>NZ_CP030286.1:9001847-9010404 GCF_003287915.1 Streptomyces sp. ICC4 | reverse complement strand
TCGGGCATGGAGGCACAGCCCGCGAGCAGCAGCCCGGCCGCGCCGAGGGCCCAGGCCCTGAGCCCGCGTGCCGTCCGCCGCGGCCGCCGCCGCCGCCGCGGTTCAGCGTCCGTGCGATCCACCGGTTCCACCCGCTCCACCTTCTCGGTCTGCTGTTCCCGCCGCCCCGCCCGCGGCCTGCTCGGCGGGCCGGGTCACGACCCGGGCCCCGTTCCCGGGCAGTGCCGTCGGATCCGCCGGCACCGGCACCGCGCCGGAGACCGGGGATCTCGGCGGGATCGGCGACCGGTCGGGACGGTGCGCGCCCCCGCCCGCCCCGGCCGACGGCGCGGCGGATCCGGCGCCGGAGGATGCGGACGCGCTCGGGCCCCCCGAACCGCCCGAGGTGCACCCTGAGAGCAGCAGCCCCGCGGCAGCGATCACGATCCCGGTGGTGCGCAGCAGGCGACTGGTGTCCATTCCCGGAGCCTACGGCCTGCGGGCCCTGCCGGAGCTGCAGCCCCTGGCCTGGCGGCGGGCGGCCGCCCGGGACCGGGCCGCCGCCCCGCACGGACCGGCCCCGTCCCGGAGGTCCGGCCCGGACCCCTCGAACGGGTGAAGCCGTCAACCCAGGTGGAACCCCCGCCGGATCCGCCGCGCCGTCGCGGCGGCTACTACCAGCCCGACGCCGCCAAGGCCGCGGCGATCATGCGGCCGTCCGCGACGCTGAACCAGGCGCTCGCGATCCTCGGCTGACACCGCCGGAAGGCTCCACCGCTCGAACGGGTCCGCCCCGGCCGGCAGTCGCCGGCCGGGGCGGACCCGTTCACGCATGTGGACCGGGAAACCCTGTTGTGGACGGGGCCCGCCGGAGGCTAGTAAGTCCCCATGATCCAGGGAGAACTGGCCGGGCTGCGCGCCCGGCACGCGGATGACGTGGCCGTGCTCCACGCCGAGCTGTACGAGGACGTCCTGACGCGTTCGCGCGGCGAGCGCAGCCGCCCAGCCGGAACCGCACGCCCTCCGCCCCTGCCCCCGCGCCCGCCGCCCGCGCGCACAGCCCGCGCACGGCCTCCGGCAGCGAGCTGCGGTCCAGTTCGGGCGGGGCCAGGTCATGGATGAGCCGGCGGGCCTCCTCCAGGTTCTCGCGCGCCGCCGCCGCGGCCTGCCGGACCAGCTGCCGGGCCCGCAACGGCTCCCGCGTCCACTGCTGGTCGGCCGCGTCGAGCAGCATGTGCATGCTGGTCAGCCCCTGCGCCACCGTGTCGTGCAGCTCGGCGGCGAGCCTGGTTCTCTCCCGGAGCACCCCGGCCGCCAACGCCTCGCGCTGTCCCCCCGCTCCTGCCACGACGGTCCCGTCCCCTCCACGCACGACCCCCGGACCTCCCGGACGCGCCGAGCTTAAGACCCGCATCTTATACACATCTTACGCTGCCGACGAGTCGTAGGCCTTGTCCGCGTGCAGCTTGCCGGGTCGGCGCCGGCGGCGTCCGCGGCGGGATCGGATGGGCGGTATGCCGCGGACGAGGGGCTCAAGGGCCTGGCTGTCGTGCAGGTTCGCGCCCGAGATGCCGACGGACAGGGGCAGACCGGTCCGCTCGGTGATCAAGTGGATCTTCGACCCGAACTTGCCCCGGTCGACAGGATTCGGACCTGTCAGGTCCACCTTTTCAGGGCCCGCATGTTCACTGAGTCGATCGCGCAGCGGGACCAGTCCAACTCGCCGTGGGCGCCGAGTTCGTCAAGGACCAGGCGGTGGAGCTTGGCCCACACCCGGGCCCTGCTTCACTCGGTGAACCGCCGGTGAGCTGTCGCCCCCGACGGCCCGAACGATGCCGCAGGCACCTGCTGCCAGGTACAACCCGACGTCGCCACGAACACGATCGCGGCAAGCACCTCCCGGTCGCCGTGCCGCCCCCGCCGCCGCAGACCAGGGCGCGACGCTCCGTACCCACGCCGACGCGCCCTGGATCACCGCCACGCCCGGCACGCTCTGCCACGCCATGACCCTGCGGGCCTGCCAGGCCGCCGGGTTCACACCGAGGATCCGGCACCAGGTGGACGAGTTCGCGACCGTCCTCGCCCTGGTCGCGGCCGGCCAGGGGGTGGCCGTGGTGCCGCAGCTCGGGATCACCGGACACGCGGACCGGGCCGTCGTGCTCACCCGGCTCCTCATGGAGCGCCGCACCAAGGTGGCCTTCCGCAGCGGAGCCGGCGCCCACCCCGCCGTGGCCGCCTTCGCCGCGGCCCTGCGCGCGGCCGTACCACCGGAACTGGCCTAGTTCTGCGACCGGCACGCCGGGGCGTGGGGCAACTCCCGCACGCGGGAAAGCGCGTGTACGTTGGCCGGACCGGCGGATCCTGCGCGGGATCGGCCGAGCAGTCGACGAGACCGTGATCGAGATCAGTATTTCGCGAAGGAGATGAGGGCATGACCGGCCGCTGGGACTTCATCTCCGCCTACCGCGCCGAGTTCGGCGTGCAGCGGATATGCCGGGTCCTGGGCATGTCGCGCTCGGGCTACTACCAGTGGCTCGCCGGCGCCGGGGCCCGCGATGCCCGCCGGGCCGACGATGACGCCCTGGTCGGAGAGATCCGCGAGATCCACGCCGGCCACCGGGGAACCTACGGGGTCCGCCGGGTCCATGCCGAGCTGCGCGGGTTCGGACACACCGTGAACGGCAAGCGCGTCGAGCGGTTGATGCGCGTCAACGGGATCGAAGGACGCCACCTGCGGCGGCGCAAGCGCACCACGGTCCCCGACAAGCTTGCGCCGTCCGTCGCGGACCTGGTCCGACGGGCCTTCACCGCCCGGGACCTGGACGAGAAATGGTGCGGGGACATCACCTACGTTCAGGTCGGCGGCACATGGCTCTACCTGGCCTGCGTCCTGGACATCTGCTCCATGGCCGTGCTGAAGGGTTGGCGCCTCCTACGGAAGCTCCGCTGCAGCACCAACCGGATCACCGACATCGTGAAGGCCGTCCTCGTCCTCCACCACGCCTCAACATGAGGTTGGAAAAGGCTCAGTGGCTCGCCGGCGCCGGGGCCCGCGATGCCCGCCGGGCCGACGATGACGCCCTGGTCGCAGAGATCCGCGAGATCCACGCCGGCCACCGGGGAACCTACGGGGTCCGCCGGGTCCATGCCGAGCTGCGCGGGTTCGGACACACCGTGAACCGCAAGCGCGTCGAGCGGTTGATGCGCGTCAACGGGATCGAAGGACGCCACCTGCGGCGGCGCAAGCGCACCACGGTCCCCGACAAGCTTGCGCCGCCCGTCGCGGACCTGGTCCGACGGGCCTTCACCGCCCGGGACCTGGACGAGAAATGGTGCGGGGACATCACCTACGTTCAGGTCGGCGGCACATGGCTCTACCTGGCCTGCGTCCTGGACATCTGCTCGTCTCGGGGGCATCGGCCGCCGGGCCGGACAGGGCCGGGCTCTGGAGCAGGTGGGCGACGGACTGGGCGTAGATGTTGCGGGCCCGCAGGGCATCGAGGCGCTCGTGATCGGGAAGGCCGGCCAGCAGGGACGCGAACTCCCGTGCGATGGCGTCCCGTTGGGCATCGTCGGACGTGTCGATGGCCGCGGCGCGTACCGCGAGGGCCTCGACGGCCTGCCTGGTGGTGTCGTGGAGGCCGGCGCCGGGGTCGCCGTGGCGGAGGTAGGCGTCGATGTTGGCGAGGTCTTCGTCGGTGAAGCCCTTGGGTCGGGAGAGTGCGGCTTCGTCGTTGGTTTCGGTGAGGGCGAGGTGTTTGGCGAGTTTGTCGTCGCGGTGCCAGTCGGCGTGCTTCTGGGCGTCCTTGCGGATGTCGAGGGGGAGGTCTTTCTGGTGCTGTCCGGAGCGGGTGGGGGAGTGGGTGACGATGAGGCGCTCGTAGCCGGGGGCCAGCGCGTTCTGGGTGGTGCGGTTCGTGCCGTCGGCGGTCAGGACACCAGTGCCGCACAGGCCCCGGCCCCCCGCCGGATCACGATCGTGGCGGAGTCCCCCGAAACGATCGCGGACGCGCTCACCGCGCACCTCACGCCGGACGACCTCAAGGCCGTCACGGAACTGCTGCTGACCCGCATCTGACACGACGGGGGCGCTGACGCCGTTAACGGCGTTAACGCCGTTAACGCCGTTAACGCCCCCACGTGTGTTTCATGTGCGTTCCATGGTGCGGTTCGCATAAGCTGCGGCTGGAGGTTTCCCATGCTCAACGCGCACGACAACGAACAGACCACGCTCTTCGCCGCGGTCGACGCACTACTGGAAGAGGCCGCGGCACAAGACGCCCTCCCCCACCCTGACGAGCGCAAGCGCCTCCGCGAGGCCGCGGGGCTGAGCCAGGACCAGATCGCCCAGGCCCTCTCCGTCCGCCGCGAAACGGTCACCTCCTGGGAGACGGGCCGCACCGCCCCCCCGCCCCCCACGCCCGCCGCCCCCCCCCCCCCCCTCAACCGCCCCCGCCTCCTCTAGTCTTGACGGTGCCCGGGGTCCGGGCGGGAGTGGGGCTCGGAGTCGTGGCGGGGCGCAGGGCGGCTCCGGCCCGTTCCGGGCACGGGGTGCCCGGGGCGGTGAGCGAGATCTCCACGGCGGTGCCGGGCGGCAGCGGGCTCGCGGCCGCCGGGGTCTGGAAACAGACGGTCCACTGCGCGTGGTCCGCGGCCAGGGCGACGTCGCCGTAGGCGCTGCGCGCCTCGACCGCCCCCGCGGCCAGCGGTTTGACGAGGGCCTCGGCGTCGGCCGACGTCCTGCCGATGAGCGAGGGCATCACCGGGGGCGCGGAGGACGTGCTCGGCGAGGGCAGGGCCCCGGCCCCGGGCTTGTCGGCGCCCTTCGGCGCGTCCGCGCCCTCACAGCCGGCGAGCGCCAAGGCGAGGACCCCCGCCACCGCCGCCGTCGCGACGGCTCTGCCGCCCCGCTCTCCGATCCGCTGAAACATGTGCCCCCCACGGCCGCCGCTGCGCTGAATCGCCGCAGCATACGCCGACCGCCTGGCGCCTATACACATCTGACGCTTGCCCGCCGGACCTGCAACACCTGGAAGCACCCCTCCGGCCCAGCCCGATCACCCCCACCTCATTCGGCACCGGGCTGCGCGACCGCCTGCGCGCCCTGAACTGAAAGGCACCCCACGACATGAGCCGCACGATCCCCCGCACCGCCTTGCTGGCGGCCCTCAGTCTCGTCACCGCCGCCGGCGCGACCGCCACCGTGTTCGGCACCTCCGCCGGAGCCGCCGCCGCCGGCTGCAAGGTCGAGTACCAGATCACGAACCAGTGGAACACCGGCTTCGGCGCCAACGTGATCGTCACCAACACCGGTGACCCGGTCGCCTCCTGGACCCTGGAGTGGTCCTACGCGAACGGCCAGCAGGTCACCCAGGGCTGGAACGCCACGATCAGCCAGTCCGGGGCGGCCGTCACCGCCAAGAGCCTCTCCTACAACGGAAGCCTGGCCACCGGCGGTTCCACCTCCTTCGGCTTCAACGGCACGCACACTGGCACCAACGCCATACCCGCCACCTTCAAGCTCAACGGCATCACCTGCAACGGCACAACCGACCCCACCACTCCCCCGACGGTGCGGAGCCCCGGGGAACGGCCGAAGGGCGGGCTCGGGGGCGGCCCTGCGGGGCTGTCCCCTACCCGCCCTTCGCCCGTTCCCCGGGGCTCCGCCCCGGACCCCGAGCCCGGCCTGCGGGGCTGCGCCCGCGCCCGGCCTGCGGGCCGGCGGGCGCCGCGCGGCTGCGCCGGTGTACGGGGCCGCGCGCGTGTCAGGCTTGCGGGGCTGCGCCCGTGTACAGGGCCGTGCCCGCTCCTCGCCTGCGGGGCTGCGCCCGCGCCCCGGGCTGCAGGTCGGCGGGCGCCGCGCGGCTGCGCCCGTGTACGGGGCTGCGGGGCTGCGCCCCGTGCCTGGGCTGCGGGCTGCGCCCGTGTACGGGGCTGTGCCCGCGCCCGGCTTGCGGGTCGTGCCCGCGCCCGGCTTGCGGGCTGGGGGGCGCCGCGGGGCTGCGCCCGTGTACGGGGCTGTGGGGCTGCGCCCCGTGCCTGGGCTGAGGGCTGCGCCCGTGTACGGGGCTGCGCCCGCGCCTGGGCTGCGGGCTGTGCCGGCGGGCCTGGTGGGGGCGGCTGGGCCGAGGTGCGCCGTGTATGGGGTGAGGTGTCCCCCGGAGTGTGGACACGGGGGTCATGCTGCGAGTGTGAGTTTACGTCCTCGCTGGTGTTGCCGTTCGAATTCGGCGGGTGAGAGGTAGCCGAGGGCGCTATGGCGCCGGCGGGTGTTGTAGTAGGTGAGCCACCGGAAGATCTCCAGCCTGGCCTGACGCACCGTCGTGAACACGCCCTGCACCGCTTCTCTCTTCAGTCCCTGCCAAAACGATTCAGCCAAGGCGTTGTCGTAGCTCGACCCGACACGGCCCATGCTCCGCCGGATGCCGAAACGATCGCTGACCTGGGCGAACGCGGCCGAGGTGTATTGCGAGCCCCTGTCCGCGTGGAAGATCACCCCGTCCACGTGGCCGCCGCGGGTCGCCACCGCCATCTCGAGCGCGTCGATGACCAGTTCCGTGCGCATGTGGGTGGCCATCGACCATCCAAGGACCCGGCGCGAGCAGATGTCCAGGACGCAGGCCAGGTAGAGCCATGTGCCGCCGACCTGAACGTAGGTGATGTCCCCGCACCATTTCTCGTCCAGGTCCCGGGCGGTGAAGGCCCGTCGGACCAGGTCCGCGACGGCCGGAGTCCACGGAGGTGTACAAAGGGCGGATCGTCGGCAGCGTCAGATGTGTATAAGAGCCCGCCCTAGGGCCGCGCGGACCGCCCGGACCTGGCCAGATCCACCGCGGCCCGCTCCAGCTCGCCGGAGGCGTCCGCGATCCGGCGGCCGGCGTCCGCGACCTGCCCGGACAGCCTGCGCACCTCCACGAAGACCCGCACCGCGAGCACGGCGAGGACGGCGAGCCCCAGGAAACCCAGGGCGATTGCGAGCATCGGCCACAGCATGGCAAGAGCCTAGGCCACCGCCCGCCTCACACGCTGCGCAGGGTGCTCACTCCGCCACCGGTCAGCAGTTCCACGATGCGCTCGCCGGCCGGTTTGCGGACCTGCGCACCGCACTCGGGACAGGTGAAGGAGTAGAAGGTGGCCCGCCGGCTGCCGCCGATGGCCAGTCGCAGGGCGCTCGGATCCAGCTCGAAACGGGCCCGGCAGTCCGGACACGCCGCCTTGAAGGCGATCGGGACCGCACCGCCGCCCTGCGCGGACACCTGGTCCGCCCCGCCCCGTACGGGCAGCCGCGGCGGCCCGGACCCCGGCGACACCACCCGCGGCGATCCGTGGCGGGGTCCGTGGCCGGGTCCGGAGCCGGAACGGGGGTCCCGGCGGCGGCGCAGGTCGTGTCGAGGTCGAGCAGGTGCGCGGTGTGCAGCGTGTAGCCACCCGGGGCCAGGGTGATCTCGCCGGGCGCGGTGACGGTGAAGGTCCCGGTCATGGTCACGGCGGGCAGCGTCTCCCCCGCCTTGACGGGGTCGTTGCGCTTGGCTCCGACGACCGTGACCTCGCCGCTCTGCGCGCCCCCGAGCACGATCCGCCCGGTCGGGGTGAGCACGTCGGCGGGCAGGTCGACGGCGAGCGGGTTCACGGCCGGGGTCCTGGTCACCTGGTAGGTCACGGTGACGGTGTCGCCCACGCGCGGCGCGGGGTCGTCGACGGTGATCCGGGCGGTGGTGGGCCCGTCGGCGGGCGGCAGGCCGGCTTCCTGGGGCGCCAGGCACTGCGTCGGGAAGTCCACCTGGCCCGGGACCTGGCCCGGGGGCGTCTCCCCTTCGGCGGCGGCGGGCGAGGTCAGCGCGCCCCCGGTCGCGGCCGCGAGCACGGCCATGCCGACGGCCGCCGACCATCTCCTGCTGCGCGCCGATGTCCGCACTGCCCGCCCCCTGGGATTAAGAGGAGCACAGGCGCCAGGCCCGGCACCGACCCACTACTCCGCCCTCCCGGGCGCGCCACCGCCGACCGCGCGCCGAGGCCGACCCCGCAACCGGTCCCGCCGAGAACACCGCGTCCCGCGGGCACCCGCCGCCGGGACTCCTCCCACGAGCGAGATGGCGTCATGAACCCGAACCCCCACGCCGAGCCCGGTCCCGTGCCGCACCTGCGCCCGGCCGGTCCGCAGACCCTCGGCATCCTGGCCGACCTCATCGCGCGGGAACAGCCCGTGTTCGCCATGCCGTCCTGGTTCGTGACCACCGAAGCCGCGCAGGCCGGCCACCTCCTCAGCGAGTTCGTCCGGGAACTGGGCGGCCGTCCGGCCGGCACCCGCTACCGCAGCTTCTTCGCCAACTCCCGCTACGAGGCCCTGCACGGCGCCGTCAAACTGCTGCGCCACCGCGCCGCGGCGACCGCGGCCGCCCACCGCGGGCGCGTCCTGGTCCTCGACCCCGACGGCACCCCGATGGGCCACACGGAATCGGTCAAGGACACCGCGCGGGTGCTGGGCCGGATGTTCGACGGCATCGAGTACCGGGGCGACGCGCAGGACACCGTCGAGCAGCTCGCCGCGCACTCCGGCGTACCCGTCTTCAACGGCCTC
>NZ_CP030286.1:8994323-9001793 GCF_003287915.1 Streptomyces sp. ICC4 | reverse complement strand
GGTGGCGTCTGTCCAGCTGTTTACGCCGTCTTCACCGGCGGTTTATCAGAGCGGCTAAGGCCGCTCTGGAATCAGCTTTCAGCTGCCCCTACTGCGCTACCATGCGATTTTCGCCTGGGAGCAAAGCTCATGCAGCGTTTAGCCAAACCGTCGGACTACGTCCGGCAAGACGTTCTCGGTCAATCGACCTATGTGCTTCCCTGGGAGCCGCGGTTGTGCCCGGGAAACCCTGCGGATGATCCCGAGCTGGGCGCTCAGCTCTACAACGAATTTGCCTGCAACGCCGCCCAGGGCGTTACACCGCGATCACCAGCCGAACAGCTGGCTGACATCATCGGTTGGGCCATAGCCACGCCAGGAGAGGCTGCCTGTGGTTTGGCGGCTGACCTCGCGGCGACCTACCAAGGCAAGCATCAGTTTCGACTGGAGGATCTGCAGCATTGGGACGAGGAAACCAAGCCGCATCGAGCGCACCTGATTTTTCACAATCAGGAATTACGTGCGTTATCGGCTAGGACCATCATGGCTCTGCGTTTTCGTGCCGAAACCGTTCAGATACCGGATTAGGGGTGTTGGCGTCAGACTGCTGCACGTTCCGCGCGCCCGTCCCGTCCGCCCAGCCTGACCTTGGTCCGGGCACCCACTGACTCCCGCCGCAGGAAGTCCCCGACGGACCCGCACACCAAGAGCCGGCCCATCAGCGCCGCGGCCGCCCGCTCCTACCTCGCCACGGTCACCCCGAAGACCGAGGGGTCCACCAGCGGGTACAGCCGCGACCTCTTCCCCCACTGGAGCACCGTCTCCGGCACCTGCAACACCCGCGAGACCGTCCTCAAGCGCGACGGCTCGGGCGTCGTCCAGGACTCCGCCTGCGCGGCCGTCAGCGGCAACTGGTACTCCGAGTACGACGGCGCCACCTGGACCGCCGCCTCCGACGTCGACATCGACCACGTCGTCCCGCTTGCCGAGGCATGGCGCTCCGGCGCCAACTCCTGGACCACCAGCAAGCGCCAGCAGTTCGCCAACGACCTCACCCGCCCCCAGCTCATAGCGGTCACCGACAACGTCAACCAGGCCAAGGGCGACCTCGACCCCGGCAAGTGGCTTCCCCCGCGCACGGCCTACCGCTGTACGTACGCGCGCCTGTGGGTCGACGTGAAGCAGTACTGGAACCTGAGCATGGACTCGACGGAGAAGACGGCCCTGCTCAACATCCTCAACGCCTGCTGACCCACCCGCCCACCTCCACGGCCGGCCTCCCCTCCCCCCGCACCCCGCGCGACGACGCGCTCGTACGCGAGGAGCGGCGCGAGGCGCTGGCCGTCCAGCAGCGCCACGGCCTGTCCGCCCCCGGTCACAGCGCCGCGCCCCTGCGCCTGTACGTCTCCGACGCCATCCGCGACATCACCGACGGGGTGGTCGAGCTGGAGGAGGCCGTGTGCGCCCGGCTCGGGATCCTGCGGCCCCGCCGCGCCCTGGTGCCCGTACGGCTGCGCCGGCTCGCGGCCCTGCTGGACGAGATCGCGGCCCATCCGGACCTCGCCCGGCACGTGCGGGACGAGCTGCGGCGCATGGCGCGCCGCTGCGCCCGCGCGCTCGGGGACACCGAGCAGGTGGTGCGGGTGTCCGGCCGCTGCCCGTGGTGCGACTCCGTGTCCCTGCGCGCCTTCCCCGACCGCCGGGCCGTGCTGTGCGTCAACCCGGCCTGCCGCTGCACCGGCGAGGAGTGCGGCTGCCACGACGATCCGGCCTACCGCCACCTGTGGCCCGAGGGCGAGTGGGCCGTACTGGCGTCCGACTCGGGCTGCCGCACCGAGGAACTCGACTCCGCGATGGAAGGCAACGCCCAGTGACCCCTCCGCTCCCTGCGCTCCCCGCGCCGGCCCCTCAGGCCCCCCTCCCCCGGAGCACTGACCCGCCCCCACCTGAGGACGGCCCCGGGACGCGGATCCGGGCCCGGATCCGACGCCAAACCGGGGGCACACCCGGGCACCAACCCACCAGTCGGCACGCTGCCGGCACTCCCAGGCCCGGCCCGGCGCGCCAGGCCTGGGAGTGCCCGGCACGTGCGGCACGGGCCAGTGCCCAGGAAGGGCAGCAACCTGCAGCGGCTCCCGCAGCGCGAGAGCGGTGACGGGCAGGCCCCCCGTCAGCCCGGCACAGCGCAGCCCCGCCTCGGAAGCGCAGCCCGACACCGCAGCGCAGCCCGGTGGCACAGTGCAGCCCGGCACAGTGCAGCCCCGTATCGGAGGCGCAGCTCAGCCCGGCACAGCGGCGCAGCCCGGCGGCCGTCGCCCGACCAGTGCAGCTCTGCCTTGGAGGCGCAGCCCGGCACCGCCGCCCCGCCCGGCGGCCGCTGCCCGGCGCGGTGCGGCCCTCCCTCGGAGGCGGAGCCTGGTCCTGGCTTCGGTGGGCGGCCGTCTGCGGGTCGGGGCCGTCTGGTGCAGGAGTCGGCACGCCCATGGCAAGCCGGGCTGCCCGGCAGCGTCGGGGCGCGCGCGGCGGGCTGTCCTGCGCTGCGGCCGGACAGCGTCGCTTCGCGTCGCACCAGCCGCCTGCCCCGTGATCTCCAGCCAGCCCGTGCAGTACGCGAACACCAAGGGCGAGCTGGACTACGAGAACAGCCCGGGCGTGAAGAAGGCGTGGGACACCGCCGTGGCGGCGGCGAAGGGCGAACTGACGGGCAAGCTGCGGCAGTTCGACGAGAAGGGCACCTGGAACGCGGCCTTCAAGAACGCGAGGTTCGCCACGGTGGCCTGCCCCAGCTGGATGACGGGCATCATCAAGGACCAGGCGGGCCCGGACAACCAGGGGAAGTGGGACATCGCCGCACCGCCCGTGGCCGGCAACTGGGGCGGCTCGTTCCTCGCGGTCCCCAAGTCGGGCAAGCACACCAAGGAGGCGGCCGAGCTGGCCGCGTGGCTCACCGCGCCGGCGCAGCACGCCAAGGTCTTCGGGGTGAACGGCAACATCCCCTCCACCAAGGACACGCTCACCTCCGCGACCGTGCAGGACGCCAAGCTGCCGTACTTCGGTGACACCCCGATCGGCAAGATCTACTCGGAGGCCGCGGCCGGCATCACCCCCGCCCCGATCAGCCGCTGGGACGGCCAGGTGAAGACCTTCCTCACCGACAACGGCATCCTCGACATCGAGCAGCGCGGCACCGACCCGGCGAAGGCCTGGGACAACGTCAAGAAGCTGGTCGACGACAAGATCGACCAGTAGCGGCCGTCCCCACCCCGAAGGACCTCGCCGGCGCCCTGCGCGCCCCCGGCGCCGCCCCCGCGGCGGTCTCGGGCCTCGGGTCCGCCCCGGCCGGCAGCGCCCTGCGCTGGTCCTCCGACAAGGGCTGGATCGACCGCGCGGGGCCGCTCGGCGAGCCCGCCGAGACCGCCTCGCTGCCCACCCTCGCCCAGCTCACCTCCGCCGAGCAGCGCTGGGCGGACCGCGAGGAGGACATCACCACCGTCGGCGGCGACCCCTTCGAGGTCGGCCAGGTCTTCGCCCGGCGCTGGATGGAACGGCTCCCGGAGACCGTGCACCTGCAGAAGCTCGCCACCATGTACCCGCGGATCCCGCACCGGATCGACGGAGAGCTGCTGCGCTACGCCGCCCGGTTCGGGCTCCTCGCCCACAAGGACGACCAGATCGACGAGCACGACCGCTACGCCATCCGGGCCGGATTCTGGCGCGAGATCGACGTACGGGCGGCCGCCGAACACGTGGCCGCCTCCGGAGGGGCTCCCGCGCAGGTCCCCGCGGTCCCCGCGGCCGCTGCCGTGCCCGTGTCAGCCTGTGCTGTGCCCGTACTCACGAGGGAGCAGCCTACGGGGTTCCGGTGCCTACTCGGCTGCCGGGGCGGCCGGGGCGGCCGGGACGGCCGCCCCGGCAGCCGAGTAGGCACCGGAGCGACCTTGACCGTGCGGGTCTGGCCGCCGCCCAGCGGGCCGCCCGCGGTGCGGGTGTCAGCGACGCGGGCCGGGGTGATCGGGGAGAACCGCTCGCCGATGTTGGGCTGGTAGAAGCCGACGAAGTCCACGATCAGCGACGCCCAGCCCGAGTTCAGCTGCGCCAGGATCTTGCCGTCAGCACCAACCGGCACGGTGACGGTGTTGGACGAGGTGCCGCCCGCGCGGACGTTGACGTTCGAGGTCGCCGGGCGGGGCTGGCCCGAGGGCCAGACGCTCAGGTGGGTGTCCTCGGTGGAACCGGTGACGGTCACGTTGAGGACCACCGAGGCCATGCCCCCGGAGAGCACGTGATCCGGGACGCTGCTGGTGGTGTTCGGCAGGTTCACGATCCTGGCGTAACCGCCCTGGAGCGGCGTGTTGGTGGTGCGGGTGTCGAGCAGGCGGAACGGCTCGGTGGCCATGTAGCCCGAGGCGGCGTAGTCGACCTTCACGGTCCGGGTCGCCGTGGACTTGGCGCCCTTGGAGTCCTGGAGCGTCAGCGTCACCTTGTACTCGCCCGGCTGCTTGTAGGCGTAGGAGGAGAAGCGGCCGTCGGTGCTGTGCGCGGTGGTGCCGTCACCGAAGTCCACGTCCGCGCTCGTCACCGGCCACGGCGCCGTGGTGCCCGCGGTGTCGACAAAGACGGCAAACGAGATTTCGGCCTGTCACGTGGGCGCGGAAATGTGTATAAGGGACAGGATCGAGCCCGTACCCCGTTCGGCCCCGGCCCGAAATCTCCCGCCAAGGCAAGGGAACGGCAAAGCCGCCTCGGTCGTTCTCCCGGCATGACCGCTATGACCCCTGGTTCCAACCTGCCGCTCAACACCGTCCGGGTGACGGTTGACGTGGCTGCCCCGGTGCGGCTCGACGTGTCCGGGCTCCTCCTCGCCGGCGACGGCAAGGTGCGCTCCGACGCCGATTTCATCTTCTTCAACCAGCCGACCGGTCCCGGCGTCAACTACCGCTCCGGCGGCGGTACGGCGCCGGACTCGATCACGGTGGACACCGGCTCGGTGCCGCCCGGCATCGAGCGGATCGTGATCACCGCCAGTCCGGACGCGGCGGGTCAGACCTTCCAGGGCATCGAGCCCACCGCCACCGTGCGTGACGCCGCCAGCGGAGCGGTGATCGCCAGCTTCACCCCGCCGCAGCTCGGCGCGGAGACCGCACTGGTGGTCGTCGAGGTCTACCAGCGCGGCGGCGTGTGGAAGGTCCGCGCGGTCGGCCAGGGCTACTCGAACGGCCTCGCCGGCATCGCGACGGACTTCGGGGTCTCGGTGGAGGAGGAGGCTGCTCCGGCGGCCGCCGCACCCGCCCCCGTGGTCCACCGGCACCGGTCGGTGGTCGGCAAGGTCAAGACCGTGTCGGTCAAGCGCGAGGGCAAGCGCTGGTACGTGGTGCTGACCGCCGTGCAGCCCCGGCCCGAGCCGCTGCCCGCGACGGGCTCCGTCGTCGGGATCGACGTCGGGATCGCCAACTTCCTGGCCGACTCCAACGGTGAGTTCGTCCCCAACCCGCGCCACGGCCGGGCCAACGCCGAAGCTCTGGCCGAGGCCCAGCGGAGGGTTGCGGTCTTCCCCCGCGTCCGCCGCGACAAGCGGACGAAGAAGCACCGCGCCGCCGTGGCGAAGGTCGCAGCCCTGCACGGCAAAGTCCGGCGCCAGCGCCTCGACCACGCCCACAAGGCCGCACTCCGGCTCGTCCGCGTCCACGACGCGATAGCCCACGAGAAGCTGAGCATCGCCAACATGGTGCGGGCCCCCAAGCCGAAGCCCGACCCCGACGAGGCGGGCAGCTTTCTGCCCAACGGGGCCGCCGCGAAGGCCGGACTGAACCGTTCGATCCACGACGCGGGTTGGGGGGTGTTCCTCGCGATCCTCACCAGCAAGGCTGAAAGCGCCGGCCGGAGAATCATCGCCGTGGATCCCCGCAACACCTCCCGCGAGTGCCCCGAATGCGGGCACACCGCGAAGGAGAACCGCCCCACGCAAGACACATTCCACTGCCAGGCATGCGGCCAAGGTCCCATATCCACCCCCACACACCAGCCCCGACCTGCACCGATACCCGCCCGGCCGGCGGGGGGCCGTTCCGCCCCGGCTGCGAGGACCACTAGTAAGAGCGGTCGTTGCCAGCGGCCTCGAACCCCCGTAGAACTGGATGAGTCGCAGGGCGGACGCAGATCCCCCGGGTTCACCCCCGGTCTCCTGATCCCGCCGACGAACCCCTCTCCTCCGCGTGAGTGGCTCACGCATGCCCCAGGCATGCCGCGACCGCCCCTGTCCCCTTCGGAAGGTCAATCCGTGTCCAACGCCGTCATCCGCCGCATCGCCGCTTCCAAGAAGACCCTCGCGGGCACCGTCCTCGCCCTGGGCGTCGCCGGTTCCATGCTTGCCGCGGTCCCCGCGCAGGCCGCCCCGATGAACGCCAAGGCGATCGCCCAGCAGATGATCAAGGACCCGGCCCAGTTCGCGGCGTTCAACAACATCGTTTCCCGCGAAAGCGGCTGGAACCACACCGCCACGAACGCCTCCTCCGGCGCCTACGGCCTCGTCCAGGCCCTCCCGGCCTCGAAGATGGCCTCCGCCGGCTCGGACTGGAAGACCAACCCCGCCACCCAGATCAAGTGGGGCCTGGACTACATGAACTCCCGCTACGGCAGCCCCACCGGCGCCTGGAGCTTCTGGCAGACCCACCACTGGTACTAAGCCACCAGCGGTGATGCGGACGCCGCCGACCGAGACTTAGACGGGGTAGGTCGTCGGCAGGGTCAGAGGTGTATAAGGGACGGGTGCGGGCTTCCACGTCGTACTGGAGGGCGGCTGCTGGCTTTTGCCCGACGACGGAGCCCCGGTCTCGCTCGGCCCGGGTGACGCGGTGCTGCTGCCGCACGGCACGGGGCACGTGCTCGCCGACGCTCCCGCCGACGCGGTGGCCGTGGAGCGGGCCGTGCCGTTCGAGCGCTGGCTCGACGGGAGGGGCCGCCCGCACCCTCCCCGGACCGGCGAGGGCGTCGGCGAGGTGGAGCTGCTGTGCGGCAAGTACCGGCTCGACCGCAGCCGCGTGCACCCGCTCCTGGCGGAACTGCCGAAGGTCGTCCACCTGCCGAACCGGGTGGGCAGCCACCCCGAACTCCGCTCCGCCATCGACCTGCTGGGCCGTGAGCTGGGTGCGCAACGGCCCGGCTCGTGCATGGCCGTCCCCAGTCTGCTCGACCTCCTTCTCGTCTACATGATCCGCTCCTGGATGGACGAGGGGGCGGCCGGAGCCTGGCCGGCGGTCCTCGGCGACCCGGTGGTGGCCGCCGCCCTGCGGGCGCTGCACTCGGATCCGGCCGCCCCGTGGACCAACGACCGCCTGGCCGCGGAGGCGGGCGTCTCCCGCCCCACCCTGGCCCGCCGCTTCGCGGCCCTCGTCGGCCGGCCTCCGATGGCGTACCTCACGTATACATATGCAGGTTTATTACAGAACAGGAAGAAGTCAGCAACTTATCTGTTGAATGTAGTTTTTTTTTTTT
>NZ_CP030286.1:8990592-8994276 GCF_003287915.1 Streptomyces sp. ICC4 | reverse complement strand
GTGGCGTCTGTCAGGCTGTTTCCCGTCGTCTTCGACGCCGGTTTATCAGAGCGGCTTTTGGCCGCTCTGGAAGCAGCTTTCAGCTGCCCAAAGCCCTCTGCGCTACCATTCGATTTTCGTCTAGGACAATTCCTCATGCAGCGTCTCGCCATACCTTCGGATTACGTCCTGCAGTTCATCCTGGGCCGCGCCTCTTATGTCCTCCCATGGGAGGACAGGCTTTGCCCAGGTAATCCAACAGATGATCCCGAAACTGGCGCAGAGGAATACAACGCATATGCCATCAAAAAGGCGCAGGGAGTCGACAGAGCAACGAAACCAGACCCTGTGCTAGATGCAGTGTATTTGGCGTTAAAAACGCCTGGAGAGGCTTACAGGGCCCTTGCTGGTGATCTTGCGGAGGCTTACCAAGGCCGTTATCGGTTTCTCATAGACAATTTGGCCCAGTGGGACGAAGAAACTAGGTGGTTGAGGGCTGATCTGGTCTTTTCCAATGCTGAGCTGCGCCATTTGTCAGCCACGCAGGTGATGGCTTTACGAACAAGGGCCGCCGAGGTCTGACGCGCTGCGCTTGTCCCCTCGATCTCCATACGGGAACAGGTTCCCGCACTCCGATCGAGGCCAGTCCCTCCACGGGGAGGGCTCACCCCCGGACTATCCCCGGCCCCGGTCGGTAGTCCAAACGGATTTCCGACCGGGGCGGGGCGGTGCGGGATATCAGCCGGTGTTGAGGCGGACGCTGCTGAGGATCTTCTCGTAGGTCTCCTGGCTCACTTCGCCCGGGACGCCGGCGGCGCCGTAGAGGACCCAGGTGGAGAGGTCACCGTTGGAGGTCGTGAAGCTGAAGGCGATCGACTTGCCGTCGGAGGAGCACTTGTTCTCCTTCGGCAGGCCGCTCACCGTCGCGGTCGCCATGTGGCCCTTGAGCCCGGAGGTGGTCGTGTACTCCTTCGGCTCGGAGACCTTGGTGGTGCCCTTCGGCGCCTTCTGCGCGTACCCGGCGAAGACCCAGTTGCCGGCCTCGTTGCGCGAGGCATCGGCGGTGCCCTTGGCCCCCATGCCGCCCTTGGTTCCGGAGGCGGCCAGCGAGGTCGACTCCTCCTTGCCGTCCTTGTTGGCGTCGACCTTGCACCAGTCCTCCTTGAGGAAGGCGGGTGCGGACATCATGACGAGGGGGCTGCCGTCGTTCTTGACGTCGTCCTCGAAGCCGATGGACATGCCCGAGGAGAGGACGTTCCAGTCTGCCGGGACGTCGAAGGCGGTGCCGTACTTCGGGTTGATGACGACCTTCCAGCCCGGGATGACCGGCTTGGCGTCGGCGCCGCCGCGCGGGCCGGCGGGTGTGCGTTAAACAACTTTGCAGCTGCCCACGAGCCCCGCGGTGTCGTGTCTGTGCCGTGATGTTCGTCGGCAGCGGCAAATGTGTATAAGGGACAGGGTGAGGGGGTGGTCCGGGGCTGCGCCCGGGCTTCTGGGGCTCCGCCCCAGGCCCCGCGCCTCAAACGCCGGCGGGCTGGATTTGGCCGGCCTTGGGCGTCGGCCGGGGTGAGGGGGGTGGGCTTCGCCCTAGGCCGCGCGCCTCGTACGTCGGCGGTGGCGTTAGGCCGGGACTCGGGGGAAGCGGGACTGGAGGGTCCAGATGACCGGGTTGTCGGCCAGGCCGTCGTGCATGTCCGTGAGGTCCGCGATCACGTCGTGGAGGAAGTCGCGGGCTTCGCGGCGCAGCAGGCGGTGGCTGAAGGTCAGCGGGTCCTCCTCCGGCGGCATCCAGTCTGCCTCGATGTCGACCCAGCCGAAGCGGCGTTCGAAGAGCATGCGGTCCGAGGACTCGGTGAAGTCGAGCTCGGCCTGCTGGCGGTTGGCGGAGCGGCTGCCCCGCGGGTCCTGGTCGAGCTGCTCGACGATGTCGCACAGCGCCCAGGCGAAGTCCAGTACGGGCACCCATCCCCAGGCTGTGGACACTTCCCGGTCCGCGTTGGTGTCGGCGAGGTAGACGTCCCCGCAGAACAGGTCGTGCCGCAGCGAGCGGACGTCCGCCGAGCGGTAGTCGGTCTGCGGGGGGTCCGGGAAGCGCCGGGAGAGGGAGTAGCCGATGTCGAGCACGTATCCGATGGTGTCACGCCGTCGTTCGTTTGCTCACCGCCCCCGAGTTCTCTCCCCGGATCCCCGGATCCCCGGGCCGCCCGCCCCAAGGGCCCGCGCGGCGCGTCCGCCGACCTCGCCACCATCGTCTCCGGCCTCGGCTCGCTCACCACGGGCGCGGCGGCGCTGATGGACGGCGGCTCGGTCAAGCAGACGATGGTGGCCATGGAGAACGGCTCCGTCTTCGTCATGTCCATCAGCGACGGCTCGCTCCTCGGCGTACACGCCGCGCCGGACTGCGACATGAGCGTCGTCGCCTACCACATGGCCTTGTTCGTGGGCCGCGCCGGCCACGTCCTGACCCCCGAAGTCCGCAGTGAGCTGCGCCAGTCGATGGAGAACACCCCGTGAGGAGTACGGCCTCCGACCGACTGCCGATACGCGGCGCCGACCGCCGCCCCGCCCGCGTGCGCCCGTACTCCCTCACGGGCGGCCGCACCCGCTTCACGCAGGTCCTGCAGGTCGAGACCTTCGTCGCCGCCCTCGACACCAGGGCCGGCGAGCCGCGGAAGCCCGACCGGATGCCCGAGATGCCGGCGATCGTCGAGATCTGCCGCCGCATGCGCACGATCGCCGAGATCGCCGCGCTGCTGAAGCTGCCGCTCGGTGTGGTCCGCGTCCTGGTCAGCGACCTCGCCGACCAGGGAAGGATCCGCGTCTACGGGACCGGGCACGGCTCCGGCCGCCCCGACCGCGCGCTGCTCGAAAGGGTGCTCAGTGGGCTCCGCCGTCTCTGAAACCGGCCTCTTCCCCCTGACCGGGGAAGAGCCCGCACAGGCCTGGCAGTACGACCGCTCGCGCGCGCCCGTCGCCGTGAAGGTGCTGGTGCCCGGGACTCCGTTCGCCGCGACGGTGAAGCGAGTCACGACGAGCCGGGGTGGCGGCACCTGAACTGAGGAATTGCAACGGTGGATGGACTGGCCTCGATCGGAGTACGGGAACCTGTTCCCGTATGGAGGTCGAGGGGACAAGCGCAGCGCGTCAGGCCTCGGCGGCCCTTGTTCGTAAAGCCATCACTTGCGTGGCTGACAAATGGCGAAGCTCAGAATTGGAAAAAACCAGGTCAGCCCTCAACCACCTGGTTTCTTCGTCCCACTGGGCCAAATTGTCTATGAGAAACCTATAACGACCTTGATAAGCCTCCGCAAGATCCTCAGCAAGGGCCCTGTAAGCCTCTCCAGGCGTTTTTAACGCCAAATACACTGCATCTAGCACGGGGTCTGGTTTCGTTGCTCTGCCGACTTCCTGCGCCTTTTTGATGGCATATGCGTTGTATTCCTCTGCGCCAGTTTCGGGATCATCTGCTGGATTACCTGGGCAAAGTTTGTCCTCCCATGGGAGGACATAGGAGGCGCGGCCCAGGATGAACTGCAGGACGTAATCCGAAGGTATGGCGAGACGCTGCATGAGGAATTTTCCTAGACGAAAATCGAATGGTAGCGCAGAGGGGGCTTTGGGCAGCGAAAGCTGCTTCCAGAGCGGCCAAAAGCCGCTCTGATAAACCGGCGTCGAAGACGACGGAAACAGCCTGACAGACGCCAC
>NZ_CP030286.1:8950955-8990545 GCF_003287915.1 Streptomyces sp. ICC4 | reverse complement strand
AAAAAAAAAAAATATACGTGAGAGAGACAGAGGGCTACCGCGCCAGACAGAGAACTGAGCCTTTTCCAACCTCATGTTGAGGCGTGGTGGAGGACGAGGACGGCCTTCACGATGTCGGTGATCCGGTTGGTGCTGCAGCGGAGCTTCCGTAGGAGGCGCCAACCCTTCAGCACGGCCATGGCCTGCTCGCCGACGCAGCGGATCTTGGCGTGACTGCTGTTGTGCCGTCGCTTCCATCGCTTGAGCCGGCGGCCCCGGAAGGGGACTCGGATGTGCCGGCCGGCGCCTTGGTAGGCCTTGTCCGCCCAGCACTTCAGGCCCACGGCGGCGAGCGCGTCGACGATGCCATGGCTTCGTGCCGCGGTCAGGTCGTGAGTGGCTCCGGGCAGGGCTGGTGACGCCCAGAGCAGTCGGCCGAACGGGTCGGTGAGGACCTGGACGTTCATGCCGTGCCGCTTGTGTTTTCCCGAGTAGTAGGGGGTGTCGGCGGCGATCCGGTCGATCGGCAACAGCGTGCCGTCCAGGATCACGAACGCTTTCGTCCGGGCTGTCTCCATCGCCGTGGCCAGGGTCGGTGCGCGAGCGGCCAGGACTTCGATGGCCTCGCGTATGTACCGGTAGACGGTCGCGATGCCGATTCCGAACCCGGCGGCAAGCTGGGCGTAGGTGTCGCCGCACCGCAGGTGAGCCAGGGCGAGCAGGGCCTGACGGCCGACGGACAGTCGTCTCCACCGCGTACCGATCTCCCGTTGCCGAACTGCGAGCTGCTCGGTCAGGTGCCGCAGGGTACTGCTGGACAGATCGATCGACGACGGGTAGACAAGCACGCGAAGCTCCTGGCGGACACGGGTGATCTTGGTCGAGAACCCGTCTACCAGGAGCTTCGTCGTTCCGTACAGCCCACACCGACCAACACCACAGCCCCACCGTCAGGTTGAAAAGGGCTCAGCTCGGAGATGTGTATAAGTGGCAGCCCCCACCCCCCTCCAACCCCCGAACCAAGCTCCTGCCGGAACACCGCTGTTCCTCGTGCAGCCCCACTACGCGTCGGGGGACCAATTCGGCATCGCCGCCGCCCTCATCGCCGAGGAGAACCTCTCGGTCGTCCTGACCTACGCGGAGGGAAACGAGAGGCACAAGGCAGCCGCCGAAGGCATGGCCGCCTTCTACCGCGCTTCAGGGATCGGGGACCATCGGATCGTCCTCACCGCGGCGGCCGTGCGGCTCAAGGAGATCACCGTCGGAACGGGCGAAGACCAGCGAACCCAGCTCGTCGAGACCACCGAGCGGCTCAAGGCAGTGAACGTGGAGACCGAAGCGGGTCCCCTCTCGATCAAGCTCAACAAGAGGAACCAGCTCGGTGTAGGAGACGCCACGAAGCGCGTCGGCCAGGATTTCAGCACCGATCTCCGCACAAAGCTCCGCGAGGGCTGGAACGTCGGTCCCGACGCGGAGCGGGACGCCGCCATCACCACCTGGCTGGACCGCAAGGGCGTCACCCTGCAGGACGGCGACAAGGTCGCCGTCCTGTGGTCGCGCTTCAGCGGCAAGAAGGGTGAAGTGCACATCGAGCACGACACCAGCTACCTCGGCATCGCCCAGATGATCGCGGGCCTCGGCGACATGAAAGCCGTCCTCATCGTCGGCGACTCCGGCCACACCCCGGCAGGCAAGGCCAAATACCAGGCGATAGCCGACTACTTCAACACCGGCGCCCTCCCCGGCACCGAGGGCGGCACCCGACCCGAAGGCTTCACCGCACAGGTCGCGGACCTCACCGAATTCTGGAAGGACCAGTCCGTCCACACCTGGAACGGGCACACCCGCACCGGCCAGTTCCAACTCTTCGACCACCTGTGTGCAGGCGGTCCGGGGCGGCGTAACCTGGCTGGCGCCATGCCGTACGAAGCACCCACTCACACCGTCGAACGCTCCCTCCGAGCGACCACCGGCGCCAAGGTCATCGCCGGGGTCGACGAAGTCGGACGAGGGGCCTGGGCCGGTCCCGTCACCGTATGCGCGGCGATCACCGGTCTGCGCCGGCCGCCCGCGGGACTCACCGACTCGAAACTGCTCACCCCCAAACGACGTGACGCGCTCGTCGTCGTCCTGGAGGACTGGGTCACCGCCTACGCCCTCGGGCACTCCTCCCCGGAGGAGATCGACGAGCTCGGCATGACCGCCGCCCTGCGCCTCGCCGCGGTCCGCGCCCTGGAGGCGCTGCCCGTGCGGCCCGACGCGGTGATACTCGACGGCAAGCACGACTACCTCGGTGCGCCCTGGCAGGTCCGGACGGTGATCAAGGGCGACCGGTCCTGCGTCGCCGTCGCCGCGGCCTCGGTGATCGCCAAGGTCCGGCGCGACCGGATGATGGCCGAAATCGGTGAACGGGGCGGCGGGATCGAGGATTTCGCTTTCGCCGCCAACGCCGGATATCCCTCGCCCGTGCACCGGGCGGCGCTGGAGGAGATGGGGCCGACCGCGTACCACCGGCTCTCGTGGTCCTACCTCGACGCGCTGCCCCGCTGGCGCCACCTCAAGAAGGTGCGCCGCAGCGAGGAGTCGATGGAGCTGGAAAACGGAGGCCAACTCGGCTTCGATTTCTGATCGCACACACGTGCCGCCCACCGGTACGTTTCGTACCGGTGTTTGATAGATGTCAACTCACGCCTCTTACCCCCGCCCCGAGGAGCCTCAGATTCACGAGAGTGCCCAGGGTCCCCGCGTCACGCCGGCCGCGAGCCGCACCGCGCAGACCCCCCGTCCCGTTCCTGGTCCCGACGCCTCCGTCGGGTGGTTCGCCGTACGGCTCGCCGCCCCCACCGGGGGGCGGCGAGCCGTACGGCGAACCACCCGACGGAGGCGTCGGTTCCTGGGGCTTCTTGAGGAACGGGTCGTCCTCGGGCGGCTGGCCCGGCGGCGGCTGGTCGGTGCTCATGGCCCGAGTCGAACCCGGCCCGGCCGGGCCCGCAACGGGAACGCGTCCGTTCGGGGGACGCGCGGGGGCGGGCGGACCATCGGCTCCGCCCGGGCGGAGCCCGACAGGGCCTAGCGGGCCACGTACGTGCCTGCGGCGCGGTCGTGGAGGGCGCGGCGGCGGGGGCGGTCCGCGAGGGCCCACAGGGCCCCCGGGAGGCCCAGGAGGGCGTACACGAGCCAGCGGCGCAGTGCCGCGCCGAAGCCGGGCGGGCGCAGCGTGGCGGCGGCCAGGACGCGCACGCCGAGGAGCTTCTTGCCGGGGGTGCGGCCCCAACGGGCGGTGGGCAGGGCCTCGTAGAGGACGCCGAAGACGAGGACGGCGCCGAGGACGAGGGCGAGCCGGCCGGCGATGGTGCCGTCGACCAGCCACACGGTGGTGGTCCGACCGCTCACCCGGGCGGCGTCCACCTTGGCCTGGATGTGGGCGGTGGCCTCGGGCAGCAGGGGCAGCGCGACCCCGGCGGCGACGGCCGCGAGCACGAGGGAGTCCAGGAACCGGGCCGCTGCGCGGCGCGCGAGCCCGGCGGGGCGCACGGCCCGCTCGGCCATCCGCTCGAACACGGCCCGCCCGGTGGCGGGCCGGGGCGTGGCGTGCGCGGTCGGCGCGGGAGTCGCGGACGGTACGGCGGCCACGGGAGCCGCGGGGGCCACGGGCACGGCGGCCGGGACCGCGCGCTCCGCGGGCCTCGCCGCCGGCCGGAGCCGGGCCGCGGGGGCGGCCGGAGAGCCCGGGTCTAGACGGGGAGGATCGTCGGCAGCGTAGAATTAGTATAAGAGACAGGGCTATGACTGTGGCGCGTGCGCGTCTGCTGGTTCCGGTGTTTCTGCTGGTAGGGGCTGTGTTGGGGGTTTTGGGTCCGGTGCTGACGCGGCCGAGGCCGGACGGCGGGCGGGAGGTGGCCGGCGGGGCGCTCGGGCAGGTGGTGCACTTGCTGGCGAGTGCGGGGTGGTCCTGGGCGGCGTTCGCCTTCGCCGTCGGGTGGGTGTGCCGGTCGTGGCGGCGGGCAGTGTGGCTGGCGCCGGCTGCGTTGACGGTGGCGGTGACGGCGTACTACCTGGTGAAGATGGCGCAGGGCGAGTTCCGGGCCTTCGACATGACGGTGGGCTACTACGAGCAGCCGGACCCCTTGCCGATCGACTGGGCCGGTTTCCTGTCGAAGGCGGTGGCGTGGTGGGTAGCGGCCGTCACCTTCGGCCCGCTACTGGGCTGGGCCGGCACCCTGGCCCGCCGCCCCCACCTCAGCGGACTGGCCTTCCGGCTGCTGGTCCCGCTGATCGCGATCGTCGACATGACCGTGCGCCTTCCCGGCAGCCGGGAACTCGACGGCGCAGTCGCCATCGACACCTGGAGCACCGTACGGATCGCCGCCGCTGTTACCTGCGCACTCCTGACCGTCTGGGCGCTGCACACCACCCTCCGCGCCCGCCGCGTCGTCCGCACCTGAGCGGGCCCCGCAGCCGCGGCGCGGAACTGCCCGGCCTCGTACGCCAGCCTGCCGGACACAGCCACCCCCCGCTACCGCGCCCAGTGGACGCCGAGCTCGGCGATCTGGGCGAGCTGCTCGGGGGTGAGCCGACCGCGGCGCTGATTCTGGTTGACGATCCACACCCCCGTCCGGTGCTCACCGCCAGCGGGGAGCAGCTCGACGTGCCCGCGCCCCGGCAGGCCCCCCGCGATGCGGGGGAGACCGCGACGGGGTGGGTGCGGTGGTGATGCCGGTGCACCGGGGCGGTGAAGGGTGCGCTGGCTGGTGGTGGTGGTGTGGAGGCGTCGGCTGACGTCAGTGGGCCCTTGCCGGCGGTGCGGCGGTATGGGCACCGAGAGCGCGGGGGACTGACGGTTCTGGGGTGCGGGGGCCACGTCCGAGGAAGGCCGTCACGGCCGTTGCTCCGCTGAGGGTGAGGCGGACCCGGTCGTGCGGGGGGCCTCCGCCGAAAGCCGGTGGCGCGGATCCGGGCTCGATTGCGATGAGCCCGGCGTGTTCTAGCGCGCGCAGGGTGTCGATGCGTACGGAGTTGCCGCGGCTGTGAACGAACTCGTGCCCCTCGCGTCGGCCGATCACGATGTGCCCTCGGGCCGTGGCGTGAAGCGCAGTTCGCTCGGCGGGAGTCAGCGCATCGTTCCTGGTAGTCGTCGCGGGCCGTCGGCGGTGAATCTCGGAAGCTACGGCGCTCGCTGACTCCAGGGCCATGGCTGGAGCCAGAGCCGTCAGTTCTCGTGCGAGCTGTATCTGGCGTGCGACTTCTTCGCTCCTGGTTGGCGGGTCCGAGGGCGAGGCCGGGGCGCCAAGTTGTGCCTTGGCCTCGGCAAGATGTCGGACCGCCTGTCCGGTGAGAACGGCCAGCTGCTTGATCCGGAGCGTGGCCTCGGTCAACGTCACACCCGCGTACATCGGCTGGTCGACGATGGCCTGTACGGCCTCCAGACATGCGCTCACCAGGACTTGCGCCGAGGTGTGACCCCAAGTGGCGCCGTAGGCCGGCTGGAGCCGGGCGAGCTGATCGTTGTGCTGGGTGAAGCTGTCGGCGAGCGCGAGCAGGCGTACCACGGGTGAAGGCCGGTCGTGGGTGGACGGAGGCCGGGCGGTCTGCGTGGATCGCGGGGGAGGTGTGGGTGCGGACAATAAGAGAAAGGGACCCGGAATGCGCCACCACGCCGAGCACCGCGCGTGGAGCGAGCCCAACCCGCAGAAGCCCCACGCCCCGGCCCAGGCGACGGCCCCCGCCGTGACCCCCGCCGACGCCGCCGACGCGGCCCGGCTGGTCGCGTTCGGGCTCCAGCCCAAGCTGCTGCCCGCCCGCGACGCCGAGTACGCCGAGCTGCTGCGCCGCTACCGCGAGGACTCCGCCTTCGGCCGGCTCGCCGACGCGGTGGCCACCGGCCTCGGCCTCGTCGTCCTCGAAGTCTCCCCCCGGGCGGGAATGGCCGTCGCCGCCGGCGAGGACTCCGTCTTCGCCGTCCGCATGGGCGACTACGCCCGCCGCGCCACCGCCGACTCCGCGGACCGCTTCCTGCACGGCCTCGCCCACCTGGCCGTCGCGGCCCTCGCCTTCCCCCGCCCCGAGGACCTCGCCGACGACGGCTACATCGGCCGGATCACCGTGAACGGCGTCGACGCCTTCGTCCGGCAGACCTGCCGCCGCCTGGAGGAGCGCGCCGAGGAGCTCGGCGAGAACACCGATCCGGCCTCCGACGCCCCCGGCCTGGAGGCCGCCTGGCGGGTCTACGCCCGCCGCAGCGCGACCGGTGCCACCAAGGACGCCCGCCGCCTGGCCGGTTCCACCACCGGCATCGTCGGCAAGGCCGCCGCCTTCCTCACCGACTCCGGCTTCCTCCAGCGCACCGGGGACGAGTCCGGCGGCACCTACCGCACCACCCCCCGCTACCAGCTCCAGGTCCGCGACATGGCGGGCAGCGCGGCCATGGCCGAACTGCTGGAGCTCGGCGTGGTCCCCGTCAGCGACGGCTCCGCGAGCCTCCTGCCGCCGCCCGAGGGCGACGACCTGGAGCTCGCGGCCGACGCCGGCCTCCCCCTGCCCGCCCCGCCCCCCCCCCCGCCCCTCTCCCCCCTCTCATGGTGGTCCCTTCGCCCGGGCCCACCTGCGCCCCCGTCACGGCGACCAGAAGCCCCACCCCCCAGCACAGGGCCGCCGCCGAACCGGTCCACGCGACGGCCAGCGGCCACCACGCCCGCCGGGTCCCGCCCCTGGCGAGCAGCACCGCCCCCGCCCCGGCGGTGAGCGTGCATATCCCGTGGACGGCGGAGGCCACGGCGGTATCGGAGGAGTACCGCGCGATCTGCTCCGCGTCGAGCCCGGCCGTGCCGCCGAGGGCCCAGTGGAAATGCGCCGCCGCCACCACCGCGGACAGTGCCGCCGCGGCTCCCGCCACCACCCCCGTGGGTGACGGGAGCCGCGAGCCGAGGGCGCCCTGCCAGCGCCTGCCCCAGCGTTCGCGCGCATAGGGCACGAACAGGCCGGCCAGGGCGAGCGCCTGGACGATGAAGCCCGAATAGACGACGTGGAAGACCCAGGGGTCGAGGAAGGGCGTACTGGTCGCCCGCTCGGCCGCGTCCGGCCCCAGCCCCAGTGCCCTCACGAGGAGTTGGCCGGGGAAGCCGAGCACGATGGGCGTGAGCAGTCCAGTGGCGGTGAAGACCGGGACGGTCAGCAGCCAGGACGGCACCCGTCTGCCCCAGGGTCTGGTGAGCGCCAGCGCGAGCACGATCACGGCGGCGTCCATGAGCACCGTGACGGCATTGGCCGCCGTGATGAACGGCCGGGGCTCCAGCAGCACGCTGCCATCGGGTATCCCGACGCGGCTCCCGGCCAGCCAGGCGGTCTTGAGGGTCAGATAGGGGACGGTGGCGGCCATGGCCACCACGGCCAGCGCACTGCGCCCGGCCCCCGCCCGGGGAGCCCGCGGCATTGCTTCCTCGTGTGCCGGTCGCGGTGACCGTGTCGGGTGAACGGCTCGTGTGGTCATGACTCAACGGTCCCGGTTCCGCGCCCCCGCCACCTCCCCCTTGAAGAGGGGCCAGCACCCTCGCCCCGCCCCCGCTCGCGCGGAGCGGCCCGGCGGGGCGAGGGTGCTGGCCGTGATCCCGGCCCGCGGCGGCTCCAAGGGGGTGCCCGGCAAGAACCTGGCCGACGTCGGCGGGGTACCGCTGGTGGTGCGGGCCGTACGGGCCTGCCTGGGGGCCGGCAGCGTCACCGACGTCCTCGTGTCCACCGACTCCGAGGCGATCGGCGCCGCGGCCCGGGGCGCCGGGGCCGGCGTGCTGCGGCGGCCCGCCGGGATCTCCGGGGACACCGCCACCAGCGAGGCCGCCCTGCTGCACGCGCTCGACGCCTTCGAGGAACTGCACTCGGTCACGGTCGACGTGGTCCTCCTCGTCCAGTGCACCAGCCCCTTCGTCACCGCCTCCGACGTGGAGTCCGTCGCCGCCGCCGTCGCGTCCGGCGCCGCCGACTGCGCGCTCACCGCGGCCCCCTTCCACGGCTTCCTCTGGCGGGCGGCCCCCGACGGCTCCGGGACCGGGGTCAACCACGACACCTCGTACCGCCCCCGCCGCCAGGACCGCCCCCAGGACCTGCTGGAGACCGGCGCCGCCTACGCCATGGACGCCGCCGGATTCCGCACCGCCCGCCACCGCTTCTTCGGGCGGACCGTGCCCGTCGCCACCGACCCCGCCCGGGTCCTGGAGATCGACGACCCCCACGACCTGGCCCGGGCCCGCGCGCTCGTCCGTTCACTTCCGTACGCGGCTTAGTGCAGGAAGGTCCGGGCCGGCCGGGTGGTGATCTCGTCACGGAAGATCGCGATCTGCGAGCTCACCTGGCGCATCAGGTTGGTTTCCTCGATCCGGTCGAGGTAGAGGCAGCGGGCGGCCAGGCCGGTCAGTTCGAAGGTGAAGCAGAGCGACGTCAACGGGTTCACGAAGAGCTCGCCGCCCCGGGTCCGGTCGGTGAAGCGGACGTCCCCGAAGGAGCCGCGGGGGATCCAGTGAACTGACGATGCGTCAGATCGATCTGGCTCTCCGGCCCTCCGGGGAGCGGTGATGAGGAGTGGTGTCGTGAGTACTGGTGCTGGTACGGCTGAGCGGTTCGACCTGCCGGAGATCGACGAATTCACGCGGCCCTACTGGGACGCGGCGGCCGAGGGACGGCTGCTGCTGCGCCGCTGCGGGGAGTGCGGGAAGGCGCACCACTACCCGCGGGAGTTCTGCCCGGCATGCTGGGCGGGGGAGGACCGGGTGGCGTGGGAGACGGCGAGCGGGCGGGCCGCGCTGTACACGTGGTCGGTG
Organism: Streptomyces sp. ICC4; assembly: GCF_003287915.1. Lineage (NCBI taxonomy): Bacteria > Bacillati > Actinomycetota > Actinomycetes > Kitasatosporales > Streptomycetaceae > Streptomyces > Streptomyces sp. ICC4. The sequence goes on along the minus strand of NZ_CP030286.1, from coordinate 8,981,759 downwards.
ATCCACCGGAACGACCTCTCGCCCTTCGGGGCGCGGGTGCCGTACGTGGCGGCGGTGGTGGACCTCGCGGAGGGGCCGCGGATGATGACCGAGGTCGTGGGCGCGGAGGGGGCGGAACTGCGGGTGGGAATGGACCTGTCGGTGACCTTCCGGGAGGCGGTGGACGGGATCTGGGTGGCGGTCTTCACCCCGGCGGTGGCCTGACGGCCCCGTCTCCGACCCTGGCCCCGTCCCCGGCCACACCGCATGCCTGGCCCACCTGACCGACACCGACCGCAACATCTATCTGGCCAGCCTGGCTCCTGGCGCCGACATCGACCACCGCGGCCTCCACTTCACCGAACCACTCCTCACTCCTCCACGCCCTGCGCGACCCCACCACCCAAAACCCCCACCTCGGCGACGCCCAGTTCGGCGGGGCGCAGTTTTCCGGGAACGCTGGGTTCGGCCGGATATCGCCGCGTCGACCAGCTCGGCGGTGAACACCTTCGTCAGGATCCCGATCCGCACCCGCTGGCCTGCTCGCCACCCCGTCACACGGGGCAACGGCCTCCGCAGCTCAAAAGCAACTGCATTGGCCTCGGCCGGCCCCTCCCGGCCCCGCCACAGCCAGGGCCGTGCGGGACGTACGGGCTGGAGGGGGCGTACGGGCCGGAGGAGGGGCCGCGGGGGCTGGTGGGCGGTGTTACGCGACCATGACGGGAATCCCACGTTCCGGCCGATCATGATCCATAGATTTCTCATCAGCAGCCCCGCAGACCTGACCGGACGAAACCCCGACAGCGACACCGCGGCATGCGGCTCTCCTCCCCTTCCGAGACAATGCTCCAAGGAGTCGTTATGCGTACCGCCCTCCGTACCTCGATCGTCACCGCCGCCCTCGCCGGGGTGCTGCTGGCGCCTGCCGCGACCGCGTTCGCGGCGACCGCCGCCGCTCCCTCCGTGGCGGCCGTGACCTCCGTGTCGGTGTCCTCGATCGCGGCGAACTCGTCGAACACGGACCGGTACGACGGTGAGAGCGTGCTGGTCGCCGACGGCCGGATCGCGGTGCTGCGCAACGAGTCCGAGGGCCCCGAGGCCTGGATCCGCGCGGTCGCCCCGGACTGGAAGCCGGGTGACGGCTGGGCGGGCCGCGTGCTGGCGAAGCTCGACACCGCCCACCCCCGCGCCGTCGTCGAGGGCGTCCAGTACGACCTGAAGAAGATCGACGCCGGTGCGGACGAGGGCCGCTACATCCTCAACGTCTACGTGCTCGGCGAGGGCGCCCTGAGCGGCTGGTACCTGCTGCCGAAGGCCGAGCCGGCCACCACGCCCTCGGCCAAGCCGAGCACGACGCCGTCCGCGAAGCCGGGCGCGGCGGCGAGCGCGGCGCCCACCGCCGATGTGAAGCCGCAGACGGTCGCCGTCCCCAAGGGCCCGGTCGCCGCGGGCGCCGAGCTCGCCGCGCGGGAGACCGCCGACACCACGGGCGCCGCCACCACGGGCGCCGCCACCGCGGCCGTCGCCGCCGGGCTCGCCGCGCTGGTCCTCGCGCTCGGCACCGGCTTCATGGTCCGCGCCCGCAAGGCCCGCTCCCGCGGCTGAGCCCCGTGCCTCCCCTCCCCCTTCGGCGGGCCCCCTCCGGGTCTGCCTGTGTGGTGGTCTGTGAGATGGGTATAAGAAACAGGCCGCCTTCGACGCCTTCAACCGGCTCCTCGACGGGGGCCGGATCCGCCGCCTGCTCACGCCGGCCGGCCCCGTCGAACGGCTGGAGGCCGCCGATCCGGCCCGGCTGCTCGGCCACCTCGCGGCCGCCGACTACCTCCGCCTGCTCACCACCGCCCCCGAACGCCTCAGGATCTGCGCCAACCCGACCTGCGGCCTGCGCTTCCACGACGTCAGCCGCAACGGCACCCGCCGCTGGTGTTCGAGCACGGGCTGTGGGAACCGGGCGAAGGCGGCCCGCCACTACGCGCGCCGGACCGCGCGCGCTTCGTGAGCCGCGGCCGGTCCAGGAGACGCAGCAGGGGACTGGTCATCGCCGTGGTGGCCAGCGCCACGAGGGTGAGGATGCCGAGCAGCCGTCGGTCGATGACGCCCGCCTGGTAGCCGATCTGGATGACCACCAGCTCGGTCAGGCCCCGGGCGTTCAACAGCACGCCGACGGTGAGCGCCGGCCGCCAGGCCATGCCGGTCAGGCGGGCGCACAGGGCGGGGCCCGCGATCTTGGCGAGGACGGCGAGTGCGAGCAGGACCGCGAGGACCGAGGCCGTGCGGGCGTCCCAGCGCAGGCCCGTCAGATCGGTCGACAGGCCGAAACCGAAGAAGAAGAACGGCAGCAGCACCGACCGGGCGGTCGAGGCCAGCCGCTCGGCGGCCCGGTCGGCGTGCCCGCCGCCGGTGTCGTCGGTGCGGCCGCTGGTACCGCCGCCGCTGGTACCGCCGCCGCTGGTACCGCCGCCGTCGGCAGCGGCGGCGCCGACCGGCCAGGCCAGACCCACCAGGAGCGCGCCGATCAGCTGGTGGACGCCGAGTGCGGCCGTCGTCGCGGCCGCGGCGGTGACCGCGACGACCAGCAGCACGGTGAGCACGGCGACCGGGTGCTCGCGGTCTGGGCGCGCGAGAGGAGCGTCGGCGGGGGCGGATGTGATAAGGGGACAGGTGCTCGGCAGCGGCCCCTCGGAGGCCGTGCTCCGGGCCGGCCGCGCGCTGCTCGGCGAGCCGGACCGCCGCGCGTTCCGGGAGCTGGCCTCCGGGGTCTGGGAGAAGCACAGCGGCCCCGTCAGCCAGGCCCTCATCCGGCTGCCCGCCCTGCGCGGAAGCGGCGAGGAGGCGGCCCTGGCCGATCTGATCGCCGTCCACCTCTACCTCTCCTCCTCCCCCGACGACCCGTTCGGAGCCCGCGCCCTGGCCGAGGACGGCGACGGCGCGCTGCGCCCGTACGCCGCCTGCCTGGCCTCCGGTCTGCGGCGCCTTCCCGCGCTGCGGGGCACCCTCGTACGCGCCGTGGCGCCGTCGTCCGTCCCGGACGAGTTGGTGCCGGGCGCGCTGCTGGAGTGCGACGTTCCGCTGGACGTCGTCCACCTGGACGCGCGGCACGCGCCCCAGCCGCCGCCGTCCCACGTCCGCTACGCCATCCGGCCCCTGACCGCCCGCCGCACCTCGGTGCTCTCCCGTGACGGGAACGGGACGCAGGCTCTCTTCGGTACCGGCGCGGCGTTCACCGTCCTGGCCCGCCACGACGCGGCCGGCGCCCTGCCCGCCCGCATCCTGCTGGCCGAACTGCCCACCGGCACCGGCCCCTTCCGGGCCCCCTCGTCCGATGTCGTGGAACGGCTGGACGCCGTCGCCCGCCGTACGGGCCCGGCCGGGGCGACGCCCTGGCCGGACCGGTGCACCGGCCCGTTCCACCGGGCCCAGTCGAGTCCTTGAGCGACGTCGTCGTTCCCGCACCCTTGCTCCTCCTCCCACCCCCGAAAGGCCCACAGCCATGGCAAGCAGAGAGTCCAACCCGGTAGGTGAGAACGCCGGGGGGTCCCCGGTGCGTCGCGCGGCGGCGCTCGCCGTCCTGTCCGAGGAGCCGACGACGGGCCTGTTCACCCGTAGTACCCGTAGATGCAGTGCGCAGGACGGTGCGGTGGTGGAGTTCCGAAGCCAGGGCTGGTGCAGGACGGCGACGGGACTGACGACCGGACCGGGTGGCCAGCAGTGATCAGGGGCCACCACGAGCAGAACCGCAGTTGACGCAGTAGCAGTACCTGTAGGTGCAGTACCCAGCAGTGAAGTCAGTGAGCAGCACCTTGGTGGAGACGTCGAGTGCAGGCGCGGCCACCAGGAAGTTCGGCAGTGGGGTTCCAAGCCAGAGCAGACGCACGACGGGCGACGGGGCTGGCTGCCGAAACGTGGCGCTGGGTCAGGCCACGAGCAGTACAAGCGGTTCGCAGTATCAGCAGTAAGCATCACCAGCAGTACACAGTCCCCCGCTTGGTAAGTAGTTGATCACTGAGGGAAGAACGGAGGAGCTTAGCGCCATCAGGATCGCCCGGGCCGGCAGGTTGAAGCCCGGGTACCGCAGGACATCGTTAGTGAGGTGGTCTCCGGTCAAGCAACCGCGATCCCCGCATCCCGATCACGCATGAGTCGGGTCTGCGGACACAGAAGGCCGGCGCAGTATCAGGGCCGGCAGATGGTGTAGTAGTTCCTTCGGGGCCCTGGTGCCATAGGCACCAGGGCCCCTCCACGCGTTCCACGAGAGAGGTTCAATGACAGCAGACGACTCGTTCGGCCGTCTCGACGACGACGACTACCCCGCCTACACCATGGGCCGGGCCGCCGCGATGCTCGGCACCACCCAAGGTTTCCTCCGCGCCCTGGGCGAGGCCCGCCTCATCACCCCGCTCCGCTCGGACGGCGGTCACCGCCGCTACTCCCGCTACCAGCTGCGCATCGCCGCCCGCGCCCGCGAACTCGTCGACCAGGGAACCCCGATCGACTCCGCCTGCCGCATCATCATCCTCGAAGACCAACTCGAAGAAGCCCAACGCATCAACGCCGAATACCGCCGCGCCGGCGAATCCTCCGCGTGCGGGGGCGCGCCGGGGGCGCGGCCCGGCTACTTCAGGGCGTTGGCGATCTCGGGGACGACCTGGTCCAGGGCGTGGGAGACGGAGAGTACGGAGTCGGTCGCGAAGGCGGTGCTGAGGGTCGACTCGGGTTCGAAGACGATGGCGTGGCCGGCCTTGACGGCGGGAATCTCCCGGTAGAGGGCGTCGTCCTTGACCTTGGCGGAGGGCACGCCGATCGGCCCCATGATCACGAGGTCGGCGTCGAGCAGGTCCAGGTCCTCGCGGGAGACCTCGGTGAAGAAGGAGCCCCCGGCCTTGGCGTCGACCTTCGGGTTGTTCTTGAAACCGAGCCGCTCGAGGAAGTCGACACGGCCGCTGCCATGGACGTAGGCGCCGTAGCCGACGCTCGTGAGGGAGCCGGCGGTGACGGTCTTGCCCTGGAACTCGGGGTGTTGTGCCACGGCGGCCTTGAACTTCCCCTCGACGCCGGCGATGAGTTCCGCGCCCTTGGCGTGGAGGCCGAGGGCGTCGGCGACCATCGTGGTCTGCGACTCCCAGTTCGTCAGGTACTGGTCGCCGCCCTTCGGGACCCCGATGGTCGGGGCGATCTTGCTGAGGGTGTCGTAGCGCTTCTGGTCGCCACTGGACTTGGTGTCGAGGATCAGATCGGGCTTGAGGGCCGCGATCTTCTCGTACTCGGGCTCCAGGGTGCCGATCTTTTCGGGGCTCTTGGTGGAGAGGCCCTTGGCCCAGGGGCCGACCCCGTCGCCGCCGAAGGCGAGCCAGTCACTGGCGCCCACCGGCTGTACGCCCAGGGCCAGCGCGGTCTCGGCGTCGCCCCAGCCCAGCGCGACCACCCGCTGCGGCTTCTCGTTCACGGTGATGTCACCGAACTTGGTGGCCACCTTGACGGGGAAGCCGGCCTCGGATCCCGAGGCGGCGCCCTTGTCGTCCTTGGCGCCGGAGGAGCAGGCGCCGAGGGAGGCGGCCAGGGCCATCGCGGTGGCGAAGGCGACCACGGTCTTCCGGCGGGGACCGCGTGCACGGCGGGCGGGCGCCTGGGGGTCGCGCGCGTCCCGCCGGGCCGTCAGGGAGCGGGTGGGGGCGGGTTCGACGGGTGCGCGCACAGGTCCGCGGAACGGGTCTTCGGCAGGCCCGCGGCGTCAGCGGCGGAGCCCGGGAAGGACCCCGCGAAGGCGTCCGCGGCGGAGCCCGCGAAGGCGCCCGTGACCGACCCCGCGAAGGCGCCCGCGCAGCGTCCCGCGAGGGCTGCCAGGCTGGCAGGATCCCATCGTTCGGCGTCCCGCCCGCCGCTGTTCCCCAGGCGCCGCGCGGCCGAGGATTGAGCCATGACGAAGAAGATCGAGATCACCGAAGACAGTGCCCTGCTGGTCATCGACGTGCAGAAGGGCTTCGACGACGAGACCTACTGGGGCCCGCGCGACAACCCGGACGCGGAAGCCAACATCGCGGCTCTGATGGACGCTTGGCAGGAGACCGGCCGCCCGGTCGTGCTCGTCCGGCACGTCTCCCCCGCCGGCACGGTCTTCGGGCCGGACCAGCCCGGCCACGCCTTCAAGGACATCGTCGCCGAGCGGTCGGCGGGAGCGGCCCTGACCATCACCAAGTCCGTCAACTCCGCCTTCTACGGCACCCCGGACCTCAGGGAGTGGCTCACCGCCCACGACGTCGGACAGCTCGTGATCGCCGGGATCCAGACCAACATGTGCGTCGAGACCACCGCCCGGATGGCCGGGAACCTGGGCTACGACGTCCTCGTGCCGCTCGATGCCACGCACACCTTCGACCTCGCCGCCGGACCCGGCCCGGACGCGCCGCGGATGACGGCCGAACAGCTCGTCCTCGCCACCGCCGTCAACCTCCAGGGCGGGGACTTCGCCCGGATCGTCAGCACCGCCGGGCTGCTCGACGCGGTCCGCCCCCGGGTCACCGCGTAGCACCGGGGCCCGGCCCCGCACGGAGTCCGGCCGCTCGTACCCGCGGACGACGGGGCCCACCAGGGGCGGCGGGTTTCGGTCTGCGGGGACTCGGGGGCGGGGCGGCGGTCCTGCCATCGGCCCGTGCTAGCCACTACCCCCCTTGGGGTGGTCTTCGCGTGAGGTCGGCGGGCCCGTTGGACGCGCCTCAAAAGAAACCATGTGGGCGGTTTCGTGTGGTGGATTGTCTGGTTCCGGCCACCGTGGGCCATGCCGTTGTGAGTTGAGGGGATCCATGATGAAACGGGGCGGTGAGCGGGTTCAGAATTGATACGTGGGGTGGCAGACTCGCTCGACAACTGCCGGAAGCCACTTGGTAACTTACGGACCTTCAGGTTTGGTTTGCCAGGCCGGTGGATCATGGGTGCGCATCCGCCGGTGGAACCCCCTTGGAGATCGGAGACGCTGTGGTGCGGCAGGAACGTGCGGTCCGTACGCGGCGGGCAATCTTGGAAGCCGCGGCGGTGGTCTTCGCCGAGCGCGGCTACGAGGCCGCCACCATCGCGGAGATACTCGCGCACGCGGGGGTGACCAAGGGCGCTCTGTACTTCCACTTCACCTCGAAGCTGGAGCTGGCCCAAGGCGTGCTCGACATGCAGTACGACACGTTCCTCGTGCCACCCCGCGAGAGCAAACTTCAGGAAGTCGTCGACGTCGCGATGGTGTCGGCGTACCGGATAAGACACGAACCGATGATCAGCGCCGGTGCCAGACTCTCCCTCGGACCCGAGACGTTCGAGATCCGCGGCGGCGCGGTCCCGGGGTGGATCGAGGTCCTGCGCAGACTGCTGATCGCGGCGAAGAACCAGGGCGAACTGCTGCCGCACGTGGATCCCGCCGAGACGGCCTGGATCCTGTCCGCGTGTTGGACCGGGGTACAGCTCTACTCGCAGACCTTCAGCGACCGCGGCGACATCGAGCGCCGGGTGGCCGCGCTCTACCAGCACGCCCTGCCGGGGATCGCGACTCCGGCGATGCTCAGCCGGCTCGACATGGCCGAGGACCGCGGCCGGCGGGTGCTCGAGGAGGTGGCCGCCGGGGCGCGGGCCGCCGCGGGGGCGGGATATGACGACCACACGATTTGGGGGGCGAGGGCATGAGCGGTTCCGGGGAGTGGGCCAAGCCCTTCCGGCTCGACGTGGCGCAGCACGAGCTGGACGATCTGGCCCGGGCGGGCGGGTGGCGCCAAGGAGGGTGCGCCCCTACAGGGGGCCGCCGTCGGCCAGGGTGACGCTGGGGCGCAGCGCGCCGTCGGGGGTCGGCCCGGGTGGCTCGGAGGGGGTGACATGGCCGGAGACGATGAGAGCGCCGTAGCGGCGGGCTTCCTCGCGGCCCCGGATCTGGTACTGACCTGCACGCACGTGGTGTCGGACGCGGCGGGGCGCCCCCGGGAGGAGGACCTCACCGGGGCCGCGGTCACGGTGGACCTTCCGCTCGACGAGGGCCGCACCGACGGCGAAGGGCCGTGGCAGTGGCCGGCCGTGGTCGAGAACTGGGTGCCCATCCGCTCGGGCCGGGCGGGTGACATCGCCGTCCTGCGGCTGACCGAGCCGGTCAGCGACGTACGGCTGCTGCCCATGGCCGATCCCGAAAGCGTCCTGGAACACGGGGCGCTCGCGGTGGGGTTCACGGACGGCGAGCCCGGTGAGACCTGGTTCCGGGGCCGGTTCGCCGGAGGCACCAGCGAGGGCTGGCTCCAGCTGTCCCGGGCCGACGGGGTGTCGCCGCACATCAGGCGGGGGTTCAGCGGCAGCCCGGTGTGGGACACGGAGGAAGGCGCCGTGGTCGGCCTCATGGTCGCGGCCCAGCCCGAGCGGGACACCCAGCAGGGCTACGTACTGCGGACCCGGGCCATCCTGCGCGAGATCCCCGAGCTGGCCCGGGTCGTACTGCCGCCCTCACCCTTCCGCGGGCTGAAGCCGTTCCTGGAGACGGACGGCGACGTCTACTTCGGGCGGGACGAGGACGCCGACCACGTGGTCACGGCCCTGAAGGGCGACCGCGGGGTCGTCACCCTGTACGGGCCCTCGGGCTGCGGCAAGTCCTCCCTCGCGCTGGCGGGCGTACTGCCCCGCATGCGCCAGGAGGGGTACGAGGTGCTCACGCTGAACGCCGGCCGGCTCTCGTCCCCCCTCTCCGCCCTCGCCACCGAACTGTCCGCCGCGTCCTCCTCCGGGCATGACCCCGACACGGTGGAGCGCTGGCTCGCGGGCATCGGTCTCGTCGACACCTTCCACCGGGTCCGGAGCCAGGGCGGGGGTATTGATCCGAAACGCTTTGAGTTCAGGCTCGTTGACGGTGTGTGAGTGATCTGGTGGGGGATGCGCGGGCCTGGTCGCCGGATGCGCAGGAGGCCGCGCGGTTGCTGGCGGTGTCCGCGCTGGTGGAGGGCCGGGACCGGGTAGAGGTTGCCGCCCTGTTCAAGGTGTCGGTGAAGGCCGTGGACAACTGGTGGGCGAAGTGGCAGGCCGGCGGCCGGGACGCACTGCTGTCCCGCCCACGAGGCCGTCGCGTGGGTGAGTACCAGGTCCTGTCGGAGGCCGAGCAGGCCGCTGTTCGGCAGGCTGTCCTCGATCACATCCCCTCCGACCTGGGGCTTTCGGGTCAGCTGTGGACGCGGGGGCAGATAGGCGAGCTGATCTTCAAGCTGTACGGGGTCCGCTTCACCGAGCCCGGGGTGGGCAAGTACCTCAAGCGTTGGGGGCTGACCTTCCAGCGTCCGGACAAGCGGGCGGTCGAGCAGGACGCGGAAGCGGTCCGGGTCTGGCACGAGGAGACCTGGCCGGCGATCCGGGCCAGGGCGAAGGCGGAGAACGGCGAAGTCCTCTTCGCCGACCAGGTCGGGATCCGCTCGGACCAGGTCACCGGCCGAACCTGGGGCGCCAAGGGCGCGACTCCCATCGTCCGCCGGACCGGGAACCGCTTCTCCGTGAACGCGATGTCCGCGATCAGCACCCGCGGCCGGATGCACTTCATGGTCTTCACCGAGTCGTTCGACGCGACCGTGATGTGCCGCTTCCTCGCCCGGCTCGTCGGGCACTTCGACCGGAAGATCCACCTGATCGTCGACCGCCACTCGGCCCACCGCTCGAAGACTGTCCGGGCCTGGCTCGCCGGCCACCAGGACCAGATCGAGCTGCACTTCCTGCCCTCGTACTCACCCGAGCTGAACCCCGACGAGCTGGTCAACGCCGACCTCAAACGCAGCCTGCCCCACACCCACCGGGCCAGGAACCAGGCCGAACTCGCCGCCGAAACCCGCAGATTCTTCCACAGACGCCAGCGTCAACCACACATCGTCCGCGGCTACTTCGGCGGCCCGCACGTCCGCTACGTCCTGAACGAGAACCCTTTGAGTTTCTGATCAATACCTATTGATCAGAAACTCAAAGGGTTCTCGTCCAGGACGTAGCGGACGTGTGGGCCGCCGAAGTAGCCGCGGACGATGTGTGGTTGACGTTGGCGTCTGTGGAAGAACCTGCGGGTTTCGGCGGCGAGTTCGGCCTGGTTCCTGGACCGGTGGGTGTGGGGCAGGCTGCGTTTGAGGTCGGCGTTGACGAGCTCGTCCGGGTTCAGCTCGGGTGAGTACGAGGGCAGGAAGTGCAGCTCGATCTCGTCCTTGTGGCCGGCGAGCCAGGCCCGGACGGTCTTCGAGCGGTGGACCGAGTGCCGGTCGACGATCAGATGGACCTTCCGGTCGAAGTGCCCGACGATCCGGGCGAGGAAGCGGCACATGACCTTCGCGTCGAACGACTCGGTGAAGACCATGAAGTGCATCCGGCCGCGGGTGCTGATCGCGGACATCGCGTTCACGGAGAACCGGTTCCCGGTGCGGCGGACGATGGGAGTCGCGCCCTTGGCACCCCAGGTGCGGCCAGTGACCTGGTCCGAGCGGACCCCGACCTGGTCACCGAAGAGAACTTCGCCGTTCTCCGCCTTCGCCCTGGCCCGGATCGCCGGCCAGGTCTCCTCGTGCCAGACGCGGACCGCTTCCGCGTCCTGCTCGACCGCCCGCTTGTCCGGACGCTGGAAGCTCAGCCCCCAACGCTTGAGGTACTTGCCCACCCCGGGCTCGGTGAAGCGGACCCGGTACAGCTTGAAGATCAGCTCGCCTATCTGCCCCCGAGTCCACAGCTGACCCGAAAGTCCCAGGTCGGAGGGGATGTGATCGAGGACGGCCTGCCGGACCGCGGCCTGCTCGGCCTCCCCGAGCACCTGGTGCACCCCGACCGGCTTGCCGCGCGGCCGCATGACGAGCGCTTCCCGGCCGCCGGCCTGCCACTTCGTCCACCAGATGTCGACTGCTTTCAGCGACACGCCGAACACCGCCGCCACGTCCTCACGGCCCCTCCCTGCCACCAACGCGGCCACCGCCCGCAGCCGCAGGGCCTCCTGCGCCGACGGCGACAGATGCCGTGCGTCCCCCACCAGATCGCTCACACCCAGCTCAACGACCCAGAACCCGAACCGTTTCTGATCAATAGGGTCTGAGGGGGTCACCGCGTACTCCTCGTCAGAGGGTGGAAGGGAAGGACGCACGGTCCGCGCGGGTCCGCTGCCGGGCCGGCTCCCGGACCCCCCGCGGCCCCGCTCACACCGAGGCGAGCTCGCCCTGGACCCGGCGGAGCTTCTTCATCGGGCCGAGCTCGGAGGCGTAGACGCGCTTGACGCCGTCGCCCAGCGCGGTCTCGATGGTGCGGATGTCGCGGACCAGCCGGGTCAGGCCGCCGGGCTCGACGGAGGCCGCCTGGTCGGAGCCCCACATCGCGCGGTCGAGGGTGATGTGGCGCTCGACGAAGGCGGCTCCGAGCGCGACCGCCGCCAGGGTGGTCTGCAGGCCCGTCTCGTGGCCGGAGTAGCCGATGGGGACGTTGGGGTACTCCTCCTGGAGGGTGTTGATGACCCGCAGGTTGAGCTCCTCCGCCTTGGCCGGGTACGTCGAAGTGGCGTGGCAGAGCAGGATGTTGTCGCTGCCGAGCACCTCCACCGCGTGCCGGATCTGCTTCGGGGTGGACATGCCGGTGGAGAGGACGACGGTGCGGCCGGTGGCGCGCAGGGCGCGCAGCAGCTCGTCGTCGGTCAGCGAGGCGGAGGCGACCTTGTGGGCGGGGACGTCGAACTTCTCCAGGAAGGCGACGGCCTCGGTGTCCCACGGGGAGGCGAACCAGTCGATGCCGCGCTTGGCGCAGTGCTCGTCGATGGCGCGGTACTCGGCCTCGCCGAACTCCACGCGGTGGCGGTAGTCGATGTAGGTCATGCGGCCCCAGGGGGTGTCGCGCTCGATGTCCCACTGATCGCGGGGGGTGCAGATCTCGGGGGTGCGCTTCTGGAACTTCACGGCGTCGCAGCCCGCGTCGGCGGCGGCGTCGATGAGGGCGAAGGCGTTGACGGAGGCGGTAAGGTGAACGACATCCCGGGGAAGGACCCCGAGGAACCGGCGCCACCATGAGCCGTCGAGCCGCAGGGGGAAGCAGAAGAAGCATCCGAACAAGGCGGGCCGCTCCGCGACCAGCATGGCGAATCCGGGCCGCCGGACGTCGCCCGTGAGCCGGTGCAGGAAGGCATCCCTGCTGCGGTGGGCCGTACCGGCCACCGGGCGCGAGGACAGTACGTACAGGGCGTCCATGAGGCGCAGGCCTTCGAAGGCGTCGCGGGCGTAGCGGACTTCGCCTTCGTAGATTTCGTGGAGGTCTTGTTCGACGTAGGCGCGGGTCAGGGCGGCGCCGCCGAGGATGACGGGGTAGTCGGCCGCCAGCTTGCGCTGGTTGAGCTCTTCGAGGTTCTCCTTCATGATCACCGTCGACTTGACCAGCAGCCCCGACATGCCGATGACATCGGCCCTGTGCTCCTGCGCGGCCTCCAGGATCGCGGAGACCGGCTGCTTGATGCCGATGTTGACGACGTTGTAGCCGTTGTTGGTGAGGATGATGTCGACCAGGTTCTTGCCGATGTCATGGACGTCCCCGCGGACCGTGGCCAGCACGATCGTGCCCTTGCCGTCGGCGTCGCTCTTCTCCATGTGCGGCTCCAGATGAGCCACCGCCGTCTTCATCACCTCAGCCGACTGCAGCACGAACGGCAACTGCATCTGCCCGGAACCGAACAGCTCACCAACGACCTTCATGCCCTCCAGGAGGGTGTCGTTGACGATCTCCAGCGCCGGACGCGTCTCCAACGCCTCGTCGAGGTCGGCTTCCAGGCCGTTCTTCTCGCCGTCGATGATCCGGCGCTGCAACCGCTCGTCCAGCGGCAGCGCGAGGAGCTCCTCGGCCCGGCCGGCCTTCATCGACTTGGTGTTCACACCCTCGAAGAGGGCCATCAGCTTCTGCAGCGGGTCGTAGCCCTCAGCGCGCCGGTCGTAGATCAGGTCGAGGGCCGTGCCGACCTGCTCGTCGTCGAAGCGGGCGATCGGCAGGATCTTGCTCGCGTGCACGATCGCGGAGTCCAGGCCGGCCTTGACGCACTCGTCGAGGAAGACGGAGTTCAGCAGTACGCGGGCGGCCGGGTTGAGGCCGAAGGAGATGTTCGACAGACCCAGCGTCGTCTGAACGTCGGGGTGGCGGCGCTTGAGCTCGCGGATCGACTCGATCGTCGCGATGCCGTCCTTCCGCGATTCCTCCTGACCCGTGCAGATCGTGAACGTCAGGGTGTCGATGAGGATGTCCGACTCGTGGATTCCCCAGTTGCCCGTCAGGTCCTCGATGAGGCGCTCGGCGATGGCGACCTTGTGCTCGACGGTGCGGGCCTGGCCCTCCTCGTCGATGGTCAGCGCGATCAGCGCGGCCGTTTATGGTGGGCTCACTGGTCCGGGGGGCCGCCCCAGGAGGGTGCAGTGCACCGTTCCCGTTCCCGTTCCCGTTCCCGTACGCGGATGGCCGGCGGCCTCGCGGCCGCCGCCCTGGCGGCCGTCTCGCTCGCGGCGGCGCCCGCGCCCCCGCCCGCCACCGGAGGCATCCGCTGGGGCAGCTGCCCCGAGAAGCCCGTGCCCGCCGACATGCGCTGCGGCACGCTCGCCGTGCCCCTCGACTACGGCCACCCCGACCAGGGCAATGCCCAGCGCACCGTCGCCCTCGCCCTCGCCCGGCTCCCCGCCACCGGTCCCGCCTCGCGGCGCATCGGCTCACTGGTGTTGAACTTCGGCGGGCCCGGCGCACCCGGGATATCCGGGCTCGCCGCCGACCCCGGCCTCTTCGCGGAGCTCAACAAGCGCTACGACCTCGTCGCCTTCGACCCCCGGGGCGTCGGCCACAGCGCCCCCGTCAGCTGCGGCGACGGCCAGGGCGGCGCCCAGGGCCAGGGCCACGGCCAGGGCCACGGCCAGGGCCACGGCCAGGGCCACGGCCGGAGCCAGGGCGACAGCCCGGCGCCCGCCACCGACGGCGCAACCTCCGACGGTGCGGCCACCGAGCTCGCCGCCCTCCGCGCCATGGCCCAGAGCTGCGCACGCGCCTCCGGGCCCGTGCTCCCGTACATCGGCACCGTCAGCGTGGCCCGCGACATGGACGAGATACGCCGGGCGCTCGGCGAGGAGAAGCTCGACTACCTCGGCTTCTCCTACGGGACCCGCCTCGGCGCCGTCTACGCCGCCCAGTTCCCGAAGACCACCGGCCGCATGGTCCTCGACGGGGTCGACACCCTCTCCGAACCGCTCACCGAGCAGGCCCTGGTCTCCGCGGCCGGCCAGCAGCGGGCCCTGGACAACTTCCTCACCTGGTGCGCCCACCGCCCGGGCTGCGTGTTCGGCACGAACACCCGCACCGCCAAGCAGAAGGTCCAGGGCCTGGTCACACGCCTGGACCAGCGGCCGCTGACCGGCGGCGACGGGCAGGCCTTCACCGGGCAGGACGTGGTGGAGGCCATCGGGACCGCCCTGTACTCGCCGAGGATGTGGCCCGCGCTCGCGGACGCGCTGGCCCTCGTCGAGCGCAGCGGCGACCCGGTGGGCCTGATGCAGCTCGGCGTGGGCTCGGAGTTGGGTATAAAGGACAGCCCCGGGCAGGTCGAAGAGCTCGACGCCGTTCTCGTCCTGGAAGACGGCCAGCCGGGGCCGCAGCCGCTCGAAGGCCTCGCGCAGCCGCGTGAGGCCGGCCCAGGTCTGCATGTCCTTGACGGAGGCGGGCCCGAAGGCCCCGAGGTAGCGCAGGACGGCCTCGTCGACGGAGGCCGCCGCGCCCTCGTCCCGGCCGTCTCCGTCGCCCACCCACTTCCGCAGGGTGGTGAGCCGTACCTGCCCGCTCCTGCCCCACACCCCGCGCGGGGTCACCTGGACGAGCGGCAGGCGGCAGCGGGCGGCGACGGACAGCGACTGCGGATCGGCGTCCGGCCACCGCGTGAGCAGCTCCTCGCGGATCTCCGCCATGGTGCGCGGCTCGGCCTCGACGAACGCCCGCGCGTGCTCGGCCAGGGCGTCCAGGTCCACTCCGGTGAGGCCCTTGCGGAAGTAGGTGACCTCGCGGTCGCGGGCGGGCTGGACGAGCGGCCGCAGGGTGAGCGCGTCGTGGGCCGTGTGGGTGTGGATGGTGGACCTCATGGTGACGATCCGGACGGCCTCGCGGGACTCCATGAGCCCGGCGAGCTCGGCGGGGCGGAAGCCGGCGAGGCGGGCGTGGAGCTGGAAGTACGGGGGCTTCACGTTCTGGGCCTGCAGCCCGAGCAGGTGCTCGACGGCGTCGGCCGCGGACATCTCGGCGCGGTTCAGGAGCAGCTGGCGGGCGAGCGTGGCACGGTTGAGCGAACGGGTGTCGAGCACGGGGTGGGGCGTCCTGGAGGCCATGCCGCCAAACTAACCCTCGTTGCGGACAGTCCCTGTCCGCAACCCAAAACTCGATCGCACGATCCGACGAAGGGAAAGCCTTCCCAACGGCCCCGGCGGGCCCGGGAACCCCGACTCCCAGACGGCGAGAGACCCTGGGAACCATTCACCCGGATATCCTGCCCCTTGCCCGTAAACACCCGTTCGACCGGGAGCTGACCTGCGATGCCGGAGCGACCAGACCACCGCCCCTCACCGGCGCCCCCGCCCTCACCCGCGGGGCCGGCTGCACCCGCGGGGTCGGCCGCGCCCACGGGGTCGGCCGCGCCCACGGGGTCGGCCGCGCCCACGGGGTCGGCTGCGCCCACGCGGTCGCCCGCGAAGCGGGGCGGCTGGCCTCCACCATCACCCGGTCCCGGTCCGAGCCGTTGACCAGGTGGAAGCGGCGGTGCGCGGAGAAGTCCAGCGGGACGACCCGGTCTCCGTGCACGCTGATCAGGCAGCGGTCCCCGGCGCTCGCCCGCACCAGCGGGTACAGCTCGTCGGGCCGTCCCGGCTCGACCTCCCCGTCGAGCAACAGCTCCCGGTGCAGGCGCCACTGCCGCAGCCAGAAGCCCACCGCCTCCCGGTGCGCCGCCGGTACCCGGTCCAGTCGTACGGAGATCTGCGGCACCGCGTGCAGGGCCCCGATCAGCTGCCGGGCCACCGCGGCCACGGGCGCGTCGGGCGACCACAGGAGCATGTCGGAGTGGACGGCCCCGCCGACGGCGAGCAGGGCGGTGTCGAGGGTGCGGACCCGGTTGGCGGTCGCGTCGGCCGGGCAGTCGAAGGAGCGCAGCATGTTGCCGAAGGGGGCCATGCCCGGTCCCGTGTAGGGCTGGCGCAGTTCGAGGAGCAGCCCGGGGCGGACGGCTTCCAGGGCCTGCCGGAGGTCCGTCAGCAGGGCCACCATGGCCCGTCCGACATCGCCCGCGCCGTCGTCCGCGTACACCATGGCCTGGTCGAGGAAGTCGAGCTTGAGTCCGTCGAGTCCGTACTCCCGGACCAGCCGGACGCAGAGCCGGACCACGTGGGCGCGCACCTCGGGGCGGCGCGGGTCGAGCACGTGCGCGCCGGGCACGGTGGCGGGGGCGGGCGCGCAGTGCGCCCACCGGCCGTGGCCGGCGGCTCCGGGGCCGAGCAGCAGGGGCGCCACCCAGGCCAGGTAGCTCAGCCCGTGGGCGCGGACGCGGGCCACGTGCCCGGCGAAGTCGGGGAACTTGGCCCGGTCGGGGCGCCAGTCGCCGCAGCCGGCGTAGCCGCG
Organism: Streptomyces sp. ICC4; assembly: GCF_003287915.1. NCBI lineage: Bacteria > Bacillati > Actinomycetota > Actinomycetes > Kitasatosporales > Streptomycetaceae > Streptomyces > Streptomyces sp. ICC4. The sequence goes on along the minus strand of NZ_CP030286.1, from coordinate 8,965,163 downwards.
GCCGTGGCCCAGCTCCTGCCAGCCGTCGTCCAGGATGAGTGCGCCGCAGCCGAGGCCGGCGGCCAGTTCGGCCTGGGTTTCGACGGCGGCCGCGCTGACGTCCTGGTTGAAGGCGTACCAGGTGGAGTAGACGGGGGTGCGGGCCGCTTCGGGCACCGGCATGGGGGCGAGCTCGGCGCGGAACCGGGCGCGCAGGATCCGCGCGGCCACCGCCACGGACGGCGAGCGGGGGACGAGCAGGAGCCGGTGCACCACCCCGGCACCCGGGACGAGGGCAGGCGGGGGTCCGCCCCCGCTCCCGCGCCGAGCCCCTCGCCGCCCGCCGCCGAGATGACCCTCGTCGCGGTCACCCGCAGCGGCGGCCTCGCGGGGAAGAACAGCACGCTGATCATCAAGAGCGACGGATCGTTCCTGCGGCTCGATGCGAAGGCCGCGGTGATCGGCAGGGACAAGCTCTCGGCGGCCGCCCTCGCGAAGCTGAGGACCGCCCTCCGGGAGGCGGACTTCGCCCACCTGCCCCGGATCTCCGTCCCCGACCAGCCCGTCGCCGACGGGTTCACCTATGCCTTCAGGCACGACGGTCACGAGGTCGCGGCCGCCGACACCAAGATCCCGAAGGGCCTTGAGAAGGTGCTGGGCGCGCTCCCGTCCTTCAGCCCGAACTAGGACGAGGACGAGGACGAGGCCCCTTCCGCGCGCCCCAGACCCGCGCCCCCGCCCAGGCCCAGGCCCGCACCCGTGCCCAGACCCGCACCCGCAGCCAGGCCCGCGCCCGCCACCGTGATGTCCCGCAGCCGCCGGTCCAGGTACCCGGCCAACAGGCCCGGCATGTCCACGCCCTCCGGGTCCAGGACCCACTGGATCTGCAGCCCGTCCATCACCGCGAGGATCTCGCGGCCGACAGCCTCGCAGTCCGTCCCCGGCCGGACCTCGCCGCGCGCCGCCCCCGCCTCCAGCAGGCCGACGGTGTGACCCAGCACCCGGGCGTAGCGCTGCCGGAAGTGGTCGTGCGCGGGGTGGTCGGGGTTTCCGGACTCCCCGACCAGCGTGTTGTACATCCGTACGATGCCGGGCCGGCGGGCGTTGTCCGCCGCGAGGGCGACGACCGCGGCGAAGTGCTCGGCGACCGGGGGGAACCCCTCGCCCGGCGGGCTGAAGAGCCGGTCGACGTCGTGCTCCTCGCTCCGCGCCAGGACCGACAGCAGCAGGTCCTCCTTGCCCCGGAAGTGGTGCAGCAGGCCGCCCTGGGTGATCCCGCAGTCCTGTGCGATCCGGGCCAGCGAGGAGGCGTTGAAGCCCCATTGCGCGAAGTGCTCGACGGCGGTGTCGAGGATCATCCGGCGGCGGGCGTCGCCCACCGCGTAACCGCCCCGGGCGGCCCGGCCGCCCCGGCCCGCCGCGGTCTTACCGGGCGTGCGGCCCTGTTCCTGTGCCATGCCGACCACCCTAGAGGGTGCGGCAGAAGGGGGCGTGGGGCCTCGGGGCGGGGACGGCCGGGGCTGGGCGGGCCCGGCCGGGCCGCGGCCGCCGCCCACCTGCCGGCCGACCTCGCCCGCGAGGAGGACCGTTGACCACCGAGCCCAGAACAGACGGCGAGCTGACGGCCGGCGAGCTGACGGCCGGCGCCCGTGAGCCCGGCGGCGCCCCGGACCTCCTCAGGGTGAGCGGCCTGCGCAAGATCTACCGGACCGGCGGGACGGAGGTCGTCGCCGTCGACGACCTGTCCTTCTCCGTACGGCCGGGCGGCGCGCTCGGCATCGTGGGGGAGTCCGGTTCCGGGAAGACCACCACGGCCCGGATGCTGGTCGGCCTCGAACGCCCCGACGCGGGGGAGATCCTCGTCCAGGGGCAGCCGCTCGCCGCCTCCGTACGGGGGCGGGCCGCCCGGCTGGCCCGCGCCAAGGCCGTCCAGATCGTCTTCCAGGACCCCTACCTCTCCCTGGACTCCCGGATCGGCATCGGGGCGACGGTCGACGGGGTGCTCCAGCTGCACGGGATGTCCGACCGGACGGCACGCGCCGCCCGGGTCAAGGAACTGCTGGCCCAGGTCGGGCTCGGCGACCGCGAGGCGGCCGCGCTGCCCCGCAGGCTCTCGGGCGGACAGCGCCAGCGCGCCGCGATCGCCCGGGCGCTCGCCGTCGAACCCGCCGTCCTGGTGCTGGACGAGGCGGTGTCCGCCCTGGACGTGTCGGTGCAGGCGCAGGTGCTCAACCTGCTCTCCGACATCCGCCGCGACACCGGCATCGGCTTGGTCTTCGTCAGCCACGACCTGGCGGTCGTCCGCTACGTGTGCGACGAGGCGCTCGTCATGTACCGCGGCCGGACGATGGAACACCGGCCCGTCTCGGAGCTGCTCACCGACCCCCACCACCCGTACACACGGCTGCTGCTGGCCTCCGTGCCCAGGCCGGGCTGGGACCCCGACTCGATCAGCCGCCGGCGCCGCGAGCTGGATCCGCTGTCGGGCGCGTGACGTGGGGGCGGGCTCGTACGAGCCCGCCCCCGCCCCGTCTCAGAACCAGTTGATGGTGAGGGGGAAGGCGGTGGCGGCGGTGGTTCCGGTGCTGTCGGTGGCGGTGGCGGTGGCGGTGATCTGGACGGTGCCGCTGCTCCAGGGTTTGCCGGTGATGCGGCCGGTGTTGGCGTCGAGGGTCAGGCCCCAGGGGAGTCCGGTGGCGGCGTAGCGGACGGGGGGCTTCCCCCGCAGAACGGGGGCAGGACATGGAATTCCTGGTGATCCTGGGGCTCATCCTCATCGTGCTGATCGTGGCCGCGTCCCCCCGACGCGGCCACGATCAGCACGATGAGGATGAACCCCAGGATCACCAGGAATTCCATGTCCTGCCCCCGTTCTGCGGTCCGGTCCCATCCGGTCCGTGCCAGGGGAATCCCCCGCGCGGCCCCCGGACCAACCCGACTTGAGGAACTCCAGAGCTTGGGGCGGCCGTTCAGCGGCGGCGTGCGCAGGTCCAGGCCCCCATGCCCTGCATCTTGGCGAGCCTCCTCGCCGTCGCGATCTGCTCCGCCTTCGTGGCGAGGTCGGCCCGCGGTGCGTACCTGCGGCCCCCTGCCGCGTTCCAGCTCGACTGGGTGAACTGCAGTCCGCCGTAATGGCCGTTGCCGGTGTTCGCCCGCCAGTTCCCGCTGGACTCGCAACGGGCGATGGCATCCCAGTCGGGGTTCGGTTTGGAGTGCACCGCGGCGGCGTGGGCCCCGGAAACGTCCAGCAATGCCACGGTCAACAAGACTACAGAGGCCAGCAGTTGGGCAATCGCGCGCCGGCTTGGCCGGTCCTTGCGGTAGTGCGACATCAGTCCTCCTTCGCTGTTGGGGCGGACCTGCCGCGAACAGCGGGCGGGCCCGCGTACGGCCGTTCAAAGGCCGTGGCCACAGCACAGCACGGACCGGCATGCTTCCAGCGGCACTTGGCACCCGCGAAGGCCCCACTCCACCCGAACGGACGCTCCAGAGCCCTCAGAAGGCCGTCGCGGCACGGCCCGCACGGCGCTCCCGACCGCGCCGACGCCCCTCCGGCCACCTCCTCCGGCCGCCTCCTCCCGACGCTCGCGCGGCGCCGGCGACGTAACATGTGCACATGAGCGCAAGCACGCACATCGCAGATGCGCAGAACCCGCAGGAGCAGGCCGAGCGCCTGGCGGCCGCCGTATCCGTCCTGGCGCTGCTCGCCGACGCCACCCGCCTCGCCCTGCTCGACGAGCTCGGCCGGGGCGAGGCCGATGTCACCACCCTCACGGAGGCCTGCGGAGCCGCGCGGCCGTCCGTCAGCCAGCACCTCGCCAAACTCCGGCTGGCCGGCCTGGTCACCACCCGCAAGGACGGGCGCCGAGTCGTCTACGCCCTGCGCCACGGACACCTGCGGCGGCTCGTCGACGAGGCCCTGAACGTCGCCGACCACCAGCTGGGCTCGCTCCCGCCCCACGACACCCCGGACCCCGCGCCCCAAACGCCGGCGTGGCCGGATCCGGCTCAGGCCGCCTGCGGCTCGGGCTTGCGCCAGGGGCGGCACAGCGCGGCGAAGCAGCCGACCGCCAGCAGCGAGCACGTCAGCTGGACCAGCGCCATCGGCACCGCCGTGTCCTCGCCGGCGATCCCGACCAGCGGCGAGGCGACGGCCCCGACCAGGAACGAGGAGGTGCCGAGCAGCGCGGAGGCCGAGCCGGCCGCGTGCGGGGCGCGCATCAGGGCCTGCGCGTTGGTGTTGGGCAGCACCAGGCCCATCGCCGACATCAGGACGAAGAGCCCCGCGCAGACCGGGAAGAGCCCGACCTCGCCGAACGCCCCGGTCGACATGAGGAGCAGGGCCACCGAGGCGGCCGTGATGACCGCCAGTCCGACCGCCAGGACCTTGTCCATGCTGACCCGGCCGACCAGCAGCTTGCCGTTGACCTGGCCGACCGCGATCAGGCCGACGGAGTTGACGCCGAACAGCAGGCTGAAGGTCTGCGGCGAAGCACCGTAGATCTCCTGCACCACGAACGGCGAGGCGGCTATGTAGGAGAAGAGGACCGCGAAGGAGAAGCCGCCGGCCAGGGTGTAGCCGGCGAAGACGCGGTCGGCGAAGAGCCCGCGCATGGTCGACAGCGCGGCGCCGACCCCGCCGGTCTGGCGGCGTTCGGGCGGCAGCGTCTCGTCCAGCTTGTGCCAGACCGTGAAGGTCAGGACGGCGCCGATGACGGTCAGGACGACGAAGACGCCGCGCCAGTCGGCGAAGCGCAGGATCTGGCCGCCGATGAGCGGGGCGATGATCGGGGCCACGCCGGATATGAGCATCAGGGTGGAGAAGAACCGGGCCATCTCGACCCCGTCGTACAAGTCGCGTACGACGGCCCGCGCGATGACGATCGCGGCCGCGCCGGCCAGGCCCTGGAGCAGGCGGAAGCCGATCAGCAGCTCGGCGGTCGGGGCGAAGGCGCAGGTGGCGGTGGCCAGGACGTAGACGACCATGCCGATCAGCAGCGGGGTGCGCCGGCCCCACTTGTCGCTCATGGGGCCGATGACCAGTTGGCCGAGCGCCATGCCGGCGAGGCAGGCGGTGAGGGTGAGCTGGACGGTGGCGGCCGGGCTGTTCAGGGCGGTGGTCACCGCCGGTAGGGCCGGCAGGTACATGTCCATGGACAGCGGGGGCAGCGCGGTGAGCCCACCGAGGATGAAGGTGACGAGCAGCCCCTGCCGGCCGACCCCCGCGGGGTGGGCGCGGGCTGCGGGCGCACCGCTTCGGGGGCGTCCCGGACTCCGTCCGGGTCCCGGCCCGTTCGGGCGGCCGCGGGCAACGGCACCCCCGCACCCGGGACCGCGCGCGGCGGCACTATTGTCGTCCTCCGGCGAGTCCCAGGGGGAGGACCACACCGTCATGGAACAACTGCACCCACGGGACCCGGACCACATCGGTCCCTACCGGCTGCTCGCGCGCCTCGGCACCGGCGGCATGGGCCAGGTCTTCCTCGGCCGCTCGGACCAGCCGGGCAGGGAGTCGGACACCGGCCTCGGCGCGCGCACGGGCACCGACACTGGCACCGGTCCCGGCCCCGGCGCGGATGCCGGAGCCGCCGGGCACACCGCCGCCGTGAAGCTGATCCACCCCCACCTCGCCGCGCACCCCGGCTTCCGCGCCCGTTTCCGCCGCGAGGCCGCCGCCGCCCGCGTCGTCGGCGGAGCCTGGACCGCGCCGGTCCTCGACGCCGACCCCGACGCGGAGGTCCCCTGGCTGGCCACCGCCTACATCGCCGGGCCGAGCCTGCGCCAGGCCGTCGGCCGCGACTTCGGGCCGCTGCCGGTCGCGTCCCTGCGGGTCCTGGCCCAGGGACTCGCGTACGCCCTGCAGGACATCCACCGCGCCGGCCTCGTCCACCGGGACCTGAAGCCCGGCAACATCCTGCTCACGGTCGACGGGCCCCGCGTCATCGACTTCGGCATCGCCAGGACCCTGGAGGCCACCGGCGATCCCGTCCTGACCCAGACCGGCGAACTCCTCGGCTCCCCCGGCTTCCTCGCCCCCGAGCAGGTGTACGGCACGCCCGTGACCCCCGCCTGCGACGTCTTCGGCCTCGGCGCCGTGCTCGCCTACGCCGCCACCGGACGGCTGCCGTTCGGGGACCCGGAGCAGTCCGGAGGCATCGCGGCGCTCCTGATGCGCGTCACCGAAGCGGAACCGGACCTGAGCGGCGTACCGGCCGAACTGCGCGACCTCGTACACGACTGCCTGCGCAAGGATCCGGCCGCGCGGCCGACCCCCGCCGAGGTGCTCGCGCGGGCCGCCGAGGACGCCGGGAGCACCGAGGCCGCCGGGGACTCGGGGAACGCTCCGGCCCTGTGGCTTCCGGGTGCGCTGATCGCGCAGCTCGGGCAGCACGCCGTGGCCCTGCTCGAGCGCGAGGCGTCCGGCCCGGACCGGCCCGCTCCCCCGGCCCCGGCTCCGGGCCGCGCCGAGATCTAGAGAGAGGAGAGCGTCGGCAGCGGCGGATGGGTATAAGAGACAGGGGTGTGGGCCAGGGTGACGCCAGCGGCAGCGGCTGTCAGGGTGTTGGCGTTTTCTGCCACTTGCGTATTGGCGTCGGCGAGTTGCCGACGGGCCTGCTGCAGCCGGGTTTCACGTCCGGCCAGCGGGGTGGTGAAACCGCCCGTGACGGTCAGGGCCAGCGCCTGGTCGTGGACATCGGCGCCGTCGGCCGTGGGGCCGAAGCGCTCGTTGAGGGCCGTCAGGAAGCGTGCCAGGTTCAGATTGCTGCGAACTCCTTCGGGCAGCGGTTCCCGCTGGAGGTCGCAGATGACGATCTGGGTTCCGGGCAGGGCGGTGTGAAGGAGACCTCGGGCCCGGTGCTCGTGGCGGGGCTGGACCACAACGGCATCGCTCCAGGGAGCAAGGCGCGGCTCCCACAGCGGACGGGCGGTCGCCTCCAGATCGATCTGGTCGAGCAGGCCGAAGGCGGGGATGCCGCGGTCGCTCAGCAGGTCGATGGCGCGGCCGGCGGTCCCGCTGCGGCCTTGCTCGACGTCGTTCAAGTGCTTCTCGGCGCGGGTGACGGCGGCCTCGGCAGCATCGCGAGCCTGCTCCGCCTTGAGGTGGTCGCGCCTGCCCAGCTCTAGTCGGTTGGCGGTGGTAGCCGTGTCGCTTCCGTCCCAGCCCTGAATATGGGGCAGAAGGGTGGAGCGCTCCTCGATCAGCACCGCGTGCCAGGTCGTGAACTCGGTGAGTTTCTGTGCGAGTTCGCTGCTGAGTTGCTGAGCGTTTGACCAGTTCTGTGCGGCCTGGCGCTCCAAGTCGGCGAGGTCGGTAGCCGATCTGAGCGTGCTCTCGCGGTCGTCGGCTTCCTGTGCGGAGGCCTCGGCGGCCGCGACGGCCTCCTGTGCGGCTCGGACCTTCACGGCGATGCTCTCGTCGAGAGCGCAGGCCTCACGGTAGGAGGCCGCGAGGTAGCACTGCCACGCCGCTCGGCCAGCTTCGAGGCTGTCTCGGGCGGCCTGTCGGGCTCGCACAGCGTCCATCACCTGCTCTTCGGCGCGCCGTTGCTTCTCGTGCTCCGTTTGAGCCTTCTCGAGGTCGATCTGGCTCTCCAGCGCGAGGCCGCGCAGTCTGTATTCCTCGTCCAGCAGATGGCTCATGCCTGACAGGGCGATCAGGGACCGGCCGATGTCCTTGGGTTCCATCTCTGTCAGCTGCTGGCTGAGCAGCGAGGGGGGGGTCTGATGCAGCGTTGGGTGACAGGTTCAGTCACGCGGCCTGAAGAGCCGACGTGGTCATGACGGTCTCGTATTCGACGGGGGTCAGCCGGCCGAGGGCGGCTTGTCTGCGGCGTCGGTGGTAGGTCCGTTCGATCCAGGTCACGATCGCGATCCGCAGTTCCTCGCGGGTGGACCAGGTGCGTCGGTCGAGGACGTTCTTCTGCAGCAGGCTGAAGAAGGACTCCATGGCCGCGTTGTCGCCGGCCGCCCCGACTCTTCCTATCGAGCCGACCATCTGGTGGCGGCCGAGGGCCCGGACGAGTTTCCGGGAGCGAAATTGCGATCCTCTGTCGCTGTGCAGGATGCATCCGGCGACGCTCTGTCGCCGGGCGACGGCGTTGTCCAGGGCGGTCACTGCCAAGCGGGACTTCATCCGGGCGTCGATGGAGTAGCCCACGATGCGGTTGCTGAAGGCGTCCTTGACCGCGCAGAGATACAGCTTGCCCTCGCCGGTGGCGTGTTCGGTGATGTCGGTGAGCCACAGGCGGTTCGGGCCGGTCGCGGTGAAGACGCGGTTCACCAGGTCGTCGTGGACCGGCGGGCCCGCCTTCTTGGCCCGGCCGCGTTTCTTGCCGAACACGCTCCACCACTGGTTGTCCCGGCAGATCCGCCAGGCGGTGCGGTCAGCCATGCCTGCACCCGCGTCGCGGGCCTCGTCGGCCAGGAAGCGGTAGCCGAACTCCGGGTCGTCGCGGTGCGCGGCGAACAGCGCCTGCGCGCGATGGGCCTCCTCGACCTCGGCTGCGGTCACCGGCTCGTCGAGCCAGCGGTAGTAGGGCTGTCTGGCGAGCTTCAGCACCCGGCACGCGACCGTGACGGGCACCCCGTCGCCGGCCAGCTCCTTCACGAGCGGGTAGATCCTTTTCCCGGCAGGTTCGCCTGCGACAGATAGGCCGCCGCCCGCCGCAGGACCTCGTTCTCCTGCTCCAGCAGCTTGATCCGCCGACGCGCTTCCCTCAGTTCCGCGCTCTCCTGGCTGGTCGTCCCGGGCTTCACGCCGTCGTCGATGTCCGCGCGGCGCATCCACTTCCACAACGTCATCGCGTGGACGCCGAAGTCGGCGGCCACCTGCTCGACCGTGACGCCCGGACCGCGGTTCCTCGCGACCCGCACGACGTCCTCGCGGAACTCCTGGGGATAAGGCTTGGGCACAGCGACATCCTTCCCACCTGCCATGCAAGGCAAGCCAGTTCAGATGTCACCCGATCGTGCGGCAGACCCGCGGCGAGGGCGGCGGGGAGGCCGGCGGGGACGGGCTTCGCTTGTTTGCGGGTCATCCGCCGGACGTCGGGGACCACGAGGACCGCGGCGGTGACCGTGACGACCAGGGCCGCGCAGCCCCAGAGGGCCGAGGTGCGGCCGATGGCGGACTCCACCGGGCCCGCGAGGGCCGTGGCCAGCGGGAGCATGGAGACCGAGCCGAACCAGTCGTAGGCGGAGACCCGGGAGAACTTGTCCTCCGGGATCTCCTGGTGCATCGTCGTCATCCAGTTCACGCCGAAGACCTCGATGGCCGCGCCGCTCACGAACATCACCGCGCACAGGCCCCACACCGGCAGCGGCACGGCCAGCCCGGCCGCGGGCAGCGCCAGCGGGAACACGCACAGGGTGCCCACCAGGAGCAGGCGGCGCGGCTTCCAGGCCATCATCAGGACGGCCCCGCCGATGGTGCCGATGCCGAAGAAGGCCAGGGCCAGGCCCCAGGGAAGCGGCCCGCCCAGGTGGTCGCGGGCGACCATGGGTCCGTAGACCGCGTCCGCGGCGCCGACGACCGCGACGACGACGGAGAACTGGAGCACGATGCTCCACAGCCAGGGGCGGCTCCTGAACTCCACCCAGCCCTCGCGCAGGTCCGCCAGCAGGCCGCCGCCGGGGGCCCGGTCGGCGATGTCGCCGACGTCGAGGAAGGCCCGCAGGGCTCCGGCGACGGCGAAGGCGGCGGCGTCCACGGCGAGGACCCAGCCGGTGCCGATCGTGGCGGCCATGGCTCCGCCGAGGGCCGCGCCGCCGATGCCGGCGCCGTTCATGGCCATCCGGAACAGGGCGAAGGCGCGGTTGGCGTGCTCGCCGGAGACGCTGGACAGGAGCATGCCCTCGGCGGCCGGGTTGAAGAAGGCCGTACCGGTGCCGCACAGCGCGGTGAGCAGCATCATCTGCCACAGCTGTGGGTCGCCGGTCAGGACGAGGACGGCGAAGGCTGCCTGCGAGAGGCAGTTCAGGGCGTTGGCCGCGACCATGACGCGGTGGCGCGGCACCCGGTCGGCGATGGCCCCGCCGATGAGGAGGAAGAGGACGAGCGGCAGCGTGCGGGCGGCGGCCACCAGGCCGACGTCGCCGGTCGAGCCGCCGGACTCCATCACCGCGAAGGTGGCCGCGATGAGCGCTCCGTGGCTCCCGAGGTTCGTCACGACCGCCGCACCCGTCAGCAGGGTGTAGTTGCGGCCGGCCCAGGCCGGTCGGCGCCGGATCCCCGCCGGAGGCTGTCTCTTATACCCATCCGACCCCCGCGCCAGCCAAAGTGTCCCCGTACCTTCATAGGCCGCCGCAAACCGTACGCGACCCGCCCCGGCCCGCGCGCGGAGCGAGGGCGACTCCCCCGCGGTCTCCTCATCCCGATCCTGCAACTACAGAGCGGCCGGAGACCAGTCGGCCCGCTCAACAGGGAGCACCAGCGCCACAGCCGCGTACATGCCCGGCCCCGTCACCCGCAGCCCCCACCGCTCCAGGAACAACGCCACCCGCGCGGGCAGCGCCTCGACGAACTCCCGCCCCGCGACGCCGTGGTCACGCAACTGCGCCCGTACGAACGCCTCGGGCAGAGCGGGAATCCCGGGAATCTCGACCATGGCCCAACCCTAGGCCGACACCCCCCGACGGACTCGCGACTCAGACCGGGCTCAGACCGGGCTCAGGCCGGCGCCCCGATCCCCACGCGCTTCAACGCCTCCTTGAACGCGGCCGCATCGAACATCGACCCGTCCCTCGACCCGACCGGCTTCCCGTCCACCAACACCAACGGCGTCGCCTGCGCGCCCGTCGCCTCGAAGCCCCGCTCCGCCTCGGCGACCCACCCGCCGTACCGCTTCCCCGCCACCGCCGCGTCGAAGTCCTCCCCGCGCAGCCCCGGCACCACATCCGCGATCTTCAGCAGCAGCTCGTCCGTGTACTTCCCCCTCGGCTGACTCGCGAAGACCGCCGCGAGGTACTCCGCGAACTTCCCCGCCTCCGCCGACGCCCGCAACGCGTTCACCGCCTTGACCGAACCGCTCGCCCCGCCCTGGTCCAGGAACGACGCCAGCCCGTACTCGATCTTCACCCGGCCATCCACCGCGAGCTCCAGCAAAGCCTCGCCACCGGTCTCCTCGAACTGCGCGCAATGCCCGCACTTCGGATCCACCAGCACCTGCGCGGTACGCGGCGCGTCCGCCCTGCCGACCACGACCTTCGGCCCGTCCACCATCGCCGGCAGCTCCGCGAGCCGGTCCGCGATCGGGCTGGTCCGCACCACCACCTCCGAGGTCGCCGAAGGCCTCCCCCCACCCGCACCGAACCCCGAGCCGGACCCGGAACCAGACCCGGAGCCGGACCCGGACCCGGAACCAGACCCGGAGCCGGACCCCGACCCGGACCCCGTACCCGACCCGCACCCGGCGACCGCCCCGACCAGCAACGCGGCGGCGGCGACCCCCGCGACCAGGTTCCCCGACCTGCGCATCCGCACGCCTCCGCGCACCATAAAACCAAACCTCTCACCCGAAAAGCACCCAAACTCCCCGCACCACCCTAAGGCCCCTACGCAGGTCTGGAGGAGTACGACCTTTCGACCCTGCGGCCCCGCCCGGGACTGCCCATCTCCCCTCTGGCTCCCCCGCCTGCGGACAGGACCCCAGACACGGCCGGGCCTGGGGCCAGGAAGCGAGAGGGCACGCAGGCTCCGCACCCGCTCACGGCCCTCTTCGTCCCCTCCGGCTGCGAGGCCGGCGGCCCGCCCCACGCCGACGTCGGCCTGACGCCGGCCGAGGAGTACGAGGCCGTCGAGGCCGAGCTCCTCGACGACCTCGGCGCTGGTACGGACAGCGGCAGCGACGAGGACGTCATCGACGCGTGGGAGGCGTAGGCAGCCCGGAGCATCGGCCATGAACCGCACAGGCCGCGGCCGCTCGCCACCGTCGCCCGCCCCTCAAACGCGACGGGCCGCCCCGTGGCCCGCCAAGCGGGCACGCTCTCCACGCCCGAACCGGCCTCCTCACAGGAGGGACGCAGTACCCGCCGACGAACAGGGATCACGATGAAGGCCTCCGTGGAATTGCGCGACAAGCGCGAGGCGCGCCTGCGCCAGCAGCTCAAGGACACTCCGATGCGGCCTCTGCCGCTGTTCCAGGTCACCGGCTGGAACCATTTCGTCGACGAGGAAGTGGCACCGCCCGCGCGGACGGACGGCGGCCCGGGCCCGGAGAGGCGCACGGACGAGCGGGCCATCGCCTACCACCGGCACCTGCGGATGGTGCCCACCGACGCCATGTCCCACCTGCAGGAGACGGTCGTTCAGGCCGTCCATCTCAACAGCGGGCGCCGGGCGGGCCTGATGGACCATGTCATCGACGGGCCGGCCGGTACCGGAAAGACCTGCCTGCTGCGGGCGGTGGGGCGCGCAGCCCAGCAGGAGATCGAAGCCGGCACGGGTGGCCGGCAGCAGAACACGATCCCGGTGGTCCATATCACCACCCCCGTGGACCCGGAACCGAAGGTGAACTGGGTCTGGGAGATCGCCTCCTACCTGGGCTTGAATCCTGAGCCGAAAAGCCTGGCTGAAGTCCTAGAGATGCGCCGGCACCCCGACCTGACCCTGCCGGTCAACTATGTCCTGGAGAGCGCCCAGACCCGCCTGCTGCTCATCGACGACATCGACCGCGCCACCGTGCAGCAGCTGGCGACCGTGCTGCCCCACTTCGACTACCTGCGCAACAAGCTGGGCATCTCGCTCCTCTTCTGCGGCACCGGCGCCAGTCACCTCCTGCACCAGGCCCGCGCTCTGGCCGGGGACTGGACCCGGGTCGGCCAGGAGGACCGGGCACGGCTCGAACAGCAGGGTCAGATGTGTATAAGGAGCAGATCGTGGATCCGGCGGGGCGGGGGCCGAGGGTGTGGTTCCAGCAGGTTCCGGAGGCGAAGAGCGGGAAGAACCGGGTGCACCTCGACCTGAAGGTCGGAGGCGGGCGCGGTGTCGCGGTCGAGGTGCGGACCCGGAGGGTCGACGAGAAGGTCGCGGCGCTCACCGGGGCGGGCGCGACGGTGCTGCGCGTCATGGACGAGCCCGAGGGCTTCTACGCCGTCGTGCTGCAGGATCCCGAGGGCAACGAGTTCTGCGTCGTGTGAGTCAGGCGCTCTGGAGCGTCAGGGTGATGGAGCCGTCGGGGGAGGCGGTGACGTCGACGGCCGTCAGGTCCAGGACGTGGGCGGTGGGGGCGTGGGCGGCGGCGCGGGGGCCGACGCCAATGACGCGCATGCCCGCGGCCCGGCCCGCGGCGATGCCGGCGGCCGAGTCCTCGAAGACGATGCAGTCGGCCGGGTCCACGCCGAGCGCGGCCGCGCCCATCAGGAAGCCCTCGGGGTGGGGCTTGCTGGCCTTGACGGACTCGGCGGTCACCTGGACCTCCGGCATCGGCAGGGCCGCGGCGGTCATCCGGGCCGTGGCCAGCGCCTTGTCCGCGGAGGTGACCAGGGCGTGCGGGAGGTTGCTGATGGAGGCCATGAACTCCGGGGCGCCGCCGACCGGGACCACACCGTCGGTGTCGGCGGTCTCGCGGGCCAGCATCACCGCGTTCTCGGCGTGGTTCTCCTCGACCGGGCGGTCCGGCAGGAGGATCGCCATCGTGGCGTAGCCCTGGCGGCCGTGGACCACCTTGAGGGCCTCCTGCGGGTCCAGGCCGTGGGAGACGGCCCAGTCGCGCCAGCAGCGTTCGACCACCGCGTCGGAGTTGACGATGGTGCCGTCCATGTCCAGGAGCAGGGCCTTGGCGGTCAGGACGGCGGGGGTGGTGGTGCTGGCCGGCATCGGCGGGGCTCCAGACGGGGCGGGAAAAGAGAACAAGTGGTTCCGTCCACCGGTCAGGGAATGAGGACGGAACCACTTTGTTCCTGAAGGATACAAAGCCGTGAGGGGTCCGCGCCACCACCGGGGGTGTGTTCTATCCCTCCAATGCGCGCCGGGTCGCCGGACCGTAGACGCCCCAGTCGTCGCCCTCGATGTCGTTCTGCCACTGGAACGTCGACACCGCGTTCTCCGTGCGCGTGCCGTACTTGCCGTCGAACTTGCCCGAGTACACGCCCCGCGCGGCCAGCAGGCGCTGGAGCTTCTCCACCTCGGCGCCCGAGTCCCCGTACCGCAGCGTGGGGGCGAGGGGTGCCGGGGAAGAATAAAAGGAAAAGAAAGGAGGGAAGAGGAGGGGTAGAAATATGTTTTTTTTA
>NZ_CP030286.1:8797308-8950921 GCF_003287915.1 Streptomyces sp. ICC4 | reverse complement strand
TCGTGGGGTCGGAAATGTGTATAAGAAACAGCTCCCTGCCCATCGTCCCGGTGCGTGCCAGGGGCCTGACCATCGAGGGCGCGGACGGGCGGCGCTACCTCGACTGCCTCTCCGGCGCAGGCACCCTCGCCCTCGGCCACAACCACCCCGTCGTGCTCGAAGCCATCCGCGGGGTCCTCGACTCCGGGGCCCCGCTGCACGTCCTGGACCTCGCGACACCGGTCAAGGACGCCTTCACCACGGAGCTGTTCGCCAACCTGCCGGCGGAGCTCGCCGCCGACGCCCGCATCCAGTTCTGCGGGCCGGCCGGGACGGACGCGGTGGAGGCGGCGCTCACCCTGGTCCGCACCGCCACCGGACGGCCGGGGCTGCTCGCCTTCACCGGGGCCTACCACGGCATGACCGCGGGGGCGTTGGCGGCCTCGGGCGGGGCGCCGGACGTACGGGTGACCCGGCTGCCGTACCCGCAGGACTACCGCTGCCCGTTCGGGGTCGGCGGGGCCGAGGGCGCGGAGATGTCGGCCCGCTGGACGCAGAGCCTGCTGGACGACCCCAAGGGCGGGGTGGCCGCGCCGGCCGGGATGATCGTCGAACCGGTCCAGGGCGAGGGCGGGGTCCACCCCTCCCCGGACGCCTGGCTGCGCAGGATGCGGGAGATCACGGCGGCGCGGGGGATCCCGCTGATCGCCGACGAGGTCCAGACGGGGGTCGGGCGGACCGGAGCGTTCTGGGGCGTCGACCACGCCGGGGTCGTACCCGATGTGATGGTGCTGTCCAAAGCCATCGGCGGCAGCCTGCCGCTCGCGGTCATCGTGTACCGGGCGGAGCTGGACCAGTGGGCCCCCGGAGCCCACGCGGGGACCTTCCGCGGCAACCAGCTGGCCATGGCGGCGGGCACCGCGACGCTCGCCTACGTCCGGCGCAACGGCCTCGCGGACCGTGCGCGGACCCTGGGCGCGCGGATGCTGGCCTCCCTGCGGGGCCTGATCCCGGCCCACCCGTGCGTGGGGGACGTACGGGGCCGCGGGCTGATGATCGGCGTCGAACTGATCGACCCCGACACCGGGGGAGCCGCGCCCGCCCTCGCGGTGGCCGTCCGCCAGGCATGCCTGGACCGCGGCCTGATCGTCGAACTCGGGGGCCGCCACTCCAGCGTCGTCCGCCTCCTCCCTCCGCTGACCCTGACCGACGAACAGTCCGCGGCCGTCCTCGACCGCCTCGCCGACGCCATCCCTGCCGCCGCCACCCGCCGCTAAGGACCCCCGGCGCGAGCACTGACACCGCCCGCCGTCCAGCACCCAGGGACAGGCGACGGGATCACGGACCTCAGCCGACGTGCCCGCTCCCAGTCGACCTGGACCACCCGAAGCCGGCTCCACCGGCGCAGCGGGTCGAAGGCGTGGCCGCAGACGCTGCCCGGCCGGTTG
Source organism: Streptomyces sp. ICC4 (assembly GCF_003287915.1). Lineage (NCBI taxonomy): Bacteria > Bacillati > Actinomycetota > Actinomycetes > Kitasatosporales > Streptomycetaceae > Streptomyces > Streptomyces sp. ICC4. The sequence continues at coordinate 8,949,494 of NZ_CP030286.1, read as the reverse complement.
TCCGAGCGACGAAGTCGATCGGGAACGGAGGCGGCCACCCGCACACGCGAGGCCGCCAACGACGAGAAGCGCGTAGCGATCGTTCGCGCCCCCGTCAGGCCCGGTCGGGCACCCGCACCCACACCCACGCCCACACCCGCCCGTCCTACCCCGCGACGGCCTCATACAGCGAGAACACCGCCAGCGCCCCCATCACCCCCGCCGCGATCTTCGTGATCAGGCTCAGCGGCACGTACTTCATCAGCGTCCGCCCGCCCAGGATCCCGATGCCGGCCACGGCCCACAGGGCGAGCACCGCTCCGATGCCGACCGAGACGGGGTCGTCGTACCGCGCGGCGAGGTTCGCGGTCATGATCTGCGTCAGGTCACCGAACTCGGCGACCAGGATCAGCATGAAGCCCGCCCCCGAGACCTTCCAGAAGGACTGGTCGGCAGGCGGCTTGACCTCTTCCTCCCCGTCGCTCTTCTTCAGGAGCAGCATCGCCGCGCCCGCCAGGAACAGCACGCCCACGACGGCCTGCACCAGCCGGTGCGGAAGCAGGGTGAGGACGCTGCCGGCCGCGATGGCGAGGGCCACGTGCACGGCGAAGGCCGCTGCGACACCCACGAAGACGTACGAGGCGCGGTAGCGGGTGCCGAGCATCAGACCCGCCAGGGCCGTCTTGTCGGGGAGCTCGGCGAGGAAGACGACGCCGAAGGCGATCGCCATCACGGTGAAGCTGAACACGGAGCGGAACCTCTATCGGTCGGGCAGGACGCCATCGAGACCGAGAGTGCGAGACCAAGACCGGATGTGGATCAGGGGTCGCTTCGGCTCGGCGGCGCCCTGAGCTAGTACACGTACACGGCACGACTGAATGCACGTACGCACAGGACACTGCGGCCGAAGGTCTCGCTGGCCGACCCCGCACACGAACGCGCGGCCTGCCTCCGGGCGCCGGCTGGTGTGACCCAGCAGTATGTCGACGTTCCGGCGAAGAGCTACTCCCCTTCTGCTCCTCCAGCGTACGCGACGCCCGCCACCTCCCAAAAGAGGACTTTGGGCCCACTCTGCACCGCACGCACCCCCACCCCAACTCCCCTCACATCCGGCCGCGTTACAGTCCTCGTCATGACATGCCCATGTCCCCACACTGTCATCTGACGCCCACCTCGCGCCCACCTGCCGCCCAGCCCCAGGAAACCCAGACCGGCATACGAGATGTCTGCCTGGCTCGTGGGCTCGGAGATGTGTGTAAGGAACAGGATCCGTGCGGCCTGGGCGAGATCGATGTCCTCGGGATCGGCCAGCCAGCGCCGCGCGGTCTCGACCACGGGCCCGATCACCAGCATCTCGATCAGGAACCCGGGCAGGGGCGCGACCTCCCCTGCTTCGATCCGCGGCTGCAACCAGCGGGCGATGGCTTCGGCCATGGGAGCCTTGGCCGCGCTGATCTGGTCGGCGTGGGCGGTGAGGTGGCCGGAGCAGGCGGAGGCGTGGATGAACAGCGCGGCGTCCGGTCGCTCCTGGGTGAAGCGCAGGTAGGCCGTGACGAGTGCGCGCACCCCGGTGCGGGGGGTACGGCTGCGGGTCAGGGCGGTGGCCACCTGGTCGCACAGCTGCTGCATGCAGCGGGTGTACAGCGCGGCGGCGAGGCCGTCGAAGCTGCCGAAGTGGTGGTAGAGGCTGCCCAGGCTGACGCCACTGGCCGCGGTGACCGCGCTCACGGTGAATCCCTGCTGGCCGGATGTGCTGTACACGTGCAGGGCGGAGGTCAGGAGGCGGTCGACGGTGGCCTCCCCGCGCTGCTGCTTAGGAGCCATGGCTTGATTTCGTTGGCGTCATGCCGGACAGCCTAGTGTAATCAAAAGTAGAACTATCTTCTAGAAAAGTACTCCACAACTGAATAGGGTGGGGCCCCGATCGCGGCCCGACCGCCGCACGGGGGACAAGTGGTTCCCAGAGTGCTGGAGGACGTCATGAGTGACCGTCTGGTGCGCACAGTCGAGGTACCCGTGGGCGAGGGCGGCGACACGTTCGTCCGGGTGCAGATCCACGAGGTGGACGAGAGCCTCGTCCGGGTGGGACGGGGCGACCGCCCCATAGCGAGGGCCCGGCAGTCGCTCGACGCGATGCTGGACACGGTGCGGCCCGTGGCGGACAGCTTCGTGGGCAGGTTCCGGGAGCTGGCCCACGCGCCGGACGAGATAACCCTCGAGTTCGGGGTGTCGCTGTCCGCGGAGGCGGGCGTCGTCATCGCCAGCACGGCGACGGTGGCCAATTTCTCGGTCACTTTGACGTGGAACCGCAGCGACGCGCGTGGGCCGGCCGAGGGCGGTGCGGCCGAGGGTGCTGCGGCCGAAGGCAGCGCGGCCGAGAGCAGTCCGGCTGAGGGCAGCGCGTAGGCCCACCAGGTCCACCCATCCCAACGAGCTCGGCAATCCCATCAAGCTCGGCAAGGTCAAGGCGACGGGGGAGAGCAGCATGGCGGGGGAAGTCCGAAAAACGGGAGCCCGGAGTCCTGACGCGGCATTGGCGGGGGTGGCCGTCCGGGTCAGGGGGGAGGGGGTAGGCCGGGCCGAGCTCACCGCACCAGCCACCGGGATGCCCCCGAATCCCGCCATTCTCACGGCGGTTGCCCTGCCGAAATCCCCCCGATAACGCCGGCCTATCGGGGGGATTTCGGCAGGGCAACCGCCGTGAGAATGGCGGGATTCGGGGGCATCCCGGTGGCTGGTGCGGTGAGCTCGGCCCGGCCTACCCTCGGGGCATGGAGCTTGAGGTCAGGCACCTGCGCGCCCTGTGCGCCATCGCCGACGCCGGCAGCCTGCACAAGGCCGCCCGGCAACTCGGCGTGAGCCAGCCCTCGCTGACGACCCAGTTGCGCCGCATCGAACGCGCCCTGGACGGCGAGCTGTTCCTGCGCGAGCGCACCGGCTGCCGGCCGACCCCCTTCGGGCGCACCGTACTCGGCCGGGCGCGGCCGCTCCTCGACGGGATGGCCGCCCTCGTCGCCGAGGCGCGGGCGCTGTCCCACGGGCCCCGGCTGCGGATCGGCTCGACGGCCAGCCGCGCCCTGCCCGGCTGGCTGCGCCGCCTGCACCGGCGGATGCCGGACACGGAGACGGACCTGGTGGTGGACGTATCGGCCAACGCGCTGCTGCGGATGACGGCTTCGGGCCAGCTCGACGTGGCGTTCGTGCACGAGGTGGAGGGCAGCCCGCTGCGGGTGCCGGCCGGGCTGGAGCTACGGGTGCTGATGGAGCGGGAGCCGCAGTTCGTGTCCATGGCCCGGGACCATCCGGCCGCGGCGCGGTCCGTGGTGGAGCTGCGGGACCTCGCCGCCGACCGCTGGACCGTGGACCCCTCGGTGGACGGCGAGTGGGACGGCCTGCGCAGGGTCTTCGCGTGCGCCGGGCTCGACCCGCCCCTCCTGCACGCCGATTACCACACCGCCACCTCGCTGATCGTCTCCGGCGAGGCGGTCGCCCCCTGCCAGCCCACCTCCGGGCCGCGCGAGGACATGGCGATCCGCCCGCTCTCGGGCGACCCGCTGGCCGTGCGCCTCCTCCTCGCGACCCGGCCGGGCGCCCACGCGGAGGCTGCCGCCGGGGTGTACGACGACCTCCGCGCGGCCTACCGCGAAGCCGCGCTGCGCACCCCGCCGTACCGGGCCTGGCTGCACCGGCACGCGAGCCCGCTGCTGGCGGCGTAGGGCCGGGTGGTCAACCGCGGCCGGGGGCCGGCCGCGGCCGGGGGCGCGAGCGCGGCGTGAGCCTCGTTGAGTGGGCGATCGCGGAGCGCGGCCCGCTCCTCCAGGCCCTCGATGACCGAGCGCACCCACTGGTCGAACTCGTCGGGCACCTGCTCCAGCAGCGCGTCGAGCGGCTTGCCGCCGTAGGCCTCGATGTCGGCGACCGTGCAGTTCAGGCCCTGGGCCAGCTGCTTGGCCGGCACCCCCAGCGCCCCCGGAAACCACAAAGGGCCCCGGGATACCCCCGAGGCCCTCACAAGCCCCTGAGCACCCCTCAGAAGCCCTTCCAGCGGCAGGCCATCACCCCACCGCGTGCAGCGCCCTACGCCGCTTCGACTCCGCGGCCTTCTTCGCCACGGCCTGGGCCGCCCTCTTCTTGCGCTGTTCGGCCAGCTGGTCCTGATACGCCGCCACCGCCCGGTGGTAGCTGGCGACATAGCCCCGCGCGTCCAGCCGCTCGTCCGCGTCCATCTCGTTCACGGCCGCCACCGCGTCCTCGAAGGACGTGTAGCCGGCCAGCATCGGGTTGATCTGGTAGACGCCGTTGCGGATCTTCCGGACCAGCTTCGCCAGCTCCAGGCTCCGCAGCGCGGCGTTCACGCTCGGCCGGCTCAGGTCCAGCATCCCGCCGACCGTCGCCTGGTCGATGAGGATCCGCCCGCCCGGCTCACTGAGCGAACGCAGCTTCAGCAGTACCCGGTAGGCCGCCGGCGGAAGGTCGAGGTCCGAGAGAAGCCCGTCGGCGTTGACCGCAGCGAATCGCAAGGTGCTCACTGAGCCGTCCCTTCTCCCGTGCGCTTCGTCCGGCTCACCCGACGCGCAGCGCGCTCTCTTGCCCGTTCGGCCCGCAGTTCCGCGATGGCCTGCCTCATGTGGTCCAGCGAAGGGAAGCGCACCAGGTCCGGCAGGCTCGTATCGCTACGAATCTGCGAAATGGTGCCGTGCTGCTCCACCTTCACGAACTCACCCGTCATCTCGGTACCCGGGATGAACTCCGCCACCCGGTAACTGTAGGGCGGGTTGAACTGATACACACCCCGCCGCACCTTGAAGACGATCCCATGAGACATCACCGTGTGCAGAGCTTCCGACGTCTTCGTCCGGCTGACATCCAGGATGGTAGCCATCTCCTCCTGCGTGAGCGGAATCCGCCCCCCCGCTCGCTGACAGGCGATGAGCAGCAGGATCAACCTCAGGGGCAGCGCTTCCCGGAAGTACTGGGCGATCACGAGGAAGAACTCGAGGCTGTCCATCGAGAACGCATTCGGCTGGTTCTCGGTCCCGTAGAACTCCAGCGGCTTGCGCTCGCCGTCCAGGGTCAGCTTCCGCGTCGGGTACCGCTTCGCAAGGCTGTCCAGATCCTTGACCGGAGCCAGGGGCTGACTCCACGCGGAGATCGCGTCGTCCACCGGCAGATCGGGACGCGGAGTCCCTACCGGATTGCCCCGGCGGCGCTGTGGCTCTGATGACACGAGGCTGCTCTCCACTCCGTTGATCTGCGGAGATCAGTATGTCAACAAGGGTGACACAAGTGTCACGCTCGTTGACGTTCGGCGTGTCTTGTGTCCCCTCACAGGTGACATATCTCAGCCATACCCCTTCGGGGCCACGCCGTCGCGGATCCGTGGTTCGGGGCGGCCCGGACGGCGACGTGGCCCCTGGGTGACGGGGGGGCGCTCCGCGAGTGGAGCGGAGGGCCGATCGTTTGGAGGGGCCCCAGGTCAGAGGGGGTGGGGCCCGGCTTTTATGCTCGCGGGATGAAGACGAGAACAGCTCTGACGGTGGGCGCGGCCCTGGTTTTGGCGTTGGCCACCGCCTGTTCGGGGGACACGGACGGCGCCCGCGACACGTCGGCGGCCGCCTCCGCGCCTGAGTCCGCCTCCGCCTCCGCTTCCCCCTCCGCCTCGGCGACCGCGGCGCCGGAAGCTCCGGTCGCGGGCCGGGACCTCGCCGAGCTGGACGCGTCCATGGTTCAGGGGGCCTGGTGGAGCTGGGCGTCCGCGCCGCGCGCGGGCAATCCCGTCCTCGACCCGGACGGCCGTTTCTGCGGCGGCCCCCGCCAGCCCTCCGGCATGACCCTCCTCGCCGGCACCACCGGCGGCGCGGTCCACCGGACGTGCACCGTCCGTGCCGGGTACCCGCTCGTGTTCCCGCTGGTCAACCGGATGGGGCAGACAGAGGCGGACTGCACGCAGTTCATGGCGGAGGCCGAGGGCAGCGCGACGCTCGACGGCAAGGAGGTCGCCCACCAGCGGTACGAGGCGACCGATTTCCACTTCCTCGCGAGCGAGGACAATCCGTTCACCGGCGACGCCGGCCGGTACGAGGCCAAGGGCTGCGGCCTGTGGGTCCTCCTCCCGCCGCTTGCCGAAGGCCCCCACACCCTCACCATCCGCGGTGAATCAGGCGACTTCACCACGGCCGCCGACTACGACCTGCGCACCGGCTGAGACCAGCCGGTGCGCAGCCCCCGGCCCGGCGGCCGCCCCCGGATCGGGCGTCGCGGGATCAGGCGTGCAGTGCCGTCAGCCCGGCCGCCGAACGGGCCTGGGCCTCCAGGGAGTCCAAGGCGCGCACGGCCTCCGCGGCCGCCTGCGGGTCGGTCGCGGCCAGGCCGCTTTCCGCGAACTCGTCCTCGTCGAGGCGCAGTACGGACGTACCGTCGGCCGACACCCACAGGTCCAGGTCCAGGTCCTCGATCAGGATCCTGCCGTCCTCGACCACCGCCGGGCGCGTGACGTCGCAGTACCAGCCCTTGAGGACGCCCTCGCCGGTCCGCACCTCCTTCACCGCGTACCAGCGGTCGCGCCAGAAGTGCTCGGTGAACACGTCGCCCGGCTCGAAGCGCACGAACCCGAAGTCCCGTACGCCCTCGGCCGCCCAGGGGGCCCGTACGGTGATCCGCGTACCCGTGTCGGCGACCAGCTCCGCCGGGTAGCTGATCTTGGTGCGGCCCGCCTTGGTGAGGGTGACGGTCAGGGTGGGGGCGGGAGCGGGGTCCGCGACGACGGCCCGGGCATCCCGGCGGGCCGGCTCGACCAGGCCGAGGGCGAGGGCCGGATGGGCGTGGCCCTGTCCATCCGGGGCCGGCTGCGGGACCTCGGCGGCAGCGCCGAGCCGGTGTCCGTCCCCGGACAGGGCACCGAAGTGGAACCGAAAGTACCGAGGGGGAGCACCCAGTGATCCAGCACAGCGACACCGGCCGGGGCGGCGACCACGCCTGCCTTAAGGTACTGGTCGTCGCCCACCACCCGATGGTGTGGGACGCTGTCCGCCCCTGACCGGCCCCCGCCGGCGCTCCACGCCGCGCAGACCGGTCCGGTACGGGGCCCGGCGGCGGGAAGGCCGCTCCCCCGGGTCCGCTGGGCCCGAGGACGCGGCTCCCCGGAAGCCCGGAAGCCCGGCCGGACGGAAGCGGCGGCAGCCACCGCGCCCAGCGCGCCCGCCCGCCCACCGACCAAGGCAGCACCGGCGGCCCGTACGCGACCGTCCCGTACGCGACCATCTCGCCACCGAGAGCGCACTCAGCCGCCGGCCCGCTCCCCCAACAGCACCACCCGGTCCGCCTCGACGGTGAACCCGAGCACCGGATGCGCCTGGTCCCAGTCGCCCTCGGGGAACATCGTGACCACCTTCCCCAGCCGGCGGCCGATCGCGCGGAGGAACCCGCACAGCACGTCGAGCCGCTCCTGGCCCTGCAACCCGAAGCCGCAACGGCCGCCGAACACCCCGGACACGCAAAGAGCCCCCGGCCGCCGGAGCGCAGCGCAATCCCACCGACAACGGCATAGCCCAGGGCGACCGGTTACGGGCGGTCAGCATGCCAATCCGCTGATCACTCTTCGTAGTGGACTGCCTCGCAGGACAGAACCCCGAGCAGGCGACGGGAGTTTCGATCTGCGACACGCTCCGCCAGAAGGGGACACCCACGGGCAAGCCGTTCACCGCCTGGATCACTGCCGCGCTCGCCACCGCCACCGCGCTGGCGCTCTTACCACCCGCCGAGGCGCATGCCGGCGCCATCGGCTCCACCCCCGTCACCGGGTTCGACTACCAAGTCGGCGGCGTCACCATGAAGGTGCCGACGGGCTGCATGTTCACCCACATCGTCCGCGGCGACGGCAGGAGGATCACCTACCAGAACGCCGGCGTCGACTGCGGCTTCGTCGGAGCCCTCAACGCGGGCTTCTGCAACTGGCGCATCGACTTCACCTACGCGGACACCGACAACAAGACCTACCGCACCGCCCGCGGGCAGACCCACACCGAGTGCGAGATCCACCCGATGCGCGACAACGCGCCCCAGACGCTCCCCCGCTACGGCAAAGCATGCGCACACCTCAACGTCAACGGCGTGCGCCGGGTCAGCCAGTGCCACCACATCACGAAGTGAGCCGCACATGACCCCCTGGCACACGTCCAGTCGCAGCCCCCGGCCGCGGCCCAGCCCCCGGCCCCGGTGGCCGCGGCCGGGGGCTGCGACTGGACGGCGGCGGGGGCCATCGGCGCGGGCTCGGGTGCGAGTGCGGGCGCGGGTGCGGGCTGCGCCGGAGCCCGTACGACCGCGGGGGCCATGGCGTGCGCCTCCGGGCCGGGTACGTAGCCCATGGCGGGGGCCGGGGCCGCGGCGAGGGAGGCCGCGGCCGCGGCCGCCGCCCCGCCGCGCTCCAGTCGGTCGAGCCGCGCCTGCACGGACCGCTCGTCGTCGAAGGCGGCGGGCAGCAGCACGCGGGCGCAGATCAGCTCCAGCTGCAGCCGGGGCGAGGTCGCGCCGCGCATCTCGGTGAGCCCGGTGTTGACCAGATCGGCGGCGCGGGACAGCTCGGCGGCCCCGAAGACGGAGGCCTGGTCCTGCATCCGCTGCACGACATCGGCCGGGGCGTCGATGAGCCCCTTCTCCCCGGCGTCCGGCACGGCGGCCAGGATCACCAGGTCGCGCAACCGCTCCAGCAGGTCGGCGACGAAGCGGCGCGGGTCGTTGCCGCCCTCCACCACCCGGTCGACGATCTCGAAGGCGGCGGCCCCGTCCCCGGCGGCGAAGGCGTCCACGACGGCGTCCAGCAGGGTGCCGTCCGTGTACCCGAGGAGCGAGGTGGCCATGGCGTACGTCACACCCTGGTCGGCGGCGCCGGCCAGCAGCTGGTCCATGACCGACATCGAGTCGCGGACGGATCCGGCGCCGGCGCGCACGACGAGCGGCAGCACCCCGTCCTCGACGTGGGCGCCCTCGCGGCCGCAGACCTCGCCGAGGTAGGTGCGCAGGGTGCCGGGGGGCACGAGCCGGAACGGATAGTGGTGCGTCCTGGACCGGATGGTGCCGATGACCTTCTCGGGCTCGGTCGTGGCGAAGATGAACTTGAGGTGCTCCGGGGGCTCTTCGACCACCTTCAGCAGGGCGTTGAAGCCCGCCGGGGTGACCATGTGCGCCTCATCGATGATGTAGATCTTGTAGCGGCTGGAGGCGGGCCCGAAGAAGGCCTTCTCGCGCAGGTCGCGGGCGTCGTCGACACCACCGTGCGAGGCCGCGTCGATCTCGATGACGTCGATGGAACCCGGCCCGTTGCGCGCGAGGTCCTTGCAGGACTGGCACTCCCCGCAGGGGGTCGGCGTGGGGCCCTGCTCACAGTTCAGGCAGCGGGCGAGGATGCGCGCGCTGGTGGTCTTGCCGCAGCCCCGCGGCCCACTGAACAGGTACGCGTGATTGACCCGGTTGTTGCGCAGGGCCTGCATCAGCGGGGCAGTGACATGCTCCTGTCCGATGACCTCGGCGAACGACTCGGGGCGGTAGCGGCGGTACAGCGCAAGGGACGACACGTCTACGAGGTTATCCGGGCCCACCGACGCAGGGAGAAGAGGGCGTCATCGGTCATGAGCGGGTGGACCTTCGTAGGGGCAACGCCAGACGGGACTCTCCGCCACCGGGGCGGGTTCGGTCAGCGGGCTCGCCCCGGTGCGGACGCAGTGGGTGCGTGGGGGACGGATAGAGCCGTCGGCCCCGCGGCGGCGGTAGGAAGCGCGAGGACGCTGACGGTGGCGGTCACTCCGTCGGAGGTGAGGCGGATGCGGTCCTGGGGCGGGCCGCCGTCGAAGGCCGGTGGCGCAGTGGCGGGGTCGCGTGTGATGAGGCCTTTGACCTCCAGAGAGCGCAGGGTGCCGATGCGGACGACGCCGGTGCGACTGTGTACGTACTCCCGTGCCTGACTCTGGGTGACCACGACCTGGCCGAGGGCGGTTGCGTGGAGCGCGGCGAGTTCGGCGGCGTTAAGGCCGGCGGTGGCCGATTGGGCGGTCGGGTGCCGGCGTTGCGTCTCGCGGGCGATACCGGTGGCGGAGGCGAGCGCGGCTTCCGGCGCGAGCGCGGTCAGCTCCCGCGCCAGCTGCATCTGCCGGTTCACGGAGTCGGGCAGGCTGGTGCCGTCAGGGTCTGCGAGGGCGGCACCGGTGACTGCTGCCTGGGCTTCGCTCAGATGGTGGGCTGCTCCACCGCTGAGATAGGCGAGCTGTTTGATGCGGACGGTGGCCTCGACCATTGCGGCGTTCAGGTAGGGCCACTGGTCGTGGACGGCTTGGATAGACGCCAGGGCTGCACGCGTCAGGCGCGCAACCGAGGCGGAGTGGGCGCCCAAGGCGGGGCCGGATGCGGCAGTGGGCCGGAAGAGGCTGAGCGCGTCGTTGAACCGGGTGTAGTCGGCGGCCAGATCGAGAAGTTGCTCGGACGGGGGGCGCGAGGCGGGTACGTCGAACAGGAGGACATCGGTGGGTGAGCTCATGGGCAAGGAGGGCCTTCGGTCTGTGGCTGGGACTGCCGGGTCAGTGCCGTGTCGGCCCTGACGTTGCGGAGGGGCTGGGCGGCAGACGGACGGCCTGGACCGGGGTGGAGGGCCTTCTGGTCTTGAGGGACGGTGCCAACTCGCGCAGCTCAGCGGTCATGTGCTGGGCACCGTCTTCCACCATGGCGAGGCGGATGGCCACGTGATCCGGCAGCTTGTGGCTGTGGGTGTACCGGGCCCGCTGGATGAGTGCGACGGCGGCATCCATCTGCGCCGCGACCTGTACGAGGACGAGGTCCTGGTCGTCGTCGATCCCCGTGGCCTGGAGCAGCTCGTCCAGAGCGCTCGGCAGCGCGGGACGTTCGATCGGCAGGCCGTACAGCTGGGCGTGCAGGGAGTTGGCGAGGGCGAGTACGGAGCCGCCGGTGCTTCGGTATCCGTAGCGGGGTGCGGCGTTGCGCGTCAGATTGAGGTTGTAGGTGACGGCGTGGGGCGGGGGTGGCGACCCGCCGGCCGACCCCCCGCGCACCGGCGGGGCCGGCGGCAGCTCAGGCTGCGCCGACGTCACCGGCGGCTTGGGCTCCGGCGCCGCCGAGGAGGTCTTGGGCGGGGCCGGAGTTTGTGGTTCCGCCGAGCTCCGCGGCGCCGACGGCGACGAGGACTCCGGGGTCGCGGACCGCACCTTCGCCGAGGGCGAGGCGGACTCTGACTCTGACTCGGAGGCGGACGGGGAGGTCGAAGGCGACTCGGAGGCGGACTTCGACGGCGATTCCGAGGGCGATTCAGAGGATGATCGCGTGCCGGACTCGGACGGCGAGACCGACTCCGACGGAGACTCGGAAGCCGACTCGGACGCAGACTCCGACGGAGACTCGGAAGCCGACTCGGACGGGGACTCCGACGGAGACTCAGAGGGCGACTTCGACGGGGACTCGGACGGCGACTCGGACGGCGACTTCGACGGCGACTCCGACGGCGAGACCGACGGGGAATGCGAAGTCGGCGGCGGCGAGGTCACCGGCGGCGGAAACGTGATCGGCGGGGTCGTGATCACCGGCGGCGGGATGGGCTTGTCGTGCCTGCCGCCCCGGTGGTCGCCCCGGTCACGCTCGTACCAGGTGCTGTTGTTGTGGTCGTAGATCACGAACTTGTTCACGATGGTCACGGACGGTGCGATGACCACCACCTGCGCGGGCCGGTACGAGGTCCACGGCTGTCCGAACCGCTTCGGATTGGCCTGCAGCGCCACCGGCTCGCCCAGCGGGTTCCCGCACGCGCAGCGGACCCTCGGCACCCCCCGGTCGTCCACGAGCACGGCCGTCCCGGCCTGGAGCACCGCCTGGTAGCTGGTGGGCCTGCCGTCCCGGTATCCGTGGTTCGTGACCCGGGTGTCCATCCGCAGCTGGACCGGGGTGAGCGAGCGCAGGTACCCCGGCACGGCCGTCGGCTGGATGCCGAGCGCCGAGGCGAACGCGGCGTTCTTGGAGGGCTGCGCCGACAGCACCTGGATCTGCTTCTCGACATCGCAGCTGGCGACGTCCCTCGTGCCCCCGAACAGGGTGGGCGAGGATCCGGAGACGCGGGTGACCGTGGTCCCCGGAGTCGTCCCCGTGGTCCCCCTGGCCGACGGGTCCTTCGACGGCTGCCGGCTCTGCGGCGGGCTCTCGGGCGGCGGGCTCTCCGGCGGCGGCGTGGCCTGCTTGGCCGCCGTGGACTCGGTGAAGGGGTCCGGTCCGGAGGCCGCGGCGGGCTGCAGGAACACCTCGCTGCCCTGCGAGGTGGTGGTGCCGCCCCCGCCGCTCGGCCTGGTCAGCACGACGGCCAGGGTCACGGCGGCCGCGATGGCGACGATCGTGGTGGCGAGCCGGGGTACCGAGCGCCACCAGGGCTTGTGCGGGGGCTCCGGAGGCACGCTCCCGGACCCACCGGAACCGCCGGAGCCCCCGGAACCGGAGCCTCCCGACCGGTACTCACCTGGACTTACCACTGATGGATCGTCGTCAGCGTCAGATGTGTATAAGGGGCAGCGTAGGGGGCGGTGCCGATGCCGAGGGCGAGGTTGCGGGTGTACGTGCGGCCGAGGGCTTCGGCTTCGCCGTCGGAGTCGACTTGGGTGAAGTCGACTTCGAAGAGGTCGCGTTCGGGGTTCCAGCGGACGGCGTCGACCTGGTGGCCGAAATGGAGTCCGGGCAGGCGGCCGGCGACCCAGCGGCAGTAGGCGTCGTATTCGGCGCGCTGGATGTGGAAGCGCTCGGCGAAGTAGAAGGGGAAGAGTCGTTCCTTGTGCTTGAGGTAGCTGAGGAAGGACCAGGGGCTGGCGGGGTCGGCGAGGGTGACGAGGTCGGCGAGGAAGGGGACTTGGAGGGTGGCTCCGTCGATGAGGAGTCCGGGGTGCCAGCGGAAGTCGCGGCGCTGGTCGTAGAAGGCGGTGGCGAGCTCTCCGGCGCCTTGGTGGGGCAGGCCGTGGGCGAGGGCGGCGAGGGAGAGGTTGAAGGGGCCGATGCCGATTCCGACGAGGTCGTGGGGTGCATCGAGCTGGGCGGTCATCGGTGGGTGCTGCCTTCCAGGAGGTTCACGAGGGCGTCCAGGTCCCCTGCCGTGGCGTGGGGGTTGAGGAGGGTGGCTTTGAGCCACAGGCGGCCGTCGGCGGTGGCCCGGCCCAGTACGGCGGTGCCGCCGTGGAGGTGGGTGCGGCGCAGGGCGGCGATCGCGGTGTCGTCGGCGTGGGTGGGCCGGAAGAGGACGGTGCTGATGGTGGGCGCCGTGTGGAGTTCGAAGGCGGGGTGTTCTTCGAGGAGTCGGGCGAGTTGCCCGGCGAGTGCGCAGGTGCGGTCGATGAGGCGGGTGAGGCCGTCGCGGCCGAGGGAGCGCAGGGTTGCCGCGATTTTGAGGGCGTCGGCGCGGCGGGTGGTGCGCAGGGAGCGGCCGAGGAGGTCGGGTAGGCCCGCGTCGGTGTCGTCCTGGGCGTTGAGGTAGTCGGCTTGGTGGGCGAGGGGTTTCAGCCGGGCGGTGTCGGCGACGGTGAGGATTCCGGCGGCGACGGGTTGCCAGCCGAGTTTGTGCAGGTCGAGGGTGATGGAGTGGGCGCGGTGCAGGCCGGTGAGTTTGTGCCGGTGGCGGGGGCTGAAGTGGAGGAGGCCGCCGTAGGCGGCGTCGATGTGGAGGTCGGCGCCGTGCTGTTGGCAGAGGTCGGCGAGGGGGCCGAGGGGGTCGATGAGGCCGGCGTCGGTGGTGCCGGCGGTGGCGGTGACGGTCTTGCTCTCGCCGGTGAGGTCCGCGGCCACCAGGTCCTCCGGAACCAGCTCGGGGCCGGAACGCTCGGCCTGGCCGCGCATGTTGTCCATGAGGTCGGGCCCCATGATGCCGTCCTGGAAGCCGGGGAAGTTCTCGACCTCGGTGGTGTTCATCAGCGCGCCGCCGGCGGTGACGGCACCTTCGAACTAGTGCTGTGACCGGAAAGGTTCACCGGGTCTGATGCTGTGCTGGCAGGATCGCTCCGTGGATCTTTCTGAGGGGCTGGCTGAGTGGACGGATTGGGACGGTGCCGCCTTCGTGGTGGGCCGCTCGCTGGGGATCTTCAGCGAGTCCCAGACGTTCACGCAGGTCAAGGGCGTGTTCTGGACGGATAACCCGTTGGGGAATGCTCTGCATGAGGTGCTTCTGCAACTGGCCGCCGCAGGAGTGCTGGAGCGGCGGGAGGAACCGGACGAGCAGTTCCGGTGGTCCATGCGGTGAGGTCAGGCCGCTTCAGTACGGGTCCGTCCGCCGAAGCGGACGCCTCTCTCGCTGCGGATGCGGGCGCGTTCGCGCCGCTGTGCTGCGAGCACGTCGGGGTGGCGGGCGTTTCGGTTGCGCCAGCGTAAGTAGGCATGCAGGGCCCGGGTCTGGGCGGTGTGGTTGGGGTGGTGTGAGTTGGCGAGGGTGAACTGCCGTAGGGGGCCGAAGTGGGCTTCGATGGGGTTGGCCCAGGATGCGTAGGTCGGGGTGAAGCACAACTCGACCTTGTTCTTCATCGCCCACCGCTTCATCCGCCAGTTCATGTGGGCGGAGAGGTTGTCGAGGATCACGTAGATCGGGGCGCCGTCCGGGCGGGCGGCCCGAATCGATCTCAAGGCAGCCCAGGTGTGGTCGATGCCCTTGCGCCTGCGGTTGATGCCCCAGAGCTGGTCGTCTCCGACGGAGTAGCAGCCGTGGAAGTAGGTGATTCCGTGGGTGCGGCGGTAGGTGGCCGGCAGTCGGTCGGGGCGGTTCTCCTTGGCCCAGCAAGAGCCGGCGGTCGGTCGGATACCGAGCGGGCCGAACTCGTCAAAGGCGAAGGTGCGGTTGGGCCGCTGGTTGATCGCGTACTCGATCCTGGCGAGCTTGGCGTCGAATTCCGGATCCGGGGACTCCTTCCAGGTCTTCGTTCGCTGGAAGGTGACTCCGCGGCGGGCCAGTAAGCACCGCAGTGCCTCCCGTCCGATCCGGACGGGCCGGGTGATGTTGCGTCGCAGGTGATCGGCGAGCTTGCGGATGGACCAGCGGGTGAAGGGCTTGCCCAGCACGGTCGGGCGGGTGGTGGCCGTCTGGACGACGAAGTCCTCGTCGTCACGGTCGAGAAGGCGGGGACGGCCTCCCGCCCAGCGAGGGTCCAGGCATGCGAGCCCGATCTCGTTGAACTTGTGGATCACGTCGCGGACGGTGTCTTCGTCCGCCTGGACCAGCCGGGCTATGACCGGGACCGTGCTGCCGCCGGCCGAGGCCAGCAGCATCATCGCCCGCCGGAACCGCACTGAGCTGGTACTTCCCCGCCGGACGATGTTCTGGAGTTTCTGTCCCTCCTGCTCGGTCAGCCCGCGAACCCGGACCGGTTGCGCCATCCCGCCTCCCCACGCTGATTGGAGAACTCCTTTCCAACCAGCACCACGAGCAACCCGGCGAACCTTCCCGGTCACAGCACTAGGTCGGGGACCGGGTGGGGACCGTGCCTGTGCTCGGGGACCGTGCTCGTCTGGTCCCCACCCGTACGTTCCCCCGAACGGTGGTCCCCGCCGGCGGGGACCACGGTCCCGTTGCGGTCCCCTGCCTCTGCGGTGGGCTGGTCCCCCGCCGTCGTCCCGACGGTCAACGCGCTTTCGGGGGCGCCCTCCGTGGGGAGCGGAGCCCGGTCCCCGGGAGAGGCGACGTGCTGGTGGATCTGGCGCATCAGCACGCCGAAGGCCAGTAGTGCGGCGGTGGGTGGGACGGCGGCGACCACATAGTCCAGCGCGGGGACCGGGTCGGGGCCGGTCCCGCTTACGCCGGCGACGTTGAGCGCGATGGAGCCGACGGATCCGATGGAGGTGAGAGCGACGGCCCACCAGTCGGTGACCTTGCGCAGGCCTGCCCGCAGCATGAGCAGTTCGCCGATGACGATGAAGGCGTCCAAGGTGCCGGGCCAGGCCCACTGCCGCTCGGGTGACTTGGCCAGGCCGTGCTGGCCGGCGACCTCGGCCAGGTGCGCGTAACTCAGCCAGAAGGCGGCGGCGGTGAGCGCGGCGATGACGGCTCCGGCGGCGGCGAGCGTGAACCGCTCGGCGGACTCGGTGCTCTTCGTGGCTCTGGAGCCCGTGCCGGGGGTGCTCATACTGCCTTCCGGAGATTGTTGATCAGGGCCTGGGTCTGCACGTGACGAGCCACCGGCTTCGGCTTCTGCGCCACGACCTTGCCCCGTCTGTCCTTGCGGGGAATGCTTCGGTCCCGCTCGGGACCGTCACCGTCGTGGGCTTGGCCGGAGCGCGGGGGCTGCTGCCCGTCGAGGACGGCCTGCCGGGCGGTCTCGGCCGGATTGGGATCCGAGGCGAGGTTGTCGCGGTCGCGGTTCTCGATGGCGCGGGCCTCCACCCGGAGCAGGTCACGGGCCCACTCGACACCGATTTGAAGGGTGTGGGCGAGGCGGTTCGGGCTCCAGCCCTGGGCGCTCGCGTAGCGGGTGAGGGTCCTGCGCTCCAGTCGGCTCAGCTGGATGTCCCGGCCCTCGATCGCGGCCTTCACCCGGCTGTAGTCCAGCCGGTTCTCGACCTGGTCGTGCCAGGTCAGTCGCTCGGCCTCGGTCAGGCCGCCCCAGATGCCCTCCTTGACCTCGTTGTCCAGGGCGTAGTTGAAGCATTCGCGGCGGACCGGGCACCAGCTGCAGATCTCCTTCGCCTCCGCGATGGCGTAGTCGTCGTTGGGCGTGTGGAAGTACAGCTCGTCTGCGGTGGCGGGGTCGACTCCGTTGCAGGCGGCTCGGGCGTGCCAGCTGATATCGGCGACGCCGTGGAGGTCCGTGGGAGGGACGTTGGTGGTGATGTAGCGCATGGGGATGTGTCTCCGGGTACGCCTCATGGGCCGGCGGGCGGGCAGCGCGGCACACCAGTGCTGAAGCGGTGTGGGTGCGGCTCGGCGGCGAGGCAGGGCAGGGGAGCGGCGGCGGGGCCGCCCCGAAGGGGGAGAGGGGGACGGCCAGGTGAAGACCTTCCTCACCGACAACGGCATCCTCGACATCGAGCAGCGCGGCACCGACCCGGCGAAGGCCTGGGACAACGTCAAGAAGCTGGTCGACGACAAGATCGACCAGTAGCGGAACAGCATGACGGCCCGCCGCCACTCACCGCCTCCCCGCGGATGGCGGCGGGCTGTCGCCTTCCGCACGCCGCACTCATCGACCTGGAAGGACGCCCCCGTGGCCACCCCCGTACGGGCGACGGACAGCAGTTCCCCACCGCCCGACACGCAACTCCCGGGCCCTGACTACGGATCCCGATCCAGCAGGCATCGGCCCTCCGGCCGGAGCGGCCTGCGTAGCACGCTCTACCGCTTCGATCTGAAGGCGATCCCCTACGTCTTCATCGCCCCCTTCTTCCTCACCTTCGCGGCCTTCGGCCTCTTCCCCCTCATCTACACGGGCTGGCTGTCGCTCCACCGCGTCGAACTCGGCGGCAGCGCACAGTGGAAGGGGCTGGAAAACTACAGCTCCCTGGCCACCAGCGAGTTCTTCTGGAACGCCCTCGCCAACACCTTCACCATCGGCGTGATCTCCACCGTCCCCCAGCTGCTGATGGCCCTCGGCCTCGCACACCTGCTCAACTACCGGCTCCGCGGCCGGGGCTTCTTCCGCGTCGCCATCCTCGCCCCGTACGCCACCTCCATCGCGGCGGCGACGCTCGTCTTCGCCCAACTCTTCAACACCGACTACGGCCTGATCAACACGGTGCTGGGCTGGGCGGGCTTCGACCCGGTCGCCTGGGAGTCCTCCAAGTGGCCCGCACAGATCGCGATCTCGGTGATCGTCACCTGGCGCTGGACGGGCTACAACGCCCTCATCTACCTCGCGGCCATGCAGGCCGTACCGCAGGACCTCTACGAGGCCGCCGCCTTGGACGGTGCTTCGCGCTGGCGCCAGTTCCTCAGCGTCACCATCCCCTCCATCCGGCCGACGATCCTCTTCACGGTCATCGTCTCCACCATCGGTGCCACCCAGCTCTTCGGCGAGCCCATGCTCTTCGGCGGCAGCGTCGGCATCAGCGGCGGCAGCGGGAACCAGTTCCAGACCCTGAGCCTGCTCATGTACGAGAAGGGCTGGGTGACCGGCGCACTCGGGCAGGCCTCCGCCATCGCCTGGGTCATGCTCCTGCTCCTCCTACTCGTCGGCGGCATCCAGGCCCTGATCACCCGCTCCCATCACAACCGCGACCTCAGGCGTCGCCGCCGCACCACAGGCGGCGCCGCCGGCCACATGCGCAAGAAGGCGGGGAGCTGAGCTCATGGCCCACGCACTCGACACGACGACCACCACCACCGCCAAGGCGCCGCGCGCCAGCCGCTTCCGCCAGTCGCCGGGCCGTCAGCACCACGCGGGACCGCTGACCTACGTCCTGCTGGGCCTGGCCGCCTTGATTTCCCTTTTCCCGCTGTATTGGAACCTCGTCGCCGCTTCCCACTCGGGCGAGCGCGTGGTCGAGGCCCCCGCCCCGCTCCCTGTCTCTTATACCCGCCCACCCTCCACCAGTCGCTCCTCGACCACCCCCAGCGCGACCACCACGACCTCTCCGCCCTGCGCCTGGTCGTCACCGGCGCCGCCGTGGTCCCGCTCCAGCTCGTCGAACGCCTCCGTGGCGAGCTCCACATCGCCACCGTCCTCACCGCGTACGGGCTCTCCGAGGCCAGCGGCATCGTCACCATGTGCCGGCGCGGAGACCCGGCGGAAACCATCGCCGCCACGTCCGGGCGGGCCATCCCCGGTACGGAGCTGCGCATCGCCGGGGCCGACGGGCAGCCGCTGCCGGCCGGAGAGGCCGGGGAGGTCTGGGTACGCGGCCACAACGTCATGCAGGGCTACTTCGAGGACCCGGCCGAGACCGCCGAGGCCATCACCCCCGAGGGCTGGCTGCGCACCGGTGACGTCGGGGTCCTAGACGCCGCCGGGAACCTGCGCATCACCGACCGGATCAAGGACATGTTCATCGTCGGCGGATTCAACGCCTACCCGGCCGAGATCGAGCAACTCCTCGGCCTGCACCCGGACATCGCAGACGTCGCCGTGGTCGGCATCCCCGACCCGCGGCTGGGCGAGGTGGGCAAGGCGTACGCGGTACGCCGCCCGGGAGCGCTGCTCACCCGCGACGACCTGATCGCCTGGTCGCGCCGGGAGATGGCCAACTACAAGGTGCCGCGCGAGGTGGAGTTCGTCACCGAGCTCCCGCGCAACGCGAGCGGCAAGGTCCTCAAACGCGAACTCCGGGCCCGCTGAGGCGGGGACCGGCCGGACCGGACGGACCGGCCGAACCCGCCGAACCGGCGGGACCGGACGTCGACATGTCCGTGCTGCGCCCGGACGGTCAGCGGTAGGAGCCCTCGACCCGTTCGTTGCCACGACGGCGGGCTTCGACGATCAGGCCCACCTGAGCATCCCGCCCGGCCGCCACGCCGCCCTGCGCGCTCGGAGCCCCTCAACCTGGGGGCGGCCCGCAGCCCTTGCAGGTGCCGGGGGCCGGGCTCCGGAAGGCCTTCTCGCACGTCGGGCAGATGTGGAAGGGGTCCGGCGGTACGAAGACGGGAGCGCGGGGGAGCGGTACCAGCGGCGGCGGCAGCTGGGCCGCGAGGCGATGGGCGATGAGCCCGGCCGGATTGCGGAGGGGGTGCGGCAGGTCGCCCGTCAGGGCGCCGACCAGCGCGTCCACCCCGGCCCCGCGCTCCAGCCAGGCCTCGACCCCGCCCGCGAGGTACCGGATGTCCCGCTCCCCGAGCAACAGCCGCGCGTCGATCCGCCGCAACTCGGCCAGCACCTCACGGGCGAGCCGCCGCCGCCCGGGGTTGTCGGGGTCCGGGGCACGGGAAGGCGGCCGGCGGGTGGCGGGGGTGCGGCGGCCGCGGGGTCAGCGAGCCGGGCCGGGGCCTCCGACGCGGGGTCGGGGCGGGGCGCGGGCGCCGGGTCGGGCTCGGGCTCCGGGTCCGGGCGGGGTTCCGGCTCCGGGTCGGGCTCGGGCTCCGGGTCCGGGCGGGGCTCCGGGTCCGGCTGCGGGGCGGTCGGAGCTGCGGGGGTGGAGGGGTCGAAGGGGCGAGGGGTCAGGCCGCGAGGGCGGCCGTGCGGCCGGCGGCCGGGGCGATCTCGCCGACCGAGCCGGTGGGGATGTCGTAGACCCAGCCGTGCAGGGTGAGCGACCCCCCTGCCAGGGCGCGGGCCACCGAGGGGTGCGTGGCCAGGTTCGCCAGCTGCGCGGCGACGTTGTCCCGGACCAGGGCGGCCACCCCGTCCCCGGATCCGGCGGCCGTGGCGGTGGCCGTGGCCGTACGCGGCTGCGCGGTCCCGGCGTGCCGGAGCCAGCCGGCGACGGCCGGGAGGGCGGTGAGGTCGTGGCCGTCGGCCAAAGCGGTCATGGCACCGCAGGCGGAGTGCCCGCAGACCACGATGTCGTTCACGCCCAGGACGGCGACGGCGTACTCGATGCCGGCCGCGACCCCGTCCGAGCCGGGGGTGTGGGCGGGGACGTGGGCGGGGACGAGGTTGCCCGCGGTGCGGATGACGAACAGCTCGCCCGGCTCGCGCTGGGTGATCAGCTCCGGCACGACGCGGGCGTCTGAGCAGCTGATGAACAGCGTCGTCGGGCGGTGCGTGGTCGCCAGGCGGGCGAAGAGCTCCGCCTTGGCCGGGAACACGTCCTGCTGAAAGCGTGCGACGCCCTCGGTGAGGTCATGCATGTCGCTCCCTTCGGTGGGTGCCGACCTCGTGTGGTCGACGGGTTCCACCCTGCATGAGCTGCATCCATAGCGTCCAAGTCGCAGTTTCCATGATCGTTATTGCTGTCATCTATAGTCGGATCCATGGCACCGGAACTCCGTCACCTGCGCTACCTGCTCGCCGTGGCCGAGCACGCCAGCTTCACCCGCGCCGCCGAGGACCTGCACATCTCGCAGCCCACCCTGTCCCAGCAGATCAAGCAGCTGGAACGGACCGTGGGCGTCCAGCTGCTGGACCGCACGGGCCGCGCCGTGCGGCTCACCGATGCCGGCGCGGTCTACGCCCGGCACGCCCGCCGCGCGCTACGGGACCTGGCCGCCGCCGACCGCGCCGTACTGGACGTCCAGGACCTCTCGACCGGCACCCTGAGGCTCGCGATGACCCCCACCTTCACGGCGTACCTCATCGGCCCGCTGGCCGGGCTCCTCCACGCACGGCATCCCGGAATCACCTTGGAATTCAGGGAACTGACCCAAGATCAGATCGAGAACGCGCTGCTGGACGACGCCCTGGACCTGGGCGTCGCCTTCAGCGGCACCCACCTGTCCGGCATCACCGGCACGGAGCTGTTCACCGAGACCCTCGGCCTCGTCGTGGGCACCCCCCACCCCCAGGCCGGGCGCACCGCGCCGCTCCCGCTGGGCGAGCTGGCCGACCAGCCGCTCGCCCTGCTCAGCGGCGACTTCGCCACGCGCGGCCACATCGACGCCCACCTCGCCGCACACCGGGTGCGGCCCCGCATCGCGGTGGAGGCCAACTCGGTCAACGCCCTGACCGAGATCGTCCAGCGCACCGGGCTCGCCACCGTCCTCCCGGACGCCGTCACCCACGCGCACCCCCACCTCCACCCCCACCGCACCCCGCCCCGGGAGATGGTCACCCGCGTCGGGCTCGTCCCCCAGGAGCCCCGCGACCTCCTCTACGCCGACACCGTCGCCGCCGAGTGCGCCGCCGCCGACCACGACGCCGGGCGGCCGCCCGGCACCTGCCGCGCCCTGGTCAGCGAGCTGCTCCCCGACGTCCCCGACGACACCCACCCGCGCGACCTCTCCGAGGGCCAACGCCTGGCCCTGGCCCTCGCCCTGGTGCTGACCGGCCGCCCGGCCCTGCTCCTCCTCGACGAGCCGACGCGCGGTCTCGACTACGCCGCCAAGGCCCGCCTCGTCGAGATCCTGCGCGCGCTGGCCGCCGACGGCCACGCCATCGTCCTGGCCACCCACGACGTGGAACTCGCCGCCGAGCTCGCCCACCGGGTGGTGATCCTGGCCGGCGGCGAGATCGTCGCGGACGGCCCGACCGCCGAGGTCGTCGTCTCCTCCCCCGCCTTCGCACCGCAGGTCGCCAAGATCCTGGCCCCGGGCCACTGGCTCACGGTCTCCCAGGTCGCCGCGGCCCTCGTCCTCGTCACCCTCATCGGCATCGCCGCCTTCGGCTGGCCCCTCCTCGCCGACCGCCAGTCCGGCTTCGCCCACTCCCAGGACGCCCCCTGGCTCTTCGCCGCCCTGCTGCCCCTGCTCGTCGGGGTGGTCGTCGCGACCATCGCGGACGACGGCATGGACGCCAAGGCCGTCGCCATGCTCGGCGTACTGGCCGCCGTCGGGGCCGCGCTGCGCCCCCTGGGCGCGGGCACGGCCGGTCTCGAGCCGATGTTCTTCCTGATGGTGCTGAGCGGCCGCGTCCTCGGCCCGGGATTCGGCTTCGTCCTCGGCGCGGTCACGATGTTCGCGTCGGCCCTGCTCACGGGCGGGGTGGGGCCGTGGATGCCGTTCCAGATGCTCGCGATGGGCTGGTTCTCGCTCGGCGCGGGCCTGCTGCCGGGGCCGGACCGGATCAGGGGACGGGCCGAGCTGGCGATGCTCGCGCTGTACGGGTTCCTGGGCTCGTTCGCGTACGGCACGGTCATGAACCTGCAGGGCTGGGTGATCCTGCAGGGCATGGGCCAGGGCATCTCCTTCCACCCGGGGGACCCGGTGGCCGCGAACCTGACCCGCTTCCTGGCCTACTGCCTGGCGACGTCGCTGGGCTGGGACCTGGGGCGGGCCGCGCTGACCGTCGTACTGACGCTCACGATCGGCCCGACGCTGCTGAAGGCGTTGCGGCGGGCGACGCGGAAAGCTGCCTTCGACGCGCCCGTTTCCTTCGATCCGGGGGCCGGATCCGACCCCGAACCTTCCCCTGAAAGGGATACGGACGCGCACGGAGCGTGAGATCCGGTCCCCCCGGCGGTGACCCGCCCCACAGGACCCACGTCACATACGAACCGGGATCGTAGTCCCTAAAGGTCCCATATCCACCCCCACACACCAGCCCCGACCTGCACCGATACCCGCCCGGCCGGCGGGGGGCCGTTCCGCCCCGGCTGCGAGGACCACTAGTAAGAGCGGTCGTTGCCAGCGGCCTCGAACGCGGCTCTGCGGGGGGTCCTAGCCCGTGGTCGAGGGGACGATCAGGCCCCGCTCGTCCGCCAGGTCACCGCACAGGGTCAGGGGGCAGACCGAGTCCATGCCGTAGACGGCGGGCGGGGTCCGGGGGTCGAGGCTGCCGACCGGCCGGCCGAGGTGGAGCGCGAGGCGTTCGGTCAGCCAGCCGCGCAGCTCTCCGGCCACCGGCGGGGCTCCGGGGGTGTGTCAGGCGCGCCAGGGGAGCTCGGCGGTCACGGTGGTGCCCTCGCCCACGGGGGAGTCCACGACCAGCACCCCGTCCACCGCGTCCAGCCGCTCGGCCAGCCCGGCCAGTCCCGACCCGGCCAGGGCATCGGCACCGGCTCCGCCCCGGCCGTCGTCGGTGACCTGGATCAGCAGCCGCTCGCCGGACTTCCACACGTCGACGGAGGCCGTACGGGCCCCCGCGTGCTTGCTGATGTTCTGGAGCAGCTCGGAGACGGTGAAGTACGCGATCCCCTCGATCGCCGCCGCCGGACGCGCGGGCAGGTCCACGGCCACCCGTACCGGCACGGCGCACCGGGCGGCCACCGAGGACAGTGCCGCGTCCAGGCCGCGGTCGGTGAGCACCGCCGGGTGGATCCCGCGGGCGAGGTCGCGCAGCTCCTGCAGGGCGATCTTCACCTCGCCGTGCGCCTCGTCGACCATGCGGGCCGCGGCCCGCGGGTCCTCGGTGAGCTTCTCCTTCGCCAGCCCGAGGTCCATGGCCAGGGCCACCAGCCGGGCCTGCGCCCCGTCGTGCAGGTCCCGCTCGATGCGCCGCAGATCGGCGGCGGCGGTGTCGACGACGACCCCGCGGTCGGACTCCAGCTCGCTGACGCGGTGGTCCAGCCGGGACGGGCCGAGCAGCCCGACGACGAGCAGCCGGTCGACGGTGGTCAGGGCCCGGACGACCCAGGGGGTGGCCAGCGTGAAGGCGAGCCCGATCGCGCAGGTCAGGGCGATCGCAAGGGGCGAGTCCAGGTAGAAGGAGTAGTCGGCGTTCTGGAAGAGCTGCAGGCCCGGCTGGTCGGTGTAGGCGGGGAAGACCCAGAACCAGAGGGGGTAGAGCAGCATGGCCCAGCCGTAGGCCCAGAACACCAGGGCCACGCAGAAGCCGAAGACCGCCCACGGGAAGTGGATCACGGAGTACAGCACGTGCCGCCAGGCGCTCCCGCTCTTCAGCAGCGCCCCCATGGCGGCGATCGGCCCGGGCTTCTTCGCCCGGATCGGCGCGGGCTCGGCGATGTCGTGGCCCAGCAGGCCGCGCACCCGGGCCCGCTCGATGCGGCCGAAGCCGCGGCACATGGCGAGCACCCCGGCGAGGACCGGGACTCCGAGGAAGGTGACGAGCAGTCCGGCGCCGAGGCTGACGCCCGCGACGGCGAGCGAGAAGTAGAGCGTGCTGAGCGGCAGCCCGAGCATCAGGTACCCGAACTCCCGCCAGGTCCGCCCCTGCACAGGAGCCCGCAGCACCCTGCCGATCCCACCGCCGCCGTGCTCGCCGCTGCCCATGATTCCGCCCCGCCCTTCGATCCGCTGTGACCCGCGGGGTGGTCGGCGGCTGGGTGGTGCCGCCGAGGGAGTCCGAGATCTGGTTCAGCAGCGTGGCGTTGGCGTCCAGGCCGAGCAGGGAGTACATCATCGCGCCGGCCAGGCCGCGCTGCTTGCCGTAGTCGACCCGGGCCTGGATGGACTTCTGGTTCAGGCCGGTGAAGAACTCGCCGTCCTTGAAGAAGTACGAGGCCTTGGCCTGGTCGTCCCAGAAGGTGGTCGCCGGGTTGTCGACGATGCCGCCGAGCTCCTTGTAGAGCGCGATGCCGGCCTGCTGGCTGGTCGGACGGGCGGCGGAGGCCAGGGTGGCGGGCTGGGCGAGGCCGTTGGTGGTGCCGGGCTGCACGCCCTTCCAGCCGCGGTAGTAGAACTCGTAGCCCAGGACCAGCTTGTTGGCGGGGAAGCCGCCGGTGATGCCGTAGGCCGGGTTGCCGTCGATCCAGGAGTCGATGGCGTTCTTGATGCTGTACTTCTCGGTGCCCGGGGCGATCGCGTCGGTCGGGTCGGACGAGGAGGGCAGCAGCGGGGACTGGTGGTACGTCGGACCGTCCGAGTCCCAGGCGCCGTGCATGTCGTACGTCATGATGTTCGCGTAGTCGAGGTACGCGCCGATCTTGTCCGTCTCGATGTACTTGATCTTGTCCTGGCCGGCCGGGAGGGCCGAGGTCAGCAGGTACTTCTTGCCGCCGTTGGCCGCGCCGTGGGCGTCGAGCTGGGTGCGGAACTCCTTCAGCAGCAGCGTGAAGTTCTGCTTGTCCTCGGGGGCGTAGTGGTTGCCGAGGTGGCCGCCCGACGAGCCCGGGTACTCCCAGTCGATGTCGATGCCGTCGAAGATGCCGGCCGCGCTTCCCGCGCCGCCGTAGCCGCCCTCGACGGGCAGGTTGCCCTTGATGTACTGGTCGATGCAGGAGGAGACGAGCTTCTTGCGGGAAGCGTCGGTCTTGGCCGCGTCGCTGAAGTACTTCGAGTAGGTCCAGCCGCCGAGCGAGATGTTGATCTTCAGGTTCGGGTACTTGGCCTTGAGCTGCTTGAACTGGTTGAACACGCCCACGATGGGCTGGTCCCACTTGTCGGCGACGCCGCTGACGCTGTCGGCCGCGCTGAAGGACTTCTGGTAATCGGCGTACGAGTCGCCCGCACCGTCACCGGCGTTGGGGTTGTTGTCGTCGCCCGCCGCCTTGTTCGCCTCGAAACAGGTGAGGTTGGTGGGGTGGATGTTGCCGAAGGAGTAGTTGATGACGTCGAGCTTGCTCGCTATGCCGCGGGTGTCGAGGTGCTTGGGGTAGAAGGCGTTCCCGTACACGCTCCACTGGTCGTAGTAAGCGATCTTGACATTGCCGGCCGTGGCGGTGGTCCCGGCCTCGGCCGCCGAGGCGGTGCCGAGTCCCGCGAAGGTGGCCAGCGCACCGGCTGCAAGCGCGGCCGTGGCGGCAGCCGCGATGAGGGGTTTACGGATGTGCATGAACTGCCTCCGGGATGCCTCTTATACACATCTCCGAGTACACGCGACAGGCAGAAATCACGCATGACGGCTTCTGCTTCGAACAAAAAAATAAACCATGGGGGGTTCGAGGCCGCTGGCAACGACCGCTCTTACTAGTGGTCCTCGCAGCCGGGGCGGAACGGCCCCCCGCCGGCCGGGCGGGTATCGGTGCAGGTCGGGGCTGGTGTGTGGGGGTGGATATGGGACCTTCAGGGACTACGATCCCGGTTCGTATGTGACGTGGGTCCTGTGGGGCGGGTCACCGCCGGGGGACCCGGATCTCACGCTCCGTGCGCGCCCGTATCCCTTTCAGGGGAAGGTTCGGGGTCGGATCCGGCCCCCGGATCGAAGGAAACGGGCGCGTCGAAGGCAGCTTTCCGCGTCGCCCGCCGCAACGCCTTCAGCGGCTTCAGCGGTTTCAGCGGCTTTCGGTCCGCTCCGCCCGGGCCGGGAGCGTGAACCCGTCGAACAGGTCGTCCAGGGCGCGCCGCGCGGTACGGGCTGGGGTCGCGCGGACGGCGAGGTCCCGGGCGGCGACGGCCAGCGGGTGGGAGAGGGCGGCGACCCGGCCCGCACGACGGGCCCGGACCCGGAGGGCGTCGGTACGGGTCAGGCGCGCCCTGCTGTAGGCGGCGAGGGCGGCGGTGACACCGGCCCGGTCCACGCGTTCCAGCAGGTGGGCCAGGACCACGGCGTCCTCGATGGCCTGGCAGCCGCCCTGCCCCAGATTCGGGGTCATGGCGTGCCCGGCGTCGCCGATCCAGGCGGTACGGCCGTCGTGGAGGCGGGGCAGCGGGGCGGCCAGGTCGTACAGGTCGTGCTGGAGTACCGCCGCCGGGTCGATCCGTTCCAGGAGGGTGGGGATCGGGTCGTGCCAGGTGCCGTAGCGGCGCAGGAGCTCGGCGCGGACGTCCGCGGGCCGGAATCCCTCGGGGACGACGGCGGTGGCGTAGAGGTAGACCCGGCCGTCGGCGAGCGGGACCGTCCCGAAGCGTTCGCCGCGTCCCCAGGTCTCGCAGGCTTCGGTGACCGCCCCGCCGGGCAGGACGGCGCGCCAGGCGGTCTCCCCGCTGTAGTGCAGGCCGGGGTGGTCCGGGAAGGAGCGGCGGCGCAGTGTGCTGTGGATGCCGTCGGCGGCGATGACCGCATCGGCGGTGAGGTCCCCGGCGGCGGTACGGACCACGGCGCGGCCGCGGGCCTCCTCGACGGCGGTGACGGCAGCCCCGTAAGAGAGGGTGCCCTCGGGGAGTGCGGCGGTCAGTGCCGCGGCGAGCGCCGAGCGGTGCAGGGCGAGCGGGGGCCTGCCGTAGCGGGCCGTCATCGCGGTGGTGTCGGCGCGGTTGAGCCAGACGCCGTCCGGGCGGCGCAGGCCGCCCACGGCCGTGGGGACGGAGCCGCCCGCCGCGGCGGCGGGGTCGAAGCCGATGGCGTCCAGGGCGCGCAGGGCGTTGGGGGCGAGGACGATCCCCGCGCCGGCGGCGGTCGGACCGGCCGCCCGCTCGCAGACGGTGACCCGCCAGCCCCGGCGGTGCAGGGCCAGGGCGGCCGTGAGCCCGCCGATCCCCGCACCCGCCACGACCGCATGACGCGCAAGCTCCTCCGACATGGCACACCTTCCCCTGACCCGCCGACCCTCTACATTCGTAGAGGCCTTACAGGGGACTCTACAGCTGTAGAGTGTGCTCATGTCCACCCCCCTGTGGAGTCGGTAGAGTGAGATGTGGATATGAGGCAGGGGGGTGCGGGGGGTGCGGGGGTGGCCGCGCCGCCAGGGCCATCGCCATTACCCTCACTGAAGGTTTCTTTCACGTTCTTGCTCACCCTTGAAATCTATTTTCAGTGGGTGGGAACGTCAAGACGCCATAAGGCACTTGCGGAAAGGTGCGGATGCGGGAGGTGAAGAGGACCTTCGCCACTTGGCCCGTACGGGTCCACAATGTCTCCATGGACCACGCGACCCCCTTGGAACAGGCGCTGCACACCGCGCGCGCCCTCGTACTCGCCGATCTCGTCGCGGCCGAGGTCGCCGAGGCCGATGTCGTCTCCCTCGTCGAGGACTCGGTCACGCACCGCCGGTGGTGGGTGGAGCAGTGGCCGGAGGGCGTCGACTACCTCGCCGGGCTCGTCGCCCAGGACGTCAAGGACTCGCTGCTGCAGAAGTACGGGCGCTGGCCGCTGTGCCCCGTCTGCGGCCACGGCGAGCCGCACGCGCTGGACGTGGAGCCCGAGCTTGGACCCGACCCGATGTGGGTGTGCTCGGAGGCCGGTGTGCGGGTGGGGCCGGTGGGCGGACTCGGATCCGTCCTCGGAGCCGCCTCCGGGCCCGGCGCCGGACTCGGCGAATGAGCCGCCGGTGACGGTGTACATCGACCCGCCGACCTGGCCCGGCCACGGCCGCATGTGGTCGCACCTGGTCAGCGACGTCTCGTTCGAGGAACTGCACGCCTTCGCGGCCTCCATCGGCTGCCCGGCGAAGGCCTTCGAACGCGACCACTACGACGTGCCCGAACAGCGGTACGCGGACGCGGTGGGCGCGGGCGCGGTCGAGATCGGCAGCAAGGAACTGGTCCGCCGCCTGACGGGGGCGGGCCTGCGCCGGCCGAAGGGCCGCCCGGCGTAGTCCCCGTCCGGGCGTCCGGGCTGTCAGCGGAGCTGGTTAGCCTGCACGCGTGACAGAGACGACCAAGACCAGCACCGGCACGAGCACCGGCACGGACGATGACCGCTGCTTCCCGCCCGCCCTGACCGAGGTGTCCCGGGTCGAGTTCCCCTACGGGGGCGAGGGGGAGGACGTCGACTTCAGCCCCTACGAGGCCTTCTACCTGGCGGCGGAGACCACCGAGTGGCTGCGCGCCTGGACGGCCAACGACGAGCTCGACGGCGACGCCTACCGGGTCTTCGGCCAGGACGGCTCCGGCGGCTTCGCCGCGATCTGGCGCGTCCGCCCGGGGCAGCCGCTCGCCGCGCAGCCGGTGGTGTTCATGGGCTCGGAGGGCGAGGTCGGCGTGGTGGCCGGGAACCTGTCCGACTTCCTGTGGGTGCTGGCGGACGGCTTCGGCCCGCTGGAGGCGGCCCTGTACCCGGACCGCGAACCCCGCCCGGACGAGGCCCTGGCCGCACTCGCGGAGCGGCACGCGACGACCCCGCGCAGGCCGGCCCGCGAGATCGTCGCCGAGGCGCAGGCGGAGTTCGACACCTTCGAGGACGACATCTTCGAACTCTGCCGCTGACGCCTAGACCTTCTGTGTCGCGGGGGTCTGGGTCGGGGTGGAGGACTGGCCCTTATACACATCTCACGCTGCCGCCGCTCTACCTGGTGTACAGTACTCGGACGAGTGGTGGACACTGCTGCTGTTCCCGGGGGTGCTGTGGGCGCTGTTCGGCCCGTTCGCCATGGTCGCGCTGGGGGTGCGGTGCGCCTCCACACCCGGTCCGCGGCCTCGGCTGTGGTCGGTCCTGGTCCCGCTGATACCGGTGGTGACCTCGGCGATCGTCATGGTCTTCCCGCTGAGCCGGTGGGCGTGGCCGAAACGGGTGGATGGCACCGTGGCGGCGCCGGAGCAGTTGTACGACTTCCTCGACTACCTGACCGTGTACGTCGGGGGCATCACGGTGCTGCCCTGGCTGCTCGGCTACGGCATCACGCGCCTGCTCCGCTTCGTGCGGTCCCGCCGGTCCGACCCGGGAAAGCCGGGCCCGGCACGGCGCACGGACCCCGAGGCGGACTCGGCATAGTCGCGTGGTCGCGTGGCCGGCGTGGTCGCTCAGCCGGCGTGCTCCCGTGGCCGGCGCGCTCCAGTGGCCGGCGTGCGCGTGCGTGCCGGTGCCGGATCAGGCCCCAGAGGACACCGTTTCGGCCTTCCGCCCGGCCTCGTCCGCACGGAAGGCGCGCCGGTAGGCGGCGGGTGTCGTGCGCAGGGCCTCGTGGAAGCGCCGACGCAGGTTGACGGCCGAGGAGAGACCGACCCGGTGCGCGATGGTTTCCACGGGCAGGTCGGTCTCCTCGAGCAGCGCCCGGGTGGCGGCGATCCGCCGGTCCAGCAGCCAGCGTCCGGGGCTGATGCCCAGCTGTTCGCCGAAGCGCCGGGTCAGCGTGCGGGCCGAGACCTGCGAGCGGACCGCCATCTCGGCGACGCTGACCGGCTGGTCGAGCCGCCCGGACAGCCACTCCAGCAGCGGGGCCAGCGAGTCGGCGACCGGTCCGGAGGTGGGCAGTTCGGCGTACTGCAGTTGGCAGCCCTCGCGGTGCGGCGGCATCACCATCTGCCGGGCGACCCGCATCGCGTACGCGGCGCCCTGGTCGGCGCTCACCAGGTGGAGGCACAGGTCCACCCCGGCCGCCGATCCGGCGCTGGTGGCGACGTCGCCGTGGTCGACGTACAGCACTGCGGCGTCGACCTGGACCCGCGGGAAGCGGGCGGCCAGTTCGGCGGCCTGGGCCCAGTGGGTGGCGGCCCGCCGGCCGTCCAGCAGTCCGGCGGCGGCGAGCAGGAAGGAACCCGAGCAGATGCCGACGATCCGCGCGCCGCGCCCGTGCGCCCGGCGGAGCGAGTCGATCACAGCCGCCGACGCCTCCGTGCCGGCCGACTGCTGCCAACCGGGGACCAACACGGTGTCCGCGCGCTCCAACGCGTCCAGGCCCGTGGTGACCAGCAGGTCGTAGCCGGCCTGGGTGCGCACCGGGCCTGGGTGCTCCGTGCAGACCTCGAACGCGTAGCGCACGGGGATCACCGGGCCGTGATCGGCGAACACCTCGCTCGCGCAGGCCAGCGGGAAGGTCGACTGCGGGGGCTGCAGCAGGGCCACGACCCGGTGCGGCGCCGGGGACTCCGGCAGTGAACGAGGCGTCATGGCGCGAAAGTACCCCATCATGTCGTTCAGGACACTGGGGCGAGCGATTGGTCTAGTCCAGCATCGTCCTGTGACCACCGCGCAGACGCACACCCGGCCCCCGCCGCTCCGCCCGCCACCGCTCCGCCCGCCGTCGCACCCGCCGCCCCCGCACCCTCCGGCCGCGCCGCCACGGCCACGGCCTCCGCGCGCCACGCCGCCGGCCCCGACGAGGCGGTCACGCTGCTCGCCCTGGCCGCCCGCGACGGCGACCCGGCCGCCGTGGACCGGTTCGTCCGCGCCGTCCAGCGCGATGTGCGCCGGTACGTCTCCTACCTGAGCGGCGACCCGCAGTCCGCCGACGACCTCACCCAGGAGACCCTCCTGCGCGCCCTGGTCAGCCTGCACCGCTTCGAGGGCCGCTCCTCCGCCCGTACGTGGCTGCTGTCCATCGCCCGCCGCACCGTGGTGGACAGCCTGCGCCACAAGGCGGCCCGCCCCAAGATCGCCGACAGAGACGACTGGCAGACCGCGGCCGAGCAGACCCAGCCCCGCGGTCTGCCCGGCTTCGAGGACGGGGTCGCCCTCTCGGAGCTGCTGGCGGAGATCCCCGCCGAGCGGCGCGAGGTCTTCGTCCTCACCCAGCTCCTGGGGCTCCCGTACGCCGAGGCGGCCCTCATGCTCGGCTGCCCGATCGGCACGGTCCGCTCCCGCGTGGCCCGGGCGCGCTCGTCCCTGATCGACCTGCTGACGGACGCCGAGACCCCGCTCGCCGCCGCCTGAAACCCGTGCGGGGGCGGACCGCACGCGGTCCGCCCCTGCACGGGTTCGACGGGAGGGCCGTCAGGCCAGGAGCCTCTCCTTGGCCTTGGCGAACTCCTCCTGGGTGATGTCGCCCTTCTCCTTCAGGGCGGACAGCTTCGCGAGCTCCTCGGCCGGACTGTGGCCGGGGCCGCTGGCGGCCTTCCTCACGTAGTCCTGGAAGGCCTTCTCGTTCTCCTGGGCCTGCTTCACGTCCCGCTTGCCCATGCCGCGGCCGCGGACGATCAGGTAGACGAGGACCCCGATGTACGGGAGCAGGAGCACCAGGACCAGCCATCCCGCCTTGCCCCAGCCGTGCAGGTCGTGGTCGCGGAAGACGTCCGTGATCACCTTGAACAGCAGGAAGAACCACATGACCCACAGGAAGAGCCAGAGCATGGTCCAGAACAGATTGAGCAGCGGATAGTCGTCCACGCGTCACTCCGATCACATAAGGGACAGATCAATTCATACCGCCCCGGTGATGGATCCGCACGCGGAGTAGCCGCCCCGACGGCGGCGACACGGCCCCGGAGCCTGCCCCACCGGGCCCCGGCCGGGCCGGCGCCGTCGGCGTCGGGGCGGGTCTGGGGGGCGGCGCCGCTCGGCGCGGGCCGGCCCGCCGCGTCGATCTGGCGCGCTGGGGCGCGCCGCTTCCTCACTCCCCGGGTGTTGCCGACCGGTCCGGGTGCGGTCTGCCGGCGATCCGGTTGCTCCACTCGAAGGTCAGCGGCTCGTCGCCCTGCGGTACGCCGGCCATCTCGCAGGTCGTCTGGATCGGCGGCCAGGAGGCGAGCGCGGCGACGAAGTCCATGTGCATGCCCGGGGCGACCGCGCGCTCCACCAGGGCCACCGGCCGCTCCTGGGTCCGGGCCGCGAGCCATCGCACGACCCGGGGCGAGAATCCCGCTGTGACCAGGTTCCGGTACCGGGGGTGCCGCGGTGCGGCCATGCCGAGCAGGACTGCCCCCCTACGTGGTCTCGGCGGGGCGGGCGGGGCCGGTGCCGTCGGGGGAGGGGTAGAGGACGACGCCGAAGCCGTGTTCGGCGGCGATGCGGGCGGCGCCGGTGTAGACGCGGGCGAAGAACTCGTTGGTGAGGGCGGGGACGACGAGGAGAGCGGTGCGGGTGGAGCCGAGGCGGAGGTTGCGGGCGGCGAGGTTGGGGCGGTAGCCGAGTGCGGTGGCGGTTTTGCGGACGGTGTCGGCGGTGCGTTCGGAGACGCGGCCGCGCCATTTGTCGCCGAGGACGAGGGAGACGGTGGCCTGGGAGACCCCGGCGGCGGTGGCCACGTCGCGGCTGGTGGGTCTCGTCACACGGTGCTCCTGTAGTGCGAGGTCACGGGGGTGTTCGGGGTTCGGCGGGTGGACCGTCCGAGTGTGGCCATGGTACGTATGACCCGTCACGTTATACGTATTACTTGGCTTACTCCCGGCTGGGTCCGGGCAGAAGGGGGCGGACATGGCCGCGGGTTACGCGGAGCTGCTCAGGACCCGGCATGCCGCGAGGCTGCTGGTGGGCACGCTCATAGGCCGGCTGCCGAACGGCACGGGGCCGATCGCGATCGTGCTGTTCACCCGGGCCGAGGGCGGCAGCTACAGCCTGGCCGGGGCGCTGGCGGCGGCGTACGGGGTGGCCAACGCGGTGGGGCAGCCGCTGCTGGGCCGGGCGGTGGACCTGTTCGGGCAGCCGCGGGTGCAGTTGCCGGCGGCGGTGGTGTCCGCGCTGGGCATGGTGTGGCTGGCGCTGGCCGGTACGGGTTCGGTGGCGGTCGCGTACGGGGCGGTGGTGGTGGCGGGGCTGTTCACGCCGCCGCTGGAGGGCGGGCTGCGCGCGTTGTGGCCGGGGGTGCTGGGGCACCGGGAGGAGCGGGTGCACGCGGCGTACGCGATGGACGCGGTGGCCCAGGAGGTCATGTTCACGGTGGGGCCGCTGCTGGTGACGCTGTTCGTGGCGCTGTGGGATCCGGCGGCGGCGCTGCTGGTGATCAACGCGATCGGTGTGCTGGGGGCGCTGTCGGTGGTGGTGTCCGAGCCTTCGCGCGCGTGGCGTTCGGCGCCGCGCGAGGCGCACTGGCTGGGGGCGCTGCGCTCGCGCGGGCTGCTGGCGCTGCTGGGTTCGTTCTTCTTCGTGGGTACGGCGCTGGGGTCGATCACGGTGGCGGGTGTGGCGTACGCGGACGGGCACGGGGGCCAGGCGGTGTACGGCTGGCTGATGGCGGCGCTGGGTCTGGGGGCGCTGGCGGGCGGTGTGGTCTACGGGGCGCGGCAGTGGCCTGGTGCTCCGGAGCGGCGGCTGCGGATGCTGGTGGCGCTGCTGGCGGTCTGCTACCTGCCGCTGGTGCTGGTGCCGGGGCCGGTTTTGATGACGGTGTTCGCGGCGCTCGCCGGGGTGTTCCTGGCGCCGGCGCTGGCGTGCGCGTTCATCGTGGTGGACCGGCACGCGCCGGCGGGCACGGTGACGGAGGCGTTCTCCTGGCTGGTGACGTTCTTCGGGGTGGGTGCGGCGATCGGCACGGCTGCGGCGGGTCCGTCGGTGGAGGCGGGCGGCACGGCGATGGGGTTCGCGGTGGCGGGTGTGGCCGGAGGTGCGGCGCTGGTGGTCCTGATGGCCACTCAGCGGGTGCTCGCGGGCGCCGCGCCGACCAGGCCGGCCTCGTGGGCCAGGATCGCGGCCTGGGTCCGGTTCGAGAGGTCCAGCTGCGCCACGATCCCCGACACGTACGCCTTCACGCTCGCCGGTGACAGGTTCCCCCCCTTCGCCATCCTCTGGTCTGCACGGCCCTCGCCGACCCGCGCGAGGACCTCCCCTTCGCCGGCGGAGAGGGTGCGGAGCTGCCCGGTGTGTCCGGGGCTGCCGCTCTGGGTGTCCGCCCGCCCCCCCCGTGCCCGCCCGTGCCGCGTTGCGCTTCGGCGCCAACTACACGCCGACGCGCGGCTGGTTCCACCACTGGCTCGACTTCGATCTCGACGAGGTCAGGGCCGACCTCGACTCGATCGCCGGCCTCGGCCTGGACCACGTGCGGGTCTTCCCGTTGTGGCCGGTGTTCCAGCCGAACCGGACGCTGATCCGGCCGCGCGCCGTCGAGCAGCTCGTCGCGCTCGCCGACGCGGCCGCCGAGCGCGGGCTCGACGTCAACGTGGACGGACTGCAGGGCCACCTGTCGAGCTTCGACTTCCTGCCCGCCTGGACCGGGACCTGGCACCGCCGGAACATCTTCAGCGACCCGCAGGTACTCGCCGGTCAGGAGGAGTACCTGCGCACCCTCGCCGCCGCCCTCGCGGACCGGCCGAACTTCCTCGGCATGACCGTCGGCAACGAGGTCAACCAGTTCTCCGACGACCCCCACCCCTCCCCCGACCGGATCACGCGGGAGCAGGCCGGCCGGTGGCTCGAGCGGATGCTCGCCGCCTGCGAGCGGGGCGCGCCCGACCGTCTGCACCTGCACGCCGAGTACGACGCCGCCTGGTACCAGGACGGGCACCCCTTCACCGCGGCCCAGGCGGCCCGGCTCGGCGGAGCGACCGCCGTGCACTCCTGGGTGTTCAACGGCACCGCCCAGCGCCACGGCCGGACCGGGACGGCCACCGAGCACCACGCGGCGTACCTGATCGAACTCTCCAAGGCCTGGGCCCTCGACCCGCACCGCCCGGTCTGGCTCCAGGAGGTGGGCGCGCCCGCGCCGCTGATCGGGCCCGGGCACGCGGCCTCCTTCACCGAGGCGACCGTGGCGAACGCCCTGGACTGCGCGGACGTGTGGGGCGTGACCTGGTGGTGCTCGCACGACGTGTCGCGGGAGCTCGCGGACTTCCCGGAGCTGGAGTACGGCCTCGGGCTGCTCACCAACGACCGCCGGGTCAAGCCCGCCGGCGAGGTCATCGCCCGGATCGCCGGGGAGTGGCGGGGCCGCGCACACCGCCCGGCGGTGCGCTCCACCGCGCTCGCCGTGGACGTCGGCGGCGCCGAGGCCGCGCCGGACCGCTCGGTGTGCGCGCCCGGCGGGGCGTTCTTCGAGGCCTGGGCGGAGCTCACCGCCCAGGGGGTCCGGCCGGCGGTGGTCCTGGCCGAACTCGCCGGGGACGCGGAGCACTTGGCCGCGCGCGGCATCACCGAGGTACTGCACGTGTCCGATGTGACCGACGTGTCCGACGTCCCCGTCCGGGACTGACCGGAACGACACCGCCTGGAGGAGAACCCGTATGCCCGAGACCGACAACGGCGTCGACCCGCGCACCGCCCGACCCCCGGCCTCCCCGCGTCCGACCCGGCGCGGGGTGCTGGCCGCGGGAGCCGGGGCCGCCGCCCTGCTCTTACCGCGTCCGGCCAGTCGCGCGGCGGCCTTTTCGGCCTCCGCGGCGATCTCGTCGAGCACGGCCTGCTTGGCCTCGGGCCTGCGGATACGGCGGGCGCCCCCGCGGCGGACGCCGCGGCGGTGCCCGCCCCGCGCCCCTCGGTGGAGGAGGTACGGACCCGCGTGGACGAGCTGCACCGGCAGGCGGGCACGGCCGTGCAGGCCTACGACGCGGCGGCCGAGCGGACGGAGAAGCAGCGGGCCCTGCTCTCGGCGCTCATGGACCAGGTGGCCCGCACCACCCAGAAGCTGAACGAGACGCGACGGCTGCTCGGCAGCCACGCCGCCGACCGCTACCGGACCGCCGGCCCCCTCGGCGGGACCGCGACCCTGCTGCTCAGCGACGATCCGCAGGCCTTCTTCGCGCAGAACCACCTGCTGAACCGGCTCGGCGGCCGCGAGGACGCGCTGCTCACCGAGTACACCCGGGCCAGGGCCGAGACCGCGAGCAAGCGCCGGGCGGCGGACACGGTGATCGCGGAGCTGGAGCGGGCGCAGGAGGAGCTGCGCGGGCGCAAACAGGAGGTGCAGGGCCGGCTCACCGCGGCGAACGCGCTGCTGGCGCAGCTCACCCGGCCGGAGCGGGAACGGGTCCAGGCCGCCCGGGACCCGGTCGGCTCGGGCCCGCTCCCCGCCGACGCCCCGGCTTCGGCGGCCGGCGCCCGGGCCGTGGCCTTCGCGCGGGCCCAGCTCGGGAAGCCGTACGTCTGGGGCGCGACCGGCCCGCACTCCTACGACTGCTCCGGCCTGACCCAGGCCGCGTGGCGCGCGGCGGGCGTCACGCTGCCGCGCACCACCTGGGACCAGGTGGAGGCGGCGCCGCGGATCGCGACGAAGCAGCTGCGCCCGGGTGACCTGGTGTTCTACTACGGCGACATCAGCCATGTCGGGATCTACGTGGGCGGCGGACGCATGATCCACGCCCCGCGGCCGGGGGCGTACGTCCGCGAGGACCCGATCCACTACCAGCCCGTTTACGGGAGCGTCCGGCCCGGGTGAGCCGCCGGACGTCCCGTGTGCGCCCGCGCGGGCGTTCCCCGGCCCGTCCGCCGGGGTTCCCCGGCGTGTCCGTCACTCAGTGCCAGCACGGGGCCGGACCGTCCGGCGTGGCGCTCACCCTCCGTATCAGGGGAGTTGGGAGCGCGCCCGTCAACTCACTCTCTCCGTTGGTCCGTTCGTGCGGCCCGAGTCGCCGGTTGCGCCAACCGGACCTAGCGTCGAGCACATCGAGGAGCATGTACTGCCTTTTGCGGACAAACAGTTCGCGGCTGCGCCTCGGGGACCCGGAGGATTCACCATGCGTGCGATACGTGTCGCGTCCGTAGCCCTGCTGTCCACCGCCGCCTTCGCGCTCGCCGCGCCGATGGCCTCGGCCAACGACGGCGGGACCACGCCCAACGTCACGTCGTTCGGTTTCACCGTCTCCCCCGCCACCGCCGCCCCCAGGGGCACCGTCACCCTGAACGCCACCGGTTCGGCGCTCCTGGCCGGTGCGCTCGGCGGCGGCGTGTTCCTGATGCGCCGCCGGGCCGGCGGCAACGCCTGACCGTCGCCCCCCATCCCCCCCACCCCCTGACCCGCCCGGCCCGCTCGTCCCTGTCCACTTCATCCATTTGACTCCTCCCGCGTACCCTCCCATGTTGAGGGTGAGGGCATGGGGCAAGCGTGCTGACCGCGGGGCCGCTCCACAAGTTCCGTCCGCCATCTGCCGTACGCCCCCGGGGACACCCCTCCGGCCGCGGCGGGACCGCCCGACCGCTCGCCGTCCACGGGTGTGCGCACCGAAATTGCCTACCGCCCGGGCCGGAAAGGGCACAGACTCGCCTCATGAACGACATGGACGCCTTCCGGGAAGCCGTGACGGCCTGGGCGGCCGGCGGTCCCGGCGACCGCGCGCGCGAACTCGCCGCCCGGCTGCCCGTCCGGACGGTCGTCCTGCTCGAAGGGCCGAGCGACGCGGCGGCGGTCGGCGCACTGGCCGCGAGCCGCGGCCGCGACCTGGCGGCCGAAGGGGTCTGCGTGCTGTCGATGGGCGGCGCGATGAGCGTCGGGCGCTTCGCGCACCTCCTCGGGCCCTCCGGCCTGGGCCTGCGCCTCACGGGGCTGTGCGACGAGGCGGAGCGCGGCTTCTACGCCCGCGGCCTGGAACGGGCCGGGGCGGCGGAGCAGGAGTTCTTCGTCTGCGCGGCGGACCTGGAGGAGGAGCTCATCCGCGCGTTGGGCGTGACCCGGGTGGAAGAGCTCGTCCGCGCCGAGGGCGAGCTGCGCGCCCTGCAGACCTTCCAGCGCCAGCCCGCGCAGCAGGGACGCACCCCGCCGCAGCAGTTGCGGCGCTTCTTCGGCACGAAGAAGGGGCGCAAGATCCGCTACGGCCACGTCCTCGTCGAGGCCCTGGACCCGGACCGGGTGCCCGCGCCGCTCCACGGTCTGCTCGCCGGCCTCTGACGGCTTTCGGTCATACCGGGCGGCGCGGCCATTCCGTAGAGTACGGCTGGCACGAACCGCCCGTACCCGAACCGGCCCGTGGATCCTGGCGGCCGCCGCACCCGGAAAGTATGATCAAGCAATGTCTGACATGACCGAAACCACGCCCGGCTGGCTGACCACGGATGAGCTGGAAATGGCCAGGGCCCAGATGCCGATCCTGTACGTGACGGCGGTGCCCGTACGCGTGGACGACAGCGGCGAAGTCACCAGCATCGGTCTGTTGCTGCGCATCGGTCCGGACGGGACGGTCAGCCGGACCCTGGTGTCCGGCCGCGTACTGCACCACGAGCGGGTCCGTGACGCGCTGCTGCGCCACTTGGAGAAGGACCTCGGCCCGGTCGCGCTGCCGCACGTCCCCGCCTCCCTCCAGCCGTTCACGGTCGCCGAGTACTTCCCCACGGCGGGCGTCACCTCGTACCACGACCCGCGCCAGCACGCGGTGGCCCTCGCCTACATCGTGCCGGTGACCGGCGACTGCCGCCCCCGCCAGGACGCGCTGGACCTCGTCTGGTTCAGCCCGCAGGAGGCCGCGTCGGTGGCCGTGCAGAGCGAGATCCCGGGCGGGCACGGCGTCCTGCTGAAGCAGGCCCTCGCGTACGCGGGACACGCCTACTAGGCCGCTCTGCGGCGACACGCGGGGGCCGGTACTGCGCCCCCGCGATGGTGAAACACCGGGCGGCGCACGGACGTTGCCTCCGGGGCACCACCGAACACGGACGGCACCGCCGGCACTTGCCCGCGCCCCCGGTCCTGCGCCCGGCCCCCGCCTGCCCGGGCTGGGCGCAGGACCCGGGGCCGTCCCTTAAACACACCTGACCCCGCCGACGACCCCACCCGTCTAGTCGTCGCTGGGACCTGCGTAGGGGTCCGGGGCCAGCTGCTCAGTTTCCAACTCGACACCTCGGAAAGACGGTTCGGCTCCGGTGCGCTTCGAGGGAGGCCTGCTACTGCGGCGGCGGCGTTCGCGCTGCGCCAGGGCCAGGGCGATCGCCTCCTCGTCCCGCTCGCTGCCGCCTGCCGCGCGGTGCTGCTCGGCGTGCTCCTGCCACATGTCCGCGCTCCACGGGTCGTGGAGCAGGTGGCGCAGCCGGAAATCGCACGTGACCCAGTTCCCCGCCGTGTGGTCATGCAGCCATACCCGCTCGGGCCGGTAGGGGTTGAAGCGGCATTCCCAACGGTCCCCGCGGCCGGGCAGTTTCGAGCCGCCACGCAGGAAGACCTCGCGGTAGTGTCCGGCGTCCTGTGCGACGGGCTGATAGGTCCTGTAGTTGATCATGAACCCGCTCTTGCCGGGAATGACCCAGCGGGGCAGCAGGAAAAAGCGGTTCTGGGCGGCGGTGAGCGGCACCGGCCGGTACCCGCTACGGGCCACCTGGACGGCATACATGTCGTTGGGAGACAGCACGACCCCGGGCCGCAGCGGGTCTCGCAGCCCCGCATCGGGAGTCTGCTGATAGTCCAGCGCCACCCATTCCTGGGCCATCTGCTGGAGCTCGGCGATCGTGAACAGCGGCATGCGCTCGATACCGTGGCCGCGCTTCTTATGGCTGCGGCCCTGCCAGCCATGCTGCACGTACTGGCTGAAGCGATGCGCGAGGGTGGTGAAGAAGTGCTCGACGAGCGGCTTGTCGGCCGGGGTCTTCTTGCGTGCCGGGCGCCGCGCGATGCGCATCCGGTCGCAGACTGACGTGAAGTGCTCACTCACATAGGGGCTGCCCTGGTCGTAGACGATCAGCTCAGGACGGATGACCGGGCGGGCGGCCGTGGCCTCGCTGAACCGCTCGTCCGCCGCCCGCAGCGCCCCGAACGGCAGGCTGGAGGCGGCGGCCGCACTCAGAGGGTCCCAGCCGGGCATCACCGGCCAGGGCGCGAAGGCCTGCGCCAGCATCAAGGTCAAGTCGATCGCCCGCATCGCCCGGCCGACCTGCCCGCTCGCCGCGTCCCCCGTACGGCTGGGAGTGATCATCAGTGCGCACACGCTGTGGCTGGCCACATCGATGAGCGCGGTCATCTCCGCGGCGGTGGGCCGCCCGTCGTCGCCGCAGGCGAGGATCCGCAGCGGCGTGGTGTCGACCTGGGTGACCTGCCCCGGCCTCAGCACGGCCCCGCGCCCACCGTGGGGGAGGGGCGGGGTGCAGGCCAGTGCGGCCCGGGCCCGTGTCGGCCGGCCCAGGGCATCAGCCAGACCAGACTCCTTCATCCGCAGGTAGAAGGTGGAACGAGAAGGCAGCAGCATCGCCGCGACAGCCGGATCGCCGAGTTCTGCGGCGTACCGCGAACGCAGCAGGTCTTCCACTTCCTCGCGGATCAGCTCGACGGTCACATCCGACTCGCGTGCACGCCGTGTCACCACCTCTTCCATGGCCGCCAGACACCGCGGGTCGGTGAAGCCGCCAGGCCGCTTGTCCCGCAGCCGGGGCAGCAGGACGGCCGGGTTCTCCCCAGCCGCTTTCCACATGCGCCGCTTGTCGGCGAGAGTGTGGGCGGAGCAGCGGATGCCGGCGACGGCCAGACGCGCCGACATCGCGGCGCATCGCTGGGCCAGCGTCGTCCGCCTGCGGCTTTAACGGGCGTTTAGCCGTGGGGAGTCCACTCCGGGTGTCTGCCGCAGGGGTGCGGCCGGATTCGTTTCACGCCGGATCGGGGATCCGGCGTCACTTGGGGAAGTTGACACGATGCCTTCAGACAGAGGCCGACTTTGGCGTGCCGTGGCCACGGTGGTGGGTGCGGTGCTCGTGGTGAGTGCCGCGCCTTCGTTCACGACGCTGGCGGAGGCCGCCGCGCCGCCGGCCAGTGAGAGTGATCAGGCGCTCAAGGACGCGAAGAAGTCCGGTAAGCCCGTCGAGGTGATGGGTGAGCGCACCGACTCATCGACGACGTTCGCGAATCCGGACGGGAAGTCGTTCCGCCTGGACACCTCGGCCGTTCCGGTCCGGGTCAAGGCGAAGGACGGGAAGGGCTGGGTGTCGCCCGACGCGACGCTGGAGGTCCGCGGTGATGGTTCCGTGGGTCCCAGGGCGGCGGTGGCGGGGGTCAGCTTCTCGGGTGGCGGGGACGCCTCCAAGCTGGTCACGATCGCCCGCGAGGGCCGTTCGATGACGCTGGGCTGGCAGGGCGGTCCGCTGCCCAAGCCGGTCCTGGACGGGGACAGTGCCGTCTATCCGGAGGTGCTGCCGGGTGTGGACCTGCGGATGACGGCCACGCTGAAGGGCTACCGCGAGGTCCTGATCGTCAAGACGCCGGAGGCGGCGAAGAACCCGAAGCTGGCGCGCGTCGAGTTCGACCTCAAGGCCAAGGACGTGCGGCTGAGCAAGGCCGAGGACGGGGGCCTGTCGGCGACGGACGCGAACGGTGTGCCGGTGTTCAAGGCGCCCCCGGCGCTGATGTGGGACTCGAAGGGTGTGCCGGCGCCGCTGGTGCTGTCGTCGAAGGAGAAGGTCGCGGCGGCCAAGTCGGAGGGCGGCACGCTGCCGCAGCCTCCGGCGGGTGCCGATGCGCCGGTCAAGCCGGCTGACGGCCCGCCCGCGGGCTCGCAGGCGAAGAACATGCCGGTCGACGTCGATACGGACTCGCTGGCCGTCGTACCGGACGCCGCGCTGCTGGGGCAGAGCGACCCGGCCGCGTTCCCCCTCTACATCGACCCGTCGGTGGCTCTGGATGACGGCACGGAGCACACCGCGCTCCGCAATGACGGCGTCAAGTTCTGGGACTGGGACAACGGCGACGACAACATGGGCAAGGGCATGGGCAAGTGCGGTTCCTGGAGCGGCTACTACTGCGGCCCGGGTTATGTGCAGCGCCTGTACTTCGAGTTCTCGCCGAAGAAGCTCGTCGGTAAGGAGGTCCTGAACTCGCGTTTCCGGATCACCGAGCCGTGGGCGTTCCAGTGCGCGGCCCGCAATGTGTGGCTGGTCCGGATGGACGGGGAGATCTCCTCGTCGACGACCTGGGGCAACAAGCCCAACTATGCGGACCT
This sequence comes from Streptomyces sp. ICC4, assembly GCF_003287915.1. Classification (NCBI taxonomy): domain Bacteria; kingdom Bacillati; phylum Actinomycetota; class Actinomycetes; order Kitasatosporales; family Streptomycetaceae; genus Streptomyces; species Streptomyces sp. ICC4. The sequence continues at coordinate 8,906,851 of NZ_CP030286.1, read as the reverse complement.
GATGGGTGACCGTTGGCTGTCCGCGGGCCGTGGTTCGGCTTGTGACCCGAACTCGCCGGCCGCTCCGGTCGAGTTCGCCGACAACCTCCCCGACGAGCCGGAGGAGAACCTGACCCCGACCGTCCGTGACTTCGCCAACGGCAAGTACAACCGCCTCAACCTGGAGCTGCGGGCGGAGGACGAGTCGGACACCTCGGCGTGGAAGCGCTTCCGCAACGACGCGGTGCTGTCCGTCGACTACATCGGCAAGCCCAACACCCCCATCTACGTGGGCCTGATCGCAGGCTCCGGGCCTTGAGGCGGAGGTCCGGGCGGCAGCCGAGCCCGTGACAGCGGGCCGGCCTGCCGCCCGGACCTCCGCCTCAAGGCAACAACCAACGGTGGAGCAATTCTGTCCACTTCACCCCGAATAAGGCCCTGAACAGGAAATATGTAATCCGAGACTCTGCCAAACGGAGATCGGTATTCCCTGTTGCAACGGAGCGAAACGCTCCTATGATCCATCAGTGCCTGCCACCGCGCCGTACGATCGGCCCCTCCTCGACCCCGCTCTCGCGATCCCGGCGCTCGCGCCGCTGCGCGCGGCGACCCTGGCCGGGGAGTCCCTCGCCGCCGCCTTCGAGACGGTGTCCGACGAGGACGACCGCACCCTCGCCTGCCGGGTCGTCGCCTCGACGCCCGGGAGCGAGGAGTTCCTGCGGCGGACCGTCGAGGAGCTGCCGCACGACCCCCTGGCCCGGACCCTGTACGCCGACCGGCTCGTGACCACGGGCTGGGAGATCCGCACCGGCGCCCGGGCCGCGGGCACGGCGGCCGGCCGGGCCGCGGATTTCCGTTCCCACCTGCTGCGCGCGGAGGGCCTGCTCATCGGGGTCTGCGCCGAGCACCCGGAGTACGCCCTCGCCTGGCACCTCCGGGTGATCACCGCGCGCGGGCTGGAACTCGGCCAGAGCGAGACCCGGCGCCGCTACGACCGGCTCGCCGAGCACCACCCCCACCACCACGCGGGCCAGCAGCAGCTGCTCCAGCAGCTCTGCCCCAAATGGGGCGGCAGCTGGGAGGCGGCCCAGAGCTTCGCCGACGACTGCGCACGGCGCTCCCGGCCCGGCTCCCCCGCCGCCGTGCTCGGCGCCGTCGTCCAGTTGGAGCGCTGGCTCGAACTCGCGGGGACCGACCCGGACGAGGCCGAGGACCACGTCGAGGACCCGGCCCGGCGCACCGAGCTGGAGCGGGCCGCGGCCGCGTCCGTCCTGCACCCGGACTTCGACTCCGAGCGCCACCACGCCATCGCCGCCCACGGCGTGTTCGCCGCCGTGCACTGCCTGGCGAGCCGCTGGCGCGAAGCCGCTCCGCACTTCCGCGCCCTCGGCAACCGGATGAGCGCCTTCCCGTGGGAGTACCTCGACAGCGACCCGGTCGCCGAGTTCGCCCGGCACCGCGAGATCGCCCTGGGCCGGGGAGCGGCATGATCACCGAAACCTCCGTCGACGGCGTCCGCACGGTCCTCGCCCACCGGCCCGGCCCGGTCACCGCCGGGCTGCTCTTCCGCGTCGGGCGCGCCGACGAGACCCTCGCGAGCGGCGGGATCACCCATCTCGTCGAGCACCTCGCCCTGTACCGCCACGGCCTCGGCGACCTGCACTACAACGGCGCCACCGCCGCCGCCCACACGCACTTCCACGTCACCGGCACCGCCGGGGACGTGGTCGAGTACCTGAACGGCGTCTGTTCCGCCCTGCGCGACCTCCCGATGGAGCGGCTGGAGACCGAGAAGGAGATCCTGCGCACCGAGGCGGCCGGCCGCGGCCGCCGGCCGGGCCACCACCCGGCCATCTGGCGCTACGGCGCCCAGTCGTACGGTCTGACGAGCTACCCGGAGGCCGGGCTGCACGCCCTGACCGAGGAGGCCGTGCGCGGCTGGGCCGAGGAGTGGTTCACCCGCGAGAACGCCGTCCTGTGGATCACCAGCGACACGGTCCCCGAGGGGCTGCGCCTCGACCTCCCCCGGGGCACCCGCCGCCGGGCAGGCCGAGCAGGGCGGCCAGGCGGGGCGACGCGGCCAGGGAGGCGGCGGCGCGTTCCTCGGCGTCGTGCGCGGCTTCGGCCGCGTCGGCGGCGTCCGCGGCGCGGGCTGCGGTCAGTTCGGCGCGGGACTCGGCGGCGGTGGCCTGGCGGGCGGCGTCGGAGGCGGTGCGGGCGGCCTCCCGGGACTCGTGCCAGGCGGCCACGGCCACCTTCTCGGCGTCGGCGGCGGCCAGGGCCGCGCGGGCCGGGTCCGCGTCGGGGGCGGAGTCGTCGAGCCAGCCGGCCCGGACGGCCTCGGCGGTCTCCTGCTGGACCTCGGCGAGGCGGGCCCGCAGGTGCTCGGCCTCGCTGCGGGCCCGCTGGGCGGCCGTGGCGGCGGCGGTGGCGGCGCGGTGTGCGGCCTCGCCGGTCTCCTGGAGGACGGCGGAGCGCTCCTCCTCCTCGTTGGCGGCCCCTTCGCCCTGCGCGGCGGCGGTGTGCAGGGCCCGTACGAGATCGGTGGCGGCGGTGGCCCGGGCGGCCAGTGCCGGGGCGGCGTCCCGCTCGGCCTCCAGGATCGCGGCGGCGACCCGGGCGGAGCGGTCGGCGGCGGCCCGGTGGCGCAGGACGTTCTCGGCGGCCTGCCAGGCGGCGTGCAGGGTGCGGGCTTCGAGGAGCTCGCGGCGCTGCGCGGCGGCGGCCTTGTCGGCGACGGTCAGGGCCAGCGAGGCGTGCCGGTAGGCGAGTTCGGCTGAGACGGCGGCGCTGCGCGAGCGTGCGGAATCGGCGGCGGTGACCTCGTGGGCGGCGCCGGTGACCCGCTGCGCGAGGTCGGCGGCGCGGCCGCGCTCCTCGGTGGCGCGGGCGGACAGCCGCCGGGCCAGGGAGCGCGTGCGGCGCTCGGCGCCGGCGTGGACCTCGCGCAGCCGGGACCGGGTCCCGGAGGCTTCGACGATCTTGGTGAGGAGGTCGACCGAGCCGGCGGTGAAGTCCCGTTCGGCCATCAGCTCGGCACGGCGGCCGAGCTTGTTGCCGAAGCCGTGGACGAGGTCGGCGAGACCGTCCGTGTCGCGGGTGTCGGTGACGGCGCGCAGCAGCAGGTCGGTGAAGTCGGAGTCCTTCTTCACCGCGAAGAGGCCGGCGGCCTCGCCCTCGTCGGCGTTCATCTCGCGCTGGTAGCGGAAGAGTTCGGGGTCGAGGCCGAGCTCGGTGAGGTGTTCGTTCCAGCGGTCGTGGATCTCCTCGAAGTACACCTCGAGGTGCGGATACGCCTTGCCGGCCTCGGTGAGGGCGTCGCGGAACCCCTTCATCGTGCGGCGGCGGCCGCTGGCTCCCGAGACGCCTTCGGCGGGCGGGCGCACCGAAGTGGCCTCGGCCACCGGGAGGTTGTCCAGGCCGAGGCCCGGGCCGGGGCGGAAGGAGTACCAGGCCTCGGCGAACTTGCGCGGGTCGTTGGAGACCTGGCGTCCGCGCCACTCGCTGACCTTGCCGACGACCACGCACTCGCCGGTCTGGGTGTGCTGCCACTCCAGGGCCACGTGGCCGCAGTCGTCGGCGAGCAGGAACTTGCGCAGCACTCCGGAGCTCGCGCCGCCGAGGGTGTTGCGGTGGCCGGGCAGCATGACCGAGAAGATCAGCTTGAGCAGGACGGACTTGCCGCCGCCGTTCTCGCCGACGAGGGGGAGGCACTCGCCGGGAGCCAGGGTGAAGGAGGCGTCGGGGACGGTCTCGACGTGGCGGCCGCGGCGCCCTTCGGGGGCTCCGGCCGCGGGCCCCCGCGCCTCGGACGCCGGCGGGGCGGGATGCACCCGGGTCCCGTCCGGGAGGACCGCCGTGTGCGGGACCTCGGCGGCCGGAACCGCGGCCGACTCGAAGACCCCGTACGGCTGGGCCGGGCCCGGCGGGGCCGTGACGTGGAAGCCCGGGTAGCTGCCCAGGGCCAGCTCGATGGCGGCCGAGGTCAGGGGCCGGCCGACGCGGTCGGGGGACGGGTCCCGGACCACCAGGCGCAGCAGCGCGCTCGCCGTCTCCTCCGTCCCGGCGTCCTCGTGGTCGGTGCGCGACAGCGTCCAGGCGGCGGAGGCCACCGGGGACAGGAGCGGGGCCAGCTGTGCCCGTACGAGCGCCGCCTTCTCCTCGATGTCCAGGCCCGTCAGGACGAAGACCACTTCGTTGCGCCAGCCCCCGATCCGGGTCACGCCCACCTTCAGCGTGTCCGGCGGCGCCTCGCCCCGTACGCCCGAGAGGGCCACCCGGTCCGGGCCGCATTCCGCCAGCCGGACCGTGTCGAGGCGGGCCGTCACGTCGGGGCCCAGGTAGCGCACGCCCTGGGTCTCGTAGAGGAGTTGCGCGGTGACCGTGCCGACGGTCACCACCCCGCCCGTGCCCGGGTGCTTGGTGACGACCGAGGAGCCGTCCTCGGAGATCTCCGCCAGCGGGAAGCCCGGCCGGGCGACGTCGTGGCGAGTGAAGAAGGAGTAGTTGCCGCCCGTGGCCTGGGTGCCGCATTCCAGGACGTGGCCGGCCGCCACCGCGCCCGCGAGCCGGTCGTGGTCGTCCGGCGCCCAGTCGAACCACCAGGCCGCGGGCCCGCTCACGAGCGCGGCGTCCGTGACCCGGCCGGTCACCACGACGTCCGCGCCCGCCCGCAGGCAGGCGGTGATGCCGGCGCCGCCGAGGTAGGCGTTCGCGGTGAGCGCGCCCTCCCCGTAGGGCATCAGGTCGTCGCCCTCGACGTGCGCGACCGAGACGGGGACGGACACCTTCGCGGCCAGCGCCCGGACCGCGCCGGCCAGTCCCGCCGGGTTCAGGCCGCCCGCGTTCACGACGATCCGCACGCCCCGCTCGTGGGCGAGGCCGAGGCACTCCTCCAGCTGGCGCAGGAAGGTCTTGGCGTAGCCGAGTTCCGGGTTCTTCAGGCGGTCGCGGCCCAGGATCAGCATGGTCAGCTCGGCCAGGTAGTCCCCGGTCAGCACATCGAGGGGGCCGTCCGTCAACATCTCGCGCAGGGCGTCGAAGCGGTCTCCGTAGAACCCCGACGCGTTGCCGATCAGCAGCGGGCGCCGGGTCACCGGGAGGTCCCCGGCGCGCGGCCCGGGCCCGCGGGGCCCGCGAAGGCCTGGGCGATGTCGAGCCAGCGGCCGGCGTCGGGGCCGTCCGCCGTCAGGGCCAGGTCGGCGCGGTGGGCGCGCTGGGTCACCAGCAGGCAGAAGTCCAGGGCCGGGCCCGTGACCCGCTGGGTCGCGTCCTCGGGTCCGTACGCCCACACCTCGGCGGAGCCGGTCGGGCCGGGGGTGGTCGGGGCGGCGGGCGGCGGCGGAGGCGAGGCGCTGGGAGGGCGGGCGCACGGCCTGGGCGGCGGCGAAGGTCAGCCCGGTCAGGTCCGGCCCGCCGCCGCGGTCCACCCAGACCCGGTCGGGGGCGGCCACCAGCGCGTCGATGACCTCGGGGTCGGCAAGCAGTGCCTCCAGCGGGCCCGGGCCGACCGGGTGGGTCAGTACGACTTGGGGAGGCCCAGGGATTGGTGGGAGATGAAGTTGAGGATCATCTCGCGGCTCACCGGGGCTATGCGGGCCACGCGGGAGGCGGTGATCAGGGCGGCCAGGCCGTATTCGCGGGTGAGGCCGTTGCCGCCCAGGGTGTGGACGGACTGGTCCACCGCCCGGACGCAGGCTTCCGCGGCGGCGTACTTCGCCATGTTGGCGGCCTCGCCCGCGCCCATGTCGTCGCCCGCGTCGTAGAGGTGGGCCGCCTTCTGCATCATCAGGCGGGCCAGTTCCAGCTCGATGTGGGAGGCCGCCAGGGGGTGGGCGATGGCCTGGTGGGCGCCGATGGGGGTCTTCCAGACCTGGCGGGTCTTCGCGTAGTCGACGGCCTTGGCCAGGGCGTAGCGGCCCATCCCGATGGCGAAGGCGGCCGTCATGACCCGTTCCGGGTTGAGGCCCGCGAAGAGCTGGAGGAGGCCCGCGTCCTCATCTCCCACCAGGGCGGAGGACGGGAGGCGTACGTCGTTCAGGGTGAGTTCGAACTGCTTCTCCGCGGCGGCCAGTTCCATGTCGATCGGGGTGTGGGCGAAGCCGGGGGTCTCGCGGGGGACGATGAAGAGGCAGGGCTTGAGGCTGCCCGTGCGGGCGTCTTCGGTGCGGCCGACGATGAGGGTGGCGTCGGCGATGTCAACGCCGGAGATGAAGACCTTGCGGCCGGTGAGGAGCCAGTCGTCGCCGTCGCGGCGGGCGGTGGTGGTGATGCGATGGGAGTTGGAGCCGGCGTCGGGTTCGGTGATGCCGAAGGCCATCGTGCGGGTGCCGTCGGCGAGGCCGGGGAGCCAGGCGCGCTTCTGGTCCTCGGTGCCGAAGCGGGCGATGACCGTGCCGCAGATGGCGGGTGAGACGACCATCATGAGGAGGGGGCAGCCCGCGGCCCCGAGTTCTTCGAGGACGATGGAGAGTTCGGCGATGCCGCCGCCTCCGCCGCCGTACTCCTCGGGGAGATTGACCCCGAGGTAGCCGAGCTTGGCGGCGTCCGCCCACAGCTCGTCGGGGTGGCCGCCCTCGCGGGCGACGCGGGCGAGGTACTCGCGGCCGTACTTCTGGCCGAGCGCGGCCACGGCCGCGCGCAGGGCCTTGTGTTCCTCGGTTTCCAGGGTGGTGGTGCCGATGGTGGTGGAGCTCATGCTTCCTCCTGGACTACGGCGAGCAGGGCGCCGAATTCGACCTGTTGGCCGGTTGCGGCGTGGAGCGCGGTGAGCGTGCCGGAGGCGGGCGCGAGGATGCGGTGTTCCATCTTCATCGCCTCCAGCCAGAGCAGGGGCTGCCCGGCGGTGACGGCGGAGCCGGGGGCGAGGCCTTCGGCCACGCGGACGACGGTGCCGGGCATGGGGGCGAGCAGGGAGCCCGGTTCGGTGCGGTCCTGGGGGTCCGCGAAGCGGGGTACGGGGGTCAGTGTGGTGTGGGTGCCCTCGGCGTACGCGGAGTCCACGTGGAGCTCGCGGGTGTTCGAATTGCGTTTCACGTGGAACATGCGCCGGACGCACTCGACTTCGAGGGTGACCAGCTCCGGTGTGGCCGACAGGACGCGGACACCGGGGTGGTCCACCGGCTCCGGGGGGCCGCTGCGGGCGGGGCGGTAGTGGACCTCGTACTCGGTTCCGGCCGCCGTGTAGCGGCGGGTGTGGCGGCGGGAGCGGGCGTTGCGGCGACCCCCGTGGCGGGTTGCGGTGGCTTGTACACACTCGAAGTAGTGTTTCGGTGGTCATAGCGTTAGGGAAACGCCCGGTTTACATTCCGAACCCGGAAGCTAAGCCTTTCAGCGCCGATGGTACTGCAGGGGGGACCCTGTGGGAGAGTAGGACGCCGCCGAACAATCATTGTGGGAAAGCCCCGCACCAGCCCTTTGGGGTTCGGTGCGGGGCTTTTCTGCGTTCCGGGGTAAATGCAGGTGAAGCCCCACCGGTCCGGTGGTTAGGATCCGGGAGTATGAACGAGCACGTGATACGTCCGGTACGAGCGGACGAGTGGGAGAAGGTCAAGGAGCTGCGGATCGCGGCCCTGAAGGATCCGGCCGCGGCGGTGGCCTTCCTCGAGACCGTCGAGCACGGCGAGAGCCAGAGCGATGAATTCTGGCAGGAGCGGACCTCCCGGGGCGCGGAAGGACGTGCGGTCCGGCAGTTCGTCGCCGAGGCGCCCGACGGAGAGTGGAACGGGTCGGTGACCGTCCTCGTGGAGGAGGCCGGCACGTCCGACATCTTCGAGGGCTCCATCGAGCGGACGCAGGGACACCTCGTGGGCGTGTTCGTACGGGCCGGGCAGCGGGGGACGGGTCTCACCGAAGCGCTGTTCGATGCCGCGCTGGAGTGGGCCTGGTCGCTGGACGAGCCCGCGCTGGAGCGCGTACGGCTCTTCGTGCACGAGGACAACGCGCGGGCCGCGGCCTTCTACCGGCGCTTCGGGTTCCGGGCGAGCGGATACGTCGTGCCGATGCCGACCGACCCGTCCGCGAAGGAGCTGGAGTACGTGTTCGAGAGGCCGTAGCCGGCCCCGGTCCGAGCTCGTCCGCCCGCTGTCCCCTGTGGGGGCAGCGGGCGGAGGCGTATCGGCCACGGGGTCAGTGCTGGGGGGTGGTGACCGGGAGGTCCGCCTCCGGCCAGCGGGAGCGGGCCTGTTCGCGGCTGCGGCACAGGGCGAGGAGGGGGAGCGTGTCGTCCTGGAGGAGCTGCGGGAGCTGGGGGACCGGGGCGACCGCGGCGACGTCCTCGAGGACGAGTGCCAGTGGTGGGTCGAGCCGACCGTGGGATGACCGTGCGGCCACGCGACGGCCGTGCTCGACCACGCTGGAGGCGAGTGCGGTCAGCAAGGGCATCGCACCCGGGTGGGTACGGGGATCTTCCAGGGGTTCACCCACCACGTAGAGGGTGCCCCCTTCGGAGACGAACGATGCCAGGGCGAGGGAATCGTTTCGGTTCGGGGTGCAGGACTCCCGGATGTGGATCGAGGAGAGGGCGATCAGGGCGCGGGCCGTGAGGTGCTGGGCGAGCTCGCGGCGTTCGGGGTGGGCGGTGAGGGCGCTCTCGAGCTCGCCGGCCGCGCCGGGGGCGGCCGTTGCCGCCTGCGGGTGGGTCCGGAGGATGCGGACCGGGTCCTGGGCGTTCGTGCCCTGGGCCCAGCGGTGCAGCTGCTTGAAGGGGCGGTCGTCCAGGGCGGCGGCCTGGAGCCAGCAGCGCAGGAGGGTTTCCGCGGTCTCCGCGATGGCCGCGTCCATGCGGGCCTGGGGGCGGACGGGCGCGAGGAGCGCGATGGCGCGGGCGGCGGCGGTGGCGCGGTCCGCGCAGCCTTCCGTGGGGCTCCAGTGGATGCGGGCCGGGGTGTCGCAGAGGCGGGAGGGGTCGTAGAGGAGGACGGGGCCGAGTTTGGCGCGGGCGTCCTTGGTCTGCGACCAGAGGGCGGGGGAGGAGGTGATGACGAGTACCGAGCCGAGTGCTGCCGCGATGGCTCTCGCGGGCCTCCACCCTCCGCACGTCAGACCCCTGCCGTCCCCGGAGACCCCGTCGTACGCTGACCTGATGCGAATTCCACGGCAGGCAGCGCGAATCGTCGTCCTCGACCCCGACGGATCGGTGTTTCTGTTCCGGGAGAACAACGTGGAGGTCGGCATCCACTGGCTGCCGCCGGGCGGTGGGATCGATCCCGGGGAGACGCCTGAGGAGTGCGTGCGGCGGGAGCTGCGGGAAGAGACCGGGTGGACGGACCTGGAGCCGCGGCGGCTGCTCTGCACCTGGGAGCACGACTTCACCCACCAGGGCATCCCCGTGCGCCAGCACGAGCACATCTACGTCACCGACGGTCCCCACCGCGACCCCGTCCCGGAGTCCCCCGACGCCCACTGGCGCTGGCTGTCGCCGCAAAGCCTCGCGACCCTCGGTGAACCGCTGTGGCCCCCGCGACTCGCCGAGCTGCTGGTCGAAGCCCCCGCCGATCCCGTGCACTTGGGGCTGCTGGCCTGATCACCGCCCCGCTCGGCGGCTCAGCGGGGCATCGCCCCGGCGAGCTCGCGGGCCGCGGCGCGCAGCCCGGCCGCGCGCAGGGCCTCGTAAGATCCGGTGACGGTGGAGGGGGCGGCCGGGGCGATCCGGTACTCGTCGTTCACCAGCGGGCCGTTGCCCGTTGCCCGAGGGCAGGGCCGGCTCGGCTTCGAGGACGGTCAGTTGGGCGTGAAGAGCCGGGCAGCGCCGTTCTTGGGGTTCCGGACCGTCTCGTCGCCGTCGCCGTCGGCGTGGCAGTCGGCGTGGCAGTCGGCGTACCGGCTCAGCGGGCGTCGCCGCCCACCGTGCCTCCCGCGCCCGTGGCGTCCGCCGCACCCGCCGCGCCCGTCGCCCGCGCGTACAGCGCGGCCGCGTAGTCGGCCAGGATCGTGCTCGTCGAGACGTCGTCCGTGTCCCCGCCCGTCAGGATGCCGATGATCTTGCCGTCGCCGGCGATCCACGCACTGCCGCTCGTGCCGCCCGGGAAGTCCGCGCAGTCGAAGCGCTGTTCCGTGGCGGTGATGCGGACCGCGCGCGACGTGCAGGTGCGCGCGACCTTGCGGTCCGCCGGGTAGCCGGTGACCGTGACCTCCTCGCCCGTGCGGCCCGTGGTGTCCAGGACGGCGGCGCCGGTGACGTCCTCGATGTTGCGGCCGGAGGCGTCGGGGGCGAGGCGGGCGAAGGCGAGGTCGTAGTCGTCGTCCGTGTCGTCGGCCCAGTGGGGGTCTTCGAAGACCTCGGCGATCTTCCAGGTGCCGTACGGGGCGCGCCCGTCCGCGTACGCGGGTGCGAAGATCGCCCCGCCTTCGCCGGCCCGGCCCGCGAGCAGGCAGTGGCCCGCGGTGACGATCAGATTCCGCCCGGGGCTGTGCACGACGGTGGCCGTACAGAAGTGAGCCCCGGTCACATCGCCCTCGAACAGCGCCCCGGCGAAAGTCGCCGGCCCGCCCGCCGCGGGGAGCGGAGCCGACGGCGTGGGGCTCGGGCTGGTCGACAGCTGAGGTTGCTTCGGTGGTTGCGATTGCGACGGGCGGGTAGTGGAGGACGTCGTCGGGGGTGCCGCCTTCGCGTGCGCGGGGGCCTTGCCCTCATCGACCGGCACCACCTTCGTCATCGCAGCGGACGCACCCAGCGCCGCCATCGCGCACAACACCGCGGTCACCACGGTCCGCTTGTCCACCACAGACACTCCTCCCCCACTTTGCTGTGGCGAAGCATGCCTTGCCCGCGGCGGCCGCCGCAAGGGGCATCCCGGCCGACCCCGCCCCCTACTCCCCTCGCCTCCGCCCGCGCCCCCGTGATCGATCCGCAATCGATTCCCTCCTCGTCCGAGACCCACCGGCCCCGCACGGCGATACGCTCACACCTCATGCCCGGACTCCCGACAGCACCCGACATGTCCACCCAGCCCCGCCCGGTCTACGTGATCGGAGCCGGTCCCGGCGGCCTCGCCGTCGCCGCCGCGCTGCGCGCCCGCGGGGTCCGTGCGGTGGTCGTGGAGAAGTCCGAGTCCGTCGGCGCCTCTTGGCGGCGCCACTACGACCGGCTCCACCTGCACACCACGCGGCGCCTCTCCGCCCTCCCGGGCCTGGCCATGCCGCGCCGCTTCGGACGCTGGGTCGCGCGCGAGAACGTCGTGCGCTACCTGGAGAAGTACGCCGAGTTCCACGAGCTGGAGATCGTCACCGGCGTCGAGGTGACCCGCATCGAGCGCGCCTCCGCCGGATCCGACACGGCCGGAGCCGACACCGCCGGCGACGACGGCGCGAGCGGCGACGGCGACGGCGACAGCAACCCCGGTAAGGCGGGCACCAACTCCGGCACCGGCTGGATCCTGCACGCCACCGGCGGCCGCGTCATGGCCGCCCGGGCCGTCGTGGTCGCCACCGGGTACAACCACACCCCCGTCATCCCCGACTGGCCGGGCCTGGACGAGTACGAGGGCTCGCTGGCGCACGCCGCCGACTACCGCAACCCCGCCCCCTACGCCGGCCGCGACGTACTCGTCGTCGGCGTCGGCAACACCGGCGCCGAGATAGCCGTCGATCTGGCCGACGGCGGCGCCGCCCGGGTCCGCCTCGCCGTGCGCACCGCCCCACACATCCTGCGCCGCTCCACCGCCGGCTGGCCGGCCCAGCGCACCGGGATCCTGGTGCGCAGGCTCCCCGTGGGGCTCGTCGACCGCCTCGGCGCCATCGTCGGCAAGGCCTCGGTCCCGGACCTGTCGGCGTACGGGCTCCCGCGCCCCACCACCGGCCTGTACAGCAGGGTCAAGCAGGGTTCGATCCCGGTCCAGGACGTCGGCCTGATCGACGCGATCCGCGCCGGCCGCGTCGAACCGGTCGCCGCGGTCGCCTCCCTCGACGGCGCCGAAGTGGTCCTCGCGGACGGTTCGCGGATCTCCCCGGACACGGTGATCGCCGCCACCGGCTACCGCCGCGCCCTGGAAGGCCTGGTGGGTGAGCTCGGCGTACTGGACGACCGGGGCCGCCCCCACGTCCACGGATCCCACACCCCGCCCGACGCGCCAGGCCTCTATTTCACCGGCTTCACCAATCCCATCAGCGGCAACCTCCGCGAACTGGCCCTGGACGCCGAGAAGATCGCCAAGACCCTCTCGCGGGCCCTGCGCGCGTAGGGATCGGCCGCCGCTGTCAGTGGCGTGGTGCAGCATCGAGACGTCGGGTCTTCGAGGCACACCGGGGGTCATCATGTCGATCACGATCACGAACCAGCAGGTGGCGGAGCGCGCCTTCCTCCAGCAGTTGTACGCGGACGAGTACTACCCCGATCACGTCCTCGACAAGGGCTGCGCGATCCTGCGCGCACTGTGCGCCCGGATCGAGGCGGAGCGGCCGGCCGACCTGGCGGCGCTGTACGTGCTGACCGGGGCGGCGACGGAGGAGTTCAACCTGCTGGAGGCGGAGTTCGAGGCGGCGGGGAGCGAGATCGAGACCGTGGCGCGCGAGGAGATAGCCGAGGACTTCTGGTTCGTGGCCTCGGCATACGGCTTCGCGGACGCGGACGCGGAAGAGCTGATCTCCACCCGGGAGTGGTGACCCACCCCCGGAGCACTGACCCGACAGCCGGAAACTACACAGAGACGATCGTCGGCAGCGTCAGATGTGTAAAAGCGACAGCAACCACGCCTGCGTCTGCGTCCGCGCCCGCGCCCGCACTGGGTACGAGGCGCAGCCCGCGACGAGGGCGGGGGGCGCGCCCGCGCCCGCCGCCGAGGCCGGACGCCCAGCCCGCCGACGCACGGCCCTGGCGGTCCGGCCCCGGAGCCTGACGACAGAGACCCGCTGGCACCCGGAAACAGAGCGCCCGGACTCGGAGTGGCCCGGACTCGGAGTGGCCCGGAGGGGGACTGCCCCGGAGGGGAGTGGGCGGGGGTGTGGCGTTGACGTGTCGACGATGGAATCCTACTGTCAGGCATAGGATTCCTTCGACAGAGCGGGAGCGTGCAATGAGCGGCGGCAGCGAGCAGGCCAGGAAGACGGCGGAGGCGCTGGAGCACCTCACCGGCTTCGGCAACGAGCACAGCTCGGAGGCGGTGCCCGGCGCGCTCCCGATCGGCCGCAACTCACCCCAGCGCTCCCCCCTCGGGCTCTACGCGGAGCAGCTCAGCGGCAGCGCCTTCACCGAGCCGCGCTCCCACAACCGCCGCTCCTGGCTCTACCGGATCCGCCCCTCGGCCGCGCACCCGCCCTTCACCCGGACGGACAACGGCGCCCTGCGCACCGCGCCCTTCACCGAGGCCCCCGCGGACCCCAACCGGCTCCGCTGGAACCCGCTGCCCGACCCGGCCCCCGGCACCGACTTCCTGGCCGGCCTCTGGACCCTGGGCGGCAACGGCGACGCCGCCCAGCGCTCCGGCATGGCCATCCACCTCTACTCCGCCAACTCCCCTATGACCGACCGGGTGTTCAGCGACTCCGACGGCGAGCTGCTGATCGTCCCGGAGCGCGGCGGCCTGCTGCTGCGCACCGAGTTCGGCCTGCTCAGCGCCCGCCCCGGCGATGTGGCCCTGATCCCGCGCGGCGTGCGCTTCCGCGTCGAGCTGCAGGACGAGACCGCCCGCGGCTACGTCTGCGAGAACTACGGCCGCCCCTTCGAGCTCCCCGACCTGGGCCCGATCGGCGCCAACGGCCTGGCCGCCGCGCGCGACTTCCAGGCGCCCGTGGCCGCGTACGAGGACAGCGAGCGCCCGACCGAGGTGGTCAACAAGTTCTGCGGCAACCTCTGGACCGCCACCTACGACCACTCGCCGCTCGACGTGGTCGCCTGGCACGGCACGCACGTCCCGTACGTCTACGACATGCGCCGCTTCAACGTCCTGGGCTCCATCAGCTACGACCACCCCGACCCGTCGATCTTCACCGTGCTGACCTCGCCCTCCGACACCCCGGGCCTCGCCGGCGTGGACTTCGTGGTCTTCGCCCCGCGCTGGCTGGTCGGCGAGGACACCTTCCGCCCGCCGTACTTCCACCGGAACGTGATGAGCGAGTACATGGGCCTCATCGAGGGCGCCTACGACGCCAAGGCGGAGGGCTTCGTGCCCGGCGGCGGCTCCCTGCACAACATGATGTCCGCGCACGGCCCCGACCGGGAGACCTTCGACCGGGCCAGCGCCGCCGAGCTGAAGCCGCAGAAGATCGACGACGGCCTGGCCTTCATGTTCGAGACCCGCTGGCCGATCACCGCCACCGCCCAGGCTGCCGGCGCGGAGCACCTGCAGAGCGGGTACGACGACGTCTGGCAGGGGCTCCAGCGGCACTTCCGCGCCTAATATCACCAGCACGACGCGTGGCGCCGCCGCCCCGCCGCCCCGGCAGGGCCGCGGCGCCCGCCCGCCCGTCGCAGCGCCGCTGCGAGGGCTGGGCGGGGGATTGCCGCCCGCAGGGCCGGGTCGGTGGCGGGGACCGATACCCTGGGGGACGACCACACGCCCCCGACCCGAGGAATCGCGACCACCGTGTTCGATACGCTTTCCGACCGCCTCAGCGCGACCTTCAAGTCCCTCCGGGGCAAAGGCCGCCTCTCCGAGCAGGACATCGACGCTGCGGCGCGGGAAATCCGTATCGCCCTCCTCGAGGCCGACGTCGCACTCCCGGTCGTCCGCTCCTTCATCGCGAACGTCAAGGAGCGCGCCCGCGGCGAAGAGGTCTCCAAGGCCCTGAACCCGGGCCAGCAGGTCCTCAAGATCGTCAACGACGAGCTGGTCTCCATCCTGGGCGGCGAGACCCGGCGGCTGCGCTTCGCCAAGACCGCGCCCACCGTGATCATGCTCGCCGGCCTCCAGGGTGCCGGTAAGACCACCCTCGCCGGAAAGCTCGGCCTGTGGCTGAAGGGGCAGGGCCACACCCCGCTCCTCGTCGCGTGCGACCTCCAGCGCCCCAACGCCGTCAACCAGCTCTCGGTCGTCGCCGAGCGCGCCGGCGTGGCCGTCTACGCGCCCTCGCCCGGCAACGGCGTCGGCGACCCGGTCCAGGTCGCCAAGGACTCCATCGAGTACGCGCGCACCAAGCAGTACGACGTCGTGGTCGTCGACACCGCCGGCCGTCTCGGCATCGACCAGGAGCTGATGCAGCAGGCCGCGGACATCCGCGACGCCGTCAGCCCCGACGAGATCCTCTTCGTCGTCGACGCCATGATCGGCCAGGACGCGGTCAACACCGCCGAGGCCTTCCGCGACGGCGTCGGCTTCGACGGCGTCGTGCTCTCCAAGCTCGACGGCGACGCCCGCGGCGGCGCCGCGCTCTCGATCGCGCACGTCACCGGCAAGCAGATCGTGTTCGCCTCGAACGGCGAGAAGCTCGACGAGTTCGACGCCTTCCACCCGGACCGCATGGCGGGCCGGATCCTCGACATGGGTGACATGCTCACCCTGATCGAGCAGGCCGAGAAGACCTTCAGCCAGGCCGAAGCCGAGAAGATGGCGGCCAAGCTGCAGAAGGGCCCCAAGGAGTTCACGCTCGACGACTTCCTGTCCCAGATGGAGCAGGTCCGCAAGATGGGCTCCATCTCCAAGCTGCTCGGCATGCTGCCCGGCATGGGGCAGATCAAGGACCAGATCAACAACATCGACGAGCGCGACGTCGACCGGACCGCCGCGATCATCAAGTCGATGACCCCGGCCGAGCGCCAGGACCCGCACCTCATCAACGGCTCGCGCCGCGCCCGCATCGCCAAGGGCTCCGGTGTCGAGGTCAGCGCCGTCAAGTCGCTCGTCGAGCGGTTCTTCGAGGCCCGCAAGATGATGTCCCGCATGGCCCAGGGCGGCGGCATGCCGGGCATGCCCGGCATCCCCGGGATGGGCGGCGGCCCCGGCCGGCAGAAGAAGCAGATCAAGCAGGCCAAGGGCAAGCGCAAGAGCGGCAACCCGATGAAGCGCAAGGAAGAAGAGGCCGCGGCCGCCGCGCGCCGCGAGGCCGGCCCGGAGGCGGTCGAGCCCGCCGCCGGCGGCAACCCGTTCGGCCTTCCGGCCGGCGGCGGCCAGGCGGGCGGGGACTTCGACCTCCCGGACGAGTTCAAGAAGTTCATGAAGTAGCCGCCGCGCGCGGCGGAGGTACGGCGAAGGGCCCCGACCGGTGTCGGGGCCCTTCGCCGTGTCCGGGCCCGTCCGGGGCGGGCCGATCCCACCGGCTCCGCACACCCGAGCGATGATCCGGTTTGTCGCTTATGGTCGGCCGGGAGGACGGCAGAAGGAGGCCACGTGCCCAGCCCCACCCCCGTACGCCCCTCAAGGGCGCTCCCTCCGGTCGCGTCGCTACGCGATGGCCTTCGGCCACCCTTGACCGACCGTCCCGTCCCGGAACAACACAAGACTCCCGGGATCCCCCCGAAGGATGGCCGGGGGGAGAGGACGGAGGGACGGCCCTGCCGTCTGGCCCGCCTGTGGCGTTGAGGCGCACCGGATCGCTACACAGTCCCGCTCGGCTTAGCGGCCGCCGGCCCGTCTGTGGCTGGACATAAGCCGCACACCCGCCACACGTTCTCTGGTCGGCTAAGCGGCCGACGGCCGTCTGTGGCTGGGCATAAGCCGCACTCGCGCCGAGACCTCTCCCTCTCGGCTCAGCGACCGGCGGCCGCCTGTGGCCGGACACAGGCCGCACTCGCGCCGAGACTTCTCCCTCTCGGCTCAGCGACCGGCGGCCGTCTGTGGCTGGGCACAAGCCGCCCACCCATCGCCACGTTCCCTCTCTCAGCACAGCGTCCGGCGGCCGTCTGCGGCTGGGCATAAGCCGCACTCACGCCGAAACGTTCCCCTTCTCGGCTCGGCGACCGGCGGCCGCCTGTGGCCGAACATAAGCCGCCCACCTGCAGACACATCCCCTTCTAGGGATGCGCCTGCGGGCCGCCTTGGGTTGGACACAAGCCGCCGAGGGCGGTGGGGTGCACCTCCGGGGAGGCGGGTGCGGGTAGAGCGCTTTTCTGGCCCGCGAGGGCCGTGGGCAGTCCCTTTTCTGCCAGTTTGGCGACCGGTTGGGGAGTAAACGATCAGCTCTCGGACTCTAAGGACGAACGGATCACCCTCAGGCGACACCAAGCCCCCTCCGACCCCAAGGGGACCCCGAGGGCCGCCCGAGGGCCGCCCGAAGGGGGCCCGAAGGGGGCCCGAAGGCGCCATCCGTCGCCTTCCCACCCCCAAAGGTCGGCCGGATCGCCGCCAGGCGACATCAGGCACCCTCACCCCCTCCCGGAGATCGGCAGGATGGCCGTCAGACGACGTTCAGGCGCCTCCCACTCCCCAACGGTCGGCCGGATCGTCGCCAGATGGCGTCAGGCGCCTCCCAACCCCTGCGCGGCCTTCGCCCAACCCCAAACAACCCGCAGACGCATCCCCAGAAGGCAACGTCGTGACCGTGGACGGCTGTCCAACCACAGGCGCCGGGCGGCCGCTATGCCAGGAGGGGGGCGTGGTGACCGTGTGCGGCTTGTGGCTCAGCTACAGACGGCCGCCGGTCGCTAAGCCGAGAGGGGGGACGTGGTAACCGTGTGCGGCTTGTGTCCGGCCACAGGCGGCCGCCGGTCGCTGAGCCGAGAGGGAGAAGTCTCGGCGCGGGTGCGGCTTATGCCCAGCCGCAGACGGTCGTCGGCCGCTAAGCCGACGAGAGAACGTGTGGCGAGTGTGCGGCCTATGTCCAGCCACAGACGGGCCGCAGTCGCTGCGCCGAGAGCGACTGTGTAGCGATCCGATGCGGCTTATGCCCAGCCACAGGCGGCCGCCGGTCGCTGAGCCGAGAGGGAGAAGTCTCGGCGCGAGTGCGGCTTATGTCCAGCCACAGACGGGCCGGCGGCCGCTAAGCCGAGCGGGACTGTGTAGCGATCCGGTGCGCCTCAACGCCACAGGCGGGCCAGACGGCAGGGCCGTCCCTCCCCCCTCTCCCCCCGGCCATCCTTCGGGGGGATCCCGGGAGTCTTGTGTTGTTCCGGGACGGGACGGTCGGTCAAGGGTGGCCGAAGGCCATCGCGAAGCGACGCGACGCAGGAGCGCCCTTGACGGGCCGGCCCGGCACGGAAGGACACTGGACACCCGGGACGCCACCCGACAACCGTCAAAGCCACCCCGCACACAGGCACCGCCAACCCCCAACGCGAACTTCCGGGCGGTGGGGGGCGTCTGACCGGGAGAAGGCTGAAGATCTACGGGGGAGCCGGGCATGACGATCACGCTGGCGGAGGAGATCACGCTGCTGTCACTGGACGACGAGTCCGGGGCGGTCAAGCAGCGGCAATCGGTGGGCTGGGCGGTGGCGGGCGCGATCCTGCTCGAACTGGTCGTGGCGGACCGGGTCCTGGTTTCCGGCAAGTACCTGGAACTGGTGGACACCTCGCCCACGGGTGAGGAACTGCTGGACGGCCGGATCCCTTTGATGCAGACCTGGCTGCGCGGCCGGAGCAAGCGCAGGGTGACCGACTGGCTGACGAAGGACCAGGCCAGGGCCATCGGCGCGGCGGTGGAGCGGCTGAGCGCGCGGGGCGTGGTGGTGGAGGAACGGCGCAAGGCGCTCGGGGTGTTCCCGGTGCGCCGCTACCCGGAGGCCGATGGCGCCGTCGAGCGCGCGCTGCGCGAGCGGCTCGCGGCGGCGGTCCTCAAGGGCGCCGAGCCGGACGAGCGCACGGCGGGCCTCATCGCCCTGGTGCATTCGGCCAAGTTGCACGGGCTCGCCTTCCCGGGGCGCCCGCGCAAGGAGATCTCCGCGCGCATGGCGGAGATAGCGGAGGGGCAGTGGGCCGCCGAGAGCGTCCGCGCCGCGATCCGCGACATGCAGATGGCGATGGCCGCGATCACGGTGGTGACGGCCGCGGCGGCCGGCTAGGTCGACTCAGGTCGTCGTGGTCGGGTAGTCGTACGAGGGTGTGGGCGGCAGGGTCGCGGTGAGTTCGGGCCGCCATGCGCGCAGGACCGCCACCGACGGGGGGAAGAGGGCCTCCGGGAGTTCGGCCGCGGCGAACCACGCCCATCGGGCGATCTTGTGGGGTTCGGTGACCGCCGGGGTGCCCTCGGCGGTGGTGGTGACGGCCGCCGCGGTCAGCCGGGTCACGTCGGAGGCGGGGTTGATCTGGACGGACAGGATCCGGATCCCCTCGGGGCCGGTCCGCAGGCCCGTCTCCTCGGCCAGCTCCCGCGCGGCCGCCTGCTCGAACCCCTCCCCGGGGTCGACCTTGCCGCCGGGCAGCTCCCAGCGGCCGTCGTGCGCCTGGCCGAGCAGGATCCGGCCGTCCGGGCCGACCACGACCACGCCGACGCCGACGACCGCGTGGGGGCGGGGCACGGCGCGCACGCCGCGCTGTGGCCCTTCGTCCGGACCGGGTCGGGCGGCGGGTCGCGTACTCATGGGCGTCCTTCGGCAGGGGGCGGTGGTGCGGCTCCATTTGCCGTTCGGCGACGGGGTTTGTCAAACGGAGCCTTCGAATAAGACAACCGTGCGGGTTTTGGCCAGGCTCCGTCCGCGCAGGCTTCCGGCGGTCTGATCGTCGTACGGCTCATCGCTCAGGGGGCGCAATGGCACATGTGCTGGTTATCGGCGGGGGCATCGGAGGACTGGCCACGGCGCTGCTCGCGGCACGCCGCGGACACACCGTCGAGCTCTTCGAACGCGATGCGCGCGCCCCCGGCACCGCACTCGACCGGGACTTCTTCGGCTGGCGCCGCCCGGCCGTGCCGCAGGCGGGCCATCCGCACGCGCTGCTCGGCGCCGCCCGCAACCTGCTCCGTGACGAACTGCCCGACGTCCACGCCGAGATGCTCCGGCTCGGAGCGCGCGAGCGGCACGAGCTGGACTGGTTCGACGTACGGCCTCCCGCGCGGCCCGGCGACGAGGACCTCGTGATGCTCCAGGCGCGCCGCATCGTGCTGGAGAGCGCCCTGGCCACGGCGCTGCGCGCCGAGCCCGGGGTGGTCGCGCGGTACGGGGAGCCGGTGACCGGGCTGCTCACGGCCGGGAGCGGCGGGAGCGGCGGCGCAGGGCTTCCGGTACGGGCCGGCCCGGTCCCCGGAGCGGGCGGGACCGGCGGGACCGGCGGGGCCGGCGGGCTCCCCGAAGGCGGCGTCGGTCTGCGCGCGGGTGGGCATCGAGTCCTGCGCGCCGGGGCGTTGGACGGACAGTGCGGCGGCCGCCGAAGCCCAGCGCAGGGCTTCCGGTACGGGCCGGCCCTCGCCCAGTGCCACGGCGAGCGCGCCGACGAAGGTGTCCCCGGCGGCGGTGGTGTCCACGGCCCGCACGCGCGGGGCCGCGACCGTCAGCGGCTCGCCGCCGCGTGCGGCGTACAGGGATCCGGCCGCACCGAGGGTGACGACCACCTGCGGCACCAGGTCCAGCAGGGCCTCGGCGGCCCGGCGCGGGTCCGTGAGCCCGGTGAGGGCGGCCGCCTCGTGCTCGTTGGGGACCAACAGGTCGGTCGCGGCCAGGAGTTCGGCCGGCAGGTTCCCCCAGCTACCGCTGGGAGGTGCCCCCGGGGCCGGGGCCGGGGTGAGGATCGTGCGGACGCCGTGGGCGCGGGCGGCCAGCGCGCCGGCCAGCACGGCCTCCAGGGGCAGTTCGAGCTGGAGGAGGAGGGAGCCGGCGGCGCCGATGCGGGCGGCGTCGCCCGCCTCCAGGCCGGTGACGCGGGCGTTGGCGCCGGGGATGACGATGATGCTGTTGCCGCCCTCGTCGTCCACGGTGATGTGCGCGGTGCCGCTGGCGCCCTCGACGGTGCGCAGGGCCGAGGTCTCCACCCCGGCCGCCGCGAGCGCGGAGCGCAGCCGTACACCGAACTCGTCGGCCCCGACCGCGCCGATCATCACCACCTCCGCGCCCGCGCGGGCGGCGGCGACGGCCTGGTTGGCGCCCTTGCCGCCGGGGACCGTGCGGAAGGCGCGGCCGGTGACGGTCTCCCCGAGGCGGGGGGCCTTGGGGACGTAGGCGACGAGGTCCATGTTGGTACTGCCGAGCACGGCGATGGCCGTCATGAGCGTGCTGCCTCCTGTGCGGTGAGGTGGGCGAGGGTGTCGAAGCCGATGCCGTCGAAGCCGGCGACGCTGGTGGCGAGGCGGTTCTTCAGCGGGGCGGTCCACCGGTGCGGGATGTCCTCGGGCGCCCCGGCCAGGAGTCCGGCGAGGGCGCCGGCGGTGGCGCCGTTGGAATCGGTGTCCCAACCACCGGACACGGCGCGGCAGATGGAGTGGGTGAAGTCGCCGTCGGCGTGGGTGAGGGCGGCGGCGGTCAGGGCGGTGTTGGGGACGGCGTGGACCCAGTGGTAGTGGCCGTAGCGGGCGTGCAGCAGGTCCACGACCGTATCGAAGCCGGTGCCCCGCGCGGCCGCGGCCGCGGCCGTCCCGATCGCGAAGCGGACGGCCTCGGCCAGGCGCGAGCGGGGCGGTACGACGGCCAGCCCGGCCCGCAGCGCGCCGTGCACGTCGGCCCGGCCGGTGGCCGCGGCGGCGGTGGCGGCGGCGGTGAACAGGGCCGCGTAGACGCCGTTCCCGGTGTGGGTGAGGGCGGCGTCCCGGTGGGCCTGGGCCGCGGCGGCGGCCGGGTCGCCCGGGTTGGTCCAGCCGTGGACGTCGGCGCGGATGAGCGCGCCGATCCACTCGCGGAAGGGATTGTGGTGCGTGGCGGTGAGCGGCGGCTCCAGCCCCTGGAGCAGGTTGCGGTACGCGACGCGCTCGGCGGTGAAGGTGCGGCCGGCCGGGAGCTCGTCGAGCCAGAGCCGGCCGACGTCGGCGGTGGTGAACCGCTTGCCGTGGCGCTGGAGGAGGAGCAGGCCGAGGAGGGGGTAGTTGAGGTCGTCGTCCTCGGGGGCGCCGTCGATGTTCTCGGCGAGGGAGGTGGGGGCGGAGCGGCGGTTCCAGGGGGCGTACGGCCGTGTTCACCGTGTACCGCGCCCCCCCCGCTGGAGTCCCCGGACGCGGCGGCCCGGCCGGCCGCGCCCAACGGCGGCTGATCAGCGGAGAGACGGCCGTCCTCGGCCGCCCTACCGGCCACCGCCGAGCCCCCAGCCGACCGGCGCGGGCAGCCCGCGGAAGCGTCACCCCCCCCCGCCACCCGCCGGCCCGGCGGCACGCACGACGACCTGACGCACGGACAGCGGCCCGATCGCCAGATCGAGCGCCCTCCCCGCGTCCACCCCCACCGGCAGCTCGCCGCGCGAGACCGCGTCGGAGACGATCCCCTCCGCCATCCGCCGCTGCCCCTCCAGCAGCGCCCCCCGCACCGCGTCCGCGATCTCCGGGTTCCGCGCCGCCTCCACCAGCAGGTCGGGGATCACCGCCGACGCGACCGGGTGCCGCAGCACGTGTGACATGACCTCGAGCAGCGCGCGCACGTCCCCGTACAGCGACCCCGTCGCCGGTACCGGCAGGCCGTCCACCGCGAACGCCGCCACCAGGTCCAGGACCAGGTGCAGCTTGGACTTCCACCGGCGGTACACGGCCGTCTTCCCCACGCCCGCCCGCCGCGCGATGCCCTCGATCGACATCCGCGCGAACCCGACCGTCGCCAGCTCCTCCAGGACGGCGGCCCTGATCGCCTCGGTCACGTCCTCGCGGAGGACGGCGGCGGCAGGCGCGGGATCGGTGGTCATGAGGACAGCATATCCCGCCACGACGATACGGTTGCGTTCCGACGTCGGACGCCCTAATCTCGGCGTAGCGACGATACGGACCCGTCCCATCGCCAGCGACGCCCTGACCCCGTCGAAAGCGGCCCTCCGTGACAGTGACCACCGCGCCCCCGGCCCACCCCCGGCCCAAGGACCCGTCCAAGGACCGGACCGAGGACCGGACCGAGGCCCGGGCCGAGGACCCGATCGCCGAACTGGCGGCCTCCCACGGCCTGACCCTGAGCGGCGCCCGCCCCCCGCTCCCCCGCTACATCGCCCAGCTCTGGGGCCGCCGGCACTTCGTGAGCGCGTACGCCACCGCCCGGATGCGGGCCCAGTACAGCGAGGCCAGCCTCGGCCAGGTCTGGCACCTGGTGACCCCGCTGCTCAACGCGGCCGTCTACTACTTCATCTTCGGCCTGGTCATGCACGCCAGCCGCGGCGTCGCGGACTACGTGCCGTTCCTGATCACCGGCGTCTTCGTCTGGGACTTCATCGGCAGCTGCGTCAACGCCTCCACCCGCGCCGTCCAGGGCAACCTCGGCCTGGTGCGCGCCCTGCACTTCCCGCGCGCCTCCCTGCCCCTGTCCACCGTCGTCCAGCTCTTCCAGCAGCTGCTCGTCACCATGGGCGCGCTGCTCGTCCTGCTGCTCGCCTTCGGTCAGACCCCCAGCCTGAGCTGGCTGCTGGTCTTCCCCGCCCTCGCGCTCATGGCCGGCTTCTGCGCCGGCTGCGCGATGATCATGGCCCGGATCGGGGCGAAGAGCCCGGACGTCAGCCAGCTGATGCCGTTCGTCCTGCGCACCTGGATGTACGCCTCGGGCGTCATGTGGTCGATCGACTCGATGCTCAAGACGGACCACCTGCCGCACTGGGTCTCGACGGCCCTCCAGCTCAACCCCGCCGCCGTGTTCATCGACCTGATGCGCTTCGCGCTCATCGACTCGTTCCAGGCGGGCCGGCTCCCGCACCACGTCTGGCTGGTCGCGCTCGGCTGGTCGCTGGTCTTCGGCGTCGGCGGGTTCATTTTCTTCTGGAAGGCTGAGGAGGAGTACGGCCGTGGCTGACACCGCAACCGCATCCCGCACCACCACCTTTCTCTTATACACACCTCCGAGCCCACCAGACAGGCAGAAAACTCGGCCTACAAAGACGCCTCCCTCCCCGTCGAGCAGCGCGTCGAGGACCTGCTCTCCCGGATGACCCTGGAGGAGAAGGCGGGCCAGCTCTTCCACGCGATGCTGATGATGAACGCGGACGGCACCCCGGTCACCGAGACCGACGGCTCGATCCTCCCGTTCACCACGCCCGAGCTGATCGAGGGCCGCTCCCTCACCCACTTCAACCTCCTCGGCAGCTACGGCGCCCGCGAGATGGCGACGTGGCAGAACGCCGTCCAGGAGATGGCGGCCGGCACCCGCCTCGGCATCCCGGTGACCCTCTCCACCGACCCCCGGCACTCCTTCACCGACAACGTCGGCGCCTCCTTCAACGCCGGCGCCTTCTCCGCCTGGCCCGAGGCGATCGGCCTGGCCGCGATCGGCGACCCGGAGCTGGTCTTCGAGTTCGCCGACATCGTGCGCCGCGAGTACCTCTCCGTCGGCTTCCGCGTCGCCCTGCACCCGCAGATCGACCTGGCCACCGAGCCGCGCTGGGCCCGCCAGTCGGCCACCTTCGGCTCGGACGCGAAGCTGACGGGAGAGCTCGTACAGGCGTACGTACGCGGCCTGCAGGGCGAGGAGCTCGGCGCCGGCTCGGTCTCCGCGATGGTCAAGCACTTCCCGGGCGGCGGCCCCCAGAAGGACGGCGAGGACCCGCACTTCGCGCACGGCAAGGAGCAGATCTACCCGGGCGGGATGCGCGAGCACCACCTGGAGCCCTTCAAGGCGGCGATCGCGGCCGGCTGCGCGCAGATGATGCCGTACTACGGCCAGCCCATCGGCACCGACTGGGAAGAGGTCGGCTTCGGCTTCAACAAGGGCGTGGTCACGGGCCTGCTGCGCGAGGAGCTCGGCTTCCAGGGGATCGTCTGCACCGACTGGGGGCTGCTCTCGGACTCGGTGATCTTCGGCGAATCGCACCCGGCCCGCGCGTGGGGCCTGGAGCACCTGAGCACCGCCGAGCGCGCGGCCCGTTCGCTGGAGGCGGGCTCGGACCAGTTCGGCGGCGAGCAGTGCCCCGAGGTCATCGTGGAGCTGGTCCGCTCGGGCCGGGTCCCGGAGTCCCGCATCGACGAGTCCGTGCGCCGTCTGCTGCGCGAGAAGTTCGTGCTCGGCCTGTTCGAGAACCCGTACGTGGACCCGGACGCGGCGGCGGAGACGGTCGGCCGGGCCGACTTCGCGGCCGCCGGCGCCGCCGCCCAGCGGCGCTCGCTGACCGTGCTCACCAACACCGGGCGGTTCCTGCCCCTGTCCGGCCGCCCGAAGCTCTACGTCAAGGACGTGGACGAGGCCGTGGCCGCGGCGTACGGGGACCTCGTGTCCGACCCGGCCGAGGCGGACCTCGCGGTGCTGCGGCTGCGCACCCCGCACGAGCCCCGGACCAACGTCTTCGAGTCCTTCTTCCACTCGGGTTCGCTGGCCTTCGCCGAGCCGGAGCTCGCGGAGATCCTGGCCCTCCTGGACGCCGTCCCCACCCTGGTCTGCATCAACCTGGAGCGGGCCGCGGTGATCCCGGAGATCGCGGAGCACGCGGCCGCGCTGATCGCGGACTACGGGGCTTCGGACGCCGCCCTGCTGGACGTGGCCTTCGGCCGGGCCGCGGCCGAGGGGCGCCTGCCCTTCGAGCTCCCGCGCTCGATGGCGGCCGTCGAGGCCTCCCGCCCGGACGTCCCGAACGACACCGCCGACCCGGTCTTCCCGCACGGCCACGGCCTGACCCTCAGCTCCTGACGCGTCCCCCGCACCGCTCAGCGCCGGCGCGCTTCCCGGGCTTCGGCCCGGTGGGCGGGTGCGGGTCGTCGGCCCTGCGGGGCGGAGTCCCCCACCCTGTCTCTTATATACATATCCGAGCCCACGAGACAGGCAGAAAACTCGCCGCAGGCCCCGCCCGCCCGGCCGGGGCGGCCGCCGGCCCGGCCACCGCGGCTGGACGAGCTGTGCGCGGCCGCGGAGGGCACCGTGCCGCCGTCGGTCGTCGATCTCTGCATCCGCCAGTCCGAGCACCGCTGACCTGCACCGATGCCCTCGTATTCTGGTCGGGCTTGACCCTCACACTGTGTCAGGCCCTCCACTGGAAGGCGTCATGTTCATCATCGGAGACTTCGCCAAGCACGGCCGGGTATCGGTCCGCATGCTGCGTCACTACGACGCCCTCGGACTGCTGCGCCCGGCCCGTGTCGACCCCGTCAGCGGCTACCGCTACTACGAGGCCGGGCAACTCGCCCGCCTCAACCGTGTCATCGCGCTCAAAGAGCTCGGCTTCAGCCTGGAACAGGTGGGCTCGATACTCGACGAGCTGGTGGGCGCGGAGGAGCTGCGCGGCATGCTGCGGCTGCGGCAGGCGGAACTGGAGTCGGCCATGGCCGCCGCGGCGGCCCGGCTGACCCAGGTCGAGTCGAGGCTCCGGACCATCGAGAACGAGGGAACCATGTCTGCCATCGACATCGTCGTGAAGAGCCTTCCGCCCGTCCGGCTCGCCGAACTGAGCGGGATCGCGGGGAGCTACGAGCCCCAGGACATCGGCCCGGTCATCGGCCCGCTGTTCGACGAGCTGTGCCGCCTCGTCGAGGAGGCCGGTGTGACGCCGACCTCCCCGGGCATCGCCTACTACGAGGACGCCGGCGACGCGGAGCGGCCCGGCGCCGTCCTGGTCCACGCGGGGCTGCCGGTGGCCGCCTCGGTGCGGGACGAGAACCTCGGCGGCAACGTACGGATCGTCGTGCTGCCGGGCGTCGAGCGGGCCGCGACGGTCGTGCACCGGGGTTCGATGGACTCCGTCCTGCCGGCCGCGCAGGCCCTGGCCCAGTGGATCGACGCGAACGGCGAGCGCTCGTCCGGGTACGCGCGCGAGCTGACCCTGGCCTGCCCGGAGGACCGCGACCAGTGGGTCACCGAGCTCCAGGAACCCCTGAGCGTCTGAGCCCGGACACCGCCTAAGCTCCGCTGATGCAGCGCGTACTCGTCGTCGGCATCAGCGGAGCCGGCAAGTCCACCCTGGCCCGGGAGCTCGAACGCCGGCTCGGGCTGCCGTACCACGAGATGGACGCCCTCCATTTCACCGGACCGGGGTGGACCGTCAGCGCGTCGTACGCGGCGGACGCGGCCGCCGTCGCGGAGGGCGAGCGGTGGGTCCTCGACTCCTACGGGCCCGAGGCCGTGCGCGACGTCCTGTGGCGGCGGGCCGACACCGTGGTGTGGCTGGACCACCCGCGCCGCCTCGTCATGTGCCGGGTGCTGCTGCGCTCGCTGCGCCGCAGCCTGCTGCGGGAGCGGCTGTTCGGCGGCAACCGGGAGCGCTGGCGGGAGTGGCTGCGCGCCGACCACCCCGCGTGGTGGGCCTGGTCGCGGTACGCGTCCCGGCGCGCGGAGATCGGCCGGCTGGCCGGTGACGCGCGGTTCGCCCCGCTGCGGGTGGTGCGGCTGCGCTCGCCGAGGGCCGCCGACGCCTGGCTGCGCTCTCAGTGTCCGGCCGGGCGGCGGCCGCGGACGTAGTCGCAGCCGCGCACGGTGCTGCGGCGGGCCGAGCGCAGCCGGCGCATCGTGGCGTGCCCGCGGCGGCGCCACTCGGACCGGGGCAGCCCGGCGCGCTGGCCGCCGCCGGTGATCAGTGCGTTGACGGGTACGTGTGGGTCGGCCGCGAGCCCCTTGGCGACCAGGACCCCGACCACGAGCGGAACCAGGGCCACGGCCAGCGCCGAACCGGCGGTGGTCACGTGCCGCTGAACGCGCGGGCGGTTCGCGGTGCGCGTGGCGGCGGCGGTGGCGGCGGCGGTGGCGGTGGGGGCTTCGGAGGTCATGCCCCCCCCGCCGCCCTCAACTCTGTCTAGGACACGACCCCCCCCGTAAGGGTTCACCCATGTCCCGTCCCGGAGCCGCCCGCGCCCTGGTCGCAGGCACCCTCCTCACCCTGCTCCCCGCTTCCCCCGCGGCCGCGCACGAAGGACCGTACGACCCGGGATCCGCCCACCTCGCGCCGCACGTCGCCCCAGAACGGGTGCGCCGCGAGGTCAGCCCGGACGAGCGGCGCAACCTCGGCGAGGACCACGCGCAGGAGCACGCCCGCACCCGGCTCGCCCTGCGGGACGCCGCCGACTACCCCGACACCACCCGCAAGGCCCGCCTCAAGGCCCTCACCGCCTCACAGACCGAGGGCAACGCGGAGTTCAGGCCTGAGGTGTACGGAGCCTTCAAGGAGTACTTCGACTCCCCGGACTTCGCCGCGCACATCGCCCTGCTGCCCACCGGCAAGGTGCTGCTCTTCTCCTTCGAGCGGATCGAGACCAACCCCACGAAGGAACCCGCCCCGACCAACATCATCGGACCCTCGAACGCCGGCCGGGCCTTCCTCTGGGACCCGGCCAAGGGCACCGGGTCAGCCGCCTTCACCAAGGTCACCCCGCCGGTGGTCGACATGCCCGACGGCACCAACTCGCCGCGCCCCGCGCCGTTCTTCTGCTCCGGGCACTCCTTCCTGCCCAACGGCATGCTCGGCGTGTTCGGCGGCAACCTCGGCGCCAACGGCGGCAGCGGCGCCAAGCTCTCGCTCGTCTTCGACCCGTGGACCGAGACCTGGAGCCGCAACCAGGACATGGCCACCGGTCGCTGGTACCCCTCCGTGGTGACCGCGGCGGACGGCCGCCAGCTCATCATGTCCGGCCAGTCCGAGCTGGGCTGGGGCACGCCGACCTCCCTCGTGGAGCGCTTCCCCGCCCTGGGCCACCCCGTGCCCCGGGAGAAGAAGGACGTGCCCCGCGACCTCCCGATCGGCCCCTTCAAGGCGAAGGCCCCCTTCACCCGCGACTACCCGCACCTCTTCTCGCTCCGCGACGGCCTGGTCTACGGCCTCGGCCGGGTCCACGACGAGCAATGGGCCTTCGACCCCGTCGACGAGTCCCGCACCGACCTCCCGGCCCGCCCCGACGGCACCTCCCGGGTGTACGGGGGAGCCGTGCCGCTGCCCGGCGGGTACGAGGGCCCCAACTCGGCGCTGATCATCGGCGGCGACCGCAACGACCCGAACACGTACAAGCTGTCCGAGGGCCGCTGGACCGTCGAGAAGCCCCGGGCCTTCGGCCGCACCCAGGACAACACCCTGCTGATGCCGAACGGGACCCTGCTGACGGCGAGCGGCGGATACGACATCCGCGACTACGGCAACGGGGTCCTGAACCCCAACGCAGACCTGAAGTACCGCCAGTTCGAGCTGCGCGACGCGCAGGGCAACTGGAAGCTCGGGCCCGCCCAGCGGCTGCCCCGCGGCTACCACTCCAACGCCCTCGTGCTCCCCGACGGCCGTGTCATGGTCACCGGGGACGAGCTCCAGCAGCTCGCCAACGACGCCGACATCACGGACGAGATGAACGGCACCATCGAGATCTACGAGCCCGCCTACCTCCACCAGGGCGCCCGCCCCGTGCTCGACAAGGTGCCCGCCGGACCGCTCGGCCACAACACCCGCTTCGAGGTCACCACGAGCACGCCGGACCAGGTCAGGCGGGCCGTGCTGCTGGCGCCCACCACCGCCACGCACGCGGTCAACACCAGCCAGCGCCACCTGGAGCTGCGCGTCAAGCGGCGCGCGGGCAACGTCCTCACCCTCCAGGCCCCGCCGAACGCCGCCGCCGCGCCGCCCGGCCACTACATGCTCTTCCTCCTCGACGCCAAAGGCGTGCCCAGCGTCGCGCAGCGGATCAAGCTCGACGCGGGGACCCCCGCCGCGCCGCTGCGCTGAGCGCCCCCACCGTTCTCACGAACCCCCTCTGGCCGTCCGCCCCCACTGGGGAGCATCAGCCGCGTGACGAACTCGTGTCCGGCCCGGTGGGCCGTACCGGCCAGGCAGCACGCATACGGCTGGGTCCCGCCTGGTATTCCGGCGAGTACCGTGACACGCTCGAGGAGAACCAGCCTGGTCTGGTGGGAGACCCCGCGTCGCCGCACGGTCACCTCAGGTGACCGGCGGAGGGTACGGGTGGTCTCGCTCGGCTTTGTACGGCCTCTGCAGCCGTGCGCTTGACGGCCTTCTCCGCCCGAATCCGGGAGCCGACCGTAATGGGCTCCGATCCGAACGGCGGATCAGACCATGCGCCCCGCTCCGAACTTCGACGTCACCATGCACACCGGCCGGGCCGTTGTGGCCGTAGCGGGCGACGTCGACATCGAGACCTGCCCTTCCGCCACCGAGCCCACTGCCGGAATCGACCTGCGCGGGCTGGTTCTCGTCCCGGAGCTGCGCGGCGTACCCGACCAGCCGTCGCGGGTGCTGCAGCCCACCGGCACCCGGGACCTGTTCGCTCTCCACCCTCCATCCGCCTCGCCATGAGCACGCCACCGCCGGCAGCCGCGCACACGGAAGACCAGCGGGGTCGCGAGGAGCACCAGAACCTGCTCGCAGGCGGTGGGACCGGATCACCTTGACACAAGTATGCGATGAGGATTTCCTGTAATCAGTCACGTATGCCTCATCGGGGCATACCTCCTTCGGCTCGGCCGGGAGAACCCATGACTCCCCCCTGCACACCCGTCTCGCCCACGCCGCAGCAGACAGCGGCCCCGGGCCTGTACCTGGGCGTGGACCCCTGCGTCGACGGGGTGATCGTCACCATCCGGGGAGAGATCGACCTCTGCAACTCCCTCCACCTGCGGAGCGTGCTCACGACGGTCCTGTGTTCGTACGAGGGGGCGGTCACGCTGGACATGTCGGCGGTCACGTTCTGCGACTGTTCCGGGCTGAACGAGCTCTTGCGCGCCCGCCACCAAGCTGAGGGCGAAGGCCGGCCGCTGACGATCCGGGCCGCGAGCCGCCGCACCGCCCGCCTGCTCGAGCTCACGGAGACCGCCGCCCTCTTCCGACCCGGCAGCCGGCCTGCCCAGGGCCGTTCCCGTACGGTGTGCCGGCCCGCTGCCGACCAGAACGCGGAGCCGGACACGGGGCGGGCGGGCACACCCACGGACTTCAGAGCGGACCTTCAGCTCATCGGGGACACCCTCCTGGTCACCCTGCACGGGGAACTCGACCTCCTGTGCCGTCCCGACCTCCTGGCGGTGGTCGCTCCGCATACGGTGGCGATCGTCGTAGACCTGCGGGACGTCCCGTTCATGGACCTGAGCGGCCTCCGGTTCCTCGCCGCGCTGGAGCAACGCGCCAACGAGCACGGCGCCGCGCTGCTGACCACCGGATGGCAGCCGGCCCCGCTCCGCCTCACCGACGCCGTCACCCGTGCCCACCGGGCCTTCCCCGTCCTCTCCCGCTACGTACGGCTACGCCGGACGCGGGAACTACGGGCAGTCCTCACCTACCGGGCAGCGCTGCGCAGGGCCATCGGGATCGCCGATGCACAAGGCTGGGAGAAGTCCGCGACAGCCCTGGCCCAAACCTGCGCCTCAATGCGCCCACAGCCGCCGCTGTGAGCCGTTTCGCCGCACGGAAAGGCGCACGTTCGTCAAGGAGACCTCTCCCGGGGCGCTCCGATGTGCCGGGCCCGATCGGAGGTGTCCGCGGCCTGTTCGCACATCGGTGCCCCCTGGCGGGGGAACCCTGCAGCCGCTGCGTGGATTCGCCCCGCTCCTCTTCCACCCGCGCTGAATGGATCCCCCCGTGGCCTCTCCTGCCGACCCGCCCGTTCCCTCCGCGCAGAACTCCGCGACCCTGTCCCTTATACACATCCTGGAGCGGGGCACCGCCGGAGGAGACGACCTGGAAGGAGGCGAAGTGGTCCGCGGTGGCTTCGGGGTGGGCGGCGAGCGCCATGAAGGCGGTCGCGGGGCCCACGGTGTAGGCGGGGCGGTGTTCGAGGAAGGCGTCGAGGACCACGCCGGCGTCGAAGCGGTGGGCGAGGACGAGGGTGCCCGCGTTGGTGAAGCAGGCGGCGAGCTCGCAGACCATGCCGGTGATGTGGAAGAGCGGGGCGAGGGCGAAGTAGCCGGCGCCCTCGGGGAGCGGGTGGCCGGTGACCTGGCGCACGGCGTTGTGGGTGAGCGCGCCGTGCGGGTTCATGGCGCCCTTGGGGGCGCCGCTGGTGCCGGAGGTGTAGCTGATGAGGGCGGTGTCGGCGGCCGTCAGGCACGGGTCGGGCGGGGCCGGGCGGCCCCGGCGGGCCACGGCGGCGAGATCGGCGGCGTCGGCCGCCTGCTCCGGGCGGCCCGGCGCGAGGACCCGTACGTCGTCTCGGGTCTGGAAGTCCAGGTCGGACGCGGTCAGGACGGTCCGTACGCCGCTCCCCCGCGCGGCTTCGCGCAGGTACGCCGACCAGGCGCGGGCGTCGCAGACGAGGGCGGCGGCGCCGGAGTCGCGCAGGATGTGGGCCGCCTCGCCGGACTTGTACATCGGGTTGAGCGGGACCACGACCGCCCCGGCCTTCCAGGCGGCCAGGACGGCGAGGACGAAGTGCGGGGTGTTCTGGAGCATGACCGCGACCCGGTCCCCGCGGGATATGCCCCGCTCCGCGAGGTGGCCGGCGAGGGAGTCGGAGAGCGCGTCGGCCTCGGCGTAGCGCAGGCGGCCGTCGAAGTAGGCGAGCGCGGTGCGCTCCGGGGCGCGGCCGACGGCGGCCCGGAAGGCGTGCAGGACGCTGGGCGGGGGCGTGACGGGCGCCCGCTGCGCGGGGCTGAGCCGTGCGAGCCAGGGCTTCGCGCCGTAGGGGGAAGGGACCTCGGAAGGGGCCTCGGCCGGGACTTTTGCGGGGGACGCGGTCACCGGGCCTCCCAGGTGCGCTGCAGCCGGTTCATGCCGCTGAGCCAGCGGTCCGGTTCGGTGGCGCGGGCGGCGTAGAAGTCCGCGACCTCGGGGTGCGGGAGGATCAAGAACCGGCCCTTCTCCATGCCGTCGAACGTGGCGTCCACGACCGCTTCGGGCTCGATCGCGGTCGGCGCGAGGACCAGCTCGCCCGCCGATCCGGCGGCGGTGAGCATGTCGGTCCGGACCCCCTGCGGGCAGATGGCGTGGACCTGGAGCCCGCGGTGGCGGTAGGTGAGCGAGAGCCATTCCGCGAAGGCGAGCGCGCCGTGCTTGGTGACACTGTACGGGGCCGCCCCGATCATGGTGAGCAGTCCGGCGGCCGAGACGGTGGAGACGAAGCGGCCGCTCTCGCGCTCCAGCCAGTCGGGCAGCAGCAGCCTGGCCGCGCGGACGTGGGCCATGACGTTGGTGTCCCAGGCGGCCTCCCAGACGGCCTCCTCCGCGAAGGCGTCGCCGCCGGAGGCCAGTCCGGCGTTGGCGCAGTAGACGTCGACCGTGCCGCCGAGGGCCTCGCGGGCCTCCTCGACGACGGCCGAGGCGTCGCCGGGCACGGCGATGGCGCGGGCGCCGATCGCGCCGGCGACGGCGGCGGCCTTGGCGGGGTCGAGGTCGTTGACCACGACCGTGGCCCCCTCGGCGGCGAAGCGGTGGGCGAGGGCCGCGCCGATGCCGCCGCCCGCGCCGGTGACGACGACTCGCTGGTCCTGGAACGCGTTCACGGGTCCACCCTTCGTGGCCTGCTGCCGAATGCCGGATCCCGGCAGACTAACCAGTCGGTATGTCCTGGCGGAAGGGTGCGGAGCCCTACTTTGGCGCGATGACGCTGACGCGACGCGGGTTGCTGGGTCTGGCCGGGGCGGCCCCGTACCCCGACCCCTGGCCGCCCGCCGGTGTAGTAGACCACCGCCCGGCCCTGCCCCCAGCAGGCCGAACGGTCGTCCTTCCACCTCCCACCGCGGTCGGACATGACGACGCCCCGGCCCACCGTCTCCGCAAAGGCAAAGGACCGGGGCATCTTCATGAGCGACCACTACCCCGTGATCGGCCGCTGAGCCACCCCCCTGGGGTGCCCGCCGTGATCCGGCGGGCACCGCCGGCCCGGGCCGGGCGGGCTCAGCCGGAGGCCTTCGCGCGCTCCCACTCGCTCGCGTAGTCGTTGAAGATCTGGCGCAGGTGGTGGCCGATCTTCAGGTAGTCCAGGTCGTCGAGGTTGGCCAGCGAGACGCGGACCGACCACTGGGGGCCGTCGAAGCCGCCGCCGTTGAGGAGGACCACCGAGGTCTGTTCGGCGAGGCGGAACAGCGGGTCGACCGGTTCGTAGTTCTTCTCCAGGAAGTCCGCGAAGTCCTTGCCGTGCACCCGCTCCGCCTCGGCCAGCAGGTCGAGCTCGATGTAGTACCCGGCCCGCTTGTCGTCGTCGGAGATCTTCATCTGGGCGCCCTCCAGCAGGAGGTCGAGCCTGCGGTGGACGATCTGCCGGATGCGCTCCTTGTACGCCTGGCCCTCGTCCAGCATGTCGAAGAGCGAGAAGAGCGTCATCATCGTCTGCTGCGGCAGCGAGAGGCCGGCCGTGTGGTTGAGGGCCACCGACCGGGAGTCCGCGACGAGCCGGTCGATGAAGCGGATCTTCTCCGGCTCCAGGGTCAGGGTGCCGTACCGCTTGGCGAGCCGGTCCTTCTGGTCCTGGGGGAACGCCGCGATCATCGCGTCGATGACGTTGTCGTCGTGCAGGCCGATGACGCCGAGCCGCCAGCCCGTGCACCCGTAGTGCTTGGAGTACGAGTACACGAGCAGCGTGTTGCGCGGCAGGTCGGCGGCGATGGAGCGGAAGCCGGGCACGAAGGTGCCGTACACGTCGTCCGTGACGATCAGCAGGTTCGGGTTGCTGGTGGCGACGATGTCCTTGATCTGGTTCGCCACCCGCTCGCTCAGGGCGAGCGAGGGCGGGTTGCTCGGGTTGACCAGGCAGACGAGCTTCACCGAGGGGTCGGCCAGCTTGGCCACCTCCTCCTGCGGGTAGCGCCACTGCCGGACCCCGGTCTCGGTGAACAGGCTCGCGGAGACGTTGACGACCTCGAACTCGAAGGTGTCGAGCTCGGGGATCTCGATGTACGGGGTGAACACCGGTGTCATCAGGGCGATCTTGTCGCCCTTGCGCAGGATCCCGTTCTTCATCAGGGAGTCGAAGATGTAGCACATGGCGGCGGTGCCGCCCTCGGTGGCGAACAGCGACAGGTTGTTGCCCTCGGGCGGCCGCTTGTCGAACATCTCGTCCGCCACGTACCCGCGCACGATCTGCTCCGCGTGCTTCAGCATCCGGTCCGGGACCGGGTAGTTGTCACCGGTGATGGAGTCGGTGAGCTCGTGCACGAAGGCGTCCTTGTCGAACGGCCAGCGCGAGAGCGCGTACTGGACGCAGGCGGCCAGCATCTCCACGCCCGGCAGGTCCGGGTGGCGCCGCGTCCACGATTCGAACCGGTCCCCGATGCCCTTCTTCTCCGGCATCCCGCCGAGGTTGTCGGCGGTCCACACCCGCCGGGACTCCTCCAGGGCGAAGTAGCCCAGCGCGTAGAAGGCCTCGCGCGGTCCGGTGGCGATCCAGTTCGGGTTGCCGCGGCCCGCGTTGAGCATGGCGCGCGCGGTCGTGTCCTTCTGGCCCGGCTTGTCGGCCTGGGCGGCGGTGGCGAGCTGAATGAACTTGTCCTTCAGCTCGAAGGGGCTGAGCTGCGCGAAGGACTGGATCTCCTCGCGGCTGAAGGTGGTCTCCGGCACGGTGGTTTCCTTTGCGTCGAGGGGCGGGTTCGGAGCCTTCTGGTCGCCGGAGTTCGAGTACGCCGAGACCGACATCCACTCGCGCAGCTTGTCGCGCTCGTGGGTGAGCTCGTGGATGTCGGTCTCGGCGTACTCGAACTCCGGCGACCAGAAGAGCGCGTCGAAGGGGCACACCTCGATGCAGATGCCGCAGTACATGCAGAGGGAGAAGTCGATGGCGAAGCGGTCGAGGACGTTGCGGCTGCGCTCACGCCCGCCGGGGGCGGCGGCCGGCACCGTCTCCTTGTGGGAGTCGATGTAGATGCACCAGTCGGGGCACTCGCGCGCGCACAGCATGCAGACCGTGCAGTTCTCCTCGAACAGGCCGATGACCCCGCGCGAGCGCGGCGGGAGTTCGGGCTGCACGTCGGGGTACTGGGCGGTGTGCGAGCGCTTCGTCATCGTGCGCAGCGTCACGGCCAGGCCCTTGGCGAGACCGGATCCGGGGATGGGGGGCATTTACTGGATCGCCACCTTCACGATGCCGGTGAGCGCGATCTGGGCGAGCGCGAGCGGGATGAGCACGGTCCAGGCCAGCTTCTGCAGCTGGTCCTCGCGCAGTCGGGGGTAGGACACGCGGAGCCAGATCACCACGAAGGCGAGCGCGGCGATCTTGATCAGGGTCCAGGCCCAGCCGAAGTCGTCGCCGCCGAAGGGGCCGTGCCAGCCGCCCAGGAAGAGGACGGTGGTGAGGGCGCAGAGGACGACGATGCCCGCGTACTCGGCGAGCAGGAACAGCGCGAAGCGCAGGCCGGTGTACTCCGTGTACGCGCCGAAGATGATCTCGGAGTCGGCGACGGGCATGTCGAAGGGGGGCCGCTGGAGTTCGGCGAGGCCGGCGGTGAAGAAGACGAGCCCGCCGACGATCTGCCAGGGCAGCCACCACCACTCGAAGGCGCCGACGATGCCGGGGAGGGAGACGGTCCCGGCGGCCATGGCGACCGAGGCCGCCGCGAGCAGCATGGGGAGCTCGTAGGCGAGCAGCTGCGCGGCGGTGCGGAGGCCTCCGAGCATGGAGAACTTGTTGGCGGAGGCCCAGCCGGCCATGAGCGAGCCGAGCACTCCGATGCCCATGACGGCGAGCACGTAGAAGATTCCGGCGTCGATGACCTGGCCGACCGCGCCCTTGCCCGGGCCGATGGGGATGGCGATGAGGACCAGGAGGTACGGGAGGAGGGCGACGGCGGGGGCGAGCTGGAAGACGCGGCGGTCGGCGTTGGCCGGGACGATGTCTTCCTTCTGCGCGAACTTGACCCCGTCGGCGACGAGCTGGGCCCAGCCGTGGAAGCCGCCGGCGTACATGGGGCCGAGGCGGCCCTGCATGTGGGCCATCACCTTGTGCTCGGTCTGCCCGATGACGAGCGGGAGCACGAGGAAGACGGCGAAGACGACGATCAGCCGCAGGGCGACGTCGAGGACGTCGTTCACGCGGTGCCTCCGGTGGGGTCTGTGGTCGGGTCGCCGTCGGTCTCGACGGGGCCGACGGGGTCGGCGGAGCCGGCCTTCTCGCCGGGCCCGGCGGTGTCGGCCGGGTCGGCGGCGACGGCGGTGTCGGCCGGCGGCTCGTCGAAGGCGGGCTTCGGGTCGTGCCAGGGCGCGTCCGTGCTCCGGGGCCCGGACCGCTTCGCCGCCTCCGGCGCGGGTTCGGCGGCCTGGCTCGCCGAGCCGTCGGACGCGGAGCGGGTACGGCGGGGCGGGCGCGCGGCGGCGGCCCCCGGCCGAGAAGCCAGGGTGGTGG
The DNA here is from genome assembly GCF_003287915.1 of Streptomyces sp. ICC4. Taxonomy (NCBI): domain Bacteria; kingdom Bacillati; phylum Actinomycetota; class Actinomycetes; order Kitasatosporales; family Streptomycetaceae; genus Streptomyces; species Streptomyces sp. ICC4. Next base: position 8,869,796 of record NZ_CP030286.1, on the reverse strand, counting down.
CCGGGATCAAGCAGCCCGTGCGCGGGAGTTCGTCGGGGGTGTCCTCCGGGTGAGGCCACGCCATGGGGACCGCCAGGCCGCCCCCCCCGTCCCTGGTGCCGTTCCAACCCTCGGGCTGCCCCGTTCCACCTTCTCCCGCACGGGTCGGGCCGGCCCCGCCGTCGGCCACGAGCCTTCCGTGCACGGATCGCGGAGTTGGGGGTGTTTACTCAACTTGAACGGTTCCATGCCGATTTCGATGCGATTCATGTCCCCCACCCCTCCCCCGGCGACCCGCCTGGAGATCGCCGCCGAGAGCCTGCGCCCCTCGGTGCGGGGCACGGCGTTCGTCATCGACATCAACGACGCCGCCACGCAGACCGACCTGTCCCGTCTCTACTTCAGCATGCTCAAGTCCCGTCGCCAGACGGCGCTCAAGGAGGACTCCTCCGACGCCGCGGTGCCCCGGCACCTGCTCAAGATCCAGCAGAGCCACCTCAACCCCATCCCGTACACGAGGCTCTTCCACGAGCCGAGTCCCGCCACCAAGGCGGCGAAGTACGACCAGCTCTCCGCCCTCCGCGACTCCGGGGAACTGCTCCGTACGGACTCGCTCAACACCGTCGCGGGTCTCGACGCCTTCGAGGCGATGGCCCTCCAGAGCACGCTGTCGCTGTCGCCCACCGAGGGCACGCGACCCGATGGCGCCGTCGAGTTCGGACTGTCGCGCCATCTGCCCCGGCTGCACACGATGAACCTGCTGTACACCACGGACGAGGGCGTCCTCCAACGCACCTTCCACGAGGTGGCCGCGACCTACCTCGCCGAAGACGCGCCCCAGGTGCTGACCGCTCGGCCGGAATCCTTCTTCGGAGCGCTCACGACGGCGCTCGCCCGGGCCGCCGGGGACACCGCTACCGACGCCCCCGCGCCGCCGGTACCGGGGCGCCGCCCCGACACCCACCCCGACATCCGGCGGATGCTCCGTCAGCTTCAAGGGGAGCACCGGTCCACCCCGGCCGCCCGCGCGCTGATCGCACGAGCGGCAGAGCACGGCCTGACGGTGGAGGACCTGTCCACCCGCCTCTTCACCGGCCGCGTCCACCCGATGGCCCACACCCTCGACCACTACATCGACCCGCCCCTGACCCCCGGATCGAGCCGGTCGACCACGGGCACCTTCGCGCTCGACGGCGCCGCGACCTTCCTGTTGAACCTGTACGCGGATGAACTCGCACGCCCCCTGGAGGTCACCGGACCCGACGGGACGACCGCGCGCTTCGGGCCCTCCACGTCCACCGCGACGCCGCTCCACGTCCGCTGGCAGGCCCGCACGGGCTGGGTCGCGGTGGCCGGCGCGGGGACGGTCTCCACGGACGACGGGGCTCCGGGCCCGTCGACGAAGTCCGGTACGAGGGACGGGGGATCAGCCGGCCCGAAGCCCGGTTCGCGCGGGCAGGACCGTACGGACCGCCGTGGTGGAGGCACGCGTACGGCAGCAGCTCCCGACGCGGGCCCGGACTCCACGCGGCCCGCCGCCGGCACGCCGGGCGGGCGCCGGCGGGGCGAGTTCGTCACCCGGGCCGTCGCCGCGCGGGAACTGCGCGCCTTCCACGGAGCGAGGACCGCCGCGGTCCACACCGAGCGCTTCGACCCGAAACTCCGCCAGTTGAACCCCCGCCCCGGTCACCTCGACGGGTCCGTCACCCTCATCCGCACCAACGTACGGCGTGAGCAGCTCGCCGACGGCCGCACGGTCCGCCACTTCTTCATCACGCTCCCCTTCAAACTCGCCGACGGTCTCACCACCACCGACCTCACCCGGCACCAGGAGCAGGCCCAGAAGATCCTCGACACGCACACCAACTCCGGCTACCGCCTGCCCGAAAGCGGCGACCAACTCCGTATCACCGCCGAATTCATCCACGCCCCGGACCACGGCGAAGCCGTCACCCTCACCGCGAATCCGAACCCCGGCCGAGCCGACCAACTCCACTGGGACACCCACCACAGCGACGCCACCCTCACCCACGAACTCCTCCACTACCTCGGCCTCGCCGACGAATACGCCGACACCCAGGAGACCGACCCCCACCTCTTCCGCCGCAACGACCGGGCCAGTGCCGTCCGCACCGAAGGCCTCATGGCGAGCACCCTCCAGCAGAACCTCCGCCACCTCCCCCACGACTACCTCGCCACCATCGAACGCGTCAGCAACAACGCGGTCATCCCCCTCCACACCACGACCACCGCAACCACCACCACCGCCACCACGGCCACCGCGGGTGCGGGTGCGCTCGAGGGCTGCGCGGGCACGGTGGGACCAGTGGGCGCGGTCGGGCCGGTGGGAGTGGCGGCCGTGCGCGTGGCCTCGTACGCGGCTTCGCGCGGAGCCGCGTACGGCACGTCGCGCGGCGCGTCCTGCGGTCCCCGGGGGGCGAAACCGGCCGGGACCGGGCCCAGTTGGTCGAAGACCTCCACCGGGACCTCGTCCGGGGCGGGCGGCGGTAGCAGCTCGACGGCCTCGGTGAGGGCCTTGCGCGCCCCTGTGGCCGTCTTGAACCTGCTCTGGGGGTCGGGCTGGAGCAGTGCGGCCAGGACGTCCCAGAGCGGGGCGGGGACGCCCTCGGGGGCGGCGGGGGTCCCGTGGGCGAAGAAGTGCTCCACGAGGGCCCGGGAGTCGGGCTTGGTGCCCTTCAGGAGGTAGAGGCCGACCAGCCCGACGGCGAACAGGTCCGCGGTGAAGTCGGGTTCGGCCCCGAGGAGTTGTTCGGGCGCGAGATAGCCCGGCGTGCCGACCACGAAGGCGGTCTCGGTCAGCCGGGGCTCGCCCTTGCGCATGGCGATGCCGAAGTCGGACAGCCGCAGGTGCGGCCGCCCGGTTCCAGTGGCCTCCATCAGGATGTTGGCCGGTTTGATGTCGCGGTGCACGACGCCTTCCGCGTGCACCGCCGCCAGACCCGACAGGAGCTGGTCGAGCAGTGTGCACACGAACCGGGGCGGCAGGGCCCCGTAGTCCCCGATCACGTGGGCGAGGGAACCGCCGGCGACGAGGTCCATGGTGAACAGGACCTTGTCGTCGTCCGCCGCCCAGCTGGCCGGGGCCAGTACGTGAGGGTGATCGATCCGCAGCGCCTGCTCGCGGACGAACCGCAGCAGGGTGTGGGCATCGCTCTGCAGGAGGACCTTCGCTGCGACGTACCGGCGGCGCCGGTGGTCCCAGGCACGCCATACGGCGCCTGCGCCGCCACGCCCGATCGGGTCGATCAGTTCGTACCGGCCGGCGAAGATCTCACCCATTGCTGCGCCCGTCCCCCGTCGTCAGCTGTGTCCGTTGCGTGCGCGGCGCGTCAGTTCTGGTGTGCCTCGTAGTGTGCGACCGCGTCGGAGGTGCGGCCCGCTCCGTACACCCGGAGGAACTCTGCCAGTTCCGGGTGGCTGGGGGCGAGGGTGTCCGCCGCTTCGATGATGTCGCCGGCCGCCGAGACCGAGCGCAGCAGCGACTGGATCTCGCGGACCACGCGCTTGACGGTGGGTGCGCCGGAGCCGGTGGCGGACTGGCTGCTGCTGTTGCTGAGGACGGAACCTCCCTGGGTCTTCTTGATCTCGTCCATCCGGTCGGTCGCCTCCGCCGCGCTGACGCTCCCGTCGGCCACCTGGCCGGCCAGGTCCTGGAGGGCCTGCACCCGCTGGACCACGGCGGGGTTGCCGATCTTGGCACGCTGTCCGCTCATCAGCTGGGACAGCATCGGCGCCGACAGCCCGAGGACGGCAGCGAGGCGGGCCTGGTTCAAGCCGAGGTCATCTATGAGCCGGCGGAAGAGCGCGCCGAGCGGCTCCCCGTACCAACTGCGCTGGAGTTCCCGGGCTCTGGCCGTAGCCTCTTGCTGTACTGCGTCCACTCTTACTACTCCCCTTCGCTGGTGCGAACCTCGCGAGCATCTTACGGAGAGTGGTCGCGGGGCGGGAGTCCCTATCATTTTGCGAGATGAGGGGGTACACCCGGTACTCTGTCCTTCGGAACGGCCTCCCCCTCCCCGGGGAGAACCACGTCCGGATCCGGGGCCTTAGCTCAGTTGGTAGAGCGCTGCCTTTGCAAGGCAGATGTCAGGAGTTCGAATCTCCTAGGCTCCACATACTGAATGCCCCCTGACCTGCGGAAACGCAGTGGCAGGGGGCATTTTTCATGCGCGCGGGTGCGCGCGGGTGCGCGCGGCATGCGGATCGGGGGGGCGGGCGGTCCCGGTCTTCCTCTTATACATATCTTACGCTGCCGACGACCTACGCCGGGCGCAACTCAGTGGTCCGTGCGCTGAGGCCGGGGGCCGCCGGCCCCCGGCGCCCCCCGGCCTCAGCGCACGGAAGCCCTGAGATGGTCGGCGGCCTCGCGCGCCGCGTCGACGGCTCCGGCGCGCGCGGCCTCGCGGTCGGTGTCGGCACGGGTGTAGGTGACGCGGACGACCATGTTGCTGAGCCGGAAGCAGACCTGCGCCGCGGCGGGGCGTTCGGGGTTCTCCGTCCGCGAGCGGACGAACGCCTCGTCGCCGATGGCCGTGACGTCCTCGGGGGAGGTCTTCTCCCAGCCCAGGGTCTTCCCGCGCTCCTCGCGGAGATCCTCTGCGGCGAGGTCCTCGGTGAGGACGGAGGACTGCAGGAAGATCCCTGCCCGGGTCGGGCTCTCCTCGCGCGGGGCGGACCAGCTGCACGAGCCCCGGCCCTCGCGGCCGCCGTAGGACGTGGGCACCAGCCGGTGGACGGTCTCCGGCGTCACCAGCTCGCAGTGGTGGGGCTCGGCGCCGAAGTCGCCCGGGTGGGTGCGCTGCCAGTGCTTCCACGCCGCGAGGGACAGGCCGGCGACGATGAGCATGGAGATCGCGACGAACGCGATCAGCGCACGCCGTTCACGGGCGGTGCGGCGGGGCACGGGTCTGCCGGGCGGTGTGGTCACCGCGGCAGCATAGGGGCCGGGCCCACGGACCGCACAAACGTTTCCGCGGACCGGCCGGCGCCGACCCGCGCATACCCGCGCCGACCCGCCACCGGCCCACGGCCGGGCCGCGGCCGGTCCGGTGGCACACTGGCCGCTGATCCGCCGAAGGGGAGTACGTCGTTGTCCATGTTCAGCAACCTGCGCCGGGCCGTGCGCCGCGGCTACCGGCGCACCGTCGACCTCAGCCACCCGGCGCGCTCTCCGCTCGGCAGCGCCGTCGTCAACTGCATCGTCTACCGGAACGGCGTGCGCCAGGACGGCTGCGCCGACGCCGCCGAGGCGCTGCGCCTGGTCCGCAAGACGGGCGACGGCTTCGTCTGGATCGGCCTCCACGAGCCCTCGCAGACCGAGCTCGCCGGACTCGCCGAGCTGTTCGGCCTGCATCCGCTCGCCGTCGAGGACGCGGTCCACGCGCACCAGCGGCCCAAGATCGAGCGCTACGACGAGACCCTCTTCGCGGTGCTCAAGACCGTGCGCTACGTGGAGCACGAGGAGCTGACCGCCACCAGCGATGTCGTCGAGGGCGGCGAGCTCATGGCCTTCGCCGGCGCCGACTTCGTCATCACCATCCGGCACGGGGGCCGCGGCACCCTCGGATCGGTCCGCGAGGAGCTGGAAGCCACCCCCGACCACCTCGCCAAGGGGCCGGTCGCCGTCCTGCACGCGATCGCCGACCACGTGGTCGACGAGTACGTGGCCGTCACGGACGCCGTGCAGAACGACATAGACGCCGTCGAGACCATGGTGTTCAGCGAGCACGGCGGGCGCGGCGACGCGGGCCGGATCTACCAGCTCAAGCGCGAACTGCTGGAACTGCGGCGGGCGGTGGCCCCGCTGAGCCGGCCGCTCCAGCAGCTGAGCACGCTGCCGATACCGGTCATCCCGCCGGAGATGCGCACCTACTTCCGCGACGTCGCCGACCACCTCACCCGCGCCACCGACCAGATCGGCGCGTACGACGCCCTCCTCGACTCCATCCTCCAGGCCCATCTCGCGCAGGTGACCGTCGCCCAGAACGAGGACATGCGCAAGATCACCGCATGGGCGGCCATCGTCGCCGTCCCGACGATGGTCTGCGGGGTGTACGGCATGAACTTCGACAACATGCCGGAACTGCACTGGACTTACGGGTACCCCTTCGTCATCGGCGTGATGGCCGTCGCCTGCTTCGTGATCCACCGGGGATTCCGGCGCAACGGCTGGCTCTGAGCGCGAGCCGCCCCGCCGATGCCGGGTAGGGTCCCGCTATTGGCGCGCGATGACGACGAACGGGCAGGTCAGGCATGGGGCAGGGGAACTGTCTCTTATCCCCATCCCCGAGCCCACGAGCCAGGCAGCAATGTGGCTGGGGGCCAGGATGGCTCCCTCCGGCGAGCCCGTCCGCCTCGGCGGCTCCGCGGTCCCGATCGGCCCCGGCCCGCAGGCCTCCGCCGCCGCGCCCGCCCACGCCGCCGCCGCGGACTCGGCGACCGGCTGGATCCGCCCGCCCGGCGGCGGCTCGGTGGTCGGCCCCGCGCCCGTCCCCTCCGTACCCGGGCCCGCCGGCCCGGCACCGGACAGCGGACGCTGGCGGCCCTGGCGCTTCCGCATGTCCAACGAGGTCTGGGGCACCCCGACCGTCGCCGGCGACCTGCTGTACGTCACCTCCTTCGAGGTCCACGCCCTGGACGTGGCCAGCGGCCGCCGCCAGTTCAAGACCCGCGACGTCGCCTGGTCCATGGCCGTCGCCGACGGCCGCATCCACGCCTCCGACGGCCCCTCCCTCGACGCCGGCGACGGCTCCGAGCGCTGGCGCCTGTCCACCGACGCCTGGGTCTACGCGCTGCGCGCCGACCGGGGCACCGTGGTCACCGCCACGCGCGGCGGCGGAGTACAGGCCTGGGAGGCCTCCAGCGGCCACAAGCTGTGGGAGCTCACGGGCGCGCAGAGCGATTTCGAGACCACCGAGGCGGCGCCCGTCCTGCACGACGGCACGGTGTACGTGTGGCAGGACGCGCGGCTGCGCGCCCTGGACGCCCGCTCCGGCCGCGAGTCCTGGTCCTACCCGGTCGGCGACGCGGGCTCCTGCGGAAACGTGCCGGTGCGCGTCGCACCGGCGGCGGACGGCAACGTCTACGTCTGCGCGGGCACCCGGGTGATCTCCATCGACCGGGCCTCCGGCCGGGTCCGCTGGCACTTCGAGGCCCCCGCCGTGTTCCTGGCGCCCCCGGCCTTCGCGCCCGGCGCGGCCGTCACGGGCGGCGGCGTCTACCTCGCCGACTACCTGGGCACCGTGTACGCCCTGGACGCGGCCACCGGCAAGGACCGCTGGCGCATCGCCACCGAGCCCCGCCCGTCGGCGGACCCGGTCATCGTGGCCGCCGGCAACGTCCACCTGGGCGCGGGCAGCGCGGTGTACACGCTCGACGCGGTCACCGGCACCCCGAAGTGGCGGTTCGCGGCGGGCGGCGAGATCACCGGCTCGCCCGCGGTCGCGGACGGCCGGGTCCACTTCGGTTCGGCCGACCACTGCCTGTACACCCTCGACGCGGCGGGCGGCCAGCTCCGCTGGAAGCTGGCCACGGGCGGGGAGATCACCGGGGCCCCGGTGGCCGAGGCGGGCGTGGTCTACGCGTGCAGCAAGGACCGCTGCGTGTACGCCCTCGACGCCGCCAAGGGCACGGGTACCCGTACGGGCGGCTGAGCCGGGACCGGGCCGGGAGCGGGCCGGGACCCGGGCCGCGGCTGAGCTGCGGTGGAGCTTCCGCGGAGCCGTCGCGGAGCCGTACGGGGGCCGCCGCTGAGCCGTCCGGGGGTCGCGTCATGGCCCCCTCCGGGTCGCGCAGCACACCGGGAGTGACAGGATGGACCCCATGAGCAACGTATTCTTCGACATCACCATCGACGGCCAGCCCGCCGGCCGCATCGTCTTCAACCTCTTCGACGAGGTCGTCCCGAAGACCGCCCAGAACTTCCGCGAGCTCGCCACCGGCCAGCACGGCTTCGGCTACGCGGGTTCCCCGTTCCACCGCGTCATCCCGCAGTTCATGCTGCAGGGCGGCGACTTCACCCGGCAGAACGGCACGGGCGGCAAGAGCATCTACGGCGAGAAGTTCGCCGACGAGAACTTCGAGCTGAAGCACACCCGCCCGTACCTGCTCTCGATGGCGAACGCCGGCCGCAACACCAACGGCTCGCAGTTCTTCATCACCACGGTCGTCACCCCGTGGCTCGACGGCAAGCACGTCGTCTTCGGCGAGGTCGTCGAGGGCACGGAGCTCGTCGACCAGATCGAGAAGCTCGGCACCCCCTCGGGCTCCACGCGCGGCAAGATCGAGGTCGCGGCCTCCGGCGTCGTCGAGGCCTGATCCCCACCCCGCCCGCAACGGCACGGCCAGCCGGCCGTCCTGGGTCCAGATCCGGGCCTGGCCCAGTCCCCGGCCCGCGGCCGCCGAGGGCGACTCCTGGTCGTACAGCAGCCACTCGTCGGCGCGGAACGGCCGGTGGAACCACATCGAGGGGTCCAGGGAGGCGCCCACCACGTCCCCCACCACCCGGCCGCCCCGCCGTCCACCCGGGCCGCCAAGCCGAGCCGTACGCCCGCCGCGACCGCCGGCGGCGGTTCCGGGGGTGCGGGCGGCTCCTCCGGCGAGTCCGGGGCGGAGTCCGCGGTCCTCTCCCTGGTCAACAAGGAGCGGGCCGCGGCCGGGTGCGGTGCGCTGACCGCGAACGCGAAGCTGAGCGCCGCGGCACGGACGTACAGTGACACCATGGCCCGCAGCGGCGTCATGTCCCACACCGGACCCGACGGGTCCACCATGACCACCCGCGTGGAAGCCGCCGGATACGGCTGGTCCCGCCTGGGCGAGAACATAGCCCGCGGCCAGGCGGACGCCGCCGCGGTCATGAAGGCGTGGATGAACAGCCCGGGCCACAAGGCCAACATCCTCAACTGCGACTTCCGGGAGATCGGCATAGGCCTCCACCAGGGCGACGGCGGCCCCTGGTGGACACAGAACTTCGGGACGCCGAAGTAGCAGCCACTCCCTCACCCGGCCCCCGCCCTCCGGCGGGGGCTCACGTCCTCCGACCCGTACGCGGGCCAGGAGGGCATCGGTGTTTCCCCCGCGGTCCGCGCCCGTCACGGGGGGAGGCGGTGACGGGCGGCCCGGCGCGCGTCACGGGGGGAGGCGGTGACGGGCGGCCCGGCGCGTCGGACACTATGGGGCCGTGCCCCGAATTCCGCGCTACCTGCTCATATGGCTGTCGTGCACGGCCGCCAGCGTGACCGCCGTGCTCGGCACGGTCCAGTTCGTGGTCGGTTCGACCAGGCATACGCCGCCGGTCGCGAGGTCCGCCCCCGTGGTCGTCGAAACGCCGCCGGCCTGGCTGGCGTCGCAGGGCCAGTCTCCGAGCCCGCAGTCCCCGAGCGCACCCCCCGGCGGTTCGCCCTCCGCGACCGAGCGAACGTCGCCCCCGGCTTCGACGCCCACCCCCGTGAAGGCCTCGTCGGGAACCCCCCGGCCGACAGCGCCCAAGTCGGCCGTCGACTGCGACGAGGGCGGAGCCGGCCTGCACACCGTCCCCTCGCAGGGCGGCAAGGTCACCGTCCGCTACGGCAGCCGCGGAGTGTGCCTGATCTCCGCGGTGCCCGGCCAGGGATACAAGACCAGTACCGCACAGACCGCCGACGACACCCTGACCGTCACGTTCACCAGCGCGGACCACCGCTCTGTCGTCACGGCGACCATCACCCCTTCGGCGAAGGCCAGCGTGCGCGAGACGTCCTTCTGACCTTCCGGCCTTCCGGCCTTCCGGCCTTCTGGATTCCCCTCGGCCCACTGATCCCTTTCGCCGTTTTCACCCCCTTGCGTGCGCTCATCGCCCGAGCTCGTGAAGCGGAAGATGAGCTGTTCCTTAGGGGAACCTCAAGATCGCGTCCACACGGTTCCGGCGGCCTCCAGCGGTCCTATGCTCGCGTCAGCCGAGCGGCCTTCGGCGCCCGGGCACGACTGCTCCGGCGACCCGTCGACCCGTCGCGCCCTCGGCTTCACCGATCCGGAAGGCGCTCCGCCCTTCCCGTAGTCCGAACCGTGCCTTGGGGTGTCTTCGCCATGACTTCTCGCATACTCCGACCCGTCCGTGCCGCCCGCCGCACGACGAGCCCCCGCTCCGCCACGCCCCTGAGCGTGCGGCTGCCCCTGGTGGCCGCGGTCGTCGTCGCCGCCGGGCTGACCGCCGCGTGCGGCCCGGCGGCCCAGCCCACCGGCGCCGCCGCGCCGACCACGGCCGGACAGCCGTCGCAGAGCCTCCCGGCCGGAACGGAGTCCGCGTCCGCCGAGGCGTCCCCGACCGCTTCCGTCACGCCCACGGCGTCGCCGTCCGCCAGTGCCTCGGCCGGCGCCTCGCCGACCCCCTCGCGCGCCAAGGCCGCCACGCCGCCGTCATCGACCCTGATCGTGCCTCCGTCTCCGCCTCCTCCGCCGCCCTCCCCGGACCAGCCGGGAACCGACGAGGGAGCCGACGCCGGAAGCGATGCGGGTACCGGCGGCCGCTGAAGCGGCACCGCACGGCCTGCCTCCCCGAGGGCCAACCGGCCCTCGGGGAGGCTTCGCCGTGCGTCAGCGCACGCGGCCGTACATGTTCGGGTTGTACGCGCTGAAGCTGGAGACGCGGACCTGCTTGCCCGGGCGCGGAGCCTCGATGTACTTGCCGTCGCCGAGGTAGACCGCGACGTGGTGGATGCCCGACACGTTTCCGTTCGAGGTCCAGAACACCAGGTCGCCGCGGCGCAGTTCGGAGCGGGAGATCGGGGTCGTGGCGCGGTACTGGTCGGAGGCGACGCGGGGGAGGGAGATGCCCGCGGAGCGGTAGGCCGCCTGGACCAGGCCCGAGCAGTCCCAGCCGTGCGGGCCGTTGCCGCCCCAGACGTACGCGTCGCCGAGATGGCTGTTCGCGAAGGAGATCGCGCCCTCGGTGCCCTGGCGAAGGGGACTGCCTGAGCCGGACGGGGCGCCGCCGGAGCCGCCCGAGCTGCCCGAGCCGCCCGTGGAGCCGGACGAGCCCGAGGAGCCCGAGGAGCCGGTGCGGCCGGCGTTGCGCTCGTACTTGTCCTTGTGGCTGGTCCAGCGCCACCAGCCGGTGGCGTCCTTGTACCAGTACACGCGGTCCGTCGCGTCCCAGCCCGCGCGGCCGCGGAAGGCCGGCTCCGAGGTGCGTACCGGGGAGGCGGCGGACGAGGAGGGCTTGGCGGCGGACGAGGAGGGCTTGGCGGCCGCGGAAGCGCCGCTGTTCGCCGCGTACTTGCTGTAGTGCTGGGTCCAGCGCCACCAGCCGGTCGCGTCCTTGTACCAGTACTTCGAGCCGTCCCAGCCCGCCTTGGCCGGCGCGGGCTCGGCGGACGCGGTGGTCACACCGGTGCCCATCAGCAGGGTGGCGCCGACGGCCGCGACCACGGCCCCGCGCAGGGTGCAGCGACGGCGACGGGCCGTGGAGGTCACGGCCGTCGTGCCGCGGGCACAGCCTGCGCAGTCGCAGACGTCGGGTATTTCCTCGGTGAACTCGGGCGTGCGCATGCGTGGTTCCTCTCTCATCGGGGGTGTGCTCTCAGCGGGCGTCGGCGGCAGGGCCGCGCGCCGTGTAGAAGGCCACGGTCAAGTCCTTGACCAGTGCCTTGCGTTCGTAGTCGTCCAGGCCTACGAGCCCCCGGTCGGACATCCGGTGAACGGTGTCGTCGACCGCGTCGAGCACGGAGGTGAGGACGGTGTCCCGGTGCCGGGCGTCGATCGAGGCGACTTGGCGGCGCTGCATCGCGGCGGCGACCTCGGGCGCGTACTCGATCCGCAGCGGCCGGGCGGAGAAGACCTCGACGCCGACCGCCTTGCACTCGGCGGCGAGCAGCCGGGTCAGTTCGTCGCCGACGGCCTCGGTGTCGCGCAGGGTCCGGGGTTCGGCCGGCTCCGGGCCGAAGGAGTCGGCGGGCATCCGGGAGAGCACCCGGGCGGTCGCGGACTCCACCTGCCCGCGCAGATAGTCGGTGTGGTCGTCCACGGCGAGCAGGGCGCGGGCGGTGTCCTTGATCCGCCACACGACGAGGACGACGGCCCGCAGTGCGGTGCCTTCGGCGTCGACGACGGGGAGCGGCTCGCTGCGCCAGTGGCGCAGCCGGACGTCGACCCGCGTGTGCCGGGGCAGCGGGTTGGACCAGAGGAGACCGGTACGCCGGATCGTGCCCCGGTAGCGGCCGAAGAGGGTCAGTGACCAGGCCCGGCCGGCGCGGCCCCGGCGCAGTCCGCAGAGGGCGGCCAGGACGATCGCCGCGCAGCCGCCGACGAGGGCGAGCGGCCAGGCCTCGGCGGGGGAGGCGGAGGCGGAGGCGCGGAGGTCCTCGTGGTGCGCGAGGGTGGCGGCGCCGGCCGCGGCGAGCGAGGCGGCGAACAGGGCCCACCAGCCGGAACAGGCGCGCGCGGGGTGTTCGCCGAGCTCGGGGTCGAGGACGGCGGGCAGGGTGCGTGGGGCCCCCGGTGGCCTCGGGCACGGGCGGGCCCATGTGCAGCGGGCGCCGGACCGGGGCCGGGGCGGCGGGGCTCGACGGAGCCTGGGCCTGCGGGGCCACCAGGCCGCCGAGGTCGAGGGCGCCGGAGTCCCGGCCGCCGGCCTCGTGCGCGCCGGCGCTGTAGGAGGCGGGGTCGGCGAAGGAGGGCTGCTGCGCGAAGGAGGGCTCGGAGAAGGACTGCTCCGGGAAGGACTGCTGCGGGTAGCCCGCGCCCTCGTAGGAGAGCGGGGCGGCGGCCGGGACCGGCTGCTGGTACCCGGGGATCCCCGGGTACTCGGCGTACGGCGCGTCCGCGTACGCGGCGGGCTCGGGGAAAGCGGGCTCGGGGAAGGCGGGCACCGGCGGGACGACCTGGGGGTCGCTCCACGCGCCCTGACTGCTGGGCATCAGCAGCAGTTCCTCGTCCTCGGGCTCGGCCTGGTCGTCCACGAGGTCCTGGAAGGCGTAGCCCCCGGTCGCGGGCGGGGACACGGGGACCGGGGCGGGGACGCCCGGCTGATCCACCATGCCCGTGCTGTCCGGGAAACCCTCGCCCGGAACCTGGCCGGTGTCAGTCATGCGTACCCCTCGCCCATCGGTGTTGCCTCTTCGACCGCCCGGCGCCCACGTGACCGTGCGAGCGGGATTGCCGTGCGGAGGTTTCGCCTCACGTACGACTGCACGACAACCAGTAAGTATTGTCCTGCCCGTTCGCCACCAGGGCGGCCATAACCGCCATGGTCCTCTGTGGACTACGCCACGTCTCGTGTGCTGCCGGTACCGCATGCCCGGTCGGTCGGGGGCAGTGCGACGATCGGCCAGCCTACCCCGGGCACGGGGCGGAGCGGCCCCGGGACCGTTTAGGTCCTGTCCGGGCGGCTGACGGGCCGTTCGGCGGCGAGGAGGAACACCACGGAGCGCTGTTGTTCGGTCCAGGTCCGGGTGTCCAGGCCCACGGACTGGAGCAGCGCGCACTCGACGGCGTACCCGCCCTCGGTCAGCGCGCGGCCGATGGCCTCCGCCTCGTCGCGCGTGGAAGCGTGGCTGACGATGCGTTCGGGGCGGCGGTCGACGACCGCAGCGACGACCTCGGCTCCCCCGCCGCCGACGCGGACGACATCGGGCTCGGGCAGGTCCTCCAGTACGTGCGGGGCGCGGCCGGCGATGATCTGGAGCTGTACGCCCCGGGCGCGGGCGGCCGCGGTGGTGCGTTCGCAGGCGCGCGGGTCGGCGTCGACGGCGATGACGGCGGCGCCGAGGGCGGCGGCGTCCACGGCGAGGGCTCCGGAGCCGGAGCCGATGTCCCAGACGAGGTCTCCGGTGCGCGGGCCCAGCCGGGCGAGCTGCGCGGCGCGCAGCTGTGCGGACTCCCCTTCTCCGACGTCGAACTGCGGGCGGGCCCAGCCGCGTCCGGCGCTCTGGGCCGCGCTCTGGCCCAGCAGCCACGCCGGGTCGGCGGCAGCGGCCTGGCCGCCGATGACGATCACCACGTTGGGGTCGCGCCAGCTGTGGTCGGCGGCCTTGTCCGAGGTGAGGACCGTCACCTGCTCCTTGTCGGTGCCGAGTTCCTCGCAGATGACGAAGGTGCGGTGGACTCCTTCGAGGAGGAGGGCCAGTTCGGCGGGGCCGGCGCCGGGCGAGGTGAGGACGGCGACCTTGGAGTGGGCGCGGCAGACGTTGACGGCGCGGCGCAGGGTGCGGGGGTGGGCGACGACGACCTGGGCGTCGTCCCAGGGCATCCCGGCGCGGGCGAAGGCCGCGGCGACGGCGGACACGGCGGGTACGACTTCCACTTCGAGGCCGTGTTCCGGGGCGCGCAGGGCGCGTACGACGCCGAAGAAGCCGGGGTCGCCGTCGGCGAAGACGACGGCGGTGCCGCGGTGGCCGGCGATCCGGGCTGCGGCGAGGCCGAGGCTGCCGAGCCGGACGCGTTCGGCGGCGGGCGGGACTTCGGGGAGTGCGAGGTGGTGGGCGGCGCCGGCCACCAGGGTGGCCGCGGAGAGCGCGGACCGGGCGGACGCGGTCAGGGGGGAGCCGTCCCAGCCGATCACCGTGACCCGGTCGGCCATCGTCTCAGGTCCGCCGGGCCGGAAAGGTCCGCCGGGCCGGGGGTGTTCGAGGCGCCCGGGGCGTTCGGCGGCTCCGCGAGGTCGGCCACGCGGAGCAGGGCCGCCGCCACCCGGGCCCCGTACTCCCTGACCGCGGCCTCCTCGTGCGGTCCGGGCAGCGGTCCGGCCTGGGCGCCGAGGAGCCGCAGATTGCCCCAGAGCACCTTGTGCCCGGCCATGATCGCGGCCTGCCAGTCCCGGCCCGGTCCGGCCGGACGCTGCCGCTCGGCCTGGTACTGGGCGTACGCGGTCTCCGTCATCACCAGCGAGTGCCGGACCCGCTGGTCCGCGCCCTCGGGGCCGGTCCGCCCGACGGCGGCCGTGACCCCCCGGACGTCGTCGGCGGCGGCACGCAGCAACTCGGCGACGGCGCGGCCCAGTTCGTCGTGGGCGCCGTGCGGCCACGCCAGTAGTCCGCACACGATTCCGATGGCGCTGCCGACCGTGACGTCCAGGAACCTGACTTCGGCCAACTGCCAGGTGACGGGCGCCAGCTGGGCGAAGGCCATGGCGATGACCAGGGTGAACATCGCCTGGGCCCAGCCCACTCCGCGCACCGGGCCGACGCAGAAGGCGACGAGCATCAGCGGCGGCAGCACGATCTCGTACAGGAGGCTCGCCTCTCCGGCCAGCACGAGGATCCCGCCCGCGGCGAGCGCGCCCAGGCACGTGCCGATCAGGGCCAGGCGGACGGTGGCCCGGGTCTGCACGGCGGTGGTGCGGGTCAGGCTGAGGACAGCGAGCATCGCCCAGAATCCGTGCGGCAGGGAGACGAGCCCGGCGACGGTGCGGGCGGCGGCGAGGGCGAGGCCCAGTCGGACGGCGTTCTGGAAGTGCACGGACCTGGGCCCGGTGTGCCCGGAGAGGCGGAACCACCAGAGCCGGAGCGTGCTCGGGCGCGCGTACCAGAACAGGTCGGGCGGTTCGGCCCCGGAGGCCGGTCCGGGTTCCGGTGCGCGCGCCGCCCCCGCCCCCGGTCCCGGTCCGGGCCACGGTTCCGGGGCCGCCGCGCGCCCCCGTACGGCGATCTCGGCCGCACCGCGCAGGACGAGCGCGGCGTCCGCCAGCTCCACCAGCGTGGCGCGCCGCAGCCCCGAGCCGGACTCGGGCGCCGGAGCCGCGACGAGGGAGCCCCGCAGGTCCCGCAGGGCGGCGGTGCCGGTGGCGGGCGCTCGCCCCTCCCGGAGCAGGGCGGCGGTCGCGGTCGCCGACTCCCGTACGGACCGTACGAGGTCCAGCCCGGCCGGATCCGCCCGCCGGCCGGGCGCCGGCGGGGGCAGGGCCCGCAGGCAGGACAGCAGGGTCCGGGCCGCCAGCCCGGTGTGGGCCAGCGCGCGCTCCCGCACGCCGGGCCCGGCGGGCCGCTCCGCCTCCGGGACCCGGGAGGGCCGCATGGCTTGGGCGGTCTCCGAGGCCCGGGCCCGTTCCGCGTCGGAGAGCGTGTGGGGCGGCTCCTCCAGGGCGGCGGCGCACCGCGCGGCCTCGTCAGCGGCCGAGGCGGCCCGGTCCCGGTAGCGGGCGACGGGCGGGTCGGGCAGCAGGTACCTCTCGGCGAGGACCAGGAGCAGGACCCCGATGACGGTGCCGGCCAGCCGGCGGCCGAGGCCGTCGGGGGCGTACGGCGGGAAGCTGGGCAGGATGTACAGGAGCTGGAGCCCGGGTCCGGCGCCCGCCTGGCGGGGTCCGGCGGCCGAGCCGAAGGCCAGGCAGAAGCCGATGACCAGCATGCCGGCCACCGCGGCCCACGTCCGTACGGCGAGCCAGGTCCCCACGGCCACGAGCGCGCAGGCGAAGGGGAGCAGACGGACCATGAGCGCGGCCCGCTGCCGGCCGCTGCCGGGCAGCTGGGACAGCGCGCCCAGCGAGACGGCGGTGAAGAGGGCGTAGGTGGCGCCGACGGGCTGGTCCAGGCCGTACAGGAACCCGTAGAAGCCGGCGCAGGCGGCGAGCGTGACCCGGACGGCCCGCCGCGCGGCCGCCGGCAGGGGGCCGGTGCCCATCCGCAGCTCCACGAGGGCACGCACCCCCACAGCGTCCCACGGACGGCCCCGGCGGACACGCGGAAGGGGGGCGGGGACGGTCCGCTTGTTCCTGCGGAATGCGGCGAACAGGACGCTCACGCCCAGCCTCCTTGCTTGCGGCGGGTGCGGCGCAGCAGCCAGAAGAAGAACGGGCTGCCGAGCAGGGCGGTCAGCACGCCGAGCGGCAGCTCGGCGGGCTGGGCGAGGGTCCGCGCGGCCAGGTCTGCGGCGACGAGCACCACGGCCCCGGCGAGCGCGCTGCCCGGGACCAGGAATCGGTGGCCGGGGCCGTTGGCCATGCGCAGCAGGTGCGGGACGAGGAGCCCGACGAAGGTGATGATGCCGGCCACGGCGACCGCGGCCGCCGTCAGCAGCGCGACGACCAGGATCAGCGCGAGCCGCAGCCGCTCCACGTCGACGCCGAGGTGGCGGGCCGGCCGCTCACCGAGCGAGAGCAGGTCCAGCTTGCCCGCGTAGAAGGGGGCGACCAGCAGGCCGGCGAGGGCGCAGGGCAGGACGGCGAGGACCTTGGGCCAGGTGGCCTGGGCGAGGGAGCCGAGCTGCCAGAAGGTGATCTGGTTGACCTGGCCGCTGTCCGCGAAAAAGATGAACAGGCCGATCAGGGCGCCCGCGAAGGCGTTGACGGCGATGCCGGTGAGGATGAGGGTGACGACCTCCGTCTTGCCGCCGTTGCGGGAGAGCAGGTAGACGGCGCCGACGGTGATGAGCCCTGCGACGAACGCGCAGGCGGTGACGGTCCAGTTGCCGAAGAAGCTCAGGCCCAGCCCGATCGCGGCGACCGCGCCGACGGCGGCGCCCGCCGAGATCCCGATGACCCCGGGCTCGGCGAGGGGGTTGCCGAACACCCCCTGCATCAGTGCTCCGGCGCAGCCCAGGCTGGCCCCGACGAGCAGGGCGAGCACCACGCGGGGCAGCCGTACGTTCCACAACACGCTCTCGCCGACCCGGTCGAGGGCGGCGCCCCCGAGCCCGAGGCGGTGCTGCACCGAGCCGAGCACGTCGCCGAGCGGGATCTCGTAGGCCCCGACCCCGGCGGAGACGAGCGCGAGCAACAGGAGGACGCCGGCGAGGGCGGCGCTGAGCAGCATCGAGCGGGCCGGGCGGAAGCCGGCGCGGCCGGCGGCCGCCGGGGTGCCCGCCGAGCTGCCCGCCGGGGTCCCGGCCGCCGCGTCGTCCTGCGTGCCGGGGGCCGCGCCGTGCGGCGCGGCCCCCGGCACCTTGTCGTGGGAAATCGTCACGTCATACCTTGCCGTAGAGCTGTGTGATCAGAGAGGTCAGGGCCTGGTCGGTGCGCGGACCGTAGTTCAGCAGCACCCCGTCGTCGACGGTGATCACCCGCCGGTCCATCCCGGCGGGGGTCTGCGCGATGCCCGGGATCTTCACCAGGCCGTCCATGCCGCCGACCGACTCCAGGCCCTTGGACATGACCAGGATCGCGTCGGGCGCGGCGGCCGCCAGGGCCTCGCTCGTGATCGGGGTGAAGTCCTTGCCGAGCCCGGACTCCGTGCCGGTGTCCACCGCGCCGGCCGCGTCCAGCAGGGAGCCGGCGCCGGAGTCGGAGCCGCCCATCAGGTACACGGAGGCGGTGCCGCGCAGGTAGAGGAAGGCCACGCGCGGCTTCTTCCCCGAGGCGGGCAGGCCCTTGCGGGCGGTGGCGATGCGCTCGGCGGTGCGCTGGTTCAGCTGCGTCCCGGCCTCCTTGACGCCGAGCGCGGCGGCGACCGCGTCGGTGCGCTTCGCCACGTCGTCCAGGGACTTGGCCGGGGCCACCACGAGCAGCGGGATGCCGGCGTCGCGGATCTGCTGGATCGCCTCGGCGGGGCCGGAGGTGGTCTCGGCCAGCACCAGCGTCGGGCGCAGCGACAGCACGCTCTCGGCGGAGACGTCGTGGCCCCGCGTCACCACGGGGAGGTCCGCCGCCTGTTCGAAGGTGGCGGTGATGTCCCGGGCGACGACCTTGGGGCCGAGCCCGAGGGTGTACACGATCTCGTTCAGGCTGCCGGTCAGCGGCACCACCCGGTCCGCCGAGGCGACGGTGACCCGGGCGCCGTCCGCGGAGGCCACGGTCGCGGGAAGCACCGGTACGGGCGCCTGGGCGAGCGGCTCCACCCGGTCCGGGACGGAGCCCGGGTCACCGTTCCCGGGACTCCGCTGCCCCACCCCGCTCCCGCCGGGCGTCGACGTCCGCACCTGGTGCTGGGCGCCGCCGTCCTCGCCGCGGCCGTCACCTTCGCGCTCACCACGCCCTGGGCCGGTACGTGGACCGGCGTCGGACCCGGCACCCCGGACGCGGACGGAGTCACCCGGGCGAGGACGGGCAGGTTCTCCGTCACGGTCGCGCTGAACCGAGGGGCCGTGGGCGACCTCGTGGGCCGGCAGGTCAGCGAGGTGACGGAGGTCGCCACCGGACGCAACCTGGGGTGGACGGAGGCCCTCGCACTACGGCAGGTGAGCGGGGACAGGGCGGTCTTCGCGGCGGCGACCAGCCATCCGACCGACCCCGCGGCCACCTTCGACTGCCCGAAGGGCAACCTCTACGTGCTGACCCTGGCGGCGCCCGGCCGGCCGGCGCTGGAGACGGAAGGAGCCCGGTCGGCGGGCGCCCCCGAGGCCCTGACCCGCAGCCGCTGAGCCGGGGCCCGGGTCGGGCCGGAGGTGACGTACCGGACCGGGCCCGCGCCGACGGCGGCGCATCATCCGGCCGTGACGGGCCAGAAGCGCCCTCATGAAGCGAAGTTGCGGTTCCTCCGTGCGCGACGCCTGGCCGCTCCTGCTCCTTCCCGTCCAGGCGGCCCTGATGGTCGGCCTGGGACGGCTGGTCACCGGGCCGGCCTCCCGGCACTGGCCGCTGTCGGCCGAGGGATCGTCCGGCCGCGCCCTGGAGGAGCGCCGCGCCGCGGCCGCCACCGGGGTCTCGGGGTGGATCTCCGCGCTCGCCGGTACGCAGGCCGTCGTCGGCCTGACCGCGCTGTGCGTCGTCGGCCTGCTCGTCCTGCCCCGCGTCCTGCCCCGCGTCCTGCCCCGCGTACCGCCCCGGGTCCCGCCCCGCGCTCTTCCCCGCGCCGCACTGCGGACCGAGGCGCTGTTCCTCGCCGTCGCGGTCGCCGCGCAGTCGGCCGTTTTCCTGGTGGTGACGGCCTTCGTGGACCGTCCGCGGCCCGCGGTCGGCCACTTGGACGCCGCTCCGCCGACATCGAGCTTCCCCTCCGGGCACGTCGGGGCCTCCCTCGCGCTCTACGGAGGCCTGGCCGTCATCGCCTGGCTGCGCATGCGCGGACCCTGGCGCCTCGCCGTGGCGGGTTGCCTGCTGCTGATCCCGCCGGCCGTCGGGCTGGCCCGGATGTACCGCGGCATGCACTACCCCAGTGACGTGGCCGGCGGCCTGCTCAACGGCGCGGCGACCCTGCTGATCACCGGGTGCGCGCTGCTGTACGGGCGGGGGTCCGGTCCGGAGCCCGACCGTGCGGCCCGGCCCGGCCCGGCGCCCGCCTCCCGCACCGGCGGCCCCGTCCTCGTGGTCCGGCACCCGCACGGCTGCCCGGACGAACTCGCCGACCGGCTGGCCGCCGTGCCCCGTGGCCACGGCCACCGGGACCCGCGGTGGATCCTGACCACCGCCGAACGGCCCTGCGGGGCCCTGGCCGAGGAGATCAGCACGGTCACCCCCGCCCTCGTGGTGGTCTGCGGAGGCGACGGCACCGTACGTGCCTGCGCCGACGTCCTGGCCGGCACCCGTATCCCGCTGGCCGTCGCACCCTGCGGCACCGGGAACCTCCTCGCCCGGAACCTGGGCCTGCCGATGGACCCGGCCGTCGCCCTCGAGGCGTCCCTGGCCGGCGACAGCTTCGGGATCGACGTCGGCCGGGTCCGGGGCGACGGCCTCCCGCCGACGCGGTTCACCGTCATGGCGGGCGCCGGGTTCGACGCCGCGATGGTCCGCGACGCCTCCCCGCGGCTCAAGTCGCGGATGGGGTGGGCCGCGTACGTCCTGTCGGCCCTGCGGCACCTGCGCGACCCCGGTGTGCGGCTCACGGTGCGGATCGACGGGGGCCGCCGGCAGCGGCGCCGGGCCCGCATGGTGGTCATCGGGAACGTCGGAACGCTCCAAGGGGGCCTGCCCCTCCTGCCGTCGGCGCGGCCGGACAGCGGACGACTGGAAGTGGTGCTGTTCGACCCGAGGGGCGCGCCCGGATGGCTCGCCGCCGCCGGATACCTGGCGGCCCGCCTGCTGCGCCACCGCACCCCGACAGCCCCCGGACCGGCGGGCCGACGAGGCAGTATGGGGTGATCGCAGAGGACTGCCCCGGTGACGCGTCGCGGTGACACGGCACGGTGGGCGGCGGGACGGGAGGCACGCGTGCGCACGGAGCCGGAAGCGGTGATCGGAGAGCTCGGCGGGGGCCGGGACGGGCGCGGGACCTTGCGCTCCGAGACGCTCCTCGTGCTCGCGCTGTCCCTGGGCGCGAGCGGAGTCTCGGCGCTGATCAGCTTCATCGGCTCGCTGACCAAGCCGGGCGGCCTCAAGGATCAGGCCGCCACGCTCAACGGCTCGTACGCGCCCGGCCGGCCGTGGCTGGACCTGGCCTGGCAGCTGTTCGGCATCGCGAGCGCGCTCGTCCCCGTACTGCTCGTCGCGCACCTGCTGACCCGCGAGGGCGCGCCGGGACTGCGGGTACTGGGCTTCGACCGCACCCGGCCCTGGTCGGACCTGGGCCGGGGCACGCTCGTCGCCGCCTGCATCGGCAGCGCCGGCCTGGCCTTCTACCTGGGGGCCCGGGCGACCGGCTTCAACCTCACGGTGGTGCCGGAGAACCTGCCCGACGTGTGGTGGAAGTTCCCCGTACTGATCCTCTCCGCGGTGCAGAACTCCGTGGTGGAGGAGGTCATCGTGCTGGCGTACCTGCTGCGCCGGCTCGACCAGCTGGGCTGGTCGCCGATGGCCGCGCTGCTGGTCAGCTCCGTGCTGCGCGGCTCTTACCACCTCTACCAGGGCATCGGCGGGTTCATCGGCAACGTGGTGATGGGCGTCGTCTTCGTCCTCGCCTACCGGCGCTGGGGCCGGGTCGGGCCGCTCGTCGTCGCGCACGCGCTGCTCGACATCGTGGCCTTCGGCGGGTACGCCCTGCTCGCGGGCAAGGTGGGCTGGCTGCCCACCCCGTAGGGGCGCGCCGGGGCACGCCCCGGCGCGGTCGCTCAGGGTGCGGTGAGCAGTTCGCCGTCGATGACGGTGACGGCTCGGCCCGTCAGCAGCGTACGGTCGCCCGCGAGCCGGACCGCGACCAGCCCGGTGCGGGCTCCGCCCTGGAGGCCGACGAGCTCGGTGCGGCCCAGGCGCGCGGCCCAGAAGGGGGCCAGCGCGGTGTGGGCGCTGCCCGTGACCGGGTCCTCGTCGATGCCGAGGGCCGGGAAGAAGCCGCGGGAGACGAAGTCGTAGCCGCGGGAGGGGTCCTCGGCGGGGGCGGTGACGATGATCCCCCGGCGGCCGTAGCCGCGCAGGGCGGCCAGGTCGGGCGCGAGCTCGCGTACGGTCCGCTCGTCCGCCAGCTCCACGACCAGGTCGCCGATGTGCGCGGAGGTGTCGTGGACGGACTTCATCCTGGCTCCCAGGGCCTGCCCGACCTCGGCGACGGGCTCGACCTCGGTGAGGGAGGACGTGGGGAAGTCCATGGTGATCGTCCCGTCCTGCGCGGCCTCGGCGGTGAGGACGCCGCACCGGGCGGTGAAGCGGATCAGCCCGCTCGCGAGGCCGCTGGTGGCGAGGACGTGCGCGGTGGCGAGGGTCGCGTGGCCGCACATGTCGACCTCGCCCGTCGGCGTGAACCAGCGCAGCGCCCAGTCCGCGTCGCCGCCCGGCGGCAGGGGGTGGGCGAAGGCGGTCTCGGAGAGGTTGACCTCGGCGGCGACCTGCTGGAGCCAGGCGTCCGGGGGGAAGCCGCCGTCGAGGAGCAGGACTCCGGCGGGGTTGCCGGCGAAGGGGCGGTCGGTGAAGGCGTCCACGATTCTGATGCGCATGCCGCCGACCGTAGGGACACGGTGGAAGCGGCCGCAAAGGCCAATCGGGGATGGCTGGCCTGGGCGGGCGGCTCCCGGGGGGACCCGCCGCCCAGGCCCCGGCCCCAACGCCACCGCCGTCCCCCCCGCCGGCGCCGCGCCCCGGCCTGCCGCCGGCTCGCCGGCAGCGCCATCTTCGAGGGCCCGACCAAGGGCTGCTGGGGTGCGAACGTTGCGCTGCGGGTCGGCGCCCGCCCGCGCACCAAGGGCAGGGAGCGGGGTGACCTGCTCTCCGCCAACGGCGGCATCTTCAAGCCGCAGGGCGCCGCGATCAACGCGAACGCCGCGGACGACATCAAGGTCCTGGTCGTGGGCAACCCGGCCAACACCAACGCGCTCATCGCGCCTCTCACCCCTCACCCTTCATCTCTCACCCTCGAAACTGCCCAGGAGGGCACCGTGGCCCTTTCCTCCCCCGGCACCGGCACCGCCGCCGCCACTTCCGATGCCACCACCGAGCCCGCGCCCGGACGCGGGCTGCTCCCCTTGCTCCTCGTCGGCAACAGCGCCATGTACGCCCTCTACATCGGCGTCGCCGGCGTACTGCTCGCGCTCCAGGTCGAACACATCGACCCGGCGAACAAGGTCGCCAACTTCGGCCTGATCGCGGGGGTCTCGGCGATCTTCGCGACGGTCTTCAACCCGGTCGCGGGCGCCCTGTCCGACCGCAGCGGACGGCGCAACCCCTGGATCCTGGGGGGCGGACTCGCCGCGATACCCGCGATGTTCCTGCTCGGCTTCGCGGACACGATCCTGCTCATCACCATCGCCTGGTGCCTCGGCCAGGCCGTGATGAACATCTACCAGGCGGCGATCACCTCCGTGGTCCCCGACCGGGTGCCCAAGAGCGCCCGCGGCAAGGCCTCCGCGGCCGTCGGCCTCGGCCTGCCGTTCGGCTCCACCATCGGCGCCCTCGTCGGCGCGGCCTTCTCCGACGACTACCGCACCGGCTACCTGGTCTTCGGCGCGCTCGTCGCCGGCGCCGCGGTCCTGTTCACCACCTGCACCAAGGAGAAGCGGCTGCCCGCGCGCGCCCAGTTGCCGGTCAGGCAGCAGCTCGCGGCCTTCGCCGGAGCGCTCAAGGACCACGACTTCCGCTGGGCGTTCATCGGACGGGCGCTGCTCGTCCTCGGGTACTTCGCGGTCAGCGGCTACCAGCTCTACATCCTCCAGGACCACACCGTGCTGCCCGACGGCATGAAGCCGGAGTCGGCCGTGGCCATCATGATGCCGCTGACCAGCGTGGCGATGGTCGTCTCCACCGTCCTCGGCGGCTGGCTCTCGGACAAGTACGACCGCCGCAAGCTCTTCGTCGGCGCCTCCGCCCTGCTCTCCGCCATCGCACTGGTGATCCCGGCCCTGTCGACGAGCTGGACGGCCATGCTGGCCTTCTCGGTCATCAACGGCCTCGCGTTCGGTTGCTACATGGCGGTTGACACCGCGCTCGTGACGATGGTCCTCCCGAAGGCCGAGGACGCGGCGCGCGACATGGGCGTGCTCAACATCGCCAACGCCGGCCCGCAGATCGTCGCGCCCTTCATCGCCTCGGTGATCGTGTCCCTCAGCGGCGGCTACACGGCCCTGTTCATCGTGGCCGCCGCCCTCGCGGTGGCGGGCGCCCTGGCCGTGAAGCCCATCCGCAGCGTCCGGTAGGGCGGGGGCCTTGCGGCCGGCGATCTCGCAGACAAGAACGACGACGACAGCGATGACAAGGAAAGGCACCACCGTGCAGCTCCACACCCACACTTGGGGAGAAGGCGACCGCGTCGCCCTCCTGATCCACGGGATCATGGCCGACCACCGGACCTGGCGCCGGGTCGGGCCCGCCCTCGCCGACCTCGGCTACCGCGTCATCGCCGTGGACCTGCGCGGCCACGGCGAGAGCGGCCGGGGCGAGTACGGCCCGGAGGCCTTCGCCGACGACGTGGTCGAGACGCTGCCGACCGGCGCGGAACTCGCCATCGGCCACTCCCTCGGCGGTCTGACCCTCTCGTACGCCGTCGAGCGCCTGCAGCCGCGCCGCGCCGTGTACTCCGACCCCGCATGGCACCTGGCGACCCCCGAGCCGGGCTTCGGCCCCGAGATGTTCGCCCAGTTCAAGGCCGCGCCCAAGGGGCAGATCCAGGCGATGAACCCGCGCTGGGAGGAGGCCGACGTCGACATCGAGCTGGAGACGCTGGCCGTCTGGGACGAGGCGACCGCGCTGAGCCTGGCTCCGCTGATGGGCGCGGACCTGCTGCCGGCCGCGCCGGTGGTCCCGTCGCTCGTGCAGCTGGCAGACCCGAGCTTCCTGATCTCACAGGAGCGCGCGGCGGTCCTCGAGGCGCGCGGCTTCGAGGTCCGCTCGGTGCCCGGCGCCGGCCACACCATCCACCGCGATGACTTCGACGGCTTCATGGCATCGCTCGAGGGCTGGATCTAACTCCAGCCCCCACCGCCCTGCGGGCTGGCCCGCAGGGCCTGCCGCTCCTACACTTCTCTCCCCCCCGACCCGCCCCTCCGTGGTGCTCGTTAGTGCCCTGCGTCGGGTGTGACTGCTAGACGGGAGCCGGGCTCGTTCTGCCCGTCTGCTCGCCTGCCAATGCCCAGCGTCCCCGCGTCCCCCCATCCCTGTGCCTTCATCTTCCGCCAAGTCGTTCCCCCCACGCGGTGACCTCGGCTAGCTTCTGACCTCGTCTCCCCCACGGCCCCCACCCCCACCATTCCCAGCTCCGGGCGGATCGTTATGAGTCGTTCCATCGCGTTGCGCGATGTCAGCAAGAGATACGGGCGGGACTCCCACGCCGTCGAACACTTCACCCTCACCGTCGAACCGGGTGAGTTCCTGGTCCTGTTGGGGCCCTCGGGCTGCGGCAAGTCGACCGTCCTGCGGATGATCGCGGGGCTGGAGGACATCACCGAGGGCGGGTTGTACCTGGACGGCGAGTACGCCAACCACATGCCGCCGAGCGAACGGGACATCGCCATGGTGTTCCAGAGCTTCGCGCTCTACCCGAACATGACGGGCCGGGCCAACATCGGCTTCCCGCTCAAGCTGCGCGACCCCCGCGGGGACCACGAGCCGCAGGTGGAGGCGACGGCCCGGATGCTCGGCATCCAGGACCTCCTCGATCGCTATCCGGGACAGCTCTCCGGCGGCGAGCGCCAGCGGGTGGCCATGGGCCGGGCGATCTCCCGCCGGCCCTCGGTGTTCCTGATGGACGAGCCGCTCTCCAGTCTGGACGCCAAGCTCCGCGGCCATCTGCGGGCCGAGATCTCCCGGCTGACGTCCGAACTGGGCGTCACCACCGTCTACGTGACGCACGATCAGTCCGAGGCCATGTCCCTCGGCCACCGGGTGGCGGTCATGCGCGGCGGCGTCCTCCAGCAGGTCAGCTCGCCGCGCGACACCTACTCCCTGCCGGCGAACGTGTTCGTGGCCGCGTTCATCGGCACGCCCCGGATCAGCCTGCTGCAGGCGGTGGTCCACGCGCCGTTGGGCGCGGGCATGTCGGTCGATCTCGGGCGCCACCGGCTCGCCCTGCCCGAACCCCTCAGCACCGACCACCAGTTGCTCCGGATCCAGCAGGGGCGTCCGATCATCGTCGGGCTGCGGTCGGAGGCGGTCAGGATCGCCCAGCCGAGCCAGGCGCGGCCCGGCGAGGCGGCGATGACGGGCGTCGTCGAGCACGTCGAGTACCAGGGGCACGAGGCACTGGTGCACGTGGACACGGGCTCGCGCCCGGCGGTGGTGACGGACCTGGAGGCACCCCGGCACCCGGCCGCTCCCGGGCGTCGACGCAGGCCGCAGCGGAGCGGCCTCAGCCGGCTCAGGGACCGGACGGTGGGACGGCTGTCCGGTTCCGTGGCCGTCCTGGACGCGCCGGAGCCGGAATCCGAGGGAGAAGGGGCCGTCGGTCCGGAGCAGCGGGTGGTGGTGCGCAGCGACCTCGTGGTGCGGACCGGGCCCCACACCCGGGTGCGGGTGGGGGCCCAGATTCCGCTGCTGGTGGATCTGGCGCAGCTGTACGTCTTCGACCACGTCGGGCAACGGATCTGCCCGGCACCGGAGGGGTTCACCGGCCTGGAGCACTGACTCCCGCTCCCCTCCCGGGCGGGCTGGCAGTCCCGGCGGGTTCCGCGTCTGGCGCTGTGGGGGAGGTCGCCCGGCCGCGGTATCCGGTGCGGCGCCCCTCCCCCAGCCGCCGCCGGGAGGGGGCCCCGGACGGAGGGCCACGGCGTACCCGGCCCAGGCGAAGGCGAGGCGGAGTCGGGCGAGGTCCGGACCGGCCTGGCAGCCGTACGCCAGGGCCACCCGGACGGAGGCCCGCGACCCGTACGCGACGTACCGGCGCGGTCCGACTACGCGAAGCGGCGCCGGGCCGGATGGGCTGGACCGGGCGGGGGGCCGCGCCGCGCTGAGCCGAGCCGAACAGCCGAGCGCAACGACCCGGTGAGCCCTTTCCCGCCGCAGCATCGGGCGCAGCGCCGTGCGCCGTGCCGCCGGAAGCGCCGGGCACCATACCGCGCGCCATGCCGGGCTCAGCACCGGGCCGGAGCCCGCCACACCGCGACGAGTCCGGGCAGCCCGGCGCGCGGCGGGCTGCACCTCGCGGGGCGCGGTCGGTCCGGGTACCGGCCCGGGCGCCCCACCTCGCCAGCCCCGCCTGCCAGGCGGAAGGCCCGGCACGCGGTGAGATCCGCCCCGTCGAGGCCTCGCAGGGCGTCGACTCGCAGGTCCGCGTGTTCGGCGTGCCGCCGGCCGACCGGGCCAGTCCGCAGGAGATCGTCGACGGCTTCCTCGAGGCCATGACCAGCGACGACCCGCAGCTGCAGACCGCCCGCAAGTACCTCACCGAGGACGCGGCGAAGAACTGGAAGCCCGGTTCGGCGGTCACGGTGCTCTCCGCGGGCCTGGACCGGGTCTCGGTGCAGGGCGAGAAGGATCCCGCCTCGCCGCGCTTCCGGGTCACCGGCCGGATGCTGGGCACCGTGGACGAGCTCAGCGCGTACCAGCCGGAGACCAGCGACCGGCGCTACGAGGAGTTCCTCCAGCTCACGCAGGAGGACAAGCAGTGGCGGATCGCCACCGCGCCCAGCAGCCTGGTCCTCAGCGAGTCCGACTTCCAGCGCATCTACATGCCGGTCAACAAGTACTACTTCGCGGGCTCGACGCTCGTCGCCGACCCCGTGTACGTGCGCCAGCGCACCGATCCCGACTCCCGGATGGACCCGACCACCCAGACCGTCAAATCGCTGCTGGCCGGACCCTCCAAGTGGCTCGGACCGGTCGTCACGTCCGGGTTCCCGACCGGCACCGAACTGCGCGAGGGCACCAAGTCCCTCTCGTACGACGGCCAGAACACGCTGCGCGTCCCGCTGAACGACAAGGCCGACAACGTCGCGGGGCCGCAGTGCCAGAAGATGGCCACCCAACTCCTCTACACGGTCAAGGACCTGACGGGCTCGCGGATCGACCGGGTCGACCTCGTGCGGGCCGACGGCAAGTCCCAGCTGTGCCAGATCACGGAGGCCACCGCGGCGGGGGTCGCCAACCGGCCGCAGTCGCCGGGCCACCAGTACTACGTGGACGGCGAGAACCGGCTCGTGCGGATGCGGCTGGACCCCAACCGGGAGGAGCAGCAGGACGCGGCGGTGCCGGTCCCCGGACCGCTGTCCGGGAACCCGGCCTTCAAGGTCGGCTCCGCGGCCGTCGCCTACGACGAGAAGCGCGCGGCGGTCGTCTCCGAGGACGGGCACGGGCTGTACGTCGTCAACCTGACCACCGCGGGGGCCATGCCGCCGCCGCTGCTGACCGCCAGGGGCATCAAGCCGGCCGGGCTCACCGCGCCGACCTGGGACGCGTCCGGCGACTTGTGGGTCGCCGACCAGGACCCGCAGAACCCGACGCTGTGGCGGCTGCCCGGCGGCACCGGGACCCCGGAGCGGGTGGAGGTGTCGGGGCTGGACGGAGCCCGGATCGCCGGGCTGAAGGTCTCGCCCGACGGGGTGCGGATCGCGCTGCTGCTCGTGGAGCGGGAGAGCCGCAAGAACCTGTACATCGGTCGGATCGAGCGGCCCGACGGCAAGGCAGACGCCTCGGCCGTCTCGGTGCGGGAGCTGCGCCCGGCGGCCCCGCAGCTGGCGGACGTGACGGCGATGAGCTGGGCGCCGCGCGGCCGGCTGCTGGTGGTGGGCCGCGAGAGCGGCGGGGTGGTGCAGGCGCGCTACATGCTGGCGGACGGCTCGATGGTGGGCGCCGGGCTGCCGGGTGCGACCGGGCTGGTCGCCGTCGCGGCGAGCGAGGACGAGAAGATGCCGGTGGTGGCGTACTCGGAGGACGGGATCGTGTGGCTGCCGCCGGGGGCGCAGTGGCGCACGGTGGCGGCGGGCGGCCGGTCCCCGGTCTACCCGGGCTGACGGCCCGCTTTTCCACCCGGGCCCGGTCCACACGGGCCCGGTTTTCCACAGGGGTGGCCCCGGTGTGCGCCCGCCCGGCAGGGTGGACGCCGTGCGGGAGTGGTGGTGGCGGGCGCTGAGCGGGGGCCCGGCCGGGGAAACGGCCGGGGCGCCGGCCTGTGGGCCGGCCGGTGGGTTGGCCGGTGAGCTGGCCGCTCTGGTGCTGCCGGTGGACTGCGCGGGCTGCGGGGCCGCGCGGACCGTGCTCTGCGGAGCCTGCCGGTCGGCGCTCAGCGGGGCCGCG
Source organism: Streptomyces sp. ICC4 (assembly GCF_003287915.1). NCBI lineage: Bacteria > Bacillati > Actinomycetota > Actinomycetes > Kitasatosporales > Streptomycetaceae > Streptomyces > Streptomyces sp. ICC4. Next base: position 8,840,431 of record NZ_CP030286.1, on the reverse strand, counting down.
GCGGGCCCCGTACGCCCTTCTCCGTGCCCCGCGGGGCTTCCCGCGGTGTATGCCGCCGCCGTGTACGAAGGGGCCGTACGGGACGTCCTGCTGGCCCACAAGGAGCGCGGCGGGCTCCCGCTGGCCGGAGCCCTCGGCGGGGCCCTGGCGGCGGCGGTCCTTCCCGCCCCCGCTTCCTGTCTGCCGCTTCCCGCCTGCCGCCGCTACACCGGCACCTCCGCCAGCGCCGACTCCAGCTGCGCCAGCAGCGGCCGGGCGTTCATCCTGCGGCAGCTCGACAGGGCCTCCTCCAGCACCGCCCGGGCGGCCGGCGTGTCCCCCGACGCCAGCAGCGCGCGGGCCGGCGCGGGCACGGCCAGCGCCCGCACCAGGCTCTGCCCCGACCGGCGGCCCAGCGCGTCGGCCGCCCGCAGATGACGCAGGGCGCCCGCAGTGTCCCCGCGGTCCTGGGCGATCTTGCCGAGCCCGATCCGGGCCGCGCTCTGCCCCGCCAGGTCGCCGGACCCGACGGTGAATGCGAGGACCTCCCCGAAGCCCGCCTCCGCCTCGTCCAGCCGGCCCAGCAGCCGATGGGCGTCGGCGACCCAGCGCAGCATGCACATCCGGGGCCAGGCCGCGCCGCCCGACACGGACACGGCCAGCGCCTCGCGCAGCACCTCCAGGGCGCGTCCGGTCTCGCCGCGCGCGAGCAGCACCTGCCCGATGCCGCGCAGCGCGTGGGCCTGGCCGTAGCGGTCCCCGGCCGCCTCGAAGACGGGCGCGATGCGGCGGCAGCGCCGGGCCGCCTCGTCGAGCCGGCCCTGGATCCGGTCGAGGTAGGAGAGCAGCCAGCCCGCGTACGCCGCCCCGTGCGCGTCCCCGAGCTCCTCGAACAGAGCCTCGCCCGCGCCGAGCATGGCCCGGGCCGGCCCCCGCTCCTCGCGGCAGGTCCGCAGCCGGCCGAGCCCGACCAGCAGCACCGCCTCGCCGGTGCGGTCGCCCACCCCGCGGGCCGCCGCGAGCCCGGCCTCTTGGACGGCCTGCCAGCCGGCCAGGTCGCTGCGGAGGTCGAAGAGGTACTCGGCGCCGGCCGCGAGCTCCCAGCAGGCGTACGGGTCCGCCCGCGCGGCCTGCCGGACGGTGGCCACCAGCGCGTCCCGCTCCGCGCCGAGCCAGGCCACCGGCTCGGCCCGCGGCCCGGCGAGCACCGCCGGATCGGGGACCCGGGCGGCCGTGCGGCCGCCGAGCCCGGGGTAGTCCAGGCCCTGGTGGGCGCGGCGCCCCTCCCGTACGAGCGCCACCCAGCAGGCGAGGACCCGGCGCACCACCGCCGCCGCGTCGGGCGGGGCGAGCTCGCGGCCGAAGGCGCGGACCAGGTCGTGCATGCGGTAGCGCGGCCGGCCGGTGGCGTCCGGGCCGCAGGCCTCCAGCAGGTGCGCCGCCGTCAGGGCGTCGAGCGCCTCCTCGGCGGCGCGCAGCGGCCGGTCCAGGGCGGCCGCCGCCGTCCAGGCCGCGCAGTCGGGGGCGTCGAGCAGCGCGAGCCCGCGCAGGAGGGCCCGCGCGTCGGCCGGGAGCGCGCGGTAGCTGAGCCGCAGCCCGGCCCGCACCCCGTCGAGCACGTCCAGCCGGGCCCGCTCGTCCTCCAGCCGCGCCACCAGGTGGGCCGGTCCCCGGTGGGGGAGCGCGGCCAGCTCGGCGCCGACGACGCGCAGCGCGAGCGGCAGCCGCCCGCACAGCCGGACCAGCTCCCGGGCCGCCTCCGGTGCGGCGGCGATCCGATCGGGGCCGGCGGCCAGGGCGAGCAGCGAGAGCGCGGCCGGCTCGTCGAGGAGCGGGAGTTCGAGGGCGACCCGCCGCTCCAGCCCGCCCAGCCGGTACCTGCTGGTGACCAGCACGCCGCCGCCCGCCCCCGGCAGCAGGGGCCGCACCTGCCCGGCTCCCGCCGCGTTGTCGAGCACCACCAGCAGCCGCCGGTCCGCCACCAGGCTCCGGTACAGGGCCGCGCGTTCGTCCGGATCGGCGGGGACCGCCGGGCCGTCGACGCCGAGGGCGCGCAGGAACCCGGCCAGGACCTCGGCCGGATCCGCCGCGGCGGCCGGATCGGCGCCGCGCAGGTCCACGTACAGCTGTCCGCCGGGGAACTCGCCGCGCAGTGCGTGCGCGACCCGCAGCGCGAGCGCGGTCTTCCCGATCCCGGGCGCCCCCGTGACGACGCAGACCGGTTCGGCGCCCTCGCGCAGCCCGCGCAGCAGTGCGTCCACCTCCCGGTCCCGGCCGGTGAACACACCTGGCCCGGCGGGCAGTTGCGCCGGCCGGGACCGGGAGGTGGACGCACTGCTGTGCGGGCTGCGCGGGGGCTGTCGCTTATACCCATCTGGGCGGGGGTGTCACAGCGGGTCCCCCAGCGGCCCGTACCGCTCTTCCAGGCTCTCGGCCCAGTGGGCGGCGAAGTCCGGCTGGGTGCCGTCCGCGTCGGTGAACCCGTACTCCCCGTACAGGCCCCAGGTGGCCAGCGCCCGGCCGGTCTTGGCCATGACGTGGGGGTCGGCCGCCAGCGCGGCGACCGCCCGCCCCAGGTAGGCGGGGGTTTCGGAGTGGGCGAAGTCCGGGTCCTGGGCCACGGCCTCGCGCCAGTTGGCCTCCGTGACTCCGAAGTGCTCCAACAGGGCCTCCGAACGCAGGAAACCGGGGGTGATCGCCACCGCCGCGACCCCGTGGGGCTTCAGCTCGGCCGCCTGGGCGACCGCGAGGCGGATCACCGCGGACTTGGCCAGGTCGTAGAAGAAGGAGCCGCGGTAGCGGGCGGTGTTGCCGTCGGTGACCTCCACGACCAGCCCGCCCCCGCGCGCGACCATCAGCGGCAGCGCGAACCGGCTGGTGATCACATGGGTCTCCACCGCCTGCCGCACCAGTCGGAGGCCGGTCTCCAGGTCCTGCTCCCACAGGGGGTGCTCCCAGTCGGTCAACGGGTCTCCGCCCCATACGGAGTTGACGAGGACGTCGAGCCGTCCGTCCTGCTCGGCGGCGATCCGTTCGACCAGGGCGCGGACCTCGTCGGGACGGCTGTGGTCGGTACGGGCGGGGATGCCGAGGCCGCCGGCCGCGGTGACCCTCCGGGCGGTCTCCTCGATGGTTTCCGGGCGGTCCAGGTCCGAGCGCCCGGCGGCGCTGCTGCGGCCGGTGACGTACACCGTCGCGCCGGCGGCGCCGAGCTCGACGGCGATGCCCCGCCCGCCGCCCCGGGTGCCGCCGGCGACGAGGGCCACCTTCCCCGCCAGGAGTCGCGTACCGGTCGTCATGACACCTCCAGATCGTGGCCGTGTCGATGCGGAAGGTGCGGAGGATGCGGAGGGTGCGGAAGGTGTGGGGACAGCGCGATGTCGAGTTCTTCCCGGAGCCGCTGCGCGAGGGTGCCGCGGCGTTCGAGCGCCCACGTCAGGCCGGCTCCGGCGATGACCGTCTGCACGGTGCGGGACAGTGCCGCCACATCGGTTCCGGCGCGGAGTTCGCCGGTACCGGCCGCCTCCGCCAGCAGCTCCCCGATGGCCGCACCCTGGGCGCGGTGGACGGCCAGGGCGTGCGCGTGGAGCTGTGGATCCGTGAGGTCCGTGCACAGGAAGGCCAGGTGGTTGGCGAAGGTCTCCGGGGTGGCCATCACGGCCGCCGATTCCACCGTCAGCGCGGCCAGGGCCCCGAGCGCCGATGCGTGGGCCCCGCGCACTCGGCCGGCCAGCTCGCCCGCCTCCTTCGCGGACCGCTCGGCGAGCGCCAGGAGCAGGCCCCGCTTGGACCCGAACCGCTGGACGAGCGTGGCGGGCACCAGCCCGACCTCGCTCGCGACAGCGGCCAGGGTCAGCCCCGTGGGCCCCACCCGCCCCATGACCCGGGCGGCTCCATCCAGGATCACCGCATCCTCGACCCCTCGGGGACGCCCCATGTCCGCGCCCTCCCTCCAGTTAATAAATGCTCGTTCATTTATTAAAACGCGGGATCCGCTTCGAGGCAACCGTCGCCCGGCTCCCCGGCACGATGGCCGCCGCGGGGTCTGGCATCGTTGCGGGCATGGATTCCGCACCGCACGGCGAGCCGTCCCGGCACCACGATCCGGGGATGTCCCTCGACCGCTTCACCGCGCGCGTGCTCGTGGTCTGCCCGCGGTGCGGCGGCCGCGCCCTGGTCGTGCCCCGGCCCGACCTCCCCCCGGTCGCCTACTACACCGACCTGTTGTTCCGGCCCCGCCGGATGACCTGCGCGCAGTGCGGTGCCCTCGCCGAGTGGGAGGCCGGGGTGGAGGGACGCGCACTGCGGGGCGTGACCCCCGGCGGCACCGAGGACCCGTTCTTCCGCCGGCCCCTGTGGCTCCAGACCCGCTGCGCGGGCCGCGTCCTGTGGGCCTACAACGAGGAGCACGTCGACGAGCTGGCCGCCTACGTCGGCGCCCGACTGCGCGAACGCGGCGCGTTGAGCCCGACGCGGGCGATGTTCCCCCGGCTGCCCGGCTGGATGAAGGCCTCCGCCCACCGCGCGGAGGTCCTGGCCGGCCTGGACACGCTGCGCGCACTGGCCCCGCACCTGTCCCTTACACACATCTGACGCTGCCGACGATCCACTCTCTTCAGATCCCGGTGGTCGCCCGTGCGGGTGCGGGACGGCGCTGTCGCATTCTGGGGCCAGAGGGGGGCTGAGGGGCAATGGCCGCGCGCCAACTCTCTGCCTCGTTTGCGGAGTTTATACGACATGTGTTCACGCAGTGTTTCGAGTAGCTGTCCCGCCTATTGCCGACAAGACGCTTACCGGTCCCTCTGACATGGCATTCATGCCCGGTGCGCGCAAAAATGCCGCGCTGACCTCGGAGGTTACCGGACGGGGGCTCGGCTGGAAAGCATCGGTTATCCGGAACCGGCAAAGTCGACGCGGTAATTGCGTACAGCCGCTTGCCAGGCGAATGTGCCAAAGCGCCTGTCGGCCAAACCGGCGCGCGCTCCTCGCCAGTCACGCCCCTCCCGCGTTATCGATCACTCCGCCGGGGCATCATCGACCGTAAACGCGCGCCTGGGTGACGGATCTTTCCACGCCGACCAGGCCCACTCGAGGAGGGAAGCTTCGATGGGGGAGAAGGTCGTGGCGGGCGGATTCGACCTGTCCGATCGGCAACGGTACCGGAGGAAGCTTCACGAGTGCCTGGAGGTACTGGAGCGGCTTCTGGCGGAGAAGAGGTTCGATCGGCCCAAGAACATGATGGGGCTGGAGATCGAGCTGAATCTCGCGGGTGCCGACGGGTTGCCGAGAATGGTGAATGCCCAGGTGCTCGAACGGATTGCCAGCCCTGATTTCCAAACGGAACTCGGAATGTTCAACCTGGAGGTGAACGTACTCCCGCACCGGCTCGGCGGCCGGGTATTCGACCAGCTCGCCGAGGAACTGAGCGCGGGTCTCGGCTATGCCCACCGGCAGGCCGTGGAGATCGACGCCGGCGTGGTGATGATCGGAATCCTGCCGACGATCTCCCGCGCGGACCTGGTCACCGCCAACCTCTCGGCGGTGGACCGCTACTCGCTGCTGAACGAGCAGATCCTGACGATGCGCGGCGAGGACTTCACGCTGGACATCGACGGTGTCGAGCGGCTGACCTGGACCTCCGGGTCGATCGTGCCGGAGGCCGCCTGCACCTCCGTACAACTGCACCTGCAGGTGACACCGGCCCGGTTCGCGGACGTGTGGAACGCGGCACAGGCGGTGGCCGCCGTACAGATAGCCGTCGGCGCCAACTCGCCGTTCCTGTTCGGCCGGGAGCTGTGGCGGGAGTCGCGGCCGCCGCTCTTCCAGCAGGCCACCGACACCCGGCCGCCCGAGCTCCAGGCGCAGGGGGTGCGGCCGCGCACCTGGTTCGGCGAGCGGTGGGTGGATTCGGCGTACGAGCTCTTCGCCGAGAACGTCCGCTACTTCCCGGCCCTGCTGCCGATCTGCGACGAGGAGGAGCCGCTGCGCGTGCTCGCCGAGGGCGGGGTGCCGAGCCTGCAGGAGCTGGTGCTGCACAACGGCACCGTCTACCGCTGGAACCGGCCCGTGTACGGGGTCGCCGACGGGGTGCCGCACCTGCGCGTGGAGAACCGGGTGCTGCCCGCCGGGCCGACGGTGGCCGACGTGGTCGCCAACGCGGCCTTCTACTACGGGCTGGTGCGGACCCTCGCGGACGAACCGCGCCCGGTGTGGAGCCGGCTGCCCTTCGCGGAGGCCGAGGCCAACTTCGACGCGGCCTGCCGCTACGGCATCGAGGCCCGGCTGCGCTGGCCGCGCCGGGGCCGGGGCGGGGGGCTGGCGAGCGTGCCGGCGGTACGGCTGGTGCTGGACGAGCTGCTGCCGATGGCCGCCGCGGGCCTGGACGCGTGGGGGATCGAGCCCGCCGACCGGGACCACTACCTCGGGATCATCGAGGAGCGATGTCGGCGCCGGGTGAACGGGGCGACCTGGCAGGTGGAGACCTACCACCGGGCGCGCGCCGCCGGGCTGGAGCGGGACGCGGCGCTGGCGGCGACCACGCGCCGCTACAGCGAACTGATGCACAAGGGCGAACCCGTGCACACCTGGCCGGTCGGCATCGCGGAGGCGGAGGTGGGCGCCGCGACGGCGGCGCAGGGCTGAGCGGGAGCGGGCCGCGCTGCGCCGTACGGCGCGACGGGGTGGAGGCGGGGCGGAGCGGGGCGGGCCGGGGCCCGCCCGGGGGGGGTGCGGCGCGCCCCCGCCCCCCGTGGTCCGGGCGGGGGGCGGGGGCCGCCCGGGGCCCTGCCGCCGGGTCCCCTCCCCCCCCGGCGGGGGGCTTTGGGGGGGGAGCCGGGGGCCGGCCCCGGGGCGGGCTTGGGGGGCACCGCTCGGCGGGGGGCGGGGCGGGGGGGCCGCGGCGGGGAGGGCGCGGGGCCGCCTCAGTCGCCGATCTTCTTGGCGGAGCCGAATCCGGTGAACGCGCCGAGGGCCAGGAAGAGGACGCTCATGACGTCCGCCTCTTCCTTCCAGATGTCGACCAGGCCGGACACGCCGACCGTGCTCAGCACGTCGCCCAGGCCGACGCCGGCGGCACCGGCCAGCGCGAGCGCGTAGAAGAACAGCTCGCCGAGGAAGACGGAGACGACGGCGAAGACCGCGCCGACGACCGGCAGGACCGGGTTGCGGCCGCCGAGCTTGCCCGCGGCGAAACCGACGAGGGCGCCGACGCCGACCGCCGCGTAGCCGATCTCGCGCTCGATGGCGTTCATGATGCCGCCGTACGCCGCGGCCGCGGCCAGGGCGGCGACGAGCGCGGCGACGATGCCGAGACCCACGTTGCCGGTGCGCACCGCGACCGGGGCCGGGCCCGGGACCAGGAAGTCGGCACCGGACGGGGCCGGGTGGCCGAGCGGGGCCGGGGCGGCCGCGGCGTCGGTCGAGGGCGTGGCGGACTCGGGCGCGGGCGGCTGGAACTGCTGGCTCATGGAGAAATCCCCCCCAGGGATTTTGGGGCGCACGGATGCCCGCATGTGTGTACGTGTGTACGCGGGACGTATGCGCGAGATAAGTCGCCGCAGGCTAGCACCAGCCCGTGACATCCGTGGAGGGGGTTTCGGCCGCCCGGACCGGCCCTGTGGATCGGGCTACAACCGGTGCGCGGTGCCCACCGGGCTGGCACCGCGGGTGTCCAGCAGCAACTGGGCTTTCACCGCCAGGCCTTGCAGGTCGTACGTGCGGTGGTGCTGGAGCAGGATCGTCAGGTCGGCGTTGGCCGCGGCCTCGTACAGGGATTCGGCGCGGGGGACCGGCTGGTCCCTGACGCGCCATCCGCCGATGTACGGGTCGTGGTAGCTGACCAGCGCCCCGAGGTCGAGGAGCCGGCTGGCGATCTCGCGTGCCGGTGAGCCCTCCTGGTCGGCGAGGTCCGGCTTGTAGGTGACGCCCAGGAGCAGTACGCGAGCCCCGCGGGCGGACTTGCCGTGCTCGTTGAGCAGGGTGGCGCTGCGCTGGATGACGTACTGGGGCATCCGGTTGTTGATCTCCTGCGCCAGGCCGATCATGCGCAGCGGGTGGCCCGGGGTGCGGGTGGTGTGGGGGAGGTAGTTGGGGTCGAGCGGGACGCCGTGCCCGCCGACTCCGGGGCCGGGCCGGAAGGCCTGGAACCCGTACGGCTTGGTCTCGGCGCACCGGATGACGTCCCACAGGTCCACGCCGAGGTCGTGGCACAGGACCGCCATCTCGTTCATGAGGGCGATGTTGACGTGCCGGTAGTTCGTTTCGAGGAGCTGGACCGTCTCGGCCTCACGCAGGCCGCGGGCGCGTACCACCTTCTCGGTGAGGCGGGCGTAGAAGGCGTGCGCGGACTCGGTGCAGGCGGGGGTGAGGCCGCCGATGACCTTGGGGGTGTTGGAGATGCCGTGCGTGCGGTTGCCGGGGTCGAGGCGGCTGGGGGAGTAGGCGAGGTGGAAGTCCCGCCCGGCGCGCAGCCCGGAGCCCGATTCGAGGATCGGGCGCAGGTAGTCCTCGGTGACGCCCGGGTGGGCGGCCGATTCGAGGATGACGGTGGTGTGCGGGCGCAGCCGGGCGGCGAGCGTGCGGCCCGCCTCGCCGACCGCGGACAGGTCGAGTGCGCGGTCCGCGCCGAGCTGGGTGGGGGCGCAGATGACGGCGGTGCGGACCCGGCCGAGTTCGGCGGGGTTGGTGGTGACCCGGAAGCCGGCCGCCGACATGCGGCGGATCTCGGCGGCGGTGAGGGTGGAGTCCGTCGCCGGACCGCTGTCGTAGCCGACCGTCTCGATCCCGGCGGCCACGGCTGCCTGGGCGAGCGGGAGGCCGAGATGGCCGAGTCCGATGACGGCGAGATCTGCGGGCATGGGGGTGCCGTCCCTTCCCTTCCCTGACATGCATGAGGGGGCGGAGCGCGCAAGTCCTGTGGAGGAGGAGAGCTGGCGCAATGTCAGACTAGGCGTATATATGACAGATATGTCGCATTCGGGGCTGATGGCCGTCGTCGTGTTATCCACAGGCGGTGGCTGATGCGCGTGCGGCCGGTCAGAATCATGAACGGGCGATGTGAGCGGGATCACCCACGACGGGTGGGATGACCGCATAGGGCGGACGCGGCGACCCGCGTCTACGGGAGGCAGGCAGCCGTGAGTACTGGGGCAGGGACAGGGGCAGGGACGGGCGCGGGTACGGGTACGGGTACGGGTGTGGGTATGGGTATGGGCCCCCGGCCGGCGCGCCCTCACCCACGCCGTACAGGTGGCCGCGCTGCCGCGCTTCGCCGCCGCGGCGGTGCTCGACGCACTGCGCCCGGCCGTGGCCCGGCGCACGGACGGCGGGAACGCCTACCGGATGCTGGCCCGGAAGGACGAGCGGTGACGGGCGCCGCGGCCCCCGCCGCGACGGGCGGGGCCACCAGCCCGGGAGTGGCCACCCGCCCGGGAGTGGCCACCCGCCCGGGAGTGGCCACCCGCCCGGGAGACGCCACCCGCCCGGGAGACGCCACCCGCCCGGGAGAGGCGCTCGCGGTCCTGCCCGCCGGCGGCGACCTCGCCCGCCGGGCCACCGCCGACCCGCTCTTCCGCCTCGTCGCCTATGCCCTGGAGTCCGCCCACGGCAGGCCCCCGGCTGTCGTCTGGAGTGCCCCGTACACCTTCCGCCTGGGCTCGCCCGACCTCGTCGCGGCGGCGTCCTGGCCGGTGGCGGCCGCCGCGGCGCCGCGCGACGACGGGCTCGTGCGGCTCAGCTCGCTCGGCCACCCGGCGGACAGCTGCGACCTGCCGCTCACCCTGTCCGGGCCGCCGCCCGCCACCCCGGCCTGGGCGGCCCGCCCGTACGCCGTGCTGCGCGCCCTGGCCCGGGCCGGATACGGCCGCGGCGGGACCGACCTGCACCTCCAGGGCTCCCTGACCCCGGCCGCCGGGCTGGCCACGGCGGAGGCCGCCGACTGCGCGATGGCCCTCGCGGTGGCCGACGTCCACACGCCGGCCGGCGAGGACCCGGACCGCGTGCTGCTGGCCCGGCTGCTGGCCGGGGCGCTGCCGGACGGCGACGACGCGCTGCGCCGGGCCGCGCTCTTCGCCCGGCCCGGCAGGGCACTCCTGGTGGGCCAGGGGTCGCGCCAACGCGAGCCCCGGCGGCAGCGGCAGCGGTACGTCCTCTTCGACCCGGCCGAATCGGGGGCGCGCCTGGTGCTGATGGCCGTACGCGGCGGCGCGGCGGGCGGCGCCGACCGGGCGGCGGACCTGGCACGGGCCGTGGGATGCGCCCGCCGGGCCGGATCCCTGAGCGCGTGGGCCCCGGGACGGCGGCCGGGGCGCAGCGTCCTCGTGCTCCTGCCCGAGGCGCGGCTGGCGGCCGTACGGGCGGCGGTCGCGGCGGACTTCCGCGACCGGGACCGGCCCGTACCCCGGTTCCTGAACATCGCCGTGTCCGGTCCGGCCCGGCGCGAGCACTGACACCACCCGCCGTCCGCCGCCCACGACGCACCACACGCCACTCACCAAGCTCCAGTGACCACCCACCACCCGCCACCCCTCACGAGGAGGAACCACCCATGCCCGTCCATCCCTCGACCACGCCGAGCGCGAGACACCGGGCCCGCCGGTCCGCGCTCGTCGCCGGACTCGGTGCGCTCGGCCTGCTGGGCGCCTTCACCATCGCCAACTCCCAAGCGGCGGAGGGCGGTGCGTCCGCCCTCGTGAGTGCCGCCGCACTGCCGACCTACGACCACGTGGTCGTCGTCGTGTACGAGAACAAGCAGTACGGCGAGGTCATCGGCAGCGCCAACGCCCCGTACATCAACCAACTGGCGGGCGGCGGCGCGAGCCTGACCGGCATGAAGGCGCTGACCCACCCCAGCCAGCCGAACTACTTCAACCTCTTCTCCGGCGCCACCCAGGGAATCACCGGCGACGGCTGCTACACCCCCCAGTCGATGACCGCGCCCAACCTCGGCCAAGAGCTGATCGCGGCCGGCAAGACCTTCGCGACGTACAACGAGGACCTGCCCGCCGAAGGGTCCACCGCCTGCACCAACGGCCAGTACGCGCAGAAGCACAACCCGTGGTTCGCCTTCAAGAACGTGCCGCTCAACACGGGCAAGACCTGGGCCCAGTTCCCGCAGGGCAACTTCGCGGCGCTGCCGAACCTGTCGTTCATCGTGCCCAACCAGTGCAACGACATGCACTCCTGCCCGGTCGCCACGGGCGACACCTGGACGAAGAACAACATCGACGCCTACGCGCAATGGGCCAAGGCCAACAACAGCCTGCTGGTGCTCACGTGGGACGAGGACAACTACCTCGGCTCCAACCAGATCGCCACCGTCTTCTACGGGGCGAACGTCAAGACGGGCAAGTACGCCACAGCCTTCAACCACCACCACCTGCTGCGCACCTTCGAGGACCTCTTCGGCACGGGGCACGCGGGGAACGCGGCCAACGTCCAGCCGATCAGCGAGGTGTTCGGCGGCTCCACGGACCCGACCCCGACCCCGACGCCCACTTCCACGGCTTCGCCCACTCCGACACCCACGCCCACGCCCGGGTCAGGGGGTGGGCCGGGGAGGGCGCCGTCGCCGGCCGCTGTTCCGGAGGCGGGTCGAGTGCGTGCTCCGCCTCCAGCGCCCGCTCCCGGGCGGACTGCGGGGCGCCGGCCGTGATGGCGCCCTGGATCAGGGAGTTCGGAAGCAGCACCACGGCGGTGGTCCCGCCGTACGGTGACATGCGCAGGTGCACCTTCACCCCGTGCCGGGCCGAGAGGCGGCTGACCACGAAGAGCCCGAGCCTGTCGCTGTCGAAGAGGTCGAGCGCCTCGGACTGCTCGATGCGCCGGTTGGCCTCGTTCAGGGACTCCCGCCCCATGCCCAGCCCGCGGTCCTCCACTTCCAGGACGTAGCCGGCGCCCACGGGTTCACCGCTGACCCGGACCTTGGTGTGGGGCGGCGAGAACTGGGTGGCGTTCTCGATCAGTTCGGCGAGCAGGTGGGTGAGGTCGGCGACGGCGCCGCCGATGACGGCGGCCTCGGCGAGCTGGCGGACCTCGACGCGCGGGTAGTCCTCGATCTCAGAGACGGCGGCCCGTACGACGTTCGTCAGCGGGATCGGCATCCGCCAGGCGCGGCCCGGGGCCGCGCCCGACAGGATGATCAGGCTCTCCGCGTGCCGCCGCATCCGGGTGGTGAGGTGGTCGAGGCGGAAGAGGTCGCCGAGCTCGTTCGGATCGTCGGCCCGCCGCTCCATCGAGTCGAGCAGGGTCAGCTGCTTGTGCACCAGGACCTGGCTGCGCCGGGCGAGGTTGACGAAGACGCCGCTCACTCCGCTGGCCAGCTCGGCGCGCTCCACGGCGGCGCTGAGTGCGGCCCGGTGGACGGTCGCGAGCGCCTCGCCGACCTGGGTGATCTCGTCCTCCGCGGCCGGGCCCTCGGGGGTCTCGGCGGATACGTCGATGTCCTGGCCGGCCCGCAACCGCTCCATGGCCCGCGGGAGTTTGCGGTGCGCGATCTCCAGCGCGGTGTTGCGCAGCGAGACCAGCTCGACGACCAGGGCCCGGCCGATGCGGACCGAGATGACGAGCGAGGCGGCCACCGCGGCCAGGCCCAGGACGACGGCGGCGCCGGCGGGGCTGAGCGCGCCCGTGCCGAACGGGTCGGCGCGGTCGGCGGCCTGGGTGTGGGCGGCGTTCTCGATGTCGCGCATCGAGGCGGCGACGGAGGTGTACGCCGCCTCCCAGCCGGCGGGCGGGCCGGCCGCGCGGGTGTCCTTGGCCGCTGCGGCCTCGCCGGCGCCGGCGCCGGCGGACAGCGCCCGGTCCTCGGCCCCGATCAGCTCGGCGTAGACGGCGCTCTTGGCCACCGCCTGCCAGGCGCCCTGCTGCGCGGCGGGCAGGTCCCGGGCGGCGGAGTCGGTCAGGATCCGGCGGGTCTCGACCGCACCCGCCAGGCGGCGAAGCGATTCTCCACCGCGCGGCCCCGGCACCGTCAGCAGCGCGTCCTCCCGTGAGAGCTGTTCGCCGGCCCGCGCGAACTCCAGCAGGACCCGGGCGTCGGGGCCGAGTTCGGCGTCCTCGCCGCCGCCGGAGAGGGCGCCGCCGAACTCCAGCGCGGAATCGATCACCCGGGTGTACGTCTCGTAGGCGGCTTCGGGGGTCGCGCGGCGGCGGGTGACGTCCTCGCGCACCGGGCCGAGCCCCTCGGCGGCGGCGACGAAGGCGCGCAGCCGGATCACGATGTCGGTGCGGTAGTCACCCGAGTCGGCGACGGTGTTGCGGTCGCCGAGCCGCAGCGCCCGTACGGCGGTGTCGGTGCGGCGCGCCTGCTGGTCCAGGGCCTCGGCCTGGCCGGGTGCCTGGGCGGCCGCGGCCTGGCCGGCGGTGGGATCGGCCAGCAGGCGCACGGCCGTGCGCCGTTCGGCCTGGAGCTGGGTGAGGGCGGCGGCGACCGGGACCCGCAGTTCCCGGTCGACCCGCTGGACACGGCCCAGGCGGGCGACGTCCTGGGCCGCGTCGACCGTGGCGAACGCCCAGAGGGCGAGCAGGGAGACCACCGGCACCATCAGCAGCGAGACGATCTTCGCGCGGACGGTGGCGGGGCGCAGCCTCAGCCGCGGCCTCGGCCCGCCACCGGGGCCGGCGGCGGCCGGTATCCCGGGCGGGGCGCCGTGGCTCTCGTGGTGGGCCGGCTCCTCGGCGGGCGGTCCGGCGTGTGCCCGGCGGCCCGCCCCCCTGGCGCCGCCGCCCGCAGGCGCGGGCGGCCGCGCCGCCGCTGCTTCCGGTGACTTGCGGGGTCTGCGCATGGGCTCCTCGTTCCGGGCGGTGGCGGTGCGTACGTGCGGTGCGTGACGGTGGCGGCGTAGGCGGACAGGGGGACGGCACTCCTCCTCGCCCTGCCTGCGCAGCCGCTCCCGCTCCACCGCGCGGGCCTTCTCCTCGGCCTCCAGCCGCAGCCGCCCGGCCTCGGCCCGCCCCCGGGCCTCCTCCTCGGCGCGCAGCCGCTCCTCGCGCTCCTTGCGGGCGGCCGCGGGCACTCCCAGCCGCCGGCCCGCCTCCCCCCCCGTGGCCCCGGCCGGCGGCTGGGCCTGTGCGGGAGCGCCGAAGGCGGGCGCGGGCGCGGCTCCCTGCGGCGGCGGGGCGAAGCCGGGGGCGCCGGCCGGGGCCTGCGCCTGCGGTGCGAGCTGCTCCTCCTCGGCGACCTCGCCGCCGAAGTTCTGGAGCAGCGCGGCGAGACCGCCGTCGAAGCCCTGGCCGACGGCGGCGAAGCGCCACACGTCCTTGAGGTAGAAGTCGCCGATCATCAGCGCGCGCTCGGTGCTGAACTCCGAGCCCGTGAAGGTGTACCGGACGACTTCCTCGCCGCCCGCCACGATCCGGATGTAGCCCGGGCCGATCTGCGACATCTGGCCGGCGCCGTCGATCGAGGCGGCGAAGGACAGCTTGTGGATGTTGGCCGGAATGCGGTCCAGGGTGACCCGGAAGGACTCCGCGTCACCGGACTGCGCGCCGAGCTGCTGGATGGACTCCTCGGGCGACTTCGGCTGGTTGAAGAAGACGAAGTAGCGGTCGTCCGAGAGCTGCTCGTTCGCGTCGAGGCCGAAGCAGCTGATGTCGATGGCGAGTCCGGGCCCGGCGATCTGGACACCCACGTAGAGGTCCGTGCCCGCCGTCAGATCACTGATCTTGGCCTTGTGACCGCGTTGGAATTCCCTGGCCATACGTAAGACCGTCCCCCATCCCGACTGTGAATACGTGCCGCTCAGGCTAACGGCAACCTCGGACATCCGGCCAAGTCGGTACCGACCCGGTACATATCACGGGCTGTGACATCACCGGCAATTGCGGATCATTCATCCCTCGCGGCCGGGACTTTCGGAAGACGCTCGGCGGCCACGACTCCTTCGAGGTAGCCGCGGGCCCGCTCGGTGCGCGGGTAGGCCTCGAGCAGTTCCCAGAAGCCGGGGCCGTGACCGGGCACGAGGAGGTGTGCCAGCTCGTGCAGCAGCACGTAGTCGACGACGTACTCCGGCATGCCCTGGAGGCGGTGCGAGAGCCGGATGCTGCCCTCGGCCGGGGTGCAGGAGCCCCAGCGGGTGTTCTGGTTGGTGACCCAGCGGACCGAGCGGGGGCGCGCGCGGCCGGCGAAGTACTGCTCGGACAAACGCCCGGCCCGCTCGGTGAGTTCCGCGTCCCCCAGGGTGCGCTTGCTCTCCTGGGCCGCGAGCTTGTCGAGCATGACGCCCACCCAGCGCTGCTCCTCCGCCTCGGACATCCGGGCAGGGATGAGGACGACCGTACGATCACCCTCGCGGTAGGCGGATACGGTCCTGCGGCGGCGTGCGCTCCGGCGGACTTCGACGGCGCGCTGCGGTGGATCGGCGGACACGCCACGACGGTACCCGCTCGCCGCGGCGGAAGTCCCGCCCCTCCGGGGTTCGAGCGCGATCCGTTCTCGGACACCCCGGGAGAACCACAAAGAACCCTCGGCTATCCATCTCATATGCCTGATACCCCTCGCCTGTGGACAAACTCTCACGCGCCTTTCCGCGGCCGGGCAATCTTGCGGAAGAGCGGCGCGAGGCGATGCGGCGCGTGGATCGGGGGAGGCTGAGATGTATCCGAAGGTGAAGCCCGCACTGGCACGGGCCTGGCGGGATCTGCAGACCGTGCAGTTCGGGGTGACGCCCGCCCACGC
Organism: Streptomyces sp. ICC4; assembly: GCF_003287915.1. Classification (NCBI taxonomy): domain Bacteria; kingdom Bacillati; phylum Actinomycetota; class Actinomycetes; order Kitasatosporales; family Streptomycetaceae; genus Streptomyces; species Streptomyces sp. ICC4. Next base: position 8,824,779 of record NZ_CP030286.1, on the reverse strand, counting down.
GGTCGTCCTCGGTCCGGTGGACACGGCCACCGGCCTGCTCCTCGACCTGATCGACGGGACCCGGGGCATGGAGCTGCTGCGCGCGCAGGGCAAGGGGATGGGGCTCGCGGACGGGCGGGTCGACGAGGTGGTGCGGCGGCTGGCGGCGGCCGGCCTGCTCGATGACGCCACCGCCGGCGGCCCCCGGGCCCAAGCCGTGCGGGCCCGGCCCGAGGCCCTGGCCCGGCTGGGACCGGACCTGGGCTCGCTGTCCCTGGTGCACCCCAGGCCGGGCGGGGACTTACGGGGTGTGGCCGCCCGCCGGGGGATACGGGTCCAAGTGCGCGGGAGCGGCCGGGTGGGCGCGGTGATCGCCTCGGTGCTGGCGGGAGCCGGCGTCGGCCGGGTCGAGGTGCTGGACGGAGGGCGCGCCGAGCCCGCGGACGTGGCGCCGGGCGGGCTGGGCCCCGGCAGCGTGGGCCGGCTGCGCGCCGAGGCGGCGCGGACGGCGGTGCGGGAGGCGGCCCCCGGCCGTGGGCGCCGGGCCGGGGTGGCGCTGCCTCTTATACACACGGCCGGCCCTGCGAGCTCACCCGCGCCGCCTCCGACCGGGCGCTGCGCGCCGTGCTCTTCGACATGGACGGCACTCTGGTGGACACCGAGCCGCTGTGGTGGGAGACGACCGAGGCCGTCGCCCGCTCCCTGGAACACACCCTGACCGAGGCCGACGTACCGGCCGTCGTCGGGCGCTCGGTCGCCGACACCGCCGAGCACCTGCACCGGGTCGCCGGCGGCCGCGAGCGGGCGCCGGCGATCGGGCGGCGCCTGCTCGACGGCTTCCACGAGCGGGTCGCCCTCGGGCCCCGCGTCATGCCGGGAGCGCTGGAACTCCTCGACGCGCTGGCCGCCGCGGGCATCCCGCTCGGCCTCGTCTCCGCATCGCCCCGGTCGGTCGTCGACCTGGTCCTCGCGGGACTCGGACCCCACCGTTTCGCCGTCACCGTCGCGGACGGCGAGACCCCGAGGACCAAACCGCACCCCGACCCGTATCTCGCCGCCGCGAAGGCCCTGGGCGTGGAACCGCACTCCTGTGTCGCCGTGGAGGACAGCCCCGCCGGCCTGGCGTCCGCCGAGGCGGCGGGCTGCCGCGTGCTGGCCGTCCCGTCCACGGTGCCGATCGACGCGGTGGACGGCCGCACGGTCGTGGCCCGGCTGACGGAGGTGGATCCCGCTCTGCTGCACGCCGTCCTAGCCCGTCGCGCGGTGGGAGGCCGCGTCGTCCGAGAACCCTGAGAACCGCGGTTGCGGGAGCCCGGATCCCCGGTGTCCCGGCTCCCTCAGGCCGCGGGGAGGGTGGAGGCGAGCGGGGTGGCCGGAGCGGGGGCGATCGCCGGGGCCGGGCGTTCGCGCAGCAGCAGGCCGGCGGTGACGGCTACGGCCAGGGCCGTGAACCCGTGGACCCCGTACGCCGTGCCCGCGGGTCCGCCGCTGGTCAGGACGATCACCATGTCGCCGGCGGGAACGAAGGCGAGCGCCGCCATCGCCCAGCCGAGTGCCCGCCGGTGTCCGGTGAGCAGCAGTGCCAGGACGACCAGGCCGGTCGCGATGTCCCGTACGCCCTTGACCGCCAGGAAGGCGGCGCCGTCGTGCCGCGGCCAGGTCGGAATGCCGAAGCCGGAGGCGGTGGCCTGCGGCGCGAGCAGGTAGCTGAGGCCGACGTAGAGGATGAGCGCGGCTCCGAGGGCAGCCAGGACGGTGGTGAAGTGCTTGAGGGACATGGGAAAGCTCCTGGGGTGAGAGGTGGAGGGCGAGGGCGTGCGGGGGGCGTGCAGGAGGTGCGGGTCAGCGCGGGGTGTCGCGGCGGATGGCCCGCACCCTGCGGGCGTAGGACGGGCGGCCGACGGCGTACCAGAGCAGGCGTGCCGCGAGCGGCAGTTTGGCGAGCATCGACGCGCGTTCGGACCGGTCGGCGTCCTCGAGGGCCATGCCGAGGAAGAACAACAGCTTGGGCTTGGGCGTGCTCGCCCTGAAGTGCTCGCCCATCGCGCCCCACTCGTGTGCGGACAGGTGCCGCGCGGCGAGCGGCAGGAGCGAGCCCTCTTCGTCGTCCAGGTGCTCGACCAGGACCGCCCGGTGTTCGGCGAGTACCGCCACGAACGCGTCGCGCCCGGTCTCGCGGGCCCCGTTCTCCCAGGCCGACAGGGCGTCAACGGCCGCCGAGAGGGTCGCGGCCACCCGCTCGTGCTGGGCCTCCATGCGCAGCACCACGTCGGCTTCGAGATCGACGCGGGCCAGCAGCGGCGGCCACAGGTGCTCGTCCTCCCCCTGGTGGTGATGGTGGAGCCCGAGCCGGTAGTCGCGGAAGTGGTCCGCCAGGACCCGGGCGCGGGCGGTGTCGCCGGGCGCCACGGCGGCGACCAGTTCCACCAGCAACCGCGCCTCGCGGCGCAGGCCGCGGTGGATCACCACCATCTCGTGGGTGTCGGGCCGCGCCCGGAGCGTGTGTCCCCGGGGCGTGTGTCCCCGGGGCGTGTGTTCCCGCGTCTTCTTCATGGGAAGAGACTCGCCGTCGGCTCATGGAAGGGTCTTGGAAGGCGTTTGGAGGGGCGCGGGACCGGACTTGGAAACTTCCCCGCCCACATGTGCCGTTATCGAGACGGAAGTTGACTGGTTCGGCTTAGGTTGAGCACGTCATGGTGTACATACGCGTACTCGGGTCCTGTACGGCCGAACGGAACGGCGAGGCGGTTCCGTTGGGCGGCCACCGCCAGCGCTCCGTCCTGGCGCTGCTGGTGTCGGAGCGTGGCCGGGTCGTATCGGTCGACCGGATGATCGAGGAACTCTGGCAGGGTGCGGCGCCCGCCCGCGCCGTCGCCTCGCTCCAGGCGTACGTCTCCAACCTGCGCCGGCTCCTCGAACCCGGCCGCGCCCCCCGCACCCCCCAATCGCCTTCCAACCCGCGCTACTCTCCGGCTGCGTCCGGCATGCATACGTGATGGGCGTTCCCAAGGACTTTGAATTCCAGCGATCATGTCTTGACCTCCATCAAGAGCCATCGACACCGATGCCTAGCTACATGCCTCGACCAGCAACCAAGGCTCCTCCCCGACACCGCCTCCGCCCTCCTCAACTTCGACGGCATCTCCTACGCCAAGGGCGCCTCCGCCCTGCGCCAACTCGTCGCCTGGCTCGGCGAGAAGGACTTCCTGGCCGGCATCAACACCCACTTCGCCCGCCACAAGTTCGCCAACGCCTCCCTCGCCGACTTCGTCGACTCCCTCGCCGCGAACACCGACCGCGACGTCCACGCCTGGGCCGAGATCTGGCTGCGCACCACCGGCGTCGACACCCTCACCCCGCGCATCGAGGAAAGCCCCGGAGGCTGGACCCTCACCGTCGACCGCACCGGAAGCCGCCCCCACCACATCGCCGCGGGCCTCTACGACCGCGCCCCCGACGCCGCCCTCGAACTCCGCGAGATCCTCGCCCTCGACGTCCCCTCCGACGAGATCCTCTCGGCCGACGGCGCGCGCCCCGCCCTCCTCGTCCTCAACGACGGCGACCTCACCTACACCAAGGTCCGCCTCGACGAGACCTCCCTGGAAACCGCCCTGCGCGGCATCTCCCGCATCCCCGACCCCCTCACCCGCGCCGTCGTGTGGAACTCCCTGCGCGACATGGTCCGCGACGGCGAACTGGACGCCGCCGACTACCTGGCCACCGCCGAAGCCCACCTGCCGGACGAGACCGACCTGGACATCGTCCAGAACGTCATCGACTTCGCCCGCGGCCAGATCGCCGTCCGCTACCTCGCCCCCGAACACCGCACCAGGGCCCTCGCCACCCTCACCTCGATCGCCCGCGACCTGCTGCGGCGCACCGAAGACGGCTCCGACCCCGGCCTGCGACTGGTCGCCGTCCGCACCCTCATCAGCAGCGCGACCCAGCCCGACACCGTGGCCGCCTGGCTCGCCGAAGGCACCGTCCCCGGCGGCCCCGAACTCGACCCCGCACTGCGCTGGCGCATCCTGGCCCGCCTGTCGGTACTCGGCGCGGTCGTGGAATCCGACATCGACGAAGCCCTCACCGCCGACCCCAGCGCCGCCGGCCGCGAAGGCGCCGCCCGCTGCCGCGCCGCCCTCCCCACCGCCGAGTCCAAGGCCGCCGCCTGGGACCGCCTCTTCCACGACGACACCCTGTCCAACTACCTCTTCACCGCCACCGCCCAGGGCTTCTGGCAGCCCGAACAGGCCGACCTCGTACGGGAGTACGTGCCCCGCTACTACCCCGAGGCCGTCACCCTCGCGGCCCGCCGCGGCCCCGCCATCGCCGACGCCGCGGGCCGCTGGTGCTTCCCCGGCCACGAGATCACCGAAGCCAACCTCCAGGCCGGCCACGCCTGCCTGGCCGACCCGGACATCACCCCGCTCCTGCGCCGCAAGCTCGTGGACCAGCTCGACGACCTCTCCCGCGCGCTGCGCACCCGCCGCTGACCGCCCCGCCCCCGCCCCGCCCTCGCCCCGCCCTCGCCCCGCCCTGCCGGGGCGGGGGCGGCACCCCCCGTCGCCCCAACTCCACCCAGCGCCGCACCACGCACACCGGCGCCAGACAACTCCAGGCCACCGCGGACGGCTTGAAATCAACCATTCACAAACCCGGGCGGTTACCCCATTCGGGTCTGATCGTTGTACCGCGCGGGTGCCCCGCCCCCACACCGCGGCAACGCCCGCCGCAGATCCGCTCCCGTGAGGACAACCGCATGACAGCGTCCCCCGGCACAGGCAGCGCAGCAGCCCCGCTCGCCGGCGGAATCCACGGCCCCGACGCCCTGCGGCCCCTCCTCGACACCGTCCTCGACGCCCTCGCCACCGGAGCCCGCGCCCGCGGCGGACCCCTCCCCGCCGGCGGACCCGACGCCGTCACCGCCCGCGTCGAAGCCGCACTGGGCGACATGCTGCCCGAACACGGGCACGGAGACCACGAAGCGCTCCGCACCCTCGTCCACACCCTCGCCGCCGGCGCCGCCGACCCCGCCGACCCGCTGTGCGCGGCCCACCTGCACTGCCCGCCCCTCGCCGTGGCCGTCGCCGCCGACCTCGCCGCCGGAGCCCTCAACCCCTCCCTCGACTCCTGGGACCAGGCCCCCGCCGCCTCCACCATCGAAGCGCTCCTCACCCGCACCCTGGCCGCCGAGTTCCACGACACCCCCCACCCCGACGCCGTCCTCACCACCGGCGCCACCGAAGCCAACCAACTCGCCCTCCTCCTCGCCCGCGAACGCCACGGCCCCCGCCTCACCGTCCTGCACGGAGCCAACGCCCACCACTCCATCCCCCGAGGGGTAGTTCGTCGGCAGCATCAGATGGGAATAAGGGACAGGCAGTGGAGTCCGGGGCTGGGCCTGTTCGGGCTGATCGGGTACCACCTGCTGGTGCTGTCCGCCGCGCTCGTGCTCAGGACCGTCTACGTGCTGACCAGGCCGCTTTCCTGATCCCCGGCCCGGGGATCCGGGCAGGGACCCGGGTCCGGGATCCGGGCCCGGGGACCGGGTCAGACGCCCAGACGGCGGGTCAGCGGGCGGCGTCCGAGGACGAGCCCGACGCCCACCGCGAGGGCGGCGAGGCCCAGCACGAGGAAGTAGCCGGATCCGGGCACCCGATCGCCCGAGACCTTCAGCGCGTTGCCGCCGATACCGCCGCCGAGCGCGCCGGACAGCCAGAACAGGGAGACCATCTGGCTGGTGAAGGTGGCCGGGGCGACGGCCGTGGTCGCGCTCATCCCGACGGGTGCGAAGGCCACTTCGCCGGCGGCGAGCAGCAGGAAGGACAGGATGAGCCAGAGCGGCGAGACGAGTTTCCCGCCGCCTGCCCCGAGCGCGGCGAGCGCCATGACGAGGTAGGCGGCGCCGGTGAGGCTCATGCCGATGGCGTACTTCACCGCGGTCGGGATGCGGTCCCCGGCGCGGGTCCAGAGCCAGGCGAACAGCGGCGCGGTGACCAGCACGAACATCGGGATCGCCGCGTGGAACCAGCTGGCGGGCACGGTGGTGCCGAACATCTCCCGGTCGGTGGACTCCTTGGCGAAGAGCGTGAAGACGGACCCGCCCTGGAGGAACAGCGCCCAGAACACGGCGGAGGCCAGGAACAGCCAGATGTACGTCTTCACCCTGACCCGCTCCCCCGCGGTCAGCAGCGGGTTGCGGATCAGCCGCCAGAAGCAGATCACGGGCGCGGTCATGCACAGCAGCCCGATCAGCGCCATGACGTGGCCGATCTCGAAGGTGCCGAGGGCGGCGTCCGCTCCGTAGACGGCGAGCACGAGGGCGGTGGCGGCCAGGGAGACGCGCAGTACCCGGGTGCGCTGGGACGGGCTCGCGGCACGCTCGGGGGCGCCGCCCACGCCCTGGAAGTCGCGGGCGCCCCTGACGTACTGGATCAGGCCCACGGCCATGCCGAGGGCGGCGAGGCCGAAGCCGAGGTGCCAGTTCACTCCCTCGCCGACCGCACCCACGACGATGGGCGCGATCAGGGCGCTGACCTGCACGCTCATGTAGAAGATGGCGAAGCCGGCATCGCGGCCCGCGCGGTCGTCGCGGTCGTAGAAGGAGCTGAGGAGGCCCGCCATGTTCGGCTTGAGCATGCCGGTGCCGAGCGCGATGAGCAGCAGGCCGGGGTAGAAGAAGCCGGTGACCGGGACCGCCATGCAGAGGTGGCCGAGCCCGATCAGGATCCCGCCGTAGAGCACCGCGCGGTAGGTGCCGAGGACGCGGTCACCGATCCAGCCGCCGGGGACGGAGGCGATGAACACCGAGGCCATGTAGAGGCCGTAGAGCAGCGCCGCGTCCTCGTTGGACATGCCGAGGCCGCCGTTGGCGGTGGACTCCGTCGAGTACAGGACGAGGATCGCCGTCATCCCGTAGAAGCTGAACCGCTCCCACATGTCCGTGCCCCACAGGGTGACGAACCAGCGGGGGCGGCCCAGGAGTACGGCGCTGGGCCGGTGGGACGCGGGCGGGTCGATACGGGGTTGGGTCGGGGCGGCCATCGGTCTTCGGCTCCTCCGTGCGTACGGTCATACAGGCACGGTGAGAGATTCGCCCGAGCCCTTCGGGGACGGCTCGAGGACGGCTCGGGGGGTGCCGCGCCGGATGATCCGGCCGTCGGCCATCACCAGCACCTCGTCCATGGCCTCCAGGCCCTGGAGGCGGTGGGTGACGAGGATCAGCGACCGGCCGCGGGTGCTGTCGAGCACGTCGGCGAGGACGGCGTCGGCGGCTGCCCCGTCGAGGCCCTCCGTCGGCTCGTCGAGGAGCAGGACGGGCGGGGCGGCGAGGAGCGCGCGGGCCAGCAGGAGCCGTCGGCGCTGGCCGCCGGAGAGCCGGCCGCCGTCGGAGCCCACGAAGGTGTCCAGGCCTTCGGGCAGGCCGAGGACCCAGTCGAGCAGGCCGGCGTGGCGCAGCGCCTCGCGGATCTCGGCGTCGGTGGCGTCGGGGCGGGCGGGCCGCAGGTTGTTGCGGACGGAGGTGTGGAAGACGTGCGCGTCCTGGAGGGAGCTGCTGACGGTGCGGCGCAGGGTGGACTCCGGTACGCGGGCGAGGACTTCGCCGTCGAGGGTGATGCCGCCCCCGGCGGGGACGACCAGTCGGGCGATCGCCGCGAGCAGCGTCGACTTTCCGGAGCCGCTGGCGCCGATGACGGCGATCCGGCGGCCGGGGGGCAGTTCGAGGCTGACGCCGCGCAGGGCGGGCGGGGCATTCGGGGGCGTCGGAGGTGAATAAGAGACTGCCCCTCCGCCGGGTCCGCCCGCCCCGGTCCGCCCGCCCCGACCGGCCCGGAGGGCGGGTCGAGCCGCCGGCCCGGCGGTCTAGTGCTGTGGCCGGGAAGGTTTGCCGTGCCGGGCGCCGCGACCCGGTGGACCTTCCCGGTCACAGCACTAGGCCGGCTCTTTCGGATCTTGCCGGGCCCGCGACGCCTGGCACCGCGCCTGGCCGCGTTGTCGGGACGCCCGAGCACGTCCAGGACACGCATCGCCCCTCCGCCTTGCCAGGCACGGCACCAGACGCCGCGGGCTCGGCCGACAAGATCCGAAAGAGACGCCTAGGGGCAGTCGCCCGGGCGGGCGAAGAGGGCCACGCGGGCGCCGCGCAGGGCCGTCACCGAGCACAGGTCGAAGGAGGAGACCAGCGTCTGCCGCTTGACCGCCTCCGCCGGGTACCCGTCGAGCGGCTGGTCCGCGGGGTCCATCAGCGCCACCACCCGGTCGACGCGCGGGTCCAGCAGGGCCTTGCGGATCTCCTCCGGCGTCCGCTCCGCGCCCTGGAGGCTCCGCGAGGCCTCCGGGGCGCGGGACAGCGCGATGTCGCGCAGGGACGCGTAGAGCTCCGGCGAGGACAGGAGCCATTCGCGCCGCCGCGAGGGGAGGAACACCACCGCGTCGCCCGGGCGCGCGCGCTCGCGCACGGCCGCGGCCACGGCGAGGACGTCGTCCTTGCGGCTCTCCGGCGTGCGCAGCCACGCGGACCAGAGCCCGGCGGGGACGAGGAGGGCCACGACCAGCAGCCACGGCCACCGCCCGCGCGCGCCCGCGAGCCGCACCCCCGCGAGGAGGGCGAGGCCGGCGAGCGCGTAGAGGACGTACCGGTCGACGTACCAGGGGTGCACCAGCGAGACCGCCAGCAGCAGCCCGGGCGGCAGCAGGGCCAGCGGCAGCGCGACCCGCACGGGTTCCCGGGCGGCCCCCCGGGCGAGGAGCAGCGCGGCGGCCGCGAGCACCCCGTACGCCGCCCAGTCCTGCCAGGACGGCCGCCCGAGCCAGCCCAGCTGCTGCTGCGCCTGGCGCGCGCTGACCAGGGCGAGCGGCAGCAGCCCGGCCGCCACGGCCCCGGCGGCGAACCGCCAGCCGCGCGAGCGCCAGGCGGTGCACGCGTGCGCGGGCAGGGCCAGTACGGCGAACTCGTGCAGCCAGCAGCCCAGCAGGAGCACGACGGCGTAGGCGGCCCACCGCTCGCGCAGCATCAGGTACGTCGCCCAGACGACGGCCGCGGCGACCAGTGCGTACGAGCGCCCCTCCTGGGCGTACATCTGTACGGGCGGCAGCACGGCGTACACCGTCCCGGCGAACAGCGCGGCCCGCCCGGCCCGCCCGGACCCCGCGGCCCGGGCGGCGCCGTCGGCCCGGGCACCGGCACCGGCACCGGCACCGGCACCGGCAGCGGCAGCGGCAGCGGCAGCGCCGTCCCCGCCCGCCAGCCGGTGGGCGATCGCGGACACGCCCGCGGCCGCCAGGGCGGTGGCGGCGACGGACGGCAGGCGCAGGGCCCAGAGGCCGGTGCCGTCGGCTCCGGTGCCCGACAGGGCGAAGACCGCGTGCATGAGCAGGTAGTAGAGGCCGTGCACGGCGTCGACCTGGCCGAGCAGTTCCCACAGCCCGCCGAGCGGCCGGTGCGCGACCTGCCAGGTGACGGACTCGTCGCGCCACATGGATCCGCCGCGCGAGAGGCCCCAGAGGCCGAGGACGACGGCGGTCAGCGGCGGCAGCCAGCGCCAAGGGGCGAAGCGGCTGATGTCGGCCTCCGGGTGCTATCCGTGCGGGTGGTGCTGACTCCATACTCGGGGTTCGAGCCGGAATACCTGCGGGGGTGGGTCATGCGAGCGCGTGGATGGCGAGTGGGTTTGGCTGCGGTGACCGCGGCGGCAGCCGTGGCGGCGGGCCTGAGCGGGTGCTCGTCCGACGGCGGGGGCGGTTCGCGGAGCGGGGCCTCCACCACCCCCGGCGCTAGCAGTTCCCCTTCGACGGCGCCGGCCACGGCCGCGCCGGACCCCGGTCAGAGCCCGCCCCAGACCCCGGCCCAGCCCCCGGGCGGACCCGGAGGCGGGGCGGGGGGTGGCGGCGAAGTGGGGGCCCGCGTCGGCGGGGTTGTGCGGCGGGAACTCCGGGTCCCGGCCGAGGTTCTCGGGGTTCTTCGCGGTGCTCTCGGCGAAGCGGGAGTTGCCGTGCTTGTACGACGCGGTCAGCAGCTTCGCCACGAGGCGCGGGGTCAGCCGCAGGGGGCCGAGCCGGGTGCCGTTGCGCGCCCTGACCTCCTCCGGGGCCTGGAATCCGGCCTGGCTCTCGATGAAGAAGCCGAGGGTGATGCCGGAGAGGGCGACGGGCGCGTACACGGGCTTGCGGGCGGCGTCCGGATCTTGCCTCGGCCGAGCGACCGCTTTCTGCGCGGGTCCGGCGCGGCCGTCCTGCCCCCTGTGCAGGTCCGGCCCCCACTTGGGGCCACGGTCGCCGGAGCCCGGGGGGCGGGGCGGGGGCCCCCCGGGTCCGGACCTCGGCGCGGGCGCCGCCCTCGCCGGCTCCGGGCTGCTCGCCGCCTGCGGGGGCTCCGGCACGGCCGGCATGGACCACGGCTCCGGCGCCACGGCCGGCGGCTCCTCCGGCGCCGCGGTTCCCGGCGGCTACGTCGACCCGGCCGGCCCCGAGGTGCGGGCCGCCGAGGCCGCCCGCACGGCCGCCGGCCCGCTCACCGAGGTCCGGCTGACGGCCACCGCCACCCCGCTCGACCTCGGCGGCGGCCGCACCGTCCGCTCATGGGCGTACGGGGACCGACTGCCCGGCGGGGAGGTACGGGTCACCGCCGGCGGCACCCTGGCCCTGACCCTCGCCAACAACCTGCCCGCCGCCACCTCCCTGCACTGGCACGGGCTGGCGCTGCGCAACGACATGGACGGGGTGCCGGGGCTGACCCAGCGGGACATCGCCCCGGGCGGCTCGTTCACGTACCGGTTCGCCGTCACGCACCCGGGGACGTACTGGTTCCACCCGCACTCCGGGGTCCAGCAGGACCGCGGCCTGTACGCGCCGCTGATCGTCGAGGACCCCAAGGAGCCGCTCTCCTACGACAAGGAGTGGGTGGTCGTCCTGGACGACTGGCTCGACGGCGTGGACGGCTCCACGCCGGACGCCGTGCTCGCCGAACTCCGCAAGGGCATGGGCGCGAGCCCGGGCGGCGGCCACGCGGGCCACGGCTCCTCCGGCTCCTCCTCCGCAGGCTCCGACTCCGACTCCGACTCCAGCTCCGGCTCGCCCGCGCCGACCGCCACCGGCGGCCCGTCGCGCGTCCTGATGGGCGGCGACAGCGAGGTGCTCGGCAAGGACGCGGGAGACGTCGCGTACCCGTACTACCTGGTCAACGGCCGCATCCCGGACGACCCGTCGGTCTTCGCCGCCCGCCCCGGCGACCGGATCCGGCTCCGCATCGTCAACGCGGGCGGGGACACCGCCTTCCGGGTCGCCCTCGGCGGCCACGAACTCACCGTCACCCACGCCGACGGCTTCCCCGTCGAGCACACCGCGGCGCGCTCGCTGCTGCTCGGCATGGGCGAGCGGTACGACGTCCTGGTGACGGCGGGCGACGGGGTGTTCCCGCTGACCGCGCTGGCCGAGGGCAAGGGGCGGTCGGCGTCGGCGCTCGCCCTGCTGCGCACCGCTCCGGGTACGGCGCCGACCGCGGAAACCCGGCCCGCCGAGCTGTCCGGGCGGCCGCTGACGGCGGACTCGCTGAAGGCGGCGGAGCCGGTGGCGCTGGCCGCGCGGGAGCCGGACCGCACGGTGAAGCTCAAACTGACGGGCTCGATGGCCGCGTACGACTGGGCCTTCGACGGCAAGCCGTACGCGCCGGACCGGCTGCACGAGATGAAGGCGGGCGAACGGGTCCGGCTGGAGTTCAACAACTCCACAACGATGTGGCACCCGCTGCACCTGCACGGGCACACCTTCGCCGTCGGCGGCCGCCCGGGCGGGGTCCGCAAGGACACGGCCGTGATCTTGCCGGGCGGGAAGCTGACGGCGGACTTCGACGCGGACAACCCCGGCCTGTGGATGGTGCATTGCCACAACGTCTACCACGCGGAGGCCGGAATGATGACCGCCCTCGGCTACCGCCGCTAGTACTGCCGCCCGCTGGCGGGCCCGGCGCCGCGCGGCCGTTCGCGCGGCCCCGGGCCCGCACCGGGCCGGGGATGTCCGGGGCCGTGCCGCCCGGGCCCGAAATGCCCGGCGCGCAGGGCGCGGTCCATGAAAGGCTGGTGATCGTCACGCGCCGATTGCGACCTGAAGGATTCCCCGCCGGTATGAGCACCCCGCCGAACCCGCCCAGCACTCCGTCCGGCCCGCCGACGGAGCCCGCGGGCACCCCCATACCCGAAGCGGCCTCCATACCGGCGCCTTCGCAGCCCCTGTCGCTCGAGAAGCCCCCGGCCGACGCGGCCCCGGCACAGACCCCGGCACAGGCCGAGGCGGAGCCCGCCGCGGAGATCCCGGCACAGGTCGCGGCAGAGCCCGCGGCGGACGCCCCGGCGCAGGTCCCGGCGGAGCCCGCGGCACAGGCCCCCGCGCAGGTCCCGGCACAGGTCGCGGCAGAGCCCGCGGCGGACGCCCCGGCGCAGGTCCCGGCGGAGCCCGCGGCACAGGCCCCCGCGCAGGTCCCGGCACAGGTCGCGGCGGAGCCCGCGGCGCAGGCCCCCGCGCAGGTCCCGGCGCAGGTCCCGGCGGAGCCCGCGGCGCAGGTCCCGGCGCAGTCCTCGGCCGCTCCCGCTCCCCCGGTCCCCGGCTCCTTCGCCCCGGTCAGCCCCACCGCAGCTCCGTACCGCCGGCCCGGCGGCCGACGCCTCCGGGCCCGCGACCGGACCCGGCCTCGGTCCCGCGAGCGCCGTCGGGCCCGGCCCCGGACCGCAGCCCGGCCGGCCCCCCGCAGGGCTCCGCCGGATCGAGGGGCTGCTCCTCGGCCTCGCCGCGGGCGACGCCGCCGGCTGGCCCGCCGCCCGGCACCGCGCCAGCCGGATGCCCGAGTGGACCCGCCGGCTCACCCGCGAGCTCGACACCTTCGCCGAGCAGAACGCCACCACCACCCTCCCCGTCCCCATCGCCCTCAACCAGCCCCCGGAGCCGCTGCGCCTCGGCCCCTCCGACGACGCCGAATGGGCCGCGTTCGCCGCCGAGTCCGTCCTCAGCGCCGCCGGGGTCCTGCTCAGCGACCTCTCCCGGTCCCGCAGGATGCGCGCCGCCATCGACCTGGCCTGGAACGCCCTGGCCAGCGAAGTGGCCAGGGCGGCCGAACGCGCGCCCGAGGTCGAGTCCGCCGTCCTCCCCCTGCGCGCCCGGATCTCCGTCCGGGCCGGCCTCGGCAACCTCGCCGCCGGCCTGCGCCCGCCCGCCACCGGCCACGACAACCCGCACTACTTCGACGACGCCGCCTGCATCCGCGCCTGCGTGCTCGCCGTCGTCCACCCCGGGGACCCCCTCGCCGCGGCCGACCTCGCCGAGTTCGACGCCCGCTACACCCAGGACGGCGACGGGGTCCACGGCGCCCGCGCCATGGCCGCCGCCATCGCCACCGCACTCGCCGGCGCGGGTACGGACGCCGCCGTCGACGCCGCCCTCGAACAGCTCCCGGAGGCCACCGAGATCGGGCGCAACGCCCGGCACGCCGTCCAGCTCGCCCGCGCGGAGCCGAACGGCGGCGCCTTCGCCATCGTCCCGCTCCTGGAGCACCAGATCGTCGACCACGTCTACAGCTACGGGATCGCCGCCGCGGAGACCGTCCCCGTGGCCCTCGCCCTCGCCACCGCCGCCCGCGGACGGGTCGGCGAGGCGGTCCCGGCCGCCGCCTGCCTCTCGCGCGTCGCGGACTCCGCCCCCGCCCTCGCCGGCGCCCTCACCGGGGCGCTCGGCGGCGGCGACTCGCTGCCCGCCGCCTGGCGCGAGGCCTGCCGCACCCTCTCCGGCTGCGCCCTCCCCCGCCTGGCGGGCACCGACCTCGTCGAACTGGCCGCCCTGCTCGACCGTACGGAACTCACCTCACCGAAGCCCCAGCCCCAGCCCCAGTCCCAGCCACGGCCGCACCCCCAAGGAATGACCCGCACATGACGATCGACCCCACTCTCACCCTGGACGACAGGATCACCGGCGCCCTCGTCGGAGCCGCGGTCGGCGACGCGCTGGGCGGCCCGGTGGAGGGCTGGACCCCGCAGCAGATCGTGGAACGGCACGGCGGCCGCGTGCGCGGCATCGTCGGCCCGTGGCACGAGAACTGGCGCACGGCCCGGCCGATCGCCCCGTACCACAAGGGTGACGGCCACGTCACCGACGACACCCTCATGACGCACGCGCTGGTACGGGTCTACGCGGCCGTACGGGACCATCTGGACGCCTACGCGGTCGCCGAGCACCTGGTCCCCGATCTGATGGCGACCCCCCGCTGGATCCCCGAGCTCGAAGCCGAGGCCCTCCCCCTCCAGCGGATCTTCCTCGCCGAGAAGTGGATCGTGGCCCGGCTGCACTACGGCCACGTGGACCCGCGCGAGGCGGGCAGCGGCAACATCGTCAACTGCGGCGCGGCGATGTACATGGCCCCGGTCGGCCTGGTCAACGCGGGCCATCCGGAAGGGGCGTACGCGGAGGCGCTGGACGTCACCGGTGCCCACCAGTCCTCGTACGGCCGGGAGGCGGCCGGCGTCTTCGCGGCGGCGGTGGCGGCGGCCTGCGTGCCGGGCGCCACGGCCGCGTCGGTCGTCGACAGCGCCCTGTCCCTGGCCAAGGACGGCACGCACGCGGCGATCTCCGCGGTCGTCGAAGAGGCCGCCCGGCACCGGGACTTCGAATCGGCCCTGGCGCCGCTGCGGGCGGCGATCGCCCCGTTCGACTCGGTCGGCCCGGACTACCGCAAGCCGTCGCTGGGCGCGCGCCGGCCCTCGCGCCTGCACGCGATCGAGGAGCTCCCGATCGCGCTGGGCATGCTCCTCATCGCCGACGGGGCGTACGAGGGCTCCGTGCTCGGCGCCGTCAACTACGGCCGGGACTGCGACTCCATCGCCACCATGGCGGGGGCGATCGCGGGCGCGCTGTCCGGCGGGGCGGCGGTACCGGCCGCCTGGTCCAAGCAGGTCGCCGAGGCCAGCCGCCTCGACCTGCACGCCCCGGCGGCGGTGCTGGCCGCGGTGGCCCGCGAGGTCTTCGCCCGGGACCGCTCGCGCCGCCGGGCCCACGAGTCGGCCTTCGCCGCCCTGACGGCCCCGCGATGACGGCCGCTCCCCCGGCCCCGGGCCTTTTGATCTCGGCAACGGAGAAAATCCAATGTTCACGACCACCTGGCAGCGTCCGCTCATCCTGGCGGCGGTCTCCCTGGCCTTCTTCACCGGTACGGCGTGTGCCGCGCAGGCGTCGGAGCACCCCACCTCGGCCGGCACCAGCTCCTCGGTCGTCGCTGACCACCCGGAACCCTGCTTCAGGATCGGCAAGGGCGGCGAGGGCGGCAAGGGCGGAGAAGGTGGCAAGGGCGGCAAGCCCGGCGAGCCCGGTGAGCCCGGCAAGTCCGGCCGCTCCGGATGCCTCCGCTTCAGCGACCTGCCCGACAAGGACAAGTCCGACCTCTCGGTGGTCGACAAGGTACAGATCGTGATGATCCTGCTGGCCGACGACTCGGACGAGATGAAGGAGAAGATCGCCGACAAGTACAAGATCTCGGAGAGCCAGCTCGACACCTGGAAGCAGCAGTACGAAGACGGTGACTGGTTCGCCCTGATGGGAGGCGACTCCCCCTTCTCCCAGTGAGGAACCAAGGACGGTAAAGCTGGGGGGGAAGGGCTCCCCGGCCCGAATGGGCCGGGGAGCCCGCGTCTTTTCGGAACCGGAATCACCGGTGGAATCGGAATCAGTTTCTCGGCTAGGGAGAATCTCATGCGACTGCAGTCTTGGAAGTTTCGTATCGGTCTCGCCGTCTCGACCACCCTGATCGGCGCCGGCGCCATGGCGCCCGCCGCCATGGCGGCCCCGGCCACCACGGCGACCCAGGTCGTCGCGAGCCAGCAGCACGGCCTCGCCTACGGCGCCGGTGACGGCGGCCAGGGAGGGAACCGGCTCGGTACCGGAAAGGTGATCGGCAAGCTCAAAGCCGGCGCCGGCAGCGTCAACGTCGGCAACGGAAGCGTCCGCGTCGGCGACCGGGTCTGCGCCGGCCAGTGCGACGGATCGGTCAACGGCACCAACGGCGGCAAGGGCGGCGTCTGCGTCGGCCAGTGCAACGGAAGCGCCAACGGCGGCAACGGCACGACCGGCCCCGTGGGCGGCAACGGCACGGCCGGCGGTCGCGGCGGGGTCTGTGCCGGAGTGTGCGGCGGCAGCGTCAACGGCGGCAACGGTGGCAACGGCGGGGCCGCACGGCCCGGCGGCGACGGCGGCGAGGGCGGCACGGGCGGCGACGGCGGCATCTGCATCGGCATCGGCTGCCAGACCAGCGGCCAGGGCGGCCGGGGAGGCAACGGAGGTGAGGACTGACCCCCGCCGGCACGTTTTCCAAGGGCCCCGCGCACCGTGCGCGGGGCCCTTGCCGGGCACGCGGATGGATCACTCGATAGACTTTCGGGTACCGGAGAGCGGCCGGTTCGATCGACCGCACGCAGCGCTCGCCCGGTCGGCCGGGGTGCGGGGAGGCGCCTGATGGGCACGCCAGCGAACCGAGGCCTTCACACGGGCCGGGCCTCCGGCCTGATCGGCCAGGAGATCGCGGGCTACCGGATCGAGCGCCTGATCGGCCGCGGTGGCATGGCCGTCGTCTACTGCGCCAAGGACCTGCGCCTGGACCGTACGGTCGCGCTCAAGCTGATCGCCCCGGAGCGGGCCCGCGACGACGTGTTCCGCCGCCGCTTCACCCACGAGTCCCGCGTGGCCGCGAGGATCGACCACCCGCACATCGTGCCGATCTTCGAAGCCGGTGAGACCGAGGGCCTCCTGTACATCGCCATGCGCTACGTCGACGGCCCGGACCTCAGGGCCCTCCTGGACGGGGACGGGCTGCTCCCCGTGGCGACCGCCGTGCGCATCGCGGCCCAGGTGGCGTCCGCGCTCGACGCGGCCCACGAGCACGATCTCGTGCACCGGGACGTCAAGCCCGGCAACATCCTGGTCGCCGCCGGCACCGACAGCGACCACCCCGAGCACGCGTACCTCACGGACTTCGGGCTGACGAAGAGGGCTCTGTCGCTCACCGGGTTCACCACCGCGGGCGAGTTCGTGGGCACGCTCGACTACATGGCGCCGGAACAGATCGCCGGCAGGCCGGTGGACGGCAGGTGCGACGTCTACAGCCTCGGGTGCGTCGTCTACGAGTCACTCGCCGGCGGGCCGCCCTTCGAGCGCGACGACGTTCCGGCGCTGCTGTGGGCGCACCAGTACGACCGGCCGGCTCCCCTGGCCGAGAGGCGGCCGGGGATCGCGCGGGCGGCCGACGAGGTCGTGGCGAAGGCGATGGCCAAGGTCCCGGAGGACCGCTACGAATCCTGCCGGGAGTTCATCGCGGCCCTGCGCGCCGCCACGGCCACCGAAACAGCCGCCGCCGGGGCCGGGAACGGCGCCGACGAGCAGCGGGCCGGTCCGGCCGTGCGGGTGGATCGCAGGCCGCCCGGGATCTCGGGGAGGCGCGTACCGCCCCCGGAACCCCCGGACTGGGCCCGGCCGGTCTTCATGACTCCGCCCGGCGGGCCGTAGGCCACGCCGGGCGGTACTCGGTACAAGGGGCAGGGGGGCCCGGGCGCGGGCGGCCGCGCTGCTGATGCTGGCGCTGCCCGGGTCGGCGTACGTGTACCAGGGCGAGGAGCTGGGTCTGCCCGAGGTGGTGGACCTCCCGGACTCCGTGCGCCAGGACCCGGCGTTCGCCAGGGGCGAGGGACAGGACGGGCTGCGCGACGGCTGCCGCGTACCGATCCCCTGGTCGGGTACGCGGGCCCCGTACGGGTTCGGTGACGGCGGAAGCTGGCTGCCGCAGCCCGCAGACTGGGCCGGGCTCAGCGTGGCCGCGCAGACCGGCGACCCGCACTCGACGCTGGAGCTGTACCGCGCCGCGCTGCGGATCCGCCGCTCGCACCCCGCGCTGGGCGCCGGCGACGCCGTGGAGTGGCTGGAGGCCCCGGAGGGCGTTCTCGCCTTCCGCCGCGGCGACTTCACGTGCACGGTGAACACGACGGACGAGCCGGTACGGATACCCGCGCCGGGCACGGCCCTGCTGTCGAGCGGGGACCTCGCCGACCCGGACGTACTGGCACCCGACACGGCGGTGTGGTGGCGCGGGTGACCGCACCGCTCCGGCTGACGGACATCGCCGCGCAGGCCGAGGTCAGCGAGGCGACCGTCAGCCGTGTCCTCAACGGCAAGTCGGGCGTGGCGTCCGGCACCCGTCACAAGGTGCTGGCCGCCATGGACCTGCTGGGCTACGAGCGGCCGGTACGGCTGCGCCGGCGCAGCAACGGCCTGGTCGGCCTGCTGATCCCGGAGCTCACCAACCCCATCTTCCCGGCGTTCGCCCAGGTCATCGAGCAGGCGCTGGCGGGGCACGGCTACACGCCGGTCCTGTGCACGCAGACGCCGGGCGGGGCGACCGAGGACGAGCTGGTGGAGCAGTTGGAGGAGCGCGGGGTCACGGGCATCGTGTTCCTGTCGGGCCTGCACGCCGACTCCTCCGCCGACCCGTCCCGCTACCAGCGGCTCGCGGCCCGGGGCGTCCCGTTCGTCATGATCAACGGCTTCAACGAGCAGGTCCAGGCGCCGTTCATCTCCCCGGACGACCGCGCGGCGGCGGACATGGCGGTACGCCACCTGGAGGACCTCGGGCACCGGCGGATCGGCCTGGCCATCGGGCCGACGCGCTACGTCCCGTCGGCCCGCAAGGAGGCGGGCTTCACTGCCGCGCTCCCCTCGGCGGCGGCCGAGGGGCTGATCCAGCGCACCCTGTTCACGGTGGAGGGCGGCCACGCGGCGGGCGGAGCCCTGCTGGACCGCGGCTGCACGGGCATCGTGTGCGGCAGCGACCCCATGGCGCTGGGTGTGATCCGCGCGGCGCGCGAGCGGGGGCTGCGCGTGCCGGAGGACGTCTCGGTGGTCGGCTTCGACGACTCCCCGCTGATCGCCTTCACGGACCCGCCGCTGACGACGATCCGCCAGCCGGTGCGCGCCATGGCCACGGCCGCGGTCGGCGCCCTCCTCGAGGCCGTCGCCGGCACCCCGGTGCAGCGCACGGAGTACGTCTTCCAGCCGGAGCTGGTGGTACGGGGGTCGACGGGCCAGGGGCCGGGGGACTCGCCGCCCAGACGTGATCTCGATACCTGAGAGCAACGCGCAAACCCCACTCCACAGCGGGACGCGGTGTGGCGGCTCCCCGCAGGAACATGAGCCTGTAACCGAGGCCCACCCAGCGGGGAGCATCAAGATGTCCACCCAGAAGACCACCACGACCGTCACCCTGGCCACCCTCGGCACCGCCGTTCCCGCCTTACGGGCGTGGGGCGCCCGGGCCGCGCGCCCGGCGCTCGCCCTGCCGGTGGGCCTCGCCGCCCTCGCCCTCACCGTGGTCGGCCGCCGCCGGGCCGACTCCCTCCAGGCGTGGTCCAGCGGCGCCAGGATCCTGAGGGCAATGGCCCGCGGCCAGCGGGCAATAACCGGCCGAGTCGCCGGACGTCAGACGACCTGAGCAGGCGGAACCCTTCGATCGTCTGGATCTTGATTCCGAACGTCAAATGTTCTAACGTCGCGGGACTTCCCACCTTCCACCCGAAGAAGTGCCCATGCCTCGCCGATCGCCGGGCGAGATCAGGCTCCGGCTTTCACGCCGGGCCGACCAGGCTCCGCACCGACGGACAGCCGTGATCCGAGGGATCTCTGCGTCGACGAACGGGCAGCTTGCACACTTCGAGCGCAGTCGAGGTCTCCCGGTCGGCGAGGTCGCGCACGCGTTCCACCGATGGAGTTCCCTTGCCCGTAGGCCGAGGCGGGATCTCGCCCCGTTCTACGGATACGACCAGGGAAACCTCGAGTGCGGCTACTACAACGTCCGCACGCTGCTGGAGATAGTGCTCCACGCCCTCCCCAAAAGAGCGCGACGCGAACTGCACGCGCTCCTCGCTCCCGTGGACGCCCAGATCCTCCGACGCACGGCCCACAACCCCTTCGCTCCCCCCGACCTCCCCTGGTGGAAACGCCGAATCGAACTGTGACGCGGGGCCGTTGGGTTGGGGGCCGCCCGGGCCTGCCCGGTACTGCCTGCTCGTCGCACGGCCCAGCCCCTCGTCCCTCGCCCCTCGTCCCCCGCCCGCCGCTCGTCGCCTCGTAGGCTGGCCGCATGCTCTCCCTCCCGGCACAGGACCCGCTCGCCGTCGCCGTCACGTCGGCGATCCGGGCCGGCGACCTCGACGGACTCGGGCGGCTGCTGGCCGCGCACCCCGGGCTCGCCGGGGCCCGGATCGTGCGGCACGGCGAGGCGGCGGGCGAGCGCAGCCTGCTGCACATCGCCGTGGACTGGCCCGGGCACCGCCCCCGGACCGCGGAGGTGATCCGTACCCTCGTCGCGGCCGGCGCCGACCCGGGGGCCCGGTTCGGCGGCTCGCACGAGGAGACCCCGCTGCACTGGGCCGCGAGCAACGACGACGTCCCCGCGCTCGACGCCCTCGTCGAGGCGGGCGCCGACATCGAAGCCCCGGGCGCGGTGCTCGGCGGCGGCACTCCGCTGGCCGACGCGACCGGCTTCGGCCAGTGGCGCGCGGCGCGCCGCCTCCTGGACCTTGGGGCCCGCCCCACCCTGTGGGACGCGGCCGCCCTCGGACTGCTCGGCCCTGTAAGGGAGTTCGTCGCCGCGGGGGCGGATCCCGAGGAGGTCACCGAAGCCCTCTGGGGCGCGTGCCACGGGGGCCGACTGTCCACGGCCCGATACCTGCTGTCTCGAGGAGCGGACATCAACTGGATCGGCCACGGCTCCCTTACCCCCCTCGACGCTGCCCTGACCGGCGAGGACATCGCGCTCATCGACTGGCTCCGCTCCTGCGGCGCCCGATCCCGCGACGAAATTCTCGGCCGTCGACCACCGAATTGATTGGATCTCAGGCGGACGCCATGGCATGGTTGGACCCACCGAAGGGGTGTAGCTCAGCTGGTCAGAGCGCTGGTCTCCAAAACCAGATGTCGCAGGTTCGACTCCTGCCACCCCTGCAACGCGAGAAGTCCTGTGGCCCGGGCTCGACGACCAAGTCGTCGAGCCCGGGCCACAGGCGTTTCCGGGGCTCGGTGTGCGGTCTTGTACGCGGCGGGGATTCCCGGTATATGACGGGAGTTGATCGCGCTCAGGCGTGACGGAGATCCGGGGGGAACAGTTGCTCGGCGGACCCATCCCTGTGCCAGGCCATCTCGATCTGCCGCCCGATCGCCGGCGCCTCCTGCGGCGCTGGCTGCGCCTGTGGCGCTCGCGGAAGGCCCTGAAGGGGGTCACCCAGTGGATAGTGGACTGGGGACTGCCCATGGCCGTGTGCCTGGTGCTCCTGTACGTCTTCGCGGCGCGGGCGGGCAGCCCCAGCAGCGTGTACCGGGTGTTCACCCTGATCGACGCCCCGAAGCACGTGCTCCTGTGGCTGGCCTCGCTGGTCGGCTGGCTCCTGGTCCCGGCCATCATCGGTGGGTTCGCCGGCCATGTCATCGCCGAACGCATAAGCCGCGTGAAGTCGATCTCCACCAACACCCTCTTCCAGCGGCGAACGCTGCGTCAGCGGGTCCGCCTCCCCGGCCTCATAGACGATCTGGGGCCGTACTTCCACGGAACCCACGCACGGCAGGACTTCGTCGACACCTGGGTCCGGGTGGCGCACCGCAACGACTGGGTGAAGGCCCAGGACCACTGGGAGGTCTTCGTCAGGGACACGATGTCGACCCAGCAGTACGCTCATCTCGACCGGCACGAGTGCCTGCGGCAGGCGCAGAACACGGGCAAACTGGCCCTGGGCTTCACCGCTCGCGCGGGCCTCTGCATCGTGTGCGAAAGGAGGCGGTGATCCGTGCGCTCCGAGGACGCGGTCGAGATCGTGCGGGCCTCGCTCGCGCTGGCCCTTCCCACGGCCACGGCGGAGGGCGTCGCCCGGGCCGCGGAGACCATCATCCGGTGGGGGGCCGAGGGCGTCGCCGAGCAGCTCAACGCCCCGCTGACGGCCCGGATGCTGCTGGACATCCTGGAGGTGGCCGGAGTGGTCCACCAGGACTTCGACCCCGCCGAACCGGAGCGGTTCGTTCACGGAGTCGAGACCGCGGCGGAGTACCGGACCTGGTCCCGCACGGAGGGCATGGGCGCCCTCGCCTTCCTGCCCAGGCCCCCGGACGATCCGACGACACCGCACAACCCCGACGGCTCGCGACGGCCCGCGCCGTAGGGCCGATTCGGGTGCGGGCGTCGGCCGGGGTCACCCGTCTGGCAGAATCGTCCGAGTTATCCAGGCGGTGCAGGACAGGAAACCGGTGCGAATCCGGTGCGGTCCCGCCACTGTGACCGGAGCCCCGCGGGCGCCGGGAGTCAGACACTGACGCACCGCCTCTTCGATTCGACCGTTCGACCAGGGGACGCGGATCCCCCGGAGAGGCCTCGCCGTGCCGTCGTACCCCCGCGCCCTGCTGCGCGCACTCGTACCCGTCCCGCTCCTGATCACCCTCGCCGCGTGCGGGGACGTCGCCGGTACGCCGGACGCCGGCAGCCGGGCGATTTCCCCCGTCGCGCCCGCCGTGCCCGCCGTGGAGCCGCTCGTCTCCCTGCTGAGCACCCCCGTGACGCCCGGCCCGGTGCTCCAGGCCGGTCCGCCGACCGCGGGACCCGAGTACCTGGACCTGCCGCAGGCCGAGATCCCGGTGCAGACCGGGGCCCCGTGGACGGTGGAGCAGGCTCCGCAGGCCGCGGCGGCCCCCGAGCCGGCGCCCGTGCCTGAGCCCGTGGCGGCCGTCGTCGCCGCGGAGGCCCAGCCCGAGCCGCAGCCCGAGTCCCCGTCCGAGCCCCAGCCCGTCGTGGTCTTCGCGGCCCCCGAGCCCGTGGCCGAGCCCGCGCCCGAGCCGGCCCCCGCCGCCGTCGCCTTCACGGGCTCCGGGCCGGTCGAAGCCGAAGCCGAGGCCGCCGCGGAGCCCGAGGCCGAGGCCGAGCCCGTCGCCGCGGTCCCCGAGGCCGTCGTCGTACCGGCCCCCGAGCCCGCTCCGGAGCCCGAGCCGGTCGTGGAGCAGGCCGCGGAGCCCGAGCCGCAGCCCGCAGAAACGGTGGTTCAGGCCGCCGAGCCGACGCCGGAGCCCGAGGCCGTCGCGGCCGCGCCGGCCGAGGTACCGCTGGAGCCCGAGACCGCCTTCGAGCCCGCTGCCGAGCCCGCTGCCGAGCCCACCGCCGAGGCGGAAGCCGGCACCGGCCCCGCATCCGAGCCCGAAGGCGAACCGGCGCCGGAGCCGGAGCCGGAGACCGCCCCGGAGGCCGGGGCCACCGAGCCCGCGCCCGCGTACGCCGACGCCGAACGCGAGGCCGTGCTGCGCGTCATGCGCGAACGCCGTGACATCCGCAAGGGCTTCCGCAGCGACCCGATCCCGCACGAGGTGCTGCTCCGCGTGCTGGAGGCGGCCCACACCGCGCCCAGCGTCGGCCACTCCCAGCCGTGGGACTTCGTCGTCATCAAGTCGGCCGAGACCCGCCGCACGATGCACGAGCTCGCCGAGCTCCAGCGCGAGGCCTACGCGAAGTCGCTGCCCAAGGGCCGGGCCAAGCAGTTCAAGGAACTCAAGATCGAGGCCATCCTCGACACCCCGGTGAACATCGTCGTCACCGCCGACCCCACCCGGGGCGGCCGCCACACCCTCGGCCGCCACACCCAGCCGCAGATGGCCCCGTACTCCTCGGCCCTCGCCGTCGAGAACCTTTGGCTCGCCGCGCGCGCCGAGGGCCTGGGCGTCGGCTGGGTCAGCTTCTTCGACGAGCGCGAGATGGTCCGCGCGCTCGGCCTGCCGGAGCACCTGGAGGTCGTGGCGTACCTGTGCGTCGGGTACGTGGACGAGTTCCCCGACGAGCCCGAGCTCGCCCAGGCCGGCTGGTCCCAGCGCCGCCCCCTGTCCTGGGTCGTGCACGAGGAGACGTACGGGCGCCGCGCGCTGCCCGGCGAGGAGCCGCACGACCTGCTCTCGGAGACCGTCGCCGGCATCCGCCCGCTCGACGCGAAGGCCCTCGGCGAGGCCTGGGAGCGGCAGAAGCGCATGACGAAGCCGGCGGGCGCGCTCGGCATGCTCGAGATCATCTCGGCGCAGCTGGCCGGCCTGTCCCGGGTCTGCCCGCCGCCGATCCCGGAGCCGGCCGCCGTCGCGATCTTCGCGGGCGACCACGGCGTGCACGCCCAGGGCGTCACCCCGTGGCCCCAGGAGGTCACCATGCAGATGGTCGCCAACTTCCTCGGCGGCGGCGCGGTCTGCAACGCGTTCGCCAACCAGGTGGGCGCCGAGGTCTGCGTGATCGACGTCGGCGTCGCCGGGGACCTCCCGGCCACGCCGGGGCTGCTCCCGCGCAAGGTCCGCCCGGGCACGGCCGACCTCTCCGTCGGCCCGGCGATGACCCGCGAGGAAGCGGTCGCCGCCATCGAGGTCGGCATCGAGACGGCCCGCGACCTCGTCGCCGCGGGCAACAAGGCGCTGCTGACGGGCGAGATGGGCATCGCGAACACCACGGTGTCCGCGGCCCTGATCTCGGTCTTCACCGGTGTGGACCCGGCGGAGGTGACCGGCCGCGGCACCGGCATCAACGACGAGACGCACGCCCGCAAGGTCGAGGTGGTCCGCCGCGCCCTCGAGCTCCACCAGCCGGACCCGGCGGACCCGATCGGCGTGCTGGCGGCCATCGGCGGCCTGGAGCACGCGGCGATCGTCGGCCTCCTGCTCGGCGGCGCCTCCCTGCGCACGCCGGTCATCCTGGACGGCGTGAGCGCCGGCGCGGCCGCCCTGGTGGCCCGCGCCATCGCCCCGGAGTCCCTCTCCGCCTGCATCGCGGGCCACCGCAGCGCCGAGCCGGGCCACGTCGCGGCCCTGAACAAGCTCGGCCTGCGCCCCCTGGTCGACCTGGACCTCCGCCTCGGCGAGGGCACGGGCGGCCTGCTGGCCCTCCCGCTGGTCCAGAGCGCGGCCCGCGCGATGCACGAGGTGGCGACCTTCGACTCGGCAGGCGTGACCGAGAAGTAACCGGGCCCGACCGCGTGCAGCACCCCCAGATCGGCCGCCTGCGCCATCCTGGCCAGTCCGGCCCGCCGTTCCGCGTCCGGGTGGGGGAAGGGCCTGCGCAGGGCCGGATACAGCCCGACCAGGTCCGCGACCCGCCGCGCCGTCGCCATCCCGAGCGGTCCCTCCGCGAGCCGCGCGCCGAGCCGGGCCCGAGGTACGCCGTGCAGTGCGCCCGCGAGCACCCCCGCCAGCCGCGCCTCCCCGGACCTGCGCTCCGCCAACCCGTCGATCCGGTCGGCGACTTCGGCGACGATGCCCCCGACCGCATCCGCATCCGCATCCGCATCCGCATCCGCATCCGGAGCGGGCGCGAGCGCGAGCGCGGGCGCGTGCGCGGCCGCGTCGAAGCCCAGGGCGCCGAGCAGCCCCGCACCGTCGGGCTCCGCGCCCGACCGGACGTCCCACAGCGCGGCCTGCGGACCGAGTCCGTTCGGCACCACCGCCGCGTACATCCAGTGCGTGTCCGTGGCCACGTGACCACCCCGCACCCACTTGGCCACGCAGCGCCCGAAGTCGGAGCGGTCGAAGCCCGCCGCGGTGCGCACGACGTAGCCCTCCTGGCGTGCCGTGTCGATCCGCAGTCTGCGCAGCGCGCGCTCGTCGAAGACGCCCCGCCAGAGCACGCGGGGCCCCGGCACGCCGAGTTCGCGCAGGAAGCCCGCCGTCCGGTCCCAGTCCAGGCAGTGGTCGCCGTCCCACACGGAGAACCCGTAGAACCACGAGTCGAGTTGCTCGTACGCGAGCGAATGGCGGGCGTACACGTTCTCCCCGCAGACCCGCCGGCCGGCCGGTATCCGCGCCCCGATCCGGCTCTGCAGGCCCTTCACCCAGGCTCGCGAGGGATGGTGGCCCGAGTCGAGCGAGCGCGCGTGCAGGCCGTTGGAGTACAGGGTGGTGTTCTCCCCGTCGAGCTTCTCCGTGACCACGACCTCCCGGCCGGCCAGGGAGTCGAGCCGGGTGGTCCGCACGTCGTCGGAGCTCGCGCCCGGGGACCACGGCAGATGCGGGGTCCGGGGGTAGTGCGTGCGCATGGTCCGCTCCTGCTCGACGACGGTGGGTTCCGTCACTGTACGGAGGCCGAAAGCGGCCGGACCAGCGAATATCGGGAGCCCCCCCCGCCCGTCCGGCACCTCTCTTCCGTACCCGGCGGCAGTGTGCCGACGCACCCGCGCGCCGGCGCACTGCGCGTCGGCGCGGGCCCGGCTCAGTAGCCGATCGTGAACCGCTTGCCCGGGTGCGCGTCGCGCTCGATCTCGTCGACGAGGGCGACGGCGTAGTCCTCCGTGGAGATCAGGCTGTGGCCGTCGTCGTCCACGACGAGGTCGTCGCTCCCCAGCCGGTACGTTCCCGTCCGCTCGCCCGGCTCGATCCGGGCGGCCGGGCTCAGGCAGGTCCAGCGCACCTCGTCCGCCGGCACGGTCAGCAGGAAGTCGAGGGCGTCCCCGTGGGCGTGCATCACGGCGAGGACCGGCTCCGGGATCCCGGCCTGGTCCCAGACCAGCGGTCCGCCGGGGGTGCGCAGGGAGCCCGCGCCGCCGACGGTGACGACGCGCGGCCCGGGCCCGTCCGCGCCGAGCGCCTGGACGCCGCCGACCAGCGACTTGGCGGCGCTCACGAGCGTGCCGGGATCCCCGGGGCCGGGCCCGTAGGCGCTCACCACCACGTCCTGCCCGGCCGCCGCCCGGCTCACGGACGCGGGGTCGAGGACGTTGCCTTGGACGACCGCGGTCGCGGCGCCCGCGTCGGCCTCCGAGAGGCGTGCGGGATCACGGACGACGGCGGTGACCTGGTGCCCGCGCCCGGCTGCTTCGCGCAGCACGCGGGATCCGATGGTGCCGGTCGCGCCGAAGAGGGCGATCTTCGCCATGGCGACTCCTGGGGGTGGAGGCTGTGGGGACCCCGGCCGGGGCCCGCCGGGCCCATCCAAGCGAATCCCGCCTCCCGCGCCCCGCAGCGCCACGCGGTCAGCGCAACGCGGTCAGCGGCACAGCGCCACGATGGCCGGGTCCACCGTCCCCCGCGCCGCCGCGCACAGCGGTGCCATGTCGTACGTACGGTTCGGCGCCGGCCGGGACCCGCGGGCCTTCGCGGCGGGGGCGGGTGCCGGGGCCGGCGCGGGCCGCCCCGTCCTGGCCCGCCGGGGCCGCTCCGGCCGGAGCCCGGGCGAGACCGGCTTCGCCCTGCTCCGCTCGCGGGCGGCCGGCGCGGGCCGCGGGTCGGCCGCCGGAGCGACGGCGCCGGCAGCGGTGTCGGCAGCGGTGTCGGCACCGGCTCCGGCATCGGGCGAGGGGGCCGACGCGGGGAACCCCGGGAGCGGGCCCAACGGCCGGGCCTCGTGGTCCGGGGCCGGGTCCCGGCCCCCCCGCACGCCCGCCGGGACCCGGCCCCGGACCACGAGGCTGTCCCCTATACACATCTCCT
>NZ_CP030286.1:8765339-8797264 GCF_003287915.1 Streptomyces sp. ICC4 | reverse complement strand
AAAAAAAAAATTGAGGTCTCGCGCGCAGCCCCGTACCTCATCGGCGTCCGCCACCACGCGCCGTCGCTCGCCGCCGTCATGCCGGAACTGCTGGACGCGGCGAAGCCCGAGGTGCTGCTCGTCGAGCTGCCCGCGGATCTGCAGGAGTGGCTGCCCTGGCTCGCCCACGCCGACACCCGGGCCCCCGTCGCCCTGGCCGCCGTTCCCGCCGGAGGCGGCGGGGACGGGCGCGGGCCCGCCTTCTACCCGTTCGCCGATTTCTCCCCCGAACTCGTCGCCCTGCGCTGGGCCGCCCGCCACGGCATCCCCGTGATCGCCTGCGACCTGCCGCTGTCCGACCCGGCCCGGCACGGGCCCCGGCACGAGCCCCGGCACGAGCCCCGGTGCCCGGCCGGGGCGGGCCACGACGGGCCCGGGCTGCGCGAGGCGCTCACCGCCCGCCTCACCGGCCGTCCCGGCGAGGACCTGTGGGACCGCCTGGTGGAAACCGCCGCCCCCGGCTCCCCGCCCGAGGCGCTGCGCCGCGCCGCCCTGCTCACGGGCTGGGCGCTGCGGCACGACGCCGAACGGGCCGGGGCGGTGGCCGAGTCGGACCTGGCCCGCGAGCGCTGGATGCGCGCCCGAATCGACGAGGCCACGGCCGCCGGGCGCCGGGCGGCCGTGGTCGTGGGCGCCTTCCACACCCCGGCGCTGCTGGACGGCCTGGGCCCCGGGACCGGCCCGGTGCCGCCCGCGGACGCGCTCCCCAGCGGTCCGGCCTGGACCGTTTCCCTCATCCCGTACACCTATCCGCTGCTGGACGAGCGGTCCGGCTACCCGGCCGGCATCCGCGACCCCGAATGGCAGCACCTCGTCCTGGAGGCGGCGGGCCGTCCGGCCGCCATCGATGAGGCACTGCTCACCACGGCCGTGCGGATCTGCGGCGAACTGCGCGCGCAGGACCACCCCTCGGGGCCCGCGGACGCCCGCGAGATCGTCCGGCTGGCGGGCGACCTCGCCCGGCTGCGCGGCCTGCCCGCGCCCGGCCGCGGCGAACTCATCGAGGCCGTGCAGACCGTACTGGCCCAGGGCGAACCGCTCGGCCGCGGGCGCGCCGTCGCCCGGTCGCTGGAACGGGTCCTGGTCGGCACCCGCTCCGGCCGGCCCGCGCCCGCCGCCCCGCGCAGCGGTCTGGCACCTGCCGTGGAGGACGAGGTCGCGGCCCTGGGCCTGCCCGGCCCCGCCGACACGGGCCCCGCCGCCCGCGACCTGCGGCTCGACCCCTTGCGCTCGGACCTCGACCGCCGCCGCGAACTCCTGCTGCGCCGGATGACGGTCTGCGGCATCCCCTACGCCACGTCGACGCCCGTGACGGGCGCGGGCGCCGGCGAGGCCGTGACCACCCGGTGGGAGGTGCGCTGGACCCCGGCCACCGCCGCCATGCTCACCGCCGCCGGAATCCGCGGCGTCACCCCGGCCCAGGCCGCCGAAGGCCTGCTGCGCGAAAGGCGCCGCGCCGAACAGGACGACGGCGGGCCCACCGCCGCCCAGAGCATCGACGGCCTCGCGGAGGCCGCCGCCTGCGGACTGCCCGCGCTGGCCGACGAACGCCTCACCGAACTGGGCGAGGGCGTCCCGGCCACCGGCACGCTGCCCCAACTGCTGGCCGCCCTCGACCTGCTGGACCGCATCCGGGCCGGCCACGTCGCCGGACTCGGCCCGGACCAGGCCCGCGCCGCACGGTCGGCGGCGGTCGGCGAACTGCTCACCTCGGCCGCCGTCCGTCAGGTCGACGGCCTCACCGGCTCCGACGACCCCGACGACGCCCGAGCACTGCTCGAACTCGCCCACCGCGCGGACGTCTTCGGCGGGATCCGGCTCACCGACGCCCTCACCCGGCTGGCCGCCGACGGCTCGCCGCTGATGTCCGCCGCGGCCGGAGCCGTCCGCGTCCTGCTCGGCCACGAGGACGCCCACGCCTTCGGGACCCGTACCGCGTCCTGGGTGGACGCGGCCACCGACGCCGCCACCCGGACCGCGCTGACCGCCCGCCTCACCGGCCTGCTCACCGCGGCCGGCCCACTCCTGGAGACCATGGCGCCCGTCCTCGACCCGGTGCTGGACCGCGTCACCGACCTCGGAGACACCGCCTTCCTGGACCGCCTGCCCGCACTGCGCGGCGGCTTCGACACCCTCAGCCCCGCCGCCCGCGACCGGCTGCTCACGGCGGTGGAAGACCGGCTCGGCGACGCCGGGGGCCGGGTCACCGACACGGACGGCATCGACCCGGCCGCGCTGGCGCTGTGGACCCGCGCCGACCTCGCCGCCCGCGAGACCCTGGACCGGCTGGGCCTGCTGCCCCCCGCCCTCCCGGCGGGTCCCGACGTCTGCGGACCGTCCGCGACGCGGCCGCCCTCGCCCGGCTCGGTTGCGGCGCGGGCTGGGGGTACCGGGCCCACGGTCCGCCGGCCAGTGCCGCCGCGCGGGCCGTGGCCGACGCCCGCCCGCAGGCCGCCGAGCGTGCCGCGCGCGGTGTGGAGCGCGACGGCCTGCAGGGCCTGCGGGGGATCAGCGAGGAGACCCGCGCGAAGATCCCGGCGAAGGGCCGGGTGGTAGCCGGGCCCGGGTACCGCGCCCGCCCCGGCAGCCGCGGTACCCGGGCCCGGCTACGACAGCGGGGCCGACGCGCAGAAGCTGATCGACGCGGCGCTGCGCACGGCCAAGGCCGACGGGCGGATGGTGCTGCTCGACTTCGGCGCCAACTGGTGCGGCAACTGCAAGGCGGCCGACAAGGTGTTCGCCCAGTCGCCGACGGCATCGATCCTCGGGGCCTCGTACCACCTGGTCAAGGTCGACATCGGCGGCAACAGCTCCGCCAACTCCGCGCTCCTGCGCAAGTACAGCCCGTCGGGCGGCACTTACAAGATGCCCGTCCTGGTCGTCGTCTCGCCGTCCGGCACGGTGCGCACCGACACCCATGTCACCGGCAATCCCGCCTTGACCTCGGACGGCATCAACTCCTTCCTCCGCCAGTGGGCGTCATGAGACGACCGGTTCCGCGACCCACGGCCCTGGCCGGCGTCGGACTCGCGGTGGCGGTCGCCGGCTGCCTCTACGCCGCTGCGGGCGCCGCATCCGACGGCGGCGGCAGCGGCAGCGGCAGCGGCGACGGCGGGGCGCCGCCCGGCCCGGCCGGCGCCGCGGTCAGGGCCATGTCCGCCGCCGCGGTGGTGGACCCCGGCGCCCGGCCGGCCGCGCCCGCGCTGGCGGGCGCCGACCTGGACGGAAACCCGGTCAGCCTCGACCAGTTCCGGGGCCAGGTCGTCGTCCTCAACGTCTGGGGGTCCTGGTGCGGGCCCTGCCGGGCCGAGGCCGACGACCTCGAGCGGCTCAGCGGGCAGACCCGGGCCCAGGGCGTCCGGTTCCTCGGGATCAACACCCGCGACCGGGAGCGTGCGGCGGCGCAGTCCTTCGTACGCGCGCACGGCCTGGGATTCCCCAGCCTCCACGATCCCGCGGGCGAGCTCCTGCTCCGCTTCCCGCCCGCGATCCTCAACCCGCAGGCCATCCCCTCGACCCTGGTGATCGACCGCCGCGGCCGGATCGCCGTCAGCATCGGGGGCGCGGTCACCGACGAGGAACTGGGGCCCCTGCTCGCCCGCGTCGCGGAGGAGGCGGCGTGACGGCGCTCACCGGCATGACGGCGCTCGCCGGCACGGTGCCGTTCGCCGCCGCCGGCACAGGCCCCTCGCTCCTCCACGGGACCCTGGCCGTCGCCGCCCCCGTGGCGTTCTTCGCGGGACTCGTCTCCTTCCTCTCGCCGTGCGTACTGCCGCTCGTGCCGGGCTACCTCAGCTACGTGACCAGCCTGTCGGTCTCCGACCTGGCGGACGCCCGCGGCGGGCGGCAGCGCAGCCGCATGGCGGCCGGCGCGGTGCTGTTCGTCCTGGGCTTCACGGCCGTCCTGGTCTCCGGCGGCGCCCTGTTCGGGTACTTCGGCCGCACCCTGCTGGCCCACCAGGAGGTGGTCACCCAGGTGCTCGGCGTCTTCACCGTGCTGATGGGGCTGTCCTTCATGGGATTCCTGCCGGGCTTCACTCAGCGGGAGTTCCGCAGCCACCGGCGGCCCGTGCTCGGTCTGGCGGGCGCGCCCTTGCTGGGGGCGGTGTTCGCGGTCGGCTGGACCCCGTGCATCGGCCCGACGCTGGCCGCCGTACAGGCGCTCGCCTGGAGCGAGGCGAGCGCGGCCCGCGGAGCCCTGCTGATGGCGGCCTACTGCCTCGGGCTGGGCCTGCCGTTCGTCCTCGCCGCGCTGGCCTTCCGTCGGGCCCTGGGCGCCTTCGGCCTGGTCAAACGGCACTACCGGTGGGTCCTGCGGATCGGCGGCGGGATGCTCGTCCTCGTCGGCGTCCTGCTGGCCACCGGCGTGTGGAACGACCTGGTGTACCGGATCCAGTTGTGGAGCGCGGAGTTCAACACCGCCGTCTAGAGCTGTGACCGAGGGGTGCGCCCCCCGCCTCCCCCCCCCTTCCCTCCCCTCCCTTCCTCTCTCCCCCCCCCTTTTCTCCCCTCCCCTCCTCCCCTCCTTTCCTTCCTTTTTCCCTCCTCTTCCTTCCTCTTCCCTCTTTCTCCCCCCTCTCCCCTCCTCCCCTCCGCTCCTTCCCTCCCCCTGCCCTTCGCTCTCCTCTCCTTCCACTCCTCCTTACTCCCCCCCTTTTTCCTCCCCCTCCTTCCCCTTCCTCCCCCTTTCCTTCTCTCTTCCTTCTCCTTCCCTTTCCCCTCCCCCCCCTCTCCTCTCCTTGCCTTTTCCCTCCGCTTCTCTTCTTTCCCCTCCCACCCTCCCCCCCTCCTCCTCCCTCTCGCTCCTTCCCCTCCTTCCCGTCTCCCGCCGCCTCTTTCCCGCTTTCCCCTCCCGCCCCTTCTCCCCCCTGTCCCTTCCCTCCCTCCGCCCCCTCCCCGCCCCTCCCCCCCTCCCCCCCCCCGCCCCCCTCCCCCCACTTCCCCTCCCTCTCCCCCCCCTCTCTCTCCCTTTCTCCGCCCTTGCCCCCTTCTCCCTCCTCTCTCCCCCCCCCTCCGCCCCTCTTCTCTCTCTTCCCTTTTTCCTCTCTCCTCCTTCCACTCCCCCCCTCTCCATTTCCCTTCCCTCGCTCCCCCTTCCCCTTGTCTTGGCCGGTCGGGCCAGTCGGGCGGATCGCGCCGGTCGGGCCGTCCTGGCCGTCCTGGCCGGTCGCGCCGGCCGGGCGGGCCGGGCGGGCCGGCTCCGGTGCCCACCGGACTTCGCCCGTGCCGAGCTCCACCGTGGCCCTGACCTCCATGGGCCCGTCGCCGCGCCGCGACAACACCGTCAGCGAGCCGACCCGCGCCGAGCGCCCGCCGCCGAGGCGGGCGGCGAACTCCCGCTCCGCCCGCAGCGGGTCCCCGCAGCGGCCCAGCGTCAGATGCGGGGTGAAGCCCTCGCCCCGGCCCCGGCACCCGGGGAACCGCAGCGCCAGCGCGCGCCGCAGCTCCTGCCACGGGGCGTCGCCGGCCGCCGCGGGGTCCAGCCACAGGGTCGAGTCGAAGCTGTGCACGCCCTCCAGCCGCGCCGTGAACGGCGCCGTCCCCGCCGCCACTTCGGCCAGCAGCGGTACCGCCCGGGCGAAGGAGGACTCGGGCACGAAGCCGAACAGCAGGTTCACGTGCGCCGGCCAGCGCCCCGCCTGCGGGTCGTGCTCCCGCCGCAGCGCCTCCACCGCCGCGTCGTGCGGCGGCGTCCACGCCACCGCCGTCCGCGCCGTGGACCGTACGTCCAGGGTCGCCGCGCGGCCGCCCGCGTCCATCGCCCCGAACTCCAGCGCGGCCTCGACCCCGTAGTGGTCGGAGACGAACAGGCCGTCCGGGGAAGGGGAGTCGCCGCGCAGGGCGGCGCCCGCCACCCGGGCCGTCGCCGACCGCAGCAGGATCCGGTCCAGCCGCGCGGCCCGCCCCGACAGCGAACCCACCGCCGCGAGCGGGTTGGCGACCGGATCGAAGGTCGGCGTCGCGTCGGCCGGCCCGTGTACCTCGTTCCACGCGTCCCGCAGCCCCAGCGCGGCCGCCGGCCCGTCGGCCCCCGAGCGGCCGTCGTTGAAATCGCCGAGCAGCGCCACGTCGGCCGCGTCGATTCCGGCCAAACCCTCTGACATCCGGGTCAGTTCGGCCTCGCGCCGGTCGGCCCCGCGCTCGGTGTGATCACTCGTCAGGTGCGTGGCCGCGACGATCAGCGGCCCGTCCGCGGTGTCCACCGTGATCGCGACGACCGCCTTGTGCGGGCCCAGCACGTGCACGCCCGCTTCCCTGACCGGGAGCCGGCTCAGCACCAGCAGCCCGCTCATCTCCACCTCGCGCCCGCCGGGATCGGCGGCGACGGTGTAGCCGGCCCGCACCCACGGCTCGGCGAGCAGCATCCCGAGCAGCTCGCGCTCCACCTCCTGGAGCGCGATCACATCGGCGTCGGCGGCCGCCAGGTCGGCGAGCAGCAGCGGCCGGCGCCGCGCGGTGGCGATGCGCGGGGCGTCGTACCGGTCCCACAGCGTGTTCCACGTCAGCAGCCGGACCCGCGCCGGGCCCGCGCCGGGGGAGGAGCCGCCCTCGGGCGCCGGGAGCCACGCGCCGCCGTCCGCCGCCGCGTCCCACGCGTACGGCGTGCGCGCGGTGAAGAACGGCGCGCGCAGCAGCCTCGGGTCGCGGGCCCGCCCGGCCGGGGTGCTGTCGATGACGTCGACCCCCGTGGCCCGGTCCCAGACGAGCACGCCGTCGGCTTCCACGAACAGCACCCGGTGCCAGGGGATGTCGCCGCCGGGCACGAAGGAGGGCAGCGGGACCCGCTTCGGCGCGGCTCCGCGCTGGAGCAGGCCGAGGGTGAAGCGCGCCGGATCGAACCGCGGGTCCCAGCGGACCTGGTGGTAGAGCTCCTCGCTGGTGCGCATCAGCGTCCCCCGCCCGTCGTGCCGGCGCTCGCCGACGTTCCCGCCGTGTCCTCGACCGTTCCGTCCGTCCCGATGTACCAAGTGCGGTGCGCCTCACCGGGATACGGCGGAGCGAACCGGCGCAGCTGCGAGGCCAGCACCTCGGCCGGTACGGGATGCGCGCGCGTCGCGTTGCGGCGCAGCAGCTCCGCCTCCCCGGCCAGCACCACGGCGTGGGTGACCAGCGCGTCGCGCCGCCGCGCGACCGCCCCCGCCAGCCCGCGCTGCTGCCCGGTCAGCGAGGTGGCGTCCCAGACCACCGTGCCGCCGCGCGGCGCGGCCGCGGCCAGCGCCGAGTCCAGCCGGTCCAGGCCCTCGCGGAGCACGTCCGCGTTGTCCCGCTGGTCCGAGCGGGCCCCGCGCGCCGCGCGCAGGTCGTCCAGGGCGATGTACGCCTCCACCCCCGGCAGGCTCCGGGCGTACGTGCTCTTCCCGCTGCCGGAGGGTCCGCAGAGCTG
This sequence comes from Streptomyces sp. ICC4, assembly GCF_003287915.1. NCBI lineage: Bacteria > Bacillati > Actinomycetota > Actinomycetes > Kitasatosporales > Streptomycetaceae > Streptomyces > Streptomyces sp. ICC4. The sequence continues at coordinate 8,789,841 of NZ_CP030286.1, read as the reverse complement.
GACCAGCCGGGGGTAGGACGAGCCGTCCCGCCACCGCCACGTGGCGGCCACCGCCTGCTCGGGGGTCGTCAGCCTGCCCTGCCCGTGGGCCTCGCGGGCCTGTGCCCAGCAGCGGTCGGCCACGTCGCCGTCGCCGATCCCGGCGCCGGCCAGGGCCTCGCGCAGCCCGGCCCGCAGCGGTTCCAGCGGCGCCGGCCCGAGCAGTCCCGCCTCCTCGGCGTGCAGCGCGGACCACTCGACGCACTCGCGCGCCTCCCCGGCCGCCGCGCCGGCCCCGGCCCCCTGTCGTACAGCGTTGCCCTCGGCTACTTCGGCACCCAGTGGCTCGGAGCCAGCTGGCTCCGAGCCACTGGGTGCCGAAGTAGCCGAGGGCAACGCTGTACCCGGCCCACGCGATGGCCGCCAGCACCGACCAGGGCAGGAACTCCTTGACCTTGCGCTGCGTCTTGCCCGCGCCGAGGGAGACCACCGAGCGGCCGGCCGGGGCGAAGCGGGCGACGACGACCAGCGCGCCGCCGCCGCGCGCGAGGGCGGTGCCGAGGCGTTCCTGGGCGCGGGTGAGCCGACGGGAGCGGGCGATGGCCCGGTCGAGGCGGGCCCCGCCGCGCTTGGCCAGCCGGTACGCGGCCATGTCGCCCAGCACGGAGGCGGTGACGGCCGTCACCAGCAGCGCCAGGATGTCCGGCACCTGGGCGTGCACGGGCACCGGCGCACCGGCCCCAGCGGCGCCGGCGGCCGCGGCGGCGGCCGCCGCCGCGGTGACGACGAGGACTCCGCTCGGCAGGACCGGCAGGAAGACGTCGAGCAGGATGGACAGCGCCACCAGGGCGTAGATCCATGGGCTCGAAGTCAGCGAGCCCAGACTTTCAAGCAAAGCGGGACTCCCCGGTCCGGTTGACGTGCTTCGGCGTGAAGCGCCGCAACGTCGCGGGGGAGCGGCAGGGGCGGCTGACAGCGGAACAGCGTACGCCGGGTGTCCACGGACCGGACGTCCGGGGGGTGATCGGGCGTGACGGCGTGTCCGGGCACCTGCCGTCCGGCGGCCGAGCCCTTGCCGCGGCCCTTCCCGCAGTCTTCCCCGGCAGCCCTCCCGTCTTCCCGAGTGCGCTTCCCGGCAGCCCTTCCCGGCCGCCTATTCCGGCGGCGTCAGGTCGCGGTCCAGGACCGTCGCCAGGCGGGGGCCCTTGCGGGCCTGGTCCAGGCGGAGCCGCGCGGAGCGGCCCGACAGCGAGAGGGTCATGAGCTGGTTGCCGAACCACGGGCCGCCCGTACGCCGCCAGCTCAGCGGGGGCCGTCCCGTCCGCCCGTGCCGGGAGAACCCGCGGCCCAGCCACCGGCCCCACCGCGACCAGCCGAGCCGGAAGCCCCACTTCACCGCGGTGTGGATGGAGTTGTGCACCGGTGAGCACGTCAGCTGGAACACCCGTGCCGTGCTGGGTATTCGGGGCTCGGCCACATACGCGTGATGCACGTCCCCCGAGAGCACGCACACCGTCGCGGGCGCCCGGGGACCCGTGCCCACCTCCTCGATCAGGTCGCTGAGCGCCGCGAACGAGGCGGGGAAGGCCGCCCAGTGCTCCAGATCGCTGCGCCGCCGCAGGTTCTCCCCGATCTTGGCCCACCGGGGACCCCGCTCACCCCGGCACAGTGCGGCGTTCCACACTTCCGCGTCGTGGACGAGCGGGGGCATCAGCCACGGCAGTGACGACCCGATGAGGAGGTGGTCGTAACCCCCGTGCCCGGCGAGGGCGTTGTCGCGCAGCCACTGCTGCTCCGCCGGGTCGAGCATGGCCCGCCCCTCCTCGTCGAGGACGCGGGCCGCCCGGGTGTCCACCATCAGCAGCCGGGACCGGCCGAAGTCGCGGCGGTAGCTCCAGCGGGCCGTGGCCGGGTCGGCGTCGGCCGAGGCGGCGAAGGCCCGTAGGGCATCGGTGCCGTCGGGGGTTTCACGGACCGCCGCATACAGCGCGTCGGCCGCGAGCTCGGCGGGGGAGAGGTTGCCGAGGTGCTGGTACACCCAGTACGACATCAGCCCGCTGAGGACCCGTTCCTGCCACCACGGCGTGGCCCGCATCTCGGCCAGCCAGGCGGCGCTGGTGTTCCAGTCGTCGATGACGTCGTGGTCGTCGAATATGTGCAGGCTCGGGACCGTGGAGAGGAGCCAGCGGATCTCCGGATCGAGCCAGGACTCGTAGTAGAGCCGGGTGTACTCCTCGAAGTCCGCCACCTGGGCGCCCGGGGCTTCGCGCAGGTCCCGCCGGGCCGACAGCCACTGGCGGGTGTCCCGGGACAGGTGGTCCGCGTACACCTGGTCGCCCAGGAGGAGCAGGACATCGGGCCGTACCGCGTCCGGATCGACGGCCAGCTGGGCCGCGAGGGTGTCGAGCGCGTCGGCGCCGTGCGGCCCGCGCCGGTCGGCCGGCGGGGCGGCCTGGCGGCAGGAGCCGAAGGTGAGGCGGAGGGGGTGCGGAGGGTGCGCCCTCGCGGTGGCGGGCGTGGTGATGGTGCTCGGCGGGAAGTGGGTGTCGGGCAGCGGCCAGACGCGGACGCCGTCGAGCAGTACCTCATACGCCGTGGTCGAGTCCGGGGTCAGGCCGGTGACGGGGACCATGGCGTAGTGGTGGCCGGCGACCTGGAAGGTACGGACACTGCCTCCGGCGCCGTCCGAACAGAGCACCTCGGCGGTGCACGGGCGGTCCGCCTCGAGCCAGATCGTGGCGGAGTCGCCCGTCTCCCAGTTGACGTAACGCAGCAGTGGTCCCAGACGCATTGCGGTCATGCAACTCCCCCTCCTTCGTCCTGTCTTGCCCCTGTGATCACGTTACGACGGAGAGGGTGGGGTCCACCTCCCCCTGGCGGGGGAAAGATCCTTGGCCAGGGGTGAGGTGGACCCGACCCCGGGCGCGAGCCCGACCGCGCGGCCGAGCCCTCCAGCGTGGCCGCCTTCGGCCAGTCCGCCTTGGCCTCCGCCCGGGCCCGGTCCGCCTGGACCTTGTTCTCCGCCTTGTTCTTCGCCACCAACTCCCGCGCCGCCTTGGCGCCTTGGGCGCTGACTGCCTTGACCTTGGCGTCCTTGTGCTTGGCGATCTTCGGGGCGCCGGGGAGGTCGGCGGCCGCCGCGATCGGTGTGATTGCCCCGGGCACGGCGAGAGCCAGGGCCAGGGCGGCTGCCAAGGGCAGCCGGCGGATTCCTCCGCCTGGTGGTCGGATGGACACGAAGACTCCATAGGGGTAGGGGTTTGGGTACAGGTGAGGCCGTGGCCGCCCCGTTTCACGGGCGGCCACGGCAAATCAGTGGGGTGTGGACCGTCAGCTGCCGGCGCCGAAGACGACGTCGGAGACCTGCTGGGCGTCCTTCACCGCGCCGGACCACAGGCGCATGCCCTTGACCTCGCCGGGCAGGAAGTTGCCCCAGGCGCTGTCGGTGAAGCCCTTGCCGACCGCGAGCTCACCGGTGCCGACGGCGACCGTGTAGGCCTTGGGCTGGCCCTGCCCCGCGGCGCCGACGTAGAGGGTGATGGTGCCGTCCTGGGCGTTGTGGACGCCGGTCACCTGGGCGAAGCCGGCGTTGAGCACGGCCAGGCCGTCGCTGACCGCCGAGGTCCCGGTGCCGTCGGCCGTCAGGCGGCCGAAGTGCCAGGTCCCTTCGACGAAGGACACCATCGTGGTCGGGTCCTGCTCGTCCGGCTGGGTCCGCACACCGGACTTCTCGAACCACAGGCTCCAGGAGGAGCCGGTGGCGGTGCGCTGGCCGATGACCTGGGCCTTGTAGCCGTCCGGCTTGGTGAGGAGGGCCGTGTTGTCGAGCTTCGCCTCGGCCGTCACCGTGAACGAACCGGAGTCGTCGACGACCGGACCGGCGGCGGTGGCCGCCTGCGTGGTGCCGTTCAGCTTGAGCGCGCCCTCGTTGACGGTGGTGCCGGTCGTCGCCGTCAGGGGACGGCCGTTGCCGGAGGTGTCCGCGAAGACCGGACCGGTCTGCGAGAGGTCCCACGCGCCGGCCAGGTCCAGGAACGGCTTGCCCGTCGCCGGGTCGAGGAGCGAGGCGTCCTGCTTGACCTCGAGATCGCTCAGCTGCGACTGCCAGGCCTTGACCTCGTCGACGCGGCCCGGAAGGAAGTCCACCATGGCACCTCGGTACTTGATGGCACCGAAGGTCATCGGCCCCGTCGAGGCGATGGGGTTCGCGACGAGCGCTTCGCCCTGGAGCTGGCCGTTGACGTAGAGCCGGGCCTTGTCGGTGGACTCGTCGTACGTGGCGGCGATGTGCGTCCAGACTCCCGCCCGTGCCACGTTGCGGCCGCTGATGCGCACGGTGGACGCGCCCCCGGCGATGGTGTCCTCCTGGGCCATCTGCATCGACCACGGCTCACCGGCGAACGCCGTGACGGCGACGCCGCTCATGTTCTGGCCCGCCTGACCCACCATCGAGTACGTCTTGTCCGTCCGGTCCAGGCGGACCCAGCCCGCGACGGTGAAGGACGACCGGGTGTCGATGACCGGCTTGGAGGTCACCGCGTACTGGCCGCTGCCGTTCAGCTGCAGCGTGCGGTCCTCGTGCGGGGCGGGCGTCTTCACCCCGCCACGGCGGCCGCTCTCCGGACGCAGGCTGCCGGTGGAGAGGTCGGCGTTCTCCCGGAGGGCCGGGTCGGTGGTGGAGGTGTCGAGGGCCTGGCCGTCGTACTCGTCGAAGTTCCAGTGGCCGACCGGCCCGGGCCCCTCCTTGACCACGAAGTCGACCACCTGCGTGTCACCCCAACGGCCGAGTGAGTCCTTGGCCTTCGCACTCAGCTTCATGGTGCCGGATACCGGCGGTGTCACACCGAACATGACGAGTGCCTTGCCCGGCACCTCCTTCCAGGTACTGCTGGTGGACAGCTTGTACTGGAAGGCCACGACGTCCCCGCCGCTGGTGAGCTGGACCAGCCCCGACTTGCCGGGCATGCCTCCGGCCACGCAGGACGTGCTCGTGCAAACGCTGTACGTGGACTTGAAGGAGATCCCGGGTGCGCGGGGCGCGGTGGTGTCCACGCGGAAGTAGCAGTCCGCGCTCGCGGCGCTGTCCCGGGCCAGGGATCCCGCGAAGGACTTGGTCCAGGCTCGGAAACGGTACGTCGCCCCGTCTTCCAGGGTGCCCGGCGTGTCGCTGGTGACCTTGACGTTGTCACCGACGTACCCCGAGCTCGGGCGTTCGATGTGGTTGGCGTCGCCCGCGTTGGCCTTGACCGGGGTCCAGCTCCCGTCGGCCTCCTCCTTCTCGGTCTGGAACGCGATGCGCAACTGGGCTTCGGCCTCTCCGCCCCAGACCGTCTCCGTGATGGCGGTCAGTGCGGGCGTCGGGTCCGAAACGACGGTCGGAGCATTCTCGTCAGCGGAGCAGATCTCGCCGGAGCCTGCGATCAGGCCCACGTAGATGGGGGTGTTGGGCTTGCCGATGTAGTCGACGGACAGCACCGCGTCGTTGCGGAAGCGCTTCCACGCCGAGGTGTCCGACTCGTCCTCCGCCCGCAGCTCCTCACCCCCGAACGCAGCGGAGCCCGGCTGGGAAGCGACCCCGGCCGGGCTCCAAGTCCACCCAGACGGAAGGACCCACCCATCATGTCGGAGCAGGCCCCCGACTCCCCGCACCACGACGACCAGCCCCTCGACCTCGGCCAGATGTTCCCGCCCCACGTCCTGGGCGGCCTGGAGTCCGAGGCCCGCAACGCCGTACGCGGCACCCCCTCCGGCTACGCCGACTCCACCACCGGCAGCGTCCGCCTCCCCGGCCAGCACGCCCCCGGCAACACCGCCGAGTCCGGGTTGGTCCTGGAGCAGGTTACCGAGGAGGAGCCCTCCAAGGGCAAGGCCGGCCCGACCTGGCGCGAGTGGCTGCCCGCACCCGAGCTGTTCCTCTCCGCGGCCGCCCGCAAGGCCCGCAAGGCCGAACTCGAACACGCCGCCGCCCACCACGCCCGGCACTCCCACCTCTACCTCGGCCGCATGGTCAAGGCGTTCGCCTACGGCGCCCGGTACGTGGTCACGAACACCTGGGCGCACTTCACCGCCGCCGACAGCTACGCCGACGACATCGCCAAGGCCAAAGCCGCCAAGGGCCGCAAGGTCGGCGAGGCGTCCGGCAACGACTGGGTCCGCGCCCTGAAGGCCGAGCGAGCGCAGCTGGGCCGGGAGCGCCGCCGCGAGGCCCTGCCCATCCTCGGCGCCTCCGCCGCCACCTCCTACGTGTCCGTGCTCGTGGCCGTCGCCGAGGTGTGGGGACTGCTGATGGCCGGGGCGCTGCTGCTGCCCGGCCTGATCGCCCTCATGAGCTACGGGCAGCGCGAGCACGCCCGCCGGCACCCGGACCTGACCCCGCTGATCTACACCGAGCCGGTGTACCTCGCCGCCGACGCCCCCCTCGGCAAGGAGTCCCTGGAGAACGCGTTCAAGCGCATGGGGCTGATCAAGAACGAGTCCGAAATCCACCTCGTCGGCCTGCCCCGCGCGGTCGCGGTCAACGCCGTCGAGCTGACCATCGAACTCCCCGACGAGTGCGACCTCGACAAGCTGGAAGCCAACAAGGGCAAGATCGCCCAGGCGTTCCGGGTCCGCCCCGAGTGGATCGACCTGCGCGAGGACGGCCACCCCGGCCGGGTCATCGTGTGGATGGCCGCCCGCGACCCCTTCGGCCAGCCGTTCACCTCGCCAGTCGCCGAGAACCCCGAGCAGCAGGACGTGTGGGGCCGCGGGGTCCTCATCGGCTACAACCGGCGCGGCGAGCCGATCTACATCAAGCTCAAGCACGTCATGGCGCTGCTCGGCGGAACCAGCCGCGCGGGCAAGGGCATGATCCTCCGGAACATCATGATCGGCCTCGGCCTCGACCCGCGGGTGAACATCCGGCTCGTCGCCGGAGCCAAGCCCGGTGAGCACCGCGGATACAGCGCGGTCTGCGCAACGTTCTTCGGCCGGCGCCCGGCCCGCCTGATCCAGCTGCTGGAGGCGTTCCTCGCCGAGGCGTACCGGCGAGAGGAATGGCTGGAGGATCAAGGCCGAGCCAAGATGAGCGAAGCCGACCTCGCGCTGTTCCCGCTCGAAATCCTCATCGTCGACGAATACAAGCAGTACGCCGCCAGCAACGTCCGCATTCCCGACTACTCCGACCCGGAGGGAAAGCGCACCATCAAAGCATCCGACCGGATCGCCGACCTGCTCGAAGAGGCCGCCGCATTCGTCGCTGCCCTCAACATGACGATCCTCGTCAGCACCCAGGACCCCGACGCGAACACGATTCCGCGCGGATACCGGTCCAACGCCTCCGCCCGCATCGCCACCCGCACCCGCTCGGCGACCCAGACGAACGCGATCCTCTCCGACGGCGCTACCGGCGCCGGCCTTCGCGCCCACGACATCCGCGAGGAGGACCGGGGCGCTGCCATCGTCGATATCGACGGGAGCAAGGGCGAACTGATCCGCTCCTGCTTCATCGAAGACGAACACTTCGACGGCGCGGCCAACGCCATTGGGGCCGGACGCGCACTGCGTGAATCCCTCGGCCGGGCCCCGGGCCAGTTTCCCGACCCGATCGAGACGCAGCTCCTGAGGATGACCGGGCTTTCCTCCATCGCGGGCGGCCCGAACGGCTCCGGGCGGCCCGGGCAGCCGGGCGCGGACGTACTCCCGCTCCTGGAGCAGATCCTCACGGCGTTCCCCAAGGCGCCGGACGGCACCCGGGCCGACAAGGTCAAGGCCGCCGACGTCCGCTCCCACCTCGCCGCCGAGGACCCCGACCGCTGGGGCCTCAACGAGGAGGAGAACCCCGCCCAGTACGAGTCCCGCGTTGGCACCGAGCTCGCCGCGGCCATCGCCGAGGTCCTCAAGGGCTCCGGCGCCGTCCTCAAGCCCAAGGCCGGCATCCGGTTCGGCAAGCGCCCCGACGGCACCGACGACAAGGCGAGCGCGTACCTCCTCAAGGACGTCGAGGCCGCACTCGCCGCCACCCGGATCGCCCCGAAATAACCCCCTGGCAGGGCCCCGGGCGTCGAGAAGAACCGCAGGTCAGACCCCCCGGCGCCTACCCGAGCGGTGCCCGGAACCCCCAGGCACCGCCCGGGGGCAGACCCCCACCGCCCGGTCTCTTGTACACAACTCCGAGCCCCAGACAAGGGCAGAAAACGGCATACGAGATTTCTTCCTGCCTCGTGGGCTGGGAGATGTGTATAGGTGACAGCCCTGGTGGGCCGCCTTCATGGGCCCCTCCATCCACGCCTGGAAGTCCTCCTCGGACCGCCACCGCGTGTACACCAGGTACTGGTCGGTGCCCTCGACGGGCCGCAGCAGCTCGAACCACTCGAAGCCGTCCGAACCCTCCACGGAGCCCGCCCGGGAGGCGAACCGCTGCTCCAGAACCTCCCGCTGTTCGGCCGGGACGGTGAGTGCGTTGATCTTCACGATGCTCATGCCCGACATCCTAGGTATCGCGCGGGGGATATCGTCGTCCGGGTAAATGAAGCACGCGGTATGAAACGCGGTATGAAGCGCGGCAGCCAGGCGAAGTCAAGGTTGCGGTCAACAGGGCGGGAGGCCGGCGAGGCGTGGCTAACGCGGCGGAGCACAGTGGTGCGAACGGACATGCCGGGGTCATAGGCGGTGGCGGCGGCAGGCTTGGGGCCGCGCGCCTCATGCTGTGGGCGCTGGCGGGGTTGCTCGCCGTCAGGCAGGCCGCGGTCGTGCTGCGCGTGCCGCCCGGCGAGTGGCTCAGTGATTTCCACCTCCCCGGCACCCCCGGCAGCCTGCCGGGCTCGCTCTACGAGAACGGCCAGTTCACCGGGACCCCCTTCGCGGGGCTGGTCCTCAAGCCGCTGCTCGGCCTCGCCGCGCCGTCCCTGGAGGTGGCCTGGACCTGCGTGACCCTGCTGTTCGTCGCCGCCGTCGGGCTCGTCGCCGCGCGCGGACTGCCCGACCCCGTGCCCCGGCGCACCGCGCTGCTGGCCGCGCCCGTGCTGGTGGCGCTGATGATGGTCTCGCTGCCCGTCCGCGAGGCCGCCTCCCCCGGCCAGACCGCCGTACTGCCCGTCCTGCTGGTCCTGCTGGCCGTCTTCCGGGTCCCGGCCGAACGCCCCTCCGGCTTCCTGATCGGCCTCGCCGCGGCGCTCCAGCCCGCGCTGCTGCTCTTCGCCCCGCTGCTGTGGCTCACCGGCCGCAGGCCCACCGCGCGCGCCGCCGCCGCGACCTTCGCCGGCGCCACCGCCCTGTCCTGGGCGGCCCTGCCGCGCGACTCGTGGACGTACTGGGTCCAGCACCTGGCCGGCACCGGCCTCGGCGGCGCCCCCGACAGCCTCGCCAACCAGTCCGTGCACGGCGCGCTGCTGCGCCTGGGCCTGTCCGGCCCCGGCGAGATCCTGCTCTACCTCGCGCTCGCGGCGGCCATCGCCTGGATCGGCCTGCGCCGCGCCGCCCGCTACGCCCGCGACGGACAACTGCTGCTCGCCGTCGCCGTCACCGGCTGCGTGGCCGTCGCCGTGTCCCCGGCCGGCTGGCGCCACCAGCTGCTGTGGGTGCTGCTCGCGGTCGCCGGCAAGGTCGGCAAACGGGCCGCCGACCGGCCGGTGTGGCCGGTCGCCGTGGTCCTGGCCATGACCCTGCCGAGCTCCGTCCTGCTGCCCAACCTGGTCGCGCTGGCTCCCGTACGGGACAACGTGCTGCTGCTCGCGGCCCTGGCCGCGGCCTGCGCGGTGCCGTTCCTGCCGCGCTCCTCGCCGTACTGGCGCGAGCCGGTCGCGACGGCCTACGGGCGGCCCGCGCCCGCGCGCTGGGCCCGGGTGCCGCTGCTGCCGTTCTGGCGGCGCGTGCTGTCGCGTCCCAACCTGCTGCTGGAACTGCTGCTGATACGGGTCGGCTACTCGCTCTACTCGCACATCCGGGCCGCCGCGCCCACCAGCCGCACCCTCGCCGAGGGCAACGGCAGCCAGATCCTCGGCATCGAGAAGGCGCTCGGCATCGACATCGAGCACGCCGTGAACCACGCGGTGGTGAACACGCCCTGGCTGGAGGCGTTCTTCAACTTCTACTACACCTCCTTCCACTTCGTGGTCCCGCTGACCATCCTGGCCGTCCTGTACTGGCGCCGCCCCAAGGACTACCGCTGGGCCCGCGCCTCCCTGGGCCTGGCCACCGTCCTGGCCCTCATAGGCTTCTGGCTGTATCCGCTCGCACCGCCGCGCCTGATGCCCGGGCTGGGCTTCATCGACACCGTGCACGGGGCGCAGGACCTGGCGAACCCGAGCTACGGGGCGATGACCGCGATCTCCAACCAGTACGCGGCGATGCCCTCGCTGCACTTCGGCTGGTCGCTGTGGTGCGGGGTCGTGATCGTGATGCTCGCGCCGAAGGGCTGGCAGAAGCTGCTGGGGGCGCTGCATCCGGCCATCACGGTGTGCGCGATCGTCGCCACCGCCAACCACTGGGTGCTCGACGCGGTCGGCGGCGCGGTGGTGGTCGGGGCCGGGTTCGGGCTCGTGTACGTGCTTTCGGGGCCCCGGGGGGCGGCTGTGTCGGCCGGGGTGGCCGTGCCGAGGCCGCGGCAGCGGCAGCCGGAGCGGGTCGGAGCGGGGTCGACTTCGGGGTCGACATCGGGGTCAGGGTCAGGGTCAGGGTCGGGGGACCGTACGCGGGCCTGACCTGGGCGGGCCTGGCTTGGGCGGGCCTGGCTTGGCCCTGACGGGCTGGGGCGACGGAAGGGGTGCCGGGGCGGTGTAGCAGCCCGCCCCGGCACCCCTTCGCGCTGGATCGCCGCGTGCTGTCAGGATCCGCCCGCGGGGTGGCTTGCGCCTTCGACCCCCAGCCGGCCCCCGTGCCCCTCGACGCCCTCGCCGCCATCCACGCCGACCAGGCGAAGCGGCTCGAGGCCACCTCCCATCCCGCCCGGATGCGGCTGCTCGTCGCCTCGGAGTCGGCCGCCTTCCTCGTGGCCGCCGAGATGAACCGGGCGGGCCTGCCCTGGCGGGCCGACGTACACCGGGCGCTGCTCACCGAGATGCTCGGCGAGCGGTACGCGGGCCGCGGCCAGCCCCGCCGGCTCGCCGAGCTCGCCGACGCCGTCTCCGCCGCGTTCGGCCGCCGCGTGCGGCCGGAACTGCCCGCCGACGTCATCAAGGCCTTCGCGGAGGCGGGGATCAAGCTCAAGTCCACCCGGCGCTGGGAGATCCAGGAGCTCGACCACCCGGCGGTGGCCCCGCTCGTCGAGTTCAAGAAGCTCTACCGGATCTACACCGCCCACGGCTGGAGCTGGCTCGCCGACTGGGTCCACGACGGCCGCTTCCGGCCCGAGTTCATCCCCGGCGGCACCTACACCGGCCGCTGGGTCACCAACGGCGGCGGAGCCCTGCAGATCCCCAAGGTGATCCGCCGGGCCGTCGTCGCCGACCCCGGCTGGCGGCTCGTCGTGGCCGATGCCGACCAGATGGAGCCGCGGGTCCTCGCCGCGATCTCCCGCGACCCCGCCTTCATGGAGGTGGCCGGCCGCCCGGAGGACCTGTACACCTCCATCTCCCGCCAGGGCTTCTCCGGCGACCGGGACATGGCCAAGCTCGCCGTGCTCGGCGCGGTGTACGGGCAGACCTCCGGCGACGGCCTGAAGAACCTGGCCGCGCTGCGCCGCCGCTTCCCCCGTGCCGTGGCGTACGTGGACGACGCCGCGAAGGCGGGCGAGGAGGGCCGGCTCGTACGGACCTGGCTCGGCCGGACCTGCCCGCCGCCGGCCGAGCCCGGCGAGGCCGAGGAGGCCCCCGACGGCTGGGTGCCGAGCTACGCCTCGACCGACGCCCGGGCCCGCGGCCGCTTCACCCGCAACTTCGTGGTGCAGGGCAGCGCCGCGGACTGGGCCCTGCTGCTGCTCGCGGCCCTGCGCCAGTCGATCGCGGCGGCGGGACTGCGGGCCGAGCTCGTGTTCTTCCAGCACGACGAGGTCATCGTCCACTGCCCGCAGGAGGAGGCGCCGGCGGTGGCCGACGCGATCCGCGCGGCGGGCGAGCTGGCCGGCCGCATCACCTTCGGCGAGACGCCGGTCCGCTTCCCGTTCACGACGGCGATCGTCGAGTGCTACGCGGACGCGAAGTAGCGGGGGCGGCAGGAGCGGCGGCAGCGGGCGGGGGGCGGGGCAGGGGCTACTGCCCGAACCCCGGCCACTTCGGGCTCGTCGCGATCTCCTGCAGCTGCTCCATCGTCAGCGCCGGCAGCTTGCGCGTCGCCGCCGCCGACTGGGTCGGGGAGTTGAACGCGGAGACGATCAGCCGGGTGCCGTTCGGCCGCAGCACCTCCACGCTCCACCAGACCACGCCGGCCCCGCCCTTCTCCCCCGGCTGCTTCCGGGTCAGGAGCTTCGATCCGTCCGGCAGCGTATCGGCGGTCGTGAACAGGTCCGCCCACGTCCCCGGGTGGCCCGGGTTATCCGGCTGGATCTGAAGGCTGACCAGCGATTTGCCCTTGCCCTCGTCGAGCACCACGTAGCCCAGGTCGGCCCCGTCGTCGTCCTTGCCGACGACCGGGATCCCGTAGCCGGCCACCAGCTCGCCCAGGATGTCCAGCGCCTCCGTCCCCGACCGCACGGGCTCGGCCGGCGGCTCCGTGGGGGCGGACGGCAGGTCGTCCAGGGCCGGGTGCCACAGCGGGGAGGTCACGAGCGCCCGCAGCTGGTCGAGCGTCAGCGGCGGCGTGGGCCGGGTGGTGGCCGAGCCCTTCTCGGTCGGCGCGTTGTGCTCCTGGGCGTCGAGGAGGAACCCCTGCGGGGTCACCACCGTGGCCCGCCAGCGCTTCGTGTCCACCCTGCGGTCGGAGTACTCGTAGCCCTGGAAGAGCATGAGGCGCGAACCGTCCGCGAGCGTCTCGGAGACGCAGTTCTCGTAGTTCACCGTCGTCTTGGAGGGGCAGGTCACCATGCCGTCGGCCCCCCGGCCCTTCGGGTCCGTCCGGTTGAGGCTGAGGCCGATGGCGCCCTTGCCCTTGCCGTCGTCGAAGACCCCGCTCACCATCGGGCCGAGCTCGTCGTCGGTGCCCCGCGCCGTGGCGAGGGTGAGCTTGCCCTGCGGCAGCAACTCCTTGAACACCTCGATGAGCTGCTCCGCGGAGACGGCCCCGGAGCCGACGCGCGGGCCTCCCCGCCCTTCGCCGTCCGTCGACGGCGCCGGTGTCGGAACCGGCGGCTCCGGGGCGGCCGCCACGACCGCGGGGCCGCCGCCGCCCGGGCCGAACAGCCCGCCCGTGTAGACGCCGACCGTGCCGATCACCGCGAGGGCGAGCGCCGATCCGCCGGCCACGGCGGCCCGCCGCCGGACCACCATCCGCCGCCCGCGCCGCTCGCCGGCGGCGACGAGGTCGAGGCCGTCGGCGCTGAAGCCGTCTCCCGCGTGCCTGAGGGCTTCGCCGAGCTCATCTTCAAAGGGCATGCGGAATCAAACCTTCCGTCCAAGGGGTGTCGTGGAGTGAGGGGTCGGGGTGGGAGGGGAAGGAGCTGGCCAGCTGATCGAGCAGCGTGGCGAGAGCATCTGCCCGGCTCAGTGTCACGGTGGCCGGGTCCGGCAGGCCCCTGTCGGTGGCTGCCTGGACGAGGAGGCCGGCGTGCATGAGGACGGTCCGCCGGGCATGGTCGGAGCGGACCATCCGCGCGTACGCGGGGGCGTGAGCCGGGTCGGGGCAGGCCCCGGCGAGGGCGTGGAGGTAGCTGGGGGTCAGCCCGCGGGCGTGAGGGCGGGCGTGGGTGAGGACTGCTGTGATCCACACCGGTTCCTTGGCGTGGAGGTCCGGAGAGGGTGCGGGGAGTGCGGCCATCGCTGCGAAGATCGCCCGGTGGATGGCGGAGGCGAAGTGGTCCGGGCCGAGCGGGCCGAGCGCCTTGATCCGGTGCGGGTCGAGGAGGAGGCCGCCGAGAAGGGCCTGCTCGGCAAAGTAGACAGGTGGGTTCGGTGGGATGTCCGCCAGGCTGAAGTCCGGCTCAGTTCCTGCAGAGTTGGGCATCAGGCGGCCAGGATGAAGTCGGAGCGGGACAGGGTCTTGCCGAGGTGCGGTGCAAGGAGATGGCCGGCAAGCAGGGGCGGGACGGCGTTCCCGATCTGGCTGAACTGTGCACCCTTCGTGCCTGCCCACGGATAGTCCGCGGGGAAGGTCTGCAGTGTTCCTGCCTCGGCGGCGGTGATCCGGATGGGTTCGGGTGCAGCGGCCTCGGCTTCGGGAGCGGTTCCTGCGGGTTCGGCGACCCATACGCACTCGTTCGCCCGGTGCCCGAAGAACAGGGTTCCGGCCGGCTCGTTGATGCCGCGGATGGTGGCGTTGGCCTGGTTGCTGCTTCGCAGTGACCAGGCCCAGGGGTGGCGCCCGCAGGTGCAGGCTGGTGCGTCGGGGCGGGATGGACGCGTTCGTGTCCGCTTGGTTTCGGGGGGCGTGTTGGGGGGCTTCCAGGTGCCGCGGTCGCGGGCGTCGGTCAGGGTTTTGCGGGCTCCGGACGGGAAAGGCTCTGGGCCTCCGCCTGGCCCGCCGCCTGCGCAGACTGTCGGGACGGGGCGGTCGGTGGCGCCCCAGCCGAGCGCCTCGGCCATGGACACCCATTTCTCGCGGCCCGGGCCGAAGAGCGACTCGGGCTCGGCGCTCTGGGCGTGCGTCGGTGCTGGCGGTTCGGCTACGCGGGTCCGGGAGGCGATCAGGATCGCGCGCCGTCGGGTCTGCGGTACCCCGTAGTCGGCGGCGTTGAGGATTCCGGTCCAGACGGAGAAGCCCCAGGTCCGGAGAATGGAGGCGTACTGCCGCCAGAGCGGCAGGACGTCCGGGACCTCCTCCATGGCGATCCACTCCGGCTGGCCGGCCGAGTGCAGGGCGTGGAGGTAGCGCATCGGCTCTGCGGCCAGCAGGCTCCGGGGGTCTTTGCAGGCGGTCAGGAGCTGCGCCCGGGTGTCCCGTCCGGCGGCGAGGTCGGCGACGGCCTGGTGGACGAGCGGCTGGTCGACCAGGCCGAGGCGCTTGCCGGCCATTGACCAGGCCTGGCAGGGCGGGCTCGCTATGAACCCGTGGGTGCGGCCGACCAGCGGCCACACCGGGTACATCGCCACATCGGTACGGATGGTCAACTGGCCTGCGCGGACGCGGGTCTTGCACGCCCACTCGTCCCATTCGAGACCGACGTCGCGCACCCCGAGGATGTGCAGGGCGTGGCTCCAGCCCCCGGGGCCGGCGAAGAGGTCCACCACGAGCCTGTCCATCACGAGGCAAGCCCGAAGTCGCCCTGGTCCGGCTCGTCGCCCCGGCAGGCCCAGGGCGAGCACCCGTTGACCACACCGATTTCCAGCTCGTCGAGTTCGGCGGCGTCGCGTTCCGAGCGGGTGACGTGGTCGATGGGAGCCACACCAAGCGGGACGCGGGAGCGGTGCAGAAAGGCCTCGCCCAACAGCGGATTACCCGACGCGTTGGCCCTCGCGTTTCCCTTCCGGATGGCTGCGTCGAAGGCGACAACGTCATCCCATTCCGTCGGGGAAGCGTCCCTCAGGCTTCGCCACTGCGCGTTGCCGTGGAACGGGCACCCAAGGCAGCTCGACTTGGGCGTATCTGCCAGGCCGATGCTGGAGAGGTAGCGTATGCAGTCGGCGAGCGACCAGTCGAGATCATTGATCAGCGGATGCCGGTTGCGCATGTACTTCACGTCGGAATCCTTGGCGCGATGGAACTCGTCCGTGGATATCCCGACCCACTGCTCGACGTAAAGCCCCTTGGGTACCCGCTGAGGATAGGGAAATCCCAGAAGTTCGCGGACCTGTCGTTTAATCGGCTTAATTTTGTATTCGCCCGTGCATTGGCGCCTGGTCATTCCCGGACGGCCGTCTCGGTTGAGAATGTAGAGCGGCATGGAGGCGAATCTGTGTTCCGGATCTAGGGCGTCGTCCCTAATGTTCCCGGAAGAAACTCGAAGCACGGGTATACCGGCCGGGTTGGCTACCTCGCGTTCCAGTCGGTCGAGGTGGTCATAAACGGTCTGGGGTTCCCAGCCTGTGTCGGCGAAGACCGCGAAGTCGATGCGCGGGAGTATTCCTTCGGCGGAAAGTGCGAGCAGGCAAGACGACTGCACTCCGGCGCCCAAAGAAAGGATGCGGTAGCGGGGGTTTTCCAAGAGGGGGGTTCCAAGAGCGGTCTCTTCTACACATCTGCTGCTGCCGCTGATCTACATACTGTAGCACTTGGCTCCGCAAGCTCACCCCAACAAACTAACCCGCCGCGCCGGAGTCGTCGAAGCCGACCACCGCGACGTCCTGCGGCACGCGCCGGCCGTGTTCGCGCAGCACCAGGCAGGCTCCCTGCGCCATCAGGTCGTTCGCCGCGAACACCCCGTCCAGGTCCGGTTGTTCCGCCAGCAGCGCACGCATCGCCTGTTCACCGCCGTCCAGCGTGAAGTCCGCCTCGGCCACCCGCACCGGGCCGCCGGCCAGCGCCTCCCGGAAGCCCGCCACCCGCTCCCGGCTCGCCGGCACGTCCGCCGGTCCGCCGATCACCGCGAGGCGCCCGCAGCCGCGGGCCAGCAGGTGCCGCGCCGCCAGCGCCCCGCCCTCGCGGTGGCGCAGGTCGACCCAGTCCAGCCCCACCGGTGGCGCCGGCCGCGCGAAGAGCACCGCGGGCAGCCCGGCGGCCGCGAGCAGCCCCGGCAGCGGGTCGCGGCCGTCCGTGGTGACGAGCAGCGCACCGTCCGCGCCGCCCTGGGTGAGGTACGCCAGCACCTGTGCGCGGTCCTCCTGCCCGTCGGCGAACATCAGCACCGGGTGCACGCCGCGCGGGCGCAGCGCCCGTACGACCCCGCTCACCACCCGCCCGAAGAAGGGGTCCTGGAACACCCGGTCGGCGTCGGCGCCCGCGCCCGAGACCACCAGCGCCACGGCCCCCGACCGGCGGGTCACCAGGGAGCGGGCGGCCCGGTTCGGCACGTACCCGGTCTCGGCGACGGCCCGCTGGACCGCCTGCTGGATGCCCGGGTCCACGTTGCGCACACCGTTGACCACGCGCGACACCGTGGCCCGTGACACCCCGGCGGCACGCGCCACGTCTTCCAGGGTCGGGGCCGTCCCCGTGCCGGTGCCCGTGCTCGATCCGTCCATGGCGGCACTGTAGCCGCCCCCGCTCAGACCTCGATCGCCGCCCGGAGCGGCAGGTCACCCGCGCTGCGCCCGGCCAGCACCTCGAACCGGCCCGGCTCCGTGGTCCAGCCCCTTCCCCCCGGTGACCAGTGCTGCAGGGCTCGCGCGGGGATGCGTACGTACGCCGTCGCCCGCTCCCCCGGCTCCGCCTCCGCCGCCGCCCAGCCCGCGAGCCAGCACACCGGCCGCTCGACGGCCGAGTCCGGCCGGGACAGGTGGAGTTGGACGATCTCGCGGCCGCTCCGGGCACCGGTGTTGCGCAGGGTGACCGGGATCTCGAAGTCCCCGCCGGGGGCCGGCTCCGGCATGCCGATCCGCTCGAACTCCCAGGTGGTGTAGCCGAGTCCGTGGCCGAACCAGTACGCGGGCCGCGCGGCGCCCGGGCGCAGCCAGGCGCGGTGGCCGATGTGCAGGCCCTCCTCGTACGCGAGCCGGCCGTTCGTGGGGTGCGTGGTGCGCACGGGGGCATCGGTGAGGGTGGCGGGCCAGGTGGTGGGGAGCCGCCCGCCGGGCTCTGCGCGGCCGAGGAGGACGTCGGCGAGGGCGTGCCCGGCCTCTTGGCCGGGGAACCAGGTGAGGAGGACGGCACCGACGGCCGCGCGCCAGGGCAGCTCGACGGGGCCGCCGGAGTTGACGACGACGATGGTACGGGGGTTGGCGCTGGCGATCTCCGCCACCAACTGGTCCTGGGGCGCGGGCAGTCGGAGCGTCTCACGGTCGAAGCCCTCGGACTCCGCGCCCTCCGTGGTGCCGACGACCACGACGGCGGCGTCGGCCGCCCGGGCCGCGGCCACGGCGGCGGCGAGCGCCTCGGCGGGCCCGGCCGCGGGCGCGGCGGCCGTGAGGACGGTGGCCCGGCCGGTGCCGGGCGCGAGTTCGCGCCGTGCGACCACGCGCACGGGCCGGCCGGCCGTGAGCGGGATCCGGGCCGTGTGCTGCGGCGGGCGGACGTGGACGACCGCCGGATCGTCGGTCTCGGGCGGGAACTCGCCCTCGACCAGGGCCGTTCCGTCGACGGTGAGGCGCAGGGCTCCGAAGCCGCCGAGACCGAGGGTCCAGGGGCCGGTCGTGTCGGGGTGGAGCACGGCGGAGAGTTCGACGGTGTGGGCACCGGGCGGAAGTTCGGGCTCCAGCACGCGCCCGGAGGGCTGGTGCAGGGAGCGCAGCACCGCGCCGGCGGCGTCGAGCACGCGCAGCCGCACGCCCGGGGCCCCGCCCTCCGGGTCGCGGGCGTGCCGCGCGCCGAGCGGCTCCGGGCCCCCGGCGCCCTCGGGCGCGGGACCGGGCTCGTACCCGATCCGGACGTGGGGCGGCAGCGCCTGCCGGAGCCCGTCGAGCGGGCTGACCACGCGGTGCGGGAACACCTCGGAGCTCCCGCCGCCCTGGACGCGGGGGGCGTCGGCGTGCACCCCGATCACGGCGAGGCGGTTCAGCGCGCCGGGCTCCAGGGGCAGCGCGCCACGGTTCTCCAGCAGCACGAAGCTCGCGGCGGCCGCCGCGCGCAGCTCCCGGCGGAGGGCGGTGCCGGCCTCCGGGCCGGCGGCGGTGCGGGCTTCGGTGCGGGCGGCGGTGCCGGCCTCGGCGCGGGCGGCGGTGCCGGCTTCCGGGCCAACGGCGGTGTCGGCGGCGGTGCCGGCTTCCGGGCAGACGGCGGTGCCGGCTTCGGCGCCGGCACCGCCGTCGGCCTCGGTGCCGGCTTCGGTGCCGGTTTCGGGATCGCCCTGCCGTGCGGACGGACCGAGCGACGAGCCCGCGTCGCGGACCTGGGCCAGGGCCGGGGCCGGGGCCAGAGCCGGGGCATCGGCCGGGACCGCGGCTGGGGCCAGGGCATCGGCCAGGGCCAGGGGTGGGTGGAGGGGCGCTGGTCGGCGTCGTAGCCCCAGGGTTTGCGTTCCATGCCGAAGCCGGTCCAGGCCGCGGTGAAGCGGGTGGCTTCGATGAGGGTCTGGTAGCCCATGAACTCGGCGAAGGACTCGTTGAGCCAGATGTCGTCCCACCAGCTGAGGGTGACGAGGTCGCCGAACCACATGTGGGCCATCTCGTGCGCGATGGTCAGGGCGCGCCGCTGGCGTTCGGCGTCGGTGACGGCGGAGCGGAAGACGTATTCCTCGCGGAAGGTGACCAGGCCGGGGTTCTCCATGGCGCCCGCGTTGAACTCGGGGACGAAGGCCTGGTCGTAGGAGTCGAAGGGGTAGGGCTCGGTGAACTTCTCGTGGAAGCGGTCGTAGCAGGCGGTGGTGATGTCGAGGATCTCGTCGGCGTCGGCGTCGAGGTGCGGGGCGAGGGAGCGGCGGCAGTGGAGGGCGAAGGGGAGCCCGGCGTGCTCGGTGCGGACGCTGTGCCAGGGGCCCGCGGCGACGGCGGCGAGGTAGGTGGAGATGACGGGGGTGGGGGCGGTCTTCCAGATGCCGGCCTCGGAGGCGGATCCGTCGCCCGAGCTGTCGCCCGAGGCGTCGCCGCTGTCGCCGTACCGCTCGCCGATGCGGTGGTGATGCCGTTGGCGAGGACGGTCCAGTGGGTGGGGGCGGTGACGGTGAACTCGAAGACGGCCTTGAGGTCGGGCTGGTCGAAGGCCGGGAAGACCCGCTGGACGTCGTCCAGGAACATCTGGGTGTAGACGTACGTCTCCCCGTCCGCGGGGTCGGTGAAGCGGTGCAGGCCTTCGCCGGTGCGGGAGTAGCGCATGCGGGCGTCGACGCGCAGCTCGTGGGGGCCTTCGGTGAGGCCGGTGAGCGGGAGGCGGCCGTCGGTGAGGCCGGCCGGGTCGAGGGGGTGTCCGTCGAGTTCGGCGGAGCGCAGTTCGTCCGGTTTCAGCTCGAGGAAGGTGTCTCCGGCGGTGCGGGCGGCGAACCGGATGACGGTGCTGGATTCGAACGTCTCGTCGCCGGTGGTGAGGTCGAGGGCGACCTCGTAGTGCCGGATGTCGAGGATCTGGGCTCGGAGCTGCGCTTCGTTGCGCGTCAATGCGGACATGGGGCCCATGCTGCCGGATTGCGGCGCCGGGCCCCAGGGGCTTATTCCTCGCCGGCCGCGATGGTCTCGTGGTGGCGGATGACCTCGGCGATGATGAAGTTGAGGAGCTTCTCCGCGAAGGCGGGGTCGAGTTTGGCGTTCTCGGCGAGTTCGCGGAGCCGGGCGATCTGGCTGGCCTCGCGGCCCGCGTCGGCCGGGGGAAGCTGGTGGCGGGCCTTGAGGTGGCCGACCTGCTGGGTGCACTTGAAGCGCTCGGCGAGCATGTGCACGACGGCCGCGTCGATGTTGTCGATGCTGTCCCTCAGACGGGCCAGTTCGGCGGTGACGTTCTCGTCGATGTCGCTGGTGTTCATGGTTCCCGAGAATACGTGGCGTACGGGCGTTGGTCCTCGGCCAGTCGGCCAGTGAGACGGCGGGTGCCGCGCGGTGTCCCGGTCCGGGGCGGTCTGGATGGATCTGGGATCGGGCGCACGTCCGGGCAGCGGCGGGACGGCCCGAGCCGTCCGGCGGGACGGCCTAGTGCAGCGGCAGGAGCGCCGTGACGAGCCAGCCGCCTTCGGGGGCGGGGCCGGCGGTGAGGGAGCCGCCGAGGGCTGCGGCGCGCTCGGCCATGCCGACGAGGCCGTAGCCGCCGCCGCGGGCGTTCTCGGAGAGTCTGGCGGGGCGGCCGCCGTCGTCGGCGATGCGGACTTCCAGGCCGGCCGGGACGGTGCGCAGGCCGATGCGGACGGCGGTGGCGGTGGCGGCGTGTTTGCCGATGTTGGTGAGGGCTTCGAGGACGATGCGGTGGGCGGTGGCGGCGACGTCGGCGGGGAGCCTGGCGTCGAGGCCCGTCTCGATGTAGAGGGCGACGGGCGGGCCGGTGGCGGCGAAGCGTTCCACCAGTCCGCGGATCTCGCGGAGGCCGGCGACGGGGGCGGTGCCGGGGCCGTTGCCGGGGCCGGGGGCTTGGCCCGTGGTGCCGTCTTCGGCGCCTTCGCGGAGGATTTTGACGAGGCGGCGCATGGAGCCGAGGGCCTCGTCCCCGGCCGCCTCGATGCGGCCGAAGATCTCGCCGGCGCGTTCGGCGGAGACCTTGGTGTACCGGGCGGCCCGTGCCTCGACGACGATCCCGGTCACGTGGTGGGCGACGAGGTCGTGGAGCTCGCGGGCGAGCTCCAGGCGTTCGGCGCTGCGTACGGCGCGCAGTTCCCGGACGCGCTGGACGGACTGCAGGCGCAGCAGCAGGGAGTACGCGGCGACGACGACGGTGAGGACGGAGAAGAGCAGGGTGAAGCGGCCGGGGTCGGTGTCCCGGACGGGGACCGCCATGCAGCCGAGGCCGAGCAGGGGGCCGAGGACGGCGGCGGTGCGGGCGGGGGCGCGGAGCAGGACCTGGCTGAGGAAGACGAGGAGGGCGATGGCTTCGCCGCCGCCCCAGACGACGATCGGGTGGTTGCCGAAGATCAGCAGGAGGGTGACGGTCCAGGTGACGGCGGCGGCGAACCAGGCGCGGACGAGGAGGGGGATGCCGGGCCAGGGGGCCGCGCTGAGGCAGACGAGGATGCCGGAGACCCAGACGGCGGCGTGCGGGGCGCTGGGCTGGCGGGCGAGGACGACGCCTTCGAAGCTGACGAGGGCGAGGAGGGTGAGGGAGCCCCTTTCCCACCCCCACACAAACGGACCCTCCGCCCTGACGGGCGAAGAGGCGCGCCGTCCCTGGCCGATGGCATACACGGCTGCCCGCAGTGCCGTCCTCACGTCGCCCTCGGAGTGCTGGAGTGAGTGGGTACCGGCAGGGTGGAGGAAATGAGCCCAGGCCTGTGCGTGATCGTCTACCCCCCGCACGCCGAGGGCGGGTGCCGCGTCCGCGGCGACGGTGAGATCCTCGGCCGCGCCCTGAGCCCCCGCGACCTCCTGGAGTTCCTGCGGCGGACCGCGGCCTGCACCCCGACGCCGTCCCCCTGGACGACCCGCTGCTCATCGAGTGGCGCGGCGCCGGGCTGGCCGTCTGGAGCCCCGATCCCGGCGAGGAGTGGGCGCAGCAGTGCGGGCCGCACTGCTGCGCCGCTCCGAGGGCCACGCCGCACTCGCGGAAACGGGCGAGGCCAACGCGGCTTGCCCGCTAGCTTTCGACGTTGCTGAGCAGCTCCCGTGTCTGCTTGTTGAAGACGTTGATAAAGCCGTCGGCGAGAGCGTCGATGCTGTCATCGTTCACGGACGGAGCCGCGGTAGATGAGGACGGGGCCGGCTCGCTCTCCTGGGCATGTGCGATGCCGGAGAAGGACAAGGCGGCACCGGTGAGGGCCACGGCAGCCAGTACACGCTTCGTGTGGGTCATGGCCTGCCAACGATCACAGTCATAACGGGTCACGGAGCGCGTACCCCCGCCCCGTGGCCCTCCAGGCGGGCGACCACGTCATCGCCCCGCAGGCCCTTGCCGCAGACGGACGAGCCGATCTTGCCGTCCTTGGCTTCTGCCTCGCGCGTCCGTACTGCGGCGCGCTTATGGGGCGTCCTACCTCACGGCAGGGGCGGAGCAGCGGCGTCCTCATCGTGCCCGAACCGGCTGTGCGGGAGGGTAGGGGGCGGTCAGCGGTTGTCGTGGAGTTCCTGGTGCATCTGTGGCTGGTTGTCCTGGTCGTGAGTGAGGGCGAACTTCTGGACCTCGTTGAAGCTCTTGGAAGCGATACCGACGATCTCCTTGTACGGGTTGACGCCGGTGGCCTTCTTGATGCCGCCGCCGAGGAGGCCGCTGCCGATGCCGCTGACCAGGTCGTGGCCTGCCGCGAGCGGTTTGGCTGCTGCGTCCAGGATGCTCTTGGGCAGGCCGGCCATGTCCGCGTACTTGTCGGTGAGCGCGTGGCGGACCATGGCGGTGAACGCGTCGTGGACGCCCGGCGGGTAGAACTTCTTGTAGAAGTCGACGGCCTGCTTGGTCATGAAGACCCCGTCGTCGGTCTTCTTCCACTCCTCGTCACGTACGTGGTTCCACATACCCTCGACCAGGTCGGGGTCCTTGGGCAGGAGCCACTTCTCGGGTGTGCCCAGGTAGTGGTTGACGTAGTGCCAGGCGCACATGAAGCCCTTGGCATCGTCTTTGGCCACGTCGATGCCCAGACGGTCCATGGCCTGGATGATCTGGGTGGAGAAGACGCAGGTGGCGCCAGTGGTGTACTTCTGCGAGACCGGCTCGCCCCACTTGGCGTAGTCCCACTCGCCGCTCTTCTGGTGGAGCTGGCGAACCGATGCGTGGACCAGGCGGACCTTGGTGACGTTCGCCGCGAGGGTGCCGTCGCGCAGGGCGTTCTCATTGCCCATGTCGAGGAAGAGGCGGGAAGACTGCGACAGGCGCCGGCCCGGCCCCTGGACGCCGCCGAGGCGGCCGGTTGAGCGCAGGGTGAACGCGCCGGTCGGGGAGAGGTAGGTGCCGATGAGGCCGACCGTGCCCTGGAGCATGCTGACTTCGCCGTGGTGGTGGGCGAAGAAGCTCTCCGCGGCCTTGACGTCAGCCTCGGACCAGTCCGGCGGGCCGGCCGCGGCCTCCTTGAGGAACTCCGCCAGGCGCGGCGGAAGTTCGGAGAGATCCTGTCCGGGCTTGAGGGTGCCGATGGTACGGAACAGGGCGTTGACCCCGTCGATCTCCTTGTTGTCGATCAGGTCGGACACCATCTGGTCGGCCTTCGGGTCACCTACCTTGTTCGCCGCTTCCAGCTCGGAGACGATCGTGGCTGTCGTCAGTCCCATGCCGGGACTCCATTCTTGAGGTAGGGCAACAGTTCGCAGCCACGGCACACCGCGTGGGCCAGCGCGCGGTCGGCGGCCCCGCGGTTAGCCGGACAGTCAGGATCGTTTCGCTCATCGCCGCAGTGGCGTAACCCGCCCGGCCCGCGGGATCGTTTTCCCCTCACCCGAACGGACCAGACCCGTGAACACGCGTGAACCATCGACGCCCGCACCAACGGCTCGGTATCCGGCACCCTCGCCATCACGTCGTGACCGGGGCTGAGGTATGGCGCTCCGCGAGACCCGAGTCCCGAAAACCCGGGACCTGCCGGACGACTCTCGTCCGGCGGACCCCAGGGCACCGAGCCGAGCCGCTCAAACAGGGCCCGCACCCGGCCACTCGGAGAGCCGGGCACGGAGTGCATCCCCACACGGTCAACGAACAGGCCCCGGGCCGGTTGCTGTGCCGTGCCCCCGCACGTGCGTGCAGAACCGTTTCCGTCCCACCTCGTTGAGAACGACGAGTGCCCAGACCGCACCGGAGCGTCCCCTGGCACCCGGCGGTCTCCAACGGCACCTCGTGGCACCCGGGTCCCGGTGACAGGACCGGCCCCGCGCCACGCTCCGGCAGGCCCACCCCTCCCCGGGCCTGCCGGAGCGCTGCCCCTTATACACATCTGACC
>NZ_CP030286.1:8685177-8765305 GCF_003287915.1 Streptomyces sp. ICC4 | reverse complement strand
GGGCGCTGTCCGCGTCGTAGCGGGGCGTGGCCGGGCCGGGCCCGGCACCGGGAGTCACGGGGCCGTCAGATCCAGCACGGCGACCGTTTCCCCGTCGCTCGTCTCGCCCGTCGGGCGGAAACCCAGGGCCAGGTAGAACGGTTCGGGGGTGCCGGGGCCGAGGTGATAGGTGACGTAGGCGTGCGAGGCGCCGCGGGTGCGGAGCTCGGTGGTGACCGCCTCGACCGCGAAGCGCCCGTACCCCTTGGACTGGTGGGCGGCGGAGATGTTCAGGCGCCACAGGCCGGAGCGGATGTCGCGGGGGTCCTCGGCCGGGTTCCACGCGATGTCGAGGAAGGCCATCACGAAGCCGACGACCTCGTCGCCGTCGACGACCGCCCGCGGCCAGGCCGTCGCCCCGTGGACGTACGCCTCGGCCAGCGACTTGACGACCGGGGCGACCAGATGCGCCTGGTCGGGGCGGACCGACAGCGCGCAGGCGGCGTCGAAGGTGTCCGGGGTGACCGGTTCGAGGCGGAGGGCGGGAGTCCGGGGGGCGGTCCCGGGGCTGGTGGTCATTTCCGCAGCCTACGTGTGCGCTACATGCGGATTTCCGGGGGCCGTACGGCGTGGAGATCTGGCCGCGGGCCCTCCTCGGTGGACCTTTCCGGCCGGAGCACTAGGCGGCGGACGCCAGGAGGGCCCAGGACTGGCAGCCCAGGGCGGCCGTGCACAGGGCGGTGCGCCAGCGGTTGGCGGGTACCCACGTCGTCTCGAACGCCCGGCGCACGGCGGCCGGATCGGCGATCCCCTCGGCGGGGCCGGCCGCCTCCAGGGCGTTGTTGAGCGGGATGTTCACCCGGCCGGTGACCGCGAGGGCGAGTACGTAGGCGAACAGGGCACCGGCCAGCGGGGGCAGTACGGCGTGCTCGCCCGCGGGCAGGTGCAGTGCCAGCGCGGCGGCGGTGAAGAGGAGGGCGCCGAGGAAGGCCAGCATGAACCAGCCGTTGATGATGGAGGTGTTCACGCGCTGCATCACCGAGATGAGGGTCCGGTCGTCGGAGCGCTTGAGGGCCGGCATCACGGAGACGTCGAAGGCGAAGAACAGTCCGGCCATCAGGCCCGTGGTGAGCGTCGCGGCGACGAGGGCGGCGAGGCGTGCGGTGTCCATGCTCCCTGTCTATGTCCTCCTTCCTGGTCATGTCCACGGACATGGTCGTTTCCGGGGTGCTTTTCCGGGGTTCCATTCCGGGGTGTCGAGGCCCGGTCGAGTGGGCCGGAAAGACTCCTGGGCAGACTCTGCGGGCAAGGTACCCTCCGGCTGGGGCCGTGTCCGGCCGAAGACTTCCGCCATGCGGAAGTCCGCTCCGGAGTGCCGAGCCGCATCTCGGAGCCGGTCCCGGCATCGAAACCAGGAGGAACAGACCGTGAAGGACGCCAAGGACCCGCAGGGCCGGCTGGACGCGCTGCGTGCCGACATCGAGCGCCGGAACCCTGCCCAGCCCGAGTTCCACCAGGCGGTACGGGAGGTGCTGGACACCCTGGCTCCCGTGTTCGCGGCACGCCCCGAGTACGCGGAACCGGGTGTGGCCCTGCTGGAGCGGCTCACCGAGCCGGAGCGGCAGATCATCTTCCGGGTGCCGTGGCAGGACGATCGCGGCCGTGTCCACGTCAACCGTGGCTACCGCGTCGAGTTCAACAGCGCGCTCGGCCCGTACAAGGGCGGCCTGCGCTTCCACCCGTCCGTGGACATCGGCGTGGTGAAGTTCCTCGGCTTCGAGCAGATCTTCAAGAACGCGCTGACGGGCCTCGGCATCGGCGGCGGCAAGGGCGGCAGCGACTTCGACCCGCACGGCAGGTCCGATGCCGAGGTCATGCGCTTCTGTCAGTCCTTCATGACCGAGCTCTACCGCCACATCGGCGAGCACACGGACGTCCCGGCGGGCGACATCGGCGTCGGCGGCCGCGAGATCGGCTACCTCTTCGGCCAGTACCGCCGCATCACCAACCGCTGGGAGGCCGGCGTCCTGACCGGCAAGGGCCAGGGCTGGGGCGGCTCGCTGATCCGCCCGCAGGCCACCGGCTACGGCAGCGTGCTGTTCGCCGCCGAGATGCTGGACGTCAAGGGGCTGTCGCTCGACGGGCTGACGGCGGTCGTGTCGGGCTCGGGCAACGTCGCGCTGTACACGATCGAGAAGCTCCAGCAGCTGGGTGCGAACCCGCTGACCGCCTCCGACTCCCAGGGCTACGTCGTCGACGAGAAGGGCATCGACCTGGCCCTGCTGAAGCAGATCAAGGAGGTCGAGCGCGGGCGCGTGAGCGAGTACGCGCAGCGCCGCGGGGCCTCGGCGCGGTTCGTGCCGGGCGGCCGGGTGTGGGACGTCGCGGCCGAGGTCGCCTTCCCGTCGGCGACGCAGAACGAGCTGACCGGGGCCGACGCGCGGACGCTGATCGGAAACGGGGTCAAGGCGGTGTCGGAGGGCGCCAACATGCCGACGACGCCGGAGGCGGTGCACCTGCTGCAGGCGGCCGGGGTCGCCTTCGGGCCCGGCAAGGCGGCGAACGCGGGCGGTGTCGCGGTCAGCGCGCTGGAGATGGCGCAGAACGCCGGACGCGTGGCGTGGAGCGCGGAGCGGGTCGAGGAGGAGCTGGCGGGGATCATGCGGGACATCCACGCGGTGTCGTACGAGACCGCCGAGCGGTACGGCTCCGCCGGGGACTACGTGACGGGCGCGAACATCGCCGGGTTCGAGCGGGTGGCGGACGCGATGCTGGCGCAGGGGCTGATCTGAGGCAGCCGCCCTTCGGGGGCTGGTCGGCGGCGACGTCAGATGGATATAAGAGACAGGGCCCGCAGTGTCCGGTGCCATGCCTGGCAAGGCGGCGTGAGGGGCGCCCGCGCACTGGACGCACTCGGGCGCCCGACCACGCCGCCAGGCGCGGTGCCCGGCACCGCAGGCCCGGCGCCACGGTGCCCGGCGCCGGGCTCGCGCGACAGGATCCGAAGGAGACGGCCCGGTCCACCCGCGGAGCGACCGGCCCGCGGACCCGCTGTCCGCCTTCGGGCGATCTGCCGTTTGTGGCCACGCTCTTGAGCCCCCATCAGCTCTGGCCTTAATGAAAGACGAAAGAAAAGCCGGTCGAGATTCTTGACCGGCCGATCGTGTTACGGGCAAGGTCTCGGGAGAGCGCTCTCCCGTTTCAGGTTCGTTAAAGGAGCCCCATGCCCCCCGGCATCCCCGCCATCGCGTCCCCACGCGGACGACGCCCCGTTCCCGCCCGAAGAGGCATCGCCGGCGCCGTCACCACCGCCCTCGTCGGCACCCTGCTCGCCCTCGCGCCGGCCCCCTCGGCCTCCGCCGCTCCGGTGCTGCTCTCCCAGGGCAAGACGGTCACGGCCTCCAGCCAGGAGCACTACGGCACCCCGGCGGCCGACGCCGTCGACGGCGACAACGCAACCCGGTGGTCGAGCGCCGCCTCCGACACCCAGTGGCTCCAGGTCGACCTGGGCGCCCCGACCGAGGTCAGCCAGGTCGTGCTGCGCTGGGAGACCGCCCACGCCGAGGCCTACCGGATCGAACTGTCGACCAACGGCACCGACTGGTCGACGGCCTACTCCACGACCACCGCCGCGGGCGGCACCGAGACCCTGAGCGTCTCCGGAACCGCCCGCTACGTCCGGATGCAGGGCGTCACCCGCGCCACCGGATACGGCTACTCGCTCTGGGAGTTCCAGGTGTTCGGCGCCGGCGGCGACACCGGCCCCCTCCTGCCGGGCGGCGGTGACCTCGGCCCGAACGTCCACATCATGGATCCGTCCACCCCCGGCATCCAGGCCGAGCTCGACCGGGTCTTCCGGGAGCAGGAGTCAGCACAGTTCGGCAGCGGCCGCCACGCCTTCTTCTTCAAGCCCGGCACCTACGACAACATCAACGCCCAGATCGGGTTCTACACCCAGATCGCCGGTCTCGGCCTGCGCCCCGACGACACCACCTTCAACGGCGACGTGACCGTCGACGCCGGCTGGTTCAACGGCAACGCGACCCAGAACTTCTGGCGTTCGGCCGAGAACCTGGCGGTCAACCCGGCGAACGGGACCGACCGGTGGGCGGTCGCCCAGGCTTCCTCGTTCCGCCGGATGCACGTCAAGGGCGGGCTCAACCTCGCTCCCGCCAGCTACGGCTGGGCCAGCGGCGGCTACATCGCCGACAGCAAGATCGACGGCACCGTCGGCCCCTACTCCCAGCAGCAGTGGTACACCCGGGACAGCTCGGTGGGCGGCTGGACCAACGGCGTGTGGAACATGACCTTCTCCGGGGTCGAGGGCGCACCCGCCAACAGCTTCCCGGAGCCCCGCTACACCACGCTCGACACCACCCCGGTCTCCCGCGAGAAGCCCTTCCTGTACCTGGACGGCCAGGAGTTCAAGGTCTTCGCCCCGGCCAAGCGCACCAACGCCCGCGGCGTCACCTGGGCGAACGGCGCCCCCCAGGGCGAGTCGGTCCCGCTCAGCCGCTTCTACGTCGTCAAGCCCGGCACCCCGGCGGCCACGATCAACGCCGCGCTCGCCCAGGGCCTGAACCTGGTCTTCACCCCGGGCATCCACCACGTAGACCAGCCGATCAAGGTCAACCGTGCGGACACGATCGTCCTGGGCCTGGGGCTCGCCACGATCATCCCCGACAACGGTGTCACCGCGATGAAGGTCGCCGACGTCGACGGCGTCCGCCTCGCCGGCTTCCTCATCGACGCCGGTCCGGTCAACTCCCCGACCCTGCTGGAGATCGGCCCGGAAGGCGCCTCCGCGGACCACGCGGCCAACCCCACCACCCTGCAGGACGTCTACCTCCGCGTCGGCGGGGCGGGGCCCGGCAAGGCCACCACCGCCATGGTCGTCAACAGCGACGACACGATCGTCGACCACACCTGGGTGTGGCGCGCCGACCACGGTGACGGCGTCGGCTGGGAGACCAACCGCTCCGACTACGGCGTCCGCGTCAACGGCGACGACGTACTGGCCACCGGCCTGTTCGTCGAGCACTTCAACAAGTACGACGTCGACTGGTACGGCGAGCGCGGCCGCACGGTCTTCTTCCAGAACGAGAAGGCGTACGACGCCCCCAGCCAGGCGGCCATCCAGAACGGCGGCACCAGGGGGTACGCCGCCTACCGGATGGACGACTCCGTCAACTCCCACGAGGCGTGGGGCCTGGGCTCCTACTGCAACTACACCGCCGATCCGACGATCATCCAGGACCACGGTTTCCGGGCGCCGGTCAAGCCGGGAGTGAAGTTCCACAGCCTGCTCACCGTCTCGCTCGGCGGCAACGGGCACTACGACCACCTCATCAACGAAACCGGGGCGTCCACCGTTCCCGCGGGCACCTCGACGGTTCCGTCGACCGTGGTCTCGTACCCCTGACTCCGCCGCCCCACCGGCCTCCGCCACCCCACCGGCCGGCACCACCGCATCGGCCACCACCGTCCCATCGGCCTCCGCTGACCCGACGGAGTCCGCCGCAACTTCCCCGGGCCGGATCAACCGGTCCCCGCGCCGCGGCCCGGGGAGCACCGCGCACGACCCACCGCCCTTCACACCAGGAGCCGCAATGTCCCATCCGAAGGGGAAAGGTGGCGAGGGGGAGGGAAAAGGGGGAGCCGGCGGCGGGCGGGCCGGCCCGCCCGCTCAGCGGCTCGAGAACTCCGCCAACGAGCCGCCCAGTTGCTCCCGCAGCCGGCTCAGGGCCCGTGAGGACCTGGTCCGGACGGCCGCCGAGCTGACGTTCATCGCGTCGGCGGTCTCCTCGACGCTGCGGTCCTCCCAGTACCGCAGCACCAGTACCGCCCGGTCCTTCGGCGCCAGCCGGCCCAGCGCCTCCAGCAGCGTCAGCCGCAGCACCGGATCGGCCTCGCCGACCGCCCGGGCGCCCGGTTCGGGGAACTCCCCGACCGGGCGCTCCCCCGTCGACCGGCGGCGCTGGTGCGTCAGGAAGGCCCGTACCAGCACCGTCTGCGCGTACGCCGCGGGGTTGTCTATGCGGTTGACGCGCCCCCAGAGCAGGTACATCCGCCCCAGGGTGTCCTGTACGAGATCTTCCGCGAGATGGGTGTCACCGCTGGTCAGCAGGCAGGCGGACCGGTACAGATGCGCCGACCGGCCTTCCGCGAACTCACGGAACCCGTCTCTGCGTACCTTCCACATCCGCTCCCCCTTCGCGCCCGTCCCATCCCAATGACGCGACGGGGGCACCGTTATGTTGCAGCCCGTCCTCAGATCTTTTCGGAGAGGTCGTGGAAGTACATGTGGAACTCCTCGCGGACGAACCCCTCCCCCTCGTAGAGCCCCTGCGCCACGTGGTTGTCGTACGCCGTCTCCAGCTGCAGGCCCGACACCCCGGCCTCCCGCGCCCGGCGCAGCACTTCGCGCAGCAGCGCGCGGCCGGCGCCCGTACGGCGGCCGGCCGGAGCCACGTACAGGTCGTTCAGCAGCCACGCGGTCCGCATCGCCAGCGAGGAGATCATCGGGTAGACCTGCGTGAAGCCGACCGTGCCCGCGCCCGGGACCTCGGCGAGCAGCACGAAGGAGTCGCCGCTCGCCAGCCGCTCCGCCAGGAAGGCGCGCGGCCGGTCCGGGTCCTCGACCTCCACCTCGTAGAACTCCAGGTAGCCGCGGAAGAGCTCGGCGGCGACGTCCAAGTCAGCCTCGCCCGCCACCCGCAGGACCACCTCGGCCGGTCCGTCCACGCCCTGCGCTTCGCCCCGCGCTTCGCCCTGCACTTCGCCCTGTGCCGTCTGACCGTTCACATCGTTCTCCCTAGTCCACTGCCAGCTGTCACTGCCACTGCCCTGCCACTCCCGCGCGCCGGCTCCATTGTGCGCGGGGGGACACGGACAGGTGCCGCCGCCCCATGGGCGGCGGCACCTTCGGGGAGCGGGCGGCGGACCGTCAGTCCTTCCCGGTGACGGGCTGCGCCGGCAGCGTGTAGACGTGTTCCGGGGTGACGATCTTGGTGATCGCCTCGCCGAACAGCGTGCTCGGCTCCTCGCCCTCGGCGGAGATGTCGGTGTTGAGCAGGACGACCAGGGTGGCCTTCGACTGCGGGTCGTAGACGGCCAGCGTCTGGTAGCCGGGGATGGAACCGTTGTGCCCGATCCAGCCCTGGACGTTGAAGATGCCCAGTCCGTAGCCGGTGCCCGGGAGGGCCTCCACGACCTTGAGCCGCTCGGCCTGGGTGGCCGGGGTCAGCAGCTCACCCGTGGCGAGCACCTTGGCCCACTGCCGCAGGTCCGTGAGGTCGGAGATCATCGCTCCGGCCGCCCAGCCCCAGGAGGGGTTCCAGTCGGTGGCGTCCTCGGTCTTCCCGGAGGCGGTCTGGTCGGTGTAGCCCTGGGCGTGCGGCTCCGGGAACTCGGCGCCGGTCGGGAAGAGGGTGTGCTTCAGCCCGGCGGGTTCGATGACGACCTTCGTGATGTAGTCGGCCAGCTTCTGGCCGCTCATCTTCTCCACGACGAGGCCGAGCAGGATGAGGTTGGTGTTGCAGTAGTTGAACTTCGCGTCCGGCTCGAAGAGCACCGGGTGCTTGAAGGAGTACGCGAGCAGCTCCTGCGGGGTGAAGGGGCGCCGGGGGTCGCTGGTCAGCGCCTTGTAGAAGTCCTCGTCGGCGGAGTAGTTGAACAGCCCGCTGCGCATCTCGGCGAGCTCGCGCAGGGTGATGCGGTCGCCGTTCGGCACCCCGTCGATGTACGTGCCGATGGGATCGTCCAGCCCGACCTTCCCCTCGTCGACCAGCTTCAGCAGCGCGGTCACGGTGAAGGTCTTGGTCTCGCTGCCGATCCGCATGTTGAGGCCGTCGGTCATGGGCGCGCCGGTGGCCTTGTCGGCCACGCCGAAGGCCCGTACGTACTCCCCCTTGCCCGGCGCCGACAGGGCCACTTGCACCCCGGGCACCTTGGCCTCGTCCATCACCTTCCGGACGGCGTCGTCCAGCTGGCGCGCCATGGCGGGGGTGAGCTGCGGAAAGTCCTCGGATGCGGCCGGACTGCTCGCCGCCGGAGGTGTCGGCGCGTCCACCGCGTACCCGACACCGGCCCCCACGGGCACCATCAGGAGCCCCACTGCGGCTGCTCCCACAGCCGCCCTGCGCAACCGTGTCGTGCTCACCCGTCCAACGTAACCCCGGCCCGGGGCACGGGCGACAGGAGCCGGGAGCCGGGAGCCGGTGGGGGCCGGTGTCGGGTACGCGGTGGACGCGCCGACACCTCCGGCGGCGAGCAGTCCGGCCGCATCCGAGGACTTTCAGCAGCTCACACCCGCCATGGCGCGCCAGCTGGACGACGCCGTCCGGAAGGTGATGGACGAGGCAACGGTGCCCGGGGTGCAAGTGGCCCTGTCGGCGCCGGGCCAGGGGGATGACGTACGGGCCTTCGGCGTGGCCGTCAAGTGTGATGAAGAGACAGGGGTGGGGGGATGACTGCATGGCGTAGTACCTCCCGGAAGCTCAGAACGGAAGGCCCGCCCGGGCAACGCCGTGTGGGAGCGGCGGGCGTGGACGGGAGATCACAAGCAGCATTCCCAGCGAACGGTCATTCGATAGGCGCCTGCGGAAAACTTTTTCCGTTCCGGCTGGCTGTCGGCCATCCAACTCCCGCGTTCCGGACCGCCGGTGTACCCCGGCGCGGTCAACGGACCGGAGGTGGCATTGCCCGGCGGGCGATGACGACGGCACCATGGGGAGCGGAACACGGAGGGTGGAGCCGATGAGCCGCGTGGAACTGCCGTACCTCTCCCAGTACAGGCCGTCACTGGGCAAGCAGCAGGACGCCGAACCGGTCGGTCCCAGAGACGGCACGGTCCGCGTCCTGGAAAGCCGGCCCGAATGGCTCCTCGACGGCGCACGAGGACGCTCGGACCCTTTCTTCGCCGACCTCTTCTACCTGGTGCGCACTCCCCAACCGCGCGACGCACCCACAGAGTTCCAGTTCGACACGGCGGGTGTACCCCTTCCCGTCCGGCGGGAGAACTGCCTCGTCCCGTGCACGGCCCGGGTCTGCCGCCGCTGGGTCGAAGCCTCCCTCGCCTACGCCACCGCCGTGGACGACATCAGCGCCGAGCTCATCGCCGCCCTCCGCCGCGCCAGGTCGGCACCGCGGTGGAGGCCCTTGGCCGTACGCGGCGCTCTGCGCGCATGGACGAAGGCGGGGCGGCGCTACGAGCGGGTCATGGCAGAGGCCAGTGCGGCCTACGCGCCGGTTCGCCGGGAGATCTGGCAGGCGATCCAGGTGGAGAAGGAAAAGGCCGGCGCACGCGCACGGCGGGAAGCAGCAGCACGCGGTCGCAGGGCCGAGCTCGCCGAACGGCCGGTCTGGGGCTGGTCGGAGACGACCACCGGCCAGCCGGCCACGTACGTCTTCCGGCACGACCTACCCGCCGACGACAACCACGCACGGGCCGTGCCGCACCAGGACGAACCCGTCGGCCTGCCGGGGCTGCGCCAGGCGCTCAAAGAACGGAACCCGGGCCGGCTGCAATGGGACGGCACGGCGATCACCGAGACGGAGCGTGAACTGGAAGGCGTCAGCTTCGAGAGCTGGTGGCGAGAGCTGTTCCACGAGGACTACCGCACCTTCACAGCACCCCCGCCGACCCGCTCCTCGTCCCGCAACCCGACCGGTGGCACCGGCACCGGCGGAACAGGCGGCTTCACCAGCGGGTTCGGCTTCGGCGGATACTGACGCACCGCACGGAAGGCCGCCGCCATGCTCCTGATGCCGGCCTGCGCGGGCGCACCGACGCTGCTCCGGCTCGAACCATCGGGCGGCGCGGACCGTCGCGGCAGCCGGTAGGCGAGTCCGGGCTCCACTCGGCGCAGGCGGGGCCGGCTGGTGGCTGCCGGCCCGGTGACTGGCAGGCTGCCTCTCCCGGACGCGGTCAGATCACGTCCCAGGGAATCTTGGCCCAGGCGGTGTTGAGCGCGTCTGCCAGAGCAGCGCCCCCGTCGTCGGGGAAGATCACGTTGTCGATGCCGGCCAGCGGTTGGCTGGGGCAGTGGGAGTTGGTTGCCGCGGCAGCCTGCAGCACCGGAAGGTCGTCCGACGTCAGACGCGGAGTCGCCGAGGGCACACCGATGCGCGGCAAGGCGCCCTGCAGCAACAGCATGGTGATGCCCGGCAGTACGTCGGCCTCGGGTCATACGACCTGCTGCCCGTCCCAGAAGGCGATGTTCCACACCGAGCCCTCGCGAAGGACGCCGTCCCGACCCACGAACAAGACATCGTCGCATCCGGCCGCTCTGGCCTGGAGGCTCTGGTACGTGAGCCCCATCGTCGCGACGTGCTTGAGGTGCGGCAGCTCGCGTTCACGCCGTCTCCTCGACCAGGAAGGCCACCGGTCCGACATCAGGCTCGGGTGGGTACACACCTTCGGAGACGATCCGGCGGTAGGTCCACCGGGGATCGGCAACGGGCACGAGGCCGCCCCTTCCGGAGAGAGGTTCCGCAGCCACGCTGGCAGAACAAGGCTTCTGTCGCGTGGAGTTGATGTCTGACAATACGTCAATGTCGTTGATGCAAAGGGTCGAAGGGTACGTCAGGACCGCCGACCGTTCTTTCGTCGACGCTCCCGAGGCGCTCGAGGAGTCGCGGGACGCGATGAGCGCCGCCGTCAGTGAACTCCGCGCCGGGGAGCTGAACCTGGCGCGCCTCCACGAAGCGTGCTGGTTGCACTACCTGCGTACGACCGCGAACCTTGACCCATCCGGCATCGACCATCCCGTCGCCGGGCTGTTCGCCGCTCTGCTCACCGAGTACGCGCCGGCCGGTCTCGGCTCGGACCTTCCTCCCGTCTTCCTCAGGCAGGAGGACGAGCTCCTGGCCGGACTGCCCGCACTCCTCATGGTCTCCTCCGCCCGCCTCGCACGGGACGGCACGCGCTACTCCATCGCCGGCGCGGCACTGGAACTGACGGCCAGGTGCACCCGGAACCCCCACCTGTACCGCTCGGCGTCATCGGCCCTGGCCGCACTGCGCTGGGCCCGCTACGAACAGACCCGCAACACTGACGAGCTGCGAGACGCCGTCAACCACCTCAGGGCGGCCACGAACCCGACCCCGGCCGGGGACACGGATCCCGGGCCGTCCGCCCAGGACTGCGACAACCTAGTGCTGTGACCGGAAAGGTTCACCGGGTCTGATGCTGTGCTGGCAGGATCGCTCCGTGGATCTTTCTGAGGGGCTGGCTGAGTGGACGGATTGGGACGGTGCCGCCTTCGTGGTGGGCCGCTCGGCCCAGCACGGGGCGGCAGATGGGCACGTGCTTCTGGAACCGGCCAGCCTGCGCGTTCGACACGGAGAACTTGCGTGCGGGCAGGTCGGTACGGGCCAGCAGTACGTCGCGGTCGGTGAGGCGGATGTCCTGCAGGCCGCCGGGCGTGGAGCGCGGGGCCTCGAAGTCGCTGCCGACGGTGACGCTGGCCACGGCCTCGAAGTCGCTGCCGACGGTGACGCTGGCCACGGCCTTGTAGTGCTTGCCCCGGGCGGAGAGCTCGTCGAGCAGGATCCGCAGGAAGTCGTACTCGACGTGGGTGGCGCTGCCCGGCCCGGCGGGCGTCTGGCTGCGCCACAGCACGGCTTCCTGGAGGCCCACGAGGTGGGTGGGTGGACAGCGGTCCCGGCGGCAGAGGGTCCGGGCGCGTCGCTCGCGCCTGGCGGCGTCGACGAGGCCGCACCCGGGAACCTCGCTCCTCACTCCTCGGCGATCCATTGGGCGAGGGAGAGCAGGGTGGCTTCGACGCTGTTCGTCATGTAGTCGCGCAGTGCGTCGAGGTCGCCGCGGGTGGTGCCCAGCACCGGGTCGAGGCGGAGCAGTTGCCAGGCCTGCTCGACGACGGTTCCGCGTCCCTGGGAGCGGAAGGTCCAGCTCCACTGCACGATGCCGGCTTCGGCTCCGCCGACCACGAAGGTGAAGGCGTTGCCGGGGTCGGCCCGTACGACCTGGGAGCGGGTGGTCCATTCCCTGCCGTCCTTCCGATTGCGGCCGCTGAACCAGGCGCCGACCCGAGGGCCGGCGCCCTCGTCGAACGTGACGTCGGTCGCGTTGGGGCTCCAGCGGCCGATCGCGGACACGTCGGTGACCAGGTCGTAGACCCGGGCGGGTGCGGCATCGACCCATGCGCGTCTGGTGAAGGCGAAGGCCGGTGCGTGCAGGGCCTCGAAGAGGTCGTGTTCGCTGGTGGTGGCGCTCAAGGCGTCCTCCTGGGTGCGTTCGGGATGGGCCCGGGACGGGTCTGCTCCGCCCACGTCATCACCGGTCCCGCCAGGGAGCCAGACCCGCCGGTGCCTATCCACAGCTGGGGCAGGCTGCGGGGTTCGGGTCGGCGCATACTCGGGTCCATGACCGGAAAAACGCAGCTCGGGGACTTCCTGCAGGCACGGCGCTCCCAGCTGCGTCCGGAGGATGTCGGGGTGCCCACCTACGGGGAGCGTCGGCGTGTGCCGGGGCTTCGGCGCGAGGAGTTGGCGCTGCTGGCGGGGGTGAGCGCCTCCTACTACACCCGGCTGGAGCAGGGGCAGTCGCTGAGCGCGTCGTCCGAGGTGCTGGACGCGATCGCCGGGGCTCTGCGGCTGGACGACTCCGAGCGGCGGTACCTGCACGACCTGGTCCGCGCGGACAGGCGGCGTACTCGGGGCCGGGGCCGGCGGCCCGCGCCGGAGCGCGTGCCGGAGGCGACGGCCCAGTTGCTGGACGCGCTGGCGGACGTTCCCGCGATCGTGCTCGGCCTGCGCGGTGACGTACTGGCGTGGAACCGCCCGGGTCACGCGCTGTTCGCCGGGCACCTGGACCGCGACGCCCCGGACCTGCCGGGGCAGCGTCCCAACATGGCCGCACTGGTGTTCCTCGACTGCCACACCCGCGAGCTGTACGCGGACTGGCCGAGCAAGGCCAGGGCGGTGGTGGGGAACCTGCGCCTGGTGGCGGCCCAGCACCCGCAGGACACCGCGTTGCACGCGCTGCTGGGTGAACTGAGTGCCAAGAGCGCCGAGTTCTCCTCGATGTGGGCCGACCACCGGGTCAAGGCGTGCACCGTCGCCACCTACGGGATGCGGCACCCGCTGGTCGGCCCGCTGACCGTCGTTCAGCAGACCCTGAGCCACGGGCCGGGACCCGGCATCGTGGTTGCCACCGCGGAGGCGGACTCGCCCTCGCGGGCCGCACTGACCCTGCTCGCCCGGGCCGTCGCCCAGGACACGGATCCGGCCGTCCGGGCGCGGACGGGGCACCGGGGGCATCGGGCCGGCACTGCCTGACCTCGCGCCCGGCCGTGGTCGAGTTCCCTCTGGTCCAGTTCGACGCAGAGCAGGCTGCGCCGGGCCGTCTTTCCGGGCCGGCGGTCCGGCCGCCCGGCATGGTCACTCCTGCCCCGGTTTCAGGGGGAAGTAGAGGCTCTGGCAGGCGCGGATGCCGCTCAGGATGATGTTCGGGCTGGGGCGGGCCGTGAGTTCCTCGTACGGGTCGAGGATGAAGCGGGCCACCGTCTGTTCCGACTCCGAGTCCAGGCCCGAGACCACCACCAGGAAGAAGTCCTTCTCCGTCCTGGCCCGCTCCCACTCGTGCGGCGTCACCGTGACGGAGTCCCGTTCTTTGTTGCGGACGGACTTCACCTCGTAGAACCGGCCCAGTTCGTCCACCGCGTCCGCGCCCAGACCCCGTTGCGTCCGCAGGTCGCGCAGTCGTTCGTCGTCCCCGGCCAGGATCTTGCGCACGACGGTCATCGCGGCATCCTCCTGGTCCACCGGCGTGTAGAACACCGGCGCGCTCCGCTGGCGCGGTGGTGCCGGGGTCGCGCGGGGCTCGGAGAGCGTGGGGCGGGCCGGGGGCCGACGGAGGTAGCGGCGGGTCCAAGG
Source organism: Streptomyces sp. ICC4 (assembly GCF_003287915.1). NCBI lineage: Bacteria > Bacillati > Actinomycetota > Actinomycetes > Kitasatosporales > Streptomycetaceae > Streptomyces > Streptomyces sp. ICC4. Next base: position 8,751,427 of record NZ_CP030286.1, on the reverse strand, counting down.
TCCGGCCGCCGCCGACTGCGGACGACTGCGGGCGGTCGGGGTCCTCCGCGGCAAGAGACACGACAGAGAACTAAGGAGTTACGCATGACGTCCCTGATCACTGGTGGTGCCGGTTACATCGGGGCGCACGTCGGCCGCGCGATGCTGCTCGCGGGCGAGGAGGTCGTGGTGGTCGACGACCTCTCCACGGGCAACGACGACCGCGTCCCGGAAGGCGTACCGCTGGTGGTCGGTTCCGTGCTGGACGGTCCGGGAGCTCGCGCTGTACTGGCGTACGGGCTACGACTGGCGGGCCGCCGAGGCACGGTTGAACGAGTGGCCGCAGTACACCACGGTCATCGACGGGGCACAGGTGCACTTCGCGCACCTGCGTTCGCCCGAGCCGGACGCGACACCGCTGCTGATGACGCACGGCTGGCCCGGTTCCTTCGTGGAGTTCCAGAAGGTCGCCGGTCCGCTGACCGATCCGCGGGGCCACGGCGGGGATCCGGCGGACGCCTTCCACTTGGTCATGCCCCACATCCCCGGCTTCGCGCTGTCCGGGCCGACCACCGAGCGAGGCTGGGAGTTCAAGCGCGTCGCGCGGGCCTTCGGGGCCCTGATGGAACGGCTCGGTTACGAGTCGTACGGGGTCCAGGGCGGCGACTGGGGCGCGGCCGTCTCGCGGGAGCTCGGCCGGATCCGGCCGGGGAACGTGCTCGGGGTGCACCTGAACCTGCTCCCGGGCGGCGGGGCGACCGCCGAGCCCGGGGCCGAGGAACTGGCCGCACTGAGCCCGGACGAGCGGGAGCGCACGCTCGCCTCCTGGGCGCGCTACCGGGTCTGGGCGCGCGAGCGGCAGGGCTACGCCGACATCCAGGCGACCCGGCCGCAGACGATCGCGTACGGGCTGAACGATTCGCCGGTCGGGCTGCTCGCCTGGATCGGCGAGAAGTTCGCGGAGTGGGCGGACCCCCGCAGCCCCGTCGACCGCGACCAGATGCTGACCAACGTGATGTTGTACTGGCTGACCGGGACCGCGGGTTCCGCGGCCCGCATCTACTACGAGCGCGCGCACGCCGACTACCAGGGCTCGGCGCCCGAGGTGTCGACCACGCCGACCGCGCTCGCCGACTTTCCCCGGGACAACTTCGTGCCGCTGCGGCACATCGCCGCGCGTACCGACCGGATCGTGCGGTGGACCTCGTACGAGAGGGGCGGGCACTTCCCCGCGATGGAGGTGCCGGACTTGTTGGTGGGGGACATCAGGGGCTTCTTTCGGGAGCTGTGAGCCGTGAGCGGTGTACGGGTGGAAAGATCATCAGATGATCGACGAACAGCGGACCCGGCCCGTACTGGTGGGCGATGAGCGCGCCACCCTGACCAGCGTTCTCCAGTGGCAGCGCGACACCTTGATGATGAAGTGCGCGGGGCTGACGGACGAGCAGCTGCGGCGCAGGGCGGTGGCCCCGTCCGGGCTGAGCCTGCTCGGGCTGGTCCGGCATCTCGCGGAGGTCGAGCGCGGCTGGTTCCGCAACGTCGTGGGCGGCGAGGACGTGCGCGGCTACTTCCCGAAGAACGAGGCCGGGGAGTGGACCGAGTTCCACGTCGACGACGCGGACGTCGCGGGGTCGTTCAAGCTCTGGGAGGACACCTGTGAGCGGTCGCGGGCGATCGTGGACGCGGCCGAGTCCCTGGACGTGACCGGTTCCTACGACGGCCAGGTCTACTCCCTGCACTACGTCCTGGCCCACATGATCGAGGAGTACGCCCGGCACAACGGGCACGCGGACCTGCTGCGCGAGGCGATCGACGGGGTGACGGGGGAGTAGTCGGCGAGGGCTGCGGGGGCCGCGCCGGCTGCTAGGCGGTGGTGGCCGCCGCGGCGCGGTCCACGGCGGCCAGGGCCGCCGCCCACGGGAAGTGGTCCGGGGTGTCCGGGCCGGCCGGGCCGGGGGTGAACCCGTCCTCGCCGAAGAGGACGGAGACGCCGGAGCCCCGCAGGACGGCCAGGGACTGGTCGAACTGCGGATGCGCGGCGAGGGCGGCGTTCGCGCAGGGCATGGCGACGACGGGGGTGCCCTTTCCGATGGCCTCGGCGGCGATGCCGATGACGAACCGGTCGGTGAGGCCGAGGGCCCAGGCGTTGACGGAGTTGAAGGTGGCCGGGGCGACCAGCAGGGCATCGGCCGTCGGCCAGACGTCGGGCTCTCCGGGGAGCTTGTACTGCCAGCGGACGGGGTGGCCGGTGAGCGCGGCGAGGCCGTCGAGGTTGCCGGAGAGCCAGTGTGCGGCGGTGGGAGTGAGGCCGAGGCAGACGTCCCAGCCGCGGGACTGGGCGTCCTCGATGACATGGGCCACGTCGAAGACGGGCGGGGCGGCGGAGCAGAGCAGGTAGAGGGTCTTCGTCGTGATCATACCGCAATGTGATCATATCGCTTGACCTCAACTTAACTTGAGGGGTAAGGATCGGTGACATGAGAGAAGAAGACGGGAAAGTCGAGAACGTCGAGGGTGTCGAGAACGTCGAGGTCGAGGCGATCGCCGCGGTGGTCGCCGCCGTCGAGCGCGCCCAGCGGGCCAAGGATGCCGAGGGGTTCCTCGACCTCTTCCACCCGGACGCGCTGTGGACCACCGCGCACGGCAAGGTGCTCATCGGATTCGACGCGATAGCGGAGTTCACCCGGGCGGTGCTCCCCGCCTCGGACTGGGACGGCGAAGTCACCTACGAGGTGACGCACACGCAGTTCCTGCGCCCGGACGTGGCGGCCGTCAAGGTACGGCAGGTCTACCGCTCGGCGGACGGTGTCGGCAGTGAGGGAGCTCCGCTGTACGTGATGACGCGGGACGGGGCCGGTGGCCGGTGGCTGCTGACGGCATGCCAGAACACCGAGGTGAAGGTGCTGGGGTAGGCGGGGCGCGGATTGGAGGAGGTCTGGACAGACGAGGTCGAGGACTTCCCGGCCGTTATCATGGTCGACAACAAGGGCAACGACTTCTTGGTCGGTCCGGCCCAGGACCGGGCGTTCACCCACAACCCGGTCCGCGGCCCGGGCCTGTAAACCACACCGAGGGCCCCTCCGCCAACGGCGGGGGGGCCCTCGGTCATTGCCCGAAGGCCTGGGCACGAAGAGCGGGGACGGGGCAGTTACGCCAAGAACGGCGACAAAACCGGCCTCGCGTCCTACACCCGCGGCGGAACCCTCTCCGAGATCCGCTACGGCCAGCGCACCGACACCCTCTTCACCGGGATCACCTCCCACAAGGTCACCTTCGGCTACGAAGAGCGCTGCTTCGCCGCGAACTGCACCTCGTTGACGAAGGACACCTCGGACAACTGGCCCGACGTCCCCTTCGAGGCGATCTGCGAGGCCTCGGCGCCCGACTGCAGGTCCACCGGTCCGGCGTTCTTCACGCGCAAGCGCATGACGAATGTGAAGACGTACGCGTGGTCCACGGCCCTGGAGCCTGACAACTATGCGCTCATCGACACTCTCGACCTGACCCAGGAATACCTGGACGCCGGCGACCTCGGCGACACCAGCGACCAGAGCCTGGTCCTGAAATCCATCAAGCGCACCGGCAACAACGGCGGGACGGTGACGGTCCCGCCCGTGGACTTCACCTACCACATGAAGCCGAACCGGGTAGACGTGGACGGGGACAACATCGTCCCGCTGAACCGTCCCCGCATCAACACGATCACCTCCGAAGCCGGTGCCATCACCACCGTCACCCTCTCCAACCCGGAGTGCGTGCGCGGCAGCAAGATGCCGGTGGCCGAGGACGACAACGCGCTGTCCTGCTACCCGGTGTACTGGCCGATCAACGGCGGCGACCCCAAGCTCGACTGGTTCCACAAGTACAACGTCGCCGCCGTCACCATCGCCGACCCGGCCGGCCAGAACGACCTCGTGGAGTACTCCTACGAGTACGCGAACCCCGGCTGGCACCACAACGACGACCCGCTGACCCCCGAGAAGGAGCGGACCTGGTCGGACTGGCGCGGCTACGGCAAGGTCACCGCCTACACCGGAGTCGTCGGCAAGACCCGCTCCAAGACCGTCAAGGTCTACATGCAAGGCATGCGCGGCGACACCCGCAAAGCCGGCGGTGCCACCCGCACCACCACCGTCGCGGCCGTCGCGGTACCCGGTCTGACGATCCCCGACATAAACGACGACGACCAATACCGCGGGTTCCAGCGCCAAGCGATCACCTACGACGGAGCCACCGCGATCTCCGTATCGGTCACCGACCCCTGGAGCAAGCCAACCGCGAGCCAGCAGAAGTCCTACGCCAACATCAAGGCGTACTACGTGCGGACTGGCACCACGTACGGCCACACCCTGCTGACCGCGTCGAACACCTGGCGCACCACCCGCACCGACAACAGCTACGACGACGTCTACGGCCAGCCGACGCAGATCTCGTCGTCCGGTGACACGGCCAAGACCGGCGACGAGACGTGCACCCGCACCTGGTACGCCCGCAACGACGCCAAGGGCATCACGGGGCTGACCTCCCGCACCCGCACCGTCGCGGCCGAGTGCTCGCTCACCGACGACAAACTGACCCTCCCCGCCAACTCCGCGACCCGCGGTCACGTCCTGTCCGACACGGCCACCGTCTACGACGACAACGCCGCCACCTCCTGGAGCGCCAACCAGACCCCGACCCTGGGCCTGCCCACCTGGACCGGGCGCGCCCAGTCCTACCCGGCCGCCAGCGGCACCAGCGACCGCAACCCGGCCGGCGCAGCCGGCTGGCAGACCATCGGCAAAATCGCCTACGACACCGGCGCCGCCAACCTCGGCCGCCCGCTGAGCGCCACCGACACCGCCGGCAACATCTCCACGACCACCTACACCCCGGCCGCCGCCGGCCCGCTGCAGGTCACCGTGGTCACCGCACCGAAGCTCGCCTCCAACGGCCAGCAGCACAAGACGTACACGTACACGGACCTGCGCGGCTCCACCGTGCGCTCCATCAACCCCAACATGGGCTCGACGTACAACACCTACGACGGCGCGGGCCGCATCACCGCGACCTGGCTGCCCAACCGCGCCAAGTCCTTGACGCCGAGTGTGAAGTACGACTACCTGCTGGAACGCGGCAAGCAGCCCTGGACTTCGGTGTCCACTCTGTCGGCGGGCAGCGGCTACGAAACCGTGTACGCGATCAGCGACGCGCTGCTGCGCCCGTTGCAGACCCAGACGCCGGCGCCGAACGGCGGCCGGATCCTGACCGACACCCGCTACGACTCCCGCGGCCTGGCCTACGAGTCCTACGCCGACATCTGGGACAAGGACAAGGCTCCCGGAGGCGTCTACACGCGAGCCGAGTACGGCAGCACCCCCGCCCAGTCGCAGACCGTCTTCGACGGGGCCGCGCGGGCCACGACCAGCAAACTGCTCGTCTACGGGGTGCAGAAGCAGACCACCACCACCAGCTATACCGGTGACTCCGTCGCCACCACCGCCGTTCAGGGCGGCACCGCGAGCCGCACCATCACCGACGCGCTCGGGCGGACCACCGAGACGCGTACCTACGGCGGCACCACACCGAACGATCCCGCCTACGGCGGCACCACACCGGGCACCGCGTACACCAGCGTCGTCCACACCCACACGGTTGACGGCAAGTCCGCAACGGTCACCGGCCCCGACAGCGCGAAGTGGAGCTACAGCTACGACCTCTTCGGCCGGACTGTAAGCAGCACCGACCCCGACAAGGGCATATCCACCTTCACCTATACGGCCCTCGACCAGATCGCAACCACCAAGGACGCCCGCAACACGGTCCTTGAATTGGCGTACGACGAGCTCGGCCGCAAAACCGGCCTGTGGACGTCCCCGAAGTCCGACGCCACCAAACTCGCGGCATGGACGTACGACACCGTCCGCAAGGGCGCCGGCACGGACGCCATCCGCTACGAGGGTGGCCTGACCGGCAAGGCCTACACCAAGTCCGTCACCGCGTACGACACCCTGGGCCGCCCCACCACGACCCGCCTCACCCTCCCCACGGGCGGCGGAGGCCTATTCGCGCGCAGGGGGATCCGAAAAGGTGAACATTGCTCTACTCTCACGCGCATGTCGTGGACCCGCAGGTTTCCTGCCGTGCCGGCGGCGCTCCTCGCCGCCCTCCTAGCCCTCCTGTCCCTCTTCGTCGCCGCGCCCCTCGCGAGCGCGCACGAGGAGCGCCCCGTCGAACTCCCCGACGGCACCGGCTCCGTACCCCAGTACCGCGCGGGCGAGCCGGACCTGGTCGTCTGCAAGACCGACCGGCCCGCCTTCGAGCGCCGGATATCCGCCTTCCCCGACGCCCTCAAGCAGCGCAACCTCGCCCTCTACGACCGCTGCGAGAAGAGCGGCTTCCGCCACCTCCAGGAGGCCGTCGACGCCGCGGACCGCCCGGGCATGAACATCGCGATCCTCCCCGGCCTCTACGAGGAGGAGCCCTCGCTGCCCAAGCCGACGGGGGAGTGCGCCTCGCTCACGGCGCCCAACTCCTCGCTCGGCTACCAGATCCTGACCTACGAGCAGCAGGTGGCCTGCCGCCACAACCAGAACCTCGTCGCCATCCTCGGCAAGACGAACCTCCAGATCGAGGGCACCGGAGCCTCCCGGCAGGACGTCGTCATCGATGCCAAGTACCAGAAGCTGAACGCGATCCGCGCCGACAAGTCCAACGGCATCTACTTCCGCAACTTCACCGCGCAGCGCACCACCTTCAACTCGCTGTACGTGCTGGCCGGCGACGGCTTCGTCATCGACGACGTCCTGACCCGCTGGAACGACGAGTACGGCTTCCTGACCTTCGCCAGCGACCACGGGCTGTACAAGAACTGCGAGTCGTACGGCAACGGCGACTCCGGCATCTACCCCGGCAGCGCGTCCGACATCAACAACGGCCGCGGCTACGACGTCCCCCGCTACTCCATCGAGATCACCGGCTGCCGCAGCCACCACAACATGGTCGGCTACTCCGGCACCGCGGGCGACTCCGTATGGGTGCACGACAACGAGTTCGACCAGAACATGGGCGGCGCCTCGATGGACAGCGCCTTCCCCGGCCACCCCGGACTCCCGCAGAACCACGCGAAGTTCGAGCGGAACCTGATCCACGACAACAACGCCGACTACTACCACCACGTGGCCGACGGCACCTGCGCGAAGCCCCCGGCCGAGCGCGGCTACGAGCAGGGCGTCGTCTGCCCGCAGATCTCCATGCCCCCGGGCACCGGCATCATCACCGCGGGCGGCAACTGGAACCTCTACGAGAACAACTGGGTGTACGGGCACCAACGCGCGGGCTTCTTCCTCTCGGCCGTGCCCGCCTTCATCCGGGGCGAGGAGAAGCTGTCCAAGCAGGCGGACACCTCGCACCACAACCGCTACGCCGCCAACATCCTCGGCAAGGACAAGTCAGGCGCCTCCCGCCCCAACGGCATGGACGTGTGGTGGGACGGCCAGGGCCGGGGCAACTGCTGGCAGCCCGGACCGGACGGCTCCACCCCGGGCACGCTCCCGCAGTGCGGAGAGCGCCGCGGTGCGGTCTCCGGCGCCTCGGCCCGCCTGGCCGGTGAACCGGTGAAACTGGCCCAGCTCCTCGTCTGCGCCGACTACAGCGTCCAGGCGCGCAAACTCCCGGCCGGCTGCGACTGGTACGGGGCCCGCGGCCTCCAGCGGGTGGAGACCCAGATCGCGCTGGCCGTCGCGGCGGTCCTGCTCCTGGTCGGCGGCCTCCTGTGGTGGCGCCGGTTCCGGCCCCTCCGGCCCTCCTTGGCCCGGCTGGGCACGGCGGCCACCCTGCTCGGTCTCGCGGGCCTGGCCCTGGACGTGGCGGGCTCCACCATGGGGCTGGTCGCCGGTTCCGTCCCCGCCCTGGCGCTGCTCTGCCTCGGCCTGTGGTGGACCGGCATCGGTGTCGCCCTGCGCCCCACCCGCCCGTGGCTGGCCCGCCTGACCCTGCTCCTCGGTGCGCTCACCCTCCTCGACGCCTTCGACAAGGCCGTCCTGATGATTCCCTGGATCCCGCTCAGCCCCGCCTGGATACGGGCCCTCGTCGCGGTGGTGTGGATCCTGTGGGCGGTCGTCGCCGCGGCCGGCCCCGGCGGGAGCCCGGCCGCCCCCACGGGCCCCGGCGGAGACCCGGCCGGCGACCGCGTCCCCGTCCCCGCGGCCCAGACGCGGACCGGCGCGGAACCCGGCGCGGAGCCCGGCGCGGCATCCGGCGCGGAGCCCGGCGCGGCACCCGGCGCGGCCGAGGGGGAGCAGCGGTGAGCGATCGCCCCGAGAGCCGGGTCCGGTGCGACGCCTGCGGTGCGCCGCCGCGCCGGATCCGGCGGGCGGGCCGCCGCACCGCCGCGCTGCTCGCCCTCGCGCTGCTCCTGGCCGGCGGCTCGGCGACGGGCTGCGGAGGGCGGGCCACCACCCACCACAAACCCGGCACCACCCATGAGCAGGCCTCCGGCGAGGCCGGCACCCTGCTCACCGCCGACGACGGCGCCGGCCACCGGCTCCGTGAGGTCCCGGCCGAGGGCGCCCCGGAGGTCCAGCTCACCGCCCGGCCGGACACCGAGGACGGCTGGAACCTCCAACTGGCGGTGAAGAACTTCCACTTCACCCCCGACAGCACCGGCGGCGGCGCCCTCCCGGGCGCGGGCCACGCACATCTGGAGCTGGACGGCCGCAAACTGGCCCGCCTGTACGGCCCTTGGTTCCACCTGCCCGCGGCGCAGGTGCCCGAGGGCGCGCACACCCTGACCGTCCGCCTCTACGCGGACGACCACACGGCCTGGGCGGTGGCGGGCAAGCCGGTGGAGGGCACGCTCCAGCTCACCGCCACCGCCGGCCGGACCGGCCACGGCCATACCCCGCCCGCACCCCCGGCACCGAGCAGCTGGCCTGGCTCAAGCGGGATTATTTCTCAAGAACAGGGACAACCACGGTGTAGACAGAGAAGATCTTCGGGAGAGCCAGATGTGTAGAAGACACAGCCCCCTACCCCGCCTGGAGCGCCAGCGTCGGGGACAGGCCTGCCGCGCGGACCGCCGGGTAGAGGCCCGCCACCGTGCCGATGGCCAGGGTTGCGGCGAAGCCGCCCGTTACCGCCCAGAGGGGGACCACCCAGGGGAGGTCGCCGGCCTGGGCGTACACCGCCGTGGCCGCGCCTCCCAGGGCGATGCCGGCCAGGCCGCCCAGGCCCGACAGGAGCAGGGACTCCGTGACGAACTGGATGCGGATCTGGCCCTTGGTCGCGCCGAGGGAGCGGCGCAGGCCGATCTCGTGGCGGCGCTCCAGGACCGAGATGATCATGGTGTTGGCCACCCCGACACCGCCCACCAGCAGGGCGATGCCGCCGAGGCCGAGGAGCAGCGTGCTGAAGGCGCCCTCGGTGGCGGCCTTCGCCTGCAGGGCCGCCGACGGGTCCGTGACCGAGACCGCGCTCGGCGTCTGGGGGTTGGCCGCCTTGCCCAGGAGCCCGCGTACCTCCTGGACGCGGTCGTCCGCCGAGCGCTCGTAGACGGAGGTGGGGTGGCCGTCGAAGCCCAGCAGGGTCCTCGCGGCATCCCAGCCGATCAGCGCCGAGCGCTCGATCTCCGGTGCGAGGGGGATCGGGTCGAGGATGCCGATGACGGTGAAGTACTGGCCGCCGATGAAGACCTGCGCGCCCGGCCCGGTGATGCCCAGGCGCTCGGCGGTGACGTGCCCGAGGACGACGGACGGGTAGCGGCCCGTGGCGTCGTTGAGCCAGCTCCCGCTGCCCATCCGGGCGCGGAGCGTCTCGAGGAGGTCGCCCTTGGCCGCCTTGAGGGCGATGCCGCTGGTCTCCTCCTTCGGGATGTTCTCGCTGCGGCGGACGGACTCCTTCACGTCCCCCGTCGCGCCGACCGATTCGACCCCGTCGATACGGGCGATCATGCCCGGGGCGTCCTCGGGCAGGCTGGTGTCCTGTCCCGAGAACATCGGCGGGCTGGCGGTCGCGACCATCATGTTCGTGCCGAGCTTGTCGAGTTCCTGGAGCAGCTTGGCCTGGCTGGACGAGGAGATGCCCACCACCGCGATCATCGTCGCGATGCCGATCGCGATCCCGAGCGCGGACAGGAACACGCGCATGGGCCGGGAGCGCAGGCCGGCGGATCCGACGTGGAACACGTCGCGGGGGCCCAGGCGCGGCGGGGACAGCTTGCGGGCCCGGCCGCGGGCCTGCTTGCCGGCCGCGCGGGACTTCGTACGGGAACCCACTACGCCCCCACCCCCAGCGCGTCGGCGTTCCACACGTCCGCCACGATCTCGCCGTCGCGGATGCGGATCTGCCGGGGCAGGCTCGCCGCGATCTCGTTGTCGTGGGTGATCACGGCGATGGTGGCCCCGTCCTGGTTGAGCTCGTGCAGCAGTTCCAGCACCGACTCGCCGGACGCCGTGTCCAGCGCGCCGGTCGGCTCGTCGGCGAGGAGCAGGTCCGGTTCGCCCGCGACCGCGCGGGCGATCGCCACGCGCTGCTTCTGCCCGCCGGACAGTTCGTGCGGCCGGTGGTCCATGCGGTCGCCGAGGCCGACGCGCGCGAGGGCCCGCTCCGCCCGCCGCCCGCGTTCGGCCCGCGAGAGGCCGGAGTACAGCAGTCCCTCGGCGACGTTGGCCCGGGCGCTGATGCCCGGGACCAGGTGGAAGGACTGGAAGACGAAGCCGACGTGGCGCGAGCGCAGGGCGGAGAGGGCGCGGTCGGAGAGGCTCGCGATGTCGTACCCGGCGATGGCGACGCGGCCGGCGGTCGGCCGGTCCAGGGTCCCCACGATGTGCAGCAGGGTGGACTTGCCCGAGCCCGACGGGCCGACGATGGCGAGGAGTTCGCCGTTCAGGATGGTGAGGTCGACCCCGCGCAGGGCCGCGACCCCGCCGGGGTACTCCTTGGTGACGCCGGCCAGCTCGACGACCGCGTGGGCGTGCTTGTTCATGACTTCGGGACCCCTACCCGCATGCCCTCCTTGAGGGCGTCCCCCTTCACCTCGACCCGGCCCTTGCCGAACATGCCGAGCTCGACCTTGACCTCGCGCACCGTGCCGTTCTCGACGACCTGGACCCCGAAGCCGCCGTCGGCGAGGGCGAGGAGGGAGTTGACCGGTACGGAGAGCACGCCCTTGCGGGTCTCGCCCGTCAGGTTCACCGAGACGGGGGACTGGTCGGGGCCCTTGGCCTCGGCGGCGTTGTCGAGGGTGACCTCGACCTGGAGCTTCGGCTTCTTGTCGCCGACGCCCGGGCCTCCCGGGCCGCCCGCGCCGCCCGAGGCCGGGTCGTCGGGGTTGGCGGTGCTGCCCACGGACTCGATCTTGCCGGTGGCGGTGGCGCCGCCCGGCAGGGTCACGGTCACCGGGTCGCCGACCTTGGCGGCGCCCGCCTTGGCCACGTCCAGCTGGAAGCGGACCAGCCGCTCGGTGCCGGTCAGGGTCAGCACGGGCTTGCCGGCGGCCGCCTCGTCGCCGACCGCCATGTCGTTCTTCTGGACCCGCTGCGGTCCGGAGGCGAAGGCGATGTCGTCCTTGCCGATCTCGCCCGTCTCCTTCAGGGAGTGCGACTTCTGCCAGCGCTTGACGCCGGTGGCGGTGCCCGCGGTGAAGGTGCCGTCCGAGGGGTCCAGGCCGGTCCCGAAGCCGAGGGCCTGGAGGTTGCGCTTGAGCTGCTTGACGTCCTCGCCCTTGTCCCCGGTCTTCATGGTCCGGTACACGGGCGTGGTGCCGTACATCAGGCGCACCGGCTTGCCGTTGACCTCGTAGAGCTTGCCGTCGCGCTCGATGGAGGAGCCGGCGGGCGCCACCCAGGTCAGGGTCGCGGAGCCGGAGCCCCGTCGGCGGCCGCGGCCAGTACCAGGCCCCCCTCGGCATACCCCTGCGCCAGCTGCTCGACATGAGCGGCGGCAACCGCCCCGGGCTCCGGCTGAAGTTCTGGACCCCCGGCGGGTCCTCCACCCCCGGCGGCTCGGGCAACGGGGGCGGGGGCTCGGCCAACGGCGGGTCCACCCCGCCGCAGGGCTGCGGAGGGGCGAGCTGGGGCGCCATCACCAACGTCGGCAACGGCCTCAAGATCGGCCTGGGCACCAGCAGCCCCCAGGGCGGCGCCAAAGTGGTCACGGGCGGCACCACGGCCTTCGGCTGGGTGCACGAGGAGGGCAACTACGACAGCATCAAGGCGTGCAGCTCGTCCGGCGCCGCGATGAGCCGGGCGCTGACGCAGTTCGGCGACACGGTGCGCGTCGAGCTCGCCGGCCAGTTCTCCGGGGACGTGTGGTGGAACCTGGAGAAGGCCCCGACCTCGGGCGCCTACTTCATCAAGGACATCAGTTTCCAGGGCGGCTGCCTGACGTCCAACGGCGCCGGCGCCCAGCTGACGGTGGTCGCCTGCGACTCCGGCAAGGCCCAGCAGTGGCGGATGCCGTAGCCGCGGCGGATCCCGTAGCCGCGACGGACCCCGCGGGCGCCCTGCCCGGCGATCACCGCCGGGACGGGCACCGGGTGGCGGGGTCAGTGGGCCGATCCGCCGAATTCGGCGTGCTGCGTGAGCAGGGCGAGCTCCGGCTCCCCCGTCGGCTCCGGCGGCGGGAAGGAGGCGCGCCGCGCCTCCGCCCGTGCTTCCGCGAGGAGCCTTTCGAACGCTTCGTCCGTCACGATGGGTCACCTCCTCCCGCCGTCGCGGGTCCCTCACCAGTGGTTCGTGGCGGCGGCCCGCCGGGATTGGCGTCGCGGGCCGCGGCCGGTCAGCCGAAGCGGCCCTGGACGTAGTCCGAGGTGCGGGGGTCGGCCGGGGTGGAGAACATGGCCTGCGTGGGGCCGTGCTCCACGATCTGGCCGGGCGTGCCCTGGGCCGCGAGGAAGAAGGCGCACTGGTCGGACACCCGGGCCGCCTGCTGCATGTTGTGCGTCACGATGACGATGGTCACCTCGTCGGCCAGCTCGCGGATGGTCTCCTCGATGCGGCGCGTGGAGGTCGGGTCCAGGGCCGAGCAGGGTTCGTCCATCAGGAGGATCCGCGGGCGCACCGCCAGGGACCGGGCGATGCACAGGCGCTGCTGCTGGCCGCCCGAGAGGGCTCCGCCCGGCTGGCGCAAGCGGTCGCGGACCTCCTTCCACAGGCCCGCCTTGGTGAGGCACTCCTCGACCAGGACGTCCTTCTCGGCTCCCGAGGCGCGGGTGCCCGTCAGTTTGAGGCCCGCCGTGACGTTGTCGTAGACCGACATCGCCGGGAAGGGGTTCGGCTTCTGGAAGACCATGCCGATCCGGCGGCGCGCGTCGGTGAGCCGGCGGCCCCGGGCGTACACGTCCTCGCCGTCGAGCAGGACCTCGCCCGCCAGCTCCGCGCCCGGGATCAGCTCGTGCATGCGGTTCAGGATCCGCAGGAAGGTGGACTTCCCGCAGCCCGAGGGGCCGATCAGGGCCGTGACCTGGCCGCCGGGCATCGTCAGGGAGACCCGGTTGAGGACCTTGCGACCGCCGAACCACGCCGAGACGTCACGGGCGTCGAGGGTGGAGGCACCGGTGGCGGGGAGCGTGGGGAGGGAGAGCGTCTGCGTCATCGCGGCCTCGTTCACAGGAGGTTGGGCAGGAGGAGGGCGGCCTGGTCGGCGACCGCCAGACCGAGCGCGGCCAGGACCGGGAAGCCGACCAGCCAGGTGTGCGCGCGGCCCCAGCGGAGCCGGGCCCAGGCCAGGGCGGCAGCGGCGAGCAGTAGTCCCTGGGCCCACAGGACCAGCGGGAACCAGGCCGAGGTCTGGCTGCCCAGCGGGGCCTCGTCCGCGGCGAGGCGCCCCGGGGTGCGGCCGCCGGACTGCTGGGCGGGCGTGGTGAGTTCGGCGTCCACCTGGACCACTCCGTCGGGCATGTACGGGGTGCCGTCGGCGGTCATGAGCGTGAGCCGGCCCGCGTCCCCGGCCGGCCGGGAGGGCACCGGGTCGCCCGCGCGCCGCACGCCCAGCACCTTGTACGTGTGCTCGCCCTGGCCGGTGACGACGAGGAAGGTCTCCCCGCGCGCCAGGTCCGCGATGTGGGCGAACGGGCCGCCGTAGCCCGCCTGTCGGCCCATGATGATGCTGGTGCCGGGCTGGCCGGGCAGCACGGTGTCGCGGCGGTGCCCCGGCCCGGCGGTCAGCACCTCGGAGGTGGTCGCCTCGCGGACGACCTCGCGCAGGCCGATCTGCGGGATCTCCAGCAGCGCGACCGGTGTGCCCGGGCTCGTCGGACCCAGCGGGGCGGTGGCGTTGGCGAGCCCCTCCCGCAGCTGCGCGTACCCCACCCGGCGGTCCCGCTCGTGGCGGAGGTGGCCGAGCGGGCCGACCTCGGCGACGAAGCCGAGGAGCAGGGCGCCCAGGATGGACAGGGCCGCGCCGGTGGCCCACAGGCCCGGTGAACCCGGACGCCCCGCCGGAGCCGTGACGGCTCCGGCGGGGTCGGGGCGCACGTCCACCGGCGGGGTGGAGGTGGCTGTCATGGTGTCTTCTCCGGAGGGGGATGTGCGGGTCAGTTGCCCGAGAAGGTCAGCAGGCCGCGGCGGCGGGCCCACCAGACGGCCGCGCCGCCGGTGGCGACGAGGCCGGCGCCGAGCAGACCCACCGTGCCGGCGTCCGCGCCGGTGTTGGCGAGGCCGCCTCCGGAACCGCCCGCGGAGCCGCCCGAGACGTTGGTGGAGACGCCCACGCTGTCACCGCCGGCGGAGCCGCCCGTGGTCCCCGCCGAGGCCGACGCGGAGGGCGAGGGCGAGGCCGACTCGGAGGCGGACGCCGAGGGGGTGGGGGACGCCGACTCCGAGGGCCACAGCCACAGCCCCCACGCGAAGGGGGGGAGGGGGGCGGCGGCCGTGGGCGGGGCGGGGGGGGGCCGGGGACGGCCCAAAGGAAGGGCAGGGGGAGGAGGAGGGGGATGGAAGGGGCGTTAGAGGTCGGGGGGGCGGGGGGGGAGTGGTTGGGGAGCGGGGGGAGGAGGGTGAGGTAGGGCAGGGGGGCGGGGAGCCGCGGTCCGGGTGTCCTCGGGCGCGGGGCCGCCGGTCGGCTGGGTGTTCTTGGCGCGCAGCTGGTCGGGGGTGACGACGGGCTTGCCCTCCGTGCCCTCGATGTCGGTACCGCCGAAGATCCACAGGTCGACGCTGCCGGGCTTGGGCTTGTAGAGCATCGCGCCGAGCTGGCTGTACTCCCAGGTGTTCTGGCCGGGGCCCGCGTGCCAGTACGACCAGTAGGCGGAGGCCGGCGGGGTCAGGACGCAGTCGTCCTGCTGCGCGGTCGGGTACTGCTTGCCGCCCCGGTGGCCGCTGTAGCCGATGCGGCAGATGAAGGCCGGGCCGTCGTGGCCGGTGCCGGTGGTGGCCCAGCCGCCCTGGTTGAGGAGCTCGTGGCCGGTGGTGGGCGTCGACCCGCAGGAGCGGTAGACGGGGCCGCCCCAGTGACCGAAGTCGACGGCGAGGACCACGCCCGAGCTGGTGGTGCACTGGCCCATCGGCTGCGGGGCGGCGGCGGCCGGGGCCGCGGTGGCGGCGAACGCCGCCACCGTCAGGTCGAGCGCGGCGGCCGTACGGGCGAGGGCCCGCAGGACGCGGTTGCCGCTCATGCCCGGCTCCCGGTGTTCTCGCGGCGGCGCTTCGCCGCGCGGGTGAGGCCCCAGCCGCCCAGGGCCAGGACCAGGGCCGCGGCCGCGAGGCCGCCGACCCGGGGGCCGGTGGAGGCGAGCGCGCCCCCGCCGCCCGAACCGCTGCCGCCGGAGGAGCCCGCGGCGCCCGCGTCCTCGCCCGGGGTCACGATGACGGGTGCGGTCGGCGAGGCGGAGGGCGAGGCCGAAGGCAGGACCGAGGTGCTGGGCAGGGGCTCCGGAGCGGTGCCCTCGAGGCTGCGCGCCAGAGTGCCGAAGGAGATGCCGGTGGTTCCGCCGAGGGCCTGGGTGGAGGCGCGGACGTCGGAGCCGGGCTGGCCGCCCTTGGCGATGTCGAAGCCGCCGTCACCGTTCTGCCGGGAGGCCAGGAACGCGCGGGCCCTGGCGATCTGGACCGCGTACTTCGAGGAGTCCAGGGACAGGCCCTGGACGGCGAGGGCCGCCGAGTTGACGGAGTTGCCGGAGGCGCCGGGGAATCCGCCGTCCTCCTTCTGCCGGCCGGCGAGCCAGGCGAGGCCCTTGTCCACGGCAGCCTGCGAGCCGGCGTCGGGCAGCAGGTCCAGGGTCATGGCGGCCATCGCGGTGGAGTCGACCTCGGTGCCGCTGGGTTCACCGATCAGGCTGACCCACCCGCCGGACGGGTCCTGGAGGCTCTTGAGGTAGGCGATCGGCTCGGCCGCCGCGGCCGTCTCCCCGGCGCGGACCTGGGCCATGACACCGAGCGACTGGGAGAAGACCGAGGTCGCGTAGGTGTAGTTGCCCTTGGCCGCGCACTGCCCGGCCGTCTCGGTCCTGGCCGTGCAGGTTCCCTTGGCGAGGGCCGCGATCAGGTCCTGGCCGCCGAAGGCGCGCGGGTCGCGGCCCACGGCCTCGGCGAGGAGGGCCGTCTTGCCGATGGAGCCGCCCGCCGCGTACTTGGTGCCGATGAGGGTCCAGTCGTGGATGCCGCGGCCCTTGCCGTCCTTGCCGCCCTTGTCGAGGAAGTCGACGATGCCCCGCAGCGCGGTGTTGTCCTTGCCGGTGGCGGCCAGCGCGTAGGCGCCGTCGATGGTCAGGCCGTAGTCGGCGAAGCCGGTGCCCGGGCCGCTCTCGTAGTAGCGGCCCTGGACCAGGCGGCCGCGGTCGGTGAGGTAGGCGGTGCCCTTCACGAGGTCAGGCGCCGCTCCGGCCGGAGGCGTGGGCGGGTCCACCTTCTTGGTGGTCAGCGTGACGAGGTCGCTCTTGGCGCCCGCGAGGGCGACCGTGGAGGTGGGGAACAGCCGCGATTCGGTGTCGTCCTCCTCGAAGCCGAAGCCGGCCCCGAGGAACTGGTGCCGCGAGAGCCAGGAGAGGCCGGCGTCCGCGAAGGCGTCGTCGCCGAGGGCGCGCAGCGCCTGGACGGCCCAGGCGGTGGAGGCCGGGCTGCCGGTCGTCATGGAGGAGGCGGAGGGCCAAGCGGCCGTCGGGAGCTGCGACTTCTTGAGGTAGGCCCGTGCCTTCTGGACGGCGGCGTCGTGGCCGCCGGCCCGCTTGAGGGCCAGGGTGATCAGGCCGGTGGAGTTCGCGTCGCTGTCGCACCAGCCGCCGGAGCGGATCAGGACGCCGGTGAAGCCGCCGTCCTCGCACTGGAGGGCCGTCAGCCGGTTCACGGCGTCGGCGGGGGGCGTCACGCCGCCGCCCAGCAGGGCGATGACGGCCATGGCCTGCGCGTCGGACTGGCCGGTGGTGCGGAAGTCGCCCTTGGTGAGGCAGCCTTCGACCGGATCGCCGACCCCGATGTCCCGGGGGCAGACGTACTTCACGAGGTCGCCGAGCAGGTCGCGCCCGCCGAAGGCGCGCGGGTCCTTGCCGGTCGCCTCGGCGACGAGGGCCAGGCGCGCGGCGGCGGTGGCGTCGGGTATCCCGTCCTTGCCCGCCGGGTAGGCGTACGCGTCCGTCTGCGCGGGCGTGGCCAGGAAGTCGGCCGCCTTGCGCGCCGCCGGGCTCTTGGCGTCGGCCGCGGCCAGGGCGAAGACGACCTCGGTCGTGAAGAAGTGGTTCGGGGCGGTGGCACCCTCGTCGACGACCCGTTCGCCGTCGGTGAGCCTGCCGGTGAGCCAGCGGACGGCGGCCGGGACGTCGACCGACCCGGCGGGCACGTTCGGCGGGGCGGTGGGGACGGCCGGGGGTGCGGGGGCCGAGGGCTGCCCTGCCGATCCCCGGGTGGCGGCCGGACCCGAGCAGGCGGCCGCCAGCGCGGCGACCCCGGCCGATCCGGCGGCCAGCAGAACCGTGCGGCGGCTGGTCCGGGAGCTTGCGTTCTCGGTCCTGCGAACGTTCTCGGTCATGCGAACCCCTCGCGCGCTCTTGGGGCCGTCGTGCCGGACGGCCACCGACCGCGCCCACCGTGCCGGACCGCGGGGACTGCGACCAGCACCGACACGCCCCGAACCGGCGGCGGGGCCGGGCGCACGACGCCTCCCGTACCGGGTGGTGCTCCGGGTGCGGGAGGCGGTTCGTGCGGGCGGGCGACCGTCGGGAAACCTGTCGCCCCGCGGCGGAGCGGTACGGCCGCTCGTCCGGGTCCGTGCCCGCGGCCGGCTGCTCAAGCGCCGGGGGCGGGGGAACACCGGCCTGCCCCGGGCCCGGTCCCGGAAGACGGCGGGCCGCGGCGGCCGGTTGCCGTGCGGGTCCGGAAGGCGACCACGTCGTGCTCATCGTGCGGACGGAGCCCCGGCCGCGTGATGGCGGGGGGATGCCACCACGCGGCTCGGGCCCGCTCGGGATCCCGCGCCGCTCACCGCCGCGGACTCCCTGTCCACTCGTATGGCCGGTCTCCGGCCGTCCAAACCAGTCGGATCGCCTTCTCTCTCGAAGGAGTGCCCGAGCGCAGCGGTCAGCCGGCTGGTGGTGCCGGTGTCCGCGGTGCCTCGGGCGCGGGTTCGGTGAGTTCCGGTTCCAGGCCCTCGGTCACCGCCGTCCTGCGTCGGCCGGTGTCGGCGCGCCAGGCCTCGAAGGCCAGCGCCGTCGCGGTGACCACCGCGAGGCCGAGCAGCCAGCCGCCCACGACGTCGCTGACCCAGTGGACGCCCAGCGCGACGCGCGTGTAGCCGACGCCCGCCACCGTGACCAGCGCGAGCGCCCAGGGCAGTGGGCGCCACGCACGCGGTACCAGGGGCATCAGCACCAGCAGCAGGACGGCGCACGAGGTGGTCGCCGTCATCGCGTGGCCGGAGGGGAAGGAGAACCCGGGCGCGTGGGCGACGGGGTCCGGCAGATGGGGCCGCGCCCTTTCGACCACGCTCTTGGCGAGGAAGCCGATCAGACCGCCCGCGACGGCGGTGACGGCCGCCCAGGCCGCGAGCCGCCAGGCGCGACGGGTCAGGAGCCAGACCACGAGGACCGCCACCAGCAGGCGCATGGTCACGGGATCCCACACGAAGCCCGTGAGCACGTCGAGGAAGCGCACCCACCCCGGGTGTCCGAGGGCGTCGGCGTGCAGGCGCTCGGCCACGGCCCGGTCCACCCGGTGGAGCGGAGCCCACCGGGACTCCACCAGGACCAGGGCCAGCGCGAAGGGCACGGAAGCCACCGCCGTCGCGGCGGCGGCGAGTACGAGCCGTGCGCCGAAGGTGGCGTCGGATCCGAAGTGCCGTGAGGTCAGGCGCCGGAGCGTGCCGTGCGGTCCGGGCCCCTCCCGTCGTGAACGCTGCGTGTGCCGTGCCATGGTGGCGCTAGCCTCTCGTGTGCGGTGAAGGTGTGCGGGGCGGTGGCGGTGTGCGGGCCGGTCGGTCAGACCCCGGGATCGGCCGTGACCGGCTCTCTCGCCCCCGCCCGTACGGCTTCCAGCTGGGCGGCGAAGGACAGTCCCAGGAAGAGCGCGATCGAGGTGAGGTAGGACCAGATCAGCAGCGACACGATCGCGCTGAGGGGTCCGTAGACGCTGGTGAACGAGCCGCTCGCGCCCACGTACAGGCTCAGGCCCCACGTCGCCAGGTTCCACAGCACCAGGTACACGACGGCTCCGAACGCCAGCCAGGTGTAGCCGGGCTGGCGCCGGCGCGGGGAGAGCCGGAAGATCGCGCTGGCGGCCAGGACCGCGAGCAGGACGCCGACGGGCCAGCGCAAGAGGTCCCACGCCCGGACCGTGGCGGGAGCGAGCCCGTACACCTCGGCCAGCGCGTGGGTCAGGTGCGTGCCGAGGACGGTGAGGATGAAGCTGAGCCCCAGGGGGAAGCCCGCGAGGGCCGCCATCACCAGGCCCCGGGTGTACTTGGCGAGGAAGGGCCGGTCGCGTTCGTTGCCGTAGATGCGGTTGGCACCCCGTTCGACCTGGCACAGGCTCGTGGTGACATTCACGAGGGAGAAGAGCAGGCCCAGCCAGAGGGCTGCCTGGCCGCCGTCGCCCGCATGGCGTCTGCTCTCGCGGAGCGCGTCGTCGACCACCGCCTGGCCGGGGCCGCTGGTGAGCCCCCGGATGGTGAGCTCGGCCACGCGGCCCGCCTCCTCGCTGTGCATGACGCCGGACAGGCCGATGGCCGCGATGGCCAGCGGGACGATGGACAGGACGGTCTGCAGGGCGAGCGCGCGGGCGTGGCTGAATCCGTCGGCGTAGCGGAAGCGGACGAAGGAGTCGCGCGCCAGGCTCCAGCCTCCGTAGCGGCGCAGCGCGGTCCACGCCTCGTCGGCGGACAGTTCCTCGCCGCGCACGTCGTGTTGTTGCGGTACCCGTCGTGCGGTGCCCATCGTCGTGCCGCCTTCCCGTGGAGCGTACGGAGCTTGCGGTCGGTCGGTGCGGCTGCCGGGGAGCCGTGGGCGCGGGGAGCGGCACGGGCCCCAGCCTCAGCGCGGCGCACCGGGGGAAGCCGGGGAGGCGGTGGGAACGTGGTCGGCACGGTCGGCATGGTCCGTGTGCTCCTCGTCGTGTGGTGCGGCGGCGGGAACGCCGAAGGCTCGGGGCAGGTAAACGCGCAGAGCGCCCGGTTCGATCTCGGCGGTGAGGCGGACCCCGTCGCGCACGGCATCGCCGTCGAGCTCGCGCGGCTGCGGGACGGCGCAGCGGATGTCGATCCGGGTGGCGCTGAAGTACTCCAGCGCTCCCCCGGCTTCCCTGTGCCCGGAGTCGGGGCCGGAGTCGGGGCCGGAGTCGGGGCACTCGCCCGGCTGCTTGTAGGCGTAGGAGGAGAAGCGGCCGTCGGTGCTGTGCGCGGTGGTGCCGTCACCGAAGTCCACGTCCGCGCTCGTCACCGGCCACGGCGCCGTGGTGCCCGCGGTGTCGACCGAGACGCTCAGCGGCAGGACACCGCTGAGGGGGCTCTGGTTGGTGGGCAGTTCCGGCTTGACCGTGAAGGCCGTGGCCAGCGAACCGGCCGGGGTCACCTTGGTCAGGATGTCGAAGGAGGAGACCTCCGCTCCGACGCCGTTGACGGCCTTCACCTTGGCCGCGTAGTCGCCCGGCACGGCGTAGGCGTGCTCGGCGGTGGTCTGCTCGGTGACCACCGGAGCCGTGCCGTCACCGAAGTCGAAGTGGTACGTCACGCCGGCGGGCCACTTGCTGTCCACGGAGGCCGTCGCCTTCACGCGCGTACCGACCGGCGCCCAGCTCTCGCTCAGCGAGAGGTTCACGCTCCGCAGGTCGTCCTGCGCCTCGTAGGCGCCGCGGTCGATGTACCCGCCGTCCTTGCCCGTGTTGGGCACCCTCGGGTCGTCCGCGACCGGCTTCCCGTAGAGGTCCAGGGGAATCACCCCCGGGGCCGTGGAATCGCCCGAATCGATGGTGGGGGATCCGTCCCACGTGCCGACGCCTTCGGGGGACACGTTCACGATGTCGTGCGCACCCTGGCCGCTGGCTGCCAGGAACGCCACCACCGTCTGGTGGTCCGTGCCGGCCCAGTTGTAAGGGGATGCCACGCCCGCGGACTGGGCCGCGATGAGGTTGTAGTCGACGCGGGTACCGGACGTGGCGCTCTGCGCCACCGCGATGCCGACGCGCGGCTCGGCGACCGCGCACGTCTTGGGGGTGCTCCTGGTGAAGATCGCGTTGTTGAACAGCGCCGAGCCGGTCGAGGTCCCGCCGACCGAGACGGCCGCCCCGCAGTCGCCGCCGATGCTGTTGTTGGTGAGGACGGTGCCGGGCGCGTCCAGCACCGTCGCCCCCGGCCGCCGGTTGTCCTCGATCACGTTGCGGCTGAGGACGGTGCGCTGCGCCCCGCCCTCGATCCGGACGGCGCCGAGCGTGCTCCGCACGACGCGTACGTCCGTGCTCGCCTCGCCGACCACGACGGCGGCGGCTTGGGGTCCGTAGGCGTAGAGCTTCTCCAGCGTGACGTCGCGGGAACCGCCGACGCGCACCCCGCCCCTGACCTGGAGTCCGCGGACCACGACGTGGGAGGCCCCGCTGACGGTCAGGCCCTTGTCGAGGTAGGACCGGAAGACGCCGCCGCCGTCCTCGCCGACGGCGAAGGTGATCGGCTTGCCCGGCTCTCCCGAGCGGTCGATCGTGACCGCGTCGGGGTAGCTGGTGTCCGGGGCGATCCGCACGGTCTGGCCCGGCTTGACCACCTTGGCCGCGGCGCCGATCGAGCAGAACGGGACGGACTTCGAGCCGGTCCCGGCGTCGGAACAGGCGTCCGAAGCGCTGTTCACGGACAGGTCGGCCGGGGTCTCGGCAGCGGCGACAGCCGGTATCCCGAGAAGGGTGACGAGGCCCGCGGTGAGCAGGACCGTCGCACGGGTAGGACGCACAGGCAGGGTTCCTTCGGTGGTAAGGGCGGCGGGGATCGACCAAGGACAGGAAGCGGCGCCGCACGACGGTGCCCGGCCGTTCCCCCCAGCAACGGTCGGGCGCACGCGAACCCTGAAGTCTCGGATCATCATCCCCTGCCGGGAACTGCCTGTCACCCCGGGATAATTCACCTGCATTGTTGCGAACAGCTGATCGGAGAGGGGAACGCCCTCCTCCGCCACCGGCTGTCAGAGCACCGTCACCCGAGCCTGCGCCCACGAGGTGTGATCGAAGGCCGAGTTCGCATTGGCATCCGCCACGACGAGGTGGAGCAGCTTGACCCCCCGTACGTCCACGTCGAGCGCGGTCGGCCCCGAGGCGCCGGTCAGCACCCCGGTGGTCGCCAGCACGCGCCCGTCGCCGCGGACGGTCGCGCGGGTGGCTCCGGCCGCGGACTGCTTCTTCGAGAAGTCGTCGATGCCGACCAGGGCCGTGAAGCGGTTCCCGCGTCCGCCCAGGTGGTAGACGATCTCCGACGGGGCGTGCACGCCGAGCCCCTTCGCGTACGTGACCCCGCCGAAGGCGATCGGGGTGCCGTCGCCCGCCGGCTGCTTGCCGTTGGAGCGGTCGAGCTCGACCGGGCCCCAGCCGTTGGCGGCCGAGACCCACGTCAGGTCGCTGAGGTAGCTGTCCTTGGCGGGCGGGGCCGGCAGCGGGGCGTGGCGGGTGGGCGCCGTGAAGTGCAGGCCGGACGAGGTGGCGGCCTGTGGGACGAGCAGCGCGGGCGCGGTCCCGGGCGCGGTCACCCGCCAGGTCGTGGTCAGGGCCGCGCCCGGGGCCAGGGAGGGCGCGGTGGTCGCGCCCACCGGGGCGGCGGTCCAGCCCGCGGGGACGGGGAGGGTGACGCGCACGTCCGGCCAGGGGCGGCTGGTGCCGTTCGAGACGGTCGTGGTGAGGGTGGCGGCCGAAGCGTCGGCGACCGCCGTGAGGCCCCACGGGCGGCGGGTGTACGTATCGGCCCAGGAGGAGCGGAGCAGGGCCGTCAGGGAGGTGACCACGGAGGGGTTCGCCGCCGCCACGTCGTACTTCTCGGCGAGGTCCGTGGTCAGGTTGTAGAGCTCGAACCGCCACTGCGCGTCCGGTACGGTCCGGTCGCGCGCCGGGGCGAACCGTACGGCCTTCCACTGGTCCTTGCGGACGGCCTCCGCCACCTGCTTCGCCCGGCCGCCGTCCTGGGTGTTGGCCCGGCTGGTGACGCCCTGCTCGTCGCGGTACCAGTACAGGTGGCCGTGGACCGGGGCGAGGGCGGGTGCGCCGTTCAGCACCGGGGCCGCCGAGAGCCCGTCGATGTCCGAGGGGGCCGGGGCGCCGCCCGCCAGTTCGGCGAGGGTGGGCAGGAGGTCGTACAGGGCCGGGGGCGGGGCTCTCCGACGGCCTGCCGGGTCAGGCCGCGCGGTAGGCCCGCAGGAACGCGGCGACCCCTCCCGTGACCAGGCGGTCCACCTGCTCCTGGGGCAGCGGGAGGACTCCGTAGTGGGTGAGTTGCACGAGCGAGTGGGAGACCAGCGCCATGAAGTGGGCGCCCGCCATGGCCGGGTCTCCGTGCACGTCGAGCAGGCCGGCGGCGGCCAGGCCCGCCATCGCGTCGCCGAGCGCGCGCCCGACCGGGCCCGGGCCGGCGTTCGTCCACGCCTCCAGCAGCTCGGGCGGTACGTGGTCGGCTTCGGCGTGGATGTGGCGGACGAGCGCGAAGTGGTCCGGGTAGTCGGACATGAGGCCGACGAAGGCGTGGGCCAGGGCGCCCAGATCGCGTTCCAGGTCGTCGGGGTGGGGCGGGCGCTCCGGGTCGAGGAGGGCGTCGATGCGGGCGATCTGCGCGTCGCGGACGCGGGTCGAGGTCCAGGTGACGACGGTGCGGAAGAGCTCCGCCTTGCCGCCCGGGAAGTGGTTGTAGAGCGTGCGGGTCGACACGCCGGCCGCGGCGGCCAGGGTGTCGACGGAGGCGCGCGCGTAGCCCTCGCGGCCGAAGACGCCACAGGAGGCGCTCGCCATGGCGATCTGCTTCTCCAGCTTCCTGCTGCTGCCGCCGCCGCTGGCACTGGCGCTGCTGGCGCTGGCGCTGGCACTGGTGCTGCTGGCACTGCTGGCGCTGCCGGTCATCTCGACTCCTCGCCCACATAAGTACAACGGTCGTTGCAATTCTTACAACGCACGTTGTACTTTACCGGAGGAGCGGCCGCACCGAGCGACCGCCCCGCCAACGAGGGGACACCGCCATGCCTGCCACCGCCTCCACTCCCACCTCCCCCACCTCCCCCGTCTCCGATGAGGACGCACCGCTGCGCGTCACGGTGATCGTCGCCAGCGTCCGCGAGGGCCGCCAGGGCCCCGCCGTCACCGAGTGGTTCCTCGGCGCCGCCCGGGCACACGGCGGCCTGGAGCTCGACGTCATCGACCTCGCCGACGTCGATCTGCCGCTGGCCATGCCCGCCTGGGGCAGCTCCCCGAGCCCCCGGGCGGCGGCCGCCCTGGCGGAGGTGACCCCGCGGCTGGCCGCCGCCGACGCCTTCGTCATCGTCACCCCCGAGTACAACCACAGCTTCCCGGCCGCCCTGAAGAACCTCATCGACTGGCACCACGGGCAGTGGCACGCGAAGCCCGCCGGCTTCGTCTCCTACGGCGGCCTCGGCGGCGGCCTGCGCGCCGTCGAGCAGCTGCGGCTGGTCTTCGCCGAGCTGCACGCCATGACCGTCCGCGACTCCGTGAGCCTGCACGGGCCGTGGTCGGGGCTCGGCGAGGACGGGGTGCCGCGCGACACCGCCGTGTCCGAGGGCGCCGTCAAGGGAATGCTCGGCCAGCTGACCTGGTGGGGCCGGGCGCTGCGCGCCGCCCGCACGAGCCGTCCGTACCAGGGCTGAGGGGGGCGGAAGGAGATGAGCACACGGCACAAGACCCGCCCGATACCGGAATCCACGGAACCCACGCCCGCCTCCCCTCTCACGACACGCCAACTCCGCCGCACCGCGGGCGTCGTGATCGTCGGCTCGGTCATGTCCGTACTCGACATGACGATCGTCAACGTCGCCCTGCACCGCCTCTCCGACGCCTTCCACTCACCGCTGGCGACGATCCAGTGGACGGCCGGCGCGTACACGCTCGCGCTCGCCGCCGTCATCCCGGTCGCGCCCTGGGCCATCGGGCGGATCGGCGCCAAGCGCACCTACCTGACCGCCCTCGCCCTGTTCACGCTCGGGTCACTGCTCGCCGCGTGCGCCTGGGACGCCGGCAGCCTCATCGCCTTCCGGGCGGTACAGGGCCTCGGCGGCGGGCTGCTCATGCCCGTCGGGATGGCCATGGTGATGCGCGGCGCGGACCCGGCCCGGCTCGGGCGGGTGATGGCGCTGCTCGGGCTCCCGATCATCGTCGGGCCCGTGATCGGCCCGGTCCTGGGCGGCTGGCTGATCGACGTGGCGTCCTGGCAGTGGATCTTCCTGGTCAACCTGCCCGTCGGGGCGGTGGCGCTGGCGCTCGCCGCGAAGCTGCTGCGCCCCGACGCCCCGCGCGGCGGGTCTTCGGCCCAGGACCCGGCCGAGGCCGAGGCCGCGGCCCGGGCCCCCGGGCTGGACGTGCCCGGCCTGCTGATGCTCTCGCCGGGCCTCGCCCTCCTCCTCTTCGGCCTCGCCCGAGGCGCCGAGCAGGGCACCCTCACCGCCCCCGGCGCGTTCCTGCCCGCCCTCATCGGCGCCACGCTCGTGGCCGCCTTCGGCCGCCGCGCGCTGACGGCCCGCGAGCCGCTGCTCGACCTGAGGCTGCTGCGCGACCCCACCTTCGGCGTCGGGGTCGCCACCCTCGCCCTGTTCACCTGCGGCTACTTCGGCTCGATGCTGCTCGGCCCGATGTACTGGCAGCAGGCGCGCGGCACGACCGCGACGGCGGCGGGGATGCTGGGTGCGCCGGTCGGCCTCGTCGTCGGCCTGACCATGCAGATCGCCTCGCGGCGCATCGACAAGGTCTCGCCGCGCCGGCTGATCCGGGCCGGGATCGCGACGGGCGCGCTGGGCATGGCCCTGACCGCGCTCCAGACGGGTACCGCCGACGTGGCGGCCTGGCGGGTCGTCGCCGCCTCGATGGTCATGGGCGTCGGCGCCGGCATGGTCCTGATGCCGACGATGGCCACCGCGAGCCGCGACCTCCCGAAGGACCGCATGACCGCGGCGAGCACGATCCTGAGCATCAACGCGCAGATCTGGGCCTCGGTGGGAACCGCGCTCACCTCCGTGACCCTGAGCTCGGTGGGCACGACCCCGGCCGGCTTCCGGACCACGTACGCGATCGCCGCCGTCCTGCTGGCCCTCGCCCTCCTGCCGGCGACCCGCCTCCCCACCCGCCACCCCGCAGCGGGACACGGCACCCGCGTGCAGCGATCACCGGGACTGCCCCCGCCCCCGCCCGAGTGACGCGGCCACCATCGCCAGGAATGGCGTCGGGTCCTCGGCGGCGAACACGGCCGCCGCCACCCGCCCGCGCTCCACCCGCGGCGCCGTCCGCACGGGCCCCGCCTGCCCGGCCCGCTCGGCGGCCGGTCCCGTCCCCGCCTTGCGGCCCCCGGGCACCACCGGCCGCTGCGCACCGGCCGGCCCGCGTCCCGCCGGCAGCACCGGCCGGCGGGCGCCCTTCCGCGGCGCCGGGGGCGCCGGGGTCGCGGCCTGCGCGGGCTGCACGGCCTGCCCGGTCTGCGCGGGCTGCCCGGTCTGCGCGGGCTGCCCGGTCTGCGCGGGCTGCCCTGTCGGCCCGGCCCGCCCGGCCCGCGCGGCCCGCCGCGGCCGCCATCCGCCGCGCACCGCCGCCAGCAGCGCGTAGTTCTCCGCCACGAAGACCCGGCCCGGACCGCCGGACGGCTCCGGGACCCGTTGCCCCGTCAGGTCCAGGTACATCGCCCGGACCACGTCCAGGCCGCCCGCGTCCGTGAAGAGCCGGAACTGCGCCCCCGGCCGGGGGTTGAAGTCCACCAGCCGGAAGACGCCCCGCTCGTCCCGGCGGAAGTCGAGGTCCAGGATCCCCTGGTAGCCGAGCCGTTCGGCGAGGCGCAGCCCGGCCTCCTCCACCGCCGGATCCGGCAGCCACCGCCCGACCGCCGTCAGTCCCGTCCGTACCGGCCAGGACAGCTCCTTGCGCCCCGACCCGGTGATCAGCGGGCGCCCGCCCCGGGCGAAGGCGCCGTGGAAGAACCAGTCGGTGTCCGGCCCGGCCGGCAGGAACCGCTGGAGCAGCAGCCGGCTCCCCGCCTCCTCCGAACGCTCGTACAGCCGCCGCGCCTCGGCGGCCGTGTGGATCAGGGTGGTGCTGCGCAGGCCCGTGCCCGAGGGCAGCAGCCACGGCCGGCTCCATTTGGCGATCACCGGCAGGCCCAGCCGCCACGCGGCCTCCGCCGCCTCGGCCCCGCCCGCCGGGATCACGGTCTCCGGGTGCGGGACGTCCCACCGGGCGCACAGCCGCGACAGCTCGGCCTTGTCCGCCACCCGGGCGGGCAGGTTGTCGGGCTGATGCGGGATCCGGAAGCGGTCCGTCAGCATCGGCGCCACCCGGGACACCGCGATCGCGCTCAGATCGTCCATCGCGATGAGCACCGCCGGGCGCCCGATCCGCTCGGAGACTCCGGTCAGGCACTCCAGCAGCGCTTCGGGCGCCTCGGGGTCGAGTCCGCCGGACGGCCCGGGGTGGACGGCCCGCAAATAGCGCGAACGCCCCATGGGACCTCCCCCGGCATCGACGACGGCATGGACCTCCACGCCCTCCCGCCCAAGGGATCTGACGGCGCCGAGGGTTCCGTGGTGGAACGGATTCCGATCGAGTCTGAGCAGAACTGCGGGCACTTGGCTGGGATGCGCGTACATGGAAACGGTGTCTTTCACCTAGTCGGACCAAGCAAGGAGGGTGCGCACCTGCGAATGGCCTATGTGGAGATCCCCGGACAGGCCATTCGTCAGATCTGATGTCTAACGTCTTTGGTAAGCACACCGATTCAGGAAAGCTCGGGAGACGCCATGCCCAGACCACGCCGCCGACTGGCGAGCACCTGCATCGGTACGGTCACGGCCGGACTGCTCGCCACCGGGGCCGCCCTCGCGGCCCCCGAGGAACAGGGCGCGGGCTCCGACATCGCCATGGGCGCCTATCTCGACTACGGGCCGCCGGGGGTGGCCCGGATCCCGTTCCTGTCGCACTGGCTGGGCGGCAAGGAGATCCGGGTCGGGCACACCTATCTGCCCGGTGACCAGTGGGCCGGCATCGAAGGCAACGTCAGCTTCCTGGAGGACTGGGCCGAATGGCGCCAGGCCCGGGACGACCGGATGTTCGTCCTCAACGTGCCCATGCAGGAGCGCAACGAGGCCCGCGTCCCCGACTACCAGGTGGCCCAGCTCATCCGGGCGGGCGCGGACGGCCAGTACGACCGGCACTTCAAGAGGCTCGCCGAGCGGCTGGTCGCGCTGGGCGTCCCGGACACGGTGATCGTGCTCGGCTGGGAGATGAACGGCACCACCTACACCCACCGCTGCGGGCCGGACCCGGAGAACTGGAAGGCGTACTGGAAGCGCGTCGTCAACACGATGCGCGCCGTGCCCGGCCAGAAGTTCAAGTTCGATTTCACCCCGAACCGCGGCACGGACGCGATCGGCTGGACCAAGTGCTACCCGGGTGACGACGTGGTCGACATCGTCGGGATGGACTCGTACGACCAGGGCCCCGGCCGGACGTTCGACGACCAGATCTCCCAGCCGTACGGGCTCCAGCAGCACGTCGACTTCGCGAAGGCACACGGCAAGGAGATCTCGTACCCGGAGTGGGGGCTGTTCCGCAACGGGGACAACCCGGAGTACATGCGGCGCATGCTGAAGTGGATCGAGCAGCAGAAGCCGCTCTACCACACCATCACCGACTACTGCCCGCACGGCGTGTGGCAGTGCAAGCAGAACCCGGAGTCGTCCAAGGCCTTCCGCGACGCGCTGACGCCGCAGAAGCCCGGCCCGGTGATCCCGACGCCGGTGATCCCGACGCCCGTGGTCCCGACGCCGGTGGTGCCGACCCCGCAGATCCCCACGCCGCAGATCCCGACGCCGGTGGTCACGCCGCCGCCGCTCGTCACGCCGAGCCCGCTGGTGCCGAGCCCGGAGGTCCCCGGCCCGGTGGCCCCCAGCCTGAGGGCCCTGCGCGAGGAGGTGGAGAGCGAGAGGGCGGGAGAGATAGCCAAGCCCCTTCGCGGGATCGGGCCGACCGCCGTCCGCGTACAGGACTTCGCGATGCAGTGCACCCAGCAGGCCCTCACGCTGTCGACCAGCCAGTACGCCGCCATGAAGGACGGCCACGAGAACCTCGCCGAACTCGTCGAACGCTGATCCTCTACACCTCCGGGACCACCGGGCCGCCCAAGGGCGTCGTCCTCACCGCCGAGGCCGTCGCCGCCGACCTCGACGCCCTCGCCGAGGCCTGGCAGTGGAGCGCCGAGGACACCCTCGTACACGGGCTGCCGCTGTTCCACGTGCACGGGCTCGTCCTCGGGGTGCTCGGCGCCCTGCGCACCGGCAGCCGCCTGGTGCACACCGGCCGGCCCACTCCCGAGGCGTACGCGGGGGCCGGAGGGAGCCTGTACTTCGGGGTGCCGACCGTGTGGTCCCGTATCGCGGGCGCACCGAAGGCCGCCGCCGCGCTGGGCGGGGCGCGGCTGCTCGTGTCCGGCAGCGCCGCCCTGCCCGCGCCCGTCGTCCGGGACCTGGAGCGGCTGACCGGGCTGCGGCCCGTGGAGCGGTACGGGATGACCGAGACGCTGATCACCGTCAGCGGGCGCGCGGGGGCTGACGTGCGGCCCGGTACGGTCGGCACCCCGTTGCCCGGCATCCGTACGCGCATCGTGGCGGAGGCGGGCGCGGAGATCGGCGAACTCCAGCTCACCGGGCCGACGCTGTTCTCCGGGTACCTGGGCCGGCCCGAGGCGACGGCCGCCGCGTACACGCAGGACGGGTGGTTCCGCACCGGAGACATCGCGGCCGTCGACGCCGACGGCGTCCACCGGATCGTGGGCCGGGCCTCCATCGACATGATCAAGTCGGGGGGCTACCGGATCGGCGCGGGCGAGATCGAGAACGCGCTGCTGGACCACCCGCGCGTGAGCGAGGCGGCCGTGGTCGGGCTGCCGGACGTGGATCTGGGGCAGCGGATCGTGGCCTTCGTGGTGGCCGAGGGGGTCACGGGGGCCGAGCTCACCGACTTCGTCGCCGCGAACCTGTCGGTGCACAAGCGGCCGCGCGAGGTGCGGTTCGTGGCGGAGATCCCGCGCAACGCGATGGGCAAGCCGCAGAAGAAGCTGTTGCTGACGGACGGTTGACCGCTGCGGAATTTACTCACGGCGGCATTCCGTCCGTGAGAGGTAGCTTGCGCGCATGGACATCACGGCTGAGGAGAACAGAACCGATCGGCGTGCCTTGGTCGCGGCCGGGGTGACCGTCTTGTTGTGGGCCTCCGCGTTCGTCTCCATCCGGTCCGCGGCCGCCCACTTCGGGCCTGGGGCGCTCGCGTTCGGGCGGTTGCTCACGGCTTCGGTCGCGCTCGGGCTGGTCCTGCTCGTCAAGCGGGTCCCGCCGCCGCCGAAGCAGGCGTGGCCCGGGATCCTGGGGTCCGGGGTGCTGTGGTTCGGGCTGTACATGGTGACGCTCAACTGGGGCGAGCAGCTCGTGGACGCCGGCACCGCGGCCATGGTCGTCAACATCGGCCCGATCGTGATCGCCCTGCTCAGCGGCTGGCTGCTGAAGGAGGGGTTCCCGTCGATGCTGCTGGCGGGGATGGCCGTGTCCTTCGCCGGGGCCGTGGTCGTCGGGCTGTCCACCTCCCACGGCGGATCCGCCTCGCTGGGCGGGGTCCTGCTCTGCCTGGTCGCCGCGCTGACGTACGGAGCCGGGGTGGTCTTGCAGAAGCCGGCGCTGCAGTACGCGAGTCCGCTCCAGGTGACCACGTACGGCTGCTTCATCGGGACGGCCGTCACGCTGCCGTTCGCCTGGCAGCTCGTCGACCAGCTTCCGCGGGCGCCGATGTCCGCCGTGCTCAACATGCTCTACCTGGGGCTCTTCCCGACCGCGCTGGCCTTCACGACCTGGTCGTTCGCCCTGTCGCGGACCACCGCCGGGAAGATGGGAGCGACGACCTACGCGGTGCCGGCCGTGGTCGTGCTCATCGCGTGGATCGCCCTCGACGAGATCCCGGCCGGGCTGACCCTGCTCGGCGGTGCGATCTGCCTGGCCGGTGTCGCCGTCTCCCGCATGCGGCGCCGCGGGGTCAGGTGAGGCGCAGGTCGACGTAGGGCACCGTGTCGCCGGGCAGGACGTAGCGGTCGAACTCGACGAAGCCGAGGGATCGGGCGAAGCGCAGCCCCTCCGGGTTGGACGCGAGCACGACCGTCTCGATGACCTGGGCCCCGAGCTCCCGGGCGTGCGCGAGCCCGTACGCGTACAGCTCGCCGCCCAGTCCCCGGCCGCGGTGCTCGGGCAGGACCCGGGCGATCACGGTGGCGGTCGCGGTGGTGGCGGGCGGGGAGTCCGCCGCCGGTGGCCGGACCGTCGTGCAGCCGACGAGGGTGTCGCCGAGGTAGGCCACGTGCAGGGAGTTCCGGCCGGAGCGCTCCCGTACGTCGGCGAGCGACAGTTCGTGGGTCGGGATGATCAGGTTGTGGACGTACCGCCAGTCGGCCGCCACCACTCCGGCGGAGTCGCCGTGCACGCGCTCCATACGAAGATCAGTCACGCGGCCCAGGAAACCCCGCGCCGGCGGGCTCCGTCAACCGGCTTGTCCGGTGAACCTTCCCGGTCACAGCACTAGCTAGCGCTGTGGCCGAACCGTATGACAGCGGAGACGGGCAGATGATCGCTGTGCGTGGCGGGGAGCGTACGGATGCGGGTGACGGTCCCGGCGCGGGCCAGGATCTGGTCGATCCGGGCCAGGGGGAAGGTCGCGGGCCAGCTGAACGCGAACCCGCCGGAGGAGGGGGCGTTCATCCGCGCCGCGAGGATCGGGGCGAGACCGCGGTCGTCGGTGGTGCTGTTGAGGTCACCGAGCAGGACGACGCGGTCCGCGGGCTCCGCGGCGAGCACGGCGCCGAGGAGGCGCGCGCTCTCGTCGCGGCGGGCGGAGCCGAAGCCGGTCACGCCCAGGCGGAGGGAGGGGAGATGGACGACGTAGACGGCGACGGGGCCGTGCGGGGTGGCGGCGGTCGCGCGCAGGGCACGGTTCCAGTCCGCGCCGAGGCCGGCCGGGCGGATGTCGACCGGGCGGACGTCCGTGAGCGGGTACTTCGACCAGAGGCCGACCGTGCCGTGGGTGGCGTGGTGGGGGTAGTCGGGGGCGAGCCATGAGGTCGGGGAAGACTCTGTGAAAGCGCAACTACCCATACTTACAAGGTGATATACGACCCGGACAGCGGTATCACATCGACATGAGCCTGGTCGTTTTCGAGTCGATGAAGCAGACCCACTGCGCGGAGTGCAGGCAGGGACCGCTACGGCACCTCGTCCGCGCGGCCGGAGTGCCCCGCTGCCTGGACCGCGCCGACCCCGGACACCTCGTCTACCGGCCGCGCGGCGACACGTCCCTACCGCCCCGCCCCCACGAACCCCGTTGCCCCCGCATGCACTTCACCCGCAAGGGTGGCCGCGGGCACACCGCGCGGGCACACCGCGCGGCCGTCACGCGCTCAGCGGCGGCGGCAGCGCCCGCTCACCCGCACGTCACGCTGTCCCTCGGTGTGTAGCGGGTCTTCATGGTCTCCCGCTTGACCTCTTGCCCGCCCCGCACGAACACGCGGTCCACGGCGACGTCGAAGCCCTCCAGCGGGGACTGCGGTTCGCACTTCGCGCCGTCGTCCGTCCGCGTGGCCGGCGGTTTGACGTTCGTGCGCGGGCCCTTGACCGCGCGCACCTCGTCGAACTTCTTCGTTCCCAGGAAGGTGATGGTGATCGAGGTGTCGGTCGCCTCGGCCTGGATGTAGAGGGCCTTGCCCGAGTCGTTGGCGAAGCGCAGGTCCAGGCTGCCCCAGGCGACGGTGGCCTCGCGGCCCTCCGGGTAGCGCTCGATGTAGAAGGAGTGCGCCCCGTACTCGACCGGTTTGACGCCCGCGAAGAACATTGCGTTGAACACGGTGGTGGCGACCGCCGACACCCCGCCGCCCGAAGCCTTCTCGTACTGGCCGTTGTTGATGATGAGGCCGTCGACGAAGCCGTTCTCCTTCGTGCGCTCGCCGACGCGGCGGTTGAAGCTCCACGTCTCGTCGGGCAGCACGACCGAGCCGTTGATCAGCTCGGCGGCCCGCCCGATGTTCGTGGTCCGGTACGGGGCCTTCTCGAAGTCGACCTTGAAGGAGGACACCTTCTCCTTGATGCCCAGCTGCTCGACCGTGTTCGCGGCCAGCGTCGGCCGGACCTCCTCGGTGGCGACCTCACCCGTACGCGCGGCCGCGCCCGACCCGGTCAGCAGCGGCAGCACCGCCGTGCCGAGGCCCTGCTCGCTCACCCGGCGCCCGGGGCGGCCCTCCTCGGCCACGGACACCCGCCCGGCCGCGTCGGTGCGCAATCGGGCCTCCACCGGTCCGGGCGTCGCCTGGCGCAGCGGACCGGCCAGCTCCGGGTCGGCGAGCAGCGCCTTGCCGTCGAGCACGGGGGCGAGGCGGCCCGCGCCGTCGTCCTTGACGGTGAGGTGCTTGGACAGGACGGCGGGGCCGACGGGTATGCGCTTGCCGTCGACGGTGAGGGTGACCGGGGCGGACATCGCGGGCTCGGCGAACTCCTTGAGCGCCCGCTCCGTCTCCTGCCCGCCGATGCGGGGTTCCGTGCGCCGCACGGGCAGCGTGACGGGCTCGGCCGCCGCGGCCCGGGCCCGGGGGTAGCCGGAGCGCAGCGCTCCGAGGGAGCCGTCGACGTCGAGGGCGGTGCCGGTGACCGGGGCCACCTGCTTGGCCTTGCCCTTCTCGAAGGCGACCGAGCCCTCCCGGACCTCCTGCGCGGCCTTGGCTCCGATCCCGTCGAGGGCGGCGCGGGCGGTCTTCTCGTCGAGCCGGACCACCGGCTCCACATCGGGATCGCCGGAGGAGAACAGCCGGCCGATCACGCGCACGGGGCTCGATCCGGAGCGCGCGGCCCGCTCGGCGGTGGCGCCGGTGTCCAGGGACAGCCCGAGCGTGCCGGGCTGGGCCCGCTCGGCGTGTTCCCCGATCCGCAGCTCCAGCGGGGCCGCGGCGGCCGGGCCCAGCTCCCGGTCCAGGGCCTGGCGGGCCTCGGTGCGGCTCATCCCGCCTATGTCGACACCGCGGACCTTGGTGCCGACGGCGACGTCCTCGCCGGCCAGCAGCAGGCCGGCGGCGTACAGCCCACCGAATCCGAGGACCGCCGCGCCGCCGGCCACGCCCGCGACGCCCGGCACGGTCCACCGCTTGCCGGTGGCCGCCCGGGTGCCCGTACGTGGTGCGCGTCGCATGTCGGGGTCTCTCCTCGTTCCGGTGACGTGGTCGGACCGGCGGTTTTCATGCCGCCAGTCCGCACCCCGGAACGTAGCAAGATCCGTGTAACCAGGTAATAAGGAGGTATAGGGGTGGCAAAGTCGGTGGGCGTGGTCTCCGTAACCCGGGAGGAGTCCCGGCTGTTGCACAGGCGGCGGGTCCCCACGGTGAACGCCCCCCTACGGTGAATGGAGTCCGATGCCGCAGCTGACCGACGAGGCCGTGACCGAGGACGCGGGCGGCGGGCCCGCGGGGCCGGGCACGTGGATGACCCCGGAGGAGTACGGGGCCTCGCGCGCCGCGCTGTGGACCGGGGCGGTCGTCCTGGTCACCGACGCCGACGGGCGCGTCCTCGTGCAGAGCGTGGACTACCGCCGCGACCGGCTGCTGCCGGGCGGCGCGGTGGACGCGGGCGAGTCGCCGGCCGCGGCGGCCGCCCGCGAGATGTACGAGGAGCTCGGCATCGAGGGCCGCTACCCGCGCGGCCTCGCCGTCGACTGGATCCCCGCCGACACCCCCGGGATGCCGCCCGGGATGGGGTTCCCCGGCGAGATCCTGCACGTCTTCGACGGCGGCACCTGGTCCCGCGGGCGGATCGAGTCCATCCGCCTCCCCGCCCAGGAGATCACCGGCATCCACTTCGCCGAGCCGGCCGAGCTGACCGACCTGATGGACCCGGGCGACGCCCGCCGGGCCCTCTCCGCCCTGCGGGCCCGGATCAACGGCGGCGGCGCCGCCCTGCTGGAGGACGGCCGCCCCACCAGCCCCACGGCCCTGGACCGGCTCGGCGCCCTGCGCGGCCGGCGCGTCAGGCAGCACGGCACCTGGCACCGCGGCCCCGTCCCCGCCGAGCTGCCCCCGAGGGACCCCGCCGGCTGTGTTCGTGGTGGGGTCGAAGACCGGCGGGTTGGGGTCCGGGGCCGCGTCAGGGCCCTGGTCCGGGTCCGGGCGCCGGCCGGACATCCGCTCCACGTCCCGGGCCGACGCGAGGACCCGGCGGTGCTGCCGGCCCCGGCTGAGCTGGCCCGGGGCCTTGCCTCCGATGACGCGGGCGACCACGAACAGCAGCAGCACCAGCGCCATCAGCAGGGCGGCGCAGCCGAAGCCCCGGGCGATCATGGACTTCTCGGGGGACACGACCAGGCTGAAGGTGGCGAGCGGCAGCGACAGTTGCGGCCCGTCGGTGGGGTCGAGGTTGATCCCCGTGGCGATGCCGGAGGTGAGCAGGACCGGCGAGGTCTCGCCGATGCCGCGGGCGGTGCCCAGGATGACGGCGGTGGTCAGTCCGGAGCGCGACGTGGGCAGGACCACCGTCCACACGGTGCGCCACTGGCCGGCCCCCAGCGCGTAGGAGGCCTCCTTCAGCGAGCCCGGCACCAGGCGGATCACCACGTCCGAGGCCCTGATGACGATCGGCAGCATCATCACGGACAGGGCGAGGGCGGCGGCGAAGCCCGACTTGTCGAAGTGGAGCAGCAGGATCCAGGTGGCGTAGACGAACAGGCCGGCCACGATGGAGGGCAGCGCGGTCATGGCTTCGACGATGGTGCGGACGAACCGCGCGTAGCGGCCCGGGACTTCGCTGAGGAACACCGCGCACGCCAGCCCCAGCGGCACCGTCACCGCCAGCGCGATGCCGATCTGCTCCAGGGTGCCGATGATGGCGTGCAGCGCCCCGCCCTGGGTCAGCGGTTCGAGCGGACCGGTGGCCGACATGTCCTCGGTGAAGAAGTTGAGGTGGGCGAGCGCGGACCAGCCGCGCATCAGCACGTAGCCGACGACGAACACCAGGGCCACCAGCAGCAGGGCGGCGACGCTGTGCACGAGCACCTGGGCGAGGCGGGCCCGCACGGTGGCGCCCGGTTCGTCGAGGGAGACGAGGACGGCGTAGAGCGCCATGAAGGCCAGGTAGAGGACGACGGTGAAGCCGAGGGGCGCGTTGAAGGGCAGCACCCGCCCGAAGAGCAGGGCGGTGACGGCGAGCGCGGCGAGGGCCGCGCCCACCATGGCGAGGACGTCGCGGACGTGCAGGGTCGCGGTGTCGCGCCGGTGCTCGGGGGGAACGCCTGCGCCGTCGTGGCGGACGGGCGGGCGGACAGTGGCGGCACAGGCTCCGGCGGCCGCGCCCGCTGGCTCCGACACACGGGTCGCGTCCGTCGCGTCCGTCGTGTGCGTCGTGTGCGTCGTGTGCGTCGTGGCGCTCACGCGTCGGCCCCCGCTCCGGAGCGGCTGCGGGCCACGACCGAGGAGGCGATGAAGTTGACCACCAGGGTCATCAGGAAGAGGGTGAGGCCGGCCGCCATCAGGGCGGACATCCCGAGGGGGCTGGCCGAGCCGTAGCGCAGGGCGATCAGGGCGGACACGGAGATGGCGCCGTTCTGGAGGATGTGCGGCTGGATGACGAAGACCGGGGAGATGATCAGGAAGACGGCGATGGTCTCCCCCAGCGCGCGGCCGAGCCCGAGCATGGTGCCGCCGATGATCCCGCCCCTGCCGAAGGGCAGGACGACGGCGCGGATGACGCCCCACTGGGTGGCCCCGAGCGCGAACGCGCCCTCGCGCTCGCCGGACGGCGCCTGGGCGAAGGCCTCGCGCATCACCGAGCAGGCGATCGGCGTGACCATCAGCGCGACGACCATGCCGGCGATGAAGGTGGAGGAGGTGTAGTAGGTGTTCGGGCTGAGCGGGTCGCGCGGGTCGTCCCCGTCGACCGCGAAGAGCGGGAACCAGCCCAGGTAGGTGGTGAGCCAGCGGGACAGGCCGACCACGTGCGGCTGGAAGAAGAACAGCCCCCACAGGCCGTAGACCACGCTGGGCACCGCCGCCATCAGGTCGACGAGGGTGATCAGGGTCTGCTTGAGGCGGCGCGGCGCGTACTCGGTGATGTAGAGGGCCGTGCCCGTCGCGAGCGGCAGCGCGAAGACGATCGCGACGGCTCCGATGAGCAGGGTCCCGGTCAGGATGGCCGCGACACCGAAGTTGTGGGAGTCCGGCTCCCAGGCGGAGGTGGTGAAGAAGCCCCAGCCCGCGTCCTCCAGGGCCGCCGCGGCGTTGCCTGCGAGGAAGACGCCGACCAGGGTCATGACGAGCAGGACGACGGCGCCGGCGGTGCGGGCCGAGCCGCGGAAGATCCGGTCGGCCGGGTCCGCGTTCTTGGCGAGCGCGCGCGGGGTGACGTGGTCGTCCTCCGGGGCGGCGGGCGGGATCACCGTGGTCGCGGTCATCTCAGGCCTCCCCCGCGCAGGGCCAGCCCCGGCGCGTCGTCGGCGCCGGGCAGCCGCAGTCCGCGCAGCCGCCGGGTGTAGGTGACTCCGGAGGCCACCTGCGCCTCGGCGGCGGCGGACAGGAACAGTTGGAGGCTGTGGCGGCATTCGCGCTGGCGGCGGAAGGTCCGGACGGCGACCGCGACGCAGCTCTCGTCGAGGGCGAGCTGCCAGGTCCAGGCGCCGATGCCGGGGCCGGAGCCCGCGGCCGAGCCGGAGCCCGCGGCCGAGCCGGAGCCGGCGGCCTTGGCGGAGCCGGCGGCCGAGCCGGAGCCCGCGGCCGAGCCGGAGCCGGCGGCCGGGGCCGCGGACGGGCTCGTTCCCGTGGACATGGCCACGAGCGTGGTGACCTCCTCGAGCCGGCCCTGGCGCTCGTCCACGGCGGCGCCGCCCCCGGTGGCCCCCGGTGGGGCGGGCGCCGCGGAGCTCACATGCCGCGGGCAGCGCCGCGGGTCGGCCGAGGCGGGGGCCCCGGCCCGGCGCCGGCGACGGCTTCGTCCGGCACGGCCCCGGCGCGCCGCGGGGCGACACCCGCCCGACCCGCGGCCCCGTGCACGCGCGCCGCCACCCGCCACGGTCCGCTGGTCAGCTGCTCCCCGGCGGCCCCCGCCGACCCACTCCGCGGCGCGCGCCCCCCCCCGTCCACCAGAACCTGAACGGCGGCGGTCGTCGGCAGCGTCAAATGTGTATAAGCGACAGGGACGGGGCGGGCGTGCCAGACGTAGCCATTGCGATCCTTGGCCGCCCGGGAGCGCTACGCCACATGCTCTGGTGTGGGCGTCCACGCTCGCCGTTCGCCCGGTGGCGGAGCCCGGGGTGCAGCATGTCGTCGGTGACCACGGGCTGCCGTGGTCGCTCTTGCCGGCCGCGGAGTTCCTGCGGATCGCAGGACGGTCTAGGTGTACCGACCCGTGGTGTCGTTCACCCGGTCGGCACACGGCCGCCCAGGAGCAGCGTGTGGATGTGCGGCCGCCCGGCCTGCGCGCCCGCGGTGGACAGGGAGGCGGTCACCACCGTCATCGGGCGGTCGCAGGGCAGTGCCTCCGCGATCAGCTGGGGAGTGAAGCCCCCGTCGATGAACACGGTCTCCGCCTCACCCAGGAGCCCCGCCGCGGCCGCCGCGATCCGGGTCTTCTGCGGCAGATGGCGCGTGGAGCGCTGGGCCAGCGTCGTCTCGCACCCGGCGCTCTCCACAGGATGGGCCCCGCCATGGGTGCGGCGTATCAGGCCGTGCTCCTCGAGCGCCCGTAAGTCACGCCTTACGGTTTCCAATGAGACGTTCAACTCCACGGAGAGCGAGGGGACTTCGACGGAGCCGCTGCCGCGGGTCATCGCGAGGATCACGCGGCGGCGTTCATCGGTGTCCACGGGGCAGCCTCCTCGTCAGCGGCGGACGGGCGGGTCCCGGTTGCGTCCGGTCGGGATTCTCCCGGGTGTCCACCTGCATGAACAGCCCAGCATCAGACAGGTTCATGATGGGAGGCCCGTCGCTTGCTGTGAACAAGAGACCTGGTCAGGGCTGCCGGATCGCGGAGACCTCGAACTCCAGCACCACTTTGTCGCCCACCAGGACGCCGCCGCCCTCCAGCGCGGCGTTCCAGGTGATGCCGTACTCCTTGCGGCTGATGGGCGCCGAGCCTTCGAACCCGACGCGCAGGTTCCCGTACGGGTCCGTGGCGCTGCCCTGGAACTCGAAGTCAATGCTGAGCGGCCGGGTGGCGTCCTTGATGGTGAGGTCGCCGGTCAGCCGGAAGTTGCTGCCGTCGAGCTGCTGCACGCCGGTGGAGGCGAAGGTGATGTCGGGGTAGTTCGGTGCGTCGAGGAAGTCGTTGGTGCGCAGGTGGCCGTCGCGCTGCTCGTTGCGGGTGTCGATGCTCGCGGCCTTGATGGTGACGGACACGGTGGACTTGGCGGGGTCCTCGCCGTCGAAGTACCCGGTGCCTTCGAACTCGTTGAACGCGCCGCGGACCTTGGTGACCATGGCGTGCCGGGCCACGAACCCGATCTGGGTGTGCGCCGGGTCGATGGTGTAGTTCCCGGTCAGGGAGGTGAGGGGGGTGGTGGTCATGGACCTGCTCCGCGGGGGCTCGGGGACGGGAAGGGGAGGTGCTCGTCCACGCTAGCCAGGCCCGCCGTGGCGGGTGTTCGGCCGCGCCCGTACGTCACCCGATCGGCTAAGCGGACCCGCGGATCCGTGACATTGCCCAGCGGGCCGGGGTCAGCCTCTCGGCCCTGTACTCCTACTACAAGGGCAAGCAGGAGCTGCTCGTCGCCATCCTCGACGAGGGGCTGGACGCCTACTTCGATGCGTGTGGCGCAGCCTTGGCGGAGGTCGGGGATGACCCGGCGGAACGTCTGGAGGCTCTCGTCTCCGCGACCGTGCGGTTCCGTACGAACCACCCCGTCCAGAGCACCATCGTCCTGAACGAGGGGCGCAGCCTGGAGCCCGAGCACATCGAGCGCTCCGCACCGCCACCCCCGCACGAGGCGAAGGCAGTGGACTCGGCCTCACCATCGCCGCGGGGCACGCCCGGCTCAGCTTCACCAACCCGCTCGAGAGGGGCGCCCAGGCCACTCTCACCCTCCCGCTGGACTCGGGTACCACGGGCTGAGCCTCTCACGACCACTCGCGGAGGCATGAGCAGCCCCACGTCCTGGACGAACGGGCCGACCCGGTACGCCGGCGAGCGGAGTCCGCGTGGAGTGCCGGCCTCCTACCACGTACGGGGCCATGGGTCAGGCGCGGGCCCCGTCCAGGACCAGGGCGACCAGACGCGGGGCCAAGGTCTCCTCCACCGGTTCGCCGGTGAGGAGTACCCGTGCGAGCAAGGGGCCGGTGATGGCCTCCACCAGCAGGTGCGGGTCGGTGCCGGGAGCCAGTTCTTGCAGGCGGGCGAGGTCCGCGACGGCGTCCTCCTGACCCGCGGGGTCGACTACGACGGCGGTTGGGCCGAGTACGCACTGGCCGCCGTGGAGACCCTCTTCGTGCTGCCCGACTCGATACCGTTCGAGCAGGGCGCGATCATCCCGGACGCGGTCTCCACCCCCTGGGGAGCCGTCACTACCACCGCGGACGTCCGCCCCGCCCAGGCCATAGGCGTCTGGGGCATCGGTGGGCGCGGAGTCCACGCCGTCCAGCTGCTGCGCGCCGTGGGCGCCTACCCGGTCATCGCCGTCGACCCCGTCCCGGCCGCCCGCCGGCGAGCCCTGGACTTCGGCGCGGACCTGGCGCTGGACCCGGCCGACCCCCGGCTGCGCGAGCGGGTCCTGGCCGCCACTGGGGGCCGGGCCCTGGAGGTCGGGTTCGACTTCGCTGGCGTCGCCGCCGTCCGCGAACAAGCCCTGAGCGTCCTCGCACCCAGGGGACGGCTGGTCCTGGTCGGACTGACCGACAAACCCCTGACCGTCACCAACGGCACGCTGTTCAGCTATCACCAGCACCAGATCCTCGGCCACTACGGCTCCGAGGAGAACGCCGTCCCGCAGCTGATCGGCCTGGCCGAAGGCGGCCGACTGGACTTCTCGCGCTCGATCACCGACGTGCTGCCCCTCGCCGACGCCGCGAAGGCCGTCGCGCGCCTCTACACCAAGGGCGGCGACCCGATCCGGCTGATCCTGCGCCCCTGAGCCCGTATCCCGCCCGCGTGGGCACAGGCGGCTCGGACACCGCCGGTTCGGGTTCGGGGGCCCCGGGCCAGGGGTCCCGTCCACCGGCAGGCCAGGCCATATCGCTCACGACGCTCGCTCCACTGGTCCGTCCGGCTGCTTCGGGCACGGCACCCTAGCCGAGCCGTCGTCACAGGACAAAGCCGGACGGTCACGGAACGTGGCGAACGGGTGAGGCGGCGGGACCGGTAAGCGGAGCGGGGCGGACAGGGCGGGCAGGGCGGAGCGGCCGCTCAGTAGTCGAAGGCGCGGGCCGTGTTGGCGGCCAGCGCCGTCGCCATCGCGTCCTCGTCGAGGCCGCGGACGGCGGCCATCGCCCGGACGGTCAGCGGGATGAGGTAGGGCGCGTTGGGCCGCCCGCGGTAGGGGGCCGGGGTCAGGTACGGGGCGTCGGTCTCCACGAGGACCAGCTCCAGCGGGGCCACCGCCAGCGCGTCGCGCAGCGGCTGGGCGTTCTTGAAGGTCACGGTTCCGGCGAAGGACATGTAGTACCCGGCGGCAGCGCATTCGCGGGCCATCTCCGCGTCGCCGGAGTAGCAGTGGAAGACGGTCCGCTCGGGCGCGCCCTCCTCGCGCAGCACGCGCAGGACGTCCGCGTGCGCCTCGCGGTCGTGGATGACCAGGGCCTTGCCCTGCCGCTTGGCGATCTCGATGTGGGCGCGGAAGGAGCGCTCCTGCGCGGCCATCCCCTCCGGCCCGGTGCGGAAGAAGTCGAGCCCGGTCTCGCCCACCGCCTTCACGTGGGCGAGCGCCGCCAGGGCCTCGATCTCGGCGAGCGCGTCGTCGAGGGCGGCCTCGCCGCCGCCCGTCCGGGCGCCCTGCCGCGACCAACCTCCCCCAGCCCCAGGGGGCTGGGAGGTGCCCCCTGGGTCCCCGTGCACGATGCGGGGGGCTTCGTTGGGGTGCAGGGCCACGGCCGCGTGGACGTTCTCGTACGCGGCGGCGGTCTCGGCCGCCCAGCGGGATCCCTTGACGTCGCAGCCGACCTGGACGACGGTGCTGACGCCGACGGAGGCCGCCTTCGCCAGGCCTTCCTCCACGGTGCCGGACTGCATGTCCAGGTGGGTGTGGGAGTCGGCGACCGCCACCCGGAGCGGTTCGGGCAGCGGGGGCGGCGCGTCGTTCGACGTACTACGGCTCATACGGCCGATCTTATGACCGGCGGAAGAGCGCCATCAGCCGGGCGAGCAGTCCGGGGGGTTCCACGGCGACCGGTCCGGGGGCGTCGTGCAGGGGGGCGGCCTTGCGGGGCTTGGGCGCCCGCGCGGTGTATCCGGCCGGCACCGGTCCGGCGATCCCGGGGGCCGCGCGGTGGTGGTAGAGCTGGTCGAGCATGCCCACGACCGACTTGACCTGGCCCTCGCGCATGATCCGCACCACGTGGCCGCCGCAGTTCATGCAGGTCGGGTTGGACAGGGGTGAGGGGACCCGCTCGCCGTCCGCCGTGTAGATGATGAAGGGGTGGCCCTGGCCGTCGGCGTGGTGCTCTATCTCGTACCCCTGCTCCCAGCCGTATCCGCACTTCATGCAGGCGAAGGAGTACGCCTCGTGCACGGTCGGCACGGTCGGCCCGGCGGGGGCCGGGGTGGCGGGGGCGGCGACGACGGGTCCTGCGGCCGGTGCTGCGACCGGACGGGGTTCAGCGATCTCACTCATGCCAGCTCCTCTTGTTCCACTGGTGCCATTGCCAGTGGACGCCTCTTCGGGCGGGAGCGCATCAGGCCCTGTCTAGTGTTGGACGGACTTTGGGCGAGTCATGCCCAAAGCGCCCGGTGCGCGGTCTGAGCTTTGCCTTTCAGGTTAGCTCTTTACCGACTCGCGGCACCTTTTGTGCCG
Organism: Streptomyces sp. ICC4; assembly: GCF_003287915.1. Taxonomy (NCBI): domain Bacteria; kingdom Bacillati; phylum Actinomycetota; class Actinomycetes; order Kitasatosporales; family Streptomycetaceae; genus Streptomyces; species Streptomyces sp. ICC4. The sequence continues at coordinate 8,707,838 of NZ_CP030286.1, read as the reverse complement.
CATTCTTTGCCGCGACGACCGCGTCGAAGACCTCGCGCTTGGGTACCCCGACCTCCAGCGCGACCGCGGCGATGGCCTCCTTGCGCCGCTCCCCCGCCTCCTCGCGCACCCGTACCCGGTTGACGAGCTCCTCGGCGTCCACGTCTCCGGGGGTCGCCGCCGGGGCTCCCTCGACGACCACGGTGATCTCGCCGCGCACGCCCTCGGCGGCCCAGGCGGCCAGCTCGCCGAGCCCGCCGCGCTTGATCTCCTCGTAGGTCTTGGTCAGCTCGCGGCAGACGGCGGCACGGCGGTCCGCGCCGAAGACCTCGGCCATCGCGGCCAGGGTGTCGTCGAGCCGGTGCGGGGCCTCGAAGTAGACGAGGGTGCGGCGCTCGCCCTCGACCTCGCGGAGCTTGCCGAGGCGCTCGCCGGCCTTGCGCGGCAGGAAGCCCTCGAAGCAGAAGCGGTCGACGGGCAGCCCGGAGAGGGCGAGCGCGGTCAGCACGGCGGAGGGCCCGGGCACGGCCGTGACCTTGATGTCCTTCTCCACGGCGGCGGCGACCAGCCGGTATCCGGGGTCGGAGACCGAGGGCATGCCGGCGTCGGTCACCAGCAGGACGCGCTTGCCGGCCGCCAGGGCCTCGACCAGCTCGGGGGTGCGCGCGGACTCGTTGCCCTCGAAGTACGACAGGACGCGCCCGGTGGTGTGGACGCCGAGCCCCTGGGTCAGCCGGCGCAGCCGCCGGGTGTCCTCGGCGGCGATCACGTCGGCCCGTTCCAGCTCGGACGCGAGGCGCGGCGGGGCGTCCGAGAGGTCGCCGATGGGCGTCCCGGCGAGGACGAGGACGCCTGCCGCATGTGCGTCGGAGGCGGCCGGGGAGGGGGCTTCGGCGGAGCGGGGCTGGTCAGTGGTCACCGCCCCATCCTCTCAGCCGTCCCACCCGGCACGCCCCAACGCTCCCGTCCCCCTGGGTTTGGCACAGCCTCGTTCCCTACGATGTGCCGGTGACCAGTACCGCGACGCCGCCGCCCAGCCCCGCGGGGGCCCCGCCCGCCCCCTCGGCCAGGGCCCCCGCCACCGCCTCGGGGCTGCCCTGGCCGCCGGCGAGCCAGAACGGCAGCCCGAGCGCCGCCATTTTGGCGAGATCCGGGGTGTCGCGCGGCCCGTAGACCGGCTCGCCTTCCTCGTCGAGCTTCATCGGGCCGCGCGGCGGGGCGCTTCAAGACGACATAAGATATTGCTGCCGCTCTCGTGGACACGGAGGTATGTATAAGAGACAGGCTGGCCGAGGTCCAGTCGACCCGCATCCGGTCCATGCTGGCGGCGACGGCCCGCACCCTGGTCCCGCACCAGCGCTCGCCGCGCGTGGGCGCGTTCCTGACGCGCCACGCCTCGGCCTGAGCGCGGCCCGGTCCGGCCAACCCCGGTATGAGGTACGGCAGTTCGCGCCGCGGAGCGGGCTGCCCGACCGCGACGGCTACCCGTCCAGGTGGCCCGTGTCGTTCCAGCGCTCCAGCGCGGGGGCGCCGTACGCCCAGCCCAGGACCGACAGGGAGGTCGGATCGAGGCGGATGCGGGCCCCGAAGGAGGCCTCGAAGCCGAGCCAGCGGGCGGCCAGGGTGCGCAGGACGTGGCCGTGGGCGAAGACGAGGACGTCGCGCTCGGCCGAACGGGCCCAGGTGACGACCTCGTCCGCGCGGGCCGAGACGTCCGCGACGGACTCGCCGCCCGGGACCCCGTCGCGCCAGATCAGCCAGCCGGGCCGGACCGCCTGGATCTCGGCCGGGGTCATGCCCTCGTAGTCGCCGTAGTCCCACTCCATCAGCGCGTCCCACGGCTCCGCCTGGATGCCGAAGCCGGCCAGTTCGCAGCTCTCGCTCGCGCGCACCAGCGGGCTGGTGCGCACCTCGAGGCCGCGCAGGCTCGCCCACGGATCGCGGGCGAGGCGCTCGCCGAGCAGCTTCGCGCCGCGCCTGCCCTCCTCCAGCAGCGGCACGTCGGTGCGGCCGGTGTGCTTGCCGAGCTGGGACCACGCCGTCTGGCCGTGACGGGCCAAGAGGATGCGGGGGGCCATATGAGTTCTCCCGGTCGAGAGGGCGGAGCAACGGAACGAGGGACGGAACAGGGGACGGAACGAGGGGCGGAGCGGAGGACGGAACGAGGGGCGGAGCGGAGGACGGAACGAGGGGCGGAGCGGAGGACGGAACAGGGGACGGCACCGGCGGAACCATTCGCACGGCTTTGCGGGGATTCCGTCATCTGACCATCATCCATCACGTGAACGGCGCGCAACCTCCGTCCCTCCCCACACGTCATACGCCGTATGACTAATAGGCGGCAGCCCCCTCGATGGTGGGCAGAACTGCTGCTCCTGGGACTCGTCTACGGCGCGTACTCCGGCGGCAGGCTCCTCGCTCGGGGCGACGTACGGCTCGCCGTCGACCACGGGCTCGCGATCCTGCGGCTGGAAGAACTGCTGGGGATGGACTTCGAGCGGCCGCTCAACCGGATCTTCACCCACCACGCGGCGCTCGGCATACCCGCCGACTTCGTCTACGCCTCCCTGCACTACCTCGTCACCCCGGCCGTGCTGGTGTGGCTCTACCGGCGGCGCCCCCAGCAGTATCGATTCGCCCGGTCCTGGCTGATGATCTCCACCCTGCTCGGGCTGATCGGCTTCGCCCTGGTGCCCACCTGCCCGCCCCGGCTGCTCGAAGGCTCGTACGGGTTCGTCGACACGATGGCCCGGTACAGCGGCTACGGCTGGTGGGGCGGCGAGGCGAGCGCCCCGCGCGGTCTGGGCTCCTTCACCAACCAGTTCGCCGCCATGCCCAGTCTGCACGTGGGGTGGGCCCTGTGGTGCGGGATCCTGCTGTGGCGGCTCGGGCGCGGGCCGCTGGTGCGGGCGCTGGGCGCCGCGTACCCCGCCGTGACCACCGTCGTGGTCATGGGCACGGCCAACCACTACTTCCTCGACGCCGTCGCCGGGGCCGCGGTCATGGGCATCGGCTTCCTCGCGGCCCGGTCCCTGCCCGGCGGATCCGCCGCGGACACCGACCTGGACTCCGGTTTCCGCCGTAAGTCCACGATTGTCAGTGGCGGATGGGACACTTCCGCGGGTGAGCTCCTACCCGTCCAGCGCCTCGCCGCCACAGACCTCGCAGCCGACGACCCGGCCCCCGAGGACACTGCGGCAGCGGCTCGCTGACCTGCGCGGCCCCGCTGTCCCGCCCCGCCCGCTCGACGCCCGCGCGCTGGCGGCGCCCGCCGCCAACCCGGGCTGTGGCAGACGCGCCCTGCTCGACGGCGCCGGTGTGGACAAGACCGCCCTCGCGGCGGCCCTCGGCTCGCCCGCCGCGTTCGGGCAGTCGCAGTTCGCCATCGTGCGCGGCAACTCCTTCGAGGCCAAGGTCAAGCGCGACGGCGGGGCCGAGCTCCTGCGCCTGGTGTACGAGCACATCGGCGCGGGCCGGGGCGCCGCGCCCGAGCCTCCCCAGCCGCCCGGGCCGGACGCCCTCGTGCCCGACCTCACCGCCGCCGGGCCCCAGGGCCGCGCCGCCCGCACCGCGCTCGCGCTGCGGGACGCCACCGCCGCCGGGGCCTGGACCCTGCTCGACCATCCGATGCTCGCCCTGGAGGTGGCCGGCTCCCCCGCCTACCTGGAGCCGGACGCCGTCGTCGTGCACCCCGACGGCCGCTGGACCGTCGTGGAGATCAAGTCCTTCCCGATGATCGACGGGGCCGCCGACGCCGCCAAGGTGGGCGCCGCCGCCCGCCAGGCCGCCGTCTACGTGCTGGCCCTGGAGACGACCGCCGCGAAGCTGGCCGGCGCCGAGGTCGGGCACACCGTGCTGCTCGTCTGCCCGAAGGACTTCTCGAACCTGCCGACCGCCGCCGCCGTCGACGTCCGCCGCGAGCGCTCCGTGACCCGGCGCCAGCTCGAGCGCCTCACCCGGGTCGAGGAGCTGGCCGCAGCCCTGCCCGAGGGGCTCAGCTTCGATCCGGCGCGCTCCGCCGAGGAACTGACCGAGGCCGTCTCGGCCGTGTCCGCGGCCTACGCCCCCGAGTGCCTGGCCGCCTGCGAGCTGGCCTTCCACTGCCGGGAGCGGGCGCGCGGGGCCGATGAGGTGACCGCCCTGGGCCGTTCGGTACGGGGCGAGCTGGGTGCGCTGACCACCGTCGAGGCGGCCCTCGCGGCGGCCGCCGGCCGCACGTGCCCAGGCGCCACCGCCACCGCCACCACCTCCGGCGCGGATGTCCGAGTGGAACTCCATGTGCTCCGGGCTCAGGTTGTTGAAGACGGCGACGTCGAAGACGCATCCGTCGACCCGGCCGAGCACCAGGGCGTGGCTGGAGACCTCCATGGCGACGTCCTCGACGCCGCGTTCGCGCATGACCGCGAAGAGCGCCTGCAGGTCGGTGGCCGCGGGGGTGGTGCGCTCGGACTTGAAGCGCTCGTCCCCGATGCCCGTCTCGGCGGTGCCGATGAGCCCCGACGTACCTCCGACCCCCCCCCAGCCCCCTTCCACCAGGGAAGCCGCCCAAGCCTTCCCCGACGTGCCGGGTGACCGTAACCGGCGAAGCGGCTCGGGCAGCGGCCCGTCGGGCAGGGGCACGTACTTGCCGATGACCTCGCGGAACGCGTGGAACTTCGGGGTCAGTTCGCCGGCCTCGCCGATGGGGGCGTCGTAGTCGTAGCTGGTGACGGTGGGCTGGTAGCCGGGGTCGCCGGGGCGGGAGCCGGAGTGGTTGGCCCCGGCCCAGAAGCCGAAGTTGGTGCCGCCGTGGGCCATGTACAAGTTGACGGAGGCGCCGGAGGCGAGGAGTTCGTCGAGCGACTGCGCCGCCTCCTCGGCGACGCGGATGTGGTGCTCCTCGCCCCAGTGGTCGAACCAGCCGATCCAGAACTCCATCGCGGTGAGCGGGCCGGTCCGCTGGTAGCGGCGCAGGACGGCGAGGCGTTCGTCGGGCTTGGCCCCGAAGGTGGCGGTGGCGAGACGGCCCGGGACCGTACCGCCCTGCAGCATGGCGTCCTCGGGGCCGTCCGCGGTGAACAGCAGGCAGTCGACGCCGCGTTCGAGGAGGCCGCGCTCCACGTGGGCGCGGTAGGCGGTGTCATTTCCGTACGAGCCGTACTCGTTCTCGATCTGGACGGCGACGACGGGGCCGCCGCGGCTCGCGAGGTGGGGCAGCAGTTCGGGGACGACCAGGTCGAACCAGCCGTCCACCTCCGCCTCGAAGCGGGGATCGGAGCAGCGCAGCCGCAGGCCGTCGACGGCGAGGAGGCGGGCGGGCAGGCCGCCGAAGTCCCATTCGGCGCAGATGTAGGGGCCGGGGCGGACGATGACGTCGAGGTCGAGGTCCTGGGCGATGCGCAGGAACCGGCCGAGGTCGCGCCAGCCGGTGAAATCGGCCTTGCCCGGGGCGGTCTCGTGGAAGTTCCAGGGGACGTAGGTGTCCACGGTGTTTGCGCCCATGGCCCGCAGCCGGGTGAGGCGGTCCTCCCACAGGTCGGGATGGACCCGGAAGTAGTGCAGGGCCCCCGAAACGATCCGGTGGGGGCGGTCTGCGCGCCGGAAGCCGTCCTGGTCGTGCGTGAGCATGCGCTGACTCCCGGGAGAGGTCGAGATGCTGCGGTGAGGTGCGGGACGTGGCCGAATATATGAACGCGCGGTCTGTGCCGTCAATGACCGGTTGATCGGAATCGATCGAATCGATCGTTTCGGCTCACTATGATGGATCCGAGCACCTCACGCACACGCACCTCACTCACACGCACCGCGCAGACCGCACTACTCAGACCGCAGACCGCAGACCGCAGGGGGAACCTTGAGACCGCATGTAGACCAGCGCCGGGCCCGGGTACGCGCACTCGTCCAGGCCCGGGGCAGTGTGCGCGTGGCGGACCTGGCCCGGGAGCTCGGCGTCTCCCCGGTGACCCTGCGGCGGGACATCGAGGCGATGGCGGCGCGGGGCGAGATCCAGCGGATGCACGGGGTGGTCAGCCGGCCGCAGGCGGGCCCGGCCGGTCCGGACCACGCGGGTGGTGGCGGGTGCGGCCGCGACGGCAGCGGGCTGGTGATCGGGATGGTGGTGCCGACCACCGAGTACTACTACGGCGACGTCGTACGGGGAGCGCGCGAGGCGGTCGAAGCGCGGGGGGCGCGCCTCACCGTCGGGCTGACCCGGTACCTGCCGGGCGAGGACCGGACCCAGGCGGACCGGCTGCTGTCCACGGGTGCGCACGGACTGCTGCTGACCCCGAACTGGGACGCCGGGTCGCCGGGTCCCGGCGAGGGGGCGTGGACGGCGGAGCTCCCCGTGCCGACGGTCCTCGTGGAACGGTGGGCGCCGCCGGGACATCCGGCCGCCTCGCTGGACCGGGTGGCGTCCGACCACGCGCACGGCGCGGCGCGGGCGGTGCAGCACCTGGCCGGGATGGGGCACCGGCGGATCGCGCTGGCCAGCCGCCGGACGCCGACGTCGGCGCGGCTGCGCGCCGGGTTCGAGGCGGCCGTGGCCGTGCTCGGGCTGGAGCCGGCGCCGCCGTGGCCCGGTCCGGAGGCGCTTTCGGAGGCGGAGGCGTTCGCGCGCACGCTGGACTACCTGTGCGCGGCGGTGGCGGAGGGCGGGGTGAGCGCCGCCCTGATCCACAGCGACACGGACGCGATCATGCTGATCCCCCGGCTCCAGGCCCGGGGCGTGCGGGTGCCGGAGGACCTTGCGGTGATCACCTACGACGACGAGGTGGCCGGGCTGGCCGACGTCCCGCTGTCGGCGGTGGCCCCGGCCAAGCGCGAGGTCGGGGCGCGGGCGGCCGGACTGCTGCTGGACCTGGTGGAGGGCGGTGCGGCGGCCGCCGAGGGGCGCGCGCGTCAGCACCTGGAACTGCTTCCCCGGCTGACGATTCGCCCGTAGGGGGGCGGTGGGCAGGTCCCGGCCGACTGTTTCGATCGAATCGCGCATTCGCCCTTGACCTCGTGGTCTTCCGCGCAAAAGGATGGGGCCCTCGCGACCGGCCGCGCGTCCCCCGCCCCCCCGGACCCCCCCCCCCCCCCGTCTTCGCCTTTGTTTGTTGCCCCCCCCCCCCGGTCCCCCTCCCTCGCCGCCCGGACGGCCAGGCCCCCGCTGCGGCGCCGCAGGGCCGGGGTGCGCTCCGGCCCATGGCCGTGGCGGGCGAAGGCGGCGTAGCCCACCTGGTAGCTCGCGGTGATCAGCACCTGCGCGCCCGCCCGCGCGTACGCGGCGTGCGCGGCCGCCACCTGCTCGGGCCGCTCGGCGAGCACGCGGCCCAGGCCGGCGGGGCCGGGCGGGCCGGGGACGAGGTCGCCGCGGCGATGGCCGGGGTGAGCGCCGAGCAGCGCGAGGTCATGCGCAAGCTGGGCGGCGTACTGCCCCTGCTGTCCTTCGGGACGCTGGTCACCGCCGCCCTGGTGCCGCTGGCCGCCGGGCTGTACCTGGTCACCACCACCGCCTGGTCGGTGGCCGAGCGGATCTGGCTCCAGCACCGCAAGGACCGGGCCGCCGAGCGGGAGGTGGAGCGGGCCGCACAGCGGGACGCGGAGCGGGCCGAGCAGGAGATCGCCGGAGCGGGGCGTTCCAGTCTGTGAACTGGGTCTTGCGGATTGGGCCGACTTCTTGGAGGATCGACCAATCCTCCGATGGCCGCAACCCATCGGCCGGCCCGGGGCACGCCCATGGGCCGACCACCCACGACCACGGGAGAATGCCCATGAAGCTGCTGCGTGTAGGACCCGTCGGGTCGGAGCGCCCCGCGCTGCTCGATCAGGACGGGACCCTGCGGGACCTGTCCGGCCTGATCACGGATGTGGACGGCGCGCTGCTCGCCGACGACTCCGTGCTGTCCCGGGTACGGGACGCGGCCGAGTCCGGTGAGCTCCCGGTGCTGGACGCCGAGGGTCTGCGGATCGGGTCCGCCGTCGGCCGCATAGGCAAGGTCGTGGGCATCGGCCTGAACTACCACGGGCACGCGGCCGAGGTCGGCGCCGAGGCGCCGGCCGAGCCGATCCTCTTCCTCAAGGCCTCCGACACCGTGGTCGGCCCCGACGACACCGTGCTGGTGCCGCGCGGCAGCGTCAAGACCGACTGGGAGGCCGAGCTCGGCGTCGTCATCGGCAGCACCGCCCGCTACCTGGCCTCCGCCGAGGAGGGCCTCGCGCACGTCGGCGGGTACGTGCTGGTCAACGACGTGACCGAGCGAGCCTTCCAGAACGAGCGCGGCGGCACCTGGGACAAGGGCAAGAACTGCGAGACCTTCACGCCGCTCGGCCCCTGGCTGGTCACCGCCGACGAGGTCCCGGACCCGCAGGTCCTCGACGTCAAGCTGTGGGTCAACGGCGAGCTCAAGCAGGACGGCCACACCTCGGACCAGATCTTCCCGGTCGGCGAGGTCGTGCGGTACGTGAGCCAGTTCATGACCCTGTACCCGGGCGACGTCCTGATCACCGGCACCCCGGCCGGCGTGGCCGCGGGCCAGCCGGAGCCGAAGCCGTTCCTGCGGGCCGGCGACGTGGTGGAGCTGGAGATCGACGGCCTCGGCCGTCAGCGCCAGGAGTTCAAGAGCGCTTAGGGCGCTTAGGGCGCGTAGGGCGCGTTGCGGAAGGGGCGGTGCCGTCGTCGACGGCGCCGCCCCTTTCCCGTCGGATCCCGGCCGGCAGACTGCGGGCCCCGGCGGGGTCAGAGCTCCACCGTCACTCCGTCCCTCGACGACTTGCGCGCCGCCTCCAGCACGTCCAGGCACTGCGCCGCCTCCAGCGCCGTGACCGGGGCCGGCCCGCCGCCGCGCAGCGCGGCGGCCACGGCCGCGTAGTACGCCGGGTAGTCGCCCGGCACCGTCGGCACCGGCAGGCCGCCGCCGGTCAGCGGGGACTCCCCGGAGCCCAGCCGGCCCCACAGGTGCTCGGGCTCCTCGCCCCACGTGCGGTCGGGGTCGCCCGGTCGCAGCCCGTCGCGCAGTGCGCCCTCCTGGGGGTCGAGCCCGTACTTGACGTAGCCCGCGCGGGAGCCGAGCACCCGGAACCGCGGCCCCAGCTGGGCCGTGGTGGCGCTGACGTACAGGTGCGAGCGGACCCCGCTCGCGTGCGTGACGGCGATGAAGGTGTCGTCGTCGGCCTCCGCGCCCGGGCGGCGCACGTCGGCCTCGGCGTAGACCCGTACGGCCGGGCCGAACAGCACCAGCGCCTGGTCGACGACGTGGCTGCCGAGGTCGTACAGCAGCCCGCCGATCTCCTCCGGCGCGCCCGATTCCCGCCAGCCGCCCTTGAGCTGCGGGCGCCAGCGCTCGAAGCGGGACTCGAAGCGCTGGACGTCGCCCAGCTCGCCGTCGGCGAGGAGGCGGCGCAGCGTGAGGAAGTCGTTGTCCCAGCGGCGGTTCTGGAAGACGGACAGGAAGGTCCCGGTCCGGTCGGAGAGCCAGGCCAGTTCGCGCGCCTCGGCGGCGGTGGCGGCGAGCGGCTTGTCCACGACCACCGGGACGCCGGCGGTGAGGGCGGCGGTGGCGAGCGGGACGTGCGTCTTGTTGGGGGAGGCGATGACGACCAGGTCGAGGGCGGGGGACCGGCCCCGGTCCCACAGCTCGGCGGCGCTGCCGGTGATCCGGACGTCCGGGTGGGCCTCGCGCACCTGGGCGGCGCGGCCCGGGTCCGAGGTGACGACGGTGTCGAGGACGAGGCCTTCGGTCGCGGACACGAGCGGGGCGTGGAAGACGGAACCGGCGAGTCCGTAGCCGATGAGTCCGACGCGGAGGGGGGTGGCGGGGGCGGTGTCGTTCATGGCGACCACTTTGGCAACAGTGTTGCCTAAGTGCAAGGAGGGTGGACAATGGGCAGGTGGACAGGGGTAGCGGTAGCGGTGGCGGGGACAAGGGCGGCGGCGTGAACCTGCCGCTGCTGCGCGGGCACAACGACGCGCGGGTGCTGGACCTGCTGCGCGCCGCCGGCCCCGGGGGCCTGGGCCGCGCGGACCTCGCGGACCGTACGGGGCTCACCCCGCAGGCCGTCAGCAAGATCACGGCACGGCTCCGGGGCGACGGGCTGGTGGCCGACGCCGGGCGCGAGGCGTCCACGGGCGGCAAGCCGCGCACGCTGCTGAAACTGGTGCGGGAGGCGCGGTACGCGGTCGGGGTGCATCTGGACCGCGACGAGCTCACGGCGGTACGGGTGGACCTCGCCGGTCGCGTCGTCGCCGACTGGCGGGGTCCGCTGGACTTCGGGGCCGGTCCGGACGTGGCGGTGGAGGAGGCGGTACGGGCGGTCCATCGGGTGTGCGGTGGGTCGGGTGGTGTGGGTGGTGGTGGTGTCGGTGGGCCGGTGCTCGGGGTCGGTGTGACCGGGCTCTTCCGGAGCGCGGCGGCGGGGCCGTCGCGGTGCGGCACGGAGTATTGCGGAAGCGTGACCACCGCCACAAGTGCAAGAGCCTTTTCGGACGGCTCGGACCCGGCCCGTGGCCCCATCCAGTTGGTTACACGTGATCCACCTGGCCTTCGTCCGTGGGTCACGATCTGTACGGAGACCCGCGTCAACCCTTGGCTAGAGCCGGGATCGAGTGCTACACAGTGTCCAAGCACCGCAAGTGACACGTGTAACAACCTCGCGTAAACCGCACCGCACCGCACCCGCATTGCCTCCGCACCGCAACACCACCGCACCGCACCGGCACTGCACCCGCACCGCATCGCAGCGCATCCGCATTGCGCCACCACCGCACCGCACCCGCACTGCACCCGCACCCGCACCGCACCCGCTTCCGACCGCAGGCACCGCACGCACCGCGCCCAGCACCCGCACCGCGTCAGCCGCACCGCGCTCGGCACGGCCCTCCCCGGCGACGCCCCCGTGCGCGACAGCACCCCCGGCGTCTCCGTCCTCCCCGCGCACCGCATTCCGGCGGTCCCCCCACGCCACCTCCCCGCTCCGTCCCCCGAGGAGTCGTCATGGCCACGAACGAGATCATCGACCCGCCCGTTCCGGCGGATCCCGAACCTTCCCGCGGACGCGGGCTCCTGCTCCTCCTGCTGGTCGCGAACTCCGCGATGATGGCCGTCTACATGGGTGTCGGCTCCGTCCTGCTGCCCACCCAGATCGAGGCCATCGCCGGCGATGACAAGGTCGCCGTCCTGGGCCTGATCGGCGGCATCAGCGCGATCTTCGCGACCGCCTTCAACCCGATCGCCGGCGCCCTCTCCGACCGCAGCGGCCGGCGCAACCCCTGGGTGCTGGGGGGCGCCCTCGCCTCGCTCGCCGGCCTCGCCCTCGTCGGCAGCGTCAGCACCGCGCTGCTCGTCGGGATCGGCTGGTGCCTGGTCCAGGCGACCATGAACGTCTACCAGGCCGCCGTCACCGCGATCGTGCCCGACCGCGTCCCCGCCGCCCGGCGCGGCACCGCGTCCGCACTGGTCGGACTGGGCCTGCCCATCGGCGGCACGGTCGGCGTGCTGATCGCCTCCCAGACCGCGGACCACCTGCGCACCGGCTACCTCATCTTCGGCGGGGTCATCGCCGGGGCCGCGCTGCTGCTCACCACCTTCTGCCGGGACGTACCGCGCCCCGAGGTCGCCGCGGACGCGCCCGCCGCCCCCAAGGGGGCCCAGCTCAAGGCCTTCCTCTCGGCGCTCGCCAACCACGACTTCCGGTGGGCCTTCATCGGGCGGGCCCTGATGGTCCTCGGCTACTTCTCGGTCGTCGGCTACCAGCTCTACATCCTGGGCGACCACATCAGCCTCCCCGACGGGCTGACCCCGCCCGCCGCGATGGCCGTGCTCACCCCCGTCTCGATGGTCGCGATGGCCGTCTCCACGGTGGTCGGCGGACTGCTGTCCGACCGCTGGAACCGCCGCAAGGTGTTCGTCGGCGTCTCCGCGGCCCTCGCCGGGCTGGTCATGGTGGTCCCCGTCATCAGCCCGACGTGGACGGGCATGATCGTCTTCAGCGCGCTCAACGGCCTCGCCTTCGGATGCTTCATGGCCGTCGACACCGCGCTCGTCACCCTGGTGCTGCCCCGGGCCGAGGACGCCGCCCGCGACATGGGCGTCCTGAACATCGCGAACGCCGGGCCGCAGATCATCGCCCCGTTCGTGGCCTCCGCGGTCGTCACGACCCTGGGCGGATACACCCCGCTGTTCCTGGTCGGCGGCGCCCTCTCGCTGATCGGCGCGCTGGCGATCCTCCCGATCCGCAGCGTGCGCTGATCCGCTGGCGCCCCAAAGTCTCCGGGCCGTCTTTCCTGCCCCTGGGCGGCGGCCCGGTCCGCGCTCCGGCGGGCTCGCGCCGAGGGTCGCGCGCCCGCCGGTCCCCACCCCTTCCCGGCCCTCACTCCTTTCCGACTCCATCCCCTCTCCCAAGGAGCGTTCCGTGCAACGCAAGCGAGTTCTGCCGTTGGCCGCCCTGCTGCTGTGCGCCCCCGCCCTCGCCGGTACGGTGCCCGCCGCCGCGGCCGTGCCGCAGGCCGGCCCGGTGCCCGCCCCCGTACCCGCGCGCCAGCTGCGGATCCTGCTCACCAACGACGACGGCTACAACGCGCCCGGCATCCGCCTGGCCTTCGAGCGGCTCACCGCCGCCGGGCACGACGTCACCATCGTCGCCCCGCTCACCAACCAGAGCGGCGCGGGCACGAAGACCTCGAACGCCCCGTCCATCGCCGTGCGCCACCCCGAGCCGAAGGTGTGGGCCGTCGACGGATCCCCCGGCGACTCGGTGGGCTTCGGACTCTCCGAGGTGTTCGAGGGGAACGCGCCCGATCTCGTCGTGTCGGGCACCAACTTCGGCCCGAACGTCGCCGCCCTCGCCTCCCACTCCGGCACGGTCGGCGGCGCCGTCGCCGCACTGGACGCCGGGATCCCCGCCATCGCGCTGAGCACCGGCGGTGTCGCGGCTCCCGATCCCGTGACCACCGTCAACGCGATGGGGCCGACGCTCGACTTCGCCGTCAAGCTGATCGACCGGCTGCGCTCGCGGGCCCGCTCCGGCCCCCTGCTGCCCATGGGTGTCGGCCTCAACGTCAACCACCCCGTCATCGGCGCCGACGGCAAGGGCACCCCGGCCGGGGTGGCGACCACCTTCCAGGACGCGCAGGCGCTGCTGAAGGCCGACTTCACCGATGCCGGCGACGGCACCTGGAAGGTCGGCGTGAAGGTGGACCTGCGGACCCCGGCCCGGGGCAGCGACGTGGAAGCCGTGAGCGCCGGGAAGATCGCGGTCAGCCCGATGAACGCCGACTGGAACACCGGACCGGTCGACTTCGCCGTCACCGCCGCCCTGCTCGCGGGCCTGCGCCCGTAGGCCGTCGGGCCGTCCCTCACGCGACGCCCCTCCGGGGGCGGGGCGCGCCGCCACGGCGCGCTCCGCCTCCTCCCGCTCCGCCTCCTCCCGCTCCGCCTCCTCCCGCTCCGCCCGCCCTTCGCCGGGCTTCAGCCCTCGCCGGCCCGTCGCTCCAGCGGAGTTGCTACTGCCGAGTTGTTCACACTGAAGGTGACACTGCCCGCCCGGTAGCGGTCGTCGGACCACTCGATCGGGCGACCCGTGCGGGTCGCGGAGACGTGCCGCTGGCGCAAAAGCGGGCTGCCGCGCCGGATTTCCAGCAGCCGGGCGTCCTCGCTGCCGGCGGGCAGCGCGTCGATGAGGTGCTCGCCGTAGTGGGCGACGATTCCGGAGCCGTCCGCCAGGCCGTCCATCACCGAGCGGCAGTCCTCGGGCATCGCCTCGACCGCCGCCGCGACCCAGTCGGCGTAGGCCGTCCGCTCGACCATCGTCGGCTCCCCGTCGAGCAGCCGCAGCCGCAGCACGGCCAGGACCTCCGTACCGGGTGCCAGTGCGAGGCGCTCCGCCTCCTCGGCCGTGGCGGGGCGGCGGGCGCGCGACAGGAACCGGCTCTGCGCCCGGTGGCCGACCCCTTCGGCCCACTGGGCGAAGCTGTTGAGCTCCCCGAAGCTGTGCTTGCGCTCGTGGCGCAGGACGATCCTGCGGGCCCCCTGCCGGGAGCCGATGAGCCCCTCGGCGGCGAGCGTGGCCACGGCCTGGCGGACGGTCCCGCGCGAGGCCGACCAGCGGGCGGCCAGGTCGCTCTCCGAGGGCAGTTGGGCGCCCACGGGGTACTCGCCGGAGAGGATCGCCCGGCGCAGCGCCTCGGCGATCTCCAGATACCGCACCGTTCCCATGCCGTCCCCGTCCCCGTGCCGTCCGTCGTCGTGGTGCCCGCCAGCCTAGGCGCCGCACCGGGCTCCGAAGATCATCATGCGGGTGGTCCGTCACGGTCGGATCCGGCCATTCACGGTCTTCGTCGAGACGTGGACCGCGCGACAGCCGCCGTTCACCGTCCGTACAGGGCCCCAGGGCGAACTGGAGCCAACTTGTTCAGACAAGTGAACCCCCTGCCATGGATCCAGTCTCCGGGAGAGACCGTGCTCAGTTCCTCCGCCCGTCGCGGTGCGGCCGTTCTGCTCAGCGCCGCCGTGCTCACCACGCTCAGCGCCTGCGGCGCCGCACCCGACCCGAAGGCCGGCGCCGCCGCCGACGGCAAGAACAAGACCCAGCCCGGCGCCGCCACCTCGGTCGCCGACTTCGGCGGCCTGGAGGGCCTCGTCGCGGCCGCTGAGAAGGAGGGCGAGCTCAACGTCATCGCGCTGCCCGCGGACTGGGCGAACTACGGCGAGATCCAGAAGGCGTTCCAGGCCAAGTACCCCAAGGTCAAGATCAACGCCGAGAACCCGGACGCCTCCAGCGCCGACGAGATCGCGGCCGTCAAGTCCCGCAAGGGCCAGACCCGCGCCCCCGACGTCCTGGACCTCGGCATCGCCTTCGCCCGCAGCGGCGCCGCCGAGAACCTCTTCGCCCCGTACAAGGTCACCGCCTGGGACAAGATCCCCGCCTCCCAGAAGGACGCGGACGCCCGCTGGTACAACGACTACGGCGGCTACGTCTCCATCGGCTGCGACGCCGCCCGCATCCCGAACTGCCCGAAGTCCTTCGCCGACCTGGCCAAGCCCGAGTACAAGGGCAAGGTCGCCCTCAACGGCAACCCGACCAAGTCCGGCTCCGCCTTCGGCGGCGTCTACGCGGCCGCCCTCGCCAACAAGGGCTCCTTCGGCGACATCCAGCCCGGCATCGACTTCTTCGGACAGCTGAAGAAGAGCGGCAACTTCATCCCCGTCGAGTCCACCCCGGCCACCGTCGAGAAGGGCGAGACGCCCATCTCGATCGACTGGGACTACCTGAACGCCGGCTACGCCGATCAGTTCAAGGGCAAGGGCGTCGACTGGAAGGTCGCCATCCCCACCGACGGCGTCTACGCCCAGTACTACTCGCAGGCCATCAACAAGGATGCCCCGCACCCGGCGGCCTCCCGCCTGTGGATGGAGTTCCTGTACAGCGCCGAGGGCCAGAACCTGTGGCTGAAGGGCTACGCCCGCCCCGTGCTGCTGCCCGCCATGACCCAGGACGGCACCGTCGACAAGGACGCCGTCACCAAGCTCCCGCAGGTCCAGGGCGCCCCTGCCTTCCCGGCTTCCACCGAGCTGGACAAGGCCAAGGCGACCCTCTCCGAGAAGTGGGACAAGGCCCTCAGCTGATGTCCGCCTCCACCTCCACCCCCCACACGAAGGGGACCGCCGGCGGCACCACCAGCCGCCGCCGGCGGCGCGGCCCGCGCACCTGGCTCGCCGCCCTCCCCCTCCTCGCCTTCACCGGGCTCTGCTTCGGCATCCCGCTGGGCGCCATCGCCTTCGGCGCCGTCACCCGCACCGACCCGGTCGGCGGCGCCACCGAACTGACGGGAGAGCACCTCGCGCGCTCCCTCCAGGGCCCCTACCTCGGCTCGCTCGTCGGCAGCGTGCAGCTCTCCTCGCTCACCGCGCTCGTGGCCGGCGTGCTCGGCGTCCTCATCGCGCAGGCCGTCGTCACCTCCCGCTCGCGGACCCTGCGCGGCGCGGCACTGACCGCCTCGGGAGTCCTCGCCAACTTCGGCGGGGTCCCGCTCGCCTTCGCGTTCATCGCCACCGTCGGCATCTCCGGAGTCGTCACCCAGCTCGCCGACCTGACCGGTCTCGGCTGGAACCTCTACTCCTTCACCGGCCTCACCGTGGTCTACCTCTACTTCCTGACCCCGCTCATGGTGCTGGTCATCGTCCCCGCGCTCGACGGCCTGCGCCCCCAGTGGCGCGAGGCCGCCCAGAACAACGGGGCGAGCGGATGGCAGTTCTGGCGCCACGTCGGCCTGCCCGTCCTCGCGCCCTCCCTGCTCGGCGGATTCGTGCTGCTCTTCGGCACCGCCTTCGCCGCGCACGCCACCGCCGCCGCGCTCGTGGGCGGCTCCGTCCCCCTGGTCACGCTCAAGATCGCGGACGCCCTGTCCGGGAACGTGCTGACCGGCCAGGAGAACGTGGCCCTGGCCCTCGGCCTCGACATGATCGTGATCGCCGGCCTGGTCATGGCGGTCTACCTGCCCCTCCAGCGACGGAGCGCCCGATGGCTGCGATCATGGCCGTGCTGAAGGGTTGGCGCCTCCTACGGAAGCTCCGCTGCAGCACCAACCGGATCACCGACATCGTGAAGGCCGTCCTCGTCCTCCACCACGCCTCAACATGAGGTTGGAAAAGGCTCAGTGGCACGGCGGAGGCCCAGCAGGGAACTGTTCCGAATGCCCGGTGGATATCGTGACTGCCAACGAACACAGCACTGGCCGGAACGGTGGACATCGTCGGGGACGGCGGCGCATGAGGAACGTAGGGGACCCGAGTTTGCCAACTCGGGCGGGCATCGCGACGCCCGGCAGGGACAAGTCCCTGCCGGGCGTCGCGATGGGCGCACCAGCTACAGCGTGGGGTTGTGGCCTGTCCAACTTGCGGTCAGCACCATCAGGTTGGAAGGGGCTTAATGACGCTTACCCTGAGCCCTTGTTGTAAATGGGAATTGAGTCCGCAGGAAAGAACCCGAACCTACTCGCAAGCCCTCGAGGATTAATCAGATCTCACGAAGAAGTAGCTACGCCTTCCAAGGCGGCTGCTCGAACCTGCAGTAGCCGGTTTCCAGATCGACCAGGATTGGAACATTTCCACCAATTCGGTATGGCTTCCCGTTCGGGGATACTCCTCTCGCTGGATAGGAGAAGACGATATTTCCTGGAGATGCGAACTTTTCAGAGATCTCGATCTCGCAGCCCCACTCGTCCCATTTTTCGATGTTGGATCTCCCAAACTGCTCCGCAATTTCCCTCGCTTGGTGCTCCTCAATCGTCAATTCTTGCCGCCTCCCGTATACATGAAGTCCATGTAGCCCATGTGCTGCCATGACAGGTCTGCGTACCCGCCAGCCTGCCCGTCCAGGAACTTAATGTTACCTCCATCGTTCACCGCGTTGAAGAAGTGGCCCCAGTCAACGCCCCCCTTGCTATCGACTGTGAAGCCGTAGACTATGCCGCGTGCCCCATTCCCGCGTTCGAGCAATTCGCGCGAAATGTCATCTCGTCCTTTAGTCGAACGAAATAGGGAACCAAAGTGGGCTTCCAGGTCACTGGCGTCGGTCAGGGGGCCGGGACCGGCAGTTGCGTTCTTGCCCTGTAGGCGAAGGTCGGTCGCAATCGAACATTTTGCGCAATTTGTATTTGATCCAGTCGGATTGACTGACCTGAGGGTTCCGCCTGGCCTCGGAAGACTGCCGCCTGCTGCACCTCCGGTTGCCAGTTCGGTGAAGGTCTCCGCGCATCCTGCTGGGTTGAACAGGCAGGCGGCCAAGATTTCTGGTCCTATTGCGAAAACGACTGGTGCCACTGCTACGCCGCCGGCGACAACTGCGGCGCCGTAGACGATGGTGCAGGTAGTTGTGGTCTGGCAGCCCTGTGAGGGGACTGATTCATTGACCCAGGTGCCGGCTACATAGTGCGGCCCTACAGGGGTACCCGCGGCGCCCTTGCCACTCCCGCGTCCCGGCGGTCCACCTTGCCCGCCGCAGTTGATGCCTGTGGAGTAGTTGCAAACGGGGGATTTGGTCTTCGTTTTAGTCGGGGTGGTTGAGCGGCTTGAGCCGCTACCTCCGCGGCGACAGTCGGGGTCGTTCCCGCACTCGTTGGTTCCGTTACCGGTGCTGCGGTCCCCATCCTTGTTGTTGGTGCCGTCGTTGTTGTAGTCGTTTTCGTAGCAGGAGTTTCCTGAGGCGCCGCACATTTCACGCAGGCCGGTGGGGTCGGAGTATGTTGCCGGGTTGTTGTTGGCGTAGCTGTAGCCGTTGAGTGACTGGTGGAGGTCTGTGCTCAGGAGCGGGTCGATGCTGATGAACTGACCGAGGGCGGGGTCGTATTCACGTGCGCCGATGTGGGTGAGGCCGGTGCTGGTGTCCTGGGGTTTGTCGAGGAAGCGTTTGTCGTCGGGCCAGGTTGTGGTGGCGGGTCCGCGTGGGGCGCCGAAGGGGGTGGTGTACCGCTTGGACACCGTCTGGGTGTCGTCCGCGGACACGGCGAGCGAGGAGGTGCCGTGTCCGTCGCCGGCGACGAAGGACAGCTTGGCGGTGCCGGATTCGTTGGTTAGGACGGCGATTTTGGCGCCGACGATGCCGTAGGAGCGGGTGGCCCACTTCTTGGTGCCCTTGAGGTGGACTTCGTTCGCACCGGCGTAGAGGACGGTTTCGCCGGCCGGGTCGCGCCGGATGAGGAGCTGGCCGTCGGCGTCGTAGACGTAGTCGGTGGCCGTGGTGCCTTCGGTGGTCTTGGCCAACTTGCCCTCCGGACTCCAGGCGAGGGTCTGCGAGGTGGGACTGCCGGGGGTCTCGGCGCGCTTGGTGGTGTTGCCGGTCTTGTCGTAGGTGTACTGGGCGGTGAGGCCGGTGCAGGTGGCGCCGGTGGTAGTGGCCGCGAGGGCGTGCGGGCGGGCCGGGTCGTAACAGTAGGTGCGGGTCTGCGGGGTTCCGGTGTTGGTTTTCTCGGTGGCTCGCTGGCCCGACGCGGTGTACGTGTAGCTGTTCCAGTAGGGGGCGGCGCCGTCGAGGTTGGCGGCGGTGCGCCCGGCGGTCGAGCAGTCGGCGGTCTTCGGGGTCCAGGCTTCGGTCATGCGGCGCTGGGCGTCGTAGGTGAAGCACTGGTTGTCGGCCTTGGTGAATCCGCTGAGCGGGGCCGAGTCGAAGATCGACAGGACGTTGCCGGCCTGGTCGTAGTTGTAGGTCAGCTCCTGCAGCATGCCGTTGTGCGTCTGGTCGTTGACCGTCGAGCGCAGCAGGCGGCGGGTGCCCTCCTCGTAGGTGTTGCCGATGAACGTCTTGCGGACACCGGCCGCGCCGGAGCGGGCCAGGGTGACTTGGTCGACGTCGCCCAGCGGGGAGTACGCCACGTTCTGCACGTAGCCGGTCAGCCCTGTCAGCCCTGTGGGCAGGCCGAAGTCGTTGTAGTGGGTCGTGAGGATTTCGGAGGGCAGGCCGCCTGCAGCGGCGGCGGAGGTGCTTCCGAGGGTGTTGTCGAGCCGGTAGTCGGCTGTGGATTCGGTGGTGGCGGTGATGGCGCCGGGGGGGACGGGCGGGTCGTCGGCGGGGCGGGGGAGGGGGGGCGGGGTGCTGGCTCGTCTACGGCGCTGCCGGCCACAGCGAAGGGCAGGAGGGCCTTGAAGGGGAGACCCCTCCCCCGCCCGGGGGAGGAACCGGAGCCTCCGCCGCGTCACATGCGCCCCGTCACATCGGCCGCGTCACATCCACCCCGTCACATCCGCCGCGTCACCACCGACAGCCGGTCCCGTGCCTCGAACAGCGCCGCCTTGATGGCCCGTTCGTGTCCCGGCGTCAGCCGCGCCACCGGCACCGAGCAGCTCACCGCGTCCCGGGCCGGCGTCCGGTACGGCACCGCCACGCCGAAGCACCGCAGTCCGAGCGTGTTCTCCTCTCGGTCCACCGCGTACCCCTGCTCCCGCACCAGCGCCAGCTCGTCCATGAGGCGGTCCCGGTCGGTGATGGTGTGCTCGGTGACGGCCTCCAGCCGCCGCGGGAGCAGCCGCCGCACCTCCTCGTCCGTGTGCGTGGCCAGCAGCGCCTTGCCGAGAGCCGTCGAGTGCACGGGCAGCCGCCGCCCGACGCGGGTGAAGGGCCGCAGGTAGTGCTGGGACTGCCGGGTGGCCAGGTAGACCACGCTCGTCCCGTCCATGCGGGCCAGGTGGATCGTCTCCGTCGTGCCGTCGGAGAGCCGGTCCAGCGTCGGCCGCGCCGCCGCGACGACCTCGTCGCCGTCGATGTACGAGCTGCCGACGAGCAGCGCCCGCACCCCGATGCCGTACCGCGTCCCCGTCGCGTCCGTCTCCACCCAGCCCAGGTTCACCAGCGTGCGCAGCAGCATGTAGAGGCTGGACTTGGGCAGGGAGAGGTCGCTTTGGATGTCGGCGAGGCTGTGCAGCCCCGGCCGCGCCGCGAAGTGCTCCAGCAACAGGACCGTGCGCACGGCCGACTTGACGGCCGCCGGCGCACCCGAGCCCCCCGACTCAGCTGTCGTCATTCGCCTTCGTGCCCCTTTGTCTCTTGTCAACCCGGAAGATCCGGAAATAGAGTCCGCGATGGATGTGATCATTCATCCACCGGAACGGCGTTCACCATACTGAACGCATCCGCGCGGGGCAGCACAGACGGCAGCACAGATCCAGGAGGCAGTTCGCCATGGCAGCAACACCAGTCTGGAGTGTGGACCCCCGCACCGGGAAGCAGCGCGAGCAGGTTGCGGTGGAGGCCACACCCCAGGAGGTGGACGGAGCCGTGCGCGCGGCCCACGCCGCCCGCGGCGCGCTCGCGGACGCGGTCACCCGCGCCGCCTTCCTGCGCGCCGCCGCCGACCTGCTCGACGGGGCCGCCGCCCACGTCGTCGAGGCCGCCGACGCCGAGACCGCGCTGGGCCCCGGCCGGCTCACCGGCGAGCTCGCCCGCACCACCGGCCAGCTGCGCGCCTTCGCCGACGCCGTCGACGAGGGCTCCTACCTCGACATCCGCATCGACCGCGCAGACCCCCTGGCCGCCCCGCCCCGCCCCGAACTGCGCCGCTACAAGGTGCCGCTGGGCGTGGTCGCGGTCTACGCCGCCTCCAACTTCCCCCTCGCCTTCTCCGTGCCCGGCGGCGACACCGCCAGCGCGCTGGCCGCCGGCTGCCCCGTCGTGGTCAAGGCACACCTCGACCACCCGGCCACCTCCGAACTGTGCGCTTCGCTGCTGCGCCGCGCGGCCGTGGCCACCGGACTGCCGGCGGACGTCGTCTCCGTGGTGCACGGGTTCGACTCGGGACTCGAGCTGATCCGCCACCCGCTGGTCACCGCGGCCGGGTTCACCGGTTCCATCCGCGGCGGGCGGGCCCTGTTCGACGCCGCCTCCACCCGGCCCGTCCCGATCCCCTTCCACGGGGAGCTGGGTTCCCTGAACCCGGTCGTGGTCACGCCGGCGGCAGCCGTCGAGCGCGCCGAGGAGATCGGCGGCGGCCTCGCGGGCTCGGTCACGCTCGGCGTCGGCCAGTTCTGCGTCAAGCCGGGCCTGGTCCTCGTACCCGAGGGCGCGGCCGGCGACCGGCTCGCCGGGGCGCTGACCAAGGCGCTCGGGGAGACCGAGCCGGGCGTGCTGCTCGACCACCGGATGCGGGAGAACTTCGTCGCCGGCGTCCGCGAACGCGCCGCGCTGCCCGGGGTCGAGGCACCCGTCACACCCGGCTCCGGCGGCGAGCACACCGTCGGCGCGGGCTACCTCAGCGTCCCGGCGCGGACCCTGCTGGAGGGCGGCCCCTACGAGCTGCTCCTGGAGGAGTGCTTCGGCCCCGTCACCGTGCTCGCGCGGTACGCCGGCCAGGACGAGGCCGCCGCCGTGCTCGGCCTGCTCCCCGGGAACCTCACCGCGACCCTGCAGCTGTCGGCCGCCGAGGCCGACGGCGGCGAGGGGCCCGCGGCGGAGCTGGTCTCCCAGGTGACGGCGCTGGCCGGGCGGGTCGTGGTGAACGGCTGGCCGACCGGTGTGGCCGTGGCCCCGGCCCAGCACCACGGCGGCCCCTACCCGGCGGCGACCTCCCACTCCACCTCGGTCGGCGGCACCGCGATCGAGCGCTGGCTGCGTCCGGTGGCCTACCAGTCGGTGCCGGACGCCCTGCTCCCGCCGGAGCTGCGCGAGGCCAACCCGCTGGGCCTCCCGCGCCGGGTCACCGGAGCCTGAGGACCACCGTCCGTCCGCCCGACCGGGCGGACGGTCACGCGTTCACCCGGACGGGCGGGCGGCTGCCGGACAGACGGCCGCCCGCCCGCCCGTTTCAGGCCGTCACGCGTTCAGGACCCGGGCCTACTCCGCTCTCCTGCGGCTCCCGCAGGGCCGGGGCGACATGAGACCGCACCCCGGGCCTCTCGACGCCCCCGTTAATGCGTTGCCGCCCCCGCCCCGGGGGCGGCAGGCTGCGCGCATGCCGAAACCACACGGATTCTCGTACGAACAGCTGGGCGACCACACGGTCGCCATCACCCACCGGGGCCGGTCCGCGACCACCCTGCGGGGCAGCCGCGCCGACAAGTTCCTGGCCGAGGTCGAGGCCGGCGACGCGCAGCTGGTGATGGCCCGGTGGACGGGCGCCTACAAGTTCGGCAACGAGCGGATGGCCAAGAACCACCCCCGAAACCGGGGCTGAGCGGCCCGGATCCCACCCGCGCCCCGCCCGGATCGAGCCCTGTCCCTTATACACCTCTGACGCC
>NZ_CP030286.1:8233300-8685138 GCF_003287915.1 Streptomyces sp. ICC4 | reverse complement strand
CTCATTCAAAAAAGAAGAAAGCGCCGGCCGGAGAATCATCGCCGTGGATCCCCGCAACACCTCCCGCGAGTGCCCCGAATGCGGGCACACCGCGAAGGAGAACCGCCCCACGCAAGACACATTCCACTGCCAGGCATGCGGCCACACCGCGCACGCCGACACCGTGGGCGCGATCAACGTTTTGAACCGGGCCGGGCTGGTCCGCTGCAACGCCAACCCGGCGTAACAGGAAGCCCCGTCATTTATGGCGGGGAGGAGTCACGTAACCCTCCGATCGCGCGCCCGCGTCACCCGATCGTCCGAGATGCCGACTGGGCCGAACGGGCGCAAGGTGGTCTGCGTACGAAGTTCAGCCCGTTTTCCGGCGGAGGAGCAGCGGTCATGGCGAAGAAGGCGCGTACAGGTCAGCACGGCCACCAGGATTCCGAGCGTGCGATGGCGAAGAACACGGCGGCCGAAGCCCGTGCCAAGGCCGCCGTCCGGGACGTGCAGTCGATCGCCGCGAAGACGCGGGGCATGCAGCAGAAGGCCCAGGCCAAGCGCGGCTGACGCGGCGCGAAACCAAGCCGGGCCACGCCGGGCCGTGGCGGCGCGGCGTGCGTAGGCTGGCGCCATGCGGATGATCGTCCGGGGCGCCCGGCTGCTCCACAGCGAAGGCCTGCACGACGTCGAGGTCGCGGAGGACGGCCGGATCGCGCGCGTGATCCCGTACGACGACCAGAAGGAGCCACCCGCGACGGGGGTGCTGATCGAGGCGCACGGCGGCCTCCTCAGCGCCCCCTTCGTCGAACCGCACATCCACCTCGACACCGCCCTGACGGCCGGCGAGCCCCGCCCGAACGCCTCCGGGACGCTCTGGGAGGGCATCGCCTGCTGGAGCGAGCGCAAGCGGACCCTGACCCGCGAGGACGTGGTCGCGCGGGCCACGGAGGTGCTGCGCTGGCAGGCGGCGCAGGGCGTGCTGCACGTGCGGACGCATTGCGACACCACCGACCCGGCGCTGACCGCGCTGGATGCGCTGCTGGAGGTGCGGGACCGGGTCCGGGACGTGCTGACCCTGCAGATCGTCGCCTTCCCGCAGGAGGGCATCGTCTCCTTCCCCGACGGCGAGGCGCTGCTGCGCGAGGCGGTCCGGCGCGGCGCGGACGTGGTCGGCGCGATCCCGCACTTCGAGGACACCCGGGAGGACGGGGTGGCCTCGCTGTCGATCGCCTTCGCGCTCGCCGAGGAGCACGGACTGCGGATCGACGCGCACTGCGACGAGATCGACGACGAGCAGTCGCGCTTCGTGGAGGTGCTGGCCGCGCTCGCCCTGCGCTCCGGGCTGCGCGAGCGCGCGACGGCCTCGCACACGACGGCCATGGGCTCCTACGGCGGCGCCTACAGCTACAAGCTCCAGCGGCTGCTGTCGCGCTCCGGGATCAACCTCGTCTCGAACCCCTTCGCCAACCTGGGCCTCCAGGGCCGCTTCGACGCCTACCCCAAGCGGCGCGGCCTCACCCAGGTCAAGGAGATGCTGGCGGCCGGAGTGAACGTGGCCTTCGGCCACGACGACGTGATGGACCCCTGGAACGCGCTGGGCACCGGGAACCCGCTGCAGACAGCCCTCGTCGGGATCTACGCCGCCCAGCTCACGGGAGCGGACGAGATCCCGGTGGCCTTCGAGATGGTGACGGAGCGCGCGGCCCGCGTCCTCGGCCTGTCCGGGGCGGAGTACGGCATCACCGAGGGCGCCGCGGCCTCCTTCGTCCTGCTGCCGGCCGAGTCGCCGGCCGAGGCGGTCCGCCGCCAGGTCCGCCCGCGCTACGTCGTCTCCCGCGGCACGGTCCTGGCCGAGACCCCGGCGGCTCCGGCCCGCCTGCTGTCGTGGCCGGGGGATACGGGCCCGTCGGAGGTGGACTTCCGCCGCCGCCTACGCTGACCTCCCATGACCTTTGTGACATGGACACTTGACACTCCGTCGGCCCGCGCCGCGCTGGAGATCGCGGGCGAGTACACGGACGCGGCGCTGCTGAACCACTCCGTCCGCTCGTACGCCTTCGCGGCCGAGTACGCGGACCGGCACGGGCTCTCGTACGACCGGGAGCTCCTCTACGTCAGCGCGCTCGTGCACGACCTCGGGCTGACCGCGCCCTTCGACAGCCACACCCTGCCCTTCGAGGAGGCCGGCGGGCACGTCGCCCGCGTCCTGACGGCGGGCCTGGGCTGGCCGGCGAAGCGCCGGGCGCGCGCCGAGCGGATCATCGTGCTGCACATGCGCGACGACGTCACGGCGGCCGAGGACGTGGAGAGCCACCTGCTCCAGGTCGGCACGACCGCGGACGTCTCCGGGGTCGGGGTCACCGACGCGGACCCGGTCTTCACGGCCGCGCTCCTCGCGGAGTACCCGCGGCTCGGCTTCGGCGAGGCCTTCTTCGCACTCGTCTCGGACCAGGCGGCCCGCAAGCCGCAGTGCGCGGCGGCGGCCTACGTGGCGAGCGGCGCGCAGGCCCGGATCGCGGCGAACCCGCTGGACCGGCAGGTCTGACGCCGCGGCCCGGCAGCGCCGTGAGCGCGCGGCGGCGGTGCCGTGAGCGCCCGGCTCCGGCGCTGCCGCCGTGAGCACGCGGCCCCGGTGCCGCCGCCGTCAGGGGGCTCGATCCGCCGCCCGGGTCAGAACAGCCCCAGCGCGTTGTCCAGGGACCAGACCTGCCAGCCCATCGCGAAGAAGGCGACCCCGGAGATCAGGGCCATCATCAGGTTCTGCCCCTGCTCGCCCCAGTCGTGGATCATCAGCACCAGGTAGACCAGGTTGAGCACCAGGCCCGCGATCAGGGCTATCGGGGTCAGGAAGCCGGCGATGAGGCCGAGCCCGAGCGCCAGCTCCGCGTAGGCGACCAGATAGGCCATGAAGCGCGGGTACGGCTTCACGACGAGGTCGAAGCCGCGCGTGACGAACCCCCAGCGGTGCTCGGCGGCCACCCCGGCGGCCCAGCGGATGCCGCCTCCGCCGAACCAGTCCTTCTTGTCCTTGTGCCGCCAGCTCTCCAGCCACCACAGCCCGAGCCCGATCCGCAGAACGGCGACCCACTCGGGTCCGCCGAGCCAGATGGTCTGCATCCTCGGTTCCTTCCCTCAATTAATCTGACGATGTGTCAGTTTCGAGGCAAGGGGACCCGCCTGGCAAGGGGTTGGCCGGGCGGGGGCCGGGTGATGAGCACGCCCAGGCCCGCCCCGCCACGGGTGGCCGCCGCCGAACGGGGCGCGACCCGCATCGCCGACCGGGTCGTGGCGAAGATCGCCGCCCGGGCCGCGCGCGAGGCGCTCGCCGGAGCCGGCGCCGCGCCGCCGCACGCCACCGTCACCGTGCACCACGACATCGCCCGGGTACGGGTGGCCCTGGAGCTGGCCTACCCCTCCGACCTCGCCGCCCAGTGCGCGAACGTACGCCGCCAGGTCGCCCTGCGCGTCGAGGAGTACGCGGAGATGGCCGTACCCGAGGTCGACATCGACATCGAGCGGCTGCGCCCGGAGCGGGCCCGGCCCGCCGCCGGGCGGGACCGGCGGCTGCGGTGACCGCCAGGTTCCGCTCGCCCCGGCGGCTCCCGGCCGCGCTGGCGGCGTTCGCCGTGCTGGCCGTGGCGGGGCTCTTCCTCTACGACCTGGCCGCGGTCCGGGCCCACCGGCCCGCCATGCGCTGGCGCCGCGAGCTCGCCCGCGCGCTGGAGCGGCACACCCCGGCGGACCCCGGCGTCCTGATCGGCGGCGGCGTCCTCGCCGTGGCCGGGGCCGCTCTGCTGCTGTACGCCCTCACGCCGGGCCTGCGCGGGATCCTGCCCATGCGGGCCGCACACCCCGAAGTCCGCGCCGGACTGGAACGCAAGGCCGCCGCACAGGTGCTGCGCGACCGGGTGATGGAGGTGGCCGGGGTGCTCTCCGTACGGGTCAGGGTGGGCCGGACCCGCGTCGGGGTCCGGGCCGTGTCCCACTTCCGCGAACTGCACGAGGTACGGGCCGACCTGGACGCGGTGCTCGCCGTCGGAGCCGAGGAGCTGGGCCTGGCGCACGAGCTGCGGCCGAGGGTGCGGGTGACCCGGCGGTGAGCCTGTCCGGGGTGAACCGGGTCCTGCTCGCCCTGCTCGGAGCGGCGCTGCTGGCGGCGGGTGTCGTGCTGCTGACCGCGTCCCGGCCGCTCGCGGGCCGCCACGAGCCGCTGCTGACGGCGCAGGAGCGCCGGGTCCTGCCGTGGTGGCTGCTGCTCGCCCTGCTGGGGGTCTGCGTCCTGCTGGCCCTGTGGTGGCTGCTGTCCCAACTGCGGCGCGCGCGGCTGGCGGCGGTGCTGGTGGACACCGGCGACGGGGCCTTCGCGGTGCTGCGGGGCCGCGCGCTGGAGGCGGCCGTGGCCGCCGACGTACTGGAGGCGGTGGAGGGCGCGGCCGACTGCCGGGTCGCGCTGTGGCGGCGGCGCGGGGCCCCGGCCCTGCGGCTCGCGCTGGAGCTGGAGCCGCACGCGGTGCCGGCCGACGCGCTGGCCGCGCTGGCGGGCCCGGTCCTGGACCGCGCCCGCGCCTCGGCCGGGCTCGCCGCCCTGCCCACGGAGGCCCGCCTCCACGTCACCCCCCGCCGGGCGCGGCGGGTGACGTAGGGGGTGTCCGGGGCGCCCCGGACAGGGCGCCCCGGACAGGCCGCCCTGTCAGAACCCGTGGCGGGAGCCGCCGTCCACCGGGAGCATGATCCCGGTCAGGTACGAGGCCGCCGGGGACAGCAGGAACGCCGCCGAGCGGCCGAACTCCTCCGGGGTGCCGTAGCGCCGCAGCGGGATCCGGGATTCGTTGCCGGTGCGGGCGGCGGCCGCGTCCCCGGACAGGGCGTCGAGCTCGCGCACCCGGTCGGTGTCGATGCGGGCGGGGAGCAGGCCGACCACACGGATGCCGCGCGGCCCCAGTTCCACCGAGAGGGACTTCGCGAAGCCGGCGAGGCCGGGGCGCAGGCCGTTGGAGATGGTGAGGCCCGGGATCGGCTCGTGGACCGATCCCGACAGGACGAAGCCGATGACCCCGCCCTCGCCCAGCTCGGCGGCGGCCGCCCGCGCGAGGCGGACCGCGCCGAGGAAGACCGACTCGAACGCCGCCGTCCACTGCTCGTCGGTGTTGTCCGCCGCCGAGCCCGGAGCCGGACCGCCCACGCTGATGAGGATGCCGTCGAAGCGGCCGAAGCGCTCCCGGGCCTCTGTGATCAGGCGGGAGGCCACCTCCGGGTCGGAGTTGTCCGCGGCCACGCCGACCGCGTTCGGGCCCAGCGTCGCGGCCGCGGCCTCGGTGCGCGCGGCGTCCCGGCCGGTCAGCACCACCTTCGCGCCGTCGGCGGCCAGTTCGCGGGCGGAGGCGTAACCCAGGCCCCTGGTCGCGCCGGTGACGACGTAGACACGGTCCTTCAGTCCAAGATCCATGCCCGCCACGCTACGCCGTCGCCAGCGGCTCCCGCTCGGCTGCGCCGGCCCCGGCTGCGCCGGCCCCGGCGGCGGCTGCCGCGTCGCGGTCGCGCTTCTCGCGCCGGACCAGGACGATCCAGCCCACCGGCACCGCGAAGGTGAAGAGCCACCACTGCACGGCGTACGCCATGTGCGGGCCGATCGAGTCGTGGTCCGGCTCGGCGACCGCCTCGGGTTTGCCTTCGGCCGGGAGGGGCGCGGTGAGCTCCAGGTATCCGCCGAGGACCGGCTTGCCGAGGTACGCCGCCTGCCGCGCGCTGTTGATCAGCATCACCTGGCGGTCCGGCAGGCCCTTGCGGTCCTTGATGCCGCTGCCGCCGCTCGTCTCGTCGGCCTTCAGCCTGCCGGTCACCGTCACCTCGCCCGCGGGCGGGGCCGGCACCGGGGGGTATGCGCGCGGGTCGTCGCCGCCCGCCACCCAGCCGCGGTTGACGAGCACGACCCGGCCGTCGGCCTGCACCAGCGGGGTCACGACCTGGAAGCCGACCCGGTCGTCGTTGGAGGTGCGCATCCGTACGACGACCTCGTGCGCGGGGTCGTAGGTGCCGGTGGCGGTCACGGCGCGCCAGTAGTCGGCGCGCGGGACGACGTGCCCGGGAGAGGTGACCTCGGTCATCGGGACCGGCTTCGCCTTGAGGTTGGCGTCGATGAGCTCGTTCTGCGCGACCCGGTGCTCGTGGCGGTGGAACTGCCAGAACCCCAGCTTGATCATCGCGGGGATGAGGACGAGGCCGATGAGGGTGAGGCACACCCACTGCCGGGTCAGTACAAAGCGGTACACGCCCACGACGGTACCCCCAGCGGCGAGGACCCCGGCGGCCGGGTGGCCGTCCGGGGTCGGGGAGGACGGGCTGTCCCTTATATACATCGGACGCTGGCGACGAGACAACAGGTGTGGAACCTGGAGGTGGGGTGTGCGCGGGCAGGGCGAACCCACCTTCTGCGGATCATCGGCCGGTCGTGCCCCCCGGTTCTCGGAGCACCGCACCGCACCGCACCGCACCGCACCGCACCGCACCGCACCGCACCGCACCGCGGACCGGGTACGGCCGGCGGTCGGGGACCTCCGGCGGAGCCTGCTCGGGGCGCGGCCGGAGCGGCACCTGCCGGAGTAAGGGTCGGCGGCGAGTTACCCCGCGGGCGCGCGGGGCGGGGCGGAAGGTTCCGCAAAGCCTCCCGCGCACGGGCGGCCTGCACCGATAATCGGCAGCGACCGCACCACCGAAGGAGAGGCCGCACATGGGCACTCAGCAGGAGAAGGACGAGCTGTACGCGCTCGACATCAGCGGTGTCGAGTGGGAGGGCCCGCCCGGGACCAGTCCGGACGAGGAGCGGGTCGAGATCGCCCGGCTGCCCGAGGGGGCGGTGGCGATGCGGTCCTCGCTGGACCGGGACACCGTGCTGCGCTACACCGCGGCCGAGTGGGAGGCGTTCGTACTCGGAGCCAGGGACGGGGAGTTCGACCTCGACCGGGGCCCGCGCTAGTGCTGTGACCGGAAAGGTCCACCGGGTCGCGGCGCCCGGCGCCGTGCATCGCAAGGCGGAAGAGCGCCCGCGGAGAGGAGCGCCCGCGTACTGGTCGTACTCGGGTGCTCCGACAACGCGGCGAGGCGCGGTGCCGGGCGCCGCGGGCTTTACCGGCCTTCGCGCGGTGCGTGCACGGGGAAGGGGCGCGCCCGCGCGGGGCGCGCCCCTCTCCCTTCCCCTCCCCTACCCCGTGCCTCGGGAGGCGCCCTGCGGGCTCGGCGGGCGCCGGTGAACGGGCGAGGCCTGCCCGCCCCGGCGATGGACTTCGGCCTGACGACGGGCCCGACCGTGCGGCACGAGACGGCACTCACCGGCCGCGTCCGGGTCACCGGACACGGCGGGGAGCAGGTGCGGGGCTACGGCTTCGCTGCCGCTCGGGGACTACGCGGTGTCATCGGCGTGGACGCGCCGGGCCGGGCCGTCCTTGGCGGCGGCTTGTGGTCGGGCCCGGCGCTGACGCCGCGGGCGTCAGTGCGCAGCGCTGCACGATGTGGGCCGGGTGCCGCCGCAGGGCGCCCCGGCGGGCAGGCCGGTGCCGGTGGTCCGCGACCGCGGAACGCGGCCCGCCGTGCGGGGTGCTGACGCCGCTGCCGCACCTGCCGCACGGAGCGGAGCGGACGGCTGGTGCGGCTGCCCGTGGCGGCGGCGCTGTCGGTGCCGCTGTCGGTGCCGGGCTACGGGTGACCCCGTGGCGCACGGATCGGGGACGGCAGTTCGTGCCGACCCGGGCGACGGTCACGGAGACGGAGACGGGCGGGCCCAAGCAGGCGCCGCGGATCCGCTGAGACCCTGCTGGGGGCGCCGGGGGAAGGGGGATTCAGCCGCACGGGGGACGCCGCGAACGGGCGGGCCGGCGAAGGACGCACGGCACGGCTGCCGCGCGGGGCGCGGTGCGGTGCCCCGGGGAGGGGCGGGGGACGCTCCGGGTCCGGTTGGAGTCCGGGTGAAGTCCGGTCGCCCTGCCCCGGGCGGCCTGCCGGAGACTGGCCCACGGGGGCGGATACTGGCTGCTGGGCGCGATTAGGCTGACCGACGGCGTGGCGTGGTGCCGGACGCCGGACCAGTGTTCGACAGATCAGGAGGATTCAGTGAGCGGCGATCGGAACGAGAGGCGCGGCGGGGCGCAGGACGTCCCGACGGACGATCAGTCCGACGCGAAGACCGAGTTGACGGGCGAGTCCACCAACGACAACACCTCGCCGGCCTGGTACACGCAGGGCGCGGCCCCGGCCGCCGCCCCGGTTCCCGGCCTTCCCGAGGGCAGCGGCTTCGAACCGTACCGGCCCGCGGAGGCCGCCACCCCGCCCGCGCCGCGCAGCGCGCCCGACGCGGCGCGCACCGGGGACTCCGCCCCGTACGCGGCACCGTACGCACCGGACCCGTACGCGGCTCCGGCCCCGCCTTCGGCGTTCCCGAGCCTGACCGCGCCGAGGCGCCCGGCGGACTCGTACGCCACCCCGCCGGCCGCCCCGTACGCGGCTCCGGCCGCAGCCGGTGCGACGCCCGCGCCGCTCGCGGTTCCGCTCCCGGCCCCGGAACCGGTCCCGACCGCGAACCCCGCCCCGGCCCCAACTCCGGCTGCGGCTCCGGCTGACGCGGCACCGGCAGCGTTCCCTTCGGCTCCCGCCGACGCCGCACCGGCGGCCGCTCCGATCGACGCGGCACCACCGGCACCCCCTGCCTACCGGGTGGCTCCGGTCGACACCGCGCCATCGGCGTACCCGGCGGCATCCGTCGACTCGGGACCCTCGGTGTCGGTGTATTCGGCGGCATCGACCTCTCCCGCCGCCCCGTACACACCGCCGGCGTTCACCGGCACGGCGCACTCGGCGCACCAGGGCCCGGCCGCCCCGGCGACGGCCCCGGAGGACGCGGTGCCCGCGACGTACGCGACCGCGTACCCGGCGGCTCCGGCCGACACCGGCCCGGCAGCCTCGGAGCACCCGAGCCCGGAATCCGCCCCGGCCCCTGTCGACGAAGCCCCCTCGGCACTCGCGGGCGAGGCTCCGGCCGACTCGGCCCCCTCCGCCCCGGTCCCGGCGGATCCGGCTCCGGTGAGCACGTCTCCCGAAGCCTCCCCCCGGGAGACCTCGACCGGCGCCGACTCCGCCGCGCCGCTCCACCCGGCCCCGCCACTGCCCGACGCGGCGCCCGCGACCCCGGCCGATGCCATGCCCGTTCACCCGAACACCCCGTACAGCGAAGCGGCCTCCGCTCCGACCACGCCCGCGGCCCCGACGGATGCCGTGCCCGTTCACCCGAACACCCCGTACCGCGAGGCACCTTCGGCCCCGGTCGCGCCGCCGTACCCGGCCCCGGTCCCGGCGGATGCCGCGCCTGCCTACCCGAACACCCCGTACCGCGAGGCACCTTCGGCCCCGGTCGCGCCGCCGTACCCGGCCCCGGTCCCGGCGGATGCCGCGCCTGCCTACCCGAACACTCCGTACAGCGAAGCGGCCTCCGCTCCGACCACGCCCGCGGCCCCGACGGATGCCGTGCCCGTTCACCCGAACACCCCGTACAGCGAGGCACCTTCAGCCCCGGTCGCGCCGCCGCAGGCGGGCCCCGCCCCGAACCCGGCGGTGGCCCTCCGAGAGCATGGCGTACGTCTTGCCCACGCCCGGGGCCGAGCCGAGATAGATCCGTAGCTTGCCGCGTCCCATGCGCCCATTCTCAGGGACATGTGCGCCGATCACGCGCCCATCGCCACCTAGGGGCCGGTCCCTGCCGGATCCCTGACACCCCCCGGTACGGCCCTGGGTCGCCCCCCCGGCGGCCGGACCGCCCCGCCGGAGCCCCGCCCAGCCGTGCGCTGAGCACCCCGCACAGCGTCAGCGCCACCAGCACCGCCACCACCGTCACCGGCACCCGCCCCGAGGGCCCCGGCAGGACGATCGCCAGCAGCGGCAGCAGCGCCCCCACCGTGAAGGCGACCAGGCTCGCCAGCGCCGCGTGCCAGGGGTTCGCCAGCTCGTCGGGGTTGATCCCCAGCTCCACCCGCGCGTGCGCCCGCAGCGCGTCCCGCTCCGTCAGCTGTTCCGCCGCCTCCCGGGCCACGGACTCGCTCAGCCCCCGCTCCGCCAGCAGCCCCGCCAGCTCCTCCAGCTCCTCCTCCGGCGAATCCGCCAGCTCCCGCCGCTCGGTGTCCAGCGCCGCCTTCTCCGAATCCCGCTGGGAGCTGACCGACACGTACTCCCCCGCCGCCATCGACAGCGCACCCGCCAGCAGCCCCGCGACGCCCGCCGCCATGATCGCGGAACGTGAGGTCGTCGCCCCGGCGACACCGACGACCAGGCCGGCCGTCGAGATGATCCCGTCGTTCGCCCCCAGCACCCCCGCGCGCAGCCAGTTCAGCCGTGTGCTGATCGCCGCGCTCTGCCCGCCACTCTCCGCTGCCGTCACGCCCCCACTGTCACGGTCCCAGCCATAAGGGGCCACCCGGCGTGCGCGCCTCCGGCGCCGGTACCAGGGTGGAGGGGTGAGACGCCGACGCGAGGACCCGGGCTGGCTCGGCGGGGCGCCCCCGCCGCGCTGGGCCCGGCTCGCCCCGGCGGTGGCCCTGGTCGTGCTGGTCTGCGCGCAGCGCGCCACACCGGGCGACATCGAGCTCGGCTACTTCCTGGCCGGCCTCCCCCCGGTGGCCGCCTTCGCCTACGGTGCCGTCGGCACGGCCGTCTTCGCCGGCGTCGTCCTGGTCATCCTCGGCCTCCCCCAGCTCGGCATCGCGCACGCCCGCGGCTCCGACCTGGCCACCGTCGCGGCGATCTGCCTGCTCAGCGTGGTCGTCGCCTGGGTGCGAAAACAGCGGGACGCCCAGCTCGTCAGCGTCCGCACCGTCGCGGAGGCCGCGCAGCTCGCCGTCCTGCCGCCCGTCCCCGAGCGGGTGGGGGCCGTCTGCTGCGCCGGGCTCTACCGGGCGGCCCAGCGCGGCACCCTGGTCGGCGGCGACCTGTACGACGTACGGGGCGGGCCCTTCGGCGTGCGCGCGGTGGTCGGCGACGTCCAGGGCCACGGCCTCGCCGCCGTGGGCACCGTGGCCTCGCTGCTCGGTGCCTTCCGCGAAGGGGTCCTGGACGACGCGGAGCTCACGGCGGTGGCGGCCCGGCTGGACCGGCGGCTGCTCGCGGACGCGGCCGCCGAGTCGGTGGCGCACGCGGAGCTGTTCGCGACGGCGGTGCTCCTGGAGTTCCCGCCCGGTCTGGACGTCGTACGGATCGTGTCGTGCGGGCATCCGCCGCCCCTGCTGCTACGGAACTCCGCGGTCTCGGAACCCGAAGTGGATCCGGGGCCCCCGCTCGGCCTGGGCCTGGCCGGCCCGACCCCGGCGACACCGGCCGAGTTCCCGGTGCGCCCCGGGGACCGGCTGCTGCTGTACACGGACGGGGTGACGGAGGCGCGCGACCGGGCGGGGCACTTCTACCCGCTGGCCGCGCGCGTGCCCGTCCTGGCGACGGATCCGGCGGGGCTGGCCCGGGCGGTGTGGCGGGACCTCCAGACCTTCAGCGGGGGCGGTCCGCGCGACGACGTGGCACTGCTGGTGCTGTCCCTGGACGAGAAGCCGGGCGGGGATCCGGGCGGGGGGCGGCGCGCGATGACCACGCCGTACTGAACACATGACCAAACGGCGACGATCGCCCATTCAGCCCCTCTTCCGTGTTTCGCTCGGTTCTCCCAGCCCCGAGCAAGCCCCCGAGCCAGCCCCCGAGCACGGAAACCGAGGCCCGTCCGATGCGCGCACCGTACAAACACAACAGGCGGATCACCGCGGTCATGGCGGCGGCCGGCACCTTCGCCCTGCTCACCGGCGTGCTCGCGCTCGGCGCGGCGGCGGAGGAGTCCATGGCTCCCGACCCGGCGAGGAGCCAGGTGATCGAGGCCCCCGCGCAGCTGGCGGTGGAGCCCGCCGAGGCCCCCGAAAAGCCGCTGCCGTGACCCGAAGAGCAGGGCTGCGGCGCGAGCTCCCCAGGGGCCTCGACGCGTGACCGGCGACAGCCGGCCCCGACCGGCTACCCGGCTACCCGGCGTCGCGGATGAAGGAACGGACCAGCTTGCACGTGACGTTGGACGGCCGGCGGATCCCCGTCCGGACGGCCATCGTGCGGATCTTGCGGTTGGTGGCGCGCTGAGCGTCATACGTGCCCGAGTCCAGCAGCGATATCGCCAGCCGCATCGCCTTCAGGCGGCGGTTGTGGCTCTCGTACCACTCGCGGGGCAGCCCCGCCGGCAGCGGCTTCTTCTTGACGGGCTCGAAGGTGTGCAGGGTCATGGCAGTGGCCATCTACAGCCTCCCAAACGGTAGTTGGCTTCCTGTCGTTCTCCCTCGATTTTACCGGCGACCACTGACAAAGCACCTGGCCAGGCGCAGCCTCGCTAGGCTTTCGGGCATGGAGATCTGGATCAACCCCGCGTGCTCGAAGTGCCGCAGCGCACTGACCCTGCTGGACGCGGAGGGAGCCGAGTACACCGTCCGCCGCTACCTGGAGGACGTCCCGTCCGAGACCGAGATCCGCGAGGTCCTGGGCCGGTTGGGCCTGGAGCCGTGGGACATCACCCGCACCTCGGACCCCCTCGCCAAGGAGACCGGCGTACGGGACCTGCCGCGCGAGGAGACGGAGGAGGCCCGCGCCCGCTGGATCACCCACCTGGCGGCCCACCCGAAGCTGATCCAACGCCCGATCATCACGGCCCAGGACGGCACGGCCCTGGTGGCCCGCTCGGAGGAAGCGGTCCGCGAGGCACTGTCGCGGGGGGCGTAGGGGGCGGGGCAAAAGAGCCAGCCTCCCGGCCCCGCGGACGGCGGGGGGCCGGCGACGGCGCGGCTGCCCGGGACGCCGGTTCGCGCGGTCGGGTCGGCCCGGGGGTCCATCCCAGCCCCGCCGGCGCTTGAGGCACGGCCACGGCGCCGCTGCCGGAAACGGCGGGCCGCCCAAGCCGACGAGCCCGGGGTCCAGGGGTACACCCCCTGGACCCCGGGCTCCGCCGGATCAGACCACCGGCCGGCCAGGCCAAGCGCGCGCAGGTCAGGCCACCCGGTCCCGCCACGGGAGCTCCGCCGTCACCACCGTCCCCGCACCCTCCGGGGAATCCACCACCAGCACCCCGTCCACCGCGCCGAGCCGCTCCGAGAGCCCCGCCAACCCCGACCCGGCCAGGGCATCCGCCCCGCCGCGCCCGTCGTCCGACACCCGGATCAGCAGCCGCCGCTCCGCCCGCCACACCTCCACCGAGGCGCCCCGCGCCTGCGGCCCCGCGTGCTTGCTCACGTTCTGCAGCAGCTCCGAGACCACGAAGTACGCGATCCCCTCGATCGCCTCCGCCGGCCGCGCCGGCATGTCCACCGACACCTTCACCGGCACCAGGCACCGCGAGGCCACCGACGACAGCGCCGCGTCCAGACCCCGGTCGGTCAGCACCGCCGGGTGGATGCCCCGCGCCAGGTCCCGCAGTTCGCGCAGCGCCAGCTTCACCTCACCATGCGCCTCGTCCACCATCGCCGCCGCCCCCTCGGGGTCCTCCAGCAGCTTCTCCTTCGCCAGGCCCAGCCCCATCGCCAGCGCCACCAGCCGCGCCTGTGCCCCGTCGTGCAGGTCCCGCTCGATCCGCCGCAGGTCCGCCGCCGCGGTGTCGACGACGACCCCGCGGTCGGACTCCAGCTCCGCGATCCGCCGCTCCAGTTCGTCCGAGGGAGACAGCAGGCCCCGTACCATCGCCCGGTCCACGTTCGCGAGCCCCCGCACCACCCACGGCAGCACCGGCCACAGCACGAACAGCCCGGTCAGCGCCACCGTGAAGGTGAGCACTGCCCACGGCAGCCGGATCAGCTCGAACAGCACGGTCCGCCACGCCACCGAGTCCTTGAGGCTCGCCCACAGCCAGGGGAAGAATCCGCCCGAGCGCGCCGGCCCGGGCATCGGGCTCGGCTCGTCCACCCGTACGCCCAAGAGGTCGCGCGCCCGGGCCCGTTCCAGCCGTCCCAACTGGCGAGACAGGAACAGGCCGCCCGCGAACAGCGGAAGACCGATCGCGGTCACGGCCAGACCACCCGCGGTCGACACCATGACGACCGTGTAGACGAACCCGATGAGGGCGGCGGGGAAATTGCTCAGCAGGTACGCGATTTCCTTCCAGGTCCCGGCACTGAAGGGGGCGCGGACGGGAGGAGGGGTGTCGCCGTCGGGGGTGTGATCGGTCGCGGTCATGCGCCCACCCTGTCAAGCGCGCGGACCCGATGCCATGGGGTAGCCGGGCCGAGGTAAACGGGGGATAACCCCACCCCGTCGGGCCCAGGCCCTAGACTCCCGTCCGTAACAGATCAACCTGATCGTCGACAGTCGCCGAGGAACGAGGAACGGACGTGCCCGAACCGACGGTATCGACCGTGACCGTGCTCGCTGCGGACTACTTCCGGACGTATTCGGTCGTCGGCCTCCTGGCCGCGCTCGGTGTGCTCTTCGTGGCGGTGGCGTTCGGCGCCGGCCGCCTGCTGCGGCCCAACGTCCCGACCCGCGAGAAGCTGCTGACGTACGAGTGCGGTGTGGACCCGGTGGGCGAGGGCTGGGCGCACACCCAGGTCCGCTACTACGTCTACGCCTTCCTCTACGTCATCTTCGCCGTCGACTCGATCTTCCTGTTCCCGTGGGCGACGGTGTTCGCCGCCGCCGGTTACGGCGCCACGACGCTGGTGGAGATGTTCATCTTCCTCGGCTTCCTGGCCGTCGGCCTGCTCTATGCGTACAAGAAGGGCGTCCTCGAATGGCTGTGACTCCGGCCGGTACCCCGGCCGTGCCGTCGGAGCCGCAGCTGCTCCCGGAGCCGAAGAGGCTGGGAGTGCTCTCCCGCCTCGCGCCCGAGCCCATGAAGGTGGTCCTCAACTGGGGCCGCCGCTACAGCCTGTGGGTCTTCAACTTCGGCCTCGCCTGCTGCGCCATCGAGTTCATCGCGGCCTCGATGGCCCGCCACGACTTCATCCGGCTCGGCGTCATCCCCTTCGCGCCCGGACCGCGCCAGGCCGACCTCATGATCGTTTCCGGCACGGTGACGGACAAGATGGCCCCGGCCGTCAAGCGGCTGTACGAACAGATGCCGGAGCCGAAGTACGTCATCTCCTTCGGCGCCTGCTCCAATTGCGGCGGGCCGTACTGGGACTCGTACTCGGTGACCAAGGGCGTCGACCAGATCATCCCGGTCGACGTCTACGTCCCGGGCTGCCCGCCCCGCCCCGAGGCGCTGCTGCAGGGCATCCTCAAGCTGCAGGAGAAGATCGCCCGCGAATCGCTGGCGGAGCGCTACGCGACGACGGCCCGGCCGTCGCCCGCGCAGCTCACCAGCGGCCTGGTCACCCCGCCGGCGGCCCCCGGGGCGGACGCGTGAACCTCTACGACTCCCTCCCGGACGCGGCGGGAACGGTCTTCGGCGAGGAAGCCGTGGGCTCGTACGCCTACTCCGTCCTCACCGTCGACGTCCCCACCGCCAGCTGGATCCCCGCGCTGGAGATCGCCCGCGACAAGCTGGGCTGCACGTACTTCGACTGGCTGAGCGCGGTGGACGAGCCGGGCACGGGATTCCGCATCTGCGCCCACGTCGTCTCCCTCGAGAACCACCGCGTACGCCGCCTGCTGCTGCGGACCACCGTCCCGCACTCGGCGCCCTCCCTGCCCTCGGCCGTCGCCGTCTACGCGGGCGCCGAATGGCACGAGCGCGAAACCTTCGAGATGTTCGGAGTCGTCTTCACCGACCACCCGAACCTGGTCCCGCTGCTCCTCCCCGAGAACTTCGAAGGCCACCCGCTGCGCAAGGACTTCGTCCTCGCGGCGCGCGTCGCCAAGGCCTGGCCGGGAGCCAAGGAGCCGGGCGAGGCGCACGACCCGGACGCCCCGAAGCGCCGCCAGATGCTTCCGCCGGGCGTGCCGGACCCCAACGACTGGGGCCCGATGAAGGGCCAGCTCCCGCCGGCCCCCGCCCGGCCCGGCCCCGGCCCCGGCCCCGGCCGTGCCGGTCCCGAACGCCGCCGCTCCAGCGGATCCGGGCCTCGGAGCCGCGCCCGCCGCGACGGGCGGTCCGGCGGGCGCGGCCCCCTCCAACGCTCCACCCAGCGGGGTGGGTTCGGCCACCCCCCCACCGGCCGCCGCCGTCCCCCGGGATGTCCAGCCCGTCCAGGCCCCCACCGCCCCCGCCACTCCGACCTTCGGGTCCCGCTTCGCTGCTCCCAACCCTGCCCCCGCTCCCGTCCCCGCGCCTGCGGAGAACGAGTACGACTACGTCGTCGTCGGCGGCGGCACCGCCGGCTCGGTGATCGCCTCCCGCCTGACCGAGGACCCGGACGTCACCGTCGCCGTCATCGAGGGCGGCCCCAGCGACGTGGACCGCCCCGAGGTGCTCACCCTGCGCCGCTGGATGGGCCTGCTCGGCGGCGAGCTCGACTACGACTACCCCACCACCGAGCAGCCCCGCGGCAACTCGCACATCCGCCACAGCCGCGCCCGCGTCCTCGGCGGCTGCTCCTCGCACAACACCCTGATCGCCTTCAAGCCGCTCCCGTCCGACTGGGACGAGTGGGAGCGGGCGGGCGCCGAGGGCTGGGACGCGGCCGCGATGGACCCGTACTTCGACAAGCTCCTCAACAACATCGTCCCGGTGGCCGAGAAGGACCGCAACGCCATCGCGCGCGACTTCGTCGACTCGGCGCAGACCGCCCTGGGCGTCCCGTGCGTCGAGGGCTTCAACCGGAAGCCCTTCCACGAGGGCGTCGGCTTCTTCGACCTCGCCTACCACCCCGAGGACAACAAGCGCTCCTCCGCGTCGGTGGCCTACCTCCACCCCGTCATGGACGAACGCCCCAACCTCCACATCCTCCTGGAGACCTGGGCCGACCGCCTGGAACTCGACGGCACCCGCGCGCGCGGCGTCCACGTACGGGCCGCGGACGGTACGCGGTCCCTGGTCACGGCTCGCCGCGAGGTGCTGGTGTGCGCCGGCGCCGTGGACACCCCGCGGCTGCTGCTGCACTCGGGCATCGGCCCGCGCGCTGACCTGGAAGCCCTCGGCATCCCGCCGGTGCACGACCTGCCCGGAGTCGGGGAGAACCTGCTCGACCACCCCGAGTCGGTGATCGTCTGGGAGACCGACGGCCCGATACCCGAGAACTCCGCGATGGACAGCGACGCGGGACTGTTCGTCCGCCGCGACCCCGACTCCGCCGGGCCCGACCTGATGTTCCACTTCTACCAGGTCCCCTTCACCGACAACCCCGAGCGCATCGGCTACGAACGCCCCGCGCACGGCGTGTCGTTGACCCCCAACATCCCCAAGCCCCGCAGTCGCGGCCGCCTCTACCTGACCAGCGCTGACCCCGAGGTCAAACCGGCCCTGGACTTCCGCTACTTCACGGACGAGGACGACTACGACGGCCGGACCCTGGTCGACGGCATCAAGCTCGCCCGGAAGATCGCCGCGACCGAGCCGCTCGCGGGCTGGCTGGGGCGCGAGGTCTGCCCCGGCCCGGAGATCACCGGAGACGAGGAGCTGAGCGCCTACGCCCGCGCCGTCGCGCACACCGTCTACCACCCGGCCGGCACCTGCCGGATGGGCGCCGCAGACGACCCCGGTGCCGTCGTGGGCCCGGACCTGAAGATCCGCGGGCTCGAAGGCATCCGCATCGCGGACGCCTCCGTCTTCCCGACGATGCCCGCGGTCAACCCGATGATCGGAGTGCTCATGGTCGGCGAGAAGGCAGCCGAACTGATCGCCCGGGACGGTGGTACCCGATGAACGCCAACGCCAACGCCAACGCCAACGCCACCGCGCCCGTCGGCCCGACCACCGCGGCCGACCCCACCACCCCGGCCGACCCCGTCGACTCCGCCGCGCCCCCGGTCTTCGCCGTGGACGGCCTGTGGAAGGTCTTCGGCCCGGACAAGGCGGCCGCGCAGGTCCCCGGCTCCGCCGACGCCGAGCTCTCCGCCGCCGAACTGCGCGAGCGCACCGGCTGCACCGCCGCCGTCCGCGACGTCACCTTCGACGTCCGCAAGGGCGAGGTCTTCGTCGTGATGGGCCTGTCCGGATCCGGCAAGTCCACCCTCGTGCGCTGCCTCACCCGGCTGATCGAGCCCACCGCGGGCCGCCTCTCCATCGACGGCGAGGACGTCCTCGCCATGGACGCCACCCGGCTGCGCGCCCTGCGCCGCCACCGCGCCGCCATGGTCTTCCAGCACTTCGGCCTGCTCCCGCACCGCACCGTCCTCGACAACGTGGCGTACGGACTGGAGATCCAGGGCGTCGGACGCGGCGACCGCCGCCGCAAGGCCGCCGAGCTCGTCGCCAAGGTCGGCCTCGAAGGGCTGGAGGACCGGCGCCCCGGCCAGCTCTCGGGCGGCCAGCAGCAGCGCGTCGGCCTGGCCCGCGCCCTCGCCGCCGACCCCGAAGTCCTGCTGTTCGACGAGCCGTTCAGCGCCCTCGACCCCCTCATCCGCCGCGAGATGCAGGAG
Source organism: Streptomyces sp. ICC4 (assembly GCF_003287915.1). Classification (NCBI taxonomy): domain Bacteria; kingdom Bacillati; phylum Actinomycetota; class Actinomycetes; order Kitasatosporales; family Streptomycetaceae; genus Streptomyces; species Streptomyces sp. ICC4. The sequence goes on along the minus strand of NZ_CP030286.1, from coordinate 8,666,658 downwards.
GAGGTCGCCCGGCTCCACCACGAGGAGGGCCGCACCATGGTCTTCATCACCCACGACCTCGCCGAGGCCCTGCGCCTCGGCGACCGGATCGCGCTGATGCGCGACGGCCGCATCGTGCAGCTCGGCACGCCCGAGGAGATCGTCGGCTCGCCCGCCGACGACTACGTACGGGACTTCGTCCGCGGCGTCCCCCGCGAACGGGTGCTCACCGTCCGCACCGCGATGCGCCCGGCCGCCGCCGGCGAGGCCGGGCAGGGACCCGCGCTGAACCCCGCCACCACCGTGGCCGAAGCCATCCAGGCCGTCGTCCGCAGCGGTGGTCCGGCCCGTGTGGTCGACCGCGGCCGCTGCCTGGGCGTCGTGGACGACGCGGGGCTGCTCGCCGTCGTGGCCGGGCTCCCGGCCGCCACCGGACGGGGGGTGGCGGGTGTCACGGAAGGCAGGGGGGCGGGCGGGCGGGGGCGGCGTGGGACGCCTGGCGGGTCGAGCGGTGGATGGGGCCGCTGTGGCGCGAGCTCCGCACCCTCATTGGGCTGCCGGCGACCACCAACTGGTGGGACCCGCTGGCCTCGCGGCTCGTCGACCGCGAGACCGAGATCCACGACGACCTGCTGGCACTGGCCCCGTACTGCGACCTCGGGACCATGGCGGCCTGCCACGACCGGGCGCTCGACGACGGTCGTCCGCCTGGTCGGCGGTCTTGTCGTCCCGTGTCAGGACGAACGTCCCGGTGGCGGCCGCCGTCACCACGACGGCCGAGGCCGCGATGATGGCCACGGTCTTGGTCGAGAACGGGCTCCCGCCGCGGGGCGGCTGCGGTGCGCCGGGCGGCGGCGTGCCCCCCCACTGCGGTACGGGAACGGTCGGGGGCTGTTGGCCCCATTGCTGGGGGGCGGGCTGCTGCTGCGGGTACCCGTAGCCGGGCCCGGGCTGCTGCTCGCCGTACGCCGTCGGCTGCTGCTGGTACGGGTTCGGCGTTCCCGGCTGCTGCTGGTACGGGTTCTGATGCGCGTCCTGGGGGTTCTGTTCTCCCCCGGGCGGCTGCTGCTGTCCTGGCCACATGGCCGGTAACGATAGTGGGAGGGGCGGCCGGGAGCCACGGCCGCCCCCGTACAGGTATGGCCAATGCCGCTTACTGGCGGGTAACATCGCGTTCCATGAGCGCTGAACAGATGAACGTGGGCGAACTGCTCGCCGCGACCGTGCCGATGGCCAAGACCCTGAACCTCCAGTTCCTGGAGACCACCCCCGAGCGCGCGGTCGTCCGGCTGCCGGACCAGCCCGACTTCCACAACCACCTCGGCGGCCCGCACGCCGGCGCCATGTTCACCCTCGCGGAGTCCGCGAGCGGCGCGATCGTCCTGGCCGCCTTCGGCGACCAGCTCTCGCGGGCCGTGCCGCTCGCGGTGAAGGCCGAGATCGGCTACAAGAAGCTCGCCAAGGGCGTCGTGACGGCCACCGCCACCCTCGGCCGCCCGGCCGCCGAGATCGTCGCCGAACTCGACGCGGGCGGCCGCCCCGAGTTCCCCGTCACCATAGCCATCCAGCGCGAGGACGAGGCGGTGACGGGCGAGATGACCGTGGTCTGGACGCTGCGCCCCAACGCGTGACGAGCTCGTGGTGGAGGTGATGGTCCTCGCCGGAGTGGGCTCGCCCCAGGACGCGGTCGAGGCCGTCGTACGGGACTACATCGAGCGCGGCCACCGCACCGAGGCCCGGGTCCGGCTCCAGGACGAGCCCCGGCGGGACGGCGACATCGTGCAGCAGCCGCCGCAGGGCTGAACCTCGGGGCCGCGGTGGCGCGCCGGAGGCGGGCCCGCGCGGCGCACGGCGCACAGTGGGCGGCGGGAGCGGTCCGGCGCGGGCCGCTCCCGCCGCCCGGAGCCGATGCCCGCGCCGCAGGGAGCGCCCATGAGCGAGGCCGTGTCCAGACGCCGGGCCCTGGGCCTCCTCGGAGCGGTGGGCGCCGGCTGCGCGGCCGCCTGCGTACCCGCGCCGCCGCCCGGCACGCAGCCCCGCAAGGCGCCCGCCCCCGCCCCCGCCGCGGCGACCCGGGCCGACGTCGGCGCGCGCGTCGACGCCCTGCTGGAACGGCTCACCCTGGAGGAGAAGACCGTCCTGCTGCACGGGGCGCCGGACCCGGCCCCGCTCGGCCAGGCCGGCTACGTGCCCGGCATCCCGCGCCTGGGCATCCCCGCGCTCCGCCTCGCCGACGGGCCCGCCGGGGTCCGCGTCGCCAAGCCCGCCACCGCGCTCCCCGCGCCCGTCCTGCTCGCCTCCGCCTTCGACCCGGCGCTGGCCCGCGAGTACGGCCGGGTCATCGGCCGCGAGGGCCGCGCGCTCGGCCAGGACGTCCTGCTCTCGCCGATGGTCAACCTCATCCGCACCCCGTACGCCGGGCGGAACTTCGAGACCTTCTCCGAGGACCCGAAACTGACGGCGGACCTGGTCGCCGAGGTGGTCCGCGGCATCCAGGACGAGGGCCTCATCGCCACCGTCAAGCACTTCGCGCTCAACAACCAGGAGAAGGGCCGCGACACCGTCGACGTGATCGCCGCCGAACAGACCCTCCACGAGACGGAGCTACGGGGCTTCGAGGCCGCGGTGGCCGCCGGCGCGGGCGCCGTGATGGGCGCCTACAACAAGGTCAACGGCGTCTACGCCTGCGAGAACAAGCCGCTGCTGGACGAGCTGCTGCGCGGCCGCTGGGGGTTCGACGGCTGGGTGATGTCCGACTGGGACGCCGCCCACAGCACCGTCGCCTCGATCGGCGCCGGACTCGACATGGAGATGCCCGGAGGCACCCACTACGGCGCCCCGCTGCGCGAGGCGGTGCGCGGCGGCTCCGTCCACGAGAGCGCCGTGGACCTCGCGGTCCGCCGGATCCTGGTCACGATGGACCGCTTCGGACTGCTCGCGGAGCGGCCCGCCGCCCGGCCCGCCCGGGACCCCGCCGCCGGGGCCGCGACCGCCCGCCGGGTCGCCGTCGCCGGCGCGGTCCTGCTGCGCAACGAGCGCGCCACGCTGCCGTTGACGGGAGCCGCGGCCCGCTCGGTCGCCGTCATCGGCCCCACCGGGCGGACCCCCTTCGTCAGTGGCGGCGGCAGCGCCCACGTGGTCCCGGACGCGGCCGCCACCCCCCTCGCCGCGATCCGGCGGCGGGCCGGGGCCGTCTCCACCGTCTCCTACGCGCTCGGCGAGGACCTGTACGGGCGCCCGCTCCCCGGGAACCTGCTGAGCCCCGCCGCCGCCCTCGACGACCGGGCGGTGGACGCCGGGCGCACCTGGACCCACGAGGGAACCTTCCGGCTCGCGGCCGACGACGAGTGGACCCTGCTCGTCCACTACACCGGGAAGCGGCCGGCCGTCCGGCTCGACGGGGAGGAGCTGTTCCCCGTGCGGCAGGGCGTGGCCGAGCACTTCGCGGGCGGGCTGCTCGGGTCCGCGCCCGACGGGCTCACGGTGCGCCGGCGCACGCTCGCGCTCAAGGCGGGCGAGCACCGGCTCGCCGTCACCGCCGAGGGCGGCCCGAGGGGGCAGCGGCTGCGGCTGCGGCACACCACGAGGGCGACCCGGGCCGCCGACCTCGCCGAGGCGGTGAAAGCCGCCAAGGAGGCCCGCAGCGTGGTCCTGTTCGCCTACGAGGACGCCACCGAGGGCAGCGACCGCACCTCGCTGGGTCTCCCGGGCGGCCAGGCCGCGCTGATCGAGGCGGTCGCCGCCGCCAACCCGCGCACCACGGTGGTGCTCAACACCTCCTCCAGCACGACGATGCCGTGGCTGCGCCGCACCGGAGCGGTCCTGCAGATGTACTACCCGGGCCAGGAGGGCGCGGACGCCACCGCCGACCTGCTCTTCGGCGACGTGGACCCGGGCGGCCGCCGCGTCAGATGTGTGTAAGAGCCAGGGGCGGACAGGGCGGTCAGGGTGTCCAGCCGGCGTACGGCGGAGCGGCGCTGGACGGCCGACAGGGCCGCGACCGCCGCGCCGAGGGCGAGCCAGCCGGCCGGGCCGGCCACCATCACGCCGGTCAGGAGCAGCGGACCGGCGGACTTCTGGACCGACTGGGCCATGCCCGCCACGCCCAGGTAGGACGCCCGCGCCCGCGCGGGGGCGAGCGAGACCGCCAGCTCCCAGGAACTCACCGAGCGCATCAGCTCCGCCGCGGTGGCCAGCACCGCCGCGGCGAGGAGCGCGACCGACGCGGCCCCGGCTCCGGCCCCCGCGGTGAGGGCCAGGAGGATGCAACAGGCGCACATCGTCAGCCCGTACAGGAAGACGGCCCCCGCGGCCTGGCGGGGCCCCTCGACCGCTGCCGACACGCGCAGCTGGAGTACGACGACGAGCACGGTGTTGATCACGAGGAAGGCCGGGACCAGGGCGTGCGGCGCATCGGTGTGGTCCACCAGCCACAGCGGCAGGCCGACGGCGAGGATCGAGTCGTCCAGGTGCATCGGGATGTCCAGCAGGACGAAGCGCAGGTACCCCCGGTCCCGCCACGGACTCGGCGCGCCCGACGGCCGGGCCGCTGCCACCGCCTCCGCCTCCGCCTCCGCTGCCGCGGCCTTCGCGTCCGGGTCCCCGGTGCCCGCGGCCACCCGTCCGGGGCCGCGCGGCTCCCGGGTGCGCCGGACGAGCGCGGCGGCCACGAGGAAGGAGACCGCGTTGGCCAGGATCAGCACCTGGTAGGCCTCGCGGGTCCCGACGGCGAGACCGGCCGCGGCGAGGCCCGCGCCGAGGGCGTAGCCGGCGTTCGCCGTGCTGCGCGACAGCGCCTGGTAGGTGGACCGCCGCTCACCCGCCACCCGCGTGGCGAAGAGCATCTCCAGGGTCTTGGCCGCCCGGTCGCCCAGGTACGTGACCGCGACCACGGGCAGCAGCACGTCGAAGCGGGTGACCACGAGCAGCGCGCCGAGCGTGCCCAGGCGCAGGAGGTGACAGCCGATCAGCAGGGAGCGCACCGGGAAGCGGCCGGCCAGGTGGCCCGCCAGGGGCGACCCGGCGATGCCCGCCACCGCGGCCGCGCCCAGCAGCAGGCCGATCCGGCCGGCGTCCAGGCCGAGGACGAAGGTGAAGTACAGGACCGAGGCGGCGGCCCACACTCCCGTACCGGCGCGGTCGAGGAACTGGGCGAGCAGCATGATCCGGGCGTCCCGGCCCCCCGGCGGCCGGCGCAACTGCGCCACCAGGCCCTGCCGCTCCCGCGGTTCCTTCCGTGGTTCCTTCCGCGCTCCCGTGCCACGCCGCCGCATCCCGGACCTCCAAGCCCCCGTAAAAGTATCTCGACATCGAGATACCCGGCAGCAGACTGCCCGAGATCAATCTTGACGTCAAGATACTTATCGGGGGCAGGCCGCAAGAGGCGGTCCGGACCCGGCCGTTGTCCGCGGACACGGTGTGCGGACCCGGGTGGTGCTGCGGCGAGGGCGACGGGACGATGTGATCAGCGATCGACGTCCCGGGCCCCGGTCCGGGATACGGGGTACGGGGTACGGGGTCGAGGAGGGGTCGTGCGCAGCTACGCCAGCGTGCTGGTCGGCATTTCGCCTTCGCCGCGCTCTGCTGCTTCCCGGCCCCGCTCGCCCTCCTCGTGGGATACGGCGCCTGGCGCGAGGGCGAGGACTGGGCGTGGATCGCGCTCGCCATCGGTGTGGCCGGCTCGATCCTGATCCCCGTCGAGGCCTTCGAGCTCACGCGGAGCCGGTTCCCCCGCATCACGCGCGGGGACCGCGTGAAGGGCGAGGGCGTCACCTACGGCGACGACACCTTCGTGTTGTGGGCGCCGAAGGCCGAACAAGGCCCGGCGCGGGCGTGGTTGGTGCGGGCGGACGTCCTGGAGGCGTCACTCGCGCGGTAGAACCCCGACACCGAGGCGACCTTCACGACCTGCGTCGGCGACCCCCTCCCCGACGCATTCACGCCGCTGGTCCGGCTGAGACTGCGGGTCCACGGCGCCGACGGGCCCGACGGCGGCGGGTTCGAGGTCACGGAAGCGTGGCGGGTGCCGTCCGTGTGCCTCTCGGCCGTCACGGCCGGCCGCCTGGTCGTCCTCGTCGACCCTGCCGGTCCGGAGGCCCCCGGAAAGGTCACGCCCCTGTGGCCCCGCAGCGCCCTGCCGGCGGGTACGAGGACCAGCCGCATGGTCGACCTCGAAGGCCGGTGGACGGACGCGACCCGGCGCCCCGGCCTGCTGCTGCGACAGATGCGGATCGCGCGGGAAGCCGGAGGCATCGAGATGGCCGGCGACACGATCGACCTCCGGCGCCTGGACGCGCACACCGCGGCGCGCTACACCGCCTCGATCGGCCGTGACCGCGCCTTCCCCGAGGACCGGGCGCCGGTGACCGAGCCGGGCGAGGAGTCCCGGTGGATCGTGGACGACCTGCCGGGTGAACCGGCGGCGTTCGGCTCCGTGGACCGGCGCCGGTCGCGCCGCGGCGGCATCCTGGTGCGGGGCCGGTTCCTGCAGATGACCAGCACGCACACCTTCCAGAGCCACGGTCCGGTCCTCGACACGGTGCTGCGCGTCCACCCCCCCGGACGGCACGCCCCCGTTCGACGCCGCCCGACGGCTGACGGTGCCGATGGACTACCTCGCCGTCCTGCACCGCACCAGGGAGGTCGTCCTCCGCGCCGACCCGCAGGGCGGGTCGTACGTCGTCGACTGGGCGCGCACCAACCTGCTCGCCGGCACCGCCGCGGCCGAGGTCATCACCCCGGACGGCCGGCAACTCCCCCTGACGGGGCGCCCCGACCTGATCTGGGCCCTGATGAACCTCCTCGCGTCCCACGGCCTCTCCAACCCGACGCCCGTCCTGGACCTCCGCGAGCAACGGCTCACCACGGCGGCGGGAACCCTCATGCAGGTGGTGCGTGACGCCGAGGCAGAGCCGAACCCGGCCCAGCCCTAGGGGGCGCTTCTCGGATCTCCGCGGGATCTCGGGGCTCGGGGCTTGCTCGGGGTTGCTAGTGCTGTGGCCGGGAAGGTTTGCCGGGTCGCGGTGTCCGGTGCGGTGCCTCGCAAGGCGGAGGGCCGCCGCTTGTACTGGACGTACTTCGGTGGTCCGACAACGCGGCGAGGTGCCGTGCCGGGGCCGGTACGGGGTCGGGTGCCGGCGCGGCACCGGACCCCGTACCGCACCGGCACCCGACCCCGTACCGGCAGCGGCACCCGACCCCGTACCGGCACTGACCCCGGCGCGGCACCGGACCCCGTACCGGCAGCGGCACCGGACCCCGTACCGGCAGCGGCACCGGACCCCGTACCGGCACCGGCACCGGACCCCGTACCGGCAGCGGCAACGGCACGGCACCAGCACCGGCACCGGATCCGTACCGGCACCGGATCCGTACCGGCACCGGCACGGCACCGGATCCGTACCGGCACCGGCACCGGCACGGCACCGACCCTGTACCTGCAGCGGCACCGGCACGGCACCGACCCTGTACCTGCAGCGGCACCGGCATGGCACCGGCACCGACCCTGTACCGGCAGCGGCGCCGGCACGGCACCGACCCTGTACCTGCAGCGGCAGCGGTACCCGCACCCGATCCCGTACCGGCACCCGGACCCGTACCCTCCGCCGCCCCCGGGCTATCGACAGATGGCCAGCGCGTCCAGTGCCACCGCCCCCTGCCCGCGCGGCAGCACCATCAACGGGTTGATGTCCAGCTCGGAGAGCTCGTCGCCCAGTTCCAGCGCCATCCGCTGCACCCGCAGGATGACCTCCACCAGCGCGTCCACATCCGCCGGCGGCGCCCCCCGCACACCCTCCAGCAGCGCGTGCCCGCGCAGCTCCATCAGCATCGCCCGCGCCTGGTCCTCCCCGAAGGGCGGCACCCGGACCGCCGCGTCGTGCAGGATCTCCACCAGCACGCCGCCGAGCCCCACCGTCACCGTCGGGCCGAAGAGGTCGTCCTGGGTGACGCCGACGACCATCTCGACCCCCCGCTCCACCATCTGGCAGACGAGGATCCCGTCCAGCGGGACGTTCTCGTAGCGCGCGATGTCCGTCAGCTCCCGGTAGGCGTCGCGGATCTGGCTCGCCGACGTCAGGCCGATCTTCACCAGGCCCAGCTCCGTCTTGTGGGCGAGCTGCGGGCCCGAGGCCTTCATGACCACCGGGTACCCCACCAGCCCGGCCGCCCGCACGGCGGCGGCCGCGCTGGTGACCAACTGCTCCCTGGGCACCCGTATCCCGTAGGCGCGCAGGAGCTGCTTCGCCGAGTGCTCGCTCAGCTGCTGGCCCGGGCGCATGAGCGCCTGCGCCTTGCGGAAGGAGGGCGAGGGGGTGCGCGGGGCGTCCTCGAAGGGCGAGCGGTAGGCGGCGGTGAAGCGGTGGTGGCCGAGGTAGGCGCGGACGGCGGTGATGCAGTTGCCGAAGGTGCGGAAGGTCGCGACCCGAGAGGAGCCGAGGAGCGTGGTGCGGTAGGCCTCCTCGGTGCCGACGGGCGAGCCCCAGATCACGCAGATCAGCTTGTCGGTCTGCTCGGCCGCGTCCACCAGGTCCTGCGCGAGCTTGTCGCTCATGGGCGGGAAGGGGCCGGTGATCGGGCAGATCAGGACGCCGACGGACGGATCGGCGAGGATCGCGTCGATGATCTTGCGGCCGCGCCAGTCGCCGACCGGGTGGCCGCCGTTGTCGACGGGGTTGGAGACGCCCAGGTACTCCGGAATCCACTGGTGCAGCTCGTCCTGCTTGGCCTGGGACAGGGTGGGCAGGCTCAGCCCCGCCTCGGTCGCCAGGTCGGAGAAGTGGGCGCCGGTGCCGCCGGAGATGGAGTAGACGACGACCCCGTCGGCGAGCGGCTTGCGCGCCCGGGCCAGCAGTGCGGCGGTGTCCTGGAGCTCGTCGAGGCCGTCGACGCGGATCACGCCGAACTGCCGCATGGCGGCGTCGACGACGGTGTCCGCGCCGGTCAGCTTCCCGGTGTGGGAGGCGGCCATCCGGGCGCCGGTCTCGGTGCGGCCGACCTTGACGGCGACGACGGGGACGCCGTTGCGCGCGGCCCGGTCGGCGGCGAGGAGGAACTGGCGGCCGTCCTTGAGGCCCTCCACGTAGCAGGCGATGGCTCCGACCTCGGGTTGTTCGGCGAAGTAGGAGATGAAGTCGGAGGTCTCCAGGTCGGCCTCGTTGCCCGTGGGCGCCCAGTGCGAGAGCCGGATGCCGAGCTCCTGGAGGGTGTAGACGGGCCGGCCCTGGTGGCCGGACTGGGTGATCAGGGCGATGGCCGGGCCGTCGAGGTCGTCGCGGAACTTCTCGAAGGCGTTGAGGTTCGTGTTCGGTCCCAGCAGGCGCAGGCCCGATCGCCTTACGGCCGCCCCCAGGCGGGCCTGCGCGGCGGCGCCCTCGTCGCCGGTCTCGGCGAATCCGGAGGCGAAGGCGACGGCGAACTTCACTTTGGCCTCGGCCAGTTCCTCGATGACGGGGAGCGGGTCGGCGACCAGGAGGACCGCGAGGTCGACCTGTTCGGGGAGGTCGGCCACGGAGGGGTGGCACGGCAGCCCGAAGACGGAGGTTCGGGTGGGGTGGACGGGGTGCAGCCGGGCCCCGACGCGTTCCGCCCAGGCGATGAGCTGCCGCGTGATGCCGGTGTTGGGTCTGCCGTCGGCGTCCGAGGCGCCGATGACGGCCACGGACTCGGGCCGGAAGAACCGGTCCAGGTCGGGAGCGTCGGCGTGCAGGGGCCGACCGCTGACGTCCAGCGCGACCGTGTCCTCGGCGGAGGGGGCCGCCGTGGAGTGGACGGCCGTCCTGGGGGTCTCCCCGCAGGCCTCGACACGTGCGCGGAAGTCGGTGGTGAAGGTGCCGTGAGTAGATCCAAGCATCGTTCCGCCCGCTCCTGCTCGATGAACCTCGACGAATCTCGAGAACTGACGCGTAGTCAGATTACTGAACTGACACGCCGTCAGGAACAGGGCTGCGCAGGAAAGGTGGTGGAGGTGATGTGTGGAACGGTCTCAGATCCCCTCAGGACGGGTCCAGACCACAATTCGGCCGACGCCGAAGCGAAGCAAGGGCCACAGGCGACACCCGGGGCATTCCCTCCCCCCACGCCCCTCCCGCACACGCGGGGCTGCGGGCCGGGCTGCGTGGGTGGTCGGCGGGCCGGGCGGAGGTCCGGGACCGGCGGGTTCGGTTGGCTCGCGGGGACCGCCGCCAGCTCGGGGCGGATCGGGGTGACGGGGCGCAGCGCGGGCCGGGTCACCCACCAGGCCAGGAGCGCGGAGAAGGCGATCAGCGGGGGGGCACCGGCCAGGAGGCCGAAGGCGACGGCCCGGTTGGCGTCGTCGGCGTCGCCGAGCACGGTCATGGCGTACACCGGGGGCTGGCGGGGGAGAGCGTGAGGGAGCGGGGGGCGAAGGATGCCAATGGTAGCCGCCGGGGTGGGAGGAGTCAGGTCCGGAGCACTCGCCAGCGCCGCCCACCGGGCAGTCGGGGAGGGAGAGGACCGCGTCCGCGGGCCAGCGGGACCAAATCGAGCACCCCGGGTCCGGGCCCTCGGGGAGCACGTCCAGGTGCGGCCCGGCGTGCCGCCCCAGGGAGCACCGCGGTTCCGGGCCGGCCCCGAGCGCCTCCAGGGGTACCCCGCGCGGCAGCCGGGCGGGCTGGTCCAGGTGGACGTCGTGGCCGGAGTTCGGGACCGAGACGGCCGTCATCCTCGTGGACGGGTCGGCGGAGTCGAGCATCCGGACGGACTCCGCGGGCGGGATGATGCCCTTCTCCCCGACGACGAGCAGCGCCGGGCAGCGGACCGCGCGCCACTGCGGCCACCAGTCGCGGGTGCTGTTCTCGCTGATGGCCGCGACCATCACCGAGCGCTCGAACCGCGGGTGCCAGCCGTCCGCGCGCTGCTCCAGGCCGGCCGCCCAGACCTCGCCGTTCAAGCCCTGTCCGGTGAGGAAGTCCCGCGCCGCGGCCGGCGAGGGGAAGGGGACCGGCCAGGAGTCCAGCCAGGAGCCGATTTCCTCGGCGGTGCCCGGATCGCCGGCGGCCGCGCCCGCGTCGACCAGCACGAGGCCCCGTACGAGGTCCGGGTGGGCGGCCGCGGTGAGCATCGAGGTGTGGCCGCCGAGCGACTGGCCCACCAGCACCGGGCGGTGCAGGCCGAGCTGTTCGCAGACGGCCCGCACGTCCGCCACGTACGCGGCGCGGGAGACGTCGGCGGGGCGGCGCTCGCTCGCGCCGTGGCCGCGCTGGTCCACCGCCACCACGCGGTGGTGCGGTGCGAGGTGGGCGGCGGCCGCGTCCCATTCGCCCGCGTGGCCCGCGAGGCCGTGGAGGAGTACGACGGGGGTGGCGGCGGAGTCCGTGGCGGTGGCGTGCGGGTGCCAGTCGCGGCAGGTCAGGCGTACGCCGGCTCGGGTGACAGTGCGCTCGGTCCACATCATCGGAAGATCATCCGATATTTTCGCGGTACGACCGATGAGTTTTCGGGCTGCCGGGCGTCCATCCATCGTGAGACGCAGGGCGGCCGTTCCCTGTGCGCACCGAGAGGAAGAAGACCGCCATGACCGAGCCGGTGAAGGGCCCCGCCAGCTACTTCCCTTCCATCGAGAAGAAGCACGGCCGTCCGATCGCGGAATGGCAGGAGCTCATCCGTTCCTCGCCGCTGACCAAGCACATGGAGCTCGTCGCCTGGCTCAAGAGCGAGCACGGCCTCGGACACGGGCACGCCAACGCGCTCGTGGCGCACACTCTCGCCGCGAAGTAGACGCAGGCGTATGCGATTGAGCTTCTCGGCGATGTTCCGTCCAGCGCGATGAGCGTTGACTGGGGCCATGACGAAGACAGAGAGCACGCAGACATTGGTCATCGGCGGCACGGGCAAGACGGGTCGGCGCGTGGCCGAGAAGCTCACCGCCCTGGGCCGGCAGGTCCGCATCGGTTCGCGCACCGGTGAGCCGGCCTTCGACTGGAACGACCCCGAGAGCTGGGGGCCGGCCCTGCAGGGCGTGGACCGGGTGTACGTCACGTACTACCCCGACCTCGGCTTCCCCGGCGCCGCCGAGCAGGTCGGCGCTTTCGCCCGGGTGGCGGTGGCGGCGGGCGCGCGTCGGATGGTGCTGCTGTCGGGGCGCGGCGAGGAGGCGGCGGAGCGCAGCGAGGACGCGCTGAAGGAGTCCGGGGCCGACTGGACCGTCGTGCGGGCGGCCTGGTTCAACCAGAACTTCGACGAGAGCTTCTTCCTGGAGCCCGTGCTGGCGGGCGAGATCGCCCTGCCGACGGCCGATGCCGTCGAGCCGTTCGTCGACGCCGACGACATCGCCGACGTGGTGGTGGCCGCGCTGACCGACGACCGGCACATCGGCCGCACGTACGAGCTCTCCGGGCCGCGGCTGCTCAGCTTCGCCGACGTCGCCGCCGAGCTGTCGAAGGCCACCGGGCGCGAGATCGCGTACGTCCCGGTCTCGAACGAGGCCTACCGGGCGGTGCTGCGCGACAACGGGCTGCCGGAGGAGTTCGCGGAACTGTTCGAGCTGATCCTCGACGGGCGCAACGCGCACCTGGTGGGCGGGGTCGAGGAGGTACTGGGCCGGCGGCCCAAGGACTTCTCCGACTTCGTGCGGGAGGCGGCGGCCCGCGGTGTCTGGGACGCGTAGGAACGGCGCCGGAGCCTCGGCGGGAGAGCGGGGCGAGCGGGAACCGCTCGGGGAGAATGGGCCGATGGACACGCTGACGGCTCTCCTCGAAGGACCCAAGGCCCGGTCGGCCTTCTTCATCAAGTCCGTCTTCACCCCGCCCTGGGCGGTCCGGATCGAGGACCGGGCCCCGCTGTCGGTGATGACGACGGTGAACGGGTCGGCGTGGCTGCTCCCCGACGGGGGCGAGCCGGTGCTCGTCGAGCCGGGCGAGGCGGTCCTGGTCCGCGGGCCGGACCCGTACACCGTCGGCGACGACCGGGACACGCCCGTGCAGATCAGGGTGGGACCGGACCAGCGGTGCAGCAGGGTGGACGACGGGGAGGACGTGTCCGACTCCATGGCGCTCGGGGTGCGGACGTGGGGCGAGGAGGCCGGCTCCGTGGTGCTGCTGAGCGGCACCTACCAGGAGCCGGGCGAGATCGGCAGCCGCCTGCTCGACGCGCTGCCGCGGGTGCTGGTCGGGCCGGTGGACCCGAGCCTGGTCACGCTGCTCGGCGGGGAGATCTCCCGCTCCGAACCTGCCCAGGACGTGGTCCTGGGCAGGCTGTTGGACCTGCTGGTGATCGGCGTCGTACGGGACTGGCTCGCGGAGCGCGGCGGCGCCGAGAGCGACCCGGTGACCGGGCCGGCGCTGAGGCTGCTCCACGAGAACCCCGCGCACGGCTGGACGGTGGAGTCGCTGGCCCGCAAGGTCGGTGTCTCCCGGGCCGCATTGGCCCGCCGCTTCACCGAGCTGGTCGGCGAGCCCCCGATGACCTACCTGACGGGCTGGCGCCTGGCCCTGGCGGCGGACCTGCTGCGCGACCCGTCGACGACGCTCGCCTCGGCCGCCCACCAGGTCGGCTACAGCTCGGCTTTCGCCCTGTCGACGGCCTTCAAGCGGGTACGGGGGATCAGCCCGCGGCAGTTCAGGGCGGGGGCACCACGGAGATCGGCACAGAGTAGGTCGTGGGCAGCGTCATATGGGTATAAGAGACAGGCCCCCATGGTGCCGCCCCACCCTTCCGGGCCGGGTGCACGGCAGTGAGCGCGCACCCGGCCGGCCAGGCCGTGAGGGACGTCCTAGTGCTGGTGTGAGCCGGTCGAGGGCGGGGGCTTCAGGGTGCCCGCCGACTGGCCCGGTTCGACCACCACGAACTGGCCCATCATGCCCTTGTCCTCGTGGTACAGCAGGTGGCAGTGGAACATGTACGGGGTATCCGGGTCCGCGGGACCGTCGAAGCGCAGCGCGATGCGGACCGTCGAACCGGACGGGATGAAGACGGTGTCCTTCGGCCCGCGCAACGGCGGCGGCGGAGCCACGCCGTTGATGTCGAGTATGCGGAACTGCACGTCGTGGACGTGGAAGTTGTGCGGCATCCCGTCGTCGTTGCGCAGGGTCCAGGTCTCGGCCGTGCCGCGGGTGACCGTCTCGTCCACCCGGGACATGTCCATCTTCCGACCGTTGATGCCGGACGCCTTGAGCTCGAAGAAGCGGTTGCGCGCCGAGTCCTCACCGGTGGGGAGCGCCGATGCCACCAGCGCCCCGGGCAGCTCTGCCGACGGCCTCAGGGTGGGCGCCGCGCGCAGCTGCATCACGTCGAAGGAGTCGTCGCCGCCACCGAAGCGCTGGTTCCAGAAGTCCAGGCCGGCGTCCAGGGGGTAGGAGCGCAGGACCGTCCGCTCGCCCGGCTTCATCCGTACGACGATCTCCGCGCGCTCCCCCGGCGAGAGGACCAGGCGGTCGGCCGTGTGGGGGGCTTCGAGGAGGCCGCCGTCCGAGGCGATCTGCCGGAACGTGCGGCCGTCGTCGAAGCCGAAGGTGTAGACGCGGGCGGTGGAGGCGTTCAGCAGGCGCAGCCGGACCAGTTCGTCCTGGACGGTGACGTACGGGTCCAGCGTGCCGTTGACCATCGTCCGGTCGCCGAGGAAGCCGACGTTGCGCATCAGCTTGTGGCCGTGGTCGAACTTCGCGCCGTCGAAGGTCACGTCCTGGACGATGACCGGGATGTCATCCACCCCGTACGACTTGGGCAGGGGCAGGGCCGCCGACGCCGTGTCGTCCAGCAGGAACAGGCCCGCGAGGCCGCGCTGGACGTGCGTCTCGGTCTCACCGTGCGGATGCGGGTGGTACCAGAGGGTCGCGGCCGGCTGCTCGATCGTCCACTCGGGGGCCCAGTTGCCGCCCGCCGGCACCATCTGGTGGGGGCCGCCGTCCATCGCGGCGGGCAGGTGCATGCCGTGCCAGTGGACGGTGGATTCCTCGGGCAGGGTGTTGGCCACCTTCACCCGGACCTTCTCGCCCTTCGCCGCGCGGAGGGTGGGGCCGAGGTAGCTGCCGTTGAACCCCCAGGTCGGGGTCTTGCTCCCGGGGGTGAACTCGGTCTCCCCCGCCTGCATGCGCAGGTCGAAGACGCGGGTCCCGTCCGCGTCCACGGTGGACGCGGCGAGGGGCGGCACCGCGAGGGCGTTGTGGAAGTCCACCTCGCCGACGGTGGACACCTTGGCCCCGGTGTAGAGCCAGGTGAACAGCGAGCCGATGACAAGGGCGAAGGTCGCGACGAGCGAACCGAGAATCAGCAACGCCCGCTTCCAACCCGGCATTCGGCGCTTGCCGCCGGTCACATTGTTCCCACTTTTCGACATGACCATGACGGTACAGACGGCGTTCGCGTCCCACATCAGGGACCACCCGGGGCCGACCCCGACACCGCCCCCGAGACGCTTCAGGGGCGCGGGCCCGGATGCGCCCCGTACCGGCGGTCACGCCCGAGGCCGAGCGCACGACTCCCTTAACATCCCTGTCATGAGCGATTCGAACGATCTTCTTGCCTGGCTGCAGGACTGGTACGCGGAGCAGTGCGACGGCGACTGGGAGCACGAGTGGGGCGTGAAGATCGCCACACTCGACAATCCCGGCTGGACGATCGAGATAGATCTGAAGGAAACGGACCTGGAAGGACGCGAACACCCCCGCCAGGACGTCAATCGCAGCACGCGGGACTGGGTCTGGGTCTGGACCGCCGAGAACACCTTCCGCGCCGCGTGCGGCCCCGGAAACCTCGCCGAGGCCCTTGGGCTCTTCCGCACCTGGGCGACCACGCCCACTCCCTGAGCGGTGGGCCGCTTCGGGCGCACCCGAGAACTCGGAGCTCTCACGGGCCGGGGGGTTCCAGGCGCCCGGTGGGTGTGTCAGGCGCGGCAGCGCAGCATCTCCAGCGCGGGGTTGGCGCGGAAGTCCACCCAGAACTCCGCACCGAACTCGCGCACCCCGGCGTCCGACACCGTCAGCGGGACCCAGGTCACCTCACTGAATCCGGCCGCCTGCAGGCACTTCTCGTACACCTCGCGGCGCGGGAGGTTGGCGACGAACGAGACGGGCGGCTCGAGCAACGCGGTGATCCGGACCTGCGGGCCGGTCTCGACCTCCTCGCCCGTGAGCTCGGAGCGGAAGCCGTACTTCTCCGGGGTCGGCCCGTCGAAGCGGAAATCGGGCGACTGGTTGAGGACGAAGAGCTCGCCGCCGGGCTTCAGGCTCCGGTGCAGGTTGCGGCACATCCGCTCCGTGGTGGCGATGTCCGGCGCGTAGCTCAGCAGCTGGACCGCCAGGCCGATGTCGAAGCCCTGCTCGAACGGCCGCAGTTCGGCGACGTCGCCCACCTCGTAGCGCACACCCAGCGGGTCGCCTTCCTCCAACTTCCTTGCCACGGAAACCATTTCACCGGAGATGTCGATGCCGAGCACCTCCGCGGCGCCGCGCCGCTTGAACTCCCTGCTGTAGAAGCCGGTACCGGAGGCCAGGTCCAGGATCGACTTGCCGGTCACGTCCCCGACCATGGCCAGGAAGGCGGGCACCACCGCGTACTGCTCCAGCGGCAGGGCCTTGAAGCCCTCGTACGCCTCACCTATCTCGTCGTACTGCTGCGTGCTCATGCTCTGTCATCCCCCATGCTTCGCAAGGCTCTTGACCGCCGCGCGGCCCGCACCCCGCACCCTGGACGTGCCGCGGCCCCTGTCTGGCAGTCTCCACGGGGCCCGGCGGACTGCCGTACTGGCAGAACCCACAAAGATCCGGACATGGGCCCGGCATCGCGTACGGCAGGCACGCGCTCGACATGCGCGTTCCGCCCGGAACCCGTCAGCGGTAGATTCACGCCCGTACGGGACGGGGACGGAGCCCGGGGGCGGGCGCCACTGCCCCGTACGACTCCACCGCCTCGTCCGGAGTCATGGCCGGGGCGGTGGAGTCGTACGGGGCAGTGGAGTCGTACGGGGCGGTCGAGGCTTCCGCGGCGGCGGCCGGAGACGGAACGGTCATGGCGTCAGCTCTCCAGGACCGGGCGCAGGTCCCACAGGGTGCGCCAGGTCGCCGAACCCTGCTCGGCGCGGCGGCGCACCGCGCCGTCCCAGTAGCCCAGCAGCCGGGCGGCGTCGGCCGGGTCATCCTTGCGGACCACGCCCAGCAGGTGTCCGGCGAGCAGGGACAGCACGTCCCGGTCGCCGGGGAAGTACGCGGCGGCCAGGGCCAGCGAACCGGCCACGGACACCGCCTCCGCGGTACTCATCACCGTGGACGGGCGCTCGACCTCCCAGCCTTCGGCCGACCGCCCGTCCCGCAGGTCGCGGAAGGCCGTCACGAGGGCTTCGAGGATCGCGTCGTCCACCTGGAAGGGGGCTCCGGCCCGGGTGACGGCCGCGTGGGCCTGGCGGCGTACCAGGGCGGTCTCGGCGTCCAGATCGCCGATGGGGCCGACGGTCTCGAAGTTGAAGCGGCGCTTGAGGGCCGCGGACATCTCGGAGACGCCCTTGTCGCGGAGGTTGGCGGTCGCGATGAGGGTGAAGCCGGGTGCGGCGTGGGCGAGGGCGTCGGCGCTGCCGGCCAGTTCCGGGACGGCGATGCGCCGTTCGGACAGCAGCGAGACCAGGGCGTCCTGGACCTCGGGCAGGCAGCGGGTGATCTCCTCGACGCGGGCCACCGCGCCCCGGGTCATGGCGGTGAGGACCGGGGAGGGCACCAGGGCCTGCCGGGTGGGGCCCTGGGCCAGGAGCAGCGCGTAGTTCCAGCCGTACTTGAGCTGGTCCTCGGTGGTGCCCGCGGTGCCCTGCACCACCAGGCCGCTGGTGCCGCACACGGCGGCGGACAGCAGCTCGGAGAGCATCGACTTGGCGGTGCCGGGCTCGCCGACGAGCAGCAGCCCGCGTTCTCCGGCGAGGGTGACGACGCAGCGTTCCACCAGGGCGCGGTCGCCGACGAACTTCTGCTCGACGACCAGCTTGCGCGGGACGCCGTCGGGCGTCGCGGCGCCCTCGGGCAGCCGCAGGGCCTCGCCGCCGCTGCCCATCACGAAGGTGACGACGGCGCGCGGGCTCAGCAGCCAGGCGGGCGGCCGGGGGCCGTTGTCGTAGGCGGCGAGGAAGGCCAGTTCGGTGGTGTGACGGTCCTCGGGCGGGCTGACCTGCCGGGCGGGCGGAGGTACGGACGGGGGTGCGGAAACGGTGGTGTCGGTGGTCATCGGCGGCGGCCCTTCCGGGTGGCACGGGTGGTGAGTTCTTCGAAGGCGGGGGCGTCGTCGTCCTTGACACGGCCCCATGCGCGGGCGAACAGGGCGGGCACCGGCAGGTGTGGCACGGCCCGGGTGTGGTCGCGGAGCGGGTAGAGGGGTTCCTTCCAGGTCTCCACCGGCAGGGCAGGTGCCTTGAAGTCGTGCCAGCCGCAGGGCAGGAACAGGGTCCGGCCCGCACGGGACCGCTTGGCCTCCAGGACCAGGCCGGTGGCGGCCAGTTCGGTCCTGGCCTTCTTCGACCGGCCCGGCGTCCAGCCGGTCCACCGGGCGCGGTCGCGGTCGGTCGGGTCGGGCAGTGCGAGCAGTTGCAGGTAGAGCGCGGCCGCGTCGTCGCCCAGCCCGTGGGTCGCGGCCACCTCGGCGACCAGCTCCGGTACCGATCGGGCGGGGTCCTGGGCGTAGCCGGTGAAGCCGCCGGGAGCCGAACCGGCCAGGACGGCCTGTTCGAGGTCGTCGCCGAGCAGGGCCCGCACGGCCGCCAGGGAGTGGCCGCGGCCCGGGCCGACCAGCCCTTCGAGCAGCCCGAGGACGGGATCGTCCGCGCCGGTGATCCCGGCCGTACGCACCAACGTCATCTCGGTGTCGCCGTACCAGGGGCGCAGCACGAGGGCGTCCCCGAGCCGGGTGAGGCCGTCGGCCCCCGCCCCTCCCGTCGCGGGCATACCGTACGCGGTGCGCAGCGGGACCGCGGTCGCGGTGCCCTTCTC
Organism: Streptomyces sp. ICC4; assembly: GCF_003287915.1. Taxonomy (NCBI): domain Bacteria; kingdom Bacillati; phylum Actinomycetota; class Actinomycetes; order Kitasatosporales; family Streptomycetaceae; genus Streptomyces; species Streptomyces sp. ICC4. The sequence goes on along the minus strand of NZ_CP030286.1, from coordinate 8,647,762 downwards.
CGTCCACTCCACGTCCAGGTTGAGGATGAGGCCGGGGTCGGCCAGGCGCCGGCGCAGCGCGGCGAGTCCGGCCGGCAGATGGGCGCGCAGCGGATGGCCGTACGGCAGTCCGTAGGCGAGCCCGCTGAGCGCGGCCACCGCGCTGGTGAGGCGGCCGCCTCCCGGGACTGCGGCCGGGTCCTCCGCCACGAGGTGGCCGTCCTTGTCGAGCCGCATCGGGGTGGTGCGGCTGAGCCACGCGGTGCGATCGGGGTTGAGGACGGCTTCCGCCGCCACGGTGGTGACACCGGCCAGGACGTCTCCCAGGTCCTCCGGCAACCGCACCAGCGATCCCAGGCGCTCCGCCCAGGTCTTGGCGGCCGCCGCGGTGTCGGGGCCGGTCTCCCACAGGTCGGCGGGGTCGGCGGGCAGCAGCGCGTCCAGCAGCGCCAGCCGGTTGGCGCCGCCGAGCGCGCTCAGCCTGGCGTCGGCCCCTGCCGCCTGGCGGGCCTTGAGGCCGACCAGGGCCAGCCCTGCCGCGTCCGGTTCACCGGTCCCCGCCGCGACGAGCAGTGTCGCCTGTGCGGGCCCGATGCCGGTGGCGGCGTCGAGTGTGACGGGTGCCTCGGGCCGCCACGGCGCGGCGCCGCGCTCGCGGACGAGGCGGATCAGCGGGAGCAGGCGCTCGTGCGGGAGGGCGGGGGTGTACAGCTGGTCCTCGTGGTGGGTGAAGTCGGCGATCTGGCCGAACGCCCCTTCCGGGTCGTGGTCGAGGGCGAGCCAGTGGACGCGGTCGTCGCGGTGGGTGTGCTCCCGGCCGAGGATCATCACCGTGCGGTCGCCGCGGCGCAGCACCTGGCCGAGCCGCTGCTTCTGGCCGGCCTGCTCCTTGCTGTCCTCCTCGCACAGCAGGACCTGTCGCAGGGCGCCGGCGGGGTTGGCGAGCGGGCCGGTGGCGACGCTCAGCACGTGCGCGAGGCCCAGGCGGTGATCGCCGCGGACCCCGAGCTGATGACGGACGTTGACCGGCGGATCGCCGTCGGCGGCACCGCCGAGCGCGGTGTGTACGACGCCTTCGCCCACTACCGCGAGCTCCTCGCGGGGGCCGGCGAGTACATGGCCGGCCGCGTCGCCGACCTGGACGACGTGCGCAACCACATCGTCGCGCGCCTGCTCGGCGTGCCGATGCCGGGTCGCCATCCCGGCCCCCCGGGATCCCGGCGCCGCCGCCCGGGTGAGTCCGCGGCCCTCACGGCGACACCGGGGGCCCCGGACCGCTACAACCGGGGGCGTGATCGAGAACGTGACGCCCCGCGCCCGGGCAGCCCGCGCCCGGGCAGCCCGCGCCCGGGCCGCGCTCGCCCTGGCCGCCCTCGTCGTGGGCGCGCTCGCGCTGCCGCTCGCCCCCGGACCGGCGCACGCGGCCGAAGACGCGCCCCGTACCGGATTCGAGGCCTCGAACGGGGCGAGCTGGACCACCGGGTCCCAGGAGCGCGAGCTCCTCGACGCCGTCGGGCGCCGCGCCGGGGCGGGGGCCTCCGTCCGGCGCATCGGCACGACGGTGCTGGGCCGCCCGCTGCACCTGGTGGCCCTGGGCCGCGGCCCCGTCACCGTCCTGCTGGTGTGCTCCCAGCACGGGGACGAGCCCGCGGGGCGCGAGGCCTGCCTGACCACCGTCCGCGACCTCGCGTACGCCCGGGAGCCGGCCGCCCGGCGTCTCCTGGAGCAGGCCACGGTCCTCGTCGTACCGACCGCCAACCCCGACGGCCGGGCGGCGGGCACCAGGGCCAACGCGGCCGGCACCGACATCAACCGCGACCACCTCGCCCTGGACTCGCCCGAGGCGCGGGCCGTCGCCGCCGTCCTGCGCGACCGACGTCCGCAGCTCGTGTACGACCTGCACGAGTACCGGGCCACACCGGGCACCTACGACAAGGACCTCTTCGACCTCTGGCCGCGCAACCTGAACACCGACCCCGGGGTGTACGCGCAGTCCCGCGTGCTGTCCGGCGCGTACGTACGGGAAGCGGCGCGCGCGGCCGGCCGCTCCACCGGCACCTACGGCATCCGGACCGACCCCGCCACCGGCCTGCCGGCCACCCAGTCCGCGGGGGACGGCCAGGAACGGATCCTGCGCAACACCGCGGGCGTCAAGCACGCGGTCGCCCTGCTGGTCGAGAGCCGCGTCGAAGCGCCCGGCGGCGCGGCCGGCGACGCGGAGCGGGCCGACCCGGCCCTCAACCACCGCCGCCGCGTGTCCACCCAACTCGTCGCCCTGCATGGGCTGTTCGCCTACGTTTCCGAGCGTACGGGCCCCCTGGCCGCGGCCTCGGCCGCCGCCCGCCGGGCCGGCGCCCGGGACGCGGGACCCGTCCGGCTGGGCGGCGCGGACAACGCCCCGGCGGCCCCGGAGGAGATCCTGGCCGACCCGCCCTGCGGCTACCGCCTCACCCCGGCCCAGTACGCGGGCACCGCCGCCCGCCTCGACCTGCACGGAGTGCGCGTCGTACGGGCCGCGGACGGCGGCGCGTACGTCCCGCTGCGCCAGTCCCCGCGCGCGCTCGTCCCCTTGCTCCTCGACGGCCGCGCCCGCTACCGGATCGCCACGGGGGAGCCGGTACCGGGGTGTTGACGGTTCGTGACCCGGAGCACAAGCGCGCTGGTCAGCCGGATGCCGTGAGCTATGTTGGGATCACAGAGCGGCACGACAGGGAGGACCGCCCGTGTCATCGGGGCAGCAGGCGAGGGCACAAGCGGCCGCGATCACGCCGAGCGGGCAGGCGGCCGAGCGCGAGCGCGCCCCGGCCGAACGGGTCCGGGCGCTGTTCGACGGACATCCGCTCTCCCCCGGCCAGCGGCGGATCGCCCAGTACCTCGTGGACCACCTCACCGAGGCGGCGTTCCTCTCGATCACCGAGCTCGCCGAGCGGGCCGGAGTGAGCCAGCCGTCCGTGACCCGGTTCGCGGCCGCCCTGGGGTTCAGCGGCTATCCGGCGCTGCGCGACGTGCTCCAGCCCATCGCGCTGAGCGCGGTGGCCGGCGCCCCGGACAGCCCCGAGCAGACCCGCCGCAACGAGCTGCAGGCCGCCGGCGACGCCGAGATCGAGAACCTGCGCGACGTACGCAGGCTGCTCGCCGACACCAACCAGGTGCTCGACATCGGCCGCGAGCTGGCCCGCTCGGTGCCGCTGACGGTGCTCGGGCTGCGGATCTCCGTCTCCCTGGCCGAGTACTTCGCGTACGCGGCCCGCCGCATCCACCCCGACGTGCGGCTGGTGACCGGCGGCGGAAGCGTGGCCTACGACGCGCTGCTCCAGGCCCGCGCGGCCGGCGGCAGCTGGGTGCTGGCCTTCGCCATGCCCCGGCACGCCAAGGAGACCCTGGCGGCGCTGCGGGTCGCGCGCCGGGCGGGGCTGCGGGTCGTTCTGATCACGGACGGCACGCTGGGCCCGCTGGTGGACGAGGCCGATGTGGCGCTGACGGCCGGCACCGGTTCCAGGCTGGTCTTCGACTCCTACGCGGCGCCGGGCGTGCTGTCCGCCGCGCTGCTCCAGGCGATGTCCGACGCGGATCCCGAGCGGACGCAGGCGCGGCTCGAAAGCTATGAGCAGGCCGCCGACCAGCACGGATTCTTCCTCTGAGACCGTTCGCCGGGCGCCCGTATTCACACCCCACCCGGGCATGAATATTTTCATACTCTTGCTTACTCAACGGTATATATGTTTACTGATGGCGGCGCGGTCATCCGTCAAGACGCCAGGAGAGCCACCCCAGCCCTCCCAGAACAGACACCCGGTGCGACGCACCTCCTCCTCACGTCGCACCAGGCGTCCCGTCCGGCCTTCGGAACCCGGAGCGCCCCCGCGGCCTCGGCCAACCCCTGGGCCGAGGCCGCCACCGGCACGTTCTCGATCACCGTTCGACACCTTGTGGAAGCGGCAAGAATGTCTCAGACGACGCTCGTCACGCACAGCCCGGACTGGCCCAGCCAGGTCAAGCGTCCCGGGAACCACGACTGGGAACGCACGGCCACCCGATGGCTCCGCGACCTGGTCCCGGCCCGCTACGCCGGCTACGCGACGTTGACCCGCAGCCCCGTACTGCTCGCCCGCCATGCCCAGCTCCAGGTCCAGCACGAGATGCGCGCCGTACGCGTGGCCCTGGAGACCAGCCGCGCCGAACTCCCCGGCCTCGGGGTGGCCGAGGCGGTCATCGAGACCTCGATCAGGATGTACGCGGGGGAGCTGAGGCAGCTCGCCCGGCTGGCCCGGGCCATCCGGGTCGTCGGCGACGCACTCGCCCACGGCGCGGCCCGCCGCCGGTAGCCGCGGCGCCGGCCAGCCGCGCCATGCCGAAGCCGGCCGCGACGGCGGTCTGGTCGCGGCGTACCAGGCGGTTGTGCAGGCGGGAGGACTCCCCGCTGCCCAGCACGGTCAGCGCCACGTCTCCCCTCGTGCTCGATCACGGCCAGGCGCCACCGCTCACCTCGGAGCCCCGCAAGGCGCCCCACCCCCTGATGCGCCGCAAGCCGGTGGAGCAGCTGGTCGCCGAGGGCGGCCAGGGCGAGGGCGGCCCGCTGCGCCGCTCGCTCACCATGTGGCCGCCCCCGATGCTCAGCAGCTGCGCCCCCAGCGCCCCGAAGAAGATCCCGAGGAAGGTCAGCAGGACCCGGCTGAGCAGCTCGCCGATCACCCGCCGGTCGCGGGCGTCGGAGAGCAGCCGGATGTTCAGCCCCAGCCGCCCCTCCTCCAGCGCCCCGCCGATCCGGTCGAGGCGCCGGGGGAGCCGGCGCAGTACGGGCAGCAGCGCCATCATCTCGTCGCGCGCGGTGCCCCGTATGTTGTCCGACTCCAGCTGCCGGGCGAACCGTGCGGCGGCGTACGAGCGGGACGCGTCCAGGATGTCGAAGCCGTCCGACACCCGCTGCAGGGTGCCCTCGAGGGTGGCCAGGGCCCGGAACACCGCCGCCAGCTCCGGCGGCACCGTCAGCCGGAACTCGGCCACGAGCCGGAACAGGGCGGTGAACATCGCCACGTCGGGAGCGGACCCGTGCCCCAGGTGCCGGCCGCTGAACTGCCCGAGCGCCCGCTGCAACCGCTGCTCGTCGACCTCCTCCGGCCGGTCGGTCACCTCCAGCAGCGCGTCGCACAGCGCCACCGGGTCCCCGCGGTCGACGGCGAGGAACAGCCCGGCCATGGCGGAGCGCAGCCCGCTGTCCAGGCGCCCCACCGAGCCGAAGTCGAGCAGGGCGGGGCTTCCGTCGGGGAGCAGCAGGATGTTGCCCGGATGCGGATCGGCGTGGAACACCCCGTCGTACATGATCTGGTCGAGCAGCGCGGTGAGCAGGGTCTTCGCCAGCTTCCTCCCGTGCTCGGGGCTGTCGGGGCGGGCCTGGCCGAGCGGTGTTCCGTCGATCCGGCTCATCACCAGGACGCGGTCGTCGCTCAGTTCCCCGCACAGCACGGGGAAGACGACGCTGTCGTCCCGGCGCGCCTCGGCGGCCCGGCTCACGGCGGTCATGTTGCGGGCCTCGACCCGGAAGTCCAGCTCCTCGCGCAGCGCCACCGCGAACCCCTGGGCCAGTTCGGTCAGCCCGAGGCTGCGGCCCCAGTCCGCACGGACCTGGAGGGTCCGGGCGAGGCGGGCGACGATGTCCAGGTCCCGGTCGACCGCCTCGCGGATCCCGGGCCGCTGCACCTTGACGATGACGCGCGTGCCGTCGCGCAGCACGGCCGCGTGCACCTGGGCGACGGAGGCGGCGGCGAGCGGTTCGCGGTCGAACTCGGAGAACACCTCGTCCGTGGGCGCCCCGAGGCTTTCCAGCAGGATGGCCTCCACCGCGGGCCAGGGTGCGGGCGGCACCTGGTCCTGGAGGTGGCTGAGCTCTTCGACGTACGCCTCGGGCAGCAGGTCGCGCCGGGTGGACATCACCTGTCCCAGCTTCACGAAGGTGGTGCCGCCCGCCTGGAGGGCCCCGCGCAGTTCCCGGGCCAGGTGGGCGTGCCGGGTGCCGTCGGCGCTTCTGGCCCGGCCCGTGAGATAGGGGCGCAGGCCGTGGCGGCCGAGGATCGCGACGATCTCGGAGTAGCGCCGGGCCCGTGACAGCCGGGCGCGGACCGACGGGATCCAGCCCAGCGGCCGCATCCCGCCGGACGGCAGCGCCAGATCGAGGACGACGAGGCAGACCATCGCGGTCAGCAGCCCCACGCCGACCATCAGGGAGAACAGGAGTGGGCCTCTGACCTGCAACTGCGGCCCGATGAGCGTCCCGGAAACCGAGACGCCGACCACCGCGGCGACCATCACGCGCAGGACGCCCGCATCCATGCCGAGCATGCGCCTGCCCAGGATCGCCGGGAGGACGATCACGGCAAATGCGCCACCAAATCCGATGAACCACATATCGGTCAGGGTAGTGAATTCACCTTTCATCAAAGGGAGTTGTGGTCGATTCCGGCTTGAGTCCCGGTGGAGCGCCGCCGTCGCCGCGGGCGCGGGGGTTGACGGGCTCCGCCATATCTCTCTAAATTAGAGATATACGGAAAACGAGAAACGCGGAAAGAGAGCAAAGGGGATCGTCATGCAGACGCAGACCACCGCAGGCCCCGCCGGCCCCGCCGTCCTCGAAGGGGTCCGGACCCTGCTGGACGGGCTGTCCGAGCACTGGAATGCCGCCGACGGCGCCGGATACGCCGGGCTGTTCACGCCGGACGCCGCGTACGTCCAGTTCAACGGGGTCGTGCTGGAAGGCCGTCAGGAGATCGCGGACACGCACGACCTGATGTTCCGCACGATGCTGTACGGCACCCGGCTGGTGTGCGAGGACATCGAGAGCGTCCGCATGGTCGACGAGCACACCGCCGTCGTGGTCTCCACCGGAGCCGCGCTCTTCCCCTGGCAGCGCGAGGTCACCGCCAAGCGGCGGTCGAGGCAGACGCTGGTCCTGGTCCGCGAAGGGGACCGCTGGACGGTCGCGTCCTTCCACAACGGCCGGGTGAAGCCGTTCCCGACCTCCGGACCGCTGTTCGCGGTGGCCGCCAAGGCCGTGCGCCTGCGCGTGGACCGGGCCCTGCGCTCCCGGCAGCCCCGCTGACCTGCCGGGACCGGACGCACCCGGGCCGGACCGCGCCAGTACGCTGTCCGCACCACACCGCACCGGACCGGCAGGAAGGCAGCTCGAGGATGCAACCGCACAGCGAAGAGGACCCCTCCTTCGCCACGCTGCTGTCGCTCGCGACGGCACTGCGGGTGCAGGCCGCGCGCACGGTCCTCTTCCAGTCCGCGGTGGCCCAGTCGGTGGGCCTCAACGCCACCGACTTCAACTGCCTGAGCCTGCTCGACCTGGAAGGGCCGATGACCCCCGGCCGGCTCGCCGAGCGCGTCGGACTCAGCCGGGGCGGGGCCATCACCGCGGTCATCGACCACTTGCAGAAGGCCGGGTTCGTACGGCGCCGCCCCGACCCCGGGGACCGCAGGCGGGTCATCGTCGAAGCCGTTCCCGAGGCCTTCGCGGAGCGGGTCGAGAAGGTCTTCACCGGATACCGGGGCGCCCTCGGCGAACTGCTCTCCACACTGACCGGGGAGCAGCGGCAGTTGCTCCTGGACGTCACCACCCGGGGCAACGAGATCTTCCACGCCGAGACCCTGCGACTGCTCTCCGGCGCACCGGACAAGGCCGCGAAGGCCCCCGCCGCCTCCTGACCCGCCGACCCCTGCCGTCGGCCCTGACCGTGACCACCGCCGCCGCTCTGGCGCTGAGCCGGTCCGCCGACGGCGGAGCCGGGGGCACGGTCCGCTACCTGCTCGCGCCCTGGATCGCGCAGGCGGCCACCCGCGACCTCCTGCGGGCCGGTGAGGCGGCCCGGCCGCTGGCCGTCGCCGCCGACGGGGTCACCGCGGAGGCCGCCGTACCGCGCACCGGCGGGCCCGGCGCCCCCGACGGCCCCGGCGGCGTCGAGGACTCCGGACGGGCGGGCGGGGGCGGCGGGGGGGAGGCCGGGGGTGGAGGGGAGAGCGTGTCCGCGGGGTCGTCGTGCGGCCCCGCGGACGCGCTCCATATGCTTCGGACCATGACCGACAGCACCGGGATCGACCCCGAAGACACCAAGATCATCACGTTGGCGCGCAGCGCACGGGCCCGCAACGGCGTGCCCGAGGGGGCGGCGGTCCGGGACGAGACCGGCCGTACGTACGTCGCCGGGACCGTGGAGCTGGACTCCCTCAAGCTGAGCGCGCTCCAGACGGCCGTCGCGATGGCGGTGGCCAGCGGAGCCCAGTCCCTGGAGGCGGCCGCGGTCGTCAGCGCGGCGGACGCCCCCTCCGACGCCGACCGCGCGGCGGTCCGCGACCTCGGCGGCCCGGACACCCCGGTCCTCCTGGCGGGCCCGGACGGCACCCTGAAATCCACCACGGCGGCGGGCGCCTAGGCCGGAGCACCGCTTGGACCGTCGCCGTGCGGCCGTTCAGGCCGTGACGGCCTCGGTCGTGGTGCGGCGGCGGATGACCATCGCCATCAGCGCGGCCACCGCGCACAGCGCGCCCGACGCGTACCAGACGGGGTCGTACGAGCCGAAGGCGTCGCGGGCCAGGCCGCCCAGGAAGGCCACCACCGCCGCGCCGATCTGGTGCGAGGCCAGGACCCAGCCGAAGACGATGGCGCCGTCCTCGCCGTAGTGCTCGCGGCACAGTGCGATCGTCGGCGGGACGGTCGCGACCCAGTCCAGGCCGTAGAAGACGATGAAGAACACCATCGGCGGGTGCACGGACGGGGCCAGCAGCATCGGGAGGAAGAGCAGCGAGATCCCGCGCAGGGCGTAGTAGACCGCGAGCAGGCGGCGCGATTCGAAGCGGTCCGTCAGCCAGCCGGAGAAGACGGTCCCGATGACGTCGAAGACGCCGATGACCGCCAGCAGTCCGGCCGCCGCCGTCACCGGCATGCCGTGGTCGTGGGCCGAGGGTATGAAGTGGGTCTTGACCAGGCCGTTGGTCGAGGCCCCGCAGATCGCGAAGGTGCCGGCCAGCAGCCAGAAGGGGCCGGTACGGGCCGCCTTGGCCAGTACGCCCACCGCCCGGCGGGCGGCTCCCGGGACGGGCGCGGGCTTCGGTGCGTACGTGCCGCCGTACGGGGCGAGCCCGATGTCGGCCGGGTGGTCGCGCAGCAGGAGCCAGACGAAGGGCACGACGGCCAGGGCCGCCAGTGAGACGGTCACCGACGCCGGGCGCCAGCCGTGGTTCTCCACCAGCCAGGCCAGCAGCGGCAGGAAGACCAGCTGTCCGGAGGCCCCGGCGGCGGTCAGGATGCCGGTGACCAGGCCGCGCCGGGCGGTGAACCAGCGGTTGGTCACCGTCGCCGCGAAGGCCAGCGCCATCGAGCCGCTGCCCAGGCCGACCAGGACGCCCCAGTACAGGATCAGCTGCCAGGAAGCGGTCATCCAGACCGTGGCCACCGAGCCGCCGGCTATGACGGTCAGCGCGACCGCGACGACCTTCCGGATGCCGAAGCGGTCCATCAGCGCGGCGGCGAACGGCGCGGTGATCCCGTACAGCGCGAGGTTCACGGAGACGGCGAGGCCGATCGTGCCGCGCGACCAGTCGAACTCCTCGTGGAGCGGCTCGATGAGCAGTCCGGGGAGGGAGGCGAAGGCGGCCGCGCCGATGATCGTCACGAAGGCGACGGCCGCGACGAACCAGGCGCGGTGGACGCGGTGCGGGCGCTGCGGCCCCTGCGGCTGCTGCGGCGCGTCGGCGGACGCGGGGCCGGGCCCGGAGCCGGGCGAGGTCGTCGGTGCCGGTGCGGACGAGGGGTCGGGGGAGGGGCCGGGGCCGGGGGCTGTTTGCGTCACGACGACAGTTTCCGGTCGGCGGGACCCCGTACGACAGTGGCCTGACTGACACCCTTCGATACAATCGGGCCATGGAGACTCGCGCGCACCGTGCCCACCGCGTTGTCGTACTGGCCCTCGCCGGGCTGCTGCCCTTCGAGCTCGGGATCCCGCACCGGATCTTCGGCCGGGCCAAGGACGGAGCCGCCGGGCGGCCGCTGTACGAGATCCTCACCTGCGGGCTGGCCCCCGGACGGGTCCCCACGGACGCCGACTTCGACATCCACGTCGAGCACGGCCCGGAACTGCTGGCCACGGCCGACACCGTGGTGGTCCCCGCCTCCTACGAGCTGGGCCCGGTCCACGCGGAGGGCCGGCTCACCCCCGAACTCGCCGCCGCGCTCGCGCACATCAGGCCCGGCACCCGGCTCGTCTCCATCTGCACGGGCGGCTACGTCCTGGCCGCCGCCGGGTACCTGGACGGCCGCCGGGCCACCACCCACTGGGCCTCCGCGGAACACTTCCAGCAGCTCTTCCCGGCCGTACTGGTCGACCCCGGCGTGCTCTACACCGACGACGGGGACGTGCTCACCTCCGCCGGGGTCGCCGCCGGCATCGACCTGTGCCTGCACATCGTGCGCCGCGACCACGGCGTGGCCGTCGCCAACGACGTGGCCCGGCGCACCGTCGTACCGCCGCACCGCGAGGGCGGACAGGCGCAGTTCATCGAGCGCCCGGTGCCGCGGCCGCAGCGCTCCGCGACCACCGCGGCCCGCGCGTGGGTGCTGGACCGGCTGCACGAGCCGCTGCGGCTGACCGACCTGGCCCGGCAGGAGGCGATGTCGGTACGGACCTTCACGCGCAGGTTCCGCGAGGAGTCGGGGCTCAGCCCCGGCGAGTGGATCGTCGGGCAGCGGGTGGAGCGGGCCCGCTCGCTGCTGGAGCAGAGCGACCTGCCCATGGAGCAGGTGGCGCGCGAGGCGGGCTTCGGGACGGCGCAGTCGCTGCGCAAGCACGTACAGGCCGCGCTCGGTGTCAGTCCGACGGCCTACCGGCGGGCCTTCCGGGAGACCGGGACGGGCGGGGGAGCCGCCCCCGGCCCCGGCCCCGGTTTCGAGTCCGGTCCCGACGGCCTGGACCCCGACCCCGAACTCGGCCCCGCCGCCCTCACCCTGACATCTCCTGATGGGACATCAGTTGCTGCCGGGTCCGTGCATTGACTTATCCGTCCGCCCCCTCGTGAATGGCCCCCAGTGTCGTCGGGGGCGGTTTCGGTGAGGGCGGGCAGGTGGCGTTCGTAGAAGCCGGTGTCGAGCCGCCCGGCGGTGAACTCGGGGTGCCGCAGGGACCGTACGAGGAGTTCGCGGTTGGTGGTGAGCCCGTGGATCCGGGCTCCGGCGAGGGCGCGGGCGAGGGCCCGGACGGCCTCGGCGCGGGTCGGGGCGTGCGCGATGACCTTGGCGAGCATGGGGTCGTAGTGGATGGAGACGGCGTCCCCGTCGGTGAATCCGGTGTCCACGCGGACCTCGCCGGGGACCGCGAGGGTGTGCAGCGTCCCGGTCTGCGGGCGCCAGTCCTGGGCCGGGTCCTCGGCGTAGAGGCGGGCCTCGACGGCATGCCCGGTGGGCCGGGGAGGGGTCAGGGGCAGCGGGGCGCCTTCGGCGATCCGCAGTTGCAGCGCGACGAGGTCGAGCCCGAAGACGGCCTCGGTGACGGGATGTTCCACCTGGAGTCGGGTGTTCATCTCCAGGAAGAAGGGGCGGCCGTCCGCGGTGACGAGGAACTCGACGGTGCCCGCGCCCTGGTACGAGACCGCCCGCGCGGCGGCGACGGCCGCCTCGGCCAGGCTCGCGCGCAGGGCTTCGGGCAGGCCGGGCGCCGGGGCCTCCTCGATGACCTTCTGGTGGCGGCGCTGGAGGGAGCAGTCGCGGGTGCCGAGTGCCCAGACGGTGCCGTGGGAGTCGGCGAGGATCTGCACTTCGACGTGGCGGCCCCGTTCGATGTAGGGCTCGGCGAAGACCTCGCCGTCACCGAAGGCGGAGCGCGCCTCGGCGGAGGCGGCTTCCAGTTCCTCCTTGAGCGCGTCCAGGTCCCGTACGACCCGCATCCCGCGGCCTCCGCCGCCCGCCGCGGCCTTGAGGAGCAGGGGGAGGTCGGCGGCGGTGGCGGTGTGCGGGTCGACGGGCTCCAGGAGGGGGACGCCGGCGGCGCGCATCAGCTCCTTGGCCCGGGTCTTGGACGCCATGGCCTCGATGGCCCGGGGCGGCGGGCCGATCCAGGTGAGTCCGGCGGCCTGGACCTCGCGGGCGAAGCCGGCGTTCTCGGAGAGGAAGCCGTAGCCGGGGTGGACGGCGTCGGCGCCCGCCGCGAGGGCGGCCTTGATGACGAGGTCGCCGCGCAGGTAGGTGTCGGCGGGGGCCGCGCCGGGCAGCCGTACGGCCGCGTCGGCCTCGCGCACGTGCAGGGCGTCTGCGTCGGGGTCGGAGTGGACGGCGACGGTGGCCAGGCCGAGGGCGCGGGCGGTGCGGAAGACGCGGACGGCGATCTCGCCGCGGTTGGCGACGAGGACGGAGGTCAGGTTCTTCAGGTTCGTCATGTGCGGGCTCACATCCGGAAGACGCCGAAGCCGCCACGGGCGCCCTCGACGGGGGCGTTGTGGACGGCCGACAGGCACAGGCCGAGGACGGTTCGGGTGTCGCGCGGGTCGATGACCCCGTCGTCGTACAGCCGGCCGGACAGGAACATCGGCAGGGACTCGGACTCGATCTGCGCCTCGACGAAGGCGCGCATGCCGGCGTCGGCCTCTTCGTCGTAGGGCTGTCCCTTCGCGGCCGCCGACTGGCGGGACACGATCGAGAGCACTCCGGCGAGCTGGGCGGGGCCCATGACGGCGGACTTGGAGCTGGGCCAGGCGAAGAGGAAGCGGGGCTCGAAGGCGCGGCCGCACATGCCGTAGTGGCCGGCGCCGTAGCTGGCGCCGATCAGAACGGAGAGGTGGGGGACCTTCGAGTTCGACACCGCGTTGATCATCATCGAGCCGTGCTTGATGATGCCGCCCTGCTCGTACTCCTTGCCGACCATGTAGCCGGTGGTGTTGTGGAGGAAGAGCAGCGGGATGTCCCGCTGGTTGGCGAGCTGGATGAACTGGGCGGCCTTCTGCGACTCCGCGCTGAACAGCACGCCTTGGGCGTTGGCGAGGATGCCGACCGGGTAGCCGTGGAGGGTGGCCCAGCCGGTGACCAGGCTGGTGCCGTAGAGGGGCTTGAACTCGTCGAAGTCGGAGGCGTCGACGATGCGGGCGATGACCTCGCGGGGGTCGAAGGGGGTCTTGAGGTCGGCGGGGACGATGCCGAGGAGTTCCTCGGGGTCGTGGAGGGGTTCTTCGGCGCGCACCGGATCGGCGTGGGCCTTGCGGTGGTTGAGGCGGGCGACGACGCGGCGGGCCTGGCGGATGGCGTCGTGCTCGTCGAGGGCGTAGTGGTCGGCGAGGCCGGAGGTCCGGGCGTGCATGTCGGCTCCGCCGAGGGACTCGTCGTCGCTCTCCTCGCCGGTGGCCATCTTGACGAGCGGCGGACCGCCGAGGAACACCTTCGAGCGGTCCTTGATCATGATGGTGTGGTCGGACATGCCGGGGACGTAGGCGCCGCCCGCGGTGGAGTTGCCGAAGACGACGGCGATGGTGGGGATGCCTGCCGCCGAGAGCCGGGTGATGTCGCGGAAGATCGCGCCGCCCGGGATGAAGATCTCCTTCTGGGAGGGGAGGTCCGCGCCGCCGGACTCGACGAGGCTGATGCAGGGCAGCCGGTTCTGGCGGGCGATCTCGTTGGCCCGCAGGGCCTTCTTGAGGGTCCAGGGGTTGCTGGCGCCGCCCCGGACGGTGGGGTCGTTGGCGGTGACCAGGCATTCGACGCCCTCGACCGTGCCGATGCCGGTGACCATCGAGGCGCCGACCGGGTAGTCGCTGCCCCAGGCGGCGAGCGGGGACAGCTCCAGGAACGGGGTGTCCGGGTCGAGCAGCAGCTCGATGCGCTCGCGGGCGAGGAGCTTGCCGCGCGTCTTGTGGCGGGCGGTGTACTTCTCGCCGCCGCCGAGCAGGGCTCCGGCGTGCGCGGAGTCGAGCTCGGCGAGGCGTTCCAGGGCGGCGGTACGGGCCTGCGCGTGCTCGGGGGCGAGCGGGTCGACGGCGGTCTTGAGGCGGGTCACGGGGTCCCCTCCGGGGCGGTGGTGGGTACGGGGACCTCCGGGGGCGGCCCGAGCAGGGCGACGGGGATGTCCACGTGCCGGGAGCGGAGCCACTCGCCGAGGGCCTTGGCCTGGGGGTCGAAGCGGTGGCCCGAGGCGACGCCGTCGCCGAGGACGCCGGTGACGGTGAAGTTGAGGGAGCGGAGGTTGGGGAGCTCGGCGCGGGTCACGTCCAGCGGGGCCGTCTCGGGGAGCAGCCGCCGGAAGGCGTCGACGGTGAGGGTGTCGCGGAGCCACTCCCAGGCGGGGGCGCTCTCGGCCCACACCCCGACGTTGGCGTCGCCGCCCTTGTCCCCGCTGCGGGCGCCGATCAGCCGCCCCAGCGGCACCCTGCGGGTGGGGCCGGCCGGAGCCGGGGGCGGCATCGTGTCAACTTCCCCAAGTGACGCCGGATCCCCGATCCGGCGTGAAACGAATCCGGCCGCACCCCTGCGGCAGACACCCGGAGTGGACTCCCCACGGCTAAACGCCCGTTAAAGCCGCAGGCAGCGAAGACCGACAGCCCTGACAGCGCTTTTCGGACAGGTGGGAGCGAGGGCAGAATGACGGTGACTCCCGCGCGCGCGGGAGCGGAACAGGGGGAGGGAACCCATGCGCATGCGCAAGGCGCTGGCCGTGGTGATCGCGGCCGGGCTCGCCGTGGCGGCGGTCGTGGCAGCCGGCGGCGGAGCCGCCGACGGAGACGGGCAGGGGCTCGCGGGCGTCACTCCGTACGCCAACTACGGACCCCCGGCCGGCGCGGACGGCGGGACGGCGCACGTGGAGGACTTCACGCCCAACCGGACGACCTAGTGCTGTGACCGGAAAGGTTTGCCGGGTCGCGGTGTCCGGTGCGGTGCATCGCAAGGCGGAGGACCACGCCTCGTACTGGACGTACCGGTGTGGTCCGACAACGCGGCGAGGTGCCGTGCCGGGCGCCGCGACCCGGTGAACCTTTCCGGTCACAGCACTAGCACTGTTCGTGCGGTGACCGCAAAGACCTGACGGCCCGTCTCCCGGAATCCCGTGGTGCGCACATCCGGTGTGCGCGCCACGGGATTCCTTCGTGTCCCGGCCAGGGTTCGTCGGCCGGTTCCGGACGGTGCGACTGGCGCGTATGCCTTGACTTCACATGATCCCCCGAAGACCTTTTCTGACTCGGCATCAGAATGCCGGATCCACCCCCACACCCCCTCTCCGCTGGAGCCTGCCCATGACCGCGAGAACAGCCTCCGCCGCGCGTTCCGAACCGAGTTCCGCCCTTCCCTCCCGCCGGACGGTCCTCGCCGGGACCGGCGCCGGGGTGCTCGCCGCCACCGTGCTGCCGTCGGCCGCCGCGCGCGCCGCGGACGGTGTCCCCCTCGGCGAGTACGACGTCGTCGTCGTGGGATCCGGGGCGTCCGGGATGACCGCCGCGCTCGCGGCCGCCAAACGGGGCCTGAGCGTGCTCGTGGTCGAGAAGGCCCCCACCTTCGGCGGATCGGCCGCCCGTTCGGGCGCCGGGATCTGGCTGCCGAACAACTCCGTGATCCTGGGGGCGGGCGTCCCCGACACCCCGGCGAAGGCGGCCGCCTACCTGGCGGCCGTCGTCGGCAACGGCTCCTCGGCGGACCGGCAGGCGGCCTTCCTCGCCAACGGGCCCCGGATGCTGGACTTCGTGATGGCCAACAGCCCGCTGCGGTTCCGCTTCATGGACGGCTACAGCGACTACTACCCCCAACTCCCCGGCGGGCTCCCCAACGGCCGCTCCATCGAGCCGGACCAGATCGACGGCAACATCCTCGGCGCCGAACTGGCCCACCTGAACCCGGCGTACATGCCGGTGCCCGCCGGAATGGTCGTGTTCAGCCAGGACTACAAGTGGCTCAACATCGCTGCCGTCAACGCCAAGGGCCTCGCGGTGTCCACCGAATGCCTGGCGCGCGGCACGGCGGCCGCGCTGTGCGGGCAGAAGCCGCTGACCATGGGCCAGGCGCTCGCGACCGGGCTGCGGGCCGGGCTGATGCAGGCGGGGGTCCCCGTGTGGCTGAACAGCCCCCTCGTCGACCTGGTGCAGGAGGGCGGCACGGTCACCGGTGTCGTCGTGGAGAAGCAGGGCGTACGGGGCGTCGTACGGGCCCGCAAGGGCGTCGTCATCGGCTCGGGCGGGTTCGAGCACAACGCGGAGATGCGCGCCCAGTACCAGCAGCAGCCCATCGGCACCCAGTGGTCGATCGGCGCCAAGGAGAACACCGGCGACGGCATCCGGGCCGGCCAACGGGCCGGAGCGGCGCTGTCGTTGATGGAGGACGCCTGGTGGGGGCCGTCGATCCCGCTGCCGAACGAGCCGTACTTCTGCCTGGCCGAACGGACCCTGCCGGGCGGCCTGATGGTCAACGGGAAGGGCGCCCGCTTCGTCAACGAGGCGGCCCCGTACAGCGATGTGGTGCACGTGATGTACGAGAAGGACCGGGGTGCGGCCGGCTCGCACATCCCGGCCTGGCTGATCGTGGACCAGAACTACCGCAACAAGTACCTGTTCAGGGACGTCCTGCCGACGATCGTCTTCCCCGACTCCTGGTACGAGGTCGGCGCGGCGAAGAAGGCGTTGACCTGGGACGCCCTGGCGAACCAGATCGGGGTGCCGGCGGGCGCCCTGCGCTCCACGCTCAACCGGTTCAACGCGCAGGCGTGGAACGGCTCCGACCCCGACTTCCACCGGGGCGACACGGCCTACGACCACTACTACACGGACCCTGGCGTCCGCCCGAACTCGTGTCTGGCGCCGATCTGGGCTCCGCCGTTCTACGCCTTCAAGATCGTGCCGGGCGACCTGGGCACGAAGGGAGGCATCGTCACGGACGCGCGGGCCCGCGCGCTGCGGGCGGACGGATCGGTGATCCGGGGCCTGTGGGCGGCGGGCAACGCGAGTGCGGCCGTCATGGGGCACAGCTACGCGGGGGCCGGATCGACGATCGGTCCCGCGATGACCTTCGGCTACGTGGCGGCGAACGACATCGCGGACGCGTGAGGCTGGCCGGGCCGCCCACCGGATCCGGGCCGTCTGACGGCCCGGGTCCCGCCGCGGGTCTGGTCGCGCCTTAGCCCTGCTGGAAGAGCTCGGCGGGCAGCGGCTTCAGCAGCGCGTACAGGTCGTCGGTGATCGGTCGGTCCCAGCTCGCGATGGTGACCAGCACATTGTCGCTGCGGTCGAACTGCACGCAGCTGATCCGGCTCTCCGAGAGCTTGATCTTCCGGACGATGAGGAGGTTGTCGCCCTGCATGACGGGGCAGTCCTCGGCGCCGGTGACCTCGACGTCCTCTTCGTTCTCGAGGGCGTCGAGGAGCTGGGCCACCTCGAAGGGGACCTGGCCCTCGGAGAGGTCGCGGGCGGGGGAACCCTCGGGGAGGTTTCCGATGATCATCGCGGGGCCGCGTCCGCCGAAGAGGTCGTAGCGGAGGAAGACACCCTGGCAGCTGCCGTCGGGCGCGGGCAGCAGCCCGGCCCCGAGATTGCCCGGCCAGTCCCCCGGGTCCATGGCCAGGACGTCGAAGTCCGGGCCGGCGGGTGTGGCGGCGCGGTGGCGGCGGAGGGGGCGGTCTCTGCCGGTGCGGCTCCCGGCGTGTGCATGCGGTTCACGATGCGACGCGGGTGTTACGCGGACCGCCACCCCCGGTTACGCCTCTTGTACGAGCCCCTCAGCGCGGGCCCTGCCGGCCGGTGAGGTACTGGACGGTCAGGCCTGCCGTGGCGTCGGGAGGGTCAGATGGGTATAATGGCAAGACCTGCGTGCGGGGTGGCTTCGACGGTTGTCGGGGGGAGAGAAGGGGAGGGACGGCCCGGTCGCGGCAGCCCGCCCGTGGCGTTGAGGCGCACCGGATCGCTACACAGTCGCTCTCGGCATAGCGGCTACAGGCCGTCTTGCGTTGGGCGCCGACAGCCCGAGACGCTGTCAAGGAAGGGATCGCGACGACGAAACCTCGGTCGGGGCACCTCGGGAAGCTCCGGTCAGCAGATGCCGACGAGGATGGAGGTGAGTACACCGAGGACGATGAGGACGTAGAGGACCTGCCGCAGGAGCTCGGTCACGGATCGCGTACTCGGATCGGTCGGCACTCTGGATCCGTCCAGTTGTGAGCGTGCTGGTCTGGGCGGGCACCGGACGCCGAATGCCCGGGGATCGTCTCGTAGTCCTTGCTCAGGATCGGCCGGTCACAGTGGCAACAGAAGCGCGTCACTGGACGGCGCTCGACTCGTACTCGCTGAGAGCCGAAATCAAGGCCCGCGCGATCCTGGCCAGGCCGCGGGCGTGGTTCCAATTCGCGTTCGGCTCGGAACTCCGCGGGCCGACCGCCGAGACGTACTCCCATTCGTCGACCGCGCTGGTGATCTTGGGGGCCCGCTGGTTCTGGGGAATGCGTACCGCGGCATCGTGGAGCCGCTGGCCGCACGTGATGAGGTCGTCGATGAGAAGGGCCACACCCTCAGCGGGCGGGCGTTCGGGATAGGGGGCGAGAGCCGTGGCAATCAGCTCCTGGAGGTTCCTGCCTGCTTGCGTCGCCATGGTTTACCCCGGGTTCGTCAGCGCGTCCAGTGCTTGCAAGTGGATGATTGCGCTGCATGCAGATGGGCAAATAGGCCATCGCATGGCCATCGATGGCCACGTGGCGGCCATGGCCGGGGATATGTGCGATGACACCTCAGACTGGGGCCATGGGCCACCGAAACGACGCGCTCAGGGCCGCCCGACTCCGGGTCGGATGGCGCAGCATGGACGCCGCCGCTGCGGCGCTCAGCATTCACGGGCAGCAGTTCCTCGACGACCGCTCGTACGAAGTGTCCGCGCGAACGTGGCGCCGCTGGGAAGGCACCAGCCCGGGCTGGCCGTCGGAAGAGACTGCCACGGTGCTCCACGACGCACTCGGCCGATGGCCTGAAGAACTCGGCTTCCGGGTGCCCGCAGGCTGGATCCGACCCGAAGCCCACCCGGAGGACGACGTGAGACGCAGGACGTTCGTATCCGTGACGGCGGCCGCACTCATGCCCGGTCCCGTCGCCACCCAGCACGTCGACCCCGCCCTCATCGACTACTTCCAGCAGCAGCTGGAAGGTCACTACCGCGCCGACATGTTCCTTGGCCCTCACGACCTCGTCGGTACCGTCAGCGCTCAATTCCAGCTCATCGACAAACTCATCCGCAGCGCGAAGGGCGAGACCCGTCGCGGGCTCCTCCGGGCGGGCGCCGCGTACGCCGCCCTCGTCGGCTGGCTCTACCAGGACGCTGGTGACCTCGGCGCGGCCGCGTTCTGGCGGGGAATCACGCAGGAGATCGCGGCCCGGTCCCGCGACCCGCACCTTGTCGGATACTCGCTCGTCAATCTTGCTCAGGTCCGCACCGATCTCGGGGACGGGCACGGCGTCATCGATTTGTGCGAGGCCGTGCTCGAAGACGACCGCGTTGTCCCCAAGGTGCGGGTCATGGCGATGCAGCAACAGGCCCACGGCGCCAGTCTCACCGGTGACCGCACCGCCGTCGACCGCCTCATCGACACTGCGGGCGGGCTCATCTCCCGCGTGGACGACGACCTGCCGTGGGGTAACGCCTGTCGGCGCACCCCGGGCTACCTCGAGGTGCAGCGGGCCACCTGCTATGGCCGTCTCGGCCTGGGCCGGGAGGCGGAGTCGTTGTAGTCGCAAGTGCTCCACGCGGTTCCCGCGGCCGCCCGCCGGGACCGCGGCGTTTACCTCGCCCGGCACGCTACGGCGGCCGCCTTGGCCCGCGAGCCGGAGCAGGCAGTGGAGATCGCCCGAACTGCCGTGGAGATCGTGGCAGAGACCCGATCGGCGCGGATGCACCGTGAACTACGCGGACTGGAGCGGGCCATGAGGCCGTGGCACGATGCCCCGGTAGGCCGGGACCTCGCAGAGATCCTGGCGCCCGTGAACAAGGGGAGCTGACATGGGCGTACCGAAGCCGTTGTCCGACGAGGCGATCGCCGAGCAGCTGGCCGGACTGCCGGGGTGGGAGCGCAAGGGTGACGAGATCACCCGCACCTACGAGATCCGCTACCACGCGGCCGTCGCAGCGATCGTGACCATCGCGGACCGGTCCCGACGCATCCAGCACCACGCTGACCTGGACCTCCGCATCGACAGTCTGCGCGCGTCGATCACCACCCACGATGCCGGCCACCGCTTGACCCACGCAGACTTCGATCTCGCGCACCGCATCGACGTGATCGTGGCTGCACACCAATCACTCCCACTGGACTGACGCAGGATGCACAAAGGGCCTCTCCCGCGCCCGGAAGGGCGGGGAGGGGGCTTGATGTCGTCTGAGGGTGATCCGTTCGTCCTTAGAGTCCGAGAGCTGATCGTTTACCTCCCAACCGGCCGCCAAACCGGCACAAAAAGGGCCACTCAAGGTCCTCGCGGACCAGAAGGGCGTCCCACCCGCACTCGCCTCCTCGAAGGGGCGCCCCACCGCCCTCGGCGGCTTGTGTTCGACCCCAGGCGACCCGCAGTCGCCTCCCCAGAGGGGCAAATGCTGCGCCTGGGCGGCTTATGTCCGGCTGCAGACGGTCGTCGGCCGCTGAGTCGAGAAGGGGAACGTCTCGGCGCTGGTGCGGCTTATGTCCAGCCGTAGACGGTCGTCGGCCGCTAAGCCGGCCAGAGAACGTGTGGCGGGTGTGCGGCTTATGGCCAGCCGTAGACGGTCGTCGGCCGCTAAGCCGGCCAGAGAACGTGTGGCGGGTGTGCGGCTTATGCCCGGCCACAGACGGCCGTCGGCCGCTATGCCAACCGGGACTGTGTAGCGATCTGGTGCGCCTCAACGCCAGAGGCGGGCTGCCGCGACCGGGCCGTCCCTCCCCTTCTCTCCCCCCGGCCATCCTTCGGGGGGATCCCGGGAGTCTTGTGTTGTTCCGGGACGGGACGGTCGGTCAAGGGTGGCCGAAGGCCATCGCGTAGCGACGCGACCGGAGGGAGCGCCCTTGAGGGGCCGGCCCGGCGCGGAAGGACACTGGACGCCCGGGACGCCACCCGACAACTGTCAAAGCCACCGACCGGGCGGGCCCCGCCAACCCAACGCCCCCCAACGTACTGCCCGTACTGCCCGCGACACCCGCCCGCCGTCCGTCCGACCCGACGAGGAATCCATGTCCGACGCCGCGCCCTCCGCGACCACCGGGTCCACCGACCCGGACGCCGATCAGCTGGGAGCCCTGTGCCGGGAGCTGGCCGAGGCGGCCGACGCCGTCGGCGAAGCCGCCCACTACGCTTCCCGGCTGGCCCTCGGCTCCCGGCTGCCGGTCCCCGCCCTGGCCCGCGGCAGTCGCCGCCGGACGGCCTGGCGCACGCTGCTGCGCGTCCTCGCCGACCCGGCCGGACTCGGCTGGGCCCCGCGCGGCCGGGGCGTCGCGCGGGCCGGCTGGCTGGCCGGAGTGCTCGCCGGCCGGGAGAGCCTCGCCGTCAGCCTCGCGGTGTGCGGCCTCAAGAGCCGGATCCGGGCCGCGTGCACGAGCAATCCGGGGATGCCGGCGGACCCGGCCGCCGCGGAGGTCTTCCGGGCCGTCGAGGAGGACCGGCAGGCCGACGCCGTCCGGGAGTTCCGCGACCTCGTGCGCCGACAGGGCGCCGGACCCGCTTTCGCCCTGCTGAACCCGTCCTTCGCCGACATCCTGGCCTGGAGCGCGCTGACCGACGACAACCCCTTCAACGACCACGCCGGCTGGCAGGTCGCCACCGGCCGGGCCGTGGCGGCCGAACCGCTGCTCGGGCTCGGCGCCGCCTTCCGGGCCTTCTTCGACCGGGCTCCGGCCTGGGCCGAGCCGGACCCCGGCCTCCTCGCCGAGCTGGACACCACCGGTACCCCGGCGGGGTACGGGCGCAACGCCGATCGGATCGCCGGGGCCGGTGGCGCCGTGCTGCTCCAAACGGTCGCCGGACCGGACGGCACCGAGCGGTGCGTGGTCCAACTCGCCGGTCCGCCGGGCGACTCCGGGCACACCGCCGACGCGTACGCCGCCTACGCGCGCACGGTGGCCGCGACACTGCGCCGCCTCGTGCCCTCCGGAACCACACTCGCCCTGATCGGCCGCGGACCAGGCGGGCCGGCGGCCGTACTGCTCGCCGCGAGCCGGGACTTCACCACCGTCTACCCGGCCGTCCGGGTGTGCCACGACCCGCGGTCCGCGGCGCGAGAGCTGGCGGACTTCCGGGGCCGGGTCACCGGGAGCCATCTCGTCGGCGTCCCGGGCGTCCCCGACGCCTTCGCCCCGGGGAGGTCCCGGTGACGGACGCCCCCGCACCTGCCCCGGCCGACGGCCTGCGCGCCCACTCGGCGGCCCTGCGCTCGCACGCCGAGCGCCTGCGCCGCGCCGCGGGCGACCTGCGCTGGCAGGGCCCGCGGGCCGACGCGCTGCGCGCCGAGGTGGCCGGCCTCGCCGACCGCTGCGCCACGGCGGCGGGCGGCTTCGACCTGGCGGCGGCGCAACTCGCCGAACCCCGCCCCCCGGGCACCCCGTAAGAGACGGCCTACAGGTCCTGGCCCGAGGGGAGCTGCCGCAGGGCGGCGAGGGCGCGGTGCGCGACCTCCTGCGAGCTCCCGGACACGTCGACGAGGACGCCGGCCTCGTCCGCCTGGAGCGCCTCCAGCGTGGCGAACTGTGAATCCAGCAGCGCGAGGGGCATGAAGTGCCCCTTGCGCGCCGCCATCCGCTTCTCGATGAGGGGCCGCTCCCCGGTGAGGTGGACGAACGCGGTCCCGGGAGCGGCGGCGCGCAGCCGGTCGCGGTAGACGCGCTTGAGGGCGGAGGCGGCGACGACCCCGCCGCTGAGGCCGGCCCGGTTGCGCATCCACTCGCCGATGGCGTCCAGCCAGGGCCACCGGTCCGTGTCGTCCAGGGGAGTGCCGGCCGACATCTTGGCCACGTTGGCCGCCGGGTGGAAGTCGTCGCCCTCCGCGTACGGAAGGCCGAGCTCTTCGGCGAGCAGCCGGCCCACGGTCGTCTTGCCCGTCCCGGCCACGCCCATCACCACCATGACGCGCATCCCCGAACACCTCGCTGTCCTCGCCGGCACCGGCCCGTACGGCGCCCGGCCGACGTGTGCGGCGCCCGGCACCACTGAAGCCCATCGCGCAGCCCCTGTCCAAGGGTTCCGCGCGGCCCGGTGCTCCCACCGGACCCGTCCGGGCGTCCGGCCGCCCCGCTGTTCGGCGTACCGCCACCGCGTGTCGTTGGACCAACTCGCTGACGATGCGGCGACATTAACGTTTTTGATCTTCATCGGACCCCCGTCCGGGAGATGCTCCCCCTCGCTCCGGCCGGAGCGCACGACCATTCCGTTCGCCGAAGGGGTACTCGCATGTCATCCACAGCAAGAACCGGACGAAGGGCCCGGCTCGCGGGCGGCCTCGTGCTGCCGGTGGCGGTGGCACTGGGCGGATTCGCGGTCCCCGCGGCCGCCTCCGAGGGCGGCGGGGCGGGGGAGCCGGCCGGCCGCGCCGCGGCTTCCGCACCGGAGTCCGGGGGCCCGGGTACGAGCTGCGCCCGGCTCGGGAGCCCCGGAGCGGCTCCGGGGACCGCCCATCCGTGCCCCGGCCAGGCCGGCCCCCAGGGGCCCAGGGGCTCGCAGGGACCGGCCGGCCCGCCGGGTTCCAAGGGGGAGAAGGGCGGCCCCGGGCCCAAGGGCGAGGCCGGGGCCAAGGGCGAGGCGGGACCCAAGGGCGAAGCCGGGGCCAAGGGCGACGCCGGCCCGCCGGGCCCCAAGGGCGAGTCGGGGGCCGCGGGCTCCAAGGGGGACCGGGGGCCCCTCGGCCGCAAGGGCGACCCGGGGCCCAAGGGCGACCCCGGCCGCACCGGGGACACCGGCCCCGCCGGTTCCCAGGGCCAGCAGGGCGCGGCAGGCCCGGCCGGCCCGCCCGGCGCGCAGGGCCTGCCCGGACTGCCCGGCACCGCGGGACCCCAGGGCTTCGCGGGCCCGCCCGGCCGCCAAGGGGCCGCGGGTCCCGTCGGCACCGGCGGAGCACTCGGCCCGCTCGGACCGGTCGGCCCGCAGGGACGCCCCGGCCCGCAGGGCCCGTGCGCCTCGGTGGACAACCAGATGCCCAACAACTCCGAGGAGTTCGCCCTGGTCCTCAAGGACGGCAAGACCCACCTCGGCCGCCGCACCCGCGACATGGCCGGCTTCTGGGGCGATTTCACCTGGACCGACCTCACCGTGGCACCCGTCACCGGCTATCCGGCCGACGTCTGCTCCGTGGCACTGGCCATCCAGGGCAACGACGTGAAGGTCAAGGCACTCACCAAGACGGGCACGCTTTACCACACCCACTGCGAGACCAACGGGCGCGCCGTCACCTGCAACGCGCCCTGGGCGCCCGTGAACCCGCAGCCCGGAGCGGTCGCGGCCCGCCCGTCCCGGTCCTGACGGCCGCCCCCGCCGCTCCCGCACTTTTATGTGTACGGCGACCACCGTGAACTCCTCTGGGTGGTTCGTCGGCAGCTTCAGATGTTTATAAGGGACAGGGGTGGGCGGTGTCACTGCTGCTTTTCCTGGTCTTCGGGGCCGGTGGCGTCGCGCCGGCCGAACTGCGCGTAGCGCTCGTGGCGTTCGACGCGCCGGCGGGTGGCGCGGCGGAAGCGCCGGGCGACGAGCCGGGCCAGGTCGGCGGCGCCGACCATGCCGGCCTCGGGGCCGAGCTCGGCCTTGGCGATGCGGGCCTCGGGGCGGTAGCCGCGGCCGGTGAGGTGGCGGCGGAAGGCTTCGCGGGCGGGGCCGATGAGCAGGTCGTCGGGGGCGCTGACGCCGCCGCCGATGACGAAGCAGGAGGGGTCGAGGGCGGCCGCGAGGTTGGCGATGCCGACGCCGAGCCACTGGCCGATGTCCTGGAGGAGCTCGACGCACATGGCGTCGCCCTCCCGGGCCAGCTCGGTGATGAGCGGCCCGGTGATCTCGTGGACGTTGCCGCCGACCCGGGCGATGAGGTTGTGCGCGACCGGGGAGTCGGCGGCGGCCAGCTCGCGGGCCTCGCGGACCAGGGCGTTGCCCGAGCTGTACTGCTCCCAGCAGCCGCGGTTGCCGCAGGGGCAGCGGTGCCCCCCGGGGACCACCTGCATGTGGCCGAACTCGCCGGCCACCCCGTAGCGGCCCCGCTTGACCTGGCCGTCCTCGAGGATGGCCCCGCCGATGCCGGTGCCCAGCGTGATCATGACGAGGTGGTCCTCGCCGCGCGCGGCGCCGAAGCGCCATTCGGCCCAGGCGGCGGTGTTGGCATCGTTGTCGACCATGACCGGGATCGCGAGCCGGGACTGGAGCGCGTCGCGCAGCGGTTCGTCGCGCCAGGCCAGGTGCGGGGCGAAGAGCACGCGGGAGCGGTCGGCATCGACCCAGCCGGCCGCGCCGATGCCCACCGCGTGCACGTCGTGCCGGTCGGAGAGGTCCAGGACCAGCTCGACGATGGTGTCCTCGACCACCTTGGCGCTCTTGGACTTGTCGGGGGTCTCGGCCCGGATCTTCTCCAGGATGATCCCGTCGGCGTCGACGACGCCGGCCATCACCTTGGTGCCGCCGATGTCGATGCCGACGGTCGGAACGCGCGGGGCGGTCAGGTGCGACCGGCGCTCACGGGTCCCGATGGTCCGCAGGACGGTGCCTCGCGCCGCTCCCCGGTGGGCGAGCGTGAAGTCCCGGTACGTGCTCATCGAGTCGTGTCGTCCCTCATGGTGCGGTGGTGCCGGATGTGGTGCCGGATGCGCCCTCAGGTCCTGATTCTGCCACCCGCTCCAGCTCGTGGCTCAGCTCGTCGAGCTCGGAGCCGCCCGCCATCTGGCGGGTGAGCTCGTCCAGGGTGATCGAGTCGCGGGTGTGGCTGCCCGCCATGGTGCCGCGCTTGAGCAGCACGAACCGGTTGCCGACCAGGTAGGCGTGGTGCGGGTTGTGCGTGATCAGGACCACGCCGAGGCCGGCGTCGCGGGCGGCCGCCACGTACTTGAGGACCACGCCCGACTGCTTGACGCCGAGGGCCGCGGTGGGCTCGTCGAGGACGAGGACCTTCGCGCCGAAGTGGACGGCGCGGGCGATGGCCACGCACTGGCGCTCCCCGCCGGACAGGGTGCCGATGGGCTGGTCCACGTCCCGCAGGTCGATGCCCATGCGCAAGAGCTCGGCGCGGGTGGTCTCGCGCATGAGGTCCACGTCGAGGCGGCGGAAGGGGCCGCGGCCCTTGGTGGGCTCGGAGCCGAGGAAGAAGTTGCGCCAGACGGGCATCAGCGGGACCACGGCGAGGTCCTGGTAGACGGTGGCGATCCCGTGGTCGAGGGCGGCGCGCGGGTTGGCGAGCACGGTCTCCTCGCCCTCGATCTCGAAGGTGCCGGCGTCGTGCCGGTGCAGCCCCGCGATGATCTTGATGAGGGTGGACTTGCCGGCGCCGTTGTCGCCGAGGACACAGGTGATCTCGCCGGCCGAGACCTCCAGGGAGACGCCCTGGAGGGCGCGGATGTTCCCGTAGTACTTGCTGACGTCGGTCAGCTTCACCAGGGCGGGCGCGGTGGCTCCGCCGTCGTCCTTCACCGTGGTCGTCACTTCGCCTCCGCCCGCTTGCGCACCCATGCGTTGAGCAGCGTGGCCAGCAGCAGCATCGCCCCGAGGAAGAATTTGAACCAGTCCGGGTTCCACTGGGCGTACACGATGCCGTTGCTGGTCATGCCGAAGATGAAGGCGCCCACGGCCGAGCCGATCGCCGAGCCGTAGCCGCCGGTCATCAGACAGCCGCCGATGACGGCCGCGATGATGTAGAGGAACTCGTTGCCGACGCCCTCGCCCGACTGCACGACGTCGAACGAGAACAGGATGTGCTGGCCGGAGATCCAGGCGCACAGCGCGACGCCCATGTACAGGCCGATACGGGTCTTCACGACCGGGACGCCGGTCGCGCGGGCCGCGTCCGCCCCGCCGCCCACGGCGAAGATCCAGTTGCCGGCGCGCGTGCGCAGCAGGATCCAGGTGGCGACGGCGACCAGGGCCAGCCACCACAGGACGGTCACCTTCAGGGTGACCGGTCCCACGGTCCACTGCGAGGCGAACAGGGCGCGCGCGGAGGCGAAGCCCTCCATGTCGGCGATGGTCTTGGTGGAGACCGAGCCGCTGATCAGCTTGGTGAAGCCGAGGTTCAGGCCGGTCAGCATCAGGAAGGTGCCGAGCGTGATGATGAAGCTCGGCAGTTTCGTCCGGGTCAGCATGAACCCGTTGAAGAAGCCGATGGCCAGGGTGACCAGCAGGGACACCAGCACGCCGACCCAGACGTTGGCCGTCATCTGGTAGCTGAACATCGAGCTGAACAGTGCCGAGGTGGTGACCATGACGCCCGCGGAGAGGTCGAACTCGCCGCCGATCATGAGCAGGGCCACCGGGACGGCCATGATGCCGATGGTGGAGGCCGAGTACAGGATCGTGCTCAGGCTGGAGGCCCGCAGGAAGCTGTCCGCGGCGAAGGAGAAGAAGACGAAGACGGCGGCCGCGCCGACGACCGCACCCAGCTCGGGGCGGCCCAGCAGGCGGCGCAGCAGCGAGGTGGGGGCGAGCCGCTCGTCGGACGGGGCGGCGGCGGGCGCGGGTGCGGTGTCCGTGACATTCCGGGCCACGGGCGGGCGGCCGTTGCGCACGGTCACCGTGTAGGGGAAGGGCTCCCCGGGGGCGACGGGGGAGCGGGTCTCGGCGGCCTTGGTCAGCGAGAGGTCGGCCCGGGCGGCCGCCACCCCGCCGGGCGGAGCGGCGGCCGCGCTGGTGTTGTTCGCGGGCTGCGGATCGGCGACGGCGTGCCGGAGTGCGGGGAGCGGGGGTCAGGCGGTGCCGAGCGCGGCGCTGCGCGCGGCGAGGAAGGCCTTGTGCGGGTCGAGGTCCGGGTAGGACCACGGGGCGCGGGTGGCGTGGCTGCCGATGCGCTGGAAGAGGGCCGCGGCCTCGGCGGGGCGGCCTTCGGAGAGTTTGGCGTGGGCGAGGAAGTTGAGGTCCACACGGTTGCGGGGGTGGTCCTCGCGCTCCCACTCCAGCCACCAGTCGAAGGCGGAGCGCAGCACCTGGCGGGCGCGGCGCCCGGACCAGTGCTCGGTCACGGCCTGGACGCTGTGGCCGTGCGCTGCGGCGAGGACCCGGTAGCGCTCGGCGTGGGCGATGACGGGGAGCACGGCCAGCGGGGAGTCGGCCGGGGACTCCTCGGCGGCCCAGGCGGCGAAGTCGTAGACCTCGTGGAGCGGGTCGTGGCCGGAGGCGGGGGCCCGCTCGGCCAGCCGGGAGACCATCAGGTGGTGGGCGTGGTGGTGTTCCCGGTGGCGGGCCCGGACCTGGTCGAAGTGGCGGCTGAACTCCTCCTCGGTGCCGAGGGCGCGGGTCAGGAGCAGCAGGCCGAGCCAGGGGGTGGGGTCGGCCGGGAAGAGGGCGGCGGCCCGGCGGCAGGCTTCCTCGGCGGCTTCCGGGGTGCCCTTGCGGCGCAGTGCGGTGAAGACGGCCGCGCAGGCGAGGAGGGTGACGGCGTCGGCGCTCTCCGGTTCGGCGAGGAGCCATTCGCGGGCCCAGGCGGTGGCCGCGGGAGTCTCGGCGAGCACGACGAGCCGGTGGCCGCGGCGGTCCCAGTCGTCGCCGGTGGCGACCAGCAGGGAGCGCGCCTTGGCCCAGCGGCCCTGGGTGAACTGGGAGCGGACGTCGACGAGTTCCAGGTCACAGAGGGCGGGGTCGAAGAGCTGGGCGTCCCGCTTGCGGGCGCGGCCGAGGGGCGGCGGAGGCGGAGACATCCGCGGAATCCCTCCAAGGCGCGGGCGGTCGGGCGGTGTTGCCGGATGATCACGCACAGCAAAGCGGTACGCACAGCTCCGAGTCAAGGTCCAGTCCACTGGCTGGCGCGTTTCAACTGGTGTGGAAAGCTGCCGAGTTGAGACGGTACTTCCGCTTCGCGGCGGGGCCCCCGGTGGGGGCCCCGCGGAGATCGGCGAAGGCGTGCGTCAGCCAATTTCCCGCTCGCGGTGCGGGGTGGGGCGGCACTGAGCGGCCCCGCCGGGCCGCGGCCGCGGGCGGGGCCCCGCCCGGGCGTACGGGCTTTCCGGGCCGCGGGCGCGGCGTGCTCGGGGCCGCCGGGCGGGAGGGCGGCCCGCGCGTCCGCTGGCCGGATCCCGCCCTAGCCGATGGCCGCGGCCGCGGCGCGGCCCGCCGCGCGGCCCGAGAAGATGCAGCCGCCGAGGAAGGTGCCCTCCAGGGCCCGGTAGCCGTGGACGCCGCCGCCGCCGAAGCCGGCCGCCTCGCCCGCCGCGTAGAGGCCCGGCAAGGGTTCGCCCGTGTCGGTCAGCACCCGGGAGGAGAGGTCGGTCTCCAGGCCGCCGAGGGATTTGCGGGTCAGGATCGAGAGCCTGACGGCCACCAGCGGGCCCGCCGCCGGGTCCAGGATCCGGTGCGGGGCGGCGGTGCGGATCAGCTTGTCGCCGAGGTACTTGCGCGCCCCGTGGATCGACATGACCTGGAGGTCCTTGGTGAAGGGGTTGGCGATCTCCCGGTCGCGGGCGACGACCTCCCGGCGGACCGTCTCCTCGTCCAGCAGCCCTTCCTTCGTGACCGCGTTCATGCCGCGCACGAGCGAGGCCAGGTCCTTCTCGACCACGAAGTCGACGCCGTTGTCCATGAAGGCCCGCACCGGGCCGGGCACGGCCTGACGCGCCCGCTCGATGACGCCCCGGACGGACTTGCCCGTCAGGTCGGGGTTCTGCTCGGAGCCGGAGAGCCCGAACTCCTTGCCGATGATGCGCTGGCTGAGGACGAACCAGGTGTGGTCGTGGCCGGTCTTCATGATGTGGTCGAGGGTGCCGAGCGTGTCGAACCCCGGGAAGAGCGGTACGGGCAGCCGCTTGCCGGTGGCGTCGAGCCAGAGCGAGGAGGGGCCCGGCAAGATGCGGATGCCGTGCCTGGCCCAGATCGGGTTCCAGTTCTCGATGCCCTCGGTGTAGTGCCACATCCGGTCCTTGTTGATGTGGCTCGCGCCCGCCCCCTCCGCGATGCCCAGCATCAGGCCGTCCACGTGCGCCGGGACCCCGGAGAGCATCCGCTCCGGCGGGGTGCCGAGCCGGGCCGGCCACTGCTTGCGCACGAGGTCGTGGTTGCCGCCGATGCCGCCGCTGGTCACGATCACGGCCTGGGCCCGCAGGGAGAACTCGCCGGTGGCCTCGCGGCCGCTCGCGGTGCCCCGTACGGCGTCGGAGGGGGCCAGCACCTCGCCGGTCACGGTGTCGAGCGCGCCCGCCGTGCGGGAGAGCCCGGTGACCCGGTGGCGGAACTTCAGCTGGACCAGCCCGCGGGCCGCCCCGGCCCGCACCCGGCGCTCGAAGGGCTCCACCAGGCCGGGGCCGGTGCCCCAGGTGATGTGGAAGCGGGGGACGGAGTTGCCGTGGCCGTTCGCGTCGTAGCCGCCGCGCTCGGCCCAGCCCACGACGGGGAAGAAGCGGACGCCCTGGGCGTGCAGCCAGGGGCGCTTCTCGCCGGCCGCGAAGTCCACGTAGGCCTCGGCCCAGCGGCGCGGCCAGGCGTCCTCCTCGCGGTCGAAGCCCGCCGTGCCGGCCCAGTCCTGGAGGGCCAGCTCGCGGGTGTCCTTGATCCGCATGCGGCGCTGCTCCGGCGAGTCGACGAAGAACAGGCCGCCGAAGGACCAGTGGGCCTGGCCGCCGATGGACCGTTCGGGCTCCTGGTCGAGCAGGATGACCTTGCGGCCGGCGTCGACGAGCTCGGCGGTGGCCACGAGGCCCGCGAGCCCGGCCCCGATCACGATCACGTCTGCGTCGTACGTCATGCGAAACCCGTCCTCCGTCGGTGGTGGAGGCGATCCTTTGCTACGGAGCGGTAACCAGTCAACAGGAGCGGAGGCACCAAGACGTGAGCGCGGCCGA
The DNA here is from genome assembly GCF_003287915.1 of Streptomyces sp. ICC4. Classification (NCBI taxonomy): domain Bacteria; kingdom Bacillati; phylum Actinomycetota; class Actinomycetes; order Kitasatosporales; family Streptomycetaceae; genus Streptomyces; species Streptomyces sp. ICC4. Next base: position 8,616,839 of record NZ_CP030286.1, on the reverse strand, counting down.
CGAGGTACTGGACGTGGTGGACCGGGACGACCGGGTGACGGGGCGGGCGCCGCGCGGCGAGGTGTACGCGGCCGGGCTCGTCCACCGGTGCGTGTTCGTGCTGGCCGGGGACAGGCAGGGGCGGATCTTCACCCACCGGCGGACGGCGTCGAAGCTGGTCTTCCCGGCGCACTACGACATGTTCGTGGGCGGGGTGGTGGGCGCCGGCGAGAGCTACGCGCAGGCCGCCCTGCGGGAGGCGGAGGAGGAGCTCGCCCGCGGGATCGTGGAGGCTGGGGCGAGCGGCCCACCACGAAGGCGGCACCGTCCCAATCCGTCCACTCAGCCAGCCCCTCAGAAAGATCCACGGAGCGATCCTGCCAGCACAGCATCAGACCCGGTGAACCTTTCCGGTCACAGCACTAGTGCTGCGGCCGGGAAGGTTTGCCGGGTCGCGGTGTCCGGTGCGGTGCCTCTCCCCCAGCTACCGCTGGGAGGGGCCCCCGGGCGGAGGGCCGCTTGTACTGGACGTACTTCGGTGGTCCGACAACGCGGCGAGGTGCCGTGCCGGGCGCCGCGACCCGGTGAACCTTTCCGGTCACAGCACTAGCACTGGGCAGTCCAGTGGAATGCCGTACTCCGCCCGGGCGGGCCGCGCCGCCGGGGCGGGGCCCGCGGGCGCGGTCATCCCGCGCGCGCTGATTTCGGAAGGCACGCGCGCCGTGTCCGGGAGCGGGACTACGCTCACCAGGTGGAACGCGCAGAGGTACTCAAGCGAGTGATCGGCATCCTCACCGAGGCCCAGGACATCCGCCGGGCCGTCGAGACGGGCGAGGAGGACGCCGAGGGCGGCCCGGAGGAGGCGGCGGCCGGAGTGGCCACGACGCTCCTGAACGAGATGCTGCCGTCGATCAGCGTGCCGGCCGACGCCTCGCCGCGGCAGGTGGCGACGCTGGTCGCCGAGGCCCTCGGCCCGGCCCTGCACACGATGGTTTCAGGTTTCAGCCTGGCCTTCACCAGCCTCGCCATCGCGCACGACAACGGCCGGACGGACGTCTCCGCGATCGAGGTCCTCCAGGAACTCGCCCTCGAGATCGAGGCGGGGACCTACGACGAAGGTCCGTAGCTCCTCGGGCGCCTCAGGCGGGGTGGCCGGTGAGGGACGCGCCGGAGCGTAGTACGCGCTGAGCGCGGAGCGGTACTCCGCGCTGCCGAGGTTCTCGTCCCGGTCGAACTCCGGAGCGTCCGCGATCTCCCCCTTGGTGAGGTCGACGTAGAGGCGCCGGGCCTCCTCCTCGACCTTCGTGATCGCGCGGACCGGGAGGAACCCTGTCCTGCCCCGACGCGTCGGGGCAGGGCAGGGAGGGGACGAGGCCGGCGCCCTCCCCGCGGTTACCGCGCGGCCAGGACCGCCTCGGCCACCGACCGCGGTACGGGCGCCGCCGCGGCCGGCCGGGTGGTGAAGGTGCCCCGGCCCCGGGTCCGGCCGCGTAGCCCGGACGCGTAGCCGAAGAGCTCCGCCAGCGGAACGGCCGCCGTGACCACGGCGGTACCGGCCCGGGAAGTGGAGCCCGAGACCTTCCCCCGGCGGGCCGCGAGATCGCCGAGCACCCCGCCGACGGAGTCCTCCGGAACGGTGACCGCGACCTCCACGACCGGTTCCAGCAGTTCCATCGCGCTCGCTCGCAGCGCCTCGCGCAGCGCGAACCGCCCCGCCGCCCGGAACGCCATCTCCGAGGAGTCCTTGGAGTGGGTCGCGCCGTCGGTGAGCGTGACCCGCAGTCCGGTCACCGGGTAGCCGCCCAGGGGGCCCTCCGCGAGGGCGTCCCGGCAGCCGGCCTCCACGGCACGCACGTACTCCAGGGGCACCCGGCCGCCGACGACCGTCGACCCGAACTCCATCCCCGCCTCCTCCCACGGTTCGACGTCCACGACGACGTGGGCGAACTGCCCCGCGCCGCCGTCCTGTTTGACGTGCCGGTACACCAGGCCCGTCACGCCCCGCACCACGGTCTCCCGGTAGGACACCTGCGGCCGGCCGACGGCGACGTCCAGCCCGTGGCCGCGGCGGATCTTCTCCACCGCGACCTCCAGATGGAGCTCGCCCATCCCCGACAGCACGGTCTGCCCGGTCTCCGGGTCGGACCGCACCACGAGGGAGGGGTCCTCGACGACGAGCCGCGCCAGTGCCGACGACAGCCGGCCGACGTCGGCGCTGCGCCGGGCCTCCACCGCGACCGTCACCACCGGTTCCGCCACCAGGGGCGGTTCGAGGACCACGGGCGCCGACGGCGCGCACAGGGTCGCCCCGGCACGTACGTTCTTCAGCCCCACCACGGCGACGATGTCACCGGCCGTCACCTCCTCCATCTCCTCGTGCCGGTCGGCCTGCACGCGCAGGATCCGGCCGATCCGCTCCGTGCGGCCCGTACCGGCGTCCAGCACCGTTTCCCCCTTGCGCGCCGTACCCGCGTAGACGCGCACGTAGGTGAGCCGCCCGGTGGCCGTCGCCGTCACCTTGAACGCCAGGGCGGTGAAGGGCTCCGCCGGGTCGGCGGCGCGCTCCTGTTCCGAGCCGGCCCGCAGGCCGCGTACGGCCGGTACGTCGGCGGGCGAAGGCAGGTACGCCAGCACCGCGTCGAGCAGCGGTTCGACACCCCGGTTGCGGTACGCCGAGCCGCACAGCACCACGACGCCGTCCCCGCTGAGGGTCAGGTCGCGCAGCGCGGCGGCCAGGGTGTGCGCGGTCAGGGCCGCCGTCGCGCAGAACTCCTCCAGCGCGGCCGGGTGGAGTTCGGCCACCGCCTCCTCCAGTGCCCGGCGCCGGCGGCCGGCCTCCTCGCGCAGCGGCTCGGGGACCGGTCCGGTCTCGCACGTGTCGGATCCGGTGTGCCAGACCAGCGCGCGCATCCGCAGGAGGTCGACCACGCCGGTGAAGCCGTCCTCGCGCCCGATGGGCAGTTGGACGACCAGCGGTACGGTGCCCAGCCGCTCCCGGATCGAGGCGACCGCGGTGTCCAGGTCCGCGCCCGCCCGGTCCAGCTTGTTGACGAAGGCGATCCGCGGCACGCCGTGCCGGTCCGCCTGCCGCCACACCGTCTCGCTCTGCGGCTCGACGCCCGCGACGGCGTCGAACACCGCGACCGCCCCGTCGAGCACCCGCAGCGAACGCTCCACCTCGTCGGAGAAGTCGACGTGGCCGGGGGTGTCGATCAGGTTGAGGCGGTGGCCGCCCCAGGCGCAGCTCACGGCCGCCGCGGAGATGGTGATGCCCCGGTCGCGTTCCTGCGGGTCGAAGTCGGTGACGGTGGTGCCGTCGTGGACCTCGCCGCGCTTGTGCACGGCGCCGGTGGCGAACAGGATCCGTTCGGTGATCGTCGTCTTGCCCGCGTCCACGTGCGCGAGGATGCCCAGATTACGGATGGTGGCGAGGGCGGCGGTGGTGAGGGCGGCCGTGCAGGGCGGGTCCAGGCCCGTGGCCCGCGGGTCGCGGGACTCGGTGACGGCCTATGGCGAGGCTGCCGCGCACCCGCCGGGTGACCGGCATCAGCGCCCACACCACCCTGCGGAAGTTCTTCGGCGGCCCCGATTCCTGGGTGGGTCTGGACGTGCTGCGCCCCGACCAGATCGCCGCCCTGCAACGGCCCGCCGCCCCGCGCGGGCCCGGGCCCGAGGACGGAGGAGTGCGTGGGCAGCGTCAGAGGTGTATAAGCGACAGGTGTACGGCTACCGGGTCGCCGCGCCCGGGTACCCGTACACCGTCGCCAACTGCGGTGTCAGCAGCACCTATCAGGTGCCCCCGCGGCGGGCCGTGACCATGAACCAGCACGCCACCGAGCTGCTCCTCGCCCTCGGGCTGGAGGACAGGATGGCCGGGACCGCCTATCTCGACGACGCGGTGCTGCCCGCCTACCGGCCGGCCTACGACAAGATCAAGGTCCTGGCGAAGGAGTACCCCTCCAAGGAGGTTCTGCTCGGCGCCAACCCGGACTTCGTGTACGGGGGTTACTCCAGCGCCTTCGACAAGGCGCAGGGCCGCGACCGCGAGGGGCTCGCGAAATCCGGCATCGACTCCCGGCTCAGCGTGGAGTACTGCACGGACGGGCCCGTCGGCCTGAACCAGCTCAAGACCGAGATCACCGAGGTGGCGCGCACTTTCGGCGTGCCCGAGCGCGGCGACAGGCTCATCGCCGACGAGCAGCGCCGCATCGACGCCGTCACCGCGCGGGTGAAGGACAAGGCCAAGCCCGGCGTCTTCGTCTACGACTCGGGCGACGCCTCCGCCTTCACCTCGGGGGGCAACGGCATCGGCAGCGAGATCATCTCCCTGGCGGGCGGGACGAACGTGTTCGCCGACCTCCAGGACACCTTCGGCGATGTGTCGTGGGAGAAGGTCATCGAGCGGGCGCCCGAGGTCGTCCTCATCTACGACTACGGCGGCACCACCGTCGAAGCCAAGAAGCAGCGTCTGTTGAACGACCCGGCGCTGGCGCGGGTTCCCGCGGTCAAGAACCGGCGGTTCGTGGTGCTCCCGCTCTCCTCCGCCGTGCTCGGGGTGCGGGTCGCCGACGCCGTCGAGTCGCTGGGCTCCCAGCTCCACCCCGACCCCGACCCCGCGTGAGGGCGCACCGCACGCGCCGCACGCCCCGTACGATCCGCACGCCCCGTGCGATCCGGACCTCGGTGACCCTCGCCGTACTCGCCGCCGCGCTCGCCGTCTCCGCCGTGGCCGGGCTGGCCCTGGGGCCGGTGCGGATCCCCCCGGGCCAGGTGCTCGACATCCTGCTCGCCGGACCGGCGCCGGGCACGGGCGGCGGTGCCTTCGGCGCCATCGTGTGGGACGTCCGGATGCCGCGCGTGCTCCTCGGCACCGTCGTCGGCGCCGGGCTCGCCGTCGCGGGAGCCGTGCTGCAGGCCCTCGTGCGCAACCCGCTCGCGGACCCGTTCCTGCTCGGGGCCTCCTCCGGGGCCTCGGCCGGCGCGGTCCTGGTGATCGTCTTCGGCGCGGGGATCCTCGGCTTCGCGGGCGGGGCCGCCGTGCCGCTCGCCGCCTTCGCCGGATCGATGGGCGCGCTCGTCGCCGTCTACGCGATGGCCCGGCGGGGCGGCGCCATGACCACCGGCCGGCTGATCCTCGCCGGAGTCGCCGTCCAGTACATCCTGTCCGCCCTGACCAGCCTGGTCCTGGTACTGGCCGCGCACCCCGACCAGATCCGCAGCGTGCTGTTCTGGACCCTCGGCGGTCTCGGCGGGGCCCGCTGGGGCGAGCTGGCCCTGCCCGCGGCCGCCCTGGTCCTCGGCACCGGCCTGCTCGTCGCCCTGGCCCGGCCGCTCGACCTGCTGCTCGCCGGCGAGGAGGGCGCGCACACGCTCGGCCTGGACACCGGGCGGTTCCGGGCCGCCGTCTTCGTCCTCACCTCGCTCGTCATCGGGGTGCTCGTGGCCTACAGCGGGGCGATCGGCTTCGTGGGGCTGATGGTTCCGCACGCCGCCCGCATGGCCGTCGGCGCCGGGCACAGGGCGCTGCTGCCCGTGGCCGCGGTGGGCGGGGCGGTGTTCCTGACCCTGGCCGACCTGGCCGCCCGTACCGTCGCCGCGCCGGAGGAGATCCCCGTCGGCGTGGTCACCGCGCTCGTCGGCGGGCCGTTCTTCCTGTGGATGCTGCGCCGCTCCACCCGTACCGAAGGGGTCGTGGGATGACGGTCGGACGGAAGGCGGGCCCGAAGACGGGGCCTGGGGCGGGGCCTGCGGCGGGGCCCGCGGAACTCGCCGTCGAAGCCGTCCGTTACGAGATCGACGGGCAGCCGCTGCTGCACGGAATCGACCTCACCGCCCGCCCCGGCGAGACGGTCGGCGTGGTCGGGCCCAACGGCAGCGGCAAGACGACGCTGCTGCGCTGCGTCTACGGCACCCTGCGCCCGACCGGCGGGCGCGTGCTGCTGGACGGCGCGGACACGGCATCGCTGGGCGTCAAGGACCGCGCCCGGCGGGTGGCGGTCGTTCCCCAGGACGCGGCCGGCGCCTTCGGCCTCACCGTGCGGGAAGTGGTGGCCATGGGGCGCAGCCCGCACAAGAGGTTCTGGGAGCAGGACGGTCCCGAGGACGCGCGCCGTGTCGGCGAGGCCCTGGAGACCGTGGGGGCGGCCGCCCTCGCGGGGCGGCGGTTCGACGAGCTCTCCGGCGGCGAGCGCCAGCGCGCCCTGGTGGCCCGCGCGCTCGTCCAGGACCCCGGCCTGCTCGCCCTCGACGAGCCGACCAACCACCTGGACATCCGCTACCAACTGGAGATCCTCGGGCTGGTCCGCGCCCTGCCGGCAACGGCCCTGCTGGTCCTGCACGACCTCAACCTCGCGGCGATGTACTGCGACCGCCTCTACGTCCTGGCGGACGGCCGGGTGGCCGCCTCGGGCACCCCGGCGCAGGTGCTGACGGAGGCCCTGCTGACCGAGGTCTACGGGGTCCGCACCCGGGTGGGCAGCCACCCGACGGCAGGGGTTCCGAACATCGTCTATGTTCCGGAGGATGGGGAACGAGCGGGGCACTGACGCGGCGGTCTGGGACGGGCTGCGGTTCGGGGAAGCGGCGGGGGGGCGGCTCCGCCGTTCCCGGCTGGAGGGCCTGAGCATGAACCGCTCCGCGCCCGACGGGATCCTGGTGGGGCTGATCGGCATCAGCGGCCGGCTGTCGTACCGGCCGGACCTGCCGCAGGCCGTGCTGGAGGCGGTGATCGCCCACCCGGACCCGAAGCTGCGCGCCGGGTTCGCCGAACACCGGGGCACCACGCTGGGCTTCTCCCGGACCGGCACCCGCACCTGTGTCGGGTTCACGGCCGACCAGTGGTCCCGGCTCGTGCTCGCGGAGCCGAACTCCCAGCGGATGTACTGGCTGGCGGTCGACGCGGTCGAGGTCGCCCGGGCGCGGCTGACGGAGGAGGCGTACGAAGCGCTGGCGGGCGCCGCCTCCGACGCGGTCAGGGCGGACGCCGCGAGCCTGCACGGCATGCCGGATCGGCTGCTCGGCGCACTGGCCCGCGATCCGGCCCCGTCCGTGCGCGCGGCGGCCTGCGGGGCGGGCGGCTTCCTCCGCCGCCGGCGCCTGGTCCTCCTGGGGGAGGCGGCCGATGCGGCGGGCCGGTTCCACCTTCAGCTCGCCCGTCTCCACCTTGTCCTGGAGTTCCGGGGTGAGGTTGAGGAGGGTCAGGCGCTGGGAGACCCAGGCGGGCGTCTTGCCGAGCCGCTTGGCCACCTGGGCCTGGGAGCCGTGGACCTCGACGAGCTCCTGCAGCGCGCGGGCCTGGTCCATGGGCGCCACGTCGACGCGGTGGACGTTGGCGATGAGGGCCGACTCCAGGATGTCCGCCGCCGAGGTGGAGAGTGAGTCGTTGACGTGGATGTGCATGGTCCGCAGGCCGGCCCGCTGGGCCGCCGCCAGGCGCCGGTTGCCGTCGATGACGACGTACGGGGCGCGGCCCAGGCCGTCGGTGTGGCCCGGGTGGGCCTCCATGAACGCCATCCGGGTGGCGACCGCCAGCGGCTGGAGCTGGCCGCGGACGGTCAGGGACGCCGCGAGCTCGTCGAGCTCGGTGAGGTCCTCGCGCAGGTTGAAGGGGTTGTGGGCGAGGGCTTCGATGGGAACTTCGGACGGGGGGACCACGCCGGAGGTGGGGGCGCCGGTCGCCTCGGCGATGGCGGTGCGACGGGAGCTGATGCCGACGGGCTGGGCACGGGCGAAGGACGGCGAGACTCCGAGTTTGTCGGCCTTGCTCATGAGATCTCCCTTGCGAGGGCGCGCAGGGCGATCGCCTGGTCGCCCTTGGGTGCGTAGACGAACAGCGGCTGCTTCACGCGTACCGCTTCGCGCTGTTCCTTGAGGTCGGGAACGATGGCCACCACGCGCGGATCCTTTATGTCCATCCAGGCCTGGAGGGAGGAGGTCGCGATGTAGCCGCGCCGGCCGTCGTAGAGGTTGACGACGAGCCCGAGGTAGTCGATGTCGAGGCTGAGGTCGTCGCGCAGATCGTTGATCTGGGAGGTGAGCAGGTCGTAGGCGTCCGCGGAGGAGTCCTCGGCCTGTACGACGATCAGCGCGCCCGAGGCGCCGGGCTGTTCGGCGTCGCGGCGTCGGCCGTAGTAGATGGCGGCGTCCATGCTGAGGCCGAGGCTCGGGGGGCAGTCGATGAGGATGACGTCGTAGTCGGACTCGACCGGGGCGAGGGCGCGTTCGAGGGCGGCCTCGCGGGCGCGGACCGTGGAGAGGCGGACGTCGAGGAGGAAGGCGTCCGTACAGGCGGGGAGGATGTGGAGGCGGTCGCCGAAGCGGTCGTCCGGGATGGGGACGATCAGGTCGGCGAGGGGGCCCTTGGCTTCGCCCGCCATGTGGCACGTGAGGCTGTCCCCGCCGATGGGCAGCGGCTGCCGGCCCAGCTGCTTGGTGAGGTGGCCCTGGGGGTCGAAGTCGACGAGCAGGACGCGCATGCCGAGGCCGGGCAGGTCCTCCAGGTCGACGGGTGCGCCGGACTCCGCACCCGGGACCTCGCCGTCCTCGACGGCCGAGAGCCGGGCCAGTTGGCGGGCGACGCGGACCGGGTGGAGGCTGGCGGGATCCTCGGCGAGGGCCTCGGCGGTGCCGGCGGTGATGGCGGTCTTGCCGACTCCGCCCTTCTGGTTGCACACCACGATGCGGCGGACGACGGAGGGCCGCTTGACCGTGGGGGCCGGGTTCATCTCCAGCCAGAGGCGGACGGCTTGGGCGAGTCCCTGGATGAGGGAGACGCCACGGTCCTTGGAGTCGGCGCGGAAGGACTCCCACTGGCCCGCGGGCAGCCAGGTGGAGAAGGACTCGGCTCCGGAGGTGTCGACGGGGGAGGGGGCTGAGGCGAGCGCGCTCCAGTGGGCGATGCCCTGGTGCACGGCGTCCTGGATGTCCACACGCAGCTGGGCGGTGCGGATCTTCAGCTCCTGCCGCAGCCACGGGGGGAGTTTGGAGACGACCTTCTCTCGGTCGTTCGGGGACGAGGGCGAAGTCATGAGAGGGACTTTACTAACGTTCTAGGGTGTCCGTGGGCGCCACGCTTGAGTTTTGCTAACGAAGTGGTGTGGAAGTGTCCGGATCGAGCCTGAACAGGGCCGGATCGGGGCCGGATCGAGGTCCGGATCCAGGTCCGGATCAGGGCCGTGCGGGACAGTGCCGGGCCGCAGGGCGGGGCCGGGCCGCAGTTCCGGGCCGGGCCGCACGGCGGGGCCGGGCCCGGGTACGCGACAGGGCGGCCTCGCACACGCCGTAGCGAGCACCCCCGTGGTTCACCACGGCGTGTGCGAGGCCGCCCTGGATACGTCGTCAGCCGACCGCGACCCGCGATGAGTCGGAGGTCGGCAGACCGAGCTCGGCCCGGCACTCGGGCGAGCCGGCCAGGTCGAAGAGGGGGATGCGGTGCGCGGGCACGATCCCCGGGAGCAGGAAGGTCCACAGGTCGATGACCCGGGTGTGCAGGTCCTCGCGGCCGGTGCGCACGTGCGAGGTCACCTGGATGCCGGTGAACGAGCCGACGAGCATGGTCGACAGGTCGCGCACGTCGAGCGACGGCAGTACGTCGCCGCGTTCCTGGGCCGGCGTCAGACAGCCGCGGATGATGTCGATCCAGGAGTTGTACGGGTTCGGGTCCGGGTCGGTGAAGGAACCGAACTCGATGAGCAGCCGGATCCCGGCGCGGATGCGGACATTGGTCCGCAGCCCGAACGCCATCTGGTGGGTCAGGTCGATGGCGGTCTGGAGGCCCGGCTCCTCGATGGCGGGGACGTTTGCGGAGACCTGGAACTGCTCTTCCACCAAAGTGTGGGCGAGGGCTTCCTTGGAGGGGAAGTGGAAGTACAGGGCTCCCTTGGTGACACCGGCGTGCCCGACCACGTCGGTCAGGCTGGTGCCGTGGAACCCCTTCTCGTCGAAGGCGAGGGCCGCGCCGTCGAGGATCGCCTGCCGGGTGATCTCCGCACGTTCCTGCCTGACCCTCGCCATGCCTCTTCCCCCTGGGATCGCGGTACTTCGCCGTGCCCTTCGGGTTGATCAAGGGCGGCTGAAGGTCAATTTAGACAGATGACGGGTAAAAAAACCAGTCGACCAGTACTTTTTTCGGTGGCCGGGCATTAACGGCGTTAACACGGGAGCCTTGGCTGGTCTGTTGTGACGGGTGGGGGGTGTGGGTGCGAACCCGGCGACGGGTGGGTGTGGAAAGGGTTGGGCTAGGGCCGGGGGGGGTGGGACGGGCGGAGCGGGGGGCGGGGTGGAGGGGGGGGGGGGGGGCGCGGGCCGGGCGGATGGGAAGAGGGGGGGGCGGGTTCCCGCTCCTCGGCCACGGCCGCCGGGTAGAGACGCTCGGGCTGACGGTCCCGGCGCCACCACGAGATGGCGCCGAGCACGACCGGGGCGACGCCGGTGCAGAGGCCGGCGGTGCGCACGTCGGAAACGATGAGCAGGGCAGAGAGCTGACCACGGTGGTCTCCGCCGAGGAGGTGGCGCAGGGCAAGCCCGCCCCGGACGTGTTCCTGGAGGCGGCGCGGCGCCTGGGCGCGGAGCCCGCCGACTGCGTGGCCGTCGAGGACGCGGCGCCGGGCGCGCTGGCCGCCCGCGCGGCGGGCATGCGGTGCGTGGCGGTCCCGTACGTGGCGGCCACCGCCGACGATCCCTCCTTCCCCTCCGCCGGGCTCCCCTTCCCCTCCCGCCAGCCGTCCGGAACGATGAGCCGCATGGTGTCCACCGATCGACTGCTCGCCTTCGCCGCGATGTCGCTGCTGCTGATCCTGATTCCCGGGCCGAGCGTGCTCTTCGTCATCGGGCGCGCCCTCTCCCAGGGGCGGCGGGCCGTCCTGACGACCGTGGCCGGGAACACGCTGGGCGCGTACGTGCTGGTCGTCGCCGTGGCCTTCGGGGTGGGCTCGATCGTCGAGCGGTCGGTGCTCGTGTTCACGGCGCTCAAGCTCGCGGGAGCCGCGTACCTCGTCTACCTGGGGGTCAAGGCCTTCCGGCAGCGGCGCGCCCTGCGCGCGGACTTCGGTGCGGACGCGACCGATTACGGGACGTGGCGCTCGCTGTGGGAGGGCTTCGCGGTCGGCGTGGCCAACCCGAAGACCATCGTGTTCTTCGCCGCCGTCCTCCCGCAGTTCGTGGACCGCGACCGGGGCCACGTGGCGGCCCAAATGCTGATCCTCGGCCTGGTGTTCAACCTCATCGCCGTGGTCTGCGACAGTGCCTGGGGCATGCTCGCGGCGACCGCCCGCAGCTGGTTCTCGCGGTCGCCTCAGCGGCTGTCCGCGATCGGCGGGGCCGGCGGGCTCGCGATGATCGGTCTCGGCGTGACCGTCGCCGCGACCGGGCGCAAAGACTGATTCGAAGCAAGGCAGAAGCACTGCTCGAACCACTGCTCGACGCACCGCTCGAAGCACGGCCCGTAGACCGTCCCAGGGGGATCCATGCGCGTCCGCTTACTCCACCAGCTCCTCGTACCGGTCGCCGCCGGCGCCCTCCTGCTGACCGGCTGCGCCGGCGAGCCGGAGAGCAAGGCGCCGAACACGAACGTGAGCTTCAAGCCCGTCCCGAGCGCCACGGCGCCCGAGCCGTCGAAACCCGGCGCGGGCGTCATCCAGTGGTACCAGAGCGGCGGCCGCGAGCGGCTCAACGGCCTGATCACCTCGGCGAGGATCGCCCACGGCAGCCACGAGGCGGACAAGGTGTACATCGACATGGGCCCCCTGTCCACCAGCCTGGAGGACGCACATGGGTACGCGATGATCCCCGACCCGAAGACCCACGAGTCGTGGACCAAGGCCCGCAAGCAGATCGGCTCGGGGCTGCGCCGGGTGATGGCCACGTCCGGTCTGGGCGTGCCCTCGAGGGACGTGGACGACATGGCCGGGGTGCCCGGCGACGGCTGGTCGTGGATCGCCGACGGCATCGAGACCCTCAGGGACACGGACGCGCAGCTGCGCGCCCTGGGCTGCGTATCCACCGAGGACCCCTGGAAGTAGGCGGCGGGTCTGGGGAGGTCTGGCGAAGTCTGGCGAGAGGGAGTTCGGGGCGTGGGCGTGTGTGAGCAGGACGTGCTGGCGGGGCGGTTCGAGGAGCACCGGGCCCATCTGCGGGCCGTCGCCTACCGGATGCTCGGCTCGCTCGGTGAGGCCGAGGACGCGGTCCAGGAGTGCTGGCTGCGGCTGAGCCGCACCGATGTCGGTGACGTGGAGAACCTCGGCGGCTGGCTGACGACGGTCGTGGCGCGGCTGTGCCTGAACGGGCTGCGTGCGCGGGAGACGCGCCGCGAGGACTCCCTGGAGATCCGCATGCCCGATCCGGTCCTCAGCCGGGAGGGTGCGGTCGAGCCCGAGGACGAGGTGCTGCTGGCCGATTCGGTCGGGCTGGCGCTGCTGGTCGTCCTGGAAGAGCTCGCGCCCGCCGAGCGGTTGGCGTTCGTCCTGCACGACATGTTCTCCGTGCCCTTCGACGAGATCTCCCTGATGCTCGACAAGACCCCGGCGGCCACCCGGCAGCTCGCCAGCCGGGCGCGCCGCCGCGTCCAGGGGCGGGCGCCCGCGCCGGATCCGGACCTCTCCCGGCAGCGCGCGGCCGTCAGCGCGTTCTTCGCGGCCACGCAGGACGGGGACTTCGAGGCGCTCCTAGCCCTGCTCCACCCGGATGTCGTCCTGCGTTCCGACGGCGGTGTCGAACGCGCCGGCCAGTCGGTAGTCCTGACCGGCGCCCGGACCGTGGGCTCCCAGGCGGCGCTGTACTCCGCGCTCGCCCCGTTCGTCCGCCCCGTGCTGGTCAACGGGGCCGCGGGCGTGCTGTGCGTGGTCGGGGGGCGGCTGATGTCGATGCTGGCCTTCACGGTCACCGACGGCCTGATCACCGCCATCGACGTGCTCACCGACCCCGACCGGCTGGACTCCATCGACCTGGGCCCCATCCTCGACCCCCTCGTCGGGGACCGCCGCCGGGGCTAGGGCCAGAACTGTGCCAGTGCCGCCTCCTTGTACGGTGCCGGGCTCACGCTCAGGTCCCCGGCGAAGGGCCGGTCCAGCGCCATCACCAGCAGCAGGCTGAAGCCGATCAGGCCGGCCACCGCCGAGACGAACAGCAGCTGCATCTTCAGGCTGCGCAGCCCGAAGAGGAAGGTGAGCGGGAGGATCACGAACGCTCCCCCGTAGACGAGGACTTGCAGCAGGATCGGCAGCGAGGTCTCGGCCATCGTCACCCTCGCCCGCCGCTGTGCGGCGACGTCGTTGAGGCGGCCGGCGGCCTCCCCGTAGAAGGTCTCGCTCCGGGCGCCGACGGGCTCGTAGGCCTGGAGTGCCGTGTACAGGGCGTGCGTCTGGTCGGCGGTGGCCTCGTAGCTGGGCCGACCCTCGCGCATGAGGGGCCACTGGACCTCGACGACGGCGTGGACGTATTCCCCCACGGCCCGGTCCACGCGGGCGCGTTCGGCCGGGGGGAAGACCTCCGCGCTGCGGACGACGAGGGCCAGGTCGGTGGCCTCGCTCGCGACGATCGTCTGGGTGTTCTCCAGCTGGGTCCACAGGGTGACGACGACGAAGGCCAGGATGATGCCGTAGATCGCGCCGAACATGCCGAGGGCGACACCGACCATCTCGTTGTGCTCGCCGCCCGCGAGGTGCGGGAACCGGCGGCGGGCGGCCAGGCTGCCGCCGATGGCGAGGGCGACGAAGCCGCCGACGAGGACGACGCCGAGGAGGAAGGTGCTGAGGTGGTTGAGCAGCCAGAGGATCACGTCCCGCTCAACGACCGCCCGGCGGGAAGGTCCCGCCCGTAGATCAGCGCGAGCCGTCGCCCGTGCCCGCCGCCCCGCCCGCGGGTGCTTGGTGCTGGTCCGCGGGTCCCGGGTGGGGGGCGCGGGGCTGCGGTTGGGACGGGAGACGGCCGCCGCTCGGGGGTGGTTGAAGGACACCGTACGGGTGACGATCCGTCCACCCGGCAGGCTCTCCAACGACCGCTCCAGATACCCGAACGCGACCAGCTCCCGCAGCCCGTTGGCGATCGAGGTCTCCCCGAGCGGAAGCTGCTTGACCAGGTCTTTGATCCCGATGGGGGTTCCGGCGGGCAGCGACTGGATGTAGATCCCCAGGATCCGCGCGACGGCCGACATCTCGGGATGCTGGATGAGGTCGTTGCTCACGACCGTGAACCGCCCGGTGAGCCGGACGTTGGAGTGTCGAACCCCGTATGTCGCGCGCGTGGGCGCGGTAAAGTGCACCGAAGCCATGGGGAAGGTTGTGCTTCCTGTGTGGTCAGGCCCTCGATCGGGATTCGCAGTCCCGTCGGGGGCCGTCTCATGTCTGATGTCTGAGTTGTCGGGGCGAGCATATGCCAGACAACCACCGCGAAATCCACCTCAGTTGGCCGATTCACCCGTGTGAGTGAGAGCCCGCGCAGCGGGAGGCCTGGTGGGGTTTGGGATGAGTTCTTTCTCCCAGTACTTGAACCAAAAGAAGCATCGGGCCCCACCGGGACGCGCCCCACCACGACCCGGCAACCCCGGCCTCCCGCACGCAAGTTCGCCCCGCGCCTCAGCGCGCGGACCTGACGACGATCCAGTGTTTCCGGGTGCCCGGAGCGCGACCGACGCCCCCGTCGTCCCGGCCCGGCCCGGCTACTGAACGCCAGGGCGCGGCAGTTGATCTGCCGCAACGTCTGCCCGTGCGCAGATCAGCGGACGACGGGTCCCCGGCCGGCCCTCCAGTCGTCGATGCGCTTGCGGATGCTCGGCACCATCGGCAGGCCGTCCACGGCCTCCGGCGCGAACCACGCCACCTCGAACGACTCGTCCGACACGCGCAGGCTTCCTCCGGTGGGCCGGGCGAGGAGGCAGATCGAGAACTCCTGCCGCACCTCGCCGTCGTCGTAGGAGAAGACGTGGCCCGGGTTGGTGTACGTCCCGACGATCCCGACGATCTCGACCGTCACCCCCGTCTCCTCGAAGGTCTCCCGGATGGCGCAATCCCCGACGGATTCGCCGAGCTCCATCTTCCCGCCGGGCAGAGCCCACATCCCGTTGTCGGCGCGTCGCTGCAAGAGGATGCGCCCGCCCTCGTCCACGACGACGGCCGAGGCGGCGGGCACGAGGCTGTTCGCCTTGGGGGCTCGGGGGTCGTCCTCGTAGTCACGCCTGGGCATCTCGCTCCACTTCCCGTACGTCGCGACCTCGGCTCCACAACTCCTCGACGTGGGCGGAGAATCTGTCGAACATGCCATCCGTCTGACGCCGTCGCAGGTGCCGGAGGGTGACCGTGAGGGCCCGGCCTACCGGCCCTCGTGTGGCGACCGGCGGCCGTCAGTCCCACATGTTGAAGACGGCCGTGCCGATGGTGTGTGGTTGCCAGTAGTCGATCTCGCTCCGCTCCGTCTCCGCGAGGGCCGAGGTGTCCGCCTCCGAGAACGGGGAGCGCAGGAGCGTGGCGGGCAGGACGGTGAAGCCGGAGTCGGTGAGGGTGGCCGCCCAGGGCGGGGGGTCCTGGAACTCGTCCGTGTAGCCGAAGCGGCGTTCGTCCACGAAGGCGACCAGCGGGTGGTGGACGTGGAAGAGGGCGACGTGCGCGGCGCCCTCCCGGTCGGTGAGCGTGGCGCTGTGGAAGTTCTGCGGGTAGCACTCCTCCACGAAGTCGTCGACCCGTCCGCCGGCCGCCAGGGCGGCCGCCTGCCAGGCGGTGCGGCAGTCCTCGGGGTCGGTGTCCGGCAGCGGTGGTTCGCTGACGTGGCGGAAGCCCGTCGCGCCCCGGGGGAGCGGGAACGCGGTCTGCGGGTCGCTCATCTACGCCGCCTTCCGGGCCAGGACCAGCCGCCAGTGGGGGGTGCCGTCCGCGCGCCGGCCGAAGGGGGTCAGGGGGACGGTCTCCACGGTGAAGCCCGCCGCGCGCAGGTCAGCGCGTACGGGCCCGAAGGGGAAGGTCCGGTAGTACATGACGAACGGCGGCCGCCGGACGGCATTGCGCACGCGCATCGCCGCGTCGAAGCCGGTCAGCGCCCACCAGGCCGGGCGGCTCGGCGGGATCGGGGCGCCGATCGGGAAGGCGAAGACGCCGCCGGGGCGCAGGGCCGCGTGGACCCCGGCGAAGACCGCGGGCCGCTCGGCCGGCAGGAAGTGCCCGAAGGCGCCGAAGCTGACCGCCAGGTCGTACGAGTCCCGGAGCCCGGCCGGCAGGGCCCGCGCGTCGGCCCGCAGCAGGTCCACGCGCTCCTCGGGGTGGGCGAGCCCGGCCTCGGCCAGCATCCCCGCGCTCAGGTCCACGCCCGTCACCCGGCCCCGGCACAGCCGGCGCAGCATCCCGAGGCCGGCGCCCGTACCGCAGCACACGTCGAGCCCGGTGGCGAAGGAGCCCTCCCGCTGCGCGAGGGTCTCCTCGACGGCGTCGAGCATCCGGTCGGGGGTGCGGAAGGGGGTCCGGTCGAACTTGGGCGCCAGCAGGTCGTAGCCCCGCTCGACGGAGGACAGGGCCTGTACGGCCAGTTCGCGCAGGGTCGGGCCCTCTGAGGTGAACACACGGTCAGCCTAATGACCTCGTGCCCGCCGGCGGCGCGTCTTCGGGAGTGTCGGGCAGGGCCGGATCCTGGCCTCCCTCGTCGAACAGGGCTACGCCGTCACCGACGGCCGCGGCAGCTACGGCGTCGGCCTGCGGCTGCGCACCCTCGCCGCCCGGGTCTCCACCGACCGGCCCGAAGGCATCGTCGAACTGCTGGAGTTCCTGCAGAAGTGCACCGGCCAGGCCGTCCACCTGGCGCTGCGCAGCGGCGACGCGCTCACGTGCATCCGCAAGATCGAGAGCGACCAGCCCTTCCGGACCGCCTCGCGCGTCGGGGCGCGGATCCCCGCGCACGCCACCGCCACCGGCAAGGCCGTCCTCGCGCACCTGCCGCCGGCGGAGGCCGAGGAGATCGTCCGCGCCGCCGGCCTGCCCGCCCTGACCCCGCGGACCCTCACCGAACCGGACGCGCTCACGGCGGAGCTGGAACGGGTCCGTACGCGCGGCTACGCCGTCGACGACGAGGAGAACCAGGCCTCCGTACGCTGCGTGGGCGCGCCCCTCTTCGACCGCGACGGCGTGCCGGTGGGCGCGCTGAGCCTGACCGGGGTCACCTTCCTGACCACGCGGGAGGAGCTGGAGCGGTTCTCGCCGGCGCTGCTGCAGGCCGCGCGGGGCGTGGAGCGGCTGCTCCGGCTCGGCGGCTGACGGCGCCCGGACCTCCACGCGGACGCGCGCATGCGGCGGCCGCGGTGGTCCCCCTCCTGGCCACCGCGGCCGCCGTTCCCCCGTACCCCGTTGGTACCCCTAGCGCCTGTCGCTTTAACACGCCGGGGAAGGCGTCGGCCGGGAGCGAGGGGGCCGGGAGCGAGGGGGCCGGGACCGACGTGGTCCGGCCGCCCCCGACCTCCTCCCGGACCGGCCCGGGCAGCCAGGATCCGTCCTGATCGGCGGGTGGTTCCTCGTCACCCGCAGCAAGGGGCTCACCTGGCCGGCCCTCGGCTGGATGGCCGCCACCCTGTTCGCCCTGGCGGCCTTCCGCAACACCGCTCCCGGCACGCCGCCGATCGGCTGCCTGCTCGATTACCTGGCCTTCCTGTGGGCGGAGACCGCCATCGCGTTCTGCCTGGTCACCGTGGTCGTCATGGGCATCCGCGCGGAGCCGCGGCGCGATCCGCGGGAAGGTAGGGAAGGGGCGGAGGCCGCCGAGGGGCAGGCGGGCCCGTCCTGAACCGGGGTACGGGGGCGGTCGCGGGCGCGGTGGCATTCGGGTGGCGGGCGGCGACCGGCCCGCGCGACGCGCACGGGAGGCCGCGCGGGGCGCCGTACCGTGGCTGACCATGACGCTCCAGAGCGACCGGGCCGGGCAGGCCGAGGAGAGCGGTCCGACCGCGTCCGGCGGGCCGGCCGGTGGCGCCGACCGGATCGGCGAGGCCGTGCGGGCCACCGACCCCGGCGCCGCATGGGCGGTCGGCGGGCCGGACGGGCCGGACGGGCCGGACGTTCAGGACGTTCAGGACGTGCGGGAAGGGTCGGACGGGCCGGACGGGCGGGACGGGCCGGACGCGCGGGCCGGAGCCGGTGACCCGGGCCGCGTGCTCGACGTCGGCGGGCTGGCGGGCGTGCTGGCCGTCTGGCCCGTCATCGGACTCCTCGTGGACGCCGGGGAGCTGCGGCTGCACACCCCGCTCACCGCGTACGGGGCGGGCGAAGGCCTGCCCGCCGGGACCACCGCGCACCACCTGCTCACCCACGGCCCCGGCACCTCGCCCGCCCTCGCCGGGCTGGCCGAGCGGCTGTGCGGCGGCCCCCTCGCCGGGTTCGCCGCGGACCGGGTCTGGGCTCCGCTCGGCATGACCCGGACCCGGTTCACCGCCGACGGCGCCCTGCGCGCCCCCGTCGCCGACCTCGGCCGGTTCCTGAGCCACCTGCTCACCCCGGCGGGCGGCCCGGTCAGTCAGGCCTGGGCGGCCCAGTCGCTGCGCATCCGCACCGGCGAGCTCACCCCGGCCCGCGGCCTGCTCTGGCACCCGGCCCCGCACGGAGCCTGGTCCCACGGCGAGGGCCCGGCCCTGTGGGTCTCCCCGAGCCGTCGGCGCTGGGCGGCCCTGGTCCCCACCACCCCGTCGGCCCCCCTCCGCACGGCCTTCCGCGAAGCCGCCTTCGGCTGAACCGCCTTGCCTGGAACGGTCGTTGTAGGCTCTGAGTGCCATGAGGAAAACCCGTCAGAGAGACCGTGACGCACCCGGGCCGCAGAGTCCCTGGGACGAGATCGTCCCCGGCCTGTGGATGGGCGGCCATCACTGGACCGACCCGGCCGGGGAACCGTGGCCGGTCGTGGCCGGCTCCGAGTTCGACCTGGTCATCAGCCTCTTCACCCGCCCGGGCCACGGTCCCGACGCGGGGGTGGAGCACCTGGTCGGGGAGGTGCCCGACGGCCCGCTCACGGGTGCGCAGCTGCGCACCGTCCAACGGCTCGCCGGTGCGGCCCGTGCCGCCCTCGACTCCGGACGGACGATCCTGGTCCGCTGCCATTGCGGCTACAACCGCTCCGGGCTCGTCGTCGCCCAGTGCCTGATCGACGGCGGACTCACGCCCGACGCGGCCATCGGCCTCGTCCGGCGCAAGCGCTCGGCCTGGGCCCTGGGCAACGGGGCCTTCACGGCCTACCTCGCCGCAGGCCTGGACACCGCCGCCCTGCTCGTCGACCTCGACCCGGCATCCGGAGCCGCGCCCGGCCCGTAGGGGTGCGCCGTCCTCGGAGCGCGGACCCGGGGCGCTCGACGTACGGTGAGCGCGACATCACCGACCGTCGAATCCCGGCTGCGCGGAGGTACACGGATGAGCACGGTCCACGAGGCCGCTCCCGGGGCGCTGGGCGCCCCCGGCGCCGAGGCGGCCGCCGGATGACCGCCCCGGCCTCGCCGGCCTCCCCGGCTTCCTCCGCGACCTCCGCCTCCTCCGCCTCCCCGGCGGACCGGGCGGGGCGTGCCGCCCGTACCGCCCGGGCCGCGAGCGTCCGGTTCGCCGCCACCCACACCCTGCCCGTCCTGGTACGCGGCTTCGTGGGCGCCCGCCCCCGTGCGACGAAGGGGCACGCCGCACCCGGCCGGCCCCGCTGGTCCGCCGCGACCCTGCGGGCCCTGCGCGCCCGGCACGGCGGGGCCCCCGTACTCGTACGCGGGCTGACCGGCGCCGCCCTGCTCGTCCTCGACCCGCAGGACATCCGGCAGTTCTACGCCGAACCCGTCAGCGGCCCCGCCCCCGCCCCCGCCCCGGGCGCGCCGGACGGCTGCACGCGCGCCGGACCGCACGCGGAGCGGCGGGCGATCGACGAGTCCGTCCTCGCCGCCGGCCTGCCCGTCCACCCGTCCTGCGGGCCGTTCCTCTCCGTGCTCGCCGAGGAGGCCCGGCGGCTGACCGGGGGGAACACCCTCGAACTCGCCCGCACCCGCCACGCGGTGGCCCGCGCGGCCCGCCGCATCGTCCTCGGCGACGCGGCTGCCGAGGACACGGAACTCACCCGCCGGCCCGGACGTTTCCACCCCAAGGCCGGTGCGCGCATCGCCGCGTACGCCGACCTCGCGGAGCCGCACACCCTCATGGGGCGGGCCCGCCGCCACGGCGACCCCACCGGCGGCCTCGACCCGGTCGGGCAGGCCGCGCAGTGGCTGGCGGCCTTCGACCTCGTCCCCGGCGTCCTGCTGCGCACCCTGCTCCTGCTCGGCGTCCACCCGGCCGAACAGGACGCGGTCGCCGCCGAGGCGCGGGCGCCCGGCGTCGCCCGGGGCGCGCTGCCCCGGCTGCGGGCCTGCGTCCGCGAAGCGCTGCGGCTCTACCCGGCCGTCCCCGACCTGATACGGATCACCCGGGCCGAGACCGAATGGCGGGGCGTGCGCCGTCCCGCCGGGACCTGCGTGGTGCTGCCCGCGCTGTTCCACCAGCGCGACCCCGAACACGTACCGGCGGCGCACGTCTTCGTGCCCGGCCGGTGGGCTTCGCGCGGAGCGGAGCACGACCTGAGGATGGCCCCCTTCAGCCACGCCGGCGGACGCTGCCCCGGCGAGCAACTGGCGCTTCTGGTCACCACCGCGCTCTGCGCCGAGGTGCTGCGCGGACACCGGGTCCATGCCGTCCGGCCCGTGCTCGACCCGGTCGGGCCGCTGCCCGGCCTGCTGGACCCGCAGGGCATCCGGCTGCGGCTCACCCGCCGCTGAACCGCACCAGTCTCTTTTACCTATCTGACTCTGCTGACGATCTCCACCGTCTCGGCTCCGGTGTGCACTGGCGTCTGACATAGACAACAAAGGAGACAGTCCGGGCACCGCCCGACAGCCCCCTTCCACCCATCAGCCCGAGGTGAATCGTCGTGACCACTCCCCCGAGTGCCTTCCCCGACGTCGAGGCCCTGGTCGTCGACGTCCTCCAAGCTGATCCCGCGCTGTCCACGGCCGTCGTCGCCGTCAGCCCGCCCGCCGGTTTCGACGGCACCCAGCGGGCCGTCATGGTCAACCGGCGCGGCGGCGCCTGGACCGGCGACCTGCACGTGGACATCCCGCTGATCGAGTTCGAGGTGTACGGCCCCACCAAGGCCGCCGCGCACACGCTGGCCAACTCCGCCCGGCGGGCCCTGCTCGCCGCGCTCGGCAAGACGTACGGCCCGAACACCTTCACCGACGTCATCGAGCAGGACGGGCCGCGCTGGCTCCCGGACTACGTGTACCGGGGCGCCAACCGCTACGTCTGCGTGATCCAGGTGTCCCTCAGCGTCTTCTGACGCACCCTCCGCCGGCCGCGCCCCCCGCGCGCCGGCCCCACAGACCAAGGCCCTGCCGTCCGGCGGGGCCTTTGCCGTACCCGGCCCCGGACGCACCGGAGTTCGGATCGGCGGACCCCTATATAAGGAGAAGCATCACCATGGCAGGAAACTCTTCCGAGATCCGCGTAGCCGGCAACGGTCGCCTCTTCGTCGCCGCGGCCGGCACGGCGCTGCCGACCGCCTTCACCGGCAAGCCGGACGTCGACTGGGGCGCCAGCTGGAAGGACGTTGGCTTCACCACGGCGGACGGCGTCACCTTCTCCAAGAAGGACAAGCTCGAGCCGGTCGACTCGTGGCAGGCGGTCAGCCCGGTCCACTTCACCTACTCCGACCGGGACCTGAGCATCAAGTTCTCGATGCTCCAGTTCAACGAGCTGACGCTGCCGTTCTTCATGGGCGGCGGCGCGGTCGTCGACGAGGCCACGCCGGCCAACGGCATCTACCGCTACGACATCGCGGACTCGCCGAAGTCGGACGCCCGCGCCCTCGGCCTGGAGTTCACCGACACCAAGGCGAGCGACGGCGCGGTCGTGACCTACCGCTTCTACATCCCGCGCGGCCAGGTCACCGCCTCCGACGACATCAAGCTGGCCCGCAAGACGGCGTCCACGCTGGGCATCACCTTCACCGCCCTGTCCGCGGGCGACGACAAGCCGCTGGCGAGCTTCGTCATGAAGGACGGCGCGTACTCCGCCCTCTGATCCACCGCTCCACGGGGGCGGGGCGGCCCTCGCGCCGCCCCGCCCCCCTTCTTCGCCCCGACTCTTCCCCGCACCCAGAGGAGAACCCACCACCATGGCAGGCTTCGACGTCAACGCGGCCCGCGCCCAGCGCCAGGAGGCCCTCGGCCGCACCTGGTCCTTCGAGCTGGACGGCGAGACGTACACCCTTCCCACCGAACTCACCCGGGCCGCCGCCCAGGGGCTGCGCGGGCTCGACGACAACGACGTGGACGGTCTGCTCCGGCTCCTCATGGGCGAGAAGCAGTTCTCCCGCTTCGAGCAGCACGACGTCACCATGCAGGACATCGCCGCGATCCTCGAGGCGTACGGCAAGGAGACCGGGCTCGGCCTGGGGGAAGGCTGAGCCTCGTCGAGTTCGTCGACGAACACGCCGAGGCCCTCGAAGCGGACCTGCTCCGCTACTACGGCAAGGACCTGCTGGACTGGCACCGCGGGGAGCTCTCCTCGCGGCGCCTGCAGGTCCTGCTCAAGCACCTGCCGCGGGACAGCTCGCTCAACCGGGAGCTGTTCGGTGAGGCCGCGGACTGGTCGGTGACCGACCACCTGCTGGCGGCGGCCGTGGACCACCTGGCGGCCGCCAACTGGATGTTCGCCTCGGTCAACACCGCCGAGGACGACGATCCGCCGGATCCGCCCGAGCCGGTGCCCCGGCCCGACGGCAAGCCCTTCGAGGGCTCCGCCGACGGGGACGGGCCCGACCCGCAGACCGCGGAGCCGGCTCCCGCGCCGGAGACCCTCCAGCGGTTCTTCGGCTGAGCACGGGACCCCGGGGGGGCGGCGCGTCAGCGGCCGCCCTCCGGGGCCACGGGCCTGCCACCGCCGGACTTCGAATCCATCTCGTCCGCGAGCGCGCGGGCCCGGGCCGCCAGGCTCCGGCGCCCCGCTCCCGCGGTCGCCTGGGAGTCCGCGGCCGGGCCTTGCGCGCGCGGCTGTACGGGTACGGAGTCCAGCGGGGGCACGATCGGGCGCCCGTTGCGGCGTGCGACCTTGCGGCTCGCCGGCGGCGTGCGCTTCTCCCGGATCTGCGCGGGGAGCAACGCCGCGGCGGTGGCGTCGGGTTCGGGTTCGGCGGGTTCCACCGGTTCGGCGGGTTCCACCGGTTCCGCCGACGCGGCCGGCTCCTCGTGCGCGCGAGGCTCTCCGGCGGTCGCGTCGGGCTCGGCGGCGTGGGCGTGGGCGGTGCCGTCGAGGTCATCGGCGGTGTCCGGCCCGGTGGCGGGGCCGGCTTCCGCCTCGGACCGCCGGTCGAGGATGGCGTGGGCCCGGCGCATCCGCTCCTCGGCCTCGCGGACAGGAGCGGGCGATTCGATCAGCGCGGTGACCGGCAGCCGGATCACATCGGCGCCCTGGCCCGGGCCTTGGCCCTGTCCTCGGCCCTGTCCTCGGCCCTGACCCGCGCCCTTCGGCTCGCCGCGACGGCCGGCGGTACCCGCGGCGTACGCCTCGGCGACCCGCTTCTCGTACTCGCGCCGGAGGCGGGGCAGGTCCTCGCCCATGGCCTCGGCCCAGCCGGCGGTGAAGGAGGCGGTCTCGCGGCGGTCCAGTTCGGAGCGCGGTATCAGGACCAGGTCCCCGGGCGCGTATCCCGCCCCGTGGACGAGCTCGGACAGCCTGGCGAACAAATGGGGCAGGTCGACTGCTACTTCGAGCCAGTCGACCGCATGTTCACGCCCCCTGGTACCGCTGTCCCTGTTCATGCGTCAGCACTGCCTTCCCGCCCCCGGGCTCCCCCACGCCCCACGCGACCAGCATTTTCCCAGGCGGGGGAACAGGCTCCCAGCGTACCCGGTCGTCCGGAAACCCCCTGTTCCGATGCCAACGGGGCCTAGGGGATGAGGGTCCGGACACGCCGTCAGAGGTTTCCGGCTCGACAAACATCGAACGGATGTTCCAAACTCGATTCGTACACCCGTTCGGCTCACCGGTGCCCCCGCCCTTCGTCCGCGGCGCCACCACACGGCAAGGGCAAGCAATCGGAAGGCAGGCCTCCATGACCCAGCAGGCTGAGGGCTCACCGCAGACCACGCTCCACGACCGCCTCAGCCAGCTCCTGGACGGACCCGCCCCCTTGGACAAGAGGGCCCTGCTCGACTCCCTGTACGCCGAGGTGACCACCCGCGAGACCCGCGCGTACGCCCTGGGCTGGAACGACGCCCTCGGGGAGCTCCGCGACACCCCCTGACCCTGCCTCTTTTACCCCTCTGACGCTGTCGACGATCCCCCCTGTTCCCCCGGAAACCCCTCTGACCTGCCAAAAAGCCGTGTACCCCGAACCCCTGTCTGGCATATCTTCAGCCTGCCCGCGCATCAGCGGGCCTCTTTCGCATGTCACGCGTTCCCGTGGGGGGTACCACTTCATGTCCTTCAGCGCGCCCGGCTCACCGCCTCCCGTCGGCCCCGCCCCGCAGACGCCGCCTCCCGCGGGCGGCCCGGCGTACGCCCACCAGGCGGTTCGCCACCAGCCCCCGCCGGGCTTCACTCCGCAGCCCGTCAAGGTGCTGCGCTCGCCCCGGGGCCTTGCGACGGCCACGATCGTGCTGCTCGCGGTCTCCGGGCTGTACGCGCTGCTCCTGACGGGAACCGGCCTGTACGTCGCCTCGGTCCTGCGCGACGGTACGTACCCGGACGCGGGAGCCGAGGACAGCCTCACCCTGCCGGACGGCTTGATGGCCGTCGTCGCCGCCGTCTCGTTGCCGCTGCTGCTCGCCACGGCGGTCCTGTTCATCATCTGGTTCCACCGGGTCCACGGGAACGCCGAGATCCTCGGTCCGGACAGGGTCACGCGCTCCTCCGGCTGGGCCATCGGCGGTTGGTTCATCCCCGTCGGCAACCTGTTCATCCCCTACCGCATGGCGAAGGAGATCTGGGACGCCAGCCTCCAGCTCGGACCGGACGGGGGCTACCGCCACGTCTCGACCGCGCCCGTCACGTCCTGGTGGCTGCTGTGGGTCGCGACGTTGATCTCCGACCGCGTCTACAGCCGGCTCTACACCAACTCCAACGATCCGGACGGGCTCGCCGCCGCGGCCGACGCCGCCGCCGTGAACGGCGTGCTGTCGCTCGCGGCCGCCGTGCTCGCGATCCTCTTCGTGCACAAGCTGACGGCGCTGCAGACCCGCAAGGCCACGGAGGGCCCGTACGCGGCCGCGTAGCCCGAGCGACCGGTTCCACCCCGCCCCGCCCCGCCGTCCCTCCCGGGCCTACCCGGAGGGGTCTGGTGGCGCCGGCGCCGGTGCCGGGGCGGCCGGGATGGTGAACTCGCACCACACGCACTTCCCGCCGCCCCGCGGCTCGACGCCCCAGTCGTCCGCCAGCCGGTCCACCAGCATCAGGCCGCGCCCCGAGACCTCCCAGTCGTCCGCCGCGCGCCGCCGCGGCAGGGCGCTGCTGGTGTCCTCGACCTCGATCCGGATCCGGCCGTCCGCGGTCAGCCGCATGCTGACGTGGCCGACCCCGTCCGTGTGCACCAGCGCGTTGGTCATGAGCTCGTCCGCCGCCAGCTCGATCCCGTCGGACTGGTCCCGCGCGCCCCACGCCGCGACCGCCGCCCGGATCAGGTGGCGGGCCATCGCGGGGGCGTCCGGGTCGCCGGGGGTCAGGGTGTGGCTCAGCGGGCCGCTGCCGCGCGGGGCCGGGGTGCCCCGGCGGCGCAGCACGAGCAGGGCCATGTCGTCCCCGCCGCCCGAGTCGCCGAGCAGCCCGCACAGGACGTCGGCGAGTTCCTCGACGTCGGCCGGGCCGTCCCGGACCGCCTCCATCAACTCCCGCATCCCGGTGTCGGAGTCGCCGCCGGGCCGTTCGGTCAGGCCGTCCGTGCAGAGCAGCAGGGTGTCCCCGGGGTGCAGTTCGAGGCTGGTGACGGGGTATCCCGTGCCCTCGGAGCCGGAGCCGGGGCCGTACCCGAACGCCGCACCGGGCCCGGCCGGGTCCCGCGCCGGGAGGCCCAGCGGCAGCCCGCCCGCCACCTGGATCCGGTGGCAGCTGCCGTCGCCGCGCCGCACCACCGGATCGAGGTGCCCGGCGCGGACCAGCCGGGCCATGCCGGTGGTGAGGTCGATGTCGGCGTACGTGCACGTGGCGAAGCGTTCCGTCTCCAGTTCGCGCAGGAAGGCCGAGGCCCGCGCCATCGCGACGCCCGGGGTGTGCCCCTCGGCCACGTACGCGCGGAGCGCGATGCGCAGCTGGCCCATGACGGCGGCGGCGTCCGTGTCGTGCCCCTCCACGTCTCCGATCATCACGCCGACCCGCCCCTCGCCGAGCGGGAGCACGTCGTACCAGTCGCCGCCGATGTCCCGTCCCATCCGGGCGGCCCGGTACCGCACCGCGATCCGCGCCCCCGCCACCTCCGGGATCCGGCGCGGCAGCATGGCCCGCTGGAGCCCCTCGGCGAGGTCGTGCTCCTGCTCGAAGAGGATGGCGCGCTGCAGGCTCTGCGCGATGCCGCTGCCGAGCGCCATCAGCACGTTGCGCTCCTCGGCCGTGAAGTCCCCGTCCCGCGTGTAGAGCAGTCCGAGCGCACCGATGGGTCGCCCGTGGGCGATCAGCGGCAGGTAGACCCCGCTGCGCACGGAGAGCGGCTCGATGTACGGCCACAGCACCGGGTAGCGCTGCTGGAACTCCTCGCGGGAGCCGAGGTAGACCGGCCGCAGCGTCCGTACGGCCTCGCTCATGGGCAGTGCCGCGTCGATCCGCGTGTATTCGGTCTCCGGCACGTACGAGCCGAGCCGGCCCTCCGCGACCAGGTGGATGCGGCCGCCCTCGACGACGCCGAGCATGATGCTGACCGCGCCGAGGTGACCGAGGGCCTCCGGGTCCTTGAGGGTGTCGGTGACGTCGTTGACGGTGCGGGCGTGCGCGAGGATCGCCGTGGTCCGCTCGACCACCCCGGTCAGCCGCCGACGGCCCTCGTCCATCTCGCCGGCGGCTCCCGGTTCGCCGGGGTCGTGGGCGGCGTCGCGGATGATCCCGATGATCCGGTACGGGCGGTCGTGCGGGTCCCGCAGGATGTGGCCCTGGATGTGCGTCCAGCCCGGGGAGCCGTCCCGGTCGCGGCTGCGGACGTAGGCCCCGTAGTGGCCGCGGCCGGATTTCAGCGCCTGCGCGACCCGTGCGTCGAGCCGGGCCTCCTCGCCGGGCGCGAGGCGGGGCCGCAGCCCGGCGGGGGTGCCGGTGAACTCCTCGGGGCGCAGGCCCAGGACCTCGAGAGCGGTGGCGTCCAGATGCATCTGCCCGCTGTCGAGGTTCCAGTCGAAGGTGCCCATGTGGTTGAGCGCGAGGCTCGTGTCCGTCCGGGCGGGCCACTCGACCTGGGGGGTCAGTCCCCACTCGGCCACACCTTCAGGGTGCCACTCTTCGGCCCCCGGCGCCGGGCCGGGCGGGCGGTCGTCCCCCGCGATCTCCCCTTCCGCAGGTGCCGCAGGGCCGGCCCTCTCCCCACGTCGATACAAAAAGGGCCCAAAGTCCCGGCCTGTCGCGACTTTCACCTAATAGACGACTTGTACGATTTCGCGAAGATCGATCCGTTCATGATCATCTTTAGCGGTGTCAGGAGTCCCCCGAGAGGGGGTCGTTGACGCCCATGGCTGTGTGGGGTGTGGCTTGTCGCAGGCGCCGAAGACGACCGGAGAACCGGGCGAGGGAGCGGAGGGGGGAGCACGGGCGGACGACCGACCGATATCCCCCGGGCGCCAACCTGCCTCTTATACACCTCTGACGCTGCTGCGGATGTTAATCTCGCGAACGCCCGGCCGGGGGCCCCGCCCGCACCCCGGTCCGCGGCGCGCGCCGCGCCGCGATCCGCGCGCGGGGGGGCGGCCGCCCCGCCCCCGCCGAGCAGCAGGGCGCCCGCCGCCCCGGGCAGGCCGGCGGCGCGGTGCAGCACGAAGGCGGCCCGGACCGGCCCCGGCACCCCGGCCAGCGCCTGGGACACCTCGTCGATCCCGCCCGCCGGGGGCCACAGCCGCAGCCCCCACACGAAGGGCGGGACCGGGGGCCAGCCGAGCGCGGCCGCGGCGAGGCGGGACCGGCCGGACGGAGCGAGGCTCGCGCGCAGGACCCGTACGCGCACCTCCGCCAGCGGACCGCCCGGGCTGTCGCGCCCGGCCGCGGCTCCCGCCGCGCCCCGGCCGCCGCGCGGGAGGGCCCGCTGGACCGCCTTGTGCGCGAGGAGCACCCGGGTATGGCGGCCGAGCGAGACCGGCAGCGTCACGTAGGCGAGCCGCACCAGTTGGGGGTACTGCTCGACGAGGACGGCCTCGGCCTGTTCCACGGCGGTGGATCCGAATCGCTGTGTTGTGCCCACGCTCCGACAAACGAGTGAATCTTGGGATGGTCACACGCCGTGCGCCCCCGCCGGCGGGGCGGACCGGGCGCACAGGAGATCGGCATATGCGTTTGCGCTGGTTGAGGCCTCGCGTGGTCGACATCGATCAGGAGTCGATCATCACCGAACGTAATCCTTCTATGTTTCATCTCTACGCCCTCCGAGTGCGCCCGCGCTGATTTCCTTGCCCCGCACACGGGATGGGGTGGAGCGGTGAGCGATGGCAGCGGACCGGAGGAGTCCGGTGGCGGGGCCGTGGGTCTGCCGAGCCGGCGACGGCGGCCGACCCCCATGAGCCAGTGGGATTCGACGGCGCGCCTGTCGTACTGGGCCTTCCACGCCGACCGGCGCCCGGCCTACATGCGGTTCGCGTTCCTGCAGTTGGGCACGGACGCGGCGGCCGAGGAGGCGGTGGACGCCGCCTTCGACTCGATCATGGGCGAATGGCTGCGGATGCTGCACATGGACCGCCTCGACGCCTACGCCTGGACCGTGCTCAAGCAGCGGATAGTCGACCGGCAGTACCGCCGCAGCCCCTGGCCGGAGCCGATGGACATCAGTGCCTTCGAGGCAGCGCTCAAGGAGGCCCACGCGGAAGCCGACCAGTACGAGGTGCTCACCGACACCATCCGCTTCTACTCCGCCGTCTCCCGGCTCGCCGAACGGCAGCGCGACGCCGTGCTGCTGCGGTACGGGCTCCAATGCACCCCCGCCGAGGCCGCCGCCATGATGGGCGTCGACGAGGCAACGGTCCGCTCGCAGCTCGGCCAGGCGCAGCGGCGGCTCGCCCTGCTGCTCGACACGGCAGCAGAGTCATGAGCCGGGGCACGAGCCGCGGCGTCCGGCGCGAGGACGGCGGACTCCCGCGCTCCCTGGAGCAGTTCCTGGCCCGGGCGAGCGTGCGCGACCGCTACCCGCACTACGACCTCGGCGCCGCGGAGGCCCGGTTGCTGCGCGGCGCCGGGGCCCCGGCGCCGAAGCCCAAGCCGCCCGGGCCCCGGCGCGGCACGGCCCCGAGCCGGCGCCGCCCGACGGGGTGGAGCGATCCCTCGCGGGACCTCCCGCTGGACTCCGAACGGGCCGGGCGCGACCTCAAGGCCGCCTGTCTGGCCTCGGTGTGCGGACGGGGGGCCCGGGAGCGGCTCGACGCGTTCGCGGCCGGCGGCCACGCCGACCTGCCCGGGGCCGTGGTCTTCGGCTGCCTGCTGCACCTGGCCGGCCTGCGCGAAGGGGCCCGGTTCTGGTGGCAGTTCGCCGCCGGGTCCGGGCGGGCCCGGACCACGCACGCCGCGTACTGCCTCTTCCTGGACCACTCCCGGCGCGGTGAGCACCACGACGCCCGGGTCTGGGCGCGGGAGCTGGGCCGGCGCCGCTTCCGGCCGCGCGGGCACCGGGACCTGCGGGAGGTGCGGCTGTGCGCGCAGGCGGCCGTCCTGCGCTACGTCGACCAGGTCGACGATCCCGACCTGGGCCCGGTGCCGCTGCCCAGACCGGGAGTGTCCGGGGCACTGGACGCCTTCTTGCCGCCGGCGGCCCCGGTGCGCCGCCCCCGGCTGGGCGCGGGCCCGCTGCGCCACCCCGCGCTGACGGCCGCGTCCCGCACGACCGTCGTACAGCCCGGCGGGGGCGAGGCGCTGGCGCAGGCGCGCAGCGCCCTGGCCGTCGTACGCGTCCTCGAGCGGCGGCCGCTCGGGGTGCGCGCGGGCCTGCTCGGGCGGGAGGCCGGGCTGGCCGAGGCGGAGCTCGGGCCCCTGCTGTCGATGCTCTGCGAGGAGGAGTACGCGTACCGCCCCGGCGTCGGCGTGTACGCGCCCGGGCCCGCCCTCGACCGGCTCGCGGCCCCGTGCGGTCGGGGTCTCGCGGGGCAGCTCCAGCGCACGCTGGCACTGGCCCGGGACAGCGCGGGCGCGGCCGTGTACCTGAGCCGGTACGCGGAGGGGGAGGTCCGGATCACCCAGATGGCGGACGGGCCCGGCGCCCCGCCCGTGCGGGAGTGGGTGGACTTCCGGGACGCCGCGCACGCGAGCGCGGTGGGCAAGTGCCTGCTGAGCCAGCTCGACCACGACGGCCGCGCCGACCACGTGGCCCGGCACCGGCCGGCCCGGCTCACCGAGCGGACCATCACCGACAGCCGGGCCCTGTTCACCGCGCTGGACGCGGTGGCGCCCGGGGCGCCCGTCTTCGACCTGCTCGAATACGCGCCCGGCGTGGTCTGCGCGGCGGTTCCCCTCGCGCTCGGCGACGGGGCCGGCAGCCTCGCGCTGTCGCTGCCCGGCGCGCACGCGCACCGGCTGGGCCGGGCCACCGGGGCGCTGCGGCGCAAGGCGGTCCCGGTGCTGCTGGCGCTGCTGCTGGCGGGGGCGATCCCGCCGGACGCCGCCGGGGACCCGGCGGACGGCACTGGCGACCCGGCGGACGGCACCGAGGCCGGGGTCGGGTCCGGCCCCGGTGTGCCGGGGGTCCCGCCGGGGCCCGTTCCGGTCACCGCGGAGACGCTGCGGCACCTGCGCAGCGTCTTCCGGACACCGCTGAGCCGGGCCGCGGGCACCCCGGGGCGGGGCGGCCGGGCGGACGGGGAGGGGGCGCAGGGCGGGGACGCGCGCGTGCCGCACCAGTGGGAGGCGGCCGTCACCGGCGGGGTGCCCGATCGGCGGGGCGGGGGGGGGTCGCGGACCTCCCTGGAGGACGAACCCTGGGACGACGCGGGCGCGGGTGCGCTGCTGGAGGTCGTCGGCCGTCTGGTGGACCGGGCCCGGGAGGCCGGCGGGCTGCGCGCCGACGTCACGGTGGCCGATGTGCTGCTCGTGATAGCCACGGCGGCGCCCGCGCTGCCGGACGCGGCGCAGCAGGCGGCGGCCTCGGCCCGGCTGCTCGACATCCTGCTCGAGGGGCTGGGATTCGTACGGGGTGGAGAGGACCACCGTGGTGCGGGTGGAGACGTGTGCGAGGGCGCGCAGCCGGCCCAGGAGGTCTTCCAGTTCCAGCGGGGTCGCGACGCGGACCTTGAGGATGTAGTTCTCGTCGCCCGCGACGCTGTGGCAGGCCTCGATCTCCGGGACCCCGGCCAGCCGTTCCGCGATGTCGTCCGGGGCGCTCGGGTCGAAGGGCTTGACCGAGATGAAGGCCGTCAGGGGCAGCCCGACGGCCTCGGGGTCGACGACGGCGGCGTAGCCGCGGATGACCCCGCGCTGCTCCAGGCGGCGTACTCGCTGATGGACCGCCGACGTGGACAGTCCGGTGGCCTTGCCCAGGTCCGTGTAGCTCATCCGCCCGTCCCGCACGAGCAGATCCACGATCTGGCGGTCCAGCTCCTCCATTGCGCTCATAGCCGCACAACCTACGGCCCTGGACCGCTCCAGGCACAGCCGTGTCCACGGATTGAGGCGGCACCTGCGGCAGGCATGTGACCAAGGCCACAAGGGTATGAGGGCGTACGGCGGCCGGAAGTGGTTACTCGTGCCGCGCGACGGGAAGTGCTTGGGATGGCCGTGGCCGAAGAACCTGCCCGCCCGGCCCACCCAAGGGGGAGTACATCCATGCTGAACACCAAGCGCGCCGGTCGCATCGAACCGGAGCCCCTGGAAGCCGTCGAGGGCGACTACGCCGACGACGACGAATACCTCGGATACGCCGAGGGGTTCGAGATCCACCACGCGACCTGCCCGGACTGCGGCCAGTCGATCGCCCTCGTCGCGGACGAGGAGTTCCTGCCGCAGCACGCCCTCTGCCTGACCCCGTGGAACCCCTTCGGGCTCACGGTGTGCGCGGGCACGGGTCGGCCCGCCTCCGACGCGCTGCCCACCCTCGGTTTCGCCTCCGACGAGGCCCAGGAGCTGGAGCCCGTCGTGCACTTGGCGCTGCCCCAGGGGCTGGACTGGCGGACGCAGCCGTTCTCGCACGTCGGCGGCCCCGGTTCGCGTCCGGTACGGACTCCCGCCCCCGCGGTGCTGCCGCAGATGCGGCAGCACGCGCAGGCGGCCTGAGCGGACTACCAGTACGTCCCCTGCACCATGGCGGCCAGGCTGGCGTGGTGCAGGATCAGGCTGTCCGGATCCGCCGGGACCTCCACCTCGCCGAAGTGCGCCTGCCGGTAGGCGATGCGCAGCATCACGATCCCGTGCCGCAGTGCGGCGTAGAGGGTGTGGAACTCCATGTCGCGGGGGGTGTGCCCGGTGAGCTCCGCGTACCGGCGCTCTATGTCCTCGCGGCGCAGGAAGTCCGGCAGGCCGGCCTGGCCGAATCCGACGGTGAGGTCCTGGAAGAAGCGGTGGAGGTAGACGGTCCAGCCGAGGTCGACCTCGCGCGGGGCGCAGGCCGCCATCTCCCAGTCGAGCACGGCGACGGGATCGAAGCCGTCCGCCGCGTAGATGACGTTGCCGATGCGCGCGTCGCCCCAGTTGAGGACGGC
This sequence comes from Streptomyces sp. ICC4, assembly GCF_003287915.1. Lineage (NCBI taxonomy): Bacteria > Bacillati > Actinomycetota > Actinomycetes > Kitasatosporales > Streptomycetaceae > Streptomyces > Streptomyces sp. ICC4. Next base: position 8,584,051 of record NZ_CP030286.1, on the reverse strand, counting down.
CGGGCCGCCCTCGTCGGCCGGCCAGATCTCCTCGAGGCGGTCGAAGGCCCGTTCCAGCAGCGGGGACCGGGACTTGCCGGCCACCACCCAGTGGTAGTAGGCGCGTTGGGCCTCGACGTGGCGGCGCAGCGGGCTGCCGTCGCCGTCCGTCAGGAGGAACTGCGCCTCCTCCGGGGGGAACTGGTCGTGCAGGCGGGCGAGCAGGGCGATGCTCTCTTCCTGGAGCACCGCGCGTTCGGCGTCGGTCGCGGCGTGCAGCCAGTTGCCCTCGTAGGTGTAGGGCATCACGTCGGGCGGTACGCGGCCTTCGGCGCGGGCCATGACGAAGAACGGGGCTCCGAGCGGTCCGGGGTCCTCTTCCAGCCACTGCACGCGGGGGACGGGCAGGTCGGTGTGGGCGGCGACCAGGCTCATCACGCGGTGCTGGCGGGGCATGTCGTAGGAGGGGAAGACGGTGTAGGCGGCCGGATCGGCGGCGAGGCGCAGCGCACAGGCGCGGATCGGGGCGTCGGGGTGCTCTATGTCGAAGAGCAGGGTCTCGCTGGACATTCCGTTGGAGCCGGGCACCGAGACGTTGATGACCTTCGCGCCGGGTAGTTCGGCGTCCAGCCAGGCGGCGAGGCGCCGGCCGAGCTCCTCTGGTTCGCGGGTGGAGGTGCGGGGGCGTGGTGCCGGTCCTGCCATGGGATACCCCTTCTCTGGCTTGGCTGTTTCCTACTGGGCCACGGATCCGTAGTCGGTGAAGCCGCTCGGGTCGTGGCGGCCGAAGCTGCCGTGCTCGAAGATGCCGAAGCCGGTGCGGCCGTCGAGGGTGAAGCGGGCGGAGTGGTCGGTGACCCCGAAGGCGGCCATGGGGTGGGCGGCGGGGTCGGACAGGTCGTAGGCGCGGCGGTCGGTCCAGCCGCGGCCCTGCCAGGTGCCGTGCTGCCAGTCGGAGGCGGGCGGATAGCCGGCTCCGACGGCGAGCGGGGAGGAGTTCAGGATCTCCACGCCGAGTTCGAGGGGCTTGCGCCCGGCCGGGTCGGTGAGGTGGACCACGGCGCTCTCGGGGTGGCGGCTGCCGGGACGGTAGCGGATGTCGGTGTGCGGCCAGCCGAGTTGGACGTCCGGACGGCCGCTGCCCTCGGGGAAGACCTGGACGGCTTCGCTGAGGTTGCGCAGGCCGTCGGCGTCCTCCTGGGCGATGACCATCAGGAACCGGTCCTCGAACCGGACGGGGATCCAGAGCCAGTGGAAGCCCTCGGGCCGGTGCTCCTCGGCGGTGCGGCCGCCCTCCTCGCCGGGGATCGGGCGCACGCCCCAGCTGCGGTCGCGGGTTCCGGTCCACTCGGCGGCGTCGAGGACGAACTCCTCGCCCTTGGCGCGGATGGTGCCGGTGACGTTGCCCGCCTGGACGAAGCGGCGGCCTTCGAGGATGAGGCGGTCGCCGCGGCGCTGGGTGTGGTGCGGTTCCCACACGGCGGGGAACTCGGCGGTCCAGGTGATGTCGTACGAGAGCCCGTCGGGGTCGGCGGGGTCGGCGGCGCAGGTGAGGGTGAGCCGCTCGAGGGGTTCGTCGACGGTGATGCGGAGCGGGCCGACGGAGAGGTCCATCCGGTCGTCGGACAGGGCGTCGGAGGCGCGGACGGCGAGGAGCTCGTCGCCGATGCGCAGGGTGGCGTAGGCGTCGATCACGCCGGCGTTGGGGTAGACGCCGAGGCCGAGGATGAGGACGGCGCGCCCGGCGTGGTCGAAGACGTGGAAGATGCAGCGGTCGTAGGCGTTGCGGTCGCCGGTGACGAGGTGCTTCATCGACAGGGGGGCCTGGTGGATGGGGTATTCGTCGAGCGATACGGGCCGGTCGGCGGGCATGGCGAACCTCCGGGGACGGGTGCGCGGGACGGCACCTCGGGCGGAATTGACGGTACGTCAGACAGCCGGGTGGGGGCCAGGGTTGTGGCACGGACTGTCAGGGCGACACATCGTGCGGGTGGGTTCCGGCGGCGGGGACGGGTCGGGGGGTGGACGGGGCGGCGCGGTGGATCAGTGGTGGGCGGGGACGCCCGCGGCAGCCGGGGCGCCGGCCGCGACGACCCGGCCGGCGCCGGTGCGTCCCGCCGTACGCCGGTCCAGCGCACCGGAGACGACGGCGAGGACCAGGGCGGAGGCGGCGAGCGCCGCGCCGACCCAGTTCGGGGCGGTCCAGCCGAGCCCGGCGGAGATGACGAGCCCGCCGAGCCACGCGGCGAGGGCGTTGCCGAGGTTGAAGGCGCCGATGTTGACGGCCGAGGCCAGGGTGGGGGCGCCGGCGGCCTGGTCCAGGACCCGCTTCTGCAGCGGCGGCACGGTCGCGAAGCCGAGGGCTCCGATGAGGACGACGGTGACGGCGGCCCCGGCCTTGGTGTGGGCGGTGAGGGTGAAGGCCGCCAGGACCAGCGCCAGCGAGCCCAGGGACACGTACAGCATCGGCATCAGCGCGCGGTCGGCGAACCGGCCGCCGACGAGGTTGCCCACGACCATGCCGAGGCCGAGCAGGACCAGCAGCCAGGAGACGGAGGTGTCGGCGAAGCCGGCGACGTTCGTCATCATCGGGGTGATGTAGGTGATGGCGGCGAAGACCCCGCCGAAGCCGAGGACGGTCATCCCCATGGCCAAGAGCACCTGGACGTTGCGGAAGGCGGCCAGCTCGTGGCGGATCCGCACGCCCTCGGGGCGGGGCAGGTCGGGGACGAGCCGTGCGATGCCGAGCAGGCCGAGGATGCCGAGCGAGGCGACGATGAGGAAGGTGACGCGCCAGCCGAGGTGCTGGCCGACCAGGGTGCCGAGCGGGACGCCGACGACGTTGGCCACGGTGAGGCCGGTGAACATCATGGCGATGGCTCCGGCCTTCTTCTCGGGGGCGACGAGCTCGGCGGCGACCACCGCGCCGATCCCGAAGAAGGCTCCGTGGGCGAGGGAGGCCACGACGCGCCCGGCGAGCATGACGCCGAAGGACGGGGCGAGGGCGGAGAGCACGTTGCCCACGATGAACAGGCCCATGAGCAGCATCAGCATGCGCTTGCGGGGGACGCGGGTGCCGAGGACGGTCATCAGCGGCGCGCCGAACAGCACGCCGAGGGCGTACCCGGTGACGAGGAAGCCCGCGGTGGGGATCGAGACGCCGTAGGTGCCGGCGACTTCGGGGAGCAGGCCCATGATCACGAATTCGGTGGTGCCGATCCCGAAGGCTCCGATGGCCAGGGCCAGTAGTGCGAGAGGCATGGGGGTGTCCTTCGGGGGAGGTTGCGTGTGCCGCGCGACCCGGCGTGGGTGCCGGACGCCGGATGGCGATATTTCTCTTGCCATGGCGGCTTGCCTGCGTCCACATTAATTGCAGACGCGGGTTATTTGCAAGCGCGGGCTATTGCGCGAGTGGCCTATCCTGGGGGGACACGCCTTGAAGGAGCAGCCCATGACGGCCACGGACAGCGCACTCACCGCCCTCTCCCAGGGCTGGTGCGCCCTCTCCCTCCTGCACGGCCGGATCGAGACGCACATCGAGCGGGCGCTCCAGAGCGCGCACGGGCTGAGCGTGCGCGAGTACTCGCTGCTCGACGTCCTCAGCCGCCAGCACGCGGGCGTGGGCGGCCATCTGCGGATGCACCAGGTCGCGGACTCGGTGGTGCTCAGCCAGAGCGCGACGACCCGGCTGGTCAGCCGGCTGGAGGACCGCGGGCTGCTGAACCGCTACCTCTGCCCGACCGACCGGCGGGGCATCTACACCGACGTCAGCCCGGCCGGCCTGGCCCTGCTGGCCGAGGCCAGGCCCACCAACGACACGGCCCTGCGCGAGGCACTGGACGAGGCCGCGCTGAAGCCCGAACTCGCGCCCCTGGTGGCCGCCGTGAAGAACACGCCGACGGCCGCCGCGTAGCCGCTGGACTAGGGGGTGTCTGGTGGATCTCCGCGGGGAAGGAGCGGCGTCCGGTGCGTGCTCTCGGCGTGCCGGCCGGAAGCACTCGTACTGGGCGTACTTGGGCTTTCGGCCGGTGCGGCGAGAGTGCGTGCCGGGCGTCGCGACGCCGCGGAGATCCACCAGACACCCCCTAGCGCGAACCCGGGGAGCGGGTCGGCGCGGGCGAGGGGACGGCGGCCGACGAGGAGGGCGAGGTCGCCGCGGACGAGCGACCCGACGGGGTCGAACTCGGCTGCGGCGGCTTCGGAGACGACCCGCCCGGCCGGAGCGGCCCGGGCGGCGTGGGCCCGCTGACCGAGGGCGACGGGCTGAGCGGCGCCGGTGTCGGGGACGGAGCCGGGGAATCGTCCCCACCGGTCGGCGAGGCCGACGGCGGCGCGGCCGGCGGCACCGGTACGGGGTTCGGCCCCATCCGGGCCGGATCCGGAGCCAGCACGGCGTACCCCACCACCGCGGCCGCCGCCGCGGCCAGCCCGGCCAGCGGCAGCGCGAAGCCCCGCGAGCGCAGCCGGGCCCACGGCAGCCTGCGTACGCCCGGCCCCGGCGGCCGCGCCGGGCTCAGTTCGCGCACGGTGATCCCGGCCGCGCGGGCGTCCAGGGCGCGGCGCAGCCGGTGCTCGACGGGCCGCTCGGACGTTCCCCCGGCCGCGCTCCCGGCCGGGAACGCCGCGGGGGACTCCTCCGGGCCTTCCCCTGGCCTCATATCCGACCCTCCAGAATCCGTTCCAGCGCGTCCAGACCCCGGCTCGCGTTCGACTTGACCGCGCCCCGGCTGATCCCCAGCGTCTCGGCTATCTCCGCCTCGCTCAGGTCCGCCCAGTAGCGCAGCACCAGTACCTCGCGCCGCCGTGCCGTCAGCCGGCCCAGCGCGGCGAGCACCTCGCGGTGCGCCTCGTCCAGGACCACCGAGGCCTCGGCGGACGGTACGTCGGCCGGCGTCGGCGGGGTCCACGCGCGGGCGGTCCTGCGCCGGCGCAGCACGGAGCGCGCGGTGTTGACCACGGCGGTGCGCAGGTAGCCCAGCGCGTTGTCCACCTCCGCGATCCGCTCGCCGTGGCGGCGGTAGAGCGCCGTGAAGGCGTCCTGCACCACGTCCTCGGCGGTGCCCAGGTCGTCCACGAGCAGCACGGCCAGCCGCACCATGCGCAGCCGGTGGGCGTGGTAGAGCTCGGTCACGGTGGGTTGCGGACCGTGGTCCCCGCCGGTCCGGTCGTGGGTGTACGTGTACGCGTGCCGGTACGGCTGCGCCCGCGCGGGCGGAGCCTCGGCGGAGAGGCGCTCGCGGCGCAGCAGGAACGACCACAAGCCCCGCCGCGGCCGGTCGAAGCCGGGCGCGGCGGGGCCGATGGACGGTGCGGGGTGGAGCACGTGGGTCCTCAGCCGTTGGCGCGGCGCCGCACGGCGTACAGGGTCGCGGCCCCGGCGGTGACCAGCAGGCCGGCCCCGCCGGCCAGTGCGGCGGTGGTGGCGGAGGAGCCAGTATGCGCGAGCTCGGCTTCGCCGGGCACGGCCGGGGTCGCGCTCGGGGCGGCGCTGGGGGAGGTGCTCGGCTGTCTCTCATACACATCCGACGATGCCGCCGATCGCCTCAGGTTCGGTGCGGACTGGAAGACCAACCCCGCCACCCAGATCAAGTGGGGCCTGGACTACATGAACTCCCGCTACGGCAGCCCCACCGGCGCCTGGAGCTTCTGGCAGACCCACCACTGGTACTAAGCCACCAGCGGCAGCAGACCCGGCGGCGCGACCGCCCTGGCCCTTGTAGTCGAAGCGGTGCCTGACCCCGCTTCGACCACAGGGCCCAGGGCCCGGTGCGCACGCATGCGAAGGCCCCGGCGGCCGACCTCCCCAGGTCCGGCCTCCGGGGCCTTCGCGATCCCATCCCACAGGGTCCGATGGCGGCGCAGCCGGAGCTACAGCCGCTGGATGATGGTGCCCGTCGCCAGCGCGCCGCCCGCGCACATGGTGATCAGGGCGAATTCCTTGTCGCGCCGCTCCAGCTCGTGCAGCGCGGTGGTGATCAGCCGGGCTCCGGTGGCGCCGACGGGGTGGCCGAGGGCGATGCCGCCGCCGTTGACGTTGACCTTCTCCAGGTCCTGGTCGAAGACCTGGGCCCAGCTGAGGACGACGGAGGCGAAGGCCTCGTTGATCTCGACGAGGTCGATGTCCTTGAGCGACATGCCGGCCTTGCCCAGCACCGCGCGGGTCGCGTCGATCGGCCCGTCCAGGTGGAAGTGCGGGTCGGAGCCGACCAGCGTCTGCGCGACGATCCGGGCGCGCGGCCGCAGCTTGAGCGCGCGGGCCATCTTGCGCGAGGCCCACATCACGGCGGCGGCGCCGTCGGATATCTGCGAGGAGTTCCCGGCGGTGTGCACGGCCGTCGGCATGACCGGCTTGAGCCGGGCGAGCGCCTCCATGGAGGTGTCGCGCAGGCCCTCGTCCCGGTCGACCAGCCTCCACATGCCCTGGCCGGCGGCCTGCTCCGCCTCGGTGGTGGGCACCTGCACGGCGAAGGTCTCGCGCTTGAACCGCTCCTCGGCCCACGCCGCCGCGGCCCGCTGCTGGGAGAGCACGCCCAGCGTGTCCACGTCCTCGCGGGTCAGCCCGCGGTGGCGGGCGATGCGCTCGGCGGCCTCGAACTGGTTCGGGAGGTCGACGTTCCACTCGTCCGGGAAGGGCTTGCCGGGTCCGTGCTTCGATCCCGACCCCAGCGGCACGCGACTCATGGCCTCGACCCCGCAGGCGATGCCGATGTCCATGACCCCGCCGGAGATCATGTTGGCGACCATGTGGTTGGCCTGCTGGGAGCTGCCGCACTGACAGTCCACGGTGGTCGCGGCGGTCTCGTACGGGAGGCCCATGGCCAGCCAGGCGTTGCGGGCGGGGTTCATCGACTGCTCGCCGGCGTGGGTGACGGTGCCGCCGACGATCTGCTCGACGCAGTCGGGCTGGATGCCGGTGCGGGCGAGGAGCTCGCGGTAGGTCTCGCCGAGAAGGTAGGCGGGGTGAAGATTGGCGAGCGCGCCCCCGCGCTTGCCGATGGGGGTGCGTACGGCTTCGACGATGACGGGTTCCGCGGCCATGAGCTCGTCCTCTCCTGCTCCTGCGTAGCGCACAGCGCGCAGCGCGCATCGGCTAGCGCGCCTCAGCTTGCGGGCGGGCCGTCCCGGCGGCTCCACCCGAACTAGTACGCGTTCTAGTTCTCCCCGCAGTCTTATGACCAGAAGGCCCGGTACGCAAGGGTCTTGCACGTGGCTTACACGGATTCCACACGCAACAGTTGGCGCGGGGCCCCTTGTCACTTCTAGAACTCGTTACTACCTTCAAGCCAACTTCTGATGGGCCGTCAGACTCTGGAGTCGCCCCGATGACCTGCCCCGTGCTGCCCGAAGGCTTCGACGCCACCGACCCGGACGTGCTCCAAGACCGGGTGCCCTACCCCGAGTTCGCGCAGTTGCGGCAGACGGCGCCCGTCTGGTGGTGCCCGCAGCAGCGGGGCATCACCGGCTTCGACGACGAGGGGTACTGGGCCGTCACCCGGCACGCGGACGTCAAGTACATCTCGACGCACCCCGAGCTCTTCTCCTCCACCACGAACACGGCGATCATCCGCTTCAACGAGCACATCCAGCGCGAAGCCATAGATGCCCAGCGCCTGATCATGTTGAACATGGATCCGCCGGAGCACACCCGCGTACGCCAGATCGTGCAGCGCGGCTTCACCCCGCGGTCCATCCGCGGGCTCGAGGACGCCCTGCGCGACCGCGCCCGGAAGATCGTCGCGGAGGCCGTCGAGGCCTCGGCGGACGGCAGCTTCGACTTCGTCACCCAAGTGGCGTGCGAGCTCCCGCTGCAGGCCATCGCCGAGCTGATCGGCGTACCGCAGGAGGACCGGTCCCGGATCTTCGACTGGTCGAACAAGATGATCGCGTACGACGACCCCGAGTACGCGATCACCGCCGAGGTCGGCGGCAACGCGGCGGCGGAGCTCATCGGTTACGCGATGAACCTGTCCGCGGCCCGCAAGGAGTGTCCGGCCAAGGACATCGTCACGCAGCTGGTGGCGGCCGAGGGCCAGGGCAACCTGGGCTCCGACGAGTTCGGCTTCTTCGTGCTGCTGCTGGCGGTCGCGGGCAACGAGACCACGCGCAACGCCATCAGCCACGGCATGCACGCCTTCCTGACCCACCCCGAGCAGTGGGAGCTGTACAAGGCGACCCGCCCCTCGACGGCGGCCGAGGAGATCGTGCGCTGGGCCACCCCCGTGGTGTCCTTCCAGCGCACCGCCACCCAGGACACCGAGCTCGGCGGCCAGAAGATCAAGGCGGGCGACCGGGTGGGGATGTTCTACTCCTCCGCCAACCACGACCCCGAGGTCTTCGAGAACCCGGACGCCTTCGACATCACCCGCGACCCGAACCCGCACCTGGGCTTCGGCGGCGGCGGCCCGCACTTCTGCCTCGGCAAGTCCCTGGCCGTCATGGAGATCGACCTGATCTTCAACGCCCTGGCCGACGCCCTGCCCGACCTGCGCCTCACCGGCGAGGCCCCGCGCCGGCTGCGCGCCGCCTGGCTGAACGGCATCAAGGAACTGCGGGTCAGCCACGGCTGACCCGTGATCCAGGACGGCAGGGGCCCCCACCTCCCACGCCCGGCCCCTGCCGTCCCTCGGCGCCTGCGGGCGTGTGCGGGTGGTTACCCGCGGGTCGTTACCGTCTCGCCGCCGTCGGGATCATTGCCTTGGCGGCGGCCCGGACCCCAGACTGCCCGGATGAACCTTGAGGACCCCAGCGCCAGACGCTGGCAGCGGCTGCCGACGACGTGGCGGCGGATGGTCGAGCAGAGCGGGTCCGAGCCCATGAGCCAGGGAGTCCTCGCGCTCATCGAGGCCGCCGGCGCGGAACCCCGGCTGCGCCGGCTGTACCCGTACACCAGCCACTTCACGCTGTGGTTCAGCGCCTCCTCGGGCCATCCCTTCGCCGTGACCGCACCGGCCGTGGAACCACTGCCCGACGGCCGCTTCCGCGTCCGGGGCCCCCGCCAGACCACGGTTCTGGGCGAGACGGACACGGCCCGGGCGGCGATAGCCCTCGTGGTGGCAAACCTCCCGACGGAATAACCCCGCCCCCCACTCCCTGTCTCTTAAACTCATCTGACTCTGCCGCGCCCGCACCGCCCCGCACCGCCCCGCACCGCACACCGCACGCTCACCTCTTCGGGGTCAGCCGCTCCCACAGGAAGGTGTGGACGAGCGCCTCGTTGAAGGCGGTCTGCCCGTGGTCGGTGGCGCCCGCGTGGCCGCCGCCGAGGTGCTCGTGGAACAGCACCGGGTGCCCGAGCTCCCGCAGCCGGGCCGCCATCTTGCGGGCGTGGCCGGGGTGGACGCGGTCGTCGCGGGTCGAGGTCAGCAGGAGCAGCGGCGGGTACGCGGGCCCGTCCGTCCGGATCTGGTGGTACGGGGAGATCCCCTCCAGGTGGGGCCGGTCGGCCGGGCTGTCGGGGTCCCCGTACTCGGCGATCCAGCTGGCTCCGGCGAGCAGCTTGTGGAAGCGGAGCATGTCCATCAGCGGCACGTGCGCGACGACCGCGCCGAACAGCTCCGGGTCGCGGGTGAGCATCGCGCCCATGAGCAGCCCGCCGTTGCTGCCGCCCTCGATGCCCAGCTGCGCGGGCGTGGTGACCTCCCGGGCGACGAGGTCCCGGGCCACGGCCGCGAAGTCCTCGTAGGCCCGGACCCGGTTCGCGCCGAGGGCCGCCTTGTGCCAGTCCGGCCCGTACTCGTGGCCGCCCCGGATGCCCGCGACGACGTAGGTGCCGCCGCGCGCGAGCCAGGCGCGGCCGGTGACCGCGCTGTAGCCCGGGACCATGGAGATCTCGAAGCCCCCGTACCCGTAGAGCAGGGTGGGCCCGGGGCCGGGGCGGTCCTCGGGTCCGACGAGGAAGTACGGCACCTTCGTGCCGTCCGCGGAGGTCGCGAAGTGCTGGCGGACGGTGAGCCCGGCGGTGTCGAAGAGGGCCGGGCCCTGCTTCACGCTCTCGTCGGCGCCGGCCGGCGCCGTCCCCCGGTAGAGGGTGGACGGCTGGAGGAAGCCCGCGACGTTCAGGAAGAACTCGTCGCCCACGTCCGGGTCGGTGCCGGTGACGGAGGCCGTGGACAGCGGGGGCAGGCCGGCCAGCGGCGCGCGCTCCCAGCCGTCGGGGCCCGCGCCGGGGGTCAGGATCTCCATCCGCGAGGAGACGTCGGCGCTGGTGGTGAGGATCAGGTGGTGGCGGGTCCAGCTCCAGCCGGCGAGGGCGGTGTGCGCGTCCGGGGCGAACAGCACCGCCGCCTCCCGCTCCCCCGCCAGGAACGCCTCGAAGTCGAAGGCGAGCAGACTGCCCGCGTCGTGGCCGAGCCACGGGGACTTCGGGGCGACGATCAGCCACTCGCGGTGCACGGAGGCGCTGGCGTCGTCCGGCACCTCGATCTTCAGGGGTTCGGCGGCCTTCGGGGGCTCGGCGCCGGTCCCCGCCTCGGGGAGGAGGAACAGCTCCTGCGTCCAGAAGTCGATCTGCCGGTGGACGAAGTCCCGTTCGAAGCCCGGAGTGTCGTCGTGCCACGCGGAGGCGTTCACGTCCGTCGGCCGGCCCTCGTAGACCGTTTCGGCCTCGGCCAGGGGGGTGCCGCGGTGCCAGCGGCGCGCCTGGAGGGGGTAGCCGGACGGGGACATCGAGCCGGGGCCGAAGTCCGTGCCGATCCAGACCCGGTCCCGGTCGATCCAGCCGATCCGGGTCCTGGCCTCCTCGACCTGGAACCCGTCCTCGACGAACTCCAGCGCCTCCAGGTCGAACTCGCGCACCACGCAGGCGTCCGCGCCGTCCCGCGAGAGCATGACCAGGGCGTGGCGGTGATCGGGAGCCAGGACCGCGCTGCCCGCCCAGGCCCACTTCTCTCCCTCGGCGGCGGCGAGCGCGTCCAGGTCCAGGAGCGGCTCCCAGTCGGGCCGCTCCTTGCGGTACTCCTCCAGCGTGGTGCGACGCCACAGGCCGCGCACGTGGTCGGCGTCCTGCCAGAAGTTGTAGAGGTGGCGGCCGCGGCGGCGCGCGTAGGGGATCCTGCCGTCGTCGTCGAGGGCCTCGCGGATCCCTGACTCCAGCACCTTGAAACCGGGGTCGGCCGCCAGCGCGGCCACCGTCTCGGCGTTGCGCTCGCGGACCCAGTCGAGGGCGGCCTCGCCGGATACGTCTTCGAGCCAGAGGTAGGGGTCTGCATCGCTCATCCGCCGATTGTGCAGGATCGGCCGGCGTGACTCCGACCGCGGGGACGCCCGGCCGGGCGGTCCGGGGACGGTCCGGGGGTGGAAAAGCCGTTGCCCCGGTCGAGGCCGGGCACCGACGATGGACCGTCGTGAGCAGATCCCGTTTCGCCTCCGTACTCCCCGACCTCGCCCCCTTCCGGTCCAGCCCCGACTTCCGGCTGCTGTTCTACCAGGGCACGGTCACCTTCTTCGGCTCGTTCATGGCCATGATCGCGCTCCCGCTCCAGATCAAGCACCTGACGGACTCACCGCTCGCGGTCGGTGCGATGGGAGCGGTGGAGCTGGTCCCGCTGGTGGTCTGCGGCCTGTACGGGGGCGCCCTCGCCGACTCCGTCGACCGGCGGCGGATGATCCTGCTGACCGAGGCCGGACTCGGGGTGCTCGCCCTCGTGCTCCTGGTGAACTCGGCCCTGCCCGATCCGCTGCTGTGGCCGCTGTACGTGGTCGCGGCCGGCGTGTCCGCGCTGACCGGGCTCCAGCGGCCCGCCCTGGACTCGCTGATGGCGCGGATCGTGCCGCACGACCAGCTGACCGCCGCCGCCGCGCTCAACGGGCTGCGCTACCAGTTCGGGGCCATCGCGGGCCCGGCGCTGGCCGGGCTGATCGTCGCGTTCGCCGGATACGCCTCGGCGTACGCGCTCACCGTCGCGGGGTTCCTCGTATCGGTACTGCTGTGCCTGCGGCTGCGACCGGCTCCGCCAGTCCGGGGCGCCGAACCCCCCTCGCTGCGCGCCATCGCCGAGGGGGCGCGGTACGCGTGGAGCCGCCCGGTGCTGCTCGGAACGTACGCCGTGGACCTGGCGGCGATGCTCTTCGCGTTCCCGAACGCGATCTTCCCCTTCCTCGCGGACGAGCTCGACGCGGTGTGGGCCCTGGGCCTGATGTACGCGGCGGGCGCCGTGGGCTCGATGGCGCTCGGGCTGACCAGCGGCTGGGTGTCGCGGGTACGCCGGCACGGGCTGCTGGTGGTCTGCGGGGCGGGCGTCTGGGGTCTGGCGGTGGCGGCCGCGGGCTGGTCCGGCCACATCTGGATCGTGCTGCTGTGCCTCGCGGTGGCCGGTGCCGGCGACATGCTGAGCGGGCTGGGGCGCGCCACGATCTGGAACCAGACGATCCCCGAGGAGCTGCGCGGGCGGCTGGCGGGCATCGAGGTGCTCTCGTACAGCGTCGGCCCCCAGCTCGGCCAGGTCCGGGCGGGCACGATGGCCGGTTGGACCGGCACCCGCACGGCCCTGTGGAGCGGCGGCCTGGCCTGCGTGGCCTCGGTGGCACTGCTGGCCGCGCTGCTGCCGAAGCTGATCTCCTACGACGCGGACACGGACGAGGACGCGCTGCGCCGCCGGGCCGCGAAGGAAGCGGAGCCGAGCGGGGCGGAGCCGAGCGGGGCGGCGGCCTGACGGGGAGGCGGCCTGACGGGGAGGCGGCCTGACGGGTCGGGTCCGGACCTGGCGCCTATAAGTGGGTCGTCGGCAGCGTCGAAAGTGTATAAGAGCCGGACTCCACCAGGTCCTGCGGGGACAGCGGCACGGCCGCCCCGTCGCGGGCGCCCCGCGAACCGTTCAGCGACACCAGCAGCGGCGCCGGCGCCCCGGGCCCGGACACCCGCCCTGACACCGGAGGTCGCCCGGGCCCTGACACCGGAGGCCGCCCGGGCCCGGACACCGGACCCGGCTCCCGCCCCGGCCGCGCGGTGCTCACGCCGCCCCCGCCAGATCGGCCCCGGCCAGCGCCGAGTCCGCCAGCGCCGGTCTCGGCACCACGATCCCGCAGCCCGCGCACACCGGCCCGTCCCACGCCCACACCGCGGTGGCGGGCGCCACCGCCGGCCAGTGCAGCTCCCGCGCCCCGCAGACCGGGCACACCGTGCCCGGCTCCGACTCCAGCGCCACCACCAGCCGCCGCAGCACCTCGCCCAGCGCCCCCTGCGGCCGGACCCCCGGATCGGCGCACCGCACCACCGCGTCCCCGCTGCCCGCCCAGGCCCACTCCGGCCGCCGCAGCCCGTCGTGCTTCTCGCGCCGGCGCCGCGCCGCGAACTGTCGTTCGTACTCCAGCCAGACCGCCCGCGCGTCCTCCAGCTCCTCCAGCGCGGCCACCAGCCGCGAGGGGTCGGCCGCCCGGTCCTCGGGGCCGATCCCGTGCCGGGCGCACAGGTGCCACCAGGTCGCGCGGTGCCCGTACGGGGCGAACCGCTCCAGGCAGCGGCGCAGCGAATGGCGCCGCAGGGCCCCGTCGTTGTGCGCGTCACGCACCTGGTAGGCCAGACTCCGGAAACCCGCCATCACCCTTCACCTCCGTCGAGCGCCCAGCGCCGAGCGCCGCGCCCGCCGCGCACCGCGCCGTGAGCCCAACATGCCCTGCCCGGTGTGGGCGCATGCGGGGGCGGTCGAGGCGTGCGGGTGGCACATGGCCGGAACTCAGCGCCCCATGCGCCCCGCCACGACCACCAGCCGGGCCAGCTCCTCGTGGCAGATGTCGCTGTGCGCCCCCGAGGGGGCCCCGCCGCGCCGGACCACGGAACCGGCGTCCACGCTGACGCAGCCCGCCGCCGGCAGACCGTCGCGCAGGGCCGCGTCGAGGGTCAGCCGAGGCGCCCCCGGGACCCCCCGCACCCCGTCGTGCCCGATCGCGCCCCACCGCTCGTCGAAACCGAGGAGACCGGCCGAATCACCCGCCATCCGGGAGGCCAGCGGATAGAACACCTTGAGGGAGGAGTCGTAGGAGGAGTGGCAGGCCGTCACCGGGCCGTCGACCCGGTGCTGCAGCCCGCGCAGGGCCCCGCCGCGGCCCCGGTCGTGGGGCAGGCTGTCGGCGAACGCGTAGTGGGAGAAGGCGCCTTGGAGGAGCGTGAGGGACTTCACGTTCCGGGCCCCGGCCGGCAGCGCGCGCAGCGCGAAGGACACCACCCGGCCGCCGAAGCTGTGCCCGATGAGATGGACCCGCAGGGCCGGCCGCCGGTGCGCCAGCTCCGCCAGCACCGGCCCGAGCCCGTACTGGCCGACCACCCCGGCGCGGGCCTTCATCTGGTAGTACGTGGCCTGCCGCAGCACCTCCTTGGCGCCGCTCCACAGCGTCCGCAGCCCCGGGCCCGCCGAGGGGCCGGGTGCGGCGGGGCCCTCGGGGCAGGCGGCGCCCGCCTCGGCCAGGGCATCGGTGAACTCCCGGCACACCCGCAGCACGTCCTCGGTGAGGAAGGCCGGGACCTCGCGCGCGGCGAAGGCCGACCCCAGGTCGTCGCCCGCGCCCACCCCGTCCACCCCGGCGAGCTCCCTGACCAGCGCGCCGAACTCGGTGAAGGCGCCCTCCAGCGCCGGCCGCTCCTCCAGCAGTTCGGCGATCCGGTCGAGCTCCGCGGCCCGGCCCGGCCAGAACGCGCCGAGCGCCCGGCGGGTGGCCGGCGCCAGGGCCGTCCCGTGGCCCGGTTCCGCGAGCCCGTCGCGCGCGCCGAGGGCGTCGAGGGCGTCGAAGTCGGGTATCGGCTCGTCGGAGAACCGGATCGAGGGCCACACGACCCCCGCGTACCCCAGTCGCACCCCGGTCCCCACCAGATCCGCGAAGGGGGCGTAGAACCGGTCGAAGAGCCGCGTCGCGGTGGACCGGTCGGAGTTCCATCCGTGGGCGAAGACCAGCAGGTCGGTCGCCTCGATCCCGAAGACCGCCTCCCGCGCGCCCGGGGCCGCGTCGCCCTCGGCGTCGTAGGTCAGTTCCACGTACGGTCCGGCCCCGATCCCCGCCGCGCCCGCAGCCGCCGTCGCACCGATGTGCACCATGACGTCCCCCTCCACGCCGTGTCCTGCCGACAGCATCCTGCGCGGACCCCCGCTCGGCCAGCCCCCTCGCAGCTCCCGCGCGGCCGCCGGTCGGCGCCCCGCGCGCCACCGGCTCACGGATAGAGCAGATAGCCCTCCCGCAGCGCCGCGAAGCCGGCCAGCTCCGCCGCCCAGTCGGCCGCGATCTCCTCCACGCCCGCCCCCGCGTCGACCATCACCCGGACCCGGTCCGACCCCGTCAGGCGGTCGATCCAGTGGTCCGCGCGCCACGCGAAACCGCTCCACGTCCGGCGCGCGGTGACCAGCAGCCCGATCCCGGCCCGGACCGGATCGAAGGCCTCCCGGTCGTGCACGATCAGCCGGACCCCGCCGCAGAGCCTCCCCGAGTGCTTGGAGAAGGAAGGCGTGAAATACGCCTCCCGGAACCACACGCCGGGCAGTCCCAGCGCGTCCGCCGCCTCGGCCCACCGCCGGTCGGCGCCCTCCGCCCCGACGAGCTCGAACGGGGTGGCCGTACCGCGGCCCTCGGACAGGTTCGTCCCCTCGAGCAGGCAGGTGCCGGCGTACGCGAGGGCCGTGGCCGGGGTCGGCATGTTCGGGCTCGGCGGCACCCAGGGCAGGCCCGTCCCGTCGAAGAAGGACTCCCGCCGCCACCCGGTCATCCGCACCACCCGCAGCCGGACGGGCCGCACGGCGGGGCCGCTCTCCCGGAGGAACTCGCCCGCGAAGAGCCCGGCCAGCTCGCCCGCCGTCATCCCGTGCGCGAGCGAGATCGGCTCCCGGCCCACGAAGCTCGCGTACGGGCGCCGCAGGACGGGCCCGGCGGCCCGTACGCCGCCCACCGGGTTGGGCCGGTCCAGCACCACCACCGCCTTGCCGGCGAGCGCGGCCGCGCGCATGCAGTCGTAGAGGGTCCAGATGTAGGTGTAGAAGCGGGCGCCGACGTCCTGGATGTCGAAGACGACGGTGTCGACGCCGGCGGCCGTGAAGACGTCCGCCAGGCCCTGCCCGCTCTTGCCGTACGTGTCGTACACGGGCAGGCCGGTCGCCGGATCCCGCCCGGTCCCCTCCGAACCGCCCGCCTGTGCCGTCCCCCGGAAGCCGTGCTCGGGGCCGAAGACCGCGACCAGGTCGACGCGTTCGTCGGCGTGCAGTACGTCGACCAGGTGGCGGGCGTCCGCGGTGATCCCGGTGGGGTTGGTGACCACCCCCACCCGCTGCCCGGCCAGCGCGGCGTACCCGTCGGCGGCGAGCCGCTCGAACCCGGTCCGCACCCGCTCGGCGGGGCCGGCGGTCCCGTGTCCCGCGACCCCGTGCCCGGTTTCCCCGTGCCGGGCAGTGCCCCGTGCCCGGTGTCCCCGCGACCCCGCCGCTCGAGCGGGGAGAACGCGACAATCGCCCGACCGGAGCCCGGCTGCCCCGGTGCGCACCTCTTCAGCCAGATTTGTCACCCACGGCCGTGCCCGCGCCGCTCCGGGACCGTGCCGGGCCGCGGGTCCGGCACGGCCGCGGCACCCGCCGGCACGGTGATCAGGCCAGCGGGAGGCCCGGGCCGGGACCGGTGTCGGGTGAATCGAATTTGCCACCGTCACATCCGCCCCCTCGACGGACGACCGACCGGACTTGTTGAGTCATGTCGTGGTTCAGCGCGATTCGCGCACCGAGCCCTCTGTCATCCCGTTTGAGGAGACTTCATGCGCATGATCCGACCCGCCCTCGCCCTCGGCGCCACCGCCCTCGCGCTGGCGACGGCCGCCGCCGGACCGGCCTCGGCCGCCGGACCGTCACCCGCCCCGGCGCCCAAGGCCCCCACCTTCTGCACGTACGTGGTCGACACCGGCGAGGGCGGCTGCTTCGCGACGAAGGCCCAGGCCGCCGAACTGGGCGCGCGGGCCGACTACAAGGACCTCGGGCGGATCTGGAGCGACGCCAACTCCGGCGGCAGCGAGTTCACGTTCCGGGGGAGCGTCGGCTGCAACTGGCGCTACCCCGAGTTCAACGACCTCGGCAAGTGGGGCTGGAACGACACGGTGAGCTCGGCCCAGGGCATCACGTGCCCGATCACCCTCTGGGAGCACAAGGACTTCCGCGGCGCCCACCAGACGTACTACGGCTACAACGCGTACGTCGGTGACGGCATGAACGACAAGGCCACCTCGGTCAGTTTCGACGTCCGCTGACCGGCACGGCCGAGACCGGGAGATACCGGTCTCGGCCGTGATCGGCTCCCGCCGTCCGCGTACGGTGTCCCGGCAGCGCGACGTACGCCGCCACGACGAGGGGAGACGGGCCATGAACGCGGTCGACTACCGGGGCCAGACCACACTGATCACGGGCGCCGGCTCCGGGCTCGGCGAGGAGTTCGCGCGCCGGCCGGCCGCCCGGGGATCCGGCCCCGTCCTCGTCGCCCGCCGCGCGGACCGGCTCGAGGCGCTGGCCGGCGAGCTCCCGGCCGCGTAAGGCATCAACGTCGCCAGCATGGGCGCCTACCAGCCCCTTCCCCACATGGCTGTCTGCGGCGCGAGCAAGGCCTTCGTGCTCAGCTTCACCGAAGCCCTCTGGATGGCCGTCGGCGGCCGCCTCCTGAGCTCAGCCGGCGGCGGTCACGCCGGCCAGCTGCTCCGCGATCACCTCGGCGGACGGGAACCTCATCCCGAGCGTGCCGACGTGCTTCCAGTGCAGGGTGCCGTCCGGCGCGACGACGAAGACGGCCCGCCGCAGGCCGATCACGGGGGCGGCGATGCCCAGGGCGCGCGCCACCTCCCGGTCGGTGTCGGCGAGCAGCGGCATCCGCAGTCCGCGGGACCGGGCGAAGGCCTCGTGGCTGTCGACGCCCTGCGGGCTGATGCCCCACACCTGGGCACCGCACGCGGCGAGCGCCTCCAGGCCGTCGGAGTAGGAGCACAACTGCGCGGTGCACACGGGGGTGTTGTCGCCGGGGTAGAAGGCGAGAACGACCGGGTTGCCGCGCTGTTCGCCGAGCGAGTACTCCCCTCGTACGAAAACGTCCTCGGTGAGTTGGCCGCCGGGCAGCGAGAAATCGCCCACGACATCGCCCACGTCCGGGATTCGGGTCACGATGGCCGCACCTCTCTGTCGTCGAGGGGCGTACGCTACCCGCTCAGCGGCGGTGCATCGTGTGCAGGGCTTCGAGGAGCACCTTGGGGTCGTGGCCGCCCTTGTAGACGGGGGGCGGCTGCCGGTCCAGGCGGAGCAGCCCGGCGACGGCGGTCCAGGCGGTGCGCACCGAGTACTCGACGGTGAACACCACGTCGTCGGGGACCTCGGCGTACTGGCCGATGAAGGCCAGGTTGGTGGACCCCTCGGGGACGACCCGGGGCCGGTCGCCCGCCTTGCGGACGAGGAACTGGCTGGTGATGTACGGCATCAGCGCCGGCCGGACGATCGAGGACTCCAGGATCTGCTCGCTCTGCTCGAGGCGCAGGTGTCCGAGGACCTCGCTCAGGATCTCCCGGCCCGTGCACGCGGCCATCGTCTTGCCCACGTGGTCGCCGGTCTTGTCGGGGAACAGGGCGTAGCCCCACCAGACGTACGTGTCCTCGGGCTGCTCGTGGAAGTGCGGCTGGTGATTGAGGACGATGGTCAGCAGCCAGCCGGAGTCCTTGAAGGTGATCAGCCCGCCCTTGCCGGCCTCGCTGCCGGAGAACTCCTCCATGGCCTTGAAGAAGGTCGGGTCCTTCGTGGTGACGGTGAAGGAGCCCCAGGTGGAGTCCGCGACGGAGGAATCGAAGACCGAAGGGTCGCCCAGGTGGGGGCGCTTGGCCGCCAGGGTCTGCCACAGCCGCCACGAGGCGTCCGGCGCGGAGGTGTCCAGCACGGCCGGGGAATCGGTGGAACCGAGGGTCGAGTTCGCGGTCATCGAGCCGTTGGTGACGAACACCAGGTCCTTGGGGCCGACGGGGATCCGCTCGGCCGCGCCGTCGCGCGTACAGGAGAGGGAGGTGACGGTGACGGCGTCGCCGTCGGCCAGCTCCACGTCGGTCACGGTGGTGTTCATCGCGAACGAGACGCCGTTGGCGCGCAGCCAGGACTGGAGCGGGCGCACGATCGAGTCGTACTGGTTGAAGCGGGTGCGGTAGATCCCCGACATGGTGTCGAAGGTCTTGAAGAGGTGCACGAACCGGTTGAGGTAGCGCCGGAACTCGATCGCCGAGTGCCAGGGCTCGAACGCGAAGGTGGTGCACCACATGAACCAGAAGTTGGTGGTGAAGAACTCCGGGGTGAAGCAGTCGGAGATGCGCTTGCCGTCGAGGCGCGACTCGGGGGTGGCCACGCACGCGACCAGGTCGAGCCGGTCGCGCTCGGAGAACCCCATCGATCGGGTGTCGACGCGGTGGCCGTCGGAGTCGACGAGGCGGGCCTTGTCGTTCCAGGCGAAGTCCTCGTGGAAGGCGAAGGTGTCGTCGGTGACCGAGGTGCCCGGCGCGTCCAGGGAGGGGATGGAGCTCAGCAGGTCGTAGGTGCACTCGAAGTGCAGCTCGAACATGCGGCCGCCGCGCATGGTGTAGCCGGTCTCGGGGTCTCCCGCCGCGTCCAGGCTCCCGCCCGTGCGGTCCTGGGCCTCCAGGATCGTGATGTCGGAGCCCTCGAACCGGCCCTCCCTGATCAGCAGCGCCGCCGCCGACAGGGAAGCGATGCCCGCACCCACCAGATAGGCCTTGGCCACGACGCTTCTCCGCTCACCGGGGCCGCACCGGCCCCGGTCGGCCGAGCGGTCACCCGGCCAGCCCACCATCCGGGGCGGACCGTCGCGACCCGGGTGCGCCATTGGGGCGGCGGAGCCCACCGCTCCACCACCGGCTCCGGTCACAGCACTAGTACGGACCGCCGCGGAAGTACAGGGACCCGGACGGGCGGGGGCGGTCGCCGCGTTCGTGCGCGGCGACGGGGCCTGGAAGGTCCCCGCCGCCGGACCCGTCATCCTGGCCGTGAACCACTCCCACAACATCGACGGACCCATGGTCATGGGCACCGCCCCCCGGCCGCTGCACTTCCTGATCAAGAAGGAGGCGTCCGTCGGCCCGCCCGGCCCCTTCCTCGACGGGATCGGGCAGGTGAAGGTGGACCGCCCCGGCGCCGACCGGCTCCGCGACCACCACCCCGGTGGCCTCCGCGACCCCGACCGCGGCCAACACCCCGGCCGCGACCGGCGCCCTGGCGCACACCGGCTCCGACTCCAACACGGGCCTGTACACCGGTCTGGCCGGCGCGCTCATCGCCCTCGGCGGCGCCGCCGCCTGGCTCGGCGCCCGCCGCCGCAACGCCGTCCGCGGCTAGGCCGTCTCAGCCAAGCGCGCGGGGCCCGGCACACCACGTGCCGGGCCCCGCGCCGTCGTGCTCCCGCTCAGCGGGCCGCGCAGTCGATCCGGTCCGCCGCGAACGGCCACGCCCCGGCGAGCCAGGCCGTCACGGCCTCGTACAGGGTCTTGTCCAGCGCGGCCCGGTCCCCGCGCACCCAGGACGTCACGTGCACGCGCCCCGGGTCGCCCTTGGCCGGGTAGATGTACAGGCACCCGACGACCTCGCCCTTCCCGTCCGCGCCCTTCCCGTCCGCGTCCTCCAGCACGCTGTACGTGAACCCGCGCCGCTCGGCGAAGTCCTTCGCGTGGCGCACCAGGTCGGCGAGGTTCTCCTCGGCGCCCATCCCCTCCGGCGGCGGCCAGTCCCCCAGGAAGCCCGGGGTCGCGCGCACGCGGCGATGCTCCCGCTCCAGGCGGCGAGGTCCCCCTCGTTGTGCTCGGGCCCGAGGGGCTCCAGCCGGAAACCGTCCCCGACGAGCCCGGCGGGCACTTCGAACACGTCCGCCGCCGGTACGAAACTCTGCTGATCAGTGCTCATGCGGCGACCCTACGCAGCCCCGCCCGGGGAGCACGCTTCGGCCAGTACCACGCACCCCGCGGAGCGATACGGCAGACTGGAGGTTTGGCCGTCCGCGTTCGGGCGGTCCTCCCGTGCCGAAAGGGATGTGCGTGAACGGGCCCCTCATCGTCCAAAGCGACAAGACGCTCCTCCTCGAGATCGACCACGAGCTCTCCGGAGCCGCGCGTCGTGCCATCGCGCCGTTCGCCGAGCTGGAGCGCGCTCCCGAGCACATCCACACGTACCGGATCACCCCGCTCGGCCTGTGGAACGCGCGGGCCGCCGGCCACGACGCCGAGCAGGTCGTGGACGCGCTCGTCGAGTTCTCCCGCTACCCCGTCCCGCACGCGCTGCTCGTCGACGTCGCCGAGACCATGGCCCGCTACGGCCGCCTCACCCTCTCCAAGCACCCCGTCCACGGACTGGTCCTGACCAGCACCGACCGGCCGGTGCTGGAGGAGATCCTGCGGTCCAAGCGGATCGCCCCGCTCGTCGGGGCGCGGCTCGACGCCGACACCGTGGCCGTGCACCCCTCCGAGCGCGGGCAGATCAAGCAGACCCTGCTCAAGCTGGGCTGGCCGGCCGAGGACCTCGCCGGGTACGTCGACGGCGAGGCGCACCCGATCGAGCTGGACGAGAACGGCTGGTCGCTGCGCCCGTACCAGCAGCAGGCCGTCGAGGGCTTCTGGCACGGCGGCTCCGGCGTGGTCGTCCTGCCCTGCGGCGCCGGCAAGACGCTGGTCGGCGCGGGCGCGATGGCGAAGGCCAAGGCGACGACGCTGATCCTGGTCACCAACACCGTCTCCGCCCGCCAGTGGAAGAGCGAGCTGATCAAGCGGACCTCGCTGACGGAGGAGGAGATCGGCGAGTACTCCGGCACGCGCAAGGAGATCCGGCCCGTCACGATCGCCACGTACCAGGTCCTGACGACGAAGCGGAAGGGCATCTACCCGCACCTGGAGCTCTTCGACTCCCGGGACTGGGGCCTGATCCTCTACGACGAGGTGCACCTGCTGCCGGCGCCGGTGTTCAAGTTCACCGCCGACCTCCAGGCGCGGCGGCGGCTCGGGCTGACGGCGACGCTGGTGCGCGAGGACGGGCGCGAGTCCGACGTGTTCTCGCTGATCGGGCCCAAGCGGTTCGACGCCCCGTGGAAGGAGATCGAGGCGCAGGGCTACATCGCGCCGGCGGACTGCGTCGAGGTGCGCGTGAACCTCACGGAGGCGGAGCGGCTCGCGTACGCGACCGCCGAGACGGAGGAGAAGTACCGCTTCTGCGCGACCACCGCCACCAAGCGGAAGGTCACCGAGGCGCTGGTGCGCAAGCACGCGGGCGAGCAGACCCTGGTCATCGGGCAGTACATCGACCAGCTCGACGAGCTGGGCGAACACCTCAACGCCCCCGTCATCAAGGGCGAGACCTCCAACGCGCAGCGCGAGAAGCTCTTCAACGCCTTCCGCGAGGGCGAGATCAGCGTGCTGGTCGTCTCGAAGGTCGCGAACTTCTCCATCGACCTGCCCGAGGCCACGGTCGCCATCCAGGTGTCCGGCACCTTCGGCTCGCGCCAGGAGGAGGCCCAGCGGCTGGGCCGCGTGCTGCGCCCGAAGGCGGACGGCCACGAGGCGCGCTTCTACTCGGTCGTCGCGCGCGACACCATCGACCAGGACTTCGCGGCGCACCGCCAGCGCTTCCTGGCCGAACAGGGCTACGCCTACCGGATCATGGACGCGGACGAGCTGCTGGCGAGCGACTGACCCGCGTCGCGCGGGGCGTCCTGCTTCGCGAGGAGGCAGCGGCGCCGGCGCTGGACGGCGGCGAGCAGCGCGGTGAGCACGGGGACGGCCCAGACCCACAGGTGGGGCCAGTCCAGCAGGACCGAGCGGCCGTCGGCGGGCAGGTGGCGGGACCAGAAGTCGGCGGAGGCCTGCGGGAGGACGAGCAGGCCGAGCAGGCCGGTGCCGGCGAAGGCGCCCAGCCCCGTCAGGCCGGCCCGGACGCGGCCGGTCAGCAGCAGGTACGGGATCACGAGCGCCGGGGTCAGCGTGATCCCGGCGGCCGTGCCCAGGGCGAAGCCCTTGCCGAGGGCGGCGCTCGGCCTGCGCAGGTCCCACAGGACCGGGCAGGCGAGCGCCAGGTTGATCTGGCCGGTCAGCGGGGTCTGGAACAGCGGTTCCAGCCACAGTCCGGCGACGGTGGCGGCCAGGACGGCGCCCGGCCTGGTCCGCAGGCCCGCCAGGCGGCAGGACAAGAGGATCAGCAGGGCGAGCAGGCCGGCGTCGCCCAGGACCAGGACGGCCTTCAGTACGCCGGTCGGCAGCCAGGCGGCCGGCGTGAACAGGATCGCCGCGAAGGGCGGATACGCGGCGGGCGGACGCCACTCGGAGGCGGAGAAACCGTGGACGAGGGCATCGGCGGTCGGGATGCGCAGGGCGATGCAGAGCACGCCCAGCGCGAGCAGCAGGCCCGCGACCAGCACACCGGCGCGAGGTGACGGCAAGCGGCTGGTGTCGGGACTCGGGGTCACGGCGTGACCTTAGCGGGTCCGGCGACGGGTCACCGGCACGGACCGGGGACCGGACCGGGGACCGGACCGAGGACCGGACCGGGGCCGCGCGAGGGGCGGGGCCGGACGGGACCGGGCGGGCCGTTGGGAACAGGACGGGCGGGCTGGACAGCGTGCCGGGCGTAGGGCCCGGTCGCGGTGGCCTCCGGGAGCGGATCGAGGGCGGCGGCGACGGCGGCGTCCGTACCGGAGCCGGCGAGTGCGGGGGCGGCGAGGAGGGCGAGGGATATCGCCGCTCCCACCGCAGCGAGTCTGCGCAAGGGGGCTGGCCTTTCCGGGAGTTCGGATCGAAGCGCGAGTAATATTTCACATGTCACAGGTGATTGATAGATGTGGGTGCGCGCGAAGCACGAGAACCCGCGGAGCACGCGAACCCGTGAACTCGACGTTCCAGGGGCCCTGTTCGCCGAGCGGCGCTATCGTGCCGAGCGGGGGGACGACGGTGCGAGGGGGCGGAGCCGCGATGAGATTCCTGTTTGTGCACGGCACGGGGGTGCGGCGCGAGCGGCACGACACGCTCTTCGCGCTGGTCCGGGACCGGCTGACCGCCCGGTTCCCCGACGCCTGCGTCGACTCCTGCTTCTGGGGCGAGCGCTTCGGCGCCACCCTCGGCGCCGACGGCCGGTCCGTCCCCGGACTGCGCGCCCCCGACGGTGCCCCGGTCCCGGGAGACCCCGAGACCGCCGAATGGGCCCTGCTCGTCGCCGACCCGCTGTGCGAGCTGCGGGTGCTGGCCGAGGCCGGCTGGGAGACCGGGGCCGACGACCCCTTCGCCATGCCCGGCGTCCGCTCACCCGGGGCCCGGGTGCTGGACCTGCTGGCCGGCGTCTGCGGGGTCCCCGACGGCGGGGAACAGGCCGCGCTGCTGCTCGGCACCGGTCTCGCCGCCGGCTTCCCCGGAGCCCTGGAGTCCGTCGCCCGCTCGGCCGAGGCCGCCCGCGCCGGCGCCCGCGCCACCGAGCAGCCGCACGCCCGCGAGCTGGCCACCGCCCTCGCCCGCGCGGTGACCGCCGCCGCGCTCGCCTCGGCCGGAGCCGAGGCCGACTGCACCGGAGCCGAGCGCGACCGCCTCGTCGAACTGCTCACCACCCGCCTGGGCGGCGACGCCCGGGTCCCCGGCGCCCGCGCCGCGGCCGTCCTCGGCCGCCTCGCCCAGCGCGTCACCACCCAGCCGCTGCTCAACGCCTGGCGCGGCTCCCTCACCGTCGGCAGCGCCCCCGCCCTCGGCGACATCCTGCGCTACCAGGCCCGGGGCGCCGACCTGCGCGCCTTCCTCGGCGAACGGATCACCGCCGGGCAGGGACCGACCGTGCTCATCGGCCACAGCCTCGGCGGCGTCGCCCTCGTGGACCTCCTCGCGCTCGCCGCCGCCCGCGGCGAGCCCGTGCCCGGAGCCGCGCTGCTCGTCACCGTCGGCTCGCAGGCGCCCTTCCTCCACGAACTCGGGGCGCTGGCGGGGATCGAGCCCGGCGCGTCCCTCCCGTACGCCTTCCCGCGCTGGCTCAACGTCTACGACCGCCAGGACGTGCTCTCCTACCTCGCCGAGCCGGTCTTCGCGGGTGACCCGCGCGTCAGCGACCACGAGATCTCCAGCCGCCAGCCGTTCCCGGCCTGCCACAGCGCCTACTGGAAACAGGACGCGCTCTACGCGCGCATCGAACAGGCGGTGGGCGAAGCGGAGACCGGGTGATCCCCCAGGGATTCCTGCCCCCGACCCTGGGGCCCGGGCGCACCTTCGCGCTCGTCGCCGGGGTCGAGAGCTATGCCGTCAGCCACCACTGGAACCTCCACGGACCGGCCCGCGACGCCCTGCGGTTCGCCCGCTGGCTGACCGGGCCGGGACAGGTGCCGCCGGACCACGTGAGGCTGCTGCTCTCCCCGCTCGAGGACCCCGACGCCCTCGACTGGGCGGGCTCGCCGGGGCTGGAGGCCCTGCGCGGCACGTACCGGCCCGCCACCGAGGAGAACGCGAAGTCCGCGCTCCTCGACGAACTCCCCGAATGCGACGGTGACCTGCTCTGGATCTTCTGGGCCGGGCACGGCTACACCGATCCGCGCGGCGGTGAGCTGATGCTGCCCTGCGCGGACGCCCGGCCCGGCCGGATCCGCCACCTCAACCTCGACTCCGCGCTGCGCTGGTGGCGCACCGACCTCGTCAAACACCGCCGCTTCCCGCTCCAGGCGGCCCTGGTGGACGCCTGCCGGGTCGACGCCCCGCGCGATGCCCGGTGGAACTTCGGCAGCAGCGACTACGGCGGCGGCGCCACCGTCCCCGGCCGGCGGCAGTTCCGGCTGTACGCCTCCCGGGAGGGCGAGGCCGCGCAGAACGACGCGGAGCGCGGCGCGGGGCGCTTCACGGAGGCGCTCCTCGGGGAACTGGGCGGGCGCTCCGTGCGGGAGGGCGTCGAGGGGCTCGCCGACACGGCCCGCTCCATCCACCGTGCCTTCGGCGAACTGCGCGAGCGCGGAGAGGGCTGGCAGCTCCCGCAGTTCGTCGTGGACCGGGACTGGGACGCCTGCTCCTTCCTCGACGAGGACCAGCCCGGGGTGACGCTGCCGCGCGCGGCCCGCCTGGACCAGGCCGCCTGGGACGGGCTCGGCAGGCTCTTCGAGGGCCGGGACCTGCCCCGGTGCGCCTACGAGGCGTACGTGTGGGCGTTCCGGGCGGCCGGCTGCGCGGCCCCGCTCCAGGGCGGGCTGCCCGGCGACACCCTGCTGGAGGTGGCCTCGGACCTCGACGAACGCCACGGCGGCCCGGACGGGATGCCGCTCGCGGTGCCCTTCGTACGGTTCCTCGGCGAGCGGGCCGGCGCGGGCGACGAGCGGTGGGCGGCCCTGCTGCGCGACTGGGTGAGCACCACCCTCGAACGCCTCGCCCTGCCCGTGCTCCTGCCCCCGCCCCCGCCCGCGCGCAGAACGGCCCTGCACGTGCGGCTGGAGCCGTCGCCGGGCGGCGAGGACGGGTTCCTGGCCCGGATGTGGCTGCGCCGGGACGAGCCGGGGCGGGTGCGGGAGCCGGCGGGCGGGCCCGGCCGCCGGGAGGCGTACGAGCACATCTGGGAGTCGGAGGGCGAGCCCGTCCCGCTGGACGCGGTCCGCGAGGAACTCCTGCGCCGGCTCGGCAGCGCGGGCCGGGCACCGGCCGGGCACGCCGAGGCCGGGCGGCCGCCGCAGGAGGTGGAGCGGATCGAGTTCCACGTGCCGTACGAGCTGCTGGACTCGGACTTCGACCAGTGGCCGGTCCCGCGCGGCCCCCGCGGCCGGCCCCGGCCCCTGGGGCTGCTCTACCAGGTGGTGGTGCGCTGCCCGCAGGAGCGCGAGGACACCGGCGCCGAGTGGCGGGGCAAATGGCGCTGGCTGTGGTCCCGGGGCGGCCGGCACGCCGACGCGGTCCGGGTGGTGTCCGACGGGGAGGCGGGTGACGGGCTCGGCATGGAGCTGGGGGCGGGCCCGGCGCCCGCGCCCTAGGTGGTGTACGAGTGGAGGGGCTGGCCGCCGATGGCGGCGAGGGGGTCCGCGGCGGAACCGGCCTCGTTGAGGGTGGCGGGGTGGATGGGGGCCTGGGCGCCGGTCTCCTCGCAGACGGTGAGGCAGGCATCGATGACGGCGGGGGTGGACCCCCAGTCCTCGTGCAGCTTGAAGCCGAGTGCTCCGCCGCGCAGTTGGGAGTACATGCCCTCGAGGGACATGGTGTTGCCCGCGCCCGCGAACTCGTCGACCAGGGAACCCCGATCGACTCCGCCTGCCGCATCATCATCCTCGAAGACCAACTCGAAGAAGCCCAACGCATCAACGCCGAATACCGCCGCGCCGGCGAATCCTCCGCCCCACCGGCATCGGCATCGGCATCGGCATCGGCCTGAGGTGATCGTGCCCGTCGGCAACGGCGGGCTCCCGATCTTCAAGCATTCCCGAGGTGACGGGGGTGCGCAGGCGCATGACCTCTTCGGCCTCTCCTCTTGCCGCACCCTCCGGCACCGCGAGCCGGACCCGAATGCCCTCCCTGCGCCCGCCGCACGGGCCCAGAGGGCGACGTTCGTACCACTGCGGCCTCGTCGTCCTTCTCGCCGCGGCGGGGACTCCGGCCCGGAATCCTCTGCGGACTCGGTTGCGCAGCAGGCACCGGGGCATGCGGTCGGGCAGACGCGAACCGGTGGTGCACCGAGCCACCACGCCCGGTCGCCGAGGACGAGGACGAGGAGATGCTCTGTGAGCGGAGTGTGGATGTACGCGCAGGACAGCGGCTACACGCCCGGGCAGTCACTGGTGGGATTCACCGTGGAAGCCGCTGACGGTGTCATCGGGCACGTCGACCGGCAGCAGGACCAGCCCGGCATGCAGCACCTGGTGGTCGACACCGGTGTGTGGGTGTTCGGCAGGAGCGTCCTGATCCCGGCCGGCGCCGTCACCCACATCGACACCGAAGCGCAGGCGGTGAAGGTCTCGGGCACGCAGGAAGACATCAAAGCCGCGCCCCGGTTCACCACCGACAGCGAAACAGCCGACCACACCTACCTGTCCGCGGTCGGCGACCACTACGTCTCCCTGCGCCGCCCGCCCGCGCCCGCACCCGAAGCCGGTCGGCAAAGCACCGGCCCCACACAACCGGGCAGGCATGCACCGCCACGTCATCGTGCTCAGTAGGCAGCGAGGAAGACGGCGATGCAGTGCGCGGTGAAAGCTGCCACGGTCAGGGCGTGGAACACCTCGTGGTAGCCGAACCAGCGGGGTGAGGGGTCGGGGCGCTGGAGGGCGTACACGACCGCGCCCGCACTGTAGAGCAGCCCGCCCGTCACGATCAGGGTGAGTACGGCCGCGCCGCCGCTGTGCAGGAAGTCGGGCAGGTAGCGCACCGGTGCCCAGCCCAGGGCCAGGTAGCAGGGCGTGTACAGCCAGCGGGGCGCTCCGATCCACAGGACGCGGAAGGCGATGCCGGCCAGAGCGCCCGTCCACACGATCCACAGGAGGACGGACCGCTGGTCAGGGGCGAGAAGGAGGACGGCGAGCGGGGTGCAGGTGCCGGCGATGATCAGGAAGATGTTGGCGTGGTCGAGGCGGCGCAGGACGGCCTCGCCGAGCGGTCCCCAGGTGCCGAGGTGGTAGACGGCGCTCGTCCCGAACAGCAGCCAGGCGGTGACGGCGTACACGGTGCAGGCCACGGTGGCCTGTGGTGTTCCTGCCATGCAGATGAGTACGATGCCCGCGGCCAGCGACGCGGGGACCATGCCGGCGTGGAGCCAGCCCCGTAGCTTCGGCTTGATCGGCTCCACCAGATCGGCCGCTCGCTCGAGCAGGCCGGCGGGAGGCTCGGAGCCCTCGCTGCCTCCATCCGTCGGTGCGGAGACAACATGGCCGGCTTCGGCGTCGTCCCGGGGCACTACTTCCCGTCCTGACTCGTGCTGCTGGGCATCACTGGCAACCATGAGTCCATGCTAGGAGCCTGTCCGGAGCGGCATTGCCCGAGGTGTGCCGCAGTCCTCCGGCGCGGCATCGCCGGGCGCGGCTGGTTCGGCCGCCTCTTGGTTGCGGGCCTGGCGATCCGCCGCCAACTGGGGCCGTGGAACTCGTGTAATCCGGCGGGTCAGGGGAACGATCTGGACTTCCGAACGGGCCTCTCCGCTCTCCTACGTCCAAGGACCGCCGATGCTTCCCGAGTTCCGCTCCCACGCGTCCGCCCCCCTTTCCCATCAGCTGGAACAGCGGCTGGGACTGGACCCACGCCTCGAAGCCGGCCACATCGACGTGGAGCGCGTCGCGGACATCGCCGTCGTCGCATCGGCACACTCCGACGGATACGCGGCCACCGCACACCTCCTCGGCCTGCTGGCCGCGCTCCCCGCCCCCACCGAGTCCGGTGAGCACTTCTGGTCGGACCTGTGGAGGTCCTCGGGCTCCCTCTACCTCCTGCCCGCCAACATCAAAGCGTGCGTGCTGAGTTCACTGGCAGGAGAAGGCACCGGCCTGGCCGGCCAGATCCTCTCGGCCTTCGACGAGATGACCCCGCCCCAGCGCATCGCGGCCGCAGAAGTCATCGGCCAGGCACTCGCCGAGTCCGACCACCTCCCCGACCTCAAAACGCAGGTCATCGGCGAGCTGTGGCTCCGCGACCTCGAACTCACCGCCTGGCGCGTCCTGCACGCGGACCACAAATCAGCCGACCCGTCCAGGCGGAAGGCCTTCCTCGACGCGTGGACGAGCATCTGATCCGCAACGTCACCCGTGCCGTTCGGCCCCGGCCGCACCCGTAGAACCGATGAGGGGAGGGATCACCGGCGTACCCCTCCTCTCACCCGGCCTTGGGGTACACCGGTACAGCCAGGTTCGGTGGTAGTCCCCTGGGCCGCGCCCTGAACGCCTTCGCGTTCTTCACGGTCCAGTCGAACCTGATCGTGGGCGCAACGTGCTTGCTGCTCGCCATCAACCCGGACAGGTCCTCGACCGTGTTCCGGGTGTTCAGGCTGATCGGCCTGGTAGGAATCACAGTCACCGGCATCGTCTTCCACGTCGCGCTGCGCGGACTGGGTCGCGGCGCCCGGCACGGTCCGGGACCGCCCGGCACGGATTCGATCCCACTCCTAGTGCTGTGGCCGGGAAGGTTTGCCGGGTCGCGGTGTCCGGTGCGGTGCCCCTCCCCCAGCTACCGCCGGGAGGGGCCCCCGGGCGGAGGGCCGCCGCTTGTACTGGACGTACTTCGGTGGTCCGACAACGCGGCGAGGTGCCGTGCCGGGCGCCGCGACCCGGTGAACCTTTCCGGTCACAGCACTAGAGCGGGTGTCGCAGGTACGAATCCTGCCGAGGGCACAAGCGCAAAGGCCCCCAGCCGATCTTGGCTGGGGGCCTCTGGTATCTGCCGCTGGCATCGCCCAGCCGTCCGGGGTTTACCGCGTCAGGTCGGCGTAGAAGATGACGTTGTTCGTGCGGTGGCCGTTCTTGAGGGCGCCGCCGCAGGTCAGGAGGCGGAGTTCGGGGCGGGGGGTGTCGCCGTAGACCTTGGCCGTGGGGAAGGCCTTCTTGTCTACGTCCTCGATCTCGCGGATCTTGAACCTCGCCGTCCTGCCGTCCTCGCGCGGGACCTCGATCACGTCGCCGAGCTTGATGTCCTTCACGTTCCTCATCAGGGCCGGACCGTACTTCGTGTCGAAGTGGGCGACGAGGACGGACACGCCCTTCTCGCCCGGGGTGACGCCCCCGGTCCACCAGCCGGGGTTGTTCGCGTCAGTGTCGGCGTCGGGCACGCCCAGTTCGCCGGCCGCGTCCACCTTCAGGTCGACCATCTTCTTCGCGTCCACGCCCGCCGCGTCGATCTTCATCCCGGTCGGTCTTGAGGTGGGGAGGGAGAGACGGCACAACGGCGGGGGGGGCATAAAGAGAAGAGGCGGGAGTGAGGCAGGGGCGTGGCGGAGGGGGGGGGGGCGTGAGATGTAGGCCCGGGGGCAAAGCGGTCGGGTGTTAGGGAGGGGGGCGGAGATCAGGGGGACGGCATCGTGGAGGGGACGGACGGGGGTGAGGTGGTCAGGGCGGGCATGGAGGGGCTGAGCTAGGCCCCGGGGGGCGGGAGGTGGGGGAGGGAGGGGGGTGAGGGCGGGAGAGAGGGAGAGGAGGGGGGGGTGGGGGAGGAAGGCTGCGTCGGCACGTGGAGTGATCTCCTGCGTTCAGCGGCGCGCGTCTGTCTGAACGAAGAGCACACCGAGGAAATGACCCTGACTTTCACCCGTGAACCCGAAGGTCAGGCTACGGGCGCCACCGGACAGGGCGGGACTCAGATCGAACACGTCCGCGTCATATCCGAGATTGTTTACGTGTTCGGGCTGTCGCACGAACGAGGGACGTCCGAATTCCGTGATCGTGGAATTCATAACATCATTAAAAGGATTTTCTCCGTCACTGAGACTGATCCGGCGTCCGCTGTCCGCGGTCACCGTGAGTGAGTCCCCGAGGGTCCCGCGGTCGCCGTCGTAGGCGACCACGCCGGCCCGCCCCGAAGCCCCGGGCGCGGCGTCCAGACCGGTGAGCCGCACCGTCTCGCCCGCCGCCTCGCCGGCCCCGGCGGCCAGCCCTTCGAAGCCGTCCCAGATCGAGACCCTGCGCACCGGCTCCTGCGGGTGCTCGTAGGCCACGACCAGCGTCCAGCCGCCCCAGGCGCCCATGTCCGAGTGGCCCATGGCGATGTTCAGCTGGGCCACCGTCCACATACCGGCGCCGCCCTTGCGGACCAGCGGCGTCACGTCGGCGGAGGCCTGGTAGGCATCGCCCGCGTTGTCGCTGCGGTGCCCGATCACCGTGTCGGCCAGCACTTCCTTGTACGCGCCGCCCGGCTCGGCGACCAGCACCCGGCCGTTGTCCTCCGGCGGCTTCTGCTCGCCGACCCGCAGGTTGCCGCCCCAGTACAGCCGGGCGTACGAGACCTTCGCGCCCTGCGGGACCTTGAGCTCGGCCCGGGTGGAGTTGTAGGTGTCGGGGTCCTTGTCGACCTCGTCGTAGAACATCTCGTAGTCGCTGTTGGTCCCCGCGGCACCCTTGTTCACCGCGGCGCAGGGCTCGGCCTGCGCGGACTCCTCCTTGCGGCATCCGATCGACGAGTTCGACGCCCGGACCAGGCCGCCGTGCTGCACGGCCTGGTAACGCTGGGTGAACGGAACCCTCGGCGCCTCCTTGCCGACCGGGGCCGCGGCGCCCGCCATGGGCACGTTCGCCGAAAGCGTGAGGCAGGACAGCAGACCGAGCGTTCCGACGATTCTGCGGGAGGAACCCATGACCCTGTCTCTCATTTCGATCAGGGGGACAAAACAGGAGTGAACTTTGTCAGAACTCGGGCTGGAAATCACGCCGGACTCGCCCGTACGGCCTTTTGGGCGATACCACGCACCCTCGGACCGCGCGGGTCGTTATGGGTCTGCAAGATTGTTCGAACAGAAAGGAAAAACGGAGATGAAGAAGAGGCTGGTGCGCGGCACCACCATGGCCGTCGCGAGCGCCGCGATGCTGATGGGCGGCGCGGGCCTCGCCTCCGCGCACGGCGGCGACGGCGCGACGGCGAACGGCTTCACGGGCGAGTCCCCCGGCGTCCTGAGCGGCAACCTGCTCCAGGTCCCCGTCGACGTCCCGGTGAACGTCTGCGGCAACACCGCGAACCTGATCGCCCTGCTGAACCCCTCGTTCGGCAACACCTGCGTCAACGCCTGACGTCAACCGTGCCGCCCGAAACGTCGGCATCCGAGTGAAGACACGCAACCCGAACCGCGGTTGGGCCGTTGATCCGGGTGCTTGAGTACCGGGCAATCCTGCAAAAAAGGGACCATCATGATCAAGAAGTTTGCGGCCGGCGCAGCGGTTGCCGCCTCGTTCGTCGGACTCGGTGCCGCCATGGCCCCGCAGGCCATGGCCATCGGCAACGACCACGGCATCAACACCGTCAACGGCAACGGCGCCTCGCAGATCTACGGCAACCAGGCCACCTACGGCAACATGAGCCCGCAGATGGCGCTCATCCAGGGCTCCTTCAACAAGCCCTGCATCGCGCTGCCCGCCAAGGCCAACGTCCAGTCCGTCCTGGCCCTGGTCAACGTCGGCGTCCAGGACATCCCGGTCCTGTCCAGCCCGCAGAACCAGCAGTGCACCGAGAACTCCACCCAGGCCAAGGGCGACGAGGCTCTCTCGCACATCCTCAGCAACATCCCGGTCCTGTCCGGCAACGCCTCCGCAGGCAGCTGACAGCACCCCGCGCACCGCGCCAGCGAGGCCGTCGCACCTTCGGGTCGCGGCGGCCTCGCCGCATGTCGGGACCCGCATAAGGCCCCGTCGAAATCCGGCCGGAATTCCGGACGCACGAGCATCTGAGTGAATTGGCCGACAGGGCTCAAAAATCCCCGGTTTCTTTTCCCTGATCCACTCGTTGTTAATTCTGCAGCGGATAGACCTCTGCGGGAAGGAATCGAAAACAAATGACGTACAAGAAGGCAGTGGTGCTGGCCGCCGGCATTCTGATGGCCGCCGGTGCCGCCTCCCCCGCCATGGCCGACTCGGTCGCGGAGGGCAAGGCCGTCGGCTCCCCCGGCGTCCTGTCCGGCAACGTGCTCCAGGTCCC
The DNA here is from genome assembly GCF_003287915.1 of Streptomyces sp. ICC4. Classification (NCBI taxonomy): domain Bacteria; kingdom Bacillati; phylum Actinomycetota; class Actinomycetes; order Kitasatosporales; family Streptomycetaceae; genus Streptomyces; species Streptomyces sp. ICC4. The sequence goes on along the minus strand of NZ_CP030286.1, from coordinate 8,550,522 downwards.
GGTGCACATCCCGGTCAACGTCTGCGGCAACACCGTCAACGTGATCGCGCTGCTGAACCCCTCGTTCGGCAACACCTGCGTCAACGCCTGACGAAGCGCCTGTGCCCGCAAGGGCAGACCTCCTCGGGGTGGCCTCGGAGTGCACGGCGGTGCACTCCGAGGCCACCTTCGATTCAGCACCGGCCGCCGTGCCGGTAGACAGGGAAGGACCCATGCGACAGGTACTGAGCCGACAGGTACTGGGCAAGGGGGTGCTCACCGCGGCCGCGGCGTCGAGCCTGCTGTCGATCGCGACCGGCGCGGCCTACGCGCACCCCGGGGCCATGGCCGAGGCCTCGCATTCACCGGGTGTGCTGGCCGGCAACAGCGTCTCGGTACCGGTCACCTTCGCACCGAACGTGTGCGGCAACACCGTGGACGCCGGGGCGGGCCTGAACCCCGCGATGGGCAACAACTGCGCCACCAGCACCGGATCCGACACCGGGCACGCCGCCGGACACGACTACGAGCGCTACCTCAGCCCCGAACAGGCCGAGGCATTCGAGCAGTACCTCTCCGAGCGCGAGGAGCGCCGCGAGGACCGCCGCGGCAACGGGTACGAGGAGCACGACGACCGCGGTCACGGGCAAGCCCCGCACCAGGGCGGTTACGGGGACTCCGGCGACTCCCCCGAGGAGGAGTGCGACGACCACCCGGCCCCGGAGAAGCCCGAGCCCCGGCCGCAGCACCCGCCGAAGCCGCACGCCGAGCAGCCGCCGGCCCCCGCGCCGCACCACGCGCCCCCGGCGCCGAGGCCCCTGCCCGAGCCGCAGCCGCAGCCCGAGGCGGAGCACCCGGCGCCCTTGCCCGTGCCCGTACAGGCTGTCCCCTACACACATCTCCGCGCCCACCCGGGGTGTGGCAGGCTGAACCGATGCACACCCCGCACCACTGGATCACCACGCCCATCACCCCGGACCTCGTGCGCGGCGCCCTCGAACTGGAGGAGACCGAGCACGGCCTGCTGCCGCACCGGCTGCCCGCGTGGGCCCGCGCCCAGTGCGCGGACCCGCAGTTGGCCATGGTGGAGTCCCAGCCCTCCGGAGTCCGGCTGGTCTTCCGCACCCGCGCCACCGCCGTCGAACTGGACACGCTGCCCACCAAGCGCGCCTACGTCGGCGCCCCGCCCCGGCCGGACGGCGTGTACGACCTCCTCGTCGGCGGCCGCCCGGCCGGCCAGGCCTCTGTGGCCGGCGGCAACACCCTGGTCATCGACATGGCCACCGGGTCCGCCGAACACCGGCCCGGACCGCCCGGCACCCTTGCCTTCAGCGGACTGCCCGAGGGCGCCAAGGACGTCGAGATCTGGCTGCCGCACAACGAGACCACCGAACTCGTGGCCCTGCGCACGGACGCCCCGGTCGAGCCCGCACCGGACCGGGGCCGCAAGGTGTGGCTGCACCACGGCAGTTCGATCAGCCACGGCTCCGACGCCGCGAGCCCCAGCACCACGTGGCCCGCGCTCGCCGCCTCCCTCGGCGGCGTGGAGCTGATCAACCTGGGCCTGGGCGGCAGCGCGCTGCTCGACCCGTTCACCGCCCGTACCTTGCGCGACACCCCCGCCGACCTGGTCAGCGTCAAGATCGGCATCAATCTGGTCAACACCGACCTGATGCGGCTGCGCGCCTTCGCCCCCGCCGTCCACGGGTTCCTCGACACCATCCGCGAAGGCCACCCCGCCACTCCGCTGCTGGTCCTCTCGCCCATCCTGTGCCCCATCCACGAGGACACGCCCGGCCCCAGCGCCCCGGACATGACCGCGCTGAGCGCCGGACGGCTCCGGTTCGTGGCCACCGGCGACCCGGCGGAGCGCGCGAGCGGGAAACTGACCCTGCGCGTCATCCGCGAGGAGCTGGCCCGGATCGTCGGACAGCGTGGCGCCACCGACCCGAACCTGTACTACGTCGACGGCCGCGAGCTCTACGGCGAGGCCGACTCCGCGGCCCTGCCGCTGCCCGACGAGCTCCACCCGGACGCCGCCACCCACCGCCGGATCGGCGAACGCTTCGCCCGGCTCGCCTTCACCGCGTCCGGCCCCTTCGCGCAGGGCACCGCCTGACCGGTCCGGCGAGTGGCCGGTGCCCCGTATTGCGGGTCAAAGCGCCGGTAGGACCCGATCGTCGCGGATGCCGAGCGGTATCCGAATCATGGAGAATCGCCGGGTGACCACACCAGCGCAGGGCCCACGTGAACGCGGCATCGGACGCGGCGTCAGCACCCTCATCCCGCAGAGCGCCACCGACCAGGCGATGGCGGCACTGACCGGCCTGCAGACCGTCCCGGTCCACGTCGGGCTGCTCCAGGCGGCCGCCCTGCTCCTGGAGGACGCCGCGCGGACGGCCGTCGACGAGCCGACGAGGGCCGCCATGGCCAGGACGGCGGGCATGCTGCGCTCCGCCATGTAGCGGCCGGTCGCAGCACCGCGGACGGTCCGCCCCGGGCCGGCCGGCAGGTACCGGCCGGCCGGGGAGCGGGATCAGCGGGCCCGGCCGAAGAGGCGGTTCAGGAGCGACCGGGGCTTCGGGACGCGCGCGGCACCCGCGCCCGGCGCACGTCGCGCGTCGAGCTCGGCCATGATGTCCGCCTGGCGCTCCGCGGCGTCCTCCGCCGGCCTGGAGTGGAAGTCGGTGGCCGCCTTCAGCATCTCCCCGGCCAGGCTGAGGAAGGTCTCGGGCAGCCACGGGCAGGCCAGGACGAGGCGGGAGAGCGAGGCGAGGATCGTCGCGTCGCGCTCCCGCCAGGCCTTGCCCACGTGCAGCAGGCGGTCGACCAGGCGGGCCCCGATGTCCTCGCGGGTGGTGGGGTCGGCCCAGGCTATGGCGAGGAGGGCGAAACCGGCGGCCTCGTTGGTCCAGTCCTCGGGACCGAAGAGCAGGTCGACGAGCAGGGCCCTGCGGCGGGACGTGGGCCAGGGCTCGTCCGCGCGGTGGTGGGCCAGCCCCAGGCAGGCGAAGACCTGCACCGCCCGGACCCACATCTCGGGCTGCCCGCCCAGTAGACGGGCTCCCTGTTCGTCCTCCAGGGGCAGCGGCGGGTGCACGCACAGGGCCAGCAGGTCCTCGGCGGACAGCCCGGCCAGCCGTACGGCGTGGTCGTACGCGGCTCCGGGCGAAGGCCAGCCCAACGCGGCCACCTGCCGCAGCAGTTCCGAGGCTTCGGCCGAAGGCGCGCCGACCGAGGGGCGGGCGGCCCGCCCCTCCGGGCCGTGGAACTCCCAGAGAACGGTGCTGACTTGGTACTGCGGGATGCGGGGATCGGGAGAGGGAACGGACTGGTAGTCGACCGTCGCGCGCGGGAATCCCATGGTCAGGGCGAGGCGGGTGCTGGGCGGCTCCAGGGCGGAGGAGAGCAGCTCGATCCCGTGGTCGCGGGCGGTGCCGGGCCGGGCGAGCATCTGGTGCAGCACGTTGACGCTCGCCTCGTACGCCGGGTGCACGTGTCCGAGCCACGGCTCGTCCTCGCAGAGCCCGTCCAGGAGGTGGGCGGCGTAGCCGTGGTCGGGATGGGCCCGCAGGTGGTCGGAGAGGGCCAGCAGGTGCGCCGTGCCCCCGTCGACGGCGTGGCGCAGGGCGTGCCCGGCGGGTGCGGCCTTGGGGTGGTCGGGTTCCAGGGCCAGTGCGCGCTCGAGCCAGACGAGGCCCTCGGCGGGCCGGCCGGTCTTCCCGTGGAGCTCGGCGACGTCGACGTACAGGTCCACCCCCGAGGGGTCGCGGGCGATCTCCGCCTCCCACACGGCCAGGGCTTCGGCGGAGCGTCCGGCGGCGTGCAGCGCGGAGCCGAGGACGACGGCCTGTGCGTGTCCGGGTTCGAGCTGTCGGGCGCGCTCGGCCCATGCGACGGCATCGGCGGCGTCACCGAAGCGCCGGGCGAGCGTGGAGGCCATCGCGTGCAGCAGCGAATCCCCGGGGTGGGCGGCGGTGACGGCCCTGACCAGCGAGTAGAACGGCCTTACGGGTTCCCGCAGTCGGGGCGGCAGCGGATCGGGCAGGGTGCGCGACAGCCTCGCGACGGCCTGCGCGACGGCCGCGGGCGACAGTCGGCCGGGAAGCGCGGGGTCGGCCAGCCAGGAGACCACCGCCCACGGGCGGTCGGGCTCGGCGCCCAGCACCGCCGCGAGGGCGCCGAGGGCCGGCTCCCATTGGCCGGCGGCGGCGTGCAGTTGGGCGACGCAAGCCACCGAGCCGGTGAAGGCGTCGTCGGCGAACAGTTCCAGAGCGGCCGCGTGGCCGCCGGCGGCCGCGGCCAGCTCGGCCAGGGCCTCGTAGGCGTCGGGGTGCCGGGGATCGGCGGCCAGCGCGTCGCCCAGATGCCGCGCCGCGTGCCGCAGGTCCCCGCCGTCGATGCTGAGGCGGGCGACCGCCACCTCGCCCTCGGCTTCGAGCCGCTCGTCCATGAACCCGTCCCCCCGTCCTGGTGATCGGTACGAAGGTAGCTCCTGCCGGGAGCGGATCCGGCAGGGGGTCGAGGGTGGCGAGCACAGGGGTGCGGGCTCTTATACCCATCTGACGGGATGGTCGGCGCCGTCAGATGGGTATAAGCGACAGGGAGGGGTCACCCGTCTTCCGGGGCGAAGACGCGGGTGAAGTCCCACGGCTGCTGGGAAACGCCCGAGCAGGTGTCGGCTCCGCCGCCGGTGCAGGGCCGGTCACGGTTGACCGACCAGAAGGTCAGCCGCGCGAGGTGACGCTGTTGGGCGTAGCCGAGAATGGTGCGGAAGTCGTCGACGGTCACCGTCTCGCCGTTGTCGGTGATGCCGTGCATCGAGGAGATGCCGGTGTGGCGGTAGGCAAGGTCGTCCGAGTACCCGTAGGCGTTCTTGACCGCGTTCTTGAGGCCCTCGGCCGCGCGGACGGTGAGCTGGCCCATGTTCTGGCCGGCGCCACCGAAGTTGAACGGCATGATCGTCCAGCTGTCCACGGTCAGCCCGGATGCGGCGGCCTTGTTGATCAAGCTGCTGTCGGGGCCGTTCTGGCCGGTGCCGAAGGTGACGTACACCTTGATGCCGGGGTTGTTGGCCTTGACGGTCTTCAGCGCGTCGACCGTGCGCTGCTGGACGGTCGGGCTGTCGTACGCCGCCGCCTCGATGTCGATGTCGATGGCCTTCAGCCCGTACGCGTTGATGACCTTCTGGTATGCCGCGGCAAGCTCGCCCGCGCTGCCGCAGGAGCTCTCCAGTTTGTTGCCGCTCCAGCCGCCGAAGGACGGGATGACGTCGCCGCCGTTCGTCCGCACGGTGTTGACCGTCTGCTGGTCGACGCCTCCGGTCAGCGGCCGGCTGCCGTCCCACTGCGGGTTGCAGTAGCCGTTGCTGAGGACGAAGGCGAGCGTGAACCACTTGACGCCGGTTGCGTTCGTCACGGCGGTGGGGCTCGGCGGGCTCCCCCAGCCGTTGTAGAGGTACGGCGCCACGGCCATGGCCCCCGGTCCGGGTGCCGGGGTACCGCCCCCGCCCGGCGCCGTCCACTTCTGGTTGGCGGCGCCGGTGCAGCTCCAGATCTGCAGCCGGGTGCCGTTGGCCGAACTGTTGCCCGTCGCGTCCAGGCACTTGTCCGCCTGCGGGTTGACGATGTCGCGGGCCGCGGTGGCCGACCACTGCTGGGCGGCGGTGCCGTTGCAGTCCCACAGCTGGATCCGGCTTCCGTTGGCGGTGCGCCCGATGCCACGTCCAGGCACTTGCCGAGCGCGCGGATCGTGCCGTCGCCGACGACGTTCCACTGCTGTGCGGTGGTGCCGTTGCAGTCGTAGAGCTGTACGGCGGCACCGTTGGCGCTGCTCGCCCCGGCGACGTCGACCCATTTGCCGCCGAGACCGGTGACCTGGCCGGTCGCCGCTGCCGCGCCGATCGCGGGGCTGCCGCTCAGGCCGGTGACGAGGGCGGCCGCCGCCGCTGTGCCCAACACACCGCGCACGGTGGGCCCGCGCAGGAGTCTCGTGGTCATCGGGTCACCGTCCACTTCTGATGGGCGGCCCCGGTGCAGGTCCATATCTGCAATCGGGTGCCGTTGGCCGAGCTGCCGCCCGAGGCGTCCAGGCACTTGTTCGCCTGCGGGTTGACGAGGTCCTGAGCGCCGGGGACGGCCCACCGCTGGGCGGCGGAACCGTTGCACTCCCACAACTGGACCGACGTACCGTCGGCCGTACCTCCCGAGGCCACGTCCAGGCACTTCCCGAGCGCGCGGATGGTGCCGTCGGTGCCCACGCTCCAGCGCTGGGCGGCGCTGGCGTTGCAGTCGTAGAGCTGTACGGGGGTGCCGTTGGTGGTACCCGCGCCCGCGACGTCCACGCACTTGCCGCCGGTTCCGGTGATGGGACCGCCGCCGCCCGGCTGACCGCTGTCGGTGCTGACCCGTACGTAGTCGACCAGGAGCTGCTGGGGGAAGACCGTGCTGCCGTTGGGGTCTCCGGGCCAGTAGCCGCCGACCGCCAGGTTGAGGATGAGGAAGAAGGGCTTGTTGAAGACCCATTGCTTTCCGCCGAGGTCGGCGGGGGTGCGGCGCTGGTATACGGTGCCGTCGACGGACCAGGTGATCGCGTTGGGGCTCCAGTCGACGGCGAAGGTGTGGAAGGCGTCGGCGAACGCCTGACCACCGGGCAGGGCGTACCCGGCGCCGATTCCGCCGGTGCCGGAGTACCCGGGACCGTGCAGGGTGCCGTGGACAGTGGACGGCTCGAAGCCCACGTTCTCCATGACGTCGATCTCACCGGAGTTGGGCCAGCCAACCTGGCCGATGTCGCTGCCCAGCATCCAGAACGCGGGCCACATGCCCTGTCCGCGCGGGATCTTCATCCGGGCCTCGACCCGGCCGTACGTCGTGGTGAACTTGCCGGCTGTGTTCAGCCGTGCGGAGGTGTACTCACATCTTCCGTACCAACACTGGTGGTTGGCCGGGTTCTCACGGCGGGCGGTGATGGCCAGGTGGCCCTGGCCATCAAGGGCGGCGTTGCGGTTGCCCGCCGTGTAGTACTGCCGCTCGTGGTTGTTGACGTTGTCGCCCGTCTCGATCTGCCACTTCCCGCCGTCTACGGCGGAGCCCGCCGGTCCGTCGAAATCGTCGGAGAAGGTGACAGCAGCCACTGCTGCGGCCGCAGTCGCGGGTGGCCGCGCCGCTGGCGCGGGCGCACCCTGCGCAAGTCCGGTGGACAGTGACGCGAGGGTGAGGACCGAGACGAGAGACAGCAGCAGTCGTCGGGATAAGTGTGGGGGGTGCATGACTCTCCCTTCCAGGGAGCATGGCGGATATATCGCCCCATGGCATGCATATGACAACGATGGGGGTGCATGCGAACCCGAATGATCGCTGCACCGGCAGGGATTGGGGGCGAGAAGTCGAGCCCGGCGGGCCCTTTCATCACGAAGTGATTTAAGTAGTGACCGAAAACCCTGTCAAGGGCTTGGTATGGACCACATTCATGAACGCAGCCGCATCAGGGCATCCAGTCGTCGCGCCATCGCCACGGGGCGCAACCAGAACTGCGCCCTCTACGGGAACTGCACGTTCCGAGTGAAGGTGTCCCGCTCGACGGGGACCGCCAACCTCGGATCGCCGTACCGGCGGCCCACACGAAACGGCCGCGGAGGCTTCCGGCGAGACGGTTGAGCTACGGGTCAGGCGAGCCGCTTCTTGAGCTGGGCGTAGAGCTCGGTTACAGCGGCGTCCGCCGCGGGGGAGATCGGGAAGAGGTTGAGGAAGGTGTGGACCAGTCCTTCGTAGGTGCGGGCGAAGACCCTCACTCCGGCGTTCCCGAGCGCCTCGGCGTAGGCGTTGCCCTCGTCGCGCAGCGGGTCGTACTGGGCGGTGCCGATGATGGCGGGGGCAAGGCCGGTGAAGCTGCCGGCGCGCAGCGGGGACACGTGGGAGGAGCCGCGGACGGTGGGGTCGTCGCCTGCGTAGAGGTGTTGGAGGTCCAGGACGTCCTGGGTCCGCAGGAGGTAGCCGGTGGCGTTCTCGGTGCGGGAGGGGTGGTCACCGGTGAAGTCGAGACAGGGGTAGACGAGGAGCTGGGCCGCGAGCGGCCGCCCTTCGTCGCGGAAGGCGAGCGCCACGGCGGCGGCCAGATTGCCTCCGGCGCTGTCCCCCGCGACGGCGAGACGGTCCAGGCGTCCGCCGTAGTCCTCGATGTGGTCCGCGATGTGGCGGGCGGCGGCCTTGTCACCGAGGTCGCGGATGGCCTGCGGCGCCGCCGTCCCCGCGATGGTCGAGAGCGACCTCCAGATCGCCGGCGACATCCTCTCCGTCCAGCACCTCCTGCGGCCCGCCCCCGAGCACCCGGCCACCGTCGCCGAGTTCGTGGGCCTCGCCCGCTCCATCGCCGAGAACCGCTCCGAGTGGGAGCACCTGGTCCGCTACGACGCCACCACCCGCTGGTACCACCGGCTGCGCACCGTTCCCCAAGCTCTCGGCTCCGCTCGAGCAGGGGAGACCCCATTCGGCTACGAGGTCTGGCTCCTCAGCTGGGTCCCCGGCCAGGGCAGCGGCCTGCACGACCACGGCGACTCCTCCGGTGTGCTCACCGTCCTGGAGGGCGAGCTCACCGAGCACACCGCCCGCGGCCCGCTCGCCCTCGGCGCCGGCTCCCAGCGGATCTTCGCCCCGGGCTACGCCCACGAGGTCGTCAACGACACCCTCGACGGAGCGGTCAGCCTGCACGTGTACTTCCCCGGCCTGACCCGGATGCCGATGCACAGCTGCTCCCCGGCCCTGACCGAGACCCTCCCGGTCTGACCGGGGCGTCACCCGCTGCGGGCGGCCTGACAGTCCCGCCCGTCGCCCGACCACCACCCCTCAAGGGATCAGCCTTCGGCTGACAGTCCCGCCCGTCGCCCGACCACCACCCCTCAAGGGATCAGCCTTCGGCTGACAGACTGTCTCCATGCGCATTGTTGTTCTGGCCGGCGGCATCGGCGGCGCCCGTTTCCTCCGCGGACTAAAGACCGCGGTTCCCGACGCGGACATCACGGTCATCGGCAACACCGGTGACGACATTCACCTGTTCGGGCTCAAGGTCTGCCCCGATCTGGACACGGTGATGTACACCCTCGGCGGTGGCATCAACGAGGACCAGGGCTGGGGCCGCACCGACGAGTCCTTCACCGTCAAGGAGGAACTCGCGGCGTACGGGGTCGGACCCACCTGGTTCGGCCTCGGCGACCGCGACTTCGCCACCCACATCGTCCGTACCCAGATGATCGGTGCGGGCTACCCGCTCAGCGCCGTCACCGAGGCCCTCTGCGAACGCTGGCAGCCCGGCGTCCGGCTGCTCCCCATGTCCGACGACCGGGTCGAGACCCACGTCGCGATCACCGACTCCCAGACCGGCGAGCGCCGCGTCATCCACTTCCAGGAGTACTGGGTCCGGATGCGCGCCGCGGTGGACGCCGAGGCCGTCGTCCCCGTGGGCGCCGAGCAGGCCAAGCCCGCCCCCGGAGTCCTGGAGGCCATCGCGGCCGCCGACGTGATCGTCTTCCCGCCGTCCAACCCGGTGGTCTCGGTGGGGACCATCCTCGCCGTGCCCGGCATCCGCGAGGCCGTGGCGGCCGCCTCGGCGCCCGTCGTGGGCCTCTCCCCCATCGTCGGGGGCGCGCCCGTGCGCGGCATGGCCGACAAGGTGCTCGCCGCCGTCGGCGTCGAGTCCACCGCGGCCGCCGTCGCCCTGCACTACGGCACCGGGCTGCTCGACGGCTGGCTCGTCGACACCGCCGACGCGGACGCCGTCGCCGAGGTGGAGGCCGCCGGCATCACCTGCCGGGCGGTCCCGCTGATGATGACGGACCTGGCCGCCACGGCGGACATGGCGCGGGCCGCGCTGGAACTGGCGGAGGCCTCCCGGTGACGGCCCCGCACGCGACCTCCTACGAGGTGCGGGCGGTCGGCGGGATCCCCGAGGTGCGGCCCGGTGACGACCTGGCGGCGCTGATCGCGGCCGCCGGGCCCCGGCTGCGGGACGGCGACGTCCTGCTCGTCACCTCGAAGATCGTCTCCAAGGCGGAGGGCCGGATCGTCCGCGCCGATACGCGCGAGGCCGCGATAGACGCCGAGACCGTGCGGGTCGTCGCGCGCCGGGGTCCCCTGCGGATCGTGGAGAACCGGCAGGGGCTGGTCATGGCGGCGGCGGGCGTCGACGCCTCGAACACCGCCGCCGGCACCGTCCTGCTGCTGCCCGCGGACCCGGACGGCTCGGCCGCCGCGATCCGGGCGGGGCTGCGGGAGCTGCTGTCCGTGGACGTGGGCGTGATCGTGACGGACACCTTCGGACGGCCGTGGCGCACCGGGCTCACGGACGTGGCGATCGGCGCGGCGGGCGTCCGGGTCCTGGACGACCTGCGCGGCGGCACCGATGCCCACGGGAACCCGCTGAGCGCCACGATCGTCGCGACCGCCGACGAGCTGGCCGCCGCCGGCGACCTGGTCAAGGGCAAGGCGCGGGGCCTTCCGGTGGCGGTCGTGCGCGGGCTGGCGCACGTACTGGGCGAGGGGTCCTCGGCGGCCGACCTGGTGCGGTCGCCGGCCGACGACATGTTCCGGCTGGGCACCTCGGAGGCGGTACGGGAAGCGGTGACGCAGCGGCGCACCGTACGGGCCTTCACGGCGGAGCCCGTCGACCCGGGCGCGGTCCGGCGCGCGGTGGCGGCGGCCGTGACGGCCCCGGCACCGCACCACACGACGCCGTGGCGGTTCGTGCTGCTGGAGTCCGCGGCGGCGCGGCTGGAACTGCTGGACGCGATGCGGGACGCCTGGATCGCGGACCTGCGGCGCGACGGCAAGTCCGAGGATTCCGTGGCGAAGCGGGTCCGGCGCGGCGACGTGCTGCGGGACGCGCCGTACCTGGTGGTGCCGTGCCTGGTCACGGACGGCGCGCACGACTACGGGCACGCGCGGCGGGACGCGGCGGAGCGGGAGATGTTCGTGGTCTCCATGGGCGCGGGCGTGCAGAACTTCCTGGTCGCGCTGGCCGGGGAGCGGCTGGGATCGGCGTGGGTGTCCTCGACGATGTTCTGCCGCGACGTGGTGCGCAAGGTGCTCGGGCTGCCGGAGGACTGGGACCCGATGGGCGCGGTGGCCGTGGGCCACGCGGCGGCCGCTCCGGCGGAGCGGGCGGCGCGGGCGGCGGAGGAGTTCATCGAGGTCCGCTGAGTCCGGCCGCCGCCCCTCAGACCCTCACACCCTCACACCCTCACACGCTCAGACGCTCAGAGCCTGCCGATGTCGCCCCTGGGCATGCGGGGGGTGCGGCGGGGCGGGGCGGCGCCGGACAGCAGGATGAGCCGGGCCGCGCGGTGGCGCTGGCCGGCGTACGGGGCGAGGAGCTCCAGCATGGCGGCGTCGTCGGCGTCCCGGTTCCCGGCCAGCGCGTAGCCGATGATGCCGGGCAGGTGCAGGTCTCCGGTGGTCACGGCGTCGGGGGCGCCGTTGCTGCGCTGGAGGGTCTCGGCGGAGGTCCACGGGCCGATGCCGGGGATCGCCTCCAGACGGGCGGTCGCCGCGGGCAGGTCCATGGCCGCGGCCTCTTCGAGGCGGGCGGCCGCGCGGGCGGCGCGGACGATGGCGGCGGAGCGCTTGGCGTCGACGCCGGCCTTGTGCCAGTCCCAGGAGGGGACCATCGCCCAGGTGCGGGCGTCGGGCATGACGTGGAGGCCCTGGTCCGGGCCGGGGGCGGGCTCGCCGTACTGCCGTACGAGGCGGCGCCAGGCGCGGTAGGCCTCGTCGGCGGTGACCTTCTGCTCCAGGACCGTCGGGATCAGGGACTCCAGGACCAGGCCGGTGCGGGTCAGGCGCAGGCCCGGGCGGCGGCGGTGGCCGGTGTGCAGGAGCCGGTGGCGGGGGACGAAGGCGGCGGGGTCATCCGCGGCGCCGAGGAGTTCGGGCAGCCGGTCGAGGATCCAGTCGGCGCCGGGGCCCCAGGCGTCGGCGGTCACCTCGTTCGCCGCGCCGCCCTGGTGTGCGACGCGGAGGGTGCATACGAGATTTCTGCCTTTCTCATGGGCTCGGAAATGTGTATGAGAGGCAGCCACTGGCTGCCCCAGCCGGTGTTGATCGTGCTCGTGGACTGCTCGGCGAGGTTCACGCGGGCCGGCAGGGAGCTCTGGCCGGTCAGGACCGTGCTGTAGCGCAGGCCCGGGGGAGCCAGCCCCGCGTTCACCGAGATCCCGGCGCCCGTGGCCTTGAGGGTGAGGGCGTTGGTGGCCCAGCTGCCGTTGAGGAGGAGGGCGATGAAGTAGGTGCCGGGCTCGGCGGTGAAGGGCTTGGCCAGGGGCAGCGGTTTGGCCACCGCCTCGGTCATCAGCTGCGGGGACACGTCGGCCGTGGAGGCGACCAGGGTGCCGTCCGCGTCGTAGACGCCGAGCTGGCAGCGGGAGAGCTGGGCGTTCGGGTCGATGCCGGCCAGCCCCAGCCAGATGGCGGACCAGGTGATCCGCTCGCGCAGGACGATCCGGACCAGCGTCACCCGGCCGCCCACCCCGGCGGCGGTCTGGGCGGTGACGTGCCCCGCGTCACCCGGGTCGCCGGTCCAGGCCAGCAGGTTCTGGTCCTGCGGCCGGGGGCCCTCGTACGCCGGTCCGCCGCCGGGCGCCGGCGCGGCGGAAGCGGCGGCCGAACCGGCCGCGCCGCCCGCCCCGCCCTTCGGGGTCCCGCCGGAGGCGGTGCAGCCGGCCAGGAGGAGCACCGCCGCGAGCGCGGCGGCAAGACCGGTCGGGGCGGCGGTGGTACGGGTGCGCATGGTCCCCCCATGAGGTGCGGCTTCGACGGAAAGCCATGGTCACACGGGCGCCGGCCGGTCCCGGGACCGGATGGCGGATAACGCTTCGGAACGCGATTTTGCATAAACATGTGTTCCGGTGCATACTCTTCCCATGTCTAAGGTTCTCACCTCTCTGCCCGTCGGCGAGCACGTCGGCATCGCCTTCTCCGGCGGCCTCGACACCTCCGTCGCGGTCGCGTGGATGCGCGACAAGGGTGCCGTTCCGTGCACCTACACCGCCGACATCGGCCAGTACGACGAGCCCGACATCGCTTCGGTGCCCGGCCGCGCGAAGGCCTACGGCGCCGAGATCGCGCGCCTGGTCGACTGCCGGGCGGCGCTCGTCGAGGAGGGCCTGGCCGCACTCGCCTGCGGCGCGTTCCACATCCGCTCGGGCGGTCGCGCCTACTTCAACACCACCCCGCTCGGCCGCGCCGTCACCGGCACGCTGCTGGTCCGGGCGATGCTCGAGGACGGCGTCCAGATCTGGGGCGACGGCTCGACCTTCAAGGGCAACGACATCGAGCGGTTCTACCGCTACGGTCTGCTGGCCAATCCCCACCTGCGCATCTACAAGCCGTGGCTCGACGCCGACTTCGTCACCGAGCTCGGCGGCCGCAAGGAGATGTCGGAGTGGCTGGTCGCCCACGAGCTGCCCTACCGCGACAGCACCGAGAAGGCCTACTCGACCGACGCCAACATCTGGGGCGCCACCCACGAGGCCAAGACGCTGGAGCACCTCGACACCGGCGTGGAGACCGTGGAGCCGATCATGGGCGTCCGGTTCTGGGACCCCTCGGTGGAGATCGCCACCGAGGACGTGACCATCGGCTTCGAGCAGGGCCGCCCGGTCACCATCGACGGCAAGGAGTTCGCCTCCGCCGTCGACCTGGTGATGGAGGCGAATGCCATCGGCGGCCGCCACGGCCTGGGCATGTCGGACCAGATCGAGAACCGGATCATCGAGGCCAAGAGCCGCGGCATCTACGAGGCCCCCGGCCTGGCGCTGCTGCACGCCGCGTACGAGCGCCTCGTCAACGCCATCCACAACGAGGACACCCTCGCCCAGTACCACAACGAGGGCCGTCGCCTCGGCCGGCTCATGTACGAGGGCCGCTGGCTGGACCCGCAGGCGCTGATGGTCCGCGAGTCCCTGCAGCGCTGGGTCGGCTCGGCCGTCACCGGCGAGGTCACCCTGCGGCTGCGGCGCGGCGAGGACTACTCGATCCTCAACACCACCGGCCCCGCCTTCAGCTACCACCCGGACAAGCTGTCGATGGAGCGCACCGAGGACTCGGCGTTCGGCCCGGTGGACCGGATCGGCCAGCTGACCATGCGCAACCTCGACATCGCCGACTCGCGCGCGCGGCTGGAGCAGTACGCCAGCCTCGGCATCGTCGGCACCGCCCACCCCGAGCTGGTCGGCGTCGCCCAGGCGCCCGGCACCGGGCTGATCGGCGCCATGCCCGAGGGCGGCGCCGAGGCCATCGCCTCGCGCGGCGAGGTCTCCGGCGACGAAGAACTGCTGGACCGCGCCGCCATGGAGTTCGGCACCGACTAGTCGGTGTGAGCGACCGTCAGAGTGCCGGGCCGGCGCACCGATCCACGGTGCGCCGGCCCGTTTCCGGTGGCGGCCGATCGCCGGACTCAGCCGTCGTGCCCGGCGGTTCGGCGCCGCTCGACGCGGTGGTCCAGGGCTTCGACGATGCGACGCCACGCCGGCGACGCCTCGGAGATCCGGGAAGAGACCGGCTTCGCGGGTCAACCCCCTCCGTCGCGGGCCGATGGCGACGAGCCGCCCGCGACGGCCAGCCGGGGTGCGCCCGAGCCGTCCGCGGGGACCGTCCAGATGTCGCTGGGGCGTCCGTCCGCGCCCGGCAGCGCGTAGGCGACCGTACCGTCGTCCAGCCAGGCCGCCTGGTCGTCGAGGCCGCGCGTCTCGGCGAGCGGGGTCTCGGCCATGGTCCGCAGGTCGAGGACGTACAGCCGCCAGGGGTCGGACGGGTCGTCGGACACCTTCTTCTTGAAGGCGACCCGGGTGCCGTCGGGCGACAGGGACGGGCATTCGACGTTCTGCCGCAGCGTCTTGGCCGACCAGTCCTTCATGCTCCCCTCGACGAGGTACGTCCGCCCCTTGGTCGACACGGTCGCGTAGAAGCGGTCGTCGTCGCGGGCGAAGCTCACCCCCCAGTAGTTGACGTCGGGTGCGTGGTAGCGCTCGCCGTCGAGGGTGAGGGGGATCTCCTCGATGGACTTGACCAGGTAGCCGGTGCGCAGGTCCAGGACGGCGGTCCGCGTGGAGAAGGCGCTCGTGGCGTACGAGTCGCCGGTGGCGAAGACCGTCCAGGCCAGCATCTGCCCGGAGGCGGACACCCGGGCCCGGGTGGGCACGCCCGGCACGCTGATCCGGCGCACCTCGCGCAACTGCCGGTCGAGGACGAGGGCGTACGTCTTCGGCAGCACCCCGGGCTCGGCGCGCAGGCACAGGGCGCTGTCCCCGGCGGTGTGGAACCGGTCGCAGGCGGGGCCGCCGGAGGCCGTGGCGGCGGCGCCGCCCGGGTCCGCCGCCAGCGGCCGGTGCGCGACGCGCCCGGTGGCGGAGTCCCGGAAGTACAGGGCGGGTCCGTCGAGGGTGAAGGAGGCGTCGGCGGCCGCGGAGCCCGGCCGGCCGTCCCCCCGGTCCCCGGCGTGCAGGGCGTACCCGACGGATCCGCCCGTCAGGAGCACGAGCGCGGCCGCCACGACGGCGGTGCGGGCGCCGCGGCCGAGCGGGAGCCCGGGCCCGGCCGGCTTCGTGGGCGGCTCAGTGATCGGCCTCGTGGTCGGCGTCGTGGTCATCCGGTCCGCCTCTCGGGGGTCGGGGTGCCCGGCGTCTTCCCGGGGGCCGGGGCGCCGGACGGGGCGCGGGGGAGCAGGGCGCGGGACTCCCGCAGCCCGACTAGCAGCGTGGCCGCGGACGCACCCGCGTCGTCTTTAGTCATAACCAGGTGCCGATGAGCCGATGGTCCGCTGGACCTGGTCACCGGTGCCATCGACAATCTCAAGGCCTCCGTGGACCGCCTCACCAACGCCGCGGGCCCCTTCGGTTCCTCCACCGACGCCAAGGCCAAGGCCACCGACGTGGTGACCGACCTCGTCGCCCCCTCCGTCGCGCTGCCTACCCGCCCCGGGCTGCCCGGCCCGCCCCCGCTCCCGCTCCCGCTCCCTGAGGGCGGGTTGCCGGAACGGCAACAGGGTTTGGCGGGGAGGGCCGCGGGGGCGGAGCATCGCGGGCACAGGCACCCGTACCGACCGGAAGAGGCCCCCATGGCGCACGAGCACCACGAGCACCACCACCAGTTCCCCGAGGCCGCCGGGTTCGCGGGCGAGGAGTTCTGGGACTCCCGCTACCGCGAGAGCGAGAAGATCTGGAGCGGCGACGCCAACGCCGTCCTGGTCCGGGAAGCCGCGCCGCTCGCTCCGGGCCGCGCCCTGGACCTCGGCTGCGGCGAGGGCGGCGACGCCGTCTGGCTGGCGCGCGCGGGCTGGCACGTCACCGGCACGGACATCTCCGGGGTCGCCCTGGAGCGGGCCGCGGCCCACGCCGCCGACGCCGGGGTCGCGGACCGCACCGCGTGGGAGCGGCACGACCTCGCGGAGTCCTTCCCGGCCGGGGAGTACGACCTGGTCTCCGCGTGCTTCCTGCACACCTTCGGGGAGTTCCCCCGCGAGCGGGTCCTGCGCCGGGCCGCCGCGGCCGTGGCCCCCGGCGGGATCCTGCTCGTCGTCGGCCACGCGGGCTGGGCCCCCTGGCAGGAGGACCGCCCGGAGGTGGCCTTCCCGACCCCGGACGAGGTCGTCGCGCAGCTGGAGCTGGCGGACGGCGCCTGGGAGGTGCTGCTGGCGGAGGAACACGTACGGGCCCAGAACCAGCCTGACGGCCGGCCCGGGACCCGTACGGACAACGCGGTGAAGGTGCGGCGGCTCTCTTCTTGACGCGCCCCTCGCACCGGTCGGCCCTGGCGGGCCTCCCGGGCTTCGGGTCGCTGCGCCGGACTCCGTCCGCCGAGGGCCGCGCCCGGTCCGGACGGGCTAGAAGCCGAGCTTGCGGAGCTGCTTGGGGTCGCGCTGCCAGTCCTTGGCGACCTTCACGTGCAGGTCGAGGAAGACCGGGGTGCCGAGCAGCGCCTCGATGTGCTTGCGCGACTTCATCCCGACCTCCTTCAGGCGGGCGCCCTTCGGGCCGATGATGATGCCCTTCTGGCTCGGCCGCTCGATGTAGAGGTTCGCGTGGATGTCCAGCAGCGGGCGGTCCGCCGGGCGGTTCTCCCGGGGGATCATCTCCTCGACGACGACGGCGATGGAGTGCGGGAGCTCGTCCCGTACGCCTTCCAGCGCGGCCTCGCGGATCAGCTCCGCGACCATCACCATCTCGGGCTCGTCCGTGAGGTCGCCCTCGGGGTACAGCGGCGGGCTCTTCGGCAGCATCGGCGCGATCAGGTCCGCCAGCAGCTGGATCTGGGTGTCGCCGACCGCCGAGACGGGGACGATCTCGGCCCACTGGAAGCCCAGCTCCTCGGCGAGCTGGTGCACGGCGATGAGCTGCTCGCCCACCACCTTGGACTCGACGAGGTCGGTCTTGGTGATGATGGCGATCTTGGGGGTCTTCTTGATCCCCGCGAGCTCCTTGACGATGAACTTGTCGCCGGGGCCGAGCTTCTGGTCGGCGGGCAGGCAGAAGCCGATCACGTCGACTTCGGACCAGGTCGCGCGCACGACGTCGTTGAGCCGCTCGCCGAGCAGGGTGCGCGGCTTGTGCAGGCCGGGCGTGTCGACCAGGACGAGCTGTGCGTCGGGGCGGTGCACGATGCCGCGGACCGTGTGGCGGGTGGTCTGCGGCCGGTTGGAGGTGATCGCGACCTTGGTACCCACGAGCGCGTTGGTCAGGGTCGACTTCCCCGCATTGGGACGGCCGACGAAGCAGGCGAAGCCCGCACGGTGCGGGCTGGTGGTCTCGGGGGAACGATCGCTCATACGGGCCATTCTCCCCGATGCGGCTCCCAGCGCCGACCAGGCCGCCGCCACGAGGGCGAGAGCGGCCGCGAGCAGGCCGTTCAGCGCGGGGTGCGCGGCGTGTCCGACGGCGGCCCGGTCGCCGGTCTCCCCGGCCCCGGCCGCGACCGCGACCTCGGCCCATTCGAGCGCGGGCGGGTCCTCCCACCGGGCGCGGAGCCGGACCTGCTGCCCGGGCAGGAGCTCGGCGGGGACCCCGGTGAGGGTCCGGGAGAGCAGCGGCCGGCCGAGGGCGCCGGTGACGGTGAGGACGGCGCGGGGGCGCAGGGTGACGTTGCCGAGGTTGCGGAGCGTGTACGAGACCTCCGCGCCGGCGGCGCCGCGACGGACGGTGCGGAGGTCCTCGACGGCCAGGGCGGGGGCGGTGGGCCCGGTGACCCTCAGGTAGACCCGGGCGGCGACGGCCTGCTGCACCCCCAGCCCCTGCACGGCCGTGCCGGCCGGCCGGTCCTCCAGGGCGACGATGGCTCCGGGGTGGTCCCCGGGCTCGGCCCGGTCGGGGACCGCGAGGGTGAACCCGACGTTGAGGGCCGACCTCGCCGGGACGGTGACCCGGTCCCGCTCGAGCTTCGCCCAGGCGGCGGTGGCGGTGCGCGGCTCGTCGGGGCCGCGCAGGGCGAAGCCGCCGTCGCGGGCGGTGTTGTACGCGTCGGCGGCGTAGAGGCGGAAACTGCGGGGCCGGTCGGTGCGGTTGGCGACGGTGACGGAGTCGGTGACGCTCTGGCCCGGGGCGGCGGCGAGGTAGAAGTACGGGCGCTGCCCGAGCTTGTTGGCGGCGGGCAGCACGGACCACTGCCCGTTGTCGGCGGCGGCCGCGGGTCCGGCGCCACCGAGCAGGAGCCCGAGTCCGAGGGCGAGACCGAGAGCGAGACCGAGGACGAGCCGGAGTCGGAGGGCGGGCCGGATTGCGAGGAGGAGACCGAGGGCGGGCCGGACCGGCCCGGCGGCGGCCCGGTGCCGGGTCACGACAAGGTCAGCGTCAGCACCGCGGTGTAGGCGCCCGGCGGGGTGTACGGGGGGACCTGGAGGGCGACGGCCGCGTCGATCGTGAAGGTGCCCCCGGTGAGCGCGCCGTCGCCCGTGGAGGCCAGCACCGCCCCGTCCGGGCCCACCGTGCCCGCGCTGCCCGGCGTACACGCACTGAGGCTGCCGGGGGCGGCCGAGCACGACGGGGTCCAGCTCAGGGAGGCGCCCGGGAGGCGGACCCCGCCGGTGCCCGTGAAATCGGTGACCTTGCCGATCAGCGTCCACCCCGCCGGCCCGCCGCGCGCGTCCTTGACGGTGACGGTGCCGATCCGGCCGGCCGCCGCGCCGCCCTCCCCGTACGGGACGGCGCCCAGGGTCACGGCCGCGCCCTCCTGGGTCAGGCCCAGCGCGCCCGCCTCCACGACGGCCGTCACCTTCTGGGTCCCGGGCGGCATCGCGGCGGCCTCGATCACCGTGTAGGCGGCCGGTCCGGAGCCGCGGGCGGGCGACCAGGCCGCGCCCTCGTACGCGACGACGGCGGTGGTCGCCCGGTCCGCGACCGGGAGCTCCGCCAGGACCACGCCCAGCTCGTCGGCCTTGGCCGTCACCCGGTCGGCGGTCTCGGCCGCGCCCGCCCGGCCGGCCACGGTCACGGTCGCACCGGGGGCGAATCCGGTGCCGGTGGCCTTGACCTTGGCGCCCGGTCCGCCGGCGGCCGTGCCGAGCGCGACCGAGCGCAGGTTGGCCGTCGCGAGCGGGGTCGCGGTGATCCGCTGCGCGACCGCGGGCGGGGCCGGGGAACAGATTAGATCGTCGGCAGCTTCAGATGGGAATAAGAGACAGGTCATGCACACCGCGTTCTTCCTGCTCCTCGGCGCCTCCGTGGCCCGCTTCCTGCTCCGCCACCCCGGCGAACCCCGCACCCCGTGGATCATCGCCCTCAGCATCACCCTCGCCCTGCTCTACGTCCTCGGCCCCGCCCTGGGCGCCGCCCCCACCCTGCGCCGGCTCCTCTGGCTCGGCCTGGTCGTCGCCGTCTGGGTGGTCCTCGTCGTCCTCGCGCCGAGCTTCGCCTGGTGCGCCGTGCCGCTCTTCTACACCGCCCTGCGCACCCTGCGGCCCCGCGCCGCGATCGTCCTCGTCGCGCTGCTGACGGTCTTCGTCGTCGCGGCCCAGCTCAAGCTCTCCCAGGCCGGCGCCGAGCCCTTCGACCCCAACCTCCTCCTGGCCCCGCCGGCCGTCGCCGCGCTCGCCACCGCCGTCTTCGTCCACATGGAGCGCCAGGCCACGGCCCAGCGCACCCTGATCGACGACCTGATCCGCACCCGCCGGGAACTCGCCGCCACCGAACGCCGCGCGGGCACCCTCGCCGAACGCCAGCGCCTGTCCATGGAGATCCACGACACCCTGGCCCAGCACCTGTCCAGCCAGCAGATGCTGCTCCAGGCCGCGGACCGCACCTGGGACACCGACCCGGCCACCGCACGCGCCCACGTCCGCACCGCCACCGAGATCACCGCGCGCGGCCTCGCCGAGGCCCGCCGCCTGGTCCACGACCTCGCGCCGCCCGAACTCGCCGGCGGCGGCGGCCTCGCGGACGCCCTGCGCGCGCTGGGCGCCGGCCCGGACATCGAGGTCCGCTTCCATCTGGAGGGCACGCCGGTCCCGCTGCCCGACCGTGCGGAGTCGGCGCTGCTGCGCATCGCCCAGGGCGCGCTGGCGAACGTACGGGAGCACGCGGGCGCCCGTACCGCCGCCCTCACCCTCAGTTTCCTCGGCGACCAGGTCGTCCTGGACGTCGCGGACGACGGTCACGGCTTCGCCGGTACCCGCCCCGCCTCCGGGGAACGGGGCCACGGCCTCCCCGCGATGCGCGCCCGCGTCCGCCAGCTCGGCGGCAGTCTGACCATCGAATCCACCGCGGGCGAGGGCACGGTCCTCTCGGCGTCGATCCCCCTGGAGCACACTCCATGACCACGATCCTCCTGTGCGACGACCACGTGGTGGTCCGCGCCGGCCTGCTGGCCCTGCTCGGCAGCGAGCCGGACATCGAGGTCCTCGGCGAGGCCGGCAGCGGCGAGGAGGCGGTCGCGCTCGCGGCCAAACTCCACCCCGACGTGGTCCTGATGGACCTCCAGCTCGGCGAGGGCATCGACGGCGTCGAGGCCACCCGCCGCATCACCGCCGCCCCGAACCCCCCGTACGTGCTCGTCCTGACCACCTACGACACGGACGCGGACATCACCCGCGCCATCGGCGCGGGCGCCACGGGCTACCTCCTCAAGGCCGAACGCCCCGAGGAGCTCTTCGCCGCGATCCACTCGGCGGCGCAGGGCCGCACCACGCTCTCCGCGCCGGTGGCCAGCCGCGTGATGGCCCACATGCGCGGCACCCGGCCCACCCTGACCGACCGCGAGCTCGACATCCTCGGCCAGCTGGCCCGCGGCCTCGGCAACCGCGACATCGCCCGTGCGCTGTTCATCAGCGAGGCCACGGTCAAGACCCACCTGGGCCGCATCTACGACAAGCTCGGCGTCGACACCCGTGCGGGCGCGGTCGCGGTGGCCAAGGAGCAGCGCCTCCTGTCCTGACGGTCCTGACGGTCCTGACGGTCCTGATCCGTCGGGCACATCGTCCATCCGTACGAGATCGCGGTCGTACGGCGCACCGATCCGCCGCGGACCCCGACACGGGAGGCTCGTCAGTGCCCGGACCGCCCCCGAACCGGCCCGGACGCCACCAGCCGTGTCGAGAGGAACCCGCCATGCCGACCACCGAATTCGCCCCCGAACGCCGCCGCATGCTCACCATGCTGGGCACCGGTGCCGCCGTAGCCGGGCTCGGCGCCCTCGCCGCCGCGACGCCGGCCGGCGCCGACACGACCGCCGCCACCAGCGCCGACGACTTCGAACTCGCCGCCTCCTACGGCTCGTCCACCGCCGTCGCGGACGAACTGGCCATCCGCCGCCTGCTGGAGACGTACCTCTACGCCGTGGACACCAAGGACAAGACGGTCTTCCGGACCCTGTTCACCGACGACGCCGTCCTGACCGTGATGGCCCACCCCGACGGCACCGCCGGCATCGTGAAGACCGGCATCGAGGCGGTCGTCGCCAACCTCGACGGCGCCGCGGCCTGGGGCTACTCCACCCACGTCACCGCCAACGCCTTCATCCGCCCCACCGGCCGGACGACCGCGACGGGCGACAGCCACGCCACCGCCCAGCTCGTCTACCCGGCCACCGCGACCGCGCCGGAGACCGTCATCGTGCGCGGCATCCGCTACCGCGACGAGTACGTGAAGGCCGCGGGCGTCTGGAAGATCCGCAAGCGCGTCTTCTCCCCCACCTGGCAGTACAACGGCGCCTCCCTCCAGATCGCCTACCCCAACTGACCCGCGAGCCCCCGGGCGGAACAGACCTAGTGCTGCGGCGCGATGAGGCCGCGGTCGACCGCCGCCCGCGCGGCCGCCGTACGGTTCTCCACCCCGAGCTTCTCGTAGACGTGCACCAGGTGGGTCTTGACCGTCGTCCCGCTGATGAACAGCGCCGAGCCGATCTCCCGGTTGGAACGGCCCGTCGCGATCAGCTCCAGGATCTCCGTCTCCCGGGCCGTCAGCACCGTCTTCGGCGCCCGGTACCGGTTCATCAGCCGCGAGACGACCGAGGGCGACAACGCCGACTCGCCCGCGGCGACCGTCCGCAGCGACTGGAACAGCTGGTCGGGCGGGGATCCCTTCAGCAGGTACCCCGCCACGCCCGCCTCCACCGCCCGTACGACGTACGCGTCGGACTCGTAGCTCGTCAGCACGACCACCCGGGGCGGTGCGGGCAGCCGGCCGATCCGCCTGGTCGCCTCCAGCCCGCACATCCCGGCACCCAGCCGGATGTCCATCAGGACCAGGTCGGGGGCCAGTTCCCGGACCAGCCGCAGCGCCGCGGCCCCGTCCGGCGCCTCCGCGCACACCTCGAAGTCGGGGCACCCGGACAGCAGGGCCCGCAGCCCCGCCCGCACCACCGGGTGGTCGTCGACCAGCAGGATCCGCGTACGCGTCATGCCGGATCCCGCACCGAACCCTGCACCGAACCCCGCACCGAACCCCGCACCAGACCCCGTACCGGATCCCCTACCGACCCCCGTACCGGATCCCCTACCGGAAGCCGGACCGACACCACCGTGCCGCCGCCCGGTGTGCTCTCCACCACGGCCCGGCCCCCCAGGTGCCCGACCCGCAGCCGCAGCAGCCGCAACCCGTCACGGCCGGCGCTCCCGCCCGCATGCCGCCCGGCCGGATCGAACCCGACGCCGTCGTCCCACACGTCCACGCTCACCGCGCACGCCTGGTAGGTGAGCGTCACGACCACGGCCGAGGCCCGCGCGTGCCTGCGTACGTTGGCCAGCGCGCCCTGGACCGCCCGCAGGGCCGCGCCCTCCACCGCCGCCCCCAGCGGCGGCGGGCCCCGCGCGGCCACCGCGTCGGGTTCGGCGCCCTCCCGCAGCAGTTCCCGTACCCCCTCAGCGTCGCCCGCCCGTGCCGCTTCCCCCAGTGCCGTCATGCCCCGAACATGCCACAGGGCCCGGGCGCGCACCGCGCCCGGGCCCCGTGGAGAGCTGCCTGCCCCGGTGGCGGTGGTGTGCGCCTGCCTCAGAGTAACCAGCCGGACGCCGAGAGGGCCCGGCCGTCCGTCCGGTGGGACGGGCTGCCGGGCCCTCGTGCACGCGGAGTGCGGTCAGAGCTGCTGCTGCTTGATGATGTCCTCCAGCGAACCGGTCGGCAGCGAGCCCTGCGGGCTCAGCTTGTCGACGGCCTGCGGCAGCGCCTGCGCGATCTGGTCGGCGGCCGCCTCCGGGCTGACTCCCGCCTGCTCGGCGACCTTGGCCAGGGTGTCGTTCGGGAGGGCCTCGGCGATCTGCGCGCCGCTGACCGGCTGGTTCTCGCCGGTGCCGACCCAGGACTGGGCCTGGTCGACCAGGCCCGACTTGGTCAGCATGTCCATCAGGCCGCCCAGCGGGTTGTTCCCCGCGCCGCCCGCCGCCTGGGCGCCGCCGCCGCCACCCATGAGCGCGCCGAGCAGCGCGCCGAGGATGTTGCCTCCACCGCCGCTGCCGCCCTGTCCGCCGCTGCCGCCGCCGAGGAGGCCGCCGAGAAGGGAGCCGAGGTCGTTACCCGCCATGGTGCTGCCTTTCGAAGAGGGACCGGGGCGCGCAGAAGGCGGCCACGGCTTCGAGATACCGACAATGTCACCCAATCCGGACACGTCTGCCACCTGGAGCAGCACCGCGCCGCCACTGCGGTAGAACGATCGGCATGATCTTCCATCTCGTCCCGCTCGCCGACTGGACCGCCTCGCCCACCCTCCCGTACGCCCCGCCCTCGCTCGACTCCGAGGGTTTCGTGCACTGTTCGGCGGATCCCGGGACCGCCCTGGCGATCGCCGCCTCCCACTACACCGGCGTACGGGGAACCCTGCTCGCCGTGGAACTGGACGAGTCGGCCCTGACCTCGCGGGTCCGCCGGGAGGGTGAGGCCGGAGCCCGCTACCCCCACGTCCACGGGCCGTTGAACCGGGACGCCGTGGTCCGCGTGTGGGAGGTCGTACGCACCCCCGGCGGCCCCGCCCGACTGGCTCCCTGGCCGCCGGAGGGCTGATCGGCCGCGTGGCAGGGTTTCCCTGAGGCCCGTCGCAGGCCAGGATGCCTCTCGCCAGCCCCCGCACTACCCGAGGAGATCTCATGAGCGACCCCACCCGCACCGCCCGGCGCACTGTCCTGGCTGTCGGCGCGAGCGCCCTGGCAGGAGGTGTGCTCACCGCGTGCGGCGGAGCCGAGGAAAAGCCGAAGGCCGAGGGCGGCAGCGCGCCCAGCGGGGCCGCGTCCTCCTCCGCCTCGTCGGCCCCGGACGCGACGAAGAAGGCCCTGCTCAAGTCCTCGGACGTACCGGTGGGCGGCGGCACGGTCCTCAAGGACGAGAAACTGGTCGTCACCCAGCCGACGGCGGGCTCCTTCCGCTGCTTCACGGCGGTGTGCACGCACCAGGGCTGCCTCGTGAACAAGGTGGCGGACGGCACCATCGACTGCCCGTGCCACGGCAGCAAGTTCAAGGTGGCGGACGGCGCGGTGGCCCACGGCCCGGCCACCAAGCCGCTGGCGGAACAGAAGATCACCGTCTCCCCGGCGGGCGAAATCTCGCTCGCCTAGGACTGACCCGCTTGCCTAGTCTGACGAAATGAACGACACGCCGACGCCCGCGCCGCTCGAACTCACCCTGGTCAGGGACCACACGATCTACTCGTGCGTGATGGGTTCGCGGGCGTTCGGCCTGGCGACGGAGGCGAGCGACACCGACCGGCGCGGTGTCTACCTCGCCCCCACACCGCTGTTCTGGGGCTTCCAGAAGCCGCCGACGCACGTGGACGGGCCGCGGGAGGAGCAGTTCTCGTGGGAGCTGGAACGCTTCTGCGAGCTCGCCCTGCGAGCGAACCCGAACATCCTGGAGTGCCTGCACTCCCCCGTCGTGGAACACCTCACCCCGGTCGGAGAGGAACTCCTCTCACTCCGAGGGGCGTTCCTCTCCCGCCTGGCCCACACGACCTTCAGCCGGTACGCGGTCTCCCAGCGCGGCAAACTCCTCGGAGACCTCCGCAACCACGGCGCCCCGCGCTGGAAGCACGCCATGCACCTGCTGCGGCTGCTCCTGTCCTGCCGCGACCTGCTGCGCACGGGCCACCTGGTGATCGACGCGGGCCCCTACCGCGACCGCCCCCTCGCGGTCCGCCGCGGCGAGCTCACCTGGGACGAGGTCGACGCCTGGATGACCCGCCTGGTGACGGAATCCGAGTCGGCTCTCACCACGACCCCCCTCCCCAAATCCCCGGACCTCCCCCGCATCGAAGACTTCCTCCACCGCACCCGCCACACCTCAGCCCTCGGCTAACGGCTGCGCTCCGCGCAGGTCGACGTCGGAGTTGCGGGACGGGAAGCCGTACAGGTGGGCGCCGGACACCGTCGCGAAGAGCAGCGGGTCGGGCTGCTCCTCGACGACGGACGTCAGGTCGGTGCTCAGGGCGTCCAGCACCGCTCACGCGTCCCAGAGGGCGCCGAAGGCGAGGAGTTCGGCGCGGTACTCGATGCGGCCCTCCCACTCGCGGGGCCAGACGTCCGCGCCGAGGTGGGCGCCCGCGAAGGCGCCGGCCAGGCAGGCGATGGAGTCGGAGTCGCCCTTCGTGCAGGCCGCGCGGCGCAGGGCCAGGAGCGGTTCCTCCGGGAAGAGCAGGAAGCACTGGAGGGCCGTGGCCAGGGCCTCCTCGGCGATCCAGCCGTCGCCCGTCGTCAGGCAGGGGTCCGTCTCCGGGGAGGGGCTGCGCAGGGCGGCCGCGAGGCGGTCCAGGACGCCCAGGCACTCGTCCCAGCCGCGCGCCATGAAGGACTCCGCCGAGACGTCCGACGCCGTGCGCGTCCACAGGTCGCCGAGCCAGTGCTCGTGGTAGCGGGTGCGGTTCTCCAGGGCGTACGAGCGCAGCTGCCCGACCAGCCCGGTCACCTCGGTGCCCCTGGCCAGCAGGAACACCGCGCGGGCCGTCAGGTCCGAGGCGGCCAGCGCCGTCGGGTGGCCGTGGGTGAGGGCCGACTGGAGCTGGGCGGCGCCCGCCCGCTCCTCCTCCGTCCAGCCGGGCACCAGCCCGGCCGGCGCCACCCGCATGTTCGCGCCGCAGCCCTTGGAGCCGAGCTGGCTGGCGTCGCGCCAGTCCCGCTCGGGCAGGTTCAGCAGGCTGCAGGCCTTCAGGCAGGTGTTGCCCGGGGCCCGGTTGTTGTCCGGGGAGTGGTACCAGTCGACGAACTCCTCCCGGACCGGCCGCGCGAGCCGCAGCGGGCCCACCGGGCCGCGGTCCGCGGCGGTCCGTATCCCCCGGGCGAAGGCCAGCGTCATCTGGGTGTCGTCCGTGACGATCGCCGGGCGGGGCAGCTCCATGGACCGCCAGGGGCCCGTCTTGGCCAGGATCCCCGGCACGTCGTTGAACTCCGTGGGGAAGCCGAGGGCGTCCCCCAGGGCCAGTCCGAGCAGGGCGCCGGTCGCGGCCCGCTTCGCGGTCGTGGTCATCGTGTGTGTCCTTCCGTAGGGCGGAGCAGGGGCGGGTGCAGGGTGGTCGCCGGCCCGGGCCGGTAGAGCGCGGCCGGTTTGCCGCGGCCGCCGGTGAGCCGGGCGGCTCCGGGCACGGCCTCGACGAAACCGGGCGTGGCCAGCACCTTGCGGCGGAAGTTGGGGCGGTCCAGGGCGGTGGTCCAGACGGTCTCGTAGACGGCCTGGAGCTCGCCGAGGGTGAACTCGGGCGGGCAGAAGGCGGTGGCCAGGCAGCTGTACTCCAGCTTCGCGCCGACCCGCTCCCGGGCGTCCGCCAGGATCCGCGCGTGGTCGAAGGCCAGGCCCGCCGACGGGCCCGCCTCCCCCACCGGCACGAGCGGGGCGGTGGCCCGCAGGACCACGGAGCCGAGCGCGGGGAGGGTGACGGTCAGCTTGCCGGCGGCGGAGGCGCGCAGCGGCGCGGCGGCGCCGGGTGCTCCTTGGGCGGCTGCTCCCTGGGCGGGTGCTCCTTGGGCGGCTGCTCCTTGGCCGTAGAGGGTGCGGTACTGGGCGCCGGCCGGGGCGTCGAGCTCGATGGTGCGGGGCTCGGTGCCGTTGTTGGCGGCGACCAGGTACTCGGTGCGCGTGCGGGTGTCGGTGCGGGCGAAGGCGTAGGCCGAACGGTCGGAGAAACGTTCACTCTGGACGCCGTCCCGCAGGGCCGGGTGGTCCTTGGTGAGCTGCGCGAGAGCACTGATCTGCTTGTAGAGCGGGTGCTCCGGATCGTAAGCATCGCTCGCGTGCGTGCGCGCCGTTCCGAGCTGGTCGTCGTCCAGGTAGTCGGCGGCCTTCGAGGCGAAGAGCGGCTGGCGCGCGTCCTTGTCGCCGCCCGCCCCGGTGAAGCCCTGCTCATCGCCGGAGTAGACCACCGGGTTGCCCCGCGAGAAGAACATCAGCTCGTTGGCCAACCGGTAGCGGTCCAGCAGCTCCTGCTCCCCCGCGGCCGGCCGGTCCTGCTTCAGGAAGGTCCCGAAGCGGCCCATGTCGTGGTTGCCGAGGAAGGTGACCTGCTCGTACGCGTTCGCCTTGTCCGTCGTGTACCGGTAGTCGTCACCGAAGACCGAGGCCAACCGCCCGGCGTCCGCGCCCTGGGAGGCGTAGGAGCGGATCGCCTCCTGCAGCGGGAAGTCGAGCGTGGCGTCGAGGCGGCCCCGCGTCACGTACGGGGAGGTGACGGCGGTGTCGGCCGAGTAGACCTCGCCGAACATGAAGAAGTCCTCGCGGCCGCGCCGGGCCGCGTACGCGTCGAGGGCGGTCGCCCACTGCGTCCAGAACCCGGTGTCGACGTGCTTGACCGTGTCGATCCGGAAGCCGTCGATGTCGAAGTCCTTGACCCACTTCTCGTAGATCTTCTCCATCCCCTCCACGACCTCGGGACGCTCGGTCCACAGGTCGTCGAGGCCGAAGAAGTCGCCCTGGTCGGACGATTCGCCGGCGAAGGTGGAGTCGCCCCGGTTGTGGTACATCAACGGGTCGTTGAGCCAGGCCGGCGACTTGAGGTTCTTCTTCGCGTCCGGGACGAAGGGGGTGCGCGGGAAGGAGTCCGCGTCGACCTTGGGGAACTTCGCCTCCCCGGCCGCGTAGTCCGCGTCCTTGAACGGCACCCCGTCCTTGGTCAGATAGGGGAAGGCGCCCTTGGAGAGGTACCCGTAGGAGGCCTCCCGGTAGTCGACCACGTCGGCGGTGTGGTTGGTGATGACGTCGAAGAAGACCTTCATCCCCTTCCCGTGCGCCTTGTCGATCAGCCGCTCCAGGTCGGCGTTGGTGCCGAAGTGCGGGTCGACCTGGGTGAAGTCGGTGATCCAGTAGCCGTGGTAGCCGGCCGACACGTCCTTGCCCGTCCCCTGGACCGGCTGGTTCTTGAAGATCGGCGCCATCCAGATGGCCGTGGTGCCGAGCCCCTTGATGTAGTCCAGCCGGTCGGTCAGCCCCTTGAGGTCCCCGCCCTGGTAGAAGCCCTTGTCCGTCGGGTCCAGACCGGTCTCCAGCCGGGAACCGGTCAGGCCGCCCCGGTCGTTGCGCGGATCGCCGTTCGCGAACCGGTCCGGGAGCACGAAGTAGAACTGCTCCCGGGTCAGGTCGTGCCGCGCGGACTCGGCCGCCAGCTTGGCGTCCGAGGGCGGACCCGGCGGCGCCTTGGCGGCGGCCGCCGCGGCGGCGGGGAGGGCGGGCAGGAGCGTCACGGCCAGGGTGGCGGCGAGCACTCCCGCGGCGCCGGCGAGGGCGGGGCGTATCAAGGCGGTTCTCCTCGGATGCGGGACGGGGCGGGACGGGAGGGTCAGTTGCGCCAGGTGTCGGTCAGCGTGACCTTGCCGTTCGCGGGGACGGTGGCGGACCGGTTGGCTCCGCTCTCCCAGGTGACGTTTCCGGCGGCGTCCTTGCGGACGTACTTGTACGCGAAGACCGTGCCGGGCGGGAGCGTGACGTCGAGCTTCCAGACGGGGTAGGCGGCCGGGTCGAGCTTGAGGGCGCTCGCGGTGTTCCAGCTGCCGAGCTCGGCGCGGTCACCGGTGACGTAGATGTTCTGGCCGAGCACGGTGGCGGCGTTGACGGCGAAGGAGGCCCCGGCGGTGGAAGTGGGGGTGGCCGTGGGGGTGGGCGTGGGCGTGCTGCCGCAGCTGCGAGCGCCGATGTGCAGGGCGACGGCCGTCCCCGCGTTGAGGGTGGCGGTGAACCGCCCGCCGGAGTCCACGGTGACCGCGCGGCCGCTCTGGACGTCGCAGTAGCCGCCGGCCGGGAGGGAGGTCTGGAAGGTCCGGGTCAGCGCCGAGCCCTCGTGGTTGATCGCCACGTACGCCTTGGTGCCGCGCCCGAAGGCGATCTGGTCGCCCCCGTTGTCCCACCAGTCGGTGACGGCCTGCCCGCGCGCCGCGTTGCGGAAGCCGACCATCGCGGAGATCTCGCGCCAGGCGTGCTGGCACTTCCAGCCCTCGGAGTAACAGGCGTTCACCGTGCCCCCGTTGGGCGGTCCGGCGTCCCGGTCGGTCCACTCGTAGCCGGAGTGCACGTCCGGGGAGCCGTAGGGCCAGGCGAGCATGAACACGCTGGCGAGGGTGTAGGAGGAGCCGTCCTTGTAGCTGAGGGTGTCGCCGCCGCGCTCGGTGTCGTGGTTGTCGACGAAGACGGCGGACTGGCCGGAGGGCATGTGGCCCCAGGCCTCCCCGAAGTTCTTCAGGTAGGCGAGGTTCTCGCTCTGGAAGACCCGCTTGAGGTCGCGGGCGTAGCGGAACTCCTGTACGTCGCCGCTGCCGAGGTACTCGGTCGGCGAGACGGCCTCGCCCGCCCCGTGGATCGCCTCCAGCTTCCAGTACGCGTTCGGGTTCGCCAGCCGGGACTTGATGTTGGCGAGGTCGGCGGCGGGCATGTGCTTGGCGGCGTCGATCCGGAACCCGTCGACGCCGAGGGACAACAGGTCGTTGAGGTAGCCGGCGATCCGGCCGCGTACGTGGTCCTCGCCGGTGTCGAGGTCGGCGAGCTGGACCAGCTCGCAGTTCTGGACGTTCGCGCGGTCGGTGTAGGTGGAGATCGTCGCCCGGCAGTCGTCCATGTCGGCGCCCGAGTACAGCCCCGGGTAGTTGTACTTCGTGTACGAAGTACCCCCGGTCCCGGTGCCGTCGGAGGCGGCCATGTGGTTGATGACGGAGTCGGCGACGACCTTCACGCCGGCGGCGTGACACGCGTCCACCATCGCCTTGAAGGCCGCCCGGTCACCGAGCCGCCCGGCGATCCGGTAGCTGACGGGCTGGTACGAGGTCCACCACTGGCCCCCCTGTATGTGCTCCTGCGGGGGCGAGACCTGCACGTACCCGTACCCGGCGGGCCCCAGGCTGTCGCCGCAGGCCTTGGCGACGGAGTCGAACCGCCACTCGAAGAGCACGGCGGTGACGTCCTTCTCCCCGGGCGCGGCGGCGAACGCCGGCGACGCCTGCGAGGTGAGCGCGGCCGCGGCGGCGACGGCCGCGAGGGCGGAAACGGAGAGCAACGCGGCGGCGGCTCTGACAGCGCGTGCGGGGGTGAACATGCGGAGTTCCTCCTGGCGGAGAGGCACGGAGCCGGGTGGGGACCGGTCACGGCCGAGTTGGGGATTGCAGCGACCGTAGGTGCCAGGGAGAAGGGCTGCAAGACTTCGGTCTCTTATACACCTCTGCCGCTTCCGGCGCCCCACCCCGGGTGGATCCTCTCGTGGGCTCGGAGATGTGTATAAGGAACAGGCCGGACCCTGATCGCGGACACGGCGATCGGCCTCGTGGCCGACGCGGGCCTGCGGGGGCTCACGCACCGCGCGGTCGACGGCGCGGCGGCGCTGCCCGCGGGGAGCACCTCCTACTACTTCCGCACGCGGACGGCGCTGATCGGCGCCTGCTACCGCAGGCTGGCCGAGCTCGACCTCGCGGACTTCGACGGCGACGCCCCCGCGGTGGGGTCCGACCGGAATGCGGCGGCCGGGGCGCTCGGCGCCCTGCTGTACCGGTGGCTGACCGCCGGCCGGGCGCGGCAGCTCGCGCGCTTCGAGCTGAGCCTGGAGGCCGCACGGAACACGGAACTGGAGGCCGAGCTCCATCAGGCCGGCCTCGGAGCGCGGGCCCGTGCGGCCGCCGTGCTCGCGGCCCTCGGCGCGCGGCGGCCGCAGGAGTCCGCCGAGCTGCTGGCAGCCTGGACGGACGGCCTGCTCTACGACCGCCTCGCCGGCGCCCTCGCCCGCTCCCGCCCGGCCCCGGACCGGGCCGAGCTGACGGCCACGGCCCGCCGCATGATCGACGCCGCCCTGACCGGGCCGTAGCGTCGGCGCTACGTCACTCCGTCACTCCGTCACCCCGTCACTCCACCCAGGGCTTCCACACGTTCTCGTTGCGCTCGACCCACCGCTTCGCCGCCTGCTGCGGCGGCAGCTTCTCCTCAGCGATCATCAGGGACACCTCGTTCTGCTGCTCCTTGGTCCAGTGGAACTTCTTCAGGAAGCCGGCCGCCTTCCCGCCCGACTCCGCGAAGCGCGTGTTGAGGTACTTCTGGAGCGGGGTGTTCGGGTAGGCGCAGGCCACCTTCTGGGGATCGTCCGCGCAGCCCTCGGTGTACTCGGGGAGCTTCACCTCGGTCATCGGGACCCGCTCGAAGAGCCACTGCGGCTCGTACCAGTACGTCAGGAAGGGCTTCTGCTCCTTGGCGAACTGCTTGATCTGGGTGATCTGGGCGGCCTCGGAGCCGGCGAAGACCACTTCGAAGTCCAGGCCCAGGTTCTCCACCAGCGCCTTGTCGTTCGTGATGTAGGACGGGGAGCCGTCCAGCAGCTGGCCCTTGCCGCGGCTTTCGGGGGTGCGCAGCTGGTCGGCGTACTTGTCGAGGTTCTTCCAGTCGGTGACGTCCGGATGGGCCTCGGCGAAGTACGTGGGGACGAACCAGCCGATGTGGCCCGTCACTCCCAGGTCCCCGCCGGGGGTGATGGTCTTCTTGCCCGCGACGTACCGCTCCTCCTGCTCGGGGTGTCCCCAGTCCTCCAGGATCGCGTCGACGCGGCCCTGGCTGAGGGCGTCCCAGGCGGGGACCTCGTCGACCTGGACGGTGTCCACCCGGTAGCCCAGCTCGTGTTCGAGGAGGTAGGAGGCGACGGCGGTGTTCGCCTGGGCGCCGACCCACGACTGCACGGAGAGGGTGACGGTCTTGGCGCCCTGGGCGGCGGCGTACGGGGAGGACTGGCGGGTCATGTCGGCGGCCCCGCAGCCGGTGAGGACGGCGAGTCCGGTCGCGGCGGCCAGTACGGCCGCGCCGCGGCGGTGGCGCGGGGTGCGCCGGGGGTGTGCGTCGCGCATGTCAGGCCTCCTTCGCGGGCTGGGTGAGGCGGTCGAGGAGCAGGCCGAGGCAGACGATCGCGGCGCCGGCCACCAGGCCGGTGGCCAGGTCGCCCTGCGCGAGGCCGAGGACGACGTCGTAGCCGAGCGCTCCGCCGCCGACCAGGCCGCCGATGATGACGACGGCGAGGACCAGCACTACGGCCTGGTTGACGGCGAGCAGCAACGCGGGCCGGGCCAGCGGGAGTTGGACCTGCCGCAGGAGCTGCGTGCGGGTGGCGCCGAGTGAGCGGGCGGATTCCACGACGGCCGGGTCCACCTCGCGCAGGCCCTGGACGGTGATCCGGACGACGGCCGGGAGCGCGTACACCACGGCGGCCGCGGCGGCCGGTGCGCGGCCGACGCCGAACAGCGCGACCACGGGGATGAGGTAGACGAACTGCGGCAGGGTCTGGCACACGTCGAGGACGGGCCGCAGCAGCCGCTCGGCCCGGGCGCTGCGGGCGGCTCCCACGGCGATCGCGAAGCCGAGGACGAGGGTGACCGCGACGGCGGCCAGGACCTGGGAGAGCGTGTCCAGGGAGGTTTCCCACACGCCGAGCACTCCGATGGCGCCCAGGGCGAGGACGGCGGTGAGCGCGGTGCGCCAGGTGCCCGCGAGGAGGGCGAGCGCGCAGGCGAGGAGCAGGAGCAGCCACCAGGGGGCGGCCTGGAGTGCGCCGCGCAGCGGGTCGAGGATCCAGCCGGTGAAACGGGCGGCCCAGTCGGCGGTGCCGCCGACGAGGGGTACGCCGGAGTAGAGGTGGTCCGTCATCCAGGCGACGGCCGAGTTGACCGGCCCGGCCAGGGGGACGGTCCAGGCCTCGGGCCACAGGGAGCTGCCGGCGATGCGGCCGGCGACGGCGACGGCGACGGCCGCGAGGAGGGTGAGCAGGCGGCCGTACCAGCCGGCGAACACCCGCCGCAGCAGGTGCTGTTCACCTCCGGGTACGGGGGCGGCGCCGATGCGGCGGCCGGCAGCGTCGACCGTGCGGTCCATGACCACGGCGAGCAGCACGATCGGGATGCCGGCGGCCAGGGCGGCGCCGACGTCCACGGAGGCGAGGGCCTGGTAGACGCGGTCTCCGAGGCCGCCGGCGCCGATCACGGAGGCGATGACGGCCATGGACAGGCCGGTCATGATGGCCTGGTTGACGCCGAGCAGGATCTGTCGGCGCGCGAGCGGGAGCCGGGCGGTGAGCAGGCGTTGGCGTCCGGTGGCACCGAGCGAGGCGGCGGCTTCCATGACGCCCGGGTCGGCGTCGCGCAGGCCGAGGGCGGTGAGGCGGGCCATGGGCGGGGCGGCGTAGACGACGGTGGCGAGGACGGCGGCGGGCACGCCGATGCCGAAGACCAGCACCATCGGGAGCAGGTACGCGAAGGCGGGGAGGATCTGCATGGTGTCGAGTACGGGGCGCAGGGCTCGGTCGGCGCGCGGGGAGAGCCCCGAGGCGAGGCCGAGCAGGGCGCCGAGTACGACGGAGGCGGCGACGGCCACGACCATCAGCGCGAGGGTCTGCATGGTCGGCACCCACATGCCGAGCAGCCCGCAGGCGGCGAAGGCTGCGGCGCAGGTCAGGGCGAGCCGGATGCCGGCGAGGCGCCAGGCGACGAGGGCGGTCAGGGCGGTGACCCCGGTCCAGCCGGCGGCGAGGAGAAGCACGTACACGACGCGGACGGACACCACGATGGCGTTGCTGAGGTGGCCGAAGAAGTAGAGGAACAGCGGGTGGCTGTCGCGGTGCTCGATGATCCAGTCGCCGGCGCGGCCGAGCGGCCCGGACAGGTCGACGGCCAGGGCCGCGGGCCAGCTGCCGGCGCCCGGGAAGGCCACGGCGAGCGGGATCAGCAGGACCACGGCGATGCCCAGCGGGAGGAGCGCTCCGCGGCGCGCGGCGAGGGCGGCCAGCGGTCTGCGGGGGCGGTCCTGGGAAGCGGGCGCGGTGCGGGAGGGGTGCCGGCCGGCGGGCCGTTCGGAGGACTGCGGGTCGTCCGAAGGGGCGGCGGCGCGGCTGTCGGACGGGGCGTGCGCGTCGCGGCGGAGGGCGGGGACCCGCAGCGGGCGGGAGGGCGGGCGCGATCAGGCGGGGGTTGAGTCAGCCGGGGGACCGGCGCGCTGGCGGCCGCTGGTCGAGGACCGCCGCCAGGTGGCGCTCGGCGAAGGGGACGCTGAGGGTCTCCGCCCTGCGCGGCGAGGGGAACGCCCCGTACGAGATCCGCTCGTGGAGCGCCGAGTGCCTCGCGGAAGCGACGCCCGAGGACAGGATGGCCCTCAACGCGCGGGAAGAGGCCGGCGGCAAGCTCGTCGCGATGACCGGCGACGGCACCGACGACGCCCCTGCGCTCGCCCAGGCGGGCGTGAGCGTCGCCATGAACACCGACACCTCGGCCGCCGAGGACACCGACGCCACCCCCAACACCAACGAACCCGCACTCGCCACCACCAAAGCACCGCCGACTATCCGCTGACCGACCCTCATAAAGCCCTCCCCATCAATGCCTTCACCAAAAGACGCCCCCTACCGCCACCCCGGAACGAGGTAACCCGGAACGCCCGAAAAGAAAACTCCCATACCGGGCAACAGCCCTGGAAGCCGCCAAAGACATAGAACCAACGTCATAAGCAACTGCGCTGACGAAGCGCCAGCCCCCGTTATGATTGGGAGTGTCATAGATCAGGTGTACGTCCCGAGCAAGGGAGACACCGATGGGCACGATGATGGGTCGCCAGATCGAGTCGGTTGTTGAGGATTCGGTTTCCTCGGAGGCGGATTCGGCCGATGTCTTGGACATGGGTCCGAGGAAGAAGGCCGGCGGCGCCGGGGTGGACGTGGTGGCGTCGATTGCCGAGCTGGCGGCCGAGCAGGCCCGCGCGGGCGGGATGTAGCTGTTGGGCGAGGGCGGGCTGCTGCAACAGCTCACGAAGCACCTGCTGCAGGACGCCCTGGACGCGGAGATGGACGAGCATCTGGCCGCCACGACCGAACCCGGGAAACCCGCTCGCAGTGGTGGCAACGCCCGCAATGGCTGCCGGCCCAAGACGGTGCTGACCGAGGCCGGGCCGGTCACCGTCGAGGTCCCACGGGACCGGTGACGGCGCCGGGAACGCGGCGTGCTCGTGGCTGCACGACATCGTGATCGGCGGGAGCAGGCGGACCGGGTAGGTGTCAGCGATCTCCTGGCCGATGGATGCAGGCGATCGCCGTGTCGGTGATCAGCGGGAGATGGCGGCCGTGCTGCTCGAAGGAGCCGACGGGGAGCACGGCGACGCATGGCTGCTGGGGCCTGGAACGTCTGTGCTCGTGGCGGTCGGCAGCAGGTTCACAGGCGTACCAGGAGTTCTGCGACAGTATGACCCACACCCTGAGACCCGCCTCGATGGCGCTACCTTGCGGCCAGGTATGGAAGGCTGTACACATTCCTGGGATCTCAATGAGTCTCGCTTCGGGAGATACGCGACACCGAGGAGACGGCCATGGACCAGTCTGCCCGCGAGGAGCAGCTGCGCGCGGAGGCTGAACTGCATGGGGTTTCCCCAGCCGCGATCCAGCACGCGGTGGAGGTAATCGCAGCTGTCCAGCAGCGCGACAGGGATGACTATCGCGCCAATTTCGGCGGCGAACTCACCCTGGATCAGTGGTTTGAAGGGTACGGAACGCACGGCTTCAACCAGCTGCTCACGTACGCGGCGAATAAGTCTGGTCTAGGCGACGATGGGCCCGACGTGCTGCGCCGTGTGCTGACTGCCGCTGCGTTCGCGGAGCAGGGCGCCCCGAAGACGGACCACTAGGTGTTGGTGTGGCGCCATTCGGCCATCAGGACCTGGGTCGCGTCGCCGTAGGCGCGGGCGCGCTCCCAGACCTTGTGCCGCTCGGTGTGAAGCTGACGGGTCTCTTCCTGTTTGCCGGGGCGGATGCGGACGCCGGCTGATGCTGGGCGGCCACCGGGTCCGACCGGCCTCGTGATTTCGTACAGGGCCGACGAGCCCCGGACATCTTTGGCCCGGCAGCTCGCACCCAACTGTTCCGCCCCGGCAGTGACGCCAGCGACGGCCGGGTGATTGAGCGGCATCCCCAACGCGAACTCCGGCGCCGCCTCGGGGATGCTCCGCCATACGGCGCCGGAACACCGGATCATCTCGACCCACCAGGACGGGCCCGCTGGACCAACGAGCCACGGTCGAGGAAGTCGAGCCGGCGGACGCCGACCCGATGCAGCCCGGCGAAGAAGGCGGTTGGAGGCTCGGAGGTAGGCCACGTCGCAGGCCTGGCTGCGGGCCTGAAGCGCCGGATACGCGGCGAGGTAGCCGCTGCGGCTCTCTGCATTGGCCCCGATGGAGGCGAGCATCTCGCGTGCTGCCGTAGCCCGGCCATGTGCTGCGGCCGAGAGCTGCCCTAAGGGCTGTCCCGTAAATGATCTTTGGGTCTTCCTGGACGTGGCCGTTCGATGTACGAGCCGCTTGCCTATCCGGCGAGGGCGAGGTTGTGCAGTCGGGCGATGCCGAGCATGGCGTGGTGGACGCCGTCGCCTTTGAGGCGGTAGTCGCGGAGGATCTTCCAGGTCTTCATACGGGCGAAGACGTGCTCGACGCGTGCACGGACCTGCTTGTGGGACTTGTTGTGATCCCGCTTCCAGTCGGCCAGTTCTTCGCCCTTGCGGCGGCGGTGCGGCATGAGGAGTCCGGTGCCGGGATAGCCACCGTCGGCGATCGTGAGTGTCTTGCCGACGGCGGCTTTGGCACCGGATTCCTCCCAGGCCTTGCAGTCGTTGCGGTTTCCGGCAAGCGGCCGGCCGACCACGACGACCAGGCAGGTGTCGGCGTCGATGACGATCTGGTGGTTGGTGGAGTACCGGTAGTTCTTCGACTGCGCCGCGATGGTGTGGTCGCGGGTGGGCACCAGGGTGCCGTCCACGATGAGCACGGTGTCCTTGGCGAACCGCTTGCGGGGCTGGAGCGCAAGCATCGGCCCGAGGTGGGCGATGATGCGGTCCGCGGCCGACTTGGACACCCCGAACAGCGGGGCCAGCTGGCGCATCGTCAAGTTCGTCCGCCAGTACGCCGCGACCAGCAGTGCCCGGTCCTCCAGCGGAAGGCTCCACGGCCGGCCCTTGCGGACCGCGTCCGCACCCTCACGCCGCAGCACGGTCACCAGCTTCCCGAAACAGCGCGGGCTCAGCCCGGTGAACGGGGCTATCCAGGACGGCTCCGACGCCGTGATCACACCAGCCACACCAAGATCATCTCACCCGTGACCAGCAGTTACGGGACAACCCTTAGGTGCAGTCTCTGCCGTCTTTGGGCAGGTGTGCCATGACTATGCAGTCGTCGCTGTCTCGCTTTCGCTCTGCGTGTGCGCGGCCGCGCTCTTCGCTGAAAGTCTGCTCCGGGATACGTACCGGCGTGACCGAGCCATTCTGGTCTATGTGGCATCGCACCCGGCTGTCACGCCGCGCCACTCGGCTCAGGTGCTGGGCGTCACGGTTCGGCGCGCAACTCGGGACTTCGCCCGCCTAACTCAGGACGAACTGCTGGTTCTCGTGGCCGTAGACGCAGACCCGGCCTGCTGCGCATACAGAGTTCGCTGGTGGCAGACCGGCAGCCCGGTCCGATGAGTGGAGATCACTCGGTAACCCATGTCAACGTAGTGGTCTGACGGAGAGCCGCAGGTCAGAGGTTGCAAATCTCGACTGTTCAACGGGGGGCTTCATGCCGCTACACAGGATCAAGGTCACCGGACTGCACGGGGACGGAACGGTATGCCCGCCGGCTCACGAGCACACGCGGGGAGGGGCCCCGCTGACCGCGGGGTGCACTGGCCGATTGCGGTACCTGGCTGCGTGCGCATGCGGAGAGTGGAGCGGAGGGTCGTCCACGAAGTCGTACGCGGCGGAGATGGGGAAGAGGCACCGCAGCGCGCAGGCCTGACCTGTAGTTCGCGGCGGGAGCGCGGGCAGGGGGAGGCCGGTGGGCACACCCGGTCAACCGGTGGCTGAGGGCATCTATTGATCAGAAACTCAAAGGGTTCTCGTTCAGGACGTAGCGGACGTGCGGGCCGCCGAAGTAGCCGCGGACGATGTGTGGTTGACGCTGGCGTCTGTGGAAGAATCTGCGGGTTTCGGCGGCGAGTGGGCTGCGGTTGGGGGGCGCGGGCCGCGGTTGGGTCAGCCGCCGACCTTCGGGGGCTTCGGTAGTCCGGCGGACAGGGCCGTTCCGGCTCCGGCGAGCGAGGCGTCGGTGGCCTTGGACGCGGATCCGGCGGCCGAGGCGGTGACCTCCACCGCGGTCTTGGCGTCCTTGATCGCGCCGCCGGGGTGGTCGACGATGTCGCCGACGCGCTGGGTGATCGGGGGCCCCTGGATGGCGGGCTCGTCGGCGGCGTGCGCGACGGCGGGGGTCAGGGCGAGGGCCGCTCCCCCGGACAGGACGAGGGCGGCGAGGCTGCGCTTGATGGCGTTCATGCCCGGCCCAACGACCCCGTGCGGCTACGGGTCACCGGTCCGCTCCCACCCGTTCCGCGATTCCGGGAATCCCCCGGGCCGAGGCGGCGTACGAGGATTACCTGAAACAGCAGGAGGAGGACCCCCGTGATGCCGACGCCCGACCGCACACCAAAGGTCGCCCGCTGGGACGACCTCGTCGAGGAGTTCACCTTCTCGCCCGCCGAGCAGGACGAGATCGACCGGGGCGCGGCGGAGATGATCGCCGTCGTGCGCGCGCACCGCCTCGCGGAGGTCCGCAAGCGGCAGCACACCACCCAGGTCCAGGTCGCGGAGGCCATGGGGGTGAACAACGGTCGGTCAGTCTTCGACGACCAGGGCCGGGGTGGACTTCGTCAGGACCTCGCCGCGGAAGAAGGCCGGGCTGCGGCGTTCGGTGACGAACATGACGGCCAGGCCGAGGGCCAGGAGGCCGACGCCGATGACGAAGACGCTGCCGACGCCGAGTCCGGGGATGGTGGAGCCGGAGCCGTAGGAGGGGTCCCAGGCGTCGTAGAGGGTCTTGAAGAAGACGGCGGCGAGCAGCAGGCCGCCGAGGACCGGGAAGACGCCCTTGAAGAAGAGGTCGCGGGCGGAGCGGCGCAGCTCGCCGCGGAAGTACCAGGCGCAGGCGAAGGCCGTGAGCGAGTAGTAGAAGCAGATCATCAGGCCGAGCGCGAAGATCGTGTCGGTGAGGACGTTCTCGCTGACCAGGGTCATCACGGTGTAGAAGCCGCCGGTCGCGACGCCCGCCATGACGGTGGCGCGGCCGGGGGTCTTGAACTTCGGGTGGACCTTGGCGTAGGAGGGCGGCAGCGCCTCGTACGTGGACATGGCCAGGACCGTGCGGGCGACCGGGATGAAGGTGGTCTGCAGGGAGGCGGTCGCGGAGGCCAGGACGGCGACGAAGAGCAGGACGCCGAGCCCCGGGCCCATGACGGGGCCGGCGAGGGCGGCGAAGACGTTGCCGGAGGTCTCCGGGTTGCCGAGGCCGAAGCCGACCGTGCCGGAGCCGACGGCCATCTGGGCGGCGATGCCGGTGGCCAGGTAGGAGCCGACGAGGACGACCATCGCGATGAGCGAGGCGCGGCCGGGGGTCTTGGTGGAGCCGGTGGTCTCCTCGTTGGTGGCCAGGCAGGCGTCCCAGCCCCAGTACATGAAGATCGAGAGCGAGAGTCCGGCGGTGAAGGCCGCCATGGACTCGACCGCGAAGGGGTTCATCCACTGCCAGGAGAAGTCCAGGCCGGTGTCGAAGGTGCCCGCGGAGGCCTTCTGGAAGGCCATCACCACGAAGATGGCGAGGACCGCGAGCTGGAGGCCGACCAGCGCGTACTGGACGCCCTTGGTGGCCGTCATGCCGCGGTAGCTGATGGCGGTCGCGACGGCGATGAGGGTGAGGCAGGTGGCGATGTGGACGAGCTTGTTGTCGTCGAGGGCGGCGATCGCCGGGTTGCCGGTGATCTCGCCGGCCAGCAGCCAGAAGTAGGAGGTGGCCACGCCGGCCAGGTTGGAGAGCACGATGATCGTGGCGATCACCAGGCCCCAGCCGCACATCCAGCCGATCCGCGGGCCGAAGGCCTTCACGGTCCAGGTGAAGGAGGTGCCGCAGTCGGGCATGGACTTGTTGAGCTCGCGGTACGCGAAGGCGACCAGCAGCATCGGGAGGAAGCCGGCCAGGAAGACGGCCGGCATCTGGACGCCGACCTCGCCGGCGGTGGACCCGAGGGTCGAGGTCAGGCAGTAGACGGGGGCGACGGTGGAGATGCCGATGACGGCGCTTCCCACCAGGCCGACCGAGCCCTTGCCCAGGCCCTTGCCGCGGACATCGCCGCCGGAGCCGCCCTCGCGGGTGGCGCCGCTTACCGTGTCTCCGACCGGGGGCCGAACGTCCAGCTGTGTCATGAGTAGGGACGTTAGATGCTGCGGTTTCCTCATCCGGAGGTCTTAAGTCCGGTAGTCCACGGGCCCAAGGCCCTTGGAATCCTGAGGTCGGGACAGTTCACGCTCCCGTAATACAAGGTTCACTCGGGCGCCCAATCTCCGTTCGGAAGGCTCGGCGCCCAAGTTTCCGGAATGCGGAAACCGTAGCCCTGCCCGTTATGTCCGATTCAAAACTTTCCCGTGCAAGTTTTCCGGCCCCCAATCCAGGGCCTCCGTCCGCCAGACTGGCCCCATGCCCACAGCCGACGAGCTCCTCAGCGCGGATACCGTCAGTAACCTGGCCCGGGTGCTCGCCCGGGCGGCCCGCGGACGCCGCTCACCCGCCCTCCTCGCCCGCGCCGCGAACCTCGACGGGCTCGGGTTCAGCACCCGCGTCACCGCCGTCCGCGACGCCGCCCTCACCGACCTCCCCGAGGACTGGCCGGCCTTCGAGGCCGTGCTGCGCACGGCACTGGAGGACCCCGCCTTCACGGGCTGGATGACCTTCCCGGTCAACGAGGCCGTCGCCGTCCGCGGACTGGCGGCCTTCGAACCGGCCCTCGCGCTGCTCCACGACCTCACGCCCCGGCTGACCGCCGAATCCGCCGTCCGCCCGTTCCTGCGCGCCGATCCCGGCCGCGCCCTGGCGGTGATCACCGGCTGGACCGCGGACCCGGACCCGCACGTCAGGCGGCTGGCGAGCGAGGGCACCCGGCCCCGGCTGCCGTGGGCCCCGCACCTGCCCGCGTTCATCGCCGACCCCCGGCCCGCCGTGCCGGTGCTCGACGCCCTGCGGCGCGACGAGTCCGAGTACGTGCGCCGCTCCGTGGCCAACCACCTCAACGACATCAGCCGCGACCACCCCGGGCTCGCCGTGGACATCGCCGCCGGCTGGCGGGCCGACCCCGCCCCGACGACGGACCGCGTCGTCCGGCACGGGCTGCGCACCCTGATCAAGGCCGGGCACCCCGGAGCACTGACCCTGCTGGGCCACGACCCGGACGCCCCGGTCACCGTGGGCGGGCCGGTGGTGACCACGCCGCGCGTCGCCGTCGGCTCGTACCTGGTCTTCGACTACGCCGTCACCCACACCGGCGCGCTCCCCGCCGAGCTGGTCATCGACTACGTGGTCCACCACGTCAAGGCCAACGGCACCCGCACGCCCAAGGTCTTCAAGCTCACCACCCGCCGCATGGCTCCCGGCGAAACCCTCACCGGCACCAAGCGGCACTCCTTCAAGCCGATCACCACCCGCCGCTACCACTCCGGCGAGCACCTGGTGCAGCTCCAGGTCAACGGCCGGGTCCGGGGCGAGGCCGGGTTCGCGCTCGACGCGGACTGAGCACGGACCGGGCACGGGAGCACGGACTGGGCGCGGCCGGCGCGGGGCGGGGCGGTCGCGCCGCCCCGCGCCCACCGACCCCACTGCCCGCGCACGCCCGCCGGCCCGCCCGCCCCAGGGGCGCCGTCGCTGGCCCGCCGGCCCGCCCGCCCCAGGGGCGCCGGCGGACAGCGAGGGCGCCGCTCCCCCCGGGGAGCGGCGCTCTCGTTTCGTGGCGGTGCACCGCGCCCGGCGCCCGCAGCTCCGGCGGCAGCCCTTACGCCGGCCCTTACGCCAGCCCCAGCGCGAAGACGGCGAACCCCGGCCCGAGCGTGATCCAGCACTCCTCGAGGAGGGTGCGGCCGCGCTCGCGGGCCCGGCCGAGGAGCATCTCGCACGCCGCGTCGGCGGAGAGCCGCTCCTGGGCCATCACCGCACCCGTGGCGCGCTCCACCACGGCCGTGGTCGCGGCGCCGCCTTCCAGGTCGGCCACTTCCGACCGGAGTCTGGCCACCACCCTGGCGAGCGCCAGCACCTCGGGTGCGGCGCCCTCACCCATCGGCGCGGCATCGCCCTTCACCCCTCGATCATGGCACGCACCTCCCCCGTCCGCCCATGTGCCGGAGGGCCCGCGGCCCCCGCGTGGCGCGCGGGCCGCGAGCCCGGCAAGATCCGGACGAGACGGACTAAGCTCGGAAAGGCCGCGAAGGGAATGGTTCGCAATGTGCCGCTGGCTCGCCTACTCGGGTTCGCCCATGCTGCTCGACGCCGTGCTCTACCGTCCGGAGCACTCGCTG
This sequence comes from Streptomyces sp. ICC4, assembly GCF_003287915.1. NCBI lineage: Bacteria > Bacillati > Actinomycetota > Actinomycetes > Kitasatosporales > Streptomycetaceae > Streptomyces > Streptomyces sp. ICC4. Next base: position 8,507,271 of record NZ_CP030286.1, on the reverse strand, counting down.
ATCAACCAGAGCCTCCATGCCCGGATGGGCGTCGAGACGACGAACGGCGACGGCTTCGGCCTCGGCTGGTACAGCGGGAACGGTGACGGCACGCCGGCGGTCTTCCGGGACATCGCTCCGGCCTGGAACAACCGCAACCTGCGCGAACTCGCGGCGCACGTCCGCTCGCCCCTGTTCTTCGCGCACGTGCGCGCCTCCACGGGCTCGGCCGTCCAGCAGACCAACTGTCACCCGTTCCGTCACGGCCGGTGGCTGTGGATGCACAACGGGGCCATCGCGGACTTCCACCGGCTGCAGCGGGACCTCTGCCTGGCCGTGGACCCGGCGCTCTTCCCGGCCATCGAGGGGTCCACCGACTCCGAGGTGATGTTCTACCTCGCGGTCACCTACGGGCTCGACCAGGACGTCCCGGGGGCGGTGGCCAGGATGGCGGGGCTCGTGGAGCGCCTCGGCAAGGAGCACGGCGTCGCGCAGCCGCTGCAGATGACGGTCGCGGTCAGCGACGGGGAGCGGCTCTGGGCCTTCCGGTATTCCAGCGGGGGCGCGTCCCGGTCGCTGTTCTACAGCAGCCGTGCCGAGACCGTGCGCCGCCTCCACCCGGAGGTGGAGTACCTCAAGGAGATCTCCGACGAGTCCCGCCTCGTGGTGTCCGAGCCGCTGGGGGACCTGCCGGGCGTGTGGAACGAGCTGCCCGAGGCGAGCTACACGGTGATCCCCTCCGCGCCGGACCGGGAGTGGCTCCCTTTCGTCCCGGAACCGTGCTGATGGCCGGGGGCCCCGCGTGAGCGGCGACCCGAGGGGTAGGCGCCCGTCAGCCGGATCCGATCCGGTCTGGCCGAGCACGCGAGCGACCCGCGCGAGCGGTCCCGATCCACGGAGGGGCCCGTCCATGTCACCGACCGCACTGCCGCGTTCCGCCGGGCGGGAAGGCGCCGCCCCGGCACACGACCTGCCGCCCGAGGCCGCCCCCGGCCGGGTCGCGGCGCTGACGATGGGCGTCGAGGAGGAATTCCTGCTCGTCGACCGCCGCAGCCGGGCACCGGTGGGGCGCGCGCCGCGCGTCATCGAGGCCGCGGCGCGGACGCTCGGCCCCCTGGTGCAGCAGGAGTTCTTCACCGCCCAGGTGGAGGTGTGCACCAGCCCGACGGCGAACCCGGCCGAGCTCAGGGCGGAGCTGGCCCGGCTGCGGGCCGAGCTGATCCTGGCCGCGGCCGCCGAGGACTGCCTGCTGCTGGCCTCCGGTACGCCCGTCGTACCGCCGGAGCATCCCCTGACGGTCACCCGCGACGAGCGCTACCGGAGGATGGCCTCGCATTTCGCATCGGCCATCGGGAACTTCGACCAGGCGGTGTGCGGTTGCCACATCCACATCGGGGTGAGCGGCCGGGCGCAGGCCCTCGACCTCGCGAACCGGATGCGCCCGTGGCTGCCCTCGCTCCAGGCCCTCGCCGCCAACTCCCCCTTCGACCGCGGCAAGGACTCGGGCCACGACAGCTGGCGCGCCGTCGAGTACGCCCGCTGGCCCACCGTGGGGCCCGCCCCGGTCCTGGACGAGGCGGCGTACGAACGCTGCGCCGACGAGCTCGTGCGCAGCGGGACGGTGCTCGACCGGCGGATGATCTACTGGTACGCCCGCCCGTCCGAGCACGTGCCGACCCTGGAGGTCCGCGTCGCCGACGTGAACGCCGGGCTCGACACCGTCGTGCTCCTGGCCTTGCTCGTACGGGGACTCGCCGCCACCTTGGGCACGGAGGCGGCCGACGGCGGCCCGGCCCCGGCGCCCGGGTCGGCACTGCTGCGCGAGGCGCACCGGCGCGCGGCCGTGCACGGCTTGGACGGCGAGGGCCTCGACCCGCTCAGCGGCATCTCCCTGCCGGCCTGGACCCTGGTGGCCCGGCTGCGGGAGCGGGCGGCCCCGGGGCTCGCCTCCTCCGGGGACCTGGAGCTCGTCGACACCCTCCTCGACCGGGTCCGGGCCGAGGGCAACGGGGCGACCCGGCAACGGGCCGTGTACCGGCGTCACGGACGGCTGAGCGAGGTGGTGGACCACCTCGCGGAGACCGTGGCCAGGGCCTGACGGAGCACGGGGTCGGCGGCTGTCCCGCTCAGCGGTTGTTCGGGTCCCCGCCCTCCCGGCGCCTGCGGTTGCGCCGGCCGAGGGCCCCCGCCACTCCGATCAAGGCGCCCGTGAGCGCGCCGGCCACGAGGATGCGCAGCAGGTCTTCCATCGAATGCTCCCCTCTGGGCCGGGCTCCGCCCTCGCCCAGTCAGCCCCCGCACGTGCCCGGGTGCCTGATCCACTGTGAACGGGCCCACTATCGACGGGCGCGGGGCCGTATGGCTTGGACGAATTTGACCTGTGGGCCCTCCCCGCGCCTCACGGTGCGAGGAGGGCCCCCTCCGCGACACGGGCCGCGGCCGTCCGGCCGGGTGTGGTCCCGGCCAGGGCGCGGAACTCGCGGTTGAGGTGGGCCTGGTCGTAGAAGCCGCAGGCGGCGGTCACTTCGGCGAGGTTCGGGTCGGCGCGGGTGAGCAGTCCCACGGCGTGGCGGAAGCGCAGCACGCGGGCGGAGGTCTTGGGCGTCAACCCGATCTGTTCGGTGAACCGGCGGACCAAGTGGCCCTGGCTCCAGCCCACTTCGGCGGCGATCCGGCCGACGGGGATCGCTCCGCCCGCGCGGGACAGCAGCCGCCAGGCGTGGCCCACCTCGGGTGCGGGCCGCGGGCCGCGTTCGAGCCTGGCCGACAGCGCGGCGTCCAGCAGGTCGAAGCGGGCCGCCCAGTCGCCGGCGGCCGCCAACTGCTCGACCAGCAGTCCGGCACCGGGTCCCAGGACGTCTCCGAGCTCGACCACCCGGTTGGTCAGTTCGCGCATCGGCAGGGCGAACAGCCGGTAGGCGCCCAGCGGGGTCAGCTCGAGCCGGATCGCCTCCTGGCCGCCGGGGTGGTCGCAGATCCGGGGCCCGTCCTCCAGGCCCGCGACCAGCGAGCCGGTCACCCGGTCGCCCGGGCCGGTGTCGCCCAGCCGGCGGATGCGGGCGAACGGCTCCCCCAGGCTGATCACCACGACGGCCCGCCCCGTGGGGACGAGCCGCGCCCGGTAGGGCGAGGCCGTGGCCTCCCAGTAGCCGGCGTAGCTGTACAGGACCGGCCGCAGCACGGGCGGCCACGGCCGGGTCACCCGCCACCGGTCGCCCACCCGGGTCACCTCGACTCCGCGGCCGGCCGCGCGGGCGCATGGCGCCAGACGCGGCCGCGAGGGGCACGTCACGTGTTCCCGTGTCATGCCCCCAGGGTCTCCCGGATGGCGTAGTGAGGGCAACGGACCGGGCGGACCCGGCACCCGGCACCCGGCACCCGGCACCAAGGAGGGCAGCCATGGCTGCCCTGAACCTCCTGCGCACGTCGCTCCTCGTCGCCGCCGCCGCGTCGCCCGCCTGCAGGACGCACTCCTGCCCCCGCCCCGCCCGCTTGCCCGTCAGTTCGCCCTTCGCCGCCGCCACGGCGGTGTCCCACGCCTTCTTCACGCCCGGGCTGTTCTCGTAGTCCAGCTCGCCCTTGGTGTTCGCGTACTGCACGGGCTGGCTGGAGATCACGGCGTTGAACAGGCCGCTGGCGGAGTCGTGGAAGGCGGTCCCGGCCGGGGCGTTCTTCTTGTACGCCTCGCCGGCCTGGATGAACTTCGCCCAGTCGCCGGCCCAGAGCCCCGCGACCTCGGTGCGGTCCGTCGGGAGCTTGGCCTGGGCGAAGAGGGCCTTGTTGTAGCAGATGGCCATCGGGCCGATGTCCGTGCCGAGGCCGATGACCTTGCCGTCGCCCGTGGTGGCCTGCTTGACCTTCCAGTCGACGAACGCGCCGAGGTCGGCGCCGCCCGTCTTGCCGAGGTCGGTCCACTTGTCCGCCATGGCGGGACCGGTCGCCTCCGCGATGTAGCCCACCTCCAGGGCCTGGATGTCCGCGAGCCCGCTGTCGCGCGAGAGCCGCAGCTTGAGCGTGTCCCAGTACTTCTGGCCGTCCGCGACGTTCGATTCCTCGATCTTGATGTTCGGGTGGGCCTTCTCGTACTCGGCGTAGAGCTTGGCCCCGGTCGCGTCGTCGTAGCCGAAGGAACCGAAGGTGCCGATCCGCAGCGTGATCTGCTCGCCGCCCGCCGCGCTGTCGTCCTTACCGTCGTCGCCGCCGCAACCGGTGAGCAAGGCCGCACCGGTCACGATGGCGACGGCCGCAGCGATCGCGTTGATAGCGGCGCCACGGCGTCCGCGTCCGTGTCTGCTGCTGGTAGTGCGCATTCCACTCTCCTCGTCCAAGGCGTTGCTCGTTGTGCGCCAGGGAGTTCGGCGGGCTGTTCGCGGCTCAGCGAGGGCCCTGCCCGGACCTGATGTGAAGGCCGTTGTCGCACCCCTGGATGGGAGCGCTCCCACGTCGTTGCCGGAAGGTTGCTGCCTGGCGGGTGTGAATGTCAAGAGATGAACACGAATTTATGACGCACGTGTGTCCGGTGGGGGCTCGGCCGTCAATTTGTAAACGCGGCCATGGCGCCAAAGGGAAATCGGGTCTAGTGTGGGAGCGCTCCCACGTCCTCTTCGGCACAATGTGTGCCGCCACGACTGGTGGGTCCATCAGTTTGCCTGATCACCGCATCAATCGGCTGGGCCAGACGCCCGGCGCGGAGCGCGATGTCGCGCGAGGGGAGTTCGAGAGTCGTGAGCGGACGGCAGAACGGCAGGCCCACCCTGGAAGAGGTCGCGGCCCTGGCCGGCGTCGGCCGGGGCACGGTCTCCCGGGTGATCAACGGCTCGCCGCGGGTGAGCGAGCAGGCCAAGGAGGCCGTGGCCCGCGCCGTCGCGGAGCTCGGATACGTACCCAATCAGGCGGCCCGGGCGCTGGCCGGCAGCCGGACCGACGCGGTCGCCCTGGTGATTCCGGAGGCCGAGGCCAGGGTGTTCTCGGAGCCTTACTTCCTGGACCTGATCCGCGGGGTCAGCGCCGAGCTCGCCGAAGCCGACAAGCAGTTGCTGCTCACCTTGGTCCGCACCGAGGCCGAGCGCCAGCGTTTCGAACACTATCTGGCCGCCCAGCGGGTCGACGGCGTACTGCTCGCGTCCGTCCACGGTGACGACCCGCTGCCGGACCGGATCGCACGCCTGGGGCTGCCGGTCGTCATGAACGGGCGGCGCTCCGAGGCCGAACCCGTCGCCTACGTGGACTCCGACAACATCGGCGCGGGACGGGCGGCCGTCGCCCACCTGGTGGGGCGCGGCCGCAGCAGGATCGCCACCATCAGCGGCCCGCTGGACATGTACGTCGCTCGTGCCCGTCTGGGTGGCTACCGCGCGGGGCTCGCCGAGGCCGGGATCGCGCCCGACGAGTCGCTGGTGGCGACCGCGGACTTCACCGAGGAGGGTGGCCGGGTGGCCATGCGGGATCTCCTGGAGCGCGCCCCCGGCCTGGACGCGGTCTTCGCCGCCTCCGACGTGATGGCGGCCGGCGCGCGCGGGGTACTGCGCGAGGCCGGACGTCGGATCCCCCAGGACGTGGCCCTCGTCGGGGTGGACGACTCGGTGGTTGCCCGTCTGATGGACCCGCCCCTGACGAGCGTGCGCCAGCCGATCGAGGAGATGGGCCGCACGATGACCCGGCTGATCCTCCAGAAGGTCGCAGAGGGGTCCCGGGCTGGAGCCGCACCGAGGCAGGACGCGGACGAGGAGCCGCATCGGGTCCTCCCGACGGAACTGATCGTGCGGGATTCCTCCTGAAATCGTGTCAAGTCGTTCGGAGCGTTACTAATCGGAGCGTCACTAAGGGGCGGAGCCCGTCCCCGGGCCTGCGCACGATCTTCCCGTGGTGCACGGGAAGATCGACCGTTCTCGGCAGGCCCTGATGACGCCAGGCGGCTCCACGGGACTGGAACGTGCTCGCGCGTCTCCCCAACCTGGCCTCCGTGCCGAAACGATGCGGACCGAGGGCTCCGATATTGCTTCGTATGGCCGGTGAACTGTGAAAACGCGGAACAGGTCCGGACCTGGTTCGCATGCGTAGGAGGCCTGAATCTGAGGTCGGGGACTTCTGGTTACCGGTGCCTTGCGAATGTGCCGAGGCCCGGTACGGTACGGAATCCGGGTTCCGTACCGCACCGGGCTCCTCATCAGCAGTGCATCACAGTGCCGGGTGGGCGTTCTTCATGAGCTCCTGGAACTGTGCCGAGAACCACTGGCCCGACAGCGGCGCGTTCGGGAGGGAGCCCGACATGCTGTTGCCGTTGCGCGCGTTGCCCGTGTACGTCGGGTCGCACATGCGGTCGAAACCCTTGCCCTCGTTGTTCGGGATCTCCTTGCTCGCGCCGTCCGACTCGCCCGGGGGCTTGATCCACACGTAGGCGTCGATGCCCGCGGCGGGGGCGGCCTGCGGCCGTTCGCCGAGGCCGGCTCCGGCCTGGTTGCACCAGTTGCCGAGGTGGATGCGCCGGTCGTAGCGGCCGCCGTTGACGTAGGTGTCCACGCTCGTCAGTGCACCGGGTGCGGTCGGGCGGGCGGTGCCGCCCCAGCCGTTGCGGGAGGTGTCGATGAGCATGCCGAGGTTGGCGTCGAAGCCGAGGGAGATCAGCTTGGTGCGCATGCCCTGGGCGTAAGACAGTTCGTCGGTGTAGCGGTTCCAGTCGACCCACTTCGACTGGCGTACGGAGGTGCCGTTGATCGAGTCGTCGATCTTGAAGTGGTCCTCCTTGAGGGCGCTGTAGTTGGCCGTGTTGACGATGAATCCGTGGACCTTGGCGAGCGTGGAGCCTTCGGCGGTGGCGGCCTGCTTGAACATTTCGGCGGAGGGGCCCAGGTTGTCGTCCCAGCCGAGCCAGCCGTGGTGGCCGGCGTCCACGTAGTTGTAGACGTTGGCGATGGAGCCGAGCTTGTTCAGGGCGTAGCCGACACCCTTGATGTAGTTGCCGTTGGTCTTCATCACGTCGCAGTTGGCGGTGGCCGTCGGGCGTCCGGAGACGTTGGTGACCAGGTTGGGCAACGAGTCGATCTCGACGGTGGTGACGATCCGCAGCCCCGCGTACTTGGCGTCGGCGAGGATGGCGGCGATCGGGTCGATGTAGGTGGTCTTGTACTTGTCGATCTCGGTGGGGCCCAGTTCGCCGTTGGAGGCGAGCGCGGAGCAGTCGCGTCCGGGCAGGTTGTAGATCACGAACTGGACGACCATCTCGCCGCTGCCCTTCTGGGCGAGTGCGGCGTCCAGGTGGGCGCGCAGCCCCATCCCGCCGTTGACACCCGCGATGGCGGCGGTGCGGTCCAGCCAGACAGCGGTGGGCTGGTTCGCCACCCTGCTGCCGCCCGGCTCGGCGGCGGCCTTGGCGGACCATTCGGGGTTCACGTACATCTTGGCGCCGGCGTACGGGTTGTCGGCCTTCCCGCCGGTCGGCGGTGGGGTGGCTCCGGGGCCGTGTGCGTGACCGGTGTGACCACGGAGGCCGGAGCGTACACCGGGGACCTCGTCGTGGACGCGGGGGGCCGCCGAGGCGGCGCCGAGCGGTGGCTGGCGGCCGCCGGCTGCCGGCCCGGCGTCGTGGAGCGGCACCGTACCGGCCTCGCCTACTTCTGCCGCTGGTACCGGCTGCCCGAGGGCCGGGAAGAGGGACCGCGCCGGCCGTGGGCCGTGTCCGGCGGCCCCTTCGCGGGCTGCGCGGTCTTCCCGGCCGACAACCGGGTTTTCGCGGTGGCCCTGTTCGTGCACACCGAGGACCCCACGCGCTCCGCGCTGCGCGACCCCGCCGTCTTCGAGGCCGCCGCCCGGTCCTTCCCGCCCGGCGGGGCCTGGCTGGACCTGGGAGCCGAGCCGATGTCGGAGGTGCTGGCCACGGCGGGCCTGGACAACCGCTGGAGTGCGCTGGTCGACGGGCACGGGCCGGTGGTGTGCGGGTTCGTGCCCGTCGGCGACGCCGTCACCCACACCAACCCGACCCTGGGGCAGGGCACTTCGCTGGCTTTGTGGGCCGCGAGCAGAGTGGCCCGTACGGCGCACCAGGACCCCGGATCGGTCCGGTTCGCCGCCGAATACCACGCGTGGACGGTCCGCACCCTCAAGCCCTGGTTCGACTTCCAGGTCGTCGCGGACGAGGCGATCGGGGAGCGCTTCGCGACCAGGGCCGGGCGTTCGGGGGCGGCCCGCGAGGCGGCGGCGCTGTTCGAGTGCGCGCTGGAGGACCCGGAGGTGATGCGGACGCGGGCCAGGGTCCGGCACCTGGCCGACCCCCCGGAGCGGGCCTACGCGGACCCGGAGACCAGGGCGCGGGTGGCCCGCTGGCTCGCGGAGCGCCCCGGCTACGTCCCGAACGACGCCGGCCCGAGCCGAGCGCGGTGGGAGGAGCTCACGAAGGGCTGACAGGGGCCGGGCGCTCCTCCCGCCCGGTCACCCGCCGTACTTGGCCCACCATTCCTCGAACGGCTCCGCGTGGGCGAGCGCCGTGTCCCGGTGGGCCGCGTACGCGGCGGCTTCCTCCCGCGGGCGGACATCGGGTCGTCGCAGCACCCCGGCACCGTCGTAGCGCAGGACGGCCGTGTCCGTGGAGTCGAAGAGCCAGAAGTCCGGCACGCCTGCGAGCGGGTCGGGGGCGTCCGTCACGTCCAGGATGAAGAACTCTTCCCCGCCGGTCATGCCCGTCCGGTAGCCCCATCCCAGCTCGAAGCGGAGGTACTCCGTGAGCGGGCGCTTGAGGACGTGCACGCGGTACACGCGCTTGCCCTGGTGGGCGAGGCCGCGCAGTTCCGCGACCCATGCGGCGTTGTGGCCCTCGGGCCGCGGCCGACCGGCCTGGAACGCCCGGTAGGCGTCCACGTTCCCGGAGCCGCTGTAGTCGTCCAGGGTCTCCAGGCGGAAGGCTTCGTGCCGGAACCGCTCGAAGAGCTCGGCGAGGGTGCTGGACGGGGCCAAGGCCATGCCCTTCCTGATCGGCTCGGTCGCGTGCGTTCACCCCGGATGCTCCCGAGTCGGCGACACCGCGGTCAAGGGACCGCGGCCGGCCGACGTCGGGCGGGGGTACCAGCCGGCCGGTACCAGGCGGTGGCGTCAGGCGGCGGCGTCAGGCGGTGGCGGTGCCGAGGACCTCGGCGAGGTCGTAGCCGACGACCTCCTCCAGCTGGGCGTACGTACAGCTGCCCGGCTCCCGGTCGGGGCGCATGCGGCGGAACTGCGCGGTGTGCCGGAAGCGGTCGCCCTCCATGTGGTCGTAGGCCACCTCGCAGACCCATTCGGGGCGCAGCGGGACCCAGGAGAGGTCCTTCTTCCCGGTCCAGCGGCTCTGGGCCCCGGGCAGCCGGGCGCTCTCGTGGGCCGCCTCCTCGGCCCAGGCGGACCACGGGTGGCCCTCGGGGCCGGGCATCCGGAGCGGCGCGAGCTCCTCGATCAGCTCGGCTCGGCGCTTCATGGGGAAGGCGGCGCAGACGCCCACGTGCTGGAGGGTGCCGGAGGTGTCGTACAGGCCCAGGAGCAGCGATCCGACAATCGGACCGCTCTTGTGGAAACGGAAACCCGCGATGACGGCGTCGGCCGTACGTTCGTGCTTGATCTTGAACATGAGTCGGGCGTCCGGCCGGTAGGGGAGATCGAGGGGTTTGGCGACGACCCCGTCGAGCCCGGCGCCCTCGAACCGCTCGAACCACTCCTGCGCCAGCGCGGGGTCGGTGGTCGCGGGCGCGAGATGGACGGGGGGCCGAGCGGTGGAGAGCATGCGGGTCAAGGCGGAGCGGCGGTCGGTGAGCGGCCGGTCGAGCAGGGCCTCGTCGCCCAGCGCGAGCAGATCGAAGGCGACGAAGCCGGCCGGGGTCGTCTCCGCGAGCATCTTCACGCGGGACGCGGCGGGATGGATCCGCTCGCTGAGCCGGTCGAAGTCGAGCCGTCCGCCATGGATCAGGACGATCTCCCCGTCGACGACGCAGCGGTCCGGCAGATTGGTCTTGAGCGCCGTCACCAGCTCGGGGAAGTACCTGGTCAGGCTCTTGCCCGTGCGGCTGCCGAGCTCGAGCTCGTCCCCGTCGCGGTACACGATCGCGCGGAAACCGTCCCACTTGGCCTCGTACTGCATGCCCGGCGGGATCTTGGACACCGACTTGGCGAGCATCGGCTTCACAGGTGGCATCACCGGCAGATCCATGTCTCCGATTCTGCGGTGGCACGCCCGGACGTGCTCGGTGTGCGGGCCCGGCCGGGCACGCCTACCGTGGCGCACATGGGTGCTGCGGGCAACGCGATCGAGCTTGAGGCGGGCGGCCGGAAGGTCAGGCTGTCCAGCCCCGACAAGGTGTACTTCCCGGAGCGCGGCCTCACCAAGGGGGACGTGGCCGCCTACTACCTCGCCGTCGCGGACGGGATCACCCGCGCCCTGCGGAACCGGCCCACGACCCTGGAGCGGTTCCCGGACGGGGTCGAGGGCGAGTCCTTCTTCCAGAAGCGGGCCCCGAAGAACCTGCCCGACTGGATCCCCACCGCCCACATCGCCTTCCCCAGCGGGCGCACCGCCGACGAGATCTGCCCCACCGAGCCGGCCGCCGTCCTGTGGGCCGCCAACCTGGGCTGCCTCACCTTCCACCCCTGGCCGGTGCGCCGGGAGGACACCGACCGTCCCGACGAACTGCGCATCGACCTGGACCCGCAGCCGGGCACCGACTACCACCACGCGGTCGTGGTCGCCCACGAACTGCGCGAGCTGCTGGAGGAGTTGGGCCTGCGCGGCTGGCCCAAGACCTCGGGCGGGCGGGGGCTGCACGTCTTCGTGCCGATCGCGCCCCGATGGACCTTCACGGAGGTCCGCAGGTGCGCCATCGCGATCGGCCGCGACCTGGAGAAGCGGCTGCCGGGGAAGGTCACCACCGCCTGGTGGAAGGAGGAGCGCGGCGAGCGGATCTTCGTCGACTACAACCAGACGGCCCGCGACCGCACGATCGCCTCGGCCTACTCCATCCGGCCCCGCCCGCACGCCCCGGTGTCGGCACCACTGCGCTGGGACGAGCTGGACTCGGCGGAGCCGCGCGACTTCGACATCGTGACGATGCCGGCGCGCTTCGCGGAACTGGGCGACCTGCACGCGGACATGGACGAGCACGCCTTCGCCCTGGACGCGGCCCTGGAGCTGGCGGACCGTCACGAACACGATCACGGCCTCGGCGACATGCCGTACCCCCCGGACTACCCGAAGATGCCGGGCGAGCCGAAGCGGGTCCAGCCGAGCCGGGCGAAGCACGAGGAGGAGAAGAAGGAATAGGAGAAAAAAGGAGAAGGCCGCGCGGCACCGGCATGGCATGATCGGCCGCATGAGCGAATCCTCCGTACGGAAGGGCGGCCACCGCCCCGCACCGTGAAGTGGCTGGACGAGGCCGTGGCCTCCGGCGACGCCAACACGCCCGCCCACCCGAATACACAGAGAATCGCGTGTCGGCAGCGTCAGATGTTGATAAGAGACAGGCCGTTGGGCGGGGTGACAAAGGGCACCGGTCATCGGATGGGCGACTGATCCGACGAACAGCCGCTATGGGGGCGTTTTTTGGTGCAGGGTGGGTGCGCGGTCCGGAGGAACAACCTCCGCATACCGTCCAGATACCGGTCACATCCACACACGAAGATCATGCACGGCACAATCACGAACGGTCAGTCAAGGAAACGAAGAAGTCATCGGCGAAACCGGTGAACCAACTTGCCGGGAATGGCCTCTCACTGACTGACCGACACCGACCGACCGGCTGCTCACAGGCTCTTCCCGCCGGAACGACACCAAGGCGTGCCCATGCCCGTTTCCCGCCGACGCTTCCTCCTCGCGACCGTGGTCCCGATGCTCACCATCGGGGTCACCGGCGCGCTCGCCGTGGCCTCCGGCCAGCAGACGGCCGCCGAAGCCTCCTCGGGAACGGACCCGGCCGCCCTCCGGGCGAGCACCACCGCCGGCTCGGTCGTCCAGGTCGCGGCCCACCCCGACGACGACCTGTTCTTCATGAACCCCGACCTCAGCCGCTCCCTGCTGACCGGCACCCCGCTCACCACCGTGTACCTCACCTCCGGCGAGGCCGACGGCCGCAACGAGGCCAACGGCGGCGCGGCCAAGGACCCGGAGCAGCCCGCGGACCGGGGCCACTACTCGGAGGCCCGGCAGAACGGCATACGCTCCGCCTACGCCGAGATGGCCACCGGCGACCGCACCAGCGCGTGGAAGCGCTCGGTCATACCCACCGCCGGCGGCGGCCACGCCGAGCTCGACGTCCTCGTGGCCAAGCCGCACGTCAACCTGGTGTGGCTGCAGATGCGCGAGGCCCGCGCCCCCGTCGCGGACACCCCGGACAGCCTGCACGGCCTGTGGAACGGCCGGATACCGGCGCTGGGCCCCCAGTTCGCCGCGGGCACGCCCGTCAAGCAGTCGTTCACGTACACCAAGGACCAGGCGATAGCGGCGATAGCCGGGATCTTCGAGCGGTACAAGCCGACGACGATACGGATGCAGGACCCGACGCCGGGGCGGTACGCCGAGAGCGGCCGGTACACCGACCACCAGGACCACATGTTCGGGGCGCGGTTCGCGCAGGCCGCAGCGGCCTCGTACGCCGCGCGGGTCCCGGTCGGGCAGCGGCCCCACTTCTCCGTCCAGAGCTACCTCGGCTACCACAACGGCACCCTGCCGCACACGCTGGACCCGCAGACGGCCGAGACGAAGATCGGCTACCTCAAGACCTACGCGTGGCACGACAAGCAGAACTACTGCGGCTCGTCCTCCGGTTGCGGCGACCGCAAGGTGGCGGGCAGCCCGAGCGGCCACAACTGGGCCCAGTCGCTGCGCTACGCGCGCGGGGACAACGCCTCCTGGCTGGTGCAGGGCACGACCGGCCGGCTGTACGCCTTCGCCGCCCTCGACGGCCAGATGGCCGTCTGGACCCGCGGCCCCGGCACCGGCCCCGCGGCCGCCTGGCAGGGCCCCGACCTGCTGCCGGGCACCGGCATCGACCCGGGCGCGACCACCGCCCGCTTCCCCGACGGGCGCGTCGCCGTCCTCGCCGTCCGGACCGTCTTCGGCGAGCGGCCGCAGGACTACCGGCGCGAGATCGTCTACGCCGCCCAGTCCGTGCCCGGCGGCCCGTTCGGGGAGTGGGTCTCGCTCGGCACCCCGGAGACCACCGACGAGGCCGGCACCTCGGCGATCAGCGCGCCCTCGGCGGCCGCCGACCAGGACGGCCGGCTGACCGTGTACGTCCGCGACTCCCGCCGGACCCTGCTCGCCCGCGTCCAGCAGCCCTCGGGCACCTTCGCCCCCTGGCAGCAGCTGGGCGGCAGCGACCTGCAGAGCGACCCGGTCACGGCCACCGACGCCGCCGGGCGCCGCCACCTCTACGTCGCCACCACCCAGTCCGTGCTCGCCTGGATCCAGCCCGCCCCGGGCGCCCCGCTGGCCGGGCCCTTCCCGACCGGGCTCCCCGCCACCACCGTCCCGCTGACCGCGGCCCCGGAGGCGGCGGGCGTGCGCCTGTACTTCCGGCGCCCCGACTCGGGGGTCGTGCGCACCACCCTGGTCACAGCGGGCGCCGGCACCGCGAAGCCGGCCGTCTCCAGCATCGCGGAGGCCGGCGGCCGGGCGGGCTACGGCGCGGTCGGCGTCGCGGGCCGCGTGCTGTCGGGCCGGGCCGACTCGGGCACCGTCAGCACCACGGGCCTCGGCGGCCCGCCCGCGTGGACGGAGTCCCAGATGCTGTACGCGGGCGCCCCGGCGGGCACCGTGGAACCGGGCGGCGCCACGACGACGGCGGTCCTGGGCCTGGACGCCGAACTCCACGTCACCACCGCGGTCCCCCACCCCACCCGCCTGCTCTGGCACCGGGCGATCCCCCGGGCGTAGGCCGCGGGCCTCAGCGGCACGAGCCTCCCGTGAGGAGCTCCAGGACGTGGGCCGGGGTCCAGTTCCCGGACGCGCCGGGACACGAGGACAGGTAGTCGGCGATGTCCGGCTCCGCCCAGGGACCCGATTCCAGCAGGCCGCCGGCCAGGTGGCGCAGGTAGGCGGCGGCCGGCATCAGCGGCTCGACGTCCCGGAGGGTCCACGGAGCGGTGAAGGTCAGCAACGGGATGCCCCCGATCGTCCCCGGGCAGATCAGCGTCTCGTAGCGTCCCGGCCCCAACTCGGCCCGCCCCAGCCGCAGGACCGCGGTCAGGTCCAGGTCGGCGCCCGGCTCCTCGTACATCTCCTGGGCGGCGATGTCGGAGAGCTGGCCCACGCTCACGAGGTGGGCGCGCGCCCGCGTGCGGCCGGGCGCCGTCGGGTCGTAGAAGCCCCGGCCCCCGGTCCACACCGGGGATTCGGTGGCGAAGTAGAGGCGTCCCGCGAGCTCGACGGCGATGGACCGTTCGGGCGCGCGCCGGTCCCGGCAGCCGGGATACGTGCGCGCGCCGCCGTGCGGCCGCCCACCGCCGATGTAGGCGGCGAGCCGGTCCAAGTGCATGTTGGACCCGTAGGACGCGTACCAGACGCGCCCGGGGCCCCCGGCGCCTTCGCCGCCGAGGGGAACCGCGGTGTGGACGACCATGCTCCCTTTCCCACTCCTACGGCGCGAGCAACTCCGCCTGAAGCAGGGGGGCCAGGTTCCGGCCGTCCGCCGATGTCAGGCCCAGCGAGGACGCGGCGAACGCGGTGGAATGGGCCGCGTGGAGGGAGATCACGTCACCGGCGTTCAGCGGAACGATCGTGGACACGTCCTGCGAGATTTTGAAGTTGTCCCCGAGGTCCGCCGTGTCCTGCACGTCGTAGGCGACGGCATCTCCGTTGACGTTGATGAACAGCTCGCGCCCCCTGTCGACGTCCTCGGTGAACTGCCAGGACAGCACTCCCCGGAGAAGGTAGCGCCCAGGAGTCTTGACGACCAGGGTCGACGTGGGCGCGTCGAACATCGTGTCCGTGTCGTAGGTGACGCCGTCGAATGTGATCTGGACCGCGGTGTTGCGAGCGATGGCCTGGTTCGCGCGGGCGTAGACGCTCGCGCCGACGTGGACCGCGTTCCCGGCGGGCCCCGTGGCACCGGCGGGCCCCGCCGGACCCACGGCACCGGGGGCACCGGGCGTGCCGGGCTCGCCCTGCGCACCGTCCGCACCGGCGGGCCCCATCGGACCGATCGACCCAGGCGGACCCGCGGCGCCCGGGGTGCCCGGGGTGCCGGCCGCACCGGTCTGCCCGGCCGGACCCATGGCGCCCGGGGTGCCGGGCTCGCCCGGCGCACCGTCCGCACCCGGCGCACCGGTCTGCCCGGCCGGACCCATGGTGCCCGGGGTGCCCGGGGTGCCGGGCTCGCCCTGTGGACCGCGCGGGCCCGTCGGGCCGGTGGCGCCGGCCGGACCCCGCGGGCCCGTCGGACCCCTCCTGCAGTTGCCCCTGTCGTGCTGAACTTCCCCTACACCGCCCCCACCCGCGAGGAACTCCTCGCCGGCTGCGGCCCCCTCGCCCCGGTCGTGGCTCCGGCGCTGCGCCGGCTGCCCGACGGATCCGGCTGGCGCCTGCCCTTCCACCCGGGGGACACCGTCGACTCCGAGGACCTCGTCCACGGCGACCACTGGAAGCAGTGGCTCGCCACCGACTGCCCGGCCCTGCTGGTCCACGGCCTGCGCAGCCAGGTCCTGCCCGCCGAGCAGGCGCTGGACATGGTCGGCCGGCGCCACGGGACGACGTACCGGCCCCTGGACACCGACCACTTCGTCGCGCTGGGCGACCCGGAGGGCTTCGCGGCCGCCGTGCGGGAGTTCCTCGCCGGCGTCTGAACCGTCCGTCCGCCTGTCCGCTCGTCTGCCTGTCCGCTCGTCTGCCTGTCCGCCCGCCCGCCCGGCTCAGGGGGCGAGGTGCCACCACTGGTCGGCGTACTCCTCCCCGCACGAGGCCTGTTGCGCCGGGTGGGCCGGCTCGTGACCCTGCACCACAAGGCACTTGGCGTTCCCGGTGCTGCGCAGTACGAAGTGCCCGGCCCGGCCGCCGGTTCCCCACAGCAGTTGCCAGCGCAGTCCGTCCTGCCGGCCCGTGCAGGCCAACTGGCGCGCGGGGGCGAAGTTCTCCAGGCCCTCCACCGTCACGCACCGGCCGCTGTGCGCGTTGCGCAGGGTGCGGGTGGCGCCGCCGTCCTGCGTGGCCAGCGTCCAGGTCCGGTCCGCGGCGCCGGTGCAAGAGTCCTGCACGGGTACGAGGCCTTCCTCGACGCCGGGCACGCGCAGGCACAACCCGCTGTCGCCGTTGACCAGTTGCCCGCTGAGCACCGACGCGTCCGCCCCGGCGCTGCCCGGCGGAGCCGTGCCCGGAGCCGTGCCCGGCGCTCCGCCCGGCGCCGTGGTCGAGCTCTCCGCGGGACGCCCGGCGTCGTCCGTGCCCGGGCCGTCGCCGCCCACCCGGACGGCGATCAGGGTGGCCACGCACACCAGCGCGACCGCGCAGGCCGAGATGACGCCCGTCCGGGTCCGGTGCTCGTGGATGTTGACCTGGACGTTCTCGTTGCCGCGCTGCACCCCGGCCGGCCGGTGGAAGGTGTCCTCGCGGTGGCCCTCATCGCGCGGGCCGTCACCCACCCCCGTCACCCCCGCCGGGCCCGGAGCCCGTCACGGGCGGGAGTCGAACCGGTTCACCTGGACGTTGCCGTCCCCGGTCTGGACCGCCGCCTGGTCGTGGAACACGTTTCCCGTGACGCCGCCGGCCACCGGGCCCACGGCCCGCGCGGCCTCGTCGAGCAGCGCGCGGAGCTGCGCCGCGGCAGCCGCCCGCTCGCGCGGTTCCAACTGCTCCAGCAGATCCTCGACACGGGTCCGCCAGGCAGCGCCGTGCCTCGTCCGCTCCTCGCCCGCGGAGCCCTGCGGCCCGTCACCGGCCGGCCCGCCCGCGGCGAGGTCCGCCGCGGTCCGGTCCAGGCGTGCCAACTGGGCGCTCTCCTGTCGCCCGTCCCCGCGGCCCAGCAGCCGGGCCAGCCCGCTGCGCACCGCCGTCCACGCATCGGTCCCGGCGGCCTGTACGACGCCCGACCCCACCGAAGCCGCCAGCGCGACCATCGCCCCGTCCAGCAAGACCCTCCCCCTTCGCCGTCCCCGCGCAGTGCCGCCACGGTAGCCCCGCCCACCGCGGCCGCGACAGCCGTACGGGCGCCGGATCCGGCCGAGTTCGGGCCCCGAACACGCCACCGCGGCCCGGCCGCCCCGTCATCGAGACGGGGCGGCCGGGCCGGTACGGAGGGCCGGCCGGGTCAGGTCGACCGGTGCTCCGCGTTCAGTACCGCGCCGGCGTACGGGTCGCGGTCAGCTGTAGACGCCGAACTCGTAGAGCGAGTACCCCCATCCGGTGCCGCGCGCGGTCAGGTTCAGCCGCACGTGGCGGGCGGTCGACGACACGTTGATCGTGTCGATGTCGCCGTTGCCGGTCGTGGTGGTGTGGACGGTGCGCCAGTTGGTGCCGTCGTCGGAGAGCTGCACCTCGTAGGACTTGGCGTAGGCGGGGTCCCAGACCAGCTGAAGGGTGCGGATCGCGGTGGAGGCGCCGAGGTCCACCCGGATCCACTGCGGGTCGGCCCAGTCGCTGGCCCAGCGGGTACCGGCCTTGCCGTCGGTCGCGTTGCCCGGCGAGCAGGGGCAGTCACCGTACTGCGCCTGGAAGGAGGAGGCGGTGGTCGGCTTGTTGAGCGCCACGTTGGTGCCGCTCACGGGCGGCGTGACCACCTTGACCGACTTGGTCTCGATGCCCGCGTTGCCGCGGCCGTCCTCGGCCTGGACGTACACCTTCCAGACTCCGAGCTTCTCGGGCGCGGTGACCGCGAAGGTCCCGTTGCCCGTCGCGCGCCACTGCGCCTCGACCAGGCGCTTGTCGCCGTTCGCGTAGTTGCCGCTGAGGAAGATCTTGTACGTCAGCGGGTCGTTCTGCGGGTCGCTGATGTTGGCGCGGACGGTGAACTCGCCGCCCGCCGGCGCCTGCGAGGCCTGGTCGACGACCATGTTGCTGATGACCGGCGGCGTGTTGTCACCCGCGGTCGACCCCGTGTAGGCCTTCTTCACCGCGTAGTACGACAGCCGCTTGAGGCCGTCGGGCAGCAGGTTGAACCAGATGCCCCCGAAGTCGTGCTCGATGCCGTAGTGGAACATCGTCGCTCCCAGGGCCACGCCCTGGTGACCGGTGATGCAGTTCCAGGCGGTGGTGTATCCCTCGGCGGTCTGGACGTCGGTCTTCTGGTCGGGGATGCCGTTCGCGTCGTTCGGCACCTCCCACTCGCCGGCCGGTCCCGTCTCGGTGATGATGTAGGGCTTGTTGTAGCCGCCGTCCACCCAGTCCTGGCGCACGCCGCAGATGTCGCCGTAGGAGTTCATCGAGTACAGGTCGAGGTCGGGGGCGTTGCGCTTGTAGTACGGCCACGCGCCGGTCCACGCGTCGGTCGAGGTGACCGGGTGGTCCGGGTCGATGGAGTGGATCTTCTTCGCGACGTCGTTCACGAAGGTCGTGTACGCGTTGCGCTGCGCCTCCAGCTCGGTGCCGCCGTAGCAGTTCTGCAGGCCGAGGACGGACTCGTTGCCGACGTTCCACATCAGCGTGGCCGGGTGGGACTTGTAGGTGTCCACCCACTTCGCGAACTCGGTCAGCATGTTGCTCTTGTACGCCGCGTCCGTCACGTAGTTGACGCAGCCGCCGGAGCCGGGGCCGCCGCCGGGCTGCAGCCAGAACCCGTTGATGACCCGGATCCCGTTCGCCGCGGCCGTGTCGAGCAGGGGCTTGCTCGACGCGTCCGTGCCCCAGGTGCGGATGGTGTTGACGCCCATGGACTTCACGTCGGGCATGTACTTCGGGGCGTCCGCGAAGGACGGACCCCAGGTGAGGCCCTTGACGGTGTACGGCTGCCCGCCCACGGTCAGCTGCCAGTTGCCCTGGGAGCCGGCCACGCGCACGGCGCCCTGGGCCGGGGGCTCTCCCGAGGTGGTGCCGTAGACCTGGAACTCCCAGAGGGAGTAGCCGTAACCGCCGGAGCGGACCAGGCCGTTCATCCGGACGTAGCGGCCGCTGCCGGAGAGGGCGATCTCGTCGGTGCCGCCGTCGCTGCCGGTGACGGTCTTGGCGGTGCGCCAGTTCGTCCCGTCGTCCGAGACCTGGATCTCGTAGTTCTTGCCGAACGGGCCCTCCCAGGTGAGGACGGCGCGGCTGAGGCCGCGGCTCGCGCCGAGGTCGACCTGGATCCATTCGGCGTCGCGCCACTGGCTGGCCCAGCGGGTGCCGGTGAGGTTCCCGTCGAAGGCGGCGGACGCGGAGTAGCCCTCGCCCTCCTGGGAGGAGGCGGTGGCCGGCTTGCCCTGGGAGAGCAGGGTCTCCGCGGCGCCCGCGGCCGGCGCGGAGACCAGCGTGAGGGTGGAGGCGAGGAGGGTGCCCCACCCCCTTTCTCCCCTCTAGGAGCCACCGATGCGACTGGTGACGTACACGCCCGCCGGAACGACCGACAACGCCGACCGCCTGGGCGCCCAGGTGGACGGCCTGGTCTACGACCTCGCGGTCCTCGCCCGGCACGCGGGCGTCGAACTGCCCGGCGATCTGCTCTCCTTCGTCCGGGCCGGCGCCGCCGCCCGCGAGAGCGCCGCCCGCCTGCTGGACGGCGACCCGGCCGGTCGGCCCGCCGAGGCCGTCCACCGGCTCGAGGACGTCACCCTGCGCGCCCCGCTGCGCCCCGGAAAGATCATCGGGGTCGGCCTGAACTACGTGGAGCACGTCGAGGAGTCCAGCCGGAGCCTGGACACCGACAAGGACCTGCCCCCGCGTCCGGTGCTCTTCAGCAAGCCGGCCACCGCCGTCACCGGACCGGGCGCGCCGATCCTGCACAACGCCGACCTGACGACCCAGCTGGACTGGGAGTGCGAACTCGCCGTCGTCATCGGGAAGACGGCCTTCCGGGTGACCGAGGAGGAGGCGTACGGCCACATCTTCGGCTACAGCATCGTCAACGACATCAGCGCCCGCGACCAGCGCCGCTCGGGCCAGTGGTTCTTCTCCAAGGGGCAGGACTCCTACGCCCCCTTCGGCCCGGCCGTCGTCACCGCCGACGAGGTCCCGGACCCGATGGACCTGGACCTCGAACTGCGCGTGAACGGGGTCACCAAGCAGAAGTCGAACACCCGCCACATGCTGTTCCCCATCGCACGGCTCATCGCCGACATCAGCTCCGGCGTGACGCTGGAGCCCGGCGACGTCATCGCGACCGGCTCCCCCTCGGGCGTCGGCGCCGGCATGGTCCCGCCCGAGTTCCTCGTGCCCGGTGACACCGTCGAGGCCACCGTCGAGATCATCGGCACCCTCGCCAACCCCGTCGTCGACGCCCGCTGACCCCGATCGGCCCCGCCGGCGCCCGTCGGTCTCCGCCCGCCGATCGCCACCAGACCACCGAGGAGTACCCGTGCCGCCCCGTACCTACCGCATCGGCCAGATCGTGCCGAGTTCCAACGTCACCATGGAGACCGAGGTCCCCGCGATCCTGCGCGCCCGGATGGAGACCGCGCCGGACGAGCGCTTCACCTTCCACTCCAGCCGCATGCGCATGACCCACGTGACCCCGGAGCAGCTCAGGGCCATGGACGCCGACTCCGACCGCTGCGCCGCGGAACTCTCCGACGCGCGGGTCGACGTACTCGGCTACGCCTGCCTGGTGGCCATCATGAGCATGGGCCTGGGCTACCACCGCGCCTCCGAGGAGCGGCTGCACGCGCGGACCGTGGAGAACGGGGCCCCCGCCCCCGTGGTCACCAGCGCCGGAGCCCTGGTGCACGGGCTGCACACCATGGGCGCCAGGAAGGTGGCCCTGCTGGCCCCCTACATGCGCCCGCTCACGCAGACCGTCGTCGACTACCTCACCCACGAGGGGATCGAGGTCCTCGACTACCGGGCCCTGGAGATCCCCGACAACCTCGAGGTGGCCGCCCACGACCCGGCCAGGCTTCCGGGCCTGGCCCGCGCCCTGGACCACTCCGACGCGGACGCGGTCGTCCTGTCGGCCTGTGTGCAGATGCCCTCGCTCAGCGCCATCGAGGAGGCCGAGCAGCTGCTGGGCAAGCCGGTGGTCTCCGCGGCCGTCTGCACCGCCCACCAGATGCTGCGCGCCCTCGACCTGTCCGCCGTGTCTCCCGGAGCCGGACACCTCCTCTCCGGCGCGTACGCGCACTCGCCCCTGGCACCGGGGGCGCCGGGAGCGGCTGCCGCGGGGTGACCGCGGGCGGCCCGCCCGCGCCGCCGCTCGGTAGGATCACCACCGCACACCACGGGAAGGTGATCATGTCGGACAGCCCCCTCAGGCCCAGCTCGTTGATCAGTACGGTCTACGGGGCATTCGTGCGCGGGAGCGGCGGCTGGATCTCCGTCGCCGACCTGATCACGCTCATGTCGGAACTCGGCGTGGAGAGCCAGGCCGTGCGCTCCGCGATCTCCCGGCTCAAGAAGAAGGGCGTTCTCGAGCCGGAGCGCCGCGGTGCCACGGGCTACCGGCTGAGCCCGGCTGTCCACCCCGTCTTCGACGCCGGCGACCGGCGCATCTTCGCCAGCCTGGAGCCGGCGGACCTGGCGGACGGCTGGGCCATGGCGGTCTTCTCCGTACCGGAGTCCGAGCGCTCCCACCGCTACCAGCTGCGCACCCGGCTGACCTGGCTCGGCTTCGGCAACATCGCCCCCGGCGTGTGGCTGGCGCCGGGCCGGCTCCTGGAGGACGCGCGCGACATGCTGGTGCGGCTCGGGCTGAGCGAGTACGTCCACCTGTTCGCCGCCGCCGACTACGCGGCGTTCAGCGACCTGCCGGAGGCGGTGAGCTCCTGGTGGGACTTCCCCGCGATCCAGGCCCAGTACGCCACCTTCACCGGCGCGTACGCCCCGGTCGCCGCGCGGCTCGCCCGGCAGGACGGCATCGACGCCGCCGAGGCGTTCCGGCACTACGTGCCGATGCTCACCGAGTGGCGCCGACTGCCCTACCTCGACCCGGGCCTGCCCGCCGAGCTGCTCCCCGCGGACTGGAACGCGGTGGGCGCCCGGCAGGTCTTCCAGCAGCTCCACGAGGTGCTCGCGGGACCGGGCCTGCGGCACGTGCGCGACGTGACGGGTTCCGCCGGCACGACCTAGGACGATTCGCGGATCACCAGTTCGTTCGGCATCACCACCGGGTCCTTGGGGCCGCCCTCGATCAGGCCCAGGAGCAGCCGGACCGTGGCCGTGGCCTGGTCGGCCATCGGGCTGCGTACGGAGGTGAGTGCCGGGGCGGTGTAAGCGGCGGCCTCTATGTCGTCGAAGCCGACGACGGCCACGTCCTCGGGGACCCGGCGGCCCGCTTCGCGCAGGGTGCGCAGGGCTCCGATGGCCATCAGGTCGTTGGACGCGAACACCGCGTCCAGCGCGGGATCGTCTTCGAGCAGCTGGCGCATGGCCTCGGCGCCGGAGGCCCTGGTGAACTCGCCGAGCGCCACGATGGAGCGGCGGCCGGAGTCGCGCAGCGCGTCGCGGTACCCGTCGAGGCGCTCGCGGGCCTCGAAGAGGTCGAGCGGCCCGGTGATGGCGGCGATCCGGCGCCGCCCGCGCTCCAGGAGGTGGCGTACGGCGAGCGTCGCGCCGGCCGCGTTGTCCAGTTCCACGTACGGCACGTCCCGGGCGGCGGTGCGGTTGAACGAGGCGGTCGGCAGGCCGGTGCGGGCCAGCGCGGCCGGGAGCGGGTCGGTGCCGTGCAGGGCGACGAGCATGACCCCGTCGACGTGGCCGCCGGCGACGTACCGCTCCACCCGGGCCCGGCTCGCGTCGGATTCGGCGAGCATGAGCACGACCTGTTTGCCGGCGGCTTCGAGCTCCCTGCTGACGGCGCGGACCACGGTGGAGAACAGGGGATCGTCGGAGACCACTCCCTGGGGCGGGTCGGAGACGACCACGGCCACCGCGTGGGTGCGGCGGGTGACCAGGTTGCGCGCGGCCGCGTTGGGGACGTAGCCCAGTTCGCGCACGGCCCGCATGACGACGTCCCGGATCTCGGGCGCGACCGTCGCCTCCCCGTTGACGACGCGGGAGACGCTCGATTTGGACACGCCCGCCCGCGCGGCGACCACTTCCAGCGTTGGTCTTCTCATACCGGCCCGTTCCGTTCGGCGTGGCCGCCGGATCGGACGGCCGGCCCGTGCGGGAGCGTTCTCCCGCGATGGTGGCCCCGACCCGTTCGGCTGTCAACAGACGGCGCGGCGGCGGACGTTGCCGGGGGCCGGTGGACCGGAATGCTTCCGGCGGGGTCTTGCGCCTGGTCAACCCGGTTCACTGCGGGGGCTGTCGGCGCTGAGAGAACGCTCCATCGGTGGACGAACCGGGGGCGCCGGTGTTTCCGGGAGGTGACGTGACGCCTTGACAGCCGTGGGAGGCCGCCCCATCCTCACCCCTCAGGGAACGCTGGGCTCGGCTTGGCGCTCGCGGAGGACTGCGAGGGGGCCACCTCGGTCAGGCTGATGACGGGGGAGGAGGGTTTCGCGTCGAGAAGGGTCGTCTCGGGCTCCGCGGAGCCCGCGAAGGCCGTCAGGGCCAGGGCGGCCGCGCCGAAGACGACCACCGCGGACGCGGCGATCAGCACCGGGCGCATGCGGCGGCGCGGCGGTGCCCCGTACGGCGGTACGGGCGGCACGGGGCGCAGCTGCATCGTTTCGTCAGGCCAGGAACCCGCCGGAGCCATCGGCGACGCGGAGGCCACGGGTGTGCCGTACGCCGGGGTGTGCGCCTCGGGTATCGGTGGCGGGGCGGCCGCCCGGGCGGGGTGGGGCTGCCGCGTGGCCCCCGGGCCGCCTCGCGGTGGCCGGGCCTCGGCCTGACCGGGGTCGGGCAGCGTGACGTACGGGCGGACGCGCAGGGGCTCGAACCCCTGCGGGCATCCGCACCCGTCTCCCACGGCGCCGCATTCCGTACAGCGGTCAGCGCTCACTTGTACCCCTCCCCTGGCCACTGCCTGCGATTATGCAGACCCGCGGAAGCACTCCCAACCCGTCCGACAGGCCATAACGGGACACACCACTCAGGATGGAGTTGTCGATCAGGCCTGAGGAGGAGCCGATGGTGCAGGACGTGACCACGGAGCCCGACCCGCGGAAATCCGGCCCGAGTGCCGAACACGCCTCTCGTGAGGTGCTCGTCTCCATCGGCGCACTGCTGCTGGGGCTGCTCATCGCCGCGCTCGACCAGACGATCGTGTCGACGGCGCTGCCGACGATCGTCAGTGACCTGGGCGGCATGGCGCACCTGTCGTGGGTGGTCACCGCCTACATGCTCGCCTCGACGGCCGCCACACCGCTGTGGGGCAAGCTCGGGGACCAGTACGGGCGCAAGAAGCTCTTCCAGTACGCCATCGTGCTCTTCCTGATCGGGTCCGCGCTGTGCGGGCTCGCGCAGGACATGCCGCAGCTCATCGGGTTCCGCGCGCTCCAGGGCCTGGGCGGCGGCGGTCTGATGGTGCTGTCGATGGCGATCGTCGGAGACATCGTCCCGCCGCGCGAACGCGGCAAGTACCAGGGCCTCTTCGGTGCGGTCTTCGGGGCGACCAGTGTGCTGGGTCCGCTGCTCGGCGGACTGTTCGTGGACCACCTGTCGTGGCGCTGGGTCTTCTACATCAACCTCCCCATCGGTCTCGTCGCGCTCGTCGTCATCGCCGCCAGCCTGCACATCCCGGTGCGCTCCGAGAAGCACACCATCGACTACTTCGGCACCTTCCTCATCGCTTCCGTCGCGACCTGTCTCGTCCTCGTGGCCTCCCTCGGCGGGACCTGGGGCTGGAGCTCCCCGCAGATCATCGGGCTGGCCGTGCTGGGCGCCGTGCTGCTGATCGCCTTCGTCCTGATCGAGCGGCGGGCCGCGGAGCCCGTGCTCCCGCTCAAGCTGTTCGGGATCCGCACCTTCACCCTCTGCTCGGTGATCAGCTTCGTGGTGGGCTTCGCGATGTTCGGCGCGATGGTCTACCTGCCGACCTTCCTCCAGGTGGTCCAGGGCGTCTCGCCGACGATGTCGGGCGTCCACATGCTGCCCATGGTGCTCGGCATGCTGATCACCTCCACCGGCTCCGGCCAGATCGTCAGCCGCACCGGGCGCTGGAAGGTCTTCCCGATCGCGGGCACGGCCGTGACCGCGATCGGTCTGCTGCTCCTGCACCAACTGGAGCGCACCAGCTCCACCTGGGAGATGAGCGTCTACTTCTTCGTCTTCGGCGCCGGCCTCGGACTGGTCATGCAGGTGCTCGTGCTGGTGGTGCAGAACTCGGTCACCTACGCCGACCTGGGTGTCGCCACTTCCGGTGCCACCTTCTTCCGCTCCATCGGCGCCTCCTTCGGCGTGGCCATCTTCGGCACGATCTTCACGAACCGGCTGGACGACAAGCTGGCCGCCGCGCTGGCCGGAGTACCACTGCCGCCCGGGATGGACGCGGCCCGGCTGGAGGCGGATCCGCGCGCCATCGCGAGCCTGCCCCCCGACCTGCAGCCGACCGTGCTGGACGCCTACTCCACCGCCATCACCGACGTCTTCCTCTATGCGGCGCCCGTGGTGCTGGTGGCCTTCGTCGTGGCCTGGTTCCTCAAGGAGGACAAGCTGCGCGGCTCGGTGACGGCGCCCGACGTCAGCGAGACCCTCGCCTCCAACCCCGTCCAGCGCTCCTCCCGCGACGAGGTCGCCCGCGCGCTGACGGTGCTCGGCACCCTCCAGGGCCGCAAGCACGTGTACGAGAAGATCACCGCGAAGGCCGGCTACGACCTGCTGCCCGCCTCCAGCTGGATGCTGCTGCGGATCAACCGGTACGGATCCGTCGATCCCGCGGTGGTCGCCGAGCGGACCATGGTGCCGCTGAAGGCCGTCACGGACGCGGCCCGCGAGATCGAGGGGCGCGGGCTGGCCGTCCGCGACGGGTTGTCGCTGCTCCTCACGGACAAGGGTCGCGAGAACGCGGCGAAGCTGTCCGCCGCCCGGGAGGAGTCGCTCGGCGAGCTCCTCGGCGACTGGTGGGGCCCGGACCGGCCGACCGACCTGTCCGAGCTGGTCGCGGAGATCAACTCGGAGCTCTGCGGATCCGCCTCGGAGGAGCCCTACGAGGCCCTGCCGCGCCGGGACCACTCCGCGACGTGACCGGTCAGGCCAGCCGCTTCTCGAACCAGTGCTCCGCATACTGCCCCGCGTTGTAGGCGGGTATCTCGCTGTATCCGTGGCGCGCATACAGCGCGCGGGCCTCCACCAGGTCCGACCGGGTGTCCAGCCGGACGCGCTCGGCGCCGAGCTCGCGGCCGGCCTCCTCCAGTGCCCGGAGGAGCGCCGCGCCGCCGCCGGTGCCGCGGGCGCGCCCGTCCACATACACCCTGGTGAGCTCGGCGGTGGCCGGGTCGAGGAGGCGTATGCCGCCGCAGGCCAGGGCCTCGCGGCCGAGTCTGCCGACGACGAACCGGCCCGTCGGCGCCGCGAGCTCGTCGTCCGGGAAGTCCAGCAGCCCCTGGTCGATCTCGGCCTCGGTGACCGACCGCTCCCAGTACCGGCCGGCGACCTCCGCGTAGTACGCGCGGCGCAGCCGTGTGGCGTCCGCGGTGGTGAACGCCTCGGTGACGACCTCCCAGGCGCCCGTTCCCGTTCCCCCTTCCGTGCCCGTGCCCGTGCCCGTTCCCGCTTCCGTGCCCGTAGTCGTGTCCGTGTCCGTGCCCGGACTCGTGCCCGTGGTCGTCCTCGTCGTGGCGGTGGTGTTCGTCTCGTCGCTGTTCATGGCGTCATTGTGGAGCGGGCCGGGGCTGCCCCGCGTTGGAATATCCACAGGCCCGGGCCGATGATAGGAAAAAGGGCAAACCGTACACATGAAGGGCGTGAACCGTCATGTCGGAGCATCCTGACTGTGCCCTGATCCGCCGCGGCTACGAGGCCTTCGGCAAGGGCGACATGGAGAAGCTGAGCACGATGATGACGGCCGACGTCATCCAGCACGTCCCGGGCACGAGCCCCATCTCCGGACACCACAAGGGGCGGGAAGCCGTCTTGGACCTCTACCGCCGACTCGGCGAGGAGACGAACGGCACCATGCGGCTCCATCTCGACAAACTGCTCGCCGACGGCCGCGGCCACGTCATGAGTTTCCACACAACGCGCGCGGACCGCGGCGACCGCGGGATCGAGATCCACGAGGGCATCTTCTTCACGATCGTCGCGGGGAAGATCAGCGACCTCGACGTCTGCATCGAGGACATCGACGAGGCCGACGCCTTCTGGAGCTGAGGGCCGAGCCGAGGGCTGAGGGCCGAGCCGAGCAGCCCGCACGTGCGGTGAGAGCCCG
This sequence comes from Streptomyces sp. ICC4, assembly GCF_003287915.1. Taxonomy (NCBI): domain Bacteria; kingdom Bacillati; phylum Actinomycetota; class Actinomycetes; order Kitasatosporales; family Streptomycetaceae; genus Streptomyces; species Streptomyces sp. ICC4. The sequence goes on along the minus strand of NZ_CP030286.1, from coordinate 8,479,978 downwards.
AAAGGGCAGGGGCCCGGAGCGCGCGCTCCGGGCCCCTGCCACGCTCACGCCTGCTTCGGCGCCGCCTGCTGCACGACCTCGAACGACCACACCGACGAGCCCGTGGCGGCGGGCTTCGGCCGCTCCCCGCCGCCCGCCGGACCGCCCGCGCCGCCCGCCGGACCGCCCGTGCCGGCCCCGGCCACGTGCGCTCGCCCGGCACCGGTGGGGCACCGGCCGGGATCGCGGCATCGCCCAGTGATCCCGTCGCGCACGCGTGGCTGGTGCGGCTTCCCTCCGTGGCGCCGGGGGTGTTCCGGGTACGGCCGCTGCCCCAACTCCTCGACGGCCTCGGTATCACCGTCCACGGACACGGCACCCCACCCACGGCCGACCTGACCCTCTCCTCCACTGCGGTCCGCCAGGTGGCCACGATGGCCGGCATCCCGCCCGACCACATCGCCCACGCCCTACCGCACCTGACCCAGCACGGCAGCCCGCCACCCGGTACCGGGACAGGCCCGGCCACCGCGATCTGGACACCCGTGGGAAGAGAACACCAGGCCGTACCCGCCTGCACTCTGTGCGTCGGCCGCCACAGCCGCGGCACCACCCTGACCACGTGGATCCACCGGCCCTGGCACCGGCTCATCTGCCCACAACATCAGCAAGCCGCCCCCGACCCCCGACTCCACACACCCCTACACGTTGAGGCGATACCCGAACTCACCGCAGCGCCCCATGCCCACCAGCGCCTCCAGCGTCACTCCCGGGCCATGACCACCTGGACCATAGCGCGCGGTCACCACCCGTTGGTACGACCACCAGCAACACCTCACCCACCCGCTGGCACCACCGACTACACCAGCTCACCACGGCCAACCCCCACCTCAACCAGCCGGGAACAGCCTCCGCCACGCTGTTGGCCCGCGACCTGGTCACCTACCCCGAAACCGTCACCCTCGCCCGCACCTCGTCCAACGACGATGCAGGCGTGGCGGTGCCGGGAGGTGAGGACGCACGGGCGGCCGGCTTCCAGGGGGATGGCCGAGGCGTCGCCGCGGCCGGAGAGGGGGTGCAGGACGAGGGTGATGGTGAACTAGGCATCGGCCTCTCCGCCCGCAGCAGCCGACGTCGCCCCGGCCTCGGACGGGCAGCACCCACCACTGCGGCCTGCCGGGCCGTCCTCGATCGCGCCCCGCATCCGCACCAACTGGCCCGGGGCCACCGCCACCGCGCAACGGATCCGGCCGGCCCCTGCGTTCGGGGTCACGCCCGAGGCCGGGTCGGGCTGCGGTCCGTACGCGACATCGACATCAGCGGCGACGTCTCCGCGGCCAGGCCATACGGTCCCGGGCACCGCCGGCAGCCTGCACGCGGTTCCGGCGTGGGCACGTCCGCTCCTCGTCGGCGCCCGCGGCCACCACCGCCTGACCGGCCGCCACATCGAGGACGGCCGCTTCGATCCGGTGATGGCCGCCGGGGCGCGGCACCTGCGCGCACACCTCGCACGACTTCTCGAACAGGCCGGGGCTTCACGAGAGTGGGCATGGCGGCCTGTCGAGGGCGCGGCCCCTTTGGCGGATGCCCTCCGGCTTCACCGGACCAGGGTCCGTGCTGCATTCGTCGCTTTCGGCTCCGTGCCGTGGTCACCCGATGCCGGACAGGAGCACCGCTTCCAGCAGACCTGGCAGTGCGGGCAGGACTTCGTCGTAGAGGGTCTCCTGCTCGCAGCCTTCGCCTCCAGTCCGGGCGATCTCGCCGGCCAGGTCTCGCAGGGCCGGCAGGGCTTCTTGGGCGAGCTGGATCGCCAGTTCGCGGTTGCCCGCGAGCTTTTCCGGGGGCTGGAAGTATTTGACGCCGGCGCGGTAGAGGTCGACGGTCATCGCGATCGGGGTGACGGGCCTTGCGACGCGGTCGGCGAGGTTGCTGATGATGCGGATGCCGTGGGCGTCGAGGTCGCCCCATGCCACGAGAGGGAGCCCGTCGAGGGTGCGCAGGAGTTCGACGAGGCCGTTGGTCGCGTAGCCCTTGCCCCAGACGCACAGCCAGGTGTCGGTAATCTCCGGGATCTTGCAGATCTGTTCGAAGGTGTCCTCATTCTCGACGATGAACAGGCCTCGGGCGTCGCAGGAGATCATGCCGAGGGTGTGGACGCCGCGGGCCGGGAGGGAGAGCCAGGGGTCGCAGGCTGCCGTGTCGGCGATGACGGTGCCGACGCGCCACTGGAGAGGTCCGCGGATGCGCAGGTCGGTGTCGGCCTTGTCCACGGCTTGGTCGAAGGGGACGCCGATGAGGTTGGAGAAGGCCTGCTGCCGTGCGGGGGTCCACGTGCTTTTGGTGTCGCGGAGGCTGCGGCCGGCGAGTTCCTTCGCGGTGATCTTGCGGGGCTGGCCTTGGGCGGGCCACCAGGTGCTGGCGGCCCGGACAGCGAGTTCGTAGACGCGCCAGTCCTCGGCGCGGGTGGCTGTCCCCTCGGGGACCTTCAGGACGCGACCGGGTGGCGTGTCGGCCAGCAGCTGCTTCTCGGCGGCGAGTTGGGGGATGTCGGACATCAGGTGGAGCAGTTCGCTGTGGAGGTCTTCCGGGTGGGAGCGGCCTTTGAGTTCGGCGAGTTTGTCCTCGGCGAGCTCTGCCCATGAATGCGTCAGGGTCCAGGAGCGGGGGCTGTAGCCGGTGACGTTGACGACGTCGCAGCGCAGGATGACGGCGCCGCAGCGGATGAGGTCGACGGTGACCTGCCAGGCGTTGTCGCCGAGGGCGGCCTCGATGGTGGACCAGCGTTTGGTGCTCTTCGTCTCCAGGACTTTGGCCAGTTGCCGGGTCGTCAGGGTGGGTGGTGGGTCATAGGGGCTGACCGGGTGGTTGGCGACCAGGTCGACTTGGCGGGGTTTGATGCGTTGCTTGCGGTCCTTGGGGACACGTACGTGGATGACGTCGTCGGCGTCCTTGATGACGCGGGGCAGGGTTACCGCGATGACACCCGGGGGTAGGTCGCGCAGCGGGACGCTTTCGCGCCCGTATGCTTCGCCGACGAGGAGCGGAGGGCTGTTGGCGGGGTCAGGCATGGGAGCGTCCTGCAATGATCCACTCTTCGGTGAGTCGGGTCCGTTCGCCGTTGCTGTCGAAGGCCCAGACGGTGGTGGGCTGGTTGGTGATGTCTGCGGCTGATGCGTGGGTGAACCAAAGCAGTTCGCCGCAGACGTCGGCGGCATCGGCCAGGACGCTGTCCTGGCAGGTGCCGAGGATGGTCAGGTGCTGGTCCCGGGCGACGTCGCGCAGGGCTGCGAGCATGTCTTTGCGGTTGGTCTCGCCGAGGCTGTTGCCGAGTTCGTCGAGGATCAGCACGCGTCCGCGGCTCTGGTTGTCGGCGAGGAGGGCTGCCAGAACGAGCAGGATGGCGTGCACCTTGACCTGGGCGCTGTTGGCGTTCTCCCGGTAGGAGACGTATCCGCCGGTGCGGGAGCGCTTCCAGCGCGGGGTGACCTGCCAGTGCCAGTCGCCAGCCCCTTGGGGGCGGACGCTACGGTGCTCGAGCTTGGCACCGAAGCTGCCGCTGCCCAGGTCGAGGTCGTTGAAGGCCGCGCCGATCTGGCTGAAGAGACCCTCGAGGTGATTCTCGATCATGTCCTGGATGGTCTCCAAGGCGTTCCTGCGCGTGGCCCCGACTGCGTCCAGCTCCTCGATCGCCTGCTCCCGGGTCCGGCGGTCGCGGGTGATGCGTGCTGCCGCCACGTCGTCCTGCTCCCGGTGGCCGGCCAGCCGGTTCTCCAGCGGGTAGGCCGCGTCGGCGAAGGAGCGGGACGGCGGCTCGCCGGGCTCGGCATCGGCCAAAAGGCGTGCCATCTTGTCGCCTTCGCGTAGATCTTCGCCCACGTCCGCGTCGGGGTCGCCGTCGACACCGTAGCGCTCGTAGGCGCGGCGCAGGGCGTGCTCGGCCTGTCGGCGCAGTGCCGCGGGTCGAGGGGCTTGGGGCTGATCGGGGATGTCAGCCAGCCGGTGGATTGCCTCGTCGAGTGTTTTGCCCCACAGATTCTGCCATTGCGCTGCGGCTGCCTTGGTGCGCTGGTGTTCGAGGGCGGCGATGGTGCTGCGACGGTCTTTGAGTTCCTTTTTTGCGGCGTCCAGTTCGAGCTTGGCAGTGGTGAGGCGCTGCTTGTGGCCGTTGTGTTCGCCCCAGGCGTGCTGCCAGACTCCCTGGAGTTGTTCTTCGGTTCGTTTGGCTTCGACGAGTCGAGCGTCGGCCTTGGCGACGTCCGTCTGGAGTTGGTCCTCTTCCGTCTCGAGTTGGGCGAGTTCTGTCTCTTATCCTTATCCCCTTTCCCACGCCCCACGCCCCGAACCCACACGCCACCCCGCGCCGAGCGCCGGCCGCCCCCGCCCCCTTCCCGGGGCGGGGGCGGCCGTGTTCCGGCGGTCAGGGCAGCGGGCCGACGGGCCGGGCGGCGATCATCTCGGCGATCAGCTCCGGGGCCACCGCCCGGGAGTACAGCCAGCCCTGGCCGGTGTCGCAACCGACGCGGCGCAGCCGGGCCGCCTGGCCGGCCGTCTCCACGCACTCGGCCGTCACCGTCAGGCCCAGCCGGTGCGCGAGCTGCACCAGGGCCTCGACGATGGTCTCGTCGGCCGGGTTCGGATGGGAGCCCTCCTCGTAGCGGAAGCCCCGGACGAAGGAGCCGTCCAGTTTGAGGACCGAGACCGGCAGGCGGCTCAGGTAGGCGAGGTTCGAGTACCCGGTGCCGAAGTCGTCGATGGCGATCCGCACGCCCATGTCGCTCAGCGCCTGCAAGGCCTGCAGCGGCCGCCCGGCCGAGCCCATCACGGCCGACTCCGTCAGCTCCAGCTGGAGCAGCTGCGGGGCGAGCCCGGTCTCGGCGAGGATCTCGGCCACGTCGCCCACCAGGTCGGAGTCCCAGACCTGGCGCACCGCGACGTTGACGGACACGAAGACGGGGGAGTCGCTGGGCTGCTCGATCTGCCAGCGCCGTGCCTGCCGGCACGCCGTGCGCAGCACCCACCGCCCCAACTGCACGATGGAGCCGTCCTCTTCGGCGATCCCGATGAACCGATTCGGCGTCAGGACGCCGAACTGCGGGTGCTTCCAGCGCACCAGGGCTTCCACCCCGCGCACCACCCCGCTCTCCAGGTCCACCAGCGGCTGGTACTCGAGCGTGAACTCGCCCCGCTCCACGGCCGGCCGCAGGGTCGAGGACAGGGCCTGGCGGGTCATGCGGTGCGCGTTGCGCTCGGGGTCGAAGAGGGTCCAGCGGGCCTTGCCGTCCGCCTTGGCCCAGTACAGCGTGGTGTCGGCGGCCTGCATCAGCGCGGTCGCCGAGGTCCCGTCGGCCACCCGCTCCACCACCCCGATCGACGCGGAGACCGACAGCCGCTGCCCGGCCAGGTCGAACGGCTCCTGTACGGCGGCCAGGACGCTCCGCGCCAGGTCCGAGAGCTCCTCGGTGCCGGTGGAGTCCTCGACCAGCAGGGCGAACTCGTCCCCGCCGAGCCGCGCCACGAGGTGCCCGCCGGCGCGCCCGTAGCCGGACTGGTCGGCGCACCGCGTCAGCCGGGCGGCGACGGCGGCGAGCAGCCGGTCGCCGACCCGGTGGCCCATGGTGTCGTTGACGGCCTTGAACCCGTCGAGGTCGAGGTAGCACAGCCCGATCCGGCCGGTGCCGCCCTGCTCGTACGAGGAGACCTCCAGGGCGGCGGAGAGCCGCTCGAAGAACAGCGCCCGGTTGGGCAGCCGGGTCACCGGGTCGTGCATCTGGAGATGGCGCAGCCGGGCCTGCAGATCGCGCCGGTCGCTGATGTCGGCGACGGACAGCAGGACGTCGCCGGTCCCGGGGACGGGCCCGAGGGTGACCTCGGTCCACAGCGAGTGCCCGTCGGGGTGCTTGAGCCGGCGGGTGCAGCGCAGCCGGGCCTGCCGCCCGCGCAGCACCTCCTGGTAGGCCTGCCAGGTGCGGGCCTCGGAGGCCAGGTCCACCAGGTCGGCGGCGGACCGCCCGGCGAGGGCCCGCGGCTCGGCGCCGAGCATGCCGGCCAGGGCCTCGTTGGCCCAGACGACGTGGCCGGAGCGGTCGACGACGGCCATGGCGAGGTGGGCCGCGTCGAAGGCGGCCCGGTAGTCGGCTTGGTGGTCGGCCCGGTCCGGGGTGGCCGTCGCCGACGGTCCCGGATGACGCTGTGTCATGGCCGATCGGATGTTGTCGGCCGCCGAACCGGTTCCCTCTGAGGTTCCGCTCACCGTTGGCTCCCGCAGTGCGTGTGGGTGTCCGTGCAGGAAAGTGTGCCGATCATAGAGGCTCCCGGACGGCCCTATCCAGCGGCGTCGCCGTTCGTGGCGCGGGAGTTACGCGTGATGACGGAGCGTCGGCCCGAGGGTGCGTGATCGTTTCCGCACGTCTCTGAGCATGCGGAGGCCGCTGCTGATCCGACCTGATCGGTCGTGACGTTCTGTAGGCGGCCGCGTGAACCCCCGCGTCACCGGCTTGCCCTAGTCCTCACTCGTGTGGGGCAGCGGAACAGGCATTAATCAGACAATCGCCCCAAGGTGGATGAAGAGGGATCAATCCACCACCGGAGGTCGATGTGCCGCGACAGCAGACACCCGGGGGAGTGGACCGCTCCCACATGCGGACCGCGGCGGCGGCGCTCACCTCCCTCTCGGCGCTCGCCGCCATGTCGCTCGTCGCGGGCCCGGCGGTCGCCGCACCCGGAGCCGGACCCTGTGCGCTGACCCGCACCGCGGCCCACCACTCCCTGGGCCTGGACAGCTGGAACGGTGCCTACCCCAAGCCCGAGCGCACCCTGAACGCGGTCATGGTCTTCCTCTCCTTCCCGGACCACCGCACCACCCTCACCACCGAGCAGCTCACGGGCGACTACTTCCCGGCGACCAGCGAGTTCTTCGAGCAGGCCTCGTACGGCCGGTTCCGGCTGGCGCCGCACCCGCAGAAGCGCTGGACCAAGATGCCGAAGCCGTCCACCGCCTACGGGATACAGCGCGACTGGGCTCCCGCGGACCGGGCCGCCTACCTGCGCGACGCCGTCGCCGCGGCCGACCCCGAAGTGGACTTCGCCCGGTACGACGTCGTGTACTTCGTCGCCGACCCGGAGGCCCCCGGGGTCGACTCGGACGCCACCAAGGTCGTCAACTTCGACCGCCCGATCAGCGCGGACGGCACGGAACTGCGCCGCATCGTGACCGTCTTCGAGAAGCACCCGCCGGACCGCAACGTGCTGGCGCACGAGACCGGGCACGTCTTCGACCTGCCCGACCTCTACCACCGGCCGACGGACGGCAAGGGCGACTGGGACACCTACGTGGGCGACTGGGACGTCATGGGCAGCCAGTTCGGCATGGCCCCGGACCTCTTCGCCTGGCAGAAGTGGAAGCTGGGCTGGCTGGACGCCTCCCAGGTCGACTGCGTGCCCTCGGGCTCCTCCCTGCACACCCTCCAGCCGCTGTCCGAGGCCCCGCCCCGGGGCGGTACGGGCGGCACCCGGCTCGCGGTGGTCCGTACGGGCGCCGGAAGCGTCATCGCGATCGAGGCGCGGGGCTCCGCCGGCAACGACGGGGAGACGTGCACCGAGGGCGTGCTCGTCTACCGCGTCCGCAACGAGGCGGCGTCCGGCGGCGGGCCGATCGAGGTCGTGGACGCGCACCCGGACACCGAGGCGTGCTGGGACCGCTCGGTGTACCCGCCGCTGGCGGACGCGCCCCTGGAGGTGGGGGAGACGTTCACGGTGCCGGGGGAGCGGATCACGATCGAGGTGGCGGACCGCACGCAGTCGGGCGCCTACACGGTGAAGATCACCACGTAGACCGGGCGAGAACGAGGCGGCGTCCGGGGCCGCCGCGCGGCCCGGTCGCCCGCGGGCACAAGAAAAAGACCCCCACTTCCGTGGGGGTCTTTCTCCGTCTGTGCGCCGCCAGGGACTCGAACCCCGGACCCGCTGATTAAGAGTCAGCTGCTCTAACCAACTGAGCTAGCGGCGCTTGGTGACGAGGAAGACATTAGCACCCCGACCGGCGATCGGAAAAATCGATATCCGCAGCTCGGGTGGCACGGACGAACGCCCACAGCAGGGCCTCCGGCCCGGGCAGCCAGGGCAGCCCGGTGTCGGGCGCCACGAGCCACCGGGACGGCCCGGGCGTGGCCGCCAGCGGGGGCACGGTGACGGCGTCGCCGCGGCCGTGGCAGAGCGGGGCGGGGGCGGGGGCGCGGCGGTGGCGGGGCCGGGCTCCGACAGGCGGGCGGGGTCGGCGAGCAGCGGCGGGGCCAGCAGCGCGGGCCGGTGGGCGCCGCCGGGGGGGCTGGGCCTGGCGTCGGCCCCTGCCGCCTGGCGGGCCTGGAGGCCGACCAGGGCCAGCCCTGCCGCGTCCGGTTCACCGGTCCCCGCCGCGACGAGCAGTGTCGCCTGTGCGGGCCCGATGCCGGTGGCGGGGTGGGGTGTGACGGGTGCCTCGGGCCGCCACGGCGCGGCGCCGCGCTCGCGGACTTGTAGTAGACGTCCTTCGGCCCCGGGGCCGAAGGACGTCTACTACAAGAACTGCACCGAGGCCAAGGCAGCCGGCGCCGCCCCCATCCGCCGCGGCCAGCCCGGCTACGGCAAGCACCTCGACCGCGACAACGACGGCATCGCCTGCGACAAGTAGGCCAGTGGGCCCGCCCCGGGGCAGCGGCGGGTTCCGGCCGTTCGCGGCGCAGGGCCTCGTCCGGGGCCGCGGCGGGCCGCAGAATCGACCCGTCGGCTACAGCGCTGAGGACGGGGCCATGGCAGCAGAAACCACACGGGCGGACAGCCGCGCCGGTACGCGGACACCCTTGCTCCCGGGCACCCCGCTGCTCGGCTCGCTCGCCGACCTGCAATCGGACTCGCTCGGCACGTACCTGCGGGCGCTGCACGAGCACGGCGACGTCGTCCGGATCACCGCCGGCCCGCCCGGCCTGCGCGCCGAGCTGCACTGCGTCTTCTCGGCGGAGGGGGTCCAGCAGGTGCTGGCCTCGCAGGCGGCCAACTTCCGCAAGGACAACGCCTTCTACCAGGAGGTCCGCGACTCCTTCGGCAACGGCCTGCTGACCAGCCAGGACGAGGACTACCTGCGCCAGCGGCGGCTGGTCCAGCCGCTGTTCACCAAGCGCCGGGTGGACGGGTACGCGCACGCCGTCGCGGCCGAGACCGCCGCGACCCTGGCCGGCTGGGAGAAGGCTGCGGACGGGACCGTCGACGTCGCGGACGAGATGATGGTCCTCGCGCTGCGCGCGGTCTCCCGGATCCTCTTCGGCACCGACGTGGACGCCACCGCCGATGTCGTGCACCGCTGCTTTCCGGTCATCACCGAGTACACGCTGCGCCGCGGCTACTCCCCGCTCAACATCCCCCGCAGCTGGCCCACGCCGGGCAACAAGCGGGCGGCCGCCGCCCTGGACGAGCTGTACGGGGCGTGCGACAGGATCATCGCCGAGCGGCGGGGAAGCGGCGGAGGCGAAGGCAGCGGAGACGCAGACGCCGAGGGCGGGGGCCAGGACCTGCTGTCGCTGCTGGCCGCCGCCACGAGCGCGGACGACGGGGAGTTCGACGCCACCGAACTGCGCGAGCAGGTCCTGATCTTCCTCCTCGCCGGCCACGAGACCACCGCCACCTCGCTGGCCTTCTCCCTGCACCTGCTCGGCCGCCATCCGGAGGTCCAGGACCGGGCCCGCGCCGAGATCGCCGCCGTCCTGGGCGACCGTACGCCCGAGGCCGCCGACCTCGACCGGCTCCCGTACCTCACGCAGGTGCTCAAGGAGGCCATGCGGCTCTACCCCGCGGCCCCCACCATCGGCCGGCGCTCGGTCGCCGCCACCGAGGTCGACGGGCACACGATCCCGGCGGGCGCCGACGTCATCCTGGCCCCCTGGGTGACCCACCGCCACCCCCGCTACTGGCCGGACCCGGAGCGCTTCGACCCCGACCGGTTCACCCCGGAGGCGGAGGCGGCCCGGCCGCGCTACGCCTGGTTCCCCTTCGGCGGAGGACCGCGCGCCTGCATCGGTCAGCACTTCTCGATGCTGGAGTCGGTGATCGCGCTCGCGATGATCCTGCGGACCTGCGCGTTCGAGGCGGTGGACACCGACATCCCCGTCGGCGCCGGGATCACCCTGCAGACCCGGGGTCCGGCGCGCTGCCGGGTCCGGCGCGTGGACGCTTGACGCACCGGCGGTCATGATGTCCCGATGGAAGAGGAGATTCCGGGGCAGTTGTCCCCGTATGCACGTCGGCCGCCGTACGCGCTGCTCCCCGGGCTCCCCGCACGTCCGCCGTTCTCCCACCGGCTCGGCCGCTTCTTCGCCGTCCGGTTCCTGACCGCCCTGCCCGACGACCTCGCCGACGCGGCGGCCGCCCTGCTCGACCCCCTGGAGCGCGCCGCGCGCCTCGCCGGCCGCCTGCTGCACGGCCCGGCCCTGCGCGGCGGCTGGCACAGCGAAGCGGGCGGACTCGCCCTGGCCCTGTACGGGTTCCACTGGACGCGGTGGCAGGCCCGGGAGCACGGCCCCGGGGCCACCTTCCGCGTGGAGCCGGGCCGGCTGACGGCCCATCCGCCCTGGGGCCGCTCCGACCCCTCGCGCGCCGCCCGCACCACGGCCGCCGCGCTGCGCCGGATTCCGCGCCCCCGCCGGCGCCGCACCCGCGTGGACCTCGCCTTCCCGGACGGCTCCTGGCTCTCGCTGCGCATGAACACCGCGCGGGACGCGGCCCGCCTGCGCCGCTCCCTGGCCGCCCCGGGGAGCTAGGCCGTCTCTTTCGGATCCTGCCGGGCGGGCCTAGGACGCCGTCGGGGTGTGGTTGCCCTGGAGCCGGGCGAGGTCCGAGGGGCGGACCTGGATCACGAAGAGCGCGATCAGCGCCGTGACCAGGGTGAACGCGGCGGCGGCCACGAAGGCCGCGCTCACGCCCGAGGTGAGGACCTGGTCGCTCCACGGCTTCGGGTACTGCTTGGTGCGGGCGAAGAAGGCCTTCTGCTCCGGGGTCGCCGTGCTCAGGAAGGAGCCCGCCTGGTTCTTGGCCTCGTTGCGGCTGGCCGTGCCGAAGACGGTGACCAGGATGGACAGGCCGAGCGAACCGCCCACCTGCTGCATGGCGTTCAGCAGCCCGGAGGCCGCGCCCGACTCCCGGTCGGAGACGTTCGACAGGGCCATCAGGGTCAGGGACACGAACTGCATGCCCATGCCGGCCGCGAACAGCAGCATCGGGCCCAGGATGCTGCCCAGGTACGTCGAGTGGATGTCGGTCAGGGTGAGCCAGGCCAGTCCGGCGGCGGCGAGGAGGGATCCGGTCACCATGAACGGCTTGGGCCCGAACTTCGGCAGCCCCTGGGCGGTGATCCCCGCCGTCACCGCGATCATCGCGCTGACCGGCAGGAAGGCGAGCCCGGCCCGCAGCGGGCTGAAGCCCAGCACGTTCTGCACGAAGAGGGTCAGGAAGAAGAACATGCCGAAGATCGCGCAGGCGAAGAAGAGCATGATCGCGTAGGTGCCGGCCCGGTTGCGGTCGGCGAACATGTGCAGTGGGGTGATCGGCTGGGGCGAGCGCCGCTCGTTGACGATGAAGAGGGCCAGCAGGATCACGGCCGCCGCGAAGGAGGCGAGCGTCAGCCCGTCCCCCCAGCCCTCCTGGGAAGCTCGGATGAAGCCGTAGACCAGCGCGACCATGCCGACGGTGGAGAGCAGCGCGCCCGCGAAGTCGAAGTGCCCGGAGTGGCGCGGGGACTCGCTGATCACCTTCGGGGTGACCACGGCGATCAGCAGGGCGATGGGGACGTTGACGAAGAGCACCCAGCGCCAGTTGAGCCACTCGACGAGCATGCCGCCGGCCAGCAGTCCGATCGCGCCGCCGCCCGCCGAGACGCCGGCGAAGACGCCGAAGGCCCGGTTGCGTTCGGGCCCTTCGCGGAAGGTCGTGGTGATGAGTGCGAGCGCGGTCGGCGAGGCGATGGCGCCGCCGACGCCCTGGAGGGCGCGTGCCGCCATCAACTGGCCCGAGTTCTGGGCGAATCCGCCCAGCAGCGAGGCGAGGCCGAAGAGCAGCACGCCGAAGACGAAGACCCGCCGCCGGCCGAGGATGTCGCCGGTGCGGCCGCCGAGGAGGAGCAGGCCGCCGAAGGTGAGGGTGTAGGCGTTGACCACCCAGGACAGGCTCTCGGTGGAGAAGCCGAGGGCGGTCTGGATGTGCGGCAGCGCGATGTTCACGATGGTGATGTCGAGAACGACCATGAGCTGGCAGGAAGCGATCACGAGCAGGGCGAGCCCGTTGCCTCCGCCACGGACCTTGCCGTCGGTCCCGGTGCTGGTGCTGCTCGGCGATGCGTTCTGGTCCACTTTTTCGACGCTAAACCCGTGCCCCGGGGTCTACCACTCGAACGGCCTAGCCAATGTGGTATGTGTTATGTGCCATTTCACATGACACACTGCTCGCATGGACGACTTCCTCCGGCTCTCCGCGAGCACCGCCCGCTTCACCCACGGCGCCCCGCGCGCCTTCGCGTTCGGCGACGAAGGCCGGCTCCTCTGGTTCCTCCGCTCCACCGGCCCCACCGACCCCCTCGACAGCCTCTGGGTCCTGGACACCGCCACCGGCGCCGAGACCCGGCTCGCCGACCCCCGTGAACCTGTCTCCTATACACATCGCCGAGCCTCCACGCTGCTGGCGCAGCTCGCGAGCCAGGCCGGTCTGCCGGCGGGCGTGCTGAACGTGGTCCACGGTGACAAGGTCGCCGTCGACGCGCTCCTCGCGCACCCCGACATCGCGGCCGTCTCCTTCCTGGGCTCGACCCCGATCCACCGCCAAATCCACACCCCCGCCCCCGCCCACGGCCGGTCAGCAGCAGGCCGGACCGCAGACCGGGCAGCAGCACGCCGCCGCCCCGCCGCTCGCGCCCCTGGAGCTCCAACGCCAGGCCCTGCGCCGCCAAGCCCTCGAAGACATCGCCCGCGGCGGCGCCGGCGGCGCGGAGGCCGGGCTCGCAGGCGGCCTGCGGGCGGAGGCGGACGGCACGCTCCCGCGCCAGGCGAAGGTCGGCAAGCGGTACGTCGAGCTGGCCCGGGAACGCAAGGACAAGGTCTTCGTGATCCTCGCCGAGTTCGGCGACCAGGTGGACAACACGACCGAGTTCGAGGGCAAGCCGCGCTTCGGCGGCACTCCCGGCCCGCTGCACAACACCATCGGCAAGCCGGCCAAGGACGACAACCACACTCTGTGGCGCAAGGACTTCGACCGGGCCTTCTACCAGAAGCAGTTCTTCTCCACCGACCCGCAGTCGGCGTCCATGCGCGCCTACTACCGCCTCCAGTCCTCCGGCCGCTACGACATGGACGGCACGGTGAGCGACTGGGTCAAGCTCCCCTGGAACGAGGCCCGTTACGGCACGGACAACTGTTCCGAGTCCGGCCAGTGCCGGTCCAACTGGGACATGATCCGGGACGCCACGGCCGCCTGGTACGACTCCGAGCGCGCCAAGGGCCGTACGCCCGGGCAGATCAAGGCGCAGCTCGCCGAGTACGACGTGTGGGACCGCTACGACGCCGACCACGACGGGAACTTCGACGAGCCGGACGGCTACCTCGACCACCTCGTCGTCGTCCACGCGGGCAAGGACGGGACCTGGGGCGGCGGCGCGCAGGGCAAGGACGCCGTCTGGGCGCACCGCTGGTTCGCCTACTGGAACCAGGCCGGCAGCGCGGGCCCCGAGGGCAACAAGGCGGGCGGCACCCCGGTCGGCGACACCGGCATCTGGGCCGGCGACTACCTGACCGGCGGCGAGAACAGCGGCGCCGGGCTCTTCTCGCACGAGTTCGGGCACGATCTGGGCCTGCCGGACCTCTACAGCTCGGACGGGGACAACAGCGTCAACTTCTGGTCGCTGATGTCCTCCGCCTCGTACCTGGGCAAGGGCCCCAAGTCCACGGGCGAGTTCCCGGGCGACCTCGACCCGTGGAGCAAGCTGCAGTTGGGCTGGCTCCAGTACACGGAGGCCGACGCGGGCCGCACCACGCGCGCGACGCTCGGCGTGTCCGGTTACAACACCGAGGATCCGCAGGCCTTGTTGGTGCACCTGCCGCCGTCCGTGACCACGACCGAGCTGGCCGACCCGTACGAGGGCGGCAGCCAGTGGTGGAGCGGTACGGGCGACTTCATGGACAACACGCTGACCCGCACGGTCGACCTCACGGGGACGCCGGCCGGGACGCCCGCCCGGCTCGACGCCCGGGTCTGGTACGACATCGAGCAGGACTTCGACTACCTGACGGTGGAGGCCTCCACGGACGGCGGGTCCGGGTGGACGGCGCTGCCGGGCACGGTGGACTCCGCGCCGACCGGGCCGAAGGGGATCACCGGCACCTCGGCGGGCTGGACGCGGCTGTCGGTTCCGCTGGACCGGTTCGCGGGCGGGCCGGTCCAGTTGAGGCTGCGCGTCACCTCCGACAGCAACACCCACGGCAAGGGCGTCGCCTTCGACGACATCCGCATCACGGCGGGCGACGGCACGGCGGGCGACGTCACGGAACTGCTGCACGACGGGGCGGAGCAGGGCGCGAACGGCTGGAGCGCGGTCAAGTGGTCGCGCACGCAGGGGCGTACGGGCAGCGAGCAGCACCCGCGCGCGTACTTCGTGGAGAACCGGCGCCACACCGGCTACGGCAGCATGCTCAAGACCGGGCCGTACAACTTCGGCTTCACGGGCGACAAGGTGGAGTTCTTCCCGTACCAGGAGGGCGTGCTGGTCTGGCTCTGGAACACGGCGCAGAGCGACAACACCACCAAGGCGCACCCGGGCGAGGGCCTGCTGCTGCCCGTCGACGCCCGCCCGGAGCCGCTGACGTACGCGGACGGCACCCTGCTCAACGCCCGCGCGCAGACCTTCGACGCCACCTTCTCGCTCGGCAGGAGCGACCGGATCGTCCTGCACAAGGCGGGCGCGCCGACGGTGATCCCGGCGCGGCCGGGCGTGCCGGTCTTCGACGACCGCCGCGGGACCTACTGGGACGCGCGGCTGCCGCAGCTCGGGGTCAAGGTGCCGGACACCGGGACCCGGATCGCGGTGGCGAAGGAGGCCTCAGGCGGGGCGGTGACGACGGTCCAGGTGAGCCCGTCGAAGTAGCCGCCCGCGCCGCGGCCACAGCACTAGATCCTGGCCTCCGGGTTGAGGGATGCGTATTCCAGGGGCGCCGACGGGTCGATGGTCAGCTGGTGCGGGGCGGGTTCCACGCCCGCCCGCACCAGCAGGTCGCCGATGGCGGCGATCATCGCGCCGTTGTCGGTGCACAGCGTCATCGGCGGCACCCGCAGCTCGATCCCGGCGGAGGCGCAGCGGCGCTCCGCGAGGGCGCGGACCCGGGAGTTGGCGGCCACCCCGCCGACGACCACCAGGGTGCCGACGCCGTACTCCTTGCAGGCCGCGACCGCCTTGCGGGTGAGCACGTCGGCCACCGCCTCCTGGAGCGAGGCCGCGCCGTCGGCGACCGGCGGCTCCTCGCCGCGCTGCCGGTGGCCCTCGGCCCAGCGGGCGGCGGCCGTCTTGAGCCCCGAGAAGGAGAAGGAGTACGCGTACGGGTCCCCCGAGCGCGGCCCGCCGGTCAGCGGACGGGGGAAGGCGACGGCCTTGGGGTCGCCTCCCCGGGCGGCGCGGTCGATGGCCGGGCCGCCCGGGTAGGGCAGCCCGAGGACGCGGGCGACCTTGTCGAAGCACTCGCCCGCGGCGTCGTCGAGGGTGTCGCCGAGGTGCAGGATCGGCTCGCGCACGAGGTCGCGCACCAGGAGCAGCGAGGTGTGGCCGCCGGAGACGATCAGCACCATGCAGGGCTCGGGCAGCGGACCGTGTTCCAGGGTGTCGGCGGCGACGTGCCCGGCGAGGTGGTGGACGCCGTAGAGCGGCAGCCCGAGCGCGTAGGCGAGGGTCTTGGCGCCGGCCAGGCCGACCTGGAGGGCGCCGGAGAGGCCGGGGCCGGTGGTGACGGCGATCGCGTCGAGCTGGTCCGCGCGCAGTCCGGCCTGGTCGAGGGCCTGGCGGACCACGGGGTTGAAGGCGTGCAGGTGGGCGCGGGCCGCGATCTCGGGGACGACGCCGCCGAAGCGGGCGTGCTCGTCCATGCTGGAGGCGACGACGTGCGCGAGCAGTCTCCCGTCCCGCACGATGCCCGCCCCGGTCTCGTCGCACGAAGACTCGATCCCGAGCACCACCGGAGACCCCGCCACACCGCCACCTTCACCCTTATTGCGAGCTGTTCGCAATAAGGGTACCGGCCGCCGCACCCCCTCGCGGCCGCCCGCGAACCGGCCCCCGAGCCGTCCCCGCGCGAGTGTGAGGACGGACACGCCGCGACGAGGGAACCCCTGCCGGTCCGTTGCGGTCGGACTGGACGTCGTAGGAGTCGTCGGGGCGGGAGTGCCGCATGTTCACAGAGGTTCGCGGGAGGGCCGTACGGGGCTTCCTGCCGGCCGCCATCTGCTGCGCCCTGCTCCTCGGCGGCGCCGGGTACGTGTGGGGGCTGCGCGGGCTGGCCGCCCACGTCTCCGAGGGCGATCCCGGCCGGGGCAGCTACGTCCAGGACACCCGGAGCGCCGACAGCGCGGCGGGCACTCTCCTGGACGGCGCGGCCGACGGCGTCGTCGTCGGCCGCGGCGGCAGCGGCGGCAGCGGCGGCAGCGGCGGCAGCGGCGGCAGCGGCGGCAGCGGCGGCGAAGGGGGCGGGGGCGGCGGGGGGCGCGGCGGCGACGAGCCGCCGGAGCCCTCCGTGTCCGCCGAGCCCCCCGGCCCCCCGCCGGCCGGGACGGTCCCCCCCGAGCCGGCCTCCGGCGCGCTGTTCTCCCCCGGCGCCGACGGTTTTTTGTTTTTTTTTTCATGCAGAAGTCTGCTTACGTGGTTTCTTCCGGTTTCGTGGGTTCGGATATGTTTATAAGAGACTGCTGTTGCGCCGTCTGCACACCGTCTACGTCGACCAGGCCGGGCCGCGCCCGGGCGATCCGTCGACGGCCGAGGGCCTGGTGGCCCTGGAGGCCGAACTGCTCGACCGGGGCTTCGCCCTGACGGGCCCGCTGCGTTCGGCGCTCGCCTGGCTCGGCCCCACCGGACTCGCCTCCGCGGGCGGGCAGTTGATCGGGGACATCGACATCCTGCTGGGGGCCGACCGCACCCACATGCCGCTGTTCCGCTCCTTCCCCGCCTCCGTGCCGCAGAACACCCGCGCCCTGTGGGTCGACCGCGTCCTCACCCTCCTGCTGCAGTGGCCGGACCAGCCCTGCGTGCTGTGCGCGGCCGTCGGCAGCGTCCACCCCGTCGCGCCGTGCGCCCACCTCGTCTGCCGTGACTGCTGGGACGGCGCCGACTACTCGGGCTGCCCGATCTGCCACCGGCGGATCGACCCCGCGGACCCCTTCCTGCGGCCGGCCCCGCAGCCTGCCGGCGACGTGCCCGCGGGCGGCGGTCCGCTGCAGCTGCTGAACTTCGCCGCCGACCGGGCGGCCGACTCGGTCACCGCCCTCGGGAAGCTGCTCGCCCGCCGCACCCCGCTCTCGCCGCAGGACACCGAAGAGGCCCGGGTGCTCCTCGCCCACGCGCCGGCCGACCTCGGGTGGCTCCCGCAGGAGATCCCGGTCCGGGAGACCAAGGCGCTGGTGCTGGGCACCCTGCTGCGCGACCGCCGCACGCGGGCGAACGCACGGGCCCTGCTGCCCGGGCGGCTCACCACCGCCACCGACGTGCTGCGGCTGCTCGCCGTGTGGTCCGGCGGCGAGGCGAACCTGCTGGAGCCGGCGCGCGTGCGCTCCCTGCCGCGCCCGCTGCGGCGCGAACTGCTCGCCGTCCTGGACGCCCTCGATCCGGCCCTGCTCGTCGAGGACGTACTGCGCCACCCGGACCCGTGGAAGCGCGCCGCCGAGACCCTGCACCCCTTCGAGCAGCACGTGCGCCATCCGCGCGCCGCCCTCGCCTTCGCCGTGCTGCGCGGGACCGACACCAGCGCCACCGCACTCGGTGCCGCGCTGCTCGCCACCGCCGCCCGGTACCCGCACGCGGTACGGGTCGACGGCTCCCGCGTCCGGGCGGCCACGTGGAAGGGCCGCGCCGAGGAGGCACTGCGCGGGGGCGATCCGGACCGGGCCCTGGCCGTGCTGGCCGAACGGCCCGGCGAACTCGTACGACGCCTTGACCACCTGCTGCGGCTGTACGCGGCCGACACCCTGCCCCCACGGGTGGCCGAAGTGCTGTCGCAGCGGCTGCCGGAGGCCGGGCCGGGCCCCGTGCTGTCCGCGCTCGGGCAGCTCCGGACCCGCCATCTGCCCGGCACCCGGCGGGTGTTCTTCCCGCGCGGGCAGGTCGCGCACTCCTTCACCCTCGACGACGCCCGGCCCCCGCTGGCCGAGGCGGTGACCCGCGCGGTCTGCGGGCTGTTCGAGGGCGAGGTCCTGCGCAGGCTGGCCGCGGCCGACCCGTACGACGTGGCGGTCCTCGACACCCGCCTCGCCCACCTGCACGTCCCGGCCACCGAGCGGGCGGCGGCGAAAGCCCTGGTCACCGTCCCCAAGGGCAGTTTCCAGGCCCTGCCCGACGGCGAGGTGCTGCGCATGTTCCTGCACTGGACGGAGCCGCCGAGGAAGCGGGTGGACCTGGACCTGTCCGTGGTGCTGTTCGACGCCGACTGGAACTACGCGGGCCTGTGCGACTACACGAGCCTGTCCTACGGCAAGGGGGCGGTCGTCCACTCCGGGGACCTCACCTCGGCGCCCGCGCCCGCCGGGGCGAGCGAGTACGTGGACATCGATCCGGACGCCCTCGCGGAGGCCGGCGTGCGCTTCGCCATGCCGGTCGTCTTCAGCTTCGACAACATCCCCTTCGAGCTGCTGCCCGACGCCTTCGCCGGGTTCATGGCCCTGACCGGCCGATCCGGCCGCACGTCCCGCTACGACCCGCGGACGGTACGGCAGCGCTACGACCTGGTCGGCAACTCGCGGATCCACGTGCCGCTCCTCGTCGACCTCGAGCGGCGCGGCTTCCTGTGGACCGACGTCCACCTCCCGGACGACGAGGGCTACCACAGCGTGGGGGCGCACCAGGAGGACCTGGCCCGGATCGGCCGCGACCTGTTCCAGTACTTCTCCAGCGGCCGCACCACCCTGTGGGAGCTGGCCGGTTGGCACGCGGCCGCGCGCTGCCGCGAGGTCGCCGTCCTGCGCCGCACTCCCCGGCCGAGCGACCCCGACGAGCTGTGGACCTACCGGCGGGGGGCCGGCGAGGACACCGCGGCCTTCGCCGCCCGGCTCCTCGGCCTGCGCGATCCGGACGGCGTGGTGCGCTCCGCCGAGGCCGGCTCCCTCGCGGGAGCCGCCGCCTCCGGGCGCTCCGCCTTCCTCGCCCTGGTGGACGGCGACGTCGCACCGGCCGGTGCGACCGGCTGCGCGTACCGGCTGCTGCCGGGGCCCGTTGACGGCTGCGGCCTCGAACGGCTCGCCGCGGGCGACCTCGTCGCCGCACTCGGCTGAGGACCCCGCGGGCCGGACCGGCGGGAGGGGCGTCGTCATCGCGGCCACGAGTGTCGGCGCGGGCCGATATCCTCTGTGACCATGCTCGCCGACCGTACGACCGCAGAGACGATGTGGCCGACCGCGTACCCACAGGGGTACGCGGTCGTCGACGTGGAGACCACCGGGCTCGCTCGCGACGACCGGATAATCTCCGCCGCCGTCTACCGGCTCGACGCTCAGGGCAACGTCGAGGACCACTGGTACACGCTGGTCAACCCGCTCCGGGACCCCGGCCCCGTGTGGATCCACGGTCTGACCAGCGACATGCTCCAGGACGCGCCGCTCTTCAAGGACATCGCCGAGGAGTTCGCCGGCCGGCTCGCCGACCGGGTGCTGGTCGCGCACAACGCGATCTTCGACTGGCAGATGATCGCCCGCGAGTACGCCCGGGCCGCCGCGACCGCGCCGGTCCGCCAGCGGCTGTGCACCATCGCCCTGTCGAAGGAGCTGAACCTCCCGCTGCCCAACCACAAGCTGGAGTCGCTCGCCGCGCACTTCGGCGTGGTCCAGCAGCGCGCCCACCACGCGCTCGACGACGCCCGCGTCCTCGCGGAGGCGTTCCGCCCCTCCCTGCACGCGGCCGCGCGGGACAACGTACGGCTGCCCTTGCTGGAATGCCGGCCGCTGACGGAGTGGTCGGACACCCCGGCCGCCCCGCGCGTCGGCCACCAGGCCTCCTACGGGGCCGGCTCGAGCTGGCGCCCCTCGCGCAAGCGGCCGCCGTGCCCCTACCCGAACCCGGGGCGCTGGGCGGACGGCACGCCGCTCCGGCAGGGCATGCGGATCGCGTTCTCCGGCGACACCTCCGTGGACCGGGAGCTCCTGGAGGACCGCGCGGTCGAGGCGGGCCTGCACATCGCGACGAGCGTGTCGCGGCTCACGAGCCTGCTCGTGACGAACGACCCGGACTCGGCGACCTCCAAGACGGTCAAGGCGAAGACCTTCGGCACCCCCGTCGTCGACGAGGCGGCCTTCACCCAGCTCCTGCGGGACGTGGACCCGGCGCAGGACTGAGCCCCGGTGCGGGAATGAGCCCCGGCGGGCCCGGGAGCGGGCCGGACCGGGTCGGGCCGGAGCCCGGTCCCGGAGCCCGGTCCCGGGGCCTCGCGTTGGGCCGGCCGGGTGCAGGCGCGGCGACTCACCCCGGTGGATCTTGTTCCGACCGGCCGCCCTGCGCAGCATGCGGCGCATGGCACGTTGCGAAGTCTGCGGAAACGATTACGGCATGTCCTTCGAGGTGCACGCGCAGGGCGCCGTGCACGTCTTCGACTGCTTCTCCTGCGCCATCCACCGCATGGCGCCCATCTGTGAGCACTGCCGGGTCCAGATCATCGGCCAGGGCGTCGAGGTGGAGGGGCAGTGGTTCTGCGGCGGGCACTGCGCCCGCGCGGAAGGGAAGGTGGGCATCACCGACCGCGTGTGACTCCCCGCCCGCCCGTCCGGCCCCGCCCGGCCCCCTGGGCCGGGTGGCGGGCCCGCGCCCCCACGCCGCCGGCTCCGGGTGCGGCGGGGGCCGGTGCGGGCGCGCCGCCCTGGGCGGAGCCGGCGCCCGCCGTCGAAGCCCCCGCGGCGGAGGTCCCGGTACCGGCCGGGCCGGATCCCGAGGAGGCCTGGGAGCCGCCCGCGGTGGCCGACGTACCGTTCGAGGAGCCTGATCCGCCCGACGCGGCGCCCTCCTCGGAGGGCTTCTTGCCCGCTTCGGAGCCCACCCGCCCGGCCGCGGCCCGGGTCTGGGCGCGCAGGGCCTCGGGCAGCGGGGCGTAGCCGGGCGGCAGGCTGCCGGCGGCCACGCCCGGGCTCTGGCCCCGGTCGGCCGCGTAGGCCAGCAGGGCGCCGTAGTCCTTGCCCTCCGCGACGGTGAGGTCGGCGGGCACGGTCGCGGCGTACGTGAGGACCGTGAGCGGGTAGGCCGCCGGATCGGTGGCCGCGGGGTCGGGGGTGCTCACCCCGTCCGCCCCGGGCTTGCGGGCGTTCGCGGCGGCGATGAGGGCGGCCGGCTCGGGGGCGGTGAACCGGCCGGCCGCGTTCAGCAGTTCGGCGCGCACCAGGCCGTACCGGTCGGCGGTGGCGGTGTCGGTGACGGCGAGCACGGCGCGCAGTCCGGCCGGCTGCGGCGGGTCCTTCTTGTAGGCGGGAGGGGTGGCGGTGGCGTCCCAGGAGGTGCGGGCCAGGGTGTCGCCCCGGCTCGCGGCGCGTGCGGCGGCGTGCATGTCCGTGGCGTAGGGGTGCTTGTCCTGGACGCAGAGCGGGAAGTTCGGGCGGTCGTCGAAGGGCTGGCAGAAGGGGTCGCTCTTGGGGAAGGTGTCGGTCGGCAGGCTGATCCCCTTGTAGTTCGGGTTCACCGCCATGCCGGCGTACGAGGCGTCCCCGTGGGCCCCCGCGTTGTCGGGCACTCCGCTGAGGAACTCCCGGGCCTCCGGGTCCCGCGCCACCCACTCCCACAGCTGGCGGGTGGTGTCGGCGAGCGGCTGCGGTACGAGCGCGTCGCCGAGCTTGCCGCCGAAGTCGAGGCCCGCGTAGGCGGGGTTGTGCCGCAGGAACTCCGGGTCCCGGCCGAGGTTCTCGGGGTTCTTCGCGGTGCTCTCGGCGAAGCGGGAGTTGCCGTCCTTGTACGACTCGGTCAGCAGCTTCGCCACGAGGCGCGGGGTCAGCCGCAGGGAGCCGAGCCGGGTGCCGTTGCGCGCCCTGACCTCCTCCGGGGCCTGGAATCCGGCCTGGCTCTCGATGAAGAAGCCGAGGGTGATGCCGGAGAGGGCGACGGGCGCGTACACGGGCTTGCGGGCGGCGTCGGCCGGCGCCGCCCGGCCGAGGTAGACCAGCCCGGGGGCTCCGGAGAGCAGTTTGACGCGGGCCGTCTCGTCGGGGACCTGGGCGTAGCCGTAGACGGCCTTGCCGCCGGTCTGGCACAGGGCGGGCTGCCAGCGGGTGACGGCCTCGGCGGCCATCTCGCTGCCGATGGTGCCGCGTTCCTCGGCGCCGATGGGGCAGTAGTCGCCGATGGGTTCGAAGCCGAGGGGGACGGCGATGCGCTGCTTCCAGTTGGCCGGGCTGAGCGGGGAGGACTGGAGCTGTCCGCCGGACTGGCCGGTGTACGGGCTGCCGTCGATCTCGTGGGTGCCGCGCGGCACGACGACCAGCCAGCAGCCGCGGCCGGTCACGGCCCCCCGTGCGTCGCGGAGGGCGGATCCGCAGCCGAGTCCGGGGGCCTCGACGGCGGTCTGGGTCTCGAACCAGACCTCGCCGGCGCCGCGGGCGTTGGTTCGGGCGTAGGGGACCTCGTTGGTGCTGTTGACGTCGAAGAACTCGTTCCAGTTGCCCTGGCTGACGGGGTCCCCGCCGACCGTGCGGAAGGGGGCGTACGAGATCCCGCTCGGGGTGGCGGGCGGCAGCGGCAGGTGCTCGCCGTCCTGGAGGTTGGCCCCGTAGTTGAGCTGGCGGCTGTTGGTGTAGGCGCCGGCGGCCTGGTTGCCCGCTCCGGCCCCGAGGGCGGAGGAGCCGCCGAACTGGCACTGGTCGGTGGTGGGGCCGGTCTGCGCGTCGCCCCAGCACTGCATGATCTGGAGGTAGTTCGCGTGGTACGCGGTGTCCGAGACGGTGGTCGCGCCGCCGGTCCACGAGACCTTGACGACCTGGTCGACGAGGTTGCGGGTCTGGCTGACGGTCACCTTGAGGGCGGCGAAGTCCCCGGTTCCGGACACGGTGGCCGCGGAGCCCGGGTCCGCGCCGGCGGCGTAGGCGGGCTGCGCGCCCAGGCCGCCGGGGCCGGCCGCGGCGACCACGGGGAGCAGCACCAGGCACAGCGAGCCGAGCAGCAGCCGGATCCGGCGCGGGGCCCGCAGGAGGGCCGCGGGGCGCGTCAGTTGGGTCGCGGTGCGCGTCAGTTGGGTCGCGGTGCGCATCAGGAGCCGCCTGCCGTGCGCCGGTGCCGGGTCATGTGCCGGGTGACCAGCGGCGGGGCGACGGTCACCGCGAGCAGGATCAGGGCGCCGAGCACCATCAGGACGGTCTGCAGGGAACCGCCGATGCCGTTCGCGGTGGTGACGGGTATCCCGAACAGGTCGCCCGCCCCGGCCGCGAGCGGGCGGCCCGTCTGCGGGTCGACTCCCCCGGTGTCGGCGCCGCCGGACGCGGCGGCCGCGCCGTCTCCCGTACCGCCGTCGGCCGCGGCGCCGCCCGTCGCGCCGGCGGAACCCGCGCCGCCGTCACCCGTACCGCCCGTGCCCGGTCCGCCCGTGCCCGTGGCGCCGCCGGAGGCCGCGCCGCCCGCGCCCGTGGCACCTCCCGAGCCGGAGCCGCCCGAGGCGCTGCCGGTCTGGGTGGGCGTCTTGTTGCCGCCGGTGCCGGTCTCGCACTGGGTGGCACCCCGCTTGTCGCAGTCGGGTGGCTGCGGGGCGGTCTGGGCGAGGGTGTTGGTGCCGTCGGCGGAGAAGGTGGGGTTCTTGCAGTTCTTGATGTCGATGTTCGCCACGGTCACGCCGGGGATGCGGCGGACCTGTTCCAGACCGGCCTGGACGAGGTTGACGGGCAGCGGAGAGTACCCGAGCCGGTCGACCGAGCGCTGTCCCTCGCAGAGGAAGTAGTAGGCGAAGGCGCCGAGCGCCTTGCCCTTCTGCGGGTTGAAGTTCGACTCCTGCGCGGTCGGGATGATCATGTAGCTGTAGCTGGAGAGCGGGTAGGTGCGGTTGTCGGTGCCCGCGTAGACCCCGTCCAGCTTCTGGGTGAGGTCGGACTCGATCCGCGCCTTGCCGAGGGAGACCGCGACGTTCTGGGCGGTGGGCTCGGTGTAGTAGCCCGCCTCGTTGAGGATCTTGGCCACGGGGAAGCCCGTCGTGGAGACCGCGTAGGAGTACTCCACGTAGGTGATGGTGCCGATGTTGCCCTCTTGGGCGACGTAGCCGGAGACCCCGTTGGATCCGGACTGCCCCACGAACCCGCGGCTGGTGGGAAAGTTGGAGGTCTCCCCGCAGGGGGTGGTACGGCCGGCCTTGGCGCAGTAGGCGTCCCACAGCGATCCGTGGCGGGTGCTCAGCCACTTGGTCAGCTGGGCCGTCGTGCCCGAGCCGTCGGAGCGGACGACGGGGACGATCTTGCGGGCGGGGAGGGAGGCGGCGAGCGCCGGGTTGTCGGCCTTGATGGCCGCGTCGTTCCACGTGGTGATCACGCCGGTGAAGATCTTGGCGACGACCTCGCCGGAGAGCCTCAGGTTGGTGACGCGGCGGTTGCCGATCTTGAGGTTGTACATGAAGGCCGTGCCGCCCGCGACGATCGGCATGTAGCTGAACTTGCGCGAGGGTGGCGGGTCGACGACCCCGGAGTCCTTGATCCCGTAGGGGATCTCGGAGACCGCGAAGTCGACGGTGCCGTTGCGGAACTGGTTGCGGCCGTCGGACGATCCCGTACCGCTGTAGTTGACGGTCATGCCGTACTGCTTGACGTTGGCACGCCACTGGTCGAGGGCGTTCTGGCTCCAGGTGGAACCGGCGCCGGAGACCGGTACGTAGCTTTCGGCGGCGGCGGGCGCCGCGCCGGGCAGGGCGGCGGCCAACACGGCCAGGAGCAGCGCGAGTCCGCGGACGAGGAAGCGTGCGCGCACGCCCGAGGGGGCGCGCACGGGGTATGCCGGGGGTCGTCCGGGCATCGGGAACTCTCCTGATCGGTGACAGATCGTACGAATGGACGCGCGCGGCCCGTCTGGGGAAGCTACGCAGCGGAGTCCTCCGGCAGCGTCAGATGGGTATAGGAGACAGCCGTCTCACACCCTGAGCAGCGGCACCATGACCTCGTCGACCATTTCCGCGATGTCCGCGTCCTGCCATTCACTTCCGCACACCTTCGCGCGGTACATCATCACCGCCGGAATGACCTCGACCAGGATCGGGCCAGTGGCGTCCGGCCGCACGTCACCACGGTCGATTCCGCGCCTCACCAGCTCACCGATCAACCGGTGTGCCGGTTCGTGCAGGCCGGACCAGATCAGGCCGTGGAACCGGCGCGCATGAGCGTGGTCGCACTCGTGAAGCACCGCCTGCAGCGCCTGCCCGGCGCGCGAGCGCATGACGTCCCGCATCCGCACGCACAGCGCGAAGAGGTCCTCGCGCACCGATCCCAGGTCCGGGATCTGGTCGAGCGGCGGCAGCCGCGTCCGCAGCGCGTCGGCCACCAGGTCCGTCTTCGAGGGCCAGCGCCGGTACAGCGCCGCCTTTCCGGTGCGCGCACCGGAGGCCACGCCCTCCATCGTGAGCGCGTTCCAGCCCACCGTGCCCAGTTGTTCCAACGCGGCGTCGAGAATCGCCCGTTCGAGCTCGGGCCCGCGCCTGCGCACCCCGGGCGCCTGCGACCAGCGCGAACCCATCGCTCCCGTACCTCCGCCCGGCCCGCGCGTCCCTCGCACGTATTTACAG
This sequence comes from Streptomyces sp. ICC4, assembly GCF_003287915.1. NCBI lineage: Bacteria > Bacillati > Actinomycetota > Actinomycetes > Kitasatosporales > Streptomycetaceae > Streptomyces > Streptomyces sp. ICC4. The sequence continues at coordinate 8,454,032 of NZ_CP030286.1, read as the reverse complement.
CCTTAGTGAACGCTTGCGTTCCCTAAGGCCGCTCCCTACCGTGGCTCGATGTGAACGCACGAGTTCACTATTTCACTTTGGGGGGATCCACAGTGACGACTCCTCAGCTCTCCACACCCCGAATACCGGGCGCGGCCCGCCGCGAGGGGCGTCCTGGAGTGGCGCTCACCGTCATCGCCGCCTGTCAGCTCATGGTCGTCCTCGACGCGACGATCGTGAACATCGCGCTCCCGCACATGCAGACCGACCTGGAGATGACCACCACGGACCTGTCCTGGGTGATCAGCGCCTACACGCTCGCCTTCGGCGGTCTGCTCCTGCTCGGCGGCCGCGCCGGCGACATCCTCGGCCGCCGGCGCGTCTTCCTGACCGGCATCCTGATCTTCACCCTGGCCTCCCTGCTCGGCGGTTTCGCCCAGGAGCCCTGGCAACTCCTCATCGCGCGCGCCCTGCAGGGCGTCGGCGGCGCCATCGCCTCGCCGACCTCGCTCGCCCTGATCACCACGACGTTCGCCGAGGGCCCCGAGCGCAACCGCGCCTTCGGCGTGTTCGCCGCCGTTTCCGCGGGCGGCGGCGCCATCGGACTGCTCGCCGGCGGCATGCTCACCGAGTGGCTGGACTGGCGCTGGGTCCTCTTCGTCAACGTGCCGATCGGCCTGCTGATCGCCTTCCTGACCCCGCTCTACATCAACGAGTCCGAGCGCCATCCCGGCCGCTTCGACATCGCCGGCGCGCTCACCTCCACCGGCGGCATGGCCGCGCTCGTCTACGGGTTCATCCGCGCCTCCCAGGACGGCTGGCGCGACGCCCTGACCATCGGCTCGTTCGCCGTGGCCGTGCTGCTGCTCGCCGCCTTCGTGCTGATCGAGTCCCGGGCCCCCGATCCGATCATCCCGCTGCGCATGTTCGCCGACCGCAACCGCACCGGTACGTACGTGGTCATGCTCAGCCTCGCCGCCGCGATGTTCGGCATGTTCTTCTTCATCGTCCAGTTCGTGCAGAACGTACTGGGCTTCTCCCCGATCCAGTCGGGCCTCGGCTTCCTGCCCGTCACGGTCGCCATCATCACCGCCGCCGGGCTCTCGCAGCGCCTGCTGCCCCGCTTCGGCCCCAAGCCGTTCATGGTCGCCGGATCCGCGCTCACCGGCATCGGGCTGGCCTGGCTGACGTTCATCGAACCCGACAGCTCGTACCTCTCCGGCGTGCTGGGCCCGATGCTGCTGTTCGGCTTCGGCATGGGCCTCAACTTCGTCACCCTCACCCTCACAGCGGTCTCCGGGGTGGCGCCGCGGGAGGCCGGCGCGGCCTCCGGGCTGCTCAACGCCAGCCAGCAGGTCGGCGGCTCCCTGGGGCTGTCCATCCTGGTCACCGTCTTCGGCACGGCCGGCCTGAACGAGGCCGAGAAGCAGGTCCCGGACTTCATGGCGCACGCCGACCAGGCCCAGGCGGCGCTCTTCCGGCAGACCGGGCGGCTGCCCGACCCCTGGGGGGACGTCGTCCTGACCCGGGGGATCGCGACCGCCTTCATCGCCGCCGTGGCCATGGCCGGCGTCGCGCTCGTCACCGCGCTGCTGGTGATCCGGGTGCGCAGGAGCGACCTGGAGGCCCTCAACGGGGTCGCCGCCGAAGCCGGTCCGGCGGCCTGAACAGCAGGTTCCGTACGAGGGCCCCGGCGCGGGGAAGATCCCGCGCCGGGGCCCTCGTACTCCTGCCACGTGATCCCGTACGCGGGATCAGTACTCGATCCGGGTGCTGAAGGTGCCCAGCCGCTTGCACTCCTCGTACGAGGCCTTCACCGGCCGCTCGCGCAGGATCTGCCGGGCGCGGCGCTCCGCCAGGCTCATGGCGTACCAGGGGACTTCGCCCGCGTCCGCCAGATCGTCGTTGATCGCGCGCAGGGCGCAGGACCGCTGCGGCTCGGGCAGCCGGTCCAGACCCGGGACCGCGTCGGCCGACAAGGACTGGAAGTAGGCCAGGTCGATCTTGCCGGCCCGTTCGAACCGCGCGACGTTGCCCTCCGCGATCATCCCGTCAGGGGACAGCAGACCGAAGGCCAGTACGGCGGCCACCGCGCTCCCGGCGACCGCACGCGGCAGCCAGCGGGCGCCGAACACCCCGGCGGCCATGATCAGGACGATGACCAGGCCGAGCCACAGCTCCATCCCCGCGACCGAAACGCGCAGCCGGGTCAGCCCGTACGCGTCCACGTACAGGTCCATGCGGTGCAGCGCCGAGGCGACCACGACGAGGGTCAGCGCGCACAGCGTGCCGAGCACGGCACGCACCAGCCGGCGGTCGCCGGCTCCGCCGCGCGGGGCCCAGCGCAGGGCGAGCGCGATCACGGCGAGGGTGAGCAGGGTGGCCCAGAGCAGCTGCCAGAAGCCCTGGCGGGCGTACTCGGAGTAGGAGAGGCCGGTGGCCGCGAGGACCTCGCGGTAGCCGCCGAACAGCACGGTGAGCTGGACGGCGTTGAACCCCGCGAAGAGCAGGTTCAGCACGACGAGCGGGAGCGCCCACTCCACTCGGGAGCGCGCCTTGCCCGGCGCCACCTCGATGCGGTCCCAGCGGGACGGCCCGGCGGCGGTGCGGGCGACGGCGAGCGCGAGGACGGTGCCCAGCAGGAAGAGCAGGAAGCGGACGGGCCCGTCCACTCCGCTGACGTCGGGGGTCAGTCCGCTGAGCACGTCCGCGAAGGCGGCGTCGGCGGAGGCGAACAGCGCGCCGAAGAGCACCAGCAGGGCCACCGCCACCAGGGCGGCCTTCACGACGGGCAGCCAGCGGTCCCGGTTCCCGCTGCCCCGCGAGCGCACCCCGGTCCACAGCCAGCGCACGCCGAGGACCGCGGAGTCGACGAAGCCGACGGGGCTGAGCAGGATGCCAGGCCAGCTGCGGCTGCCGTGCAGAGCCAGCGCGCCGGTCAGGACGGCGGCGAACAGGGCCAGCGTGGAGGGCCAGGCGGAGTCCCGCAGCGCCGGGACGGCGAGCAGCCCGAGACAGCCGAGCGCCCAGACCGCGGTCCACGGGCGGGCGGTGCGTCCGGCCCTGCGGGCGGCGAGGTACGCGCCGAAGAGGGCCGGCACGACGGCGAGGAGCAGACCGGGGCCCAGCCCGTCGCCGAGCAGCAGGGCCACGGCGACGCCGGAGGCGACGGCCGCGCCGAGCACGGCGGCCGGGATCGGCTCCGCGACGGCGGGCCGGGCGGCTTCGGCCCAGGCGAGCGGGGCCAGCGACCAGGCGCCCGAGGCAGTTCGCTGCTTGCGCAGCTGATGGGTCTGCCACGCCCGGGGGTCCCACCCGGGCGGCACCGGGGCCGGCCCGCCGGGAGCCGACTGGGCGGGGACCTGCGGCGCCGAGGTCTGCGGCACCTGGGCCTGCGGCGCCGACGTCTGCGGGACCGAGGTCTGCGGCGCCGACGTCTGCGGGACCGAGGTCTGCGGCGCCGACGTCTGCGGGACCGAGGTCTGCGGCGCCGACGTCTGCGGGACCGAGGTCTGCGGTGCCGAGGGGCTGGCTTCGCGGTGCTCTCGCGCGGCTACCGCTCGCCGCGGCGCCCCCGCGGGACGGCGGCGCGGGTCCGTCGTGGGCCGCGTCGACGTCCCGCGGCGAAGGGAAGCCGCGCGGGAGCACCGCGAAGCCGGCCGGGGACCAGCCGCGGCAGTCGGCGACGGGCACGACCTGCCCCGGGCGGGCGCCGGAGGGCACCACGGGCTCGTGGCTGCGCACGTCGCCGAGCGCGGTGCTGGCGACGCGGGCCGGGATGGCTCCGGCCGGCTGGCCGAACACGCTGCTGGCGTGGCCGGCGGTGTGGTCGGTGCCGCTGGGCTTCCTGACGATGGTGGTGGTCTCGATGGGCACGCGCGGGCGGATCCCGGCGGGGACGGCGGCGACCCTGGCCCGGCTGCACCTGCCGGAGGACGTGGCCGGTGAGGTGGCGGGCGACATGACGCGCGAGGTGGTGCGCGAGGTGACGCGTGACGGGCCGGCCCGCGCGGGCGGCGGCGCGCACGGCGGGAAGGGCGGTGCTCCATGACCGGAGCAGTGCTCTTGATCCTGGGGGCGGCCGGGGCCGCGCTGCTGCTCGGCGCCGGCTGGGCGGGCGGCCGGTGGCAGGCCCGGCGCGGCGAACGAGCCCTCGGCCTCGACCTGGGCACCCCCGTCGAGCGGGCCACCTTCCACACCCTGCACACCGCCTCGCTCGCCGCTCCCCCGCTGCGCGCCGGCCTCACCGAGGACGCCGCCCGCAAGGCCGCCAAACGCCTGCGCTCCCTGCTCGGCACCGAGGCGCTGTGCCTGACGGACCGCACGCACGTCCTGGCCTGGGACGGCCCCGGCGCCGACCACCACGAGCGCCGCGCGATGGTCCGGGTGGCGGAACTGCTGGACTCGGGACGCAGTCAGAGCGTGCGCACCGAGTGCGAGCGGCCCGGCTGCCCGCTGAAGTGGGCGGTGGTGGCCCCGCTGACCGGTGAGGACGGGATGCTGGGCGCCCTGGTGGCCTACGGGTCGCGGGAGTCGGCGGTCCTGGTGCGGGCCGCGACCGAGGTCGCGCGCTGGGTCTCCGTACAGCTGGAGCTGTCCGAGCTGGACCGCTCGCGGACCCGGCTGATGGAGGCGGAGATCAAGGCGCTGCGCGCGCAGATCTCCCCGCACTTCATCTTCAACTCCCTCGCCGCGATCGCCTCGTTCGTGCGGACCGATCCGGAGCGGGCCCGGGACCTGCTGCTGGAGTTCGCGGACTTCACCCGCTACTCCTTCCGCCGGCACGGGGAGTTCACCACGCTGGCCGAGGAGCTGCGGTCCATCGAGCAGTATCTGGCGCTGGCCGGGGCCCGGTTCGGGGAGCGGCTGAAGCTGACCTTGCAGGTGGCGCCCGAAGTGCTGCCGGTGGCGCTGCCGTTCCTGTGCCTCCAGCCACTGGTGGAGAACGCGGTCAAGCACGGCCTGGAGGACTCCACCGAGGAGTGCCGGATCACGATCGCCGCCCGGGACGCGGGCGCGGAAGCGCTGATCACCATCGAGGACAACGGCGTCGGAATGGATCCGGCCCTGCTGCGCCGGATCCTGGCCGGGGAGCACGCGGGCTCCTCTTCGGGCATCGGGCTGACCAATGTGGACGAGCGGCTGCGCCAGGTGTACGGGGACGGCCACGGGCTCGTCATCGAAACGGGTGTCGGCGCGGGCATGAAGATCACGGTACGGATTCCCAAATACCGGGCGGGAGTGCACAGTTCGGCCCCGGGTGGCCGAATTCCCCGGCGCTGACCGGAGCGGGAGCTGCCATCCTGGGGACGGCGCGGACGACCGGAGGGATCGCCGACGTGCGGGTCGGGCGGGAGCAGCACCGGGAAGAGCTACGGGCACGGGTACGGGCGGGCGCGGAGGGCGAAGGAGCCTGCCTGATCGTGGAAGGCGAGGCGGGCGCGGGGCGGACCGCGCTCCTGCGCGAGGCGCTGGCCCAGGCGGCCGCGCTCGACTTCCGGGTCCGGTACGGGGCCGTCGAGGCGCCGGCCCCGGAGCTGCCGCTGCGCTCCGCACTGAACTGCCTGCACCCTGTCGGCCCCGGGCGGGCACGGGTGCTGGACCTGCTGCGGGAGGCCCGGCGGTCGGCCGAGCCCGACGGGGCGCTGCTGGCGGCCCTGGACCTGCTGGCCTCCGACGTCGAGGAGTGGTGCGCGGGGCGGCCGCTGCTGCTGGCCCTGGACGACCTCCAGTGGGCCGATCCGGCGAGCCTGCTGCTGTGGCACCAGCTCGCCCGGGCCACGCGGCGGCTGCCCCTGCTGCTGGTGGCGGCCCGCCGGCCGCTGCCCCGGCGGCCCGAGGTGGAGCGGTTGTGCGCGGACCTGGGCGGCGGGCCGCGCGGGCGCACGCTGCGGCTGGAGCCGTTGACCGGGGCGGAGTCGGCCGCGCTGGTCCGGGAGGTGCTGGGGGCGGCGCCCGGCCCGCGGCTGCGCGAGGCCGCCGGGCAGGCGGGCGGCAATCCCCGGCTGCTGCGGGAGCTGCTCGCGCACTGGTCCGGGGTGATCGAGGTCGGCGGGGGCCGCGCGGAGCTGGCCCTGCCGGTCGGGGCGCTGCCGCCGCCACCGCCGGCCGTGGCCCGGGAGGCGGGGCAGCTCTCCCCGGCCGCGGGGGCCCTGCTGCGGCACGCGGCGCTGCTCGGCCCGGCCTTCACCGCGCGCGAGCTGGCCCTCGTACGGGGGCGGCCGGTGCGGGAGGTGCTCGCGGACCTGGAGGAGCCGCTGCTGGCCGGCCTGGTGGAAGCCGACCCGGAGGCGGAGCCCGCAGAGTCCCCGCAGGCCGGCTCGCGGACGGGAACGGCCGGTCCCGGAACGGCGGCCGGTCCGGGAACCTCCGGAGGCACGGGCGGCGGCGCCCTGCGGCTGCGGCATCCGGCGGTGCGGCTCGCCCTGTACGCCGCCCTGCCCCGGGCGGCCCGCACCGCCCTGCACCAGGACGCCGCGCGGGCCTTCGCCGGGGCCGGGCTCGATCCCGTCCGCACTGCCGGCCAACTGCTCGGCGGCGGGGCGCTGGAGCCGTGGGCGATGCGGTGGACGGCCGAGTCCGCCCCGGCCCTGGTCGGGCGGGCGCCCGAACCGGCGGCCGCCCTGCTGCGCCTGGCCGTGGACCAGGCCGGGCAAGCCGATCAGGCCGGGCAGGCCGAGCAGGCCGGCGGGGGCGACGGGGGCGGACCGCTCCGCGAAGCCCTCGAGGACGGCCTCGCGGACGCCGCGCTGGTGCTGCGCCGACCCGAGTCCGCCGAGCTCCTGCGGGGCTTGCGGGAGCGGACCGCGCACCCCGGGCGGCGGGCCCTGCTGGCCTTCAAGCTGGTGTCGGCGCTGATGATCCGGGGGGACATGGCCCGCTCCCTGGAGGTCACCGAGGAAGCGCTGGCCGAGCACGTGGCCGACCCCCGCCTGCGGCTGCGCCTGGAGGCCTGCCGGGTGCTGGCACTGGCCGATCTGCACCGGCCCGCGCGGGCGTGCGAACTGGCCGGCCCGCTGGTGGCGGAGGCCGCCCGGCTCGGCGACCCGCTGTGCGGGGCCGAGGCCGAACACGCCATGTCCTTCGCGCTGTTCCACCTCAACCGGGGCCGGGAATCGCTGAGCCACATCGCGGCCGGGATCGCCCACGCCCGGCGCAGCCCGGCGGCCGACGACATGCGGCTGCTGCTGCTCGCCAACCAGGCGGAGGGCCACCTGCGGTTCGACGAGCCGCGGGTCTCCGCGGACGCGCTGCGGGAGGCCCGGGAGCTGGCGGCCAGGACCGGTTCGAGGGGCCGGCTGGTGGTGACGGAGGCCCTGCTGGCCGATCTCGACTACCGGTTCGGCGACTGGGACGCGGCCCTGACCGGGCTCGCACGGGCGCGGGCCGTGCCCGTGTCGGACGGCTGGCTGCCGGTGCTGACGCACGGACTGCGCGCGCTGATCCTGGGGCACCGCGGCGAACAGGAGGCGGCACGGGCGGAGTTGGCGGTGCTCGCGCCGGACGCCTGCGCGACGCGGTCGGGCCGCCGGCACTCCGCGCGCATCCTGCTGGCGCGGGCCCTGCTGGCGGAGCGCGACGGCCGCCTGCGCGACGCGGTGGACGCGTTGCGGCCCGCACTGCAGGACGGTGCGGACGAGGCGGTGGCCTTCGACCGTCCCTGGGCGCTGTCGGAGGCCGTCCGGCTCGCGCTGGAGTGCGGGGACCCGGACACGGCCCGGGCCGCGGGCGCCGCCTGTGCGCGCCTGGCGACGGCCCTGCCCGGCCACCCGGGTCCGGCGCTGGCCCTGCTGCGCTGCCGCGGGCTGTTCGCGCAGGACCCGGAGCAGGCGTCTGAGGGGCGCAAGAGGCAGGCCCTGCCCGCCCCCGCGGCCCCCCTCAGCCGGCTGCGCGTGGACCTGCTGCCGCTGCCGGCGGCGCCCGGGAACCCGGAAGCCCTGCGGGGCCTGCGCGTCGGTGTCGTCGGGGACGGCCAGGGCCTCGCGCCCGCGCTCACCGCGGCCTTGACGTCCCTCGGCGCCCTGCCGGTGGAGCTCGCCGAGGCGGACGCCGGCTTCGACGCGGTCCTCGACCTCTCCGCCCTGCGGCCCGGCGCCGTGCCCGTGATGCCCGAGGTCTTCCCCGGACTGCGGCGGGCCCTGACCGCGGGCGTGGACCGGCTCCTCCTGGTCACCGCGCACGGCGGCACCCCCGGGGCCGGACTGCACGGCTTCGCCCGCAGCGCCGCCCTGGAGTTCCCCGGCCGGCTCATCCGCGCGGTGGACGTCCACCCCAAGGAGGACCCCGAGCGGATCGCGGCGCAGCTCCTCGCCGAGCTGGGCTGCGAGCTGCCCGGCCCCCTCGACGCCGCGGGCTCCGCCGCGGACCCCGACACCGCCCCCGCCTCCGTCGGGTACACCGCCGAGGGCGTACGGACGACCCGCCGGCCGGTGCCCGCACCGCTCGCCGCCCCCGCCGGCGGACGGCCCCCGCTCGACCGGGAGTCCGTGGTCCTGCTCACCGGCGGGGCCCGGGGGATCACCGCACGGACCGCCCTCGCGCTGGCCCGGGCCACCGGATGCCACGTCGAGCTGATGGGACGTACGCCCCAACCCCCCTCCGAGGCCGACGGGTTCGGGCACGCCGCCGACCGGGTCGCCCTGCGCGCGGCCCTGATCGCCACCGGGCTGCGCACCCCCGCGGAGATCGAGGCCGCGGCCTCGCGGATCCTCGCCGAGCGCGAGGTGCGGGCCACCCTGTCGTCCCTCGCCGCCGTGGCCGCCTCCGTGCGCTACCACTGCGCGGACGTCACGGACGAGCGGGCGGTCCGGGCCGTCGTGGCCGACGTACGGGCGCGGCACGGGCGGCTCGACGGCATCGTGCACGGCGCCGGGACGCTGTCCGACGGACTGCTCCGGGACAAGCAACCCGCCGTGTTCGCGGAGGTGTTCACCACGAAGGTGACCGGAGCCCGCCACCTCGCCGCCGCCGCGGCCGAGCACGGCACGGCGCCCGCGCCCCGGTTCCTGGCCCTGTTCGGCAGCGTGGCCGGGGTGTACGGAAACCGCGGCCAGAGCGACTACGCCGCCGCCAACGACGCCCTCGACACCCTCGCCCACACCTGGGCGACCGGCGGTGGCGGCGCGGCCTTCCCGGGCCGGGTGCTGTCCCTGGACTGGGGTCCCTGGGCCGCGGAGGCGGGCGGGATGGTCAGCCCCGAACTGGCCCGTGCGTACGCCCGGCGCGGCATCCCGCTCATCGAGCCGGAGGCGGGCGCCGCCGCGTTCCTCGCCGAACTCGCCCACGGGAGCGACGTACAGGTGGTCCTGATGGCCGGGGGGAGTGGGGAGCGTGGCTGACCGGCGGCGGCAGCGCGGCCCGCGTCCGGCCGACGCGGCGATCGTCGGGATGGGCGTGGTCTTCCCGGGCGCCGCGGACCTGGCGCAGTACCGCGGCAACCTCCTCGCGGGCACCGACTGCATCGGCGACGTGCCGCCGGGGCGCTGGGACCCCGAGGTGTACTACGACCCGGCCGGCGCCTCCGGACCGGTGGCCGGCGACCGGTTCTACTGCCGGCGCGGCGGCTTCGTGGACGGGCTCGCCGACTTCGACCCGACCCGGTTCGGGATCATGCCGGCCGCCGTGGAAGGCGCCGAACCGGACCAGATGCTGGCCCTGCACGCGACGGCCGCGGCGATCGCCGACGCGGGCGGCGAGGACCGGCTGCCCGCCGACCGCTCACGGATCGGGGTGGTGCTGGGGCGCGGCGGATTCATGGGTGTGGCCACGGCCCGCCTCGACCAACGCGTGCGCACAGCACACCAGTTGGCGCAGACCCTGCGGGAACTCGCGCCCGAGCTGGGCGAACGCCGGATCGCGGCCGTGCGCTCCGCCTTCCAGGACGCCCTGGGACCGGAGCGGCCGGACGCCTCGATCGGGCTCGTGCCGAGCTTCACGGCCGCCCGGACCGCCAACCGGCTCGACTTCCGCGGCCCCGCCTACACCCTGGACGCGGCCTGCGCCTCCTCGCTGCTGGCGGTCGACCAGGCGGTGGGACTGCTGGCCGGCGGGCGCTGCGACGCGGTGGTCGCCGGGGCCGTGCACCACTGCCACATCGCCACCCTGTGGAGCGTGTTCACGCAGCTGCGGGCCCTGAGCCCGAGCGAGCGCATCCGGCCCTTCGACCGCCGGGCCGACGGGACCCTGCTGTCCGAGGGCACGGGCGTGGTGCTGCTGAAGCGGCTGGCGGACGCGGAGCGGGCCGGCGACCGGATCTACGCCGTGATCCGCGGCACGGGCGTCGCGGGCGACGGCAAGGCGGCCAGCCTGATGAGCCCGCTGGTCGCCGGCCAGGTGCAAGCGCTGGAACGGGCCTGGCGGGAAGCGGGCCTGGACCCGCGGGCGCCCGGCGCCCTGGGACTGATCGAGGCGCACGGCACCGGGACCCCGGTCGGGGACGCGGCCGAACTCGACACCCTGGCCCAGGTGTTCGGTCCCCCCGGCGCGGGCGGCGGCGACGGCGACGGTATCGGCTTCGGCTCCGTGAAGTCGATGCTCGGGCACACCATGCAGGCCTCCGGCATGGCCGGGCTGATCAAGGCGGCCCTCGCGGTGTACGAGGGGGTGCTGCCGCCGACCCTGCACCTGGAGGAACCCCACCCGGACCTGGCGCGGACCCGGATGCGGCCGGTGACCACGGCCGGACCCTGGGAGCGCGGACCGGCTCCGCGCCGGGCCGGGGTCAACGCCTTCGGCTTCGGCGGCATCAACGCGCACGTCGTGCTGGAGGAGGCGCCCGGAGCCGTGCACCGGGCCGCGCCCGTACGGCGGTTCCTGCCCCTGGGCGGCGCGGCCGCGCCGGTGGGGACCGTCGAGCGGGAGGACGTGCTCCTGATCGGGGCGGCCGATGCGGCGGAACTGTCGGCCAGGCTCGCGGCCGGCTCCCCGGCGTCCGGTGGCGAGGGGCCGTGCCGGCTCGCCGTGCTGGGGCCGACGCCCCAGCGCCTCGCGCTGGCCGCGAAGGTGGTGGCGCGCGGCAAGGCTTGGCGGGGGCGCGGGGACGTGTGGTTCGCACCGCAGCCGCTCGGTGGCCGGGTGGCCTTCCTGTTCCCGGGCCTGGAACCGGAGTTCACCCCGGCACTGGACGACGTGGCGGACCGGCTCGGGCTGGAGCGCCCGCGGCTGAGCCGGGGCGGCGAGCTGATGGAGCGGGCCCTGGACGCGATCGCGACCGGCCGCTTCCTGGCCCGCGCGCTGCCGGAGCTCGGCGTCGAAGCCGATGTGCTGGCGGGCCACAGCCTGGGGGAGTGGGCCGGAATGGTCGCGGCCGGCATGTATCCCGAGGACACGGCCGACCTCTTCCTCGACTCGCTGCGTCCGGGGTCGCTCAAGGTTCCCGACCTCCTCTACGCGGCGTTGGGATGCGGAACCCGGCGGGCGGAAGCGGCGCTCCACGGCCTCGACGCAGTGGTGGTCAGCCACGACAACTGCCCCCACCAGTCGGTGATCTGCGGGGAGCCCGGCCAAGTGGCCACCGTGCTCGCCCGGTTGCGGGCCGAAGGGGTCCTCGGCCAGGAACTCCCCTTCCGCTCCGGATTCCACACTCCGATGTGGGAGCCCTACCTCGGCCAGGTCCGCGCGGCGTTCGGGCGGCTGCCGCTGCGCCCGGGCACGCGCCCGCTGTGGTCGGCGACCACCTGCGAGCCGTTCCCCGCGGACCCGGACGACGTGCGCCGCCTCGTGGTGCGCCACCTCCTGGAGCCGGTCCGGTTCCGCGAGCTGACGCTCCGCCTGTACGAGGAGGCGGGCGTCCGCAGCTTCGTCACGCTGGGCCCGGGCAGCCTGCCGGGCTTCGTGGAGGACACCCTGCGCGAGCGCCCCCACCTGTCCGTCGCGGCCTCCTCTCCCCGCCTCACCGGTCTCGCCGCCCTGCGGCGCACCTGCGCCGCCCTGTGGACCGAGGGCCGCGCCCCGCGCTGGGAGCGCCTGCTCCCGGCGGGGCCGGACACCGCGGGCCGGGCGGCCGCCGTACCGCCCGCCGCACCGCCCGCCCGGCCCGCCCCGGCGGCCCGCGGGCGGACCGTGCCCCTGGACCTCGGGTCCCCGCTGGTCCGCCTCGGCGAGGCGGACCAGCGGGGACCCGAGGTCCAGGGGCACGGTCCGCCCGAGGCACCGAGTCTTACACAGGGGAGATCGTCGGCGGCGTCGGATGGTTATAAGAGACAGGTGCGGGCGAGGGCGGTGGGCGGCGGCGGCCGTCAGCCCATGGAGGCGACGCCGGACGCGTACGCGGTGTCGCACACCGGCCGCGCGAACGACTGCGCCTTCGTCGGCCCGTAGGCGTCCACCGCGGCCCGCCCGAGCGCCCGCGCGATGCCCGCGCAGTGCTCGGCGAGCGACGGCCGCCGGTCGACCTCCTGCTGGAGGTGGGTGAGCACGTCACCCGGCTGCTCGCCCTGCTGCATCTCGCCCAACAGCCTGTCGCGCAGGACGTCCTGAGCGGCACGCGGCTTCGCGGGGACGGAGACGTCCTCGGCGGACGCGGTGAGGATCTGGGAGGGGGTGTTGTCCGCCCAGGGGACCATGGTGACCGCGAGGGTCCCGGACAGGACCAGGACGACGGGCAGGACCAGGGCGAGGGATCGGCCGATACGGCGGGCAGTGTGGGTCACGAGGGCGAGAGTAGCGCTCGGTGAAGATTTGGCGACATTTAGTCACCCGGTCGGGGGATGGTTCGACGTGGCTTTTCGAATTAAGGGTTGACGAATGCGGCCGAATGGCCCGATCTGTCGGAAGTGCGGTACCCCGGAAAGCCGGAACTCACGCCGAAGGGGCGCCCCTTGACGGGACGCCCCTTCGGTGTGGCCGATCGGTGTGGCCGGTCGGGTCAGCCGGAAAGGCGGGCACCCGACGAGGTCGAGAACACGTGGATCTCATCGGCGCGCGGCACGACGTGCAGCGTCGAGCCCTTCTCGGGGACGTGGCGGCCGCTCACGCGCACCACGATGTCCTGCGAGCCCTCGGAGTGCGAGGTCGAGCCGTAGACGTAGCCGTCGGCACCGAGCTCCTCCACCACGTTCACGGTGATCGTCAGACCGCCCGTGTCGCCGATGTCGAAGTGCTCGGGGCGCACGCCGACCGTGACCGTGCGGTCGCCCGCGTCGGCGGCCGCGGACAGCGCCTCGCGCGACACCGGGACGACGCTCTCGCCGAACTTCACGCCGCCGTCGGCGATCGGGACCTCGACGAGGTTCATCGCCGGCGAGCCGATGAAGCCGGCGACGAAGAGGTTCGCGGGACGGTCGTACATGTTGCGCGGGGTGTCGACCTGCTGCAGCAGACCGTCCTTGAGCACCGCCACGCGGTCGCCCATCGTCATCGCCTCGACCTGGTCGTGGGTGACGTAGACGGTGGTGATGCCGAGGTCGCGCTGGAGCGCCGCGATCTGCGTACGGGTGGACACGCGCAGCTTGGCGTCGAGGTTCGACAGCGGCTCGTCCATGAGGAACACCTGCGGCTTGCGCACGATCGCGCGGCCCATCGCGACGCGCTGGCGCTGGCCGCCCGAGAGCGCCTTCGGCTTGCGGTCGAGGTACTGGGTCAGGTCCAGCATCTTCGCCGCGTCCTCCACCTTCTTGCGGATGGTGGCCTTGTCCTCGCCGGCGATCTTGAGCGCGAAGCCCATGTTGTCGGCGACCGACATGTGCGGGTACAGCGCGTAGTTCTGGAACACCATCGCGATGTCCCGGTCCTTGGGCGGCAGGTGCGTGACGTCGCGGTCACCGATGCGGATGGCACCGCCGTTCACGTCCTCCAGGCCGGCGAGCATGCGCAGCGAGGTGGACTTGCCGCAGCCGGAGGGGCCGACGAGGACGAGGAACTCGCCGTCCGCGATCTCCAGCTCCAGCTGGTCGACGGCGGGCTTGTCGCCGCCCGGGTACAGACGGGTCGCCTTGTCGAAAGTGACAGAAGCCATGGTGATGAATCCCTTCTACCGGCAGGAACGTGCCGGACGATCCGAGTGGAAGGTCTAGTCCAGTGACTGGACGCGGAGCCGACGCTACCGGCCGCGGCGCCTCCTGTCAGCACCTGGGCGGGAGTGACTTGCCCGACAGGTACGAGGAAGCACGAGGACTGTCAGTGGGGGCTGCTTTGATCACGTCCATGACCATCTACGACCTGACCCGCGCCCTCCCCGACATCGCGACCCTGCGCGACCGCTGCCGGGCGATGGCCGCGCTGGAACTGGTGATCAGCGGCAACGCGAACGGCGGTTACTTCTCGTACGCGAAGTCCTGGGCCCCGGGGGAGGAGGCGGCCTTCATGGAGAACGGCTCGGGCGACGAGTACGCGATCGTCTTCACCGCGGCCGGCGCCTTCGGGCGCGGCTTCGACCACGAATCGCCGATGAGCCCGTGGGGCGACGAGGACACGGAGCTGTGGCCCGGCCTGGTGGACGGCATACCCGAGGCCTTCCGGCCCTTCGTCACGGAGCCCTCCTTCTGCGTGGAGGAAGGGGTGCTCCAGGCGACCGCCGTCTTCTGGCGCGAGACCGGCGACACCGCCTGGCGCGCCGGCACGGTGGAGTTCCCGGAGGGAGACCAGGCCGACCACACCGACCCGGACGGCACGGACCACCTCTTCGAGGTCCTGGTGGCGGGCACCCCGGAGGCCTACCGCGACTTCGCCGAGGACTACTACGAGACCGAGCTCCCCCTGGAGGCGGTCCGGCACGTCTGGTCGCTGCGCCCGCTCACCCAGGAGGTCGTGGACGCCCTGAACCCGGGCCTGCCGTTGGAGGCGGTGGCTCCGAGGCTGGAGCGGGCGGGGTACCCGGGGGCGTGAGGTCAGGCGCCGAACGTCTGCGGCGACTGCTCGGCCTGCGGTGCGGACGTGCACTTCGGTACGTAGGGCGAACTGGCGGGCGAGGGGCTACGAGGGGCCGGAAAGTTCTTCGCGGCGGCGTCTGCCCGCTGTGTAGAGTGAAGGCGATTCTGTGCGCTGCGCAGTGTCACATGTGCCCCCTTAGCTCAGTCCGGCCAGAGCACCGCTCTTGTAAAGCGTAGGTCGTCGGTTCGAATCCGACAGGGGGCCCCGTCCCCGGTCAGAAGTTGTCTGATCGAGGGAGTTCGTACAGAGGCGGAAGGCCCCGGATGATCATCCGGGGCCTTTTTCGCGCCCTCAGCCGCGGCCCGAGATCCTGTCCGCCAAGCGGGCCAGCGGGGTTGTGGTCGGGGTGTGGGTGGTCGATTCGCGGCGGTCCGCCTCGCGGTAGGCGGCGTAGAGGGCCTGGACGCCGAGCCAGCGGAAGGGCTCCGGTTCCCAGCGGCGGACCCGGTGGTTGACCCAGGGCAGGGTCGTGAGGTCGGTCGTGTCGCCGAGGACCAGATCGCGCAGGGTGCGGGCCGCGAGGTTGGAGGTGGCCACGCCGGAGCCGACGTAGCCGCCGGCCCAGCCGAGGCCCGTCGTCGCGTCCAGGGAGACCGTGGCGCACCAGTCGCGCGGGACGCCGAGGACCCCCGACCAGGCGTGGGTGATCTCGACGCCGGTGAGGGCCGGGAAGAAGGCCGTGAGGAGTTCGGTCAGGGACGTGATCGTCGCGGGCTGGGTGCGGCCTGTGTTTTCGGCGGTGGCGGCGCGTGAGCCGTAGCGGTAGGGGACCCCGCGGCCGCCGATGGCGATGCGGTCGTCCGCCGTGCGCTGGGCGTACATGTACGCGTGGGCCATGTCCCCGAGGACTTCCCGGCCGGACCAGGCGAGGGAGTCCCAGACGTCGGCGGGGAGTGGGGCGGTGGCGATCATCGAGGAGTTCATCGGGAGCCACGAGCGCTTCTGGCCCTTGAGGGCGGCGGTGAAGCCCTCCGTGCAGCGCAGGACGTACGGGGCGCTGACGGTGCCGTACGGGGTGTGCGCCCGTCGCGGGGTGATCTCGGTGACGGGGGTGGACTCGTGGAGGGTGACGCCGAGGCGTTCGCAGGCGGCGGCCAGGCCCTTGAGGAGCTTGAGGGGGTGGATGCGGGCTCCGTGCGGGGTCCAGGTGGAGCCCACCGCGTCCGCGATGTCGATGCGGGCGCGGGTGTCGGTGGCGTCGTAGAGCTCGCGCCGGGTTTCGCCGAAGGCGAGTTCGGCGGCGTGGAAGGCCTTGAGGCGGGTCAGTTGGGCGGGGGTGCGGGCCACTTCGAGGACGCCGCCGCGGTGGATGTCGGCTTCGATGCCTTCCTTGGCGGCGACGCTGATGACTTCGGTGACGGTGTCGTTCATGGCGTGCTGGAGGCGCAGGGCGGCCTGGTGGCCGTGGCGGGCGGCGTAGCGGTCGCGGCCGGCGATGCCGTTGTAGAGCCAGCCGCCGTTGCGGCCGGAGGCCCCGTAGCCGCAGGACTTCTGCTCCAGGACGGTGACGCGCAGGTCGGGGGCTGCGGTCTTGAGGTAGTAGGCGGTCCACAGGCCGGTGTAGCCGCCGCCGACGATGACGACGTCGGCCGTGGCGTCGCCGGTGAGGGGAAGCCTTTCAGCGCCGATGGTACTGCAGGGGGGACCCTGTGGGAGAGTAGGACGCCGCCGAACAATTATTGTGGGAAAGCCCCGCACCAGCCCTTTGGGGTTCGGTGCGGGGCTTTTCTGCGTTTACCCTCGCCGGGTGTTTACGTCGACGTATACTCGGAGCATGTCTGATGCCATGATCCGTGTGCCGGCCGAGGTGAGAGACCGCCTCGCTGTCATCGCCGAGTCCCGTGGGACGTCCATCCGGTCTCTTGTGCAGGAGTTCGCCGAGACGACGCTCACCATGGAGGAGCGGCGGGAGCGGGCTGAGCGGGCTCGGGCCTACCTGGCCGAGCACTTCGGGGTGGACGTGAGCGACGCGGAGAGTGCGGCGATGGGCCGCAAGATCCGTGAGGCCTTCGCGCAGCAGGAGGACGCTGCCGCGTGATCCAGCACCACCTCGTCCTGGACACGCCGTCCTTGCTCGCACTGTCCGGGAATCGCCAGGTGTCGGCACTGATCCACCGCGCTTACCTCGACGCGGACACGCGCCTGTGGGTTCCTGTCCTGTCGGTCCTTGAGGCCGACGTGGTTCTCGCGGGGATCGCCGAGCACATCGGACAGCTCGACGTCATCCACATGCTCGACCTCGACTATCCGGCCGTGCTGGCCGTGGCGCAGATGCGCCGTGACGGAGTGCCCGCCGGTGCCGCGGCCGCCGTCCATGCCGCACGCCATCTCCCCGAGTGGGGTTCGCAGGCGCTGGTCGCCACGATCGAACCGAAGGCCTATGTGGGCCAGGGAGTGGGCGTCCTCGATCTGAACAGCTGAAGCGCGGGCTGATTACAGGCGGCCGGCGGCCTTGAGGGCGAGGTAGGCGTCGGCCAGGGCCGGGGCCAGGGTTTCCGGGGTGGCGTCGACCACGTGGACGCCGTGGCGGGTGAGCTGCTCGGCCGTGCGCCGGCGGGCGGACTGGGACTGGGTGCCCGCGGCGGCCTCGTAGACCGCGTCGACGGTGCCGCGGGACTTCGTCATCTCCGCGACGTGGGGGTCCGCGACCGAGGCCAGCAGGACCGTATGGCGCTGCGTGAGGCGGGGGAGCAGCGGGAGCAGGCCCTCTTCGATGGGAGCCGCGTCCAGACTCGTCAGGAGAACCACCAGGGAGCGGCGCGGGGCGCTGCGCAGGATGGTGGAGACCAGGGTGCGCGCATCGGTTTCGACGAGCTCCGGTTCCAGGGTGGCCATCGCGTTGACGAAGGCCGGCAGGGTGTCGGCGGCCGAGCGGCCCTGGACCTGGGCGCGGGGGCGGCGGTCGTGGGCCAGCAGGTCCACGCGGTCGCCGGCCCGGGTGGCCAGGGCGGTCAGGAGCAGGGCCGCGTCCATCGCCGAGTCCAGGCGGGGGGCGTCGCCGACGCGGCCCGCCGAAGTACGGCCGGTGTCGAGGCAGATGAGGATGTGGCGGTCGCGTTCCGGGCGCCAGGTGCGGACGGCGACCTTGTTCTGCCGGGCGGTGGCCCGCCAGTCGATGGAACGGGTGTCGTCGCCGGGGACGTAGTCGCGCAGGCTGTCGAACTCGGTTCCCTCACCGCGGGTCAGGACGCTGGTGCGGCCGTCGAGTTCGCGCAGGCGGGCGAGGCGGGAGGGGAGGTGCTTGCGGCTGGCGAACGGCGGCAGCACGCGGACCGTCCAGGGGACGGTGTGGTTGCCCTGGCGGGCGAACAGGCCGAGGGGCCCGTACGAGCGGATCGTGACGCGGGCCGCCTGCCGGTCGCCGCGCCGGGTGGGGCGCAGGCGTGTGGTGAGGCGGCGGCGTTCGCCCGCGGGGATCGTCAACGCGTGCCGGGACGCGACGACTTCGGTGCCGGTCAGCCAGCTGCTGGGGGGCCAGGCGTCGCGGATCCGGGCGCGCAGGGTGCGGGCGGAGGGGTTGGTGACCGTCAGGTGGACGTCCGCGGCCTCGCCGAGGCGCACGGACGTGTCGCCGGAGCGCGCCAGCCGGAGCGTGCGGACGGGCGCCGCGAGGGCGTAGTCGACCGCGCAGGCCAGGGCGATGGGGGCGTTGACCGCCAGCATCCCGGTCCAGCTGGGTCCGAGGACGCCGACGGGGAGGCTGCCGAGGGCCGCCAGCAGGGCGGCGCGTCCGGTGAACGCCATCAGCGCGGGACGGGGACGTGGGAGAGGATCGCGGTGATGACCGCGTCGGCCGTGACGCCCTCCATCTCGGCCTCGGGGCGCAGCTGGACGCGGTGGCGCAGGGTGGGCAGGGCGAGGGCCTTCACGTCGTCGGGCGTGACGTAGTCGCGGCCCACGAGCCAGGCCCAGGCGCGGGCGGTGGCCAGCAGCGCGGTGGCGCCGCGCGGGGAGACGCCCAGGGTGAGGGAGGGGGACTCGCGGGTGGCGCGGCAGATGTCGACGACGTACGCGGCGATCTCCGGGGAGACGCTGGTGGCTTCGACGGCCTTGCGGGCGGCTTCGAGCTCGGCGGGGCCGGCGACGGGGCGGATGCCGGCCGAGTGCAGGTCGCGGGGGTTGAAGCCGGCGGCGTGGCGGGTCAGTACGCCGATCTCGTCCTCGCGGGAGGGGAGGGGCACGGTGAGCTTCAGCAGGAAGCGGTCGAGCTGGGCCTCGGGCAGGGGGTAAGTGCCCTCGTACTCCACCGGGTTCATGGTGGCGGCGACGAGGAAGGGGTCCGGGAGCATGCGGGGGATGCCGTCGACGGTGACCTGGCGCTCCTCCATCGCCTCGAGGAGGGAGGACTGGGTCTTGGGGGGCGTGCGGTTGATCTCGTCGGCGAGCAGGAGGTTGGTGAAGACCGGGCCGTTCTGGAAGGAGAACTCCGCGGTGCGGGCGTCGTAGACGAGCGAGCCGGTGACATCGCTCGGCATCAGGTCGGGGGTGAACTGGACGCGCTTGGTGTCGAGTTCGAGGGAGGCGGCGAGGGCCCGCACGAGCAGGGTCTTCGCGACGCCGGGAACGCCTTCGAGCAGGACGTGGCCGCGGCAGAGGAGGGCTACGACGAGACCGGTGACGGCGGAGTCCTGGCCGACCACGGCCTTTCCGATCTCGGTGCGGAGCGCTTCCAGGGCGGAGCGGGCGCTGTCCGTGGTGGCCGTCATGAGGTGCGGACCTCTCTTTCGAGGGCGTCGAGTTGGTCGGTGAGCGCGACGAGCGCCGCGTCGGTGTCGGGGGTGGTGCCGAAGAGCAGGGTGGCGGGGTCGTGCGCGGCCCGCGGCGCGGCGGCGGGGTCGCCGACCGTGAGGCGGGCGGAGACCGCGGGGACCAGGGACACGGGGTCGTGGGCCTGGGAGGCCGGTACGCCGACCAGCGCGGCCAGCCGTTCGCGGGCGGCGGCGCGCAGCACGGTGGCGGCGCGGTCGCGGGCGCCGGCCTTGCGGTACAGGCGGGCGCGGCCCTCGGTGGCCTCGGAGGCGCGGATCAGGACGGGCAGGCGCTCGGTGACCAGCGGGCCGAGGCGCCGGGCGCGCCACAGGGCCGCGACGGCGGCGGCGAGGAAGAGCTGGAGCAGGGCCCAGCTCCAGCCGGCGGGGATCAGGGAGAGGAAGTCCTCGTCCTGCTCGGCCTCGTCGGGGCCGCTGTCGGCGAAGGACGGCAGGTACCAGACGAGGTGGGGGCGGGAGCCGAGGAGCTGGAGCGCGAGGGAGGCGTTGCCCTCGTCGGCGAGGGCCTTGTTGAGGAAGGGGATCTCGGAGCCGAGGAGGACGGTGTCGCCGCCGCGCGTGGCGGTGGGCAGGACGAGGAGCGCGGGGTGGCCGCCGGTGGGGTAGCAGCCGATGGCTCCGGGGACGGTGGTGGAGTACTGCAGGCCGCCGTCTACGCCGGCGCGGCCGGCGGCCGCGGCTGCGGGGAACGCGCAGGTGCCCGGGTCGAGCTCGGAGCCCGCGGCGTGCGCGCTGGAGTGGGTGCGGGTGCCGGGCGCCAGTTCGCCGAGGCTGAGCTCGGTCGGGGCGAGCAGGACGGTACGGCCGCCGGAGAGGTCGATGGCGGAGCGGATCGTGCGGAGCTTGTCCTGGTCGAGCCGGTCGGGGTCGCCGATCAGGAGGGTGGTGTCGGGCCCGGAGGCGTCGGCGGCCTCCTCGGCGGTGGTGACGACACGGGTGGTGACTCCGCGGGTCTTGAGCAGCTCGGCGACGGCCCGGCTGCCGAAGGGGTCGGCGGACCGGGGGTCGAGGTAGCCGTGGTGGGCGCCGGAGCTCAGGGCGGCGAAGGCCAGGCCGGCGGTGAGCAGGACGGCGAGCGCGATGAGGAACCCGCGGGCCCGGGTCCACAGGACGCCGGGGCGCAGCGCGGGGGCGGCGGTGGCCTGGTCGGGCGACCCGTCGGGTTCGGTGGTGGCGGCCGTGGCTGGGGAGGCCCCCGTGAGGGGGCGGCGGGAGGCGGGCAGGCGGAGGTGGACGACGTGGGTGTCGTTCTCCTCGGAGACGCCGAACCGGAGCGTCGCCTCGGGTACCGGGTCGGCGGCGGCGAAGGTCAGCAGGGTCGCGCCGGAGTGGTCGTACAGGCAGCCGGCGGCGTGTCCGTCGACCAGCGAGACCCGGGAGCGGCCCTCCCAGTCCGCGAGGAGGGTGCGCCGCCAGCCGCCCTGCGGGTGCCAGTATCCGGCGGCGTCGCCGAGGGGCACGGAGAAGCGGATCTCGACGGGGGCTCCGTCGGCCCGCACCTCCAGCACGCGCAGTCCGCCTTCGGGCTCGCCGAGCGACCAGGTGGGGCGGACGCCCAGCGCGTGGGCGAGGACGGCGATCGAGACCCCGTCGAGCAGCGGCTCGCCCCGGGCCGGCGCCAGCCCCGCGGTGGTCACGGCCTCGGTTCCGTCCGCCGGGGCGGTGGTGGTCTGCACGGTCACTCCTTCACGGCGCCGGCGAGCAGGCCGGACACGAACTGGCGCTGGAGCGCGAGGAATACGAGGGCCATGGGGATCGCGGCGGCGGCGGTTCCGGCGAGGATCGCGCCGTAGTCGGTCTCGTCGAGGCCCTGGAGGGAGGCGAGGGCCACCGGGATGGTGAACGAGGCGCTGTCGCGCAGGACGATCAGCGGCCAGACGAAGTCGTTCCACTGGTAGAGGAAGAGGAAGATCGCCAGGGCGGCCAGGGCGGGCCGCATCGGCGGGAGCACCACCTTCCAGAACAGCCGCAGTTCGCCGCAGCCGTCCATGCGGCCCGAGTCGAGGAGCTCGTCGGGGAGCGCGGCCATCGACTGGCGCATCAGGAAGATGCCGAAGGGCAGGGCCAGGTTGGGCATGATCACCGCCTGGTAGGTGTTCAGCCAGCGCAGTTCGGCCATCATCTGGAAGAGCGGTACGAGGGTGACCTGCGCGGGAATCACGAGCCCGAGCATGAGCAGCCCGAACAGCGCCTCGCGGCCGCGGAAGCGGAACTTGGCGAAGCCGTAGCCGGCCAGGGCGCAGACGGCTCCCGCGCACAGGGTGTAGACGGCCGCGATGAGCAGGGAGTTGAGGACGACCCGGCCGAACTGCGCGGTGTCCTGGAGCGTTTGGAGGTTGTCGGCGAGGTGTCCGCCGGGCAGCAGCGGGGGCGGGCTGTCGAAGATGTCCCCGGAGCTGTGGGTGGCGGCGACCACGAGCCAGTAGAAGGGGAGCATGACGGCGGCGAGCGCGATGGCGAGTCCGGAGGTGAGCAGGATGCTCCTGCCGCGGTGGCGGGCGGCGGTCATGTCTTCTCCCCCAGGAGGCGGAACTGGATCACACCGAGGATGCCGATGAGGACGGCCAGGGCGTAGGCGATGGCGGAGGCGTATCCGAAGTCGAAGTACTTGAAGGCGTTCTGGTAGAGGTACACGCCGATGGTCAGGGTCGCGTTGTCCGGGCCGCCGCCGGTGAGCACGAAGGGCTCGTCGAAGATCTGCAGGGTGCCGATGGTGGAGAGCACCGTGGTGAGCAGGAGCGCGGGGCGCAGACCGGGCAGGGTGACGTGGCGGAAGGAAGCCCAGGCGCCGGCCCCGTCCACGGCCGCGGCGTCGTACAGCTCGGCGGGCACGGACTGGAGGCGGGCGAGCAGGAGCACCGCGTTGTATCCGGTGTAGTGCCAGGTCAGTGCGAGACCGAGGGAGACCTTCGCCCACAGGGGGTCGGTCAGCCACGGCACGGGTCCCGCGCCGACGAGGTCGAGGAGCCAGTTGACCAGCCCGTAGTCCCGGTTGAGCAGGACGGAGAACATGATCCCGTAGGCGACGAGGCCGGTGACCATGGGCAGGAAGAAGCCGAGCCGGAAGACCGTGCGGCCGCGCAGCAGACCAGAGTTCAGGGCCACGGCGAGCCCGGTGGCGAGGGCGAGCATCACCGGCACCTGGACGGCGAGGATCACCGCGGTGTTCTTCAGCGCGGTCCAGAACAGCGGATCGTGGAGCAGCCGTGTGTAGTTGTCGGCTCCGACGAACCGCTCGGTCCCGCCGACGGTCTGGTGGAGGCTGATCACGAAGGACCGGCCGATGGGGTAGATCTTGAAGGCGGAGAACAGCAGCAGCGCGGGCAGTACGAAGAGGTACGGGGCGACGCGCCGCCGACGCGCCCGCCGCGGGGCCGCCCCCGGGAAGGGGGCGGCGGGGGCTGTGCGGCCGGTGGGCGTCACGGTCACCGGGAGACCTTGCGCCCGGTCTGCCGGCCCAGCTGGTCCGCGGCTTCCCCCAGCACCTTCGCCGGGTCGGCGCCCTTGAGGAGCACCTTGGACTGGGCGTCGGTGACCAGCTTGAGGGCGCGGGCGTAGTCGGCGGTGTAGTTGAAGGCGGGCGAGGGGGCCTTCAGGGCCTCCAGGAAGACCTCGCCCTTCTTCTGGCCGCCGAAGAACGGCGAGGGCTCGTGGAAGACCGCGTCGTCGTACGCCGCCATCAGGGCGGGGGCGATGCCCTTGCCCCGGTAGATCCGCACCTGCGAGGCCGGGCGGGTGAGGACGAACTCGATGAAGGACCAGGCGGCGGCCTGGTGCTTGCTGCTGCCCGCGACGGCGAGGTGGGTGGAGTTGACCATGGCCGCGGTGGAGCCGCCGCGCCGTACGGCCGGGGGCAGCCGGACCTTCCACTTGCCCGCTTCCCCGGGAACCTGCTCCTGGATGATGCCGCCGAACCAGGTGGGCATGGAAAGGACGGCCGCCGTCCCCTGCTTCAGGGAGCTCATCAGCGCGTTCCAGCCGCCCGCCAGGTCGCTGACCAGGCCGGCGTCGTTCATCGTCTTGATGAGGGTCATGGCCTTGACGGCCTCCGGGGAGTCGAGCGTGATGTCCCCGGCGAGGTTGAAGTAGAAGGAGCCCTGCAACTGCAGGAGCATCTGGAAGAAGTTGGCGGCGTCGGCCTGCGAGGCGGGCTTGTCGATGCCCAGCAGGTGGGCGCCGGTCTTCGCCTTGATCTCCTTGCCGGCCTCGATGGTCTCCTCCCAGGTCTGGAGGGCGCCCGCGTCGACCCCGGCCTTCTCGAAGAGGTCGGCGCGGTAGTAGAAGCCCGCCGAATTCGCCTCCCAGGGCAGGGCGTTGACGCGCTTGCCGTCGGGGGACACGGTCTGCCAAAGGCCCGGGGCGAAGGCGTCCTTGTGGGCGTTCGCGCCCAGCGGGGCGAGGTCGGCGAGGCCGCCGGGGAACTTCTCCACGTAGCCCGGCAGGTAGTCGACGCCGATGTGCAGGACGTCGGCGAGGCCCTGTCCGCCGGCCGCCAGCCCGGTGGTGATCTTGTCCCAGATCGCCGGGTTGCCGATGTCCTCGACCGTCACCTCGATCTGCGGGTACTTCTTGTTGAACTCCGGTACGAGGGCCTTCATCTCGGCGGCCGGCCCCTGCCAGGACCAGACCGAGATCTTGCCCTTGTCCTTCTCGCCGCCGGTTCCGCCCTGGCCCGTGTCACCGCTGCCCGAGCACGCGGTCAGGCCGGTGAGCCCGGCTCCCGCGGCGATCGCGCCGCCCAGCCGCAGCACTCTTCGACGTTCCAGTTCCATGCCTGACCCACCCCTGCTCGCACCGTTGCCGTAGCCGACTGGCCAGGACTGTAACCACGCCGCCAGGTCACTTGCAATAGTTCGATGAAATCTTTCAGTTCGATCCAACAGGGAACTTTGACAAGGTCATTGCAAAACTTCCGACCGGATTGCTAGCGTGCCGCCCGCACCGCCCCGCACGCCTCGCACCGCCTCGCACCGCCTCGCACCGCCCCGCCTCGCCCCGCGAGACCGGCCGCCGCCCGCTCCACACCCACCAGGGAGAACCCGATGACGCGTTCCCGTGTGTCGCTGCTGTCCGCCCTCGCCCTGCTCGTCCCCCTCACCCCGCTCGCCCTCGGCGGCCAGGCCGCGGCGGCGCCGCCGGGCTCGGCCGCCGGACAGACCGTCCAGGCCAGGCCCGCCGCGCCCGCCCCGCTCTCCGTCGTCAACCCCGGCTTCGAACAGGGCCGCACGGGATGGCAGTTCACCGCCGGCACCGGAGTCGCCACGAACTACCCGCACGGCGCGGCCCGGCTCGCCTACCTCGACGGCGGGCCCGGCATGAAGGTGTCGCAGACGGTGACGGCCACGGGCCGGGGCGCGTACGACATATCCGCGTGGATCGCGACGGGCGGGCCGAACGGCCGGTTCACCGCTCGCGTCAACGGCGCGGTCGCCGGGTCCCAGACCCTGCCCAGCGCCTCGAACTACCGCCGCCACACGCTCGGCCGGATCTCCCTCGCCCCCGGCGACACGCTGGAGATCGCCTTCGAGTCCGGGGACTCCTGGGTCAACGCCGACGACGTGATGCTCTCCCCCGCCTCCCCCGCGGACCCCCGGGTGAGATTTCTGGCTGTCTCGTGGGCTCGGAGATGAGTATAAGAGACCGCGTCTCTCCTGCAATGGTGAGCGGGCGGAAATGCGAAAACCCGGCCCCCGTGGGCCGGGTTTTCGCATTTCCGCCCGCTCACCATTGGAGGAGAGATGGCACGAGATCTCCAGAAGATCGACAGTGACCTCGCCTCGGCAGAAAGCACCATCGGAACCCTCTCGGGCACCAGCTCCTCGCACGCGATCAGCCTCACGGGCCACGGCTCCGCCATCACCGACATAAAGACCGCGCTGAGCCTCGGCACCAACGGGCAGTCCCAGCGCCTGGCGGATCTGGAAGCCGGCCTCGCCAAGGCGAGGGACAAGATCAAATTCAATACTTACGGCCTGTACGCCCTGGCGACGAACGCCCTGTTCGTCAAGTTGGACGTACAGCTGCTCACCTTCTCCATGCAGGCGCTCAAGGTCGACCTCTCCCTCTTCAAGAAGGTGGACGAGAAGAACTCCAAGAAGCTGCTGGAACTGCACAAATGGACCGACGAAAAGCTGGCAGCGGGCAGAAGGAGGGTGCTCGCCGTCAAGGACTTCCTCCTCAAAAAAGCCGCTCTCGAGCGGAAGACCGCTGAGGCGGAAAAGAAGCGGGAGAAGGAAAAGGAAGACGCTCACGAAGCCGAGCAGAAGCGCCAAGCCGACGCGTTGCGGCGGCAGGTCAACGCCCTCCCCCCGATCGTCAAAGAGCACGGCACGCGCATCACAAAGATCGAGGAAGCGCTCCGCAAAGCCCGTGACGCCGCCAAGAAGGCCGTGGATTCCAGTACCGGCCGCAAGCACGGAGTCGATTCGACCAAGCCCACCGTCAAGCCGGTGACCCAGGACGTCAGGGCCCTGCGCGAGGCCGTCAACCAGCTCGCCGGAGCCCTCGGCGGCATCTGAACCGCCCTCCCACCCTGAATTGAGGGAGACATGTCTCTCGTATCCTCGCTGCGCTCCTCATCCAGCGCCCTGAAGGGCTTCAAGGACCAGGCCGCCGGCGCCGGCAAGGCCACCGACGGCCTCCGGCAGAAGGCCTCCTCCAGCGGGAGCCAGCTCCGGACGCTCAAGACGTCCGCACAGGGCTCCACCACCCAGCTCAAGGGCCTCAAGACCGCGAGCGACCAGGCCGAGCGCTCCATGGCCAAGGCCGGCCAGACCGGTCAGCGCGCCGGAACCCAGCTCGGCAAGTTCAAGACCGGCGCCGACCGGGCCGCCTCGGGCCAGGACAAGCTCAACAAGTCCATGAAGGGCAACTTCCTCGCCCGGCTGCTCGAACTGTTCATGCCGCTCATCGAGAAGATCGTCGAGATGGCGAGCCGCTCGAAGGCCATGCAGACCGTGATCCGGGTGGCGTTCACCGCCATCCGCACCGTGATCTCGGCGGTCATGAAGGCCATCGGCCCGATCATCCGCACCGCCGGAAACCTGATCAAGTCGGTCTGGAACAGCGTCAAGGGCGCCGTCATGCCGATCCTGTCGGCCATCGGCAATGCCGTGAAGTCCGCCTTCAACGGCATCCGGTCGGCCATCAGCACCGTGATGAACGCCATCCGCTCGGTCATCAGCACCGTGTGGAACGGCATCAAGGCCGTCATCATGCCGGTGGTCAACTGGATCAAGTCGGCGATCCCGAACGCCTTCAACTCGGTCAAGAACGCGATGTCCAGCGCCTGGAACGGGCTCAAGGGCATCGCGGCCGGCGCCTTCGGAGCCATCCTCGGGGCGGTCAAGTCCCCCATCAACTCCGTCATCGGCCTGATCAACTCCATGATCGGCCGGATCAACAGCATCCGCGTCAGCGTCCCCGGCTGGGTCCCCATCGTCGGCGGCAAGAGCTTCGGCGTCAGCCTGCCCACGATCCCCATGCTCGCGACCGGCGGCGTCGTCATGCCGCGCAGCGGCGGTGTCCCCGCGATCATCGCCGAGGCCGGCGAGGCCGAAGCGGTCCTGCCGCTGTCCAAGCTCGACCGCCTGCTCGCCCGTACCGCCGCCCGCGCCCGGACGCAGGCCGCCGGCACCGGCAACGGCTCGGCCCTGCACATCGAGAACTACTACGCGCACCAGTCCAGCGACCCGCAGCGCACCGCCGACGCGCTGATGTACCTGGCGAAGGCGCGCGGATGAGTACGGCGGCCCTCCCGGCCGGTTTCTTCGCCGGGTGGCAGCCCGCCCTGAACGGCCTGCGCGCCCAGTCCTCCCAGGCGCGCCAGGCCGTGCGGCGCCAGACGGCCTCGATCCGCCAGGCCGCGACCGCCGTGGGCCGGCTGTCCACCGACTCCGGCCAGGCGGGCAAGGTGCTCGCCTCGCTGAAGACCCAGGCCGGCGCCGCGGCCCTGTCCACCGGCAAGGTCGGCCAGTCCGCCGGCCGGGCGGCGACGGGGACCGGGCAGGCCGGCAGCGGTGCCCGCGGAGTCCTCGCCTCGCTGCGCAAGCTGGGCGGGGCGACCGGCGGCGTCCTCGCGATCCTGGGCGGCCTGATCCCGGTCATGGAGATCGTCTCCACCCTGATGAGCACCTTCGGCATCGCCATGACCGTCGGCGCGGTCGTGATGACCGCGGTCAACGTCGCCATGCGCGCCAACCCGCTGGGCTTCGCCCTCGGGATCCTGATCCCGGTCGGCGCCTGGCTCATCGAGCTCGCCATGAACTCCGAGACCGGCCAGCGGATCATCGAGCAGCTCTTCGAGTACGTCGGAAAGGTCTTCGAGCAGCAGCTCACGTTCCTCCTTCCGGTGCTCAAGACCGTCGGCGAGATCGTGACCACGTACTTCACGGGGTACCTCGCGGTCGTCTCCGGCGTCCTCGGGCTGCTGAGCGGAGACACGAGCGGCATCGCGCGCGTCGGTACGTCCGTCAGCTCGGCCACGCAGTCCCTGCGCGGGATCGCCTCCGGCGCGTTCGACGCGATCATGGCCCCGATCCGGCCGGTGATCGACTTCCTCACCGGCGGGCTCCCCAGCGCCTTCTCCCGTGTGAGCGGCTCCCTCTCCGGGTCGCTCGGCGGCATCGGCCGCATGGTGACCACGGGGCTGCAGGCCGTGCTGGCCGTGGTCACCGGCCCCTTCAACGGCATGATCGCCTTCGCCAACTGGATCATCGACGGCCTCGAGGACCTCAGCTTCTCGATCCTCGGCAAGAAGTTCGGCGTCGACCTCGACAAGATCCCGATGCTCGCGGAGGGCGGCGTCGTCTGGCCCCAGTCCATGGGCCAGGCCCCGCGCATCAACCCCGTGTCGGACCTCGACCACCGCCGCGTCACGCCCTTCGACCCGCACGCCGCGCGCCAGGAGCCGTACCGCGTGAAGGAGTTCCGCGAAGAGGCGGGCGCGGGCCCCCGGTCCACCGCCGAGGACCTGCTGTTCCTCGTCGCCGCCCACGCATGACCCCCGCGCGGATCCACCGCCCCCACCCGAGATGAGGTGACGGCCGTCATGGCCGAGACCACGCAGACCCACACCGCCGATCTCGAACCCGGCTCACTCATCACCCAGGACGGGCAGATGCAGTGGGCCGGGATCCTTTTCGGCCCCGGCACCCCCTACACCATCGAGAAGGCCGGCCTCAGCGGCTGGGAGGACCTGCCCGAGTACGACAGCTCGGACGCCGAACGCCCCACCGGCCACGGTTCCTGGTCCGGCGCCCGCTACGCCAAGTCCCGCAAGGTCGGCGGCACCCTGTGGATGGTCCCCGAGCGGGGCGCCTCCCTGGCCACCGTCCGGGCCCTGCGCCAGGCGCTGACCCTCGGTGAGGACGAGCGCTGGCTCGCGGTCCGGCTGCACGGCGAGATCCTGGCCGTACGGGCCCGGATCAGCCAGCGCATCGTCCCCGCCGACCGGGTGTACGCCACCCAGGGCGCGGCCAAGGCGTCCGTGCAGTGGCTGGCCACCGACCCGCGCCGCTACCTCGTCGACGAGCAGTCGGCGGTGGTGTCCGCGCCGGAGCCGGAGAGCGGTCTGACCTGGCCGCTGGTCTGGCCCCTGAGCTGGGGCACGGCCTCCAAGACGGGTGACGCGAGCGCCGACAACGACGGCTCCGCGCCGACCCATCCGGTCATCACCTTCCGCGGCCCCTGTGGCACGCCCTCCGTCACGGAGCGGCTCAGCCGCCGCCGCCTGCGCTACGGGATCGACCTGACGGCCGGCGACGAGCTGGTCGTGGACACCGCCGCCGGCACGGTCACGCTCAACGGCACCGCCTCGCGCCGGCACACGGCCACCGCGGACAGCGGCCCGGAGGAGCTGTTCACCTTCGAACCGGGCCGGGCCGAGCTGTCCTTCCGCCCGGACACGGCGGCGGCCGGCGCCTCGATGTCCGTCCGCTGGCGCAGCGCGGAGTGGTAGCGGGAGGCCCCCCGCCTCCGCCTCCACACCCCCGCACGCGTCGATGTGCGGCCGCAGCCGGGCCCGGGCGGCGAAGCGGGGGACGCCCGACATCAGCAGGGCGTCGTACTCCGTGTCGAGGTGGCGCACCGCCGCCCGTACCGCCGCCGACACGGCCTCCTCGTCCAGGGCCCGGCCGGCCGCGCTGCGCCCCACCCGGCCGCTGCCGCGCACCGAGGCGTGCGCGGCGATGGCCCGCGCCCGGTCGGCGGGGCACCCGGGGAACAGGCGCAGGATCTCGGCGGAGAAGGCCGCCGTGAACCGGGTGTCCTCGGCCGCGCGACGCAGCCGGTCGCGCTCCCTGCGGCGGGCCCGTGCCTCGGCGTCCGCGAGGCAGGCGCGCTCCGCGCGGGCGAGGGCCGCGTCCTCGACGAACAGCCCCTGGCGCTCGTAGCGGCGGCGCCGCCGGTGGAAGCGGACGACGACGGCCGAGAGCGAACTCGCCTCGTGGGCGCGGCGCGTGAGGGCCGTGTCGCCGCGCGGCAGGTAGACGAGGTGTCCGAGGTCGGCGCAGTCCAGGCAGCGGGGCACTCCGGCCTCCCGGACGAGGTGCCGTAGCGGTCCCTGCCTGCACTCCGCGCAGTGGATCTGCTTCATCGACTCGAAAACGACCAGGCTCATGTCGATGTGATACCGCTGTCCGGGTCGTATATCACCTTGTAAGTATGGGTAGTTGCGCTTTCACAGAGTCTTCCCCGACCTCATGGTGTCCTCCTAGCGTGAGCCGAGTGGGCCGAGGCGGGCTCATGGAGGAGGAAGACATGGCTGGACGACAGGCGACGGCGCGACGCCCCCAGGCGGCGGTTCGACGCCCCAAGGCGGAGGCCGCCTCCGATCTCGTGGCGAGAGAGATCACGATAGAGCCGGGCGGCTGCACCGGCTGGCACTACCACCGCGTCCCCCTGATCGCGGTGGTCAAGGCCGGGACCCTGACCCGGATCCTGTGGGACGGCACGGTCGAGGTGCACCACGTCGGAGCCGCCTTCGTGGAGCCGGCGGGCATCCGGCACGTCCACCTCGGCCGCAACCTGGGCAGGGGGCCCGTCGTGCTCCACGTGACCGCCGCCCTCGCCGAGGGCGAGCCCTTCGCGCTGCCCGCCGAGGCGCCGCCCGGGGCGACGCCCTGCGCGTGCCCGGCCCGCGCGCGGTGAACGCGGGTCGCAGAACCGGGTCAGACCAGTCGGCGTATCTCGCCGCGCACGCGGTAGAAGCCCCCGGACGCCGCGTGCAGCCCGTCCACCACGTACCGGGCGCCGGCCTCCCGGATCCCGCGCGGGAACTGCACGTTCCAGGAGGACTCGAAGCCGCCCGACACCACCTGGACGCGCGTCCGGCCGCCCTGCTGGACGCACTCCACGACCACACCTCCCGCGGGCACCGAGGCCACCGACACCGTCGCCACCGCGGCGGGCGTGGCCGGCGGACTGAAGACGGGCAGGGCGGCCGCCGACTTCACGTCCACCGCGGTCGGCACCGACCCCTCGCGGGCCGCGGTGATCGCCGCCTCGCTCGCGTCCACGCACACCAGGGATCCGTCGGTGGTCACCAGGTACAGCCGCTCGTCCAGGTACTGCATGGACAGGGCGGCCCCGCTGCCGGTGCCCAGCTTCCACAGCCGCCGCCCGTCGGCGTCGAAGCAGTACACCGACGACGCGAGGTCGCCGGCGAAGACGTGCCGGCCGTCCGGGGAGGTCGCGCACGAGTACACCGCCGCGTCGCACCGGTACGAGGCCTCCACCGCGCCCGTCGCCTTCGACAGCCGCTGCACGGCGTTGCGGCCGGTGCCCGCGTACACGGCGTCGTCCTCCTGCCAGCCGAACAGCACGGAGCCGTTGGTCGGCGTGTGCCACAGCTGCCGCCCGCCGTCGGGGGCGTAGGCCGTCACGCCCTTGCTGTGCCCGTGGTAGACGGCCTGCTCGTCAGCCCGCACCATCCAGGCGTTGGAGCCGTCCGAGCGCCGCGACCACTGGAACTCGTCCTCGTGGTCGATCACCGTCAGCCCGCCGTCGCGGTCGGACACGTTCAGCACGCCCTCGTGGATGTCGAGCCAGAAGATGTCCACATCGGCCGCGATGTCGTAGGCGCCGAACGGCACCTTCGACGAGAGGTCGTAGACCGTGCCGTCGTCACAGCCCGCGTAGATCCAGAACTCGTCCGCCACCAGGCACTTCACCCCGTCCGGCAGTGAGTAGCGGGCCAGCACCTCACCGCCGTGGCTCAGCGTGTAGACGTCGCCGGCCTGGTTGCCGACCCAGCAGCGGTCCTCGTCCACGTGGATCCCGAAGGCCGAGGAACCCGTGCGGAACCGCCACAGCACCGGGGCCGCCGCGCGCGCCGTCGAGGGCGTCGCCGTCACCTGGCGGCGCGTGACCGACCGGGCCGCACGGACGCCCCGCACCGCGGGGGCGTACCCCTTGCGGACCTTCTCCCCGACCTTCTTGGCGGCCGCCGCACGCGCCTTCTCCACGGTCGGGAAGGAGGAGTTCTGCAGCTGCCCGTCCGCACCGATGCGCCCGTACCGCACCGAGACGGCGGTGCCGTCGACGGTCACCTCGTAGAACTTGTGGGCACCGCCGTCGTCCTGCGACAGCTCCAGATACGTCGTCTCCCGAGCCATGACAGACCCCTCCCCAAGGTTGGGCCGCCGGCCCTGTGCGCCGGTGATCCCTCGTCAAAAACGTTAGGCGGCGCCACTGACAATGGGTTCGTGCAGCTGGAATCGATCACATGGCAGCGGATGGCCGAGCGGCTCGCCGACCACCTCGACG
Source organism: Streptomyces sp. ICC4 (assembly GCF_003287915.1). NCBI lineage: Bacteria > Bacillati > Actinomycetota > Actinomycetes > Kitasatosporales > Streptomycetaceae > Streptomyces > Streptomyces sp. ICC4. Next base: position 8,421,651 of record NZ_CP030286.1, on the reverse strand, counting down.
ACGACGCCGCGGGCGGCGACGGCGACAACGGCGGAGGCGGCGGCGAGGCCGGCTGGCAGCGGGTGGGCATCGACGGCGCGCCCGCCGCCCGTACCGCCGTGCTCGCCGGGGAGCTCGCCGACGCGCTGCGCCCGCGCGGCCGTCCGGTCCTGGTGGTGGCGGCCGAGGGCTTCCTGCGCCCCGCCTCCCTGCGCTTCGAGTTCGGGCGCGAGGACGTCGACTCCTACCTCGGGGGCTGGTACGACACGGCCGCGCTCTGGCGCGAGGTCTTCGGCCCGACCGACCCCGGCGGCAGCGGCCGGGTGCTGCCGGACCTCTGGAACCCGGCGACCGACCGGGCGACCCGCAGCCCCTACGCCGAACTGCCGCCCGGCGGCGTGCTGATCGTGCACGGCCCGCTGCTCCTGGGCCACTGGTTCCCCTTCGACCTCAGCGTCCACATCAGCCTCTCCCCGGGGGCCCTCGCCCGGCGGACCGAGGAGTCCGCCCGCTGGACCCTGCCCGCCTTCGCGCGCTACGAGGCCGAGACCGGCCCGGCGGCTCTGGCCGACGTCCTGGTCCGGGCCGACGACCCGCGCCACCCGGCCTGGACGGGCCCGCGCGAGGGCCACGGCGGCTGACGCGGGGCACCCCGGCCGAGGGCCCCGGGCGCCCGCGCCCCGTCACGGAGGTCCGCGAACGGCAACAGCCGGATCCCGGCGAGGTGACGAACGGTTCCGGCCGTCGCCCTGGCCGATACAGCCCGCTACGTTGACGGCACGCTTCGACGGCGGCCACCCCGGTGGCGCCTTGGCAGAGGGAGACGGCAATGCGCGGACACGTCGTACGAGTTCGGGACGGGAGACGCACGCGCGGTCGGGCGGCGGTCGCCGTGCTCGCCCTGTGCGGGACCCTGGCCCTCACCGGCTGCAGCGGTGACGACGAGGACACCGGGGCGGGAGCCGCCGGTCCGAGCCCCATCGCCACCACGACGGCCACGGCCGCGGTCACGCCCTCCGCCACTCCCTCGGCCTCGACGGCACCCTCCAAGTCCGCGCCGAAGCCGGCTCTGAGCGCCACCGCGACGGGCAAGGCCAAGACCCCGGCGCCCGGTTCCGACTGCGACCACAAGATGCCGATCTCGCCCGACGAGGTGGCCGTCTACCGCTACACCCCCGAAGGCGGGGTGCACAGCCTGATCGTCAAGCACGGCAACTGGGGCTGCGCCGCCCCCGGCATGGACGCCGCCCCCTTCGACACGGTGGGCAAGGAGACCTTCCTCAACATCGCCGAGGACGCCAAGATCACGGCCGTCACCCCGGTCATCGCGAGCCCGGTGAGCCAGCCGATCACGCTCCAGCAGCTCATCGACTGGCTGATCGCCCACCCCGACCAGGGCCGCGTCTTCCGCTACCACCTGAACGGCGCGGGCGTGATCGACTGGATGGACCAGGAGTACACGTCGTCGTAACACCCAACGGCGCGGCCGTACGGTCTCCCTCGACAGGATCTCGACAGGACTCGACAGGATCTCGACAGGACTCGTCAGGACTCGTCAGGACCTCGTCGGGACCTCGCCGGGTCCCCCTACGGCCGCCCGCCCAGCCGGGTCACCGCCAGCGCCGCCGCCCGGCACCCGGCCCCGGCGGCCCACCCCCAGCACTTTCCCTTATACACATCTGACCTTGCCGATGACCCCCTACGTGTGGTACTTTGGACGGCGAAGTGGGTTATAAGAGACATCCCCCGCCCCCCGCCGTGCCTGGCTCGCCGACCTGCCGGTCCTGCTCGTCGCCGTCGTCTGGGGCGGCAGCTACCTCGCCGCCAAGGGCATCACCACCACGCACACCGTGATCGCGGTGCTCGTGCTCCGGTTCGCCCTGGTGCTGCCCGTGCTCGTCGTCGCGGGGTGGTCGCGGCTGCGCGCGCTCAGCCCCGCCCAACTGCGCGGCGCCGGGGTGCTGGGACTCGTACTCGGCGGGATCTTCCTGCTGGAGACCTACGGGGTCGTGCACACCTCCGCCACCAACGCCGGACTGATCATCAGCCTGACCATGATCTTCACGCCGCTGGCCGAGTCCGCCGTCCGCCGCACCGCGCCCTCGCCCGCCTTCCTCGGCGCCGCGGCCGTCTCCGTCGCCGGAGTCGTGCTCCTCACCCAGGGCGCCGGCTTCACCGCGCCCGGCCTCGGCGACCTGCTCATCCTCGGCGCCGCCCTCGCCCGGACCCTGCACGTCCTGCTCATGGCCCGGATCAAGGCGGTCCAGGACGCCGACGCGCTCTCCCTGACCACCGTCCAGCTCGGCAGCGCCGTCGCCGTGTTCGCCGTACTGGCCGTGCTGCCCGGCACCGGCGCGAGCCCCTGGGCGGCCGCCGCGGACTTCGGGGCCGCCGAGTGGGCCGGGCTCGCCTTCCTGTCCGTCTTCTGCACCCTCTTCGCCTTCTTCGTGCAGATGTGGGCCGTCCGCCGCACCTCGCCCTCCCGCGTCAGCCTGCTGCTCGGCACCGAACCCCTGTGGGCGGCCGCCGCGGGCATCGCCATCGGCGGCGAGCACCTCGGCGCCCCGGGTCTCGCGGGCGTGGCCCTCGTGCTCGCGGGCACCGCCTGGGGGCGGCGCGCCGCTGGCTGAACGATTGTCCGAAACCGCTCCCACGGAGGGTGAACGGCAGTCCTAGGCTGCTCTCCATGCCAGTCCTGGACGTCAGCAACCTCGCCGAAGACTTCAACGAGAACCCCTACCCGCACTACGAGCGGTTACGGGCGAGCGGACCCGTCCACCGCGTCAAGGCGGCGGACGGGGAAGAGGTCTGGCTGATCGTCGGCCACGACGAGGCCCGCCAGGCCCTCGCCCACCCCGACGTGCTGAAGAACTGGCAGACCGCCGGCCTCTACGCCGACCGCACCGCCACCACCACGACGCTCAGCACCAACATGCTGCGCTCCGACCCGCCCCACCACACGCGGCTGCGCCGCCTGGTGGCCCGCGAGTTCACCGCCCGCCGGATCGAGGCGCTGCGCCCCCGCGTCCAGCAGGTGACCGACGGGCTGCTGGACGCGATGGCGGCCGCCCCGGACCGCCGCGCCGACCTGATCGGGGCCTTCGCCGACCCGCTGCCGATGACCCTCATCTGCGAACTCCTCGGAGTCCCCGACCTCGACCGCGGCTCCTTCCGCGCCTGGTGCACCGAGATCGTCGGCCCGAGCGGGCCGGAGCCCGAGAGGGCCGCGCTGGGCGCCATGTCCGGCTACCTGGCCGAGCTCATCGTCGCCAAGCGCGAGCGCCCCGGCCCGGACCTGTTCAGCGCCCTGATCCGGACCCGGGACGAGGACGGCGACCGGCTGTCCCGGGCCGAGCTGGTCGGGATGGCCTTCCTGCTGCTGATCGCCGGCTACGAGACCGCGGTGAACCTGCTCGGCAACGGGGTACGGGCCCTGCTCGCCCACCCCGGCCAGCTGGCGGCCCTGCGCGCCGACCCGGACGGGCTGATCGACGGCGCGGTGGAGGAGATGCTCCGCTACGACGGCCCGGTCGAGAGCGCCACCTACCGCTTCGCCCGCGCCGACCTGGAGATCGGCGGGACCTTCATCGCGGCCGGCTCTCCCGTACTGGTCTCCCTGGCCGGCGCGAGCCGCGACCCGGCCCGCTTCGCGGACCCCGGCGCGGGCTCCCGCCCCGGGCCCGAGGCGTTCGACATCCACCGCACCGGCCAGAGCCACCTGGCCTTCGGCCACGGCATCCACTTCTGCCTCGGCGCCCCGCTGGCCCGGCTGGAGGCCCGTATCGCGATCCGGTCCCTGCTGGAACGATTCCCCGGCCTGGCCGAGGACCCGCAGGCGGGGCCGCGCGACTGGCTCCCCGGGACCCTCATCCGGGGCGTCAAGCGGCTGCCGGTCCGCTGGTAGGCGCCGGCCGATGACCGCCACCCGCTCACAGCCCCGGCAGCTCCTCCAGCCGGACCACGCGCCGCTCGCGGCGCGAGCGCTCGCAGGCCTCCGCCACCCGCAGCGCGGCGAGCGCCTCGACCCCGTCGCACGGATTGGGGCCCTCGCCGCGCACGAGGCGGACGAAGGCCGCCAGCTCCGCCTCGTACGCCGGGGCGAACCGCTCCAGGAACCCCGACCACGGCTTGCTCGCCGGGGGCGGGCCGTGCGGCTCGGTCGAGGCGATCGGCGTGCGGTCGTCCAGCCCGGTGGAGACCTGGTCCAGCTCCCCGGCCAGCTCCATCCGCACGTCGTAGCCCGCGCCGTTGCAGCGCGTGCCGGTACAGGAGACCAGCGTCCCGTCGTCCAGGGTGAGGAGCGCGGCGCCGGTGTCGATGTCGCCCGTCTCCCGGAACCGGGGCGGCCCCGCGTCCGACCCGGTCGCGTACACCTCGGCCACCTCGTGCCCGGTCACCCAGCGGACCATGTCGAAGTCGTGCACCAGGCAGTCCCGGAACAGGCCGCCCGAGGTGGCCAGGTACGAGGCCTCCGGCGGCGCCGGATCGGCGGTCGTGGTCCGTACGGTGTGCAGCCGCCCCAGGGCTCCCGAGCGGACCAGCTCCCGCGCCGTGCCGTAGCCCGCGTCGAAGCGGCGCATGAACCCGAGCTGGAGCACCCCGCGGGCCGAGGCCACCTCGCGCAGCACCGCCAGGGTGCGGTCCAGGTCCGGGGCGACCGGCTTCTCGCAGAACACCGGCAGGCCGCCGCGGATCGCCCGTACGACGAGCTCCGCGTGCCCCTCGGTGGCGCACGCCACCACCAGCGCGTCCACGCCCCAGGTGAAGACCTGCTCGACGCCGGGCGCGGCGGTGGCGCCGAGCCGGTCGGCGAGGCGGGCCGCCCGCGCGGGGTCGGCGTCGGCGAGCAGGAGCGAGCCCGCGTCCGCTTGGCGGGCCAGTGCCGCCGCGTGGAAGGACCCGATCCGGCCCGTTCCTATGAGCCCGATGCGCATGCACTCAACGTGGCCCCGTCCGGGGGACCTGTCAATCTGCCCGGCTGCGTCCCGATGAGTCCGAGATGGCCCCGATGACCTTGCATGGTGCACTGTGACGGATACTGGGCGGCTGCGGCCGCGAACACACGACCGCCCGGGCGGGCGCGGCGCGAGCGGCGCGGACGCGTCGCACCGGCCGCGGTACGGCGCCGGGACAGCGGCGGGACGAACGAAAGGCACGGCAGACGTGGCTAGGGTCAAGGCAGGGGTGCGCGTCGTGGGCGCGGTGCTCGCGGCGGTACTGGGAGCCTCCCTCGTGGGCTGCAGCAGTACGGGCGGCAAGCGTGCCGAGGATCGGGCGAAGGCCGAGGCGGCGGGCCGGCCCGCGGTGTCCACTCCGCGCTGGACCTTCGCGATGGTCACCCACGCGGGCGACGGCGACACCTTCTGGGACATCGTCCAGAAGGGCGCCAAGGAGGCCGCGGCGAAGGACAACATCAACTTCGTCTACGCCCACGACGACCAGGCGCAGCAGCAGGCGCAGTTCGTCCAGAACGCCATCGACCAGAAGGTCGACGGGCTGATCGTCTCGCTGGCCAAGCCCGAGGCCCTCAAGGACGTCCTCGCCAAGGCCGTCAAGGCCGGCATCCCGGTGATCACGGTCAACTCCGGATCCGCCCAGTCCGCCGCGTACGGGGCGCTGACCCACATCGGCCAGGACGAGGAGATCGCCGGCGAGGCGGTCGGCACCGAGCTGGCCAAGCGCGGCAGGAAGAAGGCCGTCTGCGTCCTGCACGAGCAGGGCAACGTGGGCCACGAGCAGCGCTGCGCCGGGGCGAAGCGGACGCTCGGCGAGGGCGGCGGGACCCTGGAGAACCTGTACGTCGAGGGCACCAACATGCCGTCCGTCCAGGCCGCCCTCCAGGCCAAGCTCCAGGCCGACCCGTCCGTCGACGCGATCGTCACCCTGGGCGCGCCCTTCGCCCCCACCGCCGTCAAGGCCAAGGAGGCCGCGGGCAGCAAGGCGGAGGTCGACACCTTCGACCTGAACGCCTCCGTGGCCCGGGACCTGAAGTCCGGCGCGCTCGGGTTCGCCGTCGACCAGCAGCCCTACCTCCAGGGGTACGAGGCGGTCGACCTGCTCTGGCTCCACCGCTACAACGCCGATGTGCTCGGCGGCGGCCGCCCGGTCCTCACCGGGCCGCAGATCGTCACCGCGGACCAGGCCGCCGAGCTGGAGGAGTTCATCAAGCGGGGCAGGCGATGAAGCTGAACTGTGTGGTGACCAGTGTGATGTGTACATAGCAGACCGTCCACAGCTTCACAAGTGTATAAGAGCCAGCCACTAGGGACAGATCCCCCCACGGCGCCGAACCCCGGCCATAAGGTTCGCGTAAGCAACATCGCACCGCTTCGTCCCGTGGGGGGATCTGTCCATATGGGCGCTTCACTGCGCGCCTTGCGCGCCCTCGTCCTGCTCGCCGGCTTCTACCTGCTCGGCGTCGTCCTGCTCGCCGCCCTCGTCGCCGCCGTCGGCGGCGCCGAGTCGGCCGGACTGCACGGCCCCAGCCTGGTCAAACTGATCATCGTCGCCGTCGTCCTCGCCGTCCCGATCGTGCGCGGCATGTTCATGCTGCGCCTTCCGCCGCCGGACCCGATCCCCGGCGTCCCCGTCACCGAGCGGCAGGAACCCGTCCTGTGGCAGACCGTGCGGGAGATCGCCGAGCAGGTCGGCACCCGGGCACCGGACGAGATCCTGCTGGTCGCCGACGTCAACGCCGCCGTCACCGAGGACGCCCGGCTCCTCGGGCTGCTGCCGGGCACCCGCCGCCTGCACATCGGCCTGCCGCTGATGACAGGCATGGACGAGATGCGGCTGCGTTCCGTGCTCGCCCACGAGATGGGCCACTACGCCAACCTCGACACCCGCCTCACCCCCTTGATCCGGCGCGGCCGCGTGCAGCTGCTGCGCACCGTCGACACCTTCCACGAACGCTCCGACGCCAAGATCGCCAAGGAGCGGGCGAAGCAGGAGAAGAAGGCCGGGAAGCGGATCGCGGCGGGCAAGAAGGCCAAGGAGATCGACACCACCGGCGACGGCGCCATGTACCGCGCGATGGCAAAGATCTACACCGCGTACGGGAAGTTCTACCAGCGCGCCACCCTCTCCGACTCCCGCCGCCAGGAGCTCGCCGCCGACCTGGCCGCCGTCCGCGTGGCCGGCCGCGACTCCGCTTCCTCCGCGCTGCGCGAGGTCAACGCCATCGGCCCGGCGCACACGTTCTACATGGACTCCTACGCCACCCTCGGCGTCGGCGCCGAGCTGCTGCCGCCCCAGGGGCAGGTCTTCGGCGGACTGCGCCACCTCCTCGACGCGCGCGCCGCGGAACTGGACGAACTGCGCGCCGAACTGCCGCAGGAGCCGACCGACCCGTACGACTCCCACCCCGCCCTCGCCGAGCGCGTGGCCCGCATCGAGGCCCTGCCCGACGACGGCCGCGCCGCCCAGGCCTCCCGCCCCTCCCTGGAACTCCTCGCGGACGCCGAGGCCTCGCTGGTCGAGCTGGAGCGGGCGGTCCTGACCCCCGAGGCCTACGCGATGCGCCGGCTGGACTGGGCCGACCTGGTCCACGAGAGCATGACCCGCTACGTCGGCCGGGGCTCGGAGGAGCTCCGCGAGATCCTCGCCGCCGAGGGCGTGGGCCAGGACCTGGCTTCGCTGCTCGACGCGGTCGACGCCGATCCGGCGGTGCGCTGGCGGATCACCGGCCGGCTCCCGCAGTCCGAGGAGGCGGCCGCCGCCACGGGCCGCGCGGCCCGCGAGTTCGCCCGCCCGGCGCTGCGCCGAGTGGTGAACCAGCTGGTCACCGCCGAGCTCACGGCCCGCGGCGCCGTCCGCTGGGAGCTGTCCTGGTCCGAATCGGCGACCCTGCGCTACCTGGCCGACGGCTTCGAGGACGAGCTGGAGCGCGCCCTGGAACGTGCCGTCGCCGACCTTCCCGACACCGAACCGCTGCGAAAGCTGGTGCTTGCCCCGTGATCGGCCTCATCATCCTCGGCTGCCTGCTGGCAGCCGGCGCGTACAAGCTGCTGCGCGCGATGTACTTCCTGCGCAAGGCGAAGCGCCTGAACGCGCGGACCGCCGAACTGCAGACCGAGGTCGACGCGATCCGCGCCCGTACGGCCTCCGGGAAGGACGAGGAGAAGGCCCGGGAGGCGGCGGCCGTCGTCGCCCTCGGCTTCGTCGCCGAGGCGGACCTCGACACCGAGAACGCGCAGCCCGTGCCCCCCGAGGACACGGCGGCGGGCGCCGCCGTCACGGCCGGCGACTGGGAGGCGGGCGCCGACTACGTCGGCGCGGCGGGCCGGGACTGGGAACTGCGCTGGCACCGCGTCCGCGTCCTGTCCGAGGTGGCGGCCGAGGACGACGCCTTCCTGCTGGCCTGGCAGGCCGCCCGGCCGTCCGACCCGACGGCGGCGCTGGTGAACGCCGACACCGCCGTGATGGTGGCCTGGAACGTCCGCGGCAGCCAGGCGGGCAGCCAAACGACGCAGGAGCAGTTCCGGCTCTTCCGCGAACTGCTGCTCACCGCCCGGGAACAGGCGCACGAGGCCCAGCGGCTCGCCGACCCGGCCGACCCGGTCCCGTACATGGTGGAACAGCCCATGGCCCAGGGCCTCGGCTACGCCCACGACGAGTACCGCAAGCTGTGGTCGGAGATCGTCTCCCGCGACCCGAAGAACCTGACCGCGCACACCACGGCGCAGCAGTACTGGTCGCAGAAGTGGCGCGGCTCGCACGAGCTGGCCATGGACTTCGCCCGGGAGGCGGCGGCGGGCGCGGCCCCCGGCGAGCTGCTCGCCCTCCTCCCCCTCGTCGCGCTCGTCGAGCAGGAGTCGTGGGAGAAGGACCTGGAGCCGTCGGCCTTCTTCAACGAGCCGGCCGCCGCGGCCGCGGTGGACGCCGCCCTCGCCGACCTGGCGGCGGCCGACCCGGCCGACCGGCGCGCGGTCCGCATGCGGCACCTCCTGGCCTGGCTGCTGTGGTGGCAGGACCGGGACGCCGAGGCGGTGGAGCAGTTCCGGCACATCGACGGATACATAGGCGCGCTGCCCTGGCGCTACGCGGGATCCCCGAAGGGCCGCTACCTGAACGCGCGCAACTGGGCGGTACGGGTGACCACGCCGGGGTTCTGAACGGCGGCGGGAGCGGGGGAACGGCGGGCCGGGGGAATCCCGGCCCGCCGTTCCCCGTTACGGGTAGACCACAAGGAGGGAATCCATGTTCTCGTACCGCCGCACGCCCGAGCTCCCCACCCGCGAGGAAGCCCTGACCGGCCGCGCGGAGCCGCTCTTCGCCCTGCCCGCCGTCCACACGGTGCTCGGCAACCCCCTCGCGGGCCCCTATCCCGCCCACCTCCAGGTAGCGGACTTCGGCCTCGGCTGCTTCTGGGGCGCCGAGCGCAAGTTCTGGCAGACCCCGGGCGTGTGGACCACCCTCGCCGGCTACCAGGGCGGTTTCACCGAGAATCCGACCTACGAGGAGGTCTGCTCGGGCGGCACCGGCCACACCGAGGTCGTCCGGGTCGTCTTCGACCCGTCCCTCGTGTCCTACGAGGCCCTGTTGAAGCTGTTCTGGGAGTCCCACGACCCCACCCAGGGATTCCGCCAGGGCAACGACGTCGGCACCCAGTACCGCTCGGCGGTCTACACCCACTCCCCCGCCGACCAGGCCACCGCGGAAGCCTCCCGCGAGGCCTACCAGCGGGTCCTGACCTCCTCGGGCTACGGCACGATCAGCACGGCCGTCCTCCCGGCGTCGGAGCGCCCGTTCTGGAACGCCGAGGCGTACCACCAGCAATACCTCGACAAGAACCCCGGCGGCTACTGCGGCATCGGCGGGACGGGCGTGGCCTGCCCCGTCGGCGTCGCCCGCACCGAGGGCTGAGCGGCCCCGCCCGCACGAGAGAGCCCCGGCCACCGCGCATCGCGGTGGCCGGGGCTCTCGTGTTCAGCGGGTGCGGTTATCCCTTGGTGAAGTGGCCGAGGAGGTCGGTGATGACGTGGTTGGGGCCGCCGTAGCTGTTGAAGACGGTGACCTTGCCGTCGGTGACGGGGGTGGTGACGTGGTTGGGGACGGTGCGGCCGGGGATGGTGTTGAGGCTGCTGGCGTCCGTGCGGGTGGCGCCGAAGGCGTAGGCGGTCAGGAAGCCGGGGTCGGTGGTGTCGGTGGCGGTGAGGTTCAGGACCGCGCCCACCGAGTTCGCCGGGAGGCCGGAGATGTTGGTGATCGCGCCGGGGGCGAGCTTGCCGGTGCTGCGGGTGTCGGCGAGGCGCTTGGGCACGACCGGGGTGAAGAGGGCCTTGCCGTCCTTGCCGTAGTAGCCGACCGCGTCCAGGATCACGTGCGTGGAACCGGAGTTGGTGTAGAGGGTGATGGTGCCGTTCGGGCCGACCGGGACGATCGCCTGGTTCGACTTGTCCTTGCCGGGCTCCACGTTCAGGTTCGAGGTGGCCGGACGCTTCGCCGGGTCCGGGTAGGCGATGACGTGCGCCTGCTCGGTGGCGCCCGTACCGGTCAGGTTGAGCGCGACCGCCGTGGCGTCGGCCGGGATGCCGTTGACGCCGGCGACCTTGACCGTGCGGGTCTGGCCGCCGCCCAGCGGGCCGCCCGCGGTGCGGGTGTCAGCGACGCGGGCCGGGGTGATCGGGGAGAACCGCTCGCCGATGTTGGGCTGGTAGAAGCCGACGAAGTCCGCGGGGCTGGTGCGGGGGACCGCCGAGGTCGTGCGGGCCGTGGCCTGGGTGTTGCGGGACTTCGCGGTCGTCGGCGGACTCGACGAAGCGGAGGCGCTGGTCGCCGCGCGGCCCGATCTGGTGGCGGTGACCGCAGACGGGGACGTCCTCGGGGCGCACCTCGCGCACGGCGGGTCCGCCGGGGTGCCGAGCCTGATCGAGGTGCGGGCCGCCGTCGACGAGGCCGCGGCCGAGCTGGCCCGGCTGGACGAGCGGTGCCTGGAGCTGGCTGCCGGGAAGGAGGCCGCGGACACGCGCCGGTCCCTGGCCGGCGCCCGCGTCGAGGAGCTCGGGGAGCTGCGCAGGGCCGCCGAGAAGGCGCGGGCCCAGGCCGCGCAGCAGCTCGGCCGGCTCGCCGGGCAGGCGAAGGGGGCGCTGGGCGAGGCCGAGCGTGCCGCCGCGGCCGCGAGCAAGGCGCAGGACGCGCTGGAGCAGGCGCTGTTCGAGGTGGAGGAGTGCGCGGAGCGGCTCGCGGTCGCCGAGGAGGACGACCGGGCCGGGGAGGGAGCCGAGGAGCCGGACAGCTCCCGCCGGGACCGGCTCGCGGCCGACGGGGCGAACGCCCGACAGACCGAGATGGAGGCCAGGCTGCAGCTCAGGACCCACGAGGAGCGGGTCAAGGGCCTGGCGGGGCGGGCCGACTCCCTCGACCGCGCCGCCCGCGGCGAGCGGGATGCCCGCGCCCGGGCCGAGAACCGCCGGGCACGGCTGCGGTACGAGGCCGAGGTGGCGGGGGCCGTCGCCGGCGGGGCCCGCCAGCTGCTCGCGCACATCGAGGTGTCGCTGACCCGCGCGGCCGAGGAGCGCACGGCCGCCGAGTACGCGAAGGGTGTGGCCGAGCACGAGCTCGGCGGGGCCCGGACCAGGGGCCGCGACCTCAAGGGCGAGCTCGACAAGCTCACGGACTCGGTGCACCGCGGCGAGGTGCTCGGCGCCGAGAAGCGCATGCGGATCGAGCAGGTGGAGAGCCGCGCGCTGGAGGAGTTCGGGATCGCTCCGGCGGGGCTCGTCGCCGAGTACGGGCCCGACCAGCCGGTGCCGCCGAGCCCGCCCGTGGACGGGGAGGCGCCGCAGGAGGACGCCGAGCCGGGACCGTTCGTACGAGTGGTGCAGGAGAAGCGGCTGAGGGCCGCCGAGCGGGCCTACCAGCAGCTCGGCAAGGTCAATCCGCTGGCGCTGGAGGAGTTCGCGGCGCTGGAGGAGCGGCACAAGTTCCTCAGCGAACAGCTGGAAGATCTGTGCAAGACCCGAGCCGATCTCCTTCAAGTCGTGAAGGAGGTCGACGCGCGGGTCGAGCAGGTGTTCACCGAGGCCTACCGGGACACGGCCCGTCAGTTCGAGGGGGTGTTCTCGCGGTTGTTCCCCGGTGGCGAGGGCCGGCTGATCCTCACGGACCCCGGCAACATGCTGACCACCGGCGTCGATGTCGAGGCCCGCCCGCCGGGCAAGAAGGTCAAGCGGCTGTCGCTGCTCTCGGGCGGCGAGCGCTCGCTGACCGCCGTGGCGCTGCTGGTCGCCATCTTCAAGGCCCGGCCCAGCCCGTTCTACGTGATGGACGAGGTCGAGGCCGCGCTCGACGACACCAACCTGCAGCGGCTGATCCGGATCATGGAGGAGCTCCAGGAGAGCTCGCAGCTGATCGTGATCACGCACCAGAAGCGGACGATGGAGGTCGCGGACGCGCTGTACGGGGTCTCGATGCAGGGCGACGGGGTCTCGAAGGTCATCAGCCAGCGCTTGCGGTGACACGCGTCAGCTCACACTCTCTTCAAGAGTTGAACCTCAAAACCTCCTCAACCCGCTGAAGGTCAGGGAGAAATGCGACTCTCTTGAACTCTTGACTTCAAGAAATGAACACATAGGCTCGCTCCCGCCGCCTTTCCTTCGGGTGGTGCCCGATCTTGACCTGTGCGCCACTGGAAGGAATCACCCCCACCCGCCCGCCACCGCAGCCGGGCACGCAGGAGCAGACCTTGAGCAGCAGCAGCACAGCGCAGGCCTCGGCGTCAGGCGGCGGCCGCGCGTCCCAGCCCGACCACCTCGGGCACGTCATCTTCATCACCGCGGCCGCGGCCATGGGCGGATTCCTCTTCGGCTACGACAGCTCCGTCATCAACGGCGCCGTCGTCGCCATCCGGGACCGCTTCGACGTCGGCCCGGCCACCCTCGCCCAGGTGATCGCCGCCGCGCTGATCGGCTGCGCGCTGGGCGCCGCCACCGCGGGCCGCATCGCCGACAGGATCGGCCGCATCCGCTGCATGCAGATCGCCGCCGTCCTCTTCACGGCCAGCGCCATCGGCTCGGCCCTGCCCTTCGCGCTCTGGGACCTGGCCGTGTGGCGGGTCATCGGCGGCTTCGGCATCGGCATGGCCTCGGTCATCGGCCCGGCCTACATCGCCGAGGTGTCCCCGCCCGCGTACCGGGGCCGGCTCGCCTCCTTCCAGCAGGCCGCGATCGTCATCGGCATCGCCATCTCCCAGCTCGTCAACTGGGGGATCCTGAACCTCGCGGACGGCGACCAGCGCGGCAAGATCGGCGGCCTGGAAGCCTGGCAGTGGATGCTCGGCGTCATGGTCGTCCCGGCCGTGCTCTACGGGCTGATGTCCTTCGTGATCCCGGAGTCCCCGCGCTTCCTGATCTCCGTCGGCCGCAACACCGAGGCCAGGAAGGTGCTGGCCGAGGTCGAGGGCGAGCACATCGACCTCGACGCCCGCGTCTCGGAGATCGAGCACGCCATGCGCTCCGAGCACAAGTCCAGCTTCAAGGACCTGCTCGGCGGCAAGAAGGGCTTCCTGCCCATCGTCTGGATCGGCATCGGGCTGTCGGTCTTCCAGCAGCTCGTCGGCATCAACGTGATCTTCTACTACAGCTCCTCGCTGTGGCAGTCGGTCGGCATCGACCCGAGCGCCTCGTTCCTGTACTCCTTCGAGACCTCGGTCGTGAACATCATCGGCACGGTCATCGCGATGATCTTCGTGGACCGGATCGGCCGCAAGCCGCTCGCCCTGATCGGCTCCGTCGGCATGGCGATCTCGCTGGGCCTGGCCGCCTGGGCCTTCTCGTCCAAGTCCGGCGCGGGCGACGACATCGCGCTCCCGCACGCGCAGGGCATCGTGGCCCTGGTCGCGGCCAACTGCTTCGTCCTGTTCTTCGCCCTGTCCTGGGGCGTGGTCGTGTGGGTGCTGCTCGGGGAGATGTTCCCCGGCCGGATCCGCGCCGCCGCCCTCGGTGTGGCCGCGGCCGCCCAGTGGATCGCCAACTGGGTCATCACCGTGTCGTTCCCGACCCTGTCGGACTGGAACCTGTCCGGCGCCTACGTGATCTACACCGTCTTCGCCGTGCTCTCGATCCCCTTCATCCTCAAATGGGTGCCGGAGACCAAGGGCAAGGCGTTGGAGGAGATGGGCTGACCTCCCCGCCAACAGCCCCCCTCCTCTTGTGACAGGTACTGCCCCGCCGCTCAGTCCTTGAGCCGGGGCAGTACCTGTTCGCACAGCAGCTGCAGGCTGCGCCAGCCCTCGTCGACGGGCATCCCGCCGCAGAGCGGGTGCAGCACCAGGTTCCCCGCCTCGCCGGCGCCGCGGGCGTACGCGACCGCCTCGTCCGGGGTCAGGATCCGGTACACGCCCTCCGCCCGGAGCTCGTCCACCGTGTGCGCGCCCGACCGCACGGCGCTGCGGATGTCCTTGGACTGCCAGGAGGCGTACATCCCGGCTTCGTGGAGGAAGCGCCCGCCGTGCTCGGCCCACGCCCGGTCCGGGTCCTCGGCGATGTGCAGCAGCGGGGTCTCGGCGGCCGGCATCATGCAGAAGCCCTCCGTGCCGTACTCCGCGAGCTTGGCGTTGTAGTAGGCCTCCAGCTCGGGCAGGTGCGCGCTGGGGAAGAACGGCAGCCCCAGCCGGGCCGCGCGGCGGGCCGCCGCCTCGGAGCTGCCGCCGACCAGCAGCAGCGGGTGCGGCTGGGTGAACGGCCGCGGGGTGACCCGTACGGTACGCCCCCGGAACTCGAACGGCTCGCCGGTCCACGCCTTCAGCAGGGTCTCCAGCAGCTCGTCCTGGAGCTTGCCGCGCCGGCCCCACTCCACGCCGTGCTGCTCGTACTCCTCGGGGCGGTAGCCGATGCCGGCCACCGTGACGAGGCGGCCGCCGCTGAGCAGGTCGAGGACCGCGATGTCCTCGGCGACCTTCAACGGGTCGTACAGCGGGCCGATGATCGCCGAGACGGTGACCGCGATCCGCCGGGTGGCGCCGAACACCGCGCCGGCGAAGGCGAAGGGGGAGGGCAGCCAGTTGTTGTCGGTGCCGTGGTGCTCTTCGGTCTGGATGGTGTCGATCCCGCGGTCGTCCGCGTACTTCGCCATCTCCAGCGCGGCCTTGTACCGGGCGGAGAGGGTTTCAGGGGTGCCGTTCGGGTCGATCAGGTTGAACCGGGCCACGGTGATGGGCATGGAGAAGTCCCCCTTCGCCGGAGGTGGGTGGGCGCGGGCGGGGCGTGCGGGCCCCGTAAAACCCCTCGGGGATGCCGGGGCGGCGACGTACGCTTGGAAGTCCGGAGGCCGTCGATCGGCGCGGCCCCTCAGTGGGAGGTATGCGCAGGCCACAGTGCCGGCCCATGACTCAGACACCGATAGCCAAGAGCCCCGTGCCGGGGCAGGCGCGAGCCCGTTTCACCGTCCCGGCCACCCATCCGATGGTGTCCGTGCTCGGCACGGGCGACGCCCTTCTGCGCGTGATCGAGAAGGCCTTCCCGAAGGCCGACATCCATGTTCGGGGCAATCAGGTCAGCGCGATCGGCGCCGTGGCGGAAGTCGCTCTGATCCAGCGCCTGTTCGACGAGATGATGCTGGTGCTCCGCACCGGGCAGCCGATGACGGAGGATGCAGTGGAACGCTCGATCGCCATGCTCAAGTCGAGCGGCAACGGCGAGGGACCGGACGAGACGCCCGCCGAGGTGCTCACCCAGAACATCCTCTCCAGCCGCGGCCGCACCATCCGCCCCAAGACCCTGAACCAGAAGCGGTACGTCGACGCGATCGACAAGAACACGATCGTCTTCGGCATCGGCCCCGCCGGTACCGGCAAGACCTACCTCGCCATGGCCAAGGCGGTCCAGGCCCTGCAGTCCAAGCAGGTCAGCCGGATCATCCTGACCCGCCCGGCGGTCGAGGCGGGCGAACGCCTCGGCTTCCTCCCCGGCACCCTCTTCGACAAGATCGACCCGTACCTGCGCCCGCTCTACGACGCCCTGCACGACATGATCGACCCGGACTCGATCCCCCGCCTGATGGCGGCGGGCACCATCGAGGTGGCGCCCCTGGCGTACATGAGGGGCCGGGCCATGCCCGTCTTCACCAACGTGCTGACGCCGGACGGCTGGCGTCCCATCGGTGATCTCCAGGTGGGCGACCTCGTTGTCGGGTCGGACGGCGAGCCGACCCCGGTCCTCGGCGTCTATCCGCAGGGCGAGAAGGACATCTACCGCCTCACTGCCCAGGACGGTTCCTGGACCTTGTGCTGCGGCGAGCACCTCTGGACGGTCCGCACGGCCTCGGACAAGCGCCGTGACAAGCCGTGGCGGGTTCTGGAGACCAAGGAGATGATCGGCAACCTCCGCGCGGCGCACGCCCGCCGCTACGAGCTGCCGATGCTCACCGCGCCCGTCGAATTCCCCGCACGCGAGGTCCCGATGGACCCGTACGCGCTGGGCCTGCTGCTCGGTGACGGCTGCCTGACCGGTTCCACCACACCGGCCTTCTCCACGGAGGACGAGGAACTGGCCCAGGCGCTGGAATCGGCCCTTCCGGGGGTTGTCGTACGGCACAGGGGCGGTCCTGGCTACGTCTTGAACAGGGTGAAGTCCCCGGGTGATGTGGTCACCCTGGAGAACCCCGTCACCAGGGTGCTGCGCGAGCTCGACCTGATCGGCAGCCGCTCGCACTCCAAGTTCGTGCCGGACGACTACCAGTTCAACACGCCGGAAGTCCGCCTCGCGGTGCTCCAGGGCCTGCTCGACTCCGACGGGGGCCCGGTCACCCAGCGGGACCGCACCTGCCGGATCCAGTACTCCACCGCGTCGATCGTCCTGCGGGACGACGTGATCGCCCTGGTCCAGTCACTCGGGGGCGTGGCCTACACACGGCGTCGCGCGGCCGAGGGCCGCAAGCAGGGCACCGCACTGGCCGCCCACCGCTACGACTCCCACGTCGTCGAGATCCGCCTCCCCGAAGGCATCGAGCCCTTCCGCCTCACCCGCAAGCGGGACGCCTACCACGCGGCCGGCGGCGGCGGGCGGCCGACGCGCTTCATCGACTCCATCGAGCCTGCAGGCCGTGAGCAGGCGGTCTGCATCCAGGTGGCCGCCGAGGATTCGCTGTACGTCACGCAGGACTACCTGCTGACGCACAACACGCTCAATGAGGCGTTCGTCGTGCTCGACGAGGCGCAGAACACCACCCCCGAGCAGATGAAGATGTTCCTGACCCGGCTCGGGTTCGACTCGAAGATCGTCGTCACCGGTGACGTGACGCAGGTCGACCTGCCGGGTGGTGCCAAGAGCGGTCTGCGGCAGGTCCAGGACATCCTCGAAGGGGTGCCGGACATCGCCTTCTCGCGGCTCACGTCCGAGGATGTCGTCCGGCACAAGCTGGTCGGCCGTATCGTCGACGCGTACGAGAAGTACGACGACAGCCAGGACGGGAAGCCGTCCCGGAACGGCCACCAGCGGAAGTAGACCCCAGCGCACCATGTCGATCGACGTCAACAACGAGTCCGGAACCGAGGTCGACGAGCAGGCGATCCTCGACATCGCCCGCTACGCGCTGACCCGGATGCGGATCCACCCGCTCTCGGAGCTCTCCGTCATCGTCGTCGACGAGGAGGCGATGGAGCAGCTCCACATCCAGTGGATGGACCTGCCCGGACCCACCGACGTCATGTCCTTCCCGATGGACGAGCTGCGCCCGCCGACGAAGGACGAAGAGGAGCCCCCGCAGGGGCTCCTCGGTGACATCGTGCTCTGCCCCGAAGTGGCCAAGAAGCAGGGCGAGGACGCGCCTACGCAGCACTCCATGGACGAGGAGCTCCAGCTCCTGACCGTCCACGGGGTGCTGCACCTGCTCGGCTACGACCACGAGGAGCCCGACGAGAAGGCCGAGATGTTCGGCCTCCAGGCGGCGATCGTCGACGGCTGGCGCGGCGAGCGCGGCGTGACCGGCCCGTCCCCGGCCCCGACCGTCTCGTGACCGGCGACCCACAGCTGATCACCGGGGCCGTACTGCTGGTCGTGGTGGCCTGGTTCGCCGCGTGCGCCGAGTCCGGGATCGCCCGGATCTCCGCCTTCCGCGCCGAACAGGCCGTACGCGACGGCCGGCGCGGCAGTGCGAAGCTCGCGCAGGTCGCCGCCGACCCCACCCGCTACGTGAATGTCGCGCTGCTCGTCCGGGTCACCTGCGAGATGGCGGCGGGCGTGCTCGTCACGTACGTCTGCCTGGACGAGTTCGGGGAGAACTGGACCGCGCTGCTCGTGGCCATCGGCGTGATGGTGCTCGTGTCGTACGTGGCGGTCGGGGTGTCCCCGCGCACCATCGGGCGGCAGCACCCGCTCAACACCGCGACGGCGGCCTCGTACGTCCTCGTGCCCCTCGCCCGCGTCATGGGGCCGATCCCGCAACTGCTGATCCTCATCGGCAACGCGCTCACGCCCGGAAAGGGATTCCGCAAGGGGCCCTTCGCCTCCGAGGCCGAGCTGCGCGCCATGGTCGACCTCGCGGAGAAGGAATCGCTGATCGAGGACGACGAGCGCCGGATGGTGCACCAGGTCTTCGAGCTCGGCGACACGCTCGTGCGCGAGGTCATGGTGCCCCGCACCGACCTGGTCTGCATCGAGCGGTACAAGACGATCCGTCAGGCGACCACGCTCGCGCTGCGGTCGGGCTTCTCGCGCATCCCGGTGACCGGGGAGAACGAGGACGACATCGTCGGCATCGTCTACCTCAAGGACCTGGTCCGCAAGACGCACATCAGCCGCGAGGCGGAGTCCGACCTGGTCTCTACGGCGATGCGGCCGGCGGTCTTCGTGCCGGACACCAAGAACGCGGGCGACCTGCTGCGCGAGATGCAGTCGGTGCGCAACCACGTGGCCGTCGTCATCGACGAGTACGGCGGCACCGCCGGCATCGTCGCCATCGAGGACATCCTGGAGGAGATCGTCGGCGAGATCACCGACGAGTACGACCGGGAGCTCCCGCCGGTGGAGGAGCTGGGCGGGGACCGCTACCGGGTCACCGCGCGCCTGGACATCACCGACCTCGGTGAGCTGTTCAAGGTGGACTCCTTCGACGACGAGGACGTGGAGACGGTCGGCGGACTGCTCGCCAAGGCGCTGGGCCGGGTGCCGATCGCCGGCGCCTCGGCGGTGGTGGACCTGCCGGACGGGCGGCCGCTGCGGCTGACCGCCGAGTCCCCCGCGGGACGGCGGAACAAGATCGTGACGGTGCTGGTGGAGCCGGTGGTTCCGGTGGCGGACACGCAGGACGGGGCGCAATGACACCGGCCGAGCTGCGCGCGTTCTGCCTGGGCTTCAACGCGGCGGTGGAGGAGTTCCCCTTCACCCCGGAGACCTCGGTGTTCAAGGTGCTGGGGAAGGTGTTCGCGCTGACGGCGCTGGACGCCGAGCCGCTCAAGGTCAACCTCAAGTGCGAACCGGAGCTGGGGGTGCGGCTGCGAGAGGAGCACGAGGCGATCGTGCCGGGCTGGCACATGAACAAGCGGCACTGGAACACCGTGACGGCGGGCGGGCCCGGGGCGCTGCCCGACGCGCTGCTCCGGGAGCTCGTCGAGGACTCGTACGACCTGGTGGTCGCGGGCCTGCCGAGGGCGGAGCGGCTGCGGCTCGACCGGCCGTAGCGTTCCCGCCCGCGGAACCGGGGCGGGGCCCAAGGTCATGGATCACAGGACCTTCGGGGCGGGGGATCCGCTTATGCGCCGCTTAGGGTTGTCCCTGCGCCACATATGTGTGTAAGAGACGGCCCTTCCCCCGCCCCGGCGTGGGGCCGACTGGATGTTCGGCGGGGTCTACGGGACGGTGCTCGCGAGCGGCCTGCTCGCCGCGCTCGACCAGAAGGGCGGCGAGTACACGCCCTTCTACGACGCCAGCTGGGTGCTCGTCACCGCCGCCACCGCCGGCCTCGCGCACGGGTACTCGCACCACATGAGCACCCACCAGGCCGGCGGCGCCGGCCATCGGTGGCGGGTGCTCCTGCGGGCGCTGTGGAACGAGTGGCCGATGATCGCGGCCACTCTTCCCACCGTCCTGCTGCTGCTCCTCGCCGGGCTCGCCGACTGGGACTCGCACGGGGTCACCGCCCTGGGGCTCGGCCTGAACTCCGCGCTGCTGTTCGCCTGGGGCTCCTTCGTCGCCCTCCGCGTCGGCTACAAGCTCGACTCCGCCCTCCTGATCGGCATGGCCGACGCGACCATCGGGCTGGCCATCATCGTGGCCAATGCCGTCATCAAGTAGCGCCGGAAGCCGCGGCGCCGGACGTCAGTCCGGGAGCTGCCCCTCCGCCTCCGCCAGGATCTCCGTCAGCCGTGCCCCGAACTCCGCCCCCCGGGAATCCGGGACCCCCGTGCGCGCCGAGGTGAGCAGCGCGTCCAGGGCGCGGCCGTAGGCGCCCGGGACGTTGCTCCACTCCGGGAGGCCGAAGACGCCCTCGGCGCCGCGCAGTTCCAGGCCCACCCCGGCGGCCGCGCGCGGCGAGCTCAGGCTGAGGACGGCGGTGCTCGCCGCGCCGGAGGTGTGGCGCAGGGCCAGTTGGACCACGTCGGAGGGGCCCCGCGTGGCGCTGACCGCGGTGACGTCGCCGAGGACGGGGATGAGTACGGACAGGGCGTGCGGGCCGACGTCCCACAGCCCGCCCTTGGCCTTGCGCCAGGGCGAGTCGGCGTAGGCGCTGGGCTCTCCGCCGGGCGGGAAGACGGCGCCGAGCCAGTGCGCGGCGGCGGTGAACCAGCCGGAGCGCTCCGCCTGCTCGGCGACCCAGCCGGCGGTGGGCTCGGCGAAGCGGAGGGTCAGGAAGACCACGGAGGCGACCCCGTGCTCGGCCACGGCGTCGGCCACGGCGCGGGCGTCGGCCGGCGTCGTGGCGACGGGCTTGTCGAGCAGCAGATGGCATCCGGCGGCGGCCGCGCGCACGGCGAGCGGGGCCTGTACGTCGGGCGGCAGGGCGAAGGCCACGACGTCACAGTCGGCGAACAGCGCGTCGGGGTCTTCGTACACCTTCACGCCGTGCTCGCGGGCCAGCTCGGCCGCCGCTTCGGGGCGCCGGCCCCAGATGCCGGCGAACTCGGAGCCTGCGTGCGCGGCGAGCGCGGGTGCGTGGGTGCGGTGGGCCCAGGGGCCGGTACCCAGCAGTCCGACACGGGGGCGGGGCCCGGAAGCGGCCTCTTCGGCGGCATCTCCGGCGGACTTCAAATCGTACGAAATGCTCACCTGCCCAGTCTGCCCCACTCGGACGGGCGTCCGGACGCCAACCCGCACAGCCATGCCCACCTGCGGCGTAAACCTCGGTAACACGGGGTTCACACGCGGGCAACGGAAGAGAAATCGCGAGCGGGCACGCTGCGGTCTACACCGCAGAACGAATTCGCAGCACGCGAACCGCAGGACGCAACGCAGCATCCGCAGAGTCTGCGCCGGAGCGACGCACCGAAGGATGGGGCCCGTGAGTTACAAGGCTGAGTACATCTGGATCGACGGAACCGAGCCGACTGCGAAGCTGCGTTCCAAGACGAAGATCATGGCGGACGGCGACGCGCTGCCGATCTGGGGCTTCGACGGTTCGAGCACCAACCAGGCCGAGGGCCACGCCTCGGACCGCGTACTCCAGCCGGTGTTCACTTGCCCGGACCCGATCCGCGGCGGGGACAACGTCCTCGTCCTGTGCGAGGTCCTGAACATCGACATGACCCCGCACGCGTCGAACACCCGCGCGCTGCTGCGTCCGATCGCCGAGAAGTTCGCCGCTCAGGAGCCGATCTACGGCATCGAGCAGGAGTACACCTTCTTCGACGGCACCCGCCCGCTCGGCTTCCCGGTCAACGGCTTCCCGGCCGCCCAGGGCGGCTACTACTGCGGCGTCGGCTCGGACGAGATCTTCGGCCGCGACATCGTCGAGAAGCACCTGGACCACTGCCTCGCGGCGGGCCTGGCGATCTCCGGCATCAACGCCGAGGTCATGCCCGGCCAGTGGGAGTTCCAGGTCGGCCCGGTCGGCCCGCTGGAGGTCTCGGACCAGCTGTGGATCGCGCGCTGGCTGCTCTACCGCACGGCCGAGGACTTCAACGTCTCCGCGACGCTGAACCCGAAGCCGGTCAAGGGCGACTGGAACGGCGCCGGCGCGCACACCAACTTCTCCACGAAGGCGATGCGCGAGGACTACCGCGCGATCATCTCCGCGGCCGAGTCGCTGGGCGAGGGCAGCAAGCCGCTCGACCACGTCAAGAACTACGGCGCCGGCATCGACGAGCGCCTGACGGGCCTGCACGAGACGGCTCCGTGGAACGAGTACAGCTACGGCGTCTCGGACCGCGGCGCTTCCGTCCGCATCCCGTGGCAGGTGGAGAAGGACGGCAAGGGCTACATCGAGGACCGCCGCCCGAACGCGAACGTGGACCCGTACGTGGTGACCCGCCTGATCACGGACACCTGCTGCACCGCCCTGGAGAAGGACGGCCTGGTCTGAGACCGCCCGCTCCCCGCTCCACCCGTACGATTCCGGCGCCCGCCGGGCCCCCGCGGCCCGGCGGGCGCCGCCACGTCCGGGCCCGGCCGCCGCCGATGACGACGCCGCCGCTGTCGGTGCCACTGTCGGTGCCGCTGTCGGTGCCGCTGTCGCTGTCGGTGTCGGTGCCGTCTGGCACGGTGTCCCCCATGTTGGCGATCACAGTCCGTACCGAGCGGGGCCACTCCCACCGGCGTCCCGCGCTGCGCTCCCTGTCCGACCTCGTCGTCGGCCTGGGCGGAGCCGGGGACCGGTTCCTCGTCGTGGAGCGGATCCCGAGCGATCCGGACGTCTACCTCCAGGTCTGGCGCGAGGGCGGGGGCGACTACCAGCTGGAGCACCGGGCCGGCTCCCCCGAGCGGCACTTCCAGGCGTACCTCACCTCCGCGGACGAGGTCGTGGAGCTGATGGCGCTCTGGGCCCGCCGTGAGGAGGACTGGGACCTCGGCCCGGCCTGGGAGCGCCTCGACTTCCCCGCCGAAGCCCCGGCGGAGCCGCTGCCGCCCGAGGTGGAGCGGCAGTTGGAGGAGGCCGTACGGGGCTGGTTGCGCGGCGGCTACGACGACCGGGCGGCCCTCACCGAGCGCGCCGAGGAGCACCTGGCCGACGGGAACGTCCGGCCGGTCTCCCGGGAGCAGGCCGCGCAGCTGGTGGTCCGGCTCTGGCGGGAGCGGGTGGCCGAGCAGGACGGCTGGGCGGGCGAGACGGACCCGGAGCGCGTGGCGCGGGCCTTCGCCGCACTCGGCGCGGCCGGGATCACCGCGCGGGAGGACTTCGCCTGCTGCCGCGGCTGCGGGCTGGCGGAGATCCGGGGCGACGGCCCGCCGGACGCGCGCGGGTTCGTCTTCTTCCACGCGCAGTGCACGCAGGGCGCCGCCGACGGCGGGGACCTGTACCTCCTCTACGGAGCCTTCGCGACGGGCGACGACGCGGCCGACGAGGTGCGGACCGCGGCCGTGGGGCGGGAGGTGGTCGCGGCCCTGGACGCGGTGGGGCTCGAGTCCCTCTGGGACGGATCTGCCCACGATGCGATACGTGTGACCGGTTTGGACTGGCGGAAGCGGCTCACGGGCTGACGGTTCGTCGGGATTGCAAGGGGCCGTTCACGCCGTGATCATCAAATATGAGACGGCGATCCATAGAATGAGACAAGGTCTGCCCGGGCGCCCGTGCATCTGCTTGAATGGGGCCATGGCCAGCCACTTGCACACCTCGACAGGTCGCAGCGACCTCGAGCCGTTCTGGCCTTCCCGTCAGGACCACGATTTCGACCGGGTGTGTTGCCGCGCGAAGAACGCGCCGGCCCTCTAAAGCCTCCGGGATCTCCCAACCGACCTTTCCCGAGGCCTTCGGTCTGCGCGGTACGACACAAGACGACGCATGTACGCACGTCTCCTG
This sequence comes from Streptomyces sp. ICC4, assembly GCF_003287915.1. Taxonomy (NCBI): domain Bacteria; kingdom Bacillati; phylum Actinomycetota; class Actinomycetes; order Kitasatosporales; family Streptomycetaceae; genus Streptomyces; species Streptomyces sp. ICC4. The sequence goes on along the minus strand of NZ_CP030286.1, from coordinate 8,397,783 downwards.
CCGACCACTCCGCGTGAAAGAGCTGACCACTCATGGCGAACACCCGTTCCTTCGCTTCCGCCGCCTCCGCTGCGACCGCCCCCCTGACCTACCCGGCCTTCCCGCCCAGTCCGCGCCACCGCCTGCGATCCGTGGACCGGGACGAGGTGGCGCCGGGCGGGAGGAAGTCCACGACACGGGCCACCTCGTCCCGGTCCACGGATCGCAGGCGGTGGCGCGGTCTGGGCGGGAAGGCCGGGTGGGGCAGGGGGGCGGTCGCAGCGGAGGAGGCGGGAGCGAGGGCACGGGTGTTCGCCATGAGGGGGTAGATCTGTCACGCGGAGTGGTCGGCGGGAGGAGTGCGTATATGAGTCGTCCTTTGCCTGAGACTGGATCGGGGACGGGGACGGGGACGGGGACGGGGAGAGGGTTGCGGGCACCATCGGCACCTCGAATCGGGTGATTTCGATCAAAATATCGCCACGGAAGCAGTACCGGGTGAGCTCCAGCCGGTCCCGGCCGACGGTGTCCCGGCTGTACGGGTACAGGCAGTCGCCCGTACCCGCCGGCCGCACCGGCTCGTGCCCGGCGGCCGCGGCGCGGGCCATCCTCTCGTCGTAGACGCCGGCGGCCTCGACCTGCTGCCGGGTCATCCCCGGTTCCGGCGGCCGCGGCGGGGAGTAGTCCAGCGGCCGGGCGTGGCCGACCAGTTGCAGGCCGAACATCAAGGTGGCCCCGATGCCGGCCAGGACGAGCAGCCCGGAGGCCGCCTGGGCGAGCGGGATCAGCAGCGGGGCCCGCCGCAGCCGCCGGGCGGCCGCGCCCGCGGTACCCGGCGTACGGGTCTGCGCGCGTTCCGCGTCGGTCTGCGCCGCCGTCGGGGGGACGGCCGGCAGCCGGGCCCGCACGGCGAAGCCCCCGGCGGGCCCCGGCCCGGCGGCCAGGTCGCCGCCGAGCAGGGCGACCCGCTCGCGCAGCCCGCTCAGGCCGCGGCCGGTGCCGGCCTCGGCCGCCGCGTCCCCCGCGCCCGGCGGCCGCACCGGGGCGGCCCCGTTGGCCACGGAGACCTCGACGGAGTCGGCGGTGTGCTCGATCCGCACCTCCACCGGCGCACCGGCCGCGTACCGGTGCACATTCGTCAGGGCCTCGCGCACGACCCGGTGCACCGCCCGCCGCACCCGCGGTTCGCGGTCGACGGTGTCGGGCCCGGTCCAACCGAAGCCGATGCGGACCCCGCCCGCACGGGACTCGGCGACCAGCGCCTCGATGTCGGCCCGGGTCCCGGTGGCGTCGGTCAGCGCGTCGGTTCCGGTGTCGCGGGACAGCGGCCCCAGCACCCCGAGCGCCTCGCGCAGCTCGTGCATGGCGTCGCGGGTGGCCTGGCGCACCTGGCCCGCGCTCTCGCGCAGTTCGCCGGCGTCTTCGCCGGCCCGGCCGCGCAGCGCCATCTCGAGGCCGCCGGCGTGCAGGGAGATCAGGCTGAGCCGGTGTCCGACGAGGTCGTGCATCTCGGCCGCGATGCGGGACCGCTCGTGGATGCGGGACTCGCTCTCGGCGAGCCGGCGGTTCTCCTCGGCGGCGGCGGCGCGCTCGCGCAGGGCGGCGAGGAGCCGCTGCTGCTGCCCGGCGGAAGCCCCGACCAGACCGGGTACCAGGACGGCGACCGCGGCGAGGACCCCGCCGAGGGTGAGCCCGTACTGCCAGGAGCCGAAGCCCTGGCGGTGGACCGTCGCGCCCGCCGTGAGCACGGTGAGCGCCCCGGCCCCGAACAGCACGGCGGCCCTGCGCCCGGCCCCGGCCAGCTGGTGGGCGACCGCGTAGGCGGTCACCGCCATCAGGACTCCGAGGCAGGACATCACCCCGAGCAGCACTCCCATGCCGAGCAGTGCCGCCTCCGGAAAGCGGCGCCGTACGACGAACAGGACCAGCGCGGCGAGCGCGACCACCGCCTTGGTGTGGACCGGCAGGCCGCCGCCGACCTGGTCGATGAGCCCGAACGCCAGCAGGACGAGGACACCCCCGCCGAACGCCTCGGCGGCGGCCCTGAGCAGCGAGCGACCCATGACAGACATATCCACGATTATCCGAGGCCGGAAGGGGGTCCGGCGTGAGCCTCGCGAGGGATCCGGCCCTCTGCCGAAGGGCAGAGGCAGGACTCAGGTATGAGCCGCTGTCACCCTTGGGGCAGAGTTTCGGTTCGTCCTCGGGAGGGACGCGGGTTACCCCTCCCCCCACGAATACTCGTACACATGAACCGCCGCCCTCTCGTCATCCTCGCCGCCACCGTGGGAGTCCTCGCCACCGCAGCCATCGCCCTTCCCAACCTCCCGCCCAACCCCCTGTCCGACGCGATCAACGACCGGGTCTTCAAGGAGAAGGGCATGCGCTTCGCCACGGCCGCCGACGCCCCGACGCGCGGGGAACGGTCGTGGGTGCTGCCGGACTGGGTGCCGAAGGACGCGACCGCCGTGCGAATAAAAGCGCGCACGGACAGTGGGGCACGGCTGCTCCGGTTCACCCTGGGCGCCACCCCGCTGGACGGACCGCAGTGCTCGGCGGCCGTGGCGAAGAAACCCGCGGGGAGGGTGCCGGCCGCCAAGTGGTGGCCGGCCGGCACGCGGGAGGAGGAGCGGCCCGAGTGCCGCGACTACTACCAGTACCAGGTCACAGTGCGGGGCCGGGAGGTCTACGCCTGGACCGACGGCACTCCGTCGCCCGGCGCGAAGACGGGGGACGGCGCCCCGGTCCGGCAGGCGGCGCGCGGAGGCCGCTGATCAGGCGGCGGGCGGCGCGCGCCCGCTGATCCAGGACGCCCGGCACGCGCGGCGCTCGTCGGTACGGGCCGGCGGCGGGCCGCGCACCGGCACCGCGGACCGCAGACCGCAGACCGCTGCACCGCTGCACCGAGGACCACAGACCGCCGCGACGCGCAGAAATCACGTTCCCCGGCGCACGGCGGGCCGTTATCGTCACCGCCATGGACATCCGACCCGCCAGCACCCCTGCCGAACTCCTGGCCGCGGAGGGACTCTTCGACGGGCCCGTGCGCCCGGACTGGTCGCAGCGGTTCCTCGACGCCCCCGGGCACCTGATGCTCATCGCCTACGTGGACGGCGTACCCGCCGGGATGGTCTCCGGCATCGAGATGAGCCACCCGGACAAGGGCACCGAGATGTGCCTGTACGAGCTCTCCGTGGACGAGGGCTACCGTCGGCGCGGCATCGGCCGTGCGCTGACCGCGGCGCTCGCCGCCGAGGCCGGGGCCCGCGGCTGCTACGGCATGTGGGTGGGTGTGGACACGGACAACGAGGCCGCCCTGGCCACGTACGAGGCGGCCGGAGCCCAGGACGAGGGCGTCTTCTCCATGCGCGGCTGGCCCATCGGCCAGTAGGCCGCCCGGCCTGGTGGCCACCAAGCCGCCCGGCCTGGTCCCCGGGCCAGTCCCCGGGCCGGCACCCCGTAGCCCGCGCGGCGGCGTGTCGTGGGGCCAGTCGGCGCACCCTCCGCGCGGCCGGCCCGTGCCTCGCCGAGCATCGGCCGCATGACCGCATTCACCGCGCTGCTCCCGGCCGCCGCCCTGCTGGCGGTGGCCACCGCCCTGCCGCCGTACGCCGCCGCCGAAGCCACAGCCGCCACCACCACCGCCACCGTCGAAGCCGGCCCCGGTGCCGAGACCGCGCCCTACGTCGTGGTGCTCGAGGACCGGCTCTCCCGCGCCTCCGCCCTCGCCTCCACGCGTGCGCTCGTCGCGGAGGCCGAGGCTTCCGGCGACCGCGTCGGCACCGTCTACGACACCGCCCTGAACGGCTTCGCCGTCCGCACCACCGCCGCCCGCGCCGCCGAACTCGCCGCCGATCCGCGGGTGGCCTCCGTGGAGCCCGACGCGACGTTCCTGGTCAACGGGGTGAGCGTCGGCCGCGACACACCGAGCGCCCCGGTCGACGCTCAGCCCCTGGTCCAGTCCTCCGCGCCCTGGGCCCTGGACCGGATCGACCAGCGCGAGCTCCCGCTCGACGGCTCGTACGCGTACCCGGCCACGGCACGGGGGGTCACCGCGTACATCGTGGACACCGGGATCAACACCCTGCACCAGGAGTTCGGCGGCCGCGCCCGCTGGGGCGCCAACGCCGTGTACATGGAGGGCGCCACGGACTGCAACGGCCACGGCACGCACGTCGCGGGAACGGTCGGCGGAGCCACCTACGGCGTCGCCAAGGAGGTCTCGCTCGTCGCCGTGAAGGTCGCGAACTGCCGTGGGGAGGCGAGCCTGTCGGCCATCACGCGCGGGATCGACTGGATGGTCAAGGACTCCCTCAAGCACCCCGCGACCCCTGCCGTGGCGAACATGAGCGTGGGCGGCAGCCACAGCTTCGCCCTGAACAGGGCCGTGACCCGCGCCGTCGCGGCCGGGATCACCTTCGCCGTGGCCGCGGGCAACGCGGCCGAGGACGCCTGCACCGGCTCCCCCTCGGGCGTTCTGCAGGCACTCACCGTGGGCGCGACCGACGCCGGGGACCGGCGGCCCTCCTTCTCCAACCACGGCCCCTGCGTGGACCTCTCCGCCCCGGGCGTGGCCGTCACCTCGGCCTGGAAGGGCTCCGCGACGGCCCTCGCGCGAGCCTCCGGCACCTCGATGGCGGCCCCGCACGCGGCGGGCGCCGCGGCGCTGGTGCTCGCGCGGGACCTGGCGGCCGGCGGCCCGCGCAAGACCCCGGCGCAGGTGGCCGAAATCCTTCTGCGGGACGCCGTACGGGACCGGATCACGGCCCTGCCGGCCGGTACTCCGAACCTGCTGCTCCACGTCCCGGCCGAGAAGTAGCCCGTACGAGGACCCCCGCCGGCGGTGACCCGCCCGCCGGCGGGAGCCGGCCCCGCGCGTCCCCCACCGCGCCGCCGCGGCGAAGCGCAGCTCAGCGCCGGAGCGCCGCCCTCCGGCGCTGAGCCCCCCTCCCCGACCTCCCCGAACGGAGTTCCCCATGCCGCTCCACACCAGCTGGCTCTCCCCGACCGGCCAGACCCGCGAGAACACCCGCGTCAGCCAGATCGGCGCCACCACCCCGCTCAACCCGCAGCAGGCCCGGTCAGGGATCCTGCCCGGCTCGTACGGCGGTCTGCACCGGGTCGCGGGCTTCTGGACGGACGGCGCGTCCGCGATGACCCTCAACGTCAGCAACGGCCGGGCCGTCATCCAGGGCCTGCACTCCCAGGGCGCCTACCAGGTGACCCTCGACGGGGGCGTCGTGCTCACCGTCGCCGACGGCGACGCCCAGTACGGCCGCGTCGACCTGCTCGTGCTGCGCGTCTACGACGCCTCGTACGACACCTCGGGCAAGTACGAGGCGGCGGTCGAGCTCATCCGCGGCACCCCCGCCGCCGCCCCGGTCGCCCCGGCCACCCCGGTGCTCTCCCTGCCCCTGTACGAGATCGCCGTCCCGGCCGGCGCCAGCGCCGGCAAGGGCGGCATCGTCTGGAGCGGGGCCCTGAAGGACCTGCGCACCACCACCGTCGCGGTCGGCGGCATCGTGCCCGCCTTCGGCGACACCGGCAACGGCGCCTACCCGGGCCAGTACCAGGACGGCTACACCGCCCTGCAGCGCTGGGACGGCTCCGCCTGGGTCCCGTACCCGGCCGCGATCGGCGGCATCGCCCCCAAGGGGGCGCTGAGCACCGCGAGTTACGTCGGCCAGTACCGCGACACCCCGCAGCGGGTGCTCCAGCGGTGGAACGGCAGCGCCTGGCTGTCGGCCTTCCCCGCGCCGATCTACGTACAGAGCCTGGACGCCGGCTACACCACCTCCACCACGTACTCCGCCGCCCTGCAGGGCACGAGCGTCTCCGCGCTGAGCGCCGCCTTCAACGCGTCGCCGTCGGGCCAGGTCCTGCTGAGCTTCGGGGCCCGGACCACGAACGTCGGCAACAACAACGCGTACGGGTTCACCAGCGTCCGCGTGACCCAGGGCGCCACGGTGGTCTGGGAACCGGACGACGAGCGCTCCGCCCTGCACCACGGAGACCGCGCCTCCTCGGTGTCGACCACGATCCGGCTCGGCTCCCTCACGGCTGACGCCCCGTACACGGTGACGCTGATGCACCGCACGAGCGTGGCGGGCGTGCAGAGCTACTTCGACAGCATCTTCCTCCGCGTCGACCACCTGAACTGAGCCCCGGCCGCACCCCGCCCCACCCCGCACCGCTTTGAAGGAGAACTCCGTGAACGTGCGATCCGCCTGGCTCCCGATCACCGGCCAGACCCGCTCCGACACCCGCGTCGCCTCGCTCGGCGCCCTCACCCCCACCTCCCCGGTCGCCAGCCGGTCCGGCATCCTGCCCGGTTCGAGCGACGGCAAGTGGCGGATCTCCGGCTTCACCATCGTCGGCACGACCGCGATGGGCGCGACCGTCTACCCCGGCCGGGCCCTCATCCAGGGCACCGACAGCCAGGGCGGCTACCCGGTCGCCCTCACCCAGACCCTGAACCTGACCTTCGCCGACGGCCACGCCCAGTACGCCCGCGTCGACCTCATCGTGCTGCGCGTCTACGACGACGAGTACGACGCCTCCGGCCGCACCGAGGCCGCCGTCGAGGTGATCCGCGGCGTTCCGGCGGCGAGCCCGGCCGTCCCCGCGACCCCGCCGCTCTCCCTCCCCCTCTACACCGTCGCCGTGCCCGCCGGCACCAGCGCCGGAACCGGCGGCATCGCCTGGGCCACCGCCCTGCTGGGCCTGCGCACGGCCACGGTGGGCCTCGGCGGCATCCTGCCGGTCACCACCGACACCGCGATCGGGGCCTACCCGGGCCAGTACCGGGACATCGAGGGCGCCCTCCAGCGCTGGGACGGCAACGCCTGGCTGCCGTACCCGCCGAAGCCGGTGTGGCAGAACTGGACGCCGGTGTGGAGCACCGCCACCGGCAGCGGCACGCCGTCCTTCGGCAACGCCGAAGTCCTCGCGCGCTGGATCCAGCAGGGCCCCACCGTGCACATGAACTTCGCCATCACCTTCGGCAGCACCACCAGCTTCGGCACCGGTGCCACCACCAACGACAACTGGCGGTTCACGCTGCCGGTCAAGGCCGCGGCGATCACCAAGGGCATCGGCTTCGCCGACCTGACCCTGGGCCTGCGGGACCGCGTCACGGCCCGGATCCGCTGCACCTCGACCAGCGTCTTCGAACTCGAGATCGCCTCCGGCCTGCCGACCGGCGGCGCCATCGCCGGCTTCGGGCTCACCGACGCCGTCAGCCCGTGGACCTGGGCCGCGGGCCACACCATCATCGGCAGCGCCACCTACGAGGCGGCCTCCCAGTGAGCACCGAGACCCCGTACCGCGCGATCTTCTGCGACGTACGGACCGACCGGACCATCGACATCCTCCCGCTGCGGGACGTGTCCATCGACGACTACATAGGCAAGCCGGGCGCCCTGTCCGGCAACATCCCGGTGCCCGACGCGGCCCTCGCCGCCCGGGTCAGCCGGATCGAGGAGGGCCGCACCGCCGTCTACCTGGAGCGCGGCGGCGACCTGTGGTGGGGCGGGATCATCTGGACCAGCACCCTGCAGAGCAGCGGCCGGGGCGTGATCACCCTCAGCATCCAGGCGGCGACCTTCGACTCGTACGCGGGCCGCCGGCGCATCCGCGACACCTTCGGCCCCGCCGCCCCCACCGACCAGCTGGAGCTGGTCCGGGAGCTGTGGCGCCGGATGCAGTCCTCGGTGGGCGGCGACATCGGCGTCACCTTCGGGGACGAGACCTCCGGGATCCTGCGCAAGGAGTCCTGGCGCGACGGCGACGAGGTCCTGTACTCCGAGGCCATCGAGGCCTTGGCCTCGGCCGAGAACGGCATCGAGCACCAGATCTCCGTCTTCCGCGACCCGGTCACCGGTGCCCGCACCCGCCGGCTGCGGCTCGGCAGCCCGCGCATCCACACGGGCGTCACCGACCTGGTCCTGGACCGGCCCGGCGCGATCCTCTCGTACGCCTTCCCCCGCGACGCGACCCGCGGCGGCACCACCGCCCGGGCCCGCGGCGCCTCGGTCAACAGCAACCAGGCCGAGGAGTCGCGCCCGGTCTGCTCGGACGAGATGGTCGCGGACGACCTGATCACCGGCGGCTGGCCCCGGATCGACCTGTCCTCCGACCACAACACGATCAGCGACAAGACCGCCCTGAACGGCCGCGCCGCCGGCGAACTCGCCCAGGCCCGCGGGGCCGTCGTCATCCCCGAGGTCACGATCCGCCTGGGCAGCGAGGTACCGCCGTCCCTGCTCGGTCGGACCGTCCGCATCCGGATCACCGACGAATGGCACCCCCAGGGGCTCGACGCCCGCTACCGCATCATCGGCGTCAAGGTCACTCCGCCCGAGCGGGGCCGCCCGGACACCGCCGATCTCTATCTGGAGGAGGCCTGATGCCCCAGCTGCCCGAGGACATCATCGATCGGCTGACCGCCATGGAACGCCGCATCCAGCAGCTGTCCACCGCCGTCAACACCCGCCCCGCGCTCAACACCGTCAGCGGCGGCGCCCTGAAGATCTCGGACGGCGGCTCGCTGTCCGTGGAGGAGCCGGGCGGCACCCGGATCCTGGGCGTCGGCTTCTGGTCCTCCACCGAGTACGGCATGGAGATCAAGCGGCAGAGCGGCAAGACCGCGCTGAGCATCCGCAACGGCTCCGCCAACACCTACGACCAGGCCTTCCGCATCTTCGACGCGTACAACCACGAGGTCTTCTCCGACGACGTCGTCACCGGCGGCCTCGCCCGCCCCTGGCTGGCCATGCTGCCGCCGCAGGACACCGCCACCGCCCGCTGGCCGCAGACCAACGCGACCGGCTGGACCACGATCGCCCGCTCCTTCAACCCGCTGTGGCAGCCCCGCCTGCGCGTGTACTGCTACACCGCGGCCGCGGCGGGCGTCACCGGGCAGGTACGGATCCTCGTGGACGGCGTCCAGTGGGGCGACCCGGTCACCACCGGGGCGATCTTCGACCGCACCGAGAAGGTCACCGACGACTTCACCGGCCGCTTCGGCAGCCTGGTCAAGGTCGAGGTCCAGGCCATGGTCACCGGCGGCACCGGGCTCGTCTACGCCCAGCCGCTGATGATGTACGGCACCCAGAGCTGAGGAGACCCTCCCCATGAACATCGACCCGAACCTTCCCTGGGGCATCGCCATCGACTACGCGGGCCGCGCCACGCTCGCCGAGGCCGGCCACACCGTCCAGGTCCGCGTCTACGACGCGGGCCTCGGCGACACCCTGGAACCGGACCCGGTCAGCGGCTACCCGGCCGTCCACGTCACCGCCCAGTTCACCGAGACCGGAGAACTCGGCACCCAGCTGCGCGGCTCCGGCCAGATCGTCCTCGACCCGCCGGCCGAGGGCCCGGTGGCCCCGGACCGCACGGCCGTGGCCGCCGCGGTCGCCGCCGCCCTGGCCGACTTCGAAGCCCGCGTCACGGCCTACACCACCCCTGTCTCCTCAACCCATCTTACCCTGCCCACTACCTACCCTCTTTACACATATCTCGTCGCGTGCAGATGTGTATAAGGCGCAGGTGTGGGTCAGCAGGCCTTCAAGGCCGCGAGGAAGTCCAGCCTGGTCTCGAGCCGGGACAGGTCCCGGCCCGTGAGGTGCTCGATGCGGGCGACGCGCTGGCGCAACGAGTTCACGTGCAGGTGGAGCCGGTCGGCGCACCTGGTCCACGACCCGTCGCAGTCGAGGAACGCCTCCAGCGTGGTCACCAGATCGGTCCGGTGGCGGCTGTCGTGATCGCGCAGGGGGCCGAGGAGGCGGGAGGCGAAGGCCTGCCGGTTCTCGGCCGGGACGAGGAGCAGCAGCGACAGGATGCGCGAGGTGAGGTCCTCGGGGCCCCGCACGGTCACTCGCTCCGGGCCGGCATCGGCGACCCGCAGCGCGGTGCGGGCCTCGCCGAGAGCCCGCCGCGCGTTACCGGGTGCCGCCACCGGGGTGCTGACGCCGATGGAGACCCTGCCCGTCGGACCGAGCCAGCGCGTGAGCACCGCAGAGAGCCTCCGCTGGAGGGCGGCGCCGTCGAGGGCCGGCTCGGGGAGCGTGTCCGTGGGCTCGGGCACCAGAACGAAGAGCACGGCCTGCTCGTCGTCGACGGTGGCGGCGATGTCCTGCGGCGACACCGGCACCGGACCGTCCGCTTGGACCAGGGCCTCCTCCAGGAGCGCCCGCAGGGCCGGGCCGGGGATGGGGCGGCCTCCGTCCCGCTCTCCGCGGGCGACCACGAACTGGCAGCGCTGCCAGGTGTCCTTCTGACTGACCACGGCCTGCGCGGTGCTGCTCAGCCGGACGGGGATCTCCTCCGGCGGGACGCGGCTGTACAGCAGGTCGAGGAGCCGGCGCGCCAAGTCGTTCAGCGCCACCTTCGCCCCGTCGTGCGCGGCTCGCGCGTCGCCGACCAGTTCGACGATCCGGTCGAGGAGTTCCACGTCCGGCGCGGGCCAGGCAGAGGTGTCGGCCTCCACGACGAGCAGCCAGTCACCCAACTCGGCGGCGTGCTCCGCCTTCGGCACCGCCTCCGCCTCCGCCTCCGCCTCCGGCAGCGGGGCCGGCACCGGTACGAGCGAGTGGAGCCGGTCCCCGATCCTGACCCGGTGCGCAGGCGCTTCGCACGAGCCGCGCGCGGCGAGGTACCTCCCGGCCAGTGCCGCCGCCGTCTTGGCGTGCAGGGGAGCGCCGGCCCCGGCGATCTGGCGCCCCGTCACGGACAGGACGCGCACTTCGAGGCCCATGCTGTGCCGCAGCAGCTCCAGCACGGAGTCCGGGGCGCCGCGGTCGGCGAGGAGCTGCCGGTGGCGTTCGACCACGGCGGCGAGGTCACCGACGTGCCGGCGGTCCAGACGGCGCAGGACGTGCTCGGTGACCGCGGTGAACGAGGTCTCCGGCCTCACGGCGACGAGGGGGAGACCCCGGCGCCGGCAAGCGCGCACGAGGTCCTGCGGGACGAATCCGTGCGCGGCCTCGCCCGCGGCGAGCGCGGTGACACCCGCCCGGTCGAGGGCCCGTACGAAGACTTCGGCGTCCCCGTCCTCCCGCCACCACGCGAGTTCGCTGAGGACGAGTTCCCCGCCGGTGAGGAAGCGGCCCGGATCGGCCAGGTCGACGGTCGGGACGGCGCGTATGGCGCGGTCGAGCGCCCCGTCGCCGGCCTCGCGGCCCACGAGCAGGCGCAGCCCCAGCTCCTCACTGTCCAAAAGCTCACGCAGCCGCATGATCGTCACCCTCTCATGCCCGCTGCTTCCGGCACCTGCGTATCCGCAGTTCAGCGACGTGGGGCAGGGGGAAGCCACGGTCGTCCACAGGCGGCGGAGGGGCCGGAATTGAGCGATCGGTGACTGCCTCGACCCCGTGATCGGCTGTCTACTTCTGGGCAACGCGAAGGCCCAATACGAAGGCCCGACACGAAGGCTTAGGAAGGCGCGGTTGATCATGGCTGGCACCACCACGGGCATCCCCACCAACGTCACCCAGGGCTCCCGGACCAAGGGCGGCATCGGAGAGTCGACCCTGCGCCCGGACGGCACCCTGAAGGTCACCGGCGAATTCGCCTACTCCTCGGACATGTGGCACGAGGACATGCTGTGGGGCCAGATCCTGCGGTCCACGCTCGCGCACGCCGAGATCGTGTCCATCGACACCTCCGAGGCCCTGACCGTGCCCGGAGTCCACGCGGTCATGACGTACGACGACCTGCCCGCCGAGATGAAGAACTACGGCATGGAGTTCCAGGACACCCCGGTCCTGGCCCACGTCAAGGTCCGCCACCACGGTGAGCCGGTCGCCCTCGTGGCCGCCGACCATCCGGAGACCGCGCGCCGCGCCGCCGCGAAGATCCGGATCGAGTACCGGGAACTGCCCCTCGTCACCGACGAGGCCTCGGCGACCGCTCCCGACGCGGTGCTCGTGCACGAGAACCGCGACGATCACCACGCCTCCCACGTCCCGCACCCCAACATCGTGCACCGCCAGCCGATCATCCGCGGCAACGTGGAAGAGGCCCGCGAGCGCGCCGACGTCATCGTGACGGGCGAGTACACCTTCGGCATGCAGGACCAGGCCTTCCTCGGCCCGGAGTCCGGGCTCGCGGTTCCGTCCGAGGACGGCGGCATCGACCTGTACGTGGCCACGCAGTGGCTGCACTCGGACCTCAAGCAGATCGCCCCGGTCCTCGGCCTGCCCGAGGAGAAGGTGCGGATGACCATGGCCGGCGTCGGCGGCGCCTTCGGCGGTCGCGAGGACATCTCGATGCAGATCCTCGCCTCCGTGCTCGCCCTGCGCACGGACAAGCCGGTCAAGATGGTCTACAACCGGTTCGAGTCCTTCTTCGGCCACGTGCACCGCCACCCGGCGAAGCTCCACTACGAGCACGGCGCCACCAAGGACGGCAAGCTCACGCACATGAAGTGCAAGATCGTGCTCGACGGGGGCGCCTACGCCTCGTCGACGGCCTCGGTCGTCGGCAACGCCGCGTCGCTCTCGGTCGGCCCGTACGTCATCGACGACGTGGACATCGAGGCGATCGGCCTCTACACGAACAACCCGCCCTGCGGGGCGATGCGCGGCTTCGGCGCCGTCCAGGCCTGCTTCGCCTACGAGGCCCAGATGGACAAGCTCGCGGCGCGGCTGGGCATGGACCCGGTCGAGTTCCGCCAGCTCAACGCCATGGAGCAGGGCACGATCATGCCCACCGGCCAGCCGGTCGAATCGCCCGCCCCGGTCGCCGAGCTGCTGCGCCTGGTCAAGTCCCGCCCGCTGCCGCCGGAGCGCCAGTGGGAGGTCGCCGACGGCGCGGCCGACGTGCGCGCGCTGCCGGGCGGACTGTCCAACACCACGCACGGCGAGGGCGTCGTGCGCGGCGTCGGCTACGCGGTCGGCATCAAGAACGTCGGCTTCTCCGAGGGGTTCGACGACTACTCGACGGCCAGGGTGCGCATGGAGGTCATCAACGGCGAGGCCGTCGCCATGGTCCACACGGCCATGGCGGAGGTCGGCCAGGGCGGTGTGACCGTCCACGCGCAGATCGCCCGTACGGAGCTCGGCGTCCAGCAGGTCACCATCCACCCCGCCGACACGCAGGTGGGCTCGGCCGGTTCCACGTCGGCGGGCCGCCAGACGTACATGACCGGCGGATCCATCAAGAACTCCTGCGAGATCGTCCGCGCGAGGGTCCTGGACATCGGCCGCCGCAAGTTCGGTGCGCGGCACCCGGCGTGGTGGTCCGCCGCCGAACTCCTGCTGGAGGGTGGCGAGGTCGTGACCGAGGACGGCGAGGTCCTCGCCGCCCTCGTGGACGTCCTGGAAGACGAGGTCGTCGAGATCGAGGCGGAGTGGCGTCACCGTCCCACCGAGCCCTTCGACCTGAGGACGGGTCAGGGCCGCGGTCACGTCCAGTACTCCTTCGCCGCCCACCGGGCGGTGGTCGAGGTCGACACCGAGCTCGGCCTGGTCAAGGTCATCGAACTGGCCTGTGCCCAGGACGTCGGCAGGGCGCTCAACCCGCTCTCCGTCGTGGGCCAGATCCAGGGCGGCACCACCCAGGGCCTGGGCGTCGCGGTGATGGAAGAGATCATCGTCGATCCGAAGACGGCGAAGGTGCGCAACCCCTCCTTCACGGACTACCTGATCCCGACGATCCTCGACACGCCGACGATCCCGGTCGACTACCTCGAACTGGCCGACCCGGAGGCGCCTTACGGTGTGCGCGGCATCGGTGAGGCGCCGACCCTCTCGTCCACCCCGGCCGTCCTCGCGGCGATCCGCAACGCGACCGGACTGGAGCTCAACAAGACGCCGGTCCGCCCCGAGCACCTCACCGGGACCTGACGCGGAGACCTGACCGGGACCCGGACCGCACACACCGCCGCCCCCGGCCCGCAGCGTGCTCGAAGGCATGCTGCGGGCCGGGGGCGGTGTCGTGCCGGCCCCGCGCGGCCGGGGATCCGGGACGGGGAGGTGCCGGAGTTACTTGGCGCCGAGGTCGGCGTCGGAGACCTCGGGCTTGCCGGCGGCCTTGAGGACCTTGTTGAGGAGCGTCAGGTCGTAGATGCCGGTGAGGTCGGGCTGCTCGATGAGCTTGGCCTTGACGGCCCAGGCGCGGCGGAGGTGTGTAAGAGACGGGGCATGGTGTGCTCCGACGTGGGGTGGGGCCTGTGCGCGGGCGTCGGGCGGGGGTCAGCGGTCCGCGCGGTGGCGGCGGAGCATCGAGAAGCCCAGGCCCGCCGCGCCCACGGCCGCCAGGCCGACGCCGCCCGCGATGAGAAGCGGGCCCTCGCCGGAGCCGTCAGCGGTGGCCGTCGTGGCCGAGATGTCCGTGGGGGCCGGCGCTTCCGTCTCGAAGGCCTGGGCGGCCGGCAGGGCCAGGGCGGTCACGGCCCCGGCGGCGGCGACGGCTGCGGCTGCGGTGCGGAAGGTGGCGCGCACGGGTGGTTCCCCTCGGGTCGGCGTCGCCTGTGGTCTCGGGTCGGGCGCGGCACTCTTTCAAGTGGTCGAGTGCTCAAGTGCTCGAGTGGTTTGCCCCGGCGACGGAGACGACGTTACGGGGGGCGTGTTCTGGCCGTCCATCGGTCACGTAACGGTTGTCCGGACAGCCGCCCGCGAAGGCGTTAAGGCGTGCGAAGGCCCTCCCGGCCATGGACCGGGAGGGCCTTCGCGACGACGACGGCCTGCCTCAGCTCAGACCCCTGCTGCGCTCGCCGATGCGGTCGCCCTGCGGGGTTCCCGCCCGCTTGAGCTCCGCCTTCGTGTGCGCCCCGCCCTTGACCTTGGTCCGGACGGGACCGTCGAAGCCGTGCGCCTGTGCGGCGCGCGGGAGGCGGGTCGCCTCCACCGCCTTCGCGACAACCGCCTGGAAGTCCTGCTTCTGCTCTTTGCTCATCCCGTCGTCACTCCCTCAACACTCAACGCTCAAGACTCGGGGCATCCAATCGGACTACTGGGATCGTATGCAGATATACGTACCAATGCACCCGGACGGGGCGTAAAGAATGGTGGATCAAGGCCCCTGCGGCGTCGGGCGCTCCGGCGTACCGAGCACCTCCACGATCAGTTCCTCCGGACACGGCGTCCCCCGCGGCAGCTGGTACTTCGCCGCCACCCGGTACTCCCCCGGCGCCGGCGCCAGCAGCTCCGTCCACACGTCTCCGGTGGCGTCCGGGACCGCCGAGAACAGGCAGCCGGCCGTGTTCTCGTACTGCTTGCCCTTCGGCTCCGCGGAGGCCTCGGGCTCCTTCGACGCCCCCGTCCTCTTCGGATCCGCCGTCTTCTTCGACTCCGCCGCCCTCTTCGATTCCGCCGTCTCCTGCGGCGGCGCCACCGGCCTGCCCTCGCCGTCCACCAACCCCAGCCACGGCGAATGCGGGATCCGCACCAGCACCCGCCCGGCCTGCTTCACGTCGATGACGAGCTGGTCGGCGCTCGCCCGCACCACCGTCGCGGGGCCCGCGACCAGGTCCGTCGGGTTCACCACCTTGAAGAGCTGCCAGTTCGCGTCGCCCCACACCTGCTGGAGGTACGGGAGCCCCTCGCGCACCAGCTTCGCCTCGTCGCGCCCGCCCTCGTCGGGGTTGTCGGCGGGCAGCACGACGTAGTGCACGGCCCAGCGGTCCAGCCACTCGCGGTAGCTGTCGGCCGTCAGGGTGTCGTCGTAGAAGAGCGGGTTCCGCTCCAGGTCGGCCTGCCGGTTCCAGCCGCGCGCGAGGTTCACGTACGCGGGGAAGGCGGAGGATTCCCGGTGGCTGCTGGCCGGGACCACCTCGACGCGGCCGCGGTCGGCGTTCGCCTTCTGCAGCTGGTCCACCAGCGGGGCCAGCTCCCGGCTCCAGGAGGCCAGCGGGGTGGTGCGGACGATGTCGGTGACGCTGTTGACGGTGATCCAGGCGGTCACGCCGACGAGGGCGAGCACCAGCCCGTACCAGCGCCGCGTGCGCCCCCGAAGCAGCCTGCGCCTCGCCGGAGACGCCGGAGACCCCGGAGACGCCGGAAACCCCGGAGACGCCGCCGACGCCTCCCCGCCCCGCGCGGCCTCGTACGGGAGGGCCGCGAGCAGCACCGCCCCGCCGAACAGCATCGCCAGCCGGGTCACGTTTGACCCGACCTGCGAGTCGATCGCCCAGGTCAGGGCCACCCCGAGGGCGTAGATCGCGGACGCGGTCCGGACCGTCTTCCAGCCCTTCGGTACGAGGAACAGCGCGGCCAGCGCGCAGCCGAACGGAAGCGCCGCCGAGATCAGCTTCATCGGCTGCGTCCCCGAGAACGGGAACAGCCACGACGACAGCCCGACCACCGCCGCCGGGGCCAGCCCCAGCGCGTACGCGCCCGGGCGCCGGCCGTTCAGGAACAGCGCGGCCGCGATCAGCCCGAGGAACAGCCCGGCGACCGGGCTGGAGGCGGTGGCGAGCGCCGCGAGCGGAGCCGCCGCGGCGGCCTTCGCCCAGCGCCGCTCGGCCCATTTGCGGGGCCAGCAGAAGACCGCGGCGACGGCCCCGAGCGCGAACATCACGCCGAGCCCGAAGGTGACCCGGCCCGACACGGCGTTGCACAGCAGCCCGTACACCCCGGCCAGCGCGGGCCACAGCGGCTCGCGCACGGCGCCGCGGCAGCGGGTCAGGATCATCGCCAGCAGCCCGGCCGAGACCGTACCGGCGATCATGATCGTGGTGCGGACGCCGATCATGTACATCACGTACGGCGAGACCACGCTGTACGAGACCGGGTGCATCCCGCCGTACCAGGCGAGGTTGTACGCCGAGTCGGGATGGCGGCCCACGAACTCGGCCCAGGCGTCCTGCGCGGCGAGGTCGCCGCCGCTGTTGGCGACGGCGAAGAACCAGACCAGGTGCAGCAGCGCGGCCAGCCCGGTGGCGACGGCCACGGGATGCAGCCGCGCCCACCCGAGGGCCGGCCCGAAGGCACGGCGCAGGGGGCCGGCGGCGGCCCCGGCCTCGGTCTCGCCGGAGGCCGCCGGGGCCGCCGGGGCCGCAACAACCGGGCCGGAGCCCGGGCCCGAGGCCGGAGCCGGAGCCGCGTCCGAGGCCGGAGCCGCGTCCGGGCCGTGCGCCGGGTCCTGCGCCCGGTCCTGCGTCTGTCGCTCAGCGGTGGTCACGCCGACGTACTCCCCAACACGACACGATGAATCTCCGGTGTCCGATCCGCTCCGGCCCGCTCTGCTCGTAGACGCGCTCCGGCGCCCCGGGGTTGCCCGGGGCGCCGGAGCGCGTCACTCCCAGCCGGCGTCAGCCGACTCGGGTCAGCCGACTCGAGTCAGCCGGCCGGCTCCCGTCAGCCGACGCGCGTCAGCTTCTTGCCGATGCCCGGCGCCGCGAGGTCGCTCTGCAGCGCCACCGGCACCTTCACCTGGCTGGCGCCCGACCCGACGGTCAGCACACCGATCTCCGAGCCCGCCTTGGCGGTCATCGGAATCTTGGCGGCGCCGTCACCCAGCTTGACCTCGACGGTGACGGAAGGCCAGCCGACCGCCTCCACGTCCGCGGTGGCCACGACCGGGACGCGGCCGCCGAGGCCGTCGTCCACGTAGCCGACGACGTCGCCCTTCTTGACGATGTTCGCGGCCGTCAGCGCCTTCTGCGTGGCCAGCATGACGTCCTTGCTGGCCGAGATCGCGGTACCGAGGATCGGCACCCCGTGCTGGCCGAGGACCGCGCCCACGATCAGCTGGTTGGTCTTGCCGACCTTCTTCTCGGCCGCGAAGAGCAGATTGCCGCCGGCCTTCGTGGTGGAGCCGGTCTTGATGCCCAGCGAGCCGTTGAAGGGAACCAGGTCGTTGTAGTTCCGCCAGGACTTGCCGGAGGGGTCGATCCAGTTCGGCAGCTTGGTGATCGCGATCAGCTCCGGCATCTCGACGATCTTGAGTCCGAGCTTGACCTGGTCCTCGGCGGTGCTGACCGTCGTCGCGTCCAGACCCGAGGGGTCCGTGTACGTGGTGTTGGTCATGCCGAGTTCCTTGGCCGTGGCGTTCATCTTCTTGACGAACGCCTCCTGCCCGCCGTCCCAGCGCGCTAGCAGCCGCGCGACGTTGTTGGCGGACGGGATCATGATCGCGGCGAGGGCGTCGTACTGCGAGATCTTGTCGCCCTCCTTCAAGTTGTTGACCGTGGACTCGCCCTCGGTCTCCTTCTTGCCGTCGTCGACCGCCGTCTTGTCGACGGGGATCATCTGGCCCTTCTCCCCCTTCTTCATGGGGAAGTCCTTGAGGATGACGTACGCCGTCATCGCCTTCGCGACGCTGCCGATCGCGACGGGCTTCTGCTCGCCGAAGGTGCCGACGGGCCCGAGGCCGGCCGCGGCCACGTACGCCTGGCCCTCCTTCGGCCACGGGAGGGACGGGGCCCCGCCCTCGAAGGTGTACGAGGTCTTCGCCGTCATCTGGAGCGTCGGCTCGGGCAGCGGGCGCACGAGCTGGACGACGGCGAGGATGACCGCCAGGAGCACGAGGATCGGGGCGTAGATCTTGAACCGCCGCACGGCGGTCCGGGTCGCGCTCGGCGGCGGGGGCGGGTTGTTGGTGAGGTCCGCCAGCATGTCGAGCGGCGGCTTGGGCGGCAGCGGCTGCTGCGTGGTCCGCTCGGACGACTGCGCGGCGGGCACCTGGGGCGCCCGCGCGGCGGCCGGGGCCGGGGCGGGTGCCGGAGCCTGGGCCGGAGCGGGTGCCGGAGCCTGGGCCTGGGCCGGGGGGTCCCCACCGGCCGGGGGGCGGACCCGGCCCCCCTCCACCTCCTGCGCCGCCGCCTCGAACAGCCCGTCGCCGCCGGACGCCCCTTCCTTGCCATCCCCGGATCCCTGCCGGCCGACGCCGGGCAGCTGCGCCGCTCGGCCCTCCCCACCGCCGCCGATCTCCTGGCCGAACTGCAACGCACCGCCACCCGGCGCGCCCGCGACCCCTTCGGCCGCCTGCTCCCCGCCGACCCGACCGACTTCGCCCGCGCCTGGCTGAGCGCGGCCCTGTACACCGAGGCGGCCGAGACCTCGCTGTGTGCGGCGGCATGGCAACCGGAACGGTGAGGGCCGGGACGGCGGGTGTCTGCAAAAGGAAACGCCATCTGCACACGCTCGTTGACATCCATCACACCGATGTCAACGACCCGCCAGCACTCAGCATCACCACCGAATGTGAGACAGAGCCGTTTGTTCGACAGACCCCCTTCCGTCGGGCTGGGGAACGTTGCTCCGTATCGTTGACCCGTCAAGTCGGATCAGCTGTTCGGAGACTTCGTGCGGGTCGAGGACCATGCCACGTGGGATCACATCTTTCCGGTCAGATTTCTTCTGACCCGCCAGGATGCTGACCTTGAGCGCGACTTCTGGGGGCGGTGCGCCGATGTGGAGGGACTGTTCGTCGACCCGGTGCCGCCGCCACGTGAACTCCTGACTCTGCGCGGGTGCACGCCCGCAGGGCCATGGCACGATGTGCTCGCCTTTCCCGACGAGTCCACGCGGTCTTTGGGCAATCTGGAAGTCACCATCTCAGATGAGAACCGCCCTCAGTTCGCGTGGACCCTGGTGGACACGGTCGCCATCTCGTACTCGCCCAACGCGACCGATCCGGACCTCGTCGACCTCGTCCTCGGCACTGGCGTGGTCGAACACAGCGAGGTCTGGCCCGGCGCCGGCCCCGGCACCATGCCTGCCGCTCCACGCTTCGCGATTGCAGAAGAGGACTACAGGGGCGGGCCTGTCGGCGAATGCCTCGGCATCGATGGTCTCGTCGCCCCGCGCGAGGTCGGCCCGGACATCCCCTTGCAGCTCATTGGGTGCGAGCCCGGGGAGCGGCTGCTCGCTGCCGTGCGCAACCCGCAAGCCTGTATCCAGGAGTGGGGGGTACTGGTGGCACTGGACCGGTTCGGGCGGGAGATGGGGTCCCACGGGGTCCGTCTGGAGATCGCCAAGGTCAGTCCGTCCGTGCTGGGCGGGTCCTTGGTCGACATCACGCTCGCAGACGGCGGGGACGACGATCGACCCTCGCTCGCTGCCCGACGCATCTGGGAAACCTGGTACCAGGGCTTCCCGACGACACCCAACCAGTGGTCCTCACTGGACACGCGGGGCCGAGCTGAGTGGCTCGACCTGATACGCCCTCATCCAGGCGGCGAGCCGGATCGCGCCGGGGGAACCCATCACCTTGACGGACGATTCATCACCGACAAGCCCGGCCTCTATTGCGCGCTGGGCGAAGCACTCATCGGTCCCGGCCGCTGGTTCGGCCGAGGGCTCGACGATCTCAATGACTGCCTGGGCGGCCGACGCGGCGTCATCGGGCCCTTCACCCTGATGTGGCACGACGCCGACATCGCTCGCCATGCATTGAACTTCACCCTGGACCAAGGCGGAAAGCTCACCTACTTCGAGGAAGCCCTGCAACTCCTCGAGAGCCACGGCGTCACCGTTGTCCTCCGGTGAATCGCACCACTCTGATGGGACCACGCTGATCGCGGTCACAGCGAAGTCGAACCGGTCCGAGGCCGACACGGCTCCGGCGCAGTGGCTTCCCCCGGCCGGCGGTTACCCCTGCGAGTACGCCGCCCAGCGGACCGCCACGAAGCTGCGCTGGAACCTCGTCGCCGACGACGCCGAGCGCCAGGCCCTGCTCGGGGTCGCGGAGGACTGCCCGAGCATCAACGTCGTCCGCGAGAACGCGTTGTGACCCGCCCACACAGATCACCTGACCAGCGACGGAATGCTCGGCGCTTTGGGGTGAGCCTCGGATGCCGTTCCGCGGCGACGCCGCTCCGAGGGCACGATGTCGCATCCGATGCAACTGTGGGAATGGGCACTGGACCTGGCGCGGGCGAATCCTGCGAACCTCGCCTCCGGCACAGGAGAGGCGGGGGCGTGCCCGCATGCGGACGGGCCGGGATCAGACCGTTGCGGCTTGGAAGTCGTGGACTGCCTGGATGACGCGGTCGGCTTCCTCGTCGGTGAGTTCGGGAGCCAGCGGCAGGCACACGGTGCGCGGGAGGAGGTCCAGGGTGACAGCGATGTCGGTGGTGCGGTGGGTGATCTCGCGCAGCGCCGGCTGGTGGGGGACGGCATGCGGGTAGACCTGCTCCGTTGAGATGCCGGCTCGGCCCAGGTGGGTCATGAGGGAGGCGGCAGAGGTGGCGTCGGGCATCGTCAGGGGGTACTTGTAGTACGTGTGTGGCCGCCGTTCGGCATCGCCGGGCGCGTGCGCCAGCACAGATTGCACCTGGGGCGACATGGCCGCCGTGCTGACGGGCGCGGTGGCCCCGGGGTGGGAGCTGTGAGACGCGGGCCGGACGGCCGAACAGGTGAAGAGGGGCGGCAGATTGCCGCCCCTCTTGTATGCCTGATTGCGGGGGGCAATGGACAGCCCTGCGGGCTGGCCCGCCCCCTGTGTGCCCTTCGGGCACGGGCGGGCAGAAGACCTACCCTTCGGGCAAGTCGCTTCGCTCCCGGGCCCCTTTGAAGGTGCTTCGCGCCGGGGCCCGCCCCTGCGGGGCAAAGGAAGAACCCGCTCCGGCAGGACGTGCCGCCACGGGGGGTGGGCACAAGCCGGAACCGGCCGCAGCGATGCCGTGCATCAGCAACCACGATGGGTCTTCTGCTGCGAAGTCCCACGCGCAGAACTGAAGAACTCCCACGGCACTCCGACCCTCACTGCTGCCGGTCGCCTGGATCGGGAGTCTGTCGGCGGCCGGCATTTACTGCGATCCGAGAGGTGTCTAGTCGCGCCAAGCCTGACCGCTCACCTGGGCGTACTGCCAGTGCTGGACCCGTGCGCCGTTCGCCCCGCTGGAGTTCTCCACTTCAAGGAACTTGCCGGTTCCGCTGTTCATAATGGCGGCGCCGCCAGGCCTGGGACCGGCCCCCATCCAAAGCTGGTGCTTCACCCCAGGGGTGCAGGTCCACTGCTGTACGGGCGCGCCGTTGTGCTTCCAGCCGTTCTCGACCTCAAGGCACTTGCCGCTCTTCGCGTTGACGATCCAGAATTCGGCGGGGGAACCGGCGGGAACAGTCTTCCAGTAAGCCCCGCTTTGGCCGACACACGTCCACTGCTGGGCCTTCGCTCCGTTGGCTGTGCTGGAGTTCTCTATTTCCAGACACTTGCCCGAGCTATTGATCAGCAGCTCCGCTGCCGCGCGGGGCTCGTTTACGGGTTCGGCATGGCCGACTCCCGTTGCCGCCAGCACCATCACCGCAGCCGATGCCCCCACAGCAAGAAATCTCGATGACGTCTTCAACTTCGTCCCCCTGAGCTCCTGTTACAAAATAATTGAACCTGGATGATCTTACCCAAGGCTCAACTGTCAGGCCCCGGTGGCTTCGTTCACTTCAACTGACAGCGTTTATCCGTGCCCGCTTGCCGAGCGGGCCGCGCGAGGCCCCTGGATGGTGGCGCCCGCTGACCGGGCATCGGCTGGAGTGCCTGCCGGAATTGGCTGGCAGGTGCATGACGGGTTGATGGGGTGCGGGGCTACCTTCTTAGGGCTCCGGAGGGGCGGCTGTCCGAACATGCGGGCCACCGGCGGGCGGTGACGGCGTCTCCAGTGCCCCGGTTCCGCCGAGGGGCCGGGTCCCCCCACGCATGAAGGAAGACGACCATGTCTCTGGGCACCTGGCTGAAAGCAGGCGCATCCGCCGCCGCAATGGTTCTCGCGGCGGCACCCGGCGCGACGGCGGCACCCGCGCCCATACCGGACGCCTCCGCAGCGATAGTGACGCTCCGTTACGACGACAGTCGGGCCGGCGGTTGGGAAGCGGCCATCACGGCCGGGGTCGCTTCCTGGAACGCGAACGTCAGCAACGTTCGGCTGGTGGAGGCCGCGCCCGGGGTCCGGGCCGAGATCGTCATCGTGGCCACCACCGGCTGGCCGCAGGCCACCCTCGGTCCGGTCCGTCCCGGACGACAGGTACGAGTCGAACTCGGCGCGCAGGCTGTGAGCCAGGGGTACGACAAGACGCGCATCGCTGCGCACGAGCTGGGCCACAGCCTGGGCCTCCCGGACACCAAGCCGGGGCCGTGCTCCCAGCTGATGTCCGGGTCCAGCCCCGGGACGGCCTGCACCAACGCCGTGCCCAACGCGACCGAGCGGTCCCGCGTGCAGAACGCGTACGCGAACGGACTCGCGGCAACCGTGCCGACCGACGGCAGGGTACTCATCGACGCCCCCTGACCGTCGGGGTCGACGGGTGGGCCGGTGCGGGGCCGTGGCGGGGACGGGACTCCCGGAGGGCCGCCGTGCCGGTCCACTGCCGCGCTTTCATCGGGATGCAGCTTGGGGCGCTTCACCGGGATGAGTTGGCCTGGGTAACGGGGGTGGGGCGGCGGTCCTCCAGCGGGACGATCGGGGACGCCGGCTGGCTCAGGAACACGCGGCGGACCACCCGCTCCGCCGCCTGGCCGTCGTCGTACGTGCAGAAGCGGGCCCGGAAGGACGAGCGCAGCTGCGCCGAGCGCGAGCCCTGCCAGTGGCCCGTCGCGAAGATGTCCACCAGCTCGTCCTCGGTCCGGGCGATCGCGCCCGGGGGGAAGGCCCGCAGGTCGAAGTAGGTGCCGCGGGAGGCCTCGTACGCCTCCCAGTCGTCCGCGTGGATCACGATCGGCCGGTCCAGCGAGGCGTAGTCGAACATCAGCGACGAGTAGTCCGTCACCAACGCGTCCGAGGCCAGGCAGAGTTCCTCCACCGAGGGGTGGGAGGAGACGTCCAGCAGGCGGGGGTGCGGTTCGGGGGAGGCCGAGCCCGCGTACGTCAGGTGCGTGCGGGTCAGGATCGTGTAGCGCGGGCCCAGGTCGCGCAGGATCCGCTCGAAGTCCAGGTGGTCGGGGCGGCTGCGGCGGTAGTCCCGGTGCGTCGGCGCGTAGAGGATCGCCGTGGAGCCCGGCGGGATGCCGAGGCGTTCGCGCAGTTCGAGCACGTCCGCCTGGGTCGCCCGGTGGAAGACGTCGTTGCGCGGGTAGCCGTATTCGAGGGTGGTGTACGAGGACGGGACCGCCTTCTCCCACACCAGGGTGGAGTGGCGGTTAGCCGAGAGCAGGTAGTCCCACTGGTCGGCGCCGCGCAGCAGGCCGGCGAAGTCCGTGGTCGGGGTGGCCGCCGGGCGGTCCTGCAGGTCGAGGCCGACCCGCTTGAGCGGGGTGCCGTGCTGGGTCTGGAGCAGGATCTGCCCCGGGCGCTTGACCAGGGTCCGCTCGAAGTTGACGTTCGTGACCAGGTACGTGGCACGGGCCAGGGCCGTCCAGTACGCCGCCGAGCCCGGGCGCAGGAGGGCCGTTTCGCGGGGGAGCGTCGAGGCGTGCGCCGGATCGCAGATCCACGCCGTCCGCATGCGCGGGGCCAGTTCGCGCAGCTTGGCCTCGATCGCCGCCGGATTGCAGGCGTAGCCGCCGTGCCAGTACGCGGAGAACACCGCCAGTTCGGGGCGCAGGGGCAGCAGGCGCTGCGCACGGTAGTGCAGCCGCAGGGCCGTTTCGCGCAGCCCCCGCCACGCGGTGGCCCCCGCGCGGCCCGCCGCGAGCGAGGCCGAGCGCAGCAGCGACAGCGCGCGGTAGGCGCGCCGCGCGCCCACGCGCATCAGGGCGTGGCGGATCCGGTCGGTGCGGCTCAGGGACAGCGGGCGGGGCCCCGGGACGCGGTAGCGGCGCAGCAGGGCCGAGGCGCGGCCGAAGAACTCGGCCCGGGCGGCGCGCGGGAGCCGGCGCGGGTCCGCGTACAGGGCGCAGAAGTGCTCGGCCATCCGCCGGTGCACGACGGGCCGCCAGCGCTCCAGCTCGGGGCGGGTGGCGAGGTAGCCGAAGACGCGGTCGTACTGGTCGAAGACGTCGAGGTGACGGCGGGTGGAGGTGGTCAGGATCGAGCCCGTGCGGCGCTGGCGGTAGTGGACGCACACCCGGTCCAGGACGGCCACGGACTCCGCCGCCAGGAGCGCCGGATAGGTCCAGGGGGTGTCCTCGTAGAAGCCGGGCGGGAAGGAGAGGCCCTCGCGCTCCGCGTACTCGCGGCGGTACGTCTTGTTCCACACCACCATCAGCATGCCGAGCAGCGCCGGGCGGTCCGCGAGCCGGAAGCTGGCCGGGCCGTCCTCGGAGAGCCGGTGGGAGAGGCTGTTGCGGACCAGTTCGCCGGTCCAGTAGGTGCGCGCGTAGTCGTAGACGAGGACGTCCGGGGAGCCGGTGGCCTTCAGCCGGTCGGTGATGGCTTGCAGGGCGCCGGGGGCGAGGGTGTCGTCGCCGTCGAGGAAGACCAGGTAGTCGCCGGTGGCCCGGGACAGGCCCGCGTTGCGGGCCGGGCCCAGGCCCAGGTTGTGCGCCAGGTGCACGGCGGTCACCCGGGGGTCCCGGGCGGCGTAGTCGTCGATGATCGAACCGCAGGCGTCCGGGGAGGCGTCGTCGACCACGATCAGCTCGAGGTCCGGATACGACTGGGTCAGGACCGAGTCCAGACTCTCCTGGAGGTACGCCTGGACCTTGTACGCGGGCACGATGACGCTGAACCGGGGCACGGCACATCCAGGGGTCGGCGCGGGCATATTGCCCAGGAACCCCCGGCGTGGTGATCGGGTTACGCACGGTGTGGCATTCGGGTTACGCAGCGTCAACAGGGCACGTCAACGCCGTGATCAAAAGCCCGGTCGGGGCGGATCACTTGATCGCCCCCGCCATCACCCCCGACGCGAACTGCCGTTGGAAGGCGAAGAAGACGACGAGCGGCACCACCATCGACAGGAAGGCGCCGGGCGCCAGCACGTCGATGTTGTTCCCGAACTGCCGCACCTGCTGCTGGAGGGCGACCGTGACCGGCGGATGCGCCGAGTCCGCGAAGACCAGCGCGACCAGCATGTCGTTCCACACCCACAGGAACTGGAAGATGCCGAGCGAGGCGACCGCCGGGGCGCCCAGCGGCAGCACCACCCGGGCGAACAGCCGCAGTTCGCCGGCGCCGTCCAGGCGGGCCGCCTCCAGCAGCTCGCGCGGGATCTCGGCGAAGAAGTTGCGCAGCAGGAACACGGCGAACGGCAGCCCGAAGGCGGTGTGGAAGAGCACCACCCCGGCGGTCGTCTCGAACAGCCCGATGGAGCCGAAGAGTTCGGACACCGGGATCAGCGCCACCTGCACGGGGACGACCAGCAGCCCGACCACGATCAGGAACAGCCAGTCCCGGCCGGGGAACTCCAGCCAGGCGAAGGCGTATCCGGCGAACGCGCCCAGCGCCAGGACCAGCAGGGTCGAAGGGACCGCGATGGCCGCCGTGTTGAGCAGCGAACCCGTGACGGTGTCGTTCTCCAGCAGCCGCTCGTAGTTGCCGGCCGTCAGCCGGGAGGGCGCGGACAGCACCTGCCACCAGCCGTCCCGGTTCAGGTCGGTGGGCGAGAGGAAGGAGGACACCAGCAGGCCGAGGGCGGGCAGCAGCCAGAACAGGCCGACGAGGATCAGGAAGACGCGCAGCGTCCCGCCGGCGGCGCGGGAGGCGAGGGACCGGGTGGCGCCCGGTGTGCGCGGTCCCGCCGGTGTGCTCGGTCCGGTCGGTCCGGTCGGTGTGCTCGGCCTCATCGGCGGGCCTCCCGGCGCATGCGGCGGATGTTGTAGACCATGACGGGGAGCACCAGCACCAGCAGCAGCACCGCGATGGCGGAGCCCAGCCCGGGATCGGCGTCCGTGCCGAAGGAGGTCCGGTACAGCTGGAGCGCCAGGACGTTGGCGTCGTCCTGCACCGCGCCCGGCGCGATCACGAAGACCAGGTCGAAGACCTTCATGACGTTGATGACGAGGGTGACGAGCACGACGGCCAGCACGGGCGCCAGCAGCGGCACGGTGATCCGCCGCAGCACCTGCCACTCGCTCGCCCCGTCCACCCGCGCCGCCTCCAGCAGCTCGCGCGGTACGGCGGCCAGCCCGGCCCCGATCAGCACCATCGCGAAACCGGCCCACATCCACACGTACGCCCCGATGACCGCGGGAGTCACCAGCGTCGGGCCGAGCCACTCCACCCCCGCGTACGCCTCCCGGAAGTTCGAGGCGGGCAGCCGCAGCAGCGCCCCGTCGGCCTCCGCGGACAGGGTGAAGGTGCCGTCGGGGCGGGCGGTGGCCGAGTCGACGACCCGGCCGTCCTTGACCGCCTCGATCCGCAGCCCCGCCAGCGCGGACTCGGTGGGGTCGACCGTGTTCGTCGCGCCGCCCCCGCCCCGGGTGAAGTCCTGCCACGCCGTGCCGGTGACCTTGCCGGGCTCGGCGGCGGCGGGCTTCGCCGTGCGGGTCCCCTCGGGCAGGGCCTCCGGGGCGACGCCGACCAGCGGGAGCAGCGCCGCCGCGCCCGCCCGTACCGGATCGCGGGTCACGTACGCGCCGCCGTCGGCCGGGAGCAGCGGGGAGTCCCGGCCCGGCCGGGCCTTGGGGAAGGCCGAGGACTCGGCGAAGGTGTCGTGGACGCCGACCCAGACCGCGTTCGCGACGCCCCGGTCGGGGTCGGCGTCGTAGACGAGCCGGAAGATGATGCCGGCCGCGAGCATGGAGATGGCCATCGGCATGAAGACGACCAGCTTGAACGCCGTTCCCCAGCGCACCCGTTCGGTGAGCACGGCGAAGAGCAGGCCGAGCGCGGTCGCGGTGGCGGGGGCCAGCACCACCCACACCGCGGTGTTGCCCAGGGCGGTGCGGATCGTGTCGTCGCTCAGGATCTCCCGGTAGTTCGCGGCGCCCACGAAGCCGTCGCCGGAGCGGTCGAAGAAGCTGCGGTAGAGCGAGTAGCCGATGGGGTGCACGACGAGCGCGCCGAGCAGGACGAGGGCGGGCAGCAGGAACGCGGCCGCGGTCAGCCGGCGGCGGCGCGCCTCGGCCGACCTCGTGGCCCGGGCGGAGGCGGCTCGGGCGGAGGAGGCCCGGGCGGAGGCGGCTCGGGCGGAGGAGGCCCGGGCGGAGGAGGCCGGGGTGGGATCGCAAGCTACACAGGGTAGACGGTCGGCAGCGTCAGATGGGGATAAGAGACAGGGCGGGTGGGGGCGCCGGTACCGCCACCGCTTCACCGTCGCCCCCACCCGCCTTCGCCGCGATCATCGCCTCCACCGCCTCGCGGTAGTCGTCGCGCAGCGAGTCCATCTCCACTTCCCCCAGCGTCGCCATCAGCGCGTCGGCCAGGTCCAGTTCGGCCTCCCGCACCGACACCTCGCCCTCCGGCGCCACGCCCTCCGGCACCCGGATCTCGTCCGGCCACAGCAGCCCGTGCATCGCGATCACGTCGTCGACGACCCGCAGCATGCCCAGCCGCTCCCGCCCCCGTAGCGCGTACTTGGCGATCGCGACCTTCCGGCTCCGCTTCAGCGCCTCCCGCAGCAGCGTGTACGGCTTCGCCGCCGTCGCCCCGCTCGCCGCGAGGTAGTACGCCGCGTCCATCTGCAACGGATCGATCTGATCGGCGGGCACGAAGGAAACGATCTCGATCGTCTTGGCGGTCGCGATCGGCAGCTGCGCCAGATCCTCGTCCGTGATCGGGATGACCGACCCGTCCGCCTCCTCGTACCCCTTGCCGATCTCGGCGGCCGTCACCTCCTCCCCGTCCAGCTCGCAGACCTTGCGGTAGCGGACACGTCCGCCGTCGCTCACATGGATCTGACGGAAGGAGATCGAGTGGCTCTCGGTGGCGTTCACGAGCTTGATCGGAATGCTGACCAAGCCGAAGGAGATCGCCCCGTTCCATATGGATCGCACGGTTCCTCCTGTTTCATGGCAATCTCATGGTATGACGCCGATCACCATGGTGGAGGGCCGTCGCATCGCGCTCAGCAACCTCGACAAGGTCCTCTACCCGGAGACCGGCTTCACCAAGGGCGAGGTACTCCACTACTACGCCACGGTCGCGGGCTCCCTGCTCGCCCACATCCACGACCGGCCGGTGTCGTTCCTGCGCTATCCGGACGGGCCGGACGGCCAGCTCTTCTTCACGAAGAACCCGCCGCCCGGCACCCCCGACTGGGTGAAGACCACCCCGGTTCCCCGCTCGGAGGACCTCCGGGCCGAACAGGTGGTCGTCGCCGACCTGGCCACCCTGATGTGGGCCGCCAACCTCGTCGTCGAGTTCCACACCCCCCAGTGGCCGGCCGGCGCCCCCGCCCTCGCCGACCGCCTGATCCTCGACCTCGACCCCGGCCCGCCCGCCACCGTCGTCGAATGCTCCGCCGCCGCCCTCTGGCTCCGCCGCCGCCTCGCCGACGACGGCCTCCACGCCTACGCGAAGACCTCCGGCTCCAAGGGCCTCCACCTGGCCGTACCCCTCGAGCCGACCCCCTCCGAGCAGGTGTCGGCGTACGCCAAGACCCTCGCCCAGGAGGCCGAGCGCGAGCTCCCCGACCTGGTCGTGCACCGGATGACCAAGGCGCTGCGCCCCGGCAAGGTCTTCGTCGACCACAGCCAGAACGCCGCCGCCAAGACCACGGCCGCCCCCTACACGCTGCGCGCCCGCGCCCTGCCCACCGTCTCCGCCCCGGTCTCGTGGGCGGAGGTCGAAGCCTGCCGCGATCCCTCTGACCTGGTCTTCCTCGCCGACGACGTCGCGGCCCGGCTGGAGCGCGAGGGCGATCTCTTCGCCCCCCTCCTCGATCCGGACAGGGCGGGGCGGCTGCCGTGATCACCGTCGCGCTCGCCACCGCCGTACGGACCCTGCCCCGCGCGCCCGGTCTCGCGTACGAGCCGAAGTTCGACGGCCACCGCCTCGTCGTCGTGCGGACCCTGGAGGGGGTGAGCCTGCAGGCCCGCTCCGGCCGCATCGTCACCGGCGCCTTCCCCGATCTCGCCGCCGCCGCACGGCGGTTGCCCGCCGGAACCGTGCTCGACGGGGAGGTCGTGGTCTGGCACGCCGGCCGCACCGAATTCGCGCTCGTCCAGCGCCGGGCGGCGGCCGCCTCGGCCGCGCGGGCCGCCGTACTGGCACAGACGCTGCCGGCCTCGTACGCGGCCTTCGACGTACTGGAACTCGCCGGGCTGGACCTGCGCGCCCGCCCGTACGAACGCAGGCGCGCGCTCCTCGTCGACCTCCTCCTGCCCCTGGGCCCGCCGCTCCAGCCGGTCCCGATGACCACGGACCCGGAGCTGGCGCAGACCTGGTACGAGACCCTGCCCGCCAGCGGCATCGAGGGCCTGGTCGTCAAGCGGATGGACCAGCCCTACCCCGCCGGGCGGCGCGGCTGGCAAAAGCTCCGCCACACCAACGTCCGCGACGCGGCGGTGGTCGGCTACACGGGCACCGCCCGCCGCCCGCTGGCCCTGGTCCTGGTCCTGCCGGTCGGGGACGAGACCCCGCTGGTGTCGAGCCCGCTGACGGCGGCGCTCCGGGCCGAGGCGGCGGCGGCCGTGGCCGCACGGGCGCGGCCGGCCGGGGGAGGCGCGGGAGACGGCAGCGGCGGCGGAGACGGGGACGGAGACGGGGACGGGGACGGCGGCGGAGTCGGGGACGGTGGCGGCACGGTCACGGCGATCGGCCTCGGCGAAGTCCCGTTCCACCCGCTGGACCCGCCGCTGACGGCCGAGGTCCGCCACACCTCGACCCGCCACCCCCCGCCGGAGGTGCTGAGGCTGCGGGCGGACATGTGACCCGCCGCGCGAGGCGCGGCGGGTCATGGCCGGTCCAATGGGGTTCGGGTGCTCGGGTGCTCAGGGTTGGCTCAGGTTTGGCTCAGGCGGGTTTGACGCCGCCGAGCGGCGGCA
Organism: Streptomyces sp. ICC4; assembly: GCF_003287915.1. Classification (NCBI taxonomy): domain Bacteria; kingdom Bacillati; phylum Actinomycetota; class Actinomycetes; order Kitasatosporales; family Streptomycetaceae; genus Streptomyces; species Streptomyces sp. ICC4. The sequence continues at coordinate 8,367,114 of NZ_CP030286.1, read as the reverse complement.
CGGTCGGGGGCTTGCGGGGCCGCGGATTGGGATGCTCGTAGCCGGACTCCCGCTCGGCGCGCACGTCCTCCTGATGGCTGGAGGTCCGGGAGCCGAAGTTCCCGTACCCCTGCATCTCGTGCGGACGCAGCCCGCTCTCGGGGAAGTCGACGTACTCCCGCTCCTCGGAGATCTCGCGCACCGCACCGCCGTCGGGCAGGTGGGGCTGGCTCTCGGGAGAGGGGGGTGCGGGCTCGTGCGACCGGACCCGCTTGCCCAGCATGAAACCGCCGAGCAGGAAGCCGACCACGATGAGCCCGACGACCAGGAACCACGCGATGTTGGTCAGAGTTCTGTCCAACGCGAGGAAGGTCAGAGTCGTGTCCATACCTCCTAGTTTCCCGCATTCCAGATAATTCACCCGATCGAGGCCGCCGGATCCGGAACCACGGGCCCCGAACCCGCCGGGATCGGGGCCCACGGGATGGCCCTCAGCCCCTCAGCGGCCCCTCGGAATCCCGCACCCCGCGCACGTCCCGCCCCCCGAGCACCGCCAGGATCTCGGCACAGATCGCCAGCGCGGTCTCCGCCGGGCTCTGGCCGCCGAGGTCCAGGCCGATCGGCCCGTGCACCGTCCGCAGCCGCTCCTCGCCCACCCCGGCCGCGACCAGCCCCTCCCGGCGCCGCGCGGTCGTCTTGCGGGACCCGAGCGCACCGACGTACGGGATCCCGAGCGCGAGCGCGGTGCGCAGCGTGGGCACGTCGAACGCCGGATCATGGCTGAGCATGGCAAGACAGGCGGCGTCCCTCCGCTCCCCGAGCACCTTCTCGGCCTCCCCGACCGAGACGACGGTACTGACGTCCCACCCGAGCAGCCGGGCCTGCGCCTCGATGACCTCGGCGAGCTCCCCGGTCCCGCCGATGACGACGTAGGGGGCCGACGGGTACGCCTCCACGAGCACCAGCCCGGAACCCCCGTACAGCGCGTCCCGCCCGGGCCGCCGCGACCTCAGCAACTCCCCGGCCCGCCGCTCGGAGTCATCGGAGGGGCTGTCCGCCCCCCGCACCACGACACTGACGGCCTGGTCCGCCCGCTCGTTGAGCCGGGTAACGAGCGCGACCCCGACGCCCTGCCCGAGCAGCTCCCACCACTCGGCGGGGATCGCGCCCAGCGGCTGCAGCAGCACCTCGGCCTGCCCGCCGCAGGTCAGCCTCGCCTCGACGGCCTCGCCGGACCCCACCGAGACCTCGCACACCCGAGCCGTCTCCCCGGCCCCCATCGCCGTGGCCTCGGCCACGAGCTCGGCGTCGAACACCCCGCGGTACAGGGCCCCGGCGCACTCCCCGCGCGCGTCCACGAGCACGGCCCCGGCGGGATCCCGCGGCCCGAACCCCTGCTCGGTCACGGGCCGCGCCAGAAACGCGACCCGCCCCTCGGCCAGCCACTGCCGCGCCGTCTCCACCAAGTCACGCATTTCGCGCCGCCCCATCCTCACCGTCAGAGCACGCCACAAAGCACCAGGTCAGCAACACAAAGTGGCCTCCCTGTCCAACCTAGCCACCCAAACCCACGCCCCCCCCCCCCGTCCCGTCTCCACCCGGCACCGGCACCTCGACCTCACCGCGCCCCACGGCGACGGAAGCCACCTCGGGGACAATCGACCCGAGACGTATCCCGACCCGGGGGTGTGGCGTGGATGTCCGATGCACCAACTGCCGCCCCGGCTCCCATCCGGGTGTTCCTCCGCGACGACCACGAGGTCGGCCGGCGCGGCTTGCACGACCTGCTGGACTCCGAGCCCGACATCGAGGTGGTGGGCGAGGCGGCGACGGCCGCCCAGGCCCTGGCCCGGGGGCCCGCGCTCAGGCCGGACGTTGACCCGCCCCGCCTTGATCCGCCCCGCCCCGCCCTGAGCCGATTCCACCGAGGACACGACATGACCGCACCCCGGACCCTCCACCTCAACGCCTTCCTCATGAACGCCGGCCACCACGACGCCGCCTGGCGGCACCCGGCCAGCAGCCCCGAACGGGTCACCGACCTGCGCTACTTCCAGGAGCTGGCCAGGACCGCCGAGCGCGGGCGGCTCGACTCGATCTTCTTCGCCGACGGGCTCGCCCTCTGGGGCAAGGCCCGCTACAACGCCCTCGGCGGGTTCGAGCCGCTCACGCTGCTCTCCGCCATCGCGGCCGTCACCGAGCACATCGGGCTCATCGCGACCGTCTCCACCACCTTCAACGAGCCCTTCCACACCGCCCGGAAGTTCGCCTCCCTCGACCACATCAGCAACGGCCGGGCCGGCTGGAACATCGTGACCTCCGGCACCGTCGACGAGGCCCGCAACTTCAACCAGGACGAGCACCTGGCGCACAACCTCCGCTACGACCGCGCCCGCGAGTTCCTCGACGTGGCCACCAAGCTCTGGGACAGCTGGGAAGACGACGCGATCGTCCTCGACAAGGAAGCCGGCATCTATGCCGACACCGACAAGCTGCACCCCGCCGCCCACCGGGGCGAGTACTTCGGCGTGGCCGGCCCGCTCAACGTCCCCCGCTCCCCGCAGGGCCACCCGCTGCTGGTCCAGGCCGGCTCCTCCGAGGACGGCAAGGAGTTCGCCGCCCAGTACGCCGAGGCCGTCTTCACCGCCCAGCAGACCCTGGCCGACGGCCAGACCTTCTACAAGGACCTCAAGTCGCGGCTCGCCAAGTACGGCCGCGCCGAGGACGACCTCCTCGTCCTGCCGGGCATCGCCCCCGTCATCGGGTCCACCGAAGCCGAGGCCAAGGCCCTGGAGCAGGAGCTCACCGACCTGCAGGTGCCGGAGTACGGGCTCGCCCAGCTCTCCGGGATGCTCGGCACCGACCTCACCGGGCTGCCGCTGGACGGGCCGCTGCCCGACCTCCCCGAGGAGCGGGACATCAACGGCAACAAGAGCCGCTTCACGCTCGTCGCCGAACTCGCCCGCCGCGACGGCCTCACCCTGCGCCAGCTGATCGCCCGCCTCGGTGCCGGCCGCGGCCACCGGGTCTTCGCCGGCACGCCCGAGCAGATCGCCGACCAGCTGGAGGAGTGGTTCACCCAGGGCGCCGCGGACGGCTTCAACATCATGGCGCCCGTCCTGCCCACCGGACTCACCGACTTCGTCGACCAGGTCGTCCCGATCCTCCAGCGCCGCGGCCTCTTCCGCACCGAGTACACCGGCCGGACCCTGCGCGAGAACTACGGGCTGGCCCGGCCCGCCAACCGCCACGCGGGGGCCACGGCGTGAGCTAGTGCTGTGGCCGGGAAGGTTCACCGGGTCGCGGCGCCCGGCACGGCACCTCGCGGCGTTGTCGGACCACGCCGGTACGTCCAGTACGAGGCGTGGTCCTCCGCCCGGGGGCCCCTCCCAGCGGTAGCTGGGGGAGAGGCACCGCACCGAACACCGCGACCCGGCAAACCTTTCCGGCCACAGCACTAGCACGTCACCGACGTGCTCGTCGTCGGCGGCGGGCCCGCCGCCACCTGGGCCGCCCTCGGGGCGGCCCGGGCCGGCGCCTCGGTCGTCCTCGCGGACAAGGGCTACTGCGGCACCAGCGGGGCGACGGCCGCCGGCGGCACCGGCGTCTGGTACGTCCCGCCGGAGCCCGCCGCCCGGGAGGCCGCCATGGCGAGCCGCGAGGGGCTCGGCGGTCACCTCGCCGACCGGCGCTGGATGTCCCGGGTCCTCGACGAGACGTACGACCGGATGAACGAGCTGGCCACCGACGGGCGCTACCCCTTCCCGACCGGCCCCGACGGGCAGCTCCTGCTGGGCGGCCTGCAGGGTCCCGAGTACATGCGCCGCATGCGCGTCCGGATCCGCCGCGCGGGCGTCCGCGTCCTGGACCACAGCCCGGTCACCGAGCTGCTGACCGACGCGGACGGCGCCGTCGCGGGCGCCGCCGGCTACCGCCGCCAGGCCCGCGAGCCCTACCGGGTCCGGGCCGGCGCCGTGGTCCTGGCCACCGGCGGCTGCGCCTTCCTCAGCGGTGCGCTCGGCACCAACACCAACACGGGGGACGGAGCGCTGTTCGCCGCCGAGGCCGGGGCCGAGCTCTCCGGCATGGAGTTCTCCAACTCCTACGGGATCGCCCCCGAGGGCACCTCCGTCACCAAGACGGCCTTCTACACCTTCGCCACCTTCTACCGGGAGGACGGCGAGGTCCTGGAGGGCGCCGCCAGCCTCGGTGGCCGCTCCGTCATCGCCCGCTCCCTCCTCGACGGCGGCCGGGTCTTCGCCCGCCTCGACCGGGCCGACGCCGCCGCGCAGACCGCGATGCGGCTCGCGCAGCCCAACTTCTTCCTCACCTTCGACCGGCTCGGCATCGATCCCTTCACCGACCGCTTCGCGATCACCCTGCTCGCCGAGGGCACCGTCCGCGGCACCGGCGGGATCCGGATCACCGGCGACGACTGCGCCACCGCGGTCCCCGGCCTGTACGCCGCCGGGGACGCGGCCACCCGCGAGGAGATCTGCGGGGGCTTCACCGGAGGCGGCAGCCACAACGCCGCCTGGGCGATGTCCTCGGGCAGCTGGGCGGGGACCGGCGCGGCCGCGCACTCCCGCTCCCTCGCTTCGGGGCGGGCCGCCTTCCGGCCGGTGACCGGGGCCGGCGGAGCGGGGCTGCGCCCGACGGGGAGCCCCGGGCCGGCCGGCGGACACCGGGCGGCCGTGGAACTCGTACAGGGCGAAGTGCTCCCGTACGACAAGAACCACCTCCGCAGCGGCCCCGTCCTCACCGCGTCGCTCCGCGTGCTCGACGCCGCCTGGGCCGAGCTGCGCACCTCCCTGCACGGCGAGGGCGCGGACCTGGTCAAGGCCCGGCAGGCGGCGGCCATGACGGCCCACGCGCGCTGGATGTACGCGGCGGCGCTGGCCCGCACCGAGAGTCGCGGCATGGCCCGCCGGCTCGACCACCCGGAGCAGGACCCGGCGCAGCACCACCGGATCCTGACCGGGGGACTCGACCGGGTGTGGACGCGTCCGGCGGAGTGGGTGGTCGCATGATCGAGCTGATCTCGGCCGAGCGGTGCATCGCCTGTGACAAGTGCGTGGAGGTCTGCCCGACCGACGTGTTCGAGCGGGGGCCGGCGGGGATCCCGGTGCTCGCCCGGCAGGAGGACTGCCAGACCTGCTTCCTGTGCGAGGCCAACTGCCCGGTGGACGCGCTGTTCGTGTCACCGGTCACCCGGCCGCTGCCCGAGGACCCGGCCGTCCGGGACGAGGCCGGACTCGTCGGCCGCGGCCTGCTCGGCAGCTACCGCCGGGAGATCGGCTGGGGCGAGGGGCGCACCCCGGGCGCGCTGCGGGCGGTGGGCCCGCGGCCCGCCCCCTCGAAGGAGGGGAGCGCGGGGCCGCCGATCACCTCCTGAACGCGGGGCCGCGCGTGGGTGGAACCGCGCGTGGGTGGGCCCCGCTCAGACCGTCAGGACGATCTTGCCGCGGGTGCGCCCGGCGGCGCTGAGCTCCCAGGCCTTCGCCGCCTCGGCGAGCGGGAGGGCGTGCTCCACGTTGACGGTGAGCGCGCCCTCGTCCGCGAGCTTGGCCAGGAAGGTCAGGTCGGTGGTGTCCGGGCGGACCCACAGCTCGTGCGCGCCCTGGGCGGCCGCCGTGGGATCGGCGATGGACACCACCCTGTGACGCTCCTTGACCAGGGACTGGAAGGTCGCGACGACGCCGTCGCCGAAGAAGTCGAGGGCCGCGTCCACGCCTTCGGGGGCCAGCGCGCGCACCCGGTCGGCGAGGCCCTCGCCGTACAGGACCGGCTCGGCGCCCAGCGAGCGCAGGTAGTCGTGGTTGTGCTCGCCCGCCGAGCCGATGACGCGCAGGCCGAGCGCGACGGCGATCTGCACGCCCAGCGAGCCGGTGCCGCCGGCGGCGGAGTGGATGAGCACGGTCTCGCCGGCCTTGAGCCCGGCGCGCAGGAGCGACTGGTAGGCGGTGAGCCCGGCCAGCGGGATGCCCGCGGCCTGCTCGAAGGTCAGCGCGCGCGGCTTGCGGGCGAGGGTCCGGACGGGGGCGGCCACCAGCTCGGCGTAGGTGCCGAGTTCCACCCACTCCTTGCGGACGTAGCCGTAGACCTCGTCGCCGACGGCGTAGTCGAAGGTGTCCGGGCCGACGGCCTCGACGATGCCGGAGACGTCCCAGCCGGGTATGACCGGGTAGCGGACTTCGAGGAGCGAGTCGAGGAATCCGGAGGCGAGCTTCCAGTCGACCGGGTTCACCCCGGCGGCCTTGACGCGGACGAGGACCTCGCCGGGGGCGACCTTGGGCTCCGGGACGTCAGCGAGCCCCAGGATGTCGGGGGTTCCGTATGCGGTGTAGGTGATTGCCTTCATGATCGTCCCCAACGGGCCGTCCGGGGGGCGTATTCCGGCGGGGATGAGCTTTTTTCCGGAATCTCCCCTTCCTGAAACGGTTCCGGCCGCGCGGGTCGGGCGGGGGTGCGACAGGCAATCAGGCAGGGGCTCAGGCCATGCGCGGACCCTGGCGCCTCGCCGTGGCGGGTTGCCTGCTGCTGATCCCGCCGGCCGTCGGGCTGGCCCGGATGTACCGCGGCATGCACTACCCCAGTGACGTGGCCGGCGGCCTGCTCAACGGCCCGGCGACCCTGCCGATCACCGGGTGCGCGCTGCTGTACGGGCGGGGGTCCGGGCCGGACCCCGGCCGGTGGGCGCGGCCCCGTACCGTGGAGGGGTGGACACTCTCGGGCCCCGCGGGCCGCACCTCGAATGGACCGTGGTCGAAAGCGACATCGGCCCCCTGCTCCTGGCCGCGACCCCGGAAGGCCTGGTCAAGGTCGAGTTCCACGCCGGGCCGGACCGGGCCGAGAAGATGATCGGCGCACTGGTCTCCCGGCTCGGAGCCGACGCCTGGCGCCCGCCGCCGGGCGGAGAGGTCCTGCTGGCCGAGCCGGTGCGCCAGCTGACCGCGTACTTCGCCGGCACCCTGCGCCGCTTCGAGCTGCCGCTGGACTGGCGGCTCAGTTCCGGCTTCAACCGCCAGGTCCTGCTGGAGCTCGACCGCTCCGTGCCCTACGGGGCGGTCGTGGGGTACGGGGAGCTGGCCGCCCGGGCCGGGCAGCCCGGTGCGGCCCAGGCCGTCGGCAACGCGATGGGCTCGAACCCGCTTCCGCTGGTGGTGGCCTGCCACCGGGTCGTGGAGAACGACGGGGGCATCGGCGGATTCGGCGGCGGCGTCGAGACCAAGCGCCTGCTCCTCGCCCTGGAGGGCGTACTTCCGCGGCCGCTGTTCTGAGCGGGGCCCGCGCCGTGCTCCGCGCGGGCCCCCGCGCGCTCCCGGCAATCCGGTTCCGTCCGCCCGGCCGGGGGTGCGAAACTGCCGCGGTGACCACTCCCCCCGCCGCGCCCGCAGCCCCTCCGCACCCGTGTCAGGGGTGTACCGCGTGAGCACCGCGCCCCGCACCGACCGGCCGGCCGTGCCGGTCACCCCCGCCGACCTGCCCCGGTTGCGGCGCCGCACCTCCGGAGTGCTGATCGCCGGCCAGATCCTCGGCGGCATCGGCGTCCCCATCAGCATCGCGCTGGCCCCGGTGCTGGCCACCGAGGTCAGCGGCACGGAGTCGCTGTCCGGCTTCGCCTCCACCGCCGCGGTGATCGGCACCGCCGTCGTCTCGCTCCCGCTCGCCGCGCTGATGACCGCGCGCGGCCGCCGCCCCGGACTGGTCCTCGCCTACGTGATCGGCGCCGCCGGCGCGGCGCTCGTGGTCCTCGCCGCGGCGGTCAAGAGCTTCCCGCTCCTGATGCTCGGCATGGCCGCCTTCGGAGCGGCGTCCTCCGCCAACCTCCAGGCCCGCTTCGCGGCCGCGGACCTCGCCGAGCCCGACCGCCGGGCACGGGCCATCTCCATGGTCGTCTGGGCCTCCACCATCGGCGCGGTGCTCGGCCCCAACCTCTCCGCCCCCGCCAGCCGGAGCTTCGCCGGCACCTCCATACCCCAGACGGCGGGCCCCTTCGTGTGGGCCGGCGCCGTCTTCCTGCTCACCGCCGCGCTGATCGGCGTACTCCTGCGCCCGGACCCGCTGCTGACGGCCCGGGCGCTGTCCGCGCCCGAGGAGCAGACCCCCGCCGGGCGATCGCTGCGCGCCGGGTTCGCGGCCGTCAAGGCCTCCCCCAGGGCCCGGCTCGCGCTGGTCACCATCGCGGTGTCGCACACCACCATGGTCTCGATCATGGTGATGACCCCGGTCGACCTGGGGCACCACGGAGCCGGGCTCCAGCTCGTCGGGCTGGTCATCAGCGGGCACATCGCCGGCATGTTCGGCTTCTCGCCGGTGATGGGCTGGCTCGCGGACCGGATCGGCCGGCTGTCCGTGATCGGCCTGGCCGCCGGACTGCTGTCGGTCGCCGCGCTCCTCGCGGGCACGGCCGGCGGGAACCACGCGCAGAGCGCCGCCGGCCTCTTCCTGCTCGGCCTCGGCTGGTCCGCCGGCATGGTGTCCGGCTCCGCGCTGCTGACCGACTCCGTGCCCCAGCCCGCGCGTGCCGCCGTACAGGGCCTGGGCGACCTCACGATGAACACGGCCGCCGGTGTGGGCGGCGCCGCCTCCGGCCTGATCATGTCCCAGGCGGGCTACGGCTGGCTCAACGCGGTCGGCGCCGCCCTGCTGCTGCCGATGGCGGCGCTCGCGCTCTTCACCGCCCGCCGCCACCCGGTGAAGGCCGCGGACGGGGCCTGACGGGCCCGGTCGGTCAGTAGCTGATGTGGTAGGCCTTGCGGAGCGTCTCGTGGACGGTCCAGACGGTCTTGTCGCCCTCCCGCAGGACGCAGGCGGAGCCGGGCCCGACCTCGAGGGTCGCGCCGCCCTCCACCTCGATGGTGGCGCGGCCGCTGACCACCACGAACAGCTCGTCCGCCTCGGTGTCGGTGACCACGCCCGGGGTGATCTGCCAGATCCCGCGCACCTGCGAGCCGTCCGGCGCCTCCCACAGCACCTTGCCCGTCACGACGGGCGTGCCGGAGAGGATCTGCGCGGGGTCGAGGTCCTCCACTTCCAGCTCGGAGTCGGGGAGGTCCGCCACGGAGACGGCGAAGGAGGCGGGGGCGTCGCTGTGATCACTGGTGCTCATGGCCCGCCAGCCTAGTTCGGGGTCCCGCGCGCCGGGGGGAGCAGAGCGTCCAGCGCGCGCCCGCCCCACACGTCACCCTGTCGACCGGCGCCGGGCGACGAGGACGGCGGGCTCGTCGTGGAAACCGCGCGGGTCCCACCTGGTCAGGGAGGAGCACTACCCGGACAGGTTCGCGCCGGGCGGCGGCACCGCGTTTGGGGCCCCTGATCCCGTGCCAGGGATGGGGACATGTCACAGCACACAGCATCTGAGGTCACCGCCCCGGTCCCGGTCCTGTCGGACGAGGTGCGCGAGGCGCTCGCCCGCCGACGGCCCGTCGTGGCGCTGGAGTCCACGATCCTCGCCCACGGCCTGCCCCGGCCGCGCAATCTGGCGGTGGGCGCGGAACTGGAGGAGCTGGTCCGCTCCGAAGGGGCCGTCCCGGCGACGATCGCGGTCGTCGACGGGGTGGCGTACGCCGGGCTCGACAAGGCCCGCCTCGAACGGATCGCGGGCGGCGAGGGGGTGCGCAAGCTCGGCCACCGGGATCTGGCGCCCGCCCTGGCGACCGGGGCGACGGGCGCCACCACGGTCTCCGCCACGGCCTTCCTGGCCGCGCGGGCGGGCCTGCGGGTCTTCGCCACGGGCGGGCTGGGCGGCGTACACCGGGAGTGGACCCGGTCGCAGGACGAGTCGGCGGACCTGTCGCTGCTGGCGCGGACGCGGATCACGGTGGTGTGCGCGGGGGTGAAGTCGATCCTGGACGTGCCGGCGACCCTCCAGCGGCTGGAGACCCTGGGGATCGGGGTGCTCGGCTTCGGGACGGATCGTTTCCCCGGGTTCTACCTGGCCGATTCCGGCGAGCCGGTGGAGTGGACCGTGGACCGCCCGGAGCAGGTGGCGGCGGTGATGGCGGCCCAGGACTCCCTCGGGGGGCCTAAGTCGGCCCTGCTGGTGGCCAATCCGGTTCCGGAGGCGGAGCAGTTGGATCCGCGACTGCACGACCGGGTCCTGGCCGAGGCGCTGTCGGAGTGCCGGGAACGGGGGATCACGGGACAGGCGGTGACGCCGTTCCTGCTGGGGTTCCTGGTGCGTGCGACGGGCGGCGCCTCGCTGGAGGCCAACCTCGCGGCGGTACGGGGCAACGTGCGCCTCGGGGCCCGGATCGCGCGGGCCTGGGCGGCCCGCCCGTGACCGCCGCGCCCGGGGCCCTGCTGGTGGTCGGGGACGTGGTGACGGACGTGGTGGCGATCCACGCGCGGCCGCTGGCCCCGGCCACCGACACCCCGGCCCGGATCCGGACCCTGCCGGGCGGCGCCGGGGCCAACGCGGCCTGCTGGGCGGCCCGTGCCGGCACCGCGGAGGTGCGCCTCCTCGCGCGGGTCGGCGCCGAATCGGCCCGGTGGCACGAGCAGGCGCTGCTCGACGCGGGGGTGCGCCCGCGGCTGGTGGTCGATCCCGCCGAGCCGACCGGGACGGTGGTCGCGCTGGTGGACGGGGACGCGGAGCGCACGTTCCTGACCGACAGCGGGGCCGCGCTGCGCCTGTCCCCCGCCGACTGGGAGCCCGAGCTGCTGGACGGGGCCGCGCACCTGCACCTGTCCGGCTACCTGTTCTTCGCCGACACCAGCCGGGAACTGGCCCTGCTGGCGCTGCGGGCCGCCGGTGCGCGGGGGGTGCCGGTGAGCGTGGATCCCGCCTCGGCGGGGTTCCTGGCCGCGCTGGGTCCGGAGCGCTTCCTGGCCGCCGTCGCGGGGGCCGGCGTACTGCTGCCGAACGAGGACGAGGCCCTGTTGCTGGCGGGACTGGCGAAGGAGGCCGGTCCGGAGGGGGTGGCCCGGGCCGCGGCGGAGCTGAGCCGGCGGGTGCCGCTGGTGGTGGTGACCCGGGGCGCGGCCGGCGCGCTGATCGCCGAGGACGGCCGGGTGACGGCGGAGGTGGCGGCCGAATCGGCGCGGGCGGTGGACTCCACGGGCGCCGGAGACGCCTTCACCGGCGGGTTCCTCGCGGCCAGGCTGGCGGAGGCGGGCTCAACCAGGCCCTTCCGGGCGGGCCCCTGCCGCCCCCCGCACCGGGCGCACCGGGCAGCGCCCCGTCGACTCCGTCGGCCCCCGCGCCGGCGGCGACGGCCAGGACCCTGCAGCCCGGGTCGCCCCCCGTGTCGGTGGCACCGGGCGGGTCGGTGCCGACCCCGTCGACCCCGGCCGCGCCCGCTCACAACCAGGCCCTTCCGGGCGGGCCCCTGCCGCCCCCCGCACCGGGCGCACCGGGCAGCGCCCCGTCGACTCCGTCGGCCCCCGCGCCGGCGGCGACGGCCAGGACCCTGCAGCCCGGGTCGCCCCCCGCGTCGGTGACACCGGGCGGGTCGGCGCCAACCACGTCGACCCCCGCAGGGGGTACGGCCCCCGACTCTCCGCCGGCCCGGCCGACTCCTGCGTCGGCTGCGCCGATCGGGCCTCTCCTCTTCCTGTCGCCGTCCGCCGGGTCCCCCGGTGGAGGGCCGATGTCACCGGACCTTGCCCTGGCCGGCGGGCCGCTGCCGTCGGACGCCGGCGGGCCTGACGGTCCGGTGCCGACGCTGCCGACTACCGTGCCGGCCGTGCCAGGCGTGCCGGGCGGGGCTTCGCCCACGGCGGCGGCTTTCGCGCCGGCCGTTCCTGGCGGACCGTTCCTCCCAGGCTCCGGAGGCGCCGCGACGCCTGGCCTTCTGTCGATCTGGCCGGACTCCGCCGTGCCGCTGTCGGCCCCCGCGTCGGGCGTCCCGTGGGCGGAGCGTGCCGGGGTGCCCGAGTCGGCGGTCCTCTCGGGCGTCCCCGCCGACTCCCGGGTGCTGTCCGCTTCCGAGACGGCCGCACCGACTCCGACGGCCCCCACCGGGCCGCAGCCGGCCGCGACCCGTTCTCACGAGCTGCCCCCGACGGCCTCCGCCGGTCCGCTCCGCTCACCGTCCGGCTCCGGTTTCGGCGCCCGGGCCGCAGCGGACGCCGAGCCCGTGTCGGCCACCGCCCAGAGCACCACACCGGTCGCCTGGACCGTGCCCGGGCTCGTTTCGCCCACCACGGCCGATGCCGATGCCCAGTCAGCATCCGCCCCGGGCCCGGCCCCGGCCCCGGCCCCGGCCGTGCCGGTCCCGAACGCCGCCGCTCCAGCGGATCCGGGCCTCGGAGCCGCGCCCGCCGCGACGGGCGGTCCGGCGGGCGCGGCCCCCTCCAACGCTCCATCCAGCGGGGTGGGTTCGGCCACCCCGCGACCGGCCGCCGCCGTCCTCCGGGATGTCCAGGCCGTCCAGGCACCGACCGCCCCGGCCACTCCGACCTTCGGGTCCGGCTCCGGTGTGCCCAACCCTGAGCCCGAGCCCGTGCCCGCGCCGGAGCCCCGTCTCTCGCCGCCCGCAGCAGCGACGACCACCGCGCCGCCGTCGGCCTCCGGGGTGCCGGACCGGTCCGTGCCGCCGACCCCCGCGGGGACCCGGCCGTCGCCGGTCTCGCCGACCTCGGCCCCCGGGGTACCGGCTCGGCCCCTCCCGGACCCGGTGTCGTCCCGTCCCGCCCCGCCTGCCATCGCCGAGGCGGCCTCCGCGTCCGGCTCGCCAGGGCCTGAGCTCTCCCCGCCGGCCGGTCCCTGTCCCTCGGCCCCGGGCGCGGCCGGCCCGGCCGCGCCCACCGCGGGGCGACCGGACGGGCTGTCCCCGACAGGCCGGGTCGGGGCCCAACCGGAGCGGCCCGAGCGGCCCGAGCAGGCGGCCGCGCCAGAGGGGACGGGGACACCGCTGGCTGCGGCCCCCGGCTCCCTCAGGGTGTCCGCGGCGGCCGAGGACACGGCGGGTGAGCGCCACCGAGAGCCGTCCCCGCCGGAGCAGGTCACCGCGTCCCCGGGACCCGCCGGGCACACGGACGCCCTCGCGGAGCCCGAGGACCGGTCCGCGCCGTCCGCCGAGGCCCTGCCCGGCAGGCCCGGCGCGGGCATGCCATGGGCGCCGGCCGGGCCCAGGCCCGGCGGGGACTGCGGCACCGTGCCGCGACAGAAGGACGGCACGGTCAGACCCCGTGTGGGCGCGGCCGACCCGCTGGACCACCCCGAGCCCGCGGTCGCCGCCGAGGCCGCGACGGTCGAAGGCCTGCTGCGGTGCTGGGTCCGCGAGACCGGCCTCGGGCAGCCTGCCGGACCCGTGCTGCGCATCCCCCTCCCCGCATCCGGTGCGGCCCTGCTCGTCGCCGTCCGCTACTGGTCCGCGGCCGGCTGGCACCGCTTCGGCACGGCCCGGATCGAAGGCGCCCCCGCCGACGCCCCCGCCGTGGACGCGGTCACCCTCGCCGCGCTGATCTCCCGCGAAGGCAACTCCGCTCTCGGCAGCGCGGACCTCGTCGGCCGGGTCGCCGACTCGGTGCACCGCACCGCCGAGTTCATCGCCGACCGCCGCCGGCGCCCGAACGCCCCCGCCCCCGTCGCCTCGGACCGGTTCCTCACCGCGGAACAGTCCCTCCTCCTCGGCCACCCGCTGCACCCGACCCCGAAGAGCCGCGAAGGCCTCTCCGCAGCGGAAGTGCGCAGCTACTCACCCGAACTGCACGGCTCCTTCCCCCTGCACTGGGTGGCGGTCGCGCCCGCCGCGCTCGCCACCGACTCGGCCTGGACCGAGCGGGGCCGTCCCGTCTCCGCCGCCCGGCTGCTGGGCCGCCTCGCGCCCGGGCTCCCGGTGCCCGACGGCGCCACCCCCCTTCCCCTTCACCCCTGGCAGGCCCGCGACCTGCTCCAGCGCCCCGCGGTCGCCGCGCTCCGCGACGCGGGTCTCCTGCGCGACCTCGGTCCCTACGGCGATCCCTGGTACCCCACCTCCTCCATCCGTACCGTCCACCGGCCCGGCGCCCCCGCGATGCTCAAGCTCTCCCTGGGCCTTCGCATCACCAACTCCCGCCGCGAGAACCTCCGCAAGGAACTCCACCGCGGCATCGAGGTGCACCGGCTGCTCCGTACCGGCCTCGCCGAGCAGTGGCAGGCGGCCCACCCAGGCTTCGACATCGTCCGCGACCCCGCCTGGGTCGCCGTCGACGCCCTGGACGGCACCCCCGTCCCCGGGCTCGACGTCATGCTCCGCCACAACCCCTTCCGTCCGGACGACGACGCCCTCTGCATCGCCGCACTCACCGCGCCCCGCCCGTGGCCGGGGCGGACCACCATGACCTCCCGCCTCGCCGAGACCGTCGCGCGTCTCGCCGCCACCACCGGGCGGACCACGTCCGCCGTCTCCGCCGAGTGGTTCCTGCGCTATCTCGACCACGTCGTCCTGCCGGTCCTCGCCTTCGACGCCCTCGCGGGCATCGCCCTCGAAGCGCACCAGCAGAACACGCTGGTCCTCCTCGACCCGGCCGGCTGGCCGGTCGGCGGCCGCTATCGCGACAACCAGGGCTACTACTTCCGCGACTCGCGCCGCGCGGAACTCGAGCGCCGGCTCCCCGGTATCGGCAGCGCCAGCGACACCTTCGTCTCCGACGCCGTCACCGACGAACGCTTCGCCTACTACCTCGGCATCAACAACGTGCTCGGTCTCATCGGTGCCTTCGGATCCCAGCGGCTCGCCGACGAACGCATCCTGCTCGCCGCGTTCCGCCGCTTCCTCGGCAAGGCCGCGGGCCTCGGCCCGCTTCCCGCACGGCTGCTCGATTCGAGCACCCTGCGCTGCAAGGCGAATCTGCTCACCCGCCTGGGAGGCCTCGACGAGCTGGTCGGCCCCGTCGACACCCAGTCCGTCTACGTCACCATCGCCAACCCCCTTCACGATTGACGCGTCCGTACCGACACGGAGAAGAGCCCCGATGCCCTCCACCGACTTCCACACCGGTGCATCCCACATCGGTGCGCCCCGCACCGATGGCTCCCGCACCGTCCCGCCGCAACTCACCGCCCGGCTGCTGCCCCTGCTCGCCGAAGCGGATCTGCTCGACTCCCCGGCGGGCTGGGGCGGCATCACCACGAGGGCCGGCGTCTTCCGCCTGCAACCCGTGCGGCTCGACCGCGACCTGGAGCTGCTCACCCGCTGGATGAACGAACCCGAGGTGGCCGCCTACTGGGAGCTCGCCGGCCCCGCCGCCGTCACCGCCGCCCACGTGCGGGCACAGCTGGACGGGGACAGCCGCAGCATCCCGTGCCTCGGCCTCCTCGACGGCACGCCGATGAGCTACTGGGAGATCTACCGGGCCGACCTCGACCGGCTCTCCGCGCACTACCCGGCGCGCCCCCACGACACGGGTATCCACCTGCTCATCGGAGACGGCACGAACCGCGGCCGGGGTCTGGGCACCGCGCTCCTGCGCTCCGTCACCGACCTCGTCTTCGACAACCACCCACGCTGCATGCGCGTCATCGCCGAACCGGACATCCGCAACACCCCCTCCGTATCAGCCTTCCTGAACTCCGGCTTCCGCTGTTCCGCAGAGATCGAACTGCCGGACAAGCGCGCCGCGCTGATGATCCGCGAGCGGGCGCTGCGCAATCTCCTCTGAGTGCCGCCCCGCACGTCCCGGATCCCGCACGCACGCTCACCCGCCTTCCGCTCTCCGTGTGCAGCTTCCGCACTTCTCCCTTCGAAAACTCTGCGTCGCGCAGCAAAGTTCCCGATCTCCGAGGAGTCCCGTGCAGAATTTCTCCGCAGCCCCCGACTCCGCAGCCCCCGACACCCACTGGGCCGGTGGCAGCACCTAGGGCGGGCGTGTCGGGTGCGACCGGGTCGGAAGAGAGCAGCAGGAGCCCGTCCGAGGACACGACGGCCACGGAGTTGACCCCGGGGACCTCCTCGACGAGGTCGGTCAGCAGCCACTGAAGGTTGCGGGCCTGGGTGCTCAGTCCGTACGTACTGGGCGCGGTCATGTGCGTGCCTCCTGTGCGGTGTCCCCCCGGTCGGTGTGCCCCTGGTCTTGCCGTCGGTCCTGCGGTCGCCCGTCGTGCGGTCCGTCCTGCGGTCCGTCCTGCGGTCCGCCCTGCCACCGGTCCTGGCGCGGGGCCTGGGCGAGCTCCGCCTCCACGACGCGCCGTCCGTCCTGGGCACCCCGGTAGAACCCGCCGAGGCGCCGGCGCAGTTCGTCGGCGTCCACGCGGCGCGGCTCGGGGGGTACGTCGCCTCCCCGGCCGGCGGCCACCACGCGGGGGGTCCGCTTGGGGAGCCCCTTGTCGGTGAGTTCCTCGTCGGTGGGCTCGGCGGGCGCCTCCTGCTGCGGCGGGACCCGGAACACCTGCTCGGTGGGCGGCAGCCGGCCGGGCGGGGGCGCGAACGCCACCGGTGCCGGTGCGGGCTCCGGGACCGCCCGGGCCGGCAGCTCCGCGGCGGGCTCCGGCGCCGGAGCGTGGGCAGGCTCCGGCTCGAAGCGCGGCTCCGGCTCAAGGACCGGCTCGGGCTCGAAGCCCGGCTCCGGCCAGGCCGAAGCCTGCGGGTCCGGTGCGGCGGCGGGAGCGGCCGCGCCCCGTACCCGCGAGGGCAGCACGTTCTCGTTGGCCTCGGCGATGATCCCGGGCAGCCGCAGCGCGGGCGCGCCCGGCGCGCCCAGGGTGTGCACCGGCGAGGCCGGCGGGGTGGCCGGCAGCAGCGCGGCCGGTACGACGACCAGCGCCTCCGTACCGCCGTGCCGCAGCGTGCGCAGCTCCGCGCTCACGCCGTGCCGGGCCGCGAGCCGGCCGGCCACGTACAGGCCGAGGCCCAGGCCGTGTTCCGCCTCCGGCTCCTCGTCGTACGCCTCGGGCGTGGCGAGCCGCTCGTTGAGCGCGGCCAGCCGGTCGCCGGTGACCCCGATGCCCTCGTCCTCGACGGACAGCACCACGTCACCGGAGTCGAGCAGCCGGCCGGACACCTTCACCCGGGCGTCCGGCGGCGAGAAGGTCGTCGCGTTCTCCAGCAGCTCCGCGAGCACGTGCGAGATGTCGTCGGCGGCGTGCCCGGCGACCTGCGTGTACGAGGGCAGCGCCCCCAGTTCGACGCGCTCGTAGCGCTCGATCTCGCTGACTGCCGCCCGCATGACGTCGACCAGCGGGACCGCCGCGGCCTGGCCGTGGCCGTGCTCCTGGCCGGCGAGGACGAGCAGGTTCTCGTTGTGGCGGCGCATCACCGTCGCCAGGTGGTCGAGCTTGAAGAGGGTGGAGAGCCGGTCCGGATCCGGTTCCTCGGACTCCATCTCCTCGATGACGGCGAGCTGCCGCTCGACGAGCCCGAGGGTCCGCAGGGACAGCGACACGGACGTGGTCGACATGATGCGGCGGTGCTCCTCCAGCCCCGCCCGCAGCTGCGAGAGCTCGTCCTCCAGCGCTTCCCGGCCCGTGGCGAGCGCCTCGTTGCGGCCGATGATGCGGCGCCGGTCGGCGTCGAGCCCGGCGATCCGGGTGTGCAGGGAGACCGTCTGGTCCCGTACCGCGTTGAGGTTGCGCACGACCTCGGCGAACTCGTCGTCGCGGCCGGTGAAGCGGACCGGTTCCACCGAGCCCTCCGCCGTCGCCAGCCGCGCCGCGCCGCGCCGCAGGACCGACAGCGGGCGGGTCAGCGAGCGGGCGATGGCCGTGGCGACGCCGATGGTGACGAGGAACAGCACGCCGAGGAAGGCCAGTACGGTCTCCAGCGCGGTCACGTCGTCGTCCCGCAGCGCGGCGAGGGCGGTGGCGCGCTGGCCGGCGAGGGTGGCCTCGACCGAGCGCATCCGGTCGACGCGGGCGGTCAGGGCCGATCCGACGGTGCCGGCGTCGACCTTTCGGTCGGCGCTGGAGAGGGTCGGCCGGTCGGTGAGCCGCTTGAGGTGGTCGTCGGCCGTCTTGACCTCGGGCCCGGTGACGGTGGCGGTGAGGGTCTGGCGCACGTCGGGCCGCGCGGCCCGCGCGAAGTCCTCGAGGGCGCCCTGCTCCCGTACGCGCGCCCGCTGGGCGGCGCCGGTGAGCTCGTCGACGGCGGCGGCGCCGGGGGGCTGCTCGCCGCGGGGGACGGCCAGCGCGGCGAGCAGCAGTCCGCGGGTGGCGGAGGCCTGTTCCACGGCCTGGCCGAGGGGGGCCAGCGGCCGGGTGGTGACGAGGGCGTCCCCGGCGCGCGGCGGGGTCAGTTCGACGAGCCGGGCGCCCGGTGCGAGGACCTCGGCGATGACGCCGGAGTAGGCCTGGTGGGCGGCGAGGGCGCTGCCCTTGCCTTCGAGGGCCTCGGTGCGCACGGCGCGGACCCGGCCCAGCGCGCGGGCGAGCTCCTCGCCCGCGTCGGACCGGACCTCGCCGAGCTGCCGGTCGGTGCCCGCCGTGCGCTCCTGGAGCGCGGCCTGGGCGCCCTGGGGCCCGCCGGGGCGGCCCTTGGCCACGTACTCGGTGACGGCGTCGCGCTCGTCGCCGAGCAGGTGGGCGAGGGTGAGGGTCTGGCGGCTCTGCTCGGCGAGGGTGACCAGCTGCTGGGAGTCCTTGAGGTCCGCCGAGGCGGAGACGACCGCGGGCGCCCCGGCCGCGAGGACGGCGAGCCCGGCCACGGCGACGCCGACGACCAGCCTGCTGCGCACCCGGACGCGGCGTCGCGCGGGGGCGGTCGCGGCGGCCGGGCCCTCGGAGCCCGGTCGGTCGGGTGCGGTGCCGTCGGGTGCGGTGCCGTTCGCGACGGTGCCGTTCTTCCGAGGCCGCTTCTTCTGCACCGGTGCTCGCAATCCTGTGACGTGTGCTGCTCGTGCTCGTCTACTCGTGTGGCCGAGGTTTCGGCCGGTCAACGAGTGAACGCCCCCGCCCCGGTTGTACCGCCGCGTCGTACCGCCGTACCGCCTCAGACCATCGCAGTGAGTTGGGGAGAGAGCCGCACATCGCCCGCCCGGCCACACGAAGGAGTGAACAGCACGGAGGAGTTGGCGACCAACTCGGCGACCTGGTGTCAGGGCGCGTCCGTGGACAGGTGGTTGAAAGATCGATGCGGCTTTTGACAGGATGCCCGCCCACATACCGGCGGTCACCCCAGTGGCCGCAGGGATCGTCTGCCGCCCCACCCGCACCCGCTTGGTCCGTACTTTTGCCGGGCCGCCCCGCCGCCGCGGGGACCCGCGCGGGCAGAATGCCCGTATGCGCATCGATCTCGCTTCGGCCCCCGGCGACCCGGAACGCCCCAACGAGGACTGGGTGTCGGCCGCGGTGCCCGCGTCGGGCGGCGGGGTCCTGGTCGCCCTCGACGGGGTCACCCCGCCGCCGGGCGACGTCGGATGCGCGCACGGAGTGCCGTGGTTCGCGGCCCGACTCGGGGGCCGATTGACCGAACTGTCCGGATCGCACCGGGACATGCCCCTCGATCTCGCCCTGGCGGAGGCCGTCCGCGCCACCGCCGACGCCCATCGGGGCACCTGTGACCTTTCTCACGTACGGACCCCGCAGGCGACGGTGGTCGTGGTCCGGTGGGACGCGTCCTGGGTCGAGCACCTGGTGCTCTCGGACTCCGTACTCCTCCTCCAGGCGCCCGGAGGCGAGGTGAGCGCGGTCCTCGACGACCGGCTGGACCGGATCCCGCGCGAGCGGCTGCGCACGCAGGCCTCGGCGGACCTGCTGCGCAACGCGGAGGGCGGCTTCTTCACCGCCGCCGCGGACCCGGCGGTGGCGGCCCGCGCGGTGACCGGGCGCACGCCGCGCTCGCGGGTGCGGGCGGTGGCGGCCCTCACGGACGGGGCGAGCCGGTGGACCGAGACGTTCGCAGAGGGCGACTGGGCGCAGTGCCTGGCGGTCCTGCGCAAGGAGGGGGCCCAGGCGCTGATCGAGCGGGTACGGGCCCTGGAGGCGGACCCCGGCCGCCCGCACGGGCGCGGGAAGCGGCACGACGACGCGTCGGCGGTGTACGCGGAGCTGTGAGGTGCGGGCGCGGCGGCTGCCGGGAGCCGGCGGCTGCCCGGGGTGGCCGCTCCGCGCCCGCCACTCCCCTGCTCGGCTACTCCATGCCGGTGTTCAACTGGTTCAGCAGCCGGGCCAGTTCCGCCACTTCACCGCGGTCCCAGTCCGCGAGCTTGCGCATGTACTGCTCGCGGCGGGCGCCCCGCACGCGCAGGAAGCGGTCCCGCCCCTCCTCCGTGAGCCCGACCAGGAAGGCCCGGCCGTCCGCGGGGTCCGGCTCGCGGGCCAGCAGGCCCAGGTCCTCCAGGGCTCGCAGCTGCCGGCTCATGGTGGCCTTGCCGACCCCGAAGTACGCGGCGAGCTCGGTCGCCCGCTGCCGCCCGGCGGCCTCCAGGCGCACGAGGAGCCCGTACGCGGCCGGTTCCAGCTCCGGGTGCAGGGCGCGCGCCATCTCCCCGGAAGACGCGCGGGCGCGCCGGAGCAAGACCGACAGCTCCCGCTCCAGGGCCAGGAACTCCTGGTCTTCGCTCCCGTGCACGGGCCGGCTCCTTCGGTGGTGTGTGGGGCACCAGTATTTCGCAGCGGGTACGCCGCGGGCCCGGGGCCCCGCCGCGGGACGCCACTCCCGTAGCCCCCGGCGCCACGGCATCGAACCCGACCGGCGAGTCCGCCGCACAGCAGCGCCTCGCGCCCGACGACACACCCCTCTGGACCCCCAGCAACGCCCCCGGGGCCGACTCCATGGAGCTCGACGACGCGCCCACCCTCCCGTGGTACGCCCCCGGCGAGGGCCCCGGAGGAGAAGCCCAGCCGTACGCGTACGTCAACCCCGCCTTCGACGCCCTGGCCCGCAACGCCAGCCGGAGCCCGATGTCCGCCGCGGAGTACCAGCACCGGGTGAGCGAGAGCGTCCACCAGGGCCGCCAGATCTCCTACGTCGTCAACGCCATGGTCAGCCACCGGACCCTCACTGACTCTCCCGAGCTGCTCCAACGGTTCCTGCACCACGTGCAGGACGGCCTGCCCGAGCGGTACCGGGGCCGCGTCGGGGTGGTCGTCGCCGTCAACGGCGGCGAGAAGTCCGGGACGAAGTCGGAGGCGCTGAAGGCCACGAAGCGCGCGGAGGCGGCCGTCCGGATCCACGCCGCGGTCACGGCCGTCGCGGCGGGGACCTCGTTCTCCCTTCCGCTGGCCCTGGTTCCCACCCCGCTGGACCCCTGGCCCGACAAGTTCCCGTACGGAACCGCCCGCAACGCACTCCTCGTCAACGATGCCAACCGCCAGGCCCTGCACGCCTTCATGGACCAGGGAAGCCATCCGTACGTGGCCTTCATGGACTTCGACGACTACCCCCACCATGCACCGGACGGCACCCACGTCTTCGCCCAGCTGGACCGTCAACTGCGCTTCGACGAGGCTGAGGAGGGGGACGGGGTCGACCACGGCGACGCGAACGCGGAGTTCGCGGTGCCCCTCACCGACGAGCCGACCGAGCGGGACTTCAGGCCCCTGTCACCGCAGGAGATCGCGGCCCAGCCGCCGGCGAACCTCCCGCCGCTGCGCCCGTACCTGATGTCGGGCGGCTACTTCACCCCCGTCACCCCGGAGGGGAAGGCCCGGCTCCTGCGGGACACCGCGACGCGGGTGCGGGAGAAGAACGACGAGGCCGCGGCGGCGTACGAGAAGCGGCTCGCCGACTTCGAGAAGGGGCAAGCCGCCCAACAGAACCAGGAGACGGCGCAGGAGCCCCCCGTCCGGCCGACGCCCCGGACCTCGCCGAACGACTTCAACCATCGGGACGTGCTGAAGTTCGTCCACGCCGTCCAGCGCGACATGAGTGCCCGTGACCGCCAGGCGGCCATCGCCCCCCAGCTCCCCTACTCCCCCGAGCCGAACCTCTTCGTCGACGGCCCCGCCCTCCTGCTGGAGAGCAACGCGGTCGAACCGGTCCGCTTCGGCACCGGCGGGGGCGAGTTCCACGAGCTCAGCGAAGGCCTGATGGAACTGGCCACCTGGGAACTCGCCCGGGAACTCGGGACGGGGAACACCCCCGCCCCGGGGACGCCGGCCCGTGCCGACGGCTACGAGCAGGACATCGCTCCGCTGCGCAGCGCCGCCGAGAACCTGGTGCCGCCCACCCGCGGTCTCGCCTTCCACACCGGTTTCCGCCACAACGCCACCCAGACCGACCTGTCCCGACTGCTCGCGGGCAAGCTCGTGGGCGCGTTGCCCCAGGACCACGAGGGGCTCCCCAATCCCATGAACCGGCTGTTCAACCGCGCCGAGGGGGACGAGTACACCGCCCGTGGCGAGGAGGTCAGGAAGATGCGCGCGGGCCTTCGGCTCTCGGCCGTCCGCACGGGGCTGGACGGGGGCGCGGGCCGTCCGAAGTCCAAGAAGGCGCAGGCCCGTACAGCTCCGCAGGCGGACCCGCTGCGCCCCCTGTTCCACCCCGGTGGACGCGTCTGGAAGTCACTGACGTCGAGCTCCGCCCCGCCCGCCGGTGAGCCGGGCCCCCGCCTGCCCCGGGCCGAGACCGAGGCGCCGCGCGACACCGGCCTGGGCGACCCCGCGAAGCAGCGGATCAGCCGCGCGGTGTCCCGCGCCGTTCCCGGCCACCCGCACGTCTGGGCGGGTCTCGATCCGACGCAGATGCGCCTGCACGCCTACCAACTGGCGCTCAGCGACGACACGTCGGCCTTCCTGCGCCACATGCGCCACTTCGCCCGGACCTACCTCGTCCGGCCGCCGACGCCTGCCGCCGACTCCGTCGGGGGCCGACTGGCCGAGCGGGACCTGCTCGCCGCCGCCCGGTTCCACAAGCCGCAGGGCTCCTTCCTCGCCGCGCTCAGCGAGGCCTTGCAGCCGTCACCGCAGCCGCAACAGCCCCCGAACCGGCCCGCGGACCCGGCCGATGGCACCTCGACGGCGCCACGGACCCTCCACGCGGACCCGCTGACCTGGAACGAAGTCCTGCGTCCCATGTTCCGGCACGTCTACCTGCGGTACGCGTCGGTCTCGGCGGTGAAGGAACTGACCAACCGACTGGTCGCGCAGGGCACCCCCGTCAACGACTTCTTCGTCCGCCTGACGACCGGTCGCGTCCATCCGTTCGACCAGACCCCGGCCACCTACGCGGAGCACGACGCCGCCACGCCCGACGGACTCGACGCCACCGCGCGCTTGCTGCTCGGCCTCTACGCCGACGCCCTCGGCCGGAGCATCCACCTGACGACTCCGGGCGGCATGCGGCACACCGTCGCCCCGTCGTCCCCGGGCACCTACGGCGATGGCGGCGCCGCACCGCTGGACATCCGCTGGAACGCCGGTGACGGCGGATGGGCCGCGCACCGGCCCGCAGCGGCGCCCGAGCGGTCCGGAGCGCCGGGCAAGCGCACCCGGGCCGACGACGACGAGCGGCGTGGGAGGCACGGGGGCCCGGAGGGGAGCGGCGGCCGGCAGCCCAAGGTGCAGCGGGGCCTGTCGCTCATGGAGGAACTCAGCCTCGACGGCGACACCCCGGGACCCGCCGGCTCCGGGAACCCGGCCCGCCCCGGCCGGGGCCGGTCGGACCTCTCCGAATCCGCTTTCGACCGCCTCTCCGGCCGGAACCGGGGCTCGGGTGGTTCGAGCGCCCGCCCCAGGGGCTCATCATGATCACATCAGGGCCGGCGAGGACGGGAGAACCAGTGCGACAGGGTGGCGACGGACCGGCGGAACGGCCCCCGCGCGGCGGCATGTCCGGGCGGCTGCTGCGCCGGCTCGGACGCCGCGTCAGCGGCCCGGAGCAGGGCGCGGCGGTGGGGGGTTCCGACTCCGGCACGGGGGCGCCGGCGCAACCGCCGCGCACCGTACGGGACGAGTTCCCCCACCGCTACCTGCTGCGTTCCTCGGCCGTACGGGACTCCCCGGTCCGCGGCCTCGTACGGGAACTGCCCGCCGACGCCCGCCGGCCCGCGGTCGTGGTGGACGTGCCGCCGGCGGCCGCCGGCAACCTCGGCGAGGAGCTGGGCGGCCTGCTGGCCCTCCTGCGCGAGGAGGAACCCCTCGCCGTCCGGCTGGTGCTGTCCGGGGCGGCCGCCCCGGCCGCCGGTGGGGACGGTCCGCTGGCCCAACGCCTGGCCGACGCCTGGGAGGTGACCCTGGAGGCTCCCGACGCTCCGGCCGTGCTCACCCCCGGCGGCCTGCTCTACGTCACCGAACCCGCCACCCCCGGCGGCGGCTGGTGGCGGTTCGCCCCGGGGGCGGCGCCCGAGGCGTTGGGCACCCGGCTGCCCGCCCCGCGCTGGCAGCGCGCCCTGGTCCGCGTCCCCCTGGGGCCGGTCGGCGCGTGCGTGGTCCGCGCCGTGCCCGCCGGGCTCGCCCTGTACCCGGCGGACACCGCCGCGCCGCGTCCCGACGATCCCGCCTACGCGGTCGCGGTGCACCCCGACCGGCTGAGCGTGCTGCTCGGTGCCCCGCGCGCGGAGCCGGTCGCCGCGGAGGACCTGGCCACCCTCCTCGCCGGTCTGCCCGCCGAGCCGCGCCGCTCCCTGCGGCTCGTCCCGGCCGACGGCCGTGAGGCGGTCGCCCTGGCCGAGGAGGTCTGCGACCTGCTCGGCACCGAGATCGAGGTGTGCCTGGGGCTCCCCGTCGCCGCCTCCGAGAGTGAAGGCGGCGGTGAGGCCGGGGCCGAAGCCGATCCCGATGCCGATGCCGGACGCGTGCGACTGCTCTCCCCGGAGGGGGAGTTCACCTGGCCCGCGCTGCTGACCGCCCTGGTCTGCTCCCCCACCGGGGAGGACGGCTCGCGCCCCGCGCCCCGGCCCTCCGCCTGGGCGTTCCCCCCGAACGCGGGGACCCCGGGGGCGCGGCCGGCGACCCTGCGGCTGCCGTCCGGCGTCTGGGCGGTGGCGGTGCGCTCCGGGCTCTGGCTCGGCACCACCCCCGAGGCGCCGCCCGAGGTACGGGACCGGGGCGCGCAGGCCCGGGCCCTGCGGGTGGAGCTGGCACCGGACTGCCTGGCGGACAAGTCCGTGCGCGAGGGCTGCCTGAAGGACCTGAGCGCGCTCCTGGCCGGTCTCGACGCGGCGGCCCGTACGCACACCGAGCTCGCGGTCTCCGACGGTGCGCACCCCGAAGCGGTCGCCGGACTGCGGCGGTTCGCCGTCCGTACGGGGCTCACCCTGGCCCCGGCGCCCCGCCCCGCCAGGCGACGCCCGGCGAGCCCCCGCGCGAAGCGCGTGTTCGCGTCGGCGCCCGTTTCCCCGCCGTCGGTGATCTGCTTGACGATCCCCAGCCGCTGGTCGGCCAGCCGCACCCGCCACACCCGTGACCGCGGACTGCTGTCCAGGAGCTTGGCCTGCTCGGGGGTGCCCCCCCCGACGACCCCGCCTGGGAAGCCAAACGCCGTCGCGCCGGCATCGCCGCCTTCCTCACCGGCGCCGCCGCCTCCCTCGCCTTCTTCGCCTTCTTCCCCGGCCTCCCCCACGTCATCGACTGGGGCGCCATCCTCACCTCACTCGCCGTCGGCGGACTCGCCCGCCGGGCCCGGCAGGTACACATGACGAGGGCTCGGAAGGGCACCACCCCCGAGTGAGGCCCCCGCCTCCTGCCTACCCTGTCCGGGTGACCGATCCGATTGAGCTCGTGATATTCGACTGCGACGGCGTACTGGTCGACAGCGAACCCCTCTTCGTTCGGCTCCAGATCGCCCTCGGCGCCGAGCTCGGCTGGCCGCTCGCCCCGCACGAGGCGATCGAACGCTTCGTCGGCCGTTCCAGGCAGTCGATCATCGAGCAGATCGCCGCGCGGCTCGGCGACGAGACGGCCGCGATCTGGTGGGAGCGGCTCATCCACCAGCACGAGGCGGCGATCGAGGCGGAGATCACCCCGATCGAGGGGATCACCGAAGCGCTCGACGCGCTCGAAGCGCTCGCACTGCCGATCTGCGTCGCCTCCAACGGCCGCCACGAGAAGGTGCGTCACGCCCTCGGCCGCACCGGCTTGTACGAGCGCTTCGCGGGCCGCGTGCACACCGCCGCCGACGTCGCGCACGGCAAGCCGGCCCCCGACCTCTTCCTGTACGCCGCCCAGCGGATGGGCGTGGACCCGGCTGCCTGCGTCGTCGTCGAAGACAGCCGGTCCGGCGTACAGGCGGCCCGCGCCGCGGGGATGCGGGCCTTCGGCTACGCCGGCGGCCTGACCCCCGCCGAGTGGCTCGCCGGACCCGGCACGGTCGTCTTCCACGCCATGCGGGAACTCCCGGCCCTCCTCACGAGCCAGCAGCAGAGATAACGGACACCGGCCGCTCGAAGAAGGTCTCCAGGGCCACCGTCGCCTGCGTACCGCTGACGCCCTCGATCGCGTACAACCGCCTCAGCACGTCCTGGAGTTGCTCGGTCGTCCCGGTCCTGACCTTGACCAGGACCGACGCGCTGCCCGCGATGACGTGCGCCTCCTGCAGCTCGGGGATCGCGGCGAAGCTCCCGCCGGAGTCGCCCATCCACGCCGATGAGTCGACCATGACGAAGGCCAGCACCCCGCCGCCGACCGCCGCCGGATCCACCTCGACGGTCGTCCGGCGGATCACCCCCGACTCCCGCAGCTTGCGCACCCGTTCGTGGGCCGCGCCCGCGGAGAGTCCGACCGCCTTGCCCAGGGCCGCGTACGCCTGCGCGGCATCCTCCTGCAGCAGGTTCAGCAGCTTCCGGTCCACGTCGTCCATGACACCCTCCTCCAAACCAACTCCCGGCATTCCCTTGCGCTGACCATACGTCATCCTGCAATACTCAACTCAAGCAGGATGCAGTTCAGCAGTCGCTCCCAGGGCGACGACCGAAGGAGAACGGACATGGCCACGGGCCGCCCCGCGCTGTACGAAGTGCTCGACGACAGGTTCCGTACGGAGAAGTGCGCCGCGGGCGATCTGCAGCTGGAGACGATCCACGTCGGCTCCCGCTGGGCGGAGGGGCCGCTGTACATCCCCGCCTGGCGCCAGCTGATCTGGAGCGACATCCCGAACGACCGGATGCTGCGCTGGGACGAAACCACCGGCACGGTCAGCGTCTTCCGCTCGCCCGCCGGGCACCCCAACGGCAACACCCTCGACCGCGAGGGCCGCCTGATCACCTGCGAGCAGGGCAACCGCCGGGTCACCCGGACCGAGCACGACGGCTCGATCACCGTGCTCGCCGACAACTACCGGGGCAAGCGCCTCAACAGCCCCAACGACTCGACCGTCAAGTCCGACGGCTCGGTCTGGTTCTCGGACCCGGACTTCGGGCTGACCAGCGACTACGAGGGCGTACGCGGCGAGCCCGAGATCGGCGCCACCAACGTCTACCGGATCGACCCGGCCACCGCCGAGGTCCGGCTCGTGGCGGACGGGTTCAGCGGGCCGAACGGCCTGGTCTTCTCGGCCGACGAGCGCGAGCTGTACGTCTCCGACAGCCGGGCCAACCGCATCCGGGTCTTCGACGTGCGCGAGGACGGCACCCTCTCGGAGGGCAGGGTCTTCGCCGAGGGAACCGGGGAGGGCCGCTTCGACAACATCCGCTTCGACGACCGCGGCCACCTCTGGGCGGCGGCCATGAACGGCGGCGTGCACTGCTACGCCCCGGACGGAACCCTCCTGGGCCGCATCCTCGTCCCCAACACGGTCTCGAACATCCGCTTCGGCGGCCCGAGGGCGAACCGTCTCTTCATCACGGCCAACGACACGCTCTACTCACTGGTCATGGGCGTCAGAGCCGCCCCGACCCCCGCCTGACCAAACTGGGCACGCCCTCGGCGTTAGCGAACGTCGGACGTCGGGGTATCACCTGGGAGTGGACTGGATGGCATCAGCAGGCACGCTGGCAGGAGCCGTGGTTGGCGTGGGAGCCGCGTTGACCGCCGAGCGCCTTCGCTGGCGCCGCGACAAGGAGCGGGAGGCGGCGCAGACGCGCAGAGCCGTGTACTCGGAGTTCCTGATGGCGCTCAGCCGCGGACACACCGACATGCGGAGCATCGTTCTGCGACCTGACCGACCGTCTGGCGAAGCCCTGTTCGGCGAGCTCCATCAGGCCCTCGACGGCGCCGGCATCTGGCGCCTGAGACAAAGCCTGTCACTCACGGCATCGGCCGAGATCATTCAACTGGCTGAAGCCGCCTGTGACGCCTTGGCCGTGATGCGCGACGGGCTCATAGAGGAACCGCACCTTCGAGGCGCCTCCTATCCGATCTGCCGCGCGGAGCTCTGGCGGGAGAACGCGCACCTGCGAGAAGCCATGCGCAGAGACCTCGGGATGGACGGCCCCGCAGACCCGGAAGTGGGCCAGTACCGCCTCTCGGACAGAAGCAGATCCCCAAGGGACGACTGACCGCCATCGGCCCCCGCGGCTGCCGGCTCGCGCCCGGCCAGGGCCGGCGTCCTGAAGAAAGCACCAGACCCCGGACAAAGCAAAACCCCCAGGTCACGGCGAGTGAGTCCTGAGGGTTCTACAGAGCCGCCTTCGGGATTCGAACCCGAGACCTACGCATTACGAGTGCGTTGCTCTGGCCAGCTGAGCTAAGGCGGCACCGCTGGGAAGACAAGAATTTCCCTGGTGGGAGGCTCTCATCAGCAGCGGCCCAAAGTCTACAGGGTTAAACGGGGTGCCCCGAACCGGGTCCCGCGGCGAGTCCGCGGGGTCCTCCCGGGGCCCCGTGTGCGTCCCCCGTCAGCACTTCTTGCCCTCCTCCGGGGCCTTGCCCTCCAGGAGGTAGCGGTTGATCGCCGAGTCGATGCAGTTGCTGCCCCGGCCGTACGCCGTGTGGCCGTCCCCGTCGTACGTCAGCAGCACGCCCGAGTCGAGCTGGCCGGCCAGGGCCTGGGCCCACTTGTACGGGGTCGCCGGGTCGCGGGTGGTGCCCACCACCACGATCGGCGGGGCGCCCTTCGCGGTCAGCGCGGCGGCCTTGCCGGTGGCCTTGGCCGGCCAGTACGCGCAGTTCAGCGAGGCCCAGGCGAGGCCCTGGCCGAAGACCGGAGAGGCCTTCTCGAAGGAGGGCAGCGCCTTCTCCACCGCCGCGGGGCCGTCGAAGGCCGGAGGCTGGTCCAGGCAGTTGACGGCGGCGTTCGCCGACATCAGGTTGGCGTACTTCCCGTCCGGCTCGCGCTCGTAGTAGCTGTCGGCGAGCGCGAGCAGGCCGTTGCCGTCGTCGTCCTTGATCGCGGCCGTGAGCGCCTCTCGCAGCTGCGGCCAGGCGTTCTCGTCGTACAGCGCGGCGATCACGCCGGTCGTGGCCAGCGCCTCGCCGACCCCGGTGCGGGCCGGGTCGGTGGTGGGCACCGGCACGGCGTCGACCTTGCGGAAGAACTCCTTCAGGCGCGCCGCCACCGCGTCCGGGCTGCCCTGGCCGAGCGGGCAGTCCGGCTGCTTCGCGCAGTCCGCGGCGAAGGCGCGGAAGGCGGTCTCGAAGCCCTCGGTCTGGTCCCGGTTCAGTTCGAGCGCGGGCCGGGAGGGGTCCATCGCCCCGTCCAGGACCAGCCGGCCGACCCGCCCCGGGAAGAGGTCGGCGTACGTCGCCCCGAGGAAGGTGCCGTACGAGGCTCCGACGTACGTCAGCTTCTCGTCGCCCAGCGCCGCACGGAGCACGTCCATGTCGCGGGCGGCGTCGACGGTGGACACGTGCGGCAGGATCCGCTGCGAGTGCGTCTGGCAGGCGGCCGCGAACTCCTTGAAGGCCGCCACCAGCAGGGCCTGTTCCGCCGAGGTGTCCGGCGTCTGGTCCACCTGCGTGTACCGGTCCATGGCCGGGCCGGTCAGGCACTGCACCGGGCTGCTCCGGTCCACGCCGCGCGGGTCGAAGGAGACCATGTCGTACGCCGCGCGGACCTGCGCCGGGTAGCCGATGCCCGCGTACGCCTGGAGGTAGCCGATGCCGGAGCCGCCCGGGCCGCCCGGGTTGACCACGAGCGAGCCGAGCCGCTTTTCGGGGCTGGTGGCCTTGCGGCGGGCCACGGCGATGTCGATGTCACCGGACTCGGGGTGCTCGTAGTCCAGCGGGGCCTTCATGGTGGTGCAGTCGAAGCCGGGGACACCGCAGTCGCGCCAGCTCAGCTTCTGGTCGTAGTACGGGCGCAGCGCGGCCGGGACGGCGCCCGGCTCGGGGGTAGGCGGGGCTCAGGGGCGGCAGGTCGGCGGCCGGGTCCGCGTACAGGGCGGACAGCTCGGAGGTGAAGAGGTCCAGGGACCAGTCGTCGGCGATGGCGTGGTGGACGGCGAAGTGGATCAGGGCCCGCCCCTCGTCGAGGGTGAGCACCAGGGTGCGCAGCAGCCGGGTGCCGTCGGCGTCCGGGCCGGCCGCGCGGTGTTCGGCGGCCAGGGCGCGGGCCAGGGCCTGGCGTTCGCCGGCCGGAACGCCGGAGAGGTCGACGTGGCGCAGCGCGGCGCCCGGGTCGGCGGTCAGGCTCTGCCGCCAGCCGTCGGCGTCGCGCCGGACGACGGTCCGCAGGGCGGCCTGGCGCCGGCCCAGCAGGTTCAGGGCGTTCCGCAGCCGGTCCTGGTCGAGCGGGCCGTCGACGGCGTAGCCGCGTCCGATGACGTACCGGTCGGTGCTCGCGGTGGCCTCCTGCTCGAACCAGATCCCCTCCTGGGCGGGCGACAGCGGCAGTCCGGCGGGGTCGGCCGCGGGGGCGACCGCGGGGTCGGCCTCGGGGTCGGCCTCGGCGGCGGAGCCGTGCTCCGGTGCTACCCCCGCGGTGGCGGCGGCCACGCGGGCCGCCAGGGCCCGGACCGTCGGGGTGGTGAACAGGTCGGCGATCGTCAGGGCCGCGCCCTGGTCGCGTTCCAGGCGGGCCAGGATCGCCATCGCGGACAGGGAGTCCCCGCCGGCGGCGAAGAAGTCGGTGTCCGGGCCGACGGAGCGGCCGAGGACGGCCTCCCAGTGCGCGGAAACGGTGTGCAGGGCGGCGGCCTCCGTACCGGCACCCGCCGGGGCGCCGCCGGCCGGGCCGGGAGCCGCCGCGGCCGCGACGGCCGCCCGGTCGGCGAGGGAGGCGAGGCGGCGCCGGTCGGTCTTGCCGTTGGCGGTGGTCGGCAGCTCCGCCAGCACGGTGACGGCTGCCGGGACCGCCGGTTCGGGCAGGATCCGGGCGGCGTGGGCGCTGAGGACGGCCTGGGTGCTGAGAGCGGCCTGAGTGCTGAGAGCGGCCTGGGCGTCGGACCGGGCGTCGGCGTCGGCGGCCGCGTCGCCACCCGGTGCCAGCACCACGTACGCGGCCAGCCGGCGCGCGTCCGCGGCGCCGTAGGGGACCACGACCGCCTCCCGGACCGCCGGGTGGGTCAGCAGCGCCCGTTCCGCCTCGGCCGGTTCGACGCGGTGGCCCCGGATCTTGACCTGGTCGTCGAAGCGCCCCAGGAAGGCCAGTTCGCCGCCGGGGAGCC
The DNA here is from genome assembly GCF_003287915.1 of Streptomyces sp. ICC4. NCBI lineage: Bacteria > Bacillati > Actinomycetota > Actinomycetes > Kitasatosporales > Streptomycetaceae > Streptomyces > Streptomyces sp. ICC4. Next base: position 8,335,851 of record NZ_CP030286.1, on the reverse strand, counting down.
GGCGGACCCGGTCGCCCGTCAGATAGGCGGTGTGGTCGGGCCGGCCGGGCTCGGGGACGAACCGCTCGGCGGTCTGCTCCGGCCTGCCGCGGTAGCCCCGGGCGACGCCCGGGCCGCCGATGCAGAGCTCGCCCTCCTCGCCGGGCCCGGCCGGGGTGCGGTCGGGGCGCAGGACGTGGGCAGTGGCCCCGGCGAAGGGACGGCCGATCGGCACGTCCCGCCAGCCGCTGTCCCAGTCGTCCGGGGTGTCGAAGGTCTGCCAGCAGGCGTAGACGGTGGTCTCCGTGGGCCCGTAGCCGTTGACGATCCGGCAGCCGGGCAGCTCGCGCAGCGCGGTCCGCACCGCGTCCGCGTCGGCCCGGTCGCCGCCCGAGACGCACAGGCGCAGCCCGCGCAGGTCCGCCGTGATGTGCTCCATCGCCAGCCGGAACAGCGGGGCGGCGAGCCGCAGGACGGTCACCCCGTGGCGGGCGCACTCCCGGCCGATGTCGTGGACGCCGGGCCGGTCGGACGCCGGCAGCACGAGCCGGGCGCCGTTGAGCAGGGCGCCCCAGATCTCGAAGACGGAGGGGTCCACGTGGAGCGGGGCGAGCTGGAGGACGGCGTCGTCGGCGGTCAGTCCGGCCTCGGTGGCGTGGGCCAGCGCGAGGACGGACCGGTGCGCGACCTGGACTCCCTTGGGGGCGCCGGTGCTGCCGGAGGTGTGGATGACGTAGGCCGGGGAATCCGGCCCCGGCCCCTGACTCTGACCCTCACCCTGACCCTCGCCCGCAGGGGCCTCCGGGACGGCGTGCGGGGAGCCGTCGCCCGGCTCCGGTGCGTCCTCGTCGACGGCCAGGACCGTCACTCCGGCGGGCAGGAGGGCACGCAGCCGCGGAACGTGCGGCCCGGCGGCGAAGACGGTGCGCAGGTGGTTGTCGAGGACGAGCGAGCGGATCCGGTCGTCCGGTGCGTCGGGGTCCAGCGGAAGGTAGGCGCCCCCGGCCAGAACCGTCCCCAGCAGGGCGGCGATGGTGCCGGGCGAGCGGTGGGCGCAGATCCCGACGGGCTCGCCGGGGGCGGTGCGGCCCGAGAGGCGGCGGGCGGCGGCCGCGGCCCTGGCGGCGAGTTCCGCGTAGCCGATCCGGAGGTGGCCGCGGACCAGCGCGGTGCGGTGGGGGTGGGCGCGGGCCACTGCGGTGAAGGCCGCGCCGAGGGTGGTTGCGGTGGTGTTCACGGGGCCGCGGTCACCTCCTGCGGGTCGCGTTCGAGCGCCTCGACGACGCTGGCGGTGTCGAAGAGGTCGAGGTAGCGGGAGATGAGTCCGTCGCGGACGGTGAATACGTTCATCCACGGGGCCTCGTAGCGTGCGCCGTTGGCCAGGACGTGGGTGCGGCTCACGCCCAGCACCACGACCCGGTCCCCGGCGTCGAGGTAGTCGTAGGCGTCGCACTCCTGGACCCGGATCAGCTCGCGGACGATGGCGAAGAACGCGCGGAATCCCTCGACGCCGCGGTAGACGCCCGCCCACGGCAGCGAGGCGGGGCCGTGGTAGACCCATTCGAAGTCGGGGGCGAGCAGCGGCTCGATGTCGGCGAGGCGGCCCTCGTCGAACAACCGGAAGAAGGTGCGGATCACTTCGACGTTCTCTGTGCTCATACGGTGCTCCTCGACGAGTTCGCGGGGGTGCGGGACGGGCGCCGCTCCGGCCGCCGGGACAGGCGCCGGGACAGGCGCCGGGACAGGCGCCGGGACGGGCCCTGGGACAGGCGCTGGCCCAGCCGGAACAGGGCGGCGTGGGCGAGGAGCCGGGCCGGGCCGGTGCGGGAGAGCCGGCGGGCGCCGCGCATGACCTGGGAGATCTCCCGCTCGGTGGCGGTCAGGGGCAGCAGGAACACGTCGTAGACGACGAAGGCGCGGGCCCGGTTGATCCACCAGAGGATGAGGGCGTACGTCATCCACTCGCCCCCGGGATCGACGAGGCGGCCGAGCACTCCGGGTACGCGTGGTTCGAGCCGGCCGAGCATGCCTTCGGCGAAGCGGCGGCCGACCACTCCGCGCGGCCCTTCGTCCATGGCGGCGAGTCCGGCGCGCACGAGGTCCGACAGGGCCCCGGCGCGTTCGGGCACGCCGAGGGCGTCGACCTGGCGGATGGACTGGAGGGCGAAGTGGGCGCCCAGTCCGTGGGCGTGGTGGGTGCGCAGTTCCTCGACCAGCCGCGGGTTGGCCCGGCGCGCGGCGTCGTGGACCTCGTCCGAGACGAGGGCGGCGCCGGTGGGGAAGCAGCCGTGGCTCAGTGCCTTGGACAGGCTCATGAGGTCGATGTCGGGGAGCCTGCCGTGGTGGGCGAAGCGGGTGCCGCAGCGGTAGTAGGACGTCAGGACCTCGTCGACGCCGACGAGGTAGCCGTGCTCGGTCCGGCCCTCGGTGACGGCGTCGAGGAGGGGTCCGGGGATCGGGGCGTAGGCGTCGGAACTGCCGTGGACCAGTTCGATCCAGACGAGTCCGATGTCGCCCGCGGCCGCCTCCTCGCGGAACTCCTCGACGGCGTGCGGAGTGAAGGGGTCGATGTAGCGGATGTCTTCGTAGAGCGGTCCGAAGGGTGCGCGGGTGCGGTCGGCGGCGGTGGCGAGCAGGGAGACGAGGGTCTTGCCGCCGTAGTTGTGCTTGAAGACGACGATGCGCCGCTGCCGGGGGCGGGCGAGGCGGGCCAGGGTGATGGCGCTCTCCACCGCGGACGCGCCGCTGACGGCGGGGAAGGCGTGGGGCAGGCCGGTTTCGCGGGCCAGGACCCCTTCGAGCTCGCGGACGTGGTCCCGGGCCGGGTCGTGGCCCCGTACGACGTCGGTCAGCGCGTCGGCGGGGTTGTGGCCGGCCACGCCGAGCCCGGCTCCGCAGAGCCCGTCGACCAGGTCCAGTTCGCGGCCGGAGTCGAGGCGGACGGTGAGCCGGGAGCCCTTGGCCCGGACGACGTTCAACGCGCCGTGCAGCTTGCGCTGCATGCGCGCCGCCATCGGGTTCACGTGCCGGGCGTACAGGTCGAGGGTGGCCTGCCGGTCGGCGGCGGCGGCCGCGAGGACGCGGTGCACCGGGGCGGTGGCCTCCCAGCGGGGCAGCAGCCGGGCGACGACGGCGCGCATGGCGACGGTGTTTCCGCCGTAGGTGTTGGAATGCAGGAAGCCGGTCCGCGGGGTGCTCCACGGCGCGAAGGTGTCGTGGGTGCCGGTGAAGGCGCCGAACGGGACCTCGTGCCCGGTGAGGGATTCGCCGAGGACGACGAGGTCGGGGCGCAGCGCGGTGACGGCGGGGTCGGTCGCGGTGTCCGGGGAGATGTCGCTGAGGTCGACGACGACGCGGGCTCCGGTGGCGCGCGCGGCGCGGGCCAGTTCGGCGACGGCGGCCAGGTCGCTGTCGTCGAGGAGTTCGGGGGCGCGTATGACGAGCCCGCACACCGGGGTGCTCCGCAGGGCGGTGCGCAGGCCCGCGACGGTGGTGTGGGTGGGGGCCCCCTCCTCTAACCCGGGGGCACAGGCAGGCCTTTGCGGCCCGTCTGGCCGGGCGCACAAGGATTTGGGCGGCTGGCCGCCGGCACAGGGCACAGCCCGTGCGGGAGGCTCGGCACCTGCTCAGCCACCATGCCTGAACCGCGCCCCGAACGCACCTGCTGCGCACCGTCAGCACGGCAGACCATCGGCACGCATCTGTCAGCGCACCGTCCGCGCGGGCCGGACCAGAGGTCCGTCACACGTCCCTTCCCTGAGCGTCCAACCGGCCCACGGCCCCGCTGCGCCCCGTTGGACGGCCGCTTCGCGCAACGGCCCCGCAGCAGCTGCAGTTCGGCTATCCGGGGGGCACGGCGGAACCGGTGGGAGTCCGGCGGGCAGGGGTGCGGGAGCGTGGTCACATGCGCCGCTGGTCTCTGCCTCTGCTCCTCGCCGCCCTGCTCGCGGTCTCCGGATACGTCACTGTCCGTTCCGCCCCCGGCCCGGCCGCGAAGCCCTCCCCCGCCAGCACCGCGGCCGACGACAAACATCCGGGCCCCGACCGGGACGAGCAGCGCACCGCCGGGCCAGCGGCGCTGCCCCTCTCCCAACTGCCCGGCGCCTGCCCCGAAGCCGAGCCCCGCATCGCGTGTACCCGGCCTTGCGGGCCCCGCTGCCGCGGTGGACCGGCAGGGGGCAGGCACTGCCCACCGGGTCCAGCCGGAACCCCGGCCGCGCAGGGCGACCCCGTCCAGGCCCGCCGTGCGCCCCGCGGCCAAGACGAAGCCCAGGACCACGGGCACGGCGAAGGCCTGCGCCAGTACACCCGCACCGCCGTGGTTCCCCGTGCCCGGTGTGCGGGCCGGGGACATGGCCGCGCTGTGCCGCGATACCTGCGGCAGGTGACTCACGGAACCTTGAACGTTCCCACCGAACGTTGAGCGGTCCCACAGTTGGTCAGCACGCTCCTGCAGGCCCGAGGGGATAGCGGAAGACTTGGATGGCTTGCCGCTGCGGTGGATCGGTGGCATACACCTGTCTCCGCGAACCCCAGCCCCTATTCAGCAGGTGATCCCTCGGCGGAGAGGACGGGGGGATTGAGGCAGTTGCATCCGACCACGTCAGCAGGTCCCCGGGCCGGTACCTCGAACGTCGCGGTCACGCTCCTGCGGACGGTCGTGCTGGTCCACCATTCATTGTCGGAGCCCAGCAGGATGCCCGCCCAGTCTTTAGACAGGCGAACGCTTCCAAATGTGAAACGCCTATCCTGTCCCGGCTTGCTGTCCGTGCGGGTTGTCTGGACGAACGTGCACGTCACCAACGACTTCCCGTCGGCGAGCCGCAGAACGGGCAGGTCCACTCCAGTGGCCTCAAATGCGAACCGGGATCGGATGTTACCGTTCCATCCCTTCTCCTTGTCCTCAGCGTTGTAGGCGGTGACGATGTCACTGGTGAGCTTGCCTGGAACAAAGTGGTCACTGCCCGGTTCTCCGTCAGGTGCGGTGAAGGAGAGGTATTCCGCGTAGCGGCCGCAGACTTCCCGGTCCCCGGCAGCGGTCGGCGACAGGACTGCGGAACCGGCCTCACCCCGGGCCGGAGCCGCGATCGGCTTATCCCGTATGTCGAAGCCCGCGACCCCGTACACGTGATCTTCGTGCTGGCCCGGCTTGAGCTGCGGCGCTCGTCTATCGGTCGCCCACGACTTGGCGGCAGCCTTCCACGGCGCGCCGGCCTCCGCCTGGACGAAGTAGTACAGCCCGGCGGCACGATCCTGCTCGCGGTCCTGCGTCCCCCGAAACAGTGCGGTGAACGAGCGCGGGTAGCCGGGCTGGTCCCGTTCCGTGGGGATCAGGTAATCCACCCAGTCCATCTCGCGCATCACTCTGGCGCCCGGTTCGATGTTCAAGTACTGCAGGGTCGCGCTTTCCTCGAAGAGCGCTCCGGTCTCCACCTTCGCCAACGCGTCCTTGTCCTTCGCGTAGACGGCCAGCCTCAGCTGGGACTCAAGCACCTTCTCAGCCTCGGCACGGTCAATCACAAGCGGTACGGGCGGAGGAACGGAAGCCCCCGGGGGTACCTGGCGTCCCCCCTCCACACCCGCAGGCGAACAACCCACCACAGCAAGGCCTGCCGCCATCCCAACCACCAACAGCCGGTTCACCCGATCAAACACGCGTCCCCCACACCCACCATGCGTCCTGCACAGAACCCAGATCAACTCAGACGCCGATGAAATCACAAGCGCAAATCGCTCTGACCAGCGGCCTGACCTGTTGTTGCCGGACGCTCAAGGTGAGCATGGTGGCGACGTTCACCGTGGGGACGTAGAGGTGGCTGTCGTTCGCTCGGCAGCGTGAGTCGTCGTCTTCACGGTGTCGGCTACGTGTGCTTGCTGTCGCGGGCCGATCACGCGGGCGTGAGCAGCCGGCCGCCGGTGACCAGGGCGACGGCGCCCCACGGATCGGTGGCCGCCCATGCGGCGTGCTGCTCCCGGGCGACGCGGGCGGCCTCACCCAGGACGTCGAGGGCCTCGGCCAGCTCGAAGGCCGGGGCGGGAAGGGGCCGGCATCCGGGGTGAGGAGGTATGCGTAGATCACGCCGTGGCGGCGCCAGAACGCGGCGCGTGCGGTCGCGCGGCGGAGCCAGCCGCGGACGGTCGCGGCGGGCCGGTGCAGCCGCTCCGCGATGGAGCGGTGGCCGTGCCCGGCGACGTGGTCCAGGAGAGCGGCGGCGATGGTGTGGACGCTGTCCGCCCGCCGGAGCAGGCAGAACGGCGGCAGCAGCACGTGCGTCGTGCGGCAGGCGCGGCAGCGGGCCCGCCTCGGACGCAGCCGCCGCAGGCCGCCTTCGGGCAGCCGGATCACGCGCTCGCGGACGTAGCCCCACGGACGCAGCGGCGCGTCGCAGGCCGGGCACGACGGCAGCACACTCGTCTCGGACTCCGCCACGACGATCACGAACAGGTGCCTCCCGCATCCCATCAGCATCACCACGGTCGCGCCACCCGCACCAGGGGCGACTCGTGTTGCACGCTCCCCATGCGGTTGATCATCCAGTCCGGGACCAGTACCCCTTCACCCGAACGAAGAGCAGCGACAGAGGACGCCGACGACGAACAGCACGACGGCCAAGGGCAGCCCGGACAGAACCGGTTGATGTACACGGTGTCGTCGCACACGAACGTCAACGTGACGCACTCCGGCCGTGATCACCGCGGACGTCGCCAACCCCAAGTACGTACTCACGCTGAGCGTCGCTCAACACCTGTGGAGCCGCCTGCCGACGAGGCCGCGGCTCAAGGTCGGCCCGTGAACCTCTCCCTGCCGCGGTCGGCCTCGTCGTCGACGAAGGAGGTCAGCCTCGTTTCCCGGTGACCTTGCTTCCTGAGAGGTCATCTCGATTGGCGGATTGAAGCGCGGGTAACCCGGCGGACTGAGTCCCTCGAGGGGTGATGCGACGATGCGGGGATGCGCGAGGACTATGAACTGATCAACGTCGACGATCCTGCATGGCCGCTCCTTCTTCAGGAGCTGTCCGGTACCGACGTACCAGTTGAGGTGCTGCCCGGCGATCCCGTGGCAGGCCGAGCCTCCCTGCTGCAACTACAGGTCTCCGCCCGGTCGAATTTGGGCGGCATCGTACTGAACTGCGGCGGTCTGCTCGTGGACGATGGATGGCTGCGGATCTTCGGAAGCCCAAGTGACACCGGACTGCCTGCCCTGGCAGAGGTCAATGCGATGCCCTCGACATTCGATCCCTCATGGCGGCCTGGTGCAGGTCTCGTGGTTGCGCACGACGTGCTGGGCGGGGTCTTCGCCCTCAACGGGGGTAACCCTCGTGAGGCCGGTCAGCCCGGCGAGCCAGGCGAGATCCTCTACTTCGCGCCTGATGCGCTCGGCTGGGAGGCCTTGGGCGCGGGCCACTCGGCGTGGCTGTCCTGGATCTTCTCCGCAGGACTCCGGGAGTTCTATGAAGGCCTGCGGTGGGACGGCTGGCGCAGTGAGGTCTCTGTGCTGGACGGTCGGCAGGGGCTGGCGTTCTTCCCGCCGTTGTGGTCGGCCGAGGCCCGCCAGGATCTGTCGGCGACCAGCCGTCGCGCGGTGCCCATGGCGGAACTCCTTGGTGTGAGCCGCGACTCGTGCCTTCAGTTCGACGGCACCGACCCGGGCTTCCTCGGAGTCGCATGAACCGGCTCACCCGTCCAGACGCGATAGCAGATGAGGGTGGCAGCACTGCTGGCGAACGCGAGGAAGTGTTCGACCTTGCCCTCGTAGCGGCGATGCAGACGGCGGCATCCAGCGAGCCAGGCCACCGTTCGCTCCACGGTCGAACGGTGGCGACCCAGGAGCTGAGAGGACTCGATGCCCTTCCGGGCGATGCGTGGGGTGATGTTGCGGGAGCGCAGCCACCTTCTCAGGTGGTCGTAGTCGTACCTCTTGTCAGTATGGAGTTTGGCGGGCCGTCGTCGACGCGGTCCGCGGCGGGAGCGAATGGGCGGGATGCCGCTGACGAGGGGTTCGAGGCCCTGGCTGTCGTGTGTGTTCGCGCCGGAGATCCCGATCGAGAGTGGAAGACGTCACGCAGCTGGCTGAGTGGCTAGCTCGGATGCGCGCTGCCACGCACGTAGCTCGGGTCGGCATCGTGAGGGAGGAACCCGGGTCTGATGCAGCGTTGGGTGACAGGTTCAGTCACGCGGCCTGAAGAGCCGACGTGGTCATGACGGTCTCGTATTCGACGGGGGTCAGCCGGCCGAGGGCGGCTTGTCTGCGGCGTCGGTGGTAGGCCCCAACACCACCCAACCCAGACAACACGGCGACTCCGCGTCGTGGGCGCGAATCCGAGGCGGATCGAATTGTCACAGAGGTCCGCAGTCGGACTGTCGAGGCTCGGTCCACTCAATCGGCCCTGAGCACCAAAAGGTTGCCAAATTATCCAAATCCACAACCCATAGGTACACTTTGTCCTGAATTTCCACTTACGCCCTATCGCCGCGTCAGGCGGTTTTCACGGCACCGGACTTGGCCACAAAACACCTTTCACAGAAAGGGAGTTGCCATGCAGGTGAAGCCAACTGGAGCGACACCCAGCCTCCCTCTCTTCACAGAAGTGAAGTCATGATCTACTGTCTATCTGCGACAGACGGACTGATGGGGGGGCCTCTCAGCGTCCGTCTATTCATCGCGGGATATTGAGACCAGTCCAGAATGCAATTTCGCCACGTCTAGCCTACCCGCATATCTCCTGGATCCTGCGGACCTATTCAGGCTAGCTGGCCATAGCGGGATACCAGGGACTTGCGAACCAGTCCTTCCCTCCCGCGCTGCGCGGAGAAAAAATTTCCTCTCCGTGGCAGCCAGCAGCATGCAATCAATGTTCGACCGCTGCGGCGGAATGCTGAATCGGTGTGGGGGCTGGGGAGGCCTCTGCGCCAAAGAAGATGGGGAAATATGTCTGTAATCGAGGGTAGGCAGCTGCGCTATGCCGTAGCGACCACGCTCGGGCTGACGCTCATGATGGGTTTCACTTCGGCGTATGCGCCGCCAACTGCCGCTGCTGATGCGCCGGTGAGTGAGAACGAGCAGGCGCTCAAGGACGCGAAGAAGTCGGGTAAGCCCGTCGAGGTGGTGAGTGAGCGGACGGATTCGTCGACGACGTTCGCGAATCCGGACGGGAAGTCGTTCCGTCTGGACACCTCGGCCGTTCCGGTCCGGGTGAAGGCGAAGAGCGGCTCCGGCTGGGTCGCGCCGGACGCGACGCTGGAGGTCCGGGCGGATGGTTCGGTGGGTCCGAAGGCGGCGGTGGCGGGTGTCAGCTTCTCGGGTGGTGGTGACGCGGCCGATCTGGTGACCATCGAGCACGGTGGGCGTGCCATGTCTCTGGACTGGCAGGGCGGTCCGCTGCCCAAGCCGGTCCTGGACGGTGACAGCGCCGTCTACCCGGAGGTCATGCCGGGTGTGGATCTGAGGATGACGGCCACGCTGAAGGGCTACCGCGAGGTCCTGGTCGTCAAGACGCCGGAGGCGGCGAAGAACCCGAAGCTGGCGCGCGTCGAGTTCGACCTGAAGGCCAAGGACATCCAGCTCAACGCGAGCAAGGACGGCGGCCTGTCCGCCACCGATGCGAACGGCAACCGGGTCTTCAAGGCGCCCCCGGCGCTGATGTGGGACTCCAAGGGCGTGCCCGCACCCCCCGCCCTCTCGGCGAAGGAGAAGGTCTTCGCGGCCAAGTCCGAGGGCGGGGCCCTCCCGAAGCCGCCCGAGGGAGCGGAGCCGGTGGCGGAGCCCGGGGACGGTCCGGCGCTCGGCTCTCAGGTCGCGCAGATGGCCGTTCACGTCGACGCCGACTCGCTGGCCGTCGTACCGGACGCCGCGCTCCTCAAGCAGAGCGACCCGGCCGCCTTCCCCCTCTACATCGACCCCTCCGTCGCGCTGGACGACGGTACGGAGCACACGGCCCTGCGCAGTGACGGCGTCTCGTTCTGGAACTGGGACAACGGGGACGACGGCATGGGCAAGGGCATGGGCAAGTGCGGCTCGTGGAACGGCTACTACTGCGGTCCGGGCTACGTGCAGCGCCTGTACTTCGAGTTCTCGCCGAACAAGCTGGTCGGCAAGGAAGTCCTGAACGCACGCTTCCGGATCACCGAGCCGTGGGCGTTCCAGTGCGATACGCGCAACGTGTGGCTGGTGCGCATGGACGCAGAGATCGGTCCGTCGACCACTTGGGGCAACAAGCCCAATTACGCCGACCTGATGGGTGACCGCTGGCTGTCGGCCGGCCGGGGATCGGCCTGTGACCCGAACTCGCCGGCGGCCCCGGTCGAGTTCGCGGATGCCGCGGATGAGCCGGACGAGAACCTGACCCCGACCGTGCGTGACTTCGCCAACGGCCGCTACAACCGTTTGGACCTGGAGCTCCGTGCCGAGGACGAGTCGGACACCGCGGCGTGGAAGCGGTTCCGTAATGACGCGGTCCTGTCCGTGGACTACATCGGCAAGCCCAACACCCCCATCTACGTCGGCCTGGTCACGGGCACGGGGGAGATCTGCTCGGGCGACGTGGCCAAGCCGTCGATCGTCTCCGACCCGACGCCGGCGATGACCGCGATCACCGAGACCGTGTGGGGCGGCGAGCCCGGCGCCCAGCTGCGGATCCTCATGCAGACCGAGAAGAAGGAGACCAACGGCACCTGGACCCCGGTCAAGGCCAACGCGGCCGACGCCGACTACGTCAGCCGGCCGTCCTCGGGATTCGTGGGGGACAACGTCAAGGTCACCAGTGACCCGCCCGTCACGCTGACGGACGGCACCCAGTACCGCTTCCGGACCTGGACCCGCTCGTACGCCGACGGCAACGAACGAACCAGTGCTCCCAGTGCGGACTGCTACTTCAAGGTCGACTCCACGGCCCCCAAGATGCCGGCGGTCACCTTCGGAGCCCCGTACAGCCAGTGCACCAGTACCGCTTGCACGGCGGCCGGCAAGCCCGGCCAGGCGGGTCAGTTCACCTTCGCTCCGGCGAGCGGCGACACCGTCACCGCATTCCAGTACAAGCTGTCCACGGACACCACCCCGTGGACCGAGATCGCCGGCTCGAACCCGACCGTGGCGATCACCCCGCCGCTGTCGGGGACGATGAAGCTGAGCGTGAAGGCCAAGGACTCCGTGGGCCGCTGGGGCGCGACGAGGATCGTCGACTTCGCGGTCAAGGAAGGCCCCGACCCGATCGGCTACTGGACCTTCGACGAGGCCTCCGGCCAGGCCATCGACACCTCGACCACCGACCCGGCGCTCAAGAAGAACATGTACCTCACCGCCGGGGCCCAGCGGCCCCAGGCCGGCCGAAGGGGCTGGGTGCAGACGCCCACCCCGCACGAGGACCGCGCACTCCAGCTCACGAACAGCCAGTACGCGAACAGCTCCAAGCCGGTATTCGACACCCGCACCTCCTTCACCGTGGCCGGCTGGGTCCGCCTGGACCGCACGGACGGCACCTTCTCAATGCTGGGCCAGAGCGGCAAGAACTTCAGCGGTGTCGCCATCACCGCCACAGCCGGCCAGCCATGGTCGATGCAGATGGCCACGAACGACACGGCGGGCGGTAACGGTGCGATCAGCCGGCTGAACGGTCTCAACCCCGCGCAGGCCGGAGTGTGGACCCACGTCGCCGCCACCTACAACGAGACCACCGACCTCGCGAAGCTGTACGTCAACGGACAGCTCCAAGGGCAGATGACCGTCACCAACCCCATCGCCTCCACCGGAGTCATGGCAATCGGCGCCGCCAAGCAGAACGCCGCCTGGTCAGAACAGCTCCCGGGCCGGATCGACGAGGTCAAGGCCTGGCAGGACGAGAAGAGCGCCGTCGAGATCAAGCAGGACGCCTCCCTCATCAACCCTGACACCGACAAGCCCCACGTCGATCTGGCCGCCATGTGGGACCTCTCCAAGCCGGGCACCACGTTCGCCGACATCTCCGGCAGCGGCCACCCGCTCACCCCGGGCGCCGGCGCTTCCCTCAACAACGGGGCCCTGGTCCTGAACGGCACCACCCAGGCAGCCACGGCCGCCGGCCCGGTGGTCGACGACTCGGGTTCCTTCACGGTGACGGCGGAGGCGAACCTCGACAACGCCCGCCTGCTGGACAAGCCGGACGGCTACAAGGTCCAGGTCATCGGCCAGCGCACCGCCACCGGTTCCTCCTGGGGCCTGTGGTTCGAGAAGACCGGTGTCCGTCCTGAGCCGAACGAGCAGGACCCGGACAACGATCTGCTCTTCGTCGAGGGTCTCTGGCACTTCGGCCGCCTGACGGCCGACGGCACAGGCACGTCGGTCGTCAGCAAGGAACTGGCAGTGCTGAACTCGGGTGTGCAGGTGACCGGTGTTCACAACGCCCAGAGCGGGACCATCACCCTCTATGTCGGCCGGGCCGGCCAAAACCAGCCCGAGGCCTACACGGCCGCGGTCGGCAGCGGAGAACTCGCGGTCGGCAAGGGCTTCACCAACAGCGCCTGGGGCAACTTCCTGCCCGGCGAGATCAAGGGCATGCGCCTGTGGTCCGGCGCCATGCAGGACAACCAGCAGATCTCCGACACCGTTTTCGGCGCCGGCAGCTGACCGACCCCGTCCCACTCATGACGTGCCGTGGCCGCGCAACCGCGCGGCCACGGCCCTTCCCCACACCCGAAACCTTTTGGAGTATGCATGCCAAGCCGTTCACCAGGCGGAAGGGTCCGCTACAGACTGCCTCTGATAGGCGCCCTCACACTCGCCGTCGTGGCGTCAGGGGCCCTCACGCCGATCGCGGGAGCCGCTGACCTTCCCGGCGCCCCGAAGATCGCCAAGCACAAGGACGCCAAGGTCAAGGCCGTCAACGCCCAGGGCGCCAAGGCGGCACGCGAGGCGGTCGCCAAGACCCAGGCGGAGAACAAGGCCCAAGCAGACCGGGCCCGCACCGAAGCCAAGGCGAACTGGCCCAAGGCAGCCACGCTCGGGCAGAGCGGTTCGGCCGCCCGGTCGGGTTCCGGTCTCGTATACACATCCGACGACCAAGCCAGTCTCGAGCGGCGGGAGCTGCGGATGCGTAGCAGGGACAGGCCCCCTGCTCACGCCCGCTGGGCCACAGGACCGGCCCGCCCTCCGGGAGCCGCAGCTCACCGGTGACACGGAAGCCCAGCCCTTCGTAGAAGGGAACGTTGGCGGCCTTGCTCGACTCCAGGTACGCGGCCTGCCCGAGCCGGTCGCAGTCGACGAGCTGCTGCCGCAACAACGCCGACCCGACCCCGGTCCCCTGCGCCTCCGGATCCGTCCCCACGGACGGCAGGTACCAGTGCGGCGCCCGCGGATGCACCGCGTGCATGGCGTTCTGCACCTCCCCGGCCCGCGCCAACCCACGCGGCCCGAAGATGCGGACATAAGAGGGGAGCGCCGCCAGATCCCGCACGGCGGAGCCCTTCCAGCGCCCGGGCCCCGACCACAACGCGGCCGCCAGCAGCCGCCCGTCACCGGTCGCGGCAACCCGCACCCCGCCGGCCCGCGGCCGTTGCTGCCGCTGCGCCAGCCCGAAGTAGCGAGCGATCCGCCGCTCCCGGTCCCCCGCACCGGGGAACATCCATGCCATCACCGGATCATCGGCGAACGCCCGCGCCAGCAGCGCGGCGACCGCCCCGGCCTCCCCACCCCGCACGACCCGAATCCCGTACCCGCCGAACGCCGCTGATGGTGTGCTCATGACCCCACGGTAGGCACCGCGACCGGGCCCGCCCCACAACCTCACCCCCGGACACGCCGAACAGCCCAGGCACGTCCGCGGTCCAAAGTCTATCCGCACTCAAGAATGAACCATCCACCGCCCGTGGCTCGGCCCGGACCGTAAAGTCCGTGCCGAGCCACCGCAGGCCGCCGCGCCGCGTCACCGCGAAGCGTGACCGCTCTTCCCCCTCCGTGCCGGCCGGACGATGCCCGTGACCAGACCACCCAGGATGATGACCGCGTACAGCGCGTCCGGCATCGCACCGACGACGGCTCCGGCACCAGCAGCGCGCCCAGGACCCATCCGAAGCGGTTGCCCTCCGAGCCGCGACCGGGTCCAGATCCGCCACGCCGGCCTTGGCCGATCCGAACGGCCCGTCCTCCACGACCACGTTCGGCACGATCCAGAACCAGACGAAGCCGACCAGGGTCGACAGCGCCGCCATCTCCAGTCCGCCGTAGCCGATCAGACCGGCCAGCAGCCCGAGCGGGTACGTCATCAGCGCGAGCAACAGCAGGGCGCTGCCCGCGAACCCGGTCAGCCCACCCGAAGTACGGCCCTCCAGCCAAGGCCGCATGAGCGCGAGCGCCCCGATGAACACCCCCGACACCACGACCAGCCAGCCGAGCCCGATCGCCGCGTCGGCGAGGCTGCCGTCGACCAGCTGCACGATCACCGGGATCACCCCGGTGGCGCCCGCGAGCATAGGGAACGTACGGGCGTGGTTCCCAAATTCATAATGCCGGCGCCGCCAGGCCCCGGACCGGCCCCCATCCACATCTGATGCCTCACCCCACGGGTGCAGGTCCACTGCTGCACGGGGGCGCCGTTGTGCGTCCAGCCGTTCTCGACCTCAAGGCACTTGCCGCTTTTCGCGTTGACGATCCACCATTCGGAGGGATCCGAGGTACCGGCCGAAACACGCCCACTGCTGGGCATCCGCATTGGCCGTGCTGGAGTTCTCTATCTCCAGACCACTTACCGGAGGCATTGACCAACCGCTCCGTCGACGCCGCGGTGGTCTCGTCGGCATGGCCGACTCCCGATGCCGCCAGCACCTCCCCGAAGGGGAGGCCTTGGGCTGCGAAGCGGCCGCCCCCGAGCGCAGCGCTTCGGACCCCAGCCCTCAAGCCAGCCTCACACGCCTTCCCAGGCGCAGCAGCGCCTGAGCTCCTTAAGGCCGCGAAGTCTGGCCGGGGCATGGGTTGAAGCAGCGTGCTGGGGTGGTGGTGAAGTGGCCATACGTAGCAGCCCCCACTACGCGCAGGGCACGGCTTGTGCTGATGGCGTCCGTGGAGCTGGAAGGGCCTTGCGGACGGGTGTGGTGGTGGGTAGGGGCCGCGCGTGGTTGAGGGTCGGACGGACCACAGCCAGTGATGATCAAGGACGTGTATCCTGCGTGACGTCTTAAGTTCGTTCAATTGGGGGGTTGTTCATGAGGCGTGCCTTTAGTGCACTGCTGGTTTCCTGTTCGGTGTTTGCTTTGAGTGCCACCACCGCACCTGCTGCCACCGCCGCGCCGGTCTCCGTGCCGTCGGCCGAGTCCGCGGTCGCCCTGTCGATTTCGCCTGGCTCCGGGGTCATCCAGATCCGCAACCGCAGCGGCAAGTGCCTGGAGGTCGAGAATTCCTCGACCGCCAACGGCGCCCAGGCCCAGCAGTGGGACTGCAACGGCCAGGCCGGCTCGTACTGGTACCTCGAGTACGCCTTCGGCAACAACTTTGAGGTGCGCATCGTCAACAGCCGCAGCGGCAAGTGCCTGGACGTCTCGAACTCCTCGACCGCCGACGGTGCGCGTGTGCAGCAGTGGTCCTGCGCCAACGTGGGCGGCCAGCGCTGGCACGTGATGAACACCAGCGGCGCCACCCACGTTATCCGCAACGTCTCCAGCGACAAGTACCTGGAAATCGAGAATTCCTCGACCGCCAACGGCGCCAACGCCCAGATCTGGCGCCAGCTCTACCAGAGCGGCATGTACTGGCACTGATCCGCCACTGGCCCACACGGCCTGAGGCGTACGCACGCCTCCCACACCGGTCGATGAAGCCCCTCGCCGCGCTGCTTCCTCCACACGGAGGCGGCACGGCGGGGAAGCCTCCGTCCCGGTGCGGGAGGCGTTCCGCTTGTGCCGCGATCGCCACGCGCGAAGCTCGCCGACCGCTATCGCACCACAGACCCCGGCAGGGCCCGCAAGCCACCCAGGTACATGCCCTCTGACCTGCTTCTACTGCCGACTGGGCCAGCGTTAGCGGGCCCTTGGTCCTGGAGGCGGAGCCGAAAGGGCCCAGGGCGGGGGAGCGGAGCAGGCGAAGCGGCCTACCTCCGGAGCGAAGCGGAGGAGCCCCTCCCCGAAGGGGAGGGGCCCAGGCCGTGTGCGTTCTCGTTCATGTTGCGGTGCGGCCGTTGACGGGGCTGTCCCTTTGACCTGTGATGCTGCAGGTCGATGAGCTGCTTGGTGATGGGCTGCTTCCGGTGCCGGAGGGGTCTTGACCTGGGGGGCCGCAGGTTGGATGAGAGTCCCGCAGATGTATTGAGAATTGTGGTTCCCCCCGGGACATCACGATGTCCCGGTCTGGACGGTTGGCGGGTCGGTGACGTTGCCGATTCGCAGGGTGAGTTTGCCGAGGTGGTAGAGGATCATACGGCCGGTGAGGCGGACGCGGCAACCGCGGCGTCCAACCCCATCTCCTTGACACGGCATCACATAAACCCGCTGGCAGCAGACGTGAAACAGTCACCCGTGAAGTACGGGTTTAGCCCCAGGTCCAGTGCTGGCCGCGCACGTTGGCGTACTGCCACTGCTGAACTCGGGCGCCGTTGGCTCCGCTGGAGTTTTCCACTTCAAGGTACTTGCCAGTTGCCTTATTCTGGATTCGGTTGCCGTCTATGAACCAGAGCTGGTGCTTCACCCCGTAGGTGCAGGTCCACTGCTGTACGGGGGCGCCGTTGTGCGTCCAGCCGTTTTCGACTTCGAGGCACTTGCCGCTCTTCTCGTTGATGATCCACCACTCGGTGGGTGCGCCGCCCTGAAAGATCCTCCAGTTGGCCCCGCCCTGGAAGACGCACGTCCACTGCTGGGCGTTTGCTCCGTTGGCGGTGCTGGAGTTCTCTATCTCCAGACAACTACCGGAGCCGTTGATGATGAGATCTGTTGCTGCCAGAGGCGTGTCTGCAGGGTCGGCGTGGCCGACCCCCGTTGCTGCCAGCACCATGGCCGCAGCAGATGCTCCTACAGCAAGAAATCTTGAGGACGTTCTCAATTTCATTTCCCCCGAGCTTCTTAAGGATGATTGAACCTTGATCATGTTACTCAACACTCAGACGGGCCTCCGAGCCGGTGGGGGTTGAGTCGTAGCCGGCTGCCCGTGTCACGGAAGCGAAGTGAAGGACTCCCGGCCGGAGGCTGGCTCTGGGGCGGCGAAGCCGCTCTTCTCTGCCGAGCGGAGTGAGGCGTTTCACTGCTCCGGAGCGAAGCGGAGGAGCTCTACTCCTGCGCGAAGCGGGTTGCTCCTGGGGGCGGAGCCGGAAGGGCCCGGGTGAGGGAGCGGAGCGGAACCACTCCGCCCAGGCGTGCGCAGCATTCCTATCACCTGCACGACCTCATCTGACTCACCGCGATCAGGCCCCGCGGAGGGGCGCCTTATGGGGAGTGAAAGGGCCTGGGGTGGGAGCGGACACCTCAACGGACCGAAGGTCCGTACCCCGTGAAACGGGGTCACCCCGGCCCGCGGAGCGGGCCATTCGGGTGGGCGCAGCGGAACCCGAACTGTCCGAAGCGAAGCGGAGGACACCGGCCCGAAGGGCCGGCCCTGGCTCGGTGAAGCCGAGCCTCGCCGAGCACAGCGAGGCGGTTCGTTGCCCTGGAGCGAAGCGGAGGGGCAGGTGCCGAAGGCACCTCGGCCGAGCGCAGCGAGGCGGTTCAGTCCGAAGCGCGCAGCGCTTCGACTCTCTTGAGCCGCGAAGCGGCCCAACTCCGGAGCGAAGCGGAGGAGCACCTCCCCGAAGGGGAGGCCCTGGGCCGCGAAGCGGCCCAGCCGCCGAGCGCAGCGAGGCGGTTCAGTCCGAAGCGCGCAGCGCTTCGGTCGGTCGTCAGCAGCATCAGATGGGTATAAGGAACAGCCTGACGACCCGTCAGATTTGTTGTGCCGTCAGGAGGCCGCACCATGTCGCAGCTGCTGCTGCAAGGGAAGACCGTCATCGTCTCCGGCGTGGGGGCCGGGCTCGGGCATCAGGTGGCCGCCACCGTGGTCCGCGACGGCGGCAACGCCGTGCTCGGCGCGCGGACCGAGGCCAACCTCGCGAAGTCCGCCGCCGAGATCGACCCCGACGGCACGCACACCGCGTACCTGCCGACCGACATCTCCGACGAGCGCCAGTGCGAAGCCCTCGCCGCCCTCGCCCAGGAGCGGTTCGGCGGGGTCGACGCCGTCGTGCACGTCGCCGCCTGGGACTCGTACTTCGGCGGCCTCCAGGACGCCGACTTCGGCACCTGGCAGCAGATCCTCGACGTGAACCTGCTCGGCACCCTGCGCATGACCCGCGCCTGCCTGCCCGCCCTGAAGGCAGCCGGCGGATCCGTCGTGATCATCGGCACACAGTCCGCCATCGCCTCCCCCAACGAGGTGCAGCAGGCCGCCTACGCGGCCTCCAAGGGCGCGCTGACCTCCGCCATGTACTCCATGGCCCGCGAGCTCGGCCCCCACCGCATCCGCGTGAACACCGTGCTCCCCGGCTGGATGTGGGGCCCCCCGGTCCAGGCCTTCGTCACCTTCACCGCGCACACCGAAGGCGTCCCCGAAGCCGAGGTCCACGCGCGGCTCACCGACCGGATGGCGCTGCCGGACCTGGCCACCGACGGGGACGTCGCCGACGCCGCCGCCTTCCTCGCCTCCGACCGGGCGCGAGCGATAACCGGCCAGTCGCTGCTGGTCAACGCCGGTGAGCTGATGCGATGAGCCCCTCCACCGCCGCGCGAGCGGATCGTATGCTCGGCCCATGACCACTCCGAGTGACGCTCCGACCGACAACTCGATGCGCCGCGCGCTCCGGCGCGCCCGCGACGGCGTCGCGCTCGACGCGACCGAGGCGGCCGTACTCCTGCAGGCGCGCGGCGAGGCCCTGAAGGACCTCGCCGCCTCCGCCGCCCGCGTACGGGACTCCGGGCTCGAAGCCGCCGGCCGGCCCGGCGTCATCACGTACTCGCGCAAGGTCTTCATCCCCCTCACCCGCCTGTGCCGTGACAAGTGCCACTACTGCACCTTCGTCACCGTCCCGGGCAAGCTCCGCCGCGACGGGCACGGAATGTACCTGTCCCCCGACGAGGTCCTCGACATCGCCCGCCAGGGCGCTGCCATGGGCTGCAAGGAAGCCCTCTTCACGCTCGGCGACCGGCCCGAGGACCGCTGGCCCGAGGCCCGCGAGTGGCTCGACGCGCACGGCTACGACGACACCCTGGCCTACGTGCGCGCCATGGCCATCCGCGTCCTGGAGGAGACGGGCCTCCTCCCGCACCTCAACCCCGGCGTCCTGTCCTGGTCCGAGCTGCAGCGGCTCAAGCCCGTCGCCCCCTCGATGGGCATGATGCTGGAGACCACGGCCACCCGGCTGTGGTCCGAGCCCGGCGGCCCGCACCACGGTTCCCCCGACAAGGAGCCGGCCGTCCGGCTGCGCGTCCTGGAGGACGCGGGCCGCTCCAACGTGCCCTTCACCACCGGGGTGCTGATCGGGATCGGCGAGTCGTACGACGAGCGCGCCGAAGCCTTCTTCGAGCTCCGCCGGATCCAGCGCAGCTACCACGGCATCCAGGAAGTCATCGTCCAGAACTTCCGCGCCAAGCCGGACACGGCCATGCGCGGCATGCCGGACGCCGAGCTGGAGGAGCTGGCGGCCGCCATCGCGGTGGCCCGCCACATCCTCGGCCCCTCGGCCCGGATCCAGGCTCCGCCGAACCTCGTCGACTCCGAGTACGCGCTGCTCATCGGCGCCGGCATCGACGACTGGGGCGGGGTCTCCCCGCTGACCCCCGACCACGTCAACCCCGAGCGCCCCTGGCCGCACATCGAGGAGCTGGCCGAGCGGACGGCTGCCGCCGGGTTCGAGCTGCGCGAACGCCTGACCATCTATCCGGAGTTCCTGCAGCGCGGCGAGCCCTGGCTGGACCCCCGGCTGCTGCCGCACGTGCGCGCGCTGGCCGATCCGCAGACGGGTCTGGCGGACGAGTCGGCGCGCGTGGAGGGCCGCCCGTGGCAGGAGCCGGACGAGGGCTTCACGGCGTACGGGCGCACCGATCTGCACGCCACCATCGACACGCAGGGCCGGACCGGCGACCGCCGCGACGACTTCGACGACGTGTACGGGGACTGGGACGCCCTGCGCGAGGCCGCGGCGCCCGGCATGGTCGCGGAGCGCATCGACACGGACGTGCGGGCGGCGCTGGCCCAGGCCGCCGACGATCCGACGAGGCTCACCGACGAGCAGGCGCTCGCGCTGCTGCACGCGGACGGCCCGGCGCTGGACGCGCTCTGCGGGATCGCCGATGACCTGCGCAAGTCGGTGGTCGGCGACGAGGTGACGTACATCGTCACGCGGAACATCAACTTCACCAACGTCTGCTACACCGGCTGCCGTTTCTGCGCCTTCGCGCAGCGCCGCACCGACGCCGACGCGTACACCCTCTCCCTGGACCAGGTCGCGGACCGCGCGGCCCAGGCGTGGGACGTGGGCGCGGTCGAGGTGTGCATGCAGGGCGGCATCCACCCGGACCTGCCGGGGACGGCCTACTTCGACATCGCGCGGGCGGTGAAGGAGCGGGTGCCCGGCATGCACGTGCACGCCTTCTCCCCGATGGAGGTGGTCAACGGCGCGACGCGTACGGGGATGTCGGTGCGGGACTGGCTGACGGCGGCCAAGGAGGCGGGGCTCGACTCGATCCCGGGCACGGCGGCGGAGATCCTGGACGACGAGGTCCGCTGGGTGCTGACCAAGGGCAAGCTGCCGACGGCGGACTGGATCGACGTGATCAGCACCGCCCACGAGCTGGGCATCCGCTCGTCCTCGACGATGATGTACGGGCACGTGGACCAGCCCCGGCACTGGCTCGGCCACTTCCGCACGCTGGCCCGCGTGCAGCGGGCCGCCCTGGACAAGGGTGTGGAGGGCTTCACGGAGTTCGTGACGCTGCCGTTCATCCACACGAACGCCCCGGTGTACCTGGCGGGCATCGCCCGGCCCGGCCCGACGGTGCGCGACAACCGGGCGGTGACGGCGATGGCGCGGATCCTGCTGCATCCGTACATCCCCAACATCCAGACGAGCTGGGTGAAGCTGGGCTCGGAGGGCGCGGCGGAGATGCTGCGGTCGGGCGCCAACGACCTGGGCGGGACGCTGATGGAGGAGACCATCTCCCGGATGGCGGGGTCGGGTTACGGCTCGTACAAGTCGGTGCGGGACCTGATCGCGGTCGCGGAGTCGGCGGGCCGGCCCGCGAAGGCCCGTACGACCCTCTACGGGGAGGTGCCGCGGGAGCGCCAGGACGCTGCGCGCGCCTCGGACGGGCACCTGCCGGAGCTGCTGCCGGTCCTGGACTGAGGCGGCGCCGCGCACGCGCGGGCCCGGCCGGGGGTGTTTGCGTCCCGGTCGGGCCCGCGCGCGTCCTGCGGGGCGGGTCAGCCCACCAGGAGGTCCTTCTTCAGCTGCTTGAGCTCGCGGGCGTCGATGCCGAGGCCGCTCTTGAGGTAGTTGTCGAAGGTGCCGTACGTGGCCTTGACCTCGGCGTAGCCGGCGTTGAGGTACTCCGGGCGGACGTCGAGCATCGGCTTGTAGACGGCGGCCTGGGCGGCCGGCAGGTGCGAGAGGACCGCGTCGTTGGCGGCCTTGCGGTAGTCGTTGCTGGCCAGGTAGTCGGCCATGACGGTCTCGCTCGGCACGCCGAGGGCGGTGAGCAGGGAGGCGTTCGCCCAGCCCGTGCGGTCCTTGCCCGCGGTGCAGTGGAAGAGGACGGCGCGGTCGCGGTCGCGCTCCATGCCTTCGAAGACCTGCGTGTAGGCCTTCTTGCCGCCTTCGCCGCTGACCATGGCCTTCTCGGCGTCGACCATGGCCTTGACGGCCTCTTCGGGCGACTTGGGCAGGGTCTGGAAGGACGGGGAGCCCGCGAAGACGTCGGCGACGACGTACGTGGCGCCCGCGGGGACCTTGTCGGCGTCCTTGGTGCGCTCGCTCTCCATGCGGAGGTCGAAGACGGTCTTGACGCGCAGCCGCTGGAGCTTGGCGAGGTCGTTGTCGGTCAGCTTGTTGAGGGCGTCGGAGCGGTAGATCTCGCCCATCTTGACCCACTGGCCGGTGGTGGTGCGGTAGCCGCCCGCGTCACGGAAGTTGGCGGTGCCCTCCAACGTGATGAGCCGGTCGGCCAGGCGCAGGCCCTCGCCGCGCTCGGGCTTGAAGTCGAACCACTGCCGGTCGGCGGCGGGCAGCCCCGAGACGACGGCCTGGCCCTGGGCGCCGCCCTTGGCGACGACCTTGCCGTTCGCCTTGATCTCGACGCGCTTGGTGCCCTTGGCGCTCCACTTCAGCGTGTACGAGCCGTCCGCGCCCGCGGTGACGGCGGCCTCGGTGAAGGGGATGGCGGAGCGGCCGTGGTGCTGGCCGGCCCAGGGGAAGTCCCACCCGGAGGCGGCGGTGGCGGCGGGGGCCGCGACCAGGGTGAGGGTGAGCGTGGAGGCGACGACGGTCGCGGCGAGCAGTGCCTTCTTCATGCCCCCGAGACTGTTGGCCTCCGGACAACGCCGTGTGAACACGGCATGGCCGGAATCGACCGGCGGGAAGGCGGGTGGCAAAACGTGCCATGCGCCTGGCCGGCGGTGGGACGGGACTGCCCCGGGCTCGGGTCGGGGTCGGGACCGCCGGATCCGTCGTCTGGTAGGCGGTGTTGGAGGTGAACCACACGGAGCCCGTGAAGTCCCCGTACGTGTCGGATCCGAACGCCTTGCGGCACACCACCGTCAGGTCGTAGCGGCCCTCCAGGACGCTGAAGCCGGCCTCGTTCGCGTAGTCGCGCATGGTCATCGTCAGCGGGACGTTGATGCCGCCGGACGGCGCCTGCCCGTAGGTGGATATCGGCGAGTTGCCCACCACGTTCTTGCCCTCGGCCGGGAAGCCCTTGCCGGCCACCTTGACCAGGATGTTCGTGGCGGGCGCCGGGCAGGCGGCCGACGTGGTCAGGTCGATGCTGCTGGTGTCCGCGCCGGTGGCCGGGTTGACCGTCGCCGAGCCGGCCGGGGCGGCCTGGGCCGCCGTGGGCGAGGTCAGGGCCAGGCCCGCGAGGGCGGCGGCGACCGCGCTCGCGGCGACGGCCGCGGATCGCCGGCCGGGACGTGTGAACTGCACGATGGGCTCCTTGGGTGCGTGCTGGCGGTTGTTCGGTTCAGAGGTGTTGCGCCGGCGGGCCGACGCGGTGGCCGCGGCCCGGGCCAGGCGCCTGCGGCGCCGGACCCACAGCCCGCCCCCGGTGATCACGAGGACCACCGCGAGCAGCGTCCACGGGACCGTCCACAGCGACACCGAGCGGGTCAGGGACGGAAGCTTGGGGTCCACGCCGTCGCGGGCCGCGACCGGCTGGACGGAGACGACGGCGGAGGAGCGCACCACGGGGGCCACGCCGTCGGCCTTGGCGGTGATGGTCAGCGAGCTGCCGGGCAGCAGGTCGCCGAGGTCCCCCAGGCCGCCGGCGGTGACGGAGGTGCCGAACAGGCCGTTGACGCGGACGGCCTGCCGGGCGCCGAGCCGGACGTTGCCGGTGTTGCGCAGGGTGTACGTCACGGTGGCCGAGCCGGCGGCGAAGGGGTTGGCGGTGCCCTCGTAGGCGGCGCTGACCTGCTGGACCTCCAGGCGGGGGGTCAGGGTCCCGGCGGCGCGGATGTAGACGCGGGCGCCGACCCGCTGGTCGAGCTTGACCTTGTTGCCCTGGGCGTCCTGGCCGCCGCCGGGCAGTGAGGCGACGATGCCTCCGGTGTGGTCGCCGGGGGTGACGTCGCGGGGCACGCTGACGGTGAAGGGCACGAGGACGTTGCCCTTGGGCGGGACGGTGACCTGGTCCTTCTCCAGCTTGATCCAGCTGCCCGCGTCCTTGGGGGCCTGGCCGGCCGGGAGGAGGTCGAAGCCGCCGTCGACGGTGTTGACCGCGTCGCTCGCGTAGACGGCGAGGGTGAGCGATTCCTCGCCGTAGTTCCAGACGGCGATCTGGTCGCGCATCCCGGCACCGCCGGTCACCCCGTAGGAGAAGTGCGGGCGCGCGTCGGGCCCCTTCGGGCCGGCCGGCTGCACGCCGAAGGTGGACTTGCGGTCCTCGGCGCCGGCGGCCGGGGCCGTCGTCGCGGCCCGCGCGGTCGGTACGACGGACAGCGCGAGCAGGACGGCGAGGAGCAGGGCGGCCGTGTGCCGCGCCCCGGCGGGGCGGCGGCCGCGCCGGGCGGCGGGGTCGGTGCAGGTCATGGCTCGGGCGTCCGATCCGGAGAAGGGGGCGGCGGGTGCGGCGAGTTGTGGTGGGCGGAGCGGCACGGCTCCAGGCGTCAGGGGCGGGTCGGAGCGGGCCGCGCGGGCAGCGCGGTCCGCCCCGGCCCGGGGCTCACGCCTGGATCAGATGGCGGTGAGCGTGAGGGTCGCGGAGTACGTGCCGGACACCGTGGAGGTCGGGACGTTCAGGGCGAGGTCGGCGCCGAAGTGCGCGGTGCCGAGGCCGGTGCCGTTGGCCAGCGTGCGGGCGGACTTGAGGCCCGCCGTGCCCGCGTCGCCGGTGGCGGCTCCGTGCGCGGCGGCGACGGCGGAACCGGCCGTCACCGTCTGCGCGGGCGCCTTGTCGACGAGCTTCGGGGACCAGCCGAGGTTCTGGCCGTTGATGGCGTGCGTGGCACCGTCGGAGAAGTCGGTGACCTGGCCGCTGACGGTCCAGCCCGGGTTTCCGGCGCGGGTGTCGGTGAGGGTGACCGGGTTGATGGACCCGGCGGTGGTCAGCAGGTCGCCGTCGGCGTTGAGCACCGGCGAGGGCAGCGTGACCTGCGGGTTGGCGACGCTGATGACGAGCGCGCCCGAGTTGACGGTCGTGGTGATGGTCTCGGAGGCGGAGACGCCGGTGAAGGCGCCCACCACGTAGGGGATCGCGCCCGAGTCGGAGCCGGTGAAGGCGCCCGCGTCGGCCGGCACGAACACCGCGGTGAAGGAGTGGCTGCCCACCGGGAGGCTGCTGGTGGTGAGGGTGGCGCTGCCGCCCGCGACCGGGACGGTGCCCAGGGTGAGGGTGCTGCCGCCGACGGTGTCGGTGAACTTCACGGCTCCCGCGGCGCCCGCGGGGGTGACCGTGCCGGTCAGGGTCACCGGGCTGAACTGCGGCGCGGTGGCGGCCGGGGAGACGGCCAGGGCGGTGGTGGTGGCCGTGGCCGGGACGGCCGCGACCGCGTAGGAGACCACCGCGGAGGACGAGCCGTTGTACGAGGCGCTCGCCGGGGTGAAGACGGCGGTCAGGCCGTGCGTGCCGGCGGCCAGGTTGGAGGTGGTGAGCGCGGCCGTGCCGTTGTTCACCGTGACGGCCGTGCCGAGGTCGCCCGCGCCGTCCTTGAACTGGACGGTGCCGCCGGCGGCGGCCGGGGCGACGGTGGCGGTGAGGGTGACCGGGGTGCCCGCCTGGGCGGGGCCGGCCGGGGTGACCGCGAGCGAGGTGGTGGTGTCGGTCTTCACGGCCGGGTCGGTGTTCTGGTAGGCCGTGTTCGAGGTGAACCAGACGGCGCCCGTGTAGTCGCCGAGGCTGGTGCCGTTGAAGGCGGTCCGGCAGATGACCGTGAAGTCGTACTTGCCCTGCAGGGTGGTGAAGCCGGCCTGGCTGGCGTAGTCCCGCATCGTGGAGGTCAGCGGGATGACCATGCCGCCGTTCGGGGCGGTCGGGTAGGTCCCGACGGGCGAGTTGCCGACCACGTTCAGGCCGCCGGCCGGGAAGCCGGAGCCCTCCACCTTGACCAGCACGTTGGTGGCGCCGGCCGGGCAGGCGCCCGAGGTGGTGAAGGCGATGCCGGACGTGTCCGCGCCGGTCGCCGGGTTGACCTCGATGGTGCCGATCGGGGCGGCGTACGCGGCGCTCGCGCCGGCCAGACCCGCCGCGAAGGCGGTGGTCAGGGCGGCGACGCCGAGGGCCAGGGCCCGTGCCGCCCGGGAGGTGTTCAGCCTGTTCTTCAGCACAGCGTCTCCAGAATCAGTGGATCAGGCGCGGGGATCAGGACGTTCAGGGTGTTCAGGGTGTTCAGGGCGTTCACGGGTTCACGGGGTCTGCTTGGTGGTGTCGCCGCAGTTCGGGTTGGTGGCGAAGCCGTACGTGTTGATCACCGAGGTCTGCTTGCAGATCTCGGAGGTGGAGCCGACGAAGACGGTGCTCCACGGCGCGACGGCGACCTTGCTGGT
Organism: Streptomyces sp. ICC4; assembly: GCF_003287915.1. Lineage (NCBI taxonomy): Bacteria > Bacillati > Actinomycetota > Actinomycetes > Kitasatosporales > Streptomycetaceae > Streptomyces > Streptomyces sp. ICC4. Next base: position 8,309,701 of record NZ_CP030286.1, on the reverse strand, counting down.
CGGAATGACGTTGTAGACGTCGCGCTTCACGCCGAAGCCGCTGTTGAGCACGGTGGGAGCGAGGCCGTCGACCGTGCCGAGGATGGCGCGGCCGCGCAGGTCGGCGATCGTCTGCGAGGACTGCGCCTGGTACTGGGCGATGGAGAAGGGCACGATCGACTTGTCGTCGAGGACGCGGCCGTCGTGCTCCTGCACCGGGGTGGTGCCCTTCTTGTCCTTGACGCAGGGGTAGACGCCCGCGACGACGTCGGCGTCGGTGATCCCCATCTGGGACTCCCAGAAGCTGCGGGTGCCCGAGCCGGCCTGCGGCAGGTAGACGGTCATGTCGTAGTTGGGGCCCGCGCCCACGTAGTTCGGGTCGCAGTGGTAGATCGCCTTCAGGTCGGTCAGCGAGAGCTTGCGCGGGATCGCCGAACCGGGGGTGATGGCGTAGCTGACGCCGTCGACCGCGAAGGGGACGTACGTCAGGCCCGGGGCCGCGGCCGCGAGGTTCAGCGCGGAGGAGCGCGCGAAGTCCAGACAGCCGTTGTTCGCCTGGAGCGAGGTGAGCAGCGCGGAGCGGCCGGCGCCCGAGCCGTTCGGCCGGGCGATGGTGCAGTTCGGGTTGACCGCCGGGTCCTTGGTGGTGACGTTCGCGGAACCGGTGGCGTCGTAGGAGCCGATGACCTTCTGGCCGTTGACCGTGATGGCCGCGGCCAGGCCGTTCATGACGTCCTGGGTGGTGTCGGAGCCGACGCCGGAGAGCTGGCGGTACGGCGGCGGGCCCGCCGGGTCGGCGGCGGCGAGGCCGGCGCCGGCGGTGCCGGCCGCGAGGGCGGCTGCGGCGACGGCGAAGGCGATCTTCTTCTTGTTCACTCGGGAATACCCCTCAGCTAGGCTGCGCCCCGGGTGGTGCCCGGCACGCGTGGAATGCGGTTCCGTTGGCGCGGATTGGTTCGACAGTCGTTGCCGGGCATCACCTCCCTTCGTCGCGCGGAGCCGGCGGGCTCCAGTCCCGCGGGCCCGGCTTCTCGTGGAGGACCCGGTCCGCCGGGAGCGGCGGCGGATCCGAGGGGCCGGCGGCCCCGCCGCGCAGCGCCCCGAGCCACGAAAGGGCCCGGGGCAGGAGGCGCGGGAGCAGCGGTCCCGCGAAGGCCGCGAGCGCGCCCACGATCAGGCAGACCAGCAGGACGTCGCGGATCGCCCCGACCACCCAGCGCGGGGTGGACCCGGCCGCCTCGGCGGCCGGGGCGCCCGTGGCCCCGGGGCCGCCCGTCGTGGCCCACGACCCGGGCCCCCCGCGACTCCCCCGCCCGGGGAAAGCGCGTCGGATCGGTGGGGCCCGGACGCCGGTTCCGGCGGGGCGGGCAGGGCGTGAGAGCGGTCCGACGCCTGGTGGGGGACCCCGGCCCCGCCGGGCGCTCGGCCGCGGCCCTGACCCGGTTGGCCCGGGAGTCCTCCGGCCCCAGCGGGATCGGCGACCCGCGCAGCGGCTCGTCGGCCGTGCGCGGCAGGGTGAGGCGGAACTGCGAGCCGCCGCCCGGCTCGCCCCACGCCTGGAGCCAGCCGCCGTGCAGCCGGGCGTCCTCGACGGCGATGGACAGGCCGAGGCCGGTACCGCCCGTCGTGCGTGCCCGCGCCGGGTCGGCCCGCCAGAAGCGGTTGAAGACGCGGGTGGCCTCGCCGGGCTTGAGCCCGACCCCGTAGTCCCGTACGGCCACGGCGACGGCCCCGCCCGCCGAGGCGAGCCGGACCACCACGTCGCGGCCCTCCCCGTGCTCCACGGCGTTGACGACGAGGTTGCGCAGCACCCGCTCCACCCGCCGGGCGTCGGCTTCGGCTATCACCGGCTGGGTGTCCCCGAGGACGCGGATCCGGGTGTTCTTGTGCTCGGCGAGCGGTTCGGCGGCGTCGATGACGCGGTGCACGACGTCGCGCAGGTCGATCGGCTCCGCCTCCAGCGCGGCCGCGCCCGCGTCGAACCGGCTGATCTCCAGCAGGTCGGCGAGGAGCGACTCGAAGCGGTCGAGCTGGCCGGCGAGCAGTTCCGCGGAGCGCGCGGTGATCGGGTCGAAGTCGGCGCGGGCGTCGTGGATGACGTCCGCGGCCATGCGCACCGTCGTGAGCGGGGTGCGCAGCTCGTGGGAGACGTCCGAGACGAAGCGGCGCTGCAGCCGGGAGAGGTCCTCCAGCTGCTGGATCTTGCTCTGGAGGTTCTGGGCCATCTTGTTGAACGCTTCGCCCAAGCGGGCGATGTCGTCCTCGCCGGTGACCTTCATCCGCTCCTGGAGCCGCCCGGCGGAGAGCCGCTCGGCGATCCCGGCGGCCATCCGCACGGGGGTGACGACCTGGCGCACGACGAGCCAGGCGATCCCGCCGAGCAGGACGACGACGAAGAGCCCGGCCGTGGCGATGGTGACCTTGACCAGGTTGAGGGACTCCTCCTCCTGGGTCAGCGGGAAGAGGTAGTACAGGTCGTACGGGTCGCCGTTGATGTCGGTGAGCCGCTTGCCCACGACGAGCGCGGGCTCGGGCGACTTGGCCTCCGCCCCGGCGGTGTAGCGGACCAGCGAGAACGTCTTGAAGGCTCCGGTGGCGTGGTTCACGGCCCGGCGCAGCTCCAGCGGGACGCTGGCGGTCGGGTCCACGTTCCCCGAGGCCCGGGCCCCCCGGACGCCGAGCGCACCGCGCCCGGGTGGCTGTTCTTCGCCGGTGCCGGTGCCGGCGCCCAGCGCGGCGACCTCGAAGGCGCTCTGCCCGCCACTGGAGAGCTGCTTGACCAGCGAGTTCATCCACGTGCTGGCGTCGCGTCCGACCTTGTTGTCGGAGGCGTCCACCCCGTCCGCCGTGTAGGGGGTGTTGGCCTTCTCCTGTGCGACCGCGAACCCTCCCGCGGCCTGGCTCTGCGCGGCCTCCTCCTTGGCCTCGAGGAGTCCTCTGCTCACCTGCGCGATGACCACGAACCCGAGGGCCAGGACCACCGCGAGTGAGATCAGCAGGGTCGCGGCGACCACGCGGAGCTGGATGTTGCGCCGCCAGAGCCGGACAGCCGGAAGCAGCGGCCGGCGTACGAGGCGTACGCACAGCCGCAGCACGGGGCCGCCGGGTGCTCCGTCCGCTACGCCCCGCAGAGCCCCCCAGCGGGAGCCTCCACGGGGCATGCCGGACTGCATGTCAGCTGGGTCCGGCCTTGTAGCCGACACCGCGCACCGTCACGACGATCTCGGGGCGCTCCGGATCCTTCTCGACCTTGGAGCGCAGACGCTGGACGTGCACGTTGACCAGGCGGGTGTCGGCCGCGTGGCGGTAGCCCCAGACCTGCTCGAGGAGCACCTCGCGGGTGAAGACCTGCCAGGGCTTGCGGGCCAGCGCGACCAGCAGGTCGAACTCCAGCGGGGTCAGCGCGATGGAGGCGCCCTCCCGCTTGACGGAGTGCCCGGCCACGTCGATGACCAGGTCACCGATGGCCAGCTGCTCGGGAGCCGGCTCTTCCGAACGGCGCAGGCGGGCGCGGATGCGCGCCACCAGCTCCTTCGGCTTGAACGGCTTGACGATGTAGTCGTCGGCCCCGGACTCCAGGCCCACGACGACGTCCACGGTGTCGCTCTTGGCGGTGAGCATCACGATCGGCACACCGGACTCGGCGCGGATCAGCCTGCACACCTCTATGCCGTCCCGTCCGGGCAGCATGAGGTCGAGCAGCACGAGATCCGGCTTCGCCTCCCGGAAGGCAGCCAGTGCCTTGTCACCGTCCGCTACGAACGACGGCTCAAAACCTTCTCCACGCAGCACAATGCCGAGCATCTCGGCCAGCGCGGTGTCGTCGTCGACGACAAGGACGCGTCCCTTCATGGTTGACATCATCCCATTAGCTAATCGTTACCTGGCGGTGAGCTGTCCCACAGCCGCGGGGGCTGGAAATCGTCCCTCGGACCTGCGTGGAGATCAGGGCGCCCAGTGTGCCCCGGATCCACCCGACAAATGAAGGCGCGAACGCCCCGGGATCCCGAGGACGGCTGGTCCGTTTGAGGTTGTCACATGGCACGATGGCAGCCGGACCAAGCGCCCGCACCCCGCAGTGCACGTGAAGGAGCGACGATGAACGACTCTCCGGGCTGGGCTACGCCCGGATCCTCCCCGTCCGACGGTGAGGGCTCCCACGGTACGCAGCCGCCCGCGACCGGCTCCGGCGACCCGAAGTGGTCCGCCGAGCAGCCGCCGCCCGGCCAGTGGTCGAGCCCGACCCCGGGCCAGTCCCAGCCCGGCCCGCAGCAGCCGCCCGCGGCCCCGCAGCCGGACACGGGCTGGGGCTCGCAGGGAGGCGGCTACCCGCCCCAGAACCCCGGCGCGCCAAAGTCCCCGTACGGCGGCGGCCCCGGCGGCTGGGGCAACCACGCCCCGGCGGTCAAGCCCGGCGTGATCCCCCTGCGCCCCCTGGGCCTGGGCGAGATCCTCGACGGCGCGGTCGCCACCATGCGCAAGCACTGGCGCTCGGTGCTCCCGATCACCCTGGCCGTGGCGGTCGTCGTCCAGCTGGCCAGCCTGCTCGCGCAGAAGTTCGTGTTCGGCGACATCGTCATCGACTCCTCGGACAGCGAGCCCCTCGACGAACAGATCAACGCCATCGGAGCCTCCGTGGGCCTGCTCGCGGCGGAGATGTTCATCCAGCTCGTCGGCGCCGTCGTGGCCACCGCGATGCTCACCATGATCTTCAGCCGCGCCGTGCTCGGCCACACCTCCTCGATCGGCACCGCCTGGCGCGAGTCCCGCTCGCAGCTGCTGCGGCTGACCGGCCTCACCCTGCTGCTGAGCGTCGGCGCGCTGCTCCTGGTCGGCGTCCTGGTCCTGCCCGGCGCACTCGCCGGCAGCATCGGCTTCGCCCTCCTCGGCGGCGTCGTCGGCCTCGGGCTGCTCGCGTGGCTGTGGATCCGCTACTCGCTGGCCTCGCCCGCGCTGATGCTGGAGAAGGCGCCGGTCCTCAAGTCGCTCAGCCGGTCCTCGAAGCTGGTCAAGGGCTCCTGGTGGCGCATCTTCGGCATCACCGCCCTGACCAACCTGATCACGGGCTTCATCTCCGCGGTCATCGTCTTCCCGCTGACCATGGTCGGCATGCTGCTGTTCGGCGGCGGCCTCGACGCCATGACCGACTCCAACGCGCCCACCGGCTGGGGCTTCCTGATCGTCGCCGGCATCGGCGGAGTCATCGGGCTGACCATCACGATGCCGATGCAGGCCGGCGTCAACGTCCTGCTCTACGTCGACCAGCGCATCCGCCGCGAGGCCCTCGACCTGGAACTCGCACGGGCCGCCGGCATCGAGAACTACGGCACCACCACGCCGCCGGCCGGAGGCTGACGCGGGGATGAGGAGCACGGGGGGCCTGCTCACACTGACGGCATCGGACACACCACCGGTCGACATCGGCCGTGACGCCGCCCGCGAGGCGGCGCAGCGGGAGCTGTCCAAGCCGGTGTACCACCAGAACGACCCGGGGCTGCTCCAGCGCGCGCTGGACCGCTTCTGGGAATGGGTCGGGGACCTCTTCGACCACGCTTCCAGCGCCACTCCCGGCGGGACCCTGGGCCTGGTGGCCATCGCCGTGTTCGCCGCCCTCGCCATCGCCGCGCTGTGGTGGCGGCTCGGCGCCCCGACCCGGACCGCCGGCCCCGCGGGCGCCCTCTTCGACGACGGCGTCCGCAGCGCCGCGGACCACCGCACGGCCGCCGACGCGCTGGCCGCGGCGGGCCGCTGGAGCGAGGCCGTACAGGAACGCATGCGCGCCGTCGTCCGCTCCCTGGAGGAGCGCACCCTCCTCGACCCCCGCCCGGGCCGCACCGCGGACGAGGCGGCGGCCGAGGCCGCCGTCTCCCTGCCGTCCCACGCCGGAGCCCTGCGCGCCGCCGCCCGCACCTTCGACGACATCACGTACGGCGCCCGCCCGGCCGACGAGGCCATGTACGCCTCCCTCCGCGACCTGGACCACGCCCTGACCCGCACCAAGCCGCTCCTGACGGGCGCCACCCCGTGACCCCGCCCGACCCGGGCACCTTGCTCTTATACACATCTGACGCCGCCGACGATCTACTCTGTGTAGCTCTATGTGCGCGCCCTGTGGCCCCTCCGCCCCCCTGTGATTTCGGTGGATTCGGGTAGGGGGGGGTGACAGGCCGCTACGCGCGTAGATATGCTCATGTGGTGACCATGCCCACCACCCTCACCGCATTCGCTGACGTGACGACGTCCGACAGTGCGCTGCGCCGCTTCCTGCACGGGCTGCCCGGCGTCGACACTGTCGGCCTGGAGGCCCGCGCGGCCTCCCTCGGCACCCGCTCGATCAAGACGACGGCCAAGGCGTACGCCATCGACCTCGCCATCTCGATGATCGACCTGACGACGCTGGAAGGCGCGGATACCCCGGGCAAGGTCCGGGCGCTCTCCGCCAAGGCCGTGCACCCCGATCCGACCGACCGCACCACGCCCATGACGGCCGCCGTCTGCGTGTACCCGGACATGGTGGCCACCGCGAAGGCCGCCCTGCACGGCGCCGACGTCAAGGTCGCCTCCGTCGCCACCGCCTTCCCGGCCGGCCGCGCGGCCCTGCCCGTCAAGCTCGCCGACACGGCCGACGCCGTGGCCGCCGGCGCCGACGAGATCGACATGGTCATCGACCGTGGCGCCTTCCTCGCCGGCCGCTACCTCGACACCTACGAGCTGATCCGCTCGGTCAAGGAGGCCTGCGTCCGCCCCGACGGCAGCGCGGCCCGCCTCAAGGTGATCTTCGAGACCGGCGAGCTGTCCACGTACGACAACATCCGCCGCGCCTCCTGGATCGGCATGATGGCCGGGGCCGACTTCATCAAGACGTCCACCGGCAAGGTCGGCGTCAACGCGACCCCCGCGAACACGCTCCTCATGCTCGAAGCCGTCCGCGACTTCAAGGCGCAGACTGGAATCCAGATCGGCGTGAAGCCGGCCGGCGGCATCCGCACGACCAAGGACGCGATCAAGTTCCTGGTCCTGGTCAACGAGACCGCGGGCGCGGACTGGCTGAGCAACCACTGGTTCCGCTTCGGCGCCTCCAGCCTGCTCAACGACCTGCTGATGCAGCGACAGAAGCTGAGCACCGGCCGTTACTCCGGTCCCGACTACGTGACGGTGGACTGATCACCATGGACATGAAGCAGTCATCTGTGTTCGAGTACGCGCCCGCGCTGGAGTCGCGTTCCGTCGTGGACATCGCCCCCTCCTACGGGCTGTTCATCGACGGCGAGTTCACCGAGGCGGCGGACGGCAAGGTCTTCAAGACCGTCTCCCCGGCCTCCGAGGAGGTCCTCGCCGAGATCGCCCAGGCCGGCGCCGCCGACGTGGACCGGGCCGTCAAGGCCGCCCGCAAGGCCTTCGAGAAGTGGTCCGCGCTGCCCGGCTCCGAGCGCGCCAAGTACCTCTTCCGCATCGCCCGGATCATCCAGGAGCGCAGCCGCGAGCTGGCCGTCCTGGAGACCCTCGACAACGGCAAGCCGATCCGGGAGACCCGCGACGCGGACCTGCCGCTCGTCGCCGCGCACTTCTTCTACTACGCGGGCTGGGCCGACAAGCTCGACCACGCGGGCTACGGGGCGAACCCGCGCCCCCTCGGCGTGGCCGCCCAGGTCATCCCGTGGAACTTCCCGCTGATGATGCTCGCGTGGAAGATCGCCCCGGCGCTCGCCACCGGCAACACGGTCGTGCTGAAGCCGGCCGAGACGACCCCGCTCTCCGCGCTCTTCTTCGCGGACATCTGCCGCCAGGCGGGCCTGCCCAAGGGTGTCGTCAACATCCTCACCGGGTACGGCGACGCGGGCGCCGCCCTCGTCGAGCACCCCGACGTGAACAAGGTCGCCTTCACCGGCTCCACCGCCGTCGGCAAGGCCATCGCGCGCCAGGTCGCCGGCACCGACAAGAAGGTCACCCTGGAGCTGGGCGGCAAGGGCGCCAACATCGTCTTCGACGACGCCCCCCTCGACCAGGCCGTCGAGGGCATCGTCAGCGGCATCTTCTTCAACCAGGGCCAGGTCTGCTGCGCGGGCTCGCGGCTCCTGGTCCAGGAGTCGGTCCACGACGAGCTGATCGGCTCGCTCAAGCGCCGCCTGTCCACGCTGCGCCTCGGCGACCCGCTCGACAAGAACACCGACATCGGCGCGATCAACTCCGCCGAGCAGCTGGCCCGGATCACCGCGCTCGCGGCGACCGGCGAGGCCGAGGGCGCCGAGCGCTGGACCGCGCCGTGCGACCTGCCGTCCTCCGGCTACTGGTTCGCCCCGACGCTCTTCACGAACGTCACCCAGGCGCACACCGTCGCCCGCGACGAGATCTTCGGCCCGGTGCTGTCCGTGCTGACCTTCCGCACGCCCGACGAGGCCGTCGCGAAGGCCAACAACAGCCAGTACGGCCTGTCCGCCGGCATCTGGACGGAGAAGGGCTCGCGCATCCTCGCGGTCGCGAACAAGCTCCGCGCCGGTGTCGTCTGGGCCAACACGTTCAACAAGTTCGACCCGACCTCGCCCTTCGGCGGCTACAAGGAGTCGGGCTTCGGGCGCGAAGGCGGCCGTCACGGCCTGGAGGGCTACCTCGATGTCTGAGCGAAGTGTCGAAAAGGGCGGCTCCGCCGCCGGGCGTCTGAGCGTCTTCAAGACCTACAAGCTGTACGTCGGGGGCAAGTTCCCCCGCTCCGAGAGCGGCCGGGTGTACGAAGTGACGGACTCGAAGGGCACGTGGCTGGCCAACGCACCCCTGTCCTCCCGCAAGGACGCCCGTGACGCGGTCGTCGCGGCGCGCAAGGCCTTCGGCGGCTGGTCGGGCGCGACCGCGTACAACCGAGGCCAGATCCTCTACCGCGTCGCCGAGATGCTGGAGGGCCGCCGCGAGCAGTTCGTCCGCGAGGTCGGCGAGGCCGAGGGCCTGTCCAAGACGAAGGCGGCCGCCGTCGTCGACGCGGCCATCGACCGCTGGGTCTGGTACGCGGGCTGGACCGACAAGATCAGCCAGATCGTGGGCGGGGCCAACCCGGTCGCGGGCCCGTTCTTCAACCTCTCCACCCCGGAGCCGACCGGTGTGGTCACGGTCGTCGCCCCGCAGGACTCGTCCTTCCTGGGCCTGGTCTCGGTGATCGCCCCGGTCATCGCGACGGGCAACACGGCCGTCGTGATCACCTCCGAGAAGGCCCCGCTCCCCGCCCTCTCGCTGGGCGAGGTGCTGGCCACCTCCGACCTGCCGGGCGGCGTGGTCAACATCCTGTCCGGCAAGGCCGCCGAGATGGGCCCGCACCTGGCGTCCCACCAGGACGTCAACGCGATCGACCTGGCGGGCGCCGACGCGGCGCTGGCCAAGGAGCTGGAGATCGCGGCGGCGGACAACCTCAAGCGCGTCCTGCGTCCACAGCCTGTGGACGACTGGAGCGCCGACCCGGGCACGGCGCGCATGACGGCCTTCCTGGAGACCAAGACCGTCTGGCACCCGACCGGGTCGCTGGGCGCGGGCGGATCCTCGTACTAGAGGACCCTCCCCCCTCCCGAAGACCGGCCCCGGCAGTGTCCCCCGCGCTGTCGGGGCCTCTTCGCGCCCTGCGGGGTTGATCGGCTGATCGGCCGCGGGGCCACAGGGTCGCGGGGCTACTTCACGGCGCCCGGCAGCAGCGGACCGAGCAGCGAGGACGCCGCCGCGGTGGGCAGCTCGCCGATCGACGAGCCGCGGGTCAGGCTGCCCGTCACCATGCTCGTACCGACCGACGGGAAGTCCGCCACCTTCGTGGCGACGCCGTTGTTCAGCGGGTCCACACCGGTGTTGGCCAGCGGGTTCACCTTGAGGTTCGAGATCGGATCGGCCACCCCGGCCAGGGCCGCCGGGACCGACAGCTCACCGGCCTGGGCGCCGCCGGCGGCCATCGCGAGGGCGGCGCCGGCCATCGAGAGGGTCAGGCCCGCGGTGCGCAGCGCCGTGGGATGGGGGGCTTTGGGGGCTGCGTGACGTGCCATGGATTCCCGCCTGTGGTGGTGGTCGCGTGCGCACGCAGCGTAGCGATGGGTGGTGGCTCACCGGTATCTCGACCTGGGCGCCGTCACCCGTTCGAGGAGATCCCTGGGGAATTGTCTTTGGGAGGGGGAGGAGTCAAACTTGTGTTCCGTGAGCTGTTCCTCTCCTTTGCCTACGCGTGTCGTGCTGCTGACCGGACCCTCGGGGTCCGGCAAGTCTTCGCTGGCGGCCCGTTCAGGGCTGCCCGTGCTGCGCCTTGACGACTTCTACAAGGACGGCGACGACCCCTCGCTCCCGCTGGTCGAGGGCAGTGCCGACATCGACTGGGACTCCCCGCTGTCCTGGGACGCCGAGGCCGCCGTGGCCGCGATCGCACAGCTGTGCGCGGCGGGCCGGACGGACGTCCCCGTCTACGACATCGCCACGTCCTCGCGGACCGGGACGGAGGCGCTGGACATCTCCCGCACGCCGCTGTTCATAGCCGAGGGGATCTTCGCGGCGGACGTCGTGGCGCGGTGCCAGGAGCTGGGCCTGCTGGCGGACGCGATCTGCCTGCGCGGGCGGCCGAGCACCACCTTCCGCCGCCGCCTCGCCCGTGACCTGCGTGAGGGCCGCAAGTCGGCGCTCTTCCTGCTCCGGCGCGGATGGCGGCTGATGCGCGCCGAGCGGGGCATCGTGGCCCGCCACACCGCGCTGGGCGCGCACGCCTGCGCCCGGGACGAGGCCCTCGGGCGGCTCGCCGCCGCGGCCGCCGGCCGCCACCGGGCCGCCGCGGCCGTGCGGTAGCGGACGCCCCGGGAACACGGGAACACGGGAGCACGGGAGCACGAGAACAGGGGAGCGCGGGAACAGTGGAGACGGCCGGAGCGCCGGTGCCCGGCCGGGCACGCCAAAAGGCGGGACCAGCGGACCCCCGGCCGCTTGATCCCGCCCTTTGACCCGTGACCCCCGTCCCTGCTCGGCAGCCGCATCGCGTCCCGCCCCTCAGCCCGTGCTCGTGGCCGGCCACGCTGCGGAGCCGGCCCCCGTGCCGGGGCACTCGTCGAGGGCGAGCTCGGACAGGTTCATGATTCCGGCGTCCGGGTCCCACACGTAGTCGGAGACGGAGGCCTTGTTCGGATTCGAGGTCGGCTCGCGCACCGCCAGGTGGTCGGCGACCTCGGCACCGTCCACGCCCCCCGCAGCCTGTGGAAGGACATCCACCCCGAACCCCCGGGCCCGGGCCAGAAGCCCGGCACGGCCACCGTCGTCCCGGGCCTCCCCGAGGTCCCCGACCTGTCCATGCGGAGCGTGAACGCGTTGCGGGTCGTCCGCGCCGACATCACCGCCGCCACCGCCGCGGACGACGGGACCGGCCGGCTCGTCGACCCGCGGGCGGTGCAGCGGCTCGCGCTCTGCACACAGGCTGTGGACGGCGGCCCGGACTGCCCCGTGCGGCCCCCCGTCCTGTCCGATGTGACGGGCAACGGCCGGGACGAGCTGATCACCGCACTCGACATCGACGGCCGGGTCAGCGAACTGCGCGTCTACACCGTCCAGGACGACGGGAAGATCGCCCGCATCCTGTCCCGGCGGGGGGTCCTGGAGGGCGTGGAGGTGGCCGCCGACCACCTGGCGGTGCGCGAGCCGACCTCGAATCCGAACAAGACCTCCGTCTCCGACTACGTGTGGGACCCGGACGCCGGAATCATGAACCTGTCCGAGCTCACCCTCGACGAATGCCCCGGCACGAGGGCCGGCTCCGCCCCGTGCCCGGCCACGAGCACGGGCTGAGGGGCGGGACGCGATGCGGCTGCCGAGCAGTCTGCGCTGGAAGATCGCCATGACCACCACGGCCGTGTGCTGCACGGTCGCGGCGGTCCTCGGCGTCCTGGTGCACAACGTGGTCGCCGAGCAGGTCGTCGGAGAGGTCCGCAAGGACGTGGGCCGGGAACTGGACTACGCCCTGAGCCAGTACCAGTACGGCACCGCGCACGGCGTCGCGGGCACCGCCCTGGACCCGCCCCAGCTGCCCCGGCCGCTGCGGGAGCTGGTCGCGCGCGGGAAGACCGGCAGCATGGTCGGCGAACAGGACGGCAAACCCGTCATGTGGGCCGCCGGGCCCGCCGACGGCCAGGCCCTCGCCGTCTGGATCCCCTACGCCGGCACCCGCCACCGGCTCCGCGACATCGACGCCGCGATCCTGGTCTCCGCGCTGCTCGCCGCCGGGGTGGTGGCCCTCGCCGGCGTCTTCTTCGCGGGGCGGATCAGCCGCCGGCTCGCCACCACCGCCGCCGTGGCCCGCCGGATCAGCGCCGGGGACCTGGACGCACGCGTCGGCTTCCCGGCCGGCGGGGAGGATCCGCGCCGGTCCCGCTCGCGCGACGAGGTACGGGACGTGGCGCGGGCCCTGGACTCGATGGCGGCCTCGTTGCAGGGCCGGCTGGAGGCGGAGAAGCGGTTCACGGCGGACGTCGCGCACGAGCTGCGCACCCCGCTCACCGGTTCTCTGGCCGCGGCCGCGCTGCTGCCCGAGGGCCGGCCCAAGGAGATGATCAACGACCGGCTGAAGGCCCTGCACCTGCTCACCGAGGACCTGCTGGAGATCTCCCGGCTGGACTCGGGCGTCGAACGGGCCGACCTGGCCCGGGTGGAGCTCGGCCGGGCCGTGGAACGGGTCGTGGCGAGCACCCGGCTGACCGTCTCGGTACGGATCCTGCGGGACGCGGTGGTGCTCACCGACCGGCGGCGCCTGGACCGGATCCTGGCCAATCTGCTGGTCAACGCCGACAAGCACGGGCGGCCGCCGCTCGAAGTGAGCGTCGAGGGCCCGGTGGTGACCGTCCGCGACCACGGGCCGGGCTACCCCGCCGAGCTCATCGAGCAGGGTCCGCGGCGCTTCCGTACCGGCGACCCGGGGCGCGGGCGGGGCCACGGGCTGGGCCTGACGATCGTGGCCGGCCAGGCGGCGGTGCTGGAGATCGCGCTCGGCTTCTCCAACGCCCCGGACGGGGGCGCCGTGACCACGCTCCGCCTCCCTGTGGGGCGCCTGACGGACGCCAGTTGAGGAGCCCGTCCGAACGGCGCGTCCGTTGTTTCACGTGAAACAACGGACGCGCCGCGGGTTCGACCGGCCGTTCAACTGGCCTCGGGTCAGACGCCGATGTTCTTGCCGTCCTTGCGCCAGACGGAGACGACCGACGGACGGACGATCTTGCCCGGACCGTCGGGCCACACCGACTGCGGCTTCTCGACGGACGCGCCGTCGATCTCGCCCGGGTGCTGCACGGCGACCAGGACGCGCTTGTCCTGGATGATCGGACCGCAGGTCTCGGCACCGCGCGGGACGGTCAGGAACTGCTTCAGCTCACCACGGCGGTCACCCGCGGTCGCGACGCCGAACAGGCCGTCGTGCGAGCCGAGCTGGTTGCCGTCGGTGGAGATCCACAGGTTGCCGTGCGGGTCGAAGGCCACGTTGTCCGGGCAGGAGATCGGGCTGACCTTGTCCTTCGGGAAGCCCGCGAAGTAGGTCGCCGGGTCGTTCGGGTCGCCCGCGACCAGGAAGAGGCGCCAGGCGAACCCGTCGCCGGCCGGGTCGTCGAAGTTCTCGGCGAGCTCCAGGATCTGGCCGTGCTTGTTCAGGTTGCGCGGGTTGGCCTCGGTGGCGCCTTCCTTGCCCGGCTTGCCGCGGTCGGTGTTGTTCGTCAGCGCGATGTAGACGCGGCCGGTGCGCGGGGACGGCTCGACGTCCTCGGGACGGTCCATCTTGGTCGCGCCGACCTTGTCACCGGCCAGGCGCGTGAAGACGGCCACCTCTTCGGCGGTCATGCCCTCGACGTGCGAGACGTTGCCGGAGGGGGACGAGGTGAGGATCTTGATCCAGACGCCGGAACCGTCGAACTCGCCGTCGGCGGGGAGCTTGCCCGAGCCGTCGATCTCGGCGGCCGGGGAGTCGCCGGTGAGCTTGGCGACGTAGAGGGTGCCCTCGTCGAGCAGCGTGAGGTTGTGCTCCTTCGCCGCGCGCGAGTCGCCCTTCTTCATCTTCTTCGAGGAGACGAACTTGTAGAAGTAGTCGAAGCGCTCGTCGTCGCCCATGTAGACGACGGGGCGGCCGTCCTCGGTCAGGCGGGGCTGCGCGGCCTCGTGCTTGAAGCGGCCGAGGGCGGTGCGCTTGCGCGGGACGGAGTTCACGTCGTACGGGTCCAGCTCGACGACCCAGCCGTGGCGGTGGGACTCGTTGGGCTCCTGCGCCACGTCGAAGCGCTTGTCGAACCGCTCCCACTTGCGCTCGGTGGCGCCGGCCGTCACGCCGTAGCGCTTCAGGCGGGCGGCCTGGGTGGGGTCGGTGACCTGGCCGGCGTTGCCGAAGTACTGGTTGAAGTTCTCCTCGCCGTGGAGGGTGGTGCCCCACGGGGTGGTGCCACCGGCGCAGTTGTTGAGGGTGCCGAGCACCTTGGTGCCGGTGGCGTCGACGGAGGTCTTCACCAGGGCGGAACCGGCGGCCGGACCGGTCAGCTTGAACTCGCTGGTGGCGGTCAGGCGGCGGTTGAGGCGGTGGCGGTTGACGGCGGTCAGCTTGCCGCTGCGGTGGTCCTCCTGGACCACGACGACGGCCAGGCCGTGCGCGGCCCAGGCGATCTCGACCTGCTCGCGGGTCGGGTTGGCCGCGTCGTACCCCTTGAACATGAGCTGCTCGTCCGTGTACTCGTGGTTGGCCACGAGCAGCTGCTGGCGCTCGTAGTCACCGCCGAGCGGGAGCAGGCTCAGGAAGTCGTTGTTGTAGCCGAACTGACCGGCCTGCGCGGCGGCGGTCTGCTTGTCCGGGTTGAAGGCGGGCGCGCCCTTGATGATCGGGTCGCCCCAGCGGATCACCACGTTCTGCTCGTGGCCCTCGGGGATCGTGACCTGGTCGGCGGTGTTGGGCGCGACGGGCTTGAAGCGCAGACCGCGGGCACCGTCGGTGCTGCCGCCGGCTCCGCCGGTGCGCTGGGTGTCGGCGGTGGGGTCCGCGGTGGCGGAGGAGCCGTCGCCGCTCAGGGTGAGGGCGGTGCCCGCGGCCGAGGCGACCGTGACGACGGCGGCCGAGCGGAGCATCGAGCGGCGCGAGTAGGCGCGGGCTATGACGTCGCCGACGTACTCGTTGTCGCTGGTGTTCGGCACCTCGTGGAAGCAGGCGTCGCCGCAGCGGTAGCGGCAGGTGAGGGCGGAACGGCCGCCCCCATGCGAGTTGCCGATGAGGGGCAGGAGCTTGCGCACGAGTGTCCTCCGTTGATGCACGGTCCCCGACAACGTGTCGGAACAATCCGTCGGTGACGCTAGGCGCGGGTTGCGCCGAAGCGGCGGCCTGCGGGTGAACGGCCGGTGAATCCGGCACGTCGGGGCGGCAGTTCGGGTGCGGAGGGAGTGTGCTGGGGCAGTGGGCGCCACGAATCGTGCCCCTAAGGTGCCCCTGCCGAAGTTCCAGCCAAGGGGCCGATAACCTTACGTGTCCACTCTGGGCAGGGATCTACCGCGCCTCACGGACAAATGACCCACGCACTCATGCGAAAGGCCTGGCCCATGGGTATTCGGAGCTTGTTGCGCAAGGTGTTCGGACGGACCTCGGAAGCGGTTCCGGACACGACCGACGCCCCTTCGGCGGCCCTTCCGAGTCAGACCGAACGCACCCCACTGGATGCGGCGGCGGAACTCGTCGCGGCTTCCTTCGACAACCCCACGGTCCCGCCGCAGTCCGCTGCGCGCGACCGCGAACCGGGCACCGTCCTCACGGCGCCCGCCCCCGAACCCACGGTCCCGGAGGCCCGCCGATCCCCTTCGGGGGGATCGGCGGGCCTCCGGGACGTGCGGGACAAGGGGTCGCGGGCGAGTGGGGGGGTGCGGGCAGGGCCGGGGTGATTGTCGCCTCGTCCGACTATCGTCCTGTCCGCCGGCGAGTAGCGAAGGTCTGCCATGCGACTGCGCAAAGCCCTTGCCCTCTCCGCCGTCCTCGTCGCCGTCACCGCCGCTGCCGCCCCCACCGCGGCCGCGGACATCGGCACCGGCGGCGGGGCCCGCCCCGCACCCGCGCTGCCCTCCCGCGTCGAGGCCAGCTGCGGCGACGGGAAGAGCACGCAGTTCCCCATCGGCGCGCGCATCCGCGGCGGCCCGGCCGTCTACCGGACCGGCGGCGCACCGCAGACCTGGTACCTCGACCTCACCAACACCACCGCCTCCCAGTGCACGGCCATCCACCCCGTCGTCGTCTTCACCGACAAGGCCCGCACCCTGCGACCCGCCCACTTCCGGATGGAGTTCGACGCCCCGGGCGCGCCCGGCGGCGGCTTCCCCGTCAGCCTGGAGCACACCGACCGGGACGAGATCATCGCCGTCTTCGACGGCGGCGACGCCTTCTCCGGCTTCACCGTCGGCCCCGGCGGGTCCGTGACCGTCACCGTCCGGCTCGCCTTCGCCCCCGGAACCCCGCTCGGCGAAGCCGTGGCCGACGCCGCCCTCGTCCAGCGCAAGGGCGACGACGGCGACTGGGTCGGCGAGGCCGGCGGCTACCGCTTCGACATCGAGGGACCCGGCGCGGGCGAGACCGGGGAAGCCGGGGCGCTCGCCGGTACCGGCGGTCCCGGCCGGCCGGCCTGGGTGTACGGGGCCGGCGCCGGCGCCGCCCTCGTGGGCGGCGCCGGCCTCCTGTTCGGAGCCCGCCGCCTGCGCACCTCGCCCCTGTAGCGCGCAGGCCCGTACACCCGGCCCACGTAGAGTCCGAGCGTGGAAGAACCGACCCCGTACCCGACCGGGTACCCGCACCGCCACCAGCCCGGCCAGCCCGTCCGTTCGGGCATCCCGGAGCACGGCCGCATCCCCAAGTACTACGCCGTCAAGGCCCGCATCGCCGGGCTGCTCGACGAGCTCGGCGAGGGCGGCCCGCTGCCCACCGAGCGCGACCTCGCCGAGCAGTACGAGGTCTCCCGCGAGACCGTCCGCCAGGCCCTGCGCGAGCTGCTGCTCGAAGGCCGGCTGCGCCGCTCGGGCCGCGGCACCGTCGTCGCCGGGCCCAAGCTCGAACAGCCGCTGTCGCTGGCCAGTTACACCGAGGGCGTACGCCGCCAGGGCCGCACTCCCGGGCGCAACCTGATCGGCCTGGAGCGGTTCCCCTGCCCGGCCGACGTGGCCCCGGGCATCGGCGCCGAGCCCGGGGAGCCGGTCTGGCACCTGGAGCGGGTGCTGCTCGCCGACGACGAGCGGGTCGGACTGGAGAGCACGTACATCCAGGTCGCCCGCGCGCCCCGCCTCGACGTCGATTTCCAGCCGGACTCCTCCTTCTACGGATACCTCCACGACAGCCTCGGCATCTCCTTCGGCGACGCAGACGAGAAGCTGGAGACGGTGCTGGCCACCCCCCGCGAGGCCCTGCTGATCGGCACCCCGCCCGCGCTCCCGATGCTGCTCATCCACCGCTTCTCGCGGGACCGGGAGGGCCGGCCGCTGGAGCGGGTGCGTTCGCTCTACCGTGGTGACCGGTTCAGCTTCACGACCCGCCTGCGGCCCGAATAGTCCCGCACGAACCACCTGGGAGGTGGGAAAAGGGGCGTACTGACATCACGGAACGGTAACGGGTCTAGTCCAAGCGTCGAGGGCTGTTCACCGGGGCGTCGCCCGCGCGATCCTCCCGGGTCACGGGCCGCCGCCACCGTGGAGCACGTGAGAGTCATAGTCGTCGGAGGCGGCGTGGTCGGCACCATGCACGCCTGGCAAGCAGTCGAACGCGGCCACGAGGTCGTCCAGATCGAGCGAGAGGCGGAGGCCCGGGGCGCTTCATTGCGCAATTTCGGCCAGATCTGGGTCAGCGGACGGGCCGGGGGCGAGGAACTCGACACCGCCCTGCGGGCCCGCGAGCTCTGGGAGGGGATCGGCGGACGGGTGCCCGGCCTGGGCTTCCGCGCCATCGGCTCCCTCACCCCGGTCCGGGGCGCCCGCGAGTACGCCGTCGCCGAGGCGGCCGTCGCCCGCCCCGACGCCGCCGACCGCGGCTACAAGCTGGTCACCGCGGCCGAGGCCCGGGAGCTCAACCCCGCGCTGCGCGGCGCCTTCGAGGCAGCGCTGTGGTGCGAACGCGACGCCGCCGTCGAACCGCGCACCGCCCAGCTCCACCTGCGCGAGGCCCTGCGGGCGAGCGGCCGCTACACCTTCCTCCCCGGCCGCGAGGTGCGCGAGGTCGTCGGCGCCGGCGCCGTCCGCGACGACCACGGCGCCGTCCACCGGGGCGACGCCGTCGTCCTGGCCACCGGCGCCTGGCTGTCCGGCCTCGTCCGCGAGCTGGCGCCCGAACTGCCCGTGCGCCGCGTCCGGCTCCAGATGATGCAGACCGCACCCCTCGGCGAGGCGCTGACCACCTCGGTCGCCGACGCCGACAGCTTCCGCTACTACCCCGCCTACAAATCGGCGGCCCTCGACGAGCTCAACGCCGAGCAGGCCCAGGCGCCGGTCGCCGCCGCGCACAAGATGCAGCTCCTGATGGTCCAGCGCCGCGACGGCGGCCTGACCATCGGCGACACCCACGAATACGAGCACCCCTTCGCGTTCGACACCCTCGAAGACCCCTACGAGCACCTCACCGAGGTGGTCGAGTCCTTCCTGGGCCGCCCGCTGCCGAAGATCAGGCACCGCTGGGCGGGTGTGTACGCGCAGTGCACCGACACCACCCGCGTCGTCCACCGCCAGCAGGTGGCCGACGGCGTCTGGCTGGTGACCGGACCCGGCGGCCGGGGCATGACCTGCTCGCCCGCCATAGCCGAGACCACCGCGAACGAACTGGGCTGGTAAGCACCATGACCGACAACACCCCCCACGGCCAGGGCCACGGCCAGGGCCACGGCCACGACAACGGCAACGGCAACGGCAACGGCAACGCGAGCGACGACCGCAAGCTGATCGTCCTCGACATGGCCGGCACCACCGTCGCCGACGGCGGCCTCGTCGAGCGCGCCTTCGAGCGGGCCGCCGAACGCCTCGGCGTCGAGCCGGGCAGCGCCGACCACGACACCAAGCTCCAGTACGTCCGCGACACCATGGGCGAGTCGAAGATCTCGGTCTTCCGCCACCTCTTCGGCGCCGAGGACCTCGCCCAGCGCGCCAACTCCGCCTTCGAGGAGGCCTACGGGGAACTCGTCGACGGCGGCCTCATCGCCCCGCTCCCCGGCGCCCGCGCCGCCATCGAGCAACTGCGCGCGGAGGGCCGCACCGTCGTCCTCACCACCGGCTTCGCCCGCGTCACCCAGGACGCCATCCTCGACGCCCTCGGCTGGCAGGACCTGGCCGACCTCACCCTGTGCCCCGCCGACGCGGGCGGCCGCGGCCGGCCCTACCCGGACATGGTGCTGGCCGCCTTCCTGCGCACGGGCGCCGTGGCCGACGTACGCCACACCGTGGTCGCCGGCGACACGGCCTACGACATGCTCGGCGGCGTCCGCTCCGGCGCCGGCCTCGTGGCGGGCGTCCTCACCGGCGCCCACGACCGCGCGACCCTGCGGGAGAACGGCGCCACCCACGTCCTGGCCTCCATCGCGGAACTCCCCGGGGTGCTGGAGCAGCAGCAGCGGGATCGGGAGCCCGGCGCGTGAGCGGCATCCGCTTCGAGTCGGTCTCGGTCGCCTACGCCGGCCACACCGTCCTGGACAGGCTCGACCTCACCGTCGAGCCCGGCGAGGTCATGGCCCTGCTCGGGCCCTCCGGCTCGGGCAAGACCACGGCGCTGCGCGCGGTCGCCGGCTTCGTGCGGCCGCTCTCGGGCCGGGTGCTGATCGGCGGCCGGGACGTCACCGCGCTCCCGCCCCACAAGCGCGGCATCGGCATGGTCGTCCAGCAGTACGCGCTCTTCCCCCACATGCGCGTCGAGGACAACGTCGCCTTCGGCCTCAAGGCGCAGAAGGCCCCCAAGGCCGAGATACCCGGCCGCGTCGCCGAGGCCCTCGAAATGACCGGGATGGCCGCCTACGCCAAGCGCTACCCGCGCGAACTCTCCGGCGGCCAGCAGCAGCGCGTCGCCATCGCCCGCGCACTCGCCATCCGGCCCGGGGTGCTGCTGCTGGACGAGCCGCTGTCCGCGCTCGACGCGCAGCTGCGCTCCGGGATGCTCGCCGAACTGGCCCGCCTGCACCGCGAACTGCCCGACGTGTCGATCCTGTACGTCACCCACGACCAGGTCGAAGCGCTGACCCTGGCCGACCGGATCGCCGTCATGGACCAGGCCCGGCTGCGGGACTGCGGCACCCCGCAGGAGCTGTACCGGGCGCCGCGCACCGAGTTCACCGCCTCCTTCGTCGGCAACGCCAACCTGCTGCCGGTCACCGTGGCCGCCGAAGGCGCCGTGTTCGCCGGACACCCCCTCGCCCTCGACCGCGCCGGCGCGGCCGTCGGCGCGAGCGCGACCCTGTGCGTACGGCCGCACCTGCTCGGCCTCGGCGCCGGCCCCAACGCGCTGAGCGGGACGATCACCGAGGTGCAGTGGCGCGGCTCGACCCACCGGCTCTACGTCGACGTCGAGGGCCACCGCGTCAAGGCGGACCTGCCCGAACTGCGCGAGACCCCGGCCCTGGGCGACCGCGTCACCCTGCACTTCGAGCCGCGCGACGCCGTGCTGCTGGCCGCGGGGGTCTCCGATGGCTGAGGCCACGGACCGTCGCGCCCCCGGCCCGCCGGCCACCCCGAACCCGGCCGCCGACGCAGCCGCCGACGCCCCCGGCCAGCTCCGCATCGCCGTCACCGCCGCCGGCGTCCACCTCCTCGACACCAGCCTCCGCCGCGGCGTCCAGGGCCCGCCCGCACCCCTCCCCGAGCTCCCGACCATCCCCGGCCGCGAAGTCGCCGGCACCGTCGACGCCCTCGGCCCCGGCACCGACCCCGCCTGGCTCGGCCGCACCGTCGTCGTCCACCTCGGATTCACTCCCGGCGGCTACGCCGAGTACGCCGTCGCCGACGCCACCCGCGTCCACCCCGTCCCACCGGGTCTCGACACCGCCGAAGCCGTGGCCATGATCGGGACCGGCCGCACCACGCTCGGCATCCTCCAGTTCGCCGACCTCGGCCCGGGCTCGGTCGCCCTCGTCCCCGCCGCCGCGGGCGGCATCGGCACCCTGCTCGTCCAGTACGCGAAGAACGCCGGAGCCACGGTCATCGCCCTCGCCGGCGGACCCGACAAGACCGCCCTCGCCGCCGCGGCCGGCGCCGACCTCGCCCTCGACTACACCCGCCCCGACTGGGCCGACGCCGTACGCGCCCACCACCCCGACGGCGCCACCGTCCTCTTCGACTCCGTCGGCGGCACCATCGCCCGCACCGCCCTCGACCTCCTGGCCGACGGCGGCCAACACCTCGTCTTCGGCTGGTCCGGCGGCCCGATCCCGCTCACCGACGCCGACCGCACCGCACTCGAAGCCCGCTCCGTCACCACGCTCAACGTCCTCGGCCCCGCCATGCTCCAACGCGCCGGCGGCGACGACCCCCTCCGCCTCCTGGAAACCCGCGCCCTCGCCGAGGCCGCCTCCGGCCGACTGCGCCCCGCCCTACGCCGCTACCCCCTGTCCGAAGCCGCCACGGCCCACCGCGACCTGGAAAACCGCGCCACCACGGGCAAAGTCATCCTGGAGCCCCAGATCATGCCGCCAAACCCCCGTCCGGCCCCCTGATCCCCTGGCACGCGCACGGGAGCCAGCCGGGCCCTTCCGCGTCGCGTCCCGAGATTCATCGCGCATCACGCAGGACAGGGAGTCCGTACCCGCCCCACCCCGGTCGGGACTCGTGGGACACGGAAAGGACGCCCGTGCTGATCGGCTTCGAGGAGTTCGCCGGGATGTTCCGGACCTTCGCGCACACGGCTTGGCGTCTGGAGACCCGGCGCCGCTACCAGTCGGACGAGGAGACCGAGACGTACCAGCGGTTCGTTCGGGGCGAGGACACCGGCTGGGACCTGGACGACCCCTGGTGCGTGTCCCGGCGTGAACAGTCCGCCCTGGGCAAGCGCTTCGAGCGGGTGCGGATCGCCGACAACCCACCCACGCCCGGTCAGAGCTACCTGCTCGACAACGCCCGCCGCAACAGCGCGGTCGGCGAGGACATCCGCAACCTGTGGCGCTCCAAAGCCGAAGCCCTGCAACTTCCCAACGAAGACTTCTGGCTCTTCGACTCCCGGGTGATCGCCCGGCTCCACTTCGATGACGACGACGTGATGACCGGCGTCGAGCTGGTCACGGACCCCGTCGAGGTGGCCCGCGCGTGCCAGGTCCGGGACGCCGCGTGGCACCACGCCGTGCCGTACGAGACCTTCGCGGAACAGGTGCCGTCCGCCGAGTGAGCACCGACTTCCAACAAGCACGAGTTGCCTCGGTGCGCGGCTGCGCGAGCTGCGCACCGATCGGCGTCTCACCGGCCGCCAGTTGGCGGTCCTGCTCGGCTGGACCCAGTCCAAGATCAGCAAACTGGAGACCGGGCGCCAGACCGCGACGACGGACGACCTGCTGGCGTGGGCGGACGCCACCGGACATCCACAGGCGGCTGAGGAGCTGATCACCCGGCTCCGGAGCCTGGAGTCCCGGTCCCGCGCGTGGCGCAGACAGTTGGCCGCGGGCCACAAGCCGGTCCAGGACACGCTGACAGCGGAGTACGAACGCACGAGGACGTTCCACGTCTGGCAGGGCTCCACGGTCGTGGGCATGCTCCAGACCGCCGAGTACGCCCGCCGCGTCTTCACCCGTTACGCCGACCTCCACCAGTCCGTCCGGGACACGGAGGAGGCCGTACGGGCCCGTGTGAAGCGTCAGGAGATGCTGCACTGGCACGCGGAACTCTGGCTGGACGACGCGGACAGCGTGGGCGTGTACCGGAAGGTCTGGCAGGCACTCTCCGATTCCGCGGTCTACGGGGCAGACGCCCACCGCGTGATCGCCCGCGCCCGGCGGGCTCTCGACACCGCCTGAGAATCCGCCGGAAGGTCACGGACCAGCCCGAGAATCCCGGCGAATCAGCCCCGACAGGACCCGGCACCCGGCCCTAGCGTCCCTCTCATGGACAGCTCGCACGAACTGGAGACAGTGACCCCGAGCACGGTCGTGGAGTCGCTGCGCGAATCGCTGACAGCCGCTGGAATCGTTCGCCCCTCCCTGGGCATCGACCCGGCGCCGCCCGGCCCGGGGCTGGTGAGGCTGGGCAGTGTCCGCCCCGACGTCGCCGTGAAGCTGGCGCACGTTGTGAAGCGGCGAATGGACCGCCCAGCTCTCGCACCACCTGGCTCCGGGGAAGTCCCCTTCTGGAGTTCCTGGCAGAGGCCGGAGAACGGCAGATGCAGGCCCGGCCGGAGCGCACTCCCGGGGCCCTCACTCCAGGGTCCGACTGACCCCACCCCACAGACTCCGCCCCGGTGACCGATCCACCGATCAGCCGGGGCGGCTCACAGCACCGCTCACTCTCATCCCTCACGAGAAGGAGCACGTTCATGGGCGGACAGCACGGCGGAGGCAGCGGCTCGGGCCAGGGCGGAAGCCAGCAGGACGACGGCCAGTCGGGCGCCGGTCACGGCGGCGGCGGTTCGGAGGGCCAGGACTCCGGCCACAGCGACACGAAGGGCCCCGCCCGGGGAAACATCCCGACGTGCAGCAACTCTCAGCCCGCCATGGTGTTCTCCATGCTGGCGGCCTTGGACGTGCAACCTGGTGCCAAGGTCCTGGAAGTAGGCACGGGCACCGGCTGGAACGCGGCTCTGCTGTCCGAACGGGTCGGCTCGGAAACGGTCACCACCATCGAGTTCGACCCGGAGAACGCGGCCACGGCCCGAGCCCGATTGCATGCCGCCGGCTACAACCCGGTCGCCGTCGTCGGAGACGGCTCCCAGGGCTGGCCCGCAGGCGCCCCGTACGACCGAGTACTCATCACGGCCTCCCTCCAGGAGATCCCGGCGGACATCGTCCGGCAGACCCGGCCCGGCGGGATCATCGTCTCCCCGTACGCCACGGAGTACGGCGGGGAGGCCGTGGTCCGCCTGACCGTCGAGGGGGACGGAAGCGCATCCGGCCCGTTCGTCAGCTCCTCCGCCTTCATGCGCCTCCGGCAACAACGTGCCTACCGGACGCACGTGAAGACGTACCTGGGCGGGAAGCCGTGGCCGGCCGATGGCCGCCGGACGACCACGTCCCTGTCCCCGGAGGACGTGGCCGACTGGCTCCCCATGTTCGCCGTCGGACTCCAGACCCAGGGGATGTTCCCCTACCCGGAAAAACTCGACGGCGGCCGCTACACGCTCTGGCTCCGGGACACCCGGGTCACTTCCTGGGCGTCGATCGACTTCGTACCCGGCGCGGAGGAGTTCGAGGTCTACCAGTCCGGGCCCCGGGAACTCTGGGGCGAAGCCGGACGGCCTGGGCCCCGCGGCCGCGTGCCGTGACGCCCCGCGTGACTTCGAGACTCCAGCAAGACGGAGGCCAGGAGTCACGCGCGCAAGCGTTCCGCCTCCGCGCGGGCGGCCACCGCCTCGGTACGTGCCATGGCCCTGTCCGCAGGTTGCTCCAGGTGCTCCGCCAGGTTGTCCAGAGCCTCGGCAATGTCGTCCCGCCACGCCGCGTAGGCGGCATCGGTGCAGGGCGCTCCGGGACGCCGGCCACGGACACTCCGCAGGTGGCGGAGGGCTGCCTTGAGCGCGGTAGTGATCGGTGGCAAGGGCTCCGGTGCGCTCACTCAGCCCCGCCCAGCTTGCGGAGCGCGTCGTCCGTCAGGCGGTTCACGGTCCACTCGTCCATCGGCACCGCGCCGACCGATCGGTAGAAGTCGATGGCAGACAAATTCCAGTCGAGGACCGACCACTCCAACCGTTCGTACCCGCGCTCCACGCAGATCCGCGCCAGCTCCGCCAGCAGCGCCTTCCCGTGGCCACCGCCCCGTACCCCCGGGCGCACGTACAAGTCCTCCAGGTAGATGCCGTGCACCCCGCGCCACGTCGAGAAGCTGAGGAACCACAGCGAGAAGCCGACAGGCTCCCCCTCCGGCGTCTGCGCGATGTGCGCGAAAGCCGCCGGCCGCTCCCCGAACAGCGCCTCCCGCAACTGCTCCTCGGTCGCCCGCGCCTCCTCGGGCACCCTCTCGTACTCCGCGAGCTCGCGGATCATGGCCTGGATGACGGGAACGTCCCCGACGACAGCGCTACGGATCATGCCGGCAGCCTACGACCGACCCCCGAGCAGCAGCTCCGCCACCGCCAACTGGACCTCCGCCGGCTGCTCCTCGTCCTCCAGGTCCCACAGGCAGTTCTGCAACACCCGCCCCAGCGTCCACGCCCGAGCCCGCTCCCGGTCCGCGCCCACCGCCTCCGAAAGCAGGTCGAAGCGCCACCGCACCTCCGCCTCACGGAAGTTGTTGACGATCGCCGGCAGCAGCTCGAACCCCGGGTCACCGGCCAGCGGCTTCGGATCGATCGCCAGCCACGGCTCGCGACCGCCCGCGAGCACGTTGTCGTAGTGCAGGTCCCAGTGCAGCAACCGCTCCCCGGCCGGCCCGGCCGGCCTGCCGGCCGTCGGGGCCGGAACGGACGGGCAGGAGGCCCTGGCCCGCCAGGCGGAGGGACTCTCGGCGTCCTTGGAGTACGTCCGTGTCGAGCCCCGCGCGATCACTCCGCACCGGGTGGTGGGACGGCACGACGGTGACGCGTACGCGATGGGCGGCGGCAGGGGCGCGCCCAGGTGGACGGGCGGGACTGCCTGATCCCCGACGCGGCGGGGCGGAGACGGCCGCTGCTGCTGGTCACGGGCCTGGCCGACGACAACGTCCACCCCTCCCACACGCTGCGGCTCTCGCAGGCCGTGACCGACGCCGGGCGGCCGCACGAACTGCTCGCGCTGCCGGGCGTCACGCACATGACCCCCGGCGGGGTGCGGGAGAAGGTCATGGCCCTGGAGCTGGAGTTCTTCCGCAAGGGGCTGGGCCTGGCCTGAGGCCGGGGCGGGCACGGCGTCCTGCGGGGCGGGAGCCGGTGCCCGCAGGCCGCGCGGGACGGTCGGGGCCGGCCCGCCGGGCATGGCGGCCAGGGTGATGTCCCCGGTCGCCGCCACCCCCATGGCGAGGGCGGCGAGCTCGGCGGCGGCCGGGCCGGGCAGTCCCGCGTCGGCCAGGAGCGCGCCGAGTCCGCCGGCGTAGCCCTGGCCGACGGCGCGGACCTTCCAGGCGCCCTGGCGCCGGTACAGCTCCAGGGCCACGACGGCGGTCTCGGACTCCAGGTCCGTGAGCGTGTACCCGGCGAGCTCGGCGCCCTCCGGGTCGGCCACGGACACGTAGGAGGCCGGGACCGCGCCGAAGCGGGCCGGACCGCCGGGCGGCAGGACCAGCACGAGGCCGACCCGGTGCACGGCCGGGTCGACCGCGTCGAGGTCGACCAGCATGCTGTGGTGCCCCGAGACCGCGCCGGGCACTTCCAGCCCCGGCAGGGTCCGGGCGCCGGGATGGGCCAGCGCCTGGGGACCGGCGAGCCGGCCCTCGTCATCGCCGACCTGGGCCAGGGCGAGCACAGGTGTGCCCGCCGAGACCCTGATCTCCACCCGGCTCCGGGACAAGGGGTGGTTCTGCCCCCGGACCAGTTCGGCCGTCATCGTGCAGCCCCTCCCCCGTACCCGTTCTTCTGCTGTGCCGTCGTCTGTGGCGCTGTGCTTCGTGGTGCGTGCGTACTGTTTACAGGTGCGGCAGGATCGCCGGCATCAGGTCCTGGAACGTGCGGCCGTTGGCCGGGTTCCCGAGGGCCGTCATCTGCCAGCCGGTGCCCGCGCGCGACACCTTCGCCATGATCTGCGCGGTGTACTGGCCACCGCCGTCGAGGGTGTAGCGGGCCAGCTCCTGGCCGTTGGTCTCGTCGACGATGCGGCAGAAGGCGTTCTCCACCTCCTGGAACGTCTGGCCGGTGAAGGAGTTCACCGTGAAGACGATCTGGTCGATGTGCACCGGCACCCGCTGCAGGTCGACGAGGATCGACTCGTCGTCCCCGCCCTGGCCGACACCGCCGACGAGGTTGTCGCCGGTGTGCTTGACCGAGCCGTCGTCGCTCTGCAGGTGCCGGAAGAACACGACGTCCACGGGCTGCTTGTCGGCGAAGAGCACCGCCGAGGCGTCGAGGTCGATCTCCCGGGTCCGCGAGCCGAACAGCCCCCGGCGCTTGGCAGCCTGCCAACCGAGGCCCATCCGGACCGCGGTCAGCGTGCCCCCGTCCGCCTTCTGCAGATTGATGGCCTGACCCTTGGTCATGTTGACCGTCACGCGCTGTCCCCTCTCCATAGCCCTCCCCCGATGGGGGTGCGCAGCGTGTACCTGCGGCTGAGTCCCAACCCTACTGACCGGCTCCGGGTCAGGCGAGGCCCGCTTCCCTCATCTGTCGGAGCTCCTTCTTCAGCTCGCCCACCTCGTCCCGGATCCGGGCGGCCACCTCGAACTGCAACTCCGCCGCCGCGCCGCGCATCCGCTCGGTCATCTGCTCGATGAGCGAGGCCAGTTCGGCGGCGGGACGGTCGGTCAGGACCGCGCCGCCCTTGGCCCCCTTCGCCCCCTTGGCCCCGGCCTTGCCGCCCGCGGCCGCCTTGCCGCCCAGCGCCGGGACCGGCGCCTTGAGGGCCTTGCCGTCCTTGGTCTGCCGGTATCCGGTGCCGAGGAGCTCCTCGGTGTCGAGCTCCTCGCGGGCGATCGTCGCGACGATGTCGTTGATCTTCTTGCGCAGCGGCTGCGGGTCGATCCCGTGGGCCGTGTTGTAGGCGACCTGCTTCTCCCGACGGCGGTTGGTCTCGTCGATCGCCTGGGCCATGGCCGGGGTGATGGTGTCCGCGTACATGTGGACCTGGCCGGAGACGTTGCGCGCCGCGCGGCCGATGGTCTGGATGAGCGAGGTCCCCGAGCGCAGGAAGCCCTGCTTGTCGGCGTCGAGGATCGCCACGAGCGACACCTCGGGCAGGTCGAGGCCCTCGCGCAGCAGGTTGATGCCGACCAGGACGTCGTACTCGCCGGCCCGCAGCTCGCGCAGCAGCTCGATGCGGCGCAGGGTGTCGACGTCGCTGTGCAGGTAGCGGACCTGGATGCCGAGCTCCAGGAAGTAGTCGGTGAGGTCCTCGGCCATCTTCTTGGTCAGGGTGGTGACCAGGACCCGCTCGTCCTTCTCCACCCGCTGCCGGATCTCGTGCACCAGGTCGTCGATCTGGCCCTCGGTGGGCTTGACGACGACCTCCGGGTCGATGAGGCCGGTGGGGCGGATGATCTGCTCGACGAAGCCGTCGCCGCGCGAGAGCTCGTACTTGCCCGGGGTGGCCGAGAGGTAGACGGTCTGGCCGATCCGCTGCTGGAACTCCTCCCACTTCAGCGGCCGGTTGTCGAGCGCGGACGGCAGCCGGAAGCCGTGGTCGACCAGGGTCCGCTTGCGGGAGGCATCGCCCTCGTACATCGCGCCGATCTGCGGCACCGTGACGTGCGATTCGTCGATGACGAGGAGGAAGTCCTCGGGGAAGTAGTCGATGAGGGTGTTGGGTGCGGAGCCGCGCTCGCGGTCGTCCATGTGCAGCGAGTAGTTCTCGATGCCCGAGCAGGACCCGATCTGGCGCATCATCTCCAGGTCGTAGGTGGTGCGCATGCGCAGCCGCTGGGCCTCGAGCATCTTGCCCTGGTTGTCCAGCTCCGCCAGGCGCTCGGCCAGCTCGGCCTCGATGCCGCGGACCGCCTTCTCCATGCGCTCGGGGCCGGCCACGTAGTGGCTGGCGGGGAAGACGTACAGCTCGCGGTCCTCGCTGATCACCTCGCCGGTCAGCGGGTGCAGGGTGGACAGGGCCTCGATCTCGTCGCCGAACATCTCGATGCGGACGGCCAGTTCCTCGTAGACCGGGAAGATCTCGATGGTGTCGCCGCGCACGCGGAACGTGCCGCGGGTGAAGGCCACGTCGTTGCGCGTGTACTGGATGTCGACGAAGCGGCGCAGCAGCTGGTCCCGGTCCATCTCCGCGCCGACCTTGAGGGGGACCATCCGGTCGACGTACTCCTGCGGGGTGCCGAGGCCGTAGATGCAGGACACGGAGGCGACGACGATGACGTCGCGCCGGGTGAGGAGGGAATTGGTCGCGGAGTGGCGCAGCCGCTCCACCTCCTCGTTGATCGAGGAGTCCTTCTCGATGTAGGTGTCCGACTGCGGTACGTAGGCCTCGGGCTGGTAGTAGTCGTAGTACGAGACGAAGTACTCGACGGCGTTGTTCGGCAGGAGCTCGCGGAACTCGTTCGCCAGCTGGGCGGCGAGCGTCTTGTTCGGTGCCATCACCAGCGTGGGCCGCTGGAGCTTCTCGATCATCCAGGCCGTCGTGGCCGACTTGCCGGTGCCGGTCGCGCCGAGCAGCACGACGTCCTTCTCACCTGCGCGGATGCGCTTCTCCAGCTCGGCGATGGCCGCCGGCTGGTCTCCGCTGGGCGTGTAGGAACTGACGACCTCGAAAGGCGCCACCGTGCGTTCGATCTTCGATACGGGCCGCATGGGTCAACCGTACGACCCCCCACTGACAGCCGGGGGCCCGGCGGCCCGGCGGGACCGTCCGGGTCTGGTCCGTTTGTCGTAGTTCGGTGGCGGCCCCGCGATCTTCAACCCCATGATCGCCGTACCCGGCTCTCCCTGAAAGGGCGTCGAGAACGCACCACCGGAAGTGCGTCGCCGCAACGAATGCCGCTCCGCGCCCGTTTGAAGGCCGGAGCAGGGCTCACGACCCGAGGAGAACGCGCATGTACGTCCGACCCGCCGCCGCGGCCACCGCCGCCTTCCTGGGACTCACCCTCACCGTGTTCGGCGCGACGGCCGCCGCCGCGGCCGCCGGCCCGGGCTGGCTCTCCAACCCGATCGTGTACGCCCACCGGGGGGCTTCCGCGTACGCCCCGGAGAACACCCTGGAGGCGATCGACCTCGCCATGGAGCTGGGCTTCGACTGGGTGGAGAACGACGTCCAGCGCACCGAGGACGGCGAGCTGGTGGTGGTCCACGACGACACCCTGGCCCGCACGACGGACGTCGAGCAGGTGTTCCCCGATCGCAAGCCTTGGCGGGTCAAGGACTTCACGGCCGCCGAGATCGCCCGGCTGGACGCGGGCAGCTGGTTCGACCGGCGGTTCGCGGGCGCCCGGGTGCCGACCCTGCGGGAGTACATGGACCGGGTCCAGCGCAACCAGCAGCGGCTCCTCCTGGAGATCAAGAAGCCGGAGCTCTACCCCGGGATCGAGGAGCAGACCCTGCGGGTGCTGCGGGACACCGGCTGGCTCGACGAGAACCACGTGAGCCGCCGCCTGGTGGTGCAGAGCTTCAGCGCCGGCTCCGTCCGGACCGTGCACGAGCTGCGCCCGGACCTGGTGACGGCCTTCCTCGGCACCCCGGCCATCGCCGACCTGCCGTGGTACGCGCAGTTCACCGACCGGATCAACCCCTGGTACACCACCATCGACGGCGCCTGGGTGGACGCCGTGCACGGGCTGGTCGGCGCCCACGGCAAGGCGATGGAAGTGGACGCCTGGATCGTCGACGACGCGGCGACCGCCCGCAAGGTCCAGGACATGGGCGTGGACGGGATCATCACCAACAAGCCCGATGTCGTACGCGAAGCGGTGGGCGGGTACTGAGCCGGCCGCCCGGCCCGCCCTGTCCGGCCACAACCCCGCCATGACCAGACAACACCCACCGCACATCGTGGACCTCAGCGAGACGCAGCCCAACACCAGGCGCGGCGGCGACCTCAGGGCAGTGCTCACCCCGACTTCGGTGGGCTGCACCAGCGGTTTCATGGGCCTGGCCGTCATGGCGCCGGGCGAACACATCGCGGAGCACTACCACCCGTACTCCGAGGAGTTCGTGTACGTGGTCGCCGGGACGCTGGAGGTCGACCTCGACGGCGAGGCCCACCCGCTCCTCACCGACCAGGGACTCCTCGTCCCGATGAACGTGCGCCACCGGTTCCGCAACGTCGGGGACACCGAGGCCCGCATGGTCTTCCACCTCGGCCCGCTCGCCCCGGACCCGAAGCTCGGGCACGTGGACACGGAGGAGGCCGTCCACCCGGAGGGCTCCGCCTGGGAGCGGCCCCCGGACCGCGCGGGAGCGGTCTCGTGACCCGCCGGGTGGCCGTCACGGGGGTCGGCGTCGTCGCCCCCGGCGGTATCGGCACCGCCGCCTTCTGGGACCTGCTGTCCAACGGCCGCACGGCGACGCGCGGCATCACCCTCTTCGACCCGACCGGTTTCCGCTCCCGGATAGCCGCGGAGGTCGACTTCGACCCCGCCGAGCACGGACTCTCACCCGAGGAGGCGGCCCGCGCGGACCGGTACATCCAGTTCGCCCTGGTCGCCGCGGGAGAGGCCGTCCGCGACGCGGGCCTCGACCTCACCACCGACGAGGCCTGGCGCACCGGAGTCTCCCTCGGCACCGCCGTGGGCGGCACCACCCGCCTGGAGCACGACTACGTGGCCGTCAGCCAGTCGGGCGCATGGTGGGACGTGGACCACCGGCTCGCCGGGCCCCACCTGCACCGGGCGTTCACCCCGGCCACCCTGGCCTCCGCCGTGGCGGAGAAGACCGGAGCGCGCGGGCCCGTCCAGACCGTCTCCACCGGATGCACCTCCGGACTCGATGCCATCGGCTACGCCGTCCACTCCATCGCCGAAGGCCGGATGGACATCTGCATCGCCGGGGCCTCGGACTCACCCGTCTCGCCCATCACCGTGGCCTGCTTCGACGCCATCAAGGCCACCTCGCCGAACAACGACGACCCCGCCCACGCGTCCCGGCCCTTCGACGCCGACCGCGACGGCTTCGTCCTCGGCGAGGGCGGCGCCGTCCTCGTACTGGAAGAGCTGGAACACGCCCGCGCCCGCGGCGCCACCGTCTACTGCGAGATCGGCGGCTACGCCACCTTCGGCAACGCCCACCACATGACCGGGCTGACCACCGACGGTCTGGAGATGGCGCGGGCCATCGAAACCGCCCTCGCCCAGGCCCGGACAGGCGCCCACGAGATCGACTACGTGAACGCGCACGGCTCCGGGACCAAGCAGAACGACCGCCACGAGACCGCCGCGGTCAAGCGGGTCCTGGGCGCCCACGCGTACAAGACGCCGATGACCTCCATCAAATCCATGGTGGGGCACTCCCTCGGCGCGATCGGGGCGATCGAGCTGGCCGCCTGCGTCCTGGCGATGACCCACCAGGTGGTACCGCCCACGGCCAACTACGAGACCCCCGATCCCGAATGCGACCTGGACTACGTCCCCCGCGTCGCCCGCGAACGCACGCTGCGCAGCGTGCTCTCCGTCGGCAGCGGGTTCGGCGGCTTCCAGTCCGCGGTCGTCATGACCCGGTCCAAGGAGCCCAAGAAGTCCAAGCAGCCCAAGGAGGAGGTGGTCTCGTGAGCGACCGTACGGTCATCACGGGCATCGGGGTCATCGCGCCCAACGGCATCGGCGCCGACGCCTTCTGGAAGGCGACACAGGCGGGCACCTCGGTCCTGGGCCGGGTCACCCGGGAGGGCTGCGAGCACCTCCCGCTGCGCGTCGCGGGCGAGGTACGGGGCTTCGACCCGGCTTCGATGGTCGAGGAACGCTATCTCGTCCAGACCGACCGCTACACCCACCACGCCCTCGCCGCGGCCGACCTCGCCCTGGAGGACGCCCGGCTCGGCCGCGCCGACTACGAGGACGACCCCTTCTCGGTCGGCGTGGTCACCGCGGCCGGCTCCGGCGGCGGCGAATTCGGCCAGCGCGAGCTGCAGCACCTGTGGGAGCAAGGCCCCCGCTATGTCGGCCCCTACCAGTCGATCGCCTGGTTCTACGCCGCCAGCACCGGCCAGATCTCCATCCGCCGGGGTCTCAAGGGCCCGTGCGGGGTCGTCGCCGCCGACGAGGCCGGCGGGCTCGACGCCTTCGCACACGCGGCCCGGGCCATCCGCCAGGGCAGCCGGGCCATGCTCGTCGGAGCGACCGAGGCGCCCCTGGCCCCCTACTCCATCGTCTGCCAGCTCGGCTACGAGGCACTGAGCACGCACGACGATCCGGAGCGCGCCTACCGGCCGTTCACCGACAAGGCCTGCGGCTACGTACCCGCCGAGGGCGGCGCGATGTTCCTCGTCGAGGACGAGCGGGCGGCCCGGCGCCGCGGCGCCTCCGTCCGGGCCGTCCTGGCCGGGCACGCCGCGACCTTCACCGGCCCGCACCGCCCCGAGACGGCCGAGAAGTCCGGCGAAGGACTGGCCCACGCGATCCGGGGAGCCCTGCGGGACGCGGGCTGCGCCCCCGAGGAGGTCGACGTGGTCTTCGCCGACGCGGTCGGCACCCCGCAGGCCGACCGGGCCGAGGCGGCCGCGATCCTCTCCGCCCTCGGAGCACACGGCCGCACGGTGCCGGTGACGGCGCCCAAAACCGGCACGGGCCGGGCCTACTGCGCGGCCCCCGTCCTCGACACGGCCGCCGCCGTCCTCGCCCTGGAGCACGGCATCGTCCCGCCCACGCCGAACGTCTTCGACGTGTGCCACGACCTCGACGTGGTGACCGGCAGCGCCCGCACGGCGGAGCTGCGCACCGCGCTCGTCCTGAGCCGGGGCCTGATGGGCTCCAACGCCGCGCTCGTCCTGCGCATCCCCGCCTAGAGACAGAAGGAGCCGCTCATGTCCGAACGACTGACCGTCGAAGAGCTGGCCGCGCTGATGAAGTCCGGCGCCGGCATCACCGTGGACCCGGCCGACATGAAGAACCGCCCGGACTCCCTGTTCGACGACTACGGCCTCGACTCGCTGGGCCTGCTCGGGATCGTGGGCCTGCTGGAGAACCAGCGCGGCCGGGCGCTGCCCACCGACGCGGACCGCTGCAAGACCCCCAAGGAGTTCCTCGAACTCGTCAACACCAGCCTGATGACCGGAGCTTGAGATGGCAGGACACACGGAGAACGAGATCACCGTCGGTGCGCCGATGGACGTGGTCTGGGAGATGACCAACGACCTCCCCAGCTGGCCCGGACTCTTCAGCGAGTACGCCTCGCTGGAGATCCTCGAGGAGGACGGGCCCACCACCCGCTTCCGCCTGACCATGCACCCCGACGAGAACGGCACGGTGTGGAGCTGGGTCTCCGAGCGCACCCCCGACCCCGTCAGCCGGACCGTGCGCGCCCGCCGCGTCGAGACGGGCCCCTTCGAGCACATGGACATCCACTGGCAGTACTTCGAGGTGCCCGGCGGCACCCGGATGGTGTGGACCCAGGACTTCGCGATGAAGCCGCAGGCCCCCGTGGACGACGCGGGCATGACCGACCGCATCAACCAGAACTCCAAGATCCAGCTGGAACTGATCCGGGACAAGATCGAACAACGCGAACGCGAGAGCCGCACGCCCGCGGTCAGCCGCGTCTGAGACGAAAGGCACCACTTCGGATGCACCGCGCCCTCATCGTCGCCCGCATGGCGCCGCAGTCCGCCCCCGACATCGCCGAGCTCTTCGCGGCCTCGGACTCGGGTGAACTGCCGCACCTCGTCGGGGTCACCCGCCGCAGCCTCTTCCAGTTCGGCGACGTGTACATGCACCTCATCGAATCCGACCGCCCCCCGGGCCCGGCCATCGCAGAGGTGACCGGCCACCCGGAGTTCCGGGACCTCAGCGACCGGCTCACCGCCTACATCAGCCCGCACAACCCGGAGACCTGGCGCAGCCCCAAGGACGCCATGGCCCAGGAGTTCTACCGCTGGGAGAGCCCGGGCCGCTCCCGTACATCCTGACCATACGGGCGCCCCGCGCGACCGGCAGGCCTCGGGCCCCGCACCCACCTGGTGCGGGGCCCGCCACCGGTCGCCCCGCCACAAGCTCCCCGGCAACCCGACGCCGCACCGCAGACTGCCCCGGACCGCCCTCCATGCGCCGCTCACGTCCGCCTCCCCGCCACCGCCGCGCAGGCCAGCGCCAGCGGCAGCTCCGCACCGGCCGCCAAGAGCAGCGCCAGCGCCCGCTCCCCGCCTGCCGAGGTCGTGACATCGAACCAGGCATCGGCCACCAGCAGCGCCGCCGTCGCCGCAGCCACGGGCACCACCCGCGGGTCCTGCCGGCGCAGCAGCAGCCCCGTACCCGTGAGCCCCGCCGCCAGCATCACGTCCAGGCCTATCCACGCCGTCGCCCAGTTCGACACTTCGGTGCGCTGCGGCAGCGTCTTGGCCAGCACCAGCATCCACGGCACCAGCGCCAGCCCGGCGCCGGTCAGCACCGAAGCCATCTTCGGAGGAGTCCGCCCGACGGACCGACCGGTTTTCCGGGCGGCCGGGCGGGGCGACGTACGGGGTCGGTACTGCGGGGCTGCGAGGGCCATGGCGGAGTCTCCTTCCGCCCGCCGGTCCGTCCGCCGGGCACACCACAAGATTCCTCGCGCGGGCCCCCGAAATCAGTAGCCCCAATGTCCGAACCGGGGGTGGTGCCAGCTACACCCCAGACCGGGCACCAACGTGGTGGATCCGCCCTGGCCGGCGCGATTACCGTACGTGCATGGCAAGTTCCGGAGCGCTGCGGCGTACATTCGACTGGACCAGGGCGCATGCGCCCTGGTCTCCCTGGGCCTGGCGCAACACCGCCTTCAGCGCGGCCGCGATCCCGCCCGCCCTGCCCCTCGCGCTCGGTGGAGCGGGTCGTGGGGCAGGCCGTGGGGCGGCCGCGCACCAGGGACCGATCCCGCCCAGGACGACCCCCGCATCACCCCGCCCGAGCACCACGCGGTCGGCGTGCACGCGGTGATCAACGCGATGCTGATGGCGCGGCGGCAGATGGGCGTCGTACGCAGTGCCCGCACCCTCCTGCGGGTCAACCAGCCCGACGGCTTCGACTGCCCGGGCTGCGCCTGGCCCGAGGAGGGCAAGGTCCACCGGGCCGAATTCTGCGAGAACGGGGCCAAGGCCGTGGCCGAGGAGGCCACCCGGCGGCGAGTCGCGCCCGAGCTCTTCGCCCGGCACCCCGTGGCCGAGCTGCTCGGCATGTCCGGCCACTGGCTGGGACAGCAGGGCCGGCTCACGCACCCGATGCTCCTCGAAGAGGGCGCCGACCACTACGTCCCCGTCGACTGGGAGCGGGCCTTCGAGATCATCGGCGAGGAGTTCGCCGCCCTGGACTCACCCGACGAGGCCGTCTTCTACACCTCCGGGCGCACCCCGAACGAACCGGCCTTCGCGCTCCAGCTCTTCGCCCGGAAGCTGGGCACCAACAACCTCCCGGACTGCGCCAACATGTGCCACGAGGCCACCGGGGACGCGCTGGTGGAAACCCTCGGGGTCGGCAAGGGGAGCGTGTCCCTGGAGGACGTCCACCGGGCCGACCTGGTGATCGTCGCCGGACAGAACCCGGGCACCAACCACCCCCGGATGATGGCCGCCCTGGAGGAGACCAAGGGCAACGGCGGCCGGGTCATCAGCGTGAACCCGCTCCCCGAGGCGGGCCTGGAACGGTTCAAGAACCCGCAGCGCCCGCGCGGAGTCGTCGGCGCCGGCACACAACTGACCGACCTGTTCCTGCAGATCCGCGCGGGAGGCGACCTCGCGCTGTTCCGCGCGCTCAACCTGCTCCTGCTGGAGGCCGACGACGCGGACCCCGCGGCCGGCGTCATCGACCGGGCCTTCATCGCGGAGCACACCCTCGGCCACGCGGCTTGGGAGGCGGAGGCCCGCACCACCGACTGGGACGAGGTCCTCGCCGCCACCGGCCTGCCCCGCGAGCAGATCGAACAGGCCGCGCGGATGGTGCTCGAAGCCAAGAGCGTCATCGTGTGCTGGGCGCTCGGCCTTACCCAGCACAAGCACTCCGTGCCCACCCTGCGCGAGGTCGTCAACTTCCTGCTCCTGCGCGGCAACGTGGGCCGCCCCGGCGCCGGCGTCTGCCCGGTCCACGGCCACTCCAACGTGCAGGGCGACCGCACGATGGGCATCTACGAGCGGCCCGCCGAGGCCTTCCACGAGGCGCTCGGCAAGGAGTTCGGCTTCACCTCGCCGCGCCGCCACGGCTACGACTCCGTCAACGCCGTCAGGGCGATGCGCGACGGCAAGGTGAAGGTCTTCGTCGGCATGGGCGGCAACTTCGTCGCCGCGGCCCCCGACACCCCGGTGACCGAGGAAGCCGTACGCCGCTGCGCGCTGACCGTGCAGATCTCGACCAAGCTCAACCGCTCGCACCTGGTCACCGGCCGCCGGGCCCTGATCCTGCCGACCCTGGGGCGCTCGGACGAGGACCGCACGGCGGCGGGGCCGCAGTTCGTGACCGTCGAGGGCTCGATGGGCCTGGTGCACGCCTCGCGCGGGCGCATGGCGGGCGGACCGGCGCTGCGCTCGGAGACCGCGATCGTCTGCGCGATGGCCCGGGCCGCGCTCGGCCCCGCCGACGACGTGCCCTGGGAGGAGTTCGAGGGCGACTACGACCGGCTGCGCGACCGCATCGAGCGGGTCGTCCCCGGCTTCGAGGACTTCAACGCCCGGGTCCGGGTGCCCGGCGGATTCGCCCTGCCGCACGCGCCCCGCGACGAGCGCCGCTTCCCCACCCGCACCGGCAAGGCCAACTTCACGGTCAACGCCATGGTGGTCCTCGACCTCCCCGAAGGCCGGCTGCTCCTGCAGACCCTGCGCGGCCACGACCAGTACAACACCACCGTCTACGGCCTCGACGACCGCTACCGCGGTGTCCACGACGGACGCCGCGTCGTCCTGGTCAACCCGGCGGACATCGCCGCGCTCGGCCTGACCGAGGGCGCCCACACCGACCTGGTGTCCGAGTGGCCCGACGGCCGCGAGCGCCGGGCCGCCCACTTCAAGGTGGTCTCCTACCCGACCGCGGTCGGCTGCGCCGCCGCCTACATGCCGGAGGCCACCGTCCTGGTGCCCCTCGACCACACCGGGGACATCAGCAACACCCCCGCCTACAAGTCGGTGGTCATCCACCTCGAGCCGGACAGCGGCCCGGACGCCGTCGTGGTGATCTGAGGGCACGGCGTCAGCCGATGTCGACCACCCGGGCCCACGCGGGCGGAGAGTCCGGGACGTAGTCGGGATTGTCCTCGTCCCAGGACTCGGAACCCCGGAAGAGGCCCACCACCGTGCGGCACGGCGGTCGGCTGTCCGGCCAGGGGGTCTGCCCGTCGGTCAGGACCACGATGACGTCGGGGCGCGGGCCGCTCCGCAGCGCCTTGGCGAAGCCCGCGCGCAGGTCCGTGCCACCACCGCCCAGGAGCGGGATCCCCTCGGCCCGGGCCAGCGGGTGCGCGATCCGGGCGGCGGCGTCGCACGGCACCACGGTGATCAGGTCCCGGCGGCCGCCCACGGCACGGGAGATGGCGGCGACCTCGTGCAGGGCGCTGCCCAGCTCCGCGTCGCTGACCGACGCGGAGGTGTCGATGATCACGCTGACGCGCGGCGGCCGGCGCCGGAGGCTCGGCAGGACCACGCCGGGCAGCCCGGCCGAGCGGCGCGACGGCCGCCCGTACGTGTAGTCCTCGCCCGCCCCCGAACCCGAGGTCGCCGAGCGCACCGCCGCCCCCAGCAGCTCCCGCCACGGCTGCGGCGGGTGGAAGGCCTCCTCCGCCCAGCGCCGCCATCCCTTGGGGGTGTCGCCCGGCCGGCCCCTGATGCCCTGCGCCACCCGGAAGCGGACCGCGTCCCGTTCCTGCGCGCTGAGGCCGTACGCGCCGTCCGGGCCCAGGTCCCACTCCCGGTCCAGGCCGTCGGCGCCGCTGCCGCAGTCCAGCCAGGCCAGGTGCTGGGTGTGCGGACCGAATCCGAACATGCGCAGGTAGTCCTCCATGAGCTCCCCCTCGGGCAGCCCCACGTGCCTCGGGTCCACGGCGTCCGGGGGCCGGACCAGCCCGTCGCCGAACACGTCGTCGTTGATCTCGAAGTCCGCGGCGATGTTCATCCGCAGCCGTTCGCCCGGGCCGGTCAGCCCGCGGGCCCGGGCGACCCGGTCGCTGCGCCCGTGGTGGTCGCGCAGCAGGTGGGACACCTCGTGCACCCACACCCCGGCCAGTTCCTCCACCGGGGTGCGGTCGACGAACGCGGGGGAGACGTAGCACCGCCAGTGCCGGTCGACGCCCATCGTCGGCACCCGCCGCGACTCCACGACGTGCAGGGCGAAGAGTGCGGTGGCCAGGTAGGGCCGGACCCGGACGGCGTGCAGGCGGGCGGTGAAGAGTTTGCCGAGGTCCAGCGCACCCGTCCCGTCCGGCGTTCCTGTCCCGTCCGGTGTCCCCGTCCCGTCCGGTGCCCCTGTCCCGTCCGGTGTCCCCGTCCGGTCCAGCGTCCCCGTCTCGTCCGGCATC
Source organism: Streptomyces sp. ICC4 (assembly GCF_003287915.1). Taxonomy (NCBI): domain Bacteria; kingdom Bacillati; phylum Actinomycetota; class Actinomycetes; order Kitasatosporales; family Streptomycetaceae; genus Streptomyces; species Streptomyces sp. ICC4. The sequence continues at coordinate 8,270,412 of NZ_CP030286.1, read as the reverse complement.
ATCGGCCGCCGTTCGCCGCGCCCGCCATGGACCGGGCCGCCACCCGGTCGGCGCGCCGGGACAGGGCCACGGCTCCGGAGAGCCGCTCGATCGACTCGGGGACGTCCCAGTCCTCGCGGCGCAGCGCGGCGAGCGTGGTCGCGGGGACGACCACCAGGTCGGGGGCCCCGGTCTCCATGGCCCGGGCCAGGATCGCCCACGCCGCCTCCCACCGGGACTTCTCCGGGCGTTTGCGGACCGCCGCCACCACGCCGTCGAGCACGGCCTGGCGCAGGTCCCCGCGCTCGGGCAGGACGGCGCTCGCTGGGTCGGCGAGCAGCACCTCGGGGTCCGGGAGGTCCATCCGGTCCAGGCCGGCCAGCAGTTCCAACCCCGGACCGTCGCCCACGGTGCCCCTGACCAGGAGGGAGAGGACCTCGCGGGAGGAGCCGGCCGCGGTGGCGAAGGCGATCAGGGACAGCGTCATCTCCCAGCTGCGGGGCGACGGCCAGGGGCCGCCCCGGCGGGCCTCGCCGGTGGGGAGCCGGTGGACGAGCTCGGGGCGGGCGGTGAGGAGCCCGCACACCGCGCGGCGGGCGAAGGCCACGGCTTGCGGCAACCTCGAAGGGTCGAGCAGCGGCAGGGTCGCCGTGGGCCAGGTCCCGCCGAGGCCGCGTACGACCACGTCGGGGTCGTGGGTCCACTGGAGGTGGACGAACCGGTTGGCCAGGGGCGGGCTCAGCTCCCAGCCGTCGGCCGCCGAGGACCGCGGATTGGCGGCGGCGACGATCCGTACCTCGGGCGGCAGCCGCAGGGCGCCGATCCGCCGTTCCAGTACGAGGCGGAGCAGGGCGGCCTGGACGGCCGGCGGCGCGGTGGACAGCTCGTCCAGGAACAGCAGTCCCCGGCCGGCCCGTACGAGGCGCACCGCCCAGTCCGGCGGTGCCATCGGGACGCCCTGCTCGGCGGGGTCGTCCCCGATGACGGGCAGGCCGGAGAAGTCGGACGGCTCGTGCACGCTGGCGATCACCGTGGTCAACGGCAGGTCCAGGGAAGCGGCGAGCTGGGTCAGGGCCGCGGTCTTGCCGATGCCCGGCTCGCCCCACAGGAGTACGGGCAGGTCCGCGGCCACGGCCAGGGTCAGGGCCTCCAACTGGGTGTCGGGGCGGGGTTCGGTGGTCGTGTCGCGCAGCAGGGCCAGCAGCCGGCCGGGGGCCAGCATCCGGGCGGGCCCGGCGAGCATGGCGTCCGGTTCGGGCACGTACATGAGGACGCCGTGGCAGAGCACGACGTCGAAACTGCCCGGCAGGAAGTGCGCGCCGGTCTCCCGGCCGTCGCCCTCCATGAGGCGGACGCGGGTGGGACGCCGGGTCAGGACGGGACGCGCCAGACGCTCAGGCGGCGTTCGATCGCGACCAGGACCTGGTTGAAGACCAGCCCGATGGCGGAGATGGTGACGATGCCCGCGTACATCTGGGGGATCGCGAAGTTGAACTGCGAGGCGTTGATCAGGTAGCCGAGGCCCGCCTTCGCGCCGATCATCTCGGCGGCCACCAGGACCAGGATCGAGACGGCCCCGGCCAGCCGGACGCCCGTGAAGATGGCCGGCACCGACGCGGGCAGGATCACCTTCTGGAAGAGCCTCGGCGTGGACAGGTCCATGGACCGCGCCAGTTTCACCAGCGTCGGATCGGCGTTGCCCACCGCGCTGATGGTGTTCAGCAGGATCGGCCAGACGCAGGCGTACACGACGATCGAGACCTTGGAGGTCTCCCCGATGCCCAGCAGCAGCACGAACACCGGCAGCAGCGCGAGGGCCGCCGTGTTGCGGAACACCTCCAGCAGCGGCCCGAGCAGCGCGGCCACCGGCCGGTACCAGCCGATCAGCAGTCCGAGCGGCACCGCGACCAGCACCGCGATGCCGAAGCCCCCGAAGGAGCGGACCAGGCTGGCCCGGGTGTGCTCGCCGAGCTGTCCGTCGGCCAGCAGCCCCCACCACGCCGTGGCGACCTCGCTGACCGGCGGCAGGAACGTCGCGTCGACGAGCCCCAGCCGCGGCGCCGTCTCCCAGAGCGCGAGCAGGGCGAGGATCGCGGCCGAGCGCAGCGCCACCGCCCGCAGCACGCGCAGGACCCGCAGGGCCAGGGCCGCGGCCGGCACCCGTACGGGGGGCCGCGCGGGCTCCCGTACCGCCGGGGGCGCGGGATCGCGTACCGGCGGCTCCGCGACCCGGGCCTCCTGGACCTGCGCCGACTCCACTGTGGTGCTCATACCGTGGCCTCCTCCTTCTCCAGTTGCTGGGCGCGGGCCACCTCGTCGTGGAGGAGGGTCCAGATCTCGTGGCGGTAGCGGGCGAACTCCGGGCTGGAGCGCAGGTCTTCTCCGGTGGCCCCGGCGGAACGGTCGCCGAACGACACCGGGACGACCTCCTTGACCCGCCCGGGGCGGGAGGTGATGACGGCCACCCGCTGCCCGAGGTACACGGCCTCCTCGATGCCGTGCGTGATGAACACGACCGTCTTGCCGGTGCTCTGCCAGATCCGGCGCAGTTCGTCCTGGAGGGACTCCCTGGTCTGCGCGTCGAGCGCGGCGAACGGCTCGTCCATGAGCAGCACGTCCGGGTCGTAGGCGAGGGAGCGCGCGATGGCGACGCGCTGGCGCATCCCTCCGGACAGCTCGTGCGGATGGCGGTCCTCGAAGCCGGTGAGACCGACGAGGTCGAGGAACTCCCGGGCCCTCGCCGTCCGCAGGCGGCGCGGTACGCCGGTGGCCTCCAGGCCGAATTCGATGTTGCCGAGCGCGGTGCGCCACGGCAGCAGCGCGTACTGCTGGAAGACGATGCCGCGGTCCAGTCCCGGGCCCGTGACCGGCTTGCCGTCGAGCAGGATCCGGCCGGAGGTGGGCGGGGTCAGGCCGCCGAGCAGGTCGAGGAGGGTGGACTTGCCGCAGCCGCTGGGGCCCACGACGACCAGGAACTCGCCCGCCGCGATCTCCAGGTCGATGCCGTCGAGGGCGGTGAACTGCTCCTTGTTCTTCTTGTTCTTCTTGTCCTTCGTCGGGAAGGTCTTCGTCACGGACTCGAACACGATCTTCGCCATGGCGCGCCTCAGCCCTTCCCGAATCCGTTGAACTCGTTGGTGTAGAGGTCGGCGGCCTTCAGCTGCCCCTTCTTGACCTCGCCGCGCTCGCCCAGCCAGTCGATCCAGAGCTGGAACTCCTTGTCGGCGATCCGGCCGCCGGGCTCGGCGACCCCGTACGAGCGCCAGTACTGCAGGGTCGCCGTGTCCTCGTTGCGGCCGCGCTTCTTGACGATCTCCGTCATCTTGGCGATGACCTCCTCGCGCGGGGTGGAACGGGACCACTCGATGGCCTTGGCGACGCCCGTGGTGAAGGCCCGCACGGTGTCCGGGTTCTCCTTGATGAAGCGCTGGGTCATCACGTACGAGCCCGCGCTGAAGGATCCGAGGAGCTCGAAGTCCTTGAACAGCGGGCGGATGCCGCCGGCCGCCAGGGCCTTGTCGCGCAGCACGCCGCTGAGGACGCCGACCTCGATCTGCTTCTGCCGCAGCGCCTGTTCGGTGTTGACGGGCGGCACGACGAGGGACTCGACCTTGGCCGCATCGGCCTTGGGGACGCCGTTGCGCTCCAGGTAGATGTCCAGCAGGGCCTGGGCGTGGGCGCCCAGGGTGTTCATGCCGACCTTCTTGCCGATCAGGTCTCGGGCGGAGCGGATCGGGCTGTCCTCCAGGACGTAGTAGCCGAGGTACGTGTCCTTGTCGGAGCCGTAGTAGGAGGTGACGGCCTTGATCTGGGCCTTGCTGGAGGCCAGTTTGACGATCGCGCCGTTGAAGGCGCCGCCGAAGTGGGTCTGGCCGGTGGCGGCGGACTGGATGTCCTGGGGGCCGCTGATGGTGTTGCCGACCCAGTCCAGGGTGACGTCTGCGAGGTAGCCGAGTTCGGCGGCGAGTTCGGGGAGCGTGACCGCGCCGACGGATCCCTGGTACTTCAGGGAGGTGACCTGGCTGCCGCGGGCGCCGGTGGCGGTCGCCGTCCCGCAGCTCACCGCGGCCGCCGAGATGCCGAGCAGGGTGAGGAACTGGCGTCGGGAGGTGCGGGTCGTGGTGAAGGCTGCGGTCATGGCGATTCCTTGTCGATCCGGTCGGGCGCGTCGCACTGGTGGGTTCGGTCGGGTCTGACGGGCGGGCTGACGGGGCTGACTGGCGGGCTGACGGGCCGGCTGGTCCGTACGGAGGTCAGTGCGCGGTGGTGAGCACGGCTGCCTGGGCGGCGCGCAGGGCCTCGGCGAACTCGTCGACGGCCTGGAAGAGGTCCAGTTCGGCCTCGGGCCGCAGCCGGTCGGGGCCGTCCCCGCGCTCGACGGAGGAGTCCAGGACGAAACGGCCGGCGGTCACGTGCCGGGCACCGAGCGCGGCGAGGACCGGGCGCAGGGCGTAGTCGATGGTCAGGACGTGCGCGAGGCTGCCGCCGGTGGCCAGCGGGAGAACCGTTTTGCCGGCCAGTCCGTCCTGCGGGAGCAGGTCGAGGAAGGCCTTGAGCAGTCCGGTGTACGAGGCCTTGTAGACGGGGGTCGCGATGACGACCCCGTCGGCTTCGGCGACGGCTTCGAGGGCCCGCCGGATCTCCGGCTCGCCGCGGCGGGCGGAGAGCAGGTCGGCGGCGGGGAGCTCGCGCAGGGAGAGGTGCGCGGTCTCGAACCCGGCGTGGTTCAGCCGGCGCAGCACGTGGTCGGCGACGACGGCGGTACGGGAATGGACGGACGGGCTGCCGGTGAGGGCGAGCAGCTTGGGCACGGAGCGCTCCTTGGCTGGCGGGGCGGGCGGTTCGGGCGGGGTCAGGCGGCGGAGGTCGGGGCGGAGGCGGAGGCGGAGGCTCCGGAGGCGATGCCGAAGGACGGGTCGGGCACGGTCTCCGGGCTGATCAGCCGGGACGGGACCCCGTCCGGCCCGACCGGGACGTCGCCGTCGACGGTGACGCGGCGCAGGGTGCGCTCGTGGTCGTCGGAGTCGTCGACGCCGTAGTGCTGGGTGGCGCGGTTGTCCCAGATGGCGACGTCGCCGGCCTGCCACTGCCAGCGGACGGTGTTCTCGGGGCTCTCGATGTGGGCCTGGAAGAGGTCCTGGAGCAGGCGCGAGTCCCGGCCGGTGAGGCCGTTGATCCGCTGGACGAAGTTGCCGAGCAGCAGGGTGCGCTCGCCGGTCTCGGGGTGGACGCGGACCACCGGGTGCTCGGTGAGGAACGTGGTGGAGGTGAAGACCTCGCGGTACTGGGCGAGCGCCTCGGGCAGGGCGTCGGGACGCAGGGCGGCGTAGTCGTACTCGTTGGAGTGCACGGCGCGCAGGCTGTCGGCCAGGGCGCGCAGCGGCTCGGGGAGGCTGTCGTAGGCGGTGGCGGTGTTGGCCCACAGGGTGTCGCCGCCGTACGGGGGGATGGTGACGGCGCGCAGGATGGAGAAGGCGGGGTAGGCGGGGACGAAGGTGACGTCCGTGTGCCACTGGTTGGCGCGGGCTCCGTGGTGGGAGTCGATGCCGAGGGCGTAGCGGCCGTCGGCGGACGGCACGGTGGGGTGCGCGACGGGGGCGCCGAGCAGCTCGGCGAAGGCTTCGTGGCCGTCTTCGTCGAGGTGGTCCTGGCCGCGGAAGAAGACGACCTTGTGGGCGAGCAGCGCGGCCCTGATGCCGGCGACGTCCTCGGCCCCGAGCTCGCCGCCGAGGCGGACCCCGCCGATCTCGGCGCCTATGCGGCCGCCGATCTTGGTGACGGTGATGTCGGTGCGGGTGGCGGTGGTCATGATGGCTCCTTGTTTATTTCCGCAGCGGAAGAAATGAAGGTGAGCGAAGGGGGGCGGCGCGGGGGTGCGGGTGGAGACGGCTGAGGTGGTGGCGGTGGCAGGCCGCGGCCGGGCGGATCACCACGCGACGGACCGGACCGGATCGGACCCGACCGGAACGGATCGGACTCGACCGGAACGGAACGGACTCGACCGGAACGGAACCGTCCGACAGGGGGCGACCCGCGACACCGCGAGAGGATCCCGGGTCCGAGGGGATCGACGGGAAGGAGCGGGCGTCAACGGGAACGGGCGGCCGGCGGAGCGCCGGGGCGGCGCCTCTCAGGCGTGGCGGCGGCGGGCCGGACAGCGGCCCTGACACTCGCCCGGCGCGGTACAGGAGCCGGGGGTGCGGAGCCGCGGGGCGAGGATCTCGTTCGCGGACATGTCCCGGAGACTGCCAGCGCCCCCGACCCGGGTCAACCCCGTACGACCCCGCGTCCCGCACCCTCCACAACCCTGCCCACACCCGCCGCGACCTGCGCTTTCCCCCGTTCGGGCCACCTCCTCCACGGCCGAAAACGTGCGGGCCGGGTCTGCGGTGCGGGCCGGGTCTGCGGTGCCGGGGGCGCGGTTCAGCGGGACCTCGGCCACGTGCCAGCCCTGGCGGCGGATCCAGCGCAGGACCTCGGCGTCGATGGCGGGGCCGTCGAGGGTGGAGGCGCCGAAGGCGGCGCGGGCGCGGTCGCCGTCGAAGAGGGCGAAGCCGCAGGTGTCGGCGCGGAAGCCCGGTATGCCGGGGATGCCGATGGCGCGGACCAGGCGGTTCCCGGACCGGCCGAGGACCGCGGCGGGGGCGCCGTCCGGATCCGGGCCGTCCAGCTCGCGCTCCAGGCGGGCCAGCTCGTCGAGCGGCGTCGTGAGGCCGGCGTCGGTGATCAGCACCCGCCGGCCGGCGGACGCGAGCACTCCGGCACGCAGTGCGGTCCCCTTGCCGCCGGGGCGCGGATGTCCCGCGGCGGGGTGGCCGGGCTCGTGGTCGGGCTCGTCGGCGGCGGCGTGGTCGGCGCCGTGGTCGGCCGGGCGGACCAGCCGGATCCGCGGCTCGTCGGCTGCCGCGGCCAGGACGGTACCGGCCGGGCCGTCGCCGTCATCGACGACCACGACGACGAGCTCCCAGGCGCCGGGCCCCGTGCCGAGCAGGGCGTCGAGCCGGCCGGGAGCGGCGGCGAGGGTCCCGCCGATGCGGTCGTCCCCGCCGAGGACGGGGACGACGACGGAGAGGCCGACGTCACCGAGCCAGGGCGTCCGGGGCCGGGCCGGCCGGCCCGCGCTGCCCGTCTGGTCCGCGCGGTCCTCGCGGTCGGCCTGGTCCGCGTGGTCGGCCGTCACGCCGTTCTCGCCGTTCACGGGCCGGCCGCCTTCGGCCGCAGGCCCGCGGCCCAGTCCAGACCGTGCTGGTTGTACGCGTGCACGAGGCGGCGTACCTCCTCGGCGTCCGCGCGGGTGACCGCGTCGATCAGTTCGTTGTGGCCGGACCACAAGCCGGTGCGCAGGTCCGGTTGGGCCTTCAGGTACGGGACCGCGAAGACCCAGCACTGCACGCGGAGCCGGTGCAGGAACTCGGAGATGTAGGTGTTGCCGACCAGCCCGCTCAACTCCCTCCAGAAGCGCAGGTCGTAGCCGATCAGCACTTCGAGCGAGCCGCTCAGCGCGGCCCGCCGCGCCTCCTCCCCCCGACGGCGCACCGAGACGAGCCGCTCCCCGGTGCCGGGGGCGGTGCCGCGTTCCACGAGTCGGCGGAAGATCCCTTCCACGATCAGCGTACGAGCCTCGATCATGCCCCGGAAATCCTCCACGGAGAAGACTCGGACGCGGAAGCCGCGGTGCTGGACGGAGTCGAGCAGGCCTTGTCCGGAGAGGTCGACCAGGGCCTCGCGGACGGGGGTCGCGGAGACCTCGTACTGCTCGGCGATCTGCTTGACGGTGAATTCCATGCCCGGCGGCAGACGTCCCGCGAGCACCTCGTCGCGCAGCGCGTCCGCGATCTGCCGGCGAAGTGTGTTGCGGTTGACAGCGCCGCTGCCTGACATAGGGGTCCGTCTCCATCTGTGGGCTTCGGACACCTTAAGCCAGCCGGAGCGGCTGAAACCGATCGGTTGATGGCCGCTATATGCATTTAGCATCCGTTATCCGGACGGTAGAGCGCTCTTTCCTTGATCGTTCAACGTGCGCGGACGCGCCGCGCCGGGGGCGGCCGGGGAGCAGGCGAGGCCCCGTACGCACGCGCAGGAACGCGTGCGGCCCCGCGCGGGCCCTGTGGGGGCCGTACGCGCGGGGCCGCTGCGGTGCCTCTGCCCGCGGGCGGGGCGGTGGGGCGGGGCGGTGGGTCAGGCCGGGCCGGTCAGGCGCGGGCGTGCCGGTCGGCGACGGTCAGGGCGTCGTCCAGCAGGGCCAGGCCCTCCTTCGCGTCTCCCTCGGTGATGTTGCACGGAGGGACCACGTGCGTCCGGTTCATGTTGACGAAGGGCCACAGTCCGGACGCCTTGCAGGCAGCGGCGAATTCGGCCATCGGCGCGTTGTCCGCACCGGCGGCGTTGTAGGGAACGAGCGGTTCGCGCGTCTCCTTGTCCCGGACGAGTTCCAGCGCCCAGAAGGTCCCGAGGCCGCGGACCTCGCCGACCGAGGGGTGACGCTCCGCGATCTCGGCGAGCGCCGGGCCGATCAGGTTCTCGCCGAGGTGGGCGGAGTGCTCGACGATGCCCTCCTCGTCCATGGCGGTGATCGTCGCGACGGCGGCGGCGCAGGCCAGGGGGTGGCCCGAGTAGGTCAGCCCGCCCGGGTAGGGGCGCGTGGCGAAGGTCTCGGCGATCTCGGCGGAGATCGCGACGCCGCCCAGCGGGACGTACCCGCTGTTGACACCCTTGGCGAAGGTGATCAGGTCGGGCGTGACGTCGAAGTGCTCGGCGGCGAACCACTTGCCGGTCCGGCCGAATCCCGACATGACCTCGTCCAGGATGAAGACGATGCCGTGGCGGTCGCAGAGCTCGCGCACGCCGGCCAGGTAGCCGGGGGGCGGGGCCATGATCCCGGCCGTGCCGGGGACCGACTCCAGGATGATCGCGGCGATCGTCGCCGGACCCTCGAAGGCGATCGTGTCGGCGAGGTGGGTGAGGGCGCGCGCACACTCCTCGGCCTCGGTCGTCGCGTGGAAGGGCGAGCGGTAGAGGAACGGTCCCCAGAAGTGCACGACGCCGGCGGCGGCCGTGTCCGAGGGCCAGCGGCGCGGGTCGCCGGTCAGGTTGATCGCGGTGGCGGTGGCGCCGTGGTACGAGCGGTAGGTGGACATCACCTTCTGGCGGCCGGTGTGCAGCCGGGCCATGCGGACGGCGTTCTCGACGGCCTCGGCGCCGCCGTTGGTGAAGAAGATCTTGTCGAGGTCGCCGGGGGTCCGCTGCGCGATGAGGCGTGCGGCCTCGGAGCGGACGTCGACGGCGAAACCGGGGGCCAGGGTGCAGAGCGTGGCGGCCTGCTCCTGGATGGCGGCGACGACCTTGGGGTGCTGGTGGCCGATGTTGGTGTTGACCAGCTGGGAGGCGAAGTCGAGGTAGCGCTTGCCGTCGTAGTCCCAGAAGTACGACCCCTCGGCTTTGGCCACGGCGAGCGGGTCGATCAGGGCCTGGGCGGACCAGGAGTGGAAGACGTGGGCGCGGTCGGCGGCCTTGACGGTGGCGCCCGAGGTGACGTGAGGGGTCATGCGTTCACGCTAGAAGTCCGCAGGTGGGGAGGGATATCGGCGGACTGTATGGGGGTGGGGTGCGGGTCTCGGCAGTCTGTATGGGGTGGGAGCGCGGGGATTGATTGACAGCATCCTGTCGATATGGCAGTCTACTGTCATAGAGTTGGCCCAGCGAGGTACGGCAACGGCACCGGAGGCGAGCACGATGAGCGAGACCCAGTCCGAGACCACGACGACCGAGACCACCACGACGAGCGAGACCGGGGGGCCGCGGCCCGGCCGCACGGTCCACGTCGCGGTCTACGACACCTACGCCGACTGGGAGACGGGCCACACCACCGCGCACCTCACCCAGCGCGGCCACGAGGTCCGTACGGTCGGCCTCGCCGCCGGGGAGCCCGTCACCACCATGGGCGGCCTGCGCGTCCAGCCCGATCTGGCGCTGTCCGACCTGCGCCCGGAGGACTCCTCGCTCCTCATCCTGACCGGCGCCGGTCTGTGGGACACCGGCGACGAGTTGGCCCCCTTCGCGGCGAAGGCGGCCGAGTTCCTGGCGGCCGGCGTACCGGTCGCGGCGATCTGCGGAGCCACGGCCGGGCTGGCGCGCGCGGGCGTCCTGGACGGGCGTACGCACACCAGCGCGGCCCCCTTCTACCTCGGCGGCCAGCCGGGCTACTCGGGCTCCGCCCACTACGTCGAGGCCGATGCGGTCACCGACGGCGACCTGATCACGGCGGGCCCGACGGAGCCGGTGGCGTTCGCCCGCGAGGTCTTCGCCCGCCTCGGCGTGTACGAGCCGGACGTGCTCGACGCCTGGTACCGGCTGTTCCACGACTCGGACGAGAGCGCGTACCCGGTCCTGATGGCGGCGGCGGAGTCGGGCGATGCTTGAGCGCGCGGCGTTGCCCGAGCACGCACCGATGCCTGAGCACGCGGCGGGGGCGGACGGGGATCAGGGCCGGGGCGAGGACGGGCCCGACTCGGCCCGGGTCCGGGTCCGGGTCCGGCAGGACCTGTTGAGCCGGACCGCACTCGGCGTGTTCCGCCTCAACGGCCAGTTCCTCTCCGTCTCGGAGGAGTTGGCGCGGCCCGCGGGCCTGACCGCCGCCTGGTGGCAGGTGTTGGGAGCCGTGCTCCGCGAACCCCTCCCCGTGGCCGGCATCGCCCGGTCCATGGGCATCACCCGGCAGAGCGTGCAGCGCATCGCCGACCTGCTGGCCGCCAAGGGCCTCGCCGAGTACGTCCCGAATCCGGCCCACCGCCGCGCGAAGCTGCTGTGTCCCACCGAGGCCGGCCGCGAAGCCGTCGCGCTGATCGGCCCGGGCCACGCGTCGCTGGCCGACCGCCTCGCGCTGGCCCTGGGCGAAGACGGCTTCGCCGAGACGGTCCGCGTCCTGGAACGCCTGTCGGCCGCCATGGACACCCTGCGGCCCGACCCGGACGAAGCCGGCTCCGCCTAGCTGGCTACTGCTGCGGCCGGAAGGCGGTCTGGGATTCCCGGTACTCCGGGGAATCGGGCCAGGGGTTGGCCACGGCCACCCGGCCCTCCCGAACCGCCAGCCGCGAGGCCTCGGTGTTGCGGTGCGGGAAGAGGACGACGTCCAGGGGCAGTGGCTCGCCCGTCGCGCGCGACCAGGCCCGGCTCGGCCCCGGGAGGACCCGCCGTCCCGGGCCCAGCTCCCTCCACGTGGTGAGCGGGCATTCGATGCGCGCGGGGGATGGGGATCAGGATCAGGACCATGACGTCGTCGAGGTCCACGGATTCCGGGGCTGAGTCGGCCGTGCGGGGAGCGTAGGGGCACTCGCCCACGCGGCGAACGCCTCCGGTCACGCCGGGTTCCGCGGCCGGGCGCGGAACCCGGCGTGACCGGAGGCGTTCTCCAGGGTCCCGCCCTCGGAGTCGTCCAGCTCGGCGACGCCCGTCTGCTGATCGCCCACCAGCGCGGCGGCGCCCGGGAGCCACTGGTGTGCGACGTCACCGCCGGCAGCCAGGACGCGCTGGAGATTGACCTCACGGGCGCCGGCCGCGCCGAGCGGTGCCCGGCCGTCCCCGCCCTGCCGATCGAGGACCGCCACGACGCGCCCCTCGAGCTCTCCCGCTGCGCCCCGGCCGCGGGCGCGCTGCGGGTCCCGGTCGACCGCCACCGCCGGCCGCCGGCGGTCCAACACCTGTTCGCGGCCGATTCACCGCTTCCCGTTGTCAGTCCCACCCTGGCCCGGGCCGGCCCGGCCCGGCCCGGAACGGCTTAGGCTCCCCGGGTGACACCCCGAGACGTCGAACCCCGACTGCTGCGCTCCTTCCTGGCCGTGGCCGAGGAACTGCACTTCACCCGTGCCGCCGCCCGCCTCCACTTCGCCCAGCAGGCCCTGAGCCGCGATGTGCGCCGCCTCGAAGGGATCCTCGGCGCGGCCCTGTTCGCCCGCACCACCCGCGCCGTCGAGCTGACCTCCGACGGGGAGCGGCTGGTCCCCCTGGCCCGGAGCGTGCTGCGCGCCCACGAGGAGCTGGCCGCCGCCTTCGCCGGGGACGCCGCCGCCCGCCCGCTGCTCGTCGACCTCAACACCGACGGCCCCGGCACCGCCCGCACCGTCCTGGACCGGGCCCGCGAGCTCGCCCCCGACTGCGAGCTGATGGCCCGCTTCGAATCCGGGCTCACCCACGCCGCCGCCGAGATCGCCGCCGGCCGCCTCGACGTCTCCTTCGGGTACGCCGACGGCCTCGACCCGGCGCTGCGGGCCCGCCTCGCGCAGGCGCCCGTACGGTACGAGCCGCTCGCGGTGGTGCTGCCCGACGGGCACGCGCTGGCCGCGCGGGAATCCGTACCGCTGGCGGCGCTCGCCGGGGAGACCGTGTACGCCGGGGCCGGGAACCCGCGCACCCTGGAGTGGACCGGGCTGGCGCGCGAGCTGTTCGCCGGGCGGGGCATCGAGCCCGCGCCGCCCGCGCCGGTGGCGGTCGGCAAGGACGAGTTCCGCCGGGTCATGGCCAAGACCGGCAATCCGGTCCTGGCCACGGTCGACTTCGCCGATCTGCCCGGCTGCGTCAAACGCCCGCTGACCGGCCCGGTACCCCTGTCGCCGCTCGCGATGGTGTGGCGCAAGGGCCTCGCCCATCCCGGGCTCGACGCACTGCGCTCCGCCGCCGCCGCCCTCGCCGCCGAGCGCGGCTGGCTGGAAGTGCCCCCGGACAGCTGGCTGCCCGCGCTCACACCCGGCCCCGGCGGCGGGTGAGAGCAAGGTTTCCCGCCGGTCATCCGGCGGGGACCGGGGCCGAAACGAGCTGTTCCTACGGTCGTCACCACGGACGAGACGCGACGTGATCGCAGCAGCTGTGGAGGCGTGTGATGACCAGTACGACCGCACCGCGCAAGGGGGGCCGCTGGATCGAGCGGTGGGAACCCGAGGACGAGGCCTTCTGGAAGGAGACGGGGGAGAAGACCGCCCGCCGCAACCTGGTCTACTCCGTCCTCTCCGAGCACATCGGGTTCTCGATCTGGTCCCTGTGGTCGGTGATGGTGCTCTTCATGGGCCCGCAGTACGGGATCGACCCCGCCGGCAAGTTCTTCCTCATCGCCACCGCCACCTGCGTGGGCGCCCTCGTCCGCGTGCCCTACACCTTCGCCGTGGCCCGCTTCGGCGGCCGGAACTGGACGATCGTCAGCGCCCTGCTGCTGCTCGCGCCGACGGCGGCCGCCTGGCTGGTGATGGAGCCCGGGACCTCGTACGGCACGTTCCTGCTGGTGGCCGCGCTGACCGGGGTCGGCGGCGGCAACTTCGCCTCGTCCATGACGAACATCAACGCCTTCTTCCCGCTGCGCAAGAAGGGCTGGGCGCTCGGCCTCAACGCGGGCGGCGGCAACATCGGAGTCCCCGTCGTCCAGCTCGCCGCCCTGCTGGTCATCGGCACTGCCGGGGCCGGCCATCCGCGGCTGCTGCTCGGCGCCTACATCCCGCTGATCGTGATCGCCGCCGTGCTCGCCGCCCTGCGGATGGACAACCTGGCACCCGTGCGCAACGACACCGGCGCCGTGCGGGAGGCCGTCCGCGACGCCCACACCTGGATCATGGCGTTCCTCTACATCGGCACCTTCGGGTCGTTCATCGGCTACAGCTTCGCCTTCGGGCTGGTCCTGCAGACGCAGTTCGGCCGCACCCCGCTCCAGGCGGCCTCGCTCACCTTCATCGGACCGCTCCTCGGCTCCCTGATCCGGCCGGTCGGCGGGGCGCTGGCGGACCGCTTCGGCGGGGCGCGGATCACCCTGGCCACCTTCGTGGCGATGGCGGCGGCGACCGGAGTGGTGATCCTGGCCTCCGTACGGCACTCCCTGCCGGTGTTCCTCGTCGGCTTCGTGGCCCTGTTCGTCCTCAGCGGGCTCGGCAACGGCTCCACCTACAAGATGATCCCCGGCATCTTCCAGGCGAAGGCCCTGGCCCGCGGCATGGCCGGCGAGGAGGCGGCCGCGTACGGGCGGCGGCTGTCCGGCGCCTCCATGGGGATCATCGGGGCGGTCGGCGCGCTCGGCGGGCTCGGCATCAACCTGGTCTTCCGGTCGGCCTTCCTCAGCTCCGGTTCGGGCACGGCGGCCTTCGTGACCTTCCTCGGCTTCTACGCGGCGTGCGTCGCCGTCACCTGGGCGGTATACCTTCGCCGGCCCGCGCGGACGATCATCCCCACGGCGGGCGTGGAGGCGAAGCCGCAGCTCACCTCGGTGTAACGCCGCCAGAACACCGGTTAACGGCACCGAAATACGCGTGAACCGAGCCTGATACGCCCCCAGGGCAGGCTCGGTTCACGCGAAGGCGCTGCCGGATCCGATCCGGTGCGGACGCCGGACCCGATCCGGCGCCGAAGCCGGACGCGATCCGGCCCGGACGCCGGACCCGACCACTGCGCGAGGCAGGTCACCATGTACGACACCCCCACCGGGCCGGCCCCGGCCGCCGGGCCGCTCGCGGGCTTCACCATCGGGGTCACCGCCGCCCGGCGGGCCGACGACCTGATCGCCCTGCTGCGCCGCCGCGGGGCCAATGTGCTGCACGCGCCCGCCCTGCGGATCGTGCCGGTCGCCGACGACACCGAACTGCTCGCCGCGACCAAGGAGCTGATCGGCTGCGCGCCCGACGTGGTCGTGGCCACCACCGCCATCGGCTTCCGGGGCTGGATCGAGGCCGCCGACGGCTGGGGGCTCGGCGAGGAGCTCCTCGCCCGGCTGCGGGACACCGAACTGCTGGCGCGCGGGCCGAAGGTCAAGGGCGTGATCCGGGCCGCCGGGCTCGTCGAGAGCTGGTCCCCGGCCTCGGAATCGCTGGCCGAGGTACTGGACCGGCTGCTGACGGCCGGGGTGGCCGGCCGGCGCATCGCCCTCCAGCTGCACGGGGAGCCGCTGCCCGGGTTCGTCGAGGCCCTGCGCGCGGGGGGCGCCGAGGTGGTCGGCGTGCCGGTGTACCGGTGGATGGCGCCGGAGGACCTCGGACCGCTGGACCGGCTGATCGACGCGGTGGCCGCCGGCGGGGTCGACGCGGTGAGCTTCACCTCCGCGCCGGCCGCCGCCTCGCTGCTGTCACGGGCGGCCGAACGGGGCGTACGGGAACCCGTGCTGCAAGCGCTGACCGGCGGGTCGGTGCTGTCGGCGTGCGTGGGCCCGGTGACGGCCGTGCCGCTGCAGGCGGAGGGCATCGCCACGGTGCAGCCCGAGCGGTTCCGGCTGGGCCCGCTCGTGCAGCTGCTGTGCCGGGAGCTCCCGGGCCGGGCGCGGGTGCTCCCGGTGGCCGGACACCGGCTGGAGCTGCGCGGCCACGCCGTCCTGCTCGACAACGACCTGCGCCCGGTCCCGCCGGCCGGCATGGCCCTGCTGCGGGCGCTGGCCCGCCGCCCGGGCTGGGTGGTGGCCCGCGCCGAACTCCTGCGCGCCCTGCCCGGCGCGGGCCGCGACGAGCACGCGGTGGAAACGGCGATGGCCCGCCTGCGCGTCGCGCTGGGCGCGCCGAACCTGATCCAGACGGTGGTCAAGCGCGGCTACCGGCTGGCCCTGGACGCGGGCGGCTGCGAGGACTGAGGTGAGGGGGCTCGGATCAGCGGGGCACCCGGTGCACGTGGTGCTCCTGGACCTCCGGGAGCAGGCCTGACGCGGCGGCGAAGTCCTTGTCGCTGCGGGGGACAGGATCCGACATTGTCCTCGTCGATCTCGTGTGCCCATGCCTCGCTGAGGGGCCGGTCGCGGTGCAGCCGCCAGACGGCGGTCGAGTCGATCAGGTAGCGGAGCACGTCAGGCGCTGCCCCTCTCCGCCCCGTGCTGACGCCAGAAGCCCTCCTCCTTGCCCGGCACCCGGGTGGTCGATCCGTTAGCGTGCCCGGATGGTCATTGACGGGGTGGAGATGCGGGAGATCCGGGTGGCGGACGCCGCCGGGGTCGCCGAGGCGCTGGAGCGGAACCGGGCGTACATGGCCCCCTACGAGCCCTGGCGGGCCGGGGACTTCTACACCGAGGCCGTGCAGCGGGCGCGGATCGAGGAGCTGCTCGCGGACCGGGAGGCCGGGCGGGCGCGGCCGTTCGTGCTCGTCGCCGCCGGGGAATCCGGCGGGGGCCTCGGGGCGGTCGTCGGGGCGATCAACCTCGTCTCCGTCGTGCGCGGAGCGCTGTGCAGCGGTGCCATCGGCTACTGGGTGGACCAGGGCTGGGCCGGCAAGGGCCTGGCCACCGCCGCGCTGCACGAGCTCTGCCGGATCGCCCGCGACGAGATGGGACTGCACCGGGTCTCGGCGGGCACGCGGGTCGGCAACCTGGCCTCGCAGCGGGTGCTGGCGAAGGCGGGCTTCGAGCAGTACGGGCTCGCGCCCCGCTACCTGCACGTCGGCGGGGACTGGCAGGACCACCGCCTCTTCCAGCGGCTGCTGCACGACGACCCGCCCGCCCCGTCCCCCCTGGCCCTTATCCCCGCCCCCCGCGACCGTCCCCGCGCAGGCCTCGCACCCGGCCCCGGACGCGGACGACGGCGGCTGCGCCGCCGGATCTCCCGAGGCCCGGGTGCCGCACCTGCCCAGCGTCGTCGTCGAACGCCGCGTCGAGTGGACCGACACCGACGCGGCCGGCCACTACCACCACTCCACCGTCGTGCGCTGGGTCGAGTCCGCCGAGGCCGTGCTCCTGCGCCGGCTGGGCCTGTCGCACCTCTTCGGCAGCACGCCCCGCGTCCACTTCGAGGCCGACTACCGGGCCCGGCTCTGGTTCGGCGAGGCCGTGCGGACCGAGCTGCGGATCACCAAGGTCGGCACCAGCTCCCTCCACTACGCCTTCACCGTCCACGGCGAGGAGGGTGCGGAGGCCGCCACCGGCCGCATGGTCATCGCCCACTCCGCCGCCCGCGCCACCGGGACCACCCCCTGGCCGGCCGAGGTCCGCGAGGTCCTCACCAAGGCGGGCCGCCAGGCCCCCGAACTGATCGAGAACAACCGAGGAGGCGCCCCGTGCGCATAGCAGTCATCGGAGGCGGGCCGGGCGGCCTGTACTTCGCCGCCCTGGCCAAGCAGCTCTCCCCGCACTGGGAGGTCACCGTCTGGGAGCGCAACGCTCCCGACGACACCTTCGGCTTCGGGGTGGTCTTCTCCGACGAGACCCTCGACGGCATCGCGCAGGCCGATCCCGCCGTCCACGCCGCGATGTCGGCGGAGTTCGCCCGTTGGAGCGACATCGACGTCCGCCACCGCGACCGGACCCTGACCTCCGGCGGCCACGGTTTCGCCGCCCTGGGACGGCGCCGGCTGCTGGGCATCCTCCAGGAGCGCTGCGCCGCTCTGGAGGTGGACGTCCGCTATTCGACCCAGTCCCCGCCGCCGGAGCGACTGGCCGCCGAATACGACCTGGTGGTCGCCTGCGACGGCGTGCGCTCGGCCACCCGGGCCGCCTACGCCGACACCTTCGGCGCCGATCTCGACGAGCGCTCGGGCCGCTACATGTGGCTCGGCACGGACAAGGTCTTCGAGGCCTTCACCTTCATCGTCGAGGAGGGGGACTTCGGCACCCTCCAGGTGCACGCGTACCCGTACGACGACACCCGCTCCACCTTCATCGTCGAGATGGACGAGGACACCTGGCGGCGCGGCGGATTCGCGCGGTCCGAGGGGATCGACCTGCCGCCCGGCGCCAGCGACGAGGAGGGGATCCGACGCTGCGAGGAAATCCTCGCCGGGCACCTGGACGGGCACCGGCTCATCCCCAACAACTCCAAGTGGCTGCGCTTCACCACCGTGCGCAACCGCACCTGGCGCCACGCCAACACCGTGCTGCTCGGGGACGCCGCGCACACGGCCCACTTCTCCATCGGCTCCGGCACCAAGCTCGCCATGGAGGACGCCCTCGCGCTGGCCGCCTGCCTGCACGAGCACCCCGACGTGGAGAGCGCGCTGGCCGCCTACGAGGACGAGCGCAAGCCGGTCGTGGAGTCCACCCAGCGGGCGGCCCAGGCCAGCCTCGAATGGTTCGAGAACATCGACCGGTACACGGGCCAGGATCCGCACCAGTTCGCCTTCAACCTGCTGACCCGCAGCCGCCGGGTCACCTACGACAACCTGCGGGTGCGCGACGAGGAGTTCACCACCTCCGTCAACGCCTCGGCGCCGGTGCCGCCCATGTTCCGGCCCTTCCGGCTCGGCGGCCTGCGCCTGCGCAACCGGATCGTCGTACCGCCCATGGCCCTGTCCACGGCCCGCGACGGGGTCCCGGGGGACTTCGACCTCGTCCACCTGGGCACCCAGAGCCTCGGCGGCGCGGCCCTGGTCATCGCCGGCATGACGGCGGTGAGCGCCGACGGCCGGACCGACGCGGGCTGCCCCGGCCTGTGGACCGACGAGCAGGAGGCCGCCTGGCGGCGGATCACCGCCTTCGCGCACGGCCAGTCGGACACCTGCCTCGGCATCCAGCTGACGCACGCCGGCCGCCGGGCGGCCGAGGGGCCGCTGCTGGCCGCCTCCGCGCTGCCGTGGGCCGAGGGGGTCCCGGTGCCCCGCGAGGCGGGCCGCGCCGACATGGACCTGGTCGTACGGGACTTCGTGCGCGCGGCCGAGCGCGCCGACCGGGCGGGCTTCGACGTCTTGGAACTCCAGTACGGGCACGGCCACTTGATGTCGGGGTTCCTGTCCCCGCTGACCAACCGGCGGACCGACGAGTACGGCGGCGCCGTGGACGGCAGGCTGCGCTTCCCGCTCGAAGTGCTGGGCGCCGTGCGGGCGGTGTGGCCGGCCACGACGGCCCTCCTGGTCCGGATCTCGGCCGCCGACTGGGCCGAGGGCGGACTGGACGAGGCGGACGCCGTGCACATCGCCCGCGCCCTGACCGCGGCGGGCGCCGACGCCATCGACGTCTCGACCGGCGAGGTCGTGTCCCACGAGCGGCCCCGCTTCGGCCGCAGCTACCAGACCCCCTACGCCGATCTGATCCGCAACGCCACCGGGGCGGCGACCATCGCCGTCGGCGCGATCTCCACGTACGACGACGTGAACTCGGTGATCCTGGCCGGCCGGGCCGACCTGTGCGCGGTGGGCCGGGCCCAGCTCCACGACCCCCTGTGGACCCTGCACGCGGCCGCCGCCCAGGGCTACCGCGGACCGGCGGCGCCCTGGGCCCAGTCCTGGCGGGCCGGCAGCGCGCGGCCGCCGGCCTCGCGCACCGACCGGGTCCCGCCCCGCCTCGAACTGCTGCGGCAGCCCGCCGCGGCGGTGCACCAGCGATGGCTGCCGCGCGTCACCGCGCCGGCCCTCTGAACGGAACGGCCGAGATCCCATGGAGATTCCTCCCCAGCGTGACCTGCCCCGCTTCATCGCGGCCGCCGTACAGGCCGCCCCCGTCTACCTCGATCCCGCCGCCACCGTCGACAAGGCCGTCGCCCTGATCGCCGAGGCCGCCGGGAAGGGCGCCGAACTCGTCGTCTTCCCGGAGGCGTTCGTCCCCGGGTACCCGTACTGGAACTGGACGATGAACCCGGTCCAGGGCTCGCCCTGGTTCGAGCGCCTGCAGCGCGCCTCCATCGACATCCCCGGCCCGCACGTCGACACCCTGCGCGCGGCGGCCCGCCAGTACGGGATCGTCCTCGTCATCGGCGTCAACGAGCGCGCACCGCACAGCCTGGGCGTGCTCTACAACACCCTGCTCACCATCGGCCCCGACGGCGAACTGCTCGGCGTGCACCGCAAGCTGGTGCCCACCTGGGCCGAGAAGCTCACCTGGACCGGTGGCGACGGCAGTTCCCTGCGCGTGCACCCGACCCCCGTCGGCCCGCTCGGCGCCCTCGCCTGCGGGGAGAACACCAACACCCTGGCCCGCTTCTCGCTCCTGGCGCAGGGCGAACTCGTGCACGCGGCCTGCTACATCGCCCTGCCGGTGGCACCCGCCGACTACGACATGGCCGACGCCATCGCCGTACGGACCGCCGCCCACAGCTTCGAGGGCAAGGTCTTCTCCGTCGTCGCCTGCTCGACCGTCTCCCCCGAGATCGTCGACGCCGTCGCCGGGGAGGACGAGGAGGTCCGGGCCCTGTTCAACCGCCCGCGCAGCGCCCTGTCCGGGATCTTCGGCCCGGACGGCCGCCCGGTCACGGAGCCGCTCGTCGACGTCGAGGGCATCGTCTACGCCGAGATCGACCTGGCCCGGTGCATCCAGCCCAAGCAGATGCACGACATCACCGGGCACTACAACCGCTTCGACGTCTTCCGCCTCGAAGTCGACAACCGCCCGCGCCTGCCGATCACTTTCACCGCCCCGCCGGCCGCGCCGCCCCGGTCCGCACCACTGTCCGCGCCGCTGACCGCCACCCCCGAGGAGGGCTCATGACCACCGAACAGGACGACACCGCACTCGGCCGCGCCCGGGTGTCCGACACCCCCGAACTCACCGCCTACTACGCCGAGCTCGAGGCCCTGGAGGCCGGCGCGCTGTGGACCGTGGCCAATGACATCGAGCCCTGGTACCCGCAGCCCAAGTCCGTTCCGGTGCTGTGGCGTTACGAGGAGCTGCGGCCACTGGTCCACAAGGCCCTGGACCTCGTCCGGGCCGATGACGCGGGCCGCCGCGTCGTGATGCTGGTCAACCCCGGCCGCAGGGACGTCAGTGCGGCCGCCGGGCTCCTCTACACCGGCCTGCAGATCATGGGCCCGGGCGAGGCGATGACCGCCCACCGCCACCAGGCCGCGGCCCTGCGCTTCGTGCACGAGGGCACCGGGGCGTGGACCATCGTGGACGGACAGAAGCTCAAGGTCGGCCCCCGCGACTTCGCCATCACCCCGAACGGCACCTGGCACGAGCACGGCAACGACGGGACCGACGCCCCGGTGATCTGGCAGGACGGCCTGGACATCCCGCTGGTCAACGCCCTGGACGCGGGGTTCTACGAGGTCCACCCCGAGCTGTACCAGCGGCCCGGGAAGGTGGTCAACTCCTCGGTGCTCACCTACGCCGCGAACCTGCTCCCGTACGGCGCCGAGAAGTGGAGCCGACCCTACTCCCCGCTGCTGGCCTACCCGTGGGAGCCGACGTACGAGGCCCTGCTCGGCCTGGCCAAGGCCACCGGTGGCTCCCCGTACGACGGGATCATCGCCGAGTACACCAACCCGGTGACCGGCGGCTCGGTCATGCCCACCATGGGCGCGCACATGCAGCTGCTGCTCCCGGGCCAGGCCACCAAGGCACACCGGCACACCGGTTCGGTGATCTACACGGCCGCCAAGGGGCACGGTGTCTCGGTGGTCGCCGGGCAGCGCTTCGAGTGGAAGCAGGGCGATGTCTTCTGCGTCCCGTCCTGGGCCTGGCACGAGCACCGCAACCTCGACGCGTCCGAGGACGCCTGCCTGTTCTCGTTCAACGACTTCCCGGTGATGCGCTCCCTCGGTTTCCACCGCGAAGAGGCGTACCCGGACAACGACGGGAACCAGCCCGCCTCCTGAGCCGCGCCGCCGCACCGGACCGCCGGCCCTGACACCGGTCCCGTGCCGGCCGCGCACACGGACCGGTGCCGGGGGTGACGCGTGTACACCTTCGACGCTGCCGCGGGTCCACCTCATACTGCGACCCCCGGTATCTCCACACGGTAGATCGTCGGCAGCGTCAGATGTGTATACGCGCCAGCCCGCCGCCGGCGCCGCGCGCACCCCCGCCGCCGGCGCCGCGCGCACCCTCGCCAACGGCACCAGCGGGGCGCGCCTCCATCCGTACGCGGACCTCCAGCCCGCCGGCACCCGCGCCGCCGACCTCAAGTCCCTCGGCTACACCAGCCCCGGATCGGCGGGGTGATCACCACGAAGCAGATCCTGCACGCCCGGTTCCACTTCCCGGCCGCCGATGCCGGGCTCTACGGGCAACTCCTCGACCTCGCCGGGAACATCACCCCCCGGGTCCAGCCGATCCCGCCCGACGCCGCCGACCTCGACATCACCGGCGCCCTGCGCTACTGGCAGTGCGGCGCCGAGGACCTGGCCGCCCTGCTGCGGATGCGGACCATCGGCCTGCACGGCGTGCGGACGACCTGCGCCGTTGCGCCCAACCGCATGCTCGCGGCGATGACGGCCGCCTCCACGCCCTTCGGCGCCGCCGCCGTCCTCACCGAGGAGGAGGTCACCGACTGGCTGCGGCCCCGCCCGGTCGCCGCCCTCCACGGAGTCGGCCCCGCCACCGCCGCCTCGCTGGCCGCGTACGGACTGCACACCATCGGCGACCTCGCCGACGCGCCGCTGCCCGCCCTGACCAGGATCTTCGGCTCGGCCACCGGCCGCGCCCTGCACGCCCGCGCCCACGGCCAGGACCTCCGCCCGGTCGACGCCCACCCCGTGCCCAAGTCCCTCAGCGCCGGCCACCCCTTCGAGGCCGACTGCCTCGACGCGGACCAGCACCACCGCGCCCTCCTCGGCCTCGCCCACCGGCTCGGCGCGAGCCTGCGTGACGAGGACCGGGCGGCCACCGGCCTCACCCTCACCGTCCGCTACGCCGACCGCAGCACCTCCACCCGGACCCGGACCCTGACCGAACCCACCAACCACACCCGCCCCCTGACCGGCACCGCCTACGAGCTGTACGGGCTCCTCGGCCTCCAACGCGCACGCGTACGCTCCTTCGACCTCCGGGCCGAGGCCCTGTGCCCCGCCTCCGAGGCCAGGCGGCAGCTCACCTTCGACGCGGCCGACGACCAGGCGCTCGCGGTCGAGGCCGCCGCCGACCGGGCCCGGGCCCGCTACGGCCCCGACGCCGTCAGACCGGCGACCCTCGCGGGCACCGTGACACGGTGAACCCTTCCGGTCACAGCACTAGACCGGCTGTTCGCCGGCCAGCGAAGGGGCCGCCCGGCGGGCGAACTCCTCGAAGGTGTGGGGCTCACGGCCCGTCAGGTGCCGCACCGCGCTGGTGGTGGAGGTGTTCAACCCGCCGCGCAGCGCCCCGAAGACGGCCACCACCTGCTCCGCCAGCCACTGCGGCAGACCGGCCTGGGTCATCGCGGCGGCCGCCGCCTCGCCCGGTACGTCCACGTACTCGATCGGGCGGCCCAGGGCACTCGACAGACGTCGCGCGACCTCGGTGTAGGTGATCGCCTCCGGGCCGGTGAGGACGTGCGTGCTGCCGTCGTGCTCGGCCGTGACCAGCGCCGCGGCAGCGGCGGTGGCGACGTCGTGCGGATCGACCATCGCGATGCGCGCGTCACCGGCGGGGAGGAAGAAGCGGCCGGCCTGCCGGATGGTCGCGGCGGAACCGAGGACGTTCGACATCATGTGGCTCGAGCGCAGCACCACCGCCGGGATGCCCGAGCCGCGCAGGTGCTGCTCGATGCGGCCGTGCTGGTCCAAGAAGACCGTCGGGGAACCGGCCTCCGCCCCGATCGTGGACAGCATGACCACCTGCCGGACACCCGCGGCCGCCGCCGCGTCGATCGCGTTCGTCCCGTATTCGACCTGCCGGGGGTCGTTCGCGCAGAGGAGGAACATGCGATCGATACCGTCGAGAGCCCGCCGGACAGACTCCGGTTCGGCGAAGTCGCCCTGCGCCAGCTCGGTCCCGCCGCCGAGCACGGCAGCCGCACGATCCGGGTCACGGACGAAGGCGCGGACCGGGATGCCGCGCCCGCCCAGCTCCGTGACGACCCTCGAGCCGATCTTCCCTGCCGCGCCCGTCACCAGCACCGTCGCCATCTACGCCCACTCTCCGGGATCGAACTGAGCAGCCCAAAGTATCCGAAGGGTGACACCGAGTCGCGAAGGGGCGCCGACAAGTACTCCAGCAGTCGTGATCGTGGTTCGTGCCGGGGACAATGTGGCGGCATGAGGATCAACCTGACGAGCGTCCTGGTCGACGACCAGGCCAAGGCCCTGCGCTTCTACACCGAGGTGCTCGGCTTCGAGAAGAAGACGGACATTCCGATGGGGGAGGTGTCCTGGCTCACGGTCGTCTCCCCGGAGCAGCCGGACGGCACCGAGCTGGTCCTGGAGCCCGGCGACCACCGCGCGGTCCGACCCTTCAAGGAGGCCCTCTTCGCCGACGGCATCCCGTGGACCTCCTTCGCCGTCGACGACGTCCACGCCGAGTTCGCCCGGCTGACCGGGCTCGGCGTCCGCTTCACGCAGGACCCGCAGGCGGCGGGTCCGGTCACCACGGCAGTCTTCGACGACACCTGCGGGAATCTGATCCAGATCGCGCACATGCGGACCGAATGAGCGCGGAGCCCGGAGTCCCGAAAGTGAAACCTGAAAGCTGACATACGAAAAACACCCCGGACTGATTGAGGCCGGGGTGTTCGTCTGTGTATATTTGAGGTTTCACATCTTCGCCGAGCGATGATGTGAAGAAGCTTATGGGGACACTGTATCGCGTCAGGAGTGGAATTGTCAACCGAAGAATTCCGGAATGAGCAGCAATTCATCACCGCTCTCTATGCGCGCCTCGACGATCTGCGTGACGAGGCCGAACGCGCCGTACAGGGCGCCCTCGGCACCGCCGCGAGCGGGTTCCAGGCGCGGCTGGAACGGGATGTCGTGGTCGCCGAGCAGTCCGGTCTGCTTTCCGCTCTGGACTCGGGCGAGAACGGCCTGTGTTTCGGCAGGCTCGATTTCTCCGACGGCGCGGACCACCACATCGGCCGTATCGGAATCAGGCAGGACGACCGGGACCGCACGCCCCTCGTCATCGACTGGCGGGCCGATGTGGCGCGCCCGTTCTACCTCGCGACCGGGTATTCCCCCATGGGCCTGCGCCGACGCCGCCACCTCACCACCCAGGGCCGCCGGGTAACGGCCCTGCACGACGAGATCCTCGACCTCGCCGACACCGAGCGCACGGGCCACGAGGGCGCCGACGCGGACGCGGTGCTGCTCTCCGCCCTCGATGCCGCCCGCACCGGCCGGATGCACGACATCGTGCAGACCATCCAGGCCGAACAGGACCGGGTCATCCGCTCCACCCACCGCGGGATCCTCGTCGTCGAGGGCGGACCGGGCACCGGCAAGACCGCCGTCGCCCTGCACCGGGCCGCCTACCTCCTCTACGCGCACCGCGAGCTGCTCGCCAAGCGCGGCGTGCTGATCGTCGGGCCGAACCCGGCCTTCCTCGGCTACATCGGCGAGGTCCTCCCGGCCCTCGGCGAGACCGGAGTGCTGCTCGCCACCCCGGGCGAGCTGTTCCCGGGCGTCCGCGCGACCGGCCGCGACCGCCCCGGTGCCGCGGCGGTCAAGGGGCGCGTGGAGATGGCCGGGGTCCTCGCGCGCGTCGTGGGCGACCGCCAGACGCTGCCCGAGACCGTGCCCGCCGGCAGCGGAGAGGACGCCGACGTCGTGCCCGAACCGGCCCTGGAGATCGACCACGACGACTACGGGACGCTGCTGCTCGACCGGACCATGGCCCACGAGGCCCGGGACCGGGCCCGCGCCACCGGGCTGCCGCACAACCTGGCGCGCCCGTACTTCGCCTTCCGGATCATCGACGCGCTCACGGAGCAACTCGCCGACCGGCTCGGCGCCGACCCGTACGGCGGCCCCAACCTGCTCGGCCCCGACGACATCGCGCAGCTGGGCAAGGAGATCGCGACCAGCGCCGAGGTGCACGCCGCCATCGACACGCTGTGGCCCCCGCTCACGCCCCGGCGGCTGATCGCCGACTACCTCGCCGATCCCACCCACCTCCCCGAGCGGGAGGCCGACTTGATCCGGCGCACGACGACGGGCGACGCGGACTGGACACCGGCGGACGTCCCGCTGCTGGACGAGGCCGCCGAGCTGCTCGGGGTCGACGACACCGCGCGGCGCGCCGCCGAGGAGCGCGAGCGCCTGGAGCGCGTCGCCTACGCGCAGGGCGTCCTGGACCTGTCGGCGGGCTCGGAGAGCTACGAGTTCGAGGACATGGAGAACGAGTTCCTCGCGGCCCACGACATCATCGACGCCGAACGCATGGCCGAGCGGCAGGAGGAGGAGGACCACCGCAGCGCGGCCGAACGGGCCGCCGCCGACCGGACCTGGGCCTTCGGCCACGTCATCGTGGACGAGGCGCAGGAGCTGTCCGCCATGGCGTGGCGACTGCTGATGAGGCGCTGCCCGACCCGCTCCATGACCCTGGTGGGCGACCCGGCCCAGACCGGCGACGAGGCCGGCTGCGGCTCCTGGCAGCGGATCCTCGCCCCCTATGTCGAGGACCGCTGGGAGCTGGTCCGCCTCGGCGTCAACTACCGCACCCCCGTAGAGATCATGGACCTCGCGGCCGCCGTCCTGCGGGCCCGCCACCCCGGCTTCGAGCCGCCGAGCTCGATCCGCTCCACGGGGCGGCGGCCCTGGGTGCGGCGGACGGACGACCTCGCCGCGGCGCTCGCCGAGGCGGTACGGGACTGCGCCCCGGCCGAGGGCCGCCTCGCGGTGATCGCCCCGCGCCCGCTGCACGAGGCGCTCGCGGCCGCGCTGCCCGGCGTACGGGCGGGGGAGGAGCCGGACCTGACCCGCCCGGTCGTCCTGCTGGATCCGCGCCAGGCCAAGGGGCTGGAGTTCGACACCGTGCTCGTCGTGGAACCGGCGGACCACGAGCCCAGCGACCTCTACGTGGCCCTGACGCGCGCCACCCAGACCCTGGGGGTGCTGCACACCGGCCGGCTTCCGCAGGGCCTGGCCGAACAGCCCCCTTGCGCCCCGGGACGGCCTTTTCTCCGGGACCGGGACCCGCCGCCCGAAGCGCTCCCGCAGCCACCAGGCCCCCGCCGCTTCAGAACTAACACAGTGGACGCGAGCAACTGAGGACAAGCCCTCGGCCTATTAGTACCAGTCAGCTCCACCCGTTACCGGGCTTCCACATCTGGCCTATCAACCCAGTCGTCTACTGGGAGCCTTACCCTCTCAAGGAGGTGGGAATACTCATCTTGAAGCAGGCTTCCCGCTTAGATGCTTTCAGCGGTTATCCCTCCCGAACGTAGCCAACCAGCCATGCCCTTGGCAGGACAACTGGCACACCAGAGGTTCGTCCGTCCCGGTCCTCTCGTACTAGGGACAGCCCTTCTCAATATTCCTACGCGCACAGCGGATAGGGACCGAACTGTCTCACGACGTTCTAAACCCAGCTCGCGTACCGCTTTAATGGGCGAACAGCCCAACCCTTGGGACCGACTCCAGCCCCAGGATGCGACGAGCCGACATCGAGGTGCCAAACCATCCCGTCGATATGGACTCTTGGGGAAGATCAGCCTGTTATCCCCGGGGTACCTTTTATCCGTTGAGCGACGGCGCTTCCACAAGCCACCGCCGGATCACTAGTCCCGACTTTCGTCCCTGCTCGACCCGTCGGTCTCACAGTCAAGCTCCCTTGTGCACTTACACTCAACACCTGATTGCCAACCAGGCTGAGGGAACCTTTGGGCGCCTCCGTTACTTTTTGGGAGGCAACCGCCCCAGTTAAACTACCCATCAGACACTGTCCCTGATCCGGATCACGGACCGAGGTTAGACATCCAGCACGACCAGAGTGGTATTTCAACGACGACTCCACAACCACTGGCGTGGCCGCTTCAAAGTCTCCCACCTATCCTACACAAGCCGAACCGAACACCAATATCAAACTATAGTAAAGGTCCCGGGGTCTTTCCGTCCTGCTGCGCGAAACGAGCATCTTTACTCGTAGTGCAATTTCACCGGGCCTATGGTTGAGACAGTCGAGAAGTCGTTACGCCATTCGTGCAGGTCGGAACTTACCCGACAAGGAATTTCGCTACCTTAGGATGGTTATAGTTACCACCGCCGTTTACTGGCGCTTAAGTTCTCAGCTTCGCCACACCGAAATGTGACTAACCGGTCCCCTTAACGTTCCAGCACCGGGCAGGCGTCAGTCCGTATACATCGCCTTACGGCTTCGCACGGACCTGTGTTTTTAGTAAACAGTCGCTTCTCGCTGGTCTCTGCGGCCACCCCCAGCTCACGGAGTAAATCCGATCACCAGTGATGGCCCCCCTTCTCCCGAAGTTACGGGGGCATTTTGCCGAGTTCCTTAACCATAGTTCACCCGAACGCCTCGGTATTCTCTACCTGACCACCTGAGTCGGTTTAGGGTACGGGCCGCCATGAAACTCGCTAGAGGCTTTTCTCGACAGCATAGGATCATCCACTTCACCACAATCGGCTCGGCATCAGGTCTCAGCCTTAATGAGGGACGGATTTGCCTACCCCTCGGCCTACACCCTTACCCCGGGACTACCACCGCCCGGGCTGGACTACCTTCCTGCGTCACCCCATCGCTTACCTACTACAAGTCTGGTTCGCCGGCTCCACCACTTTCCTTTCCCCGAAGGGTCCGGAACGGCTTCACGGACTTAGCATCGCCTGATTCGATATTGGGCGTTTCAAAGCGGGTACCGGAATATCAACCGGTTGTCCATCGACTACGCCTGTCGGCCTCGCCTTAGGTCCCGACTTACCCTGGGCAGATCAGCTTGACCCAGGAACCCTTAGTCAATCGGCGCACACGTTTCTCACGTGTGTATCGCTACTCATGCCTGCATTCTCACTCGTGAACCGTCCACAACTAGCTTCCGCTGCTGCTTCACCCGGCACACGACGCTCCCCTACCCATCACAGCGGGCGTTGGCCCTATTGCTGCAATGACACGACTTCGGCGGTACGCTTGAGCCCCGCTACATTGTCGGCGCGGAATCACTTGACCAGTGAGCTATTACGCACTCTTTCAAGGGTGGCTGCTTCTAAGCCAACCTCCTGGTTGTCTGTGCGACTCCACATCCTTTCCCACTTAGCGTACGCTTAGGGGCCTTAGTCGATGCTCTGGGCTGTTTCCCTCTCGACCATGGAGCTTATCCCCCACAGTCTCACTGCCACGCTCTCACTTACCGGCATTCGGAGTTTGGCTAAGGTCAGTAACCCGGTAGGGCCCATCGCCTATCCAGTGCTCTACCTCCGGCAAGAAACACGTGACGCTGCACCTAAATGCATTTCGGGGAGAACCAGCTATCACGGAGTTTGATTGGCCTTTCACCCCTAACCACAGGTCATCCCCCAGGTTTTCAACCCTGGTGGGTTCGGTCCTCCACGAAGTCTTACCTCCGCTTCAACCTGCCCATGGCTAGATCACTCCGCTTCGGGTCTAGAGCGTGCAACTCAATCGCCCTATTCGGACTCGCTTTCGCTACGGCTTCCCCACACGGGTTAACCTCGCTACACACCGCTAACTCGCAGGCTCATTCTTCAAAAGGCACGCAGTCACGACCGTTATTCCGAAGAATAACGGCGACGCTCCCACGGCTTGTAGGCACACGGTTTCAGGTACTATTTCACTCCGCTCCCGCGGTACTTTTCACCATTCCCTCACGGTACTATCCGCTATCGGTCACCAGGGAATATTTAGGCTTAGCGGGTGGTCCCGCCAGATTCACACGGGATTTCTCGGGCCCCGTGCTACTTGGGAGATTCTTAAGCAAGCCGCTGATGTTTCGTCTACGGGGGTCTTACCCTCTACGCCGGACCTTTCGCATGTCCTTCGACTACATCAACGGTTTCTGACTCGCCGACCGGCCGGCAGACCGATCAAAAGAATTCCCACAACCCCGCATGCGCAACCCCTGCCGGGTATCACACGCATACGGTTTGGCCTCATCCGGTTTCGCTCGCCACTACTCCCGGAATCACGGTTGTTTTCTCTTCCTGCGGGTACTGAGATGTTTCACTTCCCCGCGTTCCCTCCACACTGCCTATGTGTTCAGCAGTGGGTGACAGCCCATGACGACTGCCGGGTTTCCCCATTCGGACACCCCCGGATCAAAGCTCAGTTGGCAGCTCCCCGGGGCCTATCGCGGCCTCTCACGTCCTTCATCGGTTCCTGGTGCCAAGGCATCCACCGTGTGCCCTTAAAAACTTGGCCTACAGATGCTCGCGTCCACTGTGTAGTTCTCAAGCAA
This sequence comes from Streptomyces sp. ICC4, assembly GCF_003287915.1. NCBI lineage: Bacteria > Bacillati > Actinomycetota > Actinomycetes > Kitasatosporales > Streptomycetaceae > Streptomyces > Streptomyces sp. ICC4. The sequence goes on along the minus strand of NZ_CP030286.1, from coordinate 8,240,509 downwards.
CGACCAGTCACCCATCACCCTGACCCTGAGGTCAAGTTCACTGGGGCCGGCATCACAGAAGGCATGACCTTACGGCCGTACCCTCAGATACCCAACAACGTGCCAAGCACGATCCCCCGTCAGTGAGTCACTTTCCACGCCGAAGCAGTACTTGTGATCCATCCAGGAAACCGTGCCAACTAATCAACGTTCCACCCTGAGCTGACCGTGCAGAACGTTTGTCTGCAATCGGTACTGTGCTCCTTAGAAAGGAGGTGATCCAGCCGCACCTTCCGGTACGGCTACCTTGTTACGACTTCGTCCCAATCGCCAGTCCCACCTTCGACAGCTCCCTCCCTTACGGGTTGGGCCACCGGCTTCGGGTGTTACCGACTTTCGTGACGTGACGGGCGGTGTGTACAAGGCCCGGGAACGTATTCACCGCAGCAATGCTGATCTGCGATTACTAGCAACTCCGACTTCATGGGGTCGAGTTGCAGACCCCAATCCGAACTGAGACCGGCTTTTTGAGATTCGCTCCACCTCACGGTATCGCAGCTCATTGTACCGGCCATTGTAGCACGTGTGCAGCCCAAGACATAAGGGGCATGATGACTTGACGTCGTCCCCACCTTCCTCCGAGTTGACCCCGGCGGTCTCCTGTGAGTCCCCATCACCCCGAAGGGCATGCTGGCAACACAGGACAAGGGTTGCGCTCGTTGCGGGACTTAACCCAACATCTCACGACACGAGCTGACGACAGCCATGCACCACCTGTATACCGACCACAAGGGGGGCACTATCTCTAGTGCTTTCCGGTATATGTCAAGCCTTGGTAAGGTTCTTCGCGTTGCGTCGAATTAAGCCACATGCTCCGCTGCTTGTGCGGGCCCCCGTCAATTCCTTTGAGTTTTAGCCTTGCGGCCGTACTCCCCAGGCGGGGAACTTAATGCGTTAGCTGCGGCACCGACGACGTGGAATGTCGCCAACACCTAGTTCCCAACGTTTACGGCGTGGACTACCAGGGTATCTAATCCTGTTCGCTCCCCACGCTTTCGCTCCTCAGCGTCAGTAATGGCCCAGAGATCCGCCTTCGCCACCGGTGTTCCTCCTGATATCTGCGCATTTCACCGCTACACCAGGAATTCCGATCTCCCCTACCACACTCTAGCTAGCCCGTATCGAATGCAGACCCGAGGTTAAGCCTCGGGCTTTCACATCCGACGTGACAAGCCGCCTACGAGCTCTTTACGCCCAATAATTCCGGACAACGCTTGCGCCCTACGTATTACCGCGGCTGCTGGCACGTAGTTAGCCGGCGCTTCTTCTGCAGGTACCGTCACTTTCGCTTCTTCCCTGCTGAAAGAGGTTTACAACCCGAAGGCCGTCATCCCTCACGCGGCGTCGCTGCATCAGGCTTTCGCCCATTGTGCAATATTCCCCACTGCTGCCTCCCGTAGGAGTCTGGGCCGTGTCTCAGTCCCAGTGTGGCCGGTCGCCCTCTCAGGCCGGCTACCCGTCGTCGCCTTGGTGGGCCATTACCCCACCAACAAGCTGATAGGCCGCGGGCTCATCCTTCACCGCCGGAGCTTTTAACCCCCGCCCATGCAGGCAGGAGTGTTATCCGGTATTAGACCCCGTTTCCAGGGCTTGTCCCAGAGTGAAGGGCAGATTGCCCACGTGTTACTCACCCGTTCGCCACTAATCCACCCCGAAGGGCTTCATCGTTCGACTTGCATGTGTTAAGCACGCCGCCAGCGTTCGTCCTGAGCCAGGATCAAACTCTCCATGAATGTTTACCCGTAATCGGGTGCACACGCACTTAGAGCGGGACAGTCATGTCGGAATAAGACCGACCGTCCACTGCATCCTCGCTGTGTAATTGCCTGCAAGCATCACGGCAGAACCGCGACCTCACAGGTCTTTTTCAAAGGAACCTCATCCACCGAAATGGACGGGGTATCAACTTTTTGGCGTTGATTTTTGGCACGCTGTTGAGTTCTCAAGGAACGGACGCTTCCTTTGTGTGCTGACCGCGGGGATCGTGCTGCTGGTCGTGGTGCTGGCGCTGCTGGGCTGGCTGCTGCTGAAGGACCTGCGGAACACCGGCGGGCCCGGCACGGCGACCCCGACGAGCACGCCGTCCACGACACCGGAGGGCTCGCCGTCCCCGACCCCCTCGCCGAGCCCTTCGCCCTCGGGCTCCCCCTCGGCCTCGCCTTCCGCGTCCGCGTCCGCCGGTCCCCCGCCCGGCGTGACCGTGTCCGCCGTGCAGGCGGTCCGGGACGGCTACCGGGGCAGCTGCCCGCCGCCCGCCGGAGAGGCGCCCGCCTTCGCCGCCACCCTCGCCGTGGACCGCGTACCGGCGGCGCTGGAGTACCGGTGGGCCACGCGCAGCGGGGTGACCACCGGGCCGGGCTGGCAGTCCGTCACGTATCCGGAGGGCGGGCCGGCGAGCGTACGGCTGGAGCACACCGAGCTGACGAACTACCCGGGGGCGACCTTCGAGGACGCGGTGCGGCTCGAGGTCCGGGGTCCCGCCGAGGCGGCTTCGGCTTGGCTGGAGTTCTCGGTGACGTGCGAGGAGGAGGATCCGACGGGCGGAGCCTCCTCCCCCGGAACGGCCGGACCGACCGGTTCCGCGTCACCGGCGCCGGGCCCGACGCCCAGCCCGTGACCGCCGGACCCGCCTCGGGCCGCGGCCGTCAGGCCGTCAGGCCGTCAGGCCATGGCCGTCACGTCGTCAGGCCATGACCGTCAGGCCGTCACACGGCGCCGGTGAGGACCGGCAGGTAGCCGCCGGACTGTCCGGCGGCCGTCGGGTGGTACGACTCGCTGACGTTCAGCCAGTTGAGGCTGTGCAGCCACGCGCTGCCGGAGCAGATCTCGTGGCCGGTGAAGGCGCCCGCGACCGAGGCGAAGGCGAAGCCGTGGTTGGCGGCGCGCTTGGAGATGGCGGTGTTGAGGTGGTCGGCCGCGCCGTTGATGGCCGTGCGCTCGCCCTCCGTGAGTCCTGCGACGCAGTTGCCGTTGAGCTTGTAGAAGCGGGGATAGCCGAGGACGACCACGCGGGCGCCCGGGGACCGGCTGTGGATGGCGTTGTAGACCTGGTCGAGCTGGCCGGGGAGGGTGGAGTCGACGTAGGCCTTGGCCTGGTTGACGCGGCTGACGCAGGTGGACTCGGACTGGAGCACACAGGTCGTCATGACGTCGGAGAAGCCCGCGTCGTTGCCACCGATGGTGATGCTGACCAGGTCGGTGCCGGCGTTCAGCGGGGTGAGCTGGTTGTTCATCACGTCACCGGTGCGGGCACCGGAGCAGGCGGCGAAGGAGAAGGTCTGCGGAGCGTGGGCGGCGGCCCAGAGCGCCGGGTAGGCACGGGTGGTGCGCTTGCAGTTGCCGCTGGCGCTGTCGTAGTTGCCGGCGCCGAGGCCGGAGGAGTACGAGTCGCCGAGGGCGACGTAGCCGAAGTCGGCGGCGGCGCCGGCCGGTCCGGCGCCGAACAGGGCCGCTCCCGCGGCGAGTAACAGGGCAGAGGCCAAGGCTGCGAAACGAGGCATTCTCATGCTCATGTGTGCGGCTCCTTGTGGGGGGTTGCTCCGGAGTTACTCCTGAGTCCGTGGTACAAGGAGCCGAGGTCCGCTGGAAGTGTTCATGCCAAGAATATTCGGCGCAGAGATGCGGCCCGAATCTTCACCCGCACGGCGTTTGAAGAGGGAATTCCGCCACCCGATCCGGCGAAACACGGGTGCATGAGGCCAGTTCGTGCCGGATCATGGGCGCCATGCCAGCCAACCCCCAGGACGCACTGCCGATCCGGCTCAACGTCGACGACAGCGACTCCCCGTCGGACGTGGTCGACGCGCTGTTCCTCGGCCGTTTCGCGTCGGGCGAGCAGCCCTACTCGCACAGTGTGTCGATCGACCGGGTGAAGGCCGGCGCGACCCTCCTGCCGCCCCGCGCCACCGTGTTGCGCTCCGCTCGCGACAGCGACCGCAGCGCGACGCTCGCCGAGGGCGAGGGGTGGACCATGCTCGTCTCCCGCTGGAGCCGCGGCGCGGACGTCACGGTGACGGCCGTCAGCGACGAACTCGCCGCCGGAGTGCTCGGCGAGGCCACGCAGGACGCCCAGGACGAGCCCGAACCGCAGCCCGAGAACGTCGCGATGGGGTTCTGGTACGTCTCCCCGCGCCGCGGCCCGTACCGCACGACCCGGCAGATCGCGGCCGGCACCTGGGCGGAGGTGCGGGCCAACTACACCGCGCCGGTGGCCGGGGCGATGGACCGGCTGATGAAGATCACCCCGGAGGACATCGCGGGCCGGCTGCTCCTGCTGCACGGCCCGCCGGGAACGGGGAAGACCTCCGCCCTGCGCACGCTCGCCCGGTCCTGGCGGGACTGGTGCCAGGTGGACTGCGTACTGGACCCGGAGCGGCTGTTCAACGACGTGGGCTACCTGATGGACATCGCGATCGGCGAGGACGAGGGCACGGCGAAGGGCCGCTGGCGGCTGCTCCTGCTGGAGGACTGCGACGAGCTGATCCGCGGCGAGGCCCGGCACACCGCCGGGCAGGCGCTGTCACGGCTGCTCAACCTCACGGACGGGCTGCTCGGCCAGGGGCGCAACGTCCTGGTCGGCGTGACGACCAACGAGGACCTGGAGCGCCTCCACCCGGCGGTGGTCCGGCCCGGCCGCTGCCTGGCCCGGATCGAGGTCGGCCGCCTCACGCACCGCGAGGCGGTGGACTGGCTCGGCACGGACGAGGGAGTCTCCCGCGAGGGCGCGACGCTGGCGGAGCTCTACGCCCTGCGCCGCGGCGCGACGGGCCCCTCGGCCCTGCTGCCGCCGCAGGGGCACGACACCGAGGCGGGGCTCTACCTGTAGGGGGACGGCCCGCGGGGCGACGACAATGGGGGCGCGGCCGAAGGCCCCCGCCGGCCGCGCTAGTGCTGTGGCCGGAAAGGTTTGCCGGGTCGCGGTGTTCGGTGCGGTGCCTCTCCCCCAGCTACCGCCGGGAGGGGCCCCCGGGCGGAGGAGCACGCCTCGTACTGGACGTACCGGTGTGGTCCGACAACGCGGCGAGGTGCCGTGCCGGGCGCCGCGCCCCGGTGAACCCTTCCGGTCACAGCACTCGGCGACGCACCCTCCGGGGGACCCACGAACAGGAGAACGCACCGTGCTCGAACCGGCGCAGGAGAACCCCTTCCCCGACAGCCACGTCCTCGGCGAGGGTCCCGATCCGCATCCGCAACTCCAGCCGGTGCTGGGCCTCATCGGCCGCTGGCACGGGCGGGGAAGCGGCGAGTACCCGACCCTCGAGCACGGCTTCCGGTACGAGCAGGAGATCACCTTCAGCCACGACGGCAGGCCCTTCCTGCGCTACGAGTCGCGCGCGTGGCTGATCGACGCGTCCGGGACGGCCCTGCGCCCCGCGGGGCGGGAGGCCGGGTGGTGGCGGATCCTGCCGGACGCCTCCGTCGAGGTCACGCTCGCCCACCCGACGGGAATCGTCGAGACGTACGTCGGCCGGGTGTCCGGCACGGAGATCGAGATGGCGACCGAGACCGTGGGGCTGACCCCCCGGGCCAAGGAGGTCACCGGCATGCGCCGGCGGTACGCCCTCCAGGACGGCGGGCTGACGATCGTGCAGGAGATGGCGGCGGTGGGCCAGCCCATGACGCACCACCTCGAGGCACGGCTCCACCCGCGCAAGGACTGACCCGGGGGCCGGCCGGGGCCCGCACCGGACCTGCCGGAGACCGGACGGGCCACTCGGCGTACCGGACTGCTCGGCGTACCGGACTACTCCGCGTACCGGGCGCGCAGCGCGTCCAGCGACGCCGCCGTCGCCTCCTCGAAGGTCAGGCCCAGCCGCCGCGCCCGCTCCGCATAGGCCTGCGCGGCGGTGGCCGCCTCGCGGAAGGCCCCGTCGCCCGCCGCCGCGACGAAGCTGCCGGCCCGGCCCCGCGTCTCGATCACCCCGTCGGCCTCCAGCACCCGGTAGGCCTTGGCGACCGTGTTCGCCGCCAGCCCGAGCTCTTCCGCGAGGCCCCGCACCGTCGGCAGTTTGAATCCGGCGGGCAGCCGTCCCTCCCGCGCGCCCTCGGCGATCTGGGCGCGCAGCTGCTCGTACGGGGCCGCCGCACCGGCCGCGCCGTCGATGCGGATCTTCAGGTTCGTGGAAGTCGGTGTCACGCGGCCGATTGTCCCCCATCGGACCGGGCGGCGGCCCGAAATTCACGCGCGCGCTCCCCGACCCACCCGTACCGTCACGCACATGACCGCAACGATCCGGGACCTGCGCCCGAACGACCCGGACGACGCCGAGTCAGTGGTGCGCGTGCGCCGCTCGGCCCTGCCCTTCATGATCTGCACCGCGAGCGGAGTGGCCTTCGAGCTCGCCTCCGCCCACCCCGACAAGCGCTACCGCATCCTCGTCGCCGAGACCGGCGACGGCCGGGTGGCCGGCACGGCGCAGGTCGGCATCGCCTACACCAGCCCCGAGCCGGGGCAGGGCTTCGTCAACGCCTACGTAGACCCGGACCTGCGCGGACTCGGCGCCGGGCGCGCCCTGCTGCGCGCGGCCGAGGAGCACCTCGCCGCCGAGGGCGGGACGGACTCGTACGCCTGGGTCCTGGACGAGCCGGCCCACCGCGCCTTCGCCGAGCGCGCCGGCTACCGCGCCTCCCGGTCCGCGCACTTCCTGCGCCGCGACCTCGCCGGGGCCGGCCTGCCGGCCCTCCCCCGGGACCTGCCGGCCGGCGTCGAGCTGCGCCCCGGCTCCGCTTTCACCGCCGATCCGCGCCCGCTCTTCGAGGCCGACGCGGCGGCGAGCCTCGACGAACCGGGCGACGTCGTGACGGAGTTCGACGACTACGAGGACTGGCTCCGGCACACCTGGAACCACCCGTACCTCGACCGGGGCCTCACCACCGTGGTCCTGGTGGACGGCGAGGTGGCCGCCTTCACCGCCGCCCACACGGACGGGGTCACCCGCTACTCCTCCGCCATGACCGGCACCCTGCGCGCGTTCCGCGGCCGCGGGCTGGCCCGGCTCGCCAAGAGCGACTCGCTGCTGCGGGCCCGGGCGGCCGGCTACACGGAGGCGTTCACCGGGAACGACACCGGCAACGCCCCGATGCTGGCCGTCAACACCTGGTTCGGCTACGAGATCTGCGCGACCGAGACCCGTTTCACCAAGCGACTGCCCCGAGGAGAGAACCCGCGTT
>NZ_CP030286.1:7492790-8233272 GCF_003287915.1 Streptomyces sp. ICC4 | reverse complement strand
AGATGTATAAAAGAGACAGGCCCAGACCAGGGCCAGGGCTCAGACCAGGGCCAGGGCCAGGGTCAGGGCGGCGCGGGGTCCGCGGCCGAGCCCGAGGCCGCTCCCGGGCGGCGCTGGCCGGCCGGCTGCGACGTCCGGCACGCGGTGCACGGACCCGGGTGGGTCCAGGGCAGCGGAGTCGGGCGGGTGACCGTACGGTTCGAACAGCCCGGGTCCGAGCCGGGCCGGGTGCGGACGTTCCTGGTGGACGACCCCGAACTGGAGCCGTCCGATCCGCTGCCGCTGGTGGGTACGGTCTAGGTTTCGCCGCCCGCCACGTGGCCGAAGTCGCGGTGGAACTCGCTGGGGAGGGTCACGTCCAGGCCGTAGTGGTGGTAAAGCTGCAGCTCCTGTTCGGGGGAGAGGTGGCGGCCGACGCCGAAGTCGGGGGCGTCCCTGATGAGGGAGCGCTCGAAGGGCACCCGCAGGGTCTCGCCGACCATCTCGCTGGGCTCCAGGGGGACGAAGGCGTCCCGGCTGAAGAGGCCGGTCCGTACGGCGGCCCATTCGGGGACGCCCGTGGCATCGTCGAGGTAGACCTCGTCGACGGTGCCGATCTTGGTGCCATTGCGGTCGAACGCCTTGCGGCCGATCAGGCTCCGCGGATCGATGTCTGTCTGCACGGTCCGGTCCCTCCATTGGAGCGCACTCATCCGTAATGACTACAAAAGTGCATTTCCGGAGAGGGGGCCACTCGAGGGAGGGGGCCAGATCCTCGCTGGTAGGCTGGGTGACGGCTGTTGACCCTGTGCGGGAGAGTCCTCCGAGTGAGTTCGACGGAGGCGCCGAAGGAGCAAATCCTCCCCGGAATCTCTCAGGCATACGTACCGCACGTGGTGAGGCCACTCTGGAAAGCAGGACGGGTACCGGGCGCGCAGTGCCGGTTCCCTCCTCACCGACGGTGAAAGCCGGACCTCGCGAGCGATCCTCGAGCGGCCCGGTGAAGCTCTCAGGTTGTGATGACAGAGGGGGAGGCCGTCCGGGTGCCCGCGCCGTGGTGCCCCTCGCAGGTCGTACGACCAGGAGGCCTCCGTACATGACCGCCAACCGCATTCCGCTCTCCCAGCTGGAGCGAGGCATCCCCTTCGAGCAGCGCCACATCGGCCCGGATGCCGAGGCGCAGGCGAAGATGCTCGCCCACGTGGGCTACGGCTCCCTGGACGAGCTCACCGCCGCCGCGGTACCGGATGTGATCAAGACCACTGCCGCGCTGAACCTGCCCGAGGCGCGGACCGAGGCCGAGGTGCTCGCCGAGCTGCGTCAGCTCGCCGACCGCAACCAGGTCCTCTCCTCCATGATCGGCCTGGGTTACTACGGCACCTTCACGCCGCCGGTGATCCTGCGCAACGTCATGGAGAACCCCGCCTGGTATACGGCCTACACGCCGTACCAGCCGGAGATCTCCCAGGGCCGCCTCGAGGCCCTGCTCAACTTCCAGACCGTCGTCGCCGAGCTGACCGGCCTGCCGACCTCGGGCGCCTCCCTGCTCGACGAGGGCACCGCCGCCGCCGAGGCCATGACGCTGGCCCGCCGGGTGGGCAAGGCCAAGGGGAACGTCTTCCTCATCGACGCCGACGCGCTGCCGCAGACCATCGCGGTGATCGAGACCCGCGCCGAGCCGATCGGCATCGAGGTCGTCGTCGCCGACCTGTCCGAGGGCATCCCGGCCGAGATCGCCGAGCGCGGCGTCTACGGCGTGCTCCTGCAGTACCCGGGCGCCTCCGGCGCGGTCCGCGCGATCAAGCCGGTCATCGACCAGGCCCACGGGCTCGGCGCGATCGTCGCCGTCTCCGCCGACCTGCTCGCCCTGACCCTACTGACCTCGCCGGGCGAGCTGGGCGCGGACATCGCGGTGGGCACCACCCAGCGCTTCGGCGTCCCGATGGGCTTCGGCGGACCGCACGCCGGCTACATGGCCGTCCAGGCCAAGCACGCCCGCTCGCTCCCCGGCCGCCTCGTCGGCGTCTCCGTCGACGCGGACGGGAACAAGGCCTACCGGCTGGCGCTGCAGACCCGTGAGCAGCACATCCGCCGTGAGAAGGCCACCAGCAACATCTGCACGGCGCAGGTGCTGCTCGCCGTGATGGCCGGCATGTACGCCGTCTACCACGGCCCGGACGGCCTGCGGACGATCGCCCGCCGCACGCACCGCTACGCCGCCCTGCTCGCCGCCGGTCTGACGGCCGGCGGGGTCGAGATCGTGCACGGCTCCTACTTCGACACCGTCACCGCCCGGGTCCCGGGCCGCGCCGCCGAGGTCGTGGCCGCGGCCCGCGAGGGCGGGGTCAACCTCTTCCAGGTGGACGCCGACCTGGTCTCCGTCGCCTGCGACGAGACCACCCTGCGCGCCGACGTCGAGGCCGTCTGGACCGCCTTCGGGGTCACCGCCGACCTGGAGGCCCTCGACGCCACCGCGGCCGACGCGCTTCCCGAGGCGCTGCTGCGCGAGGACGCGTACCTGACCCACCCGGTCTTCCACCAGCACCGCAGCGAGACCGCGATGCTGCGCTACCTGCGCAAGCTCTCGGACAAGGACTACGCGCTGGACCGCGGCATGATCCCGCTGGGCTCCTGCACCATGAAGCTCAACGCGACCACCGAGATGGAGCCGGTCACCTGGCCCGAATTCGGCCAGCTGCACCCGTTCGCCCCGGTCGACCAGGCCGAGGGGTACCTCACGCTCATCACCGAGCTGGAGGAACGTCTCTGCGAGGTGACCGGCTACGACAAGGTCTCCATTCAGCCCAACGCCGGCTCCCAGGGTGAGCTCGCCGGCCTGCTGGCCGTCCGCGCCTACCACCGGGCGAACGGCGACGAGCAGCGGACCGTCTGCCTCATCCCGTCCTCCGCGCACGGCACCAACGCCGCCAGCGCCGTGATGGCCGGCATGAAGGTCGTCGTCGTCAAGACCGCCGACGACGGCGAGGTGGACGCGGACGACCTGCGCGCCAAGATCGAGCAGTACCGCGACGAGCTCGCCGTGCTGATGATCACCTACCCCTCCACGCACGGTGTGTTCGAGGAGCACGTCGCCGACATCTGCGCCCAGGTGCACGACGTCGGCGGCCAGGTCTACGTGGACGGCGCCAACCTCAACGCCCTGGTGGGCCTGGCCAAGCCGGGCCACTTCGGCGGCGACGTCTCGCACCTGAACCTGCACAAGACCTTCTGCATCCCGCACGGCGGCGGCGGCCCGGGCGTCGGCCCGGTCGGTGTCCGGGCGCACCTGGCCCCGTACCTGCCCAACCACCCGCTGCAGCCGACCGCCGGTCCCGAGACGGGCGTCGGCCCGATCTCGGCCGCTCCGTGGGGCTCGGCCGGCATCCTGCCGATCTCCTGGTCGTACGTGCGCCTGATGGGCGGCGAGGGCCTCAAGCGCGCCACCCAGGTGGCGGTGCTCGGCGCGAACTACATCGCCAAGCGGCTGGAGCCGCACTACCCGGTGCTCTACACCGGCCCGGGCAACCTGGTCGCGCACGAGTGCATCATCGACATGCGGCCCCTGTCGAAGGCGACGGGCGTCAGCATCGACGACATCGCCAAGCGCCTGATCGACTACGGGTTCCACGCGCCGACCATGTCCTTCCCGGTCGCCGGCACGCTCATGATCGAGCCGACGGAGTCCGAGGACCTCGCCGAGATCGACCGCTTCTGCGACGCGATGATCGCCATCCGCGCCGAGATCGAGCGGGTCGCGGGCGGCGAGTGGCCGGTGGACGACAACCCGCTGGCCAACTCCCCGCACACGGCGGCGGCGCTGGGCGGCGAGTGGAACCACCCGTACAGCCGCGACGAGGCCGTCTTCCCGGGTGGGGTTTCGGCCGCGGAGAAGTACTGGCCGCCGGTGCGCCGCATCGACGGTGCCTTCGGCGACCGGAACCTCGTGTGTTCCTGCCCGCCGCTGGACGAGTACGACAACTGATCCGCCGTCCGTCCGCGTGACGTGACGAAGGGGCCGGCCCGGGAGGTGTTCCTCCCGGGCCGGCCCCTTCGTTTGCGGTCTGGCCGGCAGCCTAGGCCGCCTTCATCACCTGCGTCGCCGCGAGCGGGCGGTGCGGAGCGATGATCTGGCCGTCAGGCAGCAGCTCACCGGTGTCCTCGAAGAGCAGGACGCCGTTGCACAGCAGGCTCCAGCCCTGTTCCGGGTGCACGGCCACGGGGTGCGCGGCCTCCCGGTCGGCGGAGTCGGCGGACGGGCATGCTGGCTTGTGCTGGCACATGGATGCGTTCTTTCGCTGCGGTGTGGTCTGCTGTGTGCTGCGGCTCGATGCGGTGTTCATGGCCGCCCCCCGTATAGACGACTTGGCTCGGTCAGGGTCCCAGTGTTCCCCCACGGCACGGTGTCCGGAGGGATTTCCCGGTAGCTGTCCTCATAGATTGATGACGCATCACCCGTGCGGGCGGTTCAAGTCAACTCCCCTGTCATTTCGGATGGTTCGCAGGGGGCCCGAGTGGGCTAGGCCGAATGGGCAGTTCCGGCCACGGGGCCCGATCAGGCGGCCGGGGCCGCCATCGAGGGCGGGACCGGGGGCGCCGCCGAGGGCTTGAGCCGGTGGGTCATCACGGGCAGCAGTTCGGACACCGGGTGCGGCCGGTAGGCGGCGATGCCCGGCGGGGCGGGCGCCAGCGGGACGAGCAGGTCGGCGGCGGCCGGCAGTCCGGCGGAGGCGTCGGCGCCCACCGATCCGTGCAGCCACAGCGTCAGCATGTACAGCTCCGGTACGGACAGCAGCCGCGGCTGGTAGTTCTTGCCGAGCGACTCGGCCTGGCGCAGTGCGCGTTCGGTGGCGGCGACGTAGGGGCCCTCGAAGAAGTGGGAGAAGGCCCACCCGTCGGGTGTCAACCGGGTGTCGGCCGCCGCGACGTAGCGGTCCCCGCTGCGGATCAGGAACCGCCAGCCGGTCAGCCGGGTGCGCGGCGGCCTGCCGCCCGCGGTCAGGCCGGAGATGTTCAGCCGGTCCAGGACGTGGACGGGCAGCGGCAGTTCGGCTGTCATCGGACCCTGCAGGGCGCGCAGGGCCGGGGTGTGCGCCTCATTGACGGCGCTGGGAGAACCGAGGGCCGCGAGGACGCTGCGCAGGGCGGGCGCGGGAGCCGGAGGGACATGCAGCGGCATGGTGGGTCGCCTCTCACTTGGGATTCCTCCCCCGCTCCAGGACCTGATCCCGGCTCCGGTCCCGGCCCGAGGCCACCCTCGAGACCAGCCTCGGGACCCGCCTCAGGACCCGCTCCCGCTTCACTGCCCGCTCCCCGCGGTGCGGCCGGACTCGCGGCGGACCGTCCGGCTCCGGCGGCCGGGCGGCCTGGTGGCACCCCGGCGGGAGCCGCCCTGCGCACGTCCCCGGCGCGGCTCCCGCCTGCGCCGCTCCTCCCGCAGGCACTCCCGCAGCCCCTCCGGGTCGATCCCCTCGTTGCAGGCGTGGTGGAGCAGCTGCGCGAAGCGGTACCCGTCGTCCGCGCGCAGCGCCAGCCCCAGCGCGACCCGGGCGGTCGGCTCGTCGCCGGTGGACCAGGAGACCCAGCCGGCCAGGGTGAGCGGGGCCGCCGCGTGCTCCCCGTAGGCACCGACACAGCGCCGGGCCAGTGCCCGCCACAGCCGCAGGGCCGGAGCCGCCTCCTCGTCCTCCATCCACTCGGCGGCGATGTCGCGGATCTCGCGGTCCTGGAGGCCGAGGATGAGCGAGGCGGCCTCCTCGTGGCCGAGCAGCGCGTCGTCCCAGTCGTCCGCGCGGGAGCCGGCTTCGGCCGGCGGGGCCAGCGTCATGCGCTGCATCAGCGCCCGGGCGAGCAGGACGGTCTCGGCGCCCACCTCCTCCCGGGTGGCCCCGTCGAGGATCTTCGGGACCAGGGCCGCGGCGGCCCGGTCCAGGGCACCTTCCATCTCCTCTGCGTCCTTTCCGCGCAACGGGGTGAGCCTGCGCTCGATCTCCCGGAGGGAACCCCGCACCTGCAGCCCGGCGAAGGTGGCCGCCGCGGCCATCACCGAGCTGCCGGGCACGGCCAGCACGGTGCCCTCCGCGGGACAACACCGCGCGTCCGGGCAGCAGTAGGACCAGTACCGCCCGGCGGAGAGGCACAGGGCCTCGAGCACGGGAACGTCCAGCGCCCCGCAGGAGAGCCGGATCCGCTGGGCGAGCGGTCGCAGCCGGGTCATCACCCGCTGCCCGCTCTCGTCCCCGCCGGGGTCCTGGCAGAGGAAGACGATGACGCCGTCGGGCTTGGTGCCACGGCGCTCGCTGCCGTGGATCAGGCAGTCGGCGACCTGCCGGGCGGTGTCCTCCCACTCCTCCGGGGTGTGGGGGATGCCGACCCGGAGCCGGCCGCCGAAGCGGCCGCCCTCGCCGTGGACGGCGACCATGACGAGGGAGTCGGTCGGGTGGAAGCCGAGCATGTAGGGCAGCGCGTCGGCCAGTTCGGCCGGGCTGCGCAGGGTGATCCGGGAGGCGTCGGCGGCTCCGGACGGGCCGGCGGAAGGCCGGTCGGACGGGGTGCGTGCTTCGTGGTTGTTCGTCATGTCCCGAAGGTCTCGTGCCCGACCGGATCCGGAAACCCCTGTGGATAACTCCCGGGCCGGCCCCGGACTGACGCCCAACAAGTCCACCCTTCAACATCCACAGGCACAGAGCGGCATTCGCGGTATGTCAGAGCCATCGGGTTGCATGGGGGCATGAACGCAGACCTGAGGTCCTCGGCCGACTCCGTACTAGCCCGCCTCGTGGGCGACCCCACGGGGACCGCGAAGCTGCGCGAGGACCAGTGGCGGGCGATCGAGGCCCTCGTCGCGGACAAGCGCCGCGCCCTGGTGGTGCAGCGCACCGGCTGGGGCAAGTCCGCCGTGTACTTCGTGGCCACCTCGCTGCTGCGGGCGGCCGGTGCCGGACCCACGGTGATCGTCTCCCCGCTGCTCGCGCTGATGCGCAACCAGGTGGAGGCCGCCGCGCGGGCCGGGATCCACGCCCGGACCATCAATTCGGCCAACCCCGAGGATTGGGAGTCGATCCAGGCCGAGATCGCCGCGGGCGAGGTCGACGTCCTCCTGGTGAGCCCGGAGCGGCTCAACAACCCCGACTTCCGCGACCAGGTGCTTCCCAAGCTCTCCGCCGCGACCGGTCTGCTCGTGGTGGACGAGGCCCACTGCATCTCGGACTGGGGGCACGACTTCCGCCCCGACTACCGCCGTCTGCGCACCATGCTGGCCGATCTGCCGCCGGGCGTCCCGGTCCTGGCCACGACCGCCACCGCCAACGCCCGCGTGACCGCCGACGTGGCCGAGCAGCTCGGCACCGGGGCCGGGACGGACGCCCTCGTCCTGCGGGGCCCCCTGGACCGCGAGAGCCTCAGCCTGGCGGTGCTCACGCTGCCCGACGCTGCCCACCGGCTGGCCTGGCTCGCCGACCACCTCGGCGACCTCCCCGGCTCCGGGATCATCTACACCCTGACGGTGGCCGCCGCCGAGGAGGTCACCGCGTACCTGCGCCACCGCGGGCACACGGTCTCCTCGTACACCGGCAAGACGGAGAACGCCGACCGCGAGCAGGCGGAGAACGACCTCCAGGCCAACCGGGTCAAGGCCCTGGTGGCCACCTCGGCCCTCGGCATGGGCTTCGACAAGCCCGATCTCGGTTTCGTCGTGCACCTCGGCTCGCCCTCCTCCCCCATCGCCTACTACCAGCAGGTCGGCCGCGCCGGCCGCGGCGTGGAGCACGCCGAGGTCCTGCTGCTGCCGGGGCGCGAGGACGAGGCGATCTGGCAGTACTTCGCCTCCGTCGCCTTCCCGCCGGAGCAGCAGGTGCGCCGCACGCTCGAGGTGCTGGCCGAGGCCCGCCGGCCGCTGTCCCTGCCCGCCCTGGAGCCGCTGGTCGACCTGCGTCGCACCCGGCTGGAGACCATGCTCAAGGTCCTCGACGTCGACGGCGCCGTGCACCGCGTCAAGGGCGGCTGGACCTCGACCGGCGAGCCGTGGGTGTACGACACCGAGCGCTATGCCTGGGTGGCCCGGCAGCGAGCCGCCGAGCAGCAGGCCATGCGGGACTACGCGGCGGCCACCGGCTGCCGCATGGAGTTCCTGCGCCTCCAGCTCGACGACGAGGAGGCCGCGCCCTGCGGCCGGTGCGACAACTGCGCGGGGGCCCGGTTCACGGCGGAGGTCTCCGGGGCCGCGCTGGACACCGCCCGCGGGGAGCTGGACCGCCCGGGCGTGGAGCTGGAGCCCCGCAAGATGTGGCCGACGGGTCTCGCCGCGGTGGGCGTGGACCTCAAGGGCCGGATCCCGGCGGGCGAGCAGGCTTCGACGGGCCGTGCGCTGGGGCGGCTCTCCGACATCGGCTGGGGCAACCGGCTGCGCCCGATGCTCGCGCCCGGGGCGCCCGACCAGCCGGTTCCGGACGATGTGGCTCAGGCCGTCGTGACGGTGCTGGCCGACTGGGCCCGCGGCCCCGGCGGCTGGGCCTCGGGGGCTCCGGACGCGCCCGGGCGCCCGGTCGGAGTCGTCGCGCTGCCCTCGCGCGGCCGCTCCCGGCTCGTCGGCTCGCTGGCCGCGCGGATCGCGGAGATCGGGCGGATGCCCCTGCTCGGCACGATCGCCTACACGGACCAGGCACCGGAGTTCGGCCTGCCCTCCTCGAACAGCGCCCAGCGGGTGCGCGGCCTCCACCAGGCCTTGACCGTTCCGCCGGAACTCGCCGCGATCCTGAAGGAGACCGCGGGTCCCATCCTCCTCGTCGACGACCGCGCCGAGAGCGGATGGACCCTCGCGGTCTCCGCGCGGCTGCTGCGGCGAGCGGGCGCCAAGGCGGTGTTTCCGCTGGTACTGGCGCTTCAGCCGTAGCCGAATGAGTCATCTTCGGCGTGACGGGGCAAGGATATGAACGGCATACCGGCGAATTCCGGTCGGCGGCGTCAATTGCTCGTTGCCGCATGCTCACGGGCCACGCGAGAATTGCAGTGCTCCCGCTCGGCCCGACGGCGCCCTCCTGGGCCGCGCCGCGGTGTGCCCGCACTCCAGCTGTGCCCGTTCGCGGGCGTGTACCCGAAGGGAGGACCGTGACCTTCGGATTCGCCCCGCCCTCGACCACGTCCCTGACCACGGCCACCGGCGGCGCCAGCCGGCACGGCCGGCTGCTGGAACCCTCCGAGTGGACGGCGTCGGGCGTCCCCCTGCTGCGCAACCCCCGCGAGGTAGTCAGCGGTCTGCACTCGCGGCACAGCCCGGTGCCGTCCACCGCGGTGATCGCCGTGCTCGGACCCGAGGAGCGGCTCGTCGCGAGCGCCTCCTTCGTTCAGCGCTCGGCCTCGGCCGACGGCTGGGAGTACCGCAACGCCCTGCTCTCGCGCCTGCGCCGGGTCATCCCGCACGACCTGCGGCGGCGGACCCCCGTGCGGACCGCGGTGTTGCTGTACTGCCGCGACGGCGACGAGCGGTGGACCGAGGAGGACGGCGCCTGGATGTGGGGGCTGCGGGATGCCTGCACCCTGCACGGGCTGCGCTGCGGCGCGTACATCACGCTGACCCGCGGCGGCTGGCAGGTCCTGGGCGAGGGCCGCGGCGGCCGTCGGCCCAGCTCGGACTCGCGGCCCGAGCGCCTCGGCGAAACGGCCGCCGAGTTCGCCCCGCTCGCCCTGCGCACCGGCGGCGGAGCCGCGGAGGCCCTGCGCCGCACGGCCGCCCGCTGAAATCCGTACGGCCGCCCGCTGAAACCGTACGGGCACCGGTCCTGCGCGCGGGCACGCCCAACGGCCGTACACCCGGAATCGGGCGTACGGCTGGTCAGGCCTCGGACTTCGGCAGGGCCGGCTGTGCGCCCACCCCGCCCCTCGACCGTGCGGGAGTACGGGGCGTCAGACGCCCGCACCCAGCACGGAGTTGATCTGCTCCGTTTCGCCGCACACGATCAGCAGCGCACCGGCCCGCGCGAGCGCGACCGGCACGGCCGCGGTGACCGCGTCGACCGGTCCGCCGTTGGCCGCGAAGACCACGACGGGGCGGCCGGCGGCACGCTGGACCTGCGCCGCGTCCGCGTAGAAGACGTCGTCCCCGGCATCGTGCAGGGCCCAGTACGCGGCCTCGCCGAAGGACAGCTCGTGCGCGGCCCACGGGTGCGGGTCGCCGGTGGTGAGCACCAGGATGTCGCCGGGCGCGCGCCCGGTGTCGAGCAGCAGGTCCACGGCCTCTTCGGCCGCGTCCAGCGCGCCCTCGGCGGACGCGGGGATCAGCTGGACCTGCGGTACCGCCGCCGAGACGGACGGCGTGGCGGCAGCTGCGGGAACGGGCCCGGGTGCGGCCTGCGGCGCACGCTGCACGGGCGGTACGGGACCTGTCCCTTATACAGATCTTACGCTGCCGACCAGCTGTTCTCCGTAGATGTTGTCCACCAGTTGCTCGAAACCGTCCAGGACCAGCAGCAGCCGCCGTTCGGCCAGGTGCTCGGCGAGCACCTGGCGGGGCGGCCGGACGGTGTGGTCGGTCAGCCCGAGGGCCTCCGCGTTGGCCAGTTCCAGCAGCGTCCCATCCCCTACGGAAGCCAGCTCGGCCAGCCACACGCCGCCGCAGTGCGCTCCCTCCCCGGGCTCCGCGGACCTGTCGTCCCCCGCGCCCTGGCCCGCCCCCCCGTCCACCCGCGTCTTCCCGACCCCCCCCCCCCCGCCCCCGTGAGCCGACCCCCCGCCCCCACGCCCGCCAGGCCCTTCCGCTCCTTCCCGAGTCCGACCGCCCGCTGCTCGTCCCCGCCCGCGCCACCACCCCCGCCACCCCGGTCACCCCTGCCACTCCCGCCGCGCCCGCCCCTGTGCGCCCGCCGCTGCCGCCGTTCACCGATGAGTCGGCCCGCGCCAAGGTCCGGGCCGCCGAGGACGCCTGGAACAGCCGCGACCCCGAACGCGTCGCCCTCGCCTACACCGAGGACTCCTCCTGGCGGAACCGCGACCGCTTCCTCACCGGCCGAGCCGAGATCCGGGCCTTCCTCGCCGACAAGTGGGAACGCGAGCTGGAGTACCGGCTCCGCAAGGAGCTGTGGGCCTACACCGACAACCGCATCTCCGTGCGCTTCGAGTACGAGTGGCACGACGCGCAGGGGCAGTGGTGGCGCAGCCACGGCAACGAGCAGTGGGAGTTCGACGCCGCCGGCCTGATGCGCCGCCGCGAGGCCAGCATCAACGACATCCCGATCGGGGAGGCCGACCGGCGGCTCTAGTGCTGTTACTGGCGGTAACTGCTTTCTCGGGCCACGGAGATATGCTGGTGGGGACCCCTGAGGAGGCAACGTGACCGAGCGCAAACCGCCTGGTGTCAGCTTCGAATCCTTCGTGGACCGGCAGATCAGACAGGCCGAGGCGCGCGGGGAGTTCGAGGAGCTGCCCGGCTTCGGCAAGCCGCTGGCCTCGCTCGACGCCCCGTACGACGAGCTGTGGTGGATCAAGGGCAAGCTGCACCGCGAGGGCTTCGCGGTCCTCCCGGCGGCGCTCGCGCTCCGCAAGGAGGCGGAGGACGCGCGGGAGGCGGTCCGCGCGGCCCGCACCGAGCGGCAGGTCCGCGACATCCTGACGGAGGTCAACACCAAGATCCGCGCGGCCCTGCGCATGCCGCCGCCCGGCCCGCCGCTGAACCTCAAGGAGTTCGACGTCGAAGCGGTGCTCACCGAGTGGCGCGAGGAGCGGGAGACCCGTCGGGACACCCGGGGGAGCGGCACGAGCTGAAGGCTCGTGCCCTGCCGGCGGCGGCGCGGCGCGGTGCGGCGCCGTCCGCACGATGACTTCACGAGGCCGATCGTCCCCGTGCGGCCTGGCGCCAGGAGATCTTCGGGCGCCCGGCCGCCTTGGGCCGCCAGACGTCGAGGTCCAGGGCCACCGTGAGGAACTCGCCCTCCACGCGGACGAGGAGGTCGGGATCCTCGATCCCCGCGGCGAACTGCTCGGCGCGGACCTCTGATCGGATCCGCCCGCTCCACGCGGTCGCGCCGGTGCCGGCTGCCGGGGCGGCCTCGTGTCGTCACCTCCTGGTCGCCCCCAAGGAGGTCAGGGCCTCGGTGACGCGGTCTGCCTGGTGCGTGGTGCCCCGGAGGTTCGGGTGCAGGACGGTGCAGGCCTCGCCCCCGGCGGGGATGGAGCGGCAGAGCTCGGAGGGCGGATCGGACTGGTCGCCGGAGCCGGTCAGGGTGTCCTTGATGCCGTACATCCAGCGTTGCCCGGCTGCTGCGCAGACCCCGTGGCCGGTGCTGGAGGCGTACGTGTCCACGTAGATCGCGCCGCCCCGCGCGGCCTGGTCCCGCAGGAGGTCGTTGACCCGGCGCTCCAGGGTGTCGAGCCAGGGCGTGTCGCCCTTGGTGACCGTGCCGAGCTGGTTCCAGGCGCCCCAGCCGCAGCCGGCGGCCTCGTCCACGACGGCCGGATAGCCGACGACCGCGACCTTGGCGTGCGGGGCGCGCCTGCGGATCTCCTTCAACAGGTCTGTGAAGTCGGCCTCCAGGGCGGTGAACCGGGCATCGAGCCGGGAGGCGCCCTCGCCGCGCGTGTAGTGGTCGGTGCAGGGGGTGCCCGTCCCGAAGGAGGCGAGCCCCCGTTTCACGCAGGTCTCGACGATCTCGGCGAAGCCCACGGAATTGCCGCCCGCGCCGACCGTGACGAGATCGGTGCTCGCCGAAACGGCCCCGACCTGTGCCGGTTTGGCGGCCCAGCCGCCCGGCGGGGGCACCGACGGCGGCCCCTTCAGCTCGGACTGCGCTTCCAGCAGCCCGGCTCTGACCTCCGCCGCGGAGCAGGTGACGTCCGTGAGCGCCAACTTCAGCCGCCGCGCCGCCTGATGCGGATAGTCGTGCTCGGAGCGGCCGCACCCGTCGGTGTTCCACGGGCGCACGAACGAGCCCGCGCTGTAGGAGTCCCTGAGGGCGACGTATGAGAGGGGCGTGAGGTGTGAGCGGGGCCCGGCGGCCGGCGCCTGCTGTGCGAGAGCGGCGGTGAGGAGTGCGGCGGCAGCGGTCGCGGCCGCGGTGAGCGCGAGACGGATCATGGCGGTGCCTTCGGTTCGGGCGCCGCGATCGTCCGCGACGCGCTTCACCAAACGTAGCCGATCCGATTACGGAGAGTAATCATCCGGCTCGTGGTTCGCCAGAACGAGTGAACGAGTGAAGGGGTGAGGGAGTGAAGGAGTGGCTCAGTGGATGAGCGGATGGAGGGAACGGGCGGGCCCGTCGCCGCCGTTCAGGCCTGCTCGTGCGCCTGGGTGATCAGGTCCGTCGCGACCTCCAGGGCGGCCTGCCGGGTCTCCTCCGGGTCCCCCTCGATGTGCTGGAGGAACATCATTCCCGCATGCAGGGTGAAGAGGGCGCTCACGCAGCGGACCTGGTCGGCCAAGGGGGCGTCCTCCCGGCCCGTCCGGAGCAGCTCCACCAGCGCGAAGAGGCGCTGCTTCACCCTCTCGCCGATGCTCAGCTCCCGCAGCGAGGCCTGGTTCTCCTGCATGAAGCGGTACAGCGAGGCGCCGCCCGCCATCGCTTCGCTGTAGCGGCGCAGGATCTCCCGCTTCGTGTCCAGGGTCCGGGGCTGCTCCTCCGCCCATGCGATCAGCTCGTCGATCGGCCGGGTCTGGTCCTCGAACAGGCTGATGATGATGTCTTCCTTGGTCTTGAAGTGGTAGTACAGCGCCGCCTTCGTGACCTCCAGCCGCTCCGCGATCTCGCGCAGCGACGTCTTCTCGTACCCCTGCTCGGCGAAGAGCTCCAGCGCGACGTCCTGGATGCGCTGCCGCGTGTTGCCACGGCGCTGCTGCGGACCGCTCCTGGACATGGCTCTCCTCGATTACTTACTTGACGCCCGGCTAGTTACGGGTCTACCTTCCCCAGTGTAGTGAACTAGCCGGGCGGCAAGTAAGTGCCGGGTACCGGTGCACGTGCGCCAGGGGAGTGGAACATGGTGGAGACGACGAAGAGTACGGACGCCTCGGAGGAGGTGAAGCCGCGCAGCGTAAGGGTCGTCCTGATGGCCCTCATGATCGCGATGCTGCTGGCCATGCTCGACAACATGATCATCGGTACCGCGATGCCCACCATCGTCGGCGAGCTCGGCGGACTGGAGCACCTGTCCTGGGTGGTCACCGCCTACACGCTCGCCACCGCGGCCTCCACCCCCATCTGGGGCAAGATCGGCGACATGTACGGGCGGAAGGGCTCCTTCCTCACCTCGATCGTCATCTTCCTCATCGGTTCGGCGCTCAGCGGCATGGCCCAGGACATGGGCCAGCTCATCGGCTTCCGCGCCATCCAGGGCCTCGGCGCCGGCGGTCTGATGGTCGGCGTCATGGCGATCATCGGCGACCTCATCCCGCCCCGTGAGCGCGGCAAGTACCAGGGCATGATGGCCGGCGTGATGGCCCTCGCCATGATCGGCGGACCGCTGGTCGGCGGCACCATCACCGACCACATGGGCTGGCGCTGGTCCTTCTACATCAACCTCCCGCTCGGCGCCGTGGCCCTCGCCATGGTGACCGCGGTCCTGCACCTTCCCAAGAAGACGGGGGAGGGGGAACGCCGGAAGATCGACTACCTCGGCGCGGCGCTGCTGACCATCGCGATCACCTCCGCCGTCCTCGTCACCACCTGGGGCGGCACCGAGTACGCGTGGGGCTCCGCCGAGATCATCGGCCTGATCGTCACCGGCATCCTGTCCACCGCGGCGTTCCTCTTCACCGAGACCAGGGCCGCCGAGCCGATCATGCCGCTGCACATCTTCCGCAGCCGCAACTTCACGCTCATGTCCGTGATCGGCTTCCTGGTCGGCTTCGCGATGTTCGGCGGGGTGCTCTACCTCCCGCTCTTCCAGCAGTCGGTACAGGGCGCCTCGGCCACCAATTCCGGCCTGCTCCTGCTGCCGATGCTGCTCTCGATGATGGTCGTCTCGCTGATCGCCGGCCGGATCACCACGAACAGCGGCAAGTACAAGATGTTCCCGATCATCGGCGGCGCGCTCATGGTCGCCGGGCTCTTCCTGCTCGCCACCATGGACACGGGCACCACCCGGCTGGTGTCGGGCGTCTACATGGCGGTCCTCGGCGCAGGCCTCGGCTTCCTGATGCAGATCACCATGCTGGTCGCGCAGAACAGCGTCGAGATGAAGGACATGGGCGTCGCGTCCTCCTCGGCCACCCTGTTCCGCACGCTCGGCGGCTCCTTCGGCGTGGCGCTGATGGGCTCCCTGTTCACCAGCCAGGTCACCTCCACGATGAGCGACCGCCTCGGCCCGGAGGCCGCGAAGGCGGCGGGCTCCGCCCAGCTCGACGCGGCCAGCCTGGCGAAGCTCCCCGAGGCCGTCCGCGACGCCTACCAGCACGCGGTGGCCGCCGGTACGCACTCGGCGTTCCTGCTCGGCGCGGGCATCGCGGTACTGGGCTTCGCGGCCGCCTGGTTCGTCAAGGAGGTCCCGCTGCGCGGGGCGGCCACCCCCGCCGCCGGCGCGGACCAGGAGGCCCCGGCCCCGCAGGCGACCGCCGTCGCGCACTGAGCCGGCGGCGCGGGCGGGCCGCCCGCACCTGAACGACGGGCCCGGGCCCGGTGGACGAGCGCGTCCACCGGTCCCGGGCCCGCTTCGTGCCGGCACCGGCCGCCCGCCCCGTACTGGGTATAAGAGCCAGTTGCGGGGCCGGTGCGGCCGCGGCCGCGGGGACGGCCGCCCAGCGGTCGCGCATCCGGGCCATCTCGCCGTCCATGGCCTGGTCGGCCTTGACCCCGGTCCACAGCATCACGTAGGCCGTGAAGAGCACGATCAGGGAGCCGGCGGTCAGGCACACCTCGCTGAACGTCCGTACCAGCAGGCGCGGTACGTCGACGTCACGGTCACGGGGTGGCGGACTCCAGCGGCTTCGCATAGTGGAGGTCCACTGTGCCGGAGTACCCCGGCAGTGTCAGCGCCTTGTGCTCGTCCACTTTCCAGCCCAGTCCGTACGCGTTCACGTACAGCTGGTAGTTCTGCAGCGCGGGCGAGGCCGCGAGGGCCTTCTTCAGCGCGCCCGGGTCGCCGACCGCCGTCACCTTGTACGGGGGCGAGTACACCCGGCCCTGGAGGATCAGGGTGTTGCCCACGCAGCGCACGGCGCTGGTGGAGATCAGGCGCTGGTCCATGACCTGGATGCCCTCGGCGCCGCCCTGCCACAGGGCGTTCACCACGGCCTGGAGGTCCTGCTGGTGGATCACCAGGTCGTTGGGCTGGGGCTCGGGAACGTTGGGGATGCGGGCCGTGGCGTTGGGAGGCGCGTCGTTCAGGGTGACCGTGACGGCCTTGCCGGTGATCTCCTCGGTGCCCGAGGCGGCGCGCAGTGCGGCGAGCCGGGCGTCCTCCGCCTTGGTGCTGCCGTTGTCCCGGTCGGCCAGGGCGTCGACCTGGCCGCGGGCCGTCGCGGTGCTCTTCTCGAGGTCCAGGTTGTTCTGGCTGCGCTCGTGGATCAGGTCGGACAGCTTGAGGAGCGAGGCGTCCGTGCGGATGTTCGTACCCTTGGAGGTGTTGAAGCTGGTGACGAAGATCAAGCCGGCCAGGGCGAAAACGGCGGCCGTGAGCAGCCGGACCGGTCTGGCACGGCGACGGGGACCCGCGGAGGAGTCGTCGGATTTGCTCAACGTACCCTTCTCCTTCAACGCCACAGGTCCACTACGCTAACGGACGCCCGGGGCAGGCAAGGTCCCCAGCGCATCGACAGGAGAGCCCCTCGTGCCGAAGTCACGTATCCGCAAGAAGGACGACTACACCCCTCCGCCCACGCGGACGCCACAGGCGATCAAGCTGACGAACCGCAACTGGGTCGCTCCGGTCATGCTGGCGTTCTTCCTGGTCGGCCTGGCGTGGATCGTCGTGTTTTACCTGTCCGAGACCCAGCTTCCGGTGGAAGCCCTCGGAAATTGGAACATCGTGGTCGGTTTCGGCTTCATCGCCGCGGGATTCGGTGTCTCCACGCAGTGGAAGTAGCTGCGCGCAAGCTCTCCCCATGAGTTATCCACAGCGTCATCCACACCTGAGGAAAAGACAGAAGATCTGTGGATAACTCTGTGGAGAGTTGACGCCGGTGTGATCAGGTGAGTGCGGGAAGTCCGGCCGTCCGGACCGCGATCACGGCTGCCGCCAGCAGGAACACCGCCGCACAGGTGCCCCACTGGACGAGTTTGCGATGCCGCGTGCTGTGGCCCGTGGCGGGCCACAGCAGGCCCAGCCCGACCAGCGCACCGCCGGCCAGACCACCGATGTGGGCCTCCCAGGACACGTACAGCCCTGGCACGAAGGTCAGCGCCAGCATGATCACCAGCACGGTGACCAGCGGGCCCGTCTCGTCCCTCGTCCGGCGGGCCAGCACCAGGCCGGCGCCGAGCAGGCCGAAGACCGCCCCGGACGCGCCGTACGTCATGGTGTCCGGCGCGCTCAGCAGATAGGCGAGGGCGCTGCCGCCCAGGGCCGACAGCAGGTAGAGGGCGAGGTAGCGGACGCGGCCCAGCGCCTGCTCCAGCGGGCAGCCGAGGAACCACAGGCCGAGCATGTTGCCGGCGATGTGCCACCACTCGACGTGCAGGAACGCCGAGGTCAGCAGGCGGTGGTACTCACCGGCGGCGACGCCTTCGAGCGGCCCGCCCCACACCCGCCTCAGATGGGCGATCAGCCCCAGGTCGAGCGGCAGGGCGGGCAGGGCCGCGGCCGCGAGGAACACCGCCGCGTTGATCCCGATCATGATCTTGGTGACCAGGTG
Source organism: Streptomyces sp. ICC4 (assembly GCF_003287915.1). NCBI lineage: Bacteria > Bacillati > Actinomycetota > Actinomycetes > Kitasatosporales > Streptomycetaceae > Streptomyces > Streptomyces sp. ICC4. The sequence goes on along the minus strand of NZ_CP030286.1, from coordinate 8,215,523 downwards.
CGGATCGGCGGCGACCACCCCGCCCGCGATGGTCCGCGGGGCGTTGGCGGCGGGCCCGCGGCCGGTGCCCGAGCCCCCGCGGACGCACGCGGGGCACTGGAAGCCGACCGAGGCGCTGATCATGCACGCGGGGCAGATCGGCCGCTCGCAGCGCGTGCAGCTGATCCCGGTCTCGCGGTCCGGGTGGCGGTAGCAGCCCGGAAGACGCTCGGTGTCCATCGGTCCCCTCGGTGCCCTCGGTCGGCGGCGGGGCGGCGGATCCGCCGCGCCCGTCCGGTACGCATCGAGTACGGACGGGCGGATGCGAAAGGTTCCCGGGCTCCGGGTCAGCCCTTGTGCACGACGACGGACTGGATGACCACGTCGTCGAGGGGGCGCTCGGTGCGCGGGTTGGTGGCGCCGGCGGCGATCGTCTTCACGATCTTCCGGCTGGCCTCGTCGGCGACCTCGCCGAAGATGGTGTGCTTGCGCGTCAGCCAGGCGGTGGGGGCCACGGTGATGAAGAACTGCGAGCCGTTGGTGTTCGGGCCGGCATTGGCCATCGCGAGCAGGTACGGCTTGGTGAAGGCCAGGTCGGGGTGGAACTCGTCGGCGAACTGGTAGCCCGGGCCGCCGGTGCCGTTGCCGAGCGGGTCGCCGCCCTGGATCATGAACCCGCTGATCACGCGGTGGAAGACGGTGCCGTCGTAGAGCGGGTCCGTGGTCTTCTGGCCGTCCGTGGGGCGCGTCCACTCGCGGGCGCCGGTGGCCAGTTCCACGAAGTTGCGCACGGTCTTCGGAGCGAAGTTCTCCAGCAGCTCGATCTCGATGTCGCCGTGGCTGGTCTTCAGGGTGGCGTAGAGCTTCTCGGCCACGGATCTGCCTTCCCTAGTCATCACTGGTCATCACTGTCGGTTCCAGATCCTCCCACGGAGGGCCGCACGGGACTGAAATCGTCCACTCGTATGCCCTGTCGCGCATGCCGGTCAGCGGTATGGGAGGCATGATCCGACAAAGGGTGGAAAGGTGAACTGTGTCCGCCACCGAGGAGGAGGATCCCGTGACCCGCAAGGAAAGCGTGCGCCTGGCAGCCGAAAGTGCCAGGGAGAGTTTCCTGCACGCAGCGGAAGTGGTGGCACCGTACGCAGAATCCGCCAAGGATGCAGCGGTGCACTACGCCCAAGAGGCAAATGAGCGACTGGCGCCGAAGGTGTCGTCCGCGGCCGACGCGGCCGCCCGGCAGGCCCGCACCACCTACGGCTGCCATGTGCAGCCCCGGATCAGAGCGGCGCGCACGCACGTGCCGCCGAACGTCGACCGGGCCGCGGTGAACGCGGTGAAGCAGTCCCGCCGGGCGGTTCGCCAGGCGGCCGACTACACGCAGCCGCGGATCGAGAGCGCGCTCGCGGCGGCGCAGCCGGTGGCCGAGGAGCTCTCTTCGCGATCGACGGCCACGCTGGCGGCGCTGCGCGGTCAGGTGTCGGCGAAGGAGGTGCAGAAGCTGGTCCGCAAGCACGAGCGCCGGGCCCGCACGGGCCGGCTGCTCAAGGGCGCCGCGCTGGTCGGCGTACTGGCCGGCGGGGCCTACGCCGCGTGGAAGTGGTGGGACCAGCAGTCGAACCCGGACTGGCTCGTCGAGCCGCCGGCGGCCACCGAGCTGTCGGCGCGCGACGAGGCGGCCCAGGGGAGCTTCGAGGACGAGCTGGCGGTCAAGGAGCGCGAGGCGGGGGCGGAGTCCGATCCCGGCTCGCTGCCCTCGTCGGCGCTGGAAGCGGAGGCCGAGGCCGCGGAGGCCCGGATCGACGCGGAGGACGCGAAGCGCAAGCACCGCTGACCCACCCGGCGGGGCACGTGGGAGGGGCCCGGATCCTGGAAAGGATCCGGGCCCCTCTCGTGTTTCCCGCGTTCTGCGTGCTGCGTCCTGCGACGACAGGGGATCTAGCCGGGGAGGTTGAGCTTCATGCCCGGGTGGATCATGTCGGGGTTGGAGCCGATGACGCCCTTGTTCATGGCGTAGAGCTCGCGCCAGCGGCCCTCGTTGCCGAGCTCGCGGCGGGCGATCGCGGAGAGCGAGTCGCCCGGGCGGACGGTGTACGTGCGCTGCGCCTTGGGCGCGGGCTTCGGCGCCGCGGGCACCGCCTTGTGCGCGGCCGAGGCCGGGGTGGGCGTGTGCGTCATGCGCGGGGCCGCGGGCGGCGCGGCGGGCGGTGCGGGCGCGGGCTTCGGCGCCGCGGCCGCCATGCGCTCCGCGGCCGCCTTGGTGGCCGCCGCCGAGTCGGTGTACTTGGCGGCGGCGCCGCCGGGCATCGCGGCCGGGGGCGCGGGCGCCGCCGCGGCCTGCTGTTGTACCTGCTCAGCCGCCTTCTCGGCCGCCTTCTCGGCTTGTTCCTTCTTCTTGTCGGACCTCATGAAGTCGAACAGTCCCATGTGCGTACGCCTCCGGCATGGTGGTGCCCCCTGGGGCAGAGTGCCCTCTTCCCACTGTCTGCCAGAAGCCGCCCGGCGGCCCTGTGACGGGGCCATCCGGGGGACGCGGGCGAGGGCCGGGGCCCCTACTGGCGGGCCCGGCGGGCCGGGCGCGGGCTCTGCGACGGGGTTTCCAGACCGCCCCCGGCCAGCTGCTTCAGACCGTGCAGCAGGGCCGCGCGGTCCTTGTCCCCGAGGGAGGCGAGGGCGTCGGCGTGCACCTGGTCGACGATGCGGGCGCTCTCCCCCGCGATGGCCGCGCCCCGCTCGGTGACGAAGATGACGCGGGCCCGGCGGTCCTTGGTGGACGGCCGCCGCTCGGCGAGTCCGGCCCGCTCCAGGGCGTCGACGGTGACGACCATCGTCGTCTTGTCCATGTCGCCGATCTCGGCGAGCTGGATCTGGGTGCGCTCCTCCTCCAGGGCGTGCACGAGGACGCAGTGCATGCGGGCGGTGAGACCGATCTCGGCGAGGGCCGCCGCCATCCGCGTGCGCAGGACGTGGCTGGTGTGGTCCAGGAGGAAGGAGAGGTCGGGCTCGGTCCGGGTGGGCGCCATGGCAGTCATGCCTCCCAGCCTAACAAGTCGATCCGAAATAAATCGTCTGCAACAAAACTATCTGGTACGGTCACATCATTCACCGCCGCTGATCGCAGACCGGAGAGTCAGATGCCTGCCGTTTCCGCTCCCGCCGCCCCCGGGCATCGTGTCAACTTCCCCAAGTGACGCCGGATCCCCGATCCGGCGTGAAACGAATCCGGCCGCACCCCTGCGGCAGACACCCGGAGTGGACTCCCCACGGCTAAACGCCCGTTAAAGCCGCAGGCCACAGTGGCCACCGCCCCCACCGGGGCGGCCACCGGGACGGTCACCGGGGCGTCCGCCGGGGGTGCCCGCCGGGTCGCGCAGTAGGGTGTCCCGCATGACAACCGGGGTGCGGCGCAGGATGGGTGTCGAGGAGCGGCGGCAGCAGCTGATCGGGGTGGCGCTGGAGCTGTTCAGCCACCGGTCGCCCGACGATGTGTCCATCGACGAGATCGCGGCGGCGGCGGGGATATCCCGGCCGCTCGTCTACCACTACTTTCCGGGCAAACTGAGCCTGTACGAGGCCGCGTTGCGCCGGGCCGCCGACGAGCTGGCGCTGCGGTTCGTGGAGCCGCAGGAGGGGCCTCTCGGTGCGCGGCTGCTGCGGGTGATGGGTCGGTTCTTCGCCTTCGTCGACGATCACGGGCCCGGGTTCTCGGCTTTGATGCGGGGCGGCCCCGCCGTCGGCAGCAGCCGGGCCAACGCGATGATCGACGAGGTGCGGCAGGCGGCGTACGAGCAGATCCTCGCGCACCTCGGCGTGGAGAAGCCGCCCGCGCGGCTCGCGCTCGTCGTGCGCTCGTGGGTCTCGCTCGCCGAGTCGACCGCGCTGATCTGGCTGGACGGCCGGAAGATCCCGCGCGGCGAGCTGGAACTGCAGCTCGTGCACGATTTCGCGGCGCTGGCCGCGGTCAGCGCCGCGTACGACACGGAGATGGCGGGCATCCTCGTACGGATCCTCGCGGACGAGCCGGCCGACGGGCCGTTCGGGGAGCTGGTGGGACGGCTGGTGGCGCTGACGCCGGCCCTGTACGGCACCACGGTGCCCGAGCCGCGCTGAACGAGCCGCGCCGCACGGCCCACGCTGAACGGTCCGCGCCGCACGGTCCGCGCTGAACGGTCCGCGCTGAACCGTGCACGTCGAGCGGAGCCCGTTGAGCGATTCCTGGGCGCTCCTTGATCAAATGGCGCGCAATAATGCCCGCGTGATCATTGACGACGGGATCTTGTTCCGGACGGCCGGGGAGAAGGACACGGGCACGCTCGTGGCGCTGTACGACCAGGCCGCCCGCTGGATGCGCGGGCAGGGCATCGAGCAGTGGAAGCCCGGGGAGAAGGACGCCGCGCACTTCCGGGCGATCATGCGCGAGGGCGAGGTCTGGCTGGCCTCCGACGGCGACGGGCACGCCGTCGGGGCCTACGAGCTGTGGTGGTCCGACGAGGAGGCCTGGGGCGTCCAGCCCCCCGTCGCCGGCTACGTGCACCGTCTGATGGTCGAACGCGAGGCCGCGCCCGTCGGGGCCGGCCGGCGGCTGCTCGAACATGCCGAGCGGCGCATCGCCAGGACCGGCCGCGAACGGGCGCGGCTGGACTGCGTCTCCACCAACCCCCGGCTGCTCGCGTACTACCAGGGCGCGGGCTACCGGGTGGTCGGGGAGTTCCCCCACAAGGTGGGCAAGGACGGGCAGGTGTACGGGGTGATCCTGCTGGAGAAGCGGCTCGACCAGCTCACGCTCGTCTGACGCGCACCCGTGCCGGCACCCCCACCGGCACCCGCGCCCCGTCCTGGTGCGGACCACCCCGGCCCCGGCTCACCCCCGCTTGAAGACGGCCGCCGTGCGGGCCGGGACCGTGAACTCCCCCTTCGCCGGGTCGTACGCCGCCTGCCGGGCCACCGGGTCGGCGCCCGCGGCCTGGACCGGGTGCAGGGCGTATCCCGTGCCCGCGAGGGCGGGCACGCGCTGGGCCTGGCCGGCCGGGGTGGCGTTGAAGACGACCACCAGGTCGCCCAGGGCCATCGTGATCACCCCCGGGGTCTCGGCAGGCCCGGAGAGCGGGAAGGCCAGCTTCGACTGGACCGCCTCGGACGTGGCGAGGGCGAAGGCCGGCTCCGTCGTGCGGATCCTCAGCAGGTCGCGGTAGGCGGCCGAGGCTCCGGTGATCTCCGCGCAGCCGGGGGTGGCGCCACCGGCCAGCAGCGGCTGCGCGTACGGCCACTTCGAGCGGTTGTCGGCCGCCGGGGGCAGACCGCGCCCGAAGCCGTTGCCGTCGCGGCAGTCCCAGTGGACGGCGTTGAACCAGTCGCCGCTGTCGTAGGAGTTGCGGTCCAGGGACTTGGAGCGCAGCAGGTCCGTGCCCGCCTGGGAGAGGGACGGCCCCTGGGAGAGGGCGGCGACCGACATCGCCAGGACCTGCGCGCGGGCCTGATCGACGGCCGAAGTGCCCTCGGGGAGCTTGTACTTCAGGGCGTCGTAGAGCGATTCGTTGTCGTGCGCGTCGACGTAGGCGAGCGCGTCGCCGGCGGCGGCCGCGTACCCGGCCGGGGAGCCGTTGTAGTCGATCTCGGAGCCCTTGGCCGCGCGACCCGTGGAGTCCGTGAAGGCGTACGAGGCGAGGTTGCCGGTCAGCCCGACCTTGATCAGGTCCTGGTCGTGCAGGAGCCGGACCCGCTGCTGCTCCGGAGTGCCGTTCGCCGGGGAGGAGTTCGGCGAGGTGAACAGGCCGGAGGCGAAGCCCTGTACGCGCGGGTCCTCGTCGAAGGGGCCGCCGCCGCGCACCGCGTCGCGAGCCCGGTCGGAGAAGGTGGCGATGCCGGTGCCGGCCATGTTCTGCTGGGTGGCCTGGACGAAGCGGGCGTCGTTCGCGACCTCGCCGAAGTTCCAGCCCTCCCCGTAGAGGACGATCTTCCTGCCGTCCACGCCGTCCTTGGCGACGGTCAGCGCGTCGAGGGCGGAGCGCACGGCCAGGATGTTGGCCTTCGGGTGGTGGCCCATGAGGTCGAAGCGGAAGCCGTCGACCTTGTACTGCTTGGCCCAGGTCACGACCGAGTCCACGACGAGGCGGCCCATCATGGCGTTCTCGGGCGCGGTGTTGGCGCAGCAGGTGGACGTCGCCACCGTGCCGTCGGCCAGGAGTCGCTGGTAGTAGCCGGGGACGATGCGGTCCAGGACCGACTTGTCGGACTGGCCGGACGCCACCGTGTGGTTGTAGACCACGTCCATGACGGTGCGCAGGCCCGCGCCGTTCAGGGACTGCACCATCCGGCGGAACTCCACCGTGCGCGCCGTGCCGTTCGGGTCGCTCGCGTAGGAGCCCTCGGGGACCGTGTAGTGCAGGGGGTCGTAGCCCCAGTTGTACGAGTCCTTCGCGGCCGCGGCCGCCACGCAGGCCTGCTGCTCCTGCGAGTCCGGGGCGTAGACCTTCAGGTCGCAGGCGGGCTCGGTGCGGTCGGCCGCCTTCTCCGGGATGGTGCCTATGTCGAAGGCGGGCAGGAGGTGGACGTACGAGGTGCCGGCGGCGGCCAGGTCGCGCAGGTGGCGCATGCCCGCCGAGCCGGTGTCCGTGAAGGCCAGGTACTGGCCGGGGCGGGTGGTGGTGCGGTCGGCGACGGAGAAGTCGCGGATGTGCAGCTCCTGGATCTGCGCGGAGGTGAAGGGGACGGCGGCGGGCTTCTTCAGGTCGCGCCAGCCGGGCGGGGCCAGCTTCGGGTCGGCGAGGTCCACGGCCAGGCTGTGGGTGGAGTCGGTGGTCAGGGCGGTGGAGTACGGGTCGGTGACGAGGTTGCGGACGATCTGTCCGGCGGCCGGGGCCCAGACGGTGACGGCGAAGCGGTAGCGCTTGCCGGTCCAACCGCGGTCGCCGCGCACCGACCAGACGCCGGTGGTGTCGTCGCGGCGCATGGCGACGGTGCGGCCGTCCAGTTCGAGGGCGACCTCCCGGGCCGTGGGGGCCCAGACGGAGAGGGTGGGGCGGCCGTCCTTGAAGACGGGGCCGAGCGGGGTGCCGTTCGCGTACAGGTCGTCGAGGACGCCCGCGAGCTGGACGCCGGTGGCGGCCAGGACGGCGCCGGCGGCGGTACGGGCGCTGGCGACGAGCTGGCCGCGCAGGGCGTCCCGGACCCGGTCGCGGTCGCGCGGGTCGACGGTGAAGGCGGCGTACGCGGCCAGGTGCGGGAACTTCTGCTTCTGCGCGGCGGTGAGCTCGGTCTTGGCCAGACGCAGCCAGACGGCGTCCTCGGTGCCGGTCAGGGTGCCGTTCTCCGCCTTGACCCTGCCGTCGCGGGAGGCGAGGAGCTGGAGGGAGGCGGCGGCGGGCGGGGCGTTCCAGGCGAGGGTGGTGCGGTCGATCCAGACGGCCTGGGCCTTGGTGAGGTCCAGGGCGGCGGCGCTGCCGGCGGGCTGCGGCAGGAGGTACTTGTCCTTGCCGCTCAGCATCCACACCTCGTGGCCGGAGGCCTTGAGGTCGAGGGACTGGTCGGAGGGGAGGTCCTTCTCGTCGCCCTTGTGGAGGATGTAGCTGAGGCTGGTGGCCCCGGCCGCGAGCGGGACCTCGTACACCGCGCCGTAGGAGTCGGTGCGGGTGGGGAGCAGCGGCTTGGACCACTCGGTCGGGTTCGCCGCGCCGGTCCAGACGTGCAGGCCCCAGCCGTCGTAGGCGCCGTCGGGGCGCTGGTGGTGCAGGACGGCCTTGGCCGTGTCCTGCGGCGGGTACGCGGGGCGCTCGGGGCGGGGGGCTTCCTTGCCCTGGTCGAGCCAGATCTCGCCGGTCTTGGTGACGTCGATGGTGCGGTCGGCCGCGACGTCCTTGTTGCCGTCCTTGTCGATGACGAGGTAGCCGACGCTGCTCGCCCCGGGCTTGAGCTTCGCGTGGGCGAAGGCCCCGTACGCGTCGCGGCCGGTGAAGTCGTGGCCGGCGGGCCAGGGCGTCGCCTCGCCGTCCGCCAGGTCGCCCCAGGCGTACAGCCTCCAGTTCGTGTAGTCGCCGTCGGGGCGGTTGTAGTGGACGACGGCGTAGTCGCGCTGGGTGGCGGTGGGTACCTCGGCGGGCGGGGCCTGGCCGGCGGCCGAGGCGGCGAGGGCGCTCGCGGTGCGGCCGGCGGAGTCGACGACGACGGCCTTGTAGCGCAGCGGAGTGCCGGCGGGGGCGGTGACGTGCTGGGTGACCTTGTACGGGGCGTGGTCGGCGGAGCCGAGGACCTGCCACGCGGCGTTGCCGGTCTGGGCCGCGAAGACGACCCGGTTCAGGCCGCCGCCGGCGACGTCGGCGGTGAGCTCGACGGTGCCGGTGGCGCCGGGGGCCGGGGCCTTGAGGGTGAGGGTGGGCTCCTGTTCTTATACACATTTGAAGCTGTCGACCATCCGCCCCGTGTATGGCCAAGACGGCCCGCCCGGGCAAGACGGCCCGCCCGGGCAAGACGGCCCGCCCGGCCAGGACGGGCCGCAGCCCGCGCGGCCCGCCGCCCCGGCCACCGCCGTGCACGGAGCCGGGACTGACCTGCTCGCCGCCGTGGCGGAGTCCGTCGCGGAGCGGATCGCGGCCGCGCTGCCGGAGGGGTTCGTGTACGTGGCCGGCTCGCGGCGGATGGGCTGCGCGCTGCCGGACGCGGACCTGGACCTGGTGGCGGCGCTGCCGGGGACCTGCGGCATCACGGAGGTACGGGCACGGGTGTGCTCGGCGGTCCCGGAGGCGGAGCGGGTCCGGGAGGTGACCGGCGCGCGGGTGCCGGGGCTGCGGCTGCGCGTGGCGGGGCTGGACGTGGACCTGGTCGTGGTCGCCACCGGGCCGGTCCCGCCCCGGCAGGCGGTGGCCCGCCGCGCGGAGCTCGGCGAGGCGGCGGCGGTGGCCCTGAGCGCGGTGGGCGACGCGGACGCGGTACGGGCCCGCGTGGGCGCGGAGCACGCGGCGTTCGCCCGGTTGGCGCGCGAGGTGAAGGCCTGGGCCCGCTCCCGGGGACTGGACTCGGCGCCCTTCGGCGGCCTCCCGGGCCTGGCCTGGGCGGTTCTGGCGGCCCACACGGTCCGTGCGGCCGCCGACCTCTCCCCCGGCCCCCTGCTCCGGGAGTTCTTCGCGACCTGGGCCGCCTGGGACTGGCGTACCCCCGTGGCCCTGCCCCCGGCTCCGGCCGCGGGCGGCGCCACCGGGTCGGCGGACCGCCCGGACGCCCCGTACGGCGAAGCGACCGAGGGCGGGGCGGACGGCGGCGGGGCGACCGGCAGCGGGGCAGCCGGCGGTGGTGCGGCCGACGGCGGGGCGGTCACCGTCCTCACACCCTCCGCGCCGGTCCGCAGCTGCACCACCCAAGTGGGGCCCGGTATGAGGGACTTGCTCGGCCGTGAGCTGTACGCCGCGTGGGAGGCGCTGGAGGACGGCGCCGACGGGGACACGCTCGCCGGTCGCCCGCCCCTGCACCGCCGGCACGCCGCCTGGGCGGTGGTCACGGTGACGGGCGCCGCCCCCGGCGACTTCGAGGAGAACCTCGGCCGGACGCGCGGGCGGCTGCGTGCCCTGCTCGGCACGCTGTCGCAGGCGGGCTTCGAGGACGTGCACGCCTGGCCCCGCCCGTTCGAGCGGACCACGACCTCGGCCCGCTTCGCGATCGGCCTCGGCGCCGATCCGCCGGACGAGGGCTCCCTGACGGCCCTCACCGCCTCCTGGTCGGCGACCCTCCCGGGTACGGAGGCGGCCCGGGCGGACTGCGGCGCCGTCCCCGACCTGCCCTGACCCGACCCGCCCTGACCCGGACAGCCCTGACCCGGCGATCCCAAGGCGTGTACCACCTCGCCCGTGTCGACAAGAAACGAACACACGGCAGCTCCTGAGCACCCGTCGGGCCCCACGCTCCGAACGTACCGGGGAGTCCCGGGCCGAGCTCCGCCCCGCCGTAGCGGGCACGGCGAGACGGAGCGGTCAGAGCATCAGTACAGTCCTGCGAAGTTTTTTCGTCAACACTTTTCACAAGGATTGAAGAAACTCCAAGTTCACAGGCCTGATGCGTGTGTGACACGTCATTGGATCTTCAGTTCATGAACGCTCAAACCCTTGACGGCCTCGGCCCCGGGCAGTTCACTCACGCTTCGATCCCCCCGGATCCACGACGTCAGGAGTCGTCCCGCATGCCCCTCCTCTCCGATCACCCCCCGCGCCCCTCGCGGTTGACCGTCGCGACCCTCGCGGCCGCGCTGGTCGCGGCCCTCCTCGTGTTCCTCCCGAGCACCGCCGCGACCGCGGCGCCCACGCTCCTCTCGCAGGGCAAGCCCGCCACCGCCTCCTCGGTCGAGGGCGCCGGCACCCCCGCGTCCGCCGCCGTGGACGGCAACAACGGCACGCGCTGGTCGAGCCAGTTCTCCGACCCGCAATGGATACAGGTCGACCTCGGCGCCCCCGCCCAGCTGAGCCAGGTCGTCCTGCGCTGGGAAACGGCCGCCGCGAAGGCGTACCGCGTCGAGCTGTCCACCGACGGCACCAACTGGTCCACGGCCTACTCGACGGCCAACGCGACCGGCGGCGTCCAGACCCACGACATCACCGGCACCGCCCGCTACGTCCGCGTGTACGGCACCCAGCGCACCACCGGATACGGCTACTCGCTCTGGGAGTTCCAGGTCTACGGCACCACCGGCAGCGGTCCGACCCTGCCCGGCGGCGGCGACCTCGGCCCCAACGTGATCGTCTTCGATCCGTCCACGCCGAACATCCAGGCCAAGCTGGACGAGGTCTTCGCCCAGCAGGAGTCGGCCCAGTTCGGGTCCGGGCGCTACCAGTTCCTCTTCAAGCCGGGCACCTACAACGGCCTCAACGCCCAGATCGGCTTCTACACCTCGATCTCCGGACTCGGCCTGAGCCCGGACGACACCACGATCAACGGTGACGTGACCGTCGACGCGGGCTGGTTCGGCGGCAACGCCACCCAGAACTTCTGGCGTTCGGCCGAGAACCTCGCCCTCAACCCGGTCAACGGCACCGACCGCTGGGCCGTCTCGCAGGCCGCGCCGTTCCGCCGGATGCACGTCAAGGGCGGACTCAACCTGGCCCCGTCCGGCTACGGCTGGTCCTCGGGCGGCTACATCGCCGACTCCAAGATCGACGGCCAGGTCGGCAACTACTCGCAGCAGCAGTGGTACACCCGTGACAGCTCCATCGGCGGCTGGTCCAACGGCGTCTGGAACCAGGTCTTCTCCGGCACCGTGGGCGCCCCGGCGCAGAGCTTCCCGGAGCCCCGCTACACCACCCTGGACACCACCCCGGTCTCCCGGGAGAAGCCCTTCCTCTACCTGGACCGCTCCGAGTACAAGGTGTTCGTCCCGGCCAAGCGCGTGAACGCGCGCGGCACTTCCTGGGGCAACGGCGCCCCGCAGGGCACCTCGGTCCCGCTCAGCCAGTTCTACGTCGTCAAGCCCGGCACGAGCGCCGCGACGATGAACCAGGCGCTGGCCCAGGGCCTGCACCTGCTCTTCACCCCGGGCGTCTACCACGTCGACCAGACCATCCAGGTCAACCGCGCCGACACCGTCGTCCTGGGCCTCGGCCTCGCCACCGTCATCCCGGACAACGGGGTGACGGCGATGAAGGTCGCCGACGTCGACGGCGTCAAGCTCGCCGGCTTCCTGATCGACGCGGGCCAGCTCAACTCCCCGTCCCTGCTGGAGGTCGGCCCGGCCGGCACCACCACGGACCACGCGGCGAACCCGACCACCGTCCAGGACGTCTTCATCCGCGTCGGCGGTGCCGGCGCCGGCAAGGCCACGGTCGGCATGGTGATCAACAACCACGACACGATCGTCGACCACACCTGGATCTGGCGCGCCGACCACGGCGACGGGGTGGGCTGGGAGACCAACCGCTCCGACTACGGCTTCCGCGTCAACGGTGACGACGTACTGGCCACCGGCCTGTTCGTCGAGCACTTCAACAAGTACGACGTGGAGTGGAAGGGCGAGCGCGGCCGGACGATCTTCTTCCAGAACGAGAAGGCGTACGACGCCCCCAACCAGGCCGCCGTCCAGAACGGTTCGATCAAGGGCTTCGCGGCCTACAAGGTCGCCGACTCGGTGAACACCCATGAGGGCTGGGGCCTGGGCAGCTACTGCTACTACAACGTCGACCCGACGATCCGCCAGGACCACGGGTTCCAGGTGCCGGTCAAGCCCGGAGTGAAGTTCCACGACATCCTCGTCGTCTCGCTCGGCGGCAACGGCCAGTACGAGCACGTCATCAACAACACGGGCGCCCCGACGTCGGGTACGTCGACGGTCCCCTCCACGGTCGTCTCCTTCCCCTGATCACCCCCTGACCCCCGGTTCGCGGGGCGGCCACCGGCCGCCCCGCGTTTTCCGGGCCATCTGAGAGAGCGCTCTCCAGCGCCTCTCGGGCCCCCACGGGCACCACCCACACAAAGGAGCCGCAACACCATGAAACTCCGACCGCGGGCCTTGTCGGCCCTCCTGGTCTCGGCGGCCGTAGCCGTGACCGCGGCCGCCGGACTCGGCGCCACCGCGCTCACCGCGCAGGCGACGCCCGACTCCGGCAGCATCCACATGAACATGGACCACTCCGCCGTGGCGGCGCTCGCCGGGGGCGACGACCCCGACGGCGACGGCTACATCCCGGCCGTGCCGCAGGTCACCGGCGTGACCCCGTCCTGGAACAACCCGCCGGACCGCTACTTCCACGAGTTCCAGGCCAACTGCGCGGTCACCAAGACCGCACCCGACGACCCGATCGTGTACGCGGGCCGGCCCGGCGCCTCGCACGACCACACCTTCATGGGCAACACCGGCACGGACGGCAACAGCACCACCGCCTCGCTGAGCGCCGGCGGCACGGCCTGCACCGCGGTCGGCGACCTCTCCGGCTACTGGATGCCGACGCTCTTCAACGGCAGCCAGAAGGTCCTGCCCACCGGCCCCCAGGTCATCTACTACAAGACCGGGGTCACCGACTACACGAGCGTGCGCCCCTTCCCCAAGGGTCTGCGCTTCCTCGTCGGCAGCCCGACCCAGACCGCGGCGGAGTTCCGCGGGCACAAGGGCTGGGTCGAGGGCTGGGAGTGCGGCGACAGCTTCAAGAACACCGAGTTCCCGGCGAACTGCCCGGCCGGCACCCAGCTCAACATCCGTATGCAGTCGCCCAGTTGCTGGGACGGCAAGAACCTCGACACGCCCGACCACAAGGCGCACATGGCCTACCCGGTCACGAAGCCGGGCAACAACGACAACGTCTGCCCCGCCTCCCACCCGGTCGCGGTCCCGATGGTCGAGTTCAAGATGGCCTTCCCGGTCAGCGGGGACATGTCGCAGGTCAGGCTGGCCAGCGGGTCCGGCCACTCCTTCCACTACGACTTCTTCAACGCGTGGGACGAGCGCACGCTCAAGGCCATGGTCGACCAGTGCATCAAGGGCGGCCTGCAGTGCAACAACCGCGGTTTCGACCAGTACCACCCGGAGGCCGGCACGGTGCTCGGCCCCGACGGCCGCCTGCCGTAGCGCCGGCCGTGGCCGTCCCCCCGGTCGCCGACCCGGGCGCCCACGCCGGCCAAGGGTGACGGCGGGATCGACGACTTCGACATCTGCGCGTCGGGCCGGTACGTACGGCTCCCCGTGACCCGGCGGGGAACCGGTTGCGGCAACTCCCCGTTCCCGTCCGACCCGCGCCGCCGCCCGGCCCACGCCGCCGTCCGACCCTCCCAGCGGTCCGCCCCTCCCGGGGCGGGCCGCTTCGGCTGTCACGCGTCGCCGGCGCCGCCTCGCGAGGCAGACGGGGCGCACCGGGCGGCGGGACGGACCCGATTGACCCGTGATGGGCGATTCGCCGTCAACGGGCGGGTCGCCCGAATCGCGCCCGGCGAAGGGCGACTTGCCCGGATTGGGGCACCACCCGACCGCCCGTGATGTGGGTCACGCGCACCGGGCCAACATCATTTCCCGGAGAAGGCCGATTCCCTTTTCCCAGCCGGAATTTAGGGAATTCCCGGATCCCTTTTCAAGGTCATCCACCGGGCGGTTCGCGGAGAGTTGATCTCCCGGTCGAATTCGTGTCTTGTTCCGGCCCCGCGTGCTCGCCTACGGTCACCTCATTCCCGGTGGTCAGCTGCCTGATCCGGCCTCCGCCAGGGCCCTTCCGTACCCCCCACGTGAGGAATTCCGCCATGCCCGCAAAGGGAAAGCACCGCCGGCCGAAGCAGCACCACGCACTCACCCGCAAGCTGGCCCTGGCCGGCACGGGCAGCGCGGCGCTGGCCCTCCCGCTGATCAGCGCGACCACGGCCGGCGCGGCCGAGGCGAAGGCCCCCGCCGTGGTGAAGGCCGCGCCGGCCGCGGAGAAGGCGGCACCGGCCGCGGCGAAAGCCGCTCCGCTGACGTACTCCGTGGTCAGCGGTGACACGCTGAGCAAGATCGCGGCGGAGCACTCCGTGGGCGGCGGCTGGCAGAAGCTCTACGAGGCCAACCGGAACATCGTCGGCGCCGACCCCGCGGTCATCCGCCCCGGCCTGAAGCTGAACCTCACCGCCGCCGCCCCGGCCGCCGCCAAGCCTGCCGCGGCCAAGACGACCGCCGCCAAAGCCACGACCGGCTACGCGAACAACCTGGACGGCTGGATCCGCGAATCGCTCGACGTGATGGCGCAGCACGGAATTCCCGGCAGCTACGCGGGAATTCACCGCAACATCATGCGTGAATCCTCGGGGAATCCGATGGCCATCAACAACTGGGACATCAACGCCCAGAACGGCATCCCCAGCAAGGGTCTGCTCCAGGTCATCGATCCGACCTTCCGCGCCTATCACGTGCCCGGAACCTCGCAGGACTCCTACGACCCGGTCGCCAACATCACGGCCGCCTGCAACTACGCGGCCGCCCGCTACGGCACGATCGACAACGTCAACGGCGCCTACTGATCCGGACGCAGGCGTACGGACCCGGGCGTCTTCGCCCGGGCCCCAACCAGCCCCAGAGCCAGCCCTGACGGCGGGCCGCGCGGACGGCTTCCATGCGGTTGCGGGTGCCGGTCTTGCCGATGACCGAGGACAGGTGGTTCCGTACGGTCGACTCGGACAGGCGGACCCGCGCCGCGATGTCCGCGACGGTGGCTCCGTCGGTCGCCGCGCCCAGGACGTCGATCTCGCGCGGGGTCAGCGGGTTCGGGCCCGCGCTCAGGGCCGCGGCCGCGAGCGCGGGGTCGATCACGGTCTCCCCCGCGAGCACCCGCCGTACCGCCGCGGCCAGTTCCTCGACCGGTCCGTCCTTCACCAGGAACCCGGCCGCCCCCGCGTCCATCGCCCGCCGCAGATAGCCCGGCCGGCCGAAGGTGGTCAGGATCAGCACCTTGCAGCCGGGGCACCGGTCGCGCAGGTCCGCCGCCGCGTCGAGCCCGCTGCGGCCGGGGAGTTCGATGTCGAGCAGCGCCACGTCGGGCCGGGTCCCCAGGGCCGCGGGCACGATCTCGTCGCCGGCGCCGACCTGCGCCACGACCTCGATGTCCTCCTCCAGTCCGAGCAGCAGGGCCAGGGCGCCGCGCATCATGCCCTGGTCCTCGGCCAGCAGGAGCCTGATCATCGGCCGTCCCCTTCCGCGTGTTCCGTGTGTTCCGCGTGTTCCGCCTGTACGAGGTCCTCGTCCAACGGGAGTTCGGCGGTGACCCGGAAGCCCCGGCCGCCCGGAGCCGGGCCGCTGACGAGGGTGCCGCCGGCCGCGGCGAGCCGTTCGGCAAGTCCCGTCAGACCGCTGCCCGTCAGGCCGTTGCCCGGCGGACCGCCGTCCGGCGGAGCAGAGCCTACGCCGCCGCCCCCGTCGTCCGTGATCACCAGGCGGACCCGCTCCGCGGCGCCCCGCACCTCGATGTCGCAGCCGGCCGCGCCGCTGTGCCGGATCACGTTGGTGACGCACTCGCGCACCACCCAGCCCAGCAGCGCCGCCGTCCGCGGCGGCAGCGGCGGCCCGGACTGCCGTACGGCGGGCTCGATCCCGGCGGCGGTGAGGGCGCCGCGGGCCCGGTCGAGCTCGCCGGCCAGGCTCGCCTCGCGGTAGCCGGTGACGGCCTCCCGGATCTCCACGAGGGCCTGGCGGCCCACGGACTCGATGTCGGCGACCTGGGCGAGGGCCGCGTCCAGGTCTCGGGGCGCCAGACGGCGGGCCGCCTCCGATTTGACGACGATCACCGACAGGGTGTGGCCGAGCAGGTCGTGCAGGTCCCGCGAGAAGCGCAGCCGCTCCTGCTCCACGGCGGCCCGCGCCAGCTCCTGCCGGGTCGCGCGCAGCTCCCGCACCGTCTCCGACAGGGCGAGGATGGCCGCGGTGACCATGCCGGAGAGGAAGGTCCCGTAGACGACCCCCAGGGCTCCCCAGCCTTCGTGGTGCGCGGCGATCGCCCCGCCCAGTGCGCTGAGGCCGAGGACGGTCAACCCCAGGACGCGGCCCCGGAGCACGGCTCCGGTGGCCAGGCCCAGCAGGGGGAAGAAGGTCAGCCGGCTGCCGCCGTAGCCGAGGGCCAGCCCGCAGGTGACCAGGCCCATGGCGACGAGGCTCCAGCGGGTGCTCGCGGCCTCCCGCTTGCACGGGTCGAAGGCGCGGAACACCACGCTGATGTAGGTTCCCGGCGAGGGCGACGGCGAAGCGGACGCGCTGGGCCTGGCCGCCGGACAGCCGGTCGGCGCGGCGGCCGGCGAGCTCCGTGAGCCCCGCCAGGCGGAGGGCCTCGGCGACGGGCATCGGCGCCGGGTAGGTCCGGGCGACGAAGGCGACGAGCTCGCGCACGGTGAGCCGCGGCACGGCGCGGCCCTCCTGGAGCATCGCGCCGACCCGGCCGCAGCGCACGGCCCGGTCGGGGCTCTCGCCGAAGAGGCGCACGGTGCCCGTGTCGGGCTCGTTCAGGCCGAGCAGCAGGCCGATGGCGGTGGACTTCCCCGCGCCGTTGCGGCCGAGGAGGGCGACGGTCTCGCCGCGCCGGATGTCGAGGTCGAGGCCGGTGACGGCGCGGACGGGCCCGAAGGACTTGGCGGTGTGCCGGAAGCTCACCGCCGGGGGCGTCTCCCCTGCCACCGCGCCCGTGTTGGTCCGTGTCGCCCGAGTCCCCGTATGCGTCATGTACGGAACGCTACGGAGGGGACGGGGCCCCCGGCAGATCCACGTGTACGGACTCCTCCCGTACGAATGTCACTTCGGGGCGCGCGGCGTCCGCGGCCGGCGCGCCCTGGCGCGGGCCAGGGTGCGCAGCGGTGCGACGAGGCCGTAGCCGACGTCCTTGCGCAGGGCGCCGACGCCGGCCCGCTCCACCGCCGTGAGCTGGTGCTCCATGAGCTCCGTCATCGTCACGGCGACCGCCCGCAGCCCGGGAGCGGTGAGGTCGAGGATCCCGTCGGTGGCGGCGAGGGCGCTGCGGGCGCGCCCGGCCTCGGCGGCCAGGAGTTCCCGAACGCCCGGGGTGTCACGGGCCTGTTCGAGGTCGGACCGGGTCACGGAGTGCTCGGCGAGGCGGGCGCGCGGGATGCAGAGGCGGCCGGCCGCGAGGTCTCCGGCGAGGTCCGCGAGGAAGTCGACCCGCTGGGCGGCGTCAACGAACCGCCGCCATCCGGCGGCCTGTTCGGCGTCGGGTCCGCCCGGGTACTGGAGGCCGGTGAAGACGATCACGCCGGGCCAGGCGTAGGCGTCGAGGTAGGCCTGGAAGTCCGCCTCGTCCTCGAACCCGTCGAAGACCGCCTCGGCGTCGGCGGCGCCGGCGAGGAAGCGCACGACCCACTCGGCGGGCAGGCCGCGGGTGTCGACGGCGTGGGCGTAGGCGCGCAGCAGCGGATCGGGGCTGTCGCCGGTCTCCAGGGCGCGGTGCACCTCGGCGCCCAGTTCCTTCAGGCCGGCGGACCGCTGGTCCGGGGTGCCGGTCTCGGCGACGTCGTCGACCATGTTCATGAAGCCGAGCCCGGCCGCCAGCCAGGGCACGAGGGGCGGCGCGGCCAGCAGGCGCAGGGTGAGGTAGGGCGCGGGTTCGCGGCGCAGGACCCGGCGGGCCGCGTGCGTGTAGTCCTCGCGGAGCCGGGTGCCGGAGATCCCGGCCGTCGTGAGGGTGGTGCGCCAGCTGGGCATGGTGGGTGGTTCTCCGCTTCCTGCGTCGTCGTGCGTCTTCACGGGCGCGCGTGCGCGCCGGGTGCCGGGGGGTCGGGTGCCGGCGCCGGGCGGTCAGCTCTTGTAGACCTTCTTGATCTTGAAGTCCGTGCCCGCGAGGACGTATCCGCCCTGACCGTACGGGTCGTTGATGTACGGCCGGATCGCGGGGGCGCCGAGCCAGGGCGAGACGTTGAGGTAGCGCGAGCTCGGGATCTCGACGCCGAGCTCCTGCTTCGACTGGTCCATCAGGGCGGGGAGCCGGTCCCAGTCGAGTGCGGCCATGTCCATGACCGGGTCCCCGGCCCTGACGACGCCGGCGGCGCCGGTGCCCTTGACCGCGCCGCCCCGGTACTGCCAGGTATCGAGGGTCTTGGCGCCGGGCGCCGTGGGGATGTCGGCGATCACGTACTCGTCGTAGACCCGCATGTTGGCGAAGGTGGTGGTGCCCGTCTGCTGCTTGAACGCCTCGACGGCGGTCCGGATGCCGGCCGGGTCGATCAGGCCGCCCTTGGGCGGGGCGGCGGTCTTGGCCGTGCTCGCCTTCGGGCTCGGGGTGGCCGAGGCCGAGGCCTGGCCCGCCGGGCTCGGGGAGACCGGCGCGGACGCGGAGCTCGACGACTTGGCATCGCCGCCGGCCCCGGTCTCCCTGCCCTCGTCCCCGTCGGGCAGCCACTTCACGAGGCCGATCGCCGCCGCGGCCAGGACCACCGCGAGCGCTCCGGCGAGCAGCGCCGGGCGGCGGCGCGGGCGCACCGGCGCGGGGACGGCCACGGGCACGGTCGACGCGTACGGGTTGCCCGCACCCGGGGTGAACGGCGTGGGGGTGGAGGAACGAGACAGGTCCAGCCGGGCGGTGGTGACGGGTCGCTCATCTCCGGGGCTCCTCGGCGCCGTACGAAATATCCACATCTGTACCTCATGCTGTCTACCCGATGGCCACCGCTTCCGCTCCGGACGGGCGTAATTCGTTCGCGTGGATCGCCCCTCCGCACTAAGCTCGCGCGCTTTGACCGTTCTGCGAACGACACAGCAACGACGTGGGAAACGGAGGGGTGCGGTGCGTGAGACGGCAGCCCGGCGCGCCGGGCTCTACGGGGCGGTCGCGGCCGGGGGCTTCCGCCGGTACGCCACCTACGGGACGGCGACCGCGGCCGGGGTGTTCACCAACACCGTGTTCGGCTTCATCCTCGCGTACACGTACATCGCGCTCTGGGACGAGCGGCCCGGTCTCGGCGGCTACGACCAGTCGCAGGCCCTGACCTTCATGTGGGTCACTCAGGCGCTGCTCGCCGCGGGCGCGCTGATCGGCGGCGGCTTCCAGGAGGAGTTCCAGGAGCGCGTCCGTACGGGTGACATCGCCGTCGACCTGTACCGTCCGGCCGACCTCCAGATGTGGTGGCTGGCGGGCGATCTGGGCCGGGCCGGGTTCCAGCTCCTGGGCCGAGGGGTGGTCCCGCTGGTGGTGGGCGGGCTGGCCTTCCACCTGGCGCTGCCCGCCGACCCGGCGCGCTGGCTGCTGTTCCTGGTCTCCGTCGGCCTGGGGCTGGTGGTGAGCTTCGCGCTGCGCTACCTGCTGGGGCTGGCGGCGTTCTGGCTGATGGACGGGTCCGGGATCAACATGATGGCCACGGTCGCCTCCATCTTCTTCTCCGGGATGCTGCTGCCGCTGACCGTGTTCCCCGGCGGCTTCGGGGAGTTCGTCCGCGTCCTGCCGTGGGCGGCCATGCTCCAGGTGCCGATGGACGTGCTGCTCGGCGAGGGCGCGGGCGCCGGAAGCGCGGCCGGGGCGCTGGGCTTCCAGGCCGCCTGGGCGGCGGCCCTGTTGGGGCTGGGCAGGGTGGTGCAGTCGGCTGCGACGCGCAAGGTGGTGGTCCAGGGTGGCTGACCGGGTGGCCGAGGCGACGACTCCCGTACGCGACCGGCCGGAGCGGGCCCTCCACGGCCCGCTCCCGCCCCGGCGCAACCGGGCCGTGGAGGGCCTGCGCGGCTACGGGCTGATCGCCGCGATGTGGATCCGGTCGACGATGACGTACCGCACGTCCTTCTTCCTCTCCACCCTGGGGAACGCGGCGATCACGCTCCTCGACTTCGTCGCGATCTCCATCATGTTCTCGCACGTGGACGAGCTGGGCGGTTTCACGCTCCCCGAGATCGCACTGCTGTACGGGTCCTGCTCGGCCTCCCTGGGCCTGGCCGACCTGCTGCTCGGCAACACCGACCGGATCGGCACCCGGATCCGGGACGGATCGCTCGACACCATGCTGGTCCGCCCGGTCCCGGTGCTCGCCCAGGTCGCGGCCGACCGGTTCGCGCTGCGCCGGCTGGGGCGCGTCGTACAGGGCCTCGCGGTGCTGGGATGGGCGGTCTCGGAGCTGGACCAACTGCACTGGACGGCCGGGAAGGTGCTGCTGGTGCCCGTGATGATCACGGCCGGGGCGGCGATCTTCGGCGCGGTGATGGTGGCGGGGGCGGCGTTCCAGTTCCTCGCCGGAGATGCGGCGGAGGTGCAGAACTCCTTCACCTACGGCGGCTGCACGATGCTCCAGTACCCGCCGACGGTCTTCGGCAAGGACCTGCTGCGCGGGGTGACCTTCATCGTCCCGCTCGCCTTCGTCAACTGGCTGCCCGCGCTGCACGTGCTGGGCCGGCCCGATCCGCTGGGGCTGCCGGGGTGGGTGGCGTACGCGAGCCCGCTCGTGGCCTTCGCGGTGTTCCTCCCCGCGTCGCTGGCCTGGCGCGCGGGGGTCCGTTCGTACCGCAGCACGGGGAGCTGAGCCCGCATGGCCGATCCGCTGATCTCGCTGGACGAGGTCGAGAAGGTCTTTGACGTACGGCGCCGGGTCGGGTGGATGCGCCGGGAGAAGCGGCAGGTCAGAGCCGTGGACGGGCTCAGTTTCGAGGTGGCGCGGGGCGAGGTGGTCGGCTACATCGGGCCCAACGGCGCCGGCAAGTCGACCACCATCAAGATGCTGACCGGCATCCTCACCCCGAGCGGCGGGGAGCTGCGGGTCGCCGGCATCGACCCGGCGCGGGAGCGGATGCGCCTCGCGCACCGGATCGGGGTGGTGTTCGGGCAGCGCACGACCCTGTGGTGGGACCTGCCGCTGAAGGACTCGTACGGGCTGATGCGGCGGATGTACCGGATCCCGGCGGCGCGGTTCGCGGAGAACATGGAGCGCTGTGTGGACCGGCTGGACCTGGCCGAGCTGCTCGACGTGCCGGTGCGCCAGCTCTCGCTGGGCCAGCGGATGCGCGGGGACATCGCGGCGGCGCTGCTGCACGACCCGGACGTGCTGTACCTGGACGAGCCGACGATCGGGCTGGACGTGGTCAGCAAGGCGAAGGTGCGGGGCTTCCTGCGGCAGCTGAACGAGGAGCTCGGGACGACGGTGCTGCTGACCACGCACGACCTCCAGGACATCGAGCAACTGTGCGAGCGGGTGATGGTGATCGACCACGGGCGGCTGATGTACGACGGGTCGCTGGGCGGACTGCACACGGCCGGCGGGGCGGGGGAGAGCGAGCGGACGCTGGTGGTGGACCTGGAGCGGGAGTTCCCGCCGATCGAGGTGGCCGGGGCGCGGGTGGTCAAGGTGGAGGGTCCGAGGCAGTGGCTGGCCTTCCCGGCGCGGGCTTCGGCCGCGCCGCTGGTGGCGGCGGTGGCGGCGGAGTACCCGCTGCTCGACCTGTCGGTGCGGGAGCCGGACATCGAGGACGTGATCGCGCGGATGTACGCGGGACGGGGATAAATCAGGGAGAACCCTGAGTTGGAGCCGGGTCCAAAGTCATACAACTCTTGGGGGCGACTGCTTAGGCTGGTCCTCATGAGTGACGAGCGGCCTGAGAAGCCGTTGCCCCAGGAGCCGGTGTCGCGGGAGCCGCTGTCGCGGGAGCCGGTGTCGGGCGGGCCGGTGTCGAGCGGACCGGAGCCGCTGTCGCCGGAGCCGGTGTCGCAGGAGCCGGTGTCGCAGGAGCCCGTGCCGAGGGCGCCGGCCTCGTTGGAGAAGGCGCCGCTGCCGGATCTGAGGGCTTCGGACGCGGACCGGGACCGGGTGGTGGACCGGCTGCGCGACGCCGTCGCCGAGGGGCGGCTCGACATGGACGAGTTCGAGGAGCGGCTCGAAGCGGCGTACACGTCCCGTACGTACGCGGAGCTGGAGCCGCTCACCCGGGACCTGCCGGCGCTCGGTGCGACGGCCCCGGTGGCGGCCTCCCCGGTGGGCCCGGCCGCTCCGGTCGGCCTGGCGAAGGGTGTGCCGGCCGGTTCGGAGTCCGCATGGCCGGCCAGGATCGTCGGCGGCGGCCCGGCGGGCGGCCCGGCCATGGCCGTCGCGGTCATGTCGGGCTTCCAGCGCAAGGGCAACTGGACCGTGCCCGCCCTGTTCCACGCGGTGGCGTTCTGGGGCGGTGGCGATCTCGACCTGCGCGAGGCGAACTTCGCCGAGCGCGAGGTCGTGATCAACTGCGTCGCCGTCATGGGCGGCATCCAGATCACCGTGCCGCCGGGCGTCGAGGTCGACGTACGGGGCATCGGCGTCATGGGCGCCTTCGACCAGCGCGACAACCCCGGGCCGCCGGAACCGGGCGCTCCGCGCGTCGTCGTGACGGGCTTCGCGTTCTGGGGCGGGGTGGAGGTCAAGGTCAAGCAGCCGAAGTCGGCTTCGCGCAAGAACGGCCTTCCCCGGTCGGAGCGGCGCAAGGAGCTGTAGGCCGTCCCGTCCCGGGAGCCCATCCGGGCCGCGGGAGGTGCTCGGCGGAGGGGTACGGCCCGCCGCTCCCCGGAGGAGTACGGCGCGCCGGGAACTCTCCGGGCGCCCCGGGAGTCGGATGCTGTGCAGACAAAACCGGCGCCCGGGGGAAGGCAGGAGCACGTGGAGCAGGGCAGCACGACCAAGACACGGGGTGGCTTCGTGTTCAGCGAGGCGGACGAGGAGCGCCGGCGCGGCGTCCGCCGGATGAAGCGGACCGCCACCGGCCTGCTGATCCTGGTGGCGCTGGTCTACGTCGCGGCGAAGTGGGCGGAGCACGCCGGCGCGGGCGGCTGGACGGGGTACGTCGCGGCCGCCGCCGAGGCGGGCATGGTCGGCGCGCTCGCGGACTGGTTCGCGGTCACCGCCCTCTTCCGGCGGCCGCTCGGCCTGCCCATCCCGCACACCGCGATCATCCCGACCAAGAAGGACCAGCTCGGCGTCTCCCTCGGGGAGTTCGTCGGGGAGAACTTCCTCTCCGCGGACGTGGTGCGCACCCGGCTGCACGCGCTGGGCATCGGCGGCCGGCTCGGCTCCTGGCTGGCCGAGCCCGCGCACGCCGACCGGGTCACCGCGGAGCTGGCCACCGCCCTGCGCGGGGCGCTGACGGTCCTGCGGGACTCCGATGTGCAGGCCGTCGTGGGCGAGGCGATCACACGGCGGGCCGAGACGGCGGAGATCGCGCCGGGGATCGGCAAGACGCTGGAGAAGGTCGTCGCGGACGGCGGCCACCGGCGGGTCGTGGACCTGGTGTGCACGCGGGCGCACGACTGGCTGGTCACGCACGCCGAGTCGGTGGAGGCGGCGGTGCAGGGCGGGGCGCCCGGCTGGACCCCGCGGTTCGTGGACCGCAAGATCGGCGACCGCGTGTACAAGGAGCTGCTCCGCTTCGTCCAGGAGATGCGGGACATGCCGGAGCACCCGGCGCGCGGGGCGGTGGACCGCTTCCTCGCCGACTTCGCGGCGGACCTCCAGTCGGACACGGAGACCCGGGCGCGGGTGGAGCGGCTCAAGTCCGAGCTGCTCGCGCGCGACGAGGTGCAGGACGTGATCGCCTCCACCTGGACGGCGGTCCGGTCGATGATCCTCTCGGCGGCGGAGGACGAGCGGAGCGCGCTGCGCCTGCGGGTCCGGTCCTCGCTGATGTCGCTGGGGGCCCGGCTGGCCACGGACGGCCGGCTGCAGGACAAGGTGGAGGGCTGGATCGAGGGTGCCGTGGTCTATGTGGTCACCAACTACCGCGCCGAGATCACCTCGCTGATCACGGACACGGTGGCGGGCTGGGACGCCGAGCACACCTCCCGCAAGATCGAGGCCCACATCGGCCGCGACCTCCAGTTCATCCGCATCAACGGCACGGTGGTCGGCGCGCTGGCGGGCCTGGTGATCTACACGCTGTCGATGGCGCTGGGGGCGTAGGTCGGGCGGGCCGGGGGCGGGGAGGGGTGCCGGGTGGTGGTGGGGGCTCACCACTCGGCGAACGAGCCGTCTTCGTGGCGCCACACGGGGTTGCGCCACGCGTCGAAGCGGAACGGCTCGGGGTCGGTGACGTGGTCGAGGAACTCCCGGCGGGTGAAGAGGCGTTCACCGAGGGCGAGGGCGAGGGCGAGGGGGATGTTGGTGGCGTTCACCCGATCGGAGCCGGCCTGCATGCGCTCGGGGAGGACGGGCTCCTGCGCACGCACCGGCTCGGCGCGCCCCTCGATGACGGGCTCGCCCCGGCCGACGACGCCCTCGTCGGTCTCGACGCGCACGAACAGCCGGCGGGGCGGGGCCGTGAACGTCTCGATACGGGTGATCTTCACTGCGGACGGTGTCCTCTCCTGGTGGGGATGGCAGGACGTGTCTGCTGGTGCTGCGGGTAATGCCGGTGCCGCGGATACCACGGGCGCTGCGGACGCCGCTACGGGTACTGCGGGTGGTGCGGTACGGCTGTGTCCCCCTCAGGGGTGGTCGCGGCGGGCCATGTCGAGGAGGTCGAGCACGGCCGCGTGCGCGCCGTCCGCGTCCCCCGCGCGGACCTGGTCCACCACGGCCCGGTGGATCGCGTGCGGGTGCTCGAAGTCCCCCTCGTGCACCGTGCGGTCGCGTTCCACGAGGGCCGGGATGATCACCCGGTACATCTGGGTGAAGAACAGGTTGTGCGAGGCGGTCAGCAGCGCCAGGTGGAACGCGGCGTCCGCCCGTACGTGCAGGACCGGGTCGCTGCCGCTCGCGGCCATCGCCGCCAGCGCCGCGTCCAGCGCGGCCAGGTCCTGCTCGGTCGCCCGTACGGCGGCCAGCGCGGCCGCGGCCGGTTCGATCGAGCGGCGCAGCTCGAGCAGGTCCGAGAAGAAGCAGTCGGGTGCGCCGGCCGCGAGCTTCCAGCGCAGGACGTCGGCGTCGAAGAGGTTCCAGTCGGTGCGCGGGCGCACGAAGGTGCCGCGCTTCTGGCGGGCGTCGAGCAGGCCCTTGGCCATGAGCACCTTGACGGCCTCGCGGAGCACGGTCGTGCTGACGTCGAGCTCTTCCAGGAGCCGGGGGAGGTCGAGCGTTGCCCCCTCGTCGTACGTGCCGTCGAAGATCCGGCGGGCCAGCTCTTCCACTGCGGCCTTGTGGACCCCGCGGCCGGCGTACGCGGCTTCGGTGCTCAACGACGTTTCCCCTCTCCGGGTAGGGTTTTCGGGCCTTTGGTCCCTACTTGACCCCCCGGCAAGGCAAAGACTTGCACAAGTAATCGTTAATTAGCAATTATTGCGCCGGGCTCCGGAATCCCTGATTCCGGCCGCTCCCGTCTACCGCGCGGCGGCCCGGTACCGGCGGCCGACCTGGCACCGGTGGCCGGTCCGGCCTGCCGAAGCGCGGGATCGGGCAAGTACCGCTTCGCGCCGAGACCTCGCTCAGGCGGGCCGGCCGACGGGCCTCCTGGTGGTGGTGCGTGCCCGCTGCTCCCGCGCCGCCTGCTCGGGGTGGCGGGCGCGCCAGTACGGATTGTCGTGCGGCAGGGCGCTGCCGACCCGCCCGTACATGCCGAACCACATCAGCATCACGCCCACCACGAAGCTGAACAGCACGTTCGGGATGTGGAAGGCCAGGAAGTTCAGCCCGGTGTCGAGCAGCGCCAGGTTCAGGAACCCGCTCGCGATGAACAGCAGGCCCAGCACGATGTTGAGGGTCGACGCGAAGCTCCCTCCGATCACCATCCCGGTGAACAGCAGCGCTCCGATGCAGATCGACAGGACGCTCAGCGCGCCGTTGGTGTTCAGGGCGAGCACCGTGTCCCCGCCGGTGTCGAAGAAGCCGACCCGGTCGATGAGCCCCAGGATCCCGAAGACCACCAGCAGCAGCCCGGTCAGGCCCGCGCCGACCCGGTAGACCTTGCTGAGCTTGTGATCGGCGGGCAGGTGGTCATCGAGCCGGGCGTTGACGGGGCGCAGCAGCCGGCGCGCCATCCCCTCGGACGGCTCCGCCGGGTGGGACGGCGGACGGGGCTCGTGGGCGACGTACGGCGCGTAGTTCTCGTGCGACTCGTGGCACCCGTAGAGCGCATGTGGCGCGTAGGACTCAGGCGGTGCGGGAGGCGCCTGGGCCGCGCGGGGCGCGCGGGATGTACGAGGCTTGCGAGACGGCTGGGAAGCGTGGGCGGCCATGGCGCCCTCCTCTGCTCCGTTCCAGCATCCGCCGACGCCCACCCGGGGACAACCCCGGCGCGCTCAGCCGCCTCAGCCGTGGCCCCGCTCGGTCCGGATGTCCGACACCACCCGGTGCGCGGCCGACCGTACGGCCTCCATCTCCTGCAGGAAGGCCCAGTAATCGGGGTGGCGGTCCTCCAGAGCGGCCAGGGCCCGGTCCACCCGGGCCACCGCCTCGTCCAGCGGGCGCGCGTGCCGCGCCTCCGGGACCGTACGGCCCTCCATGGCCAGCCGCTGCGCGTCCCGGATCGCGAACCGCGTCCGCTGCACCTCGCCCTGCGGATCCCGCGCCACCGCCTCCAGCCGCGTCAGCCGCTCCTGGGCCGCCGAGACCGCCTCGTCGGTCGCGTCCAGTGCGACCCGCACCGCCTCCACCAGCGCCGCGACGTCGGCCCAGCGCTGCTGGTCGCGCGCCCGGCCGGCCTCCGCGAGCCGGTCCTCGGCCTGCGCGACATCCCGTACCGCCTGCTCCGGCACCTGCTGGAGGTCCTGCCAGCAGGCCGCGCTGAAACGCCGGCGCAGCTCGCTGAGGACCGGATCCACCCGGTCCGCCCGGTTGCGCAGCGCCTGCGCCCGGGTCCGCAGGCTCACCAGCCGCCGGTCGATCTCCGCGGCCCGCTCCGGGAGGCGCGCCGCCTCGGCCCGTATGGCCTCGGCGTCGCGCAGGATCCGGTCGGCGCGCTGCACGGTCTCCTGCACACCGTGCTGCCCGGCACCCTGGTTCAGCTTGGTCAGCTCCGGCCCCAGCGCCGCGAGCCGGGCGGCCAGGTCGTCGGCCCGCATCCCCTTCCCGCGCACGTCGTCCAGCGCCGTGCTCGCCGCGAGGAGCGCGGCCCTGGCCCGCTCCCGGGCCGGCGCCACCCGGGCCAGCTGCGTCTCGGCCTTGTCCAGCAGAGGCTGCAGCCCCTGCGCGAACCGGTCCAGCTCGCCCTTGACCCGTACGAGCTCGTCCTTGGCCCGGGTCAGTTCCTCCCGGGCCCGCGTCGCGGTGGCCGCCTCCAGCTCCGCGCGGTCGAGGTCGTGCGCGTCGACGGCATCGATGTACACGTGGCTGACCTGGTCGATCCGCTGCCCGAGCGCGACGAATCCCTCGCCCGCCCGGCGCGCCTCCGGTGAACCGTCCGCGGCCGCGATCGTCTCGATCGAGATCCGCAGATCCCGCTGCGCGGTGTCCAGCTCGTAGAACGCCGCGGCGGCGGCGTCCTTGGCCGCCTGCGCGTCCGCCCGCCGACTCTCGTCCCGCCCGCCGCCGAACCATCGCCGGGGTGCCGTCGTCACAGTTGCTCTCTCCCGTACGCGCCCGAATCGCCCCTGCCCCTACCCCGGTCCATTCTCCCTCACGGGAACGGGTTTGCGTGGGGGGTACGCCCTCGATGTAGGCTGTCCACTCATCCACGGGTGCGTAGCTCAGGGGTAGAGCGCTGCTCTTACAAAGCAGATGTCGGCGGTTCGAAACCGTCCGCGCCCACCAGCGAGAAGACCCCCCGCCGTTCACGGCGGGGGGTCTTCTGCATCCAGGAGCGTCTCCGTGCGCCCTTCGTGCTCCTTGCTGCTTCCGGCACCGTGCAAGGGGCGCTCACCTCCGGAGCGCGAGGAGGGGGCGAGGTGGCACAACCCAAGTGTGGCGCGGTGACCTCGGACGGGCAGGGCTGACATCAATGGGGTCGGACGCCGACTGTTTCGGGTGGGGGAGCGGGATAGTGGGGGTATGTGCCGATCCATTAAGACGTTGCGTCCGCCCGCGATTCCGGAGAAGGCGACCGAGGAGGAGATCCGGGCCGCCGCCTTGCAGTACGTGCGGAAGGTGTCCGGGTTCAGGGCGCCCGCCGCGCACAACCAGGAGGCGTTCACCGCCGCCGTCGACGCGATCGCCGAGGCGACGCGGGACCTGCTCGACGGGATCCACGTCAGGGGGGCGGCCGCGGCGGGTTAGGCGAGATCCGTGAGCGGTGGCCAGGCGGCGGCCGGGACCGCGTTTTCTTCCAGGGGGAACACCGCGACCGGGCAGTCGGTGTGGAGGAGTACCGCGTTGGTCACCGAGCCCAGGCGGGGGGAGAGCGGGCGCTTGCGGTGGCGGCCCATGACGATCAGGTCCGCGGCTTGGGAGGCGGCGACCAGGTGACCGGCCGCGTCGCCGGGCGCCGACAACTGCTCGACCGCCACCTCCGGGAACCACCACGGGGCAGGCGGCGCGGCTCGCGCAGGCCAGGCCGTTCGAGCCGAGGAGGGGGCTGGCGGAGCCGCCGCGGCCGCGGGAGCCGAGAAACCATCAGCTGGGCGCCCTCGCCGAGGCCCGGCAGCACGTTGTCGGGGGTTCCCGTGCGGCCGTCGAGGGCCTCGCGGACCCGGATGAGCACGGGGTCGTCGTCCCGGCGCGGCTCGTCGAAGGCGCCGGACAGCGCCGAGCCGATCGTGTCCGTGGAGAGGCGGGCGTGCACGATGCGCAGCGGTGCGCCGGCCATCAGGGCTTGGGAGAGGGCCCATTCCAGGGCCGTTGGAGTTCGCGGAACCGCCCACGGCGGCGATCACGGGGCGCTGGCTCTGGTCCATGGCGGGCTCCTTGTGGGCAGCGGTGCGTGGACCCAGCCTCGCGGGGGCGGACGCCTGGCGGGAGTGCCCGATGGTCCCGAGCGGGTCGGGACCATCAGGCGCTCCCGCCAGGCGTACGGCGTGCGGGACTAGGCGTGGCCCGTGCGGCGGCGGAGGAACCAGGCTCCGGCGCCGAGTGCGGTCGCGACGAGGGCGCCGCCCGCGGCGATCTCGCCCGGGCTCATGGAATCGATGCTGCCGCCGAGCCCGCCGCGGGCCGCGCCCGGGGTGATGTTCAGGGCGACGGTGACGCGCTCGCCGCCGGGGCCGCCGCACTCGAAGGTGACGGGGTGTGAACCGGCGCTGATGTTGCGGGAGGTGGTGGCCGCGCCGAAGAGGTTGGTGGCCTCCGCGTTGCCCGGGGTCAGCCATACGTCGCCGAAGGCGCGCGAGGAGGCCTTGCCGGTACGGGTCCCGCAGCCGGTGACGTTGAGGCTGACCCGGCCGCCGGGGGCGACGTTGGTGGGGGAGACGCTGCCGGAGGGCTGGGCCTGGGCGAGGGTCGGCGGAGCGGCGGCGGCGATGGCCACGGCCGGAAGCGCACCCGAGTGGATGGTCGGCCGGGTCAGATGGGTATAAGGAACAGGTTCCTTGGGAGGGTCTTCGGGAGGGTCTTCGGAAAATGATCGAAACGACGCCCGCGAACTCGGTTTCAGAACAGAGCAGAAGGCGTAATGTTCAGTCATGGACCGCCGCATTTTCGGGCTGGAGAACGAGTACGGCGTCACGTGCACGTTCAGGGGACAGCGCCGACTGTCTCCTGACGAAGTGGCGCGCTACCTCTTCCGCCGTGTTGTGTCATGGGGCCGCAGTAGCAATGTCTTCCTGCGGAACGGCGCCCGCCTCTACCTCGACGTCGGTTCGCATCCGGAGTACGCAACTCCCGAATGCGACAACCTGATCGAACTGGTCACCCACGACAAGGCCGGCGAGCGCATTCTCGAAGGCCTGCTCGTCGATGCCGAACGCCGTCTGCACGAGGAGGGAATCGCGGGAGACGTCTATCTGTTCAAGAACAACACCGACTCGGCGGGCAACTCGTACGGCTGCCACGAGAACTATCTGGTGGCGCGGCACGGGGAATTCTCGCGGCTCGCGGACATTCTCATCCCGTTCCTCGTCACGCGGCAGCTGATCTGCGGTGCGGGCAAGGTGCTGCAGACGCCGAGGGGCGCGGTCTACTGCGTCAGCCAGCGGGCGGAGCACATCTGGGAGGGCGTCAGCTCGGCCACGACGCGTTCGCGGCCGATCATCAACACGCGCGACGAGCCGCACGCGGACGCGGAGCGCTACCGGCGCCTGCACGTCATCGTGGGCGACTCGAACATGTCCGAGACGACCATGCTGCTGAAGGTCGGGGCGACCGATCTGGTGCTGCGCATGATCGAGGCGGGCACGGTGATGCGGGACCTGACGCTGGAGAACCCGATCCGGGCGATCCGCGAGGTCAGCCACGACATCACGGGTCAGCGCAAGGTGCGTCTGGCGAGCGGCCGGGAGGCCTCGGCGCTGGAGATCCAGCGGGAGTACTACGACAAGGCGGTGGACTTCGCCGAGCGGCGGGGGATCCGCACGGGTGTCGTGGACCAGGTGCTGGAGCTGTGGGGCCGCACGCTCGACGCGATCGACGCGGAGGACCTGGACCGGATCGGGACCGAGATCGACTGGGTCATGAAGTACCAGCTGATCGAGCGGTACCGGGCCAAGCACAACATGACGATGTCGAATCCGCGGGTGGCTCAGATAGACCTCGCCTACCACGACATCCACCGCAGGCGCGGGCTGTACTACCTGCTGGAGCGCAAGGGGCAGGCGGCGCGGATCTGCAACGACCTCAAGATCTTCGAGGGGAAGTCGGTTCCTCCGCAGACGACGAGGGCGCGGCTGCGGGGCGACTTCATCCGCCGGGCGCAGGAGCAGCGGCGGGACTTCACGGTCGACTGGGTGCATCTGAAGCTCAATGACCAGGCGCAGCGCACCGTGCTGTGCAAGGACCCGTTCCGTTCGGTGGACGACCGGGTGGAGAAGCTGATCGCGGGGATGTAGGGCGCCGTGGGGCGTGGTGTGACATAGCGCTGATCTTGGACAGGGCCTCGTACGGATCTCGTACGGGGCCCTGTGCACGGCTTAGAGTGGCGACGACCGTCCAGCCGTCTGAGATCTGAGGAACACGTGCGCCGACTTGCCGGCCTGCTTGTCGTACCCCTTCTGCTGCTGTCGACAGCAGCGTGTGGCGACAGCGGCTCCGACTCCGCCGAGACGAAGAACGGGGCGCCCGCGATCACGAAGGGTGCCAAGTTCGGGGAAGAGCCCACCCTGGCCAAGGGGAAGGGCACCCCGCCGAAGGAACTGAAGGTGGTGACCATCAGCGAGGGCGACGGCCCGGCGCTGAAGAAGGGCGATGTCGCCCAGGTCAACTACCTCGGCCAGGTGTGGGACGGCAAGGAGCCGTTCGACCAGAGCTTCGGCAAGGGCAAGCCGTTCGACGTGACCATCGGCGCCGGCCAGGTCATCAAGGGCTGGGACCAGGGCCTCGAGGGCAAGAAGGTCGGCAGCCGTCTGGAGCTCGTGATCCCGCCGGACCTCGGTTACGGCGCGCAGGGCTCGGGCGAGAAGATCAAGGCGAACGCCACGCTC
This sequence comes from Streptomyces sp. ICC4, assembly GCF_003287915.1. Classification (NCBI taxonomy): domain Bacteria; kingdom Bacillati; phylum Actinomycetota; class Actinomycetes; order Kitasatosporales; family Streptomycetaceae; genus Streptomyces; species Streptomyces sp. ICC4. The sequence goes on along the minus strand of NZ_CP030286.1, from coordinate 8,183,757 downwards.
GTCTTCGTCGTGGACATCGTCAAGGGCACCTCCATCCCGGCCTCGGCCAAGGGCAAGGAGATCCCGCAGGACAACAAGGACCTGCCCAAGGTCGGCGTGAACACGGACGGCAAGGAAGTCTCCGTGACCGTCCCGAAGGACGCGACGCCGCCGGCCAAGCTGGTCTCGGACTACGTCCTGGAGGGTGACGGCGCCGTAGTCAAGGACACCGACAACGTCGTGGTCAAGTTCAACGGCAAGACGTGGAAGGACGACAAGACCTTCGAAAGCACGTACGCCACGGACCAGTCCGTGACGTGGCCGCTGGAGCAGCTTTCGGTCAAGGGTCTGAAGGAAGGCCTGCTCGGCAAGAAGGTCGGCAGCCGCATCCTGCTGGTCATCCCGCCGGACGCGGGCTTCGGTGACAAGGAGCAGGGCACCATTCCGGCGAACTCGACGCTGGTCTTCAGCCTCGACATCCTCGCCGTGATGTAAGACTGTCCCGGTTGTCCCCCTGTTCGTGAGTTTTGAGGAGCAGTTCCGTGAGCGACAAGCTCGAGAAGCCCGAGATCGACTTCCCCGAGGGTCCGGTCCCCACCGACCTCGTCATCGAGGACATCTGGGAGGGCGAGGGCGCCGAGGCCAAGGCGGGTTCCCGCGTCTCCGTCCACTACGTGGGCGTGGCCTTCTCCACCGGTGAGGAGTTCGACGCTTCCTGGGGCCGCGGCGCGCCGCTGCAGTTCCAGCTCGGTGTCGGCCAGGTCATCTCCGGATGGGACCAGGGCGTCCAGGGCATGAAGGTCGGCGGCCGTCGCAAGCTGACGATCCCGGCCCACCTCGCGTACGGCGACCGCGGCGCCGGCGGCGCCATCAAGCCGGGCGAGACGCTGATCTTCGTGTGCGACCTGATGGGCGCCTGATCAGTCGTTGGTGAAGCCGTGGGGCCCCTGCCGTGAGGCGGGGGCCCTCGCTTTTGCCCTGGACCACCGGGGCGGTACGGTCAGCGGTCACGAGGGTGTGCGCGGGGACGCCTCTCGAAGGACCGGAAGGGCGGATGGGCTCGATGGCGATTGCCAAGGCCGAGCGGCTGATGAATCTGGCGCTGTGTCTGCTGGGGACCCGTCGGCCGCTGAGCAAGCGCGAGCTGCGCGGTTCCATCGAGGCCTACATGGAGGCCGGGAACGACGAGTCCTTCAACAGGATGTTCGAGCGGGACAAGGACGATCTGCGCGAGCTCGGCCTGGTCATCGAGACGGTCGAGAACCTGGACGGGGATACGGGCTACCTGGCCCGCCGGGACTCCAACCGGCTGCCGCCCGTCGCGCTGGACGCCGAGGAGGCCGCGGCCCTCGGGCTCGCCGCCAAGGTCTGGCAGCAGGCGCGGCTCGCCGGGGCCGCCAGCGGTGCGCTGCAGAAGCTGCGCGCCGGCGGCATGCCGGAGGCCTCCGATCCGTACGAGGGCCAGCACAGTGCCATCGAGCCCCGGATCCCGGTCCACGAGGCGGCCTTCGAGCCGCTGATGCTGGCCTGCCGCGACCGCCGGCCGGTGGTCTTCGACTACCGCAAGTCCACCGCCGCGCGTCCCGAGGCCCGTCAGGTCGAGCCCTGGGCCCTGGAGTGCTGGCGCGGCCACTGGTACCTGGCGGGCTTCGACCGCGACCGCGGGGCGGAGCGCGTGTTCCGGCTCTCGCGGATCACGGGGAAGGTCCGCTCGCGGGCGGCGAAGTACACCGCCGATGTCCCGGACGTGGTGACCGTGCGGGAGACCGTGGCGAGCTGGGCCGGGGAGAGCGCGGACCGCTCGGCGCTGATCCGGCTGCGTGCCGGGGCGGGCTATCCGCTGCGGGCCAAGGCCACGGCCGTGCGCGAGAGCGCGGGCGGGGCGGGCTGGGACGAGCTGGAGATCCCGTACGGGCACGGGCTGGACGCGTGGCTGGTGGAGTTCGGCCCCGATGTCGTGGTGCTGGAGCCCGCGGACCTGCGGGCCGACGTGGTGGACCGGCTGCGTGCCGTGGCCAAGGGCTGACCGGGCCGTGCCGGGCCGCGCGCGAGCGCGGACGGGCGCGTAGCCGTACGCAATCCGCGCGGGGCCGTGGCCGGCCGCGCGAATCCAGTGAGCAACGCCCTGAGGGGGAGACGTACCAGCATGGCTGCCAACGCCATCGACCAGACGCGCCGGATGCTGTCCCTGGTGACCTATCTGCGTGAGCGCCCCGGCGCGTACGTCGCCGACGTGGCCCGCGCCTTCGGGATCACCGAGGACGAGCTGATCTCGGACCTCGACGTGCTCCCCATGTGCGGGACCAGCTTCCGGGGCGGGGACCTGCTCGACATCGACACCGACGGGGAGCGCATCTGGTGGCGCAATCCCGACGCCTCGGGGGAGTCCACGGCCGAGCCGCTGCGGCTGGCCGCCGACGAGGCGACCGCGCTGCTGGTCGCCGCCCGCGCGGTGGCCACCCTGCCGGGGTTGCGCGAGAGCGACCGCGACGCCCTGCTGCGGGCCACGGCGAAGCTGGAGGCGGCGGCCGGCGAGGCGGCCGGGGCCAGCTCCCGGCTCTCGGTGACCTTCGAGTCCGAGGGCGGGGTCTTCGCCGATGTGGACCGGGCGATCTCCGAGCGGAAGCGGGTGTGGCTGCGCTACTACTCGCCGGCGCGCGACGAGCTGACCGAGCGCACCGTCGACCCGATCCGGCTGTTCGCGGTCGGGCACACCTACATGGAGGGGTGGTGCCACCTCTCCGAGGCGCGGCGCACCTTCCGTCTCGACCGGGTCGCGGAGATCCGGCTGCTCGACGAGCGCTCCGACCCGCCGGCCATCGAGCCGCGCGACCTGTCGGTGGGGCTGGTCCAGCCGGCCGCCGAGGACCCGGAGGTCGTGGTCGAGGTCGGTCCGGGCGGGCGCTGGGTCGCCGAGTACTACCCGCACGACAGTGCCGAGGAGTTGCCCGAGGGCGGACTGCGGATCACCCTGCGCAGCCCGGACCCGGCCTCGCTGCGCCGGCTGGCGCTGCGGCTGGGCCGCGAGGGGCGCATCGTGGCCCCCGTGGAGCTGGCGGACAGCGCGCGGCAGGCGGCCCGGGAGGCGCTCGCCGCCTCGGCGGAGGCCGGCACGCACCCGTCCCGGCTGGGCCCCTCGGTCCTGCCCACCTCCAGGGCCGGCACGGCCGCCGCCGCGGTCCTGCGCGCCAGGACGGGCCGCTGGTCCTGACGGGCCGCTGGTCCCGACGGGCCGGCCCGCGGAGCGACGGCCGCCCCCGGCGGACGGCCTGACGGGCCCGGTCCGCGGCGGTCGATACGATGCCGGAACCGAGTCTTCGGCTGGGCCGTGGCCCGGTCCGCGACGAGGCGGACCGCCGCGATCGTGAGGTCCGGGTCGTGGAGCTGGACGTAGTGGTCGCTACCGGTCGCCAGCAGGTGCGGGGTCTGCGGGCGCAGGCCCACCAGGGCCTGCTGGGCCTTGGGCCACGCCTTCTCCAGCTTCGCCAGCAGGTCCTTGGACATCGTGGGCGGCGCGGCGAAGGGCGCGGTCTTGCTGAGCACCGCGACCGGGACCGGGGGGAGCGGGCCGCCCCGGTCGATGGCGGTGACCCCGCCGTCGATGTCGACCTGCTCGAAGTCCGGATCGGCGTCGAAGGGCGTACCCGGATGCCGCAGCGCTTCGACGTACGCCGCCCAGTCCGCCCCCATCGCGGGCTTCAGGGCCGGTCCCAGCGCGTCGACCAGGACCAGCCCGCGCGTGCGCTCCGGATGCTCCTGGGCGTACCGCAGCGCGAGCATCCCGCCGAAGGAGTGCCCCACCAGCAGGTACGGGCCGGGTACGTGCCCGGCCGTCAGCACCCGGTCCAGGTCCTCGACCATGTCGGGCAGGGCCCGGGTCCCCCGTACGGGTGTGCTGCGGTCGGTGAGCTCGGGTGGCTGCGTGTAGCGGATGGTGCCCGGCCGGTCGTAGGTGCAGACCCGGGTGAACGCGGCCACTCCCGGCAGCACCGCCGGGGCCTTCGGCACGGGCGGGGCGGTGTCGGTCAGCGACCACGGGTCGGAGGCCTCGTGCAGCCCGGCCAGCAGCACCACGCTCGGGCTCCCGGAGCCCGAGCACCGCAGGTACAGGCTCCGCCCGCCGCCGATGTCCACCCGCTGCTCGGTGTCGCCCCCGCCCGGCGGCGGGGTGGCGGCTGTGGTGGCCACCAGCAGGACGGCGGCCACCACAGCCGCCACCGCACCTGGCACACGCCATCGCATGCCTCAAGCCTCCCGCGCCGGCCTTTCCCCCGCCATCCGGCGCCGAGGACACCCACGAGAAGACCCCCTCGGCCGCTCCCGGTGATGTGATGGCGGGAAAGCCGATGAGTTTCGCGGCGCCCGGCTGTCTACCCCTTCGTAGGCCCGAGAGGCCGAGAAGCCGAGAAGTCGGAGAAGCCCAGCAGCCGCCCCGGAAGGGTGAGGAACATGAAGTACATGATCCAGATGAACGTGCCGGCCGATCAGTGGGACGCCATCATGACGGCGTACTCCAAGGACGACATGGAGGCCATGTTCGCCCACATGGGCGCCCTCAACGATGACCTCACCGCCGCCGGCGAGTGGGTCGAGGGGCAGGGCCTCGGCGGCCCCTCGCTGGTCAAGACGGTGCGTGCCGGAAGCGACGGGCGTCCGCAGGTGACGGACGGGCCGGCCCAGGAGGGGCACATCCTGGCCGGGTACTGGGTGGTCGACGTCAAGAGCGAGGACCGGGCCCTGGAGATCGCCGCCCGGGCGTCGGCGTGCCCCGGCGCGGGCGGGAAGCCCTCCAACGACCCCGTAGAGGTGCACCCGATCCCCGAGGACCCGACCCAGGCCTGAGCCGGGAGACCGAGGAGGCCGTCCTCCGCGCCGCGTCCGCGAGACGCTGACCGGCCGGCCGGCCAGCCGCGCCGGAGCGCGCGGCCCGGAGGACGGCCTGTGGCCCCCGGTCCGTTCCTCAGGCCGATCGCAGGGCGTCCGTGGGGGACGCCCCGGCCGCGCGCAAGGCCGGGTGGATTCCGGCGACGGCGGCCACCAGCACGGAGACGAGCGGGCAGGCGGCGACGGTGTGGAGCGTGATGGAGGGCGGCCGGCCCTGGGCGAGGGCGTAGCCGCGGCGAGTGCGAGGGCCAGCCCGCTGAGCGCGCGCTTCGCCTCGCCGCGTGCCGTGAGGAGGTCGGACGGCCGGCTGACGGCGACCCTGCTCGGATGGGCCGTTCGCGGTGGCGCCGGCCACGGACTGCACGTCGGGGACGCGTTCGGGGTGGGAGCGCAGGTAGCCGGCGGCGGCGGTGCCGTCCGCGCCCAGCCGGGCCGCGGCCTGGGGCCAGCCGGCCACGGCGGCGGGGCCGAGTTCGGGGGCTAGTGCTCTGACCGCATAGGTTCACCGGATTCCGGTCCGAGCGTCGTGGAGAAGTCGGATGCGGCCGCATCGTGTGTCTGCGATCATGCGTCGCTGTGGAGAGCAACAACTTTGTCGTCCGTCGAGCGGTCGAGTCCGACGCTGCCGCGGTGGCCGAGGTCTGGCTGCGTTCCTTCACGGCGGCGCTTCCGAGCGTGCGCCGAGCGCATACGGACGACCAGGTCCGGTCCTGGTTCGGGGAAGTGGTGGTGCCCGACCTCGAGACGTGGGTGGCGACAGTCGAAGGTTCGGTGGTCGGGATGATGGTGCTGGACGGCGAAGACCTGGACCAGCTCTATCTTGATCCCGCCTGGCAGGGCCGGGGGATCGGCGGCCGCCTGGTGCACCAGGCGAAGCAATGTCGTCCGGCCGGGTTGGCGCTGTGGACGTTCCAGGTCAACGAGTCGGCGCGGCGCTTCTACGAGCGGCACAGCTTCGCCGCTGCTGAGTGCACCGACGGTTACCGCAACGAGGAACGCGAGCCGGACATCCGGTACGTGTGGCGACCTGGGCAGCAAGAGCCCTGAGACGTCTCAGGCCGCCTGGCCGAGTGGTCGTCCGCCCCAGCGAATGCCCTTCTCGCTTCGGATGCGGGCGCGTTCCTTGCGTTCGGCGGCCAGGACGTCTCGGTGGCGGGCGTTGGCGTTGCGCCACCGCAGGTAGGCGTGCAGGGCCCGGGTCTGGACGGTGTGGTTCGGGTGATTGGAGTTGGTGAACTGTCGCAGTGGTCCGAAGTGGGCTTCGATCGGGTTGGCCCAGGAGGCGCAGGTCGGGGTGAAGCACAGTTCGACCTTGTTCTTCTCCGCCCAGCGGCGGGTGTCGCTGCCCTTGTGGGCGGACAGGTTGTCCATGATCACGTAGATCGGGGCTCCGTCGGGCCGGGCGGCGCGGATCGACTTCAGGGCGGCCAGCGGGTTCACGGCACCTTTCTTGCGGCGGTTGATACCCCCAAGGTGTCGCTCCCGACGGAGTAGCAGCCGTGTAAGTAGCGCACCCCGTGGGTGCGGTGATAGGTAGCGGGCACCCGGTCGGGGTGGCCCTGGCCGGCCCAGCCCGAGCCTGCGGTGGGCCGGATCCCGAGGGGGCCGAATTCGTCGAACGCGAAGACCCGGTCAGGGAAGCGGTCCAAGGCTTCCTCGATCCGGTCCAGTTTCGTTTCGCGGTCCGGGTCGGGTGACGCCTTCCACGTCTTGGTGCGTTGGAAGGCGACGCCACGGCGGGCGAGGAGGCGGCGTAATGCCTCGCGGCCGTCGCGTATGGTCCGGATGTGGACTTTGCGCAGGTAGGCGGCGAGTTTACGCAGTGACCAGCGGGTGAAAGGCTGGCCGAGCTTGACCGGGCGGGTGGTGGCCGTCTCGATGACGAAGGCCTCGTCGTCAGTGCTGAGCAGGCGGGGACGGCCTCCCGCCCACTGAGGGTCCAGGCAGGCCAGGCCGATCTCGTTGAACCGGTGGATCACGTCCCGGACGGTGTCCTCGTCGGCCTGGACCAGCTGAGCAATCACCGGGACGCGGTTCCCGCCGGCCGAAGCCAGCAGCATCATCGCGCGCCGATAGCGCACCGAACTCGTGCTGCCTCGGCGCACGATCTGCTGCAGCCGTTGCCCCTCTTGGTCGGTGAGCCTGCGCACACGGACAGGCCCGGCCACCGCACCTCCACCGGTCGGATCGGACGCCACCCCACATCCAACCGCCACGACCACCAACCCGGCGAACCTATGAGGTCACAGCACTAGGTCGTTCGGCGCCAGGATTCCCGTGACGACGTACGGCTCTCCGCCCAACCAGACCCGCTCGCCCGGCGCGGTCACACCGAGGCGCTGTGCGGCCTGGTCGCCGAGCACGGTCACGGGGAGGTTCTCACCGGCCTGGTTGAGCCACTTCCCGCTGCGCGGGGTGGCGTGGACGTCGAGCAGGTTCAGCCGGGCGGCGAGCACGGTGGCGCTGCCGGTCTGCTGCTTGGGCACCAGGTCGTTGCGGTAGACCTCGGCCTTGGTGGCCCCGGTCGCGGTGACGTGCTGGACCGGGCGATGTTGGGGAGCATCTCGGGGTCGAGGCGCGCGGCCTCGTGCACGGGGAGGAGAGCGACCCGAACGGAGGGCGCGGGCCCGCCCTCGGGAGGCGGTGGCCGGGACGCGCCCTGGACGGTGAATCCGGGGTGCGTTAGCTTCCGGCGCCATGAGACTTTGGGGAGTTGGCATGTGTGCGGCGGCTCTGCTGCTGGGGGTGGTGGCCTCACCGGCGCAGGCCGCAGGGGAGTCACCGGACCTCCGGGGCGCGGGTTGGGCACTGAAGGAGACCGGCAAGGACTCCCGTTTCCGGGGGCTGGCGGCGGTCAGCCGGTCCACGGCCTGGGTGGCCGGCTCGAAGGGGACCGTGCTGCGGACCTCGGACGGCGGGCGGAGCTGGCGGGACGTCTCGCCGCCGGGGGCCGTCGCGGAGGGGCTCGAGCTGCGGGACATCGAGGCCTTCGACGGGCGGCGCGCGGTGGCCCTGTCCATCGGGGAGGGCGAGGCCTCCCGGGTGCTGCGCACGGAGGACGGCGGAGCCACGTGGACCGAGACCTTCCGGAATTCCGACCCGCGGGCCTTCTACGACTGCCTCACCTTCTTCGACTCCCGGCACGGGCTCGCGATGAGCGACCCGGTGGACGGGAAGTTCCGCATCCTGTCCACGGACGACGGCGGTCGGAGCTGGCGGGTGCTCCCGAACACGGGGATGCCGGACGCGCTGCCGGGGGAGGCGGGCTTCGCCGCGAGCGGCCAGTGCCTGGTGGCGGCCGGGTCGCGCGACGTCTGGCTGGCCACGGGCGGCGGCGCCCTCGCCCGGGTCCTGCACTCCGCGGACCGCGGCCTGACCTGGAAGGTGGCCGACTCCACCGTCCCGGCGGGCGACCCGGCGCGCGGGGTCTTCGCCCTGGCCTTCCGGGACCGTACGAGGGGACTGGCGGTCGGCGGTGACTACCGCACCGGGCAGGCCTCCCCGCAGGCCGCGGCGGTGTCCTCGAACGGGGGCCGCACATGGCGGCAGGCGGCGGCCCCGCCGCCGGCCTACCGCTCGGGCGCGGCCTGGTTCCCGTACGGCGCCGGCACGGCCCTCGCGGTGGGCCCGACGGGCACGGACGTGACCCGGGACGGTGGCCGCACCTGGCGGGCGCTGGACCCGGGGTCGTTCGACACCGTCGCCTGCACGGCGGACGGCGGCTGCTGGGCGGCGGCGGCGACCCCAGCGTGCTCGTGACATCGGTGCTGTTCCGCCAGCGGATCTCGGCGACCGGGCTGACGTCGGCGTGCGGAGCCGGCGGATCCCAGTGCACGTTGGGGCACCACAGGAGCCCCGCGCAGCCGGCCTGGCCCGGCGACGGCGGCCCGGCCACCCCGCCCGGCGGCGTCCCCGCCGGCCACGGCATGCCCGGCTACGGCTCCGGCCCCGCCGGACCGACGGGCGGGCCCGCACTGGGCTCCGTACCCGTCGGCGACACCCGGGAGCCCAGCTGGCCCGGCCCCGAGCTGGACGCCGCCGGTCACCCGGCGGCCGCGGTGCCCGCGCCCGCCCCGCGCCCCGCCGCCGGCGAAGGCCTCCCGGCCGCCAAGCGCAAGGTCCCCGCCAAGCCCGCCAAGAAGGGCGGGCACAGCAAGCTCGTCGTGGCCGGCGGCGGCCTCATCGCGCTGTTCGGCGTGGCCTACGGCGCCGGCCTGCTCCTGAACGCCTCCGACGTCCCCAAGGGCACCACCGTCCTCGGCGTCGACATCAGCGGCACCCGCGACGAGGCCGTCGCCAAGCTCCAGACGGCCTTCGGCAACCGCGCCTCCGCCCCCCTCCAGCTCACCGTGGGCGGCAAGACGGTCGAACTGAAGCCCGAGAAGGCCGGCCTGAGCCTCGACAGCCAGACCACCGTCCGCAACGCGGCGGGCAGCGACTACAACCCCGTCACCGTCATCGGCTCGCTCTTCGGCAGCGAGCGCGCCGCCGAACCCGTCATGCCCACCGACGAGGAGAAGCTGCAGGCCGCCCTCCAGGAGCTGGCCGGCAGCGCCGGATCCGTCACCGAGGGCACCATCACCTTCGACACCGGCAAGGCCGTCGCCGTCCCCGGCAAGCCCGGCTCCACGCTCGACGCGGACGCCTCCGCCGACCTGGTGGTCAAGGCCTTCCGCGCCATGATCGCCACCGGCACGTCCACACCCCTCGAACTCCCGGTCACCACCAAGGACCCGGTCGTGGACCAGGCCGAACTGGACCGGGCCATGAAGGAGTTCGCCGAGCCCGCGATGTCGAACACCGCGACCGTCAAGGCGGGGACGAAGTTCATCCCCTTCGGCCCCAAGTCCCTGCCCAAGATCCTCAGCATGCAGGTCGTGGACGGCCACCTCGTCGAGAAGTACGACCTGGAGGCGCTCAAGGCCACGTACGGGAACACCTTCGACGGCGTCCTGATCATGCGCGGCACCGGCGAGAAGACCGCCGTCACCCCGCAGGACGTCGCCGGAGCCCTCGGCAAGGCGCTGCGCGGCAAGACGCCCGCCGAGCGGACCGCGGTCATCGACACCAACGCCAGCTGACCCGAAAAGCACAGGCCGGAGCCCCTTCCCGGACCCCGGGGAGGGGCTCCCGCGTATCCGGGGAGACGGGCTAGTTGAGCAGGGCCCTCGCCGACTGGGCCTCCGCGCGGATGCGGGCGGCTGACGGCGGGTCGATCACGTCGACCACGAGCGCGTACGCCTCCATCTCCCCGGCGCCGGAGACGAACTCCCCGCGCTCCACGAGCAGCTTCGCCCGCTCGTAGCGCAGCGCCGCCGGATGCGACGGCAGGAGCAGCGCCAGGTCCAGCGCCCACAGCGCCACCGCCGAGTGCTCGGGCCGCGTCGCGGCCCACGCCCGGATGTTGTTCAGGATCCGCAGGACGATGTCCAGCGTCCGCGCGGCGGTCCGCGGCCCGGCCGCCAGCTCCGCGGGACCCGCGCCCAGCGACGCGCCCCCCGCGAAGGGGTCCACGACCACGCCCTCCTCCGGATCCCCGAAACCGATCACGAAGTGCCCCGGCAGGGCCAGCCCGTACACCGGGGCCCCGGCCCGCCGGGCCACCTCCAGCCAGACCACGGACAGCAGGATCGGCAGCCCCCGGCGCCGCCGCAACACCTCGTGCAGGAGCGAGGAGGAGAGCTTGTCGTAGTCGGCCGGGGTGCCGTGGAAGCCCAACTGCCCGCCCAGCAGCCCCGCCACCGCCGACGCCCACGCCCGGGCGTCCCGCAGCCCGTACGGCAGCATGCCCGCCATCCGGTCCAGCTCCATCTGCGCCCAGTCCATCGCCCGTTCGTCGAGCTCGGGGTCGGCCTCGGCGGCGAGCAGCAGGCACAGCACGGCCAGGTCCGGCCGATCCGCCCGCGCCTCCGCGGCGAACTGCTCGCGCCAGGGCGAGGTCACGCCGCCGCCCGGCGGTAGTGGTGGTAGCTGTGGTGCGCCCCGAAGCCCATCCCGGCGTACAGCGCCTGCGCCCCGGTGTTCTCGGTCTCCACCTGGAGCCACGCCGCCGACGCGCCCTCTTCCAGGGCGCGCCGCGCCAGCGCCGCCATCACGGCCGTCGCCAGGCCCCGCCGCCGGTGCTCCGGATCGACCTCGACCGCCGCGAAGCCGGCCCACCGGCCGTCGACGACGACCCGCCCGATCGCCCGTCCGGGCACGAGCGCGAACCACACCGAGGGCCCTGCCGTCAGCACCCGCAGGGCGGCCCCGGGATCGACGACCCGCCCGTAGCGGCCGAGCCACTCCTCGTCCGGGGCGCGGGTCAGGACCACGTCCCCGACGGCGGGCAGCGCCGCGTCGTCCACGTCCGCCGGCGCCGCCAGCCCGCCGGTCCACACCTGCGCGGAGACCTCGCGGACCCACCCCCGGGCCTCCAGCCCGGAACAGAGCAGCTCCTGGGTGCCGGCGGCCCCCGTCGCGGCCTGGACGTAGGCCGGAAGTCCCCTTTCCCCGTACCAGGAGGTCACCCGCGCGAGTGCATCGTCCAGCGGGGTCCCCGGGTCGCCGAGCGCCAGTACGGAATTGGCGCGGCGGGTGAAGCCCGCGGCCGCGCGCAGCGTCCACTCGCCCAGCGGCTCGCTCTCCAGCGGCACCCAGGACCGCGCGGCGATCCGCGCGAGCTCCTCGAAGGAGGCCGCGGGACCCCTGCGCCGGGCCGGCGCGGCCGGTACGACCTTGCCCGCGACCAGCAGGGATTCCGCGATGCGGACGGACTCGCCGGTCTTTCGTGTGATCGTCAGCACACCCCTGTTCCAGGATGTGAGAACCCCTACCGTGTCCGTGAACGCGAAGGCCCCGCCGGGCTCACCCTCCACCCGTCGTACAGAGACACGTTTACCCACGTCAGCGGGTGTGATCCGGATCTCCAGCCGTCCACCGGCAGTGATTTCCACAGCTCTGTCCGCCCCTCCTGTTCGGATCGTGCCCGGGAACGGAGATACTAGAGGCGGGCCATCGACGACGCCGCGCTCCCGCGCGATATGGAAAGCCCTTATGAGGAGGAACGAGAGCGTGACCTACGTCATCGCGGAGCCTTGTGTCGACGTCAAGGACAAGGCATGCATCGAAGAGTGCCCCGTCGACTGCATCTACGAGGGCCAGCGGTCCTTGTACATCCACCCGGACGAGTGCGTCGACTGTGGTGCGTGTGAGCCGGTCTGCCCGGTCGAGGCCATCTTCTACGAGGACGACACTCCGGAGGAGTGGAAGGACTACTACAAGGCGAACGTCGAGTTCTTCGACGAGCTCGGTTCGCCCGGTGGTGCTTCCAAGCTCGGCCTGATCGAGCGCGACCACCCCTTCATCGCGGCGCTTCCGGCGGACATCAACCCGAGCCACTGACGGTCGGTACCGCCTGAACCGCCACCTCGGTCCCGTCCGGCTGTCAGCCGGACGGGACCGAGGTGTTTCCCGCGCGGAACGCACGCGCGGAACGCACGCAACCACACGCACGCAATCGCACGCACGGAACACCTGGAAAGCGAAAAGAGCGCATCGTGGCCGCAGTCTCAGCCCGTCTTCCCGTCTTCCCCTGGGACAAGCTGGAGCCGTACAAGGCGACGGCCGCGGCCCACCCGGACGGCATCGTCGACCTGTCCGTCGGCACCCCCGTCGACCCGGTGCCGCAGCTGATCCAGCGCGCCCTCGTCGAGGCCGCCGACTCTCCGGGATATCCCACGGTGTGGGGCACGGCCGCCCTGCGCGACGCGATCACCGGCTGGGTACGCGGCCGCCTCGGCGCGAGCGCCGCCGGGCACCGCAACGTCCTGCCGGTCGTCGGCTCCAAGGAGCTGGTGGCCTGGCTGCCGACGCAGCTGGGCCTCGGCGCCGGGGACCAGGTGGCGTACCCCCGGCTGGCCTACCCGACGTACGAGGTCGGCGCGCGGCTGTGCGGCGCCGAGCCAGTGGTCTACGACGATCCCACCACCGATCTCGACCCGGCCCGCGTGAAGCTGCTGTGGCTCAACTCCCCGTCCAACCCCACCGGTGCGGTCCTCTCCAAGGAGGAGCTCGTCCGGATCGTGGCCTGGGCGCGCGAGCACGGGATCCTGATCTTCAGCGACGAGTGCTACCTGGAGCTGGGCTGGGAGGCCGAGCCCGTCTCCGTCCTGCACGACGAGGTCTGCGGGGGCTCGTACGAGGGCATCGTCAGCGTGCACTCGCTCTCCAAGCGGTCCAACCTGGCGGGCTACCGGGCGGCCTTCATCGCCGGTGACGCCGAAGTCCTCGGCGAGCTCCTGCAGATCCGCAAGCACGGCGGCATGATGACCGCGGCCCCGGTGCAGGCGGCCACGGTGGCGGCGCTGGGCGACGACGTCCACGTCGAGGAGCAGCGGGTGCGCTACGCGGCCCGCCGCGAGGCGCTGCGCACGGCCCTGGAGGCGCACGGCTTCCGCATCGAGCACAGCGAGGCCAGCCTGTACCTGTGGGTGACCCGGGACGAGCCCTGCTGGGACACGGTCGCGCACCTCGCGGGGCTGGGCATCCTGGTCGCGCCGGGCGATTTCTACGGCGAGGCGGGCGCGCGCTTCGTCCGCGTGGCCTTCACGGCCACGGACGAGCGCGTCGAGGCCGCGGTCAAGCGGCTGGCGCTCTAGCCCGCAGCCCGCAGCCCGCAGTCCGCCGGGGCGGGCCCCTGTACGGCCCGAGGGGCCGGGAGTTCGTGCTCCCGGCCCCTCGGTGTTCCTGCGGACGGCGGTCAGCCGAGGGCGGGCAGACCGCCCGGAAGGCCGCCGGGGAGGCCGCCGGGCAGGCCCGCCGGGAGTCCGCCCAGGAGGGCGCCCGCCGAGCCGGTCAGGTCGGCGGGGGCGGCCGGGACGGCCGGGAGGGCCGGGAGGGCCTTGGTGGCGGTGCCCGCGGTCTCCGTGGCGGTCGCGGCGGTGTCGCCCGCGGCGGCGGCCGGCGCGTCCGGTGCGGTGAGCGCGCCCAGCTGCGGCACGGACTCCAGGCCCGCGGCGCTGGCCACGCCGGCCGCACCGACCACGGGAGCTGCCCCGGCTGCGAGGAGCAGCGCGGTACGGGCGATCCGGCGGGTCAGGGGGAGGGACATGTTGCTCCTAAGCGGTAGCGGCTGAGTACGCCGGTACAACCGCTCGTGGGGGGCGGTGAGTTGCGGAGCCGGTGGGTAAAGGATCAGTAACGGATCGTTTAATCGGCTTCCGTGACAACCGCATTGGATGCGCGCCGACCTGCGCTTGTGTGCCCGCACGGGCTCCCGGGCGCGGCATGCGGGTCACCCCCGCACGGGGGATGCTTCGCACGCCCGAGCGGGTGGCCGGGCGGGGAGCACGGCCCCGCTGTCCCCCGCGCCTCCCGCCTGCGAGGAGCCGGTGCCGGCCGGGGACCTCGACGAGGTCACCGAGGCCGTGCTCGGGCACGTGGCCCGGATCAGCGCGTTCCCGGTGGACCGGCTGCGCGCCGACCAGCCGCTGATCGACGAGCTCGGCTTCGACTCGCTGATGCTGACCGATCTCTTCACCTCCCTCAAGCGGCAGTGGCCCCGGTGGAGGTTCGACGAGAGCGCCGCCGACCGGCCGACCGCCGGGAGGATCGCCGCGCTGATCGCGACCGGCTCCGCGGACGCCGCGGACGCGGCCGTCCCCGTACAACGAGACGGCCACGACGGGGCCGCGCACGCCGAGGACGCTCACGGCGACGGAGCCCCGCCCCAGGCGCCGGCCGCTCCCGCCGCCGCCCCGCTGCCCGAGGAGCACACGCGGATCGAGTGCTTCCCGGAGGTCGCCGCCCACGGCGAGCGCATCGCCACCTTCGACCGGACCGGGCTGCGCAACCCGTACTTCCTCGTCCACGAAGGCGGCATGACGGACACGACGGTGATCGACGGCCGGGAACTGCTCTCGTTCTCCGGCTACAACTACCTCGGCATGGCGACGCACCCCCAGGTGAACGAGGCCGCCAAGCGGGCCATCGACGCCTGCGGCACCTCGGCGTCCGCCAGCCGGCTGCTGTCCGGCAGCCGTCCGCTCCATCTGGAGCTCGAAGCCGAACTCGCCGACCTGCTCGGATGCGAGGCCGCGGTCACCCTGGCCAACGGCCACGCCACCAACGTCACCGTGATCGGGCACCTCGTCGGACCCGGGGACCTCGTCATCCACGACTCCCTCGCCCACGACAGCATCCTGCAGGGGTGCAAGCTCTCCGGCGCGACCCGGCGGCCGTTCCCCCACAACGACGCGGCCGCCCTCGACGCCGTCCTCGGACAGGTCCGCCACCAGTACCGGCGGGTGCTCGTCGTCATCGAGGGCGTGTACAGCATGGACGGCGACATCGCCGACCTGCCGGCCCTCATCGAGGTCAAGCACCGGCACGGCGCCCTGCTGATGATCGACGAGGCGCACAGCATCGGAACCATCGGCGCTACGGGGCGCGGCGTCGGCGAGCACTTCGGCATCGACCGCCCGGCCGTCGACCTGTGGTCGGGCACGCTCTCCAAGGCCCTGGCGAGCTGCGGCGGGTACGTCGCCGGGCGCCGCGAGGTCGTGGAGTACCTGCGCTACACCGTCCCGGGCTTCGTCTACAGCGCCGGCATGACCCCGGCCGACACCGCGGCGTCCCTGACCGCCCTGCGCCTGCTGCGTGCCGAACCGCAGCGCGTGGCACGGCTCGCGGAGAACGCCGCCCTGTTCGTCCGCCTCGCCCGCGCTGCGGGCGTCGACATCGGGGACAGCCACGACACGCCGGTCGTCCCGTGCATCGTGGGCGACTCCCTGAAGACCCTGCGGCTCGCGGAGGCCCTGTTCCAGCGGGGCATCAGCGTCAACCCGATCCTCTACCCGGCCGTACCCGAGGAGATGGCCCGGCTGCGCTTCTTCATCACCGCCGACCACACGCCCGAGCAGATCCGCGACGCCGTGGCCGCGCTGGAGCAAGAGCTCGGGCGCCTCGCTGCGGCCGACGCGGGCGACCCGGCCGACGCGGGCGAGGCCCCGGACCCGGCCGATGCCCCGGACCCGGCCGATGCCGCCCGCGCGGCCTGAGGCCCCCCGGTGGACACCGTGTTCCCGCCGATCGCCCCGGGCCGCATCCACCGGTGGGGCGGGGCCGCCCTCATCGTGGCCCGGCGCCCCGGCCTCCCGCCGGGACCGGTCCTGTCTGCGGCCGAACGGCGCGTCATCCGCGGGCTGCCCGCCTGGCGGCAGGCCGAGTGGGCGGCCGGCCGGCTGCTCGCCAAGCGCCTGGTCGCCGAGGTCCGCGCCGCCCCGGAGGACGAGGTGGAGATCCTCCCGCGCGACGACGGCAGCCCGCGCGTCCTCGTCGGCGGCAGCCCGGTGCCCGGCGCGCACCTCTCCATCAGCCACACCGCCGGCCACGTCGCCGCGGCCCTCGCGCCGGAACCGGTCGGAGTGGACCTGTGCGAGAGCGCCTCGGCGGCGGCCGTACGCCGCGCCGCCGACCACATCCTGTCCCCCGGGGAGCTCTCCCTCATCGGTACGGACCGGCCCGACGCCCTGGCCGGTGCCTGGTCGCTGAAGGAAGCCGCGGTGAAGGCCGACCGGAGCGGCGTCTTCGGCGCCGCCCCGCACCGCATCCCGATCCTCGGCCTGCGCCCGCCCCTCCTCGGCGGACGGCGCCGCGCGATGGTGTGGCGGGCGGGGGACGCGGTCCTGGCCCTCGTGCTCACGCCGCCCGGCCGCGCCGCCGGAGCCGCCTGACGCCCCTCCCCGGTCAGGCCCGCCCGGGGAGGCCCGTCACTGCGTTGGTGCTCCCTGCCCCGCCGGATCATGCTGGACAGTGGAACCCCCGGCCGCGCGGGTCCCATGGAGGCGCGCGGGGGACGAGCGAGGGCGAGATGAGCGCGATGGAGCGAATTCCCACCTCTCCTGGTGAGCGGCCGGAGGATACGGGCGCCTCCCCCGAACCGGCGTACACGGCCACGGCGACCGTCAACGAGCAGGGCATCGTCACCGAGTGGAGCGAAGGCGCCGGCCGCCTGCTCGGCTACCCGCCCGCCGAGGCCGTGGGACGGCCCGTCGCCGAGTTCCTCGCCGATGCCGATGCCGATGCCGGCGCAGCCGCCGGCGATCCGGCACGGCGGATCCCTGCCGACCGGGAGAGGTGGAGCGGCACCGTGGCACTTCGGCACCGGGACGGCCACCGACTGGAGCCGAGGCTGCTCGCGCACCGGTGGACGTCCACCAGCGGGACCACCAGGTGGTTCGTGGTGTCCGCCGTGCCGGGCGGACCCGGCACGCCCCTGGACGAACCGCTGAGGGAGTGGGCGTTCGCCCAGTCCACGAGCTTCCTGGCGATCTTCGACGAGGACCTGCGGCTGGTGCTGGCGAACGCCGGGATGAAGCGCGCACTGTCCCTCACCGAGGCCGAGATGCGCGGGCTCCGCCTGCCCGAGATCGCGCCGGACCCCGTGAGCGACGAGACCGAGCGCAAGATGCGCCTGGCCCTGGAGACGGGTGAGCCGCAGAACGTGGACGCCTTCATCCGCCCGGCGGACGCGGGCACGGGCACGGGCGCGGGCACTGAGGGCGGCTGGGTGACCTCGCTCTCCCCCTTGCGGGACCCGGACGGCAGGGTCCGCGCCGTGTGCCTGACCGCCCACGAGCGGACCGCGCCCCAGGCCGGCCGCCGCCAGGTCACGGCCCACGGCACCACCGCCACCGGCGCGGACGCCGCGCGCATCGGCACCACCCAGGACAACGCCCGTACGGCGCAGGAGCTGGCCGATGTCGCCGTCCCCCGGCTGGCCGACTTCGCGGTCGTCGACCTGCTGGAACCCCTCCCGCGCCGCGCCGACCCGGCCGCCGGCCCGGTGACGGGGCCGGTCACCGTGCGGCGTACCGCTGTGCGGTCGGTCCTCGACGCGACCCCGGAGTCCCGGGTCGCGATCGGCGGGACGACCGTCTACCCACCGCTGTCACCCGCCGTCGAATGCCTGGCCGCGGGCCGCGGCGCGGTGTACGAGACGACGGATCCGGCCATCGCCGCATGGGCCGCCCAGGACCCCGGCGCCGCCTGGATCGGCGAGTACGGGACCCGCTCGCTGATGGTGGTGCCGCTGTGCGCGGGCGGCATGACCCTCGGGCTGGCCGTCTTCAGCCGTCATCAGCGCCGGGAGCCCTTCCAGCCGAAGGACCTGTGGCTGGCCGAGGAGCTCGTGGCCAAGGCAGCCGTCAGCATCCGCAACGCACCCCGGCACGTACGGGAGCACACCAGCACGATGACGCTGCAGCGCAGCCTGCTCCCACACACGATGCCCGTGCAGACGGCCCTCGAGATCGCCACCCGCTACCTGCCCGCCGGGGGCGATGCCGGTGTGGGCGGGGACTGGTTCGACGTGATCCCGCTGTCCGGCGCGCGGGTGGCCCTGGTCGTGGGCGATGTGGTCGGCCACGGCATGCGCGCCACCGCGACCATGGGCCGGCTGCGCACCGCGGTGCGCACCCTGGCCGATGTCGACCTGCCGCCCGACGAGCTGCTCACCCACCTCGACGACCTCGTCATCCACCTGTCCGCCGACGAGACCGACCCCGGAGGAGCGGGGGACGCCGCCGGGGGCATCGGCACCACGTGCCTGTACGTGGTCTACGACCCGGTCACCCGGCACTGCACCGTGGCCCGGGCGGGCCACCCGCCGCCCGTGGTCGTCTCTCCGGAGGGCTCCGTGTACCTCCTCGACGTCCCGGCGGGGCCGCCGCTGGGCCTGGGGGGGCTGCCCTTCGAGACCATCGAGGTCGAGCTTCCCGAGTGGAGCATCCTGGCCCTGTACACCGACGGCCTGCTGCAGGCCCGCGACCACGACATCGACGAGGCCCTGGACAACATGTTCACGGCGCTCGCCCGCCCCGCCTCCACCCTGGACGCGGTCTGCGACCGCGTGCTGACGGCTCTGCTGACGCATCCACCCGATGACGACGTCGCCCTGCTCGTCGCCCGTACCCGGGCCCTGCACGCGGACAAGGTCGTCGTCTGGGACGTGCCGTCCGACCCCTCCGTGGTCGGGCAGGCCCGTCGGGACGCCACCGAGCAGCTGGCGGCCTGGGGGCTCGACGACGCCGCTTTCGTCACCGAGCTCGTGGTCAGCGAGCTGGTCACCAACGCCATCCGGTACGGCGAGCCGCCGATCCAGCTGCGGCTGATCCACGAGAACAGCACGCTGATCTGCGAGGTCTCGGACTCGAGCAACACCGCCCCGCACATGCGGCGCGCGCGGATCTTCGACGAGGGAGGGCGCGGCCTGCTGCTGGTCGCGCAGCTCTCGCAGCGCTGGGGCACCCGGCACACCCCCGTGGGCAAGACGATCTGGGCCGAGCAGTCCCTCGTCGGGTTCTGAGGAAGAGCACGGATCCGGCGCGATGGTTCCCGCGGCGCGCGGGCGGACGTCGCCTGTGACACGCCTGTGACAGTCGACGGACACCCCGATGAAGTCCCACCGACAGGCTCTTTAACACGGACATACATCCACATTCCTGGATTTGTCCCCTGCTTCCGAGGGCGTGAGCAGCGACGACCGAGCCGATGTGTCGGAGGAAACCCCATGAGCCTCACACTCGCCACGCCGCACGCCGAAGCCCCCGCCGCCGCCGTACTCGCCCCCCGCGAGCAGGAGGCACTGGGATACATCGCCGCAGGGTGCACCTACGTGCAGACGGCCCGCTCCATGGGACTCTCCAGGCACACGGTCGACGCCTACCTCCGCCGCATCCGGGCCAAGCTGGGCATCAACACCTCGGCGGAACTGGTCCGCATGGCCGTCACCCTGGGGCTGTGACCCCGCCCCCTCTCCCCCTCCCCCAGCGCCCGTCCTGCCGGCCCCACAGCCACACCACCGCTGCGGCGAACACCGCCCCCGGCAGCCCGAAGACGACCCACTTGCGCTCCGCGGGACCCAGCACCCGCGAGGCGTACGCGAGCAGCCAGCCCCCGGCGAGCAGCAGCCACTGGCCGGAGACCGCGCCGGCGACCAGCGCGACGGCGGCGAGCAGCAGGAACGCGTGCGGCTTCGGCCGCGGCCCGGCCGGAGCCTTCCCGGCGGCCTCGTCGGCGGCCTTCGCCTCGGCCTTCGCTTCCGCCCTCGCCCGCCGCCGCTCCTTCAGGAACCGCAGGAGGGTCGGCGGCCCCGCCGGTGCCTCCGGACCGCCCGGGCCGTCCTGCTGGTCCGCGTCCGCGTCCGCGTCCCCGGCGGGCTCCTTCGTCGCCGGCCGCTTGAACAGCTCCGGGATCTCGATCCCGCCCGCGAACCCCTCGACCGAGGACTCCGGCGCGACCCGCCACCAGTCGGGCTCCATCACCTCACCCTTGCCGAGCTCGTCGAGCCCGGCCAGGTGCGGCGGCGCGGCCCCGCGCTGCACCGGCACGGCCGGCGGCGCCTGCCCGGGGTCCGGCGGGCCCGCCGCCGACATCGTGCCGACGACCTCCTCCGGCGTGCCGATCCGCTCCAGGATGCGCCGCACCGCCGCCGGCGTCTCCGGCTCGTACCGCGCCCGCCGCCGGTCGATCTCGTCCCGCAACCCCGACACCAGCCGCATCCGGTCCCCCGACGACAGCTGGCGCCGCTGCGCCAAGTCCCCTACCCGGCTCAGATATTCGTAGACCAGATGGTCGCTCTCGATGCCCACGCCCCGGCTCCTCCCGTCCCGCCTGTTGCGAAGGTAGCGCGTGCGCCCGTGGAGCTGCCGAGGGCACAGCGGATACCGTTGGCCGGATGGGGACCGGCCGACTGACCGGCCGACGCGACCAGGAGGCGACGACCGTGCCTGACCCGAGCACCGCGGGAAGCGCTCCGCGCTCCCTCGCCGAAGCGCTGCGCTCCCGTGACGACGCGGGACTCGCCGCCCTCCTGCACGCCCGCCCGGACCTTTTGAACCCGGTGCCGGGGGACGTCACGCAGCTGGCGACGCGGGCCGGGACCCGGGCCTCCGTGGTGCGCGCGCTGGACCGCCTCGACCGGTTCGCCCTGCAGAGCGCCGAAGCCCTCGCGGTGGCCCCGGAGCCCTGCCCGTACGCCGTGCTGGAGTCGCTGCTCACCGGCGACACCGGGACCACGTCCGCCGCGGACAACGGGGCCCGCGCCGAGCTGCCCCGCGCGCTCGCGACCCTGCGCGAGCAGGCCCTCGTATGGGGCGACGAGCAGCGGCTGCGCCTGGTGCGCACCGCCCGCGAGCTGCTGGCGCCCGCCGCGTCCCGGCCCTCCCCCACCGGGCTCGGCCCGACCGTCGCCGAGGCCACCGCCGGCATGTCCCCGACCCGGATCCAGGAGATCGTGGCGGCCGTCGGGCTGCCCGCGACCCACGACCCGGTCTCCGCGGTGACCGCCCTGACGGGCCTGTTCACGGACCCCGTCCGGATGTCGGCGCTGCTCGACGAGGCTCCGGCCGAGGCCCACCAGGTGCTCGGGCGGCTCGTGTGGGGGCCGCCGTACGGGGAGGTCACCCCCCATCCGGCTCCTCCGGTGCGCTGGCTGCGCGACCGGGGCCTGCTGCTGCCCGCGTCGGCGCGGACGGTACTGCTGCCGCGCGAGGTGGCGCTGCACCTGCGCGGCGGGCTCGCGCACCGGGTGACGGAGCCGCTGGCCCCGGCCGTTCCCGCGCGCCGCGAGCACCGTCCACAGCTTGTGGACGCGAACGCGGCCGGCCAGGCGCTGGCCGCGCTGTCGACGGTCGAGGAGCTGGTGAAGTCCTGGGAGCACACCGGTCCGGCCGTGCTCCGGGCGGGCGGGCTCTCCGTACGGGACCTGAAGCGGGCCGCGGCCTCGCTGGACACCAACGAGCCCTCGGCGGCGTTCTGGATCGAACTGGCCTACGCGGCGGGCCTGCTGGCCAGTGACGGCGAGGCGGACGAGCGGTACGCGCCGACCCCCGCCTTCGACGGCTGGTGCGAACTGCCGCCCGCCGAGCGCTGGCCGGTGCTGGCGGCCGCTTGGCTGGCCGCCACGCGGACGGCCGGCCTGGTCGGCGAACAGGACACGAAGGGCCGCACCCTGTCGGTGCTCGGCCCGGAGCTGGACCGCTCGGCCGCCCCCGAGGTGCGCCGCCGCATCCTGCGCCTGCTCGCCGACCTGCCCGAGGGCGGCTCCCCGGACCCGGCGGCGCTCCTCGCCCGCCTCGCGTGGGAGCGCCCGGTACGCGGTACGAGCGAGCTGCGCGCCCGCCTCGCGCACTGGACGCTGACCGAGGCCGAGATCCTCGGCGTCACCGGCCGGGGCGCGCTCTCCGCGCCCGGCCGCGCCCTGCTGGAGGGCCGCGACCCGGCGCCGCTGCTCGCGCCGCTGCTGCCCGAGCCGGTGGACCACGTACTGCTCCAGGCCGACCTGACGGCGGTGGCCCCGGGACCGCTGCGCCGGCCGCTCGCCGAGGTGCTGGCCGTGCTCGCCGACGTGGAGTCCAAGGGCGGCGCCACGGTGTACCGGTTCACGCCCGGGTCGGTGCGCCGCGCCCTGGACGCCGGCCACACCGCCGTCGACCTGCAGGCGTTCCTCACCGAGCACAGCCGCACCCCGGTACCGCAACCGCTGTCGTACCTGATCGACGACGTGGCCCGGCGCCACGGGCACCTGCGGGTCGGCGCGGCCTCCTCGTACGTGCGCTGCGACGACGACGGCATGCTGAACGAGATCCTGGCCGACAAGCGCTCTTCGGGCCTGGGCCTGCGCCGGCTGGCGCCCACGGTGCTGGCCGCGCAGGCCGAACCGACCGCGCTGCTCGACGGGTTGCGGGCCATGGGGTACGCCCCGGCGGCGGAGTCCCGTACCGGTGACGTCCTCCTCGCGCGGGCCGACGCGCACCGCACGCCCGCGCGCTCGGCACCCGTCCCGGTGCCGGACGGGCCTCCGGTGCCGGACGCGACGCTGCTGGGGGCGGCCGTACGGGCCATCCGCGCGGGCGACATGGCGGCGACGGCGGTCCGCAAGGAGCCGGCCTCCTCCGCCTCCGGCGGGACCGGTGTCCCGGGCGAACTCCCGCGCACCAGCGCGGCGGAGACCCTGGCGACGGTGCAGGCGGCCGCGATGACCGGGTCGGCGGTGTGGATCGGCTACGTCAACGCCGACGGGGCGGCCAGCCAGCGCGTCATCGCCCCGGTGCGGGTGGAGGGCGGCTTCGTCACCGGCTACGACCACACGGCGGACGAGGTGCGGACGTACGCGCTGCACCGGATCACGGGCGTCGCGGAACTGGCGGAGGACCAGGTCTAGCCGCAGGAGCGGGTCCGGCCGCAGGAGCGGGTCCAGCCGCAGGAGCGGGTCCGGCCGCAGGACCAGGTCCGGCCGGGGGCCGGGGAAAATCCCTGGCCCCGGAGGGGGCCGGGTCCGCACCCTGGAGCCATGTCAGACATCCCCCGGCACCAGATCCGGGCCTCCCACACGGCCGACACCCTCACCGTGTACCAGGCGTACGGTCCCCGGTTGGGGCTGCCCGCCGCCCGGGACGGCCGCTTCCCGCCCGAGTGGAAGCGGGAGCGGATGACGTGGGTCAAGCCGTCGTTCCTGTGGATGATGTACCGCTGCGGCTGGGCCGCCAAGGCCGACCAGGAGACCGTCCTGGCCGTCGAGATCACCCGCGCCGGCTTCGACCGGGCGCTGCGCGACGCCTGCCTCTCCCACTACGTCCCGGCCGTGCACCGCGACCAGGCGGCCTGGAAGGAGGCGCTGCGGACCTCCGCCGCCCGCATCCAGTGGGACCCGGAGCGCGACCTGCACCTGAACCCGCTGCCGTACCGATCGCTCCAACTGGGGCTGTCCGGACCGGCCTCGCGGGCGTACGCCGACGAGTGGACGGTCTCGATCCGCGATGTGACCGCGCTGGCCCGGGAGATCCACGGGCTGCTCCGCGCCGGTGATCCGGAGGCGGCACGCGCCCTCCTCCCGGTGGAGACCCCGTATCCGGCGGGGCCGCTGGAGCACTTGATCGCACGGGACTAAACAGGGCGCGATCATTCCGCTATCTCCGCAGGTCAGACGGTGCGTGACGCTCTCAGGGGCCTGTTGCACGGCGGTGACATTCCGACGACGGATTGGAGATGTGGCCTGTGTGAAGATCAGTTCATCGCAGCAGCGACCGGGGGAAAGTAACCGGGCCGCCGGCGAGAACCAAGCTCCACCGGACCGGCGTCGAACCGCCGGCCACCTCGCTCGGCCGCTCCACCTCTGCTCTGCCTCTCGGCCACTCGGCCGCCACTGCCTTTAGCTCTTGATGATTCCTGGGGGAGTCCACCATGTCCGCTCGCACCATCGCCCTCCGCGCCGCCTCCGCCGCCACCGTCGTCGCCGCCATCGCCGGCACCGCCCTGATCCCCGCCACGGCCCACGCCGCCGAAGGCAACCCCAAGGCGCTGAAGACCACGATGAGCGCCCCGGTCCCCAGCGGCCCGCTGACCCGGGGCGGCGCGACGGAGACCTTCGAGCTGACGGTCGCCAACACGACGGACAAGACCTCCTCCTACCACCCCTGGATGCTCCTCGACCCGACCGGCGCCAGCCCCCTCCAGCAGAACGACGTCGTCTACAAGGTCGAAGCGGTCAACGCCCCGGCGACGGAGTACAAGATCCGGCAGCAGGACGGCGAGTGGCAGGGCCACTTCCACCCGGCCGGCAAGAACGGCGGCGAGGGCTTCGAGATCGCGGCCGGCGCGAAGATGACCTGGAAGGTCACCATCGGCCTCGGCGCGAGCTACCCGACCACCAACGGCGACTTCAAGCTGCGCGCCTCCTCCTACGCCAACGAGATCGCCGAGGGCGGCGAGGGCTCCCTGACCTTCAAGACGGGCCCGGAGACCAAGACCGGGAAGCTGGAGTCCTCCTACAAGAACATCGGTGCCTGCAAGGACATCGCCGGGCCCCAGTGCCGGGAGATGGACCTGACCTACCGCCTCACCGGAGACGGCGAGTTCGGCACGGCGCTCAACACCTGGGTGAAGAACGGCTTCGACGGCGTCAAGACCGAACTCCAGCTGGAAGCCCTGGTCGACGGCAAGTGGGAGAACCTGGGCACGCCGGGCGACGAGCACACCTTCAACCTGCCGCAGATCCCGAAGGGCTTCAGCGCGGCCTCCGGCGAGCGCGTCGTGCACCTGCGCGCCCGGCTCGGCGAGTGGACCCAGGTCAAGAAGACCATCGACATCAACCTGCAGACCGAGATCGGCCTGGCCGAGGGCAACACCTACGGCTTCGCGGGCGCCGAGGGCAAGTTCCAGCTCCTGTCCCTTATTCCCATCTGCAGCTGCCGACGAACCAACCTGTGTAGATTCCGGTTCTTCCGGTACCGCTCAACTAACAGGCCGGGGGCGGTCAGCTCGATCCGGAACTGTTCCGCCGGCGCCGCCAGGCGCCGTACCGCGTACGCGTAGTCCCGGGCCCGGACCCCGATCCGTGCCACGTGCCGCAGCCGGTCCGTGGGGACGCGGCGGACGCCGAGCGCGTCGGCGACGTCCTGGCCGTGCGCCCAGGTCTCCATCAGGCGGGCGCTCGCCATCGAGGCGGCCTTCATCGGCGGCCCGTACCAGGGGAACTTCGCCCCGGGCGAGGCCTCGGCGATCGCCTCGTCGAGGGCCGCGCGGCCGGCCCGCCAGCGGGCCAGCAGTTCGGCGGGGGCCAGCGCGGCCCCTTCCTCCGCGCCCGCGTCGACGAAGGTGTCGGGGGCCTTGACGGCCTCCTCGACGAGGCCTGCGAAGGCGGTGGCGTCGGTGAGGGCGAGCAGTGCGGCCCGATCGGTCCAGTGCAGGTGGGCGATCTGGTGGGCGAGGCTCCAGCCGGGCGCGGGCGTGGGCCGCGCCCAGTCGGGGACGGTCAACTCCCCCACCAGGGCATCGAGTTCCCGACCCTCCTCGTGAAGATCGGCGAAGACGGCGACAGCGGACGGATCGGGCACGGGTGCGCTCCCCTTCTCGGCGTGGGGGGAAGCCTGGCAGCCGTCACCGAAACAATCAAGCGTGCTTGCATTATTTGCCGAAGCGTTGCCGAGCCGCGCGGACGCCTCCCAACTGGGCTGCCGGACCGGCAGTTTGGGGTGCCGGGCGTTCCGTCGCTCCCGGCGTACGGGGCTTGCGCGCGCCCCGCTCCCGCGGCGAGGATCGGCGCCATGATCAAGGGCGTGATGTTCGACTTCTCCGGCACCCTGTTCCGCATCGAGCCCACCGGGGACTGGCTGCGCGCGGTGGTGGCGCAGACCGGGCGCGACCTGTCCGAGGCCGAACTCACCGACTGCGCGGCCCGCCTCGAGGAGGCCGGCGCCCTGCCCGGAGGGGCGAACCCGCGCCGGCTGCCGCCCCGGCTAGAGCGGCTGTGGCGCGAGCGCGACCTGAGCTCCGCCAACCACCACGCCGCCTACACCGCCCTCATCCTGGAGGCGGCGCTGCCCGTGCCGGAGCTGGCCGGCGCCCTGTACGCCCGGCACCGCACCCCTGCGGCCTGGCGGCCCTACCCGGACACCGCGGCCACGCTCGGCGCCCTGCGCGAGCGGGGCGTCCCGGTCGTCATCGTCAGCAACATCGGCTGGGACCTGCGGCCCGTCTTCCGCGCCCACGGCCTGCACCACCTCGTCGACGGCTACCTGCTCTCCTTCGAGCACGGGGTGCAGAAGCCCGATCCCCGGCTCTTCCGGGCCGCCTGCGCAGCGCTCGGGCAGGCGCCCGCCGACGTGCTCATGGTCGGTGACGACGAGGTCGCGGACGGCGGGGCCGCCGCCCTGGGCTGCCGGGTCGAACTGGTCCGCCACCTCCCGGTCGACCAGCGGCCGGACGGGCTGTCCACGGTGCTCGGCCTGCTCTGAGCGGCCGGCTCACTCGCCGACGGCGGAGTCGGAGTCGGGTCGCGGGGTGCGGCGGGTGAAGTCCATCGTCCAGTTGAGGATCCAGCTCCCGCCCCGGTCGGCGGAGAAGTACTGCTCCCAGCGCGGACTGTCCGTCCGCGTCCCCGACCACACGAACCGCACCAGGACCGGCGTGTCCCCGTGGCTGTCCTCGCCCTCGAAGACCCCCCGGCCCGTGCCCGCGCCCTCCTCGAACCGGCCGACGACGGCCGGGAAGAGCGTCCCGGTCCGGGCGCTCGCCCAGTTCAGGGTCCACCGGCCGCGCTCGTGGTCGTAGAGCCGCAGGGTCAGTCCGGCCGCCCCCTTCGTCGGGAACTCGATCTCGTCGAAGTTCGCCGCGCCGCCGAAGTGGCGGGTGGCCCGGGAGGTCCCCGGGAACTCCTCCCATCCACTGTCCGGGTCCAGGCCGTCGGCGAGCCGGCGGTTGGCCACGTCCCAGGTGCCGACGAGGAAGCCGAAGTCGTCGTTGCCGTTGCCGATGCCGTTGCCGATGCCGTTGCCGTTGCCGTTGCCCATGCGCGTTCTCCCCTGGCCGTTCCGGTGCTGTTGGGGGCAACCGTAGGAGCGGTCTGCTGACATCATGTGTCAGTGGAGTGCACATGAAGGCCGCCCGATTGCTCTCGATCCTGCTCCTCCTCCAGACCAGAGGCCGGATGACCGCCGCCGAGCTCGCCGAGGAGCTGGAGGTGTCCGTCCGTACGGTCTACCGCGACGCGGAGGCGCTGTCCGCCTCCGGTGTTCCGCTGTACGGCGACGCCGGACACAGTGGCGGCTACCAGCTCCTCGACGGCTACCGCACCCGCCTCACCGGCCTGGCCCCGGGCGAGGCCGAGGCGCTCTTCCTCACCTCGATGCCCGGACCGGCCGCCGAACTCGGCCTCGGCCGGGCCCTGTCCGCCGCCCAGCTGAAACTGCGCGCCGCCCTGCCCGCGGAGCTGCGCGCGCAGGCCGACCGGATGCGGCTGCGGTTCCACCTGGACGCGCCCGGCTGGTACGCGGAGCACGAGGAGACCCCGTACCTGGGGCAGATCGCCGACGCGGTGTGGCGGGGGCGGGTGATCGAGGTCCGCTACCGGCGGTGGAAGGCGCCCCACGAGGTGGACCGGCGGCTCGCCCCGTACGGGCTGGTCCTCAAGGCGGGGCGCTGGTACTTGGTCGCCGGCCCGGCGGAGCCCTCGGCGGACCCCGCCGGCGGGAAGCCGGCCGGGCCGTACACCTACCGGGTGGACCAGGTCCTCGGGGTGCGGGAGACCGGCGAGGAGTGCGTGCTCCCGGACGGCTTCGAGCTGGCCGCACACTGGCGGCGCACCCAGGCGGAGTTCCACGAGCGGCTGCACCCGGAGGAAGCGGAGGTACGGGTGTCCGCGCGCGGAGCGGCCCGGCTGACCGGCGCCCAGGCCAGGGCCCTGGCGGCCGCCGGGACCCCGGATCCCGAGCTGCCCGGGTGGACGCGGGCGGTGCTGCCGATCGAGTCACAGGCGCACGCGGAGTCGCAGTTCCTGGAGCTGGGGGCGGAGGCGGAGGTGCTCGCCCCGCGGGCGCTGCGGGAGCGGATCGGAGCGGTGGCCGCCGCGATGGCGGCCCGGTACGGGACCGGGACGGCTGCCGCTCCGGGCCATGCCGGCTGAGGTCTTCCCTCCGCCCCGCACGGCTGGGATGCTCCGCGCATGACAACTCCTCGGATGTACTTCGCCGCCGCGGCGATGAGCACCCTCGCGCTCGGTGTGACCGTGGCGAGCGGCTGGAGCCAGGACCGGCCGGACGCGGATTCCGGCGGCGCCGGCGTCGGCTCCTCGCTCTCCGCCTGGTCCGCGGACTGGCCGACGGGGTTCCACGTCGAGGCGAACGTCCAGCACGCGGACGTCGTGGTGCTGCGGACCGACAGCGACGTCATCTGGAGCTGACCCGGAGCTCCCGCCGGGTCGCCGACCGGCGACGACGGCCGGTGACGACGACGGCCGGATCAGCGGCGGCCGGGTCAGCGGCGGCCGGGTCGGCGGTGGCCGGGTCAGGCCTGCGGTTTCAGCGGCCGCGGGCGCCGGCGGGTCTGGGAGCGGACCGCGCCCATGCTCGCCGCGATGACCAGCGCGATCGCCGCCGCGTCCAGCGGCGACAGCGCCTGGTTGAGCACCAGGAAGCCCGCCGTCGCGGCGATCGCGGGCTCCAGGCTCATCAGGATCGCGAAGGTGGGCGCCGGGAGCCGGCGCAGGGCGAGCAGTTCCAGCGTGTAGGGCAGGACCGAGGACAGCACCGCCACGCCGAGCCCGAGGGCCAGCGTGCTGGGGAGCAGGAGCGCCGAGCCCGCCTCGATCACGCCGAGGGGCAGCGAGAGCACGGCCGCCACGGCCATCGCCAGCGCCAGGCCGTCGGCCTGCGGGAACCGCCGGCCGGTCCGCGCGTTGAAGACGATGTACGCCGCCCACATGCCGCCGGCGCCGAGCGCGTACGCCGCGCCCAGCGGGTCGAGTCCGCCGAAGCCGCCTCCGCCGTGGGTGGAGAGCAGGACCACGCCGGCCAGCGCCAGCCCGGCCCACAGCAGGTTCATCAGGCGGCGGGAGACCGCGACGGACAGCACCAGCGGGCCCAGCACCTCCAGGGTGACGGCGGGACCCAGCGGGATGCGGTCGATGGCCTGGTAGAAGAGGCCGTTCATGCCGGCCATGGTCACGCCGAACCACACCACGGTCATCCAGTCGGCACGGGAGTGCCCGCGCAGCTTGGGCCGACAGAGGAGCAGCAGCACCAGCGCGGCGGCCGCGAGCCGCAGCGTGACCACGCCCGCCGCGCCCGTCCTCGGCATGATCATGACCGCGATGGCGGCCCCGAACTGCACCGAGACGCCCGCGCTGACCACGAGGGCGACGGGCCCGAAGCGCGCCCGGAAGGAGCCGTCGGCGGCGGGATCCACGGGGGCCGCGGGGGCCGCGGGGGCGGATGCGGGAGCCGCGGAAGCGGGAACCGGGGCGGGAACCGAGGCGCTGACGGGCGCGGTCGTGGGCGGAGAGGCGGGGGCGGAGCTGGGTACGGCCATCTCTCCAGACTAGGGCGTGCGTAAGGAGCATGCCTGCGTGTTTTGCCTTACATCCCGTGACGCCCGGGCTACGGCGCCTCCGGCACGGCCTCGGCCTCCGACTCCGACTCCGACTCCGACTCCGACTCCGGCTCCGGCTCCGCCAGCGCCTCCGCCAGGACCTCCGCGAGGTGGCGGGCCCGGCCGCCGGACAGCTGCGCGATCTGGGTCCGGCAGGAAAAGCCGTCGGCCAGCACCTCGGTACCCGGCGCGGCCGCGCGCAGCGACGGCAGGAGCTGCTCCTCGGCGCAGGCCAGGGAGACCTCGTGGTGGCCCGGTTCGAAGCCGAAGTTCCCCGCGAGGCCGCAGCAGCCGCCGCTGAGGTCGCCCGTGAGGCCCGCGCGTTCGCGGAGCCGTCGGTCGGGGGCGTCGCCGAGGACGGCGTGCTGGTGGCAGTGGGTCTGGCCGGCGACCGGCCGGTCGAGGCGGGGCGGGCTCCAGTGCGGGGCGTACTCCTCCAGGGTCTCGGCGAAGGTGCGTACGGCCGCGGCGAGGCGGTGCGCGCGGGGGTCGTCCGGGAGGAGGGCGGGCAGGTCGGTGCGGAGCGCCGCCGCGCAGCTCGGTTCGAGAACGGTGACGGGCCCCTGCCGGTCGCCCACGGCGTCCAGGGTGCGGCGCAGGACCTTGCGGGCGCGGTCGAGGCGGCCGGTGGAGACGTAGGTCAGCGCGCAGCAGACGGGGGCGGCGGGCAGCGTGACCTCCAGTCCGGCGGCGCGCAGCACGCGTACGGCGGCGTGGCCGGTCTCGGGGGCGAGGTGCTCCGTGAAGGTGTCGGGCCAGAGCGTCACGGCAACCGCCGGCGCGGGCCCCGGCGCGGGCGCGGACTCAGGCGCGGCCCCCGGCGCGGGCGCGGACTCAGGCGCGGGCACGGCCCCCGGCGCGGCCTCGGGCACGGCCTCGGGCACGGCCCCGGGCACGGCCCCCGGCCTGTCTCTTATACCCATATGATCAGATGGGTAGAAGGGACAGCCCTGTGCCCCGCCCGCGGCCGTGGCGGCCCCGGAGGGCGCCGCAGGCCCCGTACCGCCCCAGGAGCCGCTCGAGCCGCCCCGGGGGCCCTCCGGGGCGTCCGGGGAGCCCGCAGGGGCTCCGGGCGGCTCCGGGCGGGCCGCGGCGGCCGGCGCGGGCGACGGGCGGTTCACGCTGCGGCTGGCGAACTTCGAGGGCCCCTTCGACCTGCTCCTGCAGTTGATCTCCCGGCACAAGCTCGACGTCACCGAGGTCGCCCTGTCGCAGGTCACCGACGAGTTCATGGCGCACATCCGTTCCATGGGACCCGACTGGGACCTCGACCAGACGACCGAGTTCCTCGTCGTCGCCGCGACCCTGCTCGACCTGAAGACCGCCCGGCTGCTGCCCGTCGCCGAGGTGGAGGACGAGGCCGACCTCGCGCTGCTGGAAGCCAGGGACCTGCTCTTCGCGCGGCTGCTCCAGTACCGGGCGTACAAGCGGATCGCCGAGATCTTCCGGGACCGGGCCGAAACCGAGGGGAAGCGCTACCCGCGCACCGTCGGCCTGGACGCCCGCCTGGCCGAGCTGCTGCCCGAGGTGGTCATCGGCATCGGCGGCGACGGGCTGGCGAGGCTCGCGGTCAAGGCCATGCAGCCCAGGGCGAAGCCCCAGGTGTACGTGGACCACATCCACGCCCCGCTCGTCAGCGTCCGGGAGCAGGCCGGACTGGTCGTGGCCCTGCTCAAGGCACGCGGCGAGGCCACCTTCCAGGAGCTCACCGAGGACGCCGCCGACACCCTCACCGTCGTGGCGCGCTTCCTGGCCCTCCTGGAGCTCTACCGGGAGAAGGCGGTGGTCCTGGACCAGGAGGAGGCCCTGCGGACGCTCACCGTGCGCTGGAGCGGCGGGGACGGGGACGGCATGCCGAGGGTGACGGACGAGTTCGACCGGATCGTGGAGGTCAAGGAATGAGCGGGCCGCGGGCAGAGGAGCAGCAGACACCGGCGGAGGCACCGGCACCGGCAGCGTCGGAGGCCCCGGCACCGGGGCAGTCGCAGGCGCCGCGGGTGGCCGGGCTGGACCTGAAGCCGGCGCTGGAGGCCGTCCTCATGGTGGTGGACGAGCCGGCGACGGAGGCGCACCTCGCCAAGGTGCTGGAGCGGAGCCCCGGGGAGGTCGCGGTCGCGCTGCGCGAGCTCGCGGACGAGTACGGCGTACAGGGCCGCGGATTCGAATTGCGGCTCGTCGCCGGGGGCTGGCGCTTCTACAGCCGGGCGGACTTCGCGCCGGCGGTCGAGGCCTTCGTGCTGGACGGCCAGCAGGCCCGCCTCACCCAGGCGGCGCTGGAGACGATGGCCGTCGTGGCGTACCGCCAGCCGGTCAGCCGGTCGAGGGTTTCGGCGGTCCGCGGAGTCAACTGCGACGGGGTCATGCGCACCCTCCTCCAGCGGGGTCTGGTGGAGGAGGCGGGGACGGAACCCGAAACAGGTGCGATCCTGTACAGGACGACGAACTACTTTCTGGAGCGGATGGGCCTGCGCGGCCTGGACGAGCTCCCGGAGCTCGCGCCCTTCCTCCCCGAGGCGGACGCGATCGAAGCCGAGACGCAAGAGGGTGTTCCGTCGTTCGATCCGGACTCTCCGGATACCGATGAAGACGACAAGACGACGGAACTTTGATGCGAAGCAGCGGCAACGGCAACGGTGGCGGCAACAGGAACAGCAGCGGCGGTGGCGGCGGCGGGCGAGGTAATCCCCGCGGCGGCAGCTCCAGCGGCGGCGGTGGTGGCTACCGCGGTGGCGGCTCCGGCGGTGGCAGCGGCTCCGGCGGCGGCTACCGCGGTGGCGGCCAGGGCGGCTCGGGCTCCGGCTCGGGCGGCGGACGCGGCGGCAGCTCCGGCGGCTCCGGCGGCGGCGGTGGCTACCGCGGCGCCGGCTCGGGCGGCGGCAGCTCCAGCGGCGGCTACCGCAGCGGCTCCGGCGGCTCCGGCTCCGGCGGCGGCTACCGCTCCGGCGGGTCCGGCTCCGGCGGCTCCGGCGGCTCCGGCGGCGGCTACCGCTCCGGCGGCTCCGGCGGCGGCTACCAGGGTGGCGGCCAGGGTGGCGGCTATCAGGGCGGCGGCTCCGACCGTGACCGCGAGCCCGAGCCCCGCATCCGCAACCCCCGCCCCGAGGAGCGTCGCTACGACGTGGGCCCCGAGGGCGAGCGCAACGGCCGCGGCGGTGCCAAGGCCGGCGGCGGCGGTGCCCGCGGCGCGGCCGACGGCAACCGCGGTGGCGGTGCGCGCGGCGCGTCGGCCCGCGGTGGCGCCAAGGGCGGCCCGAAGACCTCCAGGACCCCCGGCATCGGCGGCGCGGGCGGCCCGCGCATCGGCCCCGGCAGCCGCAGCGGCCAGTCCAAGCCGCGCGAGCTGGAGGCGCGGATCGAGGAGCGCGTGCGCGACCGGTACGCCGACAAGCCCGTGATCAAGACCCCGAAGACCTTCCCGGGCGCCGAGGAGGAGGGGGAGCGCCTGCAGAAGGTGCTCGCCCGTGCCGGCATGGGTTCGCGCCGTGCGTGCGAGGAGCTCATCGAGCAGGCCCGCGTCGAGGTCAACGGCGAGATCGTGCTGGAGCAGGGCAAGCGCGTGAAGCCCTCGGACGAGATCAAGGTGGACGGCCTGACCGTCTCCACCCAGTCGCACCTGTTCTTCGCGCTGAACAAGCCGGCCGGCGTCGTCTCCACCATGGAGGACCCGGACGGCCGCCAGTGCCTCGGCGACTACGTCACCAACCGTGAGACGCGTCTCTTCCACGTCGGCCGGCTCGACACCGAGACCGAGGGCATCATCCTCCTCACCAACCACGGTGAGCTGGCCCACCGCCTCACGCACCCGAAGTACGGCGTGAAGAAGACCTACGTCGCCGCCATCACCGGGCCGCTGCCGCGCGACATCGGCAAGCGCCTCAAGGACGGCATCGAGCTGGAGGACGGGTACGCCCGCGCCGACCACTTCCGCGTCGTCGACCAGCTCGGCAAGAACTACCTGGTCGAGGTGACCCTCCACGAGGGCCGCAAGCACATCGTCCGCCGCATGCTGTCCGAGGCCGGCTTCCCGGTCGAGAAGCTCGTGCGGACCTCCTTCGGCCCGATCGAGCTGGGCGACCAGAAGTCCGGCTGGCTGCGCCGCCTGACCAACACCGAGGTCGGCATGCTCATGAAGGAGGTCGGTCTGTAAAGACCGGCTGCCCCTCCCGTACGACCGAAGAACCCGCGGTGCCCTTGGGCGCCGCGGGTTCTTCGCGCTTGTGCCGCCCCCGGATCTTCTTTATAGTCAACCTGACTATAAAGAAAGCGGGGGGTTGCCATGGGGTGGCACACGAGCTGGACCGAGATCCTCGGATTCGCCACAGGAGCCGTCTGCGTCTGGCTGGTCGCCCGGCAGCACGTCGCCAACTGGCCGATCGGCATCGCCAACAACGTCTTCTTCATCGTGCTCTTCGCGCAGGCGGGCCTCTACGCCGATGCCGGGCTGCAGATCGTCTTCATCGCCCTCGCCGCGTACGGCTGGTGGTCCTGGACCCACGGGGGTGGACCAGGAACCGCCGGGGCCCTGCCGGTGCGCCGTACGACGGGCGCCGAGTGGGCCGTGCTGGGCGCGGCGGGGGCGGTGGGGGTGCTCGGCCTGACGCTCCTGCTGAGCCGGGCCACCGACTCCACCGTCCCGTTCTGGGACGCCGTCACCACCGGGCTCTCGCTCATGGCCACGTACGGGCAGTGCCGCAAGCTCGTCGAGTCCTGGTGGCTGTGGATCGCCGCGGACCTGGTCTACATCCCCCTGTACGCCTACAAGGGGCTCTACCTCACCTCCCTGCTCTACACCGTCTTCCTCGCCCTGTGCGTGGGCGGACTGCTCGGCTGGCAGCGGGCGCTCACCGCGCGCGGTGCCGGCCGGGCCCTGGAGGCGACGGCGTGAGGCGCCACGGCGGGAAGGCCTACGCGCACGGCCTGGTGCTCGGCAAGTTCTATCCGCCGCACGCCGGCCACCACCACCTGGTGCGCACCGCCCAGGACCAGTGCGAGCGGCTGACCGTGCTGGTGTGCGCCTCCTCGGTGGAGTCGGTGCCGCTCGCCGACCGGGTCGCCTGGATGCGCGAGGCGCACCCCGGTGCCGATGTCGTGGGCGCGGTCGACGACATCCCGGTCGACCTGCACGACCCGGAGGTCTGGGAGGCCCACATGGCGATCTTCCGCGGCGCGGTGGGCCGCAGGGTCGACGCCGTCTTCACCTCGGAGGAGTACGGGAGCGAGCTCGCCCGGCGGTTCGGGGCCGAGGCGGTCTGCGTCGACCGGGAGCGCACCCTCTTCCCGGTGTCCGGGACGGCGGTACGGGCGGACCCGGTCGGGAACTGGGAGTTCCTGGGGCCGGCCGTACGGGCCGCGCTGACCCGGCGGATCGTCGTGCTCGGGGCCGAGTCCACCGGGACGACGACGCTGTCGCGGGCGCTGGCGGCCCACTGGCGGCGCCGGGGCGGGGTGTGGAGCACGACGGGCTGGGTCGCGGAGTACGGCCGGCGCTACAGCGAGGAGCGGCTCGCCGCGGCGCGCGCGGCGGACCCGGCGGCGACCTGGGCCGATGTGGCCTTCACCTCGGAGGAGTTCCCGGTGATCGCACGGCGGCAGGACGCGGAGGAGGAGCGGGCGGCCCGGCTGGGATCGCCGGTGCTCTTCTGCGACACCGACTCCTTCGCCACCGGCATCTGGCACGAGCGGTACACCGGCGGGCGCAGCGAGGAGGTCGAGCGGATCGCCGCGGGCACGCACCGGGACCTGTACGTGCTCACCGACCACGCGGACGTGCCCTTCGAGGACGACGGGCTGCGCGACGGACCGCAGCTGAGGCCGTGGATGACCGGCCGGTTCCGGGAGGAGCTGGAGCGGACCGGCAGGCGCTTCCTGGTGGTGCGCGGGGACCGGGAGGCGCGGCTGGCCGCGGCCGCGGCGGCCGTGGACGAACTGCTCGCGGAGGGCCGGCACTTCGCGGACCCGCTGCCGGAGCGGGTACGGGTACGGGATCCGCTGCCGGGGCAGGCGCGCGGCCGGGCACGGGAGCGGAGCCGATGAGCCGTGACACCGGCACCGGTGAGGACGCCGGCGGCGGCCGCGGTGGCGGCGCCGCGGGCGGCTACGACCCGTACGCCTTCGAGCCGTTCGCGGTGACCGTCGACCTCGCCGTCTTCACCGTCCGCGGCGGCACCCTGCACGTGCTGCTGATCCGGCGCGGGCAGGAACCGTACGCGGGCGCCTGGGCGCTCCCCGGCGGCTTCGTGCTGCCCCGGGAATCCGCCGAGAGCGCCGCCCGCCGCGAACTGGCCGAGGAGACCGGCCTGGCGGCCGGCCTGGTCGACGCCCTGCACCTGGACCAGCTGCGCACCTACAGCGAACCGGACCGGGACCCCCGGATGCGGGTCGTCTCGGTGGCCTTCACCGCGCTCGTCCCCGACCTGCCCGAACCGGCGGCCGGGGGCGGCGGGGACGCCGACCGGGCCCTGTCTCCTATACCAAACGGACGCCGCTGACGAAGCGACACGTGGACCTACTCGGGGACCGGGCGTAGGAGGATGGGGCCAGGGGGGCCGGTCGTCGGGCCCGTGGAACCGTGTCGGAGGCGCCGTATGGCCGCAGTTCGTTCCCGTTCGCTCACCCCGCCGGGGCCGCTCGTCGGCGGCGACTGGCTCGCGGAGCGCCTCGGGACGCCCGGGCTGGTCGTCTTCGACGCCTCCGTCGGAGCCCACCGCGACGCGGACCGGCGCATCCCGGGCGCGCGCCCCTTCGACCTCGACGGAGCCCTGTCCGACCACGACGCCGCAGCCCCGCACACCATGCCGGGCGCGGCGCAGTTCACCGAGGCCGTTCGGGCCCTCGGCGTCGACGACACCAGCACGGTCGTCGCGTACGACGGCGCCGGCGTCTACTCCAGCGCCCGCGCCTGGTGGATGCTGCGCGCCATGGGCTTCGACCGCGTCGCCGTCCTCGACGGCGGGCTGCCCGCGTGGCTCGCCGCCGGGCGGGCG
The DNA here is from genome assembly GCF_003287915.1 of Streptomyces sp. ICC4. NCBI lineage: Bacteria > Bacillati > Actinomycetota > Actinomycetes > Kitasatosporales > Streptomycetaceae > Streptomyces > Streptomyces sp. ICC4. The sequence continues at coordinate 8,147,005 of NZ_CP030286.1, read as the reverse complement.
GTGGAGGAGCGCGGACCGGCGTACGAGGGCCCCCGCGGCTCCTTCACGGCCCGGCCCCGAGCCGGGATGCTGGTGGACGCGGACGCCGTGTCGGCGGCGCTGGCCGACCCGGCCGCCGCCGTGCTCGACGCCCGCACCCGCGAACGTTTCGCCGGCACCGCCCCCGAACCCCGCCCGGGCCTGCGCGGCGGCCACATGCCGGGCGCGGTCAGCCTCCCCTTCGGCGAACTCCAGGGCCCCGACGGCCTGATGCGCCCGGCCGCCGAACTCCGTACGGCCTTCGGGGCGGCGGCGGGGGAGCGGGAGCGGCTCTACTTCAGCTGTGGGTCGGGCGTCACCGCCTGTGTCCTCGCCCTCGGCGCGGACCTCGCCGGCTACCGGCAACTGGCGGTGTACGACGGCTCCTGGAGCGAGTGGGGCGTACCGTCCCCGGACCGGCCCGTCGTTCAGGGAGCCTAGGAGCCTAGGAGCCTAGACCGGCCGGACGCGGGTGCGCAGGAGGCAGAACTCGTTGCCCTCCGGGTCGGCCAGGACGTGCCAGCTCTCGGTGCCGCTCTGGCCGATGTCGGCCGGCTCGGCCCCCAGGGCGAGCAGCCGCTCCAGCTCGGCGTCCTGGTCGCGGTCGGTGGCGCTGACGTCGATGTGCAGACGGAGCTTCGCGGGCCGCGGATCGCTGCTGGGGCTGAGGACGAGCGTGGGCTGCGGGCCGCCGAAGCCGACGCCGGGCGGGCCGATCTCGATGCTTCCGTCGTCCTCCCGGCCGAGCTCGACGTAGCCGAGGACCCCGCTCCAGAACGCGGCGAGCCCCTCGGGGTCCGCGGCGTCGATGACCAGTTCGCTGATGCGGCATACCATGCCCGCGAGTGTACGGAGCGACCCCGCTCCCGGGGGTTAACCCCACCGGGATCCGGGCACCGGCACCATGCCGCGCGGCCGTCCGGAACGGCACGATCTCAGACATGACGACGAAGACGAGTGCGCGCACCTCGACCGCCACCGCTGCCTGGACCGCCGCCGCACTCGCCGCGGGGCTGCTGCTCACCGGGTGCCAGATCGGGTCCCTCACCGAGCAGCGCAAGACGGTGACGGCCGACACCGAAGTGACCGAGGCCGTCAGGGCCGTCGACGTGTCGGACGCCCGCAGCGGCTCCATCGAGGTGACCGCCGGGAGCGGCCCGGGCGTCGTCGTCCGCCGGACCGTGCGCTACCGGGGCGACGCCGTCCCCGAGCCCGCCCAGCGGGTCGCCGACGGAGTGCTGACCCTCACCAACGGAAGCTGCTCCGGCCGGTGTTCGATCGACTACCGGCTCGAAGTGCCGGCCACCGCCACGGTCCGGCTCGACGGCAGCAGCGGCCGCGTCACGGTCTCGGGGGTGGCCGCGGCGGACGTCGAGACCTCTTCCGGCGACGTCCGGGCGGACCGGATCGCCGGGGCGCTGAAGATCCGTACGTCCTCGGGCGAGATCACCGCCGAGGGCCTGGCCGGACCGGGCGCGGACGCCCGCTCCGGTTCCGGCGACGTGCGGCTGGCCTTCGTGAAGGCCCCGTCCTCGGTCGCGGTGGAAACCGGCTCGGGCGAGGCCTGGTTGAGCCTTCCTCCGGCCCCGTACGCGCTCGACGTCTCCACCGCCTCCGGAGAGCGCGACATCACCCTCCCCGCGGACCCGTCCGCGACCGCCCGCCTCGCGGTGAAGACGTCCTCGGGCGACATCCGGATCTCGGCCGCCTGATCCCGGCCGCCTGATCCCGGCCGGCGGCCGGAGCCGCGCCGCGCCGCGGCGGGTCAGGCCGGCGGCGGGGGCAGCAGCGGGGTGCGGAGCCGGGCTATCGTCTCGCGCCACGGGCCGGCCTCGTCGGTCTCGGACCAGAGCTCCAGGAGCTCGGAGGGTTCGGTGACCACCCGGTCGAGGGCCCGGAGGGCGAGTTCGCGCAGGTCGTCGGGGAGCCGGGGGACGGGCAGGTCCGGGCCGTAGGGGGTGGTCACCGGCTCGCCTTGGGGGCATTGCGCGCAGACCAGGGCCGCCGCGGCGACCGCCTCCGCCGCGATGTCGGAGTCGAGGTCGTCCCGCGTGTCGATCGCGGACAGCAGGGCCCTGCGGATGACGGCCTCCCGCTCGCCTTCGGGAGCCTCGTCGAGCTCGCCGGAGAAGTCCGCGGCGGTGTCGTTGTCGAAGGGGCCGATGTCCCAGGTGCCCATGTGAACCTCCTGCTCGTGGTCGTGTCCGGGCATCGTGCCCGCCGCCACTGACAACGCCCGCCCGACCCCGCCCCGCGGCCCGCCGCGGCGACCGCCCCGCAGGTGTTCGCCCCGGGCGAACGGGTGTTGGGGAACATCGGGGCGCGCACATGCATTGAGTCGGCATAGCTCAACTTCACTGCCGGAGGGAAGATCATGGCTTCGACGTCCGTTCCGCTCACCCTGCCCGTGCTGCCGCTCGACGACGAGGTCGTGCTGCCGGGGATGGTCGTTCCGCTGGATCTGTCCGATGCCGAGGTACGAGGGGCCGTGGAGGCCGCGCAGGCCGCCGCAGGGACGGGGAAGCCGAAGGTGCTGCTCGTGCCGCGGGTCGACGGGAAGTACGCCGGGACCGGCGTGCTGGGCACCGTCGAGCAGGTCGGACGGCTCTCGGACGGCGATCCGGGTGCGCTGATCCGGGGGCGCGGCCGGGTCCGGATCGGCGCCGGGACCACCGGGCCCGGGGCCGCGCTCTGGGTCGAGGGCCAGAGCGTGGACGAGGCCGTCCCCGATCCGCTGCCCGGGGCCGTCACCGAGCTCGTCAAGGAGTACAAGGCGCTCGCCACCAGCTGGCTCAAGAAGCGCGGGGCCTGGCAGGTGGTGGACCGGGTGCAGCAGATCGAAGGGGTGGGCGCCCTCGCGGACAACTCCGGATACTCGCCCTTCCTGACCGTGGCCCAGAAGGTCGAACTGCTGGAGACCGCCGACCCGGTGGCGCGGCTCAGGCTCGCGGTCAAGGCGCTCAGCGACCACCTCGCCGAGCAGGACGTCGCCGAGTCCATCGCCAAGGACGTCCAGGACGGCGTCGACAAGCAGCAGCGGGAGTTCCTGCTCAAGCGCCAGCTGGAGGCCGTGCGCAAGGAACTGCGCGAGCTGGGCGGGGAGAAGGAGGGCGAGGAGTCCGACGACTACCGGGCCCGCGTCGAGGCCGCCGACCTGCCCGAGAAGGTCCGGGAGGCCGCGCTCAAGGAGGTCGACAAGCTGGAGCGCTCCAGCGACCAGTCCCCCGAGGGGTCCTGGATCCGGACCTGGCTGGACACCGTCCTCGAACTGCCCTGGAACGAGCGGACCGAGGACGCGTACGACATCCGGGGCGCCCGCGCCGTCCTGGACGCGGAGCACGCCGGGCTGAGCGACGTGAAGGACCGGATCACCGAGTACCTGGCGGTCCGCAAGCGCCGCTCCGAGCGCGGCATGGGCGTCGTCGGCGGACGCAGGGGCGGCGCGGTGCTCGCGCTCGTGGGCCCGCCCGGGGTGGGCAAGACCTCCCTCGGTGAGTCCGTCGCGCACGCCATGGGGCGCAAGTTCGTCCGCGTGGCCCTCGGCGGCGTACGGGACGAGGCCGAGGTCCGCGGACACCGGCGTACGTACGTGGGCGCGCTGCCCGGCCGGATCGTCCGGGCGATCAAGGAGGCCGGGTCCATGAACCCGGTCGTCCTGCTCGACGAGATCGACAAGGTGGGCTCCGACTTCCGCGGGGACCCGGCGGCGGCGCTGCTGGAGGTCCTCGACCCGGCCCAGAACCACACCTTCCGGGACCACTACCTGGAGGTGGAGCTGGACTTGAGCGACGTGGTGTTCCTCGCGACGGCGAACGTGCTGGAGGCCATCCCCGAGGCGCTCGCCGACCGCATGGAACTGGTGCGCCTCGACGGCTACACCGAGGACGAGAAGGTCGTCATCGCCCGCGACCACCTGCTGCCCCGTCAGCTGGAGCGGGCCGGCCTGGGCGCGGACGAAGTGGTCCTGGAGGAGGACGCGCTGCGCGGGCTGGCGGGGGAGTACACCCGCGAGGCCGGCGTGCGCACCCTGGAGCGGTCCATCGCCCGGCTGCTGCGCAAGGTGGCCTCCCAGCACGAGCTCGGGGAGCGGGAGCTGCCGTACCGGATCGGCGCCGGCGACCTGCGGGCGCTCATCGGACGGCCGCACCACGTGCCGGAGTCCGCGCAGGACCCGTCCGAGCGGCGCACCGCCGTGCCCGGCGTGGCCACCGGCCTCGCCGTGACCGGGGCCGGGGGCGACGTCCTGTTCGTCGAGGCCTCGCTGGCCGATCCCGAGACGGGCGCGGCCGGGCTCACGCTGACCGGCCAGCTCGGCGACGTGATGAAGGAGTCGGCGCAGATCGCGCTGAGCTTCCTGCGCTCGCACGGGGCCGAGCTGGAGCTGCCGGTCGCCGACCTGAAGGACCGGGGCGTGCACATCCACTTCCCGGCGGGCGCGGTGCCGAAGGACGGCCCGAGCGCGGGCATCACGATGACGACGGCGCTGGCCTCGCTGCTGTCCGGGCGCCAGGTGCGCACGGACGTGGCGATGACCGGCGAGGTCTCGCTGACCGGGCGGGTGCTGCCGATCGGCGGGGTCAAGCAGAAGCTGCTGGCCGCGCACCGGGCCGGGCTGACCACCGTCATCATCCCGAAGCGCAACGAGGCCGACCTGGACGACGTCCCGGCCGAGGTGCTGGAGGGGCTGGAGGTGCACCCGGTGACGGACGTGCGCCAGGTCCTGGAGCTGGCCCTCGTCGCGGCCGCGGTCCCGGTGGCCGCGGCCGCCTAGGCCGGCTCTTTCGGATCTTGCCGGGCCCGCGGCGTCTGGCACCGCGCCTGGCCGCGTTGTCGGGACGCCCGAGTACGTCCAGTACACGCAGCGCCCCTCCGCCTTGCCATGCACGGCACCAGACGCCGCGGGCTCGGCCGACAAGATCCGAAAGAGACGGCCTAGGGCGGGGCAGGGCCCGGGATTCCCCCCGGACTCCGTCCGGGGGGAATCCCGCGGCGGGGCCCCGGGCCCGCGGCGTACCCGCTGCGAAATACTGGTGCCCCACACACCACCGAAGGAGCCGGCCCGTGCACGGGAGCGAAGACCAGGAGTTCCTGGCCCTGGAGCGGGAGCTGCCTCCCCGGCCCACCCCGCACACGCGCTCGCCGGAACCCACCCGACCCGCGCGGAACCCGACCCCGGCGAGGAACCCCCACCACGCCGAGGCCCACCACACCCGCCGCCGCCCAGCCACCGAGCCCCGCGGGCGTTCGAGCCGAAACCGGCCCAGCGCAGCTCAGCCGAACGGCGCCACACCCGGCCCCGCCAGGGGGCGCCCCCCAGCGGTGGCTGGGTGTGGCGGGGGTCGGCTGGATCTAGGCTGGGCTGGATTCGCCTCGAACGCCGGCGGGGCTGGGTGGCCGGGCGGGGCAGGGTGTGGCGGGCTTCGGCTGGGTTGGGGTTAAGCGCCGGGGCTGGATTCGGCGGGGTTGGCGAGGGCTCGGGCTGCCGTGAGTTCGTGGCGGACCGGGGAGAGGACCGAGGCCTCGTCCACCGTGGGGGCCGACGGGGGGTTCAGTTGGGCCGGGGTGTTGGCCCTGCGGACGCCCCGGGCCAGGCCGCGCAGGTCCTCGGCGATCGCCGCGACCTCCTCGGAGCCCGGGGGCTGCGCGCCGTGGTTGACCCGGACCCGGGCGGCCGTCGTCGCGTCGACGATCCGCTCCACGGCGACGACCAGCGGCCACCACGCGGCGGCCCGCTCCCCGGTCGGCGGCGGCTCGGTCAGCGCCCGCTGGAACTCGCTGCGCACGCCCGACAGGTCCCGGTAGATGCGCCGGCGGGCCTGGAGCCGGGCCGTCCGGGCCGCCCGCAGCCCCGCCTCCGTGTCGGGGTGGCCGCCGAACGCCCGCTCCACGTACCGGGCCGCGTCGTCCACCGTGTCGGCGAGCCGGTCGCCGATCCGGGTGTGCCAGCTCTCGGGCCACAGGAGGTACCCCGCCACCAGCGTGATCGCGCAGCCGATCATGCTGTCCAGCAGCCGGGGCCGGATCAGGTCGAAGCCCTGGTGGTTGAGCAGGTCCGAGAGGAGCAGGATCACCGGGGTGATCGCGGCCGTCTGGAAGGCGTACCCCTTGACGGAGAAGGCCGGGATCAGTGCGGCGAGGAGCACCATCACCGGTACGTCCCACCAGCCGCGCGGCACCTCCGCGAGCACGGCGGCCGCGACGACCAGCCCGACGGCCGTGCCCAGCGCGCGCAGCACCGCCCGGGAGAACACCGAGCCGAAGTCGGGCTTGAGGACGAAGGTGACGGTCAGCGCGACCCAGTAGGACCGCTCGATCTCCACGACGGACACCAGCGCCTGCGCCAGCCCGATGCACAGCGCGAGCCGCAGCCCGTACCGCCAGGAGGCCTCGGAGAACATCATGTCGCGCACCGCCCGGCGGGCCCGGACCCCCAGCGCGGAGGGCCGGCCGAGCCGGTCGTCGACGTTGTACGGGTCCGGCTCGGCCAGCAGCACGATGGTCGCCGCGTGCCGCAGGGCCGCGTCGATGGCCCGCTCGGACTGGCTGTCCGGCGCGGGCAGGTCCAGAACGGGGGTTCCGGTGCGGGCCTCCTCGACGGCCGCCGCCATCTCCCGTACGGCCGCCGGGATCTCGGGGGCCAGGGGCTTGCGGCGCAGGTGGGCCGCGGGCGCGGCCTCGACCAGCGGGATCAGCACGTTGAGCTGGGCCAGCATCCGCACGAGCGAGGGGCTGCGCCCGTGCACCCGGGCCCGCCGGCCGAGCACCAGGTCGTAGGCCTGGTTCAGGGCCTGGGTGACCTGGTGGCGGCGCTCCTCGTACGCGGGTCCCGGACTGCCCGCGGCCTCCAGGGAGTCGGCCACCGCCCGGTAGGCGGCGGCGACGGCGGAACGTTCCGGCTGCCGGCCGCGCAGCGGCCACCCCAGCAGGCTCAGGGCGAGGACGAACAGCCCGCCCGCGCTCAGCAGCAGGGGCGCCGTCCACCAGGGCTCGGGCATCGGCAGGCCGGCGCCGACCACGGCGTACAGCAGGAGCATCAGCCCGGAGACGGAGGCGACGGTGCCGATGGAGGAGATCATCCCGGAGACCAGGGCGATCAGGGTGAGGACGCCGACGGCGACCCAGCCGTGCCCGAACACCAGGGTGCCCAGCGCGACGCCGACGGCGCCGAAGAACTGCGGGACGGCGATGTTCAGGACGCGCATCCGGTAGGCGTCGGCGGTGTCGCCGATGACCCCGGACAGGGCGCCCATGGAGACGAGCGCGCCGTACTCGGGCTCGTCGAGGGCGAAACCGACGGCCAGCGGGGCGGCCATGGCGATGCCCGCGCGCAGGACGGCGGCCCACGGGATCGGGGCGGTGGTGGGCCGCAGCCCCGTCAGGAACCAGCCGGGCGGAGCCGGCGGCCGGGGCCGTCCGGGAGGTATCTCTTCGGTGCGTTCGGTGCTCATGCCCGTTTCCGTACTCATTCCCGTTTCCGTGCCGCCGCTCGCGAATCGGTTCTTCTGGGTCGTTCTACGGATTTGCGCGCCATTGTCTTCCTTCCGAGCTTATGGGGTGCGGCGCAGTCGGCCCGTCAGCCAGGCGGCCAGCGCGGCGGCGAGCCCGACGGCCAGCACCACCCAGGCGGTGGTGCGCAGGAACGCGGTGAGCGCGTCGTACACCGCCTCGGCGGCCGCCCGGTCGATGTCGGCCGGCAGGTCGTCCAGGGTGAGGCGGCGGCACAGCGCCACGGCCGCCCACAGCAGCAGGGCCCCGGCCGCGAGCCCCAGCCCGGTGGCGAGCACGGCGCGGCGGCGCCGGACGGCGACGGCGATGGCCGTCGCGGCCAGCAGCACGGTGAGCACGGGGAGCCAGACTCCGGCGATCTGCAGCATGCGGAAGCCCTTCCGGAGCGCGCCGAGGTTGTCGTACTCCATGACCTTCACCGACAGGTGCGTCACCGGGATGCGGTCGGCGAGCGGCACCCCGTTGTCCACGAGATCGCCCTTGACCTGGGCGATGACGGGTGCGAGATCGATGCTGACGGCGTTGCCCTGCCCGGTGGTGAGCGCTTCGAGGAACGCCCCGTGGGCGGCGCGGTTGGCCGCGTCCCAGGCGGTGCGGTAGGCGGAGGTGCCGACGAAGGACTGCAGGGCCTCGCCGAGCAGGGCGTCGATCCCGCCCTGGAAGGGGCCCGCGTCGATCTGCCCGGAGAGGGCCCGGCCGGCCTGGGTGACGACGACGTTCTGCACGGCGGGGTTCGAGGCGAGCGGGGACATGGCGGCGGTGTACCGGTCGGCGTCGCCGAGCTCGCGGTCGGCCCAGTACGCGACGGCGCTCGCGGGCACCAGGAGGGCCACGAGCGCGATGAGTACCGCCGAGAGGAAGGTCCGCACGTCACCAGGGAAATGCGGCCGCGCGCGCGGCGCGAGCGGGAGTACTGCGGGCGGGTGGCGCGCGTCGGCCTTGCGGGCGTCATTCTGGATATCTAATATCCAGATTATGAAGATGAGCGAGGGCGTCGAATGGGCCCTGCACAGCTGCCTCAACTTGGCCTGGAGCGGCCCCGACCGGGCCGTCTCGGCGCCCCGGCTGGCGGCCTGGCACGAACTCCCCGCCGCCTACCTGAACAAGCAGCTCCAGGCACTGGCCCGGGCGGGCATCGTCACCTCCACACCCGGCCCGCGGGGCGGCTTCCGGCTCGCCCGCCCCCTCGCCGCCATCTCGCTCATGGACGTGGTCGCCGCCGTCGAGGGGCCGGACGAGGCCTTCCGGTGCGCGGAGATCCGCCGCCAGGGCCCCGGCGGCGACCAGGCCGGGGAACCGCCCGCCGCCGAGGCCGGGGAACCGCCCGCCGCCGAGTGCGCCATCGCGCACGCGATGGGCCGGGCCGAGCTGGCCTGGCGCCGCGCACTGGCCGACCAGAACCTCGACGAGATCCGGCAGCAGGCCGAACGGCAGGCCCCCGGGGCCCCCGAGCGGCTCCGCGCCTGGCTCGCCACCACCCGCTAGCGGTGGGCGGCCGTCCGGCCGTCCACCGCCTCTGGACCACTGACCCAGGAGTGTGGAATGACGCGCAGCATCACCAACCCGGCAGGACTCCACGACCCCGCCGACTACGGCTACAGCCACATCGTGTCCGCACCCGGCGAGCAGGTCTTCATAGCCGGCCAGTACGGCTCCGACGAGACCGGCCACGTCGTCTCCGGCGACTTCGACGCCCAGGTCGGGCGGGCGTTCGCCAACCTCCGCACCGCCCTGGAGGCCGTCGGCCTCGGCCTCGGCGACGTCGTCCGCATCGGCACGTACGTCGTCGGACACGACCAGCCGAAGCTGGAGGTCCTCCTGAAGCACCTGCACGCCGCCTGGGGCACCGCGCTGCCCGCGCAGACGCTGATCGGCGTGGCCGCCCTCGCGCTGCCGGACATGCTCTTCGAGATCGACGCGGTGGCGGTGCGGGCGGCCCCCGGGGAGCGCTCCGCCGAGTGATCGCCGAGTGATCCAGTTGCCGGTCGGCGGCGGCGGGTGTGCCCTGGATGATGGGAGAGAGGAGCCCGTCATGGCACATGCGGCACCCACCGCCCCCCGGCGGCACCGGCAGACGGCGGTCGGCACGAGCCACCTGGACAAGGCCGCCCTGGCCCGCCCCCTGCTCATGGGGCTCGTCTACGGCGTCTACGCCGCCTTCATGAAGCGCCAGACGGGGCCCGTGGACGCGGGCAACGTCTTCTACGGGATCCTGTGCGGCGCGATCTTCGCGGCCTGTCTGGTCGCCCTGGCCCGCATCGGCCCCCGGCTGAGGCGGGAGGTGCACGCGGCGATGTACGGAGCCTTCGCGGGCATCGCCTTCGGCTACCTCTACAGCCTCTCCGGCGAGAGCGTCCTCAAGTCCTCCGGCATCTCCCTGGTCGTCGGCGCGGGCGTCGGGATCGCGGCGTTCTACCGCTACTACACGCGTGAGCCGGCCTAGACGCGACGGAGAACACCGCCGCCCCGGTACACCGCGCGCTCGTGCGCGGGTGTCCGGGGCGGCGGTGTGCGGTCGTGGTTATCCCTTGGTGAAGTGGCCGAGGAGGTCGGTGATGACGTGGTTGGGGCCGCCGTAGCTGTTGAAGACGGTGACTTTGCCGTCGGTGACGGGGGTGGTGACGTGGTTGGGGACGGTGCGGCCGGGGATGGTGTTGAGGCTGCTGGCGTCCGTGCGGGTGGCGCCGAAGGCGTAGGCGGTGAGGAAGCCGGGGTCGGTGGTGTCGGTGGCGGTGAGGTTCAGGACCGCGCCCACCGAGTTCGCCGGGAGGCCGGAGATGTTGGTGGTGGCGCCGGGGGCGAGCTTGCCGGTGCTGCGGGTGTCCGCGAGGCGCTTGGGCACGACCGGCGTGAACAGCGCTTTGCCGTCCTTGCCGTAGTAGCCGACCGCGTCCAGGATCACGTGCGTGGAACCGGAGTTGGTGTAGAGGGTGATGGTGCCGTTCGGGCCGACCGGGACGATCGCCTGGTTCGACTTGTCCTTGCCCGGCTCCACGTTCAGGTTCGAGGTGGCCGGACGCTTCGCCGGATCCGGGTAGGCGATGACGTGCGCCTGCTCCGTGGCGCCCGTACCGGTCAAGTTCAGCGCGACCGCCGTGGCGTCGGCCGGGATGCCGTTGACGCCCGCGACCTTGACCGTGCGGGTCTGGCCGCCGCCCAGCGGGCCGCCCGCGGTGCGGGTGTCAGCGACGCGGGCCGGGGTGATCGGGGAGAACCGCTCGCCGATGTTGGGCTGGTAGAAGCCGACGAAGTCCCACCGGGAGCGCGTCAGGGTGGGTGGTCGGCGGGTTCAATGGTGTATAAGAGACAGGGCATCGGCAGCGCCGGGGTCGGGCGGTCGTGCCGGTGGTGCGCGACGGTCGTCGGCGCGTCCGGCCCCGTCCCGGGCCCCGGCTCCGCCGCCGGACCCGACACCGGACCGCCGGAGGCCCGTACGGTGCCGCCCGCGCCGACGACGCGCAGCATCCTGGCCGCCTCCGCCGCGGGCAGCCGCCGCCCGGGCTCCTTGACCAGCAGGCCCTCCAGTACGGGAAGCAGCGGCCCGGCCCGCAGCGGCGGCGGGAACTCCTCGTCCACCACGGCCCGCAGCGTGCCCACCGGGCTGTCCCGGCGGAACGGCGTGACCCCCTCGACGGCCGTGTACAGCGTCACGCCGAGCGACCAGAGGTCCGACTCGGGACCCGGTTCGCGCCCGAGCGCACGCTCCGGCGCGAGGAACTCGGGGGAGCCGACCACCTCGCCCGTCATGGTGATGGCGCTGGAGCCCTCCAGGCTCGCGATCCCGAAGTCGCCGAGCACCACCCGCCCGTCGTTGGCGATCAGCACGTTGGCGGGCTTCACGTCCCGGTGCAGCACCCCGGCCTCGTGCGCGGAGCGCAGCGCCGCCAGCACCTGCTCGCCGATGTGCGCGGCCCGCTGCGGGGTGAGCGGCCCGTCGCCCTCCAGGACCTCCGCGAGCGAGAGCCCCCGTACGATCTCCATCACGATCCAGGGCCGGCCGTCCTCGGTGGCCACGTCGTACACGGTGACGACGCCCCGGTGCGAGACGCGGGCCGCGGCCCAGGCCTCCCGCTCCAGGCGCCGGTACATCCGCTCCACCTCGGAGGCGTCCATCCCGGCCGGCGCCCGGACCTCCTTGACGGCGACCTCGCGGCCCAGGGTCTCGTCCCGGGCCCGCCACACCATGCCCATGCCGCCGCGGCCGAGCGGTCCCAGCAGGCGGTACCGTCCGGCGATGACGCGCTGGTCGCCGCCGTCCTCGTTCGACGCAGAGTCAGTCACCGCAAGCCTCACAAGCTCTGTCCCCGTGCGGCCGCACGGGTCACCGGACGATCACTCCAAGTTAGCGCAGCGGGCCCGGTACGGCTCCTGTCAGGGCGGGAGTGGGGTGCGCGGTTCCGGCCCGCCCGCATCCCGTTCCCCTCTCGCGCCCCTCTCGTGCCCATCTCGCCCCCGGGCCAGCCGCCTTGTGCGGAGAGTGACGGTCGACTCCGCTGAGTAATCGTCAACTCCCGCTCGCCACAGGGGCAATTCACACGACCGGGATACCCGGACGCGACGTGGGGACGATAGGGTTACCCTGCCCGGTGGGCCGGGTGCCCTCGTACGGGTGGGGAGAGACATGGAACAGATAGCAATGCGCAGCAGGCCGCCTCGCGTGCCTGCCATCACTTGCGGCAGCGGCGCGGCCAGCTCGCGCCTCGACCGCCACCTTGCCGTGCTCGGCGGTCCCGCCGTCCCGCACCGCGAGGCGGCGGAGGCGACGCTGCTGATGCGCGAGCTCACTTCGCGTGACCACACGCACCGCCTGCGGAGCCGGAGCGCGCGCGTCTCGCTCTTCGCGCCGCTGCGGCGGCTGCGTCGCACGCTCTTCGGTAGCCGCCGTTCGTAACCGTCCCCCGTCCCGTCCCCGCAGTGCCGCCGTTTCGTCCCCGGCTGATCAACCCTGCCCAGTCAGCGAACAACGCCGTCCCGGCGCAATGCCGTGATCTGTTCGCCCGTCATCCCCAGGGCGACCAGCAGGAGTTCGGTGTGCTGGCCGAGCGCGGGCACCGCACCCATGTGCGGTGCCGCGCCGCCGGGCAGCCCGATCGGCGGCAGCAGTGCCCGCAACGGTCCCGCAGGCGAGCCCACCTCCCGCCAGCGGTCCCGTGCCTCCAGCTGCGGATGCGCGGCCAGCTGGGCCACCGAGTTGAGCCGCGCGCAGGCGATGCCCGCCGCCTCCAGGCGCCCGATCGCCTCGTCGGCGCCGAGCCGACCCAGCGCGTCCGCCACCGCCGCGTCGGTCTTCTCCCGGTTCGCCGTGCGCGCCGCGTTCGTCGCGAACCCCGGATCATCCGCCAACTCCGGCCGCTCCAGCAGCTGTTCGGCGAGCCGCCGCCACTCCCGGTCGTTCTGCACCGACAGCAGCACCCGGTCACCGTCCGCCGTGGCATAGGCGTCGTACGGCGCGATCACGGCGTGCGCGAGACCGGTCCGCACCGGCTGCTCACCGCCGTGCATCGTGTGGTGCAGCGGATGCCCCATCCACTCGGCGAGCGCGTCCAGCATCGACACCTCCACCCTGCCTCCGCGCCCGGTGGTCCCGCGCCGCAGCAGGGCCGCGAGCACCCCCGAGAAGGCGTACATGGCGGCCGCGATGTCCGCCGCCGGGATCCCCGCCTTGACGGGGTGATCCGGGGTGCCGGTCACCGAGACCAGGCCCGCCTCGCACTGGACGAGCATGTCGTAGGCCCGCTTGTGGGCGTACGGGCCTTCGGGGCCGTAGCCGGAGACGTCCACGGCGACCAGCCGGGGGTAGCGCGCGCACAGCGCCGCCGAGTCCAGCCCGAGCCGGGCGGCGGCGCCCTGCGCGAGGTTCTGCACGAACACGTCGGCGCCCTCGAGCAGCCCATGCAGGACCTCGCGGCCGCGCGGGTCCTTCAGGTCGAGCGCGATCGACTCCTTGCCCCGGTTGGCCCACACGAAGTGCGAGGCCAGACCGTGCGCGGCGGTGTCGTAGCCGCGCGCGAAGTCCCCGCCGTCCGGCCGCTCGACCTTGATCACCCGGGCGCCCAGGTCGGCGAGCTGGCGGGTGGCGAAGGGGGCCGAGACGGCCTGCTCCACGGCGACGACGGTGATTCCGTCGAGCGGGAGCGGGAGCGCGTCGTTGGCGTGCGGGTCGGTGGTGGCGTGCGTGTCGGGTTCCATGGCGCCCTGCCTACCGGGCCGGGGAGGGTTCTGTCATCACGCGCCCCGCGCGAACGCGGATGAACCGGACTGTCCGGGCCATCCGGCGGGTCCGGACAGTCCGGCTCGGTCTGGCCGGTCCGGCCGGTCTGGCGGGGTCGGATCGGTCTGGCGGGGTCGGCCGGTCGGCCGGCCGGTCCGGACAGTCCGGCCGGTGGGGTCGCGGATCAGAGCAGCGCGAACTGCCCGCCCGGGCCCTCCTCCTGGTGGTCCAGCACCGAGGCCGGCCGCCGGGCCCAGCGCGGCGGCGGCAGCACCCCGGCCGCGCGCAGGTCGGCGGAGTTCGGGGCGGTCGCGTCCGGGGCGGCGGGGTCCGGGTCCGGGCCCGACGCGGTGGCGTCCGGGTCCGGGCCGGTCGTGGTGGGGTCCGGGTTCGGGTTCGGGCCGGTCGTGGTGGGGTCCGGGCCCGACGCGGTGGCGTCCGGGTTCGGGCCGGGCTCGAACGCTGCCCGGGCCGGGGCCAGGTCGGCCAGCAGCGCCAGGGTCGTCACCAGGGTCAGCAGCTCCGAGGTCCAGCCCTGCGGCCACTCGGCCGGGCCCAGCGCCTCGAGTCCGTCGGCCTCCGGGTCCCGGTGGGCGAGCCGGGCGCCGAACCACGCCTCCAGGACGCGGACGCCCTGGACCTCGTACTCCCACGCCCCGGCCGGGACGGGCGAGACGGTCCCGGTCCCGATGCCGAGCGTCTCGCTTTCCGGGTCGTACGAGAGCTCGCGCGGCCAGGCCGGCAGCGCGGAGCGGACGTAGGGCCTGCGCCCGCCCGGCAGCCGGGGCGGTTCGCCGCCGCGCGCCCCGCGCAGCCGGACGGAGAGCAGCCGGTGGCCCAGTTCCAGCCCGGCCCGCCAGCGCGCGGCGTCGGGGGCGAGCGGGACCTCGTACCCCCGCGGTCCGGGGCGGCCCGCGGCGAGGATCCAGCAGAGCACGTCCTCGGGGGTGACCCAGGTGCCGTAGCGCTCGCCGAGCAGCGGCAGCAGGCCCGGGGCGAGATTGGGCTCGGCCCCGCCCGGGCGGCGGTGCAGGGGGCGGATCCGGCCGAGTCGGCCGACCGGGAGGTGCGCGGTGACCAGCAGTTCCGGGTCCGGCCGGCCGCCCTGGGGGTTCCGGGGCGCCTTCGGATGCGGTGAGGCCTTCGAGTGGGGCGAGGCCTTCGGGTACTGGGTGGCCTTCGGCAGCTCCACGAGGAACAGCTGGTGCTCGTCCAGGACCCGCCACAGCTCCGGGCGGGCCTGGTCGATGAGCCGCTGGTCGGGCAGCAGCCACTGCTCGTCGAAGGGCTCGCGCAGCACCCGTACGGGTTCGGGGCAGGGGCCCGGCGTGTCCGAGAAGCGGGCCGTGGAGCCCGCGCGCTGGCCGGGCAGCGAGGCCGCCCCGGCGGCGGGGGTCCGCGCCCGGGTCGGGCGGAAGAGCCGCTCCCGCTCGGGGCCCCCGGCGGCCGCCAGGGCCGCCCAGCGGGCCCGCAGGGTCGCCGGGTCGGGGGCCGCCACCCAGGCCCGGCCCAGGCGCAGGGGACTCACGGACCAGGGCATCAGCTCGTCCAGCAGCGGTACGTCAGCGCTCACCCGGCCGATGGTAGCGATGCCGCCCGCTGGCCGGGCCTCGTCCAGGCCGGAGGGTTAGGCTCCTTGTGTACGGATCCGCACCGAGCCCAGGTCATCCGGGAGGCGGTCATGAGCCAGTACGACGAATACTCGACCCCGTCGCAAGCCGAGGGGGAGCGGCTCGACGAGGACATGGACGAGACGCAGAAGAAGCAGCGCCACGCCCAGACGACGCGGACCACTCCGTCCCAGGCGGAGGGCGAGCGGGGGGCGGAGGGCGAGGAGAAGTAGCCGCGCGGGCGCCCGGCCACCGGCCGCCCGGCGGGCCGTTCGGAAGAGCGGCCGGTGGGTCGGCGGCCTGGCGGTGGGTCGGTCCGGTGGCCCGGCGGTCAGTGGGCGTCGACCGTCACCGTGAAGGAGAAGCGGTCCCCGCGGTAGCGGATCCGCGCCACGTCGACCACCCGGCCGCCCTTGTCGTAGGTCACGCCCGTGTAGTGCAGGATCGGGCTCAGCAGCGGCACTTGGAGCAGCTCGGCGGTGGCCGGGTCCGCGAGGCGCGCCTCCACGGTGTCGGTGATCCGGCTGATGTCGACCTTCACGATGTCGCGCAGCACCTTCGTCATCGGCCAACGTTCCAGATCCGCGAGATCGATGGCCTCCGCCAGCTCCGGACGCACCGCGTTCTCGGCCCAGTTGGTCGGCTCGCCGCTCTCGCTGTCATGGCGCAGCCTGCGGTAGGTGACCACTTCGGGCGTGTCCGGGAAGTGCTCCAGCAGGTCCCCGGGCACGGGTGTGAGGCCGTGGCCGAGAATCGTCGTACGGTCGCCCGACTGCTGTGCCACGATCGCGTCGACCGACCCCAGCAGCTGCACCGGGGCCCCGCGCATCGCCGCGGGCTCGATGAAGGTCCCGCGCCGCCGGTGGCGGCTGATGAGGCCCTCGGCCTCCAGCTCCTTGAGCGCCTGCCGCATGGTCAGCACGCTCACCCCGTAGTGCTCGGCGAGCCGCTCCTCGGTGGGCAGCCGCAGCGAGGCGTCCGCCGTGCGCCCGAGTATCGAGGCGCGCAGCGACTGGGACACCTGGTACCAGAGCGGCAGCTTCCGGTTCAGTACCAGGGAGTCGGGGGCGAAGGCGGTCACGGGTGGTTCTCCGTAGGACGCCCGTCCTCCCCAAGCGCGGCGCTTGGACTGCCAACACGTTCGCCCGCCGTCCCGGTGTGGCGGTACGACCAGGCGGCGGGCGATCTTGTTGGCGTTCGACGCGCCGTGGTCGAGGCGGACGAGGTGCAGGCACAGGTCCATGGCGGCAGCCTTGCCGGCGGAGGTGAGCACGTCGCCGTTGTCGACGTAGAGGACGTCCGGATCCACCGTGATGTCCGGATGGCGGCCGGCCAGTACCCCGGTGTGCGCCCAGTGGGTGGTGGCGCGTTTGCCGTCGAGCAGGCCGGCGGCGGCCAGGACGAAGGCTCCCGTGCACAGGGAGGCGATGCGCGCGCCCGCCGCGTGGGCCGCGCGCACCGCGTCGACGAGCTCCGCCGGGGGGTCCGTGTCGGTGTCGGCCCAGCCGGGGACGATCACGGTGTCGGCGTGCGCGAGGTGGTCGAGCCCGTGGTCGGGCTCCAGGCGGAAGCGGCCGACCTGTACGGCGCCCGATCCGCAGAGCGAGAACTCGTACCAGGGATCCACGATGTGGGTCAGGTCCGAGCCGAAGACCTCGATCGCCATGGACAGCTCGAAGTGCAGCATGCCCTCGGTGACGGCCAGCGCGACAGTATGCATGTCCGAAAGTGTAGGACGCATGCCGTTCCAGACCGTCGTGCGTGGTCGTACGTGGTCGTAAGGCCGACGGGGGCCGGTCAGTCCGTGTCGACGACCTTCACCGCGACCGGGGTTCCGGCCTCCACCGTGCGGCTGACCGTGCAGAGCTTGTCGTGGGAGGTCTTCACGGCACGCGGCAGGATCGCACGGGCCCGGTCGCCGGCCTCGCCTGCGGGGAAGCGGACGGTGAAGGCGGCCTCGAGGTCCGTCATGAGGTTGCCGCCCGCGTCCTCGGTCTTGTGCCCGGTGACGGCGACGGAGAACTCGGCGGGTTCCGCGTGCCGGGTGGTGGCGACGTCCACATCGGCCGCGGAGCAGCCGCCGATCGCGGCGAGGAAGAGCTCGACGGGGGTGAAGCCCCCGCCGGATCCGGTACCGAAGGCGACCGTGTCACCACGGGAGTTGGTCGCGGTGAACATGCCCGGGCCGGTCCGCTCGACGGTGACGGAGCGCAGGGAATCAGCAGTCATGGCATCGACGGTAACCCCGCGTCCCCGCCACCACGCACGCACCGCGCCACTCGGCCGAGTCGGCGCGGCAGTTCCGCGGCGGCCATGCCGAGGCCCTCCAGGGGTGGCAGTGCGGCGCGGCGGCCGGGCCTGTGCTGCCAGGTCTGGGGACGGTAGCGGGTGGTGGCCTGGTGCCAGGCGAAATCGCCCGCGATCCAGTCCTTCAGACCCTGGAGGTAGCGGCGTGTGTCACACGGGCCGGGCGAGTCGGCGGTCGCCTCGGCGACGAGGCGTTCGAACAGGTGCAGTCGCTCCAGCATCAGCTTGTGGGTGAGGGTGGCGGCGTTGCCCACGTGAGTGGTGAGGAAGTGCGCCGTCACGACGACGTTGTTGCTGACGTCCTGCTCGTACTCGGTCTCCCTCAGGTAGGAGACGAGGTCGTTGTGGAGGTCGACTACATCGGCGAACGCCTCGTGCAGGCGGACCAGGACCGGATCGCCGCGTACGGCCGCGGGAAGCTCGAGGTGAAGGGAGCGTTCGACGAGCTGCGCGGCCCAGCCCGCGCCACCGGCCCTGCGCCGCATGGTGATGTAGTCGACCGGGTCGGGGATCCGCCCGAAGGCGAGGTTGTCGATCTCCCACAGGGCGTCGTCGAAGACGTTCGGCAGCTGCCCGGTCAGTCTGTCCCGCCAGGCCTGATCCCTGCCGGCGCAGGTGCGGCGGACGAGGTCCGCCAGTCCGAACTCGGCCGGGTTGCCGGCGTCCGCGCGGTCGGGGTCGGCCGCGACACCTGCCAGGCGGTCGAGGAAGAGGCGCGCGCCCGCGCTGTCACGGGAACGCTTGAACCGCTCCACGATCAGGTCGTCGAGGTACCAGCTCCACACATAGGAGTCCGCGAAGAGGTCGAGTTCCGTTCCCCGGGCGTCGGGGTGGGTCAGTGCCGCGAACAGGGCCAGGTCCGTACCCGAGAACTCGGTCGCGTCCCAGACCTGCCACTGAGATGCGGCGTTCCCGAGGATGCCCACCTCGACAGCCCACTCACGGCTGTGCCGACGTGCGCGGTCGACGTCGGGACTGCGGCGGGGCGGGTAGGGCGGCGCAGGGGTCTCGGCATCCACCTCCCCACCGTGCTGCATGCCCTGCCCCTTCGCCATCGCTCCAACGAGTGGTTCCCGAGCGTCCTTCGGACTTCAGGCGCCCGGTGGTGACTGGACGGAGCGGGGAGGCGCCCCGGTGCGCAGTCCGCGTCCGTCCAGGCACATGATCGGATCGGATCGCGGCGGTCGGGTGCGGCCCGGGTCGCGCAGGGCAGGGTTGACATGGAAAGGAGGCCTCGTGCTCTCGGCACTCAACCACCTCGTCGATCTCGTCGAGGAGCACCTCGCTGAGGAGCTCGACGTCAACGGATTGGCCAGGGAGCTCGGCACGACCGAGTACCACCTGCGCCGGATGTTCTCGTCGCTGGCCGGCATGCCGCTGTCGGAGTACGTGCGTCGGCGTCGCATGACCGTCGCCGCCGCCGACGTCGTCCGCGGCGAGGACGATCTGCTGGGCATCGCCGTCCGGTACGGATACGGCTCGACCGAGGCGTTCGGACGTGCGTTCCGCGCGGTTCACGGCTCCGGCCCCCGTGACGTACGCCGAGACGGAGGCCCCTTGCGCACACAGCCACGGCTCAGGATCCGCCTGACCGTCGAAGGGAGCATCCCCATGGACACCCGCCTCGTCGGCCGCCCCGCGTTCCGGTTGGTCGGACACGCGGCCCGGGTTCCGCTCATCCACCAGGGCGTGAACCCGCACATCCAGCGGCACATCACCGCACTGCCGCAGGAGGAGCATCTCCGGCTGAAGGCCCTCAGCGACACCGAACCGGGGGGCCTGCTGCAGGTTTCCGGCGATCTCGACCCCGACGGCACGGAGGGGAGCGAGCTGACCTACCTGCACGGAGTCGCCGTCTCCCGGGACACGCCGGCCCCCGACGACCTCGACGCCATCGAGGTGCCGGCCGGCAGGTGGGCGGTCTTCCGCACCACCGGACCGCATCCGCAGGCCCTGCAGACGACCTGGAGCGCGACCGCGACGGAGTGGTTCCCCTCCAACCCCTGGCGTCTGCGGCCAGGTCCCTCGATCGTCGCGGTCCTCGAGCGCGCGGACGACTTCAGCACCGCGACCTGCGAACTGTGGCTGCCCGTCGAACCGGGATGACGGACCGGTCCTCGTCCTCGTTCGCGGCCGCCGCCTGCCCCGGGAGCACGGAGCGGATCCGCCCCGTGCTCCCGGGGCAGGCGGTCACAGCACTAGGGGAGGACCGCGGTGGCTTCGACCTCGACGAGGAGGTCCGGTTCCCCCAGCGCCGCAACGCCCAGCAGGGTGATCGGCTTGACCGGATCGATGCCGAGCTTCGCTGCCGCCCGGCCCACGCCCTCGCCCAGCAGGGGCATCTTCTCGGGACTCCAGTCGACGACGTAGACGGTCAGCTTCGCCACGTCGTCGAAGGAGCCGCCGATCCCGGCCAGAGCGGTGGCGATGTTGAGGTAGCACTGCTCGACCTGGGCGGCGAAGTCGCCCTCGCCCACGGGCCGGCCGTCGGCATCGCGGGCGACCTGCCCCGCGAGGAACACCAGCTTCGATCCGGTGGCCACCGACAACTGCCGGTAGACCTCGGGCTTAGGCAACCCCTCGGGATTGACCAGTGTCACGGGCATGTACGGCCTCTTCCTCTTGACGTACGGGACCACAAGATCAGCACCCCATGAAAGCATAGCGATGCTATGTATTGTGGGCCCATGGCGAGAACGAAGGATCCAGCGGTCCGCTCCCTGCTGCTCGACCGGGCGGCGCAGATGCTGCGGACGAGGCAACCGGTCACACTCCGCACCCTGGTCGCGGGAACCGGCGTGTCGACGATGGCCGTCTACACCTACTTCGGCGGCATGGACGGGCTGTGGAAGGCGCTGAGACAGGAGGGCTTCACCCGCCTGGCCACCCGGCTCGCGGCCGTCAAGATGTCCGCGGACCCGGTACGGGACCTCGCCGCACTGGGGGCCGCGTACCAGGCCAATGCCGTGGAGAACCCCGATCTCTACCGCGTCATGTTCGATGCGGGATTCGACCTCGAAGACGCCGGCGCGGCGGACGAGACCCTGCACCGCCTGGTCCGCGCCATCGACCGCGCCAAGGCGGCCGACCGCTTCCGTGAGGAGGTCGATCCGCTGGAACTGGCGACGCAGAGCTGGACCATCGGGCACGGACTCGCCTCGCTCGTCGCCACGGGCCCTCTGCCGCACCAGGCACTCCAGTACGGCGCACCCCTGCTGACGGCACTGTTCACCAGCGCGGGAGACGAGCCCGACCGATGCCGCCGGTCGGTCGAGCGCGGCTGGGGAACGGGTCCGGGTGCGACGCAAGGCGCGGTGCCGGGCGAGTAGAAAAGATCTCGGGTCCGTCGGATGGGAGACGTACGCTGATCCCCGTCGGCACTGCCTGGGAGAGTTGTGACAAGCAGGTTCACCGAGTTGACCGTTGACTGCCCCGATCCGGAGAGGCTCGCGGCGTTCTGGTGCGAGGTCCTGGACTTCAAGGTGATCGACCGGAGCGAGGGCCTGGTCGAGATCGGTTCCTGGGTGCCGACCGTGGAGGACGTTCGGGCCCGCCAGATGCCGCCCACCCTGGTGTTCATCCGGGTGCCCGAGGGCAAGGCCGTGAAGAACCGGCTCCACCTCGATGTCAGCCCGATCGACGGCAGTACCGCGGACGAGGTGGCCAGGTTGATCGGCCTCGGCGCCACCACGACGGATGTGGGCCAGGGCGCGGACCGAAGCTGGGTGGTCATGGCGGACCCCGAGGGCAACGAGTTCGACGTCCTGCGCACCCTGGCACCGCAGAAGTAGGCCCGGTACGGCACTTCGCCGTGTTGTCCCTTCGGCGGTGAGGAGTCCGCATGTCCATCGAGCTCGACTACCCGGAGTTTCCCTACGAGGATTCCCCCGGCTGGATCACATGGGCGCAGAAGCCCTGGAACGGCGTCCTCGTCATGGTGGACGGGATACCGTTCAAGGCCGGCGACAAGGTCACCTTCGACGTCTCGGTCTACGGCGATTCCACCGGACAGACCCTGGCCGCTTGGACCCGGGGAGTCGTGGACGTCCCCGCCGACATTACCTCGGTCGGCTACACCATCCCCTGGGACGGCGTCCTGGACGCCATCACCGAAGGCTTCATCTCGGCCTTCTACACCCTCGACCCTGTCGGCGGCGGCGAGCCGACGACCTCGCAGGAGGGCATGGTCTGGTACTCCCTCCGGCGGCCCGACGGCACCGTCTGCGGTCCGGACGACTGAGCCGCGGCAGCGGCTCGGACGCTCGTCCCCGAGCGGGGCGTCCAGGGGCTGACGAGCCCCACCGGACCGCGGGGCCGCGCGGGCGGCAACCCGGAAAGCGGAACGCCTGGGCACAGTTGTTGTCCTGACGTCCCCCGGAAGCGGTCTTGCTGCCATCGGTGAAGAGGGTCGGCTTCACATGACCGCCGGGCGCCGGGAGGGGTGGGATGTGACACGAGCTTGGAAGATCGCGATCGCGATCGTGGTGGTGGTGGCGATGCTGTCGAGCGGGGTGAAGCCGAACAGCGCCGCGTCGCCCTCGCCGGGCACTGCGCGGCGCTGTTCGGCTTCACCCCGCTCGACAGCATCGACCTCGACCTGCCCGTCGCCGGCGTGCGCGGCGTCGCGTACGTCCTGCCCGAGCCGACCAGCCCCGCCCACCGGTCCGGACACCGCGTCCACCTCAAGGGCATGCTGCTGACCGACAAGGCCGACAGCCTGCTGCCCGACTGGGCGTTCTTCGTCCGCGCCGTCATCGACACCGACACGCTGCGGCCAACCGCCTCCCGCGAGAACCTGTACGACGACGAGACCCTCTCCGCCGTGCGCGAGGCCCTCGGCGCCCGCGTCCGCACCTGGCTCGCCGAGCTCGCCGCGAGCGACCCGGAGCGCCTCGCCGCCTTCCTGAGCGTCCACCACCTCGGTGTGAAGTCCATGGCCCGGCACGACTCCGAGCTGCTCGGACTGATGCTGCCCTGGCTGCCGTTCGAGACCAGCGACGGCTCGATGAGCCTCGAGGAGTTCGCGGCCGCGCACACCGACATCCACTTCACGCGCACGGTGGAGGAGTTCCGCCAGATCGCCCCGATCGCGGCGGCCCACGGCCTCGGCGTCATCAACGCCGGCTACACCTACGACGCCGACCTGCTGGCCCTGCTGCCCTCCGTACGGCCCGACCTCAAGGTCACCGAGCTCGACGCCGGAGCCGTCACGGAACGCCTCGACCCGGTCCCCACCTCCGCCGAACTGGCCCTGGCCCCCTTCCTGGCCACCGCCCGCACCCGGCTGGAACCCCAGAGCTGCGACGTCGCGCTCCGCGCCTTCCAGCCCGTCTCCATCCCCGCGCTCTACCTCGACGACCGTCAGGCCCGCCAGGAACGCGACCGAACGGCCGCCCTCGACAGCGCCGACTCGCTGTGGAGCGGCATCCTCGGCGCGCTCCGCGGCTCCGCGCCGCGCGCCCGCCTCGTCCTCAACCACAACAACCCGCTGATCCGCCGGATCGCCGCCCTCCCCGACGAGGCGCTGACCGCCACCGCCGTCGAATCGCTCTACGGCCAGGCCCTGCTGATGTCCCAGCGGCCGCTGCGCCCGGCCGACGCCACCCTGCTCAACCGGGCCTTCCTCGGACTCCTGGAATGGGCGACACATCCCGGTGGCAGCGCTGTCACCCAGGAAGGCCAGAAGTGAGCACGATGACCGCGGCGGAAATCCGCCGGGCACTGCACGAGAACCAGTGCCTGCCCAACGGAACCGCGCGCAGCGCGCAGGCTGAGGCACTGGCGAACGCCGCCGAAGCCTGCGGCGACAGCGGCCTGTTCCGCCAGGCGCTGCTCAACCAGATCGACGCCTACGAGTACAGCTCCGAGCGGACCCGCATGGTGGTCCCCTTCGCCCGGCTGCTCCAGGAGTACGACCGCGACCCGGGCGGCTTCGACGGCAGCCAGGCCCACGCCCTGTTCTGGCGGTTCAAATGGGTGTCAGGCCAACTCGTCAGCTCGCCCGAGATCCCCCTGTCCTCGGTCACCGGCTGGCTGGAGGACATGGAGCGGCGCTACCGGCTCGCCGGATACAGCGAACGCGCGGTGCGCCAGAGCGAGTTCTACCTCGCCGACGCCACCGGCGACGACGAGCGGGCGGAGCGGGCCGTCCTCCGCTGGCAGGCCGCCGACCGCGACCCGATGAGCGACTGCCACGCCTGCGAGACCAACTCCCAGGGCTGGTTCTGGGCCAGCCGCGGCGACGACGCGAAGGCCGTCGACATCTGGGAACCCGTGCTGGCGGGCAAGCAGAGCTGCCTGGAGGAGCCCCACCGGTTACTCGCCCGCTCCCTGCTGCCCCTGGTCCGGCTCGGCCGCGGCGCCGAAGCCCGCGCCCACCACCTGCGGGGCTACCGCATGGCACGGGGCAACGAGAGCCTGCTGCGCTCCATCGGCGAGCACATCGAATTCTGCGCGCTGACCGGCAACGAGGCCCGCGGGCTGGAGATCCTCGCCGAGCACGCCGCCCGGCTGGGGCCGCTCGTGGACGTCGAGGCGCAGATGCAGTTCTACGGCGGCATCCTCGTGCTCCTGCGCCGCCTGGGCGAACTCGGGCACGGCGCGGACCTGTCCGTCTCCTACGAGGGCGCCGCGCGCACGGCGGACGAGCTCCACGGGATCCTGCGCGAGGAAGCCCTGGCGATCGCCCGGCGTTTCGACGAGCGCAACGGCACCACCCGGGTCTCCGACCGGCTCGCCGAACGCATCGGCCGGGCTCCGCTCCTCGACGCCCTGCCGCTGGGCGTGCGCAGCCCGGCGCTGCCGCCCGCGGCCTCCGCACCCGTGCCCAAGGGGCCGGGGCCGGCCTCCGCATCGGCGTCGGCCTCGTCTTCGGCGTCGGCCTCGGCCGAGGGCTTCGCGGAGCTGGTGGAGCGGGCCCGCGCGGCCCGGGAGCTCGGACACCCGGGGGCGGACGCGCTGTGGGCCGGGGTGGCCGCACGCCCCGAGGCCGGGACGGACCCGCTGGTCGCCGCCGACCTGGCGGACCACCGCGCCCTGACGGCCGCCCGGGCCGGGGCCCCCGAGGCCGCGGAACTGCTGGCCGGCGTACGCGAGGGCTACCGGGAGCTCGGTCGGGCCGAGCGCGCGGCCCTGGCCGAGCTGCGGCTCGCGACCGTGGCCGCGCAGTCCGGGACCGGTGCGGGGGAGCTGCGCAAGCTGATCTCGGTGGCTCTGCGCGCCGCCGAGGCACTGGACGCGGACGAGCCGCTGCGGACCCGGCGGATCGCCTACGCGGAACTGACCTCGATCCGGGTGGAGTCGTACCTGCGCTCGCTCGAGGCTGCCGGAGACGCACACGAGCACGCGCACGGGCACGCGCACGGCGGCGGGCAGGACCACGGACACGGCGAACTGGCCGCCGAGCTCCGCTCCTTCGTCGACGCCTACGGGCCGGCCCTGCCGGACGTGGCGGCGGAGGCCGAGGAGATGCTGGGCCGCCTCGCGCTCTCGGAGGGCGACCCGGAGCGGGCCGTGGCCCTGCTCGCCGCCTGCGCCGACCGGGCGCTCGCTTCGGGCCGGCCCTGGCTGGCCGTGGACCCGCTGGTGCTGCGGGCCGGCGTCCTGCTGTCGCTGGACCGCGCCGAGGATGCGCGGGAGGCGGCGCGCGCGGCGCTGGCGCACGCCTCCGAGGTCACCGACCCCGAGACGCAGGGCGTCGTACGGCTCACCCTGGCCGATGTCCTGGTCCGCCGGGGCGAGGCGGACGCGGAGGCCGCCGGGCACGCCCTGGAGGCGGCGCACTGGTTCGACCAGGCCGGTCTCTCCGCCGACGGCGGGGCCCAGGCCCGGCTGCTGCTCGCCCGGTGCCACGCCCGGGAGGGCCGGACCGCCGAGGCGGCCGAGGTCCTGCAGTCGACCCTGCCGGACCTGCTGGAGCACGGCGAGGGCCAGGCCGTCTCCGTACGGGAGTTCCTGGGCGACCTGCTGCGCGACCTGAGGGACCCCCGGGGCGCGGCGGAGCAGTACCTGCTGGCGGCGGAGGCGACCAAGGACTGGGAGGACCCGCGCCCGCAGGCCCACTTCGCCCAGGCGGCGGCCGACCGGCTCTCCGAGGCACAGCTCGTGCCGGAGGCGGTCGCGGCGTACGAGCGGGCCCTCGACCTGCACCGCCGGTCCCAGGACGCGCCGATCGCCGAGGTCCGGATCCTGCGCTCGCTGGCCTGGCTGGGGCTGCGCGAGGAGGTCTCCAACGCGGTGGTGGCGCGGGCCCGGGCACGGATGGAGGAGGCGGTGGAGGTGCTGAGCGCCGTCCTGGCCGAAGACCCGGAAGCCACGGAGGCGCGGGCCGAGCTCGCCGAGACCTGGAACCAGCTGGCCCAGGTACTCGACCGGCGGGTCTCCGCGCACGAGGAGGACACCGGCGAGGAGGAGGACGGGGACGGTTCCGGAGACGGTGCCGGGGACACTGCCTCCGGCCGCGCCGAGCTCCTCGGCGCGGCGGAGCTCGAGGCCCTGCGCCTGGAGGAAATCCGGCTCTGGGAGCGGGCCGCCGCCCTCTACGCCGAGCTGGGTCCGGCCCACCTGGAGGCCCGCTACCACTGCGTGAACAACGCCGCCTGGACCCAGCACGAGCTGGGCCGCCCCGAGGCCGGAGCCGCCCTGCTCGACGCGCTGGCGGCCGAGGTGCGGGCCCTGCCCGAGGGCACCGCACCGAAATGGCTGACGGAGCAGGCCGAGCGCACCCGGGACAACCTGCTGCGCACCTCGTCCTGACGCCGCCGCCCGGATCCCGCCGCCCCCGCCGTCGAAGCGGTGACGGCGGGATCCGGATCAGCCCAGCTGGGCGAGACCCTCGGTGGCGATCCGCTCGAAGACCTGCTGGTCGGCGGCGAAATCGGACTCGGGGATCGGCCAGTGGATCACGAGTTCCGTGAAGCCGAGCTCTTGGTGGCGGCCGGCGAAGTCCACGAAGGCGTCCACGGATTCCAGCGGGCGGCCCCGGTCCGGGGTGAAGCCCGTGAGCAGCACCTTGTCCAGCCCGGCCACGTCCCGGCCGGACTCCGCGCACGCCTTGCCGAGCTTGGCGATCTGGCCGCGCAGGGCCTCCACCGAGTCCTCCGGGGTGCCCTCCTCGAAGATCTTCGGGTCACCCGTCGTCACCCATGCCTGCCCGTACCGCGCGGCGAGCTTCAGCCCGCGCGGGCCGGTCGCGGCGACGGCGAAGGGCAGCCGGGGCCGCTGGACGCAGCCGGGGATGTTGCGGGCCTCCACGGCCGAGTAGAAAGTGCCCTCCTGGGAGACGTCCGCCTCGGTGAGCAGCCGGTCGAGCAGCGGCAGGAACTCTCCGAAGCGGTCGGCCCGCTCCCTCGGGGTCCAGGGCTCCTGGCCCAGCGCGGTGGCGTCGAAGCCGTTGCCGCCGGCGCCGATGCCGAGGGTGATCCGGCCGCCCGAGATGTCGTCGAGGGACATCAGGTCCTTGGCCAGCGTCACCGGATGGCGGAAGTTCGGCGATGTGACGAGCGTGCCCAGCCGCAGGCGCTGCGTCGCCGTCGCGGCCGCCGTGAGCGTCGGCAGCGCACCGAACCACGGGCCGTCCCGGAAGGTCCGCCAGGACAGGTGGTCATAGGTGTAGGCGGCGTGGAACCCCAGTTCCTCGGCCCGCTGCCAGCGGTCGCGTCCCCCTTCGTGCCAGCGGTGGACGGGAAGGATCACGGTGCTCAGGCGCAGAGTCATGCCCCGAGCCTACGACCGCCGCCCCGGCCCGTGTCACGCCGCGCGCCGGGCGCACCCGCGCCGCGACACGAGCGGAACAGGGCATAGGCCTCGCCCGCCAGAACCTCGCCCACCAGAACCGGTTCGCGCTCCGGATGGGCGGCGTCCGCCCGTTCACAGGCCGCGCAGAGAGCCATCCACAGACTCGCGACCCACTTGGCGTGCGGGCCGCCACAGGCATCGCAATCCGACTTCCGAGCTGAAGGGATGAGCACGGCGCCCCCCGTGTGACGTCCTCGTCTGAATTGGCGAGGAGATCCTTCCACCCACCACTGACAACCATGTGGCGGTGTTTCACGTGAAACACCGCCCGCGTTCGTCGCCCGCTCCGCCGAGGTGATGTTTCACGTGAAACACGGGCCCCTGCGGCATGGGCGAAGATGGGGTGTGACCTCGGCTCCCCAGCGCCCGGACGGGCCCACCCCCACTTCCCGGCCCACCCCCGTAACGTCGGCAGCGTCAGATGGGTATACGAGACAGACCCCTCCGTCACCCCTTCACCGTGAATACGCCCCGGAGCCCTCCGTGGTTCCTGACCGGTCGCCCACGGGGGTCACTCTTTCGGGTCGGGGGTGTCGGCGTCCTTTCGGGCGAGGAGCATTCAACCGAAATGGGCACGCAGCTTGCCGTGGGCCTCGGGGCCCGCGCCGATCGCGTCCAGCCCCAGCAGGCCGGCGCCCAGCACCGGCGGGGCCGTCACCACCGACAGCAGGGCGTACGGGGCCCGCTCGGCGAGCAGCTCCCCGATCCGCCCGTTCAGCTGCGGGTGCCGGGCGGCCAGCACGCCGCCGCCGAGCAGTACGGGCGCCTCCTCGCCCAGCAGTCCGAGCCGGTCCAGCGCCACCGACGCCAGCGCCACCACCTCCTCGGCCTGCCGCTCGACGAGCGCCGAGGCGACCGCGTCGCCGCCCGCGGCCGCCGCGAACAGCACGGGCACGAGCTCGTGGACGCGGCCGGGCGCGATCGTGCCCAGGTGGACCGCCTCGATCAGTGCGTACATGGAACCCAGCCCGAAGTGGCCCGGCAGGGCCGCCGCGAGAGCGGTCGGCCCGCCGCGTCCGTCCTCGGCGCGCGCCGCCCACCACATGGCCTCGAAGGCCAGTCCGCCGCCGCCGCCCCAGTCGCCCGAGATCTGCCCGAGCGCCGGGAAGCGGGCCGTGCGCCCGTCGGGCAGCATGCCCACGCAGTTGATCCCGGCCCCGCACACCACCGCGACCCCGCGCGGCCCCCCGGCCCCGGTCAGCCCGGCCCGCAGGATCGCGAAGGTGTCGTTGCGCACCTCGGTGGCCGTGCCCCAGCCGCGCGCGCCGATGGCCCGCGCGAGCTGGAGCTCCTCCACCGGCAGGTCCGCGTTGGCCAGACAGGCCGAGACCTGGACGGCGTACGGACTGCCGGGCGCGAGGTGCGCCATCCCGGCGGCCTCGACCGCCTCGGCGACGGCCTGTCCGACGACGTCCACCGCCGCCTCCACCCCGACGCGCGGGGGCTGGAAGCCGCCCGCGCGCCCGGTGCCGAGGACGCGGCCGTCCGCGGCGATCAGCGCCACGTCCGTCTTGCTGTTGCCCGCGTCCACGGCGAGGACCGCCGCGGCCGCCGGCGGGACGGGCCGGCTCACGCCCATGCCAGATGCTCCTTGTTGTGCGCGAGGAGCCGGTCGGTCAGCCCCTCGGCGAGGTCGAACTGCCCCACCAGCGGGTGTGCCAGCAGGGCCTTGAAGACCCGCTCGCGGCCGCCGCGCAGCGCCGCGTCCAGCGCGAGGTCCTCGTACGCCGTCACGTGCCCGACGAGCCCCGCGTACAGCGGGTCCAGGCGGGGTACGGCCAGCGGCGCCGGTCCGGAGCGGTCCACCCGGGCCTGCACCTCGATGACGGCGTCGTCGGGGAGGAAGGGCAGGGTGCCGTTGTTGAGGGTGTTGACCACCTGTACGGCGCTGCCGCCGTCGCCCAGCAGGGCCGCGGCCAGGTCCACGGCCGCCTCCGAGTAGAAGGCCCCGCCCCGCTTGGAGAGCAGCTCCGGCTTCTCGTCGAGCGCGGGATCCCCGTACAGGCCGAGCAGCTCCTTCTCCATCGCGGCGACCTCGGCGGCCCGCGAGGGCTTGGTCCCGAGCTCCCGGACCACCTCGTCGTGCGCGTAGAAGTAGCGCAGGTAGTACGAGGGCACGGCGCCGAGCCGGTCCAGCACCGCGCGCGGCAGGCGCAGGTCCGCGGCGATGGCGTCGCCGTGCGCGGCGATCAGCCCCGGCAGCAGGTTCTCGCCCTCCGGACCGCCCTTGCGCACCCCCAGCTCCCACGTGAGGTGGTTGAGGCCCACGTGGTCGAGGTGGATGTCGGCCGGAGTCAGGTCCAGCATCGCGGCGAACCGGCGCTGGAAGCCGATGGCGACGTTGCACAGCCCGACCGCCTTGTGCCCGGCCTGGAGCAGGGCGCGGGTGACGATCCCGACCGGGTTGGTGAAGTCGATGATCCACGCGTCCGGGTTGGAGCGTCGCACCCGCTCCGCGATGTCGAGGACCACGGGCACCGTGCGCAGCGCCTTGGCGAGGCCGCCCGCGCCGGTGGTCTCCTGGCCGACGCAGCCGCACTCCAGCGGCCAGGTCTCGTCCTGGAGGCGGGCCGCCTGGCCGCCGATGCGCAGCTGCAGCAGCACCGCGTCCGCGTCGGCGACGCCCGCGTCGAGGTCGGAGGTGGTGGTGATCCGGCCCTGGTGCCCCTGCTTGGCGAAGATCCGCCGGGCCAGGCCGCCGATCAGCTCCAGCCGGTCGGCCGCCGGGTCGATCAGGACGAGCTCGCTGATGGGCAGGGTGTCGCGCAGGCGCGCGAATCCGTCGATCAGCTCGGGCGTGTAGGTGGAACCGCCGCCCACCACTGCGAGTTTCATCGTTACTAGCCTTTCACTCCGGTCAGGGTGACGCCCTCGACGAATGCCTTCTGGGCGAAGAAGAAGAGGACGATCACGGGGGCCATGACCAGCACGGTCGCGGCCATGGTGAGGTTCCAGTTGGTGTGGTGGGCGCCCTTGAAGGACTCCAGTCCGTAACTGAGGGTCCAGGCGGCCGGGTTGTCGGACGCGTAGATCTGCGGGCCGAAGTAGTCGTTCCAGGCGGCGAAGAACTGGAACAGCGCGACGGCGGCGATGCCGGGCTTCGCCATCGGCAGCACCACCCGCAGCAGGGTGCGGAGCTCGCCGCAGCCGTCGACCTTGGCGGCGTCCAGGTACTCGTCGGGGATGGTCAGCAGGAACTGGCGCAGCAGGAAGATGGAGAAGGCGTCGCCGAAGGCCATCGGGATGATCAGCGGCCACAGCGTGCCGGACAGGTCCAGCTGCTTGGCCCAGAACAGGTACATCGGGATGACGACCACCTGCGGCGGCAGCATCATCATGGCGATCACCAGCAGCAGCGAGAGCCGCCGGCCGCGGAAGCGGAACTTGGCGAGCGCGTAGGCGACGGGCACCGAGGAGACCACGGTCAGCACGGTGCCGAGGCCCGCGTACAGCAGGGTGTTGCGCCACCAGGTCAGGAAGCCGGGGGTGTCCCACACCTTCGCGTAGTTGCCCCATTCCCAGCTGCGCGGCCACAGGTCGCGGGTCAGCGCCTGCTGGTCGCTCATCACCGAGGTCAGGAAGAGGAAGACGAAGGGGAGGACGAAGAAGAGGGCCGCGGCGACGCCGAGGGAGTGCACGGCGATCCAGTGCAGGACGGCCCGGCGGCGCGCGGTGCGCACGGCGCGCGCCGACCGCGAGGGACCGGACGCGGTGGGATCCGGGGTCCGCTCCGCGCGGGTGATGGTCTGGCTCATGTTCCTCAGTCACCTGCCTCGATCAGCCCGCCGCGCCGCCGCATCAGCAGCGCGGTGAAGGCCATGGAGAGGGCGAACAGCACCAGGGCGACCACGCAGGCGGTGCCGTAGTCGAAGCGCTGGAAGCCGACGTTGTAGATGACCTGGGGGAGGGTCAGCGTGGACTTCTCGGGGTACCCGGGCTCGAACTGCTGCCCCGAGCCGCCCATCACGCCGGACGCCACCTTCCCCGCCACCAGGGGCTGTGTGTAGAACTGCATCGCCTGGATGACCCCGGTGACCACCGCGAACAGGATGATCGGGGAGATGTTCGGCAGGGTGATGTGGCGGAAGCGCGCCAGCGGCCCGGCCCCGTCCAGCTCGGCGGCCTCGTACTGCTCGCGCGGTACGTCGAGCAGCGAGGCCATGAAGATGACCATCAGGTCGCCGACCCCCCACACCGCGAGCGCGGTCAGCGCCGGCTTGGACCAGGCGGGGTCCGTGAACCAGCCGGGCGCGGGCAGCCCGACCGCCTCCAGCAGGGTGTTCACCGGGCCGGTGCCCGGGTTGAGCAGGAAGACGAAGGCCAGGGTCGCCGCCACCGGCGGGGCCAGGTAGGGCAGGTAGAACAGGGTGCGGAAGACGCCCGTACCCAGCTTGATCTTCGTGATGAGCAGGCCGATGCCGAGGCCGAAGGCGACCCGGCAGGCGACCATGACCAGGACCAGCCACAGGGTGTTGCGCATCGCCGGCCAGAACATCGGGAGGTCGGCGAAGACGTAGGACCAGTTGTCCAGCCCGTTGAAGACGGGCGGGCGGAAGCCGTCGTACTTGGTGAAGGAGAAGTAGACGGTCGAGACGAGCGGGTAGGCGAAGAAGACGCTGAACCCGATCAGCCAGGGCGACATGAAGGCCGCCGTGCGCAGCGCCGAGCTGCCGCGCTTCGCCCGCAGCTCGGGGGAGGGGGGGATCGCGGTCGTGGTCATGGGTGGCTACTTCGCCTTCGCGATGTCCGTGTCGATCTGCTGGTCGGTCTTGGCGAGCCCGGCCGGGATGTCCGTGACGTCGCCCTTCTCGACCGAGTACGCGAAGTCGGTGAAGGTCAGCTGGTAGGTGCCGCCGTCGACCTGCGCGGGCGTGGTGTTCGACTTCGGGTGCCTGGCGATGTCGATGAACGTCTTGAACTCCGGGGCCACCTGGAGCCTGGGGGATTCGAGCGCGGCCAGCGTCGAGGGGATGTTGTGGATGGCGTTGGCGAAGTCCACGACCGCGTCGGTGTCGGACGTCATGTACTGCGTGAGCTCCCAGGCGGCGTTCTGCTTCGAGCTCTTCGAGGAGATGCCCATGATCGTGCCGGCGAGGTAGCCCTTGCCGTAGTCGGCGAGCTGGTCGTCGGGGACGGGCATCGGCGCGGTGGCGATCTCGAACTTCACCCCGGCCTCCTTGGCCATGGCCGCCCGCCATTCGCCGTCGATCTGCATGGCCACCAGACCCTGGTGGAAGGGGTGCTCCGCGCTCCACTCGTCGCCGAAGGTGTTGCGGAACTTCTCCAGCTTCTCGTAGCCGCCGAGCTTGCCGACCAGGCCCTTCTGCGCCGTCAGCATCTTCGCGAAGGCGGGGTCCTTGGCCAGGTTGGACTTGCCGTCGGCGCCGAAGTACGTCGGGTTCCACTGGGCGGCCAGGCGCTGGGGGGCCGTCTCGTAGCCGTGGAAGGTGGGCATGATGCCGAGCCGCTCGTACGAATCGCCCTTGGGGACGGTCAGCGCCTGCGCCGCCGCCTCGAACTGGCTCCAGGTCTTCGGCGGTTCGGTGATCCCGGCGGCGTCGAAGGCGGTCTTGTTGTAGACGAGGCCGTACGCGTCGTGCAGCAGCGGCAGCGTGCACTGGTTGCCGTTGAACTGGGTGTACTCCAGCAGGGTCTTGGGGAAGACCTTGGCCTTGTCGACCCCGGACTTCTTCAGGAAGGGGTTCAGGTCCGCGAAGGCGCCGGTGTTGCAGAACTTGCCGACGCTGTCGGTGGTGAAGGACGCGACGACGTCGGGGGCCTTGTCGCCGCCCGCCCGCAGCGCCTGGTTGATCTTGTCGTCCGTCATGTTGCCCGTGACGTTGACCTTGATGTTCGGGTGCGCCTTCTGGAACCGGGCGATGTTGTCCTCGATGGCCTTGACCTCGCTGGGGGCGGACCAGCCGTGCCAGAAGTTGAGGGTGACCTCCTTGTTCGGGTCATCGCCCGCCGTGTTGGACGCCGAGCCCGTACACGCGGTGGCGAGTACGGATATCGAGGCGAGGGCGACGGCTGCGGCGGTCAGGCGGCGGGTTCTGGGCATGGCGAGGTCACTCTCTGCGCGGGGGGACTTCCTGGAAGGGCCGTGCGGGTGGGGCGGTACGTGCGGTGCGGTACGGGTGGATCAGGCGGGTCGGGGTGGGGGTGCGGCGGTCCAGGCGGAGGGCCGCGATGCCCAGGGCGATCGCGGTGACCGTCATCGCCGCGCCGGCCCAGGCGGTGGCGGAGAAGCCGAAGCCGGCGTCGATGACGGTGCCGCCGAGCCAGGGGCCGCCGGTGTTGCCGAGGTTGAACGCGGCCGTCGTCGTCGCGCCCGCCAGGGTCGGGGCGGCGCCCGCGACGTTGAACATGCGCGCGTTGAGCGCCGGCGCGGTGAAGAACGCCGAGAAGCCGATCAGGAACGAGAGGGCGATCGCCGCCGCGGCCGTGGAGGCCAGCAGGGCCAGCGCCGCCAGGAAGACCGTCGAGGCGCTGATGCCCCACAGCATCACGCCGAAGAGGTGCGCGTCCGCGATCCGGCCGCCCAGGGTGGTGCCCAGCAGCGCGCCCACCCCGAAGAGGCCCAGGATCCACGGCACCCAGCCGGAATCGAGCCCGGCCACGTCCGTGAGCAGCGGGGACAGGTAGCTGAAGGCGCAGAAGACGCCGCCCGCGGCGAGCGCGGTGACACCGATCGACAGCCACACCTGGCGGTCGCGGTAGATGCGCAGCTCCCGGGCGAGCGTCGGCTTCTCGGCCGGCAGCGGGATCCGCGGGATCAGGGCGAGGATGCCCACGAGCGCGACCGCGGAGGCCGCGCCCACCGCCCAGAACGCGGACCGCCAGCCCAGGCTCTCGCCGAGGAACGCGCCGGCCGGGACGCCGAGGACGTTGGCGATGGAGAGGCCGCCGATCATGACCGCCATGGCGCGGGCCCGCTGGTGCTGCTCGACCATCGCGATGGCCACGGCCGCGCCGACCGCCCAGAACCCGGCGCAGGCGAGCGCGGAGACGATGCGGGAGGCGAAGAGCAGCTCGTACGAGGGGGCCAGCGCGCCCGCGACCTGTCCGAGGCCGAAGAGGCTGATCAGGGACACGAGCGTGGTGCGGCGGGGCAGCCGCAGCGTGGCCACGGCCAGCAGTGGCGCGCCGACGACCATGCCGATCGCGAAGGCGGATATGAGCAGGCCCGCCTGCGGGATGGTGACGCCCATGTCCTCGGCGATCGGCGGGAGGAGTCCGGAGAGCATGAACTCGCTGGTTCCGAGTGCGAAGACGGACAGGCCGAGGACGTAGACGGCGACGGGCATGCGGGTGCGTTCGGCTGAGGCGGCGGGCATGAACTACATCAACCGGCGCGAACGGGATCACATTCCCGCGCATCGTTTCAGGTCTGTGAAGAGAGCTCCGCGAGCTCGGCCGCCAGGTTCGCGCGGGCCGGTGCCTCCCAGTGCGCGGCGCCGTACGGGGTGCGGAAGAGCCGGGGCAGGTCCAGCAGCTGGCGCAGGACGGCGGCGCGGCCGGCGCGGAAGGCCTCGTCGGGGACGAAGCCGTACTCGGCGCGGACGGCGGCCGCGTACGCGGCGTAGGCCTGCGGGGCGCCGGCGAGGACGGCGAGGTCGGCGTCGCAGAGGGCCTCGCCGTCGGTGTCGCCGGGGGCGGGGTCGTGGGTGACGGTGAGGCGGACGAGGCGGGCCACCTCGGCGGTGCGGGCCGCGCCGATGCCGAGCTCGGGCAGGGCGCGCTCGGCGAGGACGGCGCTGCGCTCCTCGTTCTCGGAGCGGTCGGGCCGGTAGACGGCGTCGTGGAACCAGGCCGCGAGCCGCACGGCGGCGGGGTCCGCGGCGTGGTCGGCGAGTACGTCGATCCGCGCGAGCACGTCGGCCAGGTGCGCGGTGGTGTGGTACTTCCGCTGCGGCTCCGCCCAGGCGGCGAGGAGGCGGTCCGCGTAGGGGCCGGGATCGTGTGCGGGGTCGGCGCCGGCGGCCGTGACGGTGCTCCGCCAGCGGGCGCGCAGCGCGCTCGTGTCGTGGGGTGCGGCGCCGGGTGTGCCGTGGGGTGCGGCGTCCCGCGTGTCTTCGTGCGCGCCGCCGTGTGCGTCGGATGTCATGCGCACATTGTGGTGGTGGCGTGATTGTGCTGGTGAAGGGTGGGCGGAGGCCCGTACCCTGGATATTGGACTAGACCTATTTGCCATACTGGCCCGGAAGGGTCATACGAGCAGTTTTCCGAAGGATGGATGACATGAGCAACCGTGCGCTCCTGGAGGTGATCGCCCTCGACGTGGAGGACGCGGTCGCGGCCCAGGCCGGTGGGGCGGACCGACTCGAGCTGGTCACCGACATGGCCGCCGACGGGCTCACCCCGCCGCGCGAGACCTTCGCGGGGATCAGAGCGGCGGTCGACATCCCCCTGCGCGTGATGCTCCGCAAGGCGGACGGCTTCTCGGCGGGCTCCGCCGAGGACCTGGCACGTCTGGTGGCGGAGACGCGGGCGCTGCGCGCGGAGGGGGCGGAGGAATTCGTCCTCGGCTTCCTGCACCCGGACGGCAGCCCGGACCTGGCCGCCGTCGAGGCGGTCGTCGCGGAGCTCGACGGCTGCCGGTGGACCTTCCACCGGGCGATCGACCGCACGGCGGACCGCGACCAGCTCCGCAAGGCGCTGGCGGAGCTGCCCGGCTTGGACACCTACCTGACGGCGGGCGCGGCCGGCGGCGTCGACGAGGGGCTGCCGGTGCTGCTGGCCGAGGCGGCGAGCGCGGGGGCGCCCGGGTACGAGGCGCGGATCCTGGTGGGCGGCGGGCTGACCCTGTCGCACCTGCCGGTGCTGCGGGCGGCGGGCGTCGACGCCTTCCACATCGGCAGCGCGGCCCGGCCCTCCGGGTGGGAGCACCCGGTCTCGGCGGCGGCGGTCGCGGAGTGGCGCGCGGCCCTGTCCTGACGGTCCGGGACGCGGACCCGGGGCCCGGACCCGGGACCGGTCCGGGACTCGGACCCGGGACCGGTCCGGGACTCGGACGTGGACCCGGGCCGCCGGCGGGGCCGGAAGATCCGGCCCCGGACGGGGCTACGCCAGCGCCTCCGGCAGCGGGGTCGCGTGGAGGAGGGTCAGGCCCGAGACGGCCCGGGTGAGGCAGACGTACAGGCGGCGCAGCCCCGTCCGCTCGTCCGGCTCGCCCGCGACGATCGCCGCCGGCTCGTCCAGGACGACGTAGTCGTACTCCAGGCCCTTCGCCAGCGACGCCGGCACGAGGGTGAGCCGGGACTGGGCCGTCGTCTCCTCGCCCGGGGAGAGGTACGGCAGGTCCGCCGCCAGCAGGGCCTGCGCCAGCTCGGGGATCCGCGCGTCCGCCGCGATCAGGCCGATCGAGCCCTCGTGCGCGAGCGAGGCCCGGCAGGCGTCCACGGCCGCCGCCGTCGGATCCGCGACCGGCGACACCACCAGCGAGCCCGGCGTCTCGCGCACCGAGGAGACCGGCGCCAGCCCCGGCGAGATCGACGGGAGCAGGCGGGAGGCGTAGGCGATCACCTCGCGCGGCACGCGGAAGCCCGCCGTCAGCTCCTCCAGCACCGCACCCGGCTTGCCCAGGTGCTCCAGCGCCTCGTCCCAGCCGCGCGTCGCCCACGGGGTCGTGCCCTGCGCGAGGTCGCCCAGGATCGTCGCCGAGCCCGTCGTGCAGCGGCGCCCGACCGCCCGGTACTGCATCGG
The DNA here is from genome assembly GCF_003287915.1 of Streptomyces sp. ICC4. NCBI lineage: Bacteria > Bacillati > Actinomycetota > Actinomycetes > Kitasatosporales > Streptomycetaceae > Streptomyces > Streptomyces sp. ICC4. The sequence goes on along the minus strand of NZ_CP030286.1, from coordinate 8,109,853 downwards.
GGACAGGTCCTGCGCCTCGTCGAGGACGACGTGGCCGAGCGAGTGCGTGCGCTCCACCAGGTCCGTGGCCTCGTCGATGAGGACCAGGTCCGCCGCCGACCACTTCACCGACTTCACGCTGCGGTACGGCTTCGGCCAGAGGAGCAGCCGCTGCTCGTCCTGCGACAGGATCCCCTCCGCGTGCTCCGCGAGGAACTCCGGGTCCGAGAGCAGCCGCAGGACCAGCTTCGCCGGCTCCACCAGCGGCCACACCGCTTTGACCACGGCCTTCACGGCGGGATTGCGCGCCACCGCGTCCTGGACCCGGTCGTCCGGGGCCTCGCCCGCCTGTTCCATCCGTACGAGGACCGTGTGCGCGATCCGCTGCGGCAGCGCGTCGCGCGCGGCGCCGTAGCGGATGTCGCGGTTCTGCAGCTCGGCGACGATCTCCGCGAGCTCGTACGCCGGCACCCGCCAGCGCCGCGATCCGCGCACCACCATCAGCGGCTCGACCGGCTCCGCCACGTGCGAGTGGACCGCGCGGCGCAGCACCCGCGCCATCCGGGCGTCGCCCTTGACGACGGCGGTTTCGGCGGCGTCCGCACCGCGTACCTCCAGGTCCGCGCGGGCGACCAGGTCGTCGACCGTGGCCTGCTTGACCTCCAGCTCGCCGAGGGCCGGCAGGACCTGCTCGATGTAGTGCAGGAAGGAACGGTTCGGCCCGATGACCAGGGTGCCGGTACGGGCGAGCCGGTCGCGGTGCGCGTAGAGGAGGTAGGCGACCCGGTGCAGGCCGACCGCCGTCTTGCCGGTGCCGGGACCGCCCTGGACGCAGACGGAGCCGGACAGGTCGGAGCGGACGATCTCGTCCTGCTCGGGCTGGATCGTGGCGACGATGTCGCGCATGGGGCCGACGCGCGGGCGCTCGATCTCCTGCTGGAGCAGCTTGCTGACGGTCGCGGCCGCCTCGGCCGGGTCGGAGAGGTGCTCGTCCTCGTACGCGGTCAGCTCGCCGCCGGTGTAGCCGAAGCGGCGGCGCAGCGAGACGTCCTGCGGGTCGGCCTTGGAGGCGCGGTAGAAGGGCTGGGAGACGGGCGCGCGCCAGTCGATCACCATGGGGTCGCCGCCGGCGTCGTGGACGTGGCGGCGGCCGATGTAGAACTGCTCGCCCTCCGCGCCTTCGGCGAGCTCGGCGCCGGGGGCGTGCAGGTAGTCGAGGCGGCCGAAGAAGAGGGGGGTGTGGGAGAGGTCGGCGAGGGCCTTGATGCGGTCGTCGATCTGGGCCTGCAGGACGATCGCGTTGACCCAGTTGGCGGTGACGTCGCGGATGTCGAGGGCCTCGACGTCCTCGCGCATCGCGCGGAGCGCGGAGCGGGAGGCGCTGAGGTGGGCGCGCTCGCGGCCCAGGGGGCCGGTGTCGGCGGCTGCGGCGGGGGCCGAGGCGGGGGCTGCGGTGGTGGCGTCGGCGTCTGCGGCGAGGTCGGTGACGTGGGCGTGCGCGGGCACGGAACTGCCTCCAGCTGCTGGGGTGACTGCGTGGTGCGGGACGGACCCCGCCGGTTTCCGGCCGGCGGGCGGCTCTCCCGGTGACGCGGCGGGAGGCGGCAAGAGCGGAGATTCTAGTCACCGGGCCCGTGGCGCGCGAATGGATAACGCGCGGGGCGCCGCCGCCGGTGCCCGCGGTGGCGGCACTTTCTTAAATGGGGTGAAAAGGGGTCGAAAGACCCTTGGTTCCGTTGCCCCGTACGGGTGCTGTTCGGGGCGGGTCCTCCTTTGGGCAGAGCCCGTGGGGGGAGGCATGGGCCGTGAGGAGGAGGCGGGCGTCCCGGAGGTTCAACCCCGGGGCCGATGTGCCGGGCCGGGCGAAAACGCACCATGGATACATGAGCACCGCAACCTTCAACCCGGTCCAGGCTGGCCGCCCGAGCGGCGCCACCGCCCTTTCAGACTCCCGCCCGCGCCACGGCGTCGGCAGCGTCCTGCGCGCCGCCAAGGTCTTCGCGGCCGCGGCCGTGAGCGTCGTCGTCCTCGGTGAATACGCCGAGGACGCGGGCGTCATACGCCGCTGACCGATGTAGAACTGCTCGCCCTCCGCGCCTTCGGCGAGCTCGGCGCCGGGGGCGTGCAGGTAGTCGAGGCGGCCGAAGAAGAGGGGGGTGTGGGGGAGGTCGGCGAGGGCCTTGATGCGGTCGTCGATGCGGCGGGGCGGCCGTACGGTCCCGTCAGGCGGCGGCGCATCCGGCGGCAGCACGGTCCGGCGCGGCGCCGGGCGCGAGCGCGAAGTCGAGTACGAGGCCGGCGGCGGCCGCGTGGGCGCCGGTCAAGCGGGTCCCTTCGGGCAGGTCGGGGATCTCGACGGTGCGCGGTGCCAGCTTGTCGGCGATCCCGGAGGCGCCGGGGAACCCGGACAGGGTCTCGACCGGCACCTGCCGGCCCAGCAGGCCGACCGTCGCGGGGGTGATGGTGACGCTGTTCTCGGTGGTGGACAGCTTCGTCACCACCGTCACGGGCAGGCCGCCCGCTCCCCCGGTGACGGTGAGGTGGCTGCCGTCGGTGCCCAGCTCCACGGCCTCGCCCTCATCGCCCATCTTCGCCGCCAGCTGCCCGTAGGCCACGGTCGCGGTGGCGCTCCCGCCTTCGGTGCGCCCGTCGGTGGAGACCCCGCGCAGCGTCGCGGCGAAGTCGACGTCGGTTCCCTGGTGGCGCACCCCCTGCGCGGTGACGCGGACCGTGCCGACCGTGCCGGTGAGCGCGCCGAGGCCGGCGAGGGGTCCCTCCAGCTCGACGTCCACGCCCTTGTCGGTGTCCAGGCGGCAGGCGACGGCCTCGGAGACCCGTCGCTCCACCGTGCCCTCCAGGTAGGAGTCGGCGGCGGCCGCGGCCGCCACGGCGAGGGTGAGCGCGCCGGCCGAAGCCAGCAGGAGGGTGCGACGACGTATCACTGTGCGGTGGTTCCGATCCGGGAGAGTACGGCGAAGGCCTGGGGCAGGAGTGCCCCCGGTGCCACGGCGAGGCCCGCGCTCCTGCGCTTGCGCAGGGTCTGCAGGACGGCCCGGCCCGCGGAGAGCACGCAATTGGCGATCACCGCGGCCTGGAGGTCGGCGTCGGGCGTGCCGGCCGGCAGCCGCCGCTGGACGAGGTCGGCGAACCGTCCCTCGAACTCGGCGAACTGCTGGGTCAGGCGCGCCCTGGCGCGTTCGCCGACCTCGTCGAAGGGGTGGGTGAGCGCGGTCAGGCTGCTGGCGGCGAAGTAGGCCACGGTGTCCAGGACCGCCCCTTGGGCGGCCTCCAGCGGGCCCTCGTGTTCCGGACGGGCGGCCAGGGCCCGCTCGATGCGGCCGAACAGCTCGCTGCTGTCGGGCAGCAGGACGTCTTCCTTGTTCTCGAAGTACCGGAAGAAGGTGCGCTCGGAGACGTTCACCTCGGCGGCGATCTCCGCGACCGTCGTCCCCATGAACCCCCGCTCGGCGAAGAGCCGGGCGGCGGCCGCGCGCAGCCCGCGGCGGGTCGCCTCCTTCTTGCGCTCGCGCAGCCCTGACTGCCCGGACGGCTCCGACTGCCCGGACGGTTGGTGGGGGGTGGCCATGGCGCCAGCATCCGATAAATCTGTCACCCATGTCAATTGACAGCCCTGCCAGTTTACTGCGTACGTCGTGTCAGTCCTGACACTTTCTCTGGACGCCCCATGGGTCCTCTCCCGCCTCCACCTCCGCCTCCACCTCCACCTCCGCCGCGACCGCGTTCCTCGGGCGCCAGGCCGTCGGTCCGGTGTACAGCGACGAGGTCAGCCTGCCGGGCAGCCGGTCCGGGGTCGCCGCCGAGTTGCTCGCCGAATCCGCCCCGCGGCGGCGGCGCCGGGCGGCAAGGTCGTCTTCCACGTCGGGTCGGGCACCGTCGCGGCGACGAGCAGCCGGCCGTCCGCGGTGGGCCGGAGCGTGGAGACGTCCGCGACCCCGGGGGTCCCGACGAGGGCCTCGCGGACCGCCTCGGAGACCTGGGGGGGCGGGCTCGGTGGCCTGCCGCAGGTCGATCACCACGGTGAACGGCCCGTTCGCGCCCGGCCCGAATCCGGGTCCCTGGGCCGCGGCGATCCGGCTACGGCGGAGACCTGGTGAACGTCGTGCGCGCCCCACCCGCGACAACACCCGGGCGGTGGGCAGCGGCCTGGCCCTGACGGGGCGGGTCATCTCCTGCGCCGCGCTGATCATGATCGCGGTCTTCCTGTCCTTCACGGGCTCGCCGGCCGCCGTCGTCAAAATGCTCGCGCTGGGGCTCGCGGTCAGCGTGATCCTCGACGCGACGGTCGTGCGCCTCGTGCTGGTCCCCTCGGTCATGTTCCTCACCGGGCGGGCCAACTGGCGGCTCCCCCGGGCCTTGGACCGGGTCCTGCCCCCGCCTCCACCGCTGACCCGGGTGGCCCGGCGCATGCCCCCGGGCGACCATGGAGTGCGGGGTCGGTCGGGGCCGGGCGCTGGGAGGCACCTGTGGCACACACCCGAACAACGGACGTGCTGATCGTGGGGGCGGGTCCGGTCGGACTGAGCGCGGCGGCGGAACTGCGCCGGCACGCCGTGCGGTGCCGTCTCGTCGAGCGGCTGGCGGCCCGCCTCCCGTACGCCAAGGCCGTCGGCATCCAGCCGCGCACCCTGGAGGTCTGGGACCGGATGGGCCTGGCCCGCACCGTCCTGGAGGCCGCCGTTCCGATGCGCGGCCAGCTGGTCTACGTCGACGGTCGGGAACGGGCCCGGTGGGAGGTCGCGTTGCCGCCCGAAGTCCCGTACCTGTTCGCGGCGCTGCCCCAGTACGAGACCGAGCGCATCCTCGAGGAGCACGTCGCCGGTCTGGGGACGGCCGTCGAACGCGGCACGGAACTGCTGTCGTTCACCCAGACCGAGGACGGGGTGACCGCGCTGCTGCGCACCGCCGCCGGAGCCGAGGAGGAGCTGCGCGCCCGGTACCTCATCGGCTGCGACGGGGCGCACAGCACCGTGCGCAAGGGGCTCGGCCTCTCGTACGAGGGCGGCGCCTTCCCCGAGGAGTACATGCTGGCCGACGTCGAGGCCGACTGGGACCTGCCGTACGGATACGGCGTCCGGTCCAGCCACCTCGCCGACGACGGTTCCACCGACGACGTGCTGGTCTGCATCCCGCTCCCCGGCAAGGGCCGCTACCGGATGTCGATGCTGGTCCCGCCCGAGCTCTCCGCGCGGGCGGCGGGCCGGGAATCCGCGCCGCCCACGTCGTCCGCGTCGTCCGCACCGTCCGTACCTGACGACGGTGTGCTGCACGGTCTGGAAGGCGGCACCGGGGACGGCGGCCGCGTCCCGCAGCTGTCCCACATCCAGGCCGTCGCCGACCGGCTCGCGCCCGTGCCCACCGTCCTCTCCCGGATGCGCTGGTCCTCCGTCTTCCGCATCAGCCACCGCATCGTCGACCGCTACGGCGAAGGGCGCGTCTTCGTCGCGGGGGACGCCGCCCACATCCATCCGCCCACCGGCGCCCAGGGCATGAACACCGGCATCCAGGACGCCTGCAACCTGGCCTGGAAGCTGGCCCTCGCAGTCCGGGGCGAGGCGGGGCCCGCGCTGCTCGCCGGCTACGACGCCGAGCGCCGCCCGGTCGGCGAGGAGGTCGTCGGCCGGACCGTCCGGCACGCGGCGCACGGCATCGAGGCCGACCCCGACGACCCGCTCACCGTCATGCTCCGCGAGGCCCAACTGCTCGTCGGCTACCGGGGCGGACCGCTCGCGGCCGCACCGTACGGCCCGGCCGCGGCGCCGCAGCCCGGCGACCGGGCCCCGGACTGCGCGGGACTGACCCGGCACGTCTCCGCGTACCCGTGGCGCCTGTTCGACGTCCTGCGCGGCCGCACCGCGCACGTGGCGCTCCTGTACTCGGCCGACGGCGCGGACCTGGCCGAGGCCGCAGAGGCCGCCGAGGCCGCCGACACGGTCCGGGCCGCTCGCGAAGACGGCACCGACCTCTCCGGCCGACCGCCCCGGGCGCCCTTCCTCGAAACCGTCGCCATCCTCGCGCCGCAGGCCCCGGCGGCCGCGGACGGGACCCTCTCCGTCCCCGGATACCTCGACGCGGCCGGTGAGTTCGCCCGCCTCTACCGCCCCGAGGGCCCGACCGGCTTCCTGGTGCGCCCGGACGGGTACCTGGCCGCCCGCTTCCCCCTCACCGGTACGGCGGCGGCCCTCTCCGGCTACCTGACGGCCCTGTCCGCGCCGAGCTGAACACCGTTCGGGAGAAGGAGTGTTCACCCCTCGCGGGAAAATGCCTGGCAGGCCGGGACGCGGGGCGATACCGTCACGGCGATGACCACTTACTCCCTCCTCAGATCGGGGGTCCCGTCCGCGCAAGGTGAGTGCTGATGCTCACTTCGAACGCGAACGGGGACTCCCGGCTTCCGCTCTGGCTGCGCGTGCGCGAGTACGCCGTGCCGCCGTCCATGATCGAGACTTCGACCGCACGCCGCTCCGCCGGAGACTGGGCCGGGGCGTGCGCGGCCGCACGCGTCGACGTCGATCTCGACCTCCGTACCGTGACCCGTACCCACGGCCGTGAACTCGCGGCCCTCGTCCGGGCCGATCTGCGCCGGCTGGCTCCCGACCTGCTGCGCTGGCACATGCCGAGGATCGCTCCCGACGGTCTGCTGCGCCCGGGCCTGACCGTCTCCCTGGCCCGGTACGCCGCCGGCGGGGGCGACGGCCACGGGGGCGACGGCGGACACCCGGTCCACCTCGTGGCCCGGACCCCGCCGGCCTGGGCGGACGCCGGGCAGCGGATCAGCCTCACCCTGTGGGACGGACCCCGTCCCGGGTCGGGCACCGGCGCCCATCCGCACCCCCACCCGCGTCCCGACCGGCGGTTCCGCCTCGACCTGCACCGCCACTTGTGGGACGCGCACCGGTCCGGCGAGCTGCGGACCCGCTCCGGGGCGGACCGGGACCGGGACCGGGACCTGGATCCGGACCGCGATCCGCTGGGGCTGGTGCCCCCCGGGCGCGGATGCGCCGTCGACCGGTGGTGCGCCGAGGCGGGCATCCTGCTGCGCGCCGAGGGGCGGACCACCGGGACCGTCACCGTACGGGTCGGGTCCCGCCACCGGCTGGACCTGGTGCTCTCCGCGGACGGTCGCGGCGACGGCCCGCCCGTCTGGAGGATCGCCGCGCCCTCGGGGACCCGCGGCGTCCCCGCCCTGCCGGTCCTGCCCGACGCGGCGACCTGGGTCCCGCCCGACCTGGAGCTCATCCGTGCCGGTCTGATCGGGGCCGACCGGCTGCACCCGCTGGTCGCCTCCGCGCTCGTACCGGAGCTCGTAGCGGACCTCGCGCCGGCCGGGGCGACCGCGGGCGGGGAACGGGCCGGACGGCCGCGCCTCGTGGAGTGCCGGGGAGCCCTGCACCGGATCGGGCAGGTCGACGGGGTGCTCGTCCCGCTGGACCACGGCCCGGACGAGATCCGGCGGGAGGGGCTGCTGGCCGCGCTGACCGGCGCACCGCTGCCCTGCCTGCGGGTGATCGACGAGACGCACCGCCGCCCCGACGGCCTCACCGAGGTCCGTGAACGCCTGGACCACGGCGACGCCGCCGGTGCGCTGGACGTCGTGGAAGGGCTGTTGGGCCCCGGGGCGCTGCTGCGCGACGGTCCGCTCCGGGACGAGCTGGAGACCGCCGCGCTCCGGGCGATCACCCACGGGCTGTTCCGGGCGGGCCTGGTCGGCCCCGGACCGGGCCGCATCCATGCGGGCGAGGCCCGTCCCCGCAACCACCGCTCGCGCCCGCGCACCACCCACTCACGCTGACCCGGCAGCGCCGGCTTCCCGGCGACTCCGCCCTGCCGCGCGCCCGTTCGGCGCGCCACGAAACCCACAGGTGATCACATATGACGCTGCGCGCCCCCTCCACCCCCTCCGCCGACACCACGGACACCACCGAGGCCTCACACACCTGAGAAGGAGGGGGCGGAGCCAGGGGGAGCAGGGACCACGGGGACCGGAAGCGTTCCAGTCAAAGGAGACTGCGATGACAGAAGTGTGGAACCGCCGCGCCTTCCTCGCGGCGGTGGGTGGGGGTGTGGTGCTGCTCGGCACACCTTCCTTCCCCGCGAGCGCGGGGCCGGTGACCTCGGTTCACGCGGCCATGCGCGCGGTGTGGCAGGGCCTCGTCCTGGGTACCGAGTTCTCCGCCACGGCGGAGCCGTTCCGTACCCGGCTGGCGAAGCTGGGCGCGCAGGCCGGCCAGTGGCGGTCCTCGATGGCCCCGGCCACCGGTTCGCTCTGGCCCGACCAGGTCTTCACCACCGACCCCGAGTGGATGGCCCAGAGCTACTACCGGCTGCGGGGCATGGCGGAGGCCTACGTCCGGCCCGGCACCGGGCTCACCGGGGACGCCGGGCTGCTCACAGCCCTGCTGACCGGGCTGGACCACATGCACGCGCAGGTCTACAACGCCTCCCGGGCACGGTACGGAAACTGGTGGTGCTGGCAGATCGGCGCACCCCAGGCGCTGCTCGACATCTGTGTCCTGTTGTACGGCCGACTGACGGCCGCCCGCATCGCCGACTACTGCGCCGCCGTGGACCACTTCGTGCCGGACTCCACCGTCGGCTCGTACACCGGGACCAGCACCGGGGCGAACCGGGTGGACCTGTGCCGGGTGCTCGCACTGCGCGGGGTCGTCGGCGGGGACGACGCGAAGATCGCCCTGGCCCGGGACGCGCTCTCGCCGGTCTTCCCGTACGTCACCACCGGCGACGGGCTCTACCGGGACGGTTCCTTCATCCAGCATTCCTGGGTCGCCTACACCGGCTCGTACGGGTCGGTCATGCTCGGCGGACTGGGCATGCTGTTCGGTCTGTTGAAGGGGACCGCCTGGGAGGTCACGGATCCCGGGGCGCGGACCGTCTTCGACGCGGTGGAGCACGCGTGGGCGCCGTTCCTGTTCAACGGGCTGGTCATGGACGCGGTCTCGGGGCGGGCTCCGAGCCGGGGCGTCCAAGTGGCCGACCCGCTCCAGGTGCAGATGGACGACCACACCCGCGGGCACGCCATACTCGCCGCGATCCTGCTGCTCGGCGAGGGCGCCGGCAGCGCGGAGCGGGCCCGCTGGCGGGGGCTGGTGAAGGGGTGGACCGCCCGGGACTACTACAGCGCCCCGCTCGCGGACACCACCCAGTCGCTGTCCGCCCTGGCCCGGCTCGCCGAGGTCTCGGCGGACGCCTCGGTCACGGCCGTGGCCGAGCCGGTGGGGCACCGGCTGTTCTCCTCCATGGACCGGGCCACGCACCGGCGGCCGGCCTGGGCGGCTTCGCTGTCGATGGCCTCGAAGCGGATCGCCCACTACGAGACGGGCAACGGCGAGAACCTGCGCGGCTGGCACACCGGCAGCGGCATGCTCTCCTGGTGGGGCTCCACCTACGGCAACGGCCAGTACTCGGATGCGTTCTGGCCCACGGTGAACCCCTACAGACTGCCGGGCACCACCGTGTCGCGCAAAGCGCTGGCCGACGGCGCGGGCGGCGCCTGGGGGGCTTCTCGGCCGGACGCCACGTGGGTGGGCGGCACGACCGACGGGGAGTTCGCGTCGGTGGGCCAGCACCTGAAGGGGCTGGGGAGCACGCTCACGGCGCGCAAGTCCTGGTTCTTCCTCGACGACACGGTCGTCTGCCTGGGCGCGGGGATCACCGCCACCGACGGCACGGCGGTCGACTCGGTCATCGACAACCGGAACCTGGGCGCGAGCGGCACCCATGCGCTGACCGTCGGCGGCACGGTCCAGCCGGCCACCCTGGGCTGGACCGGCTCCTTTCCCGGGCCCGGCTGGGCCCACCTGGCGGGCTTCGGCGGGTATGTGATGTCGGGTTCGGGGACCTTCAGGGCGCTGCGGGAGGCCCGCACCGGCAAGTGGAGCGACATCAACCGCAGTGCGTCCGGCACGGCGCTGACCCGGCGCTATCTGACCCTCTGGTACGACCACGGCACGGATCCGGTCGGCGGCGGCTACGTCTACCAGCTGATGCCGGGCGCCACGGCCGCCCAGACCTCGGCACGGGCCGCCGCGACGGGATGGCTGACAGTGCTCGCCAACACCGTCACCGCCCAGGGGGTGTCGGTCGGCTCGCTCGGGTTCACCGGGATCAACTTCTGGCAGGCCGCGACGGTCGGCGCGGTGCAGGCGAGCGCACCGTGTTCGGTGACGGTGCGCGAGCGCGGAGACGGCACGGCGGTGGTGTGCGTATCGGATCCGACGCGCACGCTGACGGCACTGACCCTGGTGTGGAACCGGCCCGTCGCCCAAGTCCTCTCGCAGCCGGGCAGCGTGGTCTCGGCGGCCACGGGGACGCGGCTGCAGCTCGGCTTCGGCAGTCTCACCGCCCTGGAGGGGGCCGGCCAGGAGGTGGTGGTGCGACTGGGGTGACCTCCGGCACCGCTCCGCGGCGGTGGCGTCCCGGGATGACCCGGGCTGATCCGGGCTGATCCGGCTGATCCGGGCTGATCCGGCTGATCCAGGCGGGGACGGCCCGCGGGGCGGAAAAAACTGGGGCCACGGGGTGACATAACGTGACCTCCATGGATCAGGAGCACATGGCCGTGGACGGCGAAGGCGCGGGCAGGCGGCGGTTCCTCGCCCTGGCGACGGGGGCGGCGGCCACCGCCGCCGGGCTGGGGGCCGTGGCCGGCTGCGCGGGCGGGGCCGCCGACGGAACGGACGGAGCGGACGGGGCGGGGCCCGGCGAAAGCCCCGAGCCGTCCGGCTCGCCGGACAAGGACGGGCCGCACGGCTTCGACGTCAAGGCCGAGAACGCCCGGCCGGGCAACGCCGACTGGCAGGTGGCCAAGGCCGGTCCGGCGCGGGCCATCGAGGGCTTCGCCGACAAGGTCAGCGTCCTGCCCGGCGAGTCCTTCGGCCTGCACGTCTCCACCACCGCGCCCCGGTTCACCGTCTCCGCCTACCGGATGGGCTGGTACGGCGGTGCCCGCGCCCGTCTGGTCTGGCGCTCCGAGGCCCTGCCCGGCGTACGGCAGCCCGACCACACGGTGGACACCGCGACCCGGATGGTCCGCACCCGATGGGCCCGCAGCACCACCGTCGAGACCAAGGACTGGCCCGAGGGCTGCTACCTGCTGCGGCTCGACGCGCAGGGCGGCGAGGGCCAGCGGTTCGTGCCCGTCACCGTGCGGTCCGCCGCCACGACCGGGCGGACCGTCGTCGTCAACGCGGTGGCGACCTGGCAGGCGTACAACCGGTGGGGCGGCTACGGCAGCTACGACGGCCCCAGCGGCGGATACGCCGCGCGCTCGCTCTCCGTGACCTTCGGCCGCCCCTACGAGTACGACGACGGCGCGGGCCTGTTCCTCGTGTACGAGGCGCCGCTGCTCGCGCTCGCCGAGCAGCTCGGCATACCCCTGGCGTACACCACGACCACCGACGTGGCCCGCGAGAAGCGGCTGCTGGAGGGGGCCTCGGCGGTGCTCTCCCTGGGGCACGACGAGTACTGGTCCCCGGAGCAGCGCGCGCACTTCACGACCGCCCGCGACGCCGGGACCAACATCGCGATCCTCGGCGCGAACTGCTGCTACCGCCGGATCCGGCTGGAGGCCTCCGACCTCGGACCGGACCGCACCGTGGTCTGCTACAAGTCCTCCTACGACCAGGACCCCGGATTCAAACGCGGCCACCCGGCGACCGTCGACTTCCGCTCCCCGCCGGCCGCCGACCCGGAGAGCTCCCTGCTCGGCGTGATCTACGACGGCTACCCGGTGGACGCCCCGTACGTCGTGACCAATCCGGGGCACTGGCTCTTCGAGGGGACCGGGGCGAAGGCCGGCGACAGCTTCCCGCATCTGGTGGGGGTGGAGTACGACAAGGTCAACACCGGTTTCACGACTCCGCGTCCCCTCGAGATACTGGCCCACTCCCCCGTGGTCTGCGACGGCCGTCCCAGCCACCAGGACACGGCGTACTACACGGCGGCGAGCGGCGCCGCCGTCTTCGCGACCGGGACCATGCGCTGGGTGGAGGCCCTCGACGCGACGGGTGACGGCCGCGGCGGCGGCAACCACGGCCTCGACGCGCGCTCGGGCGCCCTGACCAGGCGCGTGACGGAGAACCTGCTCCGCGCCTTCGCCGCCGGCCCGGCCGGACGGACGCATCCGGCGCAGGACAACGTGAAGGCGGTGTACGGGGGTTCCGGCTCGTGAAGCCCGCCCGGTCCACCGAAAGGGGCTGGACCAGACCCGTAAGGGATGTTTAGGATCATGTCGCGGCATCGCGTGTCGGTCACCGGCCGGGTGAGACATGGAGGTGCCGAGACATGCCTTTCGGAGGCATTCACCCATGGCTGTTCAGCTGAACCACACGATCATCCACTCCCACGACCACCGGGAGTCGGCCGAGTTCCTGGCGTACTTCCTCGACCTGGAGGTCGGAGCCCCCTGGGGCCCCTTCATTCCCGTCGAGATCGCCAACGGCGTCACCCTGGACTTCGCGACCATCCCGGCCGAGTCCATCACGGCGCAGCACTACGCGTTCCTCGTCTCCGAGGCCGAGTTCGACGAGGCCTTCGAGAAGATCAAGCGGGCGAAACTCACCTACTTCGCCGACCCGCACGGTCTGCGCCCCGGCGAGATCAACCACAACGACGGCGGCCGCGGCGTGTACTTCCAGGACCCGTCGGGCCACGGCATGGAACTGATCACCCGCCCGTACGGCGGCTTCAAGGAATAAGGACCGAGGAGCAACCGGAGCTGCCGGGCCACCGCACAACGGGCCCGGCAGCCCGGCGGCCCCGCGGCTCAGTCCAGCATGCGCCACATGACCGCCTCGGGCAGCGCCGGGTTCCGCGCCGCCGCCTCCGCCGTCTCCTCGGCTCCGAGCAGCCCGGCCAGCGCGGGCGCGGGCAGCCGCGGATGCCGGGCGGCGAGCGTGCGGACGGACCCGTCCGGGTCGTCGAGCAGCCGCAGCACCGACTCCGCGGACAGCCTGGGGTCGGTCGCCGACCGGCCCCGGACCTCCTCGTCCCCGTCCCGGCTGAAGCGTTCCACCAGCTCCGGCGTCGAGTCCGGGTCGTCCAGCGCGAGCTGGCGCAGCCGCCGGTTCGGGTCGTCGGCGTGGCGGAGCAGGTCCCGACCGGGGAAGTTCGGGTGGCCGTAGGGGCGGTTGGGCGTGGAGAGGCTCCCGGTCCACCAGTTCCAGACCTCCAGCAGCATCGCCGCCGGCGCGTCGTCGCAGTGCTCGGCGAGGAAGAGCCGCACGACCCGGTCCTCGTCCCGGGCGAGGCGCTCCGCGACATCGGGCGGCAGCCGCCGGGCCGTCGCCACGCCGGCGCGCAGCACCGGATGGACCGAAGCGGCGAGCCGCCGCATCGCTTCGGGGTCCTCGTGCAGGGCCGTCACCCACGGGACGGACCTCCGCATCCCGCTCAGCTCCAGGCCGGCGAGCAGGCCGGCCCGCCGCTCCTCCGTCAGCTCGGGCCGCACCGACACGGCGTGACGTACGTCGTGGTCCGGATCCGCGGCGAGAACGGCCACCAGTTCCGGTTCCAGGTACGGGTTCCCCGCGAGCCCGCGGCGCACGGCGGGGTCCCCGTCCGCGCAGATCCGGGCGGCGAGGTCCCGGTCCAGCCGTCGGGTCTCCACCAGGCCGTGGCGCGCGGCCATGCCGTCGAGGAGCTCGCCCGTGACCGGGACCTCCTCGTGCCGGGCCAGCGCGACCGCCGTCCGCACCGCCTCGGCGGGGTCGCCGGCCAGCCGGGCCCGCCGAGGCGGTGCGGACGGTTTCCCTGTCTCGTGGGCTCGGAGATTTGTATAACAGCCACCGCCATCGGGGCCGGGTCACCCGGGCCGGTCCCCGCGCCCGCCGAAGCCCCCGCCCGGCCGGACTTGGCCGAGGCCCGGCCGACCGGGGTCCGACCCGACGGGCTCAGCCGGCGCCGCTTCGCGCGGACCGTGGCCGGCGCGGCAGGCGCCGCGGCCGTCGGCACCGTCGGGTACGGCGCGTACGGAGTCCTGCGCGGGCCGCGCGTCAAGCGGGTCCAGGTCCCCCTCGCCAAACTGCCCCGCGCGGCGCACGGCTTCCGCATCGCCGTCGTCAGCGACGTCCACCTCGGCCCCGTCCTCGGCCACGCGCACACCCTGCGCATCGTCGACACCATCAACCGCACCCAGCCCGACCTGATCGCCGTCGTCGGCGACCTCGTGGACGGCAGCGTCCACGACCTCGGGCCCGCCGCCGAGCCGCTCCGGGGCCTGCGCGCGCGGCACGGCTCGTACTTCGTCACCGGCAACCACGAGTACTTCTCGGGCGCGCAGCAGTGGGTCGACCACGTCCGCGAGCTGGGCCTGACGCCGCTGGAGAACGCCCGCCGCGAGCTCCCGTACTTCGACCTCGCCGGCGTCAACGACATCCAGGGGGAGGCCGAGGGCCACGGCCCCGACTTCGCCGCCGCCCTCGGCGACCGCGACCGCTCCCGCACCTCCGTGCTCCTCGCCCACCAGCCGGTCGTCATCGACGAGGCCGTCCGCCACGGCGTGGACCTCCAGTTGTCCGGCCACACCCACGGCGGCCAGCTCTGGCCCGGCAACTACCTCGCCGACCTCGCCAACCCGACCGTCGCCGGGCTGGAGCGCTACGGCGACACCCAGCTCTACGTATCGCGCGGGGCCGGTGCCTGGGGGCCGCCGGTACGGGTCGGAGCACCGTCGGACATCACAGTCGTCGAACTCGCCTCATATCAGGCCTGAACCGCCCGAACCTCCGAGGGAGCGCCGTGAACCGGCCTTCCCGAGGCCGAATTTCCATGATGGGATGTGACCGATAATCGGATAACTGGTCGCGCCCAGCGGTGTGCGGCACGTGGGGTGGAGTCAAGGATGCTGCGGTCTGTCCGCTCGAAAGTCATCGCGGCCGGGCTGGTCCTCGGTGTCACCGGCGTCGCCACCTGGCAGTTGCTGCCGCAGGGCGCCGGCGGCGGCAAGGCGATCCGCGTCGGCACGAGCGACGTCGTCTCCTCCCTCGACCCCGCCGGGGCGTACGACGCGGGCTCCTGGGCCCTGTTCAGCAACGTCTACCAGTCGCTGCTGACGATCCGGACCGGCTCGGACACCCCGGTGCCCGACGCGGCCTCCTCCTGCCAGTTCATCGGCACGAAGCTCACCACCTACCAGTGCGAGCTGCGCTCGGACGTGAAGTTCTCCTCCGGCCGCGCGATCACCGCCGAGGACGTCAAGCACTCCTTCGACCGCATCAAGGCGATCAACTCCGACCAGGGCCCGGCGCCGCTGTTCAACACCCTGGAGTCGGTCAAGGCGGAGGGCCGCACCGTCACCTTCAACCTGTCGGCCGGTGACGCCACCTTCCCCTTCAAGATCGCGACGGGTGCCGCCTCGATCGTGGACAAGGACAAGTACCCGGCGAAGGCGCTGCGCGAGGGCGACAAGGTCTACGGCTCCGGCCCGTTCACCCTCGACGGGTACACGGCGGGCGCGAGCGCCGAGCTCAAGCCGAACTCCTCGTACAAGGGCCAGGGCAAGATCTCCAAGAGCGCGGTCACCGTCCGGTACTACGAGGACTCCGCGGAGCTCGACCAGGCCTGGACCGACCGCGGCATCGAGGTCGCCCACCGAGACATGCCGCCGGCCGTCCTCGCGGCCCTCAACCCGGGCCTGAAGGACACCCGGTACCAGGCCTCGGGCGGCACCGAGATCCGCAGCATGGTCTTCAACCTCCGCACCGGCTCCCCGGTGGCCCAGGCCGGCGTCCGCCAGGCCGTCGCCGCGGTCCTGGACCGGGCCAAGGTGGCCGGCGAGGTCTACAAGGGCACGGTCACCCCGCTGTACTCGCTGGTCCCGGCGGGCATCGCCGCCCACAGCACGCCGTTCTTCGACGCGTGGCCCTCCCCGAACGGGGTCGCGGCGAAGAAGCTGCTCAAGGACGCCGGGGTCAGCGCCCCGGTCTCGATCAACCTCGGGGTCAACACGCGCGGCGCGAACGTCGCCGAGGCTGAGGAGATCAAGAAGCAGCTGGAGTCCACCGGCCTCTTCCAGCTGACGATCAAGCCGGTCGAGAAGTGGGCCGACTTCCAGAAGGCCTACGCGGCGGGCGAGTTCGACGCCTACACCATCGGCTGGATCGCCGACTTCCCGGACGCGGACAACTTCCTCGCCCCGCTCGTCGGCGCCGACTCCTCGATGAACAACGCCTTCTCCGACAAGGCCGTCGACGACCTCATCACCCGCACCCAGTCCTTCTCGGACCGCGGCGCCGCGGCGAACGACTTCCGCGACCTGCAGAAGCTGGTCGCCCAGCAGGTCCCGATGCTGCCGATCTGGCAGAAGAAGGACTACGTGATGTCCCGCGAGGCCGTCACCGGCGCCCAGTACCTCTCGGACGGCACGGGCGTCTGGCGCCTGTGGGACCTCAACTGGCTCTGAGCCCCGGTACGGGGCCCAGCGGGGCTGGTCACAGCACTAGCCGACTTCCGGGCCCTCTTCGGGGCCGTTGTCCGGGTCCGAGGCGCGCTTGCGGCCGGAGCGGGACACGGCCGTCTGGGCCATGCCCGGGAGGAAGTCCGCGAACAGTTCGTGGACCTCCCGCACCAGCGGCCGCAGGACCCGGAAGCGGGCCAGGATGATGCCCCGGGTCGTCAGCTGCGCGCCGCGGTCGGCGAGCCGCCGGGTCTTCTCGCTGTTCGGGGAGCGGTCGAAGACCCAGTAGAGGACCAGGCCCATTTGCGAGAGCCACATGAGCTCCGGCAGTACGTCGGCCAGTTCGGCCGGCACCTTGGTCTTCGCGCCCGCCAGCACCTCGCGGTGCATGTCGATGGCCTGCTTGCGGGCCGGCTCCGACTCCGGGGAGAAGGGGCTGAGCGGGCTCTCGGGGTCCGCGGCGTTCTTGAAGAACTGCGAGGCGAACTCGTGGTACGGCTCGGCGATGTCCAGCCAGCTGGTGAGCACGCCCGCGAGCCGCTTCTGCAGATCGGTCTCGCTGTCCAGGATCGGCCGGACGGCCGCCAGGTGCGCGGCGCCGATCCGGTCGTAGAACCCCTGGACCAGGTGTTCCTTCGACTCGAAGTAGTAGTAGGCGTTGCCGACCGATACTCCGGCCTCCTTGGCGATACCGCGCATCGTCGTCTTGTCGAAGCCGCGCTCCTGGAAGAGGCGGAGCGCGGTCTCGAGGATGAGCGTGCGGGTCTGCTCGCTCTTGGGAGCCTTCTGATCAGTCACGGTGCATGAGCCTATCGGGGTGCGGGGCACTGGTCGTCACAGGCCGGTTGTTCCTGCCCGCCGGAGCCGTCCCGCACGACCTCGCGCCATTTTGCGGCGGTGTGCATGGCGGCCCTGGCGAAGGGCCGGCCGGCCGGGGTGGCCAGCCAGTTCGCCTTCGGCCGGTGCTCGGCCAGCGCCCAAAGGCAGACGATGAAGGCGTCCGTCCCGGTCCACACCTGACCACCGTCCCCGATGACGGTGATCTCCCGCAGCGTCGAGGCGTGATCGAGCTGCGGGTAGCGGCGCTGCGCCTCGAAGGAGGCCGCGGGCAGGAGCCGGAGCGGCACAAGCCAGCGCTGGGCGAGCAGCCAGTGCCTGATGTGGACGCAGAGCGGGCAGTTCGCGTCGTAGAGCACCGTCAGGTGCCGGGTCGCGGTGGTGGCCACGGGGATCAGGCCCCGGCGGGCGCGGTCCACCCCTGGGGGGCGACCGGCGGGGTCTGCTGGCGCTCCATGATGCCGCGGCGCCGCATCTTGTTGAGGACCCAGACGTTGCCGAGGTGCATGACGCCCAGGACCAGGAGGACGACGCCGATCTTGACCGAGAGGGCCTCGAAGAGCCCGCGGGCCGCGACGATCTCGTCGGCCGACCGCAGGTAGAGGGTCACGAAGCCGATGTTGACGAGGTAGAACCCGACGACCAGGAGCTGGTTGACGGCGTCCGCGAGCTTCTCGTTCCCCTGCAGGACGTCGGCGATGAAGATGCGGCCGTTGCGGCTGAGCGTGCGGGCCACCCAGACGGTGAGCGCGATGCTGACGACCAGGTAGATGACGTACGCGATTACGGTGAGGTCCATTGCCCTCAGCCCCCCTTGAACGTGTTCAACTGCTGACGTCCCTGACTGTAGACCTCTTTTTGAACAGGTTCAAGCGAACGTGCGGGCCGGCTTCCCAGGCACCCCCGGTGCACAGCGCGCGAGCGGGTCCTCGGCCGTCTCGGCGATCCGGGTCAGGAGCGCGGCAGGAAGTCCAGCAGCATCCGGGTGACCTCCGCCGGGCGCTCCAGGGAGGGGAGGTGGCCGGCCCACGGGAGTTCGACGTGGGTGGCGCCGGGGACGACGCCGGGGAGTTCGGCCGCGATGCGGCGGAAGACGGGGACGTCGTGCGCGCCGCCGACGGCCAGTACGGGCGCCCTGACGGCCGACAGGTCGACCGCGGGCTCGGGGAGCTCCTGGTCCCCGGCGGCGGCGGGCTCGGACCGGAAGTTCCCCAGCTGCATGTCCCGTACGAGGCCGCGGGCGTCGTCCGTGGCCTCCGGGCCGAGCCACTGGCGGGCGTTGAGCTCCGCCGCGCCCACCAGGTCCCCGGCATCGAGCAGCGCGTCCTCCGCGGCGCCGAACTCCCGCATCTCGGGGCTCGGCGGCCGCCCGGGCCGGTCGGGGCACAGCAGGGCCAGCGCGCTGACCCGCTCCGGGTGCAGCGCGGCGAGCGTCAGCGCGATCCGCCCGCCGTAGGAGGAGCCGACGAACGCGGACCGCCGTATCCCGAGGTGGTCCAGCAGCTCCCGTACGTCCCCGTGGTCGCTGTACGGGACCTCGGAGGCGGGGGACTCCCCGCAGGTACGGAAGTCCGCCCGGACCACCCGGAAACCGGCCGCGGCCAGCGGCGCCCACTGCGGCTCCCACATCCGCCGGTCACACACGGAGGAGTGCAGCAGTACGACGGCCGGCCCGCCCTGGGGCCCGGCCACATCATGGTTAAGGATCATCCGGCGATCCTCCCGGACCCCGGTCGCGAGGACCACGGGTTTTCCGGACGGGGGGAGGCCGCGGCGCGAGCGGAGGCCGCCCCCCGGGCCGCGTCACATGCTGAGCGCGCGGGCCTGGTTGATCTGGCTCATCACCCACATGTACGTGCTCTGGTCGACGGCCGGGATCATCGTGGAGTGGTGGCGGCCGGCGCTGTTGACCGTGATCTGGATGTAGCCCGTCGTGCGGCGCTCCTTCATCAGGAGGAAGAGCAGGCCCAGGAGGCAGAACAGGAAGAAGATGACCGCCAGCACGATCGCGTGCGCCGGGATCTTCTCCTCCGTCCGGGAGAAGTCCGTGGCGTTCCAGACCGCTCCCCTGAGCGGCATCGTGCCGGACGGGGTGATGATCTGGTCGCCGGCGATGGAGATGTCGCCCAGGGACAGTCCGACGGCCGGGTATCCCCCGGGCGGCCCGGCCGGCATCTCCAGCCTTATCGAGAACTACCTCGGCTTCCCCTCCGGCCTCTCCGGCGCCGACCTGACCCGCCGCGCCACCATCCAGGCCGCCCGCTTCGGCGCCGCGATCCCGCACCCGGGCGAGGTCGTGTCGCTGACCCGGGACGACCCGGCGAAGATCCTGACCCTGGCGGGTGACCGCGACCCGCGACACACAAACCAGGGTGGTTCGTCGGCGGCGTCAGATGTGTATAAGGGCCAGGTCCTGCTCAGCGCCCTGGACGAGGTGCCCGAGGACACCGCTCCGGCCGTCGCGAAGGAGACCCTGCGGCTCTCGCTGGCCGCGCTGCCCTACGTACGGGACCACTGCGTGTACCTGCAGCCCGAGGGGTGGCCCGAGGACTCCGACCGGTTCCCCGTCGTACCCATGACGACCATGCTGGAGCTGGCGGCCGAGGCCGCGCTGCGGCACGCCCCGCCCGGCCTCGCGGTCATCGGCTACGACCAGGTGCGGGCCCTGCGGTGGCTCTCCGTCGAACCGGCCCTCGACGTGCCGGTCACCGTGCGCGGCGAGGGGCCCGGCCGGACCCGCGTCGTCCTCGGGGAGTACGCCGACGTGGTCGTGCTCACCGGCGAGCGGTACGAGCCGCTGCCCGGGCCCGATCCCACCCCCCTGCACGATCCGCGGCCGGCCCCCGTCAGTGCCGAGGCGCTCTACCGGGACCGGTGGATGTTCCACGGCCCGCGCTTCGCCGGGGTGCACGAGGTGCTCGCCGTCGGCTCGGACGGGATCCGCGGGGTGCTGCGGGCCCTGCCCGACCCGGGGGCGCTGCTCGACGCCGCCGGGCAGCTGTTCGGGCACTGGATGCAGCTGCGGCTCCCGGTGGACCGGCTGGTGTTCCCGGCCACCGTGGACCGCATCCGCTTCTCCGGCCCCCCGCCCGCCCCGCGGGAGCTCGTGGCCGCCACGGCCCGGATCCGCGAGGTGCGCGACGTCACCGTGCGCGGCGACCTGGAGCTGCGCCGGGCCGACGGCGGGGTGTGGGCCCGGATCGACGGCTGGACGTACCGCCGCTTCGGCGCCGACGAACGGGTCTGGCCGATGAAGTTCACCCCGGAGGTGTGCGGCATCGGCGAACCCCAGCCCGCCGGCTGGTGCCTGGCCCGGCGCCGCTGGACCGACCCCGCCTCGCAGGAGCTGGTCATGCGCCGCTACCTCGGAGCCGCCGAGCGCGCGGTGTACGAGCGGCTGGCGCCGCGTGCCCGGGCGCCCTGGCTGCTGGGCCGGATCGCCGCCAAGGACGCGCTGCGGCAACTGCTGTGGAACGACGGAGCCGGCCCGGTCTTCCCGGCGGAGGTGGCCGTCGGCAACGACCCGGCGGGCCGCCCGCTCGCCGAGGGCGACCTGGCCGCGGGAATCCGGCTGACGATCGCGCACAAGGACCGGATCGCGGTCGCGCTGGCCCACCGCGACCAGCCGGTCGGCATCGACGTGGAGCCGGTGACCGCCGATCCGGACGCGCTGATCCGCATCGCGCTGACACCGGAGGAACTCGCCCTCGCCGAAGGGCTGGCGGCCTGCGAGGGCACCGGCCTGCCGGCCGCCCTCACGGCGCTGTGGTGCGCCAAGGAGGCCGCGGCCAAGGCGGCGGGGACCGGGCTCGGCGGCCGCCCCCGTGCCTGGCGGGCGGACGGCGACCCGGGCTCCGGCCGGCTGCGCGTGCTGTCCCCCGACGGGCAGCCGTACCCGATCCGCACCACCCTGCTCGCGGACGCGCCGCTCGACCACGTCGTCGCCTGGACCGAGCGTCCCGCGGAACAGTCCCCCCGTCCCTTCCACCTCACGGAGACCAGTCATGGCAGCTGACATCCTCGCCGAGATCACCGGCATGCTCGTGGAGATCGTCGGTGACGAGTTCCTCCTCGCGGACGAGGTCACGATGAAGACGACGTTCAACGAGGACCTCGCCCTGGAGAGCATCGAGTTCGTCGCCCTCGCCGAGCTGCTCCACCACCGCTACGGAGCCGAGGTCGACCTGATGGGCTTCCTGTCCGAGAAGGACATGGACGCCATCCTCGCCATGTCGGTCGGCGAACTCGTCACGCACATAGGCTGGATCACGCACGCCTCCCTCGCCCGCGTCTCGGCCGGCCCGGCCGCCGCGCCCGCATCGGACGGCTGATCCCGCGATGGCCCTCGTCCAGGCGGACTCCGTCCGCTTCCACGTCCAACAGCTCCCGGCCGGCACGGACGCCGGCCCCGACCGTCCCGTGGTGGTGTTCCTGCACGGACTGGTCGTCGACAACCTGTCCTCCTTCTACTGCCCCCTGGCCGTCCCGGCGGCCCGGGCCGGACACGAGGTCGTCCTCTACGACCTGCGCGGCCACGGCCGCAGCGAACGGCCGGCCACCGGCTACGACAGCGGCACCGCCGTGGGGGACCTGTTCGCACTGCTCGGCGAGCTCGGCCTCGGGCGGCGCCCCGTGCACCTGGTCGGCAACAGCCACGGCGGCACCCTCGCCCTGCACGCCGCCCTCGCCCGGCCCGACCGCGTCACCGGGCTCACCCTGCTCGAACCCCCGCTCAGCGGAACCTGGGTGGAGAACATGGTGGACACCCTGTCGGCGGCCGCCCTCAGCCTCGAGGACAGCCCGGTCCCCGCCGAACTGCTCACCCTGCGGCTGCGCAAGGCCGCGAACCTCACCGCGATCGCCGACGACCTGCTCAACCGCACCACGCTCATCGACGACATCGCGGCGAGCCGCACCTTCACCCCGGCCGACTACGCCGCACTGCGCTGCCCGGTCCTCATCGTCTGCGGCGAGCACTCCGAACTCGTCCCGGGCGCGCGGGAACTGGCCCGCCACGCCCCGCGCGTCACCGCGATCGAGATCCTGCCGGGCCTGGGCCACGACGTGCTGAAGGAGAGCAGCGGGGCGCTGAGAGCGGCCGTGCTCGCCCATCTCGACGCGGTGGCCGCGACGGCCCTGACCGCCCCGACGGCTCCGGTCACCGCGACGGCTCCGGCCGCTCCGGTCGCTCCGACCGCTCCGGCCGAGGAGCTCCGGCGGACGGGGGTGCTGGTCCCGTGAAGGTGCTCTTCACCGTGCCGCCGCTGGCCGGACACGTCAACCCGACCGTGGCGGTCGGCTCCGAACTGGCCGCCCGCGGCCACGAGGTCGCCTGGTGCGGCCCGGCCGGGGCGCTGTCCCGGCTGCTGCCCGAGCACGCCCGGATCCTGTCGGCCGGAGCGGAGGAGGGCGGCGAGTACGCGACGCTGCACGCCCGCTGGCGCGATCTGCGCGGGGTCGGGGCGCTGCGGTTCCTGTGGGAGGAGGCGCTGGTCCCGCTGGCCAGGGCGATGGTGCCGGGCGTGACCCGGGCGGTGCGCGAGTTCGCGCCCGACGTGCTGGTCGCCGACCAGCAGGCGCTCGCCGGTCCGGTGGTCGCGCGCCGGCTCGGCGTGCCGTGGGTGACGTCCGCCAGTACCTCGGCCGAACTCACCGGGCCCTTCACCGACTTCCCGAAGGTCGGGGAGTGGGTGGCCGAGCGGATCGGCGGACTGCTGGCGGAGTTCGGGGCTGACAGGACCGGTGGGATCGGCGGGGCCGGGGCGGACCCCACGTGGGACCCGCGGTTCTCGGACCGGCTGATCCTGGTGTTCTCCAGCCGCGAACTCGTCGGCGGGGGAACCGACTTCCCGCCGCACTACGCCTTCGTCGGACCCGCCTTCGGAGCCCGCCCGCCCGCGCCCGACTTCCCCTGGGCGGAGCTGGACCCGACGCGGCGCCGGGTGCTGGTGTCCCTGGGCACGCTCAACCAGCAGGCCGGCGGACGGTTCTACGGAGCGGTGCTGGGGGCCGCCGAACGGCTCGCCGCGGAAGTACAGCTGATCCTGGTGGCCCCCGGGTCGCTGGTCGGCACCGTCCCCGGAAACGTGCTGCTGCGGGAGAGCGTGCCGCAGCTGGACCTGCTTCCCCATCTGGACGCGGTGGTCTGCCACGGCGGCCACAACACCGTCTGCGAGGCCCTCGCGCACGGGCTGCCCCTGGTGGTCGCGCCGATCCGCGACGACCAGCCGATCGTCGCCCGGCAGGTCGTCGAAGCCGGGGCCGGGGTGCGGGTGCGGTTCGGCAGGACCAAGGCCGAGGAACTGCGCGACGCGCTGACGGCCGTGCTGGACGAACCCGTCCACCGCCGCGGCGCCCGGCGGATCCAGGCCTCATTCGCCGCGGCCGGCGGGGCCGGCGCCGCGGCCGACCGGTTGGAGAAACTCATATGAAGCGTCCCGGGCTCCCCGTGCTTTCCCCGCTCCCTTCTCTTCCCCCGTTTCCGCTGCTCCCTCCGCTCCGGGGGTACCTCGCCCTGCGCCTTCCCGCCCGCCTTCCCCGAGTCCGGTGGACCTCCGCGGTCCTGCTGGTCGCCCTCGGCGCGGGCACCGTGCGCGCCGCCCGCCGGCTGCGGGCGATCCCGGTGCTGCCCATGACCCCTCCCATGGCCGCGCCCGCCGCCGCCGGGGTGCCGCGCGCCGCGGGCTGGCGGCTGCTCACCGCCCGCGGGGTCGAACCCGACGCGGCCACCTTCCTCGCCGCCTGCGCGCACGCCGACCGGGAGGGGCTGCACGTCCTGGACCTGCTGCCCGCGGACCTGGCCACCGAACGGACCATGGGCCTGCTGCGGCTGGTCGATCCGGCCGGCTACCGCCAGGACCGGCTCGGCGAGGGGCGCGGAGCGGGCTTCGCGGTGCTCGTCTCCGAGGAGGTGCTCGCGCGGGCCGGCGTGGATCCGGCCGAGCCGCGGCCCGCCCCGGCGGAACTCCTGGCGCTGACCCGCCGTTTGAAGGAGTACGCCACCGACGCCACCGGACTGGCCATCGCACCGGCCCTGAGCTGCGGACCTCCGCCGGACGCGAGCGGAGCGGCCCGCGCCGGCGAGCTCCGGGCCCAAGGGCTGCCACCGGGGGCGCTCGCCGCCGCGCAGCTCGCCGGGCTGGCCCTGCTGGCGGGCGTGGCCGTGCGCCAGGGCCGGTGGGGCGCCGCCGCGGCGGGGCTGTACTGGATCCAGCCCTGCCTGGCCCTCGGCGGGCCCGGCACACCGCTGCGCCCGGGCGATCTGGCCCTGGCCACAGCCGCCCGGCCGGTGCGCTCCCTCGCCGCCGCCCTGCGCACGGCCGCCGCCACGGCCCGTACCCGGCGGGCCGGCGGCGCCACCCCCGAGAGCGAGCGCGAGACGGCGCGGGCCGCCGTCCGGGCCGCCGACTACCGGACCGACCTGGCAGCGGGGACCGACCGGTTCTTCGAACCGCGCCGCCAGGACTGCCCCTGGTGCGGCTCCCGGCAGCTGTCCGTCCGCGTCCGGGTGCCCGATCTGCTCCAGGCCAAGCCCGGCCTGTTCACCCTGGACGGCTGCGGAGACTGCGGGCACGTCTTCCAGAACCCCCGGCTGACCCTGGAGGGGCTGGAGTTCTACTACCGCGACTTCTACGACGGCCGCGGCGGCGAGGGGGCGGCCACGGTCTTCGGGCGGCTCGGCGCCGCCTACCGGGGCCGGGCCGAGATGCTCCGCCCCCACGGAGCCCCCGCGTCCTGGCTCGACGTCGGCACCGGGCACGGCCACTTCTGCAACGCGGCACGCGCCGTCTGGCCGGACACCCGCTTCGACGGGCTGGACATGGGCGACGCGGTGCGCGACGCGGAGCGGCGCGGCTGGGTGGAGACGGGCCACCAGGGCCAGTTCCCGGAGTTCGCGGTGAAACTGGCGGGCCAGTACGAGGTGGTCAGCATGTACCACTACCTGGAGCACACCCGGGACCCGCTCGCGGAACTGGACACGGCGGCCGCCGTCCTCGCCCCCGGCGGCTACCTGACCATCGAGATCCCCGACCCCGAATCGCGCATGGCCCGGCTGCTCGGCCCGGCCTGGCTGCCCTGGTTCCAGCCGCAGCACCAGCACCTCATCCCGGCCGCCAACCTGCGCGAGGCGCTGGCCGAGCGCGGGTTCACCGTGCTCGCCGAGGAGCACGGCCCGGCCCACCAGGGCAACGACTTCTTCGGCGCGGTGGCCCTGACCGCGACCAGGCTGGCCCCGGACCCCGACCGGCCCTGGGCCTCCCCGGCCACCCGGCGAGGGGCTCGGGCTGCCGCTCGGGTGCGAGGGGCTCGGGGAGTCCCCGGTCCGAGGGGCCTTCCCGTCCTTGCCCTTGTCCCCGGGGCCGAACCCGTCCTCGGGGGTCTGCCTGCCGCTGCCGGTGTTCTGGGCCGTACCGCCCCAGACGGTCTTGTCCCCGCTGCTGACGGCGTTCCCGGAGACCGCCTCGTAGGCGGCGATCCCGCCGATCGCGAGGGCGAAGGCGGCGGCCGAGGCCACGGCCGTGCGCTTCCACCCGCGGGTGCGGCTGCCGTGCACGGTGGCCTCGCCGAACTCCTCGTCGAGGCCCGCCGGGGGCGGGGGCGCGACCTGGCACAGCATCATCGTCCCGTCGGGCGCCCGCTCCTCCAGGGCCCCCTGCACCGGCACCTGACGGCTCTTCGGGCGGGCGCTCTCGCGCAGCTGGTCGCCGGTGCGCCGGAAGAAGTGCTGGATGACGGGCCCGCCGGCGGTGGCGACCACGCTCACGACGCCGGCGCCGAGGATGGTCCCGTAGACCCCCATCTGCGAGGCGAGCAGGGCGGCCGCGACGGTGGCCAGGGAGGAAGCCGCGACCTGAGTCGCGCTCAGATCGAGCTTCTTCTTCTCCCCGGGCGGCCCCAGCTCGATGTCCGGCTCAGTCTTCTGACCCATCGCCATCCCCTGCGTGTCCTGCCTCTCGCGTTTCGCCACTTCCTTCAGTTACTGACACATGAGCGAAACGGATAGTTCCATTTCCGGAGATTCTGTGAAGCAGGACACCCGAAAACGGACGTGCCCCCAGGTCCGGCCGGACGCGGACCCCTTTCAGGGCAGCCCAACTCCCGCCGTCCGAGACAAGTTCGGCGGCGCGGCGGTCCACCCAGGTGGCCCGAATGGAGTACTGTGGCGAGCCCTGGGGCCGTCCTTCCTTACGGATGTCCGGACCCGGGAGAGGGGGCCGGCTGATGGAGAAACGGCACTCGAGACCGGTGATGCCGCGGTATTGCACGGCTCCTGCTGCGCACAGTAATCGTTCGGTCACTGTGCGTACCCAACAGGTAACCGTGCCATAACAGCGATCAAGGGCGCATGCCCGACACGCCGGTTTAACTCGGCAAGGTAGTGGCAGGCTGCACCCGGGCAGGCCACACTCGACTAGCGGAAGCAGCGACGCACGTGACGTCGGCAGGCACCACCCGGGAGGTCCCCATGCCCGAACTGCGTGTCGTGGCCGTCTCCAATGACGGCACACGACTGGTGCTCAAGGCTGCGGACAGCACGGAGTACACGCTTCCGATCGACGAGCGTCTCCGGGCCGCCGTGCGCAATGACCGTGCGCGCCTGAACCAGATCGAGATCGAGGTGGAGAGCCACCTCCGCCCCCGCGACATCCAGGCCCGCATACGGGCCGGTGCCTCCGCTGAGGAGGTCGCCCAGATGGCCGGCATCCCCGTCGACCGCGTACGCCGCTTCGAGGGCCCCGTGCTCGCCGAGCGCGCGTTCATGGCCGAGCGGGCCCGCAAGACCCCCGTACGCCGGCCCGGCGAGAACACCGGACCCCAGCTCGGCGAGGCCGTGCAGGAACGGCTCACGCTGCGCGGGGCCGAGAAGGAATCCGTCCAGTGGGACTCCTGGCGCCGCGACGACGGCACTTGGGAGGTCCTCCTCGTCTACCGGGTCGCGGGCGAACCGCACTCGGCGAGCTGGACCTACGACCCGCCGCGCCGGCTGGTCGTGGCCGTGGACGACGAGGCCCGCTCCCTGATCGGCGAGTCGGACGACCTGCCGGCGACGCCGGAGCCGAGCTTCCCCTTCGTGCCGAGGATCGCGCGGCTGCCGCGCGACCGGCCGCTGGACCGCGCGCTCGACCGGCAGATGGAACGCCCGGTCGCGCCCGCCCCGCCGCCGGAGCCGGAGGCCGAGGAAGAGCGGGACACCCTGACGGCCCTGCTGGAGGCGGTGCCGAGCTTCCGCGGCGATCTGGTGGTCCCGGAGCCGGTGGAGGAGCCGGAGGCGGCGGAGCCGCCTGCCGCGTCGGCCTCGACCGGTGCGGGCTCCGCGTACGCGGACGTGCTGATGCCCCGTACGGTGGCGGGCCACCGCGACCGCCTGACGGGTACGACCGACCGCCAGGCGGAGGCCGACGGCGTCCGCCCCGGCCGCCGCGCGGCCGTCCCGAGCTGGGACGAGATCGTCTTCGGCACCCGCCGCAAGAAGCAGGAGTAGGCCCCGGGCCGGGCCCCGCGCGACGCGTCACGCCGCGCGGGGGCCGGCCGCGGGCGAGCCCGGGCCCTCTCGGGCCTATCCGGGCAGGTCGCCCACGGCAACCTCGCGCGCCGGGTCCGAGGACCACTCCGACCAGCTGCCCGCGTACAGGGCCGCCGGGATGCCCGCCGTCTCCAGGGCCAGGACCTCGTGGGCCCCGGAGACGCCCGAGCCGCAGTACACGCCGACCGGAGCCGGGCCGTCCGCGCGCACGCCGAGCGCCGCGAAGCGCTCCCGCAGGGTGTCCGGCGCCCGCAGCAGGCCGTCCGGGCCCGTGTTTTCCGTGGTCGGGGCCGACAGCGCGCCCGGGATGTGTCCGCCGACGCGGTCGATGGGTTCCACCTCGCCCCGGTAGCGCTCCCCCGCCCGCGCGTCCAGCAGGACCCCCGTCCGGGCCAGCGCCGCCGCCCCGTCCGCGTCCAGGAGCCCGACCGCACCGGGATTTGGCTTGAAATCACCCTCCTGTGCAGGGGTGGCGTCCGCCGAGAGGGGGCCGCCCCCGGCCGTCCACGCGGCCAGTCCCCCGTCCAGGACCCGTACGTCCGCGTGACCCGTCCAGCGCAACAGCCACCACGCCCGCGCCGCCGCCCAGCCCTGGCCGCCGTCGTACACGACCACGGGCGCCCCCGCCGAGACGCCGGCCCGCCGCATCACCGCGCCGAACGCCTCCGGGTCGGGGAGCGGATGGCGGCCCCCCGACCCCGCCGGGCCAGCGAGTTCCGCGTCGAGGTCGACGTAGACGGCGCCCGGCAGGTGCCCCGCCTCGTACGCGGGCCGCTGGTTCGGGCCGCCGAGCTGCCAGCGGATGTCCAGGAGGACCGGCGGCCGGGGGCCGGCCAGTTCGGTCTGCAGAGCGGCGGCCGAGAGGACCGGGGAAGGGGTGGCGTTCGCAGTCATGCGGGCCATTTTGCTCCCCGCCACGCACCCCGTGTAACAAGCCGGACATCGACGGGCCGCACTGATTCGGTCATCTCTCCAGGCGTGCCCCCGAACCCGGCCGGTCGGGGCGCGCCGAGCCCCTCGGGGTGGAAGCATCACTTTGGGAAACCCTCACGCGTGATCACGGAGGAGACGGCTGACATGACCGAGGCATCGGAAGCAACGCGGCGCACGCCCGGCACGCCGTGCTGGGCGAGCCTGATGGTGCACAGCCTCGGAAGCACCGAGGAGTTCTACGCCGACCTGTTCGGCTGGGAGTACGAGCCCGGCCCCGAGCAGCTGGGCCCGTACGTCCGGGCCATGCTCGACGGGCGGGAGGTGGCCGGCATCGGCGAGCTGCCGCCGGACCAGCACCTGCCGGTGGCGTGGACGACGTACCTCGCCACGGACGACGCCGACGCGACAGCCGAATCGATCCGCTCCTGCGGCGGCACGGTCGCGGTGGGGCCGCTGGACGCCGGAGCGGCCGGTCGGGTGGCCATCTGCTCGGACCCGCTGGGCGCGATCTTCGGACTCTGGCAGGCGGGCGCCCACCTCGGCACCTGGTCGGCCGGGACATCGGGCATCCCGGTGTGGAACGAGCTGGTCACGCAGGACGCCTCGACGGTCGGCAAGTTCTACGAGCACGTCTTCGGCCACGAGGCCAGGGCGCACGCGGACGCCTCCGACGACTTCGACCACCTCACGCTGTTCCTGGAGGGCCGGCCGGTGGCCGCCGTGCACGGGGTCGGCCGGGCCCTGCCGCACGACCGGGGGCCGCACTGGATGACGTACTTCGAGGTCGAGGACACCGATGCGGCCGCCGACCGGGTCGAACGGCTCGGCGGCCGGATCATCACCCCGCCGCGCGAGGGCCTCAGCGGCCGGCTGGCCACGGTGGCGGACCCGGAGGGCGCGGTCTTCGCGCTCGTCCACACCAGGCGGTAGCGGGCACCGGCCGCCGGGCCCCCGGCCCGGCGGCGTGGACGGCAGGCCTACCAGGGCGCCGGGGCGGCCTGCCGTACGGCGCCCCGCGGCATCGCGGAGGTGACCATCAGCCCGCCGATCAGACCCCCGAGCAGCACGGCTCCGAACGCCCACCACAGGGCGGTGGTGTAGCCGCCCCAGATCATCTCGGTGACCGACTCCGACGCCTCGGTGCGGCGGAGCGACTCCATGGCGACGCCGAGCAGCATGGCGCCGACCGCCTCGCCCAGCTGCTGGGCCGTGACGACGGCCGCGGAGGCCGCACCGGCGTGCCGCGGGACGACGGCGGCGGTCGCGGTGGCGAAGATCGGCACGAAGGCCAGACCGATGCCGACGCCGGTGAGGAGCATGCCGGGCAGCACCTTCACCTGGTAGGCGTCACCGGCTTCGAGGCCGGTCAGGAGCAGCAGCCCGCCGGCGGTGAGCACCAGTCCCGCGGCGATCAGGATCTGCGGCGCGGCGCGGTGCAGCAGCAGGGCGGAGACGGCGGAGCCGATGGCGACCGCGGCGACCACGGGCAGGAGGAGCAGCCCGGCCGTGGCGGATCCGTACCCGATGACCTGCGTCATGTGGAAGGTCGTGGCCGTGGACAGGATGATGAATCCGATCCCGGCCAGGAGCATGGCGAGGAGGCAGCCGAGGCGGTTGCGGTCCCCGAAGACGTACGGCGCGAGGAGCGGCTCGGCCGCCCTGCTCTGCCACCACAGGAAAGCGCCGAGCAGGAGGCCGCCGGCCACGAGCACGACCGGCACCAGGACGTTCGCCCAGCCGCGCGAGCCGGCTTCGAGGAAGCCGTAGAGCAGGGCCGCGAGTGCGGCTGAGCCGAGGCACGTGCCGAGCAGGTCGAGGCGGGCGCCGGTCCGGCCCGGGAGCTCGCGCGGCAGGGAGAGCGTGAGCAGCAGGGCGATCACCGCGAGGGGGACGGCCAGGTACAGGCACCAGCGCCAGTTCAGGGCGTCGATGAGGAAGCCGCCGGCGAGCAGCCCGAGGGCCGCACCGCCGCCCGCGATCGTGGCGTAGACCCCGAAGGCCCTGCCGCGTTCCTTGGGGTCGGTGAAGCCGGCGACCAGCAGGGAGAGCGCCGCCGGTGTCAGCAGCGCGGCGAAGACACCCTGCAGGACACGGGCCCAGAGCAGCATGCCGGGCCCGGCGGCCGCGCCGCCGAGTACGGAGACCGCGGCGAACCCGGCCAGGCCGATGATCAGGGCCCGCCTGCGCCCCACCAGGTCCGTGACGTGCCCGCCGAGCAGCAGCAGCGCGCCGAAGACGAGCCAGTAGAGGTTGAACAGCGGGCCCAGGTCGCCGCTGGCGAGGCCGAGGTCGTGCTGGACGGAGGACAGCCCCATGCCGGAGACCGTCGCGGAGAGCACGACCATCAGCTGCACCACGGCGGCCACCGCCAGGCCCCGCCAACGCCCGGGATACGGGGACCCGGAGTCCTGCAGGGGGGCCTCGGTCGGCGCCTGGGCCCAGCCCCTGAGCGGGCCCGGGGGCGGGCCGAAGCCCTGCGCGGGGACGAAGGGGCCGGGGGCGGTCGGCGCGTACTCGGGCGGTGGCGGCGGCGGCTGCAGCCGGGGCTGGGGCCGGTGCTGGGGCTGCGCGAGATGGCCGCACGCGACGGGAACCCGGACGACCTGGACCTCGTGGCGCGCCTGGACGGCGACCTGACGGACGACGCCCGCCGCGCCGAGGCCCTGACCCGGCTGCGCTCCCACCCCGCCCTGGAGCAGGCCCGCCGGGACACCGTCCGCTACGCGGAGGAGGCGCGGGCCACGCTGGCCCCGCTGCCGGAGTGCTTCGCGAAGTCGGCGCGCCTCCCCCGTCAGGTACCCCGCCAGTTCCGCGTCCGCCCGCTCCAACTGGGCGAAGACCGCGTCCGCGTGCCGCAGGACGAGGTGGGCCGCGTCCGTGAGGCGGACCCGGCGGCCCTGGGCCTCCAGCAGCGGGACCCCGAGGAGCCTGGCCAGGTTGGTCAGCTGCTGCGAAACGGCCGAGGGCGTCATGTGCAGCGCCTCGGCCGTCGCGGTCACGGTCCCCTGTTCCGCGAGGGTCCGCAGGATCCGCAGCTTCTTGATGTCCCACTCCGTCATGGGACCGAACCTACCGCCGGGCACCGAGGCCCACGCCGCCCAGGATCAGCGCCATGCACAGCAGCTGCGCCGGGCCGGTCTGCTCGCCGAGGAGGAGGAAGCCGAGGACCGCGACGCAGACCGGCTGGAGGTAGTAGACGACGCCGGAGCGGGAGGCGCCGATGAGCGAGACCGCCTTGTTCCAGGCGAAGAAGGCGACGGCGGAGGAGAAGACGCCGACGTAGAGGAGCATTCCGGCGGTGGAGGGGGTGACGTGGAAGCCGCCCTGGACCCGGACGGACACGGCGTAGGCGGGGGCCAGCATCAGCGCGCCGAGGACGAAGGTGGTGATCAGGAAGGCGAGGCCGCCCAGCTCCGCGGGCTTGCGCTTGAGGAGCGCGCTGTACGTGGCGAAGGACAGGGCGGCGCCGAACATCCACAGGTCGCCGGCGGCGAAGTCGAACCGGATCGAGCCCTTGCCGACCAGCAGCAGGACGCCGAGGGCCGCGAGGACCAGACCGAAGGTGCGCCGGGCGCCGAGCCGTTCGCCGCCGATGCGGGCGTACAGGGCCATGACGACCGGCGAGGCGGCCATGATCATGCCCATGTTGGAGGCGGAGGTGGTCAGTCCGGCCTGGTGTACGAGGGTGTTGTAGAGGGTGACGCCGAAGAGGGTGGCGAGGGCGATGTAGCCGAAGTGCTCGCGGATCAGGGCCCGCTGCCGCCAGGCCTGCCGGGCGGCGAAGGGGGCTACGGCGACGGTGGCGATCGTCCAGCGCCAGAAGACGGCCTGGACGGGCGGGATGCTGTCCGCCATGCCCCGGGTGGCGACGAAGCTGCCGGACCAGACGACCGTCGCGAGCAGGGCGAGGAGCACGCCGAGGCCGGTGGCTCCCTTCTTGGCCCGGGTGCCCCCGCTGCCGGGCTGCTCTGTCTGCGAAACGGTACGGACGCGGTCCATGACGGCCACTGTGTGTCTCCCCCTCGGGGTTCGGTGTGTGTCGATCGTCGTCCTACCGTCGCACCGAGTCACCCGTCAGGTCTATCGAAACATTTCGATCGATTTCTTCAGCAGAACTGAACGGTTCAGCGGCAGGGGCCTCGGTGGCCCGACGCCTGGACCGTGCCGCCCCACCCGCCGTCTGCCCCGCGAGGGTCGCGCCGAGGGCGACCGCCATGCCCAGCACCTGCACCGGGGACAGCCCCTGACCCAGCGCCGCCCAGCCGATGACGGCGGCGGTCAGCGGGGAGAGCACCCCGAGCAGGGTGACCGAGGTGGCGGTCAGCTGCCCGATGCCGCGCACCCAGAGCCAGTACGCCAGTCCGGTGTTGATCAGCATCATGTAGCCGTAGCCGAGGAAGGCCTTGCCGTCGAGCGCGGGCGGCGCCCCCTCGACCAGTACGGCCAACGGGATGATCATCAGCCCGCCCGCGGTGAGCTGCCAGCCGGCCATGGCCAGCGGCCCGGCCCCCTCGGGGCGCCCCCAACGCTTGGTCATGACGGTGCCGGCGCCCATCGAGACCGAGGAGACGACGCCGGCGGCGATGCCGACGAGATCGAGCCGGGCTTCGGCCGTCAGCACCACCATGCTCACTCCGAGGGCCCCCACCACGGCGGCCACCACGGTCCGCGGCCGGGCCCGCTCCCCCAACAGCAGGGCGGACAGGCCCACGACGAACAGGGGGCCCGCGGCGCCCAGGACTGCCGCGACCCCGCCGGGCAGGCGGTAGGCGGACAGGAAGAGCAGCGGGAAGAAGGCGCCGATGTTGAGCGCACCCAGGACGGCGGACTTCCACCACCACTGCCCCTTGGGCAGGGTCCGGGCGAGGCCGGTCAGCAGCAGTCCGGCGGGCAGGGCCCGCATCACCCCCGTGAACAGCGGCCGGTCGGGCGGCAGCAGCTCGGAGGCCACGACATAGGTGGAGCCCCAGGAGATGGGGGCCAGGGCGGTCAGGGCGATGACGGCGACGCGGTTCACGACGGTTGCTCCTCCGGCAGGGACGAGTAGCTCACTTGTAAGTAGCTTAGCACTAAGCTACTTAGAGACAAGCAACTTTCTTGCGAAGGAACAAGCGGAAGCCGGATACTGCGGCCATGACCGAGCCCAAGCCCGCAGCCGCGCCCGCAGCCGCACCCGAGGTCGCCAAGGACCCCGTCGACGCGATCGCCGATCAGTGGTTCGCGGTGCGACCCGCCCTGGACACCGCGCCGATGGCCGTCTTCGGACGGATCTTCCGGATCGCCAAGGCCATGGCCGAAGAGATGGACAGGGCCTACTCGCGCTACGGGATCGTGCGCGGGGAGTTCGACGTCATCGCCACCCTGCGGCGAAGCGGAAGCCCGTACACCCTCTCGCCCCGCCAGCTGTCGGCGACGCTGATGCTCACCACGGGCGGTATGACGGGACGGCTGGACAAACTGGAGAAGGCCGGGCTGCTCTGCCGCAAGCCCGATCCGCACGACCGGCGGGGGCTCCAGGTGACGATCACCGACCGCGGCCTCGGGATCGTCGACGAGGCGGTCGAGGCGGGTCTGAACGCACAGCGCGCGGCGCTCACCGGGCTCGACGAGGCCGAGGTCGCGACCCTCACGGCGCTGCTGCGCAAGGTGCTGGCGGGGGTCCCGTGAGCAGGCCCGGTCCCGGGCCCGCCCGTCACGGGATCAGGCCCGCGATCAGGCCCGGGACCGGGTCCGGGCATGACGGCGCGCCGGAGGTCCGTACGGACCTCCGGCGCGCCGGAAGTTTTCCTACTGCTGCTTGCGCGACTTGTCGCCGACCATCACCAGACCGGTGATGACCAGGAACAGCACGATCGGCGCGGCCACGTACAGGCCCAGCGTCTCGGCAATGCTCAGGCCCGGACCCGGGTCGTCGCCGTCGTCGCGGGTGAGCGCGAGGGCGGGAGACGTCATCAGCAGCATCATCAGCGTCGTTCCGGCCGTGACGGCGCCGGCGCGCAGAGCGTTCTTCTTGTCCACGGTGCAAACGTAGCGAACACCCAAACGACCCGCGCGCCCGGGGGTGCCGTACGGGTTCACCCCCCGTCCCGCACCGCGCTCAACAGGGAGTTCGCGCGCGGCGAGGCCGCCAGGGCCTCCAAGGTCAGCGGCCGGCCCTCCGCGTCGGCGACCGGGAGCCGCCAATTGGGGTACTGGTCCCAGGTGCCGGGCAGGTTCTGCGGCCGCCGGTCCCCCACCGCGTCGGGCAGCCAGACCCCGACCAGCCGGGCCGGGGTGCGCAGCAGGAACCCGTACAGGGCCCGTACGGCGGCCTCCTCGTCCTTGGTGTCCAGGCCGAGGTCCTCCAGCACGTCCAGCCAGCGCGCGGTGTCGGCCGCGTCCTCGGCCCGCTCCCGCTCCAGCGGGCGGGTCAGCAGGCCGAGCCGGTCGCGCAGTTCCACATGGGCTCCGGCCAGCTTCGCGGCCGTGGGCGGCAGGTCGTGGGTGGTGGCGGTGGCCAGGCAGTCGGACCGCCAGCGCTCCGCCTCCAGCGGCTCCCCGTCGCCGCCCCAGTCCCGCTCGAACCAGAGCACCGAGGTGCCCAGCACCCCGCGCCGGGCCAGCGCCTGACGGACCCCCGGCTGCACGGTGCCGAGGTCCTCGCCGATGACCAGGGCCCCGGCGCGGTGCGCCTCCAGGACGAGCAGGGCGAGCATCGCCTCCCCGTCGTACGAGACGTACGCGCCTTCGGCGGGCGGGGCCCCCTCGGGGATCCACCAGAGCCGGAACAGCCCCATGACGTGGTCGATGCGCAGGGCGCCCGCGTACCGGAACACCCCGCGCAGCAGGGCCCGGAACGGCTCGTACCCGCCGGCGGCCAGCCGGTCGGGGCGCCAGGGCGGCAGCCCCCAATCCTGGCCGCGCGCGTTGAAGGCGTCCGGCGGGGCCCCCACCGAGACGCCCTCGGCGTAGTGCTCCGAGCCGGAGGCGTCCGAGCCCTCCGGGTGCACCCCGACGGCCAGGTCGTGCACGATGCCGACCGCCATGCCGGCCTCCTTGGCGGCCCGCTGCGCGGCGACGAGCTGGGTGTCGGTCAGCCAGACCAGCCAGCGGTGGAAATCGGCCCGGGTCTGCGGGTCCTCCCCGGCGTGCGCGGCGCACCAGGCGGCGTGCCGGTCCAGCTCCGCGCCCTGCTCGGCGCGGAACCTGCCGTAGGCCGCCTCCCGTTCGGGCGTGCGCGGGACCGCGTAGAGCAGCTCCAGGGCGGCCCGCTTGAGGGCCCAGACGGCGTCCCGGTCGATCAGCGCGCCCTTCTCCAGCACCTCGCGCCGCAACTCGCCGCCGCGGTCCGCCAGTTCGGTGAGGGCGGCCCGGTTCGGGCCGGCGGCGCACTCGGGGACGTCCTCGATCCGCAGGTGCACCGGGTCGGGGAAGCGGCGCGAGGAGGGCCGGTACGGGGAGGGGTCGGTCGGGGTGCCGGGCACCGCCGCGTGCAGCGGGTTGACCTGGATGAAGCCGGCTCCGTGGACGCGGCCCGCCCAACGCGCCAGCTCCGCCAGGTCGCCGAGGTCGCCCATGCCCCAGGAGCGCTCCGAAAGCAGGGAGTACAGCTGGACGAGGAGCCCGTGCGTGCGCCCGGGCGCGGCCGGGGCCCGGTCGGGGGCCACGATCAGGGTGGCCGTCGCGGTGCGGCCGTCGGGGGCTTCGGCGCGCATCCGGTGCACGCCGAGCGGCGGCTGCCCCGAGGGCCCGCCCCGGGACCCCGGCGGGCCGCCGAAGGCCTCCTGGAGCCCCGCGGCCGCCCCCGGCGACCCGGCGGCGGCCTCGGTCACCCCGCCGTCCTCCAGATCCAGCCGGATCCGGGTCCCGGGCGGCAGCGCGCCCAGCTCCGCGGGCGCCCTCGACCCGGCCCACCACACCAGCACGCGCGGCAACAGCCGCTGGGCCGCCTCGTGTTCGGCCGCCGCGAGGTGTGCCCGTACGGACTCCGGGGTGTCCGTGTCCGCCCCCAGCCGCCGCAGTACGGCGGCGACGGTGGACTCCGGAACCCGGACGGTGACGTCCTCGGCGGGCTGGTAGGTGGTGGCGACGCCGTTCAGGGCCGCCAGCCGGGCGAGGTCGTCCATCGGATTCCTTGTCTAGTCACCCGCGGCGGCGGCCGCGGCGGAAGTGGTCGGCTCGCTGGTCAACGGGGCCTCGCAGATGAGCGGGGGCTCGCTGGTCAGCGGGGCGTGCGCGGCATCGGCGAGCGGGGGCTCGCTGGTCAGGGGCGCTTCGTAGGGCCCGGCCTGCGCGGGCAGGTGGGCCAGCGGCGGCCGCTGTGTCGGGGCTGCGGCAGTGGCCGGAGCGGGGGTGGGTATGGCGGTCCCGGGGGTCTCGGTGTTCACGGCAGGCACTCCTTTGTGCGTGAGGATCGGTCAGGAACATGGAACACCGCCGGAGAACACCGCAGCCATACCCAGTCGGACGCATCGCATTCCTGGCCGATCCCGGTCAGACCGCCCGCGGGCGTTGACACCCGGCCGTACGGATGGTGGGGTCGGGCCCATTCGTACGAGCGGGGGACGACTCGGGACGAGGAGGCTCCGTGCGGCTCAGGGGCAGCAAGCGGGCGACGGCCGCGGCCGTCGCCGTCATCGGGACGCTGCTGGGCGGCTCGGTGGCCGTGGGTCCGCCCGCCGCGTTCGCCGCTCCGGCCGCGCCCGGCACACCCGCGGGGCCCGCGGGGCCCGCGGGGCCGGGCACTCCCGCCTCACCCGGCACTCCTGCCTCGATGGTGTCGGCCATCGCCGCCGAGCTGGACCGCCTCGCCCGGACCTGATCCGCCCGGCCGGGGACCCCGGCCGGGCGGATCAGGTCCGGGCGAGGCGGTCCAGCTCGGCGGCGATGGCCGACACCATCAGCTCGCGGGCGTGCGCCAGGGGCAGGCTGCCGCTGAGCCAGCGCGAGCTGAGCCCCTCCACGAGGGCGGTCAGCCGCTCGGCGGTGCCGGCGAGGGCCGCGGCCCCGGCCATGGGCCGGACGCGGCCGAGCAGCTCGCCCACTTCCTGGACCCAGACGAGGGTGGCCCGCGCGAGGTCTTCCCGCAGGTCGGGGTCGAACACCGCGCTGGCCCGGAGCTCTCCCCAGGCCGTGCTGTTCTCCCGCACCCCGGGGTCGTCCTGGAACTCCAGGAGGAGGGTCTGCTCCAGCTCGCCCTGGGCGTCGAGCGGCGGATCGGCCGGATCGCGATCCGTGGTGTACCGGCCCGCGCGGTCGTTGATGAACTCCAGCGTCGCGCGCAGGATGCCCGCGCGGTCCTTGAAGTGGTAGTAGATCAACGCCGTGGACACTCCCGCCTCCGCGGCGAGCTCCTCCACGCGCAGGCCTCGGACGCCGCGCCGGGAGATGACCCGCGCGGCTCCTTCCATGATTGCTGTTCGACGATCGGCCACGATTCGACACCCTACCCGGAGCCCGGGTGGTGGCAGGAGGCCCTGATTGACTGAATCTGCAGTCAGTGCGAGCACGGGGGTCAGCGGGGCCGGTCCTCCTCGGTGTGGACCATCACCCGGTCGGGCAACGCGGACCTGCCGTGGACCAGGTCGGCGGGCAGGTCGATCTGGAGGAGTGTCAAGTGGGGCAGGGCCCCCAGCGGGGAGACGTCGACGCCGCCCCCGGCGGTCGGGTTCCCGGTGATCCGGCAGTTGGCCAGGTGGGGAAAGGCGTGCGGCAGTCGGTCCAGCGTCCGCTGGGTGACGCGCACGCCGTCGCGGCCGTTGACGTGGAGGTGGACGACCTCTGCCAGCACCGCGCCGTCCGGAAGGTCGGTCAAAGAGGCCTTGCCGAGGATGAGGACGTGGAGGGCCGGAAGGGCTGCCAGCTCCCGCCAGTCCCCGGCCGACACCGGGCCGGAGAAGCTCACGGCAGTGAGCCCGGTGAAGCGCCCCAGCCCCTTGAGCCCGCTCTCGGAAACGAGCTCGCCCATCACCGAGAGCTCCTCGAGGGGAGCGTGTGGATGCAGGGTCTCCGGAGACCAGTACAGCGGGCCCTCGCCCTCGATCCGCAGGTGCCTGAGCCGCGACAGGTCCTTCAGTGCGCCGAGGTCCGTCGCGGGCGACACCGTGATGTGCAGGTCGCGGATCGGAAGTGCGGCCAGGGGCGACAGGTCGAGGAGGTGCGGGCAGTCGGCGGCCGTGAACGAGGTGAGCCCCGACTGCCCGGCCACGGATCCCAGATCCTCGATCGGATGCTCCACGAGTCTGAGCCTCGTCAGCGCGTGCCGGGACAGGTAGGAGTCGACGGAGTGCGCGGATACCGCGCCCCTGACGTCCAGGGAAGCCGCTCGCACCCCCAGGCGCTCCAGCTGGTGGAGCTGTTCGTCGGAGGTGACGGTGTAGTCGAGGCCGTCGGGGTCGAGCTTCGCGATGACCTCTTCCGCGTACCGGGCGGTGTCGTAGCGGGACCAGGCCCACACGAGCTGGCTCCGTACCTCCAGGTAGGAGTGGTCGGCGTACCCGGCCAGGAAGGGCAGAGCCGCGTCGGAGGCTATCCGGGAGGCCGCGACGACCGTCAGGTACGCATCCACTTCACTGAGGCCCTCGTGGCCGGGCAGGAGGTCCAGGATCAGCGGACCCACTTCCGCCAGGGCGCGGGCCTCGATGTCACCACGCGGCGGGATCAGGCTGCCGGTACGCTCTTCCACGGCCCGGCGGACCGCCGGTTCCAGTGTGGTGGCGTGTTCCAGGCAGGCGGCGGCGAGCAGGTAGACGCGGAACCGGGTGCGCTGGTCGTCGGCCCGGTCGCCGAGGAGGAGCAGGCCCTCGAAGAGCGCCGTGCGCTCGCGCGGCCGTGCGAGGGCCACCGCCATGCGGATGACGTCCTCCCACTGGTCGTCCGCGGCGTGTGCGGCGAGCAGGCCGAAATCCCCCTCCTCCACCGCCGCCCGCGCGCCCAGGAAGTCCTGGAAGGTGCGGTGGACGAAGTCCACGGTCCCCGGGGCCGGTTCGCGCAGGAGCCCGCTGCGCTGGAGGAAGTGCTCGAAGACGGTCGCCGCGTCACCCAGGGCGGCCGCCTCCGGTACGGCGGGCAGGGCCCGGCCGATGATGTCCTCGGCCTGCGAACGGTCCATCTCCGTACGGCCGTTCTTGATCAGCCAGTACGCCAACCGCTGGAGCAGGTCGAGCTGCGGCTCCTCCCGGAGGTCGGGAACCGCCATGTCGCGCTCCCGGTCCCGGCGGCTGACCAGCATCGAGAGCGCGGCCTCGTACAAGTCCTTCCGTCCGTGCGGGAGGTGGCCCCGCCGGTCGCGGTGGAGCGCGCAGATCAGCCCGCACATCAGCGGGTTGGTG
The DNA here is from genome assembly GCF_003287915.1 of Streptomyces sp. ICC4. Classification (NCBI taxonomy): domain Bacteria; kingdom Bacillati; phylum Actinomycetota; class Actinomycetes; order Kitasatosporales; family Streptomycetaceae; genus Streptomyces; species Streptomyces sp. ICC4. Next base: position 8,069,838 of record NZ_CP030286.1, on the reverse strand, counting down.
GCCAGCCGCCCGAGATCGGCCTTGGTGCGGACGGTCGTGCGCAGCTGCTTCTCGTACGCGTCGAGTTCGGCGTCGTCGCAGCTCCCGCCGCGGGCCGCGGTGTGCCAGCGCTCGATGAAAGTGGCGACATCGGCCGGTCCCATGGCGGACAGGGCCAGTTCGTCGAACCCCTCCTCGGCGAGCCAGTCCTGGCCGACGGCCGACGGGCGCGAGGTGACCAGCCAGCGGTTGGCGCCGTCGTAGGTGTCGATCAGGTCCCGCAGCCAGCGGCGGGTCCGCTCCCGCTCGGGCTCCGGGACCTCGTCGATGCCGTCCACCAGGACCAGGCCGCGCCCGGCGGCGAGGACCCGGTGCTCCCAGCCGGCCGGCTGTGAACCCGCGAGCACGCAGCCGGTGGCGGTGAGGAAGTCCTTCGGGGCGGGCAGCCGTTCGCCGTGGCGGGTGAGCGTGCGCAGGGGCAGTACGAAGGGCACGCGGTCGCGGAGGTAGTCGGGCCGGTCCGCGCGGTCCCGCTGCGCGGCGGTGACGGCCAGCCACTGGACGAGCGTGGTCTTGCCGGATCCGGCCTCGCCCCGCAGGAGGACGCGGGGGGTGCGGTCCAGTACCCGGTCCGCGGGCTGGGGTTCGTGCGGGCGGTGTGACTTGACCTGGATTTCGACCCCGCCCACGATGTAATCGGCCGTTCTCGGGCCGTCCTGCGCCTCCGCGCGCTCCAGCGGCACCGCCTCCAGGCTCAGGTACGCCACGTCCAGCGGCCACCGCGTCGGCGAACTGCTCAGGTCGATCCCGTAGATGGTGAGCTTGGCGTGCTTCTTCGCCACGTACGGCAGGTACTCCGCCTCGAAGGCGGCGTCCGCCGCGTCGGGCAGCGGCGTGCGCCGGATCAACTCGTCCGTCTTGGCCGTCAGTTCGTCGACAGCCCGGGCCTGGCCGACCAGCGCGTGGGCGGTGAAGGTCTTGCGCTGCGTGAAGAACTCCAAGATGTGCAGGCAGGCCAGGCCGACCAGGGCCTCGTAGAAGTACGTCGCGTCGGCCGAGAGGTGGCGCTCCGGCTTGCCTCCCGCGCGGCGCAGCTCCCGGGCGAAGGCCTCCGGGCCGAGGCGGACGGCGTCCAGATCGGTGATCGTGAGGTCGCCGAGGGCGTGCAGCGTCTGGGCGAGGGCGTCGGTGACGGCCTCGTGCTCGTCCGCCGGAACGCGGCGGTCGTTCGCGCGCAGGGCCTGCTGGACGAGAGTGCCGGCCAGGGCGCGCACATCGGCCTCGGTGAGGGTGCGCTTCTCACCCCTGAACGAGACGTGGCCGGAGAGCCGGACCGGCTTGTCGACCAGGCCGGCCCCCGGGCCGTCGGCGACGAAGAACTTCTTGACGATCGGACCGATCACGGCCGATGCCAGCCGGATCCCGATGGCTGTGGGTTCCATGAGTGCCCCCCGTAGAGCTGTAACCGGTCCCGGGGTGATCTTAAGCTCCGGGGCCCCCGCCCCGCCGGGGTACCGGGAGGAGCGTGGGGGCCGGGTCCGCTGCGGCATCATGGGCCCGGGACCAGGTGAGGGGGAGGTCGCAGTGCCACAGGACGGGACGAGCGGCAGTGTCGTGGTGGCCGGACGGTACCGCCTGCAGGAAAGGCTGGGCCGCGGCGGGATGGGGACCGTCTGGCGGGCCGCCGACGAACTCCTCGGACGCCCGGTCGCCGTCAAGGAGCTCCACCTCGGTGAGGGCGACCCGGACGGCGTGGCCGCCGGGGCGCTGCGCGAGGCGCGCGCCGTGGCGCACGTGCGCCACCCCCACGTCGTCGTGGTCCACGACATCGTCGAACACGACGGACGGCCCTGCATCGTCATGGAGTTGGTCGACGGCGGCTCGCTCGCCGAGCTGATCGCCGCCGGGAGGACGCTCACCCCGGTCGAGGCGGCCCGGACCGGGCTCGCGCTCCTCGGAGCCCTGACCGCGGCCCACTCCCGGGGGGTCCTCCACCGGGACGTCAAACCGGCCAACGTGCTGATGGAGGCGGGCACCGGCCGGGTGGTGCTCACCGACTTCGGCATCGCGCGGCTCGCCGGGGCCACCACCATCAGCGAGACCGGCGCGTTCGTCGGCTCGCCCGAGTACACCGCTCCCGAGCGGATACAGGGTGCCCAGGCGGGTCCGGCGTCCGACCTGTGGTCGCTGGGTGCGCTGATGTGCGCCGCCCTGACCGGCGAATCGCCCTTCCGGCGCGATTCGCTGGGCGGGATCCTGCACGCGGTCGTCTCCGGCGAGATCCGGCCGCCCGCGCAGGCGGGCCCGCTGCTGCCCGTCGTCCGCGGTCTGCTGGAGCGGGATCCGGAGCGCAGGATGACGGCGCCCGAAGCCGAACGGCTGCTGTCGGCGTACCTGGCGGGCGGCGGCCACCACCAGCCCGCCGACCGGATCCCGGCATCCGGCCCCGCCCCCGTGTCCGGCCCCTCCCTGGTGTCCGGCTCCGCCCGCGTGTCCGGCTCCGTCCTGGTGTCCGGTTCCGAACCGGCCCCGGGCTCCGAGGGTTTGACGGCGCCTGCCGTACCCCCGCGCCCGACGGCAAGGCAGCTCGTCGCCACCCGGCCGGGCCTGCGCGCCGGGCTGCTCGCGGCCGCCCTCGTCCTCGCGGTGGGCGGGGCGGTGGCCGGGGTCTCGCTGCTCGGCGACGAGGACCGGGAACAGGGGCGGCAGGTGGCGGCCGGCCCCTCCGGCACCCCCGCGACCTCCTCCCCGAGCCCGGTGGGCGCGGCTCAGGCCACCGCGCCGGCCATCGCCACGGGTGAACTGCCCGCCGGATACCGGACCTTCGCCGACCCGCAGGGCTTCACCATCGCCGTACCCGAGGGGTACCAGCGGGCCACCGACGACCAGCGGGTCTTCTACATCTCCCCGGACGGCGCCTTCCGCATCGGGATCCGGGTGAAGATGCCGGTCCCCGGCGGCCCGCTCGGCGTGATGCGCCAGTCCCACGCGAAGGGCCCGGACACCAACCCCGGCTACCGCGGTGGCACGGTCGTGTCGACGACCCGCGGCACACTCCCCGCGGCTCTCTGGGAGTTCACCTGGGACGGCTTCACCCCGGCCGAGGGCGCCCGGCACACCTACGACCTCTGCTGGGACGAGAACGGCCGGATGTACGACATCTGGGTCTCCGCGCCCGTCGGCCGACTCGCCGAGGCGAAGCGCCACTTCGACACCGCCGTGGCCACCTTCGCCCCCGGCGCCCCGGGCCCGGTGGCCCCGGACGCCCCCTGACGCGCCCGGGCCCGTCCGCTACGGACGCAGCACCACCAGGCCGTCCGCCGTCCGCAGGCTGCCCGGTACCAGCGGGGCGAAGGTGCGGGGGAGCGCGAGGCCCGGGAGCCCGTCCTCCTGCGGCGCCCGCGGTGCGTCGAAGAGGTACGCCGCCTCCGAGGCGCCCCGTGCACGGCGCGGTCATCTGCGTCGCGGCGCCGTGCCTGGTCGTCTCGCCCGAGCACGGCCAGCTCACCGGGCGCGGCATCGACGGCGTCTACCGCAACGGGCGCCGGCTGCTGTCCCGCTGCGTGCTGCGCGTCGCCGGCCGGGACCCGGTCGCCGTGCAGGGGCGCAGCCTCGGCGCGGACCGGGCCGCCTTCACCGCGACAGTCCGCACCGGAGCCGAGGCCGGGCCCGATCCGGACGTCGGCGTGGAGCGGGTCCGCCACGCGGACGGCACCGAGCGGATCACCCTGCGCAGCTTCACCGTCCGGCTGCTGCGGATCTCCGTGGAGGTTCTGCTAGGCACCGACCTGGCGGAGCTGGCCGACGTGGCCGCCGGCCGGGCCGGTCCGGAGCTGCCCGCCGGGGTGCACGCAGCCGGGCTGCGCTGGACCAGCGGCGAGGCCCAGGCCGTCACCGCGGCCGAGCCGCCCCCGGACGACGCGCTGGCCTCGGCCGGACTGCTGCGCTGGCAGCTCGAACTGCGCCCCGGGGAGTCCCGCACCATCGAACTGCGGACCACCGGGGACCGAGGCGCACGGGCTCCCGCCGGGCACGTGGCCAATCCACTGGCCGAAGACGCCCGCGCCGAGGGAGACGACCCGAGGGTCGGGGCGTGGCTGCGCACCGGCGTCCAGGACCTGGGCGCGCTCCTGCTCCGGGACCCCGAAGTACCGGCCGACGCCTACGCGGCTGCCGGGGTGCCGTGGCGGCTCGGACTGGCCCCGGCGGAGTCCCTCTGGGCCGCCCGCATGGCCCTCCCGCTCGGCACCGGGCTGGCCGCCGCGACCCTGCGGGTGCTCGGCCGCACCCAGACCGGCGGCCGCGGGGCCGACGCCGGGAAGATCCCGGGACCGTTGCGCGGGGCCGGGCCGCAGCTGCCCCCGGGCTGCACCGGGACCGAGGCGACGCTCGCCTTTCCGGTGGTGCTCGCCGAAGCCCGGCGCTGGGGGATGCCCGAGGAGGAGGTGGCCCGGCTGCTTCCGGCCGCCGAGCGGTGCCTGGAGTGGCTGCGGGGCGCCCTCGGGGAGGACGGCTTCCTCGCCGACCCCGACCCGGGGCCGCGCCGCTGCGAGACCCAGGCCCACGCCCATCGGGCCGCGCTGCTCGGAGCCGACCTGCTCGCCGGGTGCGGGCGGCCCGGAGCCGAGGAGTGGCGGGAGAGGGCGGCCGCCCTGCGGGAACGCTTCGCAGCCCGGTTCTGGGTCGACGGCCCCGACGGCGGCAGGCCCGCGGCGGCCCTGCATCCCGACGGGCGGCCGCTGCCCCGGCTGACGGGGGCCGCCGCGCACCTCCTCGACACCGGGCTGCTCGGGGGCGGCCGGCTCGCGCCGGGACTGCTCGACCGGGTCCGCACCGAACAGCTGGCGCGGCTGCTCGGAGCCCCCGGCATGGACTCCGGGTGGGGGCTGCGGAGCATGGCGGTCCGCGAGCCGGGGCACAACCCGTTCGGGTACCGCTCGGGCGCGGTGCGTCCGTACGAGAGCGCGGTCGCGGTGGCCGGACTGGCCCAGGCCGGCTTCGAGAAGGAGGCCACCGGGCTGCTCCGGGGCCTGCTGGACGCCGCGGAGGGCTTCGGGTACCGCCTCCCGGAGATGTACGCGGCCGAGCAGCGCACCGCGGGCAGTGCTCCGGTTCCGCATCCGGCCGCCTGCCGTCCGGCGGCGGTCGCGGCCGCCGCAGGGATCCACGTCCTGACCGCCCTGGCCGGAATCCGCCCGGACGCCCCGGCGGGCACGGTCGCCCTCAACCCGCTCCCCGGCGCCCCGCTCGGCGAGCTCCGCCTCTCCGGGCTGCGGGTCTCGGGCGAGCCCTTCGCCGTCCGGATCAGCCGGCTGGGACTCGGCATGGTGGAGGAGGCGGCCGATGCGCTCCAGCTGGGCGGTTAGACCGCCTCTTTCCGGTCCGGGGCCGTTCGTTCCGGTCCGGGGGACGGGCCGCGGCTTCCGGTTCAGTGGTCCGAGGATCACCAAAGCTCTGTTTATCGTCAGGCAGACGACTATGATCGCGGCATGTCGCCCTACGACCCGTCGGCCTTCCCGCCCTTCGCCGTCACCGTCGACCTGGTCGTGCTCACCGTGCGGCGCCACGCGCTCTGCGCGCTGGTGGTCCGGCGGGGTGAGCAGCCCTTCCAGGGTCGCTGGGCGCTGCCCGGCGGATTCGTGCGGGGCGATGAGGACCTGGCAGCGGCCGCGGCCCGCGAGCTGTCCGAGGAGACGGGCCTGTGCGCCCACGACCCGGCCGCTCCTGACGTGGGCAACGGGGCGCATCTCGAACAGCTGGCGACCTACGGCGATCCGAAGCGTGATCCGCGCATGCGCGTGGTCAGCGTGGCGCACCTGGTGCTGGCTCCGGACCTGCCCGCACCCCGGGCCGGCGGCGATGCCAACAGTGCGCGCTGGGCCCCCGTCGACGAGCTCCTCTCCGCCGCCGGGCAGGCCGGCGCCGGACTCGCCTTCGACCACGAGCGGATCCTCGCGGACGGGGTGGAGCGGGCCCGCTCGAAGATCGAGTACTCCTCCCTGGCCACCGCCTTCTGCCCGCCCGAGTTCACCGTCGGCGAGTTGCGGCGGGTCTACGAAGCGGTCTGGGGCGTCGCCCTGGATCCGCGCAACTTCCACCGCAAGGTCACCGGCACCCCCGGGTTCCTGGTTCCGGCCGGGGGGACGACGACCCGTCAGGGCGGTCGGCCCGCCCAGCTGTTCCGTGCGGGCGGGGCCACCCTGCTCAACCCGCCGATGCTGCGCCCCGAAGTCTGACGCGTCGGCTCCCGGGCGGGATTCCGGGGCGGGGGCGACACGGGCGAGCCCCGGCAGCAGGTGCGCCGAAAATCGGACATATTGCGTTATCTTGTTAGCGGTATTCATCCTGCCGCAGAGCGGTCTCACCCCCCGCGAGAGAAGCGATGCTCCAGGCCATCGGACTCACCAGCATCCCCCGTCGAAACCTCCCGCCCCTCGTGGACGACCTCACCTTCGAGGCCCGCCCCGGGAGCGTGACCGCACTGCTCGGCGACCCCGGCTCGGGCAAGACCGCCGCGCTGCGGCTCATGCTCGAACTCGAACCCGGCCGTGGAGTCACCTACTTCCGCGGGCGCCCCCTGCATCAAATCCCGCATCCGGGCCGCGAAGTGGGCGTACTCCTCGGCGACCTGCCCGGCAACCCGTCGCGCACCGTCCGCGGCCAGCTGCGGATGCTCTGCGCCGCCGCCGGGGTGCCGGCCACCCGGGCCGACACCATGCTGGAGGTCGTCGGCGTCGAGGGTCTGCGTCACGAGCGGCTCGGTTCGCTCTCGCTCGGCATGGAGCGCCGGGTCGCCCTGGCCGCCGCGCTGCTCGCCGACCCGTGCACGCTGCTCCTCGACGAGCCCGCCGCCGGGCTCTCGCCCCGCGAACGGAGCTGGCTGTACGGGCTGCTGCGCGGCCATGCCGCCCTCGGCGGCGCGGTGCTCTTCACCACCGACGACGCCAAGGAGGCCGCGCGCAACGCGGACCGGGTGGTCAGCATCGAGGCGGGCCGGCTCGTCGCCGATCAGGACGCCGCCGACTTCGCCCGGACCCGGTTGCGGCCGCGGGTGGCCGTTCGCACCCCGCACGCCGCCCGGCTGGCCGACGTACTGGGTCGCGAGGCGCGGGCGGCCCAGCGAGCGGTGGAGATCGTCGAAGAGAGCGGCAGCCGTCTGTCCGTGTACGGGAGCAACTGCGCCGAAGTCGGCGAGGCGGCCTTCCGGAACGGAGTGCTGGTGCACCAACTCGCCGACGAGACCGGCGACGCCGGCACGCCGCCGTCGCTGCCGCGCGCCCGCGCCGCATCCGGGGCCGGGATCGGGGCAGGGGTCGGGGCTGAGGGTGCCGGTGCCGACGGGGCGGCCGCCGGGCACGGGCGCGGGGACGAGGGCGGCCGCGACCGCCCACGCCGGGGCCGGGCCGCTCACTCCGGCAGACCCGTTTCCTCCGTGCGCCGGCTCGGTGGCCCGCTGCGGCCCCTGCGCTACGAACTGCACCGGGTCTTCGGCACGGCCACCCCCGTCCTCACCGCCGCCCTCGTCGTCGCCGTCTCGGTCGTCACGGCGCTGGTGCTGGCCCGGGCGGGTCACACCGGGCAGAACCGCCTGCTCGCCGCCTGGCCGGAGTTGCTCCCCCTGCCGCCCGCGGCCCTGGGGGCGGGACTGCTCGGCGCCCTGGCCTTCGGCGAGGAGTACCGCTACCCCGCGCTCGCCGCCGACCGAGGCACCGTCCCGCGCCGGCTCGGGCTGCTCACCGCGAAGCTCGGCGTCAGCGCCGCCCTCGCGCTGCTGTTCGGAGCCCTCGCCGTGACCGCCGACGCCGCCGCCCTGGCGCTGGTCTTCGGCGGCGGCCCGCTGCGCACCCCGGCGGAGTGGGTGGCCCCGGGCGCGAGTTGGGCGGGCCTGCTGATCGGCTGCGCCTGGTCCGGCGTCCTGGCCTCGGGCGTCTTCCGGTCCGCCGCGGCAGGCCTGGCCGCGGTGCTCGCCGTACCGGTGATGGTCGTACCCCTGGTGCGCAAGGCCCTGGACGGCCCGTCCGCGTACCCGGTGACCGGGCTCGCGGAAAGGCTGCGCGGCCTCGCCTGGGCGCAGTGGCCCCCGGAGGCCGACCGCCTGGTGCTCGGGGCGCTCCGGGTGATGGCCCAACCGGTCGGCACCGCACTGGTGTTGTCGCTGATGGTCCTGTTGTGCGCCTATGGGTTCACAGGACTGCGCGGCCGCGTTCGTTTGTGAGGGATCGTTGGTGATCGTTCCGGTGCCGGAGGACACCCCAACGGGACCGTTGCGGTCCACATCGGGAGCCCCGGATCGCAACTCCCCGTAAAAGGCCCGGTTCTTTACGATAAGTCGTCAATTGCGTAGGTGGCACCGATCACCCTTTCGTGTGCTTTTCACCAAAGACCTCAAGGGACATGGAGGCACGGCCGACAAAGGATTCGTGAGTACCCTTGCGCACACCATGATGACCGCCGCCCGCCACGCCGATTCCGGCCTCGCCGGCCCGGGCGAACTCGACCGCTACCCCTACCCGGAGGCCTCCGGGGCCGACCGTGTGGGAGTGCCCCACTGGGACGGATCCGACGTCGAGTTGAGCCGCGTCGGCCGCCGCGCGGCAGGCAGCCGCGGCCGCGGACTGCACGGCCAACTCGTCCAGCAGCTCGGCCAGATGATCGTTTCCGGTGACCTCGGTGCGGACCGCCCCCTGGTCCCCGAGGAGATCGGCCAGCGCTTCGAGGTCTCCCGCACGGTCGTCCGCGAATCGCTGCGGGTCCTGGAGGCCAAGGGCCTCGTCAGCGCCCGCCCCAACGTCGGCACCCGGGTCCGTCCGGTCGCCGACTGGAACCTGCTCGACCCCGACATCATCGAGTGGCGCGCCTTCGGCCCGCAGCGCGACGACCAGCGCCGCGAACTGGGCGAACTGCGCTGGACCATCGAGCCGCTCGCCGCACGCCTCGCCGCCGGCCACGGCCGCCCGGACATCCAGCAGCGCCTCGCCGACATGGTCGAGATCATGGGCCACGCGCTCGGCCAGGGTGACTCGATCACCTTCGCGCGCGCCGATCACGAGTTCCACGCGCTCCTCATCCAGGTCGCGGGCAACCGCATGCTGGAGCACCTCTCCAGCATCGTCTCCTCCGCCCTCCAGGTGTCCGGCAGTCCCATCATCGCCTGCGACCGGCCCAGCGAGACCTGCGTCGCGCACCACGCGCGCATGGTCGAGGCCATCGCCGCCGGTGACGCGATCGGCGCGGAGAACGCCATGCGCCAGCTCCTGACGGTCCATCCGGAGGTCGAGCGCGTGGTCCCCGCCCCGCGCGAGCACTGACGGGCGCGCACACGGGGGCGCGGAAGTTCGCCGACGTCTCGCCCGGTCCCAGGGGGTGCCCCCGGACGGAGTCCGGGGGCACCCCCTGGGACCGGGCGAGACGTCGGCGCACTTCCACGCTCCCGCACTCTCTTATACACATGCAGACGCAGACTTCGTCGGCCGGAGACACGGCCAAGACCGGCGACGAGTCGTGCACCCGCACCTGGTACGCGCGCAATGACGCCAAGGGCTTCACCGGCCTGCCTTCGCGCACCCGCACCGTCGCGCCGGAGTGCTCCGTCACCGACGACAACCTGACCCTCCCCGCCAACCCAGCCAACCCCGCACACACGGAGACGACGACCATGGTCCGCGCCGCCATCCTGCCCGCCGTCGGAGCCCCGCTGGAGATACGGGACATCGTGCTGCCCGAGCCCGGCCCCGGGCAGGTCCGGGTACGGCTCACCGCAGCCGGGGTCTGCCACTCCGACCTCTCCCTCACCAACGGCACCATGCGGGTCCCCGTGCCCGCCGTCCTCGGCCACGAGGGCGCGGGCACGGTCCTCGCCGTCGGGGAAGGGGTCATCCACGTCGCGCCCGGCGACGGGGTGGTGCTCAACTGGGCCCCGTCCTGCGGGCAGTGCCACCACTGCTCGATCGGCGAGGTCTGGCTCTGCGCCAAGGCGCTCGCCGGGGTCGGCAACGTCTACGCCCACGACGCCCGGGGAACCGAGCTGCACCCCGGGCTGAACGTGGCCGCCTTCGCCGAGGAAACGGTCGTCGCGGCCAACTGCGTGCTGCCCGCCCCCGCCGGGATCCCGCTCACCGAGGCCGCGCTGCTCGGCTGCGCGGTCCTCACCGGCTACGGAGCCGTCCACCACAGCGCCCAGGTCCGGCCGGGCGAGTCGGTGGCCGTCTTCGGAGTCGGCGGCGTGGGCCTCGCGGCCCTCCAGTCGGCGCGCATCGCCATGGCAGGCCCGATCGTGGCCGTGGACGTCTCCCCGGCCAAGGAGGAGCTGGCCCGGGCGGCGGGGGCCACGGAGTTCGTGCTCGCCTCCGAGACCACGGCCAAGGACATCCGCGCGCTGACCGGCGGCCACGGTGCGGACGTCGCCATCGAGTGCGCCGGCCGCGCCGAGTCCATCCGGGGCGCCTGGGAGTCCACCCGCCGAGGCGGCCGTACGACGGTCGTCGGCATCGGGGGCAAGGACCAGCAGGTCACCTTCAACGCGCTGGAGATCTTCCACTTCGCCCGCACCCTCACGGGCTGCGTCTACGGCAACAGCGACCCCGCCCGCGACCTCCCGGTGATCGCCGCCCACGTCCGCGCGGGCCGCCTCGACCTCGGCGCCCTGGTCACCGACCGCATCACGCTCGACGGCATCCCGGCCGCCTTCGACGCGATGCTGGCGGGCAAGGGCGGCCGCTCGCTCGTCGTCTTCTAGAGGCCTGCGTCAGGGTCAGGGGTCAGGTCCAAGGCCTGGCCCCGGGCCTGGCCCCGGGCCCGGGCTCTTCGGCCGTCACGCCGGCTCGTCGGGTTCCGGCGACTTCCCCAACGCCTCGTACTGGATGGCCAGTCCGTCGAGCAGCGCCGTCAGGCCGGTCTCGAAGGCCCCTTCGTCCACCTCGCGCTGCCGGTGCGCCAGCCGGTGGGCCTGGCCCAGGTGCGGGTAGTCCGACGGGTCGTATGCCGTTTCGTCGTCCACGAAACCCCGGGCGAACGAGGCGACCGCCGAACCGAGGATGAAGTACCGCATCAGCGCGCCGATCCGGGTCGCCTGCGCCGGCGGCCAGCCGGCGGCGGTCATCGCGCCGTAGACGGCGTCCGCCACCCGCAGTCCGGCCGGCCTGCGGCCCGGCCCGCGCGCCAGCACCGGCACGATGTTCGGATGGTCGGACAGGGCGGCCCGGTACGAGTGCGCCCAGGCGAGCAGGGCGCCCCGCCACTCGGGGCCGCCTCCGCCAGGGCCGCCGCCGGCACCGCCCTCCCGCTCCGCGCCGGATCCGCCGGCCAGGCCCACCGCCTCGAACATCGACAGGTCGACCCGCGCGCTCACCGCGTCCGCGACGGCGTCCAGGATCTCGTCCTTCGTGCGGAAGTGGTTGTACAGCGAAGGCCCGCTGACGCCCAGCGCGGCGGCCAGCCGCCGCGTCGAGACGGCCTCCAGCCCCTCCGCGTCCACCAGCGCGCCGGCCGCCTCGATGATGCGGTCTCTGCTGAGGAGGGGCTTGCGCGGTCTGGCCATGCGCCACATAGTAGGGCCTGCCCCAACTAAACTAGCAGTGCTAATTAACCCATCCGACCCATCCGACCCGTCCGCCCGGAGGTGCCCGGTGAATCTGGAGCTCAGCCAGGAGCAGTCCGCCGTACGCGAACTCGCCCGCGCGTTCACCGAGCGCGAGATCGCCCCGTACGCCGCCGGGTGGGACCGCGCCGAGAGCGTGGACCGGGCCGTCGTGAAGAAGCTCGGAGCCGTCGGCTTCCTCGGCCTGACCGTCCCCGAGCAGTACGGCGGCTCCGGCGGCGACCACCTCTCCTACGCCCTGGTCACCGAGGAGCTCGGCCGCGGCGACTCCGCCGTGCGCGGCATCGTCTCCGTCTCCCTCGGCCTGGTCGCCAAGACCATCGCCGCCTGGGGGAGCGAGGAGCAGAAGCGCGACTGGCTGCCCCGGCTGTGCTCCGGCGACGCTCTGGGCTGCTTCGGGCTCACCGAGCCCGGCACCGGCTCCGACGCCGCCGCCCTCACCACCCGCGCCACGCGCGAGGGGGACTCGTACGTGATCAGCGGCAGCAAGATGTTCATCACCAACGGCACCTGGGCCGATGTGGTGCTGCTCTTCGCCCGCACCGGTGACGAGCCCGGCCACCGCGCGATCTCCGCCTTCCTCGTCCCCGCCGACTCCCCGGGCCTGACCCGCCGCGAGATCCACGGCAAGCTCGGCCTGCGCGGCCAGGCCACCGCCGAACTCTCCCTGGACGGTGTGCGCGTGCCCGCCTCCGCGATGCTCGGCCCCGAGGGCAAGGGCTTCTCGGTCGCCATGTCGGCCCTCGCGAAGGGCCGGATGTCGGTTGCCGCGGGCTGCGTCGGCATCGCGCAGGCGGCCCTCGACGCGGCCGTCTCCTACGCCGTCCAGCGCGAGCAGTTCGGCAAGCCCATCGCCCGGCACCAGCTGGTCCAGGAGCTGATCGCCGACATCTCCGTGGACGTGGACGCGGCCCGGCTGCTGACCTGGCGGGTCGCCGATCTCATCGACCGCGGGCGGCCGTTCGCCACCGAGTCCTCCACGGCCAAGCTCTTCGCCTCCGAGGCCGCCGTCCGCGCCGCGAGCAACGCCCTGCAGGTGCACGGCGGTTACGGGTACATCGATGAGTACCCGGCCGGCAAGCTGCTGCGCGACGCCCGCGTGATGACCCTGTACGAGGGCACCAGCCAGATCCAGAAGCTGCTGATCGGCCGCGCCCGTACGGGAGTTTCCGCGTTCTGACGCGCGCGCCCGGAGCCGGGCCGCGCACCCGCCCGGCCCCGCGCGCGCCTGAGTACGTGCGTGAGTACGAGCGCGGATGTGGCGCGGCCCGTCGGGCCCGAAGCTGGACCCATGAACGAGACACCGGTCAAGCAGCAGAACACGGGGGCGTACTACGGCCAGGCCGTCGCCTCCTTCGGCACCGCCATGGCCGCCGTGGCCCTGGGGATCTACAACATGGACGCCGACGGCTGGGTGCGCGCCTTCCTCGGCATCGCGGTCCTCTACCTGACCACCTCGGCCTTCACCCTCGCCAAGGTGGTCCGCGACCGGCAGGAGGTCACGCAGATCGTCAGCCGCGTCGACCAGGCCCGCATGGAGAAGATGATGGTGGACTACGACCCCTTCGCGCCGAAGCCGCACGGTCAGGGCAGCTGAACGCAACGCATCTAAGCGCTTGCTCACCCTCCGGTAGGCTGTTCCTTCCCACCAGGGCACGACAGGGCGGCGCGAAGAGGGTGAGACGGGCGATGGAGAGCGCGCAGGAGACGACGACCGGCGGCTACCGGCCGTGGCAGGAGGTCACGCCCGACGCGGCGCGGCGGCTGCTCGTCGCGGCCGTCGAGGCCTTCGCGGAGCGCGGGTACCACGCCACCACCACGCGTGACATCGCGGGCCGGGCGGGGATGAGCCCGGCCGCGCTCTACATCCACTACAAGACCAAGGAAGAGCTGCTCCACCGGATCAGCCGGATCGGCCACGACAAGGCCCTCGAGATCCTGGACAGCGCCGCCTCGGGCCCCGGCACCGCCGCCGAGCGCCTCGACGAGGCCGTACGGTCCTTCGTGCGGTGGCACGCGGCGCACCACACCACCGCGCGCGTGGTCCAGTACGAGCTCGATGCCCTCGCTCCGGAGCACCGCTCCGACATCGTGGCGCTGCGCCGGCAGAGCGACGCCGCCATCCGCCGGATCCTCGCCGAGGGCGTCGAGGCGGGGGAGTTCCACGTCCCCGACGTGCCCGGCACCACCCTCGCGGTCCTGTCGCTCTGCATCGACGTCGCCCGCTGGTTCAGCACGGACGGCCGCCGCACGCCGGACGAGGTCGGCGCGCTCTACGCGGGCCTCGTGCTCCGGATGGTGGGGGCCGGTCCCGGACCTGCTGCCGGCCCCGGCCCCGATGCCGGCCCCGGCCCCGCCGCCGAGGCTCAGAAGTAGTAGCGGGACACCGACTCGGCGACGCACACCGGCTTCTCGCCGCCCTCGCGCTCGACCGTGACGGTCGCCGACACCTGTACGCCGCCGCCCGCCTCCACGGCCTCCGTGATCAGCGCGGTCGCGCGCAGCCGCGAGCCGACCGGCACCGGCGCCGGGAAGCGCACCTTGTTCACCCCGTAGTTGATGCCCATCCGCATGCCCTCGACCCGCATGATCTGCGGCACCAGGCTCGGCAGCAGGGACAGCGTGAGGTACCCGTGCGCGATCGTGGACCCGAAGGGCCCGCCCGCCGCCCGCTCCGGGTCCACGTGGATCCACTGGTGGTCGCCCGTGGCGTCGGCGAAGAGGTCGATCCGCTTCTGGTCCACCTCCAGCCAGTCGCTGGGGCCGAGCGGCTCGCCGATCCCGGCGGTCAACTCCTCGGCGGACGTGAAGATCCTCGGCTCGGCCATCCTCGTACCCCTGCCTCTCCCTGACGAATCTGACGAATAAGCGCTTGCTCAGCATGCTGGGGGCCGCGTGTATCTGTCAACGACACACGGATCAACGAATGTCGGTGCGGCCGACTACCCTCGGCGGTGTGCCGCAGATTCCCGAGAAAGTCCACGAGCTCACCGTCGGCCAGCTGTCCGCCCGCAGCGGTGCCGCGGTCTCCGCGCTGCACTTCTACGAGACCAAAGGCCTGATCACCAGCCGCCGCACCTCAGGCAACCAGCGCCGCTACACCCGCGACGCGCTGCGCAGGGTGGCCTTCGTGCGCGCCGCCCAGCGCGTCGGGATCCCGCTCGCCAGCATTCGCGACGCGCTCACCCAGCTCCCCGAAGGCCGCACCCCCAACCGCGCCGACTGGGCCCGGCTCTCCGAGAACTGGCGGGCCGAGCTGGACCACCGCATCGCCCGACTGGGCCGCCTGCGCGACCATTTGGCCGACTGCATCGGCTGCGGCTGCCTCTCGCTGGAGAACTGCGCGCTCTCCAACCCGGACGACGTCTTCGGCGAACGCCTCACCGGATCCCGGCTGTAGGAGCCTCATCCCGGAACCGGGCGGCCGCCGCGACCAGTTGGGCGTTCGAGCGGGCCGGCCGCCCGTCCGGCACCCGCAGTACGTCGCCCACGCCGATCCGGGCGCCCGTGCCGCAGCGCGCGGCCAGGCGCAGCACCGGCCAGGCCGCGGCCTCCCGCCCGAACAGCAGCACCGGTACGGGGGGCAGCCCGCGCAGCGCCAGCGCCACCAGGGCCCGGTCGGCCCCGGGCAGTTCGACCGCGAGCCGGACCCGCGCCGGGTCCCGTACCGGCCAGGCCAGGAACCGCTCCAGCGGCTCGGGCGGCCCGCCCACCGGGACCTCCGCGTCCACCGCGACCCCGCGCTCCAGCAGTGCCTCGGCCAGCTCCCGGGCCCCCGGCTCCGCGAACCGCACCACCGCCCGGTCCGGCAGCACCGTCCAGGCCCGTACCCGCGCGAGGCGCTCCGCCGGATCGGGCTCGGTGGCGACCCCACGACGCCGACCTCGACACCGGGCCCCCGGCCCTCCGCCGCCCCGTTCCACGCGGCGCTGGCCGCCTGATCCCGGGGCCCCGCAGCAGTCTCCGGAACCGCACCTCGCCCGTACGACCGAGTAAGGACCCAGGATCCGCACATGGCCGATGAAGCCACTGAAGACGACCTCAAGGACGGCGAGTTCATGGGCCGCAGGGCCCCCACGGACCCGGAGTACATCCCGAGGCAGCTGATCCCCGGCCATGTCCTGGCTTCCGTACCGGAAGTGCGGCAGGCGGCCGAGGAGTCGGGGCGCGCCCTGCAGATCGACTTCCTGGACGACGCGGCCGTCCTCAGGATGCTCCGGCTCCGGTACTGGGACGAGATGAAGATGGGCCGCTCGGGGTGCGGCACGGCCTTCCTCATCCTCCCGGTGCCCCTGGTGCTGTTCGGCTACTGGGGCGGCTACGCCCAGTACTGGGAGTCCGCGAGCCGGCTGAACGCCTACTACGGCGTGTGGGCGCTCTCCGTCGTCGTATCGCTGCTGGTGCTCGCCCGCCGGGCCCGCCGCCAGTGGGGCGACCGGCCCCGGCAGAAGATCCGGGCGCGCGCCAAGGAGTACCGGCGCCTCGCCCACCTGGCCCGGGACCGGGGGGCCGACGTGCCGGACTTCTACCCGTACTACGGCCCGTACCCCTTCGCCGCGAACTTCCATCCGGACGCCGAGGAAATCGAACTCCCCCACGAGAAGTAGGGACGACGCAGTGAGCAGCATCACGAACACCGGCGCCGAGACCCCGTCCGCGTCCCCGTCCGCGTCCCCGTCCGCGTCGGCGTCCGCGTCGGCGTCCGCCGAGGCCGTGCCCGCGGCCCTCCCCTCCCAGGCCGCCGGGACCTCGCTCCGGGCCGCCGGACCCGACGAGGAGATACACGTCCGCTGGGTGATGCCGGAAGGATTCTTCGAGCTGCCCTTCGAGGCGGAGGACATCGACGACCTGGCCGAGAAGCTCGTGGAGCTCGGGCAGGCGGTCCTTCCCCACGCGGACTACGAGATCCAGGTGCACTGGGCCGCCATGATGGCCGCCGGCTACGACGACTTCGCGGAGGCCGGGGTCCAGTACGCCGGCTTCGTCATGACCGAGGTCGAAGAGGCCCGCTGCACCTCCACGGTCACCGTGTCCCTCATGGAGCTGGACGCGGGCGGCGCGAGCACGGGTGACAGTACGGTGCCGGAGCTCGCCCGCGCGCTCCGCGCCCTCGACAACGGGACGGTGGAGGAGATATCCCTCCCCTGCGGCCCCGCCGTCTCCGTCGTGGGGACGCGCAAGGCGATGGTGGACGGCGCGCTCACGGAGTCCGGGGCCCCCGAGCCGGTGTTCACCTCGTTCCTCCAGGTGCAGGTGCCCCTGACGAACGGCCTGGTGGTGGTCCTGGAGATGGGCACCCCGACCCCGGAGGGCTGGGACGTCTTCTCCTCCATGTTCGCGGGCGTGGTGAAGAGCCTGCGCTTCTTCGACTCGGACTCCACCCTCCTCGTGATGCCCTGATGAGCCTGTCGCAGCAGCCGGACGCTCAGGCACGGGACACCGAGGCGCCGGACACCCCGGCACCGGACAGGCAGGCGCCAGCCCCCCAGGCGCCGCCCGACGACTACCGCCTCCTCGTCCCCCGCGACTGGTTCCGCGTCGACCTGACCCACGAGCGGTGGCGCCCGCAGCTCAAGCTGTACGTCGACCGGCACACCGCCGGGAAGAACCCCTCGGCCGAGCTCCGCCAGGCCGTCTGGGTCAGCCTGCGCAACACCGCCGAGGCCGGGCTCGCGGACGGGGCCCTGGAGTTCTACCTCCGCTCCGAGGTGGATCCCGGGTCCGCCGAAGGGCAGGCGGGCCCGCCCGCCTCGCTGCTCGTCTCGCTGCTGCACACGCCGCCCGGCGCCTGCCCGGACCCGGCGGACCTCGCGATGACGCTGGCCGCGCGGGAGCCCCGTACGGAGGACGGCGGGGGGCGGGAGGCGTACGTCGTCCCCCTGCCCGCGGGCGAGGCGGTCCGGGCCGCGTCCGCCACGGCGCTGGACTACCACGTCGTCATGCCGGGCGGGGTCGGCTACCTGATGCTCGCCTTCGCCCTGCCGCTCAGCGGCACCGAGGGCCCGCTGGGCGGCCTCTGTGACGCCATCGCCCACTCACTGCGGTGGGTGTGACGGCGATGACGTTCCCGCGGCGGGGGCCCGCCCCCGAGGAACCGCCGGTGGTGCCCGTCGCGTGGGAGCGCGTACGGGACTTCGTGGTCGGCAACACCGAGCGGCCGGTCACCGCCAAGCGGCGCGAGGCCTCCTTCGGGCCGCTGGCCGTACGGGTCCCCAAGAACGGCAAGGACCTCCGGGTCTTCGCCCCCTGCGCGTACGTGGCCCACACGGGCCCGGACGGCGCGGACTACGCCCTGTACGCGGACCCGGAGCACACCCGCCGGCTCTGCGTCATCGACCGCCCGGGCACCGAGGCCGCCTCCGGCGAGCGGCACCACGAGGTCCGCGACGAGCGGGGCCGCCTGCTCGGCACGCTGCGCCGGATCCCGCCGCGCAGCCGCCCGTTCAAGCACACCTGGCGCATCGACCAGCCGGGCCACCCCACCGTCGTGGGCCGCAACGAGTGGGCGAGCGGCGACGCGAGGGCCTTCACCCTCCGCATGGTCGACAAGGGCTTCACGGCCGCCCTGAACGCGGTCACGAGCCTGGGCGCGGAGGGCGGCGACACCCGCGGCCGCCCGCGCACGCTGGAGTGGCACACGGCCGATTCCGGGGGCAGGGTCGTCATGATCTCGGAGGCCGGCGACCGCGTCACGGTCAAGTCCGACTGGCTGGACCGCCGTCTTGCTTTCGCTTTCGCCCTCGTAGGAGACCACTGAGACTGAACCGGGGCTCGGGCTCGGGCAGGTTCTCGAGATCCGGTTCTTCGAACTCGAAGTCGTCGGCAAGCGCCTGCACTCCTTGCACGAAGGCGTCGATCTCGGGCTCGGCGACGGCGAGTCTGCCGAGTTCGTTGGACGCCACGATTACCTGCAAATCGAGCCCGTGCTCCTCGTTGCGGAGGTTGTACCAGAGGTGCATCGCCATGTTGCCTTGCTCTGATTCCGCGTAGCCCCGCAGGCGGATTCCCTCGCCGAATCCCTCAGTGGAGAACGGTGCGATTTCGGGCGAATGGTCAAACTCTTTGGCGCTGCTCCACTCCCGAAGCGTGGAGTCACGGTCCCCCTTCGAAGCCCCGTACCAGACACGGGCCACCAGCGGAAAATCTTCCGGATCTTCGAAGTACAGGTAGTTCTCCAGCGGATCGTCGTCGACACCCTGTCGGTACGTCGTCAGCAGCCGAGCCAGCCGCGCGGTCGCCTCCTGGTCCTCCGGCATCCTGCGAAAGTGACGAAGACAGATGGCTTCAGATTCCGCCCACCGCTGTTCGTCGCTCCATGGCGTCTCGTCCCACGACCCCTTGGGTAGGTGCACCCAGCAGTCGTCGTCGTAACTGACGAAAACCCAGCCCATCGATTCCGCCTTCCTGTCGTTCTACTGCATCGCGTCGGACATACCCGTACCCCAGAGAATGCCGTCCTTAAAATCTCCGTAGGGCTCCACCCTCGGCTTGCCCTCCCAGATATCGCTCGGCGCGATCGCTTTGTCCGTCCAGTCGACGACCGTCCCGGCTGCGAACGCGTTGAAACCCAGGGAGCTGTTGCGCGCCACCGACTTCGCGGCAATGTCCGTGGCCTGGTCGCCTCCCCGCTTCGTTGCCTCATGGATAGCGAAGTTCTTCGCATGGGCTGCGGCGGGGTCGCCGCCCGCCTTGAAGGTCTGTCCCATCGTGGATGTCGGTGCATCCATCGCAACGCCCGGAGCCTTGACGGACTTCTTGAGCTTGTCCTGTCTCTTCTGGATCGCCTCCCGCGCCGCCTTCGTCGGGGCAGCACGTTTCTCAGCCTCCAGCGCCCGCATCCTCCGCGTATAGTCCGCCGACTGCCTCGCCGCCTTCGTCTGGCTCCGACCCGCGTCGACCGAGGCTTTCCTCGACGCGGCGACGCCCTTCTGGATCCCCTTCGCCGCCACCCGCCCCGCCCCGAAGGTCACCAGACCCACGCAGTCGTAGGCGACGTCGCCCCAGCCGCCATTGCCCGTCGCAGCCATGGCCACGTGGGCACCGGCAGTCACGAGCATGATCACCGTGCCGGCGGTCGCGGCGATCGAAGCCAGCTGGCCAAGGGCGGCGATGGCCGCCAGCGCCCCGATGCCCGGGAGGGCGACCACCATGATGATCAGCGCGACGATGGCGAGGATCGTGGCGATCCAGCCCAAGACTTCCAGCAGGATCTTGATGGCCTTGAGGTTGCGCTCGATCCAGTTGGCGCGGTTGCTCCACCAGCCGTCCTCGACCGCGTCGTCAACGATGTCGCGGATCTTGTCCGCGATGCGCTTCGAGTCCCTGCGGTAGCCCTCCACCGCCAAGCCGTTGCGCTTCCGCGCGCCCTCCAGCTTGGTGCGCGCGCCCTCCAGCTCCGTCTTCTTCGACGGCTCCAGGTCCTTCTCCGCCGTCTTCGCGGCCGCCGAGTCCGGGTCCTCGTTCCCGACCAAGGACCGGAAGCTGTCCTGGGCCTCCTTCGCCGACGTCAGCGCCGCCGCGGTCTCGCTCTGCGCGTGCTCCAGGCAGCCCGCCCACTCGCCCAACTTGGCGGAAACCTTCTCGTACCGGCCCGCCGACTTCTCCAGCTTGCCCTTCAGCTTGCCGGAGCCCTTCTTCAGCTCCTCGACGTACTTGCCCTTGAGCTCGTCCGTCCCCGATATGGCCTTCAGTCGGGTGATCTGCGCCCGGATCTGCTCACCCGTGGTCGCCATGTTCTTCGCGCCGGCCCGTACTCCGTCGGGATTGCCCGGCGTGGGATCGGACCCGGCTAACGGTCGCCAGTCCGCAGGTCGTCCAACGCCCATCCCCTGCCCACCCCTGCCACGTCGTCCCGGTCCCGCCCGGGCACGTCAGCGGCCCGGGCCCTGACAACGAGCCAACCAGCCTCGAAACTCCACGGTGTCAACCTTCGGCTCGATGTCGCCCCCCCAACGCAGCGGGGGCGGTGAGGGCCCAGTCGGCCCCACCGCCCCCTCGGGCAACGCAACTCGGGCAGCGCGACGGCGCGCCCGGAGTTCGACTCGGACTAGCGCTTCGCGGCCTTGCCCAGTTCGTCGTCGATCTGCTCGAACTTGTCCGCGGCCATGGTCAGGTAGTCGCCCATGCCGTCGAGGCCGTCGATGGTGTCCTTGGCGCCGCTCACGAACTCCTGGAAGTTCTCGTTGAACGCCTTCGAGGAGCTCTTGGTGACGTAGCCCGTGTCGACCAGGTTCTGGATGTACTTCTTCATGCCCATCAGGGCCTCGTTGATCTTCTCCTTCTCCTTGACGACGTGCTTGGCAGCACTCCGCATGTCCTCATATGTGACATCAAGGTCCTTCGCCATCAAACTCTCCCCATGGTTGGCGATTTGAACGGTGATCCGCTCACACGACTATGACGCCGAGCCTAGAGCGGCGGATGCAGATGCACAGCACCGGATTCCAAGAAGTGATCCGGTCCACCCCAACTCCCCGTTGCCCGTCCCTCCCGACCGGCGGCTAAAGTCCAGGGACCGCCTCGGTGTCCACAGTTGGCTGCCGCACATCCGGCAGCGGCATGCCGTGGGTGTAGGCGTAGGTGTTGGCGTAGGTGTAGGGGGAGAGCGTTCGTGCGTCTGACTCTGACTGTGGTCGATCCGTTCGGCGGGGTCTCGACCGATGTGGTCCTCGACGCCGACGAAGCCTCGACGGTGGGCGACGTCGCGCACGAGCTCACCCGCCAGGTCCAGGCCCGGGCCGCGGCCGCCTACGCCTCCGGATCCGGAGGCGGATCCCCGGACGGCGGCAGCGGCAGCGGCAGCAGCGGCGGGCAGGTCATTCCCATCGGAGCGCAGCGCCGGCCCGGCCAGGGTTACGCCCTGCCTCTTATACCCATCCGCCGCTGCGAAGGGACTCGCGGTTGCGCTCGCGGTCGCGATCACGGTCGTGGTCGCGATCACGGTCGCGGTCGTGGTCGCGGAAGGGGTCCCGGCCCGGGTGGCGGTCGGTGAGGCGGGAGGCGGCGCCGTGGTCGGCGAGGCCGGCCAGGCCGACCGTGCCGCCCGTGCCGTCGATGGGGGGCTCGCCCGTACGGAATCCCGTGCGCTCCCCCGCCCCGTCCGCGGCCCGGTCGCCCATGCGGTCCGCGATGCGCTCGCCCTTCCAGCCGCCGCCGCGCTCGGTGTGCCGCTCCGCGTGCGGGCGGCTGCCCGCCGGGCGCAGGCCGAGCAGGCCGCTGCGCGGGATGCCGTTGGGCGGGGTCTCGTCGTCGAGGGTGGCCATGGCGGGCCGGCCGCCCTTGGTGCCGATGCCGCTCCCGGTGACCCCGGTGAGGCCCGCGAGGCCGGTGGGGGCCTCGTCCAGGGCCGTGGCGGGGTCGTCCAGCCCCAGCAGGCCGATCGGGGCCTCCAGCTCGACCGGGCCGCGCAGTTCGGCGCCGACCGGGAGCCGCCGGTCGGCGGACGCGCCCAGGGCCGCCGCCGCGGGGCGGGCGGAGCCGGGGCCCACGGCCTTGCCGCCGGCCAGCCGGATGCCGGTGCCGTTGGTTTCGGGAGCCTCCGTCAGCAGGGCCACCGGGAGGAAGACCACCGCGGTGGTGCCTCCGTACGGGCTGGGCTGGAGGCCGACCTTGACGTCGTGGCGCTGCGCGAGGCGGCTGACCACGAACAGGCCGAGCCGGTCGGTGTCGGAGAGCTCGAACTCGGGGGTCTCGGCCAGCCGGAGGTTGGCGTCGAGCTGGGCTTCCGGGGTCATGCCGAGGCCCCGGTCGTGGATCTCCAGGGTGAAACCGTTGGCCACGCGCTCTCCGAGGACCTGGACCGCCGTGTGCGGCGGGGAGAACACGGTGGCGTTCTCCAGGAGTTCGGCGATGAGGTGGGTGACGTCGGCGACGGCCGGGCCGGCGATGCCCAGGCGCGGGAGCCGGCGCACCTCGATGCGCTCGTAGTCCTCGACCTCGGCGACGGCCGCGCGGACGACGTCCATCAGCTGGACGGGCTTGCGCCACTGGCGGGAGGGGGCCGCGCCGGAGAGGATCACCAGGCCCTCGGCGTGCCGGCGCATGCGGGTGGTCATGTGGTCGAGGCGGAAGAGGTCGGCGAGCTCCTCGGTGTCCTCGGTGCGCCGCTCCATGGTGTCGAGCAGGGTGAGCTGGCGGTGCAGCAGCACCTGGTTGCGGCGGGCCAGGTTGACGAAGACCTCGGACACGCCGCGCCGGAGCTCGGCCTGCTTGACGGCGGCCTCGATGGCCGCGCGCTGCAGGGAGTTGAGGGCCTGGCCGACCTGGCCGACCTCGTCCTTCTCGTAGTCCAGGCGCGGCGCCTCGGTCTCCACGTCCACGTGCTCGCCGGCGGCCAAGCGGCGCATCACGCCGGGGAGGCGGACGCCGGAGACCTCGTGGGCCTCCTTGCGGAGCCGGGACAGGTCGCGGATCAGCTCGCGGCCGATGCGGACGGACAGGATCAGGGAGACGAGCAGGGCGATGAAGCCGAGGATCCCGGCGACGGCGGCCTGGACGAGGACGCCCATGGCCACCGGCTCGACGCGCTTTTGGTAGCGGTCGCCGGCCGCGGTGCCCATCACGGCGAGGTCGTCGAGGACCTTCTGCGCGGCGGCGTCCCACTGGGCGGGGGCGACGTTGCGCGCGGCCTTTCCGGTGCCTCCGGCGATGAACCGTTCCTCCGCCTCGCGCAGGGCCCGGCTCTCGGGGTTGTTCCAGTACTGCTCGAACTGGTCCCGGTCGGCCGGGGGGAGGATCGCGAGGTTGAACTCGTAGAGCAGCTTGCGGTTGGCGACGAAGTCGGTGACGCGCCGGATGTCGGCCGGGCTGACGTTGCGGGCGGCGAGGGCCGCCGCGATGACCGCGTCCTCGCGCGAGAGCGTCTCGCGGGCCCGGGTGATGCCGACCAGGGCGCGGCCCTGCTTGTCCATCTCCACGTTCTCGAGCGCGTGGAGGTTCATCAGGAACTCGTAGCAGGGGTCGACGAGCCGATTGTAGAGCTCGAGGGCCTGGCCGGTGTCGAGGGAGCCCGAGGAGTCGACGGCGCTGCGCAGCGCGCCGATGCCGTGGAAGGCGTCGAGGATGGAGCGCAGGCGCTGGGCCGTGGCCGGGCTCAGCTCGTCGACGACCTCGGGGTCCTCGGCGTCGGCGGTGATCTTCGCGATCGCCTCGTCGGTCTCGGCCCGTCGCTTGGCGAGCTCCGCGGTGGCGGCGGAGGCGCGGGGGTCGCCGATGACCACGAGGGTCTGGCGGCGCTCCTTCTGGACGACGCGGACGACGTCCTCGATGGGGTAGCCGACCTTGTCGATGACGTAGGCGACATCGAGCAGTTGGACGGCCTGACGGCCCGTGAGGACCGTGGCGAAGCCCCAGAGGGCGGTCAGGGAGACGAGCGGCACAAGGAGCAACGCCACGATCTTCCGGCGGATGGATTTCCCGCGAAAGCGCATGGCCTCCCCAGCCTCCCCAGCTCAACCCCGCTGTCGGGGGTCGGTGTTCCGTCATTTAAACGGCGTGAGCCTACTACTGCCACGGCGAAGGTTCGAAGGCGTGTCCGGACGTTTTCGGCCTGACGCCCGGGCGAAGATCACGAGTTGTCCGATAGCTCCCGCCGGGAGCAGCCCGATATGTGGCACATGACACCTGGTGCACCGTCAGTTCCCGCATGAGAATGGATGGCTGGAATTATTCGTTCCGCGACATCTCGGGGCGCTGCGCACGTCCGGGATGCGGGAATCTCCGGACCGTCCCGTACGTCTACCTGTTCGAGGCGGGCATGACCGGCGGCACCGGGGGCAGGCAGGGGACCATGCGGATGAGGTACGAGGACGGCGGCGCGGGACCGGGAGCGGGAGCGCGGGGGCCGTCACTCTGGGTCGATGGACCGGGGCGGCGGCGGCTGCCGGACCCGGTGCGGAAGTCTGCCGTGCGCGCGGTGCTGATCGTCGCCGTGACGCTGACGGACGCGACGATCGCGTTCTTCCTGACGATCACCGGCTCCTGGCTGGCCTTCCCGCTGGTGCTCACCGGGATAGGGGGCACCGTCGTGGCCACCTGGGCCGTGCTCGACGTGTTGATCACCCGGCAGATGTGGAACCAGCGGTACGGGGTCGTCTCGGAGCCGAGCAGCACCGCCAGGCCCCGCCGGACCGCCACGGCCCGAATACCCCGCGACGGCGGCTCCCTGCCCGCCACGGGCCGGCGGTAGACCGCGGGCCCGTGGGGGTGCGTGGGGAAGCGGCGGCGGCCCCTCAGGACATCTGGGTGCTGCGGCGGAACATGCGGGTCGCGGTGATCTCCCCGTGGATCGTCTCCTCGTCCGGGGACTGCTGGGGCAGGCCCGGGCGCAGGTGCTCCTCGACGCTGATGTACTTCAGCCCCGCCCGCAGGTCGGCGTCGTTGCGCAGCCGGATGACCAGGGGGAACTCGGCGAGGGCCGTGGTGTCGAACAGGCCCGTCGTGTAGAGCAGCTGGACGCCGAGCGCGTCCGAGACGGCCCGCTGGAGCTCCAGCAGGTACGTGGCGTTCGCGCGGCCGATCGGATTGTCGAGGAACAGCGTGCCCGCGTGCCGGTGCTTGTCCCGGCCCCGGTCGTTGCTGCGCAGCGCCGCCATCGTGCAGTACAGCGCGATCGCCGCGGTGAGCAGCTGGCCGCCGGAGAACACGTCGCCCATCTGGCCGACGGGGACGCGCTCGGCGCGCAGCACCGCGTCCGGCTTGAGGATCTCCACCGCGATGCCCTTGGGCTCCAGGGCCGCCTGGACCCCGTGCAGCAGTAGCGACATGCCGTCGCGGCGGCCCTCGCCGAAGGAGGCGGTGCTGTTCTTCTTCACGGCGGCCCGGGTCGCCTCGTCGATGACCTCGCCGAGGCGGTCGGTGAGGGTGGCCTGGTCGGGCTCGTCGAAGCGGATGCGCAGGAACTCCTGGCCCGACCACTCCCCCAGGCCCTCGGGCAGCTGGGAGAGCCGCTGGGCGGAGCGCAGGGTGGCCAGGGCCGATTCCACGAGTCCGCGCAGCCGGTCGACGATGCTGTCGCGGTTGCGCTCGAGCTGCGCCAGCTCGTCGGTGAGGACGCGCAGCCGGGGCGCGAAGGCGACGGCCCAGGCCGCCGCGTGCTCGGGCAGGGCGGCGGCGGGCAGTTCGCGGATCTGCTGGCGCGCGGGGGTGCGTACCTGCTCGTAGCGGTTGGCGTTGGCGTGCCGGACCAGGATGTCGCTCGCCTCGCGTACGGCGGCCTCGGCGGCGGACAGGTCGGCGGCGCAGGCCCGCAGCGCGCGGCGGGCCTCGGTGGCCGACCGGCGGCCCTCTTCCAGGGTGCCGGCGTGGGGCACCGGCTCCTGCTCGTCCTCCTGGTGGGTGTGGTCGCGCAGGAGGTCCCGGAGCAGGGCCGCGGTCTCGTCGAAGCCGCCGGCGCCCTCCTCGGCCGTGCGGTGGGCGCGCAGCAGGTCGGCGTGGGCCGCGCGGGCGGACTCCACGGCGGCGGTGTGGGCGCCGAGCCGGGCGGTGGCGGTGCGGAGCATGGCCTGGGCGGCTTCGACGTCCCCGGGGACCAGCTCCTCGGGGAGTTCGGTGTGCGCCCCGCCCTCGGCGGGGGCGTGCCGTTCGGCCTCGCCCCGCAGCCGGCCGAGCTGCTCGCTGGCGGTGGAGGCGCGGGTCTCCAGCATCTGCACGAGGGCCTCGGCGCGGGCGGCCGCGGCCTGCCGGGAGGGTCCGTCGGCGCCGTCGGTGCCTTCGAGGAGCTGGGCGGCGCGGGTGCGGACCTTGTTGGTGAGACGGTCCAGCTCGCCGAGGGCGGCGCTCTCGTCGCTCTCGGCGCGGGCCTGTTCGGCGCGCAGGTCGGCGCCGACGCCGACCTTCTCGTAGAGCTGCGAGGCGGCCCGGTAGGCCTCGCGGAGGTCGGGGAGCGGGGCCTTGCGGGCGCCCGCCTCCCCGGCGGGGACCTCGGGCAGCGGCTCGGGGGCGCCGGCGATCTCGGCGCGCTCGGCCCGCAGGGCACGGGCGGTGCGGCGGGCGTCGTCGGCGGCGCGCTGGGCGGCGCGGCGGTCCTCGTCGGCGGCGCGGGCCCGGTCGAGGCACACCTCGGCGCGGGCCTCGGACTCGGCGGCCTCCTCGGCGAGTTCGCGCAGCCTGGACTGCCAGCCGGCGCGCTCGCGCAGCCGGTGGGCGAGGCCGGCGAGGACGTCGGCGACGCGGCGGGCGCGCTGGGCGGTGTCCTGCCGCTCCTCGCGGACGCGGGCGGCGTCGGCGGCGGACTCGTCGGCGTCGGCGCGTACGGAACGGGCCTGCGCGAGCTCGGCCTCGGCCTCCTCGGCGAAGGCGCGGGCGGCATCGGCCTGCCGGGCGAGCTCGGCGAGGCGGCCGGGCGGGCAGCCGGTGCGCCAGGAGGCGAGCCGGGCGGCGAGCTCGCGGTCGCCGGAGAGCCGGGCGGCGAGCTCGCGGATCTCGGTGTCCCGGGCGGTGGCGCGGCCGCGCAGGGCCTGTCGCTCCGCGTCGGCGGCGTGCTCGTCGTGCATGGCCGGGTTCGGCGGGACGATGAAGATGCCGGACGCCGCGGAACCGGTGTCCCCGGCCGGGGGCACGGGCGCGAGCAGGGCGGCGGCGGTGCCGACGGCGACGGTGGAGCGGGGCAGCAGGGCGGCGCCGGAGAGCACCTCTCGGGCCCGGGCGTGGGTGTCCGGGTCGGTGATGACGACGCCGTCGACGAGCTCGGGGCGGGCGGCGAGGACGGCGGCGTGGTCGGCCGGGTCCACGGACTGCGCGAGGTAGCGCCAGCCGGGGAGGGCGGGGATGCCGTGCTCGCCGAGGTACTCGACGGTGGCCAGGACGTCGGGGCCGGGCGGCAGCAGGCCGCCGTCGCCGAGGGCGCCGAGGATGCGGGAGTCGTCGGCGGCGGCGGTGCGCAGCTCGAAGAGCTGGCGTTCGGCCGAGCCGACGGTGTCGGCCAGCATCCGGGTCAGATTTATGCCTGGCTCGTGGGCGCGGAGGTGTGTATAAGAGACGGACGCAGCCCCGCGGCGGCTCCCGGCCCGCCACACCGCGCCGCGCGGGCGCCCACCCGGTCGGCCCACCGGCCAAACGGCCAGCACCGACCACCAACTGCGCACAAGCAGAAAACAGTTGGCATGAAAGCAACGCCCCGGTCGGACCGTTCACTCCTTCGGGGGTCCGGTTCGATTCCGTTCCCTCAAACGGCGTGACCCCGGCCGCCGCTCCCCCGTTGAGCCCGGCGAGCCGGAACCCCCCGGCCCCGCACGCCTAGTCCGAGGAGCCACCCCGTGCCGCGCATGCTCGAAGTCAGTGATGAGGTACGTGCCGAGATCGGCGACGAGGAGGCCGAGCGGCTGCTCGCCGGAGACGGGTCCCCGGGCAGTTACGACTGCACTTCCTGCCGCACCCCCGGCGACTCCGAGCGCGAGCAGACCAGCACCGTGCTGTTCGTCGGCGACGAGACCGCCGTCCTCGCCTTCGCCCACGCCGGCTGCATCCCCTCCCAGGTCGTCTCCGTCCCCGAGGCCGACCTCCAGGGCGCCGTCCGCTCCATCACCGGCGACAGCCCCGCCCCGGCCTCCCCCGGCGGCGACGAACCGCAGTCCGTGCCCGGCGGCCAGGCGGTCCTCGGCATCACCAGCGGCCTGATCCTCATCAACGGGGAGCTGCACCCCGCCCTGGTCGTGGAGCCCACCGCGCCCATCGCCCGGCCCGGCACCACCGGTCCCGGCGACGACTTCCTCCCGCTCCTCATCGAGCAGGGCTTCGTCCCGGTCAGCGACACCGAGAAGCTGCCGTCGCCGCTGAGCGGCTGGTCGATCCTGCTCGCCGCCGGCCAGCTGCACTCCGTGCTCCAGCCCGGCCAGGTCGCCTGGTGGCAGGCGCACCGTCCGCTGTCGGTCACCGACGGCTGGCGGGCCGCGGTCAACAAGACGCAGCGCGTCCTGGTCTACGCCGCCCCCGTGGACTCCATCGGCCAGCAGCCCCGCGAGGACCTGCTCCGCGACGCCCTGGACAAGGCCGCCCGCAACGGCAAGCTGGTGGCCGCCTCGATGCCGCTGGCGGGCACCCCGGGCGCCTGACACCCCGCCGGTCCCCCCGGCACGCCGGGGCCCCCGCGAGGGCCCCGGGGCACGCCGGGGGCCCGGCACCCTTCCCTCCCCGATACGGCCGTCCGCTCCCCCTCCGGGGGGCCGGGCGGCGTGCGCCGGGGGTGTGCGGTCCGTCCCGCACACCCCCGGCGATCTGCGTTTTCCGCCCCGTGACCCCGCATCCGCGCGGCGCCGGTTTCGTTGGCTGATACGTGCATTCCTACGATGTCTCCCGCGCCCCGTCCCATCAGAGCAGCGTCCCCCCGATGCGCACCGCGCGGGAGCTGGACAGCGCTCCGGCCGCCTCGCACACGCCCATCTACGACACGCTGTACTCGGAGTACCTGCGCGCCTTCCGGGCCCTCCCGGGCGACCGCACGGGCGAGGAGCACCTCGGGTTCACCGCCTTCTCCTACGGCGGCGCCTACGCCGCGGGCACGGGCTCGTACCCCGTCGGCTCCGGCACCTACGGCAGCGGCGGCTACGGCGGTGGCTACGGCAGTGGCTCCGCGGCCTCCTACGCGGCGGCCGGCTGGAACGGTTCCCCGTGGCAGCCCGCGGACGCCTGGCAGCCCTCCTACGCCCCGCAGCCGCAGTACTCGTACGCGGGCGCCGCCGCGAGCACCGGATACGCGAACGGGCGCCAGCACCAGACCGGGACGCACCACGTCCCGGCGGCCCTGCCGCCCGCTCCGCGCCGGGGCCACTAGCCCCGGCACACGGTCACTACATCTTGCGCTTGTGCTGCGCGCCGCGCTTCTCGCGGACCCGGACCGAGATGTGGATCGGGGTTCCCTCGAAGCCGAACTCCTCGCGCAGGCGGCGCTCGATGAAGCGCCGGTAGCCGTGCTCCAGGAAGCCCGAGGCGAAGAGGACGAACCGCGGCGGCTTGCTGCCCGCCTGGGTGCCGAACAGGATGCGGGGCTGCTTTCCGCCGCGGATCGGGTGCGGGTGCGCCGCGACGACCTCGCCGAGGAAGGCGTTCAGCCGACCGGTCGGGATGCGCGTCTCCCAGCCCTCCAGGGCCGCCTCGATCGCCGGGACCAGCTTCTCCATGTGGCGGCCGGTGAGCGCCGAGACGTTCACCCGGGGCGCCCAGGCGACCTGCTGCATCTCGGTCTCGATCTCGCGCTCGAGGTAGTAGCGGCGCTCCTCGTCGAGCTCGTCCCACTTGTTGTACGCGATCACGATCGCGCGGCCCGCCTCGACGGCCATGGTGATGATGCGCTGGTCCTGGACGGAGATGTTCTCGGTCGTGTCGATCAGGATGACCGCGACCTCCGCCTTCTCCACGGCGGCGGCCGTACGCAGCGAGGCGTAGTAGTCGGCGCCCTGCTGGAGGTGCACCTTCTTGCGGATGCCCGCGGTGTCGATGAACTTCCAGACGACCCCGCCGAGCTGGATCAGCTCGTCGACCGGGTCGCGGGTGGTGCCGGCCATCTCGTTGACGACGACGCGGTCCTCCCTGGCGACCTTGTTCAGGAGGGAGGACTTGCCGACGTTCGGGCGGCCGATGAGCGCGATCCGGCGCGGACCGCCGACGGCGGTGCCGAAGGTCTGCTCGGGCGCCTCCGGGAGGGCCTCCAGGACGGCGTCGAGCATGTCGCCGGTGCCGCGGCCGTGCAGCGAGGAGACCGGGTGCGGGTAGCCGAGGCCCAGGGACCACAGCGAGGCCGCGTCGGACTCGCCGCTCTGGCCGTCGACCTTGTTGGCGCACAGCACGACCGGCTTGCCGGCCCGGCGCAGCAGCCGGACGACGGCCTCGTCGGTGTCGGTGGCGCCGACCTTGGCGTCGACGACGAAGACGACGGCGTCGCAGGCCTCGATGGCGTATTCGGCCTGGGCGGCGACGGAGGCGTCGATGCCGAGGACGTCCTGCTCCCAGCCGCCGGTGTCGACGACCTTGAAGCGGCGGCCGGCCCACTCGGCCTCGTAGGTGACGCGGTCGCGGGTGACGCCGGGCTTGTCCTCGACGACCGCCTCGCGGCGGCCGATGATCCGGTTCACCAGGGTCGACTTGCCGACGTTCGGGCGGCCGACGACGGCGAGAACGGGCAGCGGGCCGTGGCCGGCTTCCAGGATCGCGCCTTCGACATCCTCTACGTCGAAGCCCTCTTCCGCGGCGAGCTCCATGAACTCCGCGTACTCGGCATCGCCAAGTGCTCCGTGGTCTTGCTGGTCGTTCATGAAGTCCGTTCCTCGTCGTTCGTGGTGATCGGTGGGGCCCGCGCAGCGCGGTTCCACTACTAGGTCAAGTCTCGCTCAGCGCCCGGTGAGGCGCTTGGCGTCGGCCAGGTGGGCGGTCAGCCGGTCCTGGATGCGTACGGTGGCCTGGTCCAGCGCGGTACGGGTACGGCGGCCACTGCCGTCCCCCGCGTCGAAGGCATCGCCGAAGACGATGTCGACCCTGCTCTTCAGCCGCGGCAGCGCCTTGACGACGCGGCCGGCGCGCTCGGTGCTGCCCAGGACGGCGACCGGCACGATCGGCGCGCCCGAGCGGACCGCGAAGTACGCGAGGCCCGCGCGCAGCGAGGCGAAGTCGCCCTCGCCCCGGGTGCCCTCGGGGAAGATCCCCAGGGCCCCGCCGTTCTCCAGCACGCCCAGCGCGCGGCCTATCGCGCCCCGGTCGGCGCCGGAGCGGTCCACCTTCACCTGCCCGATCCCTTCGAGGAAGGGGCCGAGCGGGCCGACGTACGCCTCCTTCTTGATCAGGAAGTGCAGCGGCCGGGGGGCGGTGCCCATGACCATGGGTCCGTCGATGTTGTGGGAGTGGTTCACGGCCAGGATGACGGGTCCGGCGGCGGGGACCTTCCAGGCCCCCAGCACGCGCGGCCGCCAGAGGCCGTACATGAGCCCGATGCCGATCCGCCGGCCGACCGCCGCACCCTTGAGGGAGGGCGTACCGCTCACGTGCGACCCGCCCGCTTCTCCGGGTCCCCGGTCGCGCTCCGCCTCTCTTCGACCAAGGTCACCACGCACTCGATGACCTGGTCCAAGGTGAGCTCGGTGGTGTCCACCTCGACCGCGTCGCCGGCCTTGGCCAGCGGGGAGGTCTTGCGGCCCGAGTCGGCGGCGTCGCGCTTGATCAGCGCCTCCTTGGTGGCCGCGAGGTCCACGGCCTCCTTGCCGCGCAGCTCGCCGCTGCGGCGAGCGGCGCGGGCCTCGGCGGAGGCGGTGAGGAAGACCTTGAGGTCGGCGTCGGGCAGGACGGTGGTGCCGATGTCCCGGCCCTCGACGACGATCCCCTCGGCCTCCCGGCCCGCCTCGGCGGCGATGGACCGCTGGAGCTCCGTGATCAGGGTGCGCACCTCGGGGACGGCGCTCACGGCGCTGACCTTGGAGGTGACCTCCTGGGTGCGGATCGGGCCGGAGGCGTCCAGGCCGTCGACGGTGATGGTGGGCGCGGACGGGTCGGTGCCGGACACGATGGCCGGCTTGCCCGCCGCGAGCGCGATGGCCTGCGGGTCGTCGGTGTCGACGCCGTTGGTGATCATCCACCAGGTGATGGCCCGGTACTGGGCGCCGGTGTCCAGGTAGCGCAGCCCGAGCTTGGCGGCCACGGCCTTGGAAGTGCTGGACTTGCCCGTGCCGGAGGGACCGTCGATGGCGACGATCACGGCGGACGGAGCTACGGTTTCCACGGTGCGGGCACCTTCCTGGTTGCGCGTACGTGTCCGGGCGCGCCAATAGCGCCCCTCCTCCAGGTTACCGGGCTTTTCGGCGCCGCCCGCCGGGCGGGCGGACGGCGGCGGACGGCCACGGGCGGCGAAGGGCGGACGGCGGGCGGACCCGGGCCGGCGGGGGCGCCTACTGCTGGCGCAGGGCCCAGCCGCGTTCGCGCAGCTCGGCCGAGAGGGACGCGACCGCCCGGGGTTCGACCATCAGCTGGACCAGGCCCGCCTGCTGGCCCGTCGCGTGCTCGATGCGCACGTCCTCGATGTTGACCCCGGCCCGCCCGGCGTCGGCGAAGATCCGCGCGAGCTCCCCGGGCTGGTCGGAGATGAGCACGGCCACCGTCTCGTACGCCGTCGGCGCCGCTCCGTGCTTGCCCGGCACCCGGACGCGGCCGGCGTTGCCCCGGCGCAGCACGTCCTCGATGCCGGCCGCGCCGCCCCGGCGCTTCTCCTCGTCGGCGGACTGCAGGCCGCGCAGGGCTTGTACGGTCTCGTCGAGGTCGGCGGCGATCCCGGCGAGCACGTCCGCGACCGGGCCCGGGTTCGCCGAGAGGATCTCCACCCACATCCGCGGGTCGGAGGCGGCGATCCGCGTCACGTCCCGGATGCCCTGCCCGCACAGCCGCACGGCCGTCTCGTCGGCCTCCTCCAGCCGGGCCGCGACCATGCTGGAGACGAGCTGCGGGGTGTGCGAGACCAGCGCGACCGCGCGGTCGTGCGCGTCGGCGTCCATGACCACCGGGACGGCCCGGCACAGTGCCACCAGCTCCAGCGCCAGGTTGAGCACCTCGTGGGCGGTCTCGCGGGTGGGCGTCAGCACCCAGGGCCGGCCCTCGAAGAGGTCCGCCGAGGCGGCGAGCGGCCCGGACTGCTCCTTGCCCGCCATCGGGTGCGTACCGATGTACCGGCTGGTGTCCACGCCGAGCTCGTCCAGCTCGCGCCACGGTCCGCCCTTGACGCTGGCGACGTCCACGTAGGCGCGGGCCAGGCCGCGGCCGATCGCGTCGGCCAGGGCGGCGGCCACGTGGGCCGGCGGTACGGCGATGATCGCGAGGTCGGCCCTGCCCTCGTAGGCGTCCTCCGTGCCGGCGCCCAGCGCGGCGGCCGTACGGGCCTGCCCCGGATCGCGGTCGGAGAGGTGGACGGCGATCCCGCGGGAGGCGAGGGCGAGCGCCGCGGAGGTGCCGATCAGTCCGGTTCCGATGACGACGGCGGTTCTCACGGGTGCTCCAGGGATGAGGTCGGAAGGGTGGCGGGCGAGGTGGGGTGTGCCTGTCTCGTGGGCTCGGAGATGTGTCTAAGGGACAGCCCCCTCCACGCCCGCTGCCCCTGCCGTCCCATCGGCTCTCCGGGGCCGCGCACGTCTCAGATCTTGACTGAATTTTCAGTCAGTGACAGAGTCGGGTCATCGCCGGAACCGGCACACCCACTTGATCCCACTCGATAGGGAGACACACCCATGAGCGAGTCCCCCGGAACCGGCCGCACCGTCCTCGGCCGGCTCTTCGGCTCCGCACCCTCCCGCAGGCGCGTCCTGGGGACCGTCGGCCTCGGGGCGGCGGGAGCCGTGCTGGGCTCCGCGGCC
The DNA here is from genome assembly GCF_003287915.1 of Streptomyces sp. ICC4. Taxonomy (NCBI): domain Bacteria; kingdom Bacillati; phylum Actinomycetota; class Actinomycetes; order Kitasatosporales; family Streptomycetaceae; genus Streptomyces; species Streptomyces sp. ICC4. The sequence goes on along the minus strand of NZ_CP030286.1, from coordinate 8,035,947 downwards.
GCGGCGGTGCCCCGGCCCGTGAACCCTGCGGTCCCGCGCTGGCGGGTGGACCGGGACGACGTCCCCCACGCCCGCACCTGGATGTCCTGGCCCTCGCGCTCGTCCATCTGGGGCGGCCGCGCACTGACCGGGGTCCAGGAGGACATCGCGCTGATCGCGAAGACGATCGCCCGCCACGAGCCCGTCGTGATGTGCGCGCCGGACTCCTACACGGCCGCCACCGCCCGCTCCTGGTGCGGCCCCGCGGTCACCGTGATCACCTCGGTTCCCACCGACGACCTCTGGATGCGCGACATCGCCCCGGTCTTCCGCCGGGACGGCCGCGGCGGACTCGACGCCATCGGCCTGAACTTCAACGGCTGGGGCAACAAGCAGGCCCACTCCTACGACGCCGATGTCGCCGAGACCATCGCGTACGACAACCATCTCCCCTTCAGCCGGACCGAGTTCGTCGGCGAGGGCGGGGCGATCGAGACCGACGGCGACGGCACGGTGATGGCCACGGAGAGCAGCCTGGTCAACAAGAACCGCAACCGCGGGATGAGCCGGGCCGAGGTCGAGGACGCCGTCCTGCGGGCGTACGGCGCGGACAAGATGATCTGGGTGCCCGGCATCAAGGGCAAGGACATCACCGACGACCACATCGACGTGACCTCGCGCTTCATCCGGCCGGGTGTCGTGATGGTGCAGGTGCCGCCGGCGGACCGCGACGACGTCTGGGCGCGCGACGCCCGCGAGCAGTTCTCGATCCTCTCCGGTGCCACGGACGCCCGGGGGCGGCGCCTGACGGTCGTCAAGGTCGAGGGCCCCGACACCGTGCGCTCGAAGAAGTCCGATTTCGTCGACTCGTACATGAACTTCCACGTGGTCAACGGGGCTGTCATCACCGCCCAGTTCGGGGACGCCGTGAAGGACGCGGCGGCCAAGCGGACCCTGGCGGAGGCCTTCCCCGGCCGGACCGTGGTGCAGCTGGACGTCGACCGGCTGATGGCCGGGGGCGGCGGCATCCACTGCTCCACGATGCAGGAACCGCTCGCCTAGTGCTGTGACCGGCAGGCGGCCGCAGGCCGCCCCGGCCGGAGCCGCTCCGCCCCGCCCCCCTTCACAGATGAGGCCGTATGCGACTGACACCGACCGAGCGGGACCGGCTGCTGATCTTCACGGCGGCGGAACTGGCCCGTGCCCGCCGGGCCCGCGGCGTGAAGCTCAACGTCCCCGAGGCGACCGCGCTGATCACCGACACCGTTTGCGAGGCGGCCCGGGACGGCCGCCGGCTGGCCGAGGCGATCGAAGCGGGGCGACACGTGCTGAGCGCGGACGAGGTCCTGCCCGGGGTGCCCGACGTGGTCACCTCGATCCAGGTCGAGGCAGTCTTCGACGACGGTACGCGGCTCTGCGTCATCGACGACCCCTTCCGGGAGGCGGGTTCGCTCGGGCCCGACGCCCCCGGCGCCGGCCTGCCCGGGGACGGCGCGGGCTATCAGCGGGTCGAGCCGACGGTGCGGCTGCTCGTGCGCAACACCGCGAGCGTGCCCATCAGCGTCACCTCGCACTTCCACTTCTTCGAGGCGAACCCGCGCCTCGCCTTCGACCGCGCCGCGGCCTACGGCACCCGGCTCGCCGCGCCGGCGGGCGCCTCGGTCCGGTTCGACGCCGGGTCCTCCGTCGCCGTGGAGCTGCTGCCCATCGGCGGGGCGCGCGTCACCATCGGTTTCGCCGGCCTCGTCGACGGCCCCCTGGACGCGCCCGGCGCCCGGGAGGCCGCCCTGGCCAAGGCCCGCGCCACGGGGTACCTCACCGCATACCAGGAGCAGGAGCAGGAACAGGCATGAGCGGCAGCATCTTCGACTCCGCGGGCTGTCACGGCCGCCCGGGCGGCGCTCCGGCGGACAGCACGGACCCGTACGACTACATGGCGGTGCACGGCCCCCGCGCCGGGGACCGCATCCGGCTCGGCGACTCCGGGCTCATCGTCCGCGTCGAGTCCGATTCCCAGAAGCCCGGCGACGAGTTCCTCGCCGGCTTCGGCAAGACCGCCCGCGACGGACTGCACCTGAAGGCCGCCGCCGTCCGCGACACCTGCGACATCGTGATCAGCAACGCACTGGTCATCGACGCGGTGCTCGGCATCCGCAAGACCAGCATCGGCATCCGCGAGGGCCGCATCCACGCGATCGGCCGCGCCGGGAACCCCGACACCCTCGACGGGGTGGAGGTGGTCGTCGGCACGGGTACGACCATCGTCTCGGGCGAGGGCATGATCGTCACCGCCGGCGCCGTCGACACCCACGTGCACCTGCTGTCCCCCCGCATCATGGAGGCCTCGCTCGCGTCCGGGGTCACCACGATCATCGGCCAGGAGTTCGGCCCGGTATGGGGCGTCGGAGTCAACTCCCCGTGGGCGCTCAAGCACGCCTTCAACGCCTTCGACGCCTGGCCCGTCAACATCGGCTTCCTCGCCCGCGGTTCGTCCTCCGACCCGGCTCCGCTCGTCGAGGCCCTCGCCGAGGGCGGTGCGAGCGGCTTCAAGGTCCACGAGGACATGGGCGCCCACACCCGCGCCCTGGACACCGCCCTGCGCGTGGCCGAGGAACACGACGTGCAAGTCGCCCTGCACACGGACGGGTTGAACGAGTGCCTGTCCGTCGAGGACACCCTGCGGGTGCTGGACGGCCGCACCATCCACGCCTTCCACATCGAGGGCTGCGGCGGCGGACACGTCCCCAACGTCCTGAAGATGGCCGGCGTGCCGAACGTGATCGGCTCCTCCACCAACCCCACCCTGCCCTTCGGCCGGGACGCGCTCGGCGAGCACTTCGGCATGATCGTCTCGGCGCACGACCTGAAGGTCGACCTGCCCGGTGACGCCGCCATGGCCCGCGACCGGATCCGCGCGGGCACCATGGGCGCCGAGGACCTCCTGCACGACCTCGGGGTCATCGGGATCACCTCCTCCGACGCGCAGGGCATGGGCCGCGCGGGCGAGACCGTACGCCGCACCTTCGCGATGGCCGGGAAGATGAAGACCGAGCTCGGCCCGCTGGACGGCGAAGGGTCCTACGGCACCGCCGAGAGCGGCGACGACAACGAGCGCGTCCTGCGCTACATGGCCAAGCTCACCATCAACCCGGCGATCGCCCACGGCCTCGCGCACGAGGTCGGCTCGATCGAGGTCGGCAAGCTCGCCGACCTCGTGCTGTGGTGGCCCCAGTACTTCGGCGCCAAGCCGCAGTTGGTCCTCAAGGGCGGCTTCCCGGCGTACGGGGTCACCGGCGATCCGAACGCCTCCACCGACCGCTGCGAACCGCTGGTCCTCGGGCCGCAGTTCGGCTCGTACGGGGCGACCGCGGCCGACATATCGGTGGCGTTCGTCGCGGAGGCCGCCGTGCAGAACGGCGACCTGATGCCCACCCGGCGCCGCCGCGTCGCGGTCCGCGGGACCCGGGGCATCGGGCCGAAGGACATGCTCCGCAACTCCCGTACCGGCAGCGTCGACGTGCACCCCGGCACCGGCCTGGTGTCCCTGGACGGCGAGCCCCTGGTCTCGGAACCGGCCGACTCCATCTCGCTCGGCCGCCTCTACTTCCTCTAGGCCGTCTCTTTCGGATCTTGCCGGGCCCGCGGCGCCTGGCACCGCGCCTGGCCGCGTTGTCGGAACGCCCGAGTACGTCCAGTACACGCAGCGCCCCTCCGCCTTGCCAGGCACGGCACCAGACGCCGCGGGCTCGGCCGACAAGATCCGAAAGAGACGGCCTAGGCGTCCAGTTCTGCCGTGATCGCGTCGGAGAGGAGACGGCGTGCGTGCTCCAGGGGCAGCGAGCCGCTGAGCCAGCGGACGCTGAGGCCCTCGAGGAGGGCCGTCAGGCGCTCGGCGGCGGCCGCGTGCTCGGGGGCCGTGCCGACGGGCCTGGCCTGGGCCAGGAGGTAGGAGATCTCGTGCACCCAGCTGTGGGTGGCTTTCGCCACCTCCTCGCGCAGGTCCGGATCGAAGACGGCGCTGGCCCGGAGCTCGCCCCAGGCCGTGCTGTTCTCGCGGACCTCCGGGGTGTCCTGGAGCTCGAGGAGCAGGACCTGCGTCAGTTCGTCGCGGGGGCTCTCGCCGCCGTCCGCGCCGGCCTCGCGCTCGGCGGTGTAGCGCTCGGCGCGGTCGCTGATGAACTCCAGCGTCCGGCGGAGGATCCCGGCGCGGTCGGTGAAGTGGTAGTAGATCAGCGAGGTGGACACGCCGGCCTCGGCTGCCAGCTCTCCCACGCGGAGCCCGCGCACGCCGCGGCGCGCGATGACGCGCGTGGCGGCCCTGAGTATTTCTGTTCGACGGTCTGACACGAGGAGTCACTCTACCCGTCGGGTCCGTCACCTGGGGCTTTTCCTGACCGTAACATCAGGGCCGCTGCTTCCGGTAGCAATGCCGTGATCAGGGCCATATCGATGCACCCCCTTGCCCCGCCTGCCCCCGGAGCAGGGGTGTGGTTCCTCCCGCCTGACACCCGGTGTGTCCGATTCCGCATCAGCTTGGCCAGAACCATTGACTGAATTTTCAGTTCGGTGGAGGATTCGGGCAACCACCACACCCCATCGCCCGTGACGAGCCCACACCCTCGACACGAATACTGACTGAATTTTCAAACAGGAGAGATCATGACGACGTTCCGGATGCCCGCCGAGTGGACCGACCACGAAGGCTGTCTGATGGCGTGGCCCACCCGCCAGGAGCTGTGGGGCGAAGTCTTCGACGAGGTCAAGGCCGAGTACGCCCAGGTCGCGGCCGCGATCGCCGCGTTCGAGCCGGTCACCATGGTGGCCCTGCCCGGCAGCGGGGACGAGGCCCGCGCGCTGTGCGGGGACGGCGTCGAGGTGATCGAGCTTCCGCTGGACGACTCCTGGTTCCGGGACTCCGGGCCGATCTTCGTCCTCGGTCCCGACGGGCAGCGGGCCGGCGTGGACTTCCGCTTCAACGCCTGGGGCGGCAAGCACTTCCCCTACGACACCGACGACAAGATCGCCGCGGCCCTGCTGCAGCACTTCGGCGTGGACCGGATCGACTCCCGGATGATCCTCGAGGGCGGCGCGATCACCGTCGACGGCGAGGGCACGCTGATCACCACCGAGCAGTGCCTCCTGCACCCGAACCGCAACCCGGACATGACCAAGGCGGAGATCGAGGCCGAGCTGATCGCCCGCCTCGGTGTCACCAAGGTGATCTGGCTGCCGTACGGCGGCCTGCTGGACACCGAGACCGACGGGCACGTGGACGGCGTCTGCGCCTTCGTCGCCCCCGGCAAGGTGATCGTGACCCTGCCGGGCGACCCCGAACATCCGGACCACGAGCGCATGCGCGCGAACCGCGCCGTCCTGGAGGCGGCCACCGACGCCGCCGGGCGACCGTTCGAGATCATCGACCTGCCGCAGAGCGCGTTCGTCGAGGTCGACGGCCGGGAGACCGAGGTCGGCTACCTGAACTTCTACATCGCCAACGGCGGGGTCGTCGTCCCGGTCGCCGGCACCTCCGAGGACGAGGGCGCGCTCGCCGTCATCGCGGCCGCGCTGCCCGGCCGCAAGGTCGTCGGGGTCCGCTCGCGCGTGATCGCGTACGGCGGTGGCGGCGTCCACTGCATCACCCAGCAGGTCCCCTCCGCCGCCCGCCCCGCCTGACCCCGCTCGCCCCTTTCGCCGCGCCCGGGCCGGCGGACCGCAGGCAAGTCCCCTCGCAGGCCGTCCCTTACGGATCTTGCCGGGCCCGCGGTGCTGGGCGTCGGTCGTCGGCGGCCTCAGATGGGTATCAGGGACAGCCCGTGGCCCGACCCGCGACCCGGTCCTGCCAGGTGACCCTCGCCGAAGCGCAGTTCCGCGATTTCACCCCGTACCGGGGCAGCTACGCACCACCCGCCGCCTGCGGAACGGCCGCCGGCTGGGCGAAGGTGGTGCTGCGCCTCGACGGCAAGGTCAAGGGCCGCCAGTACGACCGCCTCGGCCACCTCTCCGTCGGCGGCGTGGAGGTCTTCCGCACCTCCACGCCCGAGCCCTCGCCGGACGGCATCGCCTGGTCCGTCGAGAAGGACGTCACCCACTACCGCGACACCCTCAGCGGCCCGCAGCCCGTCGAGATGCTCATCGGCAACGTCGTCAACGACACCTACACCGGCGTCATCGACGTCAAGGTCACGCTGACCTTCTACGCGGCCGAGGGCCGACCCGGCACCGCCACCGCCACGGGCTCGGACTCCGGCCGCACACCCGACCGCGTCCTCCCGCTCACCACCCCGGCCGTCACCCTCCCCCGCAACACCGAGCGGCTCCTCGCCGAGGTCTACGCCACGGGCTCCGGCGGCGGCTGCGAGGAGTACTGGTACATGACCGTCCCGGACGCGGCCCCGTACTCCTGCAAGGCGGCCGACGGCCCCTACCGCGAGGTCCGGATCTCCGTCGACGGCCGCCTCGCCGGCATCGCCGCGCCCTTCCCCACCGTCTGGACCGGCGGCTGGTCCAACCCCTTCCTCTGGTACGTCACCCCCGGGCCCCGCGCCTTCGACGTCCAGCCGATCCGCTACGACCTCACCCCCTACGCCGCCCTCCTCAACGACGGCCGCCCGCACCGCGTCGAGGTCTCCGTCGCCGGAGTCCCGGCCGGGCAGAGCGGCTGGAGCACCCCGACCAATCTGCTGCTCTGGCAGGACACGGCCCGCGAGGTCGTGACCGGCGCGCTCACCCGCGAGGAGCAGAGCGATCCGGCCAACTCCTCGCGCTGGACACGCGCCGCACCCGGCGCCGAGCACCGCCTGGACACCGAGGGCGGCCACCGGCTGACCGTCGCCGGGTACCTGAACACCTCGCACGGCCGGGTCACCACCACCGTCACCCGCACCGTGCGCAACACCTCGGTCCACCGCTGGACCGAGGGCGAGGACCGCGACGCACTGACCGCCACCTGGACCGACGAGGAGCGCGTGACGCGCGGGGCGACCACCGTCCGCACCGACCGTACGTACACCATGGACGGCGAGACCACCCTCGGCGCGGACGACCGGCTGCGCACCGTCATCAGCCTCGGCGACCGCGCCGACACCGTCACCCTGCGCGGCGGCCGTGAGGTGGACCGGTCCCGCCTCGAAGACCGGTACACGGGTGACGCGAGCTACACCGTGAACGTCCCGCGCGAGCAGCGGCACGCGGTCGCCACCACCTCGGCCCGCTACCGGCTGTACGGGACGGGGGCGCCGGGCGGATGCCACGACCGCACGGTGGCCACCGTGCAGGGCACGATCACGCAGGACCGCCGCCGCTGTTGACGCCGGGCCGGCCGCATCCGGGCGGGCCCGATGCGGGGGCTCGCACCGTCAGGGGCTCCGGCGGGCGTTGAGCCGGGCGGCCTGGCGCGTCAGATGGTCGCGCTCGGCGAGGTTGGGCGCCTTGCGGGCCGCCTCGGCGTACAGCCGGGCCGCCTTCACGGGGTCGCCGTCGCGCTCGTGGAGGTACGCCGCCACCGCCGTGTGGCGGGGCAGCGAGCCGTCCAGCGCCGCGAGCGCCACGAGGCCGGCGCGCGGTCCGTCGGCCTCGCCCACGGCCACCGCGCGGTTGAGCAGGACGACGGGGCTGTCGGTCAGCCGCGCGAGCTCGTCGTACCACTCGACGATCTGCACCCAGTCGGTCTCCTCGGCGGCGGGCGCGTCGGCGTGCAGCGCCGCGATGGCGGCCTGGGCCTGGAACTCGCCGAGCCGGTCGCGGGCGAGGGCCGCCTGCAGGATCCGTACGCCCTCGGCGATCGACCCGGTGTCCCACCGGCCGCGGTCCTGCTCCGCGAGCGGCACCAGGCTGCCGTCGGGCGCGGTCCGGGCGGCGCGCCGGGCGTGGTGGAGCAGCATGAGGGCGAGCAGTCCCGCCACCTCGGGGTGGTCGATCGCGGCCGCGAGCTGCCGGGTGAGGCGGATGGCCTCGGCGGCGAGGTCGACGTCCCCGGAGTAGCCCTCGTTGAAGACCAGGTAGAGGACGCGGAGCACGGTGGCGACGTCTCCGGGCTGGTCGAGCCGTACGCCGGACACGGTGCGTTTGGCCCGGCTGATGCGCTGGGCCATGGTCGCCTCGGGCACCAGGTAGGCCTGGGCGATCTGCCGGGTGGTGAGCCCGCCGACGGCGCGCAGCGTGAGCGCGACCGCGGACGACGGGGTCAGCGACGGGTGGGAGCACAGGAAGTAGAGCCGGAGCGTGTCGTCCGCCGCGGGCGCGGGCCCGGGCGCCGGCTCCTCGTCGACGCGGTCCTCACGCCGGCGGCGGGCGGTGTCCGCGCGGGTCGCGTCGAGGAACCGGCGCCAGGCCACGGTGACCAGCCAGCCCTTGGGGTCCCTCGGCGGGTCGGCCGGCCAGACGCGGACCGCCTCGGCCAGGGCGTCCTGTACGGCGTCCTCGGCCGCCGCGAAGTCTGCTCCGCGGCGGACGAGGATGCCGAGCACGCTCGGCGTGAGGCTCCGGACCAGGGCCTCGTTCACGGGGGAGGTCACTCCGTGATGGTGGGCGGCGCGGCCAGGAACGGGCGCACCTCGAGCCACTCGTGGATGGGCTTGCCGCCGGCCCCGGGGGCGGCCGAGAGTTCCCCGGCGAGTTCGAGGGCGCGGTCGTAGCCGTCGACGTCGATCACCATCCAGCCGGCGATGAGGTCCTTGGTCTCGGCGAACGGGCCGTCGGTGACCGGCGGGCGGCCTTCGCCGTCGTACCTGACCCAGGCTCCCTCGGGGGCGAGCGCCTGACCGTCGACGAACTCGCCGGTCCCTTCGAGGCGGTCCGCGAAGTCCTGCATGTACTGGACGTGGTCCGTGATCTCCTGCGGCGTCCACTGGTCCATGGGCACGTCGTTGACCGCTGCCGGGGCCCCGCGGTAGTGCTTGAGAAGCAGGTACTTGGCCATGATGTCTCTCCTCGGTCTGGTGCGACCCATCTTCGTCGCGTTCACAGCGGGGACGGAGCGGGCCACGGGTTCTCGACATCGCCGCCGAAAGTTTTTTTCGGAACCCGGAACCCGGAACCCGGAACCGGAACCCGGGACCCGGCCCGCTGCGGCCGGCGGAGCGCCCGGGCGGGAACGTGCCTACGCTGGGAGGAGCTCCCGGGGAAGGCCGTGGACCGCGGCTCGCACCCCTCGGACGAGGTGAAGCCATGACAGTGCGCGCACGAACGGTTCGTCCGCGGGGTCGCTTCCCCGCGATCGCCACCGTTTCCGCCGTTTCCGCCGCGTGTCTGCTGTGCGGGTACACGGATTCCGGCAAGGGGCCCGCCTCCGCGGCGGCCGTTCCGGTCTCCGCACAAGCGCGCGAGGGTTCCTGTGAGACCTCCCTGCCCGACAGCTTCTGGCGGGCGCCCGTGGACACCCTTCCCGTGCACCCGCGCTCCGCCCAGTACGTCTCCTCGATCGGTTCGGCGGAGCCCCTGCACCCGGACTTCGGTTCGGGGCTCATCGACGGCCGGCCCTTCGGCATTCCCATCACCGTTTCGGATACGACGGTGCCGGAATCGAAGGTCTCGCTGGACTACGCCGAGGAAAGCGATGCGTCCGGGTACCGGATCCCGCGGAACGCCAAGATCGAGAACGGTCCGGCGAGCGACCAGGACCGGCACGTCGTCGTCTGGGACCGCGTCCTGTGCAAATCGTACGAGCTCTGGAACGCGCAGCCGCAGGGCGACGACGCCTGGCACGCCGGCGGGGGCGCGATCTTCGACCTGCGGTCCCACCGGCTGCGGCCCGACGGCTGGACCTCGGCGGATGCCGCCGGCCTCGCCATCCTGCCCGGCCTGGTGCGCTACGACGAGGCGGCGGGCGGGCTGGTCGACCACGCGATCCGCATCACCGTGCCGCGCTCGGACCAGAGCTACATCTGGCCCGCACGGCACCAGGCGGGCTCCGCCGCGGACCCGTCGCTGCCGCCCATGGGGCTGCGGCTGCGCCTCAAGAGCTCGGTGGACACCTCGAACCTGGCCCCGCAGGCCAAGGCCGTGGCCGAGGCGCTCAAGAAGTACGGCGCCATCGTCGCGGACAACGGCTCGGCCTGGTACATCTCCGGTGAGGAGAACGCCGGCTGGGACAACTCCCAGCTCGACGGGCTCAAGGGATTCAAGGGCTCGGACTTCGAGGCGGTCGACGCGTCCGGCCTCCGGCAGTCGCCGGACTCGGGAGCCGTCACGCCGAGGTGAGGCCCGGCCCCCGCGCCCGCGCGGGATCGAGGAGGCCTCGGCCCCGGAACTCCCGTCAGGCCGGGAGGAAGACACCGCGCAGCGTGTGCGCGCGGTCCATGGTGACGTTGATCTGGGTGCGGGGGTCGTACTGGACGCCGTCGTAGAGCCAGGCGACGAGCCGGTAGCCGGTCTGCGGGCGGGCGGTGACGCCGACGACGGTGCCCGGCTTGTAGGGCCCGAAGACGGCGGGGCGGACCGTGCCGCCCTCGGTGGAGGACAGGGTGAGTGCGTGGCGGGTCTTGGCGGTGGCCAGGGTCCGGTAGCCGGCCACGATCGGGGTGGACAGGCGCGCGAGGCCCGCGTTGTTGTTGTTCGCGTCGCCCAGGGGCTGGCCGTTGACGGTGTTCTCGGTGTTGGAGTACTGGTTCACCGCGCTGCACTGCTTGAAGCAGGAGCTCGCGTACGCCATGAGGGTGTGGTGCTCCTCGTTCGGAGTGATCCACCCGGTCCCGTACGGGGTGTTGAGGCTGTTCATCCAACTGCCGTCGGGGACCTGGTGGTTCAGGGTTCGGCGGTCGTGCCACAGGCCGAGGTTGTGGCCGAGCTCGTGACCGAGGTTGTACCAGCCGGTCAGCGAGTCGAAGTCGACGACGGAGTAGGCGTCCTTGGAGTTGAAGATGCCGCGCTCGGGCAGGTTGCCCTGGCCGGAGGACTGGCCCGGATCGACCTTGTTCACGATGGTGAGCAGGTCCACCCCGTAGCGGCGGCGCAGATCGGCCGCGGTCGCTCCCAGGGCCGCATCCTGCGGGTTGTTCATCTTCGCGTGCATCACGGACGAGGTGTTGTCGCCCCGGTATTCCGTGTTGTACGTGCCGAGGATGTCGATGCTGGCGGGGATGTTGCTGTCGGCGAGCGCCTCGTTCATCTTCCGCTCGGCCCAGTGGATCGTGTTGATGACCTGCTGCTCGCCGCCGGCCTCGGTGACGGCCTTCGGGGTGTAGCCCGCGATGACGTCGATGATCACCGGGTTCTCGACCGTGGCCTCGACCCGGCCCTGGAGGTTGCGGCGCATGGCCGACGCGGAGGCCGGGTCGGTGGCCGGCTGGTCGGGCGCCCTGCGCGGACGGTGGTCGGGGTCCTCCTCGGTGGCGCGCAGCCGGGGCGGCTGGCCGGCGAGGGTCTCCAGGTGGTAGACGCGCTCGCCGAGGTCGGCGAGGACCTCCACGACGACGGGGCCGGGAGGCGTGCGGTCGGCGGCGCACACTCCGCGCATCGAGAGGACGACGCTGGTCTCGGGCCTGTCCTTGACGTGGCCGCTCCAGGTGAGCGTTCCCTGGTCGTCGTCGGTCCCCTCCTCGACCGCGGTGACGCGCAGGTCGTCGAAGAACTCGAAGGTGTGCTCGCGGGGCGCTCCGAACGGGGCCGGGGTGCACAGCGTGCGGAACTGGTCCGCCACGAGGGGGAAGGTGCGCTCGCGCAGCAGTTCCTTGCCGTCGCCCGCCGGGGAGGGGGCGCGGACGCTGGCGGACCCGATGGCTGTGGCGGGGCCGGCGGTTGTGCCCGTGACCGCGTCCGTGCCCGCGTCCGTGACCGAGTCCGTGACCGCGTCCGTGACCGAGTCCGTGGCTGGGCCGGTGCCGGTATCCGTGCCCGTGTCCGTGCCGGTGTCCGGGAGCCCAGCCGCACCCCGCCGCCGAGGCGGACCCCCGAGGCGAGGGTCGCGAAGTCCCCGACCGTGTCGTCGTAGGTGAGGACGACGTGCGGCATCACCGCCACGTGGGACCCCAGCCGTACGGCGGCGGTCAGCACGCAGTGCGCGAGCAGCACCGAGCCCGCGCCGAGCACCGAGGACGCGGAGACCGCCGCGGTGGGGTGGACCACCGTCGCGTAGCGGCTCTCGGGCAGGGCCAGGCGGCGCACCAGGCGGGCCCGCACCCCGTAGTCGCGCGGGCTGCCGACGCAGACCACCACCCGGGCGGCCGGCCTTGCGCGCGCCAGGTCGCAGCCGCCCAGCACCGGCGTGCCGTCGACGTCCCGGCCGTGCAGGGCCGGGTCGTCGTCCAGGTGGCCGGCGAGCCGCAGGCGCGGGGCGCGGCCCAGCCGCAGGTCCGCCGCGGCCGCGTCCCGTACGGCCTGGGCGGTCTCCCGGGCGAAGCCGCCCGCGCCGACGATCAGCAGGTCCTCGGTGTCCGGACCCGCCGCCCCGTCCCGTCCGCCCGGCCCGCTCATCCGCCGGCCCGTCCGCGCAGCGCCGCCACCACCCGGTCCTGCTGCTCGCGGGTCATCGTGTGGAACAGCGGCAGGATCAGCGAGTCGCGGCTGATCCGCTCGGTCACCGGCAGCGGTGCCGCCCCGTGCCCGGCGTAGGCCGGCTCCAGGTGCGAGGCCATGATCCCGCGCCGGGCCGAGATCCCGGCCTCGGCGAGCACGTCGAGCAGCTCGTCCCGGCCGACCGGGAAGTCCTCGGTCAGCAGCACCCAGTACGACTGGAAGTTGCCCTCGCCGTGACCGGGGTCCCGGACCGGGCGCAGGCCGGGGATCCCGGCGAGCAGTTCCCCGTAGCGGGCCGCCAGCTCGCGCCGGCGGGACACGATCGCGTCCAGCTTGCCCAGTTGCACCAGGCCGACCGCGGCCTGGATGTCGGTCATCCGGTAGTTGTAGCCGACTTCCAGGTAGCTCTCGGCGATCGGCTTGCTGCTCGCGTGGCGCTGCGCGGCGGACACGTTCATGCCGTGTTCGCGCAGGCGGCGCAGCCGCTCGGCCCACTCGGCGTCGTCGGTGGTCACCATGCCGCCCTCGCCGGTGGTGATCACCTTGCGGGGGTGGAAGGACCAGGCTGCCAGCAGGGCGCCCTGGCCGACCGACTTGCCGCCCACGGTCGCGCCGATGCCGCAGGCGGCGTCCTCCACCAGCGGGACGCCCCAGTCGGCGCAGGCCGCGCGCAGGGCGTGCACGTCCGCGGGCACCCCGCCCTGGTGGACGGCGAGCACGGCCTTGGTGCGCGGGGTGCGCACGGCGTCCACGGTGGCGGGGGTCAGGTTCCCGGTGGCTTCCTCGACGTCCGCGAACACCGGGTGCGCCCCGACGTAGCGCACCGCGTTGGCCGTGGCGATGAAGGACAGCGAGGGCACGACGACCTCGTCGCCCGGACCGAGGTCCAGTGCGATCAGCGCCAGGTGCAGCGCGGTGGTGCACGAGCTCACGGCGATGCCGTGCTCGGCGCCCACCCGCTCGGCGAAGGCCCGCTCGAACTCCGCGACCCTGGGGCCCTGGGCGACCCAGCCGGACAGGACCGCGTCGGCGGCCGCCCGGGCCTCCTCCTCGCCGAGCCACGGGATCATGACGGGGATCCGGGCGGGTCCGGCGGCGGGCTCGGTCGCGGCGCTCATCGGCCGGCCTCCGCGGCGGGGGCCTCGCCGGCGGCGGCAGCGGCGGCGTCCGCGGCGCGCTCGGCCCGCCACCAGTCCACCAGGTCGCGCAGCCCCGCGCGCAGGTCGATCCCGGCGGTGAAGCCGAGGCGCTCCGAGGCCGCCGAGGTGTCCGCGAGGCGGCGGGTCACCCCGTTCACGGCGCGGGCCGGTCCGTGCTCCGGCACCATGCCCTGCGCGTCCATGGCCTCCAGCAGGCCGTTCGCCAGGTCGAGGAGGCTGGTCTCGGACCCGCTCGCGACGTTGAACACCTCGTCGGTCAGGTCCGATTCGGCGGCCAGCAGGTTGGCCCGCGCGATGTCCCTGACGTGGACGAAGTCCATGGTCTGGGTGCCGTCGCCGAGGATCAGCGGCGGCTCGCCCGCGGCGATCCGCTCCATCCAGCGGATCAGCACCTCGGTGTACAGCCCGTGGATGTCCATCCGGGGGCCGTAGACGTTGAAGTAGCGCAGCGCGACGTAGTCCAGCCCGTACATCGCGTGGAAGCTGCGCAGCACACCCTCGTTGAAGGCCTTCGCGGCCCCGTAGAAGGTGTCGTTGTTGTACGCGTGGTGGCGCTCGGTGGTCGGGAAGGACTCCGCCATCCCGTAGACGGAGGCCGAGGACGAGGCGATGACCTTGCCCACCCCGGCGGCCGCGGCGGCCTCGAGCACGTTGAACGTGCCGTCGACCATCACCTCGTTCGCCAGCCGCGGCTCCTCCGCGCACTGGGTGATCCGGATCGCGGCGAGGTGGAAGACCAGATCGGCCCCCTCGGTCGCCTTGCGCACCGCGGCGACGTCGCGGATGTCGCCCTCGACCAGGTCCACCACTCCGCTGGGCAGGGCGCGGGCCAGGTTCGCGGTCCGCCCCCGCACGAAGTTGTCGAGCACGACGATCTCGCGCGCCCCGTTGTCCACCAGCAGGTCCACCAGGTGCGAGCCGATCGTGCCCGCTCCGCCGGTGACCAGAATCCTCTTGCCTCGTACGCTCAACGCCCTGCCCCTACTGAGTCGGTCATGGTGTTACCCGCCGTGCCCGCCGCCGCGCTGTGCGCGATTGCGGGCACGAGGACTTCGTGAACGGTGGACAGCGGTCAGCGCCCGGTGCGCAGTCCGACGACCGCGCCGCGGAACTCCAGGCTCCGGGAGGCTGCTTCGAGGATGTCGAGCACCTGCAGGCCCGCCCGGCCGTCGGTCAGCGGGCGCCGCCCGGTCCTGATCGAGGAGGCGAACTCCTCGACCATGGTGCGCAGGGCCTCCTTCTCGCCCAGCGCGGGAGCCACCATGTCGCCGGTCCGGTAGGAGACGAGCATGTCGCGGCGCTCGTCCGCGCCGATCTCCTGCGGTGCCGTCAGGTCCACGCCCCGGTCGAAGACCGCGACGCGCTGGGTGGGATTGAGGTCGTCCCACACCAGGGTCCGCTTGGAGCCGCCGACCATGGTGGTGCGGACCTTCACCGGAGACAGCCAGTTGACGTGCACGTGGGCGATGGCGCCGGTGTTGAGCTGCAGCGTCAGATAGGCCACGCAGGACTGGCCGGCGCCGATCGGGTCGGCGCCGTGCGCGGCGACGGCGACCGGGTGGACGTTCTCCGGGAGGATGAAGTCGAGGACCGAGAGGTCGTGGGGGGCCAGGTCCCACAGGACGTCGATGTCCTTCTGGACCAGCCCGAGGTTGATCCTGACGGAGTCCACGAACTGGATGTCGCCGAGCTCGCCGGAGCGGACCATGTCCCGGATGCGGGCCACCGCCGGGGTGTAGCAGTAGGTGTGGTCGCACATGAGGGTGAGGCCGCGCTCCTCGGCCTCGTTCACCAGGCGCAGCCCGTCCTCGTAGGTGGCGGCGAGGGGCTTCTCGACGAGGACGTGCTTGCCCGCGCGCAGGGCCGCCAGTGCCACGTCGAGGTGGGTGCCGGCCGGGGTGGCCACGGCGACGGCGTCGACGGCCGGGTCGGCGAGGACCGCAGCGTAGTCGGAAGTGGCCTGGACGGTGGAGTAGCCGCCCAGCACCTGGCGGGCCCGGTCTACGTTCAGGTCGCAGAGCCAGCGCAGCCGGAACTCCGGGCTGGACTGGAAGTTGCGGACCAGGTTGGGGCCCCAGTAGCCCGCGCCGACGACGGCTACGCCTAACGGCTCCGCCTGCCCCCCGCCTGCGGCTCCGGC
The DNA here is from genome assembly GCF_003287915.1 of Streptomyces sp. ICC4. NCBI lineage: Bacteria > Bacillati > Actinomycetota > Actinomycetes > Kitasatosporales > Streptomycetaceae > Streptomyces > Streptomyces sp. ICC4. The sequence continues at coordinate 8,020,218 of NZ_CP030286.1, read as the reverse complement.
GCCCCGCCCCACGTCCTTCGCGGTGTCCTTCACAGCGTTCCCTTTCCTTCCGCGCACGCCCGTAGGCGTGTCGACGACCCATGGCCGGGACGCGTGCGAAGGAAGGAGGTGCCGTCGACGGCAGGCCGGGCCGCCTGCGCGACCCGTGTCCGACCCGCCCGACGACGATGGCCCCCACGACCGATGCCGTACGTGTTGCACGTACTTCCGCCCCCCGGCCGTCCGGCACCCCTCGCGCCGGTCCGGCCCCGGGCAGGCGGCCTGTTCCCCCAAGCCGCCGTACCCGTCCCTGACTCAACTTCCCTGCACCGATCGGACCATGGCGTCGCCGAAGCACGCCGAATCCGGTCGGCTGCGTTCAATCTAGACCACCGGGCGTACCCCCGGGGAGACTTGGAGGAAACGGTCGGTACGGGCGTTCGGCCGTGCATACTTCCGGGGTGACCAGCATCGTGATCCCGGCCCACAACGAGGGCCGGGTCATCGGCCGGCTCCTCGACGCGCTCCTGGCCGAAGCCCCGGCTTCCGGGCCCGACATCGTCGTGGTGTGCAACGGCTGTACGGACGACACCGCCGCGGTGGCGGGCGCGCGCGGTCCCCGCGTACGCGTGGTGGAGATCCCGACTCCCTCCAAACACCGGGCACTTCGGGTCGGCGACGAACACGCGCGGGGCTTCCCCCGGCTGTACGTGGACGCCGACGTCGAGGTCGGGGCCGCCGACGTACGGGTGCTGGCGGGCGCCCTCGCCGACCGTCCGGAGCTGCTCGCCGCGGCCCCCGGGCGCGACATCCCCCTGACCGGCTGCGCCTGGCCGGTCCGGGCCTACTACCGGGTCTGGCAGCGGCTGCCGGCCGTCCGCGAGGGCCTGTTCGGGCGCGGGGTCATCGCGGTGTCCGAACCGGGCCACGCGCGGATCGCCGCCCTGCCCCCGCTGATGGCGGACGACCTCGCCGCCTCCCTCGCCTTCGCGCCGGGAGAGCGCAGCGTGGTCGAGGCGGCCCGGGTCGTGGTGCACCCGCCGCGCACCTGGTCGGACCTGGTCAAACGGCGGGTCCGGGCGGCGACTTCGTCCGCCGAGCTGGAGCGCTTCCAGGCCGCGGAGCCCGCCGGGGCGGCCTCGTCCGTACCGTCCGCGCGGACCGGTACGGGAGACCTGCGCGCCCTGCTCCGGGCCCAGCCGCGGCTGCTCCCCGGGGTCGTGGTGTTCGTCGTGGCGGCCCTCGCGGCCCGCCGGGGCGCCCGCAAGGCCATCCGGACCGGGGACTTCTCCACCTGGCTGCGCGACGAGAGCAGCCGGCAGGGCTGAAGCCGGCCACCGGCCGAATCGGGCCGTACACCGTCCAGTTGGCCCGTACAACCATTAGGGTGCCACTCGTACGCACGAGTGACTCAGACCGTCTGCACCGGGAGCTCGAGAGCATGTACCTCGCGGACCGCTCCGCGCCGGCGGGCGCGAAGACCGCACCGGACGGCAGCCCCGTCCGGGCCCCCGCCGTCGCCTCGGCCGTCCTCGCACTGGGTGCGGTCAGCCTGATCACCGACATCTCCTCGGAGATGGTCACCGCCGTCCTGCCGCTCTACCTGGTCGCCGGACTGGGCCTGAGCCCGCTGGGCTTCGGTGCGCTCGACGGCCTGTACAACGGGGTCAGCGCGCTGGTGCAGCTGACCGGCGGCCACCTCGCCGACCGGATCCGCAACCACAAGCTGATCGCCGGGATCGGCTACGGCCTGTCCGCGCTGTGCAAACCGCTGCTGCTGCTCGCCCACAGCCTCGGCCCGATCAGCGTGGTCCTCGCCCTGGAACGCACCGGCAAGGGCCTGCGCACTGCCCCGCGCGACGCGCTCATCTCCCTTTCCACGCCTGCCGAGTTGCAAGGCCGCGCCTTCGGCGTGCACCGCGCCATGGACACCACCGGGGCGCTGCTCGGCCCCCTCGCCGCCTTCTTCATCCTGAGCGTCACGGTCGACGGGTACGACGCCGTGTTCGGGGTCAGCGCCTGCATCGCCGCACTCGGCGTCGTGGTGCTCGTGCTCTTCGTCCCCTCCGGCGCGGACCCGGGCGCAGCCGGCACACCCGCGGGCCCGGCCCCCGCGGCGGCGGCGCCGAGGCGCCCGCCCAGGCTGTAGGCCGCGTGGAACCCCAGCATGATGCTTCGCCCGTACGCGGCCTGCAGGCTCACGCCGAGCATGTTCATCGACGCGTCGAGCGCGCCCACGAACAGCCCGAACGCCCCGAGCGGCCGTCCGCCCCGCCCCGTTCGCTTCACTTCGGCTCACTTCGGCTCACTTCAGCGCCGACCCCTGCTGCCAGTCCGCCCAGGACAGGTTCCACTCGCCGAAGCCGTTCCCGGCGGCCACCGTCTCCTTGCCGTCCGTCACCTCGAAGACGTCGCCGACCTGCACCAGGTCGTAGAACCACGCCGCGTCCGCCGCCTCTTCAGGCCGATGCAGCCGTGGCTCTTGTTCGCCGAGCCGATGTGGCCCTCCGCCCACTCGGCCTGGTGCGCGTACGTGCCCGAGACCGTCAGAATGGTCCCCTCCTTGCCCATGAGGGGCATCTTCCCGCTCCAGGTCGGGGTGCTCGCCGGATCGCCCGCCGTGATCGGGACCGACTTCACCACCGCGCCGTCACGCTCCAGCGTCAGCGGGTGCCGGGCGATGTCCACCTTGGCCAACCGGCTTCCCGTCAGGTCCGGTCACGGTCACCGCCGTCAGGGTGCCGTGCTCCACCCGCGCCCCGACCGCCCCGTCCGGCTTGACGTCCCGCGCTCCGTCGGCCGGCAGGAGGCTCACCGCGACCGACAGCGCGAGCAGGGCGAGCAGCGGGACCGCAGGGGTGTGTGCCTTGCGCATGGGTGAGTGAACCTCCAGGGAGAGCCGGGGTCTTCAGCCCGGGATGCCCGGGAGGAGGCCGCCCCGATCGCCCGTGGTTTCAGCCGGGACGGAATTCGGGACGATCAAGGAGCAAAGTCATCCAACATGAAATTTATGGGCCATTCGGCTGGAACCCCTCATCGGCGCCTGACGTCCTGACCAGTGCGAGCTCACAAGGCGGACGTCGAATGGGGAGTTGAGACACATGGGGTTCATGGCGCGCACGCACATGCAGGGCATGCGGACACGGCTGGCCGTCGCCGGGGCGGCCGCGGCGGTGGCCGCGACGGTGTGGGGAGTGACGACGATCGTCGATCCGTCCCCCGACACGGGCCACGAGAACGCCTCCCGGCAGAGCGACGACCCCGCGCAGGGCGGCGGCGCCGACCCCCAGGCGCCCGGGAACCCGGGCCAGGTCCCGGACGGCATAGCCCACGCCTCGGAGGCCGGCGGGAACGCGGTCAACATCACCATCGACGACGGGCCCGACCCCAAGTGGACGCCGAAGGTGCTGGAGGTCCTCGCGAAGTACGACGTGAAGGCGACCTTCTGCATGATCGGCCCGCAGGCCAAGGCCCACCCGGACCTGGTCAAGAAGGTCGTCGCGGCCGGCCACCGGCTCTGCGACCACACCATGGACCACGACACGACGATGGACAAGAAGCCCCTCGACTACCAGCGCCGGCAGATCCTCGACGCGAAGAAGCTGATCGAGGACGCGGCGGGAGGCGGGGCCAAGGTGGAGTACTACCGGGCCCCCGGCGGTGCGTTCACGCCCGAGAGCAGGGCCCTGGCCGCTGCCGACGGCATGCGTCCGCTGGGCTGGAACATCGACAGCAAGGACTTCGAGAAGGCCGGGGCCGCGAAGATCGCCAACACGGTCAAGAGCGAGATCAAGAACGGTCCGACCGTCCTGTTCCACGACGGCGGCGGCAACCGCACCCAGACCGTCGAGGCCCTCGACCAAGTCCTGGCCTGGCTGAAGGAGCAGGGCCGGCCCACCGGCTTCCCGGTGGTCACCGGCCCCAGCGCCTGAGCGTCGCCCTCGGCCCGGACTGCCTTCGGCCCGGACCGCTCTCAGCCCGGACCGCCCTACCCTCGGGCCGCCCTGCCCCCGGACCGCCCTACCCCCGGGCCGCCTTGAGGACCGCCGCCGTCAGCGGGCCGTTCTCCGCGGCGGCCCCGCCCGGGAAGGCGAAGCGGCGCCGCGTGTAGCCGTACGCGGTCCCCGTCACCGGGTCGGCGAAGCCCTGGGCGCCCGCCGCGCCCGAGTGCCCGAAGGCCTCCGGGCCCCGGCGGATCGCGGTGCAGGTCGAAGGCCACCGCCAGCAGCTCCGGAGCCGTTGCCGCGAGCTCCGCGCCCTCGGCCTCCTGCTCCGGCGTCGGAACCATGTCCAGGACCGGCCGCCAGCGCCCTTCCAGCTGACACGGCGGCAGTCCCAGGTACAGGTCCAGCCCGAACGGCGCGCGGATCCGCTCCTCGGAGACCTCCTGGATCGAGCGCCCCGTCGCCCGGCGCGCGACCTCGCCGGTCAGCGCGCCGATCACGTAGGCGTGGTAGCCGTACGCCGTCCCGGGCTCCCAGTGCGGCCGCTGCCCGGCCGGCCGCGCCGCGAGCAGCGCGTCGTCCGCGAGCTCCTCGTAGTCGAAGCCCTCGGCGGTGTTGACCAGTCCGGACTGGTGCGCGACCAACTGCCGCACCGTCAGCCGCTCCTTGCCGCCCCCGGTGAACTCCGGCCGGTACGCCGACGCCTCCGGAGGGATCCGCTCGCCGGCCACGAAGGCCACGAAGGCCACGAAGGCCACGAAGGCCTCGAAGGCCACGAAGGCCTCGAGCTCCTCGCGCACCGGCTCCCAGCCCGCCGCCACCGTGCCGTCCACGTCCACCGCCATCGTCGTCCCCCCGGTCCGGCCGGTGCTGCCGAACGGCTTCCGCGCACGCCAACACGCGGCCCGCGGGCAGGGGTTCCGGACGCGCGCGGGGTCGCGCCCGCGCACCGGTTCTCGTACGGGTGAAAGCGCGCCCGGCGTCGTTCCGGCCCGCCGCGGGACCCCGTTGGTCCGGGCATGAAGCGCACCCGCACCGCCGCTCTCGCCCTCGCCGCCGCCGCGGCGGCCCTCGCCCCCGTCCTCTGCCAGGGAGCCGCCACCGCCGCGGACGGCACGGCGTTCCTCCAGGACCCGAGCGGAGGGGAGAAGGCGATGAAGTCGATGTGGACCAAGGACGACATGCACAAGGTGGAGGCGCAGTTCCGCTTCCAGCCCGGCATCCGGTACAAGACGGTGGACCGGCCCGGACCCAAGGGCGCGGAGGACTACCACCGCCAGGTCCCCGACCCGAAGACCCTGGCCTGGGAGCCGGGGTACGAGTTCGCGTGGTCGGTCGCGGACTCGCAGGGGGTGAAGAAGGTGCTGACCACCAAGGACGGCAAGCACCCGATCGTCGTGCACGCGGTGCTGCGGAGCGCGAACCGCGCCAAGGCCGCCGAGGTGCACCAGGAGCTGGTCAACCGGCCGGCGACGGGCCGTACGAAGGTTCCGGGCGGCAAGCGCATCGCGTGTGACACCGGGAAGTACACGGTGGAGTGGTCGGTCACGCGCACCGGCTACGGCACCCTCACGGGGTCCCTGGCCTGGGACTCCAGCTGCCAGGAGTACCGCACGGCGTTCAGCCCGCAGAACCAGGGCGCCAGCTGATGCGGTGAGGGGAAGGGGTGGGCCTGCCGCCCCGCGCACCTTGTGGGTGCGCGGCGGGGCGACGGGGCCGCGGCCTCGGATCGAAGCCGTACCAGCCATGATGCCGCGTGGGGTGGGGTGCGGCAGGGGGCGGAAGTCCCGTGTCGGCAGGGCCGTTCGGCGGAAGTTCCGGGCGCACGCGCCTTGAGTTCCGGGCCGCACGCACCTGGAGTTCCGGGCGCTGCGGGAGTTCCGGGCGCTGTGGGGTCAGCGCTTCTTGGCTTCGGTCGCCTTCGCGGCGATCTCCTCCAGCACGGCCTTCGGGTCGCCGCCGGGGTCCACGGCCCGCCCGATGTTGCGCTTGATGGTGTCGCTGACCGTCACCCAGGACGGGTCGTTGACCGGGTAGAGCTGGGCGCTGCGCAGGGCCGTCAGGAACTCGGCGTCGCTCTTGTCCATGCCGCCGCTGCCGGCCAGCGTGCGGGAGGCGGAGACGGTGGACGGCAGCAGGTGGTAGCGGCCGGCGAAGTCCGCGAGGTTCTTGTCCTGGTAGACGAAGTCCAGGAACTTGCCGATCTCGGCGCGGTGGTCGTGCTGCTTGAACGCCACCATCCAGTCGGCCACGCCGACGGCCGGCGGGCTCTCGCCGGTGCCGATCGTGTCGTTGACGGGCATCGCGACGGTCCGGACCTCGATGCCCTTGGCGCGCGCCTCGTGGGTGAGCGAGGGGTAGCCGTTGAGCATGCCGACCTCGCCCCGCGTGAAGGCGGCGAAGGCGTCGGCACGGTTGAGCTGGGACGGCGGGGTGGGGCCGAGCAGGCCGGGGCCGACCAGGTTCTCCTTGATCCACTTGAAGGTCTGGATGTTCTGGTCGGAGGCCAGGCTGTAGTTGCCGCTGCTGTCGGCGTAGCCGCCGCCGTTGCTGAGCTCCCAGATCATCGCCTCGGCGTGCGCCTCCTCGGGGCCCAGGGGCATGGCGTACGGGTACTTCACGCCCTTGTCCTTGAGTGCCTTGGCGGCGGCCTTGAGGTCCGCCCAGGTCTTGGGGGTCTCCTTGACGCCGGCCTGCTTGAACAGGGTCTCGTTGATGAAGAGCAGGCGGCTGCTCGCGACGAAGGGCAGGCCGTAGAGGGTGTTGCGGACGGAGCCGGCCTCGGCGAGGGGCTGCAGGAAGTTCGCCTCGGCGGTGACCGAGAGGAGTTCGTCCGCGGAATAGAGCTTGCCCTGCGCCGCGAAGTCCGAGTAAGAACCCATGAGGGCCATGTCCGGCGCGTTCCCGGCCTTCACCATGCGGGAGACTTCACGGTCGATGTCGGCCCACGGAAGCAGCTGGACCTGAACCTTGATGCCCGGGTTCGCGACGGTGAAATCCGCCGTCACCTTGTCCCAGAACTCCTTGGAACTGTTGGCCGAACCGTCGCCGTATTCGGCGGCGACGAGGCGGAGCGTGCCGCCGTCACCTGCGTCGCTTCCGTCCGAGCCGCCGCATCCGGCCAGCGTTGTCAGCAGACCGAGCACGACCGTGGTGGCGGCCGTGCCGAAGATTCTTCGTCGCACGGGTGTATTCCCCTGATTTTCTTTTGCGTCGCGTTATTACTTATGGGTTGCTCCGGGCTGTGCTGTCCCTCCATGGCCCGTTGGCCGGAATTCTCTCCTGTGGGAGGCCGTCTTGTTCCATTGGGTCGGCACTTGTGGTCAATGCTCCAAGTGCGGCATTTCAGAATGGTGTTTTCCGATATGTGATCAACAATTCGGACGCGCGTAGACATGGCGAAACGCCCGTTTCCGGCCACGGAACGGGTTGGGGGAGGGGGACCGGCCGCGCGGCGGCGTCAGTCGGAGAAGTCGCCCGCGTAGGGGTCGGGCTCGCCCGTTTCGGGGTTGCGGCCCTCCTGCCAGCGCCGCTGGGCCTTGCGCCAGTGCACGAAGCTGAGGTGGCCGCCGTCCCAGAAGGTGATGCTGACCGGGCTCATGTCGAACTCGTCGGAGCACAGGCGGTACAGGAACTCGCCCATGCCGTACGGGTACACCGCGAAGGAGTCGGCGGTGTGGCGCCCGACCACCAGGACGGGCCAGCGGTCCGGGTCGGCATCGGTCGTCAGCCAGCACAGGATGTCGGAGCCGCCCGTGACGCCCCAGGCGACGATCGACTCGGGGTCCACGTCGAAGGCGGCCCGGCCGCCCTCGGACTCCCAGACCTGGCGGGCGTTGGCGGTCTCCTCCGCCATCTGCGCCGGGTCCCACTGGAGCCCCGGCTTGGGCAGCGGCAGCAGCACGCTCGCCTCGCCGTTGATCGAGCCCGCGCCGAAGCGGCCCATGAAGGCGATGAAGTCGGCGGGGAAACGGCTGCCCCAGACGGCCTCGGCCGCCTGCCAGTCGATGTCCTCGTCCGTGCCGTGAGTCGCCGGCATGATCTGCTCCAGCGCCTTGATGTGCGCGTTCTCCGTCATGCCGCTCCCCTGCCACCCCAGCTCAACCGCCCCAACCTACCGCCGGTCAGGGGCAGCGCCTAGCGTCGGTCGAGACGGAGCCGCAGCACGGACCCCACGCGCAGCCCCCAGGCGGCCATGGCGCCGGCCTCGGCCTCCAGGACGTGGCGGGCGCGCAGCCGGGGGAGTCCGAGGCGTCCGGGGGGCATGGTGGTCAGCGCGACGACCCTGAGCCGGCGGTCCAGGTAGGCCACGTCGATGGCGAAGCGCATCCGGAAGGTGTGCACGCTCGCGGCCGGGGTGAGGAGCATCGCCCCCTCGATCCCGTCCCGCCCGAGCAGCCCCCGGGTCCGGGCCGCGTCTGGGCGTCTTCTTGTATACTTTTCCCAGCCCACGAGAACGGACAAGACAGGGCGGGGAGAGGGCGCGCGGGGCGGCTTCGGGGGGCCGGAACGGCCGGAACGGAATCCTTCGGGTGTGCCACGCGTTGGGAAGGTGGTAACCCATGAGTACGCACTGCCCGCACCCCCCACACTGGAGGCGCCTTGACCGGCTCCCGTCCCTTGCGTCCACGGCTGCGCGCCCTGCGGCCCGAAGCCTTCGGCGCGGACCCGTCCGGTGCCCGGCTGGAGCGGATCCGGCGTTCGCCGAACTTCGCCGAGGGCGTGTTCCAGAACCCGGTGGGGGCCCGGACCAGACCCTCCGGGTCGATGGCCGAGTTCGCCAAGATCTACTTCCACAAGGAGCAGCGGCTCCGACGCAACCCCGGCGCGCCCATCCCGGTCTACCCGACGACGCTCGCCGAGCTGGCGAAGCCGCCGGCGAGCGGACTGCGGGTGACCTGGATGGGGCACTCCAGCGTGCTCGTCGAGATCGACGGGCGCCGGGTCCTCTTCGATCCGGTCTGGGGCGAGCGGTGCTCCCCCTTCCCCTTCGCCGGGCCCAAGCGGCTGCATCCGGTGCCGGTGCCGCTGGCCTCGCTGGGCGACGTCGACGTCGTGGTGATCTCGCACGACCACTACGACCACCTCGACCTGCCGACGATCAAGCAGCTGGCCGGCACGGACACCGTCTTCGCCGTGCCGCTCGGCGTCGGAGCGCACTTGGAGCGCTGGGGCGTCCCGGCGGACCGGCTGCGCGAGCTCGACTGGAACGAGACCACCAAGGTGGCCGGGCTCTCGCTCACGGCCACCCCGGCCCGCCACTTCTGCGGCCGCGGCCTGCGCAACCAGCAGTTCACGCTCTGGGCTTCGTGGGTCGTCGCGGGGGACGAGCACCGGGTGTTCCACAGCGGTGACACCGGGTACTTCCCCGGGTTCGGGGAGATCGGCGCGGAGCACGGGCCGTTCGACGCGACGATGATCCAGATCGGGGCGTACAGCGAGTACTGGCCCGACATCCACATGACGCCGGAGGAGGGCATGCGCGCCCACCTCGACCTCCAGGGCGGCACACCGCACGGCACGATGCTGCCGATCCACTGGGGCACCTTCAACCTGGCCCCGCACCCGTGGGACGAGCCCGGCGAGGGCACGGTGGCCGCGGCCGAGGGGGCCGGGGCCGCGATCGCGCTGCCGGTGCCGGGCCAGCCGTTCGAGCCGGGCGCGGCGGACGCGCCGGCTTCGCCGTGGTGGCGGCCCTTCGTGGCCGGGGGCGGGATCCGGCCGGCGGCGGACGTACGGATCGAACTGCCCGGGCGGGTCCGCGGCGAAACGCGTGAGGAGCCGGAGGCGGTCGGCTCCTAGTGCCGGTGCCGGTGCCGCGTGCCGTCGGGGGCGCCCGGCGGTGAGCCGCAGGGAGTGGGCGGGGAGCGTGGGGCGCCCGGGGCCGGTGGTGCGCACCCGGGCGACCCGGGGTGCGCCGGAGTGTGCGCACCCGGCGCATTCGGGCTTGCGTGCGAGCGCTCCATCGGGAGCGGGAAGCACCCGGGCGAAGTTCCCCAACTGCCCGTCGTGGGCGGCAGCGAGCGGTCTAGCGTGGGTATCCGGTGATCAACACCGGATCCCGGTACGCCCGGGGGCCGGGCCCCACTGACCGAGGACGCCGATGTCCGGACTCCGCGCCGCCCGCCACTCCCCGTCGAGACACGCCGTCACCGGTCCCAGCCGGCAGATACGCCCCCAGCTCGTCCGCGCCGCCGTGCTGCCGACCCTGGCCGCCGGGCTCAGCGGCGCCGCCGCGGTGATCTTCACGCTCCAGCTCGGCGGCGGCGAGGGGTCCCGGGACACCCGGCTGTGGCCGGTGCTCGCCGGCTGCGCCCTGCTCGTCGTCGGAGCGCTCGCGGCCGCCCTGCTCGGTGCCCAGCGCGGAGCCAAGACCGTCCGCGACCGCTGCGAGGCACTGCGCCGCTCCAGCGTGCGCGGCCGCCAGGAGCTGCGCACCGCCGCCGACCGGCTGGAGCGGGGCGAGCTGCCCGCCCTGCCCGTGCGCGGCACGGGGTCCCTGCCGTCCTTCGGGTCGCACGCGGGCGTGGACGAGTTCTGGCTGCTCTCCCAGGAGTTGCGCGGGGCCAGGGAACAGGCCCACGCGACGCTGGTCCGGCTCGGCGCTCCCGTCGCCCCCACCGACAGCGACCGCAAGGTCGAGGTCTTCGTCAACCTCGCGCGCCGCCTGCAGTCCCTCGTGCACCGGGAGATCTCGCTGCTCGACGACCTGGAGGACACGGTCGAGGACCCGGACCTGCTCAAGGAGCTCTTCCACGTCGACCACCTCGCCACCCGGATCCGCCGGCACGCCGAGAACCTCGCGGTCCTCGGCGGTGCAGCCTCGCGCCGGCAGTGGACCCGGCCCATCGACCTGAGCGAGGTGCTGCGCTCGTCCGTCGCGGAGGTCGAGCAGTACACCCGGGTCAAGGTGGTGCCCCCGGCGGGCGGCACCGTACGCGGCCACGCCGTCGCCGACGTCGTGCACCTGCTGGCCGAACTCGTCGAGAACGCAACGGTGTTCTCCGCCCCCGACACCGATGTCGTGGTGCGCGCGGAGCGGGTCACGGCCGGGATCGCGGTCGAGGTGGAGGACCGGGGCCTCGGCATGCCGCCCGAGGAGGCGCACCGGATGAACGCCCTGCTCGGCGACCCCGACCAGATCAGCGTCCGGCACCTGCTGGCGGACGGGCGGATCGGCCTGTTCGTCGTCTCCGCGCTGGCCCGCCGGCACGGGATCGCCGTCGAGCTCAAGTCCAACATCTACGGCGGCGTGCTCGCCGTACTGGTCCTGCCGCAGGAGCTGTTGGGGGCGGAGGCACCGAGTGCGGCCGATGCCCTGGGCGGATCCCGGGCGACCTCGTGGGGGACCGGCGAGGGGGCGGGCGCGCCGCCTCTGGAGCCGGTGCGCGTGAGCCTGCCCGGGGCGGAGTCTTCCTGCGCTCCACCGGCCGTGCCGGGATGGGCCGTTGGTACGCCGGGCACCGTGCCCCGTACGACATCGCCCGCCGGGGAGGCGGCGCGGACGCTGGCGGCCCCGATGGCTGTGGCGGTGCCGGCGGTTGTGCCCGTGACCGCGTCCGTGCCCGCGTCCGTGACCGAGTCCGTGACCGCGTCCGTGACCGAGTCCGTGGCTGGGCCGGTGCCGGTATCCGTGCCCGTGTCCGTGCCGGTGTCCGGGTCCGTGCCGGCCGCCCGGGTCGGTGAGGAGCGGCCGCCGCTGCCCCGGCGGCGGGCGCAGGAGCACCTCGCGCACCAACTGCGCGAGGCCCCCGCACCCCGGCCGGCCGACGACGCGCGCGCGGAGCGGCCCGTGCACGACCCCGGCCTGATGGCCGCCTTCCAACGGGGCTTCGGCCTCGCCCAGTCGGAGCACCAGACGTGACCCCGGCCTCTCACCCGAATCACCCGAAAGCTAAGGAGCGCACCCCCATGGGCGGCGAAGTGGCGACCACGACCAGTCGGCTCTCGGATCTCGACTGGCTGCTCAGCGGCCTGGTCCAGCGGGTGCCGTACACGCGCAGCGCGGTGCTGCTGACCGCCGACGGGCTCGTCACGTGCGTCCACGGGCTCGACGCCGACAGCGCCGACCACCTGGCCGCGCTGGCCTCCGGGCTGTACTCGCTCGGGCGCAGCGCCGGTTCCCGGTTCGCGGACGGAGCCGAGGTCCGCCAGGTGGTGGTCGAGCTCGACACCGCCCTCGTCTTCGTGTCGGCGGCCGGATCCGGCACCTGCCTCGCGGTGTTGGCGGACCGGGAGGCCGACGCGGGCGTACTCGGCTACGAGATGGCGATGCTGGTCAAGAGCGTGCGCCCGTACCTGGCGGCCCCGCCGAGGCGGCCCGCCGCCGCCGACGCGGAGCGATGAGGGCGCGCACGAGGGGGGCACCGGAGGCGGGGGCGCCGCGTGACACACCGTGGCTGGACGATTCGGCGGGCCGTGTGATGCGCCCGTACACGGCGAGCGGCGGGCGGACCCGACCGGCCGTCGCGCTCGACCTGCTGTCGCTGGTGACGGCAACCGGCGTGCGCCCGCGCGGGCCGCTGGGCGCGGAGCACGCGCTCGCGCTCCGGATGTGCGCGGGCGCGGCGGCGGTGACCGTCGCCGAGGTGGCGGGGCACCTGCGGCTGCCCGCGGTCGTGGTCAAGGTGCTGCTGTCCGACCTGATGGAGCACGGGGCCGTGACCGTGCGGGCGCCGCGCTTCCCGAGCCCGGGCGCCGGCTCGTTCGCCGACGACGACCAGTCCCTGCTCCGGGCGGTGCTCGATGGCCTGCGCAAACGGCTCTGAGGCACCCGCCCACGAGGCCCCCGCGACCTTGAAGATCCTGGTCGCGGGCGGTTTCGGGGCGGGCAAGACCACCTTCGTGGGGGCGGTGAGCGAGATCGAGCCGCTGAGCACCGAGGAACTGCTCAGCGGGTTGAGCGAGGCCGCCGACCCGCTGGACGGCATCGAGGCGAAGACGTCCACGACCGTGGCGCTGGACTTCGGCAGGATCACGCTGGACGGGCGGCACGTGCTCTACCTCTTCGGCACGCCCGGCCAGCAGCGCTTCTGGTTCCTGTGGGAGGAGCTGTGCGCGGGCGCGCTGGGGGCGGTGGTGCTCGCCGACACGCGCCGCCTCGCCGACTGCTTCCCCGCCGTGGACTTCTTCGAGCGGCGCGGGATCGGCTTCGTCCTCGCCGTCAACGAGTTCGACGGCGGCCACCGCTACGGCGCCGACGAGGTGCGCGAGGCGGTGGGGCTCGGGCCGGACGTGCCCGTCGTACGGTGCGACGCGCGACTGCCGAGCTCCGGCACGGGGGCGCTGGCCGCCCTCGTCCACCACCTGCTGTCGGCGGCGGAGCCTGCGGCGCACGCCAGGTCCGCGAAGTATCCGGAGTGACGGGATCCGAACGGAATTCGGGGGAGACGACATGGCCTACTACGAGTCGACCGGGCACCTGCTGCTCACGCCTGTGGATCGGGAGGCGCCGGCGCGTGTGGTGCGGCTGCGCGAACTGGGCCTGGGCGAGCGGGCGGACGGCGAACTGGACGCGTTCGCGCGGCGGGTCGCGGGCGCGCTGGACGCGCCGTACGCGGGGATCAACTTCATCAGCGAGGAACGGCAGTTCTTCGCCGGCCTGCACCACGCGCCCGAGGCCCCGGCGAGCGGCTACCCGGCGCGGGTGCTCGCCCGGGACCACGGCTACTGCCCGTACGTGGTGGTGCGCCGACGCGCGCTGGTGCTGGAGGACGTACGGGACTTCGCGCGCTTCGCGGGCAACGCGGTCGTGGACGAGAGCGGGGTGCGCTCCTACGCGGGCGCGCCGGTGATCGACCGGCGCGGGATCGTGCTGGGGACGGTGTGCGCGGTGGACGTGGTGCCGAGGCGGTGGGGGCTGGCGGGACTGGCGGCGGTGAAGGAGCTGGCGGCCGAGCTGGTGGAGCTGGTGCACGAGCGGGAGGACCGCTGCGGGTGAAGGGCCCCACCGCCCGCTGCCCGCTGCCTGCGGCTCGGGGGGTGATCGTCATCGGGGGCGATTGTCAGTGGCCGGGTCTACGGTCGGAGACGAGGGAGCACCGGTGGCTGGAGAGGAGTCGCGGGGATGGCCACGACAGCAGGGGACGTCAGGGAGATCGCATTGTCGCTGCCGGACAGCAGCGAGAAGCTCGCCTGGGGCATGCCGACGTTCCGGGTCGGCGGGAAGAACGGCAAGATCTTCGCCGCCCTGGCCGAGGACGACACCTCGATCGGGGTGAAGTGCCCCGTGGAGGAGCGGGCCGAGCTGATCGCGGCGGAGCCGGAGAAGTTCTTCATACGTCCGGGTCACGACGACAACTACGCCTGGCTGCGGGTCCGGCTGGCGGCGGTGGAGGACGCGGCGGAGCTGCGCTCGATCCTGACCGACTCCTGGCTCCAGGCGGCCCCCAAGCGCCTCGCCGCGGCCCACCCGGAACTGGGCGGCTGAGGGGCGGGGCCGCGGCGCCGGGGGGTGCGGTCGAGCCGGTGGCCGACGGGCTGGAGGGGGTCGGGGGCGGCGGGGACACCGCGCCGGCCCGCCCCGGGTCGACGGGCTCGGCGTTGAGCACCGGCCTGGGGGGGGCGTCCAGGTCCGGGGCCAGCGCGAGCAGCCGGCCCGGCGGGTCCAGCCAGACCCGGCCCGAGCAGCGCCCCGGGATCCGGGCCACGCGCTCCGGCCCGAACGGGGTCCCGGCCACCTGCCACACCGGGGTCGCGGCGGCCCGCACGGCCAGGGGGAAGGCCCACAGAGACATACACAGGGTAGACCGTCGGCCGCGTCAGATAGGTATAGGGGACAGGTGGGACAACCGTCGTACTGTCTGACCACGCAAGCGGTGATACCCCGGGGGATTGCCTGCCGTTAACCCCCGGGGGTTACGATCCATGTCAGAGCGGTATACGGATCCAGGTCCGAGCCGCCTGGCCACCACAACCAGCCGTTTCGGTGAGAAGGAAGACACACATGATCGGCAACCTGAAGCCCCTCGAGATCCTCCTGATCGTCGCCGTGATCTTCCTGCTGTTCGGTGCCAAGAAGCTTCCCGACATGGCCCGCTCGCTCGGCAAGTCCGCCCGCATCCTCAAGAGCGAGGCGAAGGCGATGAAGAAGGAGGGCGAGGCGGAGGACGCCGCGACCGCCTCTTCCGTCGCCGACCAGGCTCCGCAGCAGCAGGCGGCCCCGCGCACGATCCAGGCCTCGCCCGGTGACGTCACCAGCGCCCGGCCGGTCAGCGAGCCCAACCACACCACCAAGAGCTGACTCCAGCCGACCGAGGTCGCGCCAGTCATCTGCATCGAGACAAGGGACGTGGGTTGCTCAAGTCTGCCCGCAAGCAGGAGAAGACGGACCAGAAGGCAAAGGACGCCGAAGGGCGCATGCCGCTGGTCGAGCACCTGCGTGAGCTGAGAAACCGGCTGCTGAAGTCGGTCCTTGCGATCCTCGTGATCACAGTGGTGGCCGCGTTCTTCTACAAGGACCTCATCGACTTCATGATGAAGCCGATGCTGGACTCCGTCGGATGCACCAACGGCGTGATCGAGCAGCGCAACGGGCGGCCCTGCGCCTCCATGACGGTCAACGGCCTCATCGCGCCGTTCTCGATCGCATTGAAGGTCTCGCTCACCGCCGGTCTCGTGCTCTCCGCGCCGGTGTGGCTGTACCAGCTGTGGGCCTTCGTGGCCCCGGGCCTGCACAGCCACGAGAAGAAGTACGCCGTCGCCTTCGTGGCGGTCGGCGCTCCGCTGTTCGGCGCGGGCGCGGTCCTCGCGTACAACGTGCTGCCGCAGACCGCGGTGATCCTGCTGGAGTTCACCCCGGACAACGCGAGCAACCTGCTGCCGGTCGACGACTACCTCGACCTGGTCACGCGCATGGTCATCGTCTTCGGCCTGGCCTTCGAGCTGCCGCTGCTGCTGATCCTGCTCAACTTCACCGGCGTGCTGACCGCGAAGCGGCTCGCGAGCTGGTGGCGGGCCATGGTGCTGGGCATCACGGTCTTCTCGGCGTTCGCGACCCCCACCGGTGACCCGCTGACCATGCTGGCGCTGGCCGCGCCGATCGTCACCCTGTACTTCGTCGCGCTCGGGGTCTGCCTCTTCAACGACCGCAGGCGGGCACGGCGCAACCCCGATGCCGGCCTCGACGACGACGAGGCCTCCGAGGTGGACCTGACCCCGGCGGCGCTCGGCGAGATCGAGCCCGTGGCCGCCCCCGGCGCCCTGCCCGGTCAGGACGACGGCGGCCGCCGGCGGATCAACGGTTACGACGACGCCACCTGATCCCTGCGGGTAGATTCCCGTGGGTGAGTGCTGAGATCACCCTCTTCGTCAATCCCACCGCCGGACGCGGCCGGGGCGCGCACGCCGCGCAGCCGGCCGCTTCCGCGCTCCGGGAGGCGGGTTTTTCCGTACGGACCGTGGTGGGCGCCGATGCCCCCGACGCACTGGAGCGGCTGCGCGCAGCCGTCCGGGGCGGCACCGGCGCGGTCGTCGCGGTCGGCGGCGACGGCATGGTCTCCCTCGCCCTCCAGGCGTTGGCCGGGACCCTGGTCCCGCTCGGCGTGGTCGCGGTGGGCACCGGCAACGACTTCGCGCGGGCGATGGGGCTGCCCGTAAGGGACCCCGCGCGGGCGGGGGCCCTGGCCGCCGAGGTGCTCAAGGGGGGCCGGGTCCGCGAGATCGACCTCGGCCGGGTCGACGGGGGCACCTGGTACGGGACCGTGCTGTGCTCCGGCTTCGACTCGCGGGTCAACGACCGCGGCAACCGGATGCGGCTGCCGGCCGGCCGGTTCAAGTACGACCTGGCGATGGCCCTGGAGCTGGCCGCCTTCAGGCCCTTCCCGTACCGGATCACCCTCGACGACGGGCCGGCCGTCGAGACCGAGGCCACGCTGGTGGCCGTCGGCAACGGCTCCTCCTACGGCGGCGGGATGCGCATCTGCGCCGACGCGCGGCCCGATGACGGACTGTTCGACATCACCGTCGTCGGCGACTGCAGCCGGGCGACCCTGCTGAAGGTCTTCCCGCGGGTCTACAGGGGGACCCATCTCGGCCACCCCAAGGTCACCGTGTTCCGGGCCGCGAAGGTGACCCTGGAGGCGGCCGGCAGTACGGCCTACGCGGACGGCGAGCCGCTGGGAGCGCTGCCGGTGACCGCCGAGTGCGTCCCCGGGGCCCTGCGGCTCCTGGCGTAGGACGGCTGCGGGGAGGGGGGAGCGCGGGACGGCGTAGGCCGTCCGGACCTCGTCATAAAGATCGCGACTGTTGTCAGGGGCGGCGGGTAGGCTCGACGACAAGATGACCGAAGAACTCTCTCCCGCCGAGCGGTACGCCGCTGCCCGGATCCGCGCCGCCGAAGAGGCCACCGCCCTGGCGCCGTTCCGCGAGATGTACGAATTCGACCTGGATCCGTACCAGATCGAGGCCTGCAAGGCACTGGAGGGCGGCAAGGGCGTCCTGGTGGCCGCCCCGACCGGCTCGGGCAAGACGATCGTCGGCGAGTTCGCCGTGCACCTGGCGCTCCGACAGGGCCGAAAGTGCTTCTACACGACGCCCATCAAGGCCCTTTCGAACCAGAAGTACGCCGACCTCGCCAAGCGCTACGGCGCCGACAAGGTCGGCTTGCTCACCGGTGACAACAGCGTCAACTCCGATGCTCCCGTGGTCGTGATGACCACCGAGGTGCTCCGCAACATGCTGTACGCGGGCTCGCAGGCGCTGACGGGCCTGGGCTACGTCGTGATGGACGAGGTCCACTACCTCTCCGACCGGTTCCGCGGAGCCGTCTGGGAGGAGGTGATCATCCACCTGCCCGAGTCGGTGACCCTGGTCTCGCTCTCCGCCACCGTCTCCAACGCCGAGGAGTTCGGCGACTGGCTCGACACCGTGCGCGGCGACACCGAGGTGATCGTCTCCGAGGAGCGGCCGGTCCCGCTGTGGCAACACGTCATGGCCGGCCGGCGGATCTACGACCTCTTCGAGGAGGGGTCCGACCACGGCGGCCGCGGCTCCGCGCGCCGCGAGGTCAACCCCGATCTGCTGCGGATGGCCCGCGAGGAGAACACCAGCCGCTACAACCCGAAGGACCGGCGGCGCGGGAAGATGGTCCGCGAGGCCGACCGCGAGCGCGAGCGGCGCTCGCGCGGCCGGATCTGGACCCCTTCGCGGCCCGAGGTCATCGCCCGACTCGACGGCGACGGGCTGCTGCCCGCCATCAACTTCATCTTCAGCCGGGCCGGCTGCGAGGCCGCCGTTCAGCAGTGCCTGTACGCGGGCCTGCGGCTCAACGAGGACTCGGCGCGCCTGAAGGTGCGCGAGATCGTCGAGGAGCGGACCGCGTCGATCCCCGCCGAGGACCTGCACGTCCTGGGCTACTACGAATGGCTGGAGGGCCTGGAGCGGGGCATCGCCGCGCACCACGCGGGCATGCTGCCCACCTTCAAGGAGGTCGTCGAGGAGCTGTTCGTCCGGGGCCTGGTGAAGGCCGTCTTCGCCACCGAGACCCTGGCGCTGGGCATCAACATGCCCGCGCGCACGGTGATCCTGGAGAAGCTCGTCAAGTGGAACGGCGAGCAGCACGCCGACATCACCCCCGGCGAGTACACGCAGCTCACCGGGCGGGCCGGGCGGCGCGGCATCGACGTCGAGGGCCACGCGGTGGTGCTGTGGCAGCGGGGCATGGACCCGGCGGCCCTGGCCGGGCTCGCGGGTACCCGTACGTATCCGCTGCGCTCCAGCTTCAAGCCCTCCTACAACATGGCCGTGAACCTGGTCCAGCAGTTCGGGCGGCACCGCTCGCGCGAGCTGCTGGAGACCTCCTTCGCGCAGTTCCAGGCCGACCGCTCGGTCGTCGGGATCTCCCGGCAGGTGCAGCGCAACGAGGAGGGCCTGGAGGGCTACCGGGAGGGCATGACCTGCCACCTGGGGAACTTCGAGGAGTACGCGCGGCTGCGCCGCGACCTCAAGGACCGTGAGAACGACCTGGCCAAGCAGGGTGCCGCCCAGCGCCGGGTGCAGGCGGCCTCCTCGCTGGAGAAGCTGAAGCCGGGCGACATCATCCACGTGCCGACCGGCAAGTTCGCCGGGCTCGCGCTGGTCCTGGACCCGGGCGTGCCGGCCGGACGGTCCAACGGGTACCGCGGGCACGAGTACACCGAGGGTCCGCGCCCGCTGGTGCTCACCGTGGAGCGGCAGGTCAAGCGGCTCGCCGCGATCGACTTCCCGGTGCCGGTCGAGGCCATCGAGCGGATGCGCATCCCCAAGACGTTCAACGCGAAGTCCCCGCAGTCCCGTCGGGACCTGGCCTCCCAGCTGCGGACCAAGGCCGGGCACCTGACGGTCGAGCGCCACTCGCGCGGCCGGGCGGCCGCGGCCGACGACCGCGAGATCGCGCGGCTGCGCACCGAGCTGCGGGCGCACCCGTGCCACGGCTGTGACGAGCGCGAGGACCACGCCCGCTGGGCGGAGCGCCACCACCGGCTGCAGCGGGACACCGAGCAGCTGGAGCGGCGCATCGAGGGCCGGACGAACACCATCGCCCGCACTTTCGACCGGATCCACGCGCTGCTGACGGAGTTGGACTACCTGCGCGAGGGTGAGGTGACCCCGCACGGGCGGCGGCTCGCCCGGCTCTACGGAGAGCTCGACCTGCTGGCGTCGGAGTGTCTGCGGGCCGGTGTCTGGGAGGGCCTGAGCCCGGCCGAACTGGCCGCTTGCGTCTCGGCGCTGGTCTTCGAGGCGCGGCAGTCCGACGACGCGGTGGCGCCGAAGGTGCCGGGCGGCGCGGCGAAGGTCGCGCTCGGCGAAATGGTCCGGATCTGGGGCCGGCTCGACGCTCTGGAAGAGGAGCACGGCATCAACCAGGCGGAGGGCGTGGGCCAGCGCGAGCCGGACCTCGGCTTCGCGTGGGCGGCCTACCAGTGGGCCTCCGACCGCGGTCTGGACGAGGTGCTGCGCGAGGCGGAGATGCCGGCCGGCGACTTCGTGCGCTGGTGCAAGCAGGTCATCGACGTGCTGGGACAGGTGGCCGCCGCGGCGCCTTCGTCCGCCGCGCCGCCGTCCTCCGAGGGCGGCAGCTCGGTGGCCCGCAACGCGCGCAAGGCGGTCGACGCGCTCCTGCGGGGTGTGGTGGCCTACAGCTCCGTCGGCTGATCGGATGTGGGGCTTCCTCCAAAAGTGGCCATGGCCGGATCTCATCTCTTGCCATGATCGATTCGACGTGTCCTGTGCGACGATCGGGCCATGACTGGGGCAGCGGACGAAGGGCCGAGACGGGTCGGTCGGCCACGCGCCGCCCCGTTGCGGCCGGACAGCGGCCGGCCGCCGCGCGAGGAACTCCTCTACGCGGCGGCCGAGCTTTTCACGGTGAAGGGGTACGCGGCCACCACCACGCGGGCGGTGGCCGAACGGGCCGGGATGCGCCAGGCCACGATGTACCACTACTTCGGCGGCAAGGAGGAACTCCTCGCCGAACTCCTGGAGTCCACGGTCGCGCCCTCCCTCGCACTGGCCCGCCGGCTGCTCCTGGAAGCGGACCGGCCCGCCACCCGCCGGCTGTGGGAACTGTGCCGCTCCGACGTGCTGTTGCTGTGCGCAGGCCCGTACAACCTGGGCGCGCTCTACCTGTTGCCCGAGGTCGGCGGGGACCGCTTCGCCCACTTCCGCCTGATGCGCCTCGAACTCAAGGACGCCTACGCCGAGTTGCTCGACGGGACCTGCGTCGCGGCCGAACTCGCCGGAGACCGGGCCGCCCTGGCGCTCCGCAACGACCTGGTCTTCGGGCTCATCGAAGGCGTCATGCTCATCCACCGCTGCGATCCGGCCCGCCCCGTGGCCGCCTTCGCGGAAGCCACCGCCGACGCGGCGCTGCGCGTCGCGGGGATCGCGGAGATCGCGGGCCCCTAGTGCTGTGACCGGAAAGGTTCACCGGGTCTGATGCTGTGCTGGCAGGATCGCTCCGTGGATCTTTCTGAGGGGCTGGCTGAGTGGACGGATTGGGACGGTGCCGCCTTCGTGGTGGGCCGCTCGTGTCTAGGCAGGGTGGTTCGTCGGCAGCGTCACATGTGTATGAGAGCCAGGTACGTGCGGTGCGGTGCGGGTGGGGCGTCGGGGGCCGCGGGTCAGCGGCGCGAGGTGTCGAAGACCTCGTCACGGGTGGCGGCGAGGGCGCGCTCCAACGCCCCGCGCAGCACGGGCCGCTCCCGGACCTCGCCCGTGACCAGCAGCGGCCGGGAGGGGGCGAGGTCCGCGAGCTCGGCTTCGAGGAGTTCGCGCAGCGGTTCGCCGCCCGCGATGGTCAGCGCCCCGGAGAGCACGACGACCTCGGGGTCCAGTACGGCGACCAGGGAGGCGAGGCCGGTGGCGAGCGCGGTGGCGTACTCCCGGAGCAGTTCCAGATGGGCCCCCTCGGGCGAGGCGGCCGCCTGGGCCAGCAGCGCGGCCGCGGCTTCGACCACCGCCCCGGACTCGGCCCCGTGCACGGCTCCGTGGACCGATCCGGAGCCGGCGTCGGCGGCGGGCGGCGCCTCGATGCCGAGCCGGGCCGCCATCGCCGGCAGCACCTGTACGCCGGCCAGCTCCTGGTAGCCGCCCGAGTTGACCCGGGTGACCTGGCGGACCAGCGGGTGGCCGGCGACCGGCAGGAAGCCGACCTCCCCGGCGCCGCCGGTCCAGCCGCGGTGCAGCCGGCCGCCGAGCACGAGGGCGGCGCCGAGGCCCTCCTCGTTCCACAGCAGGACGAAGTCCTCGTGGCCGCGGGCGGCGCCGAGGCTCTGCTCGGCCACGGCGGCGAGGTTCACGTCGTTCTCGTATTCGAGCGGCATCGGCAGGGCCGCCGCCAGCTCGTCGAGGAGGGTGGGGGACTGCCAGCCCTCGAGGTGGTCGGCGTAGCGCAGCACCCCGGTGCGGGGGTCGAAGGAGCCGGGGGTCGCGATGACCACCCGGTGGATGTCGCCGAGGTGCAGCCCGGCGTCCTTGACGGCCTCGCCGAGGGCGCGGGTGACCTGGGCGACCGGCCCGGTGCCCTCGGAGTACGGGAGCTCGTGGCTGCCGATCACCTCGCCTGCCAGGTCGGCGACGGAGGCGAGGATCCGGCCCGGGGTGACGTCGAGTCCGGCGACGTGCGCGGCCCGCGCGTTGACCGCGTAGAGCTGGGCGTTGGGGCCGGGGCGGCCGGTGGCGGTGCCGGTGGCGACGACGAGCCCGGCGGCCTCCAGGCGGGCCAGCAGTTGGGAGGCGGTGGGCTTGGAGAGTCCGGTGAGGTGCCCGATCCGGGTCCGGGACAGCGGACCGTGCGTCAGCAGGAGCTCGAGCGCGGCCCGGTCGTTGAGGGCGCGCAACAGGCTGGGCGTACCGGGGGTGGCGGCGGGCATGGGGTGTTTTCTCCCTCACCGAGGTGAACTGTTAGGTAAGTTTCCTATCAGCGTGTGAGTCGTGTCAATGGCGGCGCCCGTGCTCTCGTCCGGCCACAACCACCGCTGCCCCCGCAGGTCGAGCCTGCGGGGGCAGCGGGGCACGCGTGGGGCGGGTGCTACTTGGAGATCCGGGGGCCGGAGCCCGGCCCGCCGACGGCCGGCGGCGGGATCGGCACGGTCGCCAGGGACTGCGGGGAAGCCGGGTTCGCCAGGGCCGAGGGCGGGGCGACGGCGGCCGAGGGATCGGCCGGCGCCTCGTCCTCGTCGGCCGCGGCGAGGCCCCCGACGATCCCGATGCCCGTGTGGTCGAAGGCCTCCTTGATGCGCCAGCGCAGTTCGCGCTCCACGGCGAACTGCTGGCCCGGCATCGTCTTGGCCGAGACCGACACCGTCATCGAGGCCAGCAGCACCTCGTCCAGGCCCAGCACCTCCACCGGACCCCACAGGCGCTCGTCCCACGGGGACTCCTTGGCCAGGGTGTCGGCGATGTCCTGGACCACCTCGCGGATGCGGGCGAGGCTCTCGGTCGGCTTGACCTGCACGGCCACGGCCGCCGTCGCCCAGCCCTGGCTGAGGTTGCCGATCCGCTTGATCTCGCCGTTGCGGACGTACCAGATCTCACCGTTGTCGCCGCGCAGCTTGGTGACGCGCAGCCCCACCTCGACGACCTCGCCCGAAGCCACCCCGGCATCGATCTTGTCGCCGACGCCGTACTGGTCCTCGAGGATCATGAACACGCCGGACAGGAAGTCGGTGACCAGGTTCCGGGCGCCGAATCCGATCGCCACACCGGCCACACCGGCGCTCGCCAGCAGCGGGCCCAGGTTGATGTCGAGCGCGCCGAGCACCATCAGGCCGGCCGTGCCGAGGATCAGGAACGAGGCCACCGACCGCAGGACCGAGCCGATCGCCTCGGAGCGCTGGCGGCGCCGCTCGGCGTTCACCAGCAGACCGCCCAGGGCCGTGCCCTCGACGGCTTCCGCGCCGCGGTTCATTCGCGTGATCAGCTTGGTCAGGGACTTGCGGACCACCGAGCGCAGGGCGAAGGCGATGACCAGGATGAGCAGGATCCGAAGACCCAGGTACAGCCATCCGGCCCAGTTCTCCTCGATGAAACTGGCCGCGTTCGTGACGTTCTCGTGGGTGTCTCTGATCGTTTGGGACGCGTCCGGGGTGTCGGCTGCGAGGGGTGGCAGGGCGGCAGGCCTGGGCACGGCGGGGTACCTCCAGATGTAGCGTCCTGCCCGCGGAAGGGTGGTGCGGGCAGACCATCCACCCTAACGGGGCACTCGACCCGCCTTGTTGCCCTGTTCGAGGGAGAGACCAGACTCACGTGGGGATGAAACCCGGTGTGGTCGAAAACACCTCGGACCCGTTACGGGCGCGTGGTGGCGCTTCGACCAGCCGTAAGGGGAGACTGGAAAGCAGATCGTCCCGGCGCGAGCCACGCGCCGCCGGCGTACAAGGAGGCAGTCCGTGCCGCACGTCCTGGTCCTCAACGCGTCGTACGAGCCCCTCGGCGTCGTACCGCTCCGTCGCGCGCTCGTCCTCGTCCTGGAGAACAAAGCGATCTCCCTGGAAGAATCCGGCGCCTTTCTGCACAGCGCGACAAGGGCCGTCCCCGCGCCCAGCGTGGTACGGCTCAAGCGTTTCGTGCGGGTCCCCTACCGGGGGCCCGTTCCACTCACCCGCCGCGCGCTGTTCGCCCGGGACGGCGGCCGCTGCATGTACTGCGGGGCCGTCGCCACCAGCGTCGACCACGTGATCCCGCGCAGCCGGGGCGGGCAGCACGCCTGGGACAACGTCGTCGCCGCGTGCCGCCGCTGCAACCACGTCAAGGCCGACCGGCACCTGGTCGACCTCGGCTGGCGCCTGCGGCACCAGCCGGCTCCGCCGTCCGGGCTGGCCTGGCGGATCATCGGGACGGGGCACCGGGATCCGTGCTGGATGCCGTACCTCCAGCCGTACGGGGCGGAAGACGCGCTGGACCGGATCGGGGTCCCGGCGGCCGCGGCCTCCTGACCGGCCCGACCCCAACCCTGACCCCGACCCGGGCCTGCGGAGCCCGGGCCTGCGGAGCCCGGGACCCTGGGGCTCCGGTCACGGGGTCGACGCGAAGGCTTGCGCGTGCAGCAGGCTGCAGCCGAACCGCGTCGCGCGGGCCTCGCACGTGACGCGCACGAAACGGGCCGGCGGCGCCGCCGGGTCCAGGTGGACCGTGTCCAGCCCGCCCCGGGAGGCGACCGTCGCCGACGGGTGCCAGGACACGCCGTCCGCGGAGGTCTCCACCCGGAATCGGGACGGGTAGGCCTCCTGCCAGTGCAGGCGCAGCAGGCCGACCCGGGTCGGGGCCGGCAGTTCCGCCTGCCACCAGGCGCCGTCCACCGCCGGGGACGACCAGCGGGTCGTCGGGGAGTCGTCCAGCGCGCCCGAGGCCGGGAACTGCGGGGTCTCGTCCGCCGAGGACGAGGCCCGGGCGCGGCGCAGCAGGTCCGGGCCCCCCGTGCGCGGGAAGGCGCGCACCTTCAGGGTCCGGGTCTCGGAGCCGAAGGCGACCGGGACCTCGTAGGTGCCCGGCGCGGTGCCGGCCGCGACCGCGACCTCCACCGGGAGGGCGACCGTCGTGCCGCGCGGAGCCGCGGCCGTGGCCGGCAGGCGGACCTCGATCCCCTGCGGCGGCGCCGCGGACAGGGGACCGCGGACCTCCCCGGGGCGGAGCGGGGACAGCGAGGCCCGCACGGGCCGAGCCGGCCCGCCGATCTCCGCGTCCACGGTGTCGGCCAGCTCGAAGCGGGCCTCGGGGCCGTCCGCCGTCCACGGGACCACGCCGTGCACGGCCGGAGCCGGACCCGACCAGACGAGCCGGACCGCGTCGGCCCGCAGTCCCCCGATGTCCGCCTGGGTCCAGCCCGAGGCCGCCGCCTCGGCGACCTTGCGCCAGCCCTCGCCCGGCACGTGCGCCTCGACCGCCGCGCCCCGGCTCCCGGGCGGCAGCGGGTCGGTCATGACGGTCACGACCGAGACCGGGCGGGCCGCCGGCAGCCGGAGCGTCCAGGAGTCCGCGGCCTCGGCGACCGTGCCCGCCGCCTCCCGGGCCGCTCCCGTCCACGCGTCGGCCTCGGCCGCCGCCCGGGCGAGGAAGGGGTCCAGCACCGCCTTGTCCACCCGTACGTCGCCGGCCGCGCTCTCCGAGAGCGCCTTGACGGCGGCAGACAGGGCGCGCGAGGACTGCCAGGCCGCCGCCCCGTCCCCCCGCGCCTGGGCCTGCAGGACGTCCAGGGCCAGCTCACCGGCGCTCCCGTAGCGCGCGAGCCGCGACAGCCAGGGCCCCGCCTCGCCGGCGAGGTCCGGCAGCCGTGCGGGTGCCTCGCGCAGGACGCGGAAGGCGGCCCGCAGCCGGTCCGCGGCCGCCGGGTCGCCGGCGCCCCGCGCCCGCCAGAACTCCTCGGCCAGCGGTGCCAGGTACGCCGACTCCGGCTGGGCCAGGACGGAGGAGGCGTTGTTCCCGGCCAGCGCGGCCAGCGCCTCCCGGGCCCCCGGGTCCGGGCCGGCGAGCTCGGCGACGGCCGCCGCCCACGATTCGGCGGCCCGGTAGCCGCGCGGGTTCCAGGCGAAGTCCGCCGCCGTGAACAGCGGGATGCGCGACAGCGTGCCCTGGGGCATCGCGTTGGCCAGCACGGCCGCCGAACCGCCCGCCACCGCCGGGTCCCGGCCCGTGTGGGGGCCGAGGAAGATCCGGCCCGGATCCCAGTCGTTGACCGGGTAGTTGTCCATCGTGACCAGCGGGTGCCCGAGCGCGGAGCGCGCCCCGGCCAGCTCGTGCCCGGTGATCGTGCGCGGCAGGACGCCCACCCCCGTCCACGCCACCTCGACCCGCTCGTCCAGCGCCCCGGCCAGCGCCGTCCGGTAGGCCGTCGCGCCCTCCTGGTAGTACTCCGTCGGCAGCAGCGACAGGGCGGGCGCCCCCGGGTAGCGCCCGGCCAGGTGCGCGGCCAGCTCGCCCGCGACCTCCGCGTGCGCCCGCGCGGCCGCCTCCGGGCCCTTGCCGTACCGCTCGCGGTCGGCCCGGCAGCCCCACTCCGTATAGCTGACGTCCTGGAACTGCACCTGGAACGCCCGGAATCCGAGGTCCCACATGGCGTCCACCTTGCGCGCGAGCGCCGCCCGGTCGGCCGCCGAGGACAGGCACATCGACTGCCCCGGAGCCACGGCCCACGCGAGGACCACCTTGTTGGCGCGCGCCCGCTCCGCCAGGGTGCGCAGCTCGGCGGCCTGCGCCGGCGGGTGGTCCCGGCGCCAGTCCGTGGTCCGGTACGGGTCGTCGCCGGGCGCGAGCAGCAGCCGGTTCTGCTTGGTGCGGCCCATGAACTCGACCTGGGCGAGCCGCTGTCCGGCCGTCCAGGGAGTCCCGTAGAAGCCCTCGGTGATCCCGCGCACGGGCGCGGACGGCCAGTCCCGCACCAGCACCCCGGGGACCTTCCCGCCGCCCCGGGCCAGCAACTGGCGCAGTGTCTGCGCCGCGTGGAACGCCCCGTCCTCGCCCGTGCCGGACAGTGCCACCGTCTCCCGGCCCTCGGCCCTGCCCACCGCCAGCCGGTAGCCGCCGGCCGGCAGATCGCCGGCCGCGGCCGCGCCCAGCTGCTCGAGTGCCCGTTCCGCGCCCGGGCCCTGGAGCCGTACGACGGGGATCCGCGCGGGCAGCGGGTCCGTGTCGGCCCGCTCGTGCAGGGTCCGTACGCCCGCCCCGCGCAGGGCGTCCCGGACCACCTGGGCGGCGTACGGGTCCGCTCCGGCGGGCAGCACCAGCACGGCCTCCGCGCCCAAGGCGACCTCGCGCGCCGGGTCGGCGGCCATGGACCGCGGCCGCGGCCACACCGCGGGCCCCCGGTCGGCGGCGCGCCCCGGATCGGAGCCGGGATCGAGCAGGGGCACGGGCACGGGGCCGGGCGGGGGGTCGAGGAGGCGGCGTGGCGGTCGGCGGCCTTCTCGCCATGAGCCCCGGCGCCCGGGCCGCCGTCCTCGGCGGCCGGATCCTGCCGGAGCTGATCCGAGTGGCCGACGTGGACCCCGAACTGCTCGTGAGCGACTTCGGGTTCGCCTTCGTCGAGGAGTCCGTGCGCCGACGGCTGGCCGCGGCCGAAGTGCTGGTGACCGGCTGGGGGTGCCCTCCGCTGGACGAAGAGGCGTTGGCCCTGATGCCGCGGCTGCGGGCCGTGGTGCACGCGGCGGGCAGCGTCAAGAACCATGTCACCCAGGCCTGCTGGGACCGCGGGGTGCTGGTCTCCAGTGCCGCCGCCGCGAACGCGCTGCCGGTCGCGGAGTACACGCTCGCCGCCATCCTCTTCTCCAACAAGCGCGTCCTGGAGTCGGCACACGCCTACCGCGGGACCCGCGCCCCCATCGACCTGCTGCGCCGCTACCCGGCCATCGGCAACTACCGCCGCACGGTCGGCCTGGTCGGCGCCTCTCTCATCGGGCGCCGGGTCCTGGAACTGCTGCGCCCCTTCGACTTCCGGGTGCTCGTGCACGATCCGTACGCCGACCCGGCCGAGCTCACCGCCCTGGGCTCGGAACCCGTCCCGCTCGACGAACTCCTGCGCCGCAGCGACGTCGTGAGCCTCCACGCTCCCGAGCTGCCGCAGACCCGCCACCTGCTGAACGCCTCCCGGCTGGCCCTGATGCCGGACGGGGCCACCCTCGTGAACACGGCGCGCGGCTCGCTCGTCGACACCAGGGCGCTGACCGAGGAGCTGCTCTCGGGGCGGCTGCACGCCGTCCTGGACCACACCGAGCCGGAGGTGCTGCCCGCCGTCTCCCCGCTGTACAACCTGCCGAACGTGCTGCTCACCCCGCACGTGGCGGGCTCCCTGGGCGGGGAGCTGGAGCGGCTGGCGGCCACGGCCGTGGACGAGGTGGAGCGCTACGCCCTCGGCCTCGGCTTCCGCCACCCCGTCGACCGCGACCGGCTCGGCTACTCGGCCTGACGCTCCCCACGGGACGCTGCGACCAGCGCCTCCAGGTGCTCCCGGCCCCGCGCGAGCTGCCCCGGCAGTTCGGCGGCGCCGGGATACCAGCGTTTCTCGTACTCCCAGCACAGCCAGCCGCCCGGCGGCAGCAGGGCCACCGCCTCGCCGAGCGGCAGCACTCCGCCGCCGAGTCCGAGCGGGGTCAGCTCGTCCACCGACCGCACGTCCTTGACCTGGGTGTAGCCCAGGTGCGCGGCCAGGGCCCGGCTCGACTCGGCCGGCGGCTCACTCCCCAGCCAGGTGTGCAGTACGTCCCACAGCGCGCCCGCGCCCGGGTGCGCGACCCGGTCGAGCACCCGGGCCGTGGCGGTCCCGGTGCGGTGCGAGTCGTGGGTCTCCAGCAGGATCCGCACCCCGTGCCGCTCGGCGAAGGGCGCGGCGGCCAGGAGCCGACGGACCGCGTGGGCGTCGGCGTCCCGCCAGGACTGTTCGCCGCCGCCGGGGAAGACCCGTACGTAGGGGGCTTCGAGGTCGGCGGCGAGCCTGACCAGGGCACGGATCTCGGCGAGCACCGGCTCGTCGGGGCCGGGGGCGGCCACCTTGGCATACCCCGCGACGGTGAGGGCGGTAACACCGGCGGCGGTCAGGGTTCGCAGGCCGGCCGCGCGGTCGGCCCGCGGACTGCCGGGGTGCAGGGGCTCTTCGGGGTGGGCGCGCAGTTCGAGGCCGTCGTAGCCGTGGGCGGCGGCGCGGTGGATCCGCGCACCATCAGCTCGGCGGGCAGCATGGTGATGCCGCCCGGGGGCAGTGCTCTGCGGCCGGTGACGAGCTGGGCGGCGAGCACGCCCGCCTCGCGCAGCGGCACCCGGACGGTGGTGAGCGGCGGCGCGGTGTCGACGCAGACGGGCAGGTCGTCGAATCCGGCGACGGACACGTCCTCGGGTATCCGCAGGCCGGCTTCGCGCAGGGCGGCGGCGACCCCGGTGGCGACGGTGTCGTTGGCCGCGGCGACGGCGGTGAAGGGGGCGCCGCGGCGCAGCAGTTCGCGGGTGGCGTCATACCCCGCGGAGCGCTCGAACCCGGCGTGCACGGTGAGGGCGGCGCACCGCTCGGGCAGTGCGGGGTCGTGGTCGTGCAGGGCGTCCCGGTGACCGGCGAGGCGCTCGCGTGTGGTGCTCAGCCCGGGTGGGCCCGCGACGTAGGCGATCCGGCGGTGGCCGAGCGCCAGCAGGTGCTCGGTGAGCCGGAAGGCTCCGGCGCGGTCGTCGAACATGACGGTGGCGACGGGGAGTCCGGCGGGCATGGGCAGCGGGGGGCGGCCGCACAGCACCACGGGGGCGCCGGTGGCCGCGATCCGGGCGAGGCGGGCGGCGAGTGCCCGGGTGTGCTCCGGCTCCTCGACGGCTCCGCCGGTCAGGACGACACCGCCGGCCCGCTGGCCCTCCAGGAGGGCGAGGTAGGCGAGCTCGGCGGCCGGATCCCCCTCGGTGTTGCAGACGACGGCGAGCCTGCGGGCATCGCCCTGGCCGCTGGGCGCCAGGGCGCCCTGCAGGGCGCCGGCGAGGATCCCGAAGAAGCTGTCGGCGACGTCGTGGACAAGGACGCCGATGAGGTCGGAGGTGGCCGCGGCCAGGGCCCGCGCGGGGCCGTTGGCGATGTAGCCGAGGTCCTCGACGGCCTGCTCCACCCGGGTCCGGGTGGCGCCGGCCACCGGATATCCGCCGTTGAGCACGCGCGAGACCGTCGCGGGCGACACCCCTGCCCGCACCGCCACTTCGGCGAGCGTGACTGCCATCAGACCCCTCCTTCCGATCGTCCCCGGTCATCGTCTCATCCGGTGTGTGGATCTCCATAGTCGCCGATTGAGAAAGCGCTTTCTATCACCCGTAAGAGTCTTGCACCGCCGCGTTGCGCGGCCCTAGCCTGTTGGAAGTGAAAGCGCTT
The DNA here is from genome assembly GCF_003287915.1 of Streptomyces sp. ICC4. NCBI lineage: Bacteria > Bacillati > Actinomycetota > Actinomycetes > Kitasatosporales > Streptomycetaceae > Streptomyces > Streptomyces sp. ICC4. Next base: position 7,989,993 of record NZ_CP030286.1, on the reverse strand, counting down.
TCTATGCTGCTTTCCCTGCAACACCGCACAAGCCACACCGCACAAGACGAAGGAGGGGGACACCGTGGAGCGCAGGACGATCAAGATCGCCATGAACGGCGTCACCGGGCGGATGGGATACCGCCAGCACCTGGTCCGCTCCCTGCTCGCACTGCGCGAGCAGGGCGGACTCGACCTCGGCGACGGCACGGTGCTGTGGCCGGAGCCGGTGCTGGTCGGGCGCCGCGAGGCGGCCCTGCGGGCCATCGCCGACCGGCATGGGCTGGAGCACGTCAGCACGGACCTTGACGCGGTCCTGGCCGATCCCGGGGTCGAGGTCTACTTCGACGCGCAGGTCACCAGCGCCCGCGAGGCGGCCGTGCGCAAGGCCATAGCGGCCGGCAAGCACGTGTACTGCGAGAAGCCCACCGCCCTGACCTTCGCGTCGTCCCTCGAGCTCGCCCGGCTGGCCGACGCGGCCGGGGTCAAGCACGGAGTGGTGCAGGACAAGCTGTTCCTGCCGGGCCTGCTGAAGCTCAAGCGGCTCATCGACGGCGGGTTCTTCGGCGAGATCCTCTCCGTGCGCGGGGAGTTCGGCTACTGGGTCTTCGAGGGCGACTGGCAGCCCGCCCAGCGGCCGTCGTGGAACTACCGGACGCAGGACGGCGGCGGGATCGTCGCCGACATGTTCCCGCACTGGGAGTACCTGCTGCACGAGCTGTTCGGCCGGGTCCGCACGGTGCAGGCACTGACGCGCACCCACATCGGCCGCCGCTGGGACGAGGAGGGCAAGCCGTACGAGGCCACCGCGGACGACGCGGCGTACGGAACCTTCGAGCTGGAGGGCGGTGCGGTCGCGCAGATCAACTCCTCCTGGGCGGTCCGGGTCAACCGCGACGAGCTGGTGGAGTTCCAGGTCGACGGGACGCACGGCTCGGCGGTCGCCGGGCTGCGCGGCTGCCGGATCCAGCACCGCGCGGCGACGCCGAAGCCGGTGTGGAATCCGGACCTGCCGCTGACCGAGCGGTTCCGCGACCAGTGGCAGGAGGTCCCGGACAACAACCCCGCGGACAACGGCTTCAAGGCCCAGTGGGAGCTGTTCCTGCGCCACGTCGTCCTGGACGAGCCCTGGCAGTGGGACCTGCTGGCCGGGGCCCGCGGGGTGCAGCTGGCCGATCTCGGACTGCGCTCCTCCGCCGAGGGCCGGCGGCTCGCGGTGCCGGAGGTGACGCTGTGAGCATCCGGCTCCCGTCGATGGACGGCGGTTTCCGCCCGCACACGCCGACCAGCGTTCCGCTGGCCCCGCTGAACTGCGCCCCGGCCGGCAGCCGCACCTTCTATTCGGCCGCGCACGTGGTCGCCGATCCCCTCTTCGCCTCGGCCGACTCCGCGCCGGTGATCGACTGGGAGACCACACTGGCCTTCCGGCACCGGCTGTGGGCGCAGGGGCTCGGCGTGGCCGAGGCCATGGACACAGCGCAGCGCGGGATGGGCCTGGACTGGCAGGTCGCCGCGGAGCTGATCCGCCGGTCGGCCGCCGAGGCCCGGTCGGTGGGCGGGCGGATCGTCTGCGGGGCGGGCACCGACCAACTGTCCGCGGACACGCTGCATTCGACGGCCGCCGTCACCGCGGCGTACGAGGAGCAGCTGGCGCATGTCGAGGCGTGCGGTGCGGGCTCCGTGCTGATGGCCTCGCGCGCCCTCGCCGCCGCGGCGCGCGGCCCCGAGGACTATCTGGAGGTGTACGGGGGGCTGCTGCGCCAGAGCGCCCGGCCGGTCGTCCTGCACTGGCTGGGGCCGATGTTCGACCCGGCTCTGGAGGGCTACTGGGGGCACGAGGACCTGAACGAGGCGACGGAGGTCTTCCTGAAGATCATTTCTGAGTGTCCGGAGAAGGTCGACGGGATCAAGGTCTCGCTGCTCGACGCGGGACGCGAGGTGGACATCCGGCGGCGGCTGCCGGCGGGGGTGCGCTGCTACACGGGGGACGACTACCACTATCCGGAACTGATCGCCGGGGACGGGGAGCTGGCCAGCGACGCCCTGCTGGGCATCTTCGATCCGATCGCCCCGATCGCGGCCCGTGCGGCGCTCGCGCTCGACGAGGGGGATCCGGCGGGGTTCCGGGAGCTGCTGGATCCGACGGTGGCGCTCTCGCGGCACCTGTTCGCACCGCCCACCCGCTACTACAAGACGGGGGTGGTCCTGCTGGCCTGGCTCGCGGGATACCAGGAGCACTTCGCGATGGTGGGCGGGCTGCACTCGGCCCGCTCGCTCCCCCATCTGGCGACCGCGTACGAAATGGCCGACGACCTGGGCCTGTTCCCGGACCCGGAGCTCGCCGAGGCCCGGATGCGTCAGTTGCTCTCCCTGCACGGGGTTTCGTCGTGAACGGGGCACCGGCACCGGCGCCGGCCCGGCTCAGCCTGAACCAGGAGACGATCCGCCAGTGGTCGCTGCCCGAGCTGGTCGCCGGGTGCACGGCGGCCGGGGTGGGCGCGGTCGGGCTGTGGCGCGATCCGGTGCGGAGGTTCGGGGTGCGGGAGGCGGCGAAGCTGGTCGCCGGTGCGGGGCTGCGGGTCAGCTCGCTGTGCCGGGGCGGCTTCTTCACCGCCGCCGACCCCGCGGGGCGCGCCGCCGCCCTGGAGGACAACCGCCGGGCCGTGGAGGAGGCCGCCGAGCTGGGGGCCGATGTGCTGGTCCTCGTCTCGGGCGGACTGCCCGAAGGCGACCGGGATCTGGCGGGGGCCCGGGAGCGGATCGTCGACATCCTGGGCGAGTTGTCGCCGTATGCCGCCGGGTTCGGGGTGCGGCTGGGGATCGAGCCGCTGCATCCGATGTACGCGTCGGACCGCTGCGTGGTCTCCACGCTCGGGCAGGCCCTGGACATCACCGAGCGGTTCCCCGCGGAACGGGTCGGGGTGGTGGTCGATTCCTACCACCTGTGGTGGGACGAGCGGCTCCCCGCCGAGCTGCGTCGGGCCGGCGAGGGCGGGCGGATCGTGTCCGTCCAGGTCGCCGACTGGGTGACCCCGCTCCCCGAGGGCGTACTGCTCGGCCGGGGGCAGTTGGGCGATGGCTCGATCGACCTCAGGGCCTTCCGGGAGCTGACCGACGCCGCCGGGTACCGGGGGCCGGTGGAGGTGGAGATCTTCCATCCGGGGCTGTGGGCCCGGGACGGTGGAGAGGTGCTGCGGGAGGTGGTCGAGCGCTACCGCGAACACGTCGGGTGACGCGGGCGCCCGGGGGCACGGGGCGGCGCGCACGCGCGCGGATGAGCTGGGGATACCCCTCTTCGTCATGGCCCTCACGGGCATGCTGCAGCCGGTCAACGACCCGGCGGACGGACTCGTCGCGGCAGGGGCCTAGGCTCGGGGGGTATTGCCTGTCTTTCTTCCGATGCGAGTTTTATGATCCTTTACTATATACCCCTTATCCCCCTGTTCTCCTCTTATACACTTTTTACGCTCCCTACACACGCCGCCCAGAGCAAACACTACACAGAGGAGATCGTCGGCAGCGTCAAAGTGCCAACAGAGCCAGACCCCGGACCCCGTGGGGCTGCGCCCCAGACCCCTCGGGCTGCGCCCCGGACCCCGGGGCTCAATCGCCGGCGGGGCTGGATTTTCCAGCCCAGGGGAACGGTGGAAACAAGCCGTTCCGTCCGGCTGGTTCCGGACCCGATCGGCGCCGTCCACTACAGTGCCCGCCAGAGCACGCGCGGGCAGTCCGGGGGGATCGAAATGGACACGGCGACGGAAAAGTCCGGGGAGCACCACGGTCCGGGCGGTGCGGCGGCCGAGCCGCTCACCGCGATGCCCGCACCACCCCCCGAGCCCCGCACGGGAACCGGCCTCGGCCCCGCCTCCGGCCCGGGCGCCGGGGACACCATCGGCGGCCGCGCCTCCGTCACCACCGGCCTCTGGGGCCGCACCGAGCAGCAGGACTTCCGCAGCCGCGTCCGGGGCGCCCTGCTGGCCTCCGCCATCGGCGACGCCCTCGGCGCCCCCGTGGCCGCCCTCTCCCTCGAAGCGCTGCACGCCGCCCACGGCCCCGCCGGCCTGACCGACCCGGCGCCCGGCCCCGCCGCCGCCCCCGGGCGCAGCCCCGTAACGGCTGCCACCCAGCTCAGCCTGTTCACCGTGGACGGCCTGATACGCGCCCACGTGCGCCGGGACACCGGCGCCTGGCACCCGCCGACCGACGTGCACCGCGCGTACCTGCGCTGGGCCGCCACCCAGCACGACTGGGGCCCCGACGAGCGCCGCACGGACAACGGCTGGCTCGCGCAGGAGGAGTGGCTCTACGCCCGCCGCGGTCCCGCCCGCGCCTGCATGACCGGTTTCGCCGACGGCACCCTCGGCACCCTCGACCAGCCCAAGAACCCCACCGCCCGCGACGCGGCCGCCACCACCCGCTCGGCGCCCTTCGGGCTGCTCGTCGGCTGGGAGCCCGCGCTCGTCCTCCAACTCTCCGTCGAATGTGCCGCGCAGAGCCACGGCCACCCCGCCGCGTACCTGTCGGCGGGCGCCCTCGCCGTCATCGTCCACGGGCTGACCCGCGGCGAATCCCTCGACGCCGCCGTCCAGCGCGCGCTCGGCCTGCTCGGCGTCCGCCCCGGACACCAGCCCGTCACGGACGCCCTGCAGCGGGCGCTGGCGGCCGTCACGGCCGGCGCCCCGTCGGCGAAGGCCATCGAGGCGCTGTCCCCCGGCGACGGCCGCGACGCCGAGGACGTCCTCGCCATCGCCGTGTACTGCGCCCTCGTCGCCGAGAACGTGGCGCACGGCCTGCGCCTCGCCGTGAACCACGGCGGCGACTCCGCCGCCACGGGCGCGCTGTGCGGGGCGCTGCTCGGCGCGCAGCACGGCGAGACCGCCCTCCCGGCGGGCTGGCTGGCCGGCCTCGAGGGCCGCGCCACGGTCCTGGAGCTCGCGGACGACTTCGCCCTGGAGATGACCCAGGGCCCCGCCCTGCACAGCCCGACGGCCGCCTCCCCCGGCTGGCTGGCCCGCTACCCGCGCGGCTGACCGGCGCCCGGCCCACGGCCGGAACCGCGGCCGAACCGCGCCCCGGACCACCGTCCCGCGGCCGCGGTCACACCGGGCGCGGTGGCCGACGCGCGCCCCTCCCGTCCGCGCACGCGAAGCCGTACCTTGGCCGTCCCACTCACGGAGGTGCCAGCGCACATGCGGATCGCCACGACCATCTTCCTCACCGACCGCACCATCTCTCCCGTACGCCTCGCCCGCGCTCTCGAGGAGCGCGGCTTCTCCGGCCTCTACCTCCCGGAGCACACCCACATCCCGGTCAGCCGCGTCACCGCCGCGCCCATGGGCGGCGAGCTCCCGGAGATGTACGGGCGCACCCTGGACCCCTTCGTCGCCCTCGGCCAGGCGTCCGCCGTGACCGAGCGGCTCCACCTCGGCACGGGCATCACCCTCGTCGCCCAGCACGACCCCATCGGCCTCGCGAAGCAGGTCGCCACGCTGGACCACCTGTCCGGCGGCCGCGTCACCCTCGGCATCGGCTACGGCTGGAACGTCGAGGAGGCCGCCGACCACGGCGTCGAGTGGCGCGGCCGCCGCGAGCTGGTCCGCGACCGCATGGCCCTGATGCGCGCCCTGTGGGCCCCCGAACCCACCGCGTACGTCGGCGAGTTCTCCTCGGTCCAGGCCAGCTCCGCGCACCCCAAGCCCGCGCAGGCCCCGCGCGAACTCGCCCCGGGCGTGCCCCTGTACGGCCCCCGCACCATGATCGGCGGCCAGGCCGGCCCCAAGCTCTTCGCAGCGATCGCCGACCACTCCGACGGCTGGCTCCCGATCGGCGGCGGCGGCCTGACGGAATCCCTCCCGGTGCTGCGCCAGGTCTGGGAGGCCGCGGGCCGCGACCCCAAGTCCCTCCAGGTGGTCCCGTACGCCGTCCAGCCCACCCCGGGAAAGATGGCCCACTATGCCGACCTGGCCATCGAGGAGGTCGTCCTCCAGCTCCCCTCACAGGGCGAAGCTGAGGTCCTGGCCGTCCTGGACGACTTCGCGCGGTACCTCTGACCCGGCTTCCGCGAAAACCCCTTGGGCAAGGCCCCGCACACACCCCGAGAATGACCGCATGCCAGGCCAGCGCAAGCGCAAACGCAGCAAGGAGCGGGCTCACCAGCGGACGCGGGACACCCCCGGCCGCTGGGAGCTGCTGTTCTCCACACAGGACCAGGCGGAGATGGCGGAGTACGTCCGCCGCCTCCGATCCGAAGGCACGGTCACCGACCTGACGCAGCTGCGCATCGACAACTTCTGCGGCCGCCTCACCCACCCGTCGACCTACCAGGTGAGCCTCTTCGTCCCGGAAGACTCCGCCTGACCGACGGCCTGCGAGACCCTGCGGGGGGGCAGACGCCCCCTGAAGGCCGCCGCGTCAGCCGACGATGCGCCGGACGGGCTGGCCCGTGATGCGGGCAATGGTTTCGAAGTCTGCGTCTTGGTGGAGGACCGTCAACTTGTGATGCTGTGCGGCCACAGCGACGAACAGATCGACGGGGCTGGCGCACTGGTGGCACCCCTCGTCGGCCAGCCTCTGCTGAAGGGCTGCGGTCTCCTCCCAGACGGTGTCCCGTGCCACGAAGTACGGGAAGGTCTCACGGAGCAGACCGTCAGCCTCGTAGTACGCCGGGCGTCCACCCACGGCACGCAGGAACTCTTGGCGCACCGGTTCACACAAACCCACGACCCCGGAAGTGACCACCTCGTCCCAGGCGGGAGCGGTCTGCCCACGGTAGAAGCGGATGAGTGCGCTCGTATCGATCAGGAAGTTCTCGCTCACGCGGCCGATCGCCCTCCGGCCCCTTGTGCACCGTCGGCATCGCCGCCCTCGATCACGGAGAAGTCGATCTCGCCGTCGGCCACCATCTGCCGCATCCGCTCCACAGCAGCGGCTCTGCGACGGCGGTCCGCGATCTCCCGCAGGGCCGCGTTCACGGTGTCCCGCTTGGTCGTGGTGCCGAGGTGGCGGGCAGCCTCTGCGAGGGCTTCGTCGTCCAGGTCGATCACCGTTCGGGACATGATGACCTCCAGGCCGGGCGCGTATATACGATTCCAAAAAAGGATATCACCGGACGGTCAGCTCCGCCCAGACGGTCTTGCCGACCACCCGGTCCCTGACCCCCCAGTCGGCGGCGACGGCGTCGACGATCCGCATGCCGTAGCCCGACTCGGCCCGGGATTCGTGCGGCCGCACCACGGGCCGGCGGTCCCGCCGGGCGTCGGACACCTCGATGCGCAGCGCTCCGGGAAGCAGGCTCACCCGCAGCTCGAAGTCCCGCCCGGGAACCCGCCCGTGGGCCACCGCATTGGCGGCGAGCTCGGCGACGAGCAGCCCGGCGTCCTCGGAGAGCCCGGTGCGGTCGGGGATGCCCCAGTCGTGCAGCTCGACGAGGGCCAGCTGCCGGGCCAGGCGGGCCCCGCGCCGGGTGGAGCTGAAACGCTGAGTGAACACGCGTACGAAGGCGTGGGGGGAATCCGAAGGTGCGGTCATGGGAGCAACGTCCCGCGCGAGCAGGGCAGTTCCCAGCAAGCGGACCGCTACTTTTCAACTGTACGAGTTCACGTTCTGGACAGTGGTGGTCACCGACCGTGAAGGTTGTCGCGGGGAGGTGACCGCCGTGGCAAGCGTGGACGAGAGCGGTGACGGCGAGGTCGAGCAGGACAGCGACCTCGAAAGCTTCGGAGACATGGTCAAGGCTTTCCGCAAACGGGCCGGCCTGACGCAGGAACAGCTGGGCCCCCTGATCCGCTACTCGGTCCAGTACATCGGCTCGGTGGAACAGGGCCGCCGCCACCCGTCGACCAAGTTCGTCGACCGGGTGGAGGAGAAACTGGACGCCTTCGGCGTCATCCGCATCGCGGCGAACCAGCTGACGCGGCGGCGGGGACTGGCGAAGTGGTTCCGGAGGTGGGCGGAGCTGGAGAAGGGTGCGATCGCCCTCAACACTTACGAGTGCAGGTCGGTACCGGGGCTGCTGCAGACCGAGGCGTACGCGCGGACCCAGATCAGGGACGTACCGCCGCTGCCGACACCGGAGGACGCGAAGGCGCGCGTCCTCCTGCGGCTTCGCCGCCAAGCGTTACTGCGCAGGACGCCGTTCATCGCGTTCAGCTTCATCATCGAGCAGGCGGTGATCGAGCGGCAGACGGGAGGCGCAGAGGTCACACGGGAGTTGATCGACCATCTACTGGAGAGCGCGCGTCTGCCCAACGTGGATCTCCAGATCATGCCTACGGTCAGCCCCGTCCACGCTGGGGTCGACGGCTCTTTCCAGCTCCTCGAAACCGAGGACCACGATTGGATGGGCTACACGGAGGGGCAACAGTCCGGCCAGGTCATCACCGAACCGAAAGACGTCAGCCTGCTCCACCAGCGGTATGCCAAACTTCGCATCCAGGCCCTCAATCCGGCGGACAGTGCGGGCCTGTTGATGCGATTGCGAGGATCCCTGTGAACAGCTCCCAGCTCCGGTGGTTCAAGAGCAGCTACAGCGGCAGCCAGGGCGACAGCTGCGTCGAAGTCGCCCTGTCCTGGCACAAGTCCACGTACAGCGGCAGCCAAGGCGACGACTGCGTCGAGGTCGCCGCCTGCGCCGACTCCGTCCACATCCGGGACTCGAAGGTGGACGCCAGCCCCGAGCTGGCCGTGACGCCCGGCTCCTGGGCTGCGTTCCTCGGCGGGGTCACGGAGGCCTGAGCTGCGGGCCGGTCCGGGACTTCGACAGTTACCGGTGGGCGTCCCGGGCGTCCAGTGTCCTTCCGCGCCGGGACGGTCCCTCAAGGGCGCTCCTTCGTCGCGTCGCTACGCGATGGCCTTCGGCCACCCTTGACCGACCGTCCCGACACGGAAACACACAAGACTCCCGGGATCCCCCCGGGGAATGGCCGGGGGGTGAGAGGGGGAGGGACGGCCGTGTCAGAGGCCCATCGAGCCGCGTCCCGCCGGTCAGCCACACCAGCACGCGGCAGAAGCGAACAGACAGCCCCAGGCGCCACCGCAGCCGAACCGGCCACCCACACGGGCATGCCGCACCCCTTCCCGAAGCTCCGCCCGCCCAACACGCGCCAAAGGACGACCACAAGCCCCTCCGAGGCCTTGAGGCGCACCAGATCGCTACACAGTCGCTCTCGGCTTAGCGACCGACGACCGTCTGTGGCTGGACATAGGCCGCCAGGGGCGGGAGGGTGCCTGACGTCGTCTGGCGACGAACCCTTCGTCCATAGAGTCCGAGAACTGATCATTCACTCCCCCAGACGGCCCGCAGCCGCTATGCCCAGCGACGCACCCAGCGGTCTCGTGCGGCTTGTGCCCAACCACGGACCGCCCGCCGGTCGCTGAGCCGACCAGAGAGCGTGTGGCGGGTGTGCGGCCTATGTCCAGCCACAGACGGGCCGCAGTCGCTGAGCCGAGAGCGGCTGTGTAGCGATCCGATGCGGTTTATGTCCAGCCACAGACGGGCCGGCGGCCGCTATGCCGAGCGGGACTGTGTAGCGATCCGGTGCGCCCTCAACGCCACAGGCGGGCTGCCGCGACCGGGCCGTCCCTCCCCCTCTCTCCCCCCGGCCATCCTTCGGGGGGATCCCGGGAGTCTTGTGTTGTTCCGGGACGGGACGGTCGGTCAAGGGTGGCCGAAGGCCATCGCGAAGCGACGCGACCGAAGGGAGCGCCCTTGAGGGGCCGGCCCGGCACGGAAGGACACTGGACACCCGGGACGCCACCCGACAACCGTCAAAGCCACCCCGCACACAGGCACCGCCAACCCGGCGCCACCGACCCACCGTCAAAGCCACCCCGCACGTGGGTCCCGCCAACCCACCGCCTCCGACCCGCCGTCAAAGCCACCCCGCCAGGCTGAGCTCAAGCATGGTGGCAGGCCACCCCTTCGGCGAACGGGGGCCGGCCGGCCCCCGTTCGCCGAAGGGGTGGCCTGCCACCATGCTTGAGCTCAGCGGCATCACCGCCGGCTACGACCGCCGCGCACCCGTCGTGCGCGGCGCGCACCTGAGCCTGCGCCCCGGCGAGTCCCTCGGACTGCTCGGCCCCAGCGGCTGCGGCAAGTCCACGCTGGCCAGGGTCGCCGCCCTGCTGCACCGGCCCGACCGGGGCACCGTGGCCTTCGACGGCCGCGTCGTCACCGGCTTCCGGCACCAGGCGCCGCGGTCCCTGCGCACCGCCGTCGGCGTGGTGTTCCAACAGCCCAGGCTGGCGGCGGACCCCCGGCTGCGGCTGCGCGAGCTCATCGCCGAACCCCTCCGGGCGACCGGCCGGCGCGGCGAAGTCGACACGACCGTGCCCGAGTTGGCCGACCGGGTGGGGCTCGGGGCGGACCTGCTCGCCCGGCGGCCCCACGAGGTCAGCGACGGCCAGCTGCAACGGGCCTGCCTGGCAAGGGCGCTGGTGCTGCGGCCGCGCTGGCTGGTGTGCGACGAGATGACCGCCATGCTCGACGCGTCCACCGCCGCCGCGCTGGTCGGCGTGGTGGAGGAGTACCGCGCGGAGTCCGGCGCCGGCCTCCTGGCAGTGGGCCACGACCCGGTGCTGCTCGGACGCTGGTGCGGGCGGACGACCCGCTGGGAAGAGATCGTCAAGGACTGAGCGCCGGTCACGGACGGTCAACACCCGTTTGGCGGACAGGGGTTTCGCTCGAAGAGCCCTCCTCCTGCGCCACCATGGCGCCGCGTAGGGAGGTGTTCCGATGGTGATCTCCCTCTCCGTCGTCGTCCTGCTCCTCGTCCTCGCGTGGATCTTCCTGCGCGGCGGCGGCCTCAAGCTGTCCCACGCCCTCGTCTGCGTGCTGCTCGGCTTCTACCTCGCGAGCAGCAGCCTGGCGGCGACCATCCACAACGGCGTCTCGGCCACGGCGAACGTGGTCGGCGGTTTGAAGCCGTAGCCGGCCCCGGTCCTCCCGCGCACGGTGATCGACTGTTGCGCCTTCGTGAATCATCCGGCTCGTGCATGGACTCCTCGGGCCGCGCGATCTAGCGTCTGGCGGCGGCGCGATGTCATACGCGATGTCAATAAAACTGAAGACAAAGGAGGAAGACCGGATGTTCCGAAGAGCGCTGAACTGCGCTGTGGTGCCGGCCCTCGTCGCCTTCACGGCGATGTACGGGATCGCCCCGGCCGCCGCCGAGGAGATACCCCTGGCCCCGGGCCACCGCCTGGTCAGCCACTACGACGGCGGGCCCGCCACCGCCGCCGCGCTGCCGGGCGAAGCCCCGCCGCAGCACCCCTTCCTCGCGCCCAACGGCCGCAGCGGCATGCACTCCGACGCGGCCGGCAGCGCCACCTCGCCCTGGTCCGGACCGCTCGGCAAGAACCCGCGGGTGACCAGCGAGAAGATCGCCGCCCTCGGCGGCGAATGCGCCACCGCCACCTTCGACTCGGGCGGCCGCCTGGTCACCGTGTGCGGCACCTTCGGCGGTTTCAAGGTCAAGCTCCTTGAGCCCCGTACGCTCGCCACGCTCGCGGAGCACCAGCTCCCGCAGCGCTCCTCGACGGTCCAGGCGATCACCTCGCTGGACTTCTCGAAGATCTTCAAGGACACCTCGGGCGGCGCCTACTTCTACCTGGACGACCAGGACCGGGCGGTGCTGGCCGACTCCCGCCAGCACATCCTGCGGCTCTCGCACGTCCAGAAGCCGGACGGGGGCTGGGAGTTCAAGGTCGACGACGACTGGGACCTCACCGGCCAGGTCCCGCACGACTGCGTCGACTGGACCAACCTGTGGCCCACCGGAACCTGTGACCCGGTCACCTCGGTGATGCCCGACTGGAACGGCCGCATCTGGTGGGTCACCCGCCAGGGCCGCGTGGGCACCGTGGACCCGACGACCTCCGCGATCCGCTCGATCCGGCTGGCGGGGGAGGAGATCCAGAACTCCTTCTCGGTCGCCGAGGACGGCGTCTCCATCGTCACCGACCACGCGCTCTACAGCTTCCGCGCCGACGCCGACGGCACCCCCGTCGCGCAGTGGCGCCAGACGTACGACCGGGGAACGGGAACCAAGCCCGGCTCGGTCAACCAGGGTTCGGGCACCACCCCGGACCTCTTCGGCAACGGCTACGTCGCGATCACCGACAACGCCGACGACCGGATGAACGTCCTGGTCTACCGGCGGGGCGTGGACGTGCCCGCCGACCAGCGTCTGGTGTGCAAGGTGCCGGTCTTCGGATCGGGCGCCTCGACCACCGACAACTCCCTGATCACCTGGGGCAACAGCATCGTGGTCGAGAACAACTACGGCTACGAGAACGTCACTTCGCTGGTCCTCGGCAAGTCGGTCGTCGGCGGCGTCAGCCGCATCGACGTCCGCGCCGACGGCAGCGGCTGCGACACGGTCTGGCAGAGCGCGATCCGCTCGCCGTCCGTGGTCCCGAAGCTCTCCACCGCGAACGGGCTGCTCTACTTCTACGAGAAGGAGCCCAACTTCTGGGGGATCGACGCCTGGTACCTCACGGCGGTCGACTTCCGCACCGGTGAGCGCCGCTGGCGGCAGCTGACCGGCACGGGCCCGCTGTACGACAACAACTGGGCCCCGATCACCCTCGGCCCCGACGGGACGGCCTACATCGGCGTCTTCAACGGCATCGTCGCGGTCCGCGACGGCGGCTGAACCGCCGGGCGGCACCCGCTCCGGCCGTGGGGCCGGGGCGGGTGCCGCCCGGGTGGTGCTCAGGTGGTGCTCAGGTCGTGCTCAGCGGTGCCGGGGGCGTCAGCTCACCTGGAGGGTGACGTCGTCCACGACGAAGGAGGTCTGGAGGGACGGGTCCTCCACGCCCTGGAACTTCAGGACGACCGTCTGGCCGGCGAACCGGGAGACGTCGTACGTCTTGAGCACGTAGCCGGGGGCCGCGTTCACGTTGGACAGCGTCTCCAGCGTCTGGCCGCCCACCGAGACCGTGAACTTGTCGTAGACGGTGTTCTCGGTCTCGGCGGTGTCGATGTGCAGGTAGAAGCCGAGCCGGTACGAGGCGCAGCCGGTGGGGACGGTCACGGACTGCGAGGCGCTGTCCGTGTGGGTCTGGCCGTAGCCGTTGAGCCAGGCCTTGTACGAGCCGCCGTGCGGGGTCTGGCCGGCCTGGTTCGTGATGACGCCCGAGGTGGCCGTCCACGGGGTGGAGCCGCTCTCGAACCCGCCGTTGGAGATGAGCTGGCGCGGGGTGCAGGAGGGGCCGGTGCCGGTGACGGTCAGGGTGTAGGTGGTGGTGTGGCTGACGGAGCCCGCACCGGTGACCGTCAGGGTGTAGGTGCCCGGCGCCGTGCTCGCGCCGATCTGCACGGAGAGCGTCGAGGAGCTGCCGGACTGGACCGAGGTGGGGCTGAGGCTCGCGGTCACGCCGGCGGGGGCGCCGGTCACCGACAGGGCGACGGTCTGGGCGGCGCCGCTGACGGTGGCGGTGTTGATGGTCGAGGTGGCGGTGCCGCCCTGGTTCGCGCTGCCGGTGGCCGGGGAGGCGCTGATCGAGAAGTCGGGGCCGGGCGTGGTCCCGCCGACGGCCTGGTTCCAGACCGTGTAGGCGACACCGTCGGCGCTGCGGTCCAGGACCGTCGCGCTGATGTTGTTCGTGGTGTCGCAGGAGCTGTGGTAGCAGGGGTCGTACGCCGCGTTCGCGGTGCCGCCCCACTTCGCCGCCTGGGCCGAGGTCTTGCGGGCGCTGGCGCCGGCCGCGTAGCCGGAGGTGGGGATGCCGCCCTGCTGGAAGGAGTAGTCGTCACTGCGGCCCTGGCCCTCGGTGTTCTCCTCGGGAGCGAGGTTCAGCGAGGTCCAGTAGGCCTTGAGCGGCGCGGCGGCGGTGGAGTTGACGTTGTTGATGAAGTAGCCGCCGTTGGTCGAGCCGACCATGTCGAAGTTGTAGTAGGCCTTGATGGCCGACTTCTGCGTGCTGCTGAGCTGGTTGACGTAGAACCTCGAGCCGTTGAGGCCCTGCTCCTCGTCCGTCCACCAGGCGAAGCGCACGTGCTTGGTCATCGTCGGGTTCTTCTGGGCGAGGACGAGCGCGTTCTCCAGCAGGGTCGCGGATCCCGAGCCGTTGTCGTTGATGCCCGGGCCCGCCGAGACGCTGTCGAGGTGCGCGCCGAACATGACCGTCTGGTCGGCGGGGCCGCCCGGCCAGTCGGCGATCAGGTTGTTCGACGGGTAGGTGCACGAGGAGCAGTTCTGCTCGGTGACCGTGTAGCCGGCCGCCTGCAGCTTGCCCTTGATGTACGCCACCGACTGGGTGTAGCCGGCGCTGCCCGCACGGCGGTTGCCGCCGTTCTGGGAGGCGATGGTGTTCAGCTGGGTCAGGTGCGCCTGGACGGCGGCCACGTCGATGTTCGGCGCGCCCGGGTTGGGCGTGGTGCCGCCCACGGTCAGCGCGTAGTCGACGGTGTGCGAAAGGGTGGTGCCCTGGCCCTTGACGACGACGTTCGAGGTCCCGGGCGCCGCGTTGGCGGAGGCGCTCAGCGTCAGCGTCGAGGACTGGCCCGCCTGCACGGTGGCCGGGCTGAAGGTGGCGCTCACCCCGGACGGCAGGCCGGACGCCGTGAGGGTCACCTGCTGGGCCGAGCCGGTGGAGACCGCGGTGGCCACGCTGGTGGTCACCGAGGCGCCCTGCTGGACGGTGCCGGTGGACGGGTTCAGCGCGAGCGAGAAGTCGTCGTTCTGGCCGCTCGGCGTGCAGGTCGGGTCAGCCGGCTGCGCGGGGACGCTGATGGCGTCCCAGGCGCCCTTGGTCTTGGTGAACAGGTTGCAGGTGGCGTCCAGCGACTTGGCGGAGCTCAGCGTCGCCGTCCGGTATTTCTTGTAGGACATGCTGGAGGTCTTCAGCAGCATGCCGCCGTAGAAGACCTTGCCCGCGTTCTGCACGCCGACGCCGGTCAGCGTGGACTGGTTGCAGGTGCTGCTGTTCGGCTTGCCGCCGCCCGGGCTGGTGCCCTCGGCGAGCAGGTAGAACCAGTGGTTCAGCGGACCGGCCGCGGCGTGCACCTCGGTGCCGGGTATCGCGGAGCTGTAGCAGGCCGGGTCGTTGTTGACGGCCGGCGGGTTGTACATGTTGCGGATGGGACCGTTGCCCACGAGGTTGATGACCTCGCCGACGGTGTAGTCCGGAGTGTCGTACGGGGCGGGCTGGTTGATGAAGGCCTCGGTCAGGGCGCCGAAGATGTCACCGGTGGCCTCGCCGAGCCCGGACTCCTGGCCGCTGGTGCCGCCCGGGGTGTTGGAGTCGATCGCGTGCCCGTACTCGTGGGCCACCACGTCGACGCCGGCGATCCACTCGTTGGCGTTGTTGTGGCCGATGCTGACGGAGCTGCCGTCCCAGTACGCGTTCACGTCGTTCAGGCCGACCTTGGCCGGGAAGCTGCGACCGTTGCCGTTCACGCCGTTGCGGCCGAGCCACTGGCTCAGCATGTCCCACTGCTTCTGCGCGGCGAACATGAGGTCCGTACAGCCGGTCTCCTTGGAGGTGGGGTTGCCGGTGCCCCAGGAGTCCGACGACTTGGAGAAGACGCTGCCGGAGCTGTAGTCGGCACAGCTCAGGCCGGTGCGGTTCGGGTCGCGCAGGGAGTACGTGCCGCCCGACGCGGTGGTGTCGATGGTCAGCGGGTTCGGGCCGTTCCACTTGCTGTTGCCGCTGCCCGCGACCACCTCGTCGAAGGTGTCGACGACCTTGCCCGTGCGGGCGTCCACGAACACGTGGAGCTTGCTGGGCGCCTTGGCGGTCCGGCCGGTCAGGACGGTCTCCCAGGCCAGCACCGGCTTGTCGTCCTTGAGCTTGACGACGAGCCGGGTGCTCTGCACCTGGTCGGTCTTGACCTGCTCGGCGCGCGACGCGGCCTCGGCGGCCTTCGCGCTGACCGACGGGGTGGTCGCCACGTCGATCACGGTCGAGGAGGCCGACTGGAGGGCGCGTACCCGGCCCTCTCCGTCGGCGAGGACGACCGCGTCGCCGCCGACGACCGGCAGGCCGCGGTAGCTGCGCTCGTAGGCGACCGAGTACAGGTCCTTGACCCAGGGGGTGACCAGGCGCCGGTCGTACTGCTGCTGCGGGGAGTTGACCAGGGTGTCGAGGCCGCTGCGCACGGCGGCGTCCGCGGCGGCGACCGCGCGCTCGGCCTTGCTCTGGCCGGGTGCCGGGTCCGCCGTCTGCGCGGCGGTGGCCGTGCCGGCCAGCGTGCCGGCGAGGCCCGTGGTCAGCACCATGGCCGCTATGGCGGCCATCCATCTGGTGGGCTGCAAGAGTCCACTCCGATCGTGTGGGGGGTGGGGAGGGGGGAGCGGCCGCCCGCCCGGCCCCCGGCGCGCCGCTCGCCGAGGCCGCGGACGTCCACGTACGGCTCGGGCAGCGCGAGGTGCTCGCCGGGATCGGGCTGACCGTGCGCGCCGGCGAGGTGCTGGCCCTGGTCGGACCGAACGGCGCGGGCAAGTCGACCCTGCTCGCGGCGCTCTCCGCGGACCTGCCGGCCTCCTCCGGGGTGGTCCGGATCGACGGGCGTCCGGTGGGCGACTGGTCGGCCCCCGATCTCGCCCTGCGCCGGGCGGTGCTCCCCCAGTCGGCCGCACTGTCCTTCCCCTTTCCGGTGGAAGACGTCGTACGGATGGGCCGCGCCCCCTGGGCGGGCACCGCGCTGGCCGACGCCGACGAGGAGGCGGTGGCCGCCGCCATGGCCGCCACCGAGGTGACGGACTTCGCGGCCCGGCCCTTCTCGGCGCTCTCCGGCGGCGAGCGGGCCCGGGTCGCGCTGGCCCGCGTACTGGCCCAGCGGGCCCCGCTGCTGCTGCTCGACGAGCCGACCGCGGCGCTGGACCTGCGCCACCAGGAGCTGGTGCTGCGGATCTGCCGCGAGCGGTCGGCGGCCGGCGACGGGGTCGTCGTCGTCCTGCACGACCTCGGGCTGGCGGCGGCGTACGCGGACCGGGTCGCCGTGCTGCACGACGGCCGGATCGCCGCGGACGGAGCGCCCTCGGAGGTGTTCGAGGACGGGCTGCTGAGCCGGGTCTACCGCCAGCCGGTCGAGGTGCTCCCGCATCCCCGCACCGGAGCGCCGCTGGTGGTCCCCGTACGGGACGGCGCCCCTGGTGACAGCGGCCCGAGCCGTTCCGCCGTACGGAATGCCCACTGCGGTTTGACCTCGGCTTGACCTCTGCATGGGGCGGGCATGGGGCCTCCGTGACGGCGCCGTGTCCGGCGCCGGAAGGTGTGGGCCGAATCACTGGACAGGCGGGTACGGGTCAGGTAAGCCTCGGTTAAGTTAGGTCCGCCTCACCGGCCGTACCCACCGATCGGGGCGGCCGTCTGCCGAACGCCAGACTGCCAGGAGCCCCCTATGCGTCCCGCCCGCCTCACCGTCGTCACCGCGGTCGCCGTCGTGGCCGCGCTCTCCGCGGTCACCGGCTGCTCCGAGAAGAGCGACGCGTCCGGCGACGGAGCGGTCCGCGTCAAGGCCTCCGACACCGCCTGCGAGGTCTCCACGAAGGAGTTCCCCGCGGGCAAGGTGGTCTTCGAGGTCGAGAACAAGGGCTCCAAGGTCACCGAGCTCTACGTGCTCTTCCCCGACGACCGCATCGTCGCCGAGCGCGAGAACATCGGCCCCGGCACCAAGGCCTCCATCACCGCCGAGCTCAAGGCGGGCGACTACGAGATCGCCTGCAAGCCCGGCATGAAGGGCGACGGCATCCGCCAGACGGTCAAGGCCACCGGCACCGGCACCGTCGAGAAGCGCAGCCCCGAGGCCGACGCCGCCGTCGCCTCGTACCGCAAGTACGTGCAGGAGCAGGCCGACGAGACCCTCCCCAAGGCCCAGGCCTTCGCGGACGCGGTCAAGGCCGGCGACATCGAGGCCGCGAAGAAGGCGTACTCCCTGTCCCGCATCGGCTGGGAGCGCACCGAGCCGGTCGCCGAGTCCTTCGGCGACATCGACCCGAAGGTCGACGTCCGCGAGGACGGCCTGGAGCCGGGCCAGGAGTGGACCGGCTGGCACAAGCTGGAGAAGTCCCTCTTCGCCGACAACAAGATCGACGACGCGGACAAGAAGCTCGCCGAGACCCTGATCGCCGACCTCACCGAGTGGCAGAAGAAGGTCGGCCAGGCGGAGATCACCCCCACCTCGATCGCGAACGGCGCCAAGGAGCTCCTCGACGAGGTCGCCACCGGCAAGGTGACGGGCGAGGAGGAGCGCTACTCCCACACCGACCTGGTCGACTTCAAGGCCAACGTCGAGGGCGCGGAGAAGGCGTACGAGCTGCTCAAGCCGATCACCTCGAAGACCGACCCCGCGCTCTCCGCCGAACTGGACAAGCAGTTCGCGGCGCTGAACAACCTGCTGGAGAAGTACCGCCCGAACAAGGCCGCGTACGAGTACACCGCGTACGACAAGGTCGGCGAGGCCGAGCGCAAGGAGCTCTCCGACGCGGTCAACGCGCTGGCCGAGCCGCTCTCCAAGCTGGCCGCCGCGGCCGCCAAGTAGTTCCGGTGACGGCAGAGCAGGCGGGAGGCCCTGAGATGAGCGAATCAACGTCCGAGCAGGAACAGGAACAGGAGCAGGACAAGGGCGCGCCCTCGCGCCGTGCCGTCCTCGGCTGGGGCGGCGCGGGCCTCGCGCTCGGCGCCGCCGCGGCCGGCGGTACGGCCGCGGTGCTGGCCTCGGGCTCCGACATGGTCTCGGCGGCCTCCGCAGGCGCGGCCGTGCCCTTCCACGGCGAGCACCAGGCCGGCATCGCCAGCGCCGTCCAGGACCGCCTGCACTTCGCCGCCTTCGACGTGAAGACGAAGGACCGCGGCGAACTGGTCCGGCTCCTCAAGGACTGGACCGAGGCGGCCCGGCTGATGACGGCCGGCCACCCCGTCGGCGAGGGCGGCTACGGCGGCCACCCGCAGGCCCCGCCGGACGACACGGGCGAGGCGCTGGGCCTGAAGGCCTCCCGCCTGACCCTGACCGTCGGGTTCGGTCCCGGACTGTTCGCCAAGGGCCGCTTCGGGCTGGAGGGCAAGCGCCCCGATGCCCTGGTGGACCTGGAGCTCTTCCCCGGCGACAACCTCGACCCGGCCCGCTCGGGCGGCGACCTGTGCGTCCAGGCCTGCGCCGACGACCCGCAGGTCGCGGTGCACGCCATCCGCCAGCTCGCCCGGATCGGCTTCGGCAAGACGGCGGTGCGCTGGTCGCAGTTGGGCTTCGGCAAGACCTCCTCGACCACGCCCGACGAGCAGACCCCGCGCAACATGATGGGCTTCAAGGACGGCACCCGGAACATCGCGGGCACCGACAAGGCCGCCCTGGAGAAGCACGTGTGGGTCGGCGCGGGCGACGGCGGCGACTGGCTTACCGGCGGCTCGTACCTGGTGGCCCGCCGGATCCGGATGAACATCGAGACCTGGGACCGCACCTCGCTGGGCGAGCAGGAGGACATCTTCGGCCGCGACAAGGGCGAGGGTGCTCCCGTCGGCAAGTCCAAGGAGCGCGACGAGCCGTTCCTGAAGGCGATGAAGCCCGAGGCGCACGTCCGCCTCGCGCACCCGGACAGCAACGACGGCGCGACCATCCTGCGCCGCGGCTATTCCTTCACCGACGGCACGGACGGACTGGGCCGGCTCGACGCGGGCCTGTTCTTCCTCGCCTACCAGCGCGACGTCCGCACGGGCTTCGTCCCGATCCAGCGCAAGCTGGCGAAGTCCGACGTCCTCAACGAATACATCCAGCACGTGGGTTCGGCCGTCTTCGCCGTCCCGCCGGGCGTCCGCGACAAGGACGACTGGTGGGGCCGGACGCTGTTCGCGTAGGGACGGGGAGAACCGAAGTGTTCAGCAACTACCTGATCGGGCTGCGCGAGGGGCTGGAAGCCAGCCTCATCGTCTGCATCCTCATCGCGTACCTGGTCAAGACCGGGAACAAGGAGAAGCTGGTGCCCTTGTGGCTGGGCGTCGGCCTGGCCGCCGCCCTGTCGCTCGCCTTCGGCGCCGGCCTCGAATTCGGCACGCAGGAACTGACCTTCAAGGCGCAGGAGGCCATCGGCGGCGCCCTGTCGATCATCGCGGTCGGCCTGGTCACCTGGATGGTCTTCTGGATGAAGCGCACCGCGCGGCACCTGAAGTCCGAGCTCCAGGGCAAGCTCGACGCGGCGCTCGCGATGGGCACCGGCGCGCTGGTGACCACGGCGTTCCTGGCCGTCGGCCGGGAGGGCCTGGAGACCTCGCTGTTCGTGTGGCGCTCGGTGCACGCCGCCGGCGACGGCGCGGGACCGCTGATCGGCGTCCTGCTCGGCATCGGGTCCTCGATCGTGCTGGGCTGGCTGTTCTACCGGGGCGCGCTGAGGATCAACCTGTCGAAGTTCTTCACGTGGACCGGCGGCATGCTGGTCGTGGTCGCCGCGGGGGTGCTCGCGTACGGCGTGCACGACCTGCAGGAGGCCGACTTCGTGCCGGGGCTGGGCAACAAGGCCTTCGACATCAGCGAGACGATCCCGCCGGACAGCTGGTACGGGACCCTGCTGAAGGGCACCGTCAACTTCCAGCCGGACCCGACCGTCCTGCAGGTCGTGGTCTGGGCGCTCTACGTGATCCCGGTGCTCGCGCTGTTCCTGGCGCCGTCGCCCCTGTTCAAGCGGGCCGGGGCCGAGCCGCAGCGGGAGCCGGGCACGTCCTGACCCGGTGATGCCCGTGAAGGCCGCGCGGACCCGTGTCCGCGCGGCCTTCGCCGTACCCGCTGGCGGGCTGAGGGCTACGGGCCGGGGGCTACGGGATCCGCGTGCCGGTGCCGCCCACGCGGACCCGGGAGTCGCCGGAGCGCAGTTCCACCGTCAGGAGGCCGGGCCGGCCCATGTCCTCGCCCTGGTGCAGGGTGAGGACCGCGTCGGCCGGGACCAGGCCGAGCTCGCGCGCGTACGCCCCGAAGGCGGCCGCGGCCGCGCCGGTCGCCGGGTCCTCGACGACGCCGCCGACGGGGAAGGGGTTGCGTACGTGGAACTCCGCCGGGCCCGCCCGGTGGACGAGCTGCACGGTGACGAGGTCGAGGCGCCGCATCAGCGCCGCCAGCCGGTCGAAGTCGTACGCCAGGTCCGCGAGCCGGGCCCGGGTGGCGGCGCCGAGCACGAGGTGGCGGGCTCCGGCGTAGGCGATCCGCGGCGGGAACAGCGGGTCCAGGTCCTCCGCCCGCCAGTCGAGGGCGGCCAGCGCCTCGGCGAGGTCGGCCGGGTCCGCCAGCGCCTCGGTGTGCGGCTCGACGCTGGTCAGGACGGCCCGCAGGCCGC
Organism: Streptomyces sp. ICC4; assembly: GCF_003287915.1. Lineage (NCBI taxonomy): Bacteria > Bacillati > Actinomycetota > Actinomycetes > Kitasatosporales > Streptomycetaceae > Streptomyces > Streptomyces sp. ICC4. The sequence continues at coordinate 7,968,751 of NZ_CP030286.1, read as the reverse complement.
CCTGGCCGCCGGCTTCAGCGGCTTCCCCGTCGCGGGGCTCTCGGGTCACCGACACCGGCACCGTGCCCGCCCGGGTCGCGAAGAGCAGCTCGCCGGGGCCGATCCGCTCGCCCAGCGCCACCGCGGTGGCCACGGTGGCGTGCCCGCAGAAGGGGACCTCCGCCTTCGGGCTGAAGTAGCGGACGGTGAAGGACCGGCCGTCCTCCCCGCCCAGGCCCTCGGGCGGCGCGGTGAGGAAGGCGGTCTCGCTGTAGCCGAGTCCGGCGGCGATCTCCAGCATGGCGGCCTCGTCGAGGCCGGCCGCGTCGAGTACGACACCGGCGGGGTTGCCGCCGGCCGGGTCGGCGGAGAAGGCGGTGTAGCGCAGTACGTCAGTCATGATCGCCTCAACCCCCGCCCCCGGGACCGCATTCCCGGATCCGGGCCGTTTTCGCAGGTCGGGACGGGGTGGATGCGCGGACGGGCCCGCGGGGGCGGGGCGAAACGGGTCAGCCGCGCCCGATGTAGGGCATCGCGCTCGCCATCACGGTGGCGAACTGGACGTTCGCCCCCAGCGGCAGCTCCGCCATGTGCAGCACGGTGCGCGCCACGTCGGCGGCGTCCATCACGGGCTCCACCGCGAGTTGGCCGTTGGCCTGCAGGATCCCGGTCTGCATCCGCTCGGTCATCTCGGTGGCCGCGTTGCCGATGTCGATCTGGCCGCACGCGATCCGGTACGGACGCCCGTCCAGCGACAGCGACTTCGTCAGGCCGGTCATGGCGTGCTTGGTCGCGGTGTAGGCGATCGAGTTCGGCCGCGGCACGTGCGCCGAGATCGATCCGTTGTTGATGATGCGGCCGCCCTGCGGGTCCTGGGCCTTCATCACCCGGAAGGCGGCCTGCGCGCACAGGAACGCCCCGGTGAGGTTGACGTCGACCACCGAGCGCCAGGCCTCGTAGGAGATGTCCTCCAGCGCGACCCCGGCCGGGCCGAAGGTGCCCGCGTTGTTGAAGAGCAGGTCGAGCCGCCCGTGGCGCTCGCGCACGGCCGCGAACAGCGCGGCCACGTCGTCCGGATCGCTCACGTCGGCGCGCACGCACTGCACGTCGGCTTCCGCGCCGGCGGCCCCGGCGGCCTCGGCGGTCTCCTGGAGCGGTTCGATGCGGCGGCCGGCCACGGCCACCGACCATCCGGCGGCGGCCAGGGCGAGGGCCACGGAGCGGCCGATCCCCGATCCGGCGCCGGTCACCACGGCGGTCTTCTTCACACGTGCGTTCATGGGGCCGCAGGGTACGTCACACGGGGCATCCGCCCCGGGACGTTCCGATTGCTGAGAACATGGGGCGGCAGGGGTGCGAAGAAATGACGACATGACTGGAGTTCCGTATGCCGGAGAGAGGCCCCGCGACCGCGCCCTCAAAGGACTCGTCGCCCACGATCCCCTCCCCCAGCTGTCCCTTACACCCATCTGACGCTGCCCGCAGGTGCATGCGGTTGCCGCCCACGGCCGCGGGGGCCGCTTGGGCGGTGTGGGCGGTGTGGGCCGTGACCCAGTCGACGATGCCCCGCAGGGTCTTGATGCGGGACAGTTCCTCGACCGCGGACTCGGCGGAGCCGCCCGGGTCCTGGGGCAGGCCGATCCGGTCGGCCAGCGCTCCGATGATCCCGACCCGCTTGATGGAGTCGATGGACAGGTCCGCCTCCAGGTCCAGTTCGGGTTCGAGCATGTCCCGCGGGTATCCGGTCCGGGTGTGGACGATCTCCACGATCACGTCCATCACCTCTTCCGGTGTGCGGTGGGAGCCCCCGGGCGGTGGTGTCACCGCGTCGGCGGTTCCGGCGCCGGGGCCGGACCCGGGGGAGACGGTGCCGCCGGGCGGCGCCACGGCCGGAGCCGCGCCGCCGTACGCCGGCGGCGGGCCGTACGGGGCCCCCGCCGGGGCCGCGCCGCCGGGAGCCGGTGGCCGGGTGGCGCCGTCCTCGGGGCCGTGACCGGCGCCCGCCGGAGTCTCGTAGGCCGTGGCCGCCCACGAGCCGCCGGAGCCTCCCGGCAGGCCCGGGCCGTCCGGTGCCTGTCCGGTGGCCGCGCCGCCCGGGACCGGCGGCCAGGTCCCGGACCCCCCGGGCCCGTCGGCCGCCCCGGCCTGAGCCGCGCCGAAGGCCGCGGTCCACGAGCCGCCGCCGGCTCCCGGCAGAGCCCGCGCGTCGGGCGGACCCGCCTGGCCCTGGCCGGTGGCCGCGTCCGCTCCCGGGGCGGCGGCCGCGCCGTACGGACCCGCCGGGACCTGGCCGTTGAGCACGGCCGCACCCTGCGGCGTCGCGGAGCCCGGGCCGGTGGCGGCTGCCACGTACCGCGGGTCCGCGGAGCCCTGGCCGGTGGTCCCGGCGGCTTCGAGCACCGGCCACTGGTCCGGCGCGGCGCCGAGGGCGGGGAGCGGGGCCGCGAGCGCGCCGGTCCAGGGTCGCCCGGCGCCCGGCGCCGTCGTGCCCAGATAGCCCAGCATCACGTCCCGCTGTGCCTGGACCAGCTCGCGCGAGGCGCGCAGGTACTCCAGGACCGCCTCGTCCCGGCAGTCCACCGGGACGGACCGGAAGACCGCGGCGGCCTGCGTGCCGTCCGCGGACCGCCCCCGGTGGCCGTCGGCCGGGGCCACGGCCGGGCCGTCGCCCGTCGCGCGGACCGGGTGGCCGTCCGCCCGTCCCCCGAACCGGTCGTCGTCCGCGGCGCGGACGGCGCGACCGTCCGCCGGGCCCGGGCCCGCGGCCGGGCCGTCCGGGTGGCCGGGGAGCGGGCCCGGCGCGGACCCGGCCGCTGCCCGGCCGGGGGTTTCCGCGGCCGCCGGAGGCCAATGGCCTCCGGCCGGGGCGCCGTTCGTCGTCTGGGCCATCTGGTGTCCTCCCATGTCGTGTGCTGACGCGGACCGGAGACCTCCGGCGGCCCGGGAACCGTTCACTGCGTGGACCTCGGCGCCGTGCGCCCACCCGGCGGCCGGAACCGGGCCCGCGGGCCCGTACGCGGCCGGATCCGGACCCGCGGCCGCGGTCACCACGACCGGCACCGGCACCGCCACACCCACCCGGCCGGCCGGCCGGAGGCCTCCCGGGACCGGGGCGCCGTCCGACGTGCGGACCAGGTGGCCGTCCACCAGCCAGCCCGGGCGGCGCGGCGCCCGCTCGGGGAGCCGCGAGGTCCGGCCGCGGAACAGGGCTTCCGGGGCCACGGACACGCCCGCCGCCGCCAGTTCCGCCAGCGCCGTGACAAGCCTGACGAGGCCGTGCTCCCCCGGCACGTCCAGCGGGACCACCGTGTGCGGCCGGTCGTGCAGGATGCGGCCGATCAGGCCGGACAGCACACGGCCCGGCCCCGCCTCCACGAAGGTCCGGACTCCGGCCGCGTACATGTTCTCCACCTGCTCCACGAACCGGACCGGCTCGGCGACCTGACGGGCCACCAGGTCCCGTACCTCCCCGGCGGACCCGGGGTACGGACGGGCCGTCGTGTTCGACCAGACCGGGACGGCGGCATCGGCCATCGCCGTCCCGGCCAGCTCCTCGGCGAGGGCCGCCGAGGCCCCCGCCACCACCTCGCTGTGGAACGCGCAGGCCACCGGGATCGGCTCCGCCGACAGGCCCGCCTCCCGCAGGGCGGCCACCGCCTCGAGGACGGCGGCGGTGGGCCCCGAGACCACGCACTGCCGTGGCGCGTTGTGGTTCGCCACCACGCATCCGGAGCGCTCGGCGATCGGGCGCACTTGCTCCGGTGCGGCCTTGACCGCCGCCATCGACCCGGGATCGTCCCCCGCGGCGGCCAGGATGGCCTCGGCCCGGCGGGCACTCAGCCTCAGCAGGCTCTCCGTGTCCCACACGCCCGCCGCCCACAGGGCGGTGAGCTCGCCGTAGGAGTGCCCGGCCACGCAGTCGGGCCGTACGCCCAGGGTCCCGAGCAGCAAGTGCGCCGCCGAGCCCGCGAGTCCCAGGGCCGGCTGGGCCACCCGGGTGTCGGTGACCGCGGCGCGCTGTGCGGCCCGCTCCGGCGCGGTGAAGGCCGCCGGCGGGAACACCGCGGAGACCACCCCCGCCGGGGCCGCGTCCAGGAGCTCCCGCAGCGCCGGGAAGGCGGTGAACAGCTCGCCCAGCATTCCCGGGCGCTGACTGCCCTGTCCGGGGAACAGGAAGGCCACCAGGCCGGGGTCCGCCGCCTCCTCCCGTACGTGGACCCCCTCGCCCGGGACGAAGGCCCGGGCGCGCTCCAGCCGGGCGGCGAGCTGGTCCAGGTCGGCGGCCACGACGGCGACCCGCACCGCGCCGGGGTCCGCCGCGGCCTCCGCGGCGAGGTCCCGCAGCGCCCACGGCCGCCCGGCCGCGTCGTTCTCCTCCAGCCGGGCCGCGAGCCGTGCCATCGCCCGGCCCGCGGCGCGGCGGTCCGCGCCGCGGAAGCAGAACAGTTCGGCCGGCCACTCCTCCAGCCCGTGCCGGGGCTCTTCGGATCCGGCGTAACCGGTGAGCACGGCGTGGTAGTTGGTGCCGCCGAAGCCGAAGGCGCTCACCCCGGCGATCCGCCGCTCCGGGGGCGCCGCCCACGGCCGGGCCTGCGCGTCGAAGAAGAACGGGCTGGTCCCCGCCTGCCAGGCCGGGACCGGGCCGTCGATGTGCAGGGTCGGCGGCCGTACGCCCGAGTGGACCGCCCGGGCCGCCTTGATGAGCCCGGCCAGCCCGGCCGCGCACTTGGTGTGCCCGATCTGCGATTTCACCGAACCCAGCGCACAGGCGCCCGGCGCCGCGCCGGCCCCGGTGAACAGCTCGCTCAGTACGGCCAGTTCGGTGCTGTCGCCGACGACGGTGCCGGTCCCGTGCGCTTCGACCAGGCCGACCTCCGCGGGGCTGATCCCGGCCCGCGCGTAGGCCCGCTCCAGGGCCCGGCGCTGCCCTTCCGGCCGGGGGGCGGTCAGGCCGAGGGACCGTCCGTCACTGGACGCGCCGACCGCCTTGATCACGGCGTACACCCGGTCGCCGTCCCGTTCCGCGTCCGCGAGCCGCTTCAGCACGAGCGCTCCCACGCCCTCGCCGAGGGCGATGCCGTCCGCGGTGGCGTCGAAGGGCCGGCAGCGGCCGCGCGGCGAGAGGGCGCGGACGGAGGAGAACAGCAGGTAGTCGTTGATGCCGTTGTGGACATCGGCTCCGCCGCACAGCACCATGTCGCTGTCCTGGTCGCGCAGTTGGCGGCAGGCGAGGTCCAGTGCGGCCAGCGAGGAGGCGCACGCGGCGTCGACCGTGCAGTTGGCGCCGCCGAGGTCCAGCCGGTTGGCGACCCGGCCCGCGATGACGTTGGCGAGCACTCCGGGGAAGGAGTCCTCGGTGAGCCGCGGCAGTTGCGCGTCGAGCCCCGCGGGGAGCTCGCCCAGGTATCCGGGGTACAGCGCGCGCAGCCCGTACGCTCCCGCCAGTTCGGTGCCGGCCTCCGCGCCGAAGACCACGGAGGTACGGGACCGGTCGAATGCGCGGTCCTTGCCGTACCCGGCGTCCGCCAGGGCGCGCGCGGAGATCTCCAGGGCCAGCAGCTGGACCGGTTCGATCCCGGCCAGCGACGCGGGCGGGATGCCGTGGGCCAGGGCGTCGAAGGGCATCGGGCCGAGGAAGCCGCCCCACCGGGAGGGGGTGCGTTCCCCGGCCCGGGCCGGGTCGGGGTCGAAGTAGAGCGCCGGGTCCCAGCGTTCGGCCGGCACCTCGGTCACCGCGTCGGCCCCGGCCAGGATCCTGGCCCAGTAGGCGGCGAGGTCGGGTGCGCCGGGATAGGCGCAGGCCATGCCGACGACGGCGATGTCCAGCGGCTCGGGCGGCGCCTCGTCGGCCGCGGGTGCGGCCAGCTCCCGGGCGCGCCGGCGCAGTTGCTCGGTCGCTCCCTCGGTGACCTCGGCGTGCAGCGCGGCGATCGTGGTGGTCCCGGAGCGCAGGGTGGCGGCCTGGCCGAGCATGAACAGCCCTTCTGCTTCCTGCTGTTCCTCGTCCACGGGCTCCAGTGCGGTGCCGCCGGCCGTGCGCCGCAGGCCCTTGCTGGCGATCCGCAGCCGGCCCAGGTTGAGCCGCTCCAGCTCCTCCCACACCTCGCGCGGCTGCGCGCCGCCGTCTTCGAGCCGGCGCCGGGTCTCCTCGAAGGCGGCGGCGTACGGGGTGGCGGCACACCGTGTGGCGTGCCCGGGCGCGGTGTGCAGCAGTACGGTGTCGGCGCACTCCACGGCGGCGCGCTGGAAGCGCGGCAGCACGGCGCCGGCCGCGACCGCCTCCTCGGTGAAGAGGTAGGCGGTGCCCATGAGCACGCCGATCCGGGCGCCCCGATCGGCGAGCGGCGCCGCGGCGGCCGCGGCCATCGCGGCGGAGCGCCCGTCGTGGATGCCGCCGGCGAACAGCACGTCCAGCGCGGCCGGTTCGCGACACGACAGGAGCAGCTCGATCTGCTCCTCCCACAGCGGGAACGAGGCGCGCGGTCCGACGTGGCCGCCGCACTCCAGCCCCTCGAACACGAACCTGCGCGCCCCCTCGGCGAGGTAGCGCTCCAGCAGCCCGGGCGAGGGCACGTGGAGATGGGTGCGGATCCCGGCCGCCTCCAGCGGGGCGGCCTGCCCCGGGGTGCCGCCCGCGATGATCGCGTGCGGGGGACGCACCTCGGCGACGGCCGCCAGTTGCGCGGCCCGCAGTTCGGCCGGGGCGAAGCCGAGCAGTCCCACGCCCCAGGGCCGGTCCCCGAGGCGGTCGGCGGCCTCGGCGAGCAGCCGGCGCACCTCGGGGCCTTCCATCACGGCGAGCGCCAGGTAGGGGACCCCGCCCTCGGCGGCGACCGCTTCGGCGAAGGCGGCCTGGTCGCTCACCCGGGTCATCGGGCCCTGGGCCACGTGGAGCGGCTGCCCCGGGCCCTGTGCGCCGCCGGGCGGCCGGGCCCGTACGGCGGCCGCCAGGTGGCCCGTGACGGCCGCCCGGATGGCCTGGAGGACGCCGCCGGTCGTGCGGTGGCGTGCGGCCAGCCGGGCCGCCGCGGCCCCGTCCTGTCCGACGGGGAGCAGTTGCGTCCGCAGGTCCCGGGCGCCGAGCAGGCCGGCGGCGGGGCCCACGGGCGGGGTCAGGTCGGGGCGCGCGTAGACCCGGTGGCCGTCCAGGAGCCTGGTCTCGGAGCCGTCCATGGCCCGCAGCGCCGCGGCCACTTCGGCGGGCAGATCGGCCTCCCCCTCGGGGGTGAGGGCGAGTTGTGCGTCGACCAGCACCCCGCGGGCTCCGCCCGCGACGGCCGCGGCCGCCGTGTGCGGCCCGATCCCGCCGTACGCCCGTACGGGCAACCCGATCGCGGGGTCGGCGAGGAGCTGCTGGAGCAGGACGAAGGTGGTGGCCCCGCCCACCCGGCCGCCGGCCTCGTGCCCCTTGGCGACGAGCGCGTCCGCCCCGGCGGCCGCGGCCGCGAGGGCCTGCGGCAGATCGGTGACCTCGGCCCAGACGCGGGGGCTCCCGGCGGACGCCGCCCAGTCGGCGATCCGCTCGGCGGTGTGCGACGCGGGGTCGGCCAGGAGGACCGTGTCCACCTCGGCCGGCAGGTCGCGCGGCCCGGTCGGGCAGCCCGCGGGCACCCGTACCCCGTAAGGGCGCCCGGTGAGGCGGTGGGCGAGCTCGGCGACGGCACGCCGCGAGGCCCCTTCGTCACGGCCGAGGTCCAGCAGGCCGAGGGCCCCGGCGCGCTCGGCGGCCAGGGCGGTCCCGCCCCGGACGCCCCCCCCCTTCACCCCGGACCCGTTCCTCCCGCTCCCGCCCCGGGCCGGGCCCCGGCTCCGCCTCCGCCCCCGCCTCCACCTCCGGAGCGGGCCGGCGGCCGCCCGCGCCCACCGCCCCGCGCCGCGCGCCCGCCCAGGCCACGCCCGCCGTCGCCAGGCAGCCCGCGGCCCCGGCCCTACACGCCACATCCTGGTCCTCGGGGAGGTCCTCGTCGAGATCCATGCCGGCACGGCCCTGCGGGACGCCGCCGACGGCACCCCCGCCCGCATCTCCTACTCGGGCGACGCGCTCAACGCCGCGGCGGCCGCCGTCGCCGCCGGAGCCCGCACCGCCCTGCTCGCGGTCGTCGGCGGGGACGAGCTGAGCGCCCCGCTGCTGGCCCGCGCCACCGAGCTCGGCGTGGACGTCTCGCACGTACGCCGCTCCCCGCGCCCGAACGGCGCGTACCTGATCTCCGCCGACACCGAGGGCGACCGCGACTTCGTGTACTGGCGCACCGGCAGCGCCGGTTCGACGCTCTCGGCGGAGCACGTGGAGTCCTGGCGGGACCTGCTGACCGGCTGCAAGGCCCTCATCACGAGCGGCATCACCGGTGCGCTGTCGCCGAGCAGCCGGGACGCCGTACTGGCCGCGGCGCAGACGGTGCACGAGTCCGGCGGACACCTCTCCTACGACCCCAACTTCCGCTCCCGCCTCACCGGTCGGGGCGAGGCGCGGGAGCTGCTGGCCCGTGTCGCCCCGCTGGCCGGGCTGCTGAAGACCTCGTGCCCGGCCGACGCGCTGGCCCTGGTGGGCACCGACGACCCGGCCGAAGCGGCCGCCCGCTACCGGGCGCTGGGCGCCCGCAGCGTCGTGGTCACGGCGGGCGCCGACCGGCTGCTCCTGGCCGACGGAACGGCCGGGGACGCGGGGGCGGTGTACCTGCCCGTTCCCGTCAACCCCGACCCCGTCGACGCGACCGGCGCCGGAGACTGCTTCACCGGCACCGCCACGGCCCGGCTCGCCCTGGGCGACAGCCTCGCGGAGGCCGTCGCGTACGGAATGGCGGCCGCCTCCCTCTCGGTCTCCGGCCGCGGCGGCACGGGCCACGTCCCCGCCTTCGCCGCGACGGCAACCCTGGCCGCGGCCCACCGTGCCCGGCCGCAGAACCGGCCGAGCGCGGCGCCCGGCCCGGACCGGCAGGCTATGCCGCTTCGAGGAGTTTGATCTCCTCGGCCGACAGGCGCAGGGACCCGGCCGCGATGTTCTCCAGCAGGTGGTCCGGGTTTCCGGTGCCCGGGATGGCCAGGACGTGCGGGCCCCGGCTCAGTGTCCACGCCAGGCGCAGCTGGGCCGGGGAGATTCCGCGGGCCCGCGCGAGGTCGCGCACCGCCGTACCGTCCTCGGCGACCACCCCGGCCTCCTTGCCGGCGCCCGCGATCGCGAAGAAGGGGACGAAGGCGATGCCCTGTTCGCCGCACGCGTCGAGGAAGGCGTGCTCCTCGGCCGGGGAGCCGATCCCGTAGGCGTTCTGCACGCACACCACGGGCGCGATGGCGCGCGCCTCGACGAGGTGGTCGGGCCGTACGTTGGACACGCCGAGGTGCCTGATCAGCCCGGCCGTGCGCAGTTCCGCGAGCGCCCCGAAGTGCTCGGCGATCGAACCGGTCTCCGCCTGGCGCGGGACGCGCAGGTTGACCACGTCCAGGTGGTCGCGGCCCAGCTGGCGCAGGTTCTCCTCGACCTGCCCGCGCAGCTGTTCGGGGGTGGCCCACCACCAGTCGCCGGCGGCGTCGCGGCCCGGCCCGACCTTGGTGGTGATCACCAGGTCGTCGGCGTAGGGGGCGAGGGCCCGGTTGATCAGCTCGTTGGCGGAGCGGGTCGGGGAGAAGTAGAACGCCGCCGTGTCGATGTGGTTGACCCCCAGCTCGACCGCCCGCCGCAGGACGCCCGTCACCCGGTCCCGGTCGCTGGGGGAGCCGTCGGCGAGGTGGGTGAGCCGCATCGCGCCGAAGCCGACGCGGCGGACGGTGAGGTCGCCGAGCCGCCAGGTGCCGGAGCGGTCCGCGGTGGTCCCGTCCGGGGTGATCTTGTGGGATGTCATCAGGTGAGGGTAGCCGGGTCGGTGACCCAGCCCGCGAAGAGCACCAGGCCGGAGCCCCGGTCGACGGCGAGGAACCCGAAGGGCCGCGAGACGCCGAACTCGGCCCGGCGGACCCGGTACGGCGAGCGCCTCGGCCCGCCGCGGTACATGGTCACGGCGGTGACGGCCGCGGCCTCGAAGCCTTCCGCGTGGAACCGGGCCATGGCCGACTGGCGGGCCGAACCGACACCGAGGGGAGCCGCGGAGATGCCGGGGAAGTGCCCGGGGCCTTCGGCGGCCGTCCGCAACCCGAACAGGCCGGGGTGGCGCAGCAGGTCGTGCTCGGCGCGGATCTCGAAGGCCACCGTGTCGATCCGGACCACGGGTTCGGGGCGGGCGGAGTCCACCGTGCGGAGCGAGAGCCCCGGTCCCGCGTCACCGTCGGGGAGCTCGCTCGCGGTCGACGAGGCCAGAGCGCCGGTGACCTCGGCGATCCCGGTCGTCAGCACGTCCGCCGGCGGGGCGCCCGGTTCACCGAGCAGCAGGTGCACGTCCGCGCCGGAGCTGCCCGGTGCGCCGGGCACGGCGAGCAGGGTCACCGGTCCGCAGGGGCCCCGGGCCACCCGGATGCGGTCGGGGAAGGCGTGGGTGACGGTCAGTCCGCGCAGCCGGAGCCCGTTCCAGGGTCCGTGCGGAGCCGGGACGGGCCGTTCCGCGAAGGGCTCCTCCCAGGTCAGGCGCAGCGCGAGCGCGGAGGCGAGGACCAGGTCGGTCCGCCGGTCCACCGCCGCCGGCATCGTGTCGATCAGGCCGTCGGTGCGGTCGGCGGCCCAGGCGTCCAGGGCCTCGCGGTCGGTGCCCGGGTCGCCGGTCAGGGCGCGGTGGGCCCCCTCCGGGAGCCCGGCCGACCACCGCTCTTCCAGCGGGAGGTCCCGGCGGGTCCACAGTCCGGTGGCCGCGCGCAGGCCCCGTACGCCGTCCAGTGCGGCCAGCAGTTCGCGCGCGGCGTCGGCGGCCGTGTCGGCGGGTATCCCGAGGGCCTGCTCCAACTCGGTGCGGGCCGGGCCTTCGGCGCCGTCGGCGAGGAGGGCCAGCAGCGGCCACACCCCGGCGGCCGTGAACACGGTGCCCCCGGCCGGGTCCGCGGGCTCCGACGCTCCCTCCGGCCGGTTCGCCGCCCACCGCGCCGTCAGGCGGTTGACCGCCTCCACCGTCGATTTCCGCACGGCGGGGAGCGTACGGCGCGGGGCGGCCCGGAACCGCCTCAACTCCAGTCCTCCGATTCGAGGTTCGCCCACGCCTCGGCTTCCTCCGCCGCGTGGTCCCGCTCCTCGTGCGCGAGGGGTTCCGCCACCCAGCCCGCGGCGAGGACCAAGCGGGAGGTCCGGTGGACGGCGAGGAAGCCGAAGGGCCGGTGGAAGGCCACTTCGGCCCGCCGGACCCGGTACTTCAGCCGCGGCGCGGCGCCACCGACCGCGCCGAGCGCGGTCACGGCCGCCGCTTCGAAGCCCTCCGCGTGGAACCGGGCCACGGCCGTCTGCCGGGCCGAGCCGAGGGCAAGCGGATCGGCGCTGATTCCCGGGAAGTGGCCCCGGCGGGAGTCCGCGGCGCTCTCCAGCCCGAACAGCCGAGGGTGATCGAGGAGGTCGTGCTCCGCCTGCACCTCGAAGGCCACCGTCTCGATGTTCAGCCGGTGTCGGCGGTCGGCCGAGAGCACTTGCTCGATGTGCAGGCCCGGGCCCGGGTTCCCCTCGGGGAGCAGGCTCGCGCCCGTCGAGGGGATGGTCCGGGTGACGGCCGCCAGGCCGGCCCGGAGGGTCTCGCCCGGCGGGGCCTGCGGCTCGCCGAGGACGAGGTGGACGTCCACGCCGCCGTCGCCCACCACTTCCAGCACGGTCACGGGCCCGGTCGGCGCCTGCGCCACGCGGGCCCGGTCGAGGAGGGACGTGCTGCGGAACAGGCCTTGCAACGGCCTTTCGGCCCACGGGCCTTCCTCGACGCGCGTCCTCCAGGGAGCGAAGGGCCGGATCCACCGCAGGCGCAGCGCCAGCGCGGAGGCGAGCACGAAGCGCGTGTCCTCGTCGCGGTCGACCGGCATCTTCTCGATGAGGCCGTCGGTGCGGTCGGCGGCCCAGGCGTCCAGGGCCTCGCGGTCGTGGTCCTCGTCACCGGTCAGGGCGCTCCGCGTGCCGGCGGGGAGCCCGGCCGACCACCGGTCCTCCAGGCTGAGGTCCCGGCGGGTCCACAGTCCGGTGGCCGCGCGCAGGCCCCGTACGTCGTCCAGTGCGGCCAGCAGTTCGCGTGCGGCGTCGGCGGCCGTGTCGGCGGGTATCCCGAGGGCCTGCTCCAACTCGGTGCGGGCCGGGCCTTCGGCGCCGTCGGCGAGGAGGGCCAGCAGCGGCCACACTCCGACGGCTGTGAACACCGTCCCAGTGCCGTCCGGGGTCGCGTGCCCGGCCCAGCGCGTGGTGAGTGAGTTGACCGCCCGAACCGTCGCGAACTTCATGGGCGGCAGCGTACGGGTTGGGGCGCCGCCGGGACGGGTCGTTTTCCTCGTCCCGGCGGCGCTGTTCGGGGGTACGGCGCGCGGCGCGCGGCGTGTGGCGCGCGCCGCGCGCCGCACCGGTCAGCGGCTGGTCAGAGGCCAGTCGGCGGCCGGTCGGCGGCCGGTCAGCGGCCGCGCAGGCCCTGGTCGATCGCGGTCATGAGCTCGCCGTCGGCGGTGTCCGCGTCCAGGGACCAGAACATCGCTCCGCCCAGGCCCTGTTCGCGGATGTAGCGGGTCTTGGTCCGCAGCACCTGCGGGTCGTCGTACGTCCACAGGGTGGTGCCGTCGAACAGCCAGGCGCTGCCGGCGCGCCGGTCACGGTACAGCTTGTACGTGCCCGAGTCCGCGAGCTTCTTCAGCGCCTTGTAGTCCTCGTACCCGGCGGCCCAGGTGGCCGGAGCCGGAGCCGTCGCGGGCTGGCCCATGCCGTCCCCGCCGCCGCTGACGCCGGTCCAGCCCTGCCCGTAGAAGGGCATGCCCATCACCAGCTTGTCGGCAGGAGCGCCGCGCCGTTTCCAGGCGTCCACCGTGCCGTCGACGCTGAAGTCGTTCCGGGCGTACAGCGCGGACTGCTGCGCGGTGGTCTTCTCGCCGGACACGTGGAAGTCGTAGCCCTGGAGGGTCACGAAGTCGAGGTCGCGCATGATCCGGCGGACGTCGAAGCCGGCGTCGATCTTGGCGGGGGCGGTCGGGACGAAGGCCGTCAGCTCGTACTTGGCCTTCCGCTTCTGGCTCTTCGCGTAGGCGTCGAGCTGCGTGCGGAACTCGCCCACCAGGGCGGTGAAGTTCTTCTTGTCCTCGGGGCGGTAGGTGGTGTCGGAGTCGCCGGCCGAGCCGGGCCACTCCCAGTCGAGGTCGATGCCGTCGAAGATGCCGGCCGCCGAGCCCGCGCCGCCGCGGGTGCCGTCCTGAGGCAGGTTGCCCTTGATGTAGAGGTCGATGCAGGAGGACACGAGGGCCTTGCGGGAGGCGGGGGTCAGTGCGGCGTCCGAGAAGTGCGTGGACCAGCTCCATCCACCCAGCGAGAGGAGGACCTTGAGGCCCGGGTGCTTGGCCTTGAGCTCGCGCAGCTGGTTGAAGTTGCCGGCGACGGGCTGCTCCCAGTCGTCGGCGACACCGTCCACGGAGTTCTCCGCGTCCAGCGGGCGGACGTAGTCGGCCCAGGCGTCGGCCTCGCCGGGGATGCTGCCGGTGAAGCACTTTCCGTCCGCGCTGATGTTGCCGAAGGCGTAGTTGATGTGCGTGAGCTTGCTCGCGCTGCCGTTCTTCTCCAGGTCCTGGACCTGGAAGTCACGCCCGTAGACGCCCCATTGGGTGAAGTAGCCGACCTTCTTGTACGAGCGGTCGTGGCCGGAGCCGCCGTGCCCGGAGTCGTCGTGGGCGGGGGCGAAGGCGGTCAGCAGGGAGAGGGAGCAGGCGGCGACGGCCAGCCTGCCGAGCATGCTGCGGCGCATGGGCTTCCTTTGCGGATGCGGTGAGTGGTGCCGGGGCGCGTGCGCTGTGCATGCGGAAACTATTGGTCTGGACCAGATCGGGTCAAGGGGGCGGGGGAGGATTCAGGGAAGGCTCCATTGCCCGACGTCGTCGGCGAGGCCGCCGTCCAGGGCGAACTGCACCGCGGCGGGTTCCGCGTCCTTCGGCAGTCGGAAGGTGACGGAGCCGGTCGCCGCACCGCCCGGGCTCAGCGTGAGGGTGTCCGGGAAGGCGTCGCCGGCCCCGGCCCCGGTCGACGCGTTGAAGCCGGTGAAGCGGCGGCCCTCGGAGTCGAGCAGGTGCGCGGCGGGCGCCGGGGAGTCCTCGTAGACGGCGGTCCCGGTGTTCTCCAGGCGCAGCCGTACGGAGACCAGCCGGTCAGCCTCGTTGGGGTCGGGGTCGGGCGTGGGGCCGACGCCCGACGGGTCGTCGACCTGCGTGAGGGTCACGTCCAGGCGCTCGCCCGGCTGGTCGCCGGTGAGGGGGATCGTCTCTCCGGAGCCGTCCGGGCCGGCGCCGAGGACCAGGGCCGCGGTGAGGGCGGCGAGCAGCGCGAGCGCGGCCCGGCGGCGTGCGGGCCGCGCGGGGCCTTCACCCGGGCGGTCTCCGCTCACACCGCCCACGATCCTCCGCGCGGTCCGCTCCCGGACTGGAAGACCAACCCCGCCACCCAGATCAAGTGGGGCCTGGACTACATGAACTCCCGCTACGGCAGCCCCACCGGCGCCTGGAGCTTCTGGCAGACCCACCACTGGTACTAAGCCACCAGCGGACAGCTCACGCACGAAACGCTCGGCAGGGAATTCCCGGCCGGGCGTCTTTGCGTACGCCGGGGCCGTTCCCCGCCGGCCGATGGGGCAATCGCCTGACCGGCCTTGTCCGGAGAGATCATGAAGAACACTTCGGCATCAGACACGGCGACCGGCTCGTGGCACACGCCGGCCGGCCTGCTGAGACTGCCTGTTGAGATCGGCGGCGCCGAGACGGATGTGGTGGGCGTCGGCGGAGTGGCCGTCGCGCCTGCCGACACCCTGGTGTTTAGCGGTCGGAATTTCGGTTACACCAAGTAACTACATTCAGTCAGTACCCGACGGAAGGCAGGAACATGACCCTCGTTACCGTGCTCATCCTCGTCGCGGTCGCCGTCCTCGTGCTTCTCCTGGCGCTGGCCCCCAGCGCTCCCGCGCGGAGGAACCCGCTCCCTGGCCGTCGCCACCGGGCGACCGGCCGCCGGTCCGCCGCGGTCCGGCGGACCAAGGTTCCCGGGCAGCGCGGAATCCAGCACCACGCCCGCTGACACGGGTGCCGGGGAGGGTCCCGCGCCCGCCCCGAGGCGTCGGCCCCTGGGCGGCGCTCGCCTTCGCCGTCGGGTGGGTGTGCCGGTCGTGGAAGCGTGCGCTCTGGCTGGCGCCGGCATCGCTGGTGGTGGCGGTGGCCGCGTACCACCTGGTGAAGATGGGGCAGGGCGGCTTCCGGTCCTTCGACCTGACACTGGTGGGGAGCGCGCCGGTGGGGGGAGTCTCCCATCGACTGGGGCGGCTTCCTCGTGCACGCGCTGGTGTGGTGGGTGGCGGCCTGCCTCTTCGGCCCATTGCTGGGATGGGCCGTCCACACCACCGTCCGCGCCCGGACCACCCGCGCCTGACACCGGTGTGTGACACCGGACGACGGACAACGGCCTCGAACGGATAACGTGTTGGCCGTCCGCCGCCGAGCTGCGACGATGCCTCCGTTTCCGCAAGGGAGGATGCTTGTTCGTCTTTGTCTGCGCGGGGTGCGGAGCTGGCCTGACCACCGCGCTGTCCCAGGTCGCCCTGCCCGTCCACGCCCATCAGAAGTACGGCAACGGGACCCAACTCCCCGTGCTCATGGAGTCCGGCACGTTCGCCGTGGACCCGGAGCCCGGCGGGCCGCCGTGGCGGAGCGGGGAGGAGATCGATCCGGACGAGGCCGCGGCCCGCGGCATCTCCGCACCGGTTCATGCCCTCTCCGACGCCGTACGGGGCGCGGTCGTCATCGCACCCGGGGATGCCCGTGGCACTGCGCTGATCCCGGAGAAGGCCGGCGGCTCCTGCTGCGGCCTCGACTGGGGCGACGGCCCCAACATGGCCTGCGAGGCGTGCGGGTTGCCCGTGGCGAGCCGGATCGACGACTGTTCTCTCTGGCAGGCGGTCTGGCTCGCCCCCGACGCCGTGCGCCGCTGCCCCGTCGACGACGAGCCTGCCGCACCGCTTTCCTGGGCGGAGGCGACGGCGGCGGGGAAGGGAACACCCCCGTTCGAGCCGCTCGCCTCGTGGGGGTCGCGGCTGGGAGCGGGGCACTGGTCGAACCACCGGTGGTACTGGAGCCCGCGCTGGGAGGCGGCGGCCGGCCGCGCGCTCGCCCACCTGCTGGCGGCCTCGGAAGGCCGGCCGGTGACCGTCCCGGACGGCCTGGTCGCGGAGATGTTCCACCGCGCTCTTGACGCTTTGCTGCCCGCGGCCACGGCCGTGGCCGCGCCCGCGCGGCGCGCGGTCCTGGCGGGACCGGGGCTGCCCGGCCCCGGCCCCGACGCGGACGCGGACGCGGACGCGGAGATCCTCATCGTGCCGACCCACCCCCAGACGGGGGAGACCTGGACCCCGTCCGGCCCGGTCGGCCCCGCCGCCTCGGCATACCTGGTGCCGCTGCCGTTCGGGGTGTGGCTGTGGCTGGCCTTCCCCGAGCCGTACCCGCCCGTCCCCGCGTCGGGCGGCCTGCCCGAGGGCGTCCTCCGCGACGACTTCGACCCGCCCGCGCCGCACTCCCCCCACCTGTTCCGGGCCGACCCGGAGGTGTTCCGGAACACCCTGGTCCGGCTACCGGCCGCCCGCAGCCCGTGGCTGCGCGAGATCCTCGAGAACCTCCCGCAGCACAGGCGCTCCGGCCTCTTCTGAGGCCCTCCCCGCAACCGGGCGGCGCGATCCAGGGTGTGCCCACCAAGGGACAAAGCCCTGGACGGCACTCGCTGGAGTGGGCCAGCCTGGATGCCGTGAACGGAATCAGTGGGGGAGCGGTACTCGCCCTGGTCGGTGTCCTTCTGGGAACCATGGGCACTCTCGTGGGACAGCACCTGGCGACTCGCCTCGAGCTGCGACGCGACCTGCAACGCCGGGGCGAGAGCGAGCGTGCGGAGCGCAAGGAGGTCATCCTGATGTTTCTGGCCGCCGCACAGAAGGTCGAACTGGTGCTGGACCGCAGGAGCCTGGGCCTGCCGGCTGCCGCGGATGAACCCGAAGACCAGATCCTGCACGCGTTGTGGCTCGCGGAGAAGGCCGTCGAACTGGTCTGCCTGCACGAGGTCGCCCAAGCCGCGCGTGACTACACCGAGGCACTGCACCGGATCATCCGCGATGTGGTGGCGGACGACCGGGCGCCCACCAAGCGCGAGCGCCGCCTCGCCTTCGTGGAGCTGGCCAGGAGCGAGCTCGGCAGCGACCGCTCGCTCCCGCGGGGGAGCTGATGGCGCTGTCGGCCAAGAGGGGGATTCCGTCGTCTACGGCTCGATCAGGCCCGGAGGTCGCCGATCTCCTTCGAGGAGTGGCCTTCGGCGACGAGCTTGAGGATCTCCTCCTCGCGTGCGGTGTTCGCCCGGGCGGGCAGCGGATCCCCCTGGCGGGACCGGTCGAGGTAGTTGCGGATCAGGGTGGTCTGCGCGCCGGGACAGATGAAGGGGTCGTCCCGGATCGCCGCACGGCACGCCTCGACGAGATCCCGGTCGGCGACCGACCTGGGCACGTAGCCGGCCGCCCCGGCCTTGAGGGCCTCGAAGAAGTACTGCTCGTTGTCGTACATCGTCAGGATGAGGATCCGCAGCTCCGGCCGCAGCCGCGAGAGTTCCCGGGCGGCCTGCGGCCCGGTCATGCGGGGCATCGAGACGTCGAGTACGGCCAGGTCGATCTCCTGCGTGCGGGCCAGGGCGACGGCCTCCGCCCCGTCCCCGGCCTCGGCGACCACCGCCAGGTCCGGTTCGGAGTCCAGGATGAGCCGTACTCCCCGCCGTACGAGGGCGTGGTCGTCGGCGAGCAGGACGCGCGGCGGCCCCCGATGAAGTGCCGCACGGCGAGCGACCCGGTGGTGAACTCGGCCGTCAGCGCCCGCAGGGCGCTGTGCAGTCCCAGGTCCTCCAACACGCCCGGGCGTAGCCGGCGGGCGATGCGGCGGATCTCGTCGAGGCTGGTGCGGGTGGTCTCCCGCACCTGGTGGAGCTCCTCGCGCAACGGAGCAGGGGCACGGTCGGCGGCGTGCTTGAGCTGGAGCAGCACCGCGGTCAGGGTCTGGCCGACCTCGTCGTGGAGTTCCCGGGCGATGCGGCGGCGTTCGGCCTCCTGCGCGGAGAGGGCCTGTGCGCTGCTGGTGGCCCGCTCGGCCTCCAGCCGGCCGAGCATCGCGTTGAACGAGGTGGTCAGTTCGGCCACCTCGCCGGGCCCCTCCACGCGGGCCCGGCTGCCGGGCCGCAGCAGGTCGACCGCCGTCATCGCACGGGTCAGCCGGTCCAGGGGGGGCCAGGCCGACACGGAGTAGAACGGCGTTCGCGATCAGCATGGCGGCCAGCCCCGCGAGCAGGACGACGGCTTCGCCGAACAGGACCGGGGTGGAGACGGTGACCGGGCCGAACAGCAGCAGGACGGCCGAGACGAGCACGGCGGCGTTGAGCAGGAAGATCCGCCAGTACAGCGACATGACCGCCCCTCCCCCCCCGTTGACCCGTCCGCCTGGTAGGCGCACGCCCTTCCACCATCGCCGCAATCGCTCCCCACACCTACGGTGACCTGCGGCGGGCCTGGTGTCCCCGGTCAGCCTTCCGTGTCGCAGGGGGCCTTGTCCATCCGTGCCGACACCCATATCGCGAGGCCGCGGAGAGATGGCACGATGGCTCCGCGCCGGGGCCGGGATCCTGCCTCGCATCCACCCGGCGCCGTACCGCAGTCGAGCACAGAGCAAGGGGGGACAGAGTTGTGCCCGCTCCACGCATGAGCACCACACCGCTGCCCGGCATCGGGGTCCAGTACGACCTCACCACCCGCGAACACCGCCACCTGTCGGTCATCGCACACCGGGACGGCACCCGGACCCTGAACGTCTACCGCGCCGACGACCCCGACGCCTGCGCGCAGTCCCTGCACGTGACCGGGGCGGAGGCCGCCTCGCTGATCGACGCGCTCATGCCCGCCCACCACAGCCCCAACGTGCTGCACACCACCGACCTCGGCCTGGTGGCCGAGCGGATCGAGCTGTCGGCGCACTCGTACTGGAACGGCCGCCTGCTGGGGGAGACCCGGATGCGCACGGAGACCGGCGCCTCGATCGTCGCCGTACTCCGCCGGGCCGAAGCCCGTCCGTCCCCCGCACCGGATTTCCGGCTCGCCGGCGGGGACACCCTCATCGTGATCGGCACCCGCGAAGGCGTCGACACGGCCGCCGTGATACTCGGACGGGGGTGACGCCTGTGCACTCCGCTGTCTTCCTGATCGAGTTCGGCGCCATCATCCTCGGCCTGGGTCTGCTGGGCAGACTCGCCGGCCGCTTCCACTTCTCCCCGATACCCCTCTACCTGCTGGCGGGCCTGGCCTTCGGCAAGGGCGGGCTCCTGCCCATGGGGACGAGCGAGGAGTTCGTCGCGATCGGCGCCGAGATCGGCGTCATCCTGCTCCTGCTCATGCTGGGCCTGGAGTACACCGCCAGCGATCTGGTCTCCAACCTCAAGACCCAGTACCCCGCCGGACTGGTCGACTTCGCCCTCAACGCGCTCCCGGGCGCGATCGCCGCGCTGCTCATGGGCTGGGGGCCGGTCGCCGCCGTGGTCCTGGCCGGCGTCACCTGGATCTCCTCCTCCGGCGTCATCGCCAAGGTCATGGGAGACCTCGGGCGGATCGGCAACAGGGAGACCCCGGTCATCCTCAGCATCCTGGTCCTCGAGGACCTGGCCATGGCCGTCTACCTGCCCATCGTCACCGCGCTGCTGGCCGGCGTCAGCCTCGCGGCCGGGAGTCTGACGCTGGCCATCGCGCTCGGCGTCGCGGGCGCGGTGCTGTTCGTCGCCGTCCGGTACGGGCGGCTCATCTCCCGGTTCGTCTCCAGCGACGACCCCGAGAAACTCCTCCTGGTCGTCCTCGGGCTGACGCTGCTGGTGGCCGGGATCGCCCAGCAGCTCCAAGTTTCCGCGGCCGTCGGTGCGTTCCTGGTCGGCATCGCACTGTCCGGCGAGGTCGCCGAAGGCGCGCACACCCTCCTCAGTCCGCTGCGCGACCTGTTCGCCGCCGTCTTCTTCGTCTTCTTCGGCCTCCACACCGACCCCGCCAGCATTCCGCCCGTGCTCCTGCCCGCCCTCGCCCTCGCCGTGGTCACCGCGCTCACGAAGATCGCGACCGGCTACTGGGCCGCCCGGCGGGCCGGGATCGGGAGGAACGGGCGGTGGCGGGCCGGCGGTGCCCTCGTCGCCCGCGGCGAGTTCTCCATCGTCATCGCCGGCCTCGCCGTCACCTCCGGCATCGAACCCGCGCTCGGCCCGCTGGCCACCGCCTACGTCCTGATCCTCGTCGTCGCGGGCCCCCTCACCGCCCGCTACACCGAACCCCTCGCCGTCTGGTTCACCAGCCGGCGGACCGCCAAAGCCCCCTCCCTGGGCGGGATACCGGCGCCCGCGAAGTCACCGGAGTCGGTCGAGGACCAGGACGCGGTGGGCCGCACCTGAAGGGAGACGGCCTGGGCACGGCCTGGGCACGGCCTGGGCACGGCCTGGGCACGGCCTCGGCACGGCCCGGGCCGCCGGAGGTCAGGGACCGGCGAGGTCTTCCGGCGTCAGGCTCCGGTAAGCGGCACGGGCGGCGGCGATGCGACCGATGACGGTTCCCGTGCTCGCCGCCGCCAGAAGGCATCCGAGGCGGCCCAGGTCGTAGCCCGTCGCCCACGTCAACTCGCCCATGGGCGGGGTGGCGAAGCCGTTGAGGATGAGCCAGCAGACCAGGGCGGTACCCGGCGCCGCGATGAGCCGGGCTCCGGTGCGCAACGCGGCGGCGAGGCCCGACAGCACGAGCAGATCGATCGCCGGGTCGCCCTGGCCGTTGAGGTAGTTCAGCGCGGTGACCAGGACGAGCGCCGCGACACCGGCGACCGCCCACACGGAAGGGGCGGCGACGGCGTACGGCACGGGCTTGACACCGGAACTGAGTAACCGCCACTGCACCATGCGCATGCCTTCCGCCCTTGCCCCCGCTGTTGGGAACCCAGACATGATGCCCGACCCCGAAGACTGGCCGACGTACTGCTGCGCGAGGAGCCCGATCCCGAGGTGCTCGACGCCTTCCTGCGCGCGCTCGCGGCGGGGGCCGCCGCGCGCCCGGAGGAACGTACGCGGCAGTTGCTGCGCCGCACCGGCAGGCAACTGCCGCGGGTGCCGGGCGGACCGGTGGTGTTCGGGGGGACCACGGGCGGGGTGGCGGGGGAGCTGGTCGGGGACCGGATACGGCTCGAACCGCTGGAGCTCCGCCACCACGACGGGCTCTGCGAGGCGGTCCGCGACGGCAGTCTGTGGGAGCTCGCGGTGACGACCGTCCCGCACCCGGACGACGTACGGGGCTTCATCGAGGACGCGGTCGCGGCGCGCGGGGAGGGCACGCAGATCCCGTACGCGACGGTGGAGGCGGCGACGGGGCGGGTCCTCGGCTCGACCCGGCTGATGGTGATCAACACCGCGAACCGGCGCCTCGAGATCGGCTGGACCTTCCTCGCGGAGTCCTGGCAGCGCAGCGGCGCGAACACGGAGGCGAAGCTGCTGATGCTGACGCACGCCTTCGAGTCGATGGGGATGAACCGCGTCGAGCTGCTGACGGACGTGCGCAACGCGAAGTCGCGGGCCGCGATCACCCGGCTCGGTGCCACCCACGAGGGCGTACTGCGCCACCACATGGTCATGCGGGACGGCTGGATCCGGGACACGGCGGTGTACAGCATCACCCGCCCGGAGTGGCCCGAGGCGAAGCGGGGCCTGGAGGCCCGCCTGGAAGCGGGCCGCACCACCGGCGCCGGCACGACCGGGATCGGCACCACCGGCACGGGCACCGGCGCCGGGCGCACCGTCACCGCCTGACCCGGGCCTTCGGGAGGCGGGCCGCTCCGGGCGGGACCGCGGACTACCGCCGCGCCCGGGCCAGGAAGTGCGTGGCGGCGTCCTCGTACGCGGCCAGGTGCCAGCCCGCCGCTTCGAGGGCCGGGCGGAGGTTCGGCTCGGCCAGGGGGTCTTCGGGGCTCACCGCGCGGCCGTGCCGGGCCGCGCGTTCGGCGCGGCCGGACGGGTGGAAGAGCAGGAGCTCCCCGCCGGGCGCGGTGACCCGGGCCCATTCGCGCAGGGCTCCGTCCGGACGCGGCAGGTGGTCCAGGAGACCGGCGGCGAAGATCCCGTGGACGGCCCCGGCGGCGAGCGGGAGCCGTCCGCAGTCGGCGAGCAGCAGCCGGGCCGGGCCGCCCCGGCCCGCGCGGGCGGCGGCCGTGAGCATGGCGTGCGTGAGGTCGACGCCGATGACGGTGCCGGACGGCCCGACCAGTTCGCGCAGCGCGGGCAGGGCGCGGCCGCTGCCGCAGCCCAGGTCGAGCGCGCGCTGCCCGGGGCGCAGCCGCATCCGGGCGACCGCGGCCTCGTACGCGGGGGTCTGGTAGGCGAACCGCTCCTCCCAGGCGGCCGCCCTGGGCGTGAAGAAGGCACGGGTGGCGGTGGTTTCGGCGCGCCCGGCGACCAGCTCGGCGAAGCGGCGCAGCACCTCGCAGCCGGCCTCGTCCGGGTCGGGCAGCCCCCACGCGCTGGCGCCCACGCGGAATCCGTGCGGCGCGCCGGCGCCGCCGAGCAGCGGGTCGGCGCCGCCGAGCAGCGGGTCGGCGGCCCCGGACCCGCCGCGGTCGGGGCCCGCGGCCCGCGCGAGGAGCCGGGCTCCGTCGCCGAGCGCGAGGACGGGGACTTCGGCGGCGAGCGCCGGGCCGATGAGGGGGAGGGCCGCGGGAGTCGCGGTCGGGGCGAGGATCAGTGCGTCGATGCCGGCGAGGGTGGCCGGGAGCGGGTCGTCGGCGTCGGTCCGCCAGGGGCCCGCGCGCCGAACACCGCTGGTCGCCGCGCGGGAGCTCCCCCCCCCCACTCCACGGACGGTCCGGCGAGAGAGCCGCACGCACCGGGCCGGACTCCGCGGGGTGCGCCCGGTCAACCAAGGCGCCGTCGCCCCCGGGACTGGTCCCCGGTACGGAATCGAGCCCTCCGACGGGTGTCCGTGCTGGTCAAAGCTCCAAGGCCCGCTGTCCCGCGGCCCTCGCGCAAGCAGTCGGTTCCGAGGTCTTGAGGTGGCGAGAGATCTGGTAGTAAAGTTTCCTAACGAAGTCGCCCGAGCATCAACTGCCTTATGGAGGCCTTGTGTTCACCCCCCACCGCAAGCGACTGGCCATCAGTGCCCTGCTCGGCACTGCCCTTCTCGCGGCGCCCGTCACCGCCCACGCGACCACGGCTCCCGACGCGGCCCCCACCGCGCGGGTGTCGGCGGCCGCCGCCGTCGGACTCGACGATCCGGTGAAGAAGGACATCGCCATGCAGATCGTCTCCAGCGCCGAGAACTCCTCGCTGAACTGGAAGGCGCAGTACAAGTACATCGAGGACATAGACGACGGCCGCGGCTACACGGCCGGCATCATCGGCTTCTGTTCCGGCACCCACGACATGCTCGAACTCGTCGAGTACTACACGAAGGTCAAGCCCGGCAACGTGCTCGCCAAGTACCTCCCGGCCCTCAGGAGGGTCGACGGCAGCGACTCGCATTCCGGCCTCGACCCCAACTTCACCAAGGACTGGGTCAAGGCGGCCTCCGACGCCGACTTCAAGAAGGCCCAGGACCACGAGCGCGACCGCGTCTACTTCAACCCGTCCGTGAACCAGGGCAAGTCCGACGGGGTCGGCGTGCTCGGCCAGTTCATCTACTACGACGCCATCGTCATGCACGGCGACGGCACCGACTCCACCAGCTTCCGCAACATCCGCAAGCGCGCCCTCTCCAAGGCCAAGCCCCCGGCCCAGGGCGGCAACGAGACCACGTGGCTCAACGCCTTCCTCGACGCCCGCGTCTGGGCGATGAAGCAGGAGGAGGCGCACAGCGACACCAGCCGCGTGGACACCGCGCAGCGCGTGTGGGTCAAGAAGGGCAACCTGAACCTCAACACCCCGCTCGACTGGAAGGTCTACGGGGACCCGTTCCACATCGGCTGACCGGTCCCGCGTGACGAGCGACGGCGGCCCGGGGGCGCGCTCCTCCCCGACCCGGGCCGTCGTTGCGAGAAATTCACCGGCCGAATTGTCACATTCGGTGACCGAAGCGGACCGGTGGGTCTCAAGTTGCGCCCGGTACTGATGTGTTTAGGACGCGGAGAGATGAAAAGTAACCATTCTGGTCCCTCGCCAACTGGCTTGACCAGGCCGTAAGCGGGGCATAAGTTCTGCCCCGGCCGGGTCCATCTGGACGGGCCGACGAACCGTCCTCTGGGGGGACTCATGCACTACTACACCGACGTTCTGAAGAAGTACGTCGACTTCTCCGGCCGCGCGCGCCGCCAGGAGTTCTGGATGTTCTTCCTCTTCAACCTGGCCGCGCTGATCGTCGTCGCCATCCTCGACGCGGTCATCGGCACGTCGCCGCTGCTCTACTCGCTCTACGCGCTGGCGACCTTCCTGCCGAACCTCGGACTCGCCGTCCGCCGCCTGCACGACCAGGGCAAGTCCGGCTGGTGGGTCCTCGTCGGCCTCATTCCGCTCGTCGGCTTCATCTGGGCGATCGTCCTGATGGCCACCGAGGGCCAGCCGAACCCGAACCAGTACGGCCCGAGCCCCAAGGCCGTCCACGCCTGAGCAGGTTCGTAACCCGTAGTGCCTGAGCGTCGCCACTGGCTGGAAACAGTCGGTGGCGACGTTTTCGGCGTTTGGGCGGTCCCCCCGCCCCGACGCCGGGCACCGTGCGTGACGTGCGTCTCGCACGCGCTTGCGCCGGGGGCTGTCCAGACCGGCCCGTTCACGAGATATCTTGATGTCGAGCAATGTTGCAGACGAGAGACGCAGACTGTGGAGCGGAGCATCCGGTGACTGACTCGACCATCATCTACACGCACACTGACGAGGCCCCGGCCCTCGCGACGTATTCCTTCCTGCCTGTGATCCAGGCGTACGCGTCGACGGCCGGTGTGAATGTCGAGACCCGTGACATCTCCCTGGCAGGCCGGATCATCGCCAGCTTCCCCGAGTACCTGGAAGAGGGCCAGCGGATCGCGGACGCCCTCGCCGAGCTCGGTGAACTGGCGAAGACCCCCGAGGCCAACATCATCAAGCTGCCGAACGTCTCGGCCTCGATCCCGCAGCTGAAGGCCGCGGTCGCCGAGCTCCAGGGCCAGGGCTACGCGCTCCCGGACTACCCGGACGACCCGAAGAGCGACGAGGAGCGCGAGAACCGCGCCCGCTACGACAAGATCAAGGGCAGCGCCGTCAACCCGGTCCTGCGCGAGGGCAACTCCGACCGCCGCGCCCCCGCCTCGGTCAAGAACTACGCCAAGGCGCACCCGCACCGCATGGGCGCCTGGGTCCCCGAGTCGAAGACGAACGTCGCCACCATGGGCGCCGACGACTTCCGCTCCACCGAGAAGTCCGTCGTGATCGCCGAGGCCGGCACGCTGCGCATCGAGCACGTCGACGCCGACGGCGCCGTCACGGTGCTGCGCGACTCCGTACCGGTCCTCGCCGGCGAGGTGGTGGACGCGTCCGTCCTGCACGTCGACGCGCTGCGCACCTTCCTGAACGACCAGATCGAGCGTGCCAAGGCCGAGGGCGTCCTGTTCTCCGTGCACCTCAAGGCCACGATGATGAAGGTCTCCGACCCGATCGTCTTCGGCCACGTGGTCCGAGCCTTCTTCCCGAAGACCTTCGCCCGCTACGGCGAGACCCTGGCCGCCGCCGGCCTGTCCCCGAACGACGGCCTCGGCACCATCCTGAACGGCCTGGGCGCGCTGCCCGACGCCGACGCGATCAAGGCCTCCTTCGACGCCGAGATCGCCGAGGGCCCGGCCCTCGCGATGGTCGACTCGGACAAGGGCATCACCAACCTGCACGTCCCGTCCGACGTCATCGTCGACGCCTCGATGCCGGCCATGATCCGCACCTCCGGCCACATGTGGGGCCCGGACGGCGCCGAGGCCGACACCCTCGCCGTCCTCCCGGACAGCAGCTACGCCGGCGTCTACCAGGCCGTCATCGACGACTGCCGCAAGCACGGCGCGTACGACCCGTCCACGATGGGCTCGGTGCCGAACGTCGGCCTCATGGCCCAGAAGGCCGAGGAGTACGGCAGCCACGACAAGACCTTCGAGCTGGCCGCCGCCGGCACCGTCCGCGTCGTCGACGCCTCGGGCGCCACGGTCCTGGAGCAGGAGGTCGCCGCCGGCGACATCTTCCGCGCCTGCCAGACCAAGGACGCGCCGATCCAGGACTGGGTCAAGCTCGCCGTCACCCGCGCCCGCGCCACCGGCGTCCCGGCCGTCTTCTGGCTCGACGCGGGCCGCGCGCACGACGCGCAGCTGATCACCAAGGTCAAGACGTACCTCGCCGAGCACGACACCGAGGGTCTGACCATCAAGATCCTGTCCCCGGTCGAGGCCACCGCGTACTCCCTGGAGCGCATCCGCCGCGGCGAGGACACCATCTCGGTGACCGGCAACGTGCTGCGCGACTACCTGACCGACCTCTTCCCGATCCTGGAGCTGGGCACCAGTGCCAAGATGCTCTCGGTCGTCCCGCTGATGAACGGCGGCGGCCTCTTCGAGACCGGCGCCGGCGGCTCCGCCCCGAAGCACGTGCAGCAGCTCGTCAAGGAGAACTACCTGCGCTGGGACTCGCTCGGCGAGTTCCTCGCGCTGGCCGTCTCCTTCGAGCACCTCGCCACCACCACCGGCAACGCCCGCGCCCAGGTCCTCGCGGACACGCTGGACCGTGCGACCGGCAGCTTCCTCGGCGAGGACAAGTCGCCGAGCCGCAAGCTCGGCGGCATCGACAACCGCGGCAGCCACTTCTACCTCGCCCTGTACTGGGCGCAGGAGCTGTCGCGCCAGACGGACGACCCGAAGCTGGCCGCCGCGTTCGACCCGCTGGCCAAGACGCTGGCCGAGTCCGAGGAGAAGATCGTCGGCGAGCTCATCGCCGTCCAGGGCTCCCCGGCCGACATCGGCGGCTACTACCAGCCCGACGCCGCCAAGGCCGCGGCGATCATGCGGCCGTCCGCGACGCTGAACCAGGCGCTCGCGATCCTCGGCTGACACCGCCGGAAGGCTCCACCGCTCGAACGGGTCCGCCGGAGGCTAGTAAGTCCCCATGATCCAGGGAGAACTGGCCGGGCTGCGCGCCCGGCACGCGGATGACGTGGCCGTGCTCCACGCCGAGCTGTACGAGGACGTCCTGACGCGTTCGCGCGGCGACACCCGGCCGTGGCGGCCGGTGGGCGCGGCGAGCGGGCACTCGCCGTACGAGCCGCGCGAGCCCTCCGACGACGTCGCCGTCTTCTCCGTCGTGGAGCGGGCCACCGGCGAACTGGCGGGCGAGGCCCTGCTCTGGGCCGTCGACCCGCACAACCGCTCCGCGCACCTGGGCATCTCCCTGCGCCCCGGCAGCCGCGGGCGCGGGCTGGGCGCGGAGGTCGTGCGGCTGCTGTGCCGCTACGGGTTCTCCGTGCGCGGGCTGCACCGGCTCCAGGTGGACACCCTCGCCGACAACGCCGCCATGATCCGTGCGGCGAGCGCGGCCGGGTTCACCCTGGAGGGGACCCTGCGCGGGGCGGCCTGGGTGTGCGGGGAGTTCCTGGACGAGGTCGTGATGGGCCTGCGCGCCGAGGAGTGGCGCCCCGAATAGCCCGACCCCGGCGCGCTACTGCCTGTGACCTGGCTGCACCCCCTGCCCCTGAACGCCGGAGACCAGAAAACCTTCCGGGAAGTGCTGGCAGGCTTCGAAGCCGACCTGAGCCTGTACCGGCTCGAAGAGCATGCGCTGAGCAAACACGCCGTCGAACTCCACCGGCGCACCGGCGGGTACCTCAAAGCCCTTACCCACCTCGTCTCCACCGCCGCCGTCATCGCGATCCGCACCGGCAGCGAAAACATCACCCTCAAAGAAATCAACGCCGCAACCACCCAGCTCGGCCCCTGATGCGAACCGCGGGCTCTCACCGGACGACCAGCTGGGACGGCGCTCGCGCTTCCTGACTGTCGTAGAGTCAAAGCCCGCCCCACCGCGCGCTGTCCGCCCCTGCAAGATGCGCTGTCTTGCTCGGCCGGTGGCTGGCGTCATCGGCCCGCTCGTAGTGCCAGGACAGGAGTCCGGTGTAATCCCCACGCCTGGGCGCGCCTGTCACGAGCGGGGCAGGACGGCGCGGTCCTGGACCGTGATGTGGAGGGCGTGAAGTGGCTGGGTGCGGGTCGGGCGGACGACCTCGAACCAGTCGGTGCCCTCTTCCAGGTGATGGGCGATGCTCCGGTAGTGACGCCAGTCGAATCCGACACCGATCTGCCACGCCGTGTCGCTGTAGCGGCTACCGATGACCGGATCGCCGTGGAGGTAGACGGAGTCGAGAGGCTGAGCGTTGGCTTCGAGGTGCGCGAGGACGGCTGCCGCGGCTCGACGCAACGGGCTGGTGTCGCTCCAGCGGGTGAGGGCTTCAAGGGCTGCGGGATGGCTCGGACGGACGTCGGCGAGTTGGAGTTGCCGGATGGTGGCTGCCTTGCGGTCGACCAGGTCAGTGAGATCGATGCGGACCGGGCGTGGGACCCAGCGGTCGATGCCGTCGAAGGCCTCGATCATGTGGTCACGTGATGCGCGGCCTGCTGTGGGGTCCGGGGCGATGGCAGCGAGTCGAGTACGGGCGGCGGTCATGGGTTCGCCTCGGGTCCACAGCATGGTCAGTTCGAAGCCTTCCGCTTCGAAGGTCTTGCGTTCGCCAAAGTGGATCTGCAGACCTCGGCTGTTGCCCTTGAGGGCTCGCTTCATTGACGCTGAGGGGTCTCGCCCGTAGGAGAGGGCGTGAAGGAATTCGGAGGTAAGACGGCTGTCTCTGCGGTGCTCTACGACGATGTCGACGTCTGAGGGGTTCAGTGCGCCGCGTGCGTAGGAGCCGAAGACGAGGATTTCGTCGACGAGGTCCAGTGGCCAGCCTCCCTCCTCCAGGCGATCGAGCATGTCGTTCAGGAGCGTGGTAGCGCGCTCGCGTTTCACGGAATCCCTCTGCTGGTCGGTTCGGATGCCGGTGCCTTGCGCCGGTGGTTTCAGCCGGTCTGCTGTGAGGAGCCGGGGGCTCGCGAGATGATCGTGCTGAGAGTCCCGGAATAGGTGGTGCCCAGGGCAGTCACGGTTCCGGGAAAGGGGCCCGGGCCGTGACGCAGGGCACTGACGTAATTTTCGGGAAGGAGCACACGGTCTCCGACTGCGAGCGTGCCGGGGCCCCTCCATCGGTATCCGTACCCGTCAACGGTGACAGCCTGGTGGCCGTCGACCTCGAAACGGCGGTTCTTGGCATCGAGTTCTTCCCGCAGGGTCCGTATCTGCCGCTCAAGGTGCTCGACCTGTGTGGTTTCGACGCGTTGCCTCCATTCTCTTTCTTGCGCCCGGCCGGTCTGAAGCCCCTGCTGGTAGGCCTCCACGAGGGCCTTTTCGTTGTCGGTGGTGTGGACTTTGCAGGCGAAGCCCGGACCGGAGAACTGAGCGCGGCAGGGGTTACCGGACTTGGTGGGGCGTCCGCAGGGCCGGTGATGTACCTCTTCGAACACGGGGATTCCTCACACGGGTGGCTACGTAACGGCAGAAATGTGGGCACGGTGGCGTACTACGGGGTGGTCGGCAGTGAGCTGACCGGCTGGGAGATGGCCTGCGGGATACAGGCGGGAGCGGTGCGGCCCGCCTGGGTACAGGTAAGGGCGATGAGTTGGAGGTAGCCGAGGGAGACCGGTCGTCCCGGGAGCTTGCCCGTTGCTTGTTCGAAGCGCTGGAGTGTGGCGGGCTTGATGCCCAGGTGGCCGGCGGCGTCGTGGAGATCGAGTCCTGTGGCCTCGCGGGCTTCCCGGAGGCGCTGTGCGTTGTCGTGCCAGATTTGCGGTGCGGTTTCCGCGGTGTCCCGGGCGACGGCTGCGCGGGCCGTGGAGAGGGCGGTCTGGACTCGGTCGGTATGGGGTCCGAGCAGAAACCGGGCGAGACGGGCAGCGGAGGCCTCACGGTCGACGCCCTCAGTCCAGGGCTGGGAGGCCTCTTCGTACACACGGCCTCGGGCCGTGGCGCAGTCCTCACGCTCGCTGGTTTCGGCGCCGTAGGTGCGATGCCGGTCGCTGGTACAGGGTGGCGTGCCGTCTTTCGCCAGGTCCATATCCCGGTCCCAGGCGCCGTCAGCCTCGATGCGTGCGATGGCGTCGCGGACGTACTGGCGCTCATCCGGGGAGAGGACGCAGGTGAGGGCTTCGGCAGCGGCCTGGGCTTCGGGCCGCCCAGCAGGCTCGAAGCTGCCGCCCCAGGCGTGTGATGCGCGTTCTCCTTCCGCTTTCCGGAAGGCCACGTCGATGGCCTCGAACGTGTGGGGGCTCCAGGCCTGCATCATCAGGAGGATCTCCCGCAAGGCTTCTATGTGGGAGGTGGGCGGTGTCCCGTCGCCGACCCGCCGGCCGGGTCGTGATCCGGGGTGGGCCAGCCAATCGGTGAACGTCTGCGGGCGCCGGGGATCGTGAAGATCCGTATTCTCGAACCACTGTGCTGCCCGCACCACGCAGGCGTGCGCATGCTGGATGGCGGCATACCAACCGAACAGTGCCTCCCGGTAGTCATCGACGTGACGGTCCTCCGAGAAGGTGCCGGTTCGCGTGCGACAGTGCTGCGGGCATTCCGCCGCATGCACCCGGTAGAGAGCGGCCCGAGTCTCGGGGAAAGTCAGCAAGGCCGTGTGCAGATGTTCGTACTTGGGGCCACGGTCGCGGCGCTTTTCGAGTCCGCTGTCGAGAAAGGCGGGGAAGCGGGGTTTTCCCCGCCAGCGGGCAGAATCCCGACGTACATGGATGTCGTCCTGCCAGGCGCCGGTCGCGATGACCTCCCGCAGAGACGAAGCCACGTCACAGCGCAGGCCCGCACCCCATGTGATGAGAACCGGCAGGCACTGAGGATCCTCCTCCAGCGTGGACATCACCAGATCGATGTCATCGTGACGATGAAGATGACGCTGGAACACGAACGCTCCCCCAAGAGTGCAGCAGTACCCAACGGCCTCCACACCGTGGTGTGCAGGCAGCTCTCCATCTTGCACGAGGGTCACGACATCCGACCCGCGATCCGGCTGATGAGCCCACCGAAGTGGCGGGCGGGCGCGAAACCCGTGACCATCCCGTGGACTGCTTGTCCGCAGATGACCACAGCAGGCATACCTCAAGGCCGGATGTGCCCGAATGCGGCCGCGTTGGCGAGTCGTCGTGGCTCGCGCGCCGAAGAGGCGGTCCGGCCTGACGGCGCACAGCTGTACTGGAGGGAAACGGCCCGCGGGAGCCGCCTATCCTTCCTCCATGATGCAAGGAATCGACTGGCCGAGTCTTGCCTTCGGCATCCGCATGCCAGGCGTAGGCATCGAGGAGTTCGAGGCCGACGGCAAATGGGGCATGCAAGAACTCTCCGAGCTGGGCCTGCTGGTACCCCTTCCCCTCAACGCGGACGGGTACTACAACGCATCCCTCACAGCACCCTCGCTAGAGAACGTGCTCTTCGTCGCGGACTGCATCGCCTTCGACCACGACTCCCCCACGGTCGTCACCCCTCTTCAAGAGCCGGCCGCTGCACCTTACGAACCCATCGGGCACGACCGTCCGTGGCTTCCCTCCAACCGCACCTACCGCGACACCCTGGACTCCGTCGCCCAACAGGCACACGAAATCAGGTATACCGACATGCTGCGGCTCCGGTACGGCACGTACAACGACCCGCTGGCCCAGTTCAGCCGTCGGTTCACGGATCGCACCGAGCCGCTTGCCCTTTACGCCATGGCCATCAGGCATGTTGACCTGCTTGCCGAGTACATGGGGCTGTACCGCGTGCTGGAAGCGCCGCGGAGCAGCAACGGCATGGACTTCATCACCGACCACCTCGACTCCGTTGAGGAGTACGACTTCGGGAAGCTGATGACCATTCCAGCCTTTCTTCCAGAACAGGCCAAGAAACCCGTCGAGGTGTTCTCCGTCCTCAAAGAACGGGCACTTGGCCGTGTGGAGGCTCTCACGACAGCCGGCATCGACACCGCCAGGCACCTCTACGCCATCCGCAACGGGCTGGCACACGGCAAGAAAGATCTCATTCTCAACGACTTCGGCAACGCAGTCGATGCCGTGGCAGCCGACCTGCCCCTGCTGAAACTCCTGGCACGCATCGCTGTCGAACGCGGCTGACCAGCCTTCTGCAGCCGCGGTCTCTGCCAGGCCGCTTTCAGTCTGAACCCGGCTACTGGAAGGCCCCACCAAGGGCGCGCAGTTGAGCGCGGCGGGCCTGCATGAGCTCCTCGGGAAGGCGCAGAGCTGTGTCCAGGAGCCATACCCCTTGGCGGAAAGGCTGGAAGCCGATGCTCTCCCACAGCGCGGCGATCTTCTTCTTCACCTCGAGCCGATAGGCCTCCGTGACCTGCGCCCGGTCTTCGGGATACTCGCCCATGGCGGGATAGACCGCCACAGCGCAACACCCCCCGGACAGGCGACGGATCGCCTCGACGGCCAGCGCCGGGCCCAGCCCGAAACCCCTCCACGCCTTGTCGAGGCTGACGCGGTCCAGGATCAGCAGATCACCGACAGGATGCTGGACCGCCTTCTCAAACGCAGCGCTGTAGCCGGCACGTCCGGAACGGCCAAGAACGGCAGAGACAATGACCTCGAGATCTCCGGATTCGGCGTCCGCCGCCTCCCACCGGTTGTCGCCGGTGTAGTCACGCAGCCTCCACAAAATGAGGTGGCCGATCTCGCTGCCTGCGGCCGGAACCTCGCCGTCCCCTTCCTCTTCATCCCACTCCTCGTCACCCGCCATCCCGTAGGTGACCGCAACATGCCAGGGCTCCAAGGTGTCCTCGTAGTCGTATGGCACAGCGGGATGTCCGTGGCTGTAATGGAGGCGAAGACGGGCAGGATCGCCCGGCAGCTCACAGCCCGGACGTTTGGACATCGCTGAAGTCATGACGCAAAGACTAGAAGCGGACCCTGACATCCGGCCGGGAAACAGTGCGAACGAGACTACGGAAACGGATTGGCCCTGGCTGCACACCTTCGTAGCCTGCCTCTCACCCGAGAACGACCCGAGCCATCGACGCACGTCGAAGATCAACTTCCTCGCATCAAGCCGACACACGGCTCTGGCCAGCCACCCGGAAGGCCACGCACTCACCCTGTCACAGGCACTCCGCTACAACCGCCAGCCCCTGACCAACCCAGACCTATCCACCTGGACCACACAGCCATAAGAAAATCCCGCATTGACCACTACATTCCGGATCAATCACTGAACTTGCACCCCAGAGCCTCCCCCACCTCCGAAACCCAAGGAAACCCCAGCTCAGACGCACACCACACCACAGCAAAGAATCCTGAAACGATCACTAAATCCCCAGGCCCGACGCAGCACCCACGCAGTGATCACTGACGGATTTGTCACACACCCATTGCGGGAGCCCCAGGCCAACCACGGCGACGAGCACCGCGCCGAGCAGGACGCCGCGTACGAGGCCCGACTCGAACGGCCGGCGGACGAACGGCAGCAGGAGCACCCCACCGGGCCGGTCCAGCACTTCAAGGGCCTCGGCGAGCATGGCACGGCGCGCGTCGTCCGGCCGCTGCGCGGCATCCGCCCGCGCCTGCCCGGCCGCGGGGCGCACACCACGGCCGGCCGCCAGTGCCTGGCGCAGGTCGTACAGCTGCGTCCGGGCGATGCGCGGCGGCCTCGCGGCCTTGTCACGGGCCGCCGTCGAGCGCGGCCGTTTCCGACGCCAGCCATGGGTCGGCTGGGGAGGCCAACGGAACCAGAACCTCGCGATTCTGATCGAGCACGCGGACGACCTGCTGGAGTCGGACTTTCTCGGGCTGTTCGTATCGGTCCTCGCCCAGGCAGTCTGGAACTCCAATCTGCGCCTGGACGGCGACGGCGAGCTCGATGAGTGGCGGCAGCGTATAGCCCAGCACTTCGTCTTCCTCCTGGACCGCACTGCACCCGTTGTCTTCACCGAGAAGGCAGCCCGCGGCACGGACGTGGCGGTGGCGCTCTCGGACGGCCGCCTGCTCGCCACGCTGACCGACGTCGACTGGCCTGGCGGGGATCCCGCGTCCGCCCCCTGGACGGCCGGCCCGCTCTCCTTCGCGGACGAGGAGATCCTCAGCGGCAGGAACATCGAGGGCATCAAGATGTTCCGAGACCACCTCGGCTGCTCGATCCACGAGGCCCTAGTGCTGTGACCGGAAAGGTTCACCGGGTCTGATGCTGTGCTGGCAGGATCGCTCCGTGGATCTTTCTGAGGGGCTGGCTGAGTGGACGGATTGGGACGGTGCCGCCTTCGTGGTGGGCCGCTCGGTTCACAGTTCCCCCCAGGTCAGGGGGCCGCGGGGGCGGCTCCCCCGGTGCGCCGTGGCAGACTCCCTCCCTCGATCACGGGGGCGAACGGCCCCCTGACCTGGGGGGAACTGTGAACAGGACGAGACGGGCCGTCATGGCGACGGCCGTCATCGCGCTCGGAGCCGTGAGTTGTGGGGCCGGGGACACGTCCGTGGCGGTGCCGTCCCGCCCCGAGGGCACCGGGCCGCTCGCGCGGGACGTCGTGCGCACGGACCTCGACACCTCGGCGGCGGCCGCGGGCGCGCCGGAGAACGACCCGGACTACCTCAGCATGAGCGAGAAGGCTTCGCCCGACTCGGTGAAGTCGTGCGCCGTCGTCTTCAAGGGGTTCGGGACCGATGCCGCGCCGGTCGACCTGGACCGGTTCGAGGCGACGGTGCACGAGTTGCGCAAGCGCGACTGGAAGCAGGCCGGGAAACCGGACCAGCGCAAGAACAAGCGCGGCGAGGTGTTCAACTCCAAGGTGATTCTGGAGCAGCGCGGCTGGAGGATCGTCGCCGAGTACATGGATCCCCCGAAGGGCGGCACGGTCGGGTTGGTGGCCTTCGACAACGCCTGTATGAAGGCGCACGGCTCAGAAGCGGGTCCGGTCGGCTGATCGGGTGTGCGGGGCCGCCCCTCCGGTTCTGGAACGGGCTGGACGGGGGCGGCCGGCTCTACGTCTACTGGACCCGGTCCGTCCGCGGTCCGGCGGGAAGCCGGGTGCGCGGCAAGGCAAGCGGCATGACGAGGGGTTCTCCGTGCGGGGCACCAACAAGCCGGCATCCACGCCCGGTTGCGCCGACGCGGCGGCGGTGACGCGATGAGGCCCCTCAAGGCGTCCGATCCGGCCGCGTCCGGCGCCTACCGTCTGCTCGCCGAGCTGGGCAGCGGCGGCATGGGCCGGGTGCTGCTGGGGGCCGCGCCGGACGGGCGCCTCGTCGCCGTGAAGCACGTCCACGCGGGCCTGGCCGCGGACGACGGGTTCGGTGCGCCGCTCGCTGGCCGACTGCGCGGAGCTGGCTCCGAAGCTGCCCCTCCAGCCGCGCGACCGGGGCAGCGACCGCCACTCCTCGACGCGTGGCGAAACCCAGACCTCCTGCACCTGGTACGGCGGCAGCGGCAAGAACGGCGCACGCACGGTCCGGGTCCGGTGGAACCTGCTGGCCGACGACGGGGTCCGCGACGCGGCGCAGGCACAGGCCACGGCCTTCCGTGCCCTGACGGCCGGGGGCAAGCAGACGAGCGTCGGATTCGGGGACGAGGCCTTCTGGGGTGCGGCGGACACCGCCACGAGCTGTTCCCTCTCCGTCCGCGGCGGCAACCTCACCGTCCAGGTCGACCTCGGCAGTGAGGAGGTCCCCGCGACCGGGTGCACCTCGTTCGCCCCGGACATAGCCTGGGAGGCGCTGGACGGCGTCCCCCACTGAGTCCGCCGAGTCGCTCAGTCGCCGAGCCCGCAGCCCCGCCCGGAGGGGAAGATTCCGCCGACCTGGCTGTCAAGCGGAATCCGGCATGGATCATGACTACATTGAAATGGTCCAACCCCTACGTGGCCGGTCACACCCGCCCTACACTTCGAGCCGTCAACGCCAAAAAGAGCCAGGGGGGCGCGAAATGGCGGACGGAACCACGACAGTCCAAGTCCGGGTGCAAGAGGGTGTGCTGTGGGTCGATGGTGAGGCCTATCCACTGCACAACATCTCCCACGTAGGACAGCGCGTATTGGAGGTCAACAAGGGCGCGGCATGGAAACAGTTCATTCGCCGGGCCCTGCTCTGCCTGGTCGTCGGCGGGATAGCGGCGGCCATCTTCGGGAACATCGCCGGAATCCTGGCGGTCGTCGTTTTCGGCCTGCTGGTCTGGCAGCTCGTCCAGGTGATCAGCAGGCCCCCGGTGTACGGCCTGATCCTCAACACCTCCGGCACGCAGCGCGATGCCGTGTGGTCCCTGGACCGCGCCGAGATCGAGAACCTCGTCCAGGAGATCACCAAGGCCATCGGCCGACCGGACGCCGCACCGGTGACCATCAACATCAAGAAAGCGGTGATGGGCGACCAGTTCAAGGTGTACGGGGCGGGGGCCATCGGCCAGGCCCAGCACAGCGGTTCGGGCGACATCCGGGGAGGCGGTCGATGATGGCCGGCGACCACATTTCGGTGCACGGGCCCGGAAGCATCGGAAAGGCCTCACACACGGGCTCCGGAGACATCGTCGCCGGAGGCAAATATGCGGGAGGAGCGGCGCCGGACGTATCGGCGGTCGAGAAACTCCTCGCAGAAGTCCAGGCGATGAGGCAGCACCTGGACGAAAGAGACCGGGCGGAAGTCGACGCGGCGGTCGCGGAGATCCAGGCGAATCCCTCCCAGGAGAGATTCGCGAGAATCCTCCGGACGTTCTCCGGAATTGCGACGGTCATCGGAGAAGCCGGAGTCCCGGTCATCGCCGCCGTCAAGGCACTGCTCGGCTGAAGCGGAAGCGGAAGGAAGGGGGCCACGCCGAGTGGCCCCCTGGTCCTACGGTCCGGTGACCCCGCCGACGAACGCGGCCCAGGCGCTCGGAGCCACTGCGAACCGGGGCCCGGCCGGGACCTTGGAGTCCCGGACGTGGACGGCCGTGGCGCAGCCGGCCACCTCTACGCACTGGCCGCCCTCGCCGCCGCTGTAGCTCGACTTGCGCCAGTCGAAGGCGACTTCGAGGCACTCGCCGCCCTCGCCGCCGCTGTAGCTGCTCTTGAACCAGGCCAGGTGTGCGGTGTTCATAGTTCTCCCAGCAACTTCTCGATCAGGGCGAGTGACTCGTGTGGCGTGAGTGCTTGTGCCCGGATGATTCCATAGCGCTCACTGTAGATACGGACCTGCTCGGGATCGGTGATGAGGTGAGCGTGGCCGTATGTCTCGGTGTAGGCAACCTCATTGCGACCTTTAGGGCGAAGCAGGGTGAACGCACCTTCCAAGCCGGGATGTTCATCGCGCTCGGTTGGCATCACCTGAAGGTGCACCGTCCGCAGTCGCCCGATTTCCAGCAGGCGGCGCAGCTGGTCGCGGTGGACCTCTGGACCGCCAGTCGGGCGGAGCAGGATGGCGTGCTCCAGTACGAAACTGAAGGTGGGCGCCGGCCACTTGTCCAGGATCACCTGACGGTCGAGACGGTCCGCGACCCGCTTCTCGATGGCCTCCTCCGCGAACACCGGGCGCCGGTGACGGAAGACTGCCCGCGCGTACGCCTCGGTCTGCAATAGACCCGGGATGGCCTGGACGGCGTAATAGTGCAGCGCCACCGACTTCCCCTCCGCGTCCGCGAACTTCCGGAACCAATCCGGGTGCCGTGTCCGGGCCCGTTTCAGGGCCTCGATCACGTCCGGGATCGCCGCGATCAGGACGCCTCCGGCGTTCACCGCCCGGTCCACGTTCTCCAGGAAGTCCGGCTGCGGCGTCCGCACGCCCCGCTCGATGGAGGACACCAGGTCCTCGCCCACGTGCACCAGGGCCGCGAGTTCCTTCTGCTGGAGGCCCGCCCGCTCCCGCAGCACTTTGATCATTTTCCCGAGCGCCTTGAAGAGGTACGCCGTGCCGTCGACCTCCACCGGCCGTTCCGGCTCTTCCTCACGCTCCGACAGGTCCTTCATCCGCTGAACCGCCCTCACCCGTACAGGCCGTACACGCAACCGCCGCCGGTCCTACGGGGGTTCCCCGTAGCGCCGCCGTACCTGGAAAGCGTACGGCGCAGCGGACACGCTCGGTGAGGTGACGACCGAATTGAGTGACATGGCGCCCGTCGAGTTCCGGCAGCTCCTCTCCGCCACCCCGCGCGGCGCCCGCCTCGCCCGCCGGCTCGCCGTGGTGCAGCTGGCCGCCTGGGGGATCCCGTACGGCTGCGCGCTGGCCGAGGACGTGGAGCTGGTGGTCGGGGAGCTGGCCGCGAACGCCGTGCTGCACGGGCGGGTCCCCGGCCGGGACTTCGAGATCCGGCTCGGCTACGACGGCCTGCGGGTCCGGGTCGAGGTGAGCGACGCCCGGGGTGACAGGGAGCCGCCGGAGGCGGCGGACGCCGTCGACCCCTGGTCGGCGGAGCACGGGCGCGGGCTGGCCCTCGTACGGGCCGTGGCGCGGGAGTGGGGCGTCGGCCCGCGCGGGCCCGGCGCCCCGGGGAAGACGGTGTGGGCGTGTCTGTGACGCGGGGAGCCCGGTCCGGCCGCCGTTGACGTGTGCACGTGACCAACGGTCATCATGGGGCCCATGACGAACGCGGCGGAGAACGACGGGACGGACACCGGCGGGAGCCGTCAGGCGAGGCGCGAACGGCTGGGGCTCGGGAAGCCGGCGGCCCCGGAGGTCTGCCCCCATTGCGGGGCGACGGCCACGGTGCCGATCGGCCAGGCGCTGGAGACCGGCGGGTGCACGAACGTCATCGAGGGGACCGTGATCGCCCTCATGGCCGGGGCCGCGGGGGTGTACTACGCCGGCGAGAAGAACCTGCCGTGGCTCGCACCGGTCGGGATCGTCGCCGCGCTGCTGATCTTCGCGGTGACGATCAAGGTCATCCGGGACGAGAGCCGGACCGCGGACCGGGCGCGGGCCGCCGTGGACCGCGCCCGCGCCAAGGGGGTGCGGGCGCGCCGCTACTGCACCGCCTGCCGGGAGGCGTCCGGCCCTGCGGAGCCGGACACCGCCTGAGGCCCGGCCCGGGCCCGGGCGTGGCGACGGCTCCCGCAGCGCCCCGCCACGGCGACGACCCCTGCCCCGCTACTTCTTCAGGTTGTCCGCGATCAGCTTCTTGAAGGCGTCCGGGGTGATCGAGTCGATGCCCTGGCCGGAGTTGACCGTGAGCTTCTTGCCGTTGATCGAGACGTCCGGGGTGCCCTGCATGTTCTGGTCGTAGAAGGCCTGGCCTACCTTCTCCACCCACGGCATGTAGGTGAGCTCCTTGACCGCCTTGTTGAAGGCGGGCGTGCGCAGGCCGGGCACCTGGTCGGCGAGGTCCAGCAGGGTGGCCGTGGAGCCGAACTTGTCGTCGGACTCCTTCTCCGGATGGTTCTTGTAGAGCACCTGGAGGTACTCCATGAACTTCTCGGGGCTCTCGTTCACCGCCGCGCCGAGCGCGTTGACCGCGCGCTTGGATCCCTTGCCGCCGCCCAGCGCCTTGTCCAGGAACGTGGCGAAGTGGTAGTCGACGCGGTAGGTGCCCGCGTCCGCCTGCTCCTTGAGGGTCTGGCCGAGGCCGATCTCGACGCCCGCGCAGTAGGGGCAGCGCGGGTCGAGCCAGACGGAGAGGACGTTCTTCGCGTCCGCCTTGCCGTACGGGATCACGATCCCGTCCTTGCCGGCGGTGTTGGCCGGCTGGACGAAGGGCTTGCCGGCCGCCTCCTCGTCGACGGAGGGCTTCGACACGTAGACGCCGATGCCGACGGCGACCGCCAGTACGGCGACCAGCGCGCCGCCGATGAGCAGGCGCCCGCGCAGTTTCGCGCGGCGGGCCAGGGCCTCGCGCTCCACCCGCATCCGTTCGCGGGCCTCGCGCTGCTGGGTCTTCTTGTTGCTGGTCGCCATCCAACAAGGATAAAGACCGTAGAGCGGTCAAGTACGTGCCATTGGGGCGTATGGGGCAGGGACTTAAGGCCTTCGTTCCTTTCCGGACATGGTCCCGGTGAAGACGAGACGAATGGTGGGGCACAACTCCCGGGGGGACGGTGAGTCGGGTCCTAAGACCTGATAGACAGTTAACATCCACGGCCCGACCGGTCATACGCACAGCCTGATGTGAAGTTTGTACGTGTTACGGGGGCCCGGATCGGCCGCCGCCTTGGGGGGATTGCCGCACTGTGAAGCCACTTCACCGTCACCTCGTCAACACCTCGCGCAAAGTCATGTGCACGGCCGCCCTCGCGGCCAGCCTGACCACCGCGGCGGTCGTGACCAACACGCCGATAGCGGGCGCGGGGGAGGCCGAACCGACCCCCGACAGCCCGCAGGCCACCGACCGCGGTGACGCCCGGCTGGACCTGCCCGACCTGGCCGCCGATCCGCCGACGATCCCCGGCGCCACCAGCCCGGAAGGGGCGGCCGCGGGCATACCCATGACCGCCCTCGACGCGTACAAGCGCGGCGAGGTGTCGGTGGCGGCGGCCCTGCCCGGCTGCAAGCTGCCGTGGCAGCTCCTCGCGGGCATCGGCAGGACCGAGTCCGTGCACGCCTCCGGCTACGGGCTCAAGGCGGACGGGTACACCGAGAAGCCGATCCGCGGACCGCGCCTGGACGGCAACGGCTTCGCGGAGATCAGGGACACCGACAAGGGCGAGTGGGACGCGGACGCCGTGTACGACCGCGCGGTGGGCCCGATGCAGTTCATCCCCTCCACCTGGGCGACGTGGGGCGCCGACGGCAACGGCGACGGCAAGCGCGACCCGAACAACATGTACGACGCGGCGCTGGGCGCGGGCCTCTACCTGTGCGCGGGCGGGCGGAACCTCTCCGACGCGGCCCAGCTGGACAAGGCGATCCTCAGCTACAACAACTCGCGCGAGTACGTGAACACGGTGCTCGGGTACATGCGGCAGTACCAGGCCGGAGACGGCTCGGCCGCGGTGGAGAACCCGCCGGCCGGGAACTACCCGACGACGAACCCGGCGCCCACGCCGACTCCCACCCCGACGCCGACGCCGACGCCCACTCCCACCCGTACCGGCTGGGCCCCTCGGTCCTGCGCCCCTCCACGGCCGGCACGGCCCCGCCACCCCTCCCCCGCGCCCGGGTCGCAGCTTCGCCGCGGACTACCACCGGTCTCATCATATTGGGCATATCGGGCTAAATCACGGTGCGTCAGCCGGGCTGCGGGCCTTCGCGTCGCCATAGTCATCGGTGGCAACCGCCTGGTTGCCGCCCCGCGCCGCGTTCCGCGGCCGGGCCGATGTCTTCTCAGAGGAGCCGGCTCATGCTGAAGCCCACCAGGACCATCCTCGCTCTCGCCGCCGGAAGCCTGGTGCTCGGCCTGGTAGGGGCGGGTGCCGCCGTCGCGGACGCCGACCCGCTGGCCGACAACCCGGGCCAGGAGAACATCGTTGACGACCAGGAGCAGGCGGACGACCTCGCCGACGACTACCCCGACCGCAAGCACGCCCGCGGCATCGTCATCTCGCGCGGCCCGCTGACCGTGCGCAGCAAGCCGACCACCCACTCGCACAAGGTCGGCCGGGTGCACCCGCACCAGAAGCTCACCATCGAGTGCAA
This sequence comes from Streptomyces sp. ICC4, assembly GCF_003287915.1. Classification (NCBI taxonomy): domain Bacteria; kingdom Bacillati; phylum Actinomycetota; class Actinomycetes; order Kitasatosporales; family Streptomycetaceae; genus Streptomyces; species Streptomyces sp. ICC4. The sequence goes on along the minus strand of NZ_CP030286.1, from coordinate 7,927,060 downwards.
GAAGCGCGGCGAGCGCGTCGACGGCAACAACCTCTGGTACCTGCTGGACGGCAAGCGGGAGGCCCAGGAGGACATGAACGGCGAGGGCCCGGGCGCCGCGGCCACCATGGACCGCAAGGACCACTGGGTCGCGGCCCGCTACGTGAAGAACCTCGGCGAGGTGAGGTACTGCCGCTCCTAGTGCGACGGCACCCGCATCCCGGAACAACGAACTGGCGTCCGGGCCGCGGAGCGGGTAGACAGACGCTGTTCCCGCAGGCAGACGGCCTGCGGGCAGAGCGAAGGACAGACTCGGTGCCGCGTACCGCACGTTCCAACCGACCGGCCCCCCTGGCGTTGCTCGCGGCCGTGACGGCCGTCGCAGCCTCCCTCGGCGGGTGCTCCTCGTCGGACGGGAAGGCGGACGCCGCGGCGTCGCCGAGCGGTTCGGGAAGCGCCTCTCCCTCCACGTCGGCCGCGGCATCGGCCCCGGCATCGCCCTCCGCCGCGAACTCCCAGGCCCCGTCGAGCGGCCAGAGCCCGCAGTCGACCCGGACCTGGCCGGACGTCTCGACCGTCATCATGAAGTGGCGGGACCAGCCCCGCGGCGTCGCGGCTCCCGACGCGGAGGCGGTCCACGCGAAGTCGGTCGGCCTGCTGAACGACGCCGAGACCCGCTACGGCTCCGAAAAGGGCTCCAAGTGCTGGCCCGAGCGGCCGACCTCGCTCACCGAACTGTGCACCGGCAACGCCGCCAAGGCCGCCGAGGCCGCGAAGACCTCGTTGTCCCTGATCGCCCACGAGAACCAGGGCTCCTTCGCCACCCTGCGCGCGAACGCCGACAAGGTCGCGAAGGCCGCCGGTTTCTACGAGTCCCGCTCCTGCGGGACCGCGCCCGCCGGGCAGGCCGAGCGCGACGCGTGCTGGGACGCCGGCTGGACCGTCGCCCAGGCCTATCCGCTCCTGCGCGACGGGTTCAACGCCGGCCTCCAGGCCCGCTGACCCGGCGGCGCCGCCGCCTCACGCCTCCGGGCGCACCGCCCTCGGTCCCACGCACCGCGCTCCGAGGGCGCGTACCCGCTCGCGCAGTTCGCGGTCCGCCGTGACCACGACGCACCCGCGGTGCTCCGCGCGCACGGCCCCCGCCAGCTGCACGATCCGGTCGTCGCCGCTCCCGGGCGCCGGGTCCACCCGTACGCCGGGCACGGACTCGACGCCCCGGGCGGCGCCTTCGACCACGAGGACGATCTCCTGGTCCCCGTCCCGCCGGGCCAGCAGGTCGCGCAGCCGCTCGGCGGCCGCGCGCCGGTCGCGCCACCAGCCGTCCGGCACGGACCCGACGACGTTGGCTCCGTCGACGATCAGGACGTCTGCCGCGCTCCCGGTGCCCTCGGCATTCCCCGCGCTCCCTGCGTTCCCTGCGTTCCCTGCGTTCACCGCCCCAGTATGGGCCGACCGCTCAGAAGTCGCCGTAGTTGACCTGCCAGGTCGCCAGGCCCATCCGGCGCCAGATCGCCACCACCCGGTCGCGGTCGTCCAGGGAGACCCGCACCGCGTACCGGCCGCGCACGTGCGCGTTGAACAGCTCCGCCTTGACGATGTCGTCGCGGCGCGTGTCGCCCGCCGCGCGCATCCACAGCTCGTCGTACGGGACTTCGTGCTCCCGCAGCCAGGCCTCGGTCGGCTCCCGGTGCTCCTCGCCCCGCCCGGACAGCAGCACGATGGTGTCGCCGTCGGCGCGCCGGAAGGAGTCGAGGGCGTCGCGCACCGGCCTGTTGAGGAGGTCGATCCCGCAGCGCGAGAAGTCGTACGGGTTGCGGTCGCCGGTCAGCGCGAGGGTGCCGTCGATATCGCACATGACGGCCCCGGGCAGCGCCGGGTCGGCGACGTACGGGGAGACGTCCGGCTGGTCGTTGAGCCAGTCCGCGGTGAGCCGCCAGCCGCCCTTGCGCGCCTTGGCGTGCTTGTCCGCGAGTATCCGGATGATCTCCTCGCCGACCTGTCGCTCGCGCGCGGCGTCGCGGCGCAGGCACTCCTCCACGGGCACGTCGGTGAAGTCGTGCACGACGAAGGTGGCCCGCCCCGCGACGGCCGCCTTGAGCCGCTTGGGGATGTGGGAGGTCAGGTGCGTGTTGTCGACGACCACGTGGAAGCCGCCGTCGACGGCCGCGCTGACGGCCGCGTCCTGGATGTCCAGCACGGTCTGCTCGTGCTTGTACGAGCGCCCGCGCTCGGGGTCCGGCACGTCGAGCATGGACCGCAGGTCGTCGAGGTTGACGCGGCGCATCCGGCCGCCGGACGCCGCCTGGAGGGCGCGCGCGGCGGTCGTCTTCCCGGAGGCCGGCAGACCCGTCATGACGTGGACCACCGGCAGTGCGGGGGTCTCGGCAGCCGGCTCGGGGGCCTGGGTTTCGGGGACTTCGGACACGCTCAGTTCTCCTCGTCGTTCGTGAAGGGGTCGGACGCCTCGGGCCGCACCTGCCGCCAGCTGACGAGCTCGGTCGACTTGCCGTCCAGGCGCTGGAACAGCGCGCCGCGGATGCCGCTGTCGCGCAGCGACCGGGCGGCGCGCGCGAACGCGCCGCGGTCCGCGGCCAGGTGGGCGAGCGAGGCGTGGGCCTCGTCGATGGCGCGCTCGCGGAGCGCGGCCCGCTCCTCCAGGCCCTCGATCACCGAGCGCACCCACTGGTCGAACTCGTCGGGCACCTGCTCCAGCAGCGCGTCGAGCGGCTTGCCGCCGTAGGCCTCGATGTCGGCGACCGTGCAGTTCAGGCCCTGGGCCAGCTGCTTGGCCGGCAGGCCGGCGAACCGCTGGATGCCGTGGCCGCGCCAGATGTCCCGCTCGGTCACGCCGGTGAGCAGCTTGTGGAGCCGTACGTACTCGGCGATCTTGGCCTTGGCGCGGACGCCCGAGGCGAAGCGCAGCACGAAGCCCTCCGCGTCGGTGCCGGTCGCACCGGCGCCGCCGGGCAGCGTGCTGGAGGCGGTCAGCGCGAGCAGTTCGTCGAGCGGCATCGCGGGCCACGTGGTGACGACGGAGCCGATGTCCCGCCAGTGGACCGCGGCTTCGGCGAGCGGCACCTCGGTGCCGTCCGCCCCGTAGGCGGCGAGCAGGACGAGGTCGCGGCGCTCGCCGTAGTCGACGACGATGCGGTTCTGCGGGTACAGGATCTCCGCGAGGTAGGTGGTGCCGGGGACCAGCAAGGAGGTGTCCCGGCCGTCGAGGCGGCGCTGGGCCCAGGTGGCCTGGGTGCTGGTGAAGGAACCCTTGGACGCGACGCGCCACTTCCCCGCGTAGTGGAAGAGCACCCCGAGACTGCCGTCGACCTTGTCGTACACCTCGAACGGCTCGTCCGGCAGGGCGGGCGCGTACGGCTGGCCGGACTCGTGCTCGCCGACGTTGAAGAACTTGGGCAGCGGCAGCGCGATGACGGCGCCGGTGTCGTCGTCGGCGACGAGGCCGCGGCAGCGCGTGGTGACCTGGTTCCAGACCCGCTCGTACTGGGCGGTCCGGGTGTAGGTGTAAATGGACAGCGGCAGCTCGGGGTGTGCCTTGCGGGTCACGTATCCGGCGTCGATGGCCTCGGTCAGCGCCTGCGCGGGCATCAGGTCGTGCAGAGTCAGGCGGTCCTGGCTCATGGGGTTCCTCCCGGTTCGAGATGCCTCATTCTCGGGGGCGGAAGGGCCCGGCCGAAACCGAATATTCGCTGGTTAGCGGGGGTCCGCGGCACGGCTTCGGCCTTCGCCGCCCAGCCGGTTGATGTCGGCCGCCCGCAGGATCCGCCGGGTGTCCGCGCCGCCGGGGCCGGCGGCGGCGACCGCGATCATGGCGCGGCCCAGTGCCCGGGTGGTGGTGACGAGGTCGGGCGCGACGCGCCCAAGGATCGGGAAGAGGGGCGCGGTGACGGCGTAGGCGGCGCGGTAGAGCGGGGTCTTGGAGGGCGTGCCGCGGTCCGGCCGGACGATCCCCGGGCGGAACATGTAGGCGTCGAAGGGGAGTTTGAGCAGATCGTTCTCGGTCTCCCCCTTGACCCGGGCCCACATGGAGCGGCCCTGCTCGGTGCTGTCCGTGCCCTCGCCCGAGACGTAGGCGAAGGTCAGCCCGGGGTTGGCCCCGGCCAGGGTGCGGGCCGCCCGGAGCGTCAGGTCGTAGGTGATCCGGCGGTACTCCTCCTCCTTCATCCGGAAGGAGGAGATCCCGAGGCAGAAGAAGCACGCGTCGTACGCGGCGAGGTCCAGGCCGGGCGCCGACAGGTCGGTCGGGTCGGCCTGGACGAGCTCGCGCAGCTTGGGGTGGGTGACGGCCAGGGGGGTGCGGCCGACGGCCAGGACGCTTTCCACCGAGTCGTCGCGCAGGCATTCGCGCAGCACGCCCCGGCCGATCATTCCGGTCGCGCCGAAGAGGATGACGTTCACGTCGCCCACCCTATGCGGGCGTGCCCGCGCTCAGTGGGAGACGCAGAGCTCGTTGCCCTCGGGGTCGGTGAGGGTGGTCCAGGCGAAGGGGCCCTGGCGGCCGTCGTGCCGGTGCTCGGCCCCCTTGGCGAGGAGCCGCTCGACGAGGGCCGCGGGGTCGTCCTCGCCGGTGCGGATGTCGAGGTGGACGCGGTTCTTGACGGTCTTGGGCTCCTCGATCAGCTGGAAGAGGACCCGGGGCGCCCGCTCGAGGCCTTCGGGATGGCGGATGGCCCCGCCCGCCTTCCAGACGAGGACGCCCCGGTGCGTGGTGGTGTCCTCCTCGCTCGCGTGCCCGGCGGCGATCAGGCCGCGAATGAACTTCTCGTCACTGGGCTCGACTTCCCATCCGAGGGCCTCGGCCCACCAGTCTGCGAGGGCGTGCGGGTGTGCGGAGTCGACGGTCACTTGGAATGTGTAGGCCATGGCGGGACCCTATCGCCGGGGTCTGACAGCGGCCCGGTGGCGCCGCGATCGGGCCGGGCCGGGCCCCCGGCCGGCTAGTGCTGTGACCGGAAAGGTTCGCCGGGTCGCGGTGTTCGGTGCGGTGCATCTCCCCCAGCTACCGCTGGGAGGGGCCCCCGGGCGGAGGAGCACGCCTCGTACTGGACGTACCGGTGTGGTCCGACAACGCGGCGAGGTGCCGCGCCGGGCGCCGCGACCCGGTGGACCTTTCCGGTCACAGCACTAGTGCGTGCCGGGCGTCGCGACGCCGCGGAGATCCACCAGACACCCCCTGAAGGGCGCGGGTCGCTCCTTCGCCCGTGCGCCCGGGGCCGCTACCGTTCCCCGGGGGCGAAGACACTGTGCAAGGGACCCCCATGACCTCCACCGGGCGGCGGCGCGGGATCCTGCGGCCGCTGGCGGCGCTCCTGTTCCCGCCGGGCCCGGACGGCTCCGAGTCCGTCCACGGGGTGCTGCCGCCGCTGCTGATCGTCCTCACCTTCGTCAGCGGTGTGGTCGACGCGGTGAGCTACTTGGGGCTCGGCCACGTCTTCGTCGCCAACATGACGGGCAACGTCGTCTTCCTCGGCTTCGCGCTCGCCGGCGACCGGTCGCTGTCCGCCCCGGACTCCTTGCTGGCCGTCGGCGCCTTCCTGACCGGCGCGCTGGCCGCGGGCCGGCTGCGGCCGGCCAGCGGGGCCGGCCGGATGTTCGCGCCGCTGGTCGCCGCGCAGACCGTACTGGTGGGCGGGGCGCTCGCCCTGACGGCGGCCGGCGCGGGGCCACCGCCCGTCATCGCCCTGCTCGCGCTGGGCATGGGCCTGCAGAACGCCGTGGTGCACCGGATCGCGGTGCCCGACCTGACCACCACCGTGGTCACCCGGGCGCTGACCGGGCTGGCGGCCGACCGGTGGGGGCCCGCCTCCCTGCGCCGCCTCGTGACGGTCGCGGCCCTGCTGCTGGGGGCGCTGGCCGGGGGTCTGCTGACCCTGCGTCACGGATCGGTGTGGGCGCTCGCCTCGGCCGTGGGCCTGCTGGTCTGCGTGGTCCTGGCCAGGGCGGGGAGCCGCGAGGGGCGGCGCGGCGCCGGCGCAGCGGCGACGGGCACAGGGGGCGCGCGGCGGGCCGGGATCGAGGGGGCGTGGGGGGAGAACCACGGCATGGTGGCCGAGGGCGGCTGGAAGAAGGTCGGGCCGGGCCGGTTCGAGCTGGGTGATCTGCGCGTCCACATGATCCGCGTCGAAGAGCACCCGGAGGACCTGCGGGCAGGCCGCTGGCTTCCGGCGGACTAGGGCGGGGTGGGGGAAAGCCCCGCAGGGCCCACCCCGGCCCGCTCGCCGGCCCGGGCCCCGGGAACGGCCCCGGGGGTGGCCCCGGGAACGGCCCGGGCCGCGGTAACGGCTCCGGGGACGGCCCCGGCTTCGACCGGGGAACCGGCGCGCCGCCGCGCCAACCGCACCGGCACCGCCGCGCAATACCCGTCCGGATCGTTGGCCAAGGCCAACCCCGCCAGCCCGAACAGGATCACCGGCAGGTGCGCCGACTCCGTCACGTAGTCCGCCATCACCCGCGGGGCGACGGCGAAGACCAGCCCCGCCACCACCGCGTACTGGGGCCGCCGGACCCCCGCCGCCACGACCACCGCAAGCCACACCAGCCCGGTCATCGCGGTGAAGTCGGTCGCCGTGATCCGGGTGTTGTACGAGGCGTACATCACGCCCCCGAACCCGGCCAGCCCCGCCGACAGGGTGAACAGCAGCAGCTTCGTCCGCAGCACGGACACCCCGGAGGCCATCGCGGCCGCGGGAGCCGACCGTACGGCGAGCATCGCCCGCCCCGACGGCGAGTTCCGCAGCGCGCTCAGCCCGGCGGCGACCGCGGCCGCCAGGACCAACAGCGCCACCCCCAGCGCCCGGTCGTCGGAGAGGTCCACCGGCCCGACGACGGGACGCGGGATCGACCACCCCGCGTCCCCGTTGCGCAGCCACCGCATCTGGAACAGCACCTGGTCCGCCAGGAAGGCCAGCGCCAGGGTGGCCAGCGCGAGGGAGCGCCCGCCGAGGCGCAGCGCGGGCAGCGCGACCAGGGCCCCCAGTACGGCGGCCACGCAGGTGCCGACCGCCAGCGCGGCGACGAACGGCCACCCGTGGCTCATCAGCAGCCCGGCCACGAGCGCGGCGCCCGTCACGAAGGTGCCCTGGGCCAGCGAGACCATCGCGCCCAGCCCCGTCACGACGGTGAAGGACATGAACACCAGTGCCAGGGCCAGCCCTTGGGCGAGGAGCCCGCTCCAGAACGGCGTGGTGACGGTGTAGAACGCGACGCCCAGGGCCGTGCCCAGGACGGCCCAGACCCCCCACCGCCGCCCCCAGGAGGCTCCGGCCAGGTGGTCCACCGAGGCCGTGTCCACCGCGGCGGTCCCGGTGGTGCGGGCCCGCCGGGTGAGGACGAGCAGCCCGCCGAAGAGGATCAGGAAGGGCACGGCCGTCCTGAACCCGGTGACGGAGTCGGCGAAGGAGGCGTAGCCGACCACCAGGTTCTGCAGTACTCCGAGCCCCAGTCCGCCCGCGAAGGCGAGCGGTACGGAGGCGAACCGTCCGATCACGGCCGCGGTGGCCGACACGAACAGGAACAGCGTGAAGTCGTGCGCGGACAGCCCCAGCAGCGGCGTCGCCAGCACCCCCGCCAGTCCGGCCAGCCCCGAGGCGATCATCCACGCCACCGAGGACAGCCGGCCGGCGTCGATCCCGCGCAGCTCGGTGAGCGAGCGGTTGTCGACGGCGGCCCGCAGCCGCAGCCCCAGCCGCGTGTGCCGCATCAGCACCCACAGGGCCACCGCCACCAGGGCCGTGGCCACCCAGGTGATCAGCTGGTCGGAGTCGATCCCGACGTCGGAGGTGAGCTGCCAGGACTTCGCGGGGCTCGGCCCCACCCCCGGCAGCCCGAACTGGTTCTCCGCGGGCTTGAGCGGAGCCCCCGCGTCCGTCAGGAGCTCCACCGTCCACAGCCCGGCCGCCGGCAGGGCCACCAGCAGGCCGATGGTGGCGACGATCTGCGCCGTCTCGCCGACCTGCGCGAGCCGCCGGAACATCAGCCGGTCCAGTGCCCAGCCGAGCCCGGGTGCCAGTACGAGGACCACCAGCAGCGCCGCCGGGACGGCCGGCCAGCCCAGCCCGGAGTGCAGTTCGTAGAAGGTGAGCGCGGACAGGTAGGCGGTGGCCCCGTGCGCGAAGTTGAACAGCCCGGACGCCGAGTACGACAGCACCAGCCCGGTGGCGAGCAGTGCGTACAGGGCGCCGGACACCAGACCGCTCAGTACGAAGGCGAGCAGATCTCCCATGCCGTTTCCCGGCCCGCTACTTGAAGGGGATGGGCTCGTGGCACTTGAACGGCACAGAGACCTCGTAGGCGCCGTTCTTCAGCTGGACGAGCGCACCGCAGCCGAAGCTGTCCTTCTGCCCCTTGGGCTCCGCGCGGTCGCCGACGAGGGTGGCGGTGTCGGAGAAGCCCTGCGCGGCGGCCTGGAACGACTCGGTGGTCAGGTCCTTGCCGGCCTTCTTCGCGATGGACACGAACAGGTCGGCGGACATGTACCCGGTCATCATGTGCATGTTGAGGGGCACGTCCTTGCCGCCCGCCGCGGCCTTGATGTCGGCCTTGAACTGGGCCATCTTCGGGTCGGTGGACTCGAAGGGCTCGAACTGCAGCAGGACGTGCACGCCGTCGAGGGCCTGCTTCGTGGCGTCCTGGGCGAGCAGGCCCGGGTCGTAGTCGGTCGGGTCGGAGAGCAGCCCCTTGTACCCGCTGCGCTTGAGCGAGGTGAACAGCCCGATGTTGTTGGGGGTCTGCATGACGGAGACGACCGCGTCGGGGGCCTTGCCGTCATTGCTCTCGAGGATCTCCTTGACGTACGCCGACCAGTCGCTCGGCACGGCGGTGCCGGGCACCGAGGCCTTGGCGTAGGCGACCTTGAACCCGGCGCTGGCGAAGCCCTGCTGGAAGGTGCGCACGCCGAACTTCCCGGCGTCGCTGTCGTTGGCGATGATCGCGACGGACTTGCCCCGGGCGCCGCCGAGGACCTGGCCGATGCCCTCGGGCCAGGTCTGGTTGATGGTGCCGCCGGGGGTGGGGACGAGGCAGCCGTTGAACCCGTAGATGTACTTGGGGCCGCAGAAGGAGGGGAGCGTGCCCCAGCCGAAGGTGGGGACCTTCTCCTGTTCGAGGAAGTCGGCGCCGGAGAAGGTCACCGAGCTCATGGGGGAGACCGCGAAGACCTTGTCCTGCTGGACGAGCTTGCGGGCCGCCGCGAGGTTCTTGGCGGGGTCCTGGCCGTCGTCCTCGGCGCCGATGTAGTCGATCTTGCGGCCGTTGATCCCGCCCTCGGCGTTGGCTCTCGCATAGCGGGCCTTCGCGCCGAGGTCGGTGTCCTTCTTGCTGTAGCCGCTGGCGCTGGTCATCGACACGATGCCGCCGACCTTGATCGAGTCGGCGCTCACCCCGCGGGAGTTCCCGGCGGCCCCCGGCTTGTCCGGGGAGGAGCCGTTGGAGGCGGAGTTGCAGGCGGAGACGAGCGCGAGTGTCGCCGCCGCGGCGGCCAAGGTGCGGATCGGTCGCAACATGTGTGGATCCCCTCCGGTCGGAATCCCCGCATTCTGTGCGCGACCTGACGCATCGTCAATATCAATGACCAAGTAAAGTGACGATGCGTCAGATATGGTGGGAGGCAGTCCACCCGGGTGCGGTCACGACTGGTAGAGGGCCGCCACCTCCGTCGCGTAGGCCTTCTCGATCGCCCGCCGCTTCAGCTTCAGCGAGGGCGTCAGCAGACCCCGCTCCTCCGTGAACTGCCCGGCCAGCACGCGGAACGTGCGGATCGACTCGGCCTGCGAGACCAGGGTGTTCGCGGCCACCACCGCGCGCCGGACCTCCGCCGTCAGATCGGGGTCGAGCACCAGCTCCGAGGCCGGCAGCTGCGGGCGGCCGCGCATCGCCATCCAGTGCGCGACCCCCTCCACGTCCAGAGTGAGCAGGGCCGCGATGTACGGCCGGTCGTTGCCCACCAGCACGCACTGCGAGACGAGCGGGTGCGAACGGACCCGCTCTTCCAGGGCGGTCGGCGCGACGCTCTTGCCGTTGGAGGTCACCAGGATCTCCTTCTTGCGCCCGGTGATCGTCAGGTACCCGTCGTCGTCGAGGCGCCCCAGGTCCCCGGTCGCCAGCCAGCCCTCCCGCAGCACCGCCTCGGTGCCCTGCGGGTCGTTCAGGTACCCGGCGAAGACGTGGGCGCCGTGCAGCCAGACCTCCCCGTCGTCGGCGATGTGGACGGTGGCGCCGGGGATCGGCTTGCCCACGGTCCCGTACTTCGTCGCCCCGGGCGGGTTCGCGGTGGCCGCCGCGCACGACTCCGTCAGCCCGTACCCCTCGAACACCGTGACCCCGGCGCCGTCGAAGAACAGCCCGAGCCGGCGTGCCATCGCGGAGCCCCCCGACATGGCGTGCCGCACCCGGCCGCCCAGGGCCTCGCGGACCTTCCCGTACACCAGCTTCTCGAAGAGCTGGTGCTCCATCCGCAGCTTGGCCGTGGGTCCGGGCCCGGTGCCGAACGCCTTCCGCTCGCGCGCCTCCGCGTACCGTACGGCCACCTCCACCGCCCGGTCGAAGGGCCCGGTCCGGCCCTCGGACTCGGCCTTGCGGCGGGCGGCGGCGAACACCTTCTCGAAGACGTAGGGGACCCCGAGCACGAACGTCGGGCGGAACGCGGCGAGATCCGGCAGCAGTTCGGCGGCCGCCAGCACCGGCTGGTGCCCGAGCTTCACCCGGGCGCGGACGGCCGCCACTTCCACCATCCGCCCGAAGACGTGGGCGAGCGGCAGGAAAAGCAGGGTGGAGGGCTGCTCGCCGGGCCCGGCCTGGAAGACGGACTCCCAGCGGGTGACCATGGTGTCGGCCTCGAACATGAAATTGGCGTGGGTCAGCACGCAGCCCTTGGGCCGGCCGGTGGTCCCCGAGGTGTAGATGACGGTGGCCGTCGCATCGGGCGTCACGGCGCCCCGGTGGCGGTGCACGACGTCCTCGGAGACCTGCCGGCCGTCCTCGGTCAGCCCCTCGACCGCCCCCGTGTCCAACTGCCAGAGCCGGCGCAGGCGGGGCAGCCGTTCGATGACCGAGCCGACGGTCATGGCCTGGTCCTCGTCCTCGACCACGCAGGCCGTGCACTCGGAGTCGTACAGGATCCAGTGGACCTGCTCGGCGGAGGAGGTGGGATAGACGGGGACGGGCTGCGCGCCGATCGCCCACAGGGCGAAGTCGAAGAGGGTCCACTCGTACCGGGTACGGGACATGATCGCGACGCGGTCACCGAAGCCGATGCCGTGCGCGAGCAGCCCCTGGGCCAGCCGCGTCACCTCGGCGGCCAGCTCGCCCGCGGTCACGTCCTGCCAGACCCCGCCCGTCTTGCGGCCCAGCACGACCCGGCCGGGGTCCTCGCGGGCGTTCCGGAAGACGGCATCGGCCAGACCGCCGACGGGGGCGCCCGTGACGACGGGTGGGACGGTGATCTCGCGCAAGGACCCGCTCCTCTCCGCACAGCGCGGTGACGCTATCCCACCCCTCCCCGCCGTTGATCAACGGGCGAATACCTCCACAAGACCTCCTCAGCCCTCGCTCAGGCCGTGACCACGGAGATGTTGAAGTCCACCGGACCCAGCACCCCGTACGGCCGCAGCCACAGTCCCATCAGGGCTTCCGTGGCGCGGGCGCTCGACGGATCGCCCAGATCGGTGATCTCTCCGGGAGCCCAGCCGAACTCCTCGAGGAGCGCGGCGGTCTCGCCCTTCGCGCCGTCGTCGTCGCCGCCCAGGAAGACGGTGCGGTGGCCGGGGACCCGGGAGGGCTCGACCATGACGGCGTTTTGTTCACGGTGTTGAGGGTCTTGACGACCCGCGCCTCGGGGAAGGAGCCGTGGGCCGGAGCCGGAGCCGGAGCCGGAGCCGGAGCCGGAGCCGGAGCCGGAGCCGGAGCCGGAGCCGGGGACCCGGCTACGCCGCGCGCGTCAGGCGGTCCGCGCCCGAGAGGATCGCCGCCGCCAGGGCCTCCGCGGCGGCCGACACCCGCGGTCCGCGCAGCAGCGCGAACTCCACCGAGCCGAGGTCCGGCAGCCCGCCCACCCGGACCAGCCCCGGCGGGATCAGCCCCCGGGTGTGGGCCATCACGCCCAGCCCCGCCCGGGCCGCCGCGATCAGACCGCTGAGGCTGCCGCTCGTACAGGCGATCCGCCAGGGCCGCCCGTCCGCCTGCAGCACGTCCAGCGCCCGCGCCCGCGTGATGCCCGGCGGCGGGAAGACGATCAGCGGAACCGGCCGGTCGGGGTCCACCCGCAGGCCCTCCGCCCCGATCCACACCATCCGGTCCCGCCACACCAGCCGTCCCCGCTCGTCGGCGTCCCCGCGCCGCTTGGCGAGTACGAGGTCGAGGCGCCCCGCGTCCAGCCGCTCGTGCAGGGTCCCCGACAGCTCCACGGAGAGTTCCAGCTCCACCTCGGGGTGCTCGTGCCGGAACGCCTCCAGGATCTCCGGCAGCCGGGTCAGCACGAAGTCCTCCGAGGCGCCGAAGCGCAGCCGGCCGCGGATCCGGGTCCCCGCGAAGAAGGCCGCGGCGCGCTCGTGCGCCTCCAGGATCGAGCGGGCGAAGCCGAGCAGCGCCTCGCCGTCCTCGGTGAGCTCCACGCTGTGCGTGTCGCGCAGGAAGAGCGGTCGGCCGGTGGCCTCCTCCAGCCGCCGCACGTGCTGGCTGACCGTGGACTGCCGGACGCCGAGGCGGGCGGCGGCCTGCGTGAAGCTCAGGGTCTGGGCGACGGTGAGGAAGGTGCGCAGCTGGGCGGGGTCGTACATGCCGTCCAGCCTACTCCCGCTCATCGCGTTCCGTGATGACAGTCAGAGCGGTGTGCGGGTTTCCCGATCACCACCCCACCCCCCAGGATGGGAAGGAACGTTCCTTCTGCCTCGTCCCCGTCCCCTGTCTCTTATACACACCATACGCTGCCATAGAAAGGGACGAGACCGTTGGTTGGGTGTTCAAGAACCGGTGCGCCCTTGCCCTAGGGCGCGGCCCCGCCGCCCGCCCGCCGAGCCCGAAGACCCGCGCGTCCGCCGCGACCTCGCTGCGCAGCAGCCACCGCGCCGACCGCGCCGACCCCGCCGACCCCGACCCCGCGGCCCCCGCGCCGGCCGGCGGCTCCTGCGCGGCCCCGGCCGGGCGCACCGGCTCCCACCAGCGGGGCGGCAGCTCGCGGCGCAGCACCGTACCGCCCGGCGTGCGCACCTCGACGGCCCCGTGCCGGGACACCGCCACGGTCACCCGCTCGGAGACCACCCGCCAGCCGCCCCCGGTGTCCGGCTCCAGCACGGCGCGCGGATCGGGCTCCGGCCCGTCGCCGACCACCGCGTACGAGGGCGTGGGCGCGGCCCCGTCCCAGCCCCAGAACACCGCGCCGCCCACGGTGACCCGGACGAGCAGCTCCGAACGGGTGAACCGCAGCACGCCGCCGCCCGGCAGGGGCTCCGTACCCGTCAGGAGTCCCGGCACCCGCGCCCGCTCCGCGCCCCGGGGCGCGAGCCCCGCCGCGTCCACGCGCCGGTTGCGCCAGGCCGAGCGCCAGGCGCGGCGCCCCCGCCCGCTGCCGAGGTCCCGCACCGCACGCACCAGCTCACGACCGTCCATGGCGCCCACCCTGCCACCGGCACCCGGCCCAGAAGGCTGCGTTCAACTGCCGTTCACTCTCCAAAGGATCACAACCGACCGCCGATGACGGCTCTGGTGCGGATGTCGATCACATGGCATCGTCCCAGTGAGCCCTCGCGCGGACACCCCCCGCGCGGTGGCACCGTACGAACACCACACGACACGCCCACGAAGCGCGAGCCGCAGACGTGACCGGGAGCCGACCCATGACCGCAGCCACCCCACCCGAGCCCCTCTGGGCGCCTGGCCCCGACCGGATCGCCGCGGCCCGGATCACCGCCTTCCAGGCCTGGGCCGCCGAACACCACGGAGCGCCCGCGGACGGCGGCTACCCGGCCCTGCACAGCTGGTCCGTCGACGAGCTCGACACCTTCTGGCAGGCCGTCGCCGAGTGGTTCGACGTCCGCTTCACCACCCCCTACGAGGCCGTCCTCGCCGACCGGTCCATGCCCGGCGCCCACTGGTTCCCCGGCGCCACCCTCAACTACGCCGAGCACGCGCTGCGCGCCGCCGAGGACCCGGCACGCGCCGCCGACGCGGCCCTGCTCCACGTGGACGAGACCCACGAGCCCACCGTCGTCACCTGGGCCGAGCTCCGCCGCCAGGTCGGCGCGCTCGCCGCCGAACTGCGCACCCTGGGCGTACGCCCCGGCGACCGGATCAGCGGCTACCTCCCCAACATCCCCGAGGCCGTCACCGCCCTCCTCGCCACCGCCGCCGTCGGCGCCGTCTGGACCTCCTGCGCCCCCGACTTCGGCGCCCGCAGCGTCCTCGACCGCTTCCAACAGGTCGAGCCGGTCGTCCTGTTCACCGTCGACGGCTACCGCTACGGCGGCAAGGAGCACGACCGCCGCGACACCGTCGCCGAGCTGCGCGCCGAGCTCCCCTCACTGCGCGCCGTCGTCCACATCCCGCTCCTCGGCACGCCGACCCCCGCGGGCGCCCTCACCTGGGCGGACCTGACCTCCGCCGACACCGAGCCCGTCTTCGAGGCGGTCCCCTTCGACCATCCCCTCTGGGTCCTCTACTCCTCCGGCACGACCGGCCTGCCCAAGGCGATCGTCCAGTCGCAGGGCGGCATCCTCCTCGAACACCTCAAGCAGATCGGCCTGCACTGCGACCTCGGCCCCGAGGACCGGTTCTTCTGGTACACCTCCACCGGCTGGATGATGTGGAACTTCCTCGTCTCCGGCCTGCTCACCGGAACCACCGTCGTGCTCTACGACGGCAGTCCGGGGTTCCCCGACACCGGCGCCCAATGGCGCATCGCGGAGCGGACCAGGGCCACGCTCTACGGGACGTCCGCCGCCTACGTGATGGCCTGCCGCAAGGCGGAAGTCCATCCCTCCCGCGACTTCGACCTCTCCTCCGTGAAGTGCGTGGCCACCACCGGCTCCCCGCTGCCCCCCGACGGCTTCCGCTGGCTGCACGACGAGGTGGCCGAGGACCTCTGGATCGCCTCGGTCAGCGGCGGCACCGACGTCTGCAGCTGCTTCGCCGGCGCCGTCCCCACCCTCCCCGTGCACATCGGTGAGCTCCAGGCCGCCTGCCTGGGCACGGACCTCCAGGCCTGGGACCCCGCGGGCAAGCCCGTCATCGGAGAAGTCGGCGAGCTCGTCGTCACCAACCCCATGCCGTCCATGCCGATCCGCTTCTGGAACGACCCCGACGGCAGCCGCTACCGAGACAGCTACTTCGAGATGTTCCCGGGCGCCTGGCGCCACGGGGACTGGATCACGATCACCGACCACGGCTCCGTCGTCATCCACGGCCGCTCGGACTCCACCCTGAACCGCCAGGGCGTCCGGATGGGCTCCGCCGACATCTACGAGGCCGTGGAACGACTCCCGGAGATCAAGGAATCCCTGGTCATCGGCCTGGAGGAGGCGAACGGCGGCTACTGGATGCCGCTCTTCGTGCACCTCGCGCCCGGCGCCGTCCTCGACGATGACCTCCGCGCCCGGATCAAGGCCACGATCCGCGAGGAGCTCTCCCCGCGCCACGTCCCCGACGAGATCATCGAGGTCCCGGGCATCCCGCACACCCTCACCGGCAAGCGCATCGAAGTACCGGTCAAGCGCCTCCTCCAGGGAGCGCCCATGGCCAAGGCGGTCAACCCCGGCTCGGTCGACAACCTGGACCTCCTGAGCTTCTACGAGGAGCTCGCCCGCACCCGGGGCTGAACCCGGGGCCACTGTCAGTGGCCGTGGTTACGCTGAGTGAGCAAGCGATCGCGCACTCAGGGGGATCCGATGCCACGCTCGAACGACAGCAGGACCGAGGCCACGGCGGGACGACCCGCCCGTACCCGAAGGCGCCGCACGCTGCGCCGCGAAGTCCCCAGCACCGTCGGCCTCCTGGCCGACGCGGGGGACTTCGCGGCCATGCGCGGCTACCGCAGCTTCGCCTTCGACGACCACCGCGACTACCTGGACCAGGTGGATCGCCTGCTCCGCTCCCTCGCGGCCCAGGGCATCCACACCACGGTCGCCCTCTTCGACCCCGAGGACTACGGCGAGTACTGCGCCCGGCAGGGACTCGATCCGGACACCCCGGGGGCGCGCACCCGCTTCACCGCCGAACTGGCCGGCGGCAGCGGCGCCCTCCCGTATGCCGGACAGCCCATCGACGAGCTGGTCCCGCTCCTCGTGGACGAGGCGGTCCGCCAGGCCACCTGGGAGTACGCCACCACCCTCCTGGCCGGCGTGGGCAACTGCGCCGACTGCGGGCAGGACATCGGGACCGCCTCCTTCGAGCGCGCGGCCGACGCGCTCAGGCACCTCGTCGACCGGGCCGGCCCGGGCCACCACCACCTCGTGTGCAGCGTCCCGGCCGAGGCCGAACAGCTCCTGGCCGTACTCCACGCCGACACGCTCGCGGACGGGCCGCCGCGGATCGAGGGACGGGAGGGCCTCGACTTCGTGACCGTCCTCGCCGCGGGCCTGGCGCTGGGCGGACCCGGGGGAGTGGTCCTGCGCAGCACCGCCGAGGGACACCGGGACCGGGTCCACGGCTGGCGCCTGGACCGCGGCCGGCTGGTACCCCTCTCGGCGGCGGCCGTCTTCAACGCCTACTGCACCGACGCCGACACGGGCGAGCCCGTCGGCCCCGAGCCGGGCGTCGAGTACTGCCCCGGATACGAGGTCGATGAGCCGGGCCCCCATCACTGACCCGAACGGGTGAGGCCCGCGGCCGGAAACGGCCGAGGGGCCCTCGCCACCGGCGAGGGCCCCTCGATCGACTGCACACCGTCCGGCACGGTGCCTCGACTACTCGCCGGACAGCACCGCCTGGGCGGCCACGCGGGCCTCCTCGGCGCTGTCCGCGGCACGCGCGGCGGCAGCCGCACGCTCGCACTGCGCGAGGGTGTACTTGGCGAGCGTCGCCCGCACGTAGGGGATCGAAGCGGCACCCATCGACAGAGAGGTGACACCCAGACCCGTCAGCACACAGGCCAGCAGCGGGTCGGAAGCGGCCTCGCCACAGACACCACAGCTCTTGCCCTCGGCCTTGGCCGCGTCGGCCGACATGGCGATCAGGTCGAGCAGCGCGGGCTGCCACGGGTCCTGGAGCCGCGACACGGCGCCGACCTGACGGTCGGCGGCGAAGGCGTACTGCGCGAGGTCGTTGGTGCCCAGCGACAGGAACTCGACCTCCTGCAGGATCGAGCGCGCCCGGAGCGCGGCGGAGGGGATCTCCACCATCGCGCCGAACTTCGCCCGCAGGCCGGCCTCGCGGCAGGCGTCCGCGAAGGCCTTGGCGTCGATCCGGTCGGCCACCATCGGGGCCATGACCTCGAGGTAGACCGGCAGCCCCTCGGCGGCCTTGGCCAGCGCGGTGAGCTGCGTGCGCAGCACGTCCGGGTGGTCGAGGAGCGAGCGCAGACCACGGACACCCAGAGCGGGGTTCGGCTCGTCGGCCGGGGTCAGGAAGTCCAGCGGCTTGTCGGCGCCGGCGTCCAGGACACGTACGACGACACGGCCCTCGGGGAAGGCCTCGAGCACCTTGCGGTAGGACTCGATCTGCTTCTCTTCGGTCGGCGCCTTCTTGCTGTCGTCCAGGAAGAGGAACTCGGTGCGGAACAGGCCCACACCCTCGGCCCCGGCCTCGACCGCGGCCGGCACGTCCGCCGGACCACCGATGTTGGCGAGCAGCGGCACCTTGTGCCCGTCGGACGTGGCGCCCGGACCGGAGGACGCGGAGAGGGCGGCCTTGCGCTCGGCGGCCGCGGCCTCCAGCTCGGCCTGCTTCTCCGGGGACGGGTCCACGAACAGGTCGCCCGTGCTGCCGTCGACGGCGATCAGGGTTCCCTCGGCGATCTCGCCCGCGCCCGGCAGCGCCACGATGGCCGGCACGCCCAGCGCCCGCGCGAGGATCGCGCTGTGGCTGGTCGGTCCGCCTTCCTCGGTCACGAAACCGAGGACGAGCGCCGGGTCGAGCAGAGCGGTGTCGGCGGGCGCGAGGTCGCGCGCGATCAGCACGTACGGCTCGTCGCTGTCCGGCACGCCCGGCATCGGCACGCCGAGCAGGCGCGCGACGATGCGGTTGCGCACGTCGTCCAGGTCGGCGACGCGGCCGGCCATGTACTCGCCGGCCCCCGCGAGGAGCTCGCGGTAGTGGGAGAAGGCGTCGTACACACCGCGCTCGGCGGTGCTGCCGACGGCGATCCGCCGGTCAACGTCCGTCATCAGCTCGGGGTCCGTGGCGATCATCGCCTGGGCCTCGAGCACGTGCTGAGCCTCGCCACCGGCCAGCTGGCCGCGCGCGATCAGGTCGGCCGACACAGCTTCCACGGCCTGACGGGCGCGCCCCTGTTCGCGCTCCGCCTCGTCCGCGTTGATCTGCTTCGCCGGCGGCTCGAGAACCGCCGTACCCATGTGCCGAACCTCGCCGATCGCCACACCGTGGCTCACGCCGACGCCTCGCAGCGTTGTCTCCATTTCACCCGTCTCCGATTGAGCGGCGGGTCCACCCGCCGCGTTGGATGTCCAGTTCGCCCGAGCAGGCGGATACGTCACTGCCAGCTGAAGAGAAGGTCTCCGGCCTTGATGTCTCCGGCCTCGACGAGGTCGCCGAGAGCTTCGGCGGTCGCTTCCAGTGCCACGACGGGGCAGATGGGGGACTTGCCGGCAGCCTCGACTGCAGCGGGGTTCCAACGGATGACCGCCTGGCCGCGGGTCACGGTGTCGCCCTTGTTGACGAGGAGCTCGAAGCCCTCGCCGTTGAGCTGAACGGTGTCGATGCCCAGGTGCGTGAGGACACCGTGGCCTTCGCTGTCTACGACGACGTACGCGTGCGGGTGCAGGGAGACGACTACACCGTCCACGGGGGACACGGCCTCCGAAGGCTCGCGCACGGGATCAATGGCGGTGCCCGGACCCACCATCGCGCCGGAGAACACCGGATCGGGCACTGCCGCGAGTCCGATGGCGTTCCCGGCAAGTGGGGACATCACGCTGGTCATGGGGGCCTCCCAGGGGTGGGGCTTCTTCGTGTCGCCGTCACTACCTGTCGCGAACGGCGTACTCTTCAGAAGGATAAGTCACGAGATGTTCGGGTTCGCCCGGTGTTGGTCCCGATCCGGACTGGTCCTTCGGCACGGAGACTAGTGGACTAGACCGGTGGACTAGACCATACGCCTGAATCGATTTGCTTGGGCTCCTGCGGACCTGTACTGTCGTGACTCCCGCCAGGAAGCCTCGTGTGAACATCTCGCGAACGGCTGATGGACGGGCAACCTCCTCTCTTCTTAACTGATCTTGATCCCGATTGCTTTTCCGCATGCCTATTCGGCAAAACGGAGAGTGGTCAGGGAGACGGAGAAGGACTGATAGAGTCGGAATCGCCGGAAAGGGAAACGCGAAAGCGTTGACCTGGAAGGCGGAAAACAAGCGAGACTGGCTCTGGTAGAGTCGGAAACGCAAGAACGAAGGAAGCGCCCGGAGGAAAGCCCCAGTAAACATTACTGAGGGTGAGTACAAAGGAAGCGTCCGTTCCTTGAGAACTCAACAGCGTGCCAAAAATCAACGCCAAAAAGTTGATACCCCGTCCATTTCGGTGGATGAGGTTCCTTTGAAAAAGACCTGTGAGGTCGCGGTTCTGCCTTGCGGGGGCCCGGGAAGGCGGGCGAGCGGGCGGCCTGGGATTCCTCGCGCATCGGCTGCGGGGGGACCGAGCGGGCCGCGGGGACCGTGGGCAGCGGCCCCAGGGTCCGGGTGGTGCTGCCCTCGGCCAGCGGCTCGCGCTCGACGGACTCGGCGCTCTGCGCCCGCCGGGCACCGTAGCGCCGGTGGACGGCCTGCTTCGTGACGCCGAGCGCCGAGCCGACCGCGTCCCAGGAGAAGCCGAGCGAGCGGTCGAAGTCCACCGCGGCGGTGACCAGCGTCTCGACGCTGTCCCGCAGTTCCTGCGCGAGGCGGACGGTGGGCGCGGGCGCCCGGCCGTAGACGACGAAGCCCGTGGAGGGACCCGAGCGGCGCGGGCGGTAGACGTTGCCGAGCTGGGCGGTGAGCGTACGCAGAGCATCCACCTGCCGGCGAACCCGCTCGATGTCCCGCACCAGGAGGTGCAGGCTGGCCCGTGCTTGGGCGTCGTGGGTGGCGTGGTCGGCCATGAAGAAGCCTCTCGAACCGGTGCTGAAGAGCGGATAGGGCCGCAGACACCGTTCTGTTTCGCGGCCCGTTTCGGTCAATCTCTTTTGACCAACGCGTCACCGGGCGGGCAGGTCACGCTATGGGGGCGTGTCGGCATATGCGAGGAGCGCGCGGGTGTGCGTACGCCCCCTCGGGCGAACGCCGCCTCGCAGGTGGGGCGGTGGGCGGACAGACCCTAGTGCTGTGACCGGAAAGGTCCACCGGGTCGCGGCGCCCGGCACGGCACCTCGCCGCGTTGTCGGACCACCGAAGTACGTCCAGCACAAGCGGCGGCCCTCCGCCTTGCGATGCACCGCACCGGACACCGCGACCCGGCAAACCTTTCCGGTCACAGCACTAGACTGGTGCGCTGATGACAGCCGAGATAGCGAGGTAGACCCCAGTGAAGCTCGTCTTCGCAGGCACCCCCGAGGTCGCCGTGCCCGCCCTGGACGCCTTGATCGCGTCCGGGCGCCACGAAGTGGCCGCCGTCGTCACCCGGCCCGACGCCCCGGCCGGCCGCGGCCGCCGCCTCGTCGCCAGCCCCGTCGCCGAGCGCGCCGAGGAAGCCGGCATCGAGGTCCTCAAGCCCGTCAAGCCGCGCGACCCGGAGTTCCAGGCCCGGCTGCGCGAGATCGGCCCGGACTGCTGCCCGGTCGTCGCGTACGGCGCGCTGCTCCCCAAGAGCGCCCTGGAGATCCCCGCGCACGGCTGGGTCAACCTGCACTTCTCGCTGCTGCCCGCCTGGCGCGGCGCCGCACCTGTCCAGCAGTCGATCATGGCCGGTGACCAGGTCACCGGCGCCTCCACCTTCCGGATCGAGGAGGGTCTGGACACCGGCCCGGTCTTCGGGATCCTCACCGAGGAGATCCGGCCCACCGACACCAGCGGGGACCTGCTGACCCGGCTCGCCTTCGCGGGCTCCGGCCTGCTGGTCGCCACCATGGACGGCATCGAGGACGGCACCCTGCGCGCCGTCGAGCAGCCCGCCGACGGGATCTCGCTCGCGCCGAAGATCACCGTCGAGGACGCCCGGATCGACTGGTCGGCCCCCGCGATGCGCGCCGACCGGCTGGTGCGCGGCTGCACCCCGGCGCCGGGCGCGTGGACGGTCTTCCGGGGGGAGCGGCTCAAGCTGATCTCCGTCGGGCTGGTCGCGGACCGCACCGACCTGAAGCCGGGCGACCTGAGCGCGGGCAAGAACAACGTCCACGTCGGCACCGGCTCGCACGCGGTGGAGCTGCTCTGGGTCCAGCCGCAGGGCAAGAAGCCGATGAAGGCCGCCGACTGGGCGCGCGGGGTGCGGATCGCTCCCGGCGAGCGCCTCGGCGGGACCGACGTAGGCTGATCCGGTCACCTTTCGATTCCCGGACCATGTCCGGGCCGAGTCCGGGCCGATGTCCGGCCCGGCCGCGGCAGGTGTCCGCGGCGGCCTCCCCGGCGCCGCGCTTCGTTCCATCCCCAGCGTTACGTAACCCCGGAGCACCTTTCACGTGAGCGAACAGCCCCGTAGCCGACCGGCAGCCACCTCGGGCAAGGGCGGCGGCAAGCCGGCCAAGTCGGGCAAGCCGTACCGCCGGCCGCAGAAGGACCCCGTCCGGATGCTGGCCTTCGAGGTGCTGCGGGCGGTGGACGAGCGCGACGCGTACGCGAACCTCGTGCTGCCGCCGCTGCTGAAGAAGGCCCGCAAGGACGAGACCTTCCAGGCGCGGGACGCGGCACTGGCCACCGAGCTGGTGTACGGGACGCTGCGCCGCCAGGGCACGTACGACGCGGTCATCAAGGCGTGCATCGACCGGCCGCTGCGCGAGGTGGACCCGCCGGTGCTGGACGTGCTGTCGCTGGGCGCGCACCAGCTCCTCGGCACCCGGATCCCCACGCACGCGGCGGTGTCGGCGAGCGTGGAGCTGGCCCGGGTGGTGCTCGGGGACGGGCGCGCGAAATTCGTGAACGCGGTGCTGCGGAAGATCTCCGCGCACGATCTCGAGGGCTGGCTGGAGAAGGTCGCGCCGCCGTACGAGGACGACGCCGAGGAACACCTCGCCGTCTTCCACTCGCACCCGAGGTGGGTCGTCAGCGCCCTGTGGGACGCGCTGGGCGGCGGCCGGGCCGGCATCGAGGACCTGCTGGAGGCCGACAACGAGCGGCCCGAGGTGACGCTGGTGGCCCGTCCCGGCCGCTCGACCACCGAGGAGCTGCTGGAGGCGGTCGGCGAGGACTCGGCGCTGCCGGGGCGCTGGTCCCCCTACGCGGTGCGGATGGCCGAGGGCGGCGAACCGGGCGCGCTGGAAGCGGTCCGCGAGGGCCGCGCGGGCGTCCAGGACGAAGGCAGCCAGCTGGTGGCGATGGCCCTGGCGGCCGCGCCGGTCGAGGGCCGCGACACCCGCTGGCTGGACGGCTGCGCGGGCCCCGGCGGCAAGGCCGCCCTGCTGGCCGCGCTGGCCGCGGAGCGCGGGGCGTTCCTGCTGGCCTCCGAGAAGCAGCCGCACCGTGCCCGGCTGGTGGAGAAGGCGCTCGCCGGCAATCCGGGCCCCTACCAGGTCATCACGGCGGACGGGACGCGTCCGCCGTGGCTGCCGGGCTCCTTCGACCGGGTCCTCGTGGACGTGCCCTGCTCGGGCCTCGGCGCGCTGCGCCGCCGCCCGGAGGCGCGCTGGCGGCGCCGCCCGGAGGACCTGGAGAGCTTCGCGCCGCTCCAGCGCGGGCTGCTGCGCGAGGCGCTGGCGGCCGTCAGGGTGGGCGGCGTCGTGGGCTACGCGACCTGCTCGCCGCACCTGGCCGAGACCCGGGTGGTCGTGGAGGACGTACTGAAGGGCCGGGGCGCGGGCGCGGCCCCGATCGCGGCGGAACTGATCGACGCGCGGCCGTACATGCAGGGGGTCCCGGCGCTGGGCGACGGCCCGGACGTGCAGCTGTGGCCGCACCTGCACGGGACGGACGCGATGTACCTCGCGCTGCTGCGCCGGACCGCGTAGTCCCTGTCCGGGAACCGCTGTCGGCGGGGGCCCCGGGGGTCCTCTCGCGGACCCCCGCCGGGGCGGGGTCTGCGCCCCGGGCGGGAGTTTCGGGGTAGTGGCCGGAACGGTTCGGCGGCATGGCACGCTTGGGGCATGGCCGTTCAGATCAATCCCAGCATCTTGTCCGCCGACTTCGCCCGGCTCGCCGAGGAGGCGAAGGCCGTCCAGGGCGCGGACTGGCTGCATGTCGACGTCATGGACAACCACTTCGTCCCGAACCTCACGCTCGGCGTGCCGATCGTGGAGTCGCTCAGCCGGGCGACGGACATCCCGCTCGACCTGCACCTCATGATCGAGGACCCCGACCGCTGGGCCCCGCAGTACGTCGAGGCGGGTGCGGGATCGGTCACCTTCCACGCGGAGGCCGCCGCGGCGCCCGTGCGGCTCGCGCGGGAGATCCGGGCCAAGGGGGCCCGCGCGTCCATGGCGCTCAAGCCGGCGACGCCCATCGAGCAGTACGAGGACATCCTCCCCGAGCTCGACATGCTGCTGATCATGACGGTCGAGCCCGGCTTCGGCGGGCAGCCCTTCCTCGACATCATGCTGCCCAAGATCCGGCGTACCCGGGAACTGATCTCCAAGCACGGCCTGGAGCTGTGGCTGCAGGTCGACGGCGGGGTATCCGCCTCGACGATCGAGCGGTGCGCCGAGGCCGGCGCGGACGTGTTCGTCGCGGGCAGCGCGGTCTACGGGGCGGTCGACCCGGCGGCCGCCGTGCGCACGCTGCGTGAGCAGGCGGGTGCGGCCATCGCGGCGGCGCCCTGGGCTTGCGACCACTGAGACAAGGCTTGGTGAACAGCTCGGTGAACGGGAGCTGTCCAGGCTGATCAACGGCCGTCGTATCTGACAGGATGAACGGCGAGTCGAGAGTGTGAACAGCAGTGAGGAGAACGCGGTGTCTGCAATGTCGGCGGGACGGTCAGCCCTGCGGATGGGACCCGCGGAGCTGGTGCAGGCGGCGGCCATGGCGCGCCGCTTCTACCTGGAGGGGAAGTCCAAGATCCAGATCGCCGAGGAGTTCGGCGTGAGCCGCTTCAAGGTGGCCCGGGTCCTGGAGACCGCTCTGGAGCGCGACCTCGTGCGCATCGAGATCCGGGTGCCGGCGGAACTGGACGCGGAGCGCTCCGACGCGCTGCGCGCCCGGTACGGGCTGCGGCACGCCGTGGTCGTGGAGTCCCCGGCCGATGCCACCGAGGACGCGCCCGACCCGGAGAACCTGGGCGCCGTGGCGGCCGACCTGCTGGGCGAGCTCGTCAACGAGGGCGACGTACTGGGCCTCGCGTGGGGCCGCTCGACCATCCACATGGCCGCCTCCCTGCACCGGCTGCCTCCCTGCACCGTCGTCCAGCTGACGGGCGTGTACGACGCCGGGACGGCCGAGCGCGGGTCCGTGGAGGCCGTCCGCAGGGCCGCGCAGGTGTCGGGCGGGGACGCGCACCCCATCTACGCCCCGATGCTGCTGCCCGACCCGGCCACGGCGGCCGCGCTGCGCAACCAGACGGGCATCGCGCGGGCCTTCGAGTACTTCGACAAGGTGACGGTCGCCGCCGTCTCCATCGGGTCCTGGGAGCCGGGGATCTCGACCGTCCACGACATGCTGAGCGACGAGGAGCGGGCGCACTACGCCTCGCTCGGTGTCGCCGCCGAGATGTCGGCCCACCTCTTCGACGCGGAGGGCCGCCGGGTCGGCCGGGACCTCGGCGAGCGCTGCATCACCGTGGAGGCCGACCGGCTGCGCCGGATCCCCGAGGTCGTCGCCATCGCCGGCGGGCTGCGCAAGGCCTCCGCGATCGGCGCGGTGCTGCGCTCGGGGCTCGTGACCAGCCTGGTCACCGACACCGCCGTCGCGGACTATCTGCTGACGGAATCGCAGCCCGGGCTGCGGCCCGCCCTGGAGCGGGCCGACCCCGACGAGTGATTGTTCGGATTGGTCCGATTCTTCGGACGAATGGCGCTCAAACGCGGCTGCGGGATGTTCGCTGATGCGGATGGTGCCGTAATTGAGATCCGAACGGCGGACCGTTGGACGGCTCGCGGGGCGCATACTGGGTGCAATGACAAAGTCAGCAGTACCTCGCCGCCATTTGCCGTCCAGCCCGTTCAAGGCCCCCGTGGAAGCGCCGCTCCGGCACTTCAGCGTCGGCGACCGGGTTACTCACGATGAGCACGGCCTCGGCCGTGTCGTCGCAGTTGAGGAGGGGATCGCTGTCCTCGTTGAATTCGGGCCGGAGGTCCGGAAGCGAATCTTGAGTCCGTACACCAAGATGGCCGCCCTCTGAAGAGAGCGCGCGATTCGCGGGAGAATCGGATATTTGGCACGATCGGTGCATGATCTTTCGGAACGTGCCCCGATCGTTGCTGCGTGTACTGGGGGCCGTGTTCCTCTGTGCGGCGCTGGTCGGTGCGGTGGGCTGCAGCGGGAAGAATCCCGCGCCCGCCGCCGCCACCACCGACGCTAGTCCCGGCCCCCTGGTAGACGCCGCCCCGAGCGGGGCGGCGAGTTCCACCGTGCCCGTGCCGACGCCCGGGTGGGCGAAGGGGATGGCCACGGTCCGGGCCGGCGCATTGCCGCAGCAGGCCCGGGACGTGCTCGCGCTGATCGACAAGGGCGGGCCGTACCAGTACCGGCAGGACGGGACCGTCTTCGGTAATTTCGAGAAGGTCCTGCCGAAGCAGAAGCGTGGTCACTACCACGAGTTCACCGTGAGGACGCCCGGTGAACGGGACCGCGGGGCCCGCCGGATCGTGACCGGCGAGGGCGGGGAGTTCTTCTACACGGACGACCACTACAAGACCTTCAAGGCGGTTCTCCGATGACCTTGGACCAGCAGCCCCTGGCCCCCGCCGTCGCCGCCGCGGAGGAGGCGGGGTGGACGGTGCTGAGGCTGGACCTGGACGGGGTGCGCGGCAAGGCCGGGCTCATGCGGCGGTGTGCGGGCGTGCTGCGGGTTCCCGAGTACTTCGGGGCGAACTGGGACGCGCTGGCGGACGCGCTGGCCGATCTGTCGTGGCTGCCGGACGCGCCGGGGCGGCTGCTGGCGGTGACCTCCTGGCGGGGGTACGCGGGTGAGCGGCCGGAGGACTGGGAGACCCTGCAGGAGGTTCTGGAGGGGGCGGCGGAATTCTGGCGCGAGGGTGAGGGCGGGGTCGGGCTGACCGTGCTGCTGGCCGAGGCGCCGGGTGGTGGGGCGCGGGCTGTGCGGGGGCGCTGAGTGCCGCTGCGCGGGGCTTCTCCCCGCCCCGCCCTTTCACCGTTTCCCGGGCTCTGCCCGGACCTCGCCGCCCTCGACGAGACCTTCGCCCACGCCACGGCCGCCTGGAGCGCGGGATCGCCCTCGGCGTCGGCCGTGGCGCGGGCCAAGGTCCCGTCGAGGGCGGCGAGGCCCCGGCCCGCCGCCCGTCCCCGTGCGCTCGCCGAGGCCGTCAGGATCAGCACGAGGGTCGCCAGCCGGTCGCGCAACGCTTGGCGGCAGACCTCGGCGCCGGGCGGGGCGGGCACGTCGCGCGCCAGGTCGGGGACGTCGTAGGCGCTCGGGGGCAGGCGCCGCAGGGCCTCCGTGCCGTCGGCCGCCACCGCGTGCCAGGTGCCGCCGACGCCCTCGCCCTTCGCCTCGCCCGCCCGGGTGTCCTTCGCGTACCGGTACACGGGCCACCCGCCGAGCGTGAGCTGGCGGACGCCGTCGGCCCGGTCGACCGCGCCCAGCAGCCCCGCGTCGATGCCGGCCGCGGCCTGGGCGTCGTTCGCCGGCACCGGGGGCCAGAGGGTGGCGCAGTCCGCGGCGCAGTTCGACCGGGGCGGCTGGGCCGTGTCCTTGTCGAAGCGGTAGAGGGTGGCGCCGGCGCTGTCGGTGACCGCGCTGCCGACCCCGACGATCTCCCGGACCGCCAGCCGGCCCGCCGGCGCGGAGGCCTCCCCGGCGGGGTCCGCCGCGGGGTCCGCCGAGCCCGCGGAGCCGTATCCCGAGTCGTAGCCGTCACCGAGGGCCTGCTCGGCCCCGGCGGGCCGGACGGCGGTCACCCCGCCGGATCCGCCCGATCCGGCGCCGCATCCCGCCGCCAGCAGGAGCACCGTCATCACCGATCCGGCCGCAGCGGTCACCCGACGCTTCTTGCCCATGATCTCTCCTTCGGTTTCTGCCCGGCGCGCATGTGGTGCGGCGCGCTTTCCGTTCGGTTATTCATAAGCCCTTCGGGGCCTTCCGAATTCGAAGCGCCGGGAATTTGTCAGATCACGCCAAAGGATGAACTCGGCCCCGCGGCAGCCGTTCACCGCCGGATCCCCGCCCCCTCATTCCTGAATGCGCAGGGCGAGCGCGGGACAACGGCGCACCGCTCTCAGCGCCTTGGGCCGCAGCGGCCCCGGCACCGGCATGACGCCCTGCGCCGGGTAACCGTCCTCGTCCAACCGGACGACGTCGGGCAGCAGGTCCACGCACAGCCCGTGGCCCTTGCACAACGTCCAGTCCACGACGAGCCGTTCGGGGCTCTCGTCGCTGGGCAGCGGCAGGGCTCCGAGCACACCGCGCCCGCAGCCGCTGCCCAGCGCGTGGTCGCGGAACTCCTCCGGGAAGACGGCGAGCGCGGAGGCCACGAACGAGGACGTGCCGTCCGGGTGGGAGCACGCGCCCCGGCCGCGCACCCCGCGCATCCTGGCCTGGACGGCGTCGAGTGCGGCCCCGCCCCCGCCGGCCACCAGCCGCTCCACGGCGTCGGCGAGCGAGGGGAGCCCCCGTACGCAGGGGCCGCACTGGCCCGCCGACTCCCGGGCCATCCACCGGGTGACCCGGGCCACCTCTCCCGCCGGGCAGGTGTCCTCGGGCAGCGGCAGCACGGCGCCCGCGCCGAGCACCGCGTCGTACGCGGCCAGGGACCCTCGGGACAGCAGGGCCTCGCGCGCCGCCGCGGGGTCCAGCCACCGGCCGTGGTAGCCGCCGACCAGCACGCCCTGTCCGGGCACCGTGCCGCACAGGTCCAGTACGTACGCCAGCGAAGTGCCGATCGGCACCTCGACGACGGTCGCGCCCGCGACCGTCAGGAGGGTCGTGCCGGGCTCGGTGGGCAGGCCCGCGGTGCGGTACTCCGGCGCGCCCAGTCGGGCGGCGACCGCGAGCTGCGCGTAGGTCTCGGCGTTGGACAGCAGGGTCGGCAGGCCGCCGAGTCCCCGCTCGCTGGTGCGGACCTTCTGGCCGGAGGGCAGGGCGGGCCCGCCTTCGAGCCCGTTGACCAGGGCGGTCCCCTCTCCGGTGACGAAGCGCTCGGGGAGCCGGACGACGCGCACGCGGCGGCCCGCCGGGCCCCGTTCGGCGACGGCCTCGACGACGGAGCGCTCCACGTCCGACCGCGTGACGCCGACCACCACGTCCTCGGCGCCGAGCGCGGCGGCGGCCAGCAGGGCCCCGTCGAGCACGAGGTGCGGTACGTACAGCAGCAGCGCGGCGTCCTTGAGACAACTCGGCTCCCCCTCCGAGCCGTTGACGACGACGGCGGTACGCCCGTCCTGCCCGCGGGCGTTGCGGGTGACGGCCCGGAGCTTGCGGGCGAAGGGGAAGCCCGCTCCCCCGCGCCCGCCGAGGGCTATGTCCTCGGCGAGTTCCACCAGTGCCTCGGCCGGATGGCGGGGTAGCGCGCCGTGCACGCCGAGGTGGCCTTCGCGGTCGAGCCGGGCGGCGGTGTCGAGTCCGGCCAGCAGCCGGGGCCGCCCCACACAGCCGAGCGCGGGATGCGCGACGCCGCTCACCGCCGGCCCCGCACACCGTCGAGCGGTTCGGCGGACCAGTCGGGCGGCAGCTGCGCGGACGGGTCCGGCGGCCAGTCGGCGGACCGGCCGGCGGGTGCCTGCGCGGCCGGTTCCGGACCCCGGGGTCCGGGCACCCCGGGGCCGGGCTGCCGGGCCAGGCGCGCGGTCAGCAGCTCCGCCGCCCATTCCGCGGGCCTGCGTACGAAGGGCAGCGGGTTCCTCGGCGGCGCCGCTCCCGGCGCCCTGGGCGCGAGGGGCGGCACGGAGGGCATCGGCGGCACCGAGGGCGGTCCGGCGGGCCCGGTGCGCGACTGCGTGCGCGGGTTCGCACGCGGATTCGCACGCGGTTTCGCGGCCGACTCCGTGCGGAGCCGGGCGCGCAGCCGCACCGCCAGCACCCCCGCGACGGCGACCAGGCACAGTGCGTAGGCGGCCGTCACCCAACCGCTGGCGGAGCGGCCGGATTTGAGCCCGTGCACGAGTGACGCCCCCCAGGCGGGGTACGCGCCCATGTGCAGGGCCCGCCACCACAGGGAGCGGCCCCGGGTGGCGAAGGCGCTGCGGACGGCGCCGGAGACGGCCACGGCGACGAAGAGGTAGCCCGCCAGGCTGCCGAGGCCGATGAGGAGCGGCTGCCGCCCGTCCGCGAAGGGCACGACCACGCCCACGGCGTCCACCCGGGAGCGGGCGACTTTGATCCAGACGTGGAGGACGAGGAAGCCGAGCCCGGCGACGGCGAGGCCGCGGTGCACCCCTTGGGCGACGAGGCGGTGCCCGGAGGCGAGCAGGGTGCGGTCCGTGGCCGCCAGGCCCCACAGGACGGCGCCGGTGAGGGAGACGAGCGAGAGGACGCCCGCCCCGTAGTCCAGGAAGTCCCACAGGCGGGTCAGGGCGCCGGCCCGGGCCGCCACGGACAGGGAGGCCAGGGCCGCGAGGGCCGCGGCGCCCAGGGCCAGGGGATGCGGTCCCCCGGCGGCGGACAGCAGAGGCGGGCGCCGCACGGCCCGCCGGCCGGCGGCGGCAGCGGGCGCCGCGCCGGCGTGCCGGCGGGTGCGGTCTCTCGCAGGCCGCGCCCGGTGCGAGCGGCGGGGCATGCGGGGTTGGGGCAAGGGCATGTGGTCTCCCATACGGCCGAGCCCGAGCACTTCCACCTCGCGCTCGGCGCCCGGGGGTAGACGTCGCAACCGCTCCTCGACGGGCGGGAGATGGGCGCCTGGCCCACCGGGCCGGCCGGGAGCGGGGCCGGAGGGCAGAAGCATCGTGGAGCTTCGCAAGCCCTCCACGGGATTTATCGAAACGTGATAATTTCTGGCCCTCGCACAGCCATCGCATCGAACATCCCCGGAAGATTCCCTTCCAGTGGTGCGGTTGCGACGGGGTTGACACCTGATCCGCCGCCGCACCTCCCCGACGGCGATCGAGCCGATGCCGCGGGACTGCAGGCTTGCCACCCTCCCACGGGGCAGGCCATACCCCGGCTTGAACGAGGTAACAATGTGCGAACTTCTGAACCGCATCTGGTCCCGCCCACGCGGCGAGTGGACCCGCGTCCTGCGCAAGGAACTGCCCACGCTGGCCGCGAAGATGGTGGAGGAGCTGTTGGAGACCGTCCCGGGATTCGCCGCGCTCGTCGAGGACGTCGACGACGAGGTGGTCAGACAGCAGATGGAGGCGGCGCTGCTCACCGCCCTTGGTTACCGCGAGGGCGCCGGGGAGGACCGGCCCGACGCCTGCGCGGACCCGGAACCCGTACCCGGCGCCGGGGTGGAAACCCGCAGCGGTGCCCGCATCCGCCCCAAGTCCGAGGCCGAGGCCGAGGCGGAAACCGAACACGCCCGACCGCATACCCATGCAGACACCCACGTACACGCCCACACCCGGCCCCACTCCCACGACCGCAACCCCGGGGCCTTCGGCGGCGGTGAGTTGCCCCCGCTGCAGGCCGTTCCCCTCCAGCGGTTCGGCTCGGTCCGCGAACGCGCCCGGCGCGAACTCTTCGCCGTGCTCACGGGCGAGACACCGCTGCGCGGACCGGCACTCGCCGAGCTGGCGAACGCGGCCGGCTGGCCCCTGCCCGTCGCCGTGCGGGCGGTGGTCCTGGCCTCACCCGGTGAGACCCAGCAGCTCGCGGCCCTCCTGGACGACTGCCTCGGCGGGATGGTCGCAGGCCAGCCCTGCCTCCTCGTGCCCGCCCCGGATCCGGAGGCCCGTACCGCCCTGGACTGCGCGCTGCGCGGCCGGCTCGCCGTCGTCGGCCACCCGGTGGCGCCCGGCGACACCGCCTCCTCACTGCGCTGGGCCCTGCGCCTGCTGTCGCTGACCCCGGCCCCGACCGCGACCCGGTCCGGCTCCGAGGTGCGGGCCCTCTTCGTCGACGACCACCTCTCGACCCTGCTGCTGCTCCAGGACGAGCCGCTGGCGCACGCGCTCGCCGCCCGCTGGCTGCGTCCGCTGGCGGATCTGACCCCGCGCCAGAGCGAACGCCTCGAAGTGACCCTGCTGGCCTGGCTGGAGGGCGGCGGGGCGCCCGAGGCGGCGAAGGCGCTGAGCGTGCACCCCCAGACGGTCCGCTACCGCATGCGCCAGCTGGAGAAGCTCTTCGGCCCCGGCCTGCGGGATCCGCGCACCCGCTTCGAGCTCGAACTGGCCCTGCGCAGCCGACGGTTGATGGCCCAGGTACGGCTCAGGCCGGTCCGCGGGATCCGCCGGGCACGCGGTGGCGCCGACCTCCGTCCGGCCCTGGGCGACGGTCGCGTCGCCCGCGTGAACGGCCTGTAGCCCCCGGGCGCGGCTTCCCGGCACGAACGAACGGCACGTACGAACAACACGGCGCACGGCACGTACGAACGACACGGCGCACGGCGGTGCCGGTCCGAAGGGGACTTCGGACCGGCACCGCCTTCACGCGCGTCAGCGGCAGGCGCGCCCGCCGTTGACGCAGCGCACCGCGTCGGCCATCAGCCGGTCCGACATGACGTTGATGAAGTCACCGTGGTCCGTCACCGGCTTGTGCAGCTGTTCGGGGAAGCTGTCCACCGCGAAGCGCGCGCCGGGCGCCACGGTGTAGACGATCCGCTGCACGAGCTGCGGGACCGCCTTGAAGCCCGCCGGGCAGGAGCCGTCGCGGCCCGCGAAGGCCACGTGGGTGCGGTGGTTGGCGCTGTCGGTGTTCTTCCCGTCCCAGCAGCTCTGGAAGTTGAACGTCCGGACCACGTCGCTCCCCTTGGGGCAGATCGGGTACTTGTCCTTCAGCTGACGGTTCTCGAAGCCGGTGCAGCTCCAGGAGGCGTTGGCGTTGGCCGGGCCGTTGGTGAGGGCCTTGGCGTCGCCGGTGATGATCCGCAGGAAGCGGGGCATGGCGGTGACCCGGGAGACGGGGCTGCCCTTGAACTCGATCGTGACCTTCTTCGGCCGCAGGATGGTCCCCACGTTGGCGTCCTGCCCGCCGCCGGGCGCGGCCGCGTCCTGCTCGGCCTTGCCGTCGCGCAGCCGCAGTACGGGCCAGTAGTAGGTGGACTGGTCGCCGTTGGTGCAGGTGGTCTTGGCGGCGGCCAGGCTGTTGTTGGTGGAGAAGGCGTCCGTGGTCTTGTTGCCGACGTAGTCGTGCATGTGGTGGGCTCCGTTGCTCACCCCGGGGGCGACGATGACGTTGTCGGGGTTGAGGTGGCGCTCGTCGTTGCGGCCGCACTCCACGGCGAAGGAGCCCTTGGACGCGCCCTGCTTGACCGCGGGCTTGCGCACGTTCGGCTTCACCGAGCCGATGGGGACGAAGTCCGAGCGCGCCGGTCCGCCCTTCGCCGCGGCTTCCGAGCTGCCGCCTCCGCCGCTGCGGGCGAGGTCTCCGTCGGCGGCCGACGCCTCCTGCATCGTGCAGGCGCTCAGCTCCTCCAGGCCGTCGGGGCGGGCGGCGTCCCGCCCGATCGCGTCGGAGACCTTGGTGATCGTCTTGCCCCGCTGGTCCTTCAGCTCCCCGAGCAGTGCGTCCGCCGGCGCCCGGCCGGTGGCCAGTCGTCCGTAGGCGTCGGCGATCTGGGTGTCGAGTCCGGCGAGTTCCCGGTCGACCTCGGGCCGCGCCTGGTCGGGCACTTCGCGCAGCCGCTCCCCCACGTCGGGGCAGTCGATGGTGGCCGTGACGGGTGCCCGGCGCGCGTCCTGGCCGGCGGACGCGCCCTGGGCGGCGATCACGACCGCGCCGCCGCCGAGGACCAGGGCGGACACGAGGGCCAGTGCTTTGTGCGCGGGCTTGAGCCGGCGTTTGTGACCTGCCCCTCCCTGGGGCCCCTTGCTGTCCTTGACACTCATGCGATCACTTCACTTCCTCGGTCGGGAATGGCTGGACGAGCTGGAATGGGTGGAGGCAGCACGACCCTGCGTACGCCGCCCGCCGCGGCCAGCTCCAGGACCGCCCGCGGGTCCTCGCCGGCGACGAGCAGGAACAGGGCCTCGGCCCCGTCGAGGGCGGGCCGCAGGCTCTGCGGCTCGGCGTGGTGGGCGCTGTGGTGGCGGACGCCCCCGGGCAGCGCGTGCTGCGGCGCCCGGCGGGAGACGGGCTCCGTGTCCTGGTGGTGCTGCGCTCCGACTTCATGGACGCCGTGCTGAAGCACCCGCGCCTGGGCCCGGCGCTGCACGACGGCGTGGCGCTGCCGCTCACCCCCATGACCCGGGAGCAGTTGGAGGCGGCGATCACCAAGCCGCTGGAGCGGGTCCCCTCCGTGACCTACGACCCGGGGCTCGACCGGCGGATCCTGGAGGACACGGGGGGCGATCCGGGGATCCTGCCCCTGCTCGGGTTCGTGCTGCAGCAGTTGTGGGAGGGGCAGTCCGGGGGCCGCCTGCTGGCCACGCGGTACGAGGCGATGGGCGGAGTGTCCGGCGCCCTCGAATCCCATTCCGACAAGGCCTGGAAGGCATGCGTCGGAGATCGGGCGGAGGTGGAGCGCGAAGCGCTGGGCCTGCTCACCAGCCTCGTACGGATGCTCCCCGGAGGCACGCTGCCGCTGCGGCGCAGGCTCTCCCGGCAGGAGGCGGGCGAGGAGCGCTGGCGCATCGCACAGGCACTGGCCGATCGCCGCCTCCTCGTCCTGCACGGAGGTCGGGGCGAACCGGAGACCGCCGAACTCGCCCACGAATCGCTGATCGCCACCTGGCCGGTCCTGCGCCGGCAGGTTGCCGAGGACGCCAAGCTCCTCGCCGGCCGGGCGGAGCTGAGCCACGACCGGGACCGCTGGGAAAGGGACGGAAGGCCCGCCGGGCTCCTGCCGGGAGCATTCCAACTGCGCGTCATCAGGACCTGGCTCGGCGACCGCGAAAACGAGCTCGGCGAAGGGGAGAAGGAGTTCCTGGCGCAGGCGCGGCGCCGCAGCGCCCGTCTGCGCCGCCGTGCACGCGCGGGGTGGACCGCTGTCGCCGTGGTGCTGTCGGCGATCGTGGGCCTCGGGACCTTCATCCTCCACCAGCGCGATGTCACCGAGGAACGGGCCGCGGAGGGACGTTCCCGCGCCCTGGCCACCCTCTCGGACGGGATGGCCACCACCGATCAGGGACTCGCCTCGCTCGCGTCCGTGGCCGCCTACGAGGTCTCGCCGACACAGGAGGCCCGCAACGCGATGCTGCGCAGGTACAACGCGGTGCAGGACGTCTCCTGGTCGCTGACCGGAGCCCAGGGTGAGATCGCGGCGACCGCGATGAGCTCCGACGG
This sequence comes from Streptomyces sp. ICC4, assembly GCF_003287915.1. Taxonomy (NCBI): domain Bacteria; kingdom Bacillati; phylum Actinomycetota; class Actinomycetes; order Kitasatosporales; family Streptomycetaceae; genus Streptomyces; species Streptomyces sp. ICC4. The sequence goes on along the minus strand of NZ_CP030286.1, from coordinate 7,892,359 downwards.
CGGGGTGACGCTCGTGACGTCGAGCCTGGGGCGCGCGACGCTGTTCGTAAGGACCCCCGACGGACGGACCACGCGCCGCTACCTCAACCTCACGGGCAACGGCCATTCTCCGATGGTCAGCGGGGACGGCCGGAAGATCGCCTACATGCTGGAGCAGACCGGAGCCCCGATCTGGCACGAGGTGGACCCCACGGCGAAGGACGTCCTCGGCCCCGCGCGGCCGCTCCGCGGCGGCGGGTTCGAGCAGGTCAGCGTCGGAGCGCCCACGGGCGACCACAAGGCGGGTTTCTCCCCGAGCGGCCAACAGGTCGTCGTGACGGGGGTCGATCGGCGTCCGAGGGTCGGGGACCTGAGGACAGGACAGCTCCGGCAACTTCCGGAGGGGATGCCCGAGCTGTCGCAAGTGTGGTTCGCCGACGAGGACACGCTCGTCGGCGAGACGACTCAGTTGCTGAAGGACCTCACCCTGAGCACCGTTGCGGTCGACCTGCGTACGGGCAAGACGCGCGAGCTCACCGCACCCGCGCCCTCCCGCCAGGCGGTCGGGGTCTCGGGGAACGGCCAGGTCCTCGCCGTCTGCCGAAACGAAGGCGAAGACACGACGGAGAAGGCCGTCTACCAGATCATCGGCGTCACCGATGGCCGTGAACTGATCCGCTACACGCCCCCGGGCAGCAACGAGAGCTGTCTGGACGTCGCCTTCGACATGGCGGGAGACCGCTTCGCCGTGGGGCGGGGCGGATACTGGGCCACCATCGACACCCGGACGGGAACGGTGGCGAAGCGGTTCGTAGGGCGGACGGAGAGGTCCGCCCCCCATCTGCCCCTCCTGGGTGGTCCCGACGCCCCCGTGGTGGTCACCACGGCCGAGACCGCCGTGACCGGCAGTCTCCTGTGGGAATCGGACGGGGCAACTGTGCTCAGCCCTCCGGAACTCCTGGACCACGGCAAGTCGATGGTGGTCCGCGTGGGCGAGGACGGCGACCGGCTACGGGTCGCGGAGACGGCGGCGGCCGGAAAGACCCTGGCCGAGGTCACCACTGACGCGAAGATCCCGCCGAACGCGAAGCAACCCCTGGCCGCCAACCGCGGCGAAACGCTGGTGGCCGACGTGGCCGACGAGAACCGCATCGTGATCCGGGCCCTCCCGGGCCTGCGCAAGGTGACGGAGTTCAGGACGGCCAAGCCGCCCAAGCCGCCCAAGCCGGGTGCCGACAAGGGCGGGAACCCCGAGCTGGTGGAGTTCCACTTCACCGGCGACAAGGAGGTCATGACGGTGTCGGGGCCCCTCGTCGAACACTGGAACGCCGAGACCGGCGAACGCCTGTCGGCGCCGCTCGACGTACGGGACCTGCGGCGCGAAGCGGCACAGATGCCGGCCTTCACCGTAGGACCGCTCCGGCGGCCGGGGTTCGTACAGGTCCACCTGGTGGGCGAGACGACCTTCCGCACGATCGACCTGCGCACGGGCAAGGAGGACGAGTCGCTGCGGGTTGACCTGGGCCGCCAGGACGTCATCTCCTTCGTGGTGCACCCGGACCAGAAGTTCGCCCTGCTCCTGACCTCCGGCAGCATGGTGGAGATGTGGAGCCTCAAGCACGGACGGCCGACACAGCGGGTGCTGGGCCCGATCGGACCGCTGGTCGCCAACCGATGGACCGCGGGCGCGCTGGAGGGCTCCGGCTCCGGCTTCTACCTGGCCAACGGGAAGTCCGTCCTCTTCCAGCGGGGAGCCGACCCCGTGCGCAACGACTCCTACGACCTCGGCGAGAGGCGGAGCTTCCTCGCGGGGGCCGATCAGGGCAGGTCACTCCTGATGACCTCTCCGGACGGTGGGAGGATGCGGCTCCTGCGCCTCGACCCCGCGCTCTGGAAACGCCACCTGTGCGCCGTCTTCGGACGCGAGCTCGACGCGGACGAACGCGCGGTACTCCCCAAGGGCCTGCCGAAGACGCTCTGCCCCACCTGACCCCCACCTGACCCACACCGAGCGCACGCCTCCACGCCCTGACCTCCGCGGCCGCAGTAACCCACCCGATCGCCGTCACCCTCGACGGCCTGAACCCGGAGCCCTGAACCCGGAGCCCGAGTGCGTGGCCCTCTCACTGCCCTCCCGGATCCGCACAAGCTCCAGCAGGCCGCCCGCGTCCTGCGCAACGAAGCGATCGCCGTCCTCCTCGCCCTCCTGGTCGGTGGAACCCATCCGACCCCGCCCAGCCAGGCCGCGATTCCCTGCGTGGTGATCCACCGGTAGCCGCCATCCGCAGGCCAAAGCCACCCACCGGGCGTGGCGCACCTGCGCCACGGCGTGGACGAACGTGGGGTGATTACTGACAGGTCGGAGCCATCGCCGGAGACGTCACTCTGACCCTGCGGCGGCGTGTTGAGCAGCTGTGCCACCGGCGTCGAGTGCTTCAAGGCAGGGTGCCGCGATGTCCGCCGCGTTCCCGGGTATGGCAGAAGGGCCCGGATCCTTGTGGATCCGGGCCCTTCTGTTCAGTAGCGGGGACAGGATTTGAACCTGCGACCTCTGGATTATGAGCCCAGCGAGCTACCGAACTGCTCCACCCCGCGTCGGTGAAACCCACTCTACGGCACTGCAGGACCGTCCTCCACCGTCTTTGCCCTGCTCAGGGGGCTGGCGATCCGGCGATGGTGACGGGTTGGACGTCCATCGGGCCGGCTTGTGCGGTGAGGATGCATGCGATGGCGCGCATGGTGGCGGGTCCAAGGCGATGGGTTCCTCCCCCGAGCCGGTCCAGATGAGGTTGCCGGTCCGCTCTTCGCTGTTCGGGGCGGAAGTGGTCGTGGGGTACGCCAGTACCCCTTGCCTATAGACGTTCGAAAGAACGGCAGAAGCGGCTGTTACGGGGCATTGAACCCGTACGGCGCAGGGCCGACGGTGGCAGAGAAGCCGGGCGCCGGGGAGCGGGGCGCCGCGGTCCACGAGCCTTCTGGGCATACCTCAGAACTGCTGCGTGTGAGGGTCAATGCGGCCTTGACGCATGCCGTCTACAAGGGAGAGTTGCCAGTATGTCTGGATTACGTAACACGCGCTATTTGCATGGCTTTCGGGCGTGGTGTGGGGTCAGAGTGTGGCTTCTCGGCAGGACGCCGGGAACTGTTCGGAGTCCACCCCGCGCGCATGAAGCCGGGCTGGGCTGTCTGTTGAAGGGGCCTTCTGCATGTCTGCTTCTCTCGCCACCCGCCGTACTCTCGCCGGCCTCCTGGCCGTCGGCGCCCTAGTCGGCGCCGCGGCGGTGCCTGCCGCCGCCGACGACGACCGGCGCGACCGCCGCGGCCCGCACTCCTCCATCGTCATCGGTGACGTCGAGAACGCCGGCCGCGGGCGCGACAACCGCGCCCTGAACAACGAGTGGGTCGAGGTGAAGAACACCGGCCGCCACACCGTGGACCTGCGCGGCTTCACCCTCACCGACAAGCAGGGCAACCGCTACCGCTTCAACGGCTTCCGCTTGGACGGTCGCTCCAGCGTCAAGGTGCACACCGGCCAGGGCCGCGACACCCACCGTGACGTCTACCAGGACCGCCGCCACCAGATCTGGGACGAGCGCGACACCGCCACCCTCCGCGACAACCGCGGCAACGTCATCGACACCGAGTCCTGGGGACGCCGCGGACGCCACCACCACGGCTCCTAGCCCACTCCGGCAGCCACTTCCACAGGGCCTGCGAGCTGCCGCCAACTGAACCGAAGGGCGTGCCACGGCAAACCAGCCGCGGCACGCCACACCCATGTAGCGCCCCCCCACGTGGCCGCGATCCGGCAGCCCCCGGACGAGGAGTGAGCGGGGCCGGGCCGGCTTCCGAACGATCGGCAGCGTTGTGGCTACGAGGGGATGGGGGTGTGGACGGTTTTGCCGAGTTCTCGGCCTGCGGCCCCCTCGGGCCCTGGGTCACGTTCCTCGAACTCGCCTGCTGCCTGATCACCCACCGCCAAACGCTGTTTCGCGCGGCGTGCCGTCCCCCTCCCTGGTCCTGCGCCGTATGCCCGTTCCTCTCGGACCGGGGGAGGCCACTCAACGAGAGGTGGCGTCAATGAGGATTGCCCGAAGTCGTGCTTGGCACTCGGCAACGAACGCGGGGAAGGTGTGCCGGTAGTAGGAGATGCCGCTGACGCCCACTGCGATCGCCCAGGCGCGGGCGCGGGCCCAGGTCACATCGTCCAGGTTCAAGGTGTCCCAGTAGGCCTGTCGTGCTTGTGGTGGGAGGTCCCAGAGTGTGGAGTGCTCGGCGTCGGGAAAGCCGACCGAGAGTCCTCCGAAGTCGATGACTGCGTGGAGTTTGCCTTCGCGGACCAAGAGGTTGGTCGGCTTGAGGTCGCCGTGGAGCCAGACGTGGGGTCCGGAGGGCTCGGGCAGTGCGAGCGCGGCTTGCCACAACTGTTCTAGGGAGTCAACGTCGAGCTCAGAACCCACTGTGGTTCGGCAATCGTTGAGACACCTGGCGATCCACTGGTCGCATGCACCCAGGCTGCCGCCGCGGTACCAGCTGAGGTCATCTGCACGAGTCGCACCCATGAGGTCAACGTCGTGGAGTTCCCTCACGACCGCCGCCAGGTCGGCTCCGAAGGCTGCCCAGTACCGGACGGTGGAAGGGCTGGCCTCGTCACCGTCAATCCAGCGGTAGACCGACCAGACCAGAGGGAAGACGCTGGTGGGCTTCCCGGCGTGGACGGGCTGGGGAATCGGAGATGTGAGTAAGGGCGCCAGACGAGGAAGCCATTCCTGCTCCTTTCGCACGGCCCGTCCCTTGTCGGCGGTTCGTGGGAGTCGCACGAGCAGGTCATCGCCCAGCCGATACATGGTGTTGTCCGTGCCCGCGCCTGCGGTCGACAACGGCAGGTCAGCCCACTCTGGGCGCTGTGCCTTCAGCAGCGACCGGACCAGCGTCTCGTCGACTGGGATCTCATCCCCGTGAAGCGTCACGTCGGCAGTCTCACCGCAAGAGGGAGCGGGAAGCCAGTGACTTTCTGAGGCTCTGGCACAGATCGCCGTCTCGGAGCGCTACTGAAGCAGGATCATCTTGCGGAGTGGTTCGAATCCGGCTCGCCCGTAGAGCTGCCTTTTGATCTTCTTGATGCGGTTCACGGCTCCCTCGATGCTGCCGGAGCTCCAGTGCAGGGTGATCCCCGCCGCCACGGCGGTGAGGTCCCGGAGCAGGTGGAGTGCGAAGCCGGTGAGGCCGTGTAGCCGGCTGGCGTCGACTGCGTCGATCCAGGCCGGGAGCCTGCACCCAGACGGTCGGTGAGTATCTCGGCGCACCGCGGCGGGCACCCTCGGCGTAGGCGCCCGCCCGGTCCCGGCAGATGAACTCCACGCCAGCCGCTACAGCTGTCCCCCGCTCGGCCGCACGCTCCGGCGGCTCGAAGGACCCGTGACGGGGGAAGTCGGCGGCCGGGCTGCTGCCTGGTCGTGGGACGGCGGCCTCTGATGAGAATGCTGACGCCGGGGCCGGCCGGGGCTAGAGAGGCCGGGGTGGGCGGCGGCCGGGGCGGCCGCGAGGGCGGTTGGGGTGCGGGTGGGGGCGCTGGCGGTGGCGGGGGGGTGGGGGAGGGGGCGGTGGGCGTCGCTGGCTGAGGTTGTGGCCTTGCCGGGGCGTGGCGGGGGCTGATCAAGGACGGGGGCGGGGGCGGGGGCCACGGTTTCTCCCTCCACATGGTGGGCCTCTATGACACCTGCCCGTTCTATGGCTAATTACCCCACTCCGTCACGCCGTGGAGATCCTGCCGCCCCAGGGTGTGGGGGCCGTGCCAGTCCAGGCACAGGACGGTGGCGTCGTCTTTCGGCGGCTCGCCGCTGTAGGCATCGGTGACCGCGGCGACCAGGGTGCGTACGACTTCACGCGGGTGCTCGGCGGCGGTCTTGCGGAGAAGCGCGGGTAGGTCGACGGTTGCCGCTTGGCGTTCTTGCATGCCGTCGGTGTGGAGCAGGAGGCGGTCGCCCGGACGCAGGTCGAGGTTTTGGACGCGGTACGGGCCCTGATGGGGGACACCGAAGGGCATGTCCACGGCCAGGCCCAGCTCGTCGACCGCACCGTCGCGTAGCCGTAGCGGCCAGGGGTGGCCCGCGTTGACGAGCCGGGCGCCCGTTCCGTCGAGGGCGATGCGCAGTAGTTGGCCGGTGGCGAAGGTCCGGTTGCCGTGGTCGAGGAGGGCCTGGCGGGCTTGCTCGACGAGGTCGCATCCGGCGCGGCGGGCGCCGCGGGAGGCGTTGACCAGCAGGGTGGCCATGAGGGAGGCGTTGACGTCGTGGCCCATGGCGTCGGTGATGGACAGGTGCAGGGTGTCGTTGTCGAGGCTGTAGTCGTAGGTGTCTCCGGCGATGTCGGAGGCGGGGTCCGCCGTGGTCATCTGCCCGAAGGAACGGCTCGTCGGGGACGTGTCCCGTGGCGAGCTGGGAAGCGAAGCGGGTGAGGCCGTTCACTCCGTCGGCCAGGTGGACGGTTCCCGCCCCGGCCACACCTCACGCGGGCGGGCAGGACCAGCAGTCGATCTTCCGTTCCCTTCGTTCGGCGCCCCGGCAGCCGCACTGGACCCGCGAAGGAGGACCCTCGGGGAAATGATCAAGGGCTCGGGGCGTTTGGAAATCTCCGCACGGCGCAGACGCTCGCTCACACCGGTTTTATCCAACGAGGTAGGAGACGCATCATGGGCATTCTGGCCTGGATTCTCATAGGGCTGCTCGCGGGCCTCATCGCCAAGGCACTGATGCCGGGCAGGGATCCGGGTGGCATCATCATCACCGTCCTCATCGGCATCGCGGGCGGTCTGCTCGGCGGCTGGCTCGGCAAGGTCATCTTCGGCGTCGACTCCATCGACGGCTTCTTCGACCTCTCCACCTGGATCGCCGCCATCGCCGGCTCCCTCATCCTCCTCGCGGTCTACCGGCTGGTCACCGGCAACAGGCGCCACGCCTGACCGACGCGTCCCCTTCGCACGGAAACGGCTCCCCCCTCTCCCGAGGGCGGAGCCGTTCCGCATCTCCCCGAACACGCCGCGCCCCGGCGTGCCGACTTGAGTTCGAGTCCCACTCTGGAATCCGCGGTCTCGGGTCACTGGCGGGGATCGTGGCGCCCGCCGAGCCATGTGGGGCGCCGGTGGCCTGTGGTCCGGGCCGCGGTGGTGGGATGGTCGCCGAGGGCGGTTTGCGCGCGGGCGGCGTCGCGTTGCTCGATGAGGTCCTCGCGTTCGCGGTCCACGACCGCGCTCTCCCTCTTCGAGGTGAGGGAATCGCCGTGGCGTGCGAGGCGGTTGCGGCGAGAGGCCCGGCGGGCCGCCGCCAGGACGAGGGCCAGGCCCAGGACGGCGGCCGCGCCGACGGCGATGCCGTAGAGGAAGAGGGCGCCGGTGGAGCTGGTGACGTGGTAGCCGAAGACGGAGAAGTCGTTGGTGAGCTCGTGAGCACCGCCGAGATTCGCCATGACTCCAGCCACGGCGAGGATCAGCGCGGCGATCAGGATGATGAGGCCGAGGATGAGGATCATGGAGCGCTCCCTGCTCCGCACTGCCGCGTGCGAATGACGCGTGCGAATGAGCTTCGGCCGGCGGAAGTCCGCCGATCCAGACGGCGCCTACCCGAAGGTGGCGCGACCAAGCGATACCGGCCCCGGAGGCTCCTGGGTGGGCGGCGGAGGGTGGCCCGGTTCTCGCGAGGAGGGTGACGAGGCCCGGCTCACCGGCTCCTCGAGGTCCAGTCCAGGCGGTAGTGCCGTTGTTGCCCGACCCCAGCGGAAGCCGAGCGGGTCCTCGACGACATGCCCCTCTCTTCGCTCAGGCACAACTGCGCCGGCCCGGCCCGCAACGGACTGATCGGTCCCGCTGCTCTGCCTAGTGCTGTGACGGAAAGGTCCACCGGGTCGCGGCGCCCGGCACGGCACCTCGCCGCGTTGTCGGACCACGGCGGTACGTCCAGTACGAGCCGCGGCCCTCCGCCCGGGGGCCCCTCCCAGCGGTAGCTGGGGGAGAGGCACCGCACCGATCACCGCGGCCCGGCAAACCTTCCCGGTCACAGCACTGGGTAATGAGGCCTGTCGCATTATTGACCCGTGACCTGTGTTCACGCCTCGTAGACGGTCGGATTCGGGTGTGAAGTCGTGGCGAATGGCCAGAGATGGCCGGAGCATGTTCCCGCCTGCATCGATAAGAAGCAGGTAAGTTTTGCGTGCATGGCCTGGGCGTGATCGGGCAGACGGTGCCTCGGAGGTTGATAACAATGGTTCCCCTGCTTCTTGTTCTTCTGCTGGTTCTGGTTCTCGCTGGTGCGGGTTTCGCGATCAAGATTCTCTGGTGGGTCGCGATCGCGGTCCTCGTGCTGTGGCTGATCGGATTTGTTGCCCGCCCGAAGGGCGGCAGCGGCCGGTGGTATCGCTGGTAGCTGATCTGTGGGACCGCAGATCAGGTGTGGTGTGACGGTGGCCTGCCACCCTCCGGCCAGCCGGAGGGTGGCAGGCCACCGCCATGTCCCGTGTGCGGATTCCCCGGCGGTTTTGCGTTACCGGGTGAAAATGGATATCGAGGGTAGTCGAGGTGGTGCCGGGGTGGTCGCCGTGAAGCGGCAGGGAACCTGCTCACCTCCAACGATCGACGGCCGCCCCGGTCTCGGATCTGGCCCGAGAGGTGTGCGGGAGAAAAAGCGGGGCAGGCGGAGGTCGGGGCGGGATGCGAGTTCCGTCGAGTACACAGTGTCGAGTACGCGGTACGGAAAAGGTGGACAGGCGGGGAAAAACATTTCCCTTCCGTCTCCCATTGACCGGAGGAGTTGTTTTTCGCATGACTGAGAATTTCTGGGGTTACCGCGAGACCGCCGGCCGTCTGGCTGGTGCGGATCTGGCGGGATACAAGGTCGAGGCGACGGACGGTTCCATCGGCAAGGTCGACAAGCACTCGGATGAGGTGGGCTCGTCCTACATCGTGGTCGACACCGGTCCGTGGATCTTCGGCAAGGAAGTCCTGCTGCCCGCGGGCACGATCAGCCGGATCGACGCGAACGACGAGAAGATCTACGTGGACCGGACGAAGGGGCAGATCAAGAACGCTCCCGAGTTCGACAAGGACAAGCACCTCGGTGACGCGGACTACCACCGCGAGGTCGGCGGCTACTACGACGGCCCGCACCGTCTGTGACCCGTGCGGAGCCGGATGAGCGAGGCGGGGGCGGCAACCACTCGGTTGCCGCCCCCGCCGTCGTCTCCCGCGCAGCCGTCCCGATGGGCTTCTTCCCATGGGGGCCGCCGGACCCGTCCTCGCCCTGCGGCTGTTCCGGCTGTTCGTATCCGCCTCTCACCTGTCGGTGATTGCATGAAAACCAGCACATGCAATCGCGCACCGCGGCAGAGGGGTGCAAAATGGGGTGCATGGGAGCAGCGAATGGTCGCCGGCCGGAGTGGACTTTCCTGACCAGCCACGCGCGCGTGCTGCTGGCGATTTCCCGGGATCCGGGCGTCCGGCTTCGAGATGTCGCGCTGACCTGCGGTATCACCGAGCGCACCGCGCAGGCGATCGTCGCGGATCTTGAAGCGGCCGAGTACCTGACTCGCGAAGTGCGTGCCGACGATGCCCGCCGAAATCACTATGCCGTGGCCTCCGGGTCCTTGTTCCGGCACCCGGCTGAAGCCGGCCATGAGATCGCCGGGCTTCTCGCGCTCCTCGCTGATTCGCCCGCCCAGGTGAAGGCCGACGACTGAGCTGCGTGCTCCGCTTGGGCCGCGCCTGCCCGGCTCTGCTTTCAGGACTCGGGTGTGAGGACGCTTTGGGGGGTCATGCGTCGGCGCACGAGGTCTTCGGCGATGTCGATGGTGCGTTGGCGATGGCCGGCCGCGTAGGAGTGCAGGTGGCGTGCGGCCTCGGCGGGGCTGATCTCGGCGGTGGCGGCCAGCATGCCGAGGGCGATGTCCAGGACGGCTTTGGTCGAGAGCGCTGCCTGGGTGCGGGTGACGATGTCGTAGGGCCGCAGGGGTTCTCGGCTCCAGGTCAGGACGGAGGTCGTCGCCGTGTGGGCGAGGAGGTTGAGGGCGCCGATGTTTTGACCGCGCAGTTGCAGGGGGAAGCTGTGGGCCGCCTCGAATCCGGCGGCGCGTGCCAGCGGGGTGAAGGCGGGCCAGCGACCGCCGGCATCGGCCAGATCGTCGGCTTGGATGGGGTGGCCGGTGCGGTAAGCGTCGATGCAGGGGCCTTCGGAGACTTGGATCTGGAACACTTCGGTGAGCTCGACGCGGTCCTCGGTGACGGCCACCGATTGCAGGCGGCCGCGGGCGTTGGCGAGCATGACGCCTGCGGCGTCCATGGCGGTGAGGCTGACGCAGTGGTCGACCAGGCGTCGCAGGAGCGTGAGGGGGTCCACGTCGTCGGCGACGGTATCGGTGAGGCTGACGAACGCCTCGGTGATCTCCAGTTCGCGGTTCATGTCCGTCCTCACCGTCTTCTCTGCTCAGTCCGGCCGTGCGGGTTCAATTTAGTCATCGAACCTGACCCTTCCGGCAAGGACGTCACGGGCTGCTTCGGTGATGCTCTGTCCTTGGGTGAAGGCGTGGGCTCGCAGGCGTGCCAGGGCTTGGGGAATGTCCCGGTCGATATGGACCATGATCATGCCGGTGGCCTGGTGGACCTCGTCATGGTCGAGTTCGGCAGCGTCCAGCCATGTCGCCCCGTCGCCGGGGGGTTCTTGGGCCTGGAGGGCGAGCAGTGCGGTGGTGATCGCGTCTGCCGCGGGGAAGGCGAAGGAGCGGTCCCGCTCGGAGAGGGGGCCGGGGCGGTCGCGGTAGAGATCGAGGGTCCCCACCGCGAGGCCGGGCAGTCCGAGGGGGAGTGAGAACACCGCCCGCACACCGAGGGCGACGGCTTGCTGGGCGAAGATGGGCCAGCGGCGCGCGTCCGTGCCTCCGGTCAGATCCGCGGCCAGTACCGGCGCGGCCAGTGCCCGGGCGATGCGGCCCGGGCCGTCGCCGAGCGTGTACTGGGCTTCGGCGAGTTGGCCGGCGACCGGGTCGCTGGACCACCACAGGGTGTGGTCGTCGCTGTCCCCGCCCAGGGACACCGAGGCACCGGTGACGTCCAGCAGGTCCACGCACGCCCGGCACAGCGCGGCCGGCGTATCGATGCCGGGGGTTCCGGCGAGGGAATCCGCCAAGGCCTGCGAGAGCCACTTGAGGTCATCCTGGCCGAATGGCGGACCGCCGCCGTCGGGGAAGGCGGAGGGGTCCCCCACGACAGTTCACCTCCGCACCTGTATCCGGATCGCATTGTCCCCCAGCGGCTACCCCCTTGGAGCCTTCCGACACTGACCCGGCGCGTCAAGAACAGGGATGGGCCTCGTGGCGGGCCTCCCCGACACCCGCGGCTCGGTGGACCAGGGCCCGAATGCCCAGGATCCGGAGCAGTTCTCGCGCCAGGGAGGGTTCGTCGTCCGGGGCTCCGCGGGGGCGGCCGTTCGCGAGGTGGGCAGCCGGCCGCGGACCGGGGGAGCTGGTACGGGGCATCCCCGTGGGTCGCCGGGGAGGGCTGAGGACGACCAGGGTGATCTCCCGCTCGACCGCCCATGCGTCGACCGCGGCCAGGGCGTCCGCGGGGAACGGGTACGGAGCGTGGTCCAAGTCCAGGACCAGGGAACCCGCGCTGCCTTCCACGGCCTCGAGCGCGCGCAAGAGGTTGTTCAGAGAGGCCCCGTTGTCGGCGGAGCCCCTCCCCGCGCACAGCGTCAGCACAGCCACGGACCCGTAGAGGTGCACCTGTACCGCGTAGGGATTCACAGCGGGTTCCCTCCTCGTACGGGGTACCAGCTCTGAGAACGGGAGGGAGGCGGCTCGGCCGCTGCTCGCGGAACACGGTTCGTAGGCGGCGCGTGTTCATGCCCGCCGGTCACAGCCCATCCATCTCCTCCACCATCCCACAACGGCGACCCGGCGTGAACAGGGCCTCCTCGCTTACCGCAGGTCGCTCAGGTGTTGTTCCGCGGCGCTGATGGCCAGCCGGAGGCGGGGCTGCCCGAGCAGGACGCACGGGGTGTAGGCGGCGTCGTCCATGGCGCGCAGTGCGCCGGGATCGCCTGGGGCCTGTGCCAGGCGGGCTCGGCATCCGTGGAGGCGCGAGAGCACTTCTTCGGTGCGCGTCAGGCTCGGCAGCAGGCCGGTTCCCCGGGCCGCCCCGGGCGATGCGGATCGCGCCACCAGCACCGTGCGGCGCAGCGCCCGTTCAACGTGGGCCGGGGCTGCTTCACCTCGGGCGCCGGAGACCACCGCGGCGGCGATCTCGGCCGCTGAGAGGTGAGCCATGTCGGCAGCGGCCTGCAGGATCTGTGTGGCCTCGCGGGCCGAGCCGCCGACTCCCACCCCGACGCCCACGCCCACGCCGACCCCGACTCCGACCCCGCACCTGGACAAGCTGCAGGCGGTCGGCGACACCGGGCTCACGGCCGAGGCGGGGACCGTCTTCGCGCAGGCGCCGAAGGTCAAGGCGGTGCGCAGCGACGGCAAGCCCGCCACCGACCAGATCATCGTGCTGTCGGTCGACGAGGACACCACCGGCGGGACCCTCTTCGTGGCCGACGGCAAGAACTTCGCGGTCCTGCACACCGACGCCGAAGGCCTGGTGACGGTCCCCGCGCTGAAGGCGGGCGGCAAGGCGGGCGGGTTCGTCCTGCGGGCGACCGGCTACGACGCCCAGCGCGAGGTCACCGTGAAGTTCGCGGGCACGGTCACCCCGGCCGTGGTGGACCTGCTGGTCCGCAGCGACGCGGACGCGGGCAAGGCGGTCGTCACGGTGACCGGGACCCCGGTCAAGGGCATCGAGTTCCTGGCGACGGCGAAGGCCAAGCCGGCGGCCGGGGCGAAGGCCACGGCCGGTGTCGGGACGAAGGACGCGGACGGGAAGTGGGTCCCCGCGGACCCGGCGGCGGCGGGTGCGACGCCGTACTTCCTGGACAAGGAAGGCAGGAAGCTGACCGAGCTGGAGCTGCCGGCGACGGCGGCGGACGGCAAGATCGCCCTGCCGGACCTCGCGACGACGGGCGTGGCCGCGGGCAAGTACACCCTGCGCGTCCGCATCTCGGAGAAGGTCGAACTCTTCCTGGAGATCACCGTCACGGAGGCCCCGAAGGCCTGACCGCCCCGGGCCCGAAGGGCCTCGGGCTCGCGTCCGGGCCCCCGGCTCCGGCCCCGCCTACGGCAAAGCGCCCCCCGGCACCACCGTGCGAACGGTGGTGCCGGGGGGCGCTGCCGTAGCCCCGTCAGACGACCCGGCCAGGGCAAAGGCAGGAGCCCCGTCGACTCCGCTCGCACGGAGAAGACAGGGCTCCTTGGGTACTGCATATCCAACCGCGATTGGTTGGCCCAGGCGACTAGGCCGGGGTGACGTTCTCCGCCTGCGGGCCCTTCGGACCCTGGGTGACGTCGAAGTTCACCAGCTGGTTCTCCTCAAGGGAGCGGAAGCCAGCGGCGTTGATCGCGGAGTAGTGGACGAAGACATCCGGGCCGCCGCCGTCCTGGGCGATGAAGCCGAAGCCCTTTTCAGCGTTGAACCACTTGACGGTTCCGGTAGCCATGAGCCCTCCTATGGGCCAAAGGGTCGCCCTGCTCCAGAACCTGCTAAGAAGTCTGAAAACTACAAAAGCCTGCGGGTCACATTCTCCGCAGGCCTCGTACTGCAAGGGAAACCAAACTGCAACTTGCGTCGAGCCTAGCACGCACCCTGCGGCCGAGACCAGAGGGAAAGATCACGTCACTCGGACGTTTGAGACCCGCCAGACGGCTGACGCCGACGTGGGGGCTAGTCTCGCGATGTGGACGTCTATCGCAGCCGGCCCCGTGTCGGCCACATTCAGTTCCTGAACTGCTTGCCTCTCTACTGGGGGCTGGCCAGAACCGGCACTCTGCTGGACCTGGAGCTGACCAAGGACACCCCCGAGAACCTCAGCGCCAGCCTCGTCCGGGGCAGCCTGGACATCGGGCCGATCACCCTCGTCGAGTTCCTCCGCAACGCCGACGAGCTCGTCGCCTTCCCCGACCTCGCGGTCGGCTGCGACGGCCCCGTCATGTCCTGCGTGATCGTCTCGCAGGTGCCCCTGGACCAGCTGGACGGCGCCCGCGTCGCCCTCGGCTCGACCTCCCGCACGTCCGTACGCCTCGCCCAACTGCTGCTCGCGGAGCAGTACGGAGTACGGCCCGACTACTACACCTGCCCGCCCGACCTGGGGCTGATGATGCAGGAGGCCGACGCGGCGGTGCTGATCGGCGACGCCGCGCTGCGCGCCTCCCTGCACGACGCGCCCCGGCTCGGGCTCGCCGTCCACGACCTCGGGCTGATGTGGAAGGAGTGGACCGGACTGCCGTTCGTCTTCGCCGTCTGGGCCGCCCGCAAGGACTACCTGGAGCGCGAGCCGGTCGTCGTCCGCAAGGTCCACGAGGCCTTCCTCGCCTCCCGTGACGTGTCCTTGGAGGAAGTCACCAAGGTCGCCGAGCAGGCGGCCCGCTGGGAGGCCTTCGACGCGGAACTGCTGGAGCGCTACTTCACGACGCTCGACTTCCGCTTCGGACCCGACCAGCTGGCCGGCGTACGCGAATTCGCGCGGCGGACGGGACCGACGACGGGCTATGCGCCGGATGTGACCGTAGAGCTTCTGGCGGCGACCGTCCCGGGGTATTAGCGCGTCTTATGGCTCTCGCCTTTCCGCGGTGCGGAAAGGCGAATGCGTCCGTTTACCGGGAATGCGTTCTCCTTTCACGTTCCCGTCCGCCGCGGTGCGCCCGGGGCGCCCCCGGCGGGGAATGCGGGCGTGCGCGCGGGGCGCGGTCCGAGGCGTACCGCTCCCGCTACTGCGGGACGACCACCGAGCGGACCTCGCCGTCCCCGAGGTGCAGCATGCCCTTGCCCGGGGTCACCGGGCCGCCGACCATGCTGCGGCTGATGCGCAGGCCGATCAGCTCGCCGCTGGAGGACTCCTGCGGCGACAGCAGCACTCCGCGCCGGGCCTTCTTCGCCTCGACCTGCCAGCCGCTGAAGCCGCTGCACACGTCCTCCTCGTCGCCCGCGAGGACCAGCGCCTGGCCGTTGTCCACACCGCGCTGGACGATGCGCTTGAAGGCCGGTCCCGCGTCGACGTCGCGCAGCATCTCGGCGTCGTCGACGAGGACGGCCACGGGCTGTTCGGGCGTCGCCGTGTCCGTGAACTCCTCCAGGTCCTCGCTCTCGAACTCGGTGCCGGTGAACACCTTCAGCACCCCCTCCGTCCCCTCCAGGGCACGCAGCGGCGAGGTGCGCGGGGCGGCGATCACCAGCCGGATGCCCCGCGCGAGATAGGTGCGGGCCAGGTTCATCAGGACCGTGCTGCGGCCCGACTTCGCCGGGCCGGCGATCACGAACGCGGGCACCCCGTCCGCCAGGTCGGGGCCCATGCCCGTCAGGTCGTCGCCGCCGATGCCCACCAGGGCCCAGAACGGGGACGCGGCGGCCTCGGTGTCGCGCATCTCCCAGGCGTCCGCGAAGGAGATCCGGCTCGGGAGCACGTCGACCCGGAACGGCCGGCGGGTCCGCGCCAGCTCGGCATCCCGTACGCGGGCGCCCTCGCCGATCGCGCCGAGCGCGGCGGCCTGGCCCTGGCCGGTGGAGTCCTCGGCGAGCAGGGCGAACTGGACGGAGGTGGCGGTGTCGGCGCGGAACGCCCGGCCCGGCACCATCGAGTCGGGCACCTTCTTCGTGGGGATGCCCAGCAGCGAGAAGTCCGAGCGGTCCGCGAGGCGCAGGCCGAACTTGTCCTCGGTGAGCGAGCTCAGCCGGCCGTTGACGAGCTGGCGGTCACCGGTGATGACGAGGTGGATGCCGACGCTGGCGCCCTCGCGCATGACGATGGTGAGCTGGTCGGTCAGATCGCCGTGGTCCACCTCGCCGAGCGAGGTCAGCCAGCCCTCCCAGCGGTCGAGCAGGACGACGATGTGCGGCAGCCGGTCCTCCTCGGCGGCGGAGGCGCGCTGCTCGCCGATGTCGGCGATGCCCTTCTCCGCGAGCAGCTCCTGGCGGCGGGTGAGCTCGCCCTGGAGGCGGCTGATCAGGCGCACGGCCCGCTCGGTCTGGGCCCGGCCGATGACGGCCCCGCAGTGGGGGAGGGCGGTCAGGGCGTTCAGGGCGCCGTTGCCGCAGTCGATCCCGTACAGGTGGACGTCGGCGACGGAGTGCGTACGGGCCAGTGAGCCCGCGATGGTGCGCAGCACCTGGGAGCGGCCGCTGCGCGGGGATCCGGCGATCAGCAGGTGGCCGAAGCCGGCGAAGTCCACGGCCACCGGGCGGCGTTCCTGGGCGGCGGGCAGGTCCTCGATGCCGTACGGGGCGGGCGGCAGGGCGCCGGCGGCGCGGGGCACGGGGATGGCGTCCAGCAGCAGGGCCTCGTCCAGGGGCGGCAGCCAGGGGCTGTGCTGGGCGGGGATGGCGAGCTGGGTGTTGGCTTCGAGGACGGCGTCGACGAGGACCTTGAGGTCGGTGATCTCCTCGTCCTCGCGGGCGGCGCTCTTCGGTTTGACGAGGGCCTCGCGGCCGAGCTCCTGCCAGCCCAGGACGGCCGCCCACGGCTCGGCGAGCTGCGGGTCGGCGACGCCGGGGCGCCGTCCGCCGACGCGACCGGACTGGAAGGGGACGAGGGAAGAGGCGCCCAGGCGCACGTAGGCGCGGCCGGGGGTGTTCTTGGAGATGTTCCCGGCCTCCGGCGAGTCGATGACGTCGGAGGACTCGCTGCCGTCGGTGACGCGCAGCGCGATCCGGAGGTTGGTGTTGGCCCGGATCTCGGGGGAGACGACGCCGCTGGGGCGCTGGGTGGCGAGCAGCAGGTGGATGCCCAGCGAGCGGCCGCGCTGGGCGATGTTGACGAGGCCGGTGACGAAGTCGGGGAGGTCGCGGACCATGGAGGCGAACTCGTCGATGACGATGAGGAGCCGGGGGACGGGCTTGTGCGCGGGGTTGCGGCGCACGAGGTCCTGGTAGTCCTCGATGTCCTTGGCGTCGGCGTCGGCGAGGATGTGCTCGCGCCGCTTGAGCTCGGCGCCGAGGGATTCCAGGGCCCGTTCGACGAGGTGGGCGTCGAGGTCGGTCACCATGCCGACGGTGTGCGGGAGCTTGACGCAGTCCTTGAAGGCGGAGCCGCCCTTGTAGTCGACGAGGACGAAGGTCATCGACTCCGGGGTGTTGGCCACGGCCAGGGCGGCCACGATGGTCTGGAGCAGCTCGGACTTTCCGGAGCCGGTGGTTCCGGCGATCAGGCCGTGCGGGCCGTCGCGGCGGATGTCGATGCCGAAGGGGCCGTCGTAGGACTCGCCGATGACGGCCATCGTCGACTGGCCGCTGTTGCGCCAGCGGGCGGCGATGGCGGGGCCGGTCGGCGGCTCCAGCTGGAGGACGTCCAGCAGCCGGCTGGAGCCGGGCAGGGCGGAGTCCTCGGTCTCGCCGCTGACGTCGCGCAGCGGCGAGAGGCTGCGGGCCAGGCGCAGGGCCCAGGACGGTGAGACGAAGTCGGGGCGCACGCTGAGGGCGCGGGCGGCGCCCGCCTGCTCGACGCGCAGCCGCAGGCGGGGCTCGTCGGCCTCCTTCGTGCCGGGCTGGGTGTGGTGCCAGGCGCTGAAGGAGGGGAAGCCGCCGGAGGCGGGGAAGGCGCCCTGCGGTTTGGCGCCGGGGGTGCCCGGGGAGCCGGGGGTGCCCGCGCCGGCTGCGCCGGCTTCGCGGGCGGAGCCCTGCGGGTCCTCGTCGGCGCCGAGGGGCTCGGCGATGGCCACGGCCTGGCACTCGCCGGGCAGGAACCTTTCCTCGGAGTCCAGGCAGATCGAGTACATCCGTACGCCGGGCCCCTCGGCCAGCAGCCGGACCACGCCCGGCATGGAACGGAGCCGGCGCGACCCGTCCCAGACGACGACCACGTCGGGATCGCCGAAGGACGCGGCGCGGCCGCTGTTCGCCTTGGCCGCCGCGACGCGCGCCTCCAGGATCCGGGTGAGCTCGCCGATCCGGGCGCCGACGGTCTCCGCGTCGGTCCCGACCAGCACGTTGGCGTCCTGCCCGCCGGACGGGCGGGTGTGCGGGAGCCAGCGCAGCCAGTCCCAGCCCTTCTCGGCGGTGGCGTCGGTCAGTACGTAGACCTGTACGTCCATGGGCCCGTGCAGGGTCGCGGCCTGGGCCACCGCCCAACGGCCGAGCGCCTGCGGGGAGTCGCCCGGCCCGGCCATGCCGATCACGCCGAGCGTGGCCAGCGGCAGCGCGACCGGGGCGTCCTCGATGTCCCAGGTGACCTTGCGGCGGTGCTCGTCGCGCTGCGGGTCGTCGAGGACCACGACGGAGGGCAGCCGGCCGGTGCCGACCCGGATGAGCAGGTGGTCGGGGTCGGTGCGGCGGCGCTCCCACAGCCGGGTGCGGGGGCCGGTCGCCAGGTTCAGCACGGTGGCCGGGTCGGGGATCGCGCGGCGCCGGTCGGTGCGCTCGGCGACCAGGGCCTCCTGCGCGTCCTTCTCGATGCGGGCCTTGTGCTCCTCCCACTCCTCCAGGAGCTTGGCGTGCGATTTGCGGCCGTGCTTCTTGTCCATGAAGTGGTTGGCCACGATGATGATCGGGCTCAGCACGGCCATGATCATGTAGTACCAGCGGCCCATGACGAGCACCATCACGACGGCCGTCACCAGCGGGAAGACCGCCATCAGCCAGGGCAGCGGGCGGGCCTCGTTCTCGCGCGGCCGCGAGGCGAGCGCGAAGTTGGTCGTACGCTCCGGCGGGCGCAGGCGCGGCGGTCGGTTGTAGTCGAAGGCGGCCCCGTCCTCGGACCACTTCAGCGCGGCGTCCGGCGGCGTGTAGCGGGTCAGCTCCAGCAGGCTGTTGCCGATGGCGAGCTGCACGCCCAGCGGCCAGGCCTCGTCCTCCGGCTCCGCCCCGTCCAGGGTGACGGCGGCCTTGCCGTGCACGGTCACCTTGCAGGACCCGTCCATGGCCACCGACAGCGTCAGCGCCCGCTCCGCCAGCTCCGGGTCCCGCTCCACGCGCAGCGCGGCGGCCGCGCCGCGGCCGATGTCGTACCGCCCGACACCGAGCCGGTGCACGGTGCCGGCGCCGGGGCCGCCGACGACGCGCAGCTCGACGAGCCCGCCGGGCTCGCCGGGCCAGCATCCGGCGGGGTCGCCGAGGCTGACGACGACACCCTCGCGCAGCGGGGAGGCGGAGAGCGCCAGGGCGGGGTCGACGGCGCTGCCGTCGACCCCCCACCCCCGGCCCCGGACGAGGGCAGCGGCAGCGGTGCCACCGTCCCCGGCGACAACACCGCCGCCGCCCTCGTCGCGGTGAACTGCGCCGACGACCCGGACCGCGGCGACGCCAAGGCCTCCCCGGCGACCGTCGAGCGGGAGCTGGCGGAGCTCGCGCCGCTCTTCCTCGCCGCCTCGCCCGTCTTCGGGCCGCGCCAGCTGATGACGGTCCTGTCCTGCTACGGGCGCCCCGCGGGCACCGATTTCATCCGGAAGATCGACCGCCCGGCCGGCATCCCGCGCATGCTGCTCGTCGGGACCCGCGGCGATCCGGCCACCCCGTACGAGTGGACGGAGGAGACGGCGAAGCGGCTCGGCAACACCGTCGTCGTGGACTACAAGGGCGACGGCCACACCGGGTACGTGGCCTCCTCCTGCGTGCGCGGCTACGTGGACCACTTCCTGCTCGACGGACGGCTCCCGTCCGGGACACGGTCCTGCCCCGCCGGGGAGTGAGGACCCCCGGCGGGGCAACCAACCTTGTACCGCTAGCAGTTGGGGCGGGCCGAGCGGCCGGCGAACCGGTCCGCGAGCCAGTTTCCGGCCGCCAGGGACTGGGTGATCACCCCGCTGACGTGCTCACCGAGCCAGATCGTGTCGAACTCGAGGTTCGCGCCCTTCGCGCACCAGTCGGAGCGCAGCCGGCTGCCGACGGCGTACGGGATGAGCTCGTCGCCGAGCGCGTGGTACTGGTACACCGGCGCGGCCGGGGCGGTGCGCCCGAGCTTGCTCTGGTTCAGCCGGGCCTGCCAGTCCGGCTGGGCGAGCGGGTTGCGGGTGGTCAGGTCGGAGATCCGCTTGAAGGAGCCGGCGACGGCGTCGATGGCGACGCAGTTCTCCTTCATGCCGGCCACCAGGGCCTTGCCCGCCGGGTTGAGGTAGGAGTCGAGCTTCAGCTCCGGGAAGGCCGCGTCCTGGCCGGCGGCGGCCATGAAGATGAGGCCGGAGCCGTAGGAGCCGTTGTTGAAGTCGGCCACCTTGAGGAGATCGGCCGGGACGCCGCCCGTCGCGGTGCCCTTGACCTGCAACTCCGGTGCGTACGAGCCCTGCAGCTCGGCGGCCCAGCTGCTGGCCTGGCCGCCCTGGGAGTAACCCATGATGCCGACCGGGGTGTTCGCGGACAGCCCCGTCCCGGGCAGGCGGGTGGCGGCGCGGGCGGCATCGAGCACGGCGTGCCCGGCGGAGGGGCCGACGGTGTAGGTGTGGACGCCGGGGGTGCCGAGGCCCTCGTAGTCGGTGACGACGACGGCCCAGCCGCGCAGGGTGAGCTGCTGGATGAGGTTGGCCTCCATGGAGGTGCCGTACGGGAGGTTGTTGCTCGGCGCGCAGGAATCGCCCATGCCGACGGTCCCGACGGCGTAGGTGATCAGCGGGCGCGGGCCGGTGCGGCCGTCCTGCGGGACGATGACCGTGCCGGAGACGACGTTGGGGGCGCCGTCGGCGGTGGTCGAGTTGTAGTGGATCTTCCAGGCCTTGGTGTGGGTGGGCTGGCCGGGCAGCGGGTGGAAGGCGGACGGCACGCTGCTCACGATGTCGCCGGGGCGGGCGGATTGGCCGGTCCGGCCGGACTGGCCGGCCTCGTCGTCCGCGCGTGCGGTGGTCGCGGGGATCGCGGCCGCGAGGGCCAGGGCGGCCACGGCGGCGAGGGCTGAGCTTCGGATGCGCATGGGGCGGCTCTCCCGATGGGTCCGGTGGGGGTAGGTGAGGAGACCGTAGTGACCGACCGGTAGGAAGGTCGCTGACCGCACAGCTCACCTTTCCTGACCCGGGACCTCATTCACCTTGTCGGCGTAGCCGCGGGTGCGGTACAAACGCGCGACACGCGGGGATGGAAACCGGCCAGGTGGATGCTTGCTTCTCCTTGCTCTTCCTCGGCCTTCCTCGCCGCATTTATTGGCATGAACACACCATTTGGGGGAGTTGTGGCCGTTGTGACACGCGGGCAGAAGTTCAAGAACCGGGCGAGCGCGAGCCTGGTCCTCGCGGGAATCGGGCTCGCCGTCTTCTTCTTCGTCGGGATGGCCTCCCAGCAGCCCACCGGCTGGGGCGCGGCCTACGCCTTCGCCGAGCCCGTCACCGTCCAACTCCCGAGCAGCTGCGGAGTGGAGACCGTCGTGGGCCGTAGCGGATCGGCCAAGAGCACCAGCAAGTGCGGGGGCACTTCGTGGACGGCCGACGGGAAGGCCCGGACCGGCACGCTGTACTCGTACGCGGACGACATCGGCCGCGACGGCTCGGGCAAGCTGGCGTACAAGGGCGAGGCGCGGGCGCTGGGCGACCGCGCGTACGGCGAGCCGGCGCTGTGGATCACCGTCGTCCACGTCACGGCCCTCGCGGTCGCCGCCCTGGGCGCGCTCGCCCTCCTCGTGTCGCTGCTCGCGGCGGCGCTCCCGCAGCGGGGCGGACGGCCCCAGCGCCACTGAGCGCGCGGGCGGTCATTCGGCCACGGGCCAGGCGCTAGGGGCCGAAGTCCGTGGCCGTCAGGGTCAGGAGGCTCTCGCCCGGCTTGAGGGTGACCGCGTCGGCCTCCGTCACGTTGCGGCCCAGCAGGAACCAGTCCGACTTCTCGTAGCTGAGGGGATGTGAGCCGTCGGGGTCCGGGTGCCAGCCCAGGCGCTCCAGCTCCGCCGCGATCTTCGGCAGGGCCCGCTCCGCTTCGGGGGTGGCGAGGACCGCGACCCAGCCGGCGGAGCTCGGATTCGGGACCCCGTTCGGCACGCCGGTGGTCTTCCCCTTGGCCGGGTCGAGGCCGGCCTTGCGGATCGCTGCCTGCAGCTCGCGGTCCACGGTGTTCCGGTCGACGTCCTGCGCCCGGGAGTCGGAGTCGGAGTCGTCGGCCGTGCAGCCGGACAGCGGAGCGGCTGCCAACAGGATCGCGCAGGCCAGGGCCCTTGTGGCGATCCCGGACGTCCTGGACGTCCTCGACGGCTTGATGCGTTCGCGCACGGTAAAGCTCCCACCCTGGTTGGTCAGGAGGGGAGTCTCACACACCCGCCCCCGGACCCGCGGGCCCGGGCGGCGGCCGTGGCGCAGCATCTACTCCTGGTCGGTCTGGTCGGCCGGATCGGCCGGCGGAACCGCCGAACCATTGCTCCCGTCCCTTCCCCATGCGGGGCGGCCGGGAGCGGGCTTGAGCAGACTCCGGAGGAGGGCGAAAATCTTGTTCACGAGCTGACTTTCTGTCGCATCTGGCGGATGGAGCCGCCAGAGCGCCACGTCAGGCAGCGAGCTCCAGCAGCATGTGCCGAGCGCCGAACATCCGGTTGCTGGTCCGGCTGTCGCACACGGCTGGGGGCACCGCATCCGCATCCGGTGCCCGCGGCACGCGCGTAGCCGCCCGCCGCAATACCCCGCAGGGCAGCGTCGGCAGCACGGGTGGGGTCCACGTCAGGTGAGCGGAGCTCCATCCTCGGAGCCCGAGCAGGTGGCCCAGCTGTTCCAGGGCGGCGGCGATGTACTCGCGCTCGTGCGCTTGGAGCCGGTCATGACGGCTGAGCAGGGCCTGGGCCCCCGACAGGGCGGACAGCTGCGGCAGGGCAGGCCCGGCCGGCAGGGCAAGCTCGTCCGGCAGGCCGTACAGCCACTCTTGCAGTGCGCCTACGCGGGTGTTGCCCTGGTGCAGCAGGATGCAGAAATCACCGCTGTCGCCGACGGGAACGACGTGGTCGAGTCCCTTGTGTACCTCTAGCGCATCGTGGTCAGCGGCAAGGAGGGCGAGCCGGAAGAAGGCCAGCTTCTTCGCCGTCAGGCCCTGCCAGGAGGCTCCGTAGATCTGGCTCACAGAGACACGGAGGGATGTACTCGGCGTTCCGTGTACGCGAGACGACGTCACGATGGTGGCGCCGTCCAACCCGGCACCGCCCGCGGAAATTTCAACAGCACCCTCGGCCACGCGCCAACCCTACGCCTCCGTACCGACGTTGCTGGTGTCTGCCCTAACCGCCCGACGCGATGCGGTACGCGCCCGGGGTCGTGCCCGTCCAGCGGCGGAACGCGCGGTGGAAGGCGGTGTCCTCCGAGAAGCCGAGGCGGGCGGCCAGCTCCGCGATGGGCTCGCGGCTCTCCGCCAGCCCCGCGATCGCCGCGTCCCGCCGCACGTGGTCCTTCAACTCCTGGAAGGACGTGCCCTCCTCGCGCAGCCGCCGCCGCAGCGTCGCCGGCGAGACCGCGAGGCGGCCCGCCACCTCCCCGAGCTCCGGCAGCCGCGGCGAGCCGCGCAGCGCCTGCGTCAGGGTCCGGCGGACCTGCTCCGCGACCGTGGTCCCGTACTCCGGCCGCGACAGCAGGTCGAAGGGGGCCCGGCGCAGCATCGCGTCGAGCGCGGCCTCGTCCCGGACCAGCGGCGCGGTCAGCCAGTGCGCGTCGAAGGCCGCGGCCGCGCCCGTGCGCTGCTCGCCGAAGCGGACCGGACAGTCGAAGAGGGTCTCGTACTCCGCCTCGTGGGGCGGCGGCGGATACGCGAAGGACGCGTACGCCAGCGGGATGCGCCGCCCGATCAGCCAGCTGCTCAGCCGGTGCCAGATGGCGATCACGCACTCCGTGAGGAACCGTTCCTCGTCCCGCGCGAAGTCGTTGCGGACGGTGAACCGCGCCTGCCCGCCCTCGACTTCGAGCGCCAGCTCCGGCCCGCCCGGGAACAGCCCGTAGAAGGCGGCGGAGCGCTCCACCGCCGCCCCGAGGTCCCGGCAGCCCAGCGCCGCGTGGCACATCATCGCGAAGGTCCCCGGCCTGCTGGGCACGGAGGAAAGGCCCAGGAACTCGTCCTGCGTGCTCCGGTACAGCGCCCGGAACAGCCGCGCGAACTGCGCGGGGGTGACGCGCGCCCGGTCGTCGCCCAGCAGCAGCGGCGGGATCTGCGCCTCCTGGAGCAGTGGCACGGTGTCGATGCCGCTGCCGCGCGCCCCCGCGAGCACGGCGCGCACGTGGTGCACGGTGATCGTCCGCCTCCCCATGGCTCTGACGGTAGCCGCATTGAGCGCTGGGGTCAGCGGGGGTGACGCTTCCGGTCATGCCGCCGGCGCCCTCGCGGTGCCTAGCGTCATCGGTACGACCCGAGGGGGAGGCGAGCCCGATGACCGACGCGGTGACCGACGCGGTGAGCGATGCGGTGAGCGACACCATGGACGGAACGACGAGCGACGTGCGGCCGCGCACGCTGGCGGTGTTCACGGAGTGGACGGGCGAGCGGTACGCGGCGGAGACCGCGCTGCGGCACAAGGCGGCGGGCGGCGGCTGGTCGACGGTCTCGTACGGGCAGCTGCGGATCCGCGTACGGGAGTCCGGGCGGGCCCTGCTCGGCCTCGGGGTCGCCGCCGGAGACCGGGTCGCGGTGCTCGCGGAGACCCGCCCGGAGTGGACGTACACGCACTTCGGGGTGCTGGCGGCGGGCGCCGTCCTGGTGCCCGTGTACCCGACGGCGGGGGAGGAGGAGCTCGCCTGGGTGCTCTCGGACTCGCGGGCGGTGGCCGTCGTCTGCGACGACGCGGCGCAGGCGGCGCGGGTGGAGGCGCTGCGGGCCAAGGGGGAGCTGCCGGCGCTGCGCGCGGTGGTGGCGATGGACGGGCTGCGGTCCCTGCCCGGGGCCGCCTCCGAGGCCGAACTCCTGGCGCGGGCGGCCGCGGTGGCCCCGGAGGCCGACGCCTCGATCGTCTACACCTCGGGGACGACCGGGCTGCCCAAGGGCTGTCGCCTCACCCACGGAAACCTGGGCGCGATCCAGGACGCGACGCTCCCGCTCATCAAGGGCGGCCCGGGCGACTCCACGTACCTCTACCTGCCGCTCGCCCACCTGCTGGCCCAGCTGATCCAGTTCACCACCCTCCTGGAGGGCGGCGAGCTCTGCTACTTCGGCGGCCGGATCGAGGACGTCATCGGCGAGCTGGCCGAGGCCCGGCCCACGCACCTGCCCTCCGTACCCCGGCTGTTCGAGAAGCTGCACTCGGTGGTCCTGTCCCTGGCGGAGTCCCAGGAGGGCGGCGCCGACCGCTTCGGCGAGGCGGTCCGCCTCGGGCTGCTGGCCGCGGAGGGCCGGCTGCCGGCCGAGTCCCGCGCGGCGTACGAGGCTGCCGACAAGTCCCTGTACTCCCTGGTCAGGGGCGCGTTCGGGGGCCGGCTGCAGTGGGCGCTGACGGGCGGGGCGCCGATCGCCCCGGCCACGCTCGACTTCCTGCGCGCCTGCGGGATCGCGGTGTTCGAGGGGTACGGGATGACGGAGTCGGGCGGGGTCATCAGCCTCAACCACCCGGCCGGGGTCCGCTACGGCTCGGTGGGCCGCCCGATCGCCGGCTGTGAGGTCCGCATCGCGCGGGACGGCGAGGTGCTGGCCCGGGGCCCGATGGTCTTCCCGGGGTACCACGCCAACGACGCCGCGACGGCGCAGGCGCTGGACGGGGACGGCTGGCTCCACACGGGGGACCTCGGCGAACTGGACGCCGACGGCTACCTCTCCATCACCGGCCGCAAGAAGGAGCTGATCATCACCTCGGCGGGCAAGAACATCACCCCCACCGAGCTGGAGTTCGCCGTCCAGCGCTCCCGCTACGTCTCCCGCGCGGTCATGATCGGCGACCGCCGCCCCCACCCGGTTGCCCTGATCACCCTGGACGCGGAGGAGATCGCCGCCTGGGCGGCGCGCGAGTCGGTGGCCCTGGACCCCGCCGCACCGGGCGACCACCCGGCGGTACGGGCCCTCGTCGAGGAGGCGGTCGAGGCGGCCAACGCCACGGTCTCCCGCCCGGCCCGCGTCCGCGCCTTCCGCATCCTGGCCGAGGACTTCACGGTGGACGCGGGCACCCTCACCCCGACCCTGAAGCTCCGCCGCCGGGCGGTCGCGGAACGCTACGCCGGGGAGATCGAGGAGCTGTACGCCTGAGCCGCGCCCCCGCCGGAGGGGACCGGGGGCGCCCGGGGGACCGGGGCGCCCCAGGCGGCCGGGTAGCGGAGTGCCGTGCTCCGGTTGAGTCGCCGGCCGGGACAGGGGTCGTCTGCGCCACAGTCTCGTTTCAGCCTCCGGCCTCACGACGGCCGGATCCATCCGGTCATTGGCCGATTCCTCACTTGCCCAGAGAAGTCTGACCGCTTCCATCGACCTCCCGCACGCGAAATCTCGACCTTGGGTCACGAAACGGCAAAGGGACATTACTCCCCAACTCGCTTCATTCACACGCCAATCGGTGCACCGGAAGTCTGTGGATCATCGAATTTCCTTGGGGTAGTGTCCAGATCGCAAACGCCTGGTGGCCATTTTTTTGCAGTGGAAAAGGAGTGCGGAGATTATTCCCGATAACCCGCGCCAATTCCCTCGCAAGAATCTCGAAGTCGCCGTCGACTTTCTGCACCTGGAGAGGGTCGCATGAATTTTTCCCATCAAAATTATCGGGACCAATTCGTCGCGGCATGCCTGACCGGCCTGCCCGGCACCGCCGAGAACTGGTTCCGTCGCCTGGACGAAGTCGTGGACGGCGTGGTCGTCGCCGAAGCCGTCTCGGCCGATGCCACCGGTGAGCCGCCGCTGCGGTCGCTCTCCGCCCTCGGGGACCTCGGGGCGCTCGGCGTCCAAGTGCCCGCGGAGTACGGGGGCCTGGGCTTCGGGGACGGCGCGGCCTGTCTGGTGGTCGAGCGGGTGGCACAGGCCTGTGCCTCCACCGCCGCCATCCTGATGTTCCACTACCAGGTCGTGCGCAGGACCCTCGCCTTCGGCGCGGACTCCTGGCGCGACGACGACCTGCGCGGCTTCGCCACCGGATCGCTGATCGGTGCGAGCGCCTGGACCGAGCGGGCCACGACCAAGAACAAGGAGAACCTGCAGACCCGACTGCGGTCCCAGGGCTCCCGGTTGACGCTCGACGGGGAGAAGACGTTCTGCACCGGGCTGTCCGCGGCCGGCGTCGTGCACGTCCTCGCCGAGACCGAGCTGGACGGCGGACGGCAGGGCGCCACCTTCGTCCGGGTCGACGCCAAGGACCCCGGCGTCAGGATCTCCGCCCCCTACCCGCTGCTCGGCCTGCGGGCGTCGGGCACCGCCTCGGTGGAACTGCGCGGCGTCGACCTCGCGCCGACCGACCTGGTCGGCGAACCGGGCAGCGGCCGCGCGCTGATGGGCCACAACCACGAGGTCTGCCTCAACCCGGGGCTGCTCGCTCTGGGCGCGGCGGCCGGGGCGTTCGAGGACGCCTGCCTCATGGTCACCGGACGCTTGGCGGACACCCAGCCCCGTACCGGCGCCGAACAGGTCCGCGCCTCGCTCGCCGACACCCTGGTGAGCGTGGAGACGAGCTACGCCTACGCCGCGCTAGCCGTGGCGGCCTGCGCCGACGGCGCCTCGCCGGTGGTCTCGAGCAAGTTCAAACTGCAGGCCTCCGCGGCCGCGGAGGAGATCACCGGGGCCCTGCTCCACACCGTTGGCTCGCGGGGCTTCCTGAGCACCTTCCCGCTGGAGCGCCGGCTCAGGGACGCACGGGCCACCGCACTCATGGGCCCGTCCAACTCCCTGATCCGCGACCGCATCACCGACCACCTGCTCACCACCGACACTCTGCCGGAGGCGGACCATGACCAGCGCTGAACAGCCACGACGGCACCGGAAACCGGCCGCCATCGGTGCGGGCTACCTGCACCACTGCATTCCCTCCCACCAGGCCTACTTCGATCGGCTGATGGAGATCGGCGCGCGCGTCGACATGGTCGAGTACCTGGCGGCGCACTTCGCCTACGACCCCGGCTACCTCGCCGAGATCAACGCGGGCACGGCCGGCCTTCCGTCGACGCTGCACAGCTACGAGTACATGCTCGGATCGGTGGAATCGGCGCCGCCCGGGACGGTCGAGCGGCTTCAGCGGATGGCGGACGTGTCCAACTGCCTGTGGATCGGCGAGCACGTCGGCATGGTCGGCACCCAGGACACGTACGCGGGCACGTTCATGCAGCCGATGGGCACCGACGAGCAGACGCAGGTGTTCATCGACAACCTGCGGACGGCGAACGAGGAGTCCCCCTACCCGCTCATCATCGAGAACCAGCCGATGCTGTTCAACCAGATCGGCCCGCGCACGGTGTGCCAGCAGGTGGCCGACATCGCGGAGGGCGCGGACGCGGGCATCCTGCTCAGCCTCTCCAATCTCGTGCTCTCCGACGACCACTACCCGGTCGACTGGGACAGCGAAGTGGCGCACATCCCGCTGGACCGCGTCTGGCAGGTGCACATACCGGTCCCCAACGAGAAGGAACTCAAGGACCCGGAATACGCCCGATTCCGGGAGAACGAGAAATGGCACATCTCGACCCTGGAGAACCTTTTCAAGGAGAAGGACTTCCAGCCCGCGGTCGTCATTCTCGAAGTCGAAGCCCCCGGTACCCCCTCGCGTCCTGAACCCGAGCGCACGAAGGAGCGTCTCGACTGGGTCCGCGACCTGATGGGATCCCGCCTGCAAACAGAGGAGGCGGCCCGATGAGTCTGGCCGGACTGCAGCAGCTCTTGACCCGCGCGGTGCGCGACACCGAGTACCGCCGCGCCGTCATGCGGCCGGAGGGGCTGGACCGGGCGGCCGCCGAGCTCGGCCTGACCGACGAGGAGAAGGCCCAGTTCACGGCCATCGAGCCCAACTACTTCGAAGACGTCGCCACTCTCGTCATCAAGCAGCGGATCGTCCGCCGCGAAGCGGAGTTCGCGCTGTTCCTCAACGCGCTGTTCCGTCACACGCCGCGGGGACGCTTCTTCGAGGCGTATCACCAGGCCGTGTCCGTCGGCCAGTTCGGCCGGATGGAAGAGGTCCGACGGTTCTGCGACTTCGCCTTCGACTACATCGTCGACAGGTCGCTCCCGGAACACCTCCTCGACCTCCTGCGGTTCTGCAGTTACGTCTGCGAGCTCGCGGAGACGCCGAAGGAGTTCCCGGAGGGTGCGCAGGGCCCGCTGCGCAGCAGCAGCACGCTGGTGCTGCGCAAGCCGTACGCCGTCGTCGAGTTCCGCTACGACATGCTGCGGCTCGCGAAGGAGGACGAGGAGTACACCGCCGACCTTCGGCCGCGGCCCACCACGCTGCTGCTCCAGCGGGACTGGCGCCAGCCCAAGCGCTCCCGGGCCTTCGACCTGAGCGACCACCCGCTCCTCGCGGAACTGACCAAGGGCCCCCGCACGGTGCTGGACGCCGGCGGGCTGCTGCCCCAGTTCTCGCACGGGTTCGTCAAGGAACTCGTGGAGAGCCTGCACGATCGCCAGATCGTGCATCTGATGCTTCCCGCCGAGCTCGTGGGGTACCACCCCGCGAGTCCGGCGGGGGAACCGAAAGAATCATGACTATGAGGAGTTTTTCGATGAGCACCATCAATTCTGAGTCCAGCTTCGGCCCGAGCACCGTCGTCGCCAAGGACAAGGGCGGCTTCACCGACGCCGACTTCGGCCCCAGCACCGTCGTCGCCAAGGACAAGGGCGGCTTCACCGACGCCGACTTCGGCCCCAGCACCGTCGTCGCCAAGGACAAGGGCGGCTTCACCGACGCCGACTTCGGCCCCAGCACCGTCGTCGCCAAGGACAAGGGCGGCTTCACCGACGCCGACTTCGGCCCCAGCACCGTCGTCGCCAAGGACAAGGGCGGCTTCACCGACGCCGACTTCGGCCCCAGCACCGTCGTCGCCAAGGACAAGGGCGGCTTCACCGACGCCGACTTCGATCTCCTCCTGACCGGGGAACTCGTCGCCGCGTAGTCCCGCTCAGCCGTCGGCACCCACACCCGTGGGGCCGCGGCAGGCACATTCGGCCGGCCCGGGGGGCGCCCCCCGGGCCGGCCGACCCCCACCTTTCCCACAACCGCGACACCCCGCCGCACGCCAGCGCAGCGGCGCCGCACCTGGAGCCAGCGTGACCTCGCCTTCCGTCCCCCGAAGCAGCATCAC
The DNA here is from genome assembly GCF_003287915.1 of Streptomyces sp. ICC4. NCBI lineage: Bacteria > Bacillati > Actinomycetota > Actinomycetes > Kitasatosporales > Streptomycetaceae > Streptomyces > Streptomyces sp. ICC4. Next base: position 7,862,194 of record NZ_CP030286.1, on the reverse strand, counting down.
CAGGCTCTGGACAGCGAGCGCGCTGTCCTCCGGATCGACCTGGGTCATGCAGATCAGCCTGTTCATCCAGGTGCTGCGCGACTCCTCCCCCGCCACGCTCGCGGCGGTCGAGCTCATCGGCACCGTGCCCGCGCTGGCCTTCATGATGGTGGCCGGCACCCTCGCCGACCGGTTCGACGTGCGCCGCCTCGCCATCGGCTCCATGGTCGCGCAGGCGGTCTGCGTCCTCGGCATGGTGCTCTTCCTGGACAACGGGATCTGGATCACCGCCGCGTTCTACGGCCTCCAGGGCCTGAGCAACACCCTCTGGCCGCCGGCCCGGCAGCAGTGGCTGTACGGGGTGGTGCCGCCGGCGGGCAGGCCCACCGCCAACGCCCGGCTCGGCTCCGTCTCGGGAACGATGACCGTCGTCGGCGCCTCGCTCGGCGGCGTGCTGTCCAGCTGGAGCCCGACCGGCGCCATGGCCGTCGCCGGGGCGCTGCAGGTACTGGCCGTCGTACCACTGCTGCTGCAGGCCAAGGTGCCGCTCGCCTACGCGGAGCCCGTACCGGAGGGCGCCCACGCGGAGCCCCTGCGCAAGGAGCTGACCGCCGGAGTACGGGTGCTGCGCGACCTGCCGCTGGCGCGCTCCGTCGTCTGGATCGGCATCGCCTGGGGCTGCATAGGCGGGGCGTACGACGTCCTGCTCGCCGCCTACGCCACCGGCTACCTCGCCGGCAGCGGCACCGTCCTGGGCGCGCTGTACGTCATGGACGGGGTGGCCGTCATCCTCGGCACCGTCCTGGCCGCCCGGATCGCGCTGCGCCACCACCTGTCCGCCTACGCGGCGGCCTACATCTTCCAGGGTCTCGCCTGGGGGTCCTTCTTCCTGGTGGGGCACCCGGTCGTCGCCATCGCGCTGCTCGGCCTGATGCGGGCGGCCAGCGGCATCATCATCGCGCTGGACACCACCGTCCTGCTGGCCACCGTGCCCGCCTCCGTGCGCGGCCGGGTCACCAGCGTCCACATGACCACCTACAGCGCGATGGCCCGCATCTCGCTGGCGCTCTTCGCCGGCCTGCTCATCGTGTCCGACGTGCGCACCGTCGGCCTCTGCACCGGCGTCGCCTCGGTGGTGCTCGGCGCCATCTGGTGGTGGCGCCGGGACCGTGAGGCCGAGCGCCTCTACCCGGCGGCCGTGGCCGAGGAGCGGGAACCCGCCTCCGCCTGATCCCAGCCGCCCGGCCCGCACCCTCGCCTCCACCCTCATCTCCGGCACCCGCGCGTCCGACCGCACCCGCGCCGCGCCGAGCTCAACCATGTCCACATCCAGCCCTGGGAGGGGTAGTGACCACCCGCACCGACACCGTCCTGCAGCTCCTGGCCGAGCGAGCCAGCTGCCGTGATTTCACCGACGAGCAGCTCGAGGACTCCCTCGTCGAGGAGGTGCTGAGCGCCGCCGTCCGCGCGCCCACCGCCTTCAACTTCCAGCCGTACTCCTTCGTCGTCGTCCGCGACCCCGAGGTGCGCGCCGCCCTGCGGCGGATCGCGGGCGGCCAGCCCCACGTCGTCGGCGCCCCGGTGTTCGTCGTCTTCTGCGCGGACATCCGGCGCATCGAGGAGCTGTGCGAGCTGCCGGGGGAGCTCGTCTCCGGCGAACACCCCGACGCGATGCTCACCTCCGTCATCGACGCCTCCCTGGCGGGGATGTGCGCGACGCTGGCGGCGGAGTCCCTGGGTCTGGGGACGGTGATGGTCGGCGGCATCCGCAACAAGCCCTCCGCCACCGCCGAGCTGCTCGGGCTGCCGCCCGGCGTGTTCCCGGTCTTCGGCCTGTGCCTGGGCCGGCCCGCTTCCACGGCGCCGGCGCCGCGCCCCCGGTTGCACACCGGGCTGCTCGTGCACCGGGACCGCTATGACGCCGGGTCCGGCTCCCTGCCGCCCCGGCCCGGGGCGACGGGGCTGAGCAGCCCCGCCGGTGAGGTCACCGCCGACGACCGGGTGGAATGGCAGGCCCAGATCGACAAGGGCAGGCGCAGCCTGGGCCGTCTGCGGGCACCCGCCTGGCGGTCGCCCGGTGCGCAGCCCGTGCCGGCGGCGCGATGACGGGCCGCCTCGCCGCCGCGCACGGCAGTCCGAGCAGGACGCTGGTGCTGCCGGCCAAGGACTTCGCCGACGGCGCCCGCGACCCCGAGCGGCTGCTCGCCGAGCTGGGCCGGGTACGGGAGGACCTGGTGCGGGCCGGGCTCCGGGAGATCACCAAGATCGCGCTGATCGGTCCTTCGTCGCGCCCGGGCCACCAGCTGGACTACCGCTTCGTGCAGGTCCTTCCGGGGACCGACCCGGGCTTCGAACTCCGCGGCAGCTGCGGCCACTCCATCCTCGCGGCCTGCTCGGTGGCGGGCCGCTCCGGGGAGCTCCCGCCGCTGCGCACCGGGCAGCGGATCCGGGTGAACGTCCTCAACAACGGTGACAGCGTCGAGTGTGCGGTCGAGGAGACCGGCGGCGACCGGGAGCGCCTCAGCGCGTCCTTCCTGCTCAGCCCGGCCATCCCACTGCGCGACCTGCTGCTGTTCGGCTCCCCGGTGACCGAGCTGCCCTACCGCGGGGGGACCGTCGAGGTGACGGGCGCCTCCATGGGGAACCCGTACGTCTTCGTCCGCGCGGCCGACTTCGGGGTGCGCGGGCCCGACGAGCTGTTCGCCGCCGGAGAGGCCCTGTTCGCGGCACTGTCCGAGGTCAGGCGCACCGCGCAGGCCGCGCTCGGCTGGCCTCCGGGGGTGTTCCCGAAGATCGCCGCCCTGCTGCCGCTGGGACCCGGGCGGCTGGCCGCGCGAGCCATCTCGGTCCCGTCCTGGCATCCCACCCTGGCCCTGACCGGCGCGGTCTGCCTGGCGGCCGCTGCCCGCGTCCCGGGCTCCCTGCCCCGGCAACTGGCCGGCGCGGACGGGGCCGACTGGGTGGACGGCGCCGACGGAACCGACGGCGGAGAGCAGCCACTGCGGGTCCGGACGCCGGGACGCTGGGCCTCGGTGACCGCCCGCACGGCCCCCCTGGCCCCCCTGGCCCCTCGGGGTGGTTGTGCCCCAGGGCGAGGGGGGGGTCAGCCCCGCGCCGCCGCCGGCGGGTTGTAGGGCGAGGGACCGCCGAACGCCCAGCGCAGCCGGGTCGCCCCGTCGATCTGCACCACACGCTCGATGTCGAACTCGCACATCCGCAGGGCGCCGGGCACGGCGGCCCGGTCCCCCTCGGCCCAGTTGATCCGGGCCTTCCCCGTCAGCTGGAGGGTGTTGCCGGACTCCCAGTCGAGGAACAGCAGCCCGCAGCTCTCATTGAGCTGAAGGTTCCCCAGGGTCATGTAGAAGGAGTTGCCGAAGTAGTCCGGCCAGACGAGCTTGCGCGGTCCCGCCACCGAGACGAAACCGGGGTCGCCGCCCCGGTGCGAGGAGTCCGCGCCGTAGCCGTCCGCCTGGCTGGCGATGAAGAAGGTGTCCGCGCCGCGGATCCACTTCTCCTGCTCCGGGGTGAGTCCCTCGCCGCTGCGGATCTCCCGGGACCCGGCGGGCCCGTCCGCGACCGGAACCCGCACCTGCAGGTACTTGGGGCAGTTGCCCAGCACCTGCTCGGTGCGGATGTGCAGCAGATCCCCTTCGCGCCGCGCCACGCCGTTGATCCTGATCCGGCTCGTCGTGTGCGGTTCGAGGGCGAGCAGGCCGATGTCGGCCGTCTCCTCGAAGGCACTGGCGAGCGGGTCGCCCGGCACGGGCACGGACGACAGCGTGATCGTGTGCCGGCCCGTGGGCAGGGCGAACCCGGGATCGCCCGTGACCAGCGAGGACCACATGGCCCCCGTCGCGTCGGCGCCGCCCAGGAAGAGCATCCGCTGGCGCATCAGGTACTGGTCGAATCCGGGCTGGATCACATCGTCGAACATGGGCGAGCCCCAGCCGGGCCCGCCTTCGCCGGCCTGCTTCTGAACGGCCTGCTCACCCTCGTGATGGGTGGTCTTGATCACCACGGAAACCTCCGGTCGGGCACGGGCGCCGCATCGGGAACGGACACCCGCTCGGGAACGGCGACGCGTACGGCGACGCGTTCGGGAACGGCGACGCGTTCGGGAACGGCGACGCGTTCGGGAACGGCGACGCGTTCGGGAACGGCGACGCGTTCAGGAACGGGCGCCGATCAGCAGGGCGGTGTCCACGACACGGTTGGAGAAGCCCCACTCGTTGTCGTACCAGCCGACGATCTTGACCTGGCGGCCGTCGCCGATGACCTTGGTCAGGCCCGAGTCGAAGATGCAGGACGCGGGGTCGGTGACGATGTCGCTGGAGACGATCGGCTCGTCGGTGTAGGTGAGGATGCCCGCGAGAGCGCCCTCGGCGGCCTTCGCGAAGATCTCGTTGACCTCCTCGACGGTCGTCGCGCGCGCGACGCGGACGGTGAGGTCGGTGGCGGAGCCCGTCGGGATCGGCACGCGCAGCGCGTACCCGTCGAGCTTGCCCTTCAGCTGGGGGAGGACCAGGCCGATCGCCTTGGCGGCGCCGGTGGTGGTCGGCACGGTGTTGGTCGCCGCCGAGCGGGCGCGGCGCAGGTCGGTGTGCGGACCGTCCTGGAGGTTCTGGTCCGCGGTGTAGGCGTGGACCGTGGTCATCAGGCCGTGCTCGATGCCGAGCGCGTCGTCGAGGACCTTGGCCAGCGGGGCCAGGCAGTTGGTCGTGCACGAGGCGTTGGAGACGATGTCGTGCACGGCCGGGTCGTAGAGGTTGTCGTTGATGCCGAAGGCGATCGTCAGGTCCTCGTTCTTCGAGGGCGCGCTGATGATGACCTTGCGGGCGCCGGCCTCCAGGTGGGCGCGGGCCTTGTGCGCGTCGGTGAAGACGCCGGTGGACTCGATGACGACGTCCACCTCCAGCTCGCCCCACGGCAGCTTGGCGGGGTCGCGCTCGGCGGTCACGCGTATGGTGCGCCCGTCTATGACGAGGTTGCCCTCCACGGCGCGGACGTCGTGGCCCAGTCGCCCGAGGGTGCTGTCGTACTTGAGCAGATGGGCCAGCGTCGCGGCGTCGGTGAGGTCGTTGACGGCGACCACCTCCAGGCCGGTGCCCCGCTGAAGGGCGGCGCGGAAGAAGCTCCGGCCGATGCGGCCGAATCCGTTGATGCCGACCTTGATCGTCACGTGATACCCCTCTTCGGAAACTACATCCATGACCGCACGTAAAGCCGCGTTGTCCGGCCAGTCCTAATCGTCAACTGTACCGCGTGACCTGTTGACGTGGTTGCCTAAATGCGCCTGCTCATCGCCTGTTTGCGCATGAAAGCCGAGGTGGGGCCGCAGGCATTGGAACTTCTGATGGCATACGAGTACCTGCATGCCGGTATGTTTTTATGGGCCTGCCTGTCACGATGGCATGACGCTTCCCGGAGCGAGGAGAACGATGGACATGCTGCCCCTCCGCGGGCCGAGCGCATTCGTGCCGGACCGCAGTCCACCGGTTGCCGCGTACGCCCCCGGTGCGGCGCGGGTCGTCCGCGGACTCGACGAGTCCGTCCACGGCACCGTCGTGCGACGCGACTTCGGAGACGTCACCATCACCCTCGTCACCGGCGAGCCCCACGAGGTCCTGCGCCCCGGCCGCCACATCCGCCCCGGCGCCGCCGAGTACCTGAGGGTGTTCCGGGCACTGGCGGGCGAGATCCACGTGCACCAGGACGGGCGCCGGGGCCAGGCGAGCGGCCCCCAGATCATCTGCTGCGACAGCAGCCGCCCCTACCGTCTCGTGCTGCCCCGCCCCTTCCACCTGGTGGAGGTCCTGCTGCCGCACCGCCACCTCGGGATGTCGGCCGACGACACCGCGAAGCTCACCGCGACCGGCTGGTGCGGGCGCATGGGCGCCGGCGCGCTGCTCTCCCAGCTCCTCGCCGGACTCCACGACCACGGCACCGAGATCCACTCCGCCGTCGACCGGGTCGGATCCACCGTGGCCGGCCTGACCGCCGCCGTCCTCGCGGACCGGCTGCGCCACGTCGCCGCCGAGGACGAGGTCGCCCGCCACGGCCTCATGCTGCACATCCAGTCCTACATCCGCGAACGGCTCTCCGACCCCGGCCTCACCCCGCAGGCGGTCGCCGAGCACCACAACATCTCGCTGCGCTACCTCCAGCGGATCTTCCAGGACCACGGGACCAGCCCCGCCCGCTGGATCCGCGACGAGCGCCTCGCCCGCTGCCGGTACGAGCTGCGCGATCCACGGCTCTCCCACCTGCCCGTCGGCGTGATCGGTGAACGGTCCGGCCTCTACCAGGCCTCCCACTTCAGCCGGCTCTTCCGCGACCGCTACGGACTCACCCCGCGCGGCTACCGCACCACGCGCGAGCCCGTCGCCACCTGACGGGCACCGACGGGCCCGCCACCCCGACGGACCCCTGACGAGCACTGACGAGCACTGACGAGCACTGACATCCGAGGAGGATGACGGATTTGACCGGCACGAGCTTCGAATTCCCCGGTGAGTACTACGAGATCATGCGGAAGGACTTCCGCAACCTCGCCGCCGAGACGGAGTTCCTCGCGTCCCTGCTCCCCGAGGCGGGCACCGTGCTCGACCTCGGCTGCGGCACGGGCTCCAACCTGCGCGCCCTGCGCGAGCGCGGCCACCGCGGCACCGGCGTCGACCAGAGCGCCGCGTTCCTGGAGTACGCCCGCGCCGCCGGCGACGAAGGCATCTCCTACGTGGAGGCACGCGCCGAGACGTACCGCACCGAAGGGCGCTACGACCTCGTCTACAGCCTCTTCATGACGCTCAACTACCTGGAGCGCGCCGAGCTCCCGGCGGTCCTGCGCTCCCTGCGCGAACTGCTGGCCCCCGGCGGGCAGGTCGTCCTGGAGTTCGGCCACATGCTGAACTTCGTCGACTCCTTCCAGCCCCACACCGTCGCCCACCACCGCGGTCCCGACGGAGTCCTCATCACCCGCCTCGCCCGCCAGGCCATCAACGCCCACGCGGCGAACTGGCGCAACGAGGAGACCCTGCTGGTCCGCACCCCCGACGGCACGGTCGCCATGTACGACAACTTCTTCGACCAGGCGGTGCTGACCGGGCCCGAGGTGCGCGAGCTGCTCGCCGCGGCGGGACTGACCATCACCGCCGAGTACGGCGGTTTCCGCAAGGAGCCCGCGCCCTTCCACGGCCGCGGCCCGCTCGTCATCGTGGCCACCGCGACCACGGCCGCGACCGCGACGACGAACGCCACCGACACCGACACCGCTCAGCAAGAGGAGAACCAGGCATGACCGGCACCGGCATATCGCTGCTCGACGGCGGGCCCGCCCCCGAAACCGGCGTGGCGCACCTCGGCGAGGCCCTCGTCCGCGCCGCCGGCGCCGAGGACGGCCGCGGAGTGACCTACATCCGCCCGGACGGCACCGAGGACCACCAGAGCTACGTCGAACTGCTCGACGACGCCTCGCGGATCCTGGCCGGCCTGCGCGCCTCCGGCGCCGGCGCCGGCGAGAAGATCATCCTCCAGTCGGACGACGACACCGACCTCCTCGGCGGCTTCTGGGCCTGCGTCCTGGGCGGCTTCCTGCCGCTGCCCGTCAGCGCCGACGCGGTCAACGGACCCGGCCTGCTGGAGCGCGTGTGGAGCGGCTACGGCCGCCCCCGCGTGCTGACCGGCACCGGCCAGGAGATCGCGCCCGCGGTCACCGCCGACGCCGGCTGGGCCGCCGCCCACCTCGGCGACGTGGCGAGCCTGCGCGCCGCGCACGAACCGGACCTCGACTGGCACGAGCCCGCCGCCGTCGACCCGGTCGTCCTGCTGCTCACCTCCGGCAGCACCGGCGTGCCCAAGGCCGTCACCCTGACCCACCGCAACGTCCTCACGCGCAGCGCCGCCACGGCCCGCGTGAACAAGCTCGACGCGGACACCCGCACCTTCAACTGGATGCCGTTGGACCACATCGGCGGGCTCGTCATGTTCCACGCCCGCGACGTCTTCCTCGGTGCCGCCCAGGTCCACGCCAAGATCCAGTGGGTGCTCGAGGACCCGCTGCGCTGGCTCGACACCGTCTCCGCGCACCGGGCCGACACCACCTGGGCGCCCAACTTCGCCTTCGTGCTCGTCAACGACCAGGCCGACCGCTTCGAGGGCCGCGGCTGGGACCTCAGCCCGCTGCGCTACATCATGAACGGCGGCGAGGCCGTCCGCTCCGGCGTCGTACGCCGCTTCCTGGACCTGCTGGCCCCCCACGGGCTGCCCGCCACCGCCATGTTCCCCGGCTGGGGCATGTCCGAGACCACCGCCGGCGTGGCCGACTGCCAGTTCACCGAGGCCGCCGCCGGCGACGACCGCTACGTGCCCGTCGGCCGCCCCCAGCCCGGCACCCGCATCCGGGTCGTCGACGAGCACGGCGAGCTCGTGCCCTGGGGCGTCACCGGCCGGCTCCAGGTCACCGGTTCGACGATCACCTCCGGGTACTACGACAACCCCGTGCAGAACCGGCAGTCCTTCACCGAGGACGGCTGGTTCAAGACCGGCGACCTGGCGTACGTCGAGAACGGCATCCTCACCGTCACCGGCCGCACCGACGACGTCATCCAGCTCGGCGACATCGCCTACCACGGCCACGAGATCGAGGCCGCCGTCGAGGAACTCGGCTTCATCGAGCCCTCGTACACCGTCGCCTCCCTCGTCACCTCCGAGCCCGGCGGCGCCGAGGAGCTCGCGGTCTTCTTCAGCCCGCGCACCGGGACCATCACCGCCGAGGAGGGCGAGCAGATCCGCGAGCGGGTCCGCGAGCGCCTCGGCGTCGACGTCCGCCACCTGCTGCCCGTCGACCGGTCCGAGATCCCCAAGACCGGCATCGGCAAGCTCCGCCGGGCCCAGCTCCGCAAGAGCTTCGAGGACAGCCTGGCCCCCGTGCCCGCCGGCAGCGCGGCCTGACCGTACGGATGGCGCTCCGGCGGCGGGCCCGTCGCCGGCGGCGCCATCCGTGCGCCGTCTCTCCCGGGCCGGGCCGGCCCGCGGCTTCCTCCCGGCTGTCCCCGGGAGGGTTCCCGACCGGGCGCCGCACCTCTCCCCCCACGCTCCACCGGGAGGTGCACGGCGCCCGGTGCCGCGGGCCGGGCCGGTCCCGAAGAGACGGCCCGTGTCTCCACCCCCTACGCACGAGGAGCGCCCATGGCGCAGCAGGAGAGAGCCGAGCGGACGCGCCGGGCTCTGATCAACGGCGCCGCCAAGGCCATCGACCTGTACGGATATGAAGGGGCCTCACTTGTCGTCATCTGCACCGCCGCCGGGGTGACCAAGGGCGCCCTGATGTACCACTTCCCGGCCAAGGACGACCTGGTCCGGGCGGTGCGCAGCGAGGCCCGGCAGACGACCGCCGCGGCACTGGACTCCGTACCGCGCACCGGAGTCCGGCCGCTGCAGGCCGCCGTCGACATGACGCACGTGGTCGCCGGGCGGCTCGGGCACGACCCGGTCGCGCGCGCGGGAGCCCGGCTGACCCGGGAGTTCCCGCACTACCCGGACGCCGGCGGCTCCTGGACCGATCCGGTCCGCGCCGAGCTGGCCGCCGCCCTGCACGGGGTGTCCGACCCCCGGGAGATCGCCTCCCAGGTCGTGTTCTCCCTGATCGGGATGGACGTGTCCCTGCGGGCGGAGGAGCCGCGGCCGGGCCGCTCCTGTCGTTCGCTGCGCCGGCACGTGACCGGGCTGTGGCAACTGCTGCTGCCGGGGATCGTCGCCGGGCCGCACACCGCGGAGCCGTACCGGGCCGAGGGCTCGTCCCCGTTCTGCGCGTTCGAACCCGTATCCGAAGCCGCGATACCCGGACGACGGAGATGACCATGCGGGATCCACGCCCGCTGACCGGCGAGCCGCTCAGCCTGGACCTGCTCAACACCCTCTGGCACGACCGCTACGGGCACCACGACCTGCTCGACTCCCTGGGCGGTCTCACGCTCTGGCTGAGCGGCTCCCGGGCCGCCGCGCTCCACGGCCGGGGCGAGCTGCGGACCGACCCGGTCACCCTCGCCACGGCCAGGGAGGCCCGCACGGTGCTGGCCGGCGTGGTCGGGGCGGTCGGCGGGCTGGGCGGGGTCGGCGGGGTAATGTGTATACGAGACAGAGCGAGCCCGGTTCGACGAGCCGGTTCGACGGGCGCGGTTCTACGAGCCCGGTCGGCGCGGTCGGTCGGCCGGCGGAGGCGGAGCGGCCGGGAAGGTCGCGGGGAAGGTCAAGGGGGAGGACCGCGGGCGCCTCGGGGTCAGGGCGCGGGTTCGATGCCGGGCACCGTGCGGTCGAGCCGCGGCCAGAGCACGGCCGCGGACCCCCAGGTGAGTCCGGCGCCGAAAGTGGTGAGCAACACCCTTTCCCCGGCGTGCAGTTCACCGCGCGAGGCGGCGTCGGCGAGGGCGAGCGGGATGGACGCCGCCCCCGTGTTCCCGACCCGCTCGATGTTGGTCACCCGGCGCGGTCCCGGGACCGGAACGCGCTCCGCGACGGCGGTCACGATGCGGGCGTTGGCCTGGTGGGCGCAGAAGCGGTCCACGTCCTCGGGCGACCAGCCCGCGTGCTTCATCACGGTCTGCGAGGACTGCGTCATCCGGATCACGGCGTGCTGGAACACCTCGCGGCCCCGCATCCGGAAGTGCCGGTCGCCGGGGCCGTAGGCCTCCGGGGCCGAACGCTCCCGCGCTCCGCCGCCGCGCACCTCGATCAGCTCGTCGCCCGAACCGTCGCTGCCGAGGTCGAAGGCGAGGATGCTGCCGGGCTCCCCGTACCGGCCCCGGCGCAGCACCACCGCCCCGGCGCCGTCGCCGAAGACGATCCCGGCGGAGCGGTCCTCGGGGTCGAGGAGGGTGGAGTACACGTCGGCCGCGACGAGCAGGACCCGGTCGGCGCAGCCGGACAGCAGCGCGCCGGCCGCCGTGGCCAGCCCGTACAGGAACCCGCTGCAGGCGGCGCTCACGTCCCAGGCCGCCGCGCCGCCGAGACCGAGGCGGGTCGCGAGCTGCGGGGCCATGGCGGGCATCGGCCGGTCCGGAGTGGAGGTCGCCACGAGCACGGTGTCCACGGGAGCGCCCCCCGCCACGGCCAGTGCCCGGCGCCCGGCTTCGAGGGCGAGCTCGCCGGTGGAGACGCCGGGTGCGGCCCGGCGCCGCTCGCGGATCCCGGTGCGGCGGTGCACCCAGGCGTCGTCGATGCCCCAGGCCGCGGGGAGTCCGGCGTTGGCGACCACGCCCGACGGGACGTATCCGGCGATGCCTTGGAGCACCGCCGCGGGCGGCGCGGCCCGGCCGGCCGAGGGCGTCAACTGGTCTTCTGTGCAAGGCAAGGGGGAAGTCACGCACGTCTCTCAGGAGGATCTCGGGGGAGCGGCATGACTGTAGGGCGCGTCAAGATCACGGCGGGCGCGGAGGCGGCGCAGAACAGATGTGCTGGCCGACGGGTTCGCCGCGATTCCCGCAGCTCAGCGGCGTGAAGGAAGAAACGTTACGGCCGCTAGCCCATCAGGGATTCGCCCCAAAGGCTGAACTCGGTACGGCCATCCAGGCGCCTTGCTGACGGACGCGTGACGGACGGCAGACGCACGGCCGGCCCGCTGCTGCCGCACTGCTGACGGCCGAGGCTCCGCAAACGTCCCCGGGCGTACTAACCGGGCGGGAGGGTGGAGGGCAACGGCCGCGGCAGGGGTCCGCTGTTGAACGTGTTGCACGCGCCCCGTCCGGGCCGTGCGAACCGGGGCGCGGAAACCGCGTGGCCGCTGAAGTCCGGGCGCCGGTATCGTCCGGTCGCAGACCAGCCGTACCAGCGGCTTCCCGCACTCAGAGAGCGACGCACATGACCGTCCTGCGACCGACGACGACCCTATGGCGGCCCACCGGCCCCCAGGAGCTGGACCTGGTCCGCGAGCTGAACTGGCGTGCTTGGCCGCCGCGCCTTCCCGAGCAGCCGATCTTCTACCCGGTCCTCAACGAGGAGTATGCGATCAAGATCGCGAGGGACTGGAACGTGAAGCACAGCGGCGTCGGCTTCGTCACCCGGTTCGAGGTGGAGTCGGAGTTCTTGAGCCGCTACCCCGTTCAGCAGGCCGGGGGGCGCACGATCCTCGAGCTGTGGGTTCCGGCCGAGGAACTGGACGACTTCAACGCCCACTTGGTCGGCGAGATCCAGGTGGTACACGAGTTCCGCTGACCCGGATCCGGGATTGTTCACCGCCAGTGGAACTCTTCGATCCACGGCCGGCAAGGACGGTCGCGCCGCTCGGGCATGAACCCGCGTGCGCGATAGGAGTCGATCCCGTCGAGCTTCGCTCCCGACAGGTTCGCCCCGGCCAGGTCCGCGTGGTCGAGGAAGGCGCCGGTGAGGTCCGCGTTGCTCAGGTCCGCTCCGCACGGGTCCGCATAGCGGAGCTCCGCCTTCTTGAGGTTCGCCGCGGCCAGGTGCGCCCCGCGCAGGTTCGCCGCCCCCGATGCGTCGGCGTAGCCCGTGCTGTCGCAGGCGACGGGGCCGGCTTCCGGCAGAGGGCTCGGCTCCTCGCGTGTTGCGCTCCCGTCGTCGTCCTCGGCGGCGGGACCCAGGATGCGCTGCAGTGCGGCGATCCCCCCGAACGCGATGCCGGGTTCCTTCGACCCCAGGTTCGTGGTGGCGTCGTTGAACCGGCTGATGAGCTGCCCCTGCTCCGCCGTGGGGAGTCGCGGCGACGCTTCGCCACGGTTCTGCGGGCATCTCGCCGACTCATGCAGCGCACCTTCTCATGATCCGCGGACGGCGACAGGGTGCCACGCGTGACGGTTCGGTCCCTGCTGGCACGCGCTGACCAGCGGCATCCTGCGCTGCGCAGGTGGGAGCGGCGGCGCGCCGGGCACGTCAGGCCGGGGCCGGGGCGCGTCGCGGGTTTACCGTCGGCGGCATGGACGGTGATCTCCGAGGGTGGCGCGCGTGTTTCCTCAGCGGGGCGGTGTTCGCCGTGTGCATGGCCGGCACCACGCTGCCGACCCCCCTCTACGGGCTCTACCAGGAGAAGTTCGGCTTCTCCGAGCTGACGGTGACCGTGGTGTACGCCGTGTACGCCTTCGGGGTCATCGGCGTGCTGCTGCTGGCGGGCAATGTCTCGGACGCCGTGGGCCGGCGGCCGGTGCTGCTGGCGGGGCTGGGGTTGGCGGCGGCGAGCGCCGTCTGCTTCCTGTGCGCCGACGGGATGCCTTGGCTGTACGCGGGGCGGCTGCTGTCGGGGCTGTCCGCCGGCTTGTTCACCGGGGCCGCCACGGCGTACGTGATGGAGCTGGCACCGGCCGGCGGCGCCTCGCGGGCCACGTTCGTCGCGACGGCCGCCAACATGGGTGGGCTGGGCTGCGGTCCGCTGCTCGCCGGAGTGCTCGCGCAGTACGCCCCCTGGCCGCTGTACCTGCCGTTCGCCGTGCACATCGCGCTGGTGGCCGGCTCGGCCGCGGTCCTGCTGCGGCTGCCGGAGACGGTACGTGAGCTGCGGCCGCTGAGCACCGTACGGCCGCAGCGGCCCGGCCTGCCCCCGCAGGTGCGGGCGGTGTTCGGGCCGGCGGCGATCGCCTCGTTCGTGGGGTTCGCGCTGTTCGGGGTGTTCACGTCCGTCAGCCCGGCGTTCCTCGCACAGTCCCTGGACGTGCACAACCACGCCGTCAGCGGGCTGGTGGTCGCGATGGCCTTCTTCGCCTCGACCGCCGGGCAGCTGGCGGTCGGCCGGGTCGGGGTGGGGCGCTCGCTGCCGCTGGGGTGCGCCGGGCTCTTCGCCGGCCTGGCGCTGCTCGCGGGCGCGCTGTGGCGGGACCTGCTGCCGCTGGTGGTGCTCAGTGCCGTGGTCGGCGGACTCGGGCAGGGACTGGCGTTCCGCGGGGCGCTGTCCGCGGTGGCCGCGGCGTCTCCCGCGGACCGGCGGGCGTCCGTGATCTCCACGCTCTTCGTGGTGGCGTACACCGGCATCTCGGTGCCGGTGATCGGCGTGGGGTTGCTCGTGGGGCCGCTCGGACTGGAGGGCGCGGGGCTGGTGTTCATCGCGTGCATGGCGGTGCTCGTCGCGTCCGCTGCCCTCTACCTGCTCCGACGTCCGGTCCGGGCCGCCGGGATCTGAGCGCCGCGCAGGCCGGTCGACGGATCGGCCCGTTCCGCTGCGGGCGGGCCGGACCTCACCTCCCGCCCTCGTCCGCAGCCGGCCCGCGAAGTACGCGGGCGGCCGCGCGGAGGAACGGCGTCGCGGTCCGGACGCTCCGTCAGCGGGCCGTGGGGGACGCCTCCGTGTGCGCAGGGCCGGCCGGGCACCGCCTTCCTCACGGGTCGTGACGGAGGGAATTCGACAGGTAGTAATTAGGTGAATCCTTGACTGAATTCCCGTCAACAGGACTCCACTTGTTATCTCGATTCGATAACGACTCCCCTCGATAAGGCCTGGACCAATATGCGCGACGCGCGTAACTCCCTTTGTTTCCTTGCGTATTGATTGTTCATCAGATCTGACGCGCAGGTAACGGAACGATTTCTCGAAGCGCGCCCCTCTTTGTCCGAATTCTCCGCCGCATTCGTCTGGCAGGCTTCCGCGCACCCACTCATCCGATATTGCTTTGAGGTGCCCATGACAGGACGACGCAGACGGCATGAACACCGCCGCAAACCGCGACGGTTGGTACTCCTCACCGCCGCCATGGCCACGGCGGCGGTGATCGCCGCCGGCATCGCCTACTCCGGACTGGGCGACGGGGCCCAGGCCGTGTCCGTACAAGCCGGGGCGGAGGCCGCCGCACCGGCCGCCGCGCCCGCCCGGGACCAGGAGCCCGAACCCCTCGCCGCCGCGCCCGCCAACGAGGGCGCGCGCGGCATGGTCTACGACGGCCTCGCCCCCGCGCCGAAGGGCGACCGGTGCGCCGGCGTCTACCGGACCGGTGCCGGTCTGTGTACCCACGGCCCGGACGCCCCGCCCAAGGGCGTCGACATCACGAAGGACATCCCGCCCGCCGTCAAGGCCTCCGCCCCGGCGGCCGATCCGGCCCGCCCCGCCGCCGACGACCCGGCGCCCGGCGAAGGCGGCGGGCGTCCTCAGGACGCGCCCGCCGCCGACGCCGACCGTGCCGCCGACAAGTCCGCCGCGCCCGCGCCCTCGGCCGCCGGCCAGGCCGTCGCCGCCGGGCCCGCGGGCCAGACCGTCCAGTGCGACGGCGACGGCAGCACCGGCAATCGCGTCCAGGTCGTCTACGTCCACGGCCCCGGCCGCGACCGCTACTCCGAGTACGCGGCCTCGTTCCGCAAGTGGGCGGCCGACGCCGACGTCATCTACGCGGCGAGCGCCCAAGAGACCGGCGGGGTCCGCCACATCCGCTACGTGACGGCCGCCGACTGCACCCCCACCGTGCTCAACATCGAGCTCCCGGACTCCGCGCTGGCCGAGTTCAGCGCCACCAACGCCGCGCTCGCCGGCAAGGGGCTCGACCGCCGGGACCGCAAGTACATGATCTTCGCGGACACCCAGGTCTACTGCGGGATAGGCACCTTCAACGGCGACGAGCGGCCCGGCCAGGCCAACCTCAGCAACTTCGGCCCCTCGTACGGGCGTACGGACTCCGGCTGCTGGGGCGGCCACACCGCCGCACACGAACTCGGCCACAACCTGGGCGCGGTCAACAACAGCGCCCCGAACACCAGCCGCGGCGCGCACTGCACCGACGAGTTCGACGTCATGTGCTACTCGGACACCCCGTACTACCCGCAGATGCGCAACATCTGCACCAACCAGGCCGCCGAGAACATCCTGGACTGCAACCACGACGACTACTTCCACACCAGCCCCAAGGCCGGCAGCTACCTGGCCACGCACTGGAACATCGCCGACAACCAGTTCCTGATGAAGAACAAGGGGGGCGGAGGCGGCACCGACCCGGGTCCGAACCCGAACCCGAGCCCGAGTCCGAGCCCGACGCCGACCAAGAAGCCGACGCCCACACCGACCAAGAAGCCCACGGGCGGACCGGCCGTGACGGTGGGCCAGATCCAGTCGGACTCCGTCGTCGTGAGCTGGCCCAAGGCCGAGGGCGCCGCCTGGTACCAGGTCCTGCTGGGCGGCAAGCACCTGGCCTGGGTCCAGTCCCCGGTGCTGCGCGTCTACAACCTCCGGCCCGACACCTCCTACACGCTCGCCGTCTCCGTCCGTGACGGCGCTGGCCGTGACAGCGGACCCGGAAAGGCCGCGACCTTCCGTACGAAGGGCACGGGCGGCGGTGCGACCACCCCCGGCACCCGGTACCTGCTCGGGAACGGCAGCAGCGGCATGGCCGCCGAGGTCTGGGGCGGGCGCGGCGCCGACGGCACCGTGCTCGTCGGGGCGCGCTCCAACGGCTACGCCCAGCAGCAGTGGTACTTCGACGACGCGGGCAGCGGGCTGGTCCGCATCCGCTCCGCGGTCTCCGGCAAGTGCCTGGAGCCGGGCGGCACTCCGGCCGCCGGCATGTGGGTCGCGCAGCAGCCCTGCGGCCGCTCCGGTGCGCAAGCCTGGAAGCTGACCTCCCGCGGCGGCGCGGTGAGCGTCACCGACCCGGGCGGCGGCTTCGCGCTGACCGTGAGCAGCCGCCCCTACTACGGGAACTGGCTGCTCGACCTGCAGCGCGCGGACGGCCGCGCGGCGCAGGCCTGGACCGTGCAGAAGGCCGGCTGACCCAGTCGGCCCGTGAAGTCCCCTCCGGCGGACGGCCGCGCCACGCGGCCGTCCGCCGGGCCCCTCACCCCACCCGGAGCACCGCCACGATGCGCATACGAATCGCTTTCCAGACGGTCCTGACCGCCCTCGGCCTGATCCTGCTGGCCCCGGTCGTGGCGCACGCCCACGGCGACACCGTGAAGGTGGTGGTGAACGGGCAGCGGGAGGGCCGCGTCACCGCCGACATCACCTGGGAGAACGACGGGGACGCCGTCGAGGAGGCGGTCGCCGCCACCGTGAACGCGGTCAGCGCCGACGGCGCCCGCACGATGGGCCCCTGGCGGCTGGTGCGCGACCCCGCGGCGGCGCCGGCCGGCTGGACCACGGCCGAGTCCCTGCCGCCCGGTGCCTGGAAGGTCAGTGTGGACGTGGGCTTCCCCGCCCTCGGGCACGGCGAACTCGAAGTCGGCGTACCGGTGGTGGACACGGCCCCGGCCCCGACCTGTCTCCTCCACACATCTCCGAGCCCACGGCGCCGAGGCGGACCTCGACACCGAGAACGCGCAGCCCGTGCCCCCCGAGGACACGGCGGCGGGCGCCGCCGTCACGGCCGGCGACTGGGAGGCGGGCGCCGACTACGTCGGCGCGGCGGGCCGGGACCGGGGAATTCGCCTGTACCCCGTCCGCGGCCTGTCCGAGGTGGGGGGCGAGGGACGAGCCTCTCTTTTTGCCTCGGCGTGCGCCCCGCCCGCCGCCGCCAGCCGCCGCAGGCCCTCGGCGATCTCCGTCTCCGTGTGCGTCGTGAACGACAGGCGGAGGGTTCTGGGGTCCGGGGAGCCGGCGAAGAACGGGGCTCCGGGGACGAAGGCCACGCCCGCGGCGGTCGCCGCGCGCAGCAGGGTCGTCGCGTCGTGGCCCTGCGGGAGGCGGGCCCAGACGAACATGCCGCCCTCCGGGCGGTTCCACGTCGAGCCCGCCGGGAGCGCCGACGCCAGGCCCGACAGGAGTGTGTCGCGTCGGCCGCGGTACGCCTCCCGGACCCGGGCGATGTGCGCGGACAGGTCCGCCGTCCGCAGGTACTCCGCCGCCGCGAGCTGGTCCACCGTCGAGGTGTGCAGGTCCGCCGCCTGCTTCGCGAGCACCGCCCCGCGCAGCAGCGCCGCCGGTGCGCGCAGCCAGCCCAGTCTGACCCCCGGCGCCATCACCTTCGAGAAGCTGCCGAGCAGGGCCGTACGGTCCTCCGCGCCCGGGTGCGCGGCGAGCCACGGGATGTCGCAGCCCTCGTAGCGCAGGTCCCCGTACGGGTCGTCCTCCAGCAGCCACAGTCCGAGCCGGGCCGCGACGGCCGCGACCGCCGCCCTGCGGTCGGACGGGAGGGTGCGGCCGGTCGGGTTCTGGAAGGTGGGGACGGTGTAGAGCAGCTTGGGGCGCTCGCGCGCGACGAGCTCCTCCAGGGCGTCCGGGAGGATGCCCTCGCCGTCGCACGGCACGGGGACCACGCGGGCGCCCGCGAGCGCGAACCCCTGGAGCGCGGCCAGGTAGGTGGGGTTCTCGACGAGGACCGTGTCGCCCGGCTCGATCAGTGCCGTCGCGATCAGGCCGAGCCCCTGCTGGGAGCCGGTGGTGATCAGTACGTCGTCCCCGGTGGTCGCCAGTCCGCGCCCGTCGAACCGCCGGGCCACGGCCGCGCGCAGTTCCGGGGCGCCCTCGGTGGTCGAGTACTGGAGCGCGCGGCGGGCCGAGCGGGTGAGGACGGTGGTGTACGCGGCCCGCAGCCCCTCGGCGTCGAAGAGCTCGGGCGCGGGCAGGCCGCCGGCGAAGGAGATCATGCCGGGCCGGGCGGTGACGGCGAGGATCTCGCGTACGGCCGAGGGCGCGGTCGTGCGGACGCGGGCGGCCAAAGGCGGCGGCGGGGCGGGGGCGAGGCCGACGGTGGAGGCGGGCACGGGAGCTCCTTCGGGAGGCGGGTGCGCGCATCGTAGCCCCGTGAAGGTGTAGACGCCATCTATGTATCGGATGCTGAACTGCCCGCCGGGGACTCCCCATCTGACGTCGCATCAGCTAGACCGTCTCCCATGACAGCAGACGAGCGGAACACCCGGGCCGACGACTACGCCGAGCTCGCCTCGGTCGGCCCCTACGGAGTCCACCCCGGCCACGCGCTGATCACGATGGTCGAACCGCACCCGGGCCACGAGTTCGCGTACAACCGCTGGTACGAGGACGACCACTACTACGCGGGCGCCATGGCCATGCCCTGGATGTTCGCCGGCCGCCGCTGGGTCGCCACCCGGGACCTCCAGGAGCTGCGCTACCCGGAGAAGTCGGCGGTCGCCCAGCCCGTCACGGCCGGGTGCTACATATCCACGTACTGGGTCACCGAGGGCCGCTACGACGAGCACATGAAGTGGACCGTCGGCATCAACAAGCGGCTCAACCGCGACGGGCGCGTCTACCAGGACCGCACCCACGTCTTCACCGCGTTCCAGGACCACGAGGCCACCGTCTACCGCGACGGCGCCGCCGGTCCCCGCGACTTCCACGCCCTCGACCACCCCTACGGCGGGCTCGTCGTCCAGGTCGTCGACGCCGAGGGGCCGGAGCAGCGGGCCGAGCTGCTGGAGTGGCTGCGCTCGCGCGCCCTGCCGAAGCGGCTGGCCGGCTCCCCGGCCGCGATGGTCACGGTCTTCCGGCCGACGCCGCTGCCCGGCGACCGGATGACGTACGTGAAGCAGGTGGAGGGGGTCGACACCCGGCTGACCCTGCTGTGGTTCCTCGAGACCGACCCGCGCACCTGCTGGGACCGCTTCCAGGGGCTGGACGCGGAGGTCGCGGAGACGGGGCTGGGGCGGGTGGAGCTGGTGGCGCCGTTCATCCCGACGGTGCCGGGGACCGACCGGTACGTGGACCGGTTGCGCTAGCCGCTAGCCGCTAGCCGCTAGCCGCTAGCCGCTAGCCGCTAGCCGGGGCGGCCGCCGGGGGCGCCGTGCGGGCCCCCGTGTGCGGCTCCCGCGTACGGGCCCGGGTACGGCCTCCGCGCGCCCCGCGTGCGGACATGGCCGAGCCCCCTCGGCCAGGACGGCGGGCCGGTCGAGAGGGCTCCAGTCAGTGGTGCGGTGGTGCTGGTGGTACTGGTCGTGCTGGTGGTGCGGATCCTGCTGGTCCTGCGTGTCGTGCTGGTGGCGCTGTTCGTCTGTCGGCGGGCTGGGACGTTCGCCTCGACGTTCAGGCGAGGCGTCCCAGCCGGCCCTCGGTCACCTCGGCGACGAACGAGGTCCAGGAGCCGGGCGCGAAGGTGAGGGACGGACCGTCCTGCACCTTCGAGTCGCGGACCGCGATGGCCTCCATGACGGGGGACTTGACCTCGACGCAGGCGCCGTTGGCGGAGTACGAGGACTTGATCCAGTTTTCCGTGGAACCCTGACGAATGGCCATGTTTCTCTCCGGTTCAGCGAGTAGTACCGGTGGATCCCGGTGTCCTGTCGGCCATTTCTCCGACCGACGTGATCGACGCTACCCGCAGGTTCCGGCAGGTGTCGGGGGCGTTCACCCGACCGAGTGGCATATTCCATTTAGGCCTTCTGTGGCCGGGGAGTGACGGTGTACCGTACCGGCCTTTTGTTGAGCCTCAGTTCTCCTTGCTCGCGAAATCGTCGATGATGCGCGAGATGAACTGCCGCGTCTGGTCCACATTGTGGGCCTGTGCGCGCAAATGTTCGTACATCACGCTGTATTTCTGCACGTCGTTGGCCTTCTCCAGGTACAGGTCGCTCGTCACGCCCTCGATGTAGACGACGGTCGAGTCGGACGCGTCCGGGAATTCCAGAATGGCGTACTGGCCGTTGACGCCCGGGTGCGCTCCCATCGAGAAGGGCATCACCTGGACCGTGACGTGCGGCTTCTCCGACTGCTCTATCAAGTACTCCAGCTGCCGGATCATGAGCTGGGCATCACCCACGTGACGCCGCAGGGCCGCCTCGTCGATGACCGCCCAAAGCCGCAGCGGCCCGATCTCCGGATTGCTGTTGTCGGTCTCCCAGAGCCGCTTCTGGCGGTGCATTCGGACCTGTACGCGCTTCTCCACGTCGGTCGGAGCGGTCTCCGGCCATGCGCCCCGGACGAGCGACTGGGCGTACTCCGGGGTCTGGAGCAGCCCCGGCACCACCAAGGGCTCGTAGGTGCGCAGGCTGGCGGCGTCCGTTTCCAGGCCGATGTAGACGCTGTACGGGATGTCGCCGAAGGCGTGCCACCAACCTTGCTGGCGGGAGTCCTTGGCCATCTGCATGAGGGAGTCGACGAGCCGCCGGTCCTCGACCTCGTAGACGTCGCACAGATCGCGGACGTCGCGCTGGCTGATGGAGCGTCGGCCGTTCTCCAGTCGGCTGATCTTGGACTGGGAGACGAGCAGGCGCTCTGCGACCTGTTCGGCCGTCATGCCCTTGTCCTCGCGGAGCTTGCGCAACTCCATGCCCAGTCGGCGGCGTCGGACGGTGGGATTGACATTGGACGCCACGTGAACGGCACCTCCGCCTTCTTCTCTCGCTGTCTCTCTGCGTGCCTGCTGGTGAGCAGACTGCCACCGAAGCGTGCGGCCTCGCTGGGGAACGGCCCGGATGGGGTCCGGAACGGGCTGTCCGGATCGGGTTGCCGGCACCGGGCCGCCGGAATCGGGTTCCCGGGATCGGGCCTCCGGGACCGGGTTGCCGGGACCGGGTTGCCGGGACCGGGTTGCCGGGACCGGGCCGCAACGCAAACGCGCGGGGCGGCGGGGCCGGCGTACCGGCCTCGCCACCCCGCGCGCTGGCGGCTCCCGGACCGGGTCTGAGGGACGCCGGCCACGGCAGTGGCGTTACGTGTGCTGCGCGTGCTGCCTGTCGTGCTGGTACTGGTACCGCAGCTCGCGCTTGTCCTCGTGCTCGTACTGCGTGTCCGACCCGTACTGCGTGCCCGGCCGGCGGTTCAGTGCGCGGCCGCGCGGGCCATCGCTCCGGTCCGTCGCGGTTGCAGCGGAACGGCCGTGGCCGTCGCCCGGGTGGGCTGGGCCGGTGCCCGGTCGCGGCGCGGCTGTGCGGCCACGCCGTTCTGGACGTCCATGACGGCGTGCGCCACCAGTCCGCCCATCGGGTCGTGCCGGATCAGGTCCCGCAGTCGGGACCTGGACGACCGCCCCTCGTTGCCGGGGTACAGGTGCTTGCCGAGTCCGACCGCGTGGGCCAGGGCGGCAAGCGCCGCGGTCCGCGGGTCCGGGGGTACACCGGTGCGGATCGCACTGTCCAGCCGGGCACGGATCTCCCGGCTGATCGCCGTGTCGGTCGCTTGGTAGCGAGTCGTCGGCAGCACCCCGCACATCTGGCCCGCGACGGCACTGACCATGCCGCAACGCTCCAAGTGAGCGAGGTACACCTGGCGGAGCCCCAGTCGGGGTCCGCCGATCCAGTGGACGGCCCGAACCGGGCTGCCGCGCCTGCGCAGCAGTTCCAGTGCGGAGTCCAGAGTCGGATCTCCTGTCGGCCGTGGCATCACCACGGCGATACGATCCCCATCAGGGGCTATCCGTCCTGCCAGAGCCAGCTCCACTAGCTGTGCCCCGGCCAGGCCGAGGTCGAGCGACTGCGGCTGCGCCGTGGTACCCGTGGCCGGGTCCAATGCGAGCAGCAGGAGCTCCTCCGGAATCGTTCTGCGGCTCTTGCCCATCCATGCCTCCCCGCGTGGATGAGTGACAGGGTGACGCCTCTCACATTCATCTGTCGAGAGTGCCTGCCTGCTTTGTGGGGGAACCGTCAGCTATGTCGTTCTCGTCTATCACGGGGGCGATGCACCCGAGACGGGACACTGTTAGACATTCGGACAGCCGGGCGTATGGCGATCGAGGAGGAACTGGTGGCGGGCGAGTCCCCCGACAAGTCGGTTGATGAAGGAGCGTCGGGGGCAGCGGAGTCCTCCGAGGGGCGTGACCCGAGGGTCTCGGTGTTCCGTCCGCGGGACCCCGAGGAGGGGTCCGCGGCACCCGATCCGCTGAGGGAAGCGGTGGCGGCGTGGGTCGCCACGGCGGAGTCCTCGCCCACCGGTGACGAGCCGGAGGAGGCGGCACCGGGCGCGCGGACCGAGGTCTTCGAGGCCCTGCCCGAAGCGGCGGCGGATTCCGGCCGGGATTCCGGTGCGGATTCCGTCCCGGCCTCCGGCGCGGATTCCGGAGCGCCTTCCGGTCCGCCTTCCGGTTCCGGTGCGGACCCGGGCTCGGGCTCCGGCTCGGACTCCGGCTCCGGCTCCGGCTCCAGCTCGGGCTCTGGTGCTGCCTCCGGCTCCGGCTCAAGTCCCGCTTCCGCTTCCGCTTCCGCGTCCGTGGGCGAGGGGTCCGCGGCTCGTGAGGCGGCTTCGGGCCGGCCCGTCGCGGCCGAGCCCGCCGCGCCGGTCGACAGCGAGCGCACCGCCGTGTTCCGTGCGGTGACGCCGCCGGTCGCCGATGCCCGGCCCGCGGCCGGTGACTCCCCGGTGGATTCCGCTTCCGGTCGTTCGAGCGCAGGCTCCGCCCCCGAGGGCGGCTCCGCCGCGCGTACGGGCGAGGGCCCTGCGGGTGCGTCCGGGAGCTCGGGCAAGCCTGTTCCGGTCGTTCCTACTGGTCAGGCGACTCCGCCCGCTCCGGCCGCGCCGGTCGACAGTGAGCGCACCGCCGTGTTCCGTGCCGTGGTGCCGCCGGTCGCGGATTCCCGGCCCGTGGCCGGTGGCCCCGGTGTGGGTTCCGCTTCCGGGCGTCCGGCCGCCGGTTCCGCCCCTGGGGGCGGCTCTGGCGCGCGTACGGGTGACGGCCCGGCGGGTGCTTCCGCGGGCTCCGGCAAGCCCGCGGCGGCCGCGCCCGCCGAGCCGGTCGACAGCGAGCGCACGGCCGTGTTCCGTGCCGTGAAGCCTCCGGTCGCCGACCGCGAACCCGGTTCCGCTTCCGGGCGCGTCGGGGGTCCGTCCGCCGCGCCGTCCGGTGCCGCCGACGGCCCTGGGCCGCGTACCGGTGCCGGGACCCCCGGGCGCCCGGCCGCCGACGAGCCCGCCGACAGCGAGCGCACCGCCGTCTTCCGCGCGGTGAAGCCCGCCGGCCAAGGTGCCGGCCAGGGCCCCGGCCAAGGCGCTGCTCCGGCCGCCGCTCAGGCCGCCGACGAGCCGGCCGACAGCGAGCGGACCGCCGTGTTCCGGGCCATCAAGCCCGGGGCCTCCCGGCCGGTCCCGCCCCACGCCGTCGGCGGGGAGCGGGCGAGCACCTTCGTACCGCTGCGGACCGATGACGGGTCGACGTCGAGGACGGCTTCGCCCGCCGCCCCCGGGCCGCCGACCCCCCCCGACCCGCCCCTCCCCCCCCTCGCCGGCCGCTGCGCCCCCCCCCCGCCCCTCGTCCCCGTCCCGGGCCGTGTTCCCGTCCGCCCCCGCCCCCCCCCGGCGGACCCCCCGCCCCCCCCGGCCCCCCCCAGGCCCTTCCCTTTCGCCCGGCCCTCCACGCCCGCCCCCAAGCCGCCCTGAGCCCGCCCACCCCGGGGCCCGCCCCCGTGCCCTTCTCGTCGCCGATGGTCTCCCCTCCGTTCACCTCCCCCGACCCCATGCCGTTGGCCCGCGCCTCCCGCCTCCGCCCGTCCCCGCGCTGGCCGTCCCCGGTATGGGTATGGGTTCGGGGAGGGGAGCTGGAGGGGGGACGACGACGCTGGGGCCGGCGCAGCGCGCCGAGGCGCTCGCCGCGATGGCCGAGCGGGAACTGGACGTGCTGGTGGTCGGCGCGGGCGTGGTGGGCGCGGGCACCGCCCTCGACGCCGTGACCAGGGGGCTCGCGACCGGACTGGTCGAGGCGAGGGACTGGGCGTCCGGCACCTCCAGCCGCTCCAGCAAGCTCATCCACGGAGGGCTCAGATATCTGGAGATGCTCGACTTCGCCCTCGTGCGGGAGGCGCTGAAGGAGCGCGGCCTGCTGCTGGGACGGCTCGCCCCGCACCTGGTGAAGCCGGTGCCGTTCCTCTACCCGCTGCAGCACAAGGGCTGGGAGCGCTTCTACGCCGGCTCCGGCGTCGCGCTGTACGACGCCATGTCGCTGTCCAGCGGCCACGGGCGCGGACTGCCGACCCATCGCCACCTCTCGCGCAAGAGGGCCCTGCGCATCGCACCGGCGCTGCGCAAGGACGCGCTGGTGGGCGCCCTGCAGTACTACGACGCCCAGATGGACGACGCGCGCTACGTGGCGACCCTGGTGCGCACGGCCGCGGCGTACGGGGCGCAGTGCGCCAACCGGGCGAGGGTGGTCGGCTTCCTGCGGGAGGGCGAGCGGGTCGTCGGCGCGCGGGTGCAGGACGTGGAGGGCGGCGGGGAGTACGAGATCCGCGCGAAGCAGATCGTGAACGCCACGGGGGTGTGGACGGACGACACCCAGGCGCTGATCGGGGAGCGGGGGCAGTTCCACGTGCGGGCGTCGAAGGGCATCCACCTCGTCGTCCCGAAGGACCGGATCCACTCCTCGACCGGGCTGATCCTGCGGACCGAGAAGTCGGTGCTGTTCGTGATCCCGTGGGGCCGGCACTGGATCGTGGGCACCACGGACACCGAGTGGGACCTGGACAAGGCGCATCCGGCGGCGTCGAGCGCCGACATCGACTACCTGCTGGAGCACGTGAACTCGGTGCTGGCGGTCCCGCTCACCAGGGACGACGTCCAAGGGGTCTATGCCGGCCTGCGGCCGCTGCTGGCCGGGGAGTCGGACGCGACGAGCAAGCTCTCGCGCGAACACACGGTGGCCCACCCGGTGCCGGGGCTGGTGGTGGTCGCCGGCGGCAAGTACACGACGTACCGGGTGATGGCCAAGGACGCGGTGGACGAGGCGGTCCACGGCCTCGACCAGCGTGTCGCGGCGTGCGTGACGGAAGACGTGCCGCTGGTGGGCGCGGAGGGGTACCGGGCCCTGTGGAACGGGCGGGCGCGGATCGCTGCGCGGACGGGGCTCCATGTGGTGCGGGTGGAACACCTCTTGAACCGGTACGGGTCGCTGACGGAGGAACTGCTGTCGCTGATCGCGGCGGACTCCTCGCTCGGGGAGCCGCTGACGGGCGCCGACGACTACCTCCGGGCCGAAGTGGTCTACGCGGCCTCGCACGAGGGGGCGCGGCACCTGGACGACGTGCTGACGCGGCGGACGCGGATCTCGATCGAGACCTTCGACCGGGGGACGCGATCGGCACGGGAATGCGCGGAGTTGATGGCTCCGGTTCTCGGCTGGGACAAGCAGCAGATCGAGAAGGAAGTGGAACACTACGAGAAGCGGGTCCAGGCCGAGCGGGAATCCCAGCGTCAGCCGGACGATCAGACGGCGGACGCCGCGCGGCTGGGGGCGCCGGACATCGTCCCGTTGTAACTCCGTCACATCGTGGGGGGAACCGCGGACCCGGGGCTCCCGTCCGTTGCGGAGTAAGGGACAATGAGGGTTCTGCCGGGGCGGGTTACCGGGCACCCCGGCCGCTGCCGGGGCAACCGGAACAGGCGGCACGATCGCAGAGGGGACGCATGTCGAAGCCGGAGCACACCGAGTCGTCGGAACCGTCTGTCGGGACGGGATCGCCGGTGCCTCCGGCGGCCACCCCCGCGGACCCGAAGCCCCCGAAGCCCGGCGCAGGTCAGGCCGCGGCCGAGGAGATACGACCGGGCGAGCCTGCGGCGGCGGAGCCCGGAAAGGCGAAGCCCGCGGCGGCGAAGCCCGAACCGCGCAAGCCCGCGCCCGCGAAGCCCGAGCCCGCGAAGCCCGAGCCCGCGAAGCCCGAGCCGCGCAAGCCTGCGGCCGCGGAGCCGACGGATGCGAAGCCCGAGCCGCGCAAGCCCGCGCCCGCGAAGCCTGCGGCTGAGGAGCCCGCGGCCGCGAAGCCCGTCGCTGCCAAGCCTGAGCTGCGCAAGCCCGCGGCGGCGAAGGCGGCTGGTGCGGCGGAGCCGCAGGATGCGAAGCCTGCGGCCGCCGAGCCCGCGCCCGCGAAGCCCGAGCCGCGCAAGCCTGCGGCCGCGGAGCCGACGGATGCGAAGCCCGAGCCGCGCAAGCCCGCGCCCGCGAAGCCTGCGGCTGAGGAGCCCGCGCCCGCGAAGCCCGTCGCTGCCAAGCCTGAGCTGCGCGAGCCCGCGGCGGCGAAGGCGGCTGGTGCGGCGGAGCCGCAGGATGCGAAGCCTGCGGCCACGGAGCCGGTGGCTGCCAAGCCTGAGCTGCGCAAGCCGGCCGTCGGGGCGGCGTCCGAGGACGCGGAGCCCCCGGCCGCGAAGGCGGAGCCGCGGGATGCCAAGCCTGCCGCCGTGAGCAAGGCCGACGAGGTGGCGGCCGCCGTCAAGGCGGCCGCGGCCAAGGCGGGCGAGGGCCCGCACGACGAGGGCCGGCTGCTCGCGGGCCGCTACCGCCTCGGCGACGTCCTCGGCAAGGGCGGCATGGGCACCGTCTGGCGCGCCGAGGACGAGACCCTCGGCCGGACCGTCGCCGTCAAGGAACTCCGCTTCGGCAGCGGCGTCGACGACGACGAGAAACGCCGCCTCATCACCCGCACCCTGCGCGAGGCCAAGGCCATCGCGCGGATCCGCAGCGGCGGAGCGGTGACCGTCTACGACGTCGTCGACGAAGACGGCCGCCCGTGGATCGTCATGGAGCTCATCGAGGGCCCCTCGCTCGCCGAGTTCGTCCGGGAGAACGGGACGCTCACCCCCCGCCGAGCCGCCGAAGTCGGCCTCGCCGTGCTCGACGTACTGCGCGCCGCACACCGGCAGGGCATCCTGCACCGCGACGTGAAGCCCTCCAACGTGCTCCTCGCCGACCACGGCAACGGCCGCGTCGTCCTCACCGACTTCGGCATCGCCCAGGTCGAGGGCGACCCCTCCGTCACCTCCACCGGCATGCTCGTCGGCGCCCCCTCCTACATCTCCCCGGAGCGCGCCCGCGGCCAGCGCCCCGGTCCGCCGGCGGACATGTGGTCGCTCGGCGGCCTGCTGTACGCCGCGGTCGAGGGAGTGCCCCCGTACGACAAGGGGTCCGCCCTCGCGACCCTCACCGCCGTGATGACCGAGCCGGTCGACCCGCCCAAGAACGCCGGTCCGCTGACCGAGGTCATCTACGGCCTCCTCGTCAAGGACCCGGCCCACCGCCTCGACGACGACCGCGCGCGGGCGATGCTCACCGCCGTGATCGACGCACCCGAGCCGCCGGCCCCCCTCGCGGTCGCGGCCGCCGAGGAGACCCGGCAGATATCGCTCGCCGAGGCGCAGGAGGCCGCGGAGAAGGCGGCCGCCGAGAAGGCCGCCAAGGCCGCCGAGAAGGCGGAGAAGAAGGAGCGCGAGCGGCGCGACCGCGAACAGCGCGAGCGGACCCGCGCGGCACTGAAGTCTGCCCGCAAGGCCGCCGCGGTCGCGGCCGCGACCCCCGCCGAGCCCCCGTCCTCGCGCCCCGCGCCCGTCGCGGCGCCGCTCACCGACGTCGTGCCCCGCCGCACCATCGCCCTCGCGATAGCCGGACTGGTCGTCGCCCTCGCGGTCATCGGCTCGCTCATCGCCTACATCGTCAGCGGCGACGACAAGAGCGGCGCGAAGGAGGAGGGCAAGGGCGGCGGCAAGGAGTCGTCCGCCGCCTCCGGCCCGTCGCCCGGGAGTTCGCCGTCCCCCTCGCCCTCGCCCAAGACCGGCGAGCAGGCCGGCACCGGCGGAGCCGGCTCGCCGAGCCCGGGCCAGAGCCCGTCCACCGGCGGCGGCACCGGCAGTACCACCGGCCAGGGGCAGGGCGCTACGCCCGGCGGCCCCGGGGGCGCGCTCCCGCCGGGGTTCTCCACGGTGACGGACCCCGGCTTCCACTTCTCGATGGCGATGCCCGACGGGTTCAAGGCGACCGGCACGGTCGGCCAGAACTCCGGTGTCATATACAGCCGGGACGGCGGCTTCCCGCGGATCCAGGTCGACTTCAACGACTCGCCGCGCGACGACGCGCGCGCCGCCTGGGCCGAGCTGGCCCCGGCGGTGGCGGGCAGCAGCACCAACTACAAGCTGCTGCGGCTCGAAGTGGTGGACTACCGGGGCTACCCGACCGTCGCGGACTGGGAGTTCGAGCGGGACCAGAAGGGCATGAGGGTCCGTGTGCTCGACCGCGGGTTCAAGATGGACGCGAAGCACGGCTACGCCATCATGATCAGCTGCGCCGCCGACCAGTGGGACGCCGACGAGTGCACGAAGATGCGCAACACGGCATTCCAGACCTTCCAGTCCCTGGGCTGAGCCGGGCCGCGCCCTTCGGATCGCGCCGGGCCGGGGCGAGCCTTGCCAGGGCCGGGACGCGGGCGCCCCGGGCGTCGTATCGTGTCAGCGGGACCAAGGGGACGGGCCCACAGCTCTCGGGGGAGGCGATGTGGAGGACTACGCGGGCCGGATCCTGGCCGACCGCTACCGCCTGCCGCTGCCCCCGTCGGACGAGTACGAGCTGATCGAGACCCGGGCCTTCGACACCCGGAGCGGGCAGGAAGTCCTCGTACGGCAGGTGCCGTTGCCGGAAGTCGTGGACGCGGAGCTGCTGGACGGCCCGCGGGGCGGCCCGGCCGCCGCCGTGGGACGGCGCGCCTCCGGTGAACTGCCCGCGGTGCGCAGGGCGATCGCGGCGGCGCAGGCGGCCGCGTCCGTGCCGGACCATCCGCGGCTGGACCAGGTCTTCGACGTGTTCGCCGAGGGCGGGTCGCTGTGGATAGTGAGCGAACTCGTGCCGGCCAGACCGCTGGCGGCGCTCATAGCCGACGAACCGCTGAGCCCGTACCGCGCGGCGGAGGTCGCGGCGGACGTGCTGACCGCGCTGCGGGTGCTGCACGCGCACGGCTGGACGCACCGGAACATCACCACGCGCACGGTACTGATCTGCGAGGACGGCCGGGTCGTGCTGACCGGGCTGGCCGCGGGGGCGGCGGAGGACGCCCTGTGCGGATACGACCCGGTCCCGCCGCGGGAGGGCGTGTGGCCCTTCGAGGGCGACGGGTACGCGGCCGCCATCACCCCGGGGGCCGCCGGAACGGGTCCTGAGGGCGGAGCGGTCGCCGGACGTGCGGCGGGGCCCGGCGGGTCCGCCGCCGCGGGCGGAGCGCTGGCCGGGTACGGAGCCGGCGCCGACTCGGGAGCCGTGACCAGGTACGCAGCCGGGCCGGACCCGACCTTCGACAGCGACAGCTACAGCCGCAGCGACAGCGGCACCGGCGCGGGACCGGCCGTTCGCGGGCCGGGATCCGGGGCCGGTGACGGGGCCGGAGCCGAGGCGGCGGCGTACGCGCCCCTCGTGGCTCCCGGATACGACACGGGGCCGCGCTACACCGACCACATCACCCCCGGGGGCTCCGGGGAACGGCCCGACCTGAAGGCCGCCGCGCGGGCCGGGGCCATCGCCGCGTACCGGGCCGGGGCGCAGGCCGCCGCGCGGATCACCGAGCAGCGCAAGGCCGGAGCGGAGCCCGGGCAGGAGGCCGCGGCGGAGCCGAGGCCCGCGGGCTCGAACCTGCCGCGGGGGTACTCGTACCCGTACGGCGGCCCGGAGGGCGGCGGGGCCTGGCACGGGGCCACCCCGCGCCGCCAGGCCCTGCCCCCGGCGGAGACCGAGGCCCTGCCCCCGGCGGAGACCGCAGCCCTGCCCCCGGCGGAGACCGAGGCACGGGCCCCGCAGAGCGAGCAGCCGCCGCAGGGCGCACCGGCCCCGCCGGCCCCGCAGCGCGCACCGCAGCGCGCGGCGGCCCTGCCTCCCGTGCCGGCCCGCCCCGTGCTGCCCGCGCAGCTCGCCCTTCCCCAGGGCTACCGCCAGGCCGACGCCCCGGACACCCCGGACGGGCCCGCCACGGGCCGGTTCGGCCACGGCGACCCGCAGCGCCCCGGTACGCCCGGCCCCGCCACCCGCCCGGCGGCGGGCCCCGGCTCCGGCTACGGGCAGCCCCGGCCCGGGCAGGGCGGAACCCCGCCCCGGACCCAGCCGCAGCACGAGTCCCCGGCCCCGGCAACGGCTCCGGCAACGGCTCCGGCCGGTGGCGGATGGGGGAGCGGGCCCCGCAGCGGGCTCGATGCCGAGCGGGCGCGGCAGACGCGGATGGCCGTCGTCGGGGCCGTCACCGAGCGATGGTCGCCCGAGCAGGCGCAGGCCGTGCACGGGCCCTGGCAGCTGGCCGCTCCCGTCGGGCCCGCCACCGACCTCTGGGGGCTCGGCGCGCTGCTGTACCGGGCCGTACAGGGCCACGCCCCGTATCCCGAGGACAGCGTCGCCGAGCTCGTGGAGCTGGTCTGCGCCGAGTCCCCGGCCTTCGCCGAGGAGTGCGGCCCGCTGCGCCCGGTCGTGGAGTCGCTGCTGCGCCAGGACCCGACCGAGCGGCCCGACTTCGAGGAGCTGCGCGGCTGGCTGCGCTCCCTCGTGCGCTCCGCCCCCGAGCCCGACGGCGGCTTCGCGATGTTCCCGCTGCCGGAGCCGGATCCCGCCCGGCTGCCCGTCGTACGGCGCCGCGGCGATCTGCACGGCCGCCACCGCAGCGCCGAACACCCCCGCAAGCCGCGCTCGCTGGGGCGCTCCCTGCTGCTCGGGATACTCGCCCTGCTCGCGGGAGCCGTGGCCTACGCCATGTTCTTCATGCCGCAGTCGGCCGGTCAGGGCGGGCAGAAGGCGGCCGGGATGGGTCAGCCCAGCCACGCGCAGAGCCAGGGCCAGAGCCCCGGCCCGAGCCCGAGCCCGAAGCCGAGCGGCTCCGGCCAGGCCCCCAGCCCCTCCGTCAGCCCGCCAGGAGGGGGGGGGGAGGGGGAGAGAGAGGGAAAAGAAGAAGGAGGAGGGGAGGGGGAAGAGGGGGAGGGGCGGGGGGAGAGGGGGAGGGAAGGAGGAGGAGGGGGGAGGGAGGGGGGGGAGGGGGGGAGGGGGGGGGAGGGGAAAAGGGGGGAGGGGGAGGGGGGGGGAGGGGAGGAGGGAAAGGGAGGGGGGGGGAGGGGGAGGGGGGGGGAGAAGGAGGGGGGGGCGGAGAAGGAGGGGGAGACAGGGGGAGGGAAGGGAGAGGGGGGAGGAGAGGGGGGAGGAGCGCGTGGAAGAGCGCATGGCGGAACACCTCGTGGTGTCGGTGTGCGAGCGGGCGGGCACCGTCTGCCGCCGCCCCGCGGGCATGCGGGGGCGACGACGGAGCCCGGCCTATACGCGCAGGACCGCCAGCAGGGTGAGGAGTTCGCGGGGCGGAGGCGGGTCCGGACCGCCGGACCGGCCCGGCGCGCGGGCCGATCAGGCCGGCTCCGAGGATCAGCAGGGTGAGCGTGCCGAGCACGGCGACGCACACCGACATGGGGTCCATGCCGGTGTGGGGGCCCGGCGCCTCGGCGGCGGCCACCGAGGCGGCGACGGAGCCGGAGAAGGCGGCGGCGGAGACGACGGCGGAGGCCGTGTCCACTTCGGACATCTCCGCCGAGCCGTGTCCGGCAGCCGGGGCAACGGAGCGGCCGACGGACGCGTCCTCCATGGCATGGGAGGGATCCGGATGGCCCAGCGTGTGCATGGCCGCGATGCCCAGCAGCAGAGCGGCGAGCAGCAGCAGC
The DNA here is from genome assembly GCF_003287915.1 of Streptomyces sp. ICC4. Lineage (NCBI taxonomy): Bacteria > Bacillati > Actinomycetota > Actinomycetes > Kitasatosporales > Streptomycetaceae > Streptomyces > Streptomyces sp. ICC4. The sequence continues at coordinate 7,829,997 of NZ_CP030286.1, read as the reverse complement.
CGGGGCCACCGGACAGCTCGTCGCTCGGTACGCGGGGCGGGGCGGGTCATGGGGGAACCCTACCCGGGGTGGGTATCCGACCGGAGGACCGGTCCCACCGTGTTTAGGATTAGTCACACTATGTCCACAAAAGGGGAGTCGGGTCAGCCCGTGAACAGTCAGCCGAGGCCGAACGGCCCGTCCCCGGCAGGCGTCCGCTCCGTCGCCGCCCTCATCGGGCTCGGCGCCGCCGCCTACACCGCGTGGGTCCTCGAAGTCGTCCTCTCCACCGGGCTCAACCCCATCGAGACCTACGTCAGCGAGCTCGCCGCCCAGGACCAGCCGCTCGGCGGCCTCTTCCGGGCCACCGACTTCACCGCCGGACTCCTCGTCTTCCTCGGCGGCGCCCTCGCCCTGGCACGCCTCTCCCGGATCCCCGACTCCCGGCGCCCGTGGTCCGTCGCCGGCTGGGCCGGAGTCACCCTCTTCGGCGCGTCCACCGCCGCCGACGCCTGGCTGCCGCTGAGCTGCGCGCCGACCGCGGACCCCGAATGCGCGGCCCGGGAGACCGCCGGACTGGTCCCCGCCACCCATCAGGCCCATGCCATCAGCAGCAGTCTCGCCATGACCGGCGCGCTGGTGGGGATCGTGGCCCTCACGGTCGCCGCCCGCCGCTACGGCCGCCTCGCCCCGCTCGCCCGCTTCGGCCCCGCGCTCGTCGTCCTCGAACTGCTCGCCACCGCCTGGACCCTGGCCTCCATCGCGATGTTCACCGCCGGGCACGGCACCTGGGCCCTGGGCGCCGGGCAGCGGCTCCAGGTGCTCTTCGTGGCCCTCTGGCTGGGCCTGCTCGCCCACTCCGTCCACCGGGAGCGCCGCACATGAGCCGGCCCCCGACCGCTCCCGGCCGGTTCCTGCGCGTCCCGGCCGCCCGCGGGGTCCCGCTGCACGTGGTCGTCGAAGGCTCCGGGCCCCCCGTCGTCCTCAGCACCGGGCTCGCCATGGCCTGGTTCGACTGGGACCCCGTCGCCGCACTGCTCGTCGCCGCCGGCCGCACCGTCATCCGCTTCGACCGGCCGGGGCACGGGCTGAGCGCCCCCGCCGACCGGCCGCCGAGCGCCGCCGGCGAGGCCCACCGGATCGCCGGGCTGCTGGACGCGCTGGGCCTGGGCGACGCGCGCGCCACCGTCGCCGGGCACTCCATCGCCGGGTTCCACGCCGAGGCCTTCGGCCGGCTGTACCCCGGGCGGACCGCCGCCCTCGTCCTGGTCGACAGCAGCGTGGAGGAACACCCCCGCGCCCTGCTGCCCGCCGGCGTGCGCACCGCCGCGGCCCGCGCGCTCGGCCGGGCCGTGACCGCCGCCGGACTGCCCGCAGCGCTGGGGCCGTGGGCCCGGCGGGCCGCCGTACGGGCCTCCCGGGCCGGCGGAGCGGACCCGGCCGCGCGGGACCTCGTACGCCGCTGCTACCGGACCGGCCGGGTCTGGCGCGGAGCCCTCCTGGAGAACTCCCGCTATCCGGACGCGGCCGCCGAGGTGCTCGCGCTGCGCGCGGAGCACCCGCTGACCGCGCCCGTCACCGTCCTGGCCGGACACGACCCCGGCGCGCGCCGCCCCGGCCTGGACTGGCTCGCCCGGCAGGCGGAGCTGGCCGACCGGCTCGGCGCCCGCTTCACGGTCGCGGAGCCGGCCGGACACCTGGTCATGCTGGACCGCCCGCACCAGGTGGCGCGGGCGGTCCTGTACGCGGCCGGGCCGGGGGCCCGGCGGGACCTCCAGGGCAAGCCCTGAGCGGCCTCGGGGACATGGGGAAAGGCCGCTCAGCCCTTCGCGTAGACCTTCTCCGTCCAGCCCGCTATCTGCTGGTCGGAGAGGTGCTTGGCCAGATCGGCCTCGCTGATCATGCCGACCAGCCGCTTGTTCTCGATCACCGGGAGCCTGCGGATCTGGTGGGTCTGCATCTCCTCCAGCACCTCGTCGACGCCCGCGCCCACGTCGATCCAGCGCGGGGTGCCCTTGGCCATGTCGCCGGCCGTGATCTTCGACGGGTCGTGCCCCTTGGCCACACAGCCGATCACGATGTCGCGGTCGGTCAGGATGCCGCAGAGCCGTTCGTCGGCGTCGCTGATGGGCAGCGCGCCCACATTGAGGCGGCTCATCAGCTGAGCCGCCCGGTCCAGGGTCTCGGTGGCGGGGATCCACTGGGCCCCGGGGTGCATGATCTCTCCGGCGGTGGTCATCGCGTCAACCTCCTGAGCACGCCGTAGCGGCCGGGCGCGGATGCGCCCGCCTCGGCGTCCCCATCGTCGTTCGCCCGTTCGGAGTACGCGACTCGACAGCCACCGGACGCGGCCGTACGGGTGATGCCCGTACGGCCGTGTCCCGGGCTCAGCCCGCGGGCTCGGCCCCGCGCTGCTTCAGCATGTCGGCCATCAGGGCGAGCTCCGACTCCTGCGCCGCAACCATGCCCTCGGCCAGCGCCCGCTCGGCCGGGGCCGTGCACTGGTCGGCGCACCCCCGGGCCATCGCGACGCCGCCCTTGTGGTGCTCGGTCATCAGCCGGAGGTAGAGGACCTCGGCGTCCCGGCCCTCGGCGGAGCCCAGCCGTGCCAGCTCCTCCTTGGTGGCCATGCCGGGCATCAGGGCGCCGGGCTTGGTGACGACGTCCCCCATCCCGTGCCCGTCCGCCCCGTTCCCGTCCGTCGCGTGGTCGCCGGCGTGCCCGCCGGTCCCCATCCACGACATCGGCGGCTCGTCCGCCACCACCTTCGGCAGTCCCCACAGGTCCAGCCAGCCCATCAGCATGCCGCGCTGATTGGCCTGGGTGTTGGCTATGTCGTAGGCGAGGCTGCGCACCGCCTCGTCCTTCGTGCGGTCGCGCACGATGAAGGACATCTCCACCGCCTGCTGGTGGTGGACGGCCATGTCCCGGGCGAAGCCGGCGTCGGCGGAGTAGAGCCCGGGGGCAGGGGGAAGCGTCGCGGAATCGGCCCCGCCCGCGGTGGCGACCGTGGCCCCCACCGCGAACAGCAGCGCCAGGCCGACGGCCGTGCCCGCGACCCAGTACGTCCGGGACCCGCGGGTCACTTGTCGGCCAGCCCGTTCGTGCACGCCGCGCCCGGCTCGGGGGTCTGCGCGCCCTGCACGTACTTGGTGAAGAACTGCGCCACCCGGGGGTCGTCCGCCTTGTCCACGGTCAGCTGCTTGCCCCACGCGCTGAGCATGATCGTGCCGGCCTGCTCCTTGGCCGGGCTCATCAGCGTGTACGGGGTCTTGGCCACCGTCCCGGCGAGCTTCTCGACATCGGCCTTGTCGGCCTTCTCGTTGTACGTCACCCACACGGCGCCGTGCTCCAGCGAGTGGACCGCGTTGACCTCGGGCAGCGGGTTCTTGTAGACGTCGCCGTTGCAGTTCATCCAGCGGGGGCTGTGGTCGCCGCCGACGGGCGGGTTCATCTCGTACTTCACCGGGGTGTCGACGTGCTTGCGGCCCAGCTTCGCCGCGTCCCAGGTCTGCTCGCCGTCGACCGGGGCCTTCGCGGCCGCCACCTCGGCGTCCTTCTTTTCCTTCTGGCCGATCATCACCCAGGCGCCGAAGCCGACCAGCGCGGCGACGATGGCCGCCGAGGCGGTGATCGCGATGGCCTTGTTGCGCCGGTCGCGCATCTGGTCGGCGCGGCGCATTTCGGCTATGCGGGACTGGCGGGAGTTGTTCTCGGACTTCCTGCTGGCCATGTGCCCTGAATCCTTCTGCTGAGGGGGGTGGAGGAGATGCACGTGCGTCCGGAGCCGGATCCGTCAGGTCCGCAGCACCTGGAGGGCGTACAGGTCGGGGCCGCGCGCGAGCGCCCGCGGCAGCCCGGCCATGCCCGTGGAGTCGGGGAGCCGGGCGGGTCCGGCGGGACCGGAGTCCACCACCGGGGCGACGGACGGCGGCACGGGCAGGATCGCGGGGGTCACGTGTGAGAGCGGGGAACAGCCGGGCACGTCGTGCGGTGCCGCGCACAGGACCTGCCCCGCACCGGGGACGCGGACGACCTGGTGGCCGGCCGCGTGCTCCGCGGCGGGCCGCGCGCACAGGAAGGCCGCGCCGGCCAGCACCCCGAAGGCCATCAGGAGGACGGCACGCCGGAGCAGCGGACGTCCTCGACGTCCCTGCTCGGCATGCACATGGCCCCCCATGGGCGCCGATGGTAATGCTCATGACGGGCCCAAGGTCAGTGCGGGGGTGCCACGGGCTTCGCGGGGTGCGTAATCTGGCGGAAACCACCGCTGGCGATACTGGGCCGGCCCGACTGTGCCCCGGTCCCCCGGAGTGTGGTGCACAGGCCGCCTGAACTGCGAGGATGAAGCCATGGACAAGCAGCAGGAATTCGTCCTCCGGACGCTCGAGGAGCGGGACATCCGCTTCGTGCGCCTGTGGTTCACCGATGTACTGGGCTTCCTCAAGTCCGTCGCGGTCGCGCCGGCGGAGCTGGAGCAGGCCTTTGACGAGGGCATCGGGTTCGACGGCTCGGCGATCGAGGGGTTCGCGCGGGTCTACGAGTCCGACATGATCGCCAAGCCGGACCCGAGCACCTTCCAGATACTGCCGTGGCGCGCGGAGGCCCCCGGCACCGCCAGGATGTTCTGCGACATCCTGATGCCCGACGGATCCCCCTCGTACGCGGACCCCCGGTACGTCCTCAAGCGCATCCTGAACAAGACCTCGGACCTGGGCTTCACCTTCTACACCCACCCCGAGATCGAGTTCTTCCTGCTGAAGGACAAGCCGCTGGACGGCACCCGGCCCACCCCCGCGGACAATTCGGGCTACTTTGACCACACCCCGCAGAACGTCGGCATGGACTTCCGCCGCCAGGCCATCACGATGCTCGAATCCATGGGCATCTCGGTCGAGTTCAGCCACCACGAGGGCGCGCCGGGCCAGCAGGAGATCGACCTGCGCTACGCCGACGCCCTCTCGACGGCCGACAACATCATGACCTTCCGCCTGGTCATGAAGCAGGTCGCGCTGGAGCAGGGCGTCCAGGCCACCTTCATGCCGAAGCCCTTCTCGGAGTACCCGGGGTCGGGCATGCACACCCACCTCTCCCTCTTCGAGGGCGACCGCAACGCCTTCTACGAGTCGGGCGCCGAGTACCAGCTCTCCAAGGTCGGCCGCTCCTTCATCGCGGGCCTGCTCCGCCACGCGGCCGAGACGGCGGCGGTCACCAACCAGTGGGTCAACTCCTACAAGCGCATCTGGGGCGGCTCCTCGCGCACCGCCGGTTCCGGCGGCGAGGCCCCCTCGTACATCTGCTGGGGCCACAACAACCGCTCGGCCCTGATCCGCGTCCCGATGTACAAGCCGGGCAAGACGGGCTCCTCGCGCGTCGAGGTCCGCTCGATCGACTCCGGCGCCAACCCGTACCTGACGTACGCCGTCCTGCTGGCCGCCGGCCTGAAGGGCATCGAGGAGGGCTACGAACTCCCGGCGGGCGCGGACGACGACGTCTGGGCCCTCTCGGACGCCGAGCGCCGCGCGATGGGCATCGAGCCCCTCCCGCAGAACCTCGGCGAGGCCATCTCCCTGATGGAGCGCAGCGAACTGGTCGCCGAAACCCTCGGCGAGCACGTCTTCGACTTCTTCCTCCGCAACAAGAAGCAGGAGTGGGAGGAGTACCGCTCGGAGGTCACGGCCTTCGAACTCCGCAAGATGATGCCGGTGCTGTAACCGCAGGTCAGAGGCCCTTTGGGGCTTGGTTTGGGCTCAGGGCCGACGGCGTGCAGCCGTCGGCCCTGAGTCGTTACTCCGATTTACTGAAAATCGGTGCGCTGGGGCCGGGTGTGGTGCTCGATCGACGCCGCACGGGTCAGGCTCGCCCTCGGGATCGCGTGCGGAACCCTCTGCCGATCCGGACGAGGAGCGAGTGGATGAAGCCTGAGAGCAGTGCACGGGGCCGGCTCGGGCCGTTGCCCCGCCGCGGGACCCGGCCGGCCGGCGGTGTCCTCGCCCTGGTCGCCCTGGTGCTGACGGCGGGTCTGGCCACGCCCGCCGGAGCCGCGGCCGCGGGTGAGGGTCAGGGCGCGGGGGAGCGCGTGAGCGCGTCGGGCCGCGGGGGCGGCGACAGGTACACCCTGGACGGACGGTCCCCGTCGGTCTCCTCCGCGCCGTCCTGCGCTTCGGCGGCGCCGCCGTCGACGACCTGCTCGGCCGCGCCGCCGTCCTTGACGGAGTCGTTCTTCGTGCGACCTCCGAACACGTCACTGTCCTGCCCGGTCGGATACGACCGAAGCGTAGCCATTCCCCCCCTGCTGACCAGCGCCGGATCCGGCCACGGCCGCATGACCTCCGGTGGAGCCGAAACCCCCCTCGGCCCGCGCCGAGTCGGGAAGCTGTGCCACCTCGTGGAGGGTGAGGCGGCCGAGGGGGCCGGCGAGCGGCGGGGAGGATTCGAGCAGGCCCGCGGTGTAGGGGTGCCGCGGGGTGGCGAAGAGGTCCGCGACGGGCGCGGTCTCGACGATCCGGCCCGCGTACATGACGTAGATCCGGTCGCTGACGGAGGCCGCGAGCTCGATGTCGTGGGTGATGAGGAGGAGTCCGAGTCCGCGTTCCCGCTGCAGGCGTCCCAGGATGGCCAGGATCTCGGCCTGGGTGCTGACGTCGAGGGCGGTGGTCGGTTCGTCGCAGAGCAACAGCCGGGGTTCGGCCGTGAGGGCGGCCGCGATCACGACGCGCTGGAGCATTCCGCCGGAGAGCTCGTGCGGGAACTGCTCCAGGTGCCGGACGGGATCGGGCAGGCCGACCGCGTCGAGCAGTTCGGCCGCCCTGACGTTCGCCCGCGCCTTGGACCAGCCGTGGACCAGGCGCAGCGGCTCGGTGAGGAAGTCCCCGACCCGGCGCACCGGGTTGATGGCGGCCCGGGGGTCCTGGTAGATCATCGCGGCCTTGTTCGTGCGCACCTCGCGCAGGCTCGCGGGGGTGGCGCCGACCAGGTCGGTCCCGTCGACCCGGACCCGGCCGCCGGTCTCGGCGCCCTGCGGGAACAGGCCGAGGGCGGCGCGGGCGGTGACCGACTTGCCCGAGCCGGATTCGCCGACCAGGGCGACGACCTCTCCGGCGGCGACGGTGAGGCTCACCCCGCCGAGGACGGGCCGGGCCATCGCCGGGAGGGTCACGCTCAGGGCTTCGTACGAGAGCAGTGTCATCAGGAGTCCCTCCCCGCGAGCCGGTCGCCGAGGTCTTCCCCGACGACGTTGAAGGCGACGACGACCAGGACGACCGCCACGGCCGGCGCGATCGCGGACAGCGGCTGCCCCTGCAGGACGGCCGCCTGCCCCTGGTTGATCATGGCGCCCCAGTCGGGGGTGGGCGGCTGCACGCCGAGGCCGAGGAAGGACAGGGCGGCGAGGTCGAGCAGCGCGTAGCCGAAGTTCACCGTCGACTGGGCGAGCAGCGTCGGGGCGATGTTGGGCAGCAGTCTGCGGACCATGACGTACAGGGCCGAGTGGCCCTGCACCCGGTAGGCGGCGATGTAGGGGCGGGACTTCTCCTGGACGGCCAGGCCCCGGACGAGGCGCGCCGTGTAGGGCATGTACGCGATCGCCATGGCGAGTACGGGTGCCGTCATCCCCTTGCCGAACAGGGCCACCGCGAGGATCGCGAGGAGCAGGGCGGGGAAGGCGAACAGGACGTCGAGGACGCGGCCGACGGCGGTGTCGATCCAGCCGCCGCGCCAGGCGGTGAACAGGCCGACGGCGACACCGAGGGCGGTGGAGAACAGGACGACCGCGAGCGGGCCGGCCAGGCTGGTCCGGGTGCCGACGAGGAGCGCCGAGAAGGTGTCGTGGCCGCCCTGGTCGGTCCCCAGCCAGTGTGCGGCGCTCGGCCCCAGGAGGGTGTCGCCGAGGTGGCCGAAGGTCGGGTCCTGCGGGGCGATCCAGGGTCCCAGCAGGGCGATCAGCGCGAACAGGACGAGGAGGAGCAGGCAGGTCCGCTGGAGCCGGCCGCCGCCGAGGCGGCGCAGCCGGGCGAGGCGGTCGGGCCGGGTGCGCGGGGAGCGCGGAGCGGCCGTGGCCGTGTCCGTGGCTTCGGGAAGTCTGCTCATCGGGCGCTCCCCGCCGCCGTGCGCGGATCGATCAGCGGGTGGACGAGGTCCACGAGCGCGTTGACGACGACGAACGCGGCGACCACCAGCAGCACGATGGCCTGGACGACCTGGAAGTCCAGCTGGTCCACGGACTGCACGAGCAGGGAGCCCACTCCGGACATCCCGAAGGCGGTCTCCACGATCGCGGTGCTGACCAGCATGCCCGAGACCAGCAGCGCGGAGACGGTCACGATCGGTCCGAGCGCGTTGCGCAGGACGTGGCGCCGGATGACGGTGCGCCGCGGTGTGCCGCGGCTCAGCGCCACCTCCACGTGGTCGCGGCGCAGCTCGTCGAGCATGGCGGAGCGGGTCACGCGGGTCACCAGGGCGGTGAAGGTCACGGACAGGGCAGCGGCCGGGAGGACCACGTGGTGCAGCCGGTCCAGGACGCCTTCGCCGTTCCCGATGGTGGGGAACCAGCCCAGCTGGACCCCGAGCACCGACCTGAGCAGCAGGGCGGCGACGAAGGCGGGCGCGGCCGCCCCCACCGTCACGAACAGCATCAGGGAGCGGTCGGTCCGCGAGCCGCGGCGCAGGGCGCCGAGGATGCCGGAGCCGATGCCGAACACGGCGATCATCAGGCCGGAGACGCCGATCAGCAGCATGGACGAGGGCAGGCGCGACCAGATGACCGAGCCGACGTCCTGGTGGAAGAGGTAGGAGCGGCCGAAGTCGCCTTGCAGCACCCCTTCGAGCCAGTTCCAGTACCGGACGAGGAACGGCTCGTCGAAGCCGTACTGGGAGCGCAGCGCGGCGAGGTCCTCGGGGCTGGGGCTGCGTCCCTTGATCAGGAAGCTGGCCGGGTCCCCGGGCGCCAGGAACAGGGAGGAGAAGACGAGGAAGGAGGTGGCGAGCAGGGTGGCCGCCATGCCGGCCAGGCGGCGCAGCACCCGCCCGGCACGGGCGAGGGCGGCCGTCATCCCTTGGCCCCGATCTCGGCCGCCCACGGGTGGTAGAGGTAGGCGATGGAGGGCTGGACGCCGGTGATCTTCTTGCCGAGGAAGACGCTGACGGGCTGGGTGTACAGGGGCAGCCAGGGCAGTTCGCGCGTGGCGATCTTCTGGGCCTCGGCGTTGGCGGCCGCGTGCTCGGCGGGGTCCTGGGCTCCGACGGCCCGGGCGACGGCCGCGTCGAAGGCCGGGTCGGACCAGTTGCCGTAGTTGCTGAACGCGCCGGTCTCCAGCGAGGCGAACATGTCCAGCGGGTCGGTGATGGACGTGTACCAGAAGGTGAGGAAGAGGTCGATGCCCTCGCGGGCCGCCGGGTCGGTGAACAGGGTCGTGTACTTCTCCGCCGACAGGGAGTCGATCTGGGGCTTCAGGCCGATGGCCGTGGCCGCCTGTGCGACGGCCTGGGTGATGATGGTCGTCTGGGAGTCCAGTGGGCTCGTCGCGATCACTATCTTCTGGCCGTTGACTCCGGCCTCGGCGGCGAGCGCCTTGGCCTTGGCCGGGTCGTACGGGTACTTCGGCAGGTCCTTGGCGAGCGCTTCGCGGGTCCCGGCGGGCGCGTCGGCCCAGAGGTTGTCGGTGACGAGCGAGTCGGAGACCTCGCCGACCCCGCCGGCGCCGGCCTTGACGATGCCCTCGCGGTCGATGGCCATCAGCAGGGCCTGGCGGACCCGGGGGTCACCGAGGGGGCCGTCGAGGTTGCTGACCACCTCGTCGGCGACGGTGGTGTTGCGGCCGAAGTAGAGCTTTCCGGCCTGGGTGGAGGCCAGTTGGGCGTAGGCGTTCGGCGGGACCATCCAGCCGCCGTCGACCTCGCCGCTCTGGAAGGCGTTGACGCGGGTGGTGGCGTCGGCGAGGAAGACGAACTTCACCTCGCCGGACTTGGCCTTCCGCTCCTGGTTCCAGTAGCCGTCGAACCGCTTGAGCGTGAGGGACTGGCCGGAGGTCCAGGAGCCGAAGGAGAAGGGGCCGGTGCAGTTCACGCCGGTCTGCGGATTGCCGTAGTCCTTGCCGGACTTGGCCAGGGTGGCGGCGGACTCCACGGTGCCGGGGCCGGCGGCCAGGTACTTGTTGAAGGTGGAGTCGGGCTTGGCCAGGGTGACGGTGACTTCCATCGGGCCGGTCTTGTCGATGGCCCGCACGTTCTTGTACTGGTTGGCCCAGACGCTGGCCGTCTCGGGGTCGAGGTTGCGGCTCAGGGAGGCGACGACGTCGTCCGCGGTGAGCGCGGTCCCGTCGTGGAACCGCACGCCGGGGCGGATCTGGTAGACCCAGCTGGTGGGCGTGGGGTTGGTGTACGAGGCCGCGAGGCCCGGCGAGGTCGTCAGGTCGGGGTTCCAGCGCAGCAGGCTCTCGCAGACGTTGGAGAGGATCTGGTTGGGCGGGAAGTCGAACGAGTAGGCGTAGTCGATGGTGGTCGGCTCCGCGTAGACGGACCAGGTGAAGGAGGCCAGGTCTCCGGCGGCGGCGGGCGTCTTGTCCGTGAGCCGGTAGGCGGCGGCCTGGTCCTTGTCGGGGCGGGCGGCGGTGCTGCACGCGCCGGTGAGGAGCACGGCGGCCGCGGCGAGGCCCGCGGTCACGGTGTGGCGGATGCGGCCGCGGACGCCGCGGTGCAGCGGGGATCCCGATCGGGCTGATGACATCGTCTGGCTCCCTGAGGGATGAGCTCGGTGGGGTGGGTGGCGCCCGGCCGGTGGCGGGCCGGCCGGTTGGTGCTCAGGCGGTTGATGCTCAGGCGGTTGGCGCTCAGGCGGTTGGCGCTCAGGCGGCTGCTGCTCAGTCGGTGGCGGCGAAGACGAGCTCGCCGTCGATGTACGTGCGCAGCACGCGGGTGTCCGCGATCTCCAGCGGGGGATGCGCGAAGGGGTCCCGGTCGAGGACCACGAGGTCCGCGCACTTGCCGACCTCGACGGTGCCGGTGACCTCGTCGAGGTGGTTCACCCACGCGCTGCCGGCCGTGTAGGCGGTGAGCGCCTGGGAGAGGGTCAGTGCCTGCTCGGGGAAGAAGGGCGGCATCGGTTCGAACGTCCCGGCCGAGTTGGGGGCCTCGTCGGGTACGGAGCGGTTGACGGCGACGTGGATGCCCCACAGGGGGTTGGGGCTGCTGACCGACCAGTCGCTGCCCGCGACGAGGCGGGCCCCGGCGCGCAGGAGGTCGCCGAACGGGTACTGGAGCCGGGCCCGTTCCGGTCCGAGGAAGGGGATCGTGAGCTCGTCCATCTGCGGTTCGTGGGCGGCCCACAGCGCCTGGATGTTGGCGGCCGCGTCCAGGCTCGCGAAGCGCTTGACGTCGTCGGGGTGGACGATCTGCAGGTGCGCGAGGTGGTGGCGGTTGTCGTTGGCGCCGTTGGCCTCGCGGGCCTCGGCGAGGGCGTCGAGCACCTCGCGTACGGCCCGGTCGCCGAGCGCGTGGAAGTGGATCTGGAAGCCGGAGCGGTCGAGCAGGGACACCGCCGCGGTGAGCACCTGCGGGTCGATGAAGCTGAGCCCGGAGTTGCCGGTGGCGCAGCCGCAGCCGTCGAGGTAGGGCTCCAGCAGGCCCGCCGTGAAGTTCTCGGCGATACCGTCCTGCATGATCTTCACGCTGGTGGCGTTGAAGCGGCCGACCCGGCCGCCGAGGCGGCGCTCCTCCAGTTCGGGTATCTGCTCCAGGCCGCGTTCGCGGTCCCACCACAGGGCGCCGACGACGCGTGCGCGCAAGGAGCCCTCGCGTGCGGCGCGCAGGTAGACCCCGTAGTTGTCGGGATTGCCGGGGAAGGCGCCGATCATGGCGTCCTGCCAGCTGGTCACGCCGAGGGAGAACAGGTGCTCCTGCGCGGCCAGCAGGCCGGCGAGCGCCTCGTCCGGCGTCGCGATGGGGACGTGGCGCGCCACCAGCTCGACGGCGCCCTCCTGGAGGGTGCCGGCCGGGCTGCCGTCGGCCTCGCGCTCGATCCGGCCGTCGGCCGGGTCGGGGGTGGCGGCGTCGACGCCGGCGACTTCGAGCGCCCGGGTGTTGACCCAGGCCCCGTGGCCGTCCCGGTTGGTGAGCAGGACGGGCCGGTCCGGGACCACCGCGTCGAGCATGGCGCGGGTCGGCGTACCCCCGGGGAAGACGTCCATCGACCAGCCGCCGCCGCGGATCCAGGCCGCGTCGGGGTGGGCCGCGGCGAACGCGGCGACCACCGCGAGGTAGCCGTCGATGGTGCGCTCGTCGCTCAGGTCGCAGCCGAGCATCTGTACGCCGGCCACCGCGGGGTGGACGTGGGCGTCCTGGAATCCGGGGACGAGCAGGCCGCCCGCGAGGTCGACGACCTCGGTGCCGGCGTCCGCGAGGGAGCGGACGGTGGCCGCGTCGGCGACGGCGGTGATCCGGCCGTCCGTGACGGCGACGGCGGCGTCGATCGGGGTGGGTGAGGTCCCGGTGAAGACCCGCCCTCCCACGAAAACGGTGTCGGCCCGCTGGCTGGTCTTGCCCATCGACGCATCCTCCGGCTCGGCGGGAGATACCCGCACGGCTTGTTCGTTGAGGAGGAGTGAACGGGAGCGCAACAATGTTGTCAACGGTGTTGCGCTGGCTCTGTTCCAAATCGATACACTGGCCGCACCATGCCGAAGCCATCCGACACACCCGCCCGGTCCAAGCGCGCGGGCAGCCAGCTCACACCCGACGCGATCATCGAAGCGAGCCTGCGCATCGCGGCCCGCGGAAGCGCCGACGCCTTCACCGTCAGGCGTCTCGGCGAGGAGCTCGGCGCCGACCCGACCGCGATCTACCGGCACTTCCGCGACAAGGACGAGCTGCTCCTGTCCGTCGCCGACCGCACGCTCGGAGAGGTGCTCGACAGCATCCCCGAGGGCCTCGACTGGAAGGACCGGCTGCGGGCGCTCGCCGACGGCTCCCTCGAAGTCGCGCTCAGGTATCCGGTGGTCGGCTCGACCATGGCCAGCCGGACCACCCGCAGGCCCAACGAGTTCCGCGTCGTCGAGCTGATCCTCGGCGCGGTGACCGAGGCCGGGCTCGAAGGGGCCGAAGCCGCCGTCCACTACCGGATGGTCGGCGACTCCCTCCTCGCCTACGTCGGCCAGCGCGCCGCCTACCTGCTGTTCGACCCGGACGTACGGGCGGCCGACGAGTCCTCCTGGAGCCGCGAGTACCGGCTCGTCGACCCCGCGGGGTTCCCCCACATCACCCGGCTGAGCGGCCAGTTGGCCGAGGTGACGGACGAGGAGATCTTCCGGGCCAGGGTCGAGGCGCTGATCAACGCGATCGAGACCCGGGCCGAAACGCTGCGGGGCGGCGCGTAGACCGCCCCGCCCGGCCCGCACCGCCCCGCCGCCCTGCTCGCCGAAGCAGCCCAGCAGAGGGAGCTGGGCAGCGCCACCTCTATCAGCGAAGTCCTCGTCTGGCGGCTTCGGCACCTTGCGCAGCTACCCGCCGACCCCGTCACCGCGCCCTCCGGCATCGCGCGCACCGGCAGCGTCCAGGCCCCGCCGTCTTACCCGCCGCCGGTCCCGCCGCCGAGCCCGCCGCCGAGCCCGCCGCCGAGCCCGCCGCCGAGCCTTCGGCCAACCCCTCCGCCACCCGCGACCCCGAGCAGGCGCGCCTCGCCGATCCGCGGACCGCCGCCTTCGCGGAGCGCGCCGCGTTCGGCGAGTTCGTACGCCGCTTCCCGACCGCGCTCTGCTCCGCGCGCGACGCCGCCGAGGCGGGCCGGCTCCTCGACGCCTGGGGCGAGGCCCTGTGGCAGGCCGCCGTGAACAGGGCGCAAGGGCGCCGCCCCGGCGGAGACCTGGCGGCCGGAGACGACCGCCCGCTGTACTGGACCCGACTGCGGATGACCGTACAACTGGCGGACTGGAAGCCGGGGTTCCCCGTCGACCGGTCGGCCCTGCGGTCCCGTTTCGAGGACGCCTCGCGGGGTCTGACAGCCAACGACTTCCGCGGCACCCCGGGCGTGCGGCGCCTGTTCGTCAGCGGATTCGACCCCTTCGGCCTCGACACCGAACTGCGCCGGGCCAACCCCTCCGGCTCCGCCGTCCTCCAGCTCAACGGACGCCGCCTCACGCTCGCCGACGGCACCCCCGTGGAGATCCGGGCCGTGGTCCTGCCCGTGCGCTACGCCGACTTCGACGCCGGGATCGTGGAGCGCGCGTACGGTCCCCGTCTCGCGGCGGGTCCGCGTGCCGCCGACATGATCACCAGCATCAGCCAGGGCTACCCCGGGATCTTCACGCTGGAGGCGTGGGCGGGGCGCGCCCGGTCGGCCGACCCGTACCCGGACAACGCCGACGCACTCTCGGGGGGCACGTACGCGCACCCCGTCACGGCGCCGGGTCTCGGCCCGGGAGCGGAATTCCTGCGGACCACCCTCCCCACCGACGCCATGACCGCCGTCCAGAGCCCGTACCCGGTGCTGCTGAACACCGAAGTCAGCGAGATCCCCGCAGGTCAGGACAGCCCCGTGGACCGCACGGACGGGCCCACCCCCGGCTCCCGCGCCGTTGCGGGCGGAGGCGGCGGCTACCTCTCCAACGAGGTCGCCTACCGCTCCAACCGGCTCCGGACCGAACTGAGCCCCCGGCTGCCCGGCGGCCACCTGCACACGCCCGTGCTCACGGGTCTGCCCACCGACCCGAACCAGCTGACCGGCGCGGCGTTCGAGCAGAACGAGAGCGCGATCGCCGCGGAGGTACGGGAGGTGCTACTGCATTCCGCCCCAGCCGCTCCGTGAGCCGCCGTGCGGCAACCCGTACCCGAGCCGTGCGCGCTGCATCCTGAGCGGGCAGGGTCGTGTCACGGGTGTGGCGTGCGCCCCGCAGGGAATCTTCTGGTGGAGGTCAGCGCCACGAAGGAAGGCCATGGGAACCCAGACGTTCACCATTCCCCCGGTGCGCACCGGCTTTCGCTGGCGCATCAACCCGCACCACTCCGCCGAGATGGACGCCGGCGCGAACGCGTGGGCCTTCGGGCTGTTCAGCGACGACCCGCGCGTGCCGGCGCCGGTGCCGACCGACAACTACACGACGTGGGCGGCGCTGTGCTTCCCCGACGTGGATCCCGACCTGCTGACCCGTTGGTGCCGCTTCAACGCGCTGTACACGGTCATGGAGAACAAGCAAGAGGCCCTGTACGGGACGAGCGGCGCCGGCAGCGCCGAACGGCTGTGGGAACGCACGGTCACACTGCTCTTCCGGCAGTCGCACGCCGACGACGTGTTCACCGCAGGTGACTGGGGCGACGGACTGCCCCGGTACAACCTGACGGCGGCCATGACGATCGCCGAGAAGCTCCCGGAATCGCTGGCCCGGTACTTCCTGCGGCGCATCGCGTACATGGCGCAGGCGCAGTACCGGGAGGACCACGCGATCCGGTCGCCCCGCATGGGGTGGGGAGAGTACCTGGAGTACCGGCACGTCAACTTCGGTGTCCCGCTGTTCACCGCGACCATCCCCGCGCTGCTGGAGCGAAACCTTTCCGCGGACGAATGGGAATCGACCGAGCGGGGCCAACTCGACCGGCTGACGGCGCATCACTGCTGCCTCGTCAACGACCTGTACTCGTTCCGGAAGGAGTGGAACGACAGGAACGGGAAGAAGGCGCACGTCCAGGCCGTCTCGGTGCTGCAACACGCCTACGGCCTGGGCATTCAGGAAGCCCTGGACAGACTCGTCGGGACGATCGAGGAGACGGAACGGCAGTACGTCGCGCTCCGCTCGCGCTGGGCCCTGACACCGGAAGCCGACGAGTACTGCGACCGCCTGGAGGACATCAGCGCGGGGAACCTGCGCTACCACCAGACCTCGCCCCGATTCCATGGGGGCGGTTTCGAGGGCGTGTTCACAGGTGGGGAACTGCGGGTGACCGGAGGGCGATCGGGACGACCGTAGCCGTCGACTCTCGCCGTGGCCGCGCCGCGCGCCTCGCCGTCCCGTCCCGTCCCGTCACGAGGCCGTCCCCCGGCGGGCCGCGTGCCAGGCTTCGGCGAACAGTTCGTGCGGCGGGACCGGGGACAGCAGGCGCAGGAACGGCAGCTCCGGCTCCGAACGTCCGACGGTGACCCCGTGGGGGCCGAGCTTGACGGTTTCCAGGGGCAGATGCGGGGCTTTGAGGTCGGTCCACGGGCCGGGAACGAAAGCCGTCCGGCCGGCGCGGGCCCGGCGCCCGGTCTCCACCGCGCCCGCGTCCACCAGTTCCGCCTGCGCCGCCTTGTGCCGGGCCGCCGTCCAGCCGTTCCAGCGGCGCACGTTCTGGTCGGTGGGCCGGGCCAGCGCCAGCAGTTGGAGGTACAGGGCGGCCGCGTCGGCGCCCGCCCCGAGGACGGCGCCCACCTCGGCCACCAGCTCCGGAACGCTGAGGGCCGGGTTGAGCTCGTGGCCGCCGGGCAGGACCGGGGTGTCGGCGGCGCGGGCGAACATCCGGTCCGGAGCCCCGCCGCGGACCGCCTGGATCCGGCGGATCCCTGCCAGCAGCTCGGGCAGGTCCAGGGTCGCGCACAGTCGCTCGGCCCGCTCGGCCCTGGCGGGTTCGGCGAGGGCGGCCGGCCGCAGGAACACGTCGCGGCCGGGCACCGACACCACGAACAGCCCGTCGTCGTGGGCCGTGGAGACCACGGTGTCCTCGCGGTACAGGGGCCGGGGGCAGGGCAGCACGGTGCCCTCGTACGGGGTGAAGGCGGGGTCTCCTGGTACGGCCCGGCCCAGGGCGTGGTGCCGGCCGAGCGGGATGAGGGTCCGCGGGTCGTCCATCCGGGCCCGCAGGGCCGTGTGCACCGAGGCGGCCGCGGCGGCCGCCGGATGGCCGGCCGGGCGTTCGGTCAGTGCCCAGGCGACGACGGACGCCGGGGCCGCGCGCACGGGGTGCTGCACGAAGACCGGACGCCCGGCGCTGCCGTCGGCCTCGGCGTGGTGGAGGCAGAGCCCGCCGTTCACGGCGCCGACCAGGATGCCGCCGGCCGCGGGCACGCTCCGGCCGGCGGCTTCCGGGCCGCCCGTCAGGGCGCGGGCCCAGCCGGAGCCCAGCCCGAGATCGGCTTCCAGGGCGGCGGCGAGGTCCTCGTCGACGTACTCCGTGGCGCCGAGGAGCCCTGCCCACGCGTCGGCCATCCGCTCGGCGGCCGCGGTCATCCCGTCCGGCTCCCACAGTTCGGAGGGCTCCTGCGGGACGCCCGCGGCGAGCACCGCCCGGCAGCCGCCGTCGCCGAGACGGTGGCGCAGCCCGTCGTACTCCCGGGCCATCGCCTTGTTCGCCTTGTACGGGGCCGCCCTCAGCGTCTTGAGGTGCTCGTCGTGGTCGGCGCGGTGCGGCAGACCGCCGAGCACCAGGGTGGCGATCGCCCGCCGGACGCCCGTACGCCGTGCGAAGGCCTCCACCGCCTCGGACGGCAGGGCGAGGGGCCCGCGCCGGGCCAACAGGTCCAGCAGCAGGGGCAGTCGCCCCGCGTCGTCCCGGTCGACGGTGCGGACCGCGTCGTCCGCAGGGGCGTCGGCCGCGGGGTTGTCGTTCGTAGCGGCGTCGTTCCCAGGGGCGTCGTTCGTAGCGGCGTCGGCCGCGTCGTCGGCGGGCCGCACGGCGGGAGTGCCTGCGTGACCGCCGGCCCCGGTGCGCCAGCGCCCGCCGCGTGCGGCGAACGGCTGGTCGGCCCAGGTCTCCAGCAGGGCGGTGAGGGCCGTGCGGTCCTCGTCGGAGGTGGTGCGGACGGCGGTGCGCCACGCCACCGCGTCGATGGAGCCGATCAGCGCGGTCCATGGCGCCGGGGTCGCCGGCAGGGCCAGCTGCCTGGTCTCTTCGTCGATCTCGCCGCGAAGGTGGCGCCCCTCGGCCGCGACGGCGGTCAGGGTCGCGGGGTGCGCTCCCGGTAGGTAGGAGCCGTACGGCCGGATCTGCGGCAGCAGTCCGCCCAGCGCGGGGGCGAGCGCGGTGTCCGGGATCGCGCGGCGCAGTACGACCGCCGGGCCCGCGCGCATGATGCCGACGCGGCGGGAGAGCTCCTCGCGGCGCCGCAGGACGTCGGCGGCGAGCCGCGCGGCCCGTACGACGCCGTCCACCACCCTGGGTTCGGACACCCCGGGCAACAGCCGGGCGACGCGGTCCCGGAGGGTGTCGTCGTCCCGGAGGGTGTCGTCGTCCCGGCGGGCTTCGTGGTCGCCGGTCCGGACGGCGGCGTCGAGGATGGCCCGTACGGTATCGCCCCCGAGCACGCGCAGGGCCGCGGAGGAGGCCGCGTGGCGCGGGGTGAGGAAGTGCCAGAAGGCGGGCGGCGGGAACGGGCCCACGCCGTGGCCCGAGGGGCGGCCCCGCCGCGCGGCGTCCGGGCCGGGGAAGCCGCCGGCCTCCCAGAGCAGCGAGTTGTCCTCCGCGGCGTGGCAGCGGATGGCCGTCTCACCCGCCAGGACGGCGTCCTCGCCTCCCTGCGGCAGGCGGATGATGCCCCAGGGCCGGCGGCCCGGGCGTCCGCTGCGGTAGCGGGCGCGACGGCCGTCAACGCCTTCGAGCAGGAACTCGGTCGGTGAGGGGCCCGCGTACGGGGTCCGGTGCAGCACCCGGCAGCCGGTGAGCTCGCCGTCCTGGCCCAGGAGGGATGCGGGGGCGTCCGGCGGGAGGGCGGCGAGCGTCAGCTGGTCCCCGAAGAAGGCCGTGCCCGGGGGCAGATCGGCGGAGCCGTGGAACTCGGGCAGGGTGTGGTCGGCGGCTCGGTCCCCCGTCACGGGGTCCACCCGCGCCCAGCCCTTGCATCCGGAGAAGACCTCGGAGCTCCAGAAGCGCGTGCCGTCGCTCATCTGGAAGTCGTGGTGGTGGATGCCCTCCCGGCCGCCGGGGCGCAGGACGCGCTCCCCGTCGTGGCGGCCGCTGCCGTCCCGGGTCTCGAACTGGTAGCCCAGGCCGCCCTGGATGCTGCCGCCGTACGGTCGCAGACCGTAGGTCCGGGCGGGTACGAAGACCTCCTCGGGGCGGTCGGACCAGAAGGCCAGGGATCC
The DNA here is from genome assembly GCF_003287915.1 of Streptomyces sp. ICC4. Classification (NCBI taxonomy): domain Bacteria; kingdom Bacillati; phylum Actinomycetota; class Actinomycetes; order Kitasatosporales; family Streptomycetaceae; genus Streptomyces; species Streptomyces sp. ICC4. Next base: position 7,810,981 of record NZ_CP030286.1, on the reverse strand, counting down.
GAAGGCGTGGGCGGGGTCGGTGGACCAGCTGACCAGGAACTGCCCTCCCGCGTAGTGGACGACGTGGTGCGCGGCGTCCTCGGGCAGGGTGAACCCGGCGGTGGCACGGACGGAGCCGGGGGCGACCGCCACGGCCTTCGAGCGGCCGTAGACGGTCAGGACGGGCCAGGTGCAGGTGACCCCGGCGACCTCCTCTGGCGCCAGCGCGGCGCGTGCCTCCTCCAGGGCGGGCCAGCACAGTTCCTCGGGGAGGCCGCCGCGCAGCGCACGGGCGAGCGGGCCGGCCGGGGCGAGGGCGGCGAGGGCCTCCTCGATGCCGTCCAGGGCGGTGGCCGTGGGCCGGTCCAGCAGGCCGGCCAACTCCTCCACGGCCTCGTCGGCAGCGGCGAGGCCGCCGCCCGCCAGGGCTCCGAGCAGGCTCTCGACGCGGGCGTGCACCTCGGTGGCGATGCCCGGGTTCTCCGGGAGCCGGGTGATGGCGGTGCCGCCGCCGCGCAGGCCGGCGTGCACGGTGCCCTCCAGCCGGGGCCCGAACACCGGGTCCGCGGCGAGGGCCTTGAGGTCGCGGCGCGAGCCGTCGCCCCAGAAGCTCAGCCGGACGCTCTCGCCGGGGTCGACGACGGCGATGCCCTCGGCGAGGCATACGTCGAGGAGGTCCGCGTCGAGCCCGGGCCAGCGCCAGCGGTCCTCGTGCAGGGTGACCGGGGTGTCGGCGGCGCGCAGCCGGGGCGCGAACCGGGTGACCAGGTCGAACAGTTCCTCCGGCATCGGCTGTCGGGCCACGCCGCCGTAGGGCACCCGGTGGTGGGAGTACGCGCGGGTGTAGCGGGCCAGCCAGGCGGCGGGGCCGCCCTCCGGCGTGATGCGGCCGGCGGCGGCCGCGTCGGCGGCGCCGGAGCGCAGCAGGACGCGCAGCCAGGCGGCCGCGTCGTTCCTCGACTCGGGGAAGACGTCGAGGAGGGCGGCGAGGACGTCGTCGTCCTGCGGGTGGTCGGCGAGGAGGGCGGCGACCGCGTCGAGCAGCGTGTCCGGTACCGCCTTCCCGCGTGCGGCGCCGACCGTGCGCGCCAGCACACGGGCTTCTTCGGAGCCGTCCAGGCCCGCGGCGCGCGCCGAGGCTCGGATCCGGCGGGCCAGGTCGGCGGGGAGCTCGCCGGGCGAGGCCGCCCACGCGGCGAGGACCCGTACGAACTCCTCGTGCGCGGCGATCGGCTCCGACTCGGCGGCCAACCAGGTCTGGTGTCCGCTCAACTCCTTGACGGGGAGGGCTCCGGAGCGGGCGAGGAGCAGGACGTTCCGCCGCCGCCAAGCCGGGTCCACGGGCAGGTCGTGCTCCCGTTCCGCCGTGCGGGCCAGGGTGTAGGCCCGTCCCGCGGTCCGCGTGTCCCAGGCGGCGAGCCGGTGGGCCACCGTGTCCCAGTACCAGGGCAGATGGGCCGGGGGGAGCGGGCGGGCGAGGCCGGACAGCTCGTCCAGTGCGCGGCCTGCCTTCGGGTACGCGCGGGAGATCCGGTCGCGTACGTCGGCGAGCAGGCCGCGCGCGGCGTCCTCCGCGCCCTGGTCGTGGGCGCGGGCCCAATCCGCGTAGGCCTCGGAGTGGCTGGGGTCCGACGGGAGCGGGACGGCATGGTTCATGATCCGATCCTGACACGCCCCGCTGACACCGCCGCCACCCCCTCCGCGCGGTCCCGGCCGCCGCACACTCGCCGCAGCCCCCGCCCCCGTCCGGGCGGGGGCTGTTGCGTTGCCCGTGTCAGCGGCCGGCTGCGTGCTCCACGAACCCGGCCCATGCGCTCGGCGCGAAGGCGAGGTGGGGCTGGCGGATGTCCTTGGAGTCGCGGACGTGGACGGTGGCGGGGGTGGTGGCCACCTCGACGCAGTCGTCGCCCTCGCTGCTGCTGCTGTAGCTGCTCTTGAACCAGTCCAGCTCAGGGTGGTGGATCATGTTTCTCCCAGCAGTTGCTCGATGAAAGTCCGTGACTCTTGGGGCGTAAGCGCCTGAGCTCGGATGATGCCATAGCGCAGCTCAAGGATTCGGAGCTTCCTCGGGTCGGAAACCGGGCGTCCGTGGAAGGCACCTTCGGAGCGCCCGACGCCCGAGCCGTCATCGAACTTGAGGAGCTCGATGAGGCCGCCCATCCCGGCGTGGTCCTCACGGTCGGTCGGCATCACCTGCAACTCGACCTGCTGCAATTGGCATACCTCCAGCAGACGTTGGAGCTGTCGCCGCAGGACCATTGTGCCCCCGATCCTGCGGCGGAGAGTCACCTCTTCCTGGATGAAGCTGAGTGTGGGAGCCGGGGAGCGATCGAAGACCGACCGGCGTGCCATTCGTGCGGCCAGGTTCCGGTCCAGCTCGTCCGGCGGGTAGGCGGGGCGTCGCATCCCGAAGAGCGCCGACGCGTACTCCTCGGTTTGGAGGAGCCCGTTGATGTTGTGGTTGTTGTAGGTGTTGATCTCGACGGCCCGCGCCTCCAACTTCTTCAGGTCCCGCACCTTCTTCGGGTAGCGGACCGTCTCCATGTCCGCCTTCATCGCGGCGATCTTCCCGCCCGCCCGCAGCGCCTCGTCCGCCTTGTCCAGGTACTCCGGGCGCGGGATCCGTTTGCCCGCCTCGACCTTGCGGACCTGGTCCTCTCCGTAGCCGATCGCCGTGCCGAGGTCGGCGGCACGGATGCCCGCCTGCTCGCGCCAGGTCTTGAGCTGGCGGCCGAGCGCGGCCAGTACCGCCACGCCCTGTTCGTCCTCGGGATCGACGTCCCAGCCCGCGTCTTCCGTACCGTCACTGTCCACGCTCATGCGTGCCCACTTCCGACGAGCCGATGTTCTCAGCGCCCCGTACCCGTCGGGTGGTGCCGGACAGCCCGGACAGGGCTGGACAAGCGCCGGACAAACCCGGGACGTACGAGCGGTGCGGCTTCTCACGCTACGCACGGACGGACACGCTGAGTGACGTGATGACTCAACTCGTCGACTTCCACGTCCAGCTGTCCGCCACCCCGCGCGGCGCCCGGCTGGGCCGCATGCTCGCCGTCGAACAACTCCGCTCCTGGGGGCTTCCTCTGGACGGCCCCGCGCAGATCGTCGCCGAGCTCGGTGCGAATGCCGTGACCCACGGGCGGGTCCCGGGGCGGGACTTCCGGCTGGCTCTCACCGTCACCCCCGGCAGGCTGCTCATCGAGGTGGCGGACGCGCGGAGCGACCGGATCCCGGAGATCCGCGACGCGGGGCGCGGGCTCGTGGTGGTCGAGGCGCTCGCGGAGCGGTGGGGGGTGAGGGAAGGGCCGGTTCCGCTCAAGGTGGTGTGGGCGGAGGTCCGCCTCGACACCCGGGCCGCGGGTCTCCGCGATCCGGTGGCGCCGGACGCATAAAGACCCAAAGAACCGGGGGAAAAAACCAACCGACCCAACCCAACCGGCCCGCGTCCAGCCCGCTCGCGGGCCTCGTCGCTCGGTCGGGTGAACTATGCCAACTCGGCTGGATTCCAGACCGGTTGCCGGGCATATGCTCGCCCCGACGACAACAGCAGACATGAGACGGCCCCCGGCGGGAGTGCAATCCCGGTCGAGGGCCTGACCAAGCAGGAAGCGTAGACCTTCCCCATGGCTCTTGAGCAGCCTAGCGCGCCCTCGCGCGCATCGTCCCGAGTTCGGCCCGGGACCCCCCGATCCGGTGTCATCCACGTCAACACGTGGCACGCGACTCACTACACCGTGATCGGCAATCACCTCCTCCAGCACCGCGAGCTGTCGGCGACGGCGATCGGGGTCGCGGCGCACATCCAGTCGCTGCCCGACGGTGCGCCCGTCGGCGTGAAGGCGCTCGCCGAGCGGTTCCCGGAGGGGGAGATCCGGCTCGGGTCCGCCCTGCGGGAGCTGGAACGGCACGGCTACCTGGAACGGCGCCGCGAGCGGCTGGAGGGTGGCCGCGTGGTGACGCGGACGTACTCGTACAACAAGCCCGGTGCGGCCCTGGGCGGCCCGCCCCCGTCCCGGCCGTCCCGGCCTCCGCTGCCGGACGGGGAGCCCGTAGCGCCGGACGGGGAGCCCGTACCGGATCCCGTGGGGGAGCCGGAGCCCGAGCCCGAGCCGGTCGTGGAGCCCGTACCCGAGTCGGAGGCGGCCGCACCCGAGCCGGTCGTCGGGCCCGCACCCGAGCCGGTCGTCGGGCCCGCACCCGAGTCGTGGTCGGCCCCTACGCCAGGGCCGGAGCCGGCCCCGGCGTCCGAGCCGGAGTCGGCCCCCGCCCCGGAGCCGGAGGCCGGCACGCCGGAGGCCATCGCGTTGCTGGCCGGACTGCGGCGCCGTGACCCCCGGCTGCTGCTGTCCGAGCGGGATGTCACGCGGCTCGCGCCCGGGGTGTCGGACTGGCTGGTACGGGGGGTGGAACCCGAGTTCATCGAGCGGGCGCTGTCAGCCGGTCTGCCCGAGCCCCTGCGCAACGCGGCATCCGTGCTCGCGTACCGGCTCGCGGCCCTGCTCCCGCCGCCCCTGCCCCCGGTCCCGGTCCGGGTGGCGGCCGCCGGGGCGGTCGGCCGGCGCCCGGACCCGCTCCAGAACTGCGACGGCTGCGACCGGGCCTTCCGCGCCCCGGCCCCCGGCCGCTGCCGCGCCTGCCCGTCCCCGCCGGCCGAGGTGCGAGCCGTCGCCTGAGTTCCGGGGAGGCCGCGTGGAGCATCCGTGAAAAGGGGCTCCGGGGGGTGGCCAGGAGCAGTTACCCGTAAGTAGATTACCGGCGGTAACGCTCCGTCCGACCGAGGAGGCACGCCGTGACAGCCGAATCGAGCCCGGTGAGGGTCGCCAAGCCCGTCGAGCCCGGCAAGACCGTGATCGACGGACGGGTCCGCGAGGTGTGGGTGCCCGCCCTGGTGGCGCCCCCACAGCGGGGCTCCCTCGGGGACATCCCCTTCGACAACGCCCGCGAGGCCCCGCACGAGCCCGTCCTCGCCCGCAAGGACCGCGAAGGCACCTGGCGGGACGTCACGGCGGCCGAGTTCGCCGCCGAGGTGCTCGCTGTCGCGAAGGGGCTGATCGCCGAGGGGCTGCGGCCGGGCGACCGGCTCGCCATCATGGCGAGGACGACGTACGAGTGGACGCTGCTGGACTTCGCGGGCTGGGCGGCCGGGCTGGTCACCGTCCCGGTCTACCCGACCTCCTCCGCGATCCAGACGCGCTGGATCATCCAGGACTCGGGTGCGGTGGCCTGCGCGGTGGAGGACACCGCGCAGGCCAGGATCATCAGTGCGGAACGCGGCAACCTGCCCTGGCTGAGGCACCTGTGGGAGTTCGACACCGGCGCGGTCGCCCGGCTGGTCACGGCCGGCCGGCACGTGCCGGACGAGGTCGTGCGCGACCGGCTGGCCGGGTGCGCCCCGGAGTCGGTCGCGACCCTGATCTACACCTCCGGGACCACCGGGCAGCCCAAGGGGTGCGTGCTGACGCACGCCAACTTCTTCGCCGAGGTGGACAATGCGGTGGAGCTGCTGCACCCCGTCTTCAAGTCGGTCAGCAAGGAGCCGGCCTCGACCCTGCTCTTCCTGCCGCTGTCGCACGTCTTCGGGCGGATGGTGGCCGTCGGGTGCCTGCGGGCGCGGGTGAAGCTGGGGCACGCGCCGAGCATCCGGAGCGAGGACCTGCTCGCGGACCTGGCCGGCTTCAGGCCGACCTTCCTGCTGGCGATCCCGTACGTCCTGGAGAAGGTCTACAACACCGCGCGTGCGACGGCCGAGACGATGGGGCGCGCCTCCTCCTTCGACCGGGCCGCCAAGATCGCGCGGGCCTTCGGCGAGGTCGTCGAGGGCAAGAAGCCGGGCCTGGGACTGCGGGTGGCGCGGGCGGTGTACGACCCGCTCGTCTACCGGCGCATCCGGGCGGCCCTGGGCGGACGGGTCCGCTACATCCTGAGCGGCGGCTCCCCGCTCGGGCGGCGGCTCGCCGCCTTCTACACGGGCGCGGGCATCGAGGTCTTCGAGGGCTACGGGCTCACGGAGACGACGGCGGCCGCGACCCTCACCCCGCCGCTGCGGCCGAGGCTGGGGACGGTGGGGTGGCCGCTGCCGGGGACGGCGGTGCGGATCGCGGACGACGGCGAGGTGCTGTTGCGCGGGCCGCACGTGTTCGCGGGGTACTGGAACGGCCCGCCGGCGGGCGGCGGCCAGTGGCTGGCCACGGGGGACATCGGCGAACTCGACGCCGACGGATACCTGACGATCACGGGGCGCAAGAAGGACCTGATCATCACCTCGGGAGGCAAGAACGTGGCCCCGGCCCCGCTGGAGGACTGGCTGCGGGCGCACCCGCTGGTCGGCCAGTGCATGGTCGTCGGGGACAACCGGCCGTACGTGACCGCGCTGATCACCCTGGAGCCGGAGGGGCTGCAGCATTGGCGGCAGATGCGCAAGAAGCAGCGGGTGCCGATCGGGGAGCTGGTCGAGGACGAGGAACTGCGCGCGGACCTCCAGCGGGCGGTGGACGACGCGAACCGGCTGGTGTCGAGGGCGGAGTCGATCCGGCGGTTCGCGGTGCTGACGGGCGACTTCACGGAGGAGCGGGGGCACCTGACGCCGTCGCTGAAGCTCCGGCGGGGCGTGATCGCCCGGGACCACGAGCGGGAGATCGAGGCGCTGTACCGGCAGAAACGATGACCCGGGGTGCGGTGGTGTAACGACCACCGGCCGGCGGTAGGCATGGGCCACGACGGCTTCTAGCCCCGGGGGGCTGCGCACCATGCGAAACCTTTGGGTCAGGTGTGGTCTGTGGGTGAAGTTCGCCGTCTTCGGGGTGCTGGCGGGCACGGCCGGGCTCGTCGCGGGGGTGTGGCTGCCGGCGGGGCAGGCGGGGGTGGTGGGTGCCGCCGTCCTCGCCCTGTGCGGCGGAGCCGCGGCCAGGAACGAATCCGCGCTCAGTGACAGGCGCCAGGAGCGGGAGCGCGCGGCGGCGGGCCTCCTGACGAAGGACGCGCACGGCGGCCTTCCCCGCGTCCGGGAGGTCCAGGATCCGGTGCTGGTCGGGATCCATCCGTACCAGCACGAAGACGGAGACCTTCCGGAAAGCCGCTGGAACACCCCTCCGTACATCCCCAGGGACATCGAGGCGGACCTGCACGCGGCGGTGGAGAGCGGAGGCTTCGTCCTCCTCGTGGGGGAATCGACCGCCGGGAAGACGAGATCGGCTTTCGAGGCAGTACGGCTGCTCGCACCGGACCACTTCCTGCTGAGCCCCCGGAACCGGGACGGGATCTCCAGCGTGCTCGTCGCTCTGAGGATCCGCAGGCGGTATCTGGTCTGGCTCGACGATCTGGAGCGGTTCCTCGGCCCCGGAGGGCTCACTGCTTCCGCTCTGGGCCGGATCCTGGAGAGCGGATCGACGGTCGTGGCCACGGTGCGGACCCCGGAGTACGACCGCTTCGGCGATCACGCCGAAGCGGTCGTCGACCGGAGCGACCACGAAGTCTGGCGCGACGGCCGCGACGTGGTCCGCCGGGCGAAGAAGATCCGCATCCCGCGCCGGTGGTCGCCGGCCGAGCGCGAAAGGGCCCAGTCCTACAGGAACGACCGCCGCATCAACCGTGCGCTGAGCGCTTCGGAGGCGTTCGGAGTGGCCGAGGTCCTGGCCGCCGGTCCGGAGCTCCTCGAGGCGTGGCAGAACGCCTGGTCCCCAGGTGCCCATCCGCGCGGGGCGGCCCTCGTCCTGGCCGCGGTGGACGTGCGTCGCGCCGGCATGCACGAAGCGGTGCCCGTGTCCCTCCTGGAGCGGCTGCACGAGATCCACCTGCGGAACAGAGGGGGATCCCCCCTGCGGCCGGAGGCGCTGGAGGACGCGCTCGCATGGGCTCTGCGGCCCCTGGGCCACACGGGCGCCAGCATGCTGGTCGGCGAACCGGCGACGGGACTCCGGGCCTTCGACTACTTCCTGGACACCCTCGACCTGGAAGTGGTTCCCGACGAGTCGTGGGACCTGATCCTGGCGGCCGCCCGGCCCCGTGACGCGCTCGACATGGGCATGGTCTCGCTGCTCGAGTCCCGTCACGACCGGGCGGAAAGGGCCTTCGGGGTGGCGGCGGGGGCCGGACTGGCGGCGGCGGACGTGGCCAAAGCGGTGATCATGGGGAAGACCGGCCGCATCGATCAAGCGGTGGTCGAGCTGCGGTCCATCTGGGAATCCCGTAGGTCGTCCCTCGGCAGGGAGCACGCGGACACCCTGGACGCCCATGCCGAGCTGGCGTACCTGACGCTGAAACAAGGGCGCGCGGCAGAAGCCCTGGAACTGATGCGCGAGCTGCTGCCCCTGCGCGAGGCCCGCCTGGGCACGGATCATCCCGACACGCTCGACACGCACCTGCAGATCGCCAACGCCATCGGCAGGCTGGGGCGCCCGGCGGACGCCGCGGAGCGGTGCCGCTCCCTCCTGGGGAGGTTCCAGAGGGAGCTGGGGCCCGACCACATAGACACCCTGGACGTCGAAGCCAGAACGGCCACGTGGACCGGAAAATCAGGCCGGTACTCCGAGGCGTTCGATCTCGCGGAGGAAGTGGTGCGGCGCCGCACCGCGGTGCTGGGCGCGGACCATGCCGACACCCTCTACGCGCGGGGGCGGGCCGTCGCCTGGCTGTCGGCCATGGAGCTCCACGAAGCGGCTCTGGAACGCGCGCGGGGGCTCCTGGAGGACCGGGAGAGGGTGCTGGGCTCCGACCACCTGCACACGCTCCACACGCGTCGGCAAGTCGCCCGCCTGGTGGCCCGCGTGGAAGGCTTCGACCGGGCCCTGACCGTGTGGCGCGAAACGCTGGACGAGCACGTCCGGATCCTCGGACCGGAGCACCCGCTGACCCGGAAGGTCATCGGCCTCTCGGGGTTCCGGGCGGAGGGGCCCTGGGGACCGCTGGGAGGGGCCCCCGGGCGGAGGGCCGCCGCTTGTACTGGACGTACTTCGGTGGTCCGACAACGCGGCGAGGTGCCGTGCCGGGCGCCGCGACCCGGTGAACCTTTCCGGTCACAGCACTAGCGCCAGACCCCGCCCGCGGACCCGCCGTTCGTGGGCGGGTATCCGGGCATCGCCGGCGCCGGCGGGCGGCCGGGCGACGCGGGCAGCGGGGGGAGGGCGCTCTCGTACAGCCACGCCGAGAACAGGTCGTCCAGCGGCTCGGCCGCGTAGCGGGCCGCGTGGGCGGTGAAGCCGGCGGTGGTCACCACTCCGTGGCGGTGCACGGCGGCCCAGTCGCGCAGCATCCGGAAGAACGCTCCGTCACCCAGGGCGCAGCGGATCGCGTGCACGGCGAGGCCGCCGCGCTGGTACAGCCGGTCGTCGAACATCAGCTTGCGGCCCGGGTCCGCCAGCCGCAGGTCCTGCGGCTGCGAGGCGAGCAGCCGGTGCGCCGCGGCGGCCAGCTCGTGCGCGCCGCGGCCGCCGGAGCGCTCCGACCAGAGCCATTCGGCGTACTTGGCGAAGCCCTCGTTGAGCCAGATGTGCCGCCAGTCCGCGATGGTCACGCTGTTGCCGAACCACTGGTGCGCCAGCTCGTGGGCGACCAGGCGCTCCGAGCCGCGCGCTCCGTCCACGTGGTTGGCGCCGAACAGGGAGAGGCCCTGGGCCTCCACCGGGACGTCCAGCTCCTCGTCGGCGACGACGACGGCGTACTCCCCGAAGGGATAGGGCCCGAACAGCTCCTCGAACAGCCGCATCATGGCGGGCTGCCGGGCGAAGTCGCGGGAGAACCGCGACAGCAGGTGCGCCGGGACGTGGGCGCTCTGCGGCACGCCGCCGAGCCCGGGGTCCCCGAGGAGCACCGTCTGGTACATGCCGATGGACAGCCCGACCAGGTAGCTGGAGGTCGGCGCGGACTGCTCGTAGACCCAGGTGGTCGTGCTGGCCCCGGTCGTCCTGGTGAGCAGGCGGCCGCCGGCCACGACCGTGTAGGCGGACGGCGTGTTGATCGAGAGGTGGTACGAGGCCTTGTCGGCGGGCCGGTCGTTGCAGGGGTACCAGGAGGGTGCGCCGACCGGCTGGCTGGCCACGAGCGCCCCGTCGGTCAGCTCCTCCCAGCCGAGGCCGCCCCAGGGGCTGCGCACCGGCTTGGGGTTGCCCGCCCAGTGCACCTCCACGGTGAAGGCGGCGCCGGCGGGCAGCGGCTTGGCCGGCCGGATGCGGAGCTTGCCGCTCCGGTGGGTGTAGTGCGGGGCCCGGCCGTTCACCAGGATCCGGCCCACTTTGAACTCGGCGAGGTTCAGGTCGAACTCGGCGAGCGCGGCCCGCCCGGCGATGGCGCTGAGCCGGGCCGTCCCGGCCAGCCGGTTGGGGCCCGGGCGGTATTCCAGAGCGAGTTCGTACCGGTGCACGCGGTAACGGTGGTCGCCGTTGGCCGGAAAGTACGGGTCCGATGCCGCTGTCTTCTGGCCGCTCACTGCCGCTTCCGCTCCCTGCGCTGTGCGTGTTGGTACGACGTGCCGACGCCGCCCTCGCGGGCGCCGCGGCGCGGACGGCCCCCAGTGGCGCGGACGCCCTTCAGGACCGCCACGCCTCGATCGGATTGCCCAGCCAGCGGCTGTCGGCGGGGACGGATTCCCCGGCCATCACGAGTGAGGCGGGACCCAGTGTGCTGCGTGCCCCGACCGTGCTCCCGGGCAGGACGATCCCGCCGGGGCCCAGGGTGGCACCCTCGCCGAGGACCACAGTATCCGTCCTCAAGATCCGGTCGTGGAAGAGGTGTGTCTGCAGTACACAGCCCCGGTTCACGCTGACCGCGTCGCCGAGCACCACCAGGTCCGTCTCCGGCAGCCAGTAGCTCTCGCACCACACGCCCCGCCCGATCCGGGCCCCGAGGGCGCGCAGCCAGAGCGACAGCAGCGGCGTGCCGGGTACGGATCCGGCCAGCCACGGAACGGCCAGGACCTCGACGAAGGTGTCGGCCAGTTCGTTGCGCCAGACGAACCCGCTCCACAGCGGGTGCTCCCCCGTCCGGTGGCGGCCGACCAGCAGCCACTTCGCGGCCACGGAGACCGTGCACGCGGCCAGGCCCGCGGCGAGCAGGACCGCTCCGGAGAGCAGCGCGGTCCCCCAGGGGCCCAGCGCTTCGGGGGCGGCGAGCGCGCAGAACGCCGCCACGGTCAGGACGGCCAGCGCGGCCGAGCAGAAGACGGGGACGAGGCGGCACAGCTCGACCAGGCCGCGCGCCCACAGCAGGTGCGCGGGAGGGTCGTACGTCCGGCTCTGGTCGGCGTCCGCGGCGGAGCGGGGCAGCCGCACCGGCGGCAGGCCCAGGTACGAGCTGCCCTTCTTGGCCTTCTTCGGCGTGGCCGACAGGACGCCGACCAGCCCGTCGTCCGGGACGTTGCGGCCCGGCGCGGTCATTCCCGAATTGCCGAGGAAGGCCCGGCGGCCGATCTCGGAGTGTCCGATGCGCATCCAGCCGCCGCCCAGTTCGTAGGGGGCGGTCAGGGTGTCGTCGGCCAGGAACGCGCCTTCGCCCACGGTGGTGAGGCTCGGCAGCGCGAGCACGGTGGACACCTCCGCACCCCGGCCGATCTTCATGCCGAGCAGCCGGAGCCACACCGGTGTGATCAGCCCGGCGTACAGGGGGAAGAGCGTCTCCCGGGACAGGTCCATGAGCTGGGTGGCCGTCCAGGCCTGCCAGCCGATCCGGCTGTGCGTCGGATGGACTCCGGTGCGCAGCCCGAGGCTGAGCAGGCGCACCGAGACCAGCAGGAGCAGGGCGTACGCGAACCCGAAGGCGAGCGCCCCGGGCACCACCGCGAGCAGGGCTCCGCGCAGGGCCTGGGCGAGCCCGGCACCGGCGGGCACGAACCGGTCCGCCACGAGCAGGGCGGGCACGACCGCGAGCACGGGCAGGCCGGTGAGGCAGGCGCCGGCCGCTCCGTACGCGGCGCGCCAGCGCAGCGGCCGCGGCGGGCGCTCCCCCGGCCAGTTCCGCTTGGCCTTGCCGAGCTTGCCGGCGGGGGCTCCGGCCCAGCGCTGGCCGGTGGGGATCTGCCCGACCACGGCGGAGCCGGGGGCCACCTCGGCCCGCTTGCCGACCCGTGCGCCGGGGAAGAGGATGCTGCGGGTGCCGACCACGGCGCCCGCGCCGACCTTGACCGGGCCGATCTCGAGGTGGTCGCCGTCCAGCCAGTGCCCGGAGAGGTCCACCTCGGACTCCACGGCGCAGCCGCGTCCCAGTTTGAGCATGCCGGTGACCGGGGGCAGCGAGTGCAGGTCCACCTCGGGGCCGATCTTGGCGCCCAGGGCCCTCGCGTAGCGCTCCAGCCAGGAGCCGGTGAGCGAGGTCGCGCCGGAGTACTCGGCGAGCCGCTCGGCGGTCCACAGCCTCAGGTGCACGCTTCCGCCGCGCGGGTGGCGCCCGGCCTTGACCCCGCGCAGCAGCAGGCGTGCGCCGCCGGCGGCGATCGCGAGGCGGCCCGGCGGGCTGAAGAGCAGCGCCGCCCCGGCGGCGACGAGCCACCAGGAGGCGGCCGGCGCCCACGGGTAGGCCCCGGACCAGTGCAGTACGTTGCCCAGCGCGAGCAGGGCCACCGTCCAGCGCAGGCCGATCAGCGTGAACAGCGGGAGCAGCAGCAGCGACTGCACCACCTTGGCGCGCGTCGGCACGGGCACCACGGTCCGGGTCGCGCCGTCGTCCTGCGCGGACTTCTCCAGGTGCCGGGCCAGCTTGCGCAGGGTGGGCTGCTGGTAGATGTCGAGTACGGCGGCGCTGGGGTAGCGGGTGCGCAGCCGGGTGGTGAGCTGGGCGGCGGCGAGGCTGCTGCCGCCGATGGCGAAGAAGTCGTCGGCGGCGGCGGTGACGGCCACGCCGAGGGTCTCGCTCCACTGCTCGGCGAGCCAGGCCTCGGTGCCGTACAGCTGTTCGGCGGGGCCGGTGGTCTCCAGTTCGGGCAGCGGCCAGGGCAGTGCGTTGCGGTCCACCTTCCCGGAGGTGCGGGTCGGCAGCTCGTCCACGGGTGCGAGCAGCGGGACGAGGGCCGCGGGCAGCTCGGCGCGCAGCCGGGTCACGGCCGCCGCGTGGTCCCAGCCCTCCTGGGTGACGAGGTAGCCGACGAGCAGCTGGTTGCCGCTGCGCGCGGTGCGGACGGCGGCGGCCGCGCCGGCGACGCCGGGCAGGGCCTGGAGCGCGGCGTCGACCTCGCCCAGTTCGATCCGCCGGCCGCCGAGCTTGATCTGCTCGTCGCCCCGGCCGAGGAAGACCAGGCCCTCCGGTTCGGCCCGGACGAGGTCGCCGCTGCGGTAGGCGCGCTGCCAGCCGAGGGATTCCAGGGGGGCGTACTTCTCGGCGTCCTTGTCGGGGTCCAGGTAGCGGGCCAGGCCGACGCCGCCGATCACGAGCTGGCCGCTGCCGCCCATGGGCACCGGCTCGCCGGACTCGTCGACGACGGCCAGCTCCCAGCCGTTCAGCGGGAGCCCGATGCGGATCGGCTCCTCACCGGTCAGCAGGGCGGCGCAGGCGACGACGGTGGCCTCGGTGGGTCCGTAGGTGTTCCAGACCTCGCGGCCCTCCGTGACCAGGCGCTGGGTCAGCTCGGGCGGGCAGGCCTCGCCGCCGAAGATCAGCAGGCGGACCTCGTTGAGGGTCTCGGGCTCCCAGAGCGCGGCCAGGGTCGGCACGGTGGAGACGACGGTGATCTCCTGTTCCGCCAGCCAGGGGCCGAGGTCGGCGCCGCTGCGCACCTGGGAGCGCGGGACGGGCACGAGGCAGGCGCCGTAGCGCCAGGCCAGCCACATCTCCTCGCAGGAGGCGTCGAAGGCGACGGACAGTCCGGCCATGACCCGGTCCCCGGGTCCGATCGGCTCCTCGCTGAGGAACAGCGCGGCTTCGGCGTCCACGAAGGCGGCGGCGCTGCGGTGGCTGACGGCGACGCCCTTGGGCTTGCCGGTGGAGCCGGAGGTGAAGATGATCCACGCGTCGTGCCCGGGACCGGGCCGCGCGGCGGATCTCGGGGCGTCCGCGAGGCCGGTGGCCGCGATGCGCTGTCCCGCGCCCAGCACCGCCCGCACCCCGGCCTCGGCGAAGACGAGCTCGGCCCGCTCGTCCGGGTCCTCGGCGTCCACGGGCACGTAGGCGGCGCCCGCGGCGAGGACGGCGAGGATCCCCGCGTACAGCTCGTTGGTCCCGGACGGCACGCGGACGCCGACGCGGTCGCCGAGCCCCACTCCGGCGGCCGCGAGGGCGCGCTTGCGGCGCTCGACCTCGGCGGCCAGCGCGCGGTAGGTCAGCTGTTCGGTGCCGTCGTCCAGGGCGAGGTCGTCGGGGTACGCCCGTACGGAGGCCTCGAAGATGTCGACGAGGGTGCGCGTCGGGGCGGCGGGCCCGGCGGAGAACCGGGCGGACTTGCCGGCCTCCTCGAACCCCTCCGCCGCTTCGAGCACGGTCCCGTCGTCGGGCACGGTCCCGTCGTCGAGCAGAGTGAGTTCACCGTGCTCTGGTGTGGCTGCCATCGGCCCTCGCGTCTCGGTCCCGGAAACGTCCCGGGTCGCCGGGCGGAGCCCGGGTCTGCCCAGGTTGTTCCGGTCCAGCACCAAACAACCCGCCAGTCTAGTGGGCGGTCCGGAAGTTTCTTGCAGAAGGCTTGCGCGTGGCCGGGAAGGAACGGTAAGGAGGCCGCGCGGTGTCGCGGCGGCGGCAGCCGGCCACCGGCGTGCGCGGCGGGCTGCGCGGCAGCCTGTGTGACAGGGCCCACCCGGTGACCGTGCAGGCACCAAGTACCCTCGTCCCGACCGACTTTGGCTGACCACCAACAAGCAGGGACGGCAAGGGGCGCACATGTGGGGACGGGGGACGGTACTAGGGGACCGTTACACGCTGGCCGAGCGGATCGGCGGGGGCGGCATGGGCGAGGTCTGGCGGGCCGACGACGGCGTGCTCAGACGGCAGGTCGCGGTGAAGGTGCTGCTTCCGGCGCTGCTCGACGACATCGGGTTCGCGGCGAGGTTCCGCCGGGAGGCCATGGTCCTCGCCTCGCTCAGCCACCCCGGGATCGTCGACGTCCACGACTACGGCGAGAGCCGGATCGAGTCCGGCGAGATGGTCGCGTACATCGTGATGGAGCTCGTCGAGGGCCGGCCGCTCAACGAGGTCCGCGCGCAGAGCGGGCCGCTCCCCGCCGAGCAGGTGCTGGACATCGCCGGGCAGGCCCTGGACGCGCTGCACGCCGCCCACCTGCAGGGCGTGACGCACCGGGACATCAAGCCGTCGAACCTGATGCTCGGTGACGACGGCCGGGTCACGGTCACGGACTTCGGCATCGCCCGTTCCAGTGCGGCCAGCATCGGGATCACCGACTCGCACGCGGTGCTCGGCACAGCGCTCTACATGGCGCCCGAGCAGGCGGAGGGGCTCGGCGCCGTCGCGGCGTCCGATCTCTACTCCACGGGCGTGGTCTGCTACGAACTGCTGACCGGCGAGCCGCCGTTCACCGGTGAGTCGGTCATCGAGATCGCGCTCAAGCACATCCGCGAGCCGGTGCCGGCCCTTCCCGAGGAGTTCCCGGCGCCGGTGCGCGCCTTCGTCGCCAGGGCGCTGGCCAAGCAGCCGCAGGAGCGGTACGCCGACGCCTCGGTGATGGCCGCGGCGGCGCGGCGTGCGGCGGCCGGCCGGCCGCTCGGCGAGCTCGACGCGCCGGCCGGGCCGACCGTGCCCCGGCCGGACGGTGCGGCCCTGCCCGCGGTGGCGGTGACGCCGACGGCGGCCGACGGGTCGAGGCGGAACCGGCTGAAGTGGCTGAAGTGGCTGAGCGTCCCGGCGGGCATCGCCGTACCGCTCGCGGTCACCGTGACGCTCACGGTGACGGTGGCCGTCACCGTCCTCTACATCGATCCCCGCGGCCGGCAGTCCGACGCGCCGACGGCGGGACGGGAGCCGTCCGCCTCCGTGTCCGCCCCGGTGTCCGGCAGCGGGAGCCAGAGCCCCGGCGCGTCCCCCTCCGGCACCCCGGGCGAGGTGACGCCGGGCGCGTCGGCCCCGCCGCCGGGCGGGGACCCCGGCGGCCAGGGCGGCGCCGGCGGGGCGGTTCCGCCGGCCGCGCCGAACCCCGCGCAGGGGGCCGGCGGCGCCGGCCCCCTGCGCGGGGTCCGACAATTCGCACAAGTGCATCCACGGCCAGGTGTGATGAGTAAAAGTGACCGGCCCCCCAGGCCGGGGAAGGCGGAGCGGTGGCAGGGGGTGAGGGGCCGCAGCCGGTCGGGGAACGCGTCGACGAGCGAGTCCACGTGGGTGCCGCCCTCGATGCGGTAGTAGCGCAGCAACCCGCCCCGGCCGGCGCGCCGCACCATGTCGGCGTAGACGTCGGAGTCCCGGCTGATCGGGAGCAGGACGTCCAGGGTGCCGTGCAGGGTGATCAGGGGTTTGCCGATGCGGCCGGTGAGCGCGGTCCCCGCGACCGCGCGGCGGACCTCGGCGGGCCGCTCGGCGTAGGCGTAGTCGGCGTCGCAGGCGGGGGTGCCGGGGGCGCAGAAGGGGGTCCCGGCCTCGGCCGGGCCGTCGAAGCCCGGATCGAACTCCTCGCGGTAGATCCGCTGGGTGAGATCCCAGTAGTACGCGTGGTGGAAGGGCCACAGGAACTCCGAGCCGGCCGGGTAGCCGGCGGCCAGCATCCGCGCGTGGGCCTCCCCGGCGTCGGGCCCGCCGGCCGCGTAGCGGGGGTAGGCGGCCAGCGCCGGGGGCAGGAAGGTCAGCAGGTTCGGCCCCTCCGCCCGCCACAGGGTGCCCTCCCAGTCGACCCCGCCGTCGTACAGCTCCGGATGGTTCTCCAGCTGCCAGCGCACCAGGTAGCCGCCGTTGGACATGCCGGTGGCGAGCGTGCGGGACGGGGCCCGGTGGTAGCGCTGCGCGACCACCGCCCGCGCGGCCCGGGTGAGCTGGGTGACCCGGGTGTTCCACTCGGCGACCGCGTCGCCGGGCGCCCGCCCGTCCCGGTGGAACGCGGTCCCGGTGTTGCCCTTGTCGGTGGCGGCGAAGGCGTAGCCGCGCGAGAGCACCCAGTCGCCGATGGCACGGTCGTTGGCGTACTGCTCGCGCACGCCGGGGGAGCCGGCGACGACGAGCCCGCCGTTCCAGTGGTCGGGCAGCCGGATCACGAACTGCGCGTCGTGGTTCCAGCCGTTGTTGGTGTTCGGGGCCGCGGTGGCGGCCGGGGTGTCGGGGAAGTAGCCGTCGATCTGGATGCCCGGCACCCCCGTGGGGACGGCGAGGTCCTTGGGGGTGAGGCCGGCCCAGTCGGCGGGGTCGGTGTGCCCGGAGGCCACCGTCCCGGCGGTCGTCAGCTCCGCCAGGCAGTCGGCCCGCTGGAGCGCGGCCCCCGGTACGCGAAGTTGGGCGCGGCGGGCGCAGTGCGCGTCGGCCCCGGCGGCCCCCGGGGGCGCGGCGGCCGTCAGCAGGGCCGAGGCGAGGACGGCGGCGGCGACGGCGCCGGTGGCGGCTCTGGCGCGGGTCGCGCATCGGGTCGTCGCGGAACGGGTCGTCGCGGAACGGGTGGCGGGTGGCATCGAGGAACCTCCGGAAGGCGGCGGGATGGGGGACTGGCCGGAGGCTAAGGGCGGCCGCCCCGGCGCCGACACGGCTGCGCCCGCCATGTTCGCGGCCGCCCCGGTGGGGCCGGCCGCCATGGCGGGCCCGGCAAGATCCGAAAGAGACGGCCTAGGGGCAGCCGGCGTCGGCGATGACGAAGTGGCCCGCGGGCGCCTCCTTCAGGGTGTGCGTGACGAAGACGTTGTAGAGGCCCAGGTCCTGGCGCGAACCCTTGGCGTGGGCGTGGCTCCCGTCGGTCGTCGCCCGGCCCGCCCGCACGTGCTGGTAGTTGTGCGCCGTCCAGCACACCGCCGGCGCGCCGGTCGTGCTCACCGTGACCGGCGCCGAGCCGGCACCCGCCGCGCCCGAGCCGTCGACGGCCGCCACGGCGTACGTGTGGCGCGTACCGGGGGCGAGCCCGCCGTCCGTGTAGGGCGGCCCGGCCGGGGCGGCGACCTGGGCACCGTCCCGCAGCAGCGCGTAGCCGGCGGCGCCGGGCACCGGGTTCCAGGCGAGGGTGACGCCGGTGTCGCCGACGGCGGTGGCGGCCAGGCCGGTGGGCGCGGGCGGGGTGCCGGGGCCCGGGCCCGGGCCGGAGCCGCCCAGGCCGAAGAACTTCGCGATCCAGTGGCCGGAGCAGATCGAGGCGAGGAAGTGCGCGGCCCCCGTACGGCCGCACCGCTCGGGACCGGAACCCGGGTCGACGGGGGTGCCGTGCCCGATCCCGGGCACCCGGTCGACCTCGACGGCCACCGTGCCGTCCCCGGCGAGGTACTCCTCGTGGCGGGTGGCGTCGGGCCCGATGGCCGAGGTCCGGGCCGGGGTCTGGGAGAGCCCGTGCAGCGCGGTCCACTGGTCGCGCAGTTCGTCGGCGTTGCGGGGAACGACGGTGGTGTCCGCGTCGCCGTGCCAGATCGCGACCCGGGGCCAGGGGCCGCTCCACGCGGGGTACGCGTCACGGACCGACTGCGCCCAGCCGGCCGGGGACTTGTCCACCCCGGGGTTCATGCACGTGTACGGGCTGTGTCCTTGGCGCAGCCGTGGGGGAGCCCGGCGATGACCGCCCCCGCCGTGAACACGTCCGGGTAGGCCGCGAGCAGTGCCGAGGTCATGGCGCCGCCGGCCGACAGGCCGGTGACGAAGGTGCGGGCGGGGTCGGCGGCGTAGGCGGAGGCGGCGCGGGCGGCCATCTGCCGCAGGGAGGCGGCCTCGCCCTGGCCGCGCCGGTTGTCGGCCGCCTGGAACCAGTTGAAGCACTTGTTGGGGTTGTTCGCGGAGGTGGTCTCCGCGAAGACCACCAGGAAGCCTTCGCGGTCGGCGAGTTCGGTGAGTCCGGAGTTGTCCGCGTAGGTCTGGGCGTTCTGGGTGCAGCCGTGCAGCGCCAGCACCACGGCCGGGGCGGACGTGGCGGGCATGGCGGCTCCCTGGGGCGGCGGGCACTGCGCGGGCCCGTCGTCGGGGGCCCGCGGTGCCGCCACGGTAGGAGCGGCACCGCGCACGACGGCATGTCCCGGAACCCCACAATCCGGCCGGGGGTTGCCCGGTCCACAAGGGTTGCGCGCGCCGTCCGCCGCCTGCTGGTGCTGTGGCCGGAAAGGTGTGCCGGGCGCCGCGACCCGGTGGACCTCCCCGGTCACAGCACTAGTTGCAGGCGGCTGCGACCAGTTCGGGGCGCACCGCGAGCTCCGCACCCGTCGCCGCGCGGACCTCGGCCACCGAGACCCCGGGCGCGAGCTCGCTCAGCACGAACCCCGCCGGGGTGACGTCGACGACCGCCAGGTCGGTGACCACCCGCTGGACGACCCCCCGGCCGGTCAGCGGCAGCGAACAGCGCTCCACGAGCTTGGGCGTGCCGTCCTTCGCCGTGTGCTCCATGAGCACGATCACCCTGCGCGCGCCGTGCACCCGGTCCATCGCGCCGCCCATTCCCTTGACCGTCTTCCCGGGGACCGTCCAGTTGGCGAGGTCGCCCGAGGCGGACACCTGCATCGCGCCCAGCACGGCGGCGTCGACGTGCCCGCCGCGGATCATGGTGAAGGACAGCGCCGAATCGAAGAAGGACGCCCCCGCCCGGACCGTGACCGTCTCCTTGCCCGCGTTGACCAGGTCCGGATCCACCTCGTCGGCCGTCGGGTACGGGCCCACGCCGAGGATCCCGTTCTCCGACTGGAGCACCACCTCGACCCCCGGCGGCAGGTGGCCGGGGATCAGGGTCGGCAGCCCGATCCCCAGGTTCACGTACGTGCCGTCCGCCAGTTCGAGGGCGGCCCGGGCCGCCATCTGCCCACGTGTCAGAGCCATGTGTCAAACACCGCCTTGCTGTTCGGGGAGAAGGGTGCGGACCGTGCGGACCGTGCGGCACTCGATGTGCCGTTCGCCCGCCGGATCGCCGGGGTCCACCCGGACCACCCGCTGGACGAAGATCCCCGGCAGGTGCACGGAGTCCGGATCGAGCTCTCCGGGCTCGACCAGCTCCTCCACCTCGGCGATGGTGATCCGGCCCGCCATCGCGGCCAGCGGGTTGAAGTTGCGCGCCGAGGCATGGAAGACGAGGTTGCCGTGCCGGTCCCCGGCCGCCGCCCGCACCAGGGCGAAATCCGTGGTGATGCCCTCCTCCAGCAGGTACTCCCGGCCGGCCCAACTGCGCAGCTCCTTGGGCGGCGAGGCCACGGCGACGCTCCCGTCGGCCCGGTAGCGCCACGGCAGCCCGCCCTCCGCGACCTGGGTGCCGGCCCCGGCCGGCGTGTAGAACGCCGGGATCCCCGCGCCGCCGGCCCGCAGCCGCTCGGCGAGCGTGCCCTGCGGGAGCAGTTCGACCTCCAGCTCGCCGCTCAGGTACTGCCGGGCGAACTCCTTGTTCTCGCCCACGTACGAGCTCGTCATCCGGGCGATCCTGCCCTCGCGCAACAGCAGCCCGAGCCCCCGGTCGTCGACCCCGCAGTTGTTGGACACCACCTCCAGGGCGACCGCGTCCGTCCGTTCCAGCAGCGCGCCGATCAGCACGCCGGGAATCCCGCACAGCCCGAAGCCGCCCACCGCCAGCGACGCCCCGGCGGGGATGTCCGCCACCGCCGCGGCCGCGGTCGCGACCTCCTTGTCCAGACCCATCGCACGCTCCTTCGCCCGGCGCCGGGCCGCCGGCCCCGACCGGACCGGTGCGGCCGGGCCGACACGGACGACCCTAGGAACCGGCGGCGGGCCCTGGCCATGGCGCCCGCGCACACACCCGGGGGGGTGCCCGTGTGGGGAACCGGTGGACCGGCCGGTACGTCCCAGCGGAGCCGATCCGGCACAGGAGCGCGAGGGGGAGACCGTGTTGAACCGCACCACGAGGAGAGTCCCGGGCGTCGCATCGGGAGGCGGGCCGTTCGCCGTGGGCGGCGCCGCCAGGTCCGTGTCCCCGTACGTGCTCGCGTGCTTGGGCGCCGCCGTGCTGCTCACCGGCTGCGGCGAGGTGACCGGGAACGAGCCGGTCGGGCCCGGCGTGTCCGTCCGCACCGAGAGCGCCGCGCCGTGTCCCGAGTCCGATTCCGCCGTCCGGCAGGCGCCGCCGACGCTGATCCACGGCACCCCGGCCAACACCCCCGAGGCCACACGCCTCTCCCAGGCCATCGGCGCCCAGGCCCGCGGCGCCTTCGCGGACGTCTACTCCGTGCAGATCACCGACCATCCGGCGGGGCGCGTGGCCCTGTGCGTCACCGATCCGGCCCGCGGCCGGCTCCTCCTCGAAGCGGCGCACGCGGCGGATCCGGGCGCGGACCCGGCCCGGGCGGACGTGTACGTGAGCCCGTACTCCCACCGGACCCTCAACGCCGCCGCGGCCAGGATCATCGCGCTGAAGGCGGACTTCCCGGTCTACAGCACCTCCGGCGGGCACGGCTCGTCGGTGGAGGTGACCACCAATCAGGAGGGCTCGTGGTCCGCGGAGTTCAAGGCGCGCCTGCAGGAACTCACCGGGGGGATCCCGGTCACGCTCAAGAACGGCGAGCCCGTCGAGCCCCTGCTCGGGGACCAGCCGTTGCGCCCCGCCCCCTGACGCCCGACAGGGCCTGCTCCGCTCCTACTCCACTTCGCCGCCGCGGTCCGCGCGCGATCAGCTCCTCCATCGCCGGCCGGGGGAGGGAGGGGTTGGCCGCCGCGGCCTCGGCGACGGCCGGGGACGCGTGGGTGAGGAGTCCCACGAGGGCCGGTCCGGACAGTGCCGGGTGGCGTGCCGCGTTGGGGCCGGCCTTGTGGTCGGCCAGGCACGGCAGCAGCGCCGCCTCCGTCGCGTTCGGGTGCACGGCGATCGCGCGCCAGGCCCGCAGCGCCGGCGGGTCGTGCCGGGCCAGCTCCTCCAACAGGCCGGACGGGGCTTCCGGGTTGGCCGCCACCTGCGCGTGGACCTGTACGCCGTGCCGCGCGACCATCGCGCGCAGCCGGTCCTCGGACAGGCCCGGGTGCGGGGCGACCGCGTTGGCCACCACCGCGTCGGGGTCGTCGGCCAGGGCGTCGAGCAGCGCGGGCGGCAGGGCGCGGCTGCGGGCCGCGAGCTTGCGTACGGCCGGGTGCGGGGAGGCGGCCAGTTCCGCGAGCTCCGTGGCGGTGGCGGACTCGATGCGGGGCAGTGGATCCGGACGGAGCCGGGCCCTGCGCGCCAGGTCCGCCAGGACGTCGAGGGGCACCAGCGGCTGGAGGGCCAGCGCCCTCAGCAGCTCCACCTCGCGGCCCGCGGCGAGCTCGCGGATCAGCGGCGCCCCGAGAGCGGAGTTCGCCGCGACGTCCCGACGGACGCCCGGCATCGGGTCGGCGGCGAGCAGCGCGTACGTCTCCTGCGGCAGGTCGGACCGTTCGGCCAGGGCGCGGCGGATCAGCATCGACGGGTGGCCGGCGAGGGTGGCCGCGGTGGCGGGCGGTGTGGAGGGGTTGCGCGCGGCCCGTTCCAGGGTGTTGTGCACGGCCGTCTCGTGAACGCCCGTGCAGGTGGCGTTCGCGAAGAGGCCGCAGTCCGGGCGCCGGCAGTAGGGGTCGTGGGTGAAGGGGATCTCCTCCTGGTCGCAGACCAGGCAGGCGAGAGCAGGTGCGAGCTCCTCTCCCGTGATCAGCGCCGCCAGTACGGAGCCGGGCACCGCCTCGTTGAGGGCGGTCGTCATCCGCACCTCGGCGTGCGGGTGCGTCGCGAGCCGGGCGGCGAGCTGCGGTTCGGTGGTCCAGATGCCGAGCTCCGCGACGACTTCCACGTCCGGGTCGGCGGCGAGGGTCTCCTGCACGTCGAGCGGCAGGCCGGGCCGGGAAGCGAGGTCCCGGCGGACCTGGCGCTCGGGGTGGGTGGCGAGCGCCCGCGCCCACTCGGGCGGCCCGAAGCCCTCGTCGAGCATGGCCAGGGCCACCGACGGCCGGGCGAGCGGGTCCACGTCGGCGGGGTCGAGGAGTCCCGCGCGCCCCATCCGGCCCGCGGCGAACTCGTCGGCGGCAGCGATCGCGCGGACCTGGGCGGGGGAGAGGTCCGTCCGCTCGCTCAGGTCGTAGAGGAGCTCGTCGTGCGGATCGTCCACCGAGCCGTTCAGGGCGATCAGCCGGTCCACGAGCCCGGACGGCAGGGCCGGATTGGCGGCGAGGCCGCACAGCAGACGAAGACCCACCGGCCCCGCGGTCCCCTCCGGGGCGGCGGTCCCTTCCGGCCCCGCGGTCCCCTCCGGCCCCGGGGTCCCCTCCGGGGCAGTGGGCTCGGGCACGGCCCGCGGTGTGAGCGCTGTCCCTTATACACTTCTGACCCTGCCGACGATGGTTCGGGGTGGGCAAGACCACCTTCGTCGGTTCCGTCTCCGAGATCGAACCGCTGCGCACCGAGGCGGTGATGACCGAGGCCAGCGTGCGGACCGACGACCTGACCGCGACCCCGGACAAGCACACCACCACCGTCGCCATGGACTTCGGCCGCGTCACGCTCGACGACGACCTCGTCCTGTACGTGTACGGGACCCCCGGCCAGGAGCGCTTCTGGTTCATGTGGGACGACCTGGCGCGCGGCGCCATCGGCGGGATCGTCCTCGCCGACACCCGCCGGCTGCGCGACTGCTTCCCCGCCCTGGACTACTTCGAGAGCTGCGGGCTGCCGTACGCCGTCGCCGTCAACCACTTCGAGGGCACCCGCTCGTACGAACCGGACGACGTGCGCGAGGCGCTGACCATACCCGCCCGCGTCCCCGTCGTGATCATGGACGCACGGCGCCGGGCCACGGTGGTGGAATCCCTGCTGACCCTCGTGGGCCATGCCCTCGACTCGACTCCCGAATAGAGAACGTGCAGATGCGCAAGATACTCGTCGTCGGCGCCGGCCAGTCCGGCCTCCAGCTCGCCCTCGGACTCCAGTCGAAGGGGTACGAGGTCACCCTCATGTCCAACCGGACGGCGGACGAGATCCGCACCGGGCGGGTCATGTCCACCCAGTGCATGTTCGACACGGCGCTCCAGCACGAGCGGGACCTCGAGCTGAACCTCTGGGAGCAGCAGGCCCCGAAGATCAAGGGCCTGGGCGTCTCCGTCGCCACACCCGACGCCGGCCGGGCCATCGACTGGCTCGGCAAGCTGAAGGGCCACGCCCAGTCCGTCGACCAGCGCGTGAAGATGTCCGGCTGGCTGGACACCTTCGCGCAGCGCGGCGGCCAGCTCGTCATCCACGGCGCGTCCGTCTCCGACCTCGACTTCTTCTCGCGCACCCACGACCTGGTGCTGGTCGCGGCCGGCAAGGGCGAGCTGGTCTCGCTGTTCGGCCGGGACGCCGCCCGCTCCCCGTACGACGCCCCGCAGCGCGCGCTCGCCGTCAGCTACGTGCACGGGCTCGGCCCGCGGCCCGAGCACCCCGAGACGGAGGCCGTGCGCTGCAACCTCGTCCCGGGCGTCGGAGAGCTGTTCGTCATGCCGACGCTGACCACCTCCGGCCGGGCCGACATCCTCTTCTGGGAGGGCGTCCCCGGCGGTCCGCTGGACGTGTTCAACGGCGTGCGGGACCCCGCCGAGCACCTGGCGCTGACGCTGGAGCTGATGGAGAGGTTCACGCCCTGGGAGTACGCGCGGGCGACGAAGGTGGAGCTGACGGACGCGGGTGCCACGCTCTCCGGCCGCTACGCGCCCGTCGTCCGCAACCCGATCGGCCGACTGCCCGGCGGCGGCCTGGTGCTGGGCGTCGCGGACGTGGTCGTCGCCAACGACCCGATCACCGGGCAGGGCTCGAACTCCGCCGCCAAGTGCGCGGCCTCGTACCTCTCGTCGATCCTCATGCACGGGGACAACCCGTTCGACGAGGCGTGGATGAAGGCCACCTTCGACAAGTACTGGTTCACCAGCGGCAAGCCCACCACCCAGTGGACCAACGCCATGCTCGGCGTCCCGCCGGAGCACGTGCTCAACCTGATCGGCGCGGCCGGGCAGCTCCAGCCGGTGGCGGACCGCTTCGCCAACGGCTTCGACAACCCGGCCGACTTCGACGCGTACTTCTACGACCCCGAGGACGCGGCCGACTACCTGGCGGAGGTCGCGGGAGCCTCGGCCTCCGAGTAGCCCGTGTCGTCACCGGCCGCCGCGGCCTCGGGCAGCGGCGGCGGGCTGAAGTCGGTCAGCGGCGCCCCGTCGGGGTCCGGCCGCACCGCGCCGAGCAGCGGGTTCGCGGCGATCGGCGAGACCTTGACCTTCGCGCCGGGCCGCGGCGCCTGGATCACCTTGCCGTCGCCGACGTACAGCGCCACGTGCGTGGCGGTCGGGAAGTACACCACCAGGTCGCCGGGGCGGAGCTCGTCGAGGGGCACCTTGGGCAGCTGGGCCCACTGCTCCTGACTGGTCCGGGGGATCGTGCGGCCCGCGTGGGCCCAGGCCTGCGAGGTCAGCCCGGAGCAGTCGAAGGAGGCCGGCCCCTCGGCGCCCCAGACGTACGGCTTCCCGATCTGGGCGGTCGCGTACGTCAGGGCCGTGCCGCCGGCCGCGGTGGGGGTGCGCGGCTGCGTGCCGAGCTTCCCCGAGTCGACCAGCTCCCGCTGCGCGGCGGCGGTGTCCGCGGCCTCCCGCGTGCCGATTTCGGTGAGCTGGGCGGGGGTCAGGGAGGCGAGCATCCGCTCGACCTCGGCCAGCCGGGCCGCGGCCTCGTCCTTGTGCTTCTTGGTGTCGGCGGCCAGCTTCTGCTCGGAGTCCAGGGCCTTGCGGGCGGCCGTGGCGAGGGTGTCCGCCTGCTGCTCGCCGCGGGTCAGCCGGTCCAGCGCGGCGGCCCGCCGACTGCCCTCGCGCTCCGCGATCCGGCGCTGGTCCAGGGCGCCCTGCGGGTCCGTGGCGAACAGCATCCGGGCGTACGGGGAGAAGCCCCGGGCCCCTCTGTACTGCTCGCGCGCGAGCCGGCCGGCGGTGGCCTGGGCGTCGGAGACGGCCGTACGGGCCTTGCCGAGCTCGGTGCTGAGCCGGCGCTCCTCGCCCTGGCGGGCGCTGAGGGCGGTCTCGGCGGCGTTGTAGGCCTCGGTGGCCTGCTCGGCCTGCTGGTAGAGGCCCTGCAGCCGGGTGACCAGGCCGCCGACCGACTCGACCGATGTGACCGACGCGACCGGCTCGCCGGGTGCGGCGGGTGCGGCGGGACTGCCGGGGGCCTCGGGCAGGGCGGGTGCTCCGGGTGTGCTGGGTGCTCCGGGTGTGCCGGGATCGGCGTGGGCGCCGGGGAACGGCCCCGCCGCGACGAGGGCCGCTGCGACGCAGGCGGCTCGAAGCAGCAGGCGCCGAGGTCGACGTGACATGGGGTCACCTCCAGGCGCCCGATGCTGCCACGGCCGGTATGACAAATCCCCCAAGTGTGTCGGCCCGTCGCGTCGGGGTCACCCGGTTGGCGGGGTGGGGGAAGTGCGCGGGCCGGGCGAAAACCCCTCGGCGAAGAAGGGCATGGAGGACCAGGGCGGGATCCCCGCGTACCGCCTCACCGGGCACCTCGACCTCGATCAGATCGCCTCGGTCGATCCGCGCACGCACCGGTCGATGAAGGCGAAGGGAGTCACCGGCTTCGACTGCGACCAGTGGATCGACGCCCAGGGCCGCACGCTGCGCTTCGAGCAGCGGATGCAAGTGCACGGCATGCAGGGCGGGAACAAGGTCGCCTTCGGCGAGTTCGGCCCGGTCGAGACCTTCGACGCCCCCAGCGGGGGCTGACCGGGCCGCCGAGGTCGCCCGCACCGTCAGTCCGACAGCAGCCGGGCCTTGGCCGCCGTGAACTCCTCCGGGGTCAGCAGGCCCTCGCGGGCCAGGGCCGCCAGGCGCGTCAGCCGGTCCGTGAGGTCGCCTCCGGTCGCCTCCGGCCGGTCCGCCCTTCCGTCCGCCCGCCCGTCTGCCCTTCCGTCCGCGGGCTCCCGCGAGGCCGCGGAGGCCGCGCCGGTCCCGGGCTCACGCCCGGCCGCCCCGGACGAGGCGCCCGCCCCCGACGAGGCGCCCGCCCCGGACGAGGCGCCCGAGTCGGCCGCTCCGCCGTCGGCTTCGTGCCCGGAGCGGGCGGCCTGCTGCCGGCCCGCGTCCCAGACGTAGGCGCCGCGCGCCAGGATCCCGCGCAGCAGCGGGCGGCCCGAGGGGCGCTGGGAGGGGTTCACGACGGAGCCGATGGGGCGGATGAACATCAGGAGGCCTCCAGCCGCTCCACCGGGAGCCGGACCGCTCCCGCGATCCGGCCGCCCGCCGCGCGCACCGCGACGGCGGCGTCCTCGGCCCACACGTGCTCGACCACCAGGAGGAGCGCGCAGCTGCCGCGCTCCAGCAGCTCGGCCGATTCCCTGACGTCCTCCGGACCGATGAGCGGGGCCGCCTCCCGGTGGGCGAGCAGGCCCCGCAGTTCGACGAACTCGTCGAACTCCGCCGCCAGCACCTCTCCCGCCGCGGTCTTGGTGGCCACCAGCCCGTCGATCAGCCGCACGACCCCCGCCTTGCGCAACCCCATCACCGCCTCGACCGCCGCCACCCGCAGCTGTTCCTCGGGAAAGGCCAGGACGATGAACTCCGCTGGTCCCATGGGGGGAGGCTCCTGATCCGCTACTTCATTTCCGACCGGTTCTGACGACTCTTCGGCACACTATGACATAAGCGGACATACGGGCTGTCTCCTTGCTACGTTTCCCCGTATGACCGCTCTGACGGCGAAGGTGGCGGAGCCCGTTCCGCCCCCGCCACCCGATGCCCGCGCCCCCAAGCGCCGGGGAGTCGAGCTGTCGCTCCTCGCCGGCGCCGTCCTGATCGCCGTCCTCGGCCACCTCCACGTCGGTCTCACCACCACCGGCCACATCCCCCGCCCCGCCGCGCACTACGCCGCCGGCCTCGCCGGAGCCGCGCTCGCCGCGCACCTCGCCGTCCGGCTGTGCGCCCCGTACGCCGATCCGCTGCTGCTCCCGATCGCCGTCCTGCTCAACGGCCTGGGCCTCGTCCTCATCCAGCGCCTCGACGCCACCACGCCCGGCCATCTCACCGCCGGGGAGCAACTGCGCTGGTCGGCCCTCGGGGTGGCGCTCTTCGTCCTGGTCGTCGGGGTGCTGCGCGACCACCGGGTCCTGCAGAAGTACGCGTACCTCTCCGTGGCCACCGCGCTCGTGCTGATGCTGGTGCCGGTCTTCTTCCCGGCGGTCAACGGGGCGCACATCTGGATCAGGTTCGCCGGACTCTCCTTCCAGCCCGGGGAGTTCGCCAAGATCCTGCTCGCGGTGTTCTTCGCCGCCTACCTCGCCGCGAACCGCACCGCCCTCGCCCTCACCGGCCGCACCCTCTTCTGGAAGCTGAAGCTGCTCCCCGGCCGGGTCCTCGGCCCGATCCTGGCGATCTGGCTGCTCTCCGTCGGGGTGCTCGTCCTGGAGCGCGACCTCGGGACCTCGCTGCTCTTCTTCGGCCTCTTCGTCATCATGCTGTTCACCGCCACCGGCCGGATCGGCTGGATCGCGATCGGGCTGCTGCTCGCCGCCGTGGGCGCGTACGCGGTGGGGACGTTCGAACCGCACGTGAACAGCCGCGTGGACGACTGGCTGAATCCTTTCGCCTCCATCGAACGCGGCGAGGGCCCCGGCCAGCTGGCCCAGTCCCTCTTCGCCTTCGGGGCCGGCGGGCTCCTCGGCGCCGGCCTCGGCCACGGCCAGTCCTTCCTCATCGGCTTCGCCGCCAAGTCGGACTTCATCCTCGCCACGGCCGGAGAGGAGCTCGGCCTCGCCGGCCTCACCGCGATCCTGCTCCTCTACGGGCTCCTGGTCGCCCGCGGCTTCCGCGCCGGACTCGCGCTGCGCGACCCCTTCGGGCGGCTCCTCGCCACCGGGCTCGCCTCCATCGTCGCGCTCCAGGTGTTCGTCATCGCGGGCGGCGTCACCGGCCTGATCCCGCTCACCGGCATGGCCATGCCCTTCCTCGCGCAGGGCGGCTCCTCCGTGGTCACCAACTGGATCATCGTGGCGCTCCTGGTCCGGCTCAGCGACAGCGCCCGCCGGCCCAGACCGGCCGAGGAGGCCGCGGCGTGATCCGCTACATCCGCTGGTGCGCGTACTTCTGCGCCCTGCTGCTCGTCGCCCTGCTGGTCAACGTGGCCCGCGTGCAGGTCTGGGAGGCCGCCGGCTACGGCGCGAACCCGGCCAACAAGCGCCCCGCCATCGAGCGCTACGCCGAACCGCGCGGCGACATCACCGTCGACGGCCGCCCCGTCACCGGCTCCCGGGACAGCCGCCAACTGCTGCGCTACGAGCGCACGTACAAGAACGGCCCGCTCTACGCCCCCGTCACCGGCTTCGCCTCCCAGACGTACGGGACCAGCTTCCTGGAGCGCTCCGAGGACGCGGTCCTCGCCGGCACCGACCCCGCGCTGTCGGCCTTCCCGCTCTGGTACGAGCTCTCGCGCGGCCGCCCCGGCGGCGGCAACGCCGCCACCACCGTCCGGGCGGACATGCAGCTGGCCGCCTACACCGGGCTCGCGGGCAAGCGGGGCGCGGTCGCGGCCGTCGAACCCGCCACGGGCCGGATCCTCGCGCTGGTCAGCAGCCCCTCCTACGACCCGGCGGTGCTCTCCGGTACCGGGCCGAAGGTCAAGGGGGCCTGGGAGAAGCTCAACGCGGACCCCGCCCGGCCGATGCTCAACCGCGCGCTGCGCGAGACGTACCCGCCCGGCTCCACCTTCAAGATCGTGACGGCGGCGGCGGCGCTCGACGCGGGCGTGGTCACCGATGTGGACGCGCCGACCCGGACCCCGGACCCGTACCCGCTGCCGGGCACCAGCACCCTGCTCCCCAACGCGGGCACCGGCTGCGCCGACGCCTCGATGGCGGACGCGGTGCAGTGGTCCTGCAACACGGTGATGGCGAAGATCGGCGTACAGATCGGGCTGCGCGGGATGACGGACGCGGCGCGCCGGTTCGGGTTCAACGACGGGGGGCTGCGCGTGCCGGCCTGGGTGTCGCGGTCGAACTTCGACACCGACATGAGCCCGGACCAGCTCGCCCTGTCCTCGATCGGGCAGTTCAACACCACCGCCACGCCCCTGCAGATGGCGATGGTCGCGGCGGCCGTCGCCAACGGCGGCGAGCTCAAGGCCCCCTACCTGGTGGAACGCACGACGCAGGACGACGGCGACCCCGTCCGGCGCGGCGACCAGCGCAGCCTGGGCCGGGCCATGAGCCCGCAGACGGCGGCGCGGATGCAGGAGCTGATGGTGAAGGTGGTGGAGAACGGCACCGGCAGGAACGCGGCGATCCCGGGCGCCGTCGTCGGCGGCAAGACCGGCACCGCCCAGCACGGCGTCGGCAACGCGGGCACCCCGTACGCCTGGTTCATCTCCTGGGCCAAGCCGGAGGGCGGCCGGCCGCCGGCGGTCGCGGTGGCCGTGGTCGTCGAGGACGCGTCGGCCGTGCGCGGGGACATCAGCGGCAACGGCGCGGCCGCGCCGATCGCCCGCGCGGTGATGGAGGCGGGGCTGTCCGCCCCGTGAAACGGCCGGCGGGGGAGCGGGGCGGGGAGACCGCGCCGTCGACCCCGCCTCCGGCACCCTCTCGGTGGGCGTGCCCGGCGCCGACACCCTCGTCCGGATCCTCGACGAGGGCGGGGCCGAGGTGCCCTTCGGGGAGACCGGCGAGATCGCCGTGCGCGGCCCCCAGGTGGTCCCCGGCTACTGGGGCCTGCCGGCCGACACCGCCAGGGCCTTCCCGGACGGCGAACTGCGCACCGGGGACGTCGGGTTCATGGACGCGGACGGCTGGCTCTACGTCGTCGACCGCAAGAAGGACATGATCTGCGCGTCCGGGTTCAAGGTCTGGCCGCGCGAGGTCGAGGACGTGCTCTACACCCACCCCGCCGTGCGCGAGGCGGCCGTCGTCGGCGTCCCGGACCCCTACCGGGGGGAGAGCGTGAAGGCCTACGTCAGCCTGCGCCCCGGGACCGCGGCCGACCCGGCGGAACTGTCCGCGTACTGCGCCGCGCGCATCGCCGCGTACAAATACCCGCGCCAGGTGGAGATCCTGCCTGTCCTTCCGAAGACGACCAGTGGCAAGATCCTGCGACGGGAACTGCGCGACCGGGGCTGAAAACGGCCGGACGGCCGCGCGGAGCCGAACAGGCGACCGCCGGACGAGGGATCTAGGAAAGGAAGGCGAGCGCCATGGCCGCCAAGACCACGACGGAGCCCGTCGCCGCGCACGAGGCTCCGGTGCCACAGCGCCTGCTGGCCGTCGCGACCAGGCTGTTCGCCGAGCGCGGCTACGACAGGACCTCGGTCCAGGAGATCGTCGAGGCCGCCGGGGTGACCAAGGGCGCGCTCTACCACTACTTCGGCTCCAAGGACGACCTGCTGCACGAGGTGTACGCGCGCATGCTGCGCCTGCAGCAGCAGCGGCTCGACGCGGTGGCCGGATCCGACGCGCCCGTCGAGGAGCGGCTGCGCGCCGCGGCCGCCGACGTGGTGGTCACCACCATCGAGAACCTCGACGACGCGGCGATCTTCTTCCGGTCGATGCATCAGCTGAGCCCCGAGAAGTTCAAGCAGGTCCGGGCGGAGCGCCGGCGCTACCACGAGCGGTTCCGGGCGCTCGTCGAGGAGGGCCAGCGCACCGGGGTCTTCTCCACCGCGACCCCGGCGGACCTGGTGGTGGACTACCACTTCGGCTCCGTCCACCACCTGTCCACCTGGTACCGCGAGGACGGCCCGCTCACCCCCCAGCAGGTCGCCGACCACCTCGCGGACCTGCTGCTGCGCGCACTGCGCCCGTAGCGGCCGCCGCTCACACCGACGCGGTCGCGAGCGCCGGGTAGGCGTTGTACCCCTCCGCCCCCCGTACGTGCATCAGGAACTCGGGGCGGAGCTCGTTGAGGGGGGCGTCCGCGCGCAGCCGTGCCACGAAGTCGGGGTTGGTGAGGAAGCCCCGGCCCAACGAGACCAGGGCTGCCAGGAGCACCGGGTCGAGAGGTCCTGAGCCGCGCCCGATCCGCGCCCGATCCGCGCCTCAGCCCAGCGGGGCCACCTCGCGGCCCCAGGTCTCCTTGGCCACCACGGCGAAGGAGATGTACCAGGCGACGCCCGCCGTGAAGAGGCCGAGGAAGCCGCCGGTGTGGCCGAGCGCCGTGCTCTGCGCGAGGTCGCCGAGCGCCAGGAAGAGGAAGGTCAGCGCCAGCGAGACGAAGAGCACCCGGTGCGCGACGTCCAGCTTCATCGCGGCGATCGACATGTACGCGGTGAAGATGAACCAGGCCACGAGGAACCAGCCGGTCGCCACGTGGGCCTGGTCGGCGGGCAGCGTCGGGACGACGAACTTCACGTAGGCCGCGAAGGACATCCAGAACGCGCCGTACGAGACGAACGCCGTGGTCCCGAAGGTGTTGCCGCGGCGGAACTCCAGTACACCCGCGACGAACTGCGCGAGGCCGCCGTAGAACAGCGCCAGCGGCAGCACGACGGCGCTCAGCGCGGCGTTCGAGATCAGGCCCGAGTTGAACAGGCTGAGCACGAAGGTGGTGAGCGCGAACGCCGCGAGCCCGAGCGGGCCGGGATTGGCGACCTTGACCGCCGGAGCCGCGGACGCGGTTGCGGGGGCGACGACGGCCGGGGCCGGCGGCGCCGGGGTCAGGGTGGAGCTGGGCATGACGGTGTCCGCTTTCAGTTTGGGTGGATATCGAATATATCGGACCTTTCTTATGGTCTGGACCACTCAGGCATCCGTGCAGGTCAGCGGTACTGCTTGAGCTCCCGGTGCGCGAGCGAGCGCTGGTGCACCTCGTCCGGACCGTCCGCCAGCCGCAGCGTCCGCGCCGCCGCCCACAGCTCGGCGAGGGGGAAGTCCTGGCTCACCCCGCCCGCGCCGTGCAGCTGGACCGCGTCGTCCAGGATGCGCAGGACCGCCCGCGGGGTCGCGATCTTGATGGCCTGGATCTCGGTGTGGGCCCCCCGGTTCCCGACCGTGTCCATCAGCCAGGCCGTCTTCAGCACCAGCAGCCGCAGCTGCTCCACCGTGACCCGGGCGTCCGCGATCCAGTTCTGCACGACGCCCTGCGCGGCCAGCTCCTTGCCGAAGGCGCTGCGCCCGATCGCACGCCGGCACATCAGCTCGATGGCCCGCTCCGCCATGCCGATGAGCCGCATGCAGTGGTGGATCCGGCCCGGCCCGAGGCGGGCCTGGGCGATGGCGAAGCCGCCGCCCTCCTCGCCGATCAGGTTCGCCGCCGGGACCCGGGCCCCGTCGAAGACGACCTCGGCGTGCCCGCCGTGGTCGTGGTCCTCGTACCCGTACACCGTCATCGCACGCCGGACCTCGACGCCCGGGGTGTCGCGCGGGACCAGCACCATGGACTGCTGGCGGCGCGGGTCGGCCCCGTCCGGGTCCGTCTTGCCCATGACGATGAAGATCTTGCAGTCCGGGTTCATGGCGCCGGAGATGAACCACTTGCGGCCGGTCAGGACGTACTCCCCGCCGTCCGCCGAGCGCTCGATCCGCGTCTCGATGTTCGTCGCGTCCGAGGAGGCCACCTCGGGCTCGGTCATCGCGAAGGCCGACCGGATCTCCCCGGCCAGCAGCGGCTCCAGCCACTGCTTCTGCTGCTCCTCGGTCCCGAACTGCGCGAGCAGCTCCATGTTCCCCGTGTCCGGGGCGGCGCAGTTCGTGGCCATCGGCGCCAGGTGCGGGCTGCGGCCGGTGATCTCGGCGAGCGGGGCGTACTGGAGGTTGGTCAGCCCGGCGCCGTGACCGCCGCCGGGACCGCCGTGCGCGCCGACCGCGCCGACCGCGTCGGCCGGGCCGTGCCGGTCGACGAAGAAGAGGTTCCACAGGCCCTGACGGCGCGCCTCGGCCTTCAGTTCACCGAACACGGCCGGGGTGTCCCAGGGCGAGGCCAGCCGCGCGCGCTGCCCGGCGGCGACGGGTTCCGCCGGGTAGACGTACTCCTCCATGAACGCGAGCAGCCGCGTGCGCAGTTCCTCGGTCCGGGCGTCGAATGCGAAATCCATGGTGGCTCCTCAGCCTTCCTGGAGGGTGGTCAGACCGTGCTCGATGAAGACCGGGACCAGCTCGCCGATCCGGTCGAAGCCCGCGCCGACGGTCTGCCCGAGCGTGAAGCGGTAGTGGATGCCTTCGAGGATCACCGCGAGCTTGAACCAGGCGAAGGCCGTGTACCAGGCGACCTGTGCGGCGTCCCGGCCCGAGCGGGCCGCGTACCGCTCGATCAGCTCGGCGGGCGCCGGATGGCCGGGAGCGCCGCTGGTCGTGCTCACCGGGGAGTCCGTCAGGCCCAGGTCGGAGCTGTACATCACGAGCAGCCCGAGGTCGGTCAGCGGATCGCCGAGCGTGGACATCTCCCAGTCCAGCACCGCCAGGATCGCGTCCGTGCCGGACGGGCCGGTGCCGGATGGGGCAGTGCCGATCAGCACGTTGTCGAGCCGGAAGTCCCCGTGCACCACGGTCGGCGCGGGGGAGTCGGGCAGGGACCGGCCCAGGGCACCGTGCAGTTCGTCGATCCCGGCGAGCTCGCGGCCCCGCGAGGCCGCGAGTTGCTTGCCCCACCGGCGCAGCTGCCGGTCCAGGAAGCCCTCCGGCCGGCCGAAGTCGCCCAGGCCGACCGAGTCCGGGTCCACCGCGTGCAGGTCGACCAGGGTGTCCACGAGGCCCAGTACGGCCCGCCGGGTCCGCTCGGGGCCGAGCGCGGCCAACTGGCCGGCCGTGCGGAAGGGCACCCCGTCCACGTACTCCATCACGTAGAACGGCGCGCCCAGCACCGCCTCGTCCTCGCACAGGAGCAGCGGCTCGGGCACCGGCACCGCCGTGCCGTGCAGGGCGGCGATGACCCGGTGCTCGCGCCGCATGTCGTGCGCCGTGGCCAGTACGTGCCCCAGCGGCGGCCGGCGCACCACCCAGCGGGAGCTCCCGTCACCGACCTCGTACGTGAGGTTCGAGCGGCCGCCTTCGATCAGCCGGCCGGTGAGCGGCCCGGCCGCGAGTCCCGGCCGCACCCGGTCGAGATGACCGCGCAGCCGCTCCAGATCGAGGCCTCGCGGGCCGGCCGGGACCGGGTCTGGGGCTGAGGTCATGGTGCGCGCCTCCGTGCGGGGTTGACGACGACGGAACGGACGCGACCCATCATGCCGACCAGTCGGTATGCCGTCCAGTGGTCGGAGGAAAGGAGTGCGGGCCGGGAGCCCCTGCCCGCCGCCCTCAGGCGTGGCAGAGGATCGGCGTCCCGCCGTTCATCACCGTCATGTCCCGCAGCACCGCCAGGATGTCCAGCGGGACCCCCTCGGGCTCCCCGGCCAGCTCCGCGTACGCCCGGTGCAGGTTCGCCACCAGCCGCTCGCTCTCCCGCCACGCCGCGAACTCGCCGAGATCGACCTGCCGGGCCGCCTCCAGCGGGGTAAGCCCTTTCGCCCTGCCCTCCCGGGCCAGCTCGGCGACGTGGCGCAGATAGCGCTCGGTGGCCTCGTAGGCGGAGGCGTCCGTCAGTGGCCCGTGTCCCGGTACGACGGTCTCGGCGCCCAGCGAGCGCAGCAGCTCCAGCGCCCGCAGCGATCCGGCCAGGGAGCCCATCGCCAGGAACGGCGTGCCCTCCGCGAAGACCAGGTCCCCGGTGAAGACGATCCGCTGCCGGGGCAGCCACACGATCGAGTCGCCCGTGGTGTGCGCGACCCCGGGGTGGATGACCTGCACCTCGGTCTCCCCGACGTACAGCGTCATCCGGTCGCTGTACGTCAGATCGGGCGCGGTGATGCCCATCGCGCCGAAGTCGGTCGCCGGCCAGATCAGCTCCAGCTGGTGCCCTGCGGCGAGCTGCTCGGAGCGCGCGTTGTCGTGCGCCAGGATCAGCGCCTCGGGGGCGAACGCGCCGTTCCCGTAGGTGTGGTCCCCGTGGTGGTGCGTGTTGACCACCGTGCGGGGGAGCGGCGCCCCGGCGGCCAGCACGGCCGCGCGCAGGGCCAGCGCCCGCCGCTCGGTGGCGGCCGTGTCCACGAGCAGGGTCCGGCCGCCGCCGGTGACGAAGCCGGCGTTGTTCAGGCACCATCCGCCGTCGGGCTGTACGTAGGCGTACACCCCGTCCGCGGGCTGGACCACGTACGGCTCTTGTGCGGGCATCCGCGCTCTCCCCGGGTCGCTGTGACGGGCTTTCGGCATCCTGCCAGTCACGGCGGCGCGGGGGGAGGGCGGTTCGGCCGCGGATCGGCCCGTTCGGCTGCCGTCAGTCGCCGTCAGCCGCCGTCAAGGGCTGTCAACGGCCCTCGACGGACTCAGTGGTCGTCGTAGTGGCCGTCGTGCGCCGCGTGCCGGTGTCCGTCGTGCAGGTAGTCGACGTGGTCGCCGTGCGGGACCGAATCGTGCCCGCAGTCCGTGCCG
Source organism: Streptomyces sp. ICC4 (assembly GCF_003287915.1). Classification (NCBI taxonomy): domain Bacteria; kingdom Bacillati; phylum Actinomycetota; class Actinomycetes; order Kitasatosporales; family Streptomycetaceae; genus Streptomyces; species Streptomyces sp. ICC4. The sequence continues at coordinate 7,774,661 of NZ_CP030286.1, read as the reverse complement.
TGCGCGTGCGCGTGGGCCTCGTGGGTGGTGTGCGCCGCCGGCTCGCATTCGTCCCAGTGCCCGGAGTGCTCGCGGTGCAGATGGCCGTCATGGGCGTAGTCGACGTGGTCGCCGTGTTCGACCGCGGCGTGGCCGCAGGCGGGACCGTGGGCGTGCGCGTGCTCGGCCGCCGGGTGCTCTTGGTGCAGGGTCGTCATGGCGCCGAGGCTAGTGCGGATCGACCTGGATGACCCGTTGTGTCCCCATGTATGCCGGGGTGGCGCGGAAAGGCTGACCATCAGCTGGTCGGCTCAGACGATGACCGCCATCGCGAAGACGGCCAGGGCCACCGTGCAGGCCGTCGCCGCCAGGGCCGCACGCGGTGTCAGCCCGGCCGGCCGGGCCGCCGCCAGCTCCCGCATCCGCCGGTGCGCCACCCACTGGAACGCCAGCCAGACCAGCGCGATCACCGCGATCCCGGCGACCTCCACCGGGGAGCCGGTGCCGTGCAGCGCCTGGCGCAGCGCCAGTACGGCCGTCACCGCGCACGAAAGCGTCGTACGCCGCCACGCGAGCCGGGTCCGCTCCGGCTGCAGCCCCGCGTCACGGAGCTCTTCACGGCCGACGCCACCACCACGGGCGCCGCTGCCGTCGCTGTCGCCGCCCTTGCCGCCGCCGTCGCTGTCGGCGCCGACACCGCCGCCCGCTCCCTGCGAACTCACCGCCCCGTCGTCCAGCCCAGCAGCACGACCACCACCATCGCCACCGCGACCAGCCCCACGCCCAGGCTCAGCACCACCGGGAACCGGGACAGCGGCAGGTCCTCGCCTCGCCGCATCGCCCGCTCGCAGCGCACCCAGTGGTTCACCGCGCGCAGCGCGCAGGCCGCGCCCACCGCGAGCAGCGCGAAGGCCATCCCGACCCGCACCGCCCACCGCAGGTCGGGCAGGAACTGGTCCACGGCGAAACCGCCGCCGACCAGGGCCAGCGCGGTCCGGATCCAGGCCAGGAAGGTCCGTTCGTTGGCCAGCGAGAAGCGGTAGTCGGGGGTTTCGCCCTCGTCCCGCAGCCGCGCCGGTGCGAACCACAGCCGTACGTCCTTGACGAAGTCGATCACCCGCCCAATCTACTGGCGGCCGGCCCGGAACTCCCGCAGCCGCCGGTAGGCCTCCAGGCCGTCGGGCACCCAGGGCCAGGAGCCGTCCGCGACCCGCCGCTCCAGCTCCTCCTGCGGGAGCCACGCGTGCCAGGCCACCTCCGAGGCCTGCGGCCGGACCGGGAGTTCGCAGCGGACCTCGTGCACGAAGGACCACCAGGCCCCGCCCGGACCCTCGTACAGGAATTTGAACAGCGGCTCGGGCGCCGCCAGCCCCGCCACCCCCAGGCGGGGGAACGGGGGGTCCCGGCGGTTAGTTTGGCTGGGCCAGGGAGGGCCGGAGGCGGCGTCGCGAACCCGTGAGGGAGCGGCGCCGCACTGCCTCGGCCCGCTGGCGCAGCCCCTGCCGTGCCCCAGAGGAGATCCGCCATGCCCGCACGCCGTACCGCCGCCCGTATCGCCGGCCGTTTCGCCATCGGGCTGGCCCCGCTCGCCGTGGCCGCGTACGCCGCCGCCCCCGCGGCCGCCCACGGGTCGATGACGGACCCGGTCAGCCGGGTGGCGGCGTGCTACGCGGAGGGGCCGGAGGCCCCGAAGTCGGCGGCGTGCAAGGCCGCGGTCGCGGCGAGCGGGGCGCAGGCGTTCTACGACTGGAACGCGGTGAACATCGCGAACGCGGCCGGGCAGAGCAAGGCGCTGATCCCGGACGGGCAGCTGTGCTCGGCGGGCAACGACAAGTACAAGGGGCTGGACCTGGCGCGCGCCGACTGGCCGGCGAGCCCGATGGCCTCGGGCGCGCACACCTTCCGCTACAAGGGCACCGCGCCGCACAAGGGCTCCTTCGAGCTGTACGTGACGAAGGACGGCTACGACCCGACGAAGCCGCTGAAGTGGTCCGACCTGGAGCCGGCGCCCTTCGTGAAGGTCTCCGACCCCGGCATGCAGAGCGGTGACTACGTCTTCTCCGGCACCGTCCCCAACAAGACCGGCCGGCACCTGATCTACAGCGTCTGGCAGCGCTCGGACAGCCCCGAGGCCTTCTACAGCTGCTCGGACGTGGTCTTCGGCAAGGACAACGGCGGGAGCGGCTCGGGCACCGGCACCGGCACCGGCGGCACGGACGGCAAGCCCAGCGCCCAGCCGAGCACGAAGCCCGGAACGAAGCCCGGGACCACTCCCTCGAAGCAGCCCTCCGCCCCCGCGGACAAGCCGGGCACCGGAGTCCCCGGCACCGACGAGGACTGCCCGCTGGCCAAGGCCCCGACCGACCAGCAGATCGCCGACGGCGTCACCAAGTCCACCGTGGAACACAACGGGCACGGGGACAACGACCCAAAGACGAACGGGCAGTCCGCCCCGTCCCCGATCCCCTCGCAAAGCGGGACCGGCGGCACCGACCTCGCGGAGACCGGCGCCAGCGGCGCCACCCCCGCGATCGCGATCGGCGGGGCCGGGGTCCTGGCCATCGGCGCGGCCGTGCTCTTCGGGCTGGCCCGCCGCCGGGCGACCCCGGGCCGCCACGGCCGCTGACCGGCGCTGACCGGCTGCCGGACGTACCGGAAGCCGACGGCCGGCCCGACGGGAAACCGTCGGGCCGGCCGTCAGGCATCAGGCGTCAGTCGTCAGACCTCAGTCGAAGACCGACGCGCAGGTCGTGCGTTCGGCGTGCGCCGGGTCCAGGGCGTTGACCGCCTCGTGCCACGCGATCCGGTCGGTGAGCCCGATGGCCACGTGCTCCGACAGGTCCACCGCGCACAGGTCCTGGAGCAGCACGTTGCGGACGCCCGGTCCGTCGAGGAACTGGCTCCGGTACGGGGTGACCACCTCGTCGTACCTGGTGGCGATCACCGTGTACTTGACGCCGGGGACGGTGTCCCCGCCCGCGTTCAGCTTGTTCTGGAAGGCGGAGCCGGCGATCTGGTCGGCGAGCCCGGGGGTGGCGGAGCTGATCAGGTCCCCCGCGCCGGGGAAGTACGGCAGGAGCCGGGTCAGGCCGAGGAGGGTCGTCCCGTGGTTGTCGGGGGCGAGCCCGACCAGCGCGTTGACCTTGGCGGCGCCGCCGAGGAACTTCAGGTAGTAGCGCGGCATCATGCCGCCCTGGGAGTGGCCGACGATGTCGGTCTTGGGGGCTCCGGTGGCGGCGAGGACCCGGTCCACGAAGACGTCGAGCTGTCCGGCGGACTTGTCGATGGGGCCGAGTCCGTTGAAGAACGGCACGCCGGGCAGCTGCCCGTAGTCGAGGGAGTAGACGCAGTAGCCCCGGTGGACGAGGTACGGCGCGAAGCCGAGCCAGTTGTCCACGGAGTTCCCGAAGGTCCCGTGGACCAGGACGACGGGCCGGGGGTGGGCGGCGGACGGTTTGCAGGACCAGTTGTTCCAGCCGCTGCTCGGCGCCGAGGCGGCTTGGGCCGCGCCGGTGGGGGCGACGAGAGCGGCGGCGGTCAGGGTGAGGACGGCCAGCGGGCGGAGCAGGCGTCTCCAGGGCAGCATCGTGTGATCTCCTTGCGGCTCAAGGGGAGTAACGAGGGGATGGCGCGGGAATTACGTGGGGGTTCATCCCGTGATCCGGATCACAAGGGGTGCTGCAGCCGCCAAATTACGGGCGAGTAGCAAGACAGGGAAGTTACGCGTCGGTAAAAGATGGGCCGGGTTCGGCGCCGGCCGGCCCCGGGGAAGGCCGCGGCGGCGTCATCCATTCGGCCCACCCCTGCTGCGCGCCACCGCCGGTACGCCGAGCGTGTGAGACATGACCCAGCCCACGAACGCAGACTCAGGGCAGTCCGGCGGGTTCCTCGCCGAGATCAAGGACGCCGTGACCACCCGGGCAGCCCTGCTGGTCCTGGGCGTGCTCGCGCTCCAGCTCGCCTTCATCACCTCGTACGTCGGGGCCTTCCACCACCCGAAACCCAGCGAGATCCCGATCGCCGTGGCCGCGCCCGTCCAGCCGGTCGCCGAGCAGTCCGCGAAGCAGCTCGCCGCGCTGCCCGGCAAGCCCCTCGATCCCCGCGCGGTCAAGGACGAGGCGACGGCCCTGCGGCAGATCCAGAACCGGGACGTGGACGGCGCGCTGGTCATCGACCCGGCCGGCAAGACGGACAAGCTGCTGGTCGCGAGCGGCGGCGGGGCCTCCCTGTCGCAGGCCCTCGAGGAGATCGTCGGGCTCGTCGAGACGGGCCAGGGGCGCACGGTCCGGGTGGTCGACGTGGCCCCGACGGCCAAGGGCGACGCCCGGGGCCTGAGCTCCTTCTACCTGGTGGTCGGCTGGTGCGTGGGCGGCTACCTGTGCGCGGCGATCCTCGCGATCAGCGCCGGCGCCAGGCCCGCGAACATCCACCGCGCGGTCATCCGGCTCGGTGCGCTGCTGGTGTACTCCATCGCGGCCGGACTGCTCGGGGCGGTCATCGCGGACCCGGTGCTGGGCGCGCTGCCGGGCAGCATCCTGGGCCTGTGGGGGCTCGGCACCCTCGTCGTCTTCGCGGTCGGCGCGATCACCCTGGCCTTCCAGGGCCTCGCGGGCGTGGTCGGCATCGGCCTGGCGATCCTGCTGGTGGTGGTGCTCGGCAATCCGAGCGCGGGCGGCGCCTACCCGTACCCGCTGCTGCCGCCGTTCTGGAAGGCCATCGGCCCGTGGCTGCCGCCGGGGGCGGGCACTTACGCCGCGCGCTCGATCGCGTACTTCAAGGGCAATGACGTCACCGGGCCGCTGCTGGTCCTGAGCGGCTGGGCGGTGCTCGGCTCGGCCGTCACCCTGGCCTGCGCGGTCTCCCGCAGGGGCAAGGCGGGGGCGGCGGTGGGCAGCGGGCTCCCCGACGGCCCCGGGGAGCCGGACGGCCCCGGGGAGTCGGACGGCCCCGGGGACCCGGACGTCTCCGGCTCCGCCGCGCGGGCGGCCCGCTGATGAACAACCCCCTCCACCTCAACCGGCAGGGCCCGGCCGAACAGGCCGTCTCCGTCAAGCGGATGGAGCCCAGCGCGCAGGCGCAGCTGGGCGCGCTGGGCCTCACCGGCTTCATCGTGGTCACCACCATCGCCACCGGCATCGACGCGGGCATCTTCCCGGAGAAGCTCAGCCACTCGGTGCTGCCACTGGTCGGCTTCTTCATCGGCGGGCTCGCCCAGCTGCTGGCCGGGCTCTTCCAGGCGCAGCGCGGCGACACCTGGCACGCCACCGTCTTCGGCGGCTTCGGGCTCTTCTGGATGGCGAAGGCCCTGCTGCTCCAGTGGGTGCTGCCGGCCACCGATCCGGCGTTGCGCGGGGACGTCAGCGCGCTGTTCACGCTGCCCTGGGTGTTCGTGGTGTTCGTCCTGTGGATCGGCAGCTGGCGGATCCACCTGGTGCTGCTGTCCACCTTCACGTGCGTGCTGGTGGTGTTCGTCGGCATGACGATCAGCGGGTTCACCGGCTCGGTGGTCTGGAACCGGATCACCGGCTGGAGCGGCCTGCTGGCCGCGCTCGGGGCCACGTACCTGCTCGCCGGGCAGATCATGGCCAGCACCTGGGGGCGCCAGGTGCTCCCGATGGGCCGGTTCCTCGCCCCCGAGGAGCACCCGGAGGCGTGAGCACGTGATCACGACACTGGCCGTCGAGAACTACCGCTCGCTGCGCAGGCTGATCGTCGACCTCGGCCGCCTCACCGTCGTGACGGGTGCCAACGGCACGGGCAAGTCCAGCCTGTACCGCTCCCTGCGGCTGCTCGCCGACTCCGCGCGGGGCGGCGCGATCGCCGCGCTGGCCCGGGAGGGCGGCCTGCCGTCCACGCTGTGGGCCGGGCCGGAGAAGACCGGGCGGGCCGTGCGGGAAGGGCGGTACGCCGTCCAGCCGACGGTCCGCACCGAACCGGTGAGCCTGCGGCTGGGCTTCGCCGGGGACGAGTTCGGGTACGCCGTGGACTTCGGCCATCCCGCACCCGTCCCCGGCTCGCTCTTCGGCCTGGACCCCGAGATCAAACGGGAGTCCACCTGGGCCGGTCCGGTCCTGCGCCCGGCCGCCCTGCTCTCGGACCGCGCGGGTCCGGCCGTGCGGACCCGGACGGCCGACGGCGGCTGGCACCGCACGCAGGGCGTCCTGCGCCCGTACGACTCCATGCTCAGCGAGCTCGCGGACCCGCAGCTGGCCCCCGACCTGCTCGCCCTGCGCGAGCTGATCCGCTCCTGGCGGTTCTACGACCACGTCCGCACGGACGCCGGGGCGCCGGCCCGGGGCTCCCGCATCGGCACCCGGACGCCGGTGCTCGCCGCCGACGGCGGCGACCTGCCGGCCGCGCTCCAGACGATCCGGGAGATCGGCGACCACGCGGCGCTCGACGAGGCCGTCGAGGCGGCCTTCCCCGGCAGCCGGGTCGCGATCGCGGAGCGGGACGGCCGCTTCGAGCTGGAGCTCCACCAGCACGGACTGCTGCGCCCGCTGGGCGCGGCGGAACTCTCCGACGGGACCCTGCGCTACCTGCTGTGGACGGCGGCCCTGCTGACCCCGCGCCCGCCCGCCCTGATGGTTCTGAACGAACCGGAGACCAGCCTCCACCCGGATCTGCTGGGGCCCCTGTCCGACCTGATCCTGACGGTGGGCCGGGAGACCCAGACCGTGGTGGTCACCCACGCCGCCCCGCTGGCCGACGCGCTGGCCGAGGGGGCCCGCCGCCACCGGGTGGACCTGCGGACGGTCACCCTGGTCAAGGACTTCGGCCAGACGGAGGTCGCGGGCCGCGAGGGCCCCCTGGACGAGCCCCTCTGGTACTGGCCCCAGCGCTGACCCGGAGCGTGTCGGGGCGCGCGCCCCGGCAGGCTCCGCGGCACCCGTCAGGCCGCCGCCCGGAACGCGCCGTGGAGGTGGGCCTGCGTGCCGGCCACCACCTCGCCCGCGACGACGACCACCTCGGCGACCGTGCCCGGGATCCGCTCCGGGGCCACGGCGAGGATGTCCCGGGACAGGACCACGAAGTCCGCCGCCTTGCCCACCGTGAGCGAACCCCGTTCGGCGTCGAGGAAGTTCGCGTGGGCCGAGCCCATCGTGTAGCCGTACACCGCCGTCGCCGCGTCCACGGTCTCCTCCGGCTGCCACGGATCGCCGCCGTCCAGCGAGCGCCGGGTCAGCGCCGTGTAGATGCCGATCATCGGGTCCATCTCGGCCACGTTCCAGTCGCTGGAGAAGGCCAGCACCGCCCCGGCCTCGGAGAGGCTCCGCATCGGCCACGCCTTGTGCCAGCGCTCCTCGCCCACGTTCTCCGCCCAGTCCTGGCCCGGCCCGGCGATCTCCGGCGCGCAGTGCCGGGGCTGCATGCAGGCCACCACTCCGAGCTGCGCGAAGCGCGGCACGTCCTCGGGGTCCAGGCACTCCACGTGCACCACCTGGTGGCGGGCGTCGCGCGGGCCGTTGACCGCCCGCGCGTGCTCGACCGCGTCCAGGACGGTGCGGATGCCCCGGTCGCCGGTGGCGTGGACGAAGCACTGGAAGCCGCGCGCGTCCAGGGCCGCGAGGAGCTCCGCGAACTCCTCCGCCGGATAGAAGGTCTCGCCGCGGTGCGAGCCGCAGCCGGTGTACGGCTCCAGCAGCGCGGCCGTGCGCGGCTCCACCACGTCGTCGATGTACAGCTTGAGGGGGCCCACGCGCAGCCGGTCCCCCGCGTACGCGCGGGCCGCCGCCTCGAAGTCGTCGAGGTCCTCGTCGGTGGTGCCGCGCGGGTGGAACAGGGCGGCCACGATCCGCGAGCGCAGCCGGCCCTCGGCGCGCGCCCGGTCGTACAGCTCCAGGTCGTCCAGGGAGTTCTGCGGCTCCACGACGGTGGTGATGCCGAAGCCGATCGCGTCGTCGAGGCTCTTGGCGAGGCGGCCGTACTGGCGGTCCGGCGAGGCCCACGGCACGCCCAGGTCGCGCAGGGCGCGGTGGCCCTGCTGAGAGAGGCCCTTGATGGCGAAGTCCTTGACGAATCCGGTGGGCTCGCCGGTGCCGGGGTCGACGGCCGCCGTGCCGAAGGGCAGGTCGGTACGGTCCTTCGCGACGCCGAGGCGGCGCATCGCCGCGGTGTTCAGCCAGGCCGTGTGCACGTCGTACGAGAGCACGATCGCGGGGACGTCGCCGGTGACCGGGTCCAGGTCGGCGGCGGTGGGCATGCGCCCGCCGGGGATCGCGGAGTAGTCGAAGGCCTCGGCCTCGATCCACTCGGCGTCCGGGTTGGCTTCGCGCCACTCGCCGATCCGGTCGAGGATCGCCTCCAGGGTCCGCACCCCGGCGAGCTGTACGCACGCGTCGTCGGAGCCGAGCCGGACGTGGTTGTGGGCGTCGATGAAGCCCGGCAGCACCAGTCGGCCGCCCGCGTCGATCCGCTCGGTGTCCGGGCCCGCCCAGGCCTCGGCCTCCGCGTCCGGGCCCACCCAGACGATCCGCCCGTCGGCCACGGCGAGGGCCTCGGCCTCGGGGAGGTCCGGGTCCACGGTGTGGATGCGGGCTCCGGTGAGCAGCAGGTCGGCGGGGGTGGGGTGCGACATGGGTGGTGCTCCTGTGCAGAGGGGGTGCGGAGACCGTAGCGGCGGACGCGCCGCGGACCTCCAGGGCCGTCTGCCAGCCCGGGGCCTCGGTCGGGGCTTCCGGCGGGGTGCGGCGGCCGCCCCTGGCGAAGAAGGCCGCCAGGGGGAGCGTGGCCGCGCCGACGGTGACCGCGTCCGGGCCGAGCGAGCCCATCTCGATGGTGACCCGGGCGGCCGGGTGGCGCAGCGAGTAGCGGGTCGCGTGCTCCCGTACCGCCGGAAGGATGTGCGGGCCCAGCATCAGGCCCGCCCAGCCGCCGATCAGGATCCGCTCCGGCTGGAACAGGTTGATCACGTCCGACAGGCCCGCGCCCAGGTACTCGGCCGTCTCGTCGAGGACCTCCAGGGCGACTTTGTCGCCGCCGCCCGCCGCCGCCAGCAGTGCGGCCAGGGCGTCCTCCTCGTCCCCCGCGACCGCCTCGGCGTCGCCCCCGCGCTCCGCCCACCGGGCCAGCAGCGATTCGGCGCCCGTGTAGGCCTCCAGGCAGCCCAGTGCCCCGCAGCGGCAGCGCCGGCCCCGGACCTGGACCGTGAGGTGTCCCCACTCCAGCGGGGCGCCCTCGGTGGCGCCGCCGTCCGGGGAGCCGTCGGTGATCAGGCTCGCGCCGACGCCGGAGCCGAAGAGCACGACGACGGCGTCGCGCGCGCCCCGCCCGGCGCCGAACCACATCTCGGCCTGGCCGAGCGTGCGCGCGCCGTTGTCGATGATGTACGGGATCTCGGGCGGTACGGCCCCCGTCGCGCGCAGCAGTTCCTCGAGCGGGACCGCGTCCCAGCCGATGGTCTGCCCGTGGACCACGGTTCCGCCCGGCGCGTCGCGGTCCACGATGCCGGGTACGCCGATCCCGACCCCGAGGAGCCGGTCCGTGCCGACCCCCGCCTCCGCGAGCACGGTGGCGATCCCGGTCCGTACGTGGTCGACGATCGGGCCGACGTCGTAGCAGCCGCGCGGCTGCAACGGGAGCTCCGTACGCGCCAGTTCGGTGAGGGTGAGGTCGAACAGCTCCACCCTGACCCGGGTTTCGCCGACGTCGATTCCGATCATGTGCGCGCTGCCCGGCGCGATCCGCAGCAGCGTGCGGGGCCTGCCGCCGTCGGAGTCGACGATCCCGGCTTCCTCCAGGAGTCCGTCCGCGACGAGTTCACCGACCACGTTGCTGACGGATCCGGAGCTCAGGCCGGTGGCGGGGCCGAGCTCCTGCCGGCTCATGGGCCCTCCGAAGTACAACCTCTGCAGCACGGCGCTGCGGTTGCCCCTTCGCAGGTCCCGCACCGTACGTCCACTGCGCCCCGCGGTCATGTGGCTCCTTCCGCCTTCATATCGATCGCAACATACCCCTGCGCGACCTCTTGACGCGACCCTTTCACGAGGCTTAACTCACGTCCTAAATTAAGGCCTGGATCAAACGGGGCCGCCCGTACCGGGTTGGGGCCCGGTACTCGCACCGCTTCGCAGGCCTTTCTTACCGACCTTGCCGAAAGGGACCGAGCCGCCATGCGCAGAACCCGAGCCGTCGCCGTCACCGCCGTCACCGTCTCCATGCTCGCAGCCGCCACCGCCTGCGGGGGCGGATCCGCGGAGAACGAGGGCGGATCGAACACCGCCCCCAAGGAGCTCACCTACTGGGCCTCCAACCAGGGCCCCGACATCGCGGCGGACCAGGCGACCCTCGGCCCGGAGCTGAAGAAGTTCGAGGAGCAGACCGGCATCAAGGTCAAGCTCGAAGTGGTCCCGTGGTCGGACCTGCTCAACCGCATCCTCGCCGCCACCGCGTCCGGGCAGGGCCCGGACGTCCTCAACATCGGCAACACCTGGTCCTCGTCCCTCCAGGCCACCGGGGCCCTGCTGCCCTGGGACGCCAAGAACTTCGACGCCATCGGCGGCAAGGACCGCTTCGTCGACTCCGCCATCGGCTCGGCGGGCGCCGCGGGCAAGGACCCGGCCGCCGTCCCGCTGTACTCGATGTCGTACGCGCTCTACTACAACAAGAAGATGTTCCAGGAGGCGGGCATCGAGAAGCCCCCGGCCACCTGGGACGAGATGGTCACCATCGGCCAGAAGCTGTCCAAGGACGGCAAGTGGGCGCTCGGCGCGGAGGGCTCGAACCTCTCCAACAACATCCACCAGGCCTTCGTCTTCTCTCAGCAGCACGGCGCGAGCTTCTTCGACGCCTCGGGCAAGCCCACCTTCGACACCCCCGCCAACGTCGAGGCCGTCAAGCAGTACGTCGACCTGATGGCCAAGGACAAGATCATCGCTCCGGGCAACGCGGAGTACGACAAGAACCAGTCCCTCCAGGACTTCGCCAACGGCAAGACGGCCATGGTCCTGTGGCAGAGCGCGGCCAGCAGCTTCAAGACCCAGGGGATGAAGGAGGGCGACTGGGGCGTCGCCCCCGTCCCGGTCCCGGCCGGCGGCACCCCCGGCACCGGCAAGAACGTCAACTCCATGGTCGCCGGCATCAACATGGCCGTCTTCAAGAACACCGACAACCTCGACGGCTCCCTGAAGTTCGTGAAGTTCATGACCAGCGACGAGGAGCAGAAGCTCCTCAACAAGACCTACGGGTCCATCCCGCCGGTCAAGGCCGCCCAGGCCGACCCGGCCTTCGCCAACGCCGACCTCACCGTGCTGCGCAACACGCTCTCGACGAGCGCCGCCCCGCTGCCGCAGGTCCCCGAGGAGTCGCAGTTCGAGACCGCCGTCGGCACGGCCGTCAAGGAGCTCTTCGCCGAGGCCGCGGCCGGCCGCCCGGTGACCGCGGAGTCGGTCAAGGCGCGGCTCACCAAGGCCCAGCAGCAGATGCAGAAGTGAGACCCGTTCCATGCCTGCGACACCCGTAGCGGAAAGACCGGTCGCCACGGAGGGGAAGGTCCGGCGCACGACCGCACGCGTGCGCCGGCCCGGCCGCGCCAAGCGCGCCGCCCTGCCGTACCTCCTGCTCCTGCCCGCCCTGATCCTCGAACTGCTCATCCACCTGATCCCCATGGTCATGGGCATCACGATGAGCTTCCGGCAGCTGACCCAGTTCTTCATCCGGAACTGGTCCAGCGCCCCCTGGTCGGGCTTCGACAACTACGAACTCGCCGTCGACATCAACAAGCCCGTCGGCGAGGCCCTCCTCAACTCCTTCTACACGACGGTGCTGTTCACCCTCCTGTCCGTCGGACTGTGCTGGTTCCTCGGCACCGCCGCGGCCGTGTTCATGCAGGAGACCTTCCGGGGCCGCGGCATCCTGCGCGCGCTGTTCCTGATCCCCTACGCGCTCCCGGTCTACGCGGCCGTGATCACCTGGGCGTTCATGTTCCAGCGGGACAACGGCCTGGTGAACCACGTCATCCACGACCAGCTGGGCCTCGGCGGCGCCGACCACACCTTCTGGCTGCTGGGTGACAACAGCTTCTGGGCACTGCTGATCATCTCCGTCTGGAAGGGCTGGCCGTTCGCGTTCCTCATCGTGATGGCCGCCCTCCAGAACATCCCGAAGGACCTCTACGAGGCGGCCGCCCTGGACGGGGCCGGGATCTGGCAGCAGATCCGCCGGATCACCCTGCCCTCGGTCAGCGCCGTCAACCAGGTCCTGGTCCTGGTGCTGTTCCTGTGGACCTTCAACGACTTCGGCACGCCCTTCGTGCTGTTCGGCAAGGCCGCACCCGAGGCGGCCGACCTCGTCTCCATCCACATCTACCAATCCAGCTTCGTGACATGGAACTTCGGCACCGGATCGGCCATGTCCGTCCTCCTGCTGCTGTTCCTGCTGCTCGTCACCGCCGTCTACCTGTTCGTCACGACACGGGGACGGAGGGAGTCCGATGTCTGACCACGGCCGCCGCGCGCGGACCCGTACGAGGTCGCCCCTGGATCCGCCGGTCTCTTTCAAGGTGATCCGGGCGCTCTTCCTCGCCGTCCTCTCCGTCTTCGTCCTGGTGCCCGTCTACGTGATGGTCACCAGCTCCCTCAAACCCCTCAAGGACGTGGCCGGCCAGTTCCGCTGGATCCCCAGCGGGCTCACCGTCCGCCCCTACATCGACATCTGGCACACCATCCCGCTCGCCAAGTACTTCGTGAACTCGCTCATCGTGGCCGGCGCGGCCACCGCCTGCTCCGTCGTGATCGCCGTCTTCGCGGCGTACGCGGTCAGCCGCTACCGCTTCCGCGGCAAGCGCCTGTTCACCGTCACGGTGCTCTCCACCCAGATGTTCCCCGGGATCCTCTTCCTCCTCCCGCTGTTCCTGATCTTCGTGAACATCGGGAACACCACCGGGATCGCCCTGTACGGATCCCGGGGCGGGCTGATCCTCACCTATCTCACCTTCTCCCTCCCCTTCTCCATCTGGATGCTCATCGGGTACTTCGACTCGGTGCCCCGCGACCTCGACGAGGCCGCCACGGTGGACGGTTGCGGCCCCCTCGGCGCACTCTTCCGCGTCGTCATCCCGGCCGCCGTGCCCGGCATCATCGCCGTCGCCGTCTACGCGTTCATGACCGCCTGGGGCGAGGTCCTCTTCGCCTCCGTCATGACGAACGAAGCCACCCGGACCCTGGCCATCGGGCTGCAGGGCTACTCCACGCAGAACGACGTCTACTGGAACCAGATCATGGCCGCCTCGCTCGTCGTCAGCATCCCCGTCGTCGCCGGATTCCTGCTGCTCCAGAGGTACTTGGTGGCCGGACTCACGGCAGGAGCCGTCAAATGACCCTTTCGGAAACCCGTTTCGACGCGGGCCGGACCACCGCCGCCCGCACCTCCTACGACCCCGCCCCCATCGACCTCGCCGCCCTGCCGCGCGACTTCGCCTGGGGCACCGCGACCTCCGCCTACCAGATCGAGGGCGCCGTCGCCGAAGACGGCCGCGCCCCCTCCATCTGGGACAGCTTCACCCGCACCCCCGGCGCCATCGACGGCGGCCACAACGGCGACACCGCCTGCGACCACTACCACCGGTGGCAGGGCGACATCGACCTGATGCGGCAGCTCGGCACCAACGCCTACCGGCTCTCCGTCGCCTGGCCGCGCGTGCTGCCCGGCGGCGACGGCCCCGCCAACGACAAGGGCCTCGACTTCTACGACCGGCTGATCGACGGACTCCTCGACGCCGGCATCGAACCCTCCGTCACCCTCTACCACTGGGACCTGCCCCAGGCCCTCCAGGACCGGGGCGGTTGGCCGGAGCGGGACACCGCCGAGCACTTCGCCGCGTACACCAGCCTCGTCGCGGGCCGCCTCGGCGACCGCGTCACCCAGTGGGCCACGCTCAACGAACCGCTGTGCTCCGCCTGGATCGGCCACCTCGAAGGCAGGATGGCCCCCGGCGTCAGCGACCTCACCGCCGCCGTCCGGGCCTCGTACCACCTGCTCCTCGGCCACGGACTCGCGGCCCAGGCCGTGCGTGCCGCAGCACCCGGCGCGCAGATCGGCATCGTCAACAACCTCTCCACCGTCGCGCCCGCCAGTGACAGCGACGCCGACCGCGCCGCCGCCCGGCGGATGGACGGCCACGTCAACCGCTGGTGGCTCGACCCGGTCCACGGCCGCGGCTTCCCCGCCGACATGCTCGAGGTCTACGGCGTGGAGCTGCCCGAACGCCCCGGCGACCTCGAGACCATCGCCGCCCCGCTCGACTGGATCGGCCTGAACTACTACTTCCCGCAAGTGGTCACCGCCGACCCGCACGGCCCCGCCCCCTACGCCCGGATGATCGACCGGCCCGACGTCCAGCGCACCGGAATGGACTGGGAGGTCGACGCCGACGGCCTGGAGACCCTGATCATGCGCCTCACCGAGGAGTACGGGGCCCGGCGCATCCACATCACCGAGAACGGCTCCTCCTACCCCGACACCATCGCCCCCGACGGCAGCGTCCACGACCCCGAGCGCAGCGCGTACCTCACCGCCCACCTGGCCGCCTGCGCCCGCGCGGCCCGCCGCGGCGCACCGCTGGCCGGCTACTACGCCTGGTCCCTCCTCGACAACTTCGAATGGGCCTACGGCTACGACAAGCGCTTCGGCCTGGTCCACGTGGACTACGACACGCAAGAGCGCACGGTCAAGACCAGCGGCCGCCACTACGCGGACGTGATCGCCGCCCACCGGGCCCTGTAGCCCACCCCGCTCCGCCCGCTCCGCCCGCTCCGCCGCGCCGCGCCCGCCCGTCCTCCCCGGGCGGGCGCGGCATTTCGTGGTGGGATGGAGAAGGGGCCAGGCACCACCGGTTCAGGGAGAGGCGAGGCGCATGTCCGAAGAGGCAGAGGGCACCATGCGGGCGATGGCGTACGAGACGTACGGCGGGAACGAGGTGCTCTCCGAGATCCGGCTCCCGGTCCCCAAGGTGGGTCCCGGCGAGGTCCTCGTCCGCGTCCGCTGCGCCTCCGTCAACCCCGTCGACTGGAAGATCATGGCGGGCGGCCTCGACGGCCTCATGGACGTCGTCCACCCGGTCGTCCCCGGCTGGGACGTGGCTGGGACCGTGGAGTTCGTCGGCATCGACACCCCCGAGTTCACGGCCGGCGACGAGGTCATCGCCTACGCCCGCAAGGACTACGTGCACGGCGGGACCTTCGCCGAGTTCGTGACCGTGCCCGTACGGGCCCTCGCGCACAAGCCCGCCTCCCTGGACTGGCGGCAGGCCGCGGGACTGCCCCTGGCGGGCCTGACCGCCTACCAGCTGCTCACCCGCCTCGACACCGGCAAGGGGGACACCGTCCTCGTCCACGGTGCGGCCGGCGGCGTCGGCACCCTCGGCGTGCAGATCGCCCGCGCGCTCGGCGCCCGGGTCATCGGCACCGCCTCCGCGCGCAACCACGACCGGCTGCGCGCGCTCGGCTGCGAGCCCGTCGAGTACGGGGACGGCCTCGCGGGCCGGGTCCGCGAGCTGGCGCCCGACGGGGTCACCGTCGTCGCCGACTTCGTGGGCGGCGTCCTCGACAGCACCCTCGCGGTGCTGGCCGAAGGGGGACGGCACGCCTCCATCGCCGACCACACCGTCCTCGGCGCCGACGGCCAGTGGATGTGGGTACGGCCCAGCGGCGCCGAGCTCGCCGAGCTGGGCCGCCTCGCCGACTCCGGGCAGCTCACCGTCACCGTCGCCGAGACCTTCCCGCTCGCGGAACTGGCGGCGGCCTTCGAGCTGAGCCGGGCCGGACACACCGCAGGCAAGATCGTCCTGGAGGTCTGAGCGGGGCGGGCGGGCGGCCGCGAACGCGCGACCGCGCGCCGCCCGGTCGGACCGGGCGGCGCGCGGTTGCCCGCCCTGCCCGCGGCGGGGAGCACCGGTCCGGCGAGGGCCATCAGCACCCCGTCGGTGCAGGCGTAGAAGACGCCGAGCAGGGCGAGCACGGGCACGAGGACGAGCGGGGCCGGGCCGCCGGCCGGCGCGAGCAGGACGAGGTAGGCCCCGAGCAGCGCGAGGTGCCCGCAGAGGAAGGGCAGCCGCCGCCCGATCCGGTCCGCGAGCCGGCCGACCGGGACCGCGAGCAGCAGGTAGCCCGCCGCCGCGCCGAGCGGCAGCAGGGGGAACCAGGCGGGGGAGAGCCCGAGCCGACGCTGGAGCAGGAGGTAGAGGAAGGCGTCGCCGATGGTGGCGGCGCCGAGCAGGGCGGCGGCCGCGAGGATCCGCCGGAAGGCGGGATCGCGCAGCGCCGCGAACGCCCCGGACGGTCTGCCGGCGGGCTCGGGAGCGGCCGGGCCCGAGAGCGGTGCCGGGTGGCGCCCGGGAACGTAGAGGACGAGGAGCAGGACGCCGAGCAGTCCGACGCAGAAGCTCACGAAGAACACCGCGTCGTACGCGCCGGCGGTGGCCCAGAGCAGGGCGAAGGCGGCGAGCGGACCGAGCAGGGCGCCGGCGGTGTCCATGGCCCGGTGCACGCCGAAGGACCGGCCGAGCGCGTCGGGGTGGCTGCTCAGGGTGATCAGCGCGTCGCGCGGCGCCGTACGGATGCCCTTGCCGACCCGGTCGGCGGCCAGGGCCGCCGTGATCCCGGCGGTGGCGCCGCCGGCGAGCAGCAGGCCGAGCCGGGAGCACGCGGAGAGGGCGTAGCCGATCCCGGCGACGCGCTTGTACCGGTGGCCGCGGTCGGCGAAGTGCCCGCCGAGCAGCCGGACGACCGCGGCGCCACCGCCCAGCAGGCCGTCCAGGAAGCCGAATTGGAGGGGTGAGAGACCGAGTCCGAGGACGAGGTAGAGCGGCAGCACCGCCGTGACCATCTCGGAGGAGACGTCGGTGACGAGGCTGACCGTGCCGAGTGCCAGGACGGTGCCGGGAACGCGCCGGCCCTCCCCGTGGGAACGGGGTGGGGCCGGCGTGTCCCGGCGGCCTGTGGTCGCCAGGTACATCAGTGGCAGGTGTACTTCGGGCTGGTGTCCTTGACGCTGCCGTCGGCGCCGACGTAGCTCCAGCTGTAGCCCGAGTCCGTGAAGTCCATCTTCAGGACCCCGTACTGGCCGCTGATCCGCTTCTGGCTGTTGGGCTGGACGGTCTCGATGTCGTAGGGATCGGCGCCGCCCATGCCGCCGACGATCTCGGTGATCCCGTCGGAGACGGCCTTGCCGCTCGGGTCCTGCGGGGCGAACCGCTCGTAGTGGTGGTCGTGCCCGTTCAGCACGAGGTCGGCCTTGGCGCCGTACAGGATGTTCCAGACGGGCTTGCTGACCGGGTCGTTGCCGTGGCCGCCCGAAGAGAACAGCGGGTGGTGCCAGTACGCGGCGATGCAGGACTTGCCGTTCGCGGCGAGGTCGGCCTTCAGCCAGTCGATCTGGGCCTTCTGGTCGAAGGAGTTGGAGTCGAGGGCGATGAAGTGCCAGTTGCCCTCGTCGAAGCTGTAGTAGCTCTTGCCCTGCGGGTAGGCGACCGCCCCGAAGTACGCCTTGTAGCCGGCGAGCGGTCCGGCGGGGTCGTACGTCTCGTGGTTGCCCGGGACCGGGCGGGTCTTGTCCTTGAAGGCGCCCCAGGACTTGTCGTAGTAGTTGCGGAAGTCGGCGATCCGGGCGTCGTCGTACTGGTTGTCACCCATCGTCAGGTAGAACTTCGGGTTGATCTGCTGGGCCCGCGCGGCGGTCTTGGGGTGTGCGCAGGCGCTGTCGGAAGCGGTGCACTGCGCGGCGATGTCGCCGGCGGCCACCACGGTGAACGCGCCGGTCTGCGGGGGCTCGCCGCCGCCGAGGGTGCCGTACGCCTCGACCTCGTGCAGCGAGTAGCCGTAGGCGGTGCCGCGGGCGGTCCCGTACACGCGCAGGTACCGGCCCTTGCCGGACAGGCCGGTCCAGTCGTCGGTGCCGCCGTTGCCGGCCGTCTCGTTGGCGAGGCGGGTCCAGGTGGAGCCGTCGGCCGAGATCTCGACCCGGTAGACCTTGGCGTACGCGGCCTCCCAGCTGAGCCGGACGCGGGTCACGTCGGCGGTGGCGCCGAGGTCGACCCGTATCCACTGCGGGTCCTTGCCCTCCGCGCTCGCCCAGCGGCTGGCCGCGTCACCGTCGAAGGCCTTCTGCGGTCCGAGGGCGGAGCTCTCGCTGGAGGACGCGGTGGCGGGCTTGCCGCGCGAGATGAGGGGGTCGGCGGCGGCGCCTGCCCGTTCGGGGTAGGCGAGCAACAGCCCGCCGACGAGGAGGAGTACGGCGGTGACGACCACGCCCACCGTGCGGCGTGGTGCGGTGATTCGGGGGGTGCGTGGGGTGCTCAGGCTCATTCCTGACTCCCTGGCCTTTGTGGGTGGCGAGAGCTGGCACGGGTGCGCGACCCCGCGACCCGGCCCGTGTGCGGGCAGGAGGCGGTGCCGCAGCGGCCGGGTCAGAGCTCTCGCTGAGCGCGTCATGCCCACGACACGGGGCACCGCGCCAAGCCGCCGAACCGGGATGCTAGCAAACAGGAAACTTTCCTACCAGTGGTCTGGGGGGCGTCTGTTGCGAGCTCACCGACCCGGAATCCGTCGGCCGGATCGGGAACGAACGGGGCTTCACGGGCATCTAGTGCTGTGTCGCAAACACCCCCTGGGGGCACGGGCGCCACGCCATGACCCGCCGGGCCCTGAAAGAGGTCGATTCCCATCAGCGTCATCCGCCGCGCGAAGGACGTGCTCCGGCGCGTCAACCGCGCCCTCAGCCGCCCCGACGCCGCCGTGCTCCTCGACGCGGACTCCGTCCTGGTCGTCACCCCCGGGGCGGACACCGTCTGGGCTCCCGGCGACCGGGTGCGGATCGGCTGGCGCCTCGTCGGCCTCACCGGGCACCCCATGGACATCGCCCTCGTCCGGGTCGACGGCTCGCGCGTCTCCGAGGACCTCGCCGTCCTGGCCACCGACGTCGAGCCCGCCGACCTCGGCCTCACCGTCACCGTGCCCGAAAACCTGACTCCCGCGGGCAATTACGCCATCGCGGTCACCTCGCACGACCCCATGGCCGTCTACAGCCCCGCCTTCCGCATCACGGCCGGCTGATGGGCAGCGGCCCCGTGCGGGGCAGCGGCCCCGTGTGGGGTCGCGCGGTCCGCGCGGGGCCGGGAAGGCGGTCGGACCCGGCCCCGGCCGGGTGCGGCCGCTCCGCGCGCAGTTCGCCGAGCAGCCGGCGCGGGGCGGAGAAGAGCCCCTGCCCGTCGGAGGTTCGGGGCGGCGGCCCCGGTATGTCGTCGGCGCTGATCAGCCATATCCCCGCGGCCGCCGCGACCACGGTCAAGGCCCCCATGGCCCGTTGCCCCCGACGGCTTCCACCCGGCATGTCTGCCCCCTTGTCCGTGCGCACTGCCCCGCCCGGACCGTCGGCGAGTTCGGTCGCCGACGGTCCGCTTCCGGCCCAGCACACGACAGGCCCCCGCGACTCGCACCCCGAACCGGTGGAGCCCACCCGGCGTGTCGCGGACACGCCACAACCCGGCGGCCAACGACCCCGCAGGTCACGGGGGATGACGGCCCGTGCGCGGCCGATCGTCCCGCGATGTCGGCCGAACGGGTGACACGGGGAGCGGGGGCCGGGGGCCGGGGTCAGGCCGGGTGCCCGCCGCCGAGGTTCCACGCCTCGATGTCGCGGTAGTGGATCGCTCCCGGACCGCGGCCGATGTTGCTGCCGACCAGGTGCAGGCGCTCCGTCGGCCACGGCCGGCCGGTGAACCCGGCCAGTCCGGCGGCGGCCTCCACGGCGGAAGAGGCATCGTTCCGGCGGGCGCGGGCCAACGTCAGATGGGGGCGCAGCGGCCGGTCCTCGAAGGGGATGCCGCACTCCTTGACCACGGCGCGCACGTCCGTGGCGAGCAGGTGCAGCCCGTCCACGTCACCGTCGATCCCGCTCCACAGCACCCGCTCGCCGAAGTGCCCGCCGCCGCGCAGGCCCAGTCGTACGGGCCCGCGCGCCGCCGCGAGCTCCGCCAGCGGAGGCTGCAGCAGCGAGGCGGCCCCGACCGGGAGTTCGCCGAGGAACGCGAGCGTGATGTGCCAGTCCTCGATGCGGTTCCACCGCATGTGCGGGTACGCCTCGTAGGCGGGGCGGAGCGCTCGCGCCAGTTCGTCCTTCGCTTCGTCGGGCGGGGCGAGGGCGACGAAGAGGCGAACGGTCGCGGGCTGGATCTGTTCGTTCACAAGAGCCTTCGTACAGTGCGCCGGACGGTCCGGTCGCCTTCGGCCGGTACGCGCGGTGCTCGCGCCCGGCTCAGACGTAGTGCGCGGTGTCGTGCACGTCGCCGAACCGCGGAAAGATCTTCTCCACGGTGAAGTCGTGCTCGTCGGCGGCGAACCCGGACATGGCGTCGGCGACGAACTCCAGCTCGTAGCCGTGATCGCTCGCGGCCCGCGCGGTGGACTCGACCCCCATCGTGGTGACCAGTCCGGCGAGCACCAGCGTGTCCACGCCGAGACCGCGCAGTCGGTCGTCCAGGCCGGTGCCGTGGAACGCGCCGACGGTGCGCTTGACGATCACGACGTCCCCGGGCTGGACCAGACCGTCGGCGAAGCCGCTGCCCGGAGGCTGCTCGCTCACGCCGGGCCGCTCCACCCGAACCGCCACCACCGGCCGGCCGGCCGCCCTGAACGCCTCGGCGAGCAGGCGACAGCGGTCCAGGACCCGCTCACCTGAGTGCGGTGCCACGGGCAGGGCGATGATGCGGGGCATCAGGTCGACGAGGATCAGTGCGGACGTCACGGAGGCGATCATAGGACAGGGCCCGGGGCCGCCCCTCCTCAGCCCGCGTGGTCGCGGATGACCTCCCGGGCCAGTACGGCCCGGGCCGGGGCCAGTTCGCCGGCCACCGCGGCCGCGCGCGCGGCGGCGTACGGGACCTGCGGTGCGAAGGGGCCGTGCACCGCGGCGCACCGGCGGCGCAGGTGGGTCGGCGGGTGCGTGGCATCGACGCTGTGCCCGCGCAGGGCCGCGACCCGCCGCAGGCGCTCGTACTCGTGCTCCGGCATGTCGGCGAAGTTCGCGGCGAGCCGCTCCCACAACCCGTCCTCGGGCCGCCCGCCGTCCGCGCGCCCGTCCCGTCCGCCCAGCCTGACCTTGGTCCGGGCACCCACTGACTCCCGCCGCAGGAAGTCCCCGACGGACCCGCACACCAAGAGCCGGTCCATCAGCGCCGCGGCCGCCTCCGTGGAGCCGGCCCGGGCCGCACTCCGGTCGGCCAGGTACTCCGCGCGCTGCGACTGGCGCAGGGTCAGGTGGTCCAGGAGCGTCAGCAGCCCGAAGACGGTCCACCGGGGCAGCCACATCAGCACGGCCATGATCCGGTCCACGAGCCCGCTGTGCGGGAGGGGCGTCAGGACGTAGTTCCACATGGCCAGGGCGCGCAGCGCGTCGTCCATGAAGGCGCCCCGGCGGGTGTCCCCGTTGGCGAAGTGGCCCAGCTCGTGACCGAGCAGGGCCACCCGCTCGTGGGGCGAGAGGATCTCCCACAGCCCGAGGCCGATGGTGAGGAGCCGCCGCGCCCTCAGGCCGTAGTTCGTGACCGAGGCGTTGGCGTCGGTGTCGACCACCACCACGTGCACGCCGGTCGTCCCGACGACATCCGCGACGTCGTCGATCAGCGCGAAGAGCTCCGGCGCGTCCGCCCGGTACAGCACGGGCCCGTCCTTCGGGAGGCGCGGGCGCCGCGGCCGCATCAGCCAAGCCAGGCCCAGCATCAGCGCGCCGATCGCCGGCAGGATCCCGGCGCCCCAGCCCAGGAGCAGCAGCAGGACCCCCGCCACCGCGAGGAACACGGTCACGCCGTTCACGAGCAGGGCGATCCCGAACGCCACGACCGTATTCGCGTCGTGCTTCACGGGTCCGAAGGCCTCGCCGGACCGGCGGGAGGCGCTGGACTGGCCTGACTCGCCGGACCGCTCCATCTCGGCCGCGAGCTGCTCCCCGTGCTTCCGGGCCATCCGCCGCCGGGCGGCGGCGATCCGGCCGCCCTCCGGATCGGGCGCACCCGGATCCACGTTCCAGTCGCAGGCCGCGCACCAGACGACGTACCGCTCGTCGACGGGCACGCCCGCCCCGCACTCCGGACATGACCGGACGGCACGTCGCACCAGGTCACCGATTGTTTCCACGATCCCGTTCCCCCCGCGCGGACCACCGTGCTCCGCGGTCCCGGAAGGATAGAGGGGGCCCGGCCGAGGACCGTGGGCGGGTGGCTCCCTGATCGGCATCCGGACAGCCGACCGCAAACCTTTCCGGTCACAGCCCTAGCGGCGCGGGAGGACGTCGGACCGGCCGGGTAGCGCTCCTTGCCTCGGGCGGAGCGGCACCCGGGCCCGCTGGCGCCGGACGTGCCGGGTGCGCACGGCGGCGTAGAGCGCGGCGGTGGCCAGGCCGGCGGCGCACCAGACGACGAGGATCACCGCGAGGGTGGTGAGGAGGGCCATCAGAACTCCTCCGGGGGTGAGACGGCGGGGCCGGCGGCGGGCAGTCCGCCGACGGGAGAACGGCAGGCAGGGCGTTCCGGTTTCGCCCGGAGCGCCATCGAAATGGAGCGGAACTCACCGCCCTGCCTGTCGCGTTCCCGTTGCGGGGGCTCCTCACACGCGCCGGGGGGCACCGCTCCGTCGGAACGCGAGCCCCCGTACACCATCGTCCGACGTCAGCATCTCCCTTACCCGGTGGCCGTGTTGACGATGTGACGGATGATGGCCGCGGCCTCGCCCGGATGCCGCTCCAGCCAGTCGTCGAGGTGTTCGCGGACGGCATCCCGGACGCAGTCGCCCGCTTCGGCGTTGCGGAGCCTGCTCCTGGTGGATCCCTCGAAGACGGGATCGGCGAGTGTGACGGAGACGACCGCGACCAGTCCTCCGCGGACCTCCTCGGCGGTGAGCTCCCGGGCGGGCTCACCGTCGTCCGCGGGCAGCAGCCGCTGCCGGCGCGCGTGGTCGTTGAGGACGGCCGTGAGCGAGGTGAGGAAGCCCTCCTCGTGGGCGCCGCCCTCGAGGGTGCGGGTGCTGTTCGCGAACGTGCGGATCTCCTGCCGCGGCCCGGTGTTCCACTGCAGGGCGACCTGTGCGCGGACCGTCCCGTCCCCGCTCTCCGACGCGAAGCCGATGGCGGGGGAGTGGACGCCCCGAGCTGTCCCCCCGCCGTCGGCGCGGGCACCTGCCGTCTTTCGACGTCCACCCATGAAACGAACAGAAAACGTGGCTGAGACACCGGGCCGCCCCCCTTCCCACAAGCCGTGCTTGGCCGGAAAACGGCCACCCACCCATGGCCGCGGGCATGACAATCCACGGGGCGGAGGTGTCTGGGGCACACGGATCGGTGAAGCAGAAACGGAGAACATGTGAACGCGTGGCGGGGGCGCGCGCGGGCGCGTTCGACCGGCGCCGGAGGCGAGCAGGCCCGGCAGCCACCGGCTCCGGCAGCGCACGGGGTGCCCGTCGAACCCTTCCCTTCCTGGTGGCGGCGTACACGGCATCCTCACAATCGGCCCCGCGCGGGCCCGGCCGGCGGGTGCGCGGCCGCCTCGGGTCCGCGGGAAACGGCCCGCCCCGCCGGACCCGGATGGCCGAAAAAACATCCTCCGCGTCCAGGCGTGCACCCGGGCCCCCTCGAACGCCTCACATGCGGCCGCCACGACCACCGGGGCCGCCGCGGCCGCCACGACCGCCCGGCCGGCCCGATCGCGGCCCGTGTACGTTCCGTGCGGATCCCGTCCACCGCGTCGCAAAGGAACACGGGGGCACGTAAGGTGACGAGCCATCAGGTCATGTGACCCGGACCCTTGACTCTGTACCCGGCAGTAGCGATTCTCGAAGCAATGCTTGCGCGGGACATGACAAACAACTGTCGGGGCGCTCACGCCCCCGGTGGACTGTGTCCTCGACCGCGCCCTGCGCCGAACCGAGGACGTGAGTGGTGGCCATGACCCGACAACCGCAACCCCAGCCGCACCGCAGACGCAAGCCGATCGCGATCCTGTCACTGCTCCTGGGCCTGCTGGCCACGGTGCTCGGACCCGTCCCGGGGGCCGCCGCCGACCCCGGATGGTGGAACCCCTCCGCGCGGCCCGCACCCGATTCCCAGATCAACGTGACCGGCGAGCCCTTCAAGGGCACCGACGCGCAGGGCAACGTCCGGGGCTTCGTGGACGCCCACGACCACATCATGTCCAACGAGGGCTTCGGCGGCCGTCTGATCTGCGGAAAGCCGTTCTCCGACGCCGGGATCGCCGACGCGCTCAAGGACTGTCCCGAGCACTACCCCGACGGCACCCTGGCGATCTTCGACTTCATCACCAAGGGCGGTGACGGCAAGCACGACCCCGACGGCTGGCCCACCTTCAAGGACTGGCCCGCCCACGACTCGCTGACCCACCAGCAGAACTACTACGCCTGGATCGAGCGGGCCTGGCGCGGCGGCCAGCGCGTCCTCGTCAACGACCTCGTCACCAACGGGGTGATCTGCTCGGTCTACTTCTTCAAGGACCGCGGCTGCGACGAGATGACCGCCATCCGGCTGGAGGCGCAGAAGAGCTACGACATGCAGGCCTTCGTCGACAAGATGTACGGCGGCCCCGGCAAGGGGTGGTTCCGCATCGTCACCGACTCCGCCCAGGCCCGCGAGGTGATCAAGCAGGGCAAGCTGGCCGTGGTCCTCGGCGTGGAGACCTCCGAGCCCTTCGGCTGCAAGCAGATCCTCGACATCGCGCAGTGCAGCAAGCAGGACATCGACCGCGGCCTCGACGAGCTGTACGGGCTCGGCGTGCGCAGCATGTTCCTGTGCCACAAGTTCGACAACGCCCTGTGCGGGGTCCGCTTCGACGAGGGCGCGCTGGGAACGGCCATCAACGTCGGGCAGTTCCTGTCGACCGGCACCTTCTGGAAGACGGAGACGTGCGCGGGCCCGCAGCACGACAACCCCATCGGCCTGGCCCCGGCGGCCTCGGCGGAGAAGGAGCTGCCGGCGGGCGTGGCGGTGCCCTCGTACGCTTCGGGCGCCCAGTGCAACACCCGCGGCCTCACCGAGCTCGGCGACTACGCGGTGCGCGGCATGATGAAGCGCAAGATGATGCTCGAGATCGACCACATGAGCGTGAAGGCGGCCGGCCAGGCCTTCGACATCCTCGAGAGCCAGTCCTACCCCGGCGTGATCTCCTCGCACAGCTGGATGGACCTCGGCTGGACCGAGCGGCTGTACAAGCTCGGCGGTTTCGCCGCCCAGTACATGAGCGGCTCCGAGGCCTTCAGCAACGAGGCCAAGCGGACGGACGCGCTGCGCGACAAGTACAACGTCGGCTACGGCTACGGCACCGACATGAACGGCGTCGGCGGCTGGCCCGGCCCGCGCGGCGCGAACGCGCCGACCCCGGTCACGTACCCGTTCCGCAGCACCGACGGCGGGTCGGTCATCGACAAGCAGACCACCGGCCAGCGCACCTGGGACCTCAACACCGACGGCGCCTCGCACTACGGCCTCGTGCCCGACTGGATCGAGGACGTACGGCTCGTCGGCGGTCAGGGCGTGGTGGACGACCTGTTCAAGGGCGCCGAGTCCTACCTGCGCACCTGGGGCAACTCCGAGCAGCACAAGGCCGGGGTGAACCTCGCGGCGCACACGGCCGCCTCCGCGAGCTCCTCCGAGTGGAACCCGTTCGTCAGCTACGCGCCCGGCCGGGCCGTGGACGGCGACCGGGGCAGCCGCTGGGCGAGCGACTGGAGCGACGACCAGTGGGTCCAGTTCGACCTCGGTTCCGTGAACCTGGTCAAGCGGGTCACGCTCGAATGGGAGCGGGCGTACGGGAAGTCGTACCGCGTGGAGGTGTCCGCGGACGGGGCGGCCTGGCAGCCGGCCTGGTCCACGACGACCGGTGACGGCGGCCTGGACACGGCTCAGTTCGCGGGGGTCCCCGCCCGGTACGTGCGCGTCCACGGAACGGGACGCGGCACGCAATGGGGTTACTCCCTGTACGAAGTCGGCGTATACAGCAGCTGACGGCGCCGAAGGGGGTGCCCGGGGCCGGCCGGCCATCGGGCACCCCCTTCGGGGCGGCACCGAGCGAAGGGGGACCCGTACATGGCACGGATGCCGTTGACCGACCGGCGTACGCAGCTGACGGAGGCGGCGATCCGCGCGATGACCCGCGACGGGGTGGCCCGGACGACGACCCGGTCCATCGCGGCCGAGGCGGGCGTCTCCCTGAGCGTCTTCCACTACTGCTTCGACTCCAAGCAGGCGCTGCTGGAGTCGGTCATCGAGACGATCACCGCCCACTACGTCACGATCGTGAAGGCGGCGATCCAGCCCCGGGCGACGCTGCGGGAGACCATCCGGGCCGGCTTCCAGGCCTACTGGGACCATGTGGCGGCCAGTCCCGGCGCGCACATGCTCACCTATGAGCTCACCCAGTACGCGCTGCGCCAGCCCGAGTTCGGGCACCTGGCCCGCCGGCAGTACGAGTCGTACTGCGAGACCTACGCCGAGCTGATCGAGGAG
Source organism: Streptomyces sp. ICC4 (assembly GCF_003287915.1). Classification (NCBI taxonomy): domain Bacteria; kingdom Bacillati; phylum Actinomycetota; class Actinomycetes; order Kitasatosporales; family Streptomycetaceae; genus Streptomyces; species Streptomyces sp. ICC4. The sequence continues at coordinate 7,748,186 of NZ_CP030286.1, read as the reverse complement.
CTGCGCCGGATCACGCCGTTCGAGCTGAGCGTTCCGGTGACCGTGCTGGCCCGCTACCTGGCGGCCATGACGGACGGGGTGACGCTGAACTTCCTCGTCCTCGGCGACGACAAGGCCGCGGCCGAGATCCTCGACATGGTCACCGACCACGTGGCCGGGCTGGTCCGGCCGAGCTGACCCTCCCTCAGGCTGCCACTCTGAAGCCGGTGTTGGAGGTCGAGCTGTCGGGCGTGTTGGAGCTGCGCGCGGCGACCCGGTAGCGGTTGCAGTACGAGTCGTGGCAGAGGAAGGAGCCGCCGCGCATCGTGCGGGAGCCGTGGCCCGGGCCGAACGGGTCCTCGCACCACTCCCACACGTTGCCGACGGCGTTGTACAGCCCGTGGCCGTTGGGGCGGTACGACTTCACCGGGACGGTGCCGAGGTGCGCGCCGGTGTGGGCGGTCGGGAAGTCGCCCTGCCAGATGTTGAGCAGCGTGCGCCCGCCCGGGGCGAGTTCGTCGCCCCAGGGGTAGCGGCGCTGCTCCAGACCGCCGCGGGCCGCGTACTCCCATTCGGCCTCGCCCGGCAGTCGGGTCCCGGACCAGGAGCAGTACGCCCGGGCGTCGTTCCACGAGACGTGGACGACGGGGTGGTTCTGCCGGGTCGTGACGGACGAGCCGGGCCCCTCGGGATGCTTCCAGCTCGCGCCGGACACCGCCCGCCACCACGGCACTGCGGCCACGGGCGGTGCGGTGGCCGCGAGTTCCTGCCCGAGCAGGCCGGCGAAGACGAAGGAGAACCCGAACTCCTCGGCCTCGGTGACGTGTCCGGTGGCCTTGACGAAGGTGGCGTACTGGGTGTTCGTCACGGTCGTCGGGGCGATCCGGAAGGGACCCACCTCCACCTCCCTGACCGGCCCCTCGCCGTCCGCCGGGAACCCGTCCGCGTCCTCGGTGCCCATGAGGAAGCGGCCGCCGGGCAGGTCGAGCAGGCCGCGCACCGCCCGGGGCGCGGGGAGCGCGGGCGCGGCGAGCAGGGTGACGGCGCCGGCCGCCGGGGACTCGTGTCCCGGGGTGCAGCAGGAGGACATGGTGGCTCCGATGAAGGTTCAGTGCGATGCGATGCGGTGCGGTCCGGCCGGGCGCGGGTGGGCGCGCCCGGCCGGAGGTCCTGGCTAGTGCTGTGGCCGGAAAGGTTTGCCGGGTCGCGGTGTCCGGTGCGGTGCATCGCAAGACGGAGGACCACGCCTCGTACTGGACGTACCGGTGTGGTCCGACAACGCGGCGAGGTGCCGTGCCGGGCGCCGCGACCCGGTGGACCTTTCCGGTCACAGCACTAGCCGACCCGGTCGGCGGCGAGCTGGGCGGCGAGGGCGGGGATGCCCAGGTTCCGCTCCTGTGCGGGGGTGGCCTGGTAGAGCTTGTTGACCAGCTGGTACGGGTCGGCGACGAGGTCGTAGTACTCGCGGAACGTAACCTCACCGGTGCCGGAGACGGTGCCGTTGGCATCGGTGTGCAGCTTGTAGTACTCCACGTACTGCTTGTCCTTGGACACGTAGGAGGACCAGGTTCGGTGGTCGGCTCCGGTGCCCTTCTTCCACCATTCGACGAGCAGGTGGTCGCGGCTGTACGAGGTCAGCAGCGACCTGCCGTCCTGCGGCGTGGTCGGGGTGATCCCGGCGGCGTCGAGGATGGTGGGCGCGATGTCGATGTTGGCGACGATGCGGTCGTCCACCGTGCCGGCCCCGAGGCCCCCGGCGGGCCAGGAGAGGTAGAACGGCACCTCGTGGGCGGGGCTGTAGGGCACGGACTTGGCGGTCCAGCCGTGGTCGCCCCAGCCGAAGCCGTTGTCCCCGATGTAGAGGACGAGGGTGTTGTCCAGCTGGCCGAGGGCCGCGAGCTTGTCCTTGAACGCCTGGACGGTGTCGTCGACCGACAGGAGCGTGCGCAGCTGCTCGGCGCGGATGCGCTTGCCGTCGGCGAGGGTGCCGGTGGCTTCCTGGATGTAGGGCGGCTTGTCGCTCCGGTCGGCCTCCGTGACGGAGGGGCGTCCGTTCCATTCGGGGACGGGGGTGCCGGCGTACTTGGGCTCGGGGGTGCGGGGTCCGTGCGAGGCGTAGGGGGTGACGTAGGCGAACCAGGGGCGGGTGTCGGTGGACGCCTTGTCCAAGAAGCCCAGCGTCCGGTTCTTGATGACGTTCGTGGTGTAGCCGTTGATCGTCTGGACCGACCCGTTCACATTCCACTTGGCGTCGACGTATCCGGGCTGGAGCAGCGCGAAATCCTCGAAATGCGGGGGCGCGTCGGCGATGTTCCAGGAATTCAGGTATTTGCCGAAAAGACCTGTGCGATATCCGGCCTGCTTCAGATGGCGCTGGACGGTGGTGCTCTGGTCCAGGGCGGCCGAAGCGGCGTTGTTGCGGACCCCGTGGTTGTGGGCGTGGCGGCCGGAGAAGATCGAGGAGCGCGAGGGTGCGCACAGGGGTGTGGTGACGTGGCCGTGGTGGAACTTCACACCTTGGCCGGCGAGCCAGGCAACGGTCTTCTGAAGTGCCCATTCGGTCTGTTTGGGCTGGTCGTCGGTGACGATCAGCAGAATGTTCGGGCGGTTCGCGGCCGCTGCGGGGCTCGCCGCCGCCTGGCCGATCGCGGGCACGGTGACGGCGGCTGCCGCCGCTGCCGTGCCCGCGAGGAATCCTCTCCGGCTCACCTGCGCCCGGGCTTTCTTGCTCATCGGTATTTCCTCCTGCCGTCCGAAGGGGAAATGGTGTGGCGGCCACTTGCCATGCGGAAAGCGTAGAGGGAGCCGAATCCCCTTTCCATGTACGGAGTGTGAAATGACATCAGGGGCGGCAGAACCGGCGGCGGGGGCTCAGTCCAGGGCCGGGTGGACTTCCGGATGCTCGTCCCACCAGGCCCGGTGGAAGGGGTTGTTGTCCACGTTGGCCAGGTACGCGCGGGCCGCCGAGCTGTAGAAGAGCTCCGCCTGCCGGGCCGAGACCGTCGAGCGGTTCCAGGCGAGGCGGATCCGCCCCATGATGGGGGCGCCGATCAGGGGGCGGATCACCGTGCCCGCGACCGCCGGCGCGGTGGGCTGGCACAGGGAGACGGCGCGGCCGGCGGAGATCAGGTCGTACTGCATCATGCGGTCGGTGATGCGGTAGCGCAGCGAGGGGACGAAGCCGGCTTTGGCGCAGGCCTCGACCAGCGCCTCGGGGCCGCCGTCGTCGTCCTCGATCAGCGTCATCCACGTGTCGTCGGCGAGGTCCGCGAGGTCCAGGGCCTCCAGCCGGGCCAGCGGGTGCCGGGCGGACATCCGGATGCAGAACGGCTCCTTGGGGACCAGGGTCCGGGCGAGCACTCCCCCGGGCAGCGGCACCTCGTGGTCGTTGACCTCTCCGTAGACGATGACGTCGTAGCGGCCCGCGCCGAGCATCCGCACCAGGGCGGTCACCGAGTCCTCCAGGTCCACGGTGATCTCCCGGCCCGACAGGACCAGGTCCTGCTGGGCGATCAGACCGTCGACCAGCACGAGCAGGATGCAGCCCAGCCGCAGCGGGGCGCCCGCCGTCCGGGCCCGCGTCTCGGCGCCGAGGGCGTCCATCTCGCTGAGCACCCTGCGCGCCTTGGCGAGGACGAACTGGCCCAGGGGGGTGGGTTCGACCCCGCGCCGGCCCCGGACGAAGAGTTCGCCGCCGGTGACGCGCTCGATCCTGCGCAGCTGGGCGGAGAGCGCCGGCTGCGAGACCCCGAGCTTGCGCGCGGCACCACCCAGGCTGCCCGTTTCCGCTATCTGGCAGACGGCTTGCAGATGTCTCAACTCCAGCTGCATCCCGGCAGCTTACGCAGCGTCACCCGCCCGCACCATAACGCCGGTCTTATGCACGCAGGGATGTCCCGATCTGGTCATGGACACGCCCATACTCGGCCGCGAACAGCCAGAACGGGCAGCGGCGGGGGTCCGCGGGGGTCTGTATATCAATACAGAGCATCGTATAGACTTCCAGCGTTGCCCCGTCACCGTGACTTTGGAGTCCCCATGGCCACCGACCTCGTCGGCCGCAGTTTCCTCAAGGAGCTCGACTTCTCGGCCGCCGAGTTCCGCGGCCTGGTCGAGCTCGCCGCCGAACTCAAGGCGGCCAAGAGGGCCGGGGCCGAGCGGCGGCGCCTCCAGGGCAAGAACATCGCCCTGATCTTCGAGAAGACCTCCACGCGCACCCGCTGCGCCTTCGAGGTCGCCGCCGCCGACCAGGGCGCCCACACCACCTACCTCGACCCCGCCGGCTCCCAGATGGGCCACAAGGAATCGGTCAAGGACACCGCGCGGGTGCTGGGCCGGATGTTCGACGGCATCGAGTACCGGGGCGACGCGCAGGACACCGTCGAGCAGCTCGCCGCGCACTCCGGCGTACCCGTCTTCAACGGCCTCACCGACGACTGGCACCCCACCCAGATGCTGGCAGACGTGCTCACGATGACCGAGCACTGCGCCAAGCCGCTGGAGCGGATGGCCTTCGCCTACCTCGGCGACGCCCGGTTCAACATGGGCAACTCCTACCTGGTGACCGGCGCGCTGCTGGGCATGGACGTACGGATCGTCGCGCCGCGGCGGTACTGGCCGGCCGAGCCCGTGGTGGCCGCGGCCCGCGAGCTGGCGGCCGGGAGCGGCGCCCGGATCACCCTCACCGAGGACCTGGAGGAGGGCGTCGCGCAGGCCGACTTCGTGCTGACGGACATCTGGGTGTCCATGGGCGAGCCCAAGGAGGTCTGGGACGAGCGGATCGAGGCGCTGTCCCCGTACGCCGTCACCATGGACGTGCTGCGCGCCACCGGGAACCCGGACGTGAAGTTCATGCACTGCCTGCCGGCCTTCCACGACCTCGGCGCCGAGGTGGCGCGGGAGATCCACGAGCGGCACGGGCTGGACTCGCTGGAGGTGACGGACGAGGTGTTCGAATCCGCGCACTCGGTCGTCTTCGACGAGGCGGAGAACCGGCTGCACACCATCAAGGCGGTCCTCGTCGCGACGCTCGCGGGGCCGGACGCATAGTCATGCGCCCCGCTCGGCGCTCTTCTAGTGGGGGCGCCGGGCCGGCAGGGTGAACCAGACGGCCTTGCCGTGCGGGGTGCGGCGGTGGCCGCAGGCGGAGCTGAGGGTCCGGATCAGCAGCAGGCCGCGGCCGTGCTCCTGCCAGGGATCGGGGTGCGCGGAGTCCGCGCCGGGGGCGGTGAGGTCGCCGGGGGCCTGCGGGTCCCCGTCGTGGACCTCGACCTGGCACCCGTTGGCCAGCAGCTCCACGACCAGCTCGATCGGGGCGGCGGAGGGGGTGTGCTCGACGGCGTTGGCGACCAGCTCGGCGGTGAGCAGCTCGGCGGTGTCGCTGTCGGCGGGGGCGTCGGTGTCGGCGAGCGCCGTACGGACCAGGGCGCGGGCGATCGGTACGGCGGCGGTGGTGTGCGGCAGGGTGATCCGCCAGGCTGTGGCGGAGACGTCGGACAAGGCGGGACCGTCCGTTCCGTGGTGGGCTTCGGGGTCGTTCCGAGGTCGTTCCGGGGTCGTTCGGGGTCGTACTGCGGAGGAAATCCTGCTTTCAACGATACGAAGTGGAAATGTCGGACCGTAGGGCACCCCGACGTGAGCGCAAGGGACGAGGGCCACACCGGTTCGGGACCTTCGGTGCGTGTGGCGGGCGGGCTCGCACCGGGAGGCCGGATGTATCGCGTTTCTGTGACGGTGGTCACGAGCCGGTGATACCTTCGGGAAGGTGAGCCCCTTCCTTGGTTCCACTCCAGCGACCGAACGCTGGCGCCACCTGCGGGTGGACCGGCGCGACGGCGTCGCCACCGTCACCCTCGACCGCCCCGAGAAGCTGAACGCGCTCACCTTCGGCGCCTACGCCGACCTGCGCGACCTGCTCGCCGAACTGTCCAGGGAGCGTTCCGTGCGCGCCCTCGTGCTCGGCGGCGAGGGCCGCGGCTTCTGCTCCGGAGGCGACGTCGACGAGATCATCGGCGCCACCCTCGCGATGGACACGGCCCAGCTCCTCGACTTCAACCGGATGACCGGCCAGGTCGTGCGCGCCCTGCGCGAATGCCCCTTCCCGGTGATCGCCGCCGTCCACGGCATCGCCGCCGGCGCGGGCGCCGTCATCGCCCTCGCCGCGGACTTCCGGATCGCCGACCCCACCGCCCGCTTCGCGTTCCTCTTCACCCGCGTCGGCCTCTCCGGCGGCGACATGGGCGCCGCTTACCTGCTGCCCCGGATCGTCGGGCTCGGCCACGCCACCCGGCTCCTGATGCTGGGGGAGCAGGTCAGGGCCCCCGAAGCCGAGCGGATCGGGCTGCTGAGCGAGGTGACCGAGGAGGGCGGGGCCTTCGCGCGGGCCGCCGAACTCGCCGCGCACCTCGCCGCCGGCCCCGCCCTCGCCTACGCGCAGACCAAGGCGCTGCTGACCGCCGAGCTCGACATGCCGCTCGCCGCCTCCGTGGAGCTGGACGCGAACACCCAGGCGCTGCTGATGAACGGCGAGGACTACCGGGAGTTCCACGCGGCCTTCACCGGGAAGCGGGCGCCCCAGTGGAAGGGCAGGTAGCGCGATGCCGGAACCCGCCGTGCTGAGGGTCGCCGTCGTGGGCGGGGGACCGGGCGGGCTGTACGCCGCCGCCCTGCTCGCCCGGCAGGGGCACGCGGTGGAGGTCTGGGAGCGCAACGCCCCCGATGACACCTTCGGCTTCGGCGTGGTGCTCTCCGACGAGACCCTCGGCGGCATCGAAGCGGCCGACGCCGTCGTCTACGCCGCCCTGTGCGCGGAGTTCACGCGCTGGGACGACGTCGACATCGTGCACCGGGGCCGGCTGCTGACCTCCGGCGGCCACGGCTTCGCCGCGCTGGGCCGCCGCCGCCTCCTGGAGATCCTGCACGAGCGGTGCGCGGGCCTCGGGGTCCGGCTGCGCTTCCGCGCCGAAGCCCCCGACCCGCGGGCGCTCGCGGCCTCGTACGACCTGGTCGTCGCGGCGGACGGGGTGCACAGCCGGATCCGCGAGAGCGGCGCGGCGCACTACCGGCCGACGGTCACGGGAGGCCGGTGCCGGTACATCTGGCTGGCCGCCGACTTCGCGCTCACGGCCTTCCGCTTCGAGATCGCCGAGACCGAGCACGGGGTGATGCAGCTGCACGCCTACCCGTACGCGGCGGACTCCTCCACCGTGATCGTCGAGATGCGCGAGGAGGTCTGGCGGCAGGCCGGCTTCGACCTGTGCGACGAGGCGGAATCGGCCGCCCGCTGCGCCAAGATCTTCAGCGAGGCCCTGCGGGGACGGCCGCTGCGCGGGAACCGCTCCGCGTGGACCCGGTTCCACACCGTCGCCAACGAGCACTGGTCCCACGGGAACGTGGTGCTGATCGGCGATGCGGCGCACACCGCGCACTTCTCGATCGGCTCCGGCACCAAACTGGCCGTGGAGGACGCGCTCGCGCTCGCCCGGGCGCTGGAGGCGGACCGGGACGTCCCCGCCGCGCTGGCCGCCTACGAGGCCGCACGGCGGCCTGCGGTGGCCTCCACCCAGCGGGCGGCCGCCGCCAGCATGCGGTGGTTCGAGGAGGCCGCCGCGTACGTGGACCAGCCCGCCCGGCAGTTCGCCTTCAACCTCCTCACGCGCAGCAGGCGGGTCACCCACGGCAACCTGCGGCTGCGCGACCCGCGCTTCACCCGCGCGGTGGAGCAGGAGTTCGGCTGCCCCGACGGGGCCGGCGAGGGCCCGGACCGGGCGGGAACGCCGCCGATGTTCACCCCGCTCACCCTGCGCGGACTGACGCTGCGCAACCGGGTCGTGGTGTCCCCGATGGACATGTATTCGGCGACAGGAGGTGCCTCGGCGACAGGACGTGCTGCGGCGACCGGGGACGAGGGGGTCCCGGGCGATTTCCACCTGGTCCACCTCGGCGCGCGGGCTCTCGGTGGGGCGGCCCTGGTGATGACCGAGATGGTCTGCGTCAGCGCCGAGGGCCGCATCACCCCGGGCTGCACGGGCCTCTACACCGCGCGGCAGGCCGCAGCCTGGGCGCGGATCGCCGACTTCGTGCACGCCTCCGCGCCCGGAGTCGCCCTCGGCGTCCAGCTCGGCCACTCGGGCCGCAAGGGCTCGACCCGGGTGATGTGGGAGGGCATGGACGCCCCCCTGCCCGAGGGCAACTGGCCGCTGGTGGCCGCCTCCGCGCTGCCGTACCGGCCCGGGGTCTCGGCCGTCCCGCGCGAGCTGGCCGCCGCCGACCTCGCCGCCGTCCGCTCCGACTTCGCGGCGGCCGCCGTCCGCGCCGCCGACGCCGGCTTCGACCTGCTGGAACTGCACTGCGCGCACGGCTACCTGCTCTCCGGGTTCCTCTCCCCGCTGACCAACCTGCGCACCGACGCCTACGGCGGCCCGCTGGAGAACCGGCTCCGCTTCCCGCTCGAGGTCTTCGACGCGGTCCGCGCCGTCTGGCCCGCGGACCGGCCGATGACGGTCCGCCTCTCGGCCACCGACTGGGCGCCCGGCGGCACCTCGCCCGAGGACGCGGTCGCCATCGCCGGGGCCTTCGCGGCCCACGGCGCGGATGCCATCGACGTCTCGACGGGCCAGGTGGTGGCGGACGAGGCCCCCGAGTACGGGCGCTCGTACCAGACCCCCTACGCCGACCGGATCCGGGCCGCGCTCGGCGTCCCGGTCATCGCGGTCGGCGCGATCTCCTCCTGGGACGACGTCAACTCCCTGCTCCTGGCCGGCCGCGCCGACCTCTGCGCACTCGGCCGCCCCCACCTCTACGACCCGCACTGGACCCTGCACGCGGCCGCCGAGCAGTCCTACACGGGTCCGGCCGCCCCCTGGCCGGCCCCCTACCTGGCAGGCAGCCGCAGACCCCCGACCGGGCGGGACTAGGTCGACATGGGCGCGAGTCCGAGGTCGGACAGGGCGGACGCGCCGGTCGCGGCGTGCGCGCCCCCGGCGAGCAGCAGCGTGCGCGCCCACTGGTAGCGGCAGCCGGCCGCCTCGAACGCCGCCGCGGTGGCGAGCAACTGCGGCAGATCGCCGCCGAGCAGTGCCTCCGCCCGGTCGACCAGGGCGGTGGCGACCGGGTTCCCGGCGACCACGGCCCGGGCGGCGGCGATCCGCGCCCGGGCGTCCGGGTGCCCGGCGAGGACCGCTGCCTCCGCCCGGAGCGCCGCGTACCAGTGCAGCCAGACCCAGCAGACCCACTTCCACACCTGCTCCGGCTCGGGCGCGACGCGCTCCAGGGCCGCGTGCGCGTCCCCGTGGTGGAGCAGGACCATGGCGTCGAAGACGGCGCCGTGGCCGTGGTGGTGGTCCTCCTTGCTGCCGGTCCGGTCGGTGATCGTGAGCCAGGCCGCTCGGGCCTCGTGGTCGCCCCGCAAGCCGTGGATCATCGCGACGGACGCGGCGGCCGGACCGAGTGAGAACGACCGCTGCCGGCCGGCCTGCTCCCACGCGTCGAGGAAGCGCACGCTGCTGGTGAGCACCGCGTCGGCACGGCCCGCGAACGCGTCCGCGACCAGCAGCCAGGACGTGGCGTGGTCGCCCACCTCGGCCAGCTGCGGCTGGTCCGCGAGCCGGCTGCCCCACTGGCGGGCCGCCGACAGCTCGCCCGTGCCGACGGCGGTCGCGGCGGCCATGGCCAGGGCGTCGATCAGCTCGTGCGTCCGGGCGGGGGCGCTCGGCGCCGAGGTCAGGATGTCGATCCGGGCCCGGGCGGCGGCCGCGGCGGCGAAGCTCTCACCGGCCCAGCTCTGGGCGCCGGAGAGCGCGTCGAGGGCGGCGGACCGTGCCACCGGGTCGCCCGCGCGCCCGGCGAGTTCGACGGCCCGTTCGGCGCACGCGACGGTGTCCGGTGCGGTGTTGTCCGCAGCCCCCTGGACCGCGCCGAACGCGTCCGCGACCACCGCGGCCTCGGCCAGCGCGAAAGCCGCCTCGGCGGCCGGGTCGTCGTCACCGGTCAGCTCGCGCGCCGCCGCGAGCAGGCCGGTCACCTCGTCCGCGGGCGGAACCCGGCTGCTGAACGTGCTGGAGAAGCGGTAGGCGGCGGTGGCGGCAGCCGCCAGGTCGCGGGCGGCCCCGGAGGCGTCCCCGGCCCGTCGGGCGGCTTCGGCGGCGGCCCGGTGCAGGCGGTACATGTCGTCCCCGAGCCTGCGGCACCCGGCCACCCCGGCGGCCTGCCGCAATGCGGCGGCGGCGTCGGCGCCGACGGCGAGCGAGGCCGCCTGCTCGTACCGCTGTTGGGCCTCGCCCAGCAGGTTCCGGGTGAAGGCCAGCTCGGCCATGGACAGGGCGAGACGGCACGCGTCCGCGCGCTGCTCCGGCCGGCCCGCGGCCCAGGCCAGGGCGGCCCGCAGGTCCTCCGCGACCGCGTCGAACCGGGCTCGCCAGTCCGAGCCGCCGCCTTCCTGGAGGCCGGCCGCACCGGCCAGGCACCAAGCCAGGTGGCGCGACCGGACGTCGCCGAGCTCACCGGCGTCGGCGAGCCGCTCCGTGCCGTACTGGCGGAGGGTCTCCAGCGCCTGGTAGCGGGTGCCGGTGTCGGACGGTGTCACGGCGAGCAGGCTCTGCTCGGCGAGCCTGCCGAGCCCGTCGGCGACCGCGGCCGCCTCCAGCGGGGCGAACCCGGCCACCTCGGAGGCCACTTCGGCGGCCACCTCGGAGGCCACTTCGGCGGCCGCCTCGGCGGTGAACGGAGCGACGAACGCCGACACCCGACGCAGCAGTGCCCGGTCCCGCGGCTCGAGCAGGTCGTGGCTCCAGTCGAGGACGGCCCGCACCGACCGGTGCCTGCCGTCGGCGCGGGGGCCGCCGGCGAGGATCCGGAGCTGGTCGCCGAGGCCGGCCGCCAGGCCGTCCAATCCGAGCGTGGACCACCGGGCCGCCGCCAGTTCGATGGCCAGCGCCATGCCGTCGAGCCGTTCGCACAGCGCCGCGATCCGGTCGCGTTCCGCCGGCGCGGGGGCCCTGCCGACCGCCGCCGCCCGCTCCAGGAACAGGGCCACCGCCTCCGACTCGCCGCCGCCGACGCGCGACAGCGGCGGAACCGGGAAGACCCACTCGAACGGCACCATCAGCCGGGCCCGGCTGGTCGCGAGCACCCGTATCCCCGGGCAGGCGACGAGCAGCCGTTCCAGGAACGGCGCCACCCCGTCGCGCACCTGCTCGCAGTTGTCCAGTACCAGCAGTGCCTGACGGTCCGCCAGCGCGGCCATCAGCGCGTCGTCGATGCCGCGCCCGGGCTGCTCGCCCACCTCAGGGGGACGGGGCCGCCGTCATGTCCGGGTGCGGCGCTACGAGCCGTCCTTGGGCGGGTCGGGCCGCGGGTCCGGCCGCCAGGGGTGCGTCTCCGGGGTGACCGGGTACGGGTACGTGCCCTCCTGGCCGCCGTACGGGCCCTCCTGGCCGGCGCCCGGGCCCGGGCCCGGGGCGTACGGGTCCGGGGCGCGGTCGGGGTTCGTGCGGTCGGGGTTCTGGCGGTCCAGGCTCTGCCGGTCGCGGCGGTCGAGGCTGCGGCGGGCGCGGCGGCCGGGCCGGCCGCTCATCACGGCCGCCGCCAGCAGGAGCAGGGCGCCCGCGCCGAAGGCGTTGGCGAGGCCGTCGCCCAGGCCCAGGCCGTCGCCGCCGACCGAGAGGCTGCCCGCCGCCTGGCCCTGACGGACCATCCAGAGCACGGCGAAGCCGAGGACGACGATCCCGGCGCAGGCCATCAGCAGCCGCGAGCGCAGCACGATCGCGACCAGCGCGAGCAGGGCGGCGAAGAGGAAGGGCAGCAGGAGCGAGCCCAGCAGGGCCGCCTTGGTGTCGGTGATCCCGGCGGCGGTGAACAGCTCCTGGATCCGGTAGTCGCGCCCGTGACGGCCGTCGTACCAGGCACGGAAGGGGCTCCAGACGGCTGCCGTCGCTCCGATCAGACCCAACAGCGAGCCGAGTACGTTGCGGATCATGCCCGGCCCTCCGGGGGATGTGGGTCTGGATCTCGGTCCCGACGCTACGCCCGCCCTCCGGCTCCCGCACGCGGAGCCCGGCCCGCGGCCCGTACCACCTGGTAGCGTGCCGCCGAGTTTCCAGGGGGAGGAGTGGCCGTGGCGGTCACAGTGCGGCGGGTCCGGTTCACGGTGGTGCTGGTGGGCGTGGTGCTCGCGCTGACGGGGTTCTCCTCGACGGGCGGCGGTGGCAGCGGTGGCAGCGGCAGTGGGAGCAGCAGCGGCAAGAGCGGCGGCGGGGGCGGCTGCTCCAGTTCCAAGAGCAAGCCGAAGAAGAAGAGCCCCGGCAGCGGCGGGAACGGCGGTGGCTCGACGGCCTCGCCCACGCCCAGCCCGTCCGCGCTGCCCGCGCACCTCGAGCTCGTCACCTGCGCCGGCCCGGGCCGGCCGAAGGCCACGGTCAAGATCACCTCGGACTCGGCCGTGACGCACACCATCCGGACGACGGTGAGCTTCGAATGGGAGGACTACGGCGTCGAGCACGTCATGGTCAGCGTCCACCACCTCAAGCCGGGCGAGAGCCGGACCTTGGACGTCCCCCTGAAGAGGGCCGAGAAGGCCGACGGGGTCCAACGGTGCGCCCTGGGCGCAGTCGAGATCGTCGAGGACGCGAGTCCGACGCCCACCGCGACCACCGGCTCCACGGGATCGTCCGCGGACCTGCCGGACGGCAAGAAGACGAGCACGCCGAAGCCCAAGTCCACCAAGAAGACCCGCTAAGACTTGATCCGCAGGTCACCAAAGGGTGAGTTGCGGATTGCGGCCGGGGCGGGGACCGGGCTTTCCGGCGTGGCCACGCGAGCGTGCCTCATCCGGGGTTGCTCGGTGCCGCTGTCCGGCGGTTCGGGGAGCAGGGGTCTCACGGCGTTGCTGCCGTGGGACTGCCACGCGACCCGGCCGCCGGAGCGGTTTCGGGCTCGGTGTGGTTGACTCCCGCAGCGCTTCTTCCAGCGCTTGTGCGTAGGTGATCTGTGCGTGCCGGGACATGGCGGTGTCCAAGTATGCGGTCGTGGGGTCGTCTACGTCGGTGAAGCGGACGAACGCGGCCAGCGCGGCGGATACGAGGTCCCGTTTGCCGGTGAGGCCGCACGCGGTGCACGTGTGCTCACGCTCCCGCAGCATCTTGGAGACGCGCTCACCGCACAGGCAGTGCTGCGACAAGGCCGTTGACCAGGTAGAGGCCCGGACCAGCCGCCCCCCGGCCGCTTCGCACTCGACCGTGAGGGCAGAGATCAGCATGCCCGGCGTGGTCTGCGACAGACGCTTGCCCCACAACCGGTACCAGGCGCGGATGTCACAGTCCTCCACGACCAGCACGGGGCCGTGGGCGGCGATGATCTCCCGGGCCACCAGACGGGCACGGTGACGGCGGTGTTCAGCGATACCGGCAGCCTGTTCGGCCTGGCGGGCGCGCGTCACCCGGTAGTTGGTGGAGAGTCGGTCGTGGCGGAACGCCTGCTTCGGCACTCCATCGGACCGGGCGGCACGGGCACCACCAGGAACGCTGACCGTCTTCGGCTTGAGGCCCTGCGCTTCCCTCCGGCCGGCGCGCTTGGCCTGCTTCCTCGATAAGCCGTACTGCGCGGCGTTCGTCGCACGACGGGAGCGCTCCAGCGCCCGAGCACGGTCCCGCCGCTTCTTTGCCTGCTTCTCCAGCAGGGTCCGCTCGGCTTCGGTGAGCGTGATCTCGGTGGAGACGGGCTTGCCGCCGGTGAGGGCGGCGGGGAGGGAGACGACGGAGAGGTTGGAGACGTTGCCGTCCACCCCGCCGATACGGTCGAGCTGGGCGGCGCGGTCGCGCATGGCCCGCACGCTGGGTGAGGTGTATCCGGGGCCGAGGACCATCAAGTGCGCCTCATACACCCAGCCGCCCGGCGCGGATGCCTTCCTGCGGCGTACGAGGTCTACCTTGTGCCAGCGGCCGGGGCTGGAGAGGAAGTGCTGCACCCGCGCCCACTGGCCGGGCTGCTGCGGGATGCGTACCGGAAGTACGAGATCACCACGGGCACTTTCGGGTCCTCCGGCGAAGACGACGGCGAGGGGGCCGGTGTGGTCCCACCACGTCGCCTTCCGGGTGGCGGGCTTGCCTGAGGCGGTGACCTTGCCGGTGGGCACCCTGCCCTCGGGCACGGTCGGCTTCGGCATCCGGCGGGGCTGCATCAGCAGGTGCAGGCCGCCGTCGGTGTGGGCCGTGGAGTGGCTGTGGAGGGTGCCGACCAGGCGGAAGGTCTCCCACTTGTTGTCGGTCGTGTGGGAACGGGCGCGGCCCGGAATCCGGGTGAAGCCGTGCCAATTGCCGCCCTTCGGACGGCCGAAACGTTGGCCGGTGGCATCGGGGAAGAGATGCCGCTGCACCCCGTTCCACACCTCATCGGCCATATGCATGGCCAAGGCCTTGGAGGCGTGGTGCTTCAGGTGCCCCGATTCCTCCAAGTGCGTGTACGCGCAACGCTCCAGGCTCTCGCGGGACAGGCCCAGGCGCTGCCGTACGGCCTTCGCCCCCTGCTCCTCCCGCTCGCGGTACGCGGCCCAGTAGGCGTCCACCTTGGCGCGGGCGTCACGCTGGACGGCGCGCTTGATCGACCACATCGCCCCGTACAGGCCGTCCAGCCGGGCAAGCTCGGCGGGATCGGTGACGGCCAGCGGCAGCACCATCACCGACACGATCCCGTCGTCGGGCTTGGTCCACTTCGGGGCTTTGTTCTTCCCCCGGAACTTTCGCATCTGGGCATCCTGCATCACCGTCACCTCCCATCACTGATCCTAGATATGCAGATGCCCGGTAGGCGGCGGAACGGCTCAAGGTGACCGTCCAGCACGTCTACAACCTCAACAGCAACCGCGCCGGCTTCCCGGCGGCCGAGCCGGCTGCCGCCGGCCCGTCCCGTCCCGTCAGCGGATCCGCGGCTCCGGTCCCGCCCCGCGCCGCCCCGCGAACAGCTCCGCCTGCCGCTCCGGCGCCAGGTTGCCCAGGGCCACCAGCCCCGGGGCCTGCGCCAGCGCCTGCTGGAGCGCGGCCTGCTTCGCCGCCCACAGCGACCGCACGGTGCCCTGCACGGCCTCCGTCGGGAAGCCGGCCAGGGTCTCGGCCGCCCGCAGCGCCGCCGGGAGCAGCTCGTCCGGTTCGGCCAGCTCGGAGACCAGGCCGATCTCGTACGCCCGCCGCGCGGAGAGGCGTTCCGCCGTGCCCATCAGGGACATCCGGGCGGCCTCGCCGAAGGGCATCCGCTGCGCCATGTAGATCGCCTCGTAGGCGCTGACCATGCCGTAGCTGGTGTGCGGGTCGAAGTAGGTCGCGGACGCGGAGGAGACGATGAACTCCGACTCGCCCAGCAGGTAGAACGCCCCGCCGCAGGCCATGCCGTTGACGGCGGCGACGACCGGCTTCCACAGGTCGTTCGCCTTCGGGCCGATGGCGACGAGGGGGTCGTCCATCGAGAAGGGCGAGGAGGGCTGCGGCACGGAGACGCCCCGGTCGATGCCCGTGCAGAAGGCCGCCCGCCCGGCGCCCGTCAGCACGATCGCCCGCACTTCGTCCTCGAAGCGCAACTCCCGCCACACCCGCGCGAGTTCGGTGGCGGTCTCCAGGTCGATCGCGTTGTGCTTGCGCTCCCGGTCCAGTGTGACGACCGCGACCCCGGTGGTCTTGTCCCGCTCCACCCGCAGGCCCGGAGCCGTCATGACTTCTCCAGGATCCAGCGCGGTACGGCCATCCCGCCCGTCTCGGTGAAGACCACCTGGACCCGGGCGCCGATGCGCAGCCGCGCCGGGTCCACGGAGTTCATCGGGGCGTCGGCGGAGGCGACGAGGTTCCCGGCGAGACGGATGTGCGGGGCGTCGGCCAGCTCCACGAGGATCACGTTGTACGGGGCCTGCGCGGCGTAGGCGGGCAGCAGCGGCGGGTGCGGCTGCACGTACGACCAGATCCGGCCCCGGCCGCTCATCAGCCGCCATTCGGAGTCGAAGGAACGGCAGTGCGGGCAGCAGGGGCGGGGCGGGAAGCGGAGTTTGCCGCAGGCGGGCTCGGCGCAGGCCTGGACGCGGAGTTCGCCTTGGGCCGTGTACTCCCAGAAGGGGGCGCCGTCCTCGTCGGGGACGGGGAGGAGGAGCCCGTCCGCGGATGCCGAGGGCGTCGGGGGCGTCGGGGGTGTCGCGGGCTTGGTGGTGGGCTGCATCGTCATGGATTCGTCAGCTCCTCAGGCTCGCAGCAGGATCGCGGACGTCGGGACACCCTCGCCCGCGGTCACCAGGCAGGTGGCGGCGTCGGGGACCTGGGCGGTGGAGATCCCGCGCAGCTGCTTGACGCCCTCGTTGATCAGGTTGAACCCGTGGACGTAGGCCTCGGAGAGGCCGCCGCCGCCGGTGTTGATGGGCAGCCGGCCGCCCATCTCCAGCGCGCCGCCCTCGGTGAACGCGGCGCCCTCGCCGCGCCCGCAGAAGCCGTAGCCCTCCAGGGAGAGCGGGATCAGCGGGGTGAAGGCGTCGTAGATCTGGGCGACGTCCACGTCCTGCGGCCCGAAGTCGGCCTGCTTCCACAGGTGTCGGGCGGCGGTCCAGGCGGGTCCGGACAGCGGGTCGTCGTTCCAGTAGTTGACCATGCCGTGGTGCTGGGAGGGCAGGCCCTGGGCCACGGAGTGGACGTAGACGGGCTTTTGGCGGCAGTCGCGGGCGCGCTCGGCGCTGACGATGACGCAGGCCAGGGCGCCGTCCGTCTCCAGGCAGTTGTCGAAGAGGCAGAGCGGGTCGCTGATCATGCGGGAGGTCATGTACATCTCGCGGGTCAGCGGGCGCTCGTACATCATCGCGGCCGGGTTCTCGTTGGCCCGGTTGCGGCAGGCCATCGCGACGTTGAAGAGGTGGTCGCGGGTGGCTCCGTACTCGTGCATGTAGCGGCGGGCCAGCATCCCGATCTCGTCCGCGGGGCGCAGCAGCCCGAAGGGGCGGGTCCACTGGCCGGGGGTGGGGAGCTGGACGGCGGTGTTCTTCCACGGGCGGGGACCGGAGCCGCGCTTGCGCGAGCGCCAGGCGACGCCGACGCTCGCCTGACCGGTGGCGACGGCGGCGGCCAGGTGGCCGACGGTGGCGCAGGAGCCGCCGCCGCCGTAGCCGATCTTGGAGAAGAAGGTGACGTCGCCGGCGCCGATGGCCTTGGCGACCTCGACCTCGTCGGTCTCCTCCATCGTGTAGGAGGAGAAGGCGTCGACCTCGGAGGGGTCTATGCCGGCGTCGTCGAGTGCCGCCAGGATGGCCCGGCAGGCCAGTTCCTTCTCGGACTGCGGCAGTTGTTTGGCAAAGGCGGTCTGCCCGATGCCGACTATCGCCGTAGCGTCCTTGAGCGTTGCCGCCATCGCCACCTCCGGGGTGCGCACCAGTACTGACAGCCGCGAAGGCTACAGCTAATCTGACGGATAGTCAGCTACTGGTATCGCAGGAGGGGCGGACGATGGACGAGGACGAGGCCGCACGCAGTGTCGCTCGCGCGACCCGGAACGCGGACGGGGCAGGCCCGGCCACCGGCCCGGCGACCGGCCCGGCCACTGGCCCGGCCACCGGCCCGGACCGGGCCCGCCCGGCCACCGGCCCTGATCGCGCGCCCGGAGCGGAGTCCGGAGCCGAGTCCGGAGCCGAGTCCGGAGCCGAGTCCGGAGCGGGGTCCGGAGCCGAGTCCGGAGTGGAGTCCGGAGCGGGGTCCGGAGTGGAGTCCCGGACCGCATCCGCGCCGGGGGCCGGGGCGGTGGACGGTTCGGCGGGGCCGGAGGGCTCGGCGGAGGACCGGCGGGCCGACCTGGCGTGGACCAGCATCGGCGGGCTCGTGCGGCACGCCGCCGTCCGCTACGCCGGGAACGAGGCCGTCGTCGACGGGCGCGTCCGCATCGACTACGCCCAGCTCGGCGAACGCGTCGAACGCGCCGCGGCCGCCTGCATCGCCGCCGGCGTCGAACGGGGAGACCGGGTCGCCGTCTGGGCGCCCAACACCCTCGAATGGATCGTCTCCGCGCTCGGCGCCGTCTCCGCCGGAGCCGTACTCGTCCCCCTCAACACCCGTTTCAAGGGCACCGAGGCCGCGTACGTCCTCCAGCGCAGCCGCGCCAGGCTCCTCTTCGTCACCGGCACCTTCCTCGGCACCTCCTACGTCGCCTCGCTGCGCCGCGCCGCCGCCGAGGGCGAGGGCTCCGGACCGCTGCCCGGCCTGCCCCACCTGGAGCAGGTCGTCGTCCTGTCCGAGGACGCCCCCGACTCCTTCCGCACCTGGAAGGACTTCCTGACCGGCGGTGACTCCGTATCCGCCGAGGCGGTCGCGGCCCGCACGGCGTCGATCCGCGCGGACGCCCCCTCCGACATCATCTTCACCTCGGGCACCACCGGCAGCCCCAAGGGCGCCGTCATCACCCACGCCCAGTCCCTGCGCTGCTACGAGGTGTGGAGCGAGCTCGCCGGACTGCGCGAGGGCGACCGCTACCTGATCGTGAACCCCTTCTTCCACACCTTCGGCTACAAGGCCGGCATCATCGCCTGCCTGATGCGCGGGGCCACGATGGTCCCCCAGCCCGTCTTCAACGTGGACACCGCCCTCGCCAACATCGCCGCCGAGCGGATCTCCGTACTCCCCGGCCCGCCCCCCCGGTCGTGTTCCCGGTCCCCGTCACGGCCGGGCCCCCGTACCGGCGCAGGCGCCGCAGCAGGGCCGGGCCAGGTCGGCGAAGACGGCTGCCAGCTCGGCCGGGTCGGCGGGCAGGCCGTTGCCCACGCCGACGGCCGCGGCGCCGGCGGCGAGCCACTCCCGGACCTCGCCCGGAGCGATGCCGCCGGTCGGGATGATCAGGGCGTCGGGCAGGACCGCCTTGAGGGAGCGGATGAACCCGGGCCCTCCCACGTGCGCGGGGAAGACCTTCGCGGCGCCGGCGGACCGGGCGGCGCGGGCGATCTCGCCGGGGGTGAAGCCGCCTTCGATGAAGACCGCCCCGCGCGCCTCGGCGACCTCGCGGACCTCGGGAGCCGGGTAGGGGGAGACGAGGAAGGCGGCGCCCGCGCCGAGGGCGGTCTCCGCGGCCTCCGCGGTGGTGACGGTGCCGACTCCGATGAGCGCGGGGCGGCCGTGCGCGTCGGTGAGCGGGGCCGTGCGCGCGACGGCCTCGGCCCAGCCGGGTATGGAAGTGGTCAGCTCGACCGCGCGGCAGCCGGCGGCGAGCAGGGCGGTGGTGTGGCGGAGGGCCTCGTCGGCGTCGGCGTCGCGCAGGACCGGCAGCAGGCCCTGCGCGGTGATGACGGCGTACGGATGGCAGGACACAGAACCCTCCATTTGTTCCACGTAGTGGAACTTGGTATCGTGTACCGGAACTTCTGGTGCAGACCTTACCCATCGATGGAGATCACGTGCCCATGACGGAGAACCCCGGGACCGAAGAGGCCGGTGGTGCCGCGCGCGGCGGCCGCACCTCCACGGCGGGCACGGCGCTGGAGAAGTCGATGCGGATCCTGGAGGCGGTCGCCGCGCCGGGCGGCCCGCACCGGCTCACCGGCGTGGCGGCGGCGGCCGCGGTGCCCAAGTCGAGCACCTACCGCATCCTGGCCTCACTGATCGAGCAGGGCTTCGTACGCTCCGAAGCCGAGAGCCGCTACGGCGTGGGCCCTCGGCTGCGCGGGCTGTCCGCCCTGGTCAGCGGTGGGGAGCCGGCCGGTGTCGAGCAGATCCTGCGCGAGCTCCAGCAGTCCACCGGGCAGGCGGTCCACCTGGCCCTGCACAGCGGCGAGACCATCACCTACATCCGGAAGCTGGAGAGCGACCAACCGTTCCGGACCGCCTCGCGGATCGGCATGCGGATGCCCCTGCACACGACCGCGATCGGCAAGTGCATCCTGGCGCACCTGCCGCGGGCCGAGGTCCGCGAGCTCCTCTCCGCCGCCGGCCTGCCGCGCCGGACGCCGAACACGATCACCGGCGCGGAGGCGCTGGAGGCCGAGCTGGCGTCGGTGCGGGAGCGGGGGTTCGCACTGGACGACGAGGAGAACGAGCCCACCATCCGCTGCATCGGCGCCGTGATCCTCGGACCGACGGGCCTCCCGGTCGGCGGGGTCAGCGTCACCACCGTCACCTTCCTGGTCTCCCGCGAGGAGATCGAGGCCTACGCCCCCGCGCTGCGCTCGGCCGCGCTGGCGCTGACCCCGCTGCTCTGACCCCGCCGCTCCGACTCCACCCGCCTCGCGGCTCGCGCGGCTCGCGGCTTACGGGTCCTCCTGCCTTACGGGTCCCGCGCCTTACGGGTCCTCCTGCCTTACGGGTCCTCCCGCCCGGCCTCGTCCGCCAGCCGGGCCAGCAGCTCGCGGCCGGTCCGCAGGTGCCGGTGTCCCGGCTCCAGGACGGACCGCGCCCGGACCAGCGCGCCGGTCAGCAGTACGCGGGCCTCGGCGGTGCGGCCCTGGGCGGTCAGGGCCCGGGCCCACTCCAGCCGGGAGTAGAACACGTGCGGGTGGTCCGCGCCGAGCACCCGGGTCCGGTCGGCGGTGAGCCCCGCCCAGGCCTCCGCCGCTTCGGCTGCGCGCCCGGCGCGGGCGGCCAGCGCAGCCCGGCTCCCCCGGATGGCGAGGGTGTGCGGATCGTCCGGTCCGATTCCCTCGGCGGCTTCGGCCTCGGCGAGCAGCTCCGCCAACCTCCGCTCCGCGTCGGCCGGATCGCCCGGCCGGAACCAGATCAGGCTGCGCCGGGTCGCCAGCACCTGCGGATGGCCGGGACCTTGTACGCGCAGCCGGTCCGCGAGCAGGTCCTCCAACTGGCGTGCCGCCGCGCGGGGATCTCCGGCCTCCCCGGTGAAGTAGGCCAGCTGGTGGCGGGCCGCCAGGGTGTCCGGATGGTCGGGCCCCAGCACCTCCCCCACGTCGGCGAGCAGCTCCGTGAACCGGGCCGCGGCTGCCCTCAGGTTGCCGGACTCGCCGACGAAGAAGGCGAGTTGGTGGCGGGCGGCCAGCGTGTCGGGGTGCCTGGGGCCGAGCCGGTCCGTACGCCGGCGGGTGATCCCGGCGAGGTCCGCGGCGGCCCGGTTCGGCTTCCCGGAGTCCCCGATCGCGATGGCCAGTGGCAGTTCGGCTCCGGGGACTCCGCCGCGCGCGGCGAGGTCGAGGGCCTCGACGGCCCGCGCGAGGCGGCCGTCCTGGTGGGCGGCGAGGCCCATGTCGTAGGCGTCGACGGGCTCCACCCGGGCGAGTAGCCCGCGCCACAGGTGATCGGGAACGGGTCCGCGGCCCGGCGCGTTCAACAGGTAGTCGAACGCGGTGAATCCGGCTCCGTAGTTGCCGATCAGCAGCCCGCTCGTGGCGTATGCGGCCGCGCAGGCCCAGTCCATGGCCTGCGCGAAGGGCTCGGGCTGGAGGTCGCCGCCGCCCCTGGCCGCCAGGTAGGGGGCGTGCAGCTCGCGCAGCCACTCGCGGCTGACCGGGCGGCGCAGTCCGGCCCGGCGGCAGTCCACCGCCGCCGCGACCACGGCGGCGCCGCGCGGATTGGCGCCCGGAGCCCAGCCGTTCTCCCAGGAGGCCAGCAGCTCGGGACCGGCCGCCAGCACTTCGGCGACCCCGAACCGCTCCCCCGCGCGCAGGGCGGCGCCGATCCGCGGATCGCCCTCGTACGCCCGCGCCCGGCGGCGCTCGCGCGCGGACCAGTGCCGGGGCAGCCGGATGACGGCGGCCTGCTGGAGCAGATCGCGCTGGGCCCGCCAGGCGTCCCGGTCGGAGCCGGTGAGCCGACTCTCCTCGCGGGCGTCGTAGCGGCGGTATTCCTGGACCCGGATCGTCGCGATCGTCACCGCCTTCCCCAGGGTGGCCAGTTGGGCGGCGGTGAGGCCGCCCGCGCCGAGGTGGTCCTCGAGGTCGTCCAGCCAGAGCACGGCGCGGCGCCGCCGCGCGGCGATCCGTACCGCCTCGGGCAGCGCGGAGCGGGAGAGGGGGCGGACGAAGGCGTGCCGGGGGTAGCGGGTGCGGGCCACCTCGTAGGCGAGCCGGGTCTTTCCGGCGGTGGACTCGCCGACCACGAGGACGAAGCGGGCCCGGTCCAGGGCGGAACGCAGCATCGGTTCGGCGTCGCGCTCGATGTACGCGGGCGGCGTGCCCGGGGCGGCCTCGGCCGGGTGGACTCCGGCCAGTTCGGGCCGGTCCACGTCCCGCAGCAGCGGGATCCGGCCGGCCGCCGTGCGCAGCACCTCCCCCGCGGCCCGGGCGTCGGCGCCTTCATCCGGCTGCAACCGCTCGGCCACCAGCCCGGACAGCGCGGTGACGGCCGCGCCGATGCCGACGGCCCAGGGCCCCGATGTCCAGACCGCCGCCAGTGCCACCGCAGCAGCGCCGAGCCCGACCGCGCCGAGGTATCCGGCCCAGCCCCGGGCCCGGCCGGATCCCCGTAAGAGCAACGCCGACATGCCGCCCCCAACACGTCCCGTGGGAGGACCATTGTCACCCCGGACCCGGATCCGGCTACCCCAACGGACGGACGGGAACGCGGTGTTCGTCAGGTGGCGCGAGTCGGTCGCGCCGGTCGGCGGCCCCTGCGGACGGTGTCCGCAGATGGGGTCAGCGGGTGGAGTCGGCGGGTGGAGTCGGGCAGGTGGAGTCAGTACGTGACGAAGATCCGGCGGGCCGGGCCGTCCACCCGGACGCGGCCCCCGACGGGGATCACCACCTGGGGGTCGGTGTGGCCGAGGTCCACGTCGAAGACGGCCATGGTGTCGGGGGCGTACTCGCCCAGGGCCCGCAGGACGGCCTCGCGCTGCTCGCGGCGGTGCCGGATCCGCTCTTCGGGCCCGAGCCGGTTCTCGAAGGACCAGCTCTTCGCCCGGCCCATGAGCAGGGCCGGGAACTCGCGCAGCAGTCCGCGCTCCCCCATGCAGCGCAGGATGCGGTAGACCTCCTCGGCCCGCGGCATCTCCTCCGAGGTCTCCAGGAAGAGCACGCTGCCGGCGTGGGCCCGCGGGGTCCGCGCCACGCGGTCGGCCATCAGCAGCCAGGACAGGATCTCCAGGTTGCCGCCCCAGGCGGCGCCCTCGGCCACCCGGTCGCCCTGGTGCCAGGTCCAGCCCTCCGAGGGCTCCAGTTCCGGTTCTGCGTCGAAGGTGCGCGGGTCGTCCCAGGGGCCGTTGACGTCCCCGCTGGCCGTGGCGGGGGTGAGCTCGTACTCGCCCGGGGTGAACAGGGCCGCGCGCAGGGAGTCCGCGGTCAGCGGGTGCATCGCGCCGGGCCGGCCGAGCTCGACCATCACCGAGCCGCCGTGGTAGGCGACCATCCCCAGGTCCCGGAGGAAGAGCAGCAGGTTGATGTTGTCGCTGTAGCCGAAGAAGGGCTTCGGGTTGGCGCGCAGCAGGTCGGCGTCGAGGTGCGGGATCACGGCGATCTGGTCGTCGCCGCCGATGCTGGCGATCACGGCCTTGATCTCGGGGTCCGCGAAGGCCGCGTGGATGTCCGCGGCCCGCTCCTCGGGCGTGGCGCCCATCTTCCGGGTCGTCGGGTACTCCACCGGCTTCAGGCCGAACTCCTCGCCGAGCCTGCGCAGCCCCAGCTCGTAGGGCTGGGGGAAGAGCGCGGGCAGGCCGGCCGAAGGGGAGAGCACGGCGATGCGGTCGCCGGGGCGGGGCTTGGCCGGGTGGAGCGGATCTGTCATCGGGCCAGCGTAGGAGTGCCGCGTCCCTTCGCCGAAACGATTTCTCCGGAGCGCACCGATGCCCCCGGCCGCATCCGCCAACCCCCACCGCTCCCCGCCACTCCTCATCACTCCTTATTTGCAGCTATCACTCCTCATCTTCCACTCGATGGGGTAGTATTAGGCACTATGCAGAATGAGGGGCAGGAGCTGTACTCGGTCGGCGAAGTCGCCGAGCGGCTGGGGCTGCACGTGCGGACCGTCCGGAACTACGTCCGCGACGGCCGGCTCAAGGCCGTCCGGATCGGCAAGCAGTACCGGATCAGCCGCGAGGACTTCGAAGCCCTGACCAGCGGCCCCACGGACACGGGAACCGGCACGGACAGCGGCGCCGACACCGGCGCTGACGCGCGCCCGGCGCGCCGGCACCTGGAGGTGTCGAGCATCGTGCAGATCGACTCGATCGGTCCCGACGCCGCGCACCGGCTCGCCACCCTCGTCACGGCGAGCGCGCAGTCCCCCCGCGACACCCCCGATCCGCTGCGCCTGCAGACGGTCTACGACAAGGAGCGGGCCCGTATGAAGATCGTGATCCTCGGCGACGCCGCCACCACGGCCGATCTGCTGCACCTGGTCGACGGCGCGCTCGGACCGGGCAACGGCATGGGGGAGGCCCGCCGTGGCTGACCTCATCGTGGAGCACCACGGCGTACCCGTGCTCGTCTGCGCCGCCGACGGGCCTCCCGTCGCCGGCGAGCAGGACGCGCTCGACCACCTGATCGGCGGGGCCTTCCACCGGACCGACATCGTGGCCGTTCCGGCGGAGCGGCTCGACGCCCGCTTCTTCGACCTCAGCACCGGCCTCGCCGGGGCGATCATGCAGAAGTTCGTGAACTACCGGGTCCGGCTGGTGGTCATCGGGGACATCTCGCACCACCTGCGGGCGAGCTCCGCCCTGCCCGACCTCGTGCGGGAATCGAACCGGGGCACGCACATCTGGTTCCTGCCCGACCTCGACGCCCTGGCCGCCCGTCTCGCCCCGGACGCGGGTCCCGATCACACCGCTTCTGATTCATACTCCGGATAAGTGTTATCGGAGTCCCTCTCGACGGTCTCCCAGGTATTGGGCATCATCGACCGCCGGTACGGACAGGGACTTCACATGAGCACTCAGCACACGGCAGCGCTGGTCGCGGCGGCGCGCGCCGGCGACCCCCGGGCGCAAGACGACCTGGTCAGCGCCTATCTGCCGCTCGTCTACAACATCGTCGGGCGGGCCCTGAACGGGTCCGTGGACGTGGATGACGTGGTGCAGGACACGATGCTGCGGGCACTCGACGGGCTGGGCGGCCTGCGCGACGACACCAGCTTCCGCTCCTGGCTGGTGGCGATCGCCATGAACCGCGTCCGCGCCCACTGGCAGGCCCGCCGCAGCGCTCCCGGCGAGAGCGGCCTGGAGGCCGCCTGGGAGCTGGCCGATCCCGGCGCCGATTTCGTGGACCTGACCGTCGTACGGCTCAACCTGGAGGGCCAGCGGCGCGAGACGGCCCGCGCCACCCGCTGGCTGGAGCCCGAGGACCGGGCGCTGCTGTCGCTGTGGTGGCTGGAGTGCGCCGGGGAGCTCACGCGCACGGAGATGGCCGCGGCGCTGGAGCTGTCCCCGCAGCACGCGGCGGTACGGGTGCAGCGGATGAAGGCGCAGCTGGAGTCGGCCCGGGTGGTGGAGCGGGCGCTGGAGGCCCAGCCGCCCTGCGAGGGCCTGCGGTCGGTGGCGGGGGGCTGGGACGGCGTCCCCTCGGTGCTGTGGCGCAAGCGAATAGCCAGGCACGCCCGTGAGTGCCTGCGCTGCTCCGGGCTGTGGACCGGCCTGCTCCCGGCCGAGGGACTGCTCGCCGGGCTGGCGCTCGTGCCGGTCTCGGTGGCGCTGTTCGCGGCGGTACGGTCGGCCGCCGGCCCCGGCTTCGTCCCCGCCGGCCAGGCTGTCGACGCGTGGGGGTACTCCCCCGACCAGGCGGGCGGCCAGGGCCTGCCGGACGGCCCGGGCCTGCCCGGCGAGGCCGCCGGCTTCGGCTCCGGGGCCCACGGCACCGTCACCCACCTCTCCCCGGCGGGCGGCTCCGGCACGGGCTCCGGTGCCGATACCGGCACCGGCACCGGCTCAAGCACTGGCACTGGCACTGGCACTGGCACTGGCACCGGATCCGGTCGCGCCTCGCTGCGCAAGGACCGCCGGGCCCGCGGCCGCCGCCGGGTGGTCGGCGGCGCCGTGATCGCCGCCTGTGTCGCCGGCGGCGGGCTGGGCTACCTGGCCACCCGCCCCGGCACCGCCGTGCCCGAGGCCCCGCCGGCCGCGCTCGTGGCCCCCGAGTCGGGCATCGCCCTGCCCTCGGAGTCGGCCTCGCCGTCGGCCTCCGCCGACGCGAGCCGTGGGGTTGAGGCCGTCCAGGAGCAGGGTCACGTAGCGCCGCCAGCCGTCCTCGGCCGGGTCCATGGTCCACAGCACGCTGACGAGCATGCTCATGATTCTTTTGAGATCGTCGGGCACGAGGTCCCCGCGGATCACCCCGGCCTGCTGGCCGCGCGTCACCAGCGGGTCGAGCGCGTCGAAGAAGCGGGCGCTGGTCTCCGCGGAGAAGACGCCGGCGTTGCGGGCCGCCGTCAGGACGTGGTGCTCGGCGGCCGCCGATGTCAGGGCGGCCTCGATCACGACGGTCAGGCTGCGGCGGGGATCCTCGTCGGCGAGGCCCCGGTCGATGGCGGGGCGGACGTCCTGGGTGAACTGCTGGTCGAGTACGGCTCGAAGGAGGGCGGCCTTGTCGGGGAAGCGGCGGAAGAGCGTCGCGATGCCGACGCCGGCCCGCCGGGCGATCTCGTCGAGCGGCGCATCGGGTCCCACCTGGGCGTATACGTCGCGCGCCGCCCGGACGATCTTCTCGACGTTGCGGACGGCGTCGGCGCGCAGGGGTTTGGGGGCGTCGTTCGGCACGCTGCCGACCATAGCAACTGATAGTCGACGATCGGATCTGGTTGACATGCCCCGCGCCGCGAACTGATAGTTGGCTACTGGTAGTTGACTACCGGTAGACGACTGATCGTTGTGCGCCGAGCCTCTAGGACCTCCATGCCCCAGCCGCCCAGGGCCGCTCCCCGCACCGGCAAGGTGATCGCGACGCTCGCGCTCGCGGGGGTCGCCGCGGCCGTCATGCAGACGCTGGTCACTCCGCTGCTGGTCGACCTGCCGAAGATCCTCCACACCTCCCCGTCCAACGCCGCCTGGGTCATCACCGCCACCCTGCTGGTCGCGGGTGTGTGCGTGCCGATCAGCGGGCGGCTGGGCGACATGGTCGGCAAGCGCCGCATGATGCTCGCGTGTTGCGTACCGCTGATCGCGGGATCGGTGGTGTGCGCGCTGTCGAGCAGCGTCGTACCGATGATCGCCGGGCGCGGCCTGCAGGGGATCGGCATGGGCATGATCCCGCTGGGCATCGCCCTGCTCCGGGACATCCTCCCCGCCGAGAAGCTCAGTTCCTCCATCGGCCTGGTGAGCGCTTCGATGGGCATCGGCGGCGGGATCGGCCTGCCGCTCTCGGCGGCCGTCGCGCAGTACGCGAACTGGCGCTTCCTGTTCTGGGGGGCCGCGGTGCTGGCGTCGGCCGTCGCCGTCATGATCGTGGTCTTCGTTCCGGACGTCCCCGCCGGCGCCAAGGGCCAGCGCTTCGACGCGGTCGGCGCGCTGGGCCTCGCGGTGGGCCTGGTGTGCCTGCTGCTCTTCGTGTCCAAGGGCTCCGACTGGGGGTGGGGTTCGGCGACCGCCCTCGGTCTGGTCGGCGCCGCGGTCGTGGTCCTGGGCGCCTGGGGATGGTTCGAGTGGCGGACCACCGATCCGCTGGTGGACCTGCGCACCACGGTCCGCCCGCGCGTGCTGCTGACCAACCTCGCTTCGGTGTTCATCGGGTTCGGCATGTACGCGAGCATGCTGGTCGTGCCGCAGTTGCTGCAGTTCCCGGCGGCGACCGGGTACGGGCTGGGCCAGTCGATGCTGGCGGCCGGGCTGTGGATGCTCCCCGGCGGGCTGATGATGATGGCGGTTTCCCCCCTCGGGGGCCGCCTCACCAACGCGCGCGGCCCGAAGGTCACCCTGGTCTGCGGGGCGCTCGTGCTGGCCGCGGGCTACGGCACGGCGCTGCTGCTGGCGGGGACGGCCGCGGGCCTGATGGTCGCCGCCATGGTCATCAACTGTGGTGTCGCGCTGGCCTACGGTGCGATGCCCGCCCTGGTGATGAGCGCGGTGCCGCCCGCGGAGAGCGGCGCCGCCAACGGTTTCAACGCCCTCATGCGCTCGCTGGGGACCTCCGTCGGCGCCGCGGTCGTCGGTGTCGTCCTGGCTCGGATGACGACCACGGTCGGCGGCGTCACCTTCACCTCCGAGGCGGGCTTCCGGACCGGCCTGCTGATGGGCGGCGGCTTCGCCCTGGTGTCGGGGGCCGTCGCCGCGTTCATTCCCGCTCCCCGGCCGCAGCGGGCGGGGCCGCGGGATGCCTCCGGGCCGGCGGCGGAGGCCGCGCAGACCTCGGTGAGCACGTAGCGCCGGTGCTCCGCCCCGGGCGGCGGCTCCGTCTCCGTCTCCGGGTGGGCTACGGCCTGTACGTGTGGGACTGGGTGAGGGAGCCGTGGACGGCGGTCGAGCTGTAGGAGACCCGGGCCGCGCTCGCCAGTTCCCTGCCGGCCTGCTCGATGCGCAGGCCGTCCGCCGTTTCGGTGCTGCGGTTGCCGCGCCGGAGCAGGGTCCTGATCATCCACAACGCCGCCAGGCCCATCGCGCCGAAGAACACTCCGAGCTCGATCACTGTGCCCCACCCCCTCGTACGTACGTCTGACCATGATCCTAAGAGACGGGGGCCGGGCGGGGAAGGTGGCAGGTCAGGCGAAGAAGGTGCGGACGTCCGACACGAAGGCTTCCGGCTGTTCCAGGGAGAGGAAGTTGCCGCCGCGTTCCAGCTCGGTCCAGTGGGTGACGTGGTGGTCGCGTTCGGCGAAGCGGCGGATGGCGATGTCGGTGGGCAGGGCCACGGCCACGCCGGTCGGTACGGTGCCGCGCGGTTTCGGGGCCCAGGCGCCCGGGTCGTGGGCCGCTTCGTAGTAGAGGTCCGCCGAGGAGCCGGCCGTGCCGGTGAACCAGTAGACGCTGATGTTGGCCAGCAACCGGTCTCGGCCCACGGCGTCCTCGGGGAGCTCGGCGGCGGGGTCGGTCCACTCCTTGAACTTCTCCGCGATCCAGGCGAGTTGGCCCACGGGCGAGTCGTGCAGGCCGTGGGCGAGGGTCTGCGGGCGGGTGGACTGGATGGCGGCGAAGCCCATCTTGTCCTGCTGGAATTCCTCCAGGCGGGCCAGGCGCTCCTGCTCGCCGGAGGTCAGGCCGTCGAGTTCGGCGGGGTCTCCGGAGGGGAAGGTGATCAGGCCGTTCACGTGGACGCCGGTGACCCGGTCGGGGGCCCGGCGGCCCATCTCGGCGGCGATCCAGGCGCCGCCGCCGGTCCCCTGGACTCCGTACGCGCCGTACCCGAGCCGCTCCATCAGCTCGACGAACGCGCCCGCGATGCGGCCGGTGTTCCAGCCCTCGCCGGAGAGCGGGCCGGAGAAGCCGGTGCCGGGGGTGGAGGTCACGATGACGTGGAAGTCCTCGGCGAGCGGCTTGATGACATCGACGAACTGGACGAACGAGCAGGGCCAGTCGTGCATCAGGAGCAGGGGCAGGGCATCCGGGTTGTCCGAGCGGACGTGCAGGAAGTGGATGTTCTGGCCGTCGATCTCGGTGGTGAACTGGGGGAACTCGTTGAACTCGGCCTCGGCCGCGCGCCAGTCGAAGCCGTCGGCCCAGTACGCGGCCAGGGCCTTGAGGTAGTCGGTGGGCACGCCCCGGCTCCAGCCGGCGGCGGGGCTCCCGGTGGCCCAGCGGGTGCGCGCGAGGCGGTCGCGCAGGTCGTCGAGCTCGGCCTGCGGGACGTCGATGCGGAAGGGGCGGATACGGGCGTCGGTGGGGGTGCCGCTGCTGTTCTTCATGGGTACGACGATATTCTCGATATAGGCATGAATCGTTCCTAATGAGTGGGCAGGCTGGGGCTTGTGATCGATACTTCGGCGCGGCTGCTGCGCCTGCTCTCTCTGTTGCAGAGCCCGCGGGCCTGGCCGGGATCCGAGCTGGCCGAACGGCTGGGGGTGAGCGGCCGTACGGTCCGCAACGACATCGAGCGGCTGCGCGAGCTCGGCTATCCCGTGGACGCCACGCGCGGTACGACCGGCGGCTACCGGCTGGGCGCGGGCGCGGCGATGCCGCCGCTGCTCCTCGACGACGAGGAGGCCGTCGCGGTGACGATCGCGCTGCGCACCGCGGCGCAGGGCGCGGTCCCCGGTACGGAGGAGACCTCGCTGCGGGCGCTGGGCAAGCTGGAGCAGGTGCTGCCCTCGCGGTTGCGCCGCCGGGTGCGGGCGCTGGCCGCGTACACGGTGGCCGTGCCGGCGGACCGGCCGGTGCCGGCCGTCGCGGCGGACGTGCTGACCACCCTGGTCTCGGCGTGCCGGGACCGGGAGCGGCTGCGCTTCGACTACCTGGACCACGCGGGTTCGCCCACCCGCCGCCTCGTGGAGCCGTACCGGGCGGTGAACTGGGGGCGGCGCTGGTACCTGGTGGCGTGGGACGTGGAGCGCGAGGACTGGCGGACCTTCCGGATCGACCGGATCCGGCCCCGCCTCCCGGCCGGGCCGCGCTTCGCCCCGCGCGAGCCGCCGGGCGGCGACCTCGCGGCGTACGTCTCCCAGCGGGTGTCGGGGGCGGCCTGGCGCCATCACGCGCGGGTGACCGTGCACGCCCCGGCGGCGGCGGTGATCGAGCGGATCAACCCGGCGGTCGGCACGGTCGAGGCGCTCGACGCCGGGAGCTGCGTGCTGGTCACCGGCGCCGACTCGGTGGAGGCCCTCGCCGTGCACCTGGGGCTGCTCGACTTCGACTTCGAGGTCACCGGGCCCGCGGAGCTGGTCGGGCACCTGCGCCGGCTGGCGGACCGCTACGCGCGCTCGACGCCGCCCGCCGGGTGAGCGGGGCGGCCGCCGCCTGCATCGCGGGCGATCTGGCCGAGCTGGTCACCGGGCGGGTGGCCCTCGACCCGTCGCACCCGCGCCTGTTCAAGAGCGTGGGCACGGCCTGGGAGGACCTGGCCGTGGCCGCGGCGGCGTACGGACTCGCCACCGGAGGCCAGGGCTGTGACCGCGGGCCGGGGAACGACCTGCGGCGCCCGGACAGGGGGATGCCGGGCGCCGCGGTGAGGAAGGCGGGAACCAGGGCGGCCCGGCGACGACGGGGCGGGGGATGCCCGCCGTCGCAGTGGGGCCGCCCTGGTGGTTCGCCCGCACACCGTCAGGAAAGCGCCCGCTGCTCGCGATGGACTACAGGAGTACCGGACCGTCCCGTCCCGGGCGCGCGAGCGGCCCGGGACGGCGTGCGTCCCGGGCCGCTCGCGCGTGGTGCGGGCACCTCAGCCGTGCTTCTCGATGTTGAGCGTGGGCAGCAGCCGGTCCAGGCCCGCCGGGATCCACCAGGCCTTGCGGCCCATCAGCTGCATGGCGGCCGGGACGATCAGGAGGCGGATGACGATGGCGTCGACGAAAACCGCGACGGCCATGCCGAAGCCGAACTGCTGGAGCATCCGGTCGCCGCCCAGCATGAAGGCGCCGAAAACCGCGATCATGATGAGGCCGGCGGCGACGATGAGCGAGCCGGTGTGGGCGAGGCCCTCGCGGATGGCCGTGTCGGGCTCCTTCGTACGGTCCCACTCCTCGCGGACCCGGGAGACCAGGAAGATCTCGTAGTCCATGGAGAGGCCGAAGACGATCGCGAAGATCATGATCGGGAGGTAGGCCTGGATCGGCCCCGGCTCGACGCCGAACATGCCCTCCTGGAAGACCAGCGTCATGGCGCCCAGCGCGGAGCCGATGCTCAGCAGGTTCAGCAGGGCGGCCTTGAGCGGGATCAGGATCGATCGGAAGACGATCACCAGGAGGATCAGGGACAGGCCGACGACGATCGCGATGAACACCGGAATGCGCTTGGCGACGGCGTCGGAGTAGTCCACGACGGCCGCGGTGGCGCCGCCGACGAGGTACGTCGCCGGGTGTTCCCGGGCGAGTTCGGGCAGGACGTTGTCCCGCAGCTCGTGGACGAGGTCGGAGGTCTTGGCGTCCTGCGGGGCGGAGGTGGGGAAGACGATGACGGTGAACGCCTGCTGGTCCTTCGCCGGGAAGGCGGGCGAGGCCGCGGCGATGCCGGCGGTGGACCTGAGCTTGGCGGACAGAGCCGCGCCGGCCTTGCTGTCGCCCTCGGCGACCACGACGAGCGAGCCGTTGAAGCCGGGGCCGAAGCCGTCGGCGAGGAGGTCGTACGCCTTGCGGCTGGTGGACGCGGCGGGGTCGTTGCCGGAGTCGGCGAACCCGAGGCGCATGCCGAGGGCCGGTGCCGCCAGCGCGCCGAGTGCGACCACGGAGAGCAGCAGGGCGGCCAGCGGACGGCGCTGCACACCGCTCGCCCAGCGGCGCCAAGCGGCCCCGCCCTCGGCGGACTTGCCCTTGGCCACGCGCTTTTGCGCCTTGGCGGTGAACTGGCGGGCGAACCGCTTGCCGAAGATGGCCAGCAGGGCGGGCAGCAGGGTGAGCGAGGCCAGCATGGTGACGAGCACGGTCAGCGAGAGGGCGACGGCGGTGCCCTGGAGCGAGCCGAGGCCCATCACCACCAGGCCCATCAGCGCGACGATGACCGTGCAGCCGGCGAAGAAGACCGTGCGCCCGGCGATGTCGAGGGCCTTGGCGGAGGCTGCCTCCGGACTCGCCCCCCTGACCAGTTCGGCGCGGTAGCGGGCGAAGATCAGCAGCGCGTAGTCGATGCCGACGCCGAGACCGACGAGGATCAGGACGTACTGGGTGTAGCTGGCGATGTTGACGAAGTGCGAGACGAGCACGACCCCGCCGAGGGTGGTGCCCACGGCGAACACGGCGGTGATGATGGGCAGTCCGGCGGCGATGACCGTGCCGAACATGAACGCGAGGATCACCAGGGCGGCGAGGAGGCCGATGCCCTCGGAGGCACCACCCTCCTGCTCGGCGAGCTTGCGGGCGGCTTCACCGCCGAGCTCGACCTGGAGGGTGCCGCTCTGGGCCGTGCGCGCGGTGTCGAGGATCTTGAGGGTGTCGACCCGCTCCATGAGCCCGCTCTTGCCCTTGAGGACGACCGTGGCGTAGCCGATCGTGCCGTCCTTGGAGACGGCCGAGGTCTCCGTGTAGGGGCTCTGGACCCGGGCGACCGTGGGGAGCTTGGCGACCTCGTCCAGCATCGCGGTGACCCGCTGCCTGGTGTCGGCGCCGGAGATTCCGGCCTCGTCGCGCAGCACGATCTTCACGCTGTCGCCGGCCTGGACGGAGCCGTGCTTCGCGAGGACGTCCAGCGTCTGCTGGGTTTCCGTTCCGGGCAGGGAGAAGTCGTCGCGGTAGCCGTCTCCGACGGCCGAGGCGCCGCCCCAGACGCCCACCAGGATGACGGTCCACAGTAAGAGGGCGGTCCAGCGGTGTCGCTGGCTGAAGGCCGAGGTGCGTTCCAGAAGGGTCTTGCGAGGGGGTGGCGGCGGTGTGTCGGGGCTGCCGACGCCCCTGACCGGTGCGGTGGTCACCATGCACTCCTTGTCTAGGCAACCTGCCCAGGTCCCCACAGCGGCGTGGAGCACGGCTGGAGCCCCGCTTGAACGCCGGGCGCATGTGGCTGGAAGGCGCACCGGATCCCGTCGCGGTGGCCGGATCCGGCGGTGGGGGCGGATCCGGCGGAGCGGGCCGGCGGGCTACCAGCATATAGACAGTGTTGATCGTCGGCAGCGTCAGAAGTGTATAAAAGACAGCCCCCGGACCGTCTTGAACCCAGGAGTACGGATGCAACGGCTCTCGACCCGGATCGCCCGGTTTTCCACGGCAAGGCCCCTGCTCGGTACCGCACTCGCGCTGACCGCCCTGATCGCCGCGGCGCTCCCGGCGGCCGCCTCCGCCGGATCCCAGATCGCCGGCCCGTCGGACGGCTCGACCCGCCCGGTGGTCTCCGTGGCGCAGGGCGCGCTGCGCGGCCGGGCCCACGACGGGGCGCAGGAGTTCCTCGGCGTTCCCTACGCCGCCGCGCCGGTCGGAGAGCTCCGGCTGCGCGCCCCCCGGCCGCCCGCGCGCTGGAACGGGGTGCGCGAAGCCACCGAACAGGCCCCCGCCTGCCTGCAGTTCTCGCCCTTCGGGCTGCGGGACCCGCGGGCGGTCAGCGAGGACTGCCTGTTCCTGGACGTGTACCGGCCCCGGGGGGCCCGCCCGGGGGCCCGGCTGCCGGTGGTCCTCTGGATGCACGGGGGTGCGTACAGCCAGGGCACCGGAACCCAGTTCGGCGGACGCACGATGGCGGAGCTGACCGGCAGCATCGTGATCAGCATCAACTACCGCCTCGGACAGCTCGGTTATCTGGGCCTTCCCGAACTGGCCCGCCAGGACGCCCCGCGCTCCGGCTCCTTCGGCCTGATGGACCAGATCCAGGCGCTGCGCTGGACTCGGGAGAACATCCGGGCCTTCGGCGGCGATCCGGGCAACGTCACGGTCTCCGGCCAGTCGGCGGGCAGCGGTTCGGTGTGCGGGCTGCTGGCCGCCCCGTCGGCGGCGGGACTGTTCCACCGGGCCGTGCTGCAGAGCGGGCCGTGCACGCTGCTGCGCACCCCGGACGCCGCGAAGGCCGAGTCCGAGGCCCGGGCGTTCGCGGCGGGCGCCGGCTGCGCCGATCCGGCCGCGGTCGTCGCGTGCCTGCGCGCCGCCTCCGGGCAGTCATTGGTGGACGCGGCCCGTACGCGGGCGACTTCGGGTCCCGCGTCGGGCGACGGGCTCCTCCCGAAGGATCCCGCCGCCGCGATCGCCGCCGGGAACTGGAACAAGGTGCCGGTCCTGATCGGCAGCAACCGCTCCGAGGCGCGGTTCTTCGTCGCGCTGACCCAGCCCGGGCTGACGGCCGAGCAGTACGCGGGGCAGGTCCTGGCGGGCTACGGAGCGGCCGGTCCGGAGGTCCTCGCCCGCTATCCGGTGGCCGCCCACGGATCCCCGTACCTGGCGCTGTCGGCCGTCATGACCGACTCGACGTTCGCCTGCGAGACCTCCTGGACGACGCAGCTGTTCGCTCGGCAAGTGCCCACCTTCGCCTACGAGTTCGACGACCCGGACTCGCCCACCCTGGCGGGTGCGCAGGTCCCGGGCCTGGACGAGTCGAACGCGCACAGCGCCGAGCTGGCCTATCTGCACGACTTCACCATGGGCGAGCGTCCCCTCACCCCCGTCCAGGTCGCGCTCGCGACGCGGATGAAGCGCTACTGGGGAGCCTTCGCCCGCCACGGGGTTCCCGCGGTTGCCGGCCAGACCCCCTGGCCCGCCGCCGGCCCGGGCGGCTCGGTCCTGAAGCTGGCTCCCGCGGGCGACCGGCTCGACCGGTCCTTCGCGGCGGAGCACCAGTGCACGTTCTGGCGCACCCAGCCTTCCCGGCCGTTCTGACGGGAGACGAGACGCGGTGACCGGCAGGGGTGATCCGCGCTCCCGTCAACACGGGGGTGCGGTTCCCATCCTTTGGTGATCACCGAAATGGCGGCGGCCCGGGGGGTGCCGCCACGCCGCCGGGTGCCCCGCGGACCACGGTTCCGAGGGGCGCCCGGCGGCTCACCGCCGTCCGCCGCGCGTGCGCCGGCGCGCAACGGCGGCGGATCGTGTCCCGCGCGGACTGCGGAGAATGCCAGCATGCCCGCTCAGGCAGCGGAACCAGGCGAAGCCGTTGCGCAGGCACGGAGGTGGGAACGTGACCGCTCAGACGGTGGACGAAGCGGACGGCGGGGCGTCCGCGGGGCCGTGGTTCGCGGACGCCGCCGACCCGCCGCGAGACGCCCGGCCGAGACCGCGCCGCACGGATCCGGAGCTGCTGCTGGCCGCGTCGGTCCTGCTGGCGGACGCCGCCCTCACGGCGAGACAGGCGGGCGCCGAGCTGACGAGCGCGCTGTCGAGCCCCCGGTCGGCGTGGCAGGCGCTGCGCCGACCGGCCTGGGCCCTGGGCGCGGCGGCGTCCTGCGTCAAGGCGTTGACCAGCCCCTCGGGTCTGGGCTTCGGGGCGAACGGCGGCCTGGCCGGTGAACTGGCCCGGATGGCGGGGAACCTGACGTACCGCCGCCCGGCCGCCGTGGCGATGGCCGTCGATGCCTTCGCCCTGCGGATCAGGGCGATCGCGGCCGAACACCCCAACCTGGACTCGCCCTTGGCCAGACGGCTGACGGACGCCATGGCCGCCGGGAACCGGCTGGAGGCGCTGCGCGCCATGTACGCGCTGATCGAGCACTCGGGGCTCACCCGCGCCCTGACCACCGTCAGCCCCGTGATCATGGAGCTCCTGGCCCTGCTCGGCCTGCTCGACGAGAACCCGGTCAACGACGACTTCTCCTGGGTGACGCTCGCCGGCGGGGTGCCGGCCACGGATCCGCTCTTCGGACTGCCCAGCACCCTGCTGAAGTACCTCAACCCCGGCCCGGGGCGGGCGGAGCGGACGGACGCGGACTCCATCCTGGCGAAGGTGCTGGCCGCCTCCCGCAACGACATCGTCAGCTACGTCAACGACATCGGGGCCCTGGGCAACCACGGACTGGTGCTGCTGCGCCGCGTCGCATGCGCTGACGGGGAGGTCCGCCACGTCCTGCTGCTGCCCGGAACGAGCTTCGCGCTGCTGAGCAACAGCACCCCGCAGGACCTGGTGGGCGCGTTCGACGGCCTGCTGCGCACCGATACGACCTACACCCGCGCCGCGCGGAAGCTGCTGCTCCGGGCCGGCGTGCCCACCGGCTCGCAGCTGATGATCGTCGGTCACAGCCTGGGCGGACTGACCGCGATGAACCTGGCGGCGGACGTGGAGGTCTGTGCCCGCTACCGGATCACGCACGTGGTCACGCTGGGTTCCCCGATCGACGGCAAGCGGCCCGCCGACCACACCACCCGGGTGATCAGCCTGGTCAACAACCACGACGTGATCCCGATGCTCGACGGACGCGGACCGGCGTCGCCCAACGAACTGCCCGACAACTGGGTCGAACTGGACTGGCTCGACGAGTCGTACGACTATCCGCTCTCCCACGCCCCGCAGGCCTACTCGGACACGCTGCGCGGCGCCATGGCGCACCACCGGGAGCGGGTCAACGAACTGATCGGCACCTATGACGGCGAGATCGTCGGCAACCAGCCCTACATGCTGCGCGACAAGTGACCCCGAGGGAGACCTTCCGATGCCCCCTGCCGACAGCACGGCGACGGCGATGCCGGTTCCGGTGACGGCGCCGCGACGGCCGGCGACGGCCTGGCCCTTGGAGAGCGCCGTGTTCAGCGCCGCCATGCTCGCCCAGCGCCTGCCGTGGACGGACGCCCCGGCCCGAGCACTGGGCCTGGACGCGCTGACCCGCGAGGGGGTGACCCGCTCGCTCCTCGCACACTTGCGGCGCACCCGCTCGGGGCGGCCGGTGCGGGTGACCACGCCGTTCGGGTCCTTCCTCGTGCCGCTGACCCCCGCCGACTCCGAGGCGCTCCTCGCCCGGGCCGACGAGGTGGGGGCGCTGGAGCCCGCCGTCGGGCTCACCCCGGGCGGGCACCGGTACGGGTTGTCCCCGCACGCGGTGCCCGAGGGCGGCATGGGCGCCCCCGGCGAGCGGTCGCCCGCCCTCGTGGCCCGGGTCGTGGACGAGGTGATCGGCGCCCGGCGCGGCGACGGCACTCTGCCGTGGCAGGTCTGGCACGAGGGCATGGCCCGGCTGGCCCGGCTCGTGGTGCTGGGCGAGGGGGCCGCCGAGGACACGCTGCTCGGCGAGATCACCTCCCGGGCGGCGGCCGCCACGGACCGCCTGGAACGCGAGACCTGGGGCCACGCCCTGCGGCGACGGCTGGTGCCCCACCTGGAGCGTCCGGACCCCGCTTCCCCGGCCGGCCGGCTGCTCGCGGCGCCCGCCGGAGCGGACCGGAGCACGGACCGGAGCACGGACCGGGGGCCGCACCGGAGCTCCGGTGCGGACGGCGTGGCCGGGGCCGTCGCGCACTTGCTGGCCCTGGTCTCCGAGGCCGCCTCCTCCACCGCCCTGCAGGCCCTGGCCCTGCGGACCGTGGACCCGGCGGCCTCTCCGGAAGAGGCCGTGGCCCGTGCGCTGCGGCTCTATCCGCCGGTCGCCGCCGCCGTGTACCGGGTACGGGCGCCGTTCGCCTGGGAGGACCTCGAGATCGGCGCCGGAACGGAGATCCTGTGTGCGCCGGGCTGGTCGGTGCTGCCGGGGGACCCCGCCCGCCCGGGAGCCTGGCCGTCCCCGCTGTGCGGAGCGCCCGGCGACTGCCCGGCGACGCGCTTCGCGGCGCTGGCCGCCGAGGAGGTCGTACGCGCGGTCACGGCGGCCGCCCGGCCCATGCTGATCTCACCGGTGCTGACGGCACGCCGGCTGCCCGCGACCCTGGACCCCCGGACCCTGCTCCTGGCCCTCGGGGAGCGCGCGGGCCGGCCGGGCGACGGGCGGGTGACGGTCGGCATGCCGGCGGCGGCCCCCGTCCCGGCCCGCGGCTGCACGCCCGCGTCGTACGGGGCCCTCGCGCGGGCGAGCGCCGAGCGGCTGGAGTCGCACGCGGACAGCCTCGCGGCCTGCGCCGAGACGGGAGGCTGGAGCGAGGACGAGGCGGGGGAGCGGTTCCGCACGGTCCTGCTCGACCACGCGCGGCGCTGCGTGACCGCGGCGGACGGCGTCCGGCGCGCCGCGAACCGGCTGTCGGACTGAACCGGCTGTCGAACTGAGGGCTGGGCCGGGGGCCGCGGGCGGGCGCGGCGCGGCTACCAGAAGGGCGTCGCGCGCCGGGGCCGCTCCCTGTCCACCAGGCCCTGCACCGCCTCCTGGGCCTGGGCGCACAGCAGCCGCGCCGCGGCCGACCGGGCGCCGAAGGACGCGGACCGGGCCGGCGCGGGGATCGGCTCGCCCACGGTGATCAGCCACTTCGCGGGCAGCGGGAAGAGGGCCGTGAGCGGGAAGCAGGGCAGGTCCAGCAGACGGGCGAGGGCGGGGAGCGCGCCGATCCGGGGGAGCGCCTCCTCGGCGCCGATGACGCTGACCGGGACGACGGGGGCGCCGGCCTTGACGGCGGTCACCGCGAAGCCCGGACTGAACGGCCGCAGCCGGTAGCGGCTGCGGAAGGGCTTTTCCAGACCGGCGATTCCCTCGGGAAAGACCCCCACGATTCCACCGGCGGTCAGCCGGTCCAGTCCGAGGGTCGGATCGAGTGGAATGGCTCCGTACTTCCGTGCGTACGAACCGATGACCGGAAATCGAAAGGTCAGCGGTGCGGCAGGCATGCACAGAGGCCGGTCCAAGTGGCGGGTGAGCGCTTTGTGGAGGATGAACGCGTCCAGTCCCCAGGCGCCCGAATGGTTCGCCACGACAACGGCGGGACCTTCCGCGGGAAGGTTCTCCAAGCCCGCGGTCTCCAGCCGGAAGTAGTCGTCCATCAGCCAGTCCAGCAGCCGGCCCCAAGCGTCCGCTCCCGCTTCGCCGAGCGCCTCCTTGGCGTACCGGAGCTCGGCTCCGCCGATTTCGATCGCGGCGGTCAGGCTTTCCGACACAAGTGGTCCCCGCTTTCGCATTTTGAATCATCGGGAAGGCATCAAAAGGCGGCCCTTTTTGAGTATGAACCCAGCCGTGATAGTTCTCTGGACCCGGGAACATACCGCATCGCAAATGAGGGCAGTCGTGACCACTTCAGCACCGGAATCCGTGATCGATCTGATCAGCGAAATCCTCGTCGAAACGTTCGAAATCCCCGCCGAGGAGGTGCGGGCCGACGCCCGGATGCGTGATCTGCTGACCGACTCGCTCATGGTGGTCGAGATGGCCATCGCCGTCCACGAGGCGCTGGGCTTCAAGGTCGACGAGGAGGAGCTGCGGGACACCACCCTCGCGGAGTTCGCCGCGGTCCTCGACGCGCGGCGGACCGAGCGTTGACGCGCGGCCCCGGGGCCGTCGTGACCGGCCTCGGCCTCGTCACGCCGGCCGGGTGCGGAGCGGAGGCCGTCTGGGCGGCCGTGTGCGAGGGCCGCACCACCTCGGCCGTCGATCCCGCGCTGGAGGGGCTGGCCCTCTCCCTCAGCTGCCGGGTGCCGGAGTTCGACCACCCGGTCCTGCGCGGGCGCGGCTCCGCCCACCTGGACCGGGTCGACCGACTGGGCCTCGTGGCCGTCGCGCAGGCGCTCGAGCACGCCGGCCTCGACCCCCTGGCGTGGGACGGCGACAGGGTCGCCGTGGTCACCGCCGGCGGCGCGGGCGGCGTGCTGACCCAGGACAGGGCCCTCGCGAGGATGGCCGAGCTCGGCCCCGAGTTCGTCTCGCCCTATTTCCTCACCGGCTATCTGTCGAACATGACGTGCGCCAACATCGCCCTGCGGTTCGGAGCGACCGGTCCGTCGCTGGCCACCTCCACCGCCTGCGCCTCCGGCACCACGGCCATCGGCCTCGCCCGCGACCTGCTGGCGACCGGGCAGTGTGACATCGCTCTGGTCTGCGGCGCCGAGGCGCCCATCACCCGGCTGCTGGCCACCGGCTTCACCCAACTCGGAGCCATGTCGGGCACCGGCGCACGCCCCTTCGACGCCACCCGCGACGGCTTCGTCATCGCCGAAGGCGCCGGCGCGCTGGTCCTGGAACGCCCCGAGCACGCCGCGGCCCGGCGAGCCCGGCCCCTCGCCCGGCTCATCGGCTACGCCGCCGCCACCGACGCCCACCACCTGGTGTCCCCGGACCCCGGCGGCCGCGGAGCCGAACGGGCCACCCGCCTCGCCCTCGCCGACGCCGGCATCGCCCCGCACGAGGTCGGCCACGTCAACGCGCACGGCACCTCCACGCGGCAGAACGACGCCGTGGAAGCCGCGCTCCTGCGCCGGGTGTTCCCCCAGCGGCCGCCCGTCACCTCCGCCAAGGGGACGCTCGGCCACACCCTCGGCGCGTGCGGGGTCATCGAGGCGGCACTCACCGTCCTCGCCCTGGACACGGACACCGTGCCGCCCACGGCCGGGCTGACCACCACCGACGCGGACATGGACATCGACGTGGTCGCGGGCACCGCCAGGAACCACGCGTCGTCGATCGCGGTCAGCAACTCCTTCGGGTTCGGCGGCCACAACGCCGTGGCCGTCCTCGCGCGCGCCTGAGCCCCGACACCCCGACTCTGTCTCTTATCAACATCTGAGCGGGGCCGCCGTGCTGGCCACCGGATTCTGCGCCGGGCTGCTGCCCGGCATGAGCCCCGGCGACCTGATCGTCGCCGAGGAGACCCGGGACCCGCGCGGCACGGTCGCCTGCGCCGGTACCGCCCTGCTCGCCGAGGCGCTGGCCCGGGCCCTGCCCGACCGGACCGTGCACCTCGGCGCACTGACCGGATCCGACCACGTCGTCCGGGGCCAGGAGCGCGCGCAGCTGCGCGCCACCGGTGCCATCGGGGTCGACATGGAGTCCGCGGCCACCTTGTGGACCGCGACCCGGGGCGGGACCGTTGCCGACGGTGCGGAGCGCCCGGTTGCGGCCGTCCGGGTGATCGTGGACGCTCCGGAGCATGAGCTCGTCCGCATCGGCACCGTTCGGGGGGGAATATCAGCCTTTCGCGTACTGCGTGCCGTACTGCCCGCGTTTTATGACTGGCACCGTTCTTTGCTGCTCCCCAGGAGGTGAGCCAGATGGC
Source organism: Streptomyces sp. ICC4 (assembly GCF_003287915.1). NCBI lineage: Bacteria > Bacillati > Actinomycetota > Actinomycetes > Kitasatosporales > Streptomycetaceae > Streptomyces > Streptomyces sp. ICC4. The sequence continues at coordinate 7,706,754 of NZ_CP030286.1, read as the reverse complement.
AATGCCACTGCGACAGACCATCAGGGTCGGGACGTATCTTCTCGAACAGAAGCTGCGCAAGCGTGAGAAGTTCCCGCTGATCGTCGAACTGGAACCCCTCTACGCCTGCAACCTCGCCTGTGAGGGGTGCGGCAAGATCCAGCACCCGGCCGGCGTGCTCAAGCAGCGCATGCCCGTGGCGCAGGCCGTCGGGGCCGTGCTCGAATCCGGCGCGCCGATGGTGTCCATCGCGGGCGGCGAGCCCTTGATGCACCCGCAGATCGACGAGATCGTGCGCCAGTTGGTGGCGAAGCGGAAGTACGTCTTCCTCTGCACCAACGCGATGCTGCTCCGGAAGAAGATCGAGAAGTTCACGCCGTCCCCCTACTTCGCCTTCGCCGTGCACATCGACGGACTGCGCGAGCGCCACGACGAGTCGGTGGCGAAGGAGGGCGTCTTCGACGAGGCGGTCGCCGCCATCAAGGAGGCGAAGAGCCGCGGGTTCCGCGTGACGACGAACTCCACCTTCTTCAACACGGACACCCCGCAGACGATCATCGAGGTGCTCAACTACCTCAATGACGACCTGCAGGTGGACGAGATGATGATCTCGCCCGCCTACGCCTACGAAAAGGCACCCGACCAGGAGCACTTCCTGGGCGTGGAACAGACCCGGGAACTCTTCAAGAAGGCCTTCTCGGGCGGCAACCGCAGGCGCTGGCGCCTCAACCACTCCCCGCTCTTCCTGGACTTCCTGGAAGGCAAGGTGGATTTCCCGTGCACCGCCTGGGCCATTCCGAACTACTCGCTCTTCGGCTGGCAGCGCCCCTGCTATCTGATGAGCGACGGATACGTGCCCTCGTACCGGGAGCTGATCAACGACACCGACTGGAGCAAGTACGGCCGCGGCAAGGACCCGCGCTGCGCGAACTGCATGGCGCACTGCGGGTACGAGCCCACCGCGGTCCTCGCCACCATGGGGTCGCTGAAGGAGTCGCTGCGCGCGGTCCGCGAGACCATGGGCGGGAACCGGGACAAGTCGGCATGAGCGCGGGCCACGCGCGCCGGGCGGGGGAGGCGGCCGCGGCAGGCGGGGCGGCGGCCGCGGCGGGCGGATCGGGCGGGCGCGGCCGGGGCAAGGGCTTCGACCTCGGCGCCCTGCTGGCCGAACGCGGCGCGGAGCGGTACGAGCTGCACGCCCGCCACCTCAACCACCAGCTGCCCCGGATGCTGCACACCATCGGCTTCGACAAGGTCTACGAGCGGGCCCAGGGGGCCCACTTCTGGGACGCCGAGGGCAACGACTACCTCGACATGCTGGCCGGGTTCGGGGTGATGGGCCTCGGCCGCCACCACCCGGTGGTCAAACAGGCCCTGCACGACGTCCTGGACGCCCAGCTCGCCGACCTCACCCGCTTCGACTGCCAGCCGCTGCCCGGGCTGCTGGCGGAGAAGCTGCTCGCCCACAGCCCGCACCTGGACCGGGTCTTCTTCGGCAACAGCGGCACCGAGGCGGTGGAGACGGCCCTGAAGTTCGCCCGGTACGCCACCGGGCGGCCCAGGGTCCTCTACTGCGACCACGCCTTCCACGGGCTCACCACCGGCTCGCTGTCGGTCAACGGCGAAGCCGGCTTCCGGGACGGCTTCGCCCCGCTGCTCCCCGACACCGGGATCGCGCTCGGCGACCTGGCCGCCCTGGAGCGGGAGCTGAAGAAGGGCGACGTGGCGGCCTTCGTCGTCGAGCCGATCCAGGGCAAGGGGGTGCTCGCCGCCCCGCCCGGCTTCCTGGCTGCCGCGCAGGAGCTGCTGCACCGGCACAAGGCGCTGCTGATCGCGGACGAGGTGCAGACCGGCCTCGGACGGACCGGGGACTTCTACGCCTACCAGCACGAGGCCGGGGTGGAACCCGACCTGGTGTGCGTGGCCAAGGCCCTCTCGGGCGGCTACGTCCCGGTCGGCGCGACCCTGGGCAAGGACTGGATCTTCAAGAAGGTCTACTCGTCCATGGACCGGGTGCTCGTCCACTCCGCGAGCTTCGGTTCCAACGCGCAGGCGATGGCGGCCGGACTCGCGGTGCTCTGCGTCATGGAGGACGAGGGGGTGGTGGCCAACGCCCGCGCGATGGGCGACCTGCTGCGCGGCCGCCTCGCCGGGCTGGTCGACGAGTACGAGCTGCTGCACGAGGTACGGGGACGCGGGCTGATGATCGGCATCGAGTTCGGCCGGCCGTCCTCGCTGGGGCTGCGGAGCCGGTGGACCATGCTGCAGGCGGCCCGCAAGGGGCTGTTCGCGCAGATGGTCGTGGTGCCGCTGCTGCAGAAGCACCGGATCCTCACGCAGGTCTCGGGCGACCACCTCGAAGTCATCAAGCTGATCCCGCCGCTGATCGTGGACGAGGCGGACGTCGACCGGTTCGTCGGCGCCTTCCGCGAGGTCATGGACGAGGCGCACGGTGGCGGCGCGCTGATGTGGGACTTCGGCAGGACGCTGGTCAAGCAGGCGGTCGCCAACCGCTGAGCGGACGGGCGGGGCGGGCCGCGGGGTCTGCGGACCCGGCGGCCCGCCCCGCGCCGTGTGTGCCGTGTTGTGCCGCGCGAGGTCAGTCCAGCAGCCGGTCGCGCAGCCGGCCGAGGGTCTCGGGTGCGAGCCCGAGCCCCTCGCCGAGGTAGCGCTCCGCCCCGCCCCACTCCTCGTCGATCGTCTCGAAGGCCGCGGTCAGGTACGGGGCGCGGGCGTCGAAGAGCGGGGCGAGCAGCTCCGCCACCTCGGCGGTGCGGGGCTGGGCCGCCTCGCTGCCCCGGCGGACCCGGTAGCGGTTGTGCGGGGCGTTGGACTCCAGGTAGTCCGCGACGATCGCCTCGCGCCCGACGCCCAGCGCGAGCAGGGTGACCGCGATCGACAGGCCGGCCCGGTCCTTGCCGGCCGCGCAGTGCATGAGGGCGGGGACGCTGTCCTCGGCGAGGGCGTGGACGACCCGGCTGTGCTCGGCGGTGCGGGTCTTGATGATCGTGCGGTACGAACGGGACATCCGCGCGACGGCCTTGCCCTCACCCAGGATCTCGCGGAGCTGGGCGAGGTCCCCGTCGCGGACCATCGTCCAGAACTCCCGGCCGTCCGCCGGGTCAGACAGCGGGATGTTGATGTTCCGCACGCCGGGAAGCTCCACGTCCGGGCCCTCCAGCGCGTGGTCGGCGTCGTTGCGGAAGTCGAAGACGGTGTGCAGCCCGAGCGAAGCGAGGAACTGTGCATCGGTTTCGGTGGCATGCGCCAGATGTCCGCTTCGGAACAGTCGTCCCGTCTTGACCCTCCGTCCGTCCGTGGTCGGCAGCCCGCCCACGTCGCGGAAGTTGCGTACGCCGGCCAGGGTCGGCCCCGCGTGGGGGGTCTGGGATATCCGCTGGGTCACAGGGGTCCTCCGTGTCGTCGTCGCTGGTGTCCGAATTACGCTACTTGTGGCCAACTTGCCATGGCGAGCGCCGAGATCGGACACGTCCCGTGAGCCAGATCATACGGTGACGGTGAGTGCCTGATCGCGAATGCCGAATTGCCTAGCCGGAGCGGTCGTTGAAGGTGCGGAATGGACGGAGGGTGACCAGAATTCCGGCGCACCGTCATCTTCAAGATTCTGTTGGGGAATTCAAGACTTGTTCCGTGCGGCCGGACTCGATTACGTTCGCGATCGATCCGGACGGACCGCCTAATCCTGCCGCCGACCGGAAACCGCATCCGACTATTCACGCGCGCGGCAGGAGCGGGGGAACCAGGTAAGCCGCTGTTCCGGATCTCCGTCGAGATCTTTACAACGGGACAGCTCGGGGTGAAGCCGTACATGTGCTGTTCGCCGGCACGTGGGCGGCCGGACATCTCCAGTCCGAACCCGACAGCTCACCTCGCAGGCGTCGGAGAGGAAATTCGCCATGCCTGGAACGGGTAAGCACCGCCGTCCGAAGTCCCGCTCGATATCCCGTGGTTTCGCCGCCGCCGGCACCGGTGGCGCGGCCCTCGCGCTTCCGCTGCTCGGGGCGGCCGGCGCCCACGCGGCCGGCGCCCCGGCCGCCGCACCCGCCACCGCACCTGCCACCGCGCCGGCCTCGGCGCCGCAGGTCCCGGCCTCGCTCCAGGCCGCGCCCGCCACTGCGCAGGCCGCCCCCACCGTCTACACCGTGGTGCCCGGGGACCACCTCTCCAAGATCGCCGAGAGCCGGCACCTCAGCGGTGGCTGGGAGCAGCTCTACGCCGACAACCGGGCTGCCGTCGGGTCCGACCCGTCGCTGATCCACCCGGGCCTCAAGCTGACGCTCGGCGCGAAGGGCACGGCCGAGGCCGCTCCGAGCCGGGCGGCCGCTCCGGCCGCGCCGGCCGCGCCGGCCGAGCAGTCCGCCGACTCCTCCGAGTCCGCCGAAGACGCGTCCGGTTCCGGCGGCGCCGAGGCCCCGGCGGCGCCCGCACGCAAGGCGCCCGCACCCAAGGCCCCCGCCAAGCAGCAGCAGGCCGCCCCCGCTTCGGCCGGGTTCGTCTCCCCGGTCAGCGGCGGCGCCTCCACCGCGTACAAGGTCGCCGGGTCCATGTGGTCCAGCGGCTACCACACCGGCGTCGACTTCTCCGCGAGCACCGGCAGCACCGTGAAGGCGGTCGGGGCGGGCACCGTCGTCTCCGCCGGCTGGGGCGGCGCGTACGGCAACGAGGTCGTCATCCGGCACGCCGACGGCAAGTACAGCCAGTACGCGCACCTCTCCCAGCTCAACGTCTCGTCCGGCCAGAGCGTCAGCGCCGGGCAGACCGTCGGCCTCTCCGGCGCCACGGGCAACGTGACCGGCCCGCACCTCCACTTCGAGATCCGCACCGGTCCCTCGTACGGCTCGGACATCGACCCGCTGGCCTACCTGCGGTCGAAGGGCGTCAGCATCTGACTCCGTCCGGCGCCGCGACCCGGTGGGCCTTCCCGGTCGCAGCACTAGACTGCCCGTCCGCTCACGGGACGGGGTGCACGGCATGGCGGTCACGGCAAGGGAGCTCAACCGCTCCACCCTCGCACGGCAGTTGCTGCTCGGGCGCGAGGCGCTCGGTGTCACCGACGGGGTCCGGCGGGTGGTCGCGCTGCAGGCGCAGCAGGCCGCCTCGCCGTACCTCGCGCTGTGGAACCGGCTCGCGGACTTCGATCCGGCCGCTCTCGACGCCGCGTTCACCGGCCGCGAGATCGTCAAGTCGACCCTGATGCGGATCACCCTGCACGCCGTGCACGCCGACGACTTCCCCGCCTTCCGCGAGGCGGTGCAGCCGGGGGTGCGGGCGGCGCGGCTGGGCAGCCGGTTCACGGCGTCGGGGCTGAGTGCCGAGGACGCCGACGAGCTGGTGCCGCGGCTGCTGGCCTTCGCCGACCGGCCCCGTACGGCCGCGGAGTGCGAGCGGTGGCTGGAACAGCGGCTGGGCGAGCCGCCGCAGCCCGGAGCCTGGTGGGGACTTCGGCAGTACGCGCCGCTGCTGCACGCGCCCACCGCGCACCCGTGGTCCTTCGGCGAGCGGCCGTCGTACGTCGCGTCCCGGTACGGGACGACGCGGGCGGTCCCCGCCGATCCCGAGGCCTCCGCGCAGTCCCTGCGGGCGCTCGTCGTGCGCTACCTGGAGGGCTTCGGGCCCGCCTCGGTGGCGGACGTGGCGCAGTTCGCGCTGGTCCAGCGGGGCAGGGTCAGGCAGGCGCTGCGGGAAGCCGAGCTCTCCCACGGCCTGCGGCGGCTGGAGGGGCCGGGCGGCGAGGAGCTCTTCGACGTCCCCGGCGCGCCGCTGCCGGACGGGGACACGCCGGCGCCGCCCCGGCTGATGGCCATGTGGGACAGCATCCTGCTCGCGTACTCCGACCGGGGCCGGGTCATCCCGCCGCAGTACCGGAGCCTCGTCACCCGGGTGAACGGGGACACGCTGGCGACCCTGCTGGTCGACGGGTACGTGGCCGGGGTGTGGCGCCCGGCGCCCGGGGGAGTGGAGGTCACCGCCTTCCACCCGCTGCCGGAGGAGGTCTGGGAGGCGCTCGCGGCCGAGGCCCGGTCGCTGACGGCCTTCCTCGCCGACCGGGATCCGGAGGTCTACCGGCGGTACGGCCACTGGTGGAGCAAGCTGCCGAGCGCCGGAACCCGGCTGCTCGTCTGACGCCGGCGGGGCCGGGACCGGAGGGGGGTCCCGGTCCCGCCGGCACCGTTCTCCTATTCCCCACCTGACGGGTGGTGAAGATCACGGTCCGTAAGACCGTGGCTACGGTCGCGTAGGTGGCGGGTCGGGGTGAAGGATGTGGTCCCGTGGCAGCGACGACGACGACACTCAAGACCATCGGCTCGTACGCGGCGATCGGGGACAGCTTCACCGAGGGCATCGGGGACCCGGGACCCGGGGAAACGTTTCTCGGCTGGGCGGACCGGCTGGCCGTACTCCTGGCCGATCAGCGCGACGAGCACGACTTCCGGTACGCGAACCTGGCCGTGCGCGGCCGCCTCCTGGACCAGATCGTGGCCGAGCAGGTCCCCCGGGCCAAGGAGCTCGAACCGGACCTGGTCACCTTCTGCGCGGGCGGCAACGACATCATCCGGCCCGGCAGCGACCCGGACGACGTGGCCGAGCGGTACGAGGCCGCCGTGCGCGACCTCACCCGCTCGGTGGGCCGGGTCATGATCACCACGGGCTTCGACACGCGGGACGTGCCGGTCCTCAAGCACATCCGGGGCAAGATCGCGACCTTCAGCGCGCACGTCCACTCCATCGCCGACCGGTACGACTGCCCGGTGCTCGACCTCTGGTCGCTGAAGTCCGTACAGGACCGGCGGGCCTGGGACGCCGACCGGCTGCACCTGTCGCCCGAGGGGCACACGCGCGTCGCGCTGCGGGCCGCGCAGGTGCTCGGCATGGAGGTGCCCGCCGACCCCGACCAGCCGTGGCCGCCGCTGCGGCCGCGCGGATCGGTGGACGTGACCCGGGACAACATCCAGTGGGCGCGCGAGTACCTGGTGCCGTGGATCGGACGGCGGCTGCGCGGGGAGTCCTCCGGCGACCACGTCGAGGCGAAGCGGCCGGACCTGCTGCCGCTGTAGGACCCGGCCGGACCCGGCCGTACGGGGGGCGGGGAGCTTCTACACCGCCTGGGACGGTCCGGCGCCCTCCGGGTGACCCGGCGGGTTCAGCGCCGCCCTCGTGTGCAATCCGGACGTCAGGATGTGGCGGGGCTGCGCCGGACTCCTCGTCGCCGCGCTCGGCGCCCCCCTCGACGGGGGCGGCCGGGTCGGGATCAGCGTCCCCCTGCTCCACGAGGAGGACGGGACGCTGCACCACTCGCTGCGCCGGGAGTCGCGCGTGACGCGCGCCCTGGGCGAGGCGGTGATCGGCAACCGCCGGGCCGGCCGCTTCCCGCTGTGGAGCGAGCTGGTCACCGATCCCGCCGCCTACCGGCGGGCCACGGTCGCGGACTGGGCGACCGGGGCGCTGATGGCACTCTCCCGGGAGTGCCTGGACGCCTGTGGCGCCTGGGACGAATCGTTCTTCTTGTACTCGGAGGAGACGGAGTACTGCCTGCGGGCCGGCGACCGCGGCTTCGCCACCCGCCTGGAGCCCGCCGCCGAGGCCGTCCACCTCGGCGGGGACTCGCAGGTGTCGCCCCGGCTCTGGACCCTGCTGACCCTCAACCGGGTGCGGCTCTACGGGCGCCGCCACGGGCCGGCGGCCACCACCGCCTTCCGGGCGGCCGTACTGCTGCGCGAGACCTCGCGGGCCGCCCTCGGCCGGCCCGCGAGCCGGGCGGCGGCGCGGGCCCTGGCCAGCCCGACCGCGCTGCGCGCCACCCCCGGGCCCTGAACCCGCCGGGTCACCCGGAGGGCGCCGGACCGTCCCAGGCGGTGTAGAAGCTCTCCGGGTTGACCAGGTAGCGGACCGTGGGCCGCGGCACGTGGCGCACCTCGTGGCGGCGGCTGTAGCGGCGTACGAGCTCCCAGTCCTCGCGGGGCAGCACCTCGGGGGTGCGCCGCAGCCGGCTGAAGTACAGCGACCGGTTGCGGCGCGCCACGAAGGCGTTGGTGTCCAGGAACGCCTCGTGGGCGGAGCGCCGGCGGTCGAACGGCACCGACAGCACGTCCCGTTCGGTACCGTCGGGGAGCACCCGGCGCAGCGCGGTGTACACGGCGTCGGGACCGCCGGCCGGCTCCAGGACCGCGAGGGCCTGCTCCAAGTGGTCCGGCTCCCACAGGTTGTCGTCGTCGAGGAAGGCGACGTAGCGCGAACGGGTCAGCCGTATCCCGACGTTGCGCACGACACCGGCCGTTGCCGTGTTGCGGTCCAGCGACACCGCGAACAACCGGGGATCCGCAGGCAGTTCGGGCAGTCCCGCGCCGTCGTCCACCACGATGACCACCTGGTCGGCCACGGTCTGGGCCAGGGCCGAGAGGACCGCGGCGCGCAGCGCCTCGGGGCGCCGGTGGGTGGCGATCACGGTGGCGACCAGGGCGGTCGGCGGCCGGCCGGTCAGGGCGGCGAGCCGGACGGTCTCGGCGTCCTCGAAACGGCGCAGCCGCACGGCGGAGGGGGCGAGCAGGAGCTTGTTCCTGGCCTCGAAGAGCACCAGCCAGCCGAAGGCCCGCTTGAGCAGCTCCCAGGGGGCCCGGGCGATGCGGCGCATGATGTCCTTCCGGTCTTCAGGGAGTCGGTTCGGGGACGACGGGCCGGCCGTCGCTCGTGCGGTTGCCGCTCCAGACGTTCCCCGCGCCGCCGGCGTTCCAGGCGGCGACGGCCCCGTAGGTTCCGCTGTTGGGGTGGTACTGGGTGGAGAACACGTTGTCCGTGACCTGGATGCCCGTCGCACCCGGGCCGCCCCCGTAGAGCGCGTACGCCCCGCCGGCCAGCCAGTTGCGGTCGACGATGACGTTGGAGACCACGCCGGTGTCGGCGAAGAGCCCGAGGGCCGCGCTGGCGCCCCGGTCCACGGGGACCGCGTTGAGCAGGGTGTTGTGGCGGATGGTCAGCCGGCCCTTGTTGCCGCCGCCGCTGATGACGGCGTCCGTGTGCTGCCACTCGCCGCCCAGGTTGCGGAAGGCCGCGATGTCGTGGACGAAGTTGTCGTGCAGGTTGCCCTGGCCCATGGACAGGGCGTTGCCGAACACCGAGATGTTGCACCAGCCGACCTCGATGGAGCTCTCGCCCATGTTGGAGACCGCGTAGTTGACGCCCCCGTTGTCGGGGCCCTTGCCCGGGATCGCGGTGATCGTGGTGTGCAGGACCCGCAGGCCCTTGAAGCCCGGACGGAGGTTCACGCCCCACCAGTTGGCCGAGGTGATCTTGCTGTCGATGATGGTGACGTCGTTCGCGTAGACGTCCAGGGAGCCCTTGATGTCCCAGCCCTTGATGACCATCCCGTCCGTCTTCACGGACATGTTCCCCGTGTCGTGCCGCTCCAGCCCGATCCGCGGACCGGTGGTGCGCGCATCGGGGAAACCGCAGGCGCCCGGCGAGGCCGAGGTGCAGGCGGGCGCGGCCGGGGACGGCGGCGCGCTGCCGGCCGGCGGGGGAGTGGCGGAAGGGGACGGCGGCGCGGTCTCCGAGGGGCTCGGACCGACCGAAGCGGAGGGGTCCGCGGAGGGCTCGGGGGTGACGAGGGCGCCGTCCTCACCGGGACACTGAAGGGCGCTGTCCGGGCACGAAGCGGCGGAGGACTCGGTGTTCCCCGTCCGCTCGGCCTGGTAGAGGGCCAGCCCGGTGACCAGGAGGACCCCGGCCAGCAGCCAGGCCCATAAGCGTCTGCGATGACGTGCCATATGACGTGCCATGGAGCTATACCCCTACGGTCGCGGGCGCGGCAGCCGGTGGGGAACCGCGTAGGAAGCCGAGGCTGGGCAGGACGCACAGGGCGTAGCACAGCGTGCCCGCCGCCCCGGTGGCGAGCAGTGCGAGGACGCCGTCGCCGAGCAGCTCCTCGAGCAGGAGGACCACACCCGTCATCACGACACCGCCCAGGAACGGCCAGGCGCAGGCCCGCGCGACGGTGCCCAGGGAGATGCCGCCCCGGTGCAGCGCGACGAGGAACACCGGCACCACGACCACGCCGGCGACCAGGACGTGCCCCTGGGCCACGCCCACGATCCCCCCGGCCCCGGCGCCGATCACCAGGGTCGGGATCAGGACCACGAGCCACAGTCCCTGCACCCCGATGAGGGAGCGGCGGCGGCCGATGGCCACCAGGCAGTCGTAGGCCAGTTCGCAGCCGATCCGGACGAGGCCGAGCCCCATCAGCCAGGGCAGCGCCGCGGCGGCCGGCAGCCACCGCTCGCCGTAGACCAGACCGACGATCGGCGCGGAGAGGGCGGCGAGCAGGACGCAGAGCGGCACGGTGCCCGTCATCACCACGCCCAGGGCGCGGCCGAACCCGCCGGCCAGCGCTCCGGGCGTGTCCGCCAGCCGGGAGAACCCGGCGAAGGAGACGCGGCGGGCCGCCTCGGAGATGATCCGTACGGGCCAGCCGGAGATGTTGAAGGCCAGCACGTAGAAGCCGAGGGCGAGTTGGTCGAGTGCGGAGCCCACCACCATGGTGTCCACGTTGACCACGCCGAGGGCGAGCATGCTGGCCCCGGCCAGCGGGAGTCCGAAGCGCAGCAGCGCCCGGGCCTGCTCCCGGTCCCACCCGAACTTCAGGGTGCCGGGCGCGGCGAGGCAGCAGCCGGCGAGGGCGGCCACGTTGCCGGCGACCGAGCCCCAGGCGAAGCTCATCGCGCCCCAGCCCTGGACGGCCAGCAGCAGGGTCACGGCGGTGCTGAGGACGAAGTTGAGGGCGTCGATGGCCATCCGCCGGCCCTGCGCGAACTCCCGGGTCAGGAAGCCCGCGGGCACCTGTGAGAGCCCGTCCAGGACCACGCACACGCACATCACCCGCAGCACGCCGGACGCCTCGGGCGAGCCGAGCACCCGGGCCACCGCGGGGGCCGCGGCGAACAGGACGGCGTACAGCAGGCAGCTGGAGGCGGCGCTGAGGGTGAGGACGGTCGGGGCGAAGCGGCGGGGGTCGCCCTCCCAGCGCACGATGGCCAGCGAGACGCCGAGCTCGTTCGCGGAGAGCAGGACCAGCAGGACCGTCTGGGCGATCCCGTAGACGCCCCAGGCCTCGGGCCCGAGGAAGAAGCGCGCGAGGATGATGCCGGTGACGAAGTTGCCGAGACGCATGACCACGGTGTTGACCAGGCCCCACCGGGCGGCGGATCCGACCTTGCGGCCCAGGGCCGGCGCCTCGGGCGGGGCCTGGACGCCGGTTCCGGCGTCCGCCGAGGGGCCGGTCACGACGATCCGTTGGAACGGTACTTCGTCGACGGCAGGACCTTGAGGGCCATCGTCTCCGAGGGGTCCGTCGTGCGGGAGGAGGGGTCGGGCGCGGCGCCGCCGCCGGACCGGGGGGCGGCCGCCCCGCACGGCGGTGCGGCGCTTCGCGCCGGGGCGGGGGGCGGCTTGGAGTCGGTGGCGTCCCATCTCGGCTTGCCTTCCTCGCAGTTCAAGATCAACCTCTACTCACCCGAACGGGTGAGCTCATTGGTGCGCGACTGTACGCCATGGCGCCAGGGGGCGGCGTGTGCCGAAAACGTTTGCCCAGTTAGCGTTCAGGCATGAACGAAGACGTGCGGATGACCGCCTGGGTGCGCGGTCGTGTACAGGGAGTGGGCTTCCGCTGGTTCACCAGGGCGAATGCTCTGGAGATCGGCGGACTGGCGGGATTCGCCCTCAACCTCGACGACGGCCGAGTGCAGGTGGTGGCCGAAGGTCAACGTGAGAATTGCCACCGGCTCCTGCAGTGGCTGCACGGAACCGACACGCCCGGGCGGGTGGACGGGGTGACAGAGATCTGGGGCACACCGCGCGGTGGCTACGACGGGTTCGCGATCCGGTGACCGATCGACTGATCATGTACTGAACAGATCGCCGGATGGTCCGCACGCGGTCGGATCTGCGCATTCATCGCCGAGACGTTGCCGACCCGGAGGATCCGTGGAAGGCTCGGGAGCGAGGATGATCTCCACGCCCCTTGCGAGGGCCGGGATGCCCGCCGATACGGGGTGTGATCGTGTTGACCGTCAAACTTTTTGGTGAGACGCTGGAAGCCCCGCGCACCTGAGCTGTTTGGCAGTGGTGGCAGTAGCCATAGAACGCGCGCAGTGACTGACAGTCGCTGCCGGACATCCGCGGGTGCGATTCCCTCACGACCCACACCGCTTTCGGTCGGTCACTCAGTGTGGAGGACCATCCATCATGGCAAAGGCGCTTCTCGGTTACGTCGGCGGTTCCGACCCGCGACTCCTCGCCGAGATGCGACGGCTTCAGCAGCGCGTCCAGGACCTCGAGTCCGAGCTCGGACGAATTCAGTCCGAGAACGACGCACTGAACGCGGCCGCCGCACAGCACGGAGACTCGCTGCTTGACAGCATCGACCTCGACGTACCCCAGGCGGAGCCTGCGCTCACCTGATCCGCGCTCCCTAGTCGCTCGACAACCCAGAATGATCTGCAAGGGACGCTTCGGCGTCCCTTCTTTCTTTCCGGATCTCTCTTCGGTCGGGTCTCTCCTCCCGGTGCGCGCTCGTGGCGCCCGGGGGCCCTTCCCTCTTCGTCCCCGCGCGCCCGCGGGCGGCCGCGCGGCGGCGTTGCGCCAGGTGGGGGGCCGATTCCTTTAACGTCTGATGTGCCCTGCACCTTCATGGGCGAAACCGAACGTGAAAGGTAGAGTCCGGCGGCGTGCATCTCAAGTCCCTGACCCTGCGTGGCTTCAAATCCTTCGCCTCCGCCACCACCCTGCGTTTCGAGCCGGGCATCACCTGTGTCGTGGGCCCCAACGGCTCCGGCAAGTCCAATGTGGTGGACGCGCTCTCCTGGGTCATGGGCGAACAAGGGGCCAAGTCCCTGCGCGGCGGGAAGATGGAAGACGTCATCTTCGCCGGCACCACCGGCCGCCCGCCGCTCGGGCGCGCCGAGGTCTCGCTGACCATCGACAACTCCGATGGCGCGCTGCCCATCGACTACGCCGAAGTCACCATCACGCGGATCATGTTCCGCGGCGGCAGCAGCGAGTACCAGATCAACGGGGACACCTGCCGGCTCCTCGACATCCAGGAGCTGCTCTCCGACTCGGGCATCGGCCGCGAGATGCACGTCATCGTCGGCCAGGGCCAGCTGGATTCCGTACTGCACGCCGATCCGATGGGCCGCCGCGCCTTCATCGAGGAAGCGGCCGGAGTGCTCAAGCACCGCAAACGCAAAGAGAAGGCGCTGCGCAAACTCGACGCGATGCAGGCCAATCTCGCCCGCGTGCAGGACCTGGGCGACGAGCTGCGCCGTCAGCTCAAGCCGCTCGGGCGGCAGGCGGCGGTGGCCCGCCGGGCGGCCGTGATCCAGGCCGATCTGCGCGACGCGCGGCTGCGGCTGCTGGCCGACGACCTCGTGGCGCTCAAGGGCGCGCTCGACGCGGAGGTCGCGGACGAGGCGGCCCTGAAGGAGCGCAAGGAGGCGGCCGAGGCGCAGCTCGCGGCGGCGGCGGGGCGGGAAGCGGAACTGGAGGAAGCCGTACGGGAACTCGCGCCGCGGCTCCAGCGCGCTCAGCAGACCTGGTACGAGCTCTCGCAGCTGGCCGAGCGGGTGCGGGGGACCGCTTCCCTGGCGGACGCACGGGTCACGTCGGCCTCGGCGGCGCCCGAGGAGGAGCGGCGCGGCCGCGACCCGGAGGACATGGAGAAGGAGGCCGCGCGGATCCGCGAGCAGGAAGCGGAACTGACGGCCGCGCTGGAGGCCTCCTCGCGGGCGCTGGAGGACACCGTCGAGCACCGGGCCGAGCTGGAGAAGTCGCTGGCGGACGAGGAACGGCGGCTGCGGGACGCGGCCCGGGCCATCGCCGACCGGCGCGAGGGCCTGGCGCGGCTGACGGGGCGGCTGGGCGCGGCCCGCTCCCGGGCGGGCGCGGCGCAGGCGGAGATCGACCGGCTGGTGGCGGCGCGGGACGGGGCGGAGTCCCGGGCGGCGCTGGCGCGGGAGGAGTACGAGGCGTTGGCGCGGGAGGTGGGGGAGCCGGGGTCTTCGGCCGCGGACCCCGGCTCGGAACCGGTGCCGGCGTCCGGGCCCGCGTCCGTGTCCGTGTCCGTGGAAGACGAGTACGAGGCCGCGCGGGCGGCCCTGGCCGGGGCGGAGGCCGCACTGGGCGCGGCCCGGGACGCGCTGGCGGCGGCGGAACGCTCACGTGCGGCGGTGTCGGCGCGCCGGGACGCCCTGGCGATGGGGCTGCGCCGCAAGGACGGCACGGCCGCCCTGCTCGCGGCGCGGCTGGAAGGGCTGTTGGGCCCCGCCGCGCAGCGGCTGTCGGTGGCCCCGGGGTACGAGGCGGCGGTCGCGGCGGCGCTCGGCGCGGCGGCGGACGCGGTGGCCGTCGCATCGGCCTCGGCGGCGGCGCGCGCCATCCGCCACCTGCGCTCCGAAGACGCGGGGCGGGCCACGTTCCTGATCACCCCTCCGGTGGGCGGCGCCGCCGTGCCCGGACAGGGCGGGGCTCCGGCCGGCGCCGGGCCGGTGCCCGCCGTGCCGCACCCGGCCCCCTCCCCGGACGCCGAACAGGCGGCCGTGCCGTGTGCGGGCTCCGCCCCGGACCCCGCCCCCCGGGCGTCGGCCGTCGCCCCGGCTCCGGGGGAGGGGGCCCTCGGCGCCCGCGGGCCAGGCTGCGCGTGATCCCCGGTGAGCCGACGTGACGTGCCGGGGTCGGCGGGCCCGGCGTTGCTCCGCGCGCGGCCGGGCCCGAGGCGTGAGCAGGGCGTCCTCGCGGCGGCGTTCGGTCTCTTGGGGGTTCTTCCCGCGGGAGGGCGGGGCGGTCTCGGGGTGGACCGGGTCCTGGCCGGGGCGCCGCATGCGCTCCTGCTCTTCGCGGCCCTTGCCCGGCTCCTGGCGCTTGTCCTTCATGCCGCCCATGACGGTGACTCCTTGATGCGTGGGGTGGGGGTTCCTCCCGTCCCACGCTGACACAGAGTGTCACAAAGCGCACTATTTCGATTACCGTGAGTGGGCGGTGGTCTGTGGCCGGGCGTGGATGCGTCGAAATGCGGGGCGGGGTCACAGTGCCGAGGATGGGCGCGATCCCACCCGCCACCGTCAGGAGCCGATTCCCATGCTGGAGCGCACACTGCGCAAGGACCGCACCGAGGTCACCTTCATCCTTCCCGCCGACACCCCGCCCGGTCCGGTCAGCGTGGTCGGCGACTTCAACGACTGGCAGCCCGGCGTCCACACCCTGCGCCCGCGCAAGGACGGCAAGCGGGCCGTCACGGTCGAGCTGCCGGCGATGAACACGCACTCCTTCCGGTACCTGGCCGCCGGTGACTACTGGTTCAACGACGAGGGCGCCGGAGACCACG
The DNA here is from genome assembly GCF_003287915.1 of Streptomyces sp. ICC4. Lineage (NCBI taxonomy): Bacteria > Bacillati > Actinomycetota > Actinomycetes > Kitasatosporales > Streptomycetaceae > Streptomyces > Streptomyces sp. ICC4. The sequence goes on along the minus strand of NZ_CP030286.1, from coordinate 7,691,384 downwards.
ACGGCCCCAACAGCCGCCTGCACACCTGACCGGCCCAACCTGCGTGACACGGGAAGGGGCGAGGCGGGGGTCGTCGTCCCCTCCCGTCCGGCCCTTTCGGCCGACATGCGCCAGAGAGCTCGCTCTCTGCCCCCTGCCGTATTCGGGGCCACCGTGCCCCGGATTCACGGCTGCCGAACGGGGTGCCAGACGCCCGACAACACGACGGTCCAGTTATATGCGCTTTATGCGGGTATAGGCGGGTTAACGGCTCCTTCTCTGGAGGTCATCATGGCGTCAACCCACCGCGCACCCATCGAAGAGCACCCCGACCTGATGGAACTGCGCGCCCGGCACGACCGCGCGGCCGCCACACCCCGCGCCCAGATGGTCGAGGCCCTGGCGCTGCTCACCGGCATCTTCCTTGCCGCGTCCCCGTGGATCGTCGGCTTCAGCGGCTTGACCACGCTGGCCGTCACCAACCTCATCGCAGGCATCGCCTACACACTGTTCCTCGGCGGTCTCGGCAACTCCTACGAGCGCACCCACTCCATGGCCTGGGCCGCGGTAGCCATCGGCATCTGGACCTGCATCGCGCCCTGGGTCGTCGCCGGCGACGTCGCCCACACCCGCTCGATCACCAGCAACCTGATCACCGGCGCCATCGCCACCCTGCTCGCCCTCGCTGCCGCCTCGGGCGCCCGCGACCACGACACCCGCCGCCACGACACCGACCGGCGCGACCCCGCCCCGCGGCGCTCCATGCCCGGAGCTCCCTGATAACCGGGCCCTACACGACCGCGACCGCGCCGTGTGAACGCCGCCCGCCACCCCGGCCGGGGTGGCGGGCGGCTGGGGTGACGTGCCGAAGTCAGGCCGTCTGTCCGGGTGGGATTTCGGCGGACGTCGGCGCATGTGAATCGGGCGGCCTAGGGCCTGTGTGATGTCGTGATCATTCGGCGGTTTTCAGGAGGTCGTCGATCCAGATCATTGCGGCGCGGAGGTGGAGGCCGGCGAGGTAGCTCGCGGGTGTCTTGTCGTATCGGGTGGCGATGCCTCGCCAGGCTTTCAGCTTGTTGATCAGGCGCTCGACCGTGTTCCGTTCCTTGTAGAGGTCGGCGTCGTGGCTGAAGGGTCGGTCGCCTCGTGCGCCCTTCTTCTTGCGGTTGGCGGCCTGGTCCCGTTTTTCCGGGATGACTGCCTTGATGCCGCGTCTGCGCAGGTAGGAGCGGTTGCCGCGGGACGAGTAGGCCTTATCCGCGGCGACCGCGCCGGGCGTCGTGCGGGGACGGCCGGCAGGCAGACGGACTCTTACCCTCGCGAGTACGGGGATGAACTGCGGGCTGTCCCCGGCCTGCCCGGCGGTCAGGACCAACGCGAGCGGACGGCATCTGCGGTCCGCGGCGAGATGAATCTTGCTGGTCAGGCCGCCCCGGGACCTGCCGAGCAGGGCTTCCTTCAGGCGGAGCTTGCGTCTGCGTCGGATGCGCCGACGCTCGGCCTGTCCGTTCTGTTCCTCCGGTCCGCCCCTTTTTGCCGCGCCGCTTCCTGCTCCTGCGCGGCTTCTTCCAGGGCGTCCATGAGGTGCTTGCTGACGCGCATCCCTGCGGCGTCGTGGTGGGCGCGGACCGTTGTGGAGTCCACGCTGACCAGCGACAAGTCTGTTTTGCCCTCCCGGGCCGCCTCGGCGATCAGGCCTTCCAGCAGGGCGGTGAAGACACCGGCGTCCCGCCAGACGCGGAAGCGTCCGTAGACGGTGGCCCAGGGGCCGAACTCGGCAGGCATCTCCCGCCACTGTCCGCTGGAACGGAACCGCCAGATCACACCCTCGAACTGCTCCCGCAACCGCTCCGGGTACGGGCCGTACCTACCGATCGGCAGGTACGGCTCGATGAACTTCCACTGGGCATTGGTGAGTTGCCTGCGTGTCACGACCACAGTTCTACCGGGTTCCGCCCCGAGAAGAGAGCAGAAGCCAGGAGCTGATCACGACATCACACAGGCCCTAGAGCGAAGCCCAAGGCGGTGATCCGGCGAGGGTCGTGGGTGTCTGGCGTCCCGCGGCCAGGAGGGCTGGAAACAACGGTCCGCATGCGGACGTGCTGGGTGTATCAGTTTCGGGATGGCCCGGAGCGTCAGGTCGTCGAGGTCCTGGTCGAGGGGGACGGAAAGCCTCGCCAGATCCAGGTACGGGAGTCCCGTTCGCATGAGCTGGTGGACGGTTACGTTCTGCGGCGTGCCGACGCCTCGGCCCGGGTTGCCGTCTACACCTGGGTGCGGCGGGGCGAGCCCGGGCTGGTGACTGCCCATCTGCTGGAGCTCTTGGCCGAGGTCTGCCCCCAGGAAATGCCCGAGAGATCTGCAGACCGGTAGCTACGATGGCGCGGCCTCGCAGGCTGGGCTTGTCACGCAGGTGACAGGGCGAACACCTCGTTCCGTGGGCCCGGATTGCGCTCGCGGCGGACGTGGCTGGAGCGGCAGGGCCTGGCGGCCGAAGCGCAGAAAATGGGAAGAGCTCGTGGTACTCGCTCCATGCCGACCCGCAGCCACGCCGGGACGCGGCTAGTGCTGTGACCGGAAAGGTTCACCGGGTCGCGGCGCCCGGCACGGCACCTCGCCGCGTTGTCGGACCACCGAAGTACGTCCAGTACAAGCGGCGGCCCTCCGCCTTGCGAGGCACCGCACCGGACACCGCGACCCGGCAAACCTTCCCGGCCACAGCACTAGATGTGGGGCAGCCAGCCATCGGCGAAGTCGGAGCGCTCCCGTGCGCGCTGCGCCTTCTCCGCGAGGAGCCGGCGGAAGCCTGCCAGGGCGTAACGCTCCCCGGTGCCCGCTCGGGGCCCGGGGATGCCGGCCACGGTGGCCATGCACTGCTGGGGCTGGGGCTGCCAGCCGGTGACCAGGACCCGTAGCCGCATGCGCTCCGCGCGCCGGTGCAGGTCCAGGAGGTGGAGCAGGCCGTCGACGTCCATGGCCGCGACGGCGTGCAGGTCCACCAGGAGATCGTGCTCGTCCATGGTCACGTAGTCCAGCGCGCGCCGGAGTACTGCTCCCGCACCCTCGTCGAGCTCCCCAGTGGCGCTGATCAGAAGCGAACTGCGGCAGTGCTGTACGTCCACGTTGATCAAGGTGCTGCTCCCGTCACCCGAAGGCTCCGGACCCACGGGGCCCCATCCTGGCGCTTTACGGCGTAGGGCTGGCATGCGGCGCGCTGAAGCGCGCGCAGAGGGCCCGAGTACGGGACCCGGGGTTGCACCGGGAAGGGGCTGGACCGTTGCCTGGACGGTTGCTTTCAGCGGGGGACCGCAGGTGGGGCCTTGACCCAAGGCCGGGTAGTTAACGTTTTCGCAGGTCACGCAAGTGAGTTGAAGGACTTTTGACGCAGAACAACGGAGCTCGTTGGTACAGGCAGTCGACCAAGACAGCTTGTCCCGAAGGAGCTCCGTTGCCCCGCCATTGTGTCCTGCCGTCTGCACTGACGGCCATCACCTGAACGGTCACCGTGGCCGCGGGCCGGTTCGCTCCCGGACATCTGGGGGAGCTGACCGCCGTCGTGCCGTTCGAGCTCGTGGACGCGGTCCTTGCGGAGACGCGGACGGTGCAGCGGCGGCTGCGTGATCTTCCGTCGCGGGTCGGGGTCTACTTCCTGCTCGCGATGTGCCTGTTCCCCGAGGTCGGCTACCGGCTCGTCTGGGACAAGCTGACCGCGGGTTTGTCCGGGATGCCGGTGGTCTGTCCGTCGGCGAAGGCGTTGCGTGACCTACGCCGGCGGATCGGCGGCGCGCCGGTGCGGGCCTTGTTCGAGGTGCTGGCCGGGCTGCTGGCCCGGCCGACGACCCCAGGGGTGCGTTTCGGTCCGTACCGGACGGTGTCGTTCGACGGCTGCAGTTCGCTGAGGGTTCCCGATTCCGAGCGGAACCGGGCCTGGCTGGGCAGGACTTCCCATCACGGCTATCCGACGCTGGAGTTGATGACGCTGATCGAGACCGGCACCCGGGCCGTGGTCGGCGCGGTGTTCGGCCCCACCGCTGAGGGCGAGACAAGCTACGCCGCTCGGCTGCTGCACCTGCTGCGGCCGGACATGCTGGTGCTCTGGGACAAGGGATTCGACAGCAACGCCTTCCTCGCGAAGGTGACCGCAACCGGCGCCCAGGCCCTGGGCCGGCTCCGCAGCAACCGGCGCACCCCCGTGCTCACTCGCCTCACCGATGGCTCCTACCTGTCGGTGATCGGCACCGTGAAAGTACGGATCATCGACGCACAGATCGCCGTGACCTGCGCGGATGGCACGTCCTTCACCGGGTCCTACCGACTGGTCACGACCCTGACCGACGCCCACCTTTACCCCGCCACCGCGCTGGTGGTTCTCTATCACCAGCGGTGGGAACACGAATCGGCGTACTACGCGCTCCGCCACACGATCATGAACGGGCGCAACCTGCGCTCGGGTGACCCGGCAGGCATCGAGCAGGAGATGTGGTCCCTGCTCACCCTCTACCAGGCCCTACGCACCGTGATGGTCGATGCCGCCGAGTCCCTCCCCGGCACCGACCCGGACCGCTGCTGTTTCAGCATCGCGCTCCACACCGCCCGCGACCAGGTCATCCAGGCCGCCGGGATCGTCACCGCGGACGCCGATCGGGACACTCTTCTTGGGGCGATCGGCCGCCGGATCCTGACCGGCTTGCTCCCTGCCCGGCGGCAACGGGTCAGCACCCGCAAGGTCAAATCACCGATGTCCCGCTACAGCGAGCGCCACGCCGACGGCCGGCCCGACACCAGCCGCACCGTCACCCGCCTCGACATCACCGTCCTCGAACCCGTCGATCAGCCACCCGCGCCGCCCACAGCCTCCCGGGACGACCGACACGCCGCCCCCGCCGCGCGACGCCGACACCGCATCCTCGCCCTGCTCCAAGAAGACCCCACGCGCCTGTGGCAGCCCCGTGAAATCACCGCACACTTCGGCGACATCACCCTGGAGACCATGTACAGACAACTGAACCGGTGGGCCGCCAGCGGCCTCATCCACAAGCTCGGCCCCGGCCTCTATGCCGCAACACCATGGTCCCCAACCCGCCTTGCGTGACCTGCGAAAACGTTAACTACCCGGCCTTGGGTCAAGGCCCGGTCAGTTCAGGGCAGTGGGCAAGGACGGCGGTGAACTGGTCGCGCTCCTCGTCGCGCAGGTGCTCGGGGCGCCGCATCATCCAGCCGGTGACCCGGCGGATTCCAGGTGGAGCGGGTGGGACAACCCGGATGCGGCGGCGCCGCCTCGGTCGCAAGTAGTCGCTGATGATCTGATAGCTCCCGCGGTAGCCGAGTTCTTGGAGCTCGGCATGCAGCTGGATGGCGTTGGTGTGTCTTTCGGCCCAGAGTTTGTCGAGGTGAGGCTTGTAGGGGTCGAGCTGGCTGGGACGGGGCTGGCGCCGTCCGCTCAACAACTGTTCGGGGACCGTTGCGCGGGCATTGCGACGGACGGTGTTGCCGCCCATGTGCAGTTCTCTGGCAATCTCGCGAATGCCATGCCCTTGAGCCAGCAGAGCGTGGACGGTCGCGTGACGTTCGCAGATTCGGGCTTCGACTGGCGACATCGCCTTCGTGGTGTCCACGCTGTCGACGTCGGCACCCTTCGTTTGGCCGTCAGGGCTGATGACAGCCGTCTTGAGGCAGGTGCTGTGGAGGCGCACGCTGGCTTCGACGGCGGTGCCGAGGTTCTGCCAGAGGTGGAACCGGTCGGCCACCTGGACCGCATTCGGAGCACCGGTCCGGGCGCCGTCGGCGTAGGACCCGGCCCGGTCGCGGCAGATGATCTCGGAGCCAGGATGCTCACGCAGCCAGCCGGCGAGGGTCGCGGCGTCGCGGCCGGGCAGCAGGTCGAGAGGCTGTCCGGTCTCGCAGTCGATCAGGACGGTGCCGTAGTGCTGTCCACGACGGGTGGCGAAGTCGTCGACTCCTAGCACCTTAGGGACGGTCCAGACGGGGTCGGGCAGGGCCATGACCGCCCGTAGGAGCGTCGTCCGGCTCACCCCTGCGTGCAGGACGGCGCCGAGACGGCTTCCGGCCCGGCCGGCCAGTGCGATGCCGACGGCCTCCAGGACCCGCCGGGCAGCTGGTGTTCGGCGGCCGTAGCGCACGGTCAGTTCCTTGACCTGCTCGGCGAACGTACGCCGTGAGCAATGGAAGTTCTCGCAGTACAGGCGTCGCACGGTCAGCTCGATCCGCACTGGCCGATCGCCGACCGGTGTGCCGGCAAGGCGTCTTCCGTACGTGCTGTGGACTCGACTGGACACTGCCGCGCAACCGGGGCAGGCCACCCCGATCTCCCGGGTTCTCGCGACCAGGCGAATCATCCCGCACTCGAAGAGCACACGCTCCACGAGTAACGCGCTGAGGTGCGGAAACAGGTCACCGACGAGGTCATCACACCGCACCACGGTCCCAGATGACGCTACGTCACCGAGACCAAACCCGTTGATCGTCCTCACGGAATTTGTGCCTGAGCCCGTAACTCGCCGACAAAGCCAACCTCCACCACAGCCCCAGGTAAGGACGGGACATCACGGGGCGCGGGTGACGTCGTGGTGCCCGATGTACGGACTCTGGTGTGCCGGCACTGCACGGCGGGACCGGGCGGGGGCCAAGCCCGGACCATCGCCGCGGCCGGGGATCACCTCACGGTGACGTGGCATCTGTTGTCCTGCCCCCACTACGCGGCCGACCGTGTCCTGGCGGGCGAAGAGGACTGAGCGCGGCCCAGCTCGGAGACTTGATCATTCTCGCCGGTAGCGGCTGTGTCTGACCTGTCCCAAGGGGGCGCGGATCAAGGCGTACTCGGAGGCCGTCGAGACGGCGCACGCCGACTTCGCCGCCCTCCAGCACCCGTCTCTTATTCACATCTCTCGTACCCAACGCCCTACCCTCTGTCGGTCGTGGCGGTCGCCGCCGCGAGCACGGTCTGGATCTGCGGTACGACAAGACCTCAGTCACCCGGTGGCTGCGTGGACAACAGCCACGCGGGGCCACCTCCGCCCTGATTGTTGAGGTGTTCACCAGGCGCCTGGGTCGGCGCCTGTCGGCCCAGGCTCTGGGCTTCGACGCGTGTGCCCCCGTGTATTCGGGTCTGGAGTTCGCGGCGACTCCGGAGCAGGCCGTCGAGATTGCGAGCGGTTTGTGGCGCAAGGACTCGGACAGCAACGCCGCGGTGGGGAAGATCGCCTTCATCCCTGCCGGGCTTGTGGTGCCCAGCCGGGACTGGTTGATCGGCCTGGCCGACGAGCGCGTGAGCCGCGGAGATCCGGCCACGCCCGCAGGACTCCGTTACCCCGCGCGAGGGAAGTCCGCCGTCCCCATGCAGCGGCAGATCGACCGGGGACTCGGCCGACGGGTCACCACCGCGGACATCGCGGCTCTGCGCTCGGTCGGCGAGCTCTTCCGCACCCTCGACCACGCCTATGGGGGCGGGCACGCACGGCAGGCGTTGGTGAGCTATCTGGTCCACGAGGCCGAGCCGATGCTGCGCGGCACCTACGGCGAGGCGCCAGGACGACGGCTGTTCGCCGCCGCGGCCGATCTGACCCGCCTGGCGGGCTGGACCGCGTACGATATCGCCGCCCACGGGCTCGCCCAGCGGTACTTCGTCCAGGCGCTGCGCCTCGCGCAGGCGACCGGGCTTACGGCGCCTACGTGCTGGTCACCATGAGCCGCCAGGCCGTCTACCTCGGCCACGGCCGCGAGGCGGTACAGCGCGCCCGGGTCGCCCAGCAGGGCGTCGGCTCCGGCAGGCCGCCCGCTGTTCAGGCCATGCCGCATTCCGCCGAAGCCCGCGGGCACGCGGCGCTCGGCGAGGCCCGGGCCTGCACGGCGTCGTTCGTACGGGCAGAGCGCGCGCTGAGCGCGGCCCGACCAGGGAACGACGTACCGCACTGGGCACGCTTCGCGACGAAGGCCAGCTCGCCGGCGAATTCGCGCACTGCCACCGGGATCTCCACCAGTACCGCGCCTGCGCCCAGCACGCGCAACGCTCCCTGCATCTGCGGGCACCCAGTTACGCCCGCGGCCGCCTTATCTGCCGGATCGTGCTCGCCTCTGCCCGCCGCGGCCTGGGAGAACTGGATCAGGCGTGTGCCCTGGGGCGGAGGCCGCGCAGCTGGCGATAGAGATGCGGTCAGTGCGGGCGGTGGAGTACGTCCGGGATTTCGAACGCCGCCTTGAGCCATACCGCGACACGGCAGCGGCCCGCGCCTACCACGACCGAGTGGACTGTCCGTCGGCCACCTCACAAGCGGTCCTGGCCGTCCGTTGAGGATGTTGGTGATGCTGCCGGTCCCGGCGGTTTCGGTGACCGTGTTGAGGTCCCTCTGGTCCCACCGCGAGGTCTTTGAGGTAGCCGGTGCGGGCTGATGTCACCGAACCGTAAGCATCCGGCGGTCACACCCGCCGGGTCGGACGATCTACATTCAGAGTCAATACCCGAACCTTACGGAGCTGACATGCGCGCCCGCTCGTTCCTCCCGGTCGTCATGGCTGCTGCCCTGCTCACCGTGGGGTGTGGCTCCGGCGCCACCTCCACCGCTGACGCGGGCACGGACGGCTCCACCACAAGCACCGCGCCCGCCTCGACGGACAGCGGGTCCACCGCTTCGCCGACGGTGCCCGAGTCGCTGCGCTTCACCGGGACAACCATCGATGGGAAGCCGTTCGACGGCGCGACGCTGGCCGGTAAGCCCGTCGTGCTGTGGTTCTGGGCCCCGTGGTGCCCTAAGTGCAAGGCCCAGGGGCCGGAGACGGCGAAGGTCGCCGCGGAATTCGAGGGGAAGGCCAGCGTTGTCGGGGTGGCCGGGCTGGACAAGCAGGCCGCCATGAAGGACTTCGTCGCCTCAGCGAAGGTCGGCACCTTCCCAAACCTGTCGGACGAGGCCGGAGACATCTGGAAGAAGTTCAAGATCACCGAGCAGAGCACGTACGTCGTGCTCGACAAGGACGGCAAGAGCGTCTTCACCGGTGTCCTGCCCAGGGGTGAAGGGCTGGCCGACAAGGTCGGCAAGCTTGTCGGCTGACTGCTATGTCTGACCTTCCTCTCGCCCTCGCCCTGACGGCGGGCATGCTCGCTGCGGTGAACCCGTGCGGGTTCGCCCTGCTGCCCGCCTACCTTTCGCTGCTCGTGCTGGGCGACGACTCGCCCACCCGAATGGCGGCGGTAGGCCGCGCGCTGGCCGCGACGGCTGCCATGACCGCCGGGTTCGCCGGCGTCTTCGCTCTGTTCGGGCTCGCCGTCGCTCCAGTAGCTGGGCAGGTGCAGCAGCATCTGCCCTGGTTCACGATCGTCTTCGGCCTGCTGCTGGTCCTCGTCGGCGGCTGGCTGCTGGCCGGCCGCGACTTGCCCGCGCTGCTTCCCAAACTCCGCCGTGCGCCCACCGTGACCCGGTCCGTGCCGTCGATGGCTCTGTTCGGCGCTGCCTATGCGATCGCTTCGCTTGGCTGCACCATCGCCCCGTTCCTGGCCATCGTCGTCTCCGCCTTCCGCAGCGGATCGGCATTCGAGGGTGTCGTGCTGTTCGCGGCCTACGCCGCCGGCATGGGCGTGATCGTCGGCGCCGCCGCACTCTCGGTGGCACTGACCCGCACCGCCCGCGTGGGCCGGCTCCGCCGCCTCGGCTCGGTCGCCTCACGCCTCGGCGGCGGCCTGCTGCTCCTGGTCGGCGCCTACGTGGCGTACTACGGCTGGTACGAGATCCGGATCCTGCGCGGCGGGAATGCCAGCGATCCCGTGATCGACACAGCGGGCACGGCCCAGCGTTGGATCGCGGACAACCTGGACCGTATCGGCGTTCCGGCGGTGGCCGCCGCCTTCGGAGTGCTGCTCATCGTTGCCCTGGCCCTTCACCGCCTCAAGTCGCGCCATGGGACCACCGGCGCCGGCAAGGACTCTGGCCCCTGAGCGCCGCCCTTGAGCCCCCTCGAGGCCGTCTCCGTCCGGGCAGACACAGGAACCGGTGCCGCGGGCAGTGTTCATCTGTCGGGTGGGCGTGTGGAGGCCGGCGTGGGCTTCGCGCCGACGGCGGTGGTCCGCCGGGTGCGCCGCAACGCCCATCCGGTGAGTACGGCGGCCGCCGCGATGGCGTACGCGGTGGTCCCCACGGTGTACGGATCGTCGAAGGCCCGGCGGGTGACGTACGTGGCGGCTCCCGCCACCGCGATGCCGAGCCACTCCCAGCGGCCGTCCAGCGCGACCAGGGCGATGAGCAGCATTGCGTACCAGGAGTAGCCCGGTGTCAACAGAAGGAACGCCGTGCCGGTGACCAGCAGGGCTCCGCTCCAGGGGCGTTCGGGATCGCCGCGCCGCAGGACGTGCCACACGACGGCCAGCATCCCGACGGCCAGGGCGGGCAGGGCCCAGGAGTCGGGCAGGAGCAGGCGCAGCAGTGCGTATCGGTTGCTGCCGGAGGAGGTGTCGTCGTAGCCCTCCTCCTCGATGTAGCCGCCGAGGTAGCCGAGGACCGAGCCCTCGGACAGGAGGGCGTATGGCAGGTAGACGAGGGCGAGCACCGCGGCGGCGGGGAGGAGTACGGCCGCCGCGTCCCGGACCCGCCGTACTCCCGAGAGGGCACCGGGTAGCACCACGGCGGGGAGCAGTTTGGTCGCGACGGCCGCACCGAGCAGGGTGCCGCCCGCGATCCGGTGCCGGACGACGACACTGAGCCCGAGGACGGTCAGCAGTACCCCGAGAACATCGGCGTGCGCGTTGTTGACCGCCTCGACGGGGACGGCTGGGCACCAGGCCCAGTACGCGGCCCACCGGATATTTCCGCGTCGGCGCAGCACGAGCAGCAGGGCGGCCGTGGCGCCGAGGGAAAGCAGCATCCCGCCGGTCTGGAGTGGTTTGTGCCGGGCGCCGTCCGGCGAGATCGTGTGGACGAGCAGGAAGTAGCCCTCGGCGACGGGCGGGTAGATGGTGTGGACCTGCGGCCGGTTGATGCGGGTGCAGTGGGTCTCACCGGCGGGTGCGGGGATGCGCGCCCGGTCCGGTTTCTCGCACGCGGAGCCAGTGGGGAAGAGCCAGCTGTCGCGCAGCCCGGCCAGTTCCGGGTCGGCTGGAGTGTGGTCGTACGGAGAGATCCCGGCCGCCTGCACCCGGCCGTCCCAGGCGTAGCGGTAGGCGTCGGTGCTGGTCCGCGGGGGTGCGGCCAGGCCGGTGGCGGCCACCGCGATGCCGCCCGCGAGAACCAGGGCCACGGCGTGCCGGAGGGGCGCCTTGCGCAGCGACCACACTGCGGCGGCGAAGAGGAGCCAGCACGCCGCGTACCACCAGGACAGCCCGGCGGGATCGGAGTGGTAGCCGTCCTTGCGGATGGTCAGCACGAGGACAGCGGTCAGGGAAGCCAGCAGGGTTGCGGTGCGGACGGTAGGCGGGTTGATCACAGGTTCGCAGCCGCCGTCCTTCTCGAACAGATTGCGAGAAGTCCGCACAAGCCCATCGACCGGCCGGCAGCTGCGAAGGGCCGTGGCGGATCATGAGGAGCAGATCCGCGGACCGGCTCACGTACCGCACAGGGGCACGGCAGGACGCCGGCGGTCATCCCGCCCCGGCCTGTGCCAACCGGGCCAGGGCCGCGGCGAAGCGGGTGTGCGGGGCAGCGGCCGCCACCGCCCGTGCGTCGGCGGCGGTGTCGACGTCCTGCAGCACCGGCAGGTCGCGCACCGTGAGCCCCGCCCTGGTGAGCCGGCGCCGCTCCAGGGCGCCGGTATCGGGCAGGGTCATCGGCACCCCGCGCAGCATTGCGGGATCGGGCTCGGCCAGCCCCAGGGCCCAGAAGCCTCCGTCCAGTGCCGGGCCGAACCAGGCGTCGCAGCCCTGCCAGGCGTCCTCGGCCAGCGCGGGCGCCAGGACGGCCGGGGTGACCTGCGGGGTGTCCATGCCGATGAGCACGGCCGGACCAGTGCACACCCCGAAGGCCGCGGCCAGCCGTTCGTCCAGCCGGCCCCGCCCCTGTGGCACGACCTCGATACCAGGCGGCAGCCACGCCCCAGGCGTGCCGTCGAGGACCAGCACACGCCGCTCGGCAGGGGCCGCGAGCATGGCTTCCAGGGAATCGGCAAGCATCGCCTCAGCCAGGAGCGCCGCCTCCTGGGGCGTGTACGTCGGAGTGAGCCGGGTCTTCACCCGCCCGGGCACCGGTTCCTTGGCAAGGATGAGTAGCGTGGTCACCGCGTAGCCACCCCACGGTCCGGGAGCGGCAGCGCAGGCTCCGAGAGCACCGCGCGCATGTCGTGCACCGCGTGCCAGGTGCCACGCCAGGTCCCGGTGACCTTGGACTTACCGGCCCGCGGCAGATAGGGGATGTCGATTTCGCTGACATGCCAGCCCGCGTCGGCCGCGCAGACGACCATCTGGAGCGGGTAGCCGCTGCGCCGGTCGGTGAGGCCGAGGCCCAGCAGCGGCTCACGCCGGGTGGCGCGCATGGGCCCCAGGTCGTGCAGCCGCAGTCCGGTGCGTCGGCGCACCAGCCGGGACAGGGCCAGATTCGCGGCCCGCGCATGAACGGGCCAGACCCCACGTGCCTGCGGGCGGCGCCGCCCCAGCACCAGGTCTGCCTTTCCGTCCGCGACTTCTTGCACGAAGGCGGGAAGCAGCCCGGGGTCCAGAGAGGCGTCACAGTCGCAGAAGCAGACGAACTCAGCCTCCGCCGCCAGCAGCCCCGCATGGCAGGCGGCGCCGAACCCCAGCTCCGGCTGATACACCACTGTTGCGCCCAGCGCGCGGGCGACAGCGCCAGAGCCGTCGCTGGAGCCGTTGTCGACGACGATCGCCCGCCAACCGGCCGGGATCCGTTCCAGCACCCAGGGCAGGGCACGCTCTTCGTCCAGACAAGGCAGGACGACATCCACCGTCGTCGCATCCAGATCGGTCACATCCTCACCGTACCCACCAAAACCGAATATTCGGGACATCGGATGGAGATGTGGCCACCGAGGAGCAGTCCAGGGCCCACTTCTGCCGCAGCCGTCCTTGTCTCGACCACTCCTGCCGCGCTCATGGAGGAGACCAGGCCCTCGCGCTGTGGGGATCACGCCCCGCGCAGCCCGCTGCGTGCGAACTCCGTCATTCCCTCGGCGAAGCCGGTCTCCGCCCGCCAGCCCAGCTCACGGTTCAGGCGCTGCGAGGACGCGGTGATGTGCCGTACATCCCCCAGCCGGTACTCGCCCGTGACCACCGGCTCCGGGCCGCCGTAAGCCAGGGCAAGCGCCTGCGCCATTTCCCCGACGGTGTGCGGTTCCCCGCTCCCGGTGTTGAACGCGCTCAGCACGCCCGGCTGCCGGCCGGCGAGGGCCTCCAGCGCCAGCACGTTGGCCGAGGTCACATCCCGGACGTGTACGAAGTCCCGCCGTTGCCCGCCGTCCTCGAAGACCCTCGGCGCCTCGCCCCGGGCGAGCGCCGACCGGAAGAAAGACGCCACGCCCGCGTACGGGGTGTCGCGCGGCATCCCCGGTCCGTACACATTGTGGTAGCGCAGCGACACGGCCCGTCCGCCGGTCGCCCGCGCCCAGGCGGCGGCCAGATGCTCCTGGGCGAGTTTGGTCGTGGCGTACACATTGCGCGGATCCGGTGGCGCGTCCTCGTCCACCAGTCCGGGTACCAGCTCGGCGCCGCAGTCCCGGCAGGTGGGTTCGAAGCGCCCGGCATCGAGATCCGCTGCCGCGCGTGGCCCGGGGTGTACTTGCCCGTGCCGGGGGCAGTCGTAGCGGCCTTCCCCGTAGACGACCCCCGATCCCGCGAGGACCAGCGAGCGGACCCCGGCTTCCGCCATGGAGGCCAGCAGCACGGCAGTCCCGAAGTCGTTGCAGCTCACATAGGCGGGCGCGTCGGCGAAGTCCTTGCCCAGGCCCACCATGGCCGCCTGATGGCAGACCGCGTCCACGCCGTGCAGCGCCCGGGCAAGCACCATCCGGTCCCGTACATCCGCGTGAATCCAGTCCGCGGCCGCAGCGGGTGGCGGCGTGGCGGTCGGATGGGCCGAGGGCAGCAGGGCGTCGAGTACGACGGGGTCGTGGCCGCGGGCGGCGAGCGTGGTGACGACGTGCGAGCCGATGAAGCCCGCGCCTCCGGTGACAAGTACACGCATGACCGTGAACGCTAGGCGCAGCAGCGCCCTGCTGTCCGGGTGCGCGCCGGGACGTCACCGGTTCCCCGAAGTGTTGCGTACTGACGCCCCTGCCGTTCGCGCTTCGTAAGGCCCTGCGGCTTGCCGTGCCCGGGGCGGCGTGAGTGGATTGAAGTACGGCAGATGATTCCTCACGCTCGTGGAGCATGATCAGAGGTCGTTCAGCATGGCCCCCACCATCCGGTCTTCGCCCCCCGCCATGGAGCCACTGGGCTCGTCCCGGCTCTCGCGTGTGCTCCTGGCCGTGTGCCGGGTCGCGGTCGGCCTGCTGTGGATCCAGAACCTTTCCTGGAAACACCCGCCGGACTTCGGGAACAAGTCCGACCCCCCGCAGGACCTGTACGGCTGGACCCTCAAAGGGGTCGACAACGAGGTCTTCGCCCCGTGGGCGTGGCTGGTCGAGCATGTGATCATCCCCAACTTCGCGGTGTTCGCCTGGGGCGCTTTCGCCGTCGAGGCATGTCTGGGCGCGTTCCTGGGCGGGGAGCGGCGGGGGAGCGCCCCACGGTCGCGGACGCCGAGGAGCACCCGATCCACCGGCACTCCGTCCGCCGCCTGCCTCAGCCGCCCGCCTCACCCGCCTGCCTCAGCCGCTCGCTTCACCCGCCCGCCCCTTCCGCGACGGCCTCGGCCACTTCGGCCACCCGCTGCTCCTCCTCGGCCGCGAACCGCTCGCGATCGAGGGCTTCGGCGATCTCCTCGTCCTGGCTCATCAGCAGGTCCAGGTTCGAGTTGCCCATCTCGAAGACGCCCATGTCCAGGTACGCCTTCTGCAGCCGCTCGCCCCAGAGCCCGATGTCCTTCACGCAGGGCACGATCCGGCTGAACAGCAGCTTGCGGAAGAGCGCCAGGAACTCCGACTGCTCGCTGAACTCCTCCGACTCCCTGCGCGAGATGCCGAAGTTCTCCAGCACCTCCACCCCGCGCAGCCGGTCCCGCATCAGGTAGCAGCCCTCGATCACGAACTCCTCGCGCTCGCGCAGCTCGGCGTCCGACAGCTGCTTGTAGTAGTCGCGCAGCGCCATCCGCCCGAACGCCACGTGCCGTGCCTCGTCCTGCATCACGTAGGCCAGGATCTGCTTGGGCAGCGGCTTGTTGGTGGTGTCGCGGATCATGCCGAAGGCGGCCAGCGCGAGGCCCTCGATGAGCACCTGCATGCCCAGGTACGGCATGTCCCAGCGGGAGTCGCGCAGGGTGTCGCCGAGCAGCCCCTGCAGGCTGTCGTTGATCGGGTAAAGCATCCCGATCTTCTCGTGCAGGAACCGGCCGAAGATCTCGGCGTGCCGCGCCTCGTCCATGGTCTGCGTGGCGGAGTAGAACTTGGCGTCCAGGTCCGGCACCGACTCCACGATGCGCGCCGCGCACACCATCGCGCCCTGCTCGCCGTGCAGGAACTGGCTGAAGTTCCAGGCGCTGTAGTGACGGCGCAGCTCGCCCCGGTCCCGGTCCGTCAGCTTGGCCCAGTGCCGGGTGCCGTACAGCGGCAGCGCCTCGTCCGGGGTTCCCAGCGGATCGTGCGGGTCCACCTCGATGCCCCAGTCGATGCGCTTGGCGCCGTCCCACTGCTTGTCCTTGCCCTTCTGGTACAGGGCCAGCAGCCGCTCGCGGCCGCCGTCGTACTCCCAGCTGAACCGGGCGTTTCCGGAAGCGGGGACCGGCCAGACGGTCCCGCCCGGATCACTGGTGTAGAGCTCGTGCGTCGACACTGACGCCCCCTCGTCTCACGTACTTCCGTACAGGACAGGCCAGTTGGCAGCCGGGCAGCGGTCCGTCGGCTCCCGTTGGCAGCGTCACACGTTGGTAGACGCGCGGTCAACAAGTCGTGCGCGGGGGATTGACGACCTTGCTGACAAGCAGTCTCATAAGCGGTGAACGCCGGTGGCCACCACCGGCACCACCGACGGCAACCCACTCGTGAGGTGTCCGAAGCCATGACGACCGTGACCGGCAGGGCGGAGCTGCGCGATGCGCTCGGCCCGCTCAAGGACCGCGAACAGATAGCCGAGCGACTCCTCGAATCCTCGGTCAAGCACTCCTTCGACCCCGACAAGGAACTCGACTGGGACGCCCCGCCCATCGACGGCAAGTACTACTGGCCGCCCGAGCTGCTCTCCCTCTTCGACACCCCGCTCTGGAAGCGGATGGGCGAGGAGCAGCGCATCGAGCTCTCCCGGCACGAGGCGGCGGCCCTCGGTTCGCTCGGCATCTGGTTCGAGATCATCCTCATGCAGCTGCTCACCCGGCACATCTACGACAAGCCCCTGACCAGCAATCACGTCCGGTACGCGCTCACCGAGATCGCCGACGAGTGCCGCCACTCGATGATGTTCGCCCGCATGATCAAGACGGGCGGCGCCCCCGAGTACCCGGTCTCCCGCACCAACCACAACCTCGCCCGCGTCCTGAAGACCGTCTCCACCACCCCCGGCTCCTTCGCCTGCACCCTCCTCGGCGAGGAGATCCTCGACTGGATGCAGCGGCTGACCTTCCCGGACGAGCGCGTCCAGCCCCTCGTGCGCGGAGTCACCCGCATCCACGTCATCGAGGAGGCGCGACACGTCCGTTACGCCCGCGAGGAGCTGCGCCGCCAGATGCTCACCGCCCCGCGCTGGGAGCAGGAACTCACCCGCGTCAGCTGCGGCCAGGCCGCCCGCGTCTTCTCGCAGGCCTTCGTCAACCCCCAGGTCTACGACAACATCGGCGTCGACCGGCGCGAGGCCCTCGCCCAGGTCAAGGCCAGCGGCCACCGCAGGGAGGTCATGCAGACCGGGGCGAAGCGGCTGACCGACTTCCTCGACGACATCGGGGTGATGCGCGGGGTGGGCCGCAGGCTCTGGAAGAGCTCGGGACTCCTGGCCTGAGGATTGCCGGCTTGAGGATTACCGGCTTGAGGTTTCCCGGCCCGGGGTTTCCCGGCCCGGGTGATTCCCGGCCCGGAGGATTCCCGCCCGGGCACTCCCCGCCTGAAGAGCGGCGTGTGCGGCTACCCTGCGGACATGACAGCCGTACGGGCGTACCGCAGGATGAGCGTCGAGGAGCGGCGGGCCCAGCTCCTCGACGCGGCCCTGACGCTGTTCGCGCACCGGGCGCCCGAGGACGTCTCGCTCGACGACGTGGCCGAGGCCGCCGGCGTCTCGCGCCCCCTGGTCTACCGCTACTTCCCCGGCGGCAAGCAGCAGCTCTACGAGGCCGCCCTGCGCTCGGCGGCCGATGTCCTGCGGCTCTGCTTCGCCGAACCCCAGGCCGGACCGCTGACCCAGCGGCTCTCCCGGGCCCTGGACCGGTACCTGGGATTCGTCGACGAGCACGACGCCGGCTTCTCCGCCCTCCTGCAGGGCGGCAGCGTCGTCGAGACCTCCCGGACGACCGCCACCGTCGACGGCATCCGCCGGGCGGCGGCCGAGGCGATCCTCTTCCACCTCGGCGTACCGGAGCCCGGCCCGCGCCTGCGGATGATGGTGCGCACCTGGATCACGGCGGTCGAGGCCGCCTCGCTGATCTGGATCGACGAGGGCAAGCAGCCGGAGATCGACTCGCTCCGGGACTGGCTGGTCGACCAGTTCATCGCCCTCCTCACCGCGACGGCCGCCACCGACCCCGAGACGGCCGCGGCGGCCCGCGCCGCCCTCGCGCTCGAATCGGCGGACGGTCCGGTGGGCGTGCTGGCCCGCCGGGTGATCCCGGTGGTCTCCGAAGCGGCCCACCTGCTGTGATTTCCGGAAAGCTGTGAGACTGGAGGGGTGAGAAGCCAACCCACCTCCTTCGAGGGCGGCCCGATGGACGGCCGGACCCTCCCGATCCTCCTCGGCCCGACCGGCCACCCGCCGAAGTGGTACGAGATCCCCGTCCCGGACCCGGACGGCGGCGCCCCCGCGGTGCTGCTGTACGAGCGCGTCCCCGCGGGGTACTCGAAGCGGCTGGGCCTGCTGAAGGGGTGGAAGTACGCCTACGCCCCGGACGCCCGGAAGCCGAAGCTCCGCTGGCCCTGGACGAAGCCGACCCCGCCGCAGGCCTGACGCAGGGGCCGGTCGGGGTCGGGCGGTCACGCTCCGCCCGGCCACGTTCCGCCCGGTCATGCTCCGGCCAGTCAGGGTCCGCCCGGTCACGCTCCGCCCGGTCACGGTCCGCCCGGTCATGGTCCGCCCGGTCACGCTCCGCCCGGTCATGGTCTGCCCGTCACGGTCCGCCCGTCAGGGTCCGCACGCCACGCAGGGGGTGCGCCCGTCAGGTCACGGAGGCCTCGAGCAGGGTCAGTACCGCCTCCGCCCCGCCGTCCCCGTCCGCCGCCTGCCGGAACACCAGCTCCGCCCCGATGACCTCCGCCTGGCCCACCGCGATGGTCAGCCCCAGCCCGTGGCCCTTCCCCGCGCCCCCGGTCCGGAACCGCTGCGGTCCGTGGGCCACCAGGTAGTCGGGGTAGCCGTCGCCGTGGTCCCGTACCGTCACCACCGGTCCGTCCACCGTCACCACCACCAGCCCCCGGCCGTGCTTGTGGGCGTTGGCGACCAGATTGCCCAGCACCCGCTCGAGGCGCCGCCGGTCCGTCTCCACGTGCGCGTCCCGCACCACGACCACCTCCGCGGCCGTCCCCGAAGCCCGCACCACCCGCAGCGCGAGCCGCCCCAGCTGGTGCAGGTCCGTCTCCACCGCCTCGCTGCGGGAGTCGAGCCGGGAGATCTCCAGCAGGTCCTCCGTGAGCTGGCGCATCGTGCGGACCCGCTCCTGCACCAGCTCCGTCGCCCGGCTCTCCGGCAGCAGTTCGGATGCCGCCTGCAGACCGGTGAGCGGCGTGCGCAGCTCGTGCGCGACGTCCGCCGTGAACCGCTGCTCGCTCTGCAGCTTCGCCTGCAGGCTGGCCGCCATGGTGTCCAGCGCCTCCGCCACCGTCGCCACCTCGTCCTGGTGCCGCGAGGGGTCCTTGGTCCGGGGGTCTCCGACCCGCGCGTCCAGATCGCCCTGCGTGATCCGCCGGGCCACCGTCGCGGTCTGGTGCAGCCGCCGCGTCACGCGCGTCACGGCGAAGGCGCCCATGAGCAGGGTCCCGCCGATCGCCAGCACCGAGGACCCGATGATCGCGTTGTCCAGCCCGCTGATCGTCCGCGCGCTCTGCCCGTAGTCGACGGCCGTGGCCAGCGCCTTCCCGTCGGCCGGGGCCGCCGCCCACATCATCGGCCGGCCCTCGCGGTCCGCCACGAGCGTGCCGCGCTGCCCGGACAGGGCCAGCGCCCGCAGCTCCGCAGGCAGCCCGGCCGGATCGAGCCCCGACTCGGGCGGCAGCAACTCGCCGGCCTCGTAGGCGCGCGAGGCGTCGTTCAGCTTGCCGAGCGCCTTCTCCCGGGCCGTCGCCACGGTCTGCCGGGTCACCTCCACGTGCACCAGCGCGCCCAGCACCGCCGCGAGCGAGCAGCACATCACCACGATGAAGCAGGCCGACTTCCAGGTCAGCGTGGCCGTCCACGCGGGCAGCCGGAGGCTCACGGCGACGCCCCCGCCGCACCGGGGCGCGCGGCAACGGTGCCCGGACTCGCGCCGGCGCCCGAAGCCGGGGGAACCGGGGGAACCGGGGGAACCGTGGGAACCGTGGGAACTGGGGAAACCGGGGGAATCGAGGAAGCCGAAGGATCGGGGCTCGGGCCGGCCGGGCGCACGCGGACGATCTGCTCGCGCGAGGGCAGCATCGAGCGCTGCGTCTCGTCCCAGGACCAGGTGGTGTTCACCTCGTAGCCCGCGTTCCCGCTCGGGACGCGCAGGATCACGTCCTGCCCGGCGAGCTCGACGGAGATGACGGTGTCGGTGGTCGCCATGATCCGGTTGAGCCGGCCCTCGGCGTCAGCCGTGTACACGCGCACGGACATCTGCTGCTCGGGATAGGCGATGCCGACGATCAGCTCGTCCTTGCCGTTCCCGGTCAGATCCCGGTAGTACGGCGTCAGGACCGGGCAGTCCTCGGGACCGGCGCCGTCCGTTCCGCACGCCGCGATGGCCGCGGCGGTCTCCGGCGGCATCCCGTCGGGCCCGGTCCGGACACCCCGGTGGGCGCGCAGCTCCGCCTGTACGAGGGTCACCGGGTCGATGGAGTGCACGTTCTGGTCCAGGACGGGCGCGATGCCGGGTACGTACTCGGGCGGCGCGCCCCCCGGATCGGCGGGCGGCACGGTGGCGCCCTTGCGCCCGGGCCACAGGTGTACGGGTCCGCTCGCGGTCGGGGTCGGGCCCGCGCCGGCCAGCCCGCCGGCGTTGCCGCAGGCGGCCGCGAGCGGCAGCAGGAGGGGGGCCAGCAGCCCCACGGCGAAGCGCCGCCGGCTCCGGCGGCGTCGCGGGCTCCGGCCGGGGGAGGGAAGCGAGCTCACCACTCGTACGCCCTCCTCTCCCGTGACCATGTGCCCGTCCACAGTAAGCAGAGGCGCATCGTTTCTGCCCGTGCGACCGGGGCCGACGGGGGCCGACCGGAGGTCGGCCGGTCTCGGCCCGTCTCGGCCCGTCTCGGCCGGTCTCGGCCGGTCTCGGCCCGTCTGGGCCTGCCTAGGCCCGCCTAGGCGTCCGTACGCCCCCGGCGCAGCATCGCGAAGCCCAGCCCGGCGGCGCCGACCGCCGCGATGCCGCCGCCGGCGGCGAGCAGCAGCATGCCGTCACCGGGGCCGTCGGCCAGGGTCTGCAGGCGCAGCGCCTCGGCGGTGCCGGCGCCCGGGCGCGCGGGCTCCCGTACGGAGGCGGAGACGGCCACGCCGTCCCTGGAGGCGGTCTTGTGGCCGGCGCTGCCGACGGAGTGGCCGGCGGCGCCGTCCCCGCCGTCCCCGCCGTCCGCCGTCTCCCCGACCCAGGAGCTGAGCCGGCCGTCGGCCCGCAGCGCGAGGTGTAGCCGCCCGGATTCGCCGAAGCCGGTGGCGCCGTCGCGGCTGGTCAGGGTGGCGGCCTTGGCGCCGTCGGGGCCGAGCACCTCGGCCTGGTACGCGTCCTTGGCGACGCGGTAGACCTTTGCCGTGGACACTCCGTCCGCGAGGGCGAGGCTCTTGACCAGGGTCCGCGGCGGCGTCGCCGCCTGCGCGGAGGAGGCGGCCGGGATCCCCTCGGCCAGCGCCGCGGCGGCCGGGAACGCCAGCAGGGTGCCGGCACACACGGCCACGGCGGCGGCGCGTACGAGAGTGCGGCGGCTGCGGCGGCTGCGGCGGCGGCTCACGGAGTTCACGGGGGAGTCCTTCGGTGCTGGTCAGGCCCTGGAGCGTCCAGGTGGGATAAACGTATGCACCGGCCGTTGCGGTAACGCGTTGCTTTTGTAACAGCCACACGGCAGCGAGCCGACGGAGTCGTTACACGCGCGGGGCGGGCCCTGGGTCCAGGGAGACACAACCGGGGGATTGCCGCCGGGCGTCCGGCCTGCTCCCATGGACGGCGGGGGTGAGGCCGATGGCTTCGCGGGGACTGAAGGTACTGCCGAGCGGCCGACCGGGCCGCGGCCGACTGTATGTGAACCTGCCGGACGGCCGGGCGGTGGCCTGGTACGACCGGCGGGCCAACCGGATCAGCGTGCTGGCGGACGAGCGCCGGGAGGAGATCCTGACGGTCCTGCGCCCGTACTTGACCGGGACCGTCTCGATCGGCCCGCCACCCGTCCCCACGGCCGCTGACATGCTGCGCCTCGCGCTCCCGCCGGACGAGGACCTGGCCCCGAACCGGCCGGGCGAGGCACTGCTCGGCGAGATCACCCACGGCTCCGCCGGCGCCCGCACCCGCCACCGGCTGCGCCAGGAGCTCGCCGCCCGGCAGCGGATGGGCGACGTACTGGACGCGCTGGCGGAGTCGGAGGAGTGGCGGGTCCTGCACTCCGTCGAGGGGATCGCGGACCACCTGGTGATCGGCCCGACGGGGGTCTTCTGCGTCCACACGGTCCAGGGCCGCCGACAGCGCGCGGTGGCCGGCGACCTCCTCCTCACGGTGGGCCGCACCGAGTCCCGCCCGGACCCGCGCACGTCGCGTCGCGCGGCGGCGTACGCGACACGGGCCCTGTCGGCCGCGGTGACCCCGGTCCTGGCGGTGGTGGACGCGACCCGCCTGGACGTGACCCCGTCCCTGCGCGACGTCCGCGTCCTCACCCCCGCGACGGCGGCGGCCTCCCTGACCCGGTCCTCCACCACCCTCAAACCCCCGGCCGTGGAAGCCCTGTTCACCGCGGCCCGCGACCGCCGAACCTGGCACTGACCAAGCCCCCGCCCGTGGTGTTGTTCGGCGAGGTGGTCCAGGCGGATGTGGTCGAGGGTGGCTTTGGCGATGCGTTCGGTGCCGTCTGTCAGAGCCGTGAGAGCAGCCTGGCGGATGAGGCGGGCGAGGGAGCCGATCCGCCCGGCGGTCCGCTCGTGGAGATACGGCGCGAGCCGTACGAGGCTTCCGGGCTGGTGCCGACGTAGGTCGAGGGCTGTGGACGTTCGCGTAATTCCCCAGGGGGAAGTTCACGTAATTCCCCAGGTGCCCGTCCGGGGCTGGGACTGGCGACTCGTCTCGTCAGAGGTCGATGCGATGTTCGGCAGCCGATGGGTCATCAACGGAGCCGTAGCGCAAGACGGCGTGTGCTGGCCGGAACGGCAGGCCATGCAGGATGGGTGCCATGACGGTGAAGAGTGCATCGGCGTCCGGTCCGTAGGCATAGAGGACAACCTCGCCGCCTCCGTATTCGTTTCCGTCGAACTCGCCGACATCGGCTTGCTCGATCGCCTCGTTCAGGAGGGACTGGGCTTGAAGGACGACCTCCCGTTGGCTGGGTCTGCCAAGGCCGTCATCGGCCAGTCGATAGCGGACGATGACGGCGTGCTCAACGTCGGTTTCTGCTTCCTCTGTGTCGGCCATGCGGGAAACGATCTCACCCCGGACCGACATCATCGTCGGCCAGCCGTCCGGGAGGTGGTCCTAGCTGGGCGGTTTCGTTTGGATCACGGTGGGGGCCAGTGGTGACGACGGTTCCTGGGTGGCACCCTGGAACGATGCGACCTGGAACCGACGTCACCGAGAACGCCCTGCGGCATCTACTCAATGAGTGGGATCCGATAGGCGTCGCCGACGATGTGCAGGACGAGTACGACTGCATGCTCGCGCCTCTGCTCCAGCGGCTCCACGGTGGCGCCAACCAGACCGAGATCGGTGTATTCCTGCGGCACGAACTGGAGGATCACTTCGGTCTCGACCCTCTGGGCCTGCGGCCGGAAGCGATGGCCGCCCGATTGGTTGCCTGGTGGCCAGCTGCTGCCAAGTCGCGGGCATCGTCCTCTGGTCTGCCAGATGATCCAAACGAAACCGCCTAGGTGATCGTGGGTTTGGCCGGCTTGTCGGTGGGGTTCTTGGGTCGCTTGTTCGGGCGGTAGCTGGGGCCGTTCATGATGACCTGGTGGCTGGTGTTGATCAGCCGGTCCAGCAGCGACTCGGCGACGACGCTCCGAGCTGGCGCATGGCGAAGTCGTCGAGGATGAGCACGTCGGGCCGTACCAGTTCACGGATCCGCTTGTCCCAGGTGCGGTCCGCGTGGCCGCCGGCGAGGTCCGCGAGGATCCGGCTGGTCTTGGCGAACCGGACGTGGGCGCTCTGGCGGACGGCGAGGTGGCCGAGGGCCTGGGCGACGTGTGTCTTGCCGACTCCGACCGGGCCGAAGAGGATGACCGACTCGCCGGAGTGGAGCCAGCGAAGGGCCCCGAGGTCGCGGATCTGGGCGGCCGGCAGCTTTGAGGAAGCGGTGAAGTCGAACTCCTCCAGGGTGACCTGCTGCTCGAACTTCGCCCGGGTCAGGCGCCGTTGGAAGGTGACGGTCTCGCGGCGGGTGATCTCGTCCTGGCAGAGGACCTGGAGGAAATCGAGGTGCCCGAGTTCGCCGCCGTGAGCCTGGGCCAGGCGGGCATCGAGGGTTTCCAGCATTCCTGAGAGCCGCAGCGACTTCAGCGACTCACGCAGGGCAGAGTCCATCACGCTCATCAGATGCTTCCCTCAGCTTCGCCGTGGACCTGGTCGTCGTGGAGCTCGTCCGCCGTCTCGGACGGGGCGACGGAGGCGAAGAGCCGCTTGGGCCCGTGGAGGAAGGCCGCGGCTCCCGCGTCCCCGCTGGATTCGGGCTCCGGATCGGTCTCGGTGCCGGCGATCAGGATGCCCTTGATGGTGCGGTAGGACGGATCTCCGACCGTGATGGCCCTCGCGCAGGCGGCCTCCAGCCTCGCGTCGCCGTACTTCTTCTTCAGGCCGAGGATTCCCTGGGCGGCGCGGAGCCGGTAGAGAGCGTTGACCTCCAGCAGCTGGTCGACGACGGTCCGGCAGGCGTCCCCGACCTCGGATGCCTGGGTCCGGCACCAGATCGGCGTGCGCATCTGGAAGGCGATCTTCTCCGGCGGGTAGTCGGTCCTGTCGGTGCGTTTGCCCTGCTCAAGTGCCACGTGGGTCTTGACCAGGTCGCCGTCGAGGAAGACCTGCACCATCGTGGCGGTCGAGCGGACGTCGACCCTGCGGCCGATCAGTTTCCAGGGCACCGAGTAGAGGGTGCGGCCGACCTTGACGTGGATGTCCGGCCCGACCACCGCCGTCGACCAGCGGGCCAGCACGAACGGCGTGGGCGGCAGCGGCAGCAGGGTCTCGGCTTCGACGGCCTCGAACACCGCCATCGGTGCGGCTCCCTGCAACGGCCGGCACTGCCGTCGGCCAGCCACCTTCTGGCTCCAGGTCACAGCCTCGGCCTGCATGTGCTCGATCGAGGTGAACTCCCGCCCCCGCCAGAACGAGTCCCGGATGTAGGGCATCGGCCGCTCGACCCGCGGCTTGTCCTTGGGCCGGGCAGCACGGGCAGGATCGACCAAGGCCCCGTAGTGGGTGGCGAGCTCAGCATATGCCTTGTTGATCTTCGGATCGTAGAGATCAGGCTTGTCGACCCCCGTCCGCAGGTTGTCCGGCACCAGTCGGCGCGGGACGCCCCCGAAGTAGCGGAATGCGGCGACGTGGGCCTCGGTCCAAGCGTGCTGGTGCAGGTAGAGGACCGGGCGGACGAACATGTGCCGCGAGCACGGCAGCACCATCACGAAGGCCCAGATCCGGTGGCGCTTACCGGTCTTCGGATTGGTCCACTGGCCCAGGTGACCGTAGTCGATCTGAGCCTCCGATCCCGGCTCGACGTCATCCCGCAAGACCGTGACCTGGGACCTTGCCGTCTCATCGGGCAGCGTGGCGTGCACCCACCGGCGGAACGAGGAGATCGACACGTCCAGCTTGTGCTCGTCCCGGAGCCGCTGGTGGATCGTGGAGACGGTCACCGTCCCCAGCAGGTTCTTGATGTAGTCGCGGTGCTGGTCGATGTCGGGCCAGGTGATCTGCCGCAGCCGCCGGTCGCCGAGTTCGGGGAACCAGCTCTTGATCAGCTTGGCCCAGTCGGCTTCCCTCATCGGCGGTCCGCCCGGCGTGATCCCGGACGCCTCCGCCGGCTCCAGGTACTTCCTGATCGTCTTGCGGTCCACCCCCAGCGACGCGGCCAGCTCGCTCTTCGAGCGGCCCGCGTACCAGTGGACATAGATCTCGGTGATGTCGACCACGACGAACGTTCTCCTTGCCATCCGGGCTGACCATCGGCCTTCCGAACCACAGGCCCAGGGCCGCCCATGCGCCTCCGCGATGACCAGGTCCCTCGATCCCGAACTCCGTCGTACCCATGGCCAATTAGGAGAAGTCGGGATGAGGAATTACATGAAGCTCAAACCACCCGATGGGGAAAAACGTGAACGCTCACACGTGCGCCTGTCCGCGTAGCCGCCGGTCAGGACCAGGGGGTAGGGGGATCCAAGCGCGAGCACGTCGGCGAGCAGCCGCGCATGCAAGTCGGGCATCTTCACGCCGCGGTCTTCTCCCGGAGCTGGGGGAAGGCTTCCTCCCACACGCCCCGCACGCTCGGTCCGGCCAGGGTCCGCAGGACCGGCCACAGGCTGGCGAGTAGCTCTGCGTTCAGGAAGCGGCACAGGTCCTCGCGGGTGCCTTCGGCCAGGACGGTGCGGTAGAGGCCCATGCGCTGGCGGGGCTGGTCGAGGTCGAAGGCGCGCAGCCCGGACCAGGCCACGTGTAGGGGAAGCTCGATGACTCCGTGGACGGGCCCGGTCAGCGCAGACAGGCTCGGGGGAAGCCGGCGGGCGAATTTCAGCCTGTACAGCACGGCGTCGTCGAGACCGGGGTTGGAGACAGTCATGCCCCGAGTATCCACCGGCCCGGCGCCGTACGGGTCGGTCCTCGCGGGCCGCGGGCCGCGGTCTCGTCGATGTCGAGCAGACCCTAGTCGCTGGTGGTCCTTGCAAGCTGTTTCTGAACCCCGAAGCCGCAGGTCAACTGTTTGGAATCAGCTTCGGAGTGGGGCCAGTGCCGTAGGGTGGTGTTCACCGACGCGGGGTGGAGCAGCTCGGTAGCTCGCTGGGCTCATAACCCAGAGGTCGCAGGTTCAAATCCTGTCCCCGCTACCAACGCAACAGCCCCCTCGACCACCAGGTCGAGGGGGCTGTTCGCATTCAACGCCCGCGTGTGCCGTGGAAACGGCCGGGTGCACGCGAATCGGGCGGCCCTACTCGCCGGCCCGCACCTTCACGATCTTGATGTCCGTGGCGCCCTCGGCCTCGAGATCTGCCTTGCGGTGCTCGGCGCTGGGCTGGTCGTAGCTCACCGCGGACACCATGGCCTTGCCGTCGCGCGCGCGTACCCACCTCACCCGGTAGTTGACCATCGCTACGCTCCCTCGTCCGCTCCGCACTCGTCGGCCCAGATCAGCAGGCCGTGTCTTTGCATCCGGTACGGATATCCGCCCGCCCCAGATCGACCGGATCTCACCCAGCAACTTCAGGTAGTGCTCTCCGTACGTGTTCAGCGCATCCCAGACCGCATTGAGAGCTGCTTTGAGCGGGTCGGGTTCGGCAGCAGCACGTACGGCGGGGAGAGCGTAATGCGGCTGTGAGATGGGCCCACGGACCTGCGGTGTGATGGCAGGGAACACGAGTTCGGTGTACTCCATCGGTGCCTGGCTGCCCGGTACCCGGCCAAGCTCGTAGCTCGTCTCCCCGTCGCTCTCTTCTGCGGTCTTGACCCACATCAACCCTGCCGGCGCCGGGGGAAAGTACCGGCCTGTGCGGTCCTGCCCCATCGAGCGGGAAAGCCCTCCGCGGTTTGAGGACGGTTCCGGCCTAGATGTATTGCCCTGTGAGGTTGGGGATGCGGCTGGCGGGTGGTTTGCCTGCGAGCGCGGTGTGTCCGCGGTGGTGATTGTAGGTGTGCAGCCACTGCGGGAACGCTGCCCGGCGTTCAGTCTCTGACCGGTAGGGGCGGGCGTAGGCCCACTCGTCCAGCAGGGTGCGGTTGAGGCGTTCGACCTTGCCGTTGGTCTGGGGCCGGTAGGGCCGGGTTCGTTTGTGGGCGATCCCGGCCGCCGCCAGCAGGTCGCGCCAGGCGTACGACTTGTAGCAGGAACCGTTGTCGGTCAGGACGCGCTCGACGGTGATGCCGCACGAGGTGAAGTAGGTCTGGGCACGGGCCCAGAAAGCGGTGGCGGTTTCCTTCTTCTCGTCGGCCAGGATCTCGCTGTAGGCCAGGCGGGAGTGGTCATCGACGGCGGTGTGGATGTAGCTGTAGCCGGCACCACGTTTCTTGCGGCCGTCCTGTCGTCCGCGGGTCTTGTGGCCGCCGCCGTCGGGGATGTTGCCCAGCTTCTTGATGTCGACGTGCACGAGTTCGCCCGGGCGCTCGCGTTCGTAGCGGCGGATGACACGTCCGGTGGCCCGGTCCAGGTGAGTGAGACGGGCCATGCGGTAGCGGACCAGGACCCGGTGCACGGTCGAGGGCACCAGTCGCAGCAGGTGGGCGATGCGGGCGGGGCCCCAGCGCCGCAGGAGGCGGACCTTGATGATCCGCCGTTCGGTGCGGGTGGGGGTCCGCTTCGGGCTGTGATGCGGGCGGGAGGAGTGGTCGGGCATTCCGGCCTCGCCGAGCTTGCGGTAGCGGGCGGCCCACCGCTGAGCGGTGGTCGGTGAGACCTGGAAACGCTCGGCGGCCCGGCGAAGCGGCCAGCCGTCCTCGACCACGCAGCGGGCCAGACGCAGCCGTCCGGTCTCGGTCAGGGGTGCATTACGGTGGACCACGAGGGCCTTTCTGGTCGGTGTAGACGTCGCAATCCACACCGAACCCGGAAGGCCCTCACCCGTTCAAGACCCCTCAACCGAGACCTCCATCACCCGTCCACAACCTCCCGAGGCAGTACACCTAGACCGTGACACCGGCCGTAGCCAGGCAGGCTGTAGTTCCGTGATCTTGAGGCACACTCCGATCACCGGGTCAGGCGGGACCCGAGTACGGGCAGCAGCCGGTCCGTCAGTACGCGGCGGGCT
This sequence comes from Streptomyces sp. ICC4, assembly GCF_003287915.1. Lineage (NCBI taxonomy): Bacteria > Bacillati > Actinomycetota > Actinomycetes > Kitasatosporales > Streptomycetaceae > Streptomyces > Streptomyces sp. ICC4. Next base: position 7,662,874 of record NZ_CP030286.1, on the reverse strand, counting down.
GGTTCGGAGGACAGCCACAGCAGTTTGTGGCGGGTGCCGTCCGTCATCGTCACGGCAAGGCTGGACGTGGTGAGACCGCGGTGCAGGCTGGCGTGCGCGATGCCGTCGAAGGGAATGACCTTGTTGGTGCGGTGCCCCCTAGGACGGCCGCCGGGTCGTAGCCGATCACACTGGTGGCGGTGTGTTCCCGTACGCCGGGACTGATGGAGTTCACGACGGTGTCGGCGAATCCGCTGCGAATGCGAACCAGGGAGTCCGGCAGTAGCCACAACTCGCCGTGGAACCAGTCGAGCCAGCCCGTGGTGCAGCTGGCGGCAAGCAAGTGGGCGTGCTGCACCTTCAGGCCGCAAGCGCGCCGGACGGCGTTGTCCAGCAGTGCGTCCCATGCTTCGAGAGAGCGGACACGCATGCGCTCCTCCACCCACCCGAGGGGTGCGTGGTACGTCAGACCTGCCGTCCCGTCGGGCTGCAGCTCGACGGACAGGACCACGCCCCAGTCCGGTCCTGTGATCCGTACAGCCAGGCCGTCGGGGGCCGTGAGCGGCCCGCGCTCGGCGGGTGCGTGTGAACCCGCTTGATGTCGCCACAGGGTGGGCGATACGGACAAGCCCTCTGCGAGCCACCGCTCCCTGTGGAGGTTCAGTCGTGCGCCGGCCAGGTGCAGTTCTATTCGCTGGTTCATCCCTACGGCGTCGTCTCGTCGGGAGGAACCACGAGGCCGACGCCTTCGGCCGCGACGGCGATCGCGAAGCCGAAGTACTGGATGACCGCCGCCCGCCCGGTGTTCTCGTTGTCAGTAGTGTTCGCCCCCGAAGGATCCATGGCCAAACGGTACCTGTCCGTCATCACAACCCCGGCCGCATCCCTCAACGTTGTGCGACGTGCCGGTTTCGTGTCAGTGGGGTGCTGGGCCCGGACGGCTCGACGATCACGCTTCATGACCACGGGCTGCGCCAGGGCTACATGACCCACCCTGTTCCCGGCTGGGCCCGTCCCTCCAAGCAGGGTTCCATCTGATTAACGTCTGGATCATGATTGAGGAGTGCCGGGGAATGCCCAGGGCACCTGCTTGAGATGAGGATGTCAGTGACTGATCTGCCGCGGCGATTTGTCTGGTTGTCGGTTGCTGCCGGAGGCTGTGTCATCGCGGCGCTGACCAGTTTCCCTGTCGACCTGACCGAGGACCGCAGCGGTCCGCCGCTCGCCGTCAATGACGTGGAAGGGGTCTGGTCAGCCTCAAGTGGCGGACGCCTGACGGTCCGGGCGGACGGTTCTGCGGAACTGGAGAACGTGCCGGAGCCTGGGCATGGCTGCGGGCAGGCCCCTTCCGCGTTTCACACCGGTCCGGCGACGTGGGTGTTCGATACGTACCCGGACGAGTCACCGGGAATCAGGCTCGACTACCCCGGCGCCACCCCCGGCCAGATGTGCAGCGTGCACCTCTCCATCTCGATCTCCGACGAGTACGGCACGAAGGGGGGGTCTGCCGCACGATCGGGTGACATCTGAACTGGCTTGCCTTGCATGGCAGGTGGGAAGGATGTCGCTGTGCCCAAGCCTTATCCCCAGGAGTTCCGCGAGGACGTCGTGCGGGTCGCGAGGAACCACTTGCGCCAAGGCAGTGGTTAGGCTGGTCGTTGATATGGACGTGACGGTGTGAAGTGTGAGACGAGGGCCGAGCTGTTGTACGCAAGACATGGCAGCCGGCTCGACGTAGGCAGAGGAGGTCGTGAGCAGCGTCAGGTGTGTATGAGAGACAGGCTCACGGGGACGACGACGGGCTGGCTGGTGATCACCTGCCTGGCCGTCGTCGTCCCCGTGAGCACCCTGCTCGTGTGGACGGACCCCGGGTCCCCGCGCTCACTGTCGGGCCGGCTGACGGCCGCCTGGCGGACCAGCGCCGAGACGCTGCGCTTGGGCGCCGTGACCGGAACACCGCTGCGCATGACGCTCGCGGCACTGCTCGGGCTGGTGGCCCTGCTGTGCGTGTCGACGCTGGTCGGGGTGATCACCACGGGACTGGCCGACCGGATGGCCGAGCTGAGCCGGGGGCGGTCGACCGTCCTGGAACAAGGGCACATCGTGGTGCTCGGCTGGTCGGACCAGGCGGGCACGGTGGTGAGCGAGCTGGCCGCCGCTCAGGCCCCGGACCGGCCGAGGGCCATCGTGCTGCTCGCTGACCGGGACAAGACCGAGATGGAGCGCGCGCTCGCCGCGCGTACGGGCCCGGGCAGCGGACGTACCCCTGTCATCTGCCGGAGCGGGCCCGCGAGTGATCCCGGTGTGCTCACCCTGGTCAGCCCGCAGACGGCGAGCACGGTCCTGGTGCTGTCCTCGGGCGAACCGGGCGCCGACGCGGAGGTTCTGCGGATCCTGCTGGCGCTGCGAGCGGTTCTCGGTACGGGCGCGGACGGGCCGCCGGTGCTGGCCGCGGTGCGCGAAGACAGGTACCACGCACCGGCGCGGCTCGCCGCCGGCCCGCGCGGTACGGTCCTGCGGACCGACACCGTCACGGCCCGGCTGATCGCCCAGTGCGTGGGCCGCCCCGGCCTCTCCCTCGTCCTTCGGGACCTGCTCGACTTCGCCGGATCCGAGTTCCATGTCGTCGACGCGACCCCCTTCCAAGGCGGTCCCTTCGGCGCGGCGCTGCTGGGCTACGCGGACTCCTGCGTCATCGGGCTGCTCACCGCGGACGCCCGTACGGTGCTGAACCCGCCGGCCGACACCCTCGTCGAACCGGGCAGCCACTTGATCGTCCTGTCCCGCGACGAGGACTCGGCGCGGCCGGAGGACTGCGAGCACCTCGTCGATCCATCGGCGGTCAGTACGGCCGCGCCCCCGCCCGAGAAGGCCTCGCGGCTGCTCCTGCTCGGGTGGAACCGCCGGGCACCCCTCGTGGTCGGACAGCTCCGCCGGACGGCCCGGCCAGGTTCCGTGCTCGACGTGGTCACGGACCTCGCCGTGCCCGGACCCCGGGCGGCGGAGCCGCTCCCGGCGACGGATCCCGGGCCACAACACGAGCCGGGGCAGGAGCCCACGTGGGAGCCGGGGCGCGAGCCGATGTCGGGGCCGAGCCACGGCCCGGAGGCGGATGCGCCGGCTCCGCCTCCACTCGCCGTGTGCTTCCGATCCGCGCCCCTGTCGCACCCCGAGACCCTGCTGGGTCTCGACCTCTCCCGGTACGACGGACTGGTCGTCCTCGGCCCCGAACCGGGCGCGGGCCCCGACCGTCCCGACGACTGGACGCTCGTCACCCTGCTGGGGCTGCGCCTTCTGGAAGAGAGCACCGCCCGGGAGCTGCGCGTGGTCGCCGAACTCACAGACGACCGCAACCGTCCCCTGGCGCCGGTCGAACCCGGCTCCGACGTCATCGTCAGCGGCAACCTGACCGGACTGCTCATGGCGCAGATCACCCAGAACCGACACCTCGCACCCGTGTTCAACGAGCTGTTCTCCGCCGACGGCAGCACGGTGCGACTGTGCCCGGCGGGGACTTACGTACGCCCGGGCAGCGAGGCGAGCTTCGCCACCGTCGTCGCCGCGGCCCGCGCACGCGGGGAATGCGCCATCGGGTACCGGCTGCACGAGCGCCGTGCCCTGTCGCCGGATCACGGCCTCCGGCTCAACCCGCACAAGGCCGCACGCCACCGTTGGAACTCCAAGGACGAGGTGATCGTGGTGTCGGCCGACCCCGCCGGGCGCAGCGACCCCGCGCCCAACCGTTCACGACCGGTCTCGGCCGGGTAGGACCCGGGCGGCCGAGCACTGGCCATACCGTGCGTTTCACACGGCGGGCCCCGGGCGGCCCTACGGCGCGGGAGCCGCGGGTGCCTGCGGAGCGGGGGGCGGGGATGCGTGCGGGACCGGCAGGTGGCATGCGGCGCGGGCGTCGCCTTCCTCCGTGCGCGGCCAGTACCGTCCTTCGAGGGCCTCCGCGCTGCGGTTGAGGCGGACCAGGACGTCCTCCAGCTCCCGTACGTCCTCAGGTGACCAGTCGGCGACCACCCGGGCCAGGCAGGACCGGTTGACCTCACGGTCGTCGGCGAGCCGGCGCCCGCCTTCCACGGTGATGTGCAGCTTGCGGGCCATGCCGCCGTCCGGGTCCGCGACGCGCTCGGCCAGTCCGCAGCGCAGCAGCGCGGCCGTCTGGCGGTTCACGGTCGAGGTGTCGAGCCCGAAGGCCTCCGCCAACTGTCCGATGGACATGGGGCCTTGTGTGTCGATCCGGCTGAGCAGCAGGTACGCCGAGCGCTCCAGGCGTTCGGGGTCGCGCTCGCGCCGGGCCAGCACCTGGTGCCGCGAGAGCAGCATCATCTCCCGCTCCAGTTTCTCCAGCACTTCGCCTCCCGCTCCTTTCGACGCTCCATTATCGCGGACCCCTGCACGGCTCGGCCTGCGGGCGGCGCCCCACGACGGCCGGACGCTGCAATATGCATGATACATAACATGTGTACTATGCACTTCTCGTCGTCACCCGACGAGCCACAGCCTCAACCCGGAGGATCCGCATGACCGTCACCACGTCCACTTCCTCCCGCGCGGCCGAGATCCTGTCCCGGCCCGTCAAACTGAACGGCCTGACCGTCCCCAATCGCATCGCGATGGCGCCGATGACCCGGATGTTCTCCCCCGACGGCGTGCCCGGCGAGGACGTGCAGGCGTACTACGCCAGCCGGGCCGCCGCGGGCGTGGGCTTGATCGTCACCGAGGGCACCTACATCGGTCACGACTCCGCCGGGCAGAGCGACCGGGTGCCGCGGTTCCACGGCGAGGAGCAGCTGGCGGGGTGGGCGAAGGTCGCCGCGGCCGTGCACGAGGCCGGCGGCACGATCGTGCCCCAGCTGTGGCACATAGGCATGGTGCGCAAGCAGGGCGAGGCACCGTATGCCGACGCCCCCGCCGTCGGTCCCTCCGGCATCCGCGTCGACGGCACCGAGGGGACCGGCAGGGCGATGACCCGCACCGACCTCGACGACGTCATCGGCGCGTTCGCCGACGCCGCCGCGGAGGCCGAGCGGATCGGTTTCGACGGCGTCGAGCTGCACGGCGCCCACGGCTACCTGCTCGACCAGTTCCTGTGGGAGCGGACCAACCGCCGCACCGACGCCTACGGCGGCGACGCGGTGGCCCGTACGAAGTTCGCCGCGGAGATCGTGGCCGCGGTCCGCGAGCGCGTCCCGGCCGATTTCCCGGTGATCTTCCGCTACTCGCAGTGGAAGCAGGAGGCCTACGACGCACGGCTCGCGCAGACCCCGGAGGAGCTGGAGGCGATCCTCGCCCCGCTGGCGGCAGCGGGCGTCGACGCGTTCCACGCCTCCACCAGGCGCTACTGGCTCCCGGAGTTCGAGGGCTCGGACCTGAACCTGGCGGGCTGGACCAAGAAGCTCACCGGCCGGCCGACCATCACCGTCGGTTCGGTCGGCCTCGACGGCGACTTCATCCGCGCCTTCGCCGGTGAGGGCGCGGCGCTCGGCGACATCGACAACCTCCTGGACCGCATGGAACGCGATGAGTTCGACATGGTCGCCGTCGGCCGGGCGCTGCTCCAGGACCCGCAGTGGGCCGCGAAGGTCCTCGGGAACCGCTTCGACGAGCTGAAGCCGTACGACGCGGTGTCGCTCAGGTCGCTCAGCCGGTAACCGGTGACCGGCAGCCGGAAGCCGTTCGGCGGCCGGCTGCCGGCTGCCGGTCCGAGGACGCCCGGAGGACCGGGCGGCCGCGCCGGGAACAGCCGGTGCGGCCTGCACGGTTGCATCGACTGAGGGACCGGCGCCGTACGGGCGGGGAACACGGAGACCACGAGGTCGTCCGCCCCGCCAGGATCCGGGCCCGGGGTCGCGGTACACCCGCCGCGCACTCGGACCAAGATGTATTTCCGCAGGAGGACTGCATGACTGACCGGCCCTTGACGCTCATGGCTGTACACGCCCATCCCGACGACGAGGCCACCGGAACGGGCGGGGTCCTCGCGCGGTACGCGGCGGAAGGCATCCGCACGGTTCTCGTGACGTGTACCGACGGCGGTTGCGGTGACGGAGCGGAGGGCGCCAAGCCGGGCGATCCCGGGCACGATCCGGCGGCCGTCGCCCTGGTGCGCCGTCGAGAACTCGAGGCGAGCTGTGACGTCCTGAAGATCAGCGATCTGGAGACGTTGGACTATGCCGACTCCGGGATGGTGGGCTGGCCGAGCAACGACGCCCCCGGATCCTTCTGGCAGACCCCCGTACAGGAAGGCGCGGCCCGACTCGCGGAACTCATGCTGCACTACCGGCCCGATGTGGTCGTCACTTACGACGAGAACGGCTTCTACGGCCACCCCGACCACATCCAGGCCCACCGCATCACGATGGCGGCGCTGGAGATGACCGCGCTGACGCCGAAGGTGTACTGGACGACGATGCCGCGCTCGACGATGCAGCGGTTCGGCGAGATCATGCACGAGTTTCACGAGGACATGCCGGAGCCGGACCCTGCCGAGACCGCCGCGCTCGCGGAGATCGGCCTCCCCGACGACGAGATCACCACGTGGGTGGACGCCACCGCGTTCAGCGATCAGAAGTTCGAGGCGTTGGCCGCGCACTCCAGTCAGGGCGAGAACATCTTCTTCCTCAAGATGGGCAAGGAGAGGTTCGGCCAGTTGATGGGCATGGAGACCTTCGTACGGGTCAAGGACGCCACCGGCGCGGCCGTACCCGAGAACGACCTCTTCGCCGGACTGCGCTGATCGGTTCGTCCGGCGGGGGCAGGTCCGCCGTCGCACGCGGTTGCGACGACGGCGGACCTGCCCGGGCGCTCGAGCCCAGACCGCAGCCCTCCTCCACATCGCGCGCACCGAACACCCGATACCGCGACTGTCCACCCCTAAGACGCCTCAGGGGTACCCGGAATCGGCGACCCGAGCGCGGACAAACTCACTCCCATGAAGAACACCAGCCGACGCACCCTCCTCGCCTCCGTCGCCGCCGTTGCCGCGGGACTGCCCACGCTCAACGCCGTTGTGGGCACCGGCGCCACCCCTGCCGCCGCCGCGACCGACCCCGAGACCAACACCGGGCTGTACACCCGTACCGCCGACAAGGAGGGCAGCGACTGGATGCGCCGCTTCCGCTGCGGCGCCCCGGTTCAGCTCACCGACAACACCCGCAACACGAGCATCCCGGTGAGCAGCACGGCGATCATCGCGCCGCACGGCGGTGGCATCGAGGCGGGCACGAGCGAGCTGTGCCTGGCCGTCGCCGGCTACAAGCCCTTCGACGCCAACACCGATCCGGCGGCCGCGGCGGTGGCGGGAGTACCGCAGCGCGACTACTGGATGTTCGAGGCGCTGGCCAACTCGTCGGCGCAGCACGTCACTTCCACCCTCTGCGACGACCCGGCCGCCCTCGCCGTCTGCGGCAGCAATCTGTACGCCGTCTCCCTGCACGGCTTCACACCGGACGACGCCCCGACCGCCAAGCAGATCCTCATCGGCGGCCGCGACCAGCGGCTGAAGCGCAACCTGGCCGCTGCCTTCGCCCAGCACGGTTTCACCACCGGCCACAGCGACCCCGCGCTGAACGTGACCGTGATCCTCACCGGCGCCAACACGTCCCTGAACGGCGACGACGTGGCGAACATCGTCAACCGCACCCGCACCGGAGCCGGCGCCCAGCTGGAGATCTCCACCAAGCTGCGCGAAGCGATGTTCGGCACCTTCACGGGCGGCTCCGATCGGCGTGCCAGTTATGGCGTGGCCTCCACCACCGCCCCGCACGCGGCCCACTTCTGGAACGGCTTCGTCGACGCCGTACGCAAGGCGGTCGACGAGAACGAGCGCGGCCTCGCCCGCTGACCGATCACGCCAGAATGATCTACGGATGCACCTGGCGTGTCAGTTGGCGTGTCAGTCGGTGCCGGGTGTCATGCCGGCGATCATCTCTGCCAGTACGGTCCGCCTGTCCTCTCCCTGCCGTGCCCGCAGAGGACGGGCCAGTCGTGTGCTGTCGTAGTGCCAGCGGTGATCCAGGTCCCGGGGCGTCGTGCCGGTCTCGCTGAAGTCCGAACGGGTGCCGTGCAGTTCCGTGAGGTCGTGGGCCAGGTCGTGCCACGAGACGTGCCCGCCGGCCGCGTTGGCGACTCCGTGCACGGGGCGGTCCAGGCACTCGGCCACCGCACGGGCCAGGGCGGCCGCGTGCACCCAGGCCACTCCGTACCAGGGGTGTCCCCCGGTGCCGGGCCGCGGCAGTTCGATCGGCCGGCCCTCGCGGGCGGCCTGGTAGAGCGTGCCGATGGCGCCCCAGCGCAGCTGTTCGCGCAGTCGGTCGTGCGCGCCCCAGACGATCGGTGACCGTACGGCGCTCGCTCCCCCGCGTCCCTCGGTGCCCGCGGCCCGCAGCAGCAGGGCCTCGCAGTCGAGCTTGGCCCTCCCGTACGGGCTGACGGGGGCGTGGGGCGGCGATTCCTCGGCAACCCGGTCCGTATCGGGGTGCCCGTAGGCGTCGACGCTGCTGACGAAGACGAACGGTCCGCGCCGCCAGGCGTCGACCATCGTCTCCATCGCCGCCAGGTCCACGTCGTGCCGGGTGAAGGTGCAGGCGGCGTGGACGACCGCGTCGGCTTGCGCGACGGCGTTGCGGAGCCCGGCCAGGTCCGAGAGGTCGCCCTCGATGACGTCGACGCCCTCGGTGGCGATCAGATGGGCGGACTCGGGCCGGGCCAGCGCCAGCACGGGGCGGCCCTGCGCGGCCAGTTCGCGGACGACGAAAGCGCCCACGCCGCCCGTCGCGCCGGTGACCAGGACCGTGCCCGGGCGGATGTCCCGGGAGCGGGGGGCCGATTTGCTCGCGGCCTTCGCGGCGCTCTGCCGCGCCGCCCGTTCGTCGAGGAGGGCGGTCAGCGCGCGGGGCGTGCGGGCCTGGAGCACGTCGAGGCCCGTGAGCGGCAGCCCGAGCTCCGCACGCAGTCGCTCGGCCAGCTGCACGGCTTTCAGGGAGTGGCCGCCGAGGGCGAAGAAGTCGTCGTCGGGCGACGAGGGGAGACCCAGCAGCGCGGTGAAGGACTCCATCACCGCTTCGGCCCGGGGGCCGGTCGGGGTGCTCGGCGTGGACGGTCCGGGCAGCCGGGCGTGGTCGGGCGGTCCGGCGGCGGTGCGCGGCAGCGCGTCGAGCAGCGTGACGGTGGCGGGTACGGCCTCGGGTGCGAGCGAGCGGCGCAGCAGGCCCATCAGCTCTTGGCCGGACGGGCCGAGGCTGTCGTGCAGGACGGCGTAGGCGACGGGCGGACCCTGGGCGGGCCGGCGCACCGTGGCGTCGGCGACCTGCGGGTGGGCGCGCAAGGCTTGCGCGGCCGGGTGGTTGTCATGGCCCGGGTCCGCGGCGGCCCGCCCAGGTTTTCGCCGGCCGGGTCAAATCGCCATAAGAAGCAGCCCCCGCCCCGAAAGGACGACCCGCCATGCCGACGGGCAGATCCAACACGCTCACCGAGCCGGCCGGACCGGCCGAGATCCGCACCTACAAGGGCCAGGACCGCGCCCTGCGCGCCGACCGCCTCGGCACCGCCGGCCTGCTGCTCTCCGTACTCGCCGCGAGCGCCCCCCTGATGGTCGTCGCCGGCGTCATGCCCACCACCTTCGGGGTCATGGGCATCGTCGGCCAGCCCCTGCTGTTCGTCATCCTCGGCGCCGTCCTCGCGCTCTTCAGCATCGGCTACGCCGAGATGAGCCGGCACGTCCACAACGCCGGAGCCTTCTACGCGTACATCGCGCGCGGGCTCGGCCCCACCGCGGGCGCCGGTGCCTCGCTCGTCGCCCTCGTCGCCTACAGCGCCATGCAGGTCGGCGTCTACGGCATCCTCGGCTTCGAGATCTCCGGCCTCTTCGCCACCTACCTCGACACCGAACTCGCCTGGTGGATACCGGCGCTGGCCGCCGTCGCCCTGACCGGCGGCCTCGGCTGGCTGAAGATCGACCTCAATGCCAAGGTGCTCGGCGTCCTGCTGATCATCGAGGTCCTCCTCGTCGTCGTCTTCGACCTCGCGGCCCTCGGCAAGCCCGGCCCCGAAGGCCTCTCGCTGCACGCCTTCAACCCCGAGACCCTCACCGGCGCGGGCCTCGGCACCGCCCTGTGCTTCTGCATCGCCGCCTTCGTCGGCTTCGAGCAGTCCCCGGTGTACGCGGAGGAGACCAGCAAGCCGCACATCGTCGTCTCCCGGGTGATGTTCCTCGCCGTCGGCTTCGTCGCCCTCTTCTTCGCCCTCAGCGCCTGGGCCCTCACCGTCGCCACCGGCCCCGGCGAGGTGGTCAAGGCCTCCGCGGAGGCCGGACCCGGACTGCTCTTCCAGCTCACCGAGAGCCGCCTGGGCACCACCTTCACCGACGTCCTGCACGTCCTCTTCGTGTCCGGCATGTTCGCGGCGATGCTCAGCTTCCACAACGTCGTCTCCCGCTACGCCTTCGCCATGGGCCGCGAGGGCCTGCTCCCGGCCGCCTTCGGCCGCACCAACGCGGGCACCGGAGCCCCCGCCACCGGCTCGCTCCTGCAGACCGTCGTCTCCGTCGTGGTCGTCCTGGCCTTCGCCTTCACCGACGACATGCCGGTCGGCGACCCCACCGCGCCCGTCCTGCACCTGTTCACCTGGATGGGCAGCGTCGGCGCCCTCGGCGTGACCCTCCTCATGGCCACCGCCTCCTTCGCGGTCATCGCCTTCTTCGTCCGCCGCGGCACCGCCGGCGCCCAGGTCTGGCGGCTGGTCGCGGCCGGTCTCGCCGGCGTCGCGCTGCTCGCCATCGCCGTCTACACCGTCAGGGACTTCGGTGTCCTGGTCGGCGCAGAGGAGGGCTCCGCGCTCAGCTGGGCGCTGCCCGGCATCATCGCCGCGGCCGTCGTCGTGGGCCTGGTGTACGGGCTGGTCCTGCGCTCCACCCGACCCGAGGTACATGCCCGCATCGGGCTCGGCAACGAGGCCTTCCGCCTCGACCAGGCGGCGGAGTCCACCCCCGGGGACTGACCGGGACCGGGATCGTGAACGCCGAGAGGGACCCCGCCGCGGCGGGGTCCCTCTCGGCGTTCACGATCCCGGTCAGGCCTTCTTGACCACGCTCGACTTCAGCTGCATGGCCCCGAAGCCGTCGATCTTGCAGTCGATGTCGTGCCCGTCGACCCCGTCGACGATCCGGATGTTGCGCACCTTGGTGCCGGCCTTGATCCCCGAGGGGTTGCCCTTGACCTTGAGCGCCTTGGTGACGGTCACCGTGTCGCCGTCGGCCAGCACGTTGCCCACGGCGTCCTTCACGACCCGCTCCCCGGTGTCCTCGGCGCCGCCCGTGCCCGCCTCGGCGGGCACCCACTCGTGGCCGCACTCGGGACACACCACGAGCGCGTTCATCTCGTAGGTGTACTCGCAGGAACATTTCGGACAAGGGGGAAGATTCTCATTCACCGGCCCAGAATATCCCGGCCCGGCCGCGCGCGATCCGCCGCGCGGTTGCCCCAAACGCAGAAAACCCCACGTGAAGTGGGGTTCTCGCTGGTGTCCGAGGGGGGACTTGAACCCCCACGCCCGATAAAGGGCACTAGCACCTCAAGCTAGCGCGTCTGCCATTCCGCCACCCGGACAAGGTGTCTGTCTCGCGTCCCTCGCGGGCCGTTCCGACGTGGAAAACATTACCAAACATTCCGGGGTCCTCGATCACACCCCCCGACGGCCGGGGATCGCCCTTGGGCGAAGCGGCCCGGGGCGGGAGGATGGAGTCAGTTCGGAACTGATCAGTGGGAGGAAGCAGCGTGAGCGAATCGGGCGCGGGCAGGACCGTCTCCGGCGAGGACGAGGTCGTGGACCTCTGCCGGGACCTCATCCGGATCGACACCAGCAACTACGGGGACCACTCCGGTCCGGGCGAGCGCAAGGCGGCCGAGTGGGTCGCCGAGCAGCTCGCCGAGGTCGGGCTGGAGCCGCAGATCTTCGAATCGCACAAGGGGCGCGCCTCGACGGTCGCGCGGATCGAGGGCGAGGACCCCTCGCGGCCCGCCCTGCTGATCCACGGGCACACCGACGTGGTTCCGGCCAATGCCGCCGACTGGACCTACGACCCGTTCGCCGGCGAGATCGCCGACGGCTGCGTCTGGGGCCGCGGCGCGGTCGACATGAAGGACATGGACGCGATGACGCTGGCCGTCGTGCGCGACCGCATGCGCAGCGGCCGCAAGCCCCCGCGCGACATCGTGCTGGCCTTCCTCGCCGACGAGGAGGCGGGCGGCATCTACGGCGCCCGGCACCTCGTCGACAAGCACCCCGGGCTCTTCGAGGGCGTCACCGAGGCGATCGGCGAGGTCGGCGGCTTCTCCTTCACCGTCAACGAGAACCTGCGGCTGTACCTGGTGGAGACCGCCCAGAAGGGCATGCACTGGATGCGGCTCACGGTCGAGGGCACCGCCGGCCACGGCTCCATGACCAACAACGACAACGCCATCACGGAGCTCTGCGAGGCCGTGGGGCGCCTGGGCCGCCACAAGTGGCCCGTACGCGTCACCAAGACCGTGCGGAGCTTCCTGGACGAGCTCTCGGACGCGCTGGGCACCCCGCTCGACCCGGACGACATGGACGCCACGCTCGCCAAGCTCGGCGGCATCGCCAAGATGGTCGGCGCGACCCTGCGCAACTCGGCCGCCCCGACGATGCTCGGCGCCGGCTACAAGGTCAACGTCATCCCCGGGCAGGCCACCGCCCACGTGGACGGCCGCTTCCTGCCGGGCTACGAGGACGAGTTCTTCGCCGACCTCGACCGGATCCTCGGCCCGCGCGTGCAGCGGGAGGACGTCCACGCGGACAAGGCGCTCGAGACGGACTTCGACGGGAAGCTCGTGGACGCCATGCAGACAGCCCTGAAGGCGCACGACCCGATCGCGCGCGCGGTCCCGTACATGCTCTCCGGCGGTACGGACGCCAAGTCCTTCGACGACCTCGGCATCCGCTGCTTCGGCTTCGCGCCGCTGCAGCTGCCGCCGGAGCTGGACTTCGCCGGGATGTTCCACGGCGTGGACGAGCGGGTGCCCGTGGAGGGTCTGAAGTTCGGCGTGCGGGTGCTCGACCGGTTCATCGACGAGTCCTGAGCAGCTCCCCGGAAGAACGGGGGAAGCTCTAACGCCTCGGAATCGGGAAGGTGTGCGGATTCCACTGAGAAGAGTGAATGCGCTCATAGGCTCGTAGCCCCGGTGATCCCTCCTCGTTACAGGTGGTGCGGTCCGCGGCTGGGACCGCGCTTGCCTACTAGGAGGAACAATGCTCAAGAAGGTTGCCGCCGCTGCGGCTGTCACCGGTGGTCTGGTTCTCGCGGGTGCGGGTCTGGCTGTCGCCGACGCGGGTGCCCAGGGTGCGGCCATCGGTTCGCCCGGTGTCGCGTCCGGCAACGTCATCCAGGTTCCCGTTCACGTTCCCGTGAACGTCTGTGGCAACTCGATCTCCGTGATCGGCCTGCTGAACCCGGCTTTCGGCAACACCTGCGTCAACGCCTGAAGTTTCTGAAGTCCTGGGCCCCGGAGCGCATTCCAGCGCTCCGGGGCCCCCGGGCTTTCCGGGCCCGATGACGATCTTTCGGCGTACCAGGCGGGGGAGCCTGTGCGGCCAGTGCGCCGACCAAGCGTGCACGTGCACGACGGACACACCAGGGGACGAAGTACAGATGCGACGACAGGTACAGGTCACCGGCGGGAAGACCCTGATCACCATGGCGGCCGCGGGGGGCCTGCTCGCCTTGGGAGGGGGATACGCACACGCGGATTCCGCCGCCTCCGGCCGCGCCGCGCACTCACCGGGACTGCTGTCCGGGAACAGCCTCCAGGCTCCCGTGGACGCGCCGGCGAACGCCTGCGGGAACACGGTGACGGTGGTGGGGGCCCTCAACCCGGCCTTCGGCAACCGCTGCGCGAACCTCTCGGCCCGAAAGGGCCACCCGCGGCACCCCGAGCACCCGGTCCACCCGGACGAGCCGTGCGACGACCACGAAGGACCGAACCACCCCGGCGGCCCCGGCAACCCGGGCGACCACGGCAATCCGGGCGGTCCCGGTGACCACGGGAACCCGGGCGGTCCGGGCGACCACGGGAACCCGGGCGGCCCCGGCGACCACGGGAACCCGGGCGGTCCGGGCGACCACGGCAATCCGGGCGGCCCCGGCGACCACGGGAACCCGGGCGGTCCCGGTGACCAGGGCAACCCTGGCGGGCCGGGTGGCCACGGCAATCCCGGTACGCCCGGCACCGGGCAGCCAGGTACGCCCACCGGCCCCGGCGCGGGCCCCGGCACCGGGTCGGTGACCCCGGTGACGCACCCCGCCCCGGGCACCGGTTCGACCCCCGGCCAGGGGACGGGCCAGGGGACGGGCCAGGGGGCATCGTCCCTCGCGGCGACCGGCGCCGGCGACACCCTCACCGCCGGGGTGCCCCTGGCCGCGGGCATGCTGCTGGCCGGCGCCATGCTCTACCGCCGGGCGCGCAACGCCGCCTGACGGCCGTTCACGCGCATGCCCGGCAGGACGCGGCCCCCGCCCTCGGGAGCCGCGTCACCAGGTCGCGCGGACCTGACGGATGATCCGGCGGCGCAGTCGCACGCGGCGACTGCCGTCCCGAAGCAGGGTCAGCCGGTCGAGCTCCCAATGCCCGTACTCGGCATGATCGGTCAACAAGCGGGTCGTTTCCTGGCGCGGAACCCCGCGAGGCACGTACAAGTCGACAAATTCGTATTCCGGCATCGCATCTATTGTGCGGGCAGAGCCCTGCTACGGATAGCGTCTGCACTATGTCTGATGCCGCTCTGCCCACTGTTGCCGAGGTACGCGCCGCCGCCGAGGCGGTCAAGGCCGCGCTCGACCGTCACCTCGCCGCGGTCGAGAGCAGGATCGGGGACGATGATCCGGACGTCTACGCGGCGTTCAACGAACTCGCCGCCGCCGCCGAGGTCTACGACGAGCTCCTCTACGACCGCCACGACGAGGTCACCCCCTTCGAGATCCCCACTCCCGAGGACGGGCTCCCGTACACCGGGCCCGCCGAGCCCGCCGCCTTCAGCGTGCTCATCCGCCGCGACTACGCGGTCGTCGAACCGGCGCGCCTGATCGCCCAGGCCGAACGCGTCGTCGCGCACGACCGCGAAGCCGAACTCGGCCACGACGGAGGTACCGCGGAGGCGCTCGGCGTGCTCTTCGGCGAGTACGAGCCGGACGAGATCGCCTCCCGTGCCAAGGACTTCGGGCTGGAGGAGGGCGATTCCACGCTCTGGATCGCGGCCTCGGAGGACGTCGCGGAACCGGGGGAGTGGCTGGGTTCGCCCTTCACCCACATCGATCCGCAGGACGTGATGCACCGGTTCGACGTCAGCTCCGTCTTCGACGAGGACCAGTATTCCGAGGACACGGAGGACGCCGAGGACGAGGCGGCGGAGCCGGGCCTGGCCCCGGCCTGACCCCGGCCCCCGCGCGCGAAGCACCGCGGCCCCCGTCCCACCCGGGACGGGGGCCGCGGCGCGTCACATCAGGCCTGCTCCGGCTCCCGCGCCGAGGCCACGAGCGCCCGCAGCAGGGCCGTCAGCCGGGTCGTACGGGGCTTCGCGGGCGCCTCCGCGACCGCGCGCGGCAGGGCCTGGTCCACCCCGTGCACCACCGAGAGGTGCCGCTCGGCCCGCCCGAAGGCCGTGTACACCCAGTCCCGGGACAGGGCGCTGACCGCGTCACCGGGCAGGACGACGACCACCGCGGGCCAGTGCGCCCCGACGGCCTGGTGCGCCGTCACGGCCCAGCCGTGCCGCACCTGCGACTCCACCAGCTCCTTGGGTACGACGATCCGCGCGTCCGCGCCCGCGGCCGTGTCCAGGTGCAGCCCCTGCGCGTCGGCCGACACCACCCGGGCCGCCAACGCCCGCCCGGGGGAGGGCACGTGGACCACCCGGTCGCCGGGGTCGAAGCCGCCGAAGCGGCCAGGGCCCGGGTTCAGCCGCTCCTTGAGGGCCGCGTTGAGCGCGCGGGTGCCCGCCGAGCCGCCGTGGCCCGGGGTGATCACCTGGACCGCGTCCGCCGGGATCCCGAAAGCGCGGGGGACCGACTCGGCCACCAGCTGCACGGTGCGGTGCACGGCCTCCCCGGCGTCGCGTACCGGGACGATGACGACCTCCTTGCCGGGGGCCTCGACCTGGTGCAGCTCCCCGACACCCACCCCGGAGACCAGCTCGCCGATCGGGCCGGGGTCCGGGACGCGGGAGACGAGCCCGGGGAAGGCCCCGGCCGCGAGCACGTCGGCGAAGACCCGGCCGGGGCCGGCGGAGCCGAGCACGGCGGGGTCGCCGGACAGCACCAGGCGGGCTCCGTCGGGGACGGACTCCACCAGCGCGGCGGCCGTCTCCACGTCCAGTTGCGGGGCGTCCAGGACGATGAGCAGGTCCAGGGCGAACTGCCCGTCCGCGTCCCGGCCCGGGCCCTCGGCGCCGGCGAGCAGGCCCGCCACGGTGACGGCGCCCTCGGCCGGGGCGTGCGCGGCGAGGCAGGCCCGCAGGCCGAACTCGCGGGCGGCCGCGAGGAGTGCGCGGGGTTCCGCGCGGGCGGCCTCGCCGCCCGTGTGGGTGACCAGGCCGTGCCCGGCGGCGGCGCGGATCAGCTCGGCGCCGGTGCCGGTGGCGGCCTTCTCCCAGTCGGCGGGGTCCGTGAAGGTGTCGGCGAGGCGGGCCAGGCCCTCGGCGAGGCTCTCCTCGGCCATGGCGGAGCCCTCCAGACCCACCAGGATCCGCACCGGCTGCTCCTCGTCCTCGGCGTACTCCCGGCCAGGAGGCCCGACCGGCTCCTCGAAGGCGAGCACGGCTCCGTCGCCGACGGCCGCCTCCAGCGCCTCGGCGGGGTCGGGCACGCCGTACTGGGCGAGCGCCGATTCCAGCGTGGTGGCGTCGAGCACGGTGTGCCCCTTGGCGGTGGCCTGGGCGAGCAGCCAGCCCACCAGGGCGGCGGCCCGCCGCTCGTCCCCGGGGCCGGTCTCCTCGGCGCCGAGGAGGGCGCGGGCGAAACCGTCGGCCTGGGTCGGGCGGACCCCCGCGACGGCCAGCAGCCGCCAGGGGGACTCGGCGAGCTGCGCGGCGGCGTCCTCGCCGAGCGCGGCGGCTGCCTGCGGGGCGAGGGCCTCGGGGGCGCCGCCCCGGGCGAGGACCTCGCGGACGGCCCGGACGGGGCTTACTCGTCGCCGTCGCGCTCGCCCTCCTCAGCTTCACCACCCTCCCCGCCTCTCCCGCCCGCGCCGCCGAAACCCTGCTGTCGCAGGGCAAGTCCGTCACCGTGTCGGGCAGCGAGCCCGGCCACAGCCCCGGCAGCGCCGTCGACGGGAACGCCGGCACCCGCTGGTCCAGCGCCTTCGCGGACCCCCAGTGGATCCAGGTCGACCTGGGTGCCACCGCGGTGATCAGCCGGGTCTCCCTCAACTGGGAGGCCGCGTACGGGAAGGCGTTCCAGATCCAGGTCTCGGACGACGCGGCCCACTGGACCACCGTCTACGGGACGACCGCCGGCCCCGGCGGCATCCAGCACCTGACCGTCTCCGGGACCGGCCGCCACGTGCGGATGTACGGAACCCAGCGGGCCACCGGATACGGCTACTCCCTCTGGGAGTTCCAGGTGTTCGGCACCCCCGGCGGCGGGGACGGTGGCGGGGACGTGCTCCTGTCGTACGGCAAGGCGGGCGCGGCCTCCTCCTCGCAGGCCGACGGGAACTGCTGGGAGTGCACCCCGGCCAGGGCCTTCGACCGTGATCCGGCGTCCCGTTGGGCGACGAGCCCCGCCACGGGCTGGACGGATCCGGGCTGGATATCCGTCGACCTCGGGGCGCCCGCGCAGATCCGCAAGGTCGTCCTCCAGTGGGATCCGGCCTACGCCAAGTCCTTCCAGATCCAGGTCTCCCCGGACGGGAACGCCTGGACGCCGGTGTACTCCACGACGGCGGGCACCGGCTTCAAGCAGACCCTGGCCGTCTCCGGCACGGGCCGGTACGTGCGGATGTACGGCACCGAGCGGGCCACCCCGTACGGCTACTCCCTGTGGGAGTTCCAGGTCCACGGCACCGGAGGCGCGCCCGTGACTCCCCCGCCGCTCCCGCCGGACCCCGCGAACCCGCCGCGGCTGGTGTGGAGCGACGAGTTCGACGGTCCCGTGGCGGGCAAGCCCGACGCCGCCAAGTGGAGGGCCGACCCGGGCACCGGGCAGAACGGCGAGCTGGAGTACTACACCGACCACCAGAACGCCGCGACGGACGGGGCCGGCCACCTCGTCATGGAGGCGCGGAAGGAGGCCACGCCCGGCAAGGGCTGCCCGCCCGATCCGCTGACCGGCAGCACCACCTGCCAGTACACCTCGGCCCGGATGAACACCGGGGCGACGTTCCAGTTCACCTACGGGCGCGTCGAGGCCCGGATCAAGGTGCCCAAGGGCAACGGGCTGTGGCCCGCGTTCTGGATGATGGGGGGCGACTTCCTGACCGGCCGGCCGTGGCCGTACAACGGCGAGATCGACATCATGGAGGTCCTCGGCAAGGACGTGAAGACCTCGTACTCCACCGTCCACGCGCCCGCCTACAACGGCGGAGGCGGGATCGGCGGCCCGTACAGGCTGCCCCAGGACGCCGACTTCTCCGACGACTTCCACGTCTGGGCCGCCGACTGGAACAGCAAGGGGATCGTCTACAGCCTCGACGGGCGGACCGTCTTCACCCTCGACAAGGAGCAGGTGGAGCGCACCCGCGGCCCCTGGGTCTTCGACCACCCGTCGTACATGATCCTCAACCTCGCGGTCGGCGGTGACTGGCCCGGCCCGACCGACGCCACCACGCCGTTCCCCGCGCGGATGCTCGTCGACTACGTGCGCGTCTACCAGTGAGCCACCGGGGCTGTCCGGCCCCGGGCAGCCCCTTCCCCCTCCACCGGCAGGCAAGGACCTTCGATGCGAAAACCCCGCTTCCCCCTCCATGCCCTCCTCGCGGGCGCGCTGGCCACCGTGCTGGCCGCGAGCCTCGGCGCCACGGTGACCAGCGCACCCGCGCGGGCCGCCGACACCGTCCTCGTCCAGGCAGAGGCGTACGCGGCGCAGTCCGGCGTACAGCTCGAGGCGACGGGCGACACGGGCGGCGGCCAGAACGCCGCCTACCTCGCCAACGGCGACTGGATGCGCTTCGACAACGTCGACCTGGGTGCCTCCGGCCCCCTGACGGTCTCGGCCCGGGTGGCCTCCGCGGTCGGCGGTCCCGGCGCCGTCGAGCTGCGCACCGGGTCCCCGGCGGGCCCGCTGCTCGCACAGTTCGAGATGGCCGCCACCGGCGGCTGGCAGAGCTGGGTCACGCGGACCGCCGATGCCGCCGCCCATCCCGCCGGTTCCCAGACGGTGTTCGCGGTGCTGCGCAGCAGCGGGGCCGGGGACTTCGTGAACGTCAACTGGTTCTCGTTCGCGGCCGGTTCCTCGCCCGGCTGGGTGAAGATCGACCAGGCGAAGTGGGACACCCAGCTGGCCGGGTTCCGGGCGATGGTTCCGGCGCCGGTACCGGCGAACTCCGTCCGGGTCCCCGAGTTCAACGCCACCTGCGTCTACAGCCATTCCAAGCCCGACGACCCGATCGTGGCCCCCGGCCTGCCGGGCGCGTCCCACATGCACAGCTTCTTCGGCAACCGCAGCACGGACGCGTTCACCACGGCCGAGTCCCTGGCTTCGCACACCGCGACGAGCTGCACCCCCGCCAAGGACCTCTCCAGCTACTGGATCCCGACCCTGTACGAGCACGGCAGTGCCGTCGAACCCGAGGGCATGATCGTGTACTACGGGTCCCGGCTGCCCGACCCCACGGCGACGGTGCCCTTCCCCCAGGGGTTCCGGATGATCGCCGGCAGCGCCAAGTCGCAGGTTCCCACTCCGGCCGGCTCGGTCAACCAGTTCTACTGCGCGGGCGAGGGCGGCGAGAGCGGCCGCAGCTCGGACGGCAACTGGCCGGTGTGCGCGCCGAACGCCAAGCTCGTGTACCAGCTGGTCTTCCCCGACTGCTGGGACGGCAAGCACCTCGACAGCCCCGACCACACGTCGCACGTGTCCTTCACGACCGTCGGCGGCAAGTGCTCCGGCGCCTATCCCGTGGCCATCCCCTCCGTCTCCTTCGTGATCGGCTATCCGACGGGCGGCGGCCCTGACGGCCTCTCGCTGTCCTCGGGCATGGCCTCGTCCATCCACGGCGACTTCTTCAACGCCTGGGACGACGCGGCCCTGGGGCAGCGCGTGAAGGACTGCGTCGTACAGAGCGCCAAGTGCAACTCCGCCGGTACGTTCTGACCCGGCGGCCCGTGTGGGCCCTGCTCGCGGCGCTCCTGGCCACCGGCTGCACCGCGCAGCCGGTGGCGGGGCCGCCGCGGGCGGCGGCCTTCAACGCCACCGACATCGCCTGGATCCAGTTGATGATCCCGATGGACGAGCGGGCCCGGCTGCTGACCGGCCTGGCGCCCTCGCGGGCCGGGGATCCGGCCGTGGTCCGGTTCGCCGCGGCGGCGGCGGACCGGCAGGCGGGCGAACTGGCCGGCCTGCGCGGGCTCCTGGCCCTGTCCGCGGCGCCGGACACCCGCCCGCACGAGGGGCACGACATGCCGGGCATGGTCAGCTCGGACACCGTGCGCAGGGCGGGGGCGCTGTCCGGGCCGGAGTTCGACAGCCTCTTCACCGCCTCCCTGCGCGCACACCTGCGGCAGTCCGTGCTGCTCTGCGCGGCCGAACGCGCCTCCGGCGGCGACGGCCGCGCGCGGGAGCTCGCCGCCGCGATGGAGCGGGCCGGCTCCGAGCAGCTGGCCCTGCTCGACGCCGCGGGCTGACCCGGGCGGCGGCCGGACTTCGCGGCCGGGCGGCGGCCGCACTTCGCGATCGGACGCGCCCCGCAAAAGTTGAGGATTGTTCACTTTCCATTGACAGGGCGGGTCCGGGAACCCGAAAGTGCCGTGAGCAGCACGCCCGACAGCGCTTCCCCGTACCCGTGTTGGGGATCCGCACCGCCCCGACCGAAGCGAGTCCGCATGACAGCGCCCGTACCCCCGTTCCCGGCCGGTTTCCTCTGGGGGGTCTCCGCCTCCGCCTTCCAGATCGAGGGCTCGCCCACGGCCGACGGCCGAGGCCCCTCCTCCTGGGACGCCTTCACCAGGGAGCCGGGGCACGTCAAGGACGGCTCCCACGCGGAGGTCGCCACCGACCACTACCGCCGCTACCGGGAGGACGTGGCCCTGATGGGCGGGCTCGGCGTGGACGCGTACCGGTTCTCGGTGTCCTGGTCCCGGGTCCTGCCCGACGGCCGCGGGCCCGTCAACCGGGCGGGGCTGGACTTCTACGACCGGCTCGTCGACGAGCTGTGCGCCGCGGGGATCGCCCCGGTGCCCACCCTGTTCCACTGGGACACCCCGCTCGCGCTGGAGGAGCGCGGGGGCTGGCTGGAGCGCGACACCGCCGAGCGGTTCGCGGCGTACGCCTCGGTGGTCGCGGAGCGCCTCGCCGACCGCGTGCCCATGTGGATCACCATCAACGAGCCCGCGGAGGTCACCCTCCTCGGCTACGGCCTCGGCGAGCACGCCCCCGGCAAGCAGCTCGTCTTCGACGCCCTGCCCGCCGCCCACCACCAGTTGCTGGCCCACGGGCTGGGCGTGCAGGCCCTGCGCGCGGCGGGCGCCCGGCGGATCGGGATCGCCGCCTCGCACAGCCCCGTCTGGGCGGCCTCCGGGAGCGAAGAGGACCGCGCCGCCGCCGAGTTGTACGACACGCTCACCAACCGGCTCTTCGCCGACCCGATCCTGACCGGCGCCTACCCGGAGGGACTGGACTCGCTCCTGCCCGGCCCGGTGGCGGAGGACCTCAAGACGATCTCGGCCCCTCTGGACTGGTACGGGGTCAACTACTACAACCCGATGCTCGTCGGCGCCCCGACCCCGGCCGGCGCCTCCGTCTTCGGCGGGATCGAGATCCCCTCCGGACTCCCCTTCGGCATCCGGCAGATCGAGGGGTACGAGCGCACCGACTTCGACTGGCCGGTGGTCCCGGACGGGCTGCGCGAGCTGCTCGCCACCCTGCGCGAGCGCTACGGCGACCGGCTCCCGCCGCTGTACATCACGGAGAACGGCTGCTCGTACGGCGACGGGCCGGACCCGGGCACGGGCCGGATCGAGGACGCGCGGCGGATCGCCTACCACGAGGGCCACGTGCGCGCCCTGCACCGGGCGATGGCCGAAGGGGCCGACGTCCGCGGCTACTTCATCTGGTCGATCCTCGACAACTTCGAGTGGGCGGAGGGCTACCGGCAGCGGTTCGGCCTCGTCCACGTCGACTACGAGACGCTGGCGCGCACGCCCAAGGAGTCGTACGCCTGGTACCGCGACCTGATCAGGAGCGGCAGATGACCGCCGGGGCGAAGGCCGCGCCGGACGCGCAGGCCCCGGCCTCCCCCGGCGGCCGGTGGGTCGGCGCGCTGTCCCTCGCCAACCTCGGCGTCTGGGTGGGCTGGTTCGGCCCGCTGCAACTGCTCCTGGCACGCCAGGCCGAGCACCTCGCCCCCGACCACAAGGCCTCCACGCTCGCCCTGGTGACGGGGCTGGGAGCGGCGGTCTCGATGGTCGCCAACCCCGTCTTCGGCGCGCTGTCCGACCGGACGACGGCGCGCGCGGGCCGGCGCATCCCCTGGGTGGTGACCGGGGTGGCGGGCGGGGCCGCCGGCCTGGTGGTCCTCGCCGCGGCGCAGAGCGTCGCGGTGGTGATCGCGGGCTGGTGCCTGGTCCAGCTCGCCCTGAACGCGGCCTTCGCGGCGCTCACCGCGGCCGTCCCCGACCAGGTGCCGGTCCGGCGGCGCGGCCTGGTCGGGGGCTGGCTCGGCGTCTCCCAGGTGGTCGGCATCCTCATCGGCACGGCGCTGGCCACGGTCGCGGGCGGGATCGCGGGCGGCTACCTGGCCTGCGCGGTCTTCTCGGTGGTGGCGGCCGTGCCGTACGTCCTGATGCGGCGGGACTCGGTGCTCGCCCCCGCCGACCGGCCGCCCTTCCGGTGGCGGGGCTTCCTCGCCGGCTTCTGGATCGACCCGCGCCGCCATCCCGACTTCGGCTGGGCCTGGCTCACCCGGTTCCTGATGAACCTGTCGTACTCCATCAGCACGATGTACCTGCTCTACTACCTGACCGACGCGGTGCGCTACCAGGGCGACGCGGACACCGGCGTGCTGGTCCTCACCGCGCTCAACGCGCTCACCCTGCTCGCCACGGTGGTGATCAGCGGCATCCGGTCGGACCGCAGCGGCCGCCGCAAGTCCTACGTCATCCGGTCGGGCCTGGTCATCGCCGCGGCCACCCTGCTGCTCGCCGTCTGGCAGACCTGGACCGGCGCGGTCGTCGCCTCGCTCGTCCTCGGCCTCGGTTTCGGCGTGTACACGGCGGTGGACTTCGCCCTGCTCACGGACGTGCTGCCGACCGAGGAGGACCGGGGGCGGGACCTGGGCGTCATCAACATCGCCAACGCGCTGCCGCAGGTGCTGGCCCCGGTGATCGCGGCCCCGGTGGTCACCCACCTCGGCGGGTACACGGCGCTGTACGCGCTGGCGGGCGCCCTGGCGGTCGCGGGATCGGTGCTGGTCCGCCGGATCCGCTCGGTTCCGTAGACCGTCCCGGCCGGCGGCTCCCCCACACGCTCGTGAGAACCGGCACATTCCTCACCCTTTTAGTCCGATTTGGACCAAACTTGTGTGGTTCGGATTCCTCAGCGACAGGGAGAGACATGCGACGCGCCCACGGCCGTACGGCCACCACGCGGATCGCCCTGATATCGGCGGGCACCGCCGCCGTGCTCGGCCTCGGCGGCCTGTCCGCCGGTACCGCGGCCGCCGCGGGCGGGCCCACCGGGGACCGGGCGACCGGGCGGCACGCGGCCACCGCCGGGGCCACCGCCGGGGCCACCCCCGAGACAGCCGCCGAGGCAGCCGCCGAGGCAGCCGTCGGGCAGCAGGTCCTCTCCTCCTTCACCGTCGCCTATCCCGCCGCGCCCTACCGCACCCACAACATCGCGCGCGCCGTGGAACTGATCAACGGCGCCGTCGTCCAGCAGGGCGACATCTGGAGCTTCAACCAGACGGTGGGCGAGCGGACCGAGGAGAACGGCTTCGTCGACGGCATCATGATCAACGACGGCCGGTACGTGAAATCGCCCGGCGGCGGCGTCTCCGCGGTCGCGACGACCATGTACAACGCCATGTTCTTCGCGGGCCTGAAGCCGATCGAGCACGGGGCCCACTCCTTCTACATCGAGCGGTACCCCGAAGGCCGCGAGGCCACCGTCGCCTGGGGCACCCTGGACCTGCGCTGGCAGAACGACTCCGGGCACCCGGTCATCGTCCGCGCCTCCTCCACCGCCACCTCGGTGACGGTCACCCTGCTCGGAACGAGGCAGTACGACGAGGTACGCGCGACCAAGGGTCCGCGCACCCTCGTCACGCCGCCGGGCAAGCGCACGGTCGCCGGCCCCACCTGCGAGGCGCAGACCCCGCTGGAGGGCTTCGACGTCTCCGTCGACCGCGTCTTCGTCCGCGGCGGCCACGAGGTCGGCCGGGAGACCTTCCGTACGCACTACACCCCGCGCGACGAGGTCATCTGCGTCCCGGAGTCCCCCACGGCCACGCCCGGCGCGACCGCACCTGCCTCCCCCGGCACGCCGCCGGGCCCCGCCACACCGGCCGCACCCGCCACACCCGGCGCGACGCCCACACCGGCCGCACCCGCCACACCCGGCGCGACGCCCACTCCGGCCGCCCCCGGCGCCGAGGGCGGCCGGAGTGGGCGTCGCGCCGGGTGTGGCGGGCGGGGCCCGCGTGGGCGTCGCGCCGGGGGGGGCGGGTGCGGGGGGTGGGGGGGGGGCCGGGGGGGGGGCGGGGGGGGGGGGGGGGGGGGTGCCCGGGGTGGCGGCTGGGGGGGGTCGGGGGGGGGCGCCTGCGTCCCGCGGGGGGGGTTGGTGGCCGGAGGGCCCCCGGCCGCGCCCCCGGCCGGGGCAGGGACCGGCGGCCGGGCGGGTGGCGGCGGCCGCGGTACGCGGCCCGGCGCGGCGGGCGAGGAACAGCGCGAGGAGCGCGGTGGCGGCCAGGACCGCGGCCGAGACGGCGAAGGCGGTGCGGTAGCCCGCGGTGAGCGCCTCCAGGCGCGGCTGGTGGACGGCGGCGTGCGCGGTGACGGACCCGGCCAGGGTCGCCAGGGCGGCGAGGCCGATCGCGCCTCCGACCTGGCGGGTGGTGTTCACCAGGCCGCCCGCCAGCCCCGCGTCCCGCGACGGGACGCCTTCCACGCAGAGCGCGGTGAGCTGGACGAAGGCGATGCTCAGCCCCAGGCCGACCACGATGCTCGGACCGAGGACGTCCGTGGCGTAGCTGCCGTGGGCACTGATCCGGGACAGCCACAGCAGGCCCGCGGCGTCGGTGAACAGGGCCGCGGCCAGCGTCGTGGTGGCGCCGATCCGCCGGGCGATCCGGGGCGCCACGGTCGCGCCGAGCATGTTGGCCGCCGCGAGCGGGAGTTGGCCGGCTCCGGTGACCAGGGGATCGGCCCCGAGGACCTGTTGCTGGTAGAGCGGCAGGAAGAAGAACAGCGCGATCCACACGGACCCCAGCAGTGCCATCAGCAGGTTGCCCGCGGCGACCCGGCCGGTGGCGAACAGGCGCGGCGGCACCAGGGCGTCCGGCCGCCGGAGCTCGATCAGGGCGAAGGCCGCGAGCAGCGCGGCGGCGCCGACGAGCGAGCCCAGCACCCGGGCGTCCGTCCAGCCCGCGCCGCGCGCGGTGGTCAGCCCCCAGACCAGGCAGGTCAGGGCGACGGTGATGACGGCGGTGCCCAGCAGGTCGAACCGCCCGGCCGTCCGGGCGGCCCCGCCCGGTACGAGGACCACCACGGCGGCCAGGACCGCCGCCGTCCCGAGCGCCACGCAATGGAAGATCCAGGGCCAGCCCCAGGCCTGGGTCAGGACGCCGCCGAGCAGTACGCCGCCCGCCCCTCCCGCACCGGAGACCGCGCCCCACACGCCCAGTGCCCTGCCCCGCCCGGGTCCGGGCGGGAACAGGTCCATCGCCAGGGCGAGCGCGGCCGGGGCGACGGCCGCGGCACCGAGGCCCTGAACGGCGCGCGCCGCGATCAGCGCGCCCGCGGAGGAGGCCAGCCCCGCCGCCAGCGAGGCTACGGCGAAGAGCGCGAGGCCCAGGACCAGCACGCGGCGGCGGCCGAGCAGATCGGCCGCCCGGCCGCCCGCCAGGAGCAGCGCCCCGAACGCCAGGCCGTAGGCGTTGACCACCCAGGTGGTTCCGCCGTCCGACAGGCCCACCCCGGCGCTGATCTGCGGCAGCGCCACGTTCACGATCGACGTGGCGAGCATGACCGTGAACTGGGCCGCGGCGAGCGCCGCGAGCGCGGCTCCCGGTCGGTGCGCGGGCGGAGCCGGGGCCTTCCGTGTGCGGGGGAGGTTCATGACGCACAGACTCGTGCGGGACGGTGTCCACTCTCCAGGTCGAAAACGGGCCGGGACTGTTCATCCCTGTCCGCACCTGTCCACCGGCTACGGCGTCTCGACGGGGCCGTGCAGTTCCCGCTGCCACAGGGCCTCGCACAGCAGGTCGAGGCCCTGGCGCAGGTGGCGCCGGTAGGTGCCGTACGGAAGGCCGAGGCGGCGGGCCGCGGCCTCCTGCGTGGGCGCACCGGAGAAGTAGCCCGTCGTCAGGGCCTCGCGGGCCCGCACGCCGCGCGGATCCTGGGCGAGGTCGTCGACGGCCCGGCGCAGCAGGGCGCGCAACTCCTCGACGGGATCGGCGAAGTCGGCCGCGAGACGGGCGCGCATCAGGGCTCCGGCGGCGAAGGCGGCCGCGTCGCGCCAGTGCGTCAGCGCCTCGCGCACGGACTGGTCGAACGTGGCGCGCGAGACGGGCGACGGCCCCGCCCGGACGGGCCCGTCGGGGGCCGATGTGAAGCGGCGGAGCCACGTCTCCACGGGTACCCGGCGCCAGTCGACGCTGAACAGCCCGTAGGTGTGCTCACCGACCCGCGGCCGGGCCCCGGTGTCGTCGAGGGTGCCCTTGACGCGCCCGGCCCACGTCTCGGCGTCCTGGTAGACGGCGAAGCCGTAGGCGCGGCCG
Source organism: Streptomyces sp. ICC4 (assembly GCF_003287915.1). Classification (NCBI taxonomy): domain Bacteria; kingdom Bacillati; phylum Actinomycetota; class Actinomycetes; order Kitasatosporales; family Streptomycetaceae; genus Streptomyces; species Streptomyces sp. ICC4. The sequence continues at coordinate 7,635,728 of NZ_CP030286.1, read as the reverse complement.
CGGGCCCGGGCGGATTCCGCCTGGGCGCGGGAGCTGCTCAGGTCGATGACGCGCGAGGGGACCTGGTAGCGCTCCGGGTAGACCGAGAAGCGGCTGATGCCGATGTGCTCGCCGGGGCCCACCGGGTCGGTGGTCCTGGTGTGCTCCCACGCCGCGGCGACGACCGGATCGGTGGCCAGGTCCTCGGGGTCGGGCGGCGCCGGCAGGGCGAGCCGGGCGGTGAACGCCACGATGCGGCCCGTGCTCACGAGCCGGTAGACGCTGAAGGCCTGCGGCTGGCGCCGCGCCCAGTAGCGGACCAGTTCCGCCGAGGCCGCCCCCTCGGTCTCCGCCGCCATGCGCAGGACGACGGGCAGGTCGTCGGGGTGCAGGGGGCGGTCGTGGACCTCGTCCTCGCGGGACCAGGTGCGCAGCCGCGCCAGGGTCTCGCCCTCCCGGAAGAGGTAGAAGAGCTCGTCGGTGACGGTCCACACCCGCTCCTCGGGCGCCTCGCGCAGGACGCGCAGGTACTCCTCCATCAGGCGCCCGCGCATCGAGGTGAAGGCGGTGGGCGCCCGCCAGCGCAGGTCGGCGGCCAGGGTCTCGCGTGCGGCGTCGTGGGGGTGGATCCCGCGGTGGGTGGACTCCATGAAGGGCAGGTCCCTGAGCCAGGAGAAGAGGAGGTGGGCGTCCTCCCCGTGCAGCACGGCGGAGAGGAGCTCCTCGGAGGTCGCGTACGCCTGCGCCGCCACCTCCAGGGCGCGGCGGTGCGCGGCCGTGGGCACCTCGCCGATCAGCCCGGCCAGCAGGGTGCGCAGGACGTCCGCGGAAGGGGACCAGTTCTCCGCCTCGCCGCAGCCCGTCGAACCCGCGGCCGCCGCGAGCGACAGGGCCAGGGGGTTGCCCCCGGCGAACCGGAGTACGCGGCCGCGCAGTTCGGGCCGCAGCCGCGCCGCGGCCAGCAGGCTCCGCGCCTGGTCCTCGGAGAACGGCTCGAGTTCGCTCACGTGCAGGAGCCCCGCCCAGGCGGGGTCGGCGGCCCACTGCGGCTGCGGTCCGAGGCGACCGGCCAGGACGACCAGGGCGCCGTCCGCGGCCCGCGGCAGGAAGCGGTGCCACAGCCAGCTCTCCAGCCACTGGCAGTGCTCGAAGGAGTCGACGACGAGGACCGTGCCGGGAGCGTCCAGGAAGGGGCCGGCCGCGCGCTCGAACTCGGCCGGGTCCCGGCTGACGAAGCGGCCGTCGAGTTCGACGAGGGGCCGGCCCGCCGCACGGGCGTCGTCCGCCATCCTGCGCAGCAGCGTCGACTTCCCGATGCCGCCCGGCCCGTACACGTAGAACGCGAACGGCGCCCGCGGATCGCCGGCCAAGGCCTCCCCGAACCGCGCGAGTTGCTCGTTCCGGCCGATGAAGGCCCGAACCCGTGCGGTGCTCAGTCTTTCTCCCACGGACACCATGACGCTCGCCGTTCCCCCTTGTTGTGCGTGCCGTACCGGTGTGGCCCCCATTGTCACCGGACGGGTCCGAGGTCCCGGCCGTCGGGGCGGACGGGGGTGAAGTCCACGGACAGGGCGGCGGGACCGCGGGTGTACAGGCCGGTCTCCCGGTAGGGGGAGCCGGGGCTGTGGCGGACCTGCTCCAGCAGGGGCAGGAGCAGTGCGGCGACGGTCTCGATCTCGGCGCGCGCGAAGGCGGCGCCGACGCACTGGTGGAGCCCGGTGCCGAAGGCGAGGTGCTGGGCGGCGGCGGTGAAGGAGCGGGCGGTGCCCAGATCGGGGCGGTCGATGTCGAAGGTGTCCGGGTCGGTGAAGGCCTCGGGGTCGCGGTTGGCCGCGCCGGTCATGCAGAAGACGGTGGCGCCCGCCGGGACGGTGGTGCCGTCGAACACGGCTTCCCGCTCGGCCAGTCGGGGGATGAGCTGCACGGGCGGGGTGTAGCGCAGGGTCTCGGCGATCGCGGCGGGCAGCAGGCCCGGGTCCCGGCGGACCCGGGCCATCTGCCCGGGGTGGTCGATCAGGTGCTTGAAGAGGTAGGCGAGCGTCTTGTCCGCGGGCTCGGTCGCGGCGACGAGGACGTTGGTGATCAGCGCGGTGACGTCGCGGTCGCTCATGGCGATGCCGTCGAACTCGGCCGTGACCAGCTTCGATATCAGGTCCTCGCCCGGATGGCGGCGCCGCTGCCCGATGACGGGGGCCAGGTACGCCTCCAGCCGATCGGCGCAGTCCAGACAGTGCCGCCGGCGCTCGGGAGTGAGGACGACGCTGGTGACGAACTCGGTGATCCCGCTGTTCCAGGCGGCCACGTCACGCCAGTCCGCCGTGTCCAGGCCGAGGACGTCGAGCGTCACGAGCACGGCGAAGGGCTTGCCGAAATCGTTGACGAGGTCCATCCGCCCCCGTGCCAGGAAGGGCGCGACGAGCTCGGCGGCACGGGTGTGGACGGCGCGCACCTGGTCCCGCAGGGCCTGCCCCGTGAAGCCGCGGACGAAGATCTTCCGCTTGGCCGTGTGTTCGGCCCCGGTCATCTGGGAGAGGACCCGGCCGCGCATCACCGGCTCGGCGCGCACCTGGAGCATCTCCGTGGTGAACGCCTCGTGGTCGGTGAGCACCCGTCTCACGTCCTGGTGGCGGGAGAGGAAGTAGGCGTCGATCGACGGCTCGTGGTGCACCGGTGCATGCTCCCTCAGCCAAGCGAAGAAGAGTTGGGGGGCCGAGGCGAACTCCTCGGAAAGGACGCTGAAACCGGAACCGACCAGGGGCATGGCGGAGAACCTCTCGAAGCGGGGGGACGGTCACGGACGGTGCGAACGGATGCGGACCGCCAGAAGTTCAAGACGCGGATCGGCGCCATTGGTTGCCCCGCCGGGAAGTCCAAGCCGCGGGCAGGTGTTCGACCGGCTCGCACCGCCCCCGCCAGGGCCGGACGGGCCACGGACGGGCCACGGACGGGCGGCGCGCGGCCGTGTCGCGGCCGGATCCGGAGGGCTCCTGTCATCGTGGGCCACCGCCGCTCCGTCTCTCCCCCCGGAGGTACCCCCGTGTCCCGACGCCCGTACGGCCGCACCGGCCGGATCCGCCCTTCGCTGCGCCTGGCCGCCGCCACCGCAGTGTGCGGCGCCGTGCTCGCCGTCTCCGTGCAGCCCGCGCAGGCCGGCGCGGACCGCAACCCGCCGCCCGGGCCCTCCCTCCGCCAGGAGCTGAGGGAACTGGTGGAGCGGCCCGACGGGCCGCCCGGGGTCATCGCCGTCCTGCGCGACGGCGACCGTACGGAGGTCTACCGGGCGGGCGTGGCCGACGTGGAGAGCGGCCGGCCGCCGAAGGCCACCGACCACATGCGGATCGCCAGCGTCGCCAAGGCCTTCAGCGGGGCGGTGGCCCTGACGCTCGTCGACCGCGGCAAGCTGCACCTGGACGACACGATCGGCCGGGTGCTGCCCGGCCAGCCGGACGCGTGGCACCGGGTGACATTGCGTCAACTGCTCAACCACACCAGCGGACTGCCCGACTACTCGGCGTCCCAGGGCTTCATCGACGTCATCTCCGAGGACCCCCGCCACCGCTTCGACTCCCGGCGCCTGCTGGAGTTCGTCGCCGACGAGGACCTCGATTTCCGGCCGGGCAGCCGCTACCAGTACTCCAACTCCGACAACATCGCCGTCGCCCTCATGGCCGAGGCCGCCACCGGGCGCCGGTACGAGGACCTGCTGCGCGAGCTCGTCTACGAGCCGTTGGGCCTGCACGCCACGAGCCTGCCCCAGGGCTACCGGCTGCCCGCGCCCTTCCTCCACGGCTACCAGATCGACCCGCAGGCCGGGCCCGTCGACGTCAGCGAGGCGGTGGGCGCCTCGGGAGCCTGGGCGTCCGGGGGCATCGTCTCGACGCCGAAGGACCTGACCGCGTTCATCCGGGGCTACGCGGGCGGCGCGCTCGTCTCGGAGCGCACCCGGCGCCAGCAGTTCCGGTTCATCCCCGGCGCACTGTCCCAGCCCCCCGGCCCCGGCCGCACCGAGGCGGGCCTGGCGATCTTCCGCTACACCACGCGCTGCGGAGTCGTGTACGGCCACACCGGCAACACGGCGGGCTACACGCAGCTGGCGGCGGCCACGGCGGACGGCCGGCGCTCGCTGACCTTCTCGATCACCGCGCAGACCTCCCTCACCACCAACCCCGACCTGCTCGCACAGGTCCGGGAGGTCCAGGAGGACTTCGTCTGCGCCCTGCTGCGCAAGTGATCCCGGCGGTCAGGGAGACCGCGGAGCGCGTCCCCGCGCGGCCCCGGCCGGGTGGGGCCAGCGCTGGTGGTGGCGGTCGATGACGTAGTGGTGGCCGTGCCGGCGCCCGTCCGGGGCCGGACGGGCGCCGGCGAGGTGGGGGTGGCCCGGGGGCAGGTCGGGGTGGACGTGGTCGAGCCGGGACGGGTCGTGGGCCGGCCAGATCGCCGCCGCGGCGAGCGCCGAGGCGAGGGAGATCGCGCCGAGGACGACGGCGGCCGCCGGCAGGCCGGCCCCGGCGGCGAGCCACCCGGCCAGGGGATAGGTGAGCAGCCAGCAGCTGTGGGACAGGGAGAACCGCGCGGCGTACGAGGCCGGCAGGTCGCTGTCGGCCGTCGAGCGGCGGACCACCCGGCCGCCGGGGGTGAGCACGGCCGAGCAGGCGGCGCCGATGGCGGCCCAGGCGGCCGGCACCGCGTACCAGGACCACCGGCCCGGAGCGGCGCCGGTGAGCGCCGCGACGGCGGCCAGGACCGCCGGGAGGAAGAAGGCGGCCGGGAGCATCACCGCGCGGTCGGTGCGGCGGCGCAGCGCGCGCGGCAGGAGCAGCGCCGTCAGCATGGAGCCGGCGCCGTACGCGCCGAGGGCGAGGGACACGGCGGCGGCGGGGCGGTCGAAGTGGTCGCGGACCACGACGACCGTGTTGACGAAGACCATGGACCCGGCGGCGGCGACCGCGAGGTCGAGGGCGAGCAGGGCCCGGAGCCTGGGCGTGGCCCAGAAGAGGCGGGCCCCGAACGCGGCCTTCGAGCGGCCGCGGGCGGCGTGCCCGGCGCTGCGCCCGGCGGGGACCGGCCGGGGCAGCACGGTGGACACGACGAGGGCCGCGGAGGCGGCGAATCCCGCGGTCGTCCCGATGAACAGCCGGTCGTAGGAGACCAGGGTCAGCAGGGCCGCGGCGAGCGCCGGGCTGAACAGGCTCTCCAGGTCGTAGGCGAGCCGGGACATCGACAGGGCCCGGGTGTAGTCGCGCTCTTCGGGGAGGATCTCGGGGATCGTGGCCTGGAAGACCGGCGTGAAGACCGCGGACGCCGCCGGCAGCAGGAAGATCAGGACGTGGACCTGCCAGATCTCGGTGACGAACGGCAGGGCGAGCGCGACACCGGCGCGGGTGAGGTCCATCGCCGCCATCAGGGTCCGGCGCGGAACCCGGCAGGCGAGGGCGCCGGCCATCGGGGAGATGGCCACGTAGGCGATCATCTTGATCGCCAGCGCGGTGCCGAGCACCGCCGGGGCGCCGGCCCCGGCGAGGTCGTAGGCGAGCAGGCTCAGCGCGACGGTCGCGAGCCCCGTGCCGGTCAGGGCGATGACCTGGGCCGTGAACAGACGGCGGTAGACGCGGTTGCGCAGTACCGAGAACATCGGGCCCGTCCCGGTGGTCGACGGTGGGAAACCGCACCATCATAGCCAACATGTGCATACGTGTGCACCTATTGATCGCGACGGTTCCGGGGATGGACGGCCGGGGCGACCGGTGGGGGGACTGCAACACCCGCCGGCGCCATAGCGCCCTCGGCTACCTCTCACCCGCCGAATTCGAACGGCAACACCAGCGAGGACGTAAACTCACACTCGCAGCATGACCCCCGTGTCCACACTCCGGGGGACACCTCAGGGGGGTGGTGTCACCGGGCCCGGAGGCATCGACGGACCGCTGATGAGGGGCTTGAGCACCGGCTTCACCCGAGCCGGAAGAGCTCTCCGTAACGTGGATGTGGCAGCTCGGTGCCGAGGCAAGGCCGGACGAAAGCGTGAGCGGAGGGGCCTGCACGTGATCGACACCGGCGACATCGACGTCTTCCTCGGCCTGGACGTCGGCAAGGGCGAACACCACGCCACCGCCGTCACACCGACCGGCAAGAAGGCCTTCGACAAACGCCTGCCCAACACCGAACCGAAGCTCCGCGAACTCTTCTCCAAGCTGAAGGCCAAGCACGGAACAGTGCTGGTCGTGGTCGACCAGCCAGCCTCGATCGGGGCCCTGCCGCTGGCCGTTGCGAGGGACATGGACTGCCCCGTGGCCTACCTTCCGGGCCTGACGATGCGGCGGATCGCCGACCTCTACCCCGGTGAGGCCAAGACGGATGCGAAGGACGCGTTCATCATCGCGGACGCTGCCCGCGCGATGCCTCACACCCTGCGGGCGATCGACGGCGAGGACGAGACGATCGCCGAGCTGGAGATGATCGTCGGGTTCGACGACGACCTGGCCGGCGAAGCAACCCGGGTCGCGAACCGGCTGCACGGCCTGCTGACCCAGATCCATCCGTCGCTCGAGCGGGTGCTGGGGCCTCGGCTGCAACATCCGGCCGTCCTGGCCCTGCTGGAGCGGTTCGGGTCGCCGGCCCAGATCCGCAAGGCCGGACGGCGGCGGCTGGTGACGTTGTTACGGCCGAAGGCGCCGAGGATGGCCGAGCGACTGGTCGAGGAGATCTTCACCGCTCTGGACGAGCAGACCGTGACCGTTCCGGGGACCGAGGCGGCCGCGCTGATCGTCCCGAGCCTGGCCGGGTCCCTGACCGCTGTCCTTGACCAGCGGAACCTGTTGGCCGGGCGGATCGAGGAGCTCCTGGAGGCTCACCCTCTTTCGAGGGTCCTGAGGTCGATGCCGGGAGTCGGCGTCAGGACCGGAGCCAGAATCCTGATCGAGGTCGGCGACGGCAGCACCTTCCCGACCGCCGGCCACCTCGCCGCCTACGCCGGACTCGCACCCGCGACCCGCAATTCAGGATCCTCGATCCGCGGCGAACAACCCTCCCGCAGAGGAAACAAGCAGCTCAAACGGGCCTTCTTCCTCTCCGCCTTCGCCGCCCTGGGCGACCCGGCATCGCGGACTTACTACGACAAGAAGATCAACCAGGGCAAGCACCACACCCAGGCCCTGCTCTGCCTCGCCCGACGACGAGCCGACGTCCTCTTCGCCATGCTCCGCGACGGAACCTTCTATGAACCGCAGCCGTCTGCCTCAGTCACCTGACCTGCGGGTCTGCGAGGAGAACGACTCGATCGGCCTCGACATCGAAGCCGAGCACCGGATGGCCATAGCCGCCTTCCGGGTCCATCAGTACAGGCTTACCCAGCCGCCGCCCGATCTCCCGAAGGAAGCCGCAGAACACATCAAGTCGATCCTGGCCCTGCAACTCCCGCAGATCGACGTCGAAGTCGACTTCATCGTCGGCATGAAAACGGAAGATCGCCAACACATCGGCAGCCGGCCAGACCCGCAGGTCCGGGCACTCGGCATCCGCCGGACGGGACAGCACGGCCTCCGCCCGGGGCACCGGAAGCACCGTCTCTCCCTCGGAGTACTGGTACTTCCAGCCCTTCTCCACGACAAGATCGAGGACCGCCTGCCAGTCCTCCACCGAGGCATCGGGGACACGCACGTCCGGCAACGACCCCATCAAGTCCGGGTCGAAGAAGGAACTCACGTCATCCCACAGCAGATCAGCCACCCCGCCATGCTGCCCGGCTCACCGACCCAACGCACCCCCGTTTTCCTTGACCAAAGACATAGGGGCACCCCCCGGGGCGATGCGGCGGCTCGCCGGGGAGCAAGGCCTGCGCCTGAGCGGAGCCGGTCGGGCTGCGGCTGCTGTCGCGGTGGGGGGACCGAGCACAGAGGCACGTGAGGTCAGCGGCTGGGCCAAGGGAAGCGGAGGGCGAGGATCGGCCACTCCTCATCCCGCCCAGCCAAGCACCAAGCACCAGGCAGCCGGCGGTCTCCCGCTGCTCAACTCGCTGAAGATCGGCTCCAGCTCGGGACAGAGCGAGGGATGAGCGTTGCCTGCGGGCGGGCTCGGTGTTCTGTCGGCACCCGCATGGTGCGGCGGGGACAGCGTGCCACCCGCCGGATACCGCGTCTTCCGAATAGCGCTCCGCGCCAGCTGGCGGCTACGCCTGGGACGCCGTCCGTCGGGAGGCGTACCGAATGACCAGGCGTCCCAGCTGACCCTGATCGCGGTCCCCGCGAAGTCGAACCGGAGCAAGGCGGGGGAACCCGGCGCAGTGGCTTCCGCCCGCCGGGGCTACCACCGCCAGTACGCCGCGGAGTGGGTGGCAACGAAGCTGCGCTGGGGACTGGCCGCGGACGAGGCGGAGCACGAAGCGCTGCTGGGGCTGGCGGGTGCAGGGAATAGGCATGCGCGGTTTACAGGGCGGATACGCTGATGCGGGGCGAAGCGAACAGCTGTGACCGCCCAGTTCGCCCACAGGGCTCGGCATGCGTCATTCCGGCCGACTGTCATCTGCTATGAGTTCTGAGGGGCCAAGTCGGTGCCCTCGTCGGTGAAGTAGTCAGCTGTCGGCACTGCAGGTCCTGCATTGACAGCGGCTTGGTAGCATCCCTCGACTATGGCGGCGAACGCCGCAGCTTTTCGCTGTTGCCCTCCTATGGCGCCGCGAAGCCAGTCGTGGCTGCCATATTCCCAATGTGCTCTTCCTATTTCGCCGCGAAAATGCCGCTCAAGGGTGTACTTGAGTGTGGAATCATCCACGTCCCCCAGTTGATGCGCAGCGTACCATCTACCCATGATCAGATTGGCAAACATGATTTGCCGGTACCGCTCGAATGGCATGGGAGTGTTTGGCGGTTCCAGGCACTCTGCCAGGGCGCGATCTCCCATCGTTAGATAGATCATCTGTCTATGGGTGGACCTGTCCCGTTCATCTCTGGCAGCCTTTGTCTGCAGCGCTTGAAACGTGAGCGAGACTACAACGCCAGTCAGTGCAATTCCGGAAATCAGCACCGACGCTGCACTGAAGGCCTGTGCGCGGTTGTCGATGAGTTTGAACACCAGGACCAGAAGTGCTGAAAGAAAGGCTACCGCAAAGATCGCAAAGACCTGAGTCCTACGAGGAATCATTGCCATAGAGTCTCATAGCACTGCATAGATTTCAGCCCAGTTGCCTGGGTTGCCAGGAGAAGGAGCCTCGAACAACAGGGGCTGGCCTGGAAACCATCCCCCTCTGTTCCCTTGAGCGCCATCCGACTCAGGACTATCGCGATCGCTCAGCTGATTAAACCGTGAGCTGTTGCCGCCCCACATCATCCGTCCGAACAACGCGGAGGTTGTGAAATCGGACCTCGACGATGGTTCTGCTCATCGGCCCGTCACGTGCTGGCGTTGCCGTGGTTGTCGATAGGTGGGACCAGAGCGAGGGCGCGTTCGCGGAAGTCTTCGACGCCGGCGCCTGGAGCGTTGATGTGGTTGAGGCGCGCGAGGCACACGCGGGATGTGCGTGGCCGCCGCCCAGGTCCTTGACCGACGAAGCTCGTGAGGTACTCCTGGCACGGATGGCTGACGCTGACACGGACGTACGGATCGCGGCCTGCCGCAAGACCGGCGAGATCATGAACGGCGATCCCGCCGTCACCAATGCCATGGCGGCTCTCCTCCATCACCCGGAGCGCCGGGTTCAGCATGTTGCCGTGCACGGTCTTGCACTCCACGAGGACGAGCGGTGCGTGGAAGGCGCAGATCGTCTGGGTCCGCCGCGGCCCGGCTTCCAGGACGAGGAGATGGGTTACCTTGATGTGGCGTGTCGGTACATGTGGCGCCGCGACGGCACCAGGCGTCAGCCCGAGCCTGATGACAGGTGCCCCGGAGCCGGGAATACCGCACGGTTCGGATAGCGCTTCCCGCCAGCTGGCGCCAGTTCGTGGACGCCGCAGAGGCGCGAGGCGTACGCGAACGACCAGGGGCAGCTTGCTTCGCTGGTCGCGGTGACGGCCCGCTCGAACCGGAGCAAGGCGGATCAGGACCCGGCCGAGTGGCTCCCGCCGTCGCCGTCGCCGTCGGGGGAGGTGCTGTGCCGCTACGGCGCGGAGTGGACCGCGACGAAGCTGCGCTGGGGGCTGGCGGTGGACGAGCTGGAGCGTGACCGTCTGCTGGACATCGCGGCCGGCTGCGGTGGCACCGACGTGGAGTTCGCCCCCGCCCCGTAGCGGCTGGACTGGAGTCCGCGGACCCGTCCCCGCGCTGTCGGGGTCCTCGGTCATTCGCTGATGCAGTGCGGGGCTGCCACTGCTGGCAGCCCCGCACTGTGGTGCCGGATCGCCGGAGTGGGCCGCGCGGCCGTTGCGAGGTGGCGCAGGCGCGGCCACTGCGGCTGGCTGCGGTGGCATGGAGGTGGAGTTCACCCCTGGCGTATGGCCGGGGCTCAGCGCACCTACTCAGGCTGGGTCATCGTCCAGTCTCGTGAGGGCGGCGCGCAGCGCCCGGGCGCGGTCGCTGTTTTCTGGCACCCGTGAAATACACGAGCGGAGTTGGCGGGCTGTCGCCAGCTCGATTCGGCCTGCACCGATGGTGTCGATCATCGCGCCGACCGTGTGGAAGGCCCAGTACTGGTTGAAGGGCAGGTTCTCCTCGACGGCCGCCTCCACCAGTGCCCTGAGGTACTGCGGCCCCGGCCTCGCGTACAGGCGCGCGTATCCGGTCAGGCGCGTCCCGCCGTCGTCCGAGCCGAGCGCTGCACTCACGTCCAAATCGGCCAGCTGCGGGGTGAGCCTCACCAGCTCGGCGAAGATCTGCTCCTGACGGTAGGTCCGTCCAGGACTGGATGGTTCAGTCCGCCGCAACTTGGTGAACTCGCGTGCGAGCTCCACCACCTTCTCCATCGCTGAGCCGCCTGCCATGTTCTCGCTTCCCGAGGTCACCAAGGCGACCCGAGCCTGCCTGGCTGCGTCGTCGGCTGCTTGCCGGATTTCTTCCGTGCGCTGCTCCGTTGCGTCAATACGCTCTTGCAGCGTGTGGTACTGGAGCTTGGTGCCGCCGGGAAGTTCAATGCTCTCGAAGAGGTCACCCAGCCACGGCACCACCGCGATGGCGGCGAGCGCCAGGGTGGTGCCGTCAATTTCCACATCGGGCCTGACGACGTGGACGGTGCCGATTCCCACTGCCGCAAGCGAGATCAGGGACGCGATCAGCCTCTTGCGCCGTGCTGCGGGTGCAGTCGCACCACCTGCGTTTTCCGGTTCGGGCATGACGCAAGCATGACAGAAACGCGCGTGCCTGGGCCCGCCAAGAGCACGCTCGGGAGATGCCGCGCAGAAACCCACACACCACCCCGCCAGATCGGCTTCAACAAGCCGATTCAACAGGGAAGGTGGAGTACAGCGGCACCGTGGTGACGCCGCCCTGCCGCTTGTAGTCGATCTCCACCGAGGACACCGGAGAAAGGAACCCGAGCTTCACGGCGGCGTCAAAGTCGCTCCTGCGAACGCCGAGGCGTACCGCGGCCTGGTCCGGGCCCAGGGGCACGTGCTGGTCGAGGAGGGCGGGCAGGCCCCGGCGGCGCGCGAGGGCGGCCACCTGGTCCGGGTGGACGTCGGGGAAGTCGACGTCCCCGCCGAGGTAGACCAGGAGACCGGCGCGGACCAGGTGGCCGACCGCCGCAGCGGTCACCCGCGCGGCTGGTCCTGTCCGAGGACGCCGAGGAGGAGGAACCAGTTGTCCGGCTGGTTGACGGACGCCGACGCTGACGAGCTGGCCGAGCTGGCGGCCGGGGAGTTCGGGGTATCGGTGAGCCGGCTGACCGCTCCGGGCACGGGCCCGTTGGCGGTACTGGGGGAGGTGCGGGTGATCGAACGGTTCCGGTCGGGGTCGGGCGGCCTGCGGGTGACGCTGGCTTGGCCCGCCGGCCTGCGGGGCACCGCCTCGTCCGTAAAGCCGGCGGGCGGTGTGACCCGACACGGGGTGCCGTACGCAGTTCCGGGGAAGGGGTGCCGGTGCGAGCGTCACGACTGCGGGGGCCTGGTCCTGATGTCCTGGTGCGAGGAGCACGGGGACACAGCCGGCCCGGTCATGGAGTGGCACCCCGGCGGCGGGATTCGCTGCGCGGAACTGGCCCGGTGGGCCTCGGAGCCGGCGCGGGGATGAGAGGGGAGTGCGTGGCGCGAGGCGCAGCGCGCGTGACGGCGTCTAGTGCTGTGACCGGAGAGGTCCACCGGGTCGCGGCGCCCGGCACGGCACCTCGCCGCGTTGTCGGACCAGACCGGTACGTCCAGTACGAGGCGTGGTCCTCCGCCTTGCGATGCACCGCACCGGACACCGCGCCCCGGCAAACCTTTCCGGCCACAGCACTAGATATGGATGAGAATCTGTCGCAGGGGATGTCCGAGAGCACCCGCGAGAGAGGCCAGCTCCCCGTCAGTCAGCCAAGCCCGGTTCGGATACAAAACCTCGATCCTGAACCGCGCGAACCCCATCGGCCAGTCGTACACCAGCTCGTTAAGCGACGTCTCAACGTCGCAGCAGGGAACCGTCACCATCAGGGTCGAAAAGCCCTCGTCATAGCACTGCGAGACGGCATCACCCCACCAGTCAGGTGCGAGTTCCGTGCCGCACCGCGGGCAGGAGATCCTCTCCAGGTTGGCGAAGCAATGGACCACCTCGACGCTGTCGTGCCACTTGGCTTCCAGACCACGTCGGGCGTCGTCGTCCGAGCCGCGACTGCCCGCCGCCGCCAGGAACAGGACCGCTCAGACGCGAAAAGCCTCGGCGCGCGCGGCACGGCAGGGGACACACAGGGGGCTTGCCCCCGGAGAGCCGTAGCGCGCACGGCTGGCTTGTTGACTGCACTGACGGTGCTCACGCCCCGGCGCCGTGATTCGGGGGTAGGGCGGCGGTCGGACCCTGACCGCCCGTTCTCGATGACGAGGGCCAACCCGCTCGCGCCAGGCGTTCGGGGCCCGGGAAGCGGATATCGCCGCGTCGGAACCCCGGGGAACGATGGGGGGGCTAACTACGCCTGGCTATGGGACAGTTCATGATGTCGTGTCACCGGCTGCTGGGGGAAGGGCGGAATATGGCGGACGAGGGGGACGGCTGGCTGACGGAGCGCCAGGTGAGCACCTTGTGGCCGGGCGTCGGTACTGGCTCGGTGTATGTGAATGCGCTGGCCCATGGAGTGCGGACCCATACGGAGAGCTGGATGACCACTACGGGCTATGCCGGCAAGATGTGGTATCACGCCGACGACGTGCGCCGAGTGGCCCCGCAGGTAGCAGCCGAGCCACTCAAGGGGCCGTCCCAGGTACCGTGCTGTCTGGTGCTGATCGTTCTGGCAGCGGCACCGCTCGTGTGGCTGGCGATACAGATAGAAAGCGCAGGCGGGTGGTGAAGGTCAAGTGTGTGGCTGCGCGGCCGGCCAGCCGCGAGATGAGGTTGATCCCGGGGAGTGGACACCGGGTTTCATGCGACGAGCGACAGCGTACGTGTGGGTCTGATGCAGCGTTGGGTGACAGGTTCAGTCACGCGGCCTGAAGAGCCGACGTGGTCATGACGGTCTCGTATTCGACGGGGGTCAGCCGGCCGAGGGCGGCTTGTCTGCGGCGTCGGTGGTAGGGGCACCGGGGGCCGGCAGTGCGGCCGCCGGTACGGCTGCCAGGCACCCCGCGACGGCCAGGGCCAGGGCCGTCGGCCGCCGTCTGAGGCGTGATCGCGTGCGTGATCTCAAGGTCTGCTCCTCGAAGCGGGGCCAACGTCCCTGCGGCTTCGGCGGGTTGAAAACTTTCCGCAAGGTTTTGCGGGGAGGTTACTGGCGGTGTCACCAGCGCGTGAAGCCCTCGTGAACGAGGAATTTCACCACCTCCCGCACTCCGAGAGCCCGTGGGACCGCCCTTCTCGGAAGAACGGGAGCAATCCCTTGCAGAAAATTTCTCAGCGCCGCCGGACACCCGCCCCCCTTCGGAAACGCCGAAGCCCGGCCCGGCACACTGCCGGACCGGGCTTCCCCGAGGTCACTGCACTAGCGGTTGCCGCGCAGGGTTTCGATCTCGCGGCGCTCCCGCTTCGTCGGGCGGCCCGCGCCGCGGTCGCGGATGCCGACCACGGCCGCCTCCACCGGGGTCGGCGGCGGCGGGCTGTTGTCGATCAGACATTCGGCGGCGACCGGCGGGCCGACCCGCTTGGCCACCGGGCGGCGGACCACCACGATGCGCTCCCGGCCGGCGTGGAACAGCCGCACCTCGTCCCCGGCGCGCACCGACTGCGCGGGCTTCGCGCGCTCCCCGTTGACCCGGACGTGCCCGGCACGGCAGGCCGCGGCCGCGATCGCCCGCGTCTTGGTGAGCCGGACCGACCAGATCCACACGTCGACCCGCGCCGACCCCGCAGTTCCCTCTTCAGTCATGCCACGACTCTAGCCACCCGGACCCGCGTCACCGGAATCGATTTTGGCGGTTACGACAAGAGGCGTGGCATCTGCCATGTACATCATCCCAAGAGAATTGCAAATGCAGGCCATGTGCCCCTACCTTGTCGCACATGCAGTCCTACACCATCGGTCAGGCGGCCCGCCTTCTGGGCGTCAGCCCGGACACCGCACGCCGCTGGGCCGACGCCGGCCGAGTCTCGACCCACCGCGACGACAGCGGCCGCCGCCTGATCGACGGCCGGGCGCTGGCCGCCTTCTCCATCGAGGTCGGCCAGGGAGCCCACACCGAGGACGGGGAGACCCACACCTCGGCGCGCAACGCCTTCCCCGGCATCGTCACCGCCGTCAAGCTCGGCGACGTCGCCGCGCAGGTCGAGATCCAGGCGGGTCCCCACCGGCTGGTCTCCCTGCTCACCCGCGAAGCCGTCGACGAGCTCGGGCTGGAGGTCGGCATGCAGGCCACCGCCCGCGTGAAGTCCACCAGCGTGCACATCGACCGCACCTGAGCCCCGTACCCCGGGTACCCGCTTCCGCTCAGCACCACGCGCCCGCACCACGCGCCCGCACCACGTACCCGCTCCGCCCGTCCCCGGCGCGGGCCACCACCGCGCGGACCCGGCACCGGCCCGGCCGCCGACCCGACCGAGGAGCACCAGCATGTCCCCGATCCTGCCCCTGAACCGCCGCACCGCGACCCTCGCCCTGACCGCCGCCCTGCTCGTACCGGCGCTCGCCGCCTGCGGCAGCGGTGACGACAAGAAGGACGACGCCGCCGCCACCCCGAGCACCTCCGCATCCGCCGAGCCCAAGGCCGCCCAGCTGACGGTGCTCGCCGCCTCCTCCCTCACCGACGTCTTCAAGACCGCCGGCGCGGCCTACGAGAAGGCCCACCCGGGTACGAAGGTCACGTTCTCCTTCGCCGGTTCGCAGGAGCTCGCCGCCCAGGTCAAGCAGGGCGCACCGGCCGACGCGCTGGTCACCGCGGACACCAAGACCATGGACGGTCTCAAGACCGAGGTGAACGACCCGGCCGTCATCGCCAAGAACCGCCTGGTCATCGCGACCGGCAAGGGCAACCCGTTCAAGGTCGCCGGCCTCAAGGACCTCGCCGACACCAAGATCAAGGTCGTGCTGGCCGCGCCCGAGGTCCCCGTCGGCCGCTACAGCAAGCAGATCCTCGAAGCGCAGAAGATCGAGGTCAAGCCGGTCTCGCAGGAGCCCAACGTCCGCGCCGTGCTGAGCAAGGTCGAGCTGGGCGAGGCCGATGCCGGCCTGGTCTACAAGACCGACACCCTCAAGTCCGGTGACAAGGTCGCCGTCGTGGACATCCCGGACGCCGAGAACGCCGTGGCCTCCTACCCGGCCGCCTCGCTCAAGGGCTCCAAGAACGCCGAGGCCGCGGCCGCGTTCGTCGCGTGGCTGAGCACCCCGGAGGCCCAGAAGATCCTCCAGGACGCGGGCTTCCAGAAGGCGTAGCCGGCCACCGGACGCGGTGACGTGGCGGGGCTGCCCGGTCCGGGGGGACGGACAGCCCCGCGCCGCGTGTCCGGACCCGCCGCCCACCGCACTACGCTTCACCCGCCGTCACCGTTCCACCAGCCGGGAACCCACATGAGCCGAGTCCGTACCCGCCGCGCCCGGCCCCCCGTGGCCCTCGCGATCCCCGCGGTGCTCGCGGTGGCGTTCCTCCTGATGCCCCTGCTCGGCATCCTCGCCCGCACCCAGTGGAGCGAACTCGGCGCGCACCTCACCAGTCCCGGTGTGGTCGAGGCGCTCAAGCTGTCGCTGCTGGTGTCCCTGTGGGCGCTCGGCATCTCGCTCGTCCTCGGGGTTCCGCTCGCCTGGCTCCTGGCCCGCGTCGAGTTCCGGGGCAAGGCGCTGGTCCGCTCGCTCGTGCTGCTGCCGATGGTCCTGCCGCCCACCGTCGGCGGTGTGGCGCTGCTGCTCGCCTTCGGCCGGCGCGGACTGCTCGGCCCCTGGCTGGAGGGCACCTTCGGCATCACGCTGCCCTTCCACACTTCCGGTGCGGTCCTCGCGGCCACCTTCGTCGCGATGCCGTTCCTCGTCATCAGCCTGGAGGGCGCGCTCGGCGGCCTCAAGCCGAGCTACGAGGAGACGGCGGCCTCGCTGGGCTCCACGCCGGTCCGCGTGTTCTTCACGGTGACGCTGCCGATGGTCGGCCCGGGGCTGGTCGCGGGCGCCGCGCTGACCTGGGCCCGGGCGCTCGGCGAGTTCGGCGCCACCATCACCTTCGCCGGGAACCTGCCCGGCACCACCCAGACCCTGCCGCTCCAGGTGTACCTGCTGCTCCAGGACCGGCCCGAGGCCGCGACCTCCGTGTCCCTGCTGCTGCTCGCGATCGCCATGGCCGTGCTCGTCGCCCTGCGCGGCAGGTGGACGGGGACCCCCGTCGCCCACCGCGACGCCGATGCCGCGCCGGTGGTCGCCGACGACGCTCCCGGCCCGGACCCGGCTTGGCCGACGGGTCCGGGGCGGCCGGCGGGTCCGGCGGGTCCGGGGCGGCCGGCGGGTCCGGCGGGTCCGGGGCGGCCGGCGGGTCCGATCGGCGGGGACTCCGGGGCCGCGGCTCCCACTGCCCCCGCCGCCCCCGCCGACGGCGGACGCTGGCCCCTGCACGCCACCGTCACCGGTTTCAACGAGCTCACCCTCGACGCCGAACCCGGCACCACCATCGCCGTCGTCGGCGAGAACGGCGCGGGCAAGACCACCCTCCTGCGCGCCCTCCTCGGCCTCACCCCGCGCGCGTACGCCGAGCTCAGGCTCGGCGACGCCGACGTCACCGCGCTGCCCCCGCACAAGCGGCAGGTGGCGTGGGTCCCGCAGGACGGCGCGCTCTTCCCGCACCTGACCGCCCTCGCCAACACCGCCTACGGGCTGCGTGCCCGCGGGGTGCCGCGCGCCGAGGCCCGCGCCGAGGCCCAGGCCTGGCTCGACCGGCTCGGCGTCGGCCACCTCGCCCGCCGCAAGCCCGCGCAGCTCTCCGGCGGCCAGGCCCAGCGGGTGGCCCTCGCCCGCGCGCTCGCGGCCCGGCCGCGGCTGCTGCTCCTCGACGAGCCGCTCGCCGCCCTCGACCAGACGACGCGCGCCCGCGTCCGGCACACCCTGCGCACCCACCTGGCCGGCTTCGGCGGGGTCTGCCTCATCGTCACCCACGATCCCGTCGAGGCGGTCTCGCTGGCCGACCGGGTGCTCGTGCTCGCCGACGGCCGGACCCTCCAGGACGCACCGCCCTCCGAGGTCACCCGGCATCCGCGTTCCCCGTGGGTGGCCCGGATGCTGGGGCGCAACGCGTGGTCCGGCACGGCGTCGGCCGACGGCCTGGCACTCGCGGGCGGGGGCCGTCTGGTGGTGGCGGAGGTGCTGCCCGAGGGGGCGCGGGCCCTCGCGATCATCGCCCCCGAGGCCGTGTCCGTCCACCGGGAGCGCCCGGGCGGCAGCCCCCGCAACGTCTGGCCCGGGACCGTACGGGAGATCACCTCGGTCGGCAGCCGGCTGCGCGTGCTGATCGGCTCGGCGCAGACGCCCGACCTGGTCGCGGAGATCACCCCGGACGCGGCCGCCGAGCTGGGGATCACCGACGGCGCCGAGGTGTGGACCAGCGTCAAGGCCACCGAGGTCACCCTCGTCCGCCTCTGAGGACCCGGGGCCGCGGGCCGCGGCGGCGGCCCCGGCGGCCGCCAAAAGCAGGTGACCAGGGCTCCCACCAGCACGTACCGTTCGTTTCATGGACCCGCTCACCGACCAACAGATCCGCGCCTCCTTCGTGAACTGCACCAAGGGCGAGGCGGCACGCCTCAAGCTGCCGACCGACTTCGCCGAACTCCCCTGGGAGGACCTCGACTTCCTCGGCTGGGTGGATCCCGCGGCCCCGCTGCGGGCGCACATCGTGCGGCCCCTGGCCGACGGCGGCGCCCTCGGCATCTCACTGCGGGTCCCGGCCGCGAACCGGGTGGGCGGCTTCAAGTCCAGCATCTGCCAGATCTGCCTGACGGGTCACACCTCCTCGGGCGTCACCCTCCTCGTGGCCCCGCTCGCCGGAGCCCGCGGCCGCGACGGCAACACGGTCGGGACCTACGTCTGCTCCGACCTGGCCTGCTCCCTGTACATCAGGGGCAAGCGCCAGCCGAAGCTGAAGACCCGGGGCTTCGAGGAGACGCTGACGGTCGAGGAGAAGATCGACCGCGCACTCGGCAACCTCGACTCCTTCACCGCCAAGGTCACCGGCTAGCACCGAGCACGGTTCCGGGCACGACGTCGGGTCGTACGGAGAGCCAGTCGCCGGTGGCGTGGGCGTCGGCGCCGATCAGGGTCCGGCCGCCGCGCGGGGCCTCGACGGCGAGGACGCCCTCGCTTCGGCCGGCCGCGAAGCGCGGGGCGCCCACCGTGATGACGGCGGCCCGTTTGCCGGTGGCCCGCCGGAACTCCGCGAGGAGGTGCAGCCGCAGGGCGGCTTCCTTGCGGTCGACGGCCTGCGGCGCGTACGGCTGTACCACGGCCACCGCGCCCGTGCCCGCTTCCCGGGCGGCGGCCGCGAGGGCGGCGCGCAGGGCCCCGATCCGGGCCAGCCCGCCGCCGTCGAGGGTGCGGCGGGCGGCCGCGAGCGGCAGGAACCGTACGCCCCGGTGCACGAAGGGCGGCCGGTCGGCGCCGTTCAGTGCGAAGTCGGCGCCCGCGCCGTCCTTCGCGCCGGGCCGGTCGGTACCGCCGCGACCTTCGGCGGCGGGCTCGACGGTGAACCGCCAGGGCCTGGCGCGCACTTGGTCCGCCGTGGCAACGATCGGATCGGGCGCGGCGGGGGTACGGGCAGACCCGGTCGGCGGCGTGCGCGCCGCCAGGGTGTCCACCAGCAGCCGCGCCGCCGGACCCCGGGCCGCGACCGCGGCAGCGGCCGCCGCGGCCGAGATCCGCGTCACGGTGAAGGGCCGCTCCGCCATCGCCGGGAGCGGGAGGCGGATCTCCCGCCAGCCGGTCCAGTCCACGGCGGGCCCGCGCAGGGTGGCGACTCCCCCGTCCGCGTCGGTGACTTCCACGGCGGGCCTGGCTCCGGAGCCGTCGCCGTTCACCTGGAGGGAGAGCGACCGGGCCAGCTCCGGTACGGGGAGCGGCCGGGGCGGAGCCGCGGCCGCGGTGCCCCCGTCGGCGGTGGGCGTGAGGGCGAGCCCCCGGCCCGGGTGCCCCTCCCCGGCCCCGCTCCCCGGGCCGGTCCACCGGTCCGCGTCCTCCAGGTCCGCGAGCGGACGGTCCGACAGGCCGACGCCCAGCGCCAGTTCGGCCGGGCCCGCCGAGACTCCCCGCACGGAGGCCAGCAACCGCCCGGCGGCCCAGGGGACTCGGGCGGTCACGGTGAACCCGCCGCGCCCGTCCTCGGCGACGGCCCACTGCGAGCGGTCGAACTCCAGGGTCACGTCCCGGGGTTCGATGACGGCGGCGGCCCCCTGCGCGTCATGTCCGGTCACCTCGAAGCGCGCGCCCTCCCCCTGCTCCGCGAGTCCGATCCGCTCCGGGACGGCCCGGATCCGGGCCGGCGGGCCGAGGACGTCGACGCCGAGCGTGCCGCGTGCCGCCCCGCCCCGGACGTGCACCGCGAGCCGGCCGGGGCGCGCCGCGCGCAGCACCCCGCCGGAGTCGACCCGCGCCCCGCCGCCTTCCGCGGTCCACACCGGCGCGGGCCCGGCGGAGGCCACCGGGCCGAGTGCGGTGTCGTACGCGGTGGCCCTGAGGGTCCGGCCAAGCCCGGCGAAGGCGCGCGCGACGCCGCCCACGGGCTCGATCCGGTACCCGGCTGTCTTGCCGGAGCCGGCCGGGGCGGTCAGGACGAGCCCGTTGGGGACCGGGCGCGGCCGGCCGTCGGACGGGAAGTTCTCCAAGGTCAGGCCCGGCTCCCCGGTCAGGGCGGCGAGCAGGGTGGAGGAGCCGCCGCCGTCCAGGTTCAGGGCCTCGTACGCGCCGAGCCGGTGCATCAGCCGGCCGAGCGCCGTGAGCGTCAGGCCGCCGCTGTCGCGCTGGCGGCCGTCGACGGTGACCACGCGCAGCCGCCGGCCGTCGCGCGAGAAGCCGACGGCGGTGCGCGGGGCGGCGGCGTTGTTCGGCTCGCCCTCGTGGTCCTGCGCGACCCCGGCCACGACCAGCGCCTCCCGGCCGCCCAGCGCTCCCACCGGGAGCGGCCCGCCCCCGGCCGCGACGGGCCGGGCCCGGACGGCGACCGCGTCCGCGGGCCGCAGGGCGGCGAGTTCGGCCGCCGCGGCGCCGCCCGCGACCAGCAAGGTCGTACCGGCCGCGGGGCGCCGTACGGCCGCACGTGCGGCAGCGCGGACGGCCGTGACCCGCCCGTCCCGGAGGTCCACCACCGGGCCGAGCGCGGGCAGTTCGGCCGCCGGCCAGTCGGCGGTGTAGGCGGCGAAGCCGTCGGCGGGCGGCCGCGCGGTGTTGTAGCCGGCGAGCGGGCGGACCGCTCCGCCGGGCAGGGTCACGGTCCCGGCGAGCGCGATGTCCAGCACCCGGCCGGCGCCGTCGGCGCCGAAGCCCACGGCCTGGCCGGCGCCGGGGGACGGCGCGTGCAGGAGCCGTCCGGCGCCGATGCCCGGGCCGAGCGGGGCGCCCGTACCCCTGATGTCGAAGAAGTCCCCGTTCACGGCGGCGACCACGCGTCGGCCCGGGCCGGCGGGGTGCCGGGCGGCCGCGTCCGCGACGGTGGCGACGCCCCGGCCGCCGAGGTACTCGGCCCGCGCGCCCCCGGCTCTGCCCGCAGCCGCGAGGTCGACGTCGAGCTCGTCGATGCGCAGCCAGCGGTCGGCTTCGAGCCGGTCGTAGGACTCCAGCCGGACCCCGGGGGCGACCTGCCGGCCGGTCCGGGCGGTCTCGATCCCGGCGCCGGCACCCCCGCCCGAGGCCCGGGCCCCCGGGGCGGCGAGGGGCAGGGCGAGCAAGGCGAGCAGGACGGACAGCAGGACGGACAGGGGCACTGACAGGGGCCGGCACGGGTTCGACACCCAGGCAGGATCATCCAGGCTGCGCATA
The DNA here is from genome assembly GCF_003287915.1 of Streptomyces sp. ICC4. Classification (NCBI taxonomy): domain Bacteria; kingdom Bacillati; phylum Actinomycetota; class Actinomycetes; order Kitasatosporales; family Streptomycetaceae; genus Streptomyces; species Streptomyces sp. ICC4. The sequence goes on along the minus strand of NZ_CP030286.1, from coordinate 7,614,283 downwards.
TGACCGCATAAGCACAGCGGAAGTCCGGCATGTATCAGCCGGCAGCGTCAGAAGTGGTAAAGGAGACCGCCCGGCCCCCTGCGACCCCCCGGCCGGCCCAGCCCGATCCGCCGGCCGCCCGATACCCCCTGTGGGACCGGCGTTTCACCCTCTACTTCGCCGCCCGCTCGGTCTCCCTGGTCGGCGACGCGATGATGCCGGTGGCCGCCGCGCTCGCGATCGGCCCGCTGTACGGGATCTCCGGAGTCGGCCTCGTCCTCGGCATCTGGACGGGGACGTTCGTCCTCCTGGTCCTGTTCGGCGGGGTGTTGGCCGACCGGCTCGGCGCACGCCGGATGATGGTCGGCGCGGACCTCGTCCGGGTCCTCACCCAAGGCGTGCTGGCGGCCGCGTTCTTCGCCGGGACACCGCCGTTCTGGCTGCTGGTGACCATGGCGGCACTGGCCGGCGCGGCCGTCGCGATGTTCCTGCCGGGGGTGAACGGGATGGTCCCGCTGGTCGCCCGCGATCCGCAGCGGGCCAACGCCACGCTCAAGGTGGCCGACGCGCTCGCCCACCTGATCGGCCCGGCCCTTGCGGGACTGCTGATCGTGCTGACCGGCGCCGGGACCGTGTACGCGATCGACGCCGGCACCTTCCTGCTCAGCGCCCTGTGCCTGGCACTCATCCGCCTCGCCCCGGCCGACGTGCCTGCGGGCGCCCCCGCCCACGTCGACTCCGACTCCGACTCTGCTGCCCCGCCCGGGAGTTCACTCCGCCGCGACCTGCGCCAGGGCTGGCAGGAGTTCCGTGCACGCACCTGGATGTGGGCGGTCATCCTGATCTGGGTGGGCTACGGCCTACTCCTCTTCGGCCCCCTGGTACCGCTCGGCTCGGCGTTGATCGGCGCCCGGCTCGGCCCGAACGCCTACGGCCTGGCCGTCTCCTTCCTCGGCGTCGGAACGGTGCTCGGCGGCCTGCTCGCCCTGCGGCTGCGCCCGGACCGGCCGCTGGCCGCCGGCGCGGTGGCGATGGCGCTGTACGCCGTACTGCCGCTCTGCGTGGCGCTGGACGCGGGCCTGCCGGTGCTGCTCGCGGGCCATGCGCTCGGCGGCGGGGCCTGGGCGTTCTGGTCGGTGATGTGGGCGACCAGCGTGCAGACCCACACCCCGCCCGCGGTACTCAACCGGGTCAGCGCCTACGAGCTGGCCGGCTCGGTGTCCGGGATCGCGCTCGGCCAGATCCTGGCGGGGCCCGCCACCGCGCTGGCCTCCCCGGGCCGGCTGCTGCTGGTGTCGGCCGGCGCCGGCCTGGCGGGCAGCGCGGCACTGCTCGCGATCCCGGCGATCCGCAACCTGCGCCGCAAGCCCGGGGCGCCGGGCAACCCGAACGAAGGATGAGCACCGCCGCGCACCGGCTAGTGCTGTGACCGGAAAGGTCCACCGGGTCGCGGCGCCCGGCACGGCACCTCGCCGCGTTGTCGGACCACACCGGTACGTCCAGTACGAGGCGTGGTCCTCCGCCTTGCGATGCACCGCACCGAACACCGCGACCCGGCAAACCTTTCCGGCCACAGCACTAGCGGTGAGCTCTACTTTCTCCTCGTACCGCATGCGCTCAGCGTGCCGTCCCACCTCAACTCCTCGAAGGGGTCGGCATGGATCAGATGGTCTTCGAGTCCATCAGGTACTCAGCCGCCCTGACCTGCCCGTTCAGGTGACTTCGAGGGAAACAGGGCTCCGTGCCCGGTGCCGCTCTTCGGCACGAGCCCGACCAGTTCGAGGCCGTCGCCCGCCCCTTCGGCGCCCTCATGCCCACGCCGGACCGGGCCTCGCCCCTTGACCACGTCCAGCGGCCGGCTCTAAATTTAGAGGGCTCTCTAAATTTTGCGCGAAGGGATGTGCGCGATGCAGACGGCCGACGGAGGCCCGCGTGAGCACAACAAGGCGCAGCGGCGGTCGCGGATCCTCGACGCGACGCGCGAACTCCTGCGCGACAGCCAGGAATCGGTGCTCAGTACCGAGCGGATCGCGGAGCGGGCCGAGGTCGCCCCGGCCACCGTGTACAACCTGATCGGACCGCGCGACAAGATCTGGGAAGCCCTTGCCGCCGGGTTCATGGACGAACTCGAGGGCCGTCTGGAGTCGCTGGACGGCGGTTCCCCGCGGGAGGTCGTCAGGTCGACCGTCCAACTGTTCGTCGACGACCCGGTCGTATCGCGTCGCATGGTGCGCGAGTGGGAGAAGAGCGGTCTCGTCCTCGGCCGCAGTCCGCTCATCCAGCTCCGCCGGGCGATGGCGGACGCACGGACACGAGGTGTCCTGCGCGCCGACGTCGACACGGACGCTCTGGCCGCCGTGGTCGCCGCCTCGTGCGTGGGTGCGCTGCACCAATGGGTCGCCGAGCTGGTCGATGACGACCGCTTCCTCGCGCGCGCCCTGTTCGGGCTGGACGTCGCGCTCGCCGCGGCGGCCGCGGATCCCTACCGCGACCAGCTGCTGGCACCGCTGCGGACCCGGGGCAAGGCATGACGCCCGGCATGACGCCCAGCGCACCGCCACGCACCCGGAGCTTCACGGGCGCCGGTGGTATCCGGCTCGCGGCGGACGTCTGGGGCGGGGCGTCCTCGCCCCCTCTCGTCCTGCTGCACGGCGGAGGCCAGACGCGGCACGCCTGGGACCGGGCCGGCCCTCGACTCGCGGCCCTGGGGTGGCAGGTCATCGCCCCGGACCTGCGGGGGCACGGGACCAGCGAATGGCCCGCCGACGGCGACTACGACCTGGGCCTGTTCGCCGAGGACGTCCGCGCGCTCGTCACCGAACTCGGCCGTCAGCCGTTGCTCATCGGCGCCTCGCTCGGCGGCCTCGCCGCACTGCTCGCCGCCGGGGAGGCCCCAAGGGCGGCGATTCGCGCTCTGGTCCTCGTCGATGTCGCCCATCGGCCCGATCCCCGCGGGTTCCGCCGGATCGTCGAGTTCATGCACGGCCACCCGGACGGGTTCGCCAGTATCGGAGAAGCGGCCGCGGCGGTCTCCGCCCACCTGCCGCACCGACCGCCTCCGCGCGACCCCGAAGGGATACGGAACAACCTGCGACGCCGGGGCGACCGCTGGTTCTGGCACTGGGACCCCCGGATGCTCGACAGCTTCGAGGGCCGGATGGACCCGCCGGGCATGGCCGAGCGCCTCCTCGACGCCGCGCGCCACGCCGACGTGCCGATCCTGCTCGTCCGCGGCGGGAACAGCGACGTGGTGCGCGAAGACATCGCCGAGCAGTTCTGCGAGGGGGTCCCCCACGCGCGGCGCGTCGATGTCTCCGGCGCCGGGCACATGGTGGCCGGCGACCGGAACGAGCACTTCATCGACGCGGTCCTCCCGTTCCTGGAAGGACACCTCGGGTGCGGTTGACCGGTGCCCGGCTGCCGGGGAGCCCGCCGGCACCCGCTTCCGTCAGGAGGCGGGCGGGGTCCAGTCGGCGGGCAGGCCCGACTGGGTGAGGACGGTGGCCAGGCTGTAGTGGTCCTTGTCTGACGTGATCCGGCAGTGGTTCCCGTCGAGGTCGAGGACGGTGGTCATCGGCACGGCGAAGGGCTTCGGCGCGCCCTTGAGGTGGCCGGAGTAGACGGCTTGCACGGTGACGCGGTCGCCGACGAGACGGGCGCCCCGGACGGTGACGTGGACGTCGTCGATGAGGGTGTCGGCGCGGGCCTTCCAACCGGCGATCTCCTTGCGGCCGCGGAAGGTCACGGCGATGGCCTCGTCGGTGTAGGTGCCGTTCGCCGTGAACAGGGCGCCGAGGGACCGGGGATCGGTGCCGTTCCAGGCGTCGGCCCAGGCGGTGACGATCCGCGGAGTGCGCCGGCCGGTGTCCTGCGCGGCATGGGCGGTGGAGGCGGCCGTGGCGCAGAGGGCAGCGGCAGCGGTCAGCACGGTCAGGGTGCGGATCGGTCGGGACGTCATGGTGGAGGCTCCTTGAATGCGGGTGGGCGGCCGGCGCACGAGAGAGAGGCGGAGCCCCTCGCGGCCGGGGAATCGACGCGCGACGCGCTGCCCCGGCCGCTCGTGCACGTGCGGTGTTGACACGCCACAGACTCGTGCCGGGCGCTGTCCACTTTCCAGACCCCGCGGAGGCCGTGCCTGCCCAGCACTGTCCACGCCTGTCCACGTGACCAGCCGAAGGCGTACGCGCACGCACCCTTCGGCGGGGGCGGCGGCCGGCTCGGCCGCGCTGTCACCCGGTCGGACGAATCGAAGGCGGGCGGCTGCCGCGAATGGCTCAGCTTGGGGTCACCGGACAGGCCGCGCATCCGATGAGATGCCTAACGTCACTGACCAGATACATCGGTGCGCGAAGCTCGTGGAGGCATCATGTCCCGTTGGGGCCGCTGGCTGGCAGCCGCCTGTACGAGTACGGTCGCCGTCGGCCTGCTCATCACCGGGGGCCTCCCCGCCGCGCCACCGCACAAGGGCGGCCCCGCCGGCCACTCCGGCAGCGCCGGCTCCGGGGTCGCGGTGGGCGCCTACCTGCACTACGGCTCGCCCGGCGTCGAGCGGATGCAGGGGCTCTCGCACTGGCTCGGCGGTACCGAGCTGCGCGCCGGGCACACCTACCTGCCCGGCGACACCTGGTCGAACATCGAGGGGGCACCCGACTCCCTGCGCAGCTGGGCACGGTGGCGCAAGGCGAGGGCTGATCGGCTGTTCGTCCTGAACGTGCCCATGATGGAGCGCAACGAGGCCGGCGTACCCGACCGTCGGGTCGCCGAGCTGATCCGCTCCGGCGCGCAGGGCGCGTACGACCACCACTTCCAGCGGCTGGCCAAGCGTCTGGTCAGCCTCGGGGTGCCGGACACGGTGATCGTGCTCGGCTGGGAGATGAACGGCTTCAACTACACCCACCGGTGCCGGCCCGACCCCGCGAACTGGCAGAGGTACTGGCGGCGCATCGTGGCCTCCATGCGCTCCGTGAAGGGGCAGCGGTTCCGATTCGACTTCGCCCCCAACCGCGGCGGTGACGCGATCGCCTGGACCAGGTGCTACCCCGGCGACGACGTGGTCGACATCATCGGCATGGACACCTACGACCAGCCGCCCGGCCACACCTTCGACGAGCAGGTCACCCAGCCCTACGGACTCCAGCACCAGGTCGACTTCGCGAGGGCCCACGGGAAGCGGATCTCGTACCCCGAATGGGGGCTGTTCCGCAACGGCGACAACCCGGAGTACATGCGGGGCATGCTGGCTTGGATCGCCGAGCACGAGCCGCTCTACCACAGCATCACCGACTACTGCCCGCACGGCGTGTGGCAGTGCGGCGAGAACCCGCGCGCCGCACGCGTGTTCCGGGAGTTCCTGTCCGCCCGACCATGACGGCACCGCACCGCACCGCAGAGCCCGGCCCGGCCCGGCTACGCACGACGACCCGCCGATCCCTTCCCGAACGGAGAGCGAAATCGATGGCCACGCCCCGGATCCCCGCGGACCCCACGGTGCTCCACCCCGTTCCCGACCAGCCCCGCGTGGTCCTGCTGAAGCCGCTGGTGACCTCACCGCTGATCGAGGTCGGGGAGTACTCCTACTACGACGACCCGGAGCACCCCACCGCGTTCGAGACCCGCAACGTCCTCTACCACTACGGGCCGGAGAAGCTGGTCATCGGGAAGTTCTGCGCGCTGGGCACCGGGGTGCGGTTCATCATGAACGGCGCCAACCACCGCATGGACGGCCCGTCCACGTTCCCCTTCCCCATCATGGGCGGCTCCTGGGCCGGGCACTTCGACCTGCTCACCGGCCTGCCGGGCCGCGGCGACACCGTCGTCGGCAACGACGTCTGGTTCGGCTACGACACGATGGTCATGCCCGGAGTGCGCATCGGGCACGGCGCGGTCATCGCCTCCGGCGCCGTCGTCGTCGAGGACGTCCCCGACTACGCGATCGTCGGCGGCAACCCGGCCCGGATCATCCGCACCCGCTACGACGGCACCGAGATCGCCCGCCTGCTCGATCTGGCCTGGTGGGACTGGCCCGTGGAACACCTGACCGAACACATCCGGACCGTCATGACCGGCACCGTCGACGACCTCGAGAAGATCGCACCGCGTCCGGCGGGCGCCTGACGGGTGTCGAAACGATACTGCAGTGGCGTTGGAGTGAACGGCCGTTCCCGGACGTTCCGTCCGGCCGTTGAACCGGCCGACGCACCCATTCACCGGCGCGTCACTCCGTAGATCCTTAGGGGAATCATGCGTATTCGTTCTGCCGTGACCGCCTCCGCGCTCGCCGCCGGCATCCTGCTGGGCGGCGCCGGCGCCGCCCTGGCCAACGACGGTGTCGACCTCGACTACTTCTCGGGCGGTCACAAGGCCTTCTCGTCCAACTGCTCCACCGTGGCGGCCGTCCCGGCGCCGTTCGGCCCCGTCTACACCTCGTCCTGCGCGAAGGACGGCGAGGCCGAGTGGCTCAAGGGCGCCCACCTCGGCGCACGCTGAGCGAAGGCCGGCCCCGGGCCGGCGCCGCAGGGGCGGACGGACGGCGACGTCCGCCGCCCCTGCGGCGTTCCTACGGGCGGGTCAGCAGCTGACGGTGCCCTTGCGCAGCGCGTGTCCGCCGGTGTTGCTGTCGTCGGACCAGTAGACGGGCTTGGAGCCCGCCGCGCATTCGGCGGCCGGGGCGATCGCGAAGCCCTCGTTGTTCAGGTTGGACATGCCGGCGGGCCGGTTGAAGACGGCGTTGGTGGCGAAGGAGCCGGAGGCGTCGACCCGCAGGGTGAGGTGCCGGCCCGAGCAGGTGTCGTCGCAGACGGCCCACAGGCGGCCTGCCTGCGGCTCCCACTGCAGTTCCATGACCCCCGCCATGCCGCTGCTGAAAGCGGCCACGCGGGTGAAGGCTCCCGAGTCCGCGAGCACGTATCCGTAGATCATGCCGGTGCCCTCGACACCGACGAAGAACACCCCGTCGGTGTGGGCGCCGTAGCGGGACGGATCGTAGGCCGCCCCGGTGGCAGCGTCCTTGAAGCCGGCGCCGGTCAGGTGGCTGTCGGGCACCCAGGTGAGCGCCTCGAGGCCGAGGTTGGAGCCGACGGCGGGGAGGTCCGGGGTCAGGTTCCACTCCTTGCCCGCGGTGAGGGTGGTGGCCGTACCGCTCACGTCGTAGCGCAGGACGGACAGCCGGCTGGTGCCGGAGGAGTCGGCGTTGCGCTCGCTGGCGACGAACACCCCGCCCGCGGCGCCCGCTCCGGTGACGGCGACGCCCTCGCTGTCGGGGGTGCCGGAACCGCCGGGGAAGCGGAGTGCCTTTCCGGTGGACCAGCCGCCGGCGGTGTCAGGGGTCCAGCCTCCGGAACCGTTCTTGACGAGGCGCCAGAGCTTGCCGGAGTTCTGGGCGCCCCACATCACGGAGCCCTCCTGCTGGAGACCGCTGAGGTCCTCGCCGAAGACGTTCGAGGCGTCGGCGGTGGACACCGAGGAGCTGCCGGGCCAGGCGACCGGAGTGGTGCCGCCGCCGGTGCCGCAGTTGTTGGGCGCGCCGAGGGTGCGGGCGGCGGATGTGAAGGCGCCCGTGCCGTCGGGGCAGCGTGACCAGGACGGCTCGGAGTGCTTGCTCCAGGTGAAGCTGTCGACGAGCGTGCTGCCGTCCGGGAGGTACAGGCGGGCCTTGTCGGAGGAGCCGAGGCCGAAGGAGGAGTGGACGTCGAAGGCGCGGAAGGCCCCGGGGGCCAGGGTGGTGCCGGAGGCGATCTTGTACTTCGAGCTGCTGTTGTCGTCCTTGAGTATCCAGCCCGAGAGGTCGACGGGGCCGGCGCCCTTGTTGTGGAGCTCGATCGAATCGTCGACGTCCCCGGTGGTCACCACCTCGTTGATGCGGACGTCGTCGGCCGGGGCGGCCTGGGCGGGGGCTGCCGTCAGGGCGGCGAGGACCGCCAGCGCCGGGACGGCCGCGATCCGGAGGGCGAGGGCGCGGGCCCCCCCGACCCCACCTCCGCACGAGGCGGTTAATGCTCTGACCGGCTGGGCCGTCCAGTTCTCGGTCATCACGCTCCGCTGCGAGATGGCCGTGGACCACCTCCGTACCCGCCACGGAGACATCACCGACGCCCCGGCCGCCCAGGCCGCCGAAGCCGAGCGCAACCGGGAGCTCGCCGAGCTCTTCGTCGAACTCCGCCCCCACCTCAGCACCCTGATCGTCCACGCCAGCGCTGGCGTGCGGGCCATGCCCCCTGCCCGGCACCATGCCCGCTGGCACCTGCTGATCTCCGACCTCGCCCATGCCGCGGACCAGGCCGTACGCATCCTGGACGAGCACCCCGACGGCCAGGACACCACCAGCCGCGACGCTCTGCTGTGGCCCTACATGCAGACCTGGGGCGAGCACGACGTCCTGCTGCGCGACCTCGCCCTCCAGCCCGCCCACCCACCGGAGCCGAACCCCGGGCTCGGTACGGAGGAACAGGAGGCATGGACCGCCTGGGCCCGCTCGGCCCGCAGCCGCGGCCTGCTCCAGCCCCAGGAATCTCGCTACGACGCCGCTGGCCGCCAGCTCACCCTCGCCTTCGTCCCGCACCCGGTCGACGACGAGGAGGAGATGGTCGTGATCCTCGCCGGGGACATCGACGGCCCCGAAATGAGCGTGCTCGGGCGCTACGACACCGACGACGAAGCGATCCGCCACCTCCCACCAGCAGTCCCACCCGGCGTGCTCTATCCCAACGGCCCCCCGCCGGACAGCGCGTCACCACCCGGGGTGCCACTGGAACAGCTGATCCGCGACGTCATCGACGCGCAGCACAGCGCCTCCGTCGCCGAGGCGATCTCCTACGTCACCGACCTGCCGCCCCATGCTCCCGCCGGACACATCGCGCAGCTCACGGTCTTCCTCGACACCTGCGCCGCCTGGGCGACCGCCATGGACACCCGGGCAGGCCAGGAGATCTCCGTGCGACTGCGGATGCTCTCCGCGCAGACCACCCACCTGATCCAGGACCTCGCGCAGATCGGCGAACAGCTGGAGGACGCGGTGGCGGTCCTGCCGCCGCACCGCACCCCCGCACCCCACCACCTGCCCGTACCGCGCCCGCCCGCTGTAGGCACCACACCGGTCGTGCCGACCCCGCCGGTCTCCGCCGCTTCCGCACCCCGCCGGTAGCGCCCCGCGCCCGGTCCCACTCCGCCTCGCCCTCTCTGACGGAAAGCCCTGCCCTGTTGACCCTGGCCGATCACCCGAACACCACCCCACCACCAGCCACGTACGGCGCCGTCCTGGGCAGCCGCCATGTTGTCCGCCTGCTCGGCGGCACCCTGACCGGTCGTCTGCCCAACGGCATGGTGCCCGTCGGGCTCGTGTTGTGGATCACCGGCGGGGGCGGTTCCCTGGCCTTCGCCGGCCTCCTCGCCGCGCTGTACGGGCTGGCGTCCGGGCTGTCCCAGCCGATCAAGGGCAGGCTGATGGACCGGTACGGGCAGACCCGTATCTCCGCACCGGCCGTCGTGTTCAACTCCGGTTACCTGGCCTCGCTCCCGTGGATCGGGGCGAGCGGGCATCCGGCGGCCGTGACCGCCGCCGTGGGGCTCGCGGGTCTGTTCACCCCGCCTTTGGAATCCGGGCTGCGCGCGTTGTGGCCGACGGTTCTTCCCGACCTGGGCCGGCGGCGGGTCGTCCAGGCCCTCGACACCGGGTCTCAGGGCCTCCTCTACATCGTGGGTCCCTTGCTCGCCTCGTGGCTGGCCACCGCATACGGGCCCGACATGGCCCTGAACGCCGCCGCCGCACTCACCCTTGTGGGAACGGTCGTGGTCCTGACCGCTGCCCCGTCACGGACCTGGCGGCCGGCCACCACTGGTGGGGCGGTGGGAGGCGGCCGTCTGGCGGGGGCCGGTCTGGTCCTGCTGTTCACCGCGCTTGCGGGGACGGGGTTCGCGCTCGGTGCGATGAACGTGTGGGCAGCGGGCATGGCCACCACTCACGGGATGGCCATGCTCTCCGGGATGCTCCCCGCCGCGTTCTCCACCGGCAGCGTCCTCGGCGGCCTGGTCTACGCCCGACGGACATGGCCCGGCACGACCACCACTCAGCTCCTCGCGACCGCCGGCCTGTTCCTCCTCGGCTGGATACCCCTGCTCATCCAGCCCGGACCGCGCTCAGCCATCGCCCTGGCCGTCGTCCCGGGGCTGTTCCTCACCCTGATCATCACCAACGGCTTCCACACCGTGGACACCCTGGCACCCGCCTCACGCACCACCGAGGCGTACGCCTGGCTGATCCTGTCCGTCGGTACCGGCCAGGCCGCCGGAACCGCGCTCGCCGGAGCCCTCGCCGAGCGCCCGTACGTACTCGCTGCTCTTCCCGCCGCCGGCGCCGCCCTCTCGCTGGCCATCCTCGCCCTCGCCCGCCGCAAGCTCGGCCCCGGCCGTCGCCCCGGCCGCCACCGGCGCTCCCGCCACAACCAGCCCGACCACATCAACTTCCCTGCATCAGAAGGAGATTCATCTATGGCTATCCGAACCGAATGGAAGATCATCCACAGCTGTGGACACGAGAGCACGGCCAACCTGTCCGACCGTCCCGCCGACAAGCGGGCCGGATTCGCCCGCTGGCTCGGCGGCCGTGACTGCACCGACTGCTGGAAGGCCTCCCGGGACTCCGACAGCGCCACGAAGGAAGTGTGGCTGGCGGCGAAGCGGGCCGAGGAGCAGCAGGCCGCATTGGACTGGGCGACGCAGTTCGACATGCCGGCGCTGGAGGGTCCCGAGCGGGCTCTTGCCTGGGGTGAGCGTTCCCGGTTCCAGCTGGTGACGGCCGCGTACACCGCGCTGGTCACCGAGAGCGGGACCTGGGACGAGGCCGACTGGGCCGCGCTGGAGGAGAAGATCCGCACGGTCACGCGGGCCGGGTGGTGGATCGACCAGCGCGACGCCGAGGGCACTGACCTTCCCGAGCTGCTGGACGCGGCCACCGCTGATGACCGGGGGACGGAGAACCCGTTCCGGTAACCGTGGGCGGACATATATAGCCGACGATCCCCGGTCAGCCAAACCGGGGATTCTCCAGACCATTGAAGTACTTCACCCGCCGCGAAACTGCGGCACCTTCGTGGAAGGACTTCTGCCGTGCCCGACGCCATCCGTGCCGCGTTCATACCCGCTGACGCCATCACCCCCGACCGGGACATCACCCACGGACACTTCGCTCCCGGCGACCGGATCGTGGTCATCAAGGGAGTGGACGACGGCATCCTGTGGGGCGACGCCATGACGGTGGTCACCCCGTCCTGGCACACCCCGACCAACGAGGACGGATGGCGCCTGCGCAACCCTGACGGCGGCGCCCGCAGCTTCGTCACCGGACACCCCCGCTACCTCGTCCACCTCTCCACGCGCTGCCCCGACTGCCTGATCTACCAGCGGGCCCTGCAGGACTACCTCGTGCCCCGGTTCACCGACAGCAAGCCCGTCGATGTCGGCTGGTACTCGATCACCGAACTGAACCAGCTCGTCCACGTCGCCGACGGCCGGGCCGGCAGCCGATGATCCCCACACTCCACGAGTTGGACACCACGTCCGCCCACGCACTCGCCGCGGCTCTGGGCCGGCCCGTCAGCGACCAGGAGGGCCTGACCACCGACGGCACGATCGTCGCGTACTGGTCGCAGCTCGACTACTTCACCGACGAGGACCGGATATGGACCTCGGTGGAGTGGGCCCAGCACCTCGACGAATCGCACCGGGAGCACCCCTTCGCCGCCACCTACCGTGGTGATCCCCGCGTCATCCTCCACGTCAGCGTCCGCCTGCACCCCGAGGACCGGGAGCTCACGCCGGCCGAATGGTCCGAGGTCGGCCACCGGCTCGCCCGCGTCTCAAGAATCGCCCCGCCCGGCGACCCGAATCCGTGCAGGTGGATCGCCCTCCGCGACCTGCCCCACCGCCTCGACCTGGTCGCCAATCTGGTCCGGGAGGACGGCGTCCGGGCGCCCGTGCCCAGGCAACTCCCCCACGCCCTGGCCGCGGAATGCCGGCGCATCGAAGCCGACCTCCGCCTTCTCTCCCCGCCAGACCACCACGCCGCCCCCTTCAAGGCGAACATGCTGGCGGCGGCACGGCCCACCGTCGAAATTCCCGGCACCAACTTCGTGGCGGACTTGTCCAACGGCGCGCACCAGCATTTCGCCGCCGCCCGCCGTCTCGTGGAGAAGGCCGCGCACCAGCTGGGTAGTGCGCCGTCGGGCTGGCCGGAGCTCGCGCACCAGCTGGAGTGGATCGCCCGCCGATCCCACGCCCTTGAATCCGACCTCGCCGAGATCGTCCCCGGGCACCCTGGCACCCCGGCCGGAGTCGCCACCACAGGTGCCTCCGCCGGGCTCCCGTCCCGGGCCACCCGGAGGCGCTGACCGGCCGCCTCTACCGCAGAAAGCATTCTCTTCTTGGCCCTCGCCCACCGTGTACTGACCGTCCGACGCGATCCGGGCTCCGGGGAAGTCCTCGCCCGTGGGGGCGACCCGGAAGCCCACAGCCTCCTGGAACGCACCGGATTCGTCCCAGTCGTCCGCCGCCACGAGACGTACCACCGTCTTCCTACCGGCCTTGACCAGGAAGAGGAGATCCGCCTGGCCACCCGCGCCGTAGCCCGCCTCCAAGCCGTCGGCTACGACCTGACCGCGGACCCCGCCTTTGCCACCGAGCAACACGAACCGCACTACCTCTCTCTCGGCGCCCAGGTCGCACACCTCGCGACCCGGATCCGGGAAGCGGAGACCACCGAGGAAGTCAGCGACGCCCTGACGGAGCTGACCGCCACCCACGACGGTGTCCTCCCGGCCCTCGCCGAAGTCCTCGCCGCCACGGCCGACTTCCTGCAGGACCTCGGGGAGCCCATCGACCCGCACACCGCCGCGCGGCTGCACTACCTGGTCGACGAACGGCTCCGCGTCATCACCTCTGACCTGCGGCACGTCCGCAACGGGCTCGCCGACCGGCAGGCCGTACACCCCCACCGCGCGCCGTGCCCCCAGGAAGTCGCCAGCGACGAACGGGAGAAGTCGGCCTCGTGCCCCTGCCCCGTGCCCGCCCGCATCCCCACCACGCCCGTCACACCGGCTGCTGCTCTGCCCGCCCCGGCCGGCCGCCGCCGCTGACCGCCCCGAGACCCGCCCGAGGAACCATGCCCTACGACCGCGACCCCGACGAGCTCGGCTCCTTCGCCGCCATCCTCACCCAGAACCTGCCCGGCACCTGGACCCATGAGCTGCGCCAGCACACCGCCCACGACGAGCGCCACAGCGCCACCGCCGACGTCTGGGACCTGAACCACGTCGCCGAAGCTCTCGCCCAGCACCCGGTGAAGCACGACGTCATCCTGACCCGCGACGATGGCCGGCGGCTCTTCCTCCTTGACCATCCCCGCTACGAGGACGAGTTCCTCATAGCCGCCATGGCACCCGTCGACACCCCCGCGGAAGCATTCCGCGGGGTGCGGGAGCCGGACGGCATCGCGATACCCGCCGACCCCGAGCAGGCCACCGACGCCATCGTCACCAACCTCCTGCCCCGATACGAGGCCGCGCTGGCCCAGGTCCAGGACAACGCCCTGCGCCTGAACCGCGCCCACTCCCAGCCCGACACCCTGGTGATGAGCTGGACGGAATCCGGCGACCTCACCGCCACCACCGACCGGGCGGACGTGGCCGGCGTCCTGACAGCCCACGGGTTCGTCCACGACCCCGGCCAGCAGGCGTACGTCGCCTCCGGCGACGACACGGCTCACCAGGCACAGTGCGTACGGGCGGCCGGCGCCGCGCTCGGCGCCCTGAACATCGGTGTGACCCTGCGCAGCGCGCCCCACCGGGGCACTCCGGCAACGACGCCGCTGCCCGCACCGCGCCCGGCCACGGCGAACACCGTGCGATCCCGGTGAAGGACGGCGCAGAGCCCGACTTCCTCATCCTCGATTACGTCACGATCACCCGCGACCCACGCACCCAGCTGGTGGTGACCAGCAGATGCACACCAGAAGCCGCGGGCATCCTGGAGACCGTCGGACGCTTCCGCGACGGCGGCGTCCACTACCTGCGCCAGCCGCACGACCTGCCCGTCGAACAGCAGCGCCACTACGCGACCGCCGCGGCCCAGGCTCTCCTGCTCTCAGGGTTCAGCGTCTTCCTGGATCCCTCCCTGAACACGCTCGCCACCCCTGACGGCGACCGGGCAGCGGCCCACCGCTACCTGGACCAGCTCGCCGAGCGGGCCAGCAGGGCCACCGACGACAAGCAGGTCGCCGAGATCCTCGCCGAAGTGGCCGCACCCACCGAGGGCCTGCTGTCCCACCTGGTGCAGACCCTGATCACGACCTGGGCCACCTGGAGCCAGCGCACTGAGGGCGCACTGTCCAAGGAGGACCTCGCGATGCGGCTGATGGACACCACCAGCGGGCTCTCGCGACACGGCGGCGAGATCCGGCACATCCGCAATCAGGCCGCCGCCGCCAAGCCGGTCTCCCCGCAACCGCCTGCACCTCCAGGTCCAGCGGCGTCGCCGCCCACCCGGGGACGCTGAACCCGCCGCACTCCGCCTCCGAAACGGTCCATGCCTCCACGACACCATCGAACCGATCTCGCGGCCTTCGCAGAAGGCCTCGCCGCCCGCCTGCCCGAGACCTGGACCAGCACTTACACCCGCCACGCCGCCTACCACGACCAGATCGCCACCACCTCGACGGTGTGGGACATGGGAGCCGTCGGCTACGCCACCTCCAACTTCGTCCTCGGCCACCAGGCCGTGCTCGCCCGAGCCGACGGAGCACGCCTGCTGCTCTTCGATCGCCCCCGGTACCGGCACCAGTTCATGATCGGCGCACTGGAACCGGACGCCCATCACGACGCCTTCCACCAGGTCGCCGAACCCAACGGCATCACCGTCCCCTCCGACCCCGCCCGCGCCGCCGCCCAGGTCACCCGCAGGCTGCTGCCCCGCTACGAGGATGCGCTGCGCCAGGTCCGGCACAACACCGCCCATCCCGCACCCCGCCGGCCCGAACCTGCCCTGATCACCGGGGCGGTGAGCATGGTCTGGCACCCGGACGGGGCCGTCGGCGCCGTCACCGGAGTGCGTGAGGCAACCGTGGTCCTGTACGGCGCCGGATTCCAGTACCACCCCTACCACCGGCAGTTCCTCCTTCCGGCGTCGTACGGCGACCGCGAGCAGATCGCCCGCGTCCAGGCCGTCTCCCAGCGACTGGCCCGTATCGGCGTCGGCGTCACCATGCGCCCGGCCCGGCTGGCTTCCGCGCCCACCGCGCTGCCCGCTCGCCCGCCCTGCCCGGCGGTCGCATCTGCGACCCGCTGATCCACCCACCACCGCGAGGAGATCCCCCGTGGGAAATCTGGCCGACGAAACCGGCAAAGACGTCGAGATCTACCGACAGGCCCGCACTCCCGGCAGCATCCACATCGTCAGCCGCAGCAACGCACCGGAAGAACTCCTTGCCATCCTCGACAGTGCCGGCCTGGAGCGCCGCACCGATGAGACCACAGGCCCCGTCTACGTCTGGCACGAAACCCCCGACGGCCTGAGCGAGAAGGCCCAGAAGCAGCTCGTCACCCGTGCGGCGCTCCCGCTGCTCATCGCCAACTACGACGTCAACATCGACCCGGGCCTGTACGACGTGACCGCCTGGGCACAGACAATGGCCGCGCACCGCGCCCAGCAGGCCAAGGCCACGGGCGGCCAGGCTCCCGCTGCGACTCCGCCGGCATCGCCCGGATCCCCTTCGCGGTCTCGCTGACCACTTCCCTCACGCCGCCCCGGCCCGCCTCATCCGGGCCGGGGTGCCTGCCGCACCACACGGAGCACCTGCCCCCTATACCCATCTGACTCTTCCCGTCTCCACGGCGGCGAAGGCGAGGGCCGCGCCGAGGACGAGCCGGTGCGAGGGCCTGCCGCTGCGGCCGGCGGTCACGAAGGCCGCGGCCAGCGAGCCGGCGGCCCGCGCGGTGGTCAGCATCCCGAGGAAAGGACCACGTCATGAGCGAGAAGGCCCGCAGGCTCTTCGACGCACTCGACCTGAACAGCGACGGCGTCCTGACCCGTGTCGAGGTGATCTCGGCGCTGCGGACCAAGGGCCCCACCCTCGCCGCCGAAGGCGTCCTGCCGTTCTGGGGCGTGGGCGACGTCGACGCCTCCTCGGCCCTCTTCGACCAGGCCAACCGGGACGGCGACGACGTGCTCACCTTCGAGGAGTTCGAGCGCGAGGCCGACCGCCGGTTCGGCTGGTAGCCGGCCTCGCCCCGGGCGGGTCCGGTCCCGGCAGGTCCGGTCCGGTCAGGCGGGGCGGATCCCGTCGCAGGCGATCCGCAGGTGCCGGGGCCCGCGCAGGACCGCGTTCTGCCGGTAGGGCGGCGGATCCTCCAGGAGGCGCGGGTTCTCCAGCCGCCGGGCCAGCTCGCTCAGCGCGAGCTGTGCCTCCAGCCTGGCCAGCGGAGCGCCGAAGCAGCTGTGGATGCCGCTGCCCAGGCCCAGGTGCTGGATGTCCTTGCGGTGCGGGTCGAAGCGGTCCGGGTCCTTGAAGCGGCCGGGGTCCCGATTGCCCGAGGCCAGGATCAGCCACATCGAGGACCCCTTGGGGATGGTGGTCCCGCGGACCTCGATGTCCACGAGCGGGGTGCGCTGCGGCAGCAGCTGCACCGGCGGCTCGAACCGCAGCAGCTCCTCCACCAGGGGCACGGCCAGCCGGGAGTCCTGCCGCAACTGCGCCAGCACGTCCGGGTTGCGCAGCAGCGTCAGCATCCCGTTGGTGATCAGGTTGACCGTGGTCTCGTGGCCGGCGATCAGCAGCAGGGCCGCCGTGCTGAGCAGCTCCATCGTGGACATGGAGTCGTCCGGCCCGTGCCCCACGGCCAGCTGGGAGAGCATGTCGTCGCCCGGCTTCTTGCGCCGCTCCTCGATCAGCCCGGCCAGGTACATGCCCAGCTCCATCCGGGAGTCGTGGGTGCTGCGCTGCCGTTCGGCGGGATCGGAGTCCGGATCGGGGTCCAGGCTGGCCGCCAGCGTGTCGGCCCAGACGTGGAAGCGGGCCTCGTCCTCGCGCGGAACGCCCAGCAGCTGGCAGATCATCGTCACCGGGAACGGGTAGGCGAACTGGTCGACCAGGTCGATCCCCTCGGTGTCGCCGAGGTTGTCGATGAGCCCGGTGACGATGTCCCGCAGCCCGTCCCGCATCCCGTCGACGCGGCGCGGGGAGTGCGGCGGGCCGAAGGGCCGGTTGGTCATCCGGCGCAGCCGGTCGTGCTCCGGGGGGTCCAGCTTCAGGAAGCTCGGCGGCAGCGCCGTCGCCTCCTCCCCGCCGTCCTCGGCCAGCGGGTCCCCGGCCGTCGCGGCCAGGTTGCGGGAGTCGGAGCTCAGCCGCGGGTCGTGCAGCAGGCTCTGGATGTCGTAGTAGGTGCTGATGACGTACGGCCCGGTCCCGTCGTGGAAGACGGGCGTCTTGCGCAGTTCCTCGTACAGCGGGTACGGGTTCGCGCGGTTGGCGTAGTCCAGGATCTGGCTCAGGATGCCGTGGCTCATTGCGGGTCCTCCGGGGGCGTGCGGGTCAGTGCCCGGCGGGGGTGAAGGTGATCCGGCGGTCGGCCGGCGAGTACCCGCTGAGGGTGATGGTCGGCCCGTGCGTGGGGACGGACGGGTCGGGGAAGTCCGCGGGGATCGGCCGCTGCCCGTCGGAGCGCCGGTCGACCGTGGTGAACGGGGGAGGGAAGGGCGCGGTGGCCTCGATCTGCTGCTCGTAGAACTGCAGCCACCGCGAGTTGTCGAAGGTGACCGCGCCGATGACCCGGCCCTGGTAGCCGTAGACCCCGGTGAAGCGGCGCTCGGCCCGCGAACCCTGGGTGATCATGATCTCCGTGCCCATGGAGGGCACGCCGACGGACTTGATGTTCACCCCGAACTGGGAGGACCAGAACGCCGGCACCCACAGGTGCGGCCGGCGGTCGGTGCTCTCGCTGAGCATGTTGTGCGCGGCGGTGTCGGCCTGCGCCACGGCGTTGCCCCAGTGCTCCAGCGACAGGAACTGGTAGCCGAACAGTGCGTGCGGGGAACGGGCCACGTCGCCCGCCACGTAGACGTCGTCGGTGACGATGCCGCGGATGTCGAAGGCCCGGCAGCCGGCGTCGCAGGCGATGCCGCGCGGGCCCGCCCCGAGGCCGGAGCCCGTCAGCCACTCGGTGTTGCGCTGGGCTCCGAGCGAGGCGACGACCACGTCGCACTCCAGCGTGGTGCCGTCGGACAGGTGCGCGGCGCGGACCCGTCCCGTGGCGTCGCCCTCCAGGCCGGTGACCATGATCCCGGTCCGCAGGTCGACGCCGTTCTCCCGGTGGAGTTCGGCGGCGACGGCGCCGATGACCCCGCCCAGGGCGCCCACCAGCGGGGCGTCACCGCGCTCGGCGACGGTCACCTCCAGCCCGCGTTCGCGGCAGGCGGAGGCGATCTCGGAGCCGGTGAATCCGGCGCCGATGACCAGGACCCGGCGCGGTCCGGCGTTCAGGCTCCGGGCCAGCGCGGCGCCGTCCTCGCGGGTGCGCAGCGTGAAGACCCCGTCGAGCTCGCGCTCGGCCTCGTTGGGCCAGGCCCGGGCCCGCACACCGGTGGCGATCAGCAGGCGGTCGTAGGGCACCTCCTCGCCATCGGCGAGGAGGACCTTGCGGGCCGCCATGTCGAGCCCGCTCGCCGCCACGCCCAGACGCCATTCGGCGTCGATGGCGCGGCGTCGGGGCAGCGCGGTGTGCTCCGCGTCGCCCTTGCCGAGCAGGACCTGCTTGGACAGCGGCGGGCGGTCGTACGGTTCGTACGGTTCGTCGCCGATCAGGGTCAGGGAACCGGCGAAGCCCTTCTCCCGCATGGTCTCCGCGGCGCGCAGTCCGGCCAGCGAGGCACCGACGACCACGATCTTGCCGGAGCGCTTGAGCTGCTCCAGGGCGGTGTCAGCCATCGGAGGCCCCCTTGGCGTCCCCGGCCCCGGCCGTGGCGGCTGCCCCGGCCGGGGTGGCGGCCAGGTCCAGCTCGTCCACGAGGATCGCCTGTACGGGGCAGGCGGCGACGGCCTGGGCCACCCGCTCGCGCTGGGCCTCCTCGGCCTGCGGATCGTAGAGCAGTCCCTCGTCCCCGTGCATCGCGAAGACGTCGGGGGCGAGGAACGCGCACTGCGCGTATCCCTGGCACCGGTTGAGATCGACGACGAGCCTCAGCAAGGTGTGTCCTTTCGGTGCCCCCCTCGGCTACCCGGACCAGCGTGTGCCGCCGGGCCGGGCGGGGCCCCTCCGGCGCCGCCGTTGGAGTGACGCCGACGCCCGGGTGCGGACCGGCGCGCGCCCGCGTCTGCCGCGGGCGGCGGCGGGCGGCGGCGGCGGGCGTCAGGAGGTACGGGGGCCGGCCCGGCCCGACCGCAGGATGTACAGGCTCACCAGCGCGGACCAGGCCGGGAAGACCAGCTCGGACCACGGCAGCGAGGAGCCGGCCAGGAGCAGCACGAGGCCCGCCAGGTACCCGGCCAGGGCCAGGGGGCGCGGGAAGACCCCGAGCCGCCGGCCGATCGTCGAGGTCGCGAAGATGAAGACGGCGGCCATCCGCATCGCGTACGTGGTGAGCAGCGTGTACGCGAAGTGGCGGCCGAACTCCTGCGGCTGGTCGGAGGCCAGGACCGTTCCGGCGGCCCCGGCGGCGCCGAACAGGCAGGCGACGAAGACCAGGCCGCTGCCCAGGAAGACGGTCGAGACGAACCGGTCCTCGGCGTCGCCGGCGTGTTCGCGCAGCGCGCCCATGAACCAGAGGAAGGCGATCCCGGCGAACGGGACGAGTTCGAGGGCCGTGGTCACCGCGTCCCGCTGGCCCGAGGTGACCTCGACCCGGTCGGCGCCGCCGCCCTCCGGCAGGGCGATCCGGGAGAGCACGATCGCCGCCGCCAGCAGGACGGCGAAGACGATGCCCGCGAGCCCGGCCGCCCGGGGGGTGGAGAGGCTCTTCTCCGAGGGGGTCCCCGGTGTGCTTCGTGTCATGCGACCAGCAAGCCGGGGCGGGGGCCGGTGTGCCAGCGGGGCCGCGCGCTCGGGTGACGCGGGTCCCCGGCCCGGTGCGGTCCGGCACGGTCCGGCGGTCCGGCGGTCCGGCACGGCCGGTGAGGGCTCAGGCCGTGCCGTCGGTCCCGTCCGTGCCGTCCGTGCCGTCCAGCTGGTCGATGTGCCACAGGGGCAGGCTCCGGAAGAGGCCCACCGCCTCCGCCCGCCAGTACGGGGCCCAGGACGCGGCCTCGGCGGAGGCGGCCTCCGCGTACCGCCGGATCTCGGCGCGCAGCAGCCGGTCCGCTCCGCCGTCGCGGGCGATCCGCTGGATCCGGGCGATGGTGGCGTCCGGGCAGGCGGGGTCGCCGAGGGCCGCTTCCACCAGGGCCGCGTCGGTCCCGCCCGCGCAGGCCAGGACCGCGCCCACGGCGTACGTGCGCCGTCCGGCGCGGATGTCGGCCCCGGTCGACTTGCCGACCCGGTCGGCCTTGTGGAACAGGTCCAGGTAGTCGTCGCGCATCTGCTCGCCGATCCCCACCAGGCGGGCGTACCGGTGCAGCCGGTCGCGGTGCGGCGCGGGGTCCTCGCCCGCGGCCAGCAGCCCCATGGTCAACGGGGCCAGGACGGAGTACCGCGCGCTCTTGAAGTCGGTTACGGCGTGCAGGAACTCCTCACCGGGATCCGCGAGGGTGTCCCGCTCCAGGTCCGCGATCTGCCCGAGCACGGTCTCGGCCGCCGTCCGGGTCTGGACGGCCAGCAAGGCGTGGCGCAGCTCCGCCGGAACGTCGGCCTCCAGCAGTACCTGCATCGACAGGAACGCGGCGAGGTCGCCCGCGAGCACGGCGAGGCCGAGGGCGGCGGGGAGGTCGCCGGGCAGCTCCCGGCGGTAGGCGTAGTACGTCGAGGCCCCGCCGCGCCGCAGCGGGGCGTCGTCGATGATGTCGTCGTGGACGAGCCCGTGCGTCTGCAGCAGCTCGAGGCTCAGGGCCGCCTCCGCCAGGCCCGGCGGTTCGTCGGTGGTCACCAGCCGGGCCGCCTCGTGCAGCACGACCACCCGCAGGCGCTTCCCGCCGCGCGTCGACAGCTCGCGCAGCAGCTCCAGGCAGCGCGGGGCGAAGCGGCTGGGCAGCGGGAGGTCGATGCGCTCCCCGAGGGTGTCGAAGTACTGCTCGAAGCGGGCGTCGAACCGGCTGACGTGTCCGGATATCCGTTCCAGGGCGTGGGCGAGGGCGGTGGCCGTGGCCGTGTCGTTCATGAAGATCAGTATCGGCCCCCGCCCGCCCGCGGATCCCGGCCCGTACCGCGTGACGGGACCGGCCGACGCGGCACGATGTAAGAAATCATTGACACGGGGTATGGATCCTTTTACATTCGTCATGTCAAAGTTGTTTTACATGGGAGTGGCTGTGGCTTTCGAAGAGAAGCGCGCGTGGGTCATGGGGGTGGTCGCGGTCGCCGGGTACGCGGTCTACCTGGCCCTCGTGCTGGGCCGGGCCGGTGACGGCGTCCCCCTCACGGAGGTCCCGTACATCGCGCCGCTGCTCTGGACGGTCGGCGGAGCCATCGCGGCCTCGATCCTCCTGCACGTGGCGGTCGCCGCCGCCTCGCCCGGCGAAGCCGACGTCAAGGACCAGCGGGACAAGGAGATCGGCCGCCTCGGCGAGCACGCCGGGCAGTCCTTCCTCGTCATCGGCGCCGTGGCCGCGCTGATCCTGTCGATGGCGGGGGCGGACCGCTTCTGGATCTCCAACGTGATCTACCTGGGCTTCGTCCTCTCGGCGGTGCTCGGCTCCGTCGTGAAGCTCGCCGCCTACCGCTGGGGGTTCCAGTCGTGGTGAAGCCGACCGGCATCACGAACCGGATCAGGATCTTGCGCTTCGAGCGCGCGGAGATGACCCAGGCGGAGCTGGCGGAGCGCATCGGCGTGACCCGCCAGACCGTCATCGCCATCGAGAAGGGCCGCTACTCGCCCTCGCTCGAGACGGCGTTCAGGATCGCCCGCGTCTTCGCCGTGCCGCTCGAGCAGGTATTCCAGTACACCGACGAGGAAGGGACGGCGCCGTGAAGGCGATCGTGCAGGACACATACGGATCCAGCGACGTACTGGAGCTGAGGGACGTCGAGACGCCGAAGCCGGGCCCCGGGGAGGTGCTCATAGCCGTCCGGGCCGCCGGAGTGGACGCCGGGGTCTGGCACCTGATGAGCGGCCGGCCCTACCTGCTCAGGCTCATGGGGTACGGACTGCGCGCGCCCAAGGTCGCCGTACGCGGCCGGGAGGTCTCCGGCCGGGTCGAAGCGGTCGGCGGGGGAGTGAGCGCATTCAAGCCGGGGGACGAGGTGTTCGGCATCTGCGAGGGCTCCTTCGCGGAGTACGTGTGCGCCCGGCAGGACAAGCTCGCGCACAAGCCCGCCGGGCTCCCCCTGGAGGAGGCGGCCGCGCTCCCCCTCTCCGGCCTGACCGCCCTCCAGGCCCTGCGCGACGTGGGCCGCGTGCGGCCCGGGCAGCGGGTCCTGGTCATCGGCGCCGCGGGCGGGGTCGGCACCTTCGCGGTGCAACTCGCCAAGGCGTACGGCGCGCACGTCACGGGGGTGTGCAGCACCGCGAAGACGGAGCTGGTGCGCTCGCTCGGCGCGGACGAGGCCATCGACTACACGCGCGAGGATTTCGCCGACGGAGTGCGCCAATACGACCTCATCCTCGACACCGCCGGCAACCGCGGCCTGTCCCACCTCAGGCGCGCCCTGATGCCGCGCGGAAGGCTCGTCATCGTCGGCGGCGAGGGCGGCGGCCGCTGGCTCGGCGGCATCGACCGGGTGCTGCGGGCCGCGCTGCTCAACCCCTTCGTGCGCCACACGCTGGGCGGCATCTTCGCCGCCGAACGCCAGAGCGACCTCGAGGTCCTGCGGCGGCACGTCGAGGACGGCACGCTGTCCCCGGCCGTCCAGCGCACCTTCCCGCTCGCGCAGGCCCCCGAGGCCGTCGAACGGCTCCACCGGGGCGAGGCGCGCGGAAAGATGCTGATCATCCCCTAGTGCTAGCCGTGGTCCTCCGCCCGGGGGCCCCTCCCAGCGGTAGCCGGGGGAGATGCACCGCACCGGACACCGCGACCCGGCAAACCTTCCCGGTCACAGCACTAGGCGTTGACGGCAGGGACCCAGGTCGGCTGCCGCGCCGCGCCCACCCCTCGAAACGGACCGGCGAATCCGTGGTCCCGTGCCTACGATGCGCATCGGATGACCTCCCGTGGGGGGCTGGTGGCGGGGCACGAGAGGGATCGTCACCGTGGAGGACGCGAGGGGTGGGTGCGGCCCGGCCGGTCGACGCACCGAAGTCGCGCACCCTGCCGGCCGTGCTCCTGTTACGGGCCAACGCCTTGGTGTCCTGGGACACGGTGAAGGCGGCGATGTGGGGCGAGTCGGTTCCGGCCACGGCGCACGCCTCGCTCCACAACCACGTCGCCCGCCCGGTTGGAGGCGCTCGTCGACGCCCACCTGCTGGAGTCCCCGGAGCCGGGCCGCTACCAGTTCCACTGCCTGGTCCGGGCGCTCGCCCGGAGCTCGCGGAGGAGGCGGACACGCCGGACGAGCGTGCGCGGGCGGTCGCCCGCCTCGTCGAGTGGTGCCTGCGCGGGACCGACGCGGCCACCGTGCGGCTCGCGCCGGCCGCGCGCCGGGTCCCGCTCGACCCCGCGCCGCCACCCGTCGCCCTGGGAGAGCGCGCTCCCGACGTTCGAGCGGGCCGGGGACTCGGGCCGGGCGCGGGAGGTGCGGGAGGTGCGGGAACGCCTGGGGCGGCTGGCGGAGGCGTGCTGAGGCGTCCTTCGGCCACGAGGAACGCCTCGGAGGAGCTCGCGGGCAGCGTCAGCTGTGTATAGGCGGCAGGTTTCGGACAGTGGGGTGACGCGGACCATTGTGGCCCGAGGCACCGACAACGCCGACTCCGACCCAGGAGTGGGCCGGGAACTTCTCCAGCTCCCGACACGCTTGCATACAGTGGCAGGTCTGACAGGAATCTCTGCATCGCGATCGAAGGGACCACATGCCCATGGGTCACACGGCCACAGCCCAGGCCGGCTCCGGCGGCCTCACAGCGACCGAGCACCGGCTGGCCAACGGCCTGCGCGTGGTGCTGTCCGAGGACCACCTGACCCCGGTCGCCGCGGTCTGCCTCTGGTACGACGTCGGCTCGCGCCACGAAGTCAAGGGACGCACCGGCCTGGCTCACCTCTTCGAGCACCTGATGTTCCAGGGCTCGCAGAACGTCTCCGGCAACGGGCACTTCGAGCTGGTCCAGGGGGCCGGCGGCTCCCTCAACGGCACCACCAGCTTCGAGCGCACCAACTACTTCGAGACGATGCCGACCCACCAGCTGGAGCTCGCGCTGTGGCTGGAGGCGGACCGGATGGGCTCGCTGTTGGCCGCCCTGGACGACGAGTCCATGGAGAACCAGCGCGACGTCGTCAAGAACGAGCGCCGCCAGCGCTACGACAACGTCCCGTACGGTACGGCCTTCGAGAAGCTGACCGCCCTCGCGTACCCGGACGGCCACCCGTACCACCACACCCCGATCGGCTCCATGGCCGACCTGGACGCCGCGTCCCTGGAGGACGCGCGCGCCTTCTTCCGTACGTACTACGCGCCCAACAACGCGGTGCTGTCGGTCGTCGGCGACATCGACCCCGAGAAGACGCTCGCCTGGGTCGAGAAGTACTTCGGCACCATCCCCGGCCACGACGGCAAGCAGCCGCCGCGCGACGGCTCGCTCCCCGAGACCATGGGCGAGCAGCTGCGCGAGGAGATCGTCGAGGAGGTTCCGGCCCGCGCGCTGATGGCGGCCTACCGGCTCCCGCACGACGGCACCCGCGAATGCGACGCCGCCGACGTGGCGCTGACCGTGCTGGGCAGCGGGGAGTCCTCCCGCCTGCACAACCGCCTGGTACGCCGCGACCAGACCGCCGTCGCGGCCGGCTTCGGCATGCTGCGGCTGGCCGGCGCGCCGTCGCTGGGCTGGCTGGACGTCAAGACCTCCAGCGGGGTCGAGGTGCCCGCCATCGAGGCCGCCGTCGACGAGGAGCTCGCGCGGTTCGCCGCCGAGGGCCCGACGGCCGAGGAGATGGAGCGCGCCCAGGCCCAGCTGGAGCGCGAATGGCTGGACCGGCTGAGCACGGTGTCCGGCCGCGCCGACGAACTGTGCCGCTTCGCGGTGCTGTTCGGCGACCCGCAGCTGGCGCTGACCGCCGTCCAGCGCGTCCTCGACGTCACCGCCGAGGAGGTGCAGGCCGTGGCCGCGGCCCGACTGCGCCCGGACAACCGCGCGGTGCTCGTGTACGAGCCGCTCGAAGCCAACGCAGCCGACGACACGGAAGAAACCCACGCGAGCGACGAGAACGAGGGGGCGGAGCAGTGAGCGACACCGCAGCCGTCACGATGACCTTCCACCCGCGCCCCGAGGCCGGCGAGCCGCAGCCGTGGGCCTTCCCGGCCCCCGAGCGCGGGGTACTGGCCAACGGCCTGACCCTGCTGCGCTGCCACCGCCCCGGCCAGCAGGTGGTGGCGGTCGAGATCAACCTCGCCGCCCCGCTGGACGCGGAGCCCGAGGGCCTCGACGGCGTGGCCACCATCATGACCCGCGCCCTGTCCGAAGGCACCGACAAGCACTCCGCCGAGGAGTTCGCGGCCGAGCTGGAGCGCTGCGGAGCCACCCTCGACGCGCACGCCGACCACCCGGGCCTGCGGGTCTCCCTGGAGGTCCCGGCCTCCCGGCTGCACAAGGCGCTGGGCCTGCTCGCCGAAGCGCTGCGCGCGCCCGCCTTCGCGGACGACGAGGTCGACCGCCTGGTGCGCAACCGGCTCGACGAGATCCCGCACGAGAGCGCCAACCCGCAGCGCCGTGCCGCCAAGCAGCTCTCGAAGGAGCTGTTCCCGGCCTCGCTGCGGATGTCCCGCCCGCGCCAGGGCACCGAGGAGACGGTCGCCCGCATCGACTCCGCGGCCGTACGCGCCTTCTTCGAGGCCCACGTGCGCCCCGCGACCGCCACCGCGGTGGTCGTCGGCGACCTGACCGGCATCGACCTGGACGCCGTCCTGGCCGACACCCTGGGCAACTGGACCGGCGACACCGCCGAGCCGCGCCCGGTCCCGCCGATCACCGCCGACGACACCGGCCGCGTGGTCATCGTGGACCGGCCCGGCGCCGTCCAGACGCAGCTGCTGATCGGGCGCATCGGTCCGGACCGCCACGACCGGGTCTGGGCGCCCCAGGTGCTCGGCACGTACTGCCTGGGCGGCACCCTGACCTCCCGCCTGGACAAGGTGCTGCGCGAGGAGAAGGGGTACACCTACGGCGTGCGCGCCTTCGGACAGGTGCTGCGCTCCACCGCCGACGGCAAGGGCGCCTCGATGCTCGCCATCAGCGGCTCGGTGGACACCCCGAACACCGGCCCGGCGCTGGACGACCTGTGGAAGGTGCTGCGGACCCTCGCGGAGGGCGGTCTGACCGACGCCGAACGGGATGTGGCGGTGCAGAACTTGGTGGGCGTGGCCCCGCTGAAGTTCGAGACGGCCGCCTCTGTCGCGGGCACGCTCGCCGACCAGGTCGAGCAGGAGCTCCCGGACGACTACCAGGCGCAGTTGTACGCGCGGCTCGCCGAGACCGGGACGGTGGAGGCCACTTCGGCGGTCGTCAGCGCCTTCCCGGTGAACCGGCTGGTCACGGTCCTGGTGGGCGACGCCTCGCAGATCGAGGAGCCCGTACGGGCCCTGGGGATCGGTGAGGTGACGGTCGTTTCCAACTGACGGGCGATCCAGGGGACTCCGGCGGCTTGTCCGCCGGAGTCCCTTTTGCCTGTTTAGTCGCGTGGTTGCTTGTATGTGGTGTGGCGTACGCAACAAAAAGGCGCGTCTGTTTGGCGATTGACTGATGATCCGCCTAGCGTCGTCCGTGCTGTCCGTCAGTTGTACCCGCCGCGTCCGCGGCACCGGACAGCGATCGCCGAGTCCCCGTCAGGCGCGAGCCTGGGGAGCCGGGGACCCACATGTGTCCCTGGGGTGAATCGGACCCCCTCGCAAGAGGAGGCCCGTAGGAGACCTTCCTGCTCCGAACCCGTCAGCTAACCCGGTAGGCGAGAGGGAAGGAAAGGATCAGCCCCTTCATGGCGTATGGCAGTCGTGCCGCCGGCAAGCACCGTGGTTCCAGTCGTATGAGCCGCAAGACCGCCGGCTACGCCGGCATAGCCGCCCTCGCCGCCACCGGCGTCGTCGGCTCCCTGGCCGGTCCCGCGTTCGCCGCGGACAAGGCCCCCTCGCTCGAGGACACCGGCCTGAACACCATCGTCGTGGCCGACGAGCTCGCGGGCGAGATCCAGGCCCAGGCCGACTCCCAGCAGCGCGCCGCGGAAGCCGCCGCCGCCAAGGCGAAGGCGGAAGCCGACGCGAAGCAGCGGGCCGCCGAGGCCAAGGCGAAGGCCGAAGCCCAGGCCAAGGCCGAGCGCGAGGCCGCGGAGCGCGCCGCCCGCGAGGAGGAGCGCAAGCGCCTCAACACCTTCGTCTCCCCGATCGACGGCTCCTACGTCAGCACCCAGTGGCACGCGAGCGGCGGCATGTGGTCCTCCGGCAGCCACACCGGCATCGACTTCCACGCCGACTCCGGCACCGCGGTCCACGCCGTGGGCCTGGGCACCGTGGTCGAGGCGGGCTGGGGCGGCGCGTACGGCAACAACGTCGTCATCAAGCACGCGGACGGCACCTACACCCAGTACGGCCACATGCTGAAGCTCAGCGTCTCCGTGGGCCAGCAGGTCGCCCCGGGCCAGCAGATCGGCCTGTCGGGCAACAGCGGCAACTCCAGCGGCGCGCACCTGCACTTCGAGGCCCGCACCGGTGCCGACTACGGCTCGGACATCGACCCGATCACCTACCTGCGCTCCCACGGCGTCACCGTCTGACGGACACCGCCCCGCACCGCACTTCTTCCGCGAAGGCCCCGGCTCTCCCGAGCCGGGGCCTTCGCGTTGTGTGAATGTTTCGCATTACCGGCCGCCCTCGGAAATTATCGTGTGTTGCAATAGAGTCGCAGCGCGCACAGTCATACGAAATAGGCGGAGGTCCGGTCTTGCGAATTCCCGCGCACACGGTATGCACAGCAATCCGCGACGACATCGTCTCCGGGGTGTTCGGCCCCGGGGGCCGGCTGACCGAGGAGGTGCTGGCCCGCCGGTACGGAGTCTCGCGCGTCCCGGTGCGCGAGGCGCTGCGCACGCTGGAGTCCGAGGGGTTCGTGACCACCCGCAGGCACGCCGGCGCCTGCGTGGCCGAGCCGACCGAGCAGGAGGCCGCCGACCTCCTGGAGCTGCGGATGCTGCTGGAACCCCTCGCCGCCGCCCGGGCGGCCCGGCGGCGCAGCGAGGCCCACCTCAAGGTGCTGCGCGGCCTGGTCAGACTGGGCCAGGAGCGGGCCAGGAGGGGCCAGGGGGAGGATCTGCGCTCGCTGGGGGGTTGGTTCCACGAGACGCTCGCCCAGGCGTCCGGCAGCCCCGGGCTGATCTCGCTGCTCACCCAGATGCGCCACAAGGTGGCCTGGATGTACGTGGTGGAGGCCCCGGCGCGGCCCGTGGAGTCCTGGGCGGAGCACGGCGCGATCGTGGACGCGGTGGCCCGGGGCGACGCCGAGCGGGCCCGGGCGCTGACCGCGCTCCACGCGGACCGGGCGGCCGGGGCGCACCGCATACGCGTGAGGACTTTGCAACCTGCCGTAAACACGGCGAGCGGCTCGCTTTAACATTCGCCGTATACAAAGGTTGGATATCCTGGCGGCATCGCCCGATTCGGCGCCGGGAATTCCGTGCGCAATGGCGCGGTGTTCCAGGGAATTCATTTCCGCGGGCCGACCGCCGGAATCGAAGTCCGCCGGGCGAAAAACGCCGAAGCCGCTGCTCCCGACCGGGGTCGGGGGCAACGGCTTCGCGGTGCGAGGTCCTGCGGGTCGAACCCGAAGGGGTCAGACGGTCTCGGGGAGCTGCTCGAGACCCTCGGCGACCAGCTTCGCGAGGCGGTCCAGCGCGGCCTCGGAGCCCTCGGCGTCGGACGAGAGGACGATCTCCTCGCCGCCCTGGGCGCCGAGGCCCAGGACCGCCAGCATGGAGGCGGCGTTGACGGGTTCGCCGCCGGCCTTCGCGATGGTCACCGGGACGCCGGAAGCGGTCGTCGCACGGACGAAGATCGAGGCGGGACGAGCGTGCAGGCCCTCGGCCCAGCCGACGTTGACGCGGCGCTCTGCCATGGTGATGCCCTTCAGGTTCTTACGGTTGTCTAGACCAGTCTCTCACGACGTCCGGAATGGTCGGACCGACCTTCGGCCCGAATCCGCCCGCCGTTCGACCTATCCCAGCTTGCACTGATTCGCGCCAGCTTGCCCGATGCGCCGCGCCCGGGCCACTTGAACCGTTCGCGCCTTAAGGTGGCCCCATGACCACGGAGTCGGACCCCTCGTACCCGGACCACTGGGAGGCGGACGTCGTCCTGCGCGACGGCGGAACCGCCCGGATCCGGCCCATCACCACCGACGACGCGGGCCGGCTGGTCAGCTTCTACGAGCAGGTCTCGGACGAGTCGAAGTACTACCGCTTCTTCGCCCCCTACCCCCGGCTCTCCGACCGCGACGTGCACCGCTTCACGCACCACGACTACGTGGACCGGGTCGGCCTCGCCGCGACGATCGGCGGGGAGTTCATCGCCACCGTCCGCTTCGACCGGATCGGCTCCGACGGCCGCCCGGCCACCGGTCCCTCCGACGAGGCCGAGGTCGCCTTCCTCGTCCAGGACGCCCACCAGGGGCGCGGGGTCGCCTCCGCCCTGCTCGAACACATCGGCGCTGTGGCCCGCGAGCGCGGGATCCGCCGCTTCATCGCCGAAGTGCTGCCCGCCAACACCAAGATGATCAAGGTGTTCACGGACGTCGGCTACCAGCAGAAGCGCAGCTTCGAGGACGGCTCGGTCCACCTCACCCTCGACCTCGAGCCCACCGCCGAGTCCCTCGCCGTCCAGCGCGCCCGCGAACAGCGCGCCGAGGCCCGCTCCGTGCAGCGGCTGCTCGCCCCGGGATCGGTGGCGGTGATCGGAGTCAGCCGCTCCGGCGGGGGAGTGGGCGCGGCCGCCCTGCGCAACCTGCGGGACAGCGGCTTCCACGGACACCTCTACGCCGTCAACGAGGCCCGCGCCCCCGGCATCGAGGGGGACCTGCTGGACGGCGTACGGGCCTACCGCTCGGTCGGCGACATCGGCGCCCCGGTCGACCTCGCGGTGGTCGCGGTCCCGGCGGACCGCGTCCCGGAGGCGGTGGCCGCCTGCGGCGAACACGGGGTGCAGGGCCTGGTGGTGCTGTCCGCCGGATACGGGGAGAGCGGGGCCGAGGGCCTGGCCCGCCAGCGCGAACTGGTGCGGCAGGTGCGCTCGTACGGGATGCGCCTGATCGGGCCGAACGCCTTCGGGGTGATCAACACCGCGCCGGAGGTGGAGCTGAACGCCTCGCTCGCACCGGCTCCCGCGCCCGCGCGCGGACGGGTCGGCCTGTTCACCCAGTCCGGGGCGATCGGCATCGCGCTGCTCTCCGGACTGCTGCGGCGCGGGGAGGGGCTGTCCTCCTTCGTCTCGGCCGGCAACCGGGCGGACGTCTCGGGCAACGACATCCTCCAGTACTGGTACGACGACGACGCGACCGATGTCGCCCTGATGTACCTGGAGACCCTGGGCAACCCGAGGAAGTTCACCCGGATCGCCCGGCGCACGGCCGCCGTCAAGCCGGTGGTCGTCGCCAGGGGCGGCCGCCACAGCCCCGCCGGCCATCTGGTCCCCGGTACCCGGCTGCCCGACGCGACGGTCTCCGCGCTGCTGCGGCAGGCGGGCGTGATCAGGGTCGACACCGTGACGGAGCTGGTGGACGTCGGCCTGCTGCTGGCCTCGCAGCCGGTGCCGGCCGGCCCCCGGGTGGCGATCCTCGGCAACTCCGAGTCGCTCGGGGTGCTCACCTACGACGCCTGCCTGACGGAGGGGCTGCGGCCGCTCGCGCCGCTGGACCTGACGACGGCGGCCTCGCCCGAGGACTTCCGCGCGGCCGTCAGCGCGGCGCTGGCCTCGCCGGACTGCGACGCGGTGATCGTCACGGCGATCCCGTGGGTGAGCGAGCAGGCGCTGGCGGACGATCTCGCGGACGCGCTGCGGGAGGCGGTGGCGCGGCACCCCGGCAAGCCGGTGGCCGTGGTCCACGTCGAGCTGGGCGCCCTGGCCGAGGCGCTCTCGGCCGCGACGGCCCCGGCGGCCGCGACGCAGGGGGCGGCCGGCACGCATCGGGCGGCCGGGACCACTGGGACCGCCGGGACCGCTGGGACTGCCGGGACGCCCCCGGAGGCCGCGGAGCCCGCGACGGTGCCCACGGCCGCGACGGCCCTGGCGGCCCTGGCGTCCGCGAGCGGCCGGGCGCCGCTCCGGCCGGAGCCCGGCTCGGGCGGTCCGGACGGCGGAGCCGCGCCCGGCGGAGCCGCGCCCGGCGGAGCCGCGCCCGACGCCCCGGGTGCCGCCTCCGGGATCCCCGCCTACCCGGCCGCCGAGCGGGCCGTCAAGGCCGTCGCCGAAGCCGTGCGGTACGGGCAGTGGCGGCGGGCCAACGCCGTGGTCGGCCAGGTGCCCGAGTACGAGGACATCGACGAGAGCGGGGCTGCCGCACAGCTGTCCCGCCTGCTCGCCGGCGTAGCCGACCACGAGGTGCTGACCCTCACCGAGCCCGACGCCCGCGAGCTCCTCGCCCGGTACGCGATCCGCGTCCTGCCCGACCCCAACCGCGTGCGCCTCGCCAACCCCCGACCCCTGCAAGCGGTAACCTCGCCCGAATGACGGCACTTTCACACCACAGCAACGGTCACGTCGAGCAGCCCGGGCGGGACGGGGGCACCGCGACCGCCGAGGCTGACCCCAATGCCATCGGACCGGTGCAGACCTCGTACGCCCCCGATCGCGACGGGGATCCCGATCCCGGTGAGATCGTCTGGACCTGGGTCCCCTACGAGGAGAACGACGGCCGGGGCAAGGACCGCCCCGTGCTGGTCGTGGCGCGCGAGTCGGGCGGCACGCTCCTGGCCGTGCAGCTGTCCAGCAAGCAGCACGACCACGACCGGGAGTGGGTCCCCATCGGCACCGGGCCCTGGGACAGTGCCGGCCGGGAGTCCTGGGTGGATGTGGACCGGGTGCTGCGCGTGCACGAGGCCGGCATGCGGCGCGAGGCGTGCGCGCTGGACCGGGGGCGGTTCCAGCTGGTCGTGGACCGGCTGCGCGAGCGCTACGGCTGGCGGTAGCCGCCCGGGCCGAGGCGCGGCCCCCGGGCCGAGGCGCGGCCCCAAGGCCGCGCCCGGGCCGTCGGCCTTCAGTCGAAGCGCACGCTGCGCGGGACGGCCGTCCCGAAGCGTGCCGACCGGCCGGGCCGCGTGACCAGCATGGACGGCCCCTCGCAGTCGCGTTCCGCGAAGAGGGAGGCCCGCGCGTTGGTGGCGTTCTCCGCCGACCTCGCGCCGCTCCGCAGCAGGAAGCACTCACCCTTCACGGGGTTCTCCAGGGCGAAATCGTCCTCGTTCACGTTGGTGTACCTGAACTCGCCCCCGGCCGCTTCCCCTCGGCTTCTCCTTGATGCCACCGGCTGACGCCACCGGTGGTCAGGTCCGGTCAAGGCCAGTGTCGAGTTGGTCCGGGGCGCACCCCAGGGCTCGGCGCGGGCGTTACACGGATGCGGGGGGCGGGAGCGGGGGCGCTGCGAGGCAGGTCGCGAGCGACCTGCGCCCTCCTATGCGCCCCCTGCGCGCCCCGCGCTCCCATCTCACATGAGGTCCGCCAGGACCCGTTCGAACGTTTCCCGCGTGTCCGGCCTGCGGTCGAGGACTCCGAACACCACGCGTTCGAACACGCCCGCGAACCGGCTGGCCAGCAGCCCCCGGAAGGCCTCGGCCACCTGCGCCGGGTCGTTCTGGAAGACCCCACACCCCCACGCGCCCAGTACCAGCCCCTGGTATCCGTGCAGCGCGGCCACCCGCAGCACCAGCTCCGCCCGCCGCGCGAGGGCGGCGGGGATCTCGGGCACCCGGTGCGGCTCCTGGCGGCGGATCGTGCCCGCGTTCGGGGCCGGGGAGGTGAGGAAGCCCGCGCGGAAGGGGGTGTCCGTCAGGTCGCCGCGGTCGTCGCGGAAGACGGGGACCCCGGGCGAGTGAATCACCCGGTCGGTGTAGAAGGTGCTGACCTCGGCGCGGTGGACCTCGTAGTACTCCGGGGCCTCCAGGAGGGTCTCGTAGAGGGCCGAGGCCCGGCAGAGCGCCTCCTCCTGCGCCTTGGCCCCGCGGACGTACCCGCCCCCGGGATTGCGGGCCGAGGCGAAGTTCAGGACGGCGACCGGGGAGGCCCCAGGGAGGTCCGCCGCGAGCCTGCGGGCCGCCTCCGTGCTGCTCTCGCCCGTGACCTCCACGACGGTCCTGCCGGTCCCCGATGGAACCTTTTCATCTGTAATGACCATGTTTGGTCCATATATCGTGGTTCCTGCCTTGGCCTCCGCCACGGCGGCGGCGAGCACCACCTGCCGCCCCGACCGCGCCCGGTACCCGCCGGACGCCACGATTTCCGCGTTCTCCCGCGCGATCTCGCGCAGCCTGCTGCTCATGCCGTGATCCTCGGCGTTCCGGGTGGGCGGCGGCAAGGGAGTTTGTGCCCCGAGGGACGGGTAGGCACGGTGATGTCACAGTCGACGACGCGAGACGAGGGCCCCGTCATGCCCCAGGTACCACCCCGCCTGACCGAGTCCGGCGCCGAGGACCTGATCCACGGCATCTGTTTCAAGACCGGCCCGCCCCGCCTGCTAGGGGCGGAGCTCGAATGGCTGGTGTTCGACGCCGAGCACCCCGCCCTGCCCGTGTCCCACGAGCGGCTGGCCGACGCGCACGGGGCGGCCCGCGCGCTGCCCCTGGGATCCCGCGTCACCG
Source organism: Streptomyces sp. ICC4 (assembly GCF_003287915.1). Lineage (NCBI taxonomy): Bacteria > Bacillati > Actinomycetota > Actinomycetes > Kitasatosporales > Streptomycetaceae > Streptomyces > Streptomyces sp. ICC4. The sequence goes on along the minus strand of NZ_CP030286.1, from coordinate 7,580,268 downwards.
TCGAGCCCGGGGGCCAGCTGGAGCTGAGCTCGGCGCCCGCCACCTCGCTCACCGGGTGCGTGGACGGCCTCCAGGCCGACCTGGCCGCCGTACGCCGCGCCCTGCGCGACCGGGGCCTCGTGCTGCGCGGCCTGGGCCAGGACCCGCGCCGGCCGCAGCGCCGGATGCTGGCCAGCCCGCGCTACGACGCGATGGAGACCTACTTCGACCGCACCGGTCCCGCCGGCCGCGCCATGATGCGCTCCTCCGCTTCCGTGCAGGTGTGCGTGGACTCCGGGCACGAGGAGCCGGGCCCGCTCGGCCACGGCCGCCGGTGGCGCCTGGCCCACCTGCTCGGCGCCGTACTGGTCGCCGCCTTCGCCAACTCGCCCGCGCACGAAGGGCCGTACGCCGGCTGGCGGTGTGCCCGCCAGGGCATCTGGAGCGACATCGACACCCGCCGCTCCCTCGCCCCGGCGCTGGACGCGGAGCCGCGCGGCGCGTGGACCCGGCAGGCGCTGGACACCGAGGTGATGTGCGTACGGACGCCCGGGGAGGGCGTGCCCTGGGCGGTGCCGCGCGGGTTGACCTTCCGCGACTGGGTGCGCTCCGGGGGCGGCCCGCGGCCGCCCACCGCGGAGGATCTGGACTACCACCTGACCACGCTCTTCCCGCCGGTCCGGCCTCGCGGGCATCTGGAGCTGCGGATGATCGACGCCCAGCCCGGCGACGACGGCTGGGTCATCCCGGTGGCCGTGGTCCACGCGCTGTTCGACGACCCGGAGGCCGCGGAGACCGCGTACCGGGTGGCGAAGGGACTGGCCGACACCTACGGGGCGCAGCCCGCGCCCCGCAATCCGCTGTGGCGAACCGCCGCGCGGGACGGCCTGTCCGATCCCGAGCTTCGGGCCGCCGCCCGGGCCTGCTTCCGGGCCGCGACCGAGGCGCTGCCCCGGCTGGGCGCCGGAACCGTCGTCCGGGACGCGGTGGCGGAGTTCACCGACCGCCACGTGGCGCGCGGGCGATGTCCCGCCGACGAACGGAGCGGTCAGCACGCGCACGATCCGTGGTCGCTGCCGGCCGGTGAGGAGGCGCGCTCATGACCGCCGGACCGGAGCAGATGCGCGAGCGGGCCGCCGTCGCGCTGACCGCGGCGCGGGTCCGCACGGCGGGGCTCACCGACCCCGTGTCCGACGGGGACCTCACCGCCCAGCACTCCCCCCTGATGTCGCCGCTGGTCTGGGACCTCGCACACATCGGGAACATGGAAGAGCTCTGGCTGCTGCGCAACGTGGCCGGCCGCGAGTCCATGCACCCCGAGATGGACCCGCTGTACGACGCTTTCGAGCATCCCCGTGCGGAGCGCCCGAAGTTGCCGCTGCTGGGCCCGGACGAGGCCCGCCGGTACGCGGCCGAGGTGCGCGGCAGGGTCTTCGACCTGCTGGATCGCACCCCGCTGGAGGGCACGGCCCTGCTGGACGGCGGTTACGTCTTCGGGATGATCGCGCAGCACGAACAGCAGCACGACGAGACGATGTTGATCACCCATCAGTTGCGGCAGGGCGCTGCGGTGCTGGCCGCCCCGGATCCGGATCCCCCGCGGGGTGCGCCGCCGGCCGCGGCCGAAGTCCTCGTACCCGGCGGTCCGTTCACGATGGGCACCTCCGCCGAGCCGTGGTCGCTGGACAACGAGCGGCCCGCGCACGTCCGGGAGGCGGAGGCCTTCTGGATCGACACGGCGCCGGTGGCCAACGCCGCGTACCAGGAGTTCATGGCGGACGGCGGCTACCGCGAGGAGCGCTGGTGGGCGGCGGCGGGCTGGGCGGAGATCCGGCGGCACGGGATCGAGGCCCCGCTGTTCTGGCACCGCGAGGGCGCCACGTGGCTGCGCCGCCGCTTCGGGGTCACCGAGCCGGTGCCCGGGGACGAGCCGGTGCTGCACGTCAGCTGGTACGAGGCCGACGCGTACGCCCGGTGGGCGGGCCGGCGGCTGCCCACCGAGGCGGAGTGGGAGAAGGCCGCCCGGCACGATCCGGCGACGGGTCGCTCCACCCGCTACCCGTGGGGTGACGCGGACCCGACCCCGGCGCACGCCAATCTGGGCCAACGCCATCTGCGGCCGGCCCGCGCGGGCAGCTATCCGGACGGGGCCTCCCCGCTCGGGGTGCGCCAGTTGATCGGTGACGTGTGGGAGTGGACGTCCTCGGACTTCCTCCCCTATCCCGGTTTCCGGCCGTTCCCGTACCGCGAGTACTCCGAGGTGTTCTTCGGCCCGGAGCACAAGGTGCTGCGCGGCGGCTCCTTCGCCGTGGACCCGGTGGCCTGCCGGGGCACCTTCCGCAACTGGGACCTCCCGGTGCGCCGGCAGATCTTCTCCGGCTTCCGCACGGCGCGTGACGCCGGGGCAGCGGGTGCTGCCTGATGTGCCGTCATCTTGCTTATCTGGGGCCGCCGGTGAGCCTCGGACGACTGCTCAGCGACCCCGAGCACTCCCTCGTGCACCAGTCCTTCGCGCCCCGCCGGCAGCGGCACGGCACGGTCAACGCCGACGGTTTCGGCATCGGCTGGTACGCGGAGGGCGATCCGGTGCCCGCCCGCTACCGCCGGGCCGGGCCGATCTGGGGCGACCTGGCCTTCACCGATCTCGCCCGGGTGGTGCGCAGCGGGGCCGTGCTGGCCGCCGTACGGGACGCCACGCGGGCCGGGGCGGACGGGGAGGCGGCGGCCGCGCCGTTCGCGGAGGGGCCGTGGCTGTTCAGCCACAACGGGATGCTCCGGGACTGGCCGGACGCGGTGGCCTCGGTCGCCGCGGCCTCGCTGCCGCCCCGGGAGCTGCTCTCGCTGGCCGCCCGCACGGACTCGGCCCTGATCTGGGCGCTGGTCCTGCGCCGGCTGCGCGAGGGGGACGGTCTCGGCGAGGCGCTGGCCGGGCCGGTGCGGGAGCTGGTGGAGGCCGCGCCCGGATCCCGGCTGAACCTGCTGCTGACGGACGGCCGGGCGATCGCGGCGACGGCCTGGGGGGACTCCCTGTGGTATCTGGCTGATACCGCCGTGCCGCGCACGGTGGTGGCGTCGGAGCCCTATGACGACGATCCGCGCTGGTGCGAGGTGCCCGAGGGGACCCTGCTGACCGCCACGCGGACTCGGATCGACCTCGTCTCCCTGAAGGAGACTCCCACCGGCGCCCCGTACCGAGGGGCCCCGCAGCAAGGAGACGAAGGCCCGTGAACGACTTCCGGCTGACCCGCACGCTCGACGAGCACGCCGCCGACGCGGCGCTGCGCGAGGATGTGCTGAAGGGGCTGACCCGGTCCCCGAAGACGCTGCCGCCCAAGTGGTTCTACGACGCCCGCGGCAGTGAACTCTTCGAGGAGATCACCCGGTTGCCCGAGTACTACCCGACGCGCGCCGAGCGGGAGATCCTGCTGGAGCGGGCCCAGGAGATCGCCTCGGTGAGCGGTGCCCGCACCTTGGTGGAGCTGGGGTCCGGTTCCTCGGAGAAGACCCGGCACCTGATCGAGGCGCTGCCCGCGCTGGACACGTACGTACCGGTGGACGTGAGCGAGAGCGCGTTGACCGGGGCGGCCGAGGCGCTGCTCGCCGAGCATCCGGGGCTGCGGGTGCACGCGCTGCTGGCCGATTTCACGAAGCCGATGCGGCTGCCGGAGTCCCCCGGGCCCCGGCTGGTGGTGTTCCTGGGCGGCACGATCGGGAATCTGCTGCCCGCGGAGCGGGCGGTGTTCCTGGCGGACGTACGGGCGATGCTGTCGCCCGGGGACGCGCTGCTGATGGGGACGGACCTGGTGAAGGACGAGGCCGTGCTGGTGGCGGCCTACGACGACGTACAGGGGGTGACGGCAGAGTTCAACAAGAACGTACTGGCCGTGATCGACCGGGAGTTGGGCGGGGATTTCCACACCGCCGACTTCGCTCACGTGGCGGTGTGGAACCGGGAGCACGAGTGGATCGAGATGCGGTTGCGGGCCCGGACGCAGGTGCTGGTGAAGGTCCGGGCGCTGGATCTGGAGGTGCCCTTCGAGGCGGGTGAGGAGATCTTGACGGAGATCTCGGCGAAGTTCCGTCAGGAGGGGCTCCGCAGCGAGTTGGCGTCCGCGGGGCTCGAGCTGACCCACTGGTGGACGGATCGGGCACGTCGTTTCGCCCTGTCCCTGTCGGTGGCGGACGGCATCGGCACGGACGGCCGGCCGGCCGCGGACGGCGGGGACGGCACGGACGGCGCGGACGGCGCGGAGGGCACGGACGGCTGGGCGGGTACGCCGGGCAGTGACGGCCCCGCCGGCCGTGACACCGGACCGGACACCGGACCGGACACCGGCTCCGCGAGCACGGCGGCCTGAGCGGCTGCCGCGAGGTCCCGCCGGTCGGCGTACCGGCCCGGCGGGATCCGCGGCAGCAGCCGTACCTCGGCCCGCACCCCGCGGGCCCGCGCGATCCGCCACAGCGAGGCGGTCAGCGGATCGTCCCCGACGAAGGCGGGCGCCCCGGACGTGCTCCCGTCTTCCCGGAGGTAGGCGATCCGTACGGGCTGTACGGGCGCCCGCGCGTCCAGCGCGGCTTGGAACGCGGCCCGCCGGAAGGGGCCTTGGGCCCGCCCGCACCAGGTGGAGCCTTCCGGGTAGACGGTGACGCGGTCGCCCTCGAGCAGGGCGCGGGTGACGCTCCCGATGGTGGCGGGCAGGGCGCGGATCCGGTCCCGTTCGATGAACAGGGTTCCGGCCTGCCGGGAGAGCGGGCCCAGTACGGGCCAGTGGCGGATGTCGCTCTTGGCCAGCATCCGGGAGGGCAGGGCGGCCGCGACGAGCGGGATGTCGAGCCAGGAGATGTGGTTGGCGACGATCAGGCGGCCACCGCCCGGTCCGGCGCTGCCGTACACGGTGATGCGCAGGCCGAAGGCGCGCAGCAGTGCGGCCGCCCAGGCCCGTACCGCCGCGTGCCGGGGCCTTTCGGGCAGCAGGCGCAGCGGCGGGGCGCCCAGGATCCCGAGCAGGATCAGGGCGGTCGCGGCGGTGAGCCGCAGGACGGCGTGCGGCACGCTCGCGGTGCGCCCCTCGTGTTCGGCGCAGTCCGCGGGGGTGCAGGGCGAGGTCGGGAGCCAGGCGCTCATGCGCCCGGGGCCAGCGAGAGGAAGTGCTTGAGGTAGCGCGGGTTGGTGCGGCGCAGGGAGAGCAGGACGTAGAGGTCGGCGCAGCCGAACCCGGCGTCGAGGGCGGGTTCGCCGCAGACCCAGGCGCCCAGGCGCAGGTAGCCGCGCAGCAGCGGGGGCAGTTCCATGCGGCCGGGGAAGGTGATGCCCTCGGGGCTCCAGGGGAGGTGCGGGGTGACCCGGTACTCGGCGGGGGCGAGGCTGCGGGCGAGGACGTTCTCCCGGGTGGCGGCGGCGAGGACCCCGCCGTCGGCGAGCGGTATCGAGCAGCAGCCGGCGAGCCAGTTGTGGCCGGAGCGGTCCATGTACCGGGCGAGTCCGGCCCAGATGAGGGAGATGACGGCGCCGTTGCGGTGGTCGGGGTGGACGCAGGAGCGGCCGACCTCGACCAGGTCCGGGCGGATGGGGGCGAGGGCGGAGAGGTCGAACTCGCCCTCGGAGTAGAGGCGTCCGGCGACGGCGGCGCGCTCGGGGGGCAGCACCCGGTAGGTGCCGACGACCTGCTCGGTCTCCTCGTCCACGACGAGGAGGTGGTCGCAGTAGGCGTCGAAGGGATCGGAGTCGAGGCCCGGCTCGGGTCCGTCGAGGCGGGCGCCGAGCTCGCCGGCGAAGACCTGGTGGCGCAGCCGCTGGGCGGCGCGCACCTCGTCCTCGTCGCGGGCGAGGCGTACGGCGTGATCTCTGCCTGTTGCGTGGGCTAGGAGATGAATATAAAAACCAGACCCGTCCCAGAACGCAAAGCGCCCCCCACGCACCCGCCAGAGCCCACTTACCCTTGCTGCCTTCCGGCCCTGGGGGAGTTGGGTGAGATAGCGCCACGTGAGGGGCTGGCCCCACCCTAGCGGATGAAGCGCCCGGGAATCGAGCCGGACCCCACCGGGATCACCGCCGGTCGATCACGTTCGCGAGCACCCCTCAACGTCTTGTATTGTTTGCCGCGGAGGATTCGCCTAGTGGCCTAGGGCGCACGCTTGGAAAGCGTGTTGGGGGCAACCCCTCACGAGTTCGAATCTCGTATCCTCCGCCATTGCTCTCACCGGGCAATACGTTGAAGAGCCCCACCGCTTGCGGTGGGGCTCTTTGCGTTCCCGGTCGGCTCCCCATCCGTGATCGCGTCGACCACGACGCCAGGGACCACCCGCCCGGCCGCCCGGACTGGGCGTGCGTGGGGGCATACCCGGACATACCGTTCTCTGGAGGTGCCCAGAGGTGCCCGGAGCGGCGCGGTGCGGGCGGGAAGCGGGTGGGTGCGGGTGGCGTGGACGGACTGGCTCAGGACGGAGATCTTCCGGCCCTACCCCGAGCTGCTGATCTTCCTGACCATCGCCGTCGGCTTCCTGCTCGGCCGCATCCGCTACAAGTCGATCGCCCTGGGCGCCGTCACCGGCTGCCTCGTCGCCGGCCTGGTCATCGGCTCCCAGGCCAAGGTGGAGATCGACGGGCCGATCAAGTCCGTCTTCTTCCTCATGTTCCTCTTCGCCCTCGGCTACGACGTCGGCCCGCAGTTCTTCCGCGCCCTGCGCAAGGACGGCCTCCCCCAGGTCGTCCTCGCCCTCATCGTCTGCGTCACCGGCCTCGCCACCGCCTGGGCCTTCGCCGCCCTCGCCGGCTACGGGCCCGGCCTCTCCGCCGGGCTGCTCGGCGGCGGCCTCACCCAGTCCGCCGTCATCGGCGTCGGCGCCGACGCCATCGCCCACCTGCCCGGCATCGACGCCGGTGAGGCCCGGGACCAGGCGCACCTGATCGCCGTCGCCTACGCGGTCACGTACCCCCTCGGTACGGTCCTGCCCGCGCTGCTCCTCGCCGGCGTGCTGCCCCGCCTCCTACACAGGGACCTCGCGGCCGAGAGCGCCGTACTGGCCGCCGACCTGGAGGCCGCCGAGAACGACCCCGACGCCGGGGAGGGCTACTACAAGCACGTGCTGCGCGCCTACGCCGTCGACGTGGCGGCCTTCGCCGGACGCACCATCGGCGACTTCGAGGCCGAGCAGAAGGCGGCGGGCCGGCGCGTCTACATCACCCGGCTGCGCCGCGCCGGGGAGATCCTGGAGCACACCCCCGGCACCCGGATCGAGCTCGGCGACGTGCTGGCCGTCAGCGCGGTCCGCGGGGACCTCGTCTCCTACGACGCGCGCACGCACATCGGGATGGAGACGGACGACTTCGAACTCCTCGCCTACCGCACGGAATCCCTGCACGTCGTCGTCACCGAGCGGGCCGGGCGTGCGCACCATCCGCACCCTGCGCCACGAGGAGTTCATGCCGGGCGTCTTCGTCGAGGAGCACTGGCGGGCCGGCGCCGACCTGCGGGTCCGGCTCGACAGCACCGTGGAGCGCGGGGACACCCTCGTGCTCACCGGGCCCCGCAGCCGGGTGCAGGCGGCCGCGGAGCGGCTGGGCAAGCCGGTGCCGACCAGTTTCGCGACGGACATGGTGTGGATCGCGCTCGGCCTGTTCCTCGGCGGCTGCCTGGGCATCCCCGCCCTGCACGCGGCGGGCGCCCCGCTGTCGCTGTCGACCTCCACCGGGGCGCTGCTGATGGGCCTGGTCTTCGGCTGGATCCGGAGCAAGTACCCGACGTACGGGAACCTGCCGTCGGCAGCGCAGTGGCTGATGGGCACGCTCGGGCTGTGCGTGTTCGTGACGGTGGTCGGCCTCAACGCCGGCCCGAGCTTCGTCCCCGGCCTGCGCGAGGCCGGCTGGCCGCTGCTGTTCTGGGGCGCGGCCGTGACGACCGTGCCGCTGCTGGCCGGATTCGCGTACGGGCACTTCGTGCAGCGGCTGCCCCTGCCGATCCTGCTCGGCGCCCTCGCCGGCGCCCAGACCACGACCGCCGCCCTCGGCGCCCTCACGGAGCGCGCCCGCAGCCAGATCCCGGCGCTGGGCACGACGGTCCCGTACGCGCTGGGCAACATCCTGCTGACGATGTGGGGTTCTGTGATCGTCCTGCTGCGGCAGTGACGCGCTCCCGCACGGCGGCTCAGGCGGGTCAGACAGGTCAGGCGGGGCCGCCGGCCCGCTCGGCCTGGCGGCGGGCCGTGTAGGCGCCGAGGTCCCGCTTGATCTCCATCACGGACTCCACCGGGATCCTGACGGGCTCGCAGTACAGCGCGTCGCACGAGCGCGGGTGCGTGCCGTCGATCAGCGACACCCCGCTGAGCACGAGCCCGGCGTTCTCCTCGATGTCGGTGCAGAGGACGGGGTGGAAGAAGCAGTCCTCGTAGACGTCCCCCACCCTGATGCCCGCCGGGTTGCGGGGGTCGGTCGGCGCGGTCGGCGCGGTCGGCGCGGTCGGCGCGGTCGGCTCGTTCATGCGGGCCAGCCTGCCACGGGGGCTCCGGGGGATCGGCCGTGGGACTCAGCCGTGGGGGATCAGGGCCACCGGGCCGCCGGCGTGGTGGGCCACCGCGTGGTCCGTGGGGCCCATGCCGTGGAGGGGTCGGTGGCGGCGGCGGCCGACGACCAGGAGGCCGGCGGACGCGGACTCGTCGACCAGGACGCGCTCGGCGTCTCCCGGGAGGCTGACGCACTCGGTCGCCACCCGCGGATGGCGCGCGGAGACCGCGGCCACTGCGGCTTCGAGCCCCTCCGCAGCCGCCGAGCCCTTGCCCACCGCGTACACCGCGCGCAGCGGCAGCCCGTGCGCGGCCGCCCACGCGTACCCGAACTCGAGGACGGGGACGTGGTCGCCCGCCGGGTCCACCCCGACGACGACCCCGCGCCCGCGCCGCTCCCGCTCGGCGGGCTCCCGGATCAGGACGACGGGGACTTCGGCGCGTCCGGCCACGTGCAGGGCGGTGGAGCCGAGCCGCGGGACCAGGTGGTGGTGGTCGCCGCTCGCTCCGAGCACGATCAGCCCGGCGTTCGCCCGGGCGGCCGCGCGCGGGATCTCGTTGCCCGGCCCGCCCTCGGCGGTGGCCGTCTCGACGGTCAGCCCGGGGTGCGCGGCGCGCAGTTCCGCGGCGAGCGACGCCAGTACGGACACCATCGCGAGCTCGCTCTCGCCGAGCACCGGCTGGAACTCGGGGGAGATCGGCTGGACGGTCGGCCAGGCCTGGCCCACGTGGAGCAGCCGGAGCGGCGCCCCCGCCGACGCGGCCTCACGGGCCGCCCAGCGGGCGGCTGCGAGGCTGCGGAAGGACCCGTCGAAGCCGACGAGGAAGGGGAGGGGAGGCGCGGGAGGGACGGCCGGGACGGCCGGAACAGGCGGAACAGGCGGAACAGGCGGAACAGGCGGGACAGGCGGGACAGGCGGAACGGGCGGTACGGACATCAGCGGCACCCTTCTTTCCATGCCGCGGCCATTTCCTGGTCGCTACTACACGACGCTACGCCCCTCGCCCCTTTTCTCCCTTTTAGCCAGCTTCGCTGCATCCCCCCAGGCCCTCCGGCGCCCCCGCCGCGGCGCTAGTGCCGTGACCGGAAAGGTTTGCCGGGTCGCGGTGTCCGGTGCGGTGCATCGCAAGGCGGAGGATCACGTCGCGTACTGGACGTACTCGCGTGGTCCGACAACGCGGCGAGGTGCCGTGCCGGGCGCCGCGACCCGGTGGACCTTTCCGGTCACGGCACTAGGCTGCGCACGTGCCGTCGTACTCCATCGGGCAGGCCGCCGGCCTGCTGCGCGTCAGTCCCGAGACCGTCCGCCGCTGGGCCGACGGGGGGCGGTTGTCCGCGCGCCGCGGCGCCGACGGGGTGCGGACCGTGGACGGAGCGGACCTGGCCGCCTTCGCCAAGGAGCGGGCCGCCGGGCTGCATCCGGTGCCCGAGGCGCCCCCCGCCACCTCCGTGCGCAATTCCTTCGCCGGGATCGTCACCGCCGTCCTCCTCGACGAGGTCGCGGCGCAGGTCGAGATCCAGTCGGGGCCGCACCGCGTGGTCTCCGTCGTGACCCGCGAGTCCGTCGAGGAGCTCGGCATCGCGGTCGGGGTCACCGTGACGGCCCGGGTGAAGTCCACCGACGTCCACATCGACCTGGCCTTCTGAGCGGGCCGCCGCCCGGCACCCCCCGCCCGGCACCCCCCACCCCTACCCGGGGATCCGCTTCACGGAGCTGCCGGTGACGCGGGACGTGGTCTGGCAGAAGATCCACGACGCTGCCGCGACGGCGACGCCGCCGACCGCCGACCGACGCTAGACGTGCCTGTGGGGCAGCTCCCTTCGGAACTGCCCCACAGGCGGGTGCGGTTATCCCTTGGTGAAGTGGCCGAGGAGGTCGGTGATGACGTGGTTGGGGCCGCCGTAGCTGTTGAAGACGGCGACCTTGCCGTCGGTGACGGGGGTGGTGACGTGGTTGGGGACGGTGCGGCCGGGGATGGTGTTGAGGCTGCTGGCGTCCGTGCGGGTGGCGCCGAAGGCGTAGGCGGTGAGGAAGCCGGGGTCGGTGGTGTCGGTGGCGGTGAGGTTCAGGACCGCGCCCACCGAGTTCGCCGGGAGGCCGGAGATGTTGGTGGTGGCGCCGGGGGCGAGCTTGCCGGTGCTGCGGGTGTCGGCGAGGCGCTTGGGCACGACCGGCGTGAACAGGGCCTTGCCGTCCTTGCCGTAGTAGCCGACCGCGTCCAGGATCACGTGCGTGGAACCGGAGTTGGTGTAGAGGGTGATGGTGCCGTTCGGGCCGACCGGGACGATCGCCTGGTTCGACTTGTCCTTGCCGGGCTCCACGTTCAGGTTCGAGGTGGCCGGACGCTTCGCCGGATCCGGGTAGGCGATGACGTGCGCCTGCTCGGTGGCGCCCGTACCGGTCAGGTTCAGCGCGACCGCCGTGGCGTCGGCCGGGATGCCGTTGACGCCCGCGACCTTGACCGTACGGGTCTGGCCGCCGCCCAGGGCGCCGCCGGTGCTCCGGGTGTCGAGGGCCCGGGTCGGCGCGATCGGGGAGAACCGCTGGCCCGCGTTGGGTTGGTAGTAGCCGACGAAGTCCACGATCAGGTGGCCCTGGCCGGAGTTGAGCTGCGCGAGGATGCTGCCGACGTAGCCGACCGGCACGGTGACGGTGTTGGACGAGGTGCCGCCCGCGCGGACGTTGACGTTCGAGGTCGCCGGGCGGGGCTGGCCCGAGGGCCAGACGCTCAGGTGGGTGTCCTCGGTGGCACCCGTGACCGTCACGTTGAGGACCACCGAAGCCATGCTCGCCGAGTGCTCGTGGCCCTGGAACCTGGTGCCGTTCGGCAGGTCCACGACCCTGGCGTAACCGCCCAGGAGCGCCGCGTTCGCGGTCCGGGTGTCCACCAGGCGGAACGGCTCGGTGGCCACGTAGCCCGAGGCGGCGTAGTCCACCTTCACGGTCCGGGTCGCCGTGGACTTGCCACCCTTGGAGTCCTCGACCGTCAGCGTCACCTTGTACTCGCCCGGCTGCCGGTAGGCGTGGTCGAACCCGCCCATGTCGCCTCGGCGATCGCTCGAGCCGTCCCCGAAGTCCGCCTCCACACGGGTCACGGGCCACGGCGTCGCACTGCCACCGACACCGACGGCCACGGACAGCGGGGCGACGCGACCCAGCGGGCTCTGCGAGGTCGGCAGGACCGGATCGGCGGTGACGACCGCGGTCAGCGGTCCGGCCGGGCCCACCTTGGTCGGTACGTCGTAGGAGGAGACCTCCGCCCCGACACCGTTGACCGCCTTCACCCTCACCACGCGGTCGCCCGGCACGCTGTAGACGTGCTCGACGGAGGTCTCCTTGGTGACCACGGGAGCCGTGCCGTCACCGAAGTCGAAGTGGTACGTCACGCCCGTGGGCCAGAGGGCGTCGACGGCGGCCGTCGCCTTCACGCGCGTACCGGCCGGCGCCCAGGACTCGCTCACCGACAGGCTCACGCTCCGCAGCCGGTCCTGGGTCTCGTCGGAGCCGCGGTCGATGTACCCGCCGTTCTTGCCCGTGTTGGGGACGCGCGGGTCGTCCGCGACCGGGTAACCGCGAATGTCCCCCGGGAGCACCCCCGGCGCCGTCGGATCACCCGAGTCGATGGTCGGCGACCCGTCCTTCGGGCCGACGGCGTCCTCGTCCCGGCTCAGGATGTCGTGCGCGCCCTGGCCGGTGCCGGCCAGGAACGCCGCCGCGGTGTCGTATCCGGTGTCGGCCCAGCCGTAGGGGACCCGCCCGGTACCGGGCTGCCCCACGATCAGAGAAGGTTGTTGAACAGTGCCGACCCGGTCGAGCTGCCGCCGACCGAGATCCCCGCACCACAGCTGCTCTTGAGGGTGTTGTTGGTGATGACCGTGCCGGGCGCGTTCACCACCGAGACCGGCGGGATCCTGAAGCCGTGGATCGAGTTGCGGCTGAGCACCGTGCGCTGGGCACCGCCTTCGACGCGAACGGCGGCGAAGTAACTCCGGCCGGCCCGCACGTCCGTGCTCTCCTTGCGGACCACGAGGGAGGCCGTGTCATCGGCCGTGTGGTACCCGTAGACCCGGTCCAGCGTGACGTCGTGCGAGTTGTCGACGTAGAGGCCTTCGTCGGCGGACAGCCCGCGGACGACCACGTGCGAGGCCCCGCTGATGGTCAGGCTCCTTTTCAGGTACGCGGGGGAGGGGGCGTTGTGCTCGCCCACCCCCTCCCTGGCGACGGCGAAGGTGATCGGCTCGCCCGAGCGGTCGATGGTGAGCGGCTCGGTGTAGGTCGTCTGCGCGTCGATCAGCACCGTCTGGCCCGGCTTGACCACCTTGGCCGCGGCCGAGACCGTGCAGTACGGAATCGCCTGCGAGCCGGTTCCGTTGTCGGAACAGTGTGATTCGGAACGGTTGTTGACGTGAGTGCGGCGCCGCACGACTGGCAAACGTCCTGTCCCCCCAGAGACAGTCGGGCGCACGCGATCCGCAGAAGCGTTTGGTCATCATCCATTGGCTCAAACACGTGGGTCAACGGCCTTTGGAGGGGACCTCACCTGCCGGAACGCGGAATCCCGGGTTCCCCTGAAACCGCCCCTGGACCGTGCTCGCGGACCATGTCCGACATGCTCCCCGGTGCTCGGTGAAACCCGCCCCGAATGAATCCGAATTGCGTGCGAGGAAAGGCGCCGACCGGGTCGTGGGTTACCGGGACCCGGTAACCCACGATCTTTCTTTTGCTTCGCAGTACCGGAGAGAAAACACCTGCCAAACCCCTCCTACCTCCCGCGGCGGCCGGGTCACCCACACGAGTGATGGGCCCGAACGGGGGTGGATTTGCAGGGGGTTGGCTGGCATATGCTCTGGCCGACCACTTGAAAATGAGACGGCCCCCGCCGGGACGGCAATCCCGGACGAGGGCCTGACCAACAAGGAAGCACAACCTTCCCCATGGCTCCTGAGCACCTTAACGCGCGACCGGTCTTCCCGTCCGGGGTACGCCACGCCAACGTCCCCCACACGTCACATTTCACCGTGGTCGGCAACCACCTCGCCCAGCACGCCGAGATGTCACTGACAGCGATCGGTCTGGCCGTGTACATCCAGTCGCTGCCCGGTGGTTCCCCGGTCGGCATCTCCACGCTCGTCAAGCGCTTCACCGAGGGTGAGATCCGCATCGGCGGGGCACTGCGGGAACTGGAGCACCACGGGTACCTGAGCCGGACCCGGGAGCAGTTGCCCGGCGGGAAAATCATCACCCGAACGGTGTCCTACAACCGGCCGGGAGCCACCCCGGAGACAGGGCCGGCGCCGTCTCGGCCGCCGCGTCCCGCACCATCCCCCCGGCCCCAGCTCCGGCCCCGCCCGCGCCCTCGTGTCCCTGTCGAGGCCCACTCGGTGAACCGCCGGTGAGCTGTCGCCCCCGACGGCCCGAACGATGCCGCAGGCACCTGCTGCCAGGTACAACCCGACGTCGCCACGAACACGATCGCGGCAAGCACCTCCCGGTCGCCGTGCCGGCGCCGACCACCGCCCTGCGGCCGCGACGGCGCCTCCGGCACCACCCGCTGGAACAGCTCCCACAACTCGTCCGACACCAGCCGTTCAACGATCCCCACCATGGACAACAGCCTACCGCGAAGCCCAGATGAGATGACTTCTAAAGACCTCACCAAGACCACCCGATGATCACGACGCGATATGCCCTGGGTGACGCGCTGAGGTGCCGGACGCCAAGGGCGGGCAGGAGTTGAGTCAACGGTCAACCAGCCGTGGATGAGGGGTCTCACCCAGTGGATTCCGCGTCCGCGTCGGTGCCGTAGGTGCCGACCGGGCCGCGGGGAAGCATCCGGTCCAGCCACCTCGGCAGCCACCAGTTGGTCCGGCCGAGGAGTGTCATGGTCGCCGGTACCAGCACCATGCGTACAACAGTGGCGTCGATGAAGATCGCGGTGGCCAGGCCGAGCCCGAACATCTTGGTGGAGGGGTCCTCGGCGACGGCGAAGGACAGGAAGACCGCCACCATGATGAGGGCCGCCGAGGTGATGATCCGGGCGGTGCGCGAGACGCCCTCAACGATCGCCGTGCCGTTGTCGCCGGTGCGCAGGTACTCCTCGCGTACGCGGGAGAGGAGAAACACCTCGTAGTCCATCGACAGGCCGAACAGGATGGCGAAGAGGAACATCGGGATGAACGACACGATCGGAACCGTCGCTTCCAGCCCGATGAGTGCGCCTCCCCAGCCCCACTGGAAGACGGTCACCATGATGCCGTAGGCCGCGCCGATGCTCAGCAGGTTCAGCAGTACCGCCTTGAGCGGTACGAGTATCGAGCGGAAGACCAGCATCAGCAGCAGGAACGACATCGCCAGCACCGCGACGACGACCACCGGCAGGCGTTGACTGGTGCGTTGGCCCACATCGGACAGGCTCGCGGCGGCGCCGCCTACGTGGGCCCTGGCCGGGCCGTGCCCGACCGCCGTGGGCAGCACGTCGGTGCGCAGCCGGGCGATGGTGTCGGCCGTGGCCTTGTCCTGAGGGCTGGTGGTCGGGAACACCACGAGGGTCGCGATGCCGGTGGCCCGATCGATGTGCGCCGGCGCGACGGATGCGATGCCCTGATCCGCCGCGACCGCCCCGACGAGTCGGTCCAGTACTCCCGGATCACCGGCGGAGTCCGCGGCGATGACGAGGGGACCGTTGGTGCCCGGGCCGAACCCCTCGGCGACGAGGTCGTAGGCCCGGCGCTCGGTACGGCTGTGGGGCAGTGAGCCGTCGTCGGGCAGGCCGACGCGCAGGCCGAGCACGGGCAGCGTCGCGGTCAGCAGCAGCCCCGCCGCGCCGACCGCGTACGGCACCGGGTGCCGGCTGACGTGCCCGATCCAGCGACGCCACCCGGCGGCGTGGGCGGCGCCTGCCGCCGGGTGGCGCCGCCGTGCGAGTCGGCCCAGCTTCCTGGTCTGCAGAGCCCGGCCGATCCGGCCGGTCCGGGCCAGGCGTGGGCCGGCGGCGCCGAGGAAGGCCGGCAGAAGCGTCACCGACGCGAGCACCATGGTCAGGACGACGATCGAGACGGCAAGCCCGCCCACCGTCATGAACGGCACGTTCGCGACCGCCAGGCCGAGGATCGACACGACGACGGTGCCGCCGGCGAAGACCACCGGCCGCCCCGCCGTTGCCACCGCTCGTCCGGCCGCCGCCTGCGGATCGAGCCCGCACGCGAGGTACTCCCGGTGCCTGGCGAGAACGAACAGCGCGTAGTCGATGCCCACTCCGAGCCCGACCATGCTGCCCAGGACCGGTGCGAAGGTGGGGACCTCTGTCACCCCTGCCAGTACCGTCATCGTGGCGACCCCCACGGTCAGTCCGAAGACCGCCATGCCGATCGGCAGCGCGGCGGCGACGAGCGAGCCGAACACCAGGAACAGGATCGCGGCCGCGGCGAGGAGACCGATCAGCTCGCTCGCGCCGCCGTCGGGGTCGGAGAAGGCGTAGAAGAGGTTGCCGCCCATCTCGATGCGTAGGGGCAGTTCGACGCGCAGCCGGTCGCCGAGATCGACGAGGGCGTCGAGGTCTTCGGCCGACAGCCGGCTCTGGTCGGGGTACTGCACCCGGACGACCGCGATCCGCCCGTCGGCCGAGACAAGGCCGCCGCGCACGGCGGTGTCCCCGCCCGTGTCGAGTGCCCCCGCCGGGTCGCTCGTGCCGAGCACGTGCGGCAGCCGCTTCACCTCGGTCTGCAGCCGCGTGAGAGCGGTGCGCGCGCTGCCGTGGTCGAAGAACGTCGCACCGTCGTCGAGGGGGGTGACGACCACTTGGGCGGTCATCCCCTCCTGGCCGGTGCCGGCCCGCTCGATCAGTTCCGCGGCCCGTTGGGAGTCCAGTCCCGGAGCGGTCATCGAGTCCGCGGTCCGCCCGCCGAAGGCCACGGCGGAAAGGACGGCGAGCGTGGCGGCGATCAGCCATGCCGCGATCACCCGCCAGGGATGGCGGGCGGCGCTTGTGCCCAGGCGCAACAGGGCTTTCGAGAGCATCGGGTCCTCCAACCACCTTGTCGGCCGTCCTTGTACGGCCGCCGATGCCGAGACTCGTCGCCACGGCGCTCCGCGGCATCGGCCCGCGGGCCGCGGATCCGTCAGCCCCGGGGCGGAGTGACGACCCGTCCTTTCGGCCGATGCGCGGCACGCCGCGGCCCCTAGGCTGAGAACCGTGCTGCGAGACGACCTGCGAACCTTGTGGACCGAACCCCGGCCGCCCGACGCGCCCGCCCGGGTGCGGCGGGACTGGGCGCTGCTCGCCGCGGTGCTTGCCGGTGTGGCGCTGGAAGCCACCCTGCGCGAGCAGGTCGTGTGGCGGCCGGTGGCGGTGGTGTTCGCCGTATGGCTGTGCCTGCTGCCCCTGTGGCGCCGGACCCGCCCGCAGGCGATGGTGACGCTGGCGTTCGGCTCGGTGATCCTGCTTCAGGTGGCCTCCCTCGTCGCCGCACCGCGCGAGCCCGTAGGCCTGTACGCCGGCGCGGTCGTACTCGTGCTGGTGTACGCGCTGCCCCGGTGGGGATCGGGACGCGAGATCGTGCTGGGCGGCGCGGTGATCCTCGCGACCGGCGCGCTGTGTTCCGTCACGGACGAGACCCCGGTCCTCGAAAATGTCGTGGGCTTCGTCTTCCTGCTGCTGCCCGGCGTGGTCGGGGCTGCCGTGCGGTTCCGGGTGACCGCTCGCGAGCGGCAGTTGGAGCAGGTGCGCTCCGCGAGCGCGAGCAGCTCGCCCGGGAACTGCACGACACGGTGGCCCACCACGTGTCGGCCATGGTGATCATCGCCCAGGCGGGCCGGGTGCTCGCGGGCACCGACCCGTCCGCCGCCGTCGAGGCGCTGGAGGGGGTCGAGGAGGAAGGGGCGCGCACGCTGGAGGAAATGCGCGCCATGGTCGCCGCGATGCGCGACCGCGGGGTCGGCGCCGAGCTGGCGCCCCTTGCCGGAGTCGCGGATCTGGAGCGCCTGGTGCGCACCCCGGGTGGTCGCCTCAGGGTCGACCTGGGGCTCGACGGCGAACTGGACGCGCTGCCCCCGGCCGTGGACGCGGCCGTCTACCGGATCGTGCAGGAGTCGGTGACCAACGCGCTGCGCCATGCGGTCGACGCGACCGAGCTCGTCGTCCGGGTCGCCGCGGAACGGCACACGGTACGGGTAAGCGTGCGCGACAACGGTCGGCGCACCGGCCGGGGTCGCGACGGATACGGACTTACCGGACTGCGCGAGCGCGCGACCCTGCTTGGCGGCACACTACGAGCCGGCCCGGGTACCGACCGGGGCTGGCATGTCGAAGCCGAACTGCCGAGAGCGAGGAGCGAGAGCGGTGTCCATTCGCGTCCTCGTCGCTGACGACCAGACGATCATCCGCACCGGGTTGCGGATCATACTGAACGCCCAGCCCGGCATCGAGGTGGTCGGCGAGGCCGCCGACGGGCGGGAAGCGGTACGTCTGGCCCGCGAACTACGCCCCGACGTCTGCCTGTTCGACATCCGCATGCCCGTACTCGACGGGCTCGAGGCCACCCGGCTGGTCGCCGGCCCGGGCGTCGCCGACCCGCTGGCCGTGGTCGTCATCACCACCTTCGACCTCGACGAGTACGTCTACGGCTCACTGCGTGCCGGCGCCCGCGGATTCCTCCTCAAGGACACGGGACCGGACCTTCTGGCGCAGGCCGTACGGTCGGCGTCCGACGGTGAGGCGCTCATAGCGCCCAGCGTCACCGTCCGTCTGCTCCAGGCATTCGCGGACCTGCCCGCCGGCCGGCCCGTGGCCCAGCCGGTCTCCCCCGTCACCGCCCGCGAGGAGCAGGTGCTCCTCGCCGTCGCTCGCGGGCTGACCAACGCCGAGATCGCCGATGCACTGCACATCAGCCTCAGCACGGTGAAGACGCATCTGGCCAGCCTGATGGCCAAACTCGGCGCCCGCAACCGGGTCGAGATCGCGATGTGGGCCTACGAAACGCGCCGTATCCTCCCCGGAAACTGAGCTGGGTGCCGGGCTATGTCCCATGAGAGCCTGACGACTTACGAGGCGGGCCCTGAAGTGGATGCTGTTCTGTGTGCGAAGTACGGTCTCGACAGCGATCAGTTGGAGGACAAGCGCGGCGCGTCCCGCGTGTTCGACGGGGACGGTGATGGCTCCAGTAGACCCCGTGGTGCAGCGGCTCCCACAGGGCGCCTGGGAGGGCGATGCAGAGCCGGCCGGTGAGCCCGCGTCCGGCGCCGGGTCCGGTGCCGCCGTAGGGCTGTCCGGAGCGGGGTGCGTCTTCGGGGACGGGGCTCCCACTTCCGCAGCCACCCCCGCTCGTCGAGTCCGGCTCGCAGCGCAGGCGCCAGCGCGAGGACCCGGCTCGTACGGTGCTGGCGGCTCGCCCGCAGCCGCTCCCGGACCGCCCGCAACCCGGCCCGCGCAGCGCGCAGTCCAGCGCCCCGAAGCCCCGCAAGGCGCTCCGGTACCTCCTCGTCCAGCCAGGCCGTCTTGCTGTCCCGGTGTACGCGGACGAGGGCGTCGAGACAGCGGAGTTGATGCGCGACGTGTGATTTGCGGTGGTTGGTGACAGGGCTTTCAGTAGGGTGTTTTGGCTGGTGGGCGGGTTGTGGGGTGTCGTTCTGCTGCTGAAGGCCGGTGCCGTTTCCCGCTGAGAGGGCGTTTCATCCCGTTGTTTCATCCCAGATTGCCGGGTTGAGGGTAGTTCATGCGCCGCGCCAGCTGGGGGTGGATTCGGCGGTGAGTCTGCGGGTCATGAGGTTGATCATTGCGAGGTGGATCATGGCTTCGGAGCGGTGGGGGCAAGCTTCGTAGTCGCGGGCCAGGCGGCGGTGGTTCATGAGCCATCCGAGCGTTCTCTCGACAGTCCAACGGCGGGGCAGGACGGTAAATCCCCTGGTGGTGGGGTCGCGTCGGACGATGTGCATGTCGATACCGAGGGTTGCGGCGTATTCGACGAGGTGCTGGCGGTAGCCGCCGTCCACCCAGGTCTTGCGGACGGTGGGATGCTCGACGGCGACCCGCTCGATGAGGGTCTGGCCGGCGATCGAGTCCTGCACGTTGGCGGCGGTGACCAGAACCGTGAGGAGGAGCCCGACGGTGTCGATGACGATGCTCCGCTTGCGGCCGACGATTTTCTTCCCGGCGTCGATCCCCTGCTCCGAGACGGGCACATTGGTGGACGTCTTGATGCTCTGGGAGTCGATGACAAAGGCGGTCGGTTCCTCCTCCCGGCCTTCCTGCCTGCGCACTTGCCGGCGTAGGAGACTGTTGAGCTGATCGAAGACACCTTCTTCCCGCCAGCGGGCGAAGTAGGCGTAGACGGTGTTCCAGTGCGGGTAGTCGTGCGGAAGGTAGCGCCACGGGATGCCCGTCCGGTTCACGTAGAGGACTGCGTCCAGCAGGCTCCGCAGATCGTGGTCCGGAGGCCGGCCGATGTCCAGGCCGCGGCCACGGCGCTCGGACCGCCAGGCGGTCAGGACCGGCTCGACCAACTCCCACCGGGCATCGGACAGATCGCTTGGGTATCGGCGGCGTTCAGGCATGATTCCGGGCTACCCAGGCGGCCCAGGCGCGCGGACCGGCGCCCGAAGCACACAGCGCGAAGCCCGGCGCCTTGGGATGAAACAGGAGGAGGCAGCCCAAGACGTCCGCCTGGCAGCCACTTTCGCATCATGAACCACACGAACCCCAGCAGCCCCGACCAGCCACAATCCCATACCAGCTCAAAAGACCTCAATAAAGAGCTAAACGCCCTCTGACCGAGTACGGCCACCGCTTGGGCCCGCCGCCCGGAGCACTCAGACGGTGACCGAAATGACATGGCATCGCAGGCGAATGCCCGCAAACACCGTGTGGAGATGCGTGAGCTTTTCTGGTTGAGGGCGCGGGTCAGGTCGCGGTTGGCTGCTCGGGCGGCTTCAAGTTCGGCTTGACGCTCCTCAAGCGCGCGTCAGCTCAACATTGCTCTGTTCGAGCCTGGTGATCCGACTGTTCAGCTCGGCAACGTCGCCGGGTGGCCCGAGACCGGAGGCCCGCCAGATCTCTTCGCCGAGCGCCTTCGACAGGCGCTCTTCGAGCTGCTGGACGCGCGCGGCCAAGCGGGCACTGCGGGCACCCGCATTGGCGAGATCGGCCTGAAGCGATACCGAAGTGACTGTTGGCCCAGTCCCGGGCGGCCTGGCCGGTTCGTGCGCCGCGGTGTGAAGTGCGTCGAGGAGGTCGCGATGGCGGTAGAGGAAGGTGCGGTCGACACGGGCGGCGCGGGCGATGGCTGAGGCGGTCAGTGGGCTTCCCTCGCGCCGTGCGGTGGTGATCGCGCTCGTCACGCGGGCACGGCGGCGTTCGGTATCGGCCTGGCGGCCGTCGTTCATGGCGGTGGTCACGACGGGGGGATCCTTGAGGGTCGGACGTCGGGCAGGGGCTGGCCGACGCGAGGCATGCCGAGGTGGACGGTGCGCGAGCGGCGCACAAGGGTGGCGGCCTGTTCGATCTGCGCGCGGTCCTCGGCGGTGAGCTGGTCGAGGTCGGAGCTGACGCGGTCTGTGAGCCGGCGGACCCGGCTGATCTCCTCCTGCGAGGGCATGGCCTGGGTACGGGCCCATTCGTCGGCTTCGAACGCGGACATCAGCCGTTCCCGGCTGCGCAGCAGGTCGGCGAGGTGGGCCTGGAGGTCGGGGAGGTAGGAGACGTCGGTGGAGAAGTGCTCACAGCCCAGGCACCGGAACCGCAGCGGGCACGCGTGGCCGCCCGCGGCGACGTTGGAGGGTTCGCGGCAGACCCCGTACGGGGTGGCGACCTCCCCGATCGCACGCCGGACATGCTCGAAGTCCAGAAGGCTCTGGACCTCGCGCCAGACCCGGTTGCCGTGCCGGTCGAACTGCAGGGCCGTGACCCGGTCGACGGCTTCCCTGCGCCGCTCCGCACCGACCCGGTAGTAGCCCTGGGTGGTGGAGATGAGCCGGTGGTCCATCAGCTCCTCGAGGACGTCGGGGTGCACTCCGGCGTCGGCGTGCCGCTGTGCGTAGCAGTGCCGGTAGGCGTAGGGGAAGACGCGGGTCTTGTCGAAGGGCACCAGGTGGGTGACCGGGGTGCCGGCCTCGGTGGTGATGACCGGGACGACGAGGTCAGGCAGCGAAGCCACCCAGGTGCCGTGGGCCAGAGTGATGTCCTTGTACGTCTTGGTGCCCTCGGGGTTCGTTCGAGGCCGGGGCAGGAGCTTGAGCCGGGCGGCTCGGTGGCCGGGAAGCGGTCGCGGACGCGTTGCTGCTGGCGGCGGATCACCTCGGCGGTCTCGCCGCCGAAGGGGAGACGGCGACCGAGCCGGTAGGCCTTGTGGTTGTCGTAGACGAGCACGGGTGATCCGTCGGGGTCGCTTTCCAGACAGCCCCAGGCCAGGGTGTAGATCCTGTCCCTTATACACCTCCAGCTTCAGATGTGTACAAGAGACACGATGCATACGCGCCTCCATGGCCTCCCACGACCTCGAAGCCGTCGGCGGCGACGGACTCCCCCACGTCATGCTCGACAGCGACCCCACCGCCGGCAACGCCGCCGCCCACATCAACCTCGCCATGGCCGACGGCATGCGCCAAGTCACCGAACACCTCCTCGCCCACCGCCACCGCCGCATCCTCCACCTCGCCTCCGCCGTCGACTCCTGGACCTTCACCGTCCGCGCCGACGCCCTCGCCGCCCTCCTCGGCCCCCACGCCGAGCTGCGCACCGTACGGGCCCCCCTCACCGTCGACGGCGCCCGTACGGCCACCGAAGCCGCCCTGGCGGCCCCCGGAGCCCGCCCCACCGCCATCGTCTGCGACGACGACATCCTCGCCGCCGGAGCCTGCAAGGCCGCCCGCCGCCTCGGCCTGCGCGTCCCCGACGACCTCTCCGTCACCGGCTTCGACGACCTCGCCCTCGCCACCGCCGTCGAACCCGAACTCACCACCGTCCGGCTCCCCGCCGAACGCGTCGGAGAGCAGGGCATGACCGCCCTCCTCGCCGCCCTCGAAGGCACCCCCTGGGCCGCCGACGACATCCCCGTCGAACTCGTCGTCCGCGACTCCACCGGCCCCGCCCCGACCCCCTGACCCCGGGAACGCGAAAGCGCCCCCGGCCGGAAGGCCGGGGGCGCTCACACCGCACTGCGGACCGTCTCTACTCGGCTTCCTCTTCGGGAGCCTCGTCGTTCGACACGGCATCCGCCTGGGCGGCCGCCGGAACGTCCGCCTCCAGCAGCCGCGACAGCTGCCGGCCCCGGATCCGCTTGAACTTGCGCTGCTGGGCCCGCGTACGGTCCAGCACCGCCACCTCCAGCCGCTCGTGCGGAATCGCCTTGTCCGTGCCGTTCGCCTGGCTGGACAGCGCCTGCACCGCCAGCTTCAGCGCCTCGGACAGGGTCATCCCGTCCTGGTGCCGCTGGTCGAGGAAGGTGCTGATCTGCTCGGCGTTGCCGCCGACCGCCACCGAACCGTGCTCGTCCACGATCGAACCGTCGTGCGGCAGCCGGTAGATCTGGTCCCCGGCCGCCGTCGCGCCAACCTCGGCCACGACCAGCTCCACCTCGTACGGCTTCTCACCGGCGCTGGAGAAGATCGTTCCCAGCGTCTGCGCGTAGACGTTCGCCAGCCCACGGGCCGTCACGTCATCGCGGTCGTAGGTGTATCCGCGCAGATCGGCGTAGCGCACGCCGCCGATCCGCAGGTTCTCGTACTCGTTGTACTTGCCGGCGGCCGCGAAGCCGATCCGGTCGTAGATCTCGCTGAACTTGTGCAGCGCGCGGGACGGGTTCTCGCCGACGAACACGATGCCGTCGGCGTACTGGATCACAACAAGGCTGCGACCGCGGGCGATGCCCTTGCGGGCGTATTCCGCCCGGTCGGCCATGGCCTGCTGGGGTGAGACGTAGAACGGAGTCGACACCGGCTGTCCGTCCCTTTCTTCTGGGCTCCTACGGGGCGACGGATGGTCAGAGCAGGGCGGCGCGCGGGCCGTCGGGCTGCTCCAGCCGACGGTTCGTGATCTTGCGGGCCAGCTCCGAGGACTCCTCGTCGGTCAGCCGGCGGAATCCCTCTTCGGTCATGACGGTGACGATGGGGTAGATGTGGCGGTAGAGGTCCGGGCCGCCGGTGGCCGAGTCGTCGTCGGCGGCGTCGTACAGCGCCTGGACGACGAGCGTCGTGGCCTCCTCCTCCGTCAGCTTCGAGTGGTACAGCTTCTTCATGGAGCCGCGCGCGAAGATCGAGCCGGAACCGGTCGCGGCGTAGCCGTGCTCCTCGGAGCGGCCGCCGGTCACGTCGTAGGAGAAGATCCGGCCCTTCTCCTTGCCCTCGTCCCACCCGGCGAAGAGCGGTACGACGGCCAGCCCCTGCATCGCCATGCCCAGATTGCTCCGGATCATGGTCGACAGCCGGTTCGCCTTGCCTTCGAGGCTGAGGGTCGCCCCCTCCACCTTCTCGAAGTGCTCCAGCTCCAGCTGGAACAGCTTCACCATCTCCACGGCCAGGCCGGCGGTGCCGGCGATGCCCACGGCGGAGTACTCGTCGGCCGGGAACACCTTCTCGATGTCCCGCTGCGCGATCATGTTCCCCATGGTCGCCCGCCGGTCACCGGCGAGCACGACCCCGCCGGGGAAGGTGGCGGCCACGATGGTCGTCCCGTGCGGCGCCTCGATGACCCCGTCGGGCAGCTTCCGGTTGCCCGGGAGCATCTCGGGCCGGTGCGCGCCCAAGAAGTCCATGAAGGACGACGACCCCGGCGTCAGGAAGGCTGCCGGTAGACGCCCTGTGCTACGAGTGTTGGGTTCCACAGGTTTCCTTCCAGATATGAGACGACCCTACGAGCTGCGTCGGGATCGTCTCCCAACTTGCCGATGGCCGTGTTGCAGTTGAAGCAAAGTACGCCTCGGACCCTACCCGTGGTGTGGCAATGATCCACATGAACGGCTGGGCTCTTTTTGCAGATCAAGCAGATGCCGCCCTGCGCCGCGATCATCTCGTCTCGCTGGGCCTCCGTCATGCCGTACGAGCGCTTGAGATGCCCCGCCCGACCCTGTACGGCCCGGCAAGCCTTGCAGCGAGTGGACTCGCCATCAGACGCTGTTGCGTTCTTATGCCACTCGCCGTGCGGCTTCACCTCGCCACACTGCCTGCAGAGCTTCCACCCCGCCGGCACGTCCACGTGCTCTCTGACTGCCTTGCCTTTGGCTGCCTGACGGCGGCGATAGTGCTCGGCACTGTAGGCCGCCACGCATTCCCGGCATCTGGGCTGAAGCCCATCGCTCCGATTGCGATCCGAGGCGAATCCGCTCAGTGGTATGTCACGGGCACACCCGCGACACCACTTCGTTCCATTGAACATGGAGCACACACTGGCGGATTCGCCTTAGATTCGAAGGCTATTCGCCGCCTTTTTGTACGAAACTCCGAACGAAGTCCTCGGCATTCTCCTCGAGTACATCGTCAATCTCGTCAAGTACGGAGTCGACGTCGTCGGAGAGCTTTTCCTGGCGCTCCTTGAGGTCGGTCGATTCTTCGACCGCCGCCTCCTCGACCTCCTCGGTCGAGCGCTGCGCCTTCTCCTGTCCGCCGCCGGTGTCCTTGGTCGCCATGTCTACCTCACCCCGCTCGGTTCGCACGCTCACGTCGAGAGACCCCGGGAATTCGGGATCCCTCAAGATCAGACCCTACGTCGGACCCTACAAGGAGGGCCCGACATTCGCCCCGCACTTTGACAACGTGCAGGTGTCCTCATGATTCCCTCGGCGGGGGCCTTTCAGCCCCCGCCGAGGGATCGGAAAGGGGGCTCAGCGGCCCGACAGCACCCGTACCAGGTCCTCCGCCGTCCGACAGCGGTCCAGGAGCTCCTTCACATGGGCCCGCGTGCCCCGCAGGGGCTCCAGGGTCGGGACCCGCTGGAGGGAGTCGTGGCCCGGCAGGTCGAAGATCACCGAGTCCCAGGAGGCCGCGGCCACGTCGTCCGCGTACTGCTCCAGGCACCGGCCCCGGAAGTACGCCCGGGTGTCCTCCGGCGGCTTGCTCTGCGCGCGCTCCACGGCCGGCTCCTCCAGCAGCCGCTTCATCTTGCCGCGGGCCACCAGGCGGTTGTACAGCCCCTTCTCGGGCCGTACGTCGGAGTACTGCAGGTCCACGAGGTGGAGCCGGGCGGCGTCCCACTCGAGGCCGTCGCGCCGCCGGTAGCCCTCCAGGATCTCCCGCTTCGCGATCCAGTCGAGCTCTCCCGACAGGCTCATCGGGTCGGTCTCGAGCCGGCCCAGTACGTCCTCCCAGCGGGCCAGCACGTCCTTGGTCTGCTCGTCCGCGTCGGAGCCGAAACGCTCCTCCACGTACTTCCTGGCCAGCTCGTAGTACTCCATCTGGAGCTGTACGGCGGTCAGCGTCCGCCCGCTGCGCAGCGTGATCAGGTACTGCAGGTCGGGGTCGTGGGAGACGTGGTGCAGGGTGCGCACGGGCTGGTCCACGGCGAGGTCGACGTTGATGTAGCCGTCTTCGATCATGGACAGGACGAGTGCGGTCGTGCCGAGCTTGAGGTAGGTGGAGATCTCGGAGAGGTTGGCGTCGCCGATGATCACGTGGAGCCGGCGGTACTTCTCGGCGTCCGAGTGCGGTTCGTCGCGGGTGTTGATGATGGGGCGCTTGAGGGTGGTCTCGAGGCCGACCTCGACCTCGAAGTAGTCGGCGCGCTGGCTGATCTGGAAGCCGTGTTCGCGGCCGTCCTGGCCGATGCCGACGCGGCCGGCGCCGGTGACGACCTGGCGGGAGACGAAGAAGGGGGTGAGGTGGCGCACGATGTCCGAGAAGGGGGTTTCCCGCTTCATCAGGTAGTTCTCGTGCGTGCCGTAGGAGGCGCCCTTGTTGTCGGTGTTGTTCTTGTAGAGGTGGATGGGCTGGGCTCCGGGGAGCTGGGCGGCCCTGACTGCCGCCTCGGCCATGATCCGCTCGCCGGCCTTGTCCCAGAGGACGGCGTCGAGCGGGTTGGTGATCTCCGGGGAGCTGTACTCGGGGTGCGCGTGGTCGACGTAGAGCCGTGCGCCGTTGGTGAGGATGACGTTGGCGAGGCCGATGTCCTCGTCGGTGAGCTGGCTGTTGTCGGCGGCCTCGCGGGCGAGGTCGAAGCCGCGGGCGTCCCGCAGCGGGTTCTCCTCCTCGAAGTCCCAGCGGGCGCGTCGCGCCCGGTGCATCGCCGCCGCGTAGGCGTTGACGATCTGGGATGAGGTGAGCATGGCATTGGCGTTCGGGTGCCCCGGGACGGAGATCCCGTACTCCGTCTCGATCCCCATTACTCGCCGTACGGTCATGCGGCCCTCCTTGCCCGGCGGCGCTCCCGTTCGGGAGCGGCGCTCAAGTACCGCTGGTGCTCCGGTGCGTCGTGTGCGGTGCCCGTCCCCGCACTGCGCGACCTGCGGTACGGATGAGCCTAGAACCACTCCGCGCCGGTGGGGAGATCATTTCGGTCATTGAATTCGACCGGTCACCGGCTGAAAAGAGCAGTCGGTAAAGCAGTCGGCTGCGGGTGCCCTTGCGGGCTCCCGCAGCCGGCCCGCTTCGTCAGAGGTACTGACCGGTGTTGGCCACCGTGTCGATGGAGCGTCCGGTGTCCGCGCCTTGCTTTCCGGTGACGAGCGTGCGGATGAATACGATCCGCTCGCCCTTCTTTCCGGAGATTCGGGCCCAGTCGTCGGGGTTGGTGGTGTTGGGGAGGTCTTCGTTCTCCTTGAACTCGTCCACGCAAGCCTGGAGGAGGTGGGCGACGCGAAGGCCCTTCTGGTTGTGCTCGAGGAAGGCCTTGATGGCCATCTTCTTCGCACGGTCCACGATGTTCTGGATCATCGCGCCCGAGTTGAAGTCCTTGAAGTAGAGGACTTCCTTGTCACCGTTGGCGTACGTGACCTCGAGGAAGCGGTTCTCCTCGGTTTCGGCGTACATCTGCTCGACGACGGTCTGGATCATGCTGTGGACGGTTTCCGCCGTGGAGCCCTGGTGCTCGCCCAGGTCGTCCGTGTGCAGCGGGAGCGTGGCCTTGAGGTACTTCGCGAAGATGTCCTTCGCCGCCTCGGCTCCGGGGCGCTCGATCTTGATCTTCACGTCGAGCCGGCCGGGGCGCAGGATGGCCGGGTCGATCATGTCCTCGCGGTTGGAGGCGCCGATGACGATGACGTTCTCCAGGCCTTCCACGCCGTCGATCTCGGCGAGCAGCTGGGGGACGATGGTGTTCTCCACGTCCGAGCTGACTCCGGATCCGCGGGTGCGGAAGAGGGATTCCATCTCGTCGAAGAAGACGATGA
Source organism: Streptomyces sp. ICC4 (assembly GCF_003287915.1). Classification (NCBI taxonomy): domain Bacteria; kingdom Bacillati; phylum Actinomycetota; class Actinomycetes; order Kitasatosporales; family Streptomycetaceae; genus Streptomyces; species Streptomyces sp. ICC4. The sequence continues at coordinate 7,552,484 of NZ_CP030286.1, read as the reverse complement.
CGGGGGTGCCCTCGCTCGCCTTCTCCCTGGCACGTTGGAAGACGAGGCGGATGTGCCGCTCGGTCTCGCCGACGTACTTGTTGAGGAGTTCGGGGCCCTTGATGTTCAGGAAGTAGGACTTCCCGGTGGGCTGGCCGGTGACCTCGGCGACCTTCTTGGCAAGGGAGTTGGCGACGGCCTTGGCGATGAGCGTCTTGCCGCAGCCGGGGGGGCCGTAGAGCAGGATGCCCTTGGGGGGCCGCAGTTCGTGTTCCTTGAAGAGGTCGGGGTAGAGGTAGGGGAGCTCGACGGCGTCGCGGATCAGTTCGATCTGGTCGCCCAGGCCGCCGATCTTGTCGTAGTCGATGTCGGGGACCTCTTCGAGGACGAGGTCCTCGACCTCGCTCTTGGGAACGATCTCGTAGACGTAGCCGGAGCGGGGTTCGAGCAGCAGGGAGTCGCCGGGGCGGATGGTGACGTCCAGGAGCGGCTCGGCGAGCCTCACCACCCTTTCCTCGTCGGTGTGCCCGACCACCAGGGCGCGCTCGCCGTCCTCGAGGATCTCCTTGAGGGTGACGATGTCCCCGGCGCGCTCGAATTCCATGGCTTCGACCACGTTGAGGGCTTCGTTGAGCATGACCTCCTGGCCGCGCCGGAGGTCTTCCGGTTCGACGCTGGGGCTCACGTTCACTCGGAGCTTTCGGCCGCCGGTGAAGATGTCGACGGTTCCGTCTTCGTTCGCCTGCAGGAAGACTCCGAAGCCGGCCGGCGGCTGTGCGAGCCGGTCGACTTCTTCCTTGAGGGCCACGATCTGGTCGCGGGCCTCGCGCAGGGTATTGGCCAGACGCTCGTTCTGGGCGGAGACGCCTGCCAGGTTTGTCTGGAGCTCGACGATCCGCTCTTCGAGAATCCTCGTGTGTCGCGGAGAGTCGGCGAGCTTACGTCGCAGGACGGCGATTTCCTGCTCGAGATAGGCAACCTGGCCGGCGGGGTCCTCAGACCCTCGCCCGGGCCGGATGCCGTGGTTGATGTCGTCGTCGTGGGCTGCCACGGTCCTCACCTCCTCCAAGGGGAGCTGGACGCTTTCTGACCCTACCTGGGCTGGTGGTGATTGAAACCCCTAGATCACAAAGACGGTAGGGGTGTGTCCGATCTTCACCCTTGCGTACTCCCTCACGCCAAGGAAATACCCACCCATCAAACTCGGGAAGCGGCCGGTTGTAAGGTCGAAGTGTTCAACACCCGTCAGAGCTCGTGCGACTTGCCGCGGGTTGTGTCCGGGATGGATCACTCATCGCAGGGAACGGCAGGAGATATGACCGTGCAGCAGGAGGCAACCTCCGACCAGACCGGTGGCGTCGGCGAGGCCGGAGAGCCGCTCGAGGTCTGGATCGACCAGGACCTCTGCACCGGCGACGGCATCTGTGTGCAGTACGCGCCGGAGGTGTTCGAGCTGGACATCGACGGTCTGGCGTATGTGAAGGGCTCCGCCGACGAGCTGCTCGTGGAGGCGGGGGCGACCACTCCGGTTCCGCTGGTGCTGCTCCAGGACGTGGTCGATTCGGCCAAGGAATGTCCCGGCGACTGCATCCATGTAAGGCGCGTTTCGGACAGGGTCGAGGTCTTCGGTCCCGACGCGGAGTGACGGTTCAAACACCTGTGGCGGTCGAGTCCGTAAGCTCCTGGCGGAATTTTCCGCCGGTCCAGCGCCACTTGGCGAACTGTTTCGTGTCGGGGCTGTAGCGGGGGATCTCGGGCGAGGAGTAGCCGAGGAGCGTCGCGGTGACGACTCCGTCGCGCACGGTGAGGTCGGTGGCGGTCTGTCGGCGGCCGGCTTCGAGCAGGGTGGCGACGACGCGGGGGCCCGTGTTCTTGCCGGTGTCCCGGGTGAGTACGTAGATCGCGTGCGGCGGGGTGCCGGATCCGGCGTCGCAGCGGACGGCCGCCACGGTTTCGGGGCGGCCGTCGCCGTCGAGGTCGCCTTCGGCGGTGGCCGTGACGGCTTGTGGGGCGCCGTTGCAGTCGAGTGGGTAGGTGAGCGCTCCGGCGTCGGGGGCGGCCGCCTCGGGGCCCTTCGGGGAGTCCTCGGCCTGCGGGTGGTGGTGGGGAGCCGTCGGTCCGGGCGCCCGCCACCACAGGCGACGCGGGCAGCCGGAATGCGTCCGTCCCTTCCATCCTGCGCCGCCGGACCGGTGGTGTCGATCGCAAGTGGGCCGGCCCCCGGCCAGCCGAATCGATCAGGACATCCATTCCGATGTCCCTGCGCGCGGGCTGACCCGCGCCGGACGGCCCCCCGCGGGTCAGCCCGCGCGCAGGGACATCGTCATCGCCTCGACCGCGAGCAGCGGGGACACATTGCGGTCCAGCGCCCGCCGGCACGCGATGATCGCCTCGATGCGCCGCAAGGTGCGCTCGGGGCCCGAGTCCCGGGCGATCCGGTCCAGGTCGTGTCGTATCTCTTCGTTCGCGATGGCCAGCGAGGAGCCGAGCTGCAGGGCCAGCACGTCCCGGTAGAAGCCGGTGAGATCGGTCAGCGCCAGGTCGAGGCTGTCGCGCTGCGTGCGCGTGCGCCGGCGCTTCTGCCGGTCCTCGAGCTCCTTCATCACGCCCGCCGTACCGCGCGGCATCCGCCCGCCCGTACCGGCTCCGGCGCCGAGCGCGGCCCTCAGCTCCTCGGTCTCCTTGACGTCCACCTCTTCGGCGACCTGCTTGGCGTCCTCCGCGGCGGCGTCCACCAGTTCCTGCGCGGCCTTGAGGCAGCCGCCCACATCGTCCACGCGCAGCGGCAGCTTCAGCACCGTGGCCCGGCGGGAGCGCGCGGCCTCGTCGGTCGCGAGCCGGCGGGCCCGGCCGATGTGCCCCTGGGTCGCGCGGGCCGCGGCCTGGGCGACGGCCGGCTCGATGCCGTCGCGTCGGACCAGCACCTCGGCGACGGCGGACACCGGCGGGGTGCGCAGCGTCAGGTGGCGGCAGCGCGAGCGGATGGTCGGCAGCACGTCCTCCAGCGAGGGCGCGCACAGCAGCCACACGGTCCGCGGAGCGGGCTCCTCCACGGCCTTGAGCAGTACGTTGCCCGCGCCTTCCGTCAGCCGGTCGGCGTCCTCCATGACGATGACCTGCCAGCGCCCGACGGCCGGGGAGAGCTGCGCCCGGCGCACCAGGGCCCGGGTGTCCTTCACGCCGATGGACAGCTGGTCGGTACGGACGATCTCCACATCGGCGTGCGTACCGATCACGGTGGTGTGGCAGCCGTCGCAGAACCCGCAGCCGGGCTCGCCGCCGAGGGCGCGGTCCGGGCTGGTGCACTGGAGCGCGGCCGCGAAGGCACGGGCGGCGGTGGCCCGCCCGGAGCCGGGCGGGCCGGTGAACAGCCAGGCGTGCGTCATCTTGGAGGCGGTCGGCGGGGCGATCCCCGACTCGATGGCGGTGACCAGGGCGTCGGCATCGCGGGCGGCGGCGGCCAGCTGCGTCTGGACGCGCTCCTGTCCCACCAGGTCGTCCCATACGGGCATCCCGCCCACCGCCTTTCCCTCGCGTACCGTCCGTGCCTGCTCACCCAGTGTGGCGGCTCCCACTGACAATCCCGGTCAGCCCGCCGCCCGCACCGTCAACGTCACCGCCCGCCTCAGCGGCGGCGCGGCCCCCGGCCTTCGTCGTCCTCGTCGTCCCGGCGCCGGCCGAGCAGCTCGTCCGCCAGCGTCGGCAGATCGTCCAGCGGGGTCTCCTCCGCCCAGTCCGAGCGGGCCCGGCGCGGCCGGCCGTCCTCACCGAGGACGGGCAGCTCGCGGGTCGCGTCGTCGCCCGAGTCGCGGAAGATGCCCGGCGGGACCCGGTCGGCCGGGTTCTCCGTGGGGCGCTGGGCCGTCGGCCGCGAAGCGGAGTAGGCGGACCGGGACGAAGGTGCCGGAGCCGGCGACCGCGTCGCCGCCCCGCCCTCACGGGTGCCCGTGGCCGCGCCCTCGGGGCGTACGGGAGGCAGGACCGCCGTCTCGTCCGCCGGACGCGCGGGGCGTACGGGAGGCAGGACCGCGGTCTCGTCCGCCGGGCCCGTCGCGCGGACCTGCGGCAGCACCGAGGTCTCCGCCACCGGGTCGGCCTTCGGGACCGGCACCGTCTGGGTAACGTCGTCCGGCTGCACGACCCGCTTCACGGCCGGGGTCTCGACCGTCACGGCGTCGTCGGGGTGCGGCTCCTTGCGCAGGCTGGGCGCGGGCGCGGCGGGTACGACAGGTGCGGCGGGTGCCGGTGCTGCGGGTGCGGCGGGTGCCGGTGCGGCGGGTGCGGCCGGCGCCGGTGCGGCAGGCGCAGCGGGCGCGGCGGCAGCCGTGGCCGCAGCAGCAGCGGCCGCCGCAGCCTTCGTCGCCGCCGCGGCCTTCGCGGCCGTCTCGGCCGCCGCGGCCTCGGCCAGTCGGCGCGCCTGCTCGGCCTTCAGCAGGGCCTCCTCGGCCCGCCGCTGCTTCTCCAGCCGGCGCTCCTCCGCCTCGGCGCGCAGCCGCGACTCCTCCTCGGCCTGCCTGCGCAGCCGCTCCCGCTCCACCGCGCGGGCCTTCTCCTCGGCCTCCAGCCGCAGCCGCTCGGCCTCGGCCCGCTCCCGGGCCTCCTCCTCGGCGCGCAGCCGCTCCTCGCGTTCCTTGCGGGCGGCCTCGGCCTCGGCCAGCAGCCGGGCCTCCTCCGCCTCGCGGGCCTTGCGGGCTTCTTCCTCGGCCAGCAGCCGGGCTTCCTCGGCCTTGCGCGCGGCCTCTTCCTTCGCCTTGCGCGCAGCCTCCTCCTCGGCGAGCCGCCGGGCCTCCACCCGGGCTGCCACCTCGGCCTCCGAGAGCGGCAGCATCCGGTCCAGGCGGTGGCGCACGACGGTGCTGACCGACTCCGGGTCCTGGCCCGCGTCGACCACCAGGTAGCGCCCGGGGTCGGCCGCGGCCAGCGTCAGGAATCCGGCGCGCACCCGCTGGTGGAACTCGGCCGGCTCGGACTCCAGCCGGTCGGGCGCCTCCGTGAACCGCTCCCGGGCCGTCTCCGGCGACACGTCGAGCAGCACGGTCAGATTCGGTACGAGGCCGTCCGTGGCCCAGCGCGAGATGCGGGCGATCTCGGTCGGCGACAGATCGCGGCCGGCTCCCTGGTAGGCCACCGAGGAGTCGACGTAGCGGTCGGTGATGACCACCGCGCCACGCTCCAGGGCCGGCCGTACGACCGTGTCCACGTGCTCGGCGCGGTCGGCCGCGTACAGCAGGGCCTCGGCGCGGTTCGACAGCCCCGCGGAGGAGACGTCGAGCAGGATCGAGCGGAGCCGCTTGCCGACCGGGGTGGCCCCCGGCTCGCGCGTGACGACGACCTCGTGGCCCTTGGCCCGTATCCAGTCGGCCATCGCCTCCACCTGGGTGGACTTGCCGGCCCCGTCACCGCCCTCCAGAGCGATGAAGAACCCGGCGTCGGACGCGGCCTGCACCGGTTCCCCGCCGCGCAGCGCCTCGCGCAGGTCGCGGCGCAACGGTACGCCGCTGCGGTCGTCGGCCTTGGCCAGGACGACGACGGCGACCGGCAGCAGCAGGGCGCCGACCAGCATCAGCGTGAAGGCCGCGCCGCCGTGCGCGAAGACGATCCCACCGCCGGCCAGCTCGTGCGGCCCGATCCCCGCGGCGAGCAGCGGGGCGACGACGGCCCCGACGGCCACGGCCACCCGGACGACGGCCTGCAGGTGCTCGGTGACCCGGGCCCTGCGGAACTCCTCGGTCTCCTGGTCCAGCAGGGTGTGCCCGGTGTTGGCGGCGACTCCCGCGGCGGCGCCGGCGAGCAGCGACAGGAACAGCACGGTCGCGGTGTCCGGGACCAGCCCGGTCAGCAGCAGTGCGAGGCCGGCGACCGCGATGGACAGGGCCAGCAGGCGGCGCCGGGACAGGGCGGGCAGGACCTTGCCGGCCTGGGTGGCGCGGATGCCGAGGGCGGTGCCGCCGATCAGGGCCAGTACGAACAGCGCGAACGCGGCCGCGCCGCCCCCGAGGTCGACGGCGTGCAGGACCGCCACGGCAGCGGCGGAGGCGATCGCTCCGGCGACGGCGGCGCAGGCGAGCACGAACAGCGGAACGGCCCCCGTGCGCCCCTTCTCGGGACGGTCGCCGACCCTGGGGGCGCGCAGGCCCTCCAGCGGCGAGCGCGGGCGCGGGGTCTTCGCGTCGGGCAGGACCAGCGGCAGCAGCAGGGACACGGACGCGGCGAAGAGGCCGGCGGCCACGTACGAACCGAGGGCGGCCCGGTTGTCGGCGAACCAGCCGACTCCGAGTCCGAGGGCCTTGCCGACCAGGGTCGCGGCGAGCAGCGCGGCCGCGGCGATCGGCATGGCGGCGAAGGAGGTGCGCAGGTTCAGCCGGCGCAGCGCGTCGAGGTGGTCGGGGAGCGGCCGTACGGTCGCGCCCTCCGGCGGGGGCGACGGCACCAGGCCGGGCGCGGAGCTGTCCTTGGCCAGCGCCCAGATCCGCTCGGCGCCGCCCGCGACGAACACGGTGGCGAGCAGGGCGGTCAGCGCGTGGGCCGGGATCCAGTCGAGCCACAGCGGGGCGACGACGAAGAGGCCGAGCCGGATCCCGTCGGCGCCGATCATCGTCCAGCGGCGGTCCAGCTTGCCGCCGGCGGCGGTGAGCTGGGCCAGGGGGCCGAGGAGGACGGCCCCGAAGAGGACCGTGGACAGCACCCGGACGCCGAACACGGCGGCGATGGCGAGGGCCCAGCCGGCGTAACCGCCGCCGAAGGGCTCCTGGTCCACGGCCGCCTGGAGTGCCAGCAGCACCAGGACCAGCAGGGCGAGGGCGTCACCGATGCCGCTCACCAACTGGGCGCTCCACAGACGGCGGAGCCCAGGGGTGCGCAGCAGCGCGCGCACCGCCCGCTCGCGGGAGTCCGCGGCGAGGGCTTCGTCGTAGGTGGGGGTGGTGTCGGGGGCGGTCACGACCGTTGGCTGCTCGGCTCGCGTCATCCGCCCAGCCTATCCGCTGCGCTTGGCGGGTGCGGAGCCCTGTGGACAAGGTCCGATGTGACCCCCGACCCACCTGCCGGACGCGCCTGCCCGACCCACTGCCGGACCCACCTTCCGGACGCGCCCTCCGGACCGGACCACAGCTGCCGGACCACAGCTGCCGGACCACGGCTGAAAAGAAAGAGGCGGGGCCCGTGCTCAGTGCACGGGCCCCGCCTCGCCTCGCTACTCGGCCGCCGGGGCGGCCGCCGTCTTCTTCGCGACCGTCTTCTTGGCCGTGGTCTTCTTCACCGCGGCCGTGGTCTTCTTCGCCGCCGTCGTCTTCTTGGCGGCAGCCGTCTTCGTCGCCGCCGTCTTCGTCGCCGTCGCCTTCTTCGCCGGGGCCTTCTTCACGGGCGCCTTCTTGGCCGTCTTCTTGACCGGGCCCTTCGCGCGCTTCTCCGCGAGCAGCTCGTAGCCCCGCTCCGGCGTGATCGTCTCGACGTCGTCGTCCCGCCGCAGCGTCGCGTTCGTCTCGCCGTCCGTCACGTACGGCCCGAACCGGCCGTCCTTCACGACCACCGGCTTCTCGCTCACCGGGTCGGTCCCCAGCTCCTTCAGCGGCGGCTTCGCGGCCGCGCGCCCCCGCTGCTTGGGCTGCGCGTAGATCGCGAGCGCCTGCTCCAGGGTGATCGAGAACAGCTGGTCCTCGGTCTCAAGCGACCGCGAGTCCGTGCCCTTCTTCAGGTACGGGCCGTAGCGGCCGTTCTGCGCGGTGATCTCCGCGCCCTCCGCGTCCGCGCCGACGACCCGCGGCAGGGACATCAGCTTGAGCGCGTCGGCCAGGGTCACCGTGTCCAGGCTCATCGACTGGAACAGCGAGGCCGTCCGCGGCTTGACCGCGTTCTTGCCGGTCTTCGGCGTGCCCTCGGGCAGGATCTCCGTCACGTACGGCCCGTAGCGACCGTCCTTCGCGACGATTTCGTTCCCGCTCACCGGGTCCGTGCCCAGCTCGAACTCGCCGCTCGGCTTCGCGAAGAGCTCCTCCGCGTACTCGACCGTCAGCTCGTCCGGGGCCAGCTCCTCGGGAACGTCCGCCCGCTGGTGGCCCTCGGAGTCCTTCTCACCGCGCTCCACGTACGGCCCGTAGCGGCCGACCCGCAGCACGATGCCCTCGCCGACGGGGAAGGAGGAGATCTCCCGGGCGTCGATCGCGCCCAGGTCGGTCACCAGCTCCTTCAGACCGCCCAGCGCGTCGCCGTCGGCCGGCACGACCTCGGTCGCGTCCTCCGCGCCGAAGTAGAACCGCTTCAGCCACGGCACGGACTGGGCCTCGCCCCGCGCGATGCGGTCGAGGTCGTCCTCCATCCGGGCGGTGAAGTCGTAGTCGACGAGCCGGCCGAAGTGCGTCTCCAGCAGGTTGACCACGGCGAACGACAGGAAGGACGGCACGAGCGCCGTGCCCTTCTTGAAGACGTAGCCGCGGTCCAGGATCGTGCCGATGATCGACGCGTACGTCGACGGGCGGCCGATCTCGCGCTCTTCCAGCTCCTTGACCAGCGAGGCCTCGGTGTAGCGGGCCGGCGGCTTGGTCGCGTGGCCGTCGACGGTGATTCCCTCGGACGACAGCGCGTCGCCCTCCGCGACCTGCGGGAGGCGCTTCTCGCGGTCGTCGAGCTCGGCGTTCGGGTCGTCCGCGCCCTCGACGTAGGCCTTCATGAAGCCGTGGAAGGTGATCGTCTTGCCGGACGCGGAGAATTCCGCCTCCCGGCCGTCGCTCGCCCGTCCGGCGATCTTCACGGTCACCGAGTTGCCGACCGCGTCCTTCATCTGGGAGGCGACGGTGCGCTTCCAGATGAGCTCGTACAGGCGGAACTGGTCGCCGGTCAGACCCGTCTCGGCGGGAGTGCGGAAACGATCACCCGAAGGACGGATCGCCTCGTGCGCCTCCTGCGCGTTCTTGACCTTGCCCGCGTAGACGCGGGGCTTCTCCGGCAGGTAGTCGGCCCCGTAGAGCTGCGTGACCTGCGCGCGGGCGGCCGTGACGGCCGTCTCCGACAGCGTCGTGGAGTCCGTACGCATGTAGGTGATGAAGCCGTTCTCGTACAGCTTCTGCGCCACCTGCATGGTCGCCTTCGCACCGAAGCCGAGCTTGCGCGAGGCCTCCTGCTGGAGCGTCGTCGTGCGGAACGGGGCGTACGGGGAGCGGCGGTACGGCTTGGAGTCGACCGACTTGACGGCGAACGAGGTCTGCTCCAGCGCGGCGGCCAGGGCCCGCGCGTTCGCCTCGTCGAGGTGCAGCACCTCGCCCTTGAGCTGCCCGGTCGAGCCGAAGTCGCGGCCCTGCGCGATGCGCTTGCCGTCGACCGAGTTCAGCCGGGCGACCAGCGTGGAGGGGTCGGAGGCGTCACCGGCGCGGCCGGTGGCGAAGGTGCCGGTCAGGTCCCAGTACTCGGCGGAGCGGAAGGCGATGCGCTCGCGTTCCTTCTCGACGACCATGCGGGTGGCCACCGACTGGACGCGGCCCGCCGACAGCTTCGGCATGACCTTCTTCCACAGGACCGGCGAGACCTCGTAGCCGTAGAGCCGGTCGAGGATGCGGCGGGTCTCCTGGGCGTCGACCATGCGCTGGTTGAGCTCGCGCGGGTTGGCGACGGCGTCGCGGATCGCGTCCTTGGTGATCTCGTGGAAGACCATCCGGTGGACGGGGACCTTGGGCTTGAGGACTTCCTGCAGGTGCCACGCGATGGCTTCGCCCTCGCGGTCCTCATCGGTGGCGAGGAAGAGTTCGTCGGACTCGGCCAGCAGCTCCTTGAGCTTCCTGACCTGGGCCTTCTTGTCGGCGTTGACGACGTAGATCGGCGCGAAGTCGTGCTCGACGTCCACGCCGAGCCGGCGCACCTCGCCGGTGTACTTGTCGGGAACCTCGGCCGCGCCGCTGGGGAGGTCGCGGATGTGCCCGACGCTCGCCTCGACGACGTATCCAGGGCCGAGGTAGCCCTTGATCGTCTTCGCCTTGGCAGGGGACTCGACGATGACGAGTCGGCGGCCGCCCTTTGCGGTCTCGCTAGTCGGGGACAACTTGGCTCTTCTCTCCGGTCGGCACTCGGTCGCAGTACGGCGACGCTGCGGAGTGTGACGGTACAACCCGCCCCCGTGTCAAACGGCAGAAGCCCGCAACGGCCACTCGAACGGTAACCCGACAAGTGCCATTTCTGCCGCCCGGATGCCGCGCCGGGCGCTCGGCGATCACTGGGCAGGGTGGTCCGGGGGCCGTCTGGCCCCGCTCCCGCACCCCTCTTCACGTCGGCGTTTACCGCCCGGGGCACATTCCGGAGACCCGGTGAAACCCGGCGCGCCGTGGCGGCCGGGGCGGGATCCGGAACCCTCCCGCGTGTGAGCGGCCGTACGCCGCCACCCGCCGGTCCCTGATACCCCTCCCCCTCTGCCGTTCCGCTGCGCATTGTAGATCGCGGAGGGCGCCGCGTGCGCGTGCCCGGGGGTCAGCCTAGGCCTCGCATGGAGCAGGGCGTGAGGTGGTAAGGTCCGCGAGGGGCTAGTCCTGTCGAGTCGCCGTACGTCGGACTCTCTTCATGGTGAAGAGGACCGGGACTCCGAGGAGGGCGAGGGCGGCTTCGGGCCCGTGGTCCCGGCGCGCGGCCGCGATCTCCTCGAGGTTCCACACCATGTGCCCGACGACGGTGCGGCGCGGGCCGCGGGCCTCGACGGTGCCCCGGACCAGGAGCAGCCCGGAGTGGAAGACCGTGTGGGCGCAGGCTTCGTGGCTGTCCTCGAAGAACGCGATGTCGACGAGCCCGCGGCCGTCCTCCAGGGTCACGAAGATGATCCTCTTGCCCGAGGGGATCGGGGGCGTCTGGGTGGAGGCACGGACGCCCGCGACGAGGACCGGCCGGCCCGGGCCCATCTCCGCGAGGTGGGCGGAGTCGGTGGCGCCGATCTCGCGGAGCAGGCGGTGGTGGTGCTCCATCAGGTGCTGGGAGACGTCGATGGACAGGATGTCGATCTCGGCGGTGAGGGCCTCGCGGCTGGTCATCTCCGGCAGGCCGGAGGGTTCGGCGGTGACGAGTTCGCCGCCGAGGGCCAGCTGTCCGTCTGCCGCCCGGCTCCCGGTGTGGCGGTGGAGCTCGGACAGCTGGAGGAGCAGGTCACGGCGGGTGAGCGGCCCGCGCAGGGCGTCGAGGGCTCCGATCCGGACCAGCCGCTCGGCGACCGGCAGCGCGGGGCGGGCCCGCTCCCAGAAGTCCTGCAGGCCGGCGTAGGGCCGGCCGGCGGCGATCCGCGCGGTCTGCTCCTCGCTGATCCCCTTCACCGACGACAGCGCGAGCCGCACCCCCCACGTACCGTCCGGCGTCCGCTCGACGCGGTGTCCCGGATCGGAGCGGTCGACGTCCACGGGCAGGACCGGCACGCCGTGGCGGCGGGCGTCGGAGACGATCACCCGGGGCGGCCACATCCCGGGATCGTGCTCCAGCAGTCCGGCGTAGAGGGCGGCGGGGTGGTGGGCCTTGAGCCAGGCGGACTGGAGGGCGGGCACCGCGAAGGCGACGGCGTGCGCGCGGCAGAACCCGTACGCGCCGAAGGCCGCGACGATCTCCCAGACCTCGTCGAGGACCTCCTCGCCGTAACCGCGGGCACCAGCCTGCCGCCGGAACCACGCCTCCACCCGGGGCAGCCGGCCGGGTCCGGCGAGGGCGCGGCGCGCGATCTCGCCCAGCGCGCGGTCGCAGCCGGTCATCACCGCGAAGATGTCGATGATCTGCTCGTGCCAGATGGTCACGCCGTAGGTGTCGGCGAGCACGGGTTCCAGGTCGGGGTGCGGGTAGCGGGGGGCGGCGCCGTGGCGGGCGGCGATGTAGAGGGCGGGCATGCCGCCCTTGACCGGGCCCGGCCGGAACAGGCTGATGTCGGCGATGACGTCCTGGACTCCGCGCGGCTGGAGCCGGCTGACGAGGTCCTGCTGGCCGGGGCTCTCCAACTGGAACATCCCCACGGTGCGGGCCTGCCTGATGAGCTCGAACGCGCCGGGATCGTCCAGCCGGACGTGGTCGGGGTTGTCGAGGTCGAGCTGGCGCCCGGTGGTGCGGCGGATCTCGGCGACGGCGTGCGCCATCGCCGACTGCATCCGCACCCCGAGGACGTCCAGCTTGACGAGGCCGAGGTCCTCGACGTCGTGCTTGTCCGCCTGGACCATCGGGTACTTCCCGCCCGGGGTCGGCTGCACCGGCAGCCGGTCCAGGAGCGAGGCGTTGGAGATGATGACGCCGCACGGGTGCATGGCGTAGCCGCGCGGCAGGGCGTCGAGGCCCTCGGCGAGCTCCCACAGCGGCCCGAACGAGCCGGCCTCCGCGGCGAGCTGCTTCAGCTCCGGCAGGGTGGTGAGCGCGTCGCGGATGTCGCAGGCCCGGATGTGCGGGAAGGCCTTCGCGATCCGGTCCACGACCTGCGGGGCCAGGCCGAGGGCGAGGCCGGTGTCGCGCAGGGCGTGGCGGGCCCGGTACGTCTCGGGCATCCCGGCGACGGCCACCCGCTCGGTGCCGAACCGTTCGATGATCCGGTCGTAGACCTCCAGCCGGCGGGCCGATTCCACGTCGAGGTCGATGTCGGGGAGCGAGGCCCTGCGGACGCTGAGGAACCGCTCGAACAGCAGATGGTGTTCGAGGGGGTTCGCCGTGGCGATGAAGAGCGCGTGGTTGACCATGCTCCCGGCGCCGGACCCGCGGGCGGCGACCCGGATGCCCATGGACCGGATGTCCGATACGACCTGTGCGACCGCCAGGAAGTAGGACTCGAAGCCCAGCTTCCCGATCACGCCGAGCTCGTACTCCAGCCGTTCGACCGCCCGGGGGTCGCGGTCCAGTCCGCGCGCGAACATCCCCTCCGCGCAGCGTCGGCGGAGCAGGTCCGCGGCGCCGGACGGGCCGGGGGCGGCGCCCACCGCCTCCTGCTCGGGGAAGGCGGGCCGCCCGGCGGCGATGCCGAGGTCCGCCTTCGGGTCGACGGCGCACAGCTCTGCCGTACGCGCGGTCTCCGCGAGCAGCTCCGCCGCCCGGCCGGGGCCGGAGCCCGGGTGCGCTCCCGCGGCGGCGGCGATCCGCTCGGCGGCCTCGGCCATCTCGGCCGGCCCCTTCAGCCAGCGCTCTCCGCAGTCCAGCCGGCGGCGGTCGATCGGGCGCAGCAGGCGGGCCGCGTCCAGGACGTCGGCGATGCGGTGCTGGGCGGGATCGGCGTAGCGGACGGCGTTGGTGAGCACCGCCGGGATGCCGAGCCGGTCGGCCAGGTCCAGGGTGCGGGCGGCCAGCCGCAGCGAGCCCGGCCCGGTGCCGGGGAGGCCGTACCAGAGGACTTCCAGCCGGAGGTCCGGGCCCGCGAGCTCCCGCCACGGGGCGAGGAGCCGCTCGGCGAGGTCGGGCCGGCCGGACGCGAGGGCCCGCACGGGCTCGGACACCGGTCCGAGCATGACCACCAGTCCCTGGCCGGCGTACCGCTCCAGCACCTGCCGGGACACGACGGGCGGGCCGCCGGCGGCGTCCGCGTGGGCGGCGGAGACCAGCCGGCACAGCCGGGCCCAGCCGTCGGCGTCGCGCGCGAGGAGGGTGACCCGCAGGGCGGGCTCGGCGACGTGCGCACCGCCCCGCACCGGGGTCCGCGCCCCGCCCGCGGACGGACGGGCGGAACCCCCGGGAGCGGCGGGGGGCCCTGCCGCGGGGCCCGTCGCTCCGTTCGGGCGTGCTGCTCCGTTCGGGACCGGCGCTCCGTTCGGACGTGCCGCTCCGTTCGGGCCTGCCGCTCCGTTCGGGCCTGCTGCTCCGTTCGGGCCTGCTGCTGCGGGGCCGAACGGAGCGACGGCGACATCGACCCCGAAGACCGGCCGGATCCCCGCCCCGGCGGCCGCCTTCGCGAAGCGGACCGCTCCGGCGACGGTGTCCCGATCGGTGAGCGCGAGCGTGCCGACCCCCCGCTCGGCGGCGCGTTTGACCAGGTCGGATGGGTGAGAGGCCCCGTAGCGGGCCGAGTAGCCGCTCGCGGCATGGAGGTGCGCACAGCCACCCACGGGCCACCTCCGATCGACCGACCACCCCTTTCCAGCCACTCTGACCAGATACAACCATCATATCGAACATAATTCGAACAGCGCGACTCCCGACCACCCGCCCGGCACCACGGGCGCCGCTGCGACCGAGCCCTTCAGCTGCGTGCGACGGGATGCCGAAACGTGTTGCAGCTGGGCGATCAGGGGCCTGGTGGAATACAGCTCGACCTACCGCCGGCTCCGAGTCCCTTCCGCCACAGAGCCCGCGCCGCTCAGGCGGTGGCGCGGCGGCCCGGCACCTTCGCCGTCATTGGCTCCGCGTACGGTCTGCGCATGGTTGATCAGAGACCCCCCTTGTCATCGGTGTCCGACTTCACGACCTGGGAGCCGGTGCTGCGGCTCATGCTGGCCGACGACACGGATCGGCGTGCCGCCCGGTCGGCGCGCGTCGCAGGACGCATCAGCCAATACGGCACGAGCCTTGCGCATCGGGGACCCATGTCGTCGGCGGCGCGGACCGCGGTGGAGGGCATACAGCGCGCGCTCGCGCACGGAAGGGTCCGGGAGATCGCATTCAGGGCAGAGGCCCACCCAGACGGAAGGACCACGCTCGGCCTGGTCTGGCCGACCCCCGTTGTGGAACCGGCTCTTGGCTACGCGGACCTGGGGGTGCTCGTCCTGGCCGACGGCTCCCTGGCCGAGCCCTGGGGCCGCCGCCCGGATCCGGTGCCCGGGGCAGTGCCGGCACCATCGGCGGATCCGGAGTTGCTGGAGCGGACGCTGCGCGAGCGGTTGCCTGACGCCGTCGGAGCGACGGAGGAGGAGATCGCTGCCGCCGAAGCGCGTCTTGGTGTCACGCTGTCCGATGAACTCAAGGTGCTGTACCGGGTGACACGGGTGTACTCGGGCGACGGCTTCCCTCTCGAAGAGGCGGACCGCGCCGGCGAGGCGGTCGGCTGCGAGCTCTCCGGACTGGAGCACCTGTACAGCGTCGACGCGGCAGTGCGTCACCCCGGCTGGGATCACGGCGCGACGCATGCGGTCAGCACCGCGTCCGACGCAGCGGTGCAGGCCCTGGCCGGCTCCCCTGGCTGGATCGGCTTCGGGAGCAACGGCGGCGACGAGTTCGCCGTCGACCTGACTCCCGGCCCCGCCGGACACTTCGGGCAGGTCATCCTGGTCGATCACGAGCAGAGCCTCGGTGCCGAGCTCGTGGCCGATTCCCTCACCGACTTCGTCCTGGGCCGGATGCGGGAGGAACGCCGTGACCGTCGCGAAGACGGGCTCCCGGCCGTGGCCAGAGTCGGCACCGGATGCCTTGAGACCATCCAGGCCGCCGCCCATCCCGCCCTGGAAGTCCTGACCATCGGAGCCTGGGACGGCGCACCGTTCAGGCTCGCGCCCGTCAGGGACCTGCCCCGTCTGCGGACTCTTACCGCCTTGCCCGGCACGCTGGCCGACCCCCTGGAGGTCGCTGGGCTCGCTGGACTGGAGTTCCTGGAACTCGGCGCGCTGGAATGGCGCGTCCTGCTGGACGCCGGAGCTGTCCCGCGCACCCTGAAAGCCGCGGCCATTGCGGTGCGGGATCAAGACCACCTGCCCGTCGTGGCCCTCGCCAACGAGATCCTGGCCCTCTGGGACCGTCCCAAGATCGTACAAACGCTCCTCGCGGGAGACCTCGGCCCCGCGGTCTGACCGGCGGGGCCGCACCAACCGACGCAGCGCACGCCCCACGGGAGCCGAGCGGCGTCACGCTGGTGCGCGGCCCGACAGCCATTCAACTCCAGGCGTTCCGTGCCGCTGAAGGAAGGTCTTGGGGATCCGTCCGGCAAGAACTGGCGGCTCGGATCCGCCGAGACGGGGGAACGGCCGAGGAGTTCAGGGGGCGGGGAGGCCACGAGATCCAAGCGCGCATCCCCGTTGTTTCCCCTCGGGGCGGGGAGAAGCCGCTGAATGCGCGGATCATCGGCCGCGACGGCCCGGGCCGGCTGCTGCGGGGCATGATCACCGGGGTAGGTGCCGACCCGGGGAGCGTGGACGAATGGTCCTATGAAACGTTCGACCGTACCGCTGTCAGCATCACGGAGGCTGTGGGGCCGGGCAGTTCCGCCGTGGAGTTGTGGTGTCCTCCGCGCGAAGCAGGGTGATGCCCGGGGCCCGTCCGGCGGAACAAGGTGGTTGTCGTTCGTCTCGGCCGTCGGTGGCACGGGGCGACAGAACAGCAGGGGAGACCGGTGTGATCATTGCGCAAGAGGTCGTATTCGACCCGCGGGAGATGCTCCAGCTCTACGAGTCGGTCGAATGGGAGGGCTACACCCGCGACGTCGACAAGCTCTGCCGCGGGTTGGCGAACTCGCACCTGGTCATCACCGCCCGAGACGAATCGGGCTCGCTCCTCGGACTGGCCAGGACGATTTCCGACGACGAGAGCGTCTGCTACGTGCAGGATCTGCTGGTCAACCCCGCGTTCCACCGGCAGGGCATCGGCCGGGAACTGCTCGAGCACCTGAAGGCCCGTTACGCGCACTGCCGCTTCTTCCTGTTGTCGACCGACCACGAATCGACGCCCGAGGGGAAGCGCAACCACGCCTTCTACCGGTCGCTGGGGTTCCTCTCCTACGAGGAGAAGCGGATGTCGGCGTTCGGCCTGCCCAGGGTTCGCTGAACCGGGCAGCGAGCCCGGGGCAGGAGCCGGACCGATCTTCGTGACGTCCGCCTCGAAGGCGTGCCGTCGGGCAGACTGCGCCCATGCAGCTCCCCGCCGAAGCCGTCGCCGCCACCGTGCTGATCGAGGTCGTGAAGATCTCCGCGCACCCGAGGAAGCCGAGCGACCCGTATCCCGGCAGCGTGGTCGCCCACTGGGCCGAGGGCGAAGTCGCCGACGCCCTGGCCCTGATCGAGGACCTGCCCGGCAGCGGACAGCACCGCTGCGGATTCTCGCCGGGCTGGAGCATGACGGCGTACGACGACTCCCTCGACCTGGCGCTGTTCGAGGCGGCCTTCTGCTTCAGCTGCCACGAGGTCCGCATGCGCGGAACCGCCGTGCCGCCCGAGCTGGGCAGGCAGTTCTTCCACGCGGACACCCCGCCGGCCCGGGCCCTCCTGGCACTCTTCCGCGCCGCGACCCCGTAGCCGCATCGACCCCGTGGCCGCCTCGGCCCCCTAGCAGACCGGCCGCGGGGGTCCTGACCGGAGGCTTCCCGGGGACACCGCGCGCGGTGCGGCGTACGCTCGTCGGCAGGGACTCGTGGCCGACACCGCGGGAGGAACCGTGGCCGTGACCGAGCTCGGCGATCTGATCGAGATCGACGACCGGACCGTGCTGGTCCTCGGGCAGGAACTGGACGTCGAGCACGGGCAGCCCGACGTCGCCAACGCACTCGTCCACCGGGTGGGCGACACTCTGGTCCTCGTCGACACCGGCGTCACGGAGGCCTTCCGCGCGGCACTGCGCGAGGCGGCCGACCGGGTCGGGCCGTGGTCCCGGGCGCTGCTGCTGACCACGCACGGCCATCTCGACCACGTCGGCAACAACGACCTCGCCGACGAGCTGGGCGTGCCGGCCGAGCACTACGTGCCCGCCCCCGACCTCGACCAGATGCGGGACCCGGTGTCGTACTGGCTGCGGTCCTTCGACCGCATCGCCGGGTTCGCGCCGATGCCCGCGCCGCCCGCCCTGGCCGGCAAGCTGGTGCCGCTCTTCCGGCCGATGCGGCCCTTCGGCGCGACCACCCGGACCTACGAGGAGCGGCCGCCGGAGCAGATCCGGATCGGCTCGCTCCGGTTCATCGGCTGGACCTTCGCCGACGGCGCGGTCCGCGTGCTGCGCAGCCAGGGCCACTGCGCCGGTCACGTGATCGTGCACCTGGCCGACTGCGGCGTCCTCCACCTGTCCGACGAGGGCAACGGACCCTGCGGCGCGATGGCCGATGCCGACCAGCTCAAACTCCAGACCGTACTCGGCGCCGCCGCCCTCCTCTTCGAGGAGGGCGGAGCGACGCTCCTCACCGACGGGCACACCTTCGCCGTGCGCCGCGGCGCCGAGGCCGTGCCCTACCTGGACGGGCTGCTGGAGCAGGCCACCGCCCTGCAGGGGGCGGCGCTCGCACTGACCGGGGAGAGCGGATCGGTCCGGCCGAGCACGTTCACCGACCGCTACCTGGAAGCCTTCGCCGCGCTGGGGGGCGGCGGAGCCAACCCGAACGCGATGTTCACGGCCATGATGGCGGCCAACCAACTCCGCGAGCTCGGGCTGCGTCCGGAGTCCGACGGCCCCGACGCACCCTGGTCCCGGCCCGCGCTCCACCACCCCACCCCCACGCCCCCGACCGCCAGCGCCCGAGGCTCCAGAAGGGCCTGCGCCCTCTTGGACCCCGAAACCCAGACCCCCCACGTCCCCTCGTGGGGCCGGGCCCTAGCCGGCATCGCCCAACACGGGCAGGAGGACACCGTGCAGGTCCGGGCCAGCGGCACCCCCGACCCCGGGGGCCCCCCCCCCCGCCACTGGACCGCCCACGGCCAGCCCCAGACGCCGGTCGCCGGTCAGGTGTACTCCGAACTCGTCGCCTCCGCAGGGCCCGCCGCCGCCCCGCACGGGAGCTATCTGGCGACCATGCCCCGCTCCGCCCCAGCACACGCCCGAGGACACCTCCGCGATGACGACGACCCTCCCCGCCGAAGCGACCCTCCCCGCCGCGGCGCTGCTTCCCGCCGAAGCGGTGCTTCCCGGTGAAACGATGCTCCTCGACGACACGGCCCGCCTGCGCGCGGCAGCCGCGTTCGTGCAGGAACACGACAGCGCCACCCTGCTGCCCCTCCTGCTGCCCGGCCTGCGCGGACCGGAACTGGAGTCGGTGGCCGCGCACTGCCGGTTCGCCCACGCCGGGCTGCTGATCTTCCCCTCCGATCCGCAGGATCTGCGTACCCGGTTCGCCGACTGCGGGCTCGCCACCGACACCCCGGCACAGCCCAGCGTCGTCGTACGGGCGCGGCTCGCCCGGCGCCACCACCGCGACGCGGCCGAGCTCGACGTCCGGATCCTGCGCCCGCGCGTCCACGGCCCGGCCGGGGAGCGCCGCGTGGTGGAGGTGTTCACGCTTGCGGTGCCCGCCCGCTCGGACCTGGAACCGATCGCCGCGCACGAACGCGCCCGCGGCCACGAGGCCCACCTGGCCTTCGAACTGAAGCATCAGGACCCGCTGTTGCTGCGCGGCCTGTGCGCGGTGCTCACCCGTCACGGCGCCCGCCCCGACGGCGGCGGGTACAACCCGCACGAGGACGGCACCGTCCTGTACTTCACCACCCCCGCGGACGCGGCGTGCGGTTACCGGCGACTCGAGCTCTACGTGCCCGGCGCCCACCATGACGCCCTCGCCGCCCATCTCGACGGTCACCCGGGCACGGACACCAGCCGCTCCGCCGAAGCGCTCCTCCGGCTCCTCACCGGAGCGTGGACCACCCAGGCCCTCGCCGCGTTCGCACGCCTGCGCCTGCCCGAGGCCATGGAAACCGGCGCCGCCACCGGCATCCGGGAACTCGCCCGGCGCACCGGGACCCACCCCGACAGCCTCGCCACGCTCCTGCGCTACCTCACGATGCTCGACGTCGTGGCCGAGCACCCCGAGGGGCAGGAAGGCTTCCGCCTCACCCCCCTCGGCGGCCTGCTGCGCGCGGACTCCCCGGACACGATGCGCCCACTGGCCCTGATGTACGGGGGCGCCTTCTACCGCTCGTTCGCCGCCCTCGACCACACCGTGCGGACCGGTCAGCCGGCCTTCGACGAGCTCTTCGGCGAGAACCACTTCGACCACTTCGCCCGCGACCCCGAACTCGCAGACCTCTTCGACCGTTCCATGGCGGCGAGTTCACGCATGTTCCAGCCGCTGCCCGCCCACCCGGTGATCACGGCCGCGGCCCAGGCGCCCGCCACCCGGACCGTCGTCGACGTGGCCGGCGGAACCGGGGAACTCCTCGGCCGCATCCTGACCGCGCACCCCACGCTGCGCGGCCGGCTCCTGGAGCGCCCCCACGCCGTCGAAGCCGCCCGCCGCTCGCTCGACGCCACGGGCTGCGGCGCCCGCTGCGACTACCACAGCGGAGACTTCGCCGACGTGCCCCACGGCGGCGACGTCTACGTCCTCTCCCGCGTCCTGCACGACTGGGACGACGACCGGTGCCGGGAGATCCTGCGCCACTGCGCCCGCGCGATGCCGGCCCACGCCGACCTGCTGATCGTCGAACGGCTCCTGCCCACCGACGGTTCCCCCTCACTGGCCACGGCCTGGGACCTCCACATGATGTGCAACGTGGGCGGCCGCGAACGCAGTGCCGAGCACTACGCCCGGCTGCTCGCCGACGCCGGACTGGAACTGCTCGACCGCAGCCCGCTGCCCCTGGAGACGTACGTCCTGCATGCGCGAAAGGCGCCCGCGGGACCCATGGCCGCACCGTGAACGCCGTCGCCGCTGTCGCTGTCGCTGTCGCCGCCGGCCCCGGGGGGACGGCGGCGACGGGTGATCCCTCACCCGCGGCACGCGGGAAGGGTGGGAGGAGCCGTCAGCGGACGGCCGCGGCGAGGGCGGCGGCGTCCGAGTCGTAGGGGGCGAAGGCGATGTTGTTCTTGCAGCCGAGTTCCTCGAAGGTGCTGACCTTGGTCTCCGGATCGGTGTAGGTCAGCCGGAACTTGCAGGCGCCCTTGATGTAGCGGCCCTTGACCCCGCCGGGGAAGTCGATCTCCTTGTTCCAGAGGTAGGGCGAGTTGTAGTCGTTGAGGCGGGCCGTCGCGTTGACGTCGATGCCGCCGGGCGCGTAGATCTCGTAGACCCAGCCGGTCTTGGCACTGCCGTAGGTGGCGAACTTCTGGGCGACCCACTTCTCACAACTGGTGCTGAGGTGCGCGCTGTTCTGCCCGCCGCCCTTGACGATGTACTCGGCGAGCGGGGTCACCTCATCGCCCCGGGGCGTGAAGCCGGTCTCGAAGATCTCCTCGACCGTTTCGCGGGTGTCGCCGCGCCACAGGGTGTTCACATCCGTACGCCACTGCCACCGCTCCGCCGCCGAGGCGGAGGCCACGGGTCGGGCGAGCGACGGGTTGGTCGTCGTGCGCCACCAGTCCCAGGCCCGGTATTCGACCGTCGGGCCACACGGTGTCGTCAGCTCGTCCGCGGCGGCGGCAGCCGTGACGGCAGCCGGCGCGGAGGCCGTGGCGGCTGCCGTGGCGGAGGCCGGCGCGGAGGCCGGGGAGACGGCCGCGGCGGCCGGGGCGATGGCGGCGGCGGAGAGGACGGAGAGCGCGGCGAATACCCGCAGGGCGGACTGCATCGTGGTGACGACCCATCAGTAGACCAATGTGACCGGCCCCTTTATAAGGGCGGGTGCCGCCTTCTGCCGGGCGTGGTGCGAAGGGTCCACCCAAGTGGGTGGATCAGTCGTACTGGGGAAAGGAATCGGCTGGTCCGAGGCCGCGCGCCGGAACACCCCCGGGACCCGCGCGTGTTGACCGGACATGATGATCAGCGAAGCCGCCAGAGTCAGCGGCGTCAGCGCCAGAGCGCTGCGGTACTACGAGGAAGAGGGGCTGATCGCCCCCGACCGCGGCCACAACGGCTACCGGCGCTACTGCCGGGCCACCATCGACCGCATCCGCGTCGTCCGCTTCCTGGTCGAGTCCGGACTGCCCATGCGGCTGATCAAGGAGGTCATGCCCCACCTGCCGGTCGATGCCGTCCCGGAGGTGGTGTGCCCCGAGTTCCTGGCGGACGTACGGGGGTACCGCGACCGGCTGGCGGAACGGATAGCGGGGCTGACCGCCCAGCAGTCGGCGCTGGACGCCTTCCTGGGAGCCGCCGCGGCCGACGGGTGAGACGGGCTTGACCTTGACACCTGCGTGAGGCTTCTACGGTCGGGTTCATGAACACCGACACGCAGCAGGTACTGGTCCAGAACTCGGACCGGGGACCGGAAGACCTTGCCCTCGCGACCGCACCCGTCCCGGTCCCGGGGCCGGGCGAGTACCTGATCCGGGTGGGCGCGGCGGGAGTCAACTTCGCGGACGTCATGCAAAGTCGCGGGACGTACGAGGGAGGGCCGAAGGCGCCGTACGCGGCGGGGTTCGAGGCCGCCGGCGAGATCGTCGCCGCGGGCCCCGGCATCGACGGCCCGCTCGCCGTCGGCACCCACGTCGTCGGTGCGGGCCCCGGCGCCTTCGCCCGGTACATGACGATGCCCGCCGCCGCGGTGATCCCCGTTCCCACCGGCTGGAGCGACGCCGAATCCCTCGGCCTCGTCCTGAACTGGGCCACCGCCCTCGCCGCGCTGAGGCCGCTCGGCGAGATCAAGGCCGGCCAGACCGTACTGGTTCACGCCGCCGGCGGAGGCGTCGGCCAGGCCGCGGTCCGCCTCGCGGACCACTACGGCGCCCACGTCATCGCCACCGCCTCCCAGGCCAAGCACCACACCGTAAAAGAGCTCGGCGCCCACGAAGTCCTCGACTCCGCCCGCCCCGACCTGGCCGAAGAAGTCCTGCGCCTGACCGGAGGCGTCGACATCGTCCTGGAATCGGTCGGCCGGACCACCTTCCCCGCCAGCCTGGCGGTCACCCGACCCGTCACCGGGCGCATCATCGTCTTCGGCGCCGCCTCCGGCCACGCCACCGTGTCCACCCACGACCTGCTCTTCACCCACCGGGTCCAGATCAAGGGCCTGCACATCTTCGCCCTCGCCGCCGCGGCCCCCGCCGTCTTCGCCGACCTGCTCACCGAGCTGGAAGCCCTGATCGCCGACGGCGTGTACCCGCCCGGCACCCCCCAGATCCACCCCCTCGCCCAGGGGGCGACCGTGCTGCGCCGGCTCGAAGCCCGCGAGACCCAGGGCAAGCACGCTCTCGACCCATGGCGTTGAATGCCGGTGCCCGGCCGGGGGAGCCCCGCATCGACCGTCGCGGTCTTCACCGGCCCGGACGGGCGATGTCGGTGCCGGGGCTTACCGTGCCGGTCATGAGCATGAACGGTCAGTACCTGCGCCTCACCCCCGCCGAACTCGAGCGCGCGCTCCACGATCCGGACTGGGCCTCCCGGTACGCGCACGCCTCGTACGAGAGCGATGACCAGGTCGCCTCCGCCCGCGTGCACGAGACCGACAAGGCGTGGAACGCCCTCGACTTCCTGCTGCAGCGGCGCGGCTTCCCCGTGGACGTGGTCTTCGGAGAGGCCGACATGCCCTGGCCGGAGGGTCACGACTGGGGTTACGGCCCGCCCCGGCTGCTGACCGCCGACCGGGTGCGCGTCGCCGCCGACGCCCTCGATGCCCACGGTCCCGACGTGTTGACGTCCGGTGTCACCCCGGCGGACCTGGCCGGGGCCAACGTCTACCCGCAGACCGTCTGGGACCGGGGCGAGGAGCCGGACTGGATCGCCGCGCACTGGGCCGCTCTCGGCCCCTACCTCCGCGCCGCCGCCGACGAGGGAGACGCCCTCCTGCTCTGGATCTCCTGAACCACGGCGGATGCCCGGCGGCGGTCCCGGACGCTCACGCCGCGGGTTCCGGCTCCGGCGGCCCCCACGGGCTGCGCCACTGCTCGGCGATGACCCGCGCCCGGCGGAAGTGCTCCGCGGCCTCGGTCTCGCGGCCCAGGAGCGCGGCCAGTTCGCCGAGGGTGCGGGCGACCGGGCGGACCGCCACGGTGAACCCGGAGGAGGGCGGCGGGGCATCGCGGTAGGGCAGCAGGGCCGCGTACAGCTCCTCGGCGCCCCGCCGCTCACCGAGCAGCACCAGGGTCATCGCCCGGAAGGTCCCGAAGACCTTGAACAGGTAGTCCGTACGCAGCGGTCCGGCCTGGGCGAGGACCTCCCGGGCCTCCTCCGCCTCCCCGGCCGCGGCCAGCGCGACCGCGAGCAGGTCCGCCGCGGGGGAGCCGAACGCCGCGTACACCTCCCGGGCCCAGGGCAGCTCCTGCGCCAACCGCCCCTGGCTCGCCCGCAGGGTGGCGATCGCGACCACGAGGATCCCCTCGGCATGCGGCGAACCCTGCCGGGCCATCCGCGCGGCCGACTGCCGGTAGCGGCGCTCCGCCTCCTCGACCCGGCCTTCTACGTGGGCCAAGGTCGCCGCCGCGGTCTCCCCGACGGCCAGGGGACCCGGCATGCGCCGGGCCCGCGCGAACTCCGTGCACTGCCCGAGGAGCCGGTGCGCCCCGGCCACATCGCCCTGCGCGCCCAGCGCGGTGGAGCGGATGAACATCCCGTACCACGCGTGGGCCGGCAGGTCGTGCGCGGCGCCGAGCCGCTCGAGCTCCCGCCCCAGCTCGGCCCGCTCCGGCCACTCCCGGTCCGCGTCCAGCTCCTTGACCAGCGTCGTGAGCGCCCCGGCCCGCAGCACCGGATCGCCGAGGCCCTCGGCGAGCGCGAGCGCCTCGCGCGCAGCGGCCCGTACGGCGGGCAGCTTCGCGTCGGACAGCTCGGCGGCGTACGCGCCCAGCAGCCGGCACCGTACGGCGGGTTCGAGGCGGCCGGGCCGCTCCAGCAGGCGTTCGAGGATCTCCACCACCGGCTTGTCGACCGTGCCGTAGGGGCGGGTCTGCCACGGAGTCGGCTCGCTCCACGCCGTGAACGCGCCGATCAGCAGGTCCTCCCGCCCGGCGCCGACCGCGCGGTCGATCGCCGTGCGCCGTGTCTCGCGGGCCGCCATGACCGCCCCCGCCCGCACCTGCGCCCGTACCAGTCGGCCCAGCAACCCGGCGCGTTCGGCCTCCCGGTCGCCGCCGGCGGCCGCCGGGATCCGATCGGCGCAGGCCACCGCCTCGGCGAGCACCGAGGCGGCCACGTCGTGGGCGTACCGGCTCTCGGCGAGGGCGGCCGCCCGCAGGCAGTGGTCCACGGCTTTCGCCGCGGTGGCGGCGGAGGCCGCGCGTGCGTAGTGGTGGGCCAGCGCGGAGACGTCGCACGAGCCGAGGTGCTCCAGGCTCGCCCCGATCCGCCCGTGCATCCGCGAGGAGCGCAGGTGGCTGAGATCGGTCAGCAGGGTGTCACGCACCAGGGCGTGCGCGAACCGGATCCGCCCGGGATCCGGTTCCACGAGCAGGCCGGCGAGCAGCCCGGCCTCCAAAGCGCCCAGTACGGCGTCCTCATCGGCGTCCGCCGACTCGACCAGGACCTCGACGGCGGACTCCCGCCCCGCGACGGCGGCCAGGCGCAGTACGGAGACCACCGGGTCGGGGAGGCGTCCGAGCCGGCGCCGCAGCACGTCCCGCACGCCCTCGGGCACCTCGGACAGCGCCACCAGCGATCCCTCGCTGCCCAGCAGCCTCGCGCTCTCGCGGACGTAGAAGGGGTTTCCCCCGGTCCGTTCGGTCAGCGCGGCCACCGTCTCCGCGTCCACCTCGCGGGGCCCGCCCACCGCCCGCACCACCTCGGCCACCGACTCCTCGGCCAGCCCGCGCAGGGCCACCCGGGCCGGTGAACGCCGCGCCAGCGCGGCCAGGGTGTCGCCGAGCCGGCCCTCCACCTCGTCCGGGCGGTACGCGCCGACGACCAGCAGCGGTGTCCCCGGGGCCAGGTCGACCGTGCCCGACAGCAGGGCGAGCGTCTCGGCGTCGGCCCAGTGCAGGTCGTCCAGCAGGAGGGCGACGGGCCGGCCGCGCGCCGCCTCCGTGAGCCACTGCCAGACCGCGCGGTGCAGCCGGAACCGCCCCACGGCGACGTCCTCACCGGCGGGCCGCGAAGCGGCGGGCGCGCCCTCGGCGAGGAGCGGCGCGAGCACGGCGGCGGCCCCCGGCGCGGGCGGAGCGGCGGCCGCGACGGTACGCAGCGCCTCGACCCACGCCCAGGCGGGCGGCGCTCCCTCGGCGTCGGTGGTGCGGCCGACGGCGACGAGCCAGCCGTCCGCGCGCAGCCGGTCGCCGAGCCGGTGCAGCAGGGCCGACTTGCCGAGTCCCGCTTCGCCGGTGACCAGGGCGACGGCGGGGCCGGCGGTCAGGGCGCGGTGCGCTGCCGCGGCCAGCCGCCCGATCTCCTCGTCCCGACCGACGAAGAGGTCCATGCCGTCGTCCGGGCCGCCGACCGCCGGTTCGCCGACCGCCGTTCCGTGCGGTGCCGGGCCACCCCGCGGTGGTACGCCGTCCGCCGGGCCACCCCGCGGTGGTACGCCGTCCGCCGGCGCGGCAGGCGCCGACCGCTCGGCCGCCGGCTCCGCGGGTCCTGGCCCTGGCCCGGAGCCGGGACCCGGCCCCTGTCCCGGCAGCCGCGCCGCCACCCCGCCCGGGAGCGCCGCATCCGTGGCCTCCCGCAAGAGGCCGTTGTCCTGGGCCAGGACCGCCTTCTCCAGCTCGACCAGCGCCGGGCCCGGGTCCAGGCCCGCCTCCTCGGCCAGCACCGCCCTCGCCCGGCGCAGCGTCGCGAGCGCGTCGGCCTGCCGCCCGGCGGCCCACAGCGCGAGGGCGTGCAGCCGCCAGGCCTCCTCCCGCAGCGGCTCCTCGCCCGTGAGCAGCGCCGCCTCGGCGACGGCCTCCGCGCCGGCGGGGCCCCCGAGCCCGGTCCGGACGGCGAGTTCGCGGGCGGCCAGCCGGAGTTCGCCGAGCCGCATGATCTCGGAGCGGGTCCACGGCTCGTCGGCGAAGTCCGCGTAGGCCGGGCCCCGCCACAGCGCCAGCGCCTCGCGGAGCAGGCTCCGGGCGGCACCCGGCTCGGTGGTCGCCCGGCGGCGGGCCTCGCCGAGCAGCCGTTCGAACCGCCATGCGTCGACCGCGTCCTCGGGCATCCGCAGCGCGTACCCGGGGGGCGCGCTCACCAGCAGCCGGGCGGAGGTGTAACACAGTGTGGGTCGGCGGCAGGGTCAGATGTGATTAGGGAACAGGAACTGCAGGGACTTGGTCTGGAGGTACTCGGCGAGGCCGTGCGGGCCCAGCTCGCGGCCCACACCCGACTTCTTGTACCCGCCGAAGGGTGCGAGCGGGTTGAAGCGGCCGCCGTTGATGTCCACCTGGCCGGTGTCCATCAGGCGGGCGAAGGCCACGGCCGTCTCCTCGTCCGCCGCCCAGACGGCCCCGCCCAGCCCGTAGTCGGTGCCGTTCGCGATGGTCAGGGCCTCGTCCTGGTCCGCGTACGGAAGGATCGAGAGCACCGGGCCGAAGATCTCCTCCTGGGCGATGGTCATCTCGGGCGTGACGTCGGCGAAGACGGTCGGGGCGATGAAGTACCCCTGCGCGTGCGGCGCCTCGGGCCCGCCCGCGACGAGGCGCGCGCCCTCCTCCACGCCCTTGGTGATGAAGCCGCGCACGCGGTCGCGCTGCTTGGCGCTGACGACCGGGCCGAGGCGGGTGCCCGGGTCGAGCGGGTCGCCGGAGGCGTACTTGGCGGCGGCCGCGGCGGCGAGGGAGACCGCCTCCTCGTACTGGTCCCGGTGGACGAGCATGCGGGTGAGCGCGTTGCAGCTCTGGCCGGCGTTGTTCATGACGTGACCCACGCCTGCCGCGACGGCCTTGGCCAGGTCGGCTCCGGGCAGGATGACATTGGCCGATTTGCCGCCCAGTTCGAGGGCGACCCGCTTGACGGCGGCGCCGGCCGTGGCGCCGATCTGCTTGCCGACGGCGGTGGACCCGGTGAAGGAGACGAGGTCGACCCCTTCGTGGGCGGCCAGCGCCTGGCCGGCGACCAGGCCGGTGCCGGTCACCAGGTTGAAGACTCCGGCCGGGATCCCCGCCTCGTGCACGGCTTCGGCGAAGAGCTGTGCGGTCAGCGGGGTGTCCTCGGCCGGCTTGAGGACGATGGTGCAACCTGCGGCGAGGGCGGGCGCCACCTTGGCAACGATCTGGTGCAGCGGGTAGTTCCAGGGCGTGATCGCCCCGACCACGCCGACCGGCTCGAGCAGCACGGTCGAGTTCCCGATCCGCTCTTCGAAGGCGTACGAGGCCCCGAGCTCGGCGAACGAGGAGGCCACCGCGACCGGCGCCCCGACGTGGACCATCTCCGAGAAGCCCAGCGGCGATCCCAACTCGGCGGTGATCGTCTCGGCCAGCTCGCCCTTGCGGGCGATCAGCACGTCGCGCAGCGCCCCGATGAGGGCGGCGCGCTCGGCCGGGGGCGTGGCCGCCCAGGCCGGGAAGGCCGCGCGGGCCGCGCGTACGGCCGCGTCCACGTCTTCCGCCGTACCGGACGGGACCGAGGCGAGGAGCCGCTCGTCGGCCGGGTTGAGCACCTCTATCCGGTCGCTGCCGAGGGCGGCCCGCCACTCGCCGCCGATGTACATCCCGTCGTGGGCCTTCATGGCATTCCTCCCGAGCACGCACGAGCGCGTAGACCTGACGTCGCCAACACCCTACAAACTAGCGTCGGTAGTTTTGCGGGCGCCAGAGGCGGAGGGGGTCAGATGATGCCGAAAAGCATCCCTGCCGCCAGGACCACCAGCGAGGTCAGAGCCGCCCATTTCACGGTGAATCGGGTGTGGTCGCCGAACTCGACCTTCGCCATGCCGACGAGGACGTAGACGGCCGGAACCAGCGGGCTCGACATGTGCAGGGCCTGGCCGACCAGGGAGGCGCGGGCGATCTCGAGCGGGGACACCCCGTGGGCGGCGCCCGCTTCGGCGAGGACGGGCAGGACGCCGAAGTAGAAGCCGTCGTTGGACATGAAGTAGGTGAGGGGCAGGCTCAGCAGGCCGGTGACGAGGGCCATGTGCGGGCCCATGCCCTCGGGGATGGCCCCGACGAGCCAGTCGGCCATGTGCTTGACCATGCCGGTGCCGGTGAGGACGCCGGTGAAGACGGCGGCGGCGAAGACCATGCCGGCGACGTTCAGGACGTTGTCGGCGTGGGCGGCGATCCGGGCCTTCTGGTCCGGCATGTGGGGGAAGTTGACGGTGAGGGCGAGGGCGGCGCCGAGGAGGAACAGCACCGGGATGGGGAGCAGCTCCATGATCATGGCGGTCAGCAGGGTGACGGTGAGGCCCGCGTTGAACCAGTAGAGGCGGGGGCGCAGGGTCGCGCGGTGCGGGTCGAGGCCCTGGAGGCCGTCCTCCTCGGGGGCGCCGCCCGCGGCGGTGCCGGAGGACTCGGAGGCCCCGGAGGACGGGGCAGACGGGACGGACGGGGTACGTGCGCTCCCGCCGGCCGGGGTGCCGCCGGTGGCGGAGACCAGGACCTCCTCGGCCGGGTCCGCGTCGCCGGGGAGCGTCAGCAGCCCGATGCGGCGGCGCTCCTTGAGGCCGAGGACGTAGGCGAGGACGAAGACGAAGAGGAGGCCCGCCGCGAGCGCGGGGATCATCGGGACGAAGATGTCGGAGGCGTCCAGCTTGAGGGCGGTGGCGGCACGGGCCGTGGGGCCGCCCCAGGGCAGGGTGTTCATGACGCCGTTGGCGGTGGCCGCGACCCCCGTCATCACCACCAGGCTCATGCCGAGCCGCTTGTACAGCGGGTACATGGCCGAGACGGTGATCATGAAGGTGGTCGAGCCGTCACCGTCGAGCGAGACGATGGCGGCGAGGACCGCGGTGCCGACCACGACGCGCATCGGGTCGGCCTTGCAGAAGCGCAGGATCCCGCGCACGACCGGGTCGAAGAGGCCGACGTCGATCATCACGCCGAAGTAGACGATGGCGAACATCAGCATGGCGGCGGTCGGCGCGAGCTTGCCGACCCCGTCGATGACGTAGCCGCCGAGCTGCGCGCCCTGTCCGGCGAACACGCAGAAGAGCGCGGGGATGAGGACGAGCGCCGCGATGGGCGACATTTTCTTCAGCATGATCAGGACCAGGAAGGTCGCGATCATGGCGAAGCCGAGGAAGGTCAGCATGTGGGGGAACCTAGGTGCCGCCTCCCGGGGCCAACAAGACGTCCGCGCGTGAGCAATACGAGCAAAACCCCAGCTCAGAGGATGGGTGTCAGTTCCACGGGGAAACCGTTGAGCACGGCCGTGCCGGAGAGCGGGTCGAGGCGGGTGCCGTCGAGGAGCTGGTTGACGTTGACTCCGGGCGCGGCCGCGGCCACCGAGAGGCGGGTGCCGGCGCGGTCGTGACCCCAGCCGTGCGGGAGGCTGACGACCCCAGTCCGGACGGCGTCGGTGACTTCGACGGGGACCTCCAGACTGCCGCCGTCCGAGCTGACCTTGGCCGGCGCCCCGTCGGTGAGCCCGAGCCGGGCGGCGTCGTCGGGGTGGACCTGGAGGGTGCAGCGGTTGGAACCTCCCACCAGGGCCGGGACGTTGTGCAACCAGCTGTTGTTGGACCTCAGGTGGCGGCGGCCCACGAGCACCAGGGCGGCGGGGCGGTCGGCGAGCGCCGCGCGCAGCCGGGGAAGCTCGGCCGCGATCGGGTCCGGCAGCAGCTCGATCCTGCCGCTGCGCGTCTTCAGCAGACCCGGGAGCCGGGGCCGCAGCGGGCCCAGGTCGATGCCGTGCGGGCGCGCGAGCAGCTCCTCCAGGCTGAGGCCGGGTCCCGGCGCGCCGTCGGGCAGGGCCGCGCCGGCCTCCGTACCGCCGCCGGCCTCCGTACCGCCGCCGGAAGCGGTGCCGGCGGCGGAAGCGGTACCGGCGGCGATGCGGGCAACGGTGTCGGCGTGGCCAGTGGCGGCGGCGGTGTCGGCCGCGGGGGCGGCGGCAGCTGCGCTCCGGCGGGTGTCCTCGGTGCTGTCCGGCCGGGTGGCCGCGGGCAGGGCGGATTCCGCGCCGAACCGGTCCCCGTACGGGCCGAGGCGCAGCATCAGGTCGAGGCGGCGCTCGGGGCCGCGGGCCCCGCAGAGCAGCCCGGCGAGGCGTGCCGGGTCCTGCCCGTGCAGCGGGGAGCACGGGTCGGCGCTCTCCCGGGCGAGGGTGGCCTGGATCGCCAGGTCGTCCACGGCCGCCGGGTCGGCTCCGTGCATGCCGGAGACGGCCAGGACGAGGCGCGCGTGGATCTCGCACTCGTCCATGCGGCCCTCTTCGAGCGGGACGGCCCGCGGCGAGTAGCGGACCTGGTTGTGGATGGCGAAGGTGTTGAAGGAGAAGTCGAAGTGGGCGCTCTGCGAGGACGGCGGCGGGGGCAGGACGACGTGCGCGTGGCGTGAGGTCTCGTTCAGGTACGGGTCGACGCTGACCATGAAGTCGAGCCCGGCCAGGGCCTCGTCGAGCCGCCGGCCGTCGGGGGCGGACAGCACGGGGTTCGCCGCGATGGAGACGACGGCACGGATCCGCCCCTCCCCCGGGGTCTCGATCTCCTCCGCCAGAGCGGCCATGGGGAGCTCGGCCTTGGCCTCGGGGTGGCCGCTGACCCGGCTGTGCCAGCGGCCGAGGCGGAAGCCCTTGCCGGGGCCGGCCGGCCGGGGTGCGCGGTCGGTCGCGGACAGCGGGAACAGGGCTCCGCCCGGACGGTCGAGATTGCCGGTCAGGACGTTCAGCACGTCGACCAGCCAGCTGGCGAGCGTGCCGTACGCCGTCGTGCTGCTGCCGATCCGCCCGTAGACGGCGGCGGTCGGCGCGGCCGCGAGGTCGCGGGCGAGGGCGCGGATCTCTTCGGCCGTGAGGTCGCAGGCGGGGGCAACGGCCTCAGGAGTGAAACTACCGAGCGCTTCGGCGAGTTCCCCGATCCCCTCGGTGAGTTCCGCGAGCGCCCCGAGGCCCGTCTTCTCCTCGGCGAGCAGGGTGTGGGCCAGGGCGGCGAGCAGCAGCGCGTCGCTCCCGGGGCGCGGCGCGAGGTGCCGGTCGGCGAGTTTGGCGGTGCGGGTTCGGCGCGGGTCGACGACGACGAGGGTCCCGCCCCGGGCTCGCAGCGCCTTGAGCCGGCCGGGGAAGTCGGGGGCGGTGCACAGGGAGCCGTTGGACTCGACCGGATTGGCCCCGAGGAGCAGCAGGAAGTCGGTGCGGTCGAGGTCGGGGACGGCAATGGCGAAGGGATCGCCGAAGAGCAGCCCGCTGGAGACGTGTTTGGGCATCTGGTCGAGGGTGCTGGCGGTGAAGAGGTTGCGGGTGCCCAGCGCCTTGAGGAGCAGCGGCGGATAGAGGTGGCCGGCCATGGTGTGGGCGTTGGGGTTGCCGAGGACGACGCCGACCGACTGGGCCCCGTACTCCCCCACGAGGGCGGGGACGGCGGCGGCGATGGCCTCGAACGCCTCCTCCCAGGTGGCTTCCTGAAGCCGTCCGTCGCGCCGCACGAGGGGGCCGCGGAGGCGGTCGGGATCGGCGTCGAGTGCTCCGAAGGCGGCGCCCTTGGGGCAGATGAAGCCGCGGCTGAACACGTCGTCGCGGTCGCCTCGGGCGCCGGTGACCGTGGTGCCTTCGATGGTGAGGGTGAGGCCGCAAGTGGCTTCACAGAGGGGACAGACGCGCAGGGCGGTGCGGGGCATGGGCCCTCCAGGGGCGGCAGGCTGCGGCACGGGGGCGCGGCTGGTGCGGCCGCGCGGGCGGCACCGAGCATACCGACCGGTAGGGACGCTGGGGAGGGGTCGACGGTACCCGGTCGGCGGCACCGCGCCGGCGGCACCCGGCCGCCGGAGGGGTGCGTCAGTCCAGGACGCGGGCGAGGTAGGCGTGCATCATCGCGCGGGTCTCGGCGACGATGCCGGGGTCGCCGGCCGGGTCGTTGCGGAAGGCGAGCTTGGTCAGCGCGTCGGTGGCCTCGACCGCGACCAGGACGGC
Organism: Streptomyces sp. ICC4; assembly: GCF_003287915.1. Lineage (NCBI taxonomy): Bacteria > Bacillati > Actinomycetota > Actinomycetes > Kitasatosporales > Streptomycetaceae > Streptomyces > Streptomyces sp. ICC4. Next base: position 7,519,915 of record NZ_CP030286.1, on the reverse strand, counting down.
CCGTTCCAGGACGGGGTCCGGGGTGAGGGCGAGGTGGCCGGCGAGGAGCGCGGTGAGGCGGACGGCGACGAGGTGGTTGGGGTCGGAGGCCGGCCCCTCGGAAGGCGGCGCGGGCACCCCGAAGTCGACGAGGGCGAAGCCGGGAACGCTGCGCTTCATGACGAGGTACTCGTCCAGCACCACGTCCACGACCGGCCGCCACTCGGTGGCCCGGAGGTCGGCGAGCCGCTCTTCGATGGCGTCGGCGTAGGTGTCGAGGTTGCGGTGGGCGAGGGCGATGGCCATGGCCCGCTTGTTGCCGAAGAACCGGTAGACCGAGCCGATGGGCACGCCGGCCCGCAGGGCGACGGCCCGGGTGCTGAGGTTCTCGTACCCGGTCTCGTCCAGGAGTTCGGCACAGGCGTCGAGGATCCGGGCGAGCCGGTCGGCGCTGCGCTGCTGGATCGGCGTGCGGCGCAGGGGGTGGGCTGGGGACACGGGGTCCATCATGCCGCTCCTTGGTTCACAGGTCTGCGGCGGCACCGGTCCGCCGCGTCAGTTCAGCAGCAGGCTGAGGCCCCCGACGGTGTAGGTGATCATCAGCGCGAGCAGCGGCAGTTGCCCGGCGACGGCTTTCGCAGGCGGGAAGAGGCGTACGGAGCGGTCGTGCGCGGCGATGACTCCGAGCACGTGGCCGGTGACGACGGCGAGGACCTGGAGGGCGGCAAGGCCTCCGGGGCCCAGTGGTGGCAAGGGTTCCGGGGCGTTGTCAGTGCCGAGTGCCATGCTCACTGTGCGTGGTCCTTCGACTACCAGGAGGGAGAAGTAGTGGGCGATGAGATAGCCGAGCGCGATCGGTACGAGTGAGTGCGCGAAGGCGGTCAGCGGGCCGGGGTGCGGGCCGCAGACGAGGCGGGTGGCCGCCGCGCAGAGGCAGTAGAGGGCGGCGACGAGGGCGATGGAGCCGAGGAGTCCGAGGGTGGCCGCGGTCGTGCGGCCGAGGGGGGAGGTCTGGATCGCGTTGATCCACGAGGGGTTGTCGGAGAAGCCGTCGTAGGCGGTGGAGCCGAGCAGGACGCAGACGGTGGCGACGAGTCCGGGCCGCTCGGGCGTCGCGTCGAGTCCGTGAAAGGGGTTGCGCAGGACGAGGCGGCCGTCGTCGCGGCGGCCGAGGGGGGAGAGCCGGGCCAGGAGGGCGGAGTAGGCCTCGAAGGCGTCTCCGTCGGCGAACCAGCGCTCGCCGTAGCGGGCGGCGAACAGGAGTTGGACGGTCGCGTAGCCGGCCAGCGCGAGCAGGAGGGTGGTGGTGGAAGCGGGATCGGGAGAGACGAGCTCGAGCCAGGTGAAGGCGAACAGTCCGGCGGCGGCCGGCCATTGTCCGAGCCGCGCGGGGAGCGGGCGGGCCTGGCGGGGCCACCGCCGGGCGAGCGGGCGGTACAGCGCGCGGAGCGGGTTGAGGAGGCGCCAGACGGGGCCGAGAAGGAGGGAGGCGGGCACGAGGCCGACCCAGAGGAGTACGTAGACGGCGCCGGGAGCGGGGTTGCGGGCGGGGTCGTCGGGACCGAAGAGGAGGTGCAGGAGTACGGCGAGCGCGGCGGCCAGGCCGAGCCCGCGCAGGGCGGTGCGGGTGGCCGGCGCGTCGGCCACCCGCTGGAGCCCGGCGGGCAGGGCGATGCCGGAGCGGTCGCCGCGGAAGCGGGAGGCGGACCAGAGGAGTCCGAGGGCGAGGAAGGAGACGAAGAGGGCGGTGAAGGCGCCGGCGAACGCGTAGAAGGGAGAGATGGGCAGGTCGTGCTGGGATCCGATGCCGTGCGCGAGCTGGGCGAGTGGATCGGCCGGGTGGAGGACCACGCCCTGGCCGGGTCCGCCGCCGAGCGGCTCGTACGGGGCCGCGCCCGGCGCGAGCGGCGGCGGTACGGCCGGCCAGGCCGGCGGCGGCGCTGCCACGGCCGGGTTCACCGCCGTGCGCTCGGGGCGGGGGCCCCGGGCGGGCGCGGGGCCGGCAGCGGACCGGGGACGGCGGGCTGCGGCTGCGGCTGCCGCGTCGGGTGCGTCACCGGACGAGGAGCTGGGTCAGGACGAGCTCGGACTCGTGGGTCTCGACCTCGAAGAGGCCCGTCCGGTCGACCGTCAGGATCAGGGTGGCCTCCTGGCCTGCCGGAAGGGCGAGTTCCTTGTCGAAGCCGTGGACGTGCAGGGTGTCCGCGCGGTCGCTGGTGACGCGCAGGGCGACGCGTTCGCCGCGCGCCACCTCGACCCGGCCCGGGGCGGGGGTGACCTTGCCGTCCCGGACGGCGATGGTGACCGTGCGGTCGGCCCGCGCCTCCTCCGGGGCCGGAGTCGGGGACGCGGTCTCTTATAAACATCTGCCCACGCCCAGTGTCTACTGCGGGTACCGCTCTGTGTGCGCCCTCTCTCTGCCTAAGAACCCCCCGCCCCTTCCCGGAACCGGGAGCGGACCGCAGGTCTTCGAACTGCGCGGGCGGACCGGGGTGTTCGACGGAGTCACCGACTTCGCCTACCTCCCCCGGGACGGCCGCGCCGAGATCCGGTCGGCCGCCGGCGGCCGCTTCGCGCTCGCGGGCGCACGGTGCGACGAGGTCCTCCCCGCCCGGTACGGGCCCGCCCACCGGATCCCGGTGGAACTGCGCGGCGCCGGCCAGTGCTCCCGCCAGGTCAACAACTTCGCCGCCGCCGACGCCTTCCCCTGCGACCGGCTCATCGCCGTCGAGGTGCTCACCCCCGGCGGGAACTGGTCCTCCTACCCGCCGCACAAGCACGACGAGCACCGCCCCGGCGAGGAGTCCCGGCTGGAGGAGATCTACTTCTACGAGATCCGCGCCCACGGGAACACGCCCGGACTCGGCTACCAGCGTGTCAGCCCGTCCCCGGCCGGGAAGACCGACATCCTCACCGAGGTGAGGACCGGGGACACCGTGCTCATCCCGGACGGCTGGCACGGCCCGTCCATCGCCGCGCCCGGACACGACATGTACTACCTCAACGTCATGGCAGGGCCCGGCCGGACGCGGGAGTGGCTCATCAGCGACCACCCCGACCACGGCTGGATCCGCTCCACCTGGGCCGGCCGGGACACCGACCCCCGGCTGCCCTTCTACCGCGCGGAGGACCCCGTATGACGCCGCCCGTCCGGCTCACCGTCGCGCAGGCCCTCGTCCGCTTCCTCGCCCGCCAGTACACCGAGCGCGACGGACACCGGCAGCGGCTCATCGCCGCCACCTGGGGGATCTTCGGGCACGGGAACGTCGCCGGGATCGGGCAGGCCCTGCTGGAGACCGGCCGCGAGGAGATGCCGTTCCTGCAAGGGCGCAACGAGCAGGCCATGGTGCACGCCGCCGTCGGGTACGCGCGGCAGAGCGGGCGGCTGTCCGCCCACGCCGTGACCACCTCCATCGGGCCCGGGGCCACCAACCTCGTCACCGGGGCCGCCCTCGCCACCGTCAACCGGATCCCGGTGCTCCTGCTGCCCGGGGACGCCTTCGCCACCCGGCCCGCCGACCCCGTGCTCCAGCAGCTCGAGGTCCCCCACGCGGGGGACGTCTCCGTCAACGACACCCTGCGCCCCGTCTCCCGGTACTTCGACCGGATCACCCGCCCCGAAGCCCTGGTCCCCGCCGCCCTGCAGGCCGTGCGGGTCCTGACCGACCCCGTCCAGACCGGCGCCGTCACCCTCGCGCTGCCGCAGGACGTGCAGGCCGAGGCGTACGACTGGCCGGCGGAGTTCTTCGCCGAGCGCGTGTGGGGCGTGCGCCGGCCCCGGCCCGACCGTACGGAGCTCGCGCGCGCGGCCGAGGCCGTACGGGGCTCCGCGCGGCCCCTGGTCATCGCCGGCGGCGGGGTCCGGCACAGCGCGGCGCAGGCCGCGCTGGCGGAGTTCGCGGAGGCCACCGGGATCCCGGTCGCCGTCACCCAGGCGGGCAAGGGCGTCCTGGCCTGGGACCACCCCGCCGACGTGGGCGGGATCGGGCACACGGGCACGGCCACCGCCGACGCGCTGGCCCGCGAGGCCGACCTGGTGATCGCCGTCGGGACCCGCCTCACCGACTTCACCACCGCCTCCGCGACCCTCTTCCGCCACCCGGACGTGCGGTTCGTCGGCCTCAACCTGGACCCGTACGACGCCCACAAGCTCGCGGCCCGCCCCCTGGTCTGCGATGCGCGGGAGGGTCTGGAAGATCTCCGGGCCGAGGTCGCCGGGTACCGGGTGGACCCCGCGTACGAGGCGGCGTACAAAGAAGGGAAGAGGACGTGGGAGCGGCTGGTCGACCGGGCCTGCGCGGCTCCCGACGAGGACGCCGTCCCGACCCAGGCACAGGTGCTCGGGCTGCTCGACGCCCTGGTCGACGGCGACGACATCCTGGTCAACGCCGCCGGCTCGCTCCCCGGAGACCTGCACAAGCTGTGGCGGACCCGCTCCGCCGACCAGTACCACGTCGAATACGGCTACTCCTGCATGGGCTATGAGATCCCCGCCGCGATCGGCACCGCGCTGGCCGCGCCCGGCCGCCCGGTGTGGGCCCTGGTCGGCGACGGGACGTACCTGATGAACCCGACCGAGATCGTCACCGCCGTGCAGGAGGGGATCCCGGTCAAGGTGGTGATCCTCGACAACCACGGATACGCCTCCATCGGCGGCCTCTCGGACGCGGTGGGCGGCGAGGGGTTCGGGACCGCGTACCGCTTCCGGGCGGTCGACGGTTCGTACAGCGGCGCGCCGCTGCCGGTGGACCTCGCGGCCAACGCGGCCTCCCTCGGGATGGCCGTGATCCGCGCCCACACCATTGGTGACCTGCGGAAAGCCCTCGCCGAGGCGCGAGCCGCGGACCGTCCCACATGTGTCTACGCACAGACCCGAACACCCGACACTGTGTCGGGCCTACCCCCGGCGCAGGCGTGGTGGGATGTTCCTGTGGCCGAGACCGCGACCCGTGCGTCGGCGGTGGAAGCCCGCGAAGAGTACGACCGGCAAGCCGCGCATCGACGTCGCCATCTGTGAAGGAGCAAGGCATGAAGACCGTCAACCACTGGATCGGTGGCAAGACCGTCGAGGGCGCTTCGGGCAACTACGGCCCGGTCACCGACCCCGCCACCGGCGAGGTCACCACGCAGGTGGCCCTCGCGTCCGCCGACGAGGTGGACGCCGCCGTACGGGTCGCCAAGGAGGCGTTCCTGTCCTGGGGCCAGTCCTCGCTGGCCGCCCGCACCAAGGTGCTGTTCGCCTACCGCGCCCTGCTGGACGCCAACCGCGACGCGATCGCCGACCTGATCGTCGCCGAGCACGGCAAGGTGCACTCGGACGCGCTGGGCGAGGTCGCCCGCGGCCTGGAGATCGTCGAGCTGGCCTGCGGGATCACCGTGCAGCTCAAGGGCGAGCTGTCGACGTCCGTCTCCAGCCGCGTCGACGTCTCCTCGATCCGCCAGCCGATCGGCGTGGTCGCGGGCATCACCCCGTTCAACTTCCCGGCGATGGTGCCGATGTGGATGTTCCCGCTGGCCGTGGCCTGCGGCAACACCTTCATCCTCAAGCCGAGCGAGAAGGACCCCTCGGCCTCCACGCTGCTGGCGCAGCTCGCGAGCCAGGCCGGTCTGCCGGCGGGCGTGCTGAACGTGGTCCACGGTGACAAGGTCGCCGTCGACGCGCTCCTCGCGCACCCCGACATCGCGGCCGTCTCCTTCGTGGGCTCGACCCCGATCGCCCGCCACATCCACACCACCGCCTCCGCCAACGGCAAGCGCGTGCAGGCCCTGGGCGGCGCAAAGAACCACATGCTGGTGCTGCCGGACGCCGACCTGGACGCGGCCGCCGACGCGGCGGTCTCGGCCGCCTACGGCTCGGCCGGCGAGCGCTGCATGGCGATCTCGGCCGTCGTGGCCGTCGGCTCCATCGGCGACACCCTCGTCGAGAAGATCCGCGAGCGCGCCGAGAAGATCAAGATCGGCCCCGGCAACGACCCGGCCTCCGAGATGGGCCCGCTGATCACCGCCGTCCACCGCGACAAGGTCGCCTCGTACGTGGAGGGCGCGGCCGCGCAGGGCGCCGACGTGGTCCTCGACGGCACCGGCTACACGGTGGAGGGCAACGAGAACGGCCACTGGATCGGCCTGTCGCTGCTCGACAACGTCAAGACCGACTCGGACGCCTACCGCGACGAGATCTTCGGCCCGGTCCTGTGCGTGCTGCGCGCCGAGACCTACGAGGAGGGCCTGGCGCTCATCAATGCCTCGCCGTTCGGCAACGGCACCGCGATCTTCACCCGCGACGGCGGCGCCGCCCGCCGCTTCCAGCTGGAGGTCGAGGCCGGCATGGTCGGCGTCAACGTGCCGATCCCGGTGCCGGTGGGCTACCACTCCTTCGGTGGCTGGAAGGACTCGCTCTTCGGTGACCACCACATCTACGGGAACGACGGCATCCACTTCTACACGCGCGGCAAGGTCGTCACCACCCGCTGGCCCGACCCGTCCGACGCCCCGGCGGGTGTGGACCTCGGGTTCCCGCGCAACCACTGACCGACCGCAGGACCGCGTGACCGCGTGACCGCGTGACCGCAGGCCCGGCCGTGCCCCGGGTCCGTCGCGACCGCTCGCCCCCCGCAACCCTCACCGCGGGGGGCGAGTCCGTTCCCGGCCCCGGGAACCGCCCCGGGAATCGCCCCGGCCCCGGGAACCTTCCGGGGCACCGCGCTAGAACAGCGACCAGACGTCGGCCGCCGCCGTCGTGGACCACACCGCGTCGCCGTGCCCGTAGCCCGGGACCACGGTGAAGCGGACCCGCCGGTTGCCGCCGTCCCGGATCAGCCGGGCGCCGCGCGGGTGGTCGCCGCGCCCCAGCTCGGTGTTGACCCACACCACCTCGGCTTCGATCCGCTCCCAGGGGAGCGCGTACGTCTTCTCGTCACCCGCCCAGATCGCGGCCAGGTCCCGCATCAGTGCGGTCGGGACCAGCCCGCTGCCCAGGGCGGAGGCGGCGGCGTGCCAGGTGGCCAGCGGGGTGTGGGTCAGGCCGAAACGGTCCTCGGCCGGCGTCGCCCCGAAGACGTAGGAGCCCGCGCTGTGGCCCTGGGCGTGGATCCAGTTCGCGGGGCCGGGCAGCGCGGCCGTGCGGACCAGCGCGAAGTGGGCGAGCCCGGCGTTGGTGAAGCGGAGCGCCGGGTCCGGCGGCCAGGGGACCGGGGAGGGTGCCTGCGGGTCGGTGACGGCCCGGGCGATCATCGCCGCCAGACCCGGGTCCGCCGCGTACGCGCCCCGCGCGAGCTGGGCTTCGTACGCGTCCCGGGTCGCGGCCGCCCGTACGGCCAGGTCGCCCTCGTACGGCCCGGTCGTGTCCAGGACCACCACCCGGGACAGGCGCGGCGAGCGGTCGTGGGCGGCGGCGTCCAGCGCGAGGGCGGCTCCGGCGGAGTGCCCGACGTACTGGTAGGGCAGCCCGAGTGCGCCGTCCAGCGCCGACACGACCCGGGCGAGGTCCCGGCGGTGCGCCGCGAGCCCCCGATCGGCGCCGATGTCGGCCGCCGTCGCCGCGTCCTCGCGCGGGGTGACCCCGACGACGAGGAGACCCTCGCGGCGCAGCTCTTGGGCGAGGCCGAGGTCGCCCGGCGTGAAGAACTCGGCGCAGAAGTTCAGCCCGCCGCCCGGCAGCAGGTACGCGATCCCGCGCGGCGCCCGCCGGGTGTCCGCGACCACGTCCACCGTGACCGGGGCCGGGCCGCCGTCGTCGAGCGGGAGGGTCAGCCGGATCCAGCCGTCGCCGGGCAGGTAGGCGGCCGTTCCCGTGCCGAGCGTCCGCTCGAGGAGGGCCAGCAGCCCCACCCCGTGGCCGGCGGCGTCCCGCGGCCGGCCTGCGGCGTCCTGCCCGGGGGCCGGCCGGTCGGGACCTTCTTCGCCGCGCTGTCGTTCCATGACTGCTGCCTCCCCCGTAGCGGTGATGGCCGGATGCCGTCACCTGGGGACACCCTCTCCGGTCAGCGCGCTTCAGCCAAGTCCGGGGTCTCGTGGGGCTGTTCGGTGCCGCTGCGGCGGCGTCGGCGGACCACCAGGGCGGTGATGCCGGCGCCCGCCAGCACCAGGAGCGCGCCCAGCGCGGACCACGGCACGGCGAGGAAGTCGGTGGAGGACTCGGAGACGAGGTCGGGGTAGGCGGAGGCGGAGGCGCTGATGTCGACGGTGACCCAGTCCGACTGCGGTGCGTCCGCCCAGTCCTCGGTCAGCTCGATCCGCTGGCCCGGCAGCAGCACGAGCTTCAGCTCGCGCGCCGGCCGGTCCAGCACGCTGCGGCCGAACAGGCCCTCGGCGGAGACCGTCACGCTCGGCTCGACGACCACGTTGCCCCGGTTGACCAGGGAGTAGGAGATCTTGGCGTGGGCGTCCTTCACCCAGGGCAGCAGCGGCGCCGACCGGCTGACCTTCACGTCCTCGACGCTCAGCCCGGGCGTCACCGGCCCCGGCACCCGGAAGTAGAGGCGGGCGCCCACCTGGCGCTTCACCCCGACCTTGACCTTGCCCTCCTGCTGCGTGCCCTCCACTTCGGTGTTGAGGGCGACGATCCCGCCCACGTGGTCACCGGGCGTCGCGTCCGCCGGGACCTTCACGGAGAACGGGAAGTCCTTGCGGCCCTTGGGCGGCACGGTCACGGTCGTCTTCGCCTCGGGCGGCAGCGCGACCCAGGTGCCGACGTCCTTGGGCTTCGTCTCGACCGGCAGCAGCGCGAAGGCGCCGCCCACCGGGGTGTTCACGGCGTCGGTGGCGAAGACCTGGAACGTCAGCTCCTTGTCGGAGGAGTTCACGATCGTCGCGCTGTCGTTGACGGTGGTGCCGGCCGAGCCCTGGTGGAAGAAGTACGCGCGGTCGGTCATCGCCGCACCGGCGGGCGGGGTCGGGAAGACACCCCACGTGCCGTTGTCCGCGGCCGTCGCGGGCGAGGCCGGGAGCAGCAGGGCGGCGAGGCCGAGGAGCAGGCCGAGGAGGAGGGTGCGGGTGCGCATGGGCGGTTCTCCAGTCGGGCCGGACGGGGTGTGGTGGGGATGCGCCGGGTGTGGCGGGGATGCGCGGGGTGTGGTGGGGATGCGCGGAAGGGTGGTGCGGCGCCGGAGCGCCGCACCACCCGGGATGGAGCGGGGCCGTACGGGTCAGGCGATCGAGAAGGTGACGACCGACTGGTAGGTGTCCGCGAACATGAACGGCGGGAGCTGGATCATTCCGGCGCCGCCGATCTCGAACTCGCCACCGGTCAGGTCCTCACCGCCCGCGGCCTGGGAGGCGATCTTCATCGGGACGTCGGAGATCGCACCCGGCGCACCCGCGGAGCAGGTGCTCGGGCTGTCCACGTTGGTCACCTTGCAGGACGGCTGGATGCCGAGCTGCGCCTTGGCCATCGAGTGGCCGGTGACCGCGTTCAGGAACGGCGTACGGGTCGCCGAGACGTCCCAGCCGAGGGTCCCGCCGCGGAAGTCCTGGACGGCCATCGCGGTGAACTGCCCCACGACCGACTGGGCCTTGCCGTTGATGGTGACCTTGCCGAAGTCGACGGCCGGGTTGCCGGACTGCGGGCCGATGGCCAGCGGACCGGGCAGGACCTCGACGTCGACCGGGTTCTGCACGCCGGGCTGTTCGACGACGAAGACGAAGGCCTTGAACGGGGGGAGCGAGCCGTCGATCTTGATCTCGTCGGCAGCCTTGGTGACGGTGAGGTTGCAGGTCGCGGCGCCGGACGCGGCGGCCGTACCGGTGCCGGTGTCACCGGTGGCGACGCCGGCCTTGAGCGCGGAACAGGTGACCGGACCGGCCGGGAAGTTGGCGCCCGTGACGACGACCGCGGTGCCGGCCTTGCCGCTGTTGGGCGTCAGCTTCGTGGTGACCGGGTCCTTGGGCAGCGCCTCGACGGCCACCGATCCGAGCGACGCGCTCGGGCGCGGGCTCGGGGTGCAGGTGGTGGTGAAGACCGAGCCCATGAGGCTCGCGTCGGTCACCGACAGGTCCAGGGCCACGTTGACCGTGGTCCCCTCGCTGCCGTCCGGGATCTTGATGGTGCCGGAGAACGCGGCCGGGTCGAGCGGCTGCCCGGCGACCACGTTGACCGTCTCGGGCGGGCTGACGACCGTCTGCGTGGTCGACCCGACCTTGAGGGTGATCTTGGAGACGTTGGTGGTCGTCACCGAGAAGCCGGGGATGACCGGGCTCGCACCCGGGTCGATGCTGATCGGGACCACGTCGCCGGCCTTGGCGCCGTCGGGCAGCGTGACCGTGAAGGGCTGACTGCCCGAGGCGCCCGCCTGGGGCGGGGGCGCGACGCAGTCCATCTGGACGGGCGTCGTCTTGGTCGCGGCCTGCGCGGTGCCCGACAGGCCCACCACGGCGCCCGTCAGGGCGAGGGACAAGGCGCCCGTCCCGGCCAGAACTCTTCGTCGAAACGTTGTACTCACTGGGTCGCGACTCCTTCGTCATACGAACCCTCCCCCCACCCGCTGTGTGGGGGAGGCCGAGCCGGTGCGGTGGCCGACATTGACGCGTCGCTGTGATGAGAAGTCAATGACTTGCTTTCGCCCGAAGCACACAGAAATTGATGTGCCATCAGGCCGGGTGGGCCGGCGGGCCGGATACCGACCGGCCGGTGGGTTGTACGGGTGGCAGCTCCCGCTCCAGGGCCAGGAACTCCTGGTCTTCGCTCCCGTGCACGGGCCGGCTCCTTCGGTGGTGTGTGGGGCACCAGTATTTCGCAGCGGGTACGCCGCGGGCCCGGGGCCCCGCCGCGGGACTCCCCCCGGACGGAGTCCGGGGGGAATCCCGGGCCCTGCCCCGCCCTAGGCCGTCTCTTTCGGATCTTGTCGGCCGAGCTCGCGGCGTCTGGTGCCGTGCATGGCAAGGCGGAGGGGCGCTGCGTGTACTGGACGTACTCGGGCGTCCCGCCAACGCGGCCAGGCGCGGTGCCAGGCGTCGCGGGCCCGGCAAGATCCGAAAGAGACGGCCTACGGCACCGCCTGCTGGTGCAGGCGGCGCCAGTGGCCCGCGAGGTCGTCCACGCAGGTGGTGACCGAGTCGAGGGCCATCGTCGCGCGTGAGTCCCGGTCGTAGCGGTTCCACCGTGGCACGGGGCGGTCGTTGGGGTCGCCGGTGCGGATGAAGGAGATCCAGGCCGCGTGCATGGTCGAGGCCAGGCCGTCCCGGACCCTGGGGGCCAGCCCCGCGAGGAAGGGCGCCTGCGACCACTTGTCGAAGTTGTCGAAGGCGAAGGGCAGTTCCAGGCAGTGCGCGGCCCCGAGCCGGCCGCCGTGCGCGGGCGTCGGCAGGTTGAACTGGTACGCCCAGACCGGCCGCCCGCGGTCCGCCCGCCGTTCGGCGAACGCCAGGGCGGGCATGCGGAACAGGTCGTCGCTGATCAGGTCCATGAGCACGTCCACCGGCCGCGCGCCCGGCCGGGCCTCCTCGTACGCGGTGTAGGCCTGGCCGGCCCGGTTCCCGAAGGTGTCCCGGACCCGGGCGAGGACCTGGTCCTTGGTCGAGGCGGCGTACGGCTCGCTGAGCCCGAAGGCGAAGTTCGCCTCTTCCCTGGTCCAGCCGATCAGTACGTCGATGTCCGCCCCGGCCCCGCCGAGCAGTAGCTCGGCGGGGTCGCGGTCCAGGGTGACGCCGTCGAGCACGGGCAGGAACGGGGTGGACCAGTACCCCCACCGCCCGGTACGGCCGAACATCTCGAAGGTGGCGGCGACCAGGCGGGGCCAGGGCGCGGCCCGCAGCTCCGCCACGTCCTTGGCCCCGAGGATGTCCATGAACTGTGCGGTGCGCTGGAGCGACTCGGCGCGGGTGGGGACCTTCAGCCCGAGCGGCGGGCTCTGCAGGATGGCCCGCCGGAACAGCGGGCGGCCCTTGGGCCGGGCACCGGCCAGCGCCGCGACCGAGAACGCGCCGCCGGACTGGCCGGCGAGGGTGATGTCGTCCGGGTCCCCGCCGAAGGCGGCGATGTTGTCCCGGACCCAGCGCAGGGCGGCGAGCTGGTCGGTGAGCCAGAAGTTGCCGCCCGCCCCCTCCTCGCCGAAGTAGAGGTAACCCAGCGGTCCCAGGCGGTAGTTGACGGTGACGACGACGAGGTCGCCGTCGCGCGCGAACGTATCGCCGTGGTAGCCCGGCATCGAGCCGGATCCCGAGATGAACCCGCCGCCGTGGATCCACACCAGCACCGGGCGTTTGGCGCCGTCGGCCGCGGGGGTCCAGACGTTGAGCGTCAGGCAGTCCTCGTCGAAGGGGGGCGATCCGTGCGTTCCGAGCACCTGGTCGCCCCCTTCCCGGTAGGGCTGCGGTGCGCTCGGGCCGAAGGCGGTGGCGTCACGCGTGCCCTGCCATCCGGGGTGCGCCGCCGCCGGCCGCCAGCGCAGCGCGCCGACCGGCGGGGCGGCGTAGGGCACGCCCTTGAACACGGAGAGGCCCCCCTCCCTGCTGCCGAGGAGCCGGCCCGCGGGCAGTGCCACGACGGGCGGGGGCTGCTCCCCGCGCGGGGCGGCCTGCGCGGCGTTTCCGGCCGGCAGGCCGGTGATCAGTGCGGCGCCCGCCAACACCCCGGTGTTCCTGAGGACTTTGCGGCGCGATGGATCGTCGGTCACGGTGCTTCACTCCCTGACTGGCCATGGGCCCGCTGCCGTCACGGCATAGCGTTAATTTGACGAGGGTCAGTGTTAGGGCATAGTGCGCGGCGAGGTCAAGGGTGCGGACCTGTTGCGTGGTGAGATATCGAGAAGTCTTGACGGTCGTCGCATTTACGCGATAGACACGTGTCACCTCCTCCACCCCCCCCAGCAAACTCCGGCCCTCCGGGACCGGTTGACAACGTTCGGAGTCCCCATGGCACGTCGTTTTCATCCCGTCGGTCTGGTCGCCTCAGCGACGGCCCTCCTGCTGGCCACGGCATGTGGTGGTGCCAGCCTCGGAACGGACGGAGGGGACAAGAGCACCGGGCCCGTGAAGATCGGGCTCCTCGTCCCGCAGTCGGGGACCTACAAGGCGCTCGGCGACGACATGAAGCAGGGCTTCGAGCTCTACGTCGCCCAGCACGGCGGCAGACTCGGCGGCCGCGAGGTGGAGATCGTGGTCGCGGACGAGGGGGAGACCGCCGACTCCGGCAAGGCGGCGGCGGAGAAACTGGTCAAGCAGGACAGGGTGCTGGCCGTGAGCGGGGTGGTGAGCTCGGCCACCATCAACGGCGTCAAGGACCTCTTCGAGACCGGAAAGGTCCCGCTCGTCGGCTCGAACGCCTCGCCCACGACGCTGACCGGGACCAAGTACATCTGGCGCACCTCGTACGTCAACGACGAGCCCGGCAAGGCCCTCGGCAAGCACGTGGCCGAGCAGGCCGGCGGCCCGGTCTTCCTGATCGCCGCGGGATACCAGGCGGGCAAGGACGAGGTGGAGGGCTTCAAATCCACCTTCCTGCCGGCCGGCGGGAAGATCGCGGGGGAGGAGGTCTACACACCGTTCCCCGCCACCAAGAACTTCCAGCCGTACCTCGCGCAGATCGAGAAGTCCGGGGCGAAGGCCGTCTTCTGCTTCTACGCGGGCGGCGCGGCCGTCGACTTCGTCAAGCAGTACCGGGACTTCGGACTGGCCGGCAAGATCCCGCTCTACGCGCCCGGCTTCCTCACCGAGGGCGGGGTGCTCAAGGGCCAGGGGGACGCGGCCGAAGGCGTCCTCACCGCGCTCAACTACGGCGCCGACCTGGACAACGCCGCCAACAAGCGCTTCGCGCCGGTCTACACGAGCGCCTACGGATCGGTCCCGACCACCTACGCGATGGCCTCGTGGGACGCGGCGCAGGTCCTCGACCGGGCGATCGGGGCCGCCGGCCCCGAGGTGACCCCGGAATCGGTCAACGCCGCGATCGCCCGGGTGGGGGACATCGACAGCCCGCGCGGCACCTGGCGGTTCAACGCCACGGGCACGCCCGTCCAGCCCTGGTACCTGCGCGAGGTCAAGCAGGGTGCCAACACCGTGACCTCCGAGCTCGGCCGGCTGGGCGGCTGACATGACCGGATGGTTGGACGGCAACTTCGTCAGCGTCATCGACGGAGTCGCCTTCGGTCTGCTGCTCTTCACGATCGCCGTCGGCCTCTCACTGGTCTTCGGCATGATGGACGTGCTCAACCTGGCCCACGGCACGCTCTACCTCGCCGGGGCCTACGTCGCCTACGCGCTGTCCGACGGGACCCTCCCGGGTCTGCTCCTCGCCCTGGCCGCCGGCGCCCTGGTGGGCGCCGCGGGCGGCGTGGCGCTGACGTTCCTCACCCAGCCGCTGGCCCGGCGCGGGCACCTGGACCAGGCCGTGCTGACGCTCGGGATCACCTTCATCGTCGCCGACCTCCTCGCCGCGGCCTTCGGCGGCGAGGTGCTGCCCACGGACCCGCCGACCTCGCTGCGCGGGACCGTGGACCTCCTCGGCCACGCCTATCCGGTCTACCGGCTCGTCTTCATCGGCGTCGCCGCGGGCCTGGCCGCCCTCGTCTACCTCCTGTTCGAACGCAGCTCGCTCGGCGCGCTGGTCCGGGCCACCGTCGCGGACCGGGACATGGTCCGCGCGCTGGGCGTCGACGTCCGCAAGGTCCTGTACGGGGTCTTCGCGCTCGGCGCGGCCCTGGCCGCCGTCGGCGGCGTCCTGGGCGCCCCGATCCTGGGGCCGGGGCCGGGCGTCGACGAGACCGTGCTCGTCCTCTCCCTCGTCGTCGTGGTGGTGGGCGGCCTCGGCTCCGTGCGCGGCGCGCTCGCCGGCGCGCTCCTCATCGGCCAGGTGCAGACGCTCGGGGTGGCGCTGCTCCCCGACTACGCCCCCTTCCTGCTCTTCGGCACCATGCTGGTCGTGCTCGTGGTCCGCCCGAACGGCCTGGTCTCCTCGGCGGTGCGCACATGAGCCCCGCCGGATCCACCGCACCTGCCGCATCCACCGCACCCAACGCATCCGCCGCACCCGCCGGATCCACCGCACGGCGGCTCACGGCGGGCGCCGTCGCCGCCGCGCTCGCATCGGCCCCCTTCGTCCTCGGGCCGTACGCCGTCGGCACCCTGTCGCGGATCCTGGTGTTCGCCCTCCTCGCCCTGAGCGTGAACCTGCTCACCGGCCTGACCGGACTGCCGACCCTCGGCCAGTCGGCCTACTTCGGCGTCGGCGCCTACACCGCGGCCATCGTGGCGACGCGCCTCACCGACATCGGGATACTCCAACTCCTCCTCTCCGCCGCGGCCTCCGCGCTGGTGGCCGCGGTCACGGGCTGGCTGGCCGTCAGGGCGCGCGGCGTGGTGTTCCTCATGCTGACGCTGGCCATCGGCGAGATCGCCTACAGCGCCGCCGTGGACTGGAAGCCGGTGACGAACGGCAGCGACGGCATCTCGGGCATCCCGCCCGTCGTACCGCTGCCCGGCATGCCCGCGCTGGAGCTCGACGGGCTGGTCTACTTCTACGTCCTGGCCGTCTTCCTGCTGCTCTTCGCCGCCGTCCGGCGCCTGGGCGCCACACCGTTCGCCCTCGCCCTGCGCGGAATCCGCGACAACGAGCGCCGCATGAGCGCCATCGGCTACCCCACCCGGCGGTACGCCCTGGCCGTCTACTGCGTCGCCGGGGCGCTCGCCGGCGTCGCCGGCGCCCTGTGGGTGTCGGTGCAGCGGTTCGTCTCGCCCGCCGACGCCGGATTCGAGATCGCCGCCCTCGCCCTGCTGGCCGTCGTCATCGGCGGCTCCGGCTCGATGTGGGGGGCCTGCGCGGGCGCCGCGCTCGTCTGGCTGACCCGCGACTACCTCGGCAACCTCGAAGCCGTCGCCGGCCGCGGACCCCTGCTGCTCGGCCTGTTCTTCGTCGCCGCCGTCTACACACTGCCCCGGGGGCTGGCCGGCGTACGGCTCCCGCCCGGGCTGACCCGAAGGAGGACGGCATGACGGATCCCGATCCACTGGAACTACGGGGAGTGTCACGGCACTTCGGCTCCTTCAAGGCCGTGGACGACGTCGCCCTCACCGTGCGGGCGGGGGCGCGGCACGCGGTCATCGGCCCGAACGGCGCGGGCAAGTCCACCCTGTTCGGCCTGATCTCCGGAACACTGGCGGCCACCGCGGGTCACGTCCTGGTCGCCGGCCAGGACGTGACCCGGCTGCCCGTGGACCGCCGGGTGGCCCTCGGCGTCGCCGCGACCTTCCAGCACTCCAGCCTCTTCCTGCGCGAGAGCGTCCTGGAGAACGTCCTGCTCGCCGTCCTGCGCCGGGCCGGCGGCGGCCTCGGCGGCTGGCGCAAGGTGAGCGCCCGGGCCGAATCCGCCCTGCGGGCGCACGAACTGCTCGAGCGGGTCGGCCTGCCCGGCCGGCACGGGATCGCCGCGGGAGAGCTTTCGCACGGAGAGCGCCGGCAGCTGGAGGTCGCCGTCGCCCTGGCCACCGAACCCCGGCTGCTGCTCATGGACGAGCCGGCCGCCGGAATGTCCCCGGCGGAGACGGCCCGGCTCACCGAGCTCATCGCCGCCCTGCCCGCCGAAGTGACCGTACTGCTCGTCGAACACGACCTCGACATGGTCTTCGAGCTCGCCGACACGGTGACGGTCATGTACCTCGGCAGACACCTCATGACGGGCTCCCCGGACGAGGTACGGGCCTCCGCCGAGGTCCGCCGCGCCTATCTCGGCACCACGGAGGCCGCCTCGTGAACCCCTTCTTCAGCGTGCGCGGGCTGCGCTCCGGCTACGCCGGGGGGACCGTCCTGGACGGCATCGACCTCGACCTCGAAGCCGGCGGGACCCTCGCCGTCCTCGGGCGCAACGGCGTGGGCAAGACCACCCTCGTCTCCACCGTCATGGGCCTCGTCCGGCCGTACGAGGGCAGCGTGCGCCTCGACGGCCGGGACCTCGCCGGCTCCCGCGTCGACGTGATCGCCCGCGCGGGGGTCGGCGTCGTCCCGCAGGGGCGCCGGGTCTTCGCGCCGCTCACCGTGGCCGAGCACCTCGCGATCGCCTCCCCGCGCCGCGCCGCACGGGGGCCGTGGACCCGTACCCGCGTCCTGGACCTGCTGCCGAGGCTGGGGGAGCGGCTCGGGCACCGCGGCGACGAGCTCTCCGGCGGGGAGCAGCAGATGCTCGCCATCGCCCGGGCCCTGCTGGGCAACCCGCGCCTGCTGCTCCTCGACGAGCCGTCCGACGGCCTCGCCCCCCTCGTCGTCGCCCAAGTGGGGGAGGTGATCCGCGAGGTGAGCGCGCAGGGCGTCTCGGTGGTCCTCGTCGAGCAGAACCTCGGCCTCGCCCTGTCGGTGGCCCGCGACGTCGCGGTCATGCGCAAGGGCCGCATCGTCCACCGGGCGTCCTGCGCGGAGTTCGCGGCCCGCCCCGAGGACAGGAGACGTCTGCTGGGGGTCGACTGACGGGCCGCGCGCCCCCTTTCCCCGTGCCGGGCGTCAGCCGGCCTGGACCGTGACCGTGCGGCCCGGGGCCACGACCGTGCTCGCGTACGTGTAGGTCACCCCGTCGACCACCTTGGTGCGGGCCGGCCGGGCCACCCCGTCGACCGTGACCGTGGCGTACGCACCGGGGAAGCGGGCCTCCCAGGTGTACGGGGAGCTGCCCGAGCCGTGCGTGAGCGAGGACTTGGCCGCGCCGTCGTGGCGCAGGGAGAAGGCCGAGTCGCCGATCCGGAGGTCCTCGATCCGCAGCCAGTCCATGCCCGAGGGCAGCCGCGACCGGGTGCTCAGGGTGCGCGCCGGCGCGTCGGGGACGACGCCCATCAGGCCCTCGACGGTCTGGCCGAGCAGGGTGAAGGAGACCTCGGGGTAGTCCCCGTTGGTGCCCTGCTTGGCGTTGACGTGCTGGACGTCCTTGTGGTCGTAGACGTCCTTCATCCACTTCCAGGCGGTGTCGTTGCGGTTGTTCCGGAAGAAGGTGTCCGGCAGGTAGGTGAGGGCTTCGATGTTGGACGGCCGGCCCGCGCCGGAGGCCTGCTGGTCGATGTAGTCCAGGTAGGCCTCGCGGCGGGGGCCGGGCTCGATGATCTGCTTCATCGGCATGAACCAGCTGTTCTCCTTGCCCCAGCCGGTCAGGGCCCGCCCGTCCGTGGTGTAGCCGCGGACCATGGCCGCGCCGGAACCCGTGCCGCTCCAGGTCGAGTTGAAGTACGCCTTCAGGTCCCGCGCCTTGGCCTCGTACCGGTCGGCGAGCGCGCAGTCCCCCTTGGATCGGGCGAGCGAGGCCATCGCCAGGTACGCCTGGTACTGGGAGCCGATCGCGTCGCCGGCCTCCGCCAGGGGCTCGCTGCTCTGCTCGTTGTAGCTGGCCGTGCCCTGGAAGATGCCCTTGCCCGTGCCCTCGGCGACCTTCACCGCGCCGTTGTCCTTGAGGCCGTCGTGCAGGGTGACGAACTCGTCGGTGGCGCGGCGGTAGAAGTCCCACAGGGCCGGGTCGTCGAGGTAGGAGCGGTCACCGCTCCAGCGGTAGGCCTCCTCGGACTTCTGCACCAGCTCGAAGGTGGCGGGCACCTCGCGGACGAAGTTCGTGGGGCTCCTGTAGTCGATCGAGAGGTAGGTCTTCGCGTCGAAGTTGAGCGCCCACGCCGGGTAGTACTTGTGCGCGGGGGTGGCGGAGGCGGCGAAGGAGCGGAGCATCGCCTTGTTCTCCGCGTGCAGGCCGAGGACCCCGGCGCCGGCCAGTTGGTGGGCCATGTCGCGCGAGTAGTACCCGCTGCGGTTGGCGTAGCCGGCCCAGTAGGAGGCGGCGTAGGTGCCGGTGCCGCTGCCGGCGGTGTTGTTCTCGTCCACGTTGAGCGGGCCCTGGGTGCCGGGAAGCTGGACCCAGCTGTTGGCCTTGCGCTTGGACCAGTCGAACATCTCGACGATCTTCGGGTCGGAGGAGGTGACCCGGGGGTCCGCGGGCGGGAGGGGCGTGGGGGTGACCGGCTCGCCGTCCCGCCCCGTCACCTCGACGCGGTGGAGGCCCGCCCGCTCCTGACGACGGCCGCACGGGCCCTTCGGGTTCAGCGCGCCGCCGGCCGCAGGGCGTACCCCGCTCGCGCAGGGTCAGACGTAGGAGAAGGCGGACAGCAGGGTCGCGGTCAATACACCTAGGCCTGGGTTCCGTCGCCGGTGATCGCTTCTTCCACCGAGCCGCCGGCCGCGATGGACCGCTCGCCCGTGGCCCGGGCCGAGGGGGGCGGCCCGGCGGGGTCCTCGGCTGCCGGGCGGGGTGCGGGCGGGGACGGGGGTGTGGTCAGGGAGGTCCGGTCGCCGGTGACGATGCGGCCGGCGTGTCCGCCGACGGCCACGGACCGGGCGCCCTCCGCCGTGACGATCCCGCCGGCCGGGGCCTCGGCCGGAGCCGGAGCCGGAGCCGGGGTCGGGGTCGGAGTCGGGGTCTGCGTCGGAGACTGGGCGCGTTGGAGGGAGGCGACGGAGAGGACCAGGCCGACCAGGCCGATGACGGCCCCGACGATGCTCGCGACCTTGTCGGCCTTCTCCAAGTCGCCCGCGATCACCAGGGCTCCGAGCCCCGCGGCCGCCAGGCCGCCCAGTACCGCGACGCCCCACACGATGGTCCTCGCACGCCTCGTCATACGGTCATCCTTCCACCGGGCCGCCCCGCCCGGCGTACTTCCGCCGAAGTGGGGCCCGAACCCCGGATCCCCGGCTAGCGTTCGCAGAACGCTGTGCTCCGTACCGTCTGGAGGCCCCTTGACCGGGACCGGGCCGACCGAACCCGCCGGGCCGACCCCACCCGCCGGGCCGACCGCTCCCGGGGTGCGGGCCGAGGCCGAACGGGCCGCGGCCGTCGGCGGGAACGCGCAGGACGTGATCACCGGTGACGGCAACACGGTCATCAGGAACAGGAACACGACGGTCGTCGTCCACCGGGAGCCACCCCGGCCCGAACCGCCCCCCGAACAGGCCGTGACGCGGGCCGTGGCGGACTACGCGCGCCGCTTCGCCCAGGAGTACGGGGGCCTGGACCTGGATGTCCTCGCGCCTCCGAAGGAAAGGCACCTCGCGGTCCCGCTGTCCGAGGTGTTCGTCGCGCCCTCCGTGCGGGCGGACCCGCCCCCGCTCGAGCTGCCCCGGGAGCTGCGGAGACGACTGGCGTCGTCCGGGGAGCTCCCCGAGGAGGACCTGCTGCCGCCGGGGGTGGAGCGGGCCGACATCGAGCGGCTGCGGAACTCCTACCTGGAACGTCCCGAAGAGCACGTGCTGGAGGTGCTCGCCGGGCCTTCGGGCGGTCGGACGGTCCTGCTGGGAGACCCCGGGGCGGGCAAGTCCACCCTGGTCCGCCATCTCGTCCTCGCGCTGACCGCCGGTGGACCCGAGGTCCCCGACGGCCCCTTGGGCGCGTTGGCGGGGCGGGTCCCGCTCGTGGTGGAGCTCCGCCGGTACGCCGACGACCCCTGGCGCCACGGCGGCTTCGAGGAGTTCCTCGACCGGCAGCACCAGGACTTCGGGCTCTCGGTCCCCGGCCCCGTCCGGGAGCGGCTGCTGTCCGAGGGGCGGGCCCTGGTGGTCTTCGACGGCCTCGACGAGGTGTGCGACCCCAAGGCGCGGGAGGAGACCGCCCGGCGCATCGCCGCCTTCGCCGCACACCGGCCGTCGGCACGGATCGTGGTGACCTCGCGGATCATCGGTTACCGCCGCGGCACCCTGGAGCGCGCGCACTTCTCGCACTTCACCCTGCAGGACCTGGACCAGGAGCGGATCGACGCGTTCGTCCGCCGCTGGTACCGCCACGCCTGCCCGGGCGACCCGGCACGGGCCGCCGAACTGGCGGAGCGGCTCACCTCGGGGGTGGAGGACTCGCGGCCGCTGCGGGAGATGGCGGGCAATCCGCTCCTGCTGACCATCCTCGTGATCATCGGAGCCCGCGGCCCCCTTCCGGGCAACCGGCGGGGCGTCTACGAGCACGCCGTCGCCGTCCTCGTCGAACAGTGGGACCAGGCGGCCAAGTTCCTCAAGACGCCGCTGGTCCCGCCCGTCGCCGAGGCGCTGGACGCACTGGGGGCCGAAGAGCGCCTGGCCCTGTTGCGCCGGCTGGCCCGCACCCTGCAGGAAGGCCGCGGCGGCATCGCGGGCAACCACATCCGCGCGCGCGACCTCGAACGGTTCTTCCGCGACCACCTGGAGGACCAGTACGGGGTGGCGCCCCCGCACGCCGCCTCCGCCGCCCGGGCCATGGTCACGCAGCTGCACGAACGCAACTTCATCCTGTCCCGCTACGGCGGCGACGTCTACGGCTTCGTCCACCGGGCGTTCCTCGAACACCTGGCGGCGGCCGACATCGCCCACCGCTACCGGGAGGAAGCGGAATGGACGCCCGAGGAGCTGATCGAGCAGGTCGTCGCCGCCCGGGTCGCCCATCCGGCGTGGCACGAGGTACTGCTCCTGCTCATCGGGCAGTTGGGTGCGCAGGACGCGACGGCCGCCATCGACCGGCTCCTCGGCCTCCACGCCCGGCGCACCGACCCGGACGACGCGAGCCATGTCGTACTGGCCCTGCGGGCACTGGCGGAGACCGGCGGGCGCGGGGTGCCCGCGGACCGCAGCGTCGCCGTCGTCGACGCCGTGACCACGGTCCTGGACGTACGCGGCTCCAAGGGCCCGTGGCTGCTCGACGAAGGGGCGTCCGCGCTGGGCTCGTTCGGCCGGTACTCGGCGGCCCGCGCGCGCTACCTGCGCTGGTACCGGCTGAGCGGCCAGTTCTCGGTGAGCGGCGAGCCGGCCGGTCTGCTGGCCTTCCATCTCCGGCTCGACGAGGACGAGTTGATCCCCCTCGCCCGCGGCAGCTTTCACAGCATCGACCGGACGCTCCTCCTCTACGCGCTCGGCCGCCGCCGGCCCGACGACGAGGTCCGCGCGCTGGTCGTCCGCGAGGCCTCGGAGAATCCGGACGGCGGGCTCGGCTTCATGGCCCTGGAGGTGCTCGGCGAGCTGTGGGCGGACCGCGAGGACGTCCGCGCCTTCCTCGCCGGCCGCGCGGCCGAGGATCCCGACCACCACGGCCGGTCCACCGCTCTCGAAGCCCTCGCCGCGGGACGGCCGGACGACGAAGCCGTCAGGGACCTCGTCATGGGCGCCGCCACCGGAGACGACCACCAGTTCGCCCGCAGCGACGCGCTGCGGCTCCTCGGCCGGCGCTGGTCCGGTGACGCGTCCGTTCGCGCCCTCCTCATCCGACGGGCCCGTGAGGACCCGGAGGGGAACACCCGGAGCGAGGCGCTCCAGACGCTCGCGCGGTACGCCTGCGGACACCCGGACGTCCTCGGCTTCCTCACGCGGAGCGCGGCCGACGACGGCGCACCGGACCTGTCCCGGGCCGCCGTGTGGAACCTCGGCCGCCAGGTGCCGGGCAACGCCGCCGTCCGCGAGCTCCTGATCGGGCGGGCCGCGGACTCCCCGCACTCCGACGTCCGCACCGCGGCCCTGGGGGCGTTGGGCAGACACGGGCCGGGCCACACCACCGTCCGCGAGGCACTGCTGCGTGCCGCCGCCGCGGACCCCTGGCCCGAGGCGCGCTCGACCGCGCTGCGCGAGCTGGGCGAGCACTGGCCGGGCCACGAGGGCGTACGGGAGGCCGTCCTGCGGCGGGCCGGCGAGGACCCCGACCCCGGGGTGCGCCTCACCGCCGTGCAGGTCATGGGCGACTGCTACCCGGGGGACGACGAGGTCCGCGAGGTCCTGACCGGCTGCTGCACGGCATCCGCCGCCGGACATGAGGACGTCGGACATGAGGACGTCGGACAAGAAGACGTCAGACAAGGGGCCCTGCGTGCCCTGGCCCGGCACTGGGCCGCCCGGCCGGAGGTCCGCGACCTGCTGGTCCGGGTCTGCGCCGACGAGCCCGACGCGTACACCTACGCGACCGTCCTGTGCGGTCTGGCGGAGCACTGGCCCGGCCGGCGGGACGTACACGAGCTGCTCCTCACCGCCGCCGACCACCCCGACCGCACCACCTGCTCGACGGTGCTCGACGTGCTGGAGGACCACTGGCCCGACCACGAGGACGTACGGGCCGTCCTGATGCGGGTGGCGGCCGGCGCCGCCGACGACCTGCTCGTCGCCGGCGCGGCCCTGAAGGTGCTGACGAAGCGGTGGACCGACCGTCCGGACGTCGGGGAGTTCGTGCGGGGCGTCGCCTCCGACACCTCGCACCCCTGCCAGGGCACCGTACTGACCGCCCTGGGCGGTCACTGGGCGCACCGGGACGACGTACGCGAGGTGCTGGCGCGCGCGGTCGCGGGCCATCCCGAGGAGCGCACCCGCGCCGAGGCCGTCAGGACGCTCGGCCGGCGCTGGGCCGGGCATCCGGACGTGCACGCGCTGCTGCGCCGGTGCGCGGAGGCCGACCCGGCGCCCGAGGTCAGGTTCGCGGCGCTGCGCTGGTGGGTGGTCCGCGCCGGAGACGAGGAGGGGGACGCCCTGGTCGGCGCCCGCGCCGTCGCGGAGCCGGATCCGCAGGTGCGGCGCAAGGTCCGGCACATGCTGGCCCTGAGCCGGCCGGGAGTGCCGCGGCCGGGGGAGGCGGAGGAGGTCAGGTGACCGGGACGGGGCGGCCCGCGTGGAGTTCCAGGGGCCCCGTGTCCGAGGCGCGGGCCCTGAGGCTCGCCTTGATCTGGCGGCGCAGGGCGCCTTTGACGAACCGGCGCAGATCGGCCGGGGAGACCGCCCGCCACCGCAGGAGTTCCGCCTCGGGCAGCCTGATCCGGTCGAGCGCGGCGGCGTCGAGGGTGCCGCCGTCGTAGAGGAAGCGGACGCGGGCCGGATACCCGGGCCGGTGGGACCAGTTGACGGCGAGCAGGCGGCCCGGGGCGAGGTCCAGGCCGAGTTCCTCGAGCACCTCCCGCCGGGCCGCGGCGCGCGGGATCTCGCCGAGGTCGCTGTCGACGCCGCCGCCCGGCAGGTGCCAGTGGTCCGGATTCCCGTACGCGGGCTGCACCAGCAGCACCCCGCCCGCGGTGTCGGTGAACAGCACGCTCGCCGCCGTGAGGGCCTTGGGGCGGGCGGCCCGGTGGCCGGCCGGGTCGAAGCCGCCGGTGTGTTCCAGTTCGGCCCGGCGCGCCGGGTCCAGGCCGGCCGGGGAGCCGGGTTGGGGGACGCCTTCGATCAGGTGCGCGAGGGAGCCGGCGTACAGGGCCGCCAGGGCGGCGCGCAGGCGGGACGCCTTGCGGGGGTGCAGGGTCTCGTAGGCCTCTTCCGGGGTGAGCCAGCGGGCCTCGGTGATCTCGCCGTCCGGGAAGGAGAGCGCGGTGGCCTCGGCGGACGTGAGCGGTCCGACGAGGTGGACGTGGATCACGAGGGAGCGGCCGAGCGGTCCCGGCGGGCGGGAGTCCACGGCGAGCAGCCGCCCGACCGGCACGCTCAGGTCCAACTCCTCCTTCAGCTCGCGGGCGAGCCCCTCCTCCGGGGTCTCGGTGTCCTCCACGTTCCCGCCCGGCAGCTCCAGCTCCTTCTTGTACGAGGTGGTCAGTACGAGGACCCGCCCGTGCGGGTCCAGTACGACCCCGGTGGCGGCCATGAGGGGGGCGGACTGGGCGGCGTAGTAGGCGCGGACCGAGTCGGTGTAGGGGGAAGGATCCGGCACGGGATGGCTCCTGGAGGTGCGGGGTACGGGGTGCGGAGTGCAAAGCGCGGTGATCCGTACCCACTTGGGGAGTGTTCATGGGGCGGACCGGTGGCGGGTGGCGGGTGGCGGACGGCCTCAGGCCCGGGCGAGGAGCAGGCCGCCCATCGTGACCATGGTCGCGGCGACGAGCCCGTCCAGCACCCGCCACGCCGAGGGCCGGGCGAGCAGGCCGCTGAGCAGCCGGGCGCCGTAGCCGAGCGCCCCGAACCAGGTGAGGCTCGCCAGGCAGGCTCCGATGCCGAACGCCCAGCGCAGGTCGCCCCGGTCGGCGGCGAGGGAGCCGAGGAGGAGCACGGTGTCGAGGTACACGTGCGGGTTGAGCCAGGTCATGGCCAGGCAGGTCAGCACGGCGCGGCGGGCGGCGGCGGAACCCGTGCCGGTGCCGGTGCCGGGGGCCGCGCCCGGTTCCGTTCCCGTTCCCGTACCGGAGTCCTCGGCGCCGAGCGCCGCGCCGGGAGCGGGGCGCAGTACGCGGCGGGCGGCGAGGGCCCCGTAGCCGATCAGGAAGGCGCCGCCGACGAGTCCGACCAGGGTGAGGGCGGGTGGCCAGGCGGTGACGAACGCGCCGACCCCCGCCACGCCGAGGGCGATGAGGGCCGCGTCGGAGAGCGCGCAGATGGCGACCACGGCGAGGACCGAGTGGCGGCGCACGCCCTGGCGCAGGACGAAGGCGTTCTGGGCGCCGATGGCGACGATGAGGGAGAGTCCGGTGCCGAAGCCCGCGAGGGCCGCCGGGATGATGCCGTGGGTCATGTCCTCGACCGTAAGCAGCGGCGGGTCGAGCAGTACAGCTAAAGATTCTTACGTAGCATTAGCGATCGTGATGGATGAGCTGCCCGTGGACCAGGTAAGGACCCTGCTCGCGGTGATCGACGAGGGCACCTTCGACGCGGCGGCGGCCGCCCTGCACGTGACCCCGTCCGCCGTGAGCCAGCGCGTCAAGGCGCTGGAGCAGCGGACCGGCCGGGTGTTGCTGATGCGGACCAAACCGGTACGGGCGACCGAGTCCGGCGAGGTCGTCGTCCGCTTCGCGCGCCAGCTGGCCCGCCTCGAGCGCGACGCGCGCGCCGAGCTCGGCATGGCGGAGGGCTTGGGGCCGGTGCGCCTGCCGATCGCCGTCAACGCGGACTCGCTCGCCACGTGGTTCCTGCCCGCGCTGACGGGGGTGCCGCAGGACCCGCCGGTCTGCTTCGACCTGCACCGCGAGGACGAGGGGCACGCGACCGCGTTGCTGCGGGACGGGCGCGTGATGGCGGCGGTGACCTCGCAGCCGGAACCGGTGGCGGGGTGCACGGTCCGCCGGCTGGGGCTCGCGCGGTACCTGCCGGTGGCGAGTCCGGAGTTCGCCGCCCGGCACCTGCGGGGCGAGGTGGAGCGGGACCTGCGGCAGGCACCGGTCGTCGTCTTCGACCGGCGGGACCTGATCCAGGACGGCTTCGTCCGGATGGTGACGGGGGACCCGGCGGCCGGGGCCTCGCGGGTCCGCCACCACGTGCCGACGTCGGAGGGTTTCTGTGACGCGGCCGTTGCCGGGCTGGGCTGGGCGATGGTGCCGGAGGCCCAGGCCGGGCCGCTGCTGGAGGCCGGGAAGCTGGTGCTGATCGCGCCGGGGCGGAGCCTGGACGTGCCGCTGTACTGGCAGCAGTGGAAGCTGGACTCGCCCGCGCTGTCGACGCTGGCGGAGGCCGTCGCCCGAGCTGCGGCGGCCGCACTGCGCTAGTGCTGTGACCGGAAAGGTTCACCGGGTCGCGGCGCCCGGCACGGCACCTCGCCGCGTTGTCGGACCGCGCCGGTACGTCCAGTACGAGGCGTGGTCCTCCGCCCGGGGGCCCCTCCCGGCGGTAGCTGGGGGAGATGCACCGCACCGGACACCGCGACCCGGCAAACCCTTCCGGCCACAGCACTAGTGCTGTGACCGGGCGGCCTGCGCGGGCCGGCGGCGTCCCTCTGCGGCGCGGGCCGGCTGCCGGCTGCGGCGGCGCGGGGGCCAGGACATAGGCTTCCGGCATGGAGTCCTACACGATCGGCCAGGCGGCGCGGCTGCTGGGCGTCAGCGTCGACACGGCACGGCGGTGGGCCGACGCGGAGCGGTTCCCCACGCGCCGGGAGGGCACGCGGCGGATGGTGGACGGGCCGGACCTGGCCGCGTTCTGCGTGGAAGCCGCGCAGGAGGGCGCCGAGAACGAGGAGGCCCCGCACACCTCGGCGCGCAATGCCTTCCCCGGCATCGTTACCGGCGTGAAGCTGGGCACGGTCGACGCGCAGGTGGAGATCCAGGCCGGTCCGCACCGCATCGTGTCGCTGCTGACCCGTGAAGCGGTGGAGGAACTCGGCCTGGAGGTCGGGGCGCGGGCGACCGCGCGGGTGAAGTCGACGAGCGTCTTCATCGACCGCACCTGAGCCCTGGGCCCACGGGCCGGCCCCCGCCGGCCCCCGGCGCCCCCGGCGCCCGCGCGCTCGCCCTCCCGGTGGGTCGCGCCGAGCCGCTCGGGGGCGGAGACGACCGCGTCGATGCGGGTCCCCCGCCAGAATTCT
>NZ_CP030286.1:6921415-7492765 GCF_003287915.1 Streptomyces sp. ICC4 | reverse complement strand
AGAGGTGTATAAGGGACAGGGGCGCCGCGGCGACCGCCTCCCCCGCCGGCCCTCCGGCCCGCCGCCCTCACCCCTCGACCTCCGCCAGGCCTCCGCCGCCCAGCGTGAGCGCGGTGTTGACCAGTCCGACATGGCTGAACGCCTGCGGGAAGTTGCCGAGTTGGCGGCCCGCGATCGGGTCGTACTCCTCGGCGAGCAGCCCGACGTCGTTGCGTACCGCCAGCAGCCGCTCGAAGAGCTCCCGCGCCTCCTTCTCCCGACCGGTCAGGTACAGGGCGTCCGCCAGCCAGAACGAGCAGGCGAGGAAGGCCCCTTCGTCACCGGGCAGCCCGTCCACCGACAGCCCCTCGGTGCTGTAGCGGCGGACCAGGCCGCTGCGGCCGAGCTCCGCGCGCACCGCGTCGACCGTGCCGATCACCCTGGGGTCCTCGGGCGGCAGGAAGCCGACGCGCGGGATGAGGAGGGTGGCCGCGTCCAGTTCGGTGGAGCCGTAGTACTGGGTGAAGGTGCCCCGCTCGGGGTCGTAGCCCTTCTCGCACACGTCGCGGTGCACCTCGTCCCGCATGGCCCGCCAGCGCTCCACATCGCCGTGCAGCCCGGGATTGGCCTCCAGGGTGCGCACCGCCCGGTCGGCGGCGACCCACGCCATCACCTTGGAGTGCGTGAAGTGGCGGCGCGGGCCGCGCACTTCCCACAGGCCCTCGTCGGGCCGGTGCCAGTTGCGCCCCAGGAAGTCGAGGAGCGCCAGTTGGATCTTCCAGGCGTGCCACTCGGCTGGCAGTCCGGCGGAGCGGGCCACGTACAGGGAGTCGAGGACCTCCCCGTAGACGTCGAGTTGGAGCTGGTCGACGGCCGCGTTGCCGACGCGGACCGGCGCGGAGGAGGCGTACCCCTTCAGCCACGGCAGCTCGCACTCCGGGATGCGCCGCTCGCCCCCGATCCCGTACATGATCTGCAGGTCGGCCGGGTCTCCCGCGACGGCCCGCAGCAGCCAGGCCCGCCAGGCCCGGGCCTCGTCGAGGAAGCCGGTGGCCAGCAGGGAGCCGAGGGTGAGGGTGGAGTCGCGGAGCCAGCAGTAGCGGTAGTCCCAGTTGCGGACGCCGCCGAGCTCTTCGGGCAGGGAGGTCGTCGCGGCGGCGGCGATCCCGCCGGTCGGGGCGTAGGTCAGGGCCTTGAGGGTGATCAGGGAGCGGGTCACGGCCTCCCGGTAGGGGCCGTCGTAGCGGCACTGGGAAGACCACTCCCGCCAGTCGGCGAGGCTCTGCTCCAGGGCGGCGTACGGGTCCAGGGGCGCGGGGCGCGGTTCGTGCGAGGGGTGCCAGGTCAGGACGAAGGCGACGCGCTCGCCGGGCCCGACCGTGAACTCGGAGCGGGTGCTGTTGTCCTCGCCCCAGGTCTGCACGGGCGGGTCGCTGCGCAGCCACGCGGCGTCGGGCCCGGCGACGGCGACGCGGTCGCCGTCGCCGTCCCAGAGGCTGCCGCCGTCGCGGGCGGCGTCGAAGCGGCGGACCCAGGGGATGACGTGCCCGTAGTCGAAGCGCAGGCGCAGGGTGCTGCCGACGGTCGACTCGCCGGTGAGGCCTTCCACGATCCGCATCACGTCGGGGGCGGTGTCGCGCTGCGGCATGAAGTCGACGACCTTGAAGGAGGCGCCGTCCTCGGTCTCCCAGAAGGATTCCAGGACGAGCGTGCCGTCGACGTAGGCGCGGCGGGTGCAGCGCGCGGAGTCGGGGGCGGCGGCCGGGGCGATGCGCCAGTGGCCGTTCTCCTGGTCGCCGAGGAGGGCGGCGAAGCAGGCAGCCGAGTCGAAGCGCGGCAGGCACAGCCAGTCGATGGACCCGTCACGGCCGACCAGGGCACTGGTCATCAGGTCGCCGATGATTGCGTAGTCCTCGATGGCTTGTGTCATTTATGGCCCATTCCCCCGAATGCCCCATCCCAATCGGTCCGTTCGGGTCGACGACGGGAGCCAGTCCGTCCCTTTCTGATCTTGCCTGGCCGAAGGAGACGGCCTAGTGCTGTGGCCGGGAAGGTTTGCCGGGTCGCGGTGTTCGGTGCGGTGCATCTCCCCCAGCTACCGCCGGGAGGGGCCCCCGGGCGGAGGGCCACGCCTCGTACTGGACGTACCGGTGTGGTCCGACAACGCGGCGAGGTGCCGTGCCGGGCGCCGCGACCCGGTGGACCTTCCCGGTCACAGCACTAGTTGCGTACGAGGAGCAGCGCGCCCGCGATGACGGCGCCGAGGGCGACGGCGAGGGCCCCGTGGGCGAGGCGGTGGCCGCGCAGGACGGGCAGGAAGCGGTCGGCGGCGTACCGGCCGGGGCCGGTGAGCGCGAGGGTGGCGGCGCCGGCGGTGAGGAGGATCTCGTACTCCACTCCCTCCGGGGCGAAGAAGGAGCCCGCCCCGTGGACGGCGATCGCGTTGATCATGGTGCCGACGACGGCGGCGCCGGCGAGCGGGGTGAGCAGCCCGGCGGCGAGACCGAGGCCGCCGAGGGTCTCGGTCAGGCCGGCGAGGACGGCCATGGCGTCGCCCGCCGGGTAGCCGCTGGCGGTGAAGAACCGGCCCGTGCCGCTGATCCCGCCGCCGCCGAACCAGCCGAAGAGCTTCTGGGCGCCGTGGGCGGCCACGGTCAGGCCGAGGACCAGGCGCAGGAGGAGCAGGCCGACGTCGTGGGCGGGGGTGGAGAGGGCGAGCGGAGCGGCGGACGCGGTGGTGGCGGGTGCTGCGGGCACGGCGGTGGTGGTGACGGAGGGGCTGGTCACGAGGGGGCCTTCCGGTCGAACGGCTGGTCTGGTCGGTTGTTCAAATTCAAACAACTCCTTCCGACCCTAACCGCCGATCACTCTCTGATTCAAATTGGAACGATCCGTGTACGCTGATTCCATGGCTGAAACGAGATGGCTGGACGACCGCGAGATGCGCGCCTGGGAGGGCTTCCTGGCCGCCTCCGCCCTGGTCAACCGCCGCCTCGACCAGCAGCTCAAGGACGACTCCGGGCTCTCCCACCCCCAGTACGAGATCCTCGTACGGCTCGGCAGGGCGCCGGAGGGCGAGCTGCGCATGACGGAGCTCGCGAACGGGCTGATCAACTCCAAGAGCGGCCTGACCTACCAGGTCACCCAGATGGAGAAGGCCGGCCTGGTCCGCCGCCGCACCTGCCCCTCCGACGTCCGCGGGGTCTACGCCGTCCTGACCGAAGCCGGCCGCGCACGATTGGCGGAGGCCGCGCCGGGGCACGTGAGCACGGTGAGGGAGGTACTCGTGGACGTACTCACGCCCGAACAGCTCGACGCCCTCGCGGACGGCCTCGGCGAGGTCAGCCGCCGACTGCGGACACAGGGCGCCTGATGGACTCGACGACGGTCTGGCTCATCGTCGCGGGGGTCGTCGCGGCCGGGCTGGCGGTCACCGCGGCCGTGCTCCTCGTACGGGTCTTCGCGGCCCGGCGCCTGCTGCGCGACGCGGGGATCCCGCTGCGCGACAAGGCCCTGTTCTGGGCGGCCGTGGCCTACACGGTCTCCCCGGTGGACCTGATCCCGGACCCTGTCTACCTGGACGACATCGGCATCCTCCTCCTGGCCCTCCGCTCCCTCCACGCGGCGGCCTCCTCGGCCCGCCCCCCGAAGGAACTCGACACGGCGTAGCCCCGGACCCCGGGCCACTCCTCAGCGCACGCCCCGCGTGCGGAACTGGACGCTGACGCGGGGGCCCACCGCGCGGGTGGTTTTGGGGACCGCGTGTTCCATCGTGCGCTGACAGGAGCCGCCCATCACCACCAGGTCGCCGTGGCCCAGCGGGAGGCGGAGCAGGGTGGGGCCGCCGCCGCGGGGGCGGAAGGCCAGGTCGCGCGGGTCGCCGACCGACACGATCGCGACCATCGTGTCCTCGGTCGCCGAGCGGCCGGTGCGGTCGCCGTGCCAGGCGACGCTGTCGCGGCCGTCCCGGTACAGGCAGAGGCCGGCCGTGGCGAAGGGTTCGCCGAGCTCGGACGCGTAGTGGCGGGTCAGCGCCCCGCGGGCCTCGGTGAGTGCGGGGTGCGGCAGCGGGTCGCCCTCGGCGTAGAAGGCGAGCAGGCGCGGCACGTCCACCGCCCGCTCGTACATCTGCCGCCGCTCGGCGTGCCACGGCACGTCGGCCGCGAGCCGTTCGAACAGCGCGTCGGCGCCCGACAGCCAGCCCGGCCGGTGGTCCACCCAGGCCCCGGCGCCCAGTTCCGTACGCCGCAGGCCCGCCGTCGGGCCGAGCCGGATCTCGTCGCCCTGGTCGAAGAGGGAGCCCTGGAGTGCGTGCATGGGTCCAGCTTAGCGCGCTATTCGAACACACGCTCGATGCCGGTTCGGGGTCGGGGTTCGGGATTCGGGGTGAAGGTCCAAAGATCCCCCCTCCCGGGACTTTGGGCCCGTGGCCGCGGCCCCGGCGTCTGCGAGGTTGGAGGTACCTCGAAGGCCCCCGATCGGAGTTCCGTGACCGCCTGCCTGCCCTACGACCTCATCGCCACCGACCTCGACGGCACCCTCGCCCGCTCCGACCACTCGGTCTCGGACCGCACCATGGCCGCCATCGGCTCGGCGGTCGCGGCGGGCGCCCGACACGTCGTCGTCACCGGCCGGGCCGCCCAGTGGGCGCGGCCCGTGCTGGACGAGATCGGCTACACCGGGCTCGCGGTGTGCGGAAACGGCGGCCAGCTCTACGACGTCGGCGAGCACACGCTGCTCACCTCGGTCTCCCTGGACCGGGACACGGCCGCCCTCGCGCTGGCCCGCGCCGAGGCCCTCGTCGGGCCCCTGGCGCTGGCGGTGACCCCGGACCGGCTGGACGCGCAGGTGCTCGTGGGGCCCGGCTACCGCATGTACGAGGCCACCGAGCCGATGTCGAAGCGGGTCGGGGACCCCGACGAGCTCTGGGCGGACCCGATCAGCCGGGTCTTCGTACAGCACCCGACCCTCGGGGACGACGAGCTGACGGCCGCCGTCCAGGAGGCGGCCGGGGACCTGGTCACGGTCGTACTGGCGGGCAGGGAGTGCATCGAGATCCTGCCGCGCGGACTGTCCAAGGCCACCGGTCTGGCGAGGGCGGCGCAGGCCCTCGGAGCCACGGCGGAGCGGACCATAGCCTTCGGCGACATGCCCAACGACATCCCGATGTTCGGCTGGGCGGGCCACGCGGTGGCGATGGACAACGCCCACGCCGAGCTCAAGGCGGTCGCGGACGAGGTCACCTCGAGCAACGACGAGGACGGCATCGCGGCAGTCCTGGAGCAGTGGCTGCCGCGATGACCGGCGGCTACTTCAGGTAGGGGCCGGCGGCGCCCACCTTGCCGGGTGCGGCGCCCGCACCCGGGAGGTCCAGCACGTAGACGCGCAGGTTGCCCTTGCCGGGAGCGGCGACGGACAGGCTGCCGTCGGTGACGGTCCGCACGTCGCCGGTGACCGTGTCCTTGTACGTGCCGTTGGGGATGCCGGTGTACGAGGCGCCGCCGGTGACGGTGACGACGGCGAAGCTGTCCGTACCGGTGGACGCGTCCGTGTAGCGGCGCTTGAAGGCCATGCCCCCCGAGACTCCCTCGGTGGAGTACTGGCCGCTCTGGAGCGCCGGGACGGCGCGGCGGATCTCGTTCAGCCGCTGGAGGTGTTTGACGAGCGGCGATTCCAGGGTGGCCGCGACGGCTCCGGTGGCGGAGGCGACCTTGGAGAATCCGGAGGCCGTGACCGAGCCCGCGATCTTGTCCCCGTAGTAGGCCCGGCCGGTGGTGGCGAGCGGGCACGTCGGGCCGCAGTCGATCTGCCGGCCGGACTGGAACTCGGTCTCGGAGCCGTAGTACAGGGTCGGGATGCCGCGGAAGGTCCACATCAGGGCCATGTTCTCGGCCCAGGCGTCGGTGCCGCCGGCGTAGCGGGTGGACGATTTGCCGGGGCCGAAGTCGTGGCTGTCGACGTAGACCACGTTGTAGGTCGCGTCGTTGTAGCTGTCGTCGGAGTCCTTGCCGTTCTGGAAGGCGTTGTTCGCGTCCCCGAAGTTCATGTGCATGCGCATGTCGATGACGTTCATGCCGGAGGACATGGCGTGGTCGGGTGCGTGGTAGAGGTTCCCGCTGAGGAAGGCATTGTTGCTGGTGGGCTGTTTGGCCGGGTCGTTGTCGGTGCTGTACTGCTGGACGGCGGCGGTGGCGTCGTCCGCGCTGTACGCCGCGGACTCCTTCCAGGTGTAGTACTGGGCCGACTGGTTGGCCGAGCCGCGGTTCCACTTGTCGTTCACGAAGGAGCCGACCTCGCCGAAGACGAAGAAGTCCTTCGCCTTCTGGGCGCCGAACTGCTGGGCCACCCGGCTCTGGATGGCGGGCAGGAAGCGCCGGTTCCAGGTGACGCGGGGGATGTGCACGGCCGTGTCGACGCGGAAGCCGTCCACGCCCATGTCGATGTACTTGTCGTAGGCCCCGATCAGGTAGTTCTGCACCGCCGGGTTCTCGGTGTTGAAGTCCGCGAGGTCCTCGTGGATCCAGCAGGAACGGGCGTCCTCACCCTCCCAGTTGCCGATCCAGCACGGGTGGAAGAGGGCCTTGGGGAACATGCCCGAAGTGGGGTTCGGCCACTGGCAGTTGTAGATGGTGTAGCCCGCGGCGCTCTTGTACTGGGTGGCCGCGCCCCAGTTGACACAGGTGTTGCCGACGGGCTCGGCGGTCGACCACAGGTCGCCGTTGTAGTACGACTTGCCGCTCTTGGGGTCGACGGTGAGGCCGTCGTACTCGAAGCCGGTCTGCTTCTCGTCGTAGAACCAGGACCACTGCGCGTCGCGCACGCCGTAGACGGTCGGGGTGAACAGGCCCTTGGCACCCCAGCGGGAGCTGTGGTTGTAGACCACGTCCTGGTAGATCTTGACGCCCTTGGCGTGGGCGGCGTTGATGAGGTCCTGGTAGGAGGCTCCGGCCGATTCCAGGCGGGGGTCGACCTTGTAGAAGTCGTAGCCGTGATAGCCGTGGTAGTCGTAGTCGGAGCGGTTGAGGACGACCGGGGTGATCCAGATCGCGGAGAAGCCGAGGGCCTTGACGTAGTCCAGCTTCTCGACGAGCCCCTTGAAGTCCCCCCGGAACATGGGGTCGCCGTTGGCCGCGTTCCCGGACTTCACGTGCTGGCTGCCGCCGCGGTTGTTGGCGGCGTCGCCGTCGTTGAAGCGGGCGGTGAGCACGAAGTAGATCGGGTCCTTGCGGGGGTCGCCTCCCAGCGGCGCCGACCCGGCCGGGGCCGGGGGCCGGGTGCCCGTGGTGGCGGCCGCCCCGGCGGAGGCGGGCGAGAGGTTCCCGGCGGCGTCCACGGCCCTGACCGCGTACGTGTAGGCGGTCCGCTCCTCCAGGCCGGATTCGGTGAGGACGGTGGAGGTGGTGTGGGTGACGGCGGTGCCCTTGGTGCCGCCGGTACGGGTGACCTGGTAGCCGGTCACGCCCCGGTCGTCGGTGGCGGCTTCCCAGGTCACGACCACGGACACGTCGGCGGCGGAGGCCAGGACCCTGGTGGGCGCGGTGGGCGCGGTGGTGTCGGGGACCACCGAGGCGCAGGGATCGGCGGCGTTCGCGGTGACCTTGGTGTCCTTCACGGTGGACAGGCCCGTGCCGAGGGCGTAGTTCCTGCCGTTGTTGTTGTCCCAGGTGCCGTTGCCGTTGTTGAAGGTCGCGGCGAGGCCGGCGGCCGAGCCGAGCGCGACCGTCTTCTTCACCCAGCCCGTGCAGGCCGGGTCCATGCCGGCGCCGGGGGCGGTGGTCCAGGATCCGCCGGTCGGCGCCCAGTGCAGGTTGACGGTCGGCCAGCCGACCGTGGTGGTCGAGTAGTAGACGGTGGCGCTCGCGCCGGTGCCGGTGCCGGTGCCCGGGTCGGGGTCGGGGTCCGTGGTGCAGGGGTCGCTGTGGGCCACGACGCCGTCCTTGACGGTGATCAGGCCGGTGCCCAGGGCGTAGTTCTTGCCCCCGTTGTTGTCCCACGTGCCCTGGCCGTTGTTGAAGGTCGCCTGGAGGCCGGCGGCCGAGCCGAGGCTCACGGTCCGCTTCACCCAGTCGGTGCAGGCGGCTTCCATGCCGGTGC
The DNA here is from genome assembly GCF_003287915.1 of Streptomyces sp. ICC4. Classification (NCBI taxonomy): domain Bacteria; kingdom Bacillati; phylum Actinomycetota; class Actinomycetes; order Kitasatosporales; family Streptomycetaceae; genus Streptomyces; species Streptomyces sp. ICC4. The sequence goes on along the minus strand of NZ_CP030286.1, from coordinate 7,484,692 downwards.
CGGGCACGGCCGTCCAGCTTCCGCCGTCCGGCGCCCAATGCAGGTTGTAGGCGGTCCAGTTGCGGGTCTTGGTGTAGTAGAAGACCGTCGCGGTGCCGTCGGCTGCCGCCGCCTGAGCGGCGGGGGCGGCGGCGGGAGTGGCGCGGGACGGACCTGCGCGGTGCCGGTGCGTCGAACGCGGCGGGGGGCTTGCCGCCGCCCTCCACGGCCCGTACGGCGGCCAGCAGTGCGGCGGCCGTGCCGCTGAGCTTGGCGCCGGCCTCCACGGGGGTCTCGCGCTCGGCCTTGCGGCGGGCGATGCGCTCCCGCTCGATCTTCTGCGCGGCCAGTTCGGCCGCCGCTTCGCTGAGCTGAGGCGTGGCCCCGGCGGCCTCGGCGGACGCCTCCGAGCCCGCGTCCCCGCCGGCCGCCTCCGCCTCAGGGTCGGCCTCCGCCTCAGGGTCGGCCTCCGCCTCAGGGTCGGCCTCGGCCTCAAGGGCCGCCTCCGCCTCAGGGTCGGCCTCCGCCCCCGGCCCCCCGTCGGTTCCGGCTTCGCCCGAGGTGTTCGCCTGGTCCGTCGGCTCGGGCTCCGCCGCCGGGCCCGCGGCTTCGCCGGCTCCGTCCGGGACCTCGTGCGTCCCCTTCAGGTAGTACGTGAACCACGACCGGACCGTCCGCAGGTACGCCGAGGACTGGTTGTACGACAGCACCGCCCGGTCCAGGTCCGCGTCCACCCGCAGGTCCCGCGTGCCGGCGCACAGGTAGCGGCCCGCGGCGAGCGCGGCGTCGTACACGTTGTTGGGGTCGCGCTTTCCGTCGCCGTTGCCGTCCTGGCCCCACGCGGCCCACGTGGACGGGATGAACTGCATCGGCCCGACCGCCCGGTCGTGGCGGGCGTCCCCGTCGTACGCGCCGCCGTCCGTGTCCGAGATGTTCGCGAAGCCGTTGCCGTCGAGCACGGGACCCAGGATCGGCCGCAGCGTCGTACCGGCGGCGTCGACCCGCCCCCCGCGCGCCTGTCCGGACTCGACCTTGCCGATCGCCGCGAGGAGCTGCCAGCGCAGGCCGCATCCGGGGTCGCGTTCGCCGACCGCCTGCTCCGCGCGCCGGTACGCGGCGAGCACGCTCGCCGGTATCCCCTGCGCCCCCTCCGCCCCGCCCATGGCCACGGGTTCGTTGGCGTTGGACCGCGCGTCCGCCGCCGCGCCCTGCGCGGGCGGCGGCGCCGATCCGTCCTCGGAGAGCAGCACGGCCGGCGGCTCGGGGCTCACGAGCGGCGGGAGGGCGGTGAAGTAGGAGGTGTCCCCGGCGGATCCGTCCGCGGCGGGATCCGGTGCGGCGCCCTCGTCCGCCGCGGCCACCGCCGTACGGTGGCCGGCGGCCGGCCCCTGCGAGGCGGTCAACGCGGCGGCCGCCAGGGCGGAGACCAGCACGGCGGCCCCGCCCTTGCGCAGCACCCGCCCGAACCGGCCCGGTATCCGCGCCGTCATCCGAAACCGAGCCGCCATGAGCCGGCCCCCTCCCCCTCGACGTCCGCGTGACCCTACGTCAACTCGCTGCGCGGGGCACGCATCGCGGGTGGGAATTCACGACATCCCCACGCCTCGCGCAGGTCACTCATACTGGACGAACTGATCAAACAGTCCAGTCGAGTCGAGGTGTCATGCCGTTCACTCTCAGCCACGCGGCCGCCGTGCTTCCGGGCCTCCGCAGGACCGGGCGTGCGCGCGGCCCCCTCGTCGCCTCCGCCCTGGTCCTCGGGTCGTTCGCCCCGGACACCTTCTACTTCGCGGACACGATCGTCTCGGGGCTCAGGCCGTACGGCACCTTCACGCACTCCCTGGCAGGCGTCGTGACGGCCGACGCGGTGCTGACGGCCGTCCTCGCGGCGTGCTGGCTGCTGCTGCGCGAACCCCTGATCGCGCTCCTGCCGCGCGGCCGGCGGGGCCGGGTGCACGCCTTCGTCCGGGGCGAGGAGTGGCGCGGGCGCCGACTGCCCGCGCTGGCCCTGTGGTTCTACCTCTCGGCGGTCGCCGGATCCCTCACGCACGTGGTGTGGGACAGTTTCACGCACATCGACCGCTTCGGGACGCGCACGCTCCCGGAGCTGGGCGAACCGCTCGCCTTCGGCCTGCCGCTCTACTCGTACCTGCAGTACGGAACTTCGGCGCTCGCGGCGTGCGCGCTGCTGTGGTTCACGGCGACCGCGCTGCGCCGGCTGCCGGACTCGCCGGCCCCCGCGTCCGTCCCGGTCCTCGGCCGGGCCGAGGTGTGGGGGGCGCTCGCCCTGGTCCTGGTGTGCGTGGCGGTCGGGGTCACGATGCGCGTGCTGCGCTTCTTCACCTTCTTCGACCGGATCCGCACGCCGCTCGACATCATCCCGACCGTCTGCTTCGGCGCGGGCGGCGGCCTCGCCGTGGCCCTGCTGCTGTACGGGGTCCTCGTGCGCCTGCGCCACCGGCGGGGCCCCGGCCTCCCGGACGAGGCCGGGAACACGGCCGGGAACACGGCCGAGGACAAGGACGAGGAGACGCGAACGCCCGTCCCCGCTTAGGCGGGGACGGGCGCTGCCCGGACCGAACGGCGCGGGGATCAGTGCGCGGCGGACTCCCAGTCGGGGCCGACGCCCACGGACACGTCCAGCGGGGCCCGCAGGTCGACGGCGGCGGCCATCTCGCGGCGCACCAGCTCCTCCACCTTCTCGCGCTCGCCGGGGGCGATCTCCAGCACGATTTCGTCGTGGACCTGGAGCAGCATCCGCGACTTCAGGCCGGCCCCGGCGACCGCCTTGTCCACCCGCAGCATCGCGACCTTGACGATGTCGGCGGCGGTGCCCTGGATCGGCGCGTTCAGCGCCATCCGCTCGGCGGCCTCGCGGCGCTGACGGTTGTCGCTGTTGAGGTCCGGCAGGTAGCGGCGGCGACCGAGGATCGTCGCCGTGTAGCCGGTGGCGCGGGCTTCCTCGACGACGCGGCCCAGATAGTCCCGGACCCCGCCGAACCGCTCGAAGAACGTCTCCATCAGGCCGCGGGCCTCGCCGGGCTCGATGTTCAGCTGCTGGGCGAGGCCGAAGGCGGAGAGCCCGTACGCCAGGCCGTAGGACATGGCCTTGATCTTGCGCCGCATCTCGGCATCGACCGCGGACCGCTCGACCCCGAACACCTGGGAGGCGACCGTGGTGTGCAGGTCCTCGCCGGACAGGAACGCTTCGAGCAGGCCCTCGTCCTCGGAGAGGTGCGCCATGACGCGCAGCTCGATCTGGCTGTAGTCGGCGGTCATGAGGGACTCGAAGCCCTCGCCGACGACGAAGCCGCGGCGGATGGCCCGGCCCTCGTCGGTGCGCACCGGCACGTTCTGCAGATTGGGGTCGGTGGAGGACAGCCGGCCGGTCGCGGCGACGGTCTGGCTGAAGCTGGTGTGCACCCGGCCGTCGGCGGCGACCGTCTTGACCAGGCCCTCGACGGTCACGCGCAGTTTGGCCTGCTCCCGGTGACGGAGCATGATCACGGGCAGTTCGTGGTCGGTCTGCGTGGCCAGCCAGGCCAGCGCGTCGGCGTCCGTGGTGTAGCCGGTCTTGGTCTTCTTCGTCTTCGGCAGGTCCAGCTCGCCGAAGAACACCTCCTGGAGCTGCTTGGGCGAGCCGAGGTTGAACTCGTGGCCCACCGCCGCGTGCGCCTCCTTGACCGCCTGCTGCACGGCCGCGGCGAACTGCTGCTCCATCGCCTCGAGGTGGCCCTGGTCGGCGGCGATGCCCGCCCGCTCCATCCGCGCCAGCAGCTCGGAGGTGGGCAGCTCCATGTCGTGGAGCAGCTCGGTTGCGCCCACCTCGGGCAGCTTGACCGCGAAGGCGTCGCCGAGGTCCAGGACGGCGCGGGCCTGCGCCATCAGGGCCTCCGCCTCGGCGGTGTCGTCGGCGCCGAAGGCGAGCTGCCCGTCGGCGGCGGCGGGCGCCAGCTCCCGGTGCAGGTACTCCTGGGACAGCACGTCCAGCGCGAAGGAGCGCCGGCCCGGCTTGACCAGGTAGGCGGCGAGCGCGGTGTCCATGGCGACCCCGGCCAGGGTCCAGCCGTGCTCGGGGAAGACGCGCATCAGGCCCTTGGCGTTGTGCACGACCTTGGGCTTGGAGGCGTCGGCGGCCCACGCGGCGAAGGCCCGGTCGTCGGCCTCGTCCAGCGCGGACGGCTCGAACCAGGCGGCGGCTCCCCCGGCCGAGGCCAGCGCGATCTCGGAGACGTTGCCGCTGCCCAGCGCCCAGCTGTCGACGGTGGAGATGCCGAGCGGGGCGCCCGCGTGGGCCTCCAGCCACGGCGCGAGCTCGCCGGCGCCGAGCACGGAACCGTCCAGCTCGACGGCGGCCGCCGCCGGGGCCGGGGCCTGCTCCTCGGCCGCGCCCGGGTCGACGGCGAGCAGTCGCTCGCGCAGCGAGGCGTTGCGGATCTCCAGTACGTCCAGGACGCCGAGCATCGCCGAGCGGTCGTAGGCGACGCGGGCCAGGTCGGCCGGGGTCTTGGGCAGGGCCACGTCCTTGACCATCTCGGTCAGGACCCGGTTGAGCTTCACGGCGTCCAGGTGGTCGCGGAAGTTCTGCCCGGCCTTGCCCTTGACCTCCTCGGCGCGCTCCACGAGCTCCGCGAACGACCCGAACTGGGTGATCCACTTGGCGGCGGTCTTCTCGCCGACGCCCGGGATGCCGGGGAGGTTGTCGGACGGGTCCCCGCGCAGCGCCGCGAAGTCCGGGTACTGCTGGGGGGTGAGCCCGTACTTCTCCTCGACCTTCTCCGGGGTGAAGCGGGTCAGCTCGGAGACGCCCTTGGTCGGGTAGAGCACGGTGGTGTGCTCGGAGACCAGCTGGAAGGAGTCCCGGTCGCCGGTGACGATCAGCACGTCGAACCCGAGGGCCTCGGCCTGCGTGGCCAGCGTCGCGATCACGTCATCGGCCTCGAAGCCGTCGACCGCGAACCGCGGCACGTTCATCGTGTCGAGGAGCTCGCCGATCAGTTCGACCTGCCCCTTGAACTCGTCGGGGGTCTTGGAGCGGTTCGCCTTGTACTCCGGGAACTCCGCCGAGCGCCACGTCTTGCGGGAGACGTCGAACGCCACCGCGAAGTGCGTGGGCGCCTCGTCGCGCAGCGTGTTCGCCAGCATCGACGCGAACCCGTAGATGGCGTTGGTCGGCTGCCCCGTCGCGGTCGTGAAATTCTCCGCGGGTAGCGCGAAGAACGCCCGGTACGCCAGGGAGTGCCCGTCCATGAGCATCAGGCGGGGGCGGTCCGCTGCGGTCGGCTGGTCGGTCTTCTTCGATGCTGAATCTGCCACGCCCCCGATCCTAGGCGGCCGCGGTGACAATTCCGGCGACGGCGATGTCCGGGGGCCGTGACAGGATCGAGGTGTATCCGCGTTTTCGTGCAGCACTGCCGCTGCGACGCGGGACTGCTCGACTGCTCGAAGGGGAGCGACATGGCGACCAAGCCGCCCGTAGGGGATCCCGTACAGGACGCACCCCAGGTGACGCCCCCCCAGCACGCGGCCGCGGGCCTGCCCGCCATCGTCCACACCATGAAGGTCGCGCAGCAGCAGATGGGCCTGGCCCGCACGGCCCGCACCCTCCTCAAGGTCAACCAGAAGGACGGCTTCGACTGCCCCGGCTGCGCCTGGCCCGAGGGCGACAAGCGGCACACCGCCGAATTCTGCGAGAACGGCGCCAAGGCCGTCGCGGAGGAGGCCACGCTGCGCCGGGTCACCCCCGCGTTCTTCGCCGCGCACCCGCTCGCCGATCTCGCCGCCCGCTCCGGCTACTGGCTGGGCCAGCAGGGCCGGATCACCGAGCCGATGTACCTGCCGCCGGGCGGCGACCGGTACGAGGCCGTGAGCTGGGAGCGGGCCTTCGAGATCATCGCGCAGGAGCTGGGGGCGCTCGGCTCCCCGGACGAGGCCCTCTTCTACACCTCGGGCCGCACCAGCAACGAGGCGGCCTTCCTCTTCCAGCTCTTCGTCCGCGAGTTCGGCACCAACAACCTCCCCGACTGCTCGAACATGTGCCACGAGTCCTCGGGCTCCGCGCTGAACGAGACGATCGGCATCGGCAAGGGCAGCGTCTCCCTCGAAGACCTCCACCAGGCCGACCTGATCATCGTCGCCGGCCAGAACCCGGGCACCAACCACCCGCGCATGCTGACCGCGCTGGAACAGGCCAAATCCGCCGGCGCGAAGATCATCTCGGTGAATCCGCTGCCCGAGGCCGGCATGGAGCGGTTCAAGAACCCGCAGAACCCCTTCGGCATGCTCAAGGGCACCCCCCTCAACGACCTCTTCCTCCAGATCCGCATCGGCGGCGACCAGGCCCTCTTCCGCCTCCTGAACAAGCTCGTCCTGGAGGCCGACGGCGCCACCGACGAGGAGTTCATCCGCGAGCACACCCACGGGTACGAGGAATTCGCGGCCGCCGCCAAGGAAGCCGACTGGGCCGAGACCCTCACCGCCACCGGCCTGACCCGCCCCGAGATCGAGCGCGCCCTGGCCATGGTCCTGGCCTCGAAGCGCACCATCGTCTGCTGGGCCATGGGCCTGACCCAGCACAAGCACTCCGTCGCCACCATCCGCGAAGTGGTCAACCTGCTGCTCCTGCGCGGCGACATCGGCCGCCCCGGCGCCGGCGTCTGCCCCGTGCGCGGCCACTCCAACGTCCAGGGCGACCGCACCATGGGCATCTTCGAACGCCCCGCGCCCGCCTTCCTCGACGCCCTCGACAAGGAATTCGGCATCACCTCGCCCCGCGCGCACGGCTTCGACGTCGTCCGCTCCATCGAGGCCCTGCGCGACGGCGAGGCCAAGGTGCTCTTCGCCATGGGCGGCAACTTCGTCGGCGCCACCCCCGACACCGAGGTCACCGAGGCCGCGATCCGCCGCGCCTCCCTGACCGTGCACGTCTCCACCAAGCTCAACCGCTCCCACGCGGTCACCGGCCGGCGCGCCCTGATCCTGCCCACCCTCGGCCGCACCGACAAGGACCTCCAGGCCGCCGCCCCCGGCAAAAAGGGCACAGCGCGGTTCGTCACCGTCGAGGACTCCATGGGCATGGTCCACGCCTCCCGCGGCAACCTCGCCCCCGCCTCCCCCCACCTGCTCTCCGAACCCGCGATCGTGGCCCGCATGGCCCGCGCCGTCCTCGGCGAGGCCTCCACGACCCCCTGGGAGGAGTTCGAGCGGGACTACGCCGCCATCCGCGACCGGATCTCCCGCGTCGTCCCCGGCTTCGAGGACTTCAACACCCGCATCGCCCACCCGGGCGGCTTCCGGCTGCCACACGCCCCGCGCGACGAACGCCGCTTCCCCACCAAGACCGGCAAGGCCAACTTCACCGCCGCCCCCGTGGAGTACCCGCGCGTCCCCGCGGGCCGCCTCCTGCTGCAGACCCTGCGCAGCCACGACCAGTACAACACCACCATCTACGGCCTCGACGACCGCTACCGCGGCATCACCGGCGGCCGCCGCATCGTCATGGTCAACCCCCAGGACGCCGCCGAGCTCGGCCTCGCCGACGGCTCCTACACCGACCTCGTCGGCGAATGGCACGACGGCGTAGAGCGGCGCGCCCCCGGCTTCCGCGTCGTGCACTACCCGACCGCCCGCGGCTGCGCCGCCGCCTACTACCCCGAGACCAACGTCCTCGTACCGCTCGACTCCACCGCCGACACCAGCAATACCCCGGCGAGCAAGTCCGTCGTCGTGCGCTTCGAGCCGGCCTGATAGAACGCCCCTAGTACAAGCAGGACAAGATGGTTAACGAACGTTGACGAACGGAGTCGGCCCATGGGCGAGCAGCAGGGCGAGCAGCACGCGGTGAAGTTCCCGCAGGAGGTCCTCGACGAGTACACGGCCCTGGGCATCGACCTGCCCTCGCTCTTCTCGGCGGGCGACCTCGGCAAGCGGATGGACATCCGGATCCTCGAAGCGTCCGCCGAGCGCGTCGTCGCCACCATGCCCGTCGAGGGCAACACCCAGCCGTACGGACTCCTGCACGGCGGAGCCTCCGCCGTCCTCGCCGAGACCATCGGCTCGGTCGGCGCGATGATGCACGGCGGCAGCACCAAGATCGCCGTCGGCGTCGACCTGAACTGCACCCACCACCGCGGCGCACGGTCCGGCCTGGTCACCGGCGTCGCCTCCCCCGTACACCGGGGCCGCACCACCGCCACCTACGAGGTCGTCATCACCGACGAGCAGGACCGCCGGGTCTGCACCGCCCGCCTCACCTGCCTCCTGCGCGACCTGAACCCGCAACAGGACGGCAACAACTAGCCGTTGCCCTCACAGCGACGCCGGTCTAGCGTTCCCGCATGGGATCCGGACCGGCGCCGCGGCGCGCCTTGGCCGCGGCGGCGACGGCGGCGCTGCTGGCCGCCGCACCGCTCGGCTGCGCCCCCGGCGACCCGCAATCTGCTAAACCCGCCCGCGGGCCAGCCGACCCCGGCGGCGTCCGGATCTCCGGAGCACCCGCACCCGGACATCACCCTCCCGCCCCTGCTCCCCGGCCTCCTGCCGGGCCTGGGCCTCAAGGCGGAAGACGTGGAGTGACGCACAGGGAGTGACGCGAGAGAGCAGCCGAGAAGCGCCGGCGGGACGATCCAGCCCCGTCGGTGCTTCTCGGCTGCTCTCTCGCGTCCGCTACTGCGCGCCGACTCCGCGCCAACTGCGCGTCAGAAGAAGACGGAGCGCCGCTGCACCAGCAGCTTGTACAGCGTGTGCTGGATCTGCTCCCGGACCTGGTCGGTCAGGTTGAACATCAGCATCGGGTCCTCCGCCGCCTCCGGCGCGTAGCCCGCGGTGTGGATCGGCTCCCCGAACTGGATCGTCCACTTCGTCGGCAGCGGCACCGCCCCGAGCGGACCCAGCAGCGGGAACGTCGGCGTGATCGGGAAGTACGGGATCCCCAGCAGCCGCGCGAGCGTCTTCGCGTTGCCGATCATCGGGTAGATCTCCTCCGCCCCCACGATCGAGCAGGGCACGATCGGCGTCCCGGCCCTCAGCGCGGTCGACACGAAGCCGCCCCGCCCGAAGCGCTGGAGCTTGTACCGCTCGCCGAACGGCTTCCCTATCCCCTTGAAGCCCTCGGGCATCACGCCCACCAGCTCCCCGGCCTCCAGCAGCCGCTGCGCGTCCTCCGCGCAGGCCAGCGTGTGGCCGGCCTTGCGCGCGAGCTCGTTGACGACGGGCAGCATGAACACCAGGTCCGCCGCCAGCAGACGCAGGTGCCGCTCGGCGGGGTGGTGGTCGTGCACGGCCACCTGGAGCATGAGCCCGTCCAGGGGCAGCGTCCCGGAGTGGTTCGCCACGATCAGCGCGCCGCCCTCCTTCGGGATGTTCTCGATGCCCTTGACCTCGACCCGGAAGTACTTGTCGTACAGCGGCCGCATCAAGGACATCAGGACCTGGTCCGTCAGCTCCTTGTCGTAGCCGAAGTCGTCGACCTCGTACTCCCCGGTGATCCGGCGCCGCAGGAACGCCAGGCCGCCCGCGATCCGCCGGTCCCAGCCCTCGCCGCCCGCGCGCGCGGGCTCCGGCTCGGGCGCCGCGGCGACCGCCGGCTCCATCGCGGGCTCCGCCTCCGGGGCGACGCGGACCCGCCGGGGCGGCCGCCGCCGCGGCCGGTCCTCGTCGAACGGGATGACCTTGGCGTCCGCCACTATCGCTTCGCTCCCTCAGCCACGGCCTCTGTCCCGGCCTCTACGTTCAACAGCCCGGCCACCCGGTCCACGGCCCGGCCCACCCGCTCGGGGGGCAGCAGCCCGCTCCCCCGGCTCCGCGTGAAATCGGCGAAGGTCTCGGCGGTGGTGTACATCGGCTCGAATCCCAGCACCTCCCGCATCTGCGAGGTCTGCACGACCCGCCCGTGCGTGAGGAGCCTTATCTGCTCGGGCGAGAAGTCGGTCGCCCCGACCGCGCGCAGCGCCGAGCCCACCCAGGTCACGGCGGGCAGCAGCAGCGGCACCGCCGGCCTGCCCAGGCGGCGTGCGCACTGCGAGAGCAGCAGCACCCCGTCCCCGGCGATGTTGAAGGTCCCGCTCGTCCCGCTGTTCAACGTCCCGCCACCGCGCTGGGGTTCCTGCGCGGCGAGCTTGAGCACTTCCAGCACGTCGTCCTCGTGGACGAACTGCAGGCGCGGGTCGTAGCCCAGCACGGTCGGGATCAGCGGCATGGAGAAGTACTCGGCGAGCGCGGAGTCGGCGAAGGGGCCGAGGATGTTCGCGAACCGCAGGACGCACACGGCGACGTCCGGGCGCCTGCGCGCGAAGCCCCGTACGTACCCCTCGACCTCCACGGCGTCCTTGGCGAATCCGGCCGCGGGCAGGGATTTGGGCTGCGTGGTCTCGGTGAAGACGGCCGGATCCCGCGAGGTGCCCCCGTACACACTGGTACTGGACTTCACCACGAGCCTGCGTACCGTCGGGGACTTCTGGCAGGCTCCGAGGAGCTGCATCGTCCCGATGACGTTGGTTTCCTTGACGGTGGCGTAGGAGCCGGATCCGGCTCCCGTGGCGGCACCCCCGGTGACCGCCAGGTGGACCACCGTGTCCACCGCGTTCTCTGCCAGCACCCGGGCGATGCCCGACTGCCTGATGTCCGCGCGGACGAACTCGGCCGATCCCAGCCGGTGCGGCGGCGTCACCGCGTCGACCGCGATCACCCGCTCGACCTCCGGGTCGCGCTGGATGCGCCGTACGAAACGGCCTCCCAGCTGCCGGGCAGCCCCGGTAACGAGCACGACCTTCCCCACGAGCTCAGCGCCTCCCTCGAAGAAGTCCCCCGGCTGCACCGCAGCCCCTCCACCAGAATGGTGGAGGGGCTGCGGAGAACACGTACAGCTGCCGTTTACTTCTTGTTACGGCGCTGCACGCGGGTGCGCTTGAGCAGCTTGCGGTGCTTCTTCTTGGCCATCCGCTTACGCCGCTTCTTGATAACAGAGCCCACGACTACCCTCGCTCACTTCTCGGAACACCCCCGCGTCAGCGGGGATCTCGGTGCGGGGCGTCTGGGCCCACACGACCTACGTCGGCCTAGCCTACCCGCCCGAGCTCTGAGCTTGTAATCCGGTGCCTCCGAAGGGCTTCCACGGGCTCCCGACCCTTGTCCTCAGGCCGATTCCACCCCCACGAAGGACTCGCGGAGGTACTCGTGCACCGCGTTCTCGGGGACCCGGAAGGACCGGCCCACCCGGATCGCGGGCAGATGACCGTTGTGCACCAGTCGGTACACGGTCATCTTCGACACTCGCATCACCGAGGCGACCTCCGCCACGGTCAGGAACTGAACCTCACTGAGAGGCCTCTCGCCAGCAGCCATGACACACCTTGACCTTCCGCGCATGACGGGCACCGGCTTCCCCTCCGGTTACGCCCCGTCGTCGCACGCTCACTCCCCAGAGTAGGGGCGTGTGGTACGAGTGGGGAAGAGGAGCTACGGCCACTCCTGCGGGCCCGACAGACTCGCCCGATTGAGTACATAGCGAGTGAGGGGCCGGTAGTAGTCCGCGCGCACCGCGTCATCAAGCGGAACCACCACCGACACCCGCCCCTCGGCCTCCCCCACGAACAGCGCCGGATCATCCGTGTCGGCCAGCCCGATCGCCTCCACACCGAGCTGACCTGCCCCGCAGACCCACCCGTGGTCCCCCACCACCAGCGCCGGCAGCGGCCCGCCGGCCTCCGCCAGCGCCCCGAGCGCGATCCGAACCGGCAGCGGCGAATGGGTGTGCGCGCCGGTCGCACTCCCGGGCGGGTGCACGCCGTCTTCCCGCACCAGTGCGACCCCCCGTACGTAATCGATGCGGTGCGGGCGTAGACCGAACCGGGTCTGCATGTCGACGGCGGCCCCCCGCGCCGGAGTGAGGACATCACATCCGGCCGCCGACACCGCCTCGGCCAAAGCGGCGTAGAAGCCCAGGAGCCGGTGCGGGTGGCCCGTCGCGAACAGCACGGGTGCCCGCGCCGCCACGGCCGCGCGCAGCCGCTCCGCGAAGGCGTCGAGCCCCGCGACCGTGAGCTCCGGATCGATCACGTCCGGCCCGCTGACGTGCGCGGGATCCGCCGAGACCCCGCACTTGTCCGCCATCAGCCTCAGCAGGTCACCCTCGCCCCAGCCCCATTCCGGATCCAGACCGAGGAGCACCCGGGGGTCGCGCGCGGCGAACAGCCGGTAGCTGCGCAGGCTTTCCTCCCGGGAGGTCGCGACGGGCCCGGCCAGGCGGGCGGCCAGCAGATGCGCACGCAGGGCGCCGGTGCTCAACACGCTGTCGATGCTGCCCCAACCGAACTGGCGGATCATCAATTACCGGCAATCGCACCACCGTTGGCGTAACGGCAGACGTCGCCGCGGCAAGATCCGCGCACCCGTCAGGTGAGCATCCCGCGCAGCGGGAACACCGCCCGCCGCGTGGCCAGGACCGCCTGGTCGATCCGGTCCGCCGGATCGTAACCGGCATCCCAGTCCGGCCACTGCGGCACCCGCCCGTCCGTCATCCGTGCCGGAGCCAGCTGGCGGGTCCTCGCGTACACCTCGTCGCGCCACGAGGCCGGAACCGCCGTCTCCGGATCGATCGGCTTGTGCCCGGCGATCGCCACCAGGTGCGTCCACGAGCGCGGTACGACGTCCACGACCGCGTACCCGCCGCCGCCGAGCGCCAGCCAGCGGCCGTCCGCGTGGGCGTGCGCGAGCTCGTGGCAGGCCTCCTGGACCGCCCGTTGGGCGTCCAGCGACACGGCCAGGTGCGCGAGCGGGTCCTCGAAGTGGGTGTCGGCCCCGTGCTGGGTCACCAGCACCTGCGGCCGGAAGTCCGCCAGCAGCTCGGGCACGACCCCGTGGAAGGCCCGCAGCCAGCCCTCGTCCCCGGTCCCGGCCGGCAGCGCGATGTTCACCGCCGAGCCCTCGGCGGCCGGCCCGCCCGTCTCCTCCGGCCAGCCGGTCTGCGGGAACAGCGTCCGCGGGTGCTCGTGCAGGGACACGGTCAGCACGCGCGGGTCGTCCCAGAAGGCCGCCTGCACCCCGTCGCCGTGGTGGACGTCCACGTCCACGTACGCGACGCGCTCGGCCCCGAGCTCGAGGAGCCGCGCGACGGCCAGCGCCGCGTCGTTGTACACGCAGAACCCGGCCGCCCCGCCCGGCATCGCGTGGTGCAGCCCGCCGGCGAAGTTCACGGCGTGGTCGGCCTCGCCGCGCCAGATCGCCTCGGCGGCCGCCACCGACTGCCCGGCGATCAGCGCGGACGCCTCGTGCATCCCGTGGAAGGCCGGATCGTCGGTGGTCCCGAGCCCGTACGAGCCGTCGGCGGCCCCGGGGTCGGCGGACACCTCGCGCACGGCCGCCACGTAGTCCTCGCGGTGGACGAGCCGCAGCGTGGAGTCACCGGCCTGCCGCCCGGCCCGCACCTCCATCGCCCGGTCGAGCCCGAAGGCCCGTACCAGGCCCATGGTCAGTGCCAGGCGCACCGGGTCCATCGGATGGCTAGGCCCGAAGTCATACTTCGTTACCGCCTCGTCCCACATCAACAACCCGCGGCCGCTCATGCCCGACACCGTATCGGGCGGTCCCCGTACCGAACGAGCGGGCATGGAAAAGAGTGACGAGGACGAGCACCATCGGCACGAGCATCGCGGCCCGGTAGTTCCAGACGTCCCCGATCCCGCCGACGAGCGGCGCGCCGATCAGGAACCCCACGTAGTTGAAGATGTTGAGCCGCGCGATCGCGGTGTCGGAAGCGTGGGGGAAGAGCCTGCCCGCGGCGGCGAAGGTCTGCGGCACGATCACGCACAGCCCGATCCCCAGCAGGGTGAAGCCGAGCATCCCCGCCCACGCTCCGGGGGCCGCGGCGACCACCGCGAACCCGCCGGCGGCGACGACCGTCCCGATCCGTACGACGGCCACGGCCCCGAAGCGGCGCACTCCGAGGTCGCCGACGGCCCGGCCGAGCAGGGTGGTCACCATGTAGACGTTGTAGGGGACGGTCGCGAGCTGTTCGGAGGAGCCGAGGACGTCCTGGAGGTACTTGGCGCTCCAGTTCGAGACCGTCGAGTCCCCGATGTACGCGCACGCCATCACCAGGCACAGCGGCAGCAGCAGCTTGAACCCGCCGGGGCCCAGCCCCTTCTCCGCGCCGGCCGCCGCCGCCTTGGCGTCCTGGTCCACGTAGAAGCGGCTGGCGAGGAGCGCGAGCGGCAGCAGGATCACGACGGCCGGCAGGTAGGAGGTGAACAGGTCGAGGTGCCAGTGCGCCCCCGCCCACGCGGCGGAGGCGCCGAGGATGCCGCCCAGGCTGTAGGCCGCGTGGAACCCCAGCATGATGCTTCGCCCGTACGCGGCCTGCAGGCTCACGCCGAGCATGTTCATCGACGCGTCGAGCGCGCCCACGAACAGCCCGAACGCCCCGAGCGCCAGGGCCACGTGCCACATCTCGCTGCCGGCGCCGACCCCGAGCAGCGACAGCAGGACCAGCGGCTGCGCCCACCGCAGTACGGTGCTGGGCGCGACACGCTTGACCAGGTGCTCGGTGACGACGCTGGACACCCCGGCGAGGATCGGCACGGCGGCGAGGAAGACGGGCAGCAGCCCGTCGGATATCCCGTACCGGTCCTGGATGGCGGGGATCCGCGTCACGAGGAGCGCGAAGGCCACGCCCTGCACGAAGAAGCTGAACCCCAACGCCCCGCGCCCGCGGCCCAGCCGCGCGTCTGCTGTCATGGCGGCACAGCGTAGGCGCCGCTCCTACCGGTGGGTAGAGCGATCACGTATCGATCTGGTCAGTGACTGAAACCGCCCTGACCGCCGGCGTAGCCGCCCTGGTACCCGCCCCCCTGGCTCTCGTGGCCGCTCTCGTGGCCCTGCAGGCCGAGCAGCCCGAGCAGCTGTCCCATGTCGCCGAAGTACCCGGTGGCGCCGGGCAGCCGCTCGGCGGGGACCATCGCCGTGTACCCGAACACGGCCATGCCCGCGGCGAGGGCGGCCTGGACGCCCAGTGGGCTGTCCTCGACGACCACGCACCGGGCGGGGGCCACGCCCATCTGGTCGGCGGCGTGCAGGAACAGGTCCGGGGCCGGCTTGCCCTTGCCGACGTCGTCCGAGCTGAAGATCCACTCCTCCTCGAACCACTCGTCGAGCCCGGCCGCCCGGTGGCCGACCCGGATCCGCTCGTGGCTCCCGGAGGACGCGAGGCAGTACGCCGTGCCGGTCTCGACCAGCGCCGCCAGCACCCCCTCCACACCGGGCACGGGCTTGAGCTCCCGCTCGAAGGCCGCGAAGGTGCGGGCGTGCAGCGTCGTGTCGAAGTCCCCCGGCAGCGACTGCCCGGTCCGCTCCAGCACGAGGTCGTGCACCCGGTGCACGGCGGCCCCCATGTAGTCGCGGAGCGACTCCTCGTACGAGGTCGGGTGCCCCAGCTCGGTCAGGTACCCGGCGAGGATGCTGTTGGCGAGCGGCTCACTGTCCACCAGCACGCCGTCGTTGTCGAAGATGACGAGGTCGTAGCCCATGCGACAACCCTACGAGCCGTCAGTGCAAATCCGTCCGGACCCCATGCCGGGCATCCGCAGGACATCGAAAGATCCTGAGCTCCCCACCGCGCCCTGTTTCCCGAGGAGCCCGTCACCCATTGCGGTGCGGAACCGACATCACCCGGACCGCCTCGCCGAATCCCCGACCACGCCGCGCGAACCCCGGTCCAGCGGGCGTTCGGGGGATACACGGGCCGGATCCGGCGCGTTTTCCGCCCCGCCGGGGCATCCCTTGGTGGAACGAAAGGGAGACATGATGCCGCTCTATCTATCGAGCTTCAGCTACACACCGGAGACTTGGGCGAGGATGATCGCCCACCCCGAAGACCGTTCAAAGGCTGCTCAGTCGTACATCGAGTCCGTTGGCGGGAAGCTCCACGGCTTCTGGTACGCCTTCGGCACGCACGACGGCTACAACCTGTGGGAGGCTCCCGACAACGTGTCCATGGCCGCGGTCGCGCTGGCGATCGGCGGAGGCGGCGCGCTCAGCTCGTTCGAGACGACAGTCCTCCTGACCGTCGAAGAAACCATGGATGCCCTGTGCAAAGCCGAACGAGTCCAGTACCGGGCGCCGGGCACATAGCGATCCGGGGCGATGCTCTGACCGGCTTCCTGGTCGAGCGCACCGAGGTGGCGGCATGACCGAGCGCCTCAACCTCGGCAGTCACGTGGTCGAGGTGGAACTGCAGATCGATCAGGTCACCATCGTGAGCTCGGCCGAGGTCACCGCCACCGTACGCTGCATGCTCGGGCCGGTTCGCTGCGGTGCCCGCTTCGACCGGATCCGCGACTCGGCAGAAGCCATCGACCTGGAACTGATGCAGATCCTCGCCTACTTCGGACGCCCGGTCCGGGAACTCGACCCCGTCCACACCGCACTCGTGACCCTCCGGGGCACAGGGATCCAACTCCTGACGTCGGCCACCCCGCGCTTCGGCTGGCAGACCATCCGAGGGACCAACCCACCGCCATGACCAGGCGCTCGACGGGGTCACCCGCCGGCCGGTACGGGGGTGGCGATGTGGCCGTAAACGCAGAAAAGCCCCGCACCGAACCCCAAAGGGCTGGTGCGGGGCTTTCCCACAATGATTGTTCGGCGGCGTCCTACTCTCCCACAGGGTCCCCCCTGCAGTACCATCGGCGCTGAAAGGCTTAGCTTCCGGGTTCGGAATGTAAACCGGGCGTTTCCCTAACGCTATGACCACCGAAACACTATTCCCACGCAAGGAGATCCAGATGAGTACCCCGCCGCCCCCCAGCCAGCCGCCGCCCGGCGGGGGGTCCTGCGGCGCGCCGAAACCGCCGGACGGCGGCTGGCTGGGGGGCGGCGGGGTACTCATCTGGATCTCCTTGCGTGGGAAACGCGGCCTTCAGGGGGAGCGCTCACTTGCCGAAGACCATCAGGAACTTCTCGTTCTTGTTCTGTGCGAGCAGGTGGGAGGCCGAGAGGAAGAGCCGGCCGTCCGCGTAGTCGATGACCGGGGAGTAGAAGGAGCTCTCCACCGTGGACGCGGGGCCGGAGGGGTTGCGCAGGACGGCTGTGGGGGTGCCGCCGGCGGCCGGGACGGTGAGGACCTCGCCGCCCCTCTCGCCCTCCGCCTTGCGGTAGACGACCAGTTGGCCGCCCGCCGCCTTGAGCGGGGTGAGGGTGCGGCCCTCGCCGGCCGGGGTGCGCCACTTCTCCTTGCCGGTGCCCAGGTCGAAGGCGACGACCTCGTTCGCCTTGTTGTCGTCGACCGAGGTGGACAGGTAGAGGGTGTTGGCGTCGACCCGCGAGGAGCCGCAGCCCTGCAGGGACCGGTCGAAGGATCCGCCGCAGCCGACGGGGAAACTGCCCTCGCCCGAGACGGTGGTGCGCTGCTTGCCGTCGGGTCCCAGGACCACGATGGAGCGCTCCTTGCCCTCGGTCTTGCCGAGGTCGAGGACGATCGGGTCCAGCGAGTAGACGGCCTTGACCTGGAAGCCCTTGGGCAGCTTGTAGGTCCAGGTGTTCTTTCCGGTGGCCAGGTCGGCGTCCATGACCTCGACGGTCTTGTCCGCGTCCAGGCAGGTCGCGATGGCGATCATCTTGCCGTCGAGCGCGACGAAGTCACCGGGCTGGCAGCCCTCGGCCCGCTTGTTGTCGAAGAGCTTGTCCCCGGTGCTGACCTTGAAGGCGCTGCTCATGCCCACCCGGTTGACGACGAGGGTGTCCCCCGCGATCGCGAGCTCCGGGCCGCTGAAGCTGTCGAAGAGTCCTTCCTTCGGGACCTCCTTCGACCACCCCTCCTTGCCGTTCTTGAGGTCGATCATCCGCATCTGGTTGCAGGTGGCGGTGTCGGACTCGCCGTCCTTGTACAGGACGACGGTCTTGCCGTCCGCGGTCTGGTCGGTGACTGCGCAGATCAGGGTGGGGAGGGTGAGGGTCCACTTCTCCTTGCCGTCCGCGATGCCGTAGCCCGAGACCGACTTCCAGACCGTCTTGACGACGGTGTCGCCGACGATCCACTGCCCCTTGGAGTCGACGCCCGAGCCGGGACCGTCGATCTTGCTGGTCTTGAACCAGAGGACCTTGTCCTCGCCCTGCTTGCGGCCGGCGTTGAGGTCTTCCTCGTCGCCGCTGCCGTTGCCGCTGCCGTCGCCCTTGTCCACGGAGGGCGAGGGCGAGGCCTTGTCGTCGGCGGGCGCGGTGGAGTCCTGCGCCACGGGCTGGTCCTTGACCTTGCCGTCGTCCTTGACGAAGGCGAAGTAGCCGCCGACGCCGAGGACGAGCACGCCGGCGACGGCGGCCGCGATCACCACGGCGAGCTTCTTGTTCGGCTTGCCGGGCGGCGCCGGCGGCATGCCGGGGGCACCGGGGGCGCCGGGCGGCATGTTCGGGGGCGGCGGCGGGAAGCCGTAGCCGCCGGGCGGCTGCTGGCCGTACGGGCCCTGCGGCGCGCCCTGCTGCGGCGGCTGCTGCGGCTGCGGCTGCGGCTGCGGCTGCGGCTGCGGCTGCTGGGCGTACGGGTTCTCGCCTTGCTGCGGGTAGCCGTAGCCCGGTTGCGGCGGCCCGGGCAGGTGCCCGTAACCGGAAGGTGTCGGCGGCTGGTTCGGCGGCTGGGGCGGCTCGGTCATCAGCGCATACCTTCGGCGTCGGGTGGTCGGAGGATGCCCTTTCTATCACTGACGGGAAGAAGTGGCCGGGCCGGTCCCGCCCCTGTGCCCAAGGGAGGACCGGCCCGTGATGCCGCCGTTATCCGGCCAGTTGGGGCGGGGTGCCCCCGGAACTCACGCCTCCTCGGCGAGCTCCAGCCAGCGCATCTCCAACTCGTCCCGGTTCGAGATGAGTTCCCGCAGCTCGGCGTCGAGCTTGGCGACCTTGTCGAAGTCGGTGGAGTTCTCGGCGATCTGGGCGTGCAGGCTGGTCTCGCGGTCCGACATCTTGTTGAGCTGCCGCTCGATCTTCTGCAGCTCCTTCTTCGCGGCGCGCGCGTCCCCGGAGGCCGAGGACTTGCCCGCGGCGGCCGGCGCGGGCGCCGGGGCGGCCGCGTCGATCATCTTGCGGCGGCGCTCCAGGTACTCGTCCAGGCCGCGCGGCAGCATCCGCAGGCTCGCGTCGCCGAGCAGGGCCATCACCGTGTCGGTGGTGCGCTCGATGAAGAACCGGTCGTGCGAGATCACGATCATCGAGCCGGGCCAGCCGTCGAGGAGGTCCTCCAGCTGGGTCAGGGTCTCGATGTCGAGGTCGTTGGTGGGCTCGTCGAGGAACAGGACGTTGGGTTCGTCCATCAGCAGGCGCAGGATCTGCAGCCGGCGCCGCTCGCCGCCGGAGAGGTCGCCGACCGGCGTCCACTGCTTCTCCTTGGTGAAGCCGAACTGCTCGCACAGCTGGCCTGCCGTCATCTCGCGGCCCTGGCCGAGGTCGACCCGGTCGCGGACGCGCTGGACGGCCTCCAGGACGCGCAGGGACGGGTCGAGCTCGCCGACTTCTTGAGAGAGGTAGGCCAGCTTGACGGTCTTGCCCACGGTCACCGTGCCGGCGGCCGGCTGGACCTCGCCCTGGGTGCGGGCGGCCTCGCCGAGGGCCCGCAGCAGGGAGGTCTTGCCGGCGCCGTTGACGCCCACGAGGCCGACGCGGTCGCCGGGGCCCAGGTGCCAGGTGAGGTGCTTGAGGAGGGTCTTGGGCCCGGCCTGGACGGTCACGTCCTCCAGGTCGAACACGGTCTTGCCGAGGCGGGCGTTGGCGAACTTCATCAGCTCGGACTTGTCGCGCGGCGGCGGCACGTCGGCGATCAGCTCGTTGGCGGCCTCGATGCGGTAGCGGGGCTTGGAGGTCCGGGCCGGGGCGCCGCGGCGCAGCCAGGCGAGCTCCTTGCGCATCAGGTTCTGCCGCTTGGACTCCTCCGTCGCGGCGATGCGGTCGCGCTCGGCGCGGGAGAAGACGTAGTCGCTGTAGCCGCCCTCGTACTCGTGGACTTCGCCGCGCTGGACGTCCCACATGCGGGTGCAGACCTGGTCCAGGAACCACCGGTCGTGCGTGACGCAGACGAGCGCGGAGCGGCGCTCCTGGAGGTGCTTGGCCAGCCAGGAGATGCCCTCGACGTCGAGGTGGTTGGTGGGCTCGTCGAGTACGAGGAGGTCCTGGTCGGCGATGAGCAGCTGGGCGAGCGCGATGCGCCGGCGCTCGCCGCCGGAGAGCGGGCCGATGACGGTGTCGAGGCCCTGTCCGAAGCCGGGCAGGTCGAGGCCGCCGAAGAGTCCGGTCAGGACGTCGCGGATCTTGGAGTTGCCGGCCCACTCGTGGTCGGCCATGTCTCCGATGATCTCGTGCCGGACGGTGGCCTTGGGGTCCAGGGAGTCGTGCTGGGTGAGCACGCCCATCCGCAGGCCTCCCGACTGGGTGACCCGGCCGGTGTCGGGTTCCTCCAGTTTCGCGAGCATGCGGATGAGGGTGGTCTTGCCATCGCCGTTGCGGCCGACGACACCGATCCGGTCCCCCTCGGATACGCCGAGGGAGATGCCGTCGAGCAGGGTACGGGTGCCGTACACCTTGCTGACTGCCTCGACATTGACCAGGTTGACGGCCATCAGGAGCGCTCCAGGGAAGGGGTGTGGATCAGCCCCTCAGCCTAACCCTCCGCGAAGTGCCGGACCGTTCCACCAGGAGCCACCCGCCGAGGGCCATGGCGATCGCGGCGGGCGCGGTGACCGGGAGGGCGATCAGGGTGGCGCTGTGCCCGTCCAGGAGTCCGCCGAGACCGGTCACGGACAGGCCGAGGACGCCGAGCAGGCAGAGCACGGTGCCGGCGGCGGCGCGGGGTCCGGAACCCGCGGCGGGGGCCGGGGCCGGATCCTGGGACCGATCCGCGGCCGGGGCGCGCGGGCCGGGGGCCTCGAAGCGCCGGAACACCGCGACCAGTACGCAGGTCAGCACGGCGGCCGCGAGGAACCTGACGGGCACCTGGGCCCACCAGGCGGCTCCGGCGGGCTCGGGCAGGGGGATGCCCAGGCCGAGCTGGGCGGCGTAGACGGCGAGCATGGCGGTGAGGTGCCAGAGGAAGGCGGTCATGGCGACCCCGTTGGCGCTGACCACGGCGCGCCAGACGCGGGGCCGGGCCAGCCACGCGGCGGCGGGTGCCCTGAGCAGTTCGACGGCGCCCACGAGCCAGAGCGCGTGGGCGAGCAGGGCGAGGGTGGGCGGGGCCATGTTGGAGACCTTCTCGCCGGGCATCCCGACCATGGAGAGGGGGTACGGCCCGTACGCCACCAGCGCGAGCGCCCCGGCCAGTCCGGCGGCGGCCAGCGCGCCGGGGCGGCGGATGCGGCCGTCGGCGCGCAGGAAGCCGAGCTGGTGGACGGCCAGCCAGACGAAGGCGAAGTTGAGGAACTCCGCGTACGGGACGCCTCCGGCGAACCGCAGGACGTCGACGGCGGCGGCGGCCGCGGCCAGCGCGGCGAAGGCGGCCCAGCCGTGCCGCTCGTGCAGCGCGAGCAGGGGCGGGGTGAGGGCGACCATCGCGAGGTAGATCCCGATGAACCACAGGGGCTGCGTGACCAGCCTGAACGCGGCCCCGGACAGGTTCCCGCCGCCCGCTCCGAGCAGCTGCGCGGTGAGGGCGGCGGCGGTCCAGACGGCGACGAAGACGAGGGTCGGCCGCAGCAGCCGTCGGAGCCGGGCCCGCAGGAAGGCGGCGTAGACGGGGCCGTCGGCCGTGCGGGCGAGGGAGCGGTGGGAGAGCGCGTGGGAGAACCCGCCGACGAAGAAGAACACCGGCATGACCTGCAGCGCCCAGGTGAGGACCTGGAGCGGCGGCACGATCGCGAGCAGGTTTCCCATGCCGCCGGTGCTGACGGCGGCCATCAGCCAGTGTCCGGCGATGACGGTCCCGAGCGAGGCGACCCTGAGCAGGTCGACGTACCGGTCCCGCGTGGCGGGGGTGGCGGCGGCGATTTCGCTTGCGCTGGCTCCCATGCCCCTACGCTCCCGCGCGGGCCGGGGCCGCGACAGGGCGCGGCTACTCAGCCCGGGCTGAGTACCGTCGCACCCGGGGCCGGGCTCGTGGCCACGTGGGTGCTGCGGCAGGTCGGCGAGGCGTCGAGGGCCGCCGCCACCTTCGCCGCGGACTCGGCGTCGCGGACCAGGAAGGCCGTCGTCGGGCCCGAGCCGGAGACCAGGGCGGCCAGGGCTCCGGCGTCCGTGCCGGCGGCCAGGGTGTCGGCCAGCCGCGGGCGCAGCGACAGGGCGGCCGGCTGGAGGTCGTTGGCCAGGGTGGCGGCCAGCGCGTCCGGGTCGCCGGAGGCCAGGGCCGCGAGCAGCGCCGGGGAGGCCTGCGGGGCGGGGACCCCGGTGTCCGCGGTGAGGCGGTCGAACTCGCGGAACACCGCCGGGGTGGAGAGCCCGCCGTCGGCGACGGCGAACACCCAGTGGAAGGCTCCGGCGGCCACCGGGGTCAGGATCTCGCCGCGGCCGGTGCCGAGCGCCGCCCCGCCGACCAGGCTGAACGGCACGTCGCTGCCCAGCTCCGCGCAGAGGGCGAGGAGGTCCTCGCGCGGGGTGTCCAGGCCCCACAGCGCGTCACAGGCCAGGAGGGCGGCGGCGCCGTCCGCGCTGCCGCCGGCCATGCCGCCGGCCACCGGGATGCGCTTGTCGATGTGGAGGTGGACGGCGGGGGTCAGCCCGCTGCGGGCCGCGAGGATCTCGGCGGCCCGGGCGGCGAGGTTGGTGCGGTCCAGGGGGACCTTGTCCGCGTCGGGGCCGGTGCAGGTGACCTTCAGGGTGTCGGCGGGCGCCGCGGTGACCTCGTCGTACAGCGACACGGCCAGGAAGACGTTCGCCAGGTCGTGGAAGCCGTCGGGCCGCGCCGCGCCCACCGCGAGCTGGACGTTGACCTTCGCGGGGACCCGTACCGTCACGCTCACAGCGCGGGCCTCAGCGGCGCGGGCTTGTGCTCGGCGATCGCCGCGAACTCCTCGACGGTCAGGGATTCGCCGCGGGCCTGCGGGGAGATCCCGGCCGCGACGAGCGCGGCTTCGGCGCCCGGCGCCGATCCGGCCCAGCCGGACAGCGCCGCGCGCAGCGTCTTGCGGCGCTGGGCGAAGGCGGCGTCGACGACCGCGAAGACCTCGGCCTTGGACGCGGTGGTCTTGACGGGCTCCGCCCGGCGGACCAGGGAGACGAGCCCGGAGTCGACGTTCGGCGCGGGCCAGAAGACGTTGCGGCCGATGGAGCCGGCCCGCTTGACGTCCGCGTACCAGTTGGCCTTGACGGAGGGGACTCCGTACACCTTGTTGCCGGGCTTGGCGGCGAGCCGGTCGGCGACCTCCGCCTGCACCATGACCAGGGTCCGCTCGATGCTGGGGAAGCGGTCGAGCATGGTCAGCAGCACCGGCACGGCCACGTTGTACGGCAGGTTCGCGACGAGTGCGGTCGGCGCCGGGCCGGGCAGCTCGGTCACGAGCATCGCGTCGGAGTGGACCAGCGCGAAGCGGTCCTTGCGCCGCGGCATGCGGGCCTCGATGGTGGCGGGCAGCGCGGCGGCGAGGATGTCGTCGATCTCGACGGCGACGACCCGGTCCGCGGCTTCGAGCAGGGCGAGCGTCAGCGAGCCTAGGCCGGGTCCGACCTCGACGACCACGTCGTCCGGGCGGACCTCGGCGGTGCGCACGATGCGGCGCACCGTGTTGGCGTCGATGACGAAGTTCTGGCCCTTCTGCTTCGTCGGCTTCACGCCGAGTACGGCGGCCAGCTCCCGGATGTCGGCCGCGCCGAGGAGGGCGGAGGCCTCGGGCGCGGAGGTGGCCTCGGGCGAGGCCTCGGACGAGGTCTCGGGATGCTCGGACTCGGGCTGCTGCTCTGCTGTGCTCACCGATAAAGGGTACGGCCGCAGTGCGGCCACGGACTCGCCCCCCGCTGCACGTAGAGCTTCTTGGCGCGGTACGTCTGTTCCGGGCCCGGCGCGTCCTGCGGGCGGCCGCTGCCGCCGAGGGACTGCCAGGTCCGTACGTCGAACTGGTAGAGGCCCCCGTAGGTCCCCGAGGGGTCGGTGGCGGCGGGCCGCCCGCCGGATTCGCAGCGGGCCAGCGCGCCCCAGTCCAGGCCGTCGGCGCCGGCGACGGAGTTCGGCAGCGGCTTGGTGCCCACCTTGACGAGCTGGTCGACGGGTTCGCGGACGGTCTCCTCGGCGATGCGGCGGGGCTTTTGCCCGACCCCGTTGACGGTGCGCAGGCTGTAGGTGACCCGGCGGGCCCCCGGGCGCCCGGAGCGCTCCACGACCTCGGTGCCGGCGAAGAGGGAGGCGTCCTTGACCTTCTCGGTCTCGTACGGGATGCGCTCCTCGCGGATCTCGCGGGTGCCGGTGATGCGCAGGACGGTGACGGTCTGGCCGTCGCGCGGGAAGGCGCCGGGGGGCACGGAGGTGGTGTCCTGGCCGCGGAGCGTGATCCCGGCCTGGTCGAGGGCTTCGCGGACGGTGGCGGCGTTGGTGCGGACGAGGCTCTCGCGGCCGTCTGCCATGAAGGTGATGCTGCGTTCGGTGCGGACGGCGAGGGCGAGGCCGGTGCGCGGGACGGGGGCGGTGCGGGGGGCGGAGAGGTGGGCGCCCTCGGCGCGGATGCCGAACTGGCGCAGCGCGCCGTCCACGGTGCGGGCCGTGGTCCACACGTCGCGGTGCTCTCCGTCGAGGGTCAGGCGCAGCGGGCGGCCGTAGCGGACGACGATCTCGTCGCCGTCGTCGAGCGCCTCTCCCCTGGCCGGGGCGACGAGGTCGTGGGGGCCGACGCCGAGGCCTTCGGCGGCGAGCAGTGCGTCGACGTCGTCGGCGAAGGTGTGCAGGGTCTGCGGGACCCCGTCCACGGTGAGGCGTACGGCCTTGTCGGCGGCGACGAAGGCGGTGGTGCCGCCGGCGAGGAAGGCGACGACGAGGGCCTGGGGCACGATCCGGCGCCAGCTGTCGCGGGGCGCCCCGGCGGCGCCCCGGCGGCGCCGGGTGCGGGGGCCGCTGGCGGGCCCGGCCGGCGGGGGCACCGTGTCGAGCCGGCCCCTGCGGCGTCCGGTGCCGGTGCCGATGCCTGCGGGGGCGGGGACCGGGGCCTGGCCCGCGCCGAGATCGACGCGCTGCTCGCCCAGGGCCGTACGCCGGTCCTCGTCGGCGGGTCCGGCCTGTACGTGCGCGGCGCGCTCGACGCGATGGACTTCCCCGGGACCGACCCCGAGGTCCTGGCCCGGCTGGAGGCCGAGGCCCCCCTGCGCGGCCCCGGCGCCCTGCACGCCCGGCTCGCCGGCGCCGACCCGGCCGCCGCGCCGGCGATCCTGCCCCGCCACCGCCGCCATCCGCGAGACCGGCGGGAAGCCCAGCTGCGACCGCTCCGCGAGCTCCCGCACCGCGTGCCCGACGGGGTCCCACCGCACCAGCGCCTGGACCGGCCTCAGGGTCGGCTCCGCCACCACCACGACCTGCCCCTCGCCCCGCACCAGCGAGGCCGCCGCGATCCAGCGCCGCAGCGCGTCCTCGCCCGCCCGCAGATCGGGCCGGGTCAGCATGGCCCAGCCGTCCAGCAGCAGCGCCGCCGCGTACCCGGCGCCCGCCGCGACCGGCTCCGCGCCGGGCGTGCACACGACCAGCGCGGGCCGGTCCGGCACCTCGTCCAGGACGTGGTCGCGCCCGGAGGTCCGTACCGGCACCGCCGGAAACGCACGCCCCAGCTCCTCCGCGGTGCGCCGGGCGCCGACCACCTGGGCCCGCAGCCGGAACGACCCGCACTCCTCGCAGTGCCAGGCGCTCTCCTGGCGCCCGCACCAGCCGCAGTGCAGGTCCCGCTCGTCGGGGGCCTCCAGCGGCCCCGCGCAGACCGTGCAGCGGGCCGGCGTGCGGCACCGCTCGCACGCCAGGCGGGGCACGTAGCCCCGCCGGGGAACCTGGACGAGGACGGGCCCGGTCTTGAGACCCTCCCGCACGGTCTCCCACGCCAGGCTCGGCAGCCGCGCGGTCCGCGCCGCGCCGTCCCGGGCGAGCAGTTCGTCGCCGACGGTCCGGATCCGGGGCGCGTACGTCCGTACCGTCTCCCGGTCGGCGGCCAGCGGCCGGGCCCAGCCGGACTCGACGAGCTGCGCGGCCTCCACCGTGCAACTGGTGCTCCCGGCCAGGAAGGCGCAGCCGTCGGTGACCGCGCGCAGCTCCAGCACCTCCCGGACGTGCGGGAAGGGGGCGCGGTCGTCGCTGTGGCTGGAGTCGCCGTCGTCCCAGATCGCGACCAGTCCGAGGTCCCGTACGGGCGCGAACATCGCGGCCCGGGTGCCGACGACGGCCCGCACCGATCCCCGGCTGACGGCGAGCCACTGCCGGTAGCGCTTCTCGGGCCCCGACTCGGCGGTCAGCAGCGCGTGCCGGCCCTCGCCGAGCAGGGCGGTCAGGGCGGCGTCGACGCGGGCCGCGGTGCGCCCGTCGGGGACCACGGCGAGGGCCCCGCGGCCGGAGGCCAGGGTCGCGGCCATGGCGCGGGCCAGTTCGTCGGCCCAGCCGGGGCCGGGCAGCGCGGTCCACACGGCGCGCGGGACTCCGCCGGTGGCCAGGGCCCGCAGGAAGGCGGGGCCCGATCCGTACCGCTCCCAGCCCGCGGGCTCGGGCGCGGCGGGCGGGGGCAGCGGTTCGGGGGACGGCTTGGCCTCGGCGCGGGCGCTGCGCGCGGGCAGCGCGAGCTGGAGCACGTCGGCGAGGCTGCCGGCGTACCGGTCGGCCACGGCGCGGGCCAGGGCGAGCATGCGGGGGCCTAGGACGACCTCGGGCGAGACGACCTGGGCGAGGGCCGCGAGCGCGCCGTCGTAGTCGGATTCGGCGCGGCGCTCGACGACGAAGCCGTCGATGAGCCCGCCGCCCTCCCGGCGGCCGCCGTGGACGCGGTGGGATCCGGCGCCGAAGCGGACCCGGACGCGGACGCCCGGCCGGGCGGACTCGGAGAGCTCGGCGGGAACCGCGTAGTCGAAGAGCCGGTCGAGGTGGAGCACGCCCTTGTTCACGAGGACGCGGGCGACGGGCAGGTCCTCGGCGACGGCGGCTCCGCGCCAGGTCCGCGGTTTGGCCTTGGGCGCCTTGGCCTTCGCCTCGGCGACCATCTCCCGCATCAGCGCGAGCTGCTCCGGCGGGCCGCCGGGCCCGTCCCCGCCCCGCTGCCCGGTTTCGTTCGTGCTGCTCACACCCGCATTCTTACCAAACCCCACCGACAGCGGCCGGATCCGGCCGCGCCCGCCCGCTTTCCCACGGGCACGCGCGAGGCCCCGGACCGTGGGGTCCGGGGCCTCGCGTCACGGGCTCTGGTGCTTAGAGGCCGACGGCGGCGCGCAGCGCGTCGACGCGGTCGGTGCGCTCCCAGGTGAAGTCCGGCAGCTCGCGGCCGAAGTGGCCGTACGCGGCGGTCTGGGCGTAGATCGGGCGGAGCAGGTCGAGGTCGCGGATGATCGCGGCGGGACGCAGGTCGAAGACCTGGCCGATCGCGTCCTCGATCTTCTGCACGTCCACCTTGTGGGTGCCGAAGGTCTCGACGAACAGGCCGACGGGCTCGGCCTTGCCGATCGCGTACGCGACCTGGACCTCGCAGCGCGAGGCGAGGCCCGCGGCGACGACGTTCTTCGCGACCCAGCGCATGGCGTACGCGGCGGAGCGGTCGACCTTGGACGGGTCCTTGCCCGAGAAGGCGCCGCCGCCGTGGCGGGCCATGCCGCCGTACGTGTCGATGATGATCTTGCGGCCGGTCAGACCGGCGTCGCCCATCGGGCCGCCGATCTCGAAGCGCCCGGTCGGGTTGACCAGCAGCCGGTAGCCCTCGGTCTCCAGCTTGATGCCGTCCTCGACGAGCTGCGACAGCACGTACTCGACGACGAACTCGCGGATGTCCGGAGCCAGCAGCGAGTCCAGGTCGATGTCCGCGGCGTGCTGCGAGGACACGACGACGGTGTCGAGGCGGACGGCCTTGTCGCCGTCGTACTCGATGGTGACCTGGGTCTTGCCGTCGGGACGCAGGTACGGGATGGTCCCGTTCTTGCGGACCTCGGACAGCCGCTTGGAGAGCCGGTGCGCGATGTGGATCGGCAGCGGCATCAGCTCGGGGGTCTCGTCGCAGGCGTAGCCGAACATCAGGCCCTGGTCGCCGGCGCCCTGCTTGTCGAGCTCGTCCTCATCGCCCTCGACGCGCTTCTCGTAGGCGGTGTCGACGCCCTGCGCGATGTCCGGGGACTGCGCGCCGATGGACACCGACACGCCGCAGGAGGCGCCGTCGAAGCCCTTCTTCGAGGAGTCGTAGCCGATCTCCAGGATCTTGTCGCGGACGAGCTGCGCGATCGGCGCGTACGCCTTCGTCGTCACCTCTCCCGCGATGTGCACGAGACCGGTGGTGATGAGGGTCTCCACGGCCACGCGCGAGGTCGGGTCCTCGGTGAGGAGCGCGTCGAGGATGGTGTCGCTGATCTGGTCAGCGATCTTGTCGGGGTGACCCTCGGTCACGGACTCCGAGGTGAAAAGGCGACGGGACACAACGCTCCCTGGGGTTGCAGCGGCTGCTGGCTGAATCATTGGCGGAACCACATCGGAGGCTGCGCCCGATCACGTTCCGGATGCAGTTTATCGGTCGCCACCGTGCGCTGGACCACCCGTCTCGCCCTGTGGGAGGCGTGTGACCTGCGGCACTCCATTCTGACGCAAGGAATTGCCGGGGAGAAGAGGCACCGCTCAGGCGCGTCGCGTTCCGATGCGCGGTGCGACCTGGTCCCAAATCACGTCCGCGAGTGCTTCCTTCGGACCGTAAGGGACGGAGGTCTCGGTCCCGTCGGAGGCAAGGACGACCGCCTCGTTCTCCTCGGAACCGAAGGTCTTGGTCTCTCCCACTTCGTTCACCACGAGGAGGTCGCACCCCTTTCGGATGAGTTTGGCGCGCCCGTTGGCGAGTACGTCGTCGGTCTCGGCGGCGAATCCGACGACGACCTGCCCCTCCCGGGCCCGGTCGGCGGAGATCTCGGCGAGGACGTCGGGATTGCGCACGAGGGCGACCGGATCGGGCTCCTGCCCGTCCTTCTTCTTGATCTTCCCGTCCGCGTACCGCGCCGGCCGGAAATCGGCCACGGCGGCGGCCATCACCACGGCGTCGGCGTCCGCGGCCGCCTTGAGCACGGCCTCGCGCAGCTGCAGGGCCGTCCCGACCCGTACGACGTCCACCCCGGCCGGGTCGGCGAGCGCGGCGTTGGCGGAGACCAGGGTGACCCGGGCCCCGCGCGCGACGGCGGTGCGGGCCAGCGCGTAGCCCTGCTTGCCGGAGGAGCGGTTGCCGAGGAAGCGGACCGGGTCCAGCGGCTCCCGCGTGCCGCCCGCGCTGATCACCACGTGCCGGCCGGCGAGGTCGGGCCCGCCCGTGCCGCCCGGCAGGGCGCCCCTGCGCAGGACGCCGCGGCAGACCTCGAAGATCTCCTCGGGGTCGGGCAGCCGCCCCTTGCCGGTGTCCTTGCCGGTGAGCCGGCCGACGGCCGGCTCGATGACGACGGCGCCGCGCCGGCGCAGCGTGGCCACGTTCTCCTGGGTGGCCGGGTGCTCCCACATCTCGGTGTGCATCGCGGGTGCGAACACCACCGGGCAACGTGCGGTGAGCAGGGTGTTGGTGAGCAGGTCGTCCGCGAGCCCGTGGGCGGACTTGGCCAGCATGTCGGCGGTGGCCGGGGCGACGACGACGAGGTCGGCGGACTGCCCGATGCGCACGTGCGGCACCTCGTGGACGGTCTCCCAGACCTCGGTGGACGCCGGGTTGCCCGAGAGGGCGGCCCAGGTGGCCTCGCCGACGAAGTTCAGCGACGCCGCCGTGGGCACCACCCGCACGTCGTGTCCCGACTCGGTCAGCCGGCGCAGCAGCTCGCACGCCTTGTAGGCGGCGATCCCGCCGCTGACTCCGAGTACGACCTTCGGCTTACCCACCACACACGCCCCTTCGGATGGACCTGGACCTGGACCTGTACCGACCCCGTGACGCCCACACCTGTGACACCTATGACACACCACAGGCCCGGCAGATGTTCTGCCGGGCCTGTGGTGAAGGAAAAACTCGTGCCTTACTGAGCCGGGGCCTCGATGGCCTCGGAGGTCAGCAGACCCGCGTTGATCTCGCGCAGCGCGATCGAAAGCGGCTTCTCGTGGACGTGGGTGTCCACCAGCGGGCCGACGTACTCGAGCAGGCCCTCACCGAGCTGCGAGTAGTACGCATTGATCTGACGGGCACGCTTGGCCGCGTAGATCACGAGGCTGTACTTCGAGTCCGTGGCCTCGAGCAGCTCGTCGATCGGCGGGTTGATGATGCCCTCGGGCGCAGTAATGGAAGAGGACACGCTCTACCTTCCGAAGATGGGTTGAAAGATCAGTTGAGGAACACCGATCGACTGAACATCGATCAACGATCAAACAACATTCATCAAGGTTAGCAGCTCGCGCGCCACATCCTCGACCGAGGTGTTGACCAGGGTGGTATCGAACTCGGATTCGGCAGCCAGTTCGATCTTCGCGGTGCCGAGCCTCCGCTCGATGACCTCCGCCGATTCGGTGCCCCGACCGGTGAGCCGGCGAACCAGCTCGTCCCAACTCGGAGGCGCCAGGAAGACCAGCTGTGCCTCGGACATCGAATCCCGGACCAGCCGGGCGCCCTGGAGATCGATCTCCAGCAGGACCGGTTCGCCGTTCTCCAGGCGTTCCAGCACTGCGCCGCGGGGTGTGCCGTAGCGGTTGCCCGCGAACTCGGCCCACTCCAGCAGCTCGCCATTGGCGATCAGCTTGTCGAACTCGTCGTCGTTGACGAAGAAGTACTGGACTCCGTGTCGCTCACCGGGCCGCGGCTTGCGGGTGGTGGCCGAAACCGAGAGCCAGACCTCGGGGTGAACCTTGCGCATATGCGCGACGACCGTGCTCTTGCCGACCCCCGAAGGGCCGGAGAGCACGGTCAGCCGCGGACGAACCTCTGCTGCCATAGAGCGATTATCCAGCTTCTCGGGACTGCCTGAGAACGCCGGTCGCACTTCAGGCGGCGCGTCAGCCGGCAGGAGTGCCGAACTCACGCTCCAGAGAAGCGATCTGGTTGGAACCGAGACCTCGGACACGCCGGGACTCGGAGATGCCGAGGCGCTCCATGATCTGCTTGGCGCGCACCTTGCCGACGCCAGGCAGGGACTCCAGAAGTGCGGAGACCTTCATCTTGCCGATGACGTCATTCTCCTGGCCCGTCTTGATGACGTCTTGGAGGGAGGCGCCGGAGTGCTTGAGTCGATTCTTCACCTCGGCCCGCTCCCGGCGAGCCGCGGCGGCCTTTTCGAGCGCTGCTGCGCGCTGTTCAGGGGTAAGGGGCGGAAGAGCCACGCCTACGTCACCTCGGATGTCGAACTGTCGGATACGGACCGGTGGGGAGCTTGAGGGCACCACACCAGGGAAGCGCCCGAACAGCGGTGTTGCTCGATCACTGCTCGTTCACTCTGGTCGGAGACTAGCGGCCATGACCGCTCCCGTCAGCGAGAACGGACGAAAAGTCCTGGTCAGCCTCCACTGAACCGTACATCACGGACAAACTACCCCTGTTTTGTCCGGTGGAAGACGTTCGAATTTCGTCAGACAGTGCGATGAGCGAGCCCGACGGCGTCCTCGAACGCCCCGATTCCACGTGCGGCGAGCGCCGAACGCAGGTCGTCGCGGATCCTCAGCGGCGCGGACGGATCGTTGAACAGCGCGGTGCCGACCGCCACCCCGGAAGCCCCGGCGAGGACGAACTCCAGCGCGTCCCGGCCGGAGGCGATCCCGCCCATGCCGAGGATGGGGACCCGCCGGACGCCGCCCGCCAGCATCGCCGCGTGGACCTGGAAGACGCAGCGGACGGCGACGGGCCGGATCGCGGGCCCGGACAGCCCCCCGGTGACCCCGGCGAGGGCCGGGCGCATCGTGTCGGTGTCGATGGCCATGCCGAGCACGGTGTTGATCATCGAGAGCCCGTCGGCGCCCGCGTCCGCGCAGGCCGCCGCGACATCGGTGATCCGGGTCACATCGGGCGTCAGCTTGGCGTAGACGGGCAGCGCGGGATCGGCCGCCGCCTTGACGGCCTTGACCACCTCGTACGAGGCGTCGGCGTCACAGGCGAAGACGAGGCCGCGGCTCGCGACGTTGGGGCAGGAGATGTTGACCTCGATGCCGACCACGCCGGGCTGCCCGGTCAGCCTTGCCGCCGCCTCGGCGAACTCCTCCGCGCGCTCCCCCGCGACCGATACGAGCACCCGCGCCCCGCGCTCGGCCAGCCAGGGCAGCTCGTGCTCGACGAAGTGGTCGATGCCGGAGCCCTGGAGCCCGATCGAGTTCAGCATGCCGCTGGGGGTCTCGGCCATGCGCGGAGCGGGACGGCCCGAGCGCACGTACGGCATCACGGTCTTGGTGGTGATGGTGCCGAGCTCGCCGAGGGGGGTGAAGCGGTGCAGCTCGCGGCCGTAGCCGGCGCAGCCCGAGGCAGTGGAGACGGGGTTGGGGAGGGTGACGCGGGCACCCAGCGGTGCCGACATGTCGACGTCTTCGGGGTTCACCGCGTGCCCGCCTTCGGGGTCATGGCACCGGCGCCCTCGAGGTCTTCGGGCAAGGTCCCCACCTCGTCCCAGCGGACGGTGGTGCCGTCGAAAACGGGGCCGGATGTGCAGGAGCGAAGAAAACGGGCGACGCCGTCGGGGCCGGTCACGGGCAGGACGCAGCTCATGCAGATCCCGATGCCACAGGCCATGGCCTCCTCCACGGCGGTGTGACTGGCCGCGCCGGCGGCGGCGGCGATCTCCGTGACGGCCTTGAGCATGCCCATCGGCCCGCAGGAGTGGACCTCGGTGGCGCCGATCGCCGCGATGGCCTCGGGGAGCAGGTCCGTGACCCGGCCCGCGCGGCCGGCCGACCCGTCGTCGGTGACGACGTACACGTGCTCGGAGAGGGCCTCGGCACGGTCGGTTCCGAACAGGCGGTCGGCGGTGGAAGCGCCGAGCACGAAGGCGACGCGGCCGCCGCGGCGCCGTATCTCCTCGGCGAGGGCGAACATCGGGGCGCTGCCGTAGCCGCCGGCGACCAGGACCGCGCGGACCGGGCCGTCGGGGAGGGGGAAGGGGGTCCCGAGGGGGGCGATGAGGTCGACGGTGTCGCCGGGCCGGCGGCGGGCCAGCGCCCTGGTCCCCCGGCCGGCCTCGGCGAAGACGAACTCGACGGTGCCCTCGTCGGGGTCGGCGCGGTGGATGGAGAAGGCTCGGCGGAGCAGTGTGCTCGCATCCGGGCCGCCGATGGCGAGGGCGCCGAAGTGGCCGGGGCGCACCCCCGTGACGCCGGGGGCGTCCAGGACGAGGTGGTGGTAGGCCCCGACGGGCGTGATCCGCCGGATGGTGGCCGTGGTCTGTACTGGGGGCTGTCTCCACTACATATTTTCGAGCTCATGAGACAGGTGCCTCGTCCACCTCGGGCACCGAGGCCAACCTCGCCGAGACCGGAGGCGGGTCGCTCACCCCGTACGTGACGGGCGGAGCGCTGATCCTGCTCGGCTTCGGGGCGGCGGCCCTGGTGGTGACCCGGCGCGGCAGGGCTTCGTAGCGCCGCCCCGCCCCGCCGCGTCCGGTACCGGGCCGTCCCGCCCTGCCCCGTCGCCCCGTCGCGTCATCGGGTGGCGCGCGTCAGTCCCTGCTCGGCGGCTCCGCGCGACATCACGGCCTTCGTCACCTCGCGGTCGGCGGCGGCGTACGTGCTGTCCGAGGAATCGCACGAGGCGCAGACGACGCGGAACGGCGGCCGCATGTCCGAGTACTGCGTGAGGTATTCGGCCTTCACCACGTCCCACCGGCCCGGATGGGCGGCCGACGGGGCGAAGGTGAAGCGGGGGATCGAGGACATGTTGCCCCGGGCCTTGTCGGCCTCGTAGAAGCTGGCCATCTGGTCGCCCATGCCGTAGACCACCCACGTGCCGTTGATCTTCTCGTAGGGCTGCGGCACGTGGTTGTGGGTGCCGAGGATCAGGTCGATGTCGGGGAGGCCGTCCGCCCCGCGCGACGCGGTCAGCGCGCGGGCCAGGTCCAGTTGCCGGGTGTCGGGCGCCGTCTGCCACTCGGAGCCCCAGTGGACGCTGAGGACCACGACGTTCGCGCCGGCCGCGCGCGCGGCGCGGGCGTCGGAGACGATCCGGTCCTGGTCGATCAGGTTCACGGCCCAGGGCTTGTCGGCGGGGAGCGGGATGCCGTTCGTCCCGTACGTGTAGTCCAGCTGGGCGACCTTGGCGCCGCCGGCTTCGAGCAGCGCGGGGGCCTTCGCCTCCTCGGCGCTGCGGGCCGAGCCCACGTGGCGGACGCCGACGCGGTCCAGGTTGTCGAGGACGCGGACGAGGCCTTCGTACCCGGCGTCCAGGGTGTGGTTCGAGGCGGTGGAACAGCTGTCGTAGCCCGTGTCCTTGAGGGCGTCGGCCAGTTGGTGCGGGGCCTTGAACAGGGGATATCCGGTGTAGGGGCCGCCGGGTCGGCCGTACGGTATCTCGTGGTGGCACACGGCCAGGTCCGCGGCGGAGACGATGGGCCTGACCCCGGCGAGGATCTTCCGGAAGTCGTGTCCGCCCGTCTCCGCGGAATCGTCGGCGGCCCGCCGGACGATCGACGGGTAGGGGATGATGTCGCCGGTCCCGACGAGGGTGAACGGCCTCCCGCCGACGGCCGCGGTGGCGACGGCGCCGCCCGGGCTCTGCGTCGCGCCCGGGCTCTGCGTCGCGCTCGGGCTCTGCATCGGGCTAGCGCTCGGACTCGGGCTCACCGCGGGTCCCGGCTTCGCCCCCAGCCGCTGCTCGGCGGCCGCGCCGCCCTCCCCGCCGGTGAGGTGCGGTATGCCGTACGCCGCGCCCCCCACGAGGGCCAGCCCGGCCGCGACCGCGGCTGTCCTGCCCGTCCTGCCGAGCCGCTTCATCCCCGTACCCCCCGGGGTCACAAGCCGGCCAGTGCCTGCGACGATCCTGGCGCACCGCCGCCGCCCCCGCCATGCCCACCCGGGCGGAGCGGGCCGTTCGGGTGATGCGCCCGGGCGCCCCGGCCCGCCGGGCGGGCGGGCCCGGCGCGACGGGACCCGGAGGTCAGCGGGCCGCGAGGGCCAGGTCGAGCGCCTGCAGGAGGCGGCCCGTGGTCGCGCGGTCGCGGACCGCCAGGCGCAGCCAGGAGCGGTCCAGGCCCGGGAAGGTGTCGCCCCGGCGGACGGCGAAGCCCAGCGCGCGCAGGCGGGTGCGGACCTCCATGGCGCCCTCGATCCGGATCAGCACGAACGGCCCCGCCGCCGTGCCCGCCACCGAGACCTCCTCGAACTCCGCGAGCCCGGCGAGGAGGTGCTCCCGGTCCACCGCGATCTGCCGGGCCGCGGCCTCCGCCTCCGCCAGCGCCGCCGGGGCCACGCAGGCCTCGGCCGCCACCAGCGCCGGCGTGGACACCGGCCACAGCGGCTGGGCCGCCGACAGCTTCGCGATCACCTGCGGCTCGGCCAGCACGTAGCCGATGCGCAGCCCGGCCAGCCCCCAGGTCTTGGTCAGGCTCCGCAGCACGACGAGACCCGGTATGTCGGTCCGCCCGGCCAGTGCCTCCCGCTCGCCCGGGACCGCGTCCATGAACGCCTCGTCGACCACCAGGATCCGCCCGGGCCGGGCCAGCGCGGCCAGCGTGGCCGCCGGGTGCAGGACCGAGGTCGGGTTGGTCGGGTTCCCGACGA
Organism: Streptomyces sp. ICC4; assembly: GCF_003287915.1. NCBI lineage: Bacteria > Bacillati > Actinomycetota > Actinomycetes > Kitasatosporales > Streptomycetaceae > Streptomyces > Streptomyces sp. ICC4. Next base: position 7,448,970 of record NZ_CP030286.1, on the reverse strand, counting down.
CCACGAGGTCGGCGTCCTGCGGCACGGCCGCCGGGTCCAGGCGGAAGCCGTCCGCCGCGCGCAGCACCACCCGCTCCACCCGGTGGCCCGCGTCGCGCAGGGCCGCCTCCGGCTCGGTGAACTGCGGGTGCACCACCACGGGCCGGGTGGCTCCCAGGGCCCGCGCGATCAGTACGAACGCCTCCGCGGCCCCCGCCGTCAGCAGGACCCGCTCGACGGGCAGCCCGTGGCGCAGGGCCACCGCCGCGCGGGCCGAGCGGCCGTCGGGATACGCGGACAGGACGTCGAGCGAAGCCGCGATCCGGGCCTTCAGCCACTCCGGCGGCGTGTGCGCCCGTACGTTCACCGCGAGATCGACCAGCGCCGCGCCCGTGCCCGCCACCTCCGCGTCCCCGTGGTGGCGCAGGTCGTGCGTGTGGGCCGTCGCGACCGCGCAGGTGGCCGCCACCGACCGACGCTTGGGTACGAGGAGTTCCCCGCCCCCGGCGAGCGCGGCGGCCTCCGCCACCGACGGGGTCCCGGCGGCGCCCTGCACCGCGTCCGAGGGGTGCGGCACCGGGATCGAGGCCAGCAGGTCGGCGGAGTAGCTCAGCAGCGGCACGCCGAAACGTTCCGCCGCACCGGCGATCCCCGCCTCCACGGCCTTCGCCTCCACCGTGGCCAGGGCCGTCACCGCCTGCGTCGACAGCCCGGCGCCGCGCAGGGTCTCCTCCACCAGGGAGCAGACCTCCGCCACGGACACCCCCGCGCGGCCGCCGACCCCGACCACCAGCTGCGTCGCGTACTCGCCCACCAGGTTCACCCGTTCTCAGCCGCTCTCGGTTGTCGTCGGTCGTCGTCGTGCTCGTCGTGCTCGTCGTGCTTGTCGTCGTGGTTCTGCTCGGGTCGTCGTGTCCGTCAACCGGCCGTGGTCCGCCACCCGTGCGCGGAAGTGCGCGGGCGCCGCGGAATCGGTATGCAGGGGCACATGGCCGTGATCGTGGCGTTGGGCGCGTTCCTGATGACCCTGGCGGGCGGATGGACGGCGCAGCGCGTCACCGACCGCCGCCACCTCGTGCTGGGCCTGGCCGGCGGGCTGATGCTCGGCGTCGTGGGCCTCGACCTGCTCCCGGAGGCCATGCGCGCGGCCGGGGACGAGGTGTTCGGCGTCCCGCTCGCCCTGCTGCTCTTCGTCGGCGGGTTCCTCGTCGCGCACTGCGCGGAGCGCCTGCTGGCGGTCCGCCAGGCCGCGCACGGGGGCCGCAACGGCGATGGGGGCGGCGACGGCGGGGCCGCGGGCGACCACGCGTACGCGCACGGGCACGCCCACGAGGAGCACGGCGGCCGGGTCCCCCAGGTCGGCCTGACGGCGGCCGCCGCCATGGTCGGCCACAGCCTCGCCGACGGAGTGGCCCTCGGCGCCGCGTTCCAGGTCGGCGGCGGGATGGGCGTCGCCGTGGCGCTGGCCGTGATCACCCACGACTTCGCCGACGGGTTCAACACGTACACGCTCACCCGGCTGTACGGGAACGCCCGCCGCAAGGCGCTGCTGATGCTCTTCGCGGACGCCGTGGCCCCCGTCGTCGGCGCAGCGTCCACTTTGCTGTTCACCCTTCCGGAGGAACCCCTCGGCGCGTACCTGGGCTTCTTCGGAGGCGTCCTGCTGTATCTGGCCGCCGCCGAGATCCTGCCCGAGGCGCACCACAAGCACCCCGCGCTGTCCACGCTGATGTGCACCGTGGGCGGGGTGGCCGGGATCTGGCTGGTGGTCGGCCTCGCGGACTGACCGTACCGGCCGGGCCGTCCGCCCGGGCCGGCCCGGACGGACGGCGGCGTGCCCGCTCCTCACCGATGCGCCGCCGCGGCCTCGGCGAACCGCACGGCCACGGACGGCTCCGCCGCCCAGTGCGTGTGCAGGTAGCTGGCGTGCACCCCGCCCTGCACGAAGCCCTCGACCCGGCGCTCGGGATGCGTGAACCCCCAGGCGGGCGCCGCGCCGGCGCCGGGTTCGATCACCGTCCGGTGGAACTCGTGCCCGCGCAGCCGGGTTCCGGCCGGTGCGAGGACGCTGTCGGACACCGCGACCGCCTCGCGGTAGCCGAGCGTGAGCCGCTCCGACATGCGCGCGTCGGCGTCGAGCACCCCGCACATGGGCTTCCCGTCCAGCGAACGGGCCAGGTACAGCAGCCCCGCGCACTCGGCGGCCACCGGGCCGCCGGCCGCGGCGAAGCCGGCCACGGCCTTGCGCAGCGGCTCGTTCGCGGACAGCTCCGGTGCGTAGACCTCGGGAAACCCGCCGCCGATCACCAGGCCCGCGGTGCCGGGCGGGAGTTCCTCGTCGCGCAAGGGGTCGAAGGTGACGACCTCCGCCCCGGCGGCCGTGAGCAGCTCCGCGTGCTCGGCGTACGAGAACGTGAAGGCGGCCCCGCCGGCCACGGCGATGACAGGTGCGGCGCCGCCACCGGAGCTCCGCCCCGAACCCAGCGCCGCAGTCGCAGTCTCAGCCGCAGCCGCAGCCGCAGCCGGACCTGCATCCGCCGACGCAGCCGCAGCCGCAGACGCGGCCGGACCTGCATCCGCCGACGCAGCCGCAGCCGCAGACGCGGCCGGACTCTCCGGCGACCAGGCCTCGCAGGCCAGCGGCGGGGCCGTCCGGGCCAGGGCCATCAGGGCCTCCAGGTCGCAGCCCTGGCGGACCTGTTCCGCCAGCGCCGCCACCGAGGCGACCGCGTCGCGCCGCCGCTCGGCCACCGGCACCAGGCCGAGGTGCCGGGACGGCGCGGCCACCTGCGGAGCCCGGCGCAGGACGCCGAGCACCGGCATCCCCGCCTCCTCCAGCGCCTCGCGCAGCATCACCTCGTGCCGGTCGGAGCCGACCTTGTTCAAGATCACGCCGCCGAGCCGCACCTGCGGGTCGAACGAGGCGAAGCCGTGCACCAGCGCCGCCACCGAACGCGACTGCGAGGACGCGTCGACGACGAGGACCACCGGCGCCCGCAGCAACTTCGCGACCTGGGCCGTCGACGCCAGTTCACCCCGCCCCGCGGCCCCGTCGTAGAGCCCCATCACGCCTTCGATGACGGCCAGGTCCGCGCCGGCGGCCCCGTGCGCGAACAGCGGGGCCACCAGCTGCGGCCCGCACATGAAGGCGTCCAGATTGCGCCCCGGCCGGCCCGTGGCCAGCGCGTGGTAGCCGGGGTCTATGTAGTCGGGCCCGGCCTTGTGCGGGGACACGGCGAGGCCGCGCTCCGAGAAGGCCGCCATCAGGCCCGTCGCGACGGTGGTCTTGCCGCTGCCGGACGACGGCGCGGCGATGACCAGCCGCGGGACGTTGAACGAAGTCACCACTCGATGCCCTTCTGGCCCTTCTGGCCGGCGTCCATCGGGTGCTTGACCTTGGTCATCTCGGTGACGAGGTCCGCGAACTCCACCAGCTTCTCCGGCGCGTTGCGCCCGGTGATCACCACGTGCTGCGTACCGGGACGGTTGCGGAGCACCTCGATGACCTCGTCCACGTCGATCCAGCCCCAGTGCATCGGGTACGCGAACTCGTCCAGCACGTACAGCTTGTGCGTCTCGGCGGCCAGGTCGCGCTTGACCTGCTCCCAGCCCTCCTTGGCGGCCTGCTCGTTGTCGAGCTGCGCGTCGCGCTGGACCCAGGACCAGCCCTCGCCCATCTTGTGCCAGACGACGGAACCGCCCTCGCCCGAGGCGCCGAGCACCTTGAGCGCGTTCTCCTCGCCGACCTTCCACTTCGCCGACTTGACGAACTGGAACACCCCGATCGGCCAGCCCTGGTTCCAGGCGCGCAGCGCCAGCCCGAAGGCCGCCGTCGACTTGCCCTTGCCCGGGCCGGTGTGGACGAAGACGAGCGGGCGGTTGCGGCGCTGACGCGTCGTGAGTCCGTCTTCCGGAACGACGGACGGCTGTCCCTGCGGCATTACGCGGCCCTCCTGAGGGTCGGGGATGGGGTACGTACGCTCTTGATGAGTCCGGCCTTCACGAGTCCGGCCAGCGAGTCGGCGCGGAGCCCGTCGAGGGTGACGGCCGGGCCGCCCAGGTCGGCGGCCAGTTCACCGGCCAGCCCCAGCCGGACCGGCCCCGACTCGCAGTCCACGACCACGGAGGCGACCCCGCCGGCCGCCAGCAGCCGGGCGCTGCGCCCGGCGAGCTCCCGCGGCGTGCCTTCCGGCCGTCCGCCCGCGGCGCCGCCCGCCGTGCCGGCCGAGGTGGCCCGCCCGTCGGTGACGACGACGAGCAGCGGCCGCCGGCTCGGGTCCCGCAGCCGCTCGATCCGCAGCACCTCGTGGGCCTTGAGCAGCCCGGCGGCGAGCGGGGTGCGGCCGCCGGTCGGCAGCTTCTCCAGCCGGGCCGCGGCGGCGTCGACGGAGGAGGTGGGCGGCAGGGCCAGTTCGGCCGTCGCGCCGCGGAAGGTGATCAGGCCGACCTTGTCCCGGCGCTGGTAGGCGTCGAGCAGCAGGGACAGCACCGCGCCCTTGACCGCGCTCATGCGCTGCCGGGCGGCCATGGATCCGGAGGCGTCGACGACGAAGAGCACGAGGTTGCCCTCGCGGCCCTCGCGCGTGGCCTGGCGCAGGTCGTCCTTGCGGATGACGAGGCCGCGCCCGGTGCGCCCGCGCGCCTTCTGGTGCGGGGCCGCCGCGTGGATGGTCGCCGACAGGTGCAGCTTCGTCAGCTGCCCCCGGGGGCGCTGGGCGCCGGTGGTGCGGCCGTGGGCGGTGCGGGCGCGCGAGCGCCGCCCGGAGGCCCCCTCGCCGAGTCCCGGGACGCTGAGCATCTTGGTGCGGAAGGGCTCGGCGGCCCGTACGGGCGCCTGCTCGGCCGGGTCGCCCCCGCGGGCGGAGTCCGGGGACCGCGGATCGGGCTCGGCCTCGGCCTGGTCTTCGGGGTGTTCGTCCGTCGCGGGCGCGTCGGGTCCGGAGTCCCGTGGAGGTATGCCGCCGCCGTCGGGGCCCCCGTCGTCCGGCCCGTTGTCGTGCGGGCCCCCGCCGTCGGGGCCGTCGCCGTCCGGGCCGCCGTCGTCCGGGCCCTCGGGCTCGGTCTCCGGCTCCGGATCGGGCTCCCGGTCCGGCTCGTCGTCGGGGAACTGGTCCAGGATCCGGTCCAGCTTCTCCTCGTCGAGACCCGGCGCGTCGAAGGGGTTGCGGCGGCGCCGGTGGGGGAGCGCCAGCAGGGCGGCCTGGCGCACGTCCTCCTTGCGCACCCCGGTCCGCCCGGCCCAGGCGGCCAGCGCCGTCGCGGTGCGGGCCATCACGATGTCGGCGCGCATGCCGTCGACCTCGAAGCCGGCGCAGGTCGCGGCGATCTGCAGCAGCGAGTTGTCACCGAGAACCACCTGGGGGAGCAGCGCCCGGGCGGCCACCACCCGGGCGCGCACCTCTTCCTCGTCCCCGGCCCAGCGGCCGGCGAAGCCCGCGGGGTCGTCCTCGTAGGCGAGCCGGCGGCGGACGACCTCGACCCGCTGGACGGGCTCGCGGGAGGCGGCGACCTCGACGGTCAGCCCGAACCGGTCGAGCAGCTGCGGGCGCAGCTCGCCCTCCTCCGGGTTCATCGTGCCGACGAGGAGGAAGCGCGCGGCGTGCCGTACGGAGACGCCCTCGCGCTCCACGTAGGAGGCGCCCATCGCGGCGGCGTCGAGGAGGAGGTCGATGAGGTGGTCGTGGAGGAGGTTGACCTCGTCGACGTAGAGGATGCCCCGGTGCGCGTCGGCCAGCAGGCCCGGCTCGAAGGCCTTCACGCCGTCGGCGAGGGCGCGTTCGATGTCGAGGGCGCCGACGAGGCGGTCCTCGGAGGCGCCGACGGGCAGCTCCACCATGCGGGCCGGCCGCGCGGACCCGGCGCCGGGCTCGTGCGGGCCGTCGGGGCAGCCCGGGTCCGGGGCGGCGGGCGCGCAGCTGAACCGGCAGCCGGGGACGACGTCCACCTGCGGCAGCAGGGCGGACAGGGCGCGGACGGCCGTGGACTTGGCCGTCCCCTTCTCGCCGCGCACGAGAACACCGCCGACCGCGGGGCTCACCGCGTTGAGCAGCAGCGCGAGGCGCAGGTCGGTCTGGCCGACCAGTGCGGTGAACGGGTAGGGCGTGCTCATGCGGTGACCCCTTCTTGTGTGCGGGTACGGATGCGCGTGCGCGGGAGGGCGGGGAGCTCCAAGGGGGCGGATGGTTAGCGTCGTGCGGTGCTCTTCGGTGCGGTAGCGGGGGCAGTCGTCAATCAGGCGAGGCCGCTTCTGGCGGTCCGATCAGGGACGGCGGGGCGGTGCCGCAGGTGGGCGGGGCTGAGGGATCTGGGCGAGTGCGTGGTGTACGTGGGCGCCGAGGCCTGCGGAGTGGGCGGGCGTGATGATCGCGGCGCTCAGGTCGCGGGAGAGGAAGGGGATCTCGCGGTACTGGCGCTCCACGGGCGTGCTGGACGCCAGGTGGGAGAAGAACTGGGCGACCAGCGGCGCGGGCACGGCGTCGGTGAAGGTGGCGCTCCAGTGCGTGTCGAACCCGTCGTAGACCGAGTGCTCGAAGGACCAGCCGACGCCGGGGCGGGGGCGGTGGTGCACCGAGCAGTGGCTGTCCGGGGAGCTGTAGGCGCTGTTGTCGGGCGCGCGGACCCACCGGTTGGTGACGGCGATCTCGCGGAGCGAGAGCCTGGTGATGGAGATCTGTTCGGCGTGACGGTGGTCGCCGAGGAGCTGCGGCAGGCTCTGGGCGACGGCCGATACCGCCTCGATCGGGGCCTGGCGGCTGATCTGGATCTGCCAGTGGGGCTCGACGTTCTCTATCTTCCACCACAGGCCGTCGGGGCTCTCGGGGGTGAAGTCCAGCGCTGCTGTGCCCTGGGGATGGGTAAGCCTCACATGCTGCTGGTTCTGTTCTGCCCGCCAGTCGAAGAGGCGGACGAGCGGCCCGATGACGTCGGTGATCTTGTCGGTACCCGCGCCGGCCAGGTAGCGCGGGGAGACGAGGACGCGATCGGTGGGGGCGAGGCCGGTCACCTGCGCCCCGGGCTTCGCGGTGTGGGCGGCGAGGCTGCGGGTGCCGTGTCGGTGGGGTGAGGTGCCCCGACGACGCCTGCTGGCGGACCGAGGACTTCAGGCCGTGCCGCATGCGCCTTCGGCGTCGTGGTCACGCCGGGACTACCCGCTGCCCGGGCGATCAGCTGTTGGTCCTCGCGTCGCGCGGCGAACGAGGCCAGGCGATGGGACAGGCGCTGTGCCAGCCGGTGGTACGTCTTCGCCGCTCGATCCAGTTCCTCGGTGGCCTCACTCAGCCTGCTGCGGCTCGCCGCGGGGGTCTCATCAGCGTCGTCGTACAGCAGGACTTCGGTGCGGCGGTGGATGGCGAGCGTGCACAGGGTGGCGGCGAGAGATATCTGGGTTGTGGCTTCGACGAGTTCGGCGAGGTTCTCGTGGCCGTCCTTCATGGCGGCGTACTGGCTGGTCGACAGCGTGAGGGCCTGCTGGGTGCACTGCATCGCGAAGTCCTGTACGCGGACGGCGGTCGGCCCGATCTCGCGAAGGGGTTTGGCTATCTCTCCCGCCCTCACGCTCTCCACCTCCTCGCGCAGGGCCTTCAGAGTGGGGGCCACCTGGCCGAGGAAGCGGGTCTGTTCTGCAAGGTCGATGATCTGCAAGGCGAACTCTCATGGGGTATCGGGCACAGGTTGGGTTCCAGGGCGCGGGCACGAAGGTGTCGACGCTGGTGCCTACGGGCGGTCCGGGGCGTTGTCGCGCATCCCGGCTAGCGGGTGCGGGCCGCCGGTGGGCGGACCGGACGTACGGGAGCGGAAGCCGGAGCGGGCAGTGGGACCGGGCCGAGGCTGTCGAGGGCCTGGCGGCCAGTGGGAGTGAGGTGCAGTCGCTGGCCCGTCACGAGGGTGGTGGCGGAACTACGCTTCACCAGATCTTGCGCCTCCAAGGCCTCCACCGTGCGCATGGTGAACCGGTGAGGGCCGGGCTGGCCGGACAGGGCCAGCTTGTGCCTGCTCAGATACACGGTGATCTCGTGCTCGGCGATGACCTGGAGCGCGCGGTGCTGGGCGTCGTTCAACTTGGCCGGGACCCGGGGTGGGGATGGTTGCGGACCGCGGTCGGAGTTCGTGTCTGCCGGCGAAGGGTCGGGGCGCCCGGGTGCGTCGTCCATTGCGGGCGGCCGGGTTGGGGAGCTGGGCGCTGACGACGGCTGGGGGGCGGTCGCGTCCGGCCTTATGTGGTCGCGGGCCTCGGACAGTGCCCGGCGGATGACGGGCAGGTGCTCATCGGTGGCCTCGTAGAAGTCGAAGCGGTCCATGGCGTCGTCGACCGTGCCGTACGGGGTGGGCTCGCAGGCGATGGTTAGGGGGGCGAGGATCTTCGTATAGCCGGACAGCGCCTCGGCCAGCGAGACCGTCGTCATCGAAAGGATGTGGGTCGGCCGCCAGATGCTGGGCTCGGGGTGACGGCGGGCGTGGTCGCTGTGGGCGTGAGCCTCGTCGGCTACCCGTGCGAGGAGTGCACTGACTTGGCTGATGTGCCGTGTGACGGTGCTGACGGAGACGTGGTCGATGCCAATCGGGTGCCGGCGAAGATCCTCGATGATGTCGTCGATGAAGTCAGACAGGCCGGGGTATTCCAGGGGCGGCGGGTGCGAATCAGGCACAGGGCTCCTTCTGTTCGAGGGGGCAGGCTGTCGGGGGCCAGGGCGAGACCCCTCCCGGTGTCTTCGGGAAGGTCACTGCGACCGGCACGGAGCGTGCTTCGGCGAGCGGTCCGGGTTGTTCACGCCGCCTTCCCGAAGCCGTCCTTCTGTGGCGAGGCTTTGGCGACCGCTCGGTCGGTGATGCCCTTGGACGCGGCGGCGGAAGCGGCGGCGAGGGTGCCGGCGCCGGGCTCCAGGTACCAGGGGCGCAGGTCGAGCATGGCTGCGCGCATGCCGGTGGCGAAGCAGAGCGCGGTTCCCTTGGGGAGGGCGCGGATCGCGTCCGCGGGAAGGATCCGCTCCTGGCGCATGCTGATGCTGGTGGACTTCCCCGAGTCGGAGATGGAGGTGGACTTCGTCTCGACGTCGTGGTCACCGATCAGCCTGCTGAGCTTGTCGGCGAAGTCCGGGTCGTCGATGCCGGAGCCGATCACCTTCACGGTGGACGCGGACCACATGGCGTCCATGCCTGCGTCGCCCCAAACCTTCTGCCCCTGCCGGTAGGACTGCAGGATGGTGATCGGGATGATCCCGCGGGACCCGAGGTGGGAGTACAGGTCGGGGAGGTCACTGATCTTGCACACGTTGGCGGCCTCGTCGAGGATCGCAAGCATGGGCGGGTCCAGGCGTCCGCCGGCCCGTTCGGCCTGGGTGGTCGCGGCCCGCATCACGGAGTCCGCGCACGCGGCGATCAGCGCACTGGCTCCGCCGCCTCCGTCCTTCGACAGCAGGTACAAGGTGTCCTTGCTGGTCACGAAGTCGGCGGGCTTGAACTCGGCGACCCCCTTCTGAGGGGTGACCCACGCGGCGATCTCGCTGTTCAGGAGCGCCGAGGCGTACTGCCTCGCGGTCTCGTAGATGCCGTCGCGGGTCTCCGGCGGGCCTTCGACGGTGCCCTTGAGCTGTGCGGCGACGGCCGAGAACCCGTGGTCGCGGAGGATGTCCAGAGGCCTGCGGTCGGCGGGGAAGGCCAGCCACTGCATGACGTCGGTGATGGGGCGTTCGTCGAGAGCTGCGGCCAGGAACAGTTGGCTCAGGATGTTGGATCCGGCCTTGGACCAGAAGTCGCCCTGCTGGGAGGCATCCACGCTCGCGGCGAGGAAGTGCCCGGCCAACCTACCGGCCCCATCTAGGGACTTGGCGGTGGCGAGCGGGTTCCACCACATCTCACGGGCCGCGTGGGCGATCTGCTGCGGATCCATGCTCCAGGTCCGGCCGTCCTCCCCGCGGGCGTCGAGGGTGGCGGTGTAGGCGTCACCGGCTGCTTTGTTCGAGGTGAGCAGCACGGGGCCGGGGGCGGCGAGGATCGCGGGAATTGCCAGGCAGGTCGTCTTGCCGGATCGGGGGGCCATGATCGCGACCGCGACGTCCTCGAAGCCCATCCGGACCTCGGAGCGGCTGCCCTGCAGGTTGCCGAGCAGGACGCCGGTGTCGGAGGCGTCGATGGCCTTGACCTCCTTCAGGCTGGGCCGCAGGGAGCGGGCTTTGGCGGTGATGGCCTTGGCGAGCAGCGGCTCGATGTCCCTCTGCTTGGCCATCCCGGCGACACGCTTCCTCTTCCCGCTGGTGCCCCGGCGCCGGGACCACCACAGGTATCCGAAGACGGTGAGGGTGAGGAGAACCGCGGTGGGGAGAACGCGGGTTCCGATCAGCAGGGACGTTTCTCCTGCCGCGGGCCATAGGCGTTCGGGGTGGAGAAGTGCTTCCGCTGGCTGGTAGGGGACCCAGGGGCCGCTGCCGGTGACCCAGGCGGTCGCGTTGCCGCCCAGCCAGGCCAGGGTGGACAGAGGCAGGGCGACGGCGAAGGCGCCGAGGAGGGCCTTGGAGGCTATGTCGTAGCCGTCGGAGTTGGAGTTGGGGGAGGTGCTGGACAAGAGGGCGGTTCCAGGGGAAGGGGGCGGTGGGCGTCTACCGGCGGGGTGTTGCCGGGCTGGTGTCCCGGCCGGGGTGCGCGGGAACGGGAACGGCGGCCGGCCGGGACTGACTGCGCCGGAAGGCCGTGTGGATGTCGAGGACGGCCTGGCCGTGCAGGGCCCATTCGTCCAGGTAGTGCCAGGCCTCGGCGTTCCGCTCGGCGAGCGGAACGCCGTACTCCTCGACCCCGGGCCGTACAGACTCCGGCAGGGTGGCGCGCAACTTGAGCCACTCGCTCTGCAGGGCACTGATCCGTTCCTGGGCGGTGCGGAGGGCGCCGATCTGCCAGGCCCAGCGCTGGTGGAGGCTCCGCTTCGGAAGCTTCTGCAGCTGGACCTCGGCTGTGGCGACTAGGCCGCCGGCACCGGAGCGGATCCGATTGAAGGACCGCCACGTGTCGGCGTCGCGCTGGGCTTGGCGAAACCCGTAGGCCCTCTCGTCGTGCGGCCAGCCGTCGGGGTCGCTGTGCTTGTCGGAGTAGGTGTCCCAGGCAGCGAGGATCTGCTCCGCCTCGCGGAGGTAGAGGGCGAGCTGGCCCAGGAGGAGTTGGTGCCCGGCGTGGGGGTCGGGATTTGTCACGGGTCCTTCGGGGATGGGGAGTTCGTGGCCGGCGGCTACCGGGCGGGCCTGGGCGATGAGGCGGTGGGAAGTGCGGGCGCGGCCACGGCGGTGGTCGTGAGGCGCGGCTTGGGCCGGTGGCGGCGGGCCTCCGCCAGGCGCTTCTTGTGTGCGCCGACGACCTCGGAGCCGATCGCGAACTCCGGGCCCTGCGTCAGGTGGGCACTGTCGTTGATCTTGAATCGGGCGCGCAGTACCGGCGTGGGGTTGGAGATCGCCTCGGCGACGGCGGCCAGCAGGTGAGCGGGGGTCGCCGCGTCGAGGTGGGCCCGCCAGATGCGTTGCTCCGGGCCGTACTGACCGAAGTGGTGGGCGGCCTCGATCTCCCAGCCCATGACGCCCAGGGAGGGCGAGACGTACAGCTCCACCTGGACGATGGCGTCGGGCGAGGTCAGCCTCTGCGAGCCGGTCTCGGACGTGGTGTGTTCCCAGCCGCGGCCGGTGAGGACGTCGATCACGGAGGGGGCTGGTTCTTCGGGCTCGGGCCGGATGAGTGCGTCGGTCAGGCCGGCCACGATCTCCGCGGGGGTGTCGCCGTTGAACGTGGCGGACCAGAAGCCGGACCCGTAGTTGTTGTCGATGCGCCACCAGCGGTGAAAGCTGCTGGGCGTCGGCGTGAGGTCGAGCCGGAAGGCGTAGTCGGGGCTGGTCATCCGAATCGCCGGGTGCAGCGGGTCGGAGTCCAGACTCCATCCGCGGGCCCGCAGGGCGTGGGTGACGTGGCGGGGGTCTCCTGCGTCGGCGAGGTAGCGCGGGGTGATGGCCGAGCCGAGGTTCTCGTGGTCGTGGGCGAAGGCGGCGAGCTGCCGGTCGGTGATGGACAGAGGGGACGGCTCCTTGAAGACCGGTCGGGGTGGCGCTGTCAGCGCCGGGGCCCGGCGGCGATGGGCGCCGCCGGGGCCGAGCTGGGGATTGGCTGGGTCGTGAGGGCGGTACGCCGGTTGCGTACGGCGGCGGCACGGGCTTGGGCCAGGCGCGCGGCGTGCTGCTTCGCGAGGTCGTTGCCCTGGCGGCCACCGGGTTTCTGGGTGACGAGGTGGCTGTGCGGGACGTCGAACTCGGCCCGTGCGACCGGCGCGGGATCGACCAGTGCGGTGGCAAACGCGGCGGCAAGGTGTGGGGCGTTTCCGAGGTGGGCCTCCCACACCGTTTCCTGCCCGCCGAGGCTGTCGGGGAGCAGGGCGCAGGCGATGAAGCCGGTGTTCCAGCTGGTCGTCCTGTTCCACCGACGGAGTTGCATGATGCCGTCGGGGTGTTCGGCGAGCTCGTGGCCGCGCTCGTCCCTGGTGTAACTCCAGCCCGCCGCTGTGAGGGTGGACCACACGTCGGGGGCGGTCTGGGGTATGGGCGCGAGGAGGGCGTCGGTGAATCCGGCGAGGATCTCGACCGGGGTGTTCCCGCCGAACTGGGCATACCAGTTCTCGGTGTCGCTGGTGCAGCTGATCCGCCACCATTTGGAGTACGACTCGTTCTCCGGTTCCAGGGCCAGGGCGTAACGCTGGTCGGGGCTGGCCAGGATCACGTGCGGGTAGTCCGGGTCGGAGTGGTTGGACCACCCTGCTGCACGCAGAGCTTGGGTGATGTGGCGGGGGTCGCCGCGACCCGCGAGGTGGCGGGGGCTGGTCTCGAACCAGATCCGGCTGTGCGGTTCGTCGGCGCGGGTGTGGATGAAGGGCCGCTGGCTCAGGACGTCGCTCCCGGCGTGTCGTCGATGACAGTGTCCAGACGGCGGACCTCCCAGTGCAGCGAGTACCACTGCATGATCTCGGTGGCCGCTTCGCGGAGGGTGGCGACCACCGAGCTGACCTCCTCGCTGTACGGGTCGGCGTCGGTGGCGATGGCTCGGGCGGATGCGCGCAGGACGTCGGACAGGAGCATCGGGATGCCGAGGTCTTCGTCGACAAGCGGTATCAGCAGCGTCAGGACCTCGTCGGTGGGCGGCTCGGACCGCAGGTGGTCCCTGAGCTCCAGGAGGATGTCGACGGCCTGGTCGATCTTCTCCGGAAGGGGGGCATTGGAGAGTGCCGTCATGGGGTTCCTCGGTGGTCGTGGTGTGGGCCGGGCGGTCAGCGGCGGGACTTGCTTGCGCCGGCTGACGTGTAGGGGCTGGCGGGAGTGCGCTGGCGGGGGCGGGCGGCGCTCCAGGAGTTGCGGGCCCAGGTGGCGGCGCGGGCGGCGGTGATCCGGGCCTGCTGCCAGCCTCCGAGTTCGGAGGGGCGTACGGACACCGAAGTGGTGCGGATCCACTTCGTTGCGGGGACCTCGCCGCGTTGGCGCAGGACCGGAGTCGGGTCCGACAGAGCGGCCGAGAAGCCCTGGACGAGGTGCATCGGCGTCGTCGGGGTGAAGACCGCGTCCCAGGCCCGGCCGTGCTCGGTGCGGGCCCCGGCCCACCAGTGCGCCTGGCCGGGTTCGCTCTGGTGGAACTGCAGCCAGGCATTACGGTCCGGCGACACGGCGGTGAAGTGCTGCCCGCGTTCGGTCTCCCACCCGTTCTCCTCCAGCGGAGCCCACACGTTTGGGGCATGGGCCGAGCGGGACTTGGTCAGGGTGTCGGTGAAGCCCGCGACGATCTCGATCGGCACGGCCATGGTGAACGTGGCGTGCCAGGCCGGCTGCTGCCCCACAGCCTTTCCGGAGATGGTCCAGCCACCGGGCATCGCCGTCGGGTCGAAGCCGACCCGCACCGTGCGGTCGGGGCTGTCGAAGGCGATTGGGCCGCCGGTGCGGGAGATGTCCTTCCAGCCGGAGGCGCGCAGGTACTCGGCGACGAAGCGGAGATCGCCTCCGCCTCCGAGGTGGCGGGGCTCGACCAGGTAGTGCTGCTGCGGCTGGTCGGCGGTCGGCCCCCAGCCTGTCCAGGTCTTCTTCACCGGTGCCTCCTGGCGACGAGAGCCGAGGCTGTGGCCGGAATCGGGGTGCTTGCCGGGGCTTGAGCGAGTCGGCGGAGGTCTTCCGTGTGGTCGTCGAGGTCGAGGCCGATGTCGTGGAGCTCATTCGCGGCCCGGCCGAGGGCGAGCCATGCCTCGGGCGGCAGTACTCCGGCGGTCGCCCGGTCCTGGGCGAAACGCGATCCGGTGACCATCAAGGTGGTCAGCTGTCCGAGGATGCCGTCTTCGTGGTCAAGGACCTGGCTGAGGGTCCGGGCTGCCTGGCGGGGCGGAGCCGTGACCAGGTGTTCGTTGAGCAGTGCGATCTGCTGTGCGATGTGCCGGGTCAGGGCGTCTGGGTCGTGGATGGTCATGCTCCTCCTGGTCTCTCGGCGGTGGTGCCTGTACGCCGGGACTCGTCCAGCACTCCGAACGGGCCAGTGGCGAGCGGGTTGTGTCGGCCGACTGAGCCGGCGGTCACTGTGCGGAGGTAGCGGCGTAGCAGGAAGACGGCCAGGCGTGGGCCTGTCTCGTATTCACATCTCCGGGCCCGACCTCACCCACCCCGCCGCCGTCGGCCCCGCTGCTCCCCGTCCTGCGGGCGGAGTGCGCCGACTGCTTCGCCCTGTGCTGCGTCGCCCTGCCCTTCGCCAAGTCCACCGACTTCGCCGTGAACAAGCCCGCCGGCACCCCCTGCAAGAACCTCCGGCAGGACTTCCGCTGCGGCATCCACACCCGGCTGCGCGACTCCGGCTTCCCGGGCTGCACCGTCTTCGACTGCTTCGGCGCGGGCCAGCAGGTCTCACAGGTCACCTTCGAAGGCCGCGACTGGCGCGCCCACCCCGGCACGGCCGGCGCGATGTTCGAGGTCTTCCCGTTGATGCGGCAGCTGCACGAGCTCCTCTTCTACCTCTCCGAGGCCCTCGCCCTCACCGAGGCCCTGCCCCTCCCGGCGGCCCGCCCGGTCCACACGGACCTGCGCACCGCGCTGGCCACCACCGCCCGATGGACCGAAGCGGCCCCGCGGGCCCTCGCGGACTTCGACATCAACCCCCTGCGCCAGGAGGTCAACACCCTCCTGCTGAAGACCAGCGAACTCGTACGGGCCAAGGTGGCGGGCCGCAAGAAGAACCACCGCGGCGCCGACCTGATGGGCGCCCGCCTCTCCGGCGCGGACCTGCGCGGCGCCAACCTGCGCGGCGCCTACCTCATCGCCGCCGACCTCAGCGGCGCGGACCTGCGCACGGCCGACCTGATCGGCGCGGACCTCCGCGACACCGACCTGCGGGACGCCGACCTGCGCGAGGCCCTCTTCCTCACCCAGGCCCAACTGGGCGCGGCCCGGGGCAACCCCGCGACCCGCCTCCCGGACTCCCTCACGCACCCCGCGCACTGGCTCCCGTAACGCTCCGCCCGAGCAGGGCCAGTACACCCCCACACCCACAGGACGGCGCTCACAGAACGGCGCTCGCCGGAGAGATGTGCGCCCCTCGCGCATCCACCCGCCGCCCACCTGACGTGACGCTGGGCAACGCACCCCATACGGTGAGCCACGCAACCGGAAGATGATCGTCATCGGA
Source organism: Streptomyces sp. ICC4 (assembly GCF_003287915.1). Taxonomy (NCBI): domain Bacteria; kingdom Bacillati; phylum Actinomycetota; class Actinomycetes; order Kitasatosporales; family Streptomycetaceae; genus Streptomyces; species Streptomyces sp. ICC4. The sequence continues at coordinate 7,433,325 of NZ_CP030286.1, read as the reverse complement.
CGGCTCCCTGGAGGTTTCCCATGCGACGACGAGCGACCACGCCCCTCAGCACTCGCGGCACCCTCGGCACCCTCGCGGCCGCCGCCGCCCTCGTCCTCGGCGCCGGTGGCGCCGCGCACGCGTCCTCGGGCGATCTGGTCATCAACGGCCGCGCGATCCACGAGCCGTCCGGCTGCATCGCGCACAACGGCCCCGCCGCGGTCGCGAACCACACCGACAACCCGGTCTTCATCACCAGCGGCCGCTGGTGCAGCGGGGCGATCATCGGAGTCATCCACCCCGGCGACACCCGCTTCGCCCCGTTCACCTCGAACATCTACGTCCCGTAACCACACCCCGTCCGCCCGTCAGCCCGTCAGCCCGTCAGCCCGTCCGCCCGTCAGCCCGTCCGCCCGTCAGCCCGTCCGCCCGTCCGCCCGTCAGCCCACCCGGACACCCGGACACCCGGACACCCCGCTGGTGCCGCGCCCGGCTCGTGCCCCGGGCGCGGCACCGGCGGGGAGGCCGGCCGTCACGGCTTGACGACGGCCTGCCAGCCGAGCGGGCAGAGGACGCCCATGGCCGAGTAGTCGCAGAAGATCTCCGAGACGTCCCCGCCCGTCGTCAGCACCTTCACGTACGCCCGGTAGTTGGTGTACGTGATGGACACTCCGCACGCGTCCCTCGGGTAGCCGGGGTTGGCCCGCGTGGTCAGGTCCCTCCAGACGTACGCCCCGACCATCGCCCCGGCCACGGTCCGCCGGCCGATGTACACCCGCCCCCGGCTCAGCGCCGCACTGAGCTCCTGGTCACCCATCGCCTTGATCGAGTCCAGGTCGGCGCACGGCCCGGTCGGACCCCGCTCCCCCTTGAGCCCCCGGTCACCCTTCGGACCCCGGTCACCCTTGGGCCCCTTCGGCCCCGGACACCCACCGCCGGGCGCCGCCGCCTTCGACCTCAGGCCCTCGTCCCCGGAGGGCTTCGCACACGTACCACCGCCGGCAGCCGACGCCTCCGGGACCGAGGCACCCGTGAGCACGAGCGCCAGCGGCAGCGCGAGCCCGCCGGCCAGCCAGGCCGCCCGCCGCCCCGCCTTGGTGAAGTAACCCATCTGTCGCCCACTCCTCACGTCGTCGTACCGAACGACGTGGAGCATCCCCCGCAACCCCCCACCCGGGTGGAACGACTGACGGAATGTCGGACATATGTCAGCGGAACGGTCGAACGACACGCACTCCCGTTGCGCCGAACGGCGGCCCCTCGGCAGGCACCCCGTACGGCGAGACGACAATCATTGCCCGCGGTCACCCCTCGTGATACACAGAGTGACCATACGTTCTTTCCCCCACACGCCGCCCGAGCCCAGGTCAGGGCATACGAGCGGAACCCGGCGCGACAGATCGGGTAAAGAGAGCCGCGAAGTCGACATACGACGGCGGTTTCATCAGCGAAGATAGTGCGTGACCCCTGCCGTCCGGGCGAGGGCAACCGGAACTACCCATACAGGGGCGGTGAGTTACATGATCCTGGCAGCTGAAAAAGGCGACATCACCACCATCATCGGCGGAATCGCCCCGAACTGGGGGCCGTTCGGCAGTCTCGGCAATGAAGCGAAGATCATGGTCGAGGTGGTCATGGCCGTCGCGATCCTGCTCTGCCTGGGCATCGCCATCTGGGGCGCGGCCAAACAGCGCATCGGCGCGACCGCACTGCGCGACACCTTCAGCGCGGAACAGGGCAAGGGCCTCATCGTGGCCGGCCTGACGGGCGTCTTCATCATCGGCTCCCTGGGCACCCTCTTCACCATCGTGTACGGAATGGCCGTCTAGCCAGAGCCCTGATGAGGACCCAGCACGCCGCGCCTGCGCGGATACCAGCGCTACCGTCGTACGACGCGGAGGGGGCGACACCGAATGAGCAGCGACGACCAGTACGGTGGCAGCGGCGCGGGCCACGGCGAGGTCGGCGGCACGGGCCAGACCCGTACCCGCTTCCCGGAATCCGCCTCGGACCCGTACGGCACCCCCCGCCGCACCCCCCGCGCCTCGCGCGGCCTGATCACGGTCGTCGGCGTGGTGGTCCTCCTGATCGCGGCCATCGCCTTCGCGAACCAGTCCCACTCCCCCACGTCCCCTCCCACCACCTCGAACAAGGCCCCGTCGACCGACCCGACAGCCGTAACGGGCGTCCCTCCGGTGGGGAGCAAAGCGTCCGGGGTGCCCTCCGGCTTCCCTCAGGACCAGCAAGGCGCCCAGTCGGCGGCGACCAACTACGCCGTGGCGCTGGGCTCTGACGGCATGTTCAATACGCCGCGCAGACACGCCATCGTCGATGCCGTCGCAGACGAGAGCACCCGGGCGAAGCTCCAGAGCGGATTCGACGCCGACTACTCCGCCGGGCTCCTCTCCCAGATCGGTCTGACCAAGGACGGCTTGGCGCCTACGGGTTCCACGTTCGTCAACCGGACCGTGCCGGCCGGCGCCAAGGTCAAGGGCTTCTCCGGCGGGACCGCCGCGGTCGACGTCTGGTGCATCGGCATGTTCGGCCTGACCGGTGAAAAGTCCACGCGCCCCGTGACCAGCGGCTGGTTCACCATCTCCCTGACCCTCAAGTGGAACGGGTCCGACTGGAAGATCGTCGAGACCGCACAGGCCGACGGTCCCACCCCGGTCACCGGGGACAACCCCGTATCCACCTCCGACGAGATCGGCCGCGCCGTCACCGAATTCGGAGGCTTCACCTATGCCCGGTAGCCGCAGGCTCTCACTCCGCGGCATCGGTGCCACGGCAGCAGCCGTTCAGACCACGGTCATCCTCCTCGCCACCCGCGCGGTGGCCGCGCCGACACCAACGCCGTCACCCTCACCGAGTGCGAGCAAGGACCCCTGCGCGCTGATCGCCGGCCCGGCCCGGGAATACTGCGAACGAGGCGAAAGCACCACCCAACCCCCCCGCACGGGCCTCGCCCCCAGCGACCCCACGGACGCCCTCAACCCCCTCTCCTCCCTCGCCAAGGGCTGCGCCGACGCCGCGGCCTGGATCGTCGGCGAACTCAGCAAAGCGGTCAACGGCACCGCCAACGTCGACTTCACCAACGGCGCCTTCCTCAAGCAGTACGCCATCGTCTTCGCCGCCTCCACCATCCTCACCCTCGTCCTCTGGCTCTTCGCCGTCGCCAAACGAGCCATCCGCGGCGTCCCCTTCGCCACCGCCATGTCCGAAGCCATCGGCTTCCTCTGGCTCACCGTCATCGCCTCCGCCTTCACCCCCCTCGTCCTCTACACCGTCGTCTCCGCCACCGACGGCGTCACCGAGGTCATCGCCTCCGCCACCGGCGGCCAGACCGACGTCTTCTTCGGCTCCTTCGCCGAAGCCCTCAAAAAGGGCGACGACATCGGCGGCGGCCCGATCATGCTGATCGTCGTCGCCCTCGTCACCGTCCTCGCCGCCGGCATCCTCTGCCTCGAGCTCGTGATCCGCGCCGCGCTCCTGTACGTCGGCGCCCTGCTCGGCACCGTCGTCTACGCCGGCCTCGTCGACCGCAACCTCTGGGGCCACGTCCGCCGCTGGGCGGGCATCATGATCGCCGTCATCCTCGTGAAGCCGGTCATCGTCATCGTCCTCGGCCTCGCCGGAGCCCTCGCGGGCGACAAGGGCCCCAACGCCTTCTCCGCCGTCGTCTCCGGCCTCGCGATCATCCTGCTGGCGATCTTCGCCTCCGCGATGATCTACCGCTTCGTACCCGGCTTCGGCGACGAGATCGCCTCCGCCCGCACCAACCGCAGCAAGGCCACCGACGGCGCCCAGGCAGCCGCCGTCATCAGCTCCCCCGCCTCCCTCGTCTCCCAGGGCATCAAAACCCACAGCAGCCGCGGCGGCGGTGGCGGCGGCGCCCACCGCGCGAGCGGCGGCGGCGACGCCAACCAGATCTCCGGAGGCATGGCCGCGCACAGCAGCCGCGGCTCCGGCGGCGGAAACGGCGGCGCCGGCCCGGCCGCCGCACCCCCGCCCCGTACGGGCTCCAGCACGAGGAACACAGGAGGTGACGGGCGGTGACGACCCAGTCCCACCAGCTCCACCCGGTCGCGCCCCGCCGCACGTATCTCATCGGCCGGGCCCGGCCGAACGCGATCGTCGGCAAGAACCGCGAGACCGGCGAGATCGCCCTGATCATCGCCGGCGCGTTCCTCGGCATGATGAGCGGACTGCTCGTCCCCTCCCTCACCCTGCGCATCGTCTCCCTCGCCGGCTTCCCCATGCTCGCCCTCACCGCCGTCTACGTCCCCTACCGCGGCCGCACCTTCTACCGCTGGTTCGAGATCAACCGCAGCTTCAAGCGCACCCTGCGCCGCGGCACGACGTTCCGCTCGGGTGCCATGGAAGCCGGCATCCGCGCCGCCGACGGCCGCGAGGTCGAGGTCGGCCCGCCCCCCGGCATCGGCCGCATCAACTGGCTCGCCGCACCCTTCGGCCCCGACGAGATCGCCGTCCTGCTCCACGCCGACCGCAGAACCGTCACCGCCGCCATCGAGATCGAGGGCCCCGGCGTCGGCCTGCGCGACAGCGAGGACCAGGAAGCCCTCGTGGACCGCTTCGGCACGCTCCTCAAGCACGTGGCCAACGGCGACGGCTTCGTCACCCGCCTCCAGATGCTCGTACGCACCCTGCCCGCCGACCCGGAGGCCCACGACAAGGACGTCGCCGCCCGCGGCAACACCAACGCCCCCGTCTGGCTGCGCGATTCGTACGACCAGCTCCAGTCGATGGTGTCCACCTCCTCCGAGCAGCACCGCGCGTACCTCGTCGCCTGCATCCACTTCACGCGCGAACTCGCCGCCGAGGCCCACACGATCGCCCGCGCCGGCACCCCCCACAAGGGCCGCAAGCTCGACCGCGACGCCGGCCTCGCCATCGTCATGGCCCGCGAGCTCACCGACATCTGCGCCCGCCTCGCCGAAGCCGACATCCGCGTCCGCCAGCCGCTGGGCCAGGGCCGCCTCGCCTCCCTCGTGCACTCCATGTACGACCCCGACCACCCCATCGACCACATCCAGGCCATGACCAAGCGCAACGCCTGGCCCGCCGAACTGGACGCCGTCGAACCGACCTACCTCCAGGCCAAGACCCGCGAGTCCTCCACCCGCGCCCCCTGGTGCCACGCCACCGCCTGGGTGAAGGAATGGCCGATGACCCCGGTCGGCGTGAACTTCCTCGCCCCGCTCCTCGTCCACACCCCCGACGTGATCCGCACGGTCGCCGTCACCATGGACCTCGAGCCCACCGAGATCGCCATCGAGCGGATGCTCACGGAGAAGACCAACGACGAGGCCGACGCCAGCCGCGCCGCGAAGATGAACCGCACCGTCGACCCCCGCGACATCGCCGCCCACGGCCGGCTCGACCAGCGGGGCGAAGACCTCGCGAGCGGCGCGGCGGGAGTCAACCTGGTCGGCTACATCACGGTCTCCTCCCGCTCCCCCGAAGCCCTCGCCCGCGACAAGCGCACCATCCGTGCCTCGGCGGGCAAGTCGTACCTGAAGCTCGAATGGTGTGACCGCGAGCACCACCGCGCCTTCGTCAACACCTTGCCGTTCGCCACCGGCATCCGACGCTAGCTGGAGGGAATGGCCGCCCATGCGAGATCCCATGTCCGCCCTGACGGACGCCTTCACCAGCTTCCTGTTCGGCAAGGTCGAGACCACCAGACTCCCCGTCCGCACCTCCACGGGCCAGGCCCAGGCGGTCTACCTGCCCACCGCCGCCCCCGGACTCGGCGACTCCGGGGTGATCATCGGCCGTGAGGTCTACAGCGGCAAGGGCTACATCTACGACCCCTTCCAGCTGTACGGCCAGCAGCTGCCGGCCCCCCACTGGCTGGTCCTGGGCGAGTCGGGCAACGGCAAATCAGCCCTGGAAAAGACCTACGTCCTGCGCCAACTGCGCTTCAGGGACCGCCAGGTCGTCGTGCTCGACGCCCAGGGCGAGGACGGCGTCGGCGAATGGAACCTCATCGCCCAGCAGCTGGGAATAACCCCCATCCGCCTGGACCCCATCGCCGCCAACGACGACGGGATCCGCCTCAACCCCCTCGACCCGGCGATCACCGCGACCGGTCAGCTCGCGCTGCTCCGGACCATCATCGAAGTCGCCATGGGCCACGGCCTGGACGAACGCTCGGGTTTCGCCCTGAAGGTCGCCCACGCCTACGTCGTCGACACGATCCGCGACCGCCAGCCGGTCCTGATGGACATCGTCGAACAACTCCGCCACCCGGAAGCCGAATCGGCGCTCGCCATGAACGTGGCCATAGACGACGTCCGCGCCTGGGGCCTGGACGTCGCGCTCGTCATCGACCGCCTCGTCGACGGCGACCTGCGCGGCATGTTCGACGGCCCGACCACCGTCGGCATCGACCTCGACGCCCCGCTGATCGTCTTCGACCTCTCGCACATCGACCGCAACTCCATCGCCATGCCGATCCTGATGGCGATCGTCGGCGTCTGGCTGGAACACACCTGGATCCGCCCGGACCGCAAGAAGCGCATCTTCCTCGTCGAAGAGGCCTGGCACATCATCAACAGCCCCTTCGTGGCCCAGCTGTTCCAGCGCCTCCTCAAGTTCGGCCGCCGCCTCGGCCTGTCCTTCGTGGCCGTCGTCCACCACCTCTCGGACGTGGTCGACGGCGCGGCGGCCCGCGAAGCGGCAGCGATCCTCAAAATGGCCTCGACCCGCACGATCTACGCCCAGAAGGCGGACGAGGCCCGCGCCACGGGCCGGGTCCTCGGCCTCCCCCGCTGGGCGGTGGAAATCATCCCGACCCTGACCCCGGGCATCGCGGTCTGGGACGTGAACGGCAACGTCCAGGTCGTGAAACACCTGATCACCGAGGCCGAACGCCCGCTCGTCTACACGGACCGCGCGATGACCGAGTCCTCGGTCCAGCACCGCCTGCCCGACGACCTCCTCGCCGCCGAACTGGAAACCGAGGAACGTGCCCTCCTGATGGAACGCCACCGCAACGGCGGTGGCTCGGCGACAACGGTGGCCTGACATGCCCGACCACACGGACCGCCGTCCCCAGGGCGGCATCCCGGACGGCCTCCTGGTCGGCCTCCTGGCCTTCCTCCTCGGCCTGGCCGTCCTCATCTGGACGGCCACCGGCCTGGCGGCCCTCTTCACCAAGGGCGCCTGGCCGGACACGGTCACCTTCACGCGCACCCCGACCGCGGTCCGCTCGCTGATAGCCCAACCCCAGGACATCGCGGCGGCCTGGCCCGACACCGCCCCCTCGGCCCTCTCGAACTGGGGCCTGTTCTGGGGCCTCTTCATCAGCCAACTCCTGGTCCTGCTGGTCCTCACGATCTTCCTCTTGGGCGTGGTGGCCCGCACCAAATCCCGCCGCACCCACCCACCCACCCCAGCCCCGCCGGCGTTTGAGGCGCGGGGCCCAGAGCAGAGCCCCGACCCGGCGCCCGGCACGGCACCTCGCCGCGTTGTCGGACCACCGAAGTACGTCCAGTACAAGCGGCGGCCCTCCGCCCGGGGGCCCCTCCCAGCGGTAGCTGGGGGAGATGCACCGCACCGGACACCGCGACCCGGCAAACCTTCCCGGCCACAGCACTAGGCAGTCTCAGGCGTCAGGCTCCGGGCTCCGGGGCGACGGGCGGGAGCGGGTCGCCCGCGGGCGACTTTCCCCACCGGTTGAACGGGAGCCGGCCGAGGACGACCGCCATGCCGCAGGTGTTGCTGAGGGCGGAGAAGACCAGGCCGCCCGCGATCCCCGCGGACAGCAGCTGGAAGGCCGGGTGGACGAGGAGCCCGAGGAGCAGGCCCAGCAGCACGACGGCGCCCGCGGTGAACCTGACCTGGCGCTCCATGGCCCACACGCTCCGCGAGCGGCCCTCGGGGTAGACGAGCGGGTGCCCGGAGGCCACCCAGGCGGTGGTGCCGCCGGCGAGGGCCGAGGCGTCGATGCCGTGGGACGCCAGCGTGGCGACCGCGTTGTCCGCCCGCGCGCCGGAGGCGCAGACCACCAGCAGGGGTCCGCGCGCGGAGGCCTGCCGGAGCTCCGGCAGCGCCCCCGCGATCCGGTCGAGGGGGACGTTGGCGGAGTCCGGCAGGTGGCCGGACGCGAACTCGCCCGGAGTACGGACGTCGACGACGGTCAGCTCGGGGAGGCGGGGGAACGCCTCGCCCACGCTCAGGGCGGCGGAAACACTCATGGCGGATCGTGGTCCTTGGCAGAGGGGGGCCCGGGCGGAAGACCGGAGGCACGTGCCGGGGATCCTAGGCGCGGCGGCGCCCCCGCGGCGGCCGCCCGGCACGACTGCCACAAGGTTGCCACGTTGCGGCAACAACGGCCGCGGGCGACCGCGGGCGACCCCGGGCGGCTGCCGCCGGACGTCCCGCCCGCCGCCCGGCGGGGCCCCTCACGGGCCGACGGGGCCGGGGAACACCGGATCCGGGATCGAGCGGCGCAGCACCGGCGCGATCTCGGACTGGAACAGTTCCAGGGAGGCACGGTGCTCCGCCTCGGTGAGCCCGCCGGGCTCGGCCTGCAGGTGCAGCACCGTGTGGCCGAGCTCCTCGTGGTACCGGTGCACCTTCTCGATCACCTGCTGCGGGCTGCCGATCAGGGCCGAACTCCGCTCGACGAAGTCCTCCAGGGTCCTGAAGACCGGTTCCAGGCCCTGCGCCGCGTGGGCGGCGAGGTACCGCCTGAACGCCGGCCGGTACGCGGCCACCGCCTGCTGCGAGGTGGGCGCCGTGTGGAAGCCCGCGGTGCCCGCGCCCACCACCGCGTGCGCCGGATCGTGGCCGTGGTGCTCCCAGCGTTCGCGGTAGTGGCGGACCAGCTCGGCGTACGGACCGATCGGGTGGGTCACGTTCGCCGAGAAGAGCGGGTCGCCGTGGCGCGCCGCGAGCTCGACGGAGTCCCGGCTCGTGGCGCTGCCGTGCCAGACCCGCAGGCTCCGCTGGTACGGCCTGGGCAGCACCTCGGCGGCGGTCAGCGCGGGCCGGAAGCGCGGCCGGGCCGTCACCTTGTCCTCGTGCCAGATCCGCCGGAGCGGGGACCACGGGCGGCGAGGACGACAGGAACGGCCGCTCGTGGCGCTCGCCGACGCCGAAGCCGTCGAAGCCGAGCTCCTCCGCCAGCACCGCGGCCGAGACGACCTGCCGGAACCGCTCGCGGGTGGGCACCGGGGCCCCGGTCGCCGGGTCCGTGCCGTCGGTGATCAGGGTGATGGCCAGGAACTTCACGACCGGCCCCCGCCCTCGCCGCCGGGGGCCCGCAGGGCCGTGAAGGAGGGCCTGCGGCGCACGGCGAAGCCGATCGACTCGTAGAGCCGGATCGCGTCCGCATTGCTCGCGGCCGTGTGCAGGAACGGTACGTCTCCCCGCTCCCGGATGCCCGCGGCCACGGCCCGCACCAGGCGCGTGGCCAGGCCCCTGCCGCGGTGGCCGGGATGGGTGCACACCGCGCTGATCTCCGTCCAGCCGGGCGGGCGCAGCCGCTCGCCGGCCATCGCCACCAGCCGGCCCCGGTGGCGGATGCCGAGGTAGGTGCCCAGCTCGACGGTGCGGGGCAGGAACGGCCCCGGCTTCGTCAGCTCGATCAGCTCCAGCACCTCGGGCACGTCGTCCGGTCCGAGCCGCACGGCCTCGGGCGCCGGCTCGGCGCGCAGCGACACGTCGACCAGCTGGACGCCCCCGACCGAGCCGAGGACCTCCCAGCCGTCGGGCGGGGTCAGCACCCCGGCGAGCGAGACGACCCCGCCCGCACCGGTCAGGGAGCGCAGCGCGTCCCAGGACCTGGGGTCGTCGGGATCGGCGATGGCGGAGAACGGCGCGACGTCCGGGGCGTAGCGGGCCGCGTGGCCGCTGGCCCGCTCGGCGAAGGCCGCGTGCGGGCCGGACAGCGAGGCCCAGGCCGGGTTGTCGAGGACGTGCGGGGTCACCGACGCCGTCGTGGTGGTGCTCATGGGGGCGGAACCCTCCTTTCCGTTGGCGGCCCGGGCCGGATGCGGCCCGCGGGCTCAGGAGTTGGTGACGGGCAGCCCGGGCGGGTTGACCTCCGAGGTGGTCACGGCCTCGTTGGACAGGTTCCACGCGGTGAGGAGCTGCGCGTACCGGCCGTTCTTGGCCAGGTGGTTGATGGCCTCGGCCACCGGCTTGGCCAGCCCGCTGTCCTTCTTGGCCGTCGCGGCGATGAGCCCCTGGAGGGTTTCACCGGCACCGGAGAACGAACCGGCGTTGCGCGTGGGCGCGTTGCCGCCGGCGGTCTGGGTGACGTGGTACGCGATCGAGGGGTTGGGGCCGAAGTTCAGGTCGATCTTCTTGCCGCTCAGCGCCAGGTAGACGCTGTTGGCGTCCGGGAAGTACTTGACCGTGATGTCCTTGCCCTCGGCCTGGAGCTTCTTCTGCCACTCCAGGAGGATCTTCTCCTGGTTGGTGCCCTTGCTGACGGACACCGTCTTGCCCGCGAGGTTGCGGTGGTCGCCGGCGAAGTTCCAGGTGCTCTCCTTCAGCGCCTCGAAGGCCAGGTTGTCCTGCCGGTAGGAGGCGAAGTCGTACTTCTTCTTGCGCTCCTCGGTGACGGTGACGTTGGAGAAGGCCACGTCCACCTTGCCGCTGTCGATGCCGACGAAGAGGTTCTCCCAGGTGGAGTTCTTCACCACGGGCTTGAGGCCCAGGGTCGCGGCAACGAGGCGGCCGAGGTCGGGCTCCGCGCCCGTGAGGGTCTTCTGGTCGGTGCCGACGTAGGCGAGGGGCGGGAAGCCGGCGGGCAGGGCGCCGACCCCGATGACCAGCTCACCGCGTTCGCGCACGGCCTCGGGGAGCTGCGCGCGCAGGGACTCGACGACCGGGACGGACAGTTCGGCCTGCTGGGCGGCCCCGTTGGAGACGGCTCCGACGGTCACCTTGTCCGACGCGGTGCCGGAGGCCTTCGCGTCACCGCCGCACGCGGTGAGTCCGGCGGCGAGGGCCGCGGTGGCGGTCGCGGCGCCGAGGCCGCGGACGAGTCTGGTGCGCAGGGTGGTGGACTGGCTTCGCATGGCGTTCCTTCGAGGGTGTCCGCTGATGCGGGGGAGTGGTGGAATGGAATGTCGTGGAGGGTGGGTCGGGCGGTCAGAGCACCTTGCTGAGGAACTCCCGGGTCCGCGGGTGCGCGGGGTGGTCCAGCACCTGCGCGGGCGGCCCCTGTTCGACGATGCGGCCCTCGTGGAGGAAGACCACCTCGTCGGCCACCTCGCGGGCGAAGCCGATCTCGTGGGTCACGATCACCAGGGTGGTGCCCCCGGTGGCCAGGTCCTTGATCACCGACAGCACCTCGCCCACCAGCTCGGGGTCGAGGGCGGAGGTGGGCTCGTCGAAGAGGATGACTCCGGGCCGCAGCGCCAGGGCCCGGGCGATGGCCACCCGCTGCTGCTGCCCGCCGGACAACTGCCTCGGGTAGGCGCCGGCGCGGTCGCCGAGCCCGACGCGCCCCAGCAGCTCGCGCGCCAGGGCCTGTGCCCGAGGCCGGGTCAGCCTGCCGGTCGCCACGGGGGCGGCGGCGACGTTGTCCAGCACGGTCAGGTGCGGGAAGAGGTTGAAGTTCTGGAACACGAAGCCGATCCGACCGCGCTGGGCGAGGATCGCCCGTTCCCCCAGCTCCTTGAGCCGGCCCCCGTGCCGCTGCACGCCGATCAGCTCGCCGCCGATGCTGACGTGGCCGGCCTCGGGCTTCTCCAGGTGGTTGAGGACCCGCAGCAGGGTGGACTTGCCGGAGCCCGAGCGGCCCAGGACCACGGTGACCGTGCCGGGCGCGACGGTCAGGCTCACCCCGTCGAGGACCCGCCGGCCGCCGAACCACTTGTGCACGTCGTGCACTTCGATGGCGGCGGGCGGCGCGGCCGCGGTGTCGAGGGCACTGACGGTCCCCGTCATCGGGCCGTCTCCTTCCGGAAGCGGATCCGCAGGTCGAGCAGGCCCGCGCGGGCCCGCTGGAGGGGAGTGGGCGGCACGGTGCGCAGCGCCCCGCGGGCGTAGTGCCGCTCGACGTAGAACTGCACGACGGAGACCAGGCTGGTGAGGATCACGTACCAGACGGTCGCCACCAGCAGCAGCGGCACCACGTCGCCGGGGTAGGTGCTGCCCAGGCTCTGCACCGAGCCGAACAGGTCGAGCAGCGAGACGTAGAAGACCAGCGAGGTGGCCTTGAGCAGGCCGATCAGCTGGTTGACGTAGGAGGGCACGATCGAGCGCAGCGCCTGCGGGAACACGATCCGCGCGAACTGGTACCGCTTGGGCAGGCCCAGGGCCGCGGCCGCCTCGTGCTGGCCCTGGTCGACCGAGAGCACGCCGGCCCGGACGATCTCCGCCGCGTACGCCGCCTCGCTCAGGCTCAGCCCGACCACCGCGACGACGATGTCGGTGGCGAGCCGCGACTCGTCGAAGGTCAGGAAGGCGGGCCCGAACGGCACCCCGATGCTGAGGGTGGGGTAGAGGGCGCTGAGGTTGTAGAGGAAGAGCAGGACGACGATCAGCGGTACGGAGCGGAAGAGCCAGATGTAGGTCCAGCTCGCCGACCGCAGCACCGGGCTGCCCGAAAGCCTGCCGAGGGCGAGCAGGACGCCGCCGGCCAGGCCCAGGACCGCGCTGTACGCGGCCACCTGGAGCGTGATGAGCAGCCCGTCCAGGATGACCGGGCGCACGAACCAGTAGGCGAACCGGTCCCATTGGTAGAAGGGGTTGGTCGTCAGCCCGTGGGCGGCCTGGGCGGCCAGCACCAGGACGACGATGCCGGCGGCCCAGCGCCCGGGCCGGCGGAGCGGGAGGACCCGCTCCGCGGGCCCGGGCGGCCCGGAACGGGCGGCGGGCGCGGAGAGGAGCAGTGATTCGGTCAAGGGACACTCCAGCGGCTTCGACGAAAGCGCGGAATCGAAAAGCAGCCGTCATGCCGGACGGAGAGGCCGCAGATGTCTTTGTCTGCGGCGTAAGCTAGGCAGCCCGGAGAAGAGGTGTCAACGGCCTCGATATCGGCACGCGGGAAATCGTGTTCCGATTTCATCCGCCGTACACACAACGCCTCTTGGTGAAATGAAACGGGTGCTCAGCGGCCGCCGGACGCGGTCACCGCGTGCAGTCTGCCGCGCAGGCCGGCCAGTTGGACGCGCAGCCGCTGCAGCGGGGTGGGCGGCAGGCCGCGGGAGGTGCCGCGGGCGTAGTACCGCTCGACGTGGTACTGGGCCGCGCTCAGCACCGTGGTGACGGCGATGTACCAGAGGGTGGCCGCCATCAGCAGCGGGATGACCTGGTAGTTCTGGTTGTAGACCAACTGCACCGAGTACAGCAGGTCGTGCACGGCCAGCACGCTGACGATGCTCGTGCCCTTGAGCGTGCCGATCAGCATGTTGCCGGCGGTGGGCACGATGGAGCGCATCGCCTGGGGCACCACGATCCGGCGCAGCGTGCGCCGCCTGCTCAGGCCGAGCGCCTGCGCGGCCTCGGTCTGGCCGGGGTCCACGGAGAGGATGCCGCCGCGCACGACCTCGGCGGCGTAGGCGCTCTCGTGCAGGGTCAGGCCGATGACGGCGGTGAGGGTCGGCCCGAGCAGGTTCACCGTCTTGACGGTGAGGAACTCGGGGCCGTACGGGATGCCGAGGCCGAGCGTGGGGTACAGCGCGCCGATGTTGAACCAGAACAGCAGCTGGACCAGCAGCGGCGTGGACCGGAAGATCCACACGTAGCCCCAGCTCAGAGTGGACAGCACCGGGTTGGCCGACAGCCGCATCACCGCCAGCAGGGTGCCGAGCAGGAAGCCGAACACCATCACCACGCCGGTCAGCCACAGGGTCAGCAGCAGCCCGTCGAGCACGGCGGAGGTGGTGAAGTACCGGCCCACCACGCCCCATTGGAAGGCATCGTTGCGGACGACGGAGTCCACCGCCATCCCGAAGACCAGGAGCGCGGCGGCGGCGGACACGCGGCGGCCGAGCCGCCGCCGGGGCACGATCGGCGGCGCGATCGGCGGCGGGGTCGGAGACGTCGGAGACTTCGGAAGGGATGGCCATGGCGGGGCTTTCCGGGGAAGGGGCGCGGACGGGGGCGACTGCCCGGCGGTGCCACGCGCGGGGCGCGCGGCACGGGCACCGCGTCGGTGCGGTGCTGCCGGAAATCGGTACTCGTCCCGTCACGCCCGCCGCGTCCCTCAACGCGGCCGGAGAGGCCCCCGCGCACGGCGGAGCCGGTCCTGCGGCGATCGTACGCGCGGACGGCGCGGCCCTGTCAACCGTGCCCGGCCGGCCCGGCCGGGACGCGTCCGGCATCCGATCCGTTGCTTGACGAAGAGCGGCATGTGCTGTTCAAGTCGTCGCATGAACGCCCATCAGCGCCTGGTCTCGCGCGACTACATCGACTTCGGTCGGGTGTGGTCCGCGGCCTGTTGCGCCTGACGCGGCAGCGGGCTGTCTGACCGGCCCTCCCCTCCCTCGGTGACCCCGTAGCGGGCCGAGCCCCCTCCCTTCGCACCGCCGTCGCGCGGGCCGTGACCCGCTCCGGGACGCGCTGCCCCGGGCCCGGCCGTGCGCCGGCGCCGCACTGCACCTCACCGCGCCTCATGAAGCCCCGTCCCGCCCCGTCCCGCCTCGTCACGCCCTTTTTCGCGCCGCGCACCACTTCTTTCGCCGTGCCCGTACGCCGCCTCGCACGCATTCGCCTGATGAATTCCGGATTCCCGCCGTACGGGCGGCGGTTCACCCTGCCCGCATTCGATTCGCCGCACGTTCACGAAAGGCCACCGCCATGCCCGTGGAATTCCTCGGCATAGCCGCCACCAACGACGGCTCCGAAACCACCGCACGCTCCGGAGCCTCCTTCGACAAGGAGTACATGCTCCGGCTCGCCCGGGCGCACGAGGACCACGGCTGGGACCGGGTGCTGTTCGCCTACGGCTCCGGATCCCCGGACCCCGCGCCGGCGGCCGCGTACATCGCGAGCCGACTGGACCGCCTCCAGATCCTGCTGGCCCACCGGCCCAACGTCTCGTACCCCACCTTCGCCGCCAAGACCTTCGCGACCCTCGACCGGATCAGCGAGGGCCGGCTGGCCGTGCACTTCATCACCGGCGGCAACGACCACGAACAGGGACGCGAGGGCGACACCCTGACCAAGGACGAGCGCTACGCCCGCACCCGCGAGTACATCCGGATCGTCAAGAAGATCTGGACCACCCGCGAGCCCTTCGACCACGAGGGAGCGCACTACCGCTTCCACGATTTCGTCAGCGACGTCTTCCCCGTCCAACAGCCGCGCCCGAACGTGTCGTTCGGCGGTTCATCGCCCGCCGCGTACGCCGCCGGAGGAGCGGAGGCCGACATCTACTGCCTGTGGGGCGAGCCGCTGGAGAAGACGGCCCAGCAGATCGAGTCCGTGAAGGCCGCCGCGCGGGCCGCGGGCCGCACCGACGTGCCGCGCATCCAGGTCGCCTTCCGCCCGATCATCGCCCCGACCGAGGAGCTCGCCTGGGAGAAGGCCCACCGCACGGTGGGCGCGATCAAGGAGCGCCGGCGCACCGCCCCCGTACGGCGCCACCAGGGCGGGGTCCTGGAATCCCCGGCGCCGCAGAACACCGGTTCACAGCGGCTGATCGCCATCGCCGAGGCGGGGGAGCGCTACGACCGCGCGCTGTGGACCCCGACCGCCGCCGCCACCGGGGGCGCGGGCAACTCCAACGCGCTGGTCGGCACACCGGAGACCGTCGCCCAGGCGCTGCTGGACTACCACGACCTCGGCGTGGACATCCTCTCGGCCCGCGGCTACGACCTGCTGGGCGACGCCGTCGACTTCGGCCGCCACGTGATCCCGCTCGTCCGCGAGGAGGTCGCCAAGCGTGACGCCGCGCGTGACGCCGCGAGCGCGCCGGGCCCCGCCCGCCAGAGCCTCACGGCGGTACGCGGGTGACCTCCGCACCGGCGGTGTCAGGGGCAGGGGCGGCTCAGCGCGAAAGCGACGGCACTTCCTACCAGGGGAACCGGCCGCACAGCCAGTTGCCCGGTTCCGCCGGGTCGTCGCTCATCCAGAACTGCCGCCACAGCAGGGCGAACTCCTCACGGCTGAGGTGCCCGTCGCCGTTCAGGTCGAGCAGTTCGAAGACGCCCACCATGTCCGCGGGCTGTCCGTTCCAGGTCTCGACGAGCCGGAGGTGTTCCTCCGGGGAGATGCGGCCGTCGCCGTTGGAGTCCACGGCGGCGAACACGGTGTCGGCGGTCGCGGTGACCTCCGCGACCATCGCGGGCAGCCTGTCGACGAGGGAGAGCAGCTCGCCCATGTCGACGGCCCCGTCCCCGTTCGCGTCCCCCGCTTCGAGGAGTGCCGCCCACCAGCCCATCAGCAGCGCCTCCACCCGCACGCGCAGCTCGGTCCCGGGACCCACTCCCGGCAGCCGGCTCCAGCGGTCGACGAGTGCCGTGAAGTCCTCCTCGCGCAGGTAGCCGTCGCCGTCCGCGTCGAACGCGGCGAACATCCCCCTGAGCTTGCGCTCCTGAAACGCGCTGGCCATGACCGGCCTCCCTCGTGACGGAACCGAACCACCAACCACCAACCACCAACCACCAACCACCAACCACCAACCACGACCAGGCACAGCCGACTTGCCCGGCCAGTGGCGGACAGCGCGTAACTATAGGTCGGGGCGCGCCCCCGCCCCCACGGGCACATGTGGACGAACCGTCACCCCCGCCCGGCCGACCGGCGCACGAGGTTCAGAGGCCGCCTTCAGCCTTCAGCGCAGACCGAGCAGCATCACGTCGAGGACGTCCGCCCCCTCGCCCCGTGGCCGCGCCTCGCCGATCTTGAGGTAACCCCACGCCCGGTAGGCGGCGGACGCCACCTCGCTCGCCGGGTTGACGTTCAGCAGCACCCGCTCGGCTCCGATGCCGT
The DNA here is from genome assembly GCF_003287915.1 of Streptomyces sp. ICC4. NCBI lineage: Bacteria > Bacillati > Actinomycetota > Actinomycetes > Kitasatosporales > Streptomycetaceae > Streptomyces > Streptomyces sp. ICC4. The sequence goes on along the minus strand of NZ_CP030286.1, from coordinate 7,416,423 downwards.
CGAGCAGCGTCTCGTGCAGACGCCGCGCGACACCCTGTCCGCGCCACGGTCCGCGCACGGCGAGTTCCATGAGCCCGAAGGTGCGGTGCCCGTCCTCGCGCCGCACGTCGTCGGGCACGGGCCCGGTCAGCTCGTCCCACCACACCGTGTCGGGCGCGAGCGGAAAGCCGTACGCCATGCCGATCGGCTCGCCGCCCTCGGTCCGGGCCAAGGCCGCGCGAAAGGCGCGCTTGCGCGCCTGTACGGGGAAGCGGCGGAAGGCGGCGGCGACGTCGTCCGCGGTCTCGTCGTACGGAGGCTCCGCGAACGCTTCGGCGTAGATCAGCTCGAACGCGTCCCGGGCCTGCACGGCGGTCGCTCCGTCCATGCTCTCCATCGTGATGATCCCCCGCCGCGGGGCGTGGGGGTGGCTCGTGTGAACGCGCGGCTCTGGCATCTCCGCAGGCTGCCACAGCCCCCGGGGCGGAGTCGCACGATTATCCGCCGCAGCTGCAGCGGCAGTTCTCGCGAGGGTCGGATGCGGGGTCGGGCCGGCGCCGGAGTACGAGCAGGGCCACCGCGATCTTCACGCCGGTCGAGATCGTCAGGGCCTGGAGGAACGGCATGCCCATGAGCCACAGGGCCACCGTCATGACCGTGAGCACCAAGAACGCCGGTACCAGATGGGTCCGCCTGATCGCGGTCCGCAGGTGTCCGGCTCGGCTCGGATGGCGATCCACCGTACCGCCCGGGCGTGCGGTGACGCCTTCCTCCTCGGCTTGCGGCATTGGCTGCTGCCCTTCGCTCGCGCTCGTCCCCGACAGCGAGTCTCGGGTGCGCCCGGGCCGGCTGCCACTGCTGCCGCTCGTCCCCGCCGCCATCCGAGGTACAGGTTCACCTCACCGGGCCAGGCACGCGCCGTCCCCGGAGCCGGTCGGTTTCCTTCCGGTGGAGATTTCGTGAAACGTCGGGCGCCGGGTCCACAAGGGGCGGAGCGTACCGAGCACGGCCCGGACGAAACGGGTCAACGGCATCGGATCACCAGGAGATGCGGATGAAGCGATTCACGAAGCGGTTACGCAAGCCACAGGTGTGGGGCGTCGGTGTGATGGCGCTGCTCCTCGGTCTGATTGCTTCCCCCACCGCCCAGGCGGCGCCGGCCGCGGCCCCCGCCGCCGCGGAGTGCACGGGCAGCTGGGACGGCCGCACCTATTGGGCCAAGAGTCCGGCGGGGCGCAACGGGGGCGGCTACGCACGTACCTACTGGAACGGTTCGACCAAGCAGAACTGCGTGAAGTTCTGGTCCAGCCCCTACGACGGCCTCGCCTCGCGCATCACCCTGGTGCTCCTCGACGAGGGCGGCGACTACTCCATCGACCCGCCGAAGGAGCACCCGGCCAACTACCACTACTTCGCCGGGCCGCTGAACACCTGGTTCGACTCGACGGGCCAATGCATCAGGGTGAGCGGCTCGCTGGTCCGGGGCGGAGTGACCTACAGCCTCGACACCGGGCCGATCCGCTGCGGCTGATCCGCGGGCGGCAGCTCGATCCGGGCGGTGAGTCCGCCGCCCGGGTTCGCCGTGGCGGTGACCGTGCCGTGGTGGGCCGTGACGATCGACTGGACGATCGCGAGGCCGAGCCCGTGTCCCGTGCGGTCGCTGCTGACCCGGGACCGGGCCCGGTAGAAGGGCTCGAAGAGCCGGTCCACGATGTCCTCGTCCACCTGCGGGCCGGTGTTGTCGACCTCGACCACCACGCCCTCCTCCCGGTGGACGGCCAGCTGCACTGAGCCCCCGGCGACGTTGTGGGTGAGGGCGTTGTCGAGCAGGTTCAGCAGCAGCTGCCGCAGCAGCGTGGCGCTTCCGGTGACCTCGCAGCCCGCCTCGATCTCCGTGTCGAGACGGATGTCGTACGCGGCCGCCCGCTCGACCCGTTCGGCGACGACCCGGACCGCGAGCGCGGCGAGGTCCACCGGAGCGGGGTCGAAGGGTGCCGTCCGGTCCGCGGTGGCCAGGTCGAGCAAGGCCCGTACGACGTGGATGTTGCGCTCGTTGGTCTCCCACAGCATCGGGACCAGTTCCGCGAACTCCTCGCCCGTGGGGTCATCGCCCGCGACCTGGAGCAGGGTCCGGGTGGTGGCCAGCGGGGTGAGCAGCTCGTGCGAGGCGTTCGCGGCGAACCGCTGGTGCGCGGCGAAGGACTCCTCCAGGCGGGCCAGCATGCCGTCGAAGGTGTCGGCCAGCTGCTTGAGCTCGTCCGCGGGCCCCTCGGCGTTGATGCGGTCCCGCAGATTGCCGTTCGCGGCCCGTGCCGCGGCCTCGCTGATGGTGTGCAGCGGGGCGAGCAGGCGTTTGGAGAGGATCCAGCCGGCGCCGAGTCCGAGGGCCATCACCAGGAGCACCCCGCCGACGGAGAAGGTGAGGACGGTGGACCACACCTCCTCCTTCGTGGTGATGTCCGCCGGGGTGCCGGTTTTCAGGCCATCGGCTTTCAGGAGATCGGCTTTCTGGCCATCGGTCTGCCGGCCATCGGCTTTCTGGCCCTCGGTGGGCGTCGGGCAGGCGATGTCCCCCGGGCCGGTGAGGGGCGTGGCCCCGGGCGGGGTGCAGGCCCGCGGCGGCACGGAACCGGCGGGGACCTCCACCGTGCGGGTGAGGTCGTAGGTCGGGACGAAGCGCATGCCGACGTAGATGATCGTGACCATGAGCGCGCCGCACACGCCGAGCGCGCCCGCGAAACCGAGGAAGAGCCGGCCGTGGATGCTCAGCGACCGCCGTCCGGGCTCGCGCGCCGGCGGCCGCCTCACTCGGTGCCCAGGTAGTAGCCGGAGCTGATCGCGGTGTGCACCAGCTGCGGTTCGCCGAGCTTCTTGCGCAGGGTGTGCACGACGAGCCGGGCCGCGTTGGTGAGGGGGTCGGTGTGTGCGTCCCAGGCCTTGTCGAGGAGGTACTGGGCGCTGAGCACACCGCCCTCGGCGCGCATCAGCAGTTCCAGTACGGCCAGTTCCTTGCGGGTGAGCCGGATCTCGGTGCCCGCGCGCGTGACCCGCTGGCGGTGGGTGTCGAATTCGATGTCGGCGAAGGCGAGGACCGGCGCGTGCACCATCGGGCTGCGCCGGTACAGGGCCCTGAGCCGGGCGACCAGTTCGGGAAAGTCGAAAGGCTTGGCGAGGTAGTCGTCGGCGCCCAGCCCCAGGCCCTCGACCTTGTCGCCGAGGCGCCCGGCGGCGGTCAGCATCAGCACCCGGCACCCGAGCCGCATCGCGACGATCCGGCGGCACACCTCGTCCCCGTGGACCCCGGGCAGATCACGGTCGAGGACCACGGCGTCGTAGTCGTAGACGGCCACCCGCTCCAGGGCCGTCGCCCCGTCGTGCACCACGTCCACCGCGATGGCCTCCCGGCGCAGGCCCATCTCCAGGGCCCGTGCCATGTACTGCTCGTCCTCCACCACCAGCACGCGCACGCGCGACAACCTTTTCTTTTCATTAATTCACCGGGGCATTTCCCGTGCTCCGCCACCGGTATCGACCTCGTACCGGATCCGTCTTATCAAACGGCACATTTGATCCGTGTATGAAACACATGGCGCTGCCGGAAATCGCATACACCGCTCAAAACACGGCGTTCGTAGCGTGGCGTCCATGAATCTGTTCAAGCGAGCCTGGTGGCGGCTGTGGGGCCATCTGGGCAAGACGGTGATGCTGGTCGGCCTCTTCTTCGTCATCTGCACCCTGGTCCTGTCCGGGTTCCTGATCCAGTCGGCCGCGGCACGCGCCGCCGAGTCGGCGAAGAGCAGCGTGGGCGCGGTGGCCACGATGCAGCTGGACCTGAACGCCCTGATCAACTCGGGGAAGTCACAGAAACCGGAGGCGGGGCAGGGCGGCACGATCGGCGCCGAGGGTGACCTGAGCCGCGGGCTGGTGGACAAGATCTGCACGTCCTCGGTGGTGGCGCAGTGCAACTACTCCAAGGACGGTGTCGCGGCCCCCACGGGCCAGGTCAAGCTCCACCAGCCGGTTCCGGGGCCGGCCGGCCAGGACAGCGGGGGAGTGGACTTCTTCAAGGCGGACGGGGTCCGCGACCTGGACTCGGTCTCCGCGTTCCGCAACGGCGAATCGAAGATCATCGCCGGTTCCGGAATCGCGCCGGACACCAAGAACGACATCGTCGTCATCGAGGAGCGGGTGGCCAAGGACAACAACCTCAAGGTCGGCGACAAGGTCAAGCTCAACGCCAACATCCAGAATCCGGACGGCCGGCTGGGCACCAAGGAGATGGACTTCACCGTCGGCGGCATCTACACGAACGGCATCCCCGACCCCCGCGCGTACGTCCCGCCGATGGCGGCCCCCTCGAACCAGATCTACGTCAGCCCGGACGGCGCGACCCGCCTCGACGGCAAGGAACCGGGCGCTGACGGCGGCGTCCTCAAGCAGGCCACCTTCACCCTGCGCGACCCCGGCGACCTGGACAAGCTGAAGCAGGACGCGAAGGCGGCCGGAGCCGACCTCAAGATCTTCCCGCTGACCGTCAACGACAAGCAGTACAAGACCCTGGTCGGCCCCATCAACAAGACGGCCGACTTCGCCTCCATCACGGTCTGGCTGGTCGCCGTCGCCGGCACCATCATCCTCGCCCTGATCATCGCGTCCAACCTGCGCGAACGGCGCAAGGAACTGGGCATTCTGCTCTCGCTCGGCGAGAAGAAGCCCAAGCTGCTCGGCCAGCACCTGGTCGAGGTGGTGGCCTGCGCGGTCCTGGCGATCGGCTTCGCCGCCGCGGGCAGCCAGCTCCTCTCCCGGGCCATCGGCGACCAACTGCTGTCCGGCGAGGTCTCCTCCGCCAACGACCGGGCCGCGAACGAGGCCAACAAGCCCGACCCCTCCGACCCCACGGGCGGCGCGAACAAGAGCGACCAGCCGCAGGTCAAGCCCATCGACTCGATGGACATCCGGCTCGGCCCCGCCGACATAGGCAAGGTCGGCGCCACCGGGCTCGGCATCGCCGTCCTGGCCACGCTCGTCCCCGGCGCCCGCGTACTGCGCCTCAACCCGCGCGACATCCTGACGAAGGGCGACTGACGTGACCACCCCGATCCTCGAACTCAAAGACCTCAGCCGCGCCTACCAGAGCGGAAACCGCCGGCGCACGGTCCTCAAGGGCGTCAACTACGCCTTCGAGGCCGGCCGGATGTACGCCGTGATCGGCCCCTCCGGCAGCGGCAAGACCACCCTGCTCTCCCTGGCCAGCGGCCTCGACTCGCCCACCACGGGCAGCATCCGCTTCCAGGGCCAGGACGTCGCCCGGCTGGGCCTGGGCCGGTACCGCAACCGCCATGTGGCCACGGTCTTCCAGTCCCTGAACCTGCTCACCTACATGACCGCCGTGCAGAACATCACCTCCGCGATGGAGATCACCGGAGTGAAGGGCGTCAACAGGAAGCGGCGTGCCGTCGAACTCCTCGACCTCCTCGGCATCGAGAGGTCCGATCAGAACCGCCGAACGCTCCAGATCTCCGGCGGCCAGCAGCAGCGAGTCGCCATCGCCAGGGCCCTGGCCTGCGAGGTCGACGTCCTCTGCGCCGACGAACCGACCGGCAGCCTCGACCACGAGACGGCCGCCGGCATCATCGAGGTGTTCCGGAAGCTGGCCCACGACGAGGGCAAGTGCGTGATCGTGGTGACCCACTCGCGGGAGGTCGCGAACGCCTGCGACGAGGTCCTGCAGCTGAAGCGGGGCAAGCTCATGACCGTGTGAGCGGCGGGGCCACCGAGGCCCGCCCCCTCGCGAGGTCAGCCGACCGGTGCCATGTCGTACGTGACCCACATGGTGCGGGTGGCCACCTGGTCGTACTTGGCCCGGGCGCGGTGGTTGTCGTCGGCGGTGATCCAGCGGACCACGCTCCAGCCGCGGTCGGCCGCGATCTCGCGCAAGGCCGTGAGCAGGCGGTCCGCGGCGCCGGAGCCGCGGTGCGCAGGATCGACGAACAGGTCGTCCAGGTAGCAGCCGGTGGTGGCCGACAGGGGGCGGGCGAACGGGCGGTAGTGGGCGAGGCCGATCAGCCGGCCGTCACCGTCCTCGGCGACGAGGGCGCTCACCTCGTGCGCGGGGTCGTTCACCCACGCCCACACGCGTTCGGCGGCTTCCTCGGTCTGCTCGACCCGGTAGAAGTCCGCGTAGCCGCGGTACAGCGCGCGCCACTGCGGGAAGTCCCCGTCGCGGACTTCACGGACGGTGATGGTTGTCGACATGATGCGTACTTTCTTCGTCGGGAACGGCCCTTCCCAAAGGATCATGCCTGACGCGCCTCCGCGGAACGTACCCGTACCGCTCCCGGCGGCGGTAGGGATCCCGGCGGCCGGGTGCCTTGACAGTCGAAGTGATTAGCCGCCATATTACTTCCATGACGAGGGACGGCAGCGACAGTGAGGCGCCCACGCTGGACCAGGCCAGGCGGCAGGTCGAGCACTACGGCTTGGAGGTCGATCCGCAGGCGGTACTGGTCGCGGTGCGGCTGATCTCGGCAGGCGCGAGGGTCGGCCGGGCGACCGAGGCGCACTTCGCCAGGTTCGGCCTGTCGACGGGGCGCTACCGCGTGCTCGCCGACCTCGAAGACCACGGCGGGGAGAAGTCCCCCTCGCACCTCGCCGCCGACCTCGACGTCTCCAGGGCCACGGTCACCGGCCTGCTGGACGGCCTCGAACGCGAAGGCCTGGTCGCCCGCCGCCCGTCCACGGAGGACGGCCGCGGCACGGTGGCCGTCCTGACCGCGCGCGGGGCGCAGCGCCTGCGCGACATGGCACCCGAGCACTTCGGACGGCTCGAGGCGATGGTGGGCGGGCTCTCCGCCGAGGAGCGCGCGGTGTTCCTGGACCTGCTCGCCCGCGTCGTGCGGGGGAGTGCGGCCCTGACCGCCGACTGACCCGGCTCCCGATCAATGTTGGCCCCGCCCTCCGGGCAGGGCCTCCTTTTCGGGGTAATGGTTAGCCGCCTAATCAACCTGGTGGCCCTGGCTCCGCCACAACCCTTCGCACCTCACGCGATCGAGAAAGAGGCCCGGCATGACCGCAACGAAGGACAGAACGAAGGACAGAACGAAGGGCAGAGCGAACCGAGACCGAGCAGCCTCCCGGCCGGCGCGAAAGTCCCGGCCATCCCGGCCACCCCGGCCCTTCGCCCTGTGGCGCGAGGTACTGACCGCCTACGCCGCCCCCGCGCTGACGGCCGGGGCCGCCGGAGCCCTCACCGGGCAGCGGGACCTGGTCGTGGCCGCCTGCACCTCCATCGCCGGCACCTCCGCCGTGGTGGCGTTCCTCGTCGGAGCCTGGCTGCGGCACGGCGGGCAGCCCCGGCGGTGGACCGTCAGCACGCCGCGCATCGCCCTGACCGCCGTACTCGTCATCACCGTCGCCGGCGCGGCGGCCCTGCTGGGATGGTGCACCACCCAGTGGTTGCCCGCCCACACCCCGATGCCCGCCACCCCGTGGCTGGAGCGCCTGCGCGTCGACCTGCCCGTCTCCGCGGCCCTCGCCACCACCGTCGTCACCCGCCGGGCTGAAGGTCTCGCCCGACGGGGTGCGGATCGCGCTGCTGCTCGTGGAGCGGGAGAGCCGCAAGAACCTGTACATCGGTCGGATCGAGCGGCCCGACGGCAAGGCAGACGCCTCGGCCGTCCCGGTGCGGGAGCTGCGCCCGGCGGCCCCGCAGCTGGCGGACGGGACGGCGATGAGCGGGGCGCCGCGCGGCCGGGCGGGGGGGGTGGGCCGCGGGGGCGTGGTGGGAGGCGTCGTCGGATCGCTGGGCACACCGCCGTTCGTCCACACCGGCGCGGGCCACAGGCCGGAGCAGGTCTGTCCGGTGTTCCAGCCGGAGTTGCCGCCGCCGTCGGTGATCTGGAGGCCGGCGCCGATGCAGTTGTGGATCGGGGTCGCCGACTGGGCGATGTTCTTGGCGGTGACGCGGGTGAACTTGGCGGCGATGTTCGACTGCGCCTGGATGGCGTAGGTCCCGGCACCGTCGATGTTGACGTTGGTGAACTCCACCCCGCTGATGGGGCCCTCGATCGAGTGGATCGCCGCGTACGAGGAGTCCAGGATGTCCGTGTCGGAGATCTTGATGCTGGCGCCCTGCACGGCCTCGTTCAGGCCGGAGAACCAGATCGCGCCGACCCCGAAGTTCCAGTTGAAGTCGCTGTTCCCGGTGCGGATGAGGGTGTTGCGCGCGGCGGTGATGGTGCCGGCGACCGCGGTGCCCCTGCCCGAGTTGACGCCCGGGTAGCGGTTGGCGATGTGCAGGCCGCCGCCGTTGCTGATGGTGTCGGACATGACGTTGTCCGAGATGGTGAAGTCCTTGCCGCCGTACGTGACGATGTTGTTGGCCAGGATCGGCAGGACGACCGTGTTGTGGTCGAAGCTGATGTTGGTGTTCGGCTTGTCCTGGGGCCAGGAGGCCAGCCCGTCGTCACCCGCGTTGCGCACAAAAGTGTTGGTGACACGAGAATTCGTGACACCGGTGTGGAAGTTCACTCCGTCCGCTGTCATATCGAGGAAACGGCTGTTCTGGATGGTGAAGCGGTCCATCGGGCCGTCCATCCAGGCGGCGACCTTCACGTGCTGGATCCAGAGGTTGTCCAGCGTGGAGTGGGACATCGCCCCGCCCACGGCGTTGACCTGGTCGTCGTCGATCCGGTCCCGGATGTCGCCGATGATCGCGAAGTCCTTGAGGGTGACGTTCTTGCTCGGTCCGTTCGCCTCGTGCGGCCGGACCGGCCCCGTGTAGCCGCCGCCGGGGACGTACTTGCCGTAGAAGCCGGCGGCACGGTTGCGGTTCACCGGGTCGCGTCCGCCGAAGACGGTGTACCAGGGCCCGGCCCCCTGGACGGTGACGCCGTCCACGACGACGTGGTCGTAGAGGGTGTAGGTGCCCGGCGGGACGTAGACGGTCTTGCCCTGGGCCTGTCCCGCGTCGACCGCGGCCTGCATGCGGGCCGTGGAATCGGTGCCACCGGTCGGGTCCGCACCGAAGTCGGCGACGGCGTCGAGCGCCCCGGTCGGCTTGCCGGCGGCCGGGGCGACCTGCTCGAAGTCGGCGAGGTCGATGGTGAAGCCGGGCGACTGGGCGGTCGAGGTCACCTGTACGCGGATCTTGGTGCCGGCCGGGTAGGTGGAGCCCAGCAGCGTGCGGGACTCGTCGTAGAAGTGGTGCGGGTTGGTGTCGCCCGGGTTGTTGTTGAAGGGATAGCCGCCGTAGTACCAGCTGTACTTGGAGGTGACGGGGAGGGTCTTCACCGACTGGCCGTTCGCCCGGACGTCCAGCGTCGCGTCGCGCCCCTTCCCGTCGGCCGTGTCCGGGAGGCTGTAGCGCAGGGACATCGCGTTGGCGGGCTTGGCCAGGGTGAACTCGACGTACTGGCCGACGGCGTTCAGCGTCACCGCCTGGCGGCCGGACGCCTCCGAGGGGAGGCTCCCGTAGAGCCGGTCGGGGCCGATGAACGTGCCGTTGGTGGCCGCGTACTCCGCCTCCAGTTCGGTGAACGGCACGCTCGCACCCCGCCCGGCTATGCCGATCGGCGAGGGCGCGGGCACCCCGGCGGCGTGCGCCGCGGGGGCGGCGCCGAAGGTCAGGGCGGTCAGGGCGGCGGTCCCGGTGAGGGACAGGGCCAGGAAGACGGCGCAGGCCCGCCGTCTGAGGGAGCGGACTTGCTCGGGCGTGGGGGGATGGCTCTGTGGCGACTGGGGCACGGGCACGCACGTCCTTGCGGCTCGATCGGCGGGGAGCGGAAGTCACTCAACGCGGGACGCTACGACTCCACATGACTGAGAGTCTATGAGTTTGCGCAAAAAACCGATGCACCTCTGCAATAAACACAGGCTGTTGGGTCTTTTTCGCGTGCTCTCCGCTCACCCGCGGCGTGGAGAAACACGCACACCGGCCCGGGCTGCCGGTCGGGCTGGGCACGGCGTTAGCCTCGGCGGATGCTTCCCGCACGAGCTCCGAAGATCATCACGCGCCACCGCGACGGACAGATCCGCGCCTACGTGCTCGACACCGACTCCGGCACCGGCTCCGGCACTTCCGGTGCGCTGGAGCCCGCTGCGGTGTTCCGGCCACGGCCCGGTGACGAGGTCGTGCAGTCGGCCGTCCGGCCCGGTCTGGAGCACGTCGTGTACACGACGCTGAACGAGGTCGTCTGCCTCTCGCGCACCGGCGACCTGGTGTGGACGTCGGCCTTCGAGCCGCGCTCCGACGTGCTCCACGGCCACCGGCCCGGCTGTGAGCTGTCCTTGGACGGGCGGACCGTGTGGGTCTACCGGCCGGACGCGATGGCGGGACGCGGATCGGACCAGTGGGTCGTGTACGACGCCGAGACCGGAGCGATCCTCGGCCGACGGGAGCTGGAAACGGTCGGGCACGGCGCCGGCCACCACGTGCACCCCGTGGACGGCAGCATCTACCTCGACATCGGTGAGGGCCAGGACGGCGCCGTCATCCTCCGGGGCACGGTCGGGGCCGACGACGGGCCGGAGTTCGTGACGTACCCGTGGGGGGACCGCTGCCTGGTCGACCTGGCGCCGGACGGGGAGCAGTTCATGACCGTCGACCACGAGCAGGGGGACGTCGCCTTCCACCGCCACCCCAGTGGTGACGTGCTCTTCACGCTCCCCGTCGAGGCCTTCGGGTACGACCCGGAGGAGACCTTCGTGGAATGGAGCGGCGGCTACCTGACATCGGACACGGCCGTCGTCACCCTGGGCGGTGAGGACGAGGACGAGGAGGAGTGGTTCCGCCACCACCTGGTCGACGTGAACACGGGCACGGTCGGCGGGGAGATGTTCGTCGAGACGGCCCATCCGTACGAACTCGGGCTCCTGGGCGACGGCTCCTGGCTCACCGAGGGCCCGGACGGCAACCCCGTCCGCTGGTCCCGTGCTCCGCTGCCGCCCGATCGGGTGCCGGTCGTTCGGGCCGCGCGGGGCTGAGGGCGCAGGGCAGGCAGTCGGGCGCAGTCTTCGGATGAGGGTGAAGCAGTCCCCCGCGCTTCCGGCCCAGAGCCGCCGGACCACCGCGCGCGGCGAGCGGGCGGGCGCCACCCGGTCTACGGGGTGGTGAGCTCCGGAAAGGTGAAGGTGTAGCCCTGCGCCCTGAGCCACGGCAGGTACTCCTTGAGTGCCGCGACGGTCTCGCTGCGGTCGCCGCCCCCGTCATGGAAGAGGACCGTCGGCTGCGCGGGCAGCTTGCCCTCCACGGTGGCGACGATCGCCGGCAGGCCCGGCCTGCTCCAGTCCTTGGGGTCCACGCTCCAGCCCAGGGGCCGCATCCCGCTCGCGGCGGCTATCGCACGGCTGTCGGGAGTGAAGGCACCGCCCGGAGCGCGGTAGTAGTTGACGGCGACCCCCGGCACGGCCTTCTCGATCATGGCCTTGCCGTCGAGGATCTGCTGCTTCTGGTACGCGACGGGCTTGTGGTCCATGGTCACGTCGTGGTCGACGGAGTGGTCGCACAGCTGGTGCCCCTCGGCGGCGACCGAGCGCACCAGGTCCGGGTACTGCTGCGCGCGGGTTCCGATCATGCAGAAGGTGGCCTTGACGTGGTTCTGCCGCAGCACCTCGAGGACCTGGGGCGTCCAGCGCGGGTCCGGACCGTCGTCGACGGTGATGGCGATGTCGCGGCCCGAGCCCTGCGCCAGCCGGGAGATCCCCAGCGGAACCCGGGCTGAGCCGTAGGCGCTCGCGGCGGAGGACCGGTCTGCGGAGGACTGGCCCGCCGAGGCCCCGTCGGCCGACCGGGCGATCGGGTCCGCAGAGCCCGCAGAGAGCGCGGAGCCCCCCGGGCTCGTCGAGGCCGCGAGGGCCGGTGCGCCGGCGCACGCCAGCAGGCCGAGGGCTGCTGCCGCCACGGCGGATCCCGCCCGAAGACGGCGTACGGAACTGCGGGTGATGCCCATGGAGGCGCTCTTCCTTCGTGCTCGGCCCCCCGGTCTCACACTGCTGCCGGTCCAGGCTAGGTCGTCCGACCGGGCGCCGTCCTCCCCCGTTCGGCCCATGGCGAGGGCCGCGGGGGGCCCGGCGCGGGCGGGAGGGCCGCCCCCGCTGCGGCGCCGGGCCCCGGCGGACGAACAGGGTGATGTCCATCACGGCGACGGCGGTACGGGCCGTGGTGACGGCAGGGCTCGGGTGCGCGGCCGGGCAGCTTCCTCGGCGCCAGCCCTTGCCTCACCTATCGAGATTCGATAGATTCCCATCGTGAATCGATGGAGGGATGGGTCGTGGGAAAGCTGACAGTGTGGGCGCTGCGCGCCGTGCTCGTGGTGGTGCTGGCCGGCACCGTGTTCGTACAGGCGGGGATGGTGTGGGCGTTGTTCACCGACCCGGAGGAAGGGTCGCTCCCGCTGACCCCGCTGCGCCTGGTGACGATCCTGGGGATGGTGTCGGTCCAGGTCGCCCTGGTCTGCGTATGGCGGCTGGCGACGATGGTGCGCCGCGGAACCGTGTTCTCCCACGCCGCCTTCCGGTATGTGGACGTCGTGATCGGCGCGATCGTGGCGGCTGCCCTCGTGTGGTTCACGGTCACGGCCCTCAACGCGCCGTCCCAGCGGGAGGACCCGGGCGTCACCGTCATCATGGGCGGGGTCGGCGTGGCCATCCTGGGGGTCGCGCTCTTCGTACTCGTGCTGCGGACGCTGCTCGCCCAAGCCGTCGCGCGCGACGTCGAAGCGGCACAGATGCAGGCCGAGTTGGACGAGGTGATCTGATGCCGATCGCCGTCGACATCGACGTGATGCTGGCCAGGCGGAAGATGTCCGTGGGCGAGCTCGCCGACCGCGTGGGCATCACGCCCGCCAACCTGGCGGTACTCAAGAACGGCCGCGCCAAGGCGGTGCGCTTCGCGACCCTCGCCGCGCTCTGCGAGGTGCTCCAGTGCCAGCCGGGCGACCTGCTGCGCTGGGAGGACGAGGACACCGCGGGCGACTGACGCACTCCGGGGCAGGCGTGAAAGGGCCGTCAGTCAGCGGTTGTCGGGGCTCAGCAGCGCGGCGGCCGCGGCGATGAAGGCGACGGACGCCTCCTTGGCCGCGTGCCGCCGGGCGTCCAGCTCGGTCCGGTCGAGGGCCTTGCGCAGCGCGTACGTGGCATCCGCGGCCTGCTGGGCGGGGCCGGCCAGTCCGGGGATCAGGACCTGTAGGCGGATGTGGGGCGCGGTGATGGCCGCCCGGGTGTCGTGGGACCTCGTCTGGGCCTCCAGCTGGTGCTCGGCGCCCGCCTCGGCCAGGGCCAGGCGCTCCCGATGGAACATCGCCGAGCGGTGCGCGTCCAGGGCCGCCGCGAAGTCGGTGACGGCACCGAGCTGGTCCTGGCGGTGGCTGTCGGCGCGCTGCTCAGCGCGTGCGGCGCCCGCCGAGCGGTGCTGGAGGAGACCGGCGGTCAGGGCGCCGGCGAGGGTACCCAGTACGGCAACGATCGAAGTCCATAGGGCCATCGGGCATCGGGTCCTGTCGGGTGGTCGGTTTCGGCGGTGAGGCCGCCGGACAGCGAGGTGGTGCCCCCGATCACCGGTTACGGGCCGGGAGGCGCCGAGGCGCCGAGCCGCCAGCCTGCACGTCCACCCGCCTGTGGTTCAAGCCGATTGCCACACTGTCGAGGCCGCTTCGGGCCGGGTGAGGGCGGGCGGATGCCGGCCGCCCTCACCTGTCGCACGCCGGCGGCGGGAGCGGCCGGATCAGCGGGTGGCGCCGAAGTCCTGCGTCCAGTACTGGCCCGGCTGCGCGAGGCCGATGCCGATCTCCTTGACGTTGCAGTCGAGGATGTTCCGCTTGTGGCCCGGGCTGTTCATCCAGCCCTCCATGACCTTGGCGGCGGTGTCGTAGCCGTACGCGACGTTCTCGGCGTACGTGCTCCACTGGTACCCGGCGCGGGTGATCCGCTGACCCGGGTCGGAGCCGTCGGAGCCGGTGTGGGACATGTTGGAGTGGGCGGCCATGTCCTCACTGTGGTCCTGCGCGGCCTTCGTGAGCTTCTCGTTGACGGTGAGTGCGGGGCACCCGACCGTGGCGCGCTCCTGGTTGACGAGCGCGAGGACCTCGGCCACGGCGCCGGAGGGCGCGGCGGAGTCCGAGGGTGCGGGGGTCCCGGCCGGCTCGGCGGGCGGTTCCACGGGCTGCTGCGGCTCGGGCTGTACGGGGGGCGCGGTGTCGGCGACCGGCTCGGCGGGCGCCTCGGCGACGGGCTGCCCTGCGGGCTCGGCGGGGGCGTCCGCCTGGAAGGGGGCCTCCGCGGGCGGCTGCGCGCCCGGGTCGCCGAGGGGGCCGCCGTGCCAGGGGCGGCTGTCCTGCTGGGACGCGGCGGGCCGCACGGGGCCGGTCTCCTGCGGGTCGAGGCAGGCCATGGCCGTGGTGGGTACGGCCACGAGGGCCAGCGCCCCGACGGCGACGACTATTTTCCGGTGGTGCGTCTTCTTACGGTGCTTCTTCATGCGGGACCTCACTCGGTGATCGCGAAGCTCCCGGCGCCGGACCGCGAAGGCGCCGGAGGAGTCGCCATTCTTGGAAGCCCGGCGGCGGCCTGGCAAGCTGCCGCCGCCGAGCCGGTCAGGAGGCTCGGGACGCCGCTTGAATCGGCCGGAAGATCGTGCATTCCCCCGCCGCGGCCGCACCGGCACGCGCCTGGCCCACCGCCAGAACCGCTCCCCGTCAGCCATGTTGGAGCGAGAGAAACGGGAGTCGCAGATTCCGTTTCTGGCGGAGTGCGGCATGTCAACACCAAACAGGTACATATAGGGAAATGCCTCCAGGCAGAGGATCACCGTGGGGCCGACGGGCCACCGTGCGGTCCGTGACGCATGTCACGGCTCCGAGGTGGAACCGGACGTCAGCGCCGGGGAAGGTGTGCCGGGTCGCGGTGTCCGGTGCGGTGCATCTCCCCCAGCTACCGCTGGGAGGGGCCCCCCGGGCGGAGGGCCGCCGCTTGTACTGGACGTACTTCGGTGGTCCGACAACGCGGCGAGGTGCCGTGCCGGGCGCCGCGACCCGGTGGACCTTCCCGGTCACAGCACTAGGCACGATGCCACCTCGACGAGGCGGCGCCCGGCGCCGGTGAGGGCGGCGTCGCGGCGGCGGGTGGTGACCAGGGTCCGTCCCAGGTGGCCGTCCGGCGGCCACAGGCCGCGTACGTCGGCCGGGTCGTCCACGTCGTCCAGCACCACCAGCCACCGGCACGGTCTCTTGCCCGGCTTGGGTTCGAGCCAGGCAAGGAACGAGATGGCGGCGCGGTCGGGGTCATGGGGGTCGGCCCGGCACAGCTCGACGCCGGCCTGCGCGTACGCGTTCACCACGGCCGAACGCGTCGCGGCGCTGACCCACACCAGAACGTCCACCGTGCCGTCCCGCCGCGCGGTGTGGGCGTAGTCGGCCGCGAGCTGCGTCTTGCCGACCCCGCCCATCCCGGTCAGCACCTGGGACAGGACCGCGGTTCCGCCGCCGTGCACGGCCGTACGCAACCGGTCCGCTTCGGCGCGGTACTGGAAGCACTCCGCCAGTGGCGGGATCGGCCTGACCAGGTACGGCCAGCCGGCCGGTTCCTGCGGTCCGCGCTGGAGCACGGTCAGGCTCCCGCTGACCGCGGTCGCACCGGGTCCGATCGCCCGGTCTTGGTGACCGCCGGACCGCCCTCGGCCGGGCCCCAGTCCGCCGCGGGCTCGGGGCGGTCAGCTGTAGTCGACACCCGTGCTCGCCCTGCTGCCGGTGCCGTCCACGGTCGCGTCACCGGGTCGCGTCACCGGTCCGCGCCGCCGTTGCCGGGGCGCACCACCCCGGCGCCGGCGCCTCCGGGGGCCTCGGCCTCGCCCGTATCGGCGGCCGTGTCCGCCGGCCCCCGCGCCTGGCCGGTGGCCGGGTGCTGAAAGAGCGTCCGGAGCAGAGCGGCGATCGCCACGGCCGCCTGGACCGAGGCCCCGATCATCTGTCCGGTGTCCGGACTGTCCAACAGCCAGACCAAAGGCCGTCCCCTATACACATCTGACGCCGCCGACGCTCTCCCCTCGACACTCTACCGCCGCGGACCGGCCCACCGGGTCCCGGGGCTTGCCCACCGGACCCTGGGGCCCGCCCACCGGGGCCTCGGGCCGGGCCGCCGGGTCCGAGGGGCGGGCGTCGAGGGCGCCGACGCGGTCCGCGAGGCGCAGCAGCCTGCGGACCTTGTCCTGCACCGCCTCGGCCGGGACCCGGCCGGAGGCCAAGGCCTCCAGCAGCGGCTCGCCCCACGGGCCGTGGGGGCCGGGCATCGCCAGGTCCTGCGCGGCGAGGGCCGAGGCCTCGGTGGAACGAATGCCGCCCCAGTCGGAGACGACCACCCCGTCGAACCCCCACTCCCCCTTCAGGGGTTCGGCGAGCAGGGAACTCTCGCTCATGGTGGTGCCGTTGACCTTGTTGTACGCCGACATGACGAGCCAGACCCCGGCCCGGACGGCCGCCTCGAAGGGCGCGAGGTACAACTCGCGCAGCACGCGCTCCCCGAGCCGGACGTCGAGGGTCAGCCGCTGCGTCTCCGAGTCGTTGGCGACGTAGTGCTTCGCCGCCGCGGCCACTCCTCGCGACTGGATGCCGCGGATGAGGGCCGCGCCCGTACGGCCGGCGAGCAGCGGGTCTTCGGCGAAGCACTCGAAGTGGCGGCCGGCGAGCGGGCTGCGGTGCAGGTTGAGCGTGGGCGCGAGGAGGACGTGGACGCCCTTGCGGCGGGCCTCGTCACCGAGCAGCTCGCCGAGCCGGCGGACCCTCTCCTCGTCCCAGAGCGCCCCCAGCGCCGTGGGCGAGGGCAGCAGGGCCGAGGTGGACGCCTCGTCCCAACCGGGCCCGCGCACACCGCCCGGACCGTCCGAGAAGACCATCTCCCGCAGCCCGATGTCCGGTTCGGGATGGGTCCGCCAGACGTCGGCTCCGCTGAGCAGCCGCACCCGCTGGGCGGGATCCAGTTTGTCCGCCAGTCGTTCCACGTCACCGTCGTGCATGTCCACCCCTTGCACACCATCCATCCCCATCGCTCGGAGAGCGCTCTCCCGCATGCTCCCGGCGCACCGGATCGACTGTCAACGGCCGCGTGCGCCATCCGCCCGGCCGGAAGGCCCGCACCCCGGCAATGCGCCTCTCGCGCACCCGGAATCACGCCGCCGACACCCGGCTCCGACCGGGCGGCGCAGCCGGAAGGGCCGGGTGGGGTGCGCACCTGTCGTTGGCCTGCCCTCTGGCCAGGTGAGGAGGCCGAGGATGCGGCGTCGGTGCACGGGCGGCACACCGGCACCGCGGGCAGGGCGCCAGACCGCCAGGCCGGGGTGGCGGTCCGTGCGGCCCGCGACCACGCCTCGCCGCCCGCGAACCGGCGCCGTTCCCGCCCAAGGCCGAAACCCGGCCCCGGACCGGCCCGCTCCGGTCCAGTGCTGTAACCGGAAAGGTCCACCGGGTCGCGGCGCCCGGCACGGCACCTCGCCGCGTTGTCGGACCACACCGGTACGTCCAGTACGAGCCGCGGCCCTCCGCCCGGGGGCCCCTCCCAGCGGTAGCTGGGGGAAATGCACGGCACCGAACACCGCGACCCGGCAAACCTTCCCGGCCACAGCACCAGGCCGTCTCTTTTGGATCTTGTCGGCCGAGCCCGCGGCGTCTGGTGCCGTGCCTGGCAAGGCGGAGGGGCGCTGCGTGTACTGGACGTACTCGGGCGCCCCGACAACGCGACCAGGCGCGGTGCCAGGCGCCGCGGGCCCGGCAAGATCCGAAAGAGACGGCCCAGGCGGCCCGTCGTGAGCGCTGCGGCATCCCCACCACTCCCGGGCACGGGGCCGTCGCCGCGTTCCGTCCGGGCCCGACCGGCCCGGCCAGAGCCATGCGGCGGGCCGTTCCACCACGCCCACCACCCACGTGGCCGCGGCGGGCAGGTCACCCCGCCCTACGGCGACGCCGGTACCGACGCCGGCACCGGCAGGCGGCCGCGGTACGGCCTCACCGCTCCCACGGATGCAGGGCACTCCAGGTGCCACCGGTCGCCGCGAAGACCAGGTGCGAGCCCTCGAAGACTTCTTCGGCGTTCTCCGGGCACAGGCTCCCGAAGCGTTCGGCGCACAGGTCCACCTGCAACAGCCCGTCGAAGCGGGTGAATTGCGGTGGGTCGTAGAGCACCCAGGAGAACCCGTCGCTCTCGTCGATACGGAAGCGCCGCACGTCGAGCAGGTCCAGGGACACCGGTTCCCACCGAAGGCCCTCGCCGACGACCCGGGCGTCGATGACGAGCCTGGCGACCCGGCCCCTCGTCGCTCGCGGACCGTACTCCTGATCGAGGACGACGCGACGGAGGCAGGCGTCACCGAACTCGTAGCGGGCCAGCAGGGCCGCGATCCCTTCCCCGGTCAGCGCGTGAGGTCCGGACCTCCGGTCCGGAATCGGCGCTCTGGTGTCCACGGTGCTCCTTCGTCGGTGCCGCCATCGTAGGAGACGCCCAGATCCGCGCCGCTGCAACGCCCCGCCCCGGCCCCTACGGCCCGTTCCCATCAAGACGAGGGGGGGGTATCCATGCAGGTCAAGACGGCTGTGCGGGGGCTGCACGGGCTCCGAGGCGGCGCACGAAGCGGCCGACGGCGCCCACCCCCCGGGGGCCGGTGGTGGAAGAACTCCTGCCGACCCCGGCCGGACCCGTGCGGCGCCGAGGGCGGCCACCCTGCACCGGGGGCGGGGAGCCGTGACGACGCACACCGCGCCCGAGGACCGGCCGACGTTCGGGCGCTCGCCGAGCTGTGCCGGGTCGCGGCGGCGCAGCGGAGAGGAGCCGGCGGACCGGGTGGCGGGCCGGGCGACCGCGGTCGTCCTGGAACCCACGCGGTCCGCAACTCCGCCCGCTCGCCGGCCCGGGGGCGCACCGCGCCGTGTCGTGCCCGTCGACGTCACCGGCGGGCGCACGCCCGTACTGCCGGGATGTGCGCAGCCGTCACGCCGCGGTGACGGGCTCGGCGAGCGGATCGGCGCCGCGACGCGCGCCTGCTGACCGTCCCGGCCTGGGGGCCCGTCCTGGTGCCGGGAGCACCACGGCCGGAGCGACCACGCCTACGGCGCCTGCCCGCCCCTGCTGTTCGCGCCACGCCTCGCCGGCTGCCCGGGCCCCGCGGTGGTGGTTGGCCGCATGCCACGCGGATGCGGGAACCGCCCGGACCGCCCGGGAGCCGAACACCGCGCGCGGCTCGCCGTCGACTCCGGCCGTGCACCGACCCGCATCGGCCTCGCAGCCGTTCACCCGGACCCGGGCACCGGCGGAGCGGCCTGCCGCCACCACGGTCCCGGCCCCGTGCGGGGAGCGCGGGAGCGCGGGGCCCGCGCGCTCACTCGTACTCCGTGCCGCCCTTGCGCGTCAGGTACGCGGGGCTGACCGCCTTCGCGATGGCCCGTCCGCCGACCACCGGGCTGTGGCGCTCGGCCGCGGGCCGGATGACGACGCCCTCGCGCAGGTGCAGGCCCCGACCGGACACGGTCTCCCGCCCGCTCGCCCACTCCAGAACCGTGTCCAGGCCATAAGGTCCTTCGAACAGCCTTGGAACCAGAGGCAGTTCACCGTCCGCGAAGACCTGCGCCGGGTCCAGCCAGCGCACTTGTCCGTCGATCTCGGCCGAGACGTCGAAGACGGCGTACCCCGGGGGCGCCTCGGCCGTCCGTACGTCCGTCCCGTACGGCAGGTCCTGGACCCCCCTCCCGAACACCTCGGCGAAGATCCCGACCCGGCTCGCCCCGAGCCGCTCCGCCAGCCGGGCGGCGGCCGCGGGCACGTCGTGGCCCCGTACCGCCCGCCAGTACAGGTTGCGTCCGTCCTCCCGGAGCGCCAGCCCCTTGGAACCGAACCCCTTGGAGGAGACCAGGACCCGCCCGTCGCCCTCGGCCACGTACGTCAACAGGCAGGCGGTGCCGTGCAGTTTCTCGGTGAGGACGACCGGCTCGCCGGGCTCGAAGATGCCCGGGTAGCGCTGGAGGTTCTCGATGTCCACCCACGGGAGCAGCTCGGTGGCGGCCTCCACCTCGCCATCCATGGTTGTCGGGACGGGCGGGGACCATTTGGTGATGCCGAGCGCCTCGGCGAAGTCCGTCCCCTCCTCGGCCGCCCGGACGAGGTCCGCGCCGGCGAGCGCGCGCGGCAGGCAGACCAGGCCCTGCGACAGTTCGCCGCGCAGCCGGACGGCCTTGACCCGGTTCGCCTCGCCTCCCGCGAGCCGGCCGGTGAGTCCGAGCTCCGCGATCAGACCGGCGGGTAGTACCGCCTGCTCGGGTATGTAGAGCGCGAAGTCACCGGTGCGGTAGGCGCCCTTGGCGACGACGGCCCGGTAGAGGCCCACTTGGGCGAGCTCCAAGGCGTCGGCGTTCGGGTGCGGATGGACGGCGAGCTCTTCGGCGGTGACCCGCAGGGTCGACATGGCGGTGCTCCTCGTATGTGACGGCGTCAGGTCTCGGCCGCCACTCTGCGACCTGCCATTTCCACTGGTCCAGCGCTTATCGCGGTGTTAGCCTGCGCCGGCCGTCCCCCTGTTCGACGGCCTCGTGGGCACGGCACGGGTACCGCTCACACAGGAGGTCCACATGTCACATCGTCCGGTCACCGTCGTCACCGGGGGCAGCCGCGGCATCGGAGCCGCCACCTGCGTCCGGCTCGCCGACGACGGGCACGACATCGTGCTCGGCTACCTCCGCGACGAAACCGCCGCCAAGGCCACGGCCGACCGCGTGCGCGCGGCCGGCGGCCGGTGCGTGACCGTGCGCGGCGACACCTCCGAGGACTGCGGGGTCGAGCGGCTCTTCGACATCGCCGGGGCCGAGTTCGGCGCGGTGACCGGCCTCGTCAACAACGCGGGCGTGACCGGCACCCCGGGCCGGCTGGCCGACACCAGCACCGAGGACCTGCGCCGCGTGCTGGACGTGAACCTCTTCGGGTACCTGCTCTGCTGCCGTCGGGCCGCCCGGGACATGGCCGGGTCCGGCGGCGGGGCCATCGTCAACGTCTCCTCCGCGGCCGCCACCCTGGGCAGCCCCGGCCGCTACGTCCACTACGCCGCGACCAAGGCCGCCACCGACACCCTGACCCTGGGGCTGGCCAAGGAACTCGGCCCGGACGGCATCCGGGTCAACGCCGTGGCTCCCGGCATCATCGAGACCGACATGCACGCCGCCATGGGCGACCCGGACCGACCGGCGCTCGCGGCCGCCGAGATCCCGCTCGGCCGGGCCGGCCGCCCCGCGGAGGTCGCCGCGGCCATCGCCTGGCTGCTCTCCCCGGACGCCGCGTACACGACCGGAACGATCCTGCGCGTCGCCGGCGGCCGCTAGTGCTGTGACCGGAAAGGTCCACCGGGTCGCGGGTCCGCGGGAGTGTGTCCGCGGGAGTGTGTCCGCGGGCCGCGCTCGGGGGCGGGCTGGCAGGATGGCCGCATGGAACGTGTGCTGGGAATCGGCGGACACTTCATGCGGGCCTCCGACCCGGTGGCCCTGAGCGCGTGGTACCGCGACTGCCTGGGCCTGGACGCCGACGAGCACGGGCTCTGGCGCCAGGAAGCCGGGCTGACGGTGTTCGCGGCGTTCGAGTCCGACACCGACTACTTCGGGTCCCGCGCCCAGCAGACCATGCTCAACTTCCGGGTCCGCGACCTCGACGCGATGCTCGCGCAGCTGCGCGCCAAGGGGGCGGACGTGGCCGAGGAGACGCAGGACATGGACGGTGTCGGCCGGTTCGGCTGGGTCACCGATCCCGAGGGCAACCGGATCGAGCTGTGGCAGTCCGCCTGAGCGCACCGGCCGACACCCGGGCCCCAGGGAGGTCGGGGCCGCTCAGCCGCCGGTCGGGAACACCGCACGCGTGGCCGGGCCGTAGACGCCCAGCGGGTCGCCCTTGATGCTCCGGTTCTGCTGGAGCTGGGTGACGCCGCGGCGGGTCTGGTCGTCGTAGACCCCGGTGAGCGAGACGTACGTGAACCCCTGCGCGTAGAGCCGTTCCTGCAGGGCGCGCACCTCGGCACCGCGGTCCCCCGGACTCAGGGTCCCGGCCCCCTCCGGCGGCTGCGCGCCCGTGGGACCCGGCGGCTTCGGGTCCGGGCTCTTGGCCGTCGGCGGGCCCGCGGCGGGCGGGGCCGTCGCGGAGGTGGCCGCGGGCAGGGCGGGCGGTGCGGACTCCGCGGGCGGCGAAGGCTCCTCCCCCGCCCCCGGGCTGCGCGCCGGGAGCACCGGCACGGACAGTCCGGGCGGGGCCACGGCGCGCGGCGGCTCCTCGTCGGGGCCGAGCAGGACGAGCGCGAGGACACCCGCCGCGCCGAGTGCGAGCAGGGCGAGTCCGACGAACGGGAGCCGGCTGCCGTGCCGGTCGGAGTCGGACGCCGCGCCCGGGAGCACGGACGCCGGCTCCGGCGCGGGCACGAGCGGCGGCTCGGGAACGGCGACGGACGGCCCGAAGCGGGTCGGTACGGAGATCCGGCCGGACTCATCGGGCCAGGCGGGGTACGCCGGCCCGGACGGCAGGTCCGAGCCGGGCACGTAGGGGCGTACGAGCAAGCGATCGTCGTCGGGCACGATCCCACTCTCATCGGGGTCAGGGGTCACGGTTGTCTCCCGGCGGGTACGGGGGCCGGCGCGGCGGTGCGGTGTCGGCCCCCGTACCCGGCCGGTCAGGCCCTGCGCCGCCGGGCGACCAGGACCATTCCGGCGCCGGCGCCGGCGGCCGGTACGGCTGCGCCGCCGATCGCCGGCGGCACCGCCGTGCCGGCGCCGGTCAGTGCGAGCCCGGCGCCCGATCCGCCCGTGCCGGAGGCGCCCGGGGTGCCGGGAAGGCAGCTGGTGGTCCCGGCCTTCGCCCAGCCGTACTCCGAGGCGAAGTCGATGGGCGAGGGGCCCTTGGCCGCCGTGCCGCGCCGGGCCTCGGAGGTCCCGGAGAGGGTGCCGCCGCGGCTGCCGTCGAACTCCCCGTGGCGGCCGGCCCCACCGAGCGCGCCGGTGCGGGTGGCGGCGTCCGCCGCCGGGGCGGCGGAGGTGGGGGGAGCTGCCGCGAGCACGCCCAGGGCGGCGGCGAGGGAACCGCCGAACGCGGCCGAGGCGGGCGAAGAGCGGACGGATTGGGGCATGGGGGATATCTCCGAAGTGCGGCTCGTACGGTGGCGCTTGCCGCTCGGGCGACGGGGACGCCGGTCCGGGCGGTGGTACTCGCCCGGCGCACTCTTTCCCCCGGGGATGCCCCAGGTCAAGCCTGATGTCCGATGCACCCCATCCGCCCTATGTGTACATGACGACTTCGGCCAAACCCTCCCACCGGGGCCGGTCGTCCTGCGACACTGACCGGCCGGTCGTCCGGATAGCGGACGGTCAACTCCTGGCCGACGGGCCACCGGTGGCACGTCGCGACGTGGAGGTGGCCCACACGGTGCCGGCCGCCAGGGCCATCAGCACCGCTCCGGTCAGCGGTGCGGCGGGCACGGAGATCCCGTCGACCGCGAGGCCGCCGGACAGCGCGCCGGCGGCGATGGCCAGGTTGAACATCGCGACCATCAGCGAGGACGCGGCCTCCGCGTCGTCCGGCGCGGCCTTGATCATCCAGCTCTGGCAGCTCACGGACACCCCTCCGTACACCAGCCCCCAGGCGAGCAGCAGCACCGAGCCCGCGACCGCTCCGGGCACGGTCGCGATCAGCGCGAGGATCACGGCGAGACAGACCCCGACCGCGAGCAGCGTGCGGTGGGCGTCGCGCGAGCCCGCCAGGAAGTTGCCGGCCACGCCCGCGAGCCCGTACCCCAGGAGGAGGGTGCTCACGTAGCCGGCGTCCACGCCCGACACGTCCTGCAGGATCGGCCGTACGAACGTGTACGCGGCGAACTGCCCGGTCACCACCAGGAAGGTGACGGCCACTCCGGCCCGGACCCCGCGGTTGCTCCGCAGCAGGGCGGGGAGTTGGGCGAAGGTGATCTGGCGGGTCGGCGGCAGCGGGGGCAGCAGCAGGAGCAGGGCGGCCAGCGTGAGGACTCCGAGTCCGCCGACCGCGGCGAAGGCGAAGCGCCAGCCGCCGAGTTCGCCGAGCAGGGTCCCGGCGGGGACGCCGAGCACCGAGGCGGTGGGCACTCCGCCGAAGACGAGCGCGGTGGCCCGGCCGACGTGGCGTTCGGGCACGAGGCGGACGGCGAGCCCGCCGGCTATGGCCCAGAAGCCGCCGACGCTGACCCCGACGAGCAGCCGGGCCGCCAGGAGCACCGCGAAGCCCGGGGCGAGGGCGGCGACCAGGTTCGCGACGGCCATCAGCGCGATCAGCCCGACCAGTACGAACCGCCGGTCGAGCCGGCCGGCGCCGACGGTGACGAGCGGCGCGCAGAACCCGGCGACCAGGCCGGGCACGGTGACCATCAGCCCGGCGACGCCGTCAGACACGCCGAGATCGGCGCCGACGGGCGTGAGCAGGCCCACCGGCAGCAGTTCGGAGGTGATCAGGCAGAAGATCCCGAGTGCGACGGCGCACACGGCGCCCCAGCCCTTCCATCCGGGGACGGCGCCCTCGGGGGCGGGGTCGGGGGCGCCCCGCACCGCCCCGGGAGCCCCACATGGCCGCGGCCGCCGTCCGCCCCGCATGGGGTTCGCTGCACCCCGACGTCCGCGCCCACGTCGAACGCCGGCTCGGCGCCCGGGTCACCCGGGCCCGATCGTGCGAGGACGGGTTCACCCCCGGTGTGGCGTCCAGACTCCTCCTGGACGACGGCCGCCGGGCCTTCCTCAAGGGAATCCACGCCGCACATCCCGCCGCCCCCCCAGTACGCGGACGAGATCGCCGTCACCACGGCCCTGCCCGCCGGCATCGGGCCGGGCGTGCGGTGGTCCGCCGCACCCGAGGAGTCGGGCGGCTGGTGGTGGCTGTGCCTGGAGGACGTAGCGGGCACCCATCCCGTCCTCGCGCCGGGGACCGCCGACACCCGGCTGGCGGTGGACGCCGTCGAGCGGGCCGCCCGGCGGCTCACCCCGTCACCCGCCGGGGGCACTCGGCCCGTCGCGCGGGTCGTCGGCCCCTGGATGACCGGCTGGTCAGCCCTGCGCACGGTCCCGTCCGCCGGCCTCGACCCCTGGGCCGGCCGCCATCTGGACCTGCTCGCGCGCATCGAGCGGGACTGGTGGCCGGCCTCCGCCGGCGACACCCTGCTCCACTGGGACCTGCACCCGGCCAACATGCTCCGCCGCCCTGCCGGCGGGCACCCCGAGCGCGCCGGCGAGGTCGTGATCATCGACTGGTCCTACCGCCTCCACGGCGCGGCCTGGATCGACACGGCGGTACTGGTCCCCCAGTTGATCCTCGGCGGACACACCCCCGATCAGGCCGAGCGGGCCCTCGCCCGGCTGCCGCGACCTGCCGACGACACGGCGTTCACCGCGTTCGCGGCGGGCCTGGCGGGACTCTGGGCAGCATCCTCGCGCCGGCCCCCGCCCGCCGGAGCCCCGTCCCTGCGCCACCACCAGGCCCGGTTGGCCGACGCATCGCTCACCTGGCTCCGCCACCGCACCGGCCTGCCCTGACCCCGAACGCCGCCCGACCCCTCACCCACCCGTCAGGCGACGGCCGGCCGCTGGGCGGCGAGCCGGGCGAGGTGCGCCTCGCGCAACTCCTCCCAGGGCGTGCCCTGCTCCGGGTCGGGCAGGCCGTTCGCGGCGATGTCCTCCAAGACGGCGGCGAACTGGTCCGCCCGCGCACGGGTCTTCGCCGCGTACGCGCGCACCGCGTCGGCGGCCGCGGGTTCGAGCTGCTGCCGGGGGGCGGTCCCGGCGGGGGCCGGCTGTTCGCTCATCGAGGGCTCCATGGGCCGAACGGGCTTGTCCGACCACGGTATCGCCGGACGGGCGGCCCGGGGACCACTCCGGGAGAAGCCGGCTCGGGTGGGAGCGCAGCACGGCGGAGGCCTTCGGGAGTGGAGCCGCGCGGGGCGGGCATCCGCAAGACATGGACAACTCAGCGCACGACGCGGAACGCGACCCCGCGCCGCGAAGAGAGCCGCGGCGGCTGCCGTGGTGGGGACGGGCCGTGGGCGGGCTGGCGGTGCTGGCCGTGGCCCTGCTGCTGGCGGGCCGTTTCAGCCTGTTGCCCGGCTTCGGAGATCTGTTCCGCGAGGACACCGTGGACCGCTCGGGGCCGGTCCTGCTCAAGTCCATCCAGGACATGCACCGTTACGAGGGCGCCGCCGGCAACTTCCAGGTCGTGGTCGACCTGGAGAAGGACGCGGCCTTCCTTCCGGACTCCCTTCGCGGAACCCGGACCCTCTACGTCGGAGCGGGCTCCGTCAGCGGCTACGTGGACCTGGGCGGGCTCGGCGAGCAGGCCGTCACCGTGAACGAGGAGCGCACCAAGGTCTCGCTCCGCCTGCCCCACGCCGTCCTCGGGACGGCGGCGCTCGATCTGGAACGCTCGTACGCCGTGTCCAAGCAGCGGGGACTGCTGGACCGGCTGGGCGATCTGTTCACCGACAACCCGGCCGGTGAACAGGCCGTACAGCGTCTGGCCGTATCGCACATCACGGACGCGGCCCGCGACAGCGGCCTCGTCGAGCGCACCGAGAAGAACACCGCCACGATGCTGGAGGGCCTGCTCCGCTCCTTGGGCTTCCAAGAGGTCACGGTCAGCTACGCGTGACGCCGCCGTACGGGAGGGCGGCCGGAATCGGTGCGCGGGTGCTCTCCCTCAGCCGGTGTGGAGGATCCGGAAGCGACCGGGTTCCGCGGGATCCCGGTCGACGACTTGGACCGGGGCCCACGCCCACTGCCAGACGCTGATGCCGGGCGTACGGGAGAACCTGATGGGCCCCCGGGTGCCCTCCGCTTCCACGCGCGGCCAGGCCGCGGCGACGGCCGCCCGGTCCGTGCCGTGGGAACGCAGCACAGCGGCGAGGACGGCGACGGTGTCCCAGCCCTCGAAGGCGACGAAGGACGGTGCTTCGCCCAGCCGCTCGCGGAGCTCGTTGCGCACGCGTTCGCCGAGCGGACCGAGGCGTTCGGGCAGGTAGCGCAGGAAGGGGATCGCGGCGCCGTCCTCACCGAGCGCGGCGGCCCATCCGGCGGATTCCGGTTGTCCGGCCGGAGCGCCGATCAGGATGTCCGTGAGCCGCCGGTCGCCCCGGACGGCCCTGACGATCTCCGCCGCCGGCTCCGGATGGCCGACCAGCAGGAGGAGGGCGGTCGCGCCGTGGCCGGCGAGCGCGTCGCACAGGGCCTCGGGGGTGAGCGCGGTCGCGTCGAGTTCGAGGACGGTGCCGCCGCGGGAAGCGAGGCGGTCCTCCAGGATGCGCTTCCCGGACGCCCAGTAGACGCTCGGCTGGGTGGCCACGGCGATCCGGCTCCGGCCCGCGCCGAACAGGAAGTCCGCGTAGGTCCGCCAGCCGTGGGACTGGGCCGGGGCCAGGCGCGCGACCCACTCCGTGGGTTCCTCGGTGAGCGCGTCGAGCACCGCGGACGAGCAGAGGAACGGTACGCCGAGGGCGTCGGCCCGGGCGGCGGCAGCGCGGGCGACGACGCTGTGGTACTCACCCGCCACCGCGGCCACGCCGAGGGCGGCCAGTTCGTCCACGGCCGCCGCGGCCCGCTCCGGATCGGCCGCGGTGTCCCGGACCACCAGCTCCAGTGGTCTGCCGTCGATCCCGCCGGCCTCGTTGGCCTCGCGGACGGCCAGTTCGAGCCCCGCGAGCAGGTGCCGGCCGGCCTCGACCCAGCCGGGCCGCGTCAGCGGGACGAGAGCGCCCACGAGGACGGGCGGTCCGTCGGTGTGCTGCGCTGCTGACGGCGATGGCGGTGTGATCATGCCGGTCATTCGACACACCCCGGCCGGGACCGGGCAACCGAATATCCGGCCGCGGACGCTCGTGCGGGCGTCCGCGGCCGGATACGGGGCCCACTGCTGTGGCCGGGAAGGTTTGCCGTGCCGGGCACCGCGACCGGGTGGACCTTTCCGGTCAGAGCACTAGGGGGC
The DNA here is from genome assembly GCF_003287915.1 of Streptomyces sp. ICC4. Taxonomy (NCBI): domain Bacteria; kingdom Bacillati; phylum Actinomycetota; class Actinomycetes; order Kitasatosporales; family Streptomycetaceae; genus Streptomyces; species Streptomyces sp. ICC4. The sequence continues at coordinate 7,388,463 of NZ_CP030286.1, read as the reverse complement.
GGGGCAGGCGTCAGCTACCGGCGGACACGTTGCCCGAGAGGACCGGGATGTTGCTCGCGATGTGCGAGAGCGGCTCGTCGCCCTTGGCCTGGGTGGAGCCCTCGGCGCACTGCTGGTTCTGCGGGTTGGCCAGGACGTTGATGTCCTGGACGCCCACGTTGGCGATGATGGCCACGAGGGACTGGGCGTTGACCTTGGCCGGCAGGCCGACGCAGGCCTTGTTGAGCGAGCCCTGGACCAGGCTGAGCTGCGGGCTCTTCTCGCCGTGCGTCTTCTGGTTGCCGTAGACCTGCTGGGCACCGTTGCCGTTGACGGTGTTGATCCCGTTGTCGTTGCCGATGGCCATGGCCGGGGAGGCCACGGCGGCGCCCGCGCCGATCGCGGCGGCGGTGGCGGCAGCGGTGACCATCATCTTCTTCAGCATGCTCAGGCGATCCTTCGTTGGAACCGGGCGAGCACCCCTGTCTGGGAACTCGTCTGGGCAACGATCAAGGGGGCGCGGACGTGGCGCAGCGTCACCCGTTCGCGCGCGGGCGGGAGCGCTGCGCGACCTCGACGGGAGAGGCTGCGCGCTGCGGATCGCGCTCACGCGCTACGCACCGGTGCCGGTCCCGCGGACGCCCCGGTGACCGGGCGCGTGGCCGACGATCAGATCCGTGTCTCGTGACGCCGGGAGTGCGCGGCGTGGCCGCGGCGCCGGGTGCGCGCGCGGCGGTAGCGTGCCGCCCGTGTCCGAGCACCAGCGCGATCTCGTCGGGTACGGCGCCCGGCCGCCGCACGCCGCCTGGCCCGGTGGCGCCCGCGTCGCCGTCAGCCTCGTCCTCAACTACGAGGAGGGCGGCGAGCGGAACGTCCTCGACGGCGACGCGGAGTCCGAGGGCTTCCTCCACGAGATCGTCGGCGCACCGCCCGTCCCGGGGGGACGCGATCTGAACGTCGAATCCCTGTTCGCCTACGGTGCGCGCGCCGGCTTCTGGCGCATCCACCGCACGCTCGCGGCGCACGGCGCGCCGCTGACCGTCCACGCCGTCGCGCAGGCCCTCGAACGCAACCCGGAAGCGGCGCGGGCGATGGCCGTCGCCGGCTGGGAGGTGGCGAGCCACGGCTGGCGGTGGATCGACTACCGCGATGTGCCCGAGGAGGCCGAGCGCGCCGACGTCGCGCGCTCGGTCGCGGTGATCGAGCGGCTGGTCGGGCGCCGGCCCGTCGGCTGGTACACCGGCCGGACGAGCCCGCGTACGCGGCGGCTCGTCGCCGAGGAGGGCGGCTTCCTCTACGACAGCGACGACTACTCCGACGACCTGCCGTTCTACGTCGAAGCGGCCGGCCTGCAGCACCTCGTGGTGCCGTACAGCCTCGACGCGAACGACTTCAAGTTCCTCATCGTCCACGGCTTCACGACCGCCGACGACATGCTCTCCTACCTCGTCGACACCTTCGACGCGCTGTACGCCGAAGGCGCCGACCGGCCGCGCATGATGAGCGTGGGCCTGCACTGCCGGATCACCGGGCGGCCCGGCCGCATCCGCGCGCTCGACGGCTTCCTGCGGTACGTCGGGCAGCGCGGCGGGGCCTGGATCGCCACGCGCGAGCAGATCGCGCGGCACTGGCTCGCCGCGCACCCGCCAGAGGCGCGCTGAGCGACAACACCCCCGCCGACCCGACCCGGAGGACGAATCGTTACCGCTCGGGCCGTACGAGCGCGGTGGTGCGCGGCACGTCCGGCGCGGAGTCCGGGCGCTGGTACGCCGGAGCGGCCGTGAGCGTGCCGGCGTACGGCACCGCCGAGGCCGGCGTGCCCGTGTCCGAGCGGGGCGTTCCCCACCGGCGGCGGCGGGCGGGGCAGCGACGGAGTCTTCCTGATCGGATCGTCCCCCGACTCGGGCACCAGCCCCAACCGTTGGACCGTCCGCGGCCACAACCGCTACAGCGTGCCCGGGACCCTGTCCGCGTTCGTCGTCTGCACCTCGTCCGGCTCCCACATCGGGGGAACCATCGGCGGCAGCGTGCAGCCGGGCAGTGAAGGAGCCACCCGCGACAGGTGCGGTTCACCCACCGTGGCCACCGGGGTCGGCTGGCGCTCCGCCCCCGGGATGTACATCAGCGCGGCGGGCGTGTTCGGCAACCGGACCGCGGTCGAGGCCAACAACGAGGACACCGTCAGCCACGACCTGTTCCTCACCCAGATGTGCGCCGAGGGCGCGCACTCCCAGCACACGGGCTCCCGGGTGGTGCTCCAGCAGTACCAGACCGCCGCGGCCACGGTCTCCTGCCTGCCCGGCCGGCGAAGTGCCCACCGGCGGCGGGGCGTCACGGGGTACCGGAGCTACCTGGTCGCGTCGGCGGGGACCGCCGACGGCCGCGGCTGGGAAGTGCGCGCCACCAACACGACGGCCTACCCCCGCCCGGTGTTCGCCCAGGTCATCTGCACACGGCCGTGACGATCCCGCGGCGGTTCAGGACTTCATGACGAAGCGCAGGGCAAGGCCGGAAGCCGTCGTCCAATGCGTGACGCGGACGTAGTCGTTCCAGATCAGCTTGTCCACTCCGGGCAGGGGAACGTCGATCGGCTTGCCCACGTTGCTGCCGGCCTTGACGTCCTGGAGCGCGACTGTCATGGCCCTCGCCTCCGCCTCGTCCATCGGGCCGGTGAGGACCATCGCGGCGTACGCCTTCTCGCCCGGGGCGAGGGTGGTGAACGGCTCGTTCGGGTTGGCGCTGTCCTTGATCTCGGGGACCAGGGCTCTGGCATCGTCCAGCTGTACATGGGGGTAGCGGTAGACGTTGCACTTCTTGTCGCTCTTGTTGGTGGCGGTGAAGAGGATGTGCCGGACGAGCTTGCCCTTCCCGTCCTCGCTCGTGGCGGAGATCGAAAGATCGGCCTCGGTACAGGTGGCGGCGGCGTTGCCGTTGCCGCCGGTGCCGCTCGAACCCGGGCTGGGCTTCGCGGTGGGCGTCTGACCGGACTCCGGCGAACTCGTGGGCCCGGCCGTGTTCGTCGCGCTCGGCCGGTCCGAGGACTTGGGGTCGCCCGGGCCGTCTCCCGAAATCGGCGAGCACGCCGTGGACGCGAGCAGTGCGGCGAGCGTCGCGGCCCCGAAGACGCAGGCCTTCCAGTGGAGGCTCTTGCGGACGGCAGCATTCATGGTGTTCCCCCGTTTCGGCCGTACGCGGCCGCTGTCGACTCTCAGATGTCGGAACGTTGACGAGCCGTACACGGCGCGAACGAATCAGGCCAGGCTCGTGGTCGCAGATGTCGGCGCCCCGCTCAGTCTGCAATAGGAACCGTCCCCACCTCACCCCCCGTAGCCGTCTGTTACGGATTGAGTGCAGGGAGGTCACACGTCCGTCAGAAGCCACTGCGTGCCGCTGCCCACGTGGGCGGACGGGGCCGCCGGCCCCGAACGCGGACAGGTGGATTCCGGACAATTGCCCGCGCGGACAGTGACCTTCACCCGAGTGCGGCCGTGGGGCCGACGTTCACCATCCCCTCCTGGCCGTCCCGGCTCAACCCGCACGTCGAGGAGATGCGGCGGCGCAGTCTGCGGTGGGCGCGGGACGCCGGGATCGTCCGCGGCGAGGAGGAGGTCCGGCGCCTGGACGGGCCGAGGTTCGACCGGCTGGCGGGGTACGCCCATCCCGACGCCCGCGGGCCGGGCGCGCAGTTGGTGTCGGACTGGATGTTCTGGTTCTTCCCGTTCGACGACTGGTTCGACGGGCCCGTGGGCGAGGACCCGGGGCAGGTGCGGGCGGCCGTCGACCCGATGGTCCGCTTCGTGTACGGGGAGTCGGGTGCGCTGCCCCTGTCCGCGCCGCCGCCTGCGCGGGCCTTCGCGGACTCGTGCGGGCGCAGCCGGATGGGCATGACGGCGAGCTGGCAGGGCCGGTTCGCCGAGGACGTCGCCACGTACCTGTTCTCCTACGTCCTGGAGGCGCGGATGCGCCGCGACCCGGGGGAAGGGGGCATGGACCACGTGGTGGAGGTCCGCAGGAACGCGATCGGGGTCCGGCCCTCCCTGGCGTTCGGCGAGACCGCGCAGGGCCAGGAACTGGCGTTCCCGCTGGTGTTGAGCGAACCGTTCCATCGACTCCGCACGGTCTGCGCGGCATCGTGGTCGTCCAGGACGACGCCTATTCCCTGCACAAGGACCTCGCTCAGGGCGAGACCTGGAGCCGGGAGACCCGGCGCTACCACCCACACCACGACCCGTCGCCCGGGGACTCGGCGCAGACGCCGGCCGAAGCGCAGGCATAGGGCCGCCGCACCGTACTGGGGGGCGGGCCCGGCGAGCGACCTCGCGGCCTCGGCGGGCTCAGGCCGGCCGGTGAGGTGTCCGGCAGGACGAGCGGCTTCCGTGGCCCCCGGCGCGGTGCCGTACCTCGGGGCGGCGCACCGGGGGAGCCGCCTCGCAGGGGTTCAGGCGATGCCCACCGTGTACGCGGCACGGTGGCCGGCGCCGTCCGGTACTGGGGCCAGCGTCATCGCGGCGCCGGAGTCGCGGTAGCGGCTGTCGCGGGTGTTGGGGTGGGCCGGCGCGGGGCGGCGGGCATAGGGCTGGAGCGCGTACACCCTCAGCAGGAGCTCCTCCGGGAAGAAGAACTGCGAGGTCTTCTCGGTCCGCTCGTCGGGGCGCACCTTGAAGTGGATGTGCGGCGCCAGCCCCCGGTACCAGCCGGGCACGATCGTGCGGAAGGTGCACCGGCCGGCGGCGTCCGTGATCTGGGTGCCGCGGAGGAAGGTCTGCGCGCCGGTGGAGTAGGTGCCCGAGACGTCGGCGTGCCACACGTCGACGGCGGCGCCCGCGACCGGGCGGCAGCCGGCCGACGCCCGCACCACGGTCAGGTCCAGCCGGAACGCCGCGCCGTCCCGGCCTTCCGTGATGTCCGACCGGACCCGGTCCAGGTCGAGGTAGTACGGGCCCTCTCCCGACTCCATGGTGAGCACGCAGGCCGGGGTGCTCCCGCCGGACGGCGAGGGGGAGGGGGCGCAGCGCGGGCTGTCGCGCCAGGACTACCGAGGGACATCACGGGGTGGACGTCGTACATCACGCCGGGCTGCGCGCGCACGCTGAGCGCGGGGTTGAGGGAGGACAGGGCGTCCTGGAAGAGGGGGGGGGGGGGGGGGGGGGGGGGGGGGGGGCCGGGGGGGGGGGGGGGGGGGTGCGGGGGGGGGGTGGGGGGGGGGGGGGGGGGGGGAGGGGGGGGGGGGGGGGGGGGGGGGGGGCAGGGGGGGGGGGGCGGGGGAGGCGGGGGGCGTCAGCGGAGGCGGAGGCCGCGGGGGGTGGCGTGGAAGCCCGAGGATTCCAGGGCCGGGCCGTACGGGGAGGTCAGCGACGCCGTGGCGTTGACCCGCTCCACCGTGAGGGCGGGGAGGGTGCCCGTGCGGGAGGCCGCGGTGAGGGCCGCGACCGCCGCCGAGAGGCGGGGGTCGTCCGGCTCGGGCCAGGCGAGGAGGGTCTTGCCGCCGCGCTCCAGGTAGAGGGTGAGCTCGCCGTCGACCAGGACCACCAGGGAGCCCGCCTTGCGGCCCGGCTTGTGGGTGGCGCCGGCCGGGGGCTGCGGCCAGGGCAGGGCCGCGCCGTAGGCGTTCGCCGGGTCGGCGGCCGCGAGGACCACCGCGGCGAGGGGCGGCGGGGTCCGTTCCGCGGCACGGAGGCGGTCGACGGCGCCGTCCATCGCGAACTGGGCCGCGCCCAGGCCCTCGACCACATAGCCCCTGCGGGCCTGGCCGCTGTCCTCGAAGGCCGACAGGACCCGGTAGACCGCGCTGAAGCCGCCCTCCACGCCTTCGGCGGCCACCGCCCCCCGGGTCACCACCCCGCGGCGGTCCAGCAGGGTGCGGGCCAGGGCGTGCGCGCGGTGGGTCGGGTCCGGGGAGTGGGCCGGCAGCAGCGACCAGCGGCCCGACACCGTGGGCGGACCCGTACGGGAGGCGGTGGCGGTGAGCGTGCCGTAGCGGCCGCGGGGGACCGTGCGGCGCGCGCGGTGCGCGGTGGCGCCCGCCGTGCGGCCCGAGCCGAGGAGGGAGCGCAGGGGGGCCAGGGTGTCGTTGGTCAGGCGGCCCGACCACGCCAGGTCCCACAGGGCGGTGGAGAGGTCGGCGTCGGAGGCGTCGGGGTGCAGGGCGCGCACCATGTCCGTGAGCTGGCGGAAGAACAGGCCGTAGCCGCCCGAGAGGGCGTCCAGGAGGGCCTGGTGGAGCGGGGTGGGCTCCAGGGGGTGCTGCGGCGGCAGGAGGAGCGGGGCGGCCTCCGCGAGGTAGAGGGAGATCCAGCCGTCCTTGCCCGGCAGGGCCCCCGCACCCGCCCAGACCACCTCGCCCGTGGTGGTGAGCTCGTCGAGGAGCGTCGGGGAGTAGTCCGAGACCCGGGACGGCAGGATCAGCCGCTCCAGCGCGGAGGCCGGGACCGGGGCGCCCTGCAGTTGCTCGATGGCGCGGGCCAGCCCGTCGATGCCGCGCAGGGCCCCGCCCAGGTGCTGCCACTGGGGCAGGAAGACGGCGAGGGAGGCCGGCGGGACCGGCTCCAGCTCCTGGCGCAGCGCCGCCAGCGAGCGGCGGCGCAGCCGGCGCAGCACCATCGCGTCGCACCACTCCTGGCCGATGCCCGCCGGATGGAACTCGCCCTGCACCACCCGGCCGGCCGCGGCGAGCCGGTGCAGCGCGCCGTCCGTCACGGCCGGGCCCAGCCCGAAGCGGGCGGCCGCGGTGGCCGTGGTGAAGGGGCCGTGGGTGCGGGCGTACCGGGCGAGGAGGTCGCCGAGGGGGTCCTTCACCGGCTCGGTGAACGCCTCCGGGACGCCCACCGGGAGCGCCGTGCCCAGCGCGTCCCGCAGCCGGCCCGCGTCCTCGACGGCCGCCCAGTGGTCCGCGCCGCCGATCCGGACCCGGATCGCCCGGCGGGACGCGGAGAGGGACCGCGCCCACGCCGGATCCGCGCCGCGCGCGGCCAGCTCCTCCGGGGTGAGGGGGCCCAGCAGGCGCAGCAGGTCGGCCACGGACTCGGCGTCCTTGGCCCGCCGCTCCTCCGTCAGCCACTGGAGCTCCCGCTCCAGCTCCGCCAGTACGTCCGCGTCCAGCAGCTCGCGGAGCTCCGCCTGGCCCAGCAGCTCGGCCAGCAGGCGGGAGTCCAGCGACAGCGCGGCCGCCCTGCGCTCGGCGAGGGGCGAGTCGCCCTCGTAGAGGAACTGGGCGACGTAGCCGAAGAGCAGGGAGCGGGCGAAGGGGGAGGGCTCGGGCGTGGTGACCTCGACGAGGCGGATCCGGCGGGCCTCGATGTCGCCCATCAGCTCGGTCAGGCCCGGTACGTCGAAGACGTCCTGGAGGCATTCGCGTACGGCTTCGAGCACGATCGGGAAGGAGCCGAACTCCGAGGCCACCTGCAGGAGCTGCGAGGCGCGTTGGCGCTGCTGCCACAGCGGGGTGCGCTTGCCCGGATCGCGGCGCGGCAGCAGCAGGGCGCGCGCCGCGCACTCGCGGAACCTCGCGGCGAACAGCGCGGAGCCGCCCACCTGGTCGGTGACGATCTGGTTGACGTCCCCGTGGTCGAAGGCCACGTCCGCCGCGCCGAGCGGGGGCTTGTCGTCATCGAAGTCGAAGGAGCGGTCCCGCGCCGGATCGTGGTCGAGCAGGTCCACGTCCATGCTGAGCAGGTCCGCGTCCGGCAGGCGCAGCACGATGCCGTCATCGGCGTGCATGACCTGCGCGTCCATCCCGTACCGCTCGGAGAGGCGGGCGCCGAGCGCCAGCGCCCAAGGGGCGTGCACCTGGGCGCCGAAGGGGGAGTGGACGACGACCCGCCAGTCGCCGAGCTCGTCGCGGAACCGCTCCACCACGATGGTCCGGTCGTCCGGTACGTGGCCGCAGGCCTCGCGCTGTTCGGCGAGGTACGCCAGCACGTTCTCGGCGGCCCAGGCGTCCAGGCCGGCCGCCAGCAGGCGCAGTCGGGCGTCCTCGTCGGTGAGGCCGCCGAGCTCGCGCAGGAACGCGCCGACCGCGCGGCCCAGTTCGAGCGGGCGCCCCAGCTGGTCGCCCTTCCAGAACGGGAGCCGGCCCGGGACCCCGGGGGCGGGGGTGACCAGGACGCGGTCGCGGGTGATGTCCACGATCCGCCAGGAGGTGGTGCCGAGGGTGAAGACGTCGCCGACGCGGGACTCGTAGACCATCTCCTCATCGAGCTCCCCGACCCGGCCGCCGCCCTTCTTGGGGTCCGACCCGGCCAGGAAGACGCCGAAGAGGCCGCGGTCCGGGATGGTCCCGCCGGAGGTGACCGCGAGCCGCTGGGCGCCCGGCCGGCCGGTGATCGTCCCGGCCACCCGGTCCCACACGACCCGGGGCCTGAGCTCGGCGAACGCGTCCGACGGATAGCGGCCGGCCAGCATGTCCAGCACGGCGGTGAACGCCGATTCGGGCAGCGCCGCGAAGGGCGCCGCCCGCCGCACCAGGGCGATCAGGTCGTCCAGCTGCCAGGTGTCCATCGAGGTCATCGCGACCAGCTGCTGGGCGAGGACGTCCAGCGGGTTGGAGGGGATCCGCAGGGATTCGATGGAACCGGTGCGCATCCGCTCGGTGACCACGGCGGCCTGGACCAGATCGCCCCGGTACTTGGGGAAGACCACGCCCGTGGAGACCGCGCCCACCTGGTGCCCGGCCCGGCCGACCCGCTGGAGCCCCGAGGCCACCGACGGCGGGGACTCCACCTGGATGACGAGGTCGACGGCGCCCATGTCGATGCCGAGCTCCAGGCTGGAGGTGGCGACCACGGCGGGCAGCCGGCCCGCCTTCAGGTCCTCCTCGACCAGCGCCCGCTGCTCCTTGGAGACCGAACCGTGGTGGGCGCGGGCCAGCAGCGGCGGCGCGCCCAGGGCCGCGCCCGACTGCGCCATGATCTCGGCCGGGGGCGAGCCCTCGGGCAGCGGGCTGCCCATGGCGCGCTCGTACGCGATCTCGTTGAGCCGGTTGCACAGGCGCTCGGCGAGGCGGCGGGAGTTGACGAACACGATCGTGGAGCGGTGGGCCTGGACCAGATCGGCGATCCGTTCCTCCACGTGCGGCCAGATGGACGGCTTGTCGCCGCCCTCCTTGCCCTCGGTGGCGGGGGACCCGCCCAACTCGCCCATGTCCTGGACCGGGACGACCACCGACAGGTCGAACTCCTTCGTGGACGGCGGCTGGACGATCTCCACCTTGCCGCGCGGCGCGAGGTAGCGGGCCACCTCGTCCACCGGGCGGACCGTCGCCGACAGCCCGATCCGGCGCGCCGGGCGGGGCAGCAGCTCGTCCAACCGCTCCAGGGACAGGGCGAGATGGGCGCCGCGCTTGGTCCCGGCGACCGCGTGCACCTCATCGAGGATCACCGTCTCGATGCCGGCCAGGGCCTCGCGGGCGGCCGAGGTCAGCATCAGGAACAGCGACTCGGGAGTGGTGATCAGGATGTCCGGCGGCCGGGTCACCAGCGCCCGGCGCTCGGCGGGCGGAGTGTCTCCGGAGCGGATCCCGACCCGGATCTCCGGCTCGGGCAGGCCCAGGCGCACCGATTCCTGCCGGATCCCGGTCAGGGGGCTGCGCAGATTGCGCTCCACGTCGACCGCGAGGGCCTTCAGGGGCGATACGTACAGCACGCGGCAGCGCTTCTTCGCCTCGGCCGGGGGCGGGGTCGACGCGAGCTGGTCGAGGGCGGCGAGGAAGGCGGCGAGCGTCTTGCCGGAGCCGGTGGGCGCCACCACCAGCACGTCGGAGCCGGCCCCGATCGCCCGCCAGGCACCCTCCTGCGCGGCGGTGGGCGAGGCGAAGGCCCCCGTGAACCAGGAGCGGGTCGCGGGGGAGAACGAGTCGAGCGCGGTACCGGACATGCCCCCATCGTGCACCTGCCCACTGACAACCGTCCGGACCTGTGGAAACACCCCGGCCGGGCGGGGCGCAGAATGGGGGGATGGGCGCGGGGACCGGAGCGGACGAGGGCCGCCGGGAGTGGGCGCGGCACTGGCAGTACGCGGAACTGCCCGGGCTGGACCTCCTGCGCGCCCACTACGTGCGCCACACCTTCCCGCGCCACGCCCACGACGGGTACGTCATCGCGGCCGTCACCGGCGGCATCGAGGAGATCGGCCTGCCGGCCGGCACCGTCCGGGCCGGCCCCGGCAGCGTGGTCCTGATCAACCCCGAGGTCCCGCACACCGCCCGCGCCGGGGTCCCCGAGGGCTGGGCCTACGCCACCCTCTACCCCTCCCGGGCGCTGATCACCGAGGTGGCCGAGGAGATCGGGACGCTGCGCGGAACCCCCGGTTTCACCGCCGACATCGTCACCGACCCGCAGGCCTCGCGGATGATCACCGAGGTCCACCGGGCCGCCGAGGCCGGCAACGCGCTGGCCGCCGACACCCTGCTGCGCGGCGTGGTGGCCCGGATGCTGACCCGGCACGCCGGGCCGCTGCCGGCCCGTGCGGCGGGCCGCGCGGGCGCCGCCGACGCGGAGCGGGCCCGGGCCGTGCTGGAGGAGCGGATGGGCGAGCCGCCGTCGCTGGAGCAGCTCGCGGCGGAGCTGGGCACCAGCCCGTTCGCCCTGCTGCGGGCCTTCCGGGACCGGTACGGCATGCCGCCGCACACCTGGCTGACCGACGCCCGGGTCCGCCGCGCGCGCCGGCTGCTCGACGCGGGGACCCCGCCGGCGGAGGCGGCCGTCACCGTCGGCTTCACCGACCAGCCGCACCTGAACCGGCACTTCACCCGCATCGTGGGGGTCCCGCCGGGCGCCTACCGGCGGGAACGGGCGGCCGGTTAGGCTCCGCCGGTGGACGGGTCGGAGCAGGCAGGGGTGTGGGGTGCGTACGAGGCGCAGGTGCGCGGGCTCGCGCCCCGGTGGCCGCCGCCGGGCGCGGTGGTGGAGCGGGACGGGCCCCTCGTACGGACCCACTACGGCACGCACGGCGCGGTCGGCCACCGGCCGCTGACGGACACCGGGCGCGAGGAGCTCGCGGAGCTGGTGCGGCGCCGGCAGGAGGCCTTCGGGGCGCGGAGCGAGCCGGTCCGGTGGAAGGTGTACGGGGCCGATCCGCCGGGCCTGGCCGAGGAGCTGGCGACGGCCGGGTTCACGGCCGGCGCGGAGCGGTCGCTGCTGGTGGCGGAGTTCGCGGCGATGGCCCCGGCGAAGGGCGGCCGGGTGCGGTCCCTCAACGGCGGCGCGCAGGATCCCGGGTGGTGGCCCCGGGCCCGTGAACTGGCGGCTCACGGAGAAGCTGACCGACGGGCTGGACCGGATCCTGCGACCCGCGTTGCGGGCCCTCACGCCGCCCGGGGAGCGGCTGCACCGGCTCGACTGGCAGCACACCGGCCACGACTTCGACCCCCACCGGGTGGGCGGTCCCGGCGAGCCGGAATGGCCCGGCGAGGTCTACCCGAACGGCGATTACTACCTCTACCTCCAACCCGACCTGCTCTTCGGCACCTTCGGCCATCCCTGGGAGCAGACCCTGTGCGTTTGGGGCGCGGGGCTGCTCGCCGCCGTGGAGGCGGAGCTCACCGGGTTGCTCGGTGAGCCGCTGCGGCGCCGGGACGGGGACGGCTAGGACGCCCGCGCCGCGCGGGCTCGGACAGGGTGCGGGCCTCGGCCAGCGTCGGCGTCAGGGTCTGCGACCACCTCGTGCGTGGTGCAAGAACGTACAAGACCCGCGAGGCGCTCCCTCCGTATGTTCGGGGCGTGGGAGAACATCAGATGGCCATACAAGAGGTACCCGACGGGGTCGAGCCGGTGGACAAGCCGCGCGCCGCCGTCGTACGGGACGCGCTCGGCGTCGGAGTGGCGGTCGGACTGTCCGGCTTCGCCTTCGGGGTGACGGCAGCCGGATCCGGGGTGAGCACCCTGCAGGCGTGCGTGCTCAGCCTGCTGGTCTTCACCGGGGCCTCGCAGTTCGCGCTGGTCGGAGCCCTGGCCGCGGGAGGGAATCCGTTCACGGCCGCCGCCGGTGCCTTCTTCCTCGGGACCCGCAACGCCTTCTACGGGCTGCGGCTGTCCCAGCTGCTCGCGCTCCCCAAGGGCATACGGCCCTTCGCCGCGCACTGGGTGATCGACGAGACCACCGCGGTGGCCCTCGCCCAGCCCGACCGGAAGTCGGCGCGCCTCGGCTTCACCGTGACCGGGCTGAGCCTGTACGTCCTGTGGAACCTCACCACCCTGCTCGGCGCGCTCGGCGCCGAGGCCATCGGGGACACCAGGGCGTGGGGGCTGGACGCCGCCGGGCCCGCCGTCTTCCTCGCGCTGCTCGCGCCGATGCTGAAGACCGGCACCGAGCGGGCCGTCGCCGCCCTCGCCCTCGTCCTGGGGCTGGGCCTGCTGCCCGTGCTCCCCGCGGGGGTGCCCGTACTGATCGCGGCGCTGGCCGCGCCGATCGTGCTGTGGATGAAGGGACGCCGCCCGTGAACGTCTGGATCGCCATCGGACTCACCGTCGTCGGCTGCTACGGGGTCAAGCTCGCCGGGCTGCTCGTCCCCGCCGGAGCCCTGGAGCGGCCCGCGGTGCGCGAGCTGGCCGCGCTCCTGCCGGTCGCGCTGCTCGCCGCGCTCACCGCGCAGCAGACCTTCGCCACCGGCCACGAGCTCGTGCTCGACGCCCGCGCCGCCGGGCTCGCGGCCGCCGGGGTCGCCCTGCTGCTGCGGGCCCCCTTCCTCGTCGTGGTCGCGGCGGCCGTCGCGGTCACCGCGGGGCTGCGGGCCCTGGGAGGCTAGGCCCGGTCATCAGGCCGTAGGCCCGCAGCGTCAGCAGGGCCTCCAGCGTGGCGATCGGGCGCCGCTCCAGCGCGCTGCCCGGCGCCCAGTCCGCGCGGTGCACCGGCCAGCCGCCGTCCGGCTGCTGCAGCCCGGCCAGGTGGCGCAGCGAGCCGCGCAGTTCCGCGTCGGTGAACCAGCCCCGGGCCAGGGACGCGGGGCGCGGGGCGAAGTCGTACGGGTGGAGGTGCCCGCCCGGCGCCAGGCCGGGCACCGGCGGGTACGCGTCCTGCCGCGCGGGGTCCAGTACGACGAGCCGCCGCTCGCGCACCAGCCGCCCCAGCCGGTCGGCGGCCGCCGAGGCCCGGGCCCGGTCGGGGACCCCGTCCAGGAAGGACACCGCGCCCTGGATCTCATGCGGGTGCGGACGGCGCAGGTTCTCCACCCGGTCCCAGCAGAAGTCCGTCGCCCGGAACAGCCACGCGTGCCAGACCCGGTTGCGGTGCAGGATGCCGACGGCGGGGCCGGTGGTCGCCAGGTCGCCGGGCGGATCGTCGTGCGGGGGCCGGTACGGGGCCGCCGGGTAGCCTCCGGCGGCCGGGGAGGTCGCCGGCAGCGCCCCGTCCGGGGTCGAGACCCGGGACAGGTGGGCGCAGAGCCGCTCGACGCGCTGTCCGGCGCAGCGGCCCAGGGAGTCCAGGACGCGCAGGGCGTGGGCGGCGTGCAGCGGGTGGCTCAGCGGTCCGCGCACGTCGGGGTCGAGGGCGTGGCCGTACCCGCCGTCGTCGCCGAGGTACGCGCCGAGGGCCGCGTCCACCGGGTCGGCGCCCCCGCCGAGGAAGTGGAACGCGAACCGCCGCTGCTCCAGGACCCGGGCCGTGAGCCAGATGAACTGCTCGGCGCGGGCCGCCGGGCTCGGCGCCGCCGGGGCGGGGGCTTGGTCTCCAGGCATGCGGGAAACCGTAGGGGCCCGTGGGGCGCCGAGGGTTGGTGGGAGGGCTAGGAGGTGTATAAGAGACGGGGCCCGCACTGGGCTCGGAGGGTACGGCCTGCCGTGAGGGTCCGGCAGACCCGAGCAGCCCTCCCCACGCATCCGGCTCGATGGCCCGCCGTCGGTTACCGGCGGGGGGCGTACTCACGGAATCCGCGGCCGGTCTTCCGGCCCAGGCAGCCCGCCGCCACCAGGTGCTCGAGCAGCGGGGACGGGGCCAGACCCGGGTCGCGGAACTCCTTGTGCAGGACCTGCTCGATGGCCAGCGACACGTCCAGGCCGACCACGTCCAGGAGCTCGAAGGGCCCCATCGGGTAGCCGCCGCCCAGCTTCATCGCCGCGTCGATGTCGTCGATGCCGGCGTAGTGCTGCTCGACCATCTTGATCGCGTTGTTGAGGTACGGGAACAGCAGCGCGTTCACGATGAAGCCGGCCCGGTCCCCGCAGTCGACCGCGTGCTTGCGCACCTGGCCGCAGATCCCGCGGACCGTGGCGTGCACGTCGTCGGCGGTCAGCACGGTGCGGACCACCTCGACGAGCTTCATCGCCGGAGCCGGGTTGAAGAAGTGCATGCCGATCACGTCCTCGGGCCGCGCGGTGGCGCGGGCGATCGCGATCACCGGCAGCGAGGAGGTCGTGGTGGCCAGCACCGCGCCCGGCTTGCAGACCTTGTCCAGCGACTGGAACAGGTCCTGCTTGACGGCCAGGTCCTCGGCGACGGCCTCGACGGCCAGGTCCACCTCGGCGAACGCGTCCAGCGAGCCCGCCGGCGTGATCCGGCCGAGGGTGGCCGCGGCCGCCTCCGCCGACAGCCGGCCCCGGTCCACGGCGCGGCCGAGCGACTTGCCGATCGCGGCCTTGGCCGCGTCCGCCTTCTCCTGGCTGCGGGCCGCGAGCACGACGGGGAAACCGGCCTGCGCGAAGACCTGCGCGATGCCGCTCGCCATCGTGCCCGAACCGGCGACGCCGACCGAGTTCACCGGGCGGCTCGCCCGGACCAGCTCCCCGTCCGGCGGAGTCTGCAGGTCGCGCACGACGACCTGGCTGCCCGCGGCCTCGTACGTGTAGAACCCGCGCCCGGACTTCTGCCCGGTCAGGCCCGCCTCGGCGAGGTGGCCGAGGATCGGGGCCGGGGCGTGCAGCCGGTCGCCGGAGGCCGTGTACATGGCCTCCAGGACGGTGCGGGCGGTGTCCACGCCGATCAGGTCGAGCAGCGCGAGCGGGCCCATCGGCAGACCGCAGCCCAGCTTCATGGCCGCGTCGATGTCCTCGCGGGAGGCGTACTTCGCCTCGTACATGGCGGCGGCCTGGTTGAGGTAGCCGAACAGCAGGCCGTCGGCGACGAACCCCGGGCGGTCGCCGACCGCGACGGGCTCCTTGCCGAGCTCGCGGGCCAGTGCGGTGACCGCCTCGACGGCCGGCGGGGCCGTCAGCACGCTGGAGACGACCTCGACCAGCTTCATCGCCGGGGCCGGGTTGAAGAAGTGCAGGCCGACCACGCGCTCCGGGCGCCGGGACTCGGCGGCCATCCGCGTCACCGACAGGGCGTTGGTGCCGGTGGCCAGGATCGCGGTGGGCCGCACGATCGCGTCGAGCTCGCGGAAGATGCGCTGCTTGAGCTCGTAGGACTCCGGGACCACCTCGATGACCAGATCGGCGTCGGCGGCGGCTCCCAGCTCGGAGAAGGTGCGGAAGCGGGCGAGCACGCCCTCGCGCTCCTGCTCGGTGAGCAGGCCCTTGGTGACGGAGCGGGCGGTGGCCGCCGCGAGGGAAGCGGTGGCCCGGCGGGCGGCGGCCTCGCTGACGTCGATGCCGACGACCTCGCGGCCGGCCCGGGCGAGGACCTCGGCGATGCCGGAGCCCATCGTGCCGAGACCGACGATCGCGATGGTCTGCAGCGCCGGACGCACGGGCTGGGAGGAGGGGGAGGACTGACTGGACGTGGACGGAAGGTCCATCGCGGGACTCCAGTGGAAGAGGGTGACGACTGAGGGGCGCGCGGCGCGGAGCACGCGCGGATGCCGAACGGGAAGCCGTGCGGGAGAGCCCCGGCCGGGAGTTCCCGGCAGGACGTGGTGGTCCGAGGGGGAACGGCCCGGAGGGCGGAAGCGGCGGAGCCCTGTCCCGGGGTCACGCCGTGAGGTCGTACGGAGGTCGTACGGGGGTAGTGCAGAACCGACTGGTACGAGGTGGCTGCGTCACCAGGCCGCCCTCGTACGTGTTGTAGGGACAGTAACCCGCTGGTAACCGGTCCGCCAGGGTGCGCACATGTGACCTGTGCCGCTCAAATGTACCGATCATCGATCATCGATCAACCGACTCTCGAGCGGGCCGTGCACAGACGGGGCGAGGGCCGCGCGAGGGGCCGGCGCCCGAGTCCCGGAACCCCGCGTGGCGGCCGTCCCGCCCCCCTAAGGTGGCGGCGTGAACGACGTGTTGGAACGCCTGCGGGCGGAAGCCGGGCAGGCACCGGAGTACGAGGCCCTGCTCGCCGCGGACGCGAACGGCCTCGCGGCCTCCCTGACCTCCGCCGGGCTGCCGCTGTGGGCCCGCGAACTGGCGGCCTACCGGCTGGGCCTGGCCGGCGACCGGCGCGCCTTCGAAGCGCTGGTCCTGCTGCTCAACCACCGGGACCCGCCGCGCTGCGAGGCCGCCGCGCGGGCGCTGGCCGTCCTCGGGGACCCGCGCACCGCCCGCGCGGCGGCGGCCCTGGCGACGAACGAACTGCGCACCGCCTACGCCCTGCACCCGGTCCGGCTGCTGGCGGCGCTGCGCGCCCCGGAGTCCGCCCCGGCGCTGATCCGCACGCTCGGGCGGCTGCTCGCGCCGAACGACCCGTACTGGCGGGTGGCCCTGGCCTGCGTGGAGGGCCTGGGCGCGCTGGCCGACCAGCGCGCCCGGGAGGTCCTGGCCCGGGCCCAGGCGCACCCCCGGCTGGCGGTGGCGGCGACCGCGGCCCTGCGGAGCCTGGAACTCAGCTAGCGAACCCGGTCTTGAACCCGGTCCCGAAGCCGGCCCCGGACCCGGTCCGGAAGCCGGTCCCGGTCTCGCTCTCGGCCCTGTTCGCGGACCCGGACCCGGACCCGGCCCGCTCCGCCACGATCGCGAAGGCCTCGATCTCCAGCAGCAGTTCGGGCCGGACGAGCGCCGCCACCTGGACCGCGGAGGAGGCCGGGACGCGGTCCCGGTCGATCACCTCGTCACGGGCCGCGCGCACCGCCGGGAGGTGGGCGACGTCCGTGACGAAGTACGTCAGCTTCACCACGTCCTCGAACGTGGCCCCGGCCGCCGCCAGGCAGCGCCGCAGGTTCTCGAACACCTGCCGGGCCTGGGCGGCGGCGTCGCCCTCACCCACCACCTCGCCCTTCTCGTCGAAGGCGCACTGCCCGGACACGGCGACGAACCGCCCCGTGCCCCATACGACATGGCTGTATCCGGTGCCCGCGGCGACGCCCTCGGGAGCGGCGACGCGGGTGAGGTGGCTGTTGGTTGTCATGGCTCCGATTGTGCCCGGGCGGATCGGCCGCCGCCGCTCACCCCCGGAAGCCGAGCAGTCCGTGCAGCGCCGCGCCGCCCGCCGACGGCGGGACCGCGCGCGTCGCCGCGAGCGGCGTGGGGGCCGGCTGTGCGGGGCAGACGGCGTCCGCGGCCTTGCCCGTCAGCAGGTACGCCGACAGCTTCTCGTCCAGGCACTTGTTGCCGCTGAGCGCGACGCCGTGGTTGCCGCCGCCCTCCTCGACCACCAGCGCCGAGCCCGCCAGTTTGCGCCGCATGCTCACCGCGCCCTCGTACGGGGTCGCCGCGTCCTCCGTCGCCTGGAAGAGGAGCGCCTGCGGCAGGGCGGTGTTGGTGACGTCCGGGGCCTGCAGCGGCTCGGTCGGCCAGAACGCGCACGGGGCGTTGTACCAGGCGTTGTTCCAGGTCATGAAGGGCGCCTTGGCGTGCGTGCGCCACATGTCGGCCCGCCACTGGTTCCAGTCCTTGGGCCACGCCGAGTCCCGGCACTGGACGGCCGTGTACACGCTGTAGCTGTTGCCCGCCGACGGCTCCACCGCGCCGAACCGCTCGTAGGCGGCGACCAGCGGCTTCGGGTCGCCGTCCACCGCGTACGCCGAGAAGGCCGCCGCGAGGTGGGGCCAGTAGCCGTTGAAGTAGCCGCCCGGCATGAAGGTGTCCTCGAGCTCGGCCGCGCCCACCTTCGCCCCCGCCGGGTTCTCGCGCAGCGCGGCGCGCATCTCGTACCAGCGGGCCTCGACCCGGGCCGGGTCGGTGCCGAGGCGGTAGGTGGAGTCGTACCGGGCCACCCACGCGAGGAAGGACTTGTGGCGGGCGTCGAAGGCCTGGTCCTGCGCGAGGTTGTCCTCGTACCAGACCCCGGCCGGGTCCACGACGGAGTCCAGGACCAGGCGGTGCACCCGGTCGGGGTGGAGCTTGGCGTACACCGCGCCCAGGTAGGTCCCGTACGAGTAGCCGAAGTAGCTCAGCTTGTCCGCGCGCAGGGCGGTGCGCAGCACCTCGATGTCGCGGGCCGCCGAGACGGTGCCGATGTGGGGCAGGACGTCCGCGTGCTTGGTCTGGCAGGACTCGGCGAAGGCCTTCACCCGCGCCAGGTTGGCCCGCTCGGTCTCCCCGTCCAGCGGTACGGAGTCGGGCCGTACGGGGGTGAAGTGGCCGGCGCCGCAGTTCAGGGCGGGCTCGCTCTTGCCGACGCCGCGCGGGTCGAAGCCGATCACGTCGTACTGGGCGGCGACGTCCTTGGGCAGCGCCGAGGCGATGTACCCGGCCAGGGTGCGGCCGCTGCCCCCGGGGCCGCCGGGGTTGACCAGCAGCGGCCCCTGGGAGCGGGCGGCGGTGTGCGGGACCCGGGTCAGGGCGAGGGAGATCTGGCGGCCGGCCGGTTCGTCGTGGTCGAGGGGGACCTTGAGGGAGGCGCACTGGAGCGTCGGGTAGCGCGGGGTCACGCAGTCGGCCCACTTCAACGGGGCGGGCGCGGGCGCCGGCGCGGCCGGGGCGGCGGCCGTGACCGGGGCCGCGAACGCGGAAGCGGCGACGGTGGAGAGCGCCAGCAGGACGGCGGCGCGCTTCTTCGAGGGACCGCGCTTGTTCATCGGATGCAGCATGGGGCCTCCCAGCCGAGGGTTCTGGGCGGAATCGTCCCGGAACCCGCGCCCGGAAAGCGGGATTGGACCGCTCATTGGCCCGATGTGATGACCTTTCACCGGGCCCGGGGAGCCCGGCTGCCACTCAGAGCAGGCTCAGCTGGGCCGGCCCGGCGGGAGCGGGGTCGGCCGGCCGCTCGGGTACGGGGGTCCGAGGGGCCGCGCCGCGCCCGCCGGGACCGATGCCGAATTCGGTGGCGAGCTCGTGGACTTGGCGGGTGATCGCGCGCTGGTACCAGGTCGGCGCGTACGAGCCGCCCGCGTACATCCGCGCGTACCGCTCGACCAGGTGCGGGTGGTGCTCGCCCAGCCAGGCCGTGAACCACTCGCGCGCCCCGGGCCGCAGATGGAGTACCAGGGGTGTCACGGAGGTCGCGCCCGACTCGGCCACGGCCCGGACGGTGGCCCGCAGCTGCTCCGGGGAGTCACCGAGGAAGGGGACCACCGGGGCCATCAGCACCCCGCACTCGATGCCGGCGTCGGTGAGGGTGCGCACGGCCTGCAGCCGGGCACCGGGGGAGGGGGTGCCGGGCTCGACCGTGCGCCACAGGGCGGTGTCGGTGAAGCCCACGGAGACGGAGATCCCGACGTCGGCGACGGCGGCGGCCTCTTGGAGGAGGGGCAGGTCGCGCAGGATCAGGGTGCCCTTGGTGAGGATCGAGAAGGGGTTGGCGCGCTCCCGCAGCGCCTCGATGATCCCGGGCATGAGGCGGTAGCGGCCCTCGGCGCGCTGGTAGCAGTCGACGTTGGTGCCCATCGCGACGTGCGCTCCGGTCCAGCGGCGGGAGGCCAGCTCGCGGCGCAGCAGTTCGGGGGCGTTGGTCTTCACGACGATCTGGGTGTCGAAGCCGATGCCGGTGTCGAGGTCGAGGTAGCCGTGCGTCTTGCGGGCGAAGCAGTAGACGCACGCGTGGCTGCAGCCCCGGTACGGGTTCACGGTCCACTCGAAGGGCATGCGCGAGGCGCCGGGGACCCGGTTGAGGATCGAGCGGGCGCGGACCTCGTGGAAGGTGATGCCCCGGAACTCGGGGGTGTCGAAGGTGCGGGTGACGACGGCGTCGGCCCCGAAGAGCGCGGCGGGCCCACCGGCGGCGGCCCCTGCGCCGTCCCCGG
The DNA here is from genome assembly GCF_003287915.1 of Streptomyces sp. ICC4. Taxonomy (NCBI): domain Bacteria; kingdom Bacillati; phylum Actinomycetota; class Actinomycetes; order Kitasatosporales; family Streptomycetaceae; genus Streptomyces; species Streptomyces sp. ICC4. Next base: position 7,368,503 of record NZ_CP030286.1, on the reverse strand, counting down.
TGCCGCTGGTCAGATTGTCCCAGCGCATGGTGCGCCTCCCTCGGTAGCTCGCCCCGAGAATAGAACAAACGTTCCCATGATCGTGCGGCCGTCGATCCCGGCCCCGACCCCGAGGGCCGTCGGGCGGCGGCGCCGGGCCCGACGGCCCCGTGCGGGGACGCCCTGCCCGCCTCCGTACGCCGCCGCGGCCGACCCGGATTTGGGCGGCCGCCCCGGAGGTGGTTGGCTTGCGGCGACGACGGACACAACTGCTGGAGGACAGCCATGGCGCAGGTCGAGGCCACCACGGAGCGCATCATCACGGCGGACGCGGAGACCGTGTTCGACGCGCTGGCCGACTACACCGGGACCCGGGGCAAGCTGCTGCCCGAGCACTTCAGCGAGTACGAGGTGCGCGAGGGTGGCGACGGCGAGGGCACCCTCGTCCACTGGAAGCTCCAGGCGACCAGCAAGCGGGTCCGCGACTGCCTGCTCGAGGTCAGCGAGCCCACCGACGGCCAGCTCGTCGAGAAGGACCGCAACTCCTCCATGGTCACCACCTGGACGGTCACCCCGGCCGGCGAGGGCAAGTCCAAGGCCGTCGTCAGCACCGTGTGGAACGGCGCCGGCGGCATCGGCGGCTTCTTCGAGCGCACCTTCGCGCCCAAGGGCCTCGCCCGCATCCACGACACCTTCCTCGCCAACCTGGCCGCCGAAGTCGAGGGCTGAGCAGCGCCGTTGCCGGTGGGCCCGGTCAGCGGGCCTCACCGGATCGGGTGAAACGAACGACCCGGGGGGGCCGATGCTGCAACAGAACGGGCTGTACTACCCGTACATCCACTTCCGCGACGAGAGCTGGCTCAAGGCCGCCGCGCTGTACTGGCCCAGCCTGGGCCGGGTCGTCCCGGACGGATACCCCGTCATGGACTCGCCGACGGTCCGGCGGCTGAGCGAGGGGCTGCCGGGGTTCGTCCACGACGTGGACCCGGCGGCGGCCGCGCGGTCCGTGGCCGAGGACTTCCTCGAGGTGCTCACCGGGGACCCCGCCGTCCTGCGCGGACTGCGGGACGCCCACGCGAACTTCGAGGAACTGGCCGGCGCCCCCGGCGTCGGCCCGGGAGTCGGCCCGGGCACGAACGGCTTCCCCGACTTCGGATCCCGACGGCACGGCATGCCGACCGTGTCCCGCGACCCGGCCCCCGACCGGATGCGCCGCTCCGGCCTGGCCGGCGTCTACCGCGGCGAGGTCGACCCCCGGCTCCGCGCGGCCCTGACGGACAGCGGGCTCGCCCTCCCGGCGCGCTCCGCGCGCTTCCGCGGGGTGGCCGACGCCGGCTTCCTCGCCATGTCCCCCGAGCTCGCCTGGGTCTACAAGTGCGCGCTGACCGAGGAACTCGCCCGGCTCGGCGGCTACGCGCCGACCACCGACCACACCGCCTCGCACACCGCCTCGCAGGGCTGGGACGCCGAGCGCATCGCGCGGGCGCTGCTCGACCGCGGGTCCGCCCCCGGGTTCCGGCCGCCGGACACCGTGGACGGAGGCCTCGTCGACGCCGTGGGGATGCTCGCCGTGCGCATCGTGCTCCCCGCCGACCTGCACCGCGTCGACATCGAGAAGATCATCGAGCTGCGCACGACGCACGCGGCGGCCTTCGACCGCTTCGGCCAGGCCGTCACGGACACCGCCGAGGCCCTGAAGTCGGACCTTGCGGACGTCCTGCTGCCGCAGGCCGCCCGCCGCTACCTCGAACGGGAGGTCGACCGGCGGTTCCGGATCCCGCTGGCCGACCTGGAGGACGCGGTGCGCTCCCTGAACGGCGACACGGTCTTCAGCGCGGCCAACGTGGCCTTCACGCTGCCGCCCCTCCTGGGCCTCGCGGTCGGGCAGTTCTCCGGCAACCCGGCGGTCGCCACCGGCCTCGGCGCGGCCTTCGGCATCACCGGGGCCGTCCGCGGCGCGCGCCAGCGGAAGCGGGCCGCGCTGGCCGGCTCCCCGGTCGCCTACCTGCTGTCCGTCAAGCGCGAGCTGGCTCCCGCGCAACTCCTCCGGCGGATCACCGCCCGGGTGCGCGGCCGGGACTGAGACGGACCGGCCCGGGCGGGTGCGTCCGGGGCGGGTGCGTCCGGGGCCGCGGCGCCCCGCGCCGGGCCGTCCGGGCGGGCGTCCCGGCGGCCGCGCCCGTGGGCGGCGCGGGTAGGAGGGGGCCGGGGGCGCCAGGCGGCCGGCCAGCGGTCCCGGGGGCAGGGGGAGGTTGAAGAGGAAGTTACCGATGACCTGGGCGCCCGCCGGCTCACCGTCTCCGAGGCGGCGGTCGGCAAGCACATCGGGAACAAGAGACGGGCGCGGGCGCGCTCGTACGGGAGTACACGACGGTCGGCGCCTGGTCGCTGACCGGGATGGGAAGCACGGTCCTGGCCGACGTGCCGCCCGGCGAGGTGTGGGCCGGGAGCCCGGCCCGCCGACTGCGCGAGGCGGGTGGCCCGGCGCTCGACGAGCTGCGGGCCGATGAGTCGGAGACCGGCCGCGGGCCGGAGACACGGATGGGGAGCACAGCCGGATGAACCAGATACCGCTCGTCGACCTGAAGGCGGCGCACGCCGAGGTCGCGGAGGAGATACGCGCCGGTTTCGACCGGGTGCTCGCCGGCACTGCTTTCATCGGCGGTGAGGAGGTCCGCGCCTTCGAGCGCGAGTACGCCGAGTTCGCCGGAGTCGGCCACTGCGTCGGCGTCGCCAACGGCACCGACGCACTGGAACTGGCCCTGCGCGCCAGCGGGGTGGGCGTCGGCGACGAGGTCGTGCTGCCGGCCAACACGTTCGTCGCCACCGCCGGCGCCGTGGCCCGCATCGGCGCCCGGCCGGTCCTCGTGGACTGCCTCCCCGACACCCTGCTGATCGACCCGCAGGCCGCGCTCGACGCGGTCGGCAAGGCCACCCGCGCGGTGGTCCCCGTCGACCTGTACGGGCAGTGCGCGCCCGCCGCCGAGCTGGCCGCACTGCTGCCCTCGCACGTCAGGCTCGTCGAGGACGCCGCGCAGAGCCAGGGCGCCACCCGCGGCGGCCGCTCCCCGGGCACCGGCGGGATCGCCGCGACCAGCTTCTACCCGGGCAAGAACCTGGGCGCGTACGGGGACGCGGGCGCGGTGGTGACCGACGACGAGGAGACCGCCGACCTGGTCCGGGCGCTGGCCAACCACGGGGGCGTCGCCAAGTACCGGCACGACGTGGCCGGGTTCAACAGCCGCCTGGACGGACTGCAGGCCGTCGTGCTGCGCGCCAAGCTGGCCCGGCTGGCCGACGGCAACGCGGCCCGCCGCGCCGCCGCCGCCCGGTACGACGAGCTGCTCGCCGATGTCGCCGCCGACGGACGCCTGACCCTGCCGGTGACGGACAGGGGCAACGTCCACGTGTGGCACCTGTACGTGGTCCGGGTCCGGGGCGCCGACCGCGACGCGGTCGTCGGCAAGCTGAACGCCGAGGGCATCGGCGCCGGCGTGCACTATCCCGCCCCCGTCCACCTCACGCCGGCCTTCGGCCACCTCGGCCACGGACGCGGGGCCTTCCCGCACGCCGAGGACGCCGCCGACCGGATGCTCTCCCTCCCGCTCTTCCCGCAGATCACCGCCGCGGACCAGCAGAGGGTCGTGGGCGCGCTCATCGACGCCCTGCGCTGACCAGCACTGTGCTGACGCAAAACACAAAGAGGTACAGATGAACAGACGGACAAGGTTGCTCCGGTACGGCCTCTTCACCGCGGTCGCGGCTCTCACGGCCACGGTCTTACCTCCCTTCGCGGTGGCCGACGCGGCGGACCCCTGCGGTCCCGGCACGAACGCGATCGTGTGCGAGAACTCCAAGCCGGGCACACCGATGTCCGACTGGTTCGCGCCCAGCGCCTACGGCGACATCAAGGGCTTCAGCGCCCAGATGAGCGTCCAGGCGGGTGAGACCGTGCAGTTCAAGGTCCAGTCGCCGACCGCGTACAAGGTGTCGGTCTACCGGCTGGGCCACTACGGGGGTGACGGGGCCCGCCTGATGTCGACCGCGGCGCAGGCGGCCCAGACCTTCCCGGCGAACTTCCCCGCGGGAGGCAGCCCGCACAGCTGCACCACCAAGCCCACCACCGGGCTGGTCGACTGCGGGAACTGGCCCGTCACCTCGACGTGGACGGTGCCCTCCGACGCCGTCTCGGGCCTCTACATCGCCAACTTCGACCAGGCGGACGGCAACGGCGTGATGCCCTACCCGTTCGTGGTCCGCAACGACTCCAGCCACTCCGACATCGTGGTGCAGACCGCCGACCAGACCTGGCAGGCGTACAACAACTACGGCGGCCAGGACCTCTACGACGGAGCCGGGCCCGCGCCCGACGGCCGCGCGTACGAGGTCAGTTACAACCGGCCGATGGACATCGGCGGCGAGAACGGGATCTACGGGTCCGAGTACCAGATGATCGCCTGGCTGGAGCGCAACGGGTACGACGTCAGCTACATGTCCGGGATCGACATGTCGACCAAGGGCGCCGCCCAGCTCCAGAACCACAAGGTGTTCATGTCCTCGGGGCACGACGAGTACTGGACCCAGGATCAGTTCACGAACGCCCTGAACGCGCGCCGCGCGGGCGTCAACCAGACGTACTTCGCGGGCAACGAGGTCTTCTGGAAGACCCGTCTCGCCCCCAGCATCGACGGCGCCAACACGGCCAACCGGACGCTGGTCTGCTACAAGGAGACCAAGCTCTCCTTCCCGCAGCCCAACGGCATCCCCGACCCGAGCGGGATCTGGACGGGCACCTTCATGGACCCGGCCAGCGCCACGAACGGGCGTCCCTTCCAGCCGCAGAACCAGGTGACCGGCTCGCTGTTCAGCGTGAACGGCTACCGCAGCGACGCGATCACCGTGCCCGGCGCCTACGCGAAGATGCGGCTGTGGCGCAACACCACCGTCGCCAACCTGACCCCCTCGCAGACCGCCACCTTCCCCGTCGGCACGCTCGGCTACGAGTGGGACAGCGACGTGGAGGACGCGGCGCGCCCGGCCGGGCAGATCGCGATGTCCTCCACCACGGTGGACATCAACGACGGCAAGTACCGCCTGGACTACGGCAACACCTACGGGAACGGGACCGCGACGCACAGCCTCGTCGCCTTCCGGGACCAGACCTCGCACGCCCTGGTCTTCGGATCGGGCACCGTGCAGTGGTCCTGGGGCCTGACCAACATGCCGACCGGCAACCCGGACGACGCGGTGGTCACCGAGGACAAGCGGATGCAGCAGGCGACGGTGAACATCTTCGCCGACATGGGGGTCCAGCCCAAGTCCCTGCAGAGCAACCTGGTGGCGGCCACCGCCTCCACGGACACCACGGGCCCGACCATCACCGTGACCAGCCCCGCGGCGAACGCCACCGTGCCCGCGCTGCGTCCGGTGACCATCACCGGCACCTCGGCCGACACCGGCGGCGGCGTCGTGGCCCGCGTGGAGGTCTCCACCGACGGCGGGACCACCTGGAAGGCCACCACGGGCGTCGGGTCCTGGAGCTACAAGTGGACCCCGACGGTCCCCGGCGCCGCGCAGATCAAGGTCCGCGCGGTGGACGACAGCGTCAACATCGGCGCCACCACCACCGTGCCGCTGACCGTGGGACCCCAGCAATGCCCCTGCACCGTCTGGCCGGCCTCGGCCGTGCCGGGCACGGTCAACGCCGGTGACGGCAGCGCCGTCGAGCTCGGCGCCAAGATCCGCTCCTCGGCCCCCGGTTCGATCACGGGCGTCCGCTTCTACAAGTCGCCGGCCAACACCGGCACCCACACCGGCAGCCTGTGGAGCAGCTCCGGACAGCGCCTGGCCACGGGAACCTTCACCAACGAGACGGCGTCCGGCTGGCAGCAGCTGAACTTCTCCTCGCCGGTCCCCGTGAAGGCCAACACCACGTACATCGCCTCGTACTTCGCCCCCAACGGCGGGTACTCCTTCGACACCACCTTCGCCTCCTCCGCAGCGGGGCTCGCCCCGCTCACCGCGCTGAAGAGCGGAACGGACGGCGGCAACGGCGTCTACCGCTACAGCGGCACCGGCGGGTTCCCGTCCAGCGCCTCGTCCGGCAGCAACTACTGGGTCGACGCGGTCCTGGACACCGCCACCGCGAGCACCACGCCTCCCACGGTCACCTCGACCACACCGCAGTCGGCGGCGACCGGCACCGCGATCACCGCGGCGGTGAAGGCCACCTTCAGCACGGCCGTGGACGCCGACACCCTGGTGTTCACGCTCAAGGATGCGGGCGGCGTCACCGTCCCGGGCAGCAAGGGCCTCGACGCCTCCAACAGCGCCACCTTCACCCCGTCCTCCGAACTGCAGCTGAACACCACCTACACGGCTTCGGTGCAGGCCGAAGACCTGTGGGGCAATGCCATGGCGGCGCCGGTGACCTGGAACTTCACCACCAGCACGACCCCGCCGGTGGTGAACTGCCCCTGCACCCTGTGGGGTCCGGCCGCCACACCGACCACCGCCAACGTCGGGGACGACACCAACTCCGTTGAACTGGGCACCCGTTTCCAGTCCACCGTCAGCGGCTACGTCACCGGCGTGACCTTCTACAAGGGCGCCGGCAACACCGGCACCCACACCGGCAGCCTCTGGGCGCAGGACGGCACCCTGCTGGCCACCGGAACCTTCGGCAGCGAGACCCTGTCGGGCTGGCAGCAGCTCCACTTCACCACCGCCGTGCCCATCACGGCGGGCACCACCTACGTGGCCTCCTACCACGCGCCGAACGGCAAGTACTCGGTGGACGGCGGCTACTTCACGGCGGCGCACCGCTCCTATCCGCTGGTGGCTCCGGCCGACGGCAGCGGCGGTGCCAACGGCCTCTACAAGTACGGGTCGGCCACGGTCTTCCCCACGAACACCTTCGGCTCGGTGAACTACTGGGTCGGCCCGGTCTTCAGCACCACGGCACCGTCGGGCCTCGCGGCGCAGGGCTCGGAGGTGGCCGGCCAGTGAGCACCGTCAGCGTGGTGATCCCCTGCTACAAGTACGGCCACTTCCTGGCGGACTGCGTCAAGAGCGTGCTGGACGAGCAGGAGGGCGTCGACGTACGGGTACTGATCATCGACGACGCCTCGCCCGACGACTCGGCGGAGGTCGCGCGCGCCCTCGCGGCCGCCGACCCCCGGATCGAGGTCCGGGTCCACGAGCGCAACCGGGGTCACATCGCCACGTACAACGAAGGCCTGCTGGAGTGGGCCGACGGGGACTACGTGGCCCTGCTCTCGGCCGACGACCGGCTGGTCCCCGGCGCCCTGGTGCGCGCCGCGGCCCTGCTGGACGCCCACCCGGAGGCGGGCTTCGCCTACGGCAGGCCGCTGCGGTTCCAGCACGGCGGGCCGCTGCCCGAGGCCCGCACCCGGACCACCGGATCGGTGGTCTACCCCGGGCGGTGGTGGCTGGAGCGGCGCTTCAGGGAGGGCACCGGGTGCATCACCTCGCCCGAGGTGGTCGTGCGCACCAGCCTCCAGCGGAAGGTCGGGGGCTACGACCCCGAGCTTCCGCACGCGGGCGACATCGAGATGTGGATGCGGCTCGCGGCCCACGCCGACGTGGGCTACGTCCGGGGGGCCGACCAGGCCTTCTACCGCGTCCACGGCAACAACATGTCCACCACGGACTTCGGCGGGCAGCTCGACGACCTGCGCCAGCGCCTCGTCGCCTTCGACTCCGTACTGGAGAAGTGCGGCGGCCTCCTCCCGGAGGCCGCCCGGCTGTCGGCGGCGGCGCGCACCCGGCTCGCCCGGTACGCCCTGCGCAGGGCGTACCGGGCCTACGACCGGGGGCGCACCGGGGTGGTCCCGGTCGAGGAGCTGGAGGCCTTCGCCGCCGAATGCCGGCCGGACTACACCGAGCTCGCCGAGTACGGGGCGCTGCGCAGGCGCCGGCGGGTCGGAGCACGCGTGATGCCGTACCTCCAGCCGCTGGTGCTCTCGGCCTTCGCCGACCGGGGGCGCGAGTGGCTCTGGTGGCAGTCCTGGAAACGCCGAGGGATTTGATGAATTCTCCGCACCACCCGCACCACATGCACCATCCGCACCACCGCCCCGCGGTTGGGGCACACCCGGCCCGGCGGCCCGCTTCCTCAGCGGGCCGCCGCGGCCGCGGGTACACGGCCTTCGGCCGTCTCCTGCGGACCGGCGTCGGCGCTTTCGCGCCGGCTCCGGCTCCGGCGTGTCAGGAGCTGGTCGGTCCACAGCGTGCACGCGACTCCGCCGACCACGGCCAGCAGCGCCGTCCCGGCCAGGCCACGGCTCTTCGTACCGGTCTGCGCGACCGAGGTCGGCGGTACGAGGAGGGTCACGCTCATCCGCGCCGCCGCCGGGATCCGCTGCTCGGCCTGCATGTCCGAGAGGTGCTTCGTGTAGACCTCGACGACCTTCAGGACGGAGCGGTCGGCCACGACGGGGTCCACGTGCTCCGCCTGCACCTGGAGCGAGGGGATCAGATAGCGGGGGGTGACGCTCGTGCCGCTGTTGCGCGGTGTCATCCGGTACTCGCCCTCCACCCCCGCGGCGCGCAACTCGGCCTCCCCGTCCGGGGAGTCCAACTGCTGCACCGCCGCGTAGGAGACCGCGGCCAGCGGCGGCTGCAGGTTGGCGAGCTGGTTGGGCTGGTTGCCGGTCACCGGCGGCTTGAGCACGACGATCGCCGTGCTCACGTAGGTCTGGGTGGGGCGGAGCACCTGCAGGGCTCCGGCGGCCGCGAGCGCCGCCGCCAGCACCAGGACGTACCAGCGGCGGCGCAGCGTGCGGAACAACTCACCAGGCGACACAGGATTCCTTCCGTCGTGATCGATCTTCCCAGGACGCGGGTCGGCCCGCCATCGGTTCCCGGCCCTCATGGGGGGCGTTCGTGAACATCGGTGAGATAGGCGCCGTGTTGAGGCGCCGCTGGTACGTGATGATGCCCCTGACGATGATGGGAATCCTCGCCGGCCTGCACCTGTACGAGTCGGTTCCGGTGTCCTACCAGTCGCAGAGCTCGGTGGCGCTGCTCGACTCCTCGGCGGTCGCGGAACTGGCTCCGACCTTCGGCAACCCCATCTCCAACGCGGGCGGTTCGCTGGTCGTCACCGCCGACGTGCTCATCAGGACCCTGTCGGGGGCCGACGCGGCCCGGGACCTGCAGGGGCTCGGCGTCACCGATCCCTACACCGTCGGATTCGCCGCGAACACCTCGGGCCCCATGCTCACGTTAACGGTCACGGGCAACGACCGGGCCAAGGTGCTCAAGGAGACCAGCACGCTCACCGCGTTCGCCGGGGAGCAGCTCAACGCCCTCCAGTCGGCGGCCAAGGTACAACCCGCCTACTTCGTGCAGACCGCCCCGGTGGTGCTCCCGCAGACCCCCAAGCCCCAGCTCAAGAGCCGCTACCAACAGGTGCTCGCCGTCCTCATCGCCGGCCTGGTCGCCGGCTTCACCCTGTCCTTCGTGACGGAGAGCCTGCTCGCGTCCCGGCGCCGGCGGCGCGAAGCAGTCGAAGCCGCGCGGGCCGCCGAAGCCGGCGGAGCGGCCGCCGGGGCGACGGCGCGGGTGCGCAGGCGGACCAGGGCCCGGCAACTGGACGCCACCGCGCTGCTCACCGGCTATCTCGCGCTGGCCTTCTTCATCCCCTCGAACCTCACCCTTCCGGGGCTGGGAGGGGTGGGCACCCCGGCCAACGTGTTCGCGATCCTGGGGCTGTTCTGGTACCTCGCGACCTGGCTGACCGGCCGGATCCGGCCCGCTCACGGCACCCGGCTGCCCCGGATCGCGATGTGGCTGCTGGCCGTGTCGGTCCTCGCCTCCTACCTCGGGAACGCCTCCCGGGGCAGTACCCACAAGGAGGTGCTGGGGGCCGACCGCGGGCTGATCGGACTGCTCGTCTGGGTCTCGATCGTGGTGCTGGTGTCGGCCGGCATCCAGGACCGGGCCCGCCTCGACGTCCTGCTGCGACGGGCCGTGGTGATGGGGGCGCTGGTGGCCGCCATCGGCTACTACGACTTCTTCACCGCCACGAACATCGCCGAGAAGATCAGCATCCCGGGGCTCCAGTCGAGCGTGGCCCAGATCACCGCGCTCGACCGGGGGGCCTTCACCAGGCCGCGCTCGACGACGGCGCAGCCGCTGGAGTTCGGCGGCATGCTCGCCCTGATGCTGCCCTTCGCCGTGCAGCAGGCCTTCGATCCGGCCCGCGCGCACCTGACCCGGTGGCGCCGCTGGGCACCGGTGGCCCTGATGGGCGGGGCCCTGCCGCTGACGGTGTCGCGCACCTCCATCATCGGCGCGCTGATCGTCGTCCTGGTGATGGTGCCGCGGTGGAAGCCGCAGCGGCGCTGGACCACCTTCGGCCTGCTCCTGGGTTCCGTGGCGATCTTCAAGGTCCTCGTACCGGGGCTGATCGGCACGATCACCACGCTCTTCGCGTCCTTCCTGTCGAACTCCGACAGCAGCACCCAGGCCCGAACCGTCAAGTACAGCGCGATCGTCCCCTACCTGGAGGACCGCCCGCTGTTCGGACGGGGCCTGGGCACCTTCACCCCCGACCTCTACTTCTTCACCGACAACCAGTACATGCTGACCCTGGCGGAAATGGGCCTGCTGGGCCTCGTCGCGCTCCTGGCCCTGTTCCTCACCGGGATCCACCAGGGCGGCGCCATCCGGAGAATCGCCGCCTGCGAGTCCGACCGCGAGCTCGGCCAGGCCTTCTTCGCCTCGGCCCTCGTCGCCCTGGTCAGCGCCGCCACCTTCGACGCCCTCAGCTTCCCGATGTTCGCCGGGATGTTCTTCCTGACGATCGCCGCCGGAGGCAGTTACCTCGGCTTCATCCGGCGCGCCGCGCCGAAGCCCCGAACCGTGGAGTCCCCGTGTCCTCCCATGGCCCCGACCCCAGCACAGACCGACCACGTGGCCCGGCCGGCGGACCCCTTCCAGGCCCCGTGGTCGGTCTTGATCCGCTCGTCGCTGGTGTGGGAGAGGCGCTCGGTCTCCACGGCGCCGGGGCGATGGTGACCACGCGCACGCCCGAGGCGGCGACCTCCTCGCGCAGGTTCTCGGACATGGCGTGTCTCGCAACGATTTCCGACCACCAGGAGAGCACCTCGACCCTGTCTCGCGGCGCACCGAAACCAGGGGCCTGACGGCCTGTCGGGACCACGGATTAGGCTGGCGGAATGGGCTACGGGACCGATGGCATGTCGCAAGGGCTGAGCGAGCTGGCCGCCGGCTTCCTGAGCGGGCACGGCGTCCGGGTGGAACGCCGGCAGGTGGAGCCGTACCGGGCGAAGTGGCTGGACCTCGGGGTTCCGGCCGAAGTCATCGACCGGGTGGCGGAGTTCGAGGCCCGCTGGGGCGGTCTCGTCCTGCCTCCGGCGCCCTGGTACGAAGGCGGGCCCCTGGTGTTCGGCGCGGACACCCCCGAGGGGTCGCCCGGGACGGGCTGGTGGTTCTGGGCCGGGGACCAGCGTTCCTCCGTCCCGTTCAGCTTCCTGATCGGCCCGCACGGTGAGTTCGGGATCCGCGGCGCCCGGTGGGTCCCCCTGCACGCCGGTGTCGAGGGGTGGGTCGAGTCCGTGGCCCTCGCACACCACGCCCGGCAGTGGGCGCGCCGGACCACCACGCTGTCGGGGGACGCCGTGGAGGGCCTCGATCTCGGCGGCCTGGAGCCGGTGGCGTCGGTGGCGGGCCTCGCCGACACCTGGTGGCGGGGACCGGGGACGCTGGTCGCCGTCTACCGCGGTGAAGCCGAGGCCTTCGGTATTCCCAGGGCGCTGCGGGCCCAGGTCCACGAAGGCCTGCCCGAGGACGCGTTCTGGTTCGACCTCCGGGCCCGCACCTGACCGGACGGCCACTGACCGCACAGCCACGACCGCACGGCCACGACCGCACGGCCACTGACCGCGCGGCCACTGACCGCACGGGCCGACGGCAGGGGCCCCGACCTGCGGATCGCCCACCAAGTGCGCCGCGCACCCGGCCTGCCCATACTGGGGGAATGAGACGTACCCGTACCGTCTTGGTGTGCATCGTCGGCCTGATGGGCGCGGCCCTTCCCGCCGGGACGGCGGCGGGCGCGGAGCCGGCCGCCGCAGCCCCGGGAACCTGCGTCAACTCGCCCGGCCCCGCGCAGGGCGAGGCACGTGAGGTCCTGGCCATCGCCCAGCAGGCCCAGAAGGAGTTCGGCCTGAACTCGGTGATCCTGCGGGTCTCCTCCGACGGCCGGGACGTGCTCACCACGGCTCTCGGGGAATCGATGACGGGGGTCCCGGCCGAACCGTCGATGCACTTCCGCACGGGCTCCGTGGCCATCGTCTACATGGGCGCCGTCCTGCTCCAGCTCGTCGACCAGGGCAAGGCCTCGCTCGACGATCCCGTGTCCCGCTGGCTGCCGGACGTGCCGCACGGCTCCGAGATCACCCTGCGGATGCTCGGCAGCTCCACGTCGGGCCTGCACGACTACGTCACGGACCCCGCCTTCGTCGCCGCGCTCGAGGCCGCGCCGTTTCGCAAGTGGACGCCGGAGCAAGTCATCGGCATCGCGACGGCCAAGCCGCTCCTGTACGAGCCGGGGACCAACTGGAGCTATTCGCACGCCAACTTCGCGATCCTCGGCGCCGCCCTGGAGAAGATCAGCGGACTCCCGCTGGACCGGCTGCTCGCGGAGCGCGTGTTCGAACCGCTCGGGCTGAGCGAGACCAGCAACCAGTTCACACCTCAGATCCCCGACCCCGTGGTGCACGCCTTCACCTCCGAGCGCGGCACCTACGAGGAGTCCACCTTCTGGAACCCCTCGTGGACCACCGCTCCCGGCGCCGTCCTCGTACAGAACATCTGCGATCTGGACCGGTCCGCTCGTGCCATCGGGACCGGGGAGCTGCTGTCAGCGAAGTCCTTCAAGACGCAGCTCGATCCGGGCACCATCGGCCTCGGTCACGCGACGGCCTCCTGCCCCGCCAGTGCCTGCCTCCTGACCAACACCGAGGCCCACCACTTCGGGCTGGGCGTGATCGTGGTCAACGACTGGATCCTGACGAACCCGTCGTTCTCCGGATACGCGGCCATCCAGGCCTACTTGCCGGCGAAGAAGCTCGCGATCTCGGTGAACGTGACGCAGGGCCCCAAGAGCCCCGAGGGCAACTCTGCCCAGACCATCGCCGAACGCATCTCCGCGGCCCTCGCGCCCGGCCAGGAGCTGAAGATGCGCTGACGCGCGGTCCGCCACCCGCTCCTACCGGGTGTACCTGAGGATGCGGTAGCGGAGGCCCGCGGTCGAGGTCTGCCAGTCGGCGTCCTCCTCGAGGCTCCACGTCGCGTCCGGTGCCGGGGCGTAGGTGTCGCCCTTCACCGCGGAGTCGACCTCGGTCACCGAGAGCATCGTGGCGTGGGCCAGGGCGGCACGGTAGACCTCACCCCCGCCGATCACCCACACCGTCGCGCGGGCGGCCGCGTCCGGGGACCCGGCCGCCGCGAGTCCCAGCGCCTCGGCGATGGATCCGGCGCGCTCCGCGCCCTCGGCAGCCCACCGCGGATCGCGCGTCACCACGATGTTGCGCCGGCCGGCCAGGGGGCGGAACCGCACGGGAAGGGAATCCCACGTCTTGCGCCCCATCACCACCGGGTGCCCGAGGGTGGTCGCCTTGAAGTGCGCCATATCCTCGGGCAGCCGCCACGGAATCCCGTTGTCCGCGCCGATCACGCCGTCGAGGGTCTGGGCCCAGATCAGCCCGACGTCAAGCCTTGAGTCCGGCCGGACGTCCGGCCCGGCACCCGGCTCGGAGTCCGGCCCGGAGTTCGCCACGACGCTCATACGGCGACCGGAGCCTTGATCGCCGGGTGGTGGCGGTAGTCGAGGATCTCCACATCGGAGTAGGCGTAGTCGAAGAGCGAGTCCGCCCGGCGCAGCCGCAGCTCGGGGAACTCGAACGGGGTGCGCGAGAGCTGCTCGGTCACCTGTTCGACGTGGTTGTCGTAGATGTGGCAGTCGCCCCCGGTCCAGATGAAGTCACCCGGCTCGAGGCCCGCCTGCTGCGCGACCATGTGCGTGAGGAGGGCATAGCTGGCGATGTTGAACGGGACGCCGAGGAACAGGTCCGCGCTGCGCTGGTACAGCTGGCAGGAGAGCTTGCCGTCGGCGACGTAGAACTGGAAGAAGGCGTGGCAGGGCGCCAGCGCCATCTTGGACAGCTCGGCGACGTTCCAGGCGGAGACGATCATCCGGCGGGAGTCCGGGTCGCTGCGCAGGGTGGCGAGGACCTCGCTGATCTGGTCGATGTGGCTGCCATCCGGGGTCGGCCAGGAGCGCCACTGCACCCCGTAGACCGGGCCGAGCTCGCCGTCCGCGTCGGCCCACTCGTCCCAGATGGTGACGCCGTGCTCGTGCAGCCAGTCGACGTTCGATTCGCCGCGCAGGAACCACAGCAGCTCGTACACGATCGACTTGAGGTGCACCTTCTTGGTGGTGACCAGCGGGAACCCCTGCGAGAGGTCGTAGCGCAATTGGTGTCCGAAGACACTTCGGGTGCCGGTGCCCGTCCGGTCGGCTTTGGCCGTCCCGGAGGTCATCACCAGGCGCAACAGGTCTTCGTACTGAGTATCCACCACAGCCGACGAGTCTACTGGCCTGCGCGGACGCGGGCGTACGGCGGGCGCGCGAGGCCAGCGGCCCGGCGGTGTCCGGGCACGGACGGCCCGGTGGGCGGCCGCGCGCACCGGGCCGCGGTGATTCCGCGGTGCAGTGCCCATGAGGCGCGGCCCGGCCGTGACCCTGGTGTTCAGTTCCCGCGCGGGGCGTACATGATGACCGCCATCCCGGCGAGGCAGACCAGCGCGCCGACGACGTCGTAGCGGTCGGGGCGGTAGCCGTCGGCGACCATGCCCCAGGCGATGGAGCCGGCGACGAAGATCCCGCCGTAGGCAGCCAGGATCCGCCCGAAGCTGCCGTCGGACTGGAACGTGGCAACGACCCCGTACACGCCCAGCGCGATGACGCCGGCACCGATCCAGATCCAGCCCTTGTGCTCGCGGATGCCCTGCCAGACCAGCCAGGCGCCGCCGATCTCGAAGAGCGCGGCAACGGCGAACAGGGCGAGGGAGCGGGCGACGAGCACGGTGGAGTCCTTCTGGAGAAGGGGGAACGGACCGGCCGGGGCCGGCTCAGACCAGGACGGCGGGCTTGAGGATGTCCCGGGACCACGGCCGTCCCCTACTGGATCATCGTCGCCCGGTACGTTTCGAGGCTCGTCCCGTGACACCGAACCGGGCGCCGCGACGGCTTCGCAGGCCGCCCGGGTGAAGCCCAGGTAGGGCTCGCCGGGGCCGTCGGACCGCGGGTTCGGGGGCACCAGCCAGAGCACGCTGTCGGCGCCGGGGTCGCCGTGCGATCCCCGCGCGACCAGCCCTTGGATCCTTCCCCGAACGAACCGTGTCCGGTGCCCGAGCACCCGGCCCAGCTCCGCAACGAACTCCGGCAGCAGCGCCGGCCCGTTCCGGAAGTCGAACCCCAGGTAGGCGAAGGCGAGCCCGTCTCCAGCCCACTCCCATGCGGCCAGCGGCACCACCCGTCCGCAGGCCGGACAGGGCACTGCGGCCCAGCCGGTGTTCCACCATTCGTCCATTGCCGGCGAGAACGCCTCACGGTGCCCATCCCCGAACACCACCGCGCAGTACGGACAGACCGGCGGCCCGCCCTGCTGCGGCGAGAAGAACACCGTCCGCCCAGTGACAACGGTGAGCCCATCGCTCCCGCTCGCTTCCCGGAACCCGGTCGCCCGCTCCCACCGCGGCCCAGGACCGTAATCCGGCAGCCCCACGATTCTCTCGCCCACCAGCCACGCCGCCACCCGCTCCCCGTGCGCGACGCCGTCCTGGGCGGTGGCGTCCAGGTCGACGATCGTCTGAAAAGAGCTACCCACAGCCGAACGGTAGGCGGCCTACTCGATTCCGCAAAGCCCGTACATCCCGATCCGCATGGCACCGCTGCCGCCCGCGAAAAGAGCAGGAAGTCCGCTTCCCCCGTGCGCAGCACGTCCCACACGTGATCGACAAGACGCCCCCTGGGCGCCGGAGATCGTTTACGGGACAGCCCTTAGGGCCAGCCCTCGCCGTAGGACGCGAGCAACGCCCCCAACGTTGCGCTCGTTCGCTGGTCCTTCCTGCCCTCGCGCTCATCTCCAGGGCCGAGGACCGGCGCGATTTCACTCGACCGCATCGCCTACCGATGAGGGTGGCGCGGGGTCAGCTGAAGGTGCGGCGGTACGCGTGGGGGCTGACGCCGGTGGTCTTCTTGAACCGGTCGCGGAACGCGGTGGGTGAGCCGAAGCCGACTTGAGAGCCGATGCGTTCGACGGAGTGGCGCGTGGTCTCCAGGAGGTGCTGGGCCTGGCGGACGCGGGCGCGGTGGAGCCATTGGAGGGGCGTGGATCCGGTCTGATCGCGGAAGCGTCGGATCAGGGTCCGGGTACTGGTCCCCGCCTCGGCGGCGATGTCGGCGAGGGTGAGCTCCGAGCCCAGGTTGCCCCGCAGCCAGACCAGCAGCGGTTCGAGGGTCGAGCCCTGAGGGGTGGGCGCGTGGTCGTGGACGATGAACTGCGCTTGTCCGCCCTCGCGCTCCAGGGGCATGACGGACAGCCGGGCGGCGTCGGCGGCGACGGCCGAGCCGTAGTCGCGGCGGATCATGTGCAGGCACAGGTCCAGTCCCGCCGCGGCGCCGGCCGAGGTGAGGATCTGCCCGTTGTCGACGTACAGGACGTCCGGATCGACCTCGACGGCCGGGTACGTGGCGGCGAGGAGGCCGGCCGCGATCCAGTGGGTGGTGGCCCGCAGCCCGTCCAGGAGCCCGGTGGCGGCCAGCGGGAAGGTGCCCGAGCAGATGGAGGCGATGCGCGTACCGTGCTCCGCCGCCGCGCGCAGGGCCTCGCGGACGGCGGGAGCGAGCGGCGCCTCGGGGTCGTCGGTCCCCGGGACGATGATCGTGTCCGCGCCCTCGAACCCCTCCAACCCCCAGGGCGCGCGCAGGCTGAAGGTGCCCGCGTCGATCTCCGGCTCCTGCGCGCACACGCGGATGCGGTAACCGGGGCGGCCGTCCGGGAGACGGGTGCGGCCGAAGACTTCGATCGGGGTGGACAGGTCGAAGGGGATCACCCGGTCCAGCGCGAGGATCGCGACAGTGTGCATGGCCAGAAGATACCCGCCCGCCAAGGCCAAGGCGTGGTCCGAGGGGCCTCGGGACGCATC
Organism: Streptomyces sp. ICC4; assembly: GCF_003287915.1. Classification (NCBI taxonomy): domain Bacteria; kingdom Bacillati; phylum Actinomycetota; class Actinomycetes; order Kitasatosporales; family Streptomycetaceae; genus Streptomyces; species Streptomyces sp. ICC4. The sequence continues at coordinate 7,351,259 of NZ_CP030286.1, read as the reverse complement.
ATCTGCGCAGGTCAGCGGCGGTACTGCGGCGTTGGCGATATCCCGTTGAAAGGTGTCGACAATGCCACTGGGGGTGAGGGCGCCATCCGCTTAGTGTCGGGATCGAGCCCGGCGCGGACCGGGCCCGCCGGACTCGGAGGAACCCCGCATGCGCGCCCAGATCGTCCTGTTCGACGGCTTCGATCCGCTCGATGTCATCGCCCCCTACGAGGTGTTGTACGCCGGCGGTACCGCCTCCGGCGGGGCGGTGAGCGTGGAGCTGGTCTCCGCCGAAGGACCGCGCGAGGTGGTCAGCGGCACCGGGGGCCTGACGCTGCGCGCCACCGCCGTCCTCGACCCGGGGCGCGCGGACGTGGTCCTGGTCCCCGGCGCCTCGGGCCGCGTCGGTGAGCCCGGAGAGGTCCCCGACCATGACGCGGGGGCCGGGGAGTGGCGGCAGGACGAGTTCATCCCCGTACTGCTGGGCCGCACCCTGAGCACCGAGCTGCCCGCGCTGCTGAAGGCGGCGATGGACGACCCGGAGGTGACGGTCGGCGCGGTGTGCGGCGGCTCGCTCGTCCTGGCCATGGCCGGCCTGCTGGAGGGCCGCCACGCCACCACCCACCACCTGGGACTGGACATGCTCGAAGCCACCGGGGCCCGCGCGGTGAACGCCCGGGTCGTCGACGACGGCGACCTAGTCACCGGCGCCGGAGTCACCTCCGGTCTCGACCTGGGCCTGTACCTGCTGGAGCGCGAGGTGGGCCCCCGGATCGCCCACGCCGTCGAAGAGCTGTTCGCCCATGAGCGCCGCGGCACCGTCTGGCACGACAGGGGTCCGGTGCCCGCCGGCCTCTGACCGCGCGTCCGCCCCGCACTGCCTGCCCCGCACTGCCCGCGCCGCGCGCCTCGCCCGTACCGCAAGCACCGTAAGGAAGTACAGCAGCATGTCCGTTGAAGGAATCTGGGACCTGTCCGTCTCCACCCCCGTCGGCAGGATCGCCGCCGTGGTCGAACTCCTGCGGGAAGCCGGTGCCCTGACCGGGACCGCCCACGGGGCGGGCGAGCACGTCCCGCTCGGCGACGTCGCCCTCGACGGCGACCGGCTCACCTGGAAGCAGGCCGTCACCACGCCCCTGAGCTTGAACCTGGCCTTCGCCGTGACGGTCGACGGAGACACCCTGACGGGAACCTCCAAGGCGGGGCGCCTGCCGGCCTCCAAGGTCAGCGGCCGGCGCCGTACCGTCGGGGCGGGCGCGGAACACTGACCATGGCGAAGCTCTTCCTCTCCCTGCACGTCCTGGCCGCGCTGGTCGCGATCGGCCCGGTCACCGTCGCCGCGAGCATGTTCCCCAAGGCGATGCGTCACGCCCACCGCGCCCCGGGCGACCAGGACGCGCTCACCACCCTGCGGACGCTGCACCGCATCTGCCGGGTCTACGCGGCCGTCGGCAGCGCGGTCCCCGTCTTCGGGTTCGCCACGGCCGGCAGCCTCGGGGTCCTGGGCAGCGGCTGGTTGATCGCCTCGATCCTCCTGACCGCCGCCGCCGCGGCGATCCTGGCCCTGCTGATCCTGCCCGCCCAGGACGCCGCGCTCGCCGGCGCGGAGGCTCCCGGCCCCGGCCCCGGCGCCGGTCACGACCTCGGCTCCGGCCCCGCCTCCCGGTCGATCGCTCGCCTCGCCATGCTCACCGGCGTCTTCAACCTGCTGTGGGCGACGGTCACCGTCCTGATGATCGTCCGCCCCGGCTCCACCACGGGAGGATGACAGGAGATGTACAAGCGTATTGAACAACCGTCATAGACGGTTGTATGATTTCCCCGTCGGCCCGCACCGGTACCAACAAGGGGGAATTCCCGTGACGAACACCGCCCAGCCCACCCGCGCCACCCTGACCATCGACGGCCGCGCCCTGTCCCACCTGGACTTCGGGGGCGCCGGCCGACCCCTCCTCGCCCTGCACGGCCACCTCTCCGAGGGCTCCTCCTTCACCGCCCTCGCCGCCGCCCTCGGCCCCGAGTGGCGGGTGATCGCGCCCGACCAGCGGGGGCACGGCGACTCCGACCGCGCCGGGGAGTACACCCGCGCCGGCTACGTCGGCGACCTGGTCGCCCTCCTCGCCCACCTCGGCGTCGACCGGACCGTCGTCCTGGGCCACTCCCTCGGCGGGATCAACGCCTACCACCTGGCCGCCGAACACCCGGAGCTGGTGGAGGCCCTCATCGACGTCGACGGCCCCGCCGACCTGCCCGACCACGGCGTCAGCCCCCTCGCCTTCGTGCTGAACTTCCCCTACACAAACGCAAATGTGTATAAGAGACACCCCCACTCCCGCAACCCACCGCCCCGAACCGCGAGAGGCGCAGCCATGTCCACGATCCCCGCCACCCCGCCCACCAGACCCGACGTGCCCGCGTCCACGGACGTGTCCACGGACGCAGCCAGGGCCACGGCCACGGCCGAAGCAGACGGCGGCGGCCGGCGCACCGGCATGCTCGCCCTCGGAGCCGCACTGCTCGGGGTCGCCGCCGTACTGGCGCTCGTCGTCCGGCGGGACGTGCTCCGTCCGCCCTTCCAGGGGTTGGACGAGCGCTGGCACGCGTGGATGGGCGGGCCGCACGAGGGGCTCTACTCGGCGGTCGCGACGGTCCTGAACCTGTTCGGCGGCCCGGCGGGATCCGTCGTGCCGCTCGCCCTGCTGGCCTTCCTGCTCATCCGGCGCCGGTGGGTGTCGGCGGGGTTCCTCTTCGGCGTCTACATGGCGGGCAACATGCTCGTGATCCAGGGGCTCAAGCACCTGGTGGACCGGCCGCGCCCGGCCAACCCGCTGGTCCGGGTCGACCACGGCTCCTTCCCCTCCGGGCACGCGGCCGGCGCGGCGCTCCTCGTGGTCATCGTCGGGGCGCTCCTCGTCCCGGCCGCCCGGCGCCGGGCCTGGTGGGTCGGCGGCGCCGTCTTCACGCTGGCGATGATGTGGAGCCGCACCTGGCTGCACGCGCACTGGCTCAGCGACACCGCCGCAGGCGCTGCGGCCGGTGCGGGGGCCGGGCTGCTGGCATGGTGGCTCTGCGCCCCGGCACTGGCCCGGGAGGCACGGCGCGCGCCCGGCCGCCGGCACGCGTCGGAGCGGGTACCCGCCGCCCGGTGACGGCCCCGGCCGCGGGCCCGGGCCCGGGCCCGGCGCGAGCCCGGCCCGGGCTTGACTCCAGGCCCGGCCCGGCCCGGGCCTTGTCCGGGCACGGCACCGGGGCGGCGCTCGCGCTCAGCCGCGCGGGCGCGCCCGCGGCGTCCGGCGGCGCCGGAGCAGCCCCAGCACTCCCAGGGCCGCCGCCACGAGCACGCCGGCGACGGTCAGCATCCAGACCGGGACGCCGGCCGCCGTGCGCAGTTCGTCGCGGTACTCCACCCGCCGGTACGCGGTGTCCGCGGCGGTGGCGCGCAGTTCGTGGTCGGCGTCGATGCGGGACGGGACGGGGAAGCTCTGGTCGATCGCCGTCAGGAACACCGGGGCGGTGCCCGCGAATTCGGCGACCGGGCCCGTCGGGGTGATCCGTCCGGCGAAGGTCACCTCGGGCGCGCTCCCGCCGATCGGGGAGGCGGGCTCCATGCGGTGGTCGGCCAGCACGTACAGGCCGAGGGACTGCGCGCTCTTCGCCAGTCTGGACAGCCGCATCGGGTAGACCAGCCGGTCGCTGTCGAAGCGGATCAGGAGCGGGTCGAGGGTGCCCCGCAGGACCCCGCCCGGCTCGCGGGGGGCGAGGCGGACGGCGACGTACTCCCAGTGCCGGTCCACGTACGGCTCCAGCTCGGTGGAGAGCCCTTCGGGCAGTTCGAAGCCGTTGTCCTCCAGCCAGCCGCGCAGGGCACCGGGGTCGGTGGCGGTCAGCCGGGCGACGTCGAAGTCGCCGAGCCGCTCGCGGCCCACGACGCCGACCCCCGGGTCCGGGCCGCCGGGCGGCGGCGCTCCGGCCAGGTCACCCCGGTCGGAGGTGAAGGGCCAGTCGCCCCGGCGCGGCCAGAAGTAGCCGTGGGTCCGGTACTCGGGCCCGGTCAGGTCCGCCAGCTGCGGGAACAGCCCGCTGTCGCCGAGGCGCACCGTGGCCCGCCCCGGCACCGGCATGATCCACGCGGCCCGCTTGGCGTCTCCGCCGACGGTGAAGCGCATCGCGATCTGCTCGGTCCGGCCGTCCCAGCGCACCACGGACGCCTCGCGGGAGACCCCGATCCGGGAGGCGCCGTCCGGGACCATGGCCCCGCAGCCGCAGGCGTAGGCGGGGCTGATCAGCGAGCCCAGCTGGGTCGCGAGCAGCGCGCACGCCAGTACGCCGGCCCTTCGTCTCTTCCGCGACTTCGTCCACATGTGCTCATGGACGGCTGCGCCCGCGATCCGGTTCCGGTCACCTGTTCGCCATCCGGCGGCCACCCCGGCCTGCCACGATGCGGCTCGTCGAGAGTTGTACATACAACTTTCCCGGACGATGACACAGGAGCCCCCATGTCCGCGACGGCGATCACCCGCCCGCCCGCGCCCTGGCTGCGCGACAACTGCCCCTGCGCGGACTGCCGTGATCCGCGCACCGGCCAGAAGCTCTTCCAGATCACCGAGCTGCCCGGGGGCCTCGCCGTCGGCTCGGTGCGCGAGGTGCCGGCCGCCGGCGCCGGCGGCGGACCGGGGTGGGAGGTGGTGTGGCAGCCGGACGGCCACCGCTCCGTCTACGCGGCCGACTGGCTCGACGCCCACGCCCCGGACGACGCGGGTGAGGGCCGCTCAGGACACCGCCTGACCGGGGACGGCCGGACCGAGGCGGACAAGGAGCTGTGGGCGGCCCGGGACCTGGACGGGCGGATCCCCGAGGCGGGCTGGGACGCCTACACCTCCTCCCGCGAGGTCCGCGAGCGGGTCCTGGACGGCGTGGTCCGGCTCGGCTTCGCCCTGCTGCGGGACGTGCCGTGCCGGGACCGGATGGTGCTCGACGTGGCGCGCACCTTCGGCTTCGTCCGCGAGACGAACTACGGCGAGCTGTTCGAGGTACGCGTGGAGGCCGAGCCCAACAACCTGGCCTTCACCGGCGCGCGGATCACCCCGCACACCGACAACCCGTACCGGGACCCGGTGCCCACGCTGCAACTGCTGCACTGCCTGCGCAACGAGGCCCGGGGCGGGGACTCCGGGCTGGTCGACGGCTTCCACGCCGCAGCGCTGCTGCGCGAGCGGGAGCCGGAGGCCTTCGAGGTGCTGACCCGGGTGCCGGTGGAGTTCGTGTTCGCCGACGCCCGCACCGAACTGCGGGCCCACCGGCCGCTGATCGGCGTCGACCCGCTCGGGAAGGTGCGCGAGATCCGTTTCAACAACCGCTCCATCGCCACCCTGCACCGGCCGGCGGCGGTCCTGGAGGAGTTCTACGCCGCCTACCGGCTCTTCGCCGAGTTGCTGGAACGGCCCGAGCTGCGGCTCGACTTCCGGCTCGCGCCCGGCGACTGCCTGGTATTCGACAACACCCGCCTGCTGCACGCCCGTACCGCCTTCGCCGAATCGGGCGGGCGCCACCTCCAGGGGGCCTACGCCGACATCGACGGGCTGCTCTCCGCCCTCGCCGTCCTGCGCCGTGAAGGAGCCCGCGCGTGAACGCCCCCGAACCCGGACTCGGACTCGGACTCGGAGACAGCATCGGCATCGATGCCGACCCCATCGCCCTGCTGGCCCGCCTCTTCGAGGGCGAGGGCAGCGCCGAGTACTTCGGCGAGGCCGTCACCCAGGCCGGGCACATGCTCCAGGCCGGGGCCCTCGCCGAGGCCGCCGGAGCCCCCGCGCACCTGGTGGCGGCCGCGCTGCTGCACGACGTCGGGCACTTCCACGGGACCGTGACCGGCCGCGATCTGATGGAGGACGGGCTGGACAACCGGCACAGCCACACGGGGGCGGACTGGCTGGCCCGGTGGTTCGGGCCGGAGGTGACCGGGCCGGTCCGGCTCCACGTGGCCGCGAAGCGGTACCTGTGCGCGACCGAGCCCGGCTATGTCGGCCTGCTCTCCGAGGCGTCCGTGCACACCCTGCGCGTGCAGGGCGGCCCGATGACCGGCGAACAGGTACGCGCCTTCGAGGCGCTGCCGGGTGCGGCCGACGCGGTGGCCGTGCGGCGCTGGGACGAGCAGGCCAAGGACCCCGAGCGGGCCACCCCGGACTTCGGCCACTTCCGGCCGCTGCTGGAGGGGCTGCTGCTGTAGCGGCTGCTCCTGCTGTAGGGACTGCTCCTGGGGCCGCCGCTCAGGGGCCGAGGCGGCGGCCCAGCGCGCTCGTGGCCGTCGAGTGCACGGTGAAGGCCACGGTTCCCGGCAGGTAGCGGTCCTGCGACCACTCCACCGGGTTCCCCGCCGGGTCGGTGGAGCGGCGCCGCTCGCGCAGCAGCGCCTCGCCGGCCCGGCAGCCCAGCAGCTCCGCGTCGTCCGCGTCCGCCGCCACCAGGTCGATGGTGTGGTGGGCGTCGGTGAACAGGACGCCGTGCCGGGCGAGTTCCTCGGAGTACGAGACGGTGTCCCGCGGCATGGCCGCGACCAGGGCGCCGACCGCCTCCGGGTAGGTGGTGCGCTCCACCATCACCGGGGCCCCGGACAGGGTGCGCAGCCGAAGGACCCGGCGGACGGGGGCGCCCGCTTCGAGCCGCAGCTGCTCCGCCTCCTCGGCGTCGGCCGCGCCCCGGTCCACGGCGACGGTCCGCCCGCCCGGCTCCCGCCCGAGCGAGCGGGCCCACCGGGTGAAGCTGCGGAGCTCGGCGACGCCCGCCGCCCCGGCCGGGCCGCCGCCGAGGACCACCCGGCGGGTGCCGCGCCTCGAGGTGATCAGGCCGTCGGTGCGCAGTGCGGTGAGCGCCTGGCGGACCGTACCCCTGGACACGCCGTAGCGGTGGGCGAGTTCGTCCTCGGCGGGCCGGCGCGCGCCGGAGCCGTACTCGCCCGCCGTGATGGCGGTCCGCAGGTCCGCGGCGACCTTCAGGTAGAGCGGTGTCCTGCGTGCCGTGTCGCGCGGTGCCTCGTTCACGGCCCCAGCCTGCCACGGCCGGGAGCGGGCCCGGACGGCGGCGGGCGGACCCGTACCGCGCGGGGCGAAGGGCCCGGCGGGTCGGGACGTTTCGCCCCGTATTGAGCCGATGCGCGTCGTCTAAATTCGGAGGTACCGCACGGCCGCACACCGACTCGCAGAGGACATCACCATGTTCGGCATGACCATCGACACCACCCTCGACACCACCGCCGGCCCGGCCCTGCGCCTGGACCCCGAGGGCGGGCCGTTCCGCGAGCTCGCCGCCGTCCGGATCCAGGTGCCGGCCGGCGGCACCATCCCGGCGCACGGGCACGGCGCCTCCGAGCTGCTGCTCACGGGTGTCGCGGGGACGGTGGAGGCCTCGTGCGGCTGCGGCGCCAAGACGGTGGCCCCGGGCACCTTCGCGATGCTGCCGGCCGGCAAGGAGGTCACCCTGGCCAACCACGGCGGCGAGCCGGCCACGGTGCTCGCCGTCTTCTCGCAGAGCGAGTTCACCGACGGGCTGCCGCGCGGTGCGGCGAAGGGCTGCGGCTGCCAGGGGCACGGCGGCTGATCCCGCGGCCACTGACATCCCGCACGGCCGCCGAGCCGTGCGGGGAGGGCCGCCCGTCCCCGCGGGGAGGGCCGCGCTGGACCGGCAGCCCGGCTGATCCCATACTTCTCCCGTGAGAACGACGGAGAAGCAGCCCCGCACCAGTCCACTGGTGCCCGACGCGGTCGCCCGGGAGATTGCCCGGCACGACTGGGAGTCCGTCACGTGCGGGTGCGGACGCCCGGCGGGGCATCTCGCCGACACGCTGTGGGACGCGGCCGAAGGACATCCGGCCGCGTTCCACGCGCTGGAGGGCCATGCCTTCCACACCGGCCGGCTGCGGGCTCCCGCGCCGGCGGTGTGCGGGGTGCTGATGGCCGTGTGCTCCGCCGGCCCGCCCCGGCAGTCGACCCGCGAGGCCCTGCTGTGGACCCTGCTGCGGCTGCTCGGCGCCGAGGACGACGGCTCCTCGCACGAGGCCGGCCTGTACGGCCAGTGCGCCGCCCACATCCGCGCGGGCCTTCCGTCCCTGCGCGCGTCGGCGGGCGCCCCGGGCTCCGTGTCCGCGGCGTACGTGGAGGGCATCCTGCGCCTCCTCGACCTGTCGGACTGAACCGAGCCCGGGACGGGCCGGGAATCCGGCGTGCTCAGACGTCCAGGGGCGCTGCCAGGCAGGCCCTCAGGGTGGCCGGCGTGACCGATTCCAGGGAGTGCGCGAAGGTGCGTACCGGGGAGGCGGGGACCGGGAGCAGGGAGGGGACCACCAGGAGTCCGCAGCCGGCCGCCTCCGCCGAGGCCGCCCCGTCCGGGGAGTCCTCGACCGCCACGCAGGCCCGCGGCGGCGCGCCGAGCCGAGCGGCGGCGGTCCGGTAGGGCTCCGGGTGCGGCTTCGTCCGGGCCGTGTCGTCGGCCGACAACGTGAAGGCGAAGGGCACGTGCGCGAGCGAGCCCCCGACGACCGAGTCGACGACCACCCGCGGTGAGGCGCTGACCAGCGCGAACGGCACGCCTTCCCGTTCGAGGGCCGTCAACAGGGCCTGCGCCCCGGGCCGCATCGGCGCGCCCGCCTCGACCCGGCGGAAGAAGCTCCCGGTCAGGGCGCGGGCCACCGCGGCCGGGTCGCCGGCGCGGGCCACCCGGACGAGGTGCGCCGCGGTGTCCTCCACCGCTCGGCCGACCACCTCGGGCGCGTCCGTGTCCGTCAGCGCGTGGCCGAGGCCCGCCGCGATCTCCTCGGTGGTCAGCCACCACAGCGTCTCGGTGTCCACGAGGGTGCCGTCCATGTCGAAGAGGACGGCGGCGAGGTCGTTCACGAGGCGGTCCGCGCGACGACCAGGACGGGCCGCTCGGCCAGGCCCACGGCCGCCCGGGCGCCCGGAACCAGGGCTCCGGCGTCGCGCGAGGGCAGGTCGGCCTTGACGCGCGTGCCGTCCGCCAGATCCAGGTGGAGGCGGGTCACCGAGCCGAAGAAGGAGGCCGAGGCGACGGTGGCCGTGCCCGCCTCGTCGGCCGCCACCGTGATGTTCTCGGGGCGTACGAGGACCTCGACGTCCGGGGAGGAGGGCACGGGGCCGTCCACCGGCAGCCGGGAGCCGGCCGCTTCGACCAGCCCGGAGCCGGTCAGCCGGCCGGGGAGCCGGTTCATGGTGCCGACGAACTCGGCGACGAAGGGCGTGGCGGGCCGCTCGTAGAGCTCGGCGGGCGCGGCGCACTGTTCGAGGCGGCCCGCGTTGAGCACGGCGACCCGGTCGGCCATGGACAGGGCCTCCTCCTGGTCGTGCGTGACGAACACGGTGGTGATGCCCAGCGAGAGCTGCAGCCTGCGGATCTCCTCGCGCAGGTTGGCCCGTACCTTCGCGTCCAGCGCGGAGAGCGGCTCGTCGAGCAGCAGGACCCGGGGGCGCAGGGCCAGGGCGCGGGCGAGCGCGACGCGCTGCTGCTGGCCGCCGGACATCTGGTGCGGGTAGCGGTCGCCGTGGTCGGGCAGGCCGACCAGGTCGAGGAGTTCGGCGGCGCGCTCGCGGCGCTGCGCGGCGCCGACCTTGCGGACCCGCAGTCCGAAGGCGACGTTGTCGCGGGCGCTGAGGTTCGGGAAGAGGCTGTACGACTGGAACACCATCCCGGCGTCGCGGCGGTTGGCCGGGACGCGCGTGATGTCCTCGCCGTCGAGGAGGACTTCGCCGGAGTCGGGCTGCTCGAATCCGGCGACGACGCGCAGCGCGGTGGTCTTGCCGCAGCCCGACGGGCCGAGCAGGGCGACGAGTTCGCCGGGCTCGATGGTGAGGTCGAGTCCGTCGAGGGCGACGGTGGAGCCGAACGCCCGGCGCAGTCCGCGGAATTCGACGCGCGCGCCGGCGGGGGCGGCTTCGCCGTCCGCGGGCTTCCTGGCCTCGGGAAGGGTGAGGGACATGCGGGTCAGGACTCCTTGCCGGAGGTGCGGGAGGTACGGGAGGTACGGGAGACGGCCGGTCCGGGGGACACGGTGGCGGGGGTGGTGCCGGCCCGGGAGAGGAGGAGCAGCAGCAGCCAGGTGATGAGGAGGCTGAGGACGGACACGGCCACCGACATGCGGGCGTGCGCTCCGGAGATCGAGACGATCCACACGGCGAAGGGCTGGAAGCCGAGCAGCGAGGCGATGGTGAACTCGCCGAGGACCAGCGCCAGCGTGAGGAAGGCGGCTCCGGCCAGGGCGGCCCGCAGGTTCGGCAGGATCACGCGCAGGACGACGTACGGCCAGCTCGCGCCACAGCTGCGGGCGGCTTCGACGAGGGTCGGGACGTCGACGGCGCGCAGGCCCGCGTCGAGGGAGCGGTAGACGAAGGGCAGCGCGAGCACCGTGTAGGCGAGGACCAGGACGACGGGGAAGTCCGGGTTCTGGACGGCCAGGAAGGTCTGGTAGAGCGGGGTCCTGGACAGGTGGTCCGGGCCCCAGCGCAGCACGGTGGTGATGCCGGTGACCAGGGCGATCGGCGGCACCACCAGCGGCAGCATGCACATCACCTCGACGACGGGGCGCAGGCGCGGCGAGCCCACGCGCACGGCGACCAGCGCGGGCACGGCGAGGAGCAGCGACAGGGCGATGGTCGCGGCGGCGAGGCCCAGTGAGAGCAGCAGGCTCTCGGTGAAGCCTTCGGCGGAGAGCAGTTGGGTGTAGGCCTCGAAGCTGATGCCCTGGCCGGGGACGTGCACGGTGAAGACGAAGGAGGCCAGGAGCGGGAGGAGGAAGTACGCGCCCGCGAGCAGGAGGACGGCTCCGCGCCACACCCGGGGGCGGGGTCGGGAGCGCCGTCAGCGGTGAGAAGGTAGGGCTCGCTGAAGAGGTTGGCGCCGGTGATGATCGCGGGGATGGCGACCAGGGCCGAAGCCGTCGTCGCCGCCCAGCGGCAGCAGGCTGCACGGGCCAAGGCGCGCGAGGCGTACGCGGTGACGGCGGCGGCTCCCGCACCCGGACGGCGGGGGATCCGGGCGTGCGCGGGGACCGGGTACGGGCGGTGTGGTGGGCGCTGTCGGGCCGGGTCCGGATCGCTGCCCGGGGCCTGCTGCTGGCCGGAGTGTTGCCCGCGGCCGCCTGGCGTCTGGTGCAGGCCGGCTTCACCCTGACGGTGCTGGGCGGCACGGCCGCCGTGGCCATCTTGTACCGGGGCGCCGTGTACCGGCCGCAGCTCGCCCCCTCCGGCCGGGCCGCTGGTGGCGCCCTCGGCGGAAGTCCAGCGGCACGCCGCCCGCGAGGCGGCCACCGGGCCCGGCGCCTGACCGGAGAGAGCTGAGGGAGGGACGCGGTTGGTGATGACGGGCAGGCAGCGCCGAGCCGGTGGCGGTGCGTTGGCGGGGACGGTGCTGGCTGCGGCAGGCTGGTGGGCGCAGTGGTCCGGGTACGAGGTCGTGGTCCTGGCCTTGACTGTGCTGGCCGGGGCCGTGGTGCTGGGCAGCAGTGTGTGGCGCTCGGGCGCCCTGCACCTTCCGCAAGCCGCGGCGGACCTGGGCAAGCCCCCGTCACGGCTTGCCCAGGGCTGAACTCCGGGAAGGACCCGTGCATGTGAAGACGGGCAACCCCTTGACCTCCTATGAATCGTTGGCGGTCAAGGGGCTACCCGCCAACCATGACCGTGTGCCGGGTTCCGCCGGGTCCTGCGCGCTGGTGATCAGCTCGACCATGTTGCGGCCGCCTGGGGCTCCCCGCGCCGTCTATCCAGCCTCGCGTGCGCCTTTAGGCCATTACGCCGTGTTCGATTTTGTAAAGACGGTGGGGGCTTCAGGCTTGGCGGGGCGAAGCATCACGTGTGTCCACGGGACGCCCACATCATCATCTTTGGGGGAGCCATGGCATCGGTCCAGGAATGGAAATTGGACTCTGGAACCGCGCGGGTATTTCCCGCGAGGGAGAACGGCATCACCAAGCCGCTCGTTGGCTCACGAGGGAGGAACGGGCGCTACGGACTTGGCCGCATTCGAAGCCAGCCTCGACGCCGACCCCTACTCGTTCCTCCTTGCCGCGCGAGCGTATCGGTATGACCTGATCCTGGTCGGCTACAACGCCGGCACCAGCCTCGCCGGCCAGGCGAACACGGTCACCTACGCCATTCGCAAGGTGATCGCCGAGCACATCGGTGGCGACAACACGATGACCGTGGGCGGCATCGGCCGAGGCGCACTGGTGGCCCGATACGCCCTCGCAAGTTTCGAGGCCCGTAACGAGAATCACCAGGTCGAGCGCTACTTCTCCTACAACGGAACGGTGCCCTCTCAGGAGGAGGGCGAAGAGCTGAAGAGGCTGCGCGACTGGCCGATCAGGCCTCTCAAGATCGGGCTGGTCAGCGCCGACTTCACAAGCGAAATGGTCGTCGACCCGCCCGAGTACAGCCCCTTCGACGAAGGCAAGAAGGGTGCCGCCAACCCGGGGGGCCAGCTGATCACCAGCGAGCTCGGATCCTGGCTGCTGAACGCCTGGACCGCAAGAACTAGACCTCACCGGCAAGCACCGGCACCAGCCTGAGCGCCCTGCACAGCCAAAGCGGCCGTGCAGGGCGCTCAGTCACACCCGCGTGCAGTCACAGGTCGTGCACGCGCAGGTTGGTTGAGCACTGCGCAGTTTCACTGGTTCCCAGGATGCGGCGGCGGCTACGAGGTGGGGTTGATGGCGAGCCAGGCGGTGGGGATGAGCTCTTCGCCGCCGCACCCGTTGTAGCGGATGGAGTTCTGGTACCAGGGATGGGGCAGGTCGGCGTGGTCGCTGACGATGATCTGGAAGCCGGGGGAGAGTTCGGTGACGACATCAACCCAGTCCACCCCCGCTACGCTGGGGGCGCCTGCATCCAGAGACTGTTGTCGCTGGTCAGTGAAACTGAGCAGTCGTTATGCTGCTGACCTTGGGTTGTGCAGTTTGGGTGAGCGGTTTCGCGATGGGGCGGCTCACTGAATCTGCGCAGAGACTGGGCCTCGTTAGTCGTCTGACCTGCAGTGTTCGTCATCCCGTGTGCGGTTGCGCAGGTTGGTTGAGCATTGTGCAGTTTCGCTTATCCCCGACAACGGCGGCGCCCAGGGCTTCGGTGTAGTCGTGTGACGTCCGGTTCGTGACGGTCTGTCGGATAGGCGGCCCTGGGAACGTGACAGGCACGGCTTCCAAGATCATGGAGTTCTCGACGCCCCGTGATCCGAGTGGAAGACCCTGCCTGCCGACGCAACATCGCCGATCCCGCCTGCTCTTGACCAACTCCGCCAGCAGTCCGAGTCCCGGCCCGAGGAGATCCCGAGCCTACTGGAATGGCTCGCGGGGTGCTGGACCCGCGTGATCCATGCGGGGTCCGCAGGCGGTGCACTCGAAGGTCGTTTGGCTCTCGCGTGACTTCGGGCCCAGATGCCCCTACAGGGCCCACCCCTGATGCCTGGCGGGACAGATGGCGTTCGTCGAGATCGACGCCGCCCACGCCGCGTGCTTCGGCCGCGCCAACGAGTAGTCGAGGTCGCTACGGCCGCGTCGGCCGCCATCTGCCGCACCAGGCGAGTAGAAGGGATGGCAAACCGCCAACCTCAGCGTTCCGAGACGAGGACACCATGTCGCACGCCCGGCCCGCTCTGCGCCGCCCGGAAGCCAGGCTCGCTCTCGCACTGGCGTTCGCGGCTGCCGCCGCGGTCTTCGTCGCCGTCTTCCTGTTCGGCCGGGCGAACACTCCGGACTACACCGCGACACTGTTCGGCCAGGCGGACGCCGATGCCGTGCGTCTCAAGGCACAGCTCGCCACCGGCGTCCTGGGGCTGGCCGCTCTCCAGCTGCTGCTGGCGCTGTGGATGTACCGTCGGCTGCCCGGGGTGCGCCGGGTGCCGGGCCCGGTGCCGATCACCCACCGGATCGTCGGTGTGGTCCTGTTCGCCCTCACCGTCCCGATCGCGGTGCACTGCGTTCAGGCGTATGGCGTGCAGCTGACCGGCTCGCGTGTCGCAGTGCACTCGATCGCGGGCTGCTTCTTCTACGGGGCGTTCGCCGCCAAGGTCCTGCTGGTGCAGAGCCGTCGCCTGCCGGGCTGGGCCCTGCCACTGGCCGGGGGCGCGCTGGTGGTCGTCGTGGTGGTCCTCTGGTACACGAGTGCGCTGTGGCACTTCAACGGAGACAGCGTGCCGGTGCTGTCGCTCGGACACCACCACCTGCCACCGGGGTAGATGTGACGATCGGACGAGCGCCGTAGAGCAGGGCCTATCGGATGACGCTCCTCGGCAGCGGCCCCTCGGCGCGGTATAGACCGCGCGCAGCCGGTCGTGTACGTCGTGGCGGCCGAGGGCGAAGAGAGCGAAGGGGCTGCCGCTCTCGCTGGGGATTTCCGGTGCGAACATGCACGACAGCCTCGGTCTTGAACCGCTCGTGCGGGGCATCCCGCCGATCCGGTCTCGACGAGGACCTCGTCGACGGCGCCCCGGCAAGCTCCACGGAGGCAAGGGCTACGACTACAACCACCTGCGTCGATGGCTCCGCAAACGCGGCATCCGCCACCGCACCGCCCGCAAGGGCATCGACTCCTCACAACGGCTCGGCCGCCACCGCTGGGTTGTCGAACGGACCGTGTCCTGGCTCGCCGGCTGCCGTCGGCTCCACCGCCGCTACGAACGCAAGGGCTCGGCGGTCCGGGCGCCGGAGTTCCGGGTGCGGGGCGGAAGGCCGCGAGGTAGTCGCGGACGGAGGCGTATCCGTCGGGGTAGCCGCGTCCGGCGATCTCGCGATGTAGGGCCGGGGCGTTCGTGCACCCCTCTGCCCAGCGCCGTTGCAGGTATGGCTTGTAGGGATCAAGTTTGCTCGGACGCGGAGGCATGCCGACGAACGTCTCCTGCCAGCGGGCGGCGTGCGCGTATCGCATCACCGTTTTCCGGCCCCAGGCGAGGTGCCGGGCGATCGCCCGGAGACCGTGCCCCTGAGCCATCAGTTCGTGGACCTGGGCGTGGGCGGCCCGTTTGCGTTCTGCTCGCGGCCCTGTGGGATCCGGCCCAGCCGTCGGCTCCGTGTCGTCCGCCGGCGTCGACGGCGCCGGGACCGGTGCCTGGAGGCAGGAGCGGTGTGCTCCGACGGTCTTCTCCACCGCCCGGCCGAGTCCCTGCCAGAGATGGAAGCGGTCGGTAACATGGACCGCATCCGGGGCGCCGAGCCGTGAGCCTTCCGCGTAGGCCCCGGCCCGGTCCCGGCAGATCACTTCCACACCCGGATGCGCGGCCAGCCAGGCGGCCAGAGGACCTGCCTCGCGGCCCGGCAGCACGTCGATGACCTGGTGCGTCTCGCCATTGGTGATCACAGTGGCGTACGTGGCCCCACGCCGGGTGGAAATCATCGACGCCGAGGACCCGTGGCACCTCGGCCTCGGGGTCAGGTAGAGCCAGCACCCGCCGAAGGAACGTCATGCGGCCCGCCGCGATGCCGAAGGAGTTCGCGAGCCGGGATCCGGCCCGGCCGGCGAGGGCGAGCCCGATCACCTCCAACCAGGTGCCCAGTCGCCGCGTGCAGCGTGCGTACGGAGTGGTCAGCTGAGTAAAGCGCTCGGCGAAGGTCCGACGCTCACAACGAGCGTTGTCACAGATGAAACGGCGTACCAGCAGCGTGATCACCACGGGCTGACCACCCATCGGAAGGTCCTGCACCCGCCGGTGATAACGGTCGTGGACACGCTCGCCACACCGCCCGCAGTCCGGGCAATCCTCACTCGCCGCCCGGCCCCACCCCGTGATGAACACCAGCCCCAGTGACGACCGGACAGCTCTGATGACGAGTCCGCCGTCCAGGCCGGCGAACGCGAGCGAGGGCCAGCAGGAATCTCCGAGGTCCATGCCCGACCATCCGCGCGCACGCCTCTGCCCGTCACGACCCGAACCCTTAGCTGATGGAGCGTCACCCTGCGGCCGCCAGGCGCGTCACAGCGACCGGGCACACCGGCGCACTACGCCCCACTCGAACACGGCCATCACTCTCCGCGACGACTCCCCAAGATCTGTGCCGGACCCCAGTTGTCACTGACGCAGCCAAGTGAGACGCCCAGGTCGCGTACTGACGTGAAAGCGAGAGATCGCATTCAGGTCCGAGCCGCTGACCCCGCTGGGATACACCCGAGTCCACAAGTACGACCTCGTGGACTGGATGCGCCCGGCACCCGGCAAGAACCCGGGAGCCGCCGCGTGACCACGCCTGGTGGGCCGATCGTGTCCCTGCGATCCACCCTCATCCTTTTCGGCGGCGTGATCGTCGCGGCTGCGGCCGGCATCTGGACCTGGCGCTTCGATCCGGCTGTCGCGGCTGGTACTGCAGTGGTTTCCTTCGCTGGAACCGTCATTTTCCTCAGCAGCATCAGCGAGTCCTGAGGCGGCTCGACCCTACAGATCGGCCCTGCCGAGCCTCCGGATCAATGAGGCTCGGCGGGGCCGATCTAACCTCAGATCTAGTCAGGGCGACGCGAGAGCGTCTCGCTGGATCTTCTCGGTGACAGCCATCTGGTGAAGGGCCGGACAGCCACACGGTGGCCCGCCAGATGTTCGTCTCCGAGCACACCGTGCAGGACCACCTCAAGTCGGTGTTCGCCAAGACCGCGACGAACAACATCAGAATGCCGCTGGCCCGCGCACTCGGAACGCGAACCGCGGGCCGCTACCCCGCCTGCTTGACGCAGGTCTGGTCCCTCGCCGGCAGCTTGCCGGTGGCCAGGTACCGGTTGACCTGGTCGTCCACGCACGCGTTGCCGTAGCGCCCGAAGAGGGCGTGCCGGTTGGCGCCCTCGAGGGTGACCAGCCTGGAGCTCGGCAGCTGCTTGTGCAGCTCGACGCTTCCCTTGTACGTCGTACGCGGGTCACCGGTGGCGGCGACGATCAGTGCAGGGGCATCGCGCCGCACCCGGGTGGGCTCTTCGCGCGGCGAGTCCCAGAAGGCGCACGGGTTGATGTTGTTGGTCAGAGCGCCGAACAGCGGGTGCGCGGTGCGGTTGCGCTCGATGTCCCGCCAGTAGAGCTCGGGATCGCGCGCGGCGGCCACGTCCCCGCAGATCACGGCGGACTGCGCGCCGGTGGGCTCGCCCTCACCGCGCAGCACGTACCGGAGCTCCGGGACGAGCATCGGCGGCACCGTCGTCGGCCGGCCCTCCGCGGCTTTGGCCAGTACGGAAAGCAGCTCGCCGAACGACGCCCGCGCCGGGGCGGTGTCGTCCGCGATGCCCGAGAAGAGGAGGAGCGGCACCTGGCTGTCGTCGATCCGGAAGGCATCGGCGCCGGCGCCGATGGTCAGCGGACCGCGCGCGGCCGCCGCGACGATGCGGTCGACGGCGGCGAGCACCTCGGCGCGGCTGCGGCCGAGGCCGTAGGCGTCGTGGTGCTCCGCGGCCCAGGCGGCCCAGTCGGACAGCGCCTTCTCGTTCTCGCGTTCGGTGCCCTTCAGTAGCCGGGGGCGGTAGTCGCTCGGGTTGATCGCCCCGTCCAGCACCATCCGGTCGTGGCGGCCGGGGAACATCTGCGTGTAGACCGTGCCCAGGTAGGTGCCGTACGAGTAGCCCAGGAAGGAGATCTTCCGCTCGCCGAGCGTGCCGCGGATGACGTCCATGTCGCGGGCCGTGTTGCGGGTGGTGATGTGGGGGAGCACCGCGGCATCGGTGGCCCGGCACTTGTCGGCCAGGCTCTTCTGCAGGGCGACCTGGCGGTCGAAGCCCGCCCGGCCGGTGCCGGCGGACAGCCAGGTCATGCCGACGGGCAAGCCGCAGTCCAGCGCGGTGCTGCGCCCGATGAAGCGCGGGTCGAAGCCGACGATGTCGTAGCGCGCGCCGACCTCCTTCATCGACGCGCGGGCCTGCGGCGGGGACTGGAGCGCGGGACCGCCCGGACCGCCGTTGTTGAGGAGGATCGCGCCGATGCGGTGGCGGGCGTCGGTGGCCTTGAGCCGGGAGATCGCCACGGTGATCGTGCGCCCCCGGGGGTCGGCGTAGTCCAGGGGCACGGTTACGTCCGCGCACTGCACGCCTGCCTGGTCCAGATCGCGGCCCGTGGTGTCGTCGGGGCCCTTGATGCAGCTGCCCCAGTTGAGGTGTTGGTGGTAGTACCGGTCCAGTCCGGCCCCGGAGCTGTCCTGGGCGGGGGTCTCGGCGGCCGTGGCCAGGACGGGGGAGGACGTGAGGCAGGCGGCGAGGGTGAGGCCCACGGCCAAGGCGCGGCGTGCGGCGGGGCTGACAGTGGTCACGGGGTCTCCTTGAGCATCGTCCGCTTCGTGTGATCGCATGCCCCGAGGCTAGGAACCCGCCCTGGTACGGCACATCGCCCAAGGGCACGAGGACCCAGGTCCCGTTTATCCCTGGTCTGGGACCTGCGGCCCGGTCCCGCCTCCTCCTCCGGGAGGAGACCGTCGGCGGGGCTGCGCTGAGGGCCGTCCCGGCCACGCGCCTGCCGCAAGGGGAGATCGCCGCACTGGCATGCTGTCAGGGGTTCTTCGGCTCCAGAATCGAGACGACCCCGTGTCTGCTTCCCAGGATCCTCTGGCTCTTCACATCGGTCTTCACCGCCGCGGGATCGGTCATCGGCGTCGTCGCCTCCCTCAAGATCCGACGCGCCCGGTTCCTGCTGAGGGAGGGCAGTACTGCGAGGGGGTGGTGACCCGTCTTGAGGAGAGCCGGATCGCGCTGGCCTCGGATGCCGGCAGCACCAGGCGGAGCGTCGGAACCACCGTGTACTACCCGGTCATCACTTGGAGCACGGGCGACGGCCGCGCAATGGAAACCAGGACGAACATCGCTCGACCCAAGGACAGGACCCTTTCCGTCGGTGCCCGCGTCGAGGGCCGTTTTGGTGCCGGTCGGGTTGGCGTGTGTCTTTGTGATGGCTCGCAGTTCAGATGGGGAAAGCGGCCGAGACACGGGCCAGGTCTTGCGGTGTGAGGGCGAAGGCGTTGGACGGGTTGCGGTAGGAGTGCCCGCCGTCGTCCACGCGGACGCCGTTCTTGTTCGCCCAGTGCGAGGGTCCTGTTGCGCCCTGGCCGTCGGCTAGAGCGGTAGCGAGTCCTTCGGGGTCTTCAACGGTTGTCCGGGCAGCGAGGGCTGTCGTGAGGCGGCTTTTCGCGCCTTCTGGGGCGCGGTCGTCTCCAAGTGCCGGCAGCAGTAGCAGGAGTCGGCTGTCTGGGTCGGCGGTGCTGCCTCCCGGCAGCTGGTTGTCGGCGGCGGAGAGCAACTCGGGCCAGGATCACGGGCCGGGCCTTGCACACCGAGATCACCACCCGCGGATCCAACGGGTCCTACCTCCTGCTCGCCCCGGACAGTGCCCCTCCGCCGCCACTGCTACCGCCACCTTCCGTCCGGCAGGTCACCGGCTGGCTGACCCGCCATCCCGCCGTCCTTACCCCCGATGCGACCGTCCAACGCAAGGCCGTACTGGCCCACTGATGCGCGTCCTGTGCGCTCACCTCGACCGCCTGGAGGAGATGCGCAAGTCCCGACGGATCGTCGAGCAGTGCCTAGCCCGCGCAGCTCGCCATGGGCCCGACTCCTGGCGATCCAGGCACTGCTCGACGATCCGCAGGGACTGGCGCATCTCCTCGGGCCGATGGGCCCTCGCGTGCGGGTCGCGGGACACGGTGGGCTGGCGCGCTCCTCTTGCCGCGTGCGGGACCTTTGCCATACTTACGTTGCCGTAGGTTACGCGTCCGTAGAAAGTGTGGCCGGGCGGCGCGCCTGCCGACTCCTTCACCCTCAGGGGACCTCTATGACCATCAGTCCCGACGTGATCGAGGACGCCTCGGCGTCTTCCGGCGCGTCCGTGCCGTCCGCGACCCTGGGCGGTGAGAGCAAGCGGTCCGTCGAGCAGATCGCGCTGCTGCTGTTCATCACCGTCCCCTTCCTGGCACTGCTCGCGGTCGTTCCGCTGGCCTGGGGGTGGGGGGTGAGCTGGCTGGACGTGGGCCTGATGGTGTTCATGTACTTCCTGGCCTGCCACGGCATCACGATCGGTTTCCACCGCTACTTCACGCACGGTTCCTTCAAGGCGAAGCGGCCGCTGCGGATCGTGCTGGCGGTCATGGGGTCGATGGCGGTGGAGGGTCCGCTGGTGCGCTGGGTGGCCGATCACCGCAAGCACCACAAGTACTCGGACCACGAGGGCGACCCGCATTCGCCGTGGCGGTTCGGGGAGACGCTGCCGGCGCTGATGAAGGGCCTGTGGTGGGCCCACATCGGGTGGCTGTTCGACGAGGAGCAGACCGATCAGCAGAAGTACGCCCCGGACCTGATCAAGGATCCGGCGATCCGGCGGATCTCGCGGGACTTCGTCTTCTGGACGATGTTCTCCCTGGCGATCCCGCCGGTCGTGGGCGGTCTGGTGACGATGTCCTGGTGGGGGGCGTTCACGGCGTTCTTCTGGGGTTCGCTGGTGCGGGTCGCGCTGCTGCACCACGTGACGTGGTCGATCAACTCGATCTGCCACGCGGTGGGCAAGCGGCCGTTCAAGTCGCGTGACCGCAGCGGCAACGTGTGGTGGCTGGCGGTGCTCTCGTGCGGGGAGTCCTGGCACAACCTGCACCACGCCGATCCGACGTCGGCGCGCCATGGGGTGCTGCGCGGCCAGGTCGACTCCAGTGCCCGGCTGATCCGCTGGTTCGAGCAGCTGGGATGGGCGTCCGACGTGCGCTGGCCGTCCGAGGCCCGCCTCGACGCCCGGCGCAAGGAAGAAGCGTCGAACGCGGCATGATGGGGGGTGTGGCGATCGACGGCAGCAGTTCCAGCAGCGACAAGCCCAGGCGCGGCCGCCGGGTCCGGATGACGGGCGCCGAGCGGCGCCAGCAACTGCTGGACATCGGCCGCATCCTGTTCGCCGAGAAGGGCTTCGAGGGCACGTCGGTGGAGGAGATCGCGGCGAAGGCCGGGGTTTCCAAGCCGGTGGTGTACGAGCACTTCGGCGGCAAGGAGGGTCTGTACGCGGTCGTCGTCGACCGGGAGATGCGCCAGCTGCTGGACGGGGTGACGGGCGCGCTGACGGCCGGCCATCCGCGGGAGCTGCTGGAGCAGGCGGCGTTCGCGCTGCTGGACTACATCGAGAACTACACCGACGGGTTCCGGATCCTGGTGCGGGATTCGCCGGTGGCCCAGTCGACGGGCACCTTCGCCTCGCTGATCAGTGACATCGCCACGCAGGTCGAGGACATCCTGGGGCTGGAGTTCAAGGCCCGCGGCTTCGATCCGAAGCTGGCGCCGCTCTACGCGCAGGCGCTGGTGGGCATGGTGGCGCTGACCGGGCAGTGGTGGCTGGAGACGCGCCGGCCGAAGAAGGCGGAGGTGGCAGCGCACCTGGTGAACCTGGCCTGGCACGGGCTGGAGAACCTGGAGGCGAAGCCGAGGCTGGTGGGCCACCGCAAGAGCTGAGCACGCCCGTACGGGTCCCGTACGGGCGCGAGGTGCGACGGCGCCCCGTCACCGGATCTCCGGCGGCGGGGCGCCGTCGCGCGTACGGCAGCCCTCAGCCCAGGGGGGCCTGCGGGCTGTGCTCTTCCGGGCCGCGCTGCTCCAGGCCGTGCCGCTACGAGCTGCGCGGCTCCGAGCTGTGCTGCTCCACGCTGTGCTGCTCCAAAAACTCGAGCCGGTTGCCGACGGGGTCCTCGGAGTAGAAGCGGCGGTGCCCCGGCAGGTCGTCGTCCCAGACGACCTCGGCGCCCCGCTCCTCCAGTCTGCTCGCGTAGGCCTCGATGGCGGTGACCCTGAGCCCGGGGTGTGCCTTGCGGGCGGGGCGGAAGTCCTCCTCGACGCCGAGGTGGAGCTGGACGGGCCCGGCGGCGAACCAGCAGCCGCCGCGCGCCGCGAGCACCGGCGGCTTGGGGATCTCGGTCATGCCGAGGACGCCGGCGTAGTAGGCGCGGAGAAGGTCCTCCGCGCCGGGCGGCGCGGCGAGCTGGACGTGGTCGACTGCGGCGAGCATGGTCAGGACTCCTTGCGGGCGACGGCGAAGATGCGGCGGAACGGGAAGACGGTGCCGCGGGGTCCCGGCGGGTAGGCCTCGCGCAGCAGGGTGCGGTATTCGGTGAGGAAGGCGGCCTCGGCTTCGTGGTCGTCGCCCAGCGCGGTGAGGACGGGCCGCAGGGCGGTGCCCTTGACCCAGTCCAGGACGGGGTCGGGGCCTTCGAGGAGCTGGTGGTAGGTGGTCTCCCAGACGTCGGCGGCGCAGCCTAGCTCGGTGAACCGTTCCAGGTAGCCGCCGGGTTCGAGCATGTGGATGTAGCGGGCCCCGTGTCCGGCGAGCCGGGCCCGCCAGCGGGGGGCGTCGCACAGGTCGGCGAGGATCCGGTGGCTGGGGGCGCCGAAGTTGCCGGGGATCTGGAAGGCGAAGGTGCCGCCGGGGCGCAGTCCGTTGATCCAGGGGGCGAAGGAGGCCGCGTGGCCGGGGACCCACTGCAAGGCGGCGTTGGAGACGATCAGGTCGTAGGGCTCTTCGGGGAGCCAGTCGGCGAGGTCGGCGCGGTGGAAGTCGAGGAGGCCGCCGCCTTCGGTGGGTCCGGCGTGCTCGGCGCTCGCGCGGTGGAGCATTTCCGGGGAGAGGTCGTATCCGGTGATGCGGGCCTCGGGCCAGCGTTCGGTGAGCAGGGCGGTGACGTTGCCGGGACCGCAGCCGAGGTCGGCGATGCGGGCGGGCTTGGTGGGGAGCTCGGCTATGCGGCCGAGGAGGTCGAGGAAGGGCCGGGCCCGGTGGCCGGCGTGCCGGAGGTACTGCTGCGGGTCCCAGGTGGGGGCGGCCGGCGCGGTGGGGGCGGCGGCTGCCGGTGCGGGGTTCGACGCCGGAATCCTGGCCGACGCGGTATCGGAATGCATGTTCGGGCCTCCTTGCGGGCGGTGCGGTCGGAAGCGGAAGCTGCTCCGGCCCCCTCCATGCCCCCATGGTGCGCAATATATATCTCGACATCAAGATACACGAGATCGAGATACTCGGTTTGAAGAGACTTCACGTCGACAGACCCTTTACACTGATCGGCATGGAGGACGAGGTCGACCGACTGGTTGCGGCATGGCGGCGGGAACGCCCTGACCTCGACGTGGAACCGCTCGAGGTGCTCAGCCGCGTCAGCAGGCTCGCGCGCCACCTCGACCGGGCCCGCAGGCTGGCCTTCTCCGAGCACGGCCTGGAGCCGTGGGAGTTCGATGTCCTGACCTCGCTCAGGCGGGCCGGCGCGCCCTACCAGCTCTCCCCCGGGCAGTTGCTGACGCAGACTCTGGTCACCTCCGGCACCATGACCAACCGGATCGACCGGCTCGCCAAGAAGGGCCTCGTCGAGCGGCTGCCGGACCCCAACGACCGGCGCGGGGTCCTGGTCCGCCTCACTCCCGAGGGCCGCGACCGCGCCGACCAGGCGCTCGCCGGGCTGCTGGCCCAGGAACGGGCGATCCTGGCCCAGCTCTCGCGCACCCAGCGCGGCGATCTCGCGGCGCTGCTACGCCAGTTGACCGCTCCGTTCGACAACGTCCCCGGCTAGTCCGGACCCTGGCAGCCCGGACCCTGGCAGCCCGGGTCCCGACAGTCCGGCCCCCGGCAGTCCCGGCAGTCCCGGCAGGTCCGCGGGGCGTACGCCGGCCCGCCGGGCCAGGGCGACGGCCGCGAGCGTGGAGTGCACCCCGAGCTTGCCCAGCACGTTCTGCATGTGGGTGCGGACGGTGTGCGGGGAGAGGAACAGCCGCGCGGCCACGTCCTTGCGGCCCAGCCCCGCCACCATGCAGCGCAGCACCTCGTGCTCGCGGGGCGTGAGGGACTCCACGAGCCGCTCGCTGTCCGTACGGTGCTTGCGGGCGGCGGTCAGCTCCCGGAGGACTCCGGTGAGCAGCGCGGGCGGAAGGTGCGTCTCCTCGCGCAGGACTCCGCGCACGACGGCCAGCAGCCGCGAGAGGGAGCAATCCTTCGCCACCCACCCGGAGGCCCCCGCCTGGAGCGCGAGGGCGGCCCGGCGCGGATCGTCGCGCTCGGCGAGGACGACCGTGCGGACCCCGGGATGGGACACCCGTACGCCCGCCACGAGTGCGATTCCGTCGGCGGTGGCCGGTGGAGCGGCGGCGGGCTCCCGCTGGGCGGGGACGGCTCCGGCGACGGCGGCGAGGTCGGCGTCGACCAGCAGCACGTCGAACCGGCGGCCCTCGGCCGCGCCGCGTTCGAGGCAGCGCAGCGCGGCGGGGCCGCTGCCGGCCGCGGAGACGTCCACGTCCGGTTCGGCCGCGAGCGCGGCGGCGAGAGATTCGGCGAAGATGCGGTGATCGTCGACCACGAGTACCCGGATACGGACCACAAAACCCCCAAGGGTCGGGGAACGGACGACGGCGGGTACGGCGCCCGGACCGGGTGATCCGCAGGCGCCTCGGCCGCCGCCGTGACATCTCTGCACTACCCCGGACCGGACGTCGTACCCGACTTGTCTCGACCCCTGAATCAACACCGGCCCCCACCGGTGTCACGCATCAGCGTAGGCCCGGGGGAGGCTGGTGGTTGGCCGAATAGCAGAAGTTTTCCGAGCCATTTTCCGGTGAGGCGGCCGTTCAAGGCCTCCTGGCTGGCCGGAAATCACCCCTACCGCGATGCCGTGGGACATATCGCGGACGGTCGTGTGCCGCGGGCAG
Organism: Streptomyces sp. ICC4; assembly: GCF_003287915.1. Lineage (NCBI taxonomy): Bacteria > Bacillati > Actinomycetota > Actinomycetes > Kitasatosporales > Streptomycetaceae > Streptomyces > Streptomyces sp. ICC4. The sequence goes on along the minus strand of NZ_CP030286.1, from coordinate 7,326,636 downwards.
TTGCACGAGGTGTATTTCACCCGGCGTGCGCACGCCGGGCGCCCGCGCACGGCGCCCGGTCACGGCGCACCCCGAACGTGTGCGCGCCCCCGCACCGGGTGGGGGCGGGGGCGCGGAGCTCCGTAGGGATCGGGCCGCTTCAGCTGGTCCGGGCGCGCAGCGCGCGGGTGAAGTTCCAGGCGTCCGTCACGATCCCCGTGAGGTCCGAGCGCTCCGGGGTCCAGCCGAGGCGCTCGTGGGCCGTGCGGGCGGAGGCGACGAGCACCGCGGGGTCGCCGGCCCGGCGCGGGGCGACGACCTCGGGGATCTGCTCCCCGGTGACCTTGCGGACGGTCTCGATGACCTCGCGGACCGAGAACCCGTTGCCGTTGCCGAGGTTGCACACCAGGTGCTCGCCCGCCGCCGCGGCCCGCAGCGCCGCCAGGTGGGCCCGCGCCAGGTCGGCGACGTGGATGTAGTCCCGCACGCAGGTGCCGTCCGGGGTCGGGTAGTCCTCGCCGAACACCGAGATCGACTCCCGCTCGCCGAGGGCCACTTGCAGCACCAGCGGGATCAGGTGCGTCTCGGGGTCGTGGCGCTCGCCGAACTCGCCGTAGGCGCCGGCCACGTTGAAGTAGCGCAGCGACACCGCCGCGAGGCCGTGCGCCACGCACTCCCCCGCGATCATGTGGTCGACGGCGAGCTTGGAGGCGCCGTACGGGTTGGTCGGCGCGGTGACCGAGGACTCGGTCAGCGGTCCGCCGGCCGGCTCCCCGTAGGTGGCGGCGGTGGAGGAGAACACCAGCGTGCGCACGCCCGCCCCGCGCATCGCGGCGAGCAGGGCCATGGTGCCGCCGACGTTGTTCTCCCAGTACTTGCCGGGGTTCACCACCGACTCGCCGACCTGCGAGGAGGCGGCGAAGTGCAGGACCCCGTCGAAGGAGGAGTCCAGGTGGTCGGCGGCGTCCTGGATGCGGCCCTCGATGAACGTGGCGCCGGCCGGCACCCCGGAGCGGAAGCCGGTGGAGAGGTCGTCGAGGACGACCACCTCGTGGCCCGCTTCCAGGAGGTGGGCCGCGACGACGCCGCCCACGTATCCGGCGCCGCCGGTGACCAGGTATTTGGAAGGTGCCGTCTTGCTCACGTGCCCACTGCCTCTCGCGCGAGAACGCACGCGCGATGCGTCGCGTGCTGGTCTCCGGCTTACCGGATCGCGCCGCCCGGGGGAAATCCGCGGCACGGATCAGGACGAAGCGGCCCCGGTCGGCGGCAGTCCGGCCCGCTCCAGCAGCCCGGTGCGGGCGGCCAGCGCGGCCGCTTCCAGCCGGGACCCCACGCCGAGCTTCATCAGCACCCGCTGCACGTGCGTGCGCGCGGTGCTCGGCGCGATGGCCATGCCCGCGGCGATGAGCCGGGTGTCCTCGCCCTCGGCGACCCGGACCAGCACTTCCACCTCGCGCGGGGTGAGCATCCGCAGCAGCCGGCTGCCCTCGTCGTCGGGCTGGGCGGCGGGGTTGAGCAGTTCCGCGAAGGCGCCCTGCAACAGCTGCGGGGCGATGGCGACTTCCCCCGCGCGCGCCTTGGCCAGGGCCCGCTCCACGCCCTCGATGCGCTCGTCGTGGCGGACGTACCCGGAGGCTCCGGCGGCGAAGGCGGCGGCGATGCCGCGCGGGCTCGGCACGGGGCCCAGGACGACCACGGCGATCTGCGGGCGCTCGCGCTTGATCCGGACGATCGGCTCGAAGACCCCGGGCTCGGCGGGCGTGGCCGTGCCCAGCAGGCAGACCTCGGGGGCGCGGCTGATCACCAGCTCGGCGGCGCCGGCGGCCGGCGCGGCGGCCGCCAGGACCCGGTGGCCGCGCAGTTTCAGGGCCGAGGCGAGCGCCTCGGCCAGCAGCCGGTGCTCGTCGACCACCATGACCCGTACGCCCATCGCAACCCACCCCCCACCCTTCTGCCCCGGCAAGCTACACGCTTGTTCGACGGCGCGGTGCGGATACCGCGCAGAAGCCCCCGGAAGGACGGACCTTCCGGGGGCTTCGGGCGCTTCTGGGTGATTGCGGGTGGCCGGTCAGCCCGTCTTGAAGGAGACGACGATGTAGTTCGGGTCGCTGGCCACGGAGGACTTGGTCATCACGGAGGTGGCCGCGATGAAGAGCCTGCCGTTCTGGTAGTGGTACTCGGCGCGGTCCGGCACGAACTGGGTCTCGGCGCGCTGCGATTCCTTGGTCGCCGGGTTCTGCATCAGGACCGTCTGCTTCATCTCCTTGGGCTCGATGGAGACGATCTGGCCGCCCCCGTCGTAGGGCGGGACCTTGTAGGCGATGAGGTTCGGCCCGTCCATGCGGATCGGAAAGATCTTGAAGCGCTCACCGGCGTCCGAGCGGTCGGCGGTCTGCTTGCCGGTCTCCAGGTCGAAGGAGACGATCTCGTTCGTGCGCCCGTACTCGGCCGCGCCCTTGTGCTCCTGGCTCGGCATGTAGATCTTGCCGTTGCCGACCACCATGTGGGTGCAGTCCTCGACCTCGGTGGAGCTGCACCTGGGTGCGTAGTTGCCCGAGGTGAGCGGGATGCGCGTCTTGAGCGCACCGGCGTCGTCGAGGACGAAGAGGTCGCTGACGCCGGTGGCGTCCTTCGCGGTCTTGTTGATGTTCACCGCGACGATGAGCGGCTTGGTCGAGGCGATCTGGGCGAACTCGACGCCCGCGGGGAGCTTGTACGAGAACTTCGCCGCGCCCGTGACCGGGTCGAGGGCCTGGGCGTACAGGACCCGGGTCGAGCTGCCGCACTTGCGGATCACGGCGAGGGCCGGGCCGCCGCCGTAGCCCATGTCCTCGCAGCCCTCGGCATCGGTCTTGGGCGCCCACAGCGCCTTGCCGTCGGCGAGGTTCCAGGCGGCGCCGCCGCCGGTGCCGCCCGCGGCGACGGTCTGGCCGCTGAGGGTGATCTCTTCGAAGTTGACGGCCTTGTCGCCGCCGGTCTGGGACTTGGCGCTGGCGGACCACAGGAGCTTGCCGCTGACCAGGTCGATGACGCCGGCCTGGTTGCACGGCTGGTACTTCTTCTCCGCCGTCGGCATGGCCTCGTCGAAGAGGATCGCGGCCTTGTTGTCGGAGGCGTAGCGGCTGGCTCCGCAGATGTTGCCCTTGAGCGGGGTCTCCCACGCCTTGGAGCCGTCGGTCAGCTTGTAGCCGACGACCTTGCCCACATCGGACTTCACGTACGTGGTGTCCGTGACCCAGGAGCCCTTGATCTGGACGATCTCGGTCGATTCCGGCTCCGGGATGTTGAGGAACGTCTTCGACTTGATGCTGGCGGGGACCTTCTCGGAGCCGCCGGCGCCGGACTGGCCCTTGTCGCCGCCCGCGCCCGGGCTCGCGCTGCCTTCGGCGACGGGCTGCTCGCCGCCGCCGTCGCCGTCGTCGGAGACGTACCAGAAGCCGCCGCCGATGATGAGGGCGATGGCCAGGAGGGCCGCGCCGACGATCATCAGCTGGGTGCGCACGTCGTTGCCGCCGGAGCCGGCCGCGGGTCCGGCCGGGGCCTGGGCCGCGTACATGGGCGCGGTGACGGGCTGCTGCGGCGGGTGGCCGTAACCCGCCTGCGGATAGCCGTAGCCCTGTCCCTTCTCCACCTCCGAACCTGCCCGCCAGCCACCATGGGCACGTCATTGTGGTTCGCGCCGTGCGGCGCCGCGGACGCCGGGGCGCTGGTCGAGGTGTTCCGGGATCCGGCGCTGCGGCACTGGCTGACGCGGCACGTCGACGGCGTCGAGGACGCGCGGAGCTGGCTCGGGGAGCAACGGCTCGGGTGGGCGAGCGGGAAGCGGGGAGGGCTCAGATGCCGTGCGAGGTGACGAACGCCATCCGGCGCAGTGCCTCGTGGAAGGCGTCGGGCTCGACGTGGACCCCCGACGCGTAGGCGTGGTTGAGCTGGAGGACCAGCCAGACCCCGTAGCCGCAGACGGCGCCGAGGGCGGCGATGCCGAGGATCCCCCGGATGCCCTTGGGCCAGCCGATGAGGACCAGGAAGCCCACGGACAGGGCGGCCGCGCCGATCAGGGTGACCACCATGATGGACGGGAGCCCGCCCTGGATGTCCGCCACCCGGACCCGGCGCTGCGCCAGCAGCCGGTTGATCGCGTCCCTGGAGTCGTCCACGGCCTTGGGCGGGGTGTCCGCCGGGATCTTGGCCACCAGCTGGTAGAGCCCGTAGACCATGGCCCAGGTCTCGTCGTCCGTCTGGCCGTCCCGCATCTTCGGCCATTCGCGCTCGATGACCATGTGTGCGTACTTCTCGGAGTGGCCGCGCACTTCCGCCTTCGTCTGCGCCGGCATCCGGTCGGCCGCCAAGTACAGGTCTATGAGGGCGCCGGCCTCGGCGTAGTTCCCCTTGCGGGCGACGGCCAGGTCCTGGGCCGAACTCACCATCAGGAAGGCCAGGGTGAGGATGAAGAAGGAGAAGACCACTCCGGCGGCGGTACCCACGGCCGGGCCCGCGTCCGGCATGCCGCGGTGGCGCGCCAGGTAGTGGCCCAGCCGCGCCGCGGCGACGGCGATCAGGGCGGCTCCGATGACGGCGATGACGGCGACAACAACCATGGGGTCGAGGACTCCTCGGTGCGGGGGCCGGCCGGCAGCACTCGCTGCCGGTGATCAACACCCTCCGTGATCATTGCCGCCCGCGCGCGCCGGGCGCACCGATGGGGTGAAGCACCGTATCCGACGGACCGTCCGACCACCCGTACTCCGGCTCGTACGCCGCCTCGTACTCCGCCTTGTACTCCGCCTCGTACTGCGGCTCATCCGCCGGCTCGGTCCGCCCGCCGGGCGGGTCAGCCCGCGGCGGGGAGCGCGCGCCGGTAGCTCCGCCCGGGGCGGCCGTCGACGGTGAGGTCCCCCGTCGGCGTGAAGCCGGACCGGCGCAGGACAGCCGCGGACGCCGCGTTGTCCAGGGTGGTCACCGCGGTGAGGGTGCGGAGCCCGTACGGCGAGGCGGCGAGCAGGCAGACTTCCCCGACGGCGGCCGTGGCCGTACCGCGGCCCGCCGCGCGTTCCCCGATGCGGTAGCCGAGTTCGGCGGTGCCTTCCTCGACGTCGACGAGGTTGACCCGGCCGACGAGGGCTCCGTGCTCGTCCAGGACGACATGGAAGTGGCACGTGCCCGCCTCCTGTTCGGCGAGCAGCGCGCGGTGGCGTGCCTCGAACCCGGTGAAGGTGAAGTACGTGTCGCCCCGGTCCGGTACGGAGCGGGCGAAGTACTCCCTGTTCTCCTGCTCGAAGGCCAGCAGGATGTCTCCGTGTTCGGCGCGGAGCCGCTCCAGTCGCAGCATGCGCCGAGCCTATACGGGCCGCCCGGGCGGCCTCCAGGCGATTTCCCGGGGCGCCGCGAGGAGCATCGTGGGGCGCGCGCCGTACCGGGCGCCGGGACGGGAGGATCGGCCTGACCGCCGGAGTGTCGTAGGGGCGTGCGACGATGTTTTCCGGTTCGGGAGGGGATACGGGCCGGACCGAGTCAACACACGGCCAAGGGGTGGGAATGAAGACAGGGAAGGTCGCCGCGGGCATCACCGCGGCACTGATCGTGACGGTGGGCCTGAGCGGCTGTACGGCCGGCTCGTCGGTGGGCAAGCAGGCCGCCGACACGGCGGAGACGCTGGTCGCGACGCTCACGAAGGCTTCCGACGAAGCTTCGAAGGCGGGCTCGGCCAAGGTCAAGATGACCGTGTCCACACCGGACACGGGTGGCAAGCCGGTGCTGATGGAAGGCGTCTACTCGTGGGGCAACGGCCTCGCGATGGAGGCCGAGATGCCGGCGAAGGACCTCGAGATGGAGGACCTGGTCGCCGACGGCACGGTCACGATGCGGCTCGTGCAGGGTGCGTACTACTACGGTGTCGACCCGGCCTCGGAGGGTCCGTTCAAGGGCAAGAGCTGGCTGAAGGTCGAGGCCTCGGCCATCCTCGGCGACGCGGGCGCCTCCGCCATGAACGCGGGCAACAACGACCCGACGGCCGGCCTGAAGACCCTCAAGTGGGCCAAGGACGTCAAGAAGGTCGGCACGGAGACCGTCAACGGCAAGAGCGCGGTCCACTACCGCGCCACCATCCCCAAGGAGAGGATGGGCGACGCCGCTTCCGTGTTCGGCGCGGTGGGCGGCGGCAGCGCCGACGGGCTCGTCGCGGACGTCTGGGTCGACGACAAGGGCATGCCCGCGCGGCTGACCCAGACCTACGGGGACGTCAGCGGGGACGTGGAATTCCTGTCCTTCGGCGTCGCGCAGGACATAGCCGTCCCGCCGGCCGCCGACACGGCCGACATGACGGACCTCGTCAAGAACGGCGGCGCGGGCCAGGTCTGAGGCGCGGGCCCAGGGGACTCACGGGACCCACGAGCCCACGGGTCCACGGGTCTCGTACGGAGGCTGCGCGGGTGTGGCCTCGGCCTGCCGCGCAGCCCCGCCGGGGGCGACCGGGGCAACCAGGGCAGCGGTGCGTAACGCACGGTTCGGTCCATATACTGAGACCGCACGCACCGCCATCGCGCTGACGCGAAGGACCGCCCCATGGAAGCCGAGACGGCGAACGCCACGGACGAGTACGGCATCCCGGTCGCCCCCGGCCTCCCTGACGCCGCCCGGCGCAAGCGGCAGGCGATCATGGAGGCGGCCGCCGCCGAGTTCCTGGCCGAGGGCTATTCCGCCGCTTCCATGGACTCGATCACCAGCCGCTCCGGGGTGTCCAAGGCCACGGTCTACAAGCACTTCGGCAACAAGGAGCGCCTGTTCCTCGCCGCCATCGGCGGGATCCTGCGGCGCACGTACGCCGGCCTCGAGCCGTACGGCTCCACGATCGCGGAAGCCGGCGATTTGCGCGGCGCCCTGATCGGCGCCACCCGGGACTGGGCCGCGCTGCTGCTGCGCCCCGACATCGTGTCGCTACGGCGCCTGGTCATCGGGGAGACCGACCGTTTCCCGCAGCTCGGCCGGCTCTGGTACGACCTCACGTACGACATGTGCGACGGCCCCCTCACGGAGGCCGTCGCAGCCCTCGGTCGGAGCGGGAAGCTGGACGTGCCCGACCCCGTGCTCGCCGTGCGGCAGCTCGTCGCCACCACCGTGGGCGTCCCGCAGCTGGTCCACACCTTCCTGCCCGACACCGAGACGGATCCGGCGGAGCTCACCCGCGTCGTCACCTCGGGCGTGGACCTGTTCCTGGCCCGGTACGCCACTCCCACAGATTGCCGATGAGGGCCGGCGTTTCCACCTCCGTCCGCCGTCCCCACGGCCCCGCCGTCCACGTGTCCGGATGTGACAGAAGACCGTCATTGCGGATGTGAGGGGCGGGGGGAACCATGGGGTCATGCCCAGCAACCGCCGCATCGTCATCGTGGTCTTTCCGGACGTCGACCTCCTCGACGTGACGGGTCCGGCCGAGGTGTTCGCCCTGGCCAACCGCGAGACCGAGGGCCGCGCGGGCTATCAGGTGCAGTTGGCGGGCCCCTCGCGCGGCGCGGTCACCACGGCGGCCGGGGTCCGGCTGCTGGCGGACCTCGCCTTCGACGAGGTGAGCGGCGTGCTGGACACGCTGCTCGTGCCCGGCGCGGTCGACCTGCGCCCGCAGGGCCCGGTCGCCCGGGTCGACCGGGACGTCGTGGAATGGGTCAGGGTGACCGCGCCGCAGGCCCGCCGCGTGGCGTCGGTGTGCGTGGGCGCGCACCTGCTGGCCGCCGCCGGGCTGCTGGACGGGAAGCGGGCGACCACGCACTGGTCGACCGCGGCCCAACTGGCCGCCGAACACCCGGAGGTGACGGTCGACGCGGACCCGATCTTCGTCAGGTCCGGGAAGGTGTGGACCGGCGCGGGGATCAGCGCCTGCATGGACCTCGCGCTGGCGATGGTGGCCGAGGACCTGGGCGAGCAGGTCGCCCTCGCGGTGGCCCGGCAGCTGGTGATGTACCTCAAGCGCCAGGGCGGGCAGAGCCAGTTCTCGGTACCGCTGAGCCGGCCCGCCGGGTCCAGGCGGGACATCGAGGAACTGCGGACGTACATCGCGGAGCACCTCGAAGCCGATCTGTCCACGGTGGCGCTGGCCGGGCGGATGGCGCTGAGCGAGCGGCACTTCGCGCGGGTCTTCCGCAAGGAGACCGGCACCAGCCCGGCCTCGTACGTCGAGGCCGTCCGGGTGGAGGCGGCGCGGCGTCTGCTGGAGAGCACCGACCAGCCACTGGACCGGCTCGCCGCCGCCTGCGGATTCGGCTCCGCGGAGACCTTGCACCGGGCGCTGCGCAAGCAGATCGACACGACGCCCGCCGCCTACCGCCGCCGCTTCCGCACGACCGCCTGACCCCCGCTCCACCCCTACGCGTCACACATCCTCGCCCCTTCTCCCTCCTCTCCTCTCTCCTCTCCTCTCTTCCACGGTCGCGGGCACCGCGCGGGCCGTGCGGCTTCGCCGTGCCCTCGTGCGCCATGCCCTCCATCCCTGCTTGCCCTTCCCGAAAGGAACCCTTCCCATGAACGCTCCGCTCACCGCTTCGCCGACGCTGCGCGAGATCTTCGGACTCGACTCCGGTCTGCCCCGGCTCGCCGACACCGCTCTCGTCATGATCGATTTCCAGAACACCTACACCGCCGGGGTGCTGGAGCTGGAGGGCGTACGGGAGGCCCTCGCGGCCGGTGCCCGGCTGCTCGCCGCCGCCCGCGCCGCCGGGATCCCCGTGGTCCACGTCGTGAACGACTCGGGCTGGAACTCCCCCTACGACATCCGTGCGGAGATCGGCGCCATCTGCGCGGAGGTCGCCCCCGTCGACGGGGAGCCCGTCGTGGTCAAGGAGTTCCCCGACGCCTTCCACGACACCGTCCTGGAGAAGGTGCTGCGCGAGCTGGGGGCGGGGACGGAGCTGGTGCTGGCCGGCTTCATGACGCACATGTGCGTCGTCTTCACCGCCCACGGTGCCATCACCCGCGGCTACCGGCCCACCGTCGTCGCCGAGGCCACCGCCACCCGCCCGCTGGCCGGCCCCGACGGCACCGTCGTCCCGGCGGCCGCCCTGCAGGCCGCCTCGCTGGTCACGGTCGCCGACCGGTTCGGCGCGGTCGCGCCCACGGTGGACTCCCTCATCGGCTGACACCACCACCACGACGGCCGCCGCTCCCGGACCGCGGACCGGGAGCGGCGGCTGCGCGACAAGACCGGGCGGGGGCGTGACGAGTTCCGCCCCTCACCATCGGGGGGAGAACGGAGAACACCGCGACGAAATCCACTGGCGGGTCCGGTCCCCCGAGGGCGAGCATGGGGCACATGAGTGATCAACCCGAGCGATGGACCCAGGCGACCGTCTACCCCGACATGTGGGCGGACCCGGCCGACGACCCCCGCAACAACGAGGACAGCCCGGACGGCGAGCTCGCCACGCTGCTGGACTTCCTCGCGAACTACCGCATCACCCTGCGGATGAAGTGCGAGGGCCTGGATCCGGAGCAGCTGGCCCGCCGGGCGGTCCCGCCGTCGACGATGTCGCTGCTCGGCCTGCTCCGGCACCTCGCCGAAGTGGAACGGGACTGGCGCAACTGGATCAGCGACGGTGATCCGCTGCCGAAGCTGTACGGCAAGAAGGACGCCGACTTCGAGGGGGCCGTCGCCGAGCAGGCCGTCGTCGACGCCGCGTACGCCGATCTGGCGCGCGAGCAGGCCGAGGTCGACGCCGCGCTCGCCGGGCACCCGGATCTGGGCGAGCGGCTGGGCAAGGACCGGATCGCGGTGCGGGAGCTGATCGTGCACCGGATCGAGGAGTACGCCCGGCACTGCGGGCACGCCGACCTGCTGCGCGAGTGCGTCGACGGCAGGGTGGGCCAGTGAGGTTCCGCCGGTGAGGTTCCGCCGGTGAGGTCCCGCCTGTGAGGTCCCGCCGGTGAGGTCCCCGAGCGCCGGGCGCTGAGCACGCGCCCGCGGCCGGCGGGCACCGCCCCCGCGATCCGCGGCGCTCCGGGGGGAGCGGCCGCGAGCGCGGGGGCGGTCTCGGTCAGCCGTCAGCGGTCCTGGGAGAGGCCGTACAGCTCGGCGAACGTGCCGCCGAGGGCGGTCAGTTCGGCGAAGGTGCCGGTCTCGGTGATCCGGCCCTTCTCCAGGACGATGATGCGGTCGGCCAGCCGGCAGTTCTCCAGCCGGTGCGTGACGATCATGGTGATCCGGTCGTCCTTCATCTCCCGCAGCCCGGTGAAGATCCGGTGCTCGCCGCGCGCGTCCATGGCCGAGGTCGGCTCGTCCATGATCAGGAGCCGGGGCCGGCGGTGGAAGGCCCGGGCGCAGGCCAGGCGTTGCCACTGGCCGCCGGAGGGCTCGTGGCCGCCCCACAGCGAGCGGGCCAGCAGGGTGTCGAGGCCCTGCGGGTACTCCCGTACCGCCTCGCCCAGGCCCACCGCGGCCAGCGCTTCCCACACCGCCTCTTCACCGCGCTCGCCGGGCTGGCCGAGGGTGATGTTCTCGCGGGCCGCGAACGGCCACTGCGCATAGGACTGGGCGACCAGCCCGACGTGCGTCCACAGGGTCCGCTGGTCGTGGTCCCTGGTCGGGACCCCGTCCCAGTACGCCTCCCCGCCGCTCGGCACGGTGAGGCCGGTCAGCAGCCGGATGAGGGTGGACTTGCCCGCGCCGTTCTCGCCGACGACGGCCACGATCTCGCCCCGCGTCAGGGACAGGCTGACCGGGCCGAGCGCCGGGACCTCCTTGCCCGGGTAGGTGTACGAGGCGTCCTCCAGGCTGACTTGCAGTGGCGGCGCGGCCGCCACGGCGCCCCGGGTGGCCCCGAGTTCGCGCGCCCGGTCCAGGAAGAGGCGATAGTCCTCCAGGTAGAGGGCGTGCTGGAACATGGCGGCCCCGTACACGACGAGGCTGGACAGGGCGGAGGCCGAGGTCCGCATGGCGACGATGGCGGTGCCGGCCGCCGCGAGGGCCATGGATCCGGTGAGGACGAGCGCGGCGAGCGCCGCCCAGGTGCCGACCTGGAAGAGGCCGCCGAGGGCCGCGGCCAGGAGCGAGACGCGCAGGTAGCGCGGGGCGGAACCGACGAGTTTGGCGTCGATCCGGGCGCAGACGGCGGCGTACCAGGCGTGCGCGTAGGGGCGCATGGAGTTGCAGCGCAGCTCGTCGCCGAGCTTGTGGGTGGTGAGGTACCAGCGCATCATGCCCCGGATGTTGCGCGAGGCGATCGTCTCGTTGTGCAGGGCGTAGTCCAGGCGGGCGGCGATGACGGCGCCCATGCCGCGGGGTACCACGCAGAGCAGGAGCAGCGGCATCAGCACGGGGTGGACGACGGCGAGGACGCCGGCGACGGCCAGGAGGTTGATCAGGCCGTTGGTGAAGGCCATGGCGTCCTTGACGAGCATGGACGAGCGGGCGGCGCCGATCTCGGCGGCCTCCGAGCGGTCGGAGAACCCGGGCTCGTCGTAGGCGGAGACCTCCACGTCCATGTGGGCGTCGACCATCTCCAGGTCGGCCGTCGTGCTCAGCCGCGGGGTGAGCCGGCGGGCCGCGCTGCCGGCGGCGATCTCGGCCGTGGTCCCGGCCCCGGCCGCCACCATCGCGATCGCCAGCGGCCAGGCGGCGGCCGTGACGCGCTCCGTGGCGTCGCCCGCCGCGAGCAGCGGGCCCATGGCGTCGGCGACCCCGGCGAGGGTGGCGGCCGTACAGGCCCCGGCGATGATCTGGCCGCCCAGCAGCCAGGCCACGGAGGCCCGGTCGATCCGCCAGGCCATCCGCGCGGTCTGGGCGAGCGCGGCGGGCAGCCGTGCGGCCATCTCCCGGAGCGAGAGGTGCTCCATGGCCCGGTTGTGCGCGCCCCAGGCGAAGGTGAACTCGGGCGGGTCGGCGGCCTCCGGTTCGCGTGGTGCGGGCACCGTTCCCCGTGCCGTGCGTTCCGTCTTCTCAGCCACGTGCGGCTCCTTCACGTCGTCGTCGAAACACGGCGGTCCCCCGCCGCGGACCCGCGCCACGGCATGGCGGAGCGGGGCCGCGAAGCGCCCTGGAGGAACCGTTGAGTGAGGGAGTACATCCGAGCCCGGGGAGCGGAGTAACGAGAACCGGCCTTCGTGCCGGACCGGGGGGCGCGGCCGCGCGGGGCACCGGGGACGGACGTCCGGTGCCCGCCCGGGGGCGAGAACGGCCGGATACCGACGGGGCGCGGGGGAAATGCCTTGCACTCCCCCGGCCCGCGCCGGGAAGGTCGGGACGGCGTGAGGGTCACGCCCGATCCCGGCCGGGGCGGGGCGGCCGCGCGCCGACGGGATGAAGTTTCCCGGGCTTTCGCCCCGGGCGGCGCATGCCGCGGAAGGAACGGTCGTACGGGGCCCTCAGACTCCCCGTGTGCGGGCGGGCGCCGGCGCCGGCCGGACGGAACGGGAGGCAGGTTTCGTGTTGGTTAAGGGGCAGAGTGGGGGGCGGGCAGGCATTCCTTGCCGCGAGTGCGGGCGTCCAGTCATAGGCGAGCTGGCCGCCTCCGGGCTGGAACCGCTTCAGCTCCCCGCCCCCGCTGCCGTAGAAGAAGGACCAGACCCCGCCGGTCTGGTTGTCGAAGTAGAACCCGCCGCCGTTCCAGTTCGACACCGAGTAGCGGTGACAGGCGTCCAGGTAGAAGATCTTCCAGTCCGAACTCGTCGGGTCCCAGACGAGGGTGCACAGGTTCCCGCTGGCGCAGCCGTAGCCGCCGCCCGGCGGTACGTGGCCGCTGGGGGCGTACGGCGAGATGCCCGGGGAGGCGGCGGCCAGGGCCGCCGAACGGTCGGCGGCCGCCGGGGCGGCCGGGGCGGTCAGGACGACGCGGGCCGCAGCCGTGCTCTGCTCCGAGGGTGCGGCCGCCTGGGCCGGGGCGGTGGTGAAGGCCGCTGCGCACAGCATCGCGCAGACGCCGGCCGTGCCGAGGATGGATCGCTTGACGCGCATCGTGAAACCCCTTGTCAGAGCGGTGTGATGTGCCTCAAGGCTCTCGGAGGAGCCGGCCGGGCGGAACCTCGCACGAACGAGGGTGAGCGGGTGCGAGGGTGAGCGGGTGCGAGGGTGCGAGGTGCTGCCAGGGCGGTCAGCAGCTCGGGACCCAGGCGTGGGAGCGCGGGCTCTCCCCTCCGCCGAGGTTCGTCCTGGTGCGCACCTTCACGCAGCCCAGCAACTGCCGCTCGCCGGCCTGCCCGTAGTAGCGGACGTCGACCTTGGCCGCTCCCTCGGCGAGGTCGAAGCCGTTGTTGTAGACCGAGCGCGGAGCGCCGCTCGCCGCCCACGGGCAAGGGGCCGGCGCATCGGTCCAGTCGGTGTCGCCGTCGACCCAGGAGCACATCTCGCCCCGGCCGTCCTCCCGCGCGAAGAAGCAGACGGCGCCGCGCCGGCACCTGTCGTAGCCCGTCGTCCCGTCGCCCGCGAGGGGCAGCAGTCCCGAGCCCCAGACGACCCCGAGGCCCGCGAGTGCGCCGGCCGCGGCCGCGGCGGCGATCAGGGCGCGGCGCCGTCGTCGCGGGAGCGGGCTCCGCGGACCCCGGCCTTGAGCGTCCGGGCCCTGCGGAACCGGGTCCTGCGGAACCGGGCCCTGCGGGACCGGGTCGCGCGGGGCCGGTGGCGCGTACGTCCCTTCGGCGCGGGCCGTCGCCGCCGCCCGCGCCCGGCACAGCAGTGACGCCGCGGTGTGCCGGACCCGGTCCTCGTGCCTCCGGGCCAGGCAGTCGTGGACGATGTCCCGCCAGGGTGCGGGCAGTTCGGGCGAGAGGCGCAGCTCCTCCTCGCCCCTGGCGTAGCGCAGCGCGGCGTCCCGGCGGGCCGCCGGCGTACCGCCGGGCAGCGGCAGCGTGCCGGTGAGGACGACGTGGGCCAGGACGCCGAAGGCCCAGATGTCGGCCGTCGGACGGATCTTCGTCCCGCGTTCGCCGACCTCCGACCAGAGCAGGTCCGGCGGGGTGTAGTCGGGTGTCGCGAAGGCCGCCGCGTACGCGTGGGTGCCCTCCAGCTCCGCCGCCATGTTGAAGTCGCCGAGCCGCGCCGAGCCGTCGGGCATCAGGAGCACGTTCCCGGGCTTGAGGTCTCCGTGCACCCAGCCCGCCCGGTGCAGTTGGTCGAGTCCCTCGCAGACCTGGGCGAGGAGCACGGGCCCCGCGGGCGGCACGCCGCCGGCGAGCAGGGTGTCGAGGGACCCCGCGGCCTCCTCCAGGACCAGGACGGTGGCGCCGTCGAGTTCGGGGCGGTCCGGATCGTCGACCGTGAGCACCTCGTACATCCGGATCAGGCGGGGCGTCCGCACCCGGCGCAGCACCTCGGTCTCGCGCGCGGCGAGCTCTCCCAGGTGGCGCAGCTGGCGCGGGGTCGAGGTGCCCGTCGGTAGGACCTTGAGCGCTGCCCGGCCGGGCAGTCCCGGTTCGGGTACGGCGCGCAGGGCCGCGTACACGCTGCCGAAGGCGCCGGATCCCAGGAGGCGGCCGGCGACCCAGGGGCCGACCCGGTAGCCCCGCGGGACCGCGAGGGCGCCCGGTCGGCCCGCCCGCCCGGTCAACGCCCGCCACCGGTCGCGGGGGTCGGCAGGGCCGCCAGATCGTCCTCGCCGACGAGGTCGAAGCGCAGGGCCAGCGAGACGAGGGTCTCCTTCTTGCCGACCAGTCGCGGTCCCGGATCCGCCGTGTCCGGGCCCGGCTTGAGGCGGAGCTTGACCGCGAGGTAGTCGATGTTCCACTGGACGGCGGCGCGGTTCGCGGCCGTCCAGTGCGGCTTCAGCCGTTCGACGACCTGCTCGACGGTGGGCAGCGGCGCGTGCGGTTCGCCGCGCAGCCGGGACTCGCAGAGCGCGGTGAGGACCAGGAAGTACCGGCTGGAGCGGTCGAGCGGGAAGGCGAGTACGGTCGGGTCCCCGCCGGGGTCGCCGGGCTCGTTCCGGTCGGCGTAGTCGTGGCGCGGTGCCCAGACGTCCAGGGTGAGGAGCTCGGATCCGGCCGGCAGGACGATCCGGGCGAACTCGAACGGGACGGGTGCGGCGAGCCGCCCGGGTGCGATCTTGATGTGTTCGCCGGCGCCCTCGGGGTTCTCCACCACGTAGGTCGACGAGCGGCTGAGGTTGCTGAGCGACCAGTGCGTGCCGCTGGCGGCGATCTCCCCCGCCGAGCGCGAGATGCCGGCGTGCGGTAGGCGCAGGCAGCCGTCGCCCTCGCCGCCGCGGCCGAACCGGAGGGTCTGCCCCGGTGCCAGGCGGATCTGTGCGGCCGGGGACATGGTGGGCCCCGGAACCACGATGATGCTGTACACGCTGTTTCCTTCCCCCAGAGTGCCGGGGGAAGGTTAGCCAGCGGAATCAATCAGTCCTGTAACGGCGGCCCGTGCTCAGCACTCGCCGCGCCACCGGAAGCTCTGGATCGTCCGGCCTCCGGCGGGCAGGTTCCCGCGTCCCTCCTGCGGGCCGAAGTGCAGGCAGGCGCCGCCGCCCTCCCGGAAGGCGACCTGTACGTGGTCGTAACCCGGGTCGGCCGTACCGTTGTTGAAGAAGGACTTGCGCAGCCCGCAGGTGCTGTTCGGTTCGTTCCCGGCGGAGCGGCAGACGGTGCCGGTCCCGTCGGTGCCCGAGTAGAAGCAGACGTATCCGGACGGGCAGTCCTGCCAAGCGGGCGGCGTACCGGTGCAGTTGCGGCTGGTGACGCTCATCCAGTCCTTCGAGGCACCGGTGTATTCGACGCCGTCGAAGTGGACGGGCACCCGGTGGCTCTCGTCGGTGAAGTCGCCGCCGGTGGCCAAGTACCGCTGCTCGTAGTGCAGGTGGGCCCAGCCCGAGGCCCCCGAGGTGCCGATCCGGCCGATCCGGGTGGACGGCTGGACGGCGTCGCCCTTCTTGACGTAGGCCGCCGGGTCGTCCTTCAGGTGGTAGTACGCCGTGAACCAGCCGTTGCCGTGGCTGATCTGAATGGTGTTGCCCGAGCCGTTGTTCCAGTAGGTGGCGGACACCGTGCCGGCGGCGGACGCCAGGACGGGCAGGCCGTCGGATCCGGTGTTGCCCTCCACCACGATGTCCAGCGCGGGGTTGTGGGCCCAGGTGTGCATCTCCCATGTCGTGCCGCACGGGAAGGGCAGTTGGAACGGCGGCTTCGCCGCGGTCGCGGCGGCCCCGCCCCCGGCCGCCGTACCGGCGGCCGCGACGGGCGCTCCCGCCAGTACGAGCCCCGCCACGCACATCAGCACCACGGCCCGCAGTCTGCGCACATACCGCAGCATGTCTTCCCCTCCCCGTTCACACGGACCCCGCCCGGCCGGACGACGCCCAGCGCCATGGTCGGGGGCGGGAGCCGATCGCGAAACCTCGCACGCACGAGGGTGCGGGCTCCGACTCAGGCCGTCTCCTTCGGATCGTGCCGGGCCCCTCCCAGCAGGACGGCCGTCAGGCGGCGGATCGTCTCGCCGGCGGGCTGCGCGGTCTCCGCGTGCTGCGCGGGTCCGGGGCCTCCCGTCAGCAGCAGGTGGTGGACGGTGCCGATGAGTGCGAGGGAGAGGGTGGCGGCGTCGGCGTCCGGTGCGATCCGGCCCCCCAGCCGCTCCGCCTCCAGGTAGGCGGTGACCGATTCCTGCATGGCGGCGAACCCCGGCGAGCCGGACTCCAGCGCCCGCCGGGTGTGGAGCGAGGCTCCGGGGCGGGTCATGGCCAGGCCGGCGATCGCGGGGTCCAGGGAGTTCAGCAGGGCGAGCGCCACCTCGGCGAGGTTCCCCTCGACGGTGCCGCGCCCCGCCTTGGAGGCCAGCTCTTCGGCGAAGCGCGCGCTGCGCGCGAACCGGTCCAGGACCAGCTCCGCGACGAACTCGTCGATGCCGGAGAAGTGGGTGTGCAGCACCCCCTTGGCGCACTCGGCCTCGGCCGTGACCGCCCGGCTGGTCAGGGCGGCCGCGCCGTCGCGGGCGACGACCCGTTCCGCGGCCGCGAACAGCCGTTCGCGCAGGTCGGGAATAGCCACTCCACGCGGTGACATAAGACCTCTCTCCGAAATTCCGATGCCGATTGCCGGTGACCGGTGACCGGTGACCGATTGCCAGTATGGGCGCATGCCCATACTCTTTGGGCACTTGCCCATTCTAAGTGCGGAGGAACCCGGTGGAACACATGGCCAACACCGAACAGGCGCGGGCGTGGAACGGATACGAGGGCACGCAGTGGGCCCTGAACCAGGACCGCTGGGACGCCGTCAACGACGGCTTCAACGGACCCCTGCTCGACGCCGCCGCCATCGGCACGCACGAGCACGTACTGGACGTCGGCTGCGGAGCCGGCCGCACGACGCGCCTGGCCGGCCGCCGGGCCGCCGAAGGGCGGGCCACCGGCCTGGACCTGTCCGCCCCCCTGCTGGAGCGCGCCCGCGGGAGCGCCCGCGACGAGGGGCCGGCCAACGTGTCCTTCACCCAGGGCGACGCCCAGAGCCATCCGTTCGCACCGGGCGGCTTCGACGTGGCGATCAGCCGGTACGGCGTGATGTTCTTCGCCGACCCGGTGGCCGCCTTCGCCAACATCGCGGGCGCGCTGCGCCCGGGCGGACGCCTGGTCTTCGTCTGTCCGGCGGAAGCCGACGGCAACGAGTGGCTCCAGGCCCTCGCCGCGCTGCGCGGCATCCTGCCCGTCGGCGAGTTCGGCGCCCCGGGGTCCCCCGGGATGTTCTCGCTCGCCGATCCCGAGCGCACCCTGCGGGTCCTGTCCGCCGCCGGTTTCGAGGCGGCCCGGGCGGTACGCGTCCACGCGGACGGGGTGTGGGGACGCGACGCCGAGGACGCGGCCGGGTTCCTGCTGGGCTCCGGCCCCGGCCGGCACCTGCTCGACCAGGTCGGGCCCGAGGAGCAGCGGCTGGCCCGCCGGACCCTCACCGACGCGCTGCGCCCGCACGAGAGGAACGGCTCCGTCCTGCTGCGCAGTTCCTCGTGGCTGGTCACCGCCGGCCGGCCGGCGCGCTGAGGCCCGGGGCCCGGGGCCCGGGGCCCGTCGCCCGGGGCCCGTCGCCGAAGCGGCGCGCCCCGGCCCCGGGATCCGGGGTGCCCGTCGGTCGGGGCCCCGGTCAGTCGGAGTCCGGCGCGGGAGGCGTGCCCGGCCCGACCTCATCGTCCGGGGCCGCGGACCGGGCCGCGGACGGGGGCTCGGACCGCCACCGTTCCAGGGCCGCCACCTGCCCCAGCTCGCCCTCCACCCGGCTGCGCTCGGCGTCCGTGAGCTCGATGGCCCGCAGCTCAGCCGCCCACTCCTCGATCCGCTCCACCTCGTCCAGGGCGGTGGCCAGTTCCATCAGCGTGGCCAGGGCCAGCGCCCGCTCCACCCCGGCGGCGTCCGCCCCGTGGCGGCGAAGGCCCGAGGTGACCGCGCGGAACGCGGCCCGGTCGTCGCCCTTGAACTCGCGCAGGACGCGTGCGTTGTCCAGCGCCTTGGCCAGCCCCGTCAGCTTCTTCGAACCGCCGTACTCCAGTTCCTCCGGCTCGTCGCGCTGGATGAAGATGACCGAGTTGCCGGACGGGTCGACCAGCGTGAAGCGGGACGCCCCGGGCCGGTGGCGCGTGATGCGCGGCCGCCCGGACGACAGCACCTTGCCGTAGGCCCGGCGCATGGCCTCGGTGAAGGCCGCGTGGTAGGGCGCCACCGCGTCCACCAGGACGAGGCAGCCGCCGACGTCCTCGTTCGCCGGGTCCGCGCCCGAGGCCGGCTTGGTGAAGTGCAGCGCGAACCCGCTCCACTCCACCACCAGGTACACGTAGGGCCTGGTCTGTTCGTAGGTGACTTCGAACCCGAGGGCCCGGTAGAACGCCAGGGTCTCTTCCGGGGACGCGCACGCCAGCATGGGCACCGTCGTCTCGTTCGCCCGCACCACGGCCTCGCTCAAGGACTTCCCGCCTTCCGTCAGCAGCGGACCCTGCCCGCGCCCGCCGCACGATCCTGGCACGCGGGACGGCGGCAGCGGGGCGGCAGCAGCAGCCGGAAACCGCTACGGCATCAGTTGGTACTGCGGGAAGTTGCCCGGCAGGCGTTCGCTCTCGGGGCCGTCGGTCACGGCGTGGACGAGGAGTTCCCCGCCGACGAAGGCGCCGCGCCAGGACGCGCCGAAGCCGCCGAACAGCTCTTCCCGGTCGCCCCGCGAACGCGGCTTGCCGTGCCCGATCTTGAAGGCGCGGATCTGCGGTGCGAGCCGGTCGAAGGTGGTCGGATCGTCCGTGGAGAGCGTGGCGACCAGGGCTCCGTTGGAGGCGTTCATCGCGGCCAGGAGCTCGGCCTCGGTGTCGACGAGGACGATGCTGTCGACGGGGCCGAAGGGCTCCGCGTGGTAGAGCGGCGAGGAGGCCGGCGGGCTGAGGAGCGCGAGCGGGGCCACGTACGCCGAGGTGTCCTGGCCGGGCAGGAAGCGGCCGGGGTCCAGGGACCCGCGGTAGAGCGGCACGGCGCCCCGCTCGACGGCCTCGGCAGCGTGGTCGGTGAGCTCCTTCGCCTTGGCCGCGTTGATGAGGGGGCCGAAGTCCAGCTCGGGCAGCGGGTCGTCCGGGTGGGCGACCGCGAGCGGATGCCCCGTACGGACGGACGCGACGGCCGGCAGGTACGCGCCGAGGAAGGCGTCGAAGGCGGTGCGCTGGACAACGAAGCGGGGGTAGGCGGTGCAGCGCTGCTTCCCGTAGTCGAAGAGCTTGGGGATGACCGCTCCCAGGGCCGCCCAGTCCGTGTGCTCCCAGATGCCCCACGTGTTGAGTCCCTCTTGTTCGAGGATGTGGCGCTTGCCCAGGTCGGTGACGGCGGTCGCGATGCGGGCACCGGCGTCCCGGCCGCCGACGAAGGAGACGCAGCCGATCTCGGGCGAGCGGACCAGGGCCTCGGAGAGCTCGCCGCCGCTGCCGCTGATCAAGGTCACCGGGATGCCCTCGCGGTGGATCAGCGCGCAGGCCAGGGTGAGGCAGGCGAGACCGCCGTCGGTGGGGGTCTTGGCGATGACGGCGTTGCCCGCGAGTGCCTGCACGAGCATCGCGTGCACCAGCACCGACATGGGGTAGTTCCAGCTGGCGATGTTGGAGACGGGACCCCCGAGCGGTGTCCGGCCCGCCAGCATCGCCTCGATGTGCTCCGCGTACCAGCGCACGCCCTCGATGGCCCGGTCCACATCGGCCCGGGCCAGGCGCCAGGGCTTGCCGATCTCCCAGACGAGGAACAGGGAGAGCAGCTCGCGGTGTTCGGTCAGGGTGTCCAGGGCCGCGCTGACGCGCGCGCGGCGTTCGGGGAGCGGTACGTGGCGCCAGGCGCGGTGCTGGTCGAGGCTCGCCCGCACGGCCCGGGTGGCCACGGAGGAGTCCAGGCGCGGCGGGCCCGCGACGGAGCTGCCGTCGACGGGGCTGGTTGCGGGCAGCGCGCGGCCGTCGGAATGCCAGGAGCCGCCCCAGAGGTTCAGGACGCGGTCCTCCTGGAAGGCCTCGGGGGCCACGGCCAGGGCGCGCTGCCAGGCATCGAGCCAGGCCGTGCCGGGCTTGAGGGCGAGGGCGGGGTGTGCCATCTGCGGTTCTCCGCTCGGTCGGTGGGCGGAACACGGGGTGGACCGCGTACGGCCGCACGTGCGGGGTGACGCCGTGCGGGGTGACGCCGTGCGGGCCCGGGCGGACTCGTGGTCCGACGGTACGTACTGTCGGACCGCACGAACGGTTTCCCCGCTCGACGGCGGGTCGACGGACTGCCCCCCGTCGGATCCTCGTGCTCAGCCGACCCCGGGGGCGTCCGCGACGCGGCCGGTCACCAGCAGGTCGCCGTCCGGGGTGCGGCGCGCGAGGCGGCCCGTGCGGAAGTAGCCGTCGGCGGTGAAGGCGCGGGCGTCGCGGGCGGGCGCCCGGTAGTAGCCGCGCGGGGTGTGCGGACCGCGGACGAGGAGTTCGCCGGGCTCCCCCTCGGGCAGGTCCTTGCCGTCGGCGTCGACGATGCGCACCTCCTCGTCGACCGAGAGCGGGCGGCCCTGCGTGCCCAGGACGGTCCCGGCCGGATCGTCGGGCCGGGTGAGGATGAGCGGCCCCTCGGCCATGGCGAAGACCCGCTGCAGGCCCGAACCCAGTGCGGGGCCCACCCGTTCGGCGGTCGCCCGGCTCAAGGACGCACCGCCGATCTGCACGAGCCGCAGACTGCCCAGGCACCGTCGACCAGGCCGTCGTGCTCACCGGCGCGCTCATCTCCACGCTGCCGCTGCTCCTGGTCTTCGCCGTCCTCGGCAAGCACATCGTGGGCGGCATCACCGCCGGCGCCGTCAAGAACTGACCGGCCCGCTCGTCCCCCGTCCGTACCGCACCACCATCCGTACCGCACCACCATCCGTACCGCACCATCATCCGTACCGCACCATCATCCGCACTCGCGTTGGGAGCGCTCTCATATGACCGCGTCCGAGACCCGGCCACTCGCCGCCGTCCGTACCTTCCCGTCCGACTTCCTGTGGGGCGCGGCCACCGCCGCGTACCAGATCGAGGGAGCCGCGCGGGAGGACGGCCGGACCCCCTCCATCTGGGACACCTTCTCGCACACCCCCGGCAAGGTCTTCGAAGGCCATACCGGTGACGTGGCGGTGGACCACTACCACCGGTTCCGCGAAGACGTCCGACTGATGTCCGAACTCGGCCTCAATGCCTACCGGTTCTCCGTCTCCTGGTCCCGCGTCCAGCCGACCGGCCGGGGCCCTGTCGTCCAACGGGGCCTGGACTTCTACCGCCGGCTCGTCGACGAACTGCTCGCCGCCGGCATCGAACCCGCCCTCACCCTCTACCACTGGGACCTGCCGCAGGAGTTGGAGGACGCGGGCGGCTGGCCGGAGCGTTCGACCGCGGAGCGGTTCGCCGAGTACGCGGGCCTCGTCGCGGACGCCCTCGGAGACCGGGTGCGGCGCTGGACCACGCTCAACGAGCCCTGGTGCAGCGCGTTCCTCGGCTACGGCTCCGGGGTCCACGCCCCGGGCCGCACCGACCCGGTCGCCGCCCTGCGCGCGGCGCACCACCTCAACCTCGGTCACGGCCTCGCCGCGCAGGCCCTGCGGGCCGCGCTGCCGGGGGGCGGCCAGCTGGCGGTCTCCCTCAACCTCCACGAGGTCCGCCCCCTGACCCCTTCGCCCGAGGACCGGGAGGCGGCCCGGCGGATCGACGCCGTCGGCAACCGGATCTGGCTGGGCCCGATGCTGGAGGGCGCCTACCCGCGGGACCTGTTCGCGGACACGGCGCACCTGACCGACTGGTCCTTCGTCCGGGACGGCGACACCGCCGCGATCCGCCAGCCCCTGGACCTGCTCGCCGTCAACTACTACACGCCGACGGTCGTTTCACACGTCGCGGCGGGCACGGAGCGGCCGCGGGACGACGGGCACGGAAGCAGCGAGCACTCCCCCTGGCCGGGCGCCGACGACGTCGCCTTCCACCGCGCGGCGGGCGCGCGCACGGCGATGGGCTGGCCGGTCGCCCCGGACTCGCTGTACGAGCTGCTGACCCGGACCGCGGCCCGGTATCCCGGCCTGCCGCTCGTCATCAGCGAGAACGGGGCGGCGTACGAGGACGAGGTCGGTCCGGACGGCACGGTCCACGATCCGGAGCGCGCCGCGTACGTCCACGCGCACCTGGACGCCGTGCACCGGGCGATCGGCGCGGGGGTGGACGTACACGGCTACTTCCTCTGGTCGCTGCTCGACAACTTCGAGTGGTCGTACGGGTACGCGAAGCGGTTCGGGGCCGTCCACGTCGACTTCGCGACGCTGGAGCGCACGCCCAAGTCGAGCGCGCGCTGGTACGGGGGCGTGGCGCGGACGGGTGAACTGAGCTCGCCCGGCGGGGCGTAGCGGCGCACCGGCGCTGACCAGGACCCCCCGACCTCGGGTCCGGGGCCGGCCGCGTCAGCGCAGCGGTCAGCGCAGCGGCGTCCGCGTCGAGGCGAGGAACCCGTCGACCATGGCGGTCTGTACGTCCTCGGGGAAGCGGCCGGGGTCGAAGAGGGCCTGGACCACGAGTCCGTGGGTGAACGCGACGGCGGTGGCGGCGAGTTGTTCGGGATCGGCGGTCTCGGGGAGCTCGCCCAGGCCGAGCGCGGCTTCGAAGTGCGGGCGGATCGCCGAGCGCATCCGGGTGTAGCGGTCGGCCTGGTCGGCGGCCAGGCCGTCATCGGCCAGGGCCAGGTCCCAGGAGCTGACCCAGATGCGGTTGCGGGCGGTGTCGTCCGGGGTCAGCGGCAGGATGTCCAGCAGCACGGCCCGTACGGCGGCCAGGCCCTCGGTGGGGCGGGCGCGACGGGGGCGTTGCGCGGTGCGCTTCTCCAGCAGGTCCAGGGCGTGCGCGATCAGGGCCCGCTTGGTCGGGAAGTAGTGCATGAGCATCCCGGTCGAGACGTTCATCGCGGCGGCGACGGCGCGCAGGGTCAGGCCGCCGAAGCCCTTGTCGGCGAGTACGTGCCAGACCGCCTGGGACACGTCCTCGCGGCGGGCTTCACGATCTCCGGGTGCGGGGGGTGGCATGCTGCTACCTTACATACCGAACGCTTGTTACGCACTGAGGATCGAGGTATCCGTGTTCACACTGCCGATCGGCGAAAACGCCCGCCTCCGCCCCCTGGAGCCCTCGCACGCGCGGGAGTTCCTCGCCCACATGGACCGCGCCCGGCCCTCCGTGGACCCCTGGATACCGTGGGCGACGTTCAGCACCGACCTCCCGTCCGCCACCGCCGTACTCCAGCGGTACGCCGACCGGCAGGCCGCGGACGGCGCCCGGATCTACGGGATCTGGCTGGACGGCACGCTGGTCGGCGGCGTGATGTTCACGCAGTTCGACGCCGCCGCCGGGGTGTGCGAGATCGGCTGCTGGCTGGAGGCCGCGGGCGAGGGCCGGGGGCTGGTGACCCGGGCGTGCCGGGAGCTGATCGGCTGGGCCTTCGGGGAACGCGGGATGAGCCGGGTCGAATGGTGGGTCTCGTCGGGCAACACCCGCAGCGTCGAGGCCGCGCGCAGGCTCGGGATGACCCGTGACGGTGTGCTGCGACAGCGGACCTCGTACCGGGGCGTACGGCACGACACCGAGATCTGGTCGGTCCTGTCCGAGGAGTGGTCACCCGCGGCGGACGCCAAGACGGACGCCAAGACGGACGAGAAGGCGGACGAGAAGGCGGACGCGGCGACGGGCGAGGTGCCGGCGGAAGCGGCGCACCGGGTCGCCAAGGCCGAGCTCGACCGGCTCATGCGCACCTTCCTCGGCGCGTTCGCCAACACCGGCGGCGGCCGGCCGAACCTCGAAGCCGTCCGCGAGGTGTTCATTCCGCAGGGAACGATCATCAAGAACGTCGGCGGCGAGCCCGTGGTCTACGACCTCGACGCGTTCGTCGAGCCCCGGGAGAAGATCCTCACGGACGGGACGCTGACCGAGTTCTCCGAGTGGGAGGTCTCCGAGCGGACCGAGGTCTTCGGCACGGTCGCCCACCGGTTCAGCGAGTACGGTAAGTCCGGCTTCCTCGACGGCGAGTGGTTCGAGGGCTCCGGCCGCAAAACCACGCAGTTCGTCCGCACGCCCGCCGGCTGGCGGATGAGCGCGATGGCCTGGGACGACGTATAAGGATCTTCGTGGCACGGCAAGATCTCGGACGGTCGTTCGGCTGGTTGTGGTCGGCGTTCGCCGCCTCCACGGCCGGCACCTTCCTGGGGTTCGGCGCGTTCCCCCTGATCGCGATCCAGGTGCTGCACGTCGGCCCGGCCGCGGTGTCGGCGCTTCCCGCCGCGGCTCTGGCGGTCGGCTCGCTCCTCGCGCTCCCGCTCGGCCCGTGGGTCGAGGTCCGGCGGAAGAAGCCCGTCATGATCGCCGCCGACCTGGTGCGGTTCGGCGCCCTGCTGACGGTCCCGGCGGCGTACTTCGCCGGCCGGCTGACCTACACCCAGCTGCTGGTCGTCGCCGTGGTCAGCGCGGCGGCGAACATCGCGTTCGCCGCCGCCGGCGGCGCCTACCTCAAGCAGCTCGTGCGCCCGGACCAGCTGCTGGTGGCCAACGGCCGCTTCGAGTCGACCGCCTGGACCGCCACGGCCGTCGGCCCGACCCTGGGCGGGGCGGCCATCAGCCTGCTGGGCCCTGCGGTCACCGTGCTCGCCAACGCCGCCGGCTTCCTGCTGTCCGCGCTCGGGATCGGCGCGATCCGGGAGAAGGAGGCCGCCCCCGAGCGGGCCGAGCCCGCGCGGTTCCGGGCTTCGGACCTGGTCAAGGGCTGGAAGTTCATCCACGAAGACCGGCGGCTGCGCCCGCTGTTCTGGAACACCGTGGCCGTCAACGCACTGATCATGGCCACGGAACCGCTGCTGGCCGTTCTGCTGCTGCACGACCTGGGCTGGTCGGCGTGGCAGTACGGACTCGTGTTCGGCCTGGCCTGCACCGGCGGGTTCATCGGCGCCCGCCTCGCCCCGCGGCTGGAGGCCCGCTACGGGCGCCGGCGCGTCCTGACCACCTCCGGGGTCCTGCGCGCCCTGTGGCCCGTCGGCCTGTTCTTCGTCGTTCCCGGGACCGCCGGCATGGTCCTGGTCGTCGCCGTCGAACTGGTCCTGATCACGTGCATCGGCGTGTTCAACCCGCTGTTCGCGACCGAGCGCCTCCAGCGGGTTCCGGCCGAGCGGGTCGGGCGCGTCCTGGTGGCCTGGAAGATCACCGGCAGCGGCGCGACCGCCGCGCTGACGGCCCTCTTCGGGGTCCTGGCCTCGGTCACCGGCGCCCGCGCCGCGATCGGCGTCGCCGGCCTGCTTCTCCTGGCGACCCCGTTCCTCCTGCCGCGCGGGGGCGGGAAGTGGCCGGGACGGGTCCCCGCGTCGGCCGGGAGCGAGAAGGCCCGCCCGTGAGATTGGCCGGAACCGCCCCTCGCGGTACCGGGCACCGATCCGCACACAGAACCGTCAATGGTCGATTTTCAGCCATCACATCGAGTGGCTGGCCTATATACATGTATCGCAGGGGGTGTCCGGCCTCGTACCTTCCGTCATGCGGGCTGCTCGGGGCCGGTCTGGCGGACCCACGCCACCACCGTGGCGCAGCGGTCCGCCGGTGGCCGCCGGCCACCGCGAACAATCGACACCGCACGACGCACACCCTTGGGTGAGCACGGGCGCACCCGAGAAGGAGACAGCGATGGCAACTGGCATCGTGAAGTGGTTCAACGCCGAAAAGGGCTTCGGCTTCATCGAGCAGGACGGCGGCGGTCCCGACGTCTTCGCGCACTACAGCAACATCGCCGCCACCGGCTTCCGGGAGCTCCAGGAGGGCCAGAAGGTGACCTTCGACGTCACCCAGGGCCAGAAGGGCCCCCAGGCCGAGAACATCGTGGCTTCCTGACCCCACGCCACCGGAGCGCCCCGCATCACACCGATGCGGGGCGCTTTCGCGTGCGCGCAGCCCCGCGCCGCTGCGAAGCGCAGGCCGGAAGGGGTTACCGTGTCCCTTCATTCGAGGGGGAGTACAGCGATGTCGCACAACACGGGGTGGGGACAGCACCCGGGACAGCCCACGCCGCAGTGGGGAGGCGGCTGGATGCCGCCGTCCGCGCCGAAGCCGGGCGTCATACCGCTGCAGCCGCTCGCCACGGGCGAGATACTCGGCGGCGCGTTCTCGACCTTCCGCCGCCACTGGAAGACCCTGGTCGGCGTGATGTTCGCGGCGCAGGGAATCGGACTCCTGCTCGTGGCCGCCGCGATCGTCCTCACCGTCGTGGCCGCGCGGAGCCGCTTCTCCGACGTCGCGGACCTCGCGCCGGGGGAATCCGGCGGTGGGGCGTGGGCGGCGCTGCTGCTGGCCTTCGCACCGGCCGGCGTGCTCCTGCTGGTCACGATGACCCTGAGCGCCGCGGTGACCAGCGCCCTGTGTCCCGCCGTGGTACAGGAGGCCGTGCTCGGCCGCCCGACGACCTTCGGCGTCATGTGGCGCCGCTCGTGGTCCCGGCTGCCGTCGGTGCTCGGGACCCTCTTGCTCACCGGGCTGATCGCGGGCGGGCCGATGCTCGCGCTCTACGCGATCTGCATCCCGCTGATCATCACGGCCCCGGCCCATTCCGGCCCGCCGGCCGCCCTGTTCGTCTTGCTGCTGGGCCTCTTGCCCTGCCTGCCCCTCTCGATCTGGCTCATGACGCGGCTCAGCCTCGCGCCCGCCGCCGCGGTGTGCGAGGGGCTCGGCCCGGTCGCCGCCCTGCGGCGCTCCTCCCAGCTGGTCAAGGACGGCTGGTGGCGGGTGTTCGGCAACACGATGCTCGCGTACATCGTGGCGGCGGCCGTGGGGTACTTCATCCAGATGCCGTTCGGCCTCGTCGGCATGGTGGGGCTCATCCCCTACTTCGGCGACGTGAGCGGCGAGAACCCGGACGTCGGCTCACTGATCGCCGGAGTCGTCGTGTACGTGGTCTCCGTGCTGGTCGGCACCACGGTCAGCATGGTGTTCCAGTACGGCTTCCCGCAGCTGGCCCTGGCCCTGTTGTACGTCGACCAGCGGATGCGCAAGGAGGACCTCGCGGCGGTCCTGATCGCGTCGGCCGCTCCCGCCGACCCGGTGTACGCACCCGCCCCGCATCCCGACCAGGTCTGAGACGGGCGGGCCCGGCCGCCCGCGACGGCCGGCGGGCAGACGGGCGGGCAGACCGACGGGCAGACCGACAGGGAGACCGACAGGGAGACCGGCGGGCATGTCCGAAACTGTGCGAGTGATGTCGTTCCGGACCATCACGTTCGGACCCGGCCCACGGTGAGACTGGACTCATCAGGACACCGAGAACGGGGAAAACGATGAGCACGACGGCTGCAGTGGTGGTTTACGGCGCGACGGGGCACACCGGTCGCTTCATCGTCGAGGAGCTCCGCAGGCGCGGCATCACCACCGTGATCTCGGGCCGCGACGCGGCGCGGTTGGAGCTACTGGCGGCCGAGTGGCCGGGAGTGGTCGTGCGGCCGGCCTCCGTGGACGACCCCGGCTCCCTGGACCGCGCCCTGGCCCGTGCCGCGGCCGTCATCAACTGCGCCGGGCCGTTCGCGCTGACGGGAGGACCCGTCGTCGAGGCGGCCCTGCGCGCGGGCATCCCGTACCTCGACGTCGCGGCGGAGATCGAGGCGAACGCGGCGATGTTCGCCGACCACGCGGCGGCGGCCCTGAGGTCGGGCACGCCCGTGGTGCCGGCGATGGCCTTCTTCGGCGGCCTGGGCGACCTGCTGGTCGCCGCGGCGATGGGTGACTGGACCGCCGCGGACGAGGTGCACGTCGCGTACGGGCTGAACAGCTGGCGTCCCACACCGGGCACCCGAACGGCCGGCGCCGTGTCCCACGAGCGCCGTGCGGGCCGCAGGGTGCGGTTCGCGGACGGTGCGCTGGAGTACCACGACGACGAACTGCGCGAGCAGGACTGGGACTTCCCGGAGCCGCTGGGCCGCCGCGCGGTGATCGCGGAGTTCACCATGGCCGATGTCGTCACCGTGCCCAGCCACGTGCACGTGCCCGATGTGCGCACCTACATGGCCGTCGAGGCCGCGCGGGACTTGGCCGGGCAGGACACCCCGGCGCCGGAGGCGGTCGATTCCCTGGGCAGGTCGGACCAGCTCTTCGTCGTCGACGTCCTGGTCCGCTCGCGGGGCGTGGAGCGGCGGGCGACGGCCCGCGGCCAGGACATCTACGCGGTCACCGCACCCCTGGTGGTGGAGGCCGTCGAGCGCGTCCTGGACGGGCGGACGCGGACCACCGGTGTGGCCTCGGCCGGCGCGATCTTCGACGCGCCGGACTTCCTGCGGGCGCTGTCCCCGTACCTGTCGGTCGATCTTCCGCACTGACCGGCGGCGGTCGCGAACGGGAGGGTCGCCTCAACTCCCCTCCGGGGCCGACGAGTCGGGTCCGATCCGGAAAACACGCGGGAAAAGACCCCCGGGCCCCGCCGAGGAAGCCCCCCGGGGTGCCTTCGGCGGGGCCTTCGCGCCGCTCCGGCCCCCCGCGCCGACCCCCGGACCGGCCGTCTCGAAAAAGCCCTGGACACGGCCGCCTGGGACCCTGCCACACCCGCTCTGACCTGCGCGTTCACCTCCCAATCCCTAGGATGGGCGCACACGGGGGGAGGCCGCGCGAGCAGCGTCGGCCGCTGCGGCGACCTCCGCCCGCCGACGTGCCCAGGACGGCCCAGGGAGGGTGCTTCATGACCGAGTCCGACAACCCCAGTCGGCCCGCGGACGGGAACCAGATCGCGTACGACGGCAGTCAGATCCAGATCCTGGAAGCCCGCGAGTCGATCCGCAGGCGCCCCGGCATGTACATCGGCTCGATCGGCGAACGCGGCCTGCACCAGCTGGTGTACGAGGTCGTCGGGTACGCCGTCGACGAGCACGTGGCCGGCCACGCCGACGCGATCGACGTCACGATCACCGCGGACGGCGGCATGCGCGTCGCGGACAACGGGCGGGGCCT
This sequence comes from Streptomyces sp. ICC4, assembly GCF_003287915.1. Classification (NCBI taxonomy): domain Bacteria; kingdom Bacillati; phylum Actinomycetota; class Actinomycetes; order Kitasatosporales; family Streptomycetaceae; genus Streptomyces; species Streptomyces sp. ICC4. The sequence goes on along the minus strand of NZ_CP030286.1, from coordinate 7,297,250 downwards.
GCCCGTGGAACCGGAGGAGTCCACCGGCAGGTCGGCCGTCGAACTCGTACTGACCGAGCTGTCCTTCGGCTCCGGGCCCCGCTCCCGCCACCATGTCTCCGGCGGCCTCAGCGGCCTGGGCATGTGCGTGGTCAACGCGCTGTCGGACCGCCTCTCGGTCGAGGTCCGGCGCGACGGCTTCCGCTGGACGCAGGAGTACGAGCGGGGCGTCGCGCTCGCGCCCTTGACGCGGCACGAGGCGACGACCGGGCACGGCACCACGATCGTGTTCCGGCCCGACGCGGGCATCTTCGAGACCACGCGGTACTCGTTCGCCACGCTGACGGAGCGCTTGCGCGAGCTGGCCTTCCTCAACGCGGGCCTGGCCGTCTCGCTGACCGACGAGCGCCCGGAGCGCCCGGTCCGGTTCCGGCACGAGGACGGCCTCCGGAAGTTCGTCACCCACCTCAACCCCTACCCCGTGGCACCGGCCAAATGGGTATACGAGCACGGGCCACGGAGATCCGAGAACGGCGATCCCGCCCCGGCTCGCCCCCGCGGATCGTCACGGGCCGAGGTGCACGTGCCCCGTCCAGTCCCAGGGGTTGACCGGACCGTCCGTGGAGTCGGGCGCCGCGAGTTCCCTCCTCATGCGGCGTAGAGCCTGGTGCAGCGCGAGACCCGGGTCCCGGTCCGTTCTGAGCCGTTGGTAGAAGGCCGTGGGGTCCCAGCAGTTCCCGCCGAAAAAACAACGCTAAGCAGCTGCGGCCCAGTTCAGAGGGTGGATCAGGGCAGCCGCAGCGGATGCCCGCCGAGGGGTGCCCGGAGCGCGGTCCTGGTCACTGGCAGAGAGCGCTGACCCGGTTCTCGTACTCGCGGCGGGCCTTGCGCTGTGCCGGGACTGCCGGTGCGCCCTGGGTGCCGTCGAGGGGCTGGCAGCGGGTGAGGAGCTGGCGGTGGACGGCGGGGACGGCGCTGACGCGCAGGGTGTAGCCCTGACCGCGTCGCACGGTAACCCCGTGGTCGAGCGCGGCCCGCTCGGCGGGCTCCAGTTCGGTGGCGCGGAGGAAGTCGGCGACCTTGCCCGGCATGTCGAGGGTGACCGGCAGCTCCGATGCTGACGCGCCCTCCTCGATGGCGGTGCCGTCGGGCAGGAGGTCGGCGACGGTCGTGCGGATCGCCCCGCGGCTGACGCCGTGTTCCCGGGCGAGGGCGGCAATCGAGCGGCCCTCCAGGTAGGCGGTGCGCACGTCGGCGGTCGTCTCGGCCGGGACGGCGGGGCGGCGTCCGCCCTTGTTGCCCTTGGCCTCGGCGGCCCGCAGCCCGTCGTACGTCAGCTCGCGCTGGAGGTCACGCTGGAGTTCGCCGGCGGCGGCGAGGGTCTGCACCATGAACTTCACCGTGGACAGCAGCTCTCCGGTCCGCGGGTGGCGGGCCGTGAGCTCCATCGCGGAGAACGCGCCGTCGTGGATACGCAGCCCTACTTGGTCGCGGTGCAGGACGTCGAGCACGTCGAGGATATGCCCGGTGCCGCGCACCAGGCGGAACATCTCGGAGATGTGCACGGTGTCGCCCGGCCGCGCGTACGTCAGCAGCTCGCGGAACTTCGGGCGCTGGAGCGGGTGGAGGCGGCTGGAGGTGCCGCCGTCCTCCTCGAAGACGACCGGATCCTCGATCCCGGCCTCGGCCAGGACGAGATCCTGCCGGGCGGTCGACTGCTGGTCGGTCGAGACCCGCTTGTAGACCAGGTTCGCCACCGAGGGCCCCTTCCGTGCGGAGGATCGGACCCTACCTGTCGTCAAACCCTGTCAGCAATCACCATCGGATCCGATTGGATTCGATCCGCCGTGAACCCCCGGATTGCACGGGTTCATTGGACGCGTCTGGCGCCTGTCGTCAAACGATCGTTTACCGACAGGCGCCAGACGCTCCCTTCAATGAATCAACATCGATCTCACCTCCGGGCCTCAGACGTGGAGCTCCTGCGGAAAGCCGGTCCAGCGAAGCTCGGCGGGGAGGTGGCCTGAGTCGTTGAAGAGGAGGATCGACGGGGGGCGGCCGGGCGCATAGCGGATGACAGTCAGTGCCGCGTTGGCGTGGTTGATGCCCATCCAACGCCACTTCGGCGCGTCGAGGGCGGCTCGGACGAGCCAGCCGACGAGGAAGTTGTGGGTGACGACAAGTTCGTGGCGTGGTTCGTCGCCGACGACGGGCCCAGTGAAGTCCGCGAGCGCCGCCGCCGCGAGGGCGGGTCCCTGCTCGCGTTGCTCAGCCGGGAACTGGTCTAGGAACCCGAGCATGGCGTCAGCCGCCTCGGTCGGCAGCTCCTCGCGCGCCGGGAGGTAGGGAATGTAGTCGCCGGCTGCATCGGAGCACCGACGGTGGACGCCGTCGAGCTGTTCACCGACCAGCTGGGCGGTCTGTTCAGCACGGGCGAGCGGCCCGTGGTGGATCGCCGCCAGCGGGACGCCACGGAGCCGCTCCCCGAGCAGGGCGGCCTGGCGGCGGCCTGCCTCCGTCAGTTCACTTTCGTCCGACGATGCCTCGCCGTGGCGGGTGAGATAGAGGTAGCGGGCGGCCGTACCGGTCATGGGCGGGTCCTTCAGGAAAGTCGATCTTGCGGACTAATGGAGGGACGCCGACCACCCAGGGCCGGTTCCACGAAGGGGTGGGGTGTGTACCGCCCTTCCCCGTGGGGTGGCGCCGGGACCGATCGTCGCTCTACAGCCCGGCTGCGGGCTCGTCCGTACCAACGGTCCGCAGCGGCCGGTGTCCCTGCTCGTCGAGCTGGGCCAGTTCGTGTTCGTAGTCGACGGTGATGGAGCCGTAGTAGTTCACCACCGAGCTGCGAGCCGGGGAGATGTGCGCCAGGACCTCGGCGTCCACCTCGCGGCCGGCCCCGCGCAGCTCGCCGACTGCCAGGCCCATGTACTCGGTGTGCCAGCAGACCACCGCGTTCGTCACCACCGTCAGGCACCACGCCTGCTCGTTCTGCTGCTCGGGCTGACGGCGGGTGATCTTGCCCTCGCGGGCGTAGTGGAGCTGGCGGCGCAGGGCATGCAGGGACTCGCCCTTGTTCAGCTGCCGGGCGATCTTGCGCCGGTAGCCCTCGTCCGACAGGTACTTCGCCGCGTAGATCGTGCGCCGAATCGCGCCGTACTCCTTGAGCGCGCCGCGAGGGCGTTCTGCCGGGAGGACGCGGAGAGCTTGCCGACGATCAGGGAGGCGGTGGCGTGCCCGTACTTCAGCGATCCGGCCAGGCGGAGCAGGTCGTCCCAGTGGTCGGCGATCAGGTCGAGGTTGGCCTTCTTCGTCAGGAGCGGTCCTGCCTTCGGGAACCGCTCCTCGTAGTCGTTCTTGGCGCCCATCCGGTACAGGGTGATCTTGCCCAGGTCGCGGATGCGGGGCGAGAGCTGCTTACCGACCAGGTCGAACAGGCCGAAGTTGACCAGGGTGACACCGTGCGTGTCCGTGGCGTGCTCGGTGATCGGCAGGTCGGTGGCGTTGCCGAGGATCTCGTCCAGCACGTAGTGCGCCTCGCGGTGCGTGGCCACGATGACCTTCGTGCCGAATGTGGAGTGCTGGTCGGAGACGTGGGTGTACGTGGAGATTCCCTCGGAGACGAAGTACTTGTTCAGGTGCCGAGCGGTGATCGACTTGCCCCGGGTGGGAAAGCGCTGGCCGTCGGAGGAGGACAGGGTGCCGGAGCCGAACATCGCGGTCACCGGCAGCTTGTGGTGGTAGTTGACCAGGCAGATGTTCGCCTCGCGGAGCGTCTCCTCACGGATGTACCACTCCGCGGTCCACGCCAGCACGTCGTAGGGGATGCCGCAGGACGCGGCCATGCCGTGCAGCCCGAGGTTCGTGGAGAGCCCGATCAGGCAGGCGATCAGATTCCTTTTGAGCTGCGGCGAACGGGTCTGCTTGCCGCCGGCGTGAACGAAGCAGTCCAGGAAGCCGGTGTGCCGGTCCATCTCCACCAGCAGGGAGGCGATCGGCACGTTCGGCAGCATCCGCTCCAGCTCGGCGTGCAGTTCCTCGGCCTCGGACGGGATGTCCTCTGCCGTCAGCGGCGAGATGACCAGCTCCCCGGCGTCGTTCAGCCTGACCGGCCCGTCGCCGCGCCCCAGGACTTCCTCCAGGTCGGTCAGGGCCTCGTCGAGTTCGTCCATCACCAGCGGTAGGGCCTGTGAGGCGTCGGGGCTCTTGCCGACCAGGCGGCAGAACTCCGTGCGGTGCGTCTCCCACTGGGCGGGCTTGAACAGGTAGGCGGCCGGGTTGTCGTAACGGCGCGAGCCCGGCACGAACACATCCCCGCTGCGCAGGCCGTCGCGCAGCGCGAGCAGCGTGCACAGCTCCCAGTAGTGCCGGTACGCGGTCGCATCCCCCTTGGCGGCCTCGTCCAGGTAGCCCTGCCAGCGGGCCGGCACGAACAGCGTCGGTGCGTTGTCGGGGACGTTGCGGGCACCGATGGCGTTCAGTTCCCGCAGGATCGTGAGCGCCTCGATCAGCGGCTGCGCGTCGGTGCCGCCGGCGAATCGCACCGCCTCCAGTACCTTCGGCGCGAACTGCCGGATGTAGGTGTAGGAGCCTTCCAGCAGCGCCAGGTGCCCGTGGTCCTTCGGCAGCCGCACTGTGGCCGCGGCGTGCGCGGCCCGCAGCCGGGACATGCCGATCTTCCCGCGCAGCAGCGTTCCCACCGCCTCGTCCGGGATACCGGCATCGGCCAGCACGGGCAGGATCTCCTCCAAAAGGGCGAGCCGGTCCTCCGACAACTTGGCCCGCTCGGCAAGTACCTCACGCAGCTTGATCCGCGCGCGGGACTCCGAGCCCGACAAGGTCTGGTCGAAGAGCTGGACGACGGAGTCCAGGACGTCGACCGAGGACTGCGCGAGCAGTGTCAGCAGGATCGGATGGCGCCGGTTGGGCTCGCGCCGAACCAGGGCCTGCGCGGTCAGCCGGCGCCCGATCTGGGCCAAGTAGCGCCGACGTTCGGCGGGCAGCGACGACATGTCGACGGTGTCCGCGCCAAGTCCCCGCAGGAACCTCAGCTTCTCGACCTCGCCGCCCACACTCGTCGGCGACGCCTGCACCGGCCCGGTCACCAGCCAGTGCAGCCGCGAGGACCGCAGCTTCGCATCGAAGACCAGCAGCCCGTCCAGAGCCGGCGCCCGCTCCGGGCCCAACAGGTGAGCCACGCGCGCGTAGGTCTCCCGCTCGGCGGCCTCGCGGGCGGAGGCGACCTTCTCCAGCAGCGAGACGACACCCGGCCGGATCACCTTCGCTGAACGCAGGTACTCGCAGCCCAGCCGGAACAGGAGACTCGGGGCGTCGTGTTCCATCGCGCGGGCCAGCAGGAACTCGTCCAGCTCCTTGAGCTCGATGATCTTCGCCGACTTCCACCCTAGATACTCGGCGATCTCCCGCAGATGGTCGGTACGAGTCTGCTCCCGCTCCCCGTAGCCCGCCAGATCTGTCACGGCGAGCCCGAGCTGGCGGGCCAGGCGGCCGACCGCCGCGGGTGGTGCGGCGGGCACAGCATCGGGGACGAAGCCCAGCCAGGGCAGGGCAGACAGTTGCACAGCGGCGCCGAGCACGTTCTGGGCCCGGCGGAACTTCCGCAGGAACGCCTCGTCGGCCGGGGTGAGGGTGAAGTGCCGGATCAGCTCGTCCTTGCCGATCGTCGGGAAAGACCGCAGGGCCTCCAGCTCCTCATCACTGAAAACCCGCGTCGCCATCCGACCGCCCTCCAGTCTCCGTCACCCGGTCAGCCCAACGAGCCACCCTGCACACGGCAACGGGCCGCTGCTCCGCCTTCTCCGAGATCACGCCAGATCAGGGGAGCCCCACGGGCTTAGCGTTGCTTTTTCGGCGGGAACTGCTGGGACCCCGCCGTCGCCGTCCGTGTGGCCACGCGGTCGTCCAGCTCGTGCCGGGCCGCGATGACGTGGCGGAAGCCGGCCAGGTGCACAGCGGCTGCCAGGTGGAGGGCCTCGGCGGGATGCCGGTCGTGGGCGTCCGCTCCATGACAGGCCGACAGGTAGGCGAGCCCGCCGCCGCCGATGCGCAGGGCGGCGAGGTCGGCGAGGGTGACGGGGCCGTCGAAGGCGCTGAGCGCTGTGTCCGTGGGGGCGGTCAGGCCTCGCGCTCCGTGCCCGGCGAAATGGAACCAGGCGTACGTGCCGAGCCCGGACAGCAGGCTGCCGCGGGTGGCCTCGGAGCCGGCCAGCGTGGTCACGGTCACGGGCGCGGCCTCGGTCACCGCCGCGATCTCCTCCCGTACGCCGCGCAGGACGTCCGTACGGTCGAAGGGGGTCGGGACCGACACCGCGAGCAGTGCTGCGGCCCGGCCGTTCGGTACCGCGGGGCGCGCGGATTCGGCCAGGATGCGCAGGGTCGGCGCCTCCGAGGAGACGACGCGGTCGATGACGGCCCGGCCGGAGCCGTCGTGGTGGCCGGTGGCAAAGAGCGGGAACGTGCTGAGGGGGCCCGTGGCACACCACTGGACCCGCGGCCAGGGCAGGCCCTCTTTCGGCGGGGCCCGATGGCCCAGCGCTTCCAGGGCCGGCCCGGTGATGGCGTCCCAGCCCCAGGCGAGGAGTTCGCCGATCTCCTCGATCGCCGTTTCGAAGGCGACGAGCTTCGAGCGCTCCGGGGGGGGCGCCCGGCACGGGCCGCGGCGGCCAGGGCACGTTGCGCGGACCGTGCTTCCGCGGCGGCCTCGGCGTAGCGGGCGCGCTGGCGGGCGGCAAGATCCTCGTCGAAGTCCAGGCCCAGGGCCGCGATCCGGAGGGGTGAGGCGGCCGGGTCCGCGTCAGCGGCCGGCCGGAGCAGGATGGCGTCGCAGCGCGTCCTTGCGGCATTGACGACGACCACGGACCCGCACGCCGTCGAGGCGGCCAGGTCTTGCGGAGTCGGCGGCCCGAGGAATCCCCCGAAGCCGTCGAGCCGGCGGATGTCCGCGAGGAGCCGTCGGTGCCGCTCGTTGACCCGCGCCAGCCGGGCACCCCGGTCAGGGACCGGACCGCCATGGGTGAGTGCTCCGGCCTCGGCACGCAGGGCGCGGTAGCGGGCGGCCAGCTCCGGGTCGGCATCGTCGAGCCGTTCCAGTTCGAAGCCGGAGTCGGTGAGCTGGCTCCAGAGCAGACCGCGGCCCTGCTCCAGGAGCGCCGCCGCCTGCTCCGGATCGTTCATTTCCAGGGCCCACGCGGCGGCGGTGGAGGCGAACCCCGCCCACTCCCCCACCAGAGCCAGCCGGTCGTCGACGCTCAGCCCCTGCCAGCCCACGGCCGCCAGCAGCTGGAAGGCGTACCGGGCCCCCTCCACCCCGGCCGCGGGGTCGGCCGCGCCTTTGAGCACGGCCCACTTCCGCGCCGCGTCCCCACGGGGCCGGACCAGCGATGCCCCCTCGCGACGTGCTTCGTCGTAGGCGGCGATCGCCTCGGCCAGCGGGTGGGGATCGAGCGTGGCCCCGAACTGCATCAGGAGCGTGTCGCCCAGCCTGCCCAGGTAGGTGACGCGGTGGGCGTGGCCCGGCTGCGTGCCGTCTGCGGCGGCTCTGGCCTCCGACACGGCGGCGGCGAGATCGGCCGGATCTCCGCCGCGCAGGAACCGGTGGTACAGCACCTTGCTGAGGCCGGCGTGCCGGCGCCCCCATTCGACATGCCCGTGCGGGGTCCATCCGACGGCGCGCCGGGCGAAGGTGACCGCCTCTTCCAACAGCTCGGGAGTGCCTTCCTGCCCGTACAGGTCATCAAGTGCGCCCGCGAGGTTGTCCCACCTGGTTGCGGCATGGTGGTCAGTGGGCGGGGTCAGCTCCACGCAGTGCCGCAAGTGGCCTACCGCGACCTCCAGTTCGGCGAGTACGCCGGTGCGCCTGAAGAGGCCCATGCGCGCCGCCGACAGGTTGGCCAGCACCGAGGGGAGGGCTTCCCCGTCACCTGGTACCAGCCCCAGGGCCCGATCCAGGACTTCGGCGGCCGTCCGCAGGTCCGCAAGGTCATGGCTGTGGTCGTGGCGCCGGAGCAAGGCGATCCCCAGGCGGTTGAGCCGGATCACTTCGTGCATCGCCGGCACACCGGGCACTTCGGCGGCCTCCAGGAGGCGGACGGCCTCGTGGATGTCGGCCGGGTCCCCCCGTTGCTCGAACCGCAGGCGAAGGAGCATGCCGAGGGTGCCCGCGGCACTCGCGGTGGCGTCGGGGTCCGCGGCCTCCAGCCCCAGTCGGGCCCAGCGCAGGGCTTCGTCCAAGTGCGCGGGGTTGCCGGTGTCTTCGGCGCTCCTGCTGTAGGCCTCGGCCACGAGCCCGTGGAGTGCGGTGTAGGAGGGGTGGGTGGGCGGCGTACTCTCCACAGCCTCTGCCGCGAGTCGTACCGCCGTGGTGAGGAGCAGGGGGAAGCGCTGCTCACCGTGGGAGTGCAACAGCGCTGTCACCCGCCGTAGCCGGATGATCAGCGGGTCCGTGTCCGGACCGGGTTCCGGCCGGGCGCTCTGCTCGGTGAGGAAGCGCCGCAGGTTCCTCCGGATCGTGGGGTCGTCCGGCTGCGTGGCGGCTGCGGCGGCCACGAGCGCTGTCGCCTCCTCGAGGTCGCCCGGGTGACCGCCGCTGTCGGCACGGGCCCGCAGGACCACTCCCAGATTGGAGACCAGGCCCGCGTGATCCGGGTGCTCCGCCGGCAGGAGCGGCAGCGCGTCGCGCAGCCGGTCCACGGCCTCGTCGAGGTGTCCCTGGTCGTCGGCCTCGCCGACGATGAAGCGCTCGTAGAGCAGCCCCGCGAAAATGCTCAGGTGGATGGGGTGGCGAGGATCGCCCAGGTCGGCGGTGCGGATGAGGGTGCGCCCCTCGGCGACGGCCCGGTCCATGTCCTCGAGCCGCTCGCACACCTCAGGGACGATCTCGAGGGTGCGCCAGATCTTCTCGGTGACCGCCCGGCGGCGCGGACCGGCGGGATGCAGGCTCGCCGCTTGCGCGAAGCAGCCCAGGGAGCGCCACAACGCGTCCGGTTCGCGCCGGGCCAGCGCCAGTCCGTGCAGGGAGGCACCGAGGTTGTCCAGAGGGGAGGCCTTGTCGTCCGGGCGGGCCAGACGGACGGCGTGCTCGTGGGCCGTGACGGACGCCAGCAGGTGGTCCACGTCGTGCGTGACCTGGTAGAGCCCGTAGAGCGCGGTGCCTAGTGCTGTGACCGGGAAGGTTCGCCGGGTTGCTCGTGGTGCTGGTTGGAAAGGAGTTCTCCAATCAGCGTGGGGAGGCGGGATGGCGCAACCGGTCCGGGTTCGCGGGCTGACCGAGCAGGAGGGGTGCTCCACTCCTCCCAGGCGAGGAGGGCCGGGGGCCGGTGGGCGGCGCCGGGGGCGGCGAACAGCAGCATCCGGCCGCGGTGCACGGCGGCCGGTCCGGACCCGGGGCCCTCGGCCCAGAGCAGGTCCAGCATCCGGCGCCCGAGGACGACGGGGACGTTGACCACGTCGAAGGCGGTCCCGCAGGGCAGGACGGCGGGCGCGGTGGGCCGGGCCTGCCAGGCGGCCAGCGTGCCCTGGGGGTGGGCGGACGCCGAGGCGAGCCAGGCGGCGCCCGCCGGGGTGACATGGGTCGCGGGGGCGCTCGTCCGCACGTCGAGGGCGGGGCAGCCGGTCAGGATCGTCATATGACAAGGTCTACCCGCTGTAGCGGACCGGTCCCCGGGAGTTACGGGAAACCGGGACGCGCCGGGTGCTCCTGGGGTATGTTGCGTCCCGCATATGCCAGTGGTCGGACCCACCCGGCGCCGGGCCGGCCCCGCGGCGGCTGCCGCCGGGGCCCGGGCGCCGGGCGCTCGGCCGCCGGGCCCTAGCCGCCGGCCCTGGCCCCGCCCGGCTCAGGGGCCCTCGGGCGCGGTCCCGCGGAGCAGGGACTCGCCGAACTCGATCATCTTGTGCGCGTAGTCCTCGGTCCACTCCGCCTGCTCGGCGATGGTCCGCGCGGACAGCCGGTCGAACCGCCGCGGATCCGCCAGCTGGGCCGCCGCCACCGCCTGGAACTCCACCGCCCGCTCCTGCGCCGCCCGGAAGGCCAGCGTCAGCTCGGTGGCCCGGACCAGCAGCTCCCGCGGGTCGTCGATCGATTCGAGGTCGAAGAAGTGCTCCGGGTCCGTGACGGTCTCCGACGGCTCGAAGAGCAGCTGCGCGGGCCGCAGCCTGCGCTCGGTCCGCTCGGGCTCTGCCATGCGTGTCCTCCTGCTGCACGTGGGAAAGGCGCTGGGCCGAAAAGCTTCCGGGCCACCGTCCATTGTCCAACGTCGCGCAAGATGGCCCGAGAGGGCCCGCGCACGGGGTCGCATCGGCTAGAACATGCGTATGGCCGATGGTGTGCACGAGGAACTGGACCGGCTCTGCGACGAGGGAGTCGAGCAGGTGATCGGCTGGCGCCGGCACCTGCACCGCCATCCCGAGCTGCCGAACCGCGAGGCAGCCACCGCGCGGCTCGTCGCGCGGGAGCTCACTTCTTTCGGACTCGACGAGGTCCGCACCGGCATCGCCGGGCACGGCGTGGTCGGGGTGCTGCGCGGCGGCCGGCCCGGCGGGCGGGTGGCCGCGCTGCGGGCCGACATGGACGCCCTGCCCGTCCCGGACCGCTGCGGCGCGGAGTTCGCCGCCGCCGGCCCGGCCTCGCACGCCTGCGGCCACGACTGCCACACCGCGATGCTCCTCGGAGCCGCGCGCGCACTGGCCGACGTACGGGTGCGCGAACGGCTGCCCGGCACCGTGCTGTTCGTGTTCCAGCCCGCCGAGGAGGGGCCGCCGGTCGGCGAGGACGGCGGGGCGCGCCTGATGGTGGCCGAGGGGGCCTTCGCCGACCCCGTCCCCACCATGGCCTTCGGCATGCACGTCACCCCGCACCCCAAGGGCTGGGTGGGCTACCGGTCCGGCCCGATGTACGGCGCCTCCTGCCTGGTCCGCGTCACCGTCACCGGCCGCCAGTCGCACGCCTCCTCCCCCTGGCAGGGCGTCGACCCGATGCCCGCCGCCGGGGCGCTGCTGACCGGGATCGGCCAGCTCTACCGGCAGGTCCCGGCGTTCTCCCCGGTCACCGTCTCCATCGGCCACATCGAGGACGTCGGCCGGTACAACGTCATCGGCGAGACGGTCACCCTGTGGGGCACGATCCGCTGCGCCGAGGAGCGGGACATGCCCGAGGTCAAGCGCCGGCTGACGGTGCTGGCCGAGCACACCGCGCTGGCGTACGGGGCCTCGGCGACCGTCGAACTGCTCCAGGACGTGCCCGCCGTGCGCAACGACCCGGCCTGGGTCGAGGCCGCGCTGCCCACCCTGCGCCGGGTCGCGGGCGCGGACCGGGTGGTGGAGGTCGGCGGCACGCTCGGCTACGACGACGTCTCCGAGCTCATCACCCGCTTCGGCGGGCTGTACGTGATGCTCGGCGTCCAGGACACCGCCCTGGACCCGGCGAGCGGCGAACCGGTCGCCGTCCCCGGCGGCCGGGGCCTGGTGGGCAACCACCACCCCGCCTTCTACGCCGACGACGCCACGCTGGCCACGGGCGTACGGCTGCACGCGCACGCCGCGTACGACCACTTGGCGGGGACGCTCGTCACGCACTGACCGCCGCCTTCGCCGGGGCGGCGAGCTCGTCCAGTACCGCCGCCGGCTCGTCCGCGAGTCCCGCGGGGGCCCGGAACCCGTCAGCCATGACCAGCCCGCTGATCCCGGGGACGTCCGCCGAGGCCCCGGCGTCCGCACCCGCCTCGGCGTCGAGCGCACATCCCGCTGACCCGCCGACTCAGGGATTCCGGCTCACCTGGTACTCGAACGGGTGAGGTTTCGAATGATTGGCTTCCTGCCCTCAGAAAACAGGATCACCATGGAGTTTCATCGATAGGGGACTGTGTGGGGGGAGTGAGATGCCGTACAGGCCGTCACCGGGTACTCGTGTCCTGAAGATGCGTCGCATCAGTCGGAATTCCGAGGACAGCTCTGCTTTGGCGCGTCAGGTCGAGGCCTTGGACGGCGCAGCCGCTGAGGGCCGGTTCGATGTGGTGGGGGACGTAGAGGACTCGTTCATCTCGGGGGCAGTCCGCCCTGACGAGCGGCCTGGCCTCGGTAGGTGGATGCGTGAGCCGCTCTGGTACCGGTGGGACGCGATCATGGTCACCTCCCTGGACCGCATCACTCGGAACCAGACGCACTGGGAGATGTTCGCCGACAGGTGCTACCAAGACGGCAAGGACGTCATCTGCCTTGATGACCCGGCCTTGGACATCACTCCTGGCAATGGCCGGATGATCGCTTACATCAAGGCGACACAGGCGCAGGAGTACCGCGAAGCCATCGTGCAACAGCGCCGGAATCAGACTCAGTACTACCGCGATGAATGTCTTTGGGGTGGTGGGACTTGGCCCTTTGGCTATCGGCCGGTCCTCGCGGAACATCAGGGCCGGCAGCGCTACAAACTGCTCATCGACCCGGTGACGGGCCCCATGATCCGTGAGGCGTACGAGCGAATCGCGGAGCAGGGGTGGTCCATGAGCCGCCTGTGTCAGGACTGGAATGAGCGTGGTGTCCTCACGTCGCAGGACTACCAGCGGAGCGTCAACGGGGGCGAGAGGAAGGCCGGGGTCAAGACGGCTGTCAAGGGGACCAGGTGGACCACGTCCACCCTGGGGAAGATGCTGAAGAAACCGATCCTCAGGGGGATCGCCATGCATGGAGGCGAGCCGCTCCTTCGCGATGGAGTTCCTGTTCGATGGGCTGATCCCGTCCTCAGCGATGGGGAATTCGCCAAGTTGCAGGCGGCGGTATCCGCGCTAGGTCGACATCGTGCCGGAATCAAGTCCAACGCGTCTCCCATGACGGGACTGCTCTACTGTCCGTGCGGCAGGAAGATGTACGAGAACAGCTCGATCGGGAAGCTGAGCACGGGAGAGATCCGGCACCACAAGTACTTCCGCTGCTCTTCCTGGTCCAACGGCAAGGCGTGCGATTTCTCTGTCTCCTGGCCTCAGGACCAGGTGTACGCAGCGGCGGAGCGCGCGGTCCTCGGCAAGCTGGGTGGCGAAGAAATCACCCAGCGTCAGTACGTACCGGGTAGGGACAACAGGAAGCAAATCAAGGAACTTGAGCGTGCCATCGGCAATCTGTCGCAATCGATCGCCTTGGCCGCATCTCCTGTAGTGGTGGCCTCCCTGACCGGTGCGATGGAGCGGCATGCGGCCAACCTTGAGGAACTGATGGCTGAGCCGTTCGTTCCAGGTCGGTGGGAGGTTGTTGGGACCGGCCAGACGTACGCCGAGAGGTGGTCCGAAATGAACGGCTGGAAGGAGCAGGGGCCTTTCCTTCGCCAGGCTGGCATTCGGCTCTTCATTCGGAGCCGACCCAGGGCGAACGCGCGGCACATGGCCATCTGCATCATCACGCCGAATGACGTCGCCGAGAGGGCGAGTGATGCCTTGGCTGAATCTGTTGAGCCGAGCGACGAAGAGGCATGGAGCCTTGAAGCCTTGAAAATCTTCCAGGAGGTCCTGGAGACAGAATCGACCAATCGAGGTCCAGCCTCTCCTGAGTGAGACCGCGGCCCCCCTTTCCACCGGGGGCCTTGAGAGGATGTCTCACGTGGATAGGCTCCGAGCTCCTTGCAGCAGGTCGGGGCGGTGACCATAGCTGACCACGGCTCCGCCGGTTGTTGCGGACCACGTACGGGATCTTGAGACCATGAGCAGCCCATGGCAGGCTCGTGCCGCATGATCGATGATTTCGCGAAAGACAACCTGCACAAGAGACTGCGGCGGGACCGTGAGGCGCTGCTCTGGAAGCTCGACGGCTTGTCCGAATACGACGCGCGCCGGCCTCTGACGGCGACCGGGACCAACCTCCTCGGCCTGGTCAAACACGTGGCCACGGTCGAGGCCAGGTACTTCGGCGAGGTCTTCGACCGCCCTTCTCCGGAGCCGCTTTGCCGGTGGCAGGACTCCGACGGCAGCGATCTATGGGCGGCCGAGAACGAGACGCGTGGTCAGATCGTCGGGTTCTACCGGCGCACGTGGGAACACTCGGACGCGACAATCAACGAGCTTGCCCTCGACGCCCCCGGCCACGTGCCCTGGTGGCCGGAGCCTTATGCCGACACGAACCTGTTCGCCATCATGGTCCATGTCCTCGGCGAGACCATCCGGCATGCCGGGCACGCCGACATCCTGCGCGAGGGCGTAGACGGCCGGACCGGGATGCGCGCCGAACACGAGCAGCCGATCGACAAGGAAGCCCGCGCAGCCTCCTTCGCGAAGATCGAGCAAGCCGCCAGGATGGCCACACCAACCACCGCGTAGGGGCTGTTCCACGACATGACGTGATGTTCGAACGGCATGATGCCGGTCGTGAGTGCTGATCTGTCGAAGCGTCTGGTTCCTGATGAGCTCTGAGAGCTGGTTGCCCCGTTATTGCCGTCGTTCGCCGCTCGACCGCAAGGTGGTGGGACCGCTCCGTGTGACGAACGGGCCGTGTTCACGGCAGTGGTCTACGTGCTGACCAGCGGCTGTGCCTGGCGGCATCTGCCGCCGACGTTCGACACGTCCTCCGCCACCGCGCATCGGCGCTTCACGGTATGGACCGAGGCCGGCCCATGGCGTCGGCTCCACCGGGCGGTGCTGGACGAACTCGGGGCCCGGGGCAAGGTGGACTGGACCTCGGCGATCGTCGATGCGGCCCCTGTTCGCGCCAAAAGAGGGGATCGCTGACGGGGCCGAACCCGGTCGATCGCGGCAAGAAGGGCAGCAAGCTGCACGTGCTGTCCGATGCCCAGGGCGTCCCACTCACCGTCGCCGTGTCCGGCGCGAACATGCACGACAGTCTCGCCCTCAAGGTCGCGCGCATCGCGCGGCCAGGCGTCGACTCCGGCGAACGCCTCGGCCGGTACCGCTGGAAGATGTCGATCGCTTGGCTCTTCGGCTACCGCCGCTTGACCGTCCAGTACGAACGAAAGGGCTCAAACTTCCTCGCCTTCCTCGGCCTGGCTGCTGCCCTGACCTGCTACAAGAAGCTCGCGAAACTTGCCACGTGAGACACCCTCTTAGGCTGGTGGCGGCCTATGGCCGCCACGAGACGCGGTGGTTGGACCAGAAGTCCCACGTTGACATCATCGCCTCCCAGCCGTCGGGGAACTTCACCGTCACGCCCAGCTGGACCGGTTCCGTCGACGGGTGGTCGTCCAGCAGCTCCGCTATCCCCGCCCGGGCCACCACCACGCAGGCGTGCCGGTGCCGCGAGGCCAGGACGCACAGCCGGCCCGTCTCCAGGTGGAAGGCGGTCGCGTCCGGGCGGCCCGACAGGGGGTGGAGGACCACCGTGAGGTCGTACTCGCGGCCCTGGAGCCGGTTCGCCGTGTCCACGGTGACCCCGGTGACCCCGAGCGCGGCCAGCGCCGCGCGGACCGCCGAGGCCTGGTCGCGGTGGGCGGTGCCCACGGCGATCCGGTCCGCCGTCAGCGGGGACGGGCCGCCGGGCCGCTCGTCCACCGTCACCGCGCCCCGGTCCAGCGCCCGGCGGACCACCGTCGCCACCGCCCGCACCGCCTCCGGGTCCGTCCGGGGCGTGTGCCGGGCCGGCAGCTCCAGCAGCCCCCAGCCCGACTCCGCGGCCTCGTCCAGCACCCGGTCGGGGCCCGAGCCGTCGCCCGCGACCCCGTAGGACATCCGCCGCTCGCCGGGACCCGTACCGCTGCGGAACGGCGTGTACGGGTAGAAGGCGCGGGAGACCAGCGGCGCGGCCGAGGCCGGCAGCCGCCACGACACCGGCAGCCGGTGCTGCGGCAGGGTCGGGTTGTGGGCGAGCAGGGTGCTGACCGCCGAGGCGGAGGGGTCGTAGGACAGCCCCGCCCACTGGTCGGCGCCGACCACGCTGAAGGGGTCCAACTGGCCCGGGTCGCCGACGAACAGCGCCCGGTCGAACAGCCCGGCCACCGCCAGCAGCGCGTCCGAGCGCATCTGGTACGCCTCGTCCACGATGGCGTGCTCCCAGGGCTCCACGTCCTTGACCCACGCCCACTTGGCCGCCGTGGAGATGGTGACCGGCAGCTCGGCGAGGTCCGCGGGCTTCGCCGAGAGGACCACCGACTCCAGCTCGCGCAGGGCCGGATCGTAGGCGTCCGCGTCGCTGCTGTGCAGCCGGCCGACCTTCAGCTCCGGATCCTTCCCGTGCAGCCGCAGCACCAGGTCGTCGACCTGCGCGTTCGTCTGCGCGACCACCATCAGCCGGCGCCCGGCCGCCGCCAGCTCGCGCGCCGCGCGCACCACCAGCGTGGACTTGCCGGCCCCGGGTGGGGAGTCGACGACCACGCCCCGCGCCGTGCCGTGCAGGGTGTCGTGGAGGATGGCCGCCGTGGCCCGGTCGGCCGCGGTGCCCGGATCGAAATTCACAGGAGGTCCTCGTCGGTCACGGGGTCGGGCAGCGGCAGCGCGGGCGCCGATCCGGTCAGGTGCGCGGGCGGACCGCCGTGGGTCCACGGGGTCTGCTCGGGGTCCGGCAGCTTCGGGCCGCCGCGGGAGTCGTGCTCGAACAGCGTCCAGCAGACCCGGTCGCCCTTCTCCGGCACCGAGCCCGCCTCCGGGTCCCTGCCGCGGCCCATCTTGTCGAGCAGGCGCAGCACGAGCCGGCCGTCCTCCTCCCAGCGCACGAACCGGGCGCTCTGCGGGCGGCCGTCCAGCGAGCGGAACACCTTCGCGCCGCCGTCACCGCCCTCGCCGCCGCCGGCGAGCTGCGGCCGGTCCTCCGTGGCCACCGTCACCAGCGGGCGCGGGCTCGGCCGCTTCGCGTCCGTCCACTCCATGACCACTTCGGTGACCTCGCCGGCGAAGGCCTCGCCCGCCAGCCGCCGGCCCGCCATCACCAGCGGGTCGTCCAGCGCCTCTTGGGCGTCGAGCCTGACCTGCTCGGTCTCCCGCTTCGCGAGCTTGCGCGCGGCCGTCACCGCGTCGTCCAGGCGCGGCTGCGGCCCTTCGCCGGCCCGCACCCGGTCCCGGTGCCCGGTGTACGACCAGCGGTCCCCGGTCCAGCGTTCCTCGGCCCGCTCACCGGCGGGCAGTTCGCGCAGGAGGCCGACGGCCTGCCACACCGCGTGCCAGGTGCTCTCCATCTGGGCCGTGACCAGCCGCCGGACGGCCAGCTCGGCGGACCGCGTGCTGCTGCCGCCCCCGTCGCCGCTGCCGCTGCCGCTGCCGTCGCGGAGCGCGGCCGCCCGGGCCGCGTCGAACTTCGCGATCGCCGGGGCCAGCAGCTTGTTGTCGAACGCCGGATCCGTCGCGGGACCGGCCGGCGGGAGGAGCAACTGGCCGTCCGCGCCCCGGCCGAGCTCCGCGCGCAGCGCCCGCTCGGCGCCCGACTCGCCCCGCGGGGGGTCGATCCACGCCAGCAGCGCCTGCAGGTGCTGGTCCTCCAGGTTGCTCTGGCCGCTCGCCCAGTGCCGGGCCAGCAGATCCGTCGCCGACAGCAGCATCGAGGACCCCGGGACCCGAGAGCGCTCGGAGAAGTGCGTGAACCAGCGCCCGAGCAGGGGCACTTGGGCGGGCGCCGGATAAGGGTTCTCGGGATCCTCCTCGGCGGTCCGCCGGAACCGCATGGACCGCCCCAGCAGCCTCACGTACTCCACGCCGGCGCGGCTCGGCACGATGAGCTGCGGCGCGTCCACGCACAGCTCGGCCGCCACCTTGACCCGCTTGCCCGTCTCCGGGTCGGTCTCGGTGTGCTCGGCCGGCTCGACGTCGTCCGCGTACGAGTCGATGTACGGGATGAGGTGCCCGGCGAGCTCCGCCAGGAACTGCCACCGCAGGTCGCGGTCGCGCGGCTGCGGTATGACCAGGATCCGCGGCGCGTCCCGGTCGGTGCCGAACATCGCGCCGAGCGGAGCCCCGGCCTCGCCCGCGGTCGTCAGCGGTACGAAGACCAGCGGGCGCTCGCTCAGATGCCGGTGCCGGACGGTCGCCAGGGCTTGCGCCCGGCCGGACCGGACCGCTTCCAGCCGGGCCAGGGTGGTCAGCAGGGACACGGGGCGTCCTCCGGGCGGATGCGGGCGGCGGCCTGCTCCAGCGCCTCGGCGCGCAGCCGGGCGGCGTACCGCAGCGCGGCCGCGGTCGGATCGTCGGGGGAGGGGGCGTCGGCAGCGTCAGATGTGTTTAAGTGTCGGCGCCCGCTCACGCCTCAGTTTCCGCGCATGTGCCCTTCCATGACCGACAGTAGATAGTCGGGTTCCACCGGCTTGGTCACATAGTCGGAGGCTCCGGACTCGATCGCCTTCTCCCGGTCGCCCTTCATGGCCTTCGCCGTCAGCGCGATGATCGGCAGCCCCTCGAACTGCGGCATCCGCCGGATCGCCGAGGTCGTCGCGTACCCGTCCATCTCCGGCATCATGATGTCCATCAGCACGAGCGCCACGTCGTCGTGCTGCTCCAGGACCTCGATGCCCTCCCGCCCGTTCTCCGCGTACAGCACCGCCAGGCCGTGCTGCTCCAGCACGCTGGTCAGCGCGAAGACGTTGCGCACGTCGTCGTCCACGATCAGCACCCGCTCGCCGTGGAAGTCGTACGTCCGAGGCGCCACCGGCAGCGGCTCCTCGACGGCCCACGCCTCCGCGTCGCCCTGCCCCGGCACCTCAGCCCGCAGCTGCGGCTCGCTCAAGGCCTTGCGCCGGCGCCGGAACAGCGCCGAAGACCCCTGCCCCGCCGGTTCCCCGCCGCGCGGCAGCGCAACCGGCTGCACGGGCGGTACGGGGCCCTGCTCGGCCGGGGCCGCCGGCAGCGCGGGCCGCGCCTCCTCGGCCGCCGGCCTGCGGTACAGCTCCGCGCGGGCTCCGCCCGGCGTCGGGGGCGCGTACCCCTGCGGGGGCAGCTCGCTCGGGTGCAGCGGCAGGTACAGCGTGAAGGTGGACCCGCGTCCGGGCTCGCTCGCCGCGTGGATCTCCCCGCCCAGCAGCCGGGCGATCTCCCGGCTGATGGACAGGCCGAGGCCCGTTCCGCCGTACTTGCGGCTGGTGGTGCCGTCGGCCTGCTTGAAGGCCTCGAAGATCACCAGCATCTTGCTCGCCGCGATCCCGATCCCGGTGTCGGTCACCGAGAAGGCGATCAGGTCGGCGTCCGCCTCGCGGAGCGAACCCGCCTCCAGCAGCTGCTCGCGGATCGCGATGGGCACGTCCGCCCCGGCGGGCCGGATCACCAGCTCCACCGCCCCGGTGTCGGTGAACTTCACCGCGTTCGACAGCAGGTTGCGCAGCACCTGCAGCAGCCGCTGTTCGTCGGTGTGCAGGGTCGCCGGGAGCTCCGGGGAGACCCGTACCGAGAAGTCGAGCCCCTTCTCCGCGGTGAGCGGCCGGAAGGTGGCCTCCACGTAGTCGACGAGCTGGACCAGCGCGATCCTGGTCGGCGAGACGTCCATCTTCCCGGCCTCGACCTTCGACAGGTCGAGGATGTCGTTGATCAGCTGGAGCAGGTCCGAGCCGGCCCCGTGGATGGTCTCGGCGAATTCCACCTGCTTCGGCGAGAGGTTCTCGTCCGCGTTGTCCGCGAGCAGCTTCGCCAGGATCAGCAGGGAGTTGAGCGGGGTCCGCAGCTCGTGCGACATGTTCGCCAGGAACTCGGACTTGTAGCGCATCGAGACCGCGAGCTGCTCGGCGCGCTCCTCCAGGACCTGCCGGGCCTCCTCGATCTCGGTGTTCTTCACCTCGATGTCCCGGTTCTGCTGGGCCAGCAGCTCGGCCTTCTCCTCCAGTTCGGCGTTGGCCGCCTGGAGGGCCTTCTGCCGGTTCTCCAGCTCGTCGGAGCGCTCGCGCAGCTGCTCGGTCATCTCCTGCGACTGCTTGAGCAGCATCTCCGTCTTGGAGTTGACGGAAATGGTGTTGACGCTCGTGCCGATCATCTCGGCGATCTGGCTGAGGAAGTCCTTCTGGATCTGCGTGAAGGGCTGGAAGGAGGCCAGCTCGATGACGCCGAGCACCTTCCCCTCGAAGAGCACCGGCAGCACGATCACGTGCGCCGGCGGGGCCTCGCCGAGCCCCGAGGAGATCTTCAGGTAGCCGGGCGGGGTGTTCTCGATCAGGATCGTCCGCTTCTCTTCGGCGACCGTCCCGATCAGCCCCTCCCCCGGCCGGAAGGACATGGGCATCTGGCCGCCGGCGTACGCGTAACTCCCGCGCATCCGCAGCTCGTACGAGCCATCCGCGCCCCCCTCCGTCCCGATCTCGGTGGTACCGCCGGCCGGCAGCGCCAGGAAGAACGCCCCGTGCTGCGCGGAGACCACCGGGGTCAGCTCGCTCATGATCAGCGAGGCGACGTCGTCCAGCTCGCGGCGGCCCTGCATCAGGGCGGAGATCCGGGCGAGGTTGCCCTTGAGCCAGTCCTGCTCCTTGTTGGCCAAGGTGGTGTCGCGCAGGTTGGCGATCATCGTGTTCAGGTTGTCCTGGAGGACCTGGATCTCGCCGGCCGCGTCCACGTCGATCTTGAGGTTGAGGTCGCCGCGCGTCACCGCCGTGGCGACGGCCGCGATGGCGCGCACCTGGCGGGTGAGGTTGCCGGCCATCTCGTTGACCGACTCGGTCAGGTCCCGCCAGGTCCCGTCGACGTCCCGGACCCGGGCCTGGCCGCCGAGGATCCCCTCGGTGCCCACCTCGCGGGCCACCCGCGTCACCTGGTCGGCGAAGGACGACAGCTGGTCGACCATCGTGTTGATCGTGGTCTTGAGCTCCAGGATCTCGCCGCGCGCGTCGATGTCGATCTTCTTGGTCATGTCGCCCTTGGCGATGGCGGTCGTGACCATGGCGATCTGCCGGACCTGGCCGGTGAGGTTGGAGGCCATGAAGTTCACCGAGTCGGTGAGGTCCTTCCACGTCCCGGACACCCCGGGAACGTGTGCCTGACCGCCCAGCCGGCCCTCCGTACCCACCTCGCGGGCCACGCGCGTGACCTCGTCGGCGAAGGACGACAGGGTCTTGACCATCGTGTTGACGGTGTCGGCCAGCTGCGCGACCTCGCCCCGGGCCTCGACCGTGACCGTCTTGGTCAGGTCTCCGTTGGCCACCGCCGTCGAGACCTGGGCGATCCCGCGCACCTGGGCCGTCAGATTGCCGGCCATGGTGTTGACGTTGTCGCTGAGGTCCTTCCAGATGCCGGTCACCCCGCGCACCCGGGCCTGGCCGCCGAGGATCCCCTCGGTGCCCACCTCGCGGGCCACCCGCGTCACCTGCTCGGCGAACGAGGACAGCTGGTCGACCATCGTGTTCACGGTGGTGACCAGTTCGAGGATCTCGCCCTTCGCGTCGACCGTGATCTTCTTGGAGAGGTCGCCCATGGCGACCGCGGTGGTCACCTCGGCGATGTTGCGCACCTGCGACGTCAGGTTGTTCGCCATGAAGTTGACGGACTGGGTGAGGTCCTTCCAAGTGCCGGAGACCCCCTTGACCTCGGCCTGGCCGCCCAGGATGCCCTCGGTGCCCACCTCCCGGGCCACCCGCGTCACCTGCTCCGCGAAGTTCGAGAGCTGGTCCACCATCGTGTTGAGGGTGTTCTTCAGCTCCAGGATCTCGCCCCGGGCATCGACCTCGATCTTCTGCGACAGGTCGCCGCGGGCCACCGCGGTGGCGACCTGCGCGATGTTGCGCACCTGCGAGGTCAGGTTCCCGGCCATGCCGTTCACCGAGTCCGTCAGGTCCCGCCACACGCCGGCCACACCGGGCACCTGCGCCTGGCCGCCGAGCCGGCCCTCCGTACCCACGTCCCGGGCCACCCGGGTCACCTGCTCCGCGAAGGCGGAGAGCTGGTCGACCATCGTGTTGATGGTGTTCTTCAGCTCCAGGATCTCGCCGCGCGCGTCCACGTCGATCTTCTGCGACAGGTCGCCGCGGGCCACCGCCGTGGTCACCTGGGCGATCTGGCGCACCTGGGAGGTCAGGTTCCCGGCCATGAAGTTGACGGAGTCGGTGAGTTCCTTCCAGGTGCCGGACACCCCCTCCACCCGGGCCTGGCCGCCGAGCCGGCCCTCCGTACCCACGTCCCGGGCCATCCGCGTGACCTGGTCGGCGAACGAGGACAGCTGGTCCACCATCGTGTTCACGGTGTTCTTCAGCTGGAGCATCTCGCCGGAGACGTCCACGGTGACCTTCTGCGACAGGTCGCCGTTGGCCACCGCCGTCGTCACCTGCGCGATGTTGCGGACCTGCCCGGTGAGGTTGCGGAAGGCGGTGTTCACCGAGTCGGTGAGGTCCTTCCACGTCCCGGCCGCGCCCGGCACCTGCGCCTGGCCGCCCAGCTCGCCCTCGACGCCGACCTCGCGGGCCACCCGCGTCACCTCGGCACCGAAGGACTGGAGCTGGTCCACCATCGTGTTGACGGTGTTCTTCAGCTCCAGCATCTCGCCGGCCACATCGACGGTGACCTTCTGCGAGAGGTCCCCGTTGGCCACCGCCGTCGTCACGGTCGCGATGTCCCGCACCTGCGTCGTGAGGTTGCGGAAGACCGTGTTCACCGAGTCGGTGAGGTCCTTCCACGTCCCCGCCGCGCCCGGCACCTGCGCCTGACCACCGAGGGTTCCCTTGGCCCCGACCTCGCTGGCCACGCGCGTGACCTCGTCCGCGAAGGTCCGCAGCGTCTCGGTCATCTGGTTGATCGTTTCGGCCAGCTGCGCGACCTCGCCGCGAGCGCTGACCCGCACCTTCTGCGACAGGTCGCCGTTGGCGACGGCCGTCGTGACCTGGGCGATCCCGCGCACCTGAGCCGTCAGGTTGCCCGCCATCGTGTTGACGGAGTCCGTCAGGTCCTTCCACACGCCCGCGACCCCGGGCACCTTCGCCTGGCCGCCGAGCTCACCCTCCGTACCCACCTCGCGGGCCACCCGGGTGACCTCGGACGAGAACGAGGACAGCTGGTCCACCATCGTGTTGACGGTGTTCTTCAGCTGGAGCATCTCGCCGGCCACGTGCACGGTGACCTTGCGCGACAGATCGCCCTTCGCCACCGCCGTCGTGACGAGAGCGATGTCACGCACCTGAGCGGTGAGCCGGTACGCCATCGTGTTGACGGAGTCGGTCAGATCCTTCCAGGATCCGGACATTCCACGCACCTGGGCCTGGCCGCCGAGCTTGCCCTCGGTGCCCACCTCCAGCGCCACCCGCGTCACCTCGTCGGTGAACGCGGAGAGCTGGTCGACCAGATTGTTGACCGTCCGCCCGACCTTCAGGAACTCCCCGCGCAGCGGGTGCCCGGCACCCTCCGCGGCCTGGGTCCGCAGGTCCATGCGCTGGTCGAGATCGCCCTCGGCGACCGCCGACAGCACCCGGCCCACCTCGGACACCGGCCGCGCCAGATCGTCGACCAGCTGGTTCGAGGCGTCGATCGCGGCCGCCCAGGAGCCCTCACAGGCACCCGTTTCCAGCCGTTCGCTCAGCTTTCCCTCGCGGCCCACCATCCGCCGGACCCGGGACAGCTCGCCGGTCAGGTGGAGATTGCGGTCGGCGACCTCGTTGTAGACGGCGGCGATCTCCGCCATCACGCCTTCGCCGGACACCGTCAGCCGCTTGCGGAAGTTCCCGTCCCGCATCGACACCAAGGCCGTGAGCAGCCTGTTCAGGGCCGCGGTATCGACCTCCGTCGTCCCTTCCCGCCGGGACCGTCCGCCCTTCGGGCGCGTTCCCGTACGCCGCACCGCCGCGCCAGACTCCACCGTGTCCCTCCCGAAAGGGTCGACCGCCGTTCCACCGGGCACTTTGCTCATCAGTACCCGGCTCCAAGCCTGCCCAGTGTTTCACCCCGACCGAACCCGGCCATAACACTCCGGCACCATCGCACACCGGCCGCACCCTGCGGGTGGATTCCCGGACGACGGCACCATGGCGACCGCGAAGGTAAGTAACCTGGCATCCGATGTCCACCGCGTCGAAGGAGACTAGTGATCACGGCACGGGCGGCTGCCAGTTTCGATCCACAAGGGCGTTCGGTCGCCTCTGCCCGCGCATTCGTCCGCGACACCCTCCAGGGCTGGGGTTTCGCGGACATCGTCGACGACGCCGTGGTCCTCACCAGTGAGCTCGTCACCAACGCCGTGGTCCACGCCGGCACCCGCGCCGAGGTCCTGTGCCTGCGCACCGAGGACGGCGTACGGGTCGAGGTCGCCGACCGGTACCCGGAGCGCGAGCTGCCCCTGCACCACCCCGGCGAGCGCCCGTACGCCGATCCCGACCGCGAGAGCGGCCGCGGGCTCATGCTCTGCGCCGCGCTCGCCACGCGCTGGGGCGTCGAGTACACCGGCACCCACAAACACGTGTGGTTCCGCCTCGACATGCCGGACCGTCCGGTCGGTACCCGCTCCGCGGGCCCCGTCGTCCCCGACCAGCTGCTCCCCCTCGCCGACAGCCGGGTCCGCGTCGCCGTCGTGCAGATCGACGCCACCGACACCATCTCCGGCTGGAACGAGGACGCCGAGATCGTCTTCGGCCACCCCGCCGAGAAGGCCGTCGGCCGCCCCCTCGCCGAGCTCGCCGCCTGGCCGCAGACCCCCGGCACCGGAACCGGCATCGCCGAGGCCCTGCGCCTGTCCCGCTGGGAGGGCAGCTACGGCATCCGCGGCGCCGACGGCCGCGTCATCCCCGTCTACGCCTCCCACCTGCGGGTCCGCGATGCCCACGGCGAGCCGTCCATCGTCTGCCTCCTCGTCCACGACGACGAGCGCGCCCTGCTCATGAGCCCCGTACGCGTCCCCGTCGACGGCGGCCACCTCGCCGAGTCCCGCCCCGCGGACCCCTTCGAGATCTTCATCGGCTCGCCCGCCCCCGACGACCTCGACGGACTGCTCCAGCGCACCGTGGAACGCGCCCGCGACCTCCTCGACGCCGACGCCGCCTTCCTCCTCCTCGCCACCGACGACGAGACCGAGCTCGAGGTCCGCGCCACCACCGGCCTGCCCTCCACCCGCCAGCGCTTCGCCCGGGTCCCCGTCGAGGCCGGCACCAACCGGTACGGCAGCGCCCGCATGCCCGCCGTCCACGACGACCTCGCCGTCGTCCCCGGAGCCGTCCCGCTCCTGGAGAACACCGGCATGCGCTCCGCCGTGACCGTGCCCCTCAAGGTCGAGGGCCGCCTCACCGGGTCCCTCGGCGTCGCCACCGAGGCCCCCGGCCGCTACTCCAACGACGAGGCCCTGCGCCTCCAGTTCGCCGCCGACCGCATCGCCCTCGCCGTCGAGTCCGCCCGGCTCGGCGAGCTCGAACGGCTGCGCCGCGGCTCCCTCTCCTTCCTCGTCGAAGCCTCCGACCTGCTCGCCGGCACCCTCGACCGGGACCAGACCCTGGCCCTCATGGCCCAGATGACCGTCCCCACCCTCGCCACCTGGTGCGCCGTCTACACCATCGCCGACCAGTCCTCCGACCCGTACCTCTCCTACGTCCTGCACGAGGACGAGGACCGCATCGACGGCCTCAAGGACCTGCTGTCCCACGTCAGCCCGCCCGAACCGGTCCGCGAATCCGGCGCCACCCCCTGGCCCGCGGCGACCCTCGCGGCAGGCGACGAGACGGTGGTCCTCCCCCTCCTCGCCCGCAACCGCGTCATCGGCATGCTGACCCTGGGCAAACCGTCCGAGGAGCACTTCCGCCAGGAGATCCTCGAACTCGCCGAGGACCTCTCCCGCCGCGCCGCCCTCGCCCTGGACAACGCCCGGCTCTACTCCGAGCGCACCGCCATCAGCCGCTCGCTGCAGCGCAGCCTGCTGCCGCCCGGCTCCCCCGCCATCCCCGGCATCGAGGTCGAGGTCATCTACCGGGCCGCCGGCGAGGGCAACGAGGTGGGCGGCGACTTCTACGACGTCTTCCCGATCCGCCCCGGCGTCTACGGCTTCGCCATCGGCGACGTCTGCGGTACGGGACCCGAGGCGGCCGCCGTCACCGGCCTGGCCCGCCACGCCCTGCGCCTCCTGGCCCGCGAGGGCCTCGGCGGCCCGGCCGTGCTGGAGCGCCTCAACGCGGCGATCCTCGACGAGGGCGCCCGCAGCCGCTTCCTCACCCTCCTCTACGGAGAGCTCCACCCCCAGTCCGACGGCAGCGCCCACATGAAGGTCGTCTGCGCGGGCCACCCGCTCCCCTTGCGCCTGCGCCCGAACGGCGAGGTGCTCCCGGCCGCTGACCCGCAGCCGCTCCTCGGCGTGATCGAGGACCTGGACCTGTACGAACAGACGCTCACCCTGGACCCGGGCGACGTCCTGCTCTGCGTCACGGACGGAGTCACCGAACGCCGGGAGGGCACCCGCATGCTCGGCGACGACGGCCTCGCCGAGGTCCTGACCACTTGTACGGGCCTCACCGCCGGCGCCGTCGCCTCCCGCGTCCTGCGCGCCGTGGAACGCTTCGCCGCCGAACCGGCCTCGGACGACATGGCCATCCTGGCTTTCCGCATTCCCGAACAGCGCCACGGCGACTGAGCACCCCACGGTGCCCTGACCGCTTGACCGGCTACCGCCGGGGCCGCACCACAAGGATCATGAACGACGGGGCCGCCATCTCGCCCCGGGGCCCACAGCCCTCGTCGACGATCACATCGCTGTCGGCCGGGCAGGGGGAGGGGAAGGCGTCACGTTCGGTCTCCCGGTCCCCCGAGTACGCGGAGTCGTCCCTGGCCTTCACGACCAGGCGGACGAGGCGTTGGATCCTGTCGGTGCTCATGAGAGGTCCTTCCACTGGTCAGGGGGCTCGGACAGCGGATGAAGCCGTCATCCGTGCTTCCATTGCGCCCCGAGCGGCAGCCCTGGTCACGACCCGAGAACTCGGGACTTGACAAGAAGGTCCTGTAACGCAAAAAAAGGCCCCCGCCAAGAGGCGGGGGCCTTTTTGATGAGCCCTTTAACGGAATCGAACCGTTGACCTTCTCCTTACCATGGAGACGCTCTACCGACTGAGCTAAAAGGGCGGGTTGTTCGGCGGCGTCCTACTCTCCCACAGGGTCCCCCCTGCAGTACCATCGGCGCTGAAAGGCTTAGCTTCCGGGTTCGGAATGTAAACCGGGCGTTTCCCTAACGCTATGACCACCGAAACACTATTCCCCGCCCCCCTCCCAGGCGACAGGCCGCCCGACCGTGACCCTCCCGCCGGACTTCAAGAACGTGTTCGAAGGATGGGCCACGGGCGATGCCGGCAAGGATGCCGCCCTGACCGACCTCAGCAGCCAGATCAACGCCGTTGACGCCGCCATCGCGAACGACGAGCCCGAATCGCCCGCCGTGGTCTTCTACAACAAGGGCATGGCCCTCATCAACGCCGGTACGTGGATCGCGAAGATGAAGACGAAGGGCTACGTTCCCACCGGAACCTCCCGATACTTCAACCCGAAGCTTCAGTCGTTCGACGACAAGTCCGTCGGCGTCTCCTACTGCTCGGACGAGAGCAAGGCGTTCGCCAAGGACCGCGGGACGGGCAAGGTCCACACGACCCCCGTGACCGACAACTCATACGTGGCCTACACCGCCCGCCTGGAGAAGAACGAGCAGGGCGTCTGGCAGACCACCCAGCTGAACTCCAAGAGGGGCGACAAGTCGTGCACACCTTAAGGACTCCACTCCGCGTGGTAGCGACGGGAGTGACCGCCGCGGCGATCGCACTCATGCCTGGTATCGCGGCGGCGGAGTGGCCGCCCGAAGGCGACACCCGCGGTGGTGACCCCCAGACCAGCGGCGGCCACGACAAGGGCACGCTCACCTCGCTGATCAGCTTCTCGGGGTCGACCAAGGGCAAGGGCAGCCCGAAGGGCTTCACGGCGTCCAACAACTGGACGCCGCCCGCCTGCTGGTACGAGCCGCGCTCCGCATCGCAGTTCGCGGAGTACGTCGAGGCCTTCGTCGCGGAAACCGTCAACTACCCCGGTCAGGCGGGTCACGCCAAGAGTGCAGTGGGGCAGTTCAGGACGATCTACAAAGACGGCAAGTACAAGAACTACAACCTGGACCAAGAGGGCAAGGGTGCCTTCTGGGTCGCCGTCCGCAATCCCGACCGGTTGAATGACGTCGCCTCCATGGGCTGCAGCGAGCTGCCGGAGTGGGTCCCCAACGGCACCCCGCCCCCTTTCCAGAACTCCGTCACGCCCGAGGTCCTGGCTCACCTGGCGTACAACCAGATCGCCATCACTCCGACCACTGTGAGCCTCGCCCCCACCCCGGCGAACAACAAGGTCAACCTGGCCACGTGGATCTCGCACGACAAGGCCGACTTCAAGCCGGTCTCCGTCACCGCGACCCTCAACGCCGCCGGCGTGAACGTCACCGCCACCACCACCGCCAGACCGGTCTCCCTGCACATCAAGCCCGGCACCGCCGACGCCCAGGTCCACCCCGGCTCCGGCGAGTGCGCCATCAATGCCGACGGCACGATCGGGGCTCCCTTCACCGAAGGTTCGGCCGACAAGAACCCGCCGTGCGGGCTCACGTACCTGCGTTCCTCGGGCAACGGCACGTACGCCCTGGAAGCCAGCATCACGTGGGAGGTCACCTGGACCTCGACCACCGCCCCCGGAGGCGGCCTTCCCCCTGGGACCTTCGCCGTCGTCCAGAACATCACCGTCCAGGAGATCCAGGCCGTCAACCGCTGACCGCACGTCGCGTAGCCTTCACCCCCAGGCCGGGCCGCCCGTACCCGTGGCGGCTGACCTGGGAGGGTGGTCATGAACGAGCTCAAGACGGGGTCCCGGACCTGGCGGGTCCTGGTGCACTCGGCGTACGCGGTGGTCTCCGGCCTCGCCGGGGCGGGCGCGCTCATCACCGCGGTCGTCAGCGCCGCCGCCGGCTCCGAGGGTTCCTCCTGGGCCGACAGCAGCCGGGACCACGTCACCGGCGTGCTCACCCTGCTCTTCCTCGCCGTCCTCTGCCTCGACCTCGCGCGCAAGCTGACCCAGGACGCCCTCGCCCTGCACCGGGCCGACCGCCCCGAGGACGCCGAGGTGGCCGCGGGCATCGCCCTCGCCCTCGGCTGCGCCTACGGCGCCGTCTCCGGCCTGGTCCTGTCGACCGCCGCCGACGGCGTCCCGCTCTGGGGCGTGCTCCTCGTCATGGGCGGCCCGCCCCTGGCCCTGACGGCCCTCCGCGCACCGAAGGCCATCAGCGCCCGCCGGGAGCGGACGACCGCCCGCGCCGCCGCGAGGGCGGCAGCCCGGCCGGTCGTCACCACGCGCAACCCCGGCGCCATGCGCCGCACCACCCGCGCACAGCGGCGAAGCGCGTCCTGAGGCCCGTCCCGCAGGCCGCCGACGCCAACGCCAACGCGAATGCCCACGCCCGCGCCCACGCCCGGAGTTCCGCCCGGAGTCCCGCCTAGAGTTCCGACTCGTCGTCGACGAGCCGGATGCTCCGTACGAACGCGTCGAAGGCCGGCTCCGCGACGGAGAGCCTCCCCAGGTCGTCCGACGAAGCGAAGGCGATGACGTCCACGCCGCGCTTTTCGTCCCGGAACGCGTACCAGAGGTTCATTGCCACGGAGTTGTCGTCCAACTGCACGTGCGTGCGCGAATGCAGACCCGTGCCGAGCGCCTCCGTGGTGAATTCCTCCACCTGCGGAGGCAGCATGGCATCGGGGCTCTCGACCCGCGCGTACTTCCGCAGCGCCACATCCCGATCGCCCTCCGCCGGCCCGTACCAGAGGTGGATGTCCAGCGGCTCTTCCGTGGGGTGCGCGAAATAGAGGTAGCTCTCGCGGGAGGTGTTCATCTCCTCGAACACCTGCCGGCGGGCCGCAAGGAGCGTGGACAGGCGCTTGAGCTCCTTCCGCTTGAGCGGCAGGTCGTGGTAGGTCAGCAGGACGACGGCCTTGCTCTCGGCCCAGTCCTTCTCGTCGTCCCACGGCCTTTCATCCCATGCGCCCCAGGGCAGGGGCACCCAGTACAGGTCGTCGAAGTCGACGTGAACCCAGCTCATTCTTCCCACCCATTCCTTTACGGCGCGTAGTCGTACATGCCGGTGTCGCTCGGAGTCCAGTCCTTGAGGTCTCCGTAAGGGCCGACCTTCGGCTTGTCCTCGTAGATGTCGCTCGGCGCGATGCCCTTGTCGGTCCAGTCGATCAGGTTTCCGGCCGCGAAAGTACCAAAGGCGAGTCCGCCGTTACGGCCGGCCGCCCGCGCCGCCGCACTCGTGGCCGGGTCGCCGCCCCGCTTCAATGCCTCGTTCCGCGCGAACTTGAGCTGCGCGGCCGCATCGCGGTCGCCGCCCGCCCTGAACGTGTCCATCCGGCTCGGCTTGGGCATCTCCGTGGCCACGCCCTTGGGCTTCTGGGACTTCACGAAGGCGTCCTTCTCCTTCTGGATGGCGTCCCTCGCGCGCTGGCTGCCCGCGTTCGCCTTGCGCTCCTCGAACTTCGCGATCTTGTCCTTGTACGCCGGGCTCGTCTTCACGTCCTTCGCCTGCTGGCGTCCGGCCTTGACCGAGGCCTGCCGAGCGGCGTCCGAACCCTTCTTGATGCCCTTGCCGGCCACGGTTCCCATGCGCATGGTGAGCAGGCCCACGACGTCGAAGACCACGTCGCCCCACCCTCCGTTGCCGGTGGCCGCCATGGCGACGTGCGCCACCGTGCTCGCGAGGGCGAGGGCCGTGCCGATCTGGGTCATGAGCGCCATCGCCGCGAGCCAGCCCGCGCCCGGCACGGCGAACATGGCCACGATCATGATGACCAGCGCGATGACCGCGAGGATCGTGGCGATCCAGCCCATGACCTCCAGCACGACCTTGATGGCCTTGAGGTTGCGCTCGATGAGGTTGGAGAACCAGCTCCAGAAGCCGTCCTCGACCGCGTCGTCGATGATGTCGCGGATCTTGTCCGCGATCCGCTTGGAGTCCTTGCGGTATCCCTCGACGGCCGTGCCGTTGCGCTTCTTCGCACCCTCCAGCTTGGTGCGCGCGCTCTCCAGCTCCGTCTTCTTCGACGGCTCCAGGTCCTTCTCCGCCGTCTTGGCCGCCGCCGAGTCCGGGTCCTCGCTGCCCACCAGGGCCCGGAAGCTCTCCTGGGCCTCCTTCGCGGACGTCAGCGCCGCCGCGGTCTCGCTCTGCGCGTGCTCCAGGCAGCCCGCCCACTCGCCCAGCTTGGCGGAAACCTTCTCGTACCGGCCCGCCGACTTCTCCAGCTTGCCCTTCAGCTTGCCGGAGCCCTTCTTCAGCTCCTCGACGTACTTGCCCTTGAGCTCGTCCGTCCCCGATATGGCCTTGAGCCGGGTGATCTGCGCCCGGATCTGCTCACCCGTGGTCGCCATGTTCTTGGCCCCGGTTCTCACCTCCTCGGGATTGCCCGGCGTGGGATCGGAGCCGGCCAGCGGCTGCCAGTCCTTGGGTCGGTTGTTGGGTGCCATGCTCTTCGAACCCCCGTGATTCCTGCTACTTCTTCACTGCTACTTCTTCGCTGCGTTCTTCTTCACTACTTCTTCTTTTCGACCTTGCCCGAGTCGATCAGGTCCTTCTCCAGCCCCTCGAAGCTCTCCCGGGCCTTGATGACGAGCTTGAGCACGTCCTCGATGTTCGTGAGCATCTGCTTGCGGTTCTTCTTCCAGTTGTCCGAGAACTCGTGCATCGCACTCTCGAGGGTCTTCGCCCCGACGTCCTCGGCCAGCTCGTCCTGCCGGTCCCCGCACTTCTTGAACTCCGTCTGGATGATCCCCAGGGACTTCTCGGATTCCGTCAGCAGCTGGTAGTCGACCTTCAGGTCGGACTTGTCACCCATCACCACTCCTCTGCCATGCGAACGTCGTCATGATCGCGTCGAACAGCTCCACGAGCAGGAGCGCGAACTCACCCTCCGGGTCCCCGTCCCCAGGTGTGGAGAACGAGACGCTGATCCAGCGGGCCGCGTTCCCGGGCACCGGCATCGTGTAGTCCACGGTCCGGGCGGCCTCGTGCCGACCCTTCGCCGGGTCGGCGGGACGGACGCGCTCCGTACGGGAACCCACCCCGCCCTCGACGTCCACCTCTTGGGCGTCCGCCTCCCCGTCCCCGCCGGCCGCGAGGGCGCGGGCGACCTCCAGCGGGTCCACGCCGTCGCCCAGCTCGAGCCGGAACTGCGCCACCACGATGGAGCAGGGGATGGCGATCCCGTCGCGCGGGATGGTGGGGAGGTACAGGTCGATACCGGAGTTGTCGGCGGCCTTGCGGGCCAGCTTCAGCAGATGGCCTTCGAGCTGGGCCCGGTGCTTCGCGACCTCGTCCCGGGGGAGCTCGTCGGGGGCGAAGGCCGCGGTATCGGCCGCGATCGTGCGTACCGCGTCCTCCATTCCCTCCCCGAGCGGAATGTGCGACCACCCCGGAGGCATCACGAGGGTGTATCCGGCGATCGCCCCCACCGGGGCCGATCCGGCCGGCATTGAAATTGTCATGTGAACAGCCTTCCTGGCACACGGCCACGCGTGAGGGGCGGGGGTCCGCACTTCCCCGTCCCGACGCAATCCTCCTACGTGGCCCCGGGGTCCACGCCCTCGTCCTTCGCCATCGGACCCTCCGCGCGGCCGTCGCAGTTGCGACATTCGCCGGAAACTTCCGGCACCGAAGCGGACAGGAGGCACAACTCACTGTTACGTAAAGGGAACCGTCCTGGCGAAACCGATCGCCACAAAGGTAGCGTCAGACAGCTTCAGACGCCCTTCGCCCCATCAGGAGTCGCCCAGTGACCCGCCGCACCTTGCCCGTCGCAGTAGCCACCACGGCCGCTGCCGCCCTGCTCCTGTCCGCGTGCGGCGGTGATGGAACGAAGGCGAGCGACAAAATCGCCGGATCGGAGTCGAGCGCCCCACCATCGGCATCCGCGAGCGCGAGCCCGTCCCAGGCGGCGGGCCGGCCGACGATCACGCTTCCGGCGGACGTCAAGAACGTCTTCGAGACGTGGGCGACGGGCGAGCCGGTGAAGGACGCGATCCTCACCGATGTCAGCGCTCAGATGAACGCCACCGACGAGGCCATCACGAGCGACGCCCCCGAAACGCCGGGCGTCGTCTTCTACAACAAGGGCGATGCCCTCATCGGTGCCGCGAAGTGGATCACCGAGTTCAAGGCCAAGGGCCTGACGGTCACCGGAACCACGCGTTACTACAGCCCCCGGATCGAGCTGTTCGACGACAAGTCCGCGGGTGTCGGCTTCTGCACGGACGAGAGCAAGGCGTTCACCAAGGACCGCAAGACGGGCAAGGTCAACGAGGAGCCCGCGAGCGACAAGTCGTACGTCTCCTACACCCTCAGGGTCGACAAGAACGCCCAAGGGGTCTGGCAGACCACGAAGCTGACCTCCGAGAGGGGGAGCAAGACGTGCGCGTCATGAGCCGTTCGGGCCGCTGGCTGATCATCGGCGCGACCGCCACCGCGCTTGCCCTCGTACCGGGCACCGCCTTCGCCGGGAAGGACCCCGGTGGCGGCTCCCGAGGCGAGACCACCACGGGGGGCGACCGGGACGGGCAGATGCTCACCTCGCGCATCAGCTACTCGGGTTCGACCGGCGGATCCGGCGGGAAGAACCCCAAGACGTTCACCCCGACGGGCAACTGGACCCCGCCCGCGTGCTGGTTCGAGCCCATGTCGGCCAGTGAGTTCGCGGCTGCCGAGAAGGCCTCCTACGACACGGTGGTCAACAATCCGGGCCAGCCGTCCTACGCCAAGAACGCCATGGCCGAACTCCGGAAGAAGTACACCGAGACCGACTACAAGGACTACAACCTCGACAAGGAGGGCCAGGGGGCCTTCTGGGTCGCCGTCATGAACCAGGACCGGCTCAACGAGCTGGCCGCGTTCGCCTGCAACAGCACGCTGCCCGAGTGGGTCCCCAACGGCACGCCGCCGCCGATGCGACAGGCCGTGACCCCCCAGGTGCTCGCCGAGCTGGCCTACAACCGGATCATCGTCCCGACGACCCAGGTGACCCTCGCGCCCGAGGCGAACACCAAGGTGAACCTCCCCACCTGGGCCTGGCTGGACAAGGGCATCTTCAAGCCGGTCTCCGTCACCGCGAGCCTCAACGCCGCCGGTGTGAACGTCTCCGCCACCACCACGGCGACGCCCGTCTCGCTCCGCATCAAGCCCGGCACAGCGGACGCCCAGCTGCACCCCGCCTCGGGCGAGTGCACCTTCAACGCCGACGGCAGCATCGGCACCCCCTTCACCCAGGGCTCGGCCGACAAGACCCCGCCGTGCGGACTCACGTACCTGCGCGCCTCGGGCAACGGCGGCTACTCGCTGGAAGCCAGCATCACCTGGAACGTCAGCTGGGTCGGAACCAACAGCCCGCGCCCGACCAACATGCCGCCGGGAACCTTCACCACCGTCCAGAACATCACCGTCCAGGAGATCCAGGCCGTCAACCGCTGACGCCGCCGCCGGGACCACGCGCCACGCGACCACCGTTCCCCGACAAGGGAGTTGATCCATGAGCGAGAGAACCAGGGCCGACCTGGAGATGATCAGGGAGTGCTCGGACTCCCTCTTCGCCATCCACCGGCAGTTCAAGGACAACAGCAACCCCGCCGACGCCTACGACGACGCGCTCGGCAGCAAGAAGCTCCGCGAGGTCTTCGACGACTTCTCCGACACCTGGAAGAAGACCAGGAAGAAGCTCATGGAAGACATCCAGCACCTGGCCGAGTTCACCAAGACCGCGGCGGACACCTACGACGAGGTCGACAGCAAACTCGCCGAAGCGCTGCGCAGCGCGAAGAAGAAGGGCTGACCGACACCGTGAGCACCCGCCCCCGCGACTGGTCCACGCTGCACGACGGCGACCCGGTCCCCGGCGACCCGTACGAGGTCGCCGCGCTCGGCAAGAAGCTGCGCGACATGGCCGACGAGATCGACAAGCAGGCCGCCAACATCAAGGCCCTCTCCTCGGTCGACGGCTGGGACAGCGACGCCGGACGCGGGTTCCACGACATCGCGGACAACACCTCGGCGCGCCTCAAGCGCAGCTACGAGCGGTACGACGAGGCCGCCAAGGCCATCGGCACCAAGGTGGTCGAGGGCGAGTCCGACGAATACGCGAGCGAGCTGCACCGCGCGCAGAAGATGGCGGACAAGGCGCTGGCCGACTTCCTGGAGGCGGACACCACGCACAAGACCGCCATGAAGGACCTGGAGAAGTACGACGCGAAGCCCCCCACCCCCGAAGACGGGCCGGAGCGCACCCGGCTCACGAACCAGAAGAACGACGCCTGGTCCGCCAAGCGGGAGTGCTTCATCAAGGTCTCCAAGGCCAAGGACATACGCGACGACGCCGCGAGCAAGGCCGCCAAGCACATCAAGAACGTGATCCACCACGACGGGGTCCGCGACCCCGGCGGGTTCATGAACTGGCTGGCGGACTGGGCGGACCGGTTCTCCAACATGGCCGCGATCTTCTCGATCCTCGCGGTCATCTGCACCTTCGTGCCGCCCCTGCAGTTCCTCGCACCGATCTTCGCCGCCCTCGCCATCATCTCGAGCGCGGCCGCGCTGGCCGGGCACGCGTACGACATGACGGTCCGCGGCGGCAAGCTGAACCTCCTCAAGCTCGGCCTCGACGTCCTGGGCGTGGTCCCGGGCCTCGGCGCCCTGAAGGGCTTCTCGGCCGGCGCCAAGGGCCTGAAGTTCCTCGGGAAGCTCGGCGGACTGCGGTTCAGCGGATCGGCCGCCCTCAAGGGCGCGAACTTCAAGTTCTTCAACGGGCTGGCGGTCAACCTGACCAACAAGGTGCTGGCCAAGATCCCCGCGATCGGGATCCAGTCCGGGGAGCGGATCACGGCGGTCGTCAAGGGCGGCGGACTCATCGGCGCCATCATCAAGATCGCCCAGCGCAAGGACGGCCACGCGACCGGCGACCCCGGCGACCCCAGGCCCACGCCGACGGGCCCGACGGCCACCCCGACCCCCGGCCCCCCCCCCGGACCGCCGGGGGGCCCCGCCCGAGCCCGGCTTGGCCCGCGCGGCGGTCCCCCGCGTGTCCCGCCCGCTCTCCGGGCGCGCCGTCTCAGGCGGAGGCGGAGGCCAGGGCGGCGCGGCCCGCGAGGAGCACGCGGGTCTGCTCGGTGACGCGGCGGCCGAGGTGCTCGGCGGTCGCGGCTCAAGGCCGTGGAGGAGCCCGCTCCGCGGACCGTGTGGCTGCTGTGCGCGCCCTCGCTGGAGGACGTGCTGCCGACCATCCGCTCGCGCTGCCGCCACCTGACGCTGCGCATCCCGCCGGTGTCCGCCGTCGCCGAGGTGCTGGTCCGACGCGACGGCATCGAGCCGGCCGTCGCCCAGGCCGCGGCCCGCGCCACCCAGGGGCACAACGGCCGGGCCCGCCGGCTCGCGACCGCCGAGGCCGCGCGCCCCCGCCGGGCCCCGGTCCAGCACCTCGCACTGCGCGTGGGCGGTGTGGGCGGCTCCCGCCAGGCCCGCCCGGCGCCCGGTCCCCGCCGCGCCGCCCCGCCACGCGCTCGTCTGGGGCACGGCGCTGCTCCTGCTGTCCCTGCTGATCGGACTGCTCGTCCGCATCGACGAACGGCCCTTCTTCCAGGGCCTCGACGACGCCTGGGCCGCTTCGCTGCAGGGCTCGCCCGCCGATTCCGCCAGCGGGTTCGCCACCGTGCTCGACCGTCTCGGCGGCCCGCTCGGCACGGTCGTGCCGCTGCTGCTGATGGGCTGCCTGTGCATGTACGGGCGCTGGCGCTCGGCGCTCTTCGTCTTCACCACCGCGATCCTGGCCAACATGCTCGTGGTGCTGCCCCTCAAGGCCCTGGCCGACCGGCCGCGACCGCCGCACACCTGGGTCCTGGTCAACGACGGCTCGTACCCCTCCGGCCAGGTCTTCAGCGCCGTGGCCCTGATGATCGCCGCCGCGGTGGTGCTGTTCCCGCCGGACGGCCGGCGCTGGTGGTGGCTGTTCGGCACGGGGTACGCCGGCGCCATGATGTGGAGCCGCACCTGGCAGCACGCCCAGTGGCTGAGCGACACCTTCGCCGGCGCCCTGGCCGCCGCGGGGGCCTGCCTGCTCCTGTGGCGGGCCTTCGCGCCCCTGCTGAAGACGGAGGCCGAGCGGATGGCGGCGGACACGCTCTGGCTGTGACGCGCCCCCGACCGGCCGGCGACACTCTTCGCGGTATCGCGCAACATTGACGGTCGGCGAATTTTCGCCATACTCTCGACGGGTCGGCGCGCGTTCGGCGCGGGACCCAGGAAGGATCGACTCATGGCACCCACCCCAGGACCCCCAGGACCCGGTCGGCCCGTGGCACACCCGCCCGCGGGCCGGCTGCGCGGCGCGGTCGAGGACGGGCTCGCCGTCTTCCGGGCCGTGCCCTACGCCGCACCCCCGGTCGGCGAACTGCGCTGGCGGGCCGCCCGGCCGCACCCCGGCTGGAGCGGCACCCGCGACGCGACCGCCGACGGCCCCAGCGCCCCGCAGATGTACCTGGAGGGCGGCGACCCCGTCCTCGGCGGGCACGGCTCGCCGCCCTTCGACGAGGACTGCCTGACCCTCAACGTGTGGACCCCCGCGGCCGACGACGCCCGGCGGCCCGTGCTCGTCTGGATCCACGGAGGCGGCTTCGTGTCCGGCTCCGGGTCGCTGCCGAACTACTCGGGCGCCACCTTCGCCCGCGACGGGGACCTGGTCGTCGTCAGCATCAACTACCGCATCGGCCCCCTCGGTTACCTGCACACCGGCCCCGAGGAGGGCGCGGCGGACCCCGGCGCCAACCACTGGCTGACCGACCAGCTCGCCGCCCTGCGCTGGGTGCGGGACAACATCGCCGCCTTCGGGGGCGACCCCGACGCCATCACCGTCGCGGGCCAGTCGGGCGGCGCCGTGTCCACCGCCGCCCTCGCCGGACTGCCCGAGACCCGGGGCCTGATCCGGCGGGTGATCCTGATGAGCCCGCCCTTCGGGCTGGACCTCCCCGGGTCCGAGGACGGCCCGGAGCGCACGGCCGCGTACCTCGAGGCCGCCGGGGTCAAGACCCTGGCCGAGCTGCGCACCCTGCCCTGGCCCGAGCTGATCGGCGCCGTCGGCGGGCTCTTCGCCCGGACGACCCGCTGGGGCTACTGGCCCACGCCGTTCCTGCCCGTGGTCGACGGCGTGACGCTGCCCCGCCACCCGGCCGAGGCCCTGCTGCACGGGGCCGCGGCCGGCATCGAGGTGATGATCGGCTGGACCCGGGAGGAGGCCAACTTCGGCTTCGCCCTGAACGAGGTGCACGCAGCGGCGGACCGGGACCAGGTCACCGACCGGATCGCGGACACCTTCGGCCCCGAGGCGGCCCCCGCCGTGTACGCGGCGTACGAGCGCACCCGGCCCGGGGCCGGTCCGGCCGACGTCCTGATGGACCTCATCACGGACGAGCTCTTCCGGGTCCCCGCGCTGCGGCTGGCCGAGGCCCGGGCCGAGGCGGGCCATCCGGTGTGGGCCTACCAGTTCGACCTTCCCGCGGCCGCCCACGACGGCCGGCTCGGCGCGGCACACTGCCTCGAACTGCCCTTCGCGTTCGCCAACTTCGACCAGTGGACCCACGCGCCCCTGACGTCCGGGCTGGACCCCGCCGTCCGGGACGGGCTCGCGCACACCATGCACGAGGCCTGGATCGCCTTCATCCGCACCGGCGACCCGAACCATCCGGACATGCCGACGTGGAACCCGTACGAGAAGGACACCCGCACCACGATGCGCTTCGACTCCGTCGTCACCGCGCTCGCCGACCTCGCCGGGGACTCCCTGCGCCTGCACGAGAGGGCGCTCGGCTCCCGGCCCGCCTGAGGGCCGCCCCCGGGGCGGCGGCCGGGATGAGGGCCAGAGCCTGCCGGCCGCCCTCCCGGCCGCCGACCCGGCCGATGCGCCGGCCGCGGACCCGGCCGACGAGCCCGGGGCGGCGGCCGGGCGACTGCGGGAGCATCCCGCCGCCCCGGTGTCCGCGGCAGCGGAGCAAGTGCGGCTGCGCCGGCGGGCGGCGGCGAAGTTCGGGGAGTCCGCGCCCGGGCTGCGCTTCACCGAGGACAGCCCGGAGCCGTCGCCCCACGTGGCCGTGTCCGCGTACGAGATCACGGAAGTGCTGCCGCTCACCGGCGGGGCACCGAATGCCCCACGGACCCCGGAAGCGTCGACGGAGTTCCCCGCGGGCCCCGCGGACCGCCCCACCGTGCTGGTCGTCAGCCCCACCCCGGTCACACCCGCCGCCTGAGCCGACCAGCGACCGGACCGCCGAGCAGGCCGCCCGAACCGACCGGGACCCGCCCCCGCAGAGCTGCTCGCACATCCGGGCGGGCCCGCGCTCCGTTGATCTAACTCGTGTAACCTCCGAAGGGAAGGCACCGAGCCGAACAAAAGGAGCGTCGAGCGACGTCATGGCCAAAGACACTCCTGTCCCGGCGTCCCCCACCAGCGCCGACGTGGCCCGCCTCGCGGGGGTTTCCCGCGCCACGGTCTCCTTCGTCCTCAACGACACCCAGGGCCACCGCGTCGGCGAAGCGGCCCGCGCCCGCGTCCTCGACGCCGCCCGGCAGCTCGGCTACGTACCGCACGCCGCGGCCCGGTCCCTGCGGGCCGGGCGCAGCAACCTCGTGCTGATGCCCTCGTCGATCTCCGCGGTCGGCCGCCTCGTCAGCGACTGGGTCGACGACCTGCACAGCGAGCTCGACCGGCACGGTTACACCGCCGTCCTGCACGCGGGGCGCTTCGCCGACCCCCTCGACGCCGCCCGCGCCTGGGCCGAGCTGCGCCCGGCCGCCGTCATCGCCCTCGACGGCGACCGGCTCACCGCACAGGCCGCCGAACTGCTGCGGCGCGCCGGGGTGCGGGGGCTGCTCGCCTTCGCCGCCCGTCCCGTGCCGGGCGTGCACACCATCCGCTTCGACCACGCCCGCATCGGCGCCACCGCCGCGGAGCACCTGATCTCGCGCGGCCGGACCCGTATCGGCGTGGTCATGCCGCAGGAGCGCGGTCTCGGCACCCTCGCCGCGCCGCGGCTCGCCGGCGCCGAGTCGGTCGCCGCCGGGCACATGGCCACGGTGACCCCGGTGGAGCTCGCCTACACCCGGGAGTCGGCGACCTCGCTGGCCCGGCGCTGGCGGAGCCTCGGCCTGGACTCCGTGTTCGCCTACAACGACGAGTACGCCGCGCTGCTCATGCACGCCCTGCGGGCCGAGGGGATCGACGTACCCGGGGAGGTGGCCGTCGTGGGCTCCGACGACCTGGTCCTCGCCGCCCTCCAGCAGCCCCCGCTGACCTCGATCCGCCTGGATCTGGTCTCGCCCGCCGCGGTCGCGGACGCCGTGCACGATCTGATCGAAACGGGCACGACGGCGCCCATCCCGGAGATAGAAGCGGTCCTGATCGAACGCGAGACCTCCTGAGGGCCCCGATTCCGGGCCCGCCCGTCGATCCCCCGTGAACGCGTCATGAGCCGGTTCCGGCGCCTCGGGGCAGTCCGAGCCCGCCGGGAGCCCCTGGGGTGTCACACCGGTCTGGCAGTCTGCCGTCCATGACGGATGACCTCATCGACACATGGACGCCGAAGCGCCGCATCACGGATCCGGCCGAGGCGCTCGCGGCGCTCGAGCGCGCCGTTCCGGACATGGCCGACCACCGCCGGCCGACTCCCGCCGTACTCGACTGGGCCCTGCTCGAGGAGGGCTTGGGCACCGCGCTGCCTTCCGACTACAAGCACCTCGCCGAGTGGTACCCGGCGTTCGCCATCGGCCACTGCGTACTCCTCGGCCTGCCGGAGCCGGGCGCGGAACACCACGTGCTCCGTGACATCAGGAGCCTGCTGGAGGCGCTCGTCGAGGCCCGGCCGGAACCCGGCCCCGGCGTGCCGCCCCATCCCGCACCGGGCGGTCTTCTGCCCTGGGCCGAGTCGGACGAGAGCGACACGTTCGCGTGGAGGACGACCGGCGGGACCCCGCAGGAGTGGTGCGTCACCGTGGCGGGTCACGGCGGGGCTGGTGGCACTACGAGGGCGGGGCCGTGCAGTTCCTGGCAGAACTCTGCGACGGCACGCTGGAGCCCCCGGGCCTGCGGCTGTTCGACTCCGAGGTGACACCCTGTTGAGCCCCCGCGGGACCGTCGTCATCGGGCGGGACGACGGCGGCGGAGCTCGGCCCCGGACCTGAACGGAACGGCGCCGGGCGCCCCGGTGACGGGGGCCCGGCGCGGCGGCTTTCGGATCCTGCCGGTTTCCGGGGGGCGCGGGGCCTCAGGCGCCCAGTGCTGTGACCGGGAAGGTTTGCCGGGTCGCGGTGTCCGGTGCGGTGCATCTCCCCCAGCTACCGCCGGGAGGGGCCCCCGGACGGAGGACCACGCCTCGTACTGGACGTACCGGTGTGGTCCGACAACGCGGCGAGGTGCCGTGCCGGGCGCCGCGACCCGGTGAACCCTTCCGGTCACAGCACCAGGTGGCCGGCCAGGAAGGCGACGCTGTCCGCGACGATCCGCCCGATGTCGGGCGATCCGAGGAAGATGTGGTCCGCGCCCTCCACCGGAGTCAGGGTGACCTCGCCCCCGGCCTTCGTCAGGACCGCGGCGAGCTGCTCGCTCTGGCTGTAGGGGACCAGCCCGTCGAGCGTTCCGTGGATCAGCAGGAACGGCGGCGGGTCCGAACCCTCGACGGCGTACGTGACCGGGCTCGCGGCCCGCGCCAGCTCGGGGCGTTCGGCGACGGCCGCGCCGAGCAGGGCTTCGTACGGGTCGGGGAACTCGGCTCCGCCGGGCATCGGCGGCATGGGGTGCTCGGCGAGGGTGACCAGGTCGGAGACCCCGTACCAGTCGACGACGGCCCGTACCGCGGTGTCCCCCGCGCCCACTCCCTGTACGCCCTCCAGCGCGGCGGCGTCCGGGGTGTCCGCGCCGACGACCCCGGCGAGGGCGGCCAGGTGGCCTCCGGCGGACTCGCCCCAGACCCCGATCCGGTCCGGGTCCACGCCCAGGACGGCGGCGAACTGCCGGACGTAGCGGATCGCGGCCTTCACGTCGTGCAACTGGGCCGGGAAGGGGGCCTCCAGGCTGTGCCGGTAGTCGATGGAGACGAGCGCGAGGCCCGCCCCCAGCACCGATCCGTGCAGCAGCTCCACGGGAACGGTCGGCGGCGGGTAGCGGCGGTCGCCGTCCAGCCAGCCGCCGCCGTGGATCCACACCACCGCCGGGAAGGGCCCCTCGCCCTCGGGCACCAGGACGTCGAGGAGCCGCGGCCGGTAGCCGGGCGAGGTCGCGTACGTCACCCCTTCGAAGCGGCGGATCCCGTCGGCGCCGACCACCGCGGACACGGGGGTCCGGAACGGCGGGGGCGGCCAGGTCATGTCCGCCAGGTCGATCGTGGCGGGGGGCGATTGCGTCATTGCGGCCCTTCCAATCTGCTCGGCCCCGAGGGCCGAGGGGGTACGGGTACGGGTCCGGTCGTCAGTCCGGGTCCGGGTGCGGGTCCGGTCGTGGGTCCGGGTCCCGCCACGGCTGCGGCCACCACCACGGACAAGGCTTCGTAACGTATGTCCGGATTGCTTGCGCGAGCCATGGCGGAGGCTTAGCGTGTTACACGTGTAATCACGACTCTAGCGACGCGTTTCCGCAGACCACAAGAGCACGGGCAGTCCAAGTTCCCCGGCAGTTACACGAGCCGCCGCGCGAATGTCGCCGCCTTCCCCCCTCCGGGAGCACGTCATGCTCACGTCCACCCCCACCCCCACCCCGCCCCACTCCGGCCC
This sequence comes from Streptomyces sp. ICC4, assembly GCF_003287915.1. Lineage (NCBI taxonomy): Bacteria > Bacillati > Actinomycetota > Actinomycetes > Kitasatosporales > Streptomycetaceae > Streptomyces > Streptomyces sp. ICC4. The sequence goes on along the minus strand of NZ_CP030286.1, from coordinate 7,254,626 downwards.
GGTCGGTCCCGCCGGGCCGTCCGACCCGGTCGGCCTGTCCGACCCGGTCTCCGCAGCCGCCTCCCGGGCCCGCGGCTTCGGCCACTGGGCCGCGCGGCCCACCGCGGCGACCGTCCCCCTGATGCGCTCCCGCGTCCGCTCCGCCCTCGACGGCTGGCAGATCGCCGGCGAGATCGCGGACGTCCTGCTGCTCGCCGTCAGCGAGCTGGTCGCGAACGTCGTCCTGCACGCCGCCGAAGCCGGTCGGCTGCGGGTCGGGATCTCCCTGCGGGGAGGGTGGCTCCAGCTGGAGGTGGCCGACGGGGCCTCCTCGCTCCCCCGACTGCCGCACCCCCGAGGCGAGGTCGACCCGGACGCCGAGGGCGGGCGGGGGCTGCTGATCGTCCAGCTGATGGCGGCCGAGAGCGGCGGCCGACTCAGCTTCAGCGCCGACGAGTTCGGCAAATCCGTGCGCGTGCGCATACCGGCCGCCTGACGAGTGGCGAAGCCCACACCGGAGGCCACGAAGGGGGCAGGGAACCCCCGGAGAGCCGCGCGAAAGCCGCGTGAGAGCCGTCGCGGCGGGGCGCCGGATGCGGCGCCGAGCATGACGATTCCCTCACAGAAATATCGCGAGGAATTGACGGCCGCCATTTTATCGAGATACTTGCCCCATCTCCCCCGCTGCTCCCTGATTGAGGTGCCGCCCCATGGAGCTCTCCCCTTCGGCGCATGCCGATTCCTTCTGCCGCGACCGGCTTCCGCCGTTCGAGCTCTGGCCCCGACTCCACTTCGATCTTCCGGAGTTGGACTACCCCGACCGGCTCAACTGCGCCCGCAGCCTCCTCGACGACGCCGTCGAGCGCTGGGGCCCCGACCGCCCCTGCCTGCTGACCCCGGACGAGCGCTTGACCTACGGCGAACTGCGCCGGCGCGCCAACCAGGTCGCCCAGGTGCTCACCGAGGACCTGGGCCTGCGTCCCGGGAACCGCGTACTGCTGCGCGGCCCCAACAACCCCTGGCTCGTCGCCGCCTGGTTCGGCGTGCTCAAGGCCGGCGGCGTGGCCGTCACCACCGTGCCGCTGCTGCGGGCCGCCGAGCTCACCGGGCTGTGCGAGATCAGCCGGCCCGCCATCGCCCTGTGCGACCACCGCTCCCTCGAAGAACTCGAAGCCGCGGTGGCGGCAACGGCCACGACCGGCGCCGATGCCGATGGCGCCGACGCCACCGCCCCGCGGGTGATCGCGTACGGCGGCCCCGGCGAGGACGACCTCGCCGTCCGCTGCGCCGCCAAGGACGGGGTCTTCACCACCGTGGACACCGCCGCGGACGACGTGGCGCTCATCGCCTTCACCTCCGGCACCACCGGGCGGCCCAAGGCGACCCTGCACTTCCACCGGGACGTGCTCGCCAACGCCGACACCTTCTCCCGGCACGTCCTGCGGCCGAACCCCGACGACGTGTTCACCGGCACCCCGCCGCTCGCGTTCACCTTCGGGCTCGGCGGTCTGGTGGTCTTCCCGCTGCGGGTCGGGGCCTCCACCCTGCTCGTGGAATCGGCGACGCCCACGCAACTGGCCGACCTCGTCGCCGCGCACGGGGTGACCGTCCTGTTCACCGCGCCCACCGCCTACCGCGCGATCCTGGCCGCCGGCTCGGCCGACCGGCTGGCCGGCCTGCGCCGCTGCGTGTCGGCGGGCGAACCGCTGCCCGCCGCCGTGTGGGAGGAGTTCCACGCGGCCACCGGGCTGCGCATCATCGACGGCATCGGCGCCACCGAGATGCTGCACGTGTTCATCGCCGCCGCGGACGAGGACATCCGGCCCGGCTCCACGGGCCGGCCCGTCCCCGGCTACCGCGCCGCCGTGGTCGACGAGAACGGGGCGCCCGTCCCCGACGGGTACCCCGGGCTGCTCGCCGTCACCGGGCCCACGGGCTGCCGCTACCTGGACGACCCGCGCCAGTCCACGTACGTCCGGGGCGGGTGGAACATCACCGGTGACACCTACATCCGCGATGCGGACGGCTACTTCTGGTACGTGGCCCGCAGCGACGACATGATCGTCTCCTCGGGCTACAACATCGCGGGGCCCGAGGTCGAGAAGGCGCTGGCCGGCCATCCCCACGTGGCGGACTGCGGTGTCGTCGGGGTCCCCGACGAGCGCCGCGGCATGCTCGTCAAGGCCTTCGTGGTGCTGCGCGACGGCGTCCCGGCCGCGCCCGAGACCGTCCGCGAGCTCCAGAACCACGTCAAGGGGGCCATCGCCCCGTTCAAGTACCCGCGGGCCGTGGAGTTCGTCACCGACCTCCCCCGTACGGAGACCGGCAAGCTCCGCCGCTCCGAACTGCGCACCCGGGGAGCGGCGACGGGCCTGTCCCGTATACACATCTGACGCGGCGGCCGCGCTACTCTGGGTAGGCACCGGCGGCAGCGGCGGCAGAGGGGCAGGCGGCGGCGGGGGCGGGGAAGGGGCCGGGGGCGGAGGGGGGCGCGACGGCGACGAGCCGCCGGCGCCCTCCGTGTCCGCCGAGCCCGCCGGCCCCCAGACGGCCGGGACCGTCCCCGCCGAGCCGGCCGTCGGCGCGCTGTTCTCCCCCGGCGCCGACGGCGACCCCGACCACCACTGCTCGGCCGCCGTGGTCCACTCCCCCGGCGGCGACCTCATCGTCACCGCCGCCCACTGCGTCCACCAGAACGGCTTCCGCACCAACCTGGCCTTCGCCCCCGGCTACCACGACGGCACGTTCCCCTTCGGGGTCTGGGTCCCGACCCGGATCGACGTGGACCCCCGCTGGAGCGCCGACCACGATCCCGACCACGACGTGGCCTTCGTGCGCGTGCGCCGCCCCGGCCGTCCCGGGCAGCGGCTGGAGGACGTCACCGGCGCCGCCTGGACGCTGCGCACCGGAACCGCGCTCCCGGTGCCCGCCCGGCTGGTGGGCTACCCGAACACCGCCGAACAGCCCCTGGGCTGCCTGACCCTGGCCGTCGCGGACGGGCCCGCGCAGCTGCGGCTGGACTGCCCGGACGTACCCGACGGCACCAGCGGCGGGCCGGTGCTGACCGACGGGAAGGCCCTGATCGGCGTGATCGGCGGCCGCGACGGAGGCGGCGACGACCAGACCTCCTACAGCTCCTCCTTCGACGACGACGTCCGCGAGCTCTACGAACGCGCCGTCCGCGGCTAGCGCTGTGGCCGGAAAGGTTTGCCGGGTCGCGGTGTCCGGTGCGGTGCATCGCAAGGCGGAGGGCCGCCGCTTGTACTGGACGTACTTCGGTGGTCCGACAACGCGGCGAGGTGCCGTGCCGGGCGCCGCGACCCGGTGGACCTTTCCGGTCACAGCACTAGTGCTGTGGCCGGCTCTTTCGGATCTTGCCGGGGCTCCCGGTAGCGTGTGTCCTCCACGAAGGAAGGAACTCCCGTGCCGCGCATCGCACTCGTCCGGGGCGACATCACCACGGAGCGGGCCGACGCCGTGGTCAACGCGGCGAACTCCTCGCTGCTCGGCGGCGGCGGTGTCGACGGGGCCATCCACCGGCGCGGCGGTCCGGAGATCCTGGCCGCCTGCGAACAGCTGCGCCGCTCGCACTACGGCAAGGGTCTCGCGACGGGCAAGGCGGTCGCCACCACGGCCGGCCGGCTGCCGGCCGATCACGTGATCCACACGGTCGGTCCGGTCTGGTCGCGGGACGAGGACCGGTCGGCGCTGCTGGCCTCCTGCTACCGGGAGTCGCTGCGGGTCGCCGATGAACTGGGAGCCCGTAGCGTCGCCTTCCCGGCGATCTCCACCGGGATCTACGGATGGCCCCTGGACGACGGGGCGCGGATCGCGGTGGAGACCGTGCGGTCGGCCCGGACCGAGGTGGAGGAGGTCCGCTTCGTTCTCTTCGACGAACGCGCCTACGAAGCCTTCGCGAACGCGGTGGCCGCCGGGCCTTCTTAGTCCTTCGGCGGGCCGTGGTGGGGTGGGTAGTCGGTGGTTTCGGGGGTGGCCGGAAGGCGCCACTTCGACAGGACGCGGGCCATCGTGACGGGCTCGAGCAGGACGGCCGGCGGGGCGGTCAGCGACAGCACGCCGAAGAAGCGGCCCGCGATCGCCGGGTCGGCGTTGGCTCCCACCATCACCCGCGCCATGTAGCGCTGCAGGATCCGGGTGGCCCGGTCCGGCGGCGGCCCCTTCGTCACCGGATAGCGCATGTCCTCGCTGGTGGCGATCTGCCAGGGCACGGCGGACGCCGCGGTGGTGCGGCGCTGGATGCGCCGGGCGGCCCCGGCGATCTCCCGCGGGTTCAGGGTGCGGATCTCCTTGGCCAGGGCCTCCGCGGCGAGCGCGGCGACCGTCATCCCGTGTCCGTACACGGGGTTGAACCGGCAGACGGCGTCGCCGAGGACCACGAATCCGGCCGGCCAGTGTGCGAGGCGCTCGTAGTGGCGCCATTCGTTCGCCGTGTTCCGGAAGGCGGTGGGCGGGGACAGCGGGGTCGCGTCCCGGATGGCGTCGTACAGGGCCGGGCTGCGCAGGCTCCGCGCGAACGCGAAGAACGCCCCGTCCTCGACGGGCGGGGCGTGTTCGCCGTTGCCGATCAGGGTCACCAGCCAGCGGTTGCCGTCCTGCGGCATCAGGACGCCGCCGCGCGGGAGGTCGGGGCGGCCCTGGACGTACAGGCCCTGCCAGCGCCGCCCCGGATCGGCCGGGATCTCGAAGTAGCGGCTGGAGTAGCCGAGTCGGGAGTCGTAGCGGGTGACCTCCGGGGCCGCGTGGCCGAGCGCGATGAGCCAGTCGGGCGCCTTGGAGGCGCGGCCGGTCGCGTCGACGACGAGTCGCGCGGCCAGCGGGCCGCCGTGGCGGAGCTGTACGCCGGTCACCGAGCGGCCGTCCGGCCCGGCCACCAGTCCGGTGGCCGTCGTCCCGCCGCGGATCGTGATGCGGCCGTCCCGCAGCACCTCGCGGCGCACCGTCCGGTCGAGCAACTCCCGGCTGGAGAGCAGCACTTCGGCCCCGTGTAACGGGCCGAACCAGCCGGCGGGGCTCAGCCAGAGGAAGTCCCGCGGCGAGTTCAGCAGGCTCGCCCCGGCACCCACCAGTTTGCCGGTGATGCCCGGCAGCATCAGTTCGATCAGCTCCACGCCCCTCGCCCACAGGATGTGCGCGTGCCGGGACTGCGGCAGCCCGGGCCGGAACTGCGGCTCTCCTTCGGGCAGTTCGTCCCGCTCGATCACGGTGACGCGGGAGAAGCGCCGCGCGAGGACCCGCGCGGCCAGCAGCCCGGCCATGCCCGCCCCGAGGACCACCGCGTGGTCCCCGGGCTCCGAGTCGGTGCTTCCTGGGTGGTTGTCCGTACCGTCGTCGTCCATGCCGCAGAGTGTGGTGCGGTCCGCGCGCCCCGGTGAGGGCCCGGACGGGGCGCCTTGGGGCTTCCCGGGGGCGGACGGGCTCATGCCGGGGCGCCCACACACCCGTTCGACCGGTGGGGTCGCGTCAGGGCAGGTCAGGGCGGGTCACGGACACAGGACCGTCCAGGTGACCCGCACGTGCCCGTCGTCGTCGCCGCGGAAGTCGCTCGTACGGGTTCCGGGCTGGTCGGTGTAGGGATCCCAGGCCACCGTGCCGCGGGCGACCAGGTCGTCGGCCGAGGAGGCGTCGCGGTCCCAGAGGTACACGCCGATCTCGAAGGGGCCGGGGCCGTACGTCGTCCCCGAGCCGACCTGCTGGTGGAAGTACGGGTCCGGGTTGGTGCGGCCGCCCTTGTTGGGGAAGGTCGACGGGTCCGACGAGGAGCGCGACCACACGGCGCCGCGGCCGCCGTCACCGGTCCGGACCGTGAGGTCCCCGTAGAGCGCGGGCCGGGTCGTGCCGTCGTCGAAGTAGGTCAGCTCGGCCCCGTCCACGCGGACCCGGCAGGCGGGGACGCCCTGCGCCGGGGTGACGGTGTAGGTGACGGACACCTCGCCGCCGTCCACTCCCGCCATCTTCGCGGTGAACCGGCCGAAGCCGAGGGCCGGGTCCCAGTGGACGCGGCCGGCGGCCATCACGTCGTCGTTGTTCCCGGCGGTGTAGTCGGCGTCGGTGACGTGGGCGGTGATGGTGGCGCCGGAGCCGAAGACCTGCCCGCGGGCGGAATCGTCGAGCCCGAACCAGGGGTCGTGGTCGGGGAAGGCGGTGGCGCCGGCGCGGTCGCGGTGCCACAGGGTGCGGGCGGTCCCGTCGGTGGTGAGCGTGAGGCCGTCGTAGAGCTCGGGACCGCTCTCCCCGGCGGAGGTGAAGCGGGCCGAGTCGACGGTGATGCGGAAGGGGCCGTTCTTCAGGTCGACCCGGCTCACCGGGTCCTTGGAGAACTCGGCGACGATCTGCCGGCGGATCCAGTCGTTGCCGAGCAGCCCGTAGTGCGAGGGGCAGCCGCTGTCGCCGACCGGGAGGACGTGGTTGACGGCGCCGGCCAGTTCGGTGGAGCGCGGGGCGCGGCTGTCGCCGGGCGGGATCTGCTGGTCGCAGGTGGAGCTGAAGGTGGTGTAGCGGGTGGCGCCCGGGGTCTCGTCACCCGCGTTGAGGGAGGTCAGGAAGGCGCCGCCGGGGGTCATGTCGGCGAGGGAGGCGGCGTGGATGTCGCAGAAGGTGCCGAAGGGGCCGCAGGGCGCGGCGTCACCCGCCCCGTGGTTGGGCCCGCCCAGCGAGACCCAGGCACGGACCCGGGAACTCCCGCCGTCCTTGAGGTACTTGCGGGTGAGCAGCGAACCCATGCTGTGGGCCACGACGTTGACCTGGCGGGCGCCGAAGCGCTCGGTGAGGAAGGCCCCGAAGCGGGCCGCGTTGGACTCGTTCGTCGCGGCCCAGTCGTAGCCGAACTCGGCGAGGTCGCTCGAGAGCCAGCCCTGGCCGCGCAGGTGGTCCTCCAGCCCGTCGAGGGAGGCCGCGGTGTCCCCGTAGCCGTGGACGAGGACGACCGGCGTACGGCGCTCCGCGCTCGCGGCGGCCCGGGCGGGCGGTGCGGTGAGGGCGGTCGCGAGGAGCGCCGCGAGCGTGGCGAGGAGGAGCGGGAACAGCAGGGGCACGGGCAGGGCGGATCTGCGCATGGCTCTCCCAGGGGATGCGGCCCGACAGCCTGAAGAAAGTGACTGGCGAGTAGCAAGTTAGCCCTCGGGGATTCAGTGCGATAGGGACGCGTACGAGACTCCCGTGAGCTTTTCGGAGGCGGACCAGAGGCGTTCGCCGGACTTGTCGTCCAAGGTCCATTTCGCCCGCCAGGATCGGGCGGGCGCCCCGCGCCAGCCGAGCCGCGGACCGATGAACTCGTCCGGCCGGACCCCGGGCGCGGTGGCCGCGTACAGGGTGGGCAGGGCGCCGGAGGCGGCGGACTGTGCGATGACGCCGTTCCCGATGGTGTTGCCCAGGGTGTTGGCGGCGACCGTGATCCGCGAGGTGAGGGTGGTGCCCGCCTGCGGGGTCGCTCCGACGTGCAGGTTGGTGGAGGCGTAACCGGGGTGGGCGGCGGCGGTGACGATCCCGGAGCCGGCGGCCGCGAGCCGGCGGGCGAGCTCGTGGGTGAAGAGCAGGTTCGCGGTCTTGGAGCGGCCGTAGGCGATCCAGCGCCGGTAGCGGCGCTCGCCGTTCAGGTCCTCGTGGTCCACGTCCCCGAGGGCGTGGAAGCCGCTGGAGAGGTTCACGACCCGGGCCCCGGGGCCGGCGGCGAGGAGCCCGGGCAGGAGCAGCCCGGTGAGGGCGAAGTGGCCGAGGTGGTTGACCCCGAACTGCGTCTCGAACCCGTCCGCGGTCCGCCCGTACGGCAGGGCCATCACCCCGGCGTTGTTGACGAGGAGGTCGAGGCTGCCGTGCCGTTGGCCGTACTCCCGCGCGAACTCCCGCACGGTGGCCAGGTCGGCGAGGTCCAGCGGGATGAACCGCACGTCCGCGCCGGGCAGTTCGGAGCGCAGTGCGACCTCGGCCGCCCGTCCCCGGGCCGCGCTGCGGCAGGCCAGCACGACCGCGGCCCCGCGCCGGGCGAGCTCCCGGGCGGCGAAGTAGCCGATCCCGCTGTTGGCCCCGGTGACCACGGCCGTGCGGCCGCTCTGATCGGGTATGTGCGCGGCCTTCCAGCCCGGCATGCCGCCTCCTCCCGCTCGCCGCCGGGACCCCGGCCGGGTCCCTGGCCCCCGCACCCTACTCCCGGAGCCCGGAGCCCGGCTCCCGGAGCCCTGCCGCCGCGGGGCCCGGCCGGCCGCGGGTGCACCTCCGCGCGGGGCACGCGGGAAAGGGGCCCCACCCGGCCGCCACAGCACTAGGCCCCGGCTCCCGGGGTGTCCGGGGCCGACCAGTAGGCTGCGGGTCCACCCCCTTCCCGTACTCCGAGGTTCCGCGCAGTGAGCTCGACGCCGCCACCGCCCCCCGTACCCGTGTCGGTCGTCGGCCTCGGCGCCGACGGCTGGGGCGGGCTGACCGCTCCCGCGCGGGCCGCGCTGGCCGGGGCCGAGGTGTTGATCGGCGGACCCCGGCAGCTGGACCTGCTGCCGCCCGAGGAGTGCGCGGGCGTCCGAGTGGCGTGGCCGAGCCCGCTGCGCCCGGCCGTGCCGAAGCTGATGGCGGAGCACGCGGGCCGCCGGATCGCGGTGCTGGCGAGCGGCGACCCGATGTTCTACGGGATCGGCCGCGCGCTGTCCGAGGAGCTCGGCCCGGGCGCCCTGCACGTCCTGCCGCACCCCTCCTCCGTGTCGTACGCCTGCGCGCGCCTGGGCTGGCCCGTGGAGGACACCGAGGTGGTCACCGTCGTCGGCCGCCCGGTGGCCCGGCTCGCGGCCGCGCTGTACGAGGGCCGGCGGGTGCTGGTCCTGAGCGCCGGAGCAGTGACCGCAAACGAGATCGCCGCTCTGCTTCGAGAGCGGGGCTTCGGCCCCAGCCGGATGCGCGTCCTGGAACAGCTCGGCTCCGAGCACGAGGACGCGTACGAGGGCCTCGCCCGGAGCTGGGACCGCGCCCCCGGCGACCCCCTCAACGTGGTCGCCGTCGACTGCCGCCGCGACCCCGCCGCCGGGGTCCCCCGGCTCGGCGCGACCCCCGGCCTGCCCGACACCGCCTACGAGCACGACGGCCAGCTCACCAAGCGCCACGTCCGCGCCGCCACCCTGTGCGCGCTGGCCCCGGCCCCCGGCGAACTGCTGTGGGACATCGGCGGCGGCTCCGGCTCCATCGCCATCGAGTGGATGCGCACGCACCCTTCCTGCCGCGCGGTGACCGTGGAGCGGGTGGCCGAGCGGGCCGCGCGGATCACCCGCAACGCGGCCGCGCTCGGCGTGCCCGGACTGCGCGTGGTCACCGGCGCCGCGCCCGGGGCGCTCGCCGGACTGCCCGCCCCCGACGCCGTGTTCATCGGCGGCGGCCTCACTGCGCCGGGCCTGCTCGACGCGGCCTGGGAGGTGCTGGCCCCCGGCGGCCGGCTCGTGGTCAACACGGTCACCCTGGAGTCGGAGGCCGTCCTCACCGAGCGCTACCGGCGCCACGGCGGCGACCTGGTGAAACTGGCCGTCGCGCACGCCGTGCCGGTCGGCGGTTTCACGGGCTGGCGCCAGGCGATGCCCGTCACCCAGTGGTCGGTTACCAAGCCCTATCCCGAAATGGTGGATCAGACGACATGACCGTGTACTTCATCGGTGCGGGCCCCGGCGCCGCCGACCTGATCACGGTGCGCGGCGCCCGCAGGCTGGCCGCCGCCCCCGTCTGCCTGTACGCGGGCAGCCTGGTCCCGCGCGAACTGCTCGCCGAGTGCCCGCCGGACGCCCGCCTGATCGACACCGCGCAGCTGAACCTGGACGAGATCATCGCCGAATGCGTCCGCGCGCACGCGGCCGGCCAGGACGTGGCGCGGCTGCACTCGGGCGACCCGTCCGTCTTCAGCGCCGTCGCGGAGCAGATGCGGCGGCTCGACGCGGCCGGCATCCCCTACGAGGTGGTGCCCGGCGTCCCGGCCTTCGCCGCCGCGGCCGCCGCGCTGAAGCGGGAGCTGACCGTCCCCACCGTCGGCCAGACCGTGATCCTGACCCGGATCTCCCAGCAGGCCACGCCCATGCCGCCCGGCGAGGACCTCGCCACCCTGGGGCGCAGCGGGGCACTGCTGGTCCTGCACCTGGCCACCCGCTACGTCGACCGCGTCGTGGACGAACTGCTGCCGCACTACGGGGCCGAGTGCCCGGCGGCGGTGGTCGCGATGGCCAGCCGTCCCGACGAGTTGATCCTGCGCGGGACGCTGGCCGACATCGCGGGGCAGGTGAAGGAGGCCGGGCTGGTCCGCACCGCCGTCATCCTGGTGGGCCGCACCCTGGGCGCCGAGCAGTTCCGCGACAGCCACCTGTACTCCGCCGAGCGCGACCGGCATGCCTGCTGACGGGCCTGCCCCCACCGCCGGCCCGCCGGGCGGCCCGCCCGCAGGTCCGCCCGCAGGTCCGTCCGCCGACCCGAGCAGCCCGAGCGGCCCGGGCCGCCGCCCGCACGTCCTGATCCTCGGCGGCACCACGGAGGCCCGCGGCCTGGCGCAGGCCCTGGCCGCCGCGGAAGGCACCCCGTACCGGGTGACCACCTCGCTGGCCGGCCGGGTCGCCTCCCCGGTGCTGCCGCCGGGCGAGACCCGGATCGGCGGCTTCGGCGGTCCCGCCGGGCTCGCGGAGTGGATCACCGCCCACCGGGTCACGCACCTGGTCGACGCCACGCACCCGTTCGCGGAGCGGATGAGCTTCAACGCGGCCGGGGCGGCGGAGCTTTCGGACGTGCCGCTGCTGGCGCTGCGCCGCCCCGGCTGGACCCCGGGCCCCGGGGACGACTGGCACTTCGCGAACTCCCTCGCCGGGGCGGCCGCCCTGCTGCCGGGACTCGGCTCGCGCGTCTTCCTGACCACCGGCCGGATGGGCCTGCACAGCTTCGCGCACCTGGCCGAGCCCTGGTTCCTGGTGCGTTCGGTGGATCCGCCGGACGCGCCCGCGCCGCCGCGCCTCGAAGTCCTGCTCGCCCGCGGCCCGTTCACCCTGGACGACGAGCGGGAGCTCCTCGCCCGCCACCGCATCGACCTCCTCGTGACCAAGGACAGCGGCGGCTCCGCCACCGCCCCCAAGCTCACGGCCGCCCGCGAGGCCGGCGTCCCGGTCCTCGTCGTCCGCCGCCCGCCCGTCCCCGAGGGCCACCCCGTGGCGACCTCCGTCGCCGAGGCCCTGCGCCTGTTGCACTACGCTCTGCCGCGTTGATCACTCACGCGTGCGAAGGGAGCGGGCCATGAAGGCCGGCGGCAGAACATCCGGGGCGGTGCCGACCCTGCTCGTCGGCGGCCTGCTGGTCGGCGGCCTGCTCGTCGGCGGCCTGCTGGCGAGCGGCTGCTCGGGCGGCCCGGGCGCCGGGCCGGCGCGGAAGCCGGCCTCGGTGCCGGCGACGAGCGCCCCGGCCGAACCGTCCGGCACGTCCTCGCCCGCCGCAGTCTCTTTTCCACACCTGACGCGCCCGACCCACTCCCCGTGCGAGACCTATCCGGCAACCCGCCTGGTCACCCGGTCGCGGCGGTCCGAGAAGTGGTTCCGCGACTCCAGTGTCCAGAACGGGGAGCGGCGCGCGTCGGCCACCCCCGCCTCCGCCAGCTGCGCGTGCACCCCGGCGACCACGTCCACGGCCGGTGTCCCCCAGCTGGTCTCGTCGTACGCGGCCGGAACCACCCGTGCGACGGCCGTCCGCACCCCCGCGCGCCCCCCCTAGCAGCCCCCGCCCACCCCCGGTCCGGTCCGGCCCCCAGTGACAGCCCGGCCGCCGGCCGGCTCCCGCCGGGCCCTGGTCGCGGGGTCCGTCGGCAACTTCATCGAGTGGTACGAGTTCGGCGTCTACGGCTACTTCGCCACCGTCATCGCGGCGCAGTTCTTCACCCCCGAGGGCGGCGGCGGTGCGGAGGCGCTCGTCAAGACGTACGCCTCGTTCGCCCTCGCCTTCTTCTTCCGGCCGGTCGGGGCGGCCCTGTTCGGGCGGCTCGGGGACCGGATCGGCCGGCGGCCGACGCTCATCCTGGTCGTCTGCCTGATGACCGGCGCCACGACGCTCATCGGCGCCCTGCCGACGTACGCGTCCATCGGCGCGGCCGCACCGTGGCTGCTGACCCTGCTGCGGATCGTCCAAGGGCTCTCGGCGGGCGGGGAGTTCGGCGGAGCGGTGTCGATCATGACGGAGTCCGCCCCGCCCGGCCGCCGGGGGCGGTACGGGGCGTGGCAGTCGTTCACGGTGTCGCTCGGCCTGCTCGCGGGCGCCGGCGCGGCCGCGCTCCTGGCGACCGTACTGACCGGTGCGCAGCTGAACGCGTGGGGCTGGCGGATCCCCTTCCTGCTGACCCTGCCGCTCGGACTCGCCGCGCTGTGGCTGCGCTTGCGCCTGGAGGAGACCCCCGCCTTCGAGGCGGCCGCCGGCCGCGCGGGCGGACCCGTGCGGCGGCCGCCCGCCGCGGAGACCGCCAGGGCCGTAGTGCTGGGCGCCGGGCGGCTGATGGGATGGTCGGCGGCCGGCTACACCTTCCTGGTGGTCCTGCCCTCGTACCTCCAGAACACGCTGAACGCGACGTTCCAGCAGGCGTTGGCCGCCACCGTCCTGGCGAACCTGGGATTCGCGGCGTCGATCCTGCCGGCCGGCATGCTGAGCGACCGGCTCGGGCGCCGGACGGTGATGCTGGCCGGAGCCCTGCTCGTCGCCGTGCTCGCGCTGCCGCTGCTGAACCTGGTGCAGGACGCCGGCGCGAGCGTGTACGCCAAGGGGGCCGCGCTCCTCGCCGCGGGCGCCGCCGTCGGGCTGATGGCCGGACCCGGGCCCGCGATGCTGGCCGAGATGTTCCCGACCACGGTGCGCTACACGGGACTCGGACTGGCGTACGCGCTGTCCAACGCCGTGCTCTCGGGCAGCGCGGGGCTGATCATCACCGAGCTGGTCGCGTGGACCGGCGACGTGGACGTTCCCGCGTACTACGCCGCGGCCGCCTGCGCGGTGAGCGCCCTCGCGCTGCTGACCCTGCGCGGCGACGACCACGAGCGGGCGCTGCGGTGAGCGCCCTGCGGGTGGTCGGGCTGATGTCCGGCACGTCGTACGACGCCATCGACGCGGCCGCCGCCGACCTCGACATGGACGGGGACGCGCTCGTGCTCACCCCGCTGGGCATGATCAGCACCGCGTACGACGACGAGCTGCGGGCGGCGCTCGCCGGGGCGCTGCCGCCCGCAGCGACGGACCTGGCCGCGGTGTGCCGCCTCGATACGCGCATCGGGCAGGCCTTCGCCGCGGCGGCGGTCCGGGCCGACCTTGAACTGTGCGACGGGCGGGCGGACTTGATCGCCTCGCACGGGCAGACCGTCTACCACTGGGCCGAGGCCGGCCGGGTGCACGGCACGCTCCAGATCGGCGAGCCGGCCTGGATCGCCGAGGCGACCGGCCGCCCCGTCGTCTCCGGCTTCCGTACCCGGGACGTGGCCGCCGGGGGACAGGGCGCGCCCCTGGTGAGCATCGTCGACGTCATGTGGCTGCGGGGGCGGCCGGGAGTTCCCGTGGCGCTCAACCTGGGCGGCATCGGCAACGTGACGGTGGTGCGGGGTGGCTCGGGAGGTGCGGACGGCCCGTACGGCTCGGGCGTCCCGTACGGCTCGGGCGGCGAACCGATCGCCTTCGACACCGGGCCCGCCAACGCGCTGATCGACGCGGCGGTGCGGGAGCTGACGGGGCGGGACGCCTCGGGCGGGCAGCGCTCCATGGACGCGGACGGCGCGCTCGCCGCGCGGGGGAGGGTGGATCCACCGCTGTTGCGCAGGCTGCTGGACGAGCCGTACTACCGGCTGCCCGCGCCGAAGACGACGGGCAAGGAACTGTTCCACCTGCCCTATCTGCGCTCCGCGCTGGACACGGTCGGGCCGCTGCCCGCCGAGGACGTCATCGCCACCCTGACCCGGCTCACGGCACGGACCGTCGCCGACGCCGTACGGCCCTTCGCGGCGACGGAGGTGATCGCCTCGGGCGGGGGCACCCGCAACCCGGTGCTGATGCGGTGGCTGCGCGAGGAGCTCGGCGGAGCCGCGGGCGCGGCGCTGCGGACCTCGGACGAGCTGGGACTGCCGTCGGGCACGAAGGAGGCGTACGCCTTCGCCGTCCTGGGCTGGCTCACCGCGCACGGCCTGCCCGCGACCGTCCCCTCCTGCACCGGCGCCCGCCACGCGAGCGTCCTCGGCTCGCTCACGCCCGGCGGAGCAGGACTGCGGCTGCCGGAGCGGCCGGCGGCGGCGCCCGTACGCCTGACCGTGCGGGGCGGGCGCGCCCCTGGATGACGCGGCGTCCCGGAGCGAACTCGGACGATCGAACATACGATGGGCGGGAACCGGGCGCGGGCGGCTCGCCGCGCCGCCATCCCAGGCCGCTCGGGGGCGGGAGACGCATGGCAGAGGTCACCGGCACGGCGCGTACCGAGACGGCGCGTACCGAGACGGCGCGCACCGTCATCCTCACCGTGGACGACGACCCGGGCGTGTCCCGGGCCATCGCCCGCGACCTGCGCCGCCACTACGGCTCCGGCTACCGCATCGTGCGCGCCGAATCCGGCGAGTCCGCGCTGGAGGCCCTGCACGAGCTGAAGCTGCGGGGCGACCTGGTGGCCGTGATCCTCGCCGACTACCGCATGCCGCAGATGAACGGCATCGAGTTCCTCGAACAGGCCCTGGGCGTGTACCCGGGCGCTCGGCGCGTGCTGCTGACCGCGTACGCCGACACCAACGCGGCGATCGACGCGATCAACGTCGTCGACCTCGACCACTACCTCCTCAAGCCGTGGGACCCGCCGGAGGAGAAGCTCTACCCGGTCCTGGACGACCTCCTCGCCGCCTGGCGCTCCAGCGACTACCGGCCCGTGCCCGCCACCAAAGTGGTCGGGCACCGCTGGTCGGCACGCTCCTCGGACGTCCGGGAGTTCCTGGCCCGCAACCAGGTGCCCTACCGCTGGTACTCCCGCGACGAGCCCGAGGGGCAGCGGCTGCTGCGCGCGGCCGGAGCCGACGGACAGCGGCTGCCCGTGGTGATCACACCCGGCGGCACCGTGCTGATCGAGCCGGCCGCGCCCGACCTGGCGGCGCACGTGGGGCTCGCCACGACGCCGACCGCCGACTTCTACGACCTCGTCGTGATCGGCGGCGGCCCGGCCGGGCTCGGCGCGGCGCTGTACGGGGCCTCCGAGGGGCTCCGGACGGTGCTGGTCGAGCGGTCGGCGACCGGCGGGCAGGCCGGGCAGAGCTCCCGCATCGAGAACTACCTCGGATTCCCGGACGGCGTGTCCGGCGCCCAGCTCACGGACCGCGCCCGCCGCCAGGCCGGCCGGTTCGGCGCCGAGATCCTCACCGCGCGCGAGGTCACGGGGCTGGAGGTGAACGGCGCGGCACGCGTCGTCCGCTTCTCCGACGGCACGGCGATCGCCGCGCACAGCGTCATCCTCGCGACCGGCGTGTCCTACCGGCAGCTCCGGGCGCCGGGCTGCGACGAGCTGACCGGCTGCGGGGTGTACTACGGCTCCTCGCTCACCGAGGCGGCCGCCTGCCTGGAGCAGGACGTGTACATCGTCGGCGGCGCCAACTCGGCCGGGCAGGCGGCGATGTACCTGGCGCGCGGCGCGAAGTCGGTGACGCTGCTCGTACGCGGGGAATCCCTGGCCGCCTCGATGTCCCACTACCTGATCCAGCAGATCGAGGAGGCGCCGAACATCACGGTGCGCCCCCGGACCGTCGTCGAGTCGGCGCACGGCGACGGGCACCTGGAGCAGCTCACGCTGCGGGACGTGGCGAGCGGCGCGACCGAACTCGTCGACACCCAGTGGATGTTCGTCTTCATCGGCGCGGCCCCGCTGACCGGCTGGCTGGACGGTACGGTGCTGCGCGACGAGCACGGCTTCATCCTGGCCGGGCCGGACCTCACGCCGGACGGACGGCCGCCCGCCGAGTGGGAGCTGGACCGGCCGCCCTACCACCTGGAGACCAACATCCCGGGCGTGTTCGTGGCGGGCGACGCGCGCGCCCAGTCGGCGAAGCGCGTCGCGTCCGCCGTCGGAGAGGGAGCCATGGCAGTCATGCTCGTCCACCGGTACCTGGAGCAGTCGTGAGCGGGCGGGTCATGCCCTGCAGCCCGCAGGAGATCGCCTCGCTGTTCCTGTTCGAGAAGCTCTCCCCGGAGCAGCTCGGGCGGCTGTGCGCCGAGGGACGCGTGGAGCGCTTCGACGCCGGTCCCGTGTACACCGAGGGCGACCCCGCGACCTGCTTCTACGTGATGATCGAGGGCACCGTCGTCCTGTCCCGGCGGGTCGGCGGCGACGAGGTGGAAGTCGCCCGGACCTCGCAGCGCGGGGTGTACTCCGGGGCCATGCAGGCCTACTTGGGCGACCGGGTGCCGCAGACCTACAACAACTCCATGCGGGTGACGGAGCCGACGCGGTTCTTCGTGCTGCCCGCGCAGTCGTTCGCGGACGTCATGCGGGAATGGTTCCCGATGGCCGCTCACCTGCTGGAAGGGCTCTTCTTCGGCTCGCGGAGCACCCAGCAGGCCGTCGGGCAGCGTGAACGGCTCCTCGCGCTGGGCTCGTTGTCCGCCGGGCTCACCCACGAACTCAACAACCCGGCCGCGGCGGCCGTCCGGGCCACGGCCACACTGCGCGAACGCGTCGGCAAGATGCGGCACAAGCTGGCGCACATCTCCCAGGGCAACTATCCACGCGAGGCGATCGCCGAACTCATCGAGATCCAGGAACGGACCGTCGAACGCGTCGCCAAGGCGCCGGTGTTGAGCCCCATCGAGGCCTCCGACCGGGAGGACGGGCTCGCCGACTGGCTGGAGGACCACGGCATCCCCGAGGGCTGGCGGATCGCACCGGTCTTCGTCCAGGCGGGCCTGGACACGGACTGGCTGGAGCAGGTCGCGGCCAAGGTGGCCGGGGACCTCCTGCCGGGGGCCATCGGCTGGCTCAACTACACCGTCGAGACCGAGCTGTTGATGGACGAGATCGACGACTCCACCACCCGCATCTCCCACCTCGTGGACGCCGCCAAGCAGTACTCGCAGCTCGACCGGGCCCCGCACCGGGTCGTCGACGTCCACGAACTCCTCGACAGCACCCTGCTGATGCTCTCGGGCAAGATCGGACCCGGGATCCGGGTGGTCAAGGAGTACGACCGCTCCGTGCCGGACGTGCCCGCGTATCCGGCCGAGCTCAACCAGGTGTGGACCAACCTCATCGACAACGCCGTCTTCGCCATCGGGAGCACCGGCGGAGAGGGCACGCTGACGGTCCGCACGGCACGGGAGGGGGACCGGCTGCTCGTGGAGTTCCGGGACACCGGGCCCGGCGTGCCGGCGGACATCCGCAGCCGCATCTTCGACCCCTTCTTCACCACCAAACCGGTCGGCGAGGGCACCGGACTCGGCCTCGACATCTCCTGGCGGATCGTCGTCAACAAGCACCACGGCAGCCTCCAGGTCGAGTCCGCACCGGGCGACACCCGCTTCCAGGTGCTGCTGCCCCTCACCGCCCCGGAACCCGCCCCGGAACCCGCATCGGGATCCACGTCCGTGCCCGGAACCGAGACCACCGAGGAGCCCGCATGACCGCCATCGACGGAGTCGAACCGAGCGTCCCGCCCACCGGCACCGGCTGCACCGACTGCGACGCGGTCGGCGGCTGGTGGTTCCACCTGCGGCGCTGCGCCCAGTGCGGCCACGTCGGCTGCTGCGACTCCTCGCCCGCCCAACACGCCACCGCCCACTGGAAGTCGACGGGCCATCCGCTGGTGCAGAGCTTCGAACCGGGCGAGGACTGGTTCTGGGACTACGCGGGCAACGAGCCGTACGAGGCCGGACCCGAGCTCGCGCCACCGGCCTCCCATCCGGCCGACCAGGCGGCGCCGGGCCCGTCCGACCGGGTTCCGCAGGACTGGACGCGGCTGCTCCACCGCTGAACGGCCCGCGCGGGGCCGTCGTGCGGGCCGCGGCGGGGGAGCCTCAGGCGGCCGGCGGCGTGGTGACGGGATCGCCGCCCAGGGTGAGCAGGGACAGGGTGAGCAGCGACGCGGTCCATCCGAGGGGTGCGACGGCCGAGGGCCTTCCGGACCCGTTGACGGTTTCGGGCAGTTCACCGAGGGCGTTGCGCTTGGAGAGCACCCAGGTGAGTACGGCGTCGGCCTTCTTGGTCTGCCCGAGTCCCGCCCAGGCGAGGGCGAAGAAGGTCGTACTGGCGGTCCACGCGTAGGAACCCCAGCTGTGGTCGGGGTCGTTGCCGGGCGTGAGGCCGCCGTTGGGCAGGAGCAGCGCCCGCTGGGTGGAGTCGAGGGCGCCCGCGAGGCCGGCGGGCGCGGCGTTGAACGGCGGCGCCATGAAGGCGGCCGCGCTGTCGCGGCCGTGCAGCCCGTCGAGGGTGCGCTGGTACCCGAGGGGGGCGAAGTACCGGGCGATGCCCGCCGACAGCCGTTTGGCCGCAGCGTTCCAGTGGGCTTCGTCCTCGGCCCTGCCCAGGCTGCGGGCGAGGTCGGCCGAGGCGTTGAGCCCGGAGAGCAGGGGCGCCGCCGTGCCGATGTTCGCGGTGGTGGTGTCGAGTTCCCAGTAGTCGGGGGAGGCCGGGGCAGTCCCCGCGCGTCGAGGAGGGCCGCGGCCCGGTCGGCGGCCTTGCGGATCATCGGGTAGATCGCGTCCAGCCGGGCGGTACGGGTGTTCGCCGGCGCGCTCCGGTACCACTGCCAGGCCGCCCACGGCACCCACCCGTTGGCGTCCAGCTGCCAGCTCCGGCCGTCGGGCGGTCCGGAGCCGTCCAGCTTCGTCCGCGCCTCCCACGTGCCGTCCGCGCGCTGGGTACGGGCGCTGTACCGGAGGATGTCGTAGGCCTCGGTGTCGTGGCCGGTCCGAGCGAACGCGGCCGAGGCGAACGCCGAGTCGCGCGGCCAGTTGTACTTCCAGGCGCTCTCCCAGCCGGCGGCGAACCCTCCCCCGGGCTGAAGCAGGGCGCGCATCGACAGCAGGGCGCGCTCCGCCGCCTGCGGGGTGCGGGTCAGGGGGAGGCGGGCCGGAAGGCCGTGGCGCGTACGGCGCCGTCGCAGAGCGCGAAGTTTCCGCCGTCGTCGGGCGCCAGCTGGAGCCCGCCTCCTCCCACACCCAGTACGACCGAGGGCGCGACGCCCGGCTCGGCGCCGGAGTCGCAGTACCCGTCGGCCTCGCCGAGCACCGGGGTGAAGGTGAGCCGGGTCCAGGCCCGGTCGCCGGCCTCCAGCCGCACGGCGCCCGCCCGGCCCTCGCGCACCACGTCCAGGGGCTTGTTCCGGTCCGGCGATCCCTGACCGGCGAGGGCCACGGCGGGATGCCCCTTCAGTACGCACGCCCCGGGGCCCTCATTGACCACCGTGATCCGGAACCCGCTGACGCCGATGCGCTGCGCGCCGTCCGCGACGAGCTGCTCGCTCGTACAGGGCGCGGCGCCCGCCGACCGCCCGGCCGTCCCCTCTACCGCGCCGGCCGGGCCCGCGGCCGCCAGCAGGCCGCAGGCCAGGGCGCCCGCCACCAGCCAACGGGCCGGGGCCCGGTCCGCGCCGCCTCGTGCCGTGCGCTGCATGGGGTCTCCTCAGGGTCGTGGGGCGCCCCCTCACCCAGGCCGCGCACCCGGGCTTCCCACCGGCGGCACCCCTCCTGTCAGCGTCGCACCGCCCCCGGCCGACGGCATGCGCAGCGCCTTTTACGTGGCATTTACGGGCGTGTCAAGTCCCGAGTTTCCGGAACATGACCGGGGTGTGCCCGCCGGGGCTTACTTATGGAGCGGGAAGGCAACACCGGAAACGGAGAAGCCGAAGGGAAGAGACGGAAGACCTCCTCCGGAGGATTTCCCCTCTCCCCGACATACCGCACCACCGTCCCGAATCCCCGGGACACCTCAATTGCTCATCAGAATTACTAGGAGAAGATCATGAACCGCAAGATTCGTTTCGCGACGCTGGCCGCTTCCATCGCTGTTATCGGTGGAGGGATCGTCCTTCCGGCCTCCGTGGCCGCGGCGGCCCCGATGCCCGGACACGTGGCCACGGCCCTCCCGACCGACGGAGGGAAGGGTGGCGCCGGAGGCAAGGGCGGCGACGGCCTCGTCGGTGGCGGCGGCGGCTCCGGCGGTTCCGGTGGTGGCAGCGTCAAGGGCACGGGCGGCGACGGCGGCGCCGGCGGCGACGGCGGCCTCGGCATCCTGACCGGTGGTGGCGGTGGCGGCGGCGGTGGCGGCGGCGAGGGCAAGGTCGGCGGCAACGGCGGCAAGGGCGGCAACGGCGGCATCGGCATCCTCGAGCAGGGCGGCGACGCCGGAGCGGGTGGCGGTGGCGGCGACGGCCGGCTCAAGGGCGGCAACGGCGGCAACGGCGGCCGTGGCGGCGACAGCCTCAACGACGGTGGCGCCGGTGGCGCGGCCGGTGACGGAGGCGACGGCCTGATCGGCGGCACCGGTGGTGACGGCGGCGCCGGAGGCCTCGGCCTCGGCTTCAAGTTCCCGTTCTAACCAACGGACCCGGTCCGACGGGTGGAGGCCCTCAAGGCATAGAGTGGTGCGTAGGCAGCGTCAGAGGTGTATAAAGGAGAGGCTGCCCCCCACCGGGAAGCCGCTCTAAAACCGCTATGCGGCGCCCGCCGCGAAGCAGACCCAACCATGGGCGGGGGGCGCCGCAGAGCGGTTTTGGGGCGGCTTCCCGGGCGGGGTCAGCAGGGCTTGCACCAGGGCCCGTACGGACAGTTGGAACAGCCGTTCCGGGTCCACCGGGCGGGCCAGCGCGCGGGCCAGCGGCGGGTCGTGCGGGGCGCCGGTCGGGTCCCAGAGCTCGCTCTCGGCGGGGGACTGGGCGGGGGAGCGCTCGCGATTGCGCTCGAGCAGGACGAATCCGATGATCTGGAACTGGATGGCGCGCACCGCGTCGGCGGCCCGGGCCCCGCGCAGGCCGGCCGCGTGCACCTCGTGGACCAGGGCCTGCTGGGCGGGCAGGAACATCCGGTCGGTGAGGCCGCGTTCGTGGACCATCGCGATCAGGTGCGGTCGCTCGCGCAGCTCGCGGCGCAGGATCCGGGCGACCGAGACGATCCGGTCGCCGGGGTTGCGGCCGATCGGGAGGATCGCGCCCATGTCCTGCACGGTCCGCTCCACGAGGGCGTCGAGCAGCGATTCGCGGTTGCCGACGTGCCAGTAGATGGAGGTCACGGCCGTGCCCAGCTCGGCGGCGAGCTTGCGCATGGTGAGCGCGGCCGGCCCGTGCTGTTTGACGAGCGAGGCGGCCGCGTCCAGGACCTCTTCGCGCGTCAGTGTGGCTCTGGCCATGGTGTCCGTACCAACTTTCTGTCGATCCGTCAGATCGGTTACGTGCAAGGGTCTTTACCCTTCATCGCTCCCGGTGTAACTGTGTTACAGAACCGACTGCGTCCTAGACGAGGGATGGTGCGCACATGGCACGCGTACGGTACGGAGCGCGAACCGAAGCCGAGATCGCCGCATCGCGCGAGAAGAATTCCAAGCTCCCCGACATCTGGTCCACCGGCGTGGTGGCCGTCTGGGAGAGCGACCCCGACGTGGTGGCGGCGGTCCTGCCGCCGCCGCTGAAGCCCGCCGACCGGCCGCTGGTGCGGGCCAACATCAGCAAGGTCGACCTGCCCGGCTACCCGCTCGGCGCCGGCTCCGTGGCCGTCGCCGCCCAGCACGGCGGGGTCGAGGGCTGGTACCCGCTGGTCATGCCGATGACCATGGAGCGCGCGCTGACCGGCGGCCGCGAGGTCTTCGGCGAGCCGAAGAAGCTCGGCGAGGTCACCGTCGAGCGCGACGGCCTCGTCGTCCGGGCGGCCCTCGCCCGGCACGGCATCGCCTTCGTCGAGGTGCGCGGGGCGGTGGACCGCGAGCTGCCGCTGCCCGAGCCCACCGTGAAGACCGACTTCTACTTCAAGTTCCTTCCCGCCGTGGACGGTTCGGGATTCGACTCCGACCCGGTGCTCGTGCACTGCACCCGCAACGAGAAGGTCCGCAAGCTGGAGCACGTCACCGGTGACGTGGTGCTCCGGGAGTCGATGTACGACCCCGTCGCCGACCTCCCCGTACGCCGCATCGTCGAGATCACCATCGGCGAGAAGACCACCGACCAGAAGGGCAAGGTCGTCGAGCGGGTCAGCGCCCAGGCCCTGCTCCCGTACATCCACCAGCGCTACGACGACCCCATGCAGATCCTCGACGGACCGCCCGAGGGGAGCGTCTGATGCGACTCGAACCGGGACAGGTGGCCGTGGTCACCGGAGCCGCGAGCGGCATCGGCCTCGCCATGGCCCGCCGCTTCGCCGCCGAAGGGCTCAAGGTCGTCCTCGCCGACGTGGAGGAGGGCGCCCTGCGCAAGGCCGCCGAGGAACTCGCGGCGGACGGCGCCGAGGTGCTCGCCAAGACCGTCGACGTCAGCGACCGCGACTCCGTGATCTCACTGGCCGACGCCGCGTACGAGACCTTCGGCGCCGTGCACGTGCTCTGCAACAACGCGGGCGTCGGCTCCGGCGCCGAGGGCCGCATGTGGGAGCACGAGCCCAACGACTGGAAGTGGGCCTTCTCCGTCAACGTCTGGGGCGTCTTCCACGGCATCCAGGCCTTCGTCCCCCGGATGATCGCGGCCGGCGGACCCGGCCACATCGTCAACACCTCCTCCGGAGACGGCGGCATCGCCCCGCTGCCCACCGCCTCCGTGTACGCGGTCACCAAGGCGGCCGTCGTCACCATGACCGAGTCGCTCTACGCCCATCTGAAGGCGGAGGGCGCCGCCATCGGCGCCTCGGTCCTCTTCCCCGGACCGCACATGCTGCGCACCGGCCTGTGGGAGTCGCACCGCAACCGGCCCGACCGGTACGCGAAGGAGCGCCCGCGCAAGAGCCCGTACCGGAGCCTCGACCAGTACGAGGCCGCCATGAAGCAGGCCGGCCACGAGGTGAACTTCACCCCCGTCGAGGACGTCGCCGAGCACGTCGTGGACGGCATCCGGGCCGACCGCTTCTGGATGCTCCCGGACAGCGAGCACAGCGACCGGCAGATCCGCGCCCGCTCGCAGTCGATGCTCGACCGCGCCAACCCCGCCTATCTGGAGAGCTTCATCCTCGACTGAGGGAATCGACAGGAGTGCAGTGAGTACGTACGAAGATCCGTATCTGATCATCTCCTCCGACTGTCACGCGGGCCTGCCCACCGAGCAGTACCGCCCGTACCTGGACAGCGCGTTCCACCCCCAGTTCGACGAGTTCCTCGGCCAGCGCGACGCCCGCCGCGCCGAGGCCACCAAGCTGGGCGTGCGCAACGAGGCCTTCGCCGAGAAGTGGTTCCACGACCACGAGGAGGGCCTGCGGGGCGGCTGGGACGTCGCCCAGCGGCTGAAGGAGCTCGACGGCGACGGCGTGGCCGCCGAGGTCGTCTTCCCCGACGCCGACGCGGTGGACAGCCAGACCGCCGCCCCCTTCGGCGTCGGCCTCGGGCTCTCCGGCGACCAGGACCCCGAGCTCGGCATGGCCGGCGCCCAGGCGCACAACCGCTGGCTCGCCGAATTCGTCTCCGAGAACCCGGAGCGGCACTGCGGGGTCGCCCTGCTCCCCATCACCGGCGACCCCGACAAGGTCGTCGCCGAGATCCACCGCGCCAAGGCGTCGGGGCTCGGCGCCCTGATGATCCCCGCGATGTGGGTGGACAAGGCGCCCTACCACGACCGCCGTTACGACCCGGTGTGGGCGGCGGCCGCCGAGACGCAGATGCCGATCGTCACCCACTCGGGGTCCTCGCCGCGCCACGAGTACGGGGACCACCTGGGCATCTTCGTCTCCGAGGTCACCTGGTGGCCGGCCCGCCCGCTGTGGTTCCTGCTCTGGTCCGGGGTCTTCGAGCGGCACCCGGGGCTGAAGTTCGGCGTCGCCGAATCGGGCTGCTGGTGGCTGCCGAACCAGCTGTGGTTCATGGACCGGCTCTACCTCGGCGCGCACGGCGGCAAGAAGCTCTCGCCGTTCGAGGAGCTGAAGCGGCCGCCCAGCGAGTACCTGGACCGGCAGGTCTTCATCTGCGCCACCAACACCAAGCGGCGCGAGCTCGCCCAGCGCTACGAGATCGGCGTGGACAACATCCTGTGGGGCTCGGACTTCCCGCACCCCGAGGGGACCTGGCCCAACACCCGCAAGTGGCTGGGGAACACCTTCCACGACATCCCCGTCGAGGAGACCCGCCGGATGCTCGGCCTGGCCGCGGCGGACGTCTTCGGCTTCGACACCGCGAAGCTGGCGCCGATCGCCCGCCGCATCGGCCCCACCCCGGCCGAGCTGGGGCAGAGCGAGGACCAGGCGGCCGTCGAAGCCTCCTGGGCACGCTCGCGCGACGTCGGCCGGCACTGGCTGACGGACAACGACTTCCCGGTCCTGGGGGTGAACGCGTGACCTCCGACACCCCGGTGGCCGGGGAGGACCGGTACACGGTCATCTCGGCCGACTGCCACGCGGGCGCCGACCTGCTGGACTACAAGCCCTACCTGGAGAAGCGCCACCACGAGGCCTTCGACGACTGGGCCGCCGGCTACGTCAACCCGTACGAGGACCTCCTCGCGGACACGGCGGACCGCAACTGGAACTCGCAGCGCCGCCTGGCCGAGCTCGAAGCCGACGGGATCGTCGCGGAAGTCCTCTTCCCGAACACCATCCCGCCGTTCTTCCCCAAGGCCTCCCTGATGGCCCAGCCCCCGACGGCGGCCGAGTACGAGATGCGCTGGGCCGGGCTCCAGGCCCACAACCGGTGGCTGGCGGACTTCTGCGCGGACGCGCCGGGCCGCCGTGCGGGCGTGGTCCAGATCCTGCTCAACGACGTGGACGCGGCGGTCAAGGAGATCCGCCGCACCCGCAAGGCGGGTCTGACCGGCGGCGTCCTGCTGCCCGGCGTCCCGCCCGGCTCCACCGTCCCGGAGCTCTACTCGGCCGTCTACGACCCGATCTGGGCGGTCTGCGACGAGCTGGACGTCCCGGTCAACCACCACGGCGGCTCGGCCTCGCCGCCGCTGGGCGACGAGCCCGCGGCGCGGGCCGTCTTCATGGTGGAGACCACCTGGTTCTCCCACCGGGCCCTGTGGCACCTCATCTTCGGCGGGGCCTTCGCCCGCAACCCCGGGCTGAAACTGGTCCTGACCGAGCAGGGCTCCGGCTGGATCCCCGGCGTGGTCGAGATGCTGGACTACTACCACGGCCGCCTGGTGGCGGCCTCGGCCACCGCCGAGGCCAAGTTCGGGGCGGGCCTGGCGGAGTCCATGGGCAAGGGCCCGAGCGAGGTCTGGCGGGACAACTGCTTCGTGGGAGCGAGCTTCATGCGCCCCCACGAGGTCCCGCTGCGGGACCGGATCGGCCTCGACAAGATCATGTGGGGCAGCGACTACCCCCACGACGAGGGCACCACCCCCTTCTCCCGCGAAGGCCTGCGCATCGCCTACGCCGGCCTGCCGCGCGAGGAGGTGGCCGCCATGGTCGGCGGCAACGCCGCCCGCGTGTACGGCTTCGACCTCGCCCTCCTCGACGCGGTGGCCGCCAAGCACGGCCCCCCCGTCTCGGAGGTCGCGGAGCCCCTGACGGAGGTTCCGGCGGCCGCCACCAGCCCGGCCTTCGCCCGAGGGGGCCCGGTCCGGGTCTGGTAGGGCTCCGGCGGGGCCCGTACCCGCCGGAGCGGCTCAGTCCTTGCGGACGAGCCGCTCCGGCGGGATCAGCTCCGCCCCGCTCACGTGCGTGCCCCGCCGCAGCTCGATGACGAGGTCGTCCAGCGGCGCGAGCGGTGCGAGGTCCACGGTCCCCAGGCACTCGCTCAGCACCACCCGGCGCAGCTCCGGGAACTCGCGCAGCGCCTCCAGGGTCCCCTCCAGGGCGCACCGGATCAGCACGAGCCGCGCCAGGCGCCGGTACGGCAGGAGCGCCCCGACCGACACCGGCGCGGCATGCCGGATCTGCAGGCCGGCCAGGTCCGGCAGCGGCAGCGACCGCACCAGCTGCCGGTAGTGGCTGCTCCCGGCGACCGTCAGCGTCCGGACCTGCGGCCACCGCTCGATCCCGTCGAGCGTCATCCGGCGGGCGCCCTGCCACAGGTGCAGCGCGGTCAGCGACACCGCGGCCGGGACGTCCCCGATCCGCCGCTCCCGCGGCTCGAAGCCGATGACGAGGGAGCGCAGCCCCGGCACCCCCGCCAGCGGGGCCAGCGAGAGGTCGTCCCGCAGGTAGCCGAAGGCGAGGCTGTCCGCCTCCAGCTCGCCGACCACCTCGATCCCGGTCACGTTCGGGCAGTCCAGTACCCCCAGGTGCCGCAGCGAGCGCAGGCCGGCCAGCGGGGACAGGTCGGTCAGCCCCGAATTGCGGTGCATGATCAGCGATTCGAGGTCCCGGCGGCCCGAGATCTCCGGCGGCACCGGGCCGTCCCAGGTGACGTGCAGCCGGTGGATGTGCGGCAGCCGGTCCAGGGCCCGCAGCTGTCCGGCGGTGCGCACGTGCAGGTGCGCCGTGCGCATGGGGGCGTCCGCCAGCACCGCGTCCGCGTAGGCCTCGACGGGGAACCGCCCCCAGGCGTCGGACAGCTCGCGGCCCACTTCGTAGCGGTCGTCCGTCCGGAAGCCCGCGATCACCTGCAGGGCCCGGTCGCCGCCGACCAGCGCCGCCGTACGGATCGTCGCGGCCGCCTCGGCCTCGGTGAGCCCGGCCGGCTCCGGCAGCAGCTCCAGCACCAGTTCGCCGGCCTTGGCCAGCTCCCCGGCCTGGCTCGCGGAGCGCGGCGGCAGCAGCCGCGCCGTACGGTTCTGCACCTCGCGCCAGACCGCCGGGTCCAGCTCCGGCGCGTGCTCCAGACAGGCGGCCGCGAGCAGCACCAGCCGGCTGCGGTCGCGCTCGCCCTGGTCGGCCCGGTGCAGCAACTGCCGCAGCAGATAGGCGCGTTCGTCGGGTCGGGCGTGGCCCACCGCCATCCGGACCACGTTGTCCCAGGTGTCCTCGTGCGCGTTGCGCACCAGTACGCCGAAGTCCCGCGCCTCCACGGCAGCCTTGGCGCCGAGGTAGTCCTGGAAGGTGCGGTGGACGAACAGGACCGAGCCGGGCAGCGGCTCCCGGAGCAGCCCGCTGCGGATCAGCAGGTGCCGGAACACCGTCTCCGCGCTGCCCTGCGCCTTGACCTGCGGCATGGCGTCGAGCGATTCGGCGATCATCCCGATCGCGTCCTCTGCGGACGCCTCCACCTGGCCGTTGCGGATCAGCCAGTACGCGAGCCGCTGGAGCAGCAGGGTCTGCTCGTCGCGGCTGAGGTAGACGCCCTCGACGCCGGAGATGTCCCGCTCGCTGTCGCGCCGTATCAGGAGCATGTCCAGCGCCGCGTCGTAGAGCTCCTTGCGGGCCCGGGGCAGATGCATCCGCCGGTCCCGGTTCAGCGCGCACAGCAGGGCGCACATCAGCGGGTTCGTCGCGAGCCTGCCCAGGTCCCGGCGCGAGCCGACGGCCTGCAGGAGCGCCTTCTCGTACCGGTCGAGCAGCTCCCGCTCCCGTCCCGGGTCCTCGGCGTCCGCCTCCGCGCGGGCGGAGTCGTGCCAGTGCGTGATGAAGGCCCCGACGTCGTCGCGCTCCATCGGCAGCAGGGACAGGGAGGAGAAGCCGTGGGCGGTCAGCCAGTCCTCGGGCACGGCCGAGGGGCGGGTGGTGACCACGAAGCGGGCCCCCGGGTAGCGCGCGAGCAGGTCCCGCAGCCAGGACTCGGTCCTGCTGCGCAGCCGCGGCGGCACCTCGTCCACCCCGTCGACCAGCACCAGCGCCCGGCCGGTGGCGAGGAGTCCCGCGACCCAGCCGTCCGGGGCGCGCAGCGGTACGCCGGTCGCCGCCAGCCAGTCCTCGGGCGCGGGGAGTCCCGCGGGGGAGTTGAAGGAGCGCAGCGGCAGGACGAAGGGGACCAGGCCGTTCCAGTCCCGCAGCCGGGGTCCGAAGCTGCTCCGGGCGGTGTTCAGGGCCAGCCACTGGACGAGGGTGCTCTTGCCCGAGCCGGCCGGGCCGCGCAGCAGCACCCGCTCCGTCGCGTTCAGGGCCACCTCGGCCTTCACCGAGGTCTGCAGGCCGGGCTCTTCGAGGAGTTCCCCGCCGCTGACGGCGAGGCCGATGTAGGCGAGGTCGAGCGACCAGTCCTGGCGGGCATGGCCGAGGGTCAGGCCGAACAGCTGGACCCTTCCCTGGGTCCGGGCCACGTAGCGGGCGTACTGCTCCCCGAAGGCCGCCGCCCCGCCGTCCCCTTCCTGGCCTTCCTGGCCGTTCTGGCCGTCCCCGCCCGCCGCCCCCGCGGCGGCGTGCGCGCGGCACAGCGCGACCAGTTCCCGGAAGGCGGCTGCGGCCGCCGGGCTCAGGGCCGAGCCCGGCGGGGGCGCGGGTGCGGCCGGGCCGGGTGCCGCCGGGCCGGGTGCCGCCCCGCCCGGGTCCGCCGCGAAGAGGGCCCGGGCCTCCTTCGGGCCCAGCGCGGCGAAGGCCCCGCCGACCGCGGCCACCGCCGCCGACCGGCCGGGCTCCGGGAGCCCCGAGGCCGCCCCGGTCAGCAGGGCGGCCAGCCCGCGCGCGAGGCTCCGTACCTCCGGGTCGCCCGGCTTGGCGGGCCTGAGCCGGCGGGCGCCCGGCCGGGACCTCGCCCGCGCCAGTGCCACGGCGTCCGCCGCCCGTAAGACGACCGCGTCGAAACCCGCCTCTGAGTCCGTCATCCCCACGCCCTCCCCTTGGCCCGGACACCCGCACCCGAAAGCATCTCGTGAACCGTCGGTAACACCGATGGATACCGATCGGTAACAACCTCTAGCCGAGCCCCCGAGACCGCCTCTATGGTGCGGACATGCCGAACCTGCCCGATGTCGTGCTGTGGTCCATACCCGCCTTCGTACTGCTCACGGTCATCGAGCTCGTGAGCTACCGCATCCATCCCGACGAGGACGCCGCCGGGTACGAGACGAAGGACGCCGTCACCAGCCTCGGCATGGGGATCGGCAGCCTCGTCTTCGACTTCCTGTGGAAGATCCCGATCGTCGCGATCTACACCGCGGTCTACGAGCTCACCCCGCTCCGCGTCCCCGTCCTGTGGTGGACCGTCCTGCTGATGCTGCTCGCCCAGGACTTCCTGTACTACTGGCAGCACCGCGGCCACCACGTCATCCGCATCCTGTGGGCCTGCCACGTCGTGCACCACAGCAGCCGCAAGTTCAACCTCACCACCGCCCTGCGCCAGCCCTGGACCAGCGCCACCTCCTGGCCCTTCTACCTGCCGATGATCGCGCTGGGCGTGCACCCGGCCGCCATCGCGTTCTGCTACTCCGTCAACCTCGTCTACCAGTTCTGGATCCACACCGAGCGCATCGACAAGCTGCCCCGCCCCGTGGAGTTCGTCTTCAACTCGCCCTCCCACCACCGCGTCCACCACGCCTCCCAGGGCGGCTACCTGGACCGCAACTTCGGCGGGATCCTCATCGTCTGGGACCGGATGTTCGGGTCCTGGGTGGGGGAGACCGACAAGCCGGTCTTCGGCCTCACCAAGAACATCGGCACCTACAACCCGCTGCGCGTCGCCACCCACGAGTACGCCTCCATCGCGCGGGACGTACGGGGAGCCGCGACCTGGCGCGAGCGGGCCGGACGCGTCTTCGGCGGCCCCGGCTGGCAGCCGGCCCCCGCCCCGGCCGCGCACTCTGCCCCGGCCGCGCACTCTGCCGGCGGCGCCGTACCGGGGCCGGGGCGGGGCGCTCAGCCCCGCTGTTCGGCGGCCGGCGGCTCGGAGAGGGCGTCCAGGGCCCGGCGCAGCTGGGTGCTGGAGGTGTGCACGGTGTACGGGAAGTAGACGACGTCGACCCCGTGGGCGGCGAAGTCCTTTTCCAGCCGGTCGCCCTTGGGGGTGCCGCGCCAGTCGTCACCCTTGAAAATCACATCGAACCGGACTTGTCTCCATGTTTCGACTTTGTCCGGGACAGTCTCGACAAAAGCGGCGTCGACATATCTCACACTGCGGACGATCTCCAGGCGTTCGACCAGGGGTATCACCGGGCGGCGCCCCTTGGCCATTTCGGCCATTTCATCTGACACGACCCCGGCCACCAGGTAGTCGCACTGACTCCTCGCGTGCCTCAGGATGTTGAGATGTCCGATATGAAACAGATCGTACGCCCCCGGGGCGTAGCCGATTCTGTACGGTCTGCGCGCGGGCGCAGTAAGTTCGGACATGTCCCGCTCCGTCATCTGTTATCCCCCTGAGCCACACCCCCCGGTGTGGCGGATTAGCAGACAATAGCGTGCACGTTCCTCAGCACGTTGATGAACGAATAGGGTGACGTGCGCATCATCCTGGGGAAGAAGGGGACGTCCAGTGTCGAAAACCGGTCAGCGACGGCTACTGCTGGTTTCCACGAATTACGCCCCCGAGCACACGGGCATTGGTCCGTACGCCACGCAGATCGCGGAGCACTGGGCGGATCTCGGTCACGAGACGCATGTCCTCGCCGGCATGCCGCACTACCCCTCCTGGTCGCTCGAGCCGGAGTACAAGGGGGCGCTACGGCGCACGGAACGGCGCGCGGGGGTCACTGTGCACCGGCGCGCGCACACCGTGCCGCCGCGCCAGACCGCCGTCCGGCGGGCCCTTTTTGAAGGATCGATTCTGCTGCACGGTGCCGTGGCCCCGCCCCGGATGCGCAAGCCGGACGCGGTGCTCGCCCAGATGCCCAGCCTGGCCGGCGGCCTGCTGGCCGCCCGCCTCGCGGCGCGCTGGAAGGTCCCGTACGTCCCCGTCGTCCAGGACCTGATGGGCGCCGCCGCCGCGCAGAGCGGCATCAGCGGCGGCGACAAGGCCGCCGCGGTGGCCGGGCGCGCGGAGGCCTTCGCGCTCAAGCGGGCCACCCTCGTCGGCGTCATCCACGAGACCTTCGTGGACCGGGTCGTCGGCATGGGCGTGGATCCCAAGAAGATCCGGCTCGTGCCCAACTGGTCCCACGTGGCCCTGCCCACCAAGCCGCGCGGCCGCACCCGCAGCCACCTCGGCTGGGCGCCCGGGCAGACCGTCGTGCTGCACTCCGGGAACATGGGGCTCAAGCAGGGCCTGGAAGTCCTCGTCGGCGCCGCCCGGCTGGACCCGAGCGTCCGTTTCGTCCTAATGGGCGACGGAAGCCAGCGCTCCGCCCTCGCCGACCTCGCGGCCGACGTCCCCAATCTCGACATCATCCCCCCTGCCGCCGACGGGGAGTTCCCGGATATCCTCGCCGCGGCGGACGTGCTCGCGGTCACGCAGCACGCCGCCGTGATGGACATGAGCGTGCCGTCCAAGCTGACCTCGTACTTCCAGGCCGGCCGTCCCGTGGTCGCCTCCGTCGCGGCCCTGGGCGGCACCGCCCAGGAAGTGGAACGTTCGGGCGCGGGCGTGCTCGTACCGCCGGAGAACCCGGAAGCCCTGCTCAGGGCCGTACGGGCACTGGCCGAGGATCCGGCGGGAGCGGACGCGCTGGGCGCGGCCGGTCCGCGCCATGTGGCGGCACACCTGAGCCGTGAGGCGGGCCTGGCCCGCATCGACGCACTGATCGACGAAGCACTTGGGGGTCCCCGGCCGTGATCGAGACCAACCGACCGGCGGCGGCTCCGGCCGAGGACGAGCCGGACCTGCTCCGGGACCAGTTCCGCCAGCTCCTGCGCTACCGCCGGCTCATCGGCGCGGGCGTGGGCATCGGCCTGCTCGGCGGGGTCTACCTCGGCGTCACCACGGCGGACACCTACGTGGCCACCGCGGACATCGTGCTGCGCGCCCCCACCGACGACCCGTTCAACCCGAGCCTCGCCCCCGACAAGGCGATCAACATCGGCTCGGAGCGCCAGGTCGCGCTCTCCAGCTCCATAGCCAACGAGGCCGCGAAGAAGCTCGGCGTCTCGGCCTCCGGCTTCCGCTCCCTGCGCAGCGGTCTGCAGGTGACCAACCCGCCGCAGACGATGGTGCTGCGCTTCACCTACACCGCGGCCTCCCCCGCCGAGGCCGCCAAGCGCGCCAACGCGATGACCGAGGCGTACCTGCTCAAGCGGCAGGAGGCCCTCGACGTCACCCGCGACAAGATGGTCAAGGGGTACCAGGACCAGCGCGATCCGGTCGCCAAGCAGCTCGACGAGCTCGTCAAGCAGATCAACGGCATGCCGGCCGGTCCGGCGCGCGACGCGGCGTACTCCTCCAAGACCGACCAGCAGAGCAAGGTCAACACCCTCAACAGCAACATCGCCAAGCTCCAGGCCCTGGACATGACCCCCGGCCGGGTCACCAGCGCCGCCGTCCCGCCGCACGGGGCCGACGGCCCCGGCATCGCCATGTCGCTCGCGCTCGGCGCGGCCGTGGGCCTGGCGCTCGGCCTGCTCGCCGCCTGGGTGCGGCTCGTCTTCGACCCGGCACCGCGCTCCGAGGGCGACGTCGCCCGGGCCCTGCGCGCGCCCGTGCTGGGCTCCCTGCCGCGGGGCAAGGCCGACGGCGGGCCGCTGCTCGCGGCGGGCGAGGAGGACCCCCGGCTGGCGGAGGAGTTCCGCTCGGTGGCCTTCCGGCTCGCCTACGACTCCCGCTTCGCCGACCGGCGCCGGCTCCTCGTGGTCGCCCCGCGCGGCAGCAGCGAGATCGCCGCCGCCGTGGCGGTGAACCTGGCGGCCTCCTTCGCGGAGACCGGCAAGGACGTCCTGCTCATCGAGGCCGACCTGCGCACCCCGGTGCTGGCCGGCCAGCTGCCGACCGAGTCGGCCGGCCGGCCGCGCTGGAGCCACTCCCAGGGCGCCCCCGGACCGCAGCACGCGGACATCGAGTGGCCCGACGGGCGCCAGCTCGTCGTGGACGCCGGGGAGTCGGGCTCCTTCGACCTGATCCCCGGCGAGCGGGTGCGCAACGTGCCCCGCGCGCTGACCTCCTCGCGCGCCTCCCGGCTGATCTCCGAGGCCGACTCCCCCAACTCCACCGTCGTGGTGCTCGCACCTCCCGTGCTCTCCTACGCCGACGCGCTCGCGCTCGTGGACCGCGTCGACGGCGTCCTGGTGGTCTGCAACCCCGGCGCGGTGCGCCGTACGGACCTCTCGCGCATCCGCGAGCTGATCAGCGGCGCCGGCGGCACGGTGCTCGGCGCGGTGCTGCACGCCCCGCTGCCGGGCGACAAGCGCAGCCGCAGCTTCCGCAGGGGCGGCGCGCCCGCCCCCGAGGCCCCGGAGCCCGCGCCGGCGCCCCGCCGGCGTGAACCGCAGCCGATCCCCTACGAGGTGGCGGCCGCCGACGCCGCGCAGCACATCCCGGGCGACGGCACCGACACGGTCGCCCTGCGTACGGTCCGCACGGGCCGGCGGTGAGCCGGCGCGGCCTCGCGGCGGTCGCCTCGGTTCTGGACCAGGCCGCGTCCAGCGCCACGAACGTCCTGGTGCTGGTGCTGGCCGCCCGGCTCTCCTCGGCGGCCGGCTTCGCCGACTTCTCGATGGTCTACGTGGCCTTCAGCGTGCTCCTCGGCCTGAACATGGCGTACGTCGGCCAGACCGTGGTGCTGGAGAAGGACGAGGAGCGGCTCGCGACGGCCTGCCGCTCGGGCCTGGCCTTCACCGGGGCCGCCTCGGCGGCGGCGGGCGCCGTTCTGGCCCTCGTGGGGCTGGCGCTGCCCGGGGACGGCGGCCGGGCCTTCCTCGCGCTCGGCCTCGTCCTGCCCCTGGTGCTGCTCCAGGACGGACTGCGCTACTGCTTCTCCGCCCTGCGCACGCCCGAGCGGGCCCTGGCCGCGGACGCGCTGCGCCTGGTGTGCGTCGTCTGCGCGCTGGCGGCCCAGCCCGAAGGGGCCTCCGCGGGCCGGCTGGTGCTGGTGTGGGGCGTCTCGGCGCTGCCCGCGCTCGCGCTGGGCCTGTGGCTGCTGTGGCCCCGGGTGCGCGGGGCGGGGGCCGCGGAGCTGGTCCGGGAAGTGCGGCCGTATCTGCGGCGCGGGCACCTCGGGCAGCGGTTCGTGGTCGAGTTCGCGGTGGGCAACGGCTCCAGCCAGCTCGCCGTCCTGGGCCTCGGCGTCTTCGCGACCCCGCTGGCCGTGGGCGCCCTGCGGGGCGCCACCACCCTCTTCGGGCCGCTGAACGTGCTGCTGAACTCCGCGAACTCCTTCGGCCCGCCCGTCGTCGGCCGGGCGCGCGGCAAGCGGGGCGTGGTGCGGCTGACCGCTCTGATGGGCGGCGCGCTGGCGCTGACCGGCGCCGCGTGGGGGGCCGTGCTGTACGCGCTGCCCGACCGGCTGGGCCGTGAGCTCCTCGGCGACACCTGGACGGGCGCGGCCGCGCTGCTGCCCGCCACGGGCGCCCAGTACGCCGTCATGGGGCTGGGGACGTGCGCGCTGCTGACCCTGCGGGTGCTGAACCCGAAGGCCACGCTCTCGCTCCAGGTCGTCTTCTCGCTGCTGTCGGTCGCCCTGCTGCTGGGCGGGTACGCCGCGTGGGGCGTGGCCGGGGCGGCGTGGGGGCTGGCGCTCGGCTCCGCGGCGAAGGCGGCCGCCGGCTGGCTCAGGGTGGCCCGGCTGCCGGTGCCCGCGGCCGGGGACCCGGCCGGGGCGGACCGGGTCCGCGCGGCCTGAGCGGCGCGGGTCAGGCCGGGCCGTCCCCGAAGCCCCTCTCGATCAGGTCGAACAGGGCCCGCATGGCCTGCTGCTGATCGTCCTGGCCGCGGATCAGGCTCGAGGTGTCCAGCGCGAAGCGGGCCAGCGCGGCGGAGCGCAGGTCGCCCTCGGGCGCCCCGGCCTCCTCGGCGATGGCGGCTCCGAGCGCGAACTCGTGGCGCCGCCACATCCGGTCCCCGTACTCCTGGAGCTCCGGCGTTCCCCGGACCAGGGCGATGTGCGCGATGACCGCCGGATCGTCGCTCCGGCGCGTCGCCCGCGTGGCCACGAGGTGCTCGCGCAGGGAGTGCAGGACGGACTGCCCGGGCGTGCGGTCCCGTACCGCCGCCACCAGTGCGGCCTCGACGTTCTCGTCCTCGTCGAAGACCAGCGCTTCCTTGCTCGGGAAGTGCTTGAACAGCGTGGTCACGGAGACGTCGGCCGCCTCCGCCACGTCGCGGACGCCGACCTTGTCGTACCCGTGCTCCTGGAACAGGCGCAGCGCGGCGTCGGCCAGGGACTTGCGGGTCTGGGCCTTCTTGCGCTCGCGGCGCCCCACCGTCTCGGTCATGGCCCCACTCTAACGGCGCGGTGTATCCGATGCCGAAGTTGAACCGCTGCACCGTTGACCGGTCGACCGCCTCAACGCCGCACCCGTGCCGCCGCACCCGGGCCGCCGGACCGGGCGGGTCAGCGCAGCGTCGTGCCCTTGTCCTGCCGGTACGTGGCCACGAGCGCGAGGCAGATCCCGGCGATGGCGATGCGCCCCGAGGCCTGCAGCAGCGGGCCGCGCAGCAGGATGAAGGAGTACCCGGCGACCAGCGGGACCACCGTGGAGATCAGGCTGCCGGGCGGCGAGCTGCGCCTGGCGCGCTTGGCGTAGCGGCGGTCGACGCGGGCGGAGGCGTACCCCAGGCCCAGGAGTCCGGCGCCCATGCCCAGCGGGCCGAAGTCGATCCACAGCTCCGCCCAGATCGGGGAGGAGAGGTTGGTGTTGACCGTGCCCATCCACTGGCCGACCATCACGCCGGTGTCGCGCGGCTTGCCCGGCCACACCGAGCGGGGCACCGCGAAGAAGACGGATCCCGCGAGCTGGCGCCCGTAGGAATGGCCCGGGCCGGAGTTCGAGAAGGTGATGGTGTTCGCGAACATGCCGATCTGGTCGTAGTCCTTGAGCGCCATCGGCTCCAGGAACGAGGTCGTCTCGACCGGCTTGTAGTTCTTCTCGTCGTAACGGAAGCGGTCGGCGAAGGGGAAGACGAGGAGGGCGATCACCACGGCCATGGAGAGCGCCACCCGGTACATCGCCGCGCTCACCGGGAAGACGGTGAACAGCAGCGAGAACATGACGGTGAGGAACCAGTAGCGCGGGTTCGAGATCGGGTTGTTGACGATCAGGTTGAGGACCGCGAGCGCCGACCAGGTGACGAGGATCGAGACCTTGCGGCGGGCGAACTTCGAGGTGATCAGCCAGCGCGTGTACAGCAGCAGGGCGAGCAGCGCCGGGACGGTGCCGAACCCCCGCAGCAGGGCCTGGCCGGCCTGGCCGTCCTGGGAGACGCCCGCCTCCTCGATGCCCGCGATGATCTCCTGGCGGCTGGAGAAGAAGACCGCCGGACCGCCGAGCTTCATGATCAGGGCCGCGCTGCCGAGGAAGGCCATCACGGTCAGCAGCTGGAGCCGCCGCCGGTGCGCCATGACCGGGCGCGGCTCCTTGCGCGAGCCGCCGGCCCGGCCCGTCGGCCGGTGCCGGGCGAGCAGTACGCCGACGTCGAACAGGGCGCAGCCGAGCAGCACCAGGCCGATGGCGGTGGTGAGGTCCGAGCGCGGGCCGACGACGGGGGTGGGGACCCGGCCCAGGACGGCCTGGGCGAGCGGGGCCACGCCCATGGCCATGTAGACGAAGAGCCAGAAGGAGCCCTGGAGCAGCTTGCGGCGGCTGGTGAGGACCATCGCGGAGAGCCGGGCGCCCGCGTACATGGTGAGCACCAGTTGGAGCCAGAAGGCCGCGTCACGCTGGCCGTCGCCGTCCTGGACGGCGACGAAGAGCGGCAGGAAGACGGTGAATCCGAGGGCGAGCGGGACGGAGAGGGCCCGGGAGAGCAGGGTGCGCGGGGTGGTGACCCGGCCCCAGTTGCGCCCCTCGTCGGGGTGGGGCGGGGCCGGCCTGACCGCGCTCTCGCGTATGTCGGTTGCCACGCTCGCCCCCACCCCAGTGCCTGATCCGGGCGCAGTCTAGTCTGAGCGCTCGGCGCCCGGGGAGGCGCCTGCGGCCCTGACGACGGGCGGACGATGAGGGGTAGCTGTGCGTGATCTTCCTGCCTTCACGCTGGCCGGATACGACAAGGGCCGAGGGCTGCTGACGCAGGCGCTCTGGTTCGCCGTGATGAACACGCTGTTCATGAGCTGGCTGTGCCCGGCCCGGCTCCGGGTCGCGCTGCTGCGCGCCTTCGGGGCCGAGATCGGCGAGGGCGTGCTGATCCGCCACCGGGTGCGCGTGCTGTGGCCCTGGAAACTCACCGTGGGCGACCACGCGTGGATCGGCGAGGGCGCCTGGCTGCTGAACCTGGAGCCGGTCACGATCGGCGCGCACGCCTGCGTCTCGCAGGAAGCCCTGCTGTGCACCGGCTCGCACGACCACCGTGCCGCCGACTTCCGCTACCGCAACGCGCCGATCACCGTCGAGGACGGCGCGTGGGTGGCGGTACGGGCCACCGTGCTGGCGGGCGTGACGGTCGGCCGGTGCGCGGTGGCGGGCGCGGGCTCGGTGGTCCACAAGGACCTTCCCGCCCTGACCCTGCAGACCCAGGACGGGCGCCGCCGCCCGGTGGAGGAGCCGAAGTGAGAGTCCTGCACGCCGTCACCCTGCACTCCCCCACCCACGCCTTCGGCGGCCCGGTCCGGGTCGCGCTGAACCTGGCGAAGGGGCTGCGCGAGCGCGGCCACGAAGCGGGCCTGCTGGCCCTGGGCGAGGGCTTCCCGGACCCCTGGCCGACCTCGGTGGAAGGCGTCCCGGCGAAGCTCTTCCCGGCCCGCCGGCTGCTGCCGCTCGGCTTCAGCGGGATGACCTCGCCCGCCCTGCTGGCCTCGCCGGGCCGCCTGGTCCGGGACGCGGACGTGGTCCACGTCCACCTGGCGCGGGACCTGGTGACCCTGCCGGTGGCCCTGGCCGCGCTGCGCGCCCGCACACCGCTCGTCCTGCAGACCCACGGGATGGTCGACCCGAGCGAGAAGCTCCTGGCCAAGGTGCTGGACGCGGTGGCGGTACGCCGGCTGCTGCGCGGCGCGGACGCCGTGCTGTACCTGACCCCGCACGAGCGGGAAGGCCTCGATGCCGTGGTCGGGGCGCCGCTCGCGAACGCCGTCCGACTGGTCAACGGCACCCCGGCCCAGGAGGCGCGCCCCGCCCTGTCCGGACCCCCGCGGATCCTCTACTCGGCCCGTCTGCAGTCCCGCAAGCGCCCGGTGGACTTCGTCGACGCGGCTCCGGCCCTGCTGGCGGTGCACCCGGACGCGGAGTTCGTGGTGGCCGGCCCGGACGAGGGCGAACTGGCGGCGGTCCGCGCGCGCGTGGCGTCCCTCGGCCTCTCCTCCCGCTTCACGGTCCCGGGGGCCCTGTCGAGCGCGGAGGTTTTGACGGAGCTGCGCCGCGCCCACGTCTACGTACTGCCCTCGGTGGACGAGCCGTTCCCGATGTCGGTCCTGGAGGCCCTGTCGGTCGGCGTCCCCTCGGTGGTGACCCACTCCAACGGCCTGGCCCGCGACATCGCCGCGGCGGGCGCGGGCGCGGCGGTCGACCCGGGCCCGGCGGGCGTCGCGGCGGCGGTCCTGTCCCTGCTGGACTCGGCGACCAACACCACGGCCTCCCTCGCGGCCCGCGAACTGGCGGCGAAGTCCTTCTCGATGGAAGCGGTCCTGAACACCCTGCTCCCGGTCTACGAGGGCGCGGCACAGCGCTGACCCTGCGGGGCGCGTCCCCGGGTCACAGGCCCCGGCGGGTTTCGTCGACCACCGGGAGGGCGCCGATGCGTCGGCGCTTGAGGACGCTCGCGTAGACCGCGAGGCCGATGGCGCCGGCCACCATCATGATCACGCCGACCAGGTCGAGGTTCACGCTCTGCATCTTCCAGTCGGACGCGAAGGTGAGGATGGCCCCCACCACGATCAGGCCTATGCAACCGCTGATGCCCCTCATCGAATTCGCCTCCGCAGTCGTGGTCGGGGAGAACCCCGCCGTGTGCACCCTCGACTGCCCCCGTTCCGGGAACGAAAACGCCCCCGCCGACCGGGAGTTCGGGTGGGGCGGTGCTCGGGCTCGCCTCACACCGGCGGCCGGCCGGGGGGCGGTCGTGACGGGAGGGCAGGGGAGGGGCATCGCCAGGCGGCACCGGCCGCCCGGGGGCCTGAAGAGCGAGAGCACCGTGGGGATGCGCCCCCAGACGGCGGGGATGGCGGGGGGCGGGGCGGTCCTCGCGGGCCTGATCGCGGACGGGGGGGTCCCCGCCCCGCCCGCCCCGCCGGCGGCGTAGGCGGCGTAGGGCGCCGGGCCGGCCCGCTCAGCCGGCTCGGCCCGCCGAGCCGGCTCAGCCCCCCGGCGGCCGCATGCGGAAGTTGTACCGGGGCGGCAGCGGGCGGTCCGTGAGCGTGGACCAGACCTCCGAGAGGATCTCTTCGCCCTCGCGGAGGTCAGGCAGCTCGAAGCCCTCCTCGAAGACCCGGCGGGCCGCTCCCACATGGCCCTCCGCCGCCAGCAGGCGGGCCGCGGCCAGGCGGAAGCGGCCCTCGTCGCGCAGGGCGGGGCGGAGCCGGTCCCACACCGAGCGGGCCTGCGGCAGCAGTCCCGCCGCCAGCAGGGACTCCAGCGCCTCCCGGCCCAGCGCCGACTCCGCGGCCAGCCAGCCCGCGCCGCCCCGGCTCTCCTGCGCCAGGTCCTCGAAGGCCTCCGCGTACCAGCGGGCCGCCCGCTCCGGATCCCCGGCCAGATCGTCCGCCACCGCCATGCACCTCAGCAGCGGCCACCGCGAGGGGGCCAGCGCCAGCCCGCGCTCCCAGCTGCGCACCGCCTGCGCGATGTCCCCGGCGTGCCACTGCGCCACCCCGAGGTGGTACTCGGTCAGCGGGTCCGCCCGGGCCGTCTCCAGCATGTCCCGCCAGTGCGGGGCGACCAGGCTCGGCCCGGGCGGCGCCACCTTGCGCGGGGCCGGGAAGACCCCGCTGCGCCACAGCTCCAGCCACGGCACCTGGTCCTCGCCCAGCGTGTCCTCCCCGAACGGGGTGCCCGGCAGCTTGTGGCCCCCGCACAGCACCTCCAGCGCGCCCCAGCCGGAGCCGGCCGCCAGCCGCTCCCCCGGCTCGGAGTCGGCGCACGCGCGCCACGCCTCGTACGCCGCGTCCACGGCCGCCCGGGGCAGCGCGGACTCCAGCGCCGCCCCGGCCGCGGCGCGCGCCGCCCCCCAGTCGTCCCCGTGCACGGCCGCCGGGTCCGCGGACAGCGCCCCGTAGGCCTCCAGCCAGCTGAACTCCGCCCCGGCCTCCAGCCGTACGTGCTCCAGCTGGGTCCGGGCCAGCCCGGCCTGGATCTCCGCGTAGCCGCCCGTTCCCGGTTCGGTCAGCCACTCCTGCCAGCGCCGGCCGCCCTCGCCCGCGCCCCACACGAAGAGCTTGCGGCCGCGCAGCCGGGCCGTCGAGCTCTGTACGAGTCCCCGCCCGTCCGCGTCGAGCGAGGCGATCCAGGGCCTGGCCCCCTCCTCGACCTCGTAGAAGAAGTCGGCGGGGTAGGTGCTGCGCAGCGGGTACGTCCGGTCCGCGCCCTCCCACCCCGGTACGGGGATCCGCCGCAGCGAGCGCTCGTACCCGAAGTGCCAGGCCTCGTCCGCGGGCGCCAGGACGCGGGTGCCCCCGTCCTCGGGCACGGCGATGTTGGACCACCAGTACACGGGCGCGGGCCGCTCGTGCGGGTTGCGCACGCGGACGCCCACGTAGAGGAACTCCGAGTCCTCCGGCAGCCACAGGTCCACTTGGAACGGCAGGTCGCGCAGCCGCTCCCACTCCCACAACCGCACCATCACGCCCCCGTCGGGCGCCGGTACGAGGGCCGCGTGCAGCGGGGCGCAGGACAGGGTGGTGTGGCCGGTGGCGCCGAGGTTCCACTCGATTCCGCCGGAGAACCAGGCGCCGTTGAGCGCGAAGTTGGCGGGTTGCAGCACCGGATTGCGGTAGAGCAGCTCGCGCCCGGTGGGGAGGTGGACGAGCGAGTGGATCCGGCCGCCGAGGCCCGGCAGGACGGTGGCGCGTAGATGCGCGTTCTCGATGACGATCGTCTCCACGTCCCGTTCGGCCCGCCGCCGCCGGTACCCGTCCAGGACCCGTACGGGCAGCAGCGAGCGCAGCGGCTCGTAGCCGATCTGGCGTGCCATGTCGCGCGGCAGGCCCTCGCGGGAGCGGTCGTCCAGCTCGTGCACGCCGCCGGGCGGGCGGAGGGCGGGCAGCGGGTTCTCGGGACCCAGCGGGGCGGCGGGAAGGGTCAGGACGGAACGGCGGACGGTGGTGGCCATGGGGAAATGGAACACGCCGCGGCGGCCGGTGCACAGGGATTCGGCGCATCACCACCGGTCAGGATTACGCAAAGCCCTGCGCGGCCAGGGCCGGTGACCGAGGATCGGGGCATGAGCGAGCGCAGCCGACGGGCCGGACTCTTCGCCGGACCCGAGTCCGAGAGCCGGTTCGCGGGGCCCGCGACCGGCGACGAACGGCGCATGCTCGCATCGATGTTGGGGGCCCAGCGGGCCACGCTGGAGCTCAAGTGCGCGGGGCTCGGGCCGGAATTGGCCGAGCGGTCGGTCGAGCCGTCCACCCTGTCACTGCTGGGGCTCGTCCGCCACCTCGCGGACGTGGAGCGCCGCTGGTTCCGCCGGGTGCTGGCCGGGCAGGACGCGCCGGCCCTGTTCTCCTCGGCGGCCGACCCCGACGGGGACTTCGACGGCGCGGTGTCCGGGCCCGGGGAGGCCGAGCGGTCCTGGGAGGCGTGGCGGGCGGAGGTGGCGTTCGCCGAGTCGTTCGCGGAGCGGGCGCCCGATCTGGAGGTGTCCGGGAAGGACGGCTGGCGGGGCGAGGTCTCGCTGCGCTGGGTGCTGGTCCACATGATCGAGGAGTACGCGCGGCACAACGGCCACGCGGACCTGCTGCGCGAGCGGATCGACGGCGCGAGGGGCGTCTGACGTCTGGCGTCTGAGGCGCGGGGCGCTCCCGACGGCCCCGGGCCGTGAAGCCCGGGGCCCGGGGCGGCCGTTACGCGAACGCCCCCGCCACCAGGTCCGCGAGCAGGGCCCCGGCGCGGCCTTCCGGGTCCAGGTCCGGGTCGTAGATGGTGACGTTGAGCCCGACGCAGCGCGGAGAGCTGATCAACACCCCCAGCAGCTCGGCGAGTTCATCGGGGATCAGGCCCCCGGGGTCCGGGCTGTCGACGGCCGGCATGACCGACGGGTCCAGCACGTCGGCGTCCAGGTGGACCCAGAACCCGGCGGTGGCCGGGGGCTGCAGCCCCGTCAGGGCGGTCCGTGCCACGGGACCCGCGCCCCGGTCCCGGATCGCCCCGACCGTGGCGGCGAAGATCCCGGCGGCGCGCAGCTCGAGGAGGTCCGGGTCCCCGTCGCGCAGTCCGAAGAGCCGTACGTCCTCGTCGCGCACGTAGGGCCCGAGGCCCTCCAGGTCGGCGAGGCCGGCCTGGCCGCGTCCGGTGGCCAGGGCCAGCTCCTCGCCGCCCGCCGCGCCGACGGGCCCGTTGACGGCCTCGTTGCCGGGGTGGCGGAAGTCGGCGGAGCCGTCGATCGCGGCGATCCCGTACCGCCCGATCCGGCGCATGGCGAGCGAGGCGCCGAGCTGGATGGAGCAGTCGCCGCCGAGGACTACGGGGAACTCCCCGGCCCTCAGGTGGCCTTCGATCCGGTCGGCGAGGGCGACGGTGTACGCGGCGAGGGGCCCGGCGTGGAACACGCCGTCGCCCTCCTTCCAGTCGCCCCGGTCGTAGCGCGGCGGGACGACCACCCCGCCCTCGCGCGCGCCGAGCCGGGCCAGCAGGCCCTGCTCGCGCAGGGCGCCGGCCAGTTTGTAGACGCCGGGTACGGTGCCCGGCGCGGGCGGCCGGAGCCCGAGGTTGGACGGCGCGTCGAGGAGCACGAGGGTTCGCATGGACTCATCCTGTGCGATGGCGAGCCCCTGGAGGAGGCGTTTCGGCCGCGATCGCCCGGCGTTCACGGTCCCGCCGGGCGCCGTCGGCGTGGCGGAACCCCGGCGAAAACCCTCATCGTTCCAGGCCGGTGCTGTGGCAGGATCCCGATGTGATCATCACCCCGAACACCGAAGAGCTCCTTCTCGCGGCCGCCCACAACAACGCCGCGTGGTGCGCGGCGGTCAGCCGCGACGGCGGGTTCAGCGCCGAGGCCTGGAGCAGTCCGCGCCCCACCCCGCCCTACTATCCGGACGCCGTGACCCTCACCCGGGACACCGACGCGGCCGCGCTGGTCGCCGGGATCGACACCGCCTCGCAGCGCGCCTCCGTCAAGGACAGCTTCGCCTCGCTCGACCTGGCTCCGGCGGGCTTCGAGGTCCTCTTCGGCGCCGAGTGGATCCACCGCCCGGCGGGTGCTCCCGGCGCCGCCCCGGCCCTGGAGTGGAGCCGGGTCGCCGGCCCCGCCGAGCTGGAGGCGTGGGAGAGCGCCTGGGACGGCGAGGAGAGCACCGGACTGTTCCACCCGGAGCTGCTGACCGGGCACTCCGGGGACATCGCCTTCCTCGCGGGCCGGGACACCGAGGGCCGGATCGTCGCGGGCGCCGCCGCCAACCGAACCGGTGAACTCGTGGGAGTCTCCAACGTGTTCTGCGCCGAGGGGACCCCGGACGACGAGGCCTGGGCGGGCGCGCTGACCCTGATCGCCTCGCTCTGGCCCGGTCTGGCGGTCGTCGGCTACGAGTCCGGCGACGACCTCGACACGGCGCTGCGCCACGGCTTCGCCGCCATCGGCCCGCTCCGGGTCTGGCTCCAGGCGGGCTGACCGGCCCGGCGCCGCGGGCGAGGCCGGGCGCGGGCGGGATCGGGCGCGGGTGCTGCCGGACCCGCTACCTGCGCCGCCGCGCCAGATAGGCCCCGCACAGCCCGCCCAGTACCGCCGCGATCAG
The DNA here is from genome assembly GCF_003287915.1 of Streptomyces sp. ICC4. NCBI lineage: Bacteria > Bacillati > Actinomycetota > Actinomycetes > Kitasatosporales > Streptomycetaceae > Streptomyces > Streptomyces sp. ICC4. Next base: position 7,210,818 of record NZ_CP030286.1, on the reverse strand, counting down.
GAGGGCGACGTACAGGGGCATCGTCACCTGCGGGATCAGCAGCCGGATCTTGGTCGAGCGGGTGTTCTCGAAGATGAACACCAGCGTGAGCACCGCGATCACGGCGATCCCGGCGCGGCCCGGCGTGATCGGCCCGCGCCCCTTGGATCGGCCCTTGGACGCATGAGGGGTGGTCATGCCCCCATCGTCCGCCCCTGCCCGCCCCGGGGCTCAGTCGGACAGGGCCAAACGGGGGACGTCCGTCCGCTCGATTCCGAACACCTGCGCGTACAACGAGAGTTCCGCCTCCAGCGCCCGGACCATCGTGTCCGCGCGCCGGAAGCCGTGCCCCTCGCCCTCGAAGGCGACGTAGGCGTGCGGCACCGACCGCCCGCGCATCGCGTCCAGCAGTCGGCGCGCCTGCGCGGGCGGGCAGACCGGGTCGTCCAGGCCCTGGAGCAGGAGGAACGGCGCGGTGATCCGGTCCGCCCGGGCCACCGGGGAGCGCTCGCGGTTGCGCAGCGCCAGGGTCTGCGGCGGCCCCGCGAGGCCGTCGAGGTAGCGGGACTCCAGGTCGTGGGTCTCCTCGGCGAAGCCGAGCAGGTCCAGCACCGGGTAGATGATCGCCGCGCACGCGTACAGGTCGGTGGCGGCCAGCGAGGCCGCCGCCGTCCAGCCGCCCGCGCTGCCGCCCCGGATCGCGAGCCGGTCCGGGTCGGCCGTGCCCTCGGCGGCCAGGGCGCGCGCCACGGCCGCGCAGTCCTCGACGTCCACCACGCCCCACTGGTCGCGCAGCCGCTCCCGGTAGGCGCGCCCGTAGCCGGTGGAGCCGCCGTAGTTGACCTCGACCACGCCGATGCCCCGCGAGGTGAAGTAGGCGATGTGCAGGTCGAGTACGGGCGGCACGTGGTCGGTGGGGCCGCCGTGCGCCCACACCACGTACGGGGGCAGCTCGTCCGCCCGCGCCCGCAGCACGGGGTGGTGCGGCGGGTAGACGTGGGCGTGGATCTCCCGGCCGCCCGGGCCCGGGAAGGTCCGGCTCTGCGGCTCCGGGTAGTACGCCGGGTCCGCCGGGTCCGCCGGGTCCGCCTGCGGCGGGCCGCCGACCGCGCGGGCCCGGCCGGTCGCGGTGTCCAGCTCCACCACCTCGTACCCGCTGCGCGGGCTGGCCGCGACCCCGTAGACCCGGGTGCCGCTGACGGCGAGCGTGGGCTGCCAGGCCGTCCACGGGCCGGCCGCGTCCACCAGGTCCCCGCTGTCGGGGTCGAGCACGCCGAGCACGCTCGCGCCCTGGCCGTGCAGGACGGCGACGGCGCCTCCCCCGGAGCCGGCGACGCCCCCGGAGCCCGCTGCGCCCGCCGGGAGCGCGGCGATCCAGCGCAGCCCGGGCTTCCAGAGCGGCCCGCCGAACTCCTCTTCCCGGGGGCACAGGTTGACGGCCCGGCCGGTCTCCGGGTCCACCCGGTACGGGTTCCACCAGCCGCCCCGGTCGCTCACCGCGAGGAGGGTCCCGTCAGCGGCCCACTCGACCTGCGCGACCGCCTCGTCAGCGCCGCCGATCACGGTACGGGGCCGTGTGAGCAGGCCGTCCGGCGTGACGTCGGCGAACCTGAGCTCGGTGCCGTCCCACGGCATCCGGGGGTGGTCCCACACCAGCCAGGCCGCCCGCCGCCCGTCCGGGGACAGCCGGGGCCCGGTGCTGAACCGGTGCCGCCCGTCGGTCAGTTCCCGCACCCGGGACCGGTCGCCGGCGGCCGAACCGTCCAGCGGTACGGCGGCCAGGACCCGGCGCACGTCGGTCGGCGCCGGGCCGGTGAACTCCTCCAGCACGCACCAGACCTCGTCGCCGCGCAGCACCGGGTCGGCCCAGCGCAGCCCGCCGCCGACCGCCGAGAGGGGGGTCAGGGCGCGCGGGGCGGGGCTGCCCGGCGCGTCCGGCTCGTACGCGTACAGCCGCTGGTCGGCGAAGTGGGCGAACACCACCAGCGGCCCTCCGGCGGGGCGTTCGGCCCCGGCCCAGGGCAGGCCACCGTACTCGGTGACCCGGCTGCGCACGTTCCACGGCGCCGGCAGCACGCCTGCGGCGGGTCCGCCGTCGGCGGGCAGCCGGACCAGGGTGCGGCGGCCTCCTTCGGCCGGCCGGGGCTCGGTCCACCACACCTCGGGGCCGAGCGCGCCGAGGTACTCGGGCCGGCCGTCGAGGCGGGCGGCGAGCGCCGCGTCGATCGGCGAGGGCCAGCTCCCGTAGGGAGCCGTGCGGAGTTCCATCACAGGGTGCGCAGTGCGCGGTCGAGGACCCGGACGCCGAAGTGCAGGGCGTCCACGGGGACCCGCTCGTCCACGCCGTGGAAGAGGGACCAGTAGTCGAAGCCCGGCGGCAGTTTCAGCGGGGAGAAGCCGTAGCCGGTGATGCCGAGGCGGGAGAACTGCTTGGCGTCGGTGCCGCCCGCCATGCAGAAGGGCACCACGTGCGCCTCGGGGGCGAACTCTTCGACGGACTCGCGCAGGATCCCGTACGTCCGCCCGTCCACGGGGGCTTCGAGGGCCACCTCCCGGTGGTGGAACTCCCAGCGCACGTCGGGTCCGGTGAGCGCGTCGAGGGTGGCGGCGAACTCCGCCTCGCCGCCGGGCAGCATCCGGCCGTCGACGTAGGCGGTGGCGGTGCCGGGAATGACGTTGAGCTTGTAACCGGCGCTGAGCATGGTGGGGTTGGCGCTGTTGCGGACGGTCGCCTCGACGAGGGCCGCGGCCGGGCCGAGTCTGGCGAGCACCCCGTCGAGGTCGAAGCCCGGGGCCCGGGGGTCCACCGACATGCCCTGCAGGGCGGCGAGTTCGGTGATGCAGGCGGTGACGGTGTCGGTGAGGCGGACCGGCCAGTCGTGGGCGCCGATGCGGGCCACCGCGGCGGCGAGCCGGCTGACGGCGTTGGACCGGTTGGGCTTGGAGCCGTGCCCGGCGGTGCCGGTCGCGGTCAACTTCAGCCAGGCGGTACCGCGTTCACCGGCGGCGATGGGGTAGAGGGCCCGGCCGGGTCCGGTGTGCACGGTGAAGGCCCCGGACTCGCTGATGCCCTCGGTACAGCCCTCGAAGAGGTGGGGGTGGCGCTCGGCGAGGAAACCCGATCCGTCGATCGCGCTGTCCTCCTCGTCCGCCGTGTAGGCGATAACGATGTCCCGCCGGGGCCTGGCGCCGACCCGCGCCCAGGCCCGTACGACGGCCAGCACCATCGCGTCCATGTTCTTCATGTCGACGGCGCCGCGGCCCCAGACCACCCCGTCGCGGACCTCGCCCGAGAAGGGGTCGACGCTCCACTCGGAGGCCTCGGCCGGGACCACGTCGAGGTGGCCGTGGACCAGCAGGGCGGGGGCGCCCGGGTCGGTGCCCTCGATCCGGGCCACCACGTTGGTGCGGCCCGGGGTGCGCTCCAGCAGCACCGGCTCCAGGCCGGCGGCGGCCAGCCGCTCGGCGACGTACTCGGCGGCCGGGCGCTCCCGGCAGTCGCCGCCGCCCCGGTTGGTGGTGTCGATCCGGATCAGCCCGGAGGTGAACTCGACGGCCTCGTCGAGCGCCGTCCCGTCGACCGGGGATTCGAGCACCGAGCCGGGATTGGGGTCGGACATGTCATCCATACTGTTCCTCCACCGCTGCCGAGACGATCGTCGTGACCGCCTTGAAGGTCCGGATCCCCTCGTACATCGTCGCGCTGGTGTACGCGACCTTGCGCTCGCCCGAGCGGGCGACCCCGGGCACCACCGTGGCGGCCATCGCCAGATGTTCGGCGTCGAACTCCACCTCGACGGTGAACGGCCCTCCGCGCACCGGTTCGTGACGGACCGCCAGGGGCGCGGCGGCCTTGGCGGCGGCCCGGATGTCGGCGGCGGTGCGGGCGGGGGTGCGGCAGACGGCGGCGTAGCGCGAGACGTGGTCCTTGACGGCGACGGTCACCGCGTCCGGGGCGTAGCCGGCGGCGTCGAGGCAGGTCAGGTCGTCTCCGGTGACGAGGATGACCGGGACCCCGTACTCGGCGACGACGTGCGCGTTGAGCACTCCCTCGCTGGCGCGGATCCCGTTGAGCCAGACCCCGGTGATGGAGTTGGCGAGGTAGGTGTGGGCGAGCACGCCCTCTGCGCCGGCGCCCGTGTGGTAGCCGACGAAGGCGATGCCGTCGACGTCCCCGTGCTGGACGCCCTCGACCATGGAGAGGGACTTGTGGCGGCCGGTGAGCATCTCGGCGCGCGCGTCGAGCCGCTCCAGCAGCAGGTTGCGCATGGTCCAGTGGGCTTCGTTGATGAGGACCCGCTCCGCCCCCGCGTCGTAGAAGCCGAGGACGGCGGCGTTCACGTCGGAGGTGAACAGCGTGCGGCAGCGTTCCCACTGCGGAGTCCCGGGCAGCACGTCGGCGGGCCAGGTGACGCCGGTGGCGCCTTCCATGTCGGCGGAGATGAGGATCTTCATCGGGCCCCCGGGCGGTCGGTAGCGCTCAGGGGCCCCACCCTAGCCGCCCGTCCCCCGCCGGACCCGGGGGGGGACGGGCGGCTAGGGTGGGGCAGAACCGCGACCTCACAGGTCTTTTTCAAAGGAACCTCATCCACCGAAATGGACGGGGTATCAACTTTTTGGCGTTGATTTTTGGCACGCTGTTGAGTTCTCAAGGAACGGACGCTTCCTTTGTACTCACCCTCTCGGGCTTTCCTCCGGGCGCTTCTTTCGTTCTTGTGTCTCCGACTCTATCAGACTCTTTCGTGTCCGATTCCCGGTCGAAGCGGGTTTCGCTTTCCAGTTCTTCGCTTTCGCGTTTCCCTTTCCGGCGAGTCCGACTCTATCAGAAGTTTTCCACCGGATTTCCCGGCTTCAGATTCCTGGATGAGGAGTCGAGGGTGCCCACTCGGAATTGCTTCTCTGGGGGCTTGTTGCCGAACTTGTCCAGTTCCAGGCAACCGTTTGACTCTACATGACACCCCCCGAAGGTTCAAAATCGACGCGACACGACCCCCCGCACCCCCGTACCCTCACCGGCCCGGGGTGGCGCCGGCCTTCGTACTCACACAAGAGGACGGCACGGCCAGGCACACGGTGCACCGCCCGACACCCGCAGGCCACCGGTGCTCGTAGCCTCTCGCTGTGACGGACAAGAATGAGGCGCCACGCACCTCGCACCATGCGTCGGCTACTCCATCAGGCGCGTCTCGTTCGACGCCTTCGCCGAGGAAGACTCCCTGGAGATCACCCTCAGGGAGGGCCATGGAAGCCGGACGTAGTCATCTCCCTCTCCAACCTCCACCACGTCTCGGTCGACAAGCCCCCACAGATCGCCGGCAGCTTCATCGACGAGATCTCCCTGATCCACCTCCCGGCGCTACCGCACCCATGGCCCGCGGACACCGCTGACCATGTCCGGCGGTTCGACGGACTCTGTGAACTCGCGTGGCTGCGGATCGTTGGGCCGGTTCAAATCGAGACTGTCGCCTCGATCGTGACGATTTACACCGCAATGAGCGATGACCAAGCCTCAGTGGTTCAACCCCCTCCCCAAGATCTGTGCCGAGCCGAGTAGCGACGTCGTCTTGACGCGACATCGGAAGTCACACGCTTCGCGTTCCCAAGCAGCTCGGCGAACGCCGTCGCGGCGGTGTCGCGATCCTCGAACCGGTCGACCCAGAGGGAGGAGGTGACGGCCTCGGCGTCCCGATCTGTCTCGAGCCGTCGGCGCTAGTGCTGTGACCGGGAAGGTTTGCCGGGTCGCGGTGTCCGGTGCGGTGCATCTCCCCCAGCTACCGCTGGGAGGGGCCCCCGGGCGGAGGGCCGCCGCTTGTACTGGACGTACTTCGGTGGTCCGACAACGCGGCGAGGTGCCGTGCCGGGCGCCGTGACCCGGTGGACCTTTCCGGTCACAGCACTAGCCGTCCCACAACAGGTTGGCGGGCAGAGGCCCCTCCGATCCCTGGTCCGCGAACCGGATCTCGCACGTCGCCCAGGAGTCGTCGAGGAGATCCAGCAGCCCAAGGCCTGCCGTACCTGCTGGGCCACGTCCAAGCACTCGTCAGTGAACACCTCACCGGCCCAGGAGTGCGCGACCTCGTTGGCGGTGAGCGGCCGGTCAGGCCCTCGACATCGGCCCATCCCCCAGGAGCCTCGACAACGCCTCGCTCGGCGAGCCACACATCCGCGCATCCTCGACGCTTCTTCATCGACATCGATCACAGCGGCGGCGCCAAGGTGACCCCGAAGCCGTGAACGAACGACTCCCGTCTCCACCCCGCCCGCCAACGCATCAGCGTGCGGTTCGCCATGCTCCGCGACGGCACGTTCTACGGGCCCCGCCACCCCCGGCGGGGCTCGTAGAACCAGCCCTCAGGCCGGTCAGGTCAACCGCTTGTGCCGTCGGCCCACGCCGAGATCTCCGCGGCACCCCGCCGGACAGCTTCCGGGACGGGACCTTCTGCGAACCGCAGCCTGTTCGGACGGTCGCTCCGCAGACCTAGACCATGGTCAGGAGGTGATCCGAGGGCCCGTAGTCGATCTTCCAGTCGACATACACTCCCGCGGCCCCGTCCCTCTGGCACCGCGGACCGACCCGTCACCGGCTAGGGAGAACGCGACCGCGGTCTCGAACTTCTCGCTCCCGCACGGGCAGCAGGCCTCGCCAGGATCCGCGTCCTCCCAGAACTCCTCGCTATCCGCGATGAACGCGCGGCCGCCGCAACCAGCGCACACCCGCTCGGCTCCACCCTCGACACCCTCGCCAACCTGATCATCACCATGCACGGGCACATCGTTCCGGCCGGTGTGGAGTGGACCGCTGCCTTCGCGGATCTGGACTCGGCGGACTTTCCGGTGCTCTGGGTCCTGACTCCGTATGGGGACGCTGTGTTCAACCAGCGGCAGATGCCGTTGCTGCTGGCGGAACTCGACCGGCTTCCGGCCGCCTGTGGTGGCGAGTGGGTCACTCAGGCCCGCGAGTTGTGCCAGGTCGTCGAGCGCGGTTCGCACCTGTATGTGTGGTTCCTTGTCGGCGTACGCTTCAAAGTGCAGCGGGCCGTATTCGCGAACGTGCACCACGCGTCATGGCCGATCTTGCCGGACTGTCACGGGGTGGCGTTGCCGCCTTGTTCGAGTTCCTTGAGGAACTGTCGTTGGCCGTCCAGGAATCCGTCCGCGAAGAGCGAGCGGGGCGAGAAGAGCGCAGTGAGCGTGATCTTGAGGTCCGACTGCTCGATGGACTGCTTGAGCAATGAATGGGTCGCGTCCGGGTAGCGCTTGGCCGTCAAGGCACCGCCTGCGTCCAGCACCTCGCGGTAGACGCGCTCCGTGTCGGCGATGTCTACGTTGATGTCATGACCCGCGAGGGCCAGCAGCACCGGTACGCCGCGCAGGGCGCGAAGGTCTTGCGTGGCGTCCGCGGTGTAGTTCTTGGAGATGAAGCCCCAGCGATCGTCGGTCATGCCGTCCGCGTCGCCGCCCATGGCCTTGACGTACTCCTCGAAGGTCGCGTGGCGTTCCAGCAGCCGTCGGGTCGTGTCGCTCTTGGCGATCGCCGCGTTGGTACGGGCTGCCGGCGCGCCGTCGGCGCGCAGCTCGGCGAGGAGGTTGTAGCGGCCCTGCTGGAGCCAGTTGATCGCGGGCGAGACGGCGATGACGAAGCTCACGGGCGTCTTGGCTGCGACCTTCGGCAGGACCCAGCCCGCCTGGCTGGCGCCCCAGAGCCCGATCCGTTCGCCGTCGATGTCCGGGCGGGTGCGCGCCCAGGCGATGGCGGCGGCTGCCTCGTCGGCCCGGTCGTCCATGGACTGGCCGAGCCAGTTCCCGGGCGCGCCCGCGACGCCGGGCTTGTCCCAGGACAGGGAGGCGTAGCCGGCCTTGGCGTTCGCTTCCCACAGGGGCTTGTACCCGTCGTCATGGGTGGCGTCGACGGGGCCGTCGCCGTGGACGTACACGACCAGGCCGTGGTGCTTGCGGCTGTCCTTGGGGGTGGTCAGTACTCCGTTGAGGATGTGGCCGCCGTGGCGGATCGATACCCGCTGCTCGTCCATGGCGTAGGAGTGCTGCCACAGCACCACGCTGACGAGACCGGCGGCCACGACCAGGGCCGTGACGAGTGACCACACGGCTGTGCGGAGCCCGCGCCGTCGGGGCTGGATCTTTGGATGCATGGGATCTGACCGCCTCTGTTCAGGTGAGCGAACCTGAAACTATCAGAACGAGTACGATCGTTGTAAGCGTGATAGTTTTGAGTTCCGGGTTGCAGTGAGAGAAGAGGGCACGGCATGGGAACGGACACGACGGACACCGGTGCTGGACCGGTGACGGTCCGGCGGGGCCTTCCGGCCGGCGCCGAGCGGCGGGCGGCCGAGATGTACTGGGCCGCCTTCGGCCGTAAACTCGGCCCCGCGCTGAACCCGCCGGACAAGGCGGTGCCCTTCATCGCCGCCCACCTGAACGCTGATCGCGCGGTGTGCGCGATCCTCGACGGGCAGCTCGTCGGCCTCGCCGGCTACCAGCTCGGCGGCCGTGCCCTCACCGGGGGATCGGCCTCCGCCGTGCTGCGCGTGTACGGACACTTGCGGGGGCTGCCCAGGCTCCTGCTCCTCGCCCTGTTCGAACGCCACCCGGCCCCCGGACAGCTCGTCATGGACGGCATCGCCGTGGACCCGGGCATACGCGGGCGTGGTGTAGGGAGCCTGCTCATCGAGGAAGTGGCCGCCGTGGCGGCGGAGCAGCACTGCCGGGAGATCAGACTGGATGTGATCGACACCAATCCGCGCGCCAGGGCCCTGTACGAGCGGCGCGGCTTCACGGCCGTGGGGACCGAGCGCACGCCCTACCTGCGCGGGCTGCTGGGGTTCGGCGCGGTGACCACCATGCGTCGCACCGTCGGAACGAGAGGGGCGAAAGAACTGTGAGCGCCGAGGCGGACCACGTCGAGGTCCCCACCCGCATGCTCGTCCACGCGCTGATCCGCGAGGACGGCACCGTCGGCGCGGACGAGCTCTACACCGTCGCCAACACCCTGGGCATGAGCGACCAGCAGGTGCGGCTGTGCGCCAAACGCCTCGTGGCCGAGGGCCGGTTCACCCACGAGGGCCGTGGCCGCAAGGCGCAGCTGCACGCGACCGCGGACACCACGCGTGCCCTGGCCCCCAACGCGGACTTCCTCCGGCACGCGTTCCAGCAAGACGCCGGGCTCGCGCCCTGGGACGGTGTCTGGCACCTGGCGGCCTTCGCGGTGCCCGAATCGGCCCGCACGGCCCGGGACGCCCTGCGTGAGACCCTCGTCCACTTCGGCGGCGCCCCGCTCCAGGGCGGACTGTACGTCTGCGCCAACGCCTGGGAACCGTACGTCGAAGAAGCGGCCCACCGCCTCGGCGCCGACGAAGCGCTCACCCTCCTCACCACGACTGACCTGCGCAAGGGCGACACCCAAGAGCCTGTCGAACTCGCCCGCCGCCTGTGGTCCCTGCAGGAGATCGCCGACCGCTACCACCGCCTCAGCCGCATCACCCAGCCCCGCCTCGCCCGGCTCACCGGCCCTGCCGAACTCTCCTCATCCTCACTCCTCACCATCGCGGTCGAGCTGGCCGCCGAACTCACCCGCGCCATGGAGCCCGACCCGCTGCTGCCGCCTCAGCTCCTGCCCCAGCCCTGGCCCGGCACCCAGGCCCGGGAGCTCGTCGCCCGGTGCTGGGCGGTCCTGCACGAACGAGAAGGCGGCGAAGCCCGCCCAGCCCTCTTCCGCCTCTACGCCGACATCACCCGAGAAGCTGCAGACCGGGCCGCGCGCTGAGTACGGGACAGAGGGCGTGCACTTTGATTCGTACCGACCGGTGCATGTTCGGGGCTCTGGCAAGATTTTCGTAGGCGAAGATCATCTCGGTGAGATGGTCGGCCGGTCGGCATAGCGTCGTCGGAGGTGGGCGATCAGGACGACGCGGTGTCTGAGGAGACGGACGCCGGCGCGTCCGGCCATGATGCGTTTCTGCAGCTTGACGTCGGTGATCCGGCCCTCGTTGACCCCGGAGTTGTAGGGGGTGGTGATGCCCTGGGTGACGGCATCCCGGTCTTCGCGCAGGGCCCTGGCAAGGCCGGTCAGCGGTGCGAGTCCGGTGTTCGCGAGGTCGTCCAGCCACTTGGGCAGGGATGTCGCGTCGCGGTTGTCGAGCATGTCGGCGAACCGGCGGACCAGGTCGTGCGCGGTCCTGAGTTCAGGGCAGTGGTCGAGGAGGCGGGGCAGGCGGTCGTTGATGTGCGGGCTGCGCCGGTGAGGGTGGGTCGTGATCCATCGGGCGGCTTCGCGTGGTGAGGGCGGCCGCTCGCGGGGCTCGTCCAGAGGCAGGCCCCGCCTGAGCGGTGCGACGGCCATCTTCACGCGCTGGTAGTGGCCGGGATAGCCCTTGGTCTGCAGTTCTTCGTGCAGGATCTTGGCGCTGTGCTGTCCCTCGTCCCAGCGTTGCTGCAGGTAGTCGAGGTAGGGATCCAGGGTAGAGAACTTGCGTGGAGGGCGCCGCACGACCTCCTGCCAGGTGCGGGCTCGGGCGTACTTGCTGACGGTGCGGCGGTTCAGGCCGAGCTCCCGGGCCACGGAGCTGTGGCTCCGGCCAGAGCGGGTCAAAGCCTGAACGGCTTCGAAAAGCCTTCGAGCGTGACGCTCGGCCAGCGTGTCCTCGGTGGTGTTCTCGACGCACTCCTCGACCGGTGCGGCAGCGGTGTCGTTGATCGGAGGCAGTGCTGCGGGCAGGCAGCCGCGGTGGGTGGAGGCGATGTCCTGGACTCGGCGGGAGAGGCCCTGCCAAAGGTGAAAGCGGTCACTGACCTGCACGGCGTCCGGGGCGCCGACGGTGATGCCCTGCCGGTAGGCGAGGGAGCCGTCGCGGCAGGCGACCTCAACCCCTGGGTGTTCGCGGAGCCAGCGGCCGAGCCGTTCCGCGTCGCGTCCTTCCCAAAGCGTAAGCGGGAGCCGCGTGGTGGCGTCGACCAGGAGAGTTCCGTAGGTGTCGCCGTAGAGTGCGAAGTCGTCCACCCCCAGCACCCGCGGCGCAACCAGCGGCGGCAACGGCACCCGCATCAGCTGGGACAGGACGGCGACCCGCGAAAGCCTGATGTTCAGCATCCGAAGCATCCGGGAACCGCCCCGGCCGGCCAGCACGACTCCGACGTCCTCCACCAGGCGCTGCAACGCCGGTGTCCGCCGCTGGTAGCGCACGGTCAGCCCCGGTACTTGCTCGGCGAAAGTCGCCTTCGAGCAGGCCATGTTTTCGCAGTACAGACGGCGTACGGACAAGATGATGCGTAAAGGCTTGCCTGCGAGCGTGACGTCGGAAAGGCGCCGTACATAGCGGCTGTGGCGCCACCCGCTGAGCTGTCCGCATCCCGTACATCCCGCTGGAACACCGGATCTCGTGCGGGCCCGGACCGCCACCACAGCATCAGAGACCTCGACCGAGTCCACGAGGACATCAGCCAACTGCGGCAACAGACCGACCAGTTCACCAGGGCACAGTCAAAGACTGCCCGCCGCGCAGACCGACTGCCCCTCCTGACGAGATGATCTTCGCCTACGAAAATCTTGCCAGAGCCATGTTCGGGTGTACGCCGACATTCCTCGGCGACTGACCCTGTTCGGCTGGGCTTCAACTCTCCTGGGGTCGTTGCTTACTTGCCCTCCGGCGGGCTTGCTGTCCGCGATGTGTCCCAGGATCGCGAGCAGGTCGCCGTCGGCAAACCGCCCTGCCGTGGCCGCAAGACCGCGGGCCTGGTCGACTCTGCCGTTGACGCCCCGGCACCACACCCTCGCGCCGGTATAGCCCGGCGGGGTCGAGTAGCGCACCGAGTTGAAACTGATGGTGCGGTCCGGACTCAACTGGCTCCACAACTGGACTTTGCCACGGCCGCCGACAGGGTTGTCGGAGCACCGACAGCCCGCCTTTGCCGGCGACATCGCCCAGGGAGCCACGGAGGCCGGAGCGGTGGTTTTCGTGTGCGCTACGTGTGGAGTCTCCCTGACCGAGGCACTCACACGACTGCCCGCGGTGCCCGAGGCTCCGTATTACGCGTGGTGGGACGCCGACGAGCCCGGCCCGTCACCGGCCACCGTGCCTCCGGGCTGCTACGCGATCGAGACGGAGCCGTACGGAGCGCCCCTGGTGGTCGCCCGAGCACCCGGGCCCGTGATGCCGCGTCGGGGGGCGAAGAGCGACGTGCACGGGCAGCCGCTGGTGTCGCGGGGCCCGCGGGGCAACATCGTCATCAACCCGGGTGACGCCCGCGGCCTGGAGCTGCGGCACGCGTCCGCCGCCTGCTGCGGAGCGACTCCGGACGGCGGGATGAACCAGATGTGCCCCTGCGGGACACTCGTCGCAACGCTCTGCTCCGACTGCTGCCTGCCGTACGAGCTCCACCTCTCCGCCGGCCACGTCCGCGCCGTTCACCCCTGAGGGCCGCCCGTCTCACTTCGGGCCGCACGATCGGGACGCTCGAGCTGGTCCGGACCCAGGAGCCGCTGCGTCGACACCTTCCGGCCCCGCCCGCGGACATCCTGGATGTCGGCAGGGGGCCGGCGTGCACGCCGGTGGCTCACGGACGACGGATACCGGGTCACTGGGGTCGATCCCGTGCAGCGGCACGTCAGCCAGGCCCGGCCCTGGGCTGACGGCCTTGGTCGGGGACGCGCAGCAACTGGACCGGGAGGACGAATCGATCGACGCGGTGCTCCTGCTCGGTCCCCTCTGCCAGCTACCTGATCCTTCGGGCCGGGCACGAGCATGGCGGGAGCACACCGGACCGTCAGGCCCGGCGGCCTGGTGGCCGCAGCCGCTCAGCCGCTCAGCCGTAACCAGCATGCATCTGCTCGCCCTCGTACGGCGGCCGTCCAGGCGCTGACCAGCTGGCGTGGTCAGTCGGGCCTGTTCTTTCGTTTTCGCCCCACCGACGGGGGCAGGTCAGGCTGCGTCGTCCAGGAGGCCGAAGGCTTCCGGGAAGTCCTCGAGGAACTCACGGCGCGACGGATCGGTCTCCTCCGCGGCCATCTTCCCCAGCAGCTCGAGGAATTCGGTCCGCTGGTCGTTCGACAGGTCGCCCACCAGGTGGGCGGCGCCCTCCAAGACCTTGACCGCGTCGTCGGGATCCATCTGCTCGTCCTCGCTGCCCTCCACGAACCAGAGGACATCGACCAAGGCCTCGGTCAGGGCGCGGTTCAAAGACGAGTACACGGGCATCAGTTCGTTCTCCCAGCAGTGGAGTTCAGAGTCCGGCCATCCCAGCACACACCACTGACACGGTCAGCAGCGGCGGTGCCACCACGCCAACTCCGTTGGTGTCAGGGGTTCGTGGTGGGTTCGGTTGAGGAGCATGTCGTCCAGGGCCTCGACCCGTGCACGCAGTTCCGCGGAGGCTTTCGGCGGCAACAGGAAAAGGGCTTCCTGCAGCTTGTCCCGCGCCCAGCCCTCGCCGCAGCACGAGCAGGTGAACTCCGACTCCCACCGCTTCCAGCGGCGCTTGCTCCCGTGGACTCGGACGGACCACACGCTGAGTGCGACGGACACGATGCCCGGGGTCAAGCGGTCGCGCTCGAGGACCCGGACGGCCGCGTTCGCCGCACCCGACAGTCCTGGGACATCGCGGTACCGCGCCCACGGATTGCGCGAGCCCCGCTCACGCGGTCGAAGTGTCGCCGGCGCTCTACGCGGCACGGTCCCTTCCCGTGGATGTCATGAACCGGATCATCGCACGCTGCGGGCGCGGCGGCGGCGCATTTTGCCCGCCGCATTCTGCGCCGCACGCGTTGCATGGAACAAATGATCTGGTCCAGAACGCAGAAAAGCCCCGCACCATAAGGTGCGGGGCTTTCCCACAATAATTGTTCGGCGGCGTCCTACTCTCCCACAGGGTCCCCCCTGCAGTACCATCGGCGCTGAAAGGCTTAGCTTCCGGGTTCGGAATGTAAACCGGGCGTTTCCCTAAACCCACTCCGAGGAGCCCTCCCCCATGACGACCATGACGACCATGCCGACCACGCCCGCGACCACGCCGACGACCCCGAGCGCGCGGTCCGCGCCGTCCGCGGCGCACCCCGCGCTGGACACCGCGTACTTCAGCCGCTGGATCGCCGAGACCAACCGGCTCGTACGCCGGGACAGCGCGCGCCTGACCGAGCTGGACGCGGTCATCGGCGACGGGGACCACGGGGCCAATCTCGTACGGGGCTTCGGCGCCGTCGGCGCGGCCGTCGCCGAGCAGCGGCCCGCCACCCCCGGGGCGCTGCTGACCCTGGCCGGCACGACGCTGACGAACACCGTGGGCGGCGCGTCGGGCCCGCTGTTCGGCACCGCGCTGCGCCGCACGGGCAAGGTGCTCGGGGACACCGAGGTGCCGACCGCGGCCGAGCTGGGTGCCGCGCTCGGCGCCGGGCTGCGCTCCGTGCAGAAGCTGGGCGGCGCCGAGCTCGGCGACGCCACGCTGGTGGACGCGCTGGCTCCGGCGGTGAAGGCGCTGTCCGAAGCCGCCGGGGCGGACCGCCCGCTGCGCGAGGCCCTGGACGAGGCGGCAGCGGCGGCCCGCGCGGGCGCCGACGCCACCGAGGGGCTCGAAGCCCGCAAGGGCCGGGCCAGTTACCTCGGCGAGCGCAGCGTCGGGCACCAGGACGCCGGGGCCAACTCCGTGGCCCTGCTGATGGAGGCGCTGCGCAGCGCGGTCGACGCCGCCGGGGCGGAGCTCGCGCCCGGGGAGCCGGCCGTGGAGCCGGTCGTCACCGCGGCCCCGGCGGACCGGCCGGCGCCGAAGACCCGTACCGGCCGGGTCGGCGTGGTCCTGGTCTCGCACAGCAAGGCGGTCGCGGAGTCCGTCGCCGCCCTGTCGGGGGCGCTGATCGGCTCGGTCGAGCCGGCGCCGCTCGCGGTGGCGGGCGGCACCCCGGACGGCGGTATCGGCACGAGCGCGGAGCTGATCACGGCCGCCGCCCGGTCCGTGGACGAGGGACAGGGCGTGGCGGTGCTCTGCGACATGGGCAGCGCGGTACTGACGGTGAAGTCGCTGCTGGGCGAGGAGCCCTCCCAACTGCCCGAAGGCGCCCGGATCGTGGACGCGCCGTTCCTGGAGGGCGCCGTGGCGATCACCCTGACCTCGGCGATCGGCGGCGACCTCGATGCCGTGCTGGCCGCCGCCGAGGACGCGCGCGGCTATCGCAAGCGCTGACCGGGGGCCGGCGGGGCCGAGGGGAGGGCGCCCTTGAGCAGGAGGGTGTCCAGTGGTTCTGCGGGCCCCTTCGGCTCGGCGGCGGCCCCGGCCCGGGGCGCGGCTCCGCACAGCGCCTGTTCGCGCAGGGCGGCCAGGGCCGCGTCGACCGGATGCGGCACCGGGCGGCCCTGCGCGTCCGTGCGCTGATAGCCCATCAGGTTGATGCCCAGCGCCACCTGCCGCTTGCCGTCGGGTGTGGACATCGCCTGGGTGCCCGAGCCCCAGACCGCGCCGTCGTGGCCCCACACCGGGCCGCACGAGGTGTCCACGGTGTAGACGCCGAGGCCGTAGCCCATGACCACGGTGCCGCTCCCGTCCTTGACCGGCACCGCGGTCTTCATCTCGCGGAGCTGGGCGGCGGGCAGCAACCCGCCCTGGAACAGGGCCCGGTAGAAGGTGTTCAGGTCCTGGGTGGTCGAGATCAGCGCACCGGCCGTGCCGGCCATCGTCATGTTGTACTCGGAGTAGTCGCGGGGCGGATCGATGAGCCCGCCGAAGTTCTCGTACAGCTTGGAGTGCGGGCCCTTGATCCGCGGGTCCGTGCCGGGGAAGTAGGTGTCCTTCAGCCCGGCCCCGCGGATCACGTTCTCGGTGATCACCCGCTCCGGGTCCTTGCCGGTGACCTCGCGGATCAGTTCCCCGAGCAGCAGGTAGTTGGTGTTCGAGTACGACCAGTCCGTGCCGGGTTCGAAGAGCTGCGGGGCGCCGACCCCGTAGCCGATCAGCACCTCGGGCGCGATGGTGCGGTGGCGGAACTCGTCGAGGCTGCGGGGGGAGTTCTCCTTGAAGGACGGGAAGGCCTCCGCGACGTAGTCGGGGAGGCCGCTCGTGTGGTTGAGCAGCATCCGCACGGTGACCTTGCGGCCGCGCTCGCCCGGGAGCAGCTCGGGGAGGTAGTCGCCGACCGGCCGGTCGAGCCCGATCCGGCCCTTGGCGCTGAGCTGGAGCACCGCGACCGAGGTGAAGGACTTGGGGACGCTGCCGACCCGGTGGCGCATGCCCGGCCGGGTGGGGCGCCCGGTGGCGGTGTCCGCGACGCCGGTGGCGCCGTCCCACCGGGCGCGGCCGTCGCGGACGGAGGCGTACGACCCGTACATGCCGGCGTCGCGTACGGCGTCGAGCCGCCGGGTGAGGGACTCGCGGTCGAGGCCGCGCGCGGCGGAGTCCGAGGCCCCCGGCCCGGCGGCGGCGGTCGCCGCCGGGGCGGCCCCGGCCAGCAGGGCCAGGAGGACGGCGGCCGCGGCGGCCGTCCTGCGTGCGCGGCGGTGTCGCTCTGAGTGGGTGTGCTGCACCGGTGTCTCCCCGAGTCGGTGTGCGCTGGCGGGCAGGTGGTCGATCATGCCCACCCCGGATTCTTCCGGGGGTCCGGCGCGCGCCCATCACCCCCGGGGACGATCCGTTCGCGCGCCGCCTCGTGCTCAAGTACCGGGCGGACCTCCCCCGTACGGGTCCCTTGACGCCTGGCAGCATCAGGGGCATGACACCTCGCAAGATCCGCGGCCCGGCCGAGCGGGTGCTCGGATACGCGCGCGTCCAGGAAGCCCGCGACCCCGGGACCACGGCGGACCGGCTGCGCGAGCTCGCCGGGGACGAGATCACGCCACCGTTCGACGCATGGCCGTCCACCACCCCGGCGCCCCGCGGTCGCTGCGCGCCGAACTCCTCGCCGAGGGCGCCTGCGCCTGTCCCGGGCACTGCAGCCCGGGCGCCTGGGGCACGCTGCTCCGCAGGTGGCGGGAGACCGGGCGACCGTGACACGGGAGCGCGGCAGGTCGGCAAAGCGGAAGGAAATTTACCGGCGGTCACGTGCGGTTCCCGCACATGGCGATCGCTCAGCGTTTACGGGGTCTTGACGCGGAAACCTGCGGCCGGACCGGGTCCTGGCGATGGAATCCGCACATGAACAGCTCTTGACCTGCGGATCTCGTGAAGATTGCATGTCGGCCCGGGAGCCACCGAACCACTCTTGCCCACCACCGCCCCGGAGGCGATACCGCTCCCGCGCTCACTCACCGCATCTGCCGATCGGAACACCGCACCGATGTCTGACACGATCAGCGCCCCTCAGGCCCTCTCCCCCGCCACCGGGCCCACCCCCCAGAAGCTCAAGCGTTCCATCGGCGTCGTCGGCGGTACCCTGCTCACGCTGTCGTGCGTGACGCCCGCCTCGACGCTCTTCGTCGTCGTTCCGGACCTCTTCTCCAGCCTCGGCACCTGGACCGCCCTCACCATCGCGATCGGCTCGCTGCTCTGCGTCGGCGTCGCCTTCTGCTACTCGGAGCTGGGCACCCTCATCCCCAGCGCCGGCGGCGAGTACGCGATGGTGTCGACCCTGTCCGGGCGGCTCGCCGGCTGGCTGGTCTTCGTCCTCTCCCTGCTGGTCGTGATGATCGTGCCGCCCGTGATCGCCATGGGCACCGCCGACTACCTCGCCCCCGTGGTCGACGTACCGGCCCCGGCCGCCGGCGCCGGCGTGATGCTGCTCGCCACCCTCGCCGGCCTCCTCGACCTGCGGGCCAACGCCTGGATCACGGGCGTCTTCCTCGTCCTGGAGGTCGTGGCGGCCGCGCTCGTCGCCGTCCTCGGCTTCGCGCACGGCGAGCGCGGCGCGGACGCCCTCGTGCACGGCTCGGTGGCCGCGGAAACCGGCGGCACCTCCACCGTCACCGCGATGATGGTCGTCTCCGGACTCGCCATCGCCCTGTTCATCACCCAGGGATTCTCGACGGCCGTCTACCTCTCCGAGGAACTGGAGCACCCGCGCCGCAACGTCCCGCGGACCGTGCTCGCCACCCTCGCCATCTCCACCGCCGTCATCCTGGTCCCGGTCATCGCCATCACCCTGGGCGCCCCCGACCTCGAGGCGCTGACCTCCGGCGACCTCGGCGCGATGGTGACCGCCTGGTCCAACTCCGCCGTCGGCACCTTCGTCAGCCTGTGCGTGGCCCTCGCCATCGTCAACGCCGGCATCGTCATGGTCATCCAGAACTCCCGGGTGCTCTTCGCCTCCGCCCGCGACAAGGCCTGGCCCGCGCCCGTCAACGCGGCGCTCTCGCGGCTCGGCCGGTTCGGTTCCCCGTGGGTGGCCACCCTGCTCGTCGGCGTCCCGGGTGCGGCGATGTGCTTCGTCAACCTCGACACCCTGTACGGGGTCACCGGCGTCTCGGTGACCGGCATGTACCTGCTGGTGGCGGTGGCCGCGCTGGGCAGCCGGCGCGGGGCGCACCGCGACACGGCCGCCTGGCGGATGCCGCTGTGGCCGGCCGTCCCGGTCCTGCTGATCCTGGTGTTCGCGTACATCCTGACCCAGCAGGAGACCCAGTACCTGCTGTGGACCGGCGGGATCACCGCCGTCGCCACCCTGTACTGGGCGCTGTACCTGCGCCCGCGCAAGGACACCCGCTGGCTGGTCAGCATCCCGGTGGACGAGGACAACCCGGCTCCGGCCGCGGTTCCCGCACAGGCCTCCGCCCCGGCCCTGTAGGGCCGCCCGGCGGCCCCGCCTCCTGGCGGCCCGACGACCCGGCACCAGGACCCCGTACGCGCGGATGGCCCGCGTACGGGGTCCTTGCCGTCCCGCCGCCCGGCCACGGCCCGGATCACGGCCCGGTCCGGATCACCACCTTGCCGAACGGTGCGTCCGCCGCGTAGCCGCGGTAGGCCTCCCGGGCCTCCTCGAAGGGGTGCACCCGGTCTATCACCGGGCGGAGCCCGCTCGCCGCGATCGCCCGGTTCATCGACTCGAACTGCGCCCTGCTGCCGACGAACACGCGCCGGATGGTCGCGAGGCTCGACGCGTAGGCCTCGTGGGAGATCGCGATGCCCGGCTTCGTGGCGGTGCCGGTGGTCAGCAGAACGATCTGCCCGTAGAGCGCACCGGCCCGCACCGACTGCTCGATGGTGTCGGGGCCGCCCGTCTCCACGACCAAGTCGGCGCCGCCGCCGGTCAGTTCCCGGACCTGCGCGCCCCACGCGGGCGTCCGGAGGCGGTTCACGACGGCTTCGGCCCCCAGCGCCTTCAGCCGGTCCGCCTTCTCCTCGCCCGACGTGGTCGAGACGACCCGGCAGCCGAGCAGCTTCGCGAACTGCACCGCGAAGAGCGCGACCGGGCCCGTGCCGAGGGTCAGCACGCTCTGCCCGGGCAGCGGTGCTCCGCCCTCGCCGCCGGTCAGCGCGTTCCAGGCGGTGAGCGCGGCGCACGGCAGGGTCGCCGCCTCCTCCCAGGTCAGGTGGTCCGGGACGCGCACCGCCCCTTCCTCGTCGAGCAGCGCGTACTCCGAGAGCATCCCGTCGAGGGTGCAGCCGGGCTGGTCGACCATGGCCGGCGTGAGCCGGCCGTCGCGCCAGCGCGGGAAGTAGGTGCCACAGACGCGGTCGCCGACGGCGAACCGGGTCACCGACTCCCCCACGGCCACCACCTCGCCCGCGCCGTCGCTCAGGGGGACCACCCCGGGCACGGCGGCCAGCGGGTAGCGCTCGTGCAGGATCAGCAGGTCGCGCTTGTTGAGGGAGGCCGCGCGGACGCGGACGACGATCCCGGTCGGCCCGGCCGGAACCGGGTGCGGGCCGCCGGCGCCGCCGTGGCCGTGGCCGTGGCCTTGGCCGTGGCCGTGGCCGTGGCCGTGGCCGTGGCCGTGGCCGTGGCCGTGGCCTTGGCCGTGGCCGTGGCCGTCGCGCAGGACGATCCCCTCCACCGTGCCGAACGCCTCAAGGTGGTACGCGCGCATCTTCGCCTCCAGATGGTCCCGATGTCCCGATGTCCCGATGACGCCGATGCTCCGGTGCCCGGACACGCGCGGCAATTCCCTCCGGGGAATGGCGGGCTCCGCCGGGCCGGGGGTTAGAAAGGGGTCATGGCCACCACCGCTGCCGCCTCGACCGCCCCGGCCTCCTCCCCAGGGCCCTCCCCGTTCGCCCGCGAGATGCGCCGGCGCAGGTCGCTGCGGCGCATGAGCCAGCTGGAGCTGGCCACGCTCGCCGGGACCACCCAGCGCCACCTCAGCTTCATCGAGAGCGGCCGCTCGGTGCCGGGGCGGGCGATGGTGGTACGGCTCGCCGAATCCCTCGGGCTGACCCTGCGGGAGCGCAACGCCCTTCTGCTGAGCGCCGGTTACGCACCCCTGTACGCCGAGTCGGCGCGGGACGCGGAGGCAGTCGAGCCGGCCATGGAGGCGCTGCGGTCCATCCTGACCGGCCACCTGCCGTATCCGGCGGTGGTGGCCGGCCCGCGCGGGGAACTCGTCCTGGCGAACGCCGCGTTCGACCTCCTCACCGAGGGCGCCGCCGCGCACCTGCTCGAACCGCCCGTGAACGTGCTGAGACTCGCCCTGCATCCGCAGGGCATGGGGCCGCGCGTGGTCAACGCGGCGGCGTGGGGGCGGCACATCACGGAGGGGCTGCGGGCCCGGTCGGCGGCCCATCCGGATCCCGGCCTCGACCTGCTGGTCGAGGAGCTGACCGGCTACCTGCCGGCCGCCGTCCCGGACCAGGCCGGGCACCTCGGCTTCGCCGTGCCGCTGCGGCTGCGCTCCGCGGACGGCGAGCTGAGGCTGCTGACCACGCTGACCTCCTTCGCCACGGCCGTCGACGTGACCCTGGCCGAGCTGCACCTCGAGGCCTTCCTGCCGGCCGACGCGGCCACCGCCGAGCTGCTGCGGCGCCGCGAGGAGCTCCGGAAGCGCCCGGCCTAGACGGGCCCCCTGCCCGCCATTCGGAACGATTTCGTCCAACATCCGGACCGTGCTTGTCGATACCCACCGCACACCGACAGGATGCGCCCATGGCCCCCGTACTCACCTCGCGCCGTCACGTGGATCTGCCGCGCGTGTCGACCATGCTCTGTCGGGCCGCCGCCTTCCGTACGCACGGCTGTTGATCCTCCGATCCGCCGTTCCTGACTCCGTACGGACGATTCCGCGCCCGGCTCCACGCTGACTCCCGCGGTCCCCTCCCCCCTCGCGTTCGCCCGCCCGTCCTCCTGCCTTCCGTGACACGTGCCACCCCCTGTGCGGTGGTCCGCGTCATGCTGCCCCGACGAGGTCTCCTCCCATGCCACAACGACCGCTCCTGCTCCACTGGTTCCTGCCCACCGGCGGGGACGGCCGCGACCCCGGCGGGGTCACCGCGGTCCAGGGCCGCAGCAGCCGGGCCACCCGCCGGCCCGCCGACGTCCCGTACCTCGCCCAGGTCGCGCGCGCCGCCGAACAGGCCGGATTCCACTCGCTGCTGACCCCGGTGGGCCTCGGCTGCGTCGACCCGTGGATCCTGACGGCCGCCCTCGCGCAGCACACCACCCGCATCGGCTTCCTCGTGGCGTTCCGCGCGGGGTTCGCGAGCCCGACGCTTATCGCCCAACAGGCCGACGCCTTCCGCCGGTTCGCGGGCGGACGGCTCGCCCTGAACGTGGTGACGGGCGGAGACCCGGCCGAACAGCGCGCCTACGGCGACCAGCTGGCACACGACGACCGCTACGCCCGGACCGGCGAGGTGATGGCGGTGCTACGGGACCTCCTGGACGGCAAGGCCGTCGACCACGAGGGCGCCCACCTCCGCATCGAGGGGGCCGCGCTCACAAATCCCGAGTTGCGGCACCCGGTCCCGCTGTACTTCGGCGGGGCCTCGCCCGCTGCCGAGGAGGTCGCCGCGCGGCACGCCGACGTACAACTGCTCTGGGGCGAGCCGCCGTCGGCCGTGGCCACGCGCGTCGCCAGGCTGCGCGCGCGGGCGGAGGCGGCGGGACGGCAGGTGCGCTCCGGGCTGCGGCTGCACGTCATCAGCCGGGACACGGCCGCCGAGGCCTGGGCGGAGGCCGACCGGATCCTCGCCGGGCTCGATCCGGCGGCGGTGCGGGCGAGCCAGGCGCGGTTCGCCGCGATGGACTCCACCGGCCAGGCCCGGATGACGGCCCTGCACGGCGGGATCGCGGACGCCGCGCGCCTGACGGTCTCGCCGAACCTGTGGGCGGGCATCGGGCTGGTCCGCGAGGGCGCGGGGACGGCGCTCGTCGGCTCGCACGAGGAGGTGGCCGCGCGGCTGGCGGAGTACCGGGCCCTGGGCATCGACGAGTTCGTCCTGTCGGGGTACCCGCACCTCGAAGAGGCGTACCGGGTCGGCGAAGAGGTCGCACCGCGCCTGCGTGCCCTGATCGGGGAGACGGCCCCGTGACCGCGCTCACCACCACGCCCGGGACCGGGACCGGGACCGGGAAGCCCGCCGCACTGCCGGCCGGACCGGCCCCGTCGGAGGCACCGAAGTGGCTGCGCGAGGCGCTCCGCTGGGGCGCGCTGCGCCTGGTGGCCCTGGCCGTGCTGCTCGCGGCCTGGCAGGCGGCGGTGGCCGCCGAGCTGTGGCCGAGGGTGCTGGTGCCCTCTCCGGGCGAGGTCTGGCGGCAGTTCGCCCTTGCCTCCACCACCCACGACGGGGTGCGCGGGTACGGCGGCCACCTGCTGGTCGAGCATCTGGGCGTGAGCTTGCGCCGGATCGGCACGGGCTCCGCGTACGCGGTGCTCGTCGGGGTCCCGCTCGGCCTGCTGATCGGCTCGGTCCGCTGCGGCAAGACCACCCTGCTGCGCGTGATCGCGGGCTTCGCCCGCCCCGCCGCGGGCAGCGCCCTGGTGCGGGGCGCCGCCCCGCGCCCGGGGCGGGGTGCGGGGGTGGTGTTCCAGCAGCCGCGGCTGTTCCCCTGGCGTACGGTCGGCGGGAACCTCGGCTTCGCGCTGGCCCGCCACAACGTCCGGCGAGCCGAACGGCCGCGAAGGACAGCCGAGTTGCTGGAGCGGGTGGGTCTCGCGGGGATGGCCGGGCGCCGCACGTGGGAGCTGTCCGGCGGCCAGCAGCAGCGGGTGGCGCTCGCCCGCGCCCTGGCGGCCGAGCCCCAACTCCTCTTGATGGACGAGCCGTTCGCGGCCCTGGACGCGCTGACCCGGGAGCGCCTCCAGGAGGAGGTCCGCGCCTTGGCCGGGCGGCTCGGGACGACGGTGCTGTTCGTGACGCACTCCGTCGAGGAGGCGGTGCTGCTGGGCTCCCGCGTGCTGGTGATGGCGGCGGGACCGGGCCGGGTGGTGGAGGACCTCACGGTCCCGCTCCCCCGCGATCCGGACACGGACGTAACGGCGTTGCGCGCCTCCCCGGAGTTCGCCAGGCTGCGCGGCCACCTCACGGAGGCGCTGCGCCCGGACTGACGGCAATCGGCGGGCGGGGGGTTACGGGCGGCCGGGGCACGAGGACGGGCCACCTATCCTGGTCACGTCGGACAGCGCGGTCCGCACGGGCAGCCCGAGCTGCGCACCTGCGGGAATCCCTCCCCGGGCACCCCACCCGGCGAAAGCCGGAGAAGGACCCCGGAAGGCCTCCCCTCCCGCGCGCAAACCGGAGCCCACCTCCCAGTAGCGCTCGAAACACTGCAAGGAGCCGCACCTGTGAGCAGTGCCGACCAGGCCCACTCGACCAACACCGACGCCGCGATCACCGCCGGCGCCGCCGCCAACGCCGAACTGCGCGCGGACATCCGCCGCCTCGGCGACCTCCTC
Source organism: Streptomyces sp. ICC4 (assembly GCF_003287915.1). Lineage (NCBI taxonomy): Bacteria > Bacillati > Actinomycetota > Actinomycetes > Kitasatosporales > Streptomycetaceae > Streptomyces > Streptomyces sp. ICC4. Next base: position 7,187,086 of record NZ_CP030286.1, on the reverse strand, counting down.
GGCGAGACCCTCGTACGCCAGGAAGGCCAGGACCTCCTCGACCTGGTCGAACGCGTCCGTGCCCTCACCCGCACCGACGGCATCGCGGCAGCCGCGCTGCTCGGCGACACCGACCTGGAGACCGCCGCCAAGCTCGTGCGCGCCTTCTCCACCTACTTCCACCTCGCCAACGTCACCGAGCAGGTGCACCGCGGCAAGGAGCTCCGCGCCCACCGCGCGGCCGAAGGCGGCCTCCTGGCCCGCACCGCCGACATGCTCAAGGACGCCGACCCCGAACACCTGCGCGAGACGGTCAAGAACCTCAACGTCCGCCCCGTCTTCACCGCACACCCCACCGAGGCCGCCCGCCGCAGCGTCCTCAACAAGCTCCGCCGCATCGCGGCCCTCCTCGAAGAGCCCGTCGCCGGCGCCGGCGAACGCCGCCGCCACGACCTGCGCCTCGCCGAGAACATCGACCTCGTCTGGCAGACCGACGAGCTGCGCGTGGTCCGCCCCGAACCCGCCGACGAGGCCCGCAACGCCATCTACTACCTCGACGAGCTGCACGCAGGCGCCGTCGGCGACGTCCTCGAGGACCTCGCCGCCGAACTCCAGCGCGTCGGCATCGAGATCCCGGCCGGCACCCGCCCCCTCACCTTCGGCACCTGGATCGGCGGCGACCGCGACGGCAACCCCAACGTCACCCCCGACGTCACCCGGGACGTGCTGATCCTCCAGCACGAGCACGGCATCACCGACGCCCTCGAACTCATCGACTTCCTGCGCGGACTGCTGTCGAACTCCATCCGCTACACCGGCGCCACCGAGGAGCTCCTCACCTCCCTCCAGGCCGACCTGGAGCGCCTCCCCGAAATCAGCCCGCGCTACAAGCGGCTGAACGCCGAGGAGCCCTACCGCCTCAAGGCCACCTGCGTGCGCCAAAAGCTCGTCAACACCCGCGCACGCCTCGCCAAGGGCACCCCCCACGAGGAAGGCCGCGACTACCTCGGCACCGCCGAGCTGCTCACCGACCTCACCCTCATCCAGACCTCCCTGCGCGAACACCGCGGCGCCCTCTTCGCCGACGGCCGCATGGACCGCACCATCCGCACCCTGGCCGCCTTCGGCCTCCAGCTCGCCACCATGGACGTACGCGAACACGCCGACGCCCACCACCACGCGCTGGGGCAGCTCTTCGACCGCCTCGGCGAGGAGTCCTGGCGCTACGCCGACATGCCCCGCGACTACCGCGGCAAGCTGCTCGCCAAGGAGCTCCGCTCCCGGCGCCCGCTGGCGCCCACCCCGGCCCCGCTCGACGCCGCCGGACAGAAGACCCTCGGCGTCTTCGGCGCCATCAAGGACGCCTTCGAGAAGTTCGGCCCCGAAGTCATCGAGTCCTACATCATCTCGATGTGCCAGGGCGCCGACGACGTCTTCGCCGCCGCCGTCCTCGCCCGCGAGGCCGGCCTCATCGACCTCCACGGCGGCTGGGCCAAGATCGGCATCGTCCCGCTCCTGGAGACCACCGACGAGCTCAAGGCCGCCGACGTCATCCTCGACGAGATGCTCGCCGACCCCTCCTACCGGCGCCTCGTCTCCCTGCGCGGCGACGTCCAGGAGGTCATGCTCGGCTACTCCGACTCCTCCAAGTTCGGCGGCATCACCACCAGCCAGTGGGAGATCCACCGCGCCCAGCGCCGACTGCGCGACGTCGCCCACCGCTACGGCGTCCGCCTGCGCCTCTTCCACGGCCGCGGCGGCACCGTCGGCCGCGGCGGCGGCCCCTCGCACGACGCGATCCTCGCGCAGCCCTGGGGCACCCTCGAAGGCGAGATCAAGGTCACCGAGCAGGGCGAGGTCATCTCCGACAAGTACCTCGTCCCCTCCCTGGCCCGCGAGAACCTGGAGCTGACCGTCGCAGCCACCCTCCAGGCCTCCGCCCTGCACACCGCCCCGCGCCAGTCCGACGAGGACCTCGCCCGCTGGGACGCGGCCATGGACACCGTCTCCGACGCCGCGCACGACGCGTACCGCGCCCTCGTCGAGGACCCCGACCTGCCCGCGTACTTCTTCGCCGCCACCCCCGTCGACCAGCTCGCCGACCTGCACCTGGGCTCGCGCCCCTCGCGCCGCCCCGACTCCGGCGCCGGCCTCGACGGCCTGCGCGCCATCCCGTGGGTCTTCGGCTGGACCCAGTCCCGCCAGATCGTCCCCGGCTGGTACGGCGTCGGCTCGGGCCTCAAGGCCCTGCGCGAGGCCGGCCAGGGCGACGCCCTGACCGAGATGGGCGAGCGCTGGCACTTCTTCCGCAACTTCCTGTCCAACGTCGAGATGACGCTGGCCAAGACCGACCTGCGGATCGCCCGCCACTACGTCGACACCCTCGTACCCGAAGAGCTCAAGCACGTCTTCGCCCGCATCGAAGCCGAACACGAGCTCACCGTCCGCGAGGTCCTGCGCATCACCGGCGGCGAGAAGCTCCTGGACTCCAACCCGGTCCTCCAGCAGACCTTCTCCGTCCGCGACGCCTACCTGGACCCGATCTCCTACCTCCAGGTGTCCCTCCTGGCCCGCCAGCGGGCCGCCGCCGAACGCGGCGAGGAAGCCGACCCGATCCTCTCCCGGGCCCTCCTCCTCACCGTCAACGGCGTCGCCGCGGGCCTGCGCAACACCGGCTGAGACCACACGCACGAGGGGCCCGTACACCCACCGGTGTACGGGCCCCTCACGCATCCGCGCCTAACTGTTGTACGTGGACTGCGCCCGCTCCAGACCCTCCTGGACCAGACACTCCACCGCGTCCGCCGACCGGTCCACGAACCAGTCCAACTCCTTGCGCTCCGTCGAGGAGAAGTCCTTCAGCACGAAGTCCGCGACCTGCATCCGGCCGGGCGGCCGCCCGATGCCGCAGCGCACCCGGTGGTAGTCCGGCCCCATCGACTTCGTCATCGACTTCAGACCGTTGTGGCCGTTGTCCCCGCCGCCCAGCTTCAGCCGCAGCGTCGGATAGTCGATGTCCAGCTCGTCGTGGACCGCCACGATCCGCTCCGGCGGCACCTTGTAGAAGTCCCGCAGCGCCGTCACCGGACCACCGGACAGGTTCATGAACGACAGCGGCTTCGCCAGCACCACCCGCCGGTTCGCCGGCCCCGGCGGACCCATGCGGCCCTCCAGCACCTGCGCACGGGCCTTGTGCGCCTTGAACTTCCCGCCCATCCGCTCCGCCAGCAGGTCCGCCACCATGAAACCGATGTTGTGGCGGTTGCCCGCGTACTCCGCACCCGGATTCCCGAGGCCCACGATCAGCCAGGGCGCCGCGTCGTCCGACATCAAAAGCTCCTTATACGAAGACGACCGCCGTCCCGCTCCAGTGGAGCCGGACGGCGGTCGTTCAGCAAGTGCTGAGAGAGGGGGGTGAGGCTCAGGCCTCGGTGCCCGCGGCGTCGGCGGCCGGCTCCTCGCCCTGCGCACCGATGACCTGCAGGACGGCGATGTCGCCGTCGACGGCCAGGGTGGTGCCCGCCGGGAGGACCAGGTCCTTGGCGGTGATGGTGGCACCGGCCTCCAGGCCCGCGATCGAGACGGTGACCTCGGTCGGGATGTGCGTGGCCTCGGCCTCGACGGAGATGGTGTTCTGGAGGGTCTCCAGCATGTTGCCGCCCGGGGCCAGCTCGCCCTCGGTGACGATCGCGACGTCGACGGTGACCTTCTCGCCCTTCTTGACGATCAGGAAGTCGACGTGGGAGATCGAACGCTTCAGCGGGTGCTTCTGCACGGCCTTCGGGATGACCAGCTCGGTGCCGCCGCCCGCGATGTCCAGGGAGAGCAGGACGTTCGGGGTGCGGAGCGCCAGCTGCAGGGCGTGGGCGTCGACGTTGACGTGCTTCGGCTCGGTGCCGTGGCCGTAGATGACCGCGGGGGTCAGGGCGTCACGACGGGCCTGGCGGGCAGAGCCCTTGCCGAAGGACTCGCGGACCTGCGCGGCAAGCTTGATCTCGGACATGCTCACTCCTCGTGGGGTGACGGAAATGGACGACAGTCACCCGGCCGGAACACGGCCTGCTACGAAGAGCGCGTCGATAACGGAGCATCCGCACCCGTGAAAAACAGGTACGGCCTCCCTCGCCGAGCAACTCAAGGAGTGTACCCGGCGGGAAGGCCGTACCCAAAAAGGATCTAGCGCAGTGCGGACGTGCCTGCCGCCCTACTGCCCTACTGCTGCTCTTCGAAGAGACTGGTGACCGAGCCGTCCTCGAAGACCTCGCGCACCGCGCGCGCGATCATCGGGGCGATCGACAGCACCGTGATCTTGTCGAGCTCCAGGTCGGACGGGTCCGGCAGGGTGTTCGTGAACACGAACTCGCTGACCTTGGAGTTCTTCAGGCGGTCCGCCGCCGGGCCCGACAGGATGCCGTGCGTGGCCGTCACGATGACGTCCTCCGCGCCGTGCGCGAAGAGCGCGTCGGCGGCGGCGCAGATCGTGCCACCCGTGTCGATCATGTCGTCGACCAGGACGCAGACGCGGCCCTTGACCTCACCGACGACCTCGTGGACGGTCACCTGGTTGGCGACGTCCTTGTCACGGCGCTTGTGGACGATAGCCAGCGGCGCGTCCAGACGGTCGCACCAGCGGTCGGCGACGCGAACGCGGCCGGCGTCCGGGGAGACGATCGTCAGCTTGGAGCGGTCGACCTTGGCACCGACGTAGTCCGCGAGGACCGACAGGGCCGAAAGGTGGTCGACCGGGCCGTCGAAGAAACCCTGGATCTGGTCCGTGTGCAGGTCCACCGTCAGGATGCGGTCGGCACCCGCGGTCTTCAGCAGGTCCGCGACCAGACGGGCCGAGATCGGCTCGCGGCCCTTGTGCTTCTTGTCCTGACGGGCGTACCCGTAGGACGGGACGATCACGGTGATGGAGCGTGCCGACGCGCGCTTGAGCGCGTCGATCATGATCAGCTGCTCCATGATCCACTTGTTGATCGGAGCCGTGTGGCTCTGGATCAGGAAGCAGTCCGCGCCACGAGCAGACTCCTGGAAACGGACGTAGATCTCGCCGTTCGCGAAGTCGAAAGCCTTGGTCGGCACGAGGCCGACACCGAGCTGGTGCGCGACCTCCTCGGCCAGCTCGGGGTGGGCGCGGCCGGAGAAGAGCATCAGCTTCTTCTCGCCGGTCGTCTTGATCCCGGTCACAGCACTGTCTCCTCAGACGTGGGAAAGCTGCTCGCCCCCATGTGCGTCCGTCCCGCACACGGTGAGCCAGCCGAATTGCGTGCACCTATCACGGTACGCCGTCTCGGGCGTAGCCGTTTCCGGTCAGTTCACCTCAGCGTTCGCCGGAGTCCTCGCGGACCGCCGACTGAGCCGCCGTGGCAGCGGCACTTCCCGGACGCTTGCGGGCCACCCAGCCCTCGATATTCCGCTGCTGGCCACGGGCCACGGCCAGCGCACCGGGCGGCACATCCTTCGTGATCACGGACCCGGCGGCCGTGTAGGCGCCGTCCCCGATGGTGACGGGAGCCACAAACATGTTGTCCGAACCCGTCTTGCAGTGTGAGCCGACGGTCGTGTGGTGCTTGTGCTCACCGTCGTAGTTGACGAACACGCTGGCCGCGCCGATGTTCGTGTACTCGCCGATCGTCGCGTCGCCGACGTACGAGAGGTGCGGGACCTTGGTGCCCTCGCCGATCGTCGCGTTCTTCATCTCCACGTACGTGCCGGCCTTGGCCTTCGCGCCCAGGTTCGTGCCCGGACGCAGGTACGCGAACGGACCGACGGTCGCCGACTCGCCGACCACCGCGCCGTCCGCCACCGTGTTGTCCACCCGGGCCCGCGGACCCACGTGCGTGTCCTTCAGACGGGTGTTGGGGCCGACCTCGGCCTCCTCACCGACGTGCGTGGTGCCGAGCAGCTGGGTGCCGGGGTGCACGATCGCGTCCTGGCCGAAAGTCACCGTCACATCGACGAGCGTGCTCGCCGGGTCGACGATCGTCACGCCGGCGAGCATGGCGCGCTCCAGCAGGCGCGCGTTCAGCAGCGCACGGGCCTCCGCGAGCTGGACCCGGTTGTTGATCCCGAGGATCTGCCGGTGGTCCGCGCCCACGGCCGCGCCCACGCGGTGGCCGGCCTCGCGCAGGATGCCGAGCACGTCGGTGAGGTACTCCTCGCCCTGGCTGTTGTCCGTGCGGACCTTGCCGAGGGCGTCGGAGAGCAGGGCGCCGTCGAAGGCGAACACCCCGGAGTTGATCTCGCGGATCGCGCGCTGGGCGTCGGTGGCGTCCTTGTGCTCGACGATCGCGGTGACCGCGCCGGTGTCCGCGTCGCGGACGATGCGGCCGTAGCCGGTGGAGTCGGGCACCTCGGCGGTCAGCACGGTGACGGCGTTGCCGTCGGCCTCGTGCGTCGCCGTCAGCGCGGCCAGCGTCTCGCCGGTCAGCAGCGGGGTGTCGCCGCAGACGACGACCACGGTCCCGGCCGGCCGGTCGCCGAGCTCTTCGAGGGCCATCCGGACGGCGTGCCCGGTGCCGTTCTGCTCGTACTGGACCGCGGTGCGGACGTCGGCGTCGACGGTGGCGAGGTGCGCGGTGACCTGCTCGCGGGCGTGGCCGACGACGACGACGAGGTGCGCGGGGTCCAGTTCGCGGGAGGCGGCGACGACGTGACCGACGAGCGAGCGCCCGCTGATCTCGTGGAGAACCTTGGGTGTGGCCGACTTCATGCGGGTGCCTTCACCCGCTGCGAGTACGACGACGGCTGCCGGGCGGTTGGCGCTCACGGGTGTGCCCTTCGGCTTCGGGTGGTGGACCCGTGAAGGATACCGGGGCGTTTGGGGCCCTAAACGAGGTAGGGCCCTGACCATCGCGGTCAGGGCCCCGGCTCGCAGCGCTCCCCTGCCAGGACTCGAACCCGGACATAGGACTCCAAAGGTCCCAGTGCTGCCGATTACACCACAGGGGACTACATTTCGACCAAGTCGGACATTACGCCCTCCTGGTCGACTCAACGGCTCCTACTATGCCGCACCATGCGCCCTCGATGCGACGATAAAGATCGGAGCCCTTGAGGACGCGCACGGTGAGGCAACCCCGGTACGTGTCGCCCGTGTTCTTACGGTTCGTGAGGGGGGTGTGCCGTTTGAGCGTGGTTTTGCCGAAGTGGGACGCGTCGAGCCCCACGGTGTCGATCCAGTACTGCTCCGCGTTGGCGACGTCGGTGGTTTCGTGGATCTGTAGCGTGAACCGCAGCCGGTCGTCCGTCACTTCCAGGAGGCGCAGCCACGCGAGGAACGTCTTGATCATGCCGGCGTCGCTGTTCGTGAAGCTGATCTGCGGGTGCGGCTGGTGGGGCTTGGTCTTGCCCCCCTCGGCCCAGTAGAGGCCGACACCGATGATGAACAGTTCCCGCCCGGTGAGGGCTCCGATCTCTTTCCGTGCTGCGCTGCGAGTCTCCTCGTACTCGGCCTTTCGGCGTTCGTGAGCCTCCCTGAGGCCTTGCCGTGCCCGAGTCATGTCGGTGCCCGGTGCCCGGTGCTTGCGTTCCGGTTTCGGGAGGTCGCGGACCCAGAGGGAGATCGAGCTCTTCGAGCAGCCCAGCTCGACCTGGATCTCGTCGTACGTCATGCCCTGCACGCGGAGTTCGCGGGCGCGGTCGCGGAGGTCGTCCTTCGCGTTCGGGCGCTTCGTCCACTCGGGTGGCGGCTCGCCCTTCACCAGGCCGTTGAGGATGTTGTTGTTGTGGATGCCCAGGCGGTCGCGGATCTGCCGCAGGCTGAGGCCCTCGCGGCGCAGGGCTATCGCCTGTTCGCGGAGGGATTCGTAGGTCGCGGTTCCGGTACGGAGGCCGCCGGTGCCGTCGCCGGGGCGGCGTTTCATTTCGGTCATGTCGCCAATGTCTTCCGGAATGCGGGATTCCTGTCCCGATGCGTGGACGATTCAGTCGTACGTGCGATTACCGTTGGTTTGCCGGAATTTCGGTCGCCTCTGTGCTGGGGGCTCTGCGTACGCTGGACCGCATGACCAGTACGGGGGATGTGGAAGGCCGCGCTGGGCCTTTGTGGTGGGCGCGGCGGCGGGATGCCGTGGAGGACGTGGTGATCGGCGGGGTGTCCGCCGTCGAGTGCGCTTGGGAGGGCGTCGGGTTCGCGCACGAGGCGGGGATCCCGGTACCCGCGGGAGTGCTGTTCGGGTTCGTGGTGGGGACCACGCTCACGCTGCGGCGGCGCTGGCCGATCGCCGTGGTGCTGGTCGGGATCGCCGTGTCGCCCGCCGTGATGGGGTTCCTGCTCGGGGTGGTCGCGCTGTACACGCTCGCCACCTCCGAGGTGCCCCGGCGGATCACGGCGACCCTGACGTCGATGTCGATGGCCGCGACCTTCGTGGTGATGTACATGCTGACCCGCAAGGACGCGGAGGCCGGGAGCACGCTCGTCGTGCTGCTGTCCGTGTTCGTGGCGGTGGCGCTGACCGTGCCGCCGGTGCTGTTCGGGCTGTACATAGGGGCCCGCCGGCGGCTCATGGAGAGCCTGCAGGAGCGTGCGGACTCGCTGGAGCGGGAGCTGTCGCTGCTCGCGGACCGGGCGGAGGAGCGGGCGGAGTGGGCCCGTAAGGAAGAGCGGACCCGGATCGCCCGGGAGATGCACGACGTGGTGGCCCACCGGGTGTCGCTGATGGTGGTGCACGCGGCGGCCCTGCAGGCGATCGCGTTGAAGGACCCGGCGAAGGCGGTGAAGAACGCCGCGCTGGTGGGGGACATGGGCCGGCAGGCGTTGACGGAGCTCCGGGAGATGCTCGGGGTGCTGCGGGCCGAGGCGCCGAAGCGCAGGGCGGCGGCCGTTCCGGTACCGGTGGCGCTGGGCCTGGTGGGCGGCTTCGAGGAGGGGCCGACGCTGGCGGAGCTGGAGGCGCTGGTCGGGCAGTCGCGGGCGGCCGGGATGGTGGTGGAGCTCGATGTGCGGGGGGTGGGGGACCCGTACGCGGCGGAGGTGGAGCAGACGGCGTACCGGGTGGTGCAGGAGGCGCTGACCAACTGCCACAAGCACGCTCCGGGCGCGCGGGTCGTCGTACGGCTGGCGCACCGGGAGGGTGAGTTCGCGATGCAGGTGGAGAACGGTCCCTGTGACGGCAAGGCGGCCGAGCCGGGGCTGCCGAGCGGCGGCAACGGGCTGGTCGGGATGCGGGAGCGGGTGCTCGGCCTGGGCGGGGTGTTCGTGTCCGGGCCGACGGACGGGGGCGTTTGTACAACTCGCAGAGCCCAAGGGATCCAGTCCCCGTCCCCGTCCGAGTCCCCCTCGCCCACCCCATCCGGGAGCACACGTGAATGACCCGCAGCGGTCCGACCGGGCCGACAGCGTCGTACGGGTCCTGCTCGCCGACGACGAGCAGATGATCCGGGCCGGCGTCCGGATGATCCTCAAGCACGCCGACGGCATCGACGTGGTCGCCGAAGCCGCCGACGGGGCCCAGGCCGTGGAGCTCGCCGCGCGGCACCACCCCGACGTGGTCCTCCTCGACATCCGGATGCCCGTCCTCGACGGCCTCGCCGCCATCGGACCGCTCACCGCGCTGGACCCGGCGCCGCAGGTCGTCGTCCTCACCACCTTCGGCGACGAGGAGAACGTGCTGCGCGCGCTCGCGGCCGGGGCCACGGGCTTCCTGCTGAAGGACGAGGGCCCCGACGAACTGATCAGCGCCGTACGGTCGGCCGCGAGCGGTGACGCCGTCCTGTCGCCCGGGGTCACCGGCACCGTCATCCGCCGGATGCTGCAGGGCGGCGGCGCAGGCGGCGGGCGCCCCGCCGCCCCGGCCGGTCCCGACGCGCGGATCGCCGCGCTCACCGAGCGGGAGCGGGACGTACTCGCCCTGCTCGGCGCGGGCCTCGCCAATCTGGAGATCGGCCGCCGGCTCGGCATCGGCATCGGAACGGTCAAGACGCACGTCGGCTCCATCCTGGAGAAGACCGGCTGCGCGGGACGGGTCCAAGCCGCCCTCCTCGCCCACCAGACGGGCCTCGCGGCCGGGGAGTGACACCGGGCGCGACGCCCGACGGCAGCGCCGGGTTCGGCCGAAGGATGCAGGTCAGGCGGGTAGATCGGACTCAAGTCGCATACAAGATCGGGGACCTGAGGGCGACGACGACGAGGCGGGCGCGCGCGGAGGATGGAGGCATGTTCCCCACAGACCCGCGCAATGCCCTCGCCCACAAAGCCCAACTCGTCATGACCGCCCTCGCCGTCGTCCTGCTCGGTGTCGCGTTCGCCGTCTTCCGGCACGCCGGTCTTCGGAGACGCCGTCAACAAACCCCACCGAAGCGCCACCGCCCAGAACTTCGAGGAACACCGCCGCCAACCACGCACCCGCCGCCGACCGCCGCGGGCCGGCCGCCGCGGACGAGTCGGCGCTCGACGCGAGGACCGCCTCCGAGGGCGGGCATGCGCCCACCCGTCGGCACCACGAGCTCACCGCCAAGGCGGTGCGAGGCAGTTCGGCCGCCCAGTGCTGTGACCGGAAAGGTCCACCGGATCGCGGCGCCCGGCACGGCACCTCGCCGCGTTGTCGGACCACGGCGGTACGTCCAGTGCGAGGCGTGGCCCTCCGCCCGGGGGCCCCTCCCGGCGGTAGCTGGGGGAGAGGCACCGCACCGGACACCGCGACCCGGCAAACCTTTCCGGCCACAGCACTAGGCACTCGGGACGAACCGGGTCCTGCTGCCTGGCCAGAGGGTGGAAACGAGAGACGGTGCCCTGATCGGCCCGGCCGACTGAACACGCTGGACGCGATCAACACCCGGTAGCGCCCGCTGCCTTCCAGCCCTGGCCCGCCATCAGTCGGGCACGTGCGCAGCTCCGGTACCCGGGGTGACGTGCGTCGTTAGAAGGTGCGTGCGCAGCCGCCCCAGCCGAACCGCGACCCCTGCCCAGGCCCCCGCGAGAGCCGCCCGGGCCGCGCCGCCCGAAGCCACTGCGGCCCGCACCCTCACCACGGCTCTCACCCTCACGCTCGCCCTCGCCCTCGCGCCGTCCGGGGCCGCGGCAGCGGCCCCGGAGGTCCCGGCCGACAAGCCGCAGGTGCTGAGCGTCTGGACCCAGGGGACCGGCGCCAGCTACGAGTCCTGGACGGCGGCGCGCGCGAACCGGGACGCCTGGCAGTCGTACGGCTTCGACTGGTCGACGGACTACTGCACGACCTCCCCGGACAACCCCTTCGGCTTCCCCTTCCGCACGGCGTGCGCCCGCCACGACTTCGGCTACCGCAACTACAAGGCGGCGGGGGAGTTCGCGGCCGCCAAGAACCGGCTGGACGACATGTTCCACGCTGACCTGAAGCGGGTCTGCGCCCGTTACTCGGGTGCGAAGAAGGCTTCCTGCGACGGCACCGCGTGGACTTACCACCAGGCGGTCAAGGCCTTCGAGTAACCGCCGCACGTGCTTACGCCACCGCTACGGCAGGCTCGCTAAGGTGCCCTGACCTGCACGAAAGCCCTCCGCAAGCGGAGGGCTCGATGTGGTGGGAAAAGAGTGCCCCCGGCAGGACTCGAACCTGCGGCCAAGTGCTTAGAAGGCACCTGCTCTATCCACTGAGCTACGGGGGCCGGAAGGTGGCCGTGGTGGCCTGGAGCCCCTGGGTGGGGGTGGGACTGTGGTCCGTGCCGGGTCAAGGATAGGGCTCCGGTTGCCTTGTCCCGGTTGCTTCACTCGCGTGCCACGATGTGGAGGTTCGGTGAAGCGGTCCCGATAATCGCAGGCAGGTGCGATTCTCGCACCGCTTTTGCGCCGTGGCGCCCTGGGTGTTGTGCACTCGTTATGCCTGCGCCCCACTCGTCCGCTGTGTCCAGGATGTCCCAGTGGAGTAGCGGTCGGCGCGCAGAGGACGTATAAGCTTCAAAAATGGTCCCAAATTGGGCATTCTTCGCATGTGGTGACCTTGGATGTTCGGCCTCAGCTGCTCGATGCCCTGTCCGCCCTGCGCGACCGGGTCGCGTCCGTGCGTCTGCCGCTGCCCCTGCCCGGCGCCCCCCGCGCCCGCCAAACCAGAGCCGAGCTGCTCGCGCAGCTCGACGACTACCTCGTACCCCGGCTGAAGGCGCCGGAGGCGCCGCTGCTCGCCGTCGTCGGCGGGTCCACCGGAGCCGGTAAGTCCACCCTCGTCAACTCCCTCGTAGGGCGCCAAGTGAGTGAGGCCGGGGTACTCCGGCCCACGACACGCACCCCCGTGCTTGTCTGCCATCCGGATGATCATCACTGGTTCGCCGGGGTGAGGGTGCTGCCCGACCTGATGCGCGTCTGGGTTCCGCAGGGCGAGGAAGACGCCCTGCCGGCAGCCCGCAGAACCCCCCACAGACCACCGCAGCCCCACGGGCACACCGCCCGCGAAGTACGCATCGAGACCGTCTCCACCCTGCCCCGCGGTCTCGCCATCCTCGACGCCCCCGACATCGACTCCCTCGTCGTCGACAACCGGACGCTCGCCGCCGAACTCATCTGCGCCGCCGACGTCTGGGTCATGGTCACCACCGCATCGCGGTACGCGGACGCCGTGCCCTGGCACCTCCTGCGCACCGCCAAGCAGTACAAGGCCACCCTGATCACCGTCCTCGACCGGGTGCCGCACCAGGTGCTCGCCGAGGTCTCCCGGCAGTACGGGGCCCTGCTCACACGGGCCGGGCTGGGCGACGTACCCCGGTTCACCGTCCCCGAGCTGCCCGAATCGGCCGGCGGAGGCGGGCTCCTGCCCGCCAGCGCCGTCGCGCCGCTCTTCGCCTGGCTCGCCCACCACGCGCAGGATCCGGCCGCCCGGCAGTACGCCGTCGGACGCACCGCGCTCGGCGCGCTCGACTCCCTCGGGCGCCGGATGCCGGAGCTCGCCTCGGCCGTCGCGGCCCAGCACGCTGCCGCCGTACGGCTGACTTCCGCCGTCGAAGACGCCTACAAGAGGGAGGGCAAGAGGGTCCGCAACCGGCTCGACCGCGGCGCGGTGCTCGCCGGGGACGCGCTGACCCGCTGGCGCGGCTACCCCCTCGACACCAGCGCCGACGAACTCCTCGACTCCCTCGCGGAATCCCTCGCCGCGCTGCTCCAGTGCGCCGTGGCCGCCGCCGACGAACGGATCGCCGAGGCCTGGCGGCGCGAGCCGGCCGCGGGCGCCGTCGCACTGCCCGCCCCCGACCGGGAGGCGGCGGAACGTATCGGCATGGCGGTACGGCGCTGGCGGCGCGTGCTGGAGGAACTCGCCGAGGACGAGGTGGCGCGGCTCGAGAAGCAGCCCGCGCCCGACCCCGACGGGGTGGCCGCCCTGCTGGTCGCCGCCCTCCTCGGAGGCAAGCGGGCCCGCCCGGCGGGGGAGAAGCTCGCCGAGCGGATCGGGGTACAGGCCGCCGTACGCCTGCGCGACCGGGGCGGCGAGCTCGTCGGCGAACACCTCGACCAGGTGCTGCGCGCCGAACGCGACCGCCGCCTCGCCCCGATCGAGGCACTCGAAGTGAGCCCCGAACCCCAGGCCGAGCTGATCGCCGCCCTGTCCCTACTGCAGAAGGAGAGGTGATGAGGTGACTGCCCTGACCGACCGCACCGACGACCGCTGGGACGACGGACTCATCGCACGCTCGCGTCCCCGGGTCACCGACGACGACTGGCCCGCGACCGGCGACGACGAGGGTGACGAGGCGCTCGTACGGGCGGTTTCCGGCGCCGGGAGCGATGGGGGCAAGGCGCCCGCACCTCCGCTCAGTCCCGAGGCGCAGGCGCTGCGCGTCCGCCTCGACGCGCTGCGCCAGCTCATCGGGCTTTCCCGGACCAGGATCCTCGACGGCAAGACCCTCGCCGAAGCCGGACGGGTCCTCGACGAGGCCGCCGCACGGCGCGGGCTCTCCGCGCAGCACACGGTCGTCGCCATCGCGGGCGCCACCGGAAGCGGCAAGTCCACCCTCTTCAACTCGCTCGCCGGAGTGCAGATCTCCGAAACCGGGCTGCGCAGGCCGACGACCGCCGCACCCATCGCCTGCAGCTGGTCCGACGGCGCGGCCGGCCTCCTCGACCGCCTCGAGATCCCCGGACGCCTGCGCCGCCGCCCCCGTGAGACCTCGGAGGCGGAAGCGCTGCGCGGAATGGTCCTCGTCGATCTGCCCGACCTGGACTCGGCGGTCGGCGCGCACCGCGACCACGTGGACCGGGTGCTGGCGCTGGTCGATGCCGTGGTGTGGGTGGTGGACCCGGAGAAGTACGCGGACGCGGTGCTGCACGAGCGGTACCTGCGGCCGCTGGCCGGGCACGCGGAGGTGACCTTCGTCGTGCTGAACCAGGTGGACCGGCTGCCCGGCGAGGCCGCCGACCTCGTACTGGACGATCTGCGCAGGCTCCTCGACGACGACGGGATCGCCCTCGGCGAGCACGGCGAACCCGGCGCCACCGTCCTCGGGATCTCCGCTCTTACGGGTGAAGGAGTCGGGGAACTGCGCGAGCTCCTCGGACAGTTCACCCAGGAGAAGGGAGCCGCCACCCGGCGGATCTCCGCGGACGTGGACAAGGCCGCCACCCGCCTGCGGCCGCTCTACGTCGCCGACGGCCACCCCGGCCCGGAAATCGGGGAGACGGCGCGCGCCGAGTTCGAGGACCGGCTCGCCGAGGCGGTCGGCGCGTATGCGGCCGGGCTGGCCGCCGAGCGCGCCTGGCGGCGCAACGCCGGAAAGGCGTGCGGGACCCCGTGGCTGCGCCTGTGGCGCTGGTACGAGAGCCGGCGCGCCCCGCGCTCGCTGGCCGGCCTCGCCGCCCTGGCGGCGATCGGACGCTCCGCGACGGCCTCCGAGCTGCCGGTCGAGGAGGAGGTGACGGCCCGTCAGCGGGTGGAACAGGCCGTGCGGACCGTCGCCGACGAGGCGGTACGCGGCCTGCCCGACCCGTGGGCGCAGGCCGTACGGGAGACCGCGGTGCGCGGAGCGGAGGGGCTCCCGGAGGCGCTCGACGAGATCGCGGTGACGCTGGGCGCGGCGGTCGCGGTGCCCAGCGTCAAGCCCCCGCGACCCTCCTGGTGGCCTGCGGCGGTCCTCGCGCAGGCGGCCATGACGCTCCTGCAGATCTACGGCGGGCTCTGGCTGGTCGGACAGATCGCCGGAGTCCTGGAACCGAAGCTGATGCCGCCGGTGCTCCTGATGGTGGCGGGCATCATCGGCGGACCGCTCGTGGAGTGGGCCTGCTCGATCGGGGCCCGGGGCCCGGCACGGCGCTACGGGCAGGACGCGGAGCGGCGGCTGCGGCAGGCTGCGGCCGGCTGCGGGCGGGCGCGGGTGCTGGAGCCGGTGGCGGCCGAGCTGCTGCGCTACCGGGAGGTGCGCGAGCAGTACGCGACGGTGGCGAAGTTGTCCACAACCCGTCAGTAATCCACAGGCTCCGGCGGATTCCGGCGGACCGGGCCAGCATGGTCGTACCTCGTGCGGATGGTCCGGACGGGTACGGAATGCGGGTCGGGCGGGCGCTTCGCCGAGCGGGCGGCCGCGGCCCCGGGAGGACGGCCGGGATGAACGACACCCAGGTGACGCTGGTGGGCTACGTGGCCACCCAGATCGACTACAAGGAGACGCCGAGCGGCCCCGCGGCCCGGTTCCGCTTCGCGGTGACCCCGAGGTACTTCGACCGGAAGAAGGAGGCCTGGGCGGACGCGCCCACCAGCTTCTACACGGTGTGGGCCCGGCGCGGCCTCGCCGTGAACCTCGCCGGATCCGTTTCCGTCGGCGAACCGCTGGTGGTCCACGGGCGGCTGCGGGTGCGCGAGGACCCGCCCGACGGGGAGGGGAACAGGTGGTTCTCCGCGCAGATCGACGCGACGGCCATCGGACACGACCTCAACCGCGGTACGGCGGCCTTCCGGCGGGTCGTCAGAACGGACACCCCGCTGATGGGCACTCAGAAGGCGGCGGTGGTCTGAGTGTTCGAAGAGGCTAGGATTCCCCGGTACTCACGGGCACCTGGGCCTTCGGCCCGAAGGGGAAGACTGTGTCGATTGCCGTTCCCGCATCCTCCGCTCCTGCTCCCGCTCCTGTTCGCGCTCCTGTTCCTGTCCCGGCTCCGGCTCCTGTTCGCGCTGTTGCTCCTGCCACCGCTCCTCAGGCCGATCCGGTCGATCCGGTCGCGGCTCCTGCCGTCGCGCCGGCCCCCGGTCCGGCCCCCGGTCCGGCCCCCGGTCCGGCCACCGGTCCTGCCGCCGCGGCCCCACGGGGCTCCGCGCGGCGCCCGCTCGCGGTCGCGCTGCTCGCCGCCGCGCTGGCGGCGGCGCCGGCCGCCGGGGCCGCCGCCGACGGCGGCCCCGGCGCACCCCGGACCCCGGAGGGCGCGAGCGCCGTGCTCGACGGGCTGAAGACCTACGGGCAGGCGGTCCTGCGCGGCGCGGACGGCTCGGTGCGGCAGATCCCCGCCGGGCTGTACGAGATGCGGGTCGACGGGGGCGGGATGCTCCAGACCTACGGGGTCGGCGTCGCGGGCAACGCGCAGCCCCAGACCCGCTACACGGAGAGCGGGTGGAGCGGTACGCCGCTCGCCGGCAACGGCGAGGCGGCCCGGATCCGCTGGGTCCTGGAGCACTCCTACCCCCAGCTGAACGATCTGGCCGGGCTCGCCAAGGCGGCCGGGGCCGCCGCGCTCACCGCGGAGAGCGCGGCGGCCGGCACCCAGGTGGCCATCTGGCGGCTGGCCGACGGCGTGCGCGTGGAGGCCGCCGACCCGCAGGCGGAGAAGCTGGCGGACTACCTCATGCGGGAAGCCGGCCGGCTGCCGGAGCCGCCGGCCTCGCTGGCGGTGGACCCGGGCGAGGTGTCGGGACCGCTGGGCACCCGGATCGGGCCGGTCACCGTGCGGACGAGCGCGCAGAGCGTGAGCGTGACCCCGGACGCCGCGGCCGTGGCCATGGGGGTGCGGGTGGTGGACGCCGAGGGGCGGCCCGTCACCGCCGCCGCCAACGGGAGCAAGCTGTTCTTCGAGGTGCCGGCGGGGACGCCGGACGGCACGGCCTCGGTCACCGTCCACGGCTCCACCCGGGTACCGGTCGGGCGGGTCTTCACCAGCGGGATCCCGGCGCAGGTCCACATCGTCGCCGGGTCCAGCCAGTCCGCCGCCGTGGCCACGGCGACGGCGCGGTGGCCGCAGGCTCCCGACGTACGGCCGGCCGGTGCGGTGGAGGCGGGCACGGCCGTCACCACGCTCGGCGCGGTGTCCGCACCCGCCTCCGCGGCGGGCCCGGACACCTCGGAGGAGCGGCTGGCCTCCAGCGGCAGCTCCGCGGCCACCCCGGTGATCGCCTCCCTGGCGGTGGGCCTGGTGGTCCTGGGCGGACTGGTCGTCCTGCTCCTGCGCAAGCGCCCCCTGGAGGACGGGCCCGGCCAGGGTCCGATTCCGGGGGAGGATCGCGGGTAGAGGCAGGAAATGGCTGATCAAGAGTTGACCTGGCGGGGTGCGGTCGCGCGGGGCGACCGGTGGCTGTTCGACGTGGTGGCCCGCCGGCACTGGCCGGGGGCCGACCGGGTGCTGCCGCGGCTCGGGCGGGCCGCGAACCACGGGGTGCTGTGGGGCGGGACCGCCGCGGCCCTCGCCGTCTTCGGCTCGGCCGGGGCCCGCAAGGCCGCCGTACGCGGACTCGCCTCGCTGGCGCTGGCCTCCGCGACCATCAACACCGTCGGCAAGTGGTCGGTGCGCCGGCCGCGCCCGATGCTGGACGGGGTGCCCGCCGGGCGCCGGCTCGCCACGCAGCCGCAGACCACGTCCTTCCCCTCGGGGCATTCGGCGTCCGCGTTCGCCTTCGCTGCTGGCGTGGCCCTGGAGTCCCCGGGCTGGGGCGCCGCGCTGGCCCCGGTGGCCGCCTCCGTCGCCTTCTCCCGGGTGTACACCGGGGTCCACTACCCCTCCGACGTGCTCGCCGGGGGGGCGCTCGGGGTGGCGGCGGGACTCGTCGTACGCCGCCTCACGCGGGACGTCGAGGAGGCCCGGATCGTGCCGGGCGACGAGCGGACGGCCTCCACCGCGCCGGCGCTGCCCGACGGCGCCGGGCTCACGGTCGTGGTCAACTCCGGCTCGGGCTCGGCCGCCGCGGCGGGGCTCGACACGGTGCGGGAGCGGCTGCCCAAGGCCGAGTTCGTCGAGTGCGGCGGGCCCGAACTCGTCGCCGAACTGGCCAGGGCGGCCGACCGTTCCACCGTGCTCGGCGTGTGCGGCGGCGACGGCACGATCAACGCGGCCGCCACCGCCGCGTTGCGCGCCGGGATCCCGCTGGCGGTGTTCCCCGGCGGCACGCTCAACCACTTCGCGCTGGACCTCGGCCTCGCCGGCACCGAAGACACCTGCCGGGCCGTGGCGGCCGGGCACGCGGTCCACATCGGAATCGGCCGCTTCACCCCGGGCCCGGACCCCGAGGACCCGAGGGCCGGCTACTTCCTGAACAACTTCAGCATCGGGGCCTACCCGGAGCTGCTGGGCCACCGGCTCCGCTGGGCGCCCCGGATCGGCGGCGGTCCCGCCGCCCTGCTGGCGGCCTGGCGGGTCCTGCGCGCGCAGCGCCCCGTACGCCTCACGCTCGCCGGACGCCCGCGCAGCGTCTGGCTGCTCTTCGCGGGCAACGGCACCTACCGGGGCACGGGCCCGGCGCCCCGCTACCGCGAGAGCCTGGGGGAGGGCCTGCTCGACGTCCGGCTCGTCCACGGCGGCGGCCGCCCCGGCCCCCGCCTGCTCGCCGCCGCCCTCGCGGGCCCGCTGACCCGCTCGCCGGTCCACGCCGCCACCCGGCTGCGGAGCCTGCGTGTCGGCGACATCCCGGCCGGCACCCCGCTCGCCTACGACGGGGAGTACGCGTACGCCCCGGCCGCCCTCGTCCTGGAGGAGCTCCCGGACGCCCTCACGGGGGACCTGGCCCTTACCCACATCTCATCTTACCGATGATCCTCTCTGCCTGTCTCGTGGGCTCGGAGATGTGTATAAAAGCCGGCCCCCGCCGCGCAGGGACCCGTACCGCCCGGACAGGGCAATCTGCGGGCCCGGCTCACGACGTTCGTCGGCCGGGAGGACGACATCCGGGCCATCGGCGACGATCTCGCACGGGCCCGGCTCGTCACCCTGCTCGGGCCCGGCGGCGCCGGCAAGACCCGGCTGTCGCAGGAGGCCGCCGAGGCCCACGCCGGGGGCGGCTGGCCCGACGGGGTGTGGTTCGTCGAGCTGGCCCCCGTCGACGGCCCCGCCGACCCCGAGGACGTCGCCGAAGCGGCCCTCGCCGCGCTCGGCGCCCGCGAGACCAAGCTGCGCGGCGCCTCCGCCGAGGAGATGCGGGTACTCACCGAGCGCGGCGGGGACAGTGCCCTCGACCGGCTCGCCGAGCACTGCGCCCGGCGCCGCCTGCTCCTGATCCTCGACAACTGCGAGCACGTCATCGGCGCCGCCGCCCGCCTCGCCGCGGAGGTGCTCGCGCACTGCCCCGGAGTCCGGATCCTGGCCACCAGCCGCGAGCCCCTCGGCGTGCCCGGCGAGACGCTGCGCCCCGTGGATCCGCTGCCCGACCCCGTCGCGCTGCGGCTGCTGGACGACCGGGGCTCCGCCGCCCGGGCCGGGTTCACGGTCGACGACGACCCGGCCGCCGCCGTCGAGATCTGCCGTCGGCTGGACGGGATGCCGCTCGCCATCGAGCTGGCCGCCGCCCGGCTCAGGCTGCTGACCCCCCGCCAGATCGCCGACCGCCTCGACGACCGCTTTCGGCTCCTGACCAGCGGCAGCCGTACCGTCCTGCCCCGCCAGCAGACCCTGCGCGCGGTCGTCGACTGGTCCTGGGACCTTCTCGACGAGCCCGAACGGGCGGTCCTGCGCCGCCTGTCCGTCTTCGCCGGCGGCTGCGACCTCGACGCCGCCGAAGCCGTCTGCGCCGACGCCGGCGACACGGACGGGGCCGCCGGCGTCGCCGACCTCCTCGGCTCCCTCGTCGACAAGTCCCTCGTCGTCGCCGCCCCCGGCGCGGACGGCAACGGCATGCGCTACCGGCTCCTGGAGACCGTCGCCGAGTACGCCGCCGAGCGCCTCGCCCAGGCAGGCGACGACCTCGCCGACACGGGCCGCCGCCACCTCACCCACTACCGGGAACTCGTCCGCACCATCGAGCCGCAGCTGCGCGGCCACGGCCAGCGCGCCGCCGCCGACCGGATCGCCACCGAGTACGAGAACCTCCGTACGGCCCTGCGCCGGGCCGTCGCCGCCCGGGACGTCGGCGAGGTGCTCTGCGTCGTCCACTCCCTCGCCTGGTACTGGCAGATGCACGACCTGCGCGCCGAGCTCCGCCACTGGTCCGCGGCCGCCGCGGCCCTCGGCCCCGACCCCTTCGCCCCGCCCGTGGTCCCCGCGCCGCCCCTCTACGAGCGGGTCGTCGACACGCCCCCGCCCTACGAGGGCGAGCTGCTCACCGAGGCCTGGCGCGGCATCCAGATCATGTGCCTGGCATCCCGGGACCAGACCAGCGACAACTGGTCCAGCCCGGAGGTCCGCGCCCAGGTCGACGGCATGGTCGCCGCCTACCGCCCCGGGCTGCCGCAAACCTGCCGGGCCCCCGCCCTGATGTGGGTGTACGCCGTGATGATCTCGGGCGATGCCGACCTGCTGCGCGACGTCATCGAGGAGACCGTGCGGACCGCCCGCGGCCTCGGCTACCGCTGGGAGCTCGCCTCCGCCCTCCAACTGCGCGCCAACGTCCTGGCCAACCGCGCAGACTGGGCCGGCGACGCCTCGCGCGACGCGGAGGAGAGCCTCGCGATCTTCCGCTCGCTCGGCGACGACTGGGGCTGCGCCGAGGCGCTCTCCGCCCGCGCCGAGGCCATGGAGAAGCGCGGCGCGTACGCCCTGGCCGCCGACGACTTCCGGGCCGCCATCGAGCACGCCCGGCGGCTCGGCGCCCAGGCCCAGGTCTCGGTGCTGCAGGTGCGGATGGCCGGGACCCTCGTCGAGAGCGGCCACATGGAGGAGGCGGAGGAGCTCCTCACCGGACTGCTCCCCGGCATCCAGCACTCCGGCAACGAGGCCATGCCCGCCGCCCGGATGTTCCTCGCGGGCATCTACGGCCGCACCGGCCGCATCGCCGAGGCCCGCGCGCAGCTCCAGTCCCTGCGCGACGAGTTCTCCTTCGGCGCCTACGCCATCTTCGACGGGTTCCTGCTCGGCACGATGGCCTGGCTCGACAACCAGGAGGACGCGTACGAGAGCGCCCTCGTGACGGTCCGCCGGGCCATCGAGAGCGTCCGGGACCCGCTCGCCCTGATGATCGCCCCGCACCTTCCGGCCGTGTACCTGCTGACCGCCGCCGTCGCCCACGCCGGAGCCGGCGGCCCGGTCCGGGGCCGCCGGGCCGCGGAGCTGATGGGCGCCTACCGGGCGCTGGTGCCGCCCGCGCACTTCCCGGTCACCACCGAGCGTGCGGACGCCGAGCTGGCCGAGGGCCTGGCCCGGGCCGCGCTCGGCGACAGCGCCTACGAGGCGGCGTACGCCGAAGGCGGCGGCCTCACCCTGAAGGAGGCCGCCGCCCTCGTCTGACCCGGTCCCCGACCTGGGTCCGCCCGGGACGCGATCCGGAACGGACCGGTCCGCGGGTCAGGTCTTCTGGCGGAACCTCCGCACGGCGAGCGGCATCGTCACCAGCGTGATGCCGACCGACCAGGCCAGCGTGATCCACACGGAGTTGCCGATCGGGGTCCCGTTGATCAGGGCCCGGGCCGCATCGGCCAGGTTGGACAGCGGGTTGACGTCGGTGAAGCTCTGCAGCCAGCCGGGCATCGTCGTCGTCGGGGCGAAGATCGAGCTGCCGAACTGCAGCGGCATCAGGACCAGCATCGCCATGCCCTGGACGGCCTGGGGGGTCTTCATGGCGAGACCCAGCAGGATGAAGATCCACATCAGCGAGGAACCGAAGATCGCCGCCAGTCCGATGGACAGGAACAGGTCCAGCACGGAGGTCTTGATCGACAGGCCGAGCAGGAAGCCCATGCCGAGCAGGATCGCGATGGCGACCATCATCCGGCCGAGCTCGACCACGATCTTGGCGATGAGCACCGAGGAACGGGCGATGGGCATGGACCGGAACCGGTCCATCACGCCCTTCTTGAAGTCGTCGTTGACCCCGGTGCCGACACCCATGGCGATGTTCATGCCCATCATCGCCATCAGGCCCGGCACCACGTAGTTGACGTACTCGCCCTGGTTGCCCTTGCCCGCGATCGCGCCGCCGAAGACGAACACGAACAGCAGCGTGAAGATGATCGGCATGAACAGGACGTCGAACATCGACTCCGGGTCCTGCTTGATCTGCAGGACGTTGCGCCGCGCCAGGGCGCCGATGTGGCGGAGATTGCCCCGCAGGCCGATCCGGCCGTCATCGGCCGGGGCGGGCCCGCCGGCCGGGGCGGCCGTGGCGGGACGGGGCTTCGTGGTTACGGTGCTCATGCCGCGACCTCCTCGGTCTGCTCGGTGGGAACGGAGTCCTCGACGGAGGGGTGCTGTCCGGTGATGGACAGGAACACCTCGTCCAGGCTGGGCAGGTACGTGCTGATGTCGGTGATCCCGTACCCGCGGGCCGCCAGCAGGCCGACCACGGCGGTCAGCTGCTCGTCGGCCAGGATCGGGACCAGCAGGGCGCCCTCGTCCGGGACGGCCTGGGAACCGGCCACCCCGTCCAGTCCGGCCTCCGCCAGCGAGCGGGCCATGCCCGGCAGGTCCGAGGGGTCGGAGGGGCGGATCCGCAGGGTCCGGCCGCCGACGCGCGCCTTCAGCTCATCGACCTTGCCGTTGGCGATGACCTTGCCCTTGTCGATGACCGTCAGCTCGCTGGCGAGCTGCTCGGCCTCCTCCATGTACTGGGTGGTGAGCAGCACGGTGGCCCCCTCGGCGACCATCCGCTGCACCTCGTCCCACACCTCGTTGCGGGTGCGGGGGTCCAGACCGGTCGTCGGCTCGTCCAGGTACAGCACGGCCGGGCTGCCGATCATCGAGGCGGCCAGGTCGAGCCGGCGCCGCATGCCGCCGGAGTAGTTCATCACGGCCTTCTTCGCGGCCTCCGTGAGGGAGAACCGCTCCAGCAGCTCGTCGGCGCGCCGGCGGGAGTCCTTGCGGGACAGGTCCAGCAGCCGGCCGATCATGTAGAGGTTCTCCCAGCCGGAGAGCTTCTCGTCGACCGAGGCGTACTGGCCCGTCAGGCCTATGGTCCGGCGCAGCTGGCGGGGCTGGCGGACCACGTCGAAGCCGGCGACGAAGGCCGTGCCGGCATCGGGGGTGATCAGGGTGGACAGGCAGCGCACCAGGGTGGTCTTGCCCGCGCCGTTCGGGCCGAGGACACCGAGCACGGTGCCTTCGCGGACATCCAGGTCCACCCCGTCGAGGGCTTTGGTCTCGCCGTAGTGCTTGACCAGTCCCCGCACTTCTACGGCGTGGGGGTTCTTGTCGATTCGCGTCATGTCCACCATGGGACCACCCGCCACTGACAAAGCACCGACATCCGACCGACAGCGGACCGACGGCGGACCGACATCGGGTCGACATCGGGTCGGCAGCGGGTCGGCAAAACGGCGGGGGCCCGCCGAGACGTCCGTCGGCGGGCCCCCGGATGAACCGGTCCTGCTAGTGGAACGCGTGCTCGGCCTGCGGGAACGTTCCGCCGACCACGTCCTCGGCGAAGGCCTTCGCCGCGTCGCCCATGGTCGCCCGCAGGTTCGCGTACTGCTTGACGAACTTCGGCATCTTCCCGCCGGTCAGCCCCATCATGTCCGTCCACACCAGCACCTGCGCGTCGCACTCCGCGCCCGCGCCGATGCCGACCGTCGGGATGTGCAGGGACCGGGTGACCTCGGCGGCCAGCTCGGCCGGGACCAGCTCCAGCACCACCGCGAAGGCGCCCGCGTCCTGCGCCGCCTTCGCGTCGCGCAGCAGCTGGTGGGCGGCCTCGTCGCCGCGCCCCTGCACCCGGTAGCCCATGGCGTTGACGGACTGCGGGGTCAGGCCCAGGTGGGACATGACCGGGATGCCGGACTGCACGATCAGCTCGGTCTGTGCCAGCGAGCGCTCCCCGCCCTCCAGCTTGACCGCGCCCACCCCGGCCTCCTTGACGAGCCGCGTGGCGCTGCGCAGCGCCTGCACGGCGCCTTCCTGGTACGAGCCGAACGGCAGGTCGCCAACGATCAGCGCGCGGCTGGTGCCGCGTACGACGGCGGCCGACAGCAGGGTCATCTCGTCCATCGTCACCGGGACGGTGGTCTCGTAGCCGAGGTGGCAGTTGCCCATCGAGTCGCCGACGAGCATGACCGGGATGCCGGCCTCGTCGAACACGGACGCGGTCATCGCGTCGTAGGCGGTGAGCATGGGCCACTTCTCGCCGCGTTCCTTGGCGAGGGTGAGGTCGCGGACGGTGATGCGCCGGGTGCCCGTGCCTCCGTACAGCGTGGGGGAGGCGGCTTCGCGGGCAGGCGAAACGGCATGCGTCATTGCAACTGCTCCTTGATGTTCATCTCGAGGCGCCCTTACGGCGTCCCCGGACTCACCACCATGGTGGCACTCGTCCGGCCCGGGCGGGAAGTGGCACGAAGACCGGTTCCTCCCGCCGTTCATCACACTTCCGGCGCAGCGCGGGCCGGCCGGGGGCCCGGCGGGGGCCCGGCGGGGCCACGCCCGGTCCAATGTGCGCGTTTCGTGACAAGCGGAACTGTTGCCGCTCGGCCGTTCGTCCTCCCGGACGTACGGCCGAGACAATCGGCACGGAACGTTCCGTATATCGCCTAGGGTCAAGGGGCGGGGACGGAGCGCGAGCACGGCAGCGAGGGCAGTGGCATGGCACAGGCGTACATGACGGAGACGGGGAACGGCGGCTCGGACCCCGAGCCCTCCCGAACCGGTCTCCGGCGCCGGCTGGCCGATCTGAGGGGCGACCGGGGGATCTGGCGCCGCGGGATCGTGCTCGCGGCGATCGCGGCCCTGATCTCGCTCGTCATGATCTTCCACGCCTCGCTGCCCAACGACATCGGCAACCTCGGCAGCCTCACCGAGACCTTCCTGCCCTGGCTCGGCCTCGCCGTCCCGGTGCTCTTCGCCGCCGCGCTGCTGCGCCGGTCCGCGACCGCCCTGATCGCGATACTGCTGACCGCCGCGGTCTGGGTGAACCTCTTCGGCGGACTGGTCACCGACAAGGCCGGCGCCGGCGGCAACCTCACCGTCGCCACCCACAACGTCGACGCCGACAACCTCGACCCGAAGGGGACCGCCGCCTCCGTCGCCACGTCCGGAGCCGACGTCCTGGCCCTGACCGAGCTCAAGGGCAGCGCCGTCCCGGTCTACGAGAAGGCCCTCGCGGAGACCTACAAGTACCACTCGGTCGAAGGGACCGTCGGCCTCTGGAGCAAGTACCCGCTGACCTCCAGCGCGCCCGTCGACATCAAGATGGGGTGGACCCGGGCGATGCGCGCCACCGTGCACAGCCCCCACGGCGACATCGCCGCCTTCGTCGCCCACCTGCCCTCGGTCCGCGTCAAGCTCAACGCCGGCTTCACCGCCAATCAGCGCGACAACAGCGCCGACGCCCTCGGCGCCGCGCTCGCCGCCGAACCGCTGGGCAAGGTCATCCTGCTCGGCGACCTCAACGGCACTGTCAACGACCGGGCCCTGTCCGAGGTCACCTCGCAGCTGCGCTCCACCCAGGGCGCGTCCGGCGACGGCTTCGGCTTCAGCTGGCCCGCCCAGTTCCCCATGGCCCGCATCGACCAGATCCTGGTCCGCGGCGTCACCCCCGTGGCCTCCTGGACCCTGCCCCGCACGGGCAGCGACCACCTCCCCATCGCGGCCCGGGTCACCGTCACGTAGGACCGGCCGCCGGGCCCGCGGCGCCCGTACGGGCGCCCGTACGCATGCCGGTGCCCCGGCCGCTCCGAGGAGCGGCCGGGGCACCGGTGCGAGGACGGCGGGATCCGGAGCGGACGGCCTACGCCTGCTCGCGCCAGCCGTTCGTGATGGGCAGCCGGCGGTCCTTGCCGAAGCCCTTCGCGGAGATCTTCGTGCCCGGCGGGTACTGCCGGCGCTTGTACTCCGCCGTGTCCACCATGCGCAGGGTCTTCGCGACGAGCCCGCGGTCGTAGCCGGCCGCCACGATCGCCTCCAGGCCCTGGTCGCGGTCCACGTACAGGTCCAGGATCCCGTCCAGCACGGGGTAGTCCGGCAGCGAGTCCGTGTCCACCTGCCCCGGGCGCAGTTCGGCGCTCGGCGGCTTCTCGATCGACGCGACCGGGATCGGCGGCGTCTCGCCCCGCTCCTCGGCGGCCCGGTTGCGGTAGCGGGCGAGCCGGAAGACGTCCGACTTGTAGACGTCCTTGATCGGGCCGTACGCGCCCACCGAGTCCCCGTACAGGGTGGAGTAGCCGACGGCCAGCTCCGACTTGTTGCCCGGGGCCAGCACGATGTGGCCCTCCTGGTTGGAGAGCGCCATCAGCAGGGTGCCGCGCAGCCGGGACTGGAGGTTCTCCTCGGCGAGCCCGGTCAGGCCCAGCGCGCCCATGTACGCGTCGAACATCGGCTCGATCGACACGGTCCGGAAGTTCAGGCCGGTCCGCTCGGCCAGGTCCGCCGCGTCGCCCTTGGAGTGGTCCGAGGAGTACTTGGACGGCATCGAGACGCCGTACACGTTCTGCGCGCCGATCGCGTCGCAGGCGACGGCGGCGACGAGCGCGGAGTCGATGCCGCCGGAGAGCCCGATCAGGACCGAGCGGAAGCCGTTCTTCTTCACGTACGCGCGCAGGCCCACGACCAGAGCGTCGTAGATCTCCTCGTCGTCCTCCAGGCGCTCCGCGTAGCCGCCGGTCACGACCGCCTCGTACGGCTCGACCGGCTCCTCGGAGAGGACCACCCGGTCGATGCGCAGGCCGTCGTCGACGACGCCCTCGACGGGCGAGGCCGAGGCGGCCGGCAGGTCGAGGTCGACCAGCACGCAGCCCTCGGAGAACTGCGGGGCGCGCGCGATGACCTCGCCGCCGGCGTCGACCACGATCGAGTCGCCGTCGAAGACCAGCTCGTCCTGGCCGCCGATCATCGCCAGGTAGGCCAGGGTGCAGCCGGCCTCCTGGGCGCGCTTGCGCACCAGCTCCAGGCGCAGGTCGTCCTTGTTGCGCTCGTACGGGGACGCGTTGATCGAGATCAGCAGTCCGGCCCCGGCGGAGCGGGTGGCCGGGACGCGGCCGCCCTCCTGCCAGAGGTCCTCGCAGATGGCCAGGGCCACGTCCACGCCCCGCACCCGGATCACGGGCTGGGTGTCGCCCGGTACGAAGTACCGGAACTCGTCGAAGACGCCGTAGTTGGGGAGGTGGTGCTTGGCGAAGCGCAGGACGACCTTGCCGCCGTGCAGTACGGCGGCCGCGTTCTCCGGGGACCCCGCCGGGCGGCCGAGCCGCGGCGCGGCCTTCTCCGTACGGTCGAGGTAGCCGACGACGACCGGCAGGTCGCCGAGGCCCTCGGCCGCCAGCCGCTCCGCGAGCCCGCGCAGCGCCGCGCGCGAGGCATCGACGAAGGAGCCGCGCAGCGCGAGGTCCTCGACGGGGTACCCGGTCAGCACCATCTCCGGGAACGCCACCAGGTGGGCGCCCTGCTCGGCGGAGTGCCGGGTCCAGTGGACGACCGAGTCCGCGTTGGCGGCGATGTTGCCGACGTGCGAGTCGATCTGATTCAGAGCGAGGCGTAGTTGAGGCACGCGGCCCAGTCTAATCGTCTTTCTGACGCGATGTCCTGGGAGCCGGGCAATCAGCCGATGGGGCCGCTGTACTTCACCGAGGGGAGCCGGCCACCGGGGCTGATGTCGGCGGTGAGGTTCGCGGTGCCCTTGGGGACCTCCCAGGCGATGATCCCGGTCGCCGTGGTGCCCGGCAGGATGTCGCCCTTGATCATTTTGGGCAGCTCCCCGTCGAAGACGAGCTTGCCGGCGAGGCCCTGCTCGTCGCGGAGGTTGGGCACCGCGTAGATGACGTTGAGGTTCTCGGTCGAGTTGTTCGTGATGGTGAGCGTCACCTGCACCGCGTTGCCCACCTTGATGTACTCGTTGTCGGTGACGTACTTCTTCGGCACCGACACCTTCACCTCGACGCCGCTCGGGTACGTGAACGTCTCGCCGAACGGCAGCGCGCTGGTCAGACCGGGCACCTGGGACGGGGACGGCGAGGTCTTGGGCGTCGGGAGCGGCGGGGAGCTGGGCAGGACCAGGTCGTCCTCGTCGAACTCGTAGTCGCCGTAGCGGTTCTCCTCGGCGACCTTGTCCTGGATCTTGCCGACGAAGTTCGCGGTGATGAACCAGCCGCCGACCGAGGCCGCGATGGCGAGGACGCTGAGCACGGTGCCGAAGGCGGCCAGCGTGCCGCGCGGGGCGCCCTTGCGGGACTTGACGATGGCCCCGATGCCCAGGCCGGTGCCGGTCAGGGCGAGCAGGGCGCCGGCCCAGAAGAAGAAGGGGATGAGGCCGACGAAGATGCCGAGCAGGCCGAGGATCAGCGCTGCCACGGCCAGGCCGTTGGTGGCGGACGGGGGCGGCGGGAAGCCGTGCGGGGCCGGGTAGCCGCCGCCGGTCGGCGGCGTGGCCCAGGGGTTGCCCCTCGGGCGCGAACCTGCACGACAGCCAGGCCCTTGAGCCCCTCGTCCGCGGCATACCGCCCATCCGATCCCGCCGCGGACGCCGCCGGCGCCGACCCGGCAAGCTGCACGCGGACAAGGCCTACGACCACGCCCACCTGCGACGGTGGTTACGTGAACGCGGAATCAGGCACCGCATCGCCCGCCGAGGCGTTGAATCCTCGCAGCGGCTGGGCCGCCACCGCTGGACCGTCGAACGCACCATGGCCTGGCTCTCCGGCTGCCGCCGCCTACACCGCCGCTTTGAACGCAAGGCAAAGCATTTTCTCGCCTTCGCCAGCATCGCCTGCACTCTCATCTGCTACCGCCGACTCACCAAATGAGATGACTTCTTAAGGTCGACTGCTATCTCGTCGCCTGGCCGGAGTGCGCCGAGGTCCTTGCGCATGCGGGCCTGGTCGGCGATGACGAAGGCGTCCTTGGCGTCCGTCTTGCCCTGGCCTCGGTAGGCGGCCGATGCCTGGTGAACGGCCAGGCCGGTGAGGTAGACCATCGGCTGGTCATGGCCGAGCAGGAGACCGATCAGCAGGGCGGCCCCGCCGTGGTTGATGTCGACCGCCCAGAGCACATCCTCGGAGAGAGCGGGTACGTCGCTGATCAGCTCGAGCAGCTCTGTCTCGTCGTTGAGGACACGCCGTGACAGCAGGCGTTCGCCTTCCGTGTCGATCACCACGCAGTGGTGATGTTCCTTGCCGATGTCCACGCCGGCCCAGATCTGGGGCACGGTCACCTCCGCCAGCTCGTCGTCCAACAGCAGTCCCGCAGACGACCTCGCCGACGTTGTCCTACACAGCGATCGAATCGCATTTCACAATTAGCGGTCGAGTCGTCGCGGGGCTCCGGGCGGCCAAGTCTTTGAGCCATCCAACGGCGACAAGCTCACAGCCATACCCAGAGCCCCTGGGGTCCGACGATCTTACGAATGACCGCCTCAGGCCCACGTCTGGAAGGTAGGACAAGCTCAGAGGGCGTTTCATCCCGTTGTTTCATCCCAGATTGCCGGGTTGAGGGTAGTTCATGCGCCGCGCCAGCTGGGGGTGGATTCGGCGGTGAGTCTGCGGGTCATGAGGTTGATCATTGCGAGGTGGATCATGGCTTCGGAGCGGTGGGGGCAAGCTTCGTAGTCGCGGGCCAGGCGGCGGTGGTTCATGAGCCATCCGAGCGTTCTCTCCATGGCCCAATCACACTGCACCTATGGATAGTCAGGAGTGCGGGACGGCACCGATAATCGGTCGTGAGGGCCTTCGGCGGGTGGTGGCCGTGGCCCGGCGGTTGGAAGGAGAGCTGGGCGGCGAGGGGAATGGGTCGTCATGTGCGACGACAGTGACGTTGGCCCCAGATAACGCTTCCGGCGGCGCCGGAGGGCGGGTGTGGGAAGTGCTGCCGGCAGTGAACCGGCAGGCGGTGGTTGGCCAGTTGACACGGCTGGCGAGCCGCCTGTTGTCCGTCGCGACATCGACGGATGAGCGGGACCGGCAATGAGTTCAGTGATGCCGTGGGAACGGTCCGGCAGCAAGATCGATGACCGCCACCTCCAGCGGCTGGCGCTGATCTACATCCGCCAGTCCACCCGACAGCAGGTGCTTGGCCACCAGGAGTCGGCCCGGTTGCAGTACGCCCTGGTGGACCGGGCGCTCGCGTTGGGTTGGCAGGCGGACCGGATCCTGGTGATCGACGAGGACCTGGGCAAGTCGGGGTCCAGCGCGGTCGCCCGCACCGGCTTCCAGCGTCTGGTCACCGAGATCGGGCTGGACCATGTCGGACTGGTGCTGGGCATCGAGATGTCCCGGCTGGCCCGCTCCGGCAAGGACTGGTACCAGCTGATCGAACTGTGCGCTATGTCGGGCGCGGTCCTGGCGGACACCGACGGCGTCTATGACCCGGCCGACTACAACGACCGGCTGCTGCTGGGACTCAAGGGCACGATGAGCGAGGCCGAACTCCACCTGATCAAGCAACGGATGTGGAGCGGGCGTCTGAACAAGGCCCGCCGCGGCGAGCTGGCCTTCGCCCTGCCCAGTGGCTACGTCCGACGCACCTCCGGTCAGGTGGCCCTTGACCCGGACGAGCAGGTCCAGACCGTGATCCGGCTCATATTCGCGCAGTTCGAGCGCCTGGGCACACTGCACGCAGTACTGCGCTACCTGGTCGAGAACGAGATCCAGTTGGGCATCCGCCTGCGCGAGGGGCCGGATAAGGGCACCCTGGAATGGCGACGACCGAACCGGATGACCCTGCAGACCCTGCTGCACAATCCCGCCTACGCCGGCATCTACGCCTATGGGCGGCGCCGGGTCGACCCGCGCCGCGAGGACCCGGCCCAGCACCGGACGGGTCGTCCGCTCCCGGGACGGATGGCACGTGATGATCCCCGATGTCCTGCCCGCCTACATCACCGTCGCCCAGTTCGAGGCCAACGAGGCGAAGCTGGCGGCCAACCGTGCCCGCGCCGAAGCCATGGGCGCGGTGCGGGACGGGCCCGCACTGGCCGCCGGACTGGTGCACTGCGGACGCTGCAACCGGCGCATGAGCGTGCGCTACCACACCCAACGCGGCATGGCCCTGCCCGAATACCTGTGCTCCCGCGACGTCGCCAACTACGGCGCGGACAAGACCTGCCAACTCCTCAACTCCGCCTGCGTGGACGCCTTCGTCGAACAGCAGGTCCTGGCCGCCTTGGGCGATGCCTCGCCAGGCTTTCAGCTTGTTGATCAGGCGCTCGACGGTGTTCCGCTCCTTGTAGAGGTCGGCGTCGTGGGTGACCGGCCGGCCCCTCTGCGGCCTTTGTTCTTCCGGTTGGATGCCTGGTCCTTCTTCTCCGGGATGACTGCCTTGATGCGGCGTTTGCGCAGGTAGGCGCGGTTGCCGCGGGACGAGTAGGCCTTGTCCCCGGCGACCGCGCCGGGCCGGGTGCGGGGACGGCCGACGGGCCCGCGGACCCGTACCTTCTTGAGCACGGGGATGAACTGCGGGCTGTCCGCGGCCTGCCCTGCGGTCAGGATCAGGGCCAGGGGCCGACAGCGGCGGTCGGCGGCCAGGTGGATCTTGCTGGTCTGTCCGCCTCGTGAGCGCCCGAGCAGAGCGGCGTTCAAGCGGAGCTTGCGCCGTCGCCGGACGCGCCGCCGTTCGGCCCGGCCGGGATCAGCGACGTCGCCGTGTCCGTCTTGTTCCGCCGCGCCGCCCCCTTTTGCCGGGCCGCCTCCGCCTCGACGGCGGCCTTTTCCAGAGCGTCCAAAACGTCCTCCTCCAGGCGCATTCCGGCCGCGTCGTGATGGGCGCGGACCGTCGTGGAGTCCACGCTGACCAGCGACATATCCACCCTGCCCCGCCCGGCCGCCTCGGCTATCAGCCCCTCCAGCAGCGCCTCGAAAACTCCGGCGTCCCGCCACTGCCTGAACCGGTTGTGCACGGTGGACCAGGCGCCGAACCGGCCCGGCATCTCCCGCCACTGCGCTCCCGTACGGAACTTCCAGATCACACCCTCGAACTGCTGCCGTAGCCGCTTTGGATACGGGCCGTACTCACCGACCGGCAGATACGGCTCGACGAACCCCCACTCGTCGTCCGTCAGTTGCACACGCGTCATGTGTACCGGACTACCGGATCTGCCCTCGAAGCGAGGGCAGATCCGGCAAACCGATCACGACTCAATACACGCCCTAGCAGGTGAGAAGCATACGAGGGCTGGCTGTCGCGTCGGCGGTGGCCGCCATCGCCGTCGTCTTGACGGCCGGCTGCGCGCAGACGGCGCAGTCCACGGACGCCAAGAGCGCAAGCACACCTCGGCCGGTGTCGTACGCGGCGGTCGGCGAGCTGCCGGAGACGCTGGCCGCGGACGGCACCACGATCGTGGTGGGCGACCCGGCAGCGGCAACCACGGTCCGGCTGTACGAGGATCCGCGCTGCCCGTACGTGGACGAGTTCGAGGCGGGCGGAGCGCCGGTGCTCCGCGCGATGACGCTGCGCCGCGAGGCCAAGACCGAGTACACCTTCGCGTCCTTCAGGGACGACCGGGTGGGCGGCGACGGATCGAAAAGGGCGGTCAACGCGCTGCGCGCAGCGCTCGACGCCGGCCTTTTCACCGAGTACCACACGGTGCTGATGGAGAACATGGCCAAGAGCGAGCGCGCGGGCGGGTACACCACGAATTCCCTGCTGTACCTGGCCGACCAGGTCCCCAGTCTGCGGAGCGAGGCCTTCGACTCCGCGGTGGCGACGATGAAGTACAACGACTTCGTCATGGCGTCGGAGAAGGCGTACGAGGCAGCCGGCGGCGATGACCCGCGCGGGCCCGGCACTCCCACGGTCGTCATCAACGGCACTCAGATCACCGGCGCCCGGTACGCCTGGCTCTTCGAGGAGAGGTCGTTCGGCCAGCTCCTGAAGTCCGCGCGGGGCTAGAACCTGTCTGACAAATAGCCAGTTGGTGGTTCTCGGAGCCAGAGGATGAATGAGGCCAGCACGAAGCGGGTGCGGTAGCGGGTGGCGAGTTTGTCGAAGCGCGTGGCGATGGCACGGAACTGCTTGAGACGGAGGAAGCAGTGTTCGACGACGTTACGGTCGCGGTCGGCGGTGCGGTCGAAGTTGGGCGGGCGGTGCCCGAGGGGCGAGCCGCTAATCGAGGCGCAACTGAACGCTTCCGAGGTGCTGGTCACTATGTATGAGCACGACTCGCCCGGTCGGTCGCGGTGCTGCCGGGTTGGCGCGGACCGTGCGCACCGAGCCACTCCTGAAGCTCCCGGTGGCGGAACTGGTAGGCCGATCCTGACACCCGGAGCAGGCCCGCTCCGTAGGCCCAGCGCAGGAACCGGCCCAGCCGCCAGGGGAGTTGTCCGCGCGCGCAGAGCAGGAACACCAGGTAGCGCCGGCCTGCCCCGGTGAGGAAGTACAAGCCGAGCAGGAGGCCGAGGACCAGGCACACGGCGACCGCCCCGGGCGTCAGTGTCCAGGAGTCGAGGCTGATTTGGACCACCTGGGTGAGCACCAGTCCACCGGACAGGACCATCATGGGGATGAGGCCGAACCCGACCAGCAGGTCGTGGCGGATCGCATGGTGCGGGTCGGCGCGGGGCTCAACGATCGTGCCTGCCGAACGGCCGTAGGTCAGCTTGCGCCATTTCTCCGCCCGGACCCACCGGCCGAAGTCGGTCGGCGTCGCGGACGTGCGCTCCCAGGTGACCGGACCTGTCAGAGCACTCAGTACACCGAAGAGGATTCCGGCCGGAAGACTCACGCCCGCGAAGATCGCGGTGCAGCCCACCAGGAGCGCCAGCTGTTTGAACGGGTCGAGGGAGAGCATCACCAGGTCGACGACGCCCCAGACCAGGGTCACGGCGACCGCGGCGAGGAAGCCGATCAGGAAGCCCGCCGTGCCCGCTCCGACGATGCGCCGTCCCATCAGCCGCAGTCCAGCGACGGTGCCCAGCCGCCCGAGCTGTGCGGCGCGCGGCACGACACGGCGCTTCCAGGCGCGCAGCCAGAGCAGCCCAGCGAGCAGCACGGTGTAGACCGTCCATACGTCGCTCTCCTTGGGCTCCGCAAGCTGCACCCACCCGCACAGGACCGCGACCCACAGCAGGACCAGCAGCAGCTCGGCGATCCGCACCCGCCGGGGCATAAGCTGCCAGAGCTCGTGCAGGTACAGGTCCGTCCCGGTCTTCGGCGCCCCGGCGGCCGGTCCGGCAGCCAGTACACCGAGCCAGCGGCGGGTGGCCTCGACCGGGTAGCGGTCGGGAGCGGTGGGGTGCGAGGCCGAGGCTGCGGAGAGGTAGAGCCCGAGCAGGTGATCACCCGCCTCCTCAGCGGAGGTGAAGGCGAGCAGGTCGGCCGGGTCGCGTCGGTAGGCGAGTTCGGCATCGCGCTGCTCGTAGACGGTGGCTGCCAGGTTCAGCCGCCATGGGGTGTTCAACACGGCGGCCAGGACGCCCGGTTCAGATTCCGCCAGGTGGCTGAGTACCGGTTGCCAGCGCTGGGGGGCGGCGGTGCGGTCGGTGAGGTAGGCCACCGCCTTGATGGCGGACACCGCCTCGATGCGGACGCGGGCCGCGTCCCGCACCCGCACCTGGCGTCGGGTCAGCCGTTCGTAGAGTTCGGTGCGGCAGGTGAGCACGGCCGGTGCGCTGCCCCGTGCGTCCTGGTAGGAGTTGAGCTCCTCCAGCACCTGGTAGGCGCGGCTGCGGGCGAGCGGGGTGTCGGCCGCGTCCATCTCGTCCAGGCCGTCGAGCACCGGAAGGATCCGGCGGCCCTTGACCAGGGCAACGGCCCGGCGTCGGGTGATGCCCTCGGCGGCGAAGCGGTCGGCCACCTGTTCGGCCAGCCACCGCTGGAGCGGGAGCCCCTGGCTCCAGCCCGCCAACGAGAAGCGCACCGGGACCGGATCGGCCCGGGACCGGGTCCGGTCCGAGAGCAGCGCCAGAACCAGGTGGATGGCCAGCAGGGTCTTACCGGCGCCCGGCTCGCCGGTGATCACCAGACGGGCCGGCCGGAGCGCCAGGTAGAACGCCTGGGCATCGCGCAGGTTCCCCCGCTCTTGGGCGCCGGCCGCGTTGTTGGCCAGCTCGGGGACGCACCGGAACACCAGGTCGATCCGGTGTCCGCCGGGTCCCAGCAGTCGGGAGGCGTGTTCGGTCTCGTCGGCGAGGACCTGGCTGGCAATCCGGGCCGCTGCCTCGTCGGTCCAGTTGTCACCGGTGCCGGTGCCGGTGCCGCCGCCTCCCGGCGACGTGCTGTCAGGGTGGGGCACTCCGGCCGGTCCGGTGCCGTCGGCGACCGGGGCCACCGGAGGCGGCACCATCACGGTGATGTTCGCGTGCAGTTCGAGGAGCCGGTCCCGGTTCAGCTTGAGACAGTCGGCCAGCTTCGCGACCGTGATCGCGCTGGGAGGCGGGGCACTCATGCTGAACGCCTGGATCACGGTGGTCTTACCCAGTCCGGTCCGGGCCACCAACTGGGTCTTCGTCAGCTTGTGGGTCGCCCGCCCCCGCTCCAGTAACTGGCGTAGCAGGACGAGTGCGTCACGTCCGGTCGCCGTGGCGGTGTCGTCGGCGGCCTCGGAGTCGTCCTGCTGAGCCACGTCGCCCCCGGCACACGGTCCGCTTCGGTTCAGGAAGGTTCAGCCGAACCACGGCGAACCCTTTCGAGAGCAGTGTCCACCCTGTCAGCACCCAGCACCAGGAAATGGGGACTCCTCATGAACACTTCGACCAAGGTGGCCGTCACCCTGCTCGCAGCGGCCAACGTCGTAGTCATCGCGCTGATGGTGGGCTGGGCGGCGGGTCACCTGGCCCACCGGGACGGGGCTGGCCACTCGCAGGCGATCGGCCGGGCGGCGATCGCCTTCGGCGGCACCCTTACCCTCGCCGCGACCCTCACGCTGACGATCCTCCAAATGCTCGAGTGACCCGGGCCCTGTGCGGTTACGTTCTTGGACGGGACACCGTGCTGACGATCCCTCTCGTTGCGTGACGCTCTGCGGTGCGCAGCTAGGACCTGTCTGATAATTCGCGGCGGATCGGGCCAGACCTGACTCGAATGGTCGGACAGGCCCTAGGGTGATCACCCATGAGACGAGGGTGGGCGCTCACCATGGCCACGGCTGGTGCCGTAGTCCTGGCCGGGAGCGGATTCGTGGTGGGGGACCGGACGGGTAGCCGGGACGAGCCGTCCTGCGCAGAGGTCCGGCAAGCAGCTGAGGATCTCTTCGGCCAGTGGTCGAAGCTGGATTCGGACGACGGGGTGAGGTCGGTCAAGGTCAGAGCGGCGGCCGACATCGTGCTGACGCACGGGGACTGCTTCAACTTCGTGACTCGGTCCGCAGCGCGGGCCGCGGTGCAGCAGCTCGACGTGAGCGGCGCCGCGACCCCAGCACAGCTCGCGGCGGGCCTTGTAGCCTGCGAGGCGGTCGTCAAGGATGTGTCGTCCTGCCGGACCAGGCCCTAGTAGTGCTTTGTTACGTGTTGTTGTAGGCCTGTCTTGGGATGGGTTGTCGGCAGGTGGGGCAGGTGCCGGTCCAGGTGGCGATGAGGTGGTGGAGGAGGTCCAGGGCCTGGTAGAGGGGCAGGCCCTGGCAGGGACTTTTGGGGTCCTCCGCTGTTCGGTGAGGAAGAGGTGGGCGGCGGTGACGAGGGTGACGTGGCGGTGCCAGCCGGTGAAGGAGCGGCCCTCGAAGTGGTCCAGGCCCAGGACGGTCTTCAGTTCGCGGTAGTCGTGCTCAATCCGCCAGCGGGTCTTGGCGAGACGTACCAGGTCCTTGGCGGGAATGTCGGCGGGCAGGTTCGAGATCCAGTACTTCACCGGTTCCCTCTCGCCTTCGGGCCACTGCGCGATCAGCCAGGTGAGGGGGATCGTCCCGTCGGCGGCGGGTTTGGGCCGGCGGCCCGCGAGGCGGACTCGCAGGAGCACGAAGTGCGAGCTCATCGCCGCTTTCGATCCCTTGCGCCAGGTCAGCGTGTGTCCCGCCCGTCGGCCGGCGGCCAGCACATGGTCGCGCAAGGAGACCGGCCTGGTGCGGTAACGGGGCAGCGGCCTGGGCCCCAGTCCGCCGTATGCGGGCTGGTGTGGTTCGGCCTCCTCGCCGTGGGCGGTCATCTCGACTTTCACCTGCAGGATGTAGGCCAGTCCCCGGTCTTCGAGGCCGTGGCGGAAGTCCGCGTTCGCGCCGTAGCCGGTGTCCGCGACCAGTGCGGCGGGCCGCAGAGCGATGCCGTCGAGTTCATCGAGCATGTCCAGCGCGAGCTGCCACTTGGCGCGGTGGTGCTCGGTATCGGGAATCTTGCAGGCTCGCCTGCGGGCCTCGGCTTCCGGGCTGTCCCAGCTCGCAGGTAGGAACAGGCGCCAGGACAGCGGGCAGGAGGCCGTGTCCGTGGCGGCGTGGACGCTGACGCCGATCTGACAGTTGCCGACCTTGCCCAGGGTGCCCGAGTACTGGCGGGCCACCCCGGGCGAGGCGGTGCCGTCCTTGGGGAAGCCGGTGTCGTCCACGACCCACACCTCGGGCCGCACCGCGGCCACGGCCCGCCATGCGAGCCGGGCTCTCACGTCCTCGACCGGCCAGGGCGAGGACGTCATGAACTGCTGCAACCGCTGGTGATCGATGCCGAGGCGTTCGGCCATCGGCTGCATCGACCTCCGCCGGCCGTCCAGCAACAGCCCCCGCACATAGAGCAAGCCCTTCTCACGCTGGTCCCGCCGCACCAGCGGCGCGAACACCTCGGAGGCGAACTCCTCTAACCGGACCCGAACCGCAGCAAGCTCCCCAGCCCCCATACCAACCAGCGAACTACCAGACACCCAACGTGACAAGACCAGCTAACAAAGCACTACTAGCCGGCGCCGAGCCGGTACAGCAGCACGGGTCCGTCACCGGATTCGGTGGCGGCCCCGCTGCTGTACCGGGCGCGCGGTGGGGCGCGGCAGGACCCCGGGGCCGGTCAGGCGGTCCGCGGTCTCTGCTCCTTCGGGCTGGTCAAGGTTTTGTGTGCTGGGCAGGCGTCGCAGGCGCTGGCGATGGGTCGCGTGCCACCACCCATCGGGCTTGCTCGGTGGTGAACGTCCCGCCGATGGTCCCTTCGATCGCCCGGCAGTCCGGCTGATGGATGCGCATTCCGGGATCGCATCCGGGTGCTCCGGCGGGGTGCGGTACGCGCTGGAGACCAGTGCCGTGAAAGTCAACGCCTGAACGGTAGCCGATACGCCCATCGGGAACGCCCACGGGCGCGACCGGGCCACATGCCGCGCCTCCCGCGAGGGGCTGCGGGCCCGGGCGGGGCGCCGCGGCGCCCTCCTGGCCACCGCGGACCTGGCCCAGGCCTTCGGGGAGCCGGCGGTGCGACGGGGTCCGAGCTGTCAGGGGATCGTCTAGACCTCGTCGCGCACAGGGGCCAGCAGCCGGTCCAGGACCCGTTGCCCCCGCCGCCCTTGAGGCGAGCGGCGCGAAGAAGGCCCGGGCCCCGCGGGCCCGCCGGGCCGCACCGCCGCACGGGGTCCGGCCGGCGCCCCCGCTCGGCGCGCAGGAGCGGTCCCGGCTGCTGGAGGGCCGCCACCACGATCCGCACGGGGTGCTCGGAGCCCGTGCCCAGCGGGGCGGGGTGTCCTTCCGGGTGCTGCGCCCGTACGCGAAGGCGGTCACCATCGTCGCCAAGGGGCTGCGGGCCGAGCTCTTCGACGACGGCGACGGGCTGTTCTCGGGGCTGCTGCCGCTGGCCGGGGTGCCGGACTACCGGCTGCTGGTGACGTACGACAGCGACGAGGTCGAGGTCCACGACCCCTACCGGTTCCTGCCCGCGCTCGGCGAGCTCGACCTGCACCTGATCGGCGAGGGCCGCCACGAGGAGCTGTGGACGGCGCTGGGCGCGCAGCCGATGGAGCACCAGGGAGTGGCCGGCACCCGGTTCACCCTGTGGGCCCCGAACGCGCAGGGGGTGCGCGTGAGCGGGGACTTCTCGTACTGGGACTCGGTCGCCTACCCGATGCGCTCGCTCGGCTCGACCGGGGTGTGGGAGCTGTTCCTGCCGGGTGTCGGCGCGGGCGCCCTGTACAAGTACGACATCACGCGCCCGGACGGTTCGCACACCCTGCGCGCCGACCCGATGGCCCGGTCCGCGGAGGTCCCGCCGGCCAACGCCTCGGTGGTGACGGCCTCCTCCTACGTCTGGCAGGACGCCGAGTGGATGGCCTCGCGCGGGGCCCTCCCGGCGCACCAGGCCCCCTTCTCGGTGTACGAGCTGCACCTGGCGTCGTGGCGGCCCGGCCTGTCCTACCGGCAGTTGGCCGAGCAGCTCCCGGCGTACGTCACGGAGCTGGGCTTCACCCACGTGGAGCTGATGCCGGTCGCCGAGCACCCCTTCGGCGGCTCGTGGGGCTACCAGGTCACCGGCTTCTACGCGCCGACCTCCCGGATGGGCACCCCGGACGACTTCCGCTTCCTGGTGGACTCGCTCCACCGGGCCGGGATCGGGGTGATCGTCGACTGGGTGCCGGCGCACTTCCCGCGCGACGAGTGGGCCCTGGCGGAGTTCGACGGGCGCCCGCTGTACGAGCACCACGACCCGCAGCGGGCCGCGCATCCGGACTGGGGGACCCTGGAGTTCGACTACGGGCGCCGCGAGGTCAGGAACTTCCTCGTCGCCAACGCCGTCTACTGGTGCGAGGAGTTCCACGTCGACGGGCTGCGCGTGGACGCGGTGGCCTCGATGCTCTACCTCGACTACTCGCGCGGCGAGGGCGAGTGGACGCCGAACGAGCACGGCGGGCGGGAGAACCTGGACGCGGTGGCGCTGCTCCAGGAGATGAACGCCACCGTCTACCGGCGCTGCCCGGGCGTGGTGACGATCGCCGAGGAGTCCACCGCGTGGCCGGGCGTCACCCGGCCCACCGACGCGGGCGGTCTGGGCTTCGGCCTGAAGTGGAACATGGGCTGGATGCACGACACCCTGCGCTACGCGTCGAAGGAGTCGGTGCACCGCAAGTACCACCACCACGACATGACCTTCGGGATGGTCTACGCGTTCAGCGAGAACTACGTGCTGCCGATCTCGCACGACGAGGTGGTGCACGGCAAGGGCTCGCTGGTGTCGAAGATGCCCGGGGACTGGTGGCAGCAGCGGGCCGCGCACCGGGCGTACCTGGGCTTCATGTGGGCCCACCCGGGCAAGCAGCTGCTCTTCATGGGGCAGGAGTTCGCGCAGGGCTCGGAGTGGTCCGAGATGTACGGGCCGGACTGGTGGCTGCTGGACTCCTCGTACGCCGCGGCCGGCGACCACCGGGGCGTACGCAGCCTCGTGGGCGATCTGAACCGCACCTACCGGGCGGCGCCCGCCCTGTGGGAGCGGGACACCGTGCCGGAGGGCTTCGCGTGGGTGGAGGGCGACGCGGCGGAGGACAACGTCTTCGCCTTCCTGCGGTTCGCGCAGGACGGCTCGCAGCTGCTGTGCGTCTCGAACTTCTCGCCGGTGGTCCGGCACGGGTACCGGATCGGGGTCCCGGAGGAGGTGCCGGCGTGGCGGGAGGTGCTCAACACCGACCAGCAGCTCTACGGCGGCAGCGGCGTCCACCACGCGCGGCCGGCGCGGCCCGAGCCGGTGCCCTCGCAGGGGCGGGCGGCGAGCCTGCGCCTGACCCTCCCGCCGCTGGCGACGGTCTGGTTCAGGCCCGCGCCGTAGCCGCGGCGGCGGCGGTCGGGACCGCCGGGGCCAGGTGCTCCTCCAGTTCCTGGAGGAGCCGGCGCTTGGCCCGGGCCCCGACCAGCTGCCGGACGGGTTCGCCGTCCCGGAAGACGAGCAGGGTCGGCATGGACAGCACCCCGTAGCGCGCGAGCGTGGCGGGGTTTCGGTCCGCGTCGATCTGGACGACCTTGAGCCGGTCGGCCTCCTCGGCGGCGACCGCGGACAGGACCGGGGCGAGCTGGCGGCACGGGCCGCACCAGTCGGCGGTGAACTCCACCAGGACGGGCCGGCCCCGCTCGCCGAGCACCTCCGCCTCGAAGTCCGCGTCGGTCACTTCGGCCACACCGTGTGCCTTCATCGTTGCTTCCCCTCTCTCCTCGACCGGTTCAACCGGTCATCTCACATCTGGGCCGTGCCGCTTCGGCGTCGGCGAGCTGGCTCGCCACGTGGTCCCGTACGTCGGTGAGCCGGCCGATCAGGCCCTCCAGCTCGGCGAGCTTGCGCCGGTAGACGGCGAGCGAGGCCGGGCAGGAGTCGCCGGCCGGGTGCCCGGCGCGCAGGCACTCGACGAACGGGCGGGTCTCCTCCAGGTCGAAGCCGAAGTCCTGGAGCGTGCGGATCTGGCGGAGCAGCCGCAGGTCGTCCTCGCCGTAGGTGCGGTGGCCGTTGCCGTCGCGCCGCGCGGGCAGCAGGCCCCGGGACTCGTAGTACCGGAGCGTCCGCGTGCTGGTGCCGGCCCGCTCGGCCAGTTCGCCGATTCGCATGGGCCGACCGTAAGCCTTGACGTCGGCGTCAAGGCAAGGAGTCGGGGGGAGGCCCTCACCACCCCCGTGAGCGAGGGCCTCCCTCCGGGAGTACGTACCGGCCGGGTGGCCGGTTCGCGATGATCCGGATCATGTGAGGCGGATCACGCACGGGGGTACCCCGCGGGGCGGCCGGAAACGTACGCTAGGAAGTGGATCACGGATCGATCCGATTACCGGACAGTCGCAGAGAAAGCGGACCAAAGCCCTTAACTCCATAGGACTTTCCTACGAGTTATGGGCTTGTTTGTTTGGTCTGTAGTCGCCACGCCTCGGCCACTCCTACGGTGTGGCGTGTGCACTCCAGCCCACCTTTCAATGCCCCCGCCGCGCGTCGTCTCCGCGCGGCCCTGGGCATGGCTCCCGGTCATGTCGCCTATGGCCTGCGCGCCCAGTACGGACTGCTCGTCACCCCCGAGACCGTGACGGCGTGGGAGCGTGGCGAGATTTCGCCCTCCTCCACCGAGCTCACGGCCCTCGCGGGCGTGCTCTGGTGCTCCCCCAGCGAGCTCCTGGCCGAGCCGGTCACTTTGCGCGAGCACCGCATGGCCAGGGGGCTGGCCGCCGACGACCTGGCCCGGCGGGTCGGTGTGGAGACGGGCTCATACCAGAAGATGGA
Source organism: Streptomyces sp. ICC4 (assembly GCF_003287915.1). Taxonomy (NCBI): domain Bacteria; kingdom Bacillati; phylum Actinomycetota; class Actinomycetes; order Kitasatosporales; family Streptomycetaceae; genus Streptomyces; species Streptomyces sp. ICC4. The sequence continues at coordinate 7,144,891 of NZ_CP030286.1, read as the reverse complement.
GGACTCCGGCCGCTGGAAGGGCAACGAGCGGCAGTCCGCCGCGCTGGCCACGGCCCTGGGGCTGACCCTGGCCCAGTTCGTGACCGCGACCGGCAAGCACGAGGAGCTGGCCGATCTGCTGCGCAGCGGGGTGACCACGCGCTGGCAGGCGTACGTGAAGCCGCTGGCCAAGCTGCTGCCGGTGCCCAAGGCGCACCTGGAGCGGGTGCTGGAGCAGCTCCACGGGGAGTACCAGTCGAGGATGGTGGCGACCCTCGGATGGGGCGGCGCCGAGGGCGAGGCCGGCAGCGGCGACTCGGGGCGCGAGTACCTCGCGGACATCGTGGACCGCTTCTGGTCCCTCGCGGGCGGTGCGGCGTAGGACACATTTCCACCGCGGGCCCCCTACCGGAACGGCCCCGACCGCGTCCACGGCAGGACGCGGCCGGGGCCGTTCGACGTTCGGATTCAGGGCGGTGGTCCCGCCCCCGCGGGCCGGTGGACCTTTCCGGTCACAGCACTAGTCGACGGGCGCGTGGAGCACGGTCGCGCGGACGCCGTCGCGCTCGAGGTCCGCGCGCAGCCGGTCCGCCACCGCGCGGTCGGCCACCAGGACGGTCGGCGGGGTGGCGCAGGAGGCGATGGCCTTCTTCAGGTGCTCGAGCGAGGGCGCGTAGTCCCTCGCCGCGTCCCTGTCCTTCGCCGCGTCCTTCTCGTCCGCGGGCCCGCCCGTCTTGACCCGGACGGTCTCGTACAGCCCCACCATGTCGCCCGCCCGGTGGGTGAGGAGCTGGGCGAGGAAGGTGGACTGCAGGTTCATGTACGGGTCGTTGGAGTACAGGGCGATCAGCGGCGGGGCGGCCCGGTCGAGGTCGCGCCCGGCGAGGGCCTCGGTCGCCGGGCCCAGGTCGGTCTTGGGGCCGCCCTTGGCCCACAGGAGCATCGGGTTGCCGTACCAGGCGGAGGGGTGGCTCCACCCCGACGGGACCCCGAACTGCACGTTGCCGAAGAGGGCGAGCGCGGCGGCGGTCGCGAGGCCGGAGCGCAGCAGTGTTCCGCCCCGGCGGCTCCACACGGAGCCGCGCGCCGTACGGGCGGCGGGCAGCAGCGCCAGCCCGACCAGGCCCAGCGAGATCAGGGCGATCACCAGGCCGGCGGCGGCCAGCTTCTCGAAGTAGTACGAGAAGTGGCCGATGGTGTGCTTCTGCCAGGCCCCGAAGAGGCCGATCACGGTGGCCGCGCCCAGGACGAGGGCCAGCACCATCCGGCCGGTGCCCGTCTTGCGGTTCGCCGGCAGGGAGGCGGCCAGTACGGCCAGCAGGGCGCATCCGATGAGGACCGGGCGGTCGGGGACGACCATCGGGCCGGGCAGGTTCGAGGTCTTGGAGACGTCCAGCTTGGTCAGCACGGAGAAGAGGCTGGGCAGTCCGGCGACGACCGCGCCGGCGGCCAGGAACACCAGGAGCGGGATCCTGCGGCGGGCGAACCGCCGCCGGTGGACGATCAGGACGGCGGCCAGGGCGAGGCCGATGAGGGCGCCGTAGAGGTTGTAGACGAAGGTCACGGCCACCAGCGCGGCCACGGCGACGACCGCGAACTCGGCCCGGCCCATCGCGGGCCGCACCAGCAGGGCCAGCCCGACGGTGAGGAAGAGGAGGCCGGCGGTCTCGGAGTCGAAGCCCCGCTCGACCAGTTCCGCCATCGAGCCGGAGAGCATCACCGCCATCACGGTGGCGCAGACCGCCGCCGCGCGCCACCCGCGCAGGCGCGGGCCGCCGATCCAGCGGGCGGCCCAGACGAGGGCGGCGCAGAGCAGGGCGTAGCCGCCGATGACGTACAGGAGGTAGCGGTTCATCATCTCGACGCCGGGGCCGCCGTCGGTGGAGGACTTCACGAGGACGTCGATCCAGGCCAGCAGGAAGTGGGTGCCCTGCGGGTAGACGGCCTCGGACGGGGTCATCATGTACGTCCTGGCGGCCTCCTGGTGGAGGAAGGCGTAGCCGCCGACGTGGTGGATGCCGTCGAAGTACGAGAAGTGCCCCAGCCGGTCCTCGGACGTGATGAAGAGGGCCAGCCGTTCGGTGACGGACTTCCCGATGAGCGGGTGGTGCATGTAGTGCCAGACCACCGCCGCGGTGCCGGCGACCAGTGCGTCGGAGCCGCGCAGCCGCAGGGGGATGCGGGGGCGCCGGCCGGACAGCCAGCCGGCGAGGGACACGACGCTCAGCAGGAGGCCCGCTCCGGGGACGGGTGCCAGGCCCCAGGGCCATACGGAGAAGAGCAGTCCGAAGGACATGACCGCGCCGCACAGCACGAAGGCGGCGACGACGATCCGGTCGAGCAGGCCGCCGCCGACCCGCATCAGGGAGGCGATGGCCAGGACCAGGACGGGTATGAGCACCACGTCGAGGGCGAGCGCGTCCAGGAGCAGCGGCAGCGCCCAGGACGCCGCGAGGGCCGCGCCGAGCACGGACCAGCGCCGCCGGGTTCCGCCCGGTGCCGGGTCCGGGACGTCGGCCGAGGCCGCCCGCGGGCTTTCGGGACGCGTTCTGGTCAAGAGGGCAGGGCGGTTCGCCACGGGAGACGGACACCTTCCAAGGAGCGCGCGGAACCGGAGGACGGGGCCCGGACTTCGCGGCCGGACCGGCCGCTCAACCCCCTACGGTGAGATTCTCGGATCATAGCCCGCGGACGGGGCGGGGCATGGCTGAGCCCGGCGCCGCCCCGGTGGGGGGCCGCGTCGGGCGGGTGCCGGCCGGACGGGGCGCTCACGCTCCGCCGGGGCGGTGGCGATCGGGCCGTCCGGCCCTCGGATTCGGGAGGAAGGTCCCGGCCGGGAGGGTCAGAAGACCGACTCGGCCTCGTACATGCGGTCCTCGGGGACGGTCTTCAGCTCGGTGACGGCGTCGGCCAGCGGGGCCATGACGATGTCGGTGCCGCGCAGGGCGGTCATGTTGCCGAAGTCACCGCGGTGGACGGCTTCGACCGCGTGCCAGCCGAAGCGGGTCGCGAGGACGCGGTCGTAGGCGGTGGGGGTGCCGCCGCGCTGGACGTGGCCGAGGATGACCGGGCGGGCTTCCTTGCCCAGGCGCCGCTCCAGCTCGACGGCGAGGCGGTTGCCGATGCCGGCGAAGCGCTCGTGGCCGTACTGGTCGATCGCGCCCTTCTCGTAGGGCATGGAGCCCTCGCCGGGGTGGGCGCCTTCGGCCACGCAGATGACGGCGAACTTCTTACCGCGGGCGAATCGTTCCTCCACCATCTTCACCAGGGCGTCCACCTCGAAGGGGCGCTCCGGCAGGCAGATCCCGTGGGCGCCGCCGGCCATGCCGGACTCCAGGGCGATCCAGCCCGCGTGCCGGCCCATCACCTCGACGACCATGACGCGCTGGTGGGATTCGGCGGTGGTCTTGAGGCGGTCGATGGCCTCGGTGGCGACCATGACGGCGGTGTCGAAGCCGAAGGTGCGGTCGGTGGAGGAGATGTCGTTGTCGATCGTCTTCGGCACGCCGACGACGGGCATGCCGGCGTCCGACAACATCCGGGCGGCGGTCAGGGTGCCCTCGCCGCCGATCGGGATCAGCGCGTCGATGCCGTAGAGCTTCGCCAGCTCCCGGGCGTTCTCGGCAGCCTCGTGCAGCCGGGCGCGCTCCATTCGGGCTGAACCGAGAATCGTGCCGCCGCGAGCGAGAATGCCGCTGACGGCGTTGATGTCGAGGGGGCGGTAATTGCCGTCGAGGAGGCCCTTGAAGCCGTCCTCGAAGCCGATGACCTCGTCCCCGTGCCCGACCACGGCACGGTGTACGACCGACCGGATGACAGCGTTCAGGCCCGGACAGTCGCCGCCTGCGGTGAGAACTCCGATACGCATCGTGCTGTGTCTCCTGCTCCTGGTCGTACCGGGCCGTACGCGTGCGGGCGGACAGCCGGCCGTACATATGAAGGGCTGTATGAAGGGCGTATTGATGAAGCCTGTCCGATTGTTCCACGTGTCCGGGGTGACGCGCGCTCCGTGGCACACCTCCTCCGACGTGCCGGTCAGGCCTTTCGACCCCCTCGACAGGGCCCTTTTCCCGGCGGGCGTCCTAACGATCCGCAGGGGTATTGTCAAGAGGTCAACCCCACATTAACTGGGACAACCGACTCGAATATCCGCCCCGCCGGGGCCAGAATCCTGGTGGGGCGATCCCGAGATTTCACACGATGGGACGGAGAGCACGCGTGACGCGCAGCGTGTACGTGACCGGTATCGAGCGGGGGGACGGCCGCCAGGTCGTCGAGCTGGGGATCATGGAGCTCCTGACCCGCCAGACAGGCCGGGTGGGCGTCTACCGCCCGTTGCTGCACGACGGCCCCGACCGGCTCTTCGACCTCCTGAAGGGCCGCTACCGGATCGACCAGGACGCCTCCACCGCCTACGGCATGGAGTACCACGAGGCCTCCGCCATCCTGGCCGAGAAGGGCACGGACGAGCTGGTCTCCCAGCTGGTCGGCCGCTACCAGAAGGTGGCCCGGGACTACGAGGTCATGCTGGTCCTCGGCACCGACTACGCCGACACCAACCTCCCCGACGAGCTGGCCCTCAACGCCCGCCTCGCCAACGAACTGGGCGCGCTGGTCATCCCCGTCGTGGGCGGCACCAAGCACCCGGCCGAAGCCGTGCGCGCCGAGACCCGCAACGCGTACCGCGCGTACGAGAGCCTCGGCTGCCACGTGGGCGCGATGGTCGTCAACCGGGTGGCCCCCGAGGACCGCGAGGCGATAGCCGAACGCCTGGCCGCACGGCTCCCCGTGCCCTGCTACGTCCTGCCGGAGGACAAGCACCTGTCCGCCCCGACGGTCGCCCAGATCACGCAGGCGCTCGGCGGCGAGGTGCTCCTCGGCGACGAGGCCGGGCTCGCCCGCGACGCCCTGGACTTCGTCTTCGGCGGGGCGATGCTGCCCAACTTCCTCAACGCCCTGACCCCCGGCTGTCTGGTCGTCACCCCCGGGGACCGCTCCGACCTGGTCATCGGCGCGCTGGCCGCGCACACCTCCGGCACCCCGCCGATCGCCGGCGTACTGCTGACGCTGAACGAGCGCCCGGGCAAGGACATCCTGACGCTGGCCTCGAAGCTGGCACCCGGCACGCCGGTCGTCTCGGTGGCCGGCAACAGCTTCCCGACCGCCGCCGAACTCTTCTCGCTGCAGAGCCGGCTGAACTCCGCGACCCCGCGCAAGCTGGAGACCGCGCTCGGCCTGTTCGAACGCCACGTGGACACCGCCGAGCTGCGCGAGGTGCTCTCGGTGGCCCGCTCCGAGCGCGTCACCCCGATGATGTTCGAGAACGAGCTGCTGGAGCGGGCCCGCTCGGAGCGCCGCCGCGTGGTGCTCCCGGAGGGCACCGAGGAGCGCGTGCTGCGCGCCGCGGACGTGGTGCTGCGCCGCGGGGTCTGCGACCTCACCCTGCTGGGCGAGGAGCCGGCGATCCTGAAGAAGGCCGCCGACCTGGGCATCGACATCTCGGCCGCGCAGCTCATCGACCCGTCGACCTCCCCGCTGCGGGAACGGTTCGCCGAGTACTACGCCAAGGCCCGCGCCCACAAGGGCATGACGGTCGAGCTGGCCAACGACGTGGTCACCGACGTCAACTACTTCGGCACCCTGATGGTCCAGGAGGGCCTGGCCGACGGCATGGTCTCCGGCTCGGTGCACTCCACCGCCGCCACCATCCGCCCGGCCTTCGAGATCATCAAGACCAAGCCCGACGCCTCCATCGTCTCCTCGGTCTTCTTCATGTGCCTGGCCGACAGGGTCCTCGCGTACGGCGACTGCGCCGTCAACCCGGACCCCAACGCCGAGCAGCTCGCCGACATCGCCATCCAGTCGGCGACCACCGCGGCCGCCTTCGGGCTGGAGCCGCGGATCGCGATGCTCTCGTACTCGACCGGCACCTCCGGTTCGGGCGCGGACGTGGACAAGGTCCGCAAGGCCACCGAGATCGTCCGCGGGCTCCGTCCCGACCTGCTGATCGAGGGTCCGATCCAGTACGACGCCGCCGTGGAGCCCTCGGTCGCCGCGACCAAGCTGCCCGAGTCCGAGGTGGCCGGCCGCGCGACGGTGCTGATCTTCCCGGACCTCAACACCGGCAACAACACGTACAAGGCCGTACAGCGCTCGGCCGGCGCGGTGGCGGTCGGCCCGGTCCTGCAGGGGCTCCGCAAGCCCGTCAACGACCTCTCCCGCGGCGCGCTGGTCCAGGACATCGTCACCACCGTGGCCATCACCGCCATCCAGGCGCAGGGCGCACCGGCCCCCACTGGCGGGGCCGTGCCCGCCCCCGAACGGGCACGGCCGCCTGGCGGGCCCCGGGGGGATCGGGCCACTGCCGGTTCGGGACCGGCCCAATGAAATCTACGGGTGCCCGCTCGCTCTCTCGCCCATCCAAGGGTTGAACTCCGGCTACCCCCACGGGTGGTAACCCTGTACAACCAGGGGTGTACACAAGGGGGTCCTACGTGCAGTTGTCCGCGCATCCGGCAGTCGCCCGGCTCCGCGCCGTGCGGCCGGCCGTCGTCGAGACCGCGTACGCCCTCGGCTCGCTCTGGATCTCGACCTCCATGCTCGCGAACTGGCCGGACCCCGCGGACTACTGGCGCGACACCGACACGCTCGCCTACGTGCTGCTCGGCGCCGTCTACCTGCCGCTCGTGCTGCGCCGCCGCTTTCCCGTGGCCGTCCTGGTGAGCACCGGGCTCTGCGTCGCCGCCTACTTCACCCTCGGCTACTACCACGTCCCCGCCGTCTGCGGGATGCTCCTCGCCCTCTACACCGTCGCCTCCCTGCGCCCCCGCCCCGTCTCCCTGCGCTGCGCCGCCACCTCGCTCCTCGTGCTGCTCTGGGGCACCCGGCTCGCCGAACCGGGCATCGGCCCGCTCAGCGTCGGCTTCGTGACCGTCACCACCACCGTCTGCTGGGTGGCCGGGAACGGCTCCCGGCGGCTGCGCGAGCTCACCCGCCGACTCAGGCTCGAACAGGAGGAGAAGGCCCGCCGGGCCGTGGTCGCCGAACGCATCCAGATCGCCCGCGAGCTGCACGACGTCATCGCGCACCACGTCTCGGTCATCTCCGTGCAGACCGGCCTCGCCGGATACGTCTTCGCCTCCGACCCGCCCACCGCCCGCCGCGCCCTGGACACCATCGGCTCCAGCGCCCACGAGGCCCTCGCCGAGATGCGCCGGATGCTCGTCGTGCTCCGGGAGGACGGGCCGGAACCCGCCGGGTACGGGAACGGGCAAGGGGACGGGGCGGGCGAGGTCTCCGGACTCGGACGCCTCGGCGAGCTGGTCCGCCGGGTGGGCGAGGCCGGCGTGCCGGTCGACGTCACCGTCACGGGGGCGGCGTACGCCCTGCCGCCCGGAATCGACCTCTGCGCGTACCGCGTGGTCCAGGAGGCGCTCACGAACGTGCTCAAGCACGCCCCGGCCGCGCACACCACCGTCCGCGTGGACTACGCCGAGGACGAGGTCCGCGTACGGGTCAAGGACGACGGCAGCGGAGCCCGCCGCGGGCACGGCCCGAGCCCCGCCCCCGGACACTCCGGCCAGGGCCTGACCGGCATGCGCGAGCGCGCGATGATCTACCACGGCACGCTGACCGCCGAGCCGGCCCCCGACGGCGGCTTCGAGGTCAGCCTGCGCGTGCCCGTACCCCGGACCGGCCATGACGGCTGAGCCGCCCCCGGAGGAAGAGGGAACCACCGTGCTGCGCGTCCTCGTCGTCGACGACCAGTTCCTGATCCGGTCGGGACTGACCGCGCTGCTCACGGCCGCACCCGGTTACGAGGTCGTCGGCGAGGCCGAGGACGGCGACGCGGCGGTGCGGCTGGCCGCCCGGACCCGGCCCGACGTGATCCTCATGGACATCCGGATGCCCGGGACCGACGGGATCGCCGCCACCGAGCGGATCCTGGCCGCCGCCGAACCCGGCGCGCGCCCCAAGGTGCTCATGCTGACCACCTTCGACTCCGACGAGTACGTCTTCCGCGCCCTGCGGGTCGGGGCCGGCGGCTTCCTCTTCAAGGACACCCCGCCCGCCCGGCTGCTGGCCGCCATCGCCACCGTGCACGCAGGCGAGATGCTGTTCAGCCCCGGCGCCCTGCGCGGGCTCGTCGACACCTACGCCGCGCCGGCCGCGGTCGCGCCCCGGGCCGCGCGCCCCGGCATGGACACCCTGACCCCGCGCGAGCGCGAGATCCTCGGCCTGGTCGGCGCGGGCCTGTCCAACGCCGACATCGCCGCACGCCTCGTCCTCAGCGCCGCCACCGTCAAGACGCACGTCCACCGCTGCATGAGCAAGCTGGGGCTGGCCAGCCGGGCGCAGGCCGTGGTGGTGGCCCACGAGTTCGGCCTCGCCGTCCGGCTCAGCTGAGACCCCTTCCGGATGCGGGCTCCGGCCCGCGCCGCCAGAGTGGGAGCCATGGGTATCGAAGACTACGGCGGCGGCCCCGGCGCACAGCAGACGGGCGTCATGGTCGTGACGACGAACGACGTCCCCGGCTACCGGGTCGAGCAGGTCATCGGCGAGGTCTTCGGCCTCACCGTGCGCTCCCGCCACCTGGGCAGCCAGATCGGCGCGGGCCTGAAGTCCATGATCGGCGGCGAGCTGAAGGGCCTCACCAAGACGCTGGTGGAGACCCGCAACCAAGCCATGGAGCGGCTCATCGAGCAGGCGAAGGCGCGCGGCGCGAACGCCGTGCTGATGATGCGCTTCGACGTCACGGACGCCGCGGACGTCGGCACCGAGGTCTGCGCGTACGGGACGGCCGTCGTCCTGGTGCCCGCCAGTACGTAGCCGCCGGTACGTAGCCGCCGGTACGCAGCCGCCGGTACGGAGCTGTACGCAGCCGCGCAGCCACCACGAACGCACCACCATGTGACCCACCGGTCACATAAGTCCAGGACCGAGCGCTGCTTTGTCCATGGGCCTGCCGTGCCGCGATCCGCAAGCTGTCAGGTCAGTGAGCGGACCGCCGGCCTCCACGTCGCGCGGTCTTCCGCACAGGAAGCGCCGACTCCCGGAGGTCCGATGCGAACCCCCCTCTGGCCGGCCGCAGCCGCGGTGGCCGGCCTGGTCGCCACCTTGGTCGTGGCCGTGCCCGCCGCCCCCGCCGCGGCGGCCGCCCCCGTGACGATCGCCTCGCCCGAACTGTCCGTCAGCGTGGACAGCGCCTTCCCCCGCGTCATCAGCTACACCCGCACCGCCACCGGGGACGTGCTGAACGGCAACGAGGACACCCTCGGCGCGATCGTCGTCAACGGAACCACCTACACCCCCGCCGTCACCTCCACGCCCTCCGCCTCCGGCGTCGACTACGCGCTCGCCTTCTCCGGAGTGACCGTCAGGGCCCGTCTCTCGGTGGCCGGTTCGGTCGTGGAGTTCAAGGTCACCGCGATCGAGGACACCGCCGCCCTGCGCGTACGCAGCTTCGCGATCCCCAGCCACAACCTCGTCAGCGTCCGCAGCAGCCAGCCGGGCGCCGCGCTGTCCACCGCGAAGATGCACACCGCCACCACCGGCACCGGGGACACCTTCACGCCCGTCACCGCGAGCACCCCGGTCGACGCCTCCGCCACGACCGTGATGTACGGCCTGGCCAACACCGGCAAGCTGGCCGCGGCCATCGACTCCAACGCGTACTACGACGCCCCCTCGGGCGGCACGGCCACCGAGAACGGCCGGATCAGCAAGCAGGTCACCGACAAGGGCTCCTACCGCCGGGCCGGCCTGTGGAGCGGATCCTGGCTCTACCGGGCCACGGGCGCCGCGGACACCGACACCGAGCCGCTGCCCTATGCCCGGATCGCGGTCACCGCCGACCGCAACGGCGACTCCGCGGTGGACTGGCAGGACGCCGCGGTCGCTTACCGCGACATCTGGACCCCGCCGACCGGCTGGGAGCAGACCGCCGACCGCGTCGTACAGCGCATCCCCTTCAACTTCGCCTCCGCGGCCACCCACCCCTTCGCCGAGACCCTCGACGAGACCAAGCGGGTCAACCTGGCCACCGACGGCCTCGGCCAGTTCGTCCTGCTCAAGGGGTACGCCTCCGAGGGCCACGACTCGGCACACATGGACTACAAGAACATCGGCTCCAAACTGGGCGGCGCCACCGACCTGAACACCCTCACCACCGTCGGCCACACCTACAACGCCGACTTCGGCGTGCACATCAACGCCACCGAGGAGTACCCGGTCTCGGCCACCTTCGACCCCGCCCACCAGAGCGGCGGCCTCGGCTGGGACTGGCTCGACCAGTCGTACTACGTGGACACGCGAAAGGACGGGCAGTCCGGCGGGCGCCTGAAGCGGCTCCAGGACCTCAAGTCGGCCGCCCCCGGCCTGGACTTCCTCTACGTGGACGTCTGGTACGGCGACGGCTACGTCTCGCGCAAGCTCGAACGCGAGATCTCCGGCCTCGGCTACCAGCTCGCCACCGAGTTCCCCAACTCCATGACCGAGCAATCCCTCTGGCACCACTGGGCGACCGACGTCAACTACGGCGGCACCGACCTCAAGGGCATCAACTCCACCATCGCCCGCTTCGTCGCCAACCACACCAAGGACGACTGGATCGCGGGCAACGCGCTGCTCGGCGGTGCCGAGATCACCGCGTACGAGGGCTGGCAGGGCAAGCGGGACTTCACCTCCTTCCTCTCCACCACCTTCGCGACCAACCTGCCGACCAAGTACCTCCAGGAATCCCCGGTCGTGAAGTGGACCGCCGACACGGTCACCCTCGCGAACGGCACCACCGTCACCACCGCCGGCGGCACCCGCAAGATCACCACCGGCGGCCGGACCGTCCTGAACGGCTCCGCGTACCTCCTGCCGCGCGACGGCAAGCTCTACCACTGGAACACCGCGGGCGGCTCCACCACCTGGACCCTGCCCGCCGGCTGGTCCGCGCCCAAGCTCTACCGACTGACCGACAGCGGACGCCAGCTGGTCGGCGACCTGACCGTCACCGGCGGACAGGTCACCGTCAACGCCACCGCCAAGACCGGCTACGTCGTCACCAACGGCGCGGCCCCCGCCCAGCCGGACCCGGTCTGGGGCCAGGGCACCCCGCTCAAGGACCCCTCCTTCTTCTCCGGCAACCTGAACGCCTGGACCGTGAGCGGGTCCGGCGCCGCCGTCACCCGCAACGCCCAGGGCCAGAGCGAGCTCACGATGGCCCCGAACACCGCCCCGGCCGTCTCCCAGCAGCTCACCGGCCTCGCCCCCGGCACCCACGCGGCCTCCGTCTGGGTCTCCACCCCGACCGGCCGCGCCGCCACCCTCACCGTGACCCCGACCGGGGGAACCGCCGCCTCCGTCTACGCCGACTCCTCCACCCTGACCAACAGCCTCGGCGGGAGCGAGAAGAACACCACCAAGATGCAGCGGATGAAGGTGTTCTTCGACGTGCCGGCTGGCCAGTCCACGGCCACCCTCAAACTGTCCGCGGCCACCGGCCCCGGCATCGTCTACCTGGACGACGTACGGGTCGTCCGCTCCGCCCGCACCCCGCTGAACGGCCACTGGTTCACCGAGGACTTCGAGAACGTGGACGCCGGCTGGGGCCCCTTCGCCTTCGGCGGCGCCGGCGGCTCGGCCACCGACCCGCGCACCCACATCGCCCAGCGCAACGCCCCGTACACCCAGGCGGGATGGAGCGGAAAGCTGGTCGACGACGTGATCAGCGGGCAGAACTCGCTCAAGTCGCACGAGGAGCGGCAGGGCCTCGTCTACCGCACCCTCCCGCAGACCCTGCGCCTGACACCGGGCCGCTCGTACAAGGTCGCGTTCAGCTACGAGAACGGCTTCAGCGGCGACTACCAGTTCATCACCGGCTCCGGCAGCACCGAGACGGCGACCGCGCTGAACCAGGCCCGTACGGCCACCACCTTCACCAAGACCTTCACCGCCGGCGCCGACGCCTGGATCGGCATCCGCAAGGTGACCGGCGAAGGCTCCCACAACGAGGCCGACTTCATCCTCGACGACCTTGCCGTCGACGACCTCGGCTCGGGCGGAGGCGGTGAACTCCTCGTCCCCCAGAGCCAGATGAGCGTCAAGGCGGTGGACAGTCAGGAGACCGCCGGCGAGAACGGCGCCGCGGCCAACGTGCTCGACGGCGACGGCGCCACCATCTGGCACACCCAGTGGTACCAGGCCACCGCGCCGATGCCGCACGAGATCACCCTCGACCTCGGCGCCTCCTACAACGTCTCCGCGCTGCACTACCTGCCCCGCCAGACGCAGACCAACGGACGCATCGCCGACTACCAGGTCCTGACCTCCACCGACGGGGTCAACTGGGGCACGACGGCCGCCTCCGGGACCTTCGCCAACACCACCGCCCAGCAGGACGTGGCGTTCACGGCCCGCACCGCGCGCTACGTCAAGCTCAAGGCCACGAAGGAGGTTTCGGGCAATCCGTGGACGGCCGTCGCGGAGCTCAACATCGGCTACCTACCGTGACGCGGACGGCTGCTGCGTCGATTGCTGCGTCGACTGCTGTTGGCGGAACCGGCCGGGCGCCACGCCCACCCGGTGGCTGAACAGCCTGCTGAAGTAGGCGGCGTCCTCGTAACCGACCCGCCGGGCGACTCCGGCGACCGGCAGGTCGGTACGGGCCAGCAGCTCCTTGGCCCGGCTCAGCCGGATGCCGAGGAGGTATTCCTTGACCCCCTCCCCGGTACTGCGCCGCACCGCCCGGCGCAGCTGGGGGAGCGGCATCCCGAGCCGGGCGGCGTGCTCGGCCACCGATATGGGCAGCAGCGCGTCCCGGGCCAGGGTGTCCATCACGGCGTCCCCGTGCCGCGACACCTCGGCCCGGGCGTAGCGCAGCGCGACCAGCAGCCCGTGCACGGCCGCCGCGGCCTCCACCTCCAGCAGCGGACCGCCGCGCCGGGCCGCCCGTACGATCCCGTCGACCACGTGCCGTACCCCGGCCGTCCCGCTCAGCGGCACCAGCGGGCGGTCCGGGGTGACGTAGCCGAGATCGGTGTACGCCTCCACGCTGTGGCCGGAGAAGTCCACGAAGCACTCCTCCCAGCCGGTCCCCGGATCGGGGCCGTAGTGGTGCTCCACCCCCGGGACCAGCCACAGCAGCGCCGGCGCCGTCACCGGCTGCGGGGCCCGCCCGCCGTGGCTGAACCAGCCCCGGCCGCCGCAGACCACCACCGCGACGTGGTGGTCGAGCACGCGCGGGCCCACCACCGGCAGCACCCCCTGCTGCACCCCCACGCCGAGGCACACCAGGCCGAGCCGGCGGTGGTTGGCGGTGGGGGAGAAGTACCGCATCCAGCTGCTGTACGGGGGCGTCGCCATCTGCGGATTGTGATCCACAAGCCCCGGCGGGCTCAAGGGGCGGCCGGCTCCTGGTCGGTACGGGGCTTCCGCGCGGCCGACGGGACGGGCAGGACGAGAGGGACGGGCGGGACGGGAGCGGGCACCGCCGGCCGGGACTCCGGCCGCAGCCCGGCCGCCAGCCCGGCGATCACCACGGTCAGGCCCAGCCACACCGCCGGGCCCGGCACCCCGCTGCCGGTCGCGGCGCCGGCGGCCGCCGCGGCGAGCGGCGCGACCCCGGTCAGCAGCCCGGCCCGGCCGGCGCCCACGGCGGCCACCGTGCGGTACCAGAGGAGGAAGGCCACCGCCGTCACCATGACGGCGAGGTATCCGGCGGTCGCCCACTGGCGCGGGCTCACCGTCACGAGCTCCGCGGGCCCCTCGAAGCACACCGTGAGCACCGCCAGCATCACCGCGCCCAGCCACACCGCGTGCAGCGACACCCCCCAGGCTCCGTGGCGCCGCAGGACCGGCACCGCGAGCAGGGTGAAGCCCGCTTCGCAGACCAGGGCGAGCGCCGCCCAGCCCACCCCGGCTGCGTCGGTCCGGCCCGTCCCCTCGACCAGCACCGCCCCGGCCACCACCACGGGCGCGGCCAGCAGCACCCGGCGGCTGGGCCTGCGGCCCTCCAGCAGCGGGCCGATCACCCCGAGCAGGATCGGCACGGAGGCCACGGCGACCGCGATGACGGCGGGCTCGGCATGCGCGACGCCCCGTACGACCGCCACGTTGAACAGCACCAGGCCGGTCGCGGCGATGCCCGCCAGCCACAGCCACTCCCGGCCGCGCGGCAGCACGATCCGCACCCGGGCCGCGCGGGCGAGGGCGAGGAGCAGCAGCGCGGCCGCGGCGTAGCGGACGGCCTGGACCCCGAACAGCGGGGCGTCGACGAGGGACCGGGAGACGGTGACGCTGCTGCCGACGAGCGCCATGCCGGCGATGCCGGGGGCGAGGTCGCGCAGCGGGCCTGGCTTTGTGTTCATACCGTCGAGCGTCCGTCAGTATTGGACTCATGGACAGTGCCGAAGTGAGCTTGATCAAGGGGTCCAAAACCGTGGAGTCCGCTCGCACGTCCGAGGCCGCCGGATCGGACTTCCTGCTGCTCGACGTCGGCCAGGCCCCGCCCGGCGGCCGGACCGACTGGCTCACCGCCCGCATCCGCGCCGCCATCGCGGACGGCACCCTGCCGGTGGGCAGCAGGCTCCCGGCGGGCCGGGTGCTCGCGGCGGAGCTCCGCGTCTCCCGGGGGCTGGTCACCGAGGTGTACCAGCGCCTGGCGGACGCCGGCCAGGTGGAGGGCCGGGGCCGGGCCGGGACGGTCGTGGTGGCCGCACCGCTGACTGCCGTACCACTGACCGCCGCGCCCGCGCCCCCGGTCCCGGCGGGTCCGCCCCCGCCCCCGCCCCGGGGCGGGGCCGGACTCGTCGACGCCCTGCGCGCCGCACCGTGTCGCATCGACCTCTCTCCCGGAGTGCCCGACCTGGCCGCGTTCCCGCGCTCGGCCTGGCTCCAGGCCGAGCGCCGGGTCCTCGCCCGGCTCACCCCCGCCGACTTCGGCTACGGGAACCCCCAGGGCACGCTCGCGCTGCGCGAGGCGATCGTGGGCTGGCTCGCCCGGGGCCGGGGCATCCGCGCGGACCCCGGCGAGGTGGTCGTCGTCGCGGGCGTGGCCCAGGCGCTCGGACTGCTGGCCCAGGTGCTGCGCGCCGAGGGCGTCCGGCGCATCGCGGTGGAGGACCCCGGCTCGCTCGGGGCCCGGCAGCAACTGGAGCACGGCGGCATGGAGATCCTGCCCGTACCGGTGGACGCGGGCGGGATCGACACCGCGGTCCTGGCGGCGGGCCGGGCCCAGGTGGCGCTGCTGACCCCGGCGCACCAGTTCCCGACCGGGGTGGTCCTCGACGGGGAGCGCCGCCGCGAGCTCCTCGGCTGGGCGGCGGCCGGCGGCGTGGTCATCGAGGACGACTACGACGCCGAACACCGCTACGACCGCGCCCCCGTCCCCGCGCTCCGGGCCCTGCTGCCCGATGCCGTCTGCTACGCGGGCAGCGTGTCCAAACTGCTCGCCCCCGCCCTGCGGTTGGGGTGGCTGCTGGTCCCGCCGCGCATGCTGGACGCCGTGATCGAGGCCAAGCGGTACGCCGACCTCGGCAACCCGGTCCTCGCCCAGCTCGTGCTGGCCCGGCTGATGGAATCGGGCGAACTGGAGCGCCACCTGCGGTTCGTGCGGCGCCGCCACCGGGCCCGCCGGGACATCATGCTGCGGGCGATCGCCGCCGAGCTGCCGGGCGCCCGGGTGCACGGAGCCGCCGCCGGACTGCACTTGATGGTCACCTTCGACGGCGCGGACTTCGACGACACCGCCCTCGCGGCGGCGGCCCTGGACCTCGGGGTCAAGGCCCAGCCCCTGTCCTGGCACCGCCTCGGCCAGGGCCCGCCGGGCCTGGTCCTCGGCTACGCGGCGAGCCCGCCGGGAGAACTGGAGGAGGGCGTGGCGGCCTTCGGCACGGCACTGCGCCGCCTGCGGGCTTCCTGACCCGGAAAGTTTTTCGGGAACGGCGGCAACCTCCCGGCGGTTCGCGCGTCGTGCGGGGGTGAAGGGCGTGAACCCGCGCCTTCCAGCCGACCGTGGAGAACCACCGTGAAGAACCTGAAGCGTGCCCCGCTGACCGTCCGCAAGGCGGCGGCCGTCGCCGTCGCAGCCGCCGGGGTGGCCGTCGCGCTGGCCGGGCCGGCCTCCGCCGCGCAGGGGGCGTCCGCGTCGCCGACCCCGCCCGCGCCCGCCCCGGCGGTGACCGCGCCGAGCACCGCGCCCAGCGCGGCCCCCTCGGCCCCCCCGAAGCCGCAGCCCTCGGAGCTGTGTCTTATACCCCTCTGACTCTGCCGACCATCCACTCCCTGTCGTTCTCGTTTGTGGTCGTTCCTCGGCGGCCCCCGGTTCCAGACCGACCCCGTCGAGCTGTACCGGGAGATGCGCCGCGACCACGGCGCCGTCGCCCCGGTCGTCCTCGACGGCGACGTCCCGGCCTGGCTGGTCCTCGGCTACCGCGAACTGCACCAGGTCACCAGCGACCCGGTGCTCTTCTCCCGGGACTCCGACCTGTGGAACCAGTGGGACCGCATCCCCGCCGACTGGCCGCTGCTCCCCATGATCGGCCGCAAGCAGCCCTCGATCCTCTACACCGTCGGCGAACGCCACCGGGAACGCGCCGCCGTCATCTCCGAAGCCCTCGAATCCGTCGACCCCTTCGAACTCAAGGGCCACGCCGAGCGGTTCGCCGACGAACTGATCGACCACCTGTGCGGCAGGGGCTCCTGCGACATCGTCGGCGAGTACGCCATGCTGCTGCCGCTGCGCGTCCTCGCCCGCATCTACGGCTTCTCCGACGCCCAGGGCCCCGGCCTCGTCACCGCCATGAACGACATGATCAACGGGCGGGCGGGCGCCCTGGAGGGCCAGCGCCACCTCGCCGAGTCGATGTTCGGGCTGCTCGCCGCCAAACTGGCCGAGCCCGGCCCCGACGTGGCCTCCCGGATGCTCGCCAACCAGGCCGGCTTCACCGTCGAGGAGGTCGCCCAGGACCTCATGGTGATGATGGCCGCCGGCCACCAGCCCACCGCCGACTGGATCGGCAACTCCCTGCGCCTCATGCTCACCGACGACCGCTTCGCCGCCTCCCTCGCGGGCGGCCGGCACAGCGTCGGCGAGGCCATGAACGAGGTGCTGTGGGAGGACACCCCCACCCAGAACGTGGCCGGCCGCTGGACCTCCCGCGACACCAACCTCGGCGGACAGCGCATCGGCCGCGGCGACCTCGTCCTGCTCGGGATCGGCGCCGCCAACGGCGACCCCCACGTGCGCACCGACGCCGGCGCCCTCACCGGCGGCAACAACGCCTTCTTCTCCTTCGGGCACGGCGAACACCGCTGCCCCTTCCCCGCCCAGGAGGTCGCCGAGGTCATCGCGCGCACCGGCATCGAGGTGCTCCTCGACCGGCTGCCCGACGTCGACCTCGCCGTGCCCGCCGCAGACCTGGCCCGCCGCCCCTCGCCCTGGCTGCGCGGCCTCACCGCCCTTCCCGTGACCTACACGCCGACCCCCGCCCTTGGAGCCACCCGATGACGTGCCCGATCGACCACACCGGCCCCGCGGCCATCACCCTCGACCCCTTCGTCGCGGACCTCGCCGCCGAGAGCGCCGCCCTGCGCGCCGCCGGCCCGCTGGTCCAGGTGGTCCTGCCCGGCGACGTCACCGTGTACGCCGTCACGCGCCACGCCGAGGCCCGCAAGCTGCTCACCGACCCGCGCGTCGTCAAGGACATCGACGTCTGGGGCGCCTGGCAGCGCGGCGAGATCCCGCTGGACTGGCCGCTGATCGGCCTCGCCAACCCCGGCCGCTCGATGCTGACCGTGGACGGCGAGGACCACCGCCGGCTGCGCACCCTGGTCGCGCAGGCCCTGACCGTACGCCGGGTGGAGAAGCTGCGCGCCGGCATCGAGGCGCTGACCACGGGCATGCTGGACAAGCTCGCCGCGCTGCCGGCCGGCGAGACGGTGGACCTCAAGGCGCAGTTCGCGTACCCGCTTCCGATGAACGTCATCAGCGACCTGATGGGCGTCGACGCCGAGGAACACCCGCGCCTGAAGGCCCTGTTCGAGAAGTTCTTCTCGACGCAGACGCTGCCCGAGGAAGTCCCGCAGATGATGGCGGACCTCGGCGCGCTGTTCTCGCGCATCGTCGAGTCCAAGCGCGAGAACCCGGGCGACGACCTCACCAGCGCCCTCATCGAGGCCTCGGAGGACGGTGACCACCTCACCACGGAGGAGATCACCAACACCCTCCAGCTGATCGTCGCCGCCGGCCACGAGACCACCATCAGCCTGATCGTCAACGCGGTCGTCGCCCTGGAGAGCCACCCCGAGCAGCGCGCCCTCGTGCTGAAGGGCGACGTCTCCTGGGAGAACGTCATCGAGGAGACCCTGCGCTGGTCCAGCCCCACCTCGCACGTCCTGATCCGCTTCGCCACCGAGGACGTGGAGGTCGGCGATTGGATCCTGCCCAAGGGCGAGGGCCTGATCGTCTCCTTCGGCGCCCTCGGCCGCGACGAGGCCCAGTTCGGCGAGACGGCGGGCGAGTTCGACGTCACCCGCACCCCGAACCGCCACATCTCCTTCGGCCACGGCCCCCACGTCTGCCCCGGCGCGGCCCTGTCCCGCCTGGAGGCCCTGGTCGCCCTCCCGGCGCTGTACGCCCGCTTCCCGGACCTCGCCCTGGCCGTGTCCCCCCAGGACCTGCGCAACAAGCCGATCCTCACCCAGAACGACCTCTTCGACCTCCCGGTCCGCCTGTCCTGACCCCGACGCCCGCGCCCCCTCGGCCCGAGGGGGCGCGGGCGCCCGTTAAATCGGATGTGCGTGCGGCGCGCGGTTGTTAGGTTCGGGGTGTGCCGAAGCTGAATCAGATCATCGCAGTCGAAAAGGGCGTCAAGTCCAAGGCCCTCCAGGAGCTCACCCAGGCTCACCAGGACGTGCAGAAGCCCGCCCTGCTGGCCGGCATCTCCCGGACCTACCAGCCCAAGGACGAGGAGGGCGAGCAGCTGCCGCCCGAGTCCACGCGGGTGCAGGTCAAGGCCGAGGACGCCCTGCGGGCGACCGCCGGGACCCTGACGCGGCTCTTCGACGTGACCGCGACGAAGGACTGGGCGAACCGGACCGCGGTCGCCGACGTGGTGGTCGACGGCACGGTCCTGCTGCCCCAAGTACCCGTCCCGTACCTGCTGTTCCTCGAGAAGCAGCTCACCGACCTGCACACCTTCGTGCGCAAGCTCCCGGTGCTCGACGCCTCCGAGTCGTGGAACCTGGACCCCTCGACGGACTCCTGGAAGACGGAGCCCGTGCGGACCATCCGCACGAAGAAGGTTCCGCGCAACCACGTGAAGGCCGAGGCCACGGAGAAGCACCCGGCGCAGGTCGAGGTGTACTACGAGGACGTGCCGGTCGGCTACTGGACCACGGTGAAGTTCTCCGGCGCGCTGCCCGCCCGCCGCGTCAACGAGCTCCTCGACCGCGTCGAGAAGCTCCAGCAGGCCGTCAAGTTCGCCCGCGAGGAGGCGAACAACACCGAGGTCACCGATCAGCGGATCGGAGACGCGGTCTTCGGCTACCTCTTCAGGTAGCCCCCACATTCGCCCCCCGTCGCGAGCGGGGGGTGCGCGATGAGCGCAAGCTGAAACTGATGTTGAAGCTGATCCAGGGGTGTCAGGTGGGGGTTCGAATCCCTCCCCCCGCACACGTGCGGGGGTGGCCCAAGTCCGGTAGAGGCGGCCCCGTCAAACTCAGATTCTCGCTCCAGTCTCAGTATTCGCCGCCGAACACCGGATCGACCGAGCGCGGGCGAACATTGGCGGATGGGGGTTCAAGTCCCCTCGGCGGCTCTCTCGTGCCGCTGTAGTTCAATGGCAGAACACGTCGATCTCAAAATGATCCGCGGCTCTTAAACGCCGCCGGTGTGCGCAAATGGGTGGCAAGCTGGAGCCCGGGAGCTGGACATGCTCCCGGGCTCCGTCACGTTCCCGCACCGAGGGCCGAGGGCCGAGAGCCCAGGGCCCAGGGCCCAGGGCCGCACGGGCCACCGCACGGCCCCCGGCCCCGTTACGCGGCCACCGGGACCGACACGAACGTCTTGCCCGACTCGTTCTCGACCAGGACCGCCCGGACGTCCGCCGGGTCCACGGCCGCCGAACCGTCCAGCGCCGCGCCCTTGCCCTCGCCGTGCTCCGCGGAGCCGACCACCCAGCTGCCGGCCGTGGTGCGCGTACCGTCCCGGGAGACCACCACCAGGCGGCACCGCTCGCCCGCCCGCACTCCCGTCACCGCCGCGTGCACCCGTACCCACTTCGCGGCGGGCGTCACCTGTACGGTCATCCGCGCGCCCGTGCCCGCGTCCGTCGCGGAGGCCACCTTGGTCCCGCCCACCGGCGGCGACGGCTGCGCCGAGACCGTGGGCGTCGGAACCGGAGGCAGCGCGATGGGTCCGCCGTCCGCACCGCCCACCTGGGTCCCGGCCCAGAACACGGCGGCCAGCGAGGCCGCGGCGGCCACCCCGGCGAGCACCGTCCGGCGCCGGCGGGCCCCGGCGACCTCCTGCCGCATCTGCCGCAGGGTGCGCTGGAGCAGCAGGTCCCCGCCCTGCGGCGGGCCTTCGAGGAACGCCTCCGCCGGCACCTCGCCCAGCGCCGCCTCCATCTCGCGCAACGCGGTCACCTCCTGCCGGCACTGCACGCAGCCCTCCACGTGTTCCTCGACCCGGCGGACGTCCGCGTCGTCCAGGACGCCGAGAACGTACGGGCCGAGCAGTTCCTCCTCGTGCCGCTGCCGGTTCATGCCACCACCTCCTGAAGTCCGCCGGGCCGCCGGGGCGCCCCGCCCGTTCGTCTGTCGTCCCCGAAGGCCTCTCGGAGCGCCTTGAGCGCGTAGTGCGAGCGCGATTTGACCGTGCCGGCCGGGATGCCGAGGGTGTCCGCGGCCTCGGCGACGCTGCGCTGGCGGTAGTACAACTCCGTCAGCACGTCCCGGTGTTCCGGGGACAGCCGGTCGAGGGCCCCCAGTACCGCCATCGTGTCGACCACGGCGTCGGCATGGTCCGCCTCCACCGGCGGATGGGCCGGCGAGCCGGATACCTCCGGCGGCCGCGCGGCCTTGGCCCGGTACCGGTCGGTGATGATGTTGCGGGCCACCGTGAGCAGCCAGCCGCGCACCGAACCCTTCCCGTTGACGAGGACTTCCGAGTGGCGCCAGGCCCTGATGAGGGTCTCCTGGACCACGTCCTCGGCCGCGGCCCGGTCCCCGGTCAGCCGCGTGGCGTAGGCGAGCAGGGCGTGGCCGTGCTCCTCGTACACCGACTTGATCAGTGCTTCGTCGGCTCCGCCCCGCCGAGCGCGGGGCCACAGTGGTCCGGCCATCTCACCCTCTCCGTCTTCCTCGCTTGTGTGGTGCTGTCACAACACGCCACACGGGGGTGCCGGGTTCACGTGACCTGCGTCACGGGGTCCCGGCCGGTCAGGTACGGCAGGTGCGGCCCTGGTTGAGGCAGTCCACGACGTCCGCCATCCGCTGCCCGGTCATCGCGTTCACGAACATCGCGTGGTCCGTCCTGGGACTGTGCCGCTGCTCGGGAAAGGAGTCGAGCGCGATCGGCGCCCCCGGTGGCACGTCGTAGGCGAGCGAGATCCGCAGCTCGGGCACCGGGAAGGTGCCCTGCGGACAGACCCCGTTCGCGGCCGGGAAGAGCAGGTGGGACCGGTGCCCGGGGCTGGTGGTGTCCAGACCGTTCCAGCAGCTGGGGAAGGCCAGCGTGCGGGTGAGGCGCTCGCCCGCCGGACAGCGGGGGTAGCGGGTGGTGGACCGGTCGGGAGAGCCCGAACAGCCCCAGCGGGCCCGCACGTCCGCGTCGGTGCCCGCGGTGAGGGCCACCGCGTCGCCGGTCATCGCGTTCAGGAACCGAGGCATCGCCACCACCTTGCTCACCGGGCTGCCGATGAACTCCACGTTCACGGAGGCCTCCGGCAGGATCCGGCCCGCGTTGCCGTGGCCCGCCGAGCCCTCGTGCGCTCCGCTGCCCGGCCGGTCGGTGCGGCGCAGCACCGGCCAGTAGTACGTGGAACGGTCGCCGCCCGCGCAGCTGGTGGCGGCCGCGTCCAGGGAGGCTTCGGTGGAGAAGGCGTCCGTGGACAGGTTCCCGACGTAGGCGTGGGTGTGGTGGGCGCCGGAGCGCAGTCCCGGCGAGACCACCAGGTTGTCCTCGTTGTAGTGGCCCTCGGCATTGCGGCCGCAGTCCACGGACACCCGGCCCGTGGAGGCGTCGGGTCCGCTCGGCCGGGGCGCGGCGGGACCCGGCGGGACCTCGGACAGGTCCACGAAGTCGCCGGGCGGGGGGCCCGCGCCCGCCGCCGGGCGCGGGGCGCCCACCCGCGCGGCCCCCAGCACGGCAGCGGTCAGCCCGCCGCCCAGCACCAGGCATATCAGCAGCGTGAGCAGTCGGCGATCGATCCCCATGCGGGCCACGGTTGCCGCCCGCCACCGCCCGCGTCAACCTGGCGTCCACAGGTCGGTCGCCGCCCGGGGCGGGAGCGGCCGCGGCGGTGGCCGGAACGCGTTGAAGCTGTTGCACGCACCCCACCCCACGGCCCGGCCCCGCAACCTTTGTCCCCGCGAGGCGGTTCACAGGCCAAAGCAACCTTCTCGAGCGACCCGCATCGCAAGGAAGGACCACCGCCGTGCCCTCTTCCAACCACCTCCTGCACCGCGTGATCAGGGAAACAGGCTGGACCTACGAGGCCCTGGCCCGAAGGCTCAACGCGAGCGCGCAGGCGGCCGGCCTCACCACCGGCTACGACCGGACCTCGGTCGCCCACTGGCTGCGCGGCAGCACGCCGCGCGACCCCGTGCCCGGGCTGCTCTGCGAGATCCTCGCGGGCCGGCTGAACCGGCCGGTCGGCCCGGCCGACATCGGGATGGACCGGGCCGGCCACGACCCGGCCCCCGGCCGCCTGCCCCGGGCGGCGGACCTGCTCGCCACCGTCCCCGGCCTGCACCCCCACCGCCGGCCCCGGGGCGGGGCGGGCGAACCAGGGGCAGGCCAACCCGGGGCAGGCCAACCCGGGGTAGGCGAACCCCACCGCGTCCCCGAGCAGCGCGAACGCGGTGAACGCGGCGAAGGCGGCAAGCACGAGCGCGGCGCGGCCGCCGCCGACGCGGAGGGCGGCCAGGTCCCCGCCCTCTCCCACACCGAGCTCCGCAGGGCCGCCGAGAGCTTCTTCACCGGCCAGATCGACGCCCTCGGCGGGGACGCCACCGCGCCAGTACTCCTCGCGTACCTGCAGAGCACCTTCCGCACGGCGCTCACCACCCGGGGCGACGGCTCCCTGTCCGCGCTGGAGATCGGCCACGCGGCGCGCACGGTCCTGCTCCTGGCCCGCAGTTACGCCGACCAGTGCTCCTTCGACGCGTCGCGCCGGACCCTGAGCCGGGCCGCCTCCCTCGCGGAGCTGGCCGGGGAGCCCTCCACGCAGGCCATCGCCCTGCGCATGCTCAGCCAGGACGCCCTCGACCAGAACCAGTCGGCCGTCGCGCTCTCGTACGTGACCCGGGCACTGGAGGTCGCCCCGTGCGCGCCCGCCGCCGTACGGGCCTTCGTGGCGGCCCAGGCGGCCCACGTGCACGCCGCACTCGGTCACCGGGAGCAGGCCCTGGTCTGGCTCGAGACCGCCGACCGGCTGCAGGGCGGCGCCGTGGGCGACACGGACCCCTTCCACACCTACCGTCCGGCCGCCCTGTACTTCAAACGGGCCGTCGTCCTCGGCCTGCTCGGCGACCACCGCGCGGCCCACGAGGCGCTGGACGCCTCGCTGGCCGCCCGCCCCGCGCAGCAGGAACGCGCGATCATGCTCACGCACGTGGAACGGGCCCGCCTGTACCGGCTCGGCGGCCACGAACGGGAGGCCGCGGCCGAGCTGCGCCGGGCCGAGGCCCTCAACCGGGGGGTGCACTCCCCGCGCGCCACCCGCGAGATCGAACTCCTGGGCCAGGGCACCCCGCCGCGCTGAACGGGGCGTCCGCTCAGGCCAGCGGTTCGGCGTCGAGCTCGACCACCTGCGCGGGCCCGGCCCGGAACGCGGGGGCGGCCGCGTCGGCCTCGACCATGTGCGCGGTGGCGTCGTGCGCGGCGAGCGCCGCCTTCGACGCCCACTCCTCCAGGAGCACGAACCGGTCCGGATCGCCGCTCACCCGGTGCATGTCGTAGCGCAGGCATCCGTCTTCGGCCCGCACCACCGGCGCGAGGCGCTCGTACGCCGCGGCCTGCTCCCGTCCGCGGCCCGGGAGCGTGGTGATCATGATCATGATCATGAGTCGAACCGTCGATGGCATGCGCTGAGACTAGATCGACGACTCCGGGCGGCGGAAAGGATTTTCCGGTGCGGCCCTCCCCGCATGGCCGGTCCGGTCCTTGCCCGCGGCGGGCGGACCGCGCAGAGTACCCGGTATGACTCCGGAAGATCTCCTCCAGGCCCTCGCCCGAACCCGCGCCTCCCTCGACGGCGCCGAGGTCACCTTCTGGTGGACGGGCGACGTCTACTCCTGGGCCCCGGGCGAGCCCTACCGGAGGCTGTTCGGCTTCGAGGGCGTCAACGTGGCCCGCCTGGTCGGGGATGAAGCGCCGGGCACCTACCAACTCCTCACCCGCGAAGCCGCCTTCTACCTCGACCCGCAGACCCGCGAGATCCTGGAGACCTGGCAGGACGAGCCGGTGGTCCACGTCTGGAACGACCCCGCGAACCAGCGGTGGCGGCCCTTCCCGGTGCCCATGACCGAGCTGGGCGACCAGGTGTGCTTCAGCCTGGAGATCCCGCTGGCCTATCCCTCGCCGCTGCCGGTCGCGCAGTACCCCGAGAACTCGGCCGACGACACCTACCGGGCCCTGGAGCTCTTTCAGTTCTTCGCACCGGCCTCGGTCCTGACCACCGACGCGCCCAGCGTCGCGTCCACCATGTCCTGGACCCGGACGTCCCCCTGGCTGCCCTGGATGGCGCAGGGGCAGCGCCCCGGCGGGCTCACCTTCCACTGCCGGGGCCGCAAGCTGGCCTCGTACGCCGAGGTCCCGGACCGCACGCGCGCCTACATCGAGGCCCACCACCCGGAGTTCGCCCACGCCCCGGAGAAGTGGACCGAGCCGAACGAGACGAGCTGGACGTACTTCCGGCGGCTGCACCCGCCGAAGGCCTGACCGGCCCGGGGCCGCCGACCGGGCCTCGGGTTCCGGCCGCGCCTACCGCTTCCCGGCCGCGCCTACCGCTTCCCGGCCGCGAACCGGTCCAGGGCGCGGAGCACGTGGTCGCGCGTCGTCGCGCCGCCCAGGTGGCCCGCCTCCTCGACCACCGTGAGCTCCGAGCCGGGCCAGGCGCGGTGGAGTTCCCACGCCGTGTCGAGCGGCCCGCCCATGTCGAGCCGCCCGTGGATCAGGACGCCCGGGATGCCGGCCAGCCGGTGCGCCCCGCGCAGCAGCTCGCCCTCCTCCAGCCACGCGCCGTGGGAGAAGTAGTGCGAGCAGATGCGGACCAGGGCGATCCGGGCGGCCGGCGGCCGGCCGGCGTACGGCCGGGAGGCGCCCTTCGTCTCGCCGGAGAGCACCGCGTCCTCCCAGGCGCACCAGTCGGCCGTGGCCCGCGCGCGCACCTCCTCGTCGGGGTGCTCCACGAGGCGGGCGTAGGCCGCCACGACGTCCCCGTCGCGCGGGATGCCGCCGGCCCCCGCGAGGAATCGCTCCCACTGCTCGGGGAAGTACCGGCCGACACCCCGGTAGAGCCACTCGATCTCCGAGCGCCGGGTCGTGGTGACGCTCGGGATGACGATCTCGGACACCCGCTCCGGATGGCGCTGCGCGTAGGCCAGGATCAGCGTGGAGCCCCACGAGCCGCCGTACAGCAGCCAGCGCCCCACGCCGAGGTGCTCGCGCAGCCGCTCCATGTCGGCGATCAGGTGCGCCGTGGTGTTGTGCCGCATGCCGGTCGCGGGATCGCTCGCGTGCGGGGTGCTGCGGCCGCAGCCGCGCTGGTCGAACAGGACGACCCGGTAGCGCTCCGGGTCGAAGAACCGGCGCGCCTGCGGGCCGCATCCGGATCCCGGACCGCCGTGGACGACGAGCGCGGGCTTCCCGTCGGGATTGCCGCAGGCCTCCCAGTGCACGAGGTTGCCGTCGCCGACGTCGAGCATTCCCTCGTCGTACGGCTCGATCGGCGGGTACATCTCGCCCATGTCCGGACCTTCCCACTCCCTGACCCCAACGGTCCCGCCCACACTACGGCGCAGGCCACGGGAGGCGCGGGCGGTCGGCGGCGAGGGGCCCCGGGGGAGCGGCAGGGGCCGGACAAGGGTTTTCCCCGTATCGCGTTCATCCCGCCGTTGCCTACTGTCTGCCCACCGGCGATCCTCCCGCCTACGACCCGGGACCGATCCCGCAGGTCAACGCCGCGAGTACGGTGAGGCCATGCATCCCGGACCCCGCGGACCCGGCAGCGGCCTGGCCGCCGTGAGCACCGCGCTGCTCGCCATGAGCCGCCGGCTCGAGGTGCGCGACGTGCTGCGCACGATCGTCGCCTCCGCCCGCGAGCTGCTCGACGCCGAGTACGCGGCCCTGGGCGTCCCGGACGACCACGGCGGTTTCGCCCAGTTCGTCGTCGACGGCATAAGCGAGGAGCGGTGGCGGGCGATCGGCCCGCTGCCCCGCCAGCACGGCATCCTCGCCGCGATGCTCCACCAGGCCGGCCCCGAGCGGCTGGCCGACGTACGCAAGGACCCGCGCTTCGAGGGCTGGCCCGCCGCGCACCCCGACATGTCCGACTTCCTCGGGCTGCCCATCCGGGACGGCGAGGAGACCCTCGGCGCCCTCTTCCTCGCGAACAAGCGAAGCGCCCCCGGCGGCGAGCGCGGCTTCACCGACGAGGACGAGGACCTCCTCGCCCTCCTCGCCCAGCACGCGGCGATCGCCCTCACCAACGCCCGCCTCTACGAGCGCAGCCGCGAGCTGACCATCGCCGAGGAGCGCTCCCGCCTCGCCCACGAGCTGCACGACGCGGTCAGCCAGAAGCTCTTCTCGCTCCGCCTGACCGCCCAGGCCGCCGCCGCCCTCATGGACCGCGACCCGGCCCGCGCCAAGGACGAGCTCCAGCAGGTCGCCGTCCTCGCCGCCGAGGCCGCCGACGAACTGCGCGCCGCCGTCACCGAGCTCCGCCCCGCCGCCCTGGACGAGGACGGCCTGGTCGCCACCCTGCGCAACCAGGTCCGGGTCCTGGACCGGGCCCACGCGGCACGGGTCACCTTCACCTGCGACGGCGTACGCGCCCTCCCCGCGGCCCAGGAGGAAGCGGTCCTGCGCGTCGCGCAGGAGGCCCTCCACAACGCCCTGCGCCACTCCGGCGGCGACCGCATCGAGGTCGCGCTGACCCGCCGCGAGGAGGGGGGAGCGGTGCTCCGGGTGAGCGACGACGGGACGGGCTTCTCCCCTCCCACCGTCCGCCGGGCCGGCCGCCACCTCGGCCTGGTCTCCATGCGGGACCGGGCGGCCGGCGTGGGGGGCAGCCTCACCGTGCACTCCGAGCCCGACGCGGGCACCACGATCGAACTGGAGGTCCCCGGTGGCTGAGACCCCCGGCCGGCCCGGCCCCGGCCGCATCAGGATCCTGCTCGTCGACGACCACCAGGTGGTCCGGCGCGGCCTGCGCACCTTCCTGGAGGTGCAGGACGACATCGAGGTGGTCGGCGAGGCCGCCGACGGCGACGAGGGAGTCACCCGCGCCGAGGAACTGCGGCCGGACGTGATCCTGATGGACGTGAAGATGCCGGGCACCGACGGCATCGAAGCCCTGCGAAGGCTGCGCGGGCTGGACAATCCGGCGCGGGTGCTGATCGTCACCAGCTTCACCGAGCAGCGGACCGTGGTCCCCGCCCTGCGCGCGGGCGCCGCCGGCTACGTCCACAAGGACATCGACCCCGACGCCCTCGCCGCCGCCATCCGCTCGGTGCACGCGGGCCACGTCCTGCTCCAGCCGGAGGTCGCGGCCGCCCTGATCTCCGGGGACGGCCACGGCCCCGCGTCAGCCGGCCGCGGCGGCAACCTGACGGACCGCGAACGCGAGGTGCTGCGGCACATGGCGGACGGCCGCTCGAACCGGGAGATCGCCCGCGCGCTGGTCCTGTCGGAGAAGACGGTCAAGACGCACGTCTCGAACATCCTGATGAAGCTGGACGTCGCCGACCGCACCCAGGCGGCACTGTGGGCGGTCAGACACGGGGTCACGGAGTGATTCATACGGTCGGGTGTATGTAGCCCACATGGCGTATCCCGTTCGTCGGATGAGCGTTCTTCATGACGTGCCGCGGCGGCTGGCCGCGGCAGACGTACTGGAGGACGAGAACGTGAAGAACTTCAAGAAGGCCACCGCAGTCACCATGATCGCGGGCGGCCTCCTCGCCGCCGGCGCGGGTGTCTCGTCGGCGCACGGCGGTGCGTCGGCGGAGGGCGAGGCCCTGAACTCGCCCGGCGTGGCCTCGGGGAACCAGCTCCAGCTCCCCGTCCACATCCCGGCGAACGTCGTGGGCAACACGGTCAACGTGATCGGCCTGCTCAACGGCGCCTGGGGCAACACCGGCGTCAACGCCTGACCCCCTTCCTGACGCGGTGCTCGCACTGCTCCGCAGGCTTCGCCCCGCTGCGCCGGGCCGTTTCCTGACGCGGTGCTCGCACTGCTCCGCAGGCTTCGCCCCGCTGCGCCGGACTCCGTCCGGCGAGGCAGTCGGGGCCGGCTGCCGGTCACACACCTCGGCCCCGCTTCCCTCCCTCTCCCCGGGAAGCGGGGCCGTCGCCGTGTGCGGCAGAATCCAGCCCCGCCGGCGTGTGAGGCGCGGGGTCTGGGGCGGAGCCCCAGAAGGCCCGGCGCAGCCGGGGACGCTCGCGCGACGGCGCCGCACCCGAAGCCCCGCAGCCGCCCCCAGCCGCCGCAGGCACACCCGCAGCCCCGAACCCCCGCAGCCGCCGCAGGCTAGCGGAGACGTTCCTCCACCGCCGAGTTGTACGCCGCCACCAGCGCCCGCCGGGCAACCCGTTCCACCGGCCGCAAAGCCTCCGCCCGCGCCGCCATCTCCGACGCGGCCACCGCCGCCCCGTGCCCCCGCTCGTTCGCCAGCGACACCATCAGGTCCACCCGCTGCGCCAGCGCCAGCACCCGTACCGCCCGCGCCGGATACCCCGGCGCCAGCGCGTCCCGCCCGGCCTCCGTCCGCGCCCGGTACGCGGACAGCGCCGCCTCCGCCACCGGCCCGGACCCCGCCACGTCCAGCCGGGTCAGTACCACCGCCGCCTCGCGCAGCGCCTCCGCCAGCTCCCGTTCCGCCTCGCCGAGCGACGGCACGTCCGCCGGCGGTGCCTCCCGTACCGGCAGGCAGTGCCAGGTCACCGAGACGTGGACGTCCCCGGCGGGTCCGGCCTCGTGGACCTCGGGCACCAGCCCCACCGCCGCGCCCACCGCCACGACCGCTTCCTCGGCGTCCAGCGCCCGCGCGTTGAACTCCGGCGGCCCGCTCAGTCCCAGCGGATGCCCCGGCGCGGGCAGCGCGATCCGCAGACCGCTCACCCCCAGGGCGCGCAGCCGGCCCAGCGCGAGCGTGAGCCCGACCGGTCCGGATTCCCCCGGCAGCCCCTCCACGCGGTGCACGGCGTCCTCGCCCACGATCGACAACACGGCCTCGTCGGGCGAGACGAGACCGGCCAGCAGAGCGTTCCCCCAGGCGGCGAGCCGCCCTGAACGTGGTTCGAAAAGCATCCCCCCACTTTACGGATCCGCCCTCCGACCCGGGCTGGCGCCCGCACCCCTCCCCGAGTGGCGTAGGTTTTCCCCTTGGGGCTGCGCCGACCGGTGGCGCACACACGCACCGAGACTGCAAGGGGAGACAACACGCTCATGAGCGATGTTCTGGAGCTGGTGGACGTATCCGTGGTCCGCGAGGGCCGGGCTCTGGTGGACCAGGTCTCCTGGTCGGTCAAGGAGGGGGAGCGCTGGGTGATCCTCGGCCCCAACGGCGCCGGGAAGACCACCCTGCTCAACGTCGCCTCCAGCTACCTCTTCCCCACCAAGGGCACCGCCACCATCCTCGGCAGCACCCTCGGCAAGGTGGACGTCTTCGAGCTGCGCCCCCGCATCGGCATCGCCGGCATCGCGATGGCCGACAAGCTCCCCAAGCGCCAGACCGTCCTGCAGACCGTCCTCACCGCCGCGTACGGCATGACGGCCACCTGGCAGGAGGAGTACGAGGACATCGACGAGCAGCGCGCCCGCGCCTTCCTCGACCGCCTCGGCATGACGGACTACCTCGACCGGAAGTTCGGCACCCTCTCCGAGGGCGAGCGCAAGCGCACCCTGATCGCCCGCGCCCTGATGACCGACCCCGAACTGCTGCTCCTCGACGAGCCGGCCGCCGGTCTGGACCTCGGCGGCCGCGAAGACCTCGTACGCCGCCTCGGACGGCTCGCCCGCGACCCGCTGGCACCCTCCATGATCATGGTCACGCACCACGTCGAGGAGATCGCGCCCGGGTTCACCCACGTCATGATGATCCGTCAGGGCAAGGTCGTCGCCGCCGGTCCCATCGACCTGGAGCTGACCTCCCGCAACCTCTCCCTCTGCTTCGGGCTGCCGCTCGTCGTCGAGCGCAACGAGAACGACCGTTGGGGCGCCCAGGGCCTGCCCCTGCGCTGAGCGGCCCGAGGCTTCCGCACCCTGTCCGGACCGCACCCACCCGACCTACCATGACCATGTGGACATCGACGCGTGGGTGTGGTGGCTCATCGGGGCGGTCGGACTGGGCATCCCCCTGGTCCTGACGGCGATGCCCGAGTTCGGCATGTTCGCCGCGGGAGCGGTGGCCGCCGCGATCACGGCGGCCCTCGGCGGGGGAGTGGTCGCCCAGGTCCTGGTCTTCGTGATCGTCTCGATCGCGCTCCTCGCGGTCGTCCGGCCGATCGCCAACCGGCACCGCAACCAGAAACCCCAGCACCGCAGCGGCATCGACGCGTTGAGGGGCCGCAGCGCCGTCGTCCTGGAACGGGTCGACGGCAGCGGCGGCGGGCGGATCAAGCTCGCCGGCGAAATCTGGTCGGCCCGCGCCCTCGACGCGGACAGCAGTTTCGAACCGGGCGAGTCCGTCGACGTGGTGGAGATCGACGGAGCGACCGCGGTCGTCATGTGACAAGCAGAGGACTCGCGGCCCCGGGGTCTGCGAGACTCCGCTGAACGGGGCAGCACAGACAGCCGGAAGGGCACGGGGAACCGCATGCAACCGATCATCATCGTCCTGATCATTCTGGTGGTTCTGGTCTTCATCGCACTGGTCAAGACGATCCAGGTGATCCCGCAGGCCAGCGCCGCCATCGTCGAGAGGTTCGGCCGCTACACCCGGACCCTCAACGCGGGCCTCAACATCGTCGTCCCGTTCATCGACTCGATCCGCAACCGGATCGACCTCCGCGAGCAGGTCGTCCCGTTCCCGCCGCAGCCGGTGATCACCCAGGACAACCTGGTCGTCAACATCGACACGGTCATCTACTACCAGGTGACCGACGCCCGCGCCGCGACGTACGAAGTGGCCAGCTACATCCAGGCCATCGAGCAGCTCACCGTCACCACGCTCCGCAACATCATCGGCGGCATGGACCTCGAGCGGACCCTGACCTCCCGCGAGGAGATCAACGCGGCCCTGCGCGGAGTCCTCGACGAGGCCACCGGCAAGTGGGGCATCCGCGTCAACCGCGTCGAGCTCAAGGCCATCGAGCCGCCGACTTCCATCCAGGACTCGATGGAGAAGCAGATGCGCGCCGACCGCGACAAGCGCGCCGCGATCCTCCAGGCCGAAGGTGTCCGCCAGTCCGAAATCCTGCGCGCCGAGGGCGAGAAGCAGTCCTCGATCCTGCGCGCCGAGGGTGACGCCAAGGCCGCCGCCCTGCGCGCCGAGGGCGAGGCGCAGGCCATCCGTACGGTCTTCGAGTCCATCCACGCCGGCGACGCCGACCAGAAGCTGCTCGCCTACCAGTACCTCCAGATGCTCCCGAAGCTCGCCGAGGGCGACGCCAACAAGCTCTGGATCGTCCCGAGCGAGATCGGCGACGCCCTCAAGGGCCTCTCCGGCGCCATGGGCAACTTCGGTCCGATGGGCCCGGGTTCGGGCTTCAACCCGGGCGGTTCCGGCAAGGACGCCGGCCCGGCGGCCGACAAGGCCGCCGCGGAGCGCCGCGAGCAGCCCCCCATCGACTGAACGGCCCGCTCCTGCTGCATGATCAGTGAGGCCCCTCGACCTTCATGGCGGGGAGGCGACTCACCCACGCAAAGGGGACGGCCTTGCCCTCCTTCTCGATGTCCCTCTGGGAAGCGCTCGCGGTCCTCGCCGCGGGCGTCGGCGCCGGAGCGATCAACACCATCGTCGGCTCCGGCACCCTGATCACCTTCCCGGTGCTGCTGGCCACCGGTCTGCCGCCGGTCACCGCCAACGTGTCCAACACCCTGGGCCTCGTGCCCGGTTCGCTCAGCGGAGCCTTCGGCTACCGCAAGGAGCTGCGCGGCCAGCGCGCCCGCGTCCTGCGGCTCGGCGCCGTCTCGCTCGTCGGCGGACTCGCGGGCGCCGTCCTGCTCCTGACCCTGCCGTCGGACTCCTTCGACACGATCGTGCCCGTCCTCATCGGACTGGCCCTCGTCCTCGTCGTCCTCCAGCCCCGCCTCGCCGCGATCCTGCGCAGGCGCCAGGAAGCGGCGGGCGGCGACCCGGGCCACCCGGACGGCGGACCGGCCCTGCTCACGGGGATGCTGCTCTCCAGCGCGTACGGAGGCTACTTCGGCGCCGCCCAGGGCGTGCTCTACCTCGGCCTCATGGGCCTGCTGCTCCGCGACGACATCCAGCGGATCAACGCGGTGAAGAACGTCGTCGCCGCGATGGTGAACGGCATCGCGGCCGTCTTCTTCCTCTTCGTCGCCGAGTTCGACTGGACGGCGGTCCTGCTCATCGCCGTCGGCTCCACCATCGGCGGCCAGATCGGGGCCAAGGTCGGCCGCCGCCTCCCGCCCACCGTCCTGCGCGGGGTCATCGTGACCGTCGGGATCATCGCGATCGTCCAACTGCTGCTCCGCTGAGCGACGTAGAAAACGTACGCCGCCCAGCGCGAGCGTCCAGCCGACAGGACGAACCGGCCCTACGCGATCACGCGCGGCCTAAGCGGAACGCTCCAGCCACTCCGGCAACACGTCCCGCCCGCCCACCCCCAGCGCGAGCAGCATGGCGTCCGCCGGAGAGGGCACGAAGGGCTTGCGCAGCAGGGGCATCCCGGCTTCCTCCGGAGTCCGGGCCGCCTTGCGGTGGTTGTCCTCGGAGCAGGAGGCCACCGTGTTCAGCCACGTGTCCCCGCCGCCCTGCGCCCGTGGCAGCACGTGGTCCACGGTCGTCGCGCGCTTCCCGCAGTACGCGCACCGGTGCTGGTCCCGGATCAACACCCCCCTCCGTGACCAGGGAGCATGTCTTCGGAAGGGCACCCGGACGTACCTGCAGAGTCTGATCACCCGCGGCATCGGAAGATCCATCGTGGCCGCGCGCACACGGAGCTCGGGATGCGACTGTTCGACCACGGCCTTGTCCTGGAGCACCAGGACGACAGCCCGGTTCAGGGTCACCGTCGACAGCGGCTCGAAGCTCGCGTTCAGCACCAGCGTGTCCCGCATCTCGCCCACCTCCCGTGTGCAGGCCCGCGACCACCCCGGCGGCAGGGCCCGCAACCACTCTGGCCGCGCGCGCCACGCGGGACAACGCAATAAAAATGCCCGGTCCTGGCCGTCTTTAGACCAGGACCGGGCAAACGCTCGGAGAACGAAAGGCGCGAGGATCAGCCCGCGGGAGCCTCGTACTCACCGATCAGCTGCGCCCGCCCCAGCGTGTGGAAGCGCAGATTGAATCCGATGGCGGCCGCCGACGCGTCGGCGCCGGGCCCCAGCTTCTCCGTATCCACCGCGTAGACGGTGAACACGTACCGGTGCCGCTCCCCGGCGGGAGGCGCCGCCCCGCCGAAGTCCTTGGTGCCGTAGTCGTTGCGCACGTGCACCGCCCCGGCCGGCAGCCCCTCGAACTTCCCGCTGCCCGCCCCGGCCGGCAGTCCGGTGACCGAGACCGGGAGATCGAAGAGCACCCAGTGCCAGAACCCGCTGCCCGTCGGGGCGTCCGGGTCGAAGCACGTCACGGCGAAGCTCCGCGTCCCCTCGGGGAAGCCCTCCCACCGCAGCTCGGGCGAGACGTTCCCGCCCGACAGCACCTGGGCGTCGCCCAGATCGGCCCCGGGCTCCAGGTCCGCGCTGCTCACGGCGAACTCGTGCACCGGGGGATGGAAATCGTGGGGGAGCGGCGCCCTGCTCTGCTCGGCCACTGCTGAACCTCCTGCTGAATCGCGTCTTCGCCTACCCGTGTCCAGGCCCGAGCCTAGATCCGCTCAGAGCCAGTTGCGCTGCGAACCCACCGAGGCGATCCACTGGTTCAGGTACGCCGCCCAGTCCGTCTCCTGGTACGACTGCAGCCCCACCTGGAAGCAGCGGTAGGTGTCGCTGCCCTCGCTGAACAGGCCCGGCTTCTTGTCCATCTCCAGGATGACGTCCATCTCGCGGCCGTCGGAGACGAAGGTCAGCTCGACCTGGTTCAGCCCCCGGTACTGGGACGGCGGGACGAACTCGATCTCCTGGTAGAAGGGCAGCGTCTGCCGCGTCCCGCGGATGTGCCCGCGCTCCATGTCCGCACTGCGGAAGGAGAAGCCCAGCTGCGCGAAGGCGTCGAGGATCGCCTGCTGCGCCGGCACCGGGTGCACGTTGATCGCGTCGAGGTCGCCGGCGTCCACCGCGCGCGCGATCTCCAGCTCCGTGCTGACCCCGATGTTCATCCCGTGCAGGTGGCGGCCGCCGAAGTGGGTGATCGGCGTCTCCCACGGGATCTCCAGCCCGAAGGGCACCACGTGCAGGGCGCCCGGCTGCACCTGGAACGCACCGCCGAGGCGCTGCTTGGTGAAGACCACGTCCTGCTTGTACTCCTGGTCGCCGCCCTCCACCTCCACCCGCGCCTGGAGCCCGACGGACAGCCCCTCGATCTGCTGCTCCACGGACCCGCCCTGGATCCGCACCTCGCCCTGGACGATCCCGCCCGGCACGACGTTCGGCTCGGTGATGACGGTGTCGACCGACGCACCGCCTGCACCCAGGCTCGCGAACAGCTTCCTGAACCCCATGCTCTGACTCCCCTTGAAGACGTGCTGTGAAGACGTGCTGGAAGACCTGCTCGCAGACGTGTGCGACCACGCGCAGGACTACCCCTACAAACGCGGAACCTTAGGCCCCGGTTGCAGCCGCGCCC
This sequence comes from Streptomyces sp. ICC4, assembly GCF_003287915.1. Lineage (NCBI taxonomy): Bacteria > Bacillati > Actinomycetota > Actinomycetes > Kitasatosporales > Streptomycetaceae > Streptomyces > Streptomyces sp. ICC4. Next base: position 7,109,563 of record NZ_CP030286.1, on the reverse strand, counting down.
AGTCCACTACGCTCGACCGGATGAGCGCGCGCCCCGACCGTACGCCCCTGCCCAGGACCTTCTTCGACCGCCCGGTCCTCACCGTGGCCCCGGACCTCCTGGGCCGCACCCTGGTCCGCCGCACCCCGGAAGGCCCGCTGGAACTGCGCATCACGGAGGTGGAGGCGTACGAGGGGGAGACGGACCCGGGCTCCCACGCCCACCGCGGCCGGACGGCGCGCAACGCGTCGATGTTCGGTCCACCCGGACACGCGTACGTCTACTTCATCTACGGCATGTGGTTCAGCCTCAACTTGGTGTGCGGCCCGCCCGGCCACGCGAGCGGGGTCCTGATCCGCGCGGGGGAGGTGACGCTGGGCGCCGAGCTGGCCCGTAAACGGCGGATTTCAGCCAGAAGTGACCGGGAACTGGCCAAAGGTCCGGCCCGTCTGGCCACCGCCCTCGATGTCGACCGCTCCCTCGACGGCGTCGACCTCTGCGCGGGCCCGGATGCACCCCTCTCCCTGCTCGCGGGCACGCGGACCGCGCCCGACCAGGTGAGCAACGGCCCCCGCACCGGAGTGGGCGGCGCCGGCGCGGCCCACCTCTACCGCTACTGGATCACCCACGACCCGACCGTGAGCCCGTACCGGGCCCACGCGCCGCGCCGCCGCCCGACTTGACTCGGCGTCGGCGGGCGCCTAACGTGGCCCGAGCCGCTTGAACGGGGCACTGCCATCAGCAGACCCCCAGAGCGACCAACCCACTACCTACGACTTACCCCTGGCGGGGTCTTATTCGGCATGTCCGAATTCGATTCCAAGCGGCCGATTATGAGCCGCAAGGGATAAGCGCTAATGTGGTGGAGCGCCGAAAGGCACAGACCCCCAACGGTCACCGAATTCAAATCCGAGAGTCGGAAACGACACGGAAATGATCTGGTAGAGTTGGAAACGAAGGAAGCGCCCGGAGGGCCTGGAAACAGGAACAAAGGAAGCGTCCGTTCCTTGAGAACTCAACAGCGTGCCAAAAATCAACGCCAAAAAGTTGATACCCCGTCCATTTCGGTGGATGAGGTTCCTTTGAAAAAGACCTGTGAGGTCGCGGTTCTGCCGCTCCTGCGCGGGGGCATCCGACGCGTCCGACGCGTCCGGGGCGTCCGGGGCGTCCGGGCCGGCGGGCGCCTTCGGGGCCGGGGTGCGCGGGAGGACGGCGTACAGGACGGCCGAGGTGACGATGCCCGCGGCCCAGCCGAGCCCGTTCCGGCCGATCCAGGTGGTGGCCAGCGGGCCGCTGAACCAGTCGACCTTCGTGAACAGCAGGCCCACCACCAGGGCGAGGCCCCAGGCGGTCATGGCCTGCCAGGCGAAGCCGCCCCGGTACCAGTAGGCGCTGGTCCGCGTGGTGTCCAGGAGCGCGGCGCCGTCGTAGGACGGGCGGCGCAGCATGTCCGTGCCGAAGACGCCGATCCACGCGGAGAAGGCCACGGCCAGCAGCGACAGGAAGGAGATGAACGAGCCGAAGAAGCTGGTCGCGACCACCATCAGCAGGAAGCCGAAGACCAGGCTGATCACGGCGTTGACGCTGACCGCCGCCGCGCGCGGGACCTTGATGCCCAGGGTCTGCGCGGTGAACCCGGCCGAGTACATGGACATCGAGTTGATGAGCAGCATGCCCACCAGCGCGATCAGCAGGTACGGGACCGCGATCCAGATCGGCAGGAGTTCGCCGATGAAGGAGACCGGGTCCTGCGCGGTGGCCAGGTCGGGGGTGGCGACCGCCATCACCGCGCCCATCAGCACCATCGGGATCACGACGACGGCCGCGCCGCCGATGGTCGCGCCGACCATGCCCTTGGCGGATGCGGTGCGCGGCAGGTAGCGGGTGAAGTCCGGGCCGGACGGGACCCAGCTGATGCCGCCGGCCGCGATGGTGCCGATGCCCGCCACCATCATCGCGGTGGAGCCGGCGGGCTTGTCGAAGACCGCGGACCAGTCGGTCTCGGCGATCAGGTAGCCCAGCACGAGCACGCTGAAGGCGCCGAAGAGGTACGTGGACCACTTGGAGCAGACGCGCAGCGCGTTGATGCCGAGCCCGGAGACCACGAAGGTGCAGCCGACGAAGAAGAGCAGGGTGACGACGATCAGGGCGGTGTTCTTCTTCACGCCGAAGACCAGGTCGAGGACGGTCAGCACGGCGTAGGCGCCGCTGACCGCGTTGATGGTCTCCCAGCCCCACCGGGCGATCCAGATCAGGGCGCCGGGGAAGAGGTTGCCGCGCTGGCCGAAGACGGCCCGCGAGAGCGCCATGCCGGGGGACCCGCCGCGCTTGCCCGCGATGGATATGAGGCCGACGATCCCGTACGAGACGACGGGCGCCGCGATCGCGACGACGAGCACCTGCCAGATGTTCAGCTTGTTGAAGATGACCAGGCCTGCGCCCATGGTCAGCAGCAGCACGCTGATGTTGGCCGCGACCCAGGTCGGGATCAGCTCGCGGACCCGGCCGCGCCGCTCCCCGTCGGGGACGGGTTCCAGTCCGCGTGACTCGACGGCGGTCGTCTCGGCAGGCATACGTGTACTCCGTGGGGGAGGCGGGGCAGGAGGGGGAGCTGCTCATCATCGTAGATTTGCCGCAAAAAGTACAAACAGAGGCTTACGTCCTGGTGTGAACCTCCAGGGTCCCCATCTCGGGGTGCGCGTGGCCGATACTGGGTGGGTTATGACAGACATCCTCATCCTTGCCGTAGTCATCGCCCTGGTCGCGGTCGGTGCGATCAGCGGGCTCGTGGTCAGCAGCCGCAAGAAGAAGCAGCTGCCTCCGCCGGCGCCGTCGAGCACGCCGACCATCACTGCCCCGCCCGCCGAACCGCAGGTGGGGGAGGACGCCGCACCGACGGCGCAAGAGCCGCGCCGCACGATCGAGGAGGTCGCGCTTCCCGACGCGGAGGCCGCCCTCGAATCGCCCGTCGCGGTCGAGGACCCGGTCGTGGAGGCGCCGCCCGCCCCCGAGATCGAGGTGCCCGAGCCGACGGCCGGCCGCCTGGTCCGGCTGCGCGCGCGCCTCGCCCGGTCGCAGAACTCGCTCGGCAAGGGGCTGCTCACGCTGCTCTCCCGCGAGCACCTCGACGAGGACACCTGGGAGGAGATCGAGGAGACCCTCCTCATCGCCGACGTCGGTGTCGCGCCGACCCAGGAGCTGGTGGACCGGCTCCGCGAGCGGGTCAGGGTGCTCGGCACCCGTACCCCCGCCGATCTGCGCGCGCTGCTGAAGGAGGAGCTCGTCGCCCTCCTCGGCACCGACTTCGACCGTGCCGTCAAGACCGAGAGCGGTGTGGACACCCCCGCCGTGATCATGGTCGTCGGCGTGAACGGCACCGGCAAGACCACCACCACCGGCAAGCTGGCCCGCGTGCTCGTCGCCGACGGGCGCAGCGTGGTGCTCGGCGCGGCCGACACCTTCCGCGCCGCCGCCGCCGACCAGCTCCAGACCTGGGGCGACCGGGTCGGCGCGCGCACCGTGCGCGGACCCGAGGGCGGTGACCCGGCCTCGATCGCCTACGACGCGGTCAAGGAGGGCATCGCCGAGGGCGCCGACGTGGTGCTCATCGACACCGCCGGCCGCCTGCACACCAAGACCGGCCTGATGGACGAGCTCGGCAAGGTCAAGCGCGTCGTGGAGAAGCACGGTCCGCTCGACGAGATCCTGCTGGTCCTGGACGCCACCACCGGCCAGAACGGCCTGACCCAGGCCCGCGTCTTCGCGGAGGTCGTGGACATCACCGGCATCGTGCTGACCAAGCTCGACGGGACCGCCAAGGGCGGCATCGTCATCGCCGTCCAGCGCGCGCTCGGCGTCCCGGTCAAGCTCGTCGGTCTCGGCGAGGGTGCGGACGACCTGGCGCCCTTCGAGCCCGAGGCCTTCGTCGACGCCCTGATCGGCGACTGAGCGGACCTTCCCGAGCGCCGTACGCAGGCCGGTGCCCCCGAGGTCCCGTGGACCCGGGGGCACCGGCCTGTCCGGAGCCGGGCCGGTGCCCCCGGGTCAGGGCTAGGCCCGGCGCAGCCGGTGGCAGAGGTAGGCGAGGGTGCCGAGCAGGAGCCGGGCCTGGGGCGGGTCCCCGGCCGAGTCCAGCGACGGCGTGCGCAGCCAGCTCACCGGGCCGAGGCCCGCGAAGTCGGACGGCGGGGCGGTGACGTAGGCCCCCTGGCCCAGCGCGCGCAGGTCGAGCCCCGCGTCGTCCCAGCCCATCCGGTACAGCAGCTGGGGCAGCCCGGCCGCGGCGCCCGGGGCCACGAAGAACTGGGCCCGGCCGTCCGGGGTCGCGGTGACCGGGCCGAGCGGCAGGCCCATCCGCTCGAGGCGGACCAGCGCGCGCCGCCCGGCCTCCTCGGCCACCTCGATGACGTCGAAGGAGCGGCCGACGGGGAGCAGCACCGCCGCCCCCGGATAGCCGCTCCACGTCTCGGCGACCTCGTCGAGGGTGGCTCCGGCCGGCACCGTCGGCGCGAGGGCCAGTGGATGCGCCCCCGGCGCGCCGCAACTCGTATGACCGCAGGAGCAGTCGCGGGCGGGGGCCGCTGCCCGGGCACCGGGGACCACGTCCCAGCCCCACAGCCCGGTGTACTCCGCCACCGCCGTGCTCTCCGACGTCCGGCCGCGGCGCCGGGCGCCGGAACGGAACTCCTTGGTGCCGCGGCTGCCGCCGATCGTGAAGCCCATGCCCATGCCCCCTCCAACGGGTCGGACGTGCCGGTGGTTACGACGTCGGCGCAACCGGATGCCGGCCGGGCGCGGTGCCCGGTCGGGGCCGGTCCGCCCCGGTCCGTCCGTCGGGCACCCGGCGCACTCCTCGCCGCGTGCGCCCCGAGCGCACCTCTGTCCAACCGATCCGTCTCGCCTTCCTGTCAAGTGAATCGCGCCTGGCGGGTGGCGAGTTCATTCGAAGGGGTGGCGAATGGTGGCGTTTCCGGGATCGACCTCGCCGAAGGGGTGATCGTAGGATTACTTTCGGTGCACGAAGAGCGAAGGCAGACTCGTCCGCGGGTATGCCGGAGGCATGGTGTGAAGGACCTGTGAAGGTCCGTTCCCTCACCGCCTCCGACGCGGTTTCGTGTCGAAGATGCTGAGGGATGGGGGCGTTCCAGTGAGCGGCAACGGCGCAAGCGGAACGAGCGCGGAGTCCGAGGCGCCCGGCGCCGAGGCGTCGGAGCAGGGGGCCACCGCCCGCAACGAGCAGCTGACCTCCTGGTTCGTGCGCAGCGGCTGGTCCAAGGGCGAGCTCGCCCGCCAGGTCAACCGCCGGGCCCGCCAGATGGGCGCCCACCACATCAGCACCGACACCTCCCGGGTCCGGCGCTGGCTCGACGGCGAACAGCCCCGTGAACCCGTCCCGCGGATCCTGTCCGAGCTGTTCTCCGAACGCTTCGGATCCGTCGTCGCCATCGAGCACCTCGGCCTGCGCACAGCCCACCAGACCCCCTCGGTCTCCGGCGTCGACCTGCCCTGGGCCGGCCCGCAGACCGTCGAGCTGCTCGGCGAGTTCTCCCGCAGCGACCTGATGCTGGCCCGCCGCGGCTTCCTCGGGACCTCGCTGGCCCTCTCCGCCGGTCCCGCCCTCATCGAGCCCATGCAGCGCTGGCTCGTCCCGGTCCCGGCCGCCGACCCGGGGCCGCGCGAGGCGGGGCCGGCGGGCGCCCTCAGCGGCCACCGGCCGCCCCGGCTCTCCGAGCAGGAGGTCGACCTCCTCGAAGCCACCACCGTGATGTTCCGCCAGTGGGACGCCCAGTGCGGCGGCGGCCTGCGCCGCAAGGCCGTCGTGGGCCAGCTCCACGAGGTCACCGACCTGCTCCAGGAGAACCACCCGGCCCCGGTGGCGAAGCGGCTCTTCAAGGTCGCCGCCGAACTCGCCGAACTCGCCGGCTGGATGAGCTACGACATCGGCCTGCACCCCACCGCGCAGAAGTACTTCGTCCTCGCGCTGCACGCCGCCAAGGAGGGCGGCGACAAGCCGCTCGGCTCGTACATCCTCTCCAGCATGAGCCGCCAGATGATCCACTTGGGCCGCCCCGAGGACGCCCTGGAGCTCATCCACCTGGCCCAGTACGGCAGCCGCGACTGCGCGGGGCCCCGTACGCAGGCCATGCTGTATGCGATGGAGGCCCGCGCCTACGCCAACATGGGCCAGCCCAGCCGCTGCAAGCGCGCCGTCCGGATGGCCGAGGACACCTTCTCCGACGTCGGTTTCGGCAGCGAGCCGGAGCCCGACTGGATCCGCTTCTTCTCCGAGGCCGAGCTCAACGGCGAGAACTCCCACTCCTACCGGGACCTGGCCTACGTCGCGGGCCGCAGCCCCATGTACGCCTCCCTCGCCGAACCCGTCATGGAGCGCGCCGTCGAGCTGTTCGAGAAGGACGAGGAACACCAGCGCTCCTACGCCCTCAACCTCATCGGCATGGCCACCGTGCACCTGCTCCAGCGCGAGCCCGAGCAGGCCACCGTCCTCGTCGGCCGCGCCCTCGACGTGGCGGGAAAGGTGCGGTCCGAAAGGGTGAACACCCGGCTGCGCAAGACCGTCGACGCCGCCGCGCGTGAGTACGGCGACGTCGCCGACGTGGTGCGCCTGACCGACCACCTCGCCTCCCGGCTCCCCGAAGCCGCGGAGGCCGTCTGACGGCCCTCGCGGCCGCTCCCCAAGGCCCCCGGCCGCGGCAGTCACCCCGTGAAGCCCGATCAGGCTCCCCCAGCCAGGTTCCCCGGGTCATCGCCGCGGCCGGGTTTTCAACGGACGCCTCCATGAACCACTCGGTCATGAACCACTCGTTCATGACCCACTTGTTTATGAGCGCGTAACACGCCGGACCTCTTCGTCATCGACGCGAAACACCCAGCGGCGCCGCCGGAAACCGGCCTGCGCGAATCTCAGGGCCATTAACCGGCCAGCTCGCAGGCCGGCCCCCTCAGGCCTGACTCAAAAACCAGCGCCGCTCAGGTTTTCACGCTCGCCCGCACGCGAACGTACCGACGACGAGGAGACGCCGATGGCATCAGCCATCACGACCCTCGCGGCAGACGCCCCGACGCTGTCTGCCGCGAACACCGGGTTCATGCTCATCTGCTCCGCCCTGGTCATGCTGATGACCCCGGGACTCGCCTTCTTCTACGGAGGCATGGTCCGCGTCAAGAGCAGCCTCAACATGCTGATGATGAGCTTCATCAGCCTCGGGATCGTCACGATCCTCTGGGTCCTCTTCGGATTCAGCCTCGCCTTCGGCGCCGACACCGGCTCCCTCATCGGCTGGACCTCCGACTACGTGGGCCTCAGCGGCATCGGGATCACCGAGCTGTGGGACGGCTACACCATCCCCGTCTACGTCTTCGCCGTCTTCCAGCTGATGTTCGCGATCATCACCCCCGCCCTGATAAGCGGTGCGCTGGCCGACCGCGTGAAGTTCAGCGCGTGGGCCCTGTTCATCACCCTCTGGGTCACCATCGTCTACTTCCCCGTCGCCCACTGGGTGTGGGGCGCCGGCGGCTGGCTCTTCGAGCTCGGCGTCATCGACTTCGCGGGCGGCACCGCCGTCCACATCAACGCGGGTGCCGCGGCCCTCGGCGTGATCCTCGTCATCGGCAAGCGCGTCGGGTTCAAGAAGGACCCGATGCGCCCGCACAGCCTCCCGCTCGTGATGCTCGGCGCCGGCCTCCTGTGGTTCGGCTGGTTCGGCTTCAACGCCGGATCCTGGCTCGGCAACGACGACGGCGTCGGCGCCGTCATGTTCCTCAACACCCAGGTCGCCACCGCCGCCGCCATGCTCGCCTGGCTCGGCTACGAGAAGCTGCGCCACGGCTCCTTCACCACCCTCGGCGCCGCCTCCGGCGCGGTCGCGGGCCTCGTCGCCATCACCCCCTCCGGCGGCTCCTGCTCCCCGCTCGGCGCGATCGCCATCGGCGCCATCGCCGGTGTCGTGTGCGCCATGGCCGTCGGCCTGAAGTACAAGTTCGGCTACGACGACTCCCTCGACGTGGTCGGCGTCCACCTCGTCGGCGGTGTCATCGGCTCCCTCCTCGTCGGCCTCTTCGCCACCGGCGGGGTCCAGTCCGACGCGGCCGGCCTCTTCTACGGCGGCGGCCTGGAGCAGCTCGGCAAGCAGGCCGTGGGAGTCTTCTCCGTCCTCGCCTACTCTCTCGTGGCGTCCGCGGTACTCGCCTTCCTGCTCGACAAGACGATCGGAATGCGCGTCACCGAGGACGACGAGGTCTCCGGCATCGACCAGGTCGAACACGCCGAGACCGCCTACGACTTCAGCGGGGCCGGCGGCGGCTCCTCCTCCCGGAGCACCGCCGCACCCGCCCCCGTTGCCGCCGCGAGCAAGAAGGTTGACGCATGAAGCTCATCACCGCGATCGTGAAGCCGCACCGGCTGGACGAGATCAAGGAAGCCCTGCACCGCTTCGGGGTCCAGGGACTCACGGTCTCCGAGGCCAGCGGCTACGGCCGCCAGCGCGGCCACACCGAGGTCTACCGGGGCGCCGAGTACACCGTGGACCTCGTACCGAAGATCCGTATCGAGGTGCTCGTCGAGGACGGCGACGCCGAGGACGTGATGCGGATCGTCGTCGACGCCGCCCAGACCGGCAAGATCGGCGACGGCAAGGTGTGGAGCATCCCCGTGGACTCGGTCATCCGGGTCCGCACCGGCGAACGCGGCGCTGACGCGCTCTAGGTGACGGGAGCTACTGGGTGACGAGCGTCGAAGAGACCACGGACGACAACACGGCCGGCTCGGGACCCAGCGGCTACGCCGCGGCCCGGCTGCGACTCCTCCAGGAGGAGTCGCGGTCCGGGCCTTCCCGGCGTTCCGCCCTGGCCGCCCTGACCGACGACTGGCTGAAGGCGCTGTTCGCCCAGGCCGTACGGGAGACGGGCGTGCGGGGCGCCGCCCTCGTCGCCGTCGGCGGCTACGGCCGCGCCGAACTCTCCCCGCGCAGCGACCTCGACCTGGTCCTGCTCCACGACGGCAGGGCCGAACCGCGCGCCCTGGCCGCCCTGGCCGACCGGCTCTGGTACCCCGTCTGGGACCTGGGCCTCGCCCTCGACCACTCGGTCCGCACCCCGGGCGAAGCCCGCAAGACCGCCGCCGAGGACCTCAAGGTGCACCTCGGACTGCTGGACGCCCGGCCCGTCGCGGGCGATGTCGGACTCCTCGCCGGGCTGCGCACCTCCGTCCTGGCCGACTGGCGCAACCAAGCGGCCAAGCGGCTCCCGCAGCTGCACTCCCTGTGCCTGGAGCGGGCCGAGCGGGCCGGCGAGCTCCGCTTCCTCCTCGAACCCGACCTCAAGGAGGCCCGCGGGGGACTGCGCGACGTCACCGCGCTGCGGGCCGTCGCCGCGTCGTGGCTGGCCGACGCCCCGCGCGAGGGCCTCGCCGAAGCCCGGCGCAGGCTGCTCGACGCGCGCGACGCCCTCCACCTGGTGACCGGCCGCGCCACCGAGCGGCTCTCCCTGCAGGAGCAGACCCCGGTCGCCGCGCACCTGGGCCTGCTCGACGCCGACGCCCTGCTCCGGGAGGTGTACGAGGCCGCGCGCGTGGTCTCGTACGCCGGCGACGTGACCTGGCGCGAGGTCGGCCGCGTGCTCCGGGCGCGCGCCTCCCGCCCCAGGCTCCGGGGCCTGCTCGGCACCCGGGCGACCGTGCCCGAGCGGGCGCCGCTCGCCGAAGGCGTCGTCGAGTCCGACGGAGAGGCCGTACTGGCCCTGGCCGCGCGCCCGGACCGGGACCCGGTGCTGCCCCTGCGCTTCGGCGCGGCGGCCGCGCAGGCGGGACTGCCCGTCTCGCTGCACGCCGTACGCAGGCTCGCGACGCAGGCGAAGCCGCTGCCGGTGCCCTGGCCGGCGGAGGCCCGGGAGCAGTTGCTGACCCTGCTGGGCGCGGGGGAGCCGACCGTGGCCGTCTGGGAGGCGCTGGAGGCCGAAGGGATCATCACCAAGCTGCTGCCCGACTGGGAGCGGGTGCGGTGCCGGCCGCAGCGCAACCCCGTGCACACCTGGACCGTGGACCGGCACCTGATCGAGACGGCCGTGCGCGCCTCGGAACTGACCCGCCGGGTGGGCCGCCCCGACCTGCTCCTGATGGCCGCGCTGCTCCACGACATCGGCAAGGGCTGGCCCGGCGACCACTCGGTGGCGGGCGAGACGATCGCGCGCGACGTGGCGCTGCGCGTGGGCTTCGACCCGCAGGACGTCGCCGTGCTGGGCGCGCTCGTACGCCACCACCTGCTGCTGATCGACACCGCGACGCGCAGGGACCTGGACGATCCGGCGACGGTGAAGGCGGTCGCCGAAGCGGTGGGCTCGGCGGGCACGCTGGAGATCCTGCACGCGCTGACGGAGGCCGACGCGCTGGCGACCGGGCCGGCGGCGTGGAGCACCTGGCGGGGCTCACTGGTGGCCGACCTGGTCGCACGGGTCGCCGCCGTGCTGCGGGGCGCGGCGCCCGCGGTGACGGAGCTGGAGATCCCGACGACGGAACAGGAGCGCCTGGCGGTGGAGGCGCTGCGCACCCGGGAGCCGGTGCTGGCCCTGCACGCCCGCCAGGAGGAGGACGCCGTCGGGGTGGAGCTGGTGGTGGCCGTCCCCGACCAGCCGGGGGTGCTGCCCGCGGTGGCCGGCGTACTGGCGCTGCACCGCCTCACGGTGCGGGCGGCGGACCTGCGCTCGCTGGAGCTCCCCGACCGGCTGGGCGAAGTACTGGTGCTGCGGTGGCGGGTGGCCGCGGAGTACGGGGCCCTGCCGCAGGCGGCCCGGCTGCGCACGGACCTGGTGCGGGCCCTGGACGGCTCGCTGGACGTCCCGGCGAGGCTGGCGGACCGCGAGGCGGCGTACCCGCGCCGGCGCGGGGTGCTCCCGCCGCCGCCCAGGGTCACGGTGGTCCCGGAGGTCTCCTCCCTGGCCACCGTCCTGGAGGTGCGCGCGCCCGACGCGGTGGGGCTGCTGCACCGGATCGGGCGGGCGCTGGAATCCTCCGGGGTCAGGGTCCGCAGCGCGCACGTCTCCACCCTGGGCGCGAACGCGGTGGACACGGTGTACGTGGTCGACGGCGACGGGAAACCCCTGGCGCCCCCGGCGGCGACCGCCTTGGCCAAGGCGGTCCAGGCGGCCCTGGCGTAGCGCGGCGGCCGCCGGGCGCGGCACGGGCCCTGCCCGTCCCTCCGGAGGGAGTCCGGGGGGCGGGCAGGGCCGCCGGGGGCGTCCGCGGTGCTCGTGGGGCCGCCGGCGGTCGTGGGGGCTCCGGTGGCCGGGTCGGGCTGGAGGAAGCCGGCGCCGGCTATGACGGCGGCCATGGCCGAGGCGGTGGCGATCCAGTGGAGGGGCCGCGCGCGGTGGTGCGCCGGGGTCTGCGGTGCCGGCGCGGGCTCGGTGGGGCTGTGCGGCACTCGGGGTGTCTCCTGTGCGAAGGGTGACGGGGAGCCAGCATCGTGCCACACCTCACATCGGGGTGGAACGGTTGGGTCCGCACCGGCGGGGCCGGTTTCCGGGACAACGAAAAGACGCTGTGGCGCAGTTCCCGGATGCTTCGGGGAACTGCGCCACAGCGTCTGCGTGTTGGGCGGGCGGGTGACCGCAGGTCAGCCGCGGTCGCCTTCGGCGGGCTCTACGGCTTCTGCGGGCTCGGCGGCCTTGGAGCCGGACCGGCTGCCGGGGCCGTCGTAGTCCTCGCCGTAGGCGCCCTTGGAGGGGCGGCGGCGGCGCATGGGCGGCTCGACGCCGTCGGCGAGGCGGCGGGCGGTGACGAGGAAGCCGGTGTGGCCGATCATCCGGTGGTCCGGGCGGACGGCGAGGCCCTCGACGTGCCAGTTGCGGATCATCGATTCCCAGGGCTGCGGCTCGGCGTAGCAGCCGAACTCGCGGATGGACTCGACGGTGCGCGAGAGCTGGGTGGTGGTGGCCACGTAGCAGCAGAGGATGCCGCCGGGGACGAGGGCCTTGGAGACGGCCTCGAGGCATTCCCAGGGGGCGAGCATGTCGAGGATCACGCGGTCGACGTCCGTGTCGGACAGGTTGTCCTGGAGGTCGCCCACGGTCAGCTGCCACGCGGGGTGCGGGCCGCCGAAGTAGCGCTCGACGTTGGCGGTGGCGATTTCGGCGAAGTCCGCGCGGCGCTCATAGCTGTGGAGCATGCCCTGGTCGCCGATGGCGCGCAGCAGGAAGCTGCTCAGGGAGCCGGAGCCCACACCTGCTTCCACGACTCGGGCGCCGGGGAAGATGTCGGCGAAGGCCAGGATCTGGCCCGCGTCCTTGGGGTAGACCACGGCGGCGCCGCGGGGCATGGACAGGACATAGTCGGGGAGCAGGGGACGCAGCGCGAGGTAGGCGACGTTGCCCGTGGTACGGACAACGCTTCCCTCGGGGGAGCCGATCAGCTCGTCGTGCGGGAAGGAACCCTTGTGGGTGTGGAAATTCTTCCCGGCTTCGAGCGTGAACGTGTAGTGGCGGCCCTTGGGGTCGGTGAGCTGTACCTGGTCCCCGACCTCGAAGGGCCCGCGTCGGCGGGCGGCACCGGTCGGTTCGGACATGTGACCAGTGTATTGGCTTCAGGACTGGGGCCGCGCCATGGCCTTCACGAAGGCCTTTTCGACGTCGAGGGTGGACAGGACGCCGTAGATGGCGCCGTCGGGTTCGAGGACGAGGTATTCGCTGGCGGGGGTGGTGCGCAGGTGGTCGAGGAGTTCTTCGCCGGCGAGTTCCGCGGAAACCTTCATGCCGTCGGTGAGGTCTTGGGCGAGGGTGCTGACGGCGACCCAGGGGCGGCGGTGTTCGGGGACGGCGGCGATGGCGCTTTCGCGGACGATGCCGGTGGGGTCTCCGAGTCCGTCGACGACGACGAGGGCGCGGGCGCCGGCTTCGTTGGCGCGGCGCAGGGCTTCGGAGAGGGGGGTGGCGTTCTCGACGGGGATGGCGCGGCGGGTGAGTTTGCGGGCTTGGAGTTCCGGGAGGTGTTCGCGCAGGCGGGCCACGCGCAGGCTGTTGCCGGCGCCGGTCCAGATGATCGCGGCGAGGATCGCGGCGAGCAGGGCGTCCATGACGGTGTCCATGCCGCCGATCTCGTCGGCGCGGTTGCCGAGGGTGCCGGTGTAGTTCAGGAGCGGCAGGCCGAGGAGGACGGCGACGGCGAGGGCGCGGCCGACCCAGGCGGCGGCGATGGTGCCGGTCATGGGTTTGCCGGTGATGCCCCAGATGACGGCGCGGAGCATGCGGCCGCCGTCGAGGGGCAGGCCGGGCAGGAGGTTGAAGGCGGCGACGAGGAGGTTGGAGATCATCAGGCCGGCGAGGAGGACGCCGGGGACGCTGGCGGGTTCGACGGTCTTCATGCCGAGGTAGAAGGCGCCGGCGAGGAGGAGGGAGAGCAGGGGGCCGACGAAGGCGAGGACGAATTCGCGGCCGGGGGTCTCGGATTCCTTCTCGATCTCGGAGACGCCGCCGAAGAACTGGAGCTGGATGCGGCGTACGGGGAGTTTGAAGCGCAGGGCGGCGATGGTGTGGGCGAGTTCGTGGACGAGTACGGAGGCGTAGAAGGCGACGGCGAAGAAGAGGGCGACGAGGTAGCGGGCGGGGCCGAGGTCGGGGAGGATGCGGTCGAGCTGGTCGCCGAAGACCCAGGTGATGAGGGCGGCGACGAGGAACCAGCTGGGCGAGACGTAGACGGGTACGCCGAAGGGGCGGCCCATGAGGAGTCCGCCGCCCGGTCCTGAGCGCCGGCCCGCGCGCTCGCCGGTCTCGTCGGTGTCTGCCACGGTTTTCCTTCGTTCGCTGCTGTCCGGCGTTTGGTGCGCGCCGGCGGTTGTTCTGCCTTTGCCCGGTGGTGTCGGGGTGCGCCGTAGCGCGTTGTGATGCTCCGATCATGCAGTGCGAGTGGGCTTGGCGTCGATGGTATGCGCGTGCTGTCGGTCGCGGGTCGTAGGGTTTTGGGTATGACGACGAGCCCCGGCAGCGGTCCGGACGACGCAGTGAGCAGTCCCGTGCCCGGTTCCGTGCCCGTGCAGGCGGTGGCCGTGGCGCCTTCTTCGCTGTCGCCTTCGCGGGCGAGCGATTTCATGCGGTGTCCTTTGCTGTACCGGTTCCGGGTGATCGACAAGCTGCCGGAGAAGCCGAGCGCGGCGGCGACGCGGGGGACGCTGGTGCACGCGGTGCTGGAGCGGCTCTTCGACCATCCGGCGGCCGAGCGGACGGCGCCGCGGGCGAAGGCTTTGATTCCGGGGCAGTGGGACCGGCTGCTGGAGTCGAAGCCGGAGCTGACGGAGCTGTTCGCGGAGGGTGCGGCGGGTGGCGGGGGCGGCGAGGGGGTGGAGCTGGCGCGCTGGCTGACGGAGGCCGAGGCGCTGGTGGACCGGTGGTTCACGTTGGAGGACCCGACGCGGCTGGAGCCGGTGGAGCGGGAGTTCTTCGTGGAGACGGAGCTGGAGTCGGGGCTGCGGCTGCGCGGGATCATCGACCGGGTGGACGTGGCGCCGACGGGTGAGGTGCGGATCGTCGACTACAAGACGGGCAAGGCGCCGCGGCCGGAGTACGCGGAGGGCGCGCTGTTCCAGATGAAGTTCTACGCGCTGGTGGTGTGGCGGCTCAAGCAGGTGGTGCCGCGGCGGCTGCAGCTGGTGTATCTGGGCAGTGGGGACGTGTTGACGTACGACCCGGTGGTCGAGGATCTGGAGCGGATGGAGCGCAAGCTGCTGGCTCTGTGGGACGCGATCCGGGAGGCGACGGAGAGCGGTGACTGGCGGCCGCGGCGGACGAAGCTGTGCGGCTGGTGTGATCATCAGGCGGTGTGTCCGGAGTTCGGCGGCACTCCCCCGGTCTATCCTCTGGCCGTCCCGCCGCGGGGCGTGGTGGAGGATCCGTCGGGTCCTTCGGGGAGTGCTTCGGGGAGTCCTTCGGGTCCGTAGGCGGGGCCGGGGAGGAGTTCCGATCTTCGGGTCAGGGCAGAATGGGCGGCGTCCCCCGATGGCGTCCGACGAACACGAGGTAGACCCTGTGGCGATCCGCGTACTGCTGGTCGACGACCAGCCGCTGCTGCGCACCGGTTTCCGGATGATCCTGGAGGCCGAACAGGACCTGGCGGTGGTCGGCGAGGCCGGGGACGGGCTGCAGGCGCTGGACCAGGTGCGGGCGCTGCAGCCCGATGTGGTGCTGATGGACATCCGGATGCCGCGGATGGACGGGGTGGAGGCGACCCGGCAGATCACCGGGCCGGGCCGGGACGGGCCGGCGAAGGTGCTGGTGCTGACCACGTTCGATCTGGACGAGTACGTGGTGGAGGCGCTGCGGGCGGGTGCGAGCGGCTTCCTGCTGAAGGACGCTCCGGCGCAGGAGCTGGTGCAGGCGATCCGGGTGGTGGCGGGTGGTGAGGCGATGCTCGCGCCGAGCATCACGCGCCGACTGCTGGACAAGTACGCGGGTCATCTGCCGTCGGGCGAGGACAGCATGCCGGACATGATCGGTACGTTGACCGAGCGCGAGGTCGAGGTGCTCAAGCTGGTGGCGCGGGGGTTGTCGAACGCGGAGATCGCGGCGGACCTGTTCGTGAGCGAGACGACGGTCAAGACGCATGTGGGGCACGTGCTGACGAAGCTGGGCCTGCGCGACCGGGTGCAGGCGGCGGTGTACGCGTACGAGAGCGGTCTGGTGCGGCCGGGCGCCGGCCAGTAGGGCGGCCGCGGCCGCCGTTGTACGGGGACGGGCCCGCTTCCGCGTCGCGCGGAGGCGGGCCCGTTGCCGTGGCGGCCGGTTCAGCCCTTGCTGATCTCCCAGAAGCGGAAGACGGTCGAGGCGTCGAGGGACCACTGCAGGCCGGTCACGTTCTGGCGGGTGACGGCGTACTGCTTGCTCTGCCAGAGCGGGAGGAGCGGGACCTCGTCGGAGACGATGTCCTGGAGGCGGGCGTAGTCGTTGGCGGTGGCGGCGCGGTCGGACTTGGCGGAGGTCGCCGGGATGATGGTCCCGATGATCTCCTTGTTGTCGTAGTTGTTGTGCAGGACGTTGTCCGGGCCGAAGAACGGCTGCGTGAAGTTGTCGGCGTCGGGGTAGTCGGGGACCCAGCCCTTGACGTAGACGCCGTACTTGCCGTCCTGGATGTCCTTCTCGTACTGCTCGAACTCGACGGACTTGACGTCGGCTTCGAAGAGGCCGCTGTCGTTGAGCTGCTTGGCGATGAGCTGGAATTCCTGGTCGGTCGAGGGGCCGTAGCGGCTGGGCGTCGAGTACAGGGTGATCTTCACCTTGTCCTTGATGCCGGCGGCGCGCAGGACGTTCTTGGCCTTCTCGGGCTGGGGGCTGCCGCCGTAGCGGTCGAAGAAGGCGGTGGTGTGCGAGGCGATGCCGGCCGGGACGATGGAGTAGAGCGGGGTGGCCGTGCCGTCGTAGACCTGCTTGACGAGGGCTTCGCGGTCGACGAGGTAGGCGATGGCCTTGCGGACGGGGAGCTTTCCGGCGACCGGGTCGTTGACGTTGAAGACGAGGTGTTCGACTTCGGCGCCGGCGCCCTGGACGACCTCGACCTTCTGGTCGCCGTTCTGGGAGGCGAGGCCGGCGATGTCCTTGGCGGCGAGGCCGCGGAAGGCGAAGTCGACGTCGCCGCTTTCGAGGACCTTCTTGAGGGCGGCCTGGTCCTCGTTGAAGAACTTCATGGTGACGCCGCTGTTCTTCGGCTTGGCCTTGCCGCTGTAGGAGCCGTTGACGGAGAAGCTCGCGCTCTTGTCGTTGATCGAGTCCAGTTTGTAGACGCCGGATCCGGTGGCCTTGCCGTCCCCGCGGAGTTTGTCCGCGGGGTATTCGGTGTGGTCGACGATGGAGCCGGCGCCCGACGCGATCTTGCTCGGGAAGGTGGCGTCGGAGTTCTTGAGGTTGAAGACGACGGTCTTGTCGTCGGGGGTCTCGATGGAGCCGATCGACGCGAGCATGACGGCGGGGCCGTTCTCGTCGTTGATCTTCAGCGTGCGCTCGAAGGAGTACTTGACGTCCTTGGCGGTGAGGCTGTTGCCGTTGCTGAACTTCAGGCCGCCGCGCAGGGTGCACTCGTACACCTTGCTGTCGTTGCCCTTGAACCCGCAGGCCTGCGCGGCGTCGGGTTCGGGCGTGGTGCCGCCCTTGGGGAAGCTCAGCAGCGACTGGAAGACGTTGTTGAAGAGCAGCCAGGAGCCGGGGTCGTAGCCCGAGGCGGGGTCGGTGGCCTTCACCTTGTCGGATATGCCCATGACGACGCCCTTGCCGCTGCCGGCGTTCGAGCCATCCGTCGCACCGCAGCCGCTGAGCAGTGCGGCGGCGGTGGCCGCGCCGAGAGGGGCCGCCAACCACTGGTTACGTCTCATCACGCGAACGTCCTTCTCAGTTTCACTGGCTGATCTGAATGGTCTGGTCCGGCCCGCGGTGTGTGCGGGCCGTTTGGTGCCGCTCAGCCGCTGACGCCGCGGCCGAGTTCCCACAGCTGGAGGTCGGAGATGGCGTTGACCGACCACTCCACTCCGGTGATCCCGTCGCGTGCGGCGACGTACTGCTTGCCCTGCCACAGGGGCAGGACGGGTACGTCCTCGGCGACGATGTCCTGCATCTCCGTGATCGCGGGAACGGCGACGCCACGGTCGACGGCGCGCCTCGATTCGGGGATGAGCTTGGTGCGCACCGCGGTGTTGGCGTACGGCGTGCCCAGGAAGTTGTCCTGCTCCAGGAACGGGGCGAGGAAGTTGTCGGCGTCGGGGTAGTCGGGGAACCAGCCGAGCCCGTAGGCGGCGTAGTCGCCCTTCTTCTGCGCGGGGCGGAATTCGGACCAGTCGGCGCCCTGGACGGTGACGTCGAAGAGCTGGGTGGAGTTCAGCTGGGCCTTGAGGGCTTCGAACTCGGCCGCGGTGCCGTCGCCGTAGTGGTCGTTGGTGTAGTTGAGGGTGAGCTTGACCGGGGTCTTGATCCCGGCGGCCTTCAGCAGGTCGGCGGCCTTGGCGGTGTTGGCTTCGCCGTACTTGTTGAAGAAGGAGTTGACGTGGCCGGTCACGGTGGTGGGGACCAGCGAGTAGAGGGGCTGCGCGGACTTCCCGTACACCTTGTTGATGAGGGCGCCCCGGTCGACGGCGGCCGCGAGGGCCTGGCGTACGGCCTTGTCCTTGACGGTGGGTGCGTCGGTGTTGAAGCCGAGGTAGCGGATCTCCAGGCCGGGCATCGGGACGAGCTTGATGCCCTTGGGGGGCTTGGCGGAGAACTCGGTGATCTGGGCGGGCGACAGGGTGCGGGAGACCATGTGGACGCTGCCGTCCTCCAGGGCCTTGACCATGGCGTCGGAGTCCTCGAAGGCGCGCAGCTCGGCCTTGTCGTTCTGCGGCTTCAGATCACCGCGGTAGTTCGGGTTCTTGCTGAAGACGGCGCGGACGAGGTGGTTGTCCTTGACTTCGGTCTTCACCGTGTAGGGGCCCGAGCCGTCGACGGCGAAGCCCTGGCGGAGCTTCTTGGCGTCGTACTTCTTGGCGCTGACGATGCCGGCGGCGGGGGTGGAGAGCTTGTACGGGAAGGTCGCGTCGGAGGTCTTCAGGTGGAAGACGACGGTGTCGGCGCTCTTGGCCTCGACGGTGTCGACGGTCGACAGGAGCGAGGAGGGGCCGTTCTCGTCCTTGATGGCGATGACGCGCTCGATGGAGAACTTGACGTCCTGGGCGGTGAGCGGGTCTCCGTCGGCGAACTTGAGGCCGGGGCGCAGGGTGCAGCGGTAGCTCTGGTTGCCGGTGTCGGTGAAGCGGCAGTCGGAGGCCGCTTCGGGGACGGGCTGGCCGCCGCCGCGCGGGGTGTGCATCAGCGTCTGGACGGTCTGGCGCAGGATGTTCCAGGTGCCGGCGTCGTACGCGTAGGCGGGGTCGAGCGGGGCGGGGGCGTAGTCGGCGGCCTCGAACCGGTCGGTGGTTCCGACGACGATCGCCCCGGATCCCGCGCCGCCTCCGCTGGTGCTGCCGCAGGCGGTCAGCGCGGGGGTGAGCAGGCCGGCGGCTGCCGTCAGCACCATGGTCTTGCGGTTCATGCTGGAAGTACTCCCTCGACCCGGCACTTGTTCAAAGCTGGCGTGGAGGGCATCGCGACGGTCGCCCGTTCTGGGCGGAACGATCGGGCCGGTGATGTGACGATCGGTCCACGCCGTTCCGGCAACAGGGGGTGTGTTTCCGGGACGGCTGAGGTGCGGCGCAGTGCCCGGATCGACATTAGTGGCCTGCGGAGGGGTGGCTTGAACCGGCCGGAGCGGGGGCGTTATCGCACCGTTGCGGGAGCGTACCGGGGGTGTGCGCGGGGGCGTTCGCAGATTCGGTCAGGTGCTGATCAATGGGGACACAAGGGATGGCCGGGGAGGGCGCGGAGTGGTGCGAAGGGGGACTTGTGGGTGACAAAGGTCACCCGGGACAACTCCCCCGGGAGGGATGGAATTTCGGCCTCCGGGGAATTAGGCGAAAGATCCGCCCGCGGGACCTCGGTCCCGGGGGCGGATCGTCCCGTACGCAGCGTGCGCGGTCAGTTCATCGGTGTGATGAGGGAGCGCAGGAAGGTCAGGTCCACGTCTTCGAGGGAGCGCACGATGGTGCGGCCGGGCCCGGGTGCGATCAGGCCGACGGAGGGGATGGCGACGACCCGGCAGCCGGCGGCCTCGGCGGCTGCCACACCGGTGGCGGTGTCCTCGATGACCGCGCAGCGCGAGGGGTGGGCGCCGAGGGTGCGGGCGGCGAGGAGGTAGGGGTCGGGGTGCGGCTTGGTGCGCGGGACCTCGTCGCCGGCGACGGTCATGGTGAAGCGGTCGCGGCCGAGGGTGAGCAGGACCCGGTCGATGACGCGCCGGTGGGAGGCGGAGACGAGGGCGGTGGGCACGTTGTGCCGGGCCAGCTCGCTCAGCAGCCGCTCGGCGCCGGGCATGAGGGGCACGCGGTCGGCGATGCGGGCTTCGAAGCGCTCGTTGAGCAGGACGGTGAGCTCGGCGATGCTGATGTCGGCGCCGGTGGATGCGATGAGGAAGCCGGCGCTGCGGGTCATGGGGCCGCCGACGACGATGTCGCGCCAGGCCTCGTCGAGGCGGTGGCCGAGCTCGCCGAAGACGTCGACCTCGATCTCCCACCAGAAGCCCTCGGTGTCCACGAGGGTGCCGTCCATGTCGAGCAGCACCGCCTGCAGGGCATGTCCGTCGGCCGTACGGGCGACGGGGGCGGGAACTGTGCTCGTCATGCGCGCACCTCTCTGAAGGTCCTCGGGGGACGACGAGGCCGGTCACCTCAGCCCTCGGGGCGTGCCCGGGGGTGACAGGTGACCGGCCTGTATGGGACCGACTAGTGTACGCCGGTCCGCCTCAGCGTGCGTTGAAATACTTCGCCTGGGGGTGGTGGATGACGATCGCGTCGGTGGACTGCTCCGGGTGGAGCTGGAACTCCTCGGAGAGGTGGACGCCGATCCGCTCGGGCTGGAGGAGGTCGGCGATCTTGGCGCGGTCTTCGAGGTCGGGGCAGGCGCCGTAGCCGAGGGAGAAGCGGGCGCCGCGGTACTTCAGGTCGAACATGTCCTGGACCTGTGCCGGGTCCTCGCCGCCGAAGCCGAGCTCGGCGCGGACGCGGGCGTGCCAGTACTCGGCCATGGCCTCCGCGAGCTGGACGGACAGTCCGTGCAGCTCGAGGTAGTCGCGGTAGGAGTCGGACGCGAAGAGCTTGGCCGTGGCCTCGCCGATCTTCGAGCCGACGGTGACGACCTGGAGGCCGACGACGTCGATCTCGCCGGACTCCTCGGGCCGGAAGAAGTCGGCCAGGCAGAGGCGGCGGCCGCGGCGCTGGCGCGGGAAGGTGAAACGGGTCCGCTCGTTGCCGGCCTCGTCGAGGATGATCAGGTCCTCGCCCTTGGAGACGCAGGGGAAGTACCCGTAGACCACGGCCGCTTCGAGCAGGTTCTCGGTGTGCAGCTTGTCCAGGAGGCCGCGCAGGCGGGGCCGGCCCTCCGACTCGACCAGTTCCTCGTACGTGGCTCCGCCGGCGCGGGCCTGCTTGAGGCCCCACTGGCCCTTGAACAGGGCGCCTTCGTCCAGCCAGGAGGCGTAGTCCTTGAGCGGGATGCCCTTGACGACACGGGTGCCCCAGAACGGCGGGGCGGGGATCGGGTTGTCGGTGGAGGTGTCGGAACGGCCGCCGGGCTCCTCCGCCTCCTCGACGGGGACGGGCGTGTCCCGCTTGGCGACGCGGCGCTGCTTGAGCTCGGGCAGGCTGGCGCCCGGAACTCCGCGCTTCACGGCGATCAGGGCGTCCATGAGGCGCAGGCCTTCGAAGGCGTCGCGGGCGTAGCGGACTTCGCCTTCGTAGATTTCGTGGAGGTCTTGTTCGACGTAGGCGCGGGTCAGGGCGGCGCCGCCGAGGATGACGGGGTACGCTGCGAGGCCGTACCACCCGAGTGGTGACCACCCATCTCGAACCCGCCGCCCCCGCCGTCCAGGAAGCACAGACCGGTGAACTCCTCGCAGGCCCGCTGAACACCACGCTCGCCACCGTGCTGCTCGGCGACCTCAACTCGGCGGCCGGCGGAGTCGGCGCGACACCGGGAACCAACACGCAGAGCCACAACCGCCTCCTGGCCGCCGGATTCACCGACGCCTGGACCGCCACCCGCCACCGCAACCCCGGCTTCACCTGCTGCCAGGCCCCCGACCTGCGCAATCCCACCTCCAACCTCACCCAGCGCATCGACTACGTGCTCTTCCGCGGCAAGGTCACCGCACTGGCGGCCGACCGGGTGGGCGACGCGCAGGGCGACCGCACTCCGTCAGGACTGTGGCCCTCCGACCACGCCGGCGTCAGCGGCGTGCTCCGGCTGCGTTGAGTGAGCCCCACGCAGGAGTAGGGGCCCCCGCGAGCGGAAGTACGGGCCCCGCCCCTTGGCGAGCCGGTCCGCGATTGAGGTCGGGGTGTGCTGCCCTGGCGGGTCGGCTAGGCGCTGATCCGTCTCGGCGTAGTCCTCGCGTCGGCCGGTGTAGCGCTGGAGCGGACGCCACTGCCGCAGTTCGGCGTGAGCGTGCTCGACACAAATCCGAGCCGAGGACTGTCGGCGGCGGTGCTCACGCCAGGCGTACTCCTCGCTGAGCGAGTCACCCCGCTCCGGCTTCTTCGGCGGGGCGCTGACCTGCTCGGGGAAGTCGTCGGCCAGGGTGCGCAGCCGCAGGCCGGGGCTGTCGGGGACGGCGAAGCCGCGGCCGGCCAGGAGCGGGCGGATCTCGCCGATGGCCCGGGAGATGGTGGAACGGGCCGCGCTCTACAGCTCGGCCAGCGCGGCGTGGGGGAGGCCTGGTGCGCAGGTGCACCAGGGTGACCAGCATCCGCCTTTCAAGTTCAGAGGGTGCCCGCACCCGGCCGTCGCACCATGTAGACGTCGATCGGGTCCTGGACCTCCACGGTGAACCCGTGGCGCTCGTACAGCCGCCGGGCGGCGCTGCCCTGCAGGACATTCAGGCGAACGGGCACGCCGCCGGCATCGATCCGTTCCAGCAGTGTTCGCAGCACAGCCGATCCGAGCCCCCGGCCCTGGAGGGCCGGAGTGAGATAGAAATTCTCCAGCCACCGCCCGTCCTCGGCGGGGCGCACAGTGACGCAGCCCGCGAAGGCGCCATCGGCCACGATGACCGACGTGTGCTGGGGGGAGAAGGAATCCCGCAGCCGTTGCCGGACCCGATGCTCGTCGAACCGTCCCAGCCGCTCCAGGTCCGGGCGCATCACCGTTGCCCGCAGCTCTGCGATCGCCTCGACATCCGTCGGCTCTGCGGAACGCAGCGCCCATTCCACGGGACGGCCCGGCCGTATCCCGTCCGCCCCCGCACTCGTATCCATGGGCCGAAGTATCTCAATGGCCCGCTGCGACCACGCGCACAGCAGGACCGGTTACCGGCCGGGCACCCTATCGCGCACCACGTCGTAAGGGCTGCTGGGCGCCGAGCAGTATGTGTGAGACTCCCTCTGAATGATCACTCGGGGGGAGTTTCGCGTTGAACGCAATGTTGAAGAGCGTGTGGATCGGGCTGGCCACGGCCTTGATCGTGAGTCTGGCCGCCTTGGCCCTGCCGGACCACATCCAGATAGTCGACGGGCGCATCCACCTGGGCGCGCCCGCACCCACGCCGTCCCCATCCACGCCGTTCCCATCCACGGCGGCGCCCACACCGGAGTCCACGTCGCCGCCCCTCACACGGGACGCCGTGGACGAGGTGATCCGGACCGCGGTCAGCGCGGCGGGCCTCGACCCGGCGCAGGGCCGCCCGACCGTCGCGGCCGGCGCCGACTCGGACAGGACGGGCTGGATGGCCGTCCGCGAGAAGGCCGCCGCACAGTCGGAGATGAACGCGATCTGCGTCGACCTGGAGCGTCAGGGCTGGACGCTGAACCCGAACGGCGACCGTCCCGACGACTCCCGCAGCTACAAGCGCGGGGGCTGGTACCTGCTGGTGAGCACGCGCGGGAAGACCCAGGCGCCGTCCACCACTTCCACCTTGACCGACTCGCAGACCTACCTGACCCTGACCGGGCTCCAGCTGAACCTTTCCGACATACCGCTCCCCGAGATCACCGTCAGCATCGGCTGACGTCGTGCTCGCGGGCCAGGGCTGCGATGGACCGGCCGTCCGGGTACGCGGCGCGCGCATCGGCGATCGGCTTGCCCGTGAGGGCCGGGCGGCGGCGGCCCTTGTTGGCAATGGCAATGGCCTATTGGATCAGATCGGTATGCGTGTAGCACGTCGGGCAGGAGTAGAGCTGCAGATTGTTCGCGTCGGAAACCTGGATCCCGGGCGGGTTCGCCACGTTGTCGCTGTCAATCACGGCGATGGCCTGGTCCTCGTACGGGACCCAGCCCCTTCTGTAGTCGCGAGATTCGTTCGAGGCGATGGTCAGCAGCGGGTTCATCGCCGCGCCACAGTTGATGCAGAACCGGGCGATGGGATCGGTGAGGCCCCACGGCGGCCAGCCGCCGACCTTCCAGCCGGGGGCAACGGACAGCTCGTCCATGTAGAACTCCTGCGGGGCGGGCTCGTAGGAATCGTCCATCGCGACGCCGGCCGCCTGCCACGCGCTCCAGTCGCTCAGCTGCCGCTGCAACTCCTCGTCCAACTCAAGGAAGTTGGGGTACTCGGTGACTTGCTCCGGTGCGAGCACGCACGGCTCCGGCGCGTAGCCGTACTGCGCCTCGGACGGTGTGGTCGGCGAGGCGAGGACATGGGTGACGTCGGCGGCGGTTCGCCAGAACAGTTCGGTCGGAGGCTTGTGTTCCGGCGGGTGCTCCGAGGGGCACCACAGCACCTGGAGCAGGTCTGTCCGTCCGGGCGGCCGTAGCTGGGGAACGTCGCGCACGTACAGCTGGGCCACCGGCAGGAGGGGGGAGACCGGACCCTCGTGCGTCGCAGTACAGCCATGGCTGCTCACTGGGCCACAGCAGCGGCCCACCGGCCGAGCTGTCGTACGGCGAAGGAGAACCGGGGCGGGGATGCAGCCGGGTCGTCGTGCGTGCCAGCGGGGCCAGCCGGGGGAAGGCCGCGGCCACGTCGAACGGCCGTGGTGGGGTGGTACGGATGACGTTCACGACGCAGATCCTGCCAACAGCCTCTGACAATCGGCGTACGGCGGGATCACCCGTGGCCCCGCCCTTCGCGAGCACCGACGCGGGCCGCGGTGGCGTCAGGCGGGCTGCGTGGCGGGCGTTGCCGGAGCGGCCGCGGCCACGGTCACGGCCTTGCGGGTCTCTCGCATGATGAGCAGGCCGTTGACCACCATCAGCGTCGCGGTCAGGCCGTGGACGCCGAGCGCGGTGGCCGCGGAGCCGTGGTGGGCCAGCACATTGGTCATGTCGCCGTACGCGGCGAGGGCCTCCACCAGCAGCACCCAGCCCAGCGCCCGGCGGTGACCCGTCGCCAGCAGGATGCCCAGGACCAGGGCCAGGACGATGTCGCGGATTCCCTTGACGATCAGGAAGCCGTCGCCGTCGCCGGACGGCCAGCTCGGGAGGCCGTAGCCCGGTGCCATCGTCTCCGGGCTCAGGATGTACTCCGTCCCGAACCAGAGGATGAAGAGGATGAAGGTGGCGGCCAGGACGGTGTTGATCTTCTTCAGCGACACTGTTCTTCTCCTTGCGAGTCTCGTCAGAGTGGTGAGCTTGGTGAGCGTGGAGCTTGCCGAGTCGTGTGGGGCCTGATCAGGCCGCGCGGAGGCGGCCGACATGGCCGGCGCGGCCCGCGCGGTGTCGGCCCGCGAGATCAGGCGAGGGCGGCGACGAGCAGGGTGAAGGCGGCGACGATGACGGCGACGCGGGCGTAGTGGAAGCGTTCCCAGCGGTGTACCTGCTTCTTCCAGTCCGCGGGCCGGTTCTCGGGGGTCCACGTCTTGTTCCGGTTGTTGATCGGGACGAGCAGCAGGAGCGACATGACCACGCTGAGGAGCAGCAGCGCGCCGGCGGTGACGACGAGGCCCGTGCCGTGGTGGTGCCATCCGGCTATGGCCCAGGCCGCGACGAGGGCGAGCGAGCCGATGTACCAGACCGGCATCACGGCGCCGAGCATCCGGCCCCCGTGGGCGTGGCCGAGTTGGCCGCTGTCCTCCGGGAGGGCGTTGAGAATCGGGTTCATGACGAAGGCGACGGAGAACTCCACCCCCACCATCACTCCGACGACCACGGTGGTGACGACCTCGAGTGCGTTGAGCATGATGACCCTCTCGATATCTAGCGTTGCTAGGTGATGGGGCAACGCTAGTACTACTGCCGCTTGATTGTCTAGCGGTGCTAGGATCGAATCATGTCGGTACAGGAACGCAAGCAGCGCGAACGGGCGGAGCGCGAACGCCTCATCGTGGCGACGGCCCGCGAACTCGCCGAGCAGCAGGGCTGGGACGCGGTCACCACCCGTCGGCTCGCCGAGCGCATCGAGTACAGCCAGCCCGTCCTCTACAGCCACTTCCGCGGCAAACGGGAGATCATCGGTGCCGTCGCCCTGGAGGGCGCCGCCGAGCTGGCCGCGGCGGTGCGCGCCGCGACCGCCGCGGCGGACGGCCCGCGCGAGCGGGTGTACGCCCTGGCCCGCGCCTACCTCGACTTCGCCGCACGCAACCCGGCGGTCTACGACGCCATCTTCCAGCTCGACGGCGG
This sequence comes from Streptomyces sp. ICC4, assembly GCF_003287915.1. Lineage (NCBI taxonomy): Bacteria > Bacillati > Actinomycetota > Actinomycetes > Kitasatosporales > Streptomycetaceae > Streptomyces > Streptomyces sp. ICC4. The sequence goes on along the minus strand of NZ_CP030286.1, from coordinate 7,083,427 downwards.
TCTCCCGTATGCACGGGAGGACACCCCGGAACCCCTCAAGGACGCGTTCGCCGCGCTGCTGGGGTGCCTCGGCGAGGTCGCCGGGGACGGCGTCGACCCGGGGCTGTTCACCGAGACGTTCTGGGCGGCCCTGCACGGGCTGGCCACTTTGACCAGGTCCGGACGACTGCCGCCGGAGCACACCGGGCAGCGGGTGGAACTGCTGGTGGACCGGCTCTCCATGGTCTGACGCACCGTTCCGGCGGGCACGGGGCCGGGGTTTTCGGGCCCGGCTGCCCCTGCCCGCCCGCGGCATAGCGTCCGGTCGCTCGCGCCCACACGGCACGGCCGGCCCTCGCGGCCTGACATCCGCAGGAGGTCGTACGCGCGGACCTGTCCGGTCACCAGAGACCCGGTGAGCCGGTGAGCCGGTGAGCGGGTGACCCGCAGCATGTCAGGCCCGTGCAGCCCGTTACTCGTACCGGTACTTCAGCGAGTCCGCCTCCGCCTGCTCGATGTCGGCGAGCGTCAGTTCCGGCATCCGCAGCTGGGCCAGCGTCACCTCGGCCGAGGCCGGCTGGGCGTCCGCCGGCAGCCACTGCTCCGGCTTCCAGGCCCCGCTGCGCAGGAGCGACTTGGGGCAGTGCGGGTAGACCTCCTCGACCCCCACCACCAGCGCACTGGCCGGCGGCTTGCCCACGGCGGTCAGCTGCGACAGCAGCTCCGGGCGGGTGGAGACGCAGGCCCGGCCGTTCACCCGGAGCGTCGTGGTGCGTCCCGGGATGACGAAGAGCAGCCCGGCCCGTCCGGTGGCGATGACGTTCTGCAGGGTGTCCAGACGCTTGTTGCCGGTCGCGTCCGGTATCGCCACGGTCCGTGCGTCCAAGACGGCGACGAACCCGGCGGGGCCGCCGCGCGGGGAGACGTCGCAGTTGCCCTCGGCGTCCGCGCTGGCGACCAGGACCAGGGACGAGCAGGCGATCAGCCGCTGGGTCTGCTCGGTGAGTTCGGTCATCTGCTTGCGCACGGCCGCGTCGCCGGGGAGTGCGTAGGCCCGGCGCAGCGCCTCCTGGTCGGATACGGCGTCGAGGCGGAGCGAGTCGAAGGCACTGCCGGCAAGGGGTGGTGGCGTCATGTCTCCGACCCTAGTGCGCCGACTTGCGATTGATCTTCATCGCGCTCGGACCGAGCGGAGTCGGGCGGGGGAGCGGGCGCGATCCGCGCCACCGGCCGCTGCCGAGCGGGACGCTGACGGGTCCTCGGACCGAGCGGCCACGGAGACGGCGGGCGCCCTCGCCTTACACCGGGCAAGTTATGTGCAACAGACTGCAGCCCACCCACTCGCCCGAGGGCGCAAGGCCCACGGGGAAGATCCGTCGCTCGTCGAACGCTGGTCCTGCACGAGCAGACGGTCCGGCTGGGCCTGGCCAACCGCAGGCTCGCGAGTTCCGCGACGCGTATCGCGGTGTCCTCCCAGTCCTCGCTGGCGCTGCTGCCCGCCGAGGTGCGCGGGCGCACGGTCGTCACCGGGAACCCCGGGCGGCCCGAAGTGCTCGCCCGGCACCCCGGCAAGGCCGTCGAAGCGCTGAACCCGTACGGGTTCGACCGGCGGCTGCCGACCGTCTACGTCACTGGCGCCTGCGAGCCGTTGACGGCGACGCCGAGCTCTACATCGAGGTCGAGTCCGGCGACGCGCGGTGGCCGGCACGGTGCCCGGCCATCGCCTCCCATCAGGTCGAGGAAGCCGGCTTCCTGGTGGAACCGGCGCGGGGGTACGACGCGAACGACGTGCTCCGGTCCGCGATCGAGCACGGCCGCGTGCGCCACATGCGGTGGCGCCGCCCCACCGGCAGCCGATTGCCACCCCGGACCCGGGACTCTCAACCGCCTGGTCGAGGCGGCTCCCTGGTACCGGTCCCGGCTCGGGACCGACGGGGTCCCGGCCATGGGGCTCCGTCCGGAGGTCCGTCCCCGGGACGTTCCCTTCCTTCCGGCCGGGGCTGCGGCGCCTCTCGTTCCCGGCCGACGCCGGCGCCTTCGCCCGCGCGCCTTCGTCCCTGGCGCCTTCGCCCTGGCGTCGGCCCGCTGCCGGGCTTCTCAGGGGGCTCCGCGGCGCGTCGGGCGGACGAGCCACCGCCAGGGTGGGCGGTGTCGGCGGATCTCCCGGCGCACCGCGCTCGCCCTCTCCGCCACACCCGTCTCCTCGTGGAACCGCGCCAGGAGCCCGAGGGTGCGGACCACGTCCTCGCGGTACGAGCCGGGGTCGTCATCCGCCGCCATGAGGTCCGCCCGGGGCACGTCGCTCACGTCGCTCACGTCGGGCGGTGGTCGCATGCGGCTGCGCAGCTCGTCGGCCTCGGCGCGGACCGCACGTGCCTCCGCGGCGCGGCCCTTCGCTTCCAGGGCGCCGGCGTGGGTCCGCAGGGACTGTTCCAGCGAGGGGGCCAGCGCGTCCGGGTTCGCCCCGGCACGATGCCGGTTGATCTTGACCGCCCGGGTGCTCGCGTCGAGGGCCCGGCTGCGCCAGTCGGTACCGACGGGGAGGGCGTGGCGCCAGGTGAGCAGGAGGCCGGAGAGGTTGGACAGGGCCAGTGCGTAAGTCCCGGGATGGTCGGGATCGTTGGGATCGTTGGGCGGGTCGCCGACGGCCGTCCGGGGCCCGAGGAGGTGCACCGCTCCCTCCGTCGCCGCGACCGCGGCGCCTCCGCGCCCTGAAGCGGAGAGGTCGGCGCCGATGTTGAGGAGGGTCGCGCCGAGGTCGTTGCGGTGCCGCTCGGTGTCCTGCTCGGCGAGCAGGACGAGCACGTCGAGCGCCGTGGCATGGGCGCGGAACCCGTCCGCCCACCGCCCGGCGGTGGCGAGGGCCTGCCCGTGGTCGCAGAGGGCGAGGGCGTACCGGGCCTGTCGGCCGTCGGGGCCGAGTCCGGCGGACCGGCCCTGCGGGTCGGAATCGGCCAGGAGGCGCTCGAAGTGCACGGCCCGCCCCGCCGCTTCGACGGCCGCCTGCGGCCGGCCCAGACTCGTGTGGCTGGTGAACAGGTTGGCGTACGCCACGCCCAGGTGCGCGGTCTGCGAGCCGGGCCGCTCGGCCTCCAATCGCTCCAGGAGCGCGACGACCCGCACCGTCGAGTGGTGAGCTCCTCGTACCGCCCGGCGCCGCGCAGGGCGTTCGCCAGCTGGACGTGGACGAAGGCGTGCCGGTCCGGGTCGTCCGTGGCCGCCAGCCAGTGCCGGGCGAGCCGTTCCACCAGGACCGCGCGGGCCGGGTCGAGGTCGGGGTGCTCGCGTTCGGGCAGACGGGCCTCGATCGCCTCGAGGAGCCCCATGTCGATGTCGTCGAGCGCGGCGACCGCGCCGAGTGCCCGTCCGCCGGCGGCGACGGCGAGCCACGGTGCCCGCCGCAGCAGCGGGTACAGGTGGTCGTGGCGCATGTGCCGCCAGCGTTCGGCGGACGCGGCCAGGAAGATCAGCGCGCGGGGCGTCCACGACGCCGGCCGCCCGTCGCCGCCGGGCAGCAGGAGGCGGCCGAGCGCCTCCGGGGCCCAGGAGGACGGCGGGTAGACGCTCTGCGCGCGGTGGCCGGGAAGGGTGAGGGCGAGGAAGTCCTCGGCGAGCCGGTCGGGCAGCAAGGGTTCGAGGACGGCAGCGGGCCCGGATCCGGAGGGCCCGGATCCGGAGGGCGGGTAGCAGACGCCGTGGTCGGCGAGGACGCGCTCGGCGGGGTGCGGTGCGGCGGGCGGGCTTCCGGTCACCCGGTCGACGACGCTGCGGCCGGTCGCCCGGTGCACGGTCCCCGTCAGAGCGGCCGCGAACACGGCGCGGTTCATCACCTGCGGCGGGGTCGTGTACGTGCGCCCCGCGGCGGCCGCCGCGCGGCCCGCGTCCTGGGTGTGGATCCGGGCCCAGTGGGCCTGTTCGCGGTTGAGGAGGTACGTGACCAGGCCGACGGCGTCGGTGGGCGCGGGCGGCCGTGGAGGTGGGCGTCCACGGCGACCAGGGCGGCCATGTGGACGGCCAGCGTCAGCCCGAACTCCGGCCCGTCCAGGGAAACCGGCGGGGCAACCCGTAACGGCGCGGGCACCCGTAACGGCGGGGGAACCCGTGAACCGTCCGGCGCGCCCGGGGCGGCTCCGAGGCAGGCCGCGAAGGTGTCAAGGGCGGCCTCGAACATCCCGGCCCGTTCGCCGCCGCGCTCCGGCAGGGGCTCCAGGGCCTGGACGGAGGTGGCCGCCTGGGAGTCGTGCAGGGCGGCCTGCACGGCCGGCCACTGGTCCGTGCCCCGGGCCACCAGCAGCACCCGGGTCGGCCGGTCGAGGCGGTGGAGCAGCCGGTTGCTCAGCAGCCAGGTGAGGTGGGGGAGCGGCCAGTGGTCGGCGTAGTCGACGACCAGCAGCACCCCGGCGGCGCCCACGGCCCGCAGGTCGCCGCCGGCGCCGCCCGGGAGCACGTTGCCGGGGGCGTGCACGGTCCTGACGACCTTCCACCCTTCGGCGACGCTGTCCCGGGCGAACGCCGCCGCGAGGCGGCTCTTGCCCTGGCCGCCGGGCCCGTGCAGCCAGCGGACGGCGAGCCGTCGGCCGGTGGCGCCGCGCCACGCGCGGAGCTCGGCGAGCTCGTCGGCGCGGCCGGTGAAGGGGACGATCTCGTGCCGGGCGCTGAGCAGGCGGCTGGGCAGCTCCCGCAGCCATTCCGGGTCCGACTCGGGCGGGGGGAGCCACTCCTCCAGGACGTAGGAGGGCAGCCCGTCCGCGTACACGTGGAGGTCGGCCCCGACCACGCCGTACGCGAAGCCCCCTTCCGCGGTGACGTGCTGACGCGCCGACGGGTCGGGCTCGCTCATGCGGGGGCGGGGTATTCGCCGGCGGCCGGCCGGTGATGGTGCACGTGCACGCTGCTGCCGGGTCCCTGGGCGCCGAAGGCGGCGCCGCCGGCGTGCGCGGTGATGTGCTGCGACCACTGTTGGGCGGCCGGGGGCACGGAGACCTCCTCGATCAGGGCGCGCAGCTCGTCCGCGGCCTCCGGGTGTTCGCGGAGCAGGGCGCCGATCCGGCGCGCCCAGGGGCGTACGAGGTCTTCGCGTACGCCGTCGGTGTCCTCGCCCTCGCCCGCGATCAGTTCCGCATCGCCGTCCAACTGGGCCGCCAGCGCGGTGGACCGCTCGTCGCCACGGCGGCGGAAGAGCTCGACGACGCGCTCCCGGGTGCCGTCCCAGGCGCTGGTGGCCATGGCCGCCACGACGGTCGTCGCCCCCGTCATGGCCAGCACGGTCATCGGATCCGACACGGAACCCCTTTCCGGGCGTCGTCGGGTGACGTCATGCCGGGGAGGGTACCGACGCCGTCGCGTTCCCGTCTGATGTGACCGGGGGACGCAGCCCGAACGGGTGGCGCGGACCGCTCGGCCTCATCGGCCTCGCCGGTCTTCTACGTGGCGGGGGGCCGGGGCCAGAAAGGACAGCGCCCCGTCATGTACGACCAGACCCGACCGGAACGCTCCATCGCGGCGGCCATGACGTACGACCAGCTGCTCGAACGCGTCCGCTACGAGGGCGCCTACCCCACCCGCGAACGCGCCGAGGAAGCCGTCCGAACCGTTATCGCCGCTCTCGGACGGCAGATCACAGGCGACGAACGCGTCGACCTCGCCCGCCGCCTGCCCGTCGAAGCCGCGCTCACCCTGACCGCGCAGATCCCCGACACCGAGCAGCTCACCGGATGGGGGTTCATCAAGGACCTGGCCGCCCGTACCGGCGCCACACCGGCCACCACCCGCTGGGACACCGGCGCCGTCCTCGCCCCCGTCTCCGCCCTCGCCGGCCCCGACCTCCTCGCCCGCATCCTGCGCCGGCTCCCCGACGGCTACGCCCTCCTCTTCGGCCAGCCACAACTGCTCCAGCCCCAGCCGGCAACCGCCTGACCAACCTGCTCGCTGTCCCCAGCGCCGACCAGTAAGGCCATCGCCAGGTACCCGATACCCGATACCCGATACCCGCGCCGCGGAGCTGCGCTCGGCCGGCCATGGCGAAGTGGCGACGCCGTGCTTGTAGGCCGGGGCTGCTACCAGGGGGCGTGGGCGCAGATGGTCTTTCCGCCGTCGGGGGTGGGTTCGGTGTGGGTGTGGGTGGTGAGGCGTTCGATGAGGTGACATCCGTAGCCGCCGCTGCCGTCGGTCTGGGGCCGGCGGGGCTCAGCCGGGTGAGGGCTGGTGTCGGTGACGCGGATCTCGATGTGGTCGTCGTGGAGTTCGAGGTGGAGGGCGGCGGGTCCCTCGGTGTGACGGATCGCGTTGGTGACGAGTTCGGTGATGACCAGGAGGACCGCGTCGGGGTATTCGGGCTGGGCGGGGGCCCGGACCTGTGCGGCGCGGTGGAGGAAGTCGCGAGCGGCGCCCCGTACTGTCGTCGTCGGCTGGCCGGCACGTGGCACGGGCTGATCGAGGACGAGCAGGGGCAAAACCACGGGTCTCCCTCCACACGGTGGGCTTCCACGGCGTCTGCCCCCTCTGCGGGTGCCCACCCTATGGCGCCCCTCCCCAATCGGCCTTGCCTGCCCGGGTGAGCGACGGGGATTCCGGTGCGCCGGGGATCTGCCGGTCCGACCTCGCCGACCTGCCCGGCGTTGCGGGCCGCATGCGGGCGGATCTGCTGCCGCTTTACTGCCGCTGAGGAGCGGGCCATCGTGTCGTTGACGGTGGTGAGGCGTCGGTGAGGTCGGCACCGTTGGCGGCATCACGTTCGGAGTTGTGGACGCCGCGCCAGTCCAGGCACATGACGGTGGCGTCGTCGTCGAGGTGGCCGTCGCCGGCGTCGACGATCGCTTTGATGAGGGTGCGGGCGGCTTCGCGGGGGTGCAGTTCGCGGGTGCGAATGATCAGGTCCGACAGGTCGAGGCTCTCGGCGTCGCGCTCCAGCATGCCGTCGGTCAGCATGATCAGCCGGTCGCCGGGCCGAAGGTCCAAGGTCTGCACCCGGTAGGTGTTGGGCTGTGAGGGTTCGATATTGAGGCCGAACGCCCGGTCGACTTTCGGAACGATCTCCTCGACCTTGCCGTCTCGCATCCGCAGTGGCCAGGGGTGCCCGGCGTTGACGAACTCGGTCCGGCCGTCGAGGAGGCTGATGCGCAGCAGCTGGCCGGTGACGAAGCCGCTGCGGCCGTGGTCACGCATGGCCTGGTCGGCTTGGCGGGCCTGCTCAGCGAGGTCGGCACCTTCCCGTCGGGCCCGTCGCAGGGCGCCCACGACCAGGGTGGCGAGCAGCGCGGCGTCAACGTCGTGGCCCATGGCGTCGGTCACCGACAGCTGGACGGTGTCCCGGTCGATGACGTAGTCGAAGGTGTCGCCCCCGACATGCTCGGCGGGTTCCAGGGCCCCGGCGACCGCGAACTGCGCCGCCTCGCACGCCAGTGACGCGGGGAGCAGCCGGTGCTGGATCTCGGCTGCCAGGCTCAGCGGCTTGGTGCGCCGGCCCCACTGGTACACGTCGGTGTGGGACCGGTTCGCGATGACGATGTACGCAAGCGCGTGCGCGGTTTCGCCGATCTCCCGCATCACCTCCGCGTCCGGTACCGCGGGCAGGAACAGTTCCAGGAGTCCGATGGCGTCCCCGCGGTTGGTCACTGGAGCGACGACCCGCACCAGCCGGCTCTCGCCTCTGTGTTCCACCTTCGGCTGCTGGCTGCGGATCACGTCGTCGTACAGGGTGCCGCGCAGCGGGATCCGCTGGGCCGGCTCATCGGTCTCGACGCGGTCCGCCGCTCCCAGCCGTACGACCGAATTGCCGGTGAAGTCAGTGATCAGGAACGACACCGACGCCGCCCCGATGTGCTCCCTGAGCATCCGTGCCACCACGTCGAGCGACTCCACCGGCGCCGCGGCCTCCGACGCCTCCAGTATCCCCGCCAGAGTCATCGCCCTGCCGTGGCGGCCTCCGCCGGCGTCGGACCGAGACGCCCGCCCGCTGTCCGGCTCTCCTGCGGTCACAGCGGACCCCTTGCTGCTCGATGCCACCCGGGAACTGCGCCCCGTACGCGAACGATCCGCGCCGGAGCGGCATCGGACAGGCCCCATTGCACCACGAGAGCCCTCGGACCCGGCTGCCTGGCTGGCTGGCCCGCCCCTCTGGAACCACGTACGGCCAAGGACTGAACGGGTCGTACGAACCCCGTGTCGCGGGGCGCCCGCGTGGAATGGGGCGGGCCGTTGATTCGGGGAGCGGTGATCGTCGCCGTCGCGGTGCGCTGCGTAGCGCCTGCGTGCGCTTGTGCCCCGGCCTGCGCGGCGTGACCCGGCGACGACCGTCTTGCGCCCGCGCCCCACTGCCTCTCCGCCCGTGGTCGATTACCTCTCCGACATGCGAACGAAAATCTGTGATGGCCGGAGTAGACATTGCGAGGTGGTGTGGTTATGGTTTCTCTCGTAGCCCAGAGAGACAGCAGGGCCTGGCAGAGACGAACTGCCGGGCAGCAGTACATGCAGAACCCGTAGTTGCAGTGCGCAGGACGGTGCGGTGGTGGAGTTTCGAAGCCAGAGCGGTTGCAGGACGGCGACGGGACTGGCGACCGGACCGGGTGGCCCGCAGTGATCAGGGGTCGCCGAGAGCAGTACCGCAGTTGACGCAGTGGCAGTACCCGCAGTTCGCAGTACCCGGCAGTGAAGTCAGTGAGTGGTACCTCGGTGAGCGTGTCGAAGTGCGGGCGCGTACACCGGGAGGTTCGGCAGTGGGGTTCTAAGCCAGAGCAGACGCAAGACAGGCGACGGGGCTGGCTGCCGAAACGTGGCGCTCGGTCAGGTCACGAGCAGTACAAAGCGGTTCGCGGTACAGCGGTAAGAGCAGTACCCAGCAGTGAAGTGAGTGGAGCAGTACCTCGGTGAAGGCGTCGGCTGCTGGCGCGCGCATCGGGAAGTTCGGTAGTGGGGTTCCAAGCCAGAGCAGTTGCAGGAACGGCGACGGGGCTGGCTGCCGGAGAGTGGCGCTCAGCCAGGCCACGGAGCAGTTCGCAATATCAGCAGTACCCGCAGTAGAGCAGTACCCGCAGTACGCAGTCCCCCGCAGGTAGGTAGTTGATCACCGAGGGAAGAACGGAGGAGCCGAGCGCCATCAGGATCGCCCGGGCGTCAGTGTGAGTCCGGGTACCGCAGGACATCGTGAGTGAGGTGGTCTCCGGTCAAGCAACCGCGATCCCCGCGCCTCCGGCAGCAGTCAGGCCGCGCACGCGGAAACAAAAGGCCGGCGCAGTACTAGGGCCGGCAGATGGTGTAGCAGTTCCTTCGGGGCCCTGGTGCCATAGGCACCAGGGCCCCTCCGTGCGCTCGGTGAGAGAGGTGCAGCGACCGCAGACGACTCGATTGGCCGTCTCGGCGCTGACGACTACCCCGCCTTAACGATGGGCCACCGCGACTGCGGCCCGGCCACGGCGACGAGGGCGATGCTCCGTCGTCGAAGACCTTGCCGGTCAGCGTGATTACCGCGGCCCCTCCCGCTCATGGCACGGCCCAACGGCCGAATTCCTTCTGCTGAGTGCGAGATTCCACTGCGAGGCTACGGGCGTCCATCCGGATCGCACCAGACGGAGTTCCCATGAACCGAATACGCTTTCGCCCCTTCTTATTGACCGCCGCCGCGGTGCTTGCCCTGGTCCCAGCCGGGCTTGGCGCCACGGCGGCGCAGGCTTCGCCCGCCACTTCGGCTGTTGCCCCGGCCGCCCTGGGCAGCAGTGACACCGAGACCGTCATCACGGGCACGACCGGCCTGAACCGGGGCGAGGCCTGGTATTCGCCCGACCGCCGGACCATGCTGATCCAGCAGTACGACGGCCACGTGGTGCTCTACCGCGACAACGTTGCCATCTGGACGGCCGTGGGCAGCTACGGCTACGGGAATACCTTCTACATGCAGGCCGACGGGAACCTCGTCTCCTACGACGCGGCGATGCGCCCGCTGTGGAACAGTGCCACCGACCATCACTGGGGTGCGCATCTGGCGATCCAGAACGGCGGGAACCTCGTGGTCTATTACGGGTCCACCCCGCTGTGGTGGTCCAATTTCCGGCCGGGCGGCCCTGTGGATCCGGGCGACGACTGCACCCCGAGGCCTGGCAGGCTCTGCCCGTAGGGCGAGCACACTGAGTGGCCCCCTTGCTGCTGACTGAGGGGGCCGTTGTCGGCGAACACGGCCGCCCGCTCGGCGCCGCGTCCAGGACCGGGCCGGGCGGGGGTCGGGGCCTGGCCGACAGCGGGGTGTCACCCACGCAGCCGCGGCTGACACCCCGCACGGGCATGTGATCCCGGCGCCCGGTCCGCTCCGCCCCCCCGGGAGGACGTCAGGTGACGTGGACCCGCAGAACGTACGTCTCACCGCTGCTGATCGCCGGAGCCTGCTCCCACAGATCCGCGGACCAGAACCCAAGCGGCGCCCGGTCCGCGGCACGGGCCAGCGGCGGCAGGATCTCGCCGGCGGGACGGCCTTGGTGCGTACGTACGGGCAAGCTCCGCGAAAGCGTGCCGGCAGGGGGCACGGTAGGCGCCGGAGCTGTCGGCGAGCAGCCAGCCGGTCCAGGTGCTCCGTGCTCACGCTGATCTCGCCCATCGCCTCGCCCCTTCCCGCTCGGGCCGGCCGCTCCAGCCCGTTCGTCTTCGACGCTACGGACCAGGTCTGACAGGCAGACCCCGGCGGGCTACTGCTGCGCAGACCTGCCCGGCAGCCGGCCCGGCAGCGCAGTGCGTGCACACCAGGGTCTCGAACCTCACCTCAGCCATCACCCTCACCATCCTGCCCCGCCCACTACGCTCGGGGAGGAGTAGGACGCTCCGATGGGCCTGCTACGTCGTAGCCGGCGAATACCCCAACTTTGGAAACGCTGCACTGGGCATGAATCAATACCTGTCCCCGCGGCCAGAGAGTTTGGCGGGCAACGCGAGGAGAGTTTTTGCTGCAGCACAAGGGGTATATACATTCGACCCATGCAATCCGCTGCGGCATGCTACTGTCCATCTCCGTTGCAGTTTTGGTACCCAAAAACTTAGAGCACCTCCAGTCGGCCTCCGCGCCGCCTGGTGGTGCTTCATATTTCCGGTCAATTTCCGGGCGGGGCATCATCGCGGCGACACGGTCTCCGCACAGTGCGGACTCCGGTGTACTGCCCCAAGGAGATATGACATGGCTGCTGGCACCGTGAAGTGGTTCAACGCGGCAAAGGGCTTCGGCTTCATCGAGCAGGACGGTGGCGGCCCTGACGTGTTCGCCCACTTCTCGAACATCGCCGCCCAGGACTTCCGCGAGCTGCTCGAAGGCCAGAAGGTCACCTTCGACATCGCGCCGGGCCAGAAGGGCCCGACGGCGGAGAACATCGTTCCCGCCTGACGCTGACGCGCATTCTGCAGCTGGGGCCCGCACCCCTCGGGGTGCGGGCCCCAGCTGCACACATCTCCCGCGGTGGTTCCACCTGCGGGTTCAGGCATGGGCTGCCGCCTCCTCGGAGACGCACCGGAGCTCATTTCTCCGGTTTTCGCGTCCGTATGACGCCACCCCATGGCAAGCGCCCGTACCCGCACACATTTCTCGCGGAACGGATCCGCTCCACATTCCATTCGGCCGTTCTCGCAATTACCCGCGCCGCTCTTCCGCTGCGCGAACTCCTTGATGAGTTCCGCATCAAGGAAGGTTTCGCATGAACTCCACACGCAAGAACGAGCGCTCTTCCCGCAGTCGCACCGGCGTCCCGCTTTCGGCACTGGTTCCGAGCGGGGCAGCCGATTCGGTTCCTCGACTCGCCGGAGCCGTTCCGCAGGTCCGAGCTGCTCGGGCGGTTCCGGCGTCGGGCCCGCCTCGACTCAGGGCGAGTTCCGCCACCGAAGGCGATCACGCCCGCGCTGGCTCCCGTCGAAGCCTTCGCCGATCTCGACATGCCGGGCGCCCTCGGCGCGCAAACGTGAGCGTGCCCTTCCCGATCCAGGGCGCCACCCTGCCCAACGCCCCCGCGGGCCGGGACGTCCTGGGCCGCGGCCGCACGGGCTCCGGAAAGACCCTGGCATTCGGCCTCGCGCTGCTGGCCCGTACGGCCGGCCAGAGCGCCGAGTCGGGGCAGCCGCTCGCGCTGATCCTCGTACCCACCCGTGAACTGGCCCAGCAGGTGACCGATGCCCTCACCCCGTACGCCCGCTCGGTGAAGCTCCGCCTGACCAACGTCGTCGGCGGCATGCCCATCGGCCGCCAGGCTGGCGCCCTGCGCGGCGGCGCCGAAGTCGTGGTTGCCACCCCCGGCCCGGCTGAAGGACCTCATCGACCGTGGTGATTGCCGGCTGAACCAGGTCGGGATCACCGTCCTGGACGAGGCCGACCAGATGGCTGACATGGGCTTCATGCCTCCGGGTCACCGAGCTCCTCGACCAGGTGCGTCCCGAAGGTCAGCGGATGCTGTTCTCCGCCACCCTGGACCGCAACGTCGACCTGCTGGTGCGCCGCTATCTGACCGACCCCGTCGTGCACTCCGTCGACCCCTCGCAGGGCGCGGTCACCACGATGGAGCACCACGTCCTGCACGTCCACGGCGCCGACAAGCAGCGGACGACGACGGAGATCGCCGCCCGCGAAGGCCGCGTGATCATGTTTCTCGACACCAAGCACGCCGTGGACCGCCTCACCCAGGAGCTCCTCAACAGCGGGGTCCGTGCCGCCGCCGGCCCAGTTCAAGACCGGACACGTCAGCGTCCTGGTCGCCACGAACGTCGCCGCTCGCGGGATCCACGTCGACAACCTCGACCTGGTCGTCAACGTGGACCCGCCGACCGACCTGAAGGACTACCTGCACCGCGGCGGCCGTACCGCGCGCGCCGGCGAGTCCGGCAGCGTCGTCACCCTGGTCACCCCCAACCAGTGCCGCGACATGCCCCGTCTCATGCAGGCCGCCGGGATCGTCGCGCAGACCACCCAGGTCCGCTCCGGCGACGAGGCCCTCAACCGGATCACGGGCGCCCCCGCAACCTCCGGAATCCCCGTCACCATCACCGCGCCGGTCGTCGAACGCGTCAAGCGCGGTGCGGCCTCCCGCGTCAGGCGGGGGCCCGTTTCGGCCGCCCAGCGCGCGAGTGTGCGTCAGTCCGCCTTCGATGCGGCGGCCTCAGAACCACGTGATCAGACGACTGACCCCCGTTTCTGCAGGAGGCACGTTGTGAGGCTGGTCCGGATGCAGCCCCGCTCAGCCAGCGCCGACCCGGCGCCCCCTACGTTGGACGACACCATGGATGCGGCGGGCCCGCAGGTCGGTGACGACATGACGTTCGAGGTGGCCCTGTCCGTCATGGCGAGTGCCCGCGCGGTTCGTCTGCTGGTCTGTGACGAGGACGGCCTGTGCCCCGGGCTGGTCACACGAACCCGGGCCCAACTCGCCGCGATCCGCAACGGCAGCGCGTGTACGCGATGTTCTCGGCGATCGCGGGCCGTTCACCTCGCCCATGACCACCATGGCCAGGGCGGAACACGCGATGAGCTACCGCCGCCTCGACGCCCTGCCCGTCGTCGGCGAACAAGGCAGCGCTCTGGGCGTCCTCGCCCTTGCCCCGGCGCATGCCGCCACCCGAACACCGAAGAGGGCCCGACCGGCACGGGCCGCTCGGGCCCTTCCGCGTACCCACAGGGAAGCGCGGATGGGTGGGCCGCCCCTCCCGGGGTGTCGTGGCTACGGTGCGTCCCGGTTCGGCGGCTGTCCGTCTCGGGGGAGGGCGGCGTGCGCTGTGTCCAAGGCCTCGCCCGGATGGTCCGCGCCTTGTACGCACGACTGGACCGGCTGGTCGGGCCCGTGGCCGGCAGGCCGTAGGGCCCGGGTTCAGCGGGGGAGGGTGGCGGTGATCGCTTTGCCCGTGCCGGTCCGGGCCTGGGCGATGGTGACGTCGTGGGCAAGGCGTTGGATCATGGGCCAGCCGAATCCGCCGGTCCGGCCCGTGGGGTCGGGGGTGCGGTCCTGGGGGGGGGCCGGGCTGGGGTCTTCGACGATCACCTGGATGTGGTGGCGGTTCGCGCGGAGCTCCATGCAGGTGACCGTGCCGACGTGCCGGAGCGCGTTGGTCACCAGTTCCGATACCAGCAGCACCACGTTCTGGACAGTCGGTTCGGGCGGTGGCGGGTTGAGGCGGGCCAGGAAGTCGGATGCGGCCTCGCGGGCCTGCGCCGTCCGCACGGGCTGGCAGGCGGACTCCAGCGGGTGGGCAGCATGGCTGTCGGTCGTGCTCGGGTGGCGCATGTCCTTCACACCGTCCTGCGGCGTCCTCGTGTGGGATCAGTGCCGCCTTGTCCCGCTTACCCCGGGTAGGCAGGGGCACGCAGGGCTTTGACGGTGAGCCCGGGATCGCGTCACGCCGGTGCCGTCAGGACGTGATCGGCGTGGGGAAGCTCGGAGATATGGGCGGCCGCCCCTTCCAGGGGCAGGAGAGGCCGCAAGGGGCAGGAGACCGGGGTGCGGTCGTGATCGACTTCCCAGGTCGGCAAGGGAGCCGAATGGACGCAGGTGGTGGAAACGGCGTAGAGGGTGCCGGAACAGCCCCGGCACACCAGCGAGCCGTGGATCACGCGAGTACCTCCCCTCGAACCGACGCGGCTGCGCCGTCATCAGGATGGGCGTCCCCTGCCAGATACAGCTGCCGCAGCGTCCTTTCCGTTTCGCGCCGGAAGTGCTCGGCAGAGACCAGACGCTGCCACAGCGGGTCAAGGCGGCAGGGGACGGTGGCGCCGCGGGCCGTCCACTCCTCGGCCAGCCGCGCGTACAGGGGGTGCGCTCTCGTCCGGGACCTCTCCACCGGCCTGCCCACCGGCGTGCGCCGGACTACGGGAAGGCCGCCGGCGCAGTTGTTCCGGAAGACGGGCAGCGGCTCAGCGCTTGCCGCTGCCGGCCTGAGCACTGCGGTCGAGGCATGCCCCATGATCATCCGTCACGTGCGTCAAAACGATTCTTCCACCCCGTTGGACACCGTTTCCGGTTGGCCGCAACAGCCCCTGCCCCTCCTCCGCTCCCCTGGAGCGGCCGGGATCGGCAACCGCTCGCCGCAGTGGCGTCGCGAACTCGGCGGCGCGTCCGGTGTCCAGGTCCAGCTCGGCAGCCTCAGGGAGCAGTCGTGTTCGAGCCCGATTACCTCCTGACCAGCCAGGAGCAAATCTATCTCGGCTGGAGTAGACATTGGGCAGTGACGTGGCTATGGTTTCTCTCGTAGCCCAGCGAGACAGCAGGGCCTGGCAGAGACGAACTGCCGGCAGTAGTACACGCAGTACCCGTAGTACCCGTAGATGCAGTGCGCAGGACGGTGCGGTGGTGGAGTGTCGAAGCCAGGGCTGGTGCAGGACGGCGACGGGACTGACGACCGGACCGGGTGGCCCGCAGGCATCAGGGGCCACCACGAGCAGAACCCAGCAGTGAAGTGAGTGAGAGCGGTACCTCGGTGAAGGCGTCGACTGCGGGCGCGCGCATCGGGAGGTTCGGCAGTGGGGTTCTAAGCCAGAGCAGACGCAGGACAGGCGACGGGGCTGGCTGCCGAAACGTGGCGCTAGATCAGGCCACGAGCAGTACAAGCGGTTCGCAGTACAGCAGTACGTATCACCACCCGTAGTACCCGTAGATGCAGTGCGCAGGACGGTGCGGTGGTGGAGTTCCGAAGCCAGGGCTGGTGCAGGACGGCGACGGGACTGACGACCGGACCGGGTGGCCAGCAGTGATCAGGGGCCACCATTCGTCGGCAGCGTCAGAGGTGTGTAAGAGTCAGGTGCCTGCCAGGCCGCTCTCCCAGGCCCAGGCGGCGATTTCGACGCGGTTGCGGGCGTCCAGTTTTGCCTGGACGTTGGCGAGGTGGGTCTTGACGGTGGAGAGGGAGACGAAGAGTTCGCCGGCGATCTCGGCGTTGGTCAGGCCGCGCGCGAGGCAGCGTACGACTTCGCGTTCCCGGTCGGTCAGCGGCTCGGCCGGGCGGCGGGCGGCCTGGGCCGCCGGGATGCGGGGGGCCATTTCGCGCAGCAGCCGTACGGTGATCGCGGGTGAGACGAGGGAATCGCCGACGGCGGCGGCCCGGACGGCTTCAACCAGCATGGCCGGACTCGCGTCTTTGAGGAGGAAGCCGGACGCTCCGCCGTGGAGTGCGGCGTGGACGTACTCGTCGAGGTCGAAGGTGGTGACGATGACGATGCGGGGGCTGTCGGTGCCGGAGAGGCGGCGGGTGACTTCGAGCCCGTCGAGTTTGGGCATGCGGATGTCGAGGAGGAGGACGTCGGGCCGGTGTGCGGCGACGGCCTCGAGGGCGGCTTCGCCGTCGACGACGTCCGCGACGACCTCGATGTCCGGCTGGCTCTCGAGGATCATCCGGAATCCGGTCCTGACCATTTCCTGGTCGTCCGCGATGACCACTCTGATCGCCATGCGTTGCCTGCCCCACTGTCGCCCGCTGCCTGTGCCGTCCCACCCGGTGGGTTCTTCCCATGGGACCTGCGGGCGGCCGGGCCCGCAACCGCGCGTCGGGCCGCCGGGAGCATGCCGCGGGGCCGGAACGGCACTGTTCCGGCCCTGCGGTACTGCGGTCGACTTTACGTACATTCGGGGCATTGCGCCTCGTTCTTCCGGCCCGTGCGAGCCGGGCCGGAAGGACGAAGGAGGGCGCGGGGGTGTGTGCCGGGCCTCAGAGGGCCGCGGCCGCGCTCTTGATCGCCGCCGCGAAGGTGGAGACCTCGGTGTAGACGCCGGGGTAGTCGGGGCGGGCGCAGCCCTCGCCCCAGCTGACTATGCCGACCTGGATCCAGGCGTTCGCGTTGTCGCGGCGGAACATGGGGCCGCCGGAGTCGCCCTGACAGGTGTCGACGCCGCCCTGTGCGAATCCGGCGCAGATCTCCTCGGCGGGCACGATCGAGCCGCCGTAGGAGGCCTGGCAGGAGGTGTCGGAGACGAAGGGGACGGTGGCCTTCATGAGGTAGCGCTGCTGGCCGCCGCCTTCGCGGGTGGCGCCCCAGCCGGCGACGGTGAAGGTGCCGTTGTCGTAGGCCTTGGTGTCGGCGATCTTGAGGGTGGGCAGGTTGATGGGCTTGGCGAGCTTGATGAGGGCCCAGTCCTTGCCGGTGCCGTTGTAGCCGGGGGCCTGCTTGACCTTGGTGGACTTGACCTTGATGGCGCTGGAGCTGTTGAGGTCGACGACTCCGGCGGTGGCGGTGATGGAGGTGTTGTTGCCGGATCCGCTCACGCAGTGGGCGGCGGTGAGGACGATCTGCTGGGTGTAGAGGGCACCGCCGCAGCCCATGGAGAGGCGGACCATGAAGGGGAACTCGCCCTGGGCGGCGCGGGTGCCGCCGACGACGGGGGCCGTGCCGGCGGTGGCGGAGCCGGGCTGGAGGCTGACGGCCGCGAGGGCCACCGCGGCGACGGCGAGGGTGCGCTTGAGGGCGTTGGCAAGGGTGGACACAGTCGACACACTGCCTTTCGTGGGGGGTTGGGCTGTGCGCGTCATCGGGTGAATGACGAGGACATGACACACCGCACCTGTGGGCGCCATCAAGAACGCGTTTTCGGACAACTTCCGGCAGGAGGGGCCCCATGACGCACAACGGCCGCCGCGGCAGTCCGATCGAGCACGGATTTCCTCATCTGGAGACGGTCCGCACGGCCCTCACCGCACTGGTGCGGAGGCTCTCCGCCGACGGGGTCCGCGCCTACGACACGTCCTTCGCCCCCGCCGACGCGGCCTTCGGTGCCGCCGACGACCTCCACCTCGGCGCGCACCGGGTGGCGTCCGCGATGGTCCGCGCGCTGCGTCTGCCCGACGCGCGCATCGTGGTGGGCTTCCGCGCGATGGAGGAGGCGGCCACCGTGGAACTGACGGCCGGTCCCGAGTACTTCGTCGAGGTCAACGACCGCTTCCGCACGCACCGCCGCGATCTGGCGGCGGCCCTCGCCCACGAGGTCACCCACGTCCTGCTGCACCGCCTGGACCTGCGTTTTCCCGCCACCGCGGACAACGAGATCCTCACCGACACCGCCGCCGCCTGCCTCGGCGCGGGCTGGCTGCTGCTCGACGCCTACCGGGAGGACGAGCTCACCCACCAGAAGCTCGGCTACCTCACCCCGGAGGAGTTCGGCTTCGTCCTCGCCAAGCGCGGGCTGCTCCTCGGCGGCGAGGACCTCTCCGCCTGGTTCACCAGCCCGCAGGCGTACGAGGCGTACGTGCGCGGCCGCGCCCTGGCCCGGCGGGACCTGACCCGGGCCCCCCTGGCGGCCGCCGGCCGACCGGAGCGGCGCCGCTACCTCCGGGACCGCAGGGCGGGCGCGACGGCTCCGCGGCACGGGGCGGCGTACCGTTTCGAGGAGCACGCCGACGGGCTGCGCGTGGCCTTCCCCTGCCCGGTGTGCGGGCAGCGGCTGCGCCTGCCGGCCGGCCGCGGTCCGCTCCGGGCCCGCTGCGGGCTGTGCCGCACGGTGCTGGAGTGCGAAACCTGAGCGGTCAGTCGCCGCCGCTGCCGCAGCCGCAGCCGTCTGCGCAGCCGCCGTCCCCGTCGCCGCGGACGGACCGGGCGGGCGGGGCCCGGGCCGGGCGGGGCTCTCAGTCCTCCAGGGAGCGCGCGATCGCGTTGGCGGCGGCCCATCCGAAGGCCATCGCGGGTCCGATCGTCGCGCCCGGCCCGGGGTAGGTCTCCCCCATCACCGCCGCCGAGCAGTTGCCCGCGGCGTAGAGCCCCGCGATCGGCGAGCAGTCCTCGCGCAGCACCCGGCCTTCGGTGTCGGTGACCAGTCCGCCCTTGGTGCCGATGTCCCCCGGGTGCACGGGGACCGCGTAGAAGGGGCCCTTCTCGATCGGCGCCAGGTTGGGGTTGGGCAGCGTCGGGTCACCGTAGTAGCGGTCGTAGACGCTCTCGCCGCGCCCGAAGTCCCGGTCGACGCCCGCCTGCGCGAAGGTGTTGAAGCGGTGGACCGTCGCGGGCAGGCCCGGTGCGCCGATGGCGCGGGCCAGCTCCTCCACGGTGTCGGCCTTCTTCACGAAGCCGCTCTCCAGCCAGTTCTTGGGGAAGGGCTGTCCGGGGAAGAGGCCCGTGAAGAGGTAGCGGGACTTGGAGCGGGCGTCGAGGACCAGCCAGGACGGCACGGTCGTCGCCCCGGGCCGGTCGGCGGCGTACATCCGGTCGACGAACGCGTGGTAGGGCAGGGCCTCGTTGGCGTACCGCTCCCCCGCCCCGTTGACGATGACCATGCCCGGGATGCCCCGGTCGGCGACGAGGAAGAAGGGCTTCTCCCCCGGCGGGCACACCGACGGCGCGCCCCACACCTTGTCCAGCAGGTCGGTGGCGGCTCCCAGTTCCCCTCCCAGCCGCAGGGCGTCGCCGTTCTGGCCCTCCGCGGCGTGCGTCCACGCGGTGGACGTGGGCGCGGGCAGGTGCTTCTCGCGCAGCTCCTGGTCGTGCGAGAAGCCGCCCGCGGCCAGGACCACTCCGCCCCGTGCCGCCACGGTCACCTCCCGCCCGGCGCGCAGGACCCGTACGCCGCTCACCCGCCCGGCCGGGTCGGTGGTCAGGCCGGTCAGGGGCGCCGACAGCCACAGGTCGCCGCCCAGCCGGTCCAGGGAGAGCCGCATGCGGGCGATGAGCGCCTCGCCGAGGGAGAGGAGCCTGCGGCCGGTGGCCAGGGCTCCGAGCGCGCGCAGGCCGACCCGGACGGAGCGCCGCTTGCCGGCCCAGGTGCGGCCGACCATGTTCAGGAAGCGGAAGTCGTAGGAGGTCATGGTCAGCCCGTAGGTGGGCAGTCCGGCCCGGCGCATGGAGCCGGCCAAGTCGCCGAGGCTTCTGAAGTCGGCGATGCACGGCTCGACGGAGCGGCCCTGTGCCATGCCGCCCTGGGCCTCGGGGAAGTAGTCCGGGTAGCCGGGGGTGTACATGAAGCGGATCTCGGTGCGGTCGTGGAACTCCCGGACCATGCGCGGCCCGTGGTCGAGGTAGGCGTCCTTGCGGGCGTCCGGGACCCGGTCGCCGACGGTGGCGTCGAGGTAGGCGCGGGCCTTGTCGCGGGTGTCGGCGAGGCCGGCGCGGTCGAGGTGGAAGTTGCCGGGGACCCAGACGGCGCCGCCGGACAGGGCGGTGGAGCCGCCGTACTTGTCGGTCTTCTCGACGACGAGGACGCTCAGGCCCCGCAGCCGGGCGGTGACGGCGGCGGCGAACCCGGCGGCGCCGGATCCGACGACGACCACGTCGTAGGCGTACTCGCTTGTCATCCGAAGGCTCCCGTGGCGTAGTCGCTGCGGTAGTACAGCAGGGGTGATCCGCCGTCGCGGGCGCTCAGTTCGAGGACCCGGGCGGTGACGAGGTGGTGGTCGCCCGCCTCGTGGACCTCTTCGAGGGCGCAGTCGACGGTGGCGAGGGCGCCCTTGACGCGGACGGCTCCGTGGGCGGAGAGCTCCCAGTCGACTCCGGCGAACTTGTCCTCGCCGCGCCGGCCGAGGGCTTCGCACACCGCGCGCTGCTCCTCGGCGAGGATGCTGACGCCGAACCGGCCGGCGGCGCGGACCTTGGGCCAGCTGGAGGAGCCCTTGCCGACGCAGAGCAGGACCAGCGGCGGGTCCAGGGACAGGGAGGCGAAGGACTGGCAGGCCAGGCCCGCGGGGCGGCCGTCTTCCGCGAGGGCGGCGACGACGGTGATGCCGGAGGCGAAGGCTCCGAGGACCTCGCGGAAGGCGGCGGGGTCCACCGCGGCGGGCCCGGTCAGCCGTTCCACTGGTGGCCCCAGAAGCTGTCGGCGGTGATCTCCTTCGCGGTCCAGGTGGCGGGGTCGACGAGCAGGCCGTCCCAGCCGTATTCGACCTGGAAGCCGCCGGGGGCCTGGGCGTAGAAGGAGACCATGTGGTCGTTGGAGTGCCGGCCGAGGGTGGAGGCGATGGGGATGCCCGCCTTGTTCATGCGGTCGAGGCAGTAGCCGACGTCGTCGAGGGTCTCCAGCTCGACCATGAAGTGGACGATGCCGGGCGGCAGGGCTCCCGGGTAGAGGCCGAGACTGTGGTGGCGGCGGTTGGGGCTGAGGAAGTGCATCCAGTGGAAGTCGCGGCCGGGCGCGCCGGTGGGGACGGCGACCGGGGGCAGGCGCATCGAGTCGCGCAGCTGGAAGCCGAGGAGGTTCTCGTAGAAGTCGAGGGTGGCCTCGGTCTCGGCGGCGGGCAGGACGACGTGGCCCAGGCCCAGATTCTCGTGCGGGTTGTGGGGGCCGTGGGATCCGTGGGGTCCGCCGGTGACGAACCGGTTGCCGTACGGGGTCCCGAGCGGGCTGTGGTCCTGGGCCTGGCCCCAGTAGATCTCCAGGGGGTTGCCGCTCGGGTCCTCGCAGTGGATGAGGCCCTGGACGCGGCGGTCGGCGAGGGTGGCGTCGTCGGCCTGCTTGACGGGGTGTCCGGCGCTCTCGAGTTCGGCGGCGGCCTCCCGCAGGGCGCGGGCGTTCGCGACTTCGAAGCCGGCGGCGAGCAGCCGGTCCCGGTCGCCGGCGACGAACTGGAAGCGGTGCGTGCGGTCGTCGATGCGGACGTTGAGGCGGGTGTCGGTGGTGCCTTCGGCTTCGGCCATGCCGAGGATGTCGAGGACGTAGGTGCGCCAGGCGGCGAGGTCGGCGGTCTCGATGCGGAGGTAGCCGAGTGCGCGGATGTCCATGGGGTCTCCTGGGGGAGGTCAGTGGAGGAAGAAGTCGGTGGCGAGGCGGTTGAACGCGTCGGCGGCCTCGGTCTGTGCCCAGTGCCCGCAGTGCGGGAAGACGTGCAGGCGGGCGTCGGGGATGGTCTTGAGGGCCAGGAAGGCGCCGTCGACCGGGTTGACGCGGTCCTCGCGGCCCCAGGTCAGCAGCACGGGGCGGCTGATGCGGTGGGCTTCGCGCCAGAGCATGGCGGCCTCGGGCCACTTGGCGAAGGAGGCGCCCATACGGGCGTTGCCGAGCCGGGCTTCGGGGTCGGTGGCCTGGGCGTAGCGCTCCTCGACGAGGGCGTCGGTGACGATCGCCGGGTCGTGGGCGAGGGTGGTGAGGAAGGTCCGCATCTGCGCCCGGGTGGGTTCGGGGGCGAGGCTGAATTCGAAGAGCCGCTTGATGCCTTCGGTGGGGTCGGCGGAGAAGAGGTTGAGGGAGATCCCGCCGGGGCCCATGAGGAGGAGTTTGTCCACGCGTTCGGGGTGGTCCAGGACGAGGCGGGTGGCGGTGCCGCCGCCGAGGGAGTTCCCGATGAGGTGCGCCCGCTCGATGGAGAGTTCGTCCATGAGGGCGAGGACGGCGTTCGCGCTGAAGCTGAAGTAGTCGCGGTCGGGTTCGGGCTTGTCGGAGCGGCCGTAGCAGGGCTGGTCGACGAGCAGGGTGCGGAAGCGCGGCGCGAAGTGGGGCAGGTTGCCGCCGAAGTTGGACCAGCCGGAGGCGCCGGGGCCGCCGCCGTGCAGCATGATCACGACGGGTGCGTCGGGTGCGTGGAGGGGACGGGCCTCGTGGTAGTGCAGGGTCAGGTCGCCGGCCCGGGCGGTGCGGGAGGTGTTCTCGTACGTCAGTGCCCGCGCGCTCACAGCATCGTGTCCTGGATGTCGAGGCCGAGGGCGCCCTGCCCGAAGAGGACGAGGGCGCGCTCCGGGTCGTTGGCGGCGTGGCCGCGGCCGGTGTGGACGTCGCGCCAGGCGCGCTGGACCGGGTTCGGGCCGGTGCGCAGGGCGCCGCCGCCGGCGTTCTCCATGAGGAGGTCTACGGCGGCGACGCAGCGCTCGGTGGCGAGGACCTGGTCGCGGCGGACCCGGGTGCGCAGCGGCATCGGGAGTTCCTCGCCGCGCTCGGCCAGGGCGTAGAGCTCGGTGATGTTGCGCTGGAGCTGGAGCCAGGAGGCGTCGATGTCTCCGGCGGCGCGGGCGATGCGGACCTGGGCGAAGGGGTCTTCGGCGACCTGCTGGCCGTAGGAGATGCGGAAGCGTTCGCGGGTCGCGGCGACGTAGGCGTCGTAGGCGCCTTCGGCGATGCCGACGATGGGGGTGGAGATGGTGGTGGTGAAGACGGAGGCGTAGGGGAGGCGGTAGAGCGGTTCGGGGTTGGTCCGGTGGCCGGGGACCCGCAGGGCGGTGACGGGGCCGAAGCTGAGGGCGCGGTGTTCGGGGACGAAGACGTCCTCGACGACGATGTCGTTGGATCCGGAGCCGCGCAGGCCGACGGTGTCCCAGACGTCGTCGACGCGGTACTGGGAGCGCGGGACGAGGAAGGTCCGCATGTCGACGGGGCGGCCTTCGGTGTCGGTGACGAGTCCGCCGAGCAGGGCCCAGTCGGCGTGGTCGCTGCCGGAGGAGAAGTGCCAGCGGCCGCTGATGGTGAAGCCCCCCTCGACGGGGGTGACCTTGCCGGTGGGGGCGTAGGAGGAGCAGATCCGCGTGTCCTGGTCCTGGCCCCAGACCTCTTCCTGGGCGCGGGGGTCGTAGAGGGCGACGTGCCAGGGGTGGACGCCGACGACGGAGGCGACCCAGCCGGTGGAGCCGCAGGCCTTGGCGATCTCCTTGACGGCGGCGTAGAAGAGGGCGGGGTGGGCCGCGCGGCCGCCGTGCGCCGTGGGCTGGAGGAGGCGGAAGAAGCCGGTGGCGGCCAGTTCCTTGATGTTCGCCTCGGGGACCTTGCGCTGCGCTTCGGCCTCCGCGCCGCGCTCGCGGAGGGCAGGGGCGAGGGCGCGGACCGCTGCGAGGACCTCTTCGTCACTCATGGTGTCCCCTTCTCAGATCAAGGATCTTCGGGTGTTCGGGATCGATGGCGAGGAACGTACGCCGGGGTGGTCCGGGCGCGGAACGAGCTGTTCCCGCTGAGTGGGAAGCCCTCGCACTCCTACTTGAAGTATTACTGAATGAAATACCCCGGTCCGGATGCTTCCCTCCGGCCGGGGGTGCGTGGCAGGGTCGCCCCAACGCCTCACGCAGGGGGTTTTCTCGTGCTGGACCAGGTCATGGAGACCGAGCTCGCACCGCTGTCGCTGCTGGAGAAGGCCGCGAAAGTGCTGGGCGCCTTCGAGGGGCCGCAGCCGCGGCTGTCGCTCACCGAAGTCGTGCGCCGCTCCGGAATCCCGCGCTCCTCCGCCCATCGGATCCTCGACCAGCTGGTGCAGTTGCGCTGGCTGGACCGCGAGGGCCGGGACTACCGCATGGGCATGCGCATGCTGGAGCTCGGCGCGCTCGCCTCCCACCACAACCGGCTGCGCCGGGCCGCCCTGCCGCTGCTGCACGCACTGCACGAGCAGACGGGCCGGGTGGTGCACCTGTCGGTGCTCGACGGGGCCGAGGTGGTGTTCCTGGAGCGGATCGGCGGCTCGGAGGCCACCGCGGTGCCCTCGCGGGTCGGCGGCCGGATGCCCGCGTACTGCACGGCCACCGGCAAGGCGATCCTGGCGTTCAGCGATCCGGCCGTCGTGGAGCACGTCCTCGCGCAGGGGCTGCGGCCGCGCACCGCCCGCACGCTGGTGCGGCCGCTCGCGCTGCGTTCGGAGCTGGCGGCGGTCCGCGAGCGCGGGGTCGCCTTCGACCGGGAGGAGAGCTTCCGGGGCATCTCCTGCGTGGCCGCGCCGCTGCGGGGCGCCGGGCGGGCCGTGGCGGCGGTCTCGGTGTCCTCGGGCCGGGGCGACCGGGAGCCGGCCCGGCTGGCACCGGCGGTACTGGCCTGCGCGCGGGCGGTGTGGCGGGAGCTGTACGGGCCGGGCCGGCCGGGGCGGGCCGCCGCCTCCGCGCCGGCCCGGGATCCGGAGCCGGCCGTCTCCTCGCAGGCGATGGACAACATGATGGGGTGGCTGCGGTTCAGCGAGTGGATGTAGTGGGTAGTGGTACTCCATCGCACGAAAGAAGGTTCGGGCCCGACCCCTCGCCAGGGGGCCGGGCCCGCGCCCGTTGCGCGGCGCGCGCCGGTCAGTCCGCGTCGTAGCTGACGCGGACCCGGTCGCCGAGGGCCAGTGCCTGGCAGGCCAGGACGTAGCCGTCGGCCAGGTCCTCGGGGGCCAGGACCTCGTTGCGGACCATGGTGACCCCGCCCTCTAGCACCCGGCAGCAGCAGGCGCTGCAGGCGCCTTCGCGGCAGGAGTACGGAGCGGGGACGCCCGCGGCGAGCAGGGAGTCCAGGAGCGGGGTCCCGGCCGGCCAGGCCACGGTGTGCACGGTCCCGTCGAGCTCCACCTCGGCGGTGGCGCCGCCCCGGCCGGCGGGGGCCGAGGGGGGCGCCGCGGCGGCGGGGGCCTGGGCGAAGACGTCCCCGCCCAGGGAGAAGTACCGCTCGCGGTGGACGGAGCCGGCCGGGGCGCCGGCCGCGCGCAGGGCCGTCGCGGCCGCGTCCATCAGCGGGGCCGGGCCGCAGAGGTAGGCCTCGCGGTGTGCGTACGGGGCCACGAGCGGGCCCAGGCGCGCGGCGGTCGGCAGCCCCCGGAGGGACTCCAGCCAGTGCAGGACCGTGAGCCGGCCGGGATGCTCCCCGGCCAGCGCCCGCAGCTCGTCGCGGAAGATCACCGAGTCGGGGTCGCGGTTGGCGTACACCAGCGCGACCCGGCCCCGGCCGGCGGCGAGGGCGGACTTGGCGATGGAGAGCACCGGGGTGATCCCGCTGCCGCCGGCCACGAGCAGCAGGTCCCGGTCCAGGTCGGGCGGGGTGAAGGTACCGGCGGGCGGCAGGATGTCGAGCGCGTCGCCGACGGCCACGCTCCCGCAGAGCCAGCCGGAGCCCGCGCCTCCGGGGACCCGTTTGACGGTGATCCGCAGCGGGTCGCCGGTGTGCGGGGAGCCGGCCAGGGAGTAGCAGCGGGCCGCGCCGCCCGCCCCGCTCGATGAGGGAAGCCGCACGGTGAGGAACTGGCCGGGGCGGTACGGGAGATGCGCGTCGAGGATGAGGGAGACCGCGTCGGGGGTCTCCTGGATCCGGTGCGTGACGCGGACCGCCAGCGCGCCCGGGGCCCCGGACGGGAGCCCGGACGGGAGCCCAGGGCGCGCTGGCGGTCCGCGTCACGCACCGGATCCAGGACTGCCGGCCCGCCCGACCCCCGCGGTCAGTCCGACCGCGGCACCTCGGCCACCGCCGTCACAGCCGTCCGAGGCACCAGATCCCGAGGGCCAGCGACACCCCGCCGGCGAGCACCGCCAGCGGTACGGCCACGACGGGGCGCACGCCCTCGGCCACCTGCGCGCCGCGGCGGGCGCGCGCGCCCGTCCAAGCCAGCAGAGCGGCCCCGAACAGCAGGAACACGATCGCCGCGAAGACCGCCGGACCGTTTTCCACGCCGTTCCCCTTTTGCCCCCGGGCCGCTCTCGGGATCCCCCCGGATCCCGCTGTCCCGGAGACTTTCAGCCGAGGGGATACACCGGGCGAACCCCGGGTTACATCCTGGTTCCGACTGCCCGGCCTACTCCTCCGCGTCCGCCACGGGCTCCAGGAATCCCTGCTCCACGAGCACCCGGATCGACTCCGGAGTCCGGTCCCGCAGGACCACCGGGTCCTCTTCCACCAGCTGGGCGATGGCGTCCAGGATCCGCCCCGCGCTCAGTGATCCGTCACACACCCCGGCGAAGCCGGCGCCGACCGTGTCGACCTTGGTGGCGCGCCGCATCCCGCGGTTCTGCCGGAGCACGACGTGTTCCGGATCCTCCGCGCCGGGGGCTCCGACCTGCTCCTGGACGACCTCCGCGGTCAGCCGGAAGTAGCCCGCCAGCAGGGCGGCGTCGTCGTGGTCGCGGAGGTAGTCCTGCCGGGCGAAGTGCGCCAGGACGGTCTCCCCGAGCGGCTGTTCCACCGAATGCGGCCACTCCTCGACCACGACCGAGGGCTCGGCCGCGTCGCTGCGGCGCAGCGTGATCCAGCCGAAGCCGACCGCCTTGGTCTTGCGGGCCTCGAACTCGTCCAGCCAGTCCTCGTACCGCCGCTCGTACTCGGCGGGTTCGGTGCGGTGGTCGCCGGCGTCGCGCAGCCACAGCTCCGCGTACTGCGTGACGTCCTGCACGTCGCGCTGCACGATCCAGGCGTCGCAACCGCGCGGCACCCATCCCCGTACCCGCTCGTGCCAGTCCTCGCCGTCCACGTGCTGCCAGTTGCCGAGGAACTGCGCGTAGCCGCCGGGGTTGAGCCGGGCGCCGGCTTCCTGGACCAGGGTCCGGCACAGGTCGTCGCCGCCCATCCCGCCGTCCCGGTACGTCAGCCTGGCCCCGGGGGAGATCACGAACGGCGGATTCGAGACGATCAGGTCGTACGTGGCCCCGCCGACGGGCTCGAACAGTGATCCGGCGAGCAGTTCCGCTTCCGGTGCCCCGGAGAGCGCCAGCGTCAACCGGGTGAATTCCAGGGCCCGGGGGTTGACGTCGGTCGCCGTGACCCGGGTGGCGTGCTGTGCGGCGTGCAGCGCCTGGATCCCGGAGCCGGCGCCGACGTCGAGGGCCGAGCCGACCGGGATGCGGACGGTGATCCCGGCCAGGGTCGTAGAGGCCCCGCCGACGCCGAGGACCACGCCCTCCTCGCGGCTGCCGATGCCCCCGGCCCCGCCGACGGCGCAGCCGAGGTCGGAGACGACGAACCAGTCCTCGCCCTCCGGACCGCCGTACGGGCGTACGTCCACGGTGGCGTGGACCTCGTCGCCCTCCCGGCGCAGCCAGCCGTCGGCCAGCGCCGCGTCGACGGGAAGCGCCGCCGCGGCGTGCACGTACGGAACGGGCTGCCGCAGCAGGAACAGCCGGACCAGGCTCGCGAGCGGCTCGTCGCCGCGGCTGCGCGTGGCGCGCAGGGCGGGGACCGTCTCGCTGCGGGCGAGCGCCGCGTACGCCGGGGCGCCGAGCATGTCGAGCAGCCCGTCGGCGGTGAACCCCGCGGCGAGCAGCGCGGAACGGAGCTCGGCGGCGCGGTCGGACGAGGGGAGGCGGGCGGGCAGACCGGAGGGAAGGCTGGTGGTACTCACCCGCCCATTGTGGCCGCTGCCGCCGGCATTCCCCTGCGCCCCACGGCCTTCGGCGTGGGCGCCCGTCCGCACCGAAGGCCACCACCGGGGCGTACGGGCCCGGGCCGCTCCCCGACCGCGCGCAGCTCCGTACGGCACATCGCGGCGCAATCACGGGTCCGTGCGGGGTCCGTACGGGACCGGCGGGGATTCGTACGGGACCGGCGGGGTCCGTACGGGACCGGCGGGGATTCGTACGGGACCGGCGGGGCTGAGTGGGGCTTCGTGGCGCCCCCGAACACGCAGGAGCGGCCGGAGTCCCGAAGGACCCCGGCCGCTCCTGCTCTTCGCGCGGTGCCGCCGCCAACCCGGCGGGCCGGCTCAGGACTTCGCGGGCGCCGGCGTGGTCACCTGGCAGCCCTTCTGGCTGTTCATCGCCTTGTCCAGACCGCCCGACTTGAGCTGGTCGAGCGCTTCCTTGCCGCCCTTGGTGGCTTCATCCAGACCGCTGGCCACGTCCTTGAGGCCCTCGGCGAACTTGCCCTGGTCCTTCGCGTCGAGGGCGTCCATCTTCGTCTTCAGCGCGGTGTAGCCCTGCGCCGTCGACTCGAACCCCATGACCGCGGCGGCCTGGGTCTTCTCGCCGTCCTTGACCGGCGGAACACCCGCGCCCGTGAGGGCCGTACCCATCGCCTTGTACGACTCCGACATGGTCCCGAAGGCCGCCGAGTCGGTCGACTGGACCTCCTCGGGCTTGCTGCTCTCGGTCGCCACCCGCTTGATGTCGGCGTTGGCCTGCTCGATCTTCTTGAGCTCGGGCTGCCAGCTGTCGCAGACCTTCTTGGCCCAGGCGTCGGTCTTCTTGTCGCCGTCGTCCCCGCCGCAGCCCGACAGGACGAGCATCAGCACGGCACCGCCCGACACCGCGGCCGCAAGCTTCTTGTTCACCGGATTGGTCCCTTCGAAGGCTCTCGGCCCGGAAGATACACGCCCGCCATCCGGTAAACGCAAAGGCGGACGGACGGCGCGTCAGTCCGCGCCGCCTGTCCGCCATTCGGGCGTACGATCGAGTCGTCGCGCCCCGAGTCTCCGTCAGAAGACCGGGAGCCCTGGACCCGACCGGATCCCGGGACTCAGGAGGAGTCCGGGACTCGCGAGGAGTCCGGGACTCAGCCGGAGACCGGAACTCAGCCGGAGACCGCCGCCGCCGGGTCCGACGGCTGGGCCACCCGCTCCGCGGGCACGCTCCCGCCCTCGCCCTCTCCCTCGTCGCCGACCGCGATGCCGCGGCGCTTGGAGACGTACACGGCGCCGACGATGACGCCGATCGCGAGGATCGCGACGATCGCCCGCACGGTGGGGTTGGCGTCCGCGCCGTAGCTGAACTGCACGACGGCCGGGGCGATCAGCAGTGCCACCAGGTTCATGACCTTGAGCAGCGGGTTGATGGCCGGGCCGGCGGTGTCCTTGAAGGGGTCGCCGACCGTGTCGCCGATGACGACCGCCTCGTGGGCGGCACTGCCCTTGCCGCCGTGGTGCCCGTCCTCGACGAGCTTCTTCGCGTTGTCCCACGCGCCACCGGAGTTGGCGAGGAAGACCGCCATCAGGGTGCCGGTGCCGATGGCTCCGGCCAGGAAGGACCCGAGCGCGCCGACGCCGAGCGAGAACCCGACGGCGATCGGCGTGAGGACGGCGAGCAGGCCGGGCGTGGCCAGTTCGCGCAGCGCGTCCTTGGTGCAGATGTCCACGACGCGCCCGTACTCGGGCTTCTCGGTGTAGTCCATGATCCCGGGGTGCTCCCGGAACTGGCGGCGCACCTCGTAGACGACGGCGCCGGCCGAACGGGCCACGGCGTTGATGGCGAGGCCGGAGAACAGGAACACGACGGCCGCGCCCAGGATCAGCCCGACCAGGTTGTTGGGCTGGGCGATGTCCAGGCTGAGGTTCATCTCGTTCGCCTTGGCGCCGACTTCCTTGACCGCGTTGGCGATGGCGTCGTTGTACGAGCCGAAGAGCGCGGCCGCGGCGAGCACGGCGGTGGCGATGGCGATGCCCTTGGTGATGGCCTTGGTGGTGTTGCCCACCGCGTCCAGGTCCGTCAGCACCTGCGCGCCGGCGCCCTCGACGTCGCCGGACATCTCCGCGATGCCCTGGGCGTTGTCGGAGACCGGCCCGAAGGTGTCCATGGCGACGATGACGCCGACCGTGGTGAGCAGGCCGGTGCCGGCCAGGGCCACCGCGAAGAGCGCCAGCATGATCGAGGTGCCGCCGAGCAGGAACGCCCCGTAGACGCCGAGGCCGATGAGCAGCGCCGTGTAGACGGCGGACTCCAGGCCGACGGAGATGCCGGCGAGGATGACGGTCGCCGCGCCGGTCATGGAGGACTTGCCGATGTCCCGGACGGGACGGCGGTTGGTCTCCGTGAAGTAGCCGGTGAGCTGCTGGATCAGGGCCGCGAGCACGATGCCGATGGCGACGGCGACGAGCGCGAGGATCCGCGGGTCGCCGGCGTGGGCGAGGATCGCGGCGTCGTCGACGCCGACGAGCTCCTTGTAGGTGCCCGGCAGGTAGGCGTAGACGGCGATCCCGACGAGCACCAGCGAGATGACGGCGGAGATGAAGAAGCCGCGGTTGATGGCGGTCATTCCGCTGCGGTCGGTACGGCGCGGGGAGACCGCGAAGATGCCGATCATCGCGGTGACGACCCCGATGGCGGGGACGATCAGCGGGAAGGCCAGGCCCAGGTCGCCGAAGGCGGCCTTGCCGAGGATGAGGGCCGCCACGAGGGTGACGGCGTAGGACTCGAAGAGGTCGGCGGCCATTCCCGCGCAGTCTCCGACGTTGTCGCCCACGTTGTCGGCGATGGTCGCGGCATTGCGCGGGTCGTCCTCCGGAATGCCCTGCTCGACCTTGCCGACCAGGTCGGCGCCGACGTCGGCGGCCTTGGTGAAGATGCCGCCGCCCACGCGCATGAACATCGCGATCAGGGCGGCTCCGAGTCCGAAGCCCTCCAGGACCTTGGGCGCGTCGGCGGCGTAGACCAGGACGACGCACGAGGCGCCGAGCAGGCCGAGGCCGACGGTGAACATGCCCACCACGCCGCCGGTGCGGAACGCGATCCGCATGGCCTTGTGGGAGACCTCGGTCAGGTCCTTGGCGGGCTCCCCCTCGGCGGGGGTGGCCTCGCGCGCCGCGGCGGCGACACGGACGTTGGCCCGGACCGCGAGTCGCATGCCGATGTAGCCGGTGGCGGCGGAGAAGAGCGCGCCGACGAGGAAGAAGGCGGAACGTCCCGCCCGCTGCGACCAGTCGTCGGCGGGGAGCAGGAAGAGCAGGAGGAACACGACGACGGCGAAGACGCCGAGCGTGCGCAACTGCCGGCCGAGGTAGGCGTTGGCGCCTTCCTGGATGGCGGCCGCGATCTCCTTCATGGCATCGGTTCCCTCGTCGGCGGCGAGGACCTGGCGGACCAGGATCTGCGCGACGACGAGTGCGGCGATGGCGACGGCCGCGATGACGATCACGATGAGCCGGTTGTCATCGGTGAGTACTGCGGATGCCAGGTCAGTGGTGCGACCGGGCGCGATAGGGGTGAAGAGCCCCGTCATTCGTCCTCCTTGACGCGATGAGCTCAAGATGTGGACGGATTGTAGGGAGCGCGACCCGATCAAAACAGTACGCAGGAAACGGAATTGGCCTGCACTTGCTCCTCACCAATAGATCCGGTCACTCCATTACCCTCGAAAGTAGTAATGGGGCAAAGGCATTGACGCGCCGTCGTCGATCTAGGAAATCTCCGGCGCGGGGTCGGGATATCGATCTACGAACACACAAAAGGCCCTGCTCGGCAGGGCCTCGAATAAGATCAAAAAAGGGGCTGAAGGGGATCGAAAAAGGATCAGCAGAAGATCAGAAGAAGATCGGAAGATACGCCGGCACGCGCGGGAAACACTCCCGGGACCCACCGGACCCGGACCTCACCGGCTTGGCGGCACCCATCCGCTCTCCCGTCGGCAGACGGCCCCGCCGGCGGACTCGGTCCGGGGGCTGCGGAGCGCTGTGGAGCACCGCTCCGGTCGCTCCCGGCCACGCGGTGGCTCCGGGGTACCCGGACAGGGCCGACGGGGCCGCCAAGGGCACCCGGCGGGGCCGGAAGGGCCACTCGGCGGGGCTGGCAGAGCTACTCGGCGGACCTGAGAGGCCCCTCGGCGGGACCTGCGGGGCCCGCGGGCCGCTACGGCAGCTCCGAGGTCCCCAGGACGGGCCAGCGCATCCGGATGGTCCCGCCCGATTCCCCGCTGATCACCTCGACGTCATCGACCAGGCCGCTGATCACGGCGAGGCCCATCTCGTCCTCGCCCTCGATGTCGGGGTCCAGGACGGCCTCGATTCCGGACACGCCGGTGGACGGACCGCCGGCCGGTCCGGGCACTTCGTCGCCGACCTCGATGGAGAACACCTTCTCCTCCTCGGTCAGCACCACCCGGACGGGCGCGGTCAGCCCGTTGCTGCGGTGCAGTCCGACGGCACGCGAACAGGCCTCGCCCACGGCGAGGCGGACCTCGTCGAGGACGGCTTCCTCCACGCCGGCCCGGCGCGCCACGGCGGCCGCGACCAAGCGGGCCGTCCGGACGTGTTCGGGCTGGGCGCTGAAGCGCAGTTCAACGGTGGCCATGCGCGTCCCCCTCGGACTACGGGCGTGCCTTACAGGGGCCCGGGCCGCCTGTGGCCCGGTACCCCCCGCTGCTCATCGGCCGTTTCGCCGCCGAGAGTCGTCAGTCGGTGGCGTTGACAGCCTCTTCCACCGAGTTGTGGATCGGAAACACCTTGGTCAGACCGGTGATTCGGAAGATCTTCAGGATGCGCTCCTGGTTGCAGACCAGACGCAGCGAGCCCTCGTGCGCGCGGACGCGCTTGAGGCCTCCCACGAGCACACCAAGCCCGGTGGAGTCGAGGAAGTCCACTCGCTCCATGTCGACAACCAAGTGGTAGCTGCCGTCGTTCACCAACTCGACCAACTGCTCGCGCAGCTTGGGCGCGGTATACACATCAATCTCGCCACCGACCTCCACGACCGTACGGTCGCCGACAGTGCGAGTCGACAGGGACAGGTCCACGGATCCTCCAGCACCTTGCTATCGAGCGGCGCCCCCCAGGGGCCTCCCCACCCGGAGGTGGACGAGGGATTGGCTGCCGCGATGGCATTCAATCACTTACCGGCAGGCGCGCACGACGCCTTGGGACCATTGTCCCGCACGCCGGTGACACACTCGCTTCCAATGGCCAACACTCACCGTCCCGGTCCGCCCACGGCACCCGAGGACGTACGACCCACCCCCGGCACGGTCCTGGACCGGCTGTCACGGGGGCCTTCCCGGGCTGCGCGCATCACCCATACGGAGCACTTGCCCCCTCGGGAGGGTCGTCATGCGGTCTGGCCGGACCGCATCCGAACGGATGTCGTAGCCGCCATCCAGGCCGCCGGCATCGAGCACCCGTGGGAACACCAGGCCGCGGCGGCCGAACACGCGCTCGACGGGGAGTCCGTGGTCGTCGCCACGGGCACCGCGTCGGGCAAGTCCCTGGCCTACCTCGCGCCCGTGCTCTCCGCCCTCGTGGACGGCTCGGAAGCCCCCAACGGGCGGGGTGCGACCGCCCTGTACCTGGCCCCGACGAAGGCGCTGGCCGCCGACCAGCGGCGCGCCGTACGGGAGCTGGCCGGACCGCTCGGCAACGCCGTGCGCCCGGCCGTGTACGACGGCGACACCCCCTTCGAGGAACGCGAGTGGGTCCGCCAGTACGCCAACTACGTGCTCACCAACCCCGACATGCTCCACCGGGGTATCCTCCCGGCCCACCCGCGCTGGGCCTCCTTCCTGCGGTCCCTGCGCTACGTCGTGATCGACGAGTGCCACACCTACCGGGGCGTATTCGGCTCCCACGTGGCCCAGGTCCTGCGCCGGCTGCGGCGGCTGTGCGCCCGCTACGGCTCCGATCCCGTCTTCCTGCTGGCCTCCGCCACCGCCAGCGACCCGGCGGCCGCGGCGTCCCGGCTGACGGGTCTGCCGGTGGTGGAGGTGGCCGACGACGCCTCCCCGCGCGGCGAGGTCGTCTTCGCCCTGTGGGAGCCGCCCCTGACCGACCTGAAGGGCGAGAGGGGCGCACCCGTACGCCGTACGGCGACCGCGGAGACCGCCGAACTCCTGACCGACCTGGTCGTGCAGGGCGTCCGCACGGTCGCCTTCGTCCGCTCCCGGCGCGGCGCCGAGCTGATCGCGGTGATCGCCCAGGAGCGGCTCGCCTCCGTGGACCGCTCGCTGCCCGGGCGGGTCGCGGCCTACCGGGGCGGCTACCTGCCCGAGGAGCGCCGGGCCCTGGAGCGGGCCCTGCACTCCGGTGAGCTGCTGGGCCTGGCCGCCACGACCGCCCTGGAACTGGGCGTGGACGTCTCCGGCCTCGACGCCGTGCTGATCACCGGCTACCCGGGCACCCGTGCCTCCCTCTGGCAGCAGGCCGGCCGCGCCGGACGCTCCGGCCAGGGCGCCCTGGCCGTGCTGATCGCCCGCGACGACCCGCTGGACACCTACCTCGTCCACCACCCGGAGGCCTTGTTCCGCCAGCCGGTGGAGGCCACGGTCCTGGATCCCGACAACCCGTACGTCCTGGCCCCGCACCTGTGCGCCGCCGCGGCCGAGCTGCCCCTGACGGAGGCCGACCTCGCCCTCTTCGGCCCGGCGGCGGCCGAGCTCCTCCCCCAGCTGGAGGCGGCCAAGCTGCTGCGCCGGCGGGCCACGGCCTGGCACTGGACCCGCCGGGAGCGGGCCTGCGACCTCACCGACATCCGGGGCGGCGGCGGCCGTCCCGTCCAGATCGTCGAAGCCGCCACGGGCCGGCTGCTCGGCACGGTCGACGAGCCCGCCTCGCACGCAGCCGTCCACGACGGGGCCGTCCACCTGCACCAGGGCCGCACGTACCTCGTGAAGCACCTGGACCTGGAGGACTCGGTCGCCCTCGTCGAGGAAGCGAATCCGCCCTTCTCCACCACCGCCCGCGACACCACCGCCATCTCCGTCCTGGAGACCGAGAGGGAGATCGCCTGGGGCAGCGGACGGCTCTGCTTCGGCTCCGTCGAGGTCACCAACCAGGTCGTCTCCTACCTGCGCCGCAAACTGATCACCGGCGAGGTGCTCGGCGAGGCCAAGCTGGACCTGCCGCCCCGCACCCTGCGCACCCGGGCCGTGTGGTGGACGGTCACCGAGGACCAGCTCGACGAGGCCCGGATCAACCCGGAGATCCTCGGCGGCGCCCTGCACGCCGCCGAGCACGCCTCCATCGGCCTGCTCCCGCTCTTCGCCACCTGCGACCGCTGGGACATCGGCGGGGTCTCCGTCCCGCTGCATCCCGACACCCTCCTCCCGACGGTCTTCGTCTACGACGGCCACCCCGGCGGCGCCGGCTTCGCGGAGCGCGCCTTCCACACGGCCCGCGCCTGGCTGACGGCGACCCGCGACGCGATCGCCGCCTGCGAGTGCGAGGCGGGCTGCCCGTCCTGCATCCAGTCCCCCAAGTGCGGCAACGGCAACGACCCCCTCCACAAGCGCGGCGCCCTCCGCCTCCTCACCCGCCTCCTCGCCGAGGCCCCGGAGGCGGCCCCTGAGGCCCCGGAGGCGGCGGAGGCCGGGCCGCAGGGACCCGAGGCACCGGAGGCCGGCCCGGAGGCTCCCGAGGAGGCCCCTGAGGCCCCCGAAACCTGAGTGCACCGCGGGTTCGCGCACCGGCCCCGCGAATGGCTGGTTCTCGACCCTGCCGACGGCCTGCTCCCGGCGGGGCGGCCCGGCACCCGCTCGGGCCCGGCCTCCGGGAGCCGGGCCGCTGCCCCTCCGCGGGCCCCCGCCCGGCCGGCCGCCGGCTCACCGGGGCTCCTCCGCCAGCGGCGGACCGGCGCGGGAGCGCAGCGCCGGGGCGAAGGGCCCCGTCGGGGCTCGGGCCGTGACCTCCACGACCTCGCCCGTCACCACGCATCCGGTGACCCCCGCGGCCTGCGCCTCCGCCACCCGTACCGCTGTGGCGCAGGCCGCCTCCGGACCGTGGGCCCAGGTCGCCGCCGCGGCGAGGGCGGCCAGGTCGGCGGCCGCGGCGGCACGGTGCCGGGCCACCACCGCCTGCCCCAGCAGGAGCACCCCGCCGAACACCGCCACCAGCACGGTCGCCACGACGACGCCCCACACCGTGGCCGCCCCCCGGTCCCGGTCCCGGTCCCGCACCCGGTCCCGGTCCCGCACCCGGTCCCGGTCCCGCACCCGGGCCGGGGCCCGTGCGGGGGTCGGGTCCCGGGTCGGGTCCCGGGTCGGGTCCCGGGTCGGGTCCCGGGCTGGCCGCGTCGAGTGTGTATAACAGACCGCCCACCACCCCCTCTTCGCCCGTGGGCTCCTCGGGCTGGTCGGGGCCGGCCGCGATCAGCTCGATGATCCGCCGGGCGAAGAGGTGGTGGTGGGCGCCGGTGCGGCCGGTGACCAGGTCGCCGTCGACCACCACGTCCTCGTCCACGTACTCGGCGCCCATGTTGCGGACGTCGCCGATGAGGTTGTTGTGGCAGACGACCTTGCGGCCGCGCACCTTGTCCGGGATCGAAGCGGCCAGCCACATGCCGTGGCAGATGATCCCCTTGAGGACGGCCGGCTCCTCGAAGGCCCGGCGCAGCAGCTCCGTCGCCGGGGCCAGCACGTCCACGTCCTCGGTGTAGCGCAGCCGGTCGGCCACCATGCCCGAGGGCACGATGAGCGCCGCGTACCGGCGCAGGTCCTCGTCGCCCAGTCCCTCCAGGGATTTGGTCGCGGTGAAGGGCGCCCGGTACTCGTGTCCGGTGAAGGTGATGGAGTCGTTGCCCCACAGCCGGGTCAGGAAGTCGACCTCGGCGCCCTCCTCCGCGAACCGGTGCAGGTAGTAGAAGATCTCCGGCTCGTAGAAGTCGCTCTCGACCAGGACCGCGATCCGCGTCCCGGAGAGCGCGCCCTCGCGCAGTACGGCGTCAGGCACCGGAAGCCCCCCTGTCCAGGCCGCGGAGGAAGTCCGCGGCGCGTTCGGCGATCATGGCGATGGCGGTGTGGCAGTTGCCCGACGGGACGGCGGGCATCACGCTCGCGTCGACGACGCGCAGGTTCCGCACGCCGTGCACCCGCAGCTCGGGGTCGACGACGGACAGGTCGTCGACGCCCATGCGACAGGAGCCCGCCTGGTGGTGGTAGCTCTCCGACTTCTGCTTCACGAAGGCGCGCAGGTCGGCGTCGGACTCGTGGCCCGGGCCGGGCTGGAGCTCCTGCTTGTACCAGGGCGAGAAGGCGGAGGTCGCGAAGATCTCCCGGGCCGTCTTGACGCCCTGCACCATCCGCTCCAGGTCCCAGCGGTCGCCCAGGTAGTTCGGGTGGATCAGCGGGTGGGCCAGCGGATCGGCGCTCGCCAGCTTGATCCAGCCGCGCGAGACGGGGCGTACGACGCCGGGCAGGATGGACACCGTGTTGGGGTGGTCCTGGCCGACGATCACGTCGAACGGCACGTGGACGAAGGCGATCTGCAGGTCCGGGGCGGGCAGTCCGGGGCGGGAGGAGAGGAACAGCGCGCTCTCCGACAGGTTCTGCGCCGGCGGCGGGAGTTCCTGGGTGACCTCGGCCATCAGCCCGGTCAGCACGTGGTTGTGGAAGTTCTCGCCGACTCCGGGCAGGGCCGCCACCGTCCGGATGCCGTGCTCGGCGAGCTGCTCGGGGTGCCCGATCCCGGAGAGCAGCAGCAGCTTGGGCGATTCGATCGCCCCGGCGGCCACGATCACCTCCCGGCGGGCCCGCGCGGTCTGCGGACCGGGCTCGGGCGGGGTGCTGTGCCCGTCCCGCACGGTCCGGCCCGGGATGTCGGCGGGCGGGGCGAGCTGGACGTACTCCACGCCCGTGCAGGTGTCGCCGTCGAAGAGCAGCCGGGTGCTCTGCGCACTGGTGCGCAGGGTCAGGTTCGGGCGGTCGAGGGCCGGTTCGAGATAGGCGGCGAGCACGCCCTGGCGGCGGCCCTCCGCCACGTCGATGTGATGCCAGCCGGTGCCGAAGAGCCCGCGCCGGGGGCCGTCGGTGTTGAAGTCGGCGATCTCCTCGTGGCCGAGCTCGACGGCGGCGTCGATGAAGGCGCGGGAGACCGGATTGGGGTGGTGCCGCCCGGCGTTGGTGATCCGCTGCGGGCCGCGGGTGCCGGTGGTCGCGGCGGTGGCGTCCTCCTGGCCCTCCAGCAGGGCGAAGTAGGGCAGCACGTCCTCGTGGGCCCAGCCCGCCGCGCCCTGGTAGGCCCAGTTGTCGAAGTCCGAGGCGTGGCCCCGGATGTGCATCATGATGTAGAGGTTGCTGCTGCCCCCGGGGGCCTTGCCGCGCGGTTCGTAGGTGCGCCGGCCGTCGAGGCCGGGCTGCGGGACGCTGGTGTAGCCCCAGTCGACGGGCCCGCCGAGCAGCTTGTACCAGGAGGACGGGTCGTCCACCTCGGGCGGGATGCGGCCCGCGCCGGCTTCCAGGACGAGGACGGTGGTGTCCGGGTCCTCGGAGAGCCGGTTCGCGAGGACGCTGCCCGCGGTGCCGGATCCCACGATGATGTAGTCGTACTCGTCTGCGGCCATCGCGTGTCCCCCTCAGCCCTGGCCGAGCACCTGGAAGGGGACGGTGTCGTGGTGGTTCGCCATGTAGGCGATCTTTCCGTCCACGATCCGGAAGAAGTTCATGACCTCGGCCTCGATGTTCTCGCCCGCCGGGGTGACCGCCGTCAGGTGGGAGACGGCCGCCGCCTTCTCCCCGTCGACGAGGAAGTGCACGGGCTCGTTGCGGAACACCCGGTACATCGTCCCCATGCCCTTCATCATCGACCGCAGCGTCTCCAGGCCCTCGATGTGGCCGGCGAGCTGCTCGTCCATGACCTGGTCCTCGGAGAACAGGTCGCACCAGGCGTCCCAGTCACCGGCGTTGGCGTACTCGTAGTACTTCTGCAAGATCTGCCGCGCGTCCATGGCGTTCATTCCCCCTATCGGTCCCTGCGGGTTCCGTCCGGCGCGAAGGGCGCCCAGAACTGGCTGAAGGCCGTCGCCGAGTCGCCGAACAGGCCGTCGTGGCCCTCGACGATCCGGCCGTCCCGCCAGCGCATGAAGTGGAAGACCGGGTAGTCCATCCGCTCGTACGGGGAACTGCTCGACTCGTCCGCGCCGCCGCGCAGGGCGATGTTGCGGCAGACGTCCGCGCTGCAGTCCTCGCCGACGAGGACCGCTTCCAGGTCCATGCGGAAGGTGCCGCCCGTGAGCTTGTGGGTCTGGCCCATCAGCTCCAGGAAGGCGTCCAGGCTCTCGTACCAGCCGGCGAGCGGGTGGTTGCCGGGGACCTGCCAGCGCAGGTCCTCGGAGTAGTACTCCAGGATCCGGGCCCGGTCGCCGGAGCCGAGGGCCCGGTAGGCCGCCTCGACCCGCTCGCGCGTCACTTCGGTCATCGTCGCTGCTCCTTCGGCGCTCAGAGGGAGGCGGAACCGGGCATGGGCGCCAGTTCGTTCACGGTGTACTGCTTGATCAGCGGCCCGTCGGGGCCCGCGACCACGGTCCAGGTCTGGTCCGCGTCGAAGCCCAGCCAGACGCTGCGGGCGGCCGGCGGGTCCCAGATCCTGGCCTGCCAGTTGACGAGGACCCGGACGACCGCCCGGTCGCCCTCGATGACGGGCTCCACCTTCGTGACCGTGTGCACCTCGTCGAAGAAGCGGTGGGTGACCGCCTCGTACCAGCGGCCGAAGCCCTGGTGGCCGAGGAAGGTGTCTTCGGGGACCTTGAACTCCAGGTCCTCGGTGATCAGCGCCAGCACCTGGTCCGGCGCGAGGTGCTGGTCCAGGGCCACGTACCAGTTCTCGGCGAAGGCGCGGATCGCGTCCTCGGTCAGCCGCTCGGCGGGCATGCGGTCTCCTCCTGTCGGTGCGGGATGGCTGCGCTGTGCGGGGTGCCTGTGCGGGGCGGCCGTGCGGGGCGGCCGCCCGTCCGTCCGTCAGATCTGTACGTCGACCAGGAAGGGCCCGGGGTGGTCCAGCATCCGGCCCACGGCCTGGACCGCCTCGTCCGGCTTCTCCACCCGCACGCCGCCGGCGCCGAGCGACCGGGCCAGGGCCGCGAAGTCGATCTCGGGGCGGGAGAGGTCGAAGGAGCCCGGGAAGCGGTGCTCGGGAATCTCCCGCTCCCGCCAGTACTGGGCGATGTTGTCGTCCAGCAGCCGGTACTTGCGGTTGTTGCAGACCACGAACTTCGCGTCGATGCCGTGCCGGACCGCGGTCCACAGCGCCTGGTAGGTGTACATCGAGCCGCCGTCGCCCGCGAAGCCGACGACGAGCCGGTCCGGGCGGGCGAGCTTGACGCCGACCGCGCCCGGGAAGCCCACCCCGAGCGAGCCGCCCCGGGTGAGGTGGTAGTCGCCCGGCCGCTCCGGCGGCAAGTACTTCGTGACCAGCGGGGAGGTGGTCAGCGCCTCGTCGAAGACGATCAGGTCCCCGCCGGTGCGCTCGGCCAGCGTCCGCAGGAAGACCGCCATCGTCGATCCGTCCGCGTCGGCCCCGTCGAGCAGGTTTGCGCGCGCCCGCTCCCGGGTCCGCGCCTCCAGCCGCCCGGCCGCCGCCGCCCGCCGGGCGGGGGTCAGCAGGTTCTCCAGTACGCCGGCCAGCGCGCGCAGCGCCTGGCGCGGATCGGCGGCGAGCCCGAGGTCCACCGGGTGGTTCTTGGCGATCTCGTAGGCGTTCAGGTCGATGTGCACGACCTTCGCGCCCGCCCGGAAGGGGCTCTCCAGCTCCGGGAACACCTCGGGGAAGACGTAGGTGCCCACGATCAGCACCCCGTCGGCGTCCCCGATCAGCTCCTTGCTGTGCGGGCCGAACATGTGGCCCGTCTGGCCGCGGCGCAGCGGGTGCGAGGCCGCGATGTTCACCTCCGAGGAGTCGACCTCGTACACGTCCGCGCCGAGCAGCTCGGCGACGGCGGCGAGTTCGCGCTGCGCCCCGGAGAGCGCGACCCCGTCTCCGACGAGGACGACCGGCCGCTCGGCGGAGGCGAGCAGCTCGGCCGCCCGCCCCACCGAGGCTGGCGAGGGCGCCACGTCCGTGAGCGGCACCGTGGTCGGCAGGACGGGCTCGGAGTTGAGCTCGTCCAGCACGTCCATCGGCAGCGCCACGAACACCGGGCCGCGCGGCGGGGTCAGGGCGATCTTCACCGCCCGCCGGATGGTGCGCAGTACGGAGTGCCGGTCGGTGACCCGGGTCGCGTACTTGGTCACCGGCTTGGCCATCGCCACCAGGTCGCACGCCATCTGCGCGTCCATGGCGTCGTAGCGGACCCCGGCGTCGCCGGCGACGACGACGAGCGGGGTGTGCCCGCGCAGCGACTGGTAGAGCATGCCGATGCCGTTGCCCAGCCCGACCCCGGAGTGGAGCTGGAGCAGGGCCGCGCCGCCGGTGGCCCGGGCGTAGCCGTCGGCGATGCCGGCGGCCACGGTCTCCTGGAGGGCCAGGACGTAGGAGAAGTCCTCCGCGGCGTCCACCGCGTCGAGGAATCCCTGTTCCACCGTCCCCGGATTTCCGAACATGATGTTCAGGCCGTCGGCCTTGAACTGGTCGATCAGCCTTTCCCGTCCGGGAGTGGCTCCGGAACTCATCGAA
This sequence comes from Streptomyces sp. ICC4, assembly GCF_003287915.1. Classification (NCBI taxonomy): domain Bacteria; kingdom Bacillati; phylum Actinomycetota; class Actinomycetes; order Kitasatosporales; family Streptomycetaceae; genus Streptomyces; species Streptomyces sp. ICC4. The sequence goes on along the minus strand of NZ_CP030286.1, from coordinate 7,041,889 downwards.
CTCCCCCTCTTTTTCCACCGGGTTGCCGGGACGCTCCGGAATTACCAGCCGTACCGGGTGAGGCCGTTCTCCAGGACTTCCACGATCTTCTGCCCCGTGAGATAGGAGTCGGGGGTGGAACGGCCCGTCACGAACGGGAAGTCGACGATCACCGAAAGCGGGTGGCCGAAGTTTCCGTGATAGGCGCCGCCCGGTCCGGTCGCGTCGCGCAGGATGTACTCCAGCGGATACGGCGGCGGCCCCATGTTGAAGTCGGTACCGAGGAATCCGGTGCCGTCCTTGTAGTCGTATTCCTTGCAGTGGCCGGTCACGTGCTTGCCCCAGATGATGCTGCGGCGGTCGCCCCAGTCCCGGGCGAAGGCCAGGCAGGCCACGCCGTAGCACTCGGCGGCGACGACCTTGCCGGCGTTCTTGAACGCCAGGATCAGGGCGTGCACGCGCTCGTTGTTGGCGAGGTCCACGATCGGGCCGCTGCCGCCGACGATGAGGAGCGCGTCGAAACCGGCGATGTCGGCCTGGAGCTTGTCCAGATCGCGGTGGTACTGCTCCAGCTTGGGCAGATAGCCCTCGTCGCTGGTGTACGGGCGCTCGGGCGCCCACGCTTCGATGTCGAGCGGGGAGTCGAGCCGGCTCGACTGCTCGAACTCCCGGCCCAGCCGGGCGTTCTCCTCGGTGGTGACCGAGCGTCCCAGCGGAGGATCGATGTAGTTCGCGTCGAGGCTCGGCGGGAGAGCGTGCGCACGCTTTCCGGTCGGCGTGGCGAATACGACTTCATAGCCCTGCTCGTCGAACTTCGATACGGGGCCGATCAGTTCCTCGGCCCAGTAACCGTGTTCGGAGACAATGACCAGAATCTTTCTGCTCACGGATTCCTCCAGGCGCCGCCTGTTGTCGTTGGCGTCCCCCACACTGGCCGTGCCGGGGGTTCCCGTCAAAGCGCCCGTGTGCGACTTCGTGAGGTAGTCGCCCAGGTCAAGCAGGTACCTCAGGAAGTCGTCCGCGAGGTCATGAAGTAGCTTCCGTACTACCTGACTTCGGCCGAATCGGTGAACCCTCGCCGAACCTCCCCCTTATGGTCTGGACGCGCCGTGAATCACGGGTGCGATACGCGTGAGAGAGGGACGGGGACGATGACGATGGACCTGTTGTGCACCCACATCGATCAGATACGTCCGGTGAAACCCGGCACGGAGGGCTGCGAGGAATGCCTCGCCTCCGGGGACACCTGGGTGCACCTGCGGATGTGCCTGAGCTGCGGGCACGTCGGGTGCTGCGATTCCTCGAAGAACCGTCATGCCACCCGGCACTACGGAGCCTCCGGGCACCCCCTGGCGGCCTCCCACGAGCCCGGCGAGGACTGGGCCTGGTGCTACGCCGACAAGCTGATGCTGGACGCGGCGTGAGCGCGGCCCCGGAGAGCGCGGCCGCTCCCGCCGGTGCGGCCTCCCCGGCCTCCCCGACCGACCCGGCCTCCCCGACCGGTGCGGCGGCGACCAGGGCTGCCGCCGAGCGTGCGGAGAACCGCAAGCCCGTCATCCTGGCCGTGGACGACGACCCGCAGGTGCTCCGCGCCGTGCGCCGGGACCTGCGCAGCGCGTACGGCGACCGGTACCGGGTCCTCGGCGCGTCCTCCGCCGCCGATGCCCTCAAGATCCTGGACTCCCTCGACGAGCGCGGCCACGACCCCGCGCTCTTCCTCGTGGACCAGCGCATGCCCGACGTCACCGGCGTCGAGTTCCTGCTGGAGGCGGTCAGCCGCTTCCCCGACGCCCGCCGCGTGCTCCTCACCGCGTACGCCGAGACGGACGCGGCGATCACCGCCATCAACCGGGTGCGCCTGGACTACTACCTGCTCAAGCCGTGGGACCCGCCGCACGAGCGGCTCTTCCCGGTCCTGGACGACCTGCTCTCGGACTGGCTCGCCACCTACCGCCCGGCGTACGACGGGATCATCGTCGCGGGCCACCTGGTCTCCCCCGGCACCCACGCCGTCCGGGACTTCTTCACGCGCAACGGACAGCCGTTCCGCTTCCTCAACGTCGAGCGGGACCCGGAGGCGCTGACCGTGATCGCCGCCGCCCAGGCCGGCGCGGCGCTCCCGCTGGTCCGCTTCCCGGACGGCTCGGTGCTCGCCGCGCCGACCGACACCCAGCTCGCCCAGAGCCTGGGCCTGGCCACCACCGCCTCCCGGCCGCACTACGAGTGCGTCATCGTCGGGGCGGGTCCGGCGGGGCTCGCGGCCGGCGTCTACTCGGCGTCCGAGGGCCTGTCCACGCTCATGCTGGACTCGCGGGCCCCGGGCGGCCAGGCCGGCACCTCCAGCCTGATCGAGAACTACCTCGGCTTCCCCTCCGGCCTCTCCGGCGCCGACCTGACCCGCCGCGCCACCATCCAGGCCGCCCGGTTCGGCGCCGAGATCCTGCACCCGGTGGAGGTCGTGTCGCTGACCCGGGACGACCCGGCGAAGATCCTGACCCTGGCGGACGGTACGGAGATCAGCGCCGAGACGGTGCTCCTGGCGACCGGGGTCTCGTACAACCGCCTGGACGCCCCCGGCGCGGACCGCTTCGAGGGCGCCGGGCTCTACTACGGCGCGGCGACGACCGAGAGCTCGGCGTGCATCTCGCAGCACGTGTTCATCGTGGGCGGCGCCAACTCGGCCGGCCAGGCCGCCGTCCACTTCGCCAAGTACGCGGCCCGGGTCACGATCCTGGTCCGCGCGGCCTCGCTCGACGACAGCATGTCCCGCTACCTGATCGACGAGATCGCGCGCACCCCGAACATCGAGGTGAAGGTCCGCACGACGGTCGTCCGCCTCCACGGCGAGGAACACCTGGAGCGCCTGACCCTCCACCACTCGGACACCGGCGAGGACGAGGAGGTCCCGGCCCGGTTCATGTTCACCTTCATCGGCGCCCGCCCGCACACGCAGTGGCTGGCCGGGGTGGTCGAACGGGACGAGTACGGCTTCGTCCTGACCGGCTCCGACCTGATCGCCAACGGCGGCGAACTCCCCGCGGAGTGGAGCCTGGAGCGCGCCCCGTACCCGCTGGAGACCAGCGTTCCCGGGGTCTTCGCGGCCGGCGACGTACGGGCCCACTCGGTCAAGCGGGTCGCCTCCGGCGTGGGCGAGGGCGCCATGGCGGTCTCCCTGGTCCACCGCTACCGGTCGATGGGCTGACAGCGAACACGGCCCCGGCGCCCTTGCGATCAAGGCCGCGCCGGACGCACCGTTGATTACATGATTACAGCTGAGCAGAACGACCAGCTCCGCACGTGGTTCGCCGAGCGCCTGCCGGTGGACGTCTACGAGTCGCTCCTCTCGGTCACGGTGGACCGGGAGGAGATCACCGTCGTCGGGACCCTCCCCGCGGCCGAATCGGCCGCGGCCTTCCGCGAGCGCACCCGCGAACAGCGCGTCGAGGTCGCCCGGGAGGCGGAGGAGCTCTACCGCCGCAAGGTGTCCTGGGCCGTCCAGTCGGGCGAGGACCGGACCCTGTTCACCCACCTCTCTGTCCCGGTCATGACCCGCCTGCGCCAGCCCGAGCGCCAGGTCCTCGACACCCTGGTCGCGGGCGGCGTCGCCCGCAGCCGCGCCGACGCGCTGGCCTGGTGCGTACGCCTGGTCGGACGCAACACCGACACCTGGCTGACGGAGCTGCGCGAGTCCCTGGACCGGGTCCAGCGGGTCCGCGCCGAGGGCCCGGACGTCACCGACTCCCAGAAGTCTGGGTCATAACGCCGAAAGGGCTCCGCATCCGCGCATGATCACGCAACGCTGACCCAGACCCAGCGGCGATCAACGCCCGACCCCAGGGAGAGGCCCGCACCATGACCACCACCGTCGAATACATCCGCTACCGGATCGCATTGGACGACCAGCCGGCCTTCGAGGACTCGTACGCCAGGGCCGCCGACGCCCTGGCCGCCTCGCCGGAGTGCATCGACTACGAGCTGGCCCGCTGCGAGGAGGAGCCCGAGCGCTACATCCTGCGCATCCGGTGGACCTCGGTCGACGCCCACCTCAACGGATTCCGCAAGGGTGAGCACTTCCCGGCGTTCTTCGCCGCGATCCGCCCGTACGTGACGGCCATCGAGGAGATGCAGCACTACCTCGTCACCGAGGTGGCCGGCCCGGGAAAGGCGTCCACCCCGTCATGAGCACCGCACCCGACACCGCACCCGACACCACACCCACGATCTACGAGTGGATGGGCGGCGAGGAGGCGATGAACCGCCTCACCGACGTCTTCTACGCGCACGCCCTGCGGGACGAGGTCCTGGAACCGGTCTTCGCCGGCATGGACTCCGGGCACCCGCGGCACGTGGCGGTCTGGCTGGCGGAGGTCTTCGGCGGCCCGGCCAAGTACACCGCCTCGCACGGCGGCCACCAGCACATGGCCTCCAAGCACCTGGGCCGCGCGATCACCGAACAGCAGCGCCGCCGCTGGGTGGACCTGCTGATGGACACCGCCGACGAGGTCGGCCTGCCCAGCGACCCGGAGTTCCGCGCGGTCTTCGCCTACTACATCGAGTGGGGCACCCGCATGGCCCTGATCTACTCGGGCCCCAACCCGCCCCCGGTCGACGCGGCGGCGATCCCGGTCTGGTCCTGGGGCCAGACCCCGCCCTGGATCCCGAAGTCCTGAAGCCAAGGAGCCCCGGCCCCGCCGGGGCTGCGCCAGGTCCGCGTCCCAGACCTCCCCCCCGAGGGCCCGGTCCAGCAGGCGGTGCCGCCGGATCTCACCCTCCCCCTCCCGCCGGGCGTTCGTGACGACCTCTCCCCCCCGCAGTCCCGCGGTGTCGAGCAGGATCTCCAGGCCCCACCCCGGCCACTCCGCCCGGCCCACAGCGCGGGCCCGGCGCACCGCTCGCGCCTCGCGGGCGACGAGCCGACCAGGCACGGCCGCGCCCGGCGGCCCCGGCGCACGGCTCAGCGTGAGCCTGTGGTAGCCCTGTCTCGTGGGCTCGGAGATATGAATACGGAACAGCCCCCTCGGCGGCCAGCGCGAAGGCGAAGAGGTCCTCCTGCGTGTAGTCCGCCAGCCCCGTCACGCCCACTCCCAGCAGCCGGACCCCGCCCGTGGTGTCCACCGCCTCCAGCAGCCGCGCGGCCGCCTCCCGGACCACCCTCGGGTCGTCCGTCGGCCCCCGCAGGGTCTCGGAGCGGGTGAGCGTGGAGAAGTCGTAGCGCCGCACCTTGAGCACGATGGTCCGCCCCGAGTGCCCGGAGGCCCGCAGCCGCTCCACGCACCGGTCCGCGAGCCGCTGCACCTCGCCCCTGATCCGCACCCGGTCGTGCAGGTCCACATCGAAGGTGTCCTCGACCGACACGGATTTCGCGTCGCGCTCGGCGACCACCGGCCGGTCGTCCAGCCCCAGGGCCATCCGGTACAGCCCGACGCCGTGCGAGCGCCCCACCATCCGGACCAGCTCGTCCTCGCCGGCCTCCGCCAGCTCCCCCACCGTGGTGATCCCGGCCCGCCGCAGGTGCTCCCCGGTGGCCGGCCCCACGCCGGGCAGGGTCCGCACCGACATCGGCGCGAGGTGCTCGCGCTCCGTGCCGACCCCGATCAGCAGCAGCCCGGCCGGCTTGGCCTCCTCGGAGGCCACCTTGGCCAGCATCTTGGATCCGGCCAGCCCCACCGATCCGCTGAGCCCGGTCGCGGCCGTGATGTCCGCCCGCAGCCGCTGCCCGACGGCCCGCGCGCCCGGCGCGTCGAAGGCGACGCCGCCGGCCTCCAGGTCCACGAAGGCCTCGTCCAGGCTGAGCGGCTCCACGAGCGGGGACAGCTCGCGCAGGAGGGCCATGACCGTGTCGCTGACCGCCCGGTACAGGCTGAAGCGCGGGATCAGGCACGCGCCGTTCGGGCAGAGGCGGCGCGCCTGGGCCATCGGCATCGCCGAGTGCACCCCGAACCGCCTGGCCTCGTACGAGGCGGTGGCGACGACCCCGCGCGGTCCGAGCCCGCCGACGATGACCGCCTTGCCCCGCAGGCTCGGCTTCGACGCCTGCTCCACGGAGGCGTAGAAGGCGTCCATGTCCAGGTGCAGGATGGTCGGCGCGGCTCTCACAGCCCCGATGCTGCCCTACGCCACTGACAAACGACCCGAGGCCGCCCGGCGCCACCCGCCGCCGAGGCGGGCGGTTTGCGAACCCCGGGGCGACGGCCGGAAGGGCCCGGGACGGCCCCGAAGGGGGTCCAAGGGCCCTTCCCGCCTCAGACGGCCCGGTTCCTCCGAGCGGCCAGCTCATCGGCCGGGTTGTGCCCGACCACCGTCTCGCCCGTGTCCACGCGCTCCCCGTGCAGCTGCGACAGCGCCTTCTCGACGTCGCGCCACACGACGCCCACGGCGATCCCGAAGACTCCCTGACCGCCCTGGAGCAGGCTCACGACCTGGTCCGGGGAGGTGCACTCGTACACGGTCGCGCCGTCGCTCATCAGCGTCATGCGCTCAAGGTCCGAGAAGCCCCGGTCGCGCAGGTGCTGCACGGCGGTGCGGATGTTCTGCAGCGCCACCCCGGTGTCCAGGAAGCGCTTGACGATCTTGAGGACCACCACGTCCCGGAAGCTGTACAGGCGCTGCGTGCCGGACCCGTAGGCGGGCCGCACGCTCGGCTCCACCAGCCCGGTCCGCGCCCAGTAGTCGAGCTGCCGGTAGGTGATCCCCGCCGCGGCGCACGCCGTCGGCCCCCGGTAGCCCACCTGCTCGGGTGCGGACTCGCCGCCCGCGCCGTCCTGGGACCCCACCGGTCCCATCGGACCGACCGGTCCGGGCTCCTGCTGACGGCGCGCGGAGCTCACCGCACCCGCACCACCGTGCAGCGGGTACGGCCCACCGTCACTCCGTGCGGGGATGCCCCCGGTCGTACCGTCGCCCGTGACTCTCACGCCGACCCTCCGTCCTTGACCTGCCATCTCGAAGGTAGGCAGTCACCAGGGGTGCGTCAACGATCGCCACACTCGGCACGCCGAGTGATAATCACCCTGAGAGTGGTTTCCCGTACCCCATTGTGGGGAAAGGCTACTCGAATGGGCTGAAATATCCCGGAGGCGGAGGCGCTCCGCGCCTCACTGCGGGCCCGTACCGAAGTCCTCTGGCGAGATCTGGTCGAGGAACTCGCGGAACTTCTCCACCTCGTCCTCCTGCTCGTCCGGGATCGCGATTCCGGCGTCGTCCAGCACGCCGTCGCTGCCGTAGATCGGCGTCCCGGTGCGCAGGGCGAGCGCTATGGCGTCGGACGGCCGCGCGCTCACCTCGACCCCGCTGGCGAAGACCAGCTCCGCGTAGAAGACGCCCTCCCGCAGATCCGTGATCCGGACTTCGGTGAGCTCCTCGCCGATCGCCTCCAGCACGTCCTTGAAAAGGTCGTGCGTCAGCGGTCGGGCAGGGGCCATGCCCTGCTGCGCGAAGGCGATGGCAGTCGCCTCCCCTGGTCCGATCCAGATGGGGAGGTACCGATCGCCTCCCACTTCACGCAGGAGCACGATCGGTTGGTTCGAGGGCATTTCCACCCGGACACCCACAACGTCGAGCTCGTTCACACAGCAACCCTAGGACCTGCCCGGCCGGTTTGGGTAGTCGGGCTCCCCCCGGGCTCCGCGAGGACTCCCCCCTGGGACCCCCCTGGTCAGTCCAGCCGCACCCCGAGAGCCGTCTGTACGAGGGCCTCGTGCAGCCGTACGGAGAGCCCCGCGAGCTCTTTCAAAGTGGCTTCCGCATGCGCCCTGGTCTGGGGATTGCGGTGCCGGCGCAGCGGGGCGACGACCTGCTCGACCAGCCCGGCCTCCCGGTCGGCGGCGGCCTTCATCGCCCGCAGGTGGCGCGGCTCCAGACCGAATCGCCCGAGATCGGCCACCAGACGGGCCACGGTGACCGCCTCGGCGTCGAATCCGCCGCCCGGCACCTCCGCGAGGAGCCCGTACGACTCCCACTCGACGAGTTGCACCTCGTCCACGTCGGCGGCGGCGATCAGCTCGGCCCGGTCCACCCTGGCCACGGTCGGCCGCTCGCGGCCCACCTCGCCGTAGAGGGCGACGGGGCTCGCGGGATCGACGGACTCCCCGTGCGCCGCGGGCGCCGGGATGCGGATCTGCTCGCCGCGGGCCAGCGCGTCGAGCTGATCGCGGATGACCTTCAACGGGAGGTAGTGGTCCCTCTGGAGCCGCAGGATGTGGGCCAGGCGCTCGACGTCGCCGGTGGCGAACTTGCGGTATCCGGAAGGTGTGCGCCGGGGCTCGACGAGCCCCTCCGCCTCCAGGAAGCGGATCTTCGAGATCGTGACTTCGGGGAACTCGTCACGCAGCATCGTGAGCACCGTTCCGATGCTCACCAGCCGCCCGGCCTGGGAGGCGGTGCCGGCGGTGCCGCTCTTGGCGGCACCGCCTGCCGGGATACGCAGCATGGGACCTTCCCTTGAAGGGTCAGTGCCCCCGCAGGCTCGCGTAGAAGACCAGCCGGTACTTGCCGATCTGCACTTCGTCGCCGTTGTGGAGGGAGACGGAGTCGATCGGTTCACGGTTCACGTACGTGCCGTTGAGGCTGCCGACATCGGCGACGGTGAAGCCGCCGTCGTGGCTCCGACGGAATTCGACATGGCGCCGGGAGACGGTGACGTCGTCCAGGAAGATGTCGCTCTGCGGGTGCCGGCCGGCCGTCGTCAGCTCACCGTCCAAGAGGAAGCGGCTGCCGGAGTTCGGGCCGCGCCGCACGATGAGCAGGGCGGAACCCGGGGGCAGTGCCTCCACCGCGGCCTGGGCCTCGGGGGACAGCGAGGACGACACGTGCGTCTGTCCCGACACCTCGGCCTCGTAGGCCTCGAGGCCCGAGATCGAGATGGTGGACGTGGTCTCCGAGGCACGCTCCGGCGTCAGACCCGCCCGCAACGGCGCCCCGCAGTTGGAGCAGAACCGGCTCGCCGCATCGCTGCGGTGCCCGCACCTGCTGCAAACCTGCTCGGCCGACATGGACGGCTCCTCGCGCCGCGGCTGCCCCGCGGAGGCATTGGTGGCATACGGGTCGGGCGCAAACCCTCCACCCGTACTTGAGGTTGATGGTTCACCGAAACCTATGCGTCCGGTACCGGCAGGGTCAACAGCCGACGCGCCCCGTGCGCCCGAATTATCACCCGCACCCGCGACCTCGTCCCGGAAGAGCGGCCGGTCGCCCTGCCCTTCCACGTCGCCGTGCCCCGCGCGGTGCCTGGCCGCACCGCTTTCCTCGCGGTTCTTCTTGCCGAACAACTTCTCAAACAACTTCACGGGCGATTCCCCTTGACCGAAACAGACCCGCCCGTGGGGCAGGACGAACTCCGAATGCAACACCTGCCGACCCGGACATACTTACAACGTCCGTAACCATCAGACAGTTTCCACCACGCACCGCGACTTCGGTGCGCCGACCCCCCGCAGGCATTCGCCCGCGTGAGCCGGTCTGCTCCTCGTCCCGCCTCACGGCGATGACGACCGAGCGTAGTCAGGCTGCTTCGCAGCCCGCAAGGCATCCACGACGATCTTCGCCGGTCGTGTGACGGTGACCACCGCCTGTTCCTTCTCCAGCGACTGCACGACGCCACCTGGAATGTTGAGCGCCGGCTCCAGGTCCTGCGGCTTGCCGATCACCTTGAACTCATAAGGCTGTGTGATCTTCTTACCGTCGATCGCGACCCCGCCGCCCTCCTCGGAGAAGTACGAGCCCGCCACCACGCGCACCCCGTTGATCTGGATCGCCTCGGCACCGGCCGCCCGCAGTTCCTGGAGCGTGTCCAGCAGCTTGTCCGACTGCACCTGGCCCTTGGGGTCCGCGATCTTCAACACGATCCCCGGCCCCTGTGCCGCCACCGTTCCGGCCAGGATCCCGAGTTGGCGTTCCTTCTCGACGGTCTGCTTGCGGGCCTCCTCGGCCTGGTTGGAGCTGCTCTCCAGCCCCCGGCGCTGCTCCTCGAGCTTCTGCTTCTCGTCCTCCAGCCGCTTGGTCCGCCCGTCCAGCTCGTCGAGGATCCGTACGAGGTCCTCCTGGCGGGCACCGCGCAGCGCGCTGGAGTCGCTGTTCGACCGTACCTGAATGGCCAGACCGAGCCCCAGGACGAACAGCAGCACCGCGACGATCAGTTGGGCACGGCTCACCCGCGGCGGCCACAGGCTGGCCGCCAGCCGCTGCCGGCCCGTCTCCCCGGGCTCGGGTGCGGGCGGGGCGGCGGGCTCCGGGGCGGGCACGGTCTCGGGCGACTGCTGCGAGGGCCTCGGCTCCTCGGGCGGGGTGTCGTTCACGTTCATCGGCCTCACGCCCGGAACACGTGCCGGCGGATGGCCGCGGCGTTGGAGAAGATGCGGATGCCCAGGACGACCACCACGCCCGTGGACAGCTGCGAGCCGACGCCCAGCTTGTCGCCGAGGAAGACGATCAGCGCGGCCACGACCACGTTCGACAGGAACGACACCACGAACACCTTGTCCACGAAGATGCCGTCCAGCATCGCGCGCAGGCCTCCGAACACCGCGTCCAGCGCCGCCACCACGGCGATCGGCAGATAAGGCTCCACCACGGCCGGTACTTCGGGGCGGACGAGAAGTCCGACCACCACTCCGACCACGAGGCCCAGTACCGCGATCACGATGCACCCTTCTGCTGCTCTGCTGCTGTTGCCGTGCGTACGGTCAGGCTCGACGCGGCCGGGAGGCGCACGTCCGCCTCGGCCGACAGCGTGTAGCGGATCCCGTAGCTCTCCTGCAGCACGTGCAGGTACTGGCCGTCCGCGGAGTCCTGGAACGCCGTCCCCAGACGCTTCTTGTCACCGATCGCCAGTACTTCGTACGGCGGGACCAGCGGCCTGTTGTCGACCAGTATCGCGTCACCGGCGGCCCGGATCGCCGACAGCGACGTCAGCCGCTGCCCGTTGATCGAGATCGCCTCCGCCCCGGACTGCCACAGCCCGTTGACGATCTTCTGCATATCGCGGTCGCGGAGCCGCCCGGTGTCCGCGAAACCGGTGTTCTCGCGCGGCTTGGAGCCGTTGCCCGTGGACGAGCCCTTGGCGTCGTCCACCGTGAGCTTGATCCCGGGCCCGTGCACCTCGGTGGCCCCGGACAGCAGCGCCACGAGCTGACCCTGGTCGCCGCCGTGCTGCTTGAGCGCCTCGCGCTGGCGGTCGGCGACGGCGTCCCGCGACCGCTCGATGTCCCGCTCCAGGCCGTCGGCGTGCGCGTCGGCCCGCTCGACCCGGTCGATCAGTTCCTGACGCTCCTTGGCCAGCACCGGCGCGGCCACCCGCGCCTCGGCGGCGCCCAGCGTGACGACCATGGCGGCGACCACCAGCCCGGCGGCCAGACCCAGCTTGGCCTTGAGGGTGCGCGGCAGACCCGCCGTGCCCTTCGCCTCGCGCCGGGCGGAGGCCTCCGCGTAGCCCTCGTCGAGGCTGTGGTCCATCACGTGCGTCAGCAGCGACATGGAAGCGTCCGGCCGCGCGGGCCTGGGGTTCCCGCGGACACCGTCCGGGGGAGGCGACGAACTCCGGTTGGGGGGCGGCTGCGACATGCCGCACATCGTCGCATGTCGCCGCCGCTGACACCGAATGCGCCCGCCCGGCGGACCGGGAGGGACCTTGGCCCCCGCCCGGCCCACCGGACTCGTGGACCTGCGTCACCGCCCGCCGGGACTCAGTGCCCGGCGCCGTCCACCACCGCGGCCCAGTCGTCCAGCAGCGCCTGCGCGGACGCGTCGTCCGGCCCTTCCGCCCACAGGTGCGTGACCGCCTCCGCCGGATCCGGCAGCACCAGCGCCCACCGCCCGTCGGCCTCGACGACCCGTACCCCGTCGGTGGTGTCCACCTCCCGGTCCCCGGCCGCCTCCACGACCCGCCGCATGACGAGCCCCTTCACCGCCCAGGGGGTCGGCACGTCCCGCTTGAGCACGTGCGCCCGCGGGATCCGGGCATCGATCTGGCTCAGCGTGAGCTGCGTCCGCGCCACCAGCCCGATCAGTTGTACGAAGGCCGCCGACCCGTCGAAGACGCTGCTGAACTCCGGGACGATGAAACCGCCCCGGCCGTCGCCGCCGAAGATGGTGTTCTCGGCCCGGCCCACGCGGGTCAGGTCGTCGGGCGAGGTCGTCGTCCACTCCACCTGGGTGCCGTGGTACGCCGCCACCTGCTCGGCGATCCGGGTGGTGGTCACCGTCAGCGCCACCTTGCCGCTGCGCTTCTCGGCCGCCACGAGATCGAGCATGACCAGCAACGCCCGGTCGTCCTCGATGATCCGCCCGCGCTCGTCCACCAGGGAGATCCGCTCCCCCACCGGGTCGAAGCGGACGCCGAAGGCCGCGCGCGAGGACGCCACGATCTCGCCGAGCCGCACCAGGCCGGCCCGCCGGGATTCCGCGGTCTCCGTCGGCCGGGACTCGTCCAGCCCCGGATTGACGGTGAGGGCGTCCACCCCGAGCCGGCCCAGCAGGCTGGGGAGCACGAGTCCGGCGCTGCCGTTGGAGGCGTCCACGACCACCTTGAGGCCCGAGTCCGCGACCCCGGTGGTGTCCACCCGCCGCAGCAGCGAGCCCGTGTAGGCGTCGAAGACGCTGCCCGGGAACTGCAGGTCGCCGATCTCGCCGGGGAACGCACGGCGGTACTCCTGCCGCGCGTAGACCCGGTCGAGCTTGCGCTGCTGCTGGAGGGAGAGGTCCGCACCCCGCTCGTCGAGGAACATGATGTCCACCGAATCGGGGATCCCCGGCGAGGTCCGCAGCACGATTCCGCCGGCGCTGCCGCGCGCGGTCTGCTGGCGCGCCACGGGCAGCGGGACGTTCTCCAGGTCCCGCACGTTGATCGCGCTCGCCTGCAGCGCCGAGATCACGGCCCGCTTGAGTGCTCGCGCGCCTCGGGAGTGGTCACGGGCCGTGGTGACCGTCGCGCCCTTCTTCAGGGTCGTCGCGTAGGCACCGGCCAGCCGGACCACCAGTTCGGGGGTGATCTCCACGTTCAGGATCCCCGTGACGCCACGGGCGCCGAACAGGTGCGCCTGCCCCCGGGACTCCCAGATCACCGACGTGTTGACGAAGGCGCCGGCCTCGATCGTCTTGAAGGGGTAGACCCGTACGTTCCCCTGGATGATCGATTCTTCGCCGACGAGGCACTCGTCGCCGATGACGGCGCCGTCCTCGATCCTGGCGGCCCGCATGATGTCGGTGTTCTTGCCGATGACGCAGCCGCGCAGGTTGCTGTGCGGCCCGATGTAGACGTTGTCGTGCACCACGGCCTTGTGCAGGAACGCGCCGCTCTTCACGACGACGTTCGACCCGATGACCGTGTGCTCGCGGATCTCCACACCGGCTTCGACCTTGGCGTAGTCCCCGATGTACAGCGGTCCGCGCAGCACCGCCTCGGGGCTCACCTCGGCGCCTTCGGCGATCCACACCCCGGGCGAGATCTCGAAGCCGTCCATGTCGACCTGGACCTTGCCCTCGAGCACGTCGGCCTGGGCCTTCACATAGCTCTCGTGGGTGCCCACGTCCTCCCAGTAGCCTTCGGCCACGTAGCCGTAGATCGGCCGGCCTTCCTTCATCAACTGCGGGAAGACGTCACCGGACCAGTCCACGGAGACGTCCGCGTCCACGTAGTCGAAGATCTCCGGCTCCATGACGTAGATGCCGGTGTTGATGGTGTCCGAGAAGACCTGGCCCCAGGTGGGCTTCTCGAGGAAGCGCTCCACCTTGCCTTCCTCGTCCACGATGGTGATGCCGAATTCCAGTGGGTTCGGCACACGGGTGAGGCAGACGGTGACGAGTCCGCCCTTCGCCTTGTGGAAGCGGATGAGGTCGGTCAGGTCGAAGTCGGTGAGTGCGTCGCCGGAGATGACGAGGAAGGTGTCGTCCTTCAAAGCCTCCTCGGCGTTCTTCACGCTGCCCGCGGTGCCGAGGGGCTTCTCCTCATTGGCGTAGGTGAGCTCCATGCCGAGCTCCTCGCCGTCACCGAAGTAGTTCCTGACGAGCGATGCCAGGAATTGCACGGTGACCACGGTCTCGTTGAGCCCATGGCGCTTGAGGAGCCTGAGCACGTGCTCCATGATCGGCCGGTTCGCCACCGGCAGGAGCGGCTTGGGCATGCTCGAGGTCATAGGGCGGAGACGAGTTCCTTCGCCACCGGCCATTACGACGGCCTTCATGTCGGGAGAGTCCTCCTTGAGAGACGGCGTCTTCGCCGATCTCGCCCGTCCCGGACGGTGGCCGGACAACTACTCCGCGTCGGCCAGGCGCCGAGCGAGCTCAATCGGCCGTGGCGTCCGACTTCACGAGACGACGGACCTGCACCACGTATAGGATTCCTGCCCACCAATAGAGGGTTGTACCCCATCCGGCGAAGGCCCATCCCAAAACTGACCCCGTCCAGGCCAACCATCCTGACCAGGTGCTCACCAGGAGGAAGGGGAACGCGTACATCAGGTTGAAGGTCGCGGCCTTGCCGAGGAAGTTGACCTGGGGCGGCGGATAGCCGTGCCTGCGCAGGATCCAGACCATGACCAGCAGCATCAGCTCGCGTGCGAGCAGTGCGCCGGTGAGCCAGAGCGGCAGGATCTCGCGGTACGTGAGACCGAACAGGGTGGACAGGATGTAGAGCCGGTCCGCGGCCGGATCCAGGAGCCGGCCGAGGCTGCTGATCTGGTTCCAGCGCCGCGCGAGCTTCCCGTCCAGGTAGTCGCTGATCCCGCTGAGCATGAGGACGGCGAGTGCCCAGCCGTCATGCTCGGCGAGGATCAGCCACAGGAACAGGGGTACGCCGGCGAGGCGAGCCATGCTCAGGATGTTCGGAATGGTGAAAATTCGGTCAGTCTGGACCCGAGTCTCCTGGACCTCCACCCGGGGGCCTCCACTGTGACTGTAGAAATCTGGTCGAACGATGCCCCCTGACACTACAGGAGGCGGCACATCTGCCCGTAAACGCAGAAAAGCCCCGCACCGAACCCCAAAGGGCTGGTGCGGGGCTTTCCCACAATAATTGTTCGGCGGCGTCCTACTCTCCCACAGGGTCCCCCCTGCAGTACCATCGGCGCTGAAAGGCTTAGCTTCCGGGTTCGGAATGTAAACCGGGCGTTTCCCTAACGCTATGACCACCGAAACACTATGAAGTTAACCAACCGGATATGAACACAGTTCGTTACTTCAGAACTAACACAGTGGACGCGAGCAACTGAGGACAAGCCCTCGGCCTATTAGTACCAGTCAGCTCCACCCGTTACCGGGCTTCCACATCTGGCCTATCAACCCAGTCGTCTACTGGGAGCCTTGCCCCCGCCGCACGAACTCCACCGCGTCCACCGGCAGTTCCCGCGCCGGGAACCGGGCCCCCGTCGCGCCCGGCCCGCTCACCCGGTCCACCCGGAAGGTCCGCCAGTCCTCGCGCTCCATGTCGTAGGCCACGAGGTACCACCGGCTCCCGGTGCTGACCAGCCGGTACGGCTCCACCAGCCGCCGCGACTCCACCCCGTCCCGCGCGCGGTAGGAGAACCGCAGCCGTTCCGGGCCGGCCACCGCCGACGCGATCACCGTCAGCGTCCGCGGGTCCACGCTCGCCCCGTCCCCCCGGGTCACGGCGACCGTCGCCGACTGCAGCGCGCTCACCCGGTGCCGCAGCCGGCCCGGCAGGACCTGCTCCAGCTTCGCGAGGGCCCGTACGGAAGCCTCCTCGATGCCCTCGATCGCGTGTCCGGCCCCCGCCCGCAGGCCCACGGCGATCGCGACGGCCTCCTCGTCGTCCAGCAGGAGCGGCGGCATCGCCGCGCCCGCCACCAGCCGGTAGCCGCCCTCCGCGCCGAGCGTGGCCTCCACCGGGTATCCCAGTTCGCGCAGCCGGTCGATGTCGCGCCGGATCGTCCGGGCGCTCACCCGCAGCCGCTCCGCCAGCTCGCTCCCCGGCCATTCGCGCGGGGTCTGGAGCAAGGAGAGCAGGCTGAGCAGCCGGGCCGGGGTGTCGGTCATGGATTCAAGATTGCCAGCCAAATAGGACACGCGCTGACCTAGATGCCGTCTAGGTTTCTCCTCATGAGCACCGAGACAACCCAGTCATCGCCCGAAGGAAAGAACGGGCCCGCACAAGAAGAGCGGATCGACACCCCCGCAGACACCAGCTCGACCAGCGTGACCAGCCCGACCGGCAGCCCCGCGGACCGCCGCCGCTGGCTGGCGCTCGCCATCGTGATGACCGCGGCCTTCATGGACCTGGTCGACGTCACGATCGTCAACATCGCGATACCCCGGATGCGCGAGGACCTCGGCGCGTCCACCAGCGCCATCCAGTGGATCACCGCCGGCTACGCCCTCGCCTTCGCCGCCGGCCTGATCACCGGCGGCCGTCTCGGTGACATCTACGGCCGCAAGCGCCTCTTCCTCATCGGCATAGCCGGCTTCACGGCCGCTTCGCTGCTCTGCGGCATCGCGCCCAACCCCGACGTGCTCGTCGCCTCCCGGATCCTCCAGGGCGCCATGGCGGCCATGATGGTCCCGCAGGTGCTCGCGATCATCCACGTCACCTTCCCGCCGCACGAGCGCGGCAAGGTCTTCGGCATGTTCGGCGCCGTCGTCGGCCTCGGCGCCGTCTCGGGTCCGATGCTGGGCGCGCTGCTCACCGAGTGGAACATCCTCGGTCTCGAATGGCGCCCGATCTTCCTGATCAACCTTCCCGTCGGCATCGCCGGCCTGGTGCTCGGCCGCAAGTTCATCTCCGAGTCCAAGGCCCCCAAGGCGCTGCGCCTGGACCTGGTGGGCGTCGTGCTCGCCACCCTCGCCCTGGTCATGCTGATCTTCCCGCTCACCCACGGGCGCGAGAACGACTGGCCGCTGTGGGGCTCGCTCTGCATGATCGCGTCGCCCCTGGTCTTCGCCGCCTTCATTGCCTACGAGAAGTACAAGATCCGCAAGGACGGCTCCCCGCTCGTCGAGCTCTCCCTCTTCAAGGTCAAGAGCTTCGCGGGCGGCATCGCCGTCCAGTTGACCTTCGGCCTCGCGACCGGCATCTTCTTCCTGGTCTGGACGCTCTACATGCAGATGGGCCTCGGCTGGAGCGCCCTGAAGGCCGGTTCCACCGGGATCCCGTTCTCGCTGGCCGTCTCGGCCGCCGCGGGCGTGTCCGTGGGCAAGCTCGTACCGCGCTTCGGCCGCAAGGTGCTCCAGGCCGGTGCGCTGGTCATGGCCGCGGGCCTGCTCCTCTACATCTGGGAGTCCGACCGCTTCGGCATGGACATCGCCCCCTGGCAGATGGCCGCCCCGCTGATCCTCATGGGCGCGGGCATGGGCCTGATCGTCGCGCCGCTGAACGACATGGTGCTGTCCGAGGTGCCGCGCGAGCACGCCGGCTCGGCGTCCGGCCTGATCAACACCACCGGCCAGATGGGCAACGCGCTGGGCCTCGGCCTGACCTCGGTGGTCTTCTTCGGGGTGATCGACGACGACCTGGTCTTCGGAGCGCCGTACGTGGAGGGCTTCCACAACGCGCTGTGGTGGGTCTCGGCCGTCATGGTCGCGATCTTCGCCGTGATGTTCATCCTGCCGCGCAAGACGCTCCCGATCGAGCAGCGCGAGGGCGGCTCGGAGTACGCCGGCGACCTCGCCCCGGAGAAGGTCCCGGCCGGGTAGCCGAAGGTCCTCTCTTTCGACGGGCATGTCCGCTTCTGTTGGCGGGCATGCCCGTTTTGCTTTTCTTCGGGCCAAACCGGGCGTACGCTGAAGCCGAACCCACAGAGTCGGGCATTCGTCGGACTCGAACGGACCTGAACGGACATGCCGAACCCCATGTACGCACCCGAGCGCCAGCAGGAGATCCTCCGCCTCGCCCGCGAGGCGGGCCGCGTCGACGTCCTGTCCCTGGCCGAGCAGTTCCAGGTCACGGCGGAGACCGTGCGCCGCGACCTCAAGGCCCTGGACCGGGCCGGCTTCCTGCGCCGGGTGCACGGCGGAGCCATACCGGCCGGCCGCCTCGACTTCGAGCCGGACCTCACCGAGCGCGAGGCCACCGCCGCCGACGAGAAGGACCGCATCGCGGACGCCGCCCTCGCCGAGCTCCCCGACGGCGGCAGCGTCGTCCTCGACGCCGGCAGCACCGTGGCCCGCCTCGCGGCCGCCGTGCCCCTCGACACGGCGCTCACCGTCGTCACCCACGCGCTGCCCGTCGCCGCCCGGCTCGCCGACCACGCCGGCATCGACCTCCACCTCGTCGGCGGCCGGGTCCGCCACCGCACCCGGGCCGCCGTCGACGCGTGGGCGCTGCGCGCGTACGCCGAGATCCGCGCCGACGTCGCCTTCCTCGCGACCAACGGGTTCAGCGCCGAGGGCGGTCTGACCACCCCCGACCTCGCCGAGGCCGCCGTCAAGCGGGCCGCGATCGCCGCCGCCCGCCGCGTCGTCCTCCTCGCCGACTCCGCGAAGGCGGGCCAGGAGCACTTCGCGTGCTTCGGCACCTTCGCCGACGTCGACCTCCTCATCACGGACTCGGGGCTCGACCCCGCCCACAAAGCGGCGATCGAGGCCGCAGGTACGGAAGTTGTGCTCGTATGATCCTCACCGTCACCCCCAACCCCTCCCTCGACCGGACGTACGAAGTCCCCTCGCTGGACCGCGGTGAGGTCCTGCGCGCCACCGGCGACCGGGTCGACCCCGGGGGCAAGGGCGTGAACGTCTCCCGCGCGGTCGCCGCCGCGGGCGTCCGTACGACGGCGGTCCTGCCGCTCGGCGGCGCACCGGGCACGCTGATCGCCGAACTCCTCGGCGCGCAGGGCGTGGACGTCACGGCGGTGTCCATCGCCGGCCAGACCCGCTCCAACATCTCCGTCGCGGAACCCGACGGCACCCTCACCAAGATCAACGCGGCCGGTCCCGAACTGACCGGCGGCGAATCGGCGCTCCTCCTGGAGACCGTCCGCACCTCCTCGGGCGACGCCGACTGGATCGCCTGCTGCGGCAGCCTCCCGCGCGGCCTGCGGCCCGAGTGGTACGCCGAGATCGTCGCCCGCGCCCACGCGGCGGGCACCCGGATCGCCCTGGACACCTCCGGCCCGGCGCTGCTCGCGGCGCTCCCGGCCCGCCCGGACGTGATCAAGCCGAACGCCGCGGAGCTCGCGGCGGCGGTCGGGCGCCCGCTCGCCACCCTCGGCGACGTGGTCAAGGCGGCCGAGGAACTGCGCTCGCTCGGCGCGGGCGCGGTCCTGGCCTCCCTCGGCGCGGACGGCCAGCTCCTGGTCGAGGAGGAGGGCACGTACTACGGCACGGCCGCGGTCTCCTCGGTCCGCAGCAACGTCGGCGCGGGCGACGCCTCCCTCGCCGGCTTCCTGATCGCGGGCGGTACGGGGCCTGCGGCCCTCGCCTCGGCCCTGGCCCACGGCGCGGCCGCGGTCCAGCTTCCCGGCAGCGCCATGCCGGCCCCCTCGGACCTGCGACCCCACACGGTCCGTGTCACCCAGGACCTGCCCCTGGACCTCCCCCTGTCCGAAATGAGCGACGAGCGATGAGCGAAATGATGCCGTGCCCCCTGCGGGCCGAACTGGTCGACCTCGACCTGTCCGCCGAGTCCAAGGAGGGGGCGGCACGTGCCCTCGCCGAACGGATGGTGACGCTGGGCCGGGTCACCGACCTGGACGGCTTCCTGGCCAACGTCGCGGCGCGCGAGGCCCAGATGCCGACCGGCCTGGAGGGCGGCATAGGCATACCCCACTGCCGCTCCACCCACGTGACGGCCCCCACCCTGGCCTTCGGCCGCTCCCCGTCGGGCATCGACTTCGGCGCCCCGGACGGCCCGGCGGACCTGATCTTCCTGATAGCCGCCCCCGCCGGCGCCGACGACGCCCACCTCTCCATCCTCTCCACCCTGGCCCGCCGCCTGATGCGCCCCGACTTCGTCGCCGCCCTCCGCGGGGCCACGACCCCGGAAGAAGTCGCAGCCCTGGTCGCGGGCGAGCCCGATGCAGCCCCTCCGGTGCCGAATCCAGTCCCTCCGGCGGTTGAGGAGCGGGGTTCCGGGGGCGGAGCCCCCCACGCGGCGGAGCCGTTCCGGATCGTGGCCGTCACCTCCTGCCCCACCGGCATCGCCCACACCTACATGGCGGCCGAGTCCCTCCAACAGGCCGCCGCCGAGGCCGGTATCGAGCTCACGGTCGAAACCCAGGGCTCCGCCGGCTTCACCAAGCTGACCCCCGAGGCCATCGCCACCGCCGACGCGGTCGTCTTCGCCCACGACGTCCCGGTCAGGGAACGCGCCCGCTTCGCCGGCAAGCCCACGGTCGACGTCGGCGTCAAGGCCGGCATCAACCGCCCCGCCGAACTCCTCCAGGAGGCCCGCGACAAGGCGGACCGCGGGGAGGTCGCGGACTCCGCCCGGACCCCCGTCGAAGAGGCCGGCGAACCACAGGACGGCTACGGCGCCAAGCTCCGCACCTGGCTGATGTCCGGCGTCAGCTACATGGTCCCCTTCGTCGCCGCCGGCGGACTCCTCATCGCCCTCGCCTTCGCCATCGGCGGGTACGAGATCAACACCGCCCCCTCCGTCGCCGAGCACTTCGTCTGGACCGAAGCCGCCAGCTGGGCAGCACTGCTCTTCCAGACCGGCGGCCTCGCCTTCGGCTTCCTCGTCCCCGTCCTCGCCGGCTACATCGCCTACGGCATGGCCGACCGGCCCGGCCTCGTCCCCGGGTTCGTCGGCGGCGCCGTCGCCCTCACCATCAACGCCGGCTTCCTCGGCGGTCTGATCGCCGGCCTCATCGCGGGCGGCACCGTCCTCGCCGTCCAGAAGCTGAAGATCCCCGTCGCCCTGCGCGGGATCATGCCGGTGGTCGTGCTGCCGCTCATCGGATCCGCCGTCACCGCGTTCCTGATGTTCCTGGTGGTCGGCAAGCCCGTCGCCTCGCTCCAGCAGGCCCTCACCGACTGGCTGTCCGGCCTCTCCGGCGCCAACGCGATCATCCTCGGCGTCATCCTCGGCCTGATGATGTGCTTCGACCTCGGCGGCCCGCTCAACAAGGTCGCCTACGCCTTCGCCATCGGCGGCCTCGCCACCCCCAACGAGGGCAGCCTCAAGGTCATGGCCGCCGTGATGGCCGCCGGCATGGTCCCGCCGCTCGCGATGGCGCTGGCCACCACCGTCCGCGGCCGGCTCTTCTCCAAGACCGAGCGCGAGAACGGCAAGGCCGCCTGGTTCCTCGGCGCCTCCTTCATCAGCGAGGGCGCCATCCCCTTCGCCGCGGCCGACCCGCTGCGCGTGATCCCGGCCGCGATGGCCGGCGGGGCGGTCACCGGAGCGCTCTCGATGGCCTTCGAGTGCACCCTGCGCGCCCCGCACGGCGGCATCTTCGTCATCCCGCTGATCGGCAACCCGCTGCTCTACCTGATCGCCATCGCCGCCGGTACGGCCACCACCGCCGGTCTGGTCGTCCTCCTCAAGGGCATGCGCAAGCGGAACGAGACCCCGACGGCCACCGCCGCCGGAGCCGGGCCCGCCGAAGCCGAGACCGCCGGCGCCGAGCCCGTGAAGGTCACCGTCGCCGCCTGAGCCGACCGGCTCACCTGACCCGCCCGCGGAGCTCCATGGCTCCGCGCGCGGCCGTCTCCGTCTCGTACACCTCGCACATGTGCCGCCCGTCCGGCGTGGCCGTGTGCTCGACCTCCCACAGGCTGAGCTCGCTCCCGTCCAGCAGGACGAACGCGTGCTCGTACAGGCTGAAACCGGCGTTGCGCCCGTCCGACAGGCACTGCCGGGTGCCGAACGCCTGCGTGATCTGGTGCGCGTACGCCGAGCGCAGCAGCAGCGACACGCTCTCGCCCGGCCGGTCCGGGTTCTCCGCGCGGCGCAGTACGCGGCGGGCGTGGTCCGCGGAGTCCTCCACCGTGTAGTCGCGGTGCCGCTGGGCCGGGGTCGGGTTCGAGAACAGCGCGCTCAGCACGGCGATGTCGCTCGCGGGCTCCTCCTCGGCCGTCGCCTCCGTGAGGTCCCGGGCCACTTGCGAGGGGGTCTCGCCGAACAGCCGGGCCACCGCGAGGCAGGTCTCCGCCCTGCTGGCGAAGACCTCGTGGCGTATGGAGAGGTCGTCCTCCCCGCGGTGCGCCAGCTCCCACAGGGCCACCGACCCGCCGTCGGCCAGCAGGTAGGTGTGCCGGCGGGTCTCCCGCCACCTGCCCGACGCCGGACCGTGGCGGGTGGTGAAGAGCGAAGAACTGTGGGCGAGTGCCGTGCGCAGGCGCTCGACCAAGCGGTCGGGCAGGTCGAAGGAGTTGAGGGCGCGGCCCAGGAGTCGCTCGAGGTGCGCCTCGGTTGTCTCGTACGGATCGCTCAAGGTGGGTCTCCAGGCCGTCGCAGCTTGTCACTTCGCGGACGCTCAACGTAGCCCCTGGGTCTGACATCACGTCCGGGGTTCGGTAAAACGTCCGGGAAGCATCGGGGGTTCCCGCCACCCCTTCAGGTCAACCTCCTTGCCCATGAGCATGGTTGGTCCGGATTTGGGATGCGGAGGCGGGACGATGAGCCGTATGGCAACGAATACCGTGGGCGTGCCCCGCCAGCAAGGGCATCCGCGCAACCACGACGACGCAAAGCCGCCCGCCGCCCCCCGCGCGCTCGGCTGGCTGCTGGTGCTCACCGGGGCCGCGGGAGTGCTGGCCGCCTGGGTCATCACCCTCGACAAGTTCCTGCTGCTGGAGAACCCGAACTTCAAGCCCGCCTGCAGTCTGAACCCGGTCGTCTCCTGCGGCAGCGTGATGAAGAGCGAGCAGGCGGCGGCCTTCGGCTTCCCGAACCCGATGCTGGGGCTGGTCGCCTACGGGGCGGTCGTGTGCGTCGGCGCGGGCCTGCTGGCCGGCGCCCGCCACCGGGGCTGGTTCTGGCTGGGACTCGACGCGGGAATGCTCTTCGGCGTCGGATTCTGCTCCTGGCTCATGGTCCAGTCGCTCTACGAGATCAACGCGCTCTGCCTGTGGTGCTGCCTCACCTGGGTGGCCACCCTCGTGATGTTCTGGGCGGTCACCGCGTACACCGTGCGTACGGGCATCCTCCCCGCGCCCGCCCCCGTGCGGAGCTTCTTCGCCGAGTTCGGCTGGGCCCCGCCCGTCCTGCACACCGGCGTGATCGGGATGCTGATCCTGACCCGCTGGTGGGACTTCTGGACCGGCTGAGCGGGCCGGAGCGCACACGAGGGCCCCAGCAGCTGGAAGCTGCCGGGGCCCTCGTTCATCGCTCCACGGGCGCCGGGCGCCCGGACCGCAATGCGGGAGCGGAGATCAGCTGCCGACGGAGCCGTTGCCAGACAGGACCGGGATGTTGCTGAGGATGTGCGAGAGCGGCTCGTCGCCCTTGGCCTGGGTGGAGTTCTCGGTGCACTGCTGGTTCTGCGGGTTGGACAGGACGTTGATGTCCTGGACACCGACGTTGACCAGGGCGATCAGCGACTGGGCGTTGACCTTGACGGGCAGGCCGATGCAGGGCTTGTTCAGGGTGCCCTGGACGACGCCGAGCTGCGGGCTCATGTCGCCGTGCGTCTTCTGGTTGCCGTAGATCTGCTGGGCACCGTTTCCGTTGACGGTGTTGATCCCGTTGTCGTTGCCGATGGCCATGGCCGGGGCCGCAACAGCAGCGCCCGCGCCGACGGCGGCGGCGGTGACCGCGGCAGCAGTCATGATCTTCTTGAGCATCTTGATCCTTTTGTCGCACGAGTGCCCGCTAGTGGAGCGCCCTGATCAACTGCCCGCACAGAGGGTTGGTTCCGCTGCTTCACTCAAACGGCCTGTCCGCGGGCGGGTTTTCCCCGGGTGGGGTGAGCCGCCCCCGGACGCGTGCGCGAAGCCCGTACGCAGCCCGCACCGGGGGTGCGGGGGCCGATGTTCCTGTTGCGCTCCGTCGAACGCCTTCGCACGGTGGGTAAGGGAGCGGATCGCTCGGGTCCGCTTTCGTTCGACCACCAGAAGGAAACACTCATGCACCACACCAACGCCTCCCGCTTCCGCATCCGCGTCCTCGTCCCCACGGCCCTGACGGTTGTCATACTCGCCGGCGCGGCTGCCCCCGCGGGCGCCGCCGAAGGTGCCGGTGCCGCCGAGTCCCGCGTGGCGGCCGCCCGGGAGCGGATCGAGGAGAGGGTGGCGGCGGCGGGTCCGCTCGACGACCTGCTCGCCTCCGTCTCCAAGATCCTGGCGGACCTGACGAAGAGCCTGGGCACCCTGCTGCCGGGGGTCAAGATCCCCGAGATCAAGCTGCCCGCGCTCCCGGCCATGCCCGAGATCCCGGCGATCCCGAACCTGCCGCTCCCGGCGATTCCGGAGATCCCCGCGATTCCGGACATCCCGATCCCCGACCTCCCGGTCTCCGCTCCCGCGGTCCCACCCGCGGGAGCGGTGCCCGCCGTACCGGGAGTGCCCGCGGTACCCGCAGTACCCGCAGTACCCGGCGTACCGGCCACGCCGGCGCTGCCGCCGCTCGACACGGTCCCCGACCTCGCGGACTTCCTCCCGTAGGCGATCCGGACCCGCACGCGGTGACGACCATTGGGCTGAACAGGTCTGATCGCGTGCGGAACCGTGTCGTCTGGGATGCTGGACCGTTTCGCTCGATGTGAGCCTCGAAATCGGGGCAGAACATCGAAGAGAAGGTGCACTTCCCATGAACACTGCCAAGAAGGCCGCCCTGGTCCTGGCCACCGCTGGTCTCGCCGCGGCCGGTGCCGCCGGCTCCGCTATGGCCGACTCGTCGGCCGAGGGCGCGGCCGTGGGTTCCCCCGGTGTCCTCTCGGGCAACCTGGCTCAGGTCCCGGTCCACGTCCCGATCAACGTCTGCGGCAACTCCGTCAACGTGATCGGTGCGCTGAACCCGGCGTTCGGCAACACCTGCGTCAACGACTGACGTCGTACGCACCAAACCGACTGTGGGCGCCCCGGCTCTGCCGGTGGCGCCCACAGTCGTGTCGGCGGGAGAGCGGGTCGGACCCGTCAGTTGGCGCCGCCGTTGAGCTTCACCCCGCCGAGCAGCGGCGAGGCCTGGGTGGCCCCGTTCGCCAGCTTCATGACCTCGCCCGGCGCACCGTTGCGGACCTCGTTGACCTTCTGCACGGTGGTCATGACCTTCTGGACGCTCTCGCCCTGTTCGGCCAGCCCGTTGCCCACCGTCTGCGGGAGCGCCTCCGAGACCGGGTTCACGGCGCCCAGGGTCTCCGTGAGCCCGCTCGTCAGGCTCATGGGGACGGCCGGAGCCTCGGTGGCGAAGGCGGGAGTGGCGGCGCCGAGGGCGGCGACGGACCCGACGACCGCGGCGGCTACCTTCGAGAGCTTCATTATCGAAAATCCTCTTCTTTCGTGGACAAGGGTGTCAGCGGCGACCGGCATGCCGCTTTCGTCCTGGCTAACGATTCCCCGCCGTTGCGGAAACGCGGAACCGAACACGGCAACGGCCGGAGAATCCGACAAGGGACTCTCCGGCCGATATTTCTTCTGATTACCGGTATTGCCGTCAGGCGATACGGGACCTGCGGTACAGAATGGCGCCGCCCAGGACCAGGGCCGAGGCGAGAGCCGCCGCGGCGCCGTGCGAACCGGCGCCGGTGGCCGCGAGCTGCGGTGCGGTCGCCCGCGCGGGGACGGGGGCGGGAGCGGAGAACTGAGGGTCGACCGTGAGGCGTCGAACGCCCCCGCACCAGCGGGGCCTGTGGCTCGCGGTCGCCACCGCCCCCGCCGCGATGACCCTGAACCTGCCCGACGTCGTCCCGTACGCCATGGCCCGCGACCCGGGTTACGCGCACACCATCGGGCTGTTCCGCAACCTCATCGGCGTCCTTTCGGCGGGCGCCGTTCTCTTCTTCGCGGCCTCCGCCACCCGGGGCCGCACGCTCCACATCGCCTCCGGCGCCGGCACGGTACCCGCGCTGCCCGCACTTCTCCCGCTGGACCCGGCCTCGGCGACCCACGGCCCGCAGCCGCCCCTTCCTCTTCCTGGCGGCGGCCTTCACCCTCTCCGGCTTCTCCATGTACGCCGTCGTCATGGGCTTGATCCCGCTGCTCACCGAGCGCGGGGTCCCCGCCACCACGGCCGCCTGGGCCCTGGGCCTTGGTGGAGCCGGCCAGACCCTTGGCCGGACCCTGTACGCGAGCCTGTCGGCCCGTACCTCCGTCACCACCCGCACGTTCACCCTGATCGCCCTCGGTGGCGCGACCACGGCCGCGCTCGCGTTCGTATCCGGCCCCGTACCCCTACTGGTACTGCTGGCGGTCCTGGCCGGAGTCGTCCGCGGCAACCTCACCCTCCTCCAGGCCACCGCCGTCACCGACCGCTGGGGCACCGCCCACTACGGCCGCCTCTCCGCCCTCCTCGGCGCACCGGCCCACATCGCAGCTGCACTTGCCCCCTGGGCCGGAGCGGCGCTCGCCGCCCCGCTCGGCGGCTACCCACAGCTCTTCGCGGGCCTTGCCGCACTCGCTGCTCTGGCTTCCTGCCTGGCGCTTGGCGCAACAGTCCGGTTGGGTGCCAAGGGTGGGGCCGCCGGTTAGGGGCCCGGTTCGTCGCCGGCGGCGGCTTCGAGGGCTTGGCGTAGTTGACCGGGCGTCGGCAGGCCCGCGAGGCCGCTCGGCGTGCGGTAGATCCGGCAGGCCAGACCGGGGGCGCCTCCGGGCTCGGCGAAGGGGTCGCGGCCGTCCAGCAGAAAGGTGGGCGATCCGGTGAACGCGGCTCGTTCGGCTTCGTGGTGGTCGCTGATCACACGCGTGCCGAACCGGACGTCGTGCAGCCCCATGTCGTCGAGTGCCCGACGCATCAGTTCGACGGCGGGCTGCTCGTGGGGGCAGTCCGGTACGACCACGACCTCGATGTCCATGACCCCAGGATCGCGCACCTCGTGCCTGTGCACCGACGGGCGCTGCGAAGCGGGTTGCCGACCATGTCCTAGCATGGCGCGCATGTCGCGACGCCTACTGCTGCCGCTTCGGACGTGGTCCGGAGCGCTCCTGGTGTGTGCGCTTCTGCTCTGCCTGGCAGGGCTGGCACGTCCCGCGATGGCCATGGCAATGCCGGCGTCGATGGACATGGGTGTGACCGCCGCTGTCGGAGGGCACACTGCCGGCCCGCCCGCCGTGGGAACGCCGGACCACAGCCCGAGCTGCCCGACGACTGCGCAGCACTGTGCGACTCCTCGGGCTGTCCTCGCTCAGGAAGGCCCGGTCGGCCCGGAGCCCACGGGCGCGCTGCCCGTGCCGAGCTGCGACCCCGCTCTCCTGGGAGCCGAGCCCAATGCTCCGCCGGGGACAGCGGCCCCGCCTGATCTCCACCGGTTGTGCGTGTCACGGACGTGACGGGTCGCCGCCCGTGAGGCAACTGCCTTACGGGACGCCGCGTTCCTCACGTCCGCCTCGGCACGCCCGGCTTTCCGTGTGTGCGTGCCGTCGTCGCAGAACTGGAGTAACGACGCATGCCGTCGTCCGTCGCTTTGCTGATCACCGGTGCGAGCACCGGGCTGCTCGCCGGTGGTGCCTCGTGCGCCGCCATTCAAGGGGGCTTGCTGGCCGGCGCGGTGACCCGCCGCCGCGCTCCCGCCCCGACGTCCGTCCGTAAGACACCCCGAAACTCTCTCCCCGCCTCGGAGACAGCCACGCCCCTGGCCCCGGTCGGTGCCTTCCTCGTCGGAAAGCTGCTGTCCCACACTCTGCTCGGCGTCCTGCTGGGCATCTTCGGCAGCGCGTTGCAGCCCAGCCCTCGCGTCCAGGCGGTGCTGATGCTGGCTGCCGGACTGCTGATGGTGCTGTTCGCCCTGGACCTCTTCGGCGTCAAAGGGGTGGGGCGGCTGGTACCCCGGCCTCCGGCATCCTTCGGGCGCCTGATGCGCCGCAGCACGAAGACCGACTCGGCCGTCACTCCCGCACTGATCGGCTTCGCCACCGTGCTGGTGCCGTGCGGGGTCACGCTGTCCATGGAACTGCTGGCCATCACATCCGGCTCGGCGGTGGCGGGGGCGGCGGTGATGGCCGGGTTCGTGCTCGGCACCTCGCCGTTGTTCGCCGTGCTCGGGTACCTGTTCCGGCGCAGCAGCCAGGCGCTGTCCGGCCGTCTGGCGGCGCTCACCGGTGTGGTGGTGTTGGTCGTCGCCGTGTGGACCATGGCGTCCGCGCTCCAGGCCGGGGGCTGGGTCTCCTTCCGTACGCCGGGAAAGACCACAGCCGCGAGCGGGCCGTTCATCGTCGAGGGCGTTGAAGAGAACGATCCCCTGTACGACCCCGGAGCGGGACAGACGGGAGTGGACCTTGCTCCGGTCAGCATCGACGCCTCCGGGAAGCAGATCGTCACCCTGACCGTCACGGACTTCTACGTCCCCACGCAGTTCACCGCGAGAGCCGGCGTACCCACCACGCTGGTCCTGCACGGAAAGGACTCGGGCGGTTGCGCCCGTGCCTTCACCATCCCCGAACTCGGTGTGCAGGAGATCGTCAAACGCGACGGCGACACCGAGATCGACCTGGGCACCCGCAAGCCCGGCACGCTCCGCTTCTCCTGCGCCATGGGCATGCAGACCGGCGCCATCGACTTCAAGAAGGACCTCCAGTGAAGCTGTTCAGCCGCAGGGACAAGACCGGGCGTGATGGCACGCAGGTGACCCTCCTCATCGAGGGCATGCGCTGCGGCAGCTGCGGGCTGCTCATCGACGACGAGCTGGAAGAACTCCCAGGCGTCCGCTCGGCCCGCACCGACGTGCGCGCCGGACGCAGCATCGTGCTCCTGGAGACAGACGCGGGCGTGGACACGGCGGCTCTCGTCGCGGCGGTTCAGGCGGCGGGAGACTACACCGCACGGCCAGGCGACTGTCGGGTACGCGAACGTGCCGGAGGGGCCCGGCCGGTGGGAGATCCCGGCTGGGCCCGCCGGTAGTAGGCGGCGGAAATCGTCCGCAGCACCGCAGACGCCGTCCTGCTCAGACGATGGCCGGTGCCTTGTCCTCGGGGACGAGGCGGGGCACCAGGCGGACGTAGGCGACCATGCCGAGAACCTCGACCAGGGTCTGGGTGACGACGACGACCGCAGCGACCGCCAGTTCGTCCGGCAGGGCCAGTGCCAGGGGAAGAACGACCAGGGAGTTACGGGTCGCCCCGGTGAAGACGACCGCCCGGGAGGCGGGGGCGTCCAGGCGGAACAGTCGGGCCACCACCTTGCCCGCGAAGGCCATGACGACCAGGAAGACCACGTAGAAGGGGACGACGGCCGCCACGTCCGAGAGCCGGCCGCCGAGCTTCGGGACCTGGGAGGCGACGACCACCAAGAGCGTGGCGGCCATCAGCGGGACCATCGTCATGGTCGCGGCGTCGGACACCCTCCGACCGGAGGGGCGCCGGGCGGCCCATGCCTGTGTGGCCCACGCCAGAGCCAGCGGAATCACGATCAGGAAGAGGAAGGCTTCGACGAACGGGCCGATCTCGACGATGTCGGCCAGGTCCGAACCCATGAAGAGGAAGAGGAAGCCCGGCAGCAGCACCATCTGTGCGACCAGCAGCAGCGGGGTGGCGGCCAGCAGGCGGCGGTTGCTGCCTCCCGCCAGCCCGCTGAAGACGATGACGTAGTCGACGCAGGGGCACAGCAGGACCAGGAGCACGCCGAGGCGGATGGCCTGGTCGGCCGGCAGGAACGCGAACATCACGGCGACGACGAGCGGTACGACGAGGAAGTTCACCACCAGGGTGGCCGACAGGAACCGGCCGTCACGCAGCGAGCGGACCAGTTCGGCGGCGGGGACCTGGAGGAAGGTGACGTACAACAGGGCGCCCAGGACGGGGTTGATGGCGTGTTCCAGCCCGGGGCCGACCGCAGGGGCCGCCCAGCCGAGGGCGGCGCCGACGGCCATCGCCCCGAGGTAGACGGCGACCTGGTGGTCCTCCATCCGCTCGACCAGACCCTGCGATTCCTGCGACACCGTGTTGCTCCCTCAGCTGTACCGCGGTCTGCGACGACGACGCCGACCGGCCCGCTCATTCTCCCGGACGAGGTCAGCGAGGGGCCGACTCGGTCCGGACGCCGGCTGCGGGCCTGACCGTGGGCATCCCCAGGTCGGCCGTGGTGTGGCCCGTCCCACAGGCCGTTGCGCGTCGGCGGCGCAGCATCCACACCACGCCCGCCAGGGCCGCGACCGTCACCACGGCCAGGGCGGGCATCCACACCGCGCCGATCGCGGAGGCAGCGCCGATGCCACCCAGCAAGGCGAGCAGCGGGCCGATGCAGCATGCCGCGCATGCGGCCACGGCGAGGGCGCCCGTACCGGCGGCGACCCAGGGGCGGGAAGGATGCTGTGTGGGGGTCATGCCGTCACTCCGAACAGATCGGTGAGCAGGGATCCGGCGGCCTCGGGGGCCCGCACGGTCAGGGCCAGCTCAGAGGGGGTCAGGTGCAGGGTGAAGTCGAAGAACGCGCAGCAGCCCTGCTCGGCGGCGGACAGCGCGGCGATCTCGGACGCCAGCTCTGGCGTGGCCGGGAAGGTCAGCCGCAGCCCGTCCGGGATCTCCGCTCGGCTGCGGGCCCGGTCTGCCAGGCTCTGCCACTGCTCGGTCCGCTCGCTCAGCTCGGTGCTGTCCAACGTGCAGGCGACCGGAGCTTCCCGCCACGCCTCGTCCGCGCTCCTCCGGGGCTCGGGGCGGGTCAATGACAGCTCCACCGGCACCGGGCCGGGCCCCGCAGGGCTCACGCAGCCGCAGTCCGGCCCGCACGTGCCGGCCGGGGCCGGACCGGACAGCTGCTCGTGGACTCCCGTCAGACGCGTGGAGAACGCCGACAGCTCGGCGAGGCGCCGGTCCGCATCGGCGATGCGATCGGCGACCAAGGGCAGCATCCGCGCCCGCACCGCCGAGCACGCGCCCTGCTCCCACACGCCGAGCAGCTCGCGGATCTCCTCCAGCGGCAGCCCGAGGAGCTTGGCCGAGGAGATGAAGGTCAGCCGCTCCAGCGACTGCTCGTCGTACACGCGGTAGCCGGCCGCCGTACGCTCGGCGGGCAGCAGCCCGGCGGACTCGTAGAACCTCAGCGTGGTGGCCGGAACGCCGGAGCGTTCGGCCAGCTGCGAGATGCGGAAGGTGTCCATGACCCGACGGTAAACCTTCGACCCGACTCGAAGGTCAAGCCCGAATTGCGGGTGGCTTCTGCACGGCGGCGGTCAGCAGCCCGATGGCCCGGTCGATGTCGTCGGTCGTGGTCCAGCGGCCGAGGGACAGCCGGAGCGCCGAGAGGCCGCGGGCCGGGTCGAGGCCCATGGCGCTGAGGACGGGGGAGGGCCGGTGGTCGCCGCTGTGGCAGGCCGAGCCGGTGGAGGCGGCGATCTCCGGGACGGCGTCCAGCAGCTCGTGGCCTCGTACGCCCTCGATGCTGATGTTCAGCGTGTTCGGAAGGCGACCTCCGGAGGGGCCGTTGAGCCGGACCCGGCCGGGCAGGCCGTCGGCCAGCCGGTCGTGGAGGCGGTCGCGCATCGCGGCGATGCGGTGGCGAGCGCCGTCGGTCAGATCCTCGGCCGCGAGTTGGGCGGCGGTGCCAAGCGCAACGGCGAGGGCGACGTTCTCGGTGCCGGCGCGCAGGCCGCTCTCCTGGCCACCGCCGTAGACGAGGGGTTCGAGGGCGACTCCGCTGCGCACGAACAGAGCGGCGATTCCCTTCGGCGCGTACATCTTGTGGCCGACGACCGTCATCAGGTCGACGCCCAACTCGCTCACGTTCAGGGGGATCTTGCCCGCGGCCTGGGCGGCGTCGCAGTGGAAGAGTGCGCCGTGGGCGTGGGTGATACGGGCCAGCTGGGCGACGGGCTGGAGGGAGCCGGTCTCGTTGTTCGCGGCCATGACCGAGACGAGCACGGTGTGCGGGGTCAACGCGGCCGTCAGGTCCGCGGGATCCACGAGGCCGTGGTGGTCGACGGGCAGGTACGTCACTTCGGCGCCGTGCAGGCGCTCCAGCGCGCGGCAGGTTTCCAGTACCGCGGGGTGCTCGGTGATCTGGGTGATGACGTGCGGTCGGCCGGTCTTGGAGGCGAGGACGGCGCCACGGATGGCGAGGTTGTCGGCTTCCGAGCCGGAGCCGGTGAACACGATCTCGTCGGCACTGGCACCGATGAGGGTGGCGACCTGCCGCCGGGCCCGTGCGAGTGCCTGCTTGGGCCTGGCGCCGTACGCGTGTCCGCTGGAGGGATTGCCGAACCGCGCTGCCAGGTAGGGCTGCACGGCCTCGGCCACCCGGGGATCGACGGGGGTGGTGGCGTTGTAGTCCAGGTAGATCGGGCCGCCGTCGAGGCCGGTGTGGGTCGGGATCACGCGGCGGCTCCGGTGGCCACGGGCAGCTCCGCGAGCCGCCACTCGAGCATGCCGTCGGTCAGCCGGACGGCGCGGCGGCCGTTGGCGTTGAGCAGGCGTACGGCTTCGTAGGCCATGACGCAGTACTCACCGCGGCAGTAGGCGACGACCTCGGTGTCGGCCGGTAGCTCGGCGATGCGCTCGGCGAGCTCCTCGACCGGGATGGAGAGGGCGCCGGGGATGTGCCCGGCGTCGTACTCCGAGGCGGGGCGGACATCCAGCACGAGGACCTCGCCCGCCTGCGCGCGGGCGAGCAGGTCATCGCGCCCGACTTCTTCCGGCTGGTCATTGCCGAGGTAGGCGGTGCGCGCGGTTTCCACACCCGCCTGGTGGGTCTGGGCGACCTTGCGCAGCAGGGCGTACAGGGCGGCGACGTCGTCCCCGGACAGCCGGTAGTGGATGCGCACGCCCTCCCGCCGGGTGGACACCAGTCCGGCCTGCTTGAGCGTCTGCAGGTGGGCGGAGGCGGTGGTCAGGTTCAGCCCCGCCGCCTTGGCGAGCGCATCGACCGTGCGCTCGCTCTGTGCGAGCAGATCGAGCAGTTCCAGGCGCTTGCCGCTGCTCAGTGCCTTGCCCGTGTGGGCGAAGGCGTCGTACAGCGCGGACTTCCGCGTCACGTCTCCCATGGCATCCTCCAGTAATCCATGGAATATTGTATCCATGGGTAGGGCGCTGTGACCACTCAGCCCCTACCGTGACACTTGGAGGACCTCATGGGCTTCGCTGACGATCATCTGATGCCGCTGGTCGACGAGGGGCTGGGCAATAGCGCCTACCTCGTAGACCTCGGTGGCGGCCGGGCCCTGGCCGTGGACGCGAGCCGGGACCTGCGGGCTCTGCGCAAGGCCGCGGGCCACCGCGGTCTGACGGTGGCCTTCGCCGCCGACACCCACCTGCACGCCGACTTCCTCTCCGGAGCCGTGCAGCTCGCCGCCGACGCCGGCGCGACCGTACTGGCCTCCGCCGCCGGGGGCCGGGAGTTCCCGCACACCCCCCTCGGCGACGGCGACGAGACCGACCTGGGCGGGCTGACCCTGCGGGCGCTGGCCACGCCCGGGCACACGGACGAGCACCTGTCCTTCCTCCTCCTGGACGGCGCCCGCGAGCTGGGCGTGTTCACCGGCGGATCCCTGATCGTCGGCTCGGCCGCCCGCACCGACCTGCTGGGGGCCGAACGCGCCGCCGAGCTCGCCCGCGCCCAGTACCACTCGCTGAAGCGGCTGGCCGAACTGCCGGACGCAGTGGCCGTATGGCCCACCCACGGGGCCGGATCCTTCTGCTCGGCCCCACCCGGCGCCGAGCGCACCACCACCATCGGCGCCCAGAAGCAGGCCAACCCGCTTCTCGCCGCTCCCGACGAGGACACCTTCGTACGGGAACTGCTCGCCAGCCTCGGGACCTACCCCGCGTACTTCGACCGGCTGGGCGAGCGGAACCGACGCGGGCCCGCCGTACTCGGCGCCACCCCCGGGCTCGCAGCCCTCAGCGCCGGGGAGGTGCGAACCCTGCTCGGCGGCGGCGGACACCTCGTCGACGTACGCCCGGTGACAGCCTTCGCCGCCGGCCACATCTCCGGCGCGATCTCCATCCCGCTGCGGGACCAGTTCGCGACCTGGCTGGGCTGGCTGCTGCCCGACGACGCCCCGATCGCCTTCGTCACCGCACCGGGCCAAGACCTCTCGGAGATCACCTGGCAGGCTTTGAAGATCGGCTACGAACGGCTGGCCGGACATCTCGACGGAGGCATGGACGCCTGGACCGCCGCGGGCGGCGACCAGCAGACCCTCCCTCTCGTCAGCGCCGACCGCATCGACAACCGGCCGGTCCTTGACGTGCGGCAGCGTGCCGAGCACATCGCAGGCCACATTCAGGGCGCGATCCACATCGAACTCGGCGCCCTTACCGCTCACGCCGACGTAACCCCGAACGATCTGGTGGTGGCATGCGGCCACGGCGAGCGCGCCATGACCGCCGCCAGCCTGCTCCAGCGCGCCGGCCATCAGAATCTCGCGGTTCTCGACGGAGGCCCCACCGGCTGGGCCGAGGCAACCGGCCGCTCCCTTCAGGAGGGCGTGTGACCGCCTCGGTCACCCCTCGCCCCAAGGGCGGCACAGCGCTCGGACTGCGCGCCAACCTTGCCCAGTTCACCCTGCTCGTCGCCGTGAACGCGCTGGTCGGCGGCATGCTCGGCCAAGAGCGCACCATCCTCTCGCCGTTGGCCGTCCAGGTCTTCGGCCTGGACTCCGCCACGGCCGGTCTGACCTTCATCCTGGCCTTCGGGGCCACCAAGGCCGTCACGAACTTCTTCGCCGGCACCCTCTCCGACCGTTACGGCCGCAAGCCCGTCCTGATCGCCGGCTGGCTCCTCGCCCTGCCCGTCCCGGCGATGCTGGCCTGGGGGCCGTCCTGGGGCTGGATCGTCGCCGCCAACGTCCTGCTCGGCGCCTCCCAGGGACTGGCCTGGTCCACCACGGTCATCATGAAGATCGACCTCGCCGGGCCCGACCGCCGCGGCCTGGCCATGGGCCTCAACGAGGCAGCCGGATACGTCGCCGTCGCCGCCACCGCGATGGCCACCGGCGCCATCGCCGCCCACGCCGGCCTGCGCCCGGAACCGTTCCTGCTCGGCGCCGCCTACGCCGCCCTGGGCCTCGGCCTCTCCGTCCTCGCCGTCCGCGAGACGCGCGACCACGCCCGCGCCGAAGCCGCACTCCACCCCGTACAAGACCTGGCCGCAACCCAGTTGAGCACCGGGCAGATCGCCCGGCGCACCAGCTTCACCGACAGAGCCCTGTCCTCCGCCAGCCAGGCCGGCATGGTCAACAACCTCAACGACGCCCTCGCCTGGGGCATCTTCCCCCTGCTCTTCGCCGCCCACGGCCTGTCCATCGGCCAGATCGGCGCACTCGCCGCCATCTACCCGGCGGTCTGGGGCGCAGGCCAACTGCTCACCGGCTGGTGGTCCGACCGCATCGGCCGCAAACACCTCATCACCACGGGCATGCTGCTCCAGGCCGTCGCCATCGGACTCGTCGCCGCCGGCACCACCTTCGGCATCTGGGCCGCCGCCCAGGCCCTCCTGGGCCTCGGCACCGCCATGGTCTACCCGACCCTCCTCGCCGTGATCGGAGACGTCGCCCACCCCGCCTGGCGCGCCCGTGCGGTCGGCGTCTACCGGCTCTGGCGCGACGGCGGCTTCGCCGTGGGCGCGCTTCTCGCCGGGATCCTCGCCGACGCCTACGGGCTGACCGCGGCGGTCTGGGCGGTTGCCGCACTCACCGCCGCCTCGGGCCTGCTCGTCGCACTCCGCATGTACGAAACGCACCCCCGAGCCGCACGGATGCCGAACTAGCGGCTGCTCGAAGGGAAGGCCGGTGCCTGAACGCCGTGCGTCTCGCGGCTCCGGCCTGGTTCGGCTCGGGCCGGGGCTGGTGGTCCGGTCGGTTGCCTAGTGGTCGCCGTGCTGCCTGCCGCCCGGGCCGGCCAGGCGACGGCCACAACCGTGCCTGGGGCCAGGGACAAAAGCCGGGGGCGGGTCAGGCCGGGCGGCCCGCCCGCCCCTGGGGTTGGGCGGGTCAGTTCTTGCCGAGGAAGGTGTTCATCCGTGTGATCTCGGCGGTCTGCGACGTGATGATGGCGTCGGCCACAGGACGACTGGGTACGCTGCTGTCCGAGAGTGCTTCGAGCACACTCCCCCCAACCCGAACACCACGGAGTACTTGTCCGGCAGCGTCGGACGTGTATAACAAACAGCCCCGGACGGTGCCGCTTCCCCCGACTGCGCCGATTCCCCCGACATACTGCTCATTGCGGCCCCTCCGCCACTGCACGGTCAACATCCGCCGGGTCGAGTGCCGGTGCCCCCGCCCGCAGCCACAGAAAATACTCGACGTTGCCCGAGGGGCCCGGGAGCGGGCTCGCCGTCACCCCGACCACGCCCAGGCCCAGCTTCCAGGCCTGCGCCGCGACGTCCCGCACGGCCTGCGCCCGCAGCTCCGTACTGCGCACCACGCCGCCGCTGCCGAGGCGGTCCTTGCCCACCTCGAACTGCGGCTTGACCATCAGCACCAGGTCCGCGTCCGGCGCGCAGCAGCGTACGAGCGCCGGCAGCACCAGGCCGATCGAGATGAAGGACAGGTCGCCGACGACCAGGTCGACGGGAACCCCGTCGAGCTGCTCGACGGTCAGCTCGCGCACGTTCGTACGGTCCTTGACGGTGACCCGGTCGTCGCTCTGCAGCGACCAGGCGAGCTGCCCGTAGCCGACGTCGACGGCCATCACGTGGGTGACCCCCGCGCGCAGCAGCACGTCGGTGAAGCCCCCGGTCGACGCGCCCGCGTCCAGCGCCCGGCGGCCCTCGACGAGCAGCCCCTGCGGTTGGAAGGCCGCGAGGGCGCCCGCCAGTTTGTGGCCGCCCCGGGAGACGTAGTCGGGGTCGTCGTCGTCCTTGAGCACGACGAGGGCCGCGCTGGTCTCGACCTGGGTGGCCGCCTTCGTCGCCGTACTGCCGCCCACCGTGACCCGGCCGGCGGCGATCAGCTGCGCGGCGTGCTCGCGCGAGCGGGCCATGCTGCGGCGTACCAGTTCGGCGTCCAGGCGGCGGCGTGCCACTCCTGCCACGTTCGGTTCAGCTCCTGTTTTCGTCACGACGGGGGCCGGTGGGCGCGTCCAGCGCGGTCAGCGCGGAGCGCAGCCCCCTGTGCACATCCTCGTACACCTCGAGGTGTCCGTCCGCCGGGAGGTGGTCCGCGTCCGCCAGCCGCTCCAGCCCCGCGTCCACCCCGGCGTGCCCGGTGGCCGTGCGTACGACGCCCAGCGCGGCCGGCGCGGCCTCCGCGGGCGGCGCGGGCGGATCCTGCGGGGCGTCGGGCACTTCGTCGCTCATGCCCCCGACGCTACCCCGTAGCGCGCCGCGACCACGCACGGCTCTGCGGTACGGTCGTGATCACGATGGCTACGATCGAGGAGTGCCGTGCGGCACTCGACCAACTCTCCGACAACCTGGCGCGGGCCGAAGGCGACGTGCGCGGTGCGACCGCGCTCGACCGCTCGCTGAGCTGCCACATCACCGACCTGGACCGGACGTTCGCGGGCCGCCTCGACGGAGGCCGGATCCGGGTGGACGCGGTGGCCCCGGGGCCGCCGCCCGCCAAGGCCGCGATCCGGCTCGCCATGACCGGCGACGACCTGGTCGCGCTGGTGGCGGGCGAGCTCAAGTTCGCCAAGGCCTGGGCCTGCGGCCGCATCCGCCTGGAGGCGGGCTTCCGCGACCTCCTGAAGCTCAAAAGCCTCCTGTAGCGATCGCCGCCTCCGGCCCGCCGAACCCAGCCCCGGGAGACGTCCCGCACCGGCTACTCGGCGTGAGCCACCACCCGCGCCCGGGCCGCCCGCGCCGCCCGCGCGGCGGGAACCACCAGCGGCGTCCCCGTCTCCGGGTCGGCGATGACCTGGCACCGCAGCCCGAACACCCGCTCCACCAGCTCCGCCGTGACCACCTCCGCCGGCGGCCCCTCCGTGACGACCCTCCCGTCCCGCATCGCGATCAGGTGGGTCGCGTACCGGGCCGCGTGGTTCAGATCGTGCAGCACCGCGACCAGCGTCCGCCCCTGCTCCTCGTGGAGCTCCGCGCACAGGTCCAGCACGTCGAGCTGGTGCTGGATGTCGAGGTAGGTCGTCGGCTCGTCCAGCAGCAGCAGCGGGGTCTGCTGCGCCAGCGCCATCGCGATCCACACCCGCTGGCGCTGCCCGCCCGAGAGCTCGTCCACGGCCCGGTCGGCGAGCTCGGCGACCCCGGTCGAGGCCATCGACTCGTTCACGATCCGCTCGTCCTGCTCCGACCACTGCCGCAGCAGCCCCTGGTGCGGGTAGCGGCCGCGCGACACCAGGTCGCTGACCGTGATCCCGTCGGGTGCGATCGAGGACTGCGGCAGCAGGCCCAGCGTCTTGGCGACCTTCTTCGCCGGCATCGACCCGATGGCCTGCCCGTCCAGCAGCACCCGCCCCTGCGAGGGCTTCAGCATCCGCGACAGGGCGCGCAGCAGGGTGGACTTGCCGCAGGCGTTGGGCCCGACGATCACGGTGAAGGAGTTGTCCGGGACCTCCACCGACAGGTTCTCGGCGATGACCCGCCGGTCGTAGCCGAGGGTCACGTTCTCCGCGGTCAGCCGCTGCACTTGCCTGCTCCTCTGGTTGCCCATGGTCCTCCGGTCCCTCATATGCGGCCCGCCTTGCGCTCGGTGACGAGCAGCCAGAGCAGGTAGACGCCGCCGACCAGGCCCGTCACCACCCCCACCGGCAGCTGGTCGGCGCCGAAGGCCCGTTGCGAGGCCCAGTCGGACACCAGCAGCAGGAGTGCGCCCATCAGCGCGCCGGTCAGCAGGCTCGCCCCGGGCGAGCGGGTCAGCCGGCGCGCGAGCTGCGGCGCGGCGAGCGCGACGAAGTTGATCGGCCCGGCCGCGGCGCCGGCCGCGGTGGTGAGCAGGATCGCCGCCACCATCAGGAGCAGCCGGGTCCGCTCCACCCGCACCCCGACGGCGTACGCGGCGTCGTCGCCCATCTCGATCATCCGCAGCGCCCGGCTCTGGCCGAGGACCAGCGGGAACAGCACCGCGCAGGTCGCGAGCAGCGGCCAGACCTGGGACCAGTCCCGGCCGGCCAGCGAGCCGGTCAGCCAGACCATCGCACGGGTGGCCTCGACGAGCTGCGCCTTCGTCAGCAGGTACTGGATGACGGCGATCAGCATCGCGGAGGTGCCGATGCCGACGAGGACCAGCCGGTAGCCGTGGATGCCCTGCTTGTACGCGAGCAGGTACACGGCGATCCCGGCCGCCAGCCCGCCCACCAGGGCCCCGACGGCCACCTCGCCGGCGCCGCCGTGGAAGAGCACGATGACGAGCACCGCGCCGACGGCTGATCCGTAGCCGAAGCCGAGTACGTCCGGCGATCCGAGCGGATTGCGCGAGACCGACTGGAAGACGGCGCCGGACATGCCGAGGGCCGCGCCCACCAGGACGGCGACCACGACCCGCGGCAGCCGCAGGTCGTTGATGATGAACGCGTGGGCGGGCGTCCCGTTGCCCAGCAGGGTCTGTACGACGTCCCAGGGGGCGATGTCGAAGTCGCCGGTCCCGATGAGCAGGACGGCGGTCGCCAGCGCGAGCACCAGGAGGAGCGCGCCCACGCCCAGCGCCCGCCGCTCCACCCGCAGCGAGATCCCGCCCGGCAGGTGCAGCGGCCGGGGCCCGGTGCGGCCCGTCCGGCCCGTCCGGCCGCTGCGCGCCTCGACGGGTGCGTCGGTCACTGTCACAGCTGGGCCATCCTCTTGCGCCGGACGAGGTGGATGAAGACGGGTCCGCCGATGAGGGCGGTGACGATGCCGACCTGGAGTTCGGCGGGCCGGGTGACGACCCGGCCGATGACGTCGGCGCCGAGCAGCAGCACGGGCGAGAGCACGGCGGAGTACGCGAGCACCCAGCGCATGTCCGGTCCGGTGAACACCCGTACGAGGTGCGGGATCATCAGGCCCACGAAGGCGATCGGCCCGCAGGCGGCGGTCGCGGCCCCGCAGAGCAGGGTGATGGCGGTCATCGCGCCGATCCGGGTCCGCGTCAGGTTCGCGCCGAGCGCCCGCGCGGTGTCGTCGCCCATCGCCATGGCGTTGAGCGGCCGGCCCAGCGTGAGCGCGAGCACGGCCCCGACCACCAGGAAGGGCGCCACCTGCTGGACGGTCTCCATGGTGGCGGAGGCCAGCGAGCCGACCGTCCAGAAGCGGAGCTTGTCCAGTGCCTTGCTGTCCATCAGCTGCACGGCGTTGACGTAGCCGACGAGGGCCGCGCCGGCCGCCGTACCGGCGAGCGCGAGGCGCACGGGGGTGGCGCTGCGGCTGCCGCCGAGCACGTACACGACGACGGAGACGACGGCGGCGCCGAGGAAGGCCCACCACACGAACTCGCTCAGCGAGTCGGCGCCGAAGAAGCTGATGGCCGATACGACGGCGGCCGCGGCCCCCGCGTTGACGCCGAGGAGGCCGGGCTCCGCCAGCGGGTTGCGGGTCAGCGCCTGCATCACGGCGCCGGACAGGCCGAGGCCGAGGCCGACGAGCACGCCGAGGAGGGTGCGCGGGACCCGCAGGTCCCGCACCACGACGTCCGAGGCCGTCCCCGAGTAGTGGAACAGGCCGTGCCAGACCTCGTGGAGGGGCATCTGCTTGGCGCCGACGGCGATGCTCGCCACCGCGATCAGCGCGAGCACGCCGAAGGCGGCCAGCAGGCCGGCGGCTCTCGCGCCGTGGCGCGGGCGGGGGGCGGCGGCCGACGGCGCGCTCTGATCAGGGGGAATCTCGATCAACACGAAGGTTAGGTTAGCCTACCCTGACTCTCACTCGGCCCCCGCTCGGCCCCCGAACGACCTCCGAGCGGCCCTCGGAGCGGCCCTCCAAGCGGCTCTCCGCGCGGCCCTCGGCGCGGCCTCCGCCCCGGCTCCGGCAGCCCTTACAGCCCCAGCCTGGCCAGCGCCTTCCCCGCGTCCAGCCCGCACGACCCCTCGCCGGCGTGCGTCCAGGCCGCCGCGCACAGCGCCCGCAGCCCGTCGATCGCGTCGCCCCCGTCGATCGCGTCACTCTCCCCGTCCGCGTTGACGTCCTCGCCGCGCAGCTCCAGTACGCCGTCCACCGCGACCGCGGTCCAGCGCCCGCAGCCGAAGCCGCCGCCGTCGGCCGCCACCACCTCCGGCTGCCCCGTCAGCATGCCCCGCAGGTCCCGGTCCACGTACGTCGGCCGGTACTTCGGCTCGGCCCGCAGCAGTTGCGCCCCGTCGGTGACCCCGGTCAGCACGAGCAGCGAGTCCACCTCCCCGTTGAAGGCACCCTCGATGTCGGTGTCCAGCCGGTCCCCGACCACCAGCGGCCGCTTCGCCCCGGTCCGCAGCACCGTCTCGCGGTGCATCGGGGGCAGCGGCTTGCCCGCCACCTGCGGTTCGGCGCCCGTGGCGATCCGTACGACCTCCACCGCGGCCCCGTTGCCCGGCGCGATCCCCCGCGCCCCCGGAATCGTCAGGTCGGTGTTCGAGGCGTACCACGGCACCCCGCGGTTGATCGCGTACGAGGCCTCCGCGAACCGCCCCCACGGCAGGTCGGGGCCGCCGTACCCCTGGACCACGGCCGCGAGCCCCTCCTCCTCGGCGGACTCCACCGGCACCAGCCCGCGCTCGCGCAGCGCGACCCGCAGCCCCTCGCCGCCGATCACCAGCACCTTGGAGCCCGGCTCCACCTGTTCGGCGATCAGGCGGGCCACCGCCTGCGCGGAGGTGATCACCTCGGCCGCCTCCGTGGGGATCCCCAGCTCACCCAGGTGTTCCGCGACCGCGTCCGGGGTGCGCAGCGCGTTGTTCGTGACGTACGCCAGGTGCATCCCGTCGGCCCGCGCCGCGGCGAGCGACTCCACGGCGTGCGCGATGGCCTCGCCGCCCGCGTACACCACCCCGTCGAGGTCCAGCAGGGCCGTGTCGTACGCCTGGTGCAGATTCCGCGCACTGCCCGCGGGACTGGTCCTGCTCTGCCGGGTCTGCCGGGTCATGGTGTCCGCTCCTCCTGGGGCCCCTCCCAGCGGCGGCTGGGAGGGGATCGATCTTGTCCGGTTTCCGTACTCCCCCCGATCATCCCGCATCGCGAGACGGGTCTTACGATTCACCAATGACCACATCTGGCACCGCGGACCACGGACTGCGCCTGATCCCGTTCCATGGCCTGCGCTATGTCCCCGAGCGTGTCGGCAGCCTGGCCGCCGTC
The DNA here is from genome assembly GCF_003287915.1 of Streptomyces sp. ICC4. Classification (NCBI taxonomy): domain Bacteria; kingdom Bacillati; phylum Actinomycetota; class Actinomycetes; order Kitasatosporales; family Streptomycetaceae; genus Streptomyces; species Streptomyces sp. ICC4. The sequence goes on along the minus strand of NZ_CP030286.1, from coordinate 6,999,804 downwards.
ACCTCGCCGCCGTACGACGTGGTCGTGCGCCCCGACGGACTCAACCACCTCGAGTCCGCCGACCCGCACAACATCGTCCGCCTGATCCTTCCGCAGGCCGACACCCCCGACGCGCGCAACCTGCAGGCGGCGCACACCCTGCGCGACTGGCTCGCCGAGGGCATCCTCAGCGCCGACCCGGAGCCCGCGCTCTACGTCTACGAGCAGCGCAAGGGCGGTCTGCTGCAGCGCGGCATCATCGGCGCCCTCGCCCTGTCCGCCGCCGACGCCGGCATCGTCCTGCCCCACGAGGACGTCATGCCCCACGTGGTCACCGACCGGGCCGGCCTGATGCGGGCCACCTCGGCCAACCTCGAGCCGCTCCTCCTCACCTACCTCGGCGACGATCCGGCGGCGGGCGCGGCGTCGGTCGTCGAGCGCACCTCGCGGAGCGCCCCGCTGTTCGCCACCACCACGGAGGACGGCTTCCGGCACCGGCTGTGGGCCGTCACCGACCCCGCCGACCTGGCGGCGATCACCGCCGACCTGGGCCGGCGCCAGGCCCTGATCGCCGACGGGCACCACCGCTGGGCGACGTACCTGCACCTCCAGGAGGAGCACGGCTCCCCCACCGCATGGGATTTCGGCCTGGTCCTGCTCGTGGACACGGCCCGCTATCCGCTCCAGGTCCGCGCCATCCACCGGATGCTCCGCCGCCTGCCGCTCGCTGAGGCCCTGGCCTCCCTGAACGGCCACTTCCGGGTCCGCGCGGTCGACGGCCCGCTGCCGCTGGCGATGGAGGCCCTGGACGACGCCGCCGAGCGAGGCAACGCCTTCCTCCTGGCCGGCGACGGCACCTTCCACCTGGTCACCGATCCCGACCCGGCACTCATCGAGCGCACGGTCCGCCACGACCGCCCGGAGGCCTGGCGCCGGCTGGACGCCACCGTGCTCCACGCGACCCTGCTGGACACCCTCTGGGACATCCCCGACACCCCCGACCAGATCACGTACATCCACGACACCGAGGCCACCGTCGAGATGGCCGAGCGCAACGGCGGCACGGCCGTCCTGCTGCATCCCGTACGGGAGGCGATCGTCCGCGAGTTGGCCCGCCAGGGCGTGACGATGCCCCGCAAGTCCACCTCCTTCGGTCCGAAACCGGCCACCGGCCTGGTCCTGCGCAGCCTGGACTGACGGGGCCGGCCGGCCGTACCTGTGGATACGAAAAAGGGCGGTACCCCCGGTGGGGTACCGCCCTTCTCAGTTCACTCAGGCCTTGTCGCGGGCCTGGTCCTCATCGCGGTCGTCCTCGTCCTCGTCCTCGTCCAGGACGACGATCTCGTCGGTGGCGTCGGCATCGGCGTCGCCCTCGTACTCGTCGTCGTCCTCGTCGTAGTACTCGGCCTGGTCGGTGGCACGCTCCGCCGCGCGGACCTCGGGGTCGTCCGAGTCCTCGTCGTCCTCGTCGATGTCGAGGTCTTCCTCGACTTCGGCCTCGTCGTCGGCGGAGGCGTCGACGAACTCGACACCGTCCAGCTCGGCGAGCCGGTCGGAGGCGTCCGTGGCCCCGTCCTTGTCGGCCTCGAGGGTCTTGGCGAACCACTCGCGCGCCTCGTCCTCACGGCCGGCCGCCAGCAGGGCGTCCGCGTAGGCGTACCGCAGGCGCGCGGTCCACGGCTGCACGGAGCTGGAGGCCAGCTCCGGGCTCTGCAGGGTCACGATGGCCGCGTCGAGCTGGTCCATGTCGCGCCGGGCACCGGCGGCGACCAGACGCATCTCGACCTGGCCGGCCTTGTCCAGCTTCTGCACCTCGGGCTCGCCGGCCATGGCCAGCGCCCGCTCCGGACGGCCGAGGCCGCGCTCGCAGTCGGCGATGACGGGCCACAGCTCGACCGAACCGGTCATCCGCTTGGCGGCGCGGAACTCCGCGATCGCCTCGGCGTACTTCTGCGTGGCGTACGCGGCGAAGCCGGCGGCCTCGCGCACGGCGGCGACACGGGAGGCCAGACGCAGGGCGATGCGCGAGTACGCGTACGCCTGCTCCGGGTCCTCGTCGATCAGCCGGGCCACCATGACCAGGTTCTTGGAGACTTCCTCGGCCAGACCCTTCGGCAGGCTCAGCAGCTCCTGGCGAACGTCGGAGTCGATCTCGAAGCCGGTGACGTCGTCGTCGATCGGAAGCCGCTTGACCGGGTCCCGGTCCGCGCGGAAGTCACGGTCGCCACCACGGTCGTCACGGCCGCGGAAACCGCCGCGGTCGCCGCCGCGGTCATCGCGACGCGGGTAGGACGGACGGTCGCCGCCACGGTCGTCGCGACCGCCGCGGAACCCACCGCGGTCGTCATCACGACGGGGGTAGCTCGGACGGTCGCCACGGTCGTTCCCGCGGAAGCCACCACCGGTCGGACGGTCGCCGGAGGGACGGTCGCCGGAGGGGCGGTCGTCACGACGCGGGTAGGACGGACGGTCCCCACCGCGGTCGTCGTCACGGCGCGGGTACGAGGGGCGGTCGCCGCGGTCGTTGCCGCGGAAGCCACCACCGGTGGGGCGGTCGCCACGGTCGTTGCCACGGAAGCCGCCGCCGGTGGGACGGTCGCCGGAGGGACGGTCGTCACGACGCGGGTAGGACGGACGGTCGCCGCCACGGTCGTCGCGACCGCCGCGGAACCCACCGCGGTCGTCATCACGACGGGGGTAGCTCGGACGGTCGCCACGGTCGTTCCCGCGGAAGCCACCACCGGTGGGGCGGTCGCCGCCACGGTCGTCACGGCGCGGGAAGGAGGGACGGTCGCCGCCGCCACCCGAGGGACGGCCACCGCGGTCGTCGTCACGGCGCGGGTACGAGGGGCGGTCGCCACGGTCGTTGCCGCGGAAGCCACCACCAGTGGGACGGTCGCCGCGGTCGTTCCCACGGAAGCCACCACCGGTCGGACGGTCGCCGGAGGGACGGTCGTCACGACGCGGGTAGGACGGACGGTCGCCGCCACGGTCGTCACGGCCGCCGCGGAACCCACCGCGGTCGTCATCACGACGGGGGTAGCTCGGACGGTCGCCGGAGGGACGGTCATCGCGACGCGGGAAGGACGGACGGTCGCCACGGTCGTTGCCGCGGAAGCCACCACCAGTGGGACGGTCGCCGCGGTCGTTCCCACGGAAGCCACCACCGGTGGGGCGGTCGCCGCCACGGTCGTCACGGCGCGGGAAGGAGGGACGGTCGCCGCCGCCACCCGAAGGACGGCCACCGCGGTCGTCATCACGACGGGGGTAGCTCGGACGGTCGCCGGAGGGACGGTCGTCACGACGCGGGAAGGACGGACGGTCGCCACGGTCGTTGCCGCGGAAGCCACCACCAGTGGGACGGTCGCCACGGTCGTTCCCACGGAAGCCACCACCCGAGGGGCGGTCACCGCGGTCGTTGCCGCGGAAGCCACCACCAGTGGGACGGTCGCCACGGTCGTTCCCACGGAAGCCACCACCCGAGGGGCGGTCACCGCGGTCGTTGCCGCGGAAGCCACCACCGGACGGACGGTCGCCGCCACGGTCATCGCGACGCGGGAAGGAGGGACGGTCGCCGCCGCCACCACCCGAAGGACGGCCACCGCGGTCGTCGTCACGGCGCGGGTACGAGGGACGGTCGCCACCGCGGTCGTCACGACCACGGAAGCCGCCGCCGCCGGCACCGGCGCCGGTCGGACGGCCGCCACGGTCGTCACGGCGGAAACCGCCGCCGGCGCCGCCGCCACCGGTCGGCCGGTCACCACGGTCATCACGACGGAACGGCGGACGGTCGCCGCCACGGTCGTCACGGCCCCCGCGGTAGCCGCCCCTGTCACCGCCGTCGTTGCGCCGAGGCTCGCGCTCCGGACGATCGTCGGGAGAGTTGGACATGGGTGTGACTCCTGTCTTCGGGGTACCGCTAGTCATTCTCGCGCAACCAACCCATGGCCGCGCTTCGGCGTAAAGATCTGGAAAAACAAAAAGGACCCCTGCTCCAGCGTTGAACGCTGGACCAGAGGTCCTTTGAAAAATTGTTCGGCGGTGTCCTACTCTCCCACAGGGTCCCCCCTGCAGTACCATCGGCGCTGAAAGGCTTAGCTTCCGGGTTCGGAATGTAACCGGGCGTTTCCCTAACGCTATGACCACCGAAACCCTAATCGGTTTCGAGCGAACAAGCACACTTTGTAGTTATGTTCTAGCTCTAGAAACCAGCAACGGTTCGTTGCTTCAGAACTAACACAGTGGACGCGAGCAACTGAGGACAAGCCCTCGGCCTATTAGTACCAGTCAGCTCCACCCGTTACCGGGCTTCCACATCTGGCCTATCAACCCAGTCGTCTACTGGGAGCCTTGCCCGGGCCAGCCCCCGCGCCCCGCCCCCGAACCGGGTCACATGGCGCACCACGTCATGGTTCGACAGCACCCACGTCGTCGGAGCACCGACCGGGCGCATCGCGTCCAGCGAGTCGTCGATGGTGGCGCGCAGTGCCCGCGCGTCCCATCCGGTGTTCAGGTAGTGGAAGTTGAAGGCCTGGTGCAGCTCGTCGGAGCGCAGGTACATGGCCGTGCGCTCGGCGCTGGGCGTCCACGCCTCGGCGACGCCGATGCGGTCGCCCGCGTACTCGTCGAGCACGGTGCGCCAGGAGCGGTAGATCTCGTGGACGCCGTCCTGGTCGAAGAAGGGCAGCACCTGGTTGCCGAGCAGCTTGAGCTGTCCGCCGCGGCCGAGGTCGGGCAGGCCGGGGGCCTTGACCAGGCCGTGGGCCACGTCGATGCGGAAGCCGTCGACGCCGAGGTCGAGCCAGAACCGCAGGATCGAGCGGAACTCGTCCTGGACGGCGGGGTGTTCCCAGTTGAAGTCGGGCTGTTCGGGGGCGAAGAGGTGCAGGTACCACTCCCCGTCGGCGACCCGGGTCCAGGCCGGCCCGCCGAAGATCGACTCCCAGTCGTTGGGCGGCTCGGTGCCGTCCTCGCCCGCTCCGGGCCGGAAGTGGAAGCGTTCGCGCAGCGGGGACCCCGGGCCCTCGCGGAGCGCCTGCTTGAACCATTCGTGCTGGTCGGAGCAGTGGTTGGGGACGAGGTCGACGATGATCCGCAGGTCCAGCGCGTGGGCTTCGCGGATCACGGCGTCGGCGTCGTGCAGGGTGCCGAACATCGGGTCGATGGCCCGGTAGTCGGCGACGTCGTAGCCGGCGTCGGCCTGCGGGGAGGCGTAGAAGGGGCTGAGCCACACGGCGTCGACGCCGAGTTCCTTGAGGTAGGGCAGGCGGCTGCGGATGCCTTCGAGGTCCCCCATGCCGTCCCCGTTGGAGTCGGCGAAGCTGCGCGGATAGACCTGGTAGATCACCGCTTCTCTCCACCAGCCGGGCAGGGTGCCGGTGGAGGTGGGGAGTGCGTCGGCGAGGTGCTGGGTCATGTCGTCCTTGGAGAGGTCGGGCCGGGCGGTAGGAGGGGCGGAGCGCGGGGTGGTCAGCCCTTGGTCGCGCCCGCCGTCATCCCGGCGACGAGGTGGCGCTGGGCGAAGACGAAGAAGAGTGCCGCGGGGATCGCGATGACGACCGAGGCGGCGGTCATCGGACCCCAGTTGGCGGTGTACTGGGTGACGAAGGTCTGCAGTCCGCCGGCCAGGGTGAGGTTCTCCTCGCCGGTCATGAAGGCGGAGGCGTACGCGACTTCGCCCCATGCGGTGATGAAGGAGTAGAAGCCGGTGACGGCGAGGCCGGGCTTGGCGAGCGGGAGGATCAGGCGCCAGAAGGTGCCGAAGGGGTTGAGCCCGTCGACGCGGCCGGATTCGTCGATCTCGACCGGGATGGTGTCGAAGAAGCCCTTCATCATCCAGGCGCAGAACGGCACGGCGATGGTCAGGTAGGTGACGATCAGGCCGAGCGGCTGGTTGAGCAGTCCCATCTGTCCCATGAGGTTGTAGAGCGGGACGATCAGGATGGCCATGGGGAACATCTGCGTGATGAGCAGGGTCCACATGAGGGGGCGCATGCCGGGGAACCTGAAGCGGCTGACGGCGTATCCGGTGGTGGCCGCGATGAACACGCCGAGGACGGTGGTGATGCCGGCGACGAGCACGGAGTTGCCGAACCAGGTGAAGAAGGAGGTCGACTCCACCAGGAAGCGGTAGTTCTCCAGGGTCGGGTCCTTGACGAAGTCCGTGCTGATGGCCTGCTTGGCGGGCTTGAGCGAGGTCAGCAGGACCCAGAGCACCGGGAAGACGGCGATCACGGACGCGGCGATGAGGGTGCCGTGCAGGCCGGCGGAGGCGAGCGGGGAGCGCTTGCCCCGCGGGCGGGTGGAGGCCGTGGTCGTGGAGGCCTTCGTCGTGGAAGCCTTCGTGGAGGCCGCCTTCGCGGCAGCCTTCGTGGAGGTCGTCGTCACGGTCACCACACCTCTCCCTGCTTGCGCAGCGAGCGCCGGTAGACCAGCGCGAAGATCATGAGCAGCAGGAGGATCAGGACGCCCCAGGTAGCGGAGCCGGCGAAGTCGCGCGGGCTCGTCACGAACGCCTCGCGGAAGGCCTGGGTGACCAGGATCTCGGTGGAGTCGCCCGGTCCGCCCCGGGTGAGCAGGAAGATCACCGGGAACATGTTGAAGGTCCAGATGGTGGAGAGCAGGATCACCGTCATGCTGACCGCGCGCAGTCCCGGCAGGGTGATGTGGCGGAACCGCTGCCAGGGGGTGGCCCCGTCCATCTCGGCGGCTTCGTAGAGCTCGCCGGGGATGGACTGCATGCCGCCGAGCAGGGCGACCATCATGAAGGGGACGCCGAGCCAGACGTTGACGGCGATGACCGAGAGCTTGGCCCAGGTCGGGTCGTCGAGCCACGGGACGGCGGTGATGCCGCCGCCTTCGAGAAGCTTGTTGAGGATGCCGTTGTCGCGGTTGAAGAGGAACCGCCAGGCGAAGACGGAGACGAATCCGGGGACGGCCCAGGGCAGGATGAGTGCCATCCGGTAGGCGGCGCGTCCCTTGAACTCGCGGTTGAGCATGGTGGCGAGGGCGAGGCCGAGCGCGAAGGTGATCGACACGCAGGCGACGGTCCACAGGACCGTCCACACCAGCCGCTGCAGGAACACCGGGTCGGCGAGGACGGTGGCGTAGTTGTCGAGTCCGACGAATTGGTACGTCGCCTCGATGTGGTTGGCGCCGATCGTACGGCCGACATTGCGCTCGGTGGCGTCGGTCAGCGACAGGTAGACGCCGCGGACGAGCGGCCAGCCGATGATCACGCCGAGGACGAGCACGACCGGGGCGACCATGGCCCAGGCGTACCAGTGGGTGGCGAGCGCGCGCCTGAGTCCAGGGCGGTTCCCGTTGTCAGTCCTGCGGCTCCGGCCGCGGGCGGCGGTGTCGGCGTCAGGACCGACCTCGCTGCCCGCGGCCTTCGCCACCGACTGGCTGGTGTGAGCAGCCATGTTTCGTTACTTCCAGCCCTTGAGGATCTTGCGGAATTCGGCGCCGGACGCCTTGGCCGCGTCCTCCGGGCTCGTCGCCCCGGTGATGGCCTTGGTGTATTCGACCTTGAGCGGCTCGAAGAGGGAGCCGTTCTCCGGGATCCAGGCGCGCTCGACGGCCTTGTCGACGGCCGGCTTGAAGAACTGGACCATCTCGCTGGACTTGACGTCGGGCTGCTCGTAGGCGGCGGTCCGGGTCGGGAGCAGGCTCAGCTCCTTGGCGGACTGGACCTGCACCTCCTGCGAGGTCATGTAGTCGACGAAGGCCTGCGCGGCGGTGATGTTCTTGGAGCCCGCGTAGACGGCGAGGTCGTGGCCGCCCTGCGGGGCGCCCGCCTTGACGGAGCCGGCCGGGACGGCGGCGATGCCGAGGTTGGCCTTGTCCTTGAACTGGTCGCCCGCGTAGGTGTCGGCCACGGCCCAGGGGCCGTTGATCATCATGGCGGCCTCGCCCGACTTGAAGGCGGTCTGCATGTTGGTCCAGCCGTCGGTGGCGTTGGTGATCGCCGCGCCGGAGGCGACCAGGTCGCGGGCGGCCTTGAAGGCCTTGACGCCCGCCGGGTTGTCGACGGTGACCGTCTTGGTCTTCGCGTCGACGAGGTCGCCGCCCTCTCCGTAGATGAGCGGCAGGAACCAGTACGAGTCGTCGCCGCGCAGGTAGAGGCCGGCCTTGCCGGTCTTGGCCTTGATGGCGGCGGCGGCGGTCTTCAGCTCCTCCAGCGTCTTGGGGGGCTGGACGCCGGCGTCGGCGAGCATCTTCTTGTTGTAGAAGAGGCCCATGGTGTCGATGACCTGCGGGATGCCGTAGGTCTTGCCCTCGTACTTGCCGCTGGCCGCGGCCTGGGGCAGGAATTCGGCGTCGACCTTCTTGGCCGTGTCGGCCGGGACCTCGGCGAGGTAGCCGAGCGAGGCGAAGTCCGCGACCCAGCCGACGTCGGCACGGATCACGTCCGGGGCCTCGGAGCCGCTGCTGAAGGCGTTCTTGACCTTGTTCTGCGCGTCGCCGTAGGGGACGTTGACGTACTTGACGGTCACCTTGGGGTGCTTGGCGGTGAACGCCTCGGCGATCTTCTGGAAGGACGCCTTCTCGGCGTCGTTCGAGGTGTCCCACCACGTGACCGTGCCGGAGAGCTCCCCGCCGGCCTTGGCGCCGCCGTCCGCGTCCTTGGTGTCACCGCCGCAAGCCGTCGCCGCGAGCGCCAGAGCCGCGACCAGCGCGGTGGCCGCTATGCCACGCCGCATATGAACTCCTTCGATGATTCCGGCCGCGCCTCGCGGTCCCGAGTTGCCGAGAACGTAACAAGCCTGAAAGCCGTCCGAAAGAGCTTGCGGCAATTTTCTGCAAGAGACGCTGATCGTTACATCTGCGTGTCCGTACGGTTGCCGCAGCTTGCTGTTAGTTCGAACCGTCTTCGACTGTCCGGGCCCGCAACCAGCGGGCGCGTACTCGCGTTGACCCGATATGACCCATGAGTTGACGGCGAACCGGCTTGCAAGAGCTTCCAGCAACGCCACCGCGAGCGGCGGCTGGTGGCGCGATGCCGTCATCTACCAGGTGTACGTGCGCTCCTTCGCCGACAGCGACGGCGACGGCGTCGGGGACCTGCGCGGGGTCCGCGAGCGCCTCCCCCACCTGGCCCGGCTCGGGGTCGACGCGGTGTGGCTGACCCCCTTCTACGTCTCCCCCCAGGCGGACGGCGGCTACGACGTCGCCGACTACCGGGCCGTCGACCCGCTCTTCGGGGACCTCTCCGACGCCGACGCCCTCGTCCGCTCCGCCCACGCGCTGGGTCTGCGCGTCATCGTGGACGTGGTGCCGAACCACACCTCCGAGGAGCACCCCTGGTTCCGGGCGGCCCTGGCCGGCGCTCCCGGGGCCCGGGACCTCTACCACTTCCGCCCCGGGCGCGGCCCCGGCGGCGCCGCGCCGCCCAACGACTGGGAGTCCGTCTTCGGCGGGCCGGCCTGGACCCGGGTCGCCGACGGGGAGTGGTACCTGCACCTCTTCGCCCCCGAGCAGCCCGATCTGAACTGGGACCGCCCGGAGGTCGCCGAGGAGTTCTCCTCCGTCCTGCGGTTCTGGCTCGACCTCGGCGTCGACGGCTTCCGCGTCGACGTGGCCCACGGCATGGTCAAGGCCCCGGGGCTGCCGGACATCGGCCGCGGCGCACAGGCCACGCTGATCGGCACCGAGCCGCTCCCCTTCTTCGATCAGGACGGGGTCCACGAGATCCACCGCTCCTGGCGGCGGCTGCTCGACTCCTACGAGGGCCCGCGGATCGGGGTCGCCGAGGCCTGGGCGCCCACCTCGGAGCGGCTCGCGCTGTACGTCCGCCCCGACGAGCTGCACCAGGCCTTCAACTTCCGGTTCCTGAACTGCCCGTGGGACGCGGCGGCGATGCGGACCGTCGTAGACGAGTCGCTGGCCGCCGCCTCCTCGGTCGGTGCTCCGACGACGTGGGTGCTGTCGAACCATGACGTGGTGCGCCATGTGACCCGGTTCGGGGGCGGGGCGCGGGGGCTGGCCCGGGCGCGGGCGGCCGCGCTGCTGATGCTGGCGCTGCCCGGGTCGGCGTACGTCTACCAGGGCGAGGAGCTGGGCCTGCCCGAGGTCGTGGACCTCCCGGACTCCGTGCGCCAGGACCCGGCGTTCGCCAGGGGCGAGGGACAGGACGGGCTGCGCGACGGCGGCCGCGTACCGATCCCCTGGTCGGGTACGCGGGCCCCGTACGGGTTCGGTGACGGCGGAAGCTGGCTGCCGCAGCCCGCCGACTGGGCCGGGCTCAGCGTGGCCGCGCAGACCGGCGACCCGCACTCGACGCTGGAGCTGTACCGCGCCGCGCTGGAGCTGCGCCGCGCGCTGCCCGGCCTGGGCGCCCCGGACGCCGGGCCGCTGACCTGGCTGTCCTCGCCCGAGGGTGTCCTTCTCTTCACCCGGCCCGGCTTCGCCTGCACCCTCAACACCCGGCCGGCCGCCGTCGAACTCCCCTCCCCCGGACGGCCCGTCCTCTCCAGCTCTCCGGTGGAGGCGGACGGGCGGACCGTCCGGCTTCCCCCGGATTCGTGCACCTGGTGGGCTTTGTAGCGTGCGACCGGTACAGTCCAATCCCGTGACCGCACGGCTAGCCGACATCGCAGCCCAGGCGGGGGTCAGCGAAGCCACAGTCAGCCGCGTGCTCAACGGCAAGCCCGGTGTGGCCGCAGGCACCCGTGAATCCGTGCTGGCCGCCCTCGACGTGCTCGGTTACGAACGTCCCGTACGCCTGCGCCAGCGCAGCGCGGGGCTCGTCGGCCTGATAACGCCCGAGCTGGACAACCCCATCTTCCCGGCGCTCGCCCAGGTCATCGGCCAGGCGCTGACCCGGCAGGGGTACACGCCGGTGCTGGCCACGCAGACGCCCGGCGGGTCCACCGAGGACGAGCTGACCGAGATGCTGGTGGACCGCGGGGTCTCCGGGATCATCTTCGTCTCCGGGCTGCACGCGGACACCACGGCCGACATGGGCCGCTACGACCAACTCCGGGGGCAGGGCGTCCCGTACGTCCTCATCAACGGTTTCTCCGACAAGGTGCGGGCCCCCTTCGTCTCCCCCGACGACCGGGCCGCCATGCAGCTCGCGGTGACCCACCTGACGGCGCTCGGGCACACCCGGATCGGGCTGGCCGTGGGGCCCAAGCGGTTCGTCCCGGTGCTCCGCAAGATCGAGGGCTTCCGGCTGGGCATGAAGGAGCGGCTCGGGCTCGGCGAGGACGAGGTCGAGGAGCTCATCCAGCACTCCCTCTACACGCTGGAGGGCGGTCAGGCCGCCGCGGCCGCGCTCATCAAGCGGGGCTGCACGGCGGTGGTGTGCGCGAGCGACATGATGGCGCTCGGCGCGATCCGGGCCGCCCGGCAGCAGGGCCTCAGGGTCCCCCAGGACGTCTCGGTCGTGGGCTTCGACGACTCCCCGCTCATAGCGTTCACGGATCCGCCGCTGACCACGATCCGCCAGCCCGTGCAGGCCATGGGCCAGGCCGCGGTGCGGACCCTGCTGGAGGAGATCGGGGGGACGCCGGCGCCGCACAGCGAGTTCGTCTTCCTGCCCGAGCTGGTCGTCCGCGGTTCGACCGCGTCCGGGCCGCAGCAGGGCCGGGGCCCCGCGCGCTCCTGAGTGCAGGGCCGAGCCAGGCCGAGCCAGGCCGGGTCAGTCGGGGTCAGTCCGGGTCAGGTCCCTAGGGGCGCAAGGCCCCGGGTCGTCCGCGAGGTGGAGGGGCTGCGGCCAAGACCGTCCCAGGGGATGATCGGAGGCGAGTACGCCATCTGGCAGACTCTTTTCCTATGGGTGAAGCGAGCGTGAAGACACTGGATACCCGGACGGACGTCTCGTCACCCACCGTGACCGAGGAGCAGGACCGCCCGGCGTCGTCCGAGGGTGCCCTGCTCTCGCGGCTGCGCGCACCCCGCCGGCCCCGGATCTGGTTCGAGGTCCTGCTGATCGCGGTCAGCTACTGGACGTACTCGCTGATCCGCAACGCCGTGCCCGAGCAGAAGGCGGCCGCGCTCGCGAACGCCGACTGGATCTGGAAGGTGGAGGGCGCCCTCGGCATCGCCGTGGAGGAGAAGGTCAACCACGCCGTCAATGCGGTGACGTGGCTGATCGTGGGCATGAACTACTACTACGCCACCCTCCACTTCGTGATGACCATCGGTGTCCTGGTCTGGATCTACCGCTTTCATCCGGGGCGGTACGCGGCGACGCGGCTCGTCCTCTTCGCCACCACGGGCGTCGCCCTGGTCGGCTACTACTTCTACCCGCTCGCGCCGCCCCGGCTGATGAACGGGCAGAACTTCGTCGACACCGTGCTGGTGCACCACACCTGGGGCTCCATGGCCTCGGGCAACCTCAAGCACATGTCGAACCAGTACGCGGCCATGCCCTCCATGCACATAGGGTGGTCGCTCTGGTGCGGGCTGACGATCTTCGCGGTCGCCTCCGCCCCCTGGGCCCGGATCCTGGGCCTGCTCTACCCCGCGGCGACACTGGTCGTGATCGTGTCCACCGCCAACCACTTCTGGCTCGACGCCGTGGGCGGCATGCTCTGCCTCGCCTTCGGCTTCGCCGTCTCCCGCGCCTGGTACGGGTCCCTCCCTCACCGGCTGCCGCGCCGGCCCGAGGAGACGGGCCGCCACCCGGTGACGGCGGCCCTCCTGAACCATCCGGCGCTGGGCCGCTTCCGCAGCTGAGCCCCGCCGGGATCGATCCGCTCCAGGGCCCCGGCGAGGGTCCGTACGTAGGTCTCGTCGGCCAGGACGCGCACCCCGTCGTAGGGGTGGTCGAGGCGTTCTTCCGAGGCCAGGACGGTGCGCAGTACGGGCGCGGCAGCCGCGGCCGGGGCGCCGATCTCCCCGAGCAGGCGGACGGCCTCCCGCGTGGGCAGCGCCGGGTTGCCGGTCCAGGCGGGGTCCACGGCCGCGAGCAGTGCGAAGGTGGGGATGCTCGGGTCGTGGGTGTGCTCGCGCGCCGGCCGCAGGCCCGGCAGCAGTACGGGGAGCAGGTCCGCTGCGGGCATCGGGGCCAGGATGGGGGTCCAGGCGCCCCCGCTGGGCAGCCGGTCCTGCTTCGCGAGCTCCCGCAGGGTGGGCAGCGCCCGGGTGTCGCCCATCCCGGCGAGGGCGAGCGCGAGGGCCCGGATGGAGCCGCTCACCCCGACGCCGTCCGGTGGGTGATCCGGCCGCCCGACATCGTGAGCCGGACCGGGGCCTCGGCCAGCTCGTCCGCCGGAGCGTCCACCGGGTCCAGGCCGAGGGCCGTCAGGTCCGCCCGGAATCCGGCCGCGATCCGGCCCGCCACCCGTTCCTCCCCCGCCGCGAGCGCGGCGTGCGAGGTCATGCCCTCCAGGGCCATGAGCCCGGTCAGGGCCGCCCCGCGCCAGGCCGGCGTACCGGCCGAGGCCGCGCCGAGCGGGCTGCGGGCGACGGCCAGCACCCGGCGGGCGTCGTGGTGGGCGATCGGCCAGTCCGAGCCGAGGGCGAGCACCGCCCCGGCTTCGCGCAGGTCCCGGCAGCGCCAGGCGCGGCCGGCCCGCTCCTCCCCCAGCCGCTTGGACCACTCGTCGCCGTGGTCGGCCCGGGTGTAGGCGGTGTGCGGCGGCTGCATCGAGGCGATCACCCCGAGCTCCGCGAACCGCTTCAGCTGGTCGTCGGGGACCGTTTCGATGTGCTCGATGCGGTGCCGCATCCGGGCGCGGGGGCCCAGCGAGGCCACGGTGTCCAGGACGTGGCGGACCGCCGCGTCGCCGATGGCGTGGGTCGCAGTACGGACCCCGGCCGCGTCGAGGGACCGTACGGCGCGGGCGTAGGCCTCGGGGTCGGGCCAGAAGGCCTCGGTGCCCCGGCCGTGGCAGTCGGCGTGTTCGAGCCAGGCGGTGCCGCCCTCGACGGTGCCGTCCATGAAGAACTTCACGCCGGCGACCTGCCAGTGGCGGCCGCCGAGCAGCTGCGTCCCGATCAGCTCCTCCAGGTCGGCGTCGGTGGCGCCGGGCATGCACCAGGGGGAGAGCCGCAGCCGCAGCGGCAGGTCGTCCTCGTACTCGACGCCGGCGAGCAGCGCCGGTACGTCGCCGTCGCCGAGGTCCATGACGTGTGCGCCGGTCAGGCCGGTGGCGGCCATGTCGGACAGCAGCCGGCTGAGGCTCCCGCGGCGCTCCGCGTACGTGGGCTTCGGCGCCAGCGAGCCCACCAGGTCCATCGCGGCGTGCTCGATGAGGTGGCCGGTGGGCCGCCCGGCGCCGTCGCAGACGATCTCGGAGCGCTGGGCGAAGGTGCGCGGGCCGGTGACCCCGGCGGCGGCGAGGGCCGCGCCGGAGGCGAGGGCGGAGTGGCCGTCGTAGAGGCGCAGGAAGGCGGGGGCGCCGGCGACGGCGTCCTCGATCAGCGCCTTGTCCACGGGGCGGCCGCCGAAGGCGTTGTGGTCGAGGCCGTGGCCGAGGACCCAGCCGCCGGGGCCGCGGCCGGCCTCGCGCAGGGCGGCGCGGAGCTGGTCGAGGTCGGTGACGGCGGACAGGTCCGTGCCGGCGGCCATCTCGATGCCCCAGACGGGGTGGCTGTGGGCGTCGGTGAGGCCGGGGGTGAGCGTGGCGCCGGCGAGGTCGACGGTCTCGGTGCCGGGTCCGCGCCAGTCGCGGACGTCGGCCTCGTCGCCGACGGCGACGATCTCGCCGTCGAGGACGGCTACCGCGCGGGCCTCGGGGCGGGCCTGCCCGACGTCCGGCTCGTCCACGGCGGCGGCCGCGCCGGCCCCCGCCTGCTCGCCGCCGCCCTCGCGGGCCCGCTGACCCGCTCGCCGGTCCACGCCGCCACCCGGCTGCGGAGCCTGCGTGTCGGCGACATCCCGGCCGGCACCCCGCTCGCCTACGACGGCTGAGCCTGGTGGCGATCTTCTTCGTGGAGGCCCGCCGCCGGGGTTGTCGGCCTTGCGGCGGCGGGCCTCCACGAAGAAGGTCGCCACCAGGCTCAGTACGAAGCCCAGGGCCCCCGCCATGACCAGGTACTGGATCCGGGTCTTGGTCTGGGGCTCCGGCTTCTGAGGCGGGACGATCGTCGCCATGCGGATCATGGCCTCCGGTGCGACCGCCTGCTGGGACTGGAACTCCTGGAGCCGCTTCTCGGCGTAGGCGGTGAAGATCTGGTCCGACTTCAGGACGGCGGCCGGGTCGGTCCCCGTGACGCTCAGCCACATGAAGGGCCCCTGGGCGTTGTCGGCGATCTTCGCCTCGTACGTTCCGGTGAGGCCCTGGGACTTGAGGGCCGCCTTGGAGTCGTCGGAGTTGAGGTTGCGGGCGAGGCCGTCCGCCATTCCGGTGAGCGAGGCCTGGGTGCTCAGGAAGGGGTTGCCGTCGAAGGCCACCGTGGCCTTCTTCGAGTTCAGCAGCGTCACGGTGCTCTGCGACAGGTACTCCACCGGGACCATCAGGTACACGCCGGTGGTCAGCGCGGCCGTGAGCAGCAGTCCGGGCAGCAGTACGTACCAGCGCCTGCGCATGACCCGCCAGATCTCCGCGAGATCCATGGTGTTCCCCCTCGCGGCGGCGTCGTGTCGTGCACGCGCCGCCGCCCTGTTCTGTGCGGTGAATACGGTTGTCGATGTGGTGCGGTGTAGCGGCCTTGTGGTGGTGCCCGGGCGCTACGGCGCCGCGGGCGCCCCCGCCGGAACCGAGTCGGTGGGCCGCGGCCGGGTCGCCGAGGTTCCGCCGTCCAGCAGGACCCGCGCGATGCGCTCGCTCGCGCGGCCGTCCCAGAGCTCGGGGCAGCGGGGCGCGGGCGGATCGTCGAGCACCCGGTTCACCGTGGCGGTGATGCGCTCCGGATCGGTGCCCGCCAGGACGTTGGTGCCCTGCTCGACGGTGATGGGGCGCTCGGTGTTCTCCCGCAGGGTCACACAGGGCACCCCGAGGGCGGTGGTCTCCTCCTGGATGCCCCCGGAGTCGGTGAGCACCACCCTGGCCGAGTCCTGCAGGGCGATGAAGTCGAGGTAACCGGCGGCCGGCACGAGCCGGATGCCGCCGGGGACCCCGATCTCGGCGAGCCGCTCGGCCGCCCGTGGGTGCACGGGCAGCAGCAGCGGACAGCGCCCGGAGATCTCGCCCAGCGCCTTCAGGAGGCCGCGCAGGGCCTCGGGATCGTCCACGTTGGCCGGCCGGTGCAGGGTGACCAGCCCGTACCCGCCGCGGGTGAGCCCGTACCGGTCCAGGACGTCGGATTCCCTGGCCCGCTCCAGATTGGCGAACAGGGTGTCGATCATGACGTTGCCGACGACGTGGATCTGATCCTCCCGGTACCCCTCGGACCGCAGGTTCGCGGCCGCGTCGGGCGAGGGGGCCAGCAGGTAGTCGCTGACGCGGTCGGTGGCGACCCGGTTGACCTCCTCGGGCATGCTCCAGTCCCGGCTGCGCAGTCCGGCTTCCACGTGGGCCAGCAGCGGGCCGGCCTTCGCGGTCACCAGGGCGCAGGCGAGGGTGGAGTTGATGTCGCCGACCACCACGACGGCGTCCGGCGCCAGCTCCTCGACCAACGGCTCGAAGGCCGCCATCACCCGGCCGGTCTGCTGGGCGTGGCTGCCGGAGCCGGCCCCCAGGTACCGGTCGGGGGGACGGATGCCGAGGTCGCGGAAGAAGACGTCGTTCATGGAGTCGTCGTAGTGCTGGCCGGTGTGGACGAGGACGACCTCGGCGCCGCGGCGCTCCAGTGCGTCCATCACCGGTTTGATCTTCATGTAGTTGGGCCGTGCCCCGGCCACGCAGATGATCCTCGCCATGGTCTCAGAGCACCTCCACCTTGGGGCCGGACAGCCGGTTGCGGCAATCGAGGATCAAGGAGGCGTGCTCGGTGACCATCGCGTAGTCGAAGGCGTCGTGGTCCGTGAGCAGGACCACCACGTCGGCGGCGGCCAGCTCCTTCTTGGTCGGCTCGACCCGCGAGAGGCGCGCATCGGCCTTGATGCCCTCCACCACGTGCGGGTCGGCCGCGCGCACCTTGGCGCCCATGTCGAGGAGCAGCTGCGCCACGCGCACCGCCGGCGATTCCCGGGCGTCGCCGGTGTTCTTCTTGTACGCCAGCCCCAGGAGCAGGATCCGGGAGCCGTTGACCGAGCGGCGCTTGGCGTTGAGGGCGTCCATGACCCGGCGCGAGACGTACTCGGGCATGTGGCTGTTGATGTCGTTGGCCAGCTCGACGAAGCGGAAGTTCTGGCCGAGCTCGCGCTGCACCCGCCAGGACAGGTACGAGGGGTCGATCGGCAGGCAGTGGCCGCCGACCCCGGGGCCCGGGGTGAACTTCATGAAGCCGAACGGCTTGCTCGCCGCGGCCTCGATGGTCTGCCACACGTCGATGTCGAGGTGGCGGGCGAACATGGCTATCTCGTTGACCAGCGCGATGTTCACGTGCCGGAAGGTGTTCTCCAGCAGCTTCGCCAGCTCGGCCTCCTTGGGCGAGCGCACCGGCACCGTCGTGTCGACGAGGCCCGCGTAGAAGGTCTCGACGGCCTTGAGGGAGGCGGCGGTCACCCCGGAGACGACCTTGGGCGTCTGCTGGAAGCCCCAGACGGTGTTGCCGGGGTCGATGCGCTCCGGGCTGTAGCCCAGGTGGAAGTCGACGCCGGCGGTGAGTCCCGAGCCGTCCTCCAGGATCGGGCCGAACAGCTCCTCGGTGGTGCCCGGGTAGGTGGTGGACTCCAGCACGACGGTCGCGCCGGGCCGCAGGAAGCGGGCCAGGGTGCGCGCCGACTCCTCGATGTAGCGCAGGTCGGGGGCGCCGTCCTGCAGGGGGGTCGGGACCGTGACGACCGCGACGTCGAACCCGCCGCAGTCGCGGGCGAGTTCGCTGGCCTGGTAGGTGCCGAGCTCCAGGGCCCGGGCCAGCCGCTCGGAGGAGACGTCCTCCACGTACGACTCGCCGGCGGCCAGGCTCTTGACCCGCCGCGCGTCCACGTCGTAACCCACTACGTGGTGTCCGACCTCGGCTGCCCTGATGGCCAGCGGAAGGCCGACGTATCCCTGTCCCACGACGACGACACGCATCAGTGACTCCTGTTCGCGGAACCGGCAGACGGGGTGCGGCGGATGAGTTCCCGGACCGTCATGAGGAGGAAGGCCGCATTGGTGGTGAGGTAGCGCTTGCCGAGGCGGCGCGGCTCCTGGAGCGTGCGGTAGAACCACTCGAGTCCCATCCGCTGCCAGACGAGGGGCGCCCGCTTGGTGATCCCGGCCAGGATGTCGAAGGATCCGCCGACACCGTGCACCACGTGGGCGCCGGTGCGCTTGCCGAAGCCGGCGGTGAAGATCTCCTTCTTGGGCGAGGTCATGCCGAGGAACAGCAGCTTGGCCCCGCTCTCGGCGACGGCGTCGGCGATCGCGCCCTGCTCGGCGTCCTCGAAGTAGCCGTTGCGGCTGCCGGCCACGCGCAGCGCCGGGAACTGCTCGGAGATCCGGCGGAGCATCAGCTCCAGGACCTCATCCCGGGCGCCGAGCAGGTAGACGGGTACGTCCGCGCCCTCGGCGGCGGCCAGCAGGCGCATGAACAGGTCGATTCCGGCGACCCGTTCGGGCAGCCGGACGCCGAGTACGCGGCCGGCCCACACCACGGCCTGGCCGTCGGCCAGGACGAGGTCGCAGCCGCCGACCGCCGCGGCGAGGCGGGGGTCGCGGCGCATGTTGACCAGCTTGGCCGCGTTGACCATGCCGATCTCGATCTGTTCCCCGCGCCGCACGGCCTGGAGGCAGCGCCGTACGGTCTCGTCCATCGTCAGGGCGTCGAGCCCGATCCCGAAGAGGGTCCGTCTGTGGTTCATTTCCCGGGACCCCCGAGCCAGGCGTGGAGCAGCCAGCCGAACTCGTAGGGCCTGCACTCGCGGTCGACCGCCAGGGGGCGGAAGATCCGGTCGAGCGGCGCCAGCCGCGCCTGCGGGAGCACCCGGGTGGTCACTCCGCGGGCGGCGCGGACGGCCTTGACGGGGTCGCCCCGGTAGACCTTGCGCCAGGTGACCCCGAAGTCCTCGCGGATCATGGACTCGCGCGGGGTGCCGTCGGATCCGGCGATCTCGGGCACGTCCGTCATCCAGCGCAGACCCCGGCGGATCGCGGCGCCGAAGTCGGTGCCGCCCGCTTCGGCCAGGTCGAAGAGGGCGGTCGGGGCCATGGCGTGCTGGTGCACGCTGTAGACCGGGTAGCCCTCCACCACGCCGCCCGTGCGGGCGTCGTAGTGCCACCACCACTGTCCGCCGTCCCCCTGCAGGGCGCAGATGCGGGCGGCGCAGGCGTCGGCGGCCGCGAGGGCCACCGGATCCGAACCGCTCGCGTGGAGCCGGGCCAGCGCCTGGAGCGGATAGGTCTGGTCCGCGAAGCAGGCCACGTGGGAGCGGTAGCCGGGGACCAGCCCCCGCCCGGTGGCGTGCGCGAACAGCGGGCTGTCGCCCTGCCTGGCGGACAGCAGGCGGTCGCGGGCCGCCGAGAGGCGGTACTCCACGTCCACCTCGGTGCGGGCGGCGGCGAGCGCGGAGAGCACCCAGGCCGCTTCGACCGTGTACTGCGGCCGTCCGGCGACGTCCAGTACGGCCACGCGCGCGAGGGCGTCCGCCAGCTTCGGGTGCCCGGTCTCGGCCGCGGCCCAGGCGATGAGCGCGGCGTCGCCGAGGTTCGTCACGGCGGGCAGCCGGTCCACCAGCAGCGCCGTGAACTCCCCGGCGGTGAGCCCGCCGAACAGGGCGCGCTGCCGGTCCTCCGGAAGGTACCGCGCGCCGAGCGCGGTGATGGCCGCGTACCGGGTGCTGGTACCGCGCCGCTCAACACGGCGGGTGCCGTCGGGCGCGACCGTCCCCACCCGCGTGAACACGAAGGTCTCCGCGCCCCGGAGGTACATCTCGGGCAGCCCCGCCTCGGCCAGCGCGAGCAGCCGCTCGGCCAGCGCGTGCAGCGACGCGTCCTCGTCGGCAAGTGCTCCTAATCGTGTGGTGTTCATCGGGTCCCCACCCCGGATCCCTGTGTGCCGAGCACACCCCGTATGTCCGAGCTGTACGGCTCCAACACACCTACCCCCTCTGAATTGTTCCTCGGACAGACCCGGCGGTCGTCGTTCGGTGGAGGGGACGCGCATGACGGGGCACGTGCCCGCGGTGTGACCCCCCGATGGCACGAAACCGTCCGCGGCCGCCTTCTGGATCCCCCTCCAGTGGCGCCCCGGACCGGAGCTATCGCGGACGGCGGCGGCGGGCGGGCGCTGTGGCGCCGGCCGTCCCCTTGTCCTCGATGCCCTCGTCGTGTACAACCCCCCACTGAACACAGCCTGTTGCCTGCTCAGATCCCGTGTACAGGGACAAGGTATGCCCAAGGATGTTCGTTGATTGTGGTTTTGAGGAAATGCCGCTGACCTAAATTGCGGACG
Source organism: Streptomyces sp. ICC4 (assembly GCF_003287915.1). Taxonomy (NCBI): domain Bacteria; kingdom Bacillati; phylum Actinomycetota; class Actinomycetes; order Kitasatosporales; family Streptomycetaceae; genus Streptomyces; species Streptomyces sp. ICC4. Next base: position 6,979,449 of record NZ_CP030286.1, on the reverse strand, counting down.
TTCCGTCAGGTCCGTTCCCTCAGTGCGCCGTCCGTCTCCTCGTGCAGCACGCCGGTGCGCGGGCACTCCCACACGCCCGGCTCGCCCTCGCGTTCCACCAGGCGGACCCCGGCCCGGCCCACCCAGCCGATGCGGCGGGCCGGGACCCCCGCGACCAGGGCGAAGTCCGGCACGTCCCGGGAGACGACCGCGCCGGCCGCCACCAGTGCCCAGCGCCCCACGCGGACTCCCGCCACGCACACCGACCGGGCCCCGAGCGAGGCGCCCTCGGCCACCACGACACCGGCGGCCTCCCAGTCGCCGCCGCGCTTCTGGCGGCCGTCGGGATCGACCGCCCGTGGGTAGAAGTCGTTGGTGAGCACCACGGCCGGGCCGATGAACACGCCGTCGCCGAGCTCGGCGGGCTCGTACACGAGCGCGTAGTTCTGCAGCTTGACGTTGTCGCCGATCTTCACGCCGGGGCCGACGTACGCCCCGCGCCCCACGATGCAGTCCCGGCCGAGGCGCGCCTTCTCCCGCACCTGCGCCAGATCCCAGATCGTGGTCCCGTCCCCGAGCTCGGCCGTCTCGTCGACCTGGGAGGAGGGTTGAATTCGGACACTCACGGGGCGGTCCCCTTCACGGATCGCGTGCACGCGGATGCGCGGCGTACTGACGTACGAAGGGAGCATATGCCCCGCGGGGCGGGCGCGCTCCGGGATCAACCGACTGTTCACGGAGTGGACTTGAGGGCCGGGGTCGGCCGGGGTCGGCCGGGGTCGACGTGGGTTAGGCCGGGCCGCCCGCCCCGGTCGGCCCGGATGGCGGGGCCGGCAGGCTTAACGCCCCCCGATCGCTCCCTTAAGCGGAACCTAAGGCTCAAGCGGGCCGCCCCGAATCGATCGAATGTCCGTTTCCGGGCGGCTAGCGTACTGCCTCACCCCCCAACCCCCCGTACTTCAGAGGCAGGCACGCGATGGGCAGCACCACCGGTCACCGGCGCAGGACGAGCAAGACGGCGAAGGCCGTGGGCGCGGTCGCGGCGGCGGTGGTGATCGGCGGTGCGGCCCTCCTCCACACCGGTACGGCGCAGGCCGCCTCGGTGGGAGCCGTGTACACGAAGTCCAGCTCCTGGGGCGGTGGTTACACCGGCCAGTACGTGATCACCAACCACACGGGACAGACGCGGACGGGGTGGACCCTGGAGTTCGACCTGCCCGCGGGGACGAAGATCGATTCCCTGTGGAACGGCACCCACACGGTGTCCGGGCGCCACGTCACCGTGAAGCCGGCCGAATGGAACCGATCGCTCGCCGCCGGGGCCTCGGTCACCATCGGCTTCGTGGCGAGCGGGACCGGCACCCCCGGAGCACCGACGGCCTGCCGCATCGACGGGGCGAAGTGCTCGGCCGACACGGGCACGGCGCCCACACCGGGCGGCCGCCCCACCACCGCCCCGGCGCCGAGCGCATCGGCATCGGCGTCGGCGTCGCCCGGCGCCACCGCTCCCGCGCCGGGCGCGCCCACCGGGCAGCCGACCCGGACCGCGACCCCGTCCGCATCCGCCACGCCGCCGCCGGCGGCGGGGAGCCCGGGAGGGGGCGCGCGCTTCGCCCCGTACGTGGACACCTCCCTCTACCCCGCCTACGACCTGGTCGACACCGCGACCAGGACGGGCGTGAAGGAGTTCCACCTCGCCTTCGTCACCTCCGGCGGAGGCTGCACCCCGCTGTGGGGCGGGGTCACCGACCTCGCCAGCGACAAGGTGGCCGCGCAGATCGGGGCCCTGCGGGCCAAGGGCGGGGACGTACGGGTCTCCTTCGGCGGCGCCGCCGGGCACGAACTGGCCCTGAACTGCTCCACCGCGACCGAGCTGGCGGCCGCGTACGGCAAGGTCGTCGACGAGTACCGGCTGACCAAGGTCGACTTCGACATCGAGGGCGCGGCCCTGCCCGACACCGCGGCCAACACCCGCCGCGCGCAGGCCGTCGCCCAGCTGCAGAAGTCCCACCCGGGCCTGGACGTGGCCTTCACCCTGCCCGTGATGCCGGAGGGCCTCACCCAGCCCGGCGTGGCGCTGCTCGCGGACGCGAAGAAGGCGGGGGTGCGGGTCGACGGGGTCAACATCATGGCGATGGACTACGGCCCCGCCTACGGCGGCGACATGGGGCAGTACGCGATCCAGGCCGCGACGGCCACGCAGGCGCAGGTCAAGGCGGTGCTCGGACTGTCCGACGCGGCCGCCTGGAAGACGGTCGCCGTCACGCCGATGATCGGCGTCAACGACGTCGTGAGCGAGGTCTTCACCGTCTCCGACGCGACGCAGCTGGTGGACTTCGCGAAGTCGAAGGGCATCGGCCGCCTCGCGATGTGGTCCGCGGCCCGCGACAAGCAGTGCCCGGCCGGAGCCGTCAACTACGCCGACGCGACGTGCAGTTCAGTGCTCCAGCAGCCGCTCGCCTTCACCCAGGCCTTCGCCGCCCTGCGCTAGGGGTCCCACTTGGGCGGAATCCGAGGGTTCGTACCAGAGGCTCGCCATCGGGGAGCGAGTGGTCCAGCCCAGCGAGGAGTAGAGGGCCCGGCCCTCGGGCGTGCCGACCAGGACGCCCGTCCTCGCGCCGGCCTCGTACGCGGTGCTCTGCAGGGTGCGCATCACCAGGCCGCCGAGGCCCTTGCGCCGGTGCTCGGCGGCGGTCTCGACCTGGTCGACCACGACGTGGTCGCCGGCGTGGGCGATCTGCCCGCGGGCGGCGAAGTGCCCGTGGCGCGTGCGGACCAGCACCCGGCTGACGCCGCCGCGGGTCCAGATGGTGAGCGTGTGACCGGCGGCCGGCACCTCGGTGTGCTCCGGTTCGAGGTGGCACGTCATCAGGAATCCGGGCTCGTCGCACCGCCAGCCCGGCCCGACCCAAGGCAGAACCGTCTGGTCCTCGGCGAACAGTTTCAGCCACGTCCCGGGTGCGCTCGTCGCGGCGACGATCTTGCGCACGTCGGCCTCGGTGGGCTCCGGCAGCACGTGCCGGGCGACGTGCTGGGGCTGCCCTACGTCGATCGTCCATCCCCACGGCTCGTCGATGGGGTCCGAGCCGCCGCGGGAGACGACCCAGCCGTCGATCCACATCCGCACGAGCTCATTGGTCCTGCTGTCCGGCATCGCGGCCCGCCCCCTGGATGGTAATAGCCAGTACTCCGAAAGAGACCTTACGTGGCCGGGGTGGGATCCGACCATCCCGCGCGCGGGCGTCGAGGTGGGGCACGGTCATTAAGGTGGCGGTATGACTCCCGTGCCCTCCGTGTCCTCCGCGCCCCCCGCGACCGCGGTGGCCTCCGCGACCGCCGTGGCCGTCGAGATCAAGAAGCCGGCCCCCGCCCATGTGGTGGCGGTCCTCGCCTTCGACGGCATGGCCCCCTTCGAACTGGGCGTGGTGGTCGAGGTCTTCGGGCTCGCCCGGCCCGAGCTGGGCGACATCCCCTGGTACGACCTGCGGGTCTGCTCGGCGGAGCCGGGCCGCGACCTGCGCGCGGTCGGCGGCTTCACCCTCCGCGCAGAGCACGGCCTCGACGTGCTCGCGGCCGCCGACACCGTGATCGTTCCCGGGGTCTCCTCGGCGGGCGCCGCGATACCCGCGGAGCTCGTCGAGGCCCTGCTGCGGGCCCACGCCCGGGGCGCGCGCCTGGTCTCCATCTGCTCGGGAGCCTTCGCGCTCGCCGCGACCGGCCTGCTCGACGGCCGCCGCGCCACCACCCACTGGCGCTACGCCCGTACGCTCGCCGAGCGGCACCCCGAGATCGAGGTCGACGCGGACGTCCTCTACGTGGACAACGGCGACGTGCTGACCAGCGCGGGCAGCGCCGCCGGCATCGACCTCTGCCTCTACCTGGTGCGCGGCGACCACGGTGCCGCCGTCGCCAACACCGTCGCCCGCCGCTTCGTCGTACCGCCCCACCGTGAGGGCGGGCAGGCGCAGTTCATCGAGGCCGCGGTCGGCGAGATCGGCCCCGACGCGGCGGACGACGGCATCGCCCAGAGCATGGCCTGGGCCATGCGGCGCCTTTACGGCCCGCTCTCGGTCCCGGCCCTGGCCCGCGAGGCCCGCATGTCCGAGCGGTCCTTCCTGCGCCACTTCACCCGCCGCAACGGCGTGAGCCCGATGCGCTGGGTCGTCTCCCAGCGGATCTCCGCGAGCCTCGTGCTGTTGGAGTCGGGCGAGGGCACGGTGGACGAGGTGGCCGCCGCCGTCGGCTTCGACTCGGCGGCGACCTACCGGCACCACTTCACCCGGCAGATGCGCACGACTCCGACGGCGTACCGGAAGGCGTTCGTGCGGCCCGTTCCGCGTCCCTGACTCCGGGCGGGGGCGATCTCCGGCGCTGGCGGGATCTTGACGAACCAAGGCGTTCACGCCACTCGAAGCGTGCGGGCGCGCGACCGAGGATGGAGTCATCGCCGCAAGGGAAACCACCCGGCCGGTGCTTCAGACCCGCCCCGCACAAGGAGTACGCCGATGTCCGCCATCCTCGCCGCCGCCCCCGCGAACACCCTCACGACCACCGCCTCCGCCGCCTCCGCCAGCGCCGTCCTGTCCGTCCCCGCCGCAGCCCCGGCCGAGGCGGCCGCCCACTACGCCGCCCGGCTCGCCTTCGAGGCCGACGTGTCCGACGTCCGCGCCGACCTCCTCGCTGGCGTCCCCGGCATCGTCGTGGTCGACTCCCGCAGCGAGGAGGGCTGGAACCAGGGCCGCATCCCCGGCGCACTGCACATCCCGACCGCCCGGATCGCCGAGCTGGCCCCGTCCCTGATCGACCCCGCCGCGACCGTGGTCACGTACTGCTGGGGCCCCGGCTGCAACGGCGCCACCCGCGCCGCACTCGCCTTCGCCCGGCTCGGCTACCAGGTGAAGGAGATGCTCGGCGGTTTCGAGTACTGGGTCCGCGAGGGCTTCGCCTTCGACACCGCCCAGGGCCCCGACCAGCGCCGGGTCGACGACCTGACCGCCCCGCGCTCGGGCATCTCCTGCGCCTGCTGAACGGCGCGGGGGGGTCGTCGGGCCGACCCGGACCCCCTTGCCGCCCAGCCAGTGCAACAGGAACGGGATCCGGGCCACCCCGGCGCCCGTCAACAGCACGCAGTGGTGCGTGCCGCTCAACTTCGGCGAGTGGCTCTCCAAGCTGGTCGGCAAGCAGTCGGTCTGCGTCAAGGTCGACTGGGGCCGGGAAACCGGCTTCTGGCCCTTCTAGGCGGGTCGGTCGGGTCATCGGACCCGCAGTTCGTTGAGCCGCGCCCGCCAGTCCCTGGCGGCCGGCAGCGCCTCCCGCAGTACGTCCACCGCCCGCTCGCGCCCCGCCACCTGCGACTCGTGCAGTCGCAGCAGGGGCGCGAGCGCGGAGGTGGCCATCAGGAAGCGCTGGTTGACCACCGTCTCCGGCCGCCAGTGGTTCTTGTACGGCTCGTTGCCGCGCAGGAAGCTCACCACCGGGCGGCCCTCGGCGAGCGCGCGGCCGGTCTCGTAGCGCAGCAGCAGCGTCGCCACGTCGACCTTCCGGTCGCGCAGGTCCGGATCGGCCCCGTAGAGGTAGCCGCCGCTGAGCGCGCCCGACAACAGCGTGAGGTTGGCCGCGACCACCTTCCCGTCGAGCCGGAACTCGGCCAGCCGGCCCTCCCCGGCGCGCACCATCCGCCGGGTGGCCCGGGTCAGGTGCTCGGCGAAGCGCGGCTTGAGGTGCTCGGGGGTCACCCCGCGGCCGCGCCACTGCTTCTCGTGCAGCCGCAGCAGGGTCCGTACCGCGCGCGGCACTTCCTGCTCGGTGACCTCGTGCTCCTCGATGCCGGCCGCGTCCGTCTTGCGGAGCTTGGCCCGCACCCGCTGCGCGCCCGAGGCCGGCATCCGTTTGACCAGCTCGTCGAACGGCAGCACGGGCAGCTCCATGCAGGTGGAGTCGGTCAACTTGCTGCCGATCCCGGGCCACGCCTCGTACACCGCCTCGGCCGCGGCGCCGGGCCGCACCTCGCGCAGGTCGACGACCGCGCCGCGGGCGGCCCGGTGCAGGCCGCGGGCCAGCGCCGGGACGACCTGTTCGGCCTGGCCGGCCGCGACCAGCACGTCGAAGTAGTCGGTGATGCCCCCACCGATCGGTACGAGGAGCGGCAGCGGCCGGTGTACGAGCATCAGCGCGGCGGCGCCGACCAGTTCCTCCCCGCGCCGTACGAGGACGATCCGCAGCCGGCCGTCCTTGCCGTAGGACAGCCACCAGGAGTGCAGCCAGGCGTGGCTCTGGAACGGAGTGGCGGTGGGACAGCCGCGGACGAGCCGGTTCCACGGCTCCTCCAGCGCGGCGAACTGCCGGGGGTCGCGGCACAGCGTCACCGACAGGGGCCCGACGGAGCCCGACGTCATCGCACGGACTCCTTCTCCTTGGTCTCGCTGTGGTCGCCCTGCGCGGGAAGCGAGGCGAACTCCGGGGCGGTGACGGCGCCGGAGTCCTCGGCGCCGCCCTCGCGCCCGTCCTTGCGGCGCGCGGGCCGGGCGAGCATCCACAGGCCGCCCAGGAGTCCGCCGGCGCACAGGCCGACCGCCCCGCTGAGGGTGGGCGAGGCCGAGGCCGGCTCGGAGGGCGCGACGGCCTGGTTGAAGAGGAGCAGCTGCACGCCGGTGTTCTTGGCGGCCTGGTTGCTGCTCAGCGACAGGGCGTCGGCCACCGCGTTCGCGATGTCGGCGGCCTCGCCCGCGCTCTTCGCCGTCCCGGTGATGGCGATCATCGGGGACTCGGGGGAGGTCTCGGCGCGGACCTGCGTGCGCAGCTGCTGTACGCCGACGCCCGCGCGGGGCTGGGCGTACGCGAGGGTGGAGCTGCTGGTGGCGATGCGGGCGTAGGCCTGGGCGAAGCCCAGCGCGGTGGCCGGCTCGGTGGTGTCGTCGGGAACCGCGACGACGTAGCTGGTGGCGGCGTACTCGGGGGCCTTGAGCACCCCGTACGCCCCGCCCGCGGCCAGCCCCAGCAGGGCCGCGGCCGGCAGCGGCCACCACGCGGGGGGCGGCAGCAGCCGGACCCGGCGACGGTGGGTGGACTTCTTCTGGTCGGCGGTGTCAGCCATGTGCGTGCCTCTTTCCTGGTGACGGGAGGTTGGTTCGGGTCCCCGGGGGACCCCCTGCGGGACTCGGATCAGCCGTTCTCTCCGCCCCGGGCGGGCTCCGGCGAGCCGTCGCCGGCCCGCCCCACGGCGCCCGCCGCCGCCTGCGGCCCCACCCGGGATTCCCTCCCGGCGGCGGGCACATCCAGCCCCGCCGGAGTTTGAGGCGCGGGGGTCCGGGGGCCGGCCTCCGGCAGCGGCGCCGTGCCCGGGCGAGTGGTCCCCACCCCGGAGCGGGACCCCGCCGGGGCGGGGACGTGGCCCCAGGCCCGGCCCGGAGCCGTGGTCAGGGCCTGGTCGTAGACCGACAGCAGTTGCCCCGCGCTGCGCGCGATGTCGTAGCGCCGCACCACCCCCGGCGGCGGCAGCCGCATCGCGCCCGCCTCCATGTGCCCGCGCAGTGCGGCGACCAGCTCCTCCGCGCCCGTGCCGATCCGCCGCGCCCCCGGCGCCTGGCTCGGCGGCAGGTCGTCGATCGCCGGGCAGGTCACGTGCAGCACCGGCAGCCCGGCGGCGAGCGCCTCGACCACCGCCAGCCCGAACGCCTCCTCCCGCGAGGGCGAGACGAAGACGTCCATCGCGGCGAGCAGCGCCGGGATCCCGGGGGTCCGCCCGTCCGCGCTGTCGCCCAGCGGGTCCCGCTCCCCCAGCAGGTGGATCCGGCTCTGCGCGCCCAGCTCCGCGGCGAGCAGCCGCAGCGAGGCGCGCTCCGGGCCGTCCCCGGCCAGCAGCAGGTGCGCCCCCGGCAGGGCCGCCACCGCCCGCACGAGCGCGTCGAACCGCTTGCCCGGCACGAGCCGCCCGACACCGCCGACGACGAAGGCCCGCTCGGGCAGCCCGGTCCGGGCTCGCGTGGCCCGCCGTACGCCCTCGTCGAAGCGGAACCGCACGGCCTCGATCCCGTTCGGCACCACGTGCACCCGCCCGGCCGGCACGCCCCAGGCCTCCAGCCGGGCCGCCACCGTGTCCGAGACGGCCACCGTCGCGGCGCCGAGCCGTTCGCTCGCCAGGTACAGCGCGCGCACCCCGCCGGTCAGCGGCCGGCCCTCGATCTCGCCCTCCCCCAGGGAGTGTTCGGTGGCCACGCTCGCGCCGACCCCGGCGATCCGGGCCGCGAGGCGCCCGTACACGCAGGCCCGGTACAGGTGCGTGTGGACCAGGTCGTACCGGCCGCGCCGGATGAAGGTGACCATCCTGGGCAGCGCCCCCAGGTCGCGGTTGCCGCGCATCCCCAGGTGCACGACCCGGACCCCGTCCGCCCGCAGTCCCTCGGCCACCGGCCCGGGGTTGGTGAGCGTCAGGACGTCGCAGCGCATCGGCATGTGGCGCAGCAGCAGCCGCAGTTGCTGCTCGGCGCCGCCGACGCCCAGTCCCGTGATGACGTGCAGCACCTTGTCCGGGCTCACAGGTGCACCGCCCGGCGCAGCTCCCGCACCTGGTGGCGCACCTGCTTGATCCGCAGCCGCGGCCCGCCGTCGGCCTGGCTGATGTGCGTACGGGGCATCGCGTGCGGCCCGGCGAGGGGCCCGGGGTCGATGGCGCAGGCGTAGCCGTATCCGGCGTCCCGCGTCGCGGCGACGACCCGGGCGTCGATGTGCCCGTAGGGGTAGCAGAATCCGGCGGGCAGCGTCCCGGTCAGCTCCCGGATCAGCTCGCGGCTGCCGCGCAGCTCCTGCCGCAGCACGTCGTCGGTGGCCGCGGTGAGGTCCTGGTGCAGCAGCCCGTGCGAGCCGATCTCCTGTCCGGCGGCGGCGACTTCGCGGATCCCCTCGGCGGTGAGCAGGGCCTTGCGGGGTCCGAGCGGGTCCCAGACGTTGTCGACGCCGAGCCGCCCGGGCAGGACGAACAGCGTGGCGGTGCAGTCGTGGCGGAGCAGCAGCGGCAGCGCGCGGGTCAGGAAGTCGCTGTAGCCGTCGTCGAAGGTCAGGCCGACCAGTCCGGCGCCGCGCCCGGCGGCGCGGGCCCGCAGCAGCTCGCCGACGGACACTCCGCGCAGGCCCCGGGAGCGCAGCCACAGCAGCTGCGCCTCCAGGGCGTGCGGGGTGACGGTGATGCCGTACGGGTCCTCGGCGGGGTCGGTGAACTCGGCGACGGAGTGGTACATCAGGACCCACGGCGATGCGGTCCGGCGAGCGGGGAGCACCGCGGCGGGGGGCGCCGTTTCGGTGTCAGCGGACATTGCGGAACCTCTGGGTGAGCTGGGAGGTGAGGTGAGCGGTGAGCTGGGCGATCTGGCCGGGCAGGGCGATGACCTCCAGGGCCCGTATGGCCATGCCGGTGGCGCCGAACATGGCCGGGACGAGCAGGCAGCCGAGGGCGGCGCTGACGAGCGGGTCGGGGACCATCGGCCCGGCGATCCAGCCGGTGGCGCAGGCGGCGACGGCGGCGACGGAGAGCCGGCCGATGCTGACGGCGACCCGCCGGACCTGGATGGCGATGATGCGCGAGCCGAGTCCGGTGAGCAGCAGCGCGGCGGTGGTGGAGATGCCGGCGGCGTTGGCCGCGGCAATCCCGTAGGTTCCCCACCAGCCGACGGCGAAGGCTCCGGCCACGATGTTGACGAGGAGCCCGGCACCCATCGCGAGCGCCGGGAACCAGGTGGGCCGGGCGGTCGAGAAGAAGGGCCGGGACAATGCCCCGACGAGGCAGTGGCCGAGCAGGCCGAGGCCGTAGACCCGCATGACGGAGGCCGTGGCCTCGGTGTCCTGATGGGTGAACGCCCCGCGCTCGAAGAGCACTTGGATGATCTGGGGCGCGTATCCGATGACGAGCGCGGTGCCCATGAGGACGGCGAGGGAGGCGAGTGCGAGGTCCTGCTCCACGCGCCGCCGGGCCTTCTCCCGCTCCCCGCCGGCCATGGCCTGGGCGACGACGGGGAAGGTGACGGTGCAGATCATCAGGGACAGCACCATCGGCATCTGGGCGACTTTTTGCGCGTAGTTCAGGTGCGAGATGGCGCCGGACGGCAGCGAGGCGGCGAGGAACCGCTCGACCAGGACCTGCGACTGGCGGAAGACGGCGAAGAAGATGACCGGGGCGATCACCCCGAAGGCGATCAGGGTCGGCCGGTCCCGGTCGCGCTGGAAGCGCGGGGCGCCCTTTGCGCGGGGCGGTCCGAAGCCGACGTTGCGGATGAAGGCGGGCAGTTGGACCAGGGCCATCAGCATCCCGCCGATGGCGACCCCGGCGGCGGCGGCGCGCACTCCCCACAGGGCGTGCAGGGCCACCATGGTCCCGATGATCCCCACGTTGTACGACACGTAGATGGCGGCGGGCGGCACGAAGGAGCGGTGCGCCCTGAGCGCGGCGCTGAAGTAGCCGGCGATCCCGAAGGACAGCACGGTCAGGGCGGTCATCCGGGTGCATTCGACGGCGAGTCCCGGGTCCGGCAGCCCGGGCGCCAGGACGCCCACGACGAGCGGGGCGGCGACGATGAGCACGGACGCCACGGCGGCCAGGAGCACGAGGAGCCGGGGCAGCGTCGCCCCCACGAGCAGGCGTACGGGATCCTGCGCGCGGGCCTCCTTGCGGGTGAGCCCGGCCCTGCTGGCGGCCCGGCGGGCCAGGGCGTGGCTGAACGCGGGCACCATCAGCAGCGCCATGGCGTCCTCGATGAGCAGCGTCGAGGCCATCTCGGGGACGGTCCAGGCGATGAGGAAGGCGTCGCTGTCGTGGCCGGCGCCGAAGAGGTGCGCGATGGTCTGGTCCCGGACCAGCCCGAAGACGGCCCCGGCGGCGGTCAGCCCGGCGGTCACGGCGGCCGCCTTGGCCAGTGCGCTACCGCTCGACGAGCGGGCCCCGTCGGCCGGGGCCGCCCGGCCGGAGCCGCGGGGCCCGGTCCGCACGGGCCCCTGCTCGGGGTCCGCGGCGGCGCGGTCCCGGCGGGGGCGGGTGCGCCCGGTGGCCACCACGCGGACCGATCCGCCGTCGCCCGCGGGGCCCGGGATGCCGACGTGGGCCGCGCCGCGCCCGGCCGACGGCGGCCCGGCGGGCACGGCCACGGGCGGGTCGGCCGGCGCCGCGCCGTCACCGGCGGCGCCGGGCGCCGCGGGCGGGACGGCCGGGTGCGGCGGACGGCCCGCAGCCGCGGCGACCTCGGTCGCCGCGGCTGCGGGCCGCCGCCAGGGCGTGGTATCCGTCACCGGGCGGCCGCACCCTCAGGGGAGGCCGCCCCGGTCGCGGGCTTCGGACCGGCGCCGGAGGGCAGCGCCCACCAGGCGGCCAGGCCGATGATCACCCCGGTCAGGACGGTCGACGGGCCGCCGATGTCCGCGTAGAGGAAGTCGGTGAGTTGCCACACGAACAGCCCGACGGCGACGAGTCCGCAGTCCCGCAGCGCGGGCCCGCCGACCAGGCACCTGCGCAGGCCCGCCACCAGCAGGGCGAGCCAGCCGCCCGCCAGCGCGATCAGCCCGATCAGCCCCTGCTCGCTGAGCACCAGCAGGTACATGTTGTGCGGGGAGAGCAGCGGCTGCCGGATGTACGCCTGGCCCGCGCCGGCGGTGTCGCTGCCCGAGGACAGGGCCAGCCCGGAGTGCGAGTCCCGGTTGGCCGGGAAGCCCTTGAGCCCCACCCCCACCGCGGGCCGCTCGCGCCACATCGACCCGGCGGCGGCCCACATCGTGTAGCGGTCGGTGACCGACTGGTCGGGGGCGTCCGAGACCTGGGTGATCGAGGTCAGCCGCTCCGCGACCATCGCGGAGCCGACGCCGAGCCCGCCCACCAGCACCACTCCCACGGCGGCCAGGGCGACGAGCACCTTCAGCGCCCGCCTGATCCCGGCCAGCGCCATGACCAGTCCGGCGCCGCAGAAGGTCGCGATCCAGGCGCCGCGGCTGAAGGACAGCACCAGCGGGACGACCAGGGCCAGGGCCGCCGCGCCCGAGAACCGCCGGACCCGCGCCGGCAGTCCCGGCGCGAACGCCCCGGCCGTGGCGACGACCAGCCCGTAGGCGACGACCGTGGCCATGCCCATGACGTCGCCGGGGCCGAAGGTGCCCACGGCGCGGATGTCCTCGCCCTGGTACGAGGCTCCGGTGTGGGTGGCGAACTGCACCACGCCCACCGCGCCCTGGACCAGCGCCAGCACCACGAAGCAGCCGGCGGCGAGCCGGAACTCCCCGGCGTCGCGCACCAGCAGCACGATCGCCGCCGGGACCAGCACGAACACCTGGAGGTAGCGCACGAACCCGGGCAGGGCCGCGTACGGGTCGCCGGCGGTCACCGTCGCGACGGCGAGCCCGACGGCGGGCAGGCCCAGCGCGAGCACCCCCAGCGGGCTCAGCTGCCGCACCCGGCCCCGCAGGGCCTGGATCCCGCAGACGAGGACGAGGAGCAGGGACGCGGCGTCGGCGGGGCCGACCTTCCCGGAGGCGGTCGCGTCACCCGCCGGAAGCGGGGCGAGGAGGGCCAGTACGGTCGCGGCGAGCGGCAGCAGCGGCCAGTGCCGGCGCAGCAGTTCGGCGGGGTCCGGGCAGGACCATGACGTCGGTGACGTCGGTGCGGCAAGGCTCATGCTCAGCTGCCCCCCAACCGGAAGCGGAAGAACGAGGCCGCGGTGCGGGCCAGGATCCACAGGTCCTGCCACAGCGACCAGGTGTCGATGTAGTGGTTGTCGAAGCGGGCCCGGTCCTCGATGGAGGTGTCCCCGCGCAGGCCGTTGATCTGGGCGAGGCCGGTGATGCCCACCGGCATCCGGTGGCGGGCCTCGTACCCGGGGTGGACGCTGCTGAACTTGGCGACGAAGAAGGGCCGTTCGGGGCGCGGACCGACCAGGCTCATGTCACCCCGTACGACGTTCCACAGCTGCGGCAGCTCATCCAGGGAGGACTTGCGCAGGAAGGAGCCGACCGGGCTCATCCGGCAGTCGCCGGCCACCGTCCACCGGGTGGCGGACTCGTGGGCGTCGGCCCGCAGGGTGCGGAACTTCAGCAGGGTGAAGGGGCGCCCGTACAGGCCGACCCGCTCCTGCCGGAAGATCACCCCCGGCCCGTCCGAGAGCCGTACCACCAGCGCGCAGGCGCCCATCACGGGCGCCGCGGCGAGCAGGGCGAGCGAGGCGAGCAGGGAGTCGATGGCGCGCTTGGCGTACCGCTCCAGCGGGCGGGCCGGGCGCGGCAGCAGCGGCTGGACGGCGTAGCCCCACAGCTGGTCGGCGGGCTCGGCGACGCGCATGCCGGTGACCTTGGCGGTGCCCGCCGGGTCGGCGAGCCAGAGCCGGCACCCGTGGTCGTGGAAGAGCCGGACCAGGGAGGCGGTGCGCTCGTCGGCCTCGGGCGGGCGGGTGAAGACCGCGTGCCGGACCGAGTTCTGGATGACGGCCCGCCGGATGTCCTCGTGGGTGGCGAGTACGGGCACCCCCGCGGCCGCGTCCGCTCCGGAGGACCGTACGGCGGGGTCGGCGAGCCCGACGGGGCGCAGCCCGTACTCGGGGCGCCCGTGCAGGGCGGCGGCCACGGCGCTCGCTCCGGCGCCGGGTCCGACGACGAGCGCGGAGGCGGGCCGGCGGGCGCGGGTGCGGCGGCGGACCTGGTTGACGAACCCGCGCCCGGCGCAGGCCAGGGCGACCTGCAGGACGACGGCGCTGAGCAGGACTCCCCAGCTCAGGGGTGTGTGCGGGGCGACGGCCGCCGTGACGGCGGCGGCCCCGCACCACAGGACGGCGGCCCGCCCGGCCAGCGCGGGCAGTTCGAGGAGCGCGGAGGGGGCGAGCCGCGGCCGGTACAGCCCGGCCTGGGCGTGCAGCCCGGCGAGGAGCAGGGCCAGGGGCGCGGCCGCCCAAAGGGCCGGCTCCAGTCCGGGCACGGCGGCGGTCGTCACGACGACGGCCAGCGCGTCGGCGCCCAGCAGCGCGGCAACCCCGTCCCGGCGGCGGACCCGGTGCGGCCGGGCGGCCGGGCGGGCCTGGTCGGCCTTGGGCCCGCGGGGCGGGTGGATGGCGGTCACGGAGCGGCGGCGGGAGGTGGTGCCGGTACCGGCGGGGGCCGTACTCGTGCCGGTGGTGCCGGTACTGCCGCCGGCGGGCCCCGTACCGCCCTGCCCGGTGTGCCGGGCGGGTGCGCTGTCCATCGTCATCGGCTGATGCGCTCCTGGTTCAAGGGTCGTGGCCTGCCCAGCAGTTCGTGGTACAGACCGGTGACCGCGTCCGTGGTCCGCCGCACGTCGAAGTCCATCCGTGCGTGCCGTTGGGCCTGCTCTCCGAGTTCGGCGAGCAGCCGCGGCTCGGCGAGCAGCCGTCCCAGGGCCTTGGCCAGCGCCGTCGGGTCCTCGGGCTCCACCAGGCACAGCCGTCCCTGGCCGGGCGGCAGGCTCTCCCTGGCACCGCTGACGTCGGAGACCAGGACCGGGCGGCCACAGGCCATGGCTTCGAGCGGGGCGAGCGCCATGCCTTCCCACCGCGACGGCAGTACAACGAGATCGGCGGCCCGAAGCCACGGTCGGATGTCGGAGGCGGGCCCGGCGAAGTGCACTCCGGGCGGGGCCGTGCGGCGCAGCCGTTCGGTGTCGGGGCCGTCTCCGACGAGCGCGAGGCGGGCGCCGGGGACGGCTCCGAGCAGCTCCGGCCAAGCCCGCAGCAGGATGTCCTGCCCCTTCTGCTGGCAGAGCCGGCCCACGCAGACGGCGAGCGGCCCGTCGCCCGCGAAGCCTGCGGGCAGCGGCAGTTCGGCGCGTGCTCGGGCCTTGTCCCGCGCGGGGTCCGGGCCGCCGGGGCGGAAGTGGTCGAGGTCGACGCCGTTGCGGATCACCGCCCAGCGGGCGGCGATCCCCTCGGACTCGCCGGTGCGTCGTTCGGCCTCGCTGACGCAGAGCACCCGGTCGGCCCAACGGGCCCCGAAGCGCTCCCAGCGCAGGGCGAGCGCGGCGGTGGCCCCGCCGACGGCGTCGAACGACCAGGCGTGCGGCTGGAAGACGGTGGGGACGGCGCCGCGCACGGCGAGCCGCCCGGCCAGCCCGGCCTTGGCGCTGTGGGCGTGCAGGATGTCGGGCCGGACCCGGTCGACCAGGCGGCGCGCGCCCAGCACTTCGGCGGCCAGCCCCGGTCCGGGGGCCCGTCCGGCGCGCCAGGTGAGCACCTCGGCGCCGGCGGCGCGGGCCGCGTCGGCGAGCTGCCCGCCGCGCGGGCAGCCGACGACGGTCCGCAGACCGGCGGCGGACTGGGCCCGGACGAGGTCGACGACGACGCGTGCGACCCCGCCGTCGACGGGCTGGACGAGGTGGAGGACGGCCGGCGGCCGGCCGTCCCGCATCCGATCGTGGCGGCGCGACGGGGGCTCACTGGCAGGCGGTGCTCCTCATCGATCACGGTGATGACGGAACCGTGGCCGCCCAGCCCGCCGCCGCCGGCGAAGTCCTCGACGCCCTCGCCAAGACCTCCGCCGCCCACGCCCGCACCCAGCTGCGGCATGCGGCCACGGCCTTCGAGCGAGCGGCCCGCTCCCACGTGCGCGCCGAACGCGGCCAGGACGAGGCCCTGCGCCAAGCTGCCCGCGATGGGCAGACGGGGGCCGGTATAGCAATTGGGGCTGCGCTTCCGTCCCTGGCCCGGGGCAAGCATTTGGGGCAGGCTGCTGTCACCGAAGCCTCTCTTGACCGCTCCGTCGCGCGGCATTCACGTGGGGGAACGCTTCAGGGTCCGACGAGGGACAGGGCGACCGACAGCACGGCAGCGTCGCTGCCAGCGAATGCACCCGGGTTGCTCGCGAGGAGACGTTCGAGCGCGTCCCACTCCACCTGGGGAGGCCGTCCGCTCCGGTCAATGAGCTGGACGACGTCGGACGCGGCGTTGAGTTCGTCGTCGTCCAGCAGACGGCGCAACCAGTAGCCGTCGCGGTCAGCTCCAAGGAACTGGATCGCCGCCTTCGTGCCGTCGTTACGCACGCCCCTCGCGAGCTCCTCGCCGCTCAAGCTGTCGTTGATCATCGGCGGCTCTCCCGTCCGTCACCGGGGTTGGGCTGCGGTCCCCCGCGCCACTCTTCTTGCCCCGCAGGTCGGTCCTCACCTCTACACGCCGCACGATCAACCACCGGCCGGGGGCATTCCGCCCTCCGGCCGCAACTCAACCGCCCTCCGGGGCGACGCCCCCTGTCGGGCTCCGGAACAGTCGCACCTGTGAGCGACGGTGGCGCGCGGCCTCGACGGTGGTTTCTGCTGACGCCTTGGGTGCCGCCGGCTCTGTCGCCCGGCCTCGCACGCCTCATGCTGTGACCGCAAACCTTTGCCAGGAGGAACCCGTCGAACAATCCCGGTCACAGCACTAAGTAGTCGGCTCACACGTTTGTAGCGGTGATCCATCAGGTGGCAGGACGGCCCGGTTGCTTCGCGTCGGAGTCGTGGACCAGTTCACCGAGCTGGATGAGGAAACCGTACGACGCGAGGCGATTGTGGAGGCGAACGAAGTAGGACCTGCTTGAGCACCTGAAGATCTCACGGCGGCGCACCTTCCAGAGACTGTGCTCGTATGTGTGCGCTGCCTGCAGGAGGGCCGCTTCCGCCTCTTCCGTGCTGCCTTCGACCTCCGCGACGGTCCGCCCGTCACGACCGGCATCCGACACGCCGCTGACAGGCACGGCCAGAATTATCCATTGAGGCATCTCGCGATCAATTCCTTACGCCCTCGACGTCGCATGCCGCAACGCGTGCGGCGTAAGTGTGGCAGGCGCAGGACTGGAGCCACCTGCCACAGAAGTTGAGCCAGAGCCTCGAAGCGGCCCCACCTGGCGTCGATGGACGCTCGCAGCGGCTCGGTCAGTCCCTTCTGCGAGCATGTCGCCATGACCATCGGATCACCTGATCAGCGTCCTGATGAGGACGCGCTGGAGTGTCTGCGCTCGGCGTTCGAGCCGGCGTGGCGGGAGCCGGCTCTCGGATACGAGGCGGTCTCGACGTGGGAAGCCGAGAACGGGACTGTGCTCCCGGAGCCGTACCGGAGCTTGGTCGCGGAGATCACCAACGGGTCCCCGCTCGGGCCACCGGAGGACGGCGGCCTGCTCCCTCTGGGCTGACTCACGCCGGGCTGGCCCTACCAGGCCGACCGAAGTCCCGCCGCGCCGTTCCCGCTCCAGGAGACATGGGCCTGGGAAGGCGAGCCTCTCGCCGCAGACCACAACGAGCGCGTCGCCGGCGTCTACGGCAACGGCTCCGTCGTGCTGGGCACCGACGACGAACTCTCCTACTGGGTACTCGTCGTCAACGGGCCCCAACGGGGCGAGGTCTGGCTGGTCAGCGACGTGGGCGCCTGCCCATATCCGGGGCCGGAAGCCTTCGGCTTCCTGGAGTGGGTTCGGCGCTGGCAAGCCGGCGATGGCTGGTGGGACTGACCGTGATCGCAGGGAGGCCGATGCCTTGAGAGGGGTGGGCCA
This sequence comes from Streptomyces sp. ICC4, assembly GCF_003287915.1. Classification (NCBI taxonomy): domain Bacteria; kingdom Bacillati; phylum Actinomycetota; class Actinomycetes; order Kitasatosporales; family Streptomycetaceae; genus Streptomyces; species Streptomyces sp. ICC4. The sequence goes on along the minus strand of NZ_CP030286.1, from coordinate 6,961,983 downwards.
CTTACAGCCCGTTGAAGACACTTGGGCCCGGATGGATGCCGTGAGGGGCTGAGTATGGGGTGCAGCGGCTGGAATCCCATGGCTCACAGCACCGTGTCGTCCAGGGCGCGGCGATCACCGGACAGGGCGTACCGCCGAGCCGCGAGACCAGGGGCCAGGGGCTCACCGATCGCGTCGCCAGCGTGGCCAGGACGCCTGAGGCGGCGGCGTCGGACAGGTGGGCCGGGGCGACTTCGAGGACCAGCTCCCCCATCTGATGCGAGCTGGCCACGATGTCCTCAAGCACGGCGCGCATCGCGGTGACCGCTGCATCCAAAGCCGGCACCCGATCACCCGCCGCGCGCCATGACGCGGGACACCAGGCAGCGTTCAGGGCGCTGTGTCAACGCCCGTCGCCCCCGCCGCACCCGTGCTGCCGTTCCTGCTGACGACCCAGCAGGGCCGCACCGCACGCCTGCTGCTGTATTGCATGGCCGCCCTGCGCCTCGTCTCCCCCCACGCCCAGCTGATCGCGGAGGTTGCGGTCATCCGGGCTGCCCGGGGCGGCACTGGCAACCTCGCAGGTCAGGATCGACTCGATGGGCTGAACTCCCGCACCTGGCTCGGCGCCATCCGACTACTCCCCAGCCCACTGAGGGCGATTCACGTTCAAGCAGTCTGCCCTGCCGTCGGTGTGGCTCGGGCGATGAGCAGGGCTACGTCGTCGTGGTCTCCTGGGTGGCGCAGGGTTTTCAAGAGCTGGTCACAGGTGTCGTCCAGTGAGCGGTGTGGGTCGTCGAGGGCGTCGAGGAGGACTTGGAGGCGGGTGTCGATCGGCTCATCGCGGGTCTCGACCAGGCCATCGGTGTAGAGGACGAGCTGGTCGCCCGCCCCGATGGCGAGGCTGGTGGTGTGGAAGGCAACGCCGCAGCCGCCCAGTGGCGCGCCGGTGGGCAGGTCGAGGAGCTCGCGGGTGCCGTCCGGGTGGAGGAGGACGGGCGGCAGGTGCCCGGCGAGGGAGAGGTGACACTGCGCCGTTTGGGGGTCGTAGACGACATAGACGCAGGTCGCGATGGTGTCGAGGCCCTCGGTGACGTGGTCGAGGTGGTGCAGGACCTGAGCGGGGTCGAGATCGAGATCGGCCAGCGTTCGGGTGGCTGTGCGCAGCTGGCCCATGGTGGCTGCGGCGGCGACTCCGCTGCCCATGACGTCGCCGACGACGAGGGCGGTCTTGTCGCCGCTCAGGGGGATCACGTCGAACCAGTCGCCGCCGATTTCCATGGTGGCCTGGGCGGGCCGATAGCGAGTGGCGACTTCCAGGCCCGGCCGCCGCGGTGGTGTGTGGGGCAGCAGGCTGTGCTGGAGGGTGAGGGCGGTGTGGCGTTGTTCTTCGACGGCGCGGTGCCGCTCGGTGACGTCCACGCTGGAGGTGGCCACGCCCAGCACATTTCCGTTGGGGGCTTCGAGCCGGTAGAACGAGATCGACCAGGCGTGATCGTGATCCGGGTCGGCCGGAGTACGGCCGACGGTGTACTGGTCCACGATGGGGATGCCCGTGGCCAGGACCTCGCGCATCGCCGCTTCGAAAGACGCGTCCACGGCGGGCAGCACCTCGTGGACGTGTCGGCCAATGTGCTCGGCGGCCGGCACCCCGTTGAGGCGCTCCTCCGCGGGATTGACCGAGACATAGCGCAGGTCGGTGTCCAGCACGCCCAGTCCGATCGGCGACTGGGCCACCAGCCGGGCGGACAGCGCCAGGTCCCGTTCGACCTGCCGAACCGTCGCCTGGTCCGCTGCCAGGCCCAGGGCGTAGTAGTCCTCCTGGGAGTCCAGCAGCCGCATGTTGCGGAACTCGACCATGCGGGTGCTGCCGTCCTTGTGCCGGATGGGGAAGGTACCGACCCAGCTGCCCCTTCCTTCCATGACCTGAGCGAACATGTCCAGCACGACCGCCAGGTGATCTTCATGGATCAGCAAGCGGCCCGCGAATTCGCCGAGTGCCTCCTCGGCGGTGTAGCCGAACAGGTCCTCGGCCTGCGGGCTCCACAGGTCGATCCTGCCTTCGGCATCGAGCAGAACGGCCGCAACGCCCAACACGTCGAGCAGGCCGCCCGGCCCAGACGCGGCAGCCCGCGCCCCGTCGTCATCGCCCCGCAAAGGCTCGATTGCACCCATACTCCGGACTCCTTCCGGCCATGTAGGGCCGCAGCCTCCTGCCGGGCCGGGGCCGGGGCCGTGTGCCGGCGTCTGCGCTCATGGCCATCCCATCGTCCCTCCTCCGCCGGCCGTACGTGCGCGCCACGCTGTCGAGGGACAGCCCTGCCGCTACGGCCGGAAGCGGAACGGTCACGTCTTTGACCGAAGACCTTCGATCGGCACCGGGCCGGCAACGATCGGGCTCCCGGCACGGTCTCGGGCGAGAACCACGAGGACCTGGCGCTGCTCGCCGCATCCGGCATCGGGTGGCGCGCATGACCGCCGGAATTTGTGCCCGGTATCGCCGCCATCCTTGAATGCGGACTGGCCAGCTCCGAATCCTCAGCCCGAGGACCGACGTCCTGTGTAGCCCACCATCACGGATGGCTTCCCACACGGCCGCGAACTGTGGGCTGTCCCCCGCTGACCGGCTGTGACCAGCAGCGACAACGGCCTCTGTCCTTGTTCGCAAGCCCGGTGAATCTTCGTGGTCAGACTCCGCGGGAGCGACCCAGGCTGTGGTCGTCAGGTTCGGCCTTGTTGCCGCCCGGCGGTTCCTTCTGGGCTGGGCCGTCCCGCCGGGCACTGGTCGCCGGTCGCGTGCTGATGGGCCCGGCAGATCGTGGAGTCGACGTTCATGTCCCAGGTGATCCGGCCTGCGGCGTCCGCCCGAGCCTGCAGCTCGGTCAGTACCGCCGACCAGACACGATTGCGCTGCCAGCGACGGAAGAGCCCCTAGACCGTCTGCCACCGACCGTACTCGGGTGACAGATCCCGGCACGGGGAACGGGTCCGCACCCCCCGCCAGCGGATCCCGGCGATCGACCGCCGTCGGCACACCGACGGCCTGCCCAACACCGCGACCGGCAAAAACGGCCCCAGCACCGCCCACTGGTCATCCGAAAGATCCCCTCGCCCCACACCGAGATCGTCACGGTGCGCGGCGCGATACGGACCCCAGTTCTCAAACACGCCCTAGCCCCGTGGCCCTACCTGCACCAGGGCTGGCAACTTAGCTGCACCCGAGTCGGTGATGGCAACGTACTTCCGCCAGTCAACACCCTCGTTCGTGAGCGCGCCGTGCTGGAGACTGGGCTTGGTCCACCGAGGCCGGGAGGGGGAACAGGTGAACCTTCTGAGTACTGCGATCACGGGGGCAGTCGCGCTGCTTGGTGTGGTTGTGGGCGGGTGGTTGTCAATCCGCAACCAGGACCGGTTGTGGCACCGTGACCACGCACGCCAGTGGCGGGACATCCGTCTCGCCGCCTACAAGGACTTCGTGCTCGCCTACCGCCAGTACGTGGCATTCACACTTGAACCGACTGCCAACATCACTGCCGTCCCGCATCCGCGGATTCCAGGCGAACTGATGCCCTACTTCGACCAGGAAGGGCGCCCTTACAAGGAAGGTCTTGAGGGAGCCTCCACGGCTGTTCGTCTCGTGTCGGAGTCACCGGACACACTGAACGCCGCCGCGGACGTCGTCAGGAGTGTTCGTCAGATCGCTGCCGCACGCGCGACGTGCTCCGAGGCGACTCTTCCCCCCGAGGTTTTCGAGAGGCTTTGGACAGCTCAGAAGGCGTTCCTTCTCGCAACGCGAAAGGAACTGGGTCTCGTCGCGGCGCCGAGGGGCACAGCCGGCAGCTGACGAATCAGGCGGTCGTCGCGCCGCCCGAGTCAGTGCAGAGAAGGTGACAGCGTGTGCACCGCCCGGTCGGGTAGGGCGCCCAGTTCGCGGGAGTGGGGCGCGGTGGGGCGGGTGCGTCCTGTCCAGTGCCGATGAGGGCTCAGCGCATGCCATCGAAATTTGAGCGATGCCACCGCAGGCCAGGGGCCCGCAGTCACTCACCCTTCGGTGACACACCGGTCAGGGTTCCACCGAGGTCGCCGGAAAAGCGGCTCGCAAGAGCTGCCCTCTCGCAGGCAACCGCGAAAGGGCAGGTGTGATCGGGTGCGGCGAGCCGGCACCGTTGAGCCGGAGCGGCAGGGCGTCGAGCGGCTGGTCCGTGGCGACCTCACGGCACAGCGTCTGAACCATGGCCATTACGGCCCGCCTCGACCGGTACAACGCGACCGCGACCGCCTTGAACTCGGCGAAATAGTGCTTCATCCCCACGGGGACTCCGTCCTCCTGGGCCATCAAGATCCAAGTCTCTCCGGTGTCCAAAACCCGTGAGCAAGGCCCGCCCGCGACGCCCCAGGCGCGGTAACAGCCACAGCGAGGAGGAGGACCTCTGCCCCGCGCCCTACACGCATGACACCCCTTCACCGGAGAGCGACAGTGGCCCACACTCGGGCCCGCACAGCAGATGCACCACTAGGGTGCACCAGTGGTACACTCTAGTGGTACTGTCTCCTCATGCCTCTTCCCCGTTTCGATCGCCTGCCCCCAGAGCGCCAGGAGCTCATCCTGGGGGTGGCGCGCCGGCACTTCGCCGAGCACGGCACCGAAGGCGCCTCCTACAACAAGATCATCGAAGCCTCGAAGGTCTCCAAGACCGCGGCCTACCACTACTTCGACGGCCGCGAGGACCTGCTCACCGCGGTCCTCGACGGAGTGCTCGAGCGACTGCTCGGAGCCCTCGGCCCCTGGGTCCCGGCCCGGGACGAGGCCGACCTCCGGTCCCGGTTCGCCGCCGGCTCCGCCGCCCTTGCCGCCCACCTGCGGGACCACCCCGAGGACCTGGCCCTCGCCGACGCCGCCATCGGGCGCACCCACACGGGCCCGTGGCTCGACTGGTTCGGCGCCCTGGTCACGGACGGGCAGCGGATCGGGGTGATCCGTACCGACGTGGATCACGGGCTGCTGGTGTCGGCGACCGCGGCGGTCATCCGGGCCGCCGACGCGTGGGCCTTGGCCCGTATGACGGCCGAGCCCCTCGCCGAGGCCGCGGACTTCCCGGAAGGCGAGGCTTCGGCACAGCTGTGGTGCCTGCTGCACGGCCTTTGGGGCGGGGCAGTCACCATGGCCGCGACGACTGCCGGAGAGGACCCGACCGATGCGCACTGACCTGCGGATCTCCTGGGAGATACCGGCCACCCCACCCGGCCTCGCGGGACGCCTGGAGCGGTTCATGGGCCCCGGCAAGTCTCGTTCCGAGTCCGTGGTGGAGACCCTCGGCCTCCTCGGCTGCGCCCTGCTCCTGGCTGCCGGCCTGTGGAACTCGGGGGCCGCACGCGACTGGTCCACCGCGCAACTCGTCGTGGTCGCCCTGGCCGGGCTCGACCTGATCGGCGGGGTGCTGACCAACGCCACCAACGCCGCGAAGCGTTGGTACCACCGCGCCGACGCCGGGGCCAGGCGCGCCCGGCTGCTGTTCGTCTCCGCGCACGTGATCCACCTCGCCGCGATGGGGCTGGTCGTCCTGTCCGGTGACCTCGCCTGGACCCTGACCAACGCCGCGCTGCTGCTCGGCGGGGCGGTGGTCGTGGAATTCGCGCCCGTGCACCTCAGACGGCCGGCGGCAATGGCCCTGTTGATGGCGGCCGTCCTGGTCAACCTGTTCTGGCTGCCGGTGCCCGCTGCGCTCGCCTGGTTCGCGCCGCTGTTCTTCCTCAAGCTGCTCGTCTGTCACCTCGTGCCCGAGGCGCCGCTGGAGCGGAGTCCGGATGCCTGAGACCGTGGCCGGTGGTTCCTGGCGGATCGACCCCGCCCCCGACCCGGCCGCCTGCGCCGAGCTGCTGGCCGCCGCATTCGCCCGGGAGCCCGCCGTCTCCTGGATCTGCGGCGACTCGGCCCCCGTACGCACCCACTGGTTCCGGGCCACCCTGCGCACCCACGCCGGCCTCGACGGGGCACGCCGTACCGCGCTCGTGGGCGCGGACGGTCGGCTCCTCGCGGCGGCCGTCCTGACCCCGCCGGGCGCGACCCCGGCCGCCGGTGCCCGCGCCCTCTGGGCGGCCCGCACCGGGCTGCGCTGCGGGCCGCGCGCCCTCGGCCGAACCCTGCGCTACCTGGACGTCTCCGGCGGGAACGCACCCCCGGGGCTCTGGACACTGGAGTTCGTCGGCGTCCGCCCCGACCTGACCGGACGCGGCGCTGGCCGCCTCCTCCTGGACCACGTCCTGGCGACCACACCCGCCCCCCACGGCCTGTACCTGACCACGGCAGACCCGACGAACGTCCCCCTCTACCAGCACTTCGGCTTCACCACCCAACGCAAAACCCCGCTAGGGCCGCTGAGCGTCACGTCCATGAGCCGCGGGGGGAAGTGAGGGAAGTGAGGGGAGACGCAAGCACCGGATCACAGGGCCAGCACGATCGCGTAGGTGGGCTTCGCCCAAGGCCGGGTGGTTAGCATTTTCGCAGGTCACGCAAGCTGCACGCGTGCCCGGCGTTGCGAGCCAGGCGGTCGAACATCTTCTTGGTGTTCGGATACGACATAGCGCCGCCCAGCGGCGGGCGGAAGAGATTCACGAAGCCATCTCCGACTCCGCCGCCTGGGCCACCCTGCCCCGCTCGTACTGGTAGTCGGTGTAGAGCGCGACCAGACCGGCGGCGACCGGCACGTTGCGGGAGAAGCGGGACTTCGTGACAGGGCGCGGTGGGGGTGGTCGGTACGGCGGCGGACATGCACGTGAGGGCTCCCGATCCAGCCCACCGCGCGGGACGAGACGATCAGACACATGTCGCCCCGGTGCAGACCGAGCGCCTCACCGATCCGCAGACCGGTACAGGCGAGCAGCGTGATCAGGAAACGGTCCCGCGCCCTCGTGGTGAGCGCGATCATGCAGCGGATCTGCTCGTCGCTGAGATCCTCGTAGGTCTGCCACGAGGTCCGGGGCACCGTGCTCCCGCGGGCCCTACTGCGGGCCGGCCGGCGGGATCGGGTGCCTGCCCTGCTCGGGAGGGTGCGATGCTTCATGCAGGCTGGCAGTGAGTCGGCTTGATGAAAGGTGGCGTCACATGGCAGCAGGATTTTCGGAATGGAAAGTAAATCGACAGTATTCGGAGAACGAGCGTGTCGTTTATTTTGGTAAGCAGTACCGGTGCCTGGTGACGCACAAATCTAATTCCGCAAGCAATCCGAAAACGACCGTTAAGATGTGGCAGCCCTACGCCGGTTAAGCGGCCTACGGAAAAGTGGGACAACAGCGCGCCGATGCGGGACGCGCCGTCCCGCACTCCAACACCAGGGCCGCTCAGCTGGTGCGTAGGCGCCCGGAACTCCATCAGTTCTGCCGCATCGAGCTTGCGGTAACCCAGCGGCCCACCGACGGGGTTCTTCCTGAGGTCCACCAACGGTATGCAGGTACCGCGTACAAGCGAGCGCACGCAGAATGTCCCTGAGCGAGGAACGCGTAGCGCAGCTGGACGCGACGGCATGAGGTGGGCCGTGTGAGGTGGGCCGCATGATGCCGTGGGGGCCCAGCGAGACGATGCCCGTCGGGCGATCCGTCGACGGGCAGCTGCACTTCGCCGCACAAGACGTCACAGGCATGCTCCGTGACATCGCCTCCTCCATCACCCTCCACCCGGGGGACGGCGTCCTCACCTGGACCCGCGAGGGGGAGGAACCCATCGCGTTAGACCCGGCCACCACGCGCACCGTCGCGCGCATCCTCACCGCACAAGCCGACCAGATGGACATCCAGCTCATCACCATCGCCGGACAGCCAGGCCCCTGAGCAGGGCAAAGCTGGTCAAGAGCGGTCCTGCAGTGCCGTAGAGTGGGTTGTACCGACGCGGGGTGGAGCAGTTCGGTAGCTCGCTGGGCTCATAATCCAGAGGTCGCAGGTTCAAATCCTGTCCCCGCTACAGAAGGTTGAAGGGCCCCGATCCAAAAGGATCCGGGCCCTTCCGCCATACCCGGAGCGCGGCAGGCACCGCGGCACGCCTCCTCGAAACCTTCGCGGCCGGTGGACAGCGGCTCGCCACGCCGCTGCGGCTCCGGCCGTTGTGCCGAGGAAATCCTCTGGCGTGCCGAAGCCCAACGGCCGAGAGTGACCTCAAGCCCCACCGCTCCGCGTGGGTGTGCCTGTACCGCCGAGTCTCCTTCGAACGCTCCGGGTACCGCGAATACCGCTGCCCGCAGTACGGCCGAACGCTGTTCCTCGCCGGTGATGCCCTTCAGGCGCCGCCCCGGCGGGCGAGGCTACCGTTGCGACACCGCACGGCCGACGGCGACGGGGGATACGGTCTGCCCGGAAACACCCCGGAGCCGCGGCTTAGAAGTCATCTCATTTGGTGAGTCGGTGGTAGCAGATGAGAGTGCAGGCGATGCTGGCGAAGGCGAGAAAATGCTCTGCCTTGCGTTCATAGCGGCGGTGTAGGCGGCGGCAGCCGGAGAGCCAGGCCATGGTGCGTTCGACGGTCCAGCGGTGGCGGCCCTGCCGCTGCGAGGATTCAACGCCTCGGCGGGCGATGCGGTGCCTGATTCCGCGTTCACGTAACCATCGTCGCAGGTGGGCGTAGTCGTAGGCCTTGTCCGCGTGCAGCTTGCCGGGTCGGCGCCGGCGGCGTCCGCGGCGGGATCGGATGGGCGGTATGCCGCGGACGAGGGGCTCAAGGGCCTGGCTGTCGTGCAGGTTCGCGCCCGAGGGCAGAACCGCGACCTCACAGGTCTTTTTCAAAGGAACCTCATCCACCGAAATGGACGGGGTATCAACTTTTTGGCGTTGATTTTTGGCACGCTGTTGAGTTCTCAAGGAACGGACGCTTCCTTTGTACTCACCCTCAGTAATATTTACTGGGGCTTTCCTCCGGGCGCTTCCTTCGTTCTTGTGTCTCCGACTCTATCAGACTCTTTCGTGTCCAATTCCCGGTCGAAACGGGTTTCGCTTTCCAGGTTCTTCGCTTTCGCGTTTCCCTTTCCTGCGATTCCAACTCTACCAGATCATTTCCTTGCCGCTTCGGCTTGGATTTGGACGGCCATTGGAGAGCCATTCCCTTTCGGGCGAGCCAGACTTTATCAGGTTTCCCCGGTCTGGATTCCACCCGCCCGCAGCGACCCGTCCGGGCACACATGTGTACCGGGGTGCCGTGCGAGGTGGAGACGTAAACGTACTGGAGCGGGGCCCCCGGATGCAAATCCGGTTGCCCCGCTCCGGTGAGATCGCTACGGCGAGGGTCAGACCTCGACGACGACCGGCAGGATCATCGGGCGGCGGCGGTAGCCGTCCGAGACCCACTTGCCCATCGTGCGGCGGATGAGCTGCTGGATCTGGTGCGGTTCGGCGACGCCGTCGGCCGCTGCGCGCGCGATGGCCTCCTCGATCTTCGGCAGGACGGCGGTGAACGCCGAGTCGTCGATGCCGGAGCCGCGGGCCTGGATGTTCGGGCCGCTGACGATCTTGCCCGTGGTGCTGTCCACCACGACGTAGACCGAGATGATGCCCTCGTCGCCGAGGATCTTGCGGTCCTTGAGGTGGACCTCCGTGACGTCGCCGACCGAGAGGCCGTCCACGTACACGTACCCGGCCTGCACCTTGCCGGAGATGCGCGCCTTGCCGTCGATGAGGTCGACGACGACGCCGTCCTCCGCGATGACGATGCGGTCCTTCGGGACGCCCGTCAGGGCGCCGAGCTCCGCGTTGGCGCGCAGGTGGCGCCATTCGCCGTGGACCGGCATCAGGTTCCGCGGCTTGCAGATGTTGTAGAAGTACAGCAGCTCGCCGGCGGAGGCGTGGCCCGAGACGTGCACCTTGGCGTTGCCCTTGTGCACGACGTTGGCGCCCCAGCGGGTCAGGCCGTTGATCACGCGGTAGACCGCGTTCTCGTTGCCCGGGATCAGGGACGACGCCAGGATCACGGTGTCGCCGGGGACGATCCGGATCTGGTGGTCGCGGTTGGCCATCCGGGACAGGGCCGCCATCGGCTCGCCCTGGGAACCCGTGCAGACCAGGACGACCTCGTTGGCCGGCAGGTCGTCGAGGGTCTTGACGTCCACGACGAGGCCGGCCGGGACCTTCAGGTAGCCCAGGTCACGGGCGATGCCCATGTTGCGGACCATCGAGCGGCCGACGAAGGCGACCCTGCGGCCGTACTCGTGGGCGGCGTCGAGGATCTGCTGGATCCGGTGCACGTGGCTGGCGAAGCTGGCCACGATGATCCGGTTGTTGGCGTTGGCGAACACCGTGCGCAGGACGCCGGAGATCTCGCGCTCGGGCGGGACGAAGCCCGGGACCTCGGCGTTCGTCGAGTCCGAGAGGAGGAGGTCGATGCCCTCTTCGCTCAGACGCGCGAAGGCGTGCAGGTCGGTGAGGCGCTTGTCCAGCGGCAGCTGGTCCATCTTGAAGTCGCCGGTGCAGACGACCATGCCGGCGCCGGTGCGGATGGCCACGGCCAGGGCATCCGGGATGGAGTGGTTGACCGCGATGAATTCGCAGTCGAAGGGGCCGAGGTTCTCGCGCTCGCCTTCCTTCACCTCGAGGGTGTAGGGGCGGATGCGGTGCTCCTGGAGCTTCGCCTCGATGAGGGCCAGCGTCAGCTTGGAGCCGATCAGCGGGATGTCCGGCTTCTCCCGGAGGAGGTACGGGACGGCGCCGATGTGGTCTTCGTGGCCGTGCGTGAGGACGATGCCCTCGATGTCGTCGAGGCGATCCCTGATGGACGAGAAGTCCGGCAGGATCAGGTCGATGCCCGGCTGCTCCTCTTCGGGGAAGAGGACGCCGCAGTCGACGATCAGCAGACGGCCGTCGAACTCGAAGACGGTCATGTTGCGGCCGATCTCACCGAGACCGCCCAGAGGGGTGACCCGAAGGCCGCCCTTGGGGAGCTTCGGCGGCGGACCGAGTTCAGGATGCGGATGGCTCAAAAGGTTCTCCTTCACCACGCGCGCCACGTGCCCGTCGAGGCACGCGGCACGCATGTCATTCGTGCACTTGCTTGGTCTTGTGTGGTTCTGCTTGTTCAGTTGTGAAGTCTGGTGTCAGAGCTGTACCCCGCCGGCGGCAAGATCGATCTTGAGCCGTGCCGCCTCTTCGGCGGTCAGCTCGACCAGCGGGAGCCGCAGCGGGCCCGCGGGCAGGCCCTGCAGGTTCAGCGCGCCCTTGGTGGTGATCACACCCTGGGTGCGGAACATGCCGGTGAAGACGGGGAGCAGCTTCTGGTGGATCTCGGTCGCCTTCTGGACGTCGCCGCCCAGGTGGGCCTCGAGCATCGCGCGGAGCTCGGGGGTGACCAGGTGGCCGACCACGGAGACGAAGCCGACCGCGCCGACGGACAGGAGCGGCAGGTTCAGCATGTCGTCGCCCGAGTACCAGGCCAGGCCGCTCTGGGCGATGGCCCAGCTGGCGCGGCCGAGGTCGCCCTTCGCGTCCTTGTTGGCAACGATACGGGGGTGCTCGGCCAGCCGGACCAGAGTTTCGGTGTTGATCGGGACACCACTGCGGCCGGGGATGTCGTAGAGCATGACCGGCAGCTCGGTGGCGTCGGCGATCGCCGTGAAGTGCCGGAAGAGGCCCTCCTGCGGCGGCTTGCTGTAGTACGGGGTGACCGCGAGCAGGCCGTGCGCGCCGGTGCGCTCGGCCTGGCGGGCGAGCTCGAGGGTGTGGCGGGTGTCGTTGGTGCCGATGCCCGCGACCACGTGGGCCCGGTCTCCGACTGCTTCGAGTACGGCTCGTACGAGGTCGTTTTTCTCCGCGTCGGTGGTGGTCGGCGACTCACCGGTGGTGCCGTTGATGATCAGGCCGTCGTTGCCTGCGTCCACCAGGTGGACGGCGAGCTGCTGCGCGCCGTCGAGGTCAAGTGCGCCATCCGCCGTAAACGGCGTGATCATGGCGGTGAGGACCCGCCCGAAGGGGGTCTGCGGAGTCGAGATCGGAGCCATGGGTAACACGCTACTCGCTGCCATGCTCGCGGTGTCCCCTCGGGGGACGTGATGAGGGTGTTGGAGCCCGGCACTGCCTGCTCGGGGGTTCAAGCAGTGCCGGGTCCGTTTGATCAGCCTAGATGAACTTTGCGAAACGTCGCAATACGGACACTTCGGACTTGGCTCGTACATCTGTGCAGCCGGACCCTTCCGGCCTTGCGGGACACCGCGACCGCGGCCGTCGGGGGCCTCGTGCGCGAGCGGCATCAGGGGAGCCCCGTGGCCGCCGGCCCGGGCCGGGTGCGGGCGGGCGCCGCACGCGGCGTACACCGGGGAGAAAAGAAACCGGCGGGCAGGACCGAACGAGTCTGACGCTCCGCCATAAAATCTCGTTAATCTCCCTAAATCCGGCACCGATCGGGGCTTTCGCACGTCCTACATGGTGAACGCCCGTCCATCCCGCCCCCGCAACCCCGGGGCCCCGACCGTGAGGAGAACCGCTCCCATGTTCCGCCGGCGCGAACCCGTCCCGTTCGCCTTCGTCGCCGAGGCCGACCGATTCCGCAGCAATGTCACTCCGCCGCCGCCCGAGAGCCTGAGCAAGACCCAGATCGCCGCCCGTAGTCTGGTCGGGCTGACCGTCGTGGCGGGGCTCGTCGGCTCGCTGCTCTTCGGGATGCCCGCACTGCAGCCGAACCAGGCACCGGCGAAGTCGCAGCAGTCGGAGGCGTCCGAGGGGCGGTAGCCTCACGGGCACAGCCCAACCGAACGTGCATGTGAGTGAGGTCCTGCCGTGCCCCTGCCCTTCCTGACGGCCGACAGCGCATTCGACGCGCACGACACCGGGGAGACCCTCCCGTACGAGGACCCCGACCGCTGGCGCCGTCCGTACCGCCCCGGCCCCTGGCGGGTCGCCATCGCGGCGCTGCTCCTCCTGCTCGGCTCCTTCATGCTGTTCGCCACCGTGATCATCACCGCCGCGGGCACCTGGACCGGCGCCCTGGGCGCTCTGGCGGCCTCGCTGGCCGTGGTCGGATCCGCGCTGCGGCTGCTGCGCACGGGCGTCTGGGTGAGCAGCAAGGGGCTTCGCCGGGTGGGGTTCTTCGGGACCCGGTCGATCCCGTGGAGCCAGGTCGACGAGGTGCGCACCGTGCAGCAGCCCGTGCGCTGGCTCGGACTGCCGAGGACCGTACAGGGCCAGGCGCTGACGGTGGCCTCGCGCGGCGGCGCGCTGCCGGTCCTGCTGACCGACCACAACGCCGACTTCCTGTCGCGGACCGAGGCGTTCGACCGGGCCGCCGACTCGGTCGAGGCCTGGGCCGCCGAGTACCGGTCCGTGCCCGCCTGATCCACCGGATGTCCGCGCGGAGCCCGTACAGGAATCAGACCTGTACGGGCTCTCTGCTCATGGGGCCGGTACGTCGTGCAGGGAGATCGCCCGCTGCATGGCCTTGCGGGCCCGCGGGGTGTCGCGGGCGTCGTGGTAGGCGACCGCGAGGCGGAACCAGCTGCGCCAGTCCCCCGGCGCGTCCTCCGTCTCGGCCTTGCGGCGCGCGAAGACCTCGTCGGCGGAATCCCGCAGGATCCGGCCGTACTTGTCCCGCTCGAGCTCGTCCACGGGCAGCCCGCCCTCGGCCTCCAGCTCGGTGGCGAGCTGGTTGGCCTTGGTGACGAAGCGCGTGTTCTTCCAGAGGAACCACACGCCGATGACCGGCAGGATCAGCACGGCCAGCCCGAACGGGACGGTGATCGGGGTCCCGAGCCGGATCAGCATCAGGCCCCGGCCGCCGGCCAGGACGAAGTAGACCGCCAGGACCGCGGCCGTGATGAAATAGATGATCTTCGCGCGCATGGTTCCGCTGCCTGCTCGTCAGCCGAGTTCGAGGAAGTTTTCCAGGCCGAACGTGAGGCCCGGGGTCTGCGTCACGCGGCGCGCGCCGAGCAGGATGCCCGGCATGAAGCTGCTGTGGTGCAGGGAGTCGTGACGGATGGTCAGGGTCTCGCCCTCGCCGCCGAGGAGGACCTCCTGGTGGGCCAGCAGGCCGCGCAGGCGGATCGCGTGGACCGGGACGCCGTCGACGTCCGCGCCGCGCGCGCCGTCGAGGGCGGTGGCGGTGGCGTCGGGCTGCGCGCCGAGGCCGGCCTCGGCGCGGGCGGCCGCGATGAGCTGCGCCGTACGGGTCGCCGTGCCGGAGGGGGCGTCGACCTTGTTGGGGTGGTGCAGCTCGACGACCTCGACGGACTCGAAGTACCGGGCGGCCTGGGCGGCGAACTTCATCGTGAGGACGGCGCCGATGGAGAAGTTCGGGGCGATGAGCACGCCCGTCGCCGGCGAGCCGGCGAGCCAGGTGTTCAGCTGGGCGAGGCGGCCCTCGGTCCAGCCGGTGGTGCCGACCACTCCGTGGATGCCGTGGCGGATGAGGAAGTCGAGGTTCTCCATCACCGAGGCGGGTGTGGTCAGCTCGACCGCGACCTGGGCGCCGGCCTCGGCCAGCGTCTCCAGCTTGTCGCCGCGGCCGAGGGCGGCCACCAGCTCCATGTCTTCGGCGGCCTCGACGGCCTTGACCGCCTCGGAGCCGATACGGCCGTGGGCGCCGAGGACTGCCACGCGCAGCTTGCTCATGTTGCTTGCTTCCTTACGTGTGTACGGGACTAGTGCTGTGGCCGGGAAGGTTTGCCGGGTCGCGGTGTCCGGTGCGGTGCATCTCCCCCAGCTACCGCCGGGAGGGGCCCCCGGACGGAGGGCCACGCCTCGTACCGGACGTACCGCCGTGGTCCGACAACGCGGCGAGGTGCCGTGCCGGGCGCCGCGACCCGGTGGACCCTTCCGGTCACAGCACTAGGCGACCACTTCGTCGAGACGGGCCGCCTGCTTCTCCTTCAGCGGGCCGATCACCGCGAGGGAGGGCCGCTGGGCCAGTACATCCTGTGCGACCGACCGGACCTCGTCCGGGGTCACGGCGGCGATCCGGGCCAGCATGTCGTCGACCGACATCTGGTCGCCCCAGCACAGCTCGCTCTTGCCGATGCGGTTCATGATCGCGCCGGTGTCCTCCAGGCCGAGGACGGTGGAGCCGGAAAGCTGGCCGACGGCCCGCCGGATCTCCTCGTCGGTGAGCCCGTCGGCGGCGACCTTGTCGAGCTCGTCGCGGCAGATCCGCAGTACGTCGTGGACCTGGCTCGGGCGGCACCCGGCGTAGACGCCGAAGAGGCCGGTGTCGGCGAAGCCGGAGGTGTACGAGTACACGCTGTAGGCCAGGCCGCGCTTCTCGCGGACCTCCTGGAAGAGGCGGGAGGACATGCCTCCGCCGAGCGCCGTGTTCAGCACGCCGAGCGCCCAGCGGCGCTCGTCGGTGCGGGCCAGGGCCGGCATGCCGAGGACCACGTGGGCCTGCTCGGTCTTGCGGTTGACCAGCTCGACGCGGCCGGAGGTGCGGATCCGCTTGGTGCCGGAGCGCGGGCCCACCGGTTCGGCGTCGGTGCGGGTCAGCGCGCCGGCCTTCTCGAACGCGGCGCGGACCTGGCGCACGACCTTGTTGTGGTCGACGTTGCCCGCGGCGGCCACGACCAGGTGGGTGGGGTCGTAGTGCTTCTTGTAGAAGCGGCGGATCCGGTCGGCGGTGAGCGCGTTGATCGTGTCGACCGTGCCGAGGACGGGGCGCCCGAGCGGGGTGTCCCCGTACATGGTCTGGGCGAACAGGTCGTGGACCATGTCGCCCGGGTCGTCCTCGGTCATCGCGATCTCTTCGAGGATGACTCCGCGCTCGGCGTCGACATCGGATTCGAGGATCAGCGAGCCGGTGAGCATGTCGCACACGACGTCGATGGCCAGCGGCAGGTCCGTGTCGAGCACCCGCGCGTAATAGCAGGTGTACTCCTTCGCCGTGAAGGCGTTCATCTCGCCGCCGACCGCGTCGATCGCGGAGGAGATGTCGAGGGCACTGCGCTTCTCAGTGCCCTTGAAGAGGAGGTGCTCCAGGTAGTGCGTGGCGCCGTTCAGCGACGGCGTCTCGTCCCGGGAGCCGACGTGCGCCCAGATCCCGAAGGTGGCGGAGCGGACGGACGGCAGCGTCTCGGTGACGACGCGCAGTCCACCGGGGAGGACCGTGCGGCGGACGGTGCCGATGCCGCCTGCGCCCTTGAGCAGTGTTTGGGTACGGGCGACGGCCCGCCCCTCCGAAGAGGGGCGGGCCGTCACACGGGAACTACGCGACATCACTTGTCGGAGTCGTCCTTGTCAGCGTCGTCGCCGGCGGCCTCGCCGTCGATCACGGGGATCAGGGAGAGCTTGCCGCGCGAGTCGATCTCGCCGATCTCGACCTGGACCTTGGCGCCGACCGCGAGCACGTCCTCGACGTTCTCCACGCGCTTGCCACCGGCGAGCTTGCGGATCTGCGAGATGTGCAGCAGGCCGTCCTTGCCGGGCATGAGGGAGACGAAGGCACCGAAGGTGGTGGTCTTGACGACCGTACCCAGGTAGCGCTCGCCGACCTCCGGCATGGTCGGGTTGGCGATCTGGTTGATCGTGGCGCGGGCGGCCTCGGCGGCCGGGCCGTCGGAGGCACCGATGTAGATGGTGCCGTCGTCCTCGATCGTGATCTCGGCGCCGGTGTCCTCCTGGATCTGGTTGATCATCTTGCCCTTGGGGCCGATGACCTCACCGATCTTATCCACCGGGATCTTGACGGTGATGATCCGCGGGGCGAACGGGGACATGGCGTCCGGCGTGTCGATCGCTTCCATCATCACGTCGAGGATGTGGAGGCGGGCGTCGCGCGCCTGCTTGAGGGCGGCGGCCAGAACCGAGGCCGGGATGCCGTCGAGCTTGGTGTCCAGCTGGAGCGCGGTGACGAACTCCTTGGTGCCGGCGACCTTGAAGTCCATGTCACCGAAGGCGTCTTCCGCACCGAGGATGTCGGTGAGGGCGACGTAGTGGGTCTTGCCGTCGATCTCCTGCGAGATCAGACCCATGGCGATGCCGGCGACGGGGGCCTTGAGGGGCACACCGGCGTTCAGCAGGGACATGGTGGAGGCGCAGACCGAGCCCATGGACGTCGAACCGTTGGAGCCGAGGGCCTCGGACACCTGACGGATCGCGTAGGGGAACTCCTCGCGCGTCGGGAGGACCGGCACGATCGCGCGCTCGGCGAGCGCGCCGTGGCCGATCTCGCGGCGCTTCGGCGAACCGACGCGGCCGGTCTCGCCGACCGAGTACGGCGGGAAGTTGTAGTTGTGCATGTAGCGCTTGCGGGTCACCGGGGAGAGGGTGTCCAGCTGCTGCTCCATGCGGAGCATGTTCAGGGTGGTGACGCCCAGGATCTGGGTCTCGCCACGCTCGAACAGCGCCGAGCCGTGCACGCGCGGGATGGCCTCGACCTCGGCGGCGAGGGTACGGATGTCCGTGATCCCGCGGCCGTCGATGCGGACCTTGTCCTTGATGACGCGCTCGCGGACCAGGGCCTTGGTCAGGCTGCGGTACGCGGCGGAGATCTCCTTCTCGCGGCCTTCGAAGGCCGGGAGGAGCTTCTCGGCGGCGATCTCCTTGACGCGGTCCAGCTCGGCCTCGCGGTCCTGCTTGCCCGCGATGGTCAGCGCCTGGGAGAGCTCGCCCTTGACCGCGGCCGAGAGGGCCTCGTAGACGTCGTCCTGGTAGTCCAGGAAGACCGGGAACTCGCCCTCGGGCTTGGCGGCCTTGGCGGCCAGGTCGGCCTGGGCCTTGCAGAGGGCCTTGATGAAGGGCTTCGAGGCGTCGAGGCCGGCGGCCACGACCTCCTCGGTCGGCGCCTCGGCGCCGTCCTTGACCAGGGCGATGGTCTTCTCGGTGGCCTCGGCCTCGACCATCATGATCGCGACGTCGCCGTCCTCGAGCACGCGGCCCGCGACGACCATGTCGAAGACGGCGTCCTCGAGCTCGGTGTGCGTCGGGAACGCGACCCACTGGCCGCGGATCAGCGCGACGCGGACGCCGCCGATCGGGCCGGAGAAGGGCAGACCGGCCAGCTGGGTGGACGCGGAGGCGGCGTTGATCGCCACGACGTCGTACAGGTGGTCGGGGTTGAGCGCCATGATCGTGGCGACGACCTGGATCTCGTTGCGCAGGCCCTTCTTGAAGGACGGGCGCAGCGGGCGGTCGATCAGGCGGCAGGTGAGGATCGCGTCCTCGGAGGGGCGGCCCTCGCGGCGGAAGAAGGAACCGGGGATCTTGCCGGCCGCGTACTGGCGCTCCTCGACGTCCACCGTGAGGGGGAAGAAGTCGAGCTGGTCCTTGGGCTTCTTCGACGCGGTGGTGGCGGAAAGCACCATCGTGTCGTCGTCCAGGTAGGCAACGGCGGAGCCGGCGGCCTGGCGGGCCAGACGGCCCGTCTCGAAGCGGATGGTGCGGGTGCCGAAGGAACCGTTGTCAATGACGGCCTCGGCGTAGTGGGTCTCGTTCTCCACTAGCGTTTTCTCCATTTTCGTCGTCTCCGTCCGCCACCCGTGTGGTGGTGGACGGTTGCGGAGAAGCGCTCCTTGCGTGCGGGCCGGTCTTCGATCGAAGCATCCGGGGTTCGAGCCCGTTGCGGGCATTCCGGGTGCCACTACCGAGGACCGGCGGCGTAGGGAGGGCGCTCCCCCTCTTCAGTTGTGCACGTGGTTCCAGACTACAAAGCGTCCGGTACGTCGCGCACGTACAGCAAAGGGAGCGGCCCCCTCAAGTGTGGGAACCGCTCCCTTCACAGCGTCTTTACTTGGCGCCGGCCGCACCGCGGCGGATGCCGAGGCGCTCGACCAGCGTACGGAAGCGCTGGATGTCCTTCTTGGCCAGGTACTGCAGAAGGCGGCGGCGCTGGCCGACCAGGATCAGCAGACCACGACGGGAGTGGTGGTCGTGCTTGTGGGCCTTCAGGTGCTCGGTCAGGTCCGAGATGCGGCGGGACAGCATCGCGACCTGGACCTCGGGGGAGCCGGTGTCGCCCTCCTTGGCACCAAATTCTGCGATGAGCTGCTTCTTCGTTGCGGCGTCGAGCGGCACGCGTACTCCTCGTAATAGGTCTTCGTTGCCACCGAGTGCCCCAGGTCGAATTCTCTGGGGAGCTTCCGTAACTCGGGAGGCGGGGTCCGCTGAGCGCAGTCTCCGGAAGATTCCGGGGGCGCGTACACAAGCGGCCGTCACACAGCGTACCAGGCTGCCGATGCGCCCCGTCTCAGCTGGTGAGAGCACGGGACCGGGCGGATGTGCCGGGTACGGCGGGACCTGGCCGGCGGGACCGGTGGGACCGGGCCGAGTGGTACGGCCGTCTCGGTGAGGTCTGGCGGCCGTGCTTCCAGAAGGGTGGCACGCGCCGGTGGGGAATGGCCAGCGCATTTCCGACGGGGAGGGCGGCGGCGGGCTCCCCGGGGACGGGGAGGGCGACGGCGGAGCGCTAGACTCCGCTCCGGTGATCTTGTCGTTCGCCTTCGTTTCGCCACCGCCGCACGCCGACAGGAGCAGGGCTGCGGAAGCCGTGGCGGCGACTGCGACGGGCAGAGTGCGGCGGGTCACTGGGCGGCTCCTGGTGGGGCGTAGGACGTCTGAAGCTGTCTGACGCTACCTGCGCCGCGAACGGTTTCGCCAGGGCGATTCCCTTTACGTAACAGTCGGTTGGCTCAGCCTCCGCTTCCGGGCCCGGAGGTTTCCGGCGAATGTCGCAACTGCGACGGCCGTTCCCGGCCCCGGCACGGCGGAGGGCGGGGCCGGCCGCCGTGCGGGGGTGTGTCCACGGGGGCGGGCTCGCCTTGAGGTGCACATGTGCCACTGCTACCGTGCGAGCACTTTGGTTCTTCTTTGAGTTGGTCAACTCAACCGTATATTTGATTCTGTTGGGTATTGGCCGAGTTTGTCTGTCGTAGGTGCACGGGGGAGCGTGGAGTGAAAGTCCAGGAACGCGCGGGTGCGCCCAGTCACAGGGGTCCGGGCCAGGCAGCGCCGGTGGGGGAGCGGCTTCCCACGGCCGGCCGGGAGCGCAAGCCCGCTCTCGCCGCCCTCGCCGTGCTGCTCATCCTGATCGGCGCCCTCGGCGCAACGGTCCTCGTGCTGCGCGCCGGTGAGCGGATCGAGGTGGTCCGCATCTCGGCGGAGGTACCGGCCGGCAAGGCCGTCACCGATGCCGCGATGACCTCGGTGCTGGTCGCCGACGATCCGGCCGTCGATTACGTCCGCTGGGAGCAGCGGGACGCGCTCAAGCAGCTCAAGGCCAAGAACACTCTGGTCAAGGGCACCATCGCGATCGGCCAGATGTTCTCCGACGTCGGCGGGCTGCCCGAGGGCAAGGCCTTCGTGGGCCTCTCCCTCAAGGCGGGCCAGTACCCGGCCGGGCTCAAGGTCGGCGACCACGTCGCGGCTTACCGGGTGGGCGGCGACGCCCCGAAGGGTGGTACCGCGGGCGGCGCCGCCGACGGCAACACGCTGCTCGTGCGCGACGCCAAGGTCAACGACGTCTTCGTCGGTGAGGGCGGCTCCATCGGCAGCGGCAACCTGCCCGTCACCGTCATGGTCGGCACGGCCGAGATCGCACCCCTGACCCAGGCGGCCGCGGCCGGCCAGGTCGCCCTGGTGCTGATCCCGGGTGCCTCCGGCTGATCGACAGCCATCGGTCATCCGGTCCATCGGTCATCCGGTCCATCGGTCATAGGTCGTAGGCCGTAGGTCACGGGCCAACGGGTCACAGGCCAACGGGTCACGGGCCGCGGAAGCCGCCGGCCGGCCGTCGGCGGCCACCGGCCGGCAAGCACAGGCAAGCACAGGAAAGCAGAAGCCACATGGCGCTCATCGCCCTCGCCGCGGACAAGGGATCACCCGGCGTCACCACCGCGGCCGTCGCCCTCTCGGCGGTCTGGCCGCGGCGTGCGCTCCTCGCCGAGACCGACCCGGCCGGCGGCGACCTCGTCTACCGCAGCCCCGCCGCCCACGGCGGCCCGCTCGACCCCAACACCGGCATGCTGTCCATCGCCGCGACCGCCCGCCGGGGCCTGGCCCCCGACCAGCTGTGGGACCACGCGCAGGCCATGTCCGGCGGCCTCGAGGTGCTGGTCGGGCTGGGCTCCTCAGAGCAGGCCGCAGGCCTCGTAGGGCAATGGCCGCTGCTGGGGCGGGCCTTCGCCGCGCTCGCCGAGTCCCCGCACGCGCCCGCCGACGTCATCGCCGACTGCGGGCGCATCTCCGGGGACGGCCCGGCGGTGGAGCTGTTCGCCCAGGCCTCCCTGGTGCTGCTGGTCGCCCGTACGGCGCCCGAGTCCATCGCCCGCGTGCGCGACAGGGCGCTCGCCCTCTCCGCGCGCCTGCACGGCGGCGGACCGGGGCGCGGCACCGCGCAGCTCGGGACCCCGCTGCTGGGGGTGCTGCTGGTGGCCGACCCCAAGGACTCCGCGAAGATCGGCAACCAGGTCAACGAGATGCTGCTCGCCTCCCGGTCCGGCGCCCGGGTGCTCGGCACCCTGGCGTACGACCCGGTGGGCTCCGAGCAGTTGGCCGGGCGCCGCCGCGGCCGGCTGGACAAGTCCCTGCTGATCCGGTCCGCCCGGCAGGTGGCCCAGGACATCAACCAGCAGTACGGGGCCGCGTGGGCCGTTCCGGGCCCCGGCGCCGGCCCCGGCACCGGCCACGGCACGGGCATGGGCATGGGCCCCGGCCACGGCACGGGCATGGGCACGGGCGCCGCGTCCGGCCTCGTACCCGGCCCCGCAGGCCCCGGCGGCCCCGACGCCGCCCCGGGCGGGGCGCGATGAGCGTCGTCGACCACCAGCTCGTCAAGCGGTTCCGCCAGGAGGCCGGCGACCGCATCGCCGAGCAGCGCCGCGTGGACCAGCTGTCCGGGCTGATGCAGATGTCCGGCGAGGACGAGCGCCAGTACGCCCGCGCCGTCATCGCCCAGATACTCGAAGAGCACGCCCGCGCCGAGATCAACCTCGGCCGCACCCCCTTCGACGCCGAGACCGAGGAGCAGTTCGCGGCGGCCGTGCACGCCGCGCTCTTCGGAGTGGGCCGCCTGCAGCCGCTGCTCGACGACCCCGAGGTCGAGAACATCGACATCAACGGCTGCGACCAGGTCTTCGTCGGCTACGCCAACGGCAACGAGCTCCGCGCCGACCCGGTCGCCGAGACCGACGAGGAGCTCATCGAGCTCATCCAGGTCCTCGGCGCCTACTCCGGCCTCTCCTCGCGCCCCTTCGACTCGGCGAACCCGCAGCTCGACCTGCGGCTGCCCGACGGCTCGCGCCTCTCGGCGGTCATGGACGTCACCCGCCGCCCCTCGCTCTCCATCCGCCGCGCCCGCATGGGCAAGGTCTTCATCTCGGACCTGGTGGGCAACGGCACGCTCACCCCCGAGCTCGCGCACTTCCTGTCCTGCGCCGTCCGCGCCCGCAAGAACCTGATGATCGCGGGCGCGACCAACGCCGGAAAGACGACGCTGCTGCGCGCCCTCGCCAACGAGATCCCGCCGACCGAGCGCCTGATCACCGTGGAGCGCGCGCTGGAGCTGGGCCTGGACCAGTTCGCCGAACTCCACCCCAACGTCGTGGCGTTCGAGGAACGGCTGCCCAACTCCGAGGGCCAGGGCGCCATCATGATGTCCGAGCTGGTGCGCCGCTCGCTGCGCATGAACCCCTCCCGGGTCATCGTCGGCGAGGTCCTCGGCGACGAGATCGTCACCATGCTCAACGCCATGTCGCAGGGCAACGACGGCTCGCTCTCCACGATCCACGCCAACAGCTCCAGCGAGGTCTTCAGCCGCATCTCCACCTACGCGCTGCAGGCCGCCGAACGGCTCCCGATCGAGGCGAGCCAGATGCTGGTGGCCGGCGCCATCAACTTCGTGGTGTTCGTCGAGCGCCGCAACGAGTTCCACGGCGGCGGCCGGCTGCGCCGCGTGGTCACCTCCGTGCGCGAGGTCAACGGCGTCGACGGCCGGGTGCTCTCCAGCGAGGTGTTCGCGGAGACCTCCGACGGCCGGGTCGTCCCGCACGCGGCGATCTCCTGCATCGAGGAACTGATCCCCTACGGCTACCGCCCCAGCGGATCCTGGGGGTGAGGCGGACATGAACGGCATCTCCTCCATGGGCGGGCTCTTCTCGCTGCCCGTGCTGTACGCGCTCCTGAGCGGCCTGGGAATCGGCGGCGGGCTCGCGCTGCTCGTCGTCGCCGTCCGCGGCCTGCCACCCAAGCCCGCGCACGAGAAGGCGGATTCGCGCGAGCGCCTCGCGGAGCTGGCCCGGTTCGCCGGCCGCCGCGGCTCGCTCGCGGCCGGCGTCGGCATCGCCGTGCTGCTGGTGACCCGCTGGGCGGTGGCCGGCGTGGCCGCCGGCGTGCTCGTCTTCTTCTGGGACCGCCTCTTCGGCGGAGCCGCGGAGGAGCGCTCCGCGATGCGCCGGGTCGAGGCGCTCGCCGCCTGGACCGAGTCGCTGCGCGACACCATCGCCGGGGCCGTCGGCCTGGAGCAGGCCATCCCCGCCTCGGCGCGCGCCGCCGCGCCCGCGCTGCGGCCCCACCTCGAAGCGCTCGTCGACCGGCTGCGCTCCCGTACGCCGCTGCCCGACGCGTTGCAGACGCTCGCCGACGAGATCGACGACGCGTCCGCCGACATCATCGTCGCCGCGCTGATCCTCAACGCGCGCCTGCGCGGCCCCGGCCTGCGCCAGGTGCTCGGCGCGCTCGCCAAGTCGGCCCGCGAGGAGGTCGACATGCGCCAGCGCGTGATGGCCCAGCGCTCCAGCACCCGGCGCAGCGTCCAGATCGTCATCAGCGTCAGCGTGGCCTTCGTCGTCGGCCTGTCCGTCTTCAACCGGGAGTTCGTCGAGCCGTACGGCACCCTCGTCGGCCAGATGGTCCTCGCGTGCGTGTGCGGGCTCTTCGCCCTGGGCTTCTGGTGGCTGCGCAAGCTGGCCACCATCGAGACGCCCGAGCGCTTCCTGGTCCGTGACCACACGGAGGTCCGCTTCGCGCGGCCGCCGAGCCCGAGCGAGGAGGTCGTACCGCAGTGAACCTCACCCTGCCCGTCGTCGTCGGAGCCGTCCTCGGCCTCGGCATCTACGCCCTCGTACGGGCCCTCATGCCGTCCCGGCGGGGCGCGGTCGCGACCGTGGCCCGGATCGACGAGATGCGGGCGCGCGGGGCGGCGTACTCGACGCTCCCGCGCTCCACCACCGCCGAGGACCCGGGCCGGCTGGACTCCTTCCGGGCCCGCGTCGGCCTGCGGATCGCCGACTTCTACCGCCAGCAGGGCTGGGAGCAGCGCTCCCTGCGCGCCGACCTGGCCGTGCTGGAGCGCAGCTGGGAGAGCTTCCTGGCGACGAAGATCCTGCTCGCCGCGGCCGGACTCATCTTCGGCCCGTTCCTCTTCGTGATCGTCGCGACCATCGGGTTCGGCAGCGGACCGGTCGTGCCGCTCTGGCTGGCGCTGGCCTGCGCCGCCCTCTTCTTCTTCCTTCCCGACCTGGAGGTCCGGCGGGACGCCGCGGACAAGCGCCGCGACCTGCGCCGGGTCATCGGGGCCTACCTCGACCTCGTCGCCATGAACCTGGCCGGCGGCCGGGGCCTCCCGGAGGCCCTGATGGCCGCCGCCGAGGTCAGCGACGGCTGGGCGCTGCGCCGGATCCGCAACACCCTGCACGACGCCCGGATCACCGGCACCAGCCACTGGCAGGCGCTCGGCACCCTGGGCGAGGAGCTGGGGGTGGAGGAGCTGAAGGACCTGGCGGGCGCGCTCGCGCTCGTCGCGGAGGACGGCGCGAAGGTACGGGAGTCCCTGGCCTCCCGCGCCGAGACGATGCGGCACCGCGAGATGGCCGAGATCGAGGGCAGCGCCGGTGAGAAGTCGCAGTCGATGCTCGTCGCGCAGCTGCTGCTGTGCGCCGGGTTCCTGGTGTTCCTGATCTTCCCGGCCGGCATGCGCGTCTTCCAGTTCGGCTGACCCTTCCCGGCGAACCGCCGGCCCCTGTGCAACGTACCGATTCCCGAGAGGACTTCTCCACCATGAAAAACGGATTCAGCTTCAGCCATCCCGCCCTCGACGCGGTTGCCGCCTTCGTCCGCGACCGCGGGCGGCGCGCGCGCGACCGCGGGGCCTCGGCCGTCGAGTGGGTGATCATCTCGGCGGTGGTCGTGGCGATCGTGGGCGTGGTCGCGGCCGTCATCGGCGGCGCGCTCGACGGCGGTGCCAAGAAGGTGAGCGACTGCATCGCGGGCGCCAACCAGTCCGGCACCTGCGCGGGTGGCGGCGGCGGCGGCAAGCCGTAACCCCCACGCGTCCCTACGCCGTGTTCCGCATCGCAGACCGACTGCGCACCGCAGTACGCCGCCGGGTGGAGGCCGCCTCCGCCCGGGGCGACTCCGGCATGACCGCGATCGAGTTCGTGTTCCTGACGCCCTTCCTGTTCTTCATGATCTTCATGACGGTCCAGTTCGCCCTGTACTTCTTCGCGGACCACGTGGCCCAGGCGGCCGCGCAGGCCGGCGCGCGCAAGGCGCGGGCCTCGGCGGACGCCAACCCGGACGGCTGGCAGCAGAAGGCGAGGGACACCGTCGACAGCTACATCCAGCAACTGGGGCCGCAGCTGGTGGTCTCGCCGCGGGTGACGGTCACCCGGCCCGACGCGAACACCGTGAGCGTCGAGATCACCGCCAAGGTGCCCGCCGTCATCCCCGGCTTCTCCATGGCCGTCCACGCGCAGTCGAGCGGGCCGGTCGAGCGCTTCGTACCGGAAGGCGGGTGACGCTCCGGTGATCATCAGACGGATCCGGCAGCGGGTCGCGGAAGCGGGTGTGGGCGCGGGCGCGGGCGACCGGGGGATCTCCACCATCGAGATGGTCATCCTCGCCCCCGTCGCCTTCCTCTTCATCCTCGTGCTCGTCGCCTTCGGCCAGCTCGTGGAGGGCCGGGGCGCGGTCGACGGCGCCGCGCGCGACGCCGCGCGAGCCGGCTCCATCCAGAAGGACCAGGAGACCGCCATGTCCGAGGCGGTCAAGGCGGCCGAGGCCGATCTCAGCGACGTGTGCGCGGGCCCGGTGACGGTGCGCAAGACCAGCACGGGTTTCGTTGCGGGCGGGTTCTTCACCGTCGAGGTCAGCTGCCAGATCCGCGGGCTCGCCATGCTCGGGCTCGACGTCCCGAAGGTGGTCACCGGCCGCTCGACCTCGCCCCTCGACCGCTACCGGAGGGCCGCGTGAGACCTGTTGCGAAACTTCGCGCCCGGTTCCGGGCCGCCGGCCGCGCCCGCCTGCGGATCCGTGACGACCGGGGGTCCGGCGCCGCCGCGATGATCATGTTCAGCGTGCTCTTCCTGGCCCTGGCCGCCTTCGTGATCGACGGCGGCATGGCGATCTCCCAGCGCGAGCGCGCGGCGGACATCGCCGAACAGGCCGCCCGGTACGCCGCCCAGGACATCGACGTCGGCGCGCTGTACAACGGCTCCGGCGGCGCCCCGATCAACTTCGCCAACTGCGGTGACCGGGTAGAGGAATTCGCCGAGGAAGTGGGTATGACCGGACCGGACGTCGCGGCGTCGCGCTGCGTGTCGGCCGACGCCCAGCGCGTCGAAGTCGAGATCCAGCTCACCTACCAGCCGGTGCTCACCGGCATGTTCTTCAGCGGACCGGTCACGGTGCGCGGCCGAGCGGCCGCCGAGTCCATGACCGGATAGCCCGCGCCCGCCCCCGTACCGTCCAGCCCACCCCACAGGAAGCCGCCATGGCACGCACCAGTAACCGTACGAACTCCGCTCCGCGACCGCGGCGGTCCTTCGGCGACTTCGTCAAGGCGTTCCTCGCGTTCGTCGCGCTGGCGTTCCTCGTGGTCGGCGTGCCGGCGGCGCTGGCGACGTTCCTCGGCTGGCCGCTGCCCGACGAGCTGCCCTCGGTGGACTTCTTCCAGCAGCAGATCACCGTCCAGACCTTCCTCAGCGTGCTCGGGGTCGTCTGCTGGCTGGCCTGGGCGCAGTTCACCGCGTGCGTCCTGGTCGAGGTCAAGGCCGCCGTGTCCGGGGTGGGCATGCCGACCCGGGTGCCCGGCGCCGGCGGCAGCCAGGCGCTCGCCCGCCAGTTGGTCGCCGCGCTGCTGCTGGTGACGGCGAGCGCGGCGAGCTTCGCCCCCGGCCTCGCCAACCTCGGCCAGTCGCCCGCCGACCAGCACCGGCCCGCGGTGGCCGCCTCCGCCCAGCAGCTGCCCGGGCAGGCGCAGTCGCAGACGGTGCGCGAGGCGGTCGAGCAGCAGGCGGCCGCGCAGGCGAAGGCCGCCGCCGAGCACGCGGCGGAGGCGGAGGGCAGCACGAAGTTCTACCGGATCCAGCCGCCGCAGGGCCGCCACCACGACTCCCTGTGGGAGATAGCGGAACGCCATCTGGGCGACGGGCGCCGCTACTCGGAGATCTACGACCTGAACAAGAACCGGGTGCAGCCCGACGGCGAGAAGCTCTCCAAGGCCAGCCTGATCCGGCCCGGCTGGATCATGGAGATGCCCGCGGACGCCTTCGGCGGGGACCTCGTCGAGACCCCGGCCGCCGTGCAGGAGACGGAGCGCGGTGCCTTCGCCGGCAGCGCCGCGGGCTCCGGCAACGCGGACATCGCCGACTACGCCAAGAGCGGCGGCAGCGGCGCGCACGCGCAGGGCGGCCAGGCCAAGCCCGGCGGAAAGCACGCGGGCAAGCCCGCCGCGGGGTCCGTGGACACCGACACCACGCAGATCGTCATCCCGCGCGACTGGTCCACGGCCGTGCCGTCCCGGGCGACCCCCGCCGCGCCCGCCACGTCCCAAACCCCTGCCACCGCCACCGCCGTCACCGCGGCCGACGGGCAGGGCTTCTCCTTCGGCCTGCCCGAGGCCCTCCTCGGCTCCCCGCTGCTCGCCGCCGGGCTGCTCGCCGCACTCGGCCGCAGGCGCCGCGCCGCCCTGTGGCAGGCCGCGACGCGCTCCGGCTCCGGCGGCGCCGGGGGCGCCGGAAACACCCCGCTGGTCCCCACCGGAGACGCCGCCGACGTCCACGACGCCCTGCTCGTCGGCGCCGACCCCGAGGCGGTACGCCGCCTCGACCGCGCCCTGCGCGGCCTGTCGGAGTCCCTCGCCGCGGCCTCCCGCCCGCTGCCGACCGTGTACGCGGCCTGGCTGACCGGCACCGCGATCCACCTCCAGCTCGCCCAGCCCTACGGGACCCCGCCCGCGCCCTGGACCCACGGCCAGGACCCGACGTTCTGGCAGCTCGAGGCGGGCGCCGACGACCACGCGGACGGCGGGAGCGGAGGCGGACGCGACAGCGCCGGCGACACCGCGGCCCCCTACCCCGGCCTGGTCAGCCTCGGCACCCTGGGCGATTCCCGGCTGCTGCTCAACCTGGAATCGGTCCCGGGCATCGTCTCCCTGAGCGGCGCGCGGGCCGACCGCGACGCCGTGATGGCCTCCGTCGCCGCCGAGCTCGCCACCAACGGCTGGTCGGACCGCATGACGATCACCCTGGTCGGCTTCGGCGAGGAGCTGCTCCCACTGGCCCCGTCCCGGCTGCGCCACCTCGCCGACATCGACGACATGTTCCAGGCCATGGAGGCCGAGACCCGCCAGCGCGCCGGCGCCCTGGGCGTCGCCGGGCACGACTCGGTCCTGACCGGCCGCACCGGGCACATCCAGAACACCCGCTGGGCCCCGCACCTGGTCCTGATGGCCGCCGAGCCCACCGAGGAGGAGCTCGACCGGCTCGCCGGACTCGCCTCCGGCGCGGGCCGGCTCGGCATCGGCTACTTCGTCGCCGCCGGGGCGAAGGACGTCCCCGGCGCGGCCTGGGAGATGGAGATCACCGGGGACGGGCGGCTGCTCGCCCCGCTGCTCGGCCTCGACCTGGAGGCGCAGCAGCTGCCCGCCGACCAGCGCGCGGCCGTGGTCCGGCTGTTCAACGAGGCCGACCCCGGCTCCGACCCCGCCGCAGCCTCGGGCGGCGCCCAGGCCCGCGGCGCGCAGCCGTTCCTCATCGACATCACGGAGGCCGGGCGCCCCGCCGTGTACGCCCGCCTCGTGGGCCCGTACGAGCTCATCGGCCTCGACACCCCCGACGGGGACCGCAGCGCCCTCCTCCACGAGGCCCTGGCCCTGCTCCTGCTCCACCGCGAAGGCGTCAACCCCCGGGTGCTCGCCGCCGCGCTGTGGCCGCGCGGAGCCACCGACGACGTGCGCGACGCACTGGTCGAGCGGCTGCGCGACTGGCTCGGCACCGACCCGGACGGCACCGCGCGCCTGGGCTCCGACGCCGCCGGCCGGCTCACCCTGGCCCGCTCCGTCGTCTCCGACCTGGACGTGCTGCGCTCCCTGCACCACGAGGCGGCGTCCGGCCGCGGCGCGGGGGACACCGCCGTGCGCGAGCGCCTGCTCACCGACGCGCTCGGTCTCGTACGGGGCCCCCTGCTCCAGGACCGGCCCGCCGGGCGCTACCAGTGGCTCGGCCACGAGATCATCGAGGCGCAGCTGCCGCTGCTCGTCGCCGACGTCGCCCTCGCACTGTCCGGGCACCACATGGGCCTGGACCGGCCCGAGCCGGCCATCGAGGCGCTCACCGTCGCCGTGTCCTCCGCGCCGGAGGACGAGCGGCTCTGGCACGGGCTGCTGCGCGCGACCCACGCCACCGGCGACGAGGCCCGGCTCTCGGAGCTCGTGGCCCGGCTCGCGGACCGGGGCAGCGCGCACGGGCGCGGGCTCGCACCGCGCACCGAGGCGCTGATCGACGAGCTGCTGCCCGCCTGGCGGCGCGGCGGCGCCGCGGCGGGCTGAGCCGGTGGACTCCCTGGGCATCACCGCGCTCGTCGCCGGGGTCGCCTCCTGGGGCACGGCCACGGGCCTGGTCCTGCCCCGCGCCGCCTACCGGCTCGCGGTCCCCCCGGACACCCCCTGGCGCGGGGCCTGCCCGGCCGGGCATCCACTGACCGGCCCGGCCCGCGGCTGGCTGGGCCGCGGGGTGTGCCCCCGCTGCGCGGCCGAAGCCTCCACCACCGCCGGCGGGGAGGGACTCCCGAGGGAACCTTCTGCCCTCCCACCACGTTTCCGCTTCGTGCACAGTGACATCTTGGTGACAGGGTGTGGCGATCTCGGGACTGGGGCTACGATGACCGGCACAAGGACGGACGGCGCAAGGATGCCATCCTCTGGGGCGGGGCCCGGCACACAGGCCGGTGCCAGGAGCCGGGGAGGCCCCATGCCGGGGCGAGGAGGACAGGGCATGGTGCAGAAGGCCAAGATCCTCCTGGTCGACGACCGGCCGGAGAATCTGCTCGCGCTGGAGGCCATCCTCTCGGCGCTCGATCAGACACTGGTCCGGGCGTCGTCGGGGGAGGAAGCGCTCAAGGCGCTGCTGACGGACGATTTCGCGGTCATTCTGCTGGACGTGCAGATGCCGGGCATGGACGGCTTCGAGACGGCCGCGCACATCAAGCGGCGGGAGCGGACCCGGGACATCCCGATCATCTTCCTCACCGCGATCAACCACGGTCCGCACCACACCTTCCGCGGGTACGCGGCGGGCGCGGTGGACTACATCTCCAAGCCCTTCGACCCGTGGGTGCTGCGGGCCAAGGTGTCCGTCTTCGTGGAGCTGTACACGAAGAACTGCCAACTGCGCGAGCAGGCGGCGCTGCTGCGGCTCCAGTTGGAGGGCGGCAGTTCCAACGGCGCCTCGGACGGCTCCAAGGAGACGGCGGGCCTGCTGGCCGAGCTCTCGGCGCGGCTCGCCGCGGTGGAGGAGCAGGCGGAGGCGCTGACCAAGCAGCTCGGCGAGGAAGCGGCCGATCCGGCCGTGGTGGCGACCGCGGCGCACCTGGAGCGCAAGCTCACCGGACTGCGCCGGGCGCTCGACGCGCTGGAGCCCGGGACCGGGGGAGCGTCCCCGGTGCTGCCCGCGCAGGGCTGAGGCTCCTCGGGGCCCGCCGACGGACCTGCCAGTGGTCCTGCCGGAGGGCCTGCTTGGCGGTCCGTCAGGTCTGGCGGAGCGTCAAGGGCGGGCCCGGGCGCGGGACGTTCCCGGCGGCGTCCGGGAACGACACGAACGGGTGAAGGGGTGGGCACGCGTGTCCACCGGGGCGCGCACCGGTAACCTCGGGCCCATGGCCTCAAGTACGTCCGGCAAGGGTTCCCAGAGCACGGCGGGCACCGCGAAGGGCCGCACCGGCCGTACGACGGCGCCGGCGAAGAAGGCTGCCCCCGCCCGCAAGCCGCCCGCGAAGAAAGCCGCTCCCGCCAAACGTGCCCCGGTCAAGAAGGCCGCGTCGAAGCCGGCGCCGTCTCCCACCGGGGGCGTGCTGCGGCTGGTGGGCGCCATCTGGCTCGGCATCGCGCACGCCGTCGGCGCGGTGTTCCGGGGTGTCGGCCGGGGCGCGAAGAACCTGGACCCCGCCCACCGCAAGGACGGCCTCGCGCTGCTGCTCCTCGCGCTCGCGCTGATCGTCGCCGCCGGGACCTGGTCGAATCTGAGCGGGCCCGTCGGGGACCTGGTCACCATGCTGGTCACGGGCGCCTTCGGGCGGCTCGACCTGCTCGTGCCCGTCCTGCTCGGCGTCATGGCGGTACGTTTCATCCGCCACCCCGAACAGGCCGACGCCAACGGCCGGATCGGCATCGGGCTCTCCGCGCTCGTCATCGGAGTCCTGGGCCTCGTGCACATCGCCTGCGGAGCCCCCGGGCGGGACGAGGGCACCACCGCCATGCAGAACGCGGGCGGGCTGATCGGCTGGGGCGCTTCGAAGCCGCTGATCTTCACCATGGGCGCGCCGCTGGCCGTGCCGATGCTGGTGCTGCTCACGGTCTTCGGCCTGCTGGTGGTCACCGCCACTCCCGTCAACGCGATCCCGCAGCGGCTGCGCGGCGCGGGGATCCGGCTGGGGATCATCGCGCCGAACGAGTACGACGAGGGGTACGGGGAGCAGGCCGAGGGCACGGACCGGCACGACGCCGAGCAGTGGCGGGCCCGTTCCGGCGAGGGCCTGCCCGAAGGGTCCCCGGACGCGGCCGAGGAGGAGGCGCTCGCCCGGCGGCGCCGTCCCCGGCGGTCGGCCGCCCGGCCGGCCATGGACCGCGAGATGGACGCGGTCGACGTGGCGGCGGCGGCCGCGGCGGCGCTGGACGGGGTGGTCTACGGCGGGATGCCGCCCTCCCCGCTGGTCGCGGACCTCACGCACGGCATCTCCGTGGAGAGCGAGGGCGTGGAGATCACCGCTCCGGTGCCGTCCGCCCGCGAGGAGAAGCGGGACGACAAGCGGGCCGGCGAGCGGGACGGCGAGCGGGACGACAAGCGGGCCGGCGAGCGGGCCGGGACGGGCGCCGAGGCGGGTGCGGGCAAGCCCGGCGCGGCCGCGGCCCCGCCGCACGACACCACGGCGGCGGCCTCCGGGACGCTGTCCGTCCCCGACCTGACCAAGGCCCCGCCCGAGACCCAGGCGCTGCCGCCCCGCGCCGAGCAGCTCCAGCTGCGCGGGGACATCACGTACTCCCTGCCCTCGCTGGACCTGCTGGAGCGAGGGGGGCCCGGCAAGACCCGCAGCGCCGCGAACGACGCGGTGGTCGCCTCGCTGTCGAACGTGTTCATGGAGTTCAAGGTCGACGCGAAGGTCACCGGCTTCACCCGGGGTCCGACGGTCACCCGCTACGAGGTCGAGCTGGGGCCGGCGGTGAAGGTGGAGCGGATCACGGCGCTGGCGAAGAACATCGCCTACGCCGTGGCCTCGCCGGACGTGCGCATCATCAGCCCGATCCCGGGCAAGTCGGCGGTCGGCATCGAGATCCCGAACACCGACCGCGAGATGGTCAACCTCGGGGACGTGCTCCGGCTGGCGGACGCGGCCGAGGACGACCATCCGATGCTGGTGGCGCTCGGCAAGGACGTCGAGGGCGGCTACGTCATGGCCAACCTGGCGAAGATGCCGCACGTGCTGGTCGCCGGGGCCACCGGCTCCGGCAAGTCCTCCTGCATCAACTGCCTGATCACCTCGGTGATGGTGCGGGCGACCCCGGACGACGTCCGGATGGTGCTGGTCGACCCCAAGCGGGTGGAGCTGACGGCGTACGAGGGCATTCCGCACCTGATCACGCCGATCATCACCAACCCCAAGCGGGCCGCCGAGGCGCTCCAGTGGGTCGTGCGCGAGATGGACCTGCGCTACGACGACCTGGCGGCGTTCGGGTACCGGCACATCGACGACTTCAACAAGGC
Source organism: Streptomyces sp. ICC4 (assembly GCF_003287915.1). NCBI lineage: Bacteria > Bacillati > Actinomycetota > Actinomycetes > Kitasatosporales > Streptomycetaceae > Streptomyces > Streptomyces sp. ICC4. The sequence goes on along the minus strand of NZ_CP030286.1, from coordinate 6,928,870 downwards.
GATCCGCGACGGCAAGATCAAACTGCCGCCGGGCAGCGAGCGGGAGCTCAGCCCGTATCCGTACCTGCTGGTGATCGTCGACGAGCTCGCCGACCTGATGATGGTGGCCCCGCGCGACGTGGAGGACTCGATCGTCCGTATCACCCAGCTGGCCCGCGCGGCCGGCATCCACCTGGTGCTCGCCACGCAGCGGCCCTCGGTGGACGTGGTGACCGGTCTGATCAAGGCGAACGTGCCCTCGCGGCTCGCCTTCGCCACCTCCTCCCTCGCCGACAGCCGGGTCATCCTCGACCAGCCGGGCGCCGAGAAGCTGATCGGCAAGGGCGACGGGCTGTTCCTGCCGATGGGCGCGAACAAGCCGGTCCGCCTCCAGGGCGCCTTCGTCACCGAGGACGAGATCGCCCGGATCGTGCAGCACTGCAAGGACCAGATGGCGCCCGTCTTCCGCAACGACGTCACGGTCGGGCAGAAGCAGAGGAAGGAGATCGACGAGGAGATCGGCGACGACCTGGACCTGCTGTGCCAGGCGGCGGAGCTGGTCGTCTCGACGCAGTTCGGGTCCACCTCGATGCTCCAGCGCAAGCTGCGGGTCGGGTTCGCGAAGGCCGGGCGGCTGATGGACCTGATGGAGTCGCGGGGGATCGTCGGGCCGAGCGAGGGGTCGAAGGCGCGCGACGTGCTGCTGAAGGCCGACGAGCTGGACGGAGTGCTCGCGGTCATCCGGGGGGAGACTCCCGAGTAGGGGCGGGCCGTGGAACGGATCGGGGGGCGGCCGTTTCTCCCGGGGCCGCGTCCAGTTGAGGGAGGTGGCGGCGCGTTCCGGGCCGCCGCACCGGGCGGGAGCCCCGTAGCCATTCGTATGGCGTAGGAAGGCCCCCCTCCGGTTGCCCCACCCTTTCGTCACCCCCCTAGACTGGGAATCCAGCAGGTGGCTACACGCTCGAAAGGCGCCCTCGTGTCCATCGGCAACTCCAACTCCCCCGAAGAAGAGCAGCCTTCGACCGACGACCGGTCCGAGGACCGCATCGTCGAGCGTTCCGTCGAAGAGCCGTCGATCGGGACGGCCCTCAAGAAGGCCCGGATCGCCGCCGGGCTGACCGTCGACGAGGTCAGTTCCACCACCCGCGTGCGCATTCCGATCGTGCACGCGATCGAATCCGACGATTTCACGCGCTGCGGCGGCGATGTCTATGCCCGCGGCCACATCCGTACGCTCGCCCGCGCCGTGGGCCTCGATCCGGCACCCCTGATCGAGAGCTACGACGCGGCCCACGGCGGCCGGCCGGCACCCACCCCCGCCGCGCCGATGTTCGAAGCCGAGCGGATCCGCCCCGAGAGGCAGCGGCCCAACTGGACCGCCGCCATGGTCGCCGCCATCGTCGCCGTGATCGGCTTCGTCGGCTTCAGCGCCTTCGGTGGCGGCGACGACAAGGACAAGCGGCCGGTGGCGGAAGGTTCCGCCGCCCCGAAGCCCGCGCCCACGCCGAATGCCGGGAAGCCCTCGGTCCAGGCGCCGCAGGCACCTCAGGCCCCCAAGCCGGAGCCCTCCGACAGCGCCATCGCGGCCGCGCCCAAGGACCTCGTCACGGTCGTCCTGACGGCCAACGACGGCGAGAGCTGGATCTCGGCCAAGGACCACAGCGGCCGGCTCCTCTTCGACGGCACGCTCGCGCAGGGCGAGTCGAAGACGTTCACGGACAAGGAGTCCATCGACCTCGTACTCGGTGACGCCGGGGTCGTGAAGCTCTTCGTGAACGGCAAGGAGATCAAGGACGAATTCCAGCCCGGACAGGTGGAACGTCTCACATACACCAAGGACGACCCCCGCCAGGGACAGGCCCAGGCGGGCTGACCAGCAAGGAATAAGAAGTTCCGGATCCCCGGGGTGCCGCGCCGCACCCCGGGGATCTTGTCGTACCGGGACGGGAGGCGGGGGCCGGTGCCGGGACGAAGTAGTCTTGAGTCCATGCCCGAACGCCGTACCGTCGCCCTTGTCACTCTTGGCTGCGCCCGTAACGAGGTGGACTCGGAGGAGCTCGCAGGCCGCTTGGCGGCGGATGGCTGGGAGCTCGTCGAGGACGCCGCCGACGCGGACGTAGCCGTCGTCAACACCTGCGGCTTTGTCGAAGCCGCCAAGAAGGACTCCGTAGACGCCCTGCTGGAGGCCAACGATCTCAAGGATCACGGCCGCACGCAGGCCGTCGTAGCCGTCGGCTGTATGGCCGAGCGCTACGGCAAGGAACTCGCCGAAGCGCTCCCCGAAGCCGACGGTGTCCTCGGATTCGACGACTACGCCGACATCTCGGACCGCCTCCAGACCATTCTCAACGGCGGCATCCACGCCTCCCACACCCCGCGCGACCGGCGCAAGCTGCTGCCGATCAGCCCGGCGGAGCGCCAGGACGCCGCGGTGGCCCTCCCGGGTCACGCGCAGGAGCCCGAGGCGGCCCCCGCGGACCTCCCCGAGGGGCTCGCGCCGGCCTCCGGGCCTCGCGCACCGCTGCGCCGCCGCCTGGACAAGAGCCCGGTCGCCTCGGTCAAGCTCGCCTCCGGCTGCGACCGGCGCTGCTCCTTCTGCGCCATCCCGTCCTTCCGCGGCTCCTTCATCTCCCGCCGCCCCAGCGACGTGCTGGGCGAGACGCGCTGGCTCGCGGAGCAGGGCGTCAAGGAGATCATGCTGGTCTCCGAGAACAACACCTCGTACGGCAAGGACCTGGGCGACATCCGCCTGCTGGAGACCCTGCTGCCCGAGCTGGCCGAGGTGGACGGCATCGAGCGCGTCCGCGTCAGCTACCTCCAGCCCGCCGAGATGCGGCCCGGCCTGATCGACGTGCTGACCTCGACCCCCAAGGTCGTCCCGTACTTCGACCTCTCCTTCCAGCACTCGGCCCCCGACGTGCTGCGCGCCATGCGCCGCTTCGGTGACACCGACCGGTTCCTGGAGCTGCTGGACACCATCCGCTCCAAGGCCCCGACGGCCGGCGTCCGGTCCAACTTCATCGTCGGCTTCCCCGGCGAGAAGGAATCGGACTTCGCCGAGCTGGAGCGTTTCCTCACCCACGCGCGGCTCGACGCCATCGGCGTCTTCGGCTACTCCGACGAGGACGGCACCGAGGCCGTCACGTACGAGAACAAGCTGGACGCCGACACCATCGCGGAGCGCCTGGCCCACATGCAGCGCCTCGCCGAGGAGCTCACCTCGCAGCGCGCGGAGGAGCGGATCGGCGAGACCCTGGAGGTGCTCGTCGAGACGGTCGTCCCGATCGACGAGGCGGAGGACGGCGAGGGAGCCTACGGGCGCGCCGCCCACCAGGCCCCCGAGACCGACGGCCAGGTCGTCTTCACCGACGGCGCCGGGCTGGTCCCGGGGCGCATCGTCACGGCGAAGGTGGTCGGAACCCTGGGCGTGGACCTCGTGGCCGAGCCCCTGGGCGTGGATCTTGAGGAGGCGGCCGGATGACCGGAGCCCCGGCATCTGCGGCGGGCGGGACCGGCCGCCGGCCCGCGCCCGGCGCGAAGCTGGGCGCTGCCGCGGTCAATCAGGCCAGCCTGTGGAACATCGCGAACATCCTGACGATGATCCGGCTGGTCCTGGTGCCGGGATTCGTGATGCTGCTGCTCGCCGACGGGGGATACGACCCCGTCTGGCGGGCGCTGGCGTGGGCGGCGTTCGCCGTCGCCATGATCACCGACATCTTCGACGGACATCTGGCCCGTACGTACAACCTGGTCACGGATTTCGGGAAGATCGCCGACCCCATCGCCGACAAGGCGATCATGGGGTCGGCTCTGGTGTGTCTGTCGTGGCTCGGTGATCTGCCCTGGTGGGTGACCGGCGTGATCCTCGGCCGGGAACTCGGGATCACGCTCATGCGTTTCTGGGTCATCAGGTACGGAGTGATCCCCGCGAGCCGGGGCGGCAAGCTGAAGACCCTGACCCAGGGCGTGGCGGTGGGCATGTACGTGCTCGCACTGACCGGGCCGCTGGCGACCCTGCGGTTCTGGGTGATGGCGGCCGCCGTCGTCCTGACCGTCGTCACCGGTTTGGATTACATCCGGCAGGCGGTCGTCCTGCGGCGCAAGGGCCTGGCAGCGGAGCGTGCCGCGAAGTGAGCCGCGGGAGTCCGGCACGTGGCGCTGTTGCGCAAGAGGCGGGTGATTCTTCGGTGACTGGGGATGCGGTGCGGAATGCCGTGTCGGCCGACGGGGACACCGGGGCGGTCGCGGCAGATGTGCTGCGGCTCCTCGCGCAGAGTAACGGAACGGTCGCTGTGGCGGAGTCGCTGACCGGCGGCATGGTGGCCGCCGAGCTCACGGCCGTCCCCGGGGCCTCCCGCTCCTTCCGCGGCTCGGTCACGGCCTACGCGACCGAGCTCAAGCACCGGGTGCTGGGCGTGGACGCGGAGCTGCTGGCGGCCGAAGGCGCGGTGAACGCGCAGGTCGCGCAGGAGATGGCGGCCGGAGTGCGGCGCGTGCTGGACGCTTCGTGGGGCATCGCGACCACCGGAGTGGCCGGTCCGGACGCGCAGGACGGCCAGCCGGTGGGCACCGTTTTCGTCGCCGTGGAGGGTCCCGGGAGCAGGAAAACGGCCCGGCTGAGGTTGAAAGGCTCCCGCGCGGAAATCCGTAGGGAGAGTGCACGGACAGTGCTCGAGCTGCTCGCGAGCGAACTCCGCGAGAATCTGCGGGGGCAGGATACGGAACAGGACGGGGGGATTTGATGTTTGCAGCCCTGAGTGAACACGACATCGCTCCCCGCACGGCCGCCGCGCGAGGCGGTACGGTGGGGCGTGAAGGTTACGGCTACACGGTCAGAGGAGGGAGCCACCGATGATTCTGCTCCGTCGCCTGCTGGGTGACGTGCTGCGTCGGCAGCGCCAGCGCCAGGGCCGTACTCTGCGCGAAGTCTCCTCGTCCGCCCGGGTTTCGCTCGGCTATCTCTCCGAGGTGGAGCGGGGGCAGAAGGAGGCATCTTCCGAGCTGCTCTCCGCGATCTGCGACGCGCTTGACGTACGGATGTCAGAGCTGATGCGTGAAGTCAGCGACGAGCTGTCGCTCGCCGAGCTGGCACAGTCGGCCGCGGCAAGCGAACCGGTGTCCGCACCGGTCCGCCCGATGCTCAATTCGGTATCCGTGGCCTCGGTCACGGGTGGCCCGGAACGGGTGACCATCAAGGCGCCCGTGGAAGCGGTGAATGTCGTAGCCGCCTGACGCGCTCTCGAGCGAGCTGGGCGCGTGGTGGTCACGCCGCGAGCGTGAGTTTTTCGGCCGGAGCCCCGGCCGGTGCCTGAAGGCACCGGCCGGGGCTCCGGGCCGTTCTGGGTGCGGGGTCGCGAGGGGTGCGGGAGGATGGGCCCGTCCGGGTCCCCGGCCCCTGGGAGGTGACCGTGCGGCGGTTGCTGCGCATACCCGCCGGCCTGGCCCTCGCGCTCGCGGTGGGCGTCCTGTGGTGGTGGGCCGTGCTGCGCCTGGTGCTGGCGCCGGCCGATGCGGGGCCCGTGGAGGGTGCGGTCGCCGTCGGTGGATGGGGACTGGGGCTGCTGCCCGTGCACTGCGTGCCGAAGCCCGTACGCCGCCGTCGCGGGGCGGGGCGGCGCGGGGCCGGTGGCGAGGGCGGCGGTAGCGGTGGTGGCGGCGGCGTGGAGTGGGCCGCCGGGTCGGTGGGCGCCGGAGCCGCGGCTGCCGGGGAGGAGCCTTCCCGGGAGGCGGCTACCAGGGCATCGAGACTCCACCGTTCGGACGAAGGATCTGGCCCGTCATGAAGGACGAGGCGTCCGAGGCGAGGTAGAGCACCGCTCGGGCGACGTCCTCGGGCTCGCCGACGCGGCGCAGCGGGGACATCCGCGTCATCATCGCCTCCGTCTGCTCCTGGACCTCGGCTCCGTGGCGCCCGGTCATCGGGGTGCGGATCCAGCCGGGCGCGACGGCGTTGACGCGGATGCCGTGCGGTCCGGCCTCGGTGGCCAGGGTCTTGGTCAGCTGGACCACGGCGGCCTTGGCGGCGCTGTAGCAGAGCAGGCCGGGCTGGGCGGCGTCCACGGCGCCGGAGGCCATCGTGATGATCGACCCGGGACGGCCGGCCGCGATCATGGAGCGGGCCGCCTCCTGGCAGGTGCGCAGGACGCCCTTGAAGTTGATGTCGAAGACCCGGTCGAGGTCCTCGTCGGTCGTGTCCAGGACGCTGCTGCTGTGCATGATCCCGGCGATCGCGGCGGTGATGTCGAGCGGGCCGGACCGGGCCACCGCGGCCCTGACGGCGGCGCGGTCGGTCACGTCGAGGAGGTGGACCTCCGCCCGTCCGCCCGTCTTGGCGATCAGCTCGGAGGTCTCCCGCAGGCCCTGGGCGTCGCGGTCCGCGCAGTGCACGGCGGCTCCGGCCTCGGCGAGGAGTACGGCGGTGGCGCGGCCTATGCCGCTGGCGGCGCCGGTGACGAGGGCGGTGCGGCCGGTGAGGTCGTACGCAGTGGGTGTGGGCATGCGGGGACGGTACGACCGGATCTGACGGAGCGTCAACTACGGGGTCGGGCCGGATTGGCACCGGGGGCACCAGTACGTGGGGCGGCCGTCCTGCGCGGCCTCGCGGACCGGGGTGCCGCAGCGCGGGCAGGGGCGGTGGGCGCGGCCGTAGACGAAGAGCTCCTGACCGGGGCGGCGGCTGCCGGTGGTGTTGCGGCGGCGGTCCTTGTTCGCGTCGAGGAGCCGGTGCGCGGCGGCGGCGATCCGGGGGAGCGTGGCCGGCGGGATGTCGCCGACGGGGGTCCAGGGGGTGAGCCCGGCGAGGAAGCAGAGCTCGGCCTTGTAGATGTTGCCGATGCCGGCCAGGTTGCGCTGATCGAGGAGGGCCTCGCCGAGGGGCCGGCCGGGGGCGGCGAGGAGGTTCGCCGCGGCGGCCTCCGCGTCCCAGTCGGGGCCGAGGAGATCGGGTCCGAGGTGGCCGACGGCGAGGTGTTCCTCGGCGGTGCGGATCAGTTCGACGACGGGGAGGCGGTAGCCGACGACGGTGTGGTCGGCGGTGGCGAGGATGACGCGGATCTCGTGGGCGGGGCCGGCGGGGCGCGTCGGGCGCGTCGGGCGGCCGGCCGCGGGGCCGGCCGGGCCGGTGGCCGCGGCCGGGAAGACGCGCCATGCGCCGTCCATGCGGAGGTGGGTGTGCAGGGTGAGGGGGGTGTCGGGTTCGCGGGTCGGGGCGTCGGGCCCGGCGGCCGGGCCGAGCCGGATGAGGAGGTGCTTTCCGCGGGGGACGACATCGAGGGTGGTGCGGCCGGTGAGGTCGGCGGTGGCGAAGCGCGGGACACGCAGGTCGGAGCGGGTGAGCACCCGGCCCGCGAGGGCCTCGCGGAGCCGGGCCGCGGCGCGGTAGACGCTGTCGCCTTCGGGCATGGCGCCATTGTCCCGCGGTGGCGGCGCGGTGCGGGCACCTCCGCCCTGACCGGGCCCTGTCTCTCATACACATCC
>NZ_CP030286.1:5700167-6921382 GCF_003287915.1 Streptomyces sp. ICC4 | reverse complement strand
GCGCGTAGGCCCCGTCCGGGCGGTACGGGTTGCCGGGCCCGCCCCCTGGGGCCGGGCCCGGCAACCCGTACCGCCCGGACGGGGCCTACGCGCCGAACGCCCTCGACTCCCCCTTCACCCGCTTCGCCCCCGCTACGAGGTGCCCCGGGCCCCGCTCCCGGGCCGGCTCGCCGTACCCCCCCGACACCAGCTTGGCGCCCTGGCAGGTGCACGGTGTCAGCGCGGCCCGCGCGCACTGGCGGCGGCGCTGGTCGGGGAGGAGTACCGGGCGGTGGCCGCCGGGCCGCCCGTCGGCGCGGTCCCGGTGCGGGTCGCCGGGCCGGCGGGGCTCCGGGATGTCCGGGACCGGGGGAGCGCCCGCCGGGGCTCCGGAGCCGGCGCCCCGGTCCGGCGTACCGGCCTGCGCGGCCGGCGCCGCGGAGCGCTCGGCGACCCGCCGGCCGGTAGCCGAGGGCGCGGGCCCGGCAGGGCGGCCCGGCACCGCCTTCAGCGCCTCCAGAGCGGGTGCCTGGACGACCACCGGCGTGGCCCCCGGCCCGCCGCGGGGCTCGTGCCGGGGCGGCTCCCCCGGGGCACCGGGAGCGGTCGCCGGTTGCACGGGGGCCGGGGTCACGTTCACGCAGCCGGAGACGGCCGAGACCGCACAGGCGACTCCGAGCAGCAGCTTTGTCGTGGTTCGGGTTGGATGCACCCGCGCAACTCTGCTGTGCGAGGACCCCGTTGCGAAAACCCGGAGCCGATATTCACCCCCCACGGGTGACGGCTGCCCGCCCGCTGACACGGCCCGGCAGTCCGGCAGCCCAGAAACCCGGGGGGTTCTGCCGCTAGTCGCCCGTGGAACCGTCGAGCTGCTCGCGCAGCAGGTCGGCGTGGCCGTTGTGGCGCGCGTACTCCTCGATCATGTGGGTGTAGATCCAGCGCAGGCTGAACACCTCGCCGCGGTGGTGGTCCTCGGCCTGCGAGGTCTGCTCCAGGGAGCGGCCGGCCGCCGCCTGCCGGGCCAGCTCGACCTCGGTCTGCCACACCTGCTCGGCCTCGGCCCAGGTGTCCTTCCCGGTGAAGTGGAAGTCCCCGTCCGGGTCGTCACCGGTGCAGTACAGCTCGGGGAGGTCCTCGCCCAGCGCGATCTCCCGGAACCAGTACCGCTCCACCTCCGCCATGTGCCGCACCAGCCCCAGCAGGCTCAGTTCGGACGGCGGCAGCGGGCTCGTGCGCAGCTGTTCGTCCGAGAGGCCCTGGCACTTCCAGACGAGGGTGGAGCGGTGGTAATCGAGCCAGCCGTCGAGCATCTCGCGCTCGTCGGCCGTGGTGGAAGGTTCGCTGCGGTGTGATCCGCTGTTGGGGGTCATGCCCTCATCCTTGTCGAACGCACCCGTGCCCACCAGCGATTAGGCTGCTCACATCCCACGAGGAACACATCTGGAGGCTCCCGGTGAAGGTCGGCTGTATCGGACTCGGCGACATCGCGCAGAAGGCGTACCTGCCCGTTCTCGCCACCCGTCCAGGGCTCGAACTGCACTTGCAGACCCGGACCCCGGCCACTCTGGAGCGGGTCGGCGCACACCACCACCTCCCGGCGGGTCGCCTGCACGCCGACCTCGACTCGCTGCTCGCGCAGAAGCTCGACGCGGCCTTCGTGCACGCCCCGACGGCCGTCCACCCCGAGATCGTGGAACGGCTGCTGGAGGCGGGCGTCCCGACGTACGTGGACAAGCCGATCGCCTACGAGCTCGCGGACTCGCGGCGCCTGGTCGAACTGGCCGAGGAGCGAGGGGTCTCGCTCGCCGTCGGCTTCAACCGCCGCCACGCGCCCGGCTACTCGCAGTGCGCCGACCACCCGCGCGAGCTGATCGTCATGCAGAAGAACCGGGTCGGGCTGCCCGAGGACGTGCGGACCTTCGTCCTGGACGACTTCATCCACGTCGTCGACACCCTGCGCTTCCTGCTGCCGGGCGAGACCGACCAGGTCGACGTGCGGGCCGTGGTGCGCGACGGCCTGATGAGCCAGGTGGTGCTCCAGATGTCCGGTGAGGGCTTCACCGCGCTCGGCATCATGAACCGGCTCTCCGGTTCCACCGAGGAGGTCCTGGAGGTCTCCGGACAGGACACCAAGCGCCAGGTCGTCAACCTCGCGGAGATCATCGACCACAAGGGCCAGCCGACGATCCGGCGGCGCGGGGACTGGGTGCCGGTCGCCCGCCAGCGCGGCATCGAACAGGTCGTGGACGCCTTCCTGACGGCCGTCGAGACGGGCACGACGCTCAGCGCCCGCGACGCGCTGCTCACCCACGAGCTCTGCGAGCGGGTGGTGGAGTCGGCTCTGGAGCAGGCGCGCTGACCGGCGGCGTCCCGGCCACGCCCGGGCCCGGAGCGGCGGTGGCCCCGGCGGCCCCGGTGTCCCCGGCGGCCGCCGCGGCCCCGGTCGGCCGGCCGAGCCGTGCGCGGCGGGCGCCCGTCACCGCGCCGTAGCCCGCCAGGGCCGCGAGCGCGGCGCCCACCGCCCAGTCGCCGAAGCGGACGTACGCCGTCGTGCCCCGGGCGAGCGGGACCTCGTACAGCCGCGCCGTGCTCGCCGAGGTGGACAGCGGCTGCCCGATCCGCCCGCCGTCCGCACCGCGCACCTCGCTGATGCCGGTCAGGGTGGCGTGGACCACGGGCCGGCCGGTCTCGGCGGCGCGCAGCGCCGACAGCGAGGCGTGCTGGGCCGGGGCCCAGCCGTCCTGGAAGCTGGACGTGGCCGACTGGTCGATCAGCAGGGCGGCTCCGTCGCGGGCCAGGTGGCGGCTCATGTCGGGGAACGCCGACTCGAAGCAGACCAGCGGGCCGACGCGGACGTCCGGGCGGCCGGGCAGCTCCATCAGGACCTGGGCGCCGCCCGGGACGCGGTTCTCGTCGGCGGCCTTGCCGACCGAGGTGGCCCAGCCCAGCAGGGCGCGGGCCGGCACGTACTCCCCGAAGGGGACCAGGCGCATCTTGTCGTACCGGTCGCCGGTGGGGCCACGCGGTCCGACGAGGACCGCCGATTTGCGGATCCCGGGCCGGTCGGCGGCCCGGGCGTCCACATTGACCAGCAGCGGAGCCCCGACCTCGGCCGACAGGGCGGCGAGCCGCCGGGCGAGGTCCGGTCGGGCCGTCAGGTCCTCGCCGACGCTGCTCTCGCCCCACACCACCAGGTCCGGACGCTGTCCCGCCAGGGTCCGGGTCAGCCGCTCGCCGAGGGCGAACCGCCGCTCCGGGGCGTCCGTGCCGTCCGCGACCAGGCCCGGCTGCACGACGGCCACCCGCAGCGAACCCGACGCCTCAGGGCGCGGCGCCCACAGCCACACCGCGCCGGTCAGCACCGCGCACCCCGTCACCCCGGCGAGCGCCGGAGCCCGCGCCCCCGGCACCGCGACCAGCAGCACCACCGCGCAGTTCACCGCCACCACCAGCAGGCCGACCAGCCAGACCCCGCCCACCGAAGCCAGCCGCAGGGCGGGCGGCACCTGCCACTGACTGGCCCCGAGCAGCCCCCACGGCCCGCCCAGCCCCTGCCAGGACCGCGCCAGCTCCGACAGCAGCCACCCCGCCGGTACGAGGACCAGCGCGGCCGTCGCACGCCCCGGACCCGGGGCGGCGCCGAGCAGCTCCCGCACCAGCAGGGCCCAGGGGATCCAGAGCAGGCCCAGCAGCGCGGCCAGGGCGAAGAGGAACACGTGCAGGCTGGGCAGCAGCCAGTGGTGCACGGCGAACACGAACCCGGCTCCGCCGAGCCAGCCCTCCAGGGCGGCGCGCCGGCCGGTGGGCGCCGACCTCAGCAGCAGCATCCAGGGCACGAGGGCGACGTAGGCGAACCACCAGAGAGCCGGGGCGGGGAAGGCCAGGCAGGGCAGCGCCCCGGCGGCGACGGCGGCCGCCGCACGCCACCACCGCTGCGGCCCGGGGACGGTGAACACCATGACGCGCCTCCGCATCCAGTGTGGAACAGCAGGACGCCTCAGGCCGACATGTGGCGCCACTTCTCGTGGACGGTGACCCGCGACAGCCGCCAGCCGGCGCGGGCGGTGCGGGCGAGGGCGAAGGTGTAGCGGCCCGCGGCGACGAAGTTGGGCGCGGTGACCGTGCCGTCGAACTCCTCGCCGGCCAGCCGCATCGGGTTGAGGAAGTCCGCCCGCACCTCCGCCGTGTCGCCGGGGGAGCCGCCCAGGTCCGCTACGCGGATCAGCCGGTTGACGATGAGGTGCTGGCGCACCGGGAACAGCTTCATCGTCTCCTCGAGCCAGCCCGCGACCTCGTCCGCCGGCCCCTCGACCCCGCCGGCCGAGCTGTAGTCGGCGCGCCCTCCCGGGGCGAACAGGGCGCGGTAGGCGGCCCAGTCGCCGTCGTCGACGGCCACCGCGTACCCCGAGACCACCTCGTCGATCGCCAGCCGGTCCATCACGGTCGCAAGGTCCACACGCTGCGTCATCGGGTCAGTGTGAGGGCGGCGGGCGCGCAGGCCAAGAGGCGTGCGGGATCCGGATCTTCCGGTGGCCGCTCAACGGCCGGAACGCGCCTCCCGCGGGCGGACCACGACGAGGAACGCATCGCTGGCCAGGTCCATCACCACCTCGGCCGGCACGCCCTCGCGCGTGCGCTGTGCCGCGTACTCCTCGGCCGGCCAGCTCCCCCTCGGACTTCCGGCCGGAAACCGCTCCAACACCACTCGACCCATGGGACACCCCCTGCAGCTCGTCTTCAGATCGCTTCAGGTCTCTCCAGGCACAACGACGCGGAGGCCGCCCGGGAACGTTCCCGAACGGCCTCCGATTCACGCGATGCGGTGGGCGGCGCCGTTAATGGCCCGCCGACTCGCCGGCGTGCGGGCTGAGCTCACCCGTGCCGATCAGGGCGAACACCACGATGCCGAGCAGGATCCGGTAGATCACGAAGGGCATGAAGCTCCTGCTGGAGATGAACTTCATGAACCAGGCGATGACCGCGTAGCCGACCAGGAAGGCGACGACCGTGGCGAAGATCGTCTGCCCCCACGCGATGTGGCCCGGCTCCTCGATCACGTCCTTGATCTCGAACAGGCCCGAGGCCAGGACGGCCGGGATGGCGAGGAGGAAGGAGTAGCGGGCCGCCGCCTCCCGGGTGAAGCCCAGCAGCAGACCGCCGGAGAGCGTCGCACCGGAGCGGGAGACGCCCGGGATCAGTGCCATCGCCTGGCAGAGGCCGAAGATCAGGCCGTCCTTGACGCCCAGCTCCTTGAGCGTCTTGCGCTCGCGGACGGCGCGGTGCCGGCCGCCCTCCTCGTCACGGGCGGCCAGCCGGTCCGCGACGCCGAGCACGATGCCCATCACGATGAGGCTGGTGGCGATCAGCCGCAGATCGCGGAACGGGCCCTCGATCTGCTCCTTGAAGACGAGGCCCAGCACACCGATCGGAATCGATCCGACGATCACCAGCCAGCCCATCTTGGCGTCCTGCTCGGAGCGCAGCGCCTTGGTGTACAGCGAGCGGAACCAGGTGGAGACGATCCGCGCGATGTCCTTGCGGAAATAGATCAGCACGGCGGCCTCGGTGCCGATCTGCGTGATGGCGGTGAAGGCCGCTCCCGGATCGGTCCAGTCGGCGAACGCCGCGGTCAGCCGCAGGTGGGCGCTGGAGGAGATCGGGAGGAACTCCGTAAGCCCCTGGACGAGACCGAGGATTAGGGATTCGAACCAGCTCATGTCGGGGTGCGCTCGTCCTTGTGATCGTCGGGCAGTTCGGGTCCGATGCTAGGGCCCGTGGGGTGCGGCCGTGACCACAGGGGGGTGTACCGGCGTCAGTTCGCGGGCCCGTACGGGCACTCGCCCCGGCCGGGGCGCGGACTCCCGTACGGGAGCCAGCCGGTGCCGCTTGCGCCAGGCGACGACCGCGGCCCCCACCGCGGAGGCGGCGATGAAGCCGAACGAGGCGAGGAAGGCGGGGGAGGTGGGGGAGGAGGCGCTGGCGCCGGCGACCACGTAGGCGGCGGTGTTCGGGACCACGCCGATCGCGGTGGCGAGCAGGAAGGGCAGCCAGCCGCAGCGCGACAGCGCCGCACCGTAGTTGGCCACCGCGAAGGGCAGGCCGGGGAAGATCCGCACCGCCAGCATCGAGCGGAATCCGTGCCGGGCCAACTGGTCGTCGGCGGCCTGCAGCCAGCGGCCGCGGATCAGCGGGCGCAGGGCGTCGCGGCCCATCATCCGGCCGAGGCCGAAGGAGATGCCGGCGCCGATGACCGAGCCCGCGACCGCCGCGGGCAGGCCGAACACGGACCCGAAGAGGGCCCCGGACGCCAGGTTCAGCAGGGGGCGCGGCACCAGGGCGGCCGTGCACACCCCGTACGCCCCGGCGAAGAGCAGCACCGCCACACCCACCGGGAGCCCCGGGGGCCAGCCCTCCGACAGCAGGCGCTGGGGCTCGTACAGCACGACGCAGACGCCGGCCGCCAGGAGCAGCGCGACGAGCAGCGAGAGCCGGGTCCACGGCGCGAGGAGGAGGGACATTCCGGGAGACTAACCGACCCGTGTGGCCGCGCGCCGTAATCTGGGCCTCATGCAGCCGAACGACCAGCCGCGTCCGCCGGTTCCGCGGAGCCCCCTCGCGGAGCTGCTGGCGGAGCGCCTCACCGGCTCCTTCGGCGCCGCCGCGGACGCGGAGCAGGCCGCGCACATGGCCGCGTACATGAAGGGCGTCGCGCCCTTCCTCGGGATCCGCACCCCGCTGCGGCGCGAACTGTCGAAGGCCGTGACCAAGAACACCCCGAAACCGGACGAGACGGACTGCACCGCGCTCGCGCTGCGCTGCTGGGAGCTTCCGCAGCGTGAGTACCACTACTTCGCCGCCGACTACCTGCGCCGCAACGTCGGGCGCTGCTCCTCGGACCTCCTCCCCCTCGCCCGGCACCTGATCACCACCGTCCCCTGGTGGGACACCGTGGACGCGCTCGCCGCGCACGTGGTGGGCCCGCTGGTGGCGGCCGACCCGGCGCTCGCGGCCGTGATGGACGAGTGGATCGGGGACGAGGACGTGTGGGTGGCCCGCACCGCGCTCCTGCACCAGCTCCGGTACAAGTCCGCGACCGACACCGAGCGGCTCTTCGCCTACTGCCGGCGCCAGGGCGGCCACCCGGACTTCTTCGTCCGCAAGGCCATCGGCTGGTGCCTGCGCGAGTACGCCAAGACGGACCCCGGCGCGGTGCGCGCCTTCGTCGCCGCGGAAGGCCGCCGGCTGTCCCCGCTGTCGGTCCGCGAGGCGCTCAAGAACCTCTAGTGCCGTGACCGGAAAGGTTTGCCGGGTCGCGGTGTCCGGTGCGGTGCATCGCAAGGCGGAGGATCACGTCGCGTACTGGACGTACTCGCGTGGTCCGACAACGCGGCGAGGTGCCGTGCCGGGCGCCGCGACCCGGTGGACCTTTCCGGTCACGGCACTAGAGAGCGCGCGGTTCGGCGAATAACCGTTCGACGGTCCGTGCCCGATCCGGCAGGATCGGCCACATGTCCAGGCACGCCTTCCCCGCAGCGCCGTCCGCAGTCGCGGACGCGCCGAAGGCTGCCCTCCTCGCGGAACACACCGCGGGCGCAACCGCATTCGGCGGCGCACGAAGCTGACCCATACCGGATCGTCCGGCGGACCCCGCAGGGGGAGGGTCGGTTCGCTCAGGGGGTCCCGAACATCCAGCTTCGGACCACACGGGAAGACATCATGGCCAAGACGGCCTTCGTGCGCACCAAGCCGCACCTCAACATCGGCACCATGGGTCACGTCGACCACGGCAAGACGACGCTGACCGCCGCCATCACCAAGGTCCTCGCCGAGCGCGGCGGCGCCTCCTACGTGCCCTTCGACCGCATCGACCGGGCCCCCGAGGAGGCCCGGCGCGGCATCACCATCAACCTCGCGCACGTCGAGTACGAGACCGACACCCGGCACTACGCGCACGTCGACATGCCCGGTCACGCCGACTACGTCAAAAACATGGTCACGGGTGCGGCCCAGCTCGACGGGGCGATCCTCGTCGTCTCCGCGCTCGACGGGGTCATGCCGCAGACCGCCGAGCACGTGCTCCTCGCCCGGCAGGTCGGCGTCGACCACATCGTGGTCGCGCTGAACAAGGCCGACGCCGGGGACCCCGAGCTCACCGACCTCGTCGAGCTGGAGGTGCGCGAGCTGCTCACCGCGAACGGCTACGGCGGGGACAGCACCCCGGTCGTACGGGTCTCCGGGCTCGGGGCGCTGGACGGCGACCCGCGCTGGACCTCGGCGATCCTGGCCCTGCTCGACGCCGTGGACACGTACGTGCCCATGCCCGTGCGGTACACGGACGCGCCGTTCCTGATGCCGGTGGAGAACGTCCTCACCATCACCGGTCGCGGCACCGTCGTCACCGGCGCCGTCGAGCGCGGCACCGTGCGGACGGGCGACCGCGTCGCCCTCCTCGGCGGCGTCGGCGAGCCCGTGGAGTCCGTGGTCACGGGGCTGGAGACCTTCGGGAAGCCGATGGAGTCCGCCGAGGCCGGGGACAACGTCGCCCTCCTGCTGCGCGGGGTGCCGCGCGACGCGGTGCGCCGCGGGCACGTGGTGGCCGCGCCCGGCAGCGTCGTCCCCTCCAGGCGCTTCACGGCGCGGGTGTACGTCCTGTCCGCCCGGGAGGGCGGCCGCACCACGGCGGTGGCCTCCGGCTACCGGCCGCAGTTCTACATCCGCACCGCCGACGTGGTGGGCGACGTGGACCTGGGCGGGGCGGGCGTGGCCCGGCCGGGTGACACGGTCACCATGACCGTCGAGCTCGGCCGGGACGTCCCGCTGGAGAGCGGCCTCGGATTCGCGATCCGCGAGGGCGGCCGCACCGTCGGAGCGGGGACGGTGACCGAGGTCGGGTAGCCGGCCGGTACCCGTTGTGGTGGCGGTGGTCCGGTTGCGCCAGACTGCCGTCACCACTGGCGTGTACGACGTGTACGAAGGGGCGGGCGGCTCATGGGCGGCGACGGCACGGGCAACGGCGACGGCACGGGCAACGGCGACGGCACGGGCAACGGCGACGGCGACGGCGCGGGCGGGGCCGGGGGAGAGGGCAACGGCGAGGGCAACGGCGGGGGCAAGGGCACCGCGCTGGTGCTCGGCGGCGGCGGGCTGACCGGCGTGGGCTGGGAGGCCGGAATGCTGTACGGGCTCGCCCGCGCGGGCGTCGACCTCTTCGGCGCCGACCTCGTCGTCGGGACCTCGGCCGGCTCGGTCGTCGGCGCGCAGCTCACCTCCGGGCTGCTCACCCCGCAGGAGCTGTACGAGCGCCAGCTCGGCGACCCCGGCGGGGAGCTCACCGCGAAGCTGGGGGCCTCCCTGATCGCGCGGTACGCCGTCGCGATGGTGCGCTCGCGCGACGCGAAGGCCTACCGGCGCCGGGTCGGGGCCATCGCGCTCGCCGCCGGCACGGGCGCGGAGGCGGAACGCCGCAAGGTGCTCGAGGCCCGGCTGGTCTCGCACGCCTGGCCCGAGCGGCGGCTGGTCGTCGCGGCGGTCGACGCGCTGACCGGCGAGCTCGCCGCCTTCGAGCGGGGGAGCGCGGCCGGACTGGTCGACGCCGTGTCGGCGAGCTGCGCCGTTCCCGGGGTCTGGCCGCCCGTGACGGTCGCGGGGCGGCGGTTCATCGACGGCGGGATCCGCTCCGCGACCAACGCCGACCTCGCCGCGGGCTACGCGCGGGTGGTGATCCTCGCGCCGATGTCCATGGGGTCCGGCCTCATCCCCTCGCCGGCGGCCCAGGCCGCGCAGCTGCGGGCGGCCGGGGCGCAGGTCCTGCTGATCACGCCCTCGCCCGAAGCCCGCAAGGTGTTCGGGCGAAACGTGCTGGACCCGGCGCGGCGCGATCCGGCCGCCCGGGCGGGGCTCGCGCAGGCCGCCGGGCACGCGGCGCGGGCGGCGGAGGTCTGGGCCGGCCCGGCGGCCTGACAATGGTCGGGTGAGTGACGAACAGATTCCGGTGATCCGGGACGTGGCCCAGGGCACGGCCAAGCTGATGCCGGACGTCGATCGGGACCGGGCCTGGCTGCTGACGGTGGACGGCGCCCCGCAGTCGTACGTGGACCTCGACGACCCGGAGCACCTGGAGTTCGAGTACGTACGCCGCCTCGCGCACGTACTGGACTGCGTGGGCGAGCCGGGGGCCGGGCTGGACCTGCTGCACCTGGGCGGGGGCGCGCTCACGCTGGCGAGGTACGCGGCGGCGACCCGGCCGGGCTCGCGGCAGGACGTGGTCGACTTCGACGGCGGACTCGTGTCGCTGGTCGAGGAGTTCCTGCCGGTGGCCGCGGGCAGCGGGATCACGGTGCACGTGGCCGACGCGCGGGCGTGGCTGGCGGCGGCGCCGGCCGCGAGCGCGGACCTCGTGGTGGGGGACGTCTTCGGGGGGTCGCGGGTGCCGGCTTCGCTGACCTCCGTGGAGTACGCGCGGGAGGTGGCGCGCGTCCTGCGGCCCGGCGGGGTCTACGTGGCGAACCTGGCCGACGGGGCGCCCTTCGGCTTCCTGCGGGCGCAACTGGCGAACTTCGGGGCGGCCTTCGGGGAGCTGGCGCTGGTCGCGGAGCCGGGGGTGCTGCGGGGGCGGCGGTTCGGGAACGCGGTGCTCCTGGCTTCGGACGGGGCCCTGCCGGTCGCGGAGCTCACGCGGGCGTGCGCGGGCGACGCGTTTCCCGCGCGGGTGGAGCTGTTTCAGATGTGATTAAGCACCAGGGCTACGCCTGCGTCCAGTCCAGGATGATCTTGCCGCTGCGGGCGGTCGCCGCCTCGTCGAACGCGGCCTCGAAGTCCCCGTAGGCGTAGCGGCCGGTGATGACGGGGCTGAGGTCGAGCCCGCCCTCCAGCAGCACGGTCATCGCGTACCAGGTCTCGAACATCTCGCGGCCGTAGATGCCCTTGATCGTGATCATCGAGGTGACGACCTTGGCCCAGTCGACCGCGAACTCCTGCGCCGGCAGGCCCAGCATGGCGATCCGGCCGCCGTGCGTCATGTTGTCGATCATGTCGCGCATCGCCTCGCCGCGGCCGGACATCTCCAGGCCGATGTCGAAGCCCTCGCGCAGGCCGAGCTGGGCCTGCGCGTCGGCGATCGTCGCCTTGGAGACGTCGAGCGCGAGCGTGGCGCCCGCCTTGCGGGCGATCTCGAGGCGCTCCGGGCTGACGTCGGTGATGACGACGTTGCGGGCGCCCGCGTGCCGGGCCACGGCCGCCGCCATGATCCCGATCGGGCCGGCGCCGGTGATCAGCACGTCCTCGCCGACCAGCGGGAAGGAGAGCGCGGTGTGCACCGCGTTGCCGAACGGGTCGAAGATCGCGGCGACATCGAGGTCCACCTTGGTCCGGTGCACCCAGACGTTCTGCGCGGGCAGCACCACGTACTCGGCGAAGGCGCCGTCGCGGCCGACCCCGAGACCGATCGTGCTGCGGCACAAGTGGCGGCGCCCGGCCAGGCAGTTGCGGCACCTCCCGCACACCAGGTGGCCCTCGCCGCTGACCAGCGCGCCGATCTCGATGTCGGACACGTCCGCGCCGAGCGCGGCCACCTCGCCGACGAACTCGTGGCCGAGCACGAGCGGGGTCTTGACGGCACCCTGCGCCCAGCCGTCCCACGAACGGATGTGCAGGTCCGTCCCGCAGATGCCGGTGCGCAGCACCTTGATCAGCACCTCGCCGGCGCCGTACTCGGGCTCGGGAACATCCATCAGCCACAGCCCGGGCTCGGCCTTGTGCTTGACGAGTGCCTTCATGGCGTGGCTCCAGGCATGCGGAAGCGATCGCTACGGGGCGCGGCGGCCCCGCAGCGTGCGGACGCCACCAATCTGCCGACCTGCGGGGTCATCAGTCCATCGAGGATTTCTTAAGCGGGTCCACAGGCCAGCTTCACGCCTATGCTCCTGAGGTGGCGGGCAGGGGCCGGGGAGTGGTCCGGGCCGGGAATGGGGAGGTGAGGGGCGTGCCGAGTCTGCGCAGCAGAGCGCTTTCGGTCGCGCTGATCGCGGCGGGACGGCGAAGACGGTTCGGGAGCGCGGAGGCGGTCCGTGCCCGGGTGGCGGAGTCGGCACGACGGCCGGCGTCCCATCTGCCGCCGCGCTCGCTGGGCCGGATCGCGGAGGTCTCGCGGACCTTCGTCGGAGCGTGGCCCGTGTACGACGTCTCGCCGCTGGGGGCGGAGCCGACCGCCAAGGTGCTCTACGTGCACGGCGGCGGGTACATCCACGAGTTGGTCCGGCCCCACTGGTCGTTGATCAGGAAGCTGGTCACCCAGGCCCGCGCCCGGGTCGTCGTGCCGGCGTACATCCTGGCCCCGCGCGGGACCGCCGACCGGACCGTCCCGGTCGCCGCGGACCTGCTCAGCGGCCTGATCGCGAGCGGCGGCGCGGGCGGCACGGTGCTCATCGGGGATTCCGCCGGCGCCGGGCTGGCACTGGCGGCGGCCCAGCGGCTGCGCGACCGCGACCGGACCGGGGCGCAGCCGTCCCGGATCGTGCTGATCTCGCCCTGGCTGGACGTCTCCATGAGCCACCCCGACCAGGCGGCCATCGAGGCCGGCGACCCGATGCTGGCCCGCACCGGACTGCGGGAGGCCGGGCGGCTGTACGCGGGCAACCTGGCGGCCGACGACCCGCGGGTGAGCCCGCTGCACGGGTCGTTCGCGGGGCTGGCCCCCCTGACGGTGTTCACGGGCACCCGGGACGTCCTGACGACCGACAGCCGCGAACTGCTGCGCCGGGCCCGGGCGGCCGGCGTGGAGGTGGAGTTCCACGAGGAGCCGGGGCTGCCGCACGCGTACCCGCTGCTGCCCGTCCCGGAGG
Source organism: Streptomyces sp. ICC4 (assembly GCF_003287915.1). Taxonomy (NCBI): domain Bacteria; kingdom Bacillati; phylum Actinomycetota; class Actinomycetes; order Kitasatosporales; family Streptomycetaceae; genus Streptomyces; species Streptomyces sp. ICC4. The sequence goes on along the minus strand of NZ_CP030286.1, from coordinate 6,908,564 downwards.
GCAGGGCCGCGCGCGACCTGATCGTGGCGCTGGTGCGCAGGGCGGCGACGGAGGACTGACCGCGAGGCCGTACCGGCAGGTCACGCCACGCAGTTCATCAGGGAGCCCACCGGGGCCGTGCGGTAGCGGGCCCAGTACGTCTCGTCGCGGATCGCACACGCCGGCGGGGTCCGGGTCGGCTGCCAGGAGACGGTGGAGAAGCCGGCGTCGGCGGCGGCCTCGGCGAAGTCGGCGTGGGCCCACTCCCGGCATTCGAACGGGACCGGCGGATCGGTCTCCAGCCGGGCCCGGAGCAGGGGCGCGTCGCCGCCCGGAGCCCGCTCGACGACGCTGATCCCGTACGGCGCCCAGTCCGCGTACGGGAAGGCGCCCGGGTTCGGCACGATGGCGAGGAGCCGGCCGCCGGGGCGCAGGCTGGCGCGGACGGCGCGGAACATGGCGTGCAGGGCGGGCCTGTCGTGGGCCTGGTTGAACAGGTACACGGCGGTGGCCAGGTCGAAGGGGCCCAGTCGCGGCATCCCGGCCGCGTCATCGACCAGGACGTACTCGACCTCGGCGCCCTCGGCGCCTCCCCCGCCCTCCCGCGCCCGCCGGATGCGTTCGGGACAGTTGTCGACGCCCACCGCGCGGCGGGCTCCGCCGCTCGCCAGCAGCCGGGTGGTGGTGCCGTGCCCGCAGGCCGCGTCGAGGGTGTCGAGGCCGCGGACCCCGCCGAGGGCGTCCAGGGCCGTGCGCAGGGTGAAGGCGTCGGCGACCGAGAAGGCCACCGGGGGCGTTGACGTATCCGTGTCGTACTGCTGTCGCATGTCCGCAAGCCTGCCCGGGCGCCGGCGGCGCTGCCCGGTCCCGGGGCCGGACCTCCCCCGGACGGGGTAGGCGTTCGGGTCAGCGCGTGCGGCGTACGGGGCTCAGTGCGACCAGGACCGGCCGCGCGGCGGGGCCGGCGCCGCGGCCGGCAGCCGGGCCGGGGCCCGGGGCGCCGCCGGGGCACGCCGTGCAGGAGCGCGAGGCGGCGAGGCAGCCGCCGCAGTCGGGGGCGCCGATCTCCTCGCGCCGCAGGCGGCCCTTGCGGACCCAGTAGGCGGCGAGGTCTGCGGCCTCGGCGCGGTCGATGCCGAGCCGGTCGGCGATCTGCACGAGCCCCTCGCCGGGGGTGGCCTCCTCGAAGGCGCGCAGCAGCCTGCGCAGCATGCCGGGCCCGCCGGTCCCACCGGGCCCACCGGTCCCACCGGTCCCATCGGTCCCATCGGTCCCATCGGTCCCATCGGCCCTGCTCACCACATCAGCCTCGCGATCTGGAAGACGCCGACGGCCAGCAGCCAGGCCGCCGCCAGTTGGATGCCGAACCCGATGAGGGTCAGCCGGGTGCCGATCTCGGCCCGCTGGGCGGCCAGGGAGGCCATGCAGGGGGTGTAGGAGAGGATGAAGACGAGGAAGGCCAGCGCTGCCGCCCGCGGGTGTCCGCCGGAGGCCTGGTCGAAGGTGGCGTGCAGGCTCGTGGTGAGCTTCGGGTCTCCGTCCTCCCCCGCCGAGTAGGTCTGCGCGAGGGTGGAGACCACGCCCTCCTTGGCGATCAGCCCGGTGCCGAGCGCGGCCGTGGCGTGCCAGTCGCCGAAGCCGGCCGGGGCGACGACGGGCGCGACCGCGCGGGTCACCGTGCCGAAGACGCTGTGCTCGACGCCGACGTCGCCGAAGCCGCCGTGGCCGGCTCCGGCCGGGACGGCCATGAGCAGCCACACCCCGGCCGCGGTGGCCACGATGATGCCGCCGGCGGTGCGCAGGAAGGCGGCGAGCTTCTGCCAGACCTGGGCGCCGGTGACGCGCAGGGTGGGGAGCCGGTAGGGGGGCAGTTCCAGGACGAGCGGCTCCTCCTTCATGTCTTTGAAGAGCAGGGGCCGCAGGATCAGGCCCATGAGGACGACCAGCAGCACGGAGCCGGCGTAGAGGAAGAAGACCACCGTGCCGGAGTTCGAGCCGAAGAAGATGCCCGCGATCATCACGTAGACGGCGAGGCGGGCGGTACAGCTCATGTACGGGATGAGCAGGCCGACCAGCAGCCGGTGCGAGCGGCGGTTCAGGATCCGGGTGCCCGCGAAGGCCGGGACGTTGCAGCCGAAGCCGACGACGAGCGGCAGGAAGGCGCGGCCGGGCAACCGCAGGGCGCGCATCAGGCGGTCGGCCACGAAGGCGGCGCGGGCGAAGTAGCCGGAGTCCTCCAGCAGGGCCAGCAGCACGAACATGATGATCATCAGCGGCACGAAGGTGAGTAGCTGGCCCACTCCGCTGATCAGGCCGTCGACCAGCAGGCCGGTCAGCCAGCCGGGTGCGCGGACGGCTTCGAGGAGCCGGTCGGCGCCGCCGCTGACGGGTCCGGAGACGAAGTCGCCGAGGCCGTCCTGGAGGGGTTTGGCCAGCACGGTGGTGGCCTGGAAGACGCCCCACATCACGGCGAGGAAGAACGGGATCCCGAAGGAGCGGGACAGCAGCAGCCGGTCCACCCGGTCGGTGAGCGTGGGCCTGGCCCGCGCGGGGCGGGGCGCGGCGCGCTCGACGACGGCGTGCGCCCAGGCGTAGCGCGCCTCGGCGACGAGCAGTTCGGCGTCCGCGTCGATGTCGGCGTACGCGCCGGCCTCGGTGTTCGCGTCGGCGTGGGCCCCGGTGGCGCCTTGCGGGCCGGCTCCGGAGGCCTCGGCGAGGCGGTCCGCCGCCTGCCGGGCCCGCTCGGCGAGCGCCGCGGGGACCGCGGAGGGCCGCTCCCCGCAGAGCAGGCTCACGGCCAGCCACCGCGCGGGGTGCGGGGTCCGTCCGGAGAACTCCGCGACGAGGGTCGCCAGCTCGACGGCCACGGGTGACCCGGCCGCCCAGGCGGAGGTCCGCCCGGTCCGGTGCGACGACGGCGACAGCGGCAGCGGTACCGGCAGCAGCGGCGACGGCCCGTGGGGCCCGGCGGCCAGGGCATCGGCGACGGCGTCGGCGAGCAGGTCCAGGCCGGTGCCGGTGCGCCCCTCCACCCGTACGACCGGCAGCGCGAGCTCGCGGGCCAGCGCGTCCGGGTCCGGGGGCGTGCCGCGCCGGGCGGCCACATCGGTCATGGTGAGCGCGACGACGACGGGGAGGTCGGTGTCGAGGATCTGCGAGAGCAGGTACAGGTTGCGGGCCGGGTTCGCCGCGTCGAGGGCGAAGACCACCGCGTCGGGCCGCTCCCCCGCCGGCGCGGTCAGTACGTCGCGCACCAGCGCCTCGTCCGGGGAGTCGGGCAGCAGGCTGTAGGAGCCGGGCAGGTCGGCGACGCGCACGCGGCGGCCGCTCGGGGTGCGCCAGTCCCCCTGGGCGACGGAGACGGTCTTGCCGGGCCAGTTGCCGACGCGCTGGTGGCCGCCGGTGAGGGCGTTGAAGAGGGTCGACTTGCCGACATTGGGGTTTCCCACGAGGGCGACGACGGGGGTGCCCGCTTCGCGCTCCATCGTGGCGGTGGCCCCGCCCTCGGTACCGTGGCAGCTCATCGGGACCACCTCAGCCGGCCGGCGGTACGGGAGTCCAGCGCGACCCTGGCGTCACCGAGCCCGACGAGCAGGCCTCCGGTGGCGCCCCTCGCGATCACGGTGACGTCGGCCCCCGGCACGAAGCCGAACTCCAGGAGTCGGCGCCGGCTGCCGCCGGCCCGGCCGGGTTCGATCCCCGTGATGCGTACGGTCGTTCCGGGACGGCTGTCGTTGAGCGACGGCACCGGACCTCCTTCATCGGTCTCCTTAGGCAAACCTAAGCAGTGCGGGGAGGTCCGGGAGCCGGGCGAAGTCCCTGATCGGCAGGGACTTTCAGCCCGCCGGCCCGGGCGCATTCTGAAGGGGTGACGGCGAGACCGGACATCGGCGGCCCCCTCACCGACGCCACGGCCCGGGTGCTCGCGCGGGCCGCTCTCGATGCGGTGCGGGCCGCCGGCGGGTACGCGGGCGGGGTCTACCTGCGCTCCGGCACCGCGGGGCTGCTGCGGATGGCGGTCCTGACCGGGATCCCGGGGCCGCTGTTCCGCCCCTGGTGGCGGATGCACGTGAACCGCCCGTACCCCGTGGCCGAGGCGTACCGCTCGGGACAGTCCGTACACCTGCCCGACGCGGAGTCCGCGATGCGGCGCTTCCCCCAGCTGATGGCCGGGCTGCCGTTCCCCTTCGGCTCGCTGTACGAGCCGGTCGCCCGCGGGCCCGAGCGCTACGGCGTGCTGGTGGTGCTGCGCCCGGCGACCCCCGGGCTCCCGGTCGGGTCGGGCGACCGGGAGCGGCTGCGCGCGGTGGCGGCCCGGCTGGCCGGGGAGCTGTCCGATCTCGCCGCGGCCGGGGCGCCCGTGGCCTGGGAGGGTGATCCGGTGTGCGTGCCCGGCTCCGGTCCGGCGGACGAGGCGCCCGGCTCCGGGGGCGGCGCCCGCGCGGCCGTGGACCGGCTGGACCAGGCCGTCCTGTCCGTGGACCGGCAGGGCGTGATCGGGTTCGCCAACTCCGCCGCCCTCGCGGGAGCCGGGAGCCTGCTCGGAGCCGAAGGTGCCGAAGGCGCCGGACTGGTCGGGCGGATGCTGTGGGAGGCCCTGCCCTGGCTCGGCCACCCCTCCTACGAGGACCATTTCCGGGCCGTGTTCCTCGCCCCCGAGCCGGTGCGCTTCCAAGCCGCCAGGCCCGGTGCGCGCCTGCCGGAGCAGTGGCTGTCGGTGGGCCTGCACGCCGGGTCCGACGGGATCACCGTCACCATCGACGTGGCCGAACCGCCCGCGTACGCACCCGAGTCGGTGGTGCGGCCCGGACCGGGGCTCGGGTCCCCCGGTCTCGGTTCGCCCGCCGACCGGGCTTCCGCCCTGTACCGTCCGGTCGCCCTCGCGATCGCGCTGACCGAGGCGGTGACGGCCCGCCAGGTGTCGGCCGTGGTCACCGAGGAGCTCCTCCCGGCGTTCGGCGGACGCCAGTTGGCGATCTACCTGCTGGAGGAGGGCCATCTGCACCTGGCCTGGGAGACGGGCTTCCCCCAGGGCTTCCTCAACCGGTTCGACGGGGTCGCGCTGGACGTCCGGCTCCCCGGGGTGGAGACCCTCACGACGGGCCGGCCGATCTTCTTCGAGTCGATGGAGCACCTGGCCTCCGCCTACCCGGGGATCCCGCTGGACGCCCACGTCGGGGCCCGCGCGTTCCTCCCGCTGATCGCCTCCGGCAGGCCGGTCGGCTCGTGCATCCTCGGCTTCGACGCGCCGCGCGGGTTCAGCCCGGAGGAGCGTACGGTGCTCACGGCGCTGGCCGGGCTGATCGCGCAGGCCCTGGAGCGGGCGCGGCGCTACGACAGCGAGGCCGCGCTGGCCCGCGGGCTCCAGGCGGCGCTGCTGCCGCACCGGCTGCCGGTGCGCGAGCACGTGGTCACGGTGGGGCGCTACCTGCCCGGCACCGCCGGGATGGACGTGGGCGGCGACTGGTACGACGTCCTCGACGCGGGCGGCGGGCGCCTCGCGCTGGTCATCGGCGACGTACAGGGCCACGGGGTGGCGGCGGCGGCCACGATGGGCCAACTACGCAGCGCGGTGCGGGCCTTCGCCCTCAGCGGCAATACGCCGGAGCAGGTGGTGCGCGGCACCAACCGGCTGCTCATCGACCTCGACCCGGGCCAGTTCGCCAGCTGCTGCTACGTCCTGCTCGACCCCGCGACGGGCCTGGCCCTCGCCGTGCGCGCCGGACATCCCCAGCCGCTGCTGCGCCGTCCGGACGGCCGGACCGAGGTGCTGGACCTGCCGGGCGGGGTGGTGCTCGGCATCGACGCCGAGGCGGACTATCCGGTCACCCGGCTACGGATCGAGCCGGGGGCGGTGCTCGCCCTGTACACCGACGGGCTGGTGGAGATCCCGGGCACGGACATCGACGTGGGGGTGGAGCGGCTGCGGGCCGCCCTGGCGGCCGCCGGCCCCGGCCCGCTGACGGAGACGGCGGACCGGCTGGTCGGCGAGGCGGGGAACTCCGCCGACCGGCCGGACGACATCGCCCTGCTGCTGGCGTCCCGGACGGCGGGACCGGACGGGGCCCGCGCCGCGGAGGACGGGCCGGACGGGGCCCGCGCGGGGGACGGCCCGCGCGGAGCCCCGTAGGACCCGCTACTCCTAGTGCTGTGACCGGAAAGGTCCACCGGGTCGCAGCGCCCGGCACGGCACCTCGCCGCGTTGTCGGACCACCGAAGTACGTCCAGTACAAGCGGCGGCCCTCCGCCTTGCGAGGCACCGCGCCGGACACCGCGACCCGCCAAACCTTCCCGGCCACAGCACTAGCAGGACTTGCCGGCGGTCGCGCGGGCGTAGGCGTCGCCCGCGATCAGGGCGTCCGCGACCATGTCGGGGGTCACCGGGAAGGGCATGTTGTGCGTGGTCTCGCCCTCCGCCGTGGCGGCGCGCCCGATGGCGAGGAGCTCCTCGCGGTCCGGGTCGCCGAGGCCGACCTCGGCGAGGGTGGTCGGGAGGCCGACGGCGCGGCTGAACTTCAGGTAGGTGTCCAGCTCGTCGGTGGGGGCGCCCTCCAGGATCAGCTGGGCGAGGGTGCCGATGTTGACCTTCTCGCCGTGCATCATGCCGTGCGTGCGGTGGGAGACGGTCAGCCCGTTGTGGATGCCGTGGGCGGCGGCGAGGCCGCAGGATTCGAAACCGAGGCCGGAGAGCAGCGTGTTGGCCTCGGTGACCTTCTCCAGCGCCGGGGTGACCACGTGCGCCTCGGCGGCCAGACGGGCCTGGGGGCCGTACTCGATCAGGGTCTCCCAGCAGAGCCGGGCGAGGCTGAGGGAGGCCATGGTGGCGAGGCCGCCGGCCATGGCCACCCGGTTCGCGGCGACGCAGACGCGGGCCTCGTACCAGGTGGCGAGCGCGTCGCCCATGCCGGAGACGACGAAGCGGCTCGGCGCGTTCGCGACGAGCGCGGTGTCGACGAGGACGAGGTTGGGGTTGCGCCGGAAGAAGGAGTAGCGCTCGAAGGCGCCCTCCTCGGTGTAGATGACGGCGAGCGCGCTGGTCGGCGCGTCGGTGGAGGCGACGGTGGGTGCGGACACGACGGCGATGTCGCCCAGCGCGTGGCCGACGGCCTTCGCGGTGTCGATGGCGGTGCCGCCGCCGATGCCGACGATGACGTCCGCGCCGGCGGCCTGGGCGGCCGCGGCCACCCGGTCGATCTCCTTCTGCGTGCAGAGCCCGCCGAAGACCTCCTTGGTCAGCTTGACCCCGGCGGCGGTGAGCGAGTCGGTGACCGCGGTGTCGACGAAGCCCCAGACGCCCTTGTCCGCGAGGACGACGGCGTTCGTCCCGAGGTGGGCGGTGTGCTCGCCCAGGTCGTTCATCGCTCCGGCGCCCTGCACGTACTTCGGCGGGCTGATCATCATGCGCGTACCGACGGTCTTCACGTGAATCCTCCTCATTGCGAATTCATTTCCGCTTGCTTATTCATCCCTATCACGGATTTGGGCGGCTCCGGCGAAATTCACGGCCCCCTCGCGGAGGGGCCTTTCCGCGCCCGCATCCGGGACCAAGGACCCGGCCTGCCCTCCAGGTTCTCCGGGGTAACGTTCCAGCCAAGTGCCCCGGAAGCGGTGGCGGATCGGCGACGGTGCCGGGTTAATACCGTCCCGCAATTCCAATTTCCGCTCCGGCCCGGCGTTCCGTGTTTCAGGAAAGAGGCCCCCGTGAAGAAGCTCATCAATTCCCCCGAGAGCGTCGTCGCCGACGCGCTGCGCGGAATGGCCGCCGCCCACCCGGGACTCCGCGTCGAGGCGGAGAGGGGCATCGTCACGCGGGCCGGCGGGGGCCCGGCGGCCGGGCAGAGCGCCGGAAGGGTGGCGGTGCTGTCGGGCGGCGGCAGCGGGCACGAGCCCCTGCACGCCGGTTTCGTCGGGCGCGGCATGCTGGCGGCGGCCGTGGCCGGACCGGTGTTCACCTCTCCGGTTCCGGACAACATCGCGCGCGCCACCTGCGCGGTGGACGCGGGCGCCGGCGTCCTGCACGTCGTGAAGAACTACACGGGCGACATCCTCAACTTCACGATGGCCGCGGAGGACTGCGAGGACGAGGGCGTGCAGGTCGAGCAGGTCGTCGTGGACGACGACGTGGCCGTCGCCCGGACGGCGAACGGTCCGGGCCGGCGCGGCACCGGGGCCACCCTGTTCGTGGAGAAGATCGCGGGCGCGCTCGCCGAGGAGGGCGCCCCCCTCGCCGAGGTCGCCGCGGTGGCCCGCAAGGTCAACGAGAACGCGCGCAGCTACGGCGTCGCCCTGACCTCCTGCACGACCCCGGCCAAGGGCAGCCCGAACTTCACGCTCGGCGAGGACGAGATCGAGCTCGGCATCGGCATCCACGGGGAGCCCGGACGCGAGCGCCGCAAGGTGATGACCGCCGCGGAGACGGCCGAGGCGATGCTCGACGCCATCCTCGACGACCTCCCGGAGGCGGCCGGCGCGCCGGTGATCCTGCTCGTCAACGGCCTGGGCGGAACCCCGCCCGTCGAGCTGTACATCATGCGGGCGGAGGTCGAGCGGGTGCTGGACGACCGCGGGATCACCGTGGCCCGCTCGCTGGTCGGCAACTACGTCACCAGCCTGGACATGGCCGGCTGCACCCTGACCCTGTGCCGCGCCGACGAAGAACTGCTGCGGCTGTGGGACGCGCCGGTGGACACGCCCTCCCTGCGCTGGGGCGGGCGCGGGGTCGCTCACAGGGGTGAGGCTAATGCAGTTGTGCGCGCGGGTGACGGCTGGTGAGCTGGCCGGATGACGATGGACCGGGATGACCTGCTGAAGCTGCGCGCCGAGTTCGACTCCGAGATGCGCCGGGAGGCGCGGCCCGACACCAGCGACGCGCGCGTGGAACGGGCGGGCCCGGTCGTACGGCAGATCGTGCCCGGAGCCGGCGGGAACACCGTGCTCTGGTCGGACCTGGACGAGGGGACGGCGGACGCGGCGATCGCGGAGCAGGTGGCGTTCTTCACCGGCCTGGCGGCCCGGGGCGAGATCGCGGGGCCGGAGTTCGAGTGGAAGCTCTACGACTACGACCGCCCCGCCGACCTCGGGGAGCGGCTGCGCGCGGCCGGCTTCGTGGCGGAGCCGGCCGAGACGCTGCTGATCGGCAGGACTTCGGAGCTCGCGAGGATGCCGGTGGAGCCGCCGGCGGGGATCACGCTGCGGGTGGTGACCGACGGGGAGGGCGTCGAGCTGATGATGGAGGCCCACCGCGGCGCCTTCGGCACGGACCGCCCGCGCATCAGGGAGCTGATGCTGAACCTGCTGAGGGACGAGCCGGAAACGATCGAGGCGGTCGTCGCGATGGCGGGCGACACCCCGGTGTCCGCGGCCCGGATCGAGATGCGCCCGGGCACTTCCTTCGCGGGCCTGTGGGGCGGCGGCACCGTGCCGCAGTGGCGCGGCCGCGGCATCTACCGCCTCCTGGTCGCGCACCGCGCCCGCGTGGCGGCGGAGCGCGGCATCCCCTACCTCCAGGTGGACGCCTCGCAGGACAGCCGGCCGATCCTGGAGCGGCTGGGCTTCGAGGTGCTGGGCGTCACGGTGCCCTGGGTGTGGGAGGGGTAGCGGGGCCGGCCGCTGACGAGTCGCAGCGAACGGCTTCCACGCCCCGTCCCGACGGGGCAAGATCACAACCATGGCAGCGACAGAACCCACCCACCGCAGCGACCCGCCCCTCACCGGGGGCGAGCGCGAGACGCTCCGCGCGTACCTCGACTTCCACCGGGCCACCCTCGCCTGGAAGTGCGACGGCCTCACCGACGAAGAACTGCGCCTCCAGGCCTCCCCGCCCTCGACCCTGTCCCTGCTGGGGCTGGTCCGGCACATGGCCGAGGTCGAGCGGCACTGGTTCCGCCGGACGGTGGGCGGGGCGGACGTCCCCCACCTGTGGTCGGACAAGCGCGACTTCCAGGCCGCCTACGACGCCTCCGGCTCGACCCGCGCCGAGGCCTTCGCGGCCTGGGAGTCGGAGGTCGAGCACGCGCGGGCGGTGGAGGCGGCCGCCGCGTCCCTCGACGTGACGGCGTACGTCGTGAAGTGGGAGGAGGACGCCTCGCTCCGCACGCTCATGCTCCACATGATCCACGAGTACGCCCGCCACAACGGCCACGCGGACTTCCTCCGCGAGGCCATCGACGGCACCACGGGCGCCTGACCGCGCAGGCGCCGTACCGGGCACCGGTCAGGGGCGCCAGTAGCCCAGGGCGTTGACGCGGGCCTTCGGGACCGCCAGGTCCTTGCGGAGCCAGCTCGACAGGGTGCGGGTGGTGGCCGTGTCGGAGGCCAGCCAGACGTAGGCCGACCCGGCCTCCCCCAGGAGGGCCGGGAGTTCGGCCCGGACACGCTCGGCCAGCGACGAGCCCCCGCCCGCGCACCGCTCGACCCGGCGCCGCGCGCCGCGCCCACGCGCTCGCGACCCCGTCGTGCAGGGCGAACTCCAGCGAGAAGGTGCCGGCGGCCGGGTCCGGATCGACCAGCGTGTAGGCCCGCTGGTGCGGTCTGCCTTCGGCGGTCGTGAACCAGAGCCTGACCCACATCGTCGGGTGCAGCGACTGCCCCGCCGGGTGTGAGCCTTGTGAGCACCACCGACGGCGCGGACGCGGACGCGCACGGCGTGAAGAAAGAGCTCTACCGGGATGCTTGGGGCGTACCGCACCTCCGCGCCCCGGATCCGCTCAGCCTGTCCTACGCCCAGGGCCGCACCACCGCCCTCGACCGCGCCTGGCAGCTCGAGACCGAGCGCCTGCGCGCCGAGGGCGCGAGCGCCTCCCCCCTCGGCCCCGGGTCCGTCCCCTGGGACCGCTTCGCCCGCCGGAGCCGCCTCGCCGACACCGCGCGCCGCTGCCACGACGCGCTCGACCGGGACACCGCCGCCTGGGTCCGGGCGTACGTCGCCGGGGACAACGACGGGCTCGCCCCCGGGCCGCCCGCGACACTCGCTTCGCGCACGCCCCGGGCCCTGGGAGCCCTGGGTCCCGCTCGCCATCTGGATCTCGACCCACATCCTCTTCGCCGGCTTCGCCGCGAAGCTGTGGCGCGAGCGCGCGGCCCGCGCCCTCGGCGAGGAGGCTGCCGCCCTCTTCGCGGGCAACGGCCCCGCCCCCGGCGGCGGCAACGGCCGGCTGATGCCGGGCGACCGGACCGCCACCGGGTCGGCGATCATCGCGGGCGACCCGCACCGGTTCACCGAGAACCCCGGCGCGTACCAGCAGATGCGCCCCGCCTGCCCCGAGTACGACGTCGTCGTCCTCGCCGTCCCCGGCGTCCCCGGCCTCGCCCACTCCGGGCACACCGGCACCGCCGCCTGGGCCGTCACCCACGCCATGGCCGATTCCCAGGACCTCTACTCCGAGCGGCTGCGGCATCTGGAGGACGGCCGGATCGAGGCCCTCGGCCCCGACGGCGCGTGGGAACCGGTCGCCCGCCACACCGAGACCATCGCGGTCGCCGGCGCGGACCCGGTCGAGGTGGTCGGGTTCGCCGCCCTGCCCGCCCTCCTGCGCGCCCGCAGCGTCGCCGACGTCGACGCCGACTTCGCCGGCCTCGCGGACGCCCCGGCCGGCCCGGAGGTGTGCCGCCCCCGGCCACAGCACTAGCCACCAGCCTGCTGCCCGGCCTGGACCGCGCCGCCCACGTCCGCGCCGCCCTGGAGGAGACCGCGGCCGGAACCTGCGCCGAGCCCGGTTCCGCCGGCCTCGCCACCCCCGCGTCGGCGGACCGCGCCTCAGCGGCCCGTAACCACCCCTACGCGGATGCCAGGAACTCGGTGACGAGCGCCGCCCACTCCTGCGGGAGCTCGACGAACGGCAGGTGCCCGGTGGGCAGTTCCGCCCACCGAGCCCCCGGCAGCGCGTCCGCCACCGCCCGCTGGAGCTCCAGCGGTACGAGGCGGTCGGCGGTGGTCGCGATGACCAGCGCCGGTACGTCCACCCGCGCGAGGTCGGCGCTCACGTCGGCCCCCCGCACCAGTGCGGCATGGTCCCCGCCGCCGGGCGGGAAGGACGCGGCGGTCGCCCGCACCACGTCCTCCACCTGCTCGGTGGTCAACGCCTCCAGCGCGTGCGGGCTGAGGGTGAGGGGTACGAGGAGCCGCGCGAGCAGCTCGCCCTCCCCGCGCCGGGCCAGCTCCGACCAGAGGCCGGCGACGAGGTCGAGCCACCGCCCGGACCGGGCGAACGTGGCGGTGAGCACGAGCGCGGTGACCCGCTCGGGATGCCGGGCGGCGATGCGTGCGGCGACGTTCCCACCGAGCGAGTACCCGAGGACGGCGAACCGCTCCAGCCCCTCGGCGTCGGCGGCCGCGACCAACTGATCGGCGAGCTCGTCCAGTTCGAGCGGCTCCGTGGCGCGCGGGGTGCCACCCGTACCGGGGTAGTCGACGCCGACGACGCTGTGGCCGACGGCGAGGGCATCGAGGATCGGACCGAAGTTCGATTCGACCGAACCGCCCCCGCCATGGGCGAGGAGGAGGCCGGGTCCGCCGCTCTCCTTGCGGACGGTGCGGGCGTAGGTGCTGTTCAGTGCGGTGCTCATGCGGGATCCCCCTAAGTTCCGTAGCGATCGCTACAGAAAGAACCGTACCCAATTAAACTAACGATCGCTACAGAACTCTGGATTTTGTACGGGCGCCGTACGGGTCGACGGTGCGTCAGACGCCTCCCGCCCGGGGATGTCGCACGCATGGCAGACGACAACAAGCCCCAGCGGAACGTCTCATGGCGAGTCCTGGGCGCACTGGCCGCGCATTTCCGCAGGCAGGCGGGCTACACCCAGGCGAGCCTGGCGGAGCACCTGCACATCGACCCGGAGACCATCGGCTCCATGGAGCAGGGCCGTCGGCTCCTCCAGCCGCGCATGGCGGCGACGCTCGACGAACTGTTCGAAACGGGCGGCTTGCTGAGCATGTCGCTGGCGAAGATCCCGAAGCGGGAGCGGTACCCGGCGTTCGCGATCGACTTCTTCACGCACGAAAGGAGTGCGGTGAGCCTGTTCTCGTACGAGAACTCGGTGATCCCAGGATTGCTCCAGACCCCGGAGTACGTGGCGGCGGTGTTCGGCTGTCTGTACCCACCGATGACCCCGGAGGAGATCGAAGTCCAGACGGCCACCCGGCTGGGTCGCCAGTCCATGCTGGCCCGCAAGCCATGGCCGCCGATGATGCACTACATCGTGGAGCAGACCGTCCTGGAGCGCCCCATCGGCGGACGTGAAGTCCTCCGGGCCCAGCTCCGCCACCTGCGCGAACTGGCCGAATTGCCCTTCCTGGGACTCCAGATCATGCCGACAGGCCGCGAGACCCACGCGGGTCTCAACGGGCCGATGGTGCTAGTGGAGACCGTCGACCACGACCAGCTCGTCTACCTCGAAGGACCCCGAGTCAGCTTCCTACTGGACGACCCCGAGGACGTCCATCCGATCACTCTCAAATATGGGATCCTGCGAAACCAGGCGCTGTCCATGGAGGACAGCAAGCGCCTGCTGGACGACCTGCTAGGAGAGTCATGACCCACGTACTGACCTGGTTCAAGTCGAGCTACAGCACCGACGAGGGCGGCAACTGCGTCGAGGTCGCCACCCACACCGCCGCCGTCCACGTGCGCGACTCCAAGGTCACCGAGGGCCCGGTCCTGACCGTGGCTCCCGCCGCCTGGGCCGCGTTCCTCGACGCCGCCTCCTAGGCAGGGCCGGGACCAGCACACCCGGTGGTCGGCGTCAGCAGGCATGACCCAAGGCCGGCCACCTGGTTTCCATTGACCGCGCGAGACCCGCGCGCGAAGCTGATCCCCACTCAAACAATTGGCGCTGGGGGGAAATTGACCAGCCAGAATCTGCACATCGGGCCGGACGCGGCAGCAGACCGCTACCGCTTGCTCCGGTCCATCGGGCGCGGCGGGGAGGCCGTGCTCTACCTCGCGGAGATCGAGCTCGCGGGCGGGGCCGAGCCCGTGGTCGTGAAGGTGCTCGACTCCAAGACAACGATCACCCCGGACGTCTTCGACCGGATCAGCCAGAAGTGGAACGAACAGGCCGAGCTGCTGCGCTTCGTCCACCGGCCCGGCGTCGTCGGCGTCCGGGAGCACTTCGAAGGGCCGCCGATCCACCGGCCCGGGGAATCCGGGACCCTGACCGGGCGCGCCCTGGTCCTGGTCATGAACCACGTCGACGGGCTGGACCTGCGGGACTGGCGGGCCGAGCGCACCCTCTCCACCGCCGCCGAGCGGCGCGAGGTGATGCGCACGCTGGAGCAGCTGGCCGACGTACTGGACTGGCTGCACTCGGGGAAGGCCACCCCGTCCGGGCGCCAGGTGATCCACGGCGACCTGTCGCCGGGCAACGTCATGGTCGACGCCCACGGGCAGGCCACGCTGGTGGACTTCGGCCTCAGCAAGCTGACCGCCGACCACCAGACCGCGGAGGTCTGGTTCACCCCGGGCTACGCGGCGCCGGAGGTCTTCGACGGCAAGCGGACCCCGGGCGCGGACCGGTACGCCTTCGGGGCCATCGCGTACTTCCTGCTGACCGGGGAATCGCCTCCGGCGACCCCCGACCTGCTGGCCGGCGCCCTCACCGGGCTGCCGCAGATCGCCGTTCTGGACGCGGAGCAGCGGGAGCGGATCGCCTCGATCTACGCCTCCGACCCGCTGAAGCGTCCGGTGAACCTGGCGGCCTGGATGAAGGACATCCGCCGCGCGGTGGTGTCCACCACCACGTCCACCTCGCAGCGTGCGGTCCCGGTCGCGCCGCCGGCCCCGGTCACGCCTCCGGTTCCGGTCGCACCTCCGGTTCCGGTCGCACCACCGACCCCTGCGGTGGCCCCGGCCGTGGCCCCGGCCGTGGCCCCGCCGAAGCCCGGGGCCGCGCCCCCGCTGCCGCCTGAGCGGCCGGCCGTCCCGGTGGCGGCTCCGCAGCAGCCCCCGCGGCAGCCGGCGTACACACCACCGCCCACCGAGCCGGTGTACTCCCCGCCCCCGGTCCAGGCGAGCGTGCCGCAGGGGTACGGTCCCGCGCCCGCGGCCGAGTCCCCTACGGAACCGGCGTCCGCGCCGCCCCCGCGCAAGAAGCGGCGGACCGGGCTGGTGCTCGGCGCGGTGCTGGCGGTGCTGGTGGTGGCGGCCGGTGCGGTGGTCGGCGTAAAGCTGCTGGGGGACAAGAAGGACGCGGACGGCTCGGACACGGCGGCCGGTGGGGACAAGGCGGCCTCGTCGTCCTCGACACCCGGGAGCCCGACGCCCACCCCGACGCCCAGCTCGTCCGCGTCCGCGTCCGCGTCCGCATCCGCATCCGGCGGCCCGACGGTCCGGCCCACGGCGACGGGTTCCCAGCCCCCGTCGGGGGTCGCGCCGGGGGTCAACTCCGCCGATCTGACCGTCATGAGCCCGGTATCGGACTTGGGTGGGTTCGAGGTCCGGCCGGCCAAGATCGACACCAAGGAGTACGGGGCGGCGTTCGTCGCGGAGCGCCGCTGCTACAGCGACACGTACACGGAGTTCGACCTCAACCGCGCGTGGCAGAAGCTGGACCTCATCGTGGGGATCGACGACGGCTCGACCAACGAGAAGGGGCGGATCAGCATCTCCCTCGACGGCCAGCCCGCCGCCTTCTCCGAGCTCGTGCAGCTGGGCAAGCCGATCACCCACACCGTTGACGTGAGCGGCGCCCTGCGGCTGCGGATCAAGGTGGACAAGGGGTGCGACAACGGCACCGTCGTCATCGCCGCCCCCGTGCTCAAGCGCTAGTGCGGTGACCGGACGGAACACGGCGGCCCCGCACCGGAGAACCGGTGCGGGGCCGCCGCGTACGTACGGTGGGGCTATTCGGAGACGCCCAGGCGCTCCAGGATGAGCTCCTTGACGCGCGCCGCGTCGGCCTGGCCGCGGGTGGTCTTCATGACCGCTCCGACCAGCGCGCCGACCGCCGCGACCTTGCCGCCGCGGATCTTGTCGGCGATGCCCGCGTTGCCCGCGATGGCCTCGTCCACGGCCGCGCCGAGCGCGCCCTCGTCCGAGACGACCTTCAGGCCGCGCTTCTCGACGACCTCGTCCGGGGTGCCCTCGCCGGCGAGCACGCCTTCGAGGACCTGACGGGCCAGCTTGTCGTTGAGCTCACCGGACGCCACCAGGGCCGCGACGCGCGCGACCTGGACGGGGGTGATGGGCAGCTCGTCGACGACGACGCCCTGCTCGTTGGCGTTGCGCGCCAGCTCGCCCATCCACCACTTGCGGGCGGCCGTCGAATCGGCGCCGGCCTCGATGGTGGCGACGATGGAGTCCACCGCGCCCGCGTTGAGGATCGACTGCATGTCGTGCTCGGTGACGCCCCACTCCTGCAGGAGGCGGTTGCGGCGCACGCGCGGCATCTCCGGAAGACCGGAGCGCAGCTCCTCGACCCAGGTGCGGGCCGGGGCGATCGGGACCAGGTCGGGCTCCGGGAAGTACCGGTAGTCCTCGGCGTTGTCCTTGATGCGGCCGGCCGTGGTGGAGCCGTCCTCCTCGTGGAAGTGCCGGGTCTCCTGCACGATCGAGCCGCCGGAGGAGAGCACCGCCGCGTGGCGCTGGATCTCGAAGCGGGCGGCGCGCTCGACGGAGCGCAGCGAGTTGACGTTCTTCGTCTCGCTGCGGGTGCCCATGGGCACCTCGGGGCTCGTGCGCAGCGACAGGTTGACGTCGCAGCGCATCTGGCCCTTGTCCATGCGGGCCTCGGAGACGCCGAGCGCCTTGATGACCTCGCGCAGCTCGGCGACGTACGCCTTGGCGACCTCGGGGGCCCGCTCGCCGGCGCCCTCGATCGGCTTGGTGACGATCTCGATGAGGGGGATGCCGGCGCGGTTGTAGTCCAGCAGGGAGTGGGACGCGCCGTGGATGCGGCCGGTGGCGCCGCCGACGTGCAGCGACTTGCCGGTGTCCTCCTCCATGTGGGCGCGCTCGATCTCCACGCGGAAGATCTCGCCGTCCTCCAGCTGGACGTCCAGGAAGCCGTTGAAGGCGATCGGCTCGTCGTACTGGGAGGTCTGGAAGTTCTTCGGCATGTCCGGATAGAAGTAGTTCTTCCGGGCGAAGCGGCACCACTCGGCGATCTCGCAGTTCAGCGCGAGACCGATCTTGATGGCCGACTCGATGCCGATCTCGTTGACGACCGGCAGCGCGCCGGGCAGCCCGAGGCAGACCGGGCAGGTCTGCGAGTTGGGCTCGGCGCCCAGCTCGGTCGAGCAGCCGCAGAACATCTTGGTCTTCGTGCCGAGCTCGACGTGGACCTCAAGGCCCATGACGGGGTCGTACGACGCGAGGGCGTCCTCGTACGACAGCAGTTCGATGGCAGTCACAGTGGAAATTCCCTCTCAGCCCAGCAGGACGTCGTCGTCGCCGAGACGCTTCAGCTCGCGGTACAGGATCGCGAGGCCGGTGACGATGGCGGCGGCGGACACGACGGCGTCGATCAGCTTCAGCGTGTCGTGCTCGGTGCGGGCCTTCTTCGCCTGCTTGACCACGCTGAGGACACCGAAGGCGGTGGTGCCGATCGACAGGTACGTACCGGACTTGGACTTCCTGAAGCCCTTGGCCTTGGACAGCGCACTCGTATTGGAACTCACAGCGACGGAGCCTCCTCAAGCAGCGGGTGGCCCCAGCGCTCGACGAAGGCGGCCTCGACTGCGGCCCCCACCTTGTACAGGCGGTCGTCCTTCATCGCCGGGGCGATGATCTGGAGCCCGACCGGGAGACCGTCCTCCGGGGCCAGGCCGCAGGGGAGCGACATGGCGGAGTTGCCGGCCAGGTTGGTCGGGATGGTGCACAGGTCCGCGAGGTACATGGCGAGGGGGTCGTCGGTGCGCTCGCCGATGGGGAAGGCGGTCGTCGGCGTGGTCGGGGAGACGATCACGTCGACCCGCTCGAAGGCCTTCTCGAAGTCCTGCGTGATGAGCGTGCGGACCTTCTGGGCGGAGCCGTAGTACGCGTCGTAGTAGCCGGAGCTGAGCGCGTACGTGCCGAGGATGATGCGGCGCTTGACCTCGTCGCCGAAACCGGCTTCGCGGGTCAGGGCGGTGACGTCCTCGGCGGACTTGGTGCCGTCGTCGCCGACGCGCAGGCCGTAGCGCATGGCGTCGAAGCGGGCGAGGTTGGACGAGCACTCGGACGGCGCGATCAGGTAGTACGCGGCCATCGCGAGGTCGAAGGACGGGCAGTCCAGCTCCACGATCTCGGCGCCGAGCTCCTTGAGGAGGGCGACGGACTCGTTGAAGCGCTGGACGACGCCGGCCTGGTAGCCCTCGCCGGCGAACTGCTTGACCACGCCGACGCGCATGCCGGCGACGGAGCCGTTGCGGGCCGCCTCGACGACCGGCGGGACCGGGGCGTCGATGGAGGTCGAGTCCATCGGGTCGTGGCCGGCGATGACCTCGTGGAGCAGGGCCGTGTCCAGGACCGTGCGGGCACAGGGGCCGCCCTGGTCCAGGGAGGAGGAGAAGGCGACCATGCCGTAGCGGGAGACCGCGCCGTACGTGGGCTTCACTCCGACGGTGCCGGTGACGGCCGCGGGCTGGCGGATGGAGCCGCCGGTGTCCGTGCCGATGGCGAGCGGTGCCTGGAAGGCGGCCAGCGCGGCCGCGGAGCCGCCGCCGGAGCCGCCGGGGATCCGGGTGAGGTCCCAGGGGTTGCAGGTCGGCCCGTAGGCGCTGTTCTCGGTCGAGGACCCCATGGCGAACTCGTCCATGTTGGTCTTGCCGAGGATGACGACGTCGGCTTCCTTCAGCTTGCGCGTCAGGGTGGCGTCGTAGGGCGGGATCCAGCCTTCGAGGATCTTCGATCCGACGGTGGTCGGGACCCCGACGGTGGTGAAGATGTCCTTGAGGGCGAGCGGGACGCCGGCCAGCGGGCCCAGCTTCTCGCCGCGCTCGCGCTTGGCGTCGACGGCGCGGGCCTGGGCCAGCGCGCCCTCGCGGTCGACGTGCAGGAAGGCGTGGACCTTCTCGTCGGTCGCCTCGATGCGGGCCAGGTGGGCCTCGGTGACCTCGACGGCCGTGAGGACGCCGTTGGCGATCTTCTCGGCGGTCTCGGCGGCGGTGAGCCTGATGATGCTGTGCTTGTCGGTCATGTTGTTAGTCCTCCCCCAGGATCTGCGGCACCTTGAAACGCTGCTGCTCCTGGGCGGGAGCGCCGGAAAGCGCCTGCTCGGGGGTGAGCGACGGACGGACCTCGTCCGCGCGCATGACGTTCGTCAGCGGCAGCGGGTGGGAGGTCGGCGGGACGTCTTGGTCGGCGACCTCGGAAACGCGGGCGACCGCGCCGATGATGTCGTCGAGCTGTCCAGCGAAGTGGTCGAGCTCTTCGCTCTTCAGCTCCAGACGTGCCAGCCGAGCGAGGTGGGCGACCTCCTCGCGCGTGATGCCAGGCATGCAGCGATCCTCTGGGGGTTCGGGTGTGTAGGTTTCGGCCCCAATCCTATCTGTCTCCTATACTCATCTCCTACCACACTAGACAGGCTGACATCTCGTATCCACCCGGCAGTCCTTCGTTACCCTGCGGTGAACCCTGGCCCGCACAAGGAGGAACGCCCGGTGGCGCACGAGCCCCATCCGCAGCCCCCCGACGAGCTCGACGCCGAAGCGGTGCGCACCTGGAGCTCGCTGGCCTTGGCCGCACTGGGCCGGGCCCGCGAGGACATCGACGCGATCAACGTCTATCCCGTCGCGGACGCCGACACCGGCACGAACCTCTACCTGACCGCCGAATCGGCCGACCGCGAGCTCACGGAAGCCTTCGCCGGAGTGACGGACGGCACGGCGGCAGCCTCCCTGCCGCGGGCCGTACGGGCCTTCGCGCACGGCGCCCTCATAGGCGCCCGGGGCAACTCCGGCACGATCCTCGCGCAGCTGCTGCGCGGAGTGGCCGACGTACTCGGTGACGAGCCCGCCGGGCGGGGGCCCGCCCGGCTGCTCGCGCAAGCGCTGCACCGGGCCGCCGAGGAGGCGTACGAGGCCGTCGCGCACCCGGTGGAGGGCACGATGCTCACCGTCGCCACCGCCGCCGCGCAGGCCGCCGCGGTCGCCGAGGCAGCCGCCGGGAGCGCCGCCGACGTGGCCCGCGCCGCCTACGACGGCGCCCGCGCGGCCCTGGAGCGGACCCCCGGGCAGCTGGCCGTGCTGGGCCGGGCCGGAGTGGTCGACGCCGGGGGCTGCGGACTCGTCGCGGTCCTCGGGGCCCTGTGGCAGGCGCTATCCGGGCAGGAGCCGGCCCCCGAGCCGGTGCGCGGGCGGATGAGAGCGCCGGACCCCTGCGCCCAGGAGGGGGCCGGGCCCGGGTACGAGGTGGTCTACCTGCTGGAGGCCTCCGACGCGGCGGTCGGGGAGCTGCGCGCGCGGCTCGACGGACTCGGCGACTCCCTGGTGGTGGTCGGCGGCGACGGCCTGTGGAACGTCCACGTGCACGTCGACGACCCCGGCGCCGCCGTGGAGGCCGGCGTGGTCGCGGGGCGCCCGTACCGGATCCGCATCACGCACTTCGGCGACGAGCGCCGCCGGGCCCGCGGCGAGCGCGTCCAGCGGGCCGTCGTCGCCGTGGTCCAGGGCGAGGGGCTGGCCGTGCTGTGCGAGGAGGCGGGCGCCACCACCGTGCTCGCCCGGCCCGAAGCGCCGCCGGCCGCCGCCGAACTGGCCGACGCCATCCGCCGGGCGCACGCCCGCGAGGTGGTGCTGCTGCCCAACGGCGCCGAACTGCGCGCGGTGGCGGCCGCCGCGGCCGAACAGGCCCGCGCCGACGGCGTACGGGTCGCCGTGATCCCCACCCGCTCCGAGGTCCAGGGCCTGGCGGCACTCGCCGTGCACGACTCGGACGGCACCTTCGACGAGGACGTGGTCGCCATGACCGCGGCCGCCGGAGCCACCCGCTACGGCGAACTCGCCGTCGCCGAACGACAGTCCTTCACCTCGGCCGGCATCTGCCAGGCCGGGGACGTGCTCGGGCTCATCGACGGCGACGTCGTCGTCATCGGCGACGGCCTGGCCCAGACCGCCGAGGCCGTCCTGGCCCGGATGCTCGGATCCGGCGGCGAACTCGTCACCCTGGTCCTGGGCCCCGAGGTGCCGGACGCGCTGGCCGAGCGGCTGGAGGCGTACGTCCAGCACGGGCACCTGGCCGTCGACACCGTCACCTACCGGGGCGGACGCTTCTCGGCCCCGCTGCTCATCGGGGTGGAATAGCCGGGTTGTCGGCGCCATGGTGTGCAATGAACACGTGCCCGCGCTCGACGAAGACCTCAAGAAGACCCTCGGCCCCGCCACCGCCAAGGTGCTGGCCGAGCAGCTCGGCCTGCACACGGCCCTGGACCTGCTCCACCACTACCCGCGGCGGTACGCGGAGCGCGGCGAGCTGACCTCCCTGGCCGAACTCGCCGACCAGATCGACGAGCACGTCACCGTGGTCGCGCAGGTCGCCGACGCACGGCTGATGACCTACCAGGGCAGCCGCGGCGGCGGCAAACGCCTCGAAGTCACCATCACCGACGGCAGCGGGCGGCTCCAGCTCGTCTTCTTCGGCTCGGGCGTCCACAAACCGCACAAGGACCTGCTGCCCGGCAGCCGCGCGATGTTCGCGGGCAAGGTCGGGATGTTCAACCACAAGCTCCAGCTCGCGCACCCGGCCTACGAGCCGCTCGGCGCGGACGCCTCCGACCGGGACGCGGCGACCGCCTTCGCGAGCCAGCTCATCCCGATCTACCCGGCCTGCGCGAAGCTGGAGTCCTGGAAGATCGCCAAGTGCGTGGACGCGGTGCTCCCCACGGCGCAGGAGGTCGTCGACCCGCTGCCGCCCGCCCTGCGCGAGGGCCGCGGACTGGTCCCGCTCACCGAGGCCCTGCTGAAGATCCACCGCCCGGCCACCAAGGCCGACATCGAGGACGCCCGCCAGCGCCTCAAGTGGGACGAGGCCTTCGTCCTCCAAGTCGCCCTGGCCCGCCGCCGGCACGCGGACACCCAGCTGCCGGCCGTCCCGCGCCGCCCCGCCCCCGGCGGCCTGCTCGACTCCTTCGACGCCAAGCTCCCCTTCACGCTCACCGAAGGCCAGGAGTCCGTCTCGAAGGAGATCTTCGACGACCTCGCCACCGACCACCCCATGCACCGCCTCCTCCAGGGAGAAGTGGGAAGCGGGAAGACGATGGTCGCCCTGCGGGCGATGCTCGCCGTCGTGGACTGCGGCGGGCAGGCCGCGATGCTCGCGCCCACCGAGGTGCTCGCCCAGCAGCACCACCGGTCCATCACCGAGATGATGGGCGAGCTCGCCGAGGGCGGGATGCTGGGCGGCTCCGACCGGGGCACCAAGGTCGTGCTGCTCACCGGCTCCATGGGGATGCCCGTGCGGCGCCGGGCCCTGCTCGACCTGGTCACCGGCGAGGCCGGGATCGTCATCGGCACCCACGCGCTGATCGAGGACAAGGTGCAGTTCCACGACCTCGGCCTGGTCGTCGTCGACGAACAGCACCGCTTCGGCGTGGAACAGCGCGACGCCCTGCGCTCCAAGGGCAAGCAGCCCCCGCACCTGCTCGTCATGACCGCCACCCCGATCCCGCGCACGGTCGCCATGACCGTCTTCGGCGATCTGGAGACCTCCGTACTGGACCAGTTGCCGGCCGGCCGCTCGCCGATCGCCACCCACGTGGTGCCGGCCAAGGACAAGCCGCACTTCCTGGCCCGGACCTGGGAGCGGGTCCGCGAGGAAGTCGAGAACGGCCACCAGGCGTATGTGGTCTGCCCGCGCATCGGTGACGCCGCCGACGAGGCGGACGGCCCGAAGAACGGCAAGGGCGCCAAGGGCGCCAAGAAGAAGGCGGCCACGGCCGCGGAGGACGGCGACAAGCGGCCGCCGCTCGCGGTCCTGGAGATCGCCGAACAGCTCACCCGCGGCCCCCTCGCCGGACTCTCCGTCGAGGTGCTGCACGGGCGGATGGACCCCGCCGACAAGGACGACGTCATGCGCCGCTTCACCGCCGGCGAGGTCAAGGTGCTCGTCGCCACGACCGTCATCGAGGTCGGGGTGAACGTCCCGAACTCCACCGTCATGGTGATCATGGACGCGGACCGCTTCGGCGTCTCCCAGCTCCACCAGCTGCGCGGCCGCGTCGGCCGCGGCTCCGCCCCCGGACTGTGCCTGCTGGTCAGCGAGATGCACGAGGCCAGCCCCGCCCGCGCCCGGCTCGCCGCCGTCGCCGCGACCCTGGACGGCTTCGAGCTCTCCCGCATCGACCTCGAACAGCGCCGCGAGGGCGACGTGCTGGGCCAGGCCCAGTCCGGCGTCCGCTCCTCGCTGCGCATGCTCGCGGTCATCGAGGACGAGGAGGTCATCACCCAGGCCCGCGAGGAGGCCACCCGCGTGGTCGCCGAGGACCCCGAGCTCGCGGACCTCCCGGGCCTGCGGACCGCCCTGGAGGCACTGCTGGACACCGAGCGCGAGCAGTACCTGGAGAAGGGCTGACGGGTACGACCTATCGTTGAAGGCCTGCACACCTCCCCGCCCGCCTCGACGAAGGACCCCAGATGACCCGCGTGATCGCCGGAAGCGCCGGCGGGCGACGCCTCGCCGTACCGCCCGGCACCGGCACCCGCCCCACCTCGGACCGGATGCGCGAAGGCCTCTTCTCCACCTGGGAGTCGCTGCACGGAATCGAGGGGGCCCGCGTGCTCGACCTCTACGCCGGCTCCGGCGCCGTCGGACTCGAGGCGCTCTCCCGCGGCGCGGGCCACGCGCTGCTGGTCGAGCCCGACGCCAAGGCGGCCAAGGCCATCCGGGACAACATCAAGGCGGTCGGGCTGCCCGGCGCCGAGTTCCGGGCCGGCCGGGCCGAGCAGATCGCGGCCGTACCCGCGCACGGGGAGCCGTACGACGTGGTCTTCCTGGACCCGCCGTACGACGTCGAGCACGACGATCTTCGCGAGATCCTGCTCACACTCCGGTCCAATGGCTGGCTCACCGGCGATGCGCTCGTCACCGTGGAGCGCAGGACGAGGAGCGGCGCCTTCCCGTGGCCCGAGGGCTTCGAGGCGCTCCGGTCCCGGAAGTACGGCGAGGGCACCCTTTGGTACGGTCGCGCCGCCTTCACCAGCGAAGAGTCATGAAGCCCGCCACCGGGAGCGAGGGAATCCAGTTGCGCCGCGCCGTCTGTCCGGGGTCGTTCGACCCCATCACCAACGGTCACCTCGACATCATCGGCCGGGCTTCCCGGCTCTACGACGTGGTCCACGTCGCCGTGATGATCAACCAGTCCAAGCAGGGGCTGTTCACCGTCGAGGAGCGGATCGAGCTGATCCGCGAGGCCACCGCCGGTTACGGGAACATCGAGGTCGAGTCCTTCCACGGGCTCCTCGTCGACTTCTGCAAGCAGCGCGAGATCCCCGCCATCGTCAAGGGCCTGCGCGCCGTCAGCGACTTCGACTACGAGCTGCAGATGGCCCAGATGAACATGGGGCTCTCGGGCGTCGAGACGCTCTTCGTCCCGACCAACCCCACCTACAGCTTCCTGTCCTCCTCCCTGGTCAAGGAAGTGGCCGCCTGGGGCGGCGACGTCGCCCACCTGCTGCCCGCGCACGTGCACGCGGCGCTGATGGCGCGGCTCGCCGACCGCTGAGCGGGCGGAGGGCGTTGCCGCCTCCCGGCCCGGTGGCCTTAAAGTCGTCCCGTCCGTCTCGGGAACCGCCCGAGGCCGAGAGAGTGCGAGCCCCCATGGACGTGCAGAAGAAGCTCGACGAGATCGTCGCGGCCGTCGGCAGCGCCCGCTCCATGCCCATGTCGGCCTCGTGCGTGATCAACCGCGCCGAGCTGCTCGCCCTCCTCGAAGAGGTGCGCGGGGCCCTGCCGGGCTCGCTCGCCCAGGCACAGGAGCTCATCGGCGGCCGGGAGCAGATGGTCGAGGAGGCCCGCCGCGAGGCGGACCGGATCATCGAGTCGGCGCACGCCCAGCGCGGTTCGCTGATCTCCGACACCGAGGTCGCGCGCCGCTCGCAGGACGAGGCGGACCGGATCCTGGACGGGGCCCGCCGCGAGGCCGAGGAGATCCGGGCCGAGGCCGACGACTACGTCGACAGCAAGCTCGCGAACTTCGAGGTCGTGCTCACCAAGACCATCGGCTCGGTGGACCGGGGCCGCGAGAAGCTCCTGGGCCGCGGGCCCGGACTCGACGAGCAGGGCTACCCCGACGCGGAGGCGCCCGAGCGCAGCCACGACCCGGAGACCCAGCGCCAGCAGGCGGACGCGTACGTGGACAGCAAGCTGGCCACCTTCGAGGCGGTGCTCTCCAAGACCCTGGAGGCCGTCGGCCGGGGCCGCCAGAAGCTGCTCGGCCGGGTGGCCACCGACGACCTCGGCGCGCACATGGCCGCCCAGGACGCGGCCGGGATCCAGCAGTCGCGCTCGGCCAGCGACGCGGACTTCCTGGCGGGTCTGGCCGAACCGCAGGCACCGCTGATCCCCGCGCAGTCGCAGTCGCAGGTCCACGCCCAGCCGCAGGCGGAGCCGGCGTACGACGCGTACGCCTATCAGCAGTCCGTCCAGCAGCCCGTCCACCAGGACGCCTACGGCTACCAGGACCCCTACGCCAACTACCAGCAGGTCCAGCAGCCCGACCCGTACGCGGTCTCCTACGAGCAGCAGCCCGACCCGTACGGCGGCTACCAGCAGCCGCAGCAGGGCACGCAGGACCAGCAGGCGGCGCTCGACGAGACCAGCTTCTTCGACACGAGCATGATCAACCTCGATCAGCTGCGCCAGTACGAGCAGGGCCGCTGACCACTCGCTCCGGGCTGGATTGGGCTCAGAGCGAAGCGGCGGGTATCCTGGCTCTTCGGTCGCGCGTATGCACCGCGATCCATGCTGCCCTTGAGTGGCGGAAATCTTGATCTTCAGCAGTCTCCAGTGATTTTGTGAAAGCAGGAACGGCCCTGAATACCCGCCTCGACCACCACAACCCCCTCGTGTTCGACACGCACGAGCTGGGTCGGCGTCCTGGTGCCATGCTGCGGCTGTCCCGTGAGATCGCGGCACCGGCGGACCTCGGTCTCGCCGGCGTCATCGGAGTGCCGGAAGGCAGTCGGCTGAACCTCAAGCTCCGCCTGGAGTCGGTCATGGAAGGGGTGCTTGTCACAGGCACCGCCCGTGGATCGGCCACCGGGGAGTGCGTAAGGTGTCTGGAGGCCGTCGAGCGAGAGCTCAAGGCGGAGTTCCAGGAGATGTTCTCGTACCCTGACGCCGACGACCGGAACCGCTCGAAGGCGGAGCCGGCCGACGACGCCGAGGACGACGAGGACACGCTCTTCATCGAGGACGGCTTGTTCGACCTCGAATCCGTGCTGCGCGACGTGGTGGTGCTCGCACTGCCGCTGCAGCCGGTGTGCCGGGAGGACTGTCTCGGACTGTGCCCCGATTGCGGGCTCAGCCTGAACGACGACCCGGACCACCACCATGACGCCGTCGACATCCGTTGGGCGGCATTGCAGGGACTCGTCACCGATCAGGGCGTCGAGAAGGACAATATGAGCGGCACTGCCTCCGACGGAGTTCAGAGCGCCGCCGAGAAGCAGGAGAAGTAGCCGTGGCTGTTCCGAAGCGGAAGATGTCGCGCAGCAACACGCGCCACCGCCGGTCGCAGTGGAAGGCTGCGGTCCCCACCCTGGTTTCGTGTGAGCGTTGCCAGGAGCCGAAGCTCCAGCACATTGCGTGCCCGAGCTGCGGCACCTACAACAAGCGTCAGGTCCTCGAGGTCTGAGCGGCTGGTGAGAGGCGCAATGTCTGAGCTGTCCAACGCTGAGAAGCAGGCAGACAGTAAGAACGCGGCCTCGTCCCACACGCTTCTGGAAGGGCGGCTCGGGTACCACCTCGAGTCCGCCCTTCTGGTGCGTGCGCTGACCCACCGTTCGTACGCGTACGAGAACGGCGGTCTGCCCACCAACGAGCGGCTGGAGTTCCTTGGGGACTCCGTGCTGGGCCTGGTGGTCACGGACACGCTGTACACGACCCATCCGGACCTGCCGGAAGGCCAGCTGGCCAAACTGCGGGCTGCGGTAGTCAACTCACGCGCACTTGCGGAGGTCGGGCGCGGCCTCGACCTCGGTTCCTTCGTCCGGCTCGGCCGCGGCGAAGAGGGCACGGGTGGCCGGGACAAGGCATCCATCCTCGCCGACACCCTTGAAGCGGTGATCGGCGCCGTCTACCTCGATCAGGGCCTCGACGCGGCCTCGGAGCTGGTTCACCGGCTCTTCGACCCGCTCATCGAGAAGTCCTCGAACCTCGGTGCCGGCCTGGACTGGAAGACCAGTCTCCAGGAACTCACGGCAGCCGAAGGTCTTGGCGTCCCGGAATACCTGGTCTCCGAGACAGGTCCGGACCACGAGAAGACCTTCACCGCTGCTGCCCGCGTCGGTGGTGTCTCGTACGGCACCGGCACCGGCCGCAGCAAGAAGGAAGCCGAACAGCAGGCGGCGGAGTCCGCCTGGCGCGGTATCAGTACCGCGGCGGACGAGCGGATCGCGGCCCCGGCCGTGGCCGCTGCCACCCCGGTTCCGGCGAAGGCCCCCGTTTCGGCTCCGGCCGGGACCGGAGCCGAAGCCGTGGCCGAGGCGGAGGCCGACGGGGCGCCGACGCCCGTCGACCCGGCGCCCGGAGCCTGACGCTTCCTTCCGGATTTTCCCCGCCCGCCCTCGCACCGCGAGGGCGGGCGGACCCGTTTCCGGGCCCTGCGGGGAGGCCGGTACGCTCGCCGTGAGCGTCTCCCACCGCACCCTTCCGGAGGAACCCCGTGCCCGAGCTGCCCGAAGTCGAAGTGGTGCGGCGCGGCCTGGAGCGCTGGGTGGCCGGGCGGACGATCGGGGCCGTCGAGGTGCTGCACCCGCGCGCCGTACGCCGGCACCCGGGCGGCGGCGCCGACTTCGCGGCACGGCTCGAGGGCGCCACCTTCGGGGCGGCCCGGCGCCGGGGCAAGTACCTGTGGCTGCCGCTGGAGGAGCAGGAGCTGTCCGTACTCGGCCACCTGGGGATGAGCGGGCAGCTGCTCGTGCAGCCCGAGGACGCGCCCGACGAGAAGCACCTGCGCATCCGGCTGCGCTTCCGGGACGCGGCCGGGACCGAGCTGCGCTTCGTGGACCAGCGGACCTTCGGCGGGCTGTCGCTGCACGGGACCGTCGCCGACAGCCCGGACGGACTGCCCGACGTCATCGCGCACATCGCGCGGGACCCGCTGGACCCCCTCTTCGACGAGGAGGCCTACCACCGGGCGCTGCGCGCCAAGCGCACCACGGTGAAGCGGGCGCTGCTGGACCAGTCGCTGATCAGCGGGGTCGGCAACATCTACGCGGACGAGGCGCTGTGGCGCGCCAAACTGCACTACGAGCGCCCGACGGCCGCGCTCACGCGCCCCCGGAGCGCCGAGCTCCTCGGCCATGCCCGGGACGTCATGAACGAGGCCCTCGCCGTCGGCGGCACCAGCTTCGACAGCCTCTACGTGAACGTCAACGGCGAATCCGGCTACTTCGACCGGTCCCTCGACGCCTACGGGCGCGAGGACGAGCCCTGCCGCCGCTGCGGCACCCCGATGCGGCGCAGGCCCTGGATGAACCGGTCCAGCTACTTCTGCCCGCGCTGTCAGCGCCTGCCGCGCGTCGCGTCGTAGGCGGAGCGGGAGGAGAGCACCGTCGGCATGCTGCCTTCCAGCAGGCCGATGAGCGCGTCCACGCGTTCCGCGATCTCGGCGCCGAGCGGGGTCAGCTCGTAGTCGACCCGGGGAGGGTTGGTCGGCTGTGCCTCGCGGTGGACGAGGCCGTCGCGTTCCAGCGCTTGCAGGGTCTGGGAGAGCATCTTCTCGCTGATGCCGTCCACCCGGCGGCGCAGCTCGTTGAAGCGGCACGGGCCCCTGCGCAGGGCGCCCACCGTGAGGCTGCCCCAGCGACCCGTGACGTGCTCGAGCGTCTCGCGGGACGGGCACTCACGAGCGAAGACATCGAATGATTGATCGGCGGTGCCTTCGTCCCCGGCCTCGCCGCAGGCTGCAGTCTGCATGGTTTCAGCCTACTACTAGGTAGCGCCAGCCATTCTGCTTGCGCTTTCCAAAAGTTAGTGGTTGTCTCTTTCTCGTCACACCACGCCGCACAACACCGTGACCCACCACGGTGTTCTCCGAGGGAGCCCGTCTTGTCCGGTATTGCATACACCCCTGTTGTCTCGATCGCCTACCACTCCGGCTACGGCCACACCGCTGTCATCGCCGAGGCCGTCCGTGCGGGTGCCATCGACGCCGGTGCCACGGTTCACCTGATCAAGGTCGACGAGATCGACGACGCGCAGTGGGAGCTTCTGACCGCGTCCGACGCGATCGTCTTCGGCGCCCCCACCTACATGGGCAGCGCCTCCGGCGCCTTCCACGTCTTCGCGGAAGCCACCTCCAAGATCTGGTTCACGGCCGGCTGGCAGGACAAGGTCGCCGCGGGCTTCACCAACTCCGGCTCCAAGTCGGGCGACAAGGGCAACACCCTCGACTTCTTCCAGACGCTGGCCTCGCAGCACGGCATGAGCTGGGTCAACCTGGGTCTGAAGCCGGGCTGGAACTCCAGCACCGCTTCCGAGAACGACCTCAACCGCCTCGGCTTCTTCGACGGTGCCGCCGCCCAGTCCAACAGCGACCAGGGTGCCGAGCACGTCCACAAGGCCGACATCGCGACCGCCGAGCACCTCGGCCGCCGCGTCACCGAGCAGACCCGCGTGCTCCTCGCGGGCCGCGCCGCCCTGGCCTCCGCCTCCGCCTGAGACGGCGCGCCCGGAGAGCGGGCGGGACACGCGGGGCACGGCCGCGCGGCGCAAGCCGCGCTCGGCCGTGCCCCGCGGGCGTTCAGGGGTCCGGACCGGGATCCGAAGCCGGGTACGAGAAGCCGGGTACTAGAAGCCGAAGTCCTGCGTCCACCACGGACCGCCGGAGGCGTTGTGCATGCCGACGCCCAGGGTGCGGAACTCGCAGTTGAGGATGTTCGCCTTGTGGCCCGGGCTGTTCATCCAGGCCTTCATGACCGCCTGCGCGTCCCCCTGGCCGCGGGCGATGTTCTCGCCGCCCATCCCGGAGATCCCGGCCTTGGTGGCCCGGTCCCACGGGCTGTTGCCGTCGGGGTCCGTGTGGTCGAAGAAGCCCCGGACGGCCATGTCCTTGCTGAAGGCTCCGGCCAGCGCCGCCAGCGGCGGGTTCGCCCGGACCGGGACGCAGCCCGCCTGGGCGCGCTCCTGGTTCACCAGGGTGAGTACGGCGGCTTCCTCGGCGGAGTGCCCGGTATCGGCCGGCGGCCGTCCTCTATACACACCTGACCCCGCCGGGGGGAGACGAGGCGCAGGGCGGCCATGCAATACAGCAGCAGGCGTGCGGTGCGGCCCTGCGGGGTCGTCAGCAGGAACGGCAGCACGGGTGCGGCGGGGGCGACGGGCGGTGACACAGCGCCCTGAACGCTGCCTGGTGGCCCGCGCCACGGCGCGCGGCGGGGGATCGGGGGGCGGGGGGATGAGGGCTCCGGGGGATGCGGGCTCCGGGGGCTCGGGCTCCCCGGGCTCCCGCTCCCCTGCTGCTCTCTGCTCCCCGCTCCCGTTCCCCTGCTCCCCGCTCCGGGTCAGCCGCGGTCCGCGACGGCCCAGGACGCGGCGGCCACGATGCCCGCGGCTCCGAGCACGGCCGGCCAGGCGCCGACCTTCTTCGCCAGCGGGTGCGCGCCCGCGAAGCCGGCGAGGTACAGCGCGCCGAGCCCGGCCGCCGCGGGGGCGCCGCCGCGCTTGTGCCACTCCAGCCCGGCCACGATGCCCGCGGCACCGAGGACGACACCGCCGAGCGGGCGCTTCTTGGTCCACCGGGCGACGGCGTACCCGCCGACCAGGCCGGTGGCCGCCACAACGGAACTCGGTACCCGTGCCATGCCCAACTCCCTCACGCCATCGACTCGTACGGCCACGTGCCCGTACACCCGTACGCTTTCACATCCGCGCGCCAATTCGCCCACCCGCCGCTAACCCGGCCCCTTGACCACCCGTCGGGCACCCAGTCCGCCCAGCACCAGCACGGCGCCGCCGATCACCGGATCCGGCACCGCGTCCCGTACGCCGCGCGGCAGCACGGCCACCACGCCCAGGACGAGGAGGAACGCGAGCCCGCACCCGGCGGCGGCCCGTAGCAGTCTGTCCACGTGCTGCTCAACGCGCCGCCCGGCCGCCCGACACGGACCGCGTCGAGGGGATTTGTCGCACACTCGCCGGATCCGTGCGATGTCTGCCCAGGCAACCCGATGGGCATAAATTCAATCTCCCACCCAAAGGGGCAAACCACCTCGGCCCCTTGGAGCACAACCGCCCCTCCACTCCACTCCACTCCACTCCACTCCACTCCCCTCCCCGACCAACACACCAGGAGCCAGGACACAGTGATCTGCTACGGACAGGCCGTCCTCGACCTCGCGGACGAACTGGTCGACGTCTACGCCGACGTCTTCTCCGCTCCGCCGTGGAACGAAGACGAAGAAACCATTCGCCAGTTCGCCACCCGCCTCCCGGCCGATGCCCGGCGCCGTGGCTTCCGCACCGCCCTCGCCCAGTCCGCCACCGGCATCGACGGCTTCGCGACGGGCTGGATCACCCTGGCGGCCTTCCCGAAGAACCGCGCGTACGCCCAGGTCGCGGCGCAGCTCGGACCGGCCCGGGTGAAGGAACTCCTCACCGGGGCGCTGGAGATAGACGAACTCGCGGTACGCCCCTACGCGCGCGGCCGCGGCACCGCCCGTGACCTCCTCACCGAGATCACCACCGACGCCCCGGACCGCCGCGCCTGGCTGCTGACCAGCCGGCTGGCCAGGGAGACGGTGGCCACGTACCGCCGCCTGGGCTGGCACGAGGTCGAGGCCCGGCCGGGCACGGAGACGGGCGTGATCGTCTTCCTGTCCCCGGAGCACCCGAACCGCGCGGGGTGAGGGCGGACGGGGGCGGGCGGCACGCCGCGCGCCCCGACCACGGCCGGGCGCCGGCCGCCTGATTCCCGCACACGGCGCGCCGGGGGAGTCCGGACAGCCCGGCGGGGGCATACCGGGGCCATGAACCCCACCACGCGCACCAGCCCCGCCCGGCACGCGACGAAGCCCACGCCGACAAGGCCCAAGCCCCGCACATCACCCCCGCACACGGCTGCGCCCCCGCGCACGGCTGCGCCCATGTACACGGCTGCGCCCGCGCCCCGCACATCACCCCCGCACACGGCTGCGCCCACGCGCACGCCCAAATACACGGCCACGCCCACGGCTTCGCCGACTCCCCCCACCCCCATGGCGCGGCGCCAGCTCAACCTCGCCACGCGCCACCAGCTGACCACCAGGGCCGGCATCCCGCCGGGCACGATCACCTCCCGTACCCGCCCCGGCGGCCCCTGGCAGCGCCTGCTGCCCCGCGTCTACCTCCTCCAGACCGGGCCCCCGGACCACCGCCAACGCGCCCTGGCGGCCGTCCTCTACGCCGCCGAGCCCGCCGCCGACCCGCTCTCCGGCGATACGGCCGCCCTCACCGGCGCCGCCGCCCTCTCCCTCCTCGGCATCCGCATCCGCGAAGCCCCGTACCCGCCCGCCGCGCCCGCCGCGCCCGCCGACGTCCTGATCCGCGCCCCGCGCCGGCTGGCGTCCGTGGACGGGGTCCGCCCGTTCCCGACCGCCCGCTGGCCCCGCACCATCGCCGTCTGCGGCATCCCCAGCACCCGCCCGGTCCGCGCGGCCGCCGACTTCGCCGCCCGCTGCGAGGCCCCCGACACGATCCGCTCGGTCCTGGCCCAGGTGGTCCAGTCCGGCTGGTGCCACCCGCACGACCTGCACACCGAACTCCGCTCGGCCCGCCTCCTGAGCCGCCCGGCGATCCGCGAGGCCGCGGCGGAACTGGTCGCCGGAGTCCGCTCGATCGCCGAGGCCCGGGCCCGCGACACCCTGACCGCCACCGACCTCCCGACGCCCCTGTGGAACGCCCGCCTCTACACCCCGGACGGCACCTTCCTGGCGAGCCCGGACGCGTACTGGCCCGAAGAGGGCGTGGCCCTGGAAGTCGACTCGGCGGAATACCACTACACCCGTGACTCCTGGCAAGCCACCCTCCGTCGCCGCCTGCGCCTGGAGTCGCACGGAGTCCTGGTGGTCAGCGCCACCCCTTCGATGATCCGCGACACCCCGACGGAGGTCCTCGCAGCCCTCCGCACCCTCCTGATCCTGGCCAAAACCCGCCCCACCCCACCCACAACCCACGCCCGCGGCCACCAACAGCTCACCCTCTTCCCCGGGGCGAGGTGACGGCTGCGGGCCAGGACTCCTCAGCCCGCGATGGCGGAGTACGAGGAGACGTCAGCGGGGATCTCGTGGTGCAGCCGCCACTCGATCCCCATCGGCTTGCTGCCCTGATGGCGGACGTATTCGGCGGGTCCCAGGAGCATCCACGCCTGGGGGCCGCCGATGTCGGTCTTCTTGAAGCGGCGGACGAAGAGGAGGACATGCGATCCCCCCTCCGTGTGGGTCCGGTACCGAATGCCGGTGGGTGAGGTCTCGGAGGTGCTGTTCTGTGACTCCCAGTGGAAGTGGAACTCGCCCAACGCGTAGTCCTTGTACTGGGTCTGGGGCGAGAAGTCCTTGACGTCCTTCTCCAGGGTGACCAGGAGGGCATCCGTCTGGATCTCCTCGCACCACTTCACGCCTTCCCGGAAGTGCCCGGGAAGGAAGCCGCCGAGAGCCGCCTGCCCCAGGGCAGGAAGGATCTCCTCGCGGCTGTACGAAGCGTGCACGGTCAGCGGGAGCGCCGCGTGGTCGCCGGTCAGCGGAACGGGGACGTGTTCGGTCCGGTCCAAGTCATGGGCCAGGACCTGGCGGAGTTCGTTACGGAAGGCGTGCTGCGGCCGAAGGGACGCGAAGGCCTCTTCGTAGGTGGTGAATTCTGCTCCGAGCGGCCAGAGGGAGAAGAAGAACATGCGGGCGTAGGCCTGCTCGTGCTCGTCGAGATCGGAATACGCCGGGGCATCGTCGTCGAGGAAGGAGGCGTAGGCCTGTACTCGGGCGGGATCGTCCACGTGCAGGAAGGCCGAGACCCGCCTGAGGAGCACTTCTTCGCCCTCCGGTGCGGGGGTGGTGAGCAACTTCGCTCGGCGCAGGAGGCCCGTCCAGGAGTTGCCGTTCCCCCGGTACAGCTCGTTGATCTGGCGGCCGCTCTCCTTGAGGAAAGCAGCCAGATCCGCCTGCGCGTACGCGGCTACCTCTCGGGCGAGCTGGACGACGTTCACGTTGATCTGGCTTCGGATGTTCTCGATGATCCGGTCCTTCGCCTTGCTCTCGAGAACGATCTGGCAGCCGGCCGGGAGCTGCGGGAAGTCCTTCTCGATGGCGGCCAAGAGCCGGTTGCGCGTCAGGTTGGTGAGGGCGCGGAACTGCTCCTCGAAGCGGAACTCCTTACGGTGCTGCCCGATGAAGTCGAGGACGGTCAGCACCGGCTTGTTCTCGCTGCGGCGCAGGCCCCGGCCCAACTGCTGGAGGAACACGGTTGCGCTGGAGGTGGGCCGCAAGAGGAGCAAGGTGTCTACGTCAGGAACGTCGAGGCCCTCGTTGAAGAGGTCCACGGAGAAGATCACATTGAGTTTGCCGGCCTTCAGCGCTTCGAGAGCGGCCCGACGCTCCTCACGGGGAGTTTCGCCGGACAGGGCCACGGAGGTGAACCCCGCGAGGTTGAAGAAGTCGGCCATGAAGTGCGCGTGCGCCACGGACACGCAGAATCCGAGGGCGCGCATCGTCTCCGGTGCGTTGAGCTTCTCCTGAAGGGCGCGAACGACCAGTCGGGCCCGTGCCTCGTTGCCGGTGAAGAGAGAGCTGAGGGCGTCGGAATCGTAGGATCCCCGCTTCCACGCGACGGCGCTCATGTCGGTGCTGTCGGTGATGCCGAAGTAGTGGAAGGGGCAGAGCAGGTCGTTCTCCAGGGCCTCCCACAGGCGCATCTCGGCGGCAATGCGTCCCTCGAAGAACTCGTCCTGGACGTTCAGACCGTCCATGCGCTCGGGGGTGGCCGTCAGCCCGAGGAATTCATTGGGGGAGAAGTGATCGAGGACCCTGCGGTAGGTGGGGGAGGTTCCGTGGTGGAACTCGTCGATGACGATGACGTCGAAGTGTTCTGCGGAGAGCCGTTCCAAGGTGCGGGCGTTCAAGGACTGGACGCTCGCGAAGACGTTTTCCCAATCCTTCGGAACCTTCCCGTCGCACAACAGCTCGCCGAAGTTGGCGTCGTCGAGGACGTCCCGGTAGGTGCGCAGGGACTGTTCGAGGATCTCCTTGCGGTGGGCGATGAACAGCAGACGGAGATCGCGCCCCAGCTTCGCTCGCAGGCGTTTGAAGTCGAGCGCCGCCATGACGGTCTTTCCGGTCCCCGTCGCCGCTACGAGCAGGTTCGCGTGCCGGTCGTGCACCGTGCGTTCGACTTCGAGCCGCTCCAGCATGTCGCGCTGGTGCGAGAAGGGCTGGATGCCCAGGCCCGACAGGCTGATGACGCGGGCGGCGTCACGGTCCTTGCTCGACCCACCTGCGATGTCGAGAGCCCTGTCCAGGCGGTCGGCGTCGCGGTCCGGATCGTAGGGCTCGAAGGCCCGCTCGCTCCAGTAGGCGTCGAAGGTGGCTTCGAACTTCCGTAG
Organism: Streptomyces sp. ICC4; assembly: GCF_003287915.1. Taxonomy (NCBI): domain Bacteria; kingdom Bacillati; phylum Actinomycetota; class Actinomycetes; order Kitasatosporales; family Streptomycetaceae; genus Streptomyces; species Streptomyces sp. ICC4. The sequence goes on along the minus strand of NZ_CP030286.1, from coordinate 6,872,882 downwards.
TACGTCCGGTGTCGCGATGCCGGACAGTCGGACGTTCCACTCCAGCCCGTCGAGCAGCGCTGCTTTGGAGAGGTTGGAACTCCCGACGTACGCGGTGTCGAAGCGGGAACGGCGGCGAAAGAGCCAGGCCTTGGCGTGCAGACGCGTGGAGCGAAGCTCGTAGTTGATCTTCACCTCGGCGTTGAACTCGCGCACGAGCCGGTCCAGAGCCTTGCGCTCGGTGGCGCCGATGTACGTCGTGGTGATGACGCGGATGGGAACGCCCCGGGCGGCAGCTGCCTTGAGCGGCTGCTCCAGTACGCGCAGTCCGGTCCATTTCACGAAGGCGCACAGCAGGTCGATGCGGTCGGCGGTGGCCAGCTCGGCCCGGAGCTCCGAGCCAAGGCTCGGGTCCTCGGGCGAGTTGGTGATGAGGGCCGTCTCGGACAGCGGAGTGGAGGGTCGGATCGAGTAGCCCTGGGACGGTGCACTGCCTGCTACGGCGAGGAGTTGGCGCGGTCCCTCCATGATGGGACCGACCCAGCTCTCGGATTCCTTGGGCCCCGCGAACGTGCTCAGGGACCGGAGGATCTCGTTCGCCGCGTGCACCTGGTCGCTGGGTGCCAGCCTCTTCAGGACTTCGCCGATCGCGTGGGCAACGTGTCGGGTCAGTACGTGCTGAGAGGACTCGCCGCTGACTTGATCGGCTATGACGACGCTTCCCGCGGCGATGAGTTCCTGGAGCTGTTCCTCGAGCCCTGTGGTGATCAGCGTTTCGTGCAGTCCGGTGACGGGCTTCGAAGGGCTCGGGTGGTTGCCAGACGTCACGGAATCTCCTCGGGGGTTGATCGTCGCAGCCCCGTTGTATCAAGGCCGACTGACAACACCTGTCGGAATGTGACCCGAAAAGCCCTGAGAGAGATCCACTTCAGTCAGGTTGTGACTGGTTTTACTCACTCACTCACTCACTCACTCGTGCCGTGGCACTCCGCGTACGGCTTGCCCGACTGGCACCAGCACGTGGACGTGCCCGTCGGGGGCCACGGGGTGGCTTTGCCTCGGGCCGCCAGGGTCGTGGCGTACTCGACCAAGAGCGAGGGGGAGGACGGGGAGGTCTTCTCCGAGGCCGCGAAGGCCTCGTACGAGGGGACGCTCGCGGTGACGATGCCCAGGTTGGTCGTGCCCGAGGCGGCCAGGGTGCGCAGGGAGGCTTCGACCTGTGCCAGGTGGGCGTCGTGGGAGGGGTACTCGGCGGCCAGCGTCGGGTACGAGGTCAGGAGCTCCGCCAGCTCGCGCGCCGGCCAGTGCAGGATCGCCACCGGGAACGGGCGGGAGAGCGCGGCGCGGCGGTCGCCCAGCTCGGCGCGCAGGCGGGCGATCTCGGCGCGGAGCTCGGCGGGGTCGTCGGAGCCGAGGGCCCAGATGCGCTTGGGGTCGTGGAGTTCGTCCAGCGGGATCGGGCCGATGTGGCGGGTGTCCGCGACCATGTCCCAGTCGTCGTGCGGGAGTCCGAGGAGGCGGCGTACGCGGTGGCGGCCCGTGAGGAGCGCGGTGGTCGCCCGGGTGAGGGGGGCGTTGTCCGGGGCGAGCAGGGTGGCCGCCTCCGTGAAGCACTCGTGGGAGGCTTCCAGCTCGTCGTGGGCTTCGAGGGCCTCGGCGATGACTTCCCAGGGCGCCGGGTCCGAGGGGGCCGCCGCGCGGATGCCGGAGATCAGGGCGCGGGCCTCGGGCTCGTGGCCGTACTCCCAGAGGTTGGCGGCCTGGAGCGCCTTGATCAGGGAGGGGTCGGCCGGTTCGGCCGCGAGGAGTTGGTCGTAGAGCGTGCTCGCCCGCTCGCGTGCGTCGGCCAGTTCGAGGTGGGCCGCGGCCTGGAGGAGCAAGGGCTCCTGGTCCTCGGGGTAGCGGGTCGCCGTGCGGATGAGGCGCTCGGCTTCGGCGATGTGCTCGGCAGGCGTGTCGGGGCGCATGGTTCACACCGTACTGCGGCTGGTCAGTTGACGGGGGAGGACTTAGGGTGCCGCCCGTGCGAGATCACGTGCGGGTCGTGGTGCAGGGGAAGGGCCGGCGGTCGCGCCGGGCCGGTCTCGCGGGGGCGCTGTGGGCGGCGGCCGAACTGGCCGTCACCGTCGGCATGGTGGTGATGCTGCTGGTGGTGCACCAGGTGTGGTGGACCAACCGGCAGGCGCTCGCCGCGGCCCACGAGCAGGTCAGGGAGCTGGAGAGCGAGTGGAGCGAGTCGTCCGCCGCCCCGCCGCCCGACTCCGGCGCCGCGTCCGAACCCGCGGCCGAAGCCCCGGCGGAGCCCTCCGAGGCGCCCGTCGTCACGGACCCGCCCGAAGGGGCGGCCCCCGCGCCGGCGCCGTCGCGCGCCGCCAAGTCCCCGGCGCGCGAGGCCGCGTACGGTGTCCTGCGCATCCCGCGCCTCGGCGTCGTCGTGCCCGTCGCCGAGGGCGTCGACAGGCGGACCGTCTTGGACAAGGGGTACGCCGGCCACTACGTCGGAACCGCCCAGCCCGGGGCGCAGGGGAACTTCGCCCTCGCCGGGCACCGCAACACGCACGGGGAGCCCTTCCGCTACATCAACCGGCTCAGGGCCGGGGACGAGTTGATCGTCGATGTGAAGGGGAAGAGGTACGTGTACGTCGTGGGGAAGACGCTGGCCGAGACGAGCGAGCGCGACACCGGGGTGATCGCGCCCGTTCCGCACAGCACGGTCAAGCCGGACGCCGGATACGGCGAGCCCGGCGCGTACATCACGCTCACCACCTGCACGCCCGAGTACACCTCCAAGTACCGGCTCGTGGTGTGGGGAACCCTCAAGCGTTGACGCGGGTACGGTCTGGTCGATCGGGGCGACCTTCTGACGTGCTTGCCGTCTAGCTGCCCTCGGGCGGTGATCACCGGTGAGCGCCGCGTACGTCGTGGGGGCCTCGCTCAGTAGGCGGTGCGCAGGCGTGCTCACTGGGACTGACACGATTCTCGAGGTCTCCTCGATTTGATCGAGATGTGCATCGGTGATCACTTTTGCCATGAGAACCGAGTATTCCGGTGTCGCGGGAGGCCAATGTCCGTCATTCCTCGATCTGGGCCGTGTCGGTCGCAACTCGTCGGCAGGATGGAGGTGTGAAGGCGGACGCAGGGCGTAAGTATCGTGCGTACCCCACCGCGGTCCAGGATGAGGTCTTGAGCGGGTGGGGGCATACTGCGCGTGCTCTGTGGAATGTCGCTCTGGAGCAGCGGGTGTATCTGTGGGAGCAGCGTCGGTACACCCTGCGCTCCACGGAGCAGTGCAAGCAGTTGACGGCCGCCCGTGCGGATCTAGACTGGATCGGTGACTTTCCAGCACAGGCGGGGCAGCAGGTCTTGCGCCGTCTCGACCAGGCGTACGACAACTTTTGGAACCCCGCGCATTCTGCTGGGTTTCCGGCGCGGAAGAAGCGCGGGCACCGCCTGTCGATCCCGTTTCCCGGGCAGGCGGTGGAGGTCCGCAAGCTGAACCGCAAATGGGCCGAGGTGCGTCTGCCGAAACTCGGCTGGCTGCGGTTTCGGCTCTCCCGTGCGATCGGGGGCACCATCCGTAACGCCACGGTCTCCCGGGACGGCAACGGCTGGCACATCAGCTTCGGCGTCCACACCGGCCGCAAGCCGGACGCACCGAACGGGAAACCGTCGTGCGGGGTAGATTTCGGCGTCGCCGCATCCGCGTTCGTGTCCACCGAGACCCAACCCCGGCTCATGCCCCCGACGCTGACCGCCAACGAGAAGAAGCGGCTGAAAGTGCTGGAGCAGCGCAAGGCACGCCAGATCGCCTACGCGAAGAAACACAGCGGAGGGAAGTACAGCCGTCGTCTGCGCACGACGATTACCCAGATCGCGAAGCTCACCATCCGGCGGGCCAACCGGCGCCAGGACTTCACGCACAAGTTCACCACCGACCTCGCCAAAAACCACGGCCTGATCGGTATCGAGGACCTGCGCGTGAAGAACATGACCAAGTCCGCGAAGGGCAGTGCCGAGGCGCAGGGGAAGAACGTCCGGGCGAAAGCCGGGCTGAACAGGTCGATCCTCGACAACACCCCCGGGGAGCGGCGCCGCCAGCTTGAGTACAAGGCCTGCATGTACGGGTCCGTACTCGTCGCCGTGCCGCCGTTCCACACCTCCCAGACCTGCGGCAACCCTGCCTGCGGGAAGGTCGATCCCGAATCCCGCAAGGGATGCGGCCGGCTGTTCGCCTGCATCCACTGCGGACACGAGGACCACGCCGACCACAACGCCTCGGTCGAGATCGAGGCCCGAGCCCGCCGGACGGGCGGCTCGGACATCGACAGCACGCGCAGCACCCCCAGGGTGCGAGTCCCGGCCACCAGCCGGAGGCGGATGCGTGAAGCCCGCCCACGCGAGCTAGGGGGAATCGCCCGGTTTCATCGGGGCGAGGATCGTCAAAACGTGCTGCTCTTCGTGACGTGAAGGGGCTGGCTGGCGCGAAGTCCAACCTCTGGTCCGCTGCCCGGGGACGATCCGGTCCCCGTGGTCGTTGTCGATGGTGCGGGCTAGGATCGATCACGAGTGTGATCGCGAGTGCGAGTACACGGGCGTACGGGAGTTCGTGCGCGGGAGGGGAAGGGGGTGGTCTGCATGGCTGGGGAACGAAGCGGTGGTGGGACCTCGCCGTCCCTCTCTGTCGTATCCGGCTTCGCCGTCTTGTCCGCGCTCGCCCGGAGTTCGGGTGCGAGGGCGTTCGCCCGGCTGGGCCCGCTGGTGCTGCTCGGGGGAGTCCTCGGGCTGTTCGCCGGCGAAGGCGGGCTGGGCACCGTGGTGGCCGTGCTGTCGGTCACCGTCGCCCTGGGCTCCGCGGCCATGGCCGCCGCCGCGCGTCTGGTCCGGCCCGTGCCGCCGCACCGAATACGCACCGCGATCCGTGATCGCGAGCAGCGCACGGCGTTCCTGCCGCAGCGCGATCCCGACGCCTCGGGCCGGTCGCGGCCCAGGGCACCCGGCCGTCTGGTCCCGACGGCCGCGTAGGGGCGCGCAGTTCCTCTCGCCTTCTGCTGACTGATCACTGTCGTCGCCCCTCGCGGGTCGTCACGCCGAAACGCATTTCTTTCGACGTTCGACGAGACCCTTCGGAGGGCCCGCGTGTCCGTTTTCACTCATCTCGTAGCCCAGCTGGGCCGGCTCTTGGAGCCGCTGCTGGCCGATTCCGCGACCGCTGCCGCGATCGTGCTCTTCACCGTGCTCGTGCGGCTCGCGCTGCACCCGCTGAGCCGGGCCGCCTTCCGCGGGGCGACCCCGGTGGCGGGCTGCCTGCCCGTGCTGCTGCAGCTGCCGGTGTTCTTCGTGATGTACCGGGCGTTCTCCTCGGCGGAGATCGGCGGGGCCGCCAACGAGCTGCTCGGGCACCGGCTGTTCGCCGCGCCGCTGGGGGACCGGTGGGGCGACGCGCTCGGCGAGGGCGGCCTGTTCGGGGCGCAGGGGCTGGTGTTCCTCGGCCTGTTCGCGGTCATCGCGGCGGTGGCCGCCTGGAGCGCGTCGCGCGGGCGCAAGACCGCGGCGCTGACGGCTGCCGCCGCGATGACCGCGAACAGGCCCGAGCGGCCCACCACGAAGGCGGCACCGTCCCAATCCGTCCACTCAGCCAGCCCCTCAGAAAGATCCACGGAGCGATCCTGCCAGCACAGCATCAGACCCGGTGAACCTTTCCGGTCACAGCACTAGCTGCAGTCGTTCCCACGGACCAGGCCTCTACATGTGTAGAGTGCGGGCAGCATCCTCTACACATGTAGAGGGAAGCCTCGTTCGACTACAAGGAGCCACGGTGAGCGCGACCGTCACACCCGTCCTCGAGCGCAAGCCCCAGCCCAAGCCGCTGCGACCTTTCAGGGTCGGGGCCGGCGGCTTCCTCCTACTGGGCACGGGCCACCTCGCCTTTGCGGCCGCGGCGGCGCTGGACGACCCCACCCCTCAGCAGCGAGCCTCCTCGGCAGCCATGCGGGAGTCGAGCATGACGCTGCTCGGTCTGGAACGCAGCACCCTCGACATCGTCCAGGGCATGAGCCTCGCCATGGCCCTGTTCGTCATCGCGTGCGGGCTCCTCGCCCTCACCGTCGTCCGGCACGCCCCGGCACTGGTCGAACGGCGCACCGCCTTCGGATGGATCCCCCTCGTCGCCTCACTGGTGGGCCTGGCGATATCCGTCCTGCTCCTGCCCGTGCCGCCGATCGTCGTCCTCGCCGTCACCAGCTGCGCCTTCGCCCTGTCCTTGCGCCGGGCGACGCCCTGATCGGTGTCAACGCGGCCTCCGCGACGCGAAGCGTCTCCACAAGCCCGGGAACCCGCTCGCTGTCGCCGAAAGCGCGCGTATGAACCTCGCGCACGACCCGGTGATCGTCAGCGGTCTCTTGCCGGATCACCACCTCGGTACCGCTGGGAGCGATCCGGAAGCCTTCAGTCGCATCGTGTGACGTCATGGCCACGAGGCTAGGTCGCGGAGGAACTCGCGCGCGAGGCAATTGCGCACCACGCCGTAAGCGTCAGCTGAAGTCCCAGCTCGTCATGGTGGCCCGTTGGGCTTCCGCGACCTGCGTCTCGTATTCGTCGGCGGTCGTCATGGGGACACGCCGGCCCCACGGCTGCCGAGGGGGCACGGCGATGTCGTTCGGCCCGGACCGGCGACCGTCAGCGTACGGACAGCTCCGCCGCGACGATGACGTTGCCGTACAGGTCCTCGAAGTGCAGGGAGCCGCCCTCGCCCCCTTCCCGTTCGTCCCACACCCGCACGCCGTGATCGCGCAGGTGCCTGCCGGTCTGCTGCACGTCGGCCGTGTACAGGACGAGCAGGGGCTGTCCACCACACTGACGGCCGATCAGCTCACGTTCCCGCGCGGTGGTCGCGGGCATCAGCCAGAGGCCCACCTGCCCCTGGCCGGACAGGCCGATGTGCAGGTAGCGGTAACCGTCGACCGTTTGATCGTGCAGGACCGAAAAGCCCAGGACCTCTCGATAGAAGGCCAAGGCATCCGCGGCGTCCGCGACGAGCACCGACATGCGCCCGAGCGCGGAAAACGGGTTCCGATCGGGAGAGGGAGCCATGAGGAGAACCTCCGGGATGACGGTCGGAGCCGGGCCAGCCGACAACTACGTGAGTTACGCGTACCCAGCGTTGAGGGACGGTGGTGGTGGAGCAGCAGTAACGGTCAGACATCGCATCACAGTTACAAATGGGACTAGGGCGTGTATCGAATGTGCTGATCACAGCCACTCATGGATGGCTGCGATGAGAACGGTCGCTTCGTATCGGACCGCAAGCTTGTCGTACCTCGTGGCCACGGCCCGGTGTCGCTTGAGGCGGTTGATGCCGCACTCAACCGCGTGGCGTTCTCGGTAGTCGATCTTGTCGAACTTCGGAGGGCGGCCACCGCGCGAGCCGAGCTTCTTGCGGTTCCGGGCCTGGTCCGCCTTGTCTGGGATCGTGCAGCGGATGCCGCGCCTGCGCAGGTAGGCGCGGTTCTTTCGGGAGGCGTACGCCTTGTCGGCGCGGACCCGGTTCGGACGGGTGCGTGGCCTGCCCGGACCGGGGCGGAAGACGCGGATCTTCTCCAGGACGGCTTCGAACTGCGGAGAGTCCCCTCGCTGTCCGGCAGTGATCACGATCGACATCGGCTTCTGGCCCTGCTCGACGGCCAGATGCAGCTTGGTCGTCAGACCGCCGCGCGAGCGTCCAAGGCCGTGGTCGTACGGCTCCGCCGTGCCGACCCCGCCGGGCGGCTCCTTTTGCAGATCCCCCTTTCCCGCGCCCCGGCGGCGTGCTGGTGGGCCCGGCATACAGTGGAATCGACGTTGATGTCCCAGGTGATGAGTTCCTTGGCATCCGCCCGGACCTGAAGTTCGGCAAGGATGTTCTGCCAGGTGCAGTCCCGCTGCCAGCGGCGGAACAAGTCGTAGACCCGGCCCCAGGGGCCATACCGCTCCGGAACGTCACGCCACGGGACGCCGGTACGGGTCCGAAACCGTATGCCGTCGATCAGCTGCCGCCTCGTCCATATCGGCGGGCGTCCCGGCTTCTTGCCCCCGGGCAGCAACGGTGCCAGCCGCTCCCACTGGGTATCCGTCAGATCTCCACGCGCCACCGGGCGATCATCGCAGAGGCTGATCGACTTCAGAACTGGACGCCAGACCGGTCGCAGACAGGATCGCCTCGACTGTCTCTTCAACCGTCTGCGCAGCGTTGTCGATCCAGATTCCCTGCTGCCCGAGCTCGGAGCGCATCGCCTCATCCAGTGGCGACCAGTCCACGGCCAGCGCCTTCTCCCGAGCCTGGTTGCGCCGCCACGCCGTTGCCGGGCCAGGAGCGAGGACGACGATGTGGAGCGGCACGGCCGCCAGCGTCATGCGGTAGAAGTCAAGGTGGGAACGACGGACCACGACATCATCGAGCACCGGGATGAAACCGGCCCGCACGAAGCTGTCCGCCAGAAGGCACGCGTTGCGGGCCCGCAGGAAAATCTGCCGGTCGGCTTCCGCGTTCGCGGCCGGTGAGGGCCATTGCCCACCGCTGACGATCATCTGCTGGAGTGCGTCCACCTCGATATGGGCCGCCATCCGGAACCGGCCGGCCAGCGCAGCGGCCACCGTCGACTTCCCACTCCCCGGGATGCCGGTCAGTAGGACAGCCCCGGCGGCCGGCTCGCGGTCGACGGGCACCAGATCCAAGCTCATACGAGTTCTCCAAGCGCAAACGATCAAGACCTTGGGAGAATACGCGCTGCCCCATCACCCGCCCAGTCAGCGACCGCTTGATCCACTTTCGACACACGCCCTAGCGGTGTGAGTTGCGGTAATGGGCACGACGTTGGAATCGCCGACGGGCGCCGCGCAGAGCTCGGAGACGATCGCGAACGACGTCGTCACCATCGGCACGGCCATGGCCGGCGGCATCACCGCGTGCGTGGTCCGGCCGGGCGCCATGCCGTCGCGGATCTGCCGGCTCGGGCTTCACCTCCGCCTAGGCACGAGATGCACCCCCGCGACAGGGCTGTCAGGCTGGTCGTATGACGCTGGGTGTCTTCCCCGTCGGCCGTGTCCATCACGTCGGGCACGTCGAGTCGCGGGTTCAGGACGTGCGGGGCGAACCTGCCCTCCTGGAGGTCTACACGGGCTGGATCAACGCCGACGTGGCCGGGGTGGGCGGGCAGCTCGTGAGTATCGACTTCGCTTCATTCCTGCCGCACTCGGGAACGCGGGTCAAGCAGTACCCGCAGGAGCTGACCCCCGACGTAGCCGTCATCGCCGAGGTGCAGACGGTTGTTCACCAGGACGACGAGACCACCTGTCACGGCATCGACTTCGCCACTGTCGCCCTGGAGACCCAGCAGCAGCTGCCTGCGGACCCTCCGCCCCGGTGCCTCGTCCTGCGGGGCCGGTTCGCACTGCAGGACGTCCTGGTGAACAGCATGAGCTACCAGGTCACCCTGCTCTGGCCGCCCTACGACCCCCTCCCGGTCATCGACCTGCCGGCTCACGTGGGGCCGGGCTAGCCCCGACCCGGCGCGCCGGGTGAGGAACTCCAGAAGCAGCCGCGTGGTCTGCGCTGGCACGGGTCAGCCGCGCGCGCGGAGGCCCGCCATCCGGCCCGTGCCTGCCCGGCCAGGGAGCGCTCGCCCGGAGCGCGGCTGGCCTGCTCGAAGGCCTCCGCCGCTGCCTACGTACACCTCCGGGGTCAGGGTCAGGAGGCAGCAGCCGCAGGGGAAGTCTGCGCTCGGCCGGGCGGCATGGAGGCCCTGCAGGCTTTGCAATGCCCGGTAGTGGCGGTCCGGCTGGACAAGGATTCGCTCCGTCCCGGCTGGTTGCCGGGACGGAGCGAGGGGGCGTACGGGGGTTGGGCTCAGCGGGTGCTTGCGCGCCGGCGTCGGTGGAGCACGGCGGCTCCGCCCGCAAGGGCGAGTGCCGTGCCGGAACCGCCGGCGAGGAGCAGGGTGGATGACGAGGCGTCGTCCTCCGTGCGCTCGGGACCGTAGCCGCTGGAGTAGCCCTGGGTGTCGTACTCCGAGCCGGGGAGCTTGTCGGCGTAGCGGGCCTTGACCAGCTTCTGGTAGTCGCTGAGCGATACCGACGCCTGGCCGCCCAGTCCTTCCCGGGCTTGGTCGTTGAGTGGCTCGACGGTGGCGAGTTTGAGCTGGTACCAGCCGCGGTTCTGCGGTTCGGTGAAGACCAGCGTGCCCAAGGTGGCCTTGCTGGCGTATGTGGCGTCGCTGTCGCCGTCTCGCACGGCTGCCAGGTGCCAGCCGCCGCCCTGGGTGGGGGCGAGCATGACGGTGACGTTGCGGCCGTTGACGGTGGTGCTCAGTGAGGAGACCAGCTGCGTCAGCTTGATCGCCTCGGTGGGCAGTGGCTTGGCGGTGCCCGCGACGAACCCCGGGGTGATCTCGTTCAGTGCCACCGGGTCCTTGATCGTGAAGACCGGGAGGCCCTGGCACGGCTCGGTTGTTTCGGGGATCGTCTGCACCGGGCCGCCGGCACCCTCGGTGGGCACCGGAGTGCGCAGGAATCGGCAGACGGTGTTGCGGACGTCGGTGGACTTCACCGCGTTGAGGGCGGCCTGGTAGCCGGGGATGTCGGCCGGGAGGGGATCCTTGGCCGTGGTCGCGTGCGTCGGACCGACGACGGACAGCAGTGCGGATGCACTCACTGCGATGACGGTGGACAGACGGGAGAGGCGAGAGGCCGCCCACTTGGACATTTCGGTACCGCTGGTGTCGCGCATGTCGCCTGCCTTAGCGGGAGATACCGATGCGGGAATGGGTCCACTTGGACGAGCTGTTGCTCACGTAGTCGTTGTAGTTCCACCACGTGTACGTGGTGGTGTCCGGCCACGGGTCGGCCACAGCGATCGTGCTGTTCGCCGTGTCGAAGCCGTAGACCACGTTCATGTGGCCCCCGCCCGACGTCCACCCGATGCGGGCACCGATCGGTCGGGCCGCCTTGACGTCGGTGTACACCTGGTTGAACGTGGCCGCGCTGTTCAGGCCGGAGCCGGTGTGGGTCATGCCGAGGCTGCTCCACCCCTTGGCCATGTCGTCGAGCGTGGCAGGCTGGTTGTTGCAGCCGTAGTAGGGATTGGCCCGGCTGCAGAAGTCCGTCTGCGTGGAGCCGAAGCCCTGGAACTTGGCGATGGTCAGCCCGGAGGCGACCCAGCACCACTGGGTCTTCTCCTGCTTCAGCATGCTGATGGTGTCCTGGCCCGCTTCCGCGTGAGCTGTTCCTCCTGCGGCCGTGAGCGATCCCAAGGCGGCCAGCGCGATGGCCGACGCCGTGGTTCCGTACCTGAACCTGCCCATATTCCTGCCTTCCCCTGATGGGTACAACGAGACGAACGGGGCGATCTGGCAGGAATATGACAGCGCATCATGCCCGAGTCACATAAGGGCTTTGCAGGAAATAGCCCCCTACGGATTACTTCTCGGGTAATCATGGGAAATTGCCACTTATGGATCACCTCTATCTGCCGAAGCGGCGGGCGACTCACGATCTGCCCCTCGGCGGGCGCCATTGCCCCTTCGCGGGCGCGGCCGCACCGGCGTGGGGACTCCAAGGGGGCGGGGCCGTGGCAGTCGCGGCTCCCCACGCCTACTGCGTGGAGATCACCAACCAGGACGTGAACCTGTCCCGCCCCATTGTGGCGGCCATCCCCCGCGACCACGCCGGCCCCACCCTCCGGGCCATCGCCGGCGGCCGCGCGAACGGCAAGGGCGTCTCGGTGACCACCTACGCCCACACCGGGCGCCGGGCAGGCCACCGGCTTCCAACCTCCCACCTCGCCGTGCTCTGAAGACATCCTGCGCCAGGTCAGCGACCTGGTGGATGAAGCGAGCAACGCACTCGACACACCGACGAAGTAGCTGGAAGCAACCGTCCAGCCAACGGTTCAGCCCCCTTCCGGTGCAACCCTCTCCGGGGCGAGCGCGGCCTCAAGGCGGTCCAGCCGTTCGTAGAGTGCGCGGACCAGGCGGACACAGTTCTGGACGCAGCGCATCGTTCCCTCCAGCGTCGCGGACAGCTGGCCTTCCGCCTCGCGCAGGACGACGTCGGCGAGCACCCGGGACCCGCTGTCCTTCGGCAGCTGGTTCGCGCGGCGCCGTACGTCGGCGGCGACCGCGCGGGCGTGGCCGGTCAGCTGGAGGCCGATCTGCTCGTAGTCGCGGGTCGCGAGCGTGTCCTCGCCGGTCCAGGCGAGGACGGCTTTGACGAGGTACTCGTACGGTTCACGGTCGAGCGGGAGCTCCGCCTCGATGAGGCCGTCGGGGTCGTACAGGACCGTGTGGCTGCTGGTGTGCATGGCGGGCCTCGCTGCCGGGGGCGTCTCGTACGGGTGGTCGGCGGTCACCGCAGGGTGTCTTCGCCGTCGCCGAGCTCGTCGTCTTGGTCCCCGGTCGGCCGGGCGAGGAACCGGGCGAAGCCGCGGTCCGCGCGGGCGAGCAGGGCCGGAGAGGGCCGGCCAAAGTCGGGGCGCTGAAGACTGGGGCCGTCCGGTTCGGGGCTGGTGGGTGTGGGTGCGCTCATGGGCCACCGCCTCCGTGCTGGGGTGCGTCGCTGTTGTTCGACGCTACGGAGGTCACCGCTCGTTCCTCAGCGAGATTGCGGGAAATTGCGGAAGTTCACTCCAGGGCGTCGATCGCGGCCTCGATGAGGGCGCGGGCCGTGTCGCCGTAGACGGCCATCTTCGCGAGGGCGGCGAATGCCTTCGCGTAGTCGGCGAGCTCGCGCGGCTGCGTCACCTTGATCTCCGCCGTCAGCGTCTCCACCACGGCCGTGGTGTCGTCGTGGACGTAGAACGCCTCCAGTGGCCACACGGTGCGCTGCGCGGTGCCCTGGAAGCGGGTGATCTGGTTCATGAGGGCGGTGGCGAACGCCGGGGTCTGGAGGAAGCCGGGCGGGACGTTGGAGAGGTAGACGCGGCAGATGCGGGTCTGCTCGTGCAGGGCGTACCAGTCCTGTTGGACCTGGCGCATGCCGTTGCGGTGCAGGCGGCGCCACTCCATGTACATCGAGTCGACGGCGCGAGCGGTGGCGATCAGGTCCTGCGCCTGGCCGTCCGCGCCGCACGCCGCGCACCAGGAGCGGATGTCCGCGTCCGAGGGCAGTGCCGCGCCTCTTTGGATGCGGGTGGTCTTGGCGGGGTGCCAGCCGCACCGGGCGGAGAAGTCCTTCCCGGTGAGGCCGGCGTCCTTGCGCAGGTGCGTGAGCCGCACGGCGAGCGCCTCGCGGGCCGACTGGGCGCTGGACGAGGGAGAGGCGGTCGTCATGAGTGGCGGGCCTTGGGTGTGCGTCGGTCAGATGCGGTAGTCGGCGTGCGGAGTGGCCAGGTCCCATACCGAGCGGAACGCCTCGGCACACAGCTTGACCGCCTGCGGGTCTTCGGTGTGGTCGGGCTCCAGGGCCTGGCCGTCGCCGGAGAAGTTGAAGCGCACGATGCGGTCGTCGATGAGCCAGAAGTCGTTGCCGGGCAGGGCGAGCGTGGGGGCACGGCGGCGGGGAAGCCAGCGGACCTCTTCGCCGGCGCGGAGGTTGGCGTCGGTGATGGCGTGCTCGAAGCGGATGTACTCGGTGACGGGCTCGGAGACGATCCGGGCCCGCTGGACCTTCACTCCGCGGGCAACGGTCCGCTCGACCAGAGGCAGCCAGCCGCCCCAGTACTCCGAGTCGTCTGCGGGCACGCTGCCGTCCCGCCCGAACGCCTCGAAGACCTCCCGCTCCTCCCCCACCGCGTAGACGTCCCGCAGTTCCAGGTGCAGGGCGCGCTGCTGGGCGGAGTCGAGGAGGTCCTCAAAGCTGGGTGCCAGCGGCTTCTGCGGCATCACACGCCTTCCTGATCTGATCCACCATCCGGACCGAGATGCGGATGACGCCCTCGCCGTCCGCCGGCGGGCTGTCCTGACTGCAGGCGGCGCGGGTCGCCGCGTCGGCGAACTTGCCCTGCAGAACCAGCTCCGGCCCCTCCTTGGCGTCGGTGTCCACCCAGACCGCGGGGCAGTTACCTCCGCCCGAGTTCGGGTCCGTGCCGAAGAAAGGTAACGCCATGATCGCCTCCGGCGAAAGCCAGTTGCGGGGAGTTGCGCAATGACCGTCCCGCGCACCGGCCGCCTCGGTCAAGGGCGCGGCCTCACCGGCTCGCCGCCACCACTCCCCGGGCCGGCTTCCTCTCGCTGAGGCAGGCGCGGCGTGGGCCAGGCCGGGTTCCAGCGCCAGGCCGCACACCGGTCGGCGTCCGCGAACGGCCCGGCCCGTTTCTCGAGCATCGCGAGCACCTGGGCGCGGGCGAGCTCCACCACCTGGTGCTCGATGTCGGTCACGATGCCCAGGCGCCGGACGTGGGCGTACTCGTCCTCGTCCTTCCACGTCCACGTACTCAGGTCGGGGTCGATGACGAGGTCAACGGTCAGGTCGAAGGTGTCGAACCCGGCCTCGGTCCGGCGGATGGGGCGCTCGAAGTTGACGTACCAGTTCCTCAGCCCGGCCCCGGTGAAGAAGGCGTTGACGCTGAACCACGCCGCCCGCGGCTTCCACAGCAGCAGCTCCGTCTCCTGCCACACCCCGGGCGCCAGCTCCCACTCCCCCGTCGCCATCGCGTCGAATGCCACCGAGGGAGGCGCCGAGGGAGGTGGGCAGGAGGTCGAGCACGATGATGACCCGTACGGCGCGGAAGGGTGCAGTGCCGGTGCGCACGCTGCTCTCTGGGTGTCGTTCCTCCCGTGCCGCGCGGCGCCCTCGTGACGTCAGGAGGCGTGCTTCACGTGGTGGACCAGCCACATCAGCAGGGCGTCCAGGTCGTCGGCTGCCGAGAGGACCCGGTCGACCGCCTCGGGGGTGTGCAGCCACTCCTCGCAGCCGAGGGGACGGGCGGCGATCAGGGAACGGTGGCGCAGCAGGTTCGTACGGGAGTGGTTCGTCGGATAGCCGCGCGGGGGACGTTTCATCACGTCCCCGGAGATGTCGTAGCCCTTCTTCCGCACGTCCTCGACGATGGCGGACAGTTCGCGGCCGCTCCCCTCGGAGGCCACGGCTCTGCGGAAGCTGTCCACCTGGCCGGGATCGGGGTACCACCAGGCGCCCTGGATCCGCAGGCCGTCCAGGGAGAACCGGAGACCGATCTCGATCTTGCGGTCGAGCCGGATCACCGCGCTCTGGTGCTGCCACCACCAGGAGTCGGTGCGGTAGTGCCAGACGGAGAAGTCCTCGTATCGCGGGTCGGCGTCCGCGACCTCGTTGAGCAGGTCGATCATCGGCTGCCGGACCAGGCGTTCGCGGTCCGCGCGACAGCGCGCGCGGGTCGCGTGGGTCGGTTCGCCCTGGAGCTGCCACAACACGTCCATAGCCTGCTCAGGCCAGCCGGTGAACTGTCCGCGCATCCGGGCAGGTTAGCTCACCCATCGTCCGCGCGAGCGGAGTGAGACAGGGAGGAGGCCCCTCTGTCAGCCGACAGGCGGGGCTGGCCTTTCCCAGTCACTGAGTAGGAGTTCGAACCGGCCTGGGCGAGGTCAGCTGCCGATGGGTGTGAGGCATCCCCGGCCGTTCGGTCCGGTGCAACTTGGGGTCCCTTCGGGGAACGCGGGGTTGGTGAGGATCGGCCTCAGGGCCTCGATCAGTGCGGCGTCAGGCGGTGGTGCGGCAGCGACTCGCTGGTGGATGTAGGCGACGACTTCGTCGCCGAGGATGGCGTGTCAGCAGGCGCGGCAGGGCATGGGGATCCTCGTCTCGTGAGGCCCGGCTAACGAGTTCGTGCTGGCGTGTTCGGGCGCCGATTCCTACCCCGCACGAGTGCTGTCTGCACCCCGGTAGGCGATTCGGGCCAGGGCCGTGACGGAGTGCCGTTTCTGCGGTGAATTCGCACGCCCACCCGGGTGATCCGGATTCTGGAGGCGCTCCTCGGACTCGCCGAGGACTGCCCGAACGCCACCGTCGTCTACGAGCCCGCGCCGTAGCCGCCGCACGCGGCCCTGGGGTCAGCTGAGTCGGGATCCGATGCGGAATCTCATCTCAACGGCGGCGGACTGGGCAGTCATCCGCCGCTCCTGCTGCGCCGCTGGTGGATCCGGCACGCACCAGCGCTCCCCGCCGCGGACGCGGCAGCGCCTACCGCGTCTTGGAACATCGGACACTGACCCGCCGCCTGGGGCGGCGGACCAGGTCCGCTATCGGCCACCGGCCAAGGGATCGGCCACCGGCGGCTGGGCCCGAGTGAGCAGGCTGACCGCAGTGCCGGTGAGCGTGACCGTCGTCCACTGCGTTCCGCTGCGGCCAGGAGCCGTGCCTTCTCCAGCCGGTGCAACTGGTACGCGACGCGAATTCTGTAGCCAGTGACTGTTGTTGCTCAGAGCGGTGGATGCGTCTCGGGGGGGGTGGGCCCGGTCCCACGTACGGACCGAGGAGTTCATCGAGCTCCCCGTGCCCAGCAACCGCGTGCGCCCCGTCCCCGGAGCCATGTACGACAACCGTCCCCATGCTCCTCCGCCTGCCTCTTATACCCCTCTGCTGCTGCCGACGATCTACGCATTTTATTCCTCGTTGGTCGTGGAAGGGCGGTCCCGCATGGTGAGATGAACCGCCGCCGGGCGGCGCGCGCGTGCCAGACTCTGCCGCATGTCGCGCAAGCTGATTATTGGCGCCGGCGTGCCGGCCCCGAGCTGACTGCGATGACCCCAGCAGCTCACCGCCCGCACGCAGACCTCTCGCACCCGCGAGGGGTCTTCTTGGTTTCCGGGCCCACGCGCCCGCCCTCCCTGCGAACCTCACAGCCCGGCCGGCAAGGCCCCCGCCCCAGGACAGGAGCCCACCACTCATGACCCGCAGCGATGTTCTCCCCGCCGTCTCCGCCGTCTCCGCCGTCACTGCCGTCCCCGCCGTGCGTACCGCGCGGGCCGCCGCCCCCGTCTGTCACGCGCTGACCGTCACCGTCCAGGACGGCGGCCACGCCCTCACCCGCATCTCCTCGATGCTCAACAACCTCTCCGTCAGGGCGCTTTCCTTCAGGGCCTCCGAGGACGGCGGCCCCGCCGTGTGCGAGATCGTCGTCCCGGCCTCCGACTCGCCCCGGGCCCAGGCCAAGCTCCTGCGCTGCGTCGAGGTCGTCGGCCTCACGGCCCGCCTGGCGTCGGACCAGCCGGTCGGCTGAACGCCGGTCGGCTGAACGGCCGCGCCGCGCCGGGGTCTTGGCGCGGCCGTGGCCCGCTCGCGGGTCAGCGCGCGCTGCCGAGGTCCCGGTCCGCTTCCGCGCCGGCCAGCATGAGGGTGGTCTCCTCGATGCGGCGGAACCGGCCGTCGGGGGCGAACTCGCCGAAGAGGTAGACCTCCATGCGGACGCTCGAACCGTCCGTCTTGGTGACGTTCACGGTGTGGCGGTCGGCGTAGCGGGTGCCGTCGCTCAACTCCTCGTGGACCTCGAGGGTGCCGCCGGCCACCACCGTGCGCAGGTGGGCGATGTGCGCGAGGAATCCGGCACGATCGTCCCACGTGCCGTTGGTGCGCTGGCGGTAGTCGGGGGCGAAGTGCCGGTCGGCCGCCTCGTGGAGATCGAGCCCCGGGGTGAAGAGCAGATCGGTCAGGGCGGCGGTGATGTCGGTCCGGCTCACGGCTGTCCTCCATGGACGTACGGGTGTGTGGCGCACGCACGTGACTGTACGTTCCTGGCCGCGCCACCCCGTCGGCCACAGAACCTCGAACGCCTTACTTGACTGACCGTTCCAGTATCCCGTAGAGTCTGGGACGTGGCCAGGACCAAGGAATTCGATCCGGAAGCCGCACTGCAGTCAGCTCTGGAGCTGTTCTGGCAGCGCGGCTACGAGGCGACGTCCATGGCGGACCTCGTCGACCGCCTCGGCATCGGGCGGGCCAGCATCTACGCCACCTTCGGCAACAAGCACGACCTGTACCTGAAGGCGCTGGACCGCTACAACGAGAACCGTGACGCGGTCCTGCTCCACGAGCTGTCCCAGCCGGGGGCGGCGCTGCCGGCCGTGCGGGCGGTGGTACGCCGCTTCGCCGCCGAGTCGAGCTCCGCCGGTCAGCGGCTGACCGGTTGCTTCGTGACCAACACGGCCGCCGAGCTGGGGGCGCACGACCCGGTGGCGGCCCGCAAGGTCGAGGCGAGCTGGAACCACATCGAGACCCTGTTCCACTCGGCGCTGGCCCGGGCCCGGGCGCAGGGCGAGCTGCCGGCGGACCGCGATCCGCGCACGCTGGCCCGGATGCTGCTGGTGCTCATGCAGGGCATGCGGATCGTCGGCAAGGCGTCGGAGGACCCGTGTCGGCTGCGGGACGCGGCGGAGCAGGCGCTGGCGCTGCTCGACTGAAAAGCACTTCCCCCTGGGGGAGTGTTCTTATAGGCTCATTCTGGAATGTACGTTCAAGTATAAGGGGGAGTCGTGACCGTCACCACGCACCACGAGAGCACGAACGAGGCCGCGGCGGCCGGAAGGGGAGCGGCCGGCCCTGCCACCGGCCCCGCGTTCGCGCTGCTCGGCACCGTCCAGATGTCGCTGATCTTCGCGCTCACCTCGCTCGTCGTGCCGCTGCCCACGATCGGCCGCGAGTTCTCCCTGGCCCGTGACGACCTCATCCTCCTCAGCGCCGCCTACGGGCTGACCTTCGCCGGCCTCCTGCTCTTCGGCGGCCGGCTCACCGACCGGTTCGGCGGGCGCCGCGTACTGAGCGCCGGACTGCTCGTGTTCGCCGCGGCCTCCCTCGTCGCGCCGCTCGCCCAGGGCCCCGGCCTCCTGCTCGCCGCCCGCTTCGCCCAGGGCGTCGGCGCCGCGCTCACCGCACCCGCCGCCATGGCCGTACTGCGCGCCGTCTTCCCCCAGCCCGCCGCGTACGGGAGGGCCATGGCCACCTGGGGCGGCCTCTCCGTCCTCGGCGCGACCGCCGGGAACCTGCTCTCCGGGGTGATCTCCGCACTGGTCGGCTGGCGGCTGTCCTTCGCCGTCCCGGTCGCGGTGGCCGTCGTCGCCCTCGTCCTCGCCCCCCGGCTGCTGCCCGCCACCCCGGCGGGCGAGGGCCGCTCCCTGGACCTGCCCGGCGCACTGCTGGCCACCACCGGCATCAGCCTGGCCAGCTACGGACTCGTCCTGACCGACGCCCACTCCTGGGGTTCGCGCACCGTCCTGCTCTCCCTGCTCACCGCGGCCCTGCTCCTGCTGGCCTTCCCGCTCGTCGAGCGCCGGGCCCGTGACCCGCTGCTCCCGCTCGGATTCCTCCGCGACCGGCGCCGGGTCCTGGCCCTCGCGGCCATCGGCCTGACCGCGGCCGGCACGGCGACGGTGTTCGTCCTCCTCTCGCTCCACCTCCAGCAGGAGCTCGGCTGGTCGGCGCTGCGCACTTCCGCCGCCTTCGTCCCCTTCGCCGTGGTGCTGCTGGCCGCGGGCCGGGCGGCGGGCCCGCTCGTCGCCCGGTACGGGGCACCGCGCGTCAGCACGGCCGGGCTCGTGACCGCGGCGGCCGGCCTCGCACTCCTCGCGCTCACCGGCCTGACCGCGGACATCCCGTACGCCGTCGGCCTCCTGCCCGGCCTGATCCTGCTGCCGGCCGGCGCCGCCGCGGCCTTCGCGGGGGCCGCGGTGCTGGCCACCGACGGAGTGGAGCCGCACCAGGCGGGACTCGCGGGCGGAGTCATGAACACCGCGATGGAACTGGGTCCGACGGTCGTCTTCGCCGCCGTGCTCGCCTTCGGCTCCGACGCGATCTCCCTCGCGGTGTCCGCGGCCGCCTTCGCCGCGGTCGCCTTCCTGGGCAGCCGGACCAAGTAGCCGTCACCACGGCCGGCCACCCCGGGGTGGCCGGCCCTCCCCGGTGACCGGACACGGGCCACCGGACACACACCACCGAATGCACACCACCGAACACACAGCACCGAACACCACTCACAGAGCAGGGGATCCACCACCATGTCCGCACGTTTCACCGGCAAGAGCGTCCTCGTCACCGGCGCGGGTTCCGGCATAGGCCGAGCCGTCGCCCTCGCCTTCGCCGCCGAAGGGGCCTCGGTGGTCGCGGCCGGCCGCGGCGCCGCGGCCCTCGGGGAGACGGTCGCGCTGATCGAGGAGGAAGGCGGCACGGCCGTCGCGGTCACCGCCGACGTGACCCGGTCCGAGGACGTACGCGCCTTGGTCCGCAGCACCGTCGAACACTTCGGAAGCCTCGACGTCGCCGTCAACAACGCGGGAGTCTTCCGGGGCGGCGGCCCCGTGGCCGACCTTCCCGAGGAGGACTGGCGCACCCTCCTCGACGTCAACGTCACCGGCGTCCTCCTCAGCCTCCAGGCCGAGGTCTCCCGGATGCGCGAGCAGCCCACCGGAGGGGCGATCGTCAACATCTCCTCGAACCTCGGAGCACACGCCCGCATCCCGGGCGCGGCCGGCTACATCGCCACCAAGGCGGCCGTCTCCGCCCTGAGCCGGGCCGCCGCCCTGGACCACATCGGCGAGGGCATCCGCATCAACGCGGTCAGCCCCGGGCCGGTCGCCACCGACATGTCGCTGTGGCAGGGCGAGGACGAAGCCGGCCGCGCCGCCCGGATGAAGGACGAGTCACCCCTGGGCCGGGTGTCCGCCACGGCCGAGGTCGCGGCGGCCGTCCTGTACCTGGCCTCCTCGGACGCCGCCTCCGTGGTCGGCACCGACCTGGTGATCGACGGTGGCGCGGCGGCCTGAGGCCCGTCGGCCCGCCACCACCCGTCTGCCCGACGTGCCGTCGCCTGGCCCCCCCGTGCGGGGGAGCCAAGGTCGGTGGCATGAAGACCGCC
Organism: Streptomyces sp. ICC4; assembly: GCF_003287915.1. Taxonomy (NCBI): domain Bacteria; kingdom Bacillati; phylum Actinomycetota; class Actinomycetes; order Kitasatosporales; family Streptomycetaceae; genus Streptomyces; species Streptomyces sp. ICC4. The sequence goes on along the minus strand of NZ_CP030286.1, from coordinate 6,852,115 downwards.
CGCTCCGCCAGTCTCTCCGCCGCCCTCGCGGCCGCCGTCGCGCTCGCGCTGACGGCGGCCGCGCCGGTTCCCGCTCCCGCCCAGGCCCGCGCCGCGCCCGCCCGCACCGTGTCCGCCTGGCTTCCCTGGTGGGACCTGGAGACCGGCTACCGGGACGCACTGGCCCACGCCGACCAGCTCCACACGGTCAGCCCGTTCTGGTACGCGACCTCGTCCGCGACGGAGGTCAAGAGCGAGACCGGGGCCGGCGAGCGCCGGGTCATCGACGGACTGCGCGCCAAGGGCGTCAAAGTGGTCCCCACGGTCACCGAGAGCCTGCGCGCCCCCGCGATGGCGGACCTGATGAACGACCCGGCCCGCCGCACGGCCCACGTGGACGCCCTCGTCGCCGTCGCCACGAGCCGCGCCTACGACGGCCTCGACCTCGACTACGAGGTGATGACGGAGACCGCGGACGCCGCCCTGCGCGAGCGGGTCCGCACCGGGTACAACGCGCTGACGAGCGAGCTCTGCGCCCGCCTGCACGCGCTCGCCAAGAGCTGCGTGGTCACCGTCATGCCGCGCACGAAGGACACGGGCCAGGCCTTCGACTACGCGCACCTGGGCTCCGTCGCGGACCGCCTGCGGATCATGGGCTACAACCTGCACAACGCCCTGCAGGACCCGGGCCCGCTGTCCTCGACCGCCTGGTACGAGGAGTTCCTCGCCTACGCCACCGCGCACGTCCCGCGGGACAAGCTGGAGGTGGCGCTGCCCGCGTACGGGTGGAACTGGACGGTGGGCTCCAAGGCCCGAGCCCGGCACGTCACCTCGCTGGAAGCGGAGGAGCTGCGCCTCGAGGTGGGTGCGGAGTACGACCTCGACGAGGTGTCCGGCACCCCGCACTTCGACTACACGGACGACGAGGGCGAAGAGCACCAGGTCTGGTACCAGGACGCGAACGGGGCGGCCGCGCACCTGGCGGTCCTCGCGCGGCACGGGGTGCGGGGCGCCGGACTGTGGGCCCTGGGGTTCGAGGAGCCCGAGCTGTGGGACGCCTTGGCGGCCCAGGGCACGTGAAGGACCCCGGAAACGGCTCCGGCCCCCTTGACGCGTGGGCGTCAAGGGGGCCGGACCTTTCGTAGCGGGGACAGGATTTGAACCTGCGACCTCTGGGTTATGAGCCCAGCGAGCTACCGAGCTGCTCCACCCCGCGTCGTTGACACCACTGTACGGGACTTCCCGGGCGCCCCACGCCACTCACGCGGGGCGCCCCAAGGGAGTGGCCTGGGGCGGGTCCGCGCCGCTCCCGATTATCTATCCCCGCGAGGGCAGAATTGAATACGGGGGGCGGTGAGAATTTCTGGCGCAGTGAAGGAGCGGCCGATTTGCGGGTCAATCTTCCGGACCCGTCGTGATCCGCCGTGCTACTGTGGTTCCAGTTGCAGTTGTGGTTCCCAAAAATTTCGAACACCTTCGCTGGCTCTTCAACGACCGGCGCGAGTGTTCCCAGTTTTTCCGGTGCTTTCCGGGCTGGGCGATCATTCGGCGACTCGAGATCCGTACAGTGCGGGTCTCTGGGCTGAGCCCACAAAGGAGATTCAACATGGCTAACGGCACCGTGAAGTGGTTCAACGCGGAAAAGGGTTTTGGCTTCATCGAGCAGGAGGGCGGCGGTCCTGACGTCTTCGCCCACTACTCGAACATCGCCTCCCAGGGCTTCCGCGAGCTCCAGGAAGGCCAGAAGGTCAGCTTCGACATCGCGCAGGGCCAGAAGGGCCCGACGGCCGAGAACATCGTCACGGCCTGACGTTCAAGCGCAACCACGCAGCTGGGGCCCGCACCTTGGGGTGCGGGCCCCAGCTCGTTGCTTTTCCCCGGCTCCGCCGGCCGTCACGGCCCGTGAGAGCGGCGCGGGGGCGCAAGCCCCCAGACGCCCACCTGTTCGGCCGATGGATCCGCTCCTCGGCTCTCCGCCCGCACACGATCGCCGGTCATCTCGGCGCGCAGTGCGGTGCCCCTTTCATGACGGCCCGGTCGCATTGCATTCCGGTCCCGTCGCATCTGATTTTACTCCGGCTCATTCTTGTGAATCGTCGCGCGGCTCGTATTTCCGCTGCCGAGAATTCCTCGATGTGTGCCGTATCGAGGAAGGTTCTGCATGAACCGTACGACTCGCATGAATGACCGCTCTTCCCGCACCCGTACGGGTGGTGGATCCTCCGGCTCGTACGGCGGCTCCTCCTCCGGCTCGTACGGCGGCTCCTATGGCGGCTCTTCCGGTTCTTCCGGCGGCCGGGGGACCCGTTTCGGTTCCTCGTCGGCCCCCAGCCGGTCCGGCGGCCCGAAGCGCTCCGGCGGCGGCGGTGGCGGCAGCTACGGCCGACGCTCCTCCGGCCCGCAGGGCGAGTTCGCCCTGCCGGTCACCGTGGTCCCCGGGCTGCCCGCCGTCGAGGCGTTCGCCGACCTGGCCATGCCGGCCCCGCTGCTCAAGGCGCTCACCGCCGAGGGCGTCGCCACGCCGTTCCCGATCCAGGCGGCCACCCTGCCCAACACCCTCGCGGGCCGTGACGTCCTGGGCCGCGGTCGCACCGGCTCCGGCAAGACCCTGGCCTTCGGCCTCGCGCTGCTGGCCCGTACGGCCGGCCAGAGCGCCGAGTCGGGGCAGCCGCTCGCTCTGATCCTCGTACCGACGCGTGAGCTCGCCCAGCAGGTCACGGCAGCCCTCACCCCCTATGCCCGCGCGGTCAAGCTGCGCCTGGCCACCGTGGTCGGCGGCATGCCGATCCACCGGCAGGCCGGCGCGCTGCGCGCCGGGGCCGAAGTGGTCGTGGCCACGCCCGGCCGCCTGAAGGACCTCATCCAGCGGGGTGACTGCCGGCTGAACCAGGTCGCCATCACCGTCCTGGACGAGGCCGACCAGATGGCCGACATGGGCTTCATGCCCCAGGTCACCGCCCTGCTCGACCAGGTGCGCCCCGAGGGCCAGCGGATGCTCTTCTCCGCCACGCTCGACCGCAACATCGACCTGCTGGTCCGTCGCTACCTGACCGACCCCGTCGTGCACTCCGTCGACCCTTCGGCCGGCGCCGTCACCGCGATGGAGCACCACGTCCTGCACGTGCAGAGCTTCGACAAGCAGGCCGCCACGACCGAGATCGCCGCCCGCGAAGGCCGCGTGATCATGTTCCTGGACACCAAGCACGCCGTGGACCGGCTCACCGAGCACCTGCTGAGCAGCGGGGTGCGCGCCGCGGCACTGCACGGCGGAAAGTCGCAGCCCCAGCGCACCCGTACGCTCGCGCAGTTCAAGACGGGCCACGTCAGCGTGCTGGTCGCCACCAACGTCGCGGCCCGCGGCATCCACGTCGACAACCTCGACCTGGTCGTCAACGTGGACCCGCCGACCGACCACAAGGACTACCTGCACCGCGGCGGCCGTACCGCCCGGGCCGGCGAGTCCGGCAGCGTCGTCACCCTGGTGCTGCCCAACCAGCGCCGCGAGATGACCCGCCTGATGGCCGCGGCCGGGATCACCCCGAACACCGCGAACGTCCGCTCCGGCGAGGCCGAGCTGAGCCGCATCACCGGCGCGCAGGCGCCGTCGGGCATCCCCGTCACCATCACGGCGCCCGTCAGCGAGCGCGCCAACCGTGGGGCCAGCTCCTCCAGGGGTCGGCGCAGCCGTCCCGCACAGGACCGGCGCAGCCGCACGAGCACGGCGCCCAGGGGGTCCGAGGGCCGTCCTGCCCTCGCCACAGCCGCTTAGATCTCCCGGACAGTCCCCAGACCGGTTCTCTGCTACCTGTGAGGCACCATGCGCTGCGTCATCGCCCGTTTTCCGTTCGACCTGACCAAAAGCGGTGTGCTGGAGTCGATGAAGGGCATCAAGCCCGAACCGATCACCGCTGAGTCCGTGATCGTCGGCCGGCGCGCCTACCCCGTCAAGCAAGTGGGCGCCGTCATCACCCGCCAGGACCGCCGCGACTTCACCGCCGGCGAGGTGATCAGGGCGCTGACCGCGCTCGGCTTCACCTGCCGCGGGCTCGCCCCGGTCCCGGCGCCGGCCGCCGAGCAGACCCCGCTCGAGAAGGCGTCGGCCATGCTCGGCGCCCCCGCGGGCGTGTAGCCGCGGGCGGATCGAACACCACGTACGGACCCCAGGGCCCCGGTCGGCAGCAGCCGACCGGGGCCCTCGGCGTTCCCCGGACACGGCTCCCGGCTCATGCCCGCGTCCAGCGCGGGCCCGCCGCCGGGCCCGCCGCCGTGGCGGCCGCCGGCGGCTCGGCCCCGTCCAGGCGCAGGCTGCGCAGCGTGGCGTCCGTCTCGCGCTGGAAGTGCGCGTAGGTGATCAGCCGGTCCCACAGCGGGTCGGGCCTGCCGGGGACGGTGGCGCCGCGCGCTTCCCACTCGCGGGCGAGCTGCTCGAAGAGGGCCGCCCCGCCGGCCGGGGCGGATCTGCCGGGATGCTGCCGGGGAATGCCCCGCGCCGCCGCGGCGGGGCTGCGCTCGGGTGCCCGGTGCCGGGCCGGGGACGGGGAGACGGCGTGTGGAGTGCCCATGCCCGCCCCAACGATTCTGCGCGCCCACGGGCACGCCCCGGCGTCGACGGGCCCGGCCGTGGACGGCGGTCCGACGCACGCGCGACGGTCGCGCACCGCCTTCCGGCCGGTCCGAGGGGCAGAGGGACCCCGCCCATGGTGTTGAATTTCCCTCGGGGCCCTGGTGCCGGACGGCAGCAGGGCCTTCGACGCGTCCCACAAACGAGGTGAAAGTGACACCAGAGAACACGCTCGGCCGTTTCGACGACGACGACTATCCGGCCTACACCATGGGCCGGGCCGCCGAGATGCTCGGCACCACACCGGGCTTCCTGCGCGCGATCGGCGAAGCCCGGCTGATCACCCCCCTGCGCTCCGAGGGCGGCCACCGCCGCTACTCCCGCTACCAGTTGCGCATCGCCGCCCGCGCCCGGGAGCTCGTCGACCAGGGGACGCCCGTGGAGTCCGCGTGCCGGATCGTCATCCTCGAGGACCAGCTAGAGGAAGCCCAGCGCATCAACGCCGAGTACCGGCGGGCGGAGGGCGGCTCGCACGAGACGGCCCAGGCCTGAGTCAGCCGAGGCGGGTCGGCGACGAGGCGGCCGGCGCCAGGACGCGCGGGGCGCCGGTGCCGTCGGCCGGCACGGTCCAGAGGTCGGTGGTGTCCACCGACCCCTCGGTGGGCAGTGCGTAGGCCAGGGTGCGGTCGTCGAGCCAGAGCGCCTGGTCGTCCACGCTGCGCTTCTCCGCGAGCGGCTGCTCCCGCAGGGTCCGCAGGTCCAGGACGTGCTCCCGCCACAGGGACGCGCCGCGCTGCACGCGCTTCTTGTAGGCGACCCGGGTCTCGTCGGGGGACAGCGAAGGGCACTCGACGTTCTTGGCGAGGGTGGTGACGCTGCGCCGCGAGATCGAGCCCTTCACCAGGTAGGTCTGGTTGCCGGTGCCGAGCGTGGCGTAGAAGGTGTCGTCGTCCTTGGAGAAGGTCACGCCCCAGAAGTTCACGTCGCCCGCGCTGTAGGGCCGGCCGTCGAGCTCGATGGCGAACTTCTCCAGGTCCGGTTCGAGCGTGCCGGTGCGGACGTCCGCGATCGAGGTGCGGGTGGAGAAGAACGCGGCGCCGTAGGACTCCCCGGCGACGAAGACCGTCCACGCGGCGAAGTGCCCGCTCGGGGACACCCGGGCCCTGGACGGGGTGCCCGCCATCGGGAAGCTGCGCACCGTGCGCAGCTGCGCGTCGACGATGAGCGCCTTGTTGTCCTGGGCGAGCGCGCCGGGGGAGGAGTTGAGGCAGACGCCCGTGCCGGCCGCCGCGTGGAAGCGCTGGCAGGTGAGGTCGGAGGCGGTCCGCCCGCCCTGGGGGGACTGGGCCGGAACCGAGACGACGGCTCCGCGGTGCGGCCCCTGCGCGCCGTTGAGGAAGGCCAGCCCGTCCTGCCGGTCGAGCGTGACCCGGCCCTCGGTGGCCGTCGGATCGCCCTCCCGGGTCTGCTCGGCGCGTGCGGCGGCGCGCACCACCATCGCGCCGGCCGCCCCTCCGAGGAGCAGCACGGCCAGGGCGAGTACGAGCAGCCGGCGTGAGCGGGTCATCGGGTTCCTCGGGTGCGTCGGGGGTGCGGGGTCCGGCCGGACGCGCCGTCCGGGGCCGTGGGGCGGAGTACGAATCCGGCGACGGCCGCGCAGCAGCACAGCCCGGCCGCCGCGGCGGCGAGCGCGGGGCCCGCACCCCACAGCGTCCAGGCCCCGCCGAAGGCGAGCGAGCAGCCGAAGCGGGCCAGCGCCTGGCTGGTGCCGACGACCGCGATGCCGGTGCCCCGCAGCTTCGCCGGGACGGTCGCGGCGACGGCGGCGGGCAGCACCCCGTCGGTGGCGGCGTAGAACATGCCGTGCAGGACGAGGACCAGATAGGGCAGGGCGGGCCAGGCGGGGGCCCACAGCAGCAGCCCGTAGCCGGTCAGCAGGAGGGCGTGCCCGGCCAGGAACACGGTGCGGCGTCCGATCCGGTCGGCGAGGGCGCCGGCCGGCACGGCCAGCAGCAGGAACACGGCGGCGGTGCCCAGGGGCAGGAGCGGGAACCACTGCTCGCCGATGCCGGTGCGGTCCTGGAGCAGCAGGTAGAGGAAGGCGTCGCTGACGGTGGTCAGGCCCAGCAGGGCCGCGCAGGCCGCCAGGGCGCGCAGCCGGGGCAGGCGCAGCAGGGCCAGCGCCTCGCGCACGTTGACCGCGCCCGCGCCCGGCTTCGGGGCGGCGGGTGTGCCCGGGACCGGCTTCGCGGGAGCGGCGGGGGGGTTGAATGGTGCCGTTCTTGCCGGCAGCCTCATACGCCACCAGCTCAGCCTCCACCCCGGCCGACCGGGCCTGGGAGATCGACCACCAGCAGCCCGGCGACTGTGCCAACGGGCACCTGATGCCCCTGACCGGAACAGCGCCGGTCCCGGAGGATCTGCCCAACGCCCCGCGCGTCCTGCGCCTCTTCGGATCCTGAGCCTGCCGCCGGCCGGGTGGGAAGGGTACGGGTGGTGACGGGTGAGTCACGGCTCGCTACGGCATCGTGTGGGGGGTCGTTGGTGGGGCATGGACCAGAAAAACGTTCCCGCGCAGCGCGGTGCCACAGGCCCGCGGGCAGGCGGCGGGCGGGTTTTGGATTCGCCGATCTACGACGCCGTCAAGTGGCAGGCTGCGCGAGGGCCGGGAGGTTCCCGGCGGACAGGAGTCTGCGCCACGAGAAGGGCACTGGTTGGCAGGTGTAGGTCTCTTCCACCGCGGCTGACCGGACCCATGCTCATCCGGCGACGGTCCGCGGCCGGGACGCACGGCTCGCAGGGACAGGGGCTTTGTCCTCACTCGGCTGGCTGGCAGGGTTCATCGCAGGCGCCGGATCAGTCACCTTCGGCGATGGAGGAACACTCGGCCGGCATAGCGGATCGGGACTGCCAGGAACGAGTGAAAGCGGATGTCTTCCTCCGGATCGGCGTACGCGCGGCCGGCGGGGTCGCATCCACGTGCACCAGTACCTGCGCTTCGTCGTTGCTGGGGATGCTCCAAGTCCAGGGCCCGAGAGGAATAGGCCAGAGGTGCGGTGGGCCGCCGGGTAGGCCAGGCCGGGATCGCGTAGCCCCTCCGTCTTCGGGTAGACGCAGTCTGGATCGGCGGGCTTCCGCCGGCCGACGCTCATTCGCACGCGGCAGTGCGGAGCAGGGAGTGCTCCATGATCCTCATCCTCGGCCTCATCCTTCTGATCGCAGCGCTGATCTTCGCCGTGGCCGGGGTCATGGCGAACCTCGGTAGTGCCCACGAGCTCACCAACGACTTCTCGGTCTTCGGCTACCACGTCACCAGCTCGACCGGCGCCCTGTTCCTCTACGGAATCGCCGTCGGCGCCGCTGCCGTCCTGGGCCTGGCCCTCGTCCTGGCGGCCGCCCGCAGGGCCTCCCGCCGCAACCGCCTCGCTCGCCACGATGCTTCCCTCACCTCGAAGCGGGAGAGCGCGGTCGTGGACCGCGAACGCGAGAACCTCATCGAGCAGCGCGACGCCGCCCGCGCGCAAAACGCCCAAGCACTCGGCGACGACCATCCCACCACCACGGCCGCCCCGGCCACGGGTCACCGGCGCGCCAAATGGCTCGGCGGGCACAGCGATCCCCGCTAGTGCTGTGGCCGGGAAGGTTTGCCGGGTCGCGGTGTCCGGTGCGGTGCTTCTCCCCCAGCTACCGCTGGGAGGGGCCCCCGGGCGGAGGGCCACGCCTCGTACTGGACGTACCGGTGTGGTCCGACAACGCGGCGAGGTGCCGTGCCGGGCGCCGCGACCCGGTGGACCTTTCCGGCCACAGCACTAGCAACCGGAGCACCCTGCCGTTCGCGAGACGTGACTCTTCGAGCGCTGGCTGCGCGGGTTAGCGGGGGAGGAGGGCGCGTACGGTCTTGCCGCCTTCGGCCCTGGGTGTGATGACGGTGGCGAGGGCGAGGTCGTTAACCATGTGCCAGCCGAATCCACCGGTCCCGTCCCTCAGGTCGGGGACACGCATGCGCGGCGGTTCGGCGCTGGGATCGTCGACGGCGACCTCGATGCTGCCGGGGTGGGCGGTCAGACGCAGGGTGTAGGTGCCGCCGCCGTGACGCAGGGCGTTGTTCATCAGCTCGGAGACGACCAGGACCACGCTGTCGGCGCACTCCGGAGCGATGGCCGGGTGCCAGAGGGCCTCCAGAAACGCCCGCGCGGTCTGGCGTGCTCCAGCGACGGCGTTCAGGGAGCGGAGGGCTGTGCGGTCGGGGCTCATCGTGGTCATCGCGCGCTCCGGGTCCGTCGTTGGTGTCGGGCCTGGCCTGCCCGGGCGTTGTGCCCGCGCCAGCAGCTGTCGAACCTAACGACACCCGATTACCTCGGTGACGGGCATCTGAAAATCTATGTTGGTCGGAGTAGACATTGGGCTGCGACGTGGTTATGGTTTCTCTCGTAACCCAGACAGACCGCAGGGCCTGGCAGAGACGAACTGCCCGGGCAGCAGTACACGCAGTACCCGTAGTTGCAGTGCGCAGGACGGTGTGGTTGTGGAGTGTCGGAGCCAGGGTGGTTGCAGGATGGCGACGGGACTGGCGACCGGACCGGGTGGCCCGCAGTGATCAAGGGTCGCCGAGAGCAGTACCGCGGTTAACGCAGGTGGCAGTACCCGCAAGTGCAGTACGCAGTACAGGTAATACCCAGCAGTGAAGTCAGTAAGAGCGATACCTCGGTGAAGGCGTCGGCTGCGGGCGCGCGCACCGGGAGGTTCGGCAGTGGGGTTCTAAGCCAGAGCAGGTGCAGGACGGGCAACGGGGCTGGCTGCCGAAGCAATATCAGCAGTACTCGAAGTAGAGCGGTACCAGCAGTACTCAGTCCCCCGCAGGTAGGTAGTTGATCACCGAGGGATGAACGGAGGAGCGAAGCGCCATCAGGATCGCCCGGGCCGGCAGGTTGAAGCCCGGGTACCGCAGGACATCGTTTGCGAGGTGGTCTCCGGTCAAGCAACCGCGGTCCCCGCGCCTCGGGCAGCAGTCAGGCCAGGCACGCGGAAACAGTAGGCCGGCGCAGTTCCAGGGCCGGCAGATGGTGTAGCAGTTCCTTCGGGGCCCTGGTGCCATAGGCACCAGGGCCCCTCCGCGTTCCAGAAAGAGGGCCTTCTGCGGTCTCGGCGTCCGCGTCGGCGTAGGTGGGGTCTTCTCGGTAGCGGGCCGCGCTGGTGGCGTTCTGGGCGAGGAGGAAGCCGAGGATGACCAGGCTTTGGGCGTCGGCGGCGAAGGCGATCATCTGGCGGTCCCAGAGGGAACGGTCGAGCTGGGAGAACCCGGACTCGGTGTCTTCGCGGCCGCCGTAGAGGTGTTGGTCGGTGGCGGTGTTGCCGGGGATCTGGCGGAGGTGTTCGGCGCGGTGGAAGCCGGTTTCGGTGTCGCTCTGTCCGTCGTCGCGTTCGCCGGGGGTGTTGGTGATGGAGACGGGTTCGCGGTGCTCGTGGGCGCCGCGGGGGCGTGGGACGGCGATCAGGTGGCACCAGCGGTGGGTGTTCGGGCTGCAGCGGCGCTGGAGTTTGAGGATGGGCAGGGGCAGGGGCAGGAGCGTGGTGGTGCCGGTGTCGAGGAAGACGCGTTCGTGGGCACGGCCTTGCTGTGACCACGGCTCGTGGCGGCGCAGGTCGTAGTCGAGGGTCCTCAGGTAGCGGGGTCGGGCGGCCTGTGCATCGGGGAATGGGCGGAGTCGGTGGGGGGCGCGCCGACGCAGTCCTAACTCCTTCCCGGTTCCGTGAACATCACCGGGCGGTTACGCCTTCGGTTCTCCGGCCTGGCGGGCCGACAACTCGTCGTCCGTACACGCTGATTGGGGGCCTCTATGTCGATTGTGGCGTGGGTCACGTAGGGCGAGAGTGGCGGCCTTCCCGTCGGCTACCTGCCGCCAGCGTTGAGAGGACGTCCATGTCCCACAGTTCCAGCGGTGAAGTCAACCGGCTCAAGGCCAACTCGGTCGGCTTGGTCGGGGTGGTGTTCATGGCGGTCGCCACGGCCGCGCCCATCACGGCGATGACCGGCAACCTGCCGATCGCCGTCGGTTTCGGCAACGGTATCGGGGCCCCGGCCGGCTACCTCTTCGCCACCGTCGTCCTGACCGTCTTCGCCGTCGGCTACGTCGCCATGGCCAAGCGGATCACCGCAGCCGGTGCCTTCTACGGATACATCTCACACGGCCTGGGCCGGATCGCGGGGATGGCCTCCGGGATGCTCGCCGTCCTCGCCTACATCGTCTTCGAGGCGTCGATCGTCGGCGTCTTCTCGTACTTCGCCAAGACGACCGTGCACGACCAACTCGGCGTCGACCTTCCCTGGATCCTGTACGCGGCCGTCATGTTGGGCGTCACCGCGGGCTTGGCACACTTCGACATCAACCTCACCGCCAAGGCGCTCGGCGTGATGCTGGTCGGGGAGATAGCCGTCCTGTTCGCCGTCGCGATCGCGGTGCTGTTCGCGGGTGGGGGCCCGGACGGCATTCCGCTGGAACCGGTCAACCCGAAGAACGCCTTCACCGGCGCCTCCGCAGGCCTCGGTCTCTTCTTCGCCTTCTGGTCCTGGGTCGGCTTCGAATCGACCGCCATGTACGGCGAGGAATCCCGTGACCCCAAGCGGGTCATCCCGAAGGCCACCCTGATCTCGGTCGTCGGCGTCGGCCTCTTCTACATCTTCGTCTCCTGGATGACCATCGCCGGCAACGGCCTGACCAAGTCCGTCGAGCTGTCCGCCTCCGCCAACCCCCTGGACCTCTTCTTCGCCCCCACGCAGCAGTTCATCGGCTCCTGGGCCGTCGACTCCTTCCAGTGGCTCCTGCTGACCGGCTCCTTCGCCTGCGGCATGGCCTTCCACCAGTGCGCCGCCCGCTACCTCTACGCGATCGGCCGCGAAGGCTTCCTCCACCCCGCGCTCGGACGCACTCACCCCCGCCACGGATCGCCCCACGTCGCCTCCCTCGTGCAGAGCGCCATCGCGATCGCCCTCGTCGCCGCGTTCTGGCTCACCGGTCAGGACCCCTACATCCACCTCTACACCCTGCTCGCGATCCTCGGCACGATGGCGATCCTCATCGTCCAGACCCTCTGCTCCTTCGCCGTGATCGGCTACTTCCGCAAGAACCACCCCGAGGACCGGCACTGGTTCAAGACGTTCACCGCTCCCCTGCTCGGCGGGATCGCGATGAGCGCCGTCGTCGTCCTGCTGGTCGTCAACATGAAGACCGCGGCCGGACTCGCCGCCGACTCCCTCGTTTTCACCCTCATCCCCTGGATCGTCGCCGCCGTCTTCCTCGGCGGCCTGGCGCTCGGCCTCTACCTCAAGTTCAAAGCTCCCGAGCGCTACGAGGTGATCGGCCGGATCGTCCTGGAAGACGCCACCGAACGCACCGACCCCAGCACCGACACCTCTTCCCCCGCCGCCGCGAACGTCTGACACCCGAGGAGCCACCCGCCATGGCCCGAACCTCCGTCATGCACGCCCTGAGGCAACTCGCCGCCGAGCACGCCGTCGCCCGCAGGCTGTCCCTGCCCGCCGCGGACGTACGGGGCCTGAGCCGCCGCGCCCTGTTGGAGCGTGCCACCGCCCTCGGCCTCGGCACCGCCCTGGCGGGCGCCGCCGCCGGGCCCGCATGGGCTGAGACCGCACCCGCGCCGGACGGCAAGAAGCCGCCTACAGGCAACCCCCGTGTCGCCATCGTCGGCGCGGGCATCGCCGGTCTGACCGCGGCCCTCACCCTCAAGGACGCGGGAATCGCCTGCACCGTCTACGAGGCCAACCCCGCCCGGGTCGGCGGCCGCATGTGGACCCAGCGCGACCACTGGGCCTACGGCCAGAGCTCCGAGATCGGCGGCGAGCTGATCGACACCAGCCACAAGAAGATCCTCGAACTGTGCCGCCGCTTCAACTTGCCCACCGAGGACTTCCTCGGCGGTGGACCCAACGGAGCGGAGGAAGTCCTCTGGTTCGACGGCGCCTACTACCCCCGCGCCCAGGCCGACGAAGACTTCAAGGCCGTCTACCAAGCCCTGCGCCGAGACCTCCAGGACGCCGGCGAGGTCACCTGGAACACCACCACCCCCACCGGCACCGCCCTGGACAACATGTCCATCCACCAGTGGATCGAGACCCGGGTCCCCGGCGGCCACACCTCGCGCCTGGGCCAGTTCATCGACGTCGCCTACAACGTCGAATACGGCGCCGACACCGTCGACCAGTCCGCCCTCGCCCTGGTCCTCCTCATGGGCTACCAGCCCAACCCCGGCCACTTCAACGTCTGGGGCCTGTCCAACGAGCGTTACCACATCACCGGCGGCAACGACCAACTCCCCAACGCCATCGCACAGACCCTGCCCGCCGGAACCCTGCTGATGGGACGCGAACTCACCGCTGTCCGAGCCAACGCCGACGGGACGCAGACCCTCACCTTCAATGAGTCCGGCACCACCCGCACCGTCACCGCAGACCACACCATCCTGTGCCTGCCCCTGCCCGTACTCCAGCGCATCGACCTCACCGCCGCCGGATTCGACCCCCTCATGAAGAACCTCCTGCGCGACGCCCGCATGGGCTACTGCACCAAACTCAACATGCAGTTCACCAGCCGACCCTGGCGCGGCACCGGACCTTGGCCCGGCGTCTCCGCAGGCGACTGTTTCACCGACTCAGACGTCCAGCAGACCTGGGACACCACCAAGGTCCAGCCCGGAAACGGCGGCATCCTGCTCCAGTACGCAGGCGGCACCCTGGCCAGGGCGCTCACCCCCGCGACCCCCTTCGCCACCGAGACCGACCCCTACGTACGCGCCCTCGCCAACCGGATGCTCACCGGCATCGACGCATTCTTCCCCGGCACCAAGAACGCGTGGAACGGACGCGCACAGATATCGGCCTGGCACCGCAACCCGTACGCCCTCGGCGCCTACTCGTACTGGCCGACCGGATACCTCCACCGCTACGCCCGATACGAGGGCACAGCCCAGGGCAACGTCCACATCGGCGGCGAGCACTGCAGCTACGACTTCCAGGGCTTCATGGAAGGAGGCGCCACCGAAGGCGAGCGCGCGGCCCGCGAGGTCATCACCGCCCTGACCTAGACCGCGCGGCGCGAAGCCCTCGACCATCCGCCGGGGACCTCCCGAGCCCAGCACGGATGCCCAGGCCCGGCGATGAGGCCGGCCCGGGCACCAACCTTGCCGCAGTCGATCTGTGCCTTGGGCCTGGCAGGCGGTGTTGGCTGGGGTGAGGGCCTTGGCTCAGGAGTCGTTGCCCTGGCTTTGGATGGAGATGCGAAGCCCCGGTGGGTAGCCGGGGCTGTCCGCGTCGGAGAGGTTCTGCCAAGCACAGCCCGGCTCGCCCCAACCGCGAACGTCTGGCCGTCGACCAGCGCCGCGCTGAACGACTCCGTGCGGTTCGGGTTCAGACTCTCGATGTCGTTGCACGGCCCGGCCCCACCGGTCGTCCGTGGCCCCGGTAGCTCCGGGCCCGCGGCGCCTGTGGCCCCTGTGGCTCCGGTCGTATCCGTAGAGCCCGTGGCTCCCCTGGTACCTTCATCGGCCGCCGCCACGAGCCCATTGTCGAAGGCGTGATCCTTGTGCCCTCCTGAATTGGGGATTCCGTGACGTCGGCAGCGGCCGCCCATCGAGACGGCCCTAGGCAGTGTCTGATGGCTCTTGCCCGGGGTGGTGGATCTGTTGCCGTTCCGGGCATGGGTCGGTCATGGTGCGTCGGCATGAACTGACGAATGCTCAGTGGGAACACATAGTTCCGTTGCTGCCATCGGAGCGTTGTCAACGGTGTGCTCTACCGGACGCGGACCGGGATTCCCTGGCGTGACCTGCCCGAACGCTACGGATCCTGGCAGACCGTCTACGAGCGCCACCGCCGCTGGTCGGCGGACGGTACTTGGTCGAAGATCCTGCGAGCGCTGCAGGCCGGTGCCGATGCCACCGCCCGGGACGCGGACGGTTCCTGGGCGGTCAACGTCGACTCCACGACCTGCCGGGCCCGCCAGCACGCGGCCGGAGCTCGGCATGCACCCCCGGCCGACCACCCCGAAAAGGGGGCGGCACGCGTGTGGACACGGAGGGCGGCGAGGCCCTGGGACGCTCCCGGGGCGTGCTGACCAGCAAGGTCCATCTCCTGGCGGACGACCGCTGCCGCCCGCTGGTCTGGCTGACCTCGCCCGGCCAGCGCGGGGACAGTCCGATGTTCATCCCGCTCATGCAGGCCCTGAACGTGGCCCGCACTGGGCCCGGGCGCCCGCGGACCCGGCCCGACCGGGCTCGCGGCGACAAGGCGTACTCCAGCCGCGCCAACCGCGCCTACCTGCGCAAACGCGGGATCGAAGCAACGATCGCGCAGCCGGACGACCAGCGCGCGAAGCGCCGCAGGCGCGGCCGGGCCGGCGACCGCCCGGCGGCCTTGGACCGCAGGTAGTACCGCCGGCGCAACACCGTCGAACGCTGCATCGGGAAACTGAAACAGCACCGGGCCGTCGCGACTCGCTACGACAAACGCGACTACATCTTCAACGGCACCCTGGCCACAGCAGCCATCGTCATCTGGCTCCGCGACCTCATCAAAGAGCCACCAAACACCGCCTAGTGCTGTGACCGGAAAGGTTCACCGGGTCGCGGCGCCCGGCACGGCACCTCGCCGCGTTGTCGGACCACACCGGTACGTCCAGTACGAGGCGTGGTCCTCCGCCCGGGGGCCCCTCCCAGCGGTAGCTGGGGGAGAGGCAGTGCACCGGACACCGCGACCCGGCAAACCTTCCCGGCCACAGCACTAGCTCTTCAGTCGGTCGGCTCCTGGGGCTTGGCGTTGCCAGGGCCGGCGGCCGGTCGCTCGCCAGCCTCCGGGCCGTTGTTCCCCGACCCGCCGTTCTCCTCGCTGCCGGTCCTCTCAGGGCCGTCGCGCCGGGCCCGTCCGCGCTCGGCGTCCGGGAGGTCGGGGGCTCCCGGCCCGAAGGGCGGCAGGTCAGGGGTGACGGCGTCACGTTTCTCCGGCACACGGTCCGGAAGCTCGGGCTGCGACGGGGGCTTTTGCATATCAGCTCTCCTTGCGATCGGGGACGGTGGCACGACAGGGGAGGACAAAAGAGCGTCGCCGGTGTCCTTCTTGCGCCTGCCCCGACCGCGGCTCCGCACTCGCGCGGAAGGAGGACAACGTGGTGCGCGGCCCGGGGGAGCCCTGGTCGAGTTCGGCCGTCACGCTGGTGACAGCACGGCGGCCCCGGCGGTCAGCCGGACGGTACGGTGCCGGTGATCAGTCCAGTCAGCGCCGGCAACCCGCCGTCGGCCACGGCTCGGCGCTGGCGGTCCGCGGGCGTGCCTTCTCGCAGCAGCCGGTGTGACAGGGCGCTCACCTCCCGGAGATCACCGGCGTCTTCCAGTGCGGGCGTGATGTGACGCATGAGGGTGCACAGGACGTCGCCGCTGCTGCGCGGTCGGCCGTCCGGCGCCACGAGGGTGCCGTTCAGGCCGTACCGGGCTGCGTGCCAAGTCGCGGCCTGGAGGACCTCGGGATCACTCGCAGGGGCGGGCGGTATGCCCGCCTTTTCCTCGGCGATCGCCGTGGTGACCAGCGCCCTGACGATGCCGGCGAGCATCACGGCCTCGTCGGGCCGCAGCTGTACGTCCGGGCAGCGCACCTCGACGGTCGGGTAGCGGCCGGACAGTCTCGCCTGCCAGTAGACCTGTCCCCGGTCGGCGATCACCCCGCAGCCCAACAGTGCCTCCAGACGGCGTTCGTAGTCGGCGAGCCCCTCGAAGTACGGCGGCGGACCGCTGACGGGCCAGCGGCTGAAAACGATGGTGCGCCAGCTGGCGTACCCGGTGTCCCGCCCGTCCCACAGGGGCGAGTTCGCCGACATGGCCAAGAGCGTCGGCAGCCAGACCCGGATCCGGTTCAGCACGGCGACACCCGTTTCCGCGTCGGGGATGGCCACATGGACGTGCATTCCGCAGATCAGCTGCTCGTCCACCAGCTGACGCGCGGCGCCCTCGATCCTCAGGTACCTCGCCGACCGGGTGACGGGTACGGGCAGGGCGCCGCGCACCGGCGCCGCACCGGTCGCCGCGATCCGGCAGCCATTGGCCTCCGCCGCCGAGGCCAGCGCATGGCGAAGCCGGAGCAGGTGGCCCCCGATTTCCTCGAGCTTCGAGCAGACAGGCGTGGCTACCTCGATCTGTGCCTGGAGCAGCTCGTCCTGGACCTCTCCCTGTTCCGTGAGGGCTCCCAGACCAGCCGTGCGGCGCACTTCCTCCACCAGCGGAGTCGGCACGGCTGTGGCCGGGTCCACCAGCAGATACTCCTCTTCGACTCCCACGGTGATCACCCCATGCGGCTACCCGCCCACTCCATGATCACGCCTCTTCGGACGGCCCCGGGCCCCGTCCCGTCAGGGGGCAGGGGCTGTGCGCAGGGCGCTGTGCCCTTGCTGCCAGGCCGTGCGGATGTGGGTCGCGAGGCGATCCTCCAGGAGGCCGGTCGCCGCGCAGCCGAAGGCGATGCCCTCCTCCAGGGCCGGTTCGTCGGCGAGGAGACCCCCGATGCCTCCAATTTTGGGCGGGAGAGCATCGCGAAGCCTGCATGCCCCTGTACATCCGTTTGTTGGCTGCGTAGGTCACCGAGGGCCCTGGTCCACCTTTAGCGAAGGCTCACGGAAAGTGATGCCTGTGCGGTGTGGTGGTATGGCCGGACTCTGCGTCGCCGGCCGGTGAGTCCGGCTGCCAGTCGGCGGGCTGGCAGTTCGCTTATCGCGCCCGGTCCACGCCGAGGTCGGCCAGCGCGGCGAGCTGCGCTGGCTCGAGCCAGTCGAGGCGTTGTATCTGGTTGACGATCCAGATCCCGGTCCGGTGTTCCACGCCGTCTGGTAGGAGGACGTGGACGGGCGGGAGCCGGTCGGGCGGCTGAGTTCGGGCGGGCCCGGTCATGGTCGGGTGCGGACGGTCCGGCGGAGCTCGGCGGCGCCGGACCGTCAGCGCGCGGGGGAGGCCCAGTAGGGGTTGGTGGCCAGGTGCAGGTCCAGCAGGCCGGAGTCGACCTCGGCACGTTTCTGCCGCCGATGGGCCGCATGACCGCCGGAGTCCACCGGGCCGTCGTGCCCCGGAGCCAGCCCCGGTGTCCCCGGCCGGTGGACGGCGGTGCTCGGGGAAGGCCCGGTGCCCGGGCCGGCGCGTGACAGAGCCCGACCGTCTGATGGTGGGCCCGGCCGGGCCCTGCGTGTGTGGGGTGGGGCTGCTCAGGCGTCGTCCTCGCGGGGGCGGCGCTCGTCGCGGAGCAGGTCTTCCTCGCGGCGGCGTTCGGTCTCTTCGGGGTCATGGAGGTGGAGCGGGCGCAAGTGGCGCTCACCCCCTTCTACTTCTCTTTAACCCGGGTTTCGGAGCTGGCTCCGGAGCCGACCGCCGAAGCGTTGGGGGCCGTCCTCGCCACGTTAACCCCCCGCCGCCCCGCCCGGTGCCAACCCCGGTTGGGGTCCTTTTCCCCGGCCGGGCCCGACCCCGGCACCGACTCCGAGACCCACAGCGACAGTGGCAGTGACAGCGGCAGTGACACCGAGAGGGAGGCACAGGCAGTGGCGAAGGACTGGTGGCTGTACCACGGGACCGGCGAGGCCGCCGTGCGCCGGGCCAGGCTGGAGGCCGGACCGCCCCCGCCCTGGCGCGATTTCACCGGCGTCCCCGACCCGGGGTACACACCCCCCGGCTGCGAGGGACCGGCGTGGGAGCGCACCTGGCGGCGCGGCGAAGGCTACGCACCCGACGAGCCCGAGAAGGACGTGGTCAACACCGCCCTGCACCTGCGCAGGCCGCTCCTGATCACCGGCAAACCCGGCGTGGGCAAGTCCACGCTCGCCTACAGCATCGCCGCCGACCTCGATCTGGGCCCGGTGCTGCACTGGCCGGTCACCAGCCGCACCGTCCTGCGCGACGGGCTCTACCTCTACGACGCGATCGGCCGGCTCCAGGAGGCCGGGCTGGAACAGCTGCGCACACCCGGCGCGGCCCACGGAGCCACGGCCCACGGAGCCGCGACCGCCCCGGCGGGCACCCCGGCGGGCACCCCGGCGGGCAACCTTCCGGGCGGCCCGACCGCGGCCCCGGACCCCGCCGCCGGCCCGTCCATCGCCCGCTACCTGCGCCTCGGCCCCCTCGGCACGGCCCTCCTGCCCCAGGACCGCCCGCGGGTCCTGCTCGTGGACGAGATCGACAAGAGCGACATCGACCTCCCCGGCGACCTCCTCACCGTCTTCGAGGACGGCGGCTTCGTGATCCCCGAGCTCGCGCGGCTGGCGAAGGAGGACCCGACCGTCGCCATCGGCACCGACGACGACGCGGAGGCCGCCGTGCGGATCGCCGAAGGCCGCGTGCAGTGCCGCTACTTCCCCATCGTCGTCCTCACCAGCAACGGCGAACGCGACTTCCCGCCGGCCTTCCTGCGCCGCTGCGTCCGCCTCCACCTCGAACCGCCCAAGATCGACAAGCTCGCCCGCATCGTGCTCGGCCGGCTCGGCGTCGACATCGAGCACAACACCGAGTACCGCGAACTAGTCCAGAGCTTCCTCGACCGGGCCGAGGACGGCGACCTGGCCACCGACCAGCTCCTCAACGCCATCCAACTGCGCCTGGCCGGCGCCTGGTCCGCCCCCGACGAGCGCGAACGGTTCCTCTCCACCGTCATGCACCACCTCACCGGGCCCTCCGCGTGATCGAGAAGCTCCTCGCCGCCTTCGCCGAAGGCGGCGGGGAAGGGGGCCCGCGCCCCGGGGTCGGAGCGGAGGAGATCGCCGACATCCTGTGGCTGGCCACCCGGGTGGACGCGGCGGTCCGCCCGCCGCCCGCCGGTCCGCCCGCGCCGGAACCGCGGCCGGCCGACACCACCGAACCGGCCCCGCCGGCTCCCGAGTCGGGGGAGGACCGCCGGGCGGACCGGGAAGCCGCCGCCCAGTTCTTCCCCGCGCCCCGGCCCGGCCCCGCCGTGCCCCGCGAACCCGCCGGGCCGGCCGCCGGAGCCGCCCCCGCGGCCGGGACGGCCCGCCGCCTGGGCACCGCGCTGCGCCTGCCGCGGGCCGCCTCCCTCGACGACCCGCTCGCCCTGATGCGCGCCCTGCGCCCGGTGGGCCGCCGCAACATCGGCGGCCCGGGCGAGGAGCTGGACGAACAGCTCACCGTGGAGCGCAGCATCGAGCGGATGGTGCTCACCCCGGTCCTGCGCCCCGCCGAGAGCCGCTGGCTGGACGTGGCCCTGGTCGTGGACGCGCACCATTCGATGCTGCTCTGGTCCGATCTGGTGGAAGAGGTGCGCGGGGTCCTCACTCGCAGCGGCGTCTTCCGCGACGTGCGGACCTGGCGGCTCACGGGCACCGGCTCGGGCGGCACGCCCATGGTCGCGCTCGGCCGGGACACCCCGCCCCGCAATCCCCTGGAGCTCGTCGACCCGGCGGGCCGCCGGCTGATCCTGGTCCTCTCCGACACGGTGGCCGGCGGCTGGCGCGAAGCCCCCCTGCGCGGAGTGCTCCGGCAGTGGTCCGCGCACAACGCCGTGGCCGTGCTGAACGTCCTGCCCGAACGGCTGTGGGCGCGCGGCGCCGTCAGCCCGGTGCCCTTCGCCGTCCGCGCGGACCGGCCCGC
The DNA here is from genome assembly GCF_003287915.1 of Streptomyces sp. ICC4. Classification (NCBI taxonomy): domain Bacteria; kingdom Bacillati; phylum Actinomycetota; class Actinomycetes; order Kitasatosporales; family Streptomycetaceae; genus Streptomyces; species Streptomyces sp. ICC4. Next base: position 6,831,936 of record NZ_CP030286.1, on the reverse strand, counting down.
GGCCGCCACCCGGTCCTGGCAGCGGGTCCCGGTGGTCCGGCGGGCGCGCGGGGGCGGGGCGGTGGTCCCGGTGGTCGGCCTCGCCTCGGGGAGCCTGGCCCGGCTGATCCGCGTGGTGTCCGGGGACGGGCGCTGGCGGCGCCTGGCCTGCCTGCGGCTGGACGCCGAACCCAAGCACGAGGCGGCGTACGGGCTCCCCGAGCCGCCGGACCCCTTCCCGGACCCCCTGGAGGTGATCGAGCGCTTCCGTGCGAACGCCTCCCCGACGGCCCAGCGGCTCGCCGCCCACCTGGCCGCCGTACCGCTGACGCTGCCCGTGATGACCCTCGTACGGCGGTCCCTGCCGGGAGACTCCGAGCACAGCCACCTCGCGGAGGTGGCCCTGGGCGGCCTGTTCGCCCCGTGGGGCGCCGAACAGGCTTCGGACCAGGCCGAGTTCGAGTTCCTGCCGGGCGTACGGGAAGCCCTGCTCGGCTCGCAGCTGCGCGGGGACGTGGCCGCCGTACGGGAGCTGGTCCGCCGGCGCGTGTGGGAGTACGTGTCCCGCAACCGCGGCACCGGCCGGGACTTCACGGCGATCCGGCTCACGGACGGTGCGCGGGGCCGCCGGGAGGTGGCGCGGGAGGCGATCCCCTTCGCGACGGCCGCCCGCCCGGAACCGGGACCGGCCGGCCGCGTGGTGCGGGTCCGCTTCGAGCCGATGAGCGAGCCGCAGTCGGTCGGCGTCCTGCTGTCCTCCCGCATGGTCCTCGCGGTCGGGGACGGGGCGGGCCGCAACGCCGTGGCCTGGGTCCGGGCCGGCGGCCGCGAGCTGCCCTGCCGTCCGGTCTGGTGGGACGCGGCCGCGCCCACCGTGTTCCTGCTGGTGGCCGACGAGGACCTGGTGGACCCGAGGGCGTGGCCGCCTCCGCGGTGGACCGAGGACGCCGGTGAGGGCGGACGGGTCCGGGTCGACGGCTTCACCGACCAGGGCGAGCCGGTGACGCTGAACGGCGAGGCGCTGCCGTACGAGGGGGAGCGCAACGGGGAGATCGTCCGGCTCACCTCCGAACCACAGCCGTGGACCCACTACGTGGGCGCCCCGGTGGTCGCGCGCGGCGGGCTGGCCGGCGTCGTGCACACCGTCATGCCGGACCGGATGGTGTTCCTGTCGGCGCGGGCGCTGCTCGAACAGCCCGGATTCCGCGTGGCGATGACGACGCACGAGCAGGTCGGGACGGAGGTCTCCGGCATCTGTCTGGCGGTACGGGCGGACGTGGCCATGGGGCCGATCGGCCGGTCGGTGCAGTCGGCGCTGGTCGAACTCCTCATGCAGCCGGGAGGGGAGACCGGCGCGATGGGACTGTCCGCCCCGGCGGAGGAGGACGGGACCCTGTTCGTCACGGTGCCGGACGCGGACGCCCTCGGGAAGGCGGGCCTGCTGATGGCCGCACTGCCGCGGGTCCTGTCCCGGTTGCGCGCCGGCTCCGGCGAGTGGGTGGTCTCGCTGGCGGTGGCCCTGGCCAAGGGCGCCTTCACCGCCGACGCGGCGGGAGTGCGCGGTCCGGCGGCGGACGAGGCCGGGGGACTGGTCCGCCGGCGGGAGGTCTCCGCGCGGCTGAGCAGGGGGGACGGGGCCGGGGCGATCGTCATGGTGACGGGCGAATCGCTGCGCGACGTCGACGGTCTCGGCTCGCTCAGGGTCGAGCCGATGGACCCGGACACCGGCTCGGACACCGGCCCGGAGTCGGAAGTGGACCCGGAGGCGGACCCGGAGGCGGACCCGGGAACGGACCCGGAGCGGTCGGCGGTCCCGGCGCCCGGGGGCGGGCGGGCCACCGGGTGGTTCCACCTGGACGCCCCCGCGGACATGGCCCGGGCCCTGATCGACGCCGGGCTGCGAGTCGATGACCCGGCCGTCGACTGGCAGTGCTGCGGGTACGGGGCCACGGTGGCGGAGCCGATCGGGTGCACCGGCATCCGGATGTGGCCCCGCGCGCGCTGCCTGGCCCATCTGGAGCCGGACGAACAGGCGGCGCGGATCGCGGAGTTCAGGCCGGGCCAGGACGTGGACCTGCGGGGCACCACCTTCGCCGGCGGCCTGCTCGCACGCGTACTGCACGCTCTGCGCGATCCCTCGACGGGCCAGGTCAGGACGGGGGCCGCGGCCTTCGACCGGGCGCGCTTCGTCGACGAATGGAGCACGGCCGGAGCCGAGTTCGACGGGCGCACCTCCTTCGACCGGGCCGTCTTCGACGAGCGGGCGGGATTCGAGACCTCGCGCTTCCGCGGGGCGGCCTCCTTCGGCCGGACCGCGTTCCGCCGGGGCGGTGCCTTCGACGGGACCGTCTTCGACCGGGAAGCACGGTTCGGCTGGGCGGACTTCGGCGGTGGCGCGGGCTTCGTGGACGCGCTCTTCGCACAGGACCTCGACATGGCCCGGGCGGAACTGTGGGGCGAGGCGATGGCGAGCGGGATGAGAGTGCGCGGTGCGGCCGATTTCGCGCACACGGTCTTCCACGCCCCCAACACCTGGGTCCGGACGGCCTTCCTCGGGTCCGCCTCCTTCTCGCACACCTTGTGGGGGAACCCGGCGGCCTTCGACGGGGTCCGCTTCGAGGGCCCGACCTCCTTCGACCGGGCCGTCTTCGGCCGGGCCGCCCGCTTCGAGAACGTGGTCTTCGCGCAGCGCGCGACCTTCGAGGGGGCCGATTTCGTGAACCGGGCGGAGTTCACGGCGGTGTCCTTCGCCGAACCGTCCGCGCTTCCCCCCGCATGGCCGGTCGCGCTGGCCCGCCCGGGGGTCGTCGCCTTCACGCTGGGCACCCTTGCCCGGTGAGCCGGCGGGGTGAGGAACGCCCCTACCCGCGGCGCCGGAGGAGGAAGAAGAGGCTCGGCCCGAAGTCGACGGCGGCCAGCGGGCCCTGGACGCGCTGTTCGACGGCCAGCAGCCGGGCCTCGCCCAGACTCCGCTTCAGCCGGCCGCTGCGCAGGTTGGACACGGACAGCTTGTCCTCGACCCGCAGGCCGGCTGCGGCGAACTGCCCCACCACGGTGCCCGGATGGTGGTTCACGAAGGGGATGCCGCCCTCGGCGGCCCTCTCGGCCGAGCGGATGTCCACGGGGCCGCGCGGGACGCCGCGCAGCCGTTTCGCGTAGCGCAGCCTGTTCAGCGCGTGCGCGGAGTTGGCGACCTCGATCAGGGCGCGGGCGCCGGGCTTCAGCACGCGCGCGATCTCGCGCAGCGTCGGGCCGGGGTCGGGCAGGTGGTGCATGACGCGGACCATGGAGACGAGATCGACGGAGCCGTCGTCCAGCGGGATGCTCCCGGGGCTCATGAGCCGGGCCGTGACACCGGGCCGGTCGGCGAGGAGCCGCTGCGCGATGCCGACGTGCTTGGAGCTCGGGTCGAACATCACGACCTGGTCCGCGTACTCCTTGAGGATCGGGGTCAACCGGCCGAATCCGCCGCCCACTTCGCAGACGAGTCCGTAGCGGCTGCCGTCGTGGCGCGCGACGAGCCGCCTCAGCGCGGCGATTTCCGCGGCGTGCTCGTAGTCCCGCCCGTGCCAGTAGGCGACGTAGTCCTCCGACTCGTCGTCGTACTGGTCGCCCCGCGCTTCGCCGCCGTCCATGCGTTCCCCCCGGGTGTGCGCCCCGGGCGCATCATCCCGGCGGGGCGCGGGGGAGGCAACGGCTCCACCGCGTGGTGCGTGCACCGACCGCGGGCGGGGGCCTCCAGGCCCCGCACCCGCGGCCGGTGCAGGCGGCCGGTACCCGCGGCCGGTGCAGTCGGTCAGGCGCCCGGCGGCACCCGTCCCGGACGGCCGGGGCCCCGGGTCAGCCGGTGGCCGCCGATGCCGGCGAGCGCGGCGAGCAGCCCGCCGGCCGCCGTCCAGAGCCAGCGGTCGGACCACCAGCCGCCGGACCAGCCGTCCTCCGGCTCGATGCCGGACGCCGTACCGGCGCCGGGGACGAGCGGCGACGCGAGCGCGTTGTCGGCCGCGTACGCGCCGCCGACGTCCTTCGCCTCGGCCCGCAGGCGTGCCCGTACCGGCTGGCCGAGGTCCTCCGGCGCGAGGTCGGTGACCGTGAGGCGGATGTAGTAGGCGCCCTGCAGCGGGTCGTCGGCCCACTGGTCCGCGCCCGAGCGAACCGGTCGCAGGGTGCACGACAGGTCGATCGTGGCGGCTTCCTTGGCGGCCGTACCGGTCTGCGTGCCGTACATGCACGGCTGGCGGCGGCGCAGGCCGTCGTAGACGTCGAGCTGCCACGTCGAGGAGGCGTGCCGGCCGGTGGCGGCGGGCAGGGTGACCGACGCCCGGACCGTGGCGCGCTGCCCCGAGTCCAGCGGGAGCACCCAGTAGAGGTAGTCGCCGGTGGAGGCGTCGGCCGTGGCCTCCTGGCCCAGCCGGACCGGTGTGGCCGTACGGAAGGCCGTACCGGCCTCGGTGGGCGCCTGGGGCCCGCCGCTGGGGCTCGGCGACGGCGAGGCCGCCACCCCGAGCAGGCCGCCGCCCACGAGCAGCGCGGCGGTCAGCGCCCGCCGCACGCCCCGCACGCCCCGTGCGTTGCGCGCGCTGCGTGCGCTGCGTGCGTGTCCCACGGTACTTCTCACGGCACTCATCAGTTGGTCCTCCAGACCGCGATACGCCAGCGGGAGACCCAGCCCCACACCAGTCCGGCCAGGAAGCCGGTGAGCACCAGTACGCCGATCAGCCACCAGCCGCGCCCGAGGCCGAAGGCGGCCACGTCGGTCGCGTCGTCCGGCCCGTCCACCACGTCGATGGTCAGCTCGAGGGGCATGCCCGGGGTGGTCTTGACGGAGGCCGGCGCCGAGAAGGAGTTGCTGACCTGGAGACACACGGTCTCCGTGCCCTTCGCGTCCGTCGTGCCCTTGGTGTCCGTCGTGCCCTTCGCGTCCTCGTCGTCCTCGCCGTCCGAGGCGCTCTTGGGATAGCGCAGACCGGAGGAGATCAGGTCGGTGCGCCCGTCCCCGGCCTCCTCGCCGCGTACGATCTCCCGCCCGCTCAGCGTCGTGGCGCGCAGCAGGATCCCGTAGTCGTTGTTGACCGCGCGGTCGGCGCCGATGCTCACCGAAGCCCGCAGCTCCTGACCGGGCTTGACGTCGACCCGGTACCAGCGGTGCTGGCCGAAGCCCTCGCGGTCGCTGTAGAGGCCGGGCTTCAGCGCCGGAGCCCCCTCGCACTGCTTGGCGCCCTCGGTGGCCACCGGGTTGACCACCGGAGTGGCCGCCCGGTCCACCAACTGGCGGACCCTGCCCGACAGCTCGGCGGTGTGCTGCACCGAGGTGTACGTACCGCCCGTGGCCTCCGCGATGCAGATCAGCTGGCTGCGGGTCTTGGCGTCGGGGACGAGCCCGAGGGTGTCGATGACCAGGTGGATCCCCTTGGCCGCGATCTCCCGGGCCACTTCGCAGGGGTCGAGCGGGGCGCAGGTGTCCTCGCCGTCGGTGATGAGCACGATCCGCCGGGTGGCGTCGCCGCCCTTGAGGTCCTCCGCGGCCCCGAGCAGGGCCGGCCCGATCGGCGTCCACCCGGTGGGGGCGAGCGTGGCGACCGCGGCCTTGGCCTCGGTCCGGTTCAGCGGCCCGACCGGGTAGAGCTGCCGGGTGTCCTTGCAGCCCTGGTTCTTGTCGTCGCCGGGATAGTTGGCGCCGAGCGTGCGTATGCCGAGCTGTACTTCGTCGGGAACGGCGTCCAGTACCTCGTTGAACGCCTGTTTCGCGGCGGACATCCGGGACTGCCCGTCGATGTCCTGGGCACGCATCGAGCCGCTGACGTCCAGCACCAACTCGACCTTGGGGGCTTCCTTCGCCACCGGTTCACCGGCGGCGGCACCTGCCGGGAACAACCCGGCAGCCAGGGTGACAAGCAGACCGCACGCACCGGCCGCCACCCATCTTCTAGTGATCATCGCCGGATCGTATTGAGATTCCCCCCGCCCGCCAAACCCGGGCGGCCGCCTTCGAGCGTCTCCCGTCGGCACCCCCCGCCGCTACGAGGCCGGGGCGAGGGTGCCGGCGAACAGTCCGCGCAGCGTATGGGCCCCGGCGACCAGCCAGGCCAGCACGAGGAACACGTACAGCCCGCCGGCGATCCAGGCGCAGGCGGTCACGCCGGTGTGCCGCGCCAGCCCCTCCGCGCCGGTGACGCAGGTGCCGACGGGGAAGGTCAGGGCCCACCACGTCATCGAGAAGCCCATGCCCTGGCGCCTGGCCCGCCGGACCACCGCGCAGGACAGGGCGAACCACAGCAGCGCGAACCCCATCGTGGGCACCCCGTAGAGCACCGCGAGCATCCGGAAGCCCTCGGCGTACGGGGCCCGGAGCACACCCGGCGCGACATCGGCGAAGTTGTTCACCGCCGTCGTGGACTGCCCCAGCGGGCCGAGCACCAGGAAGAGCGTCGGAGTCAGGGCGAGCGGCAGCCGCGGGCCCGCCAGCAGCCGCGCGAAGACGATGGGGAGCAGGAACACGGTCGCCAGCAGGCTCAGGCCGAACATGGCGTAGCAGCCGAGCAGGAGCGCCTGCTGCCACTGGCCGGCCGGCAGGTGCGGGACCAGCAGCGGCCCCAGCGCGGCGGCGACCATCGGCGCGACCACGGGCAGGATCCATACGGGTGAGGCGCTGCCCGGCTTCAGCTCGTGCCGCGTCGCCATCAGACAGGGGATGGCGGCGGCGACGAGCAGCCCGACCGCGGTCCCGGCCGTGAACAGCACCGCGTCCACGGCGACGGCCGCGCCCACGCCGATCCAGTCCTTGCCGACCAGCATCGTGCCGCCGCCCACCGCCAGGAGGGCCATCGAGAGGCAGCCGTAGAACGGGGCCATCGCCGGGTCGAGCAGATGGGCGCGGGCCTGGTCGCCGTGGCGGGCCCAATGGGCCGCCCGGGTGACGAGCAGGACCGCCAGCAGCACCGCGGACAGCGCCCAGACCAGGGTGCAGGCCGTGCGCAGGCCGGGGATGTGCCAGGGCAGGGCGGCGCCGGCATTGGCCACGATGGCGGTGCCCATCACGCTCGCGTACCAGTTGGGGCCGAGATTCCGCACGCGGGAGCCCCGGGAGCCGGCCTCGGGGCGGATCGCGGAGCCCGTCGGGGCCGGTGTGGTCATGGGTCCACGGTGACCCGCCGCGGCCGCCCCGACCATTCGGCGTTCCCCGTCCCGCGTTCCCCGTCCCGCGTTCCGCGTCCCTCGCTCCGCCGCCAGGACGGCCGTAGGACCTACCGCGCCGTGGTGAGTCCGGCGCGTTCGGCGAGGGCGCCGCCCTGGAACCGGCTCTCGGCGCCGAGCTCCTCCATCAGTTCGGCGATGTGGCGGCGACAGGTGCGCAGGGACATGCCCATCCGCCGGGCGATCACCTCGTCCTTGGCCCCCTCGGCCAGCAGCCCGACCAGCGCCCGGCGCAGGCTCGGGCCGACCTCCTTGTAGGCGGCCTCGCTGCCGCCGTGGAACGGGGTCGCGCCGGACCAGTGCTGGTCGAACACCCGGCACAGGTACGCCACCACGTCCGGGTCCCGGACCAGTACGGCCCCCTCGCCCGGGCCGCCGTCGGCGCGGCGCGGCAGGAAGGCCACCGAGCGGTCGAACACCACCGCCCGGTCCGGCAGTTCGGCGGCGGTCCGGTACTCGGCGCCGGCCTCCGTGAGGGTCTCCACGTACCCCTGGGTGGAGAGGCTGGGCCGCGCCGAGTGCTGGTAGAGGGTGCGCATCCGCACCCCGCGGGCGAGCATCGCGAGGTCCCGGTCGATGGCGTCCCCGAGGCGGTGCGGGGCCCGGCCGCCGCCGGGCTGGATGCTGAACACCTCCTCCCGGCAGCGGGCCGACTCCTCGGTGAGCATCGCCGAAGCGGCCGCGAGGTCCGCCAGCACGTCCACGCCCTGGCGGTGGTCGCGTGCGCGCCGGGCGGCGCGGTAGTGCGGCATCAGGGAGCGCAGGTCCTCGCGTACGGACTGGGCGTGCGCGGCGGCCTGCGCGACCCGGGCCTCCAGCGGGCCGACCGCCTCCGCCGCGGCGGCGTCCGGGCTGACCGGGATCAGCTCCCCGGGACTGCCGGGCGCCGGGCGCAGCAGCCGCAGCACCAGCAGGGTGCGGCAGGCCCCCTCGACCTCGTCCGGGGTCATGCCGAGGGCCCCGGGCGCCTCGTGCGGCGGCCTCTTGAGGCTGCCCTGCGACAACGCGTACGCGAAGACGGCGACGGCCCGGTCGTCGAGCCGCGGCAGCTCGATGGAATTTGTCTCTGTGGTCACGATTTCCCCCGCAATGCGGCCCTGCTACTTCCGTGTCATGCAGGGTATTGCCAGCTCACAGGGGTGGACCAAGCGGGCACGCCGGTATGAACTTTGAGCATCCGGCCGGGTCACACCCCATCAGGTCGATATGCCGACATACGGCGCGAACCGCCCGACGAGGGTGGTCGCCGCCCGATCCACCACCTCCCCATCCAGGAGCCGCACCATGTCCCGAACCCTCAGCTGTCTGCTCCTCCTCACGGTCCTGCTGGCCGGCGGTTCCCCCGCCGCCCTGCGGGAAGCGGGGCCGGGGGCGGCCGAGGTGCGGCCCGCCTGGGCCCCGCCCACCCTTGCCGGCAGCCCCCTCCGCGCGGTCGACCCCGCCCGGGCCCGCGCGGAAGGCCGCTCGCCGATCATCGACCCGGGCCCGCGGGCGGCCATACTGACCGCCGCCCTCGGGCTGGTCATCGCCGCGGCCGCGGCCCTCGGCAAGCTCGCGCTGCTCGCACCCCTGATCGCGCTCCAGGGCCTCACCGCGGCCGGCTGGTTCCGGCTGAACGGCAGAACCGCGACCTCACAGGTCTTTTTCAAAGGAACCTCATCCACCGAAATGGACGGGGTATCAACTTTTTGGCGTTGATTTTTGGCACGCTGTTGAGTTCTCAAGGAACGGACGCTTCCTTTGTACTCACCCTCTCGGGCTTTCCTCCGGGCGCTTCCTTCGTTCTTGTGTTTCCGACTCTATCAGACTCTTTCGGGCCTGACCCCCAGTCAGCGGGGTTTGTCTTTCGGGCTGTTGTGCCCTTCCGACTCCCAGAACTCTAGTGGATTTCCCAGGCGATTCATAATCGGCCTTCGGAAATGAATTCGGGCATGCCGAATACGTTCCCGGTGGGAGATCGTGCTGAGTTGGGTGCCGCAACGAGGCGGCGGGATTCGTTATACCCGAAACCTTTCGGCTCAGGGACAACTCGAAGAACCTTACGGATCCGCGGGCCTGGTGTCAACCCCGGACTCGGGGACGCGTCAGCTGGGGGACTGGAGGTCCTCCACGCGGTCCAGGAGGCGGGTGAGCATGTCGCCCAGCACTCCCCGTTCCGCGGTGGAGAGGTCCTGGAGGAGGTCCTCCTCGAAGACCGTGGCCGCGCGCATCGCGTCCAGCCACTTGCTGCGGCCCTCCGCGGTGAGCTCGACGATCACGCGGACGCGGTTGTTCTCGTCCCGCTCGCGCGTGACCAGCCCTTCCGCCGTCATCCGGTCGATCCGGTGGGTCATCGCCGCCGGCGTGAGGCCCAACTGCTTCGCGAGCTCGCTCGGGCCCATCCGGTACGGGTCTCCGGAGATGACGAGGGCCTTGAGGACCTCCCACTCCGCGTTGCTGATGCCCAGGGCCGCGGTCTGGCGGCCGTACGCCACGTTCATCCGGCGGTTCAGGCGGCTCAGGGCCGAGACGACCTTCTCGACCTGGGGGTCGAGGTCCTGGAACTCGCGCTGATAGACGGCGATCTGTTCGTCGAGGCTCGGCTCGTGGACGGGCGCAGTGCCGTCGGGGGTGTCACCCATGGTTCGAAGTATCGCACGGGAGCGTTGGCGTCTAACTCCTTCGATGTGTAGAGTTAAGGATCGAACTTTAGGGATGAAGTCTTCAAGCTTCAGCAATCAAGGTGGTGAGAAGTGACCAAGGTGATGGGCGCTGCGATGCGGCGGATCCAGGCCGGGAACGCGTTGACCGCGTTCGGCATCGGCTTCACGGTTCCGTTCCTCTATGTCTACGCGGCGAAAGTGCGAGAGCTGGACCCCGTGTGGGCGACCGGCGCGTTCATGGCGTTCGCCCTCGGTGCGCTTCTCGCGCTGCCCTTCACCGGGCGGGTGATCGACCGGCGCGGTCCGGTCCCCGTCGTCATCGGTGCGGCCTTCCTCGCCTCCGCCGGCGCGCTGTCGCTCGGGCTGTCCACGGGCGTGGTCGCGATCCTGCTCTCCGCACTCGCGCTGGGTGCCGGTCAGGCCGTCATGCAGCCCGCGCTGGCCACAATGATCGTGCGGTGCTCCACGCCGTCCACCCGGACCCGTGCCTTCGCGCTCCAGTTCTTCATGCAGAACCTGGGGCTGGGCATCGGCGGGCTCATCGGCGGCCTGATCGTCGACGAGAGCCGTCCCGGCAGCTTCACCCTGCTCTTCGGCATCGAGGCCGTGATGTTCCTGGTCCTGGCCGGGGTCATCGCCACCGTGCGGATGCCGCAGGTGCCGGCCATCAGCAACGCCCTTGCCAAGCAGGCCGCGCAGTCGGGCGGCGGCTGGAAGCGGCTGATGGAGCACAAGGCCATGGTGCAGTTCTGCGTCCTCGGCTTCGTCCTGTTCTTCGCCTGTTACGGACAGTTCGAGTCGGGGCTGGCCGCCTTCGGTACGGAGGCCGCCGGGATCTCCCCGTCCACGCTCGGGTTCGCGCTGGCCGCCAACACGGGTGCGATCGTCCTCGCGCAGTTCGTCGTGCTGCGGCTGGTGGAGAACCGTCGCCGCTCCCGGGTGATCGCGCTCGTCGGTCTGATCTGGACCGGCGCCTGGATCATCGCCGGCTTCTCCGGGCTGGGACACGGCAGCGCCGTCATGGCCGCCGCCGCGTTCGTGATCACGTACGGGCTCTTCGGCATCGGCGAGGCCATGCTGTCGCCGACGCTGGCGCCGCTGGTGGCCGATCTGGCTCCGGAGGGCTCCGTGGGCCAGTACAACTCGGCCTTCGCGCTGGTCAAGCAGATGGCGCTGGCGCTCGGGCCGCTGGGTGTGCCGCTGGGTGCGGGCGTGCCGATGCTCTACATCGGGATCTTCGTCCTGGTCTCGCTGGGCATCGTCGGGCTGGCGCTGCGCCTCGGCAAGCAGCTGACGCCGGTGCAGGACAACCCGTCGCTGGCGCCGAGCCTGGTCGTGGCGGGGTCGGCGGAGCCGGCGAAGGCCGCCGCGCCCGTGCCCGCGTAGGCGGACTGAACAGGAGAAGGCCCCGGTCCGGTGGACCGGGGCCTTCTTCGTGTCCGGACGCTACTTGTCCCTGTCCCTCTCCCTGTCCCTGTCCTTGTCGGGGAGGGCGAACTCGCACCAGACGGCCTTGCCGCCGCCCGGGGTGCGGCGCGAGCCCCACGCCGAGGCGATGGTGGCGACGATGGAGATGCCGCGGCCGGTCTCGTCGGCCGGTTCCGCGCGGCGGCGGCGCGGGAGGTGGTCGTCCCCGTCGGTGACCTCGATGATCAGCCGGCGGTCGGTGCGGCGCAGGCGCAGGCGCATGGGCGGGGTGCCGTGCTGGAGGGAGTTCGCCACGAGCTCGCTGGCGGCCAGGACGCCGAGGTCGCAGAGCTCGACGGGGAAGCGCCAGGAGGCGAGGACGCCCTGGGCGAAGGCGCGGGCGCGCGGGGCGGCCTCGACGCCGCCGAGGAGTTCCAGGGCTGCGTTGTGGAAGAGCTCGGCATCGGCTCCGGTGCGGGCGGGCTGCTGGAGGACCATCACGGCGACGTCGTCGTCGTGGTCGGCGTCCACTCCGAGGGCGCGCATCAGGCGGTCGCAGATGACGGCGGGGGTGCCCTGTGCGCCGGAGAGGGCGCGCTCCAGGGCGGCGACGCCTTCGTCGATGTCCTCGCCGCGGCGTTCGACCAGGCCGTCCGTATAGAGGACGGCGGTGGAGCCGGGGCCGAGCGCGATGGTGCCGGAGGTGTGGAGCCAGCCGCCGGTGCCCAGCGGCGGGCCGGTGGGGTCGGCGGCGCGGCGGACGGTGCCGTCCTCGTCGCGGACGAGGATCGGGAGGTGGCCGGCGGAGGCGTAGGCGAGGAGGCCTTCGTTGGGGTCGTGGACGGCGTAGACGCAGGTGGCGATCTGGCTGGCGTCGATCTCGGCGGCCAGTCCGTCGAGGAGCTGCAGGACCTCGTGGGGCGGGAGGTCCAGGCGGGCGTACGCGCGGACCGCCGTGCGGAGCTGGCCCATGACGGCGGCGGCGCGGACCCCGCGGCCCATGACGTCGCCGATGACGAGGGCGGTGCGGCCGGCGCCGAGGGTGATGACGTCGTACCAGTCGCCGCCGACGGCCGCCTCGGTGCCGCCGGGCTGGTACGTCGCGGCGACGCGCAGGTCGTCGGGCTGTTCCAGCTCCTGCGGGAGGAGGGAGCGCTGGAGGGTGACGGCGGCCTCGCGCTGGCGGCGCTCGCTCGCCCGCAGGCGCTCGGCGGCCTCGGCGTGGTCGGTGACGTCGGCGAGGTGGATCAGGATGCCGGTGTGGTGGGCGCCGTCCGGCTCGCCGTCGGCGGCGGCCTTGGGGAAGTCCACCGGGGTGCACGTGACGGTGTACGAGCTGCCGCCGCCGGGCGCCGTGCGGTTCTTGGCGGTACGGGGCTTCCCGCTGCGCTGGACCTGCTCCAGGAGCGGGAGCAGGCCGAGGTCGCCGATCTCGGGGAGGGCCAGGTGGGCGGGGGCGCCGGGGGTGCGGGCGCCGAAGCCGGCGGTGTAGGCGTCGTTGACGTAGGCGACCCGGTGCTCGGGGCCGTGCACGAGGGCGATGAGGGCCGGGAGGCGGTCGAGGACGTCCCGTACGGAGAGCTCGTCGGGGGAGGGCACGGGTGCGGCGGAGCTTCCCGTACCGGCGGTGGCGGGCGCGGCCGCGGTGGCCGAGCCGGTGCCGCGGACGGTGGGGTCGGCGGGGCCGCCGTCGACCGCGGCGGCCGCGTGGCCGGCGGCGCCGCGGGCGGCCGGGACCGCGCCCTCGCCCCGTTTGGCCTGGGCGGCGGCGTGTTCGGAGCGGGCGGCGGCGCGACGCTGCGTTCCGGGGAACCGGGCGCTCCAGCGCGTGAAGTTCACTGCGTTCAAGCCTCGTGGTGTCGCTCGTGGTCGCTGTGTCACTCGGTGGCACTCGGGTGGCACTCGGATGTCACGCTGATGTCACTCAGTGCAGGTGTGAGCCCACCTATGGTCACACGTCCGGTGGGGCCGACGGCACTGACGACGTCAGCCTTCGGTCTTCTTCGGGGGGTCCTTGGGGCCTCCGCCCGCGGCGAGTTCGAATTCTGCTCTGGGGTGTTCGAGGGATCCCAGGGAGACGATCTCACGCTTGAAGAGTCCGGAGAGGGTCCATTCGGCGAGTACGCGCGTCTTGCGGTTGAGGGTGGGGACGCGGCTGAGGTGGTAGGCGCGGTGCATCAGCCAGGCCGGGTAGCCCTTGAGCTTGCGGCCGTAGACGTGGGCGACGCCCTTGTGGAGGCCGAGCGAGGCCACGGATCCGGCGTACTTGTGGGCGTACTCGGTGAGGAGTCCGCCGCGCAGGGACGAGACGAGGTTGTCGGCGAGGACCTTGGCCTGGCGCAGGGCGTGCTGGGCGTTGGGCGCGCAGGCGGTGCCCTTCTCCGGTGCCGTGATGTCGGGGACGGAGGCGGCGTCGCCGGCCGCCCAGGCGTGTTCGACGCCTTCGACGGTGAGGAACGAGGTGCAGGCGAGGCGGCCGCGGTCGGTCTTGGGCAGGTCGCTGGCGGCGAGGATCGGGTGCGGTTTGACGCCGGCGGTCCAGACGACGGTGCGGGTGGGGAAGCGGGCGCCGTCGCTGAGGACGGCGACGCGGTTCTCGCAGGATTCGAGGCGGGTCTCGAGGCGCAGGTCGATGCCGCGGCGGCGCAGTTCACGGATCGTGTAGGTGCCCATTTCGGGGCCGACCTCGGGGAGGATCCGGTCGCTGGCCTCGACCAGCACCCATTTCATGTCCTCGGGTTTGACGTTGTGGTAGTAGCGGGCGGCGTAGCGCGCCATGTCCTCGAGCTCGCCGAGCGCTTCGACGCCGGCGTAGCCGCCGCCGACGAAGACGAAGGTCAGGGCGGCGTCGCGGATGGCGGGGTCGCGGGTGGAGGAGGCGATGTCCATCTGCTCGATGACGTGGTTGCGCAGGCCGATGGCCTCTTCCACGGTCTTGAATCCGATGGCGTATTCCGCGAGTCCCGGAATGGGGAGGGTGCGGGAGACGGATCCGGGGGCGAGGACGAGTTCGTCGTACTCGATCACCACGGGGCCGCCGCCCTCCTCCTCGGTGGCGAGGGTGGTGACGGTCGCGGTCCGGGCGGAGTGGTCGATGCTCCGGGCCTCGCCGATGAGGATGCGGCATTTGGGGAGGACGCGGCGCAGCGGGACCACCACGTGGCGCGGTGAGATGGAGCCCGCGGCCGCTTCGGGGAGGAAGGGCTGGTACGTCATGTAGGGCTCGGGGGTGACCACCGTGACCTCGGCCTCGTCGGTTCTCAGCTTTCGCTGGAGCCGGAGTGCCGTGTACATGCCTACGTAGCCGCCGCCGATGATGAGGATCCGCGTACGGGGCGGGGTACCGGGGGCCGTGCCCCGGGAGTTAGCAGCCTTCACCATCCCATGACGCAACGTGGCCGGGAGTTTGTCCACAGGCCCGACAAATTGTGTGACCGACGGGGAAGGCGGGACGGGGCTGTCGGGGGGTGCCGATGGAGGAGAAGGTGTGCAGGTCAGGCCGTGCGGAACGGGTGATTCCGGGGGCTTGGAACGGAAAAGTGGGGGTGAATGCTCCGATCGGGCGGCGGTCCGTCCGGGGCTGCCTCTTCTGAATTGACTCTGGCTCAACTATGTTCGTATCTCGTCGAGGAGTAGGACCAGGGCCCTCATGACCGTGGCCCCCCTCGATGCGAAGGCGGGGAGTGTCTCCGGGGGGAGACATAAGATTACCGGGGGATACACATGCACATTTCCGATTTCCATGCTTCTGCCACGGCACTGTCGACAGCCACGGCTTCGACCGAAAACAATGGCCGCCTGATGGCCGGCGGCCCCACCACGCACGGCGTGGGCCGCTCCACGCCGCTGCGCGTCGACGCTCAGCGCAACCTCGAACACGTACTGCGCGCGGCCCGCGAGGTCTTCGGCGAGCTGGGCTACGGGGCTCCGATGGAGGACGTCGCGCGCCGTGCGCGGGTCGGCGTCGGCACCGTGTACCGGCGGTTCCCGAGCAAGGACGTCCTGGTCCGGCGCATAGCCGAGGAGGAGACCTCCCGGCTGACCGAGCAGGCGCGCACCGCGCTCGGCCAGGAGGAGGAGCCGTGGCAGGCGCTGTCGCGCTTCCTGCGCACCTCCGTGGCCTCCGGCGCCGGGCGGCTGCTGCCGCCGCAGGTGCTGCGGGTCGGCGGGCCGGACGAGGACGGGGCGCAGGACGGGGACGCGCGCGTCCCGCACCAGCGTCAGGCCGCCGTCACCGGCGGGGTGCCCGATCTGCGGGTCGTGGGGGGTTCTCGGACCTCCCTGGAGGACGAACCCTCGGACGACGCGGGCGCGGGTGCGCTGCTGGAGGTCGTCGGCCGTCTGGTGGACCGGGCCCGGGAGGCCGGCGAGCTGCGCGCCGACGTCACGGTGGCCGATGTGCTGCTCGTGATAGCCACGGCGGCGCCCGCGCTGCCGGACGCGGCGCAGCAGGCGGCGGCCTCGGCCCGGCTGCTCGACATCCTGCTCGAGGGGCTGCGCTCCCGGACCGTCTGACAGGTGGGGCGGGGCACCGCGCTGCTGGTCGGGCTTCGCACTGGGTGGTCGGCTTCGCACTGGGTGGTCGTCGCCGAGCGGTGGTTGCCGCCGAGCGGTGGTCGGCTTCGCAGTGGAGGGCGGCTTCGCACTGCGTGGTCGCCGCCGCGCGGTGGTCGGCTTCGCACCGGGGGCGGCTCCGCACTGGTGGTCGCGTCAACCGGGTCCGTCGAACGGCCGCTCGCTCGAACGGGTGAGGTGACGTACGGCGATTCGCCGCACCTTGCCCGGACGAGTGGATGGCGTGGAGACGGGTCCGGTGCGCGGCCGCCATGTGACACGCTGGATCGGTGGACCGGTTGAGTGTGTCGTGCGGGGGCTTCCGCGATGAGCGGTGACGGGCGTGAAGAGCCACGCGGTGGCGCCGGCGGCGAGGTCGAGACGGGCAGCCTGCCCGCCCGGCAGGTCCCGGCGCAGCGCGAACCGGGTGGCCGCCACGCCGCCGGGTCGAGCGGAGAGCTCCCGCCGTCCGACGGGGATTTGATCGCCCGGATGCGCGCCGGCGACGACGGTGCGTACGAGGAGCTGTTCCGCCGGCACGCCGATGCCGTGCGCCGCTACGCCCGCACCTGCTGTCGCGACGGGCACACCGCCGACGATCTGACGGCCGAGGTGTTCGCCCGCACCCTCCAGGCGGTACGGGGCGGGGCGGGTCCGGACCAGTCGGTGCGCGCCTACCTGCTGACCACCGTGCGCCGGGTTGCCGCGGCCTGGGCGAAGACCGCCAAGCGGGAGCACCTGGTCGAGGACTTCGCGCTGTTCGCGGAGCAGTCGGCCGGATCCGGTGACGGCCCGGTCCCGCTGACCGGGGACGACACCCTGGAACTCGGCGCCGACGTACGGGCGATGCGCGAGGCGGAGCAGTCCCTCGCCATGCAGGCCTTCCGGAGCCTGCCCGAGCGGTGGCAGGCCGTGCTGTGGCACACCACCGTCGAGGAAGCCTCTCCCAGCGCGATCGCCCCGCTCTTCGGGCTGAGCGCCAACGCCACCGCCGTCCTGGCCAGCCGGGCCCGCGAAGGGCTCAAGCAGGCGTACTTGCAGGCCCATGTGAGCACCGCGCTGAGCTCGGGCGGGGACTGCGCCCGGTACGCCGACCGGCTCGGCGCGTACGCCCGCGGCGGGCTGCGCATGCGGGCCGAGCGGGGGCTGCGCAAGCACCTGGAGGAGTGCGCCCGGTGCCGGCTCGCCGCCGGGGAGCTCAAAGACGTCAACGCGGGCATTCCCGCGCTGCTTCCGGTCGCCGTCATCGGGTGGTTCGCCGCCGGGTACGCGGCCAAGGCCGCCGGAGTGGTGGCGGGCGGGGCCGTCGCCGCGGGCGGGGCCGGGGCCGCCGCGGCCGCCGCGGGCGGATCGACCGCAGGGGCCGGTGCAGGTGCCGGAGCCGGGGCCGCGGGTGGTGCGGCCGGGTCCGGCGGGGTCGGCGGAGCCGTGGCTTCGGAGGGGCTGGGGCTGCCCGCGAAGGCGGCCATCGCCGCCGGGGTCGTGGTCGCCGCTGCCGCCGGAGTGGTGTTCGCACTGGCCGGTGACGACACCGAGCCGCAGGCCCGGGCGGATGCCGCGCCGAGCGTGGCGGCGCCGGTCCGGCCGGTGCCGGTGAGTTCCGCGCCCGCCGCGCAGGAGCCGAGCCCGCCCGCCGCGCAGCCTTCGGCGGCGCGCGGCTCCGTACCGCCGCCGCGGGCCAGCACTCCCCCGCCGCCGTCGGCCAAGGCGCCGCCGGCCGTGCCGAAGGCCTCGCCGAGCCGGGAGCGGCCCTCGCCCGGCCCGAGCCCGAGCCGCAGCACGAGCCCCAAGCCGAAGCCGACGCCCACCCCGCCGCCGCAGGCCCCGGAGGGGTTCCGGCTGTCCGGGCTGGTCCACTCCGTCTACGGGGACCACAGCGGCCCGGAGCTCCAGACCTGGCGCAGCAGCTGGGTGTGGCAGCGCTGGGGACCGCAGATCGGCGGGCAGCGCTTCACGCACGGGATCACCGTCAACTCCCGCTCCTCCGTGAAGATCGCACTCAACCGCCAGTGCGCGAGCTTCTCCTCGCGGGCCGGCGTGGACGGCCTGTCGGTGCTCACGGACGGCGAGGTGCGCTTCTCCGTGTACGCGGACGGGCAGCGCCTGTGGCAGTCCCGGGCGCTCGGCTACGAGGACCCGGCGGTGGGCGTGTCCGTCTCCCTGGCCGGGCACAAGACGCTGCGCCTGGTCGTGGAGCGGGCCGGGGACGGCCGGCTGCCGACGCTGGCGAGCTGGGCCGACTCCGTCATCAGCTGCCGCTGACCGCGGCCGTCGGGTTTCCGGGCGCCGTCAGGTGCCGGTGAGGGCCAGGACCGTGCTGGTCAGGAGCTCCGCCGCCTCGGGCGGGCCGAGGGCGGCGCCGGCCGCCTGCTCCCCGGCGTACCGCTCCGGGCCGAGCGCTGCGAGGGTGCGGTGGGGGAGGTCGGCCAGGGCGGCCGCCTCCGGGACCGAGCGCGGGTGGCCCGCGCGCCAGGCGGTGGCGGCCGCGAAGACCCGTACCGCCTCGGCGGGCCGGTCGGCGGCGGCCAGCTGACCGGCGGCGGTCTCGGCGAGCGCGGCGAGGACCCGCTCCGCGCAGTGCCCGGCGACGGCGGCGGCCAGGGCGGGGGCGATCAGGACCAGGCCGGCCTCGGGGCCGTGCTCCCGGGCGGCGAGGACGGCGCCGATGTTGTCGATGCCGGCGGTGAGCTGCGGGGGCCCGGTGAACTTCCCGGCCGAGGCGCGGGCCAGATCGCACTCGCTGCGTGCCCGGCCGAGATCGCCCCGGAAGAGCGCGATCAGCGAGGCGACCAGGTGGCTGTAGGAGAGCACGTCATACACCCCGCCGTACTGTTCGGCCTCCCGGTCGGCCTGGTCCAGCAGCCGCTCCGCCTCGTCGAAGTCCCCGGCGCAGAACGACGCTTCGGCGATGCGGACGAGCGCGAAGGGCGCTTCGATGTGCGCCCCGACCTCGCGGGCCAGGCGCAGGCACTCCTCGTACTCGGTGCGGGCGGTGGCGTACCGGCCGCGGGAGAGGGCCAGTTCGCCGGCCGCGCTGGCCACCTGGGAACGGGTCCAGCGGTCGCCGACCCGGTGGGCGATCTCGTGCAGTTCCGCGATGTCCGCGTCGACGGTGGGCAGGCCGCCGGTGATGTCGATGGCGACGTGGGTGCGGAGCATGAGGGTGACGCCGAGCTCCCAGTCGCCGCCGTGGCGGCGGCAGGCCTCGACGGTCGTGTCGAGGTGGGCGTGGAAGTCGAGGACGTCGCCCGTGAGGAACGAGGCCATGGGCCAGAGCATGCCGGGGAAGCGGGCCGTCTCGGGGCCGCCGCGGCCGAAGGCCTCGGTGATGCGGGCCGAGAGGGCGGCGTACTCCGGGGTGCGGAACGGCACCGTGTCGCGGCCCTCGGCCACCAGGAAGATGTGGAGCACCTGGAGGCGCATGAGGCTCCAGTGGTGCGCTGAGCCCACGGGCGGGTCGGGCGGGGTGACGGCGAGGACCCGGTCGGTCCACTCGGCGCCCTCGTCGCGGTAGTTGCGCAGCCACCAGAACCAGCCGAGGGCGAAGTTGAGGCGGTGGGCGGTGTCGACGTCGTGGTGGGTGAGGGCGGTGTGGAGGGCCGCGCGGAGGTTGTCGAGCTCGGTCTCGATCCGGCGGATCCAGGGGAGCTGGGCGGCGGAGCGGAGCAGGGGTTCGGCTTCTTCGGCGAGGGCCGTGAAGTGGGCGGCGTGGCGACGGGCGGTACGGGCGCGGGCGGCGGGTTCGGCCGCGGCGCGCTCGGTGACGTACTCGTGGATGGTTTCGAGCATGCGGTAGCGCATGCCGGCCGGGCCGGCGGGTTCGGCGAGGACGAGGGACTTGTCGACGAGGGAGCCGAGGAGGTCGGCGACGTCCCGGGGGTCGGCGACGGCCGGGGGGCCGGCGACAGCCGGGGGGTGGCGGGCGTCGGGGTCGGCGCAGACGGCTTCGGCCGCCGCCAGGTCGCAGCCGCCCGCGAAGACGGACAGCCGGCGCAGGACGGTGCGTTCGGGCTCGGCGAGGAGGTCCCAGGACCAGTCGACGACGGCGCGCAGGGTCTGCTGGCGGGGCAGGACGGTACGGCTGCCACTGGTCAGGAGCCGGAAGCGGTCGTCGAGGCGGTCGGCGATCTGGCGCGGGGTGAGCAGGCGCAGCCTCGCCGCGGCCAGCTCGTCAGACCTCGATCGCCGCCCGGAGCGGCAGGTCACCCGCGCTGCGCCCGGCCAGCACCTCGAACCGGCCCGGCTCCGTGGTCCAGCCCCTTCCCCCCGGTGACCAGTGCTGCAGGGCTCGCGCGGGGCTGCGTACGGACCCCGCTCCCCGCCCCCCCGGCCCCCCGCCGGTAACGTTTCTGCTGGGCCTGGGCCCGGTAACACCGTCGGACTAGATGTCCTCGTGCGCCACCGCACGACGCGCGTCCGCGTCCAGCACGCCCCAGCTGATCAGCTGCTCGGTCAGGACCGAGGGGGACTGGTCGTAGATGACGGCGAGGGTGCGCAGGTCGTCCTGGCGGATCGAGAGCACCTTGCCGTTGTAGTCGCCGCGCTGGCTCTGGATGGTCGCCGCGTAACGCTGCAGCGGGCCGGCCTTCTCCGCGGGGACGTGGGCCAGGCGCTCCAGGTCCAGGCGCAGCTTCGGCGGCGGCTCGGCCGCTCCGCCGGGGGTCGTTCCCGGCAGCAGTTCCTGCACCGGAACCCCGTAGAAGTCCGCCAGCTCGGCAAGGCGCTGGACGGTCACGGCGCGGTCCCCGCGCTCGTAGGAACCGACCACCACGGCCTTCCAACGGCCCTGGGACTTCTCCTCGACACCATGGAGGGAAAGGCCCTGCTGGGTGCGGATGGCGCGGAGCTTGGCCCCGAGCTGTTTGGCGTATTCGCTGGACATAACGCTCCCGGACGCTGTGCGCTGTGACGGCATGGACGCTGTGACGACATGAACGCTTTGGCGACATGGCCCACGTGATGGACCACGTGCGGCTCCGCCGCGCGGCTCGTAACTCACTGTGAGGTTACGCAGCGTTACTTGGATGCGTCAAGCCGAATGGTCCGCGACGCCCACGGACGAGGGGTCCCGGGCCGCCCCGGTGCGGGCCCCGGGGAATCCCCCTGGTACCGTGGAACGCGTAGATCAGACGTCCTTTAAGGTCCGTCCCGTGAGGCGGAGAAGGAGGTCCTTTTCATGGACACCCAGCACAACCGCACCACAGCCCGGGAAACCGGGCAGAGCGATGCCATGCGCCCCGTTCTCGACGCGCAGGACATCGCCCGGGTCCTGACCCGGATCGCCCACGAGATCGTCGAACGCGCCAAGGGCGCCGACGACGTGGTGCTCCTCGGCATCCCCACCCGCGGCGTGTACCTCGCCCGCAGGCTGGCCGCCAAACTCGAAGAGATCACCGGTGCCAAGATCCCGGTGGGCTCCCTCGACATCACCATGTACCGCGACGACCTGCGGATGAAGCCGGCCCGCGCCATCGGGCGCACCGAGATCCCCGGCGACGACATCGACGGCCGCCTGGTCGTCCTCGTCGACGACGTCCTCTTCTCCGGCCGCACCATCCGCGCCGCCCTCGACGCCCTCGGCGACATCGGCCGCCCGCGCGCCGTGCAGCTCGCCGTCCTCGTCGACCGCGGCCACCGCGAACTGCCGATCCGCGCCGACTACGTCGGCAAGAACCTCCCCACGTCGCTGCGGGAGAACGTGTCGGTCCAGCTCCAGGAGGAGGACGGCCGGGACGCCGTACTGCTCGGCCAGCGAACCGACCGGGCAGCGGGGCAGTAACCCTGCCGGAGCCGGACCCCCCCGGGGGTCCGCGCGCCGAAGCCTGCCCTGCCACACCCCAGCCCGCCCGTCTGCCCTCCCCACACCGCTGCCCTCACCGACGTACGGAGAACCCGGATGAAGCGCCACCTCATCTCGGCCGCCGATCTCACGCGCGACGACGCCGTCCTGATCCTCGACACCGCCGAGGAGATGGCGCGCGTCGCGGACCGGCCGATAAAGAAGCTGCCCACCCTGCGCGGCCGCACGATCTGCAACCTCTTCTTCGAGGACTCGACCCGCACCCGGATCTCCTTCGAGGCCGCCGAGAAGCGCCTGTCCGCCGATGTGATCAACTTCGCGGCGAAGGGCTCCAGCGTCTCCAAGGGCGAGTCCCTCAAGGACACCGCCCAGACCCTGGAGGCCATGGGCGTCGACGCGGTCGTCATCCGGCACCACGCCTCCGGCGCCCCCTACCGCCTCGCGACCTCCGGCTGGATCGACGCCCCGGTCATCAACGCCGGTGACGGCACCCACGAGCACCCCACCCAGGCCCTGCTCGACGCCTTCACCATGCGCCGCCGCCTCGTCGGCAAGGACGCCGGGCTCGGCAAGGACCTGAACGGCCGCCGGATCACCATCGTCGGCGACGTCCTGCACAGCCGGGTCGCCCGCTCCAACGTCCAGCTGCTGCACACCCTGGGCGCCGAGGTCACCCTGGTGGCCCCGCCCACCCTGGTGCCCGTCGGCGTCGAGGCCTGGCCGTGTGAGATCTCGTACAGCCTGGACGAGGTGCTGCCGAAGTCCGACGCCGTGATGATGCTGCGCGTGCAGCGCGAGCGGATGAACGCCGCCTTCTTCCCGACCGAGCGCGAGTACTCCCGCCGCTACGGCCTGGACGGCGCCCGGATGGCCCGGATGCCCGAGCACGCCATCGTGATGCACCCCGGCCCGATGGTCCGCGGCATGGAGATCACCGCCGAGGTCGCCGACTCCGACCGCTGCACGGTCATCGAGCAGGTCACCAACGGCGTCTCCATCCGGATGGCCGTCCTGTACCTGCTGCTCGGGGGCTCCGAGCCCGCCGTCACCACCAGCACCGCCAGCACCACCGCCGCCCGCACCGAGGAGACGAAGTAAAGATGAGCAAGATCCTGATCCGTGGCGCGAAGGTACTCGGTGGCGAGGCGCAGGACGTCCTGATCGACGGCGAGACCATCGCCGCCGTGGGCGCGAACCTGGACGCCGGCGACGCGACGGTCATCGAGGCCCAGGGCCAGACCCTCCTCCCGGGCCTCGTCGACCTCCACACCCACCTGCGCGAGCCCGGCCGCGAGGACTCCGAGACCGTCCTCACCGGCACCCGCGCCGCCGCCTCCGGCGGCTACACCGCCGTCTTCGCCATGGCCAACACCTTCCCCGTCGCCGACACCGCCGGCGTCGTCGAGCAGGTGTGGCGCCTGGGCAAGGAGTCCGGCTACTGCGACGTGCAGCCCATCGGCGCCGTCACCGTCGGCCTGGAGGGCAAGAAGCTCGCCGAGCTTGGCGCCATGCACGAGTCCGCCGCCCGCGTCACCGTCTTCTCCGACGACGGCAAGTGCGTGGACGACGCCGTGATCATGCGCCGCGCCCTGGAGTACGTGAAGGCCTTCGGCGGCGTCGTCGCCCAGCACGCCCAGGAGCCCCGCCTCACCGAGGGCGCCCAGATGAACGAGGGCGTCGTCTCCGCCGAGCTCGGCCTCGGCGGCTGGCCCGCCGTCGCCGAGGAGTCGGTCATCGCCCGCGACGTGCTGCTCGCCGAGCACGTCGGCTCCCGCGTGCACATCTGCCACCTCTCCACCGCCGGCTCCGTCGAGATCGTCCGCTGGGCCAAGTCCCGCGGCATCGACGTCACCGCCGAGGTCACCCCGCACCACCTGCTCCTCACCGACGAGCTCGTGCGCTCGTACAACCCGGTCTACAAGGTCAACCCGCCGCTGCGCACCGAGCGCGACGTGCTGGCCCTGCGCGAGGCGCTCGCCGACGGCACGATCGACATCGTCGCGACCGACCACGCCCCGCACCCCCACGAGGACAAGGACTGCGAGTGGGCCGCGGCCGCCATGGGCATGGTGGGCCTGGAGACCGCGCTCTCCGTCGTCCAGCAGACGATGGTGGAGACCGGACTGCTCGACTGGGCGGGCGTCGCCGAGCGGATGTCCTTCGCCCCGGCGCGCATCGGCGGCCTCCCGAACCACGGACGCCCCGTCTCGGCAGGTGAACCCGCGAACCTGACCTTGGTCGATACCTCGTACCGTGGTGTCGTGGACCCCGCACACTTCGCCTCCCGCAGCCGCAACACGCCTTACGAGGGCCGTGAGCTGCCGGGGCGCGTCACTCACACCTTCCTGCGGGGCCGGGCAACGGTCGTGGACGGGAAACTGGCGTGACACCTGCAGTGATCCAACTGGCCGCCGAGGCCGCCGAACGACAGTCGGCGGAGGTGACGGACTGGGGCGCCCGCATCGCGTGGGTGATCGGTCTGCTCGTCTTCATCGCGTTCGTGTACTGGCTGATGCGGCAGGGCTGGAAATGGCGCGGCACCCTGCAGAGCGATCTGCCGGAGCTGCCCGCCGCCCCCAGCGGCCTCCCGGCGCACCGGCTGGCCCTGACCGGCCGGTACCACGGGTCCACCACCGCCGGGCAGTGGCTCGACCGGATCGTCGCCCACGGGCTGGGGGTCCGCAGCCGGGTCGAGCTCACGCTCACCGACGCGGGCCTCGACGTGGTCCGTCCGGGTGCCACCGACTTCTTCGTACCGGCCGCGCAACTGCGCGGCGCCCGCCTCGACAAGGGAATCGCGGGCAAGGTACTCACCGAGGGCGGTCTCCTCGTCGTCACATGGGCGCACGGCGACAGGCTGATCGACTCCGGATTCCGCTCCGACCGCGCGGCCGAACACGCCGCCTGGGTCGAAGCGATCAACCTCATGAACCACTCAATCACCACGACGGAAGGCGCCGAACGATGACGACCTCCACCAGGGGAGCAGCCAAAGCTCCCGCCGTACTCGTCCTGGAGGACGGTCGGATCTTCCGCGGCCGCGCCTACGGCGCTGTGGGGGAGACCTTCGGCGAGGCCGTGTTCTCCACCGGCATGACCGGCTACCAGGAGACCCTCACCGACCCGTCGTACCACCGGCAGGTCGTCGTGATGACCGCCCCGCACGTGGGCAACACCGGCGTCAACGACGAGGACTCCGAGTCCTCCCGCATCTGGGTCGCCGGATACGTCGTGCGCGACCCCGCGCGCGTCCCCTCGAACTGGCGCTCGCGCCGCTCGCTGGACGAGGAGCTCGTCAAGCAGGGCGTCGTCGGGATCTCCGGCATCGACACCCGCGCCCTGACCCGCCACCTGCGCGAGCGCGGCGCCATGCGCGTCGGCATCTTCTCCGGCGAGGCCTGGGACGGCGTCCGTGACGAGGCGCTGCTCGCCAAGGTGCGCACCGCCCCGCAGATGAAGGGCGCCAACCTCGCCGCCGAGGTCGCCACCAAGGAGGCGTACGTCGTCCCCGCGATCGGTGAGAAGAAGTTCACCGTCGCCGCCGTGGACCTCGGCATCAAGGGCATGACCCCGCACCGGATGGCCGAGCGCGGCATCGAGGTGCACGTGCTCCCCGCCACCGCCACCGTCGAGGACGTGTACGCGGTCAACCCCGACGGCGTGTTCTTCTCCAACGGCCCGGGCGACCCGGCCACCGCAGACGGCCCCGTCGCGGTCATGCAGGCCGTACTGGCCCGCAAGACCCCGCTCTTCGGCATCTGCTTCGGCAACCAGATCCTGGGCCGCGCGCTCGGCTTCGGCACGTACAAGCTGAAGTACGGCCACCGCGGCATCAACCAGCCGGTGCAGGACCGCACCACCGGCAAGGTCGAGATCACCGCGCACAACCACGGCTTCGCCGTGGACGCGCCCCTCGACAAGGTCTCCGAGACCGCCTACGGCCGCGCCGAGGTCTCCCACGTGTGCCTGAACGACCAGGTCGTCGAAGGCCTCCAGCTGCTCGACCAGCCGGCCTTCTCCGTCCAGTACCACCCCGAGGCGGCTGCCGGCCCGCACGACGCCGCGTACCTCTTCGACCGCTTCACGTCTTTGATGGAAACCGCCCAGATGGAGGCCGATCGTGCCTAAGCGCACCGATATCCAGTCCGTCCTGGTCATCGGCTCCGGCCCGATCGTCATCGGGCAGGCCGCCGAGTTCGACTACTCCGGGACCCAGGCCTGCCGCATCCTCAAGGCCGAGGGCCTGCGGGTGATCCTGGTGAACTCCAACCCCGCCACGATCATGACCGACCCGGAGATCGCCGACGCCACGTACGTCGAGCCGATCACCCCCGAGTTCGTCGAGAAGATCATCGCGAAGGAGCGCCCCGACGCGCTGCTCCCGACCCTCGGCGGCCAGACCGCGCTCAACACCGCCATCTCCATGCACGAGCAGGGTGTGCTGGAGAAGTACAACGTCGAGCTCATCGGCGCCAACGTCGAGGCGATCAACAAGGGCGAGGACCGCGAGCTCTTCAAGGGCGTCGTCGAAGCCGTCCACGCCAAGATCGGCTACGGCGAGTCCGCCCGCTCGGTCATCTGCCACACGATGGACGACGTCATCCAGGGCGTCGACACCCTCGGCGGCTACCCCGTCGTCGTGCGCCCCTCCTTCACCATGGGCGGCGCCGGCTCCGGCTTCGCCCACAACGAGGAAGAGCTGCGCCGCATCGCCGGCCAGGGCCTCACGCTCTCCCCGACCACCGAGGTGCTCCTGGAGGAGTCCATCCTCGGCTGGAAGGAGTACGAGCTGGAGCTGATGCGCGACACCAAGGACAACGTCGTCGTCGTCTGCTCCATCGAGAACTTCGACCCGATGGGCGTCCACACCGGTGACTCGATCACCGTCGCCCCGGCGATGACGCTCACCGACCGCGAGTACCAGCGGCTGCGCGACATCGGCATCGCGATCATCCGCGAGGTCGGCGTCGACACCGGCGGCTGCAACATCCAGTTCGCGATCGACCCGGTCGACGGCCGCGTCATCGTCATCGAGATGAACCCGCGCGTGTCCCGGTCGTCCGCGCTCGCGTCGAAGGCCACCGGCTTCCCGATCGCCAAGATCGCCGCCAAGCTGGCCATCGGCTACACGCTCGACGAGGTCCCCAACGACATCACCGAGAAGACCCCGGCCTCCTTCGAGCCGTCCCTCGACTACGTCGTCGTCAAGGCCCCGCGCTTCGCCTTCGAGAAGTTCCCGCTCGCCGACGCCACCCTCACCACCACCATGAAGTCGGTGGGCGAGGCCATGGCCATCGGCCGCAACTTCACCGAGGCCCTCCAGAAGGCCCTGCGCTCCCTGGAGAAGAAGGGCTCGCAGTTCACCTTCGTCGGCCCCACCGGCGACAAGGACGAGCTCCTCGCCACCGCGGTCCGCCCCACCGACGGCCGCATCAACACCGTCATGCAGGCCATCCGCGCCGGCGCCACCCAGGAAGAGGTCTTCGAGTCCACGAAGATCGACCCCTGGTTCGTCGACCAGCTCTTCCTCATCAAGGAGATCGCGGACGAGCTGGCCGCCGCGGAGAAGCTCCACCCCGAGCTGCTCGCCGAGGCCAAGCGCCACGGCTTCTCCGACTTCCAGATCGCCGAGATCCGCGGCCTGCGCGAGGACGTAGTCCGCGAGGTCCGCCACGCGCTGGGCGTCCGCCCGGTCTACAAGACGGTCGACACCTGCGCCGCCGAGTTCGCCGCGAAGACCCCGTACTTCTACTCGTCCTACGACGAGGAGTCCGAGGTCGCCCCCCGCGAGAAGCCCGCGGTCATCATCCTGGGCTCCGGCCCGAACCGCATCGGCCAGGGCATCGAGTTCGACTACTCCTGCGTCCACGCCTCCTTCGCGCTCAGCGACGCCGGCTACGAGACCGTGATGGTCAACTGCAACCCGGAGACCGTCTCCACGGACTACGACACCTCCGACCGCCTGTACTTCGAGCCGCTCACGCTCGAGGACGTGCTGGAGATCGTCCACGCCGAGTCGCTGGCCGGCCCCATCGCCGGTGTCATCGTCCAGCTCGGCGGCCAGACCCCCCTCGGTCTCGCCCAGGCGCTCAAGGACAACGGCGTGCCCATCGTCGGCACCCCGCCGGAGGCCATCCACGCCGCCGAGGACCGCGGCGCCTTCGGCCAGGTCCTCGCCGACGCCGGCCTGCCCGCCCCCAAGCACGGCACCGCCACCACCTTCAAGGGCGCCAAGGCCATCGCCGACGAGATCGGCTACCCCGTCCTCGTACGCCCCTCGTACGTGCTCGGCGGCCGCGGCATGGAGATCGTCTACGACGAGGACCGGCTGTCCTCGTACATCGCCGAGTCCACCGAGATCTCGCCGACCCGCCCCGTGCTGGTCGACCGCTTCCTCGACGACGCCATCGAGATCGACGTCGACGCCCTCTACGACGGCACCGAGCTCTACCTCGGTGGCGTCATGGAGCACATCGAGGAAGCCGGCATCCACTCCGGCGACTCGGCCTGCGCCCTGCCCCCGATCACCCTCGGCGGCTACGACATCAAGCGGCTGCGCGCCTCCACCGAGGCCATCGCCAAGGGCGTGGGCGTCCGCGGCCTGATCAACATCCAGTTCGCGATGGCGGGCGACATCCTCTACGTCCTGGAGGCCAACCCGCGCGCCTCCCGGACCGTCCCCTTCACCTCGAAGGCGACCGCCGTCCCCCTCGCGAAGGCCGCCGCCCGCATCTCGCTCGGCACCACCATCGCCGAGCTGCGCGAAGAGGGCATGCTCCCGAAGACCGGCGACGGCGGCACCCTGCCGCTCGACGCGCCGATCTCCGTCAAGGAGGCCGTCATGCCGTGGTCGCGCTTCCGCGACATCCACGGCCGCGGCGTCGACACGGTCCTCGGCCCGGAGATGCGCTCCACCGGCGAGGTCATGGGCATCGACTGCGTCTTCGGCACCGCCTACGCGAAGTCCCAGGCCGGCGCCTACGGCCCGCTGCCCACCAAGGGCCGCGCGTTCATCTCCGTCGCCAACCGCGACAAGCGCACGATGATCTTCCCGGCGCGCGAGCTCGTCGCCCACGGCTTCGAGCTGATGGCCACCTCCGGCACCGCCGAGGTGCTGCGCCGCAACGGCATCAACGCCACCGTCGTGCGCAAGCTCAGCGAGGGCGAGGGCCCGGACGGCGAGAAGACCATCGTCCAGCTCATCCACGACGGCCAGGTCGACCTGATCGTCAACACCCCGTACGGCACCGGCGGCCGCCTCGACGGCTACGAGATCCGTACGGCCGCCGTGGCGCGCGGCGTCCCGTGCCTCACCACGGTCCAGGCGCTCGCCGCGGCCGTCCAGGGCATCGACGCGCTCAACCGCGGCGACGTCGGCGTCCGCTCGCTCCAGGAGCACGCGGAGCGGCTGACGGCGGCCCGCGACTAGATCCCGGCGAGGACCGACAAGCCCGTACGGCCCGTAGAGGGGAGGGGGACACCGTCCAGCGCGAAGCGCGACGGTCGTCCCCCTCTTCATGAGCTTCATGAGCGCACAAGGGAACCCCTGCACGATGTACAAACTCTTCTTCGACCTGGTCTTCAAGCGGATGGACCCGGAGCAGGCCCACTACATGGCCTTCCGCTGGATCCGCCTCGCCGCCCGCACGCCGGTCCTGCGCACCTTCGTCGCCGCCTTCCTGGCACCCCGGTACGCATCGCTGCGCACCGAGGCCCTCGGCCTGCGGATGCACGGCCCCTTCGGGCTCGCGGCCGGCTTCGACAAGAACGCCGTCGCCATCGACGGGATGTCGATGCTCGGCTTCGACCACATCGAGATCGGCACGGTCACGGCCCAGGCCCAGCCGGGCAACCCGAAGAAGCGGCTGTTCCGGCTGGTGCCGGACCGTGCGCTGATCAACCGCATGGGCTTCAACAACGAGGGTTCGGCGGCCGTGGCGGACCGCCTGGCCGCCCGCAACCCGGTCTTCAAGACCGTCGTCGGCGTCAACATCGGCAAGACGAAGGTCGTGCCCGAGGAGGAGGCCGTCGCCGACTACGTCGCCTCCACCGAGCGCCTCGCCCGCCACGCCGACTACCTGGTCGTCAACGTCTCCTCCCCGAACACCCCGGGACTGCGCAACCTCCAGGCGACCGAGTCGCTGCGCCCGCTGCTGAGCGCCGTACGGGAAGCCGCGGACCGCGCCGTCACCGACCGCCGGGTCCCGCTGCTCGTCAAGATCGCCCCGGACCTCGCGGACGAGGACGTGGACGCGGTCGCCGACCTGGCCCTGGAGCTGGGCCTGGACGGCATCATCGCCACGAACACCACCATCGCCCGCGACGGCCTCGGTCTGAAGTCCTCCCCGTCCCTGGTCAAGGAGACCGGCGGACTGTCCGGCGCCCCCGTCAAGGAGCGCTCGCTGGAGGTCCTGCGCCGGCTGTACGCCCGCGTCGGCGACCGGCTGGTCCTGGTCGGCGTCGGCGGCATCGAGAACGCCGAGGACGCCTGGCAGCGGATCCTGGCCGGCGCGAGCCTGGTCCAGGGCTACAGCGCCTTCATCTACGAGGGCCCCTGCTACGCCCGCGCCATCCACAAGGGCCTGGCCGCGCGCCTGGCCGCCAGCCCGTACGCGACCCTCGCCGACGCGGTGGGCGCCGAAACCCGAAAGGCCGCGCTGTGAGCCCTGTGATCCCGTTCGGTACCCGCCTGCGCGAGGCGATGGACACCCGCGGTCCGCTGTGCGTGGGCATCGACCCGCACGCGGCGCTGCTGGCCTCGTGGGGCCTGGACGACGACATCGCGGGCCTGGAGAAGTTCTCCCGCACGGTCGTCGAGGCGCTGGCCGACTCGGTGGCGGTCTTCAAGCCGCAGGCGGCGTTCTTCGAGCGGTTCGGGTCCAAGGGCGTCGCGGTGCTCGAGCAGACCGTGGCCGACGCCCGGGCGGCGGGCACGCTGGTCGTCATGGACGCCAAGCGGGGCGACATCGGCTCGACGATGGCCGCGTACGCGCAGACCTTCCTGTCGCCGTCCTCGCCGCTCTTCTCCGACGCGCTGACCGTCTCCCCGTACCTGGGCTACGGCTCGCTGAAGCCGGCGGTCGACCTGGCCCGCGAGTCGGGGGCCGGCCTGTTCGTCCTGGCCCTGACCTCCAACCCGGAGGGCGCGGAGGTCCAGCGGGCCGTGCGGTCGGACGGCCGGACGATCGGCGCGACGATGCTCGGGCACCTGGCGGCGGAGAACGCGGGCGCCTCCCCGATGGGCTCGTTCGGAGCCGTCGTGGGCGCGACCCTCGGGGACCTGTCCTCCTTCGACCTGGACATCAACGGGCCGCTGCTGGCCCCCGGCATCGGCGCGCAGGGCGCGACGGCGGCGGACCTCCCGGCGGTCTTCGGCGCGGCCGTCCGCAATGTCGTGCCGAACGTGTCGCGGGGCGTGCTGAAGCACGGACCCGACGCGGGTGCGTTGCGCGGCGCGGCGGAGCGGTTCGCGGACGAGATCCGCGCGGCCGTCTCGGCCTGACCCACGCGTTGCCGGGCGCCCGCGCAGGGGCGTACGGCCCTGGGGGTCGGGGCTTTCGGCCGGTGCCGGCCGGGCGGGGTGCGGGCGATCATGGGGTGGGGGCGGTCGCGGTCGCGGGCTCTTCCGCGAAGCGGGCGTACACCTCGGGGCGGCGGGTCTTCAGGCGCTGGGCGAGGACGAGGCCGGCCGCGAAGACGGCGGGGACGAGGGCGACGAGGACGGTGTTGACGGTGGTGGAGGCCATGGTGAACAGGCCCACCTTGGAGACGACCAGGCAGATCGCGACGGCCAGCAGCACGGCGGCGGTGACGGGCGCGACCAGGGTCCGCCAGGGGCCCTCGTCGTGGGGGACGCGGTGGAAGTAGACGGGCACGGCGATGGCGGCGAGCAGCATCAGGGCCATGAGCCCGATCATGCCGGGAGTGTTCACCCAGAGCAGGAGCTGCTGGTACGGGTCGGCTCCGGCGAGGGCGAAACCGAGGACGATGACGGCACCGAGGGCGGTCTGGGCGAGGCCGGCGAGGTACGGGGAGCCGTGGCGCGGGTGGATCCGGCCGAGGGCGGCGGGCAGTACGCCTTCTTCGGCGAGGGCCAGCACGTACCGGTTGATGGCGTTGTGGAAGGCGAGGAGGGAGGCGATGACGCTGGTGACGATGAAGACGTGCATCAGGTCGGCCGCCCAGGGGCCGACGTAGGTGGTGATGGCGGTGAAGAAGAGGCCGGCGGGGTCCTCGCCGGCCGCGGTGAGGACCTCCTCGGAGCCGAAGGCCTGGATGACGGTCCAGACGATGAAGGCGTAGAAGAGGCCGAGGAAGGCGACGGCGATGTAGGTGGCGCGCGGGACGGTCCGGTCGGGGTCGCGGGCCTCGCGGCGGTAGATGACGGTGGACTCGAAGCCGGTGAACGCGGCGAAGGCGAAGGCCAGGACGGCCGCGGTGCCGGGGACGAGCACGGCGCCCGGGGCGAAGGAGCCGAGGGAGAGCCCGTGGGCGCCGCCCTCGATGAGGACCCCGCCCGCGAGGAGGACGAGTATCCCGGTCTCGGCGACGAGCAGCACGCCGAGCAGCTTGGCGCCGAAGTCGATGGAGCGGAAGCCGCCGTACCAGATGAGGGCGAGGCCGGCGAGGGAGACGGGCAGCCAGGGGACGTCGACGCCGGCCAGGGAGTGGGCGGTGTCGGCGGTGGTGGTGCCGAGGAGGCCGTAGACGCCGATCTCCATGCCGTTGTAGCCCACGAGGGCGAGGAGCGCGGCGCCGATGCCGACGCGCTTGCCGAGGCCGCGGGCGATGTACGCGTAGAAGGCGCCGCCGCTGCGGACGTGGCGGCTCATGGTGGTGAAGCCGATGGCGAAGACCGCGAGGGTGAGGCCGGCGAGGAGGTAGCCGGCGGGGGCGCCGACGCCGCCGAGGAGGATCGCGACGGGGGCGACGCCGGCCATGACGGTGAGGGGGGCGGCGGCGGAGATGACGAAGAAGGAGATGTCGGCGGTACCGAGCGCGCCGCGGCGCAGCTCGGTTCCGGTTCTCGGCGGCTCGGGCGTTTCGGGCATGCGGGAGCACCCTTCTGCGAACGGCGGGCGGCGGGGACGCAAAAACCTAAAGGCTTTCGGTTTGCGGCAATGTAGCCTCCGGTTTTGGCGTACGGGAAGACCTGACGGCGGGAGAACACCGATGGCACGGCCACGCACCCCCTTGCTGGACCGGGAGCGGATCGGCGCTGCCGCCCTGCAACTGCTGGCGGAGCAGGGCGAGTTCAGCGTGCCGCAGATCGCCCGGGCGCTCGGCGTGCAGACCGGGTCGCTGTATCACCACGTGGACGGCCGGGCCGGGGTGGTGGAGCTGGTACGGGAGCGGGTGTGCGCCGGAATCGACGGCGGGGCCCTGGCCGGGGAGCCCTGGGACGGGGCGCTGGAGGCCTGGGCGCGGTCCTACCGGGCCGCCTTCGCCGCCTACCCGCGGGCCATCCCGCTGCTGATGACCACGCCGGTACGGGCCCCGGCGGTGCTCGCGCAGTACGAGCAGGCGGTGGCGCTGCTGCTGCGGGCCGGGTTCCGCGTGGAGCGGGTGATGCCGCTGCTGACGGGGCTGGAGAACCTGGTCCTGGGCTCGGCCCTGGACCTCGCGGCGCCGGAGGCCATGTGGGAGCCGACGCCGCAGACCCCGCTGCTGGCGGAGGCGCTGGCCGCGCAGGGCCCGGGCCGCGCGGAGGCCGCCTTCGAAGTCGGGCTGGCGGCGTTCCTGGCGTACGCGCGGACCCTGCGGGGCGAGGCGGAACCGACCGGCTGAAAGCAGGCCCAGGTCAGCGGCCTGAGCCTGCTTCGTTGCGCAGACCCACGCCTATGGCTCCAGGTGGCTGAATCCGACCTCGAAGCGTTCGACCGAGACGATCCGCTGGCCTTCCCGCTGTGCTGTTTCCTCGCGGATCCGGGCGGCACGCTCCTCGCTCTCCAGCATGGTCCGCTCGTCCTCCCACAGGGTCAGCGACGTGGCCTTCCCCGAGGCCCGGTCGACGAGGTAATACACGCCCCGGAAGCCGGGAACGTCCTGAACCTGCCGGACGATCGCCTCCGAATTCGTGGTCAGGTCTCCCTCCGCAGGCACCGGTGACCCCTGGTAGGTACTCAGCCTCGCGAACATCTCCCGCAGTCCTTTCCTTCAGGTCCTTCAGGCCCCAGGACCAGCGTGCTCCGGCAGGTCACGCGCCGCATGCCGAGTGGCGTGACAATGGTGGTGAGGGACGCATCGGCCGTTGCGGAGAGGCGGGACGTCATCGTGGCGTACATAGCCGTGACCGCCCTGAGTCATGTCGGGCTGGTTCGCGATCAGAACGAGGACAGCCTCGTCGTCGGACCGTGGACGCTGTGCGGGACCACGACCCGGAGCCCCCAGACGCTCCTGTTCCCCCTCGGCAGGCCGCTCGTCGTCGCGGTTGCCGACGGGCTGGGTGGGCAGCCGGCCGGCGAGGTCGCCAGCGAGCTGGTCGTCCGCCAGCTCGCCCTGCTCGGCCCTTCGCTGGACGGCGTCGAAGCCATCGAGGACGCGCTGAACCTCTGCAATCGCGCGGTGTACTCAGCCACCGACGGCCGTCCGGAGCTGACCGCCATGGGCACCACGGTCGCCGGCGCCCTCGTCACGGCGGAGTCGCTGCTGTCGTTCAACGTCGGTGACAGCAAGGTGTTCCACGCGGCTCCGGACGGGCTGCGCCAGGTCAGCGTGGACGACAGCCCGGCGCTGCTACCGGGCCACCGCACCACGTCGGTCGTCACGCAGACACTCGGTGGAAGCCGCGGGCCCCACGTCCTCACTCCCCACGTGGCGGCCCTCCCGCTGGCCATGGGCGATCGCTACCTGGTGTGCAGCGACGGGCTGACCGACCCGGTGCCCGACGAGGCCATCAACGACGTGCTGCGGGTGCACGACGACGGCAAGGCGGCGTACGAGCTGTGGAAGGCGGCCATCGAAGCCGGAGGCCCCGACAACATCACCCTCGCGCTGGTACGCATCGGCGCGTGACGTCACCGACGCCTGGTCGCGTACCCCACGAACCCGGTCCAGGCCACCGGACCGACGGCGAGGCGGGGGCCATCCGTGACCTTGGAGTCCCGGATGAGGATCGCCTCGGGCAGCATCGCCACCTCGACGCAGTCGTTGCTGTCGCTGGCGCTGTAGCTGCTCTTGAACCAGGCGACTTCGACGCAGTCGTTGCTGCTGCTGGCGCTGTAGCTGCTCTTGACCCAGGTCAGTGCGGAAGGACCGCCGGTCGAGGGCTTGATGCTCATGTATCCCCCAGCATTTTCTCGATGAAGGCCCTCGACTGCCGTGGGCTGAGAGCCTGTGACCGGATGATCCCATACCGGAGTTCGAGGATCTGGATGTCCTTGGCGTCGGTGATCAGGCGGCTCATCAACTGCGCCTCGACGTACCCGATCGTCGAACCGTCCTTGAGCTTCAGGACGTCGATCTGCCCGCCCATCCCCGCGTGATCGTCACAGTCCATCGGCATCACCTGGATCTCTACGTTGCGCAGCTGCCCGATGTCGAGCAGGTGCTCCAACTGCCTGCGGAGTACCGCCCGCCCGCCGATCGGCCGCTCCAGCGTGACTTGCTCCAGCACGAAGGTCAGGGCGGGTGACGGCTGTCGGTGGAACATCTTCTGCCGGGCCATGCGGCCGGCGACGTACCGGTCCACCACGTCCGGCGAGAAGGCCGGCCGCCGGACCTCGTACAGCGCCCGCGCGTGCTCCTCCGTCTGGAGCAGACCATGCAGGTTGTGGTTCCCGTAGGCGCCCAACTCGACCGCGTCGGACTCCAGCTTGGCCAGGGCCCGGACCTTTTTGGGGTAGCGGGCCTTTTCCACGTCGTCCTTCATCGCGGCGATTTTGCCGCCCGCGCCGAGGATCTCGTCCGCCTTGTCCAAGTACTCCGGGCGCGGGATTCGCGCGCCGCGCTCGATCTTGTAGATCAGGTTCGGCCCGTATCCCAGGCGCTTACCGAACTGCGCACGGTCGAGCCCGGCGGCCTCCCGCCACATTTGCAACTGGCGGCCCACGGTGGCGATAACGGCCCCCGCTTCATCCTCCGGGTCGAGTTCCCAACTCGATTCACTCGACTCGTCGACACCGTCTGCATTCATCTCCACCCCCGAGGGACAGGCGGGACAGGGCGGGACAGCCCTGGACAACCGCCGTACAGGGCGGCCTCATTCCTGTTCAGGTTACGCACGGCTCGCCACGCTGAGTCACGTGAATCAGGAAATCGCCTTCGTCGCCACGCTCCCCGCCACCCCGCACGGCGCCCGCGCCGCCCGGCAACTCACCGCCGCACAACTGGCGGACTGGGGGCTTCCGTTCCATGACGCGGCCCAAGTCGTCGCCGAGCTCGCGAGCAACGCCGTCACGCACGGCCGGGTCCCCGGACGGGGGTTCCGGCTCCGGATCTCCACTTCGGGCGGCACGCTCCGTATCGAGGTGAGCGAAACCCGCGCCGAGTGCGCGCCGCCGTCCACCGCCGAATTCCCGTCCCTTGACGCCGAGTCCGGCCGAGGCATGGCACTCGTCGCGGCGCTGGCGGACCGCTGGGGGGTGTCCGTCGGGCCCGTTCCACTGAAAACGGTCTGGGCGGAAATCGGCACACCGCATCTCGGTTCACCGGATCTGGGTATCCACGACCCGGTGGACGACGTAGCGGTGGCGCACGACGTAAACCGCTTTAAAGACCCGGGGAAATAACCCAACCCAACCAAACCCGGGCCGCGCTCACTCGGTCGGGTGAATGAGCCCAACCCGGCTGGCGCATATGCCAATTCAGGGTGCAGGCTCAGCCTCGACAACCCCAGACATGCGAACGGCCCCCGACGGGACTGGCATCCCGGCCGAGGGCCTCACCGCTCAGGAAGTGGAGCTTCCCGTGGCTGAACAGCAGCTTAGCGCGCCGCTGCGCGCTCCGTACGGCAATCCGAGGCCCGGCGTCATGCACGAGCAAGACCCCCAGGCCGAGCGCTACGTCAAGATCTGCAACCGGCTCGCCCAGCACCGCGAGCTGAGTTTGACCGCGATCGGCCTGTCCACCCACATCCAGTCCCTGCCCACCGGCGCCCTGGTCTCCATCAAGGCCCTGTCGGCGCGCTTCTCCGAGGGCGAGACCCGCATCGCGGCGGCCCTGCGCGAGCTGGAAGCGCACGGCTACCTGGCCCGGATCCGGGAGCGGCTCCCGTCGGGGCAGGTCATCACCCGAACGGTGTCGTACAACGTCCCGCTCGCCCTGCGGGCGGCCCCGCCGGAGCGAGTCCCGGCCGTGGCACCGGTGTTGGCGCCCGTTCCGGTGCTGCTGCCGGTACGGGTACCGGCTGAGGACTCAAGCCCGGACGCCGACCCGGATTCCGACCCCGACCCGGATTCCGACCCGGACCCCGGACCCGGCGCCGGTCTGGATCCCGGCTCCCAACCGGCCCCCGGGCCCGGCCAGGGCCCCCGACCCGGCTCCGGCTCCCACCCCGGCCCCGCACCGGCGGCGCCGGTGGCCCGCCGGGCCGAGGCCACGTCCCGGCACGAGACCGTGTCCCGGACCGCGTTCGCGTCCCTGTCCGCACCCGCACCCGCAGGGCCCCTCCCCGAGGAACACCGGGAGGCCGCCGAGCTGCTCGCCCGCCTGCGGCTGCGCGACCCGAGGCTGATGCTCTCGGAGCGCGACGTGGCGCGGCTCGCGCCCAGCCTGACCGGCTGGCTGAAGCTCGGCCTGAGCCCCGCCGCCACCAGCGCCACCCTCGCGGGCTGCCTTCCGGACGGGCCGATCCGGTCGCCCGGGGCCCTGCTGGCGTACCGGCTCCGGGAGTTGCGGCCGCCCCGCCTCTCGGAGCGCCCTGTCGGTGTCCGGCCCCCGAAGGACCGGGAGATCCTGCCGTTCCAGACCTGCGACGACTGCGATCGCGCCTTCCGCGCCGCCTCCCCCGGCCACTGCGCCCCCTGCACGGCGGCCAAGGCCGCCTGACTCCCCCGGTCGGCGACCCGCGAGGATTCGATTGCGCTTCCGGGCAACCGAATCCGGGCGGGTGGTGGTCAAGGGGGCGAAGGAGGTGCCGATGCAAGCCGAGGAAGAAGCTCAGTTCCAGTCGTTCGTCGCCGCACGCTGGACCCATCTGGTGCGAACCGCGTACCTGTTGACCGGTGATCCGCACGACGCGGAGGACGTGACCCAGGCCGCGCTCGCGAAGGCGTACCGGTCGTGGCGGCGCGTGGCGCGCATGGACAGTCCGGAGGCGTACGTCCGCCGGATGCTGGTGACCTGCAACAGCGACCGGTTCCGCAAGCGCCGGGTCGCCGAGCGCCTGACGGACCGCGTGCCGGACACGTCGGTGCACGACCACCGCGTGGCGTGGGCCGACGAACGCAACGTGCTGATGGAGGCGCTGGCCGAACTGCCGACCCGGCAGCGGGCGGTGGTGGTCATGCGGTACTGGGAGGACCTCTCCGAGGCCGAGACCGCCGACGTCCTGGGGTGCTCCCAGGGCACCGTCAAGAGCCAGGCCTCCAAGGCGCTGGCGAAACTGCGCGCCTGGCCCGGACTGAGCCGGATCGCGACGAGGAACGAGGGGGCGGCCGCGTGAACGGGCAGGGCAACGGACAGGGCAACGGACAGCGCAACGAGCCGGGTTACCGGCACGACGACTTGTTCGAGCTCGACCTGCGGGATTGGATGGCCCAGGGCGCGGACGCCGTACGTCCCGCCGCCGCGCCGTATCCGGAGATCGTCCGGCAGGGCCGCGCGGAGCGGCGGCGCAGGCTGGCGGTGGCGGGGGCCGCCCTGGTCGCGCTGGCCGTCGTACCGGCCACGACCCTCGCCTTCACCGGCAACAGCGGCGGCGGGCCCGCGGACCGGGTGTCCGTGGCCGGCGGCGGCCCGGGACCGAGCGTGACGGCGCCGGCCCCGCTGGCGCCCGCCGGGCCGGGCGCTCCCGCGACTCCCGGGCAGCTCGCCGACGGGATCACCCTCCAGGACGCGGCCGCCGGGCTGGAGCAGTGCCTCGCCTACGACCGGGAGCACTCCAGCTCGTCGGGTTTCCAGCGGACGGACCTGGGCAAGGCCACCGACTATCGGATCCTGCTCGCGCACCGCAGCACCGGCAACGACAACTCCCCGGGGGACGGCCACTTCGTAGTCGCAGTCAGGGACAATCCCCCGCAGACCCGGCTGATCTGCACCATCAAGGACGGCCGGGTGAGCGGCATCAACACCTCCCGCAGGGACGCGGACCCCGAGCGCGGAGCGGTCGTCCCCGACATGAACGGGGGCAAGCTCCACCTGCAGCGGCTGCGCTCCGAGGGTCCGTGGAAGCTGCCCTACCGCTGGGGCAGCATCGGCACCGTCGACTCCAGCGTCGCCCGAGTCACCGTCAGCTACGGCAGCGTCAGCGTCGAAGCCGCCCTCGACCACGGCTGGTTCGCCGCCACCAGCATGCTGGACCGCGCCGTCACCGAGGCCCCGCGCATCCAGGGCTACGACGCCCAGGGCAAGCGGATCTACGACTCCAACCAGGACCAGGCCTACGACAAGCCCATCCCTTAACGGGGAGCCGGGCGGAGCCCGTAGGACCTCGCCGCCGTACAGGGGTCGGCGGCGAGGTCCTACGCGCCGTAGAAGAGTTCGTCCACCACCGCCCGCGCGCGGCGCGTGATGCGGCGGTAGTCGTCGAGCATCTCGCCGACCCGGCCCTCCGCATAGCCGAGGTAGCGGCCGACCGCCGCCTGTTCGCGGACGTCGGAGGGGAAGCTGTCCCCGGCCCGGCCGCGGACCAGCATCACGGCGTTGCGGACGCGGGTGGCCAGCACCCAGGCCTCGTCGAGGATCTGCGCCTCTTCGGTGGGGATCAGGCCGGCCGCGTGGGCGGCTGCCAGGGCCCGGCGGGTCCGGGTGGTGCGCAGGCCGGGCTCGGCCCAGGCGTGGCGCATCTGGATCAGCTGGACGGTCCACTCGACGTCGCTGAGGCCGCCGCGCCCCAGTTTGGCGTGCAGGGTCGGGTCGGCGCCCCTGGGCAGGCGCTCGGATTCCATCCGGGCCTTCAGCCGCCGGATCTCGCGGACGGCGTCCTCGCCGAGACCCTCCATCGGGTAGCGCAGCGGATCGATGAGCTCGATGAAGCGGGCACCGAGCTCGGCGTCGCCCGCGATCGGCTCGGCGCGCAGCAGGGCCTGGGACTCCCAGGTCAGGGACCAGCGGCGGTAGTAGGCGGCGTAGGAGGGGATGGTGCGCACCAGCGGGCCGGAGCGGCCTTCGGGGCGCAGGTCGGCGTCGATGAGCAGCGGCGGGTCCGCGGTGGGCAGCTGGAGCAGTCTGCGCATCTCGGAGACGACGTGCTGGGCGGCTTTCGCGGCCTCCTGTTCGTCGACGCCCTCGCGGGGTTCGTGGACGAACAGGACGTCGGCGTCGGAGCCGTAGCCGAGCTCGTGTCCGCCGAAGCGTCCGACTCCGATGATCGCGAAGCGGGTGGGCAGGGTGTCGCCCCAGTGGCCCCGGACGGCGGCGCGCAGGGCTCCGGCGACGGTGACGGCGGTGAGGTCGGAGACGGCGTCGCCGACCCGGTCGACCAGGGCTCCGTGGTCCTCCTCGGCCGGGCTGTCCTCCGTACCGTAGGAGCCGATGATGTCGGCGGCGGTGGTGCGGAAGAGTTCGCGGCGGCGCACTCCGCGGGCGGCGGCCACGCCGGCCTCCGGGTTCTCGGCGCGGCCGACGGCGGCGAGCACCTCCTGTTCGAGGGCCTCGCGGGTACGGGGGACCAGGCCTTCGGCGTCGCCGAGCAGGGCCACGGCTTCGGGGGCGCGCATGAGCAGGTCGGGGGCGAGGCGGCCGGCGGACAGGACGCGGGCGAGGTTCTCGGCGGCGGCGCCCTCGTCGCGCAGCAGGCGCAGGTACCAGGGGGTGCGGCCCAGCGCGTCGGAGACCTTGCGGAAGTTGAGCAGGCCGGCGTCCGGGTCCGCGGAGTCGGCGAACCAGCCGAGGAGCACGGGCAGCAGGGTGCGCTGGATGGCGGCCTTGCGGGTGACGCCGGAGGCGAGGGCTTCGAGGTGGCGCAGGGCGGCGGCCGGGTCGGCGTACCCGAGGGCTTCGAGGCGCTGGCCGGCGGCGCGCGGGGAGAGCCGGGTCTCGCCGGGGGCGAGTTGGGCGACGGCGTCGAGGAGCGGGCGGTAGAAGAGCTTCTCGTGCAGGCGGCGGACGACGGAGGCGTGGCGGCGCCAGGCCTTGTTGAGCTCGGCGACGGGTTCGGTGCGCAGGCCCATGGAGCGGCCCAGGCGCCGCAGGTCGTTCTCGTCTTCGGGGACGAGGTGGGTGCGGCGCAGCCGGTAGAGCTGGATGCGGTGTTCCATGGCGCGCAGGAAGCGGTACGCGTCGTTGAGCTGGGCGGCGTCGGCGCGTCCGACGTAGCCGCCGGCGGCTAGTGCGTGGAGCGCTTCGAGGGTGCTGGAGGAGTGCAGGGTGGCGTCGGAGCGGCCGTGGACGAGCTGGAGGAGCTGGACGGCGAACTCGACGTCGCGCAGGCCGCCGGGGCCGAGTTTGAGTTCGCGGTCGACCTGGGCGGCGGGGATGTTGTCGACGACGCGGCGGCGCATCTTCTGGACGTCGGCGACGAAGTTCTCGCGCTCGGCGGCCTGCCAGACGAGGGGGGTTATGGCCTCGACGTACTCGGCGCCGAGCGTTTCGTCGCCGGCGACGGCGCGGGCCTTGAGTAGGGCCTGGAACTCCCAGGTCTTGGCCCAGCGCTGGTAGTAGGCGAGGTGGGAGGCGAGGGTGCGGACGAGCGGACCGTTTCTGCCCTCGGGGCGGAGGTTGGCGTCGACGGGCCAGATGGTGCCTTCGACGGTGGTGTCGGAGCAGATCCGCATGAGGTGGGAGGCGAGGCGGGTGGCGGCCTGGACCGCCTTGCCCTCGTCGGCGCCGGGGGCGGCGTCCCCGACGAAGATGACGTCGACGTCGGACACGTAGTTCAGTTCGTGGCCGCCGCACTTGCCCATGGCGATGACGGCGAGCCGGCAGGCGGCCGCGTCGGCGGGGGCGGCGGCGCTCGCGATGCGCAGGGCGGCGCGCAGGGTGGCGGTGGCGAGGTCGGCGAGTTCGGCGGCGGTCTGGGCCACGTCGGTGGTGCCGCAGACGTCGCGGGCGGCGATGGAGAGCAGGCAGCGGCGGTAGGCGACGCGCAGGTCGACGGGGTTGTGGGCGCCGGCCAGTCCGTTCTCGAACTCGGGGAGTCCCGGGTGCAGGTCGGCGGCCTCGTAGGTGACGAGGGCCCGCCAGTCCTGGTGGTGGCGGGCGAGGTGGTCGCCGAGTGCTTCGGAGGCGCCGAGCACGCCGAGGAGGCGGTCGCGCAGGGGCTTGGCGCTGACGAGGGTGTCGAGCAGTACGGGCAGTTCGTCGGCCGTCTGCGCCTCGGCGAGCCGGACCAGCCCGAGGAGGGCGAGGTCGGGGTCGGCGGTGGCTCCGAGGGCGTCGAGGAGCACGGGATCGGTGCGTACGGCGGCCAGCGCGTCGGTGTCGAGGAGCCGGGCCGCGGCGGAGGGGTCGGTGAAGCCGCTGCGCAGCAGCCGGCTGAAGGTACTGCTCCTGCGTCCCGGGACTGTCATCCCGCCGCCTCCCGCGTACGTCGCCTTGCCCGTGCCTCTGCCCTGGCCTGGTGGTTCGCGTGGGCCCCGCTCCCGGCGTGGTCCGCGCGTCCGCCCGGGGAGAGCCTAAGCGGTCGCGGGGAAGCGGGGCACGCCTCCGCGCCGCGGGGCACACCGGTCTCGGCGGACGGCGCGGACGCGCGCCCGGCTCCCTGGCGGCCGGTGGGGCCGTACGGCACGGGAATCAGGACTGTAGCGATGCGCTCCCACCCACCACAAGCCCCCCGCCTGCGGACTTCCCGGAAGGGCGGGGGAGTGCGTCCCGGGTCCAGCGGCCCGGGCGTCTGAGGGGGCCGGGACGGGGTAGTCGCCGAAGACCCGCACCACCCGTACAACAGGAACCGGAAGAGGACGAGATGACGGAACACGAGAAGTCCCGGCGCCGCCCGCGCACGACCCCGTCCGAAGCGGTGGGGGAGAGCGGGGACCGCGAGGCCCGGCAGCAGGCGGACGACGCCGTCGTACGGCGCCCTGGCGAGGGCCGGGGCGACACGGATGCCGGAGGCCATCAGGCCAAACGGCAGCGCCCGGGCATCGGCCGCGAGGAGCA
Source organism: Streptomyces sp. ICC4 (assembly GCF_003287915.1). Lineage (NCBI taxonomy): Bacteria > Bacillati > Actinomycetota > Actinomycetes > Kitasatosporales > Streptomycetaceae > Streptomyces > Streptomyces sp. ICC4. The sequence continues at coordinate 6,789,162 of NZ_CP030286.1, read as the reverse complement.
GGCCGGCCCGGACCGCCCGAGGCCGACGGGCGGTGGAGACCGCTGAGAACCCCGCCCGGACCGCTCCGCTCACCCGCTGCCGGGCGGCGGCGCGGGCGGTTCCCGCCCCGCGGGGGGTTTCGGGGACGGGATCCGGGCAAGGCGCGCCGCATGGTGCGAATCGGGTACACGATGATGACCGAGCAGGCCGGACCGCGTGAGCTGGTGTCCCACGTGGTGGGAGCGGAGGAGGCCGGATTCGACTTCTCCGTCACCTCCGACCACTACTCCCCCTGGCTGGAGTCCCAGGGCCACTCGCCCTATGCCTGGAGCGTCCTGGGCGCGGCCGCGCAGGCCACGTCCCGGATCCCGCTGATGACGTACGTGACCTGTCCGACCTTCCGCTACCACCCCGCGGTCGTCGCGCAGAAGGCGGCGACGATGCAGATCCTGTCCGAGGGGCGCTTCCGCTTGGGGCTGGGCTCGGGGGAGCATCTGAACGAACATGTCGTGGGGGCCGGCTGGCCGGCCGCCCACGTGCGGCTGGACATGCTCGAAGAGGCCGTGGACATCATCCGGCACCTGTTCTCCGGGGAGAGCGTGAGCCACCACGGCGCCCACTACGACATCGAGAACGCCACGCTCTGGGACCTCCCCGACGAGCCGCCTCCGATCGGGATCGCGGTCTCCGGGCCCCGCTCCTGCGAGCTCGCCGGCCGGTACGGCGATCTCGCGATCGCCACGGAGCCCAAACGGCAGCTCCTGGCCCGGTTCGACGAGCACGGCGGCGCGGGCAAGCCGCGCGTGGGCCAGCTGGCGGTCTGCTACGACACCGACCGCGAGGCGGCGGTCGCCCGCGCCCACGACCAGTTCCGCTGGTCCCTCGGCGGCTGGAAGGTCAATGCCGAACTCCCCGGTCCCGTCGGCTTCGACCAGGCCTCCCGGCACGTCCGGCCCGCGGACATCGCCGAGGCCGTCCCGTGCGGTGACGACGTCGAGGCGTTCACCGAAGCGGTGCGCCGGTACGCGGAAGCCGGGTTCACCGAAGTCGCCCTCGTCCAGATCGGCGGGGACCACCAGCGGCCCTTCCTGGAATGGGCCGAGGCCAAACTCCTGCCCGCCCTGCGGGGCGAACTCTCACCCGGATGATCCCGGGGAGGCGGCCGAGCCCTCCCCCGGCCGGATGATCGTGACCCCGCCGCCCGGGGCCGTGCCCATCGCGGCCAGGGCGGCCGGAGCCGCGTCGAGCGGGATCACGGCCGTGACCAGCAGGTCCGGGCGCAAGGCCCCGGAGCGGACCAGCTCCATCATCGGGGGGTACGCGTGCGCCGCCATCCCGTGGCTGCCCAGGACCTCCAGCTCCCAGCCGATGACCCGCTCCATCGGCAGCGCCGCGGTTCCCCCGGCCGCCGGCAGCAGTCCGACCTGGACGTGCCGCCCGCGCCTGCGCAGCCCGGCCACCGAAGCCGCCGCCGTCACCGGTGAGCAGGGCGTCCAGCGACAGGTGGGCGCCGCCGCCCGTCAACTCCCGGACGGCCTCGGCAGCATCGCCCCGGGAGGGATCCACGCCGTGCGCGGCGCCGAACCGCCGCGCCAGCTCCAGCGCCCCGGGAGCCGTGTCCACGGCCACCACCCGGGCCCCCGCGGCCACCGCGACCATCACGGCGGACAGCCCCACGCCGCCGCAGCCGTGCACGGCGACCCATTCGCCCGGCGCCGCCCGCCCCCGGGCGACCACCGCACGGAACGCCGTCGCGAACCGGCAGCCCAGCCCCGCCGCCGTGTCGAAGGACAACTCCCGCGGCACGGCGACCAGGTTCACATCGGCGTGCTCCAGCGCCACGAACTCGGCGAAGGACCCCCAGTGGGTGAACCCGGGCTGCGTCTGGCGGACGCACACCTGGTGCTGGCCGGCGGCGCACTCGGCGCAGCTCCCGCACGCGCAGACGAAGGGGACCGTGACGCGGTCCCCGGCACGCCAGCGGGTGACCCCGGATCCCACCGCCTCCACCACGCCGGCCAGTTCGTGCCCGGGTACGTGCGGCAGCACGATGTCCGGGTCGTGCCCCATCCACCCGTGCCAGTCGCTGCGGCACAGCCCGGTCGCCTCGACCCGTACCACCACTCCGCCGGCGGCCGGGGCCGGATCGGCCACCTCCCGTACCTCGGCCCGCTCCCCGTACCGCTCGAACACCACCGCGCGCACGCCCACCGCCTCCGCTCGTCCCGCTCGCTTGTCCGGCCCGGTCCCGGATGGGAAGCTGCCGGGACCACCACACCATCAGGGGGAAACCATGACCCGCAAGCGCGCGGCGGCCGCCGCCGTATCCGTACTGCTCGCCCTCACCGTCACCGCGCTCGGCGCGAGTTCGCAGGCCTACGCCGCCGCGGGCGACAAGAAGGTGGAGGTCATCAAGTAGGCGCCCGCGATCAGCCGGCCGGGCGCCCCGCCCGCTTCAGGGCCAGCTCCGCCAGGGCCTCGGGGGCGCCCGGCTGTTCGCGGATGCCGGGGAAGGCGTTGACGTCCACGATCAGCGGGGAGCCGTCGGCGGTGGCGATGAGGTCCACGCCGTAGACGTCCAGGGAGAACACCTCGCCGACCCGGAGGGTCAGTTCGGCCCAGCCCGCCGGGATCCGAGGCAGCGGCAGGGTCGGGCCGCGGCCCTCGGGGGAGAGTTCGGAGCGGCGCAGGGCGGCGAAGACCCGGTCGCCGATCGCCCAGAGCTTGTGGTCCCAGCCGCTGTTCGGGGCGAAGTCCTGGACCACCACCGGCTCGTCGGGCCACGTGCCCGCCAGCTCCTTGAGCGCCGCCGCCCCCTCGACCAGGGCGACGAGGTCCCGCCGCCGGCTGTGCCGGCTCTTGACGACCACGGGGGCGGACAGCGAAGCGCCGTCCGCCCACCGCGCGAGCGTGCCGAAGGTACGGGTTCCCGCGAACGGCAGTCCGGCCCGTACGGCGAGCTCCGCCATCAGCGTCCGGTCCTGGCAGAGCGTGGTCGCCGCGGCCGAGTTGACCACGGGAGCCCCGAGCCCTTCCAGGCGCCGGGCCAGGTCCAGCGCGTGCGGGGTGTGCGCCTTGAGCAGGTAGACGTCGGCCGGCGCCGGGTCGCCGGGGTCCGGCGCGCCGGGATCCAGCGGCTCCACGACGTGTCCGGCGACCCGCAGCAGCCCGGCGGCCGCCGACAGCAGCGGATGCCCGGGGTTGTCCGTGATCAGGCCGATCCTCATCAGGCGTCCCCCACCGTGGCGGCGGCGGACCGCGCGGCGGCGGACCGCGCGGAGGTGACGGCCGTGGCCGCTGTGGCAGCCGTGGCCTGGGCCGGGATCGAGACGGGCGGTCCGGCGGGCCGCGGGAGCCCGGCGCCCGAGCCGGCCCGCGCGAGGCCCAGGACCGCACGGGCCACCCGGGCGGCGGCGTCCGGCACCTGACGGAAGCTCGGGAAGTCGTTCACGTCGACGACCACCGGCCCGTCCGGGCCCAGCAGCACGTCCACCCCGTACAGGTCGAGCCCGTACACCTCCCCGACCCGGGCGCCGATGGCCGCGATCTCGGCGGACAGCGGGACGCGCCGCTCCGGGACCGGGCTGTCCGGGTGCAGCGGGGAGCGGCGCTCGGTGGCGAAGAGCTCGCCGCCGACCGCGTACACCTTGATGTCGGTGCCCGAGTTCGGCACGTACGGCTGGGCGATGAGCATCCCCTCGCCCGCCAGTTCGGGGAGCATCGCGGCGAGCCGCTCCGGCGAGGACACCAGGTGCACGGCGCGCCCCGAGCTGCCGTCGGCGGGCTTGACGACCAGCGGGTACTCCGATTCCGGGATCTCGGCCAGCAGTTCCGGCCGGGCCGCGGCGTACGTCGGCGGCAGCGGCAGTCCCCGCCCGCGCCCGATGGCGGCGGCCAGTGCCTTGTCCCGTACGCCCCGGATCGCGCGGGCGTCGTTGACCGTGGTCATCCCGGCCGCGGCGGCGGCTTCGAGCAGGGTCAGCCCCGGCCCGCCCGACACGGTCTTGAGCACCCAGGCGTCATGGGCCCCGGCGTCCACCACCTCGCTCATCCGCAGCAGTGAACCGCCGGGCCGCAGCACATCCACCCGATGGCCCCAGGCGGACAGTTGCCGGACCACCTCGTTCGGCATTCCGTCATGGCGGTAGTGCTCCTCCACCAGGAAGCAGAGCCTCATGGACCTTCCCCATATTCCCCGGACGTCCGCCGATCCCGTCCGGCGAGTTGTGACGTCACAGGATGTCATGGACCGCAATGTGATGATCGGTCCGTGTCCGCCGGGGCGTGGACCGGGGCCCGGCCCGGTCTCAGGCCTGCGTGGTCGCCGAGAACGCCGCGTCCCGGACCTCCGCCTCCGGGTGCCGGCGCAGTTCCCGCAGCAGCTCCCGCCACGGCGCCGGCCAGCCGTGCAGGCGGCCGACGGCGGCGGTGAGGGCGGCGGCGAACAGCCCGGCCTCCGCCGTGCCGTCGGCCGCGAGGCCGCGCGTGGTTTCCAGGACCGACGCGGGATCCGGCAGCAGGTCGCCGTGGCCGTACCGGGTCGTGAGGCGGGAGGCCGTCGCACGGGCCAGCCCCGGCCGGCCGCGCAGGGCGGCGACCAGCTCGTGCAGCGCCGCCCGCTGCCGGGCCGGGTCCGCGGGATCCGCCCGCAGGTCGACCGCGCGCAGCAGCAGGTTCACCCGGGCCTCGGCCAGCAGGGGTTCGCCGGCCAGTTGGCGCAGCACCGCCTCGCGCGCGGCCGGCCGGTCGCCCAGCGGCTGGGCCGCCAGCTGTCGCAGCCTGCGCAGGGCCGGCCGGTCGAGGTCCGGCTCCGCGTCCGGCTCCTCGCCGGCCCGCACGATGTCCAGCAGCTCGGCCACGGCCCGGTGGAACGGGCTGCCGGGCTCGGCGCCGCCCACGGGGTGGGGCAGCGTGGAGGCCGCGATCTGCGCGAGGGCCGACACGGCGTGGTGCGCAGCGCCGCGCGGCGTGAGGTCGCAGACCGCCAGCCGCAGGGTCTCCGCGGGTTCGGGGTCGTACGCCGCCCACTTCGGCAGGCTCAGGTGGTGGTGCGGGGCGATCCCCGCCGCGGCCCCGTCGCGCACTCCCGTCGCCGCCGCCACCAGCCGGGCGAAGCGCGGGCGGTGCTCCGCGCGCACGGTGAGCGGAGCGGTGTCGAGGAGGGCGGCCCGGCTGTCCGGGGATCCTGCGGCGGCGGCCTCCAGGAGCTCCCAGGCGGCCTCGGCGGGCAGCAGCCCGAGGGCGAGCCGCATGGCGACGGCCTTGAGGTCGGGATGGCTCGCGGGGTCGCGCCCGATCCGGCCCATCAGCGCGACGGCGAGCGCCGGCGGCAGCAGCCGGGCGGCGAGCCGGGCGGCCTCCTTGCGGCTGGTGACCTTGACTTCCCGGCCGGGGTCGAGCAGTTCCGTGATCCGATGTGCGAGCGCCGAGGGCGCGGTGGCGGCCGCCGCCCGGCCGGCTGCGTACACCGCGACCCGGGCCCGGTCGCCGCCGGAGTGCGCGAGCAGCTCGTCCAGGACGGCGGCGGGCTCCACGGTCCGGGCGGCCGCCGCGAGCGCGGCCTCGGCCAGCACGGTGTTCTCGGAGCTCGTGAACTCCCGTATGAGTGCAAGCCCGTGGTCGGGGATCTGAGCGGCTTCGCGGATCGCCGACGTCCGCTCGTACAGCGTCGCGGACTCGTCCCGGACGGCCGCCGCCGTGAGGCGGGCCGCCGCTTCCTGCTGGCGCGGCAGCCAGCGGGAGGCGTGGGTGAGGACCGGCAGCGGCCGGGCGGAGTCCTCGCGCAGGAACCGCCCGGACGGCGGCTGCCCGGTGAGCAGCACGTCCAGCAGGTCGCTGCGGCGCGCCGACAGGACCTCGCGTACGGACTTCAGCGCGGCCGCCGAGGGCTCCCGGGCCAGCAGGGCGACCGCCCGCTCCTCGCGCGTGGCGGGGTCGTCCAGCCAGACGTTCGCGAGGTGGGGGGCCGATTCGTCCTCGCACCGCTCCAGCGCGTCGGTGATCATCGGCTCGAGTCCGGGCACCAGGGCGCGGTCGTTGTCGACGAAGTGGGCCAGCTTGAGAAGGGGGACGAAGTCGCCCTTCCCCGCGGCGGTTTCGGCCCACGGGCGCAGCACCGAGAACACCCGGTCCCGCCGGTCCTGCCGCGCCGGCCAGTCCCGCCCGCCGAGCATGGCCCCGCCGGTGCGGTCGACGAGGAGGCACAGGGCGCGCAGGGCCCAGTCGACGAGATCGGCGCCCGCGGCGGGGTCGTCGAGCACGGCGAGCAGCAGGCCGCGCACGGCGTTGCGGGTGGCGTAGGAGGAGTCCCGGGCCTGGAGGGCGTCCAGGGCGATCGCGGCCAGGTGGCCAGGGGTCGAAGGGGAGCGCAGCAGGCCGACGGGCAGTCGCACCAGGCCTTCGAGCACGGCGGACCGCACGGGATCGCGGTCGTTGCGCAGCCGGCCCGCGATCAGGGCGAGCACCTCGGCCACCGCTTCGGGGTCGCCGGAGTCGGCCGCGTTGGCGACGAGCAGCACCCAGGCGTCCGCGCGCCGGTCGGCGTCGGAGCCGCCGCAGGCGGCCAGGATCTCGGCGCGGACCTCGGCCACCGGGAGGTGGGCCAGCGAGGGGGGCAGCGCGCCGGGCAGGGGCCGGCCGGTGGTCCGTTCGCGGGCCACGGCGAGCCGTGCTTCGGTGTACCGCCGCGGAGGCGGGAGGAGCGGAAGCAGCGGGGCGGCCAGGTTCCACGTGGCGGGTGTGAGGTCCTGCGTCACCGCGTCGTGGAAGGCTTCGCGGCGCGCCGGCGGCAGTGCCTCGAACAGCGCGGCCAGGTGCTCGGGACTGCGCAGCCAGCGCCGCCCGAGCACGGGCAGCGAGGGCGGGTCGGCCCGTACGAGCCTGCGCAGGAGGGAGGGCGCCGGAGCGGGTTCGTACCGCGGCTGCCGGCGCGCCGGATCGGCGAGCCACCGTACGAGGCGTTCGGCGTCGGCGCGGGCGAGCAGGCCGAGCCGGTCGCGCACCTCGCGCTGCGGGGTGGTGGGCCCGTACCGCTCCAGCAGGCCGAGCACGCGCAGCGGTTCGGCGGGCGCGGCGGCGGCCGGCCCGGAGGAGCGGCGCGCCCACCAGGAGTCCCGCAGCCCGTCGGGGAGCCCGGCGAGCTCGGCTTCGGCGTTGTCGAGCACCGGCCCGGGATGGCGCCGGGCCAGCCGGGTCCAGTCGCCGACGGCGTCCGCGAGCCCGGGCAGCAGCCGGGCCACGGTCTCGGGCCCGCAGGCGGGCAGCAGGGCCGCGGCCTCGTGGTCGCCCCACCGGGCCCGCAGCCGGGGGAGGAGGGCTTCGGCGAGCGCTCTGCGTCCGCCGCGCCGGACGGTCCGGGACAGCTGCCCGCGGACCTCGGCGGAGGCGTCCTCGTAGGCCGCGATGATCGCCTCGTCGGGCACGAGCGGGGTCCGGGCGGCCCGCAGGGCGTAGCCGCGGACCACCGGGTCGGGGTCGGTGAGCCGCGCGCACAGGTACTGCGTCCGCCGGCCGGCGAAGGCGGCGAGCGCCGCCAGCCGCCGCTCGTAGCGGCCCCGTCCGTTCAGCTCCTCCAGTACGGGGTCGAGCTCGCCTGCGGCCGCGAGATCGCGGGCGGTGGTGGCGGCGAGGCGGAGCCGGGCCCGGTGCGGAAGCGGTTCGAGAGCGGTGAGCAGTTGTTCGGTGGTGCGTGACATCGGGTCAGTGTGGTGGGCGGAGCGGGCGGGTCACAACAGGTTTCGGACCCGGTGGGGACCGGGGCGCGCTCGAACTTCCGTGCACTCAAATCGCTACAGAATGACCCTTAGCGGCCATCCACCATGTGAAAACTTGTCAGGAGCTGTCCAAAAGGATCAACAACTCTCCTATAGTGATGCCTCGTTGCCAGGAACCTTCTCCTCCATTTACGCCCGGTATGAGGCTTTGATTGATGACGGCGTCGCCCTCCCCCCTTCGCCCCTCCGCGCTGGCCCTGCTGATCACAGCAGCTGCCGGCGGCGCGCTCACCACGGCGGCGGTGGCCGCGGCCCCGTCGTCCATCGGCGCTCCCCTCGCCTGGTTCTCCGGCGCGGGCGTCCTGCTCCTCTCGGTCGCGGCCTTCGCCGTGACCTGGTCCACGCGCACCGCGCGGATCCAGCGCGGCCGCATCACCGGCCTCGGCGCCGAACTCGCCGCCCGTGACGGACACATCGCCCGGCTGCTCGCCGACGCGGCCCGTGACGCGGCCGCGCGCACGGCCGAACGCGCCCGGCTGGCCGCCGACCACGCGGCCGTGCTGGAGCGGCTCGTCGGCGCGCACACCGCCGAAGCCGACGGCCTCTCGATCGCGCACGCGGCCGAACTCGACAGCCTCGCCGCGGCCCAGAACGCCTCCCGCGAACGGCTCGGCATCGCACTGCGCCGCGCCGAGTCGGGCCGGGCCGCCGCCATGGCCGCCGCGGCGAACGCCGCCGGCCGGATGCAGGCCCTGGCCACCGGCATGCTCGCCGACCTCCGCGAGATGGAGCACCGGCACGCCGACGAGGACGTCCTGACCGACCTGCTCCACCTCGACCACCGCACCGCCCAGGCCGGCCGCCTCGCGGACTCCATCGCCGTGCTGACCGGGGCCCGTTCGGGCCGCCGCTGGGCCAAACCGATCGTCATGGAGTCGATCCTGCGCGGGGCCATGGGCCGCATCGGCGGCTACCAGCGGGTCCGGCTGCACTCCACCAGCGACGCCGCCGTCGCCGGACACGCCGCCGAGGGCGTCATGCACGCGCTGGCGGAACTCCTCGACAACGCCGCGAACTTCTCCCCGCCGACCGCCGAAGTCCACGTCTACGTGGAGGAGGTGCCGTCCGGGATCATCATCACCGTCGAGGACAGCGGCCTCGTCATGAGCGAGGTCCAGCTGCGCCGCGCCGAACAGGCCGTGAGCGCCGAGTCCTTGGACCTCGCCGGACTGTCCGGGACCCGGCTCGGACTCGCGGTCGTCGGCCGGCTCGCCCGCAAGCACGGGCTGACCGTCTCCTTCCGGCCCTCCGCGCGCGGCGGCACGGGCGCGCTGATGATGCTCCCGCAGGAGCTGATCAGCCGCGCGGCCGCCGAAGTCCCGGCGCCGCCGCTCGCGATCCCGGCGCAGCCGTCCGGGCACCGGGCGATCGAGGCTCCCGCCGCGCCCCGTGCGCACACCGAGCCCGAGGCCGTCCACAACACCGCCGCCGGGCTGGCGGGCGCCGCCCGCGCGAAGGACCGTACGCCGGACACGGACGGCGCCGGACCCGAGGACGCGGCCACCGGCGAGCACCCCGAGTCCGGCGACGGAGCCCTGCCCCAGCGCCGCCGCGGCCGGACCCTGGCCGCCGCCCACCCCGAGGGACCGGACGCCGCCGGCGCGCAGGCCCGTACCGCGGCCGCGCCCGCCGGGGCCTCCCGATCCGCCGCGCGCTTCGGCAGCTTCCGCCAGGCCGTCCGCGGCGCCGGGGCCCCCGGCCCCGCCGGCGGGGCCGAGGACGAGCAGCAGCCCGCGCACACCCCAGACCCGGAAGGCAACACGCGATCATGACCGGCTTCACCACCGACGAGACGCTCAACTGGCTCCTGGAAGGCCTCCTCGAGCGCACACCGGGGGCCCGCCACGCCCTCGTGCTCTCCCGCGACGGCCTCAAGCTGTGCCGCACGCCCGAGCTCTCCGTCGACCAGGCCGACCAGCTCGCCGCGATCGCCGCCGGCATCCAGAGCCTGTCCCACGGGGCGTCCATCGAGTTCGGCGACGGCACCGGCGGCGTCCGCTCGGCCATGGCCGAGTTCTACGGCGGCATCCTGTTCATCGTCGAAGCGGGCGAGGGAGCGCACCTCGCGCTCGTCGCCAACGAGGACGCCGACGCCGGCCTCGTCGGCCACAACATGTCCGAACTGGTCGAGCAGCTCGGCGAACACCTCATCGCCAGGCCCCGGGGATGAGCCGGGCCAGGCCGGGCCGGGACGATTCCCCGGACCGGCTCTACACCCTCACCGGTGGCCGCAGCCGATCCGGATCCGACGTCTTCGACCTGGTCACGCTCGTCGTCGCCGAATGCGATCCGGTGCCCGGCATGCAGTCCGAGCACGCGGCGATCCTGCGGATGTGCCGCTTCCCGGCGGCGGTCGTGGAGATCGCCGCCGAGCTCGGGCTGCCGGTGTCGATCGTGCGGATCCTGCTGGCCGACCTGCTCGGCACCGGCCGGATCAGCGCCCGCCACCCGCGTACCGCGAGCTCGGCTTACAGCCTTCCCGACCCCGACATCCTGGAGCAGGTGCTCGTTGGACTCCGCAATCTCTGACGCGACGATCCCCGACGCGGCGCCGACCCACACGTCCGAACCGCTCCGGCCGCGCGCCGCGCTGCGCAGCACCGCCGACAACGGACTGAAGATCGTCATCGTGGGCGGTTTCGGCGTCGGCAAGACCACGATGGTCCGCTCGGTCAGCGAGATCCGCCCGCTGAACACCGAAGAGACGATGACCAAGGCCGGCGAGGCGGTCGACGACGTCGACGGGATCGCCGGGGTCGCCGGGAAGAACGCCACCACCGTGGCCTTCGACTTCGGCCGCATCACCCTCGACGCCCACAACGTGCTCTACCTGTTCGGCGCCCCCGGCCAGGAGCGGTTCTGGTTCCTGTGGGACCGGCTCTTCTCCGGCACCCTCGGCGCCGTCGTCCTCGTCGACACCCGGCGCCTCGCCGACTCCTGGTACGCCATCGACCGGCTCGAACACCACGGCACGCCCTTCGTCGTGGCCTGCAACGACTTCGGCGGACCCGAGCACACCCCGGAGCAGATCCGCGCCGCCCTCGACCTCCCGGCCGCCGTCCCGCTGGTGTTCTGCGACGCGCGCTCCCGCGAGTCGAGCAAGCACGTCCTGATCTCCCTCGTCCAGCACCTCCAGACGGCCGCCCTGTCCCAGACCAGAGGGGTATAAGAGACAGGTGGAGGTCGGGGTGGGCCGGTCGGCCGGGGCCGCGGGCCCGAACTGTCCGAGAGCGATTGGCGGGACGACCGGGGTGGCACCTCCGAGAGCACTGCTCGCGCTGCGGAGCAGCGCTTCCAACTGCTCGGCGTCGGGCCGCGCGGACAGGTCCCGTACGAGCAGCCGCTCCAGTACGGGCCCCAGCGGGCCGGAGCGTACGGGCGCCGGGATCGGCTCGTCGAGCACCGCGACCACGGTCGCCAGGCTGGTGGCCCGGCGCAGCGGGTGCACGCCCTCCGAAGCCACGTACAGCAGCATGCCGAGCGACCACAGGTCGGAGGCGGCCAGCCCCTCCTCGCCGCGCGCCCGCTCCGGGGCGATGTACTCCGGCGAGCCGATCAGCACGCCGGTCGAGGTGAGCCCGGTCGCCCCGTGCAGCGCGGCGATCCCGAAGTCGGTGAGCACCGCGGAACCGTCGGTCCGCAGCAGCACGTTGGCCGGTTTCACGTCCCGGTGCAGCACGCCCTCCGCGTGCGCGGCCCGCAGTGCGGACAGGACGTCGAGCCCGATGCGCAGCACGTCCGCGACCGGCATCGGTCCGGCGGCCAGCCGGTCGTGCAGGGAGCCGCCCTTGACCAGTTCCATCACGATCCACGGGTGGCCTTCCGCCCCGTCGGCGGGTTCCACGATGTGGTGGATGGTGACCACGTTGGGGTGCGCGAGCCGGGCGAGGGCGCGCGCCTCGCGGACGGCCCGTTCGCGCAGTTGGACGGCGAGACCGGGCTGGGCGGCGGCGGTGGCGGGATCCGGCGGCCGGACCTCCTTGAGGGCGACGTCCCGGTGCAGGGCGATGTCGCGGGCCCGCCACACGGTCCCCATCCCGCCGCTGCCCAGGGGGTCCCCCAGTTCGAAGCGCCCGTCGATCAGTTGTCTGCCGGCCTCACTGCTGTCCATGGCCGGTCATCGTAGGCGCCGCCGGTGACCGCCGTGCGGCCGGTGTCCGGTCCGGCCGCGAAGGCCCGGACGGGGTCCGGGTCACCGCCGGGAGTTGCCGAACAGGAGGCGGTAGGCGACGAGCAGGACCAGGGAGCCCGCGATGGCGGAGCCCCAGGTCGCGAGGTCGAAGAATTCGTTCTGGATCGGCCGGTCCAGGAACTTCGCGGAGAGCCAGCCTCCGGTGAAGGCGCCGGCGATGCCGATGAGGGTGGTGACGATCAGGCCGCCGGGGTCACGGCCGGGCAGCAGGACCTTGGCGATCCCGCCCGCGAGCAGTCCAAGGATGATCCAGCTGATGATGCCCATGCCCGTTCACTCCGCTTCGGTGGGCGCGCGCCGTGCGCACGCCTCGTGTCCGTGTGTCGTCGTTCGTCTCACCGAAGAGGACGCGCGAAGTGCCGAAACGGTTCTCGGGCCCGCCGGTTCTGAGGCCCGCCGGTCTCAGCCCGCCGGGTCTCAGCCCGCCGGGTCTCAGGCCCGCCGGGTCCGGGCCAGCAGGACCGCGCCCACGGTCACCGCGCCGGCTGCCAGAAGGCCGCCGCGGGACCGCCAGGACAGGACCGACAGCGCCGACTGCGCGGAGAGCACCGAGCCCGCGCTCAGCCAGGACCCGGCCGAACCGGCCGACAGGGCCGATCCGATCGAGGCCACCGAGAGCACGCTGCCCACCGAGCCGACGGAGAGCACCGAGCCCACCGAGCCGATGGAGAGGATGGAGTCCTTGGACCAGAGCGAGAGCAGCGATCCGTTGTCAGCCGTCATACGGCTCATGCTGACACACGGGCCATGGACGCGGCCTGGGAGGGAACACCGGCCGCGGCGACGGCCGCGGGGGTCGCCGCGGGGGTCGCGCGGGCCACCGGGGTCGCGAGGACCGCCGGGTTTGCGAGGGCCGCCGGAGACGCGGGGGGCGGCGTCGGCGGGGGTGTGCGCGTGAGGAGCAGCACGCCCCGTGCCGCCGCGACCGCGCCCGCCGCCGCCAGCAGAACCCCGACCGCCCCGCCGTGGAGGCGTTCGCCGAGCAGCACCATGCCGATCGCGACCGCGGCCAGCGGGTTGGCGAGGTTGACCACCGCGAGCGGGGCTCCGAGGCCGCCCCGGTAGGCCCGTTGGGACAGGAGCATCCCGCCGACCGCGAAGACCACGACGAGCAGGCCCACGCTGACGACCCGGACGCTGAGCAGCGCCCCGCCGCGGCCGCCCGCGACGGCGACGGTCTGGGTCAGGGCGGAGGCGGCCGCGGAGGCCAGCCCGGAAGCCGTCGCGTGGCGCAGCCCCGAGCTCGTGTCCCTGCGCGCGGTGAGCAGCAGGATCACCGCGGCCGTGGCGCCGGAGACGGCGAGGGCCTCGGCCAGGGTGAGGGCGTCCTCGGGGGCCGGGCCGGAGGCGGGCACCAGGAGCAGCCCGAGGCCGACGACGGTGGCCAGGGTGCCGCGCCACTCGGTGGCCGCGACCCGCCGCCCGGCGCCGCGCGCGCCCAGCGGCACGGCGGCGACCAGGGTGAGCGCCCCGAGCGGCTGGACCAGGGTGAGGGGCCCGTACCGCAGGGCGGCGGCGTGCAGGAGCGCGGCGGCGGCGTTCAGCCCGGCCGACCACCACCAGGCGCCGTTGCCGAGCAGCGCGGTGGCGCTGCGGGCGACCGCGCGGCGGGCGAGGCGTTCCTGGGCGACGGCGGCGGCCGCGTAGGTGACGGCCGCGGCGAGGCAGAGCAGGACGGCGACGAGCGTGGCGTTCACCGCACGGCTCCCACGGTTTCCGCGGCTCCCACGGTTTCCGCGGCGGCCGGGGTCGGGGCGGCCGGGGCCGGAGCCGGGGCGGCCGTGCGCCGGGCCGGCACGCTCCGCCGGGCCACGAGCGAGCGGGTGGCCGGGCGCGGGACCAGCAGCAGCGCGGCTCCCAGCAGCAGGGTCGCGACGATGGCGTCGAGCCAGTAGTGGTTGGCGGTGCCGACGACCACCAGCAGGGTCAGGAGCGGGTGCAGCAGCCACAGGGCGCGCCACCGGGAGGAGGTGGCGGCGATCATGCCGAGGGCCAGCATCAGCGCCCAGCCGAAGTGCAGGGAGGGCATCGCGGCGAACTGGTTGGCCATGGTGTCGGCGGCGGGCGCGGCCCCGTAGACGGTGGGGCCGTAGACCTGTCCGGTGTCGACGAGGTGGGCGGCGGCCAGCATCCGCGGGGGTGCGAGGGGGAAGCTCAGGTGCAGGACGAGCGCGGCGCCGGTGAGGACGGCCAGGACGCGGCGGCTCCAGAGGTAGTGCGCGGGGCGGCGTACGTAGAGCCAGCCGAGGAAGAGCACGGTGGCGGGGAAGTGCACGGCCGCGTAGTAGGTGTTCGCGGCGTGTACGAGGGTGTCGCCGGGGCCGTCCAGGAGCAGGCGCTGGACCAGGCCTTCGCCGGGCAGGCGCAGGGCCCGCTCGGCGTCCCAGACGCGGCCCGCGTTGCGGAAGGCCTCGTCGGTGCGGCCGGTGGAGAGCAGGCGGCCGGCCTTGTACACCGCGAAGAGGCCCGCGACGAGCAGCAGCTCGCGCAGGAGGCGGCGGCGCCGGTGCCCGCCGCGCGGCGATCCCGGCGTGCGCGGCCCCGCGCCGGCCTCGGCAGGTGTGGTGTGGGAGGTCATCCCCCGGTCTCGCTTCCTGTACACGGGCACTTCGACACGCCAGTGTATCGATACATTCGCGTATCGATACACTGACGTACCGATACGAGCGTGTACCGATACGCTCGCGTTCCCGTAGACTTTCAGCAGAGCGGGATCCGGCCAGGCCGGCCAGACCGGCCGGATGCCGTCGGATCCGGCACCGAGCCCGCAGAAGCCCCCAGAGGCCCTGAAGCGCCACCGAGGAGAGCCGCCCCATGACGTCGCCGACGCCGGTCGCCACCCCGGCCCCAGCGCGCCGCTCCAAGATCACGCCGGAGCGCGAGCGGGAGTTCTACGACGCCGTCCTGGAGCAGTTGCGCGAGGACGGCTACGAGGCGCTGACCATGGAGGGCATCGCCGCCCGGGCCAGCTGCGGAAAGTCCACGCTCTACCGGCAGTGGAAGACCAAACCGCAGCTCGTCGCCGCCGCCCTGCGCGCGGACCGGCGGGGAACGCTCGCGGCGGTGGACACCGGCACGCTCGTGGGCGACCTGCGCGAGGCGGCTCGGATCGCGGCCTGCACCTCGGGGCGCGACACCCGGCTCATGCAGGCGCTCGGGATCGCGGTGCTGAGCGATGAGAAGCTGAAGGCGGCCCTGCGCGAGGCGCTGGTCGAACCGGAGCTGGCGGCGTTCGACGCGATCGTGGAGCGGGCCGTGGCGCGGGGCGAGCTCGCCGCCGGGCACCCGGCCGTGGAGTTCCTCCCGGCGCAGCTGATGGGCGTCCTGCGGATGCGGCCCGTCCTGGAGGGGCGCGACGCCGACACCGGGTACCTCGTACGGTTCGTCGACGCGTGCCTGCTGCCCGCGCTGGGCATGGCCGCACGGCCCGGACCGGAAGCGGTCCGGAGCCCCTGAACCGGCGGACCGCCGTCCCCGATGACCGGACGGCGGCCTGCCCGCGCTGCCTCGTGGGGACGGTGGCAGCGCACACCACCCGGACCGGGCGGTGGTCACTCCCGCGCGGAGTGTCCGCCGCCCGGTCCGCGCGGTGAACCGGCCCGACCGGTGGTCCGGTCCGCGCGGTGAACCGGCCCGACCGGGCGCCGAGGCCGTGTCGGCCCGGGCGGCGGTCAGACCCGGGCGGCGGTCAGGTCCGGGCAGCGCCCATGACCCGGGCGAACTCCTCCGGGTCCGCCTCGAAACCGCGTACCGCCGGGTCCAGCGTCCAGACGCCCGAGGCGTCGCGGGTGAACTCCGCGACCGTGGCAGCGGACGCGCCGGCGACGGCCGCGAAGTCCTCCTCGGCGAGATCCGTGTAGCCCTCCCGGATCCGCAGCCGCGGCCCCGCGACGTCCCCGAAGGACACCGCCGGGCCGTCACCCGTCCGCTGGATCACGACCCCCACCACGACGCGGGCCGACTCGTCCGACATCCGGTTCAGTTCGAACGTCATCACCTCGTCGAAGCCGAACCCCTGCCCGGTGCGGCTGTCCCGGTCCAGCGTGATGGTGCCGTCGGGGGACCTGCTCCCGAAGTGCACGAGGTGGACGGGCCGCCCGTACGGGTCGGCGGCGGCGTAGACCCCGGCGACTATGTCGAGGTCGTGGACGGGGCCGCCGGCCGGGCTGGGATCCCATCGCAGTCCGATCTCCACCTTGGCCAGGCCCTTGCGTACTCCGCTCACCGAACTCCCCCTCCGCTTACCGTCTGTTGCCCTCCCATGCTGTCACGCGCCCGTCCGCCCGGTCCGAACGACCGTACGTTCCCGGCCAGTCCGCCGGACCTACCAGTCCCCGTCCCCCACCGGCTTCCCCGGCCGGGGCCCCTTCCCCAGGGGCTTGACCTGCCCGGGGGCCGGGTCGGCCCACGGCGCCCCGTCCTCGCCGAGCCATTCGCCCACCGGGACGACTCCGCTCAGGGCACCGGAGGGGGCGAGGTCGGCCGCCGTCTCGTCGTAGTAGTCGAACCACGGGAGCCCGGCCTGGGTGTAGGCGGCCCGGTCCACCGGCGAGGGCGGTGCGTCCTCCCCGGTGATCCGCCGCCAGGCGGGCGGGGTGACCAGGTGGACGAAGACCCGCGCGGCCGGCTCCGCGCCCCATTCGCCCAGCTTCCGGTCGTCCCGGTAGACCTCCTGGCGCATGGAGCCGCCGACGCCGAGCCCCATCGCGGGGGCCGCCTGCGGGGCGGGTCCGCCCGGGGCCCGCATGCGCGGGTCGGAGGCCGAGCCGGGGGGCCCGCCCGGTGCCGCCGCCATCGGCATCGCGGGGGCCGCCCCGTAGCCGCCCGCGAAGCCTCCCATCGGTGGGGCCCCGTACGCACCGCCGCCGGGCCGGGGTCGGGCCGTGCGCACCCGCTCCTCCTCCTGCCACCGCGCCAGCGCCTTCGCACCGAGCGGGAACGCCTGCAGCTGTACGCCGCCGGTCGTCTCCTCCCCGGTGATCTGGCCCTCCACGGTGGCCCCGAGGCCGAGCGGGACGGCGACGAACTGGCGCACCGTCCCCTTGCCCGAATTGATCCCGTCCAGCCACGGCTGGCGCGGCAGCACGACGTAGTTCTGCGGCCGGCGCGCGAGCGCTCCCGTCCACCGCTCGCCGGAGACGGCGCACACCTTGCCGACCCCGACCTGGAGCGCGGTGGGCCGGCTGGTCCCGCCGAAGCTGAGCCACATCGCCTCGCGCAGGTACACCGGGAGCATCACCCCGCCCTTGGCGAGCCACTCCGCCGGCACGGTGTCCGGATGGTCCTCCACCCGCCGCAGCGGAAACTCTCCCAGCCCCGGAGGCAGATTGTGCGTACCCGACTCCGGCAGCCGCAGCGTCCGCATGAAACGGACCCGCACCCCTTCGCCCAGCAGCAGCGTGTTCCCCTCGACCCTTGCCCCGCCCTCGGCCACGCGACCGGCTCCTCTCCCGTAGTGGTCCGGATCCGCCGCAGGATGTGCGGCCGGTCCGGATCGTGACCCTCAAGATTTGCTCAGATGCCGTGACACTGCGCCCGGCTGTTTCCTAGCTTCCTCGTATACGCGTCCGCCCACCCCCGCGGTTCCCGCGTACCCGAGGAAAGAGTGCAGCATGAAGGTTCCCAAGACCGGCGCGGTCGCCGCGGTCATCGGTCTCGCCCTCACCGTGTCAGGGTGCGGCGGCGACGACGGGCCCAAGGGGAACCTCTCCATCGGCATCAAATTCGACCAGCCGGGCGTCGGCATGCGCGAGCCCGACGGCACCTTCACCGGTTTCGACGTGGACGTGGCGACCTACATCGGCAAGGAGCTCGGCTACAAGCCGGACCGCATCGACTTCAAGCAGGTCTACAGCAACGACCGCGAGCTGCTGATCCAGTACAACGAGGTCCAGTTCGTCGCCGCCAGCTATTCGATCAACGACAAGCGCAAGGAGAAGGTCGACTTCGCCGGCCCGTACTTCCTCGCGCACCAGGACCTGATGGTCCGCGCCAACGACAGCACCATCAACAGGGCCGAGGACCTCAACAACAAGCGGCTGTGCTCGGTGACCGGCTCGACGTCCGCGGAGAACATCAGGAAGAACCTGGCCCCCAAGGCCAGCCTCCTGGAGCTCGGCGGCTACTCCGAGTGCCTCGTCGCCCTCAACGACAACCTGGTCGACGCCATGACCACGGACAACTCCATCCTGGCCGGGTACACGGCGCGCAAGGGCAACGAGGGCAAGTTCCGGCTGGTCGGGCTGAGCCTGAGCAGCGAGAACTACGGGATCGGCATGAAGAAGGGCAACACCGAGCTCCAGCGCAAGGTCAACGAGGCGATCCGGAAGATGGTCGCGGACGGCTCCTGGGAGGCGGCCGTGAAGAAGAACTTCGGCGAGAACTACAAGTACGAGCCGGCCCCCGGCCTCACGACGGGCAGCTGACGGTCGCGCCACCGACGAAGGCCGGGCCCGTCGCCGGCTGACGGGTGGCCGGAATCCGCCCGTCAGCCGGAGGCGACGGGCGGATCCGCCCGCTTGCGCCGCCCCGTCCTGTCCCGCCTCGTCCCGTCCCGCCTCGTCCCGTCCCGCCCCGCCCGGGCGAGGGTGCCGCCCGGGGCGAGGGTGCCGGCCGCCGCGCCCCGGGCGGCGCGGTGGGCTACGCCAGCGGCGCCTTCCCGCGCAGGACGGTCAGGAACTCCCGCATCCAGGCCGAGTGGTCGGGCCACGCGCGGGCCGACACCAGCGTGCCGTCGACCACGGCCTCGGCGTCCTCGAAGTCGGCGCCGGCCGCCTTCATGTCCAGTTCCAGGGCCGGGTAGGCCGTGACCCGGCGGCCGTCCAGGGCGCCCGCCGCGGCGGTGATCAGGGGGCCGTGGCAGATCTGGGCGATCGGCTTGTCGGAGCCGGCGAAGGCGGACAGGATCCGCCGCACCTCGGGGTCGTTGCGCAGGTACTCGGGTGCCCGGCCGCCCGGTACGACGAGCGCCGCGTACTGCTCCGGGTCGACGTCGGCGAAGGCGATGTCGGCGGGCCAGGTGTAGCCGGGCTTCTCGGTGTAGGTGTCGAAGCCGTCCTCGAAGTCGTGCACGACGAACCGCAGCTTCTTCACCGCCGGGGCCGCGATGTGGACCTCGTACCCTTCCTCGCGCAGGCGCTGGTAGGGGTAGAGGACCTCGAGCGACTCCGCCGCGTCGCCGGTCACGATGAGGATCTTCACTGCCATGGGCTGCTCCTGGTAGGGCTGTTCACGGTGTGGCCTCCGCCACCGTGCACGCACCGGCGGGTTGTGCCAAGGGATTCTCGCGCCAATCACCGGCAGCATGACGCGCGTAGAAAATCCTGGCTCCCGACACGTGCTTTTCACCTGTAGGGCACATGACAATGTGAACCTCGCTCTGCCACCTGATGCCCCGCCAATTCCCCGGGCGGGAGCGGTGCGTGTGGAGAGGTACCCCCACGTGATGAGAATCTCGCGCCTTACTCCCTGGGCAGCCGGCCTCGGGGCGGCGTCCCTGCTTCTGCTCCCGGTGTCCGCCTCGGCCGGCCAGCGGAACGCGGCCGCTCCCGCGGCGCCCCCGGCGGCTCCGGTGGTTTCGGCGGCTCCGGCGTCCGCCGTCGACACCTACTACGCCGCCGCCGAGGGCAAGACCGGCGCCGCGCTCAAGACGGCCCTGCACACCATCATCAAGACCCAGTCCAAGGTGACGTACGACGGCGTGTGGAACGCCCTGAAGGTCACGGACCAGGACCCGGCGAACCCCAACAACGTCATCCTGGTCTACTCGGGCCGCTCCCAGTCCAAGTCCACCAACGGCGGCGGCGTCAACGACTGGAACCGCGAGCACGTCTGGGCCAAGAGCCACGGGGACTTCGGGACCGCCACCGGGCCGGGCACCGACCTGCACCACCTCAGGCCCGAGGACGTGACCGTCAACAGCACCCGCGGGAACAAGGACTTCGACAAGGGCGGCAGCCCGGTCTCCGAGGCCCCGGGCAGCTTCACCGACTCCGATTCCTTCGAACCGCGGAACGCGGTCAAGGGCGACGTCGCGCGCATGCTGCTCTACATGGCCGTGCGCTACGACGGCGGCGACGGCTTCGCGAACCTCGAGGTCAACGACAAGGTCAACAACGGCAGCGCGCCCGCCATCGGCCGGATCAGCGTCCTGAAGCAGTGGAACCTGCAGGACCCCCCGGACGCCTTCGAGCAGCGCCGCAACCAGGTCATATACGACACCTACCAGCACAACCGGAACCCGTTCGTCGACCACCCGGAGTGGGTCAACTCCATCTGGTAGGCACGCGCCCGGGCGGCCGCCCTACTGCTCGCCGAGGACCATCCAGTGCTCCGGTTCCGCGAGGGGCGCGAAGCCGGCCTTGGCGTGGACGCCGTGGGCGTCCCCGGTCGCCAGCAGGATCCGCCGCAGCCCGTACGGGGCGAGGTGGTCGCGCACCGCTCCCGCCAGGGCCGTGCCCAGCCCCTCGCCCCGTGTGCCCGGGTCCACGTACACGTCGCAGAGCCAGGCGAAAGCGGTCCGGTCGGTGACGATCCGTGCGTACGCCACCTGGGCGCCGCCCGGTGCGCCGCGCGAGGGCTACAAGCGGTCGGCGAGGGCCTTGAAGGCCGGCCAGTCGAGGGCCGGGGTCCGGGAGTCCCAGACCTTCTGGGACAGGGCCGCCAGCGGGAGGCGGATGCCCGCCGCGACCTGGGCCTGGGTCTGGGCCCCGGCCAGGTCGCACCAGACCGCGAGGCGGGCGCCGAGGATCTGGCCGGCGTACGTCGCGGGGACGGCCGCGGTGCCGCGCAGCACCAGCGGGGTCCACTGCTCGTAGATCCGGCGGCCGGTGGGATAGGTGAACTGGTTGGGCTCCCCCAGCACGTAGTAGAGGTACTCGTCGTTCAGGTTGACCACCTGGCGGCCCTCGCGCAGGTACTCCAGCGGCGGCCGGGCACCGCCCTCCTTGCCCGTCCAGTACTCCACCTGGATGTCCTTGGCCGGCTGGACCGCTCCGCCGGTGAAGAAGCCGTCGTTCCACGCCGCCGGTTTCCGGTCCGCCGAACGGACCACGTCCGCACGGTCGTTGAGCCATCCCGTCGCCAGGTCCTGGACCTTGCCCGCGGGCCCGTAGCGCTGCCGGGCGGCGGCCGCGAGCTGCGGGAAGGAGGCCTGCGGATCGCGGTAGACCAGCGCCTGGTACTCGTCGGCGCCCAGGTTCCAGATCGCACCGGGGAACAACGGCAGGTATTCCCGCAGGAGTTCGTCCACGAGCTTCGCCGCCGCCGGTTTCGCGATGTCGACCGCGCCCTTGACCGGCCGGCCCTGCACGTCGGTCAGCTGCAGCCCCGGGTAGGCGCGCAGGACCGCGCCGAGGTGGCCGGGCGAGTCGATCTCGGGGACGACCTCGATGTGCAGGCTCGCGGCGAGTGCGGTGATCCGGCGCACCTGCGCCTTGGTGAGGTGCGGGTCCGAGACGATCTCGGGGTGGGTGTCGGACTCGATCCGGAAGGCCTGGTCGTCGGAGAAGTGCAGGCCCAGCTGGTTCAGCTTCAGGTCGGCCATCTCGCGCAGCCGGGCCTCGATCCAGTCGGGCGTGAAGTGCTTGCGGGCGATGTCCAGGTTCAGGCCGCGCTGCGGCTTCGCCGGGGCGTCGCGGACGGTGCCCTCCGGGGCCGAACCGCCGCCCGCCACCTCCTGCTTGAGGGTGCGGGTGCCGTAGAACACGCCCGCCTCGTCCGGGCCGCTTATCCGGACCCGGCCGTCGCGCACGGTGAGCGCGTACGACTCCGGGGCACCGGACTTCGCCCCGCCGAGGGCCAGTTGCACGTCTCCGGGACCGGGGTCGGCCGATTCGGCGAATCCCATGCGCAGTTCACCGGCCAGCAGTTTGCCCTCGTCGGTCAGGGCCGCGGCGTCGGCCGGCGGTACGACGACCCGCGCGCCGGGGGTGGGCCGCCAGCCGGGACCGCGGGCCGGCTCGTGTTCCCGTACGGCCGGAACGGTGCGCGGGGCGGTCGACAGCGGGTACGAGGGCGTCGGCGAGGGTGCGGGAGCCGCCGGTTCGGCCGGACCCGCGGGTTCCGCCGGGGAGGCCGGCGCCGCCGGGCTCGTCGGGGCCCGGGCGCCGGGCGGGGCGGCCGCGCCGTCCGTGCACGCGGGCACGGCAAGGGCGACCAGCGCGGCGACCGTGGCCGTCGCGATGACGTGGCTGCGCCCGTGCCTCTTCGTCTTCCGCATCATGCACCTGTCTCCCCCGTACCAACCTGGCACGGGGCTGTCCCTTATACACCTCTCCGAGCCCACGAGACAGGCAGAAAACTCGTCGAGGAGGTGAATAAGGTGCAAATGTAACATGGACACCATCACAGTGGTCTGAGAAGAGTCCGGTTGCAGGTCTGGTGGTCCGGGCCGGCGGTGGATCCGTATGCGGCGATCAGGCCGCACCGTTTGCCACGGATCAGCACGGTCGACGCTGGACCCGGCCCCCGGCGCAGGCGAGTTCGCCCGAGGGAAAGCCGAGCGGCCCGCCGGGGAATCCGGCGGGCCGCTCGGCTTTCCCTCGGGCGAACTCGGCTGCGCC
Organism: Streptomyces sp. ICC4; assembly: GCF_003287915.1. Taxonomy (NCBI): domain Bacteria; kingdom Bacillati; phylum Actinomycetota; class Actinomycetes; order Kitasatosporales; family Streptomycetaceae; genus Streptomyces; species Streptomyces sp. ICC4. The sequence continues at coordinate 6,766,656 of NZ_CP030286.1, read as the reverse complement.
GGGGGCCGGTTCCAGCGTCGATCGGGATGAGCCGGGGCAAACGGGGCGGCCTGATCGCCGCACACGGATCCACCGCCGGCCCGGATCCCGAGAAGTGCAACCGGACTCTTTTCAGAGCCATGTGATGTGTGCCATGTTACATCGCACAGTTCATGGCCGTGTACACGACAGGGTTGGACTCCCCGCCAACTCCCGTTGAACGCACGGTGCGCACTCCCCTTTCGCCGTGTACCCAGCACGGCCGCGAACCGGCTCGGAGGCCCACCCCCCATGCGAAGCTCCCCCACGACCAAGGGCCGTTTCCGGCCCCTCATAGCCGCCTTGGCCTGCTGTCTGGGCCTGACCCTGCTCGCCCCCGCCGGCCAGGCCTTCGCGCGCGAGGTGAATCCCTCCGCCCCGGCGACGGCCTGGAAGTCGGGCGCCGCCCCGCAGCCCTCGACCGAGACGGCCGCGGCCGCCGCGCTGCGGGCCGAGCACGCCGCACGGCCGGACACGGCCCTGTCCGAGCGCGCTCCGCTCCGGGCCGCCGAGGACCCGGTGCGGAGCGAACAGCGCAGAACCGACGCGAAGTCGGCACCCGGCGCCCGCGCTCTCGCCGCGGCCTGCAACGTCGCGGACTTCACCTCGAAGACCGGCGCCGCGCTGGTCCAGCAGATCAAGTCCTCCGAGCTGGGCTGCGTGAACACGCTGTTCCAGCTCAAGGGAGCCGACGCGAAGGCCGCCTTCCGCGAGGCGCAGATGGTCTCGGTGGCCGACGCCGTGCGCTCAGGCGCCGCCAACTACCCCGGCGACAACAGCGCTTCCACCGGACAGCTCGTGCTCTACCTGCGCGCCGGCTATTTCGTGCAGTGGTACAACGAGTCCACCGTCGGCACCTACGGCCCGGCCCTGAAGAGCTCGATCCAGGGCGCCCTGGACACCTTCTTCGCCGCGCCGCGCTCGCGGGACGTGTCGGAGGCCAACGGCGCGACGCTGTCCGAGGCGGTCATCCTGGTCGACAGCGCCCAGGAGAACGCCCGTTACCTCGGCGTCGTCAAGCGCCTGCTGACCGGCTACAACTCCTCCTACGACAGCTCCTGGTCGATGGTCGCCGCGGTCAACAACGCCTACACCATCCTCTTCCGCGGCCACCAGACCCCGGAGTTCCTGCCCGCCGTCCAGGCAGATCCTTCCGTCCTCACCGTGCTGCGCGACTTCGCCGTGGCCCACGACGACCTGCTGGGCACCTCAAAGGCCTACCTGACGGCCAACGCCGGCCGTGAACTGGGCCGGTTCCTCCAGCACTCGGCGCTCCAGGCGACCGTCCGCCCGCTCGTCAAGCAGCTGCTCGACCGCGGCGCCATCACCGGCCGGACCGCCGCCCTCTGGGTGCCGCTGGCCGAGATGACCACCTCGTACGACGCGTCCAACTGCACCTACTACAACACCTGCGACCTGCCGAGCCGAGTGCGCGCCGCCGTGCTGACCGTGAACCACACCTGCGGCCCGACCCTGCGGATCGTCGCGCAGCAGATGACCAGCGCCGAACTGTCCGCCAGCTGCTCCAGCCTGGCCAACCAGGACGCCTTCTTCCACAACGTGGTCAAGGACGGCGGCCCGGTCGCGAACGACAACAACACCAGCCTCGAGGTGGTGGCGTTCGACTCCAGCGCCGACTACCAGACCTACGCCGGGATCATCTTCGGGATCCGCACCGACAACGGCGGCATGTACCTGGAGGGCAACCCGGCCGCCGCCGGGAACCAGCCGCGCTTCATCGCCTACGAGGCGGAGTGGGTGCGGCCGGAGTTCCAGATCTGGAACCTCAACCACGAGTACACCCACTACCTCGACGGCCGCTTCAACATGTTCGGCGACTTCGACGAGGGCATGACGACCCCGACCGTGATGTGGGTCGAGGGCTTCGCGGAGTACATCTCGTACTCGTACCGCGGCATCACCTACGACCGGGCCGTCACCGAGGCCGGCAACAACACCTACAAGCTCAGCACGCTGTTCGACACCACCTACGACAACTCCGACTCCACCCGCGTCTACCAATGGGGCTACCTCGCGGTCCGCTACCTGATCCAGTCGCACCCGCAGGACGTGGCCACGCTGCTCGGCCACTACCGCGCCGGCAACTGGGCGGCCGCCCGCACCCTGCTCACCTCGACGATCGGCACCCGCTACGACGCGGACTTCGCGGCCTGGCTGGCCAGGTGCGCCGCCGGCGACTGCGACGACACCACCGTCCCGCCCGTCAACCAGGCTCCGGTGGCCGGGTTCACCGCCACGGTGAACGGCCTGGCCGTCAACCTCACCGACGCCTCCACCGACGCGGACGGCACCATCGCCTCCCGCGCCTGGGACTTCGGTGACGGCACGAGCTCCACCGCCGCCAACCCGGCGAAGACCTACACCACGGCCGGCACGTACACCGTCCGGCTCACCGTCACCGACAACAAGGGCGCCACCGGGAGCACCAGCAAGCCGCTCACCGTGGGAACGTCCGGGCCCGCCGAATGCGCCGACGCCGACGTCCGGGTGCTCGGTGACAACTGCCACCGCTCCAAGGTCGCGGCCACCAAGGGGAACTACAGCTACTTCTACCTGAACGTCCCCGCCGGGACCACGTCCCTCAAGATCACCGTCTCGGGCGGCACCGGCAACGCCGACCTCTACTACAGCCCCACCAGCTGGGCCACGACGGGCAACTACACCGCCCGCTCCAGGCAGAGCGGCAACACCGAGACCCTCACCATCGACAACCCGGCGGCCGGCTACGTCTACATCAGCCTGTACGCCGTCAAGAACTTCGCCAACGTCACCGTCTCGACCCGGCTCCAGCCGGCCCCGACGGAGTGCGCGGACTCCGACATCCGGGTGCTCGGTGAGAACTGCCACCGCTCCAGCGTCTCCACGACCAAGGGGAACTACCGCTACTTCTACGTGAACGTCCCGGCCGGCACGACCTCCCTCAAGATCACCGTCTCGGGCGGCACCGGCAACGCCGACCTCTACTACAGCCCCACCGACTGGGCCACGACCGGCAACCACACCGCCCGGTCCAAGCACACCGGCAACACCGAGACCCTCACCGTCAAGAACCCCGCGGCCGGCTACGTGTACATCAGCCTGCACGCGGTCAAGGACTTCGGAGACGTCACCGTCTCGACCCGGTTCTGACCCCGGGCAAGCCGGCGGCCCCACCCCTCCCGCGAGGGGTGGGGCCGACGCGCGCGTCCGTACCGCGCGTCCGTACCGTGCGCTCGGGCCGTGCGCCCCCGCGCCTCCGCACGCCCCCGCACGAGGGATGACCGCGGACCGCGGGCCCCACGACCATGAACTGCCGCCCCCGGCCGGGCGGCACGAGATCCGGAGCGACACGTTCACCGCGGGGGAAGCATGGGAAGACGCTGGCTGGTCACTGGATGTTCCTCCGGGCTCGGGCACGCCCTGGCCACCGCCGCGGCCCGGGCCGGGGACGAGCTGGCGGTCACCGCCCGCAAGACCGCCGACCTGGAGGACCTGGCCGCCGCCTGGCCCGGCCGCATCACCCCGGTCCCGCTCGAACTGCGGGACGCCGCCTCCTGCGAGGAGGCCGTGCGCACCGCGGTCGACCGGCTCGGCGGAATCGACATCCTCGTCAACAACGCCGGCATCGGACTGTTCGGCGCGGTCGAGGAGGTCTCGGACGCCGAGCTCCGCGACCAGCTCGAGACCGTGCTCGTGGGCCCCTGGCGGCTCACCCGCCTCGTCCTGCCGCTGATGCGGGCCCAGGGACACGGCCACATCGTCAACGTCTCGTCGGTGGCCGGCCGGATGGCCTTCCCCGGACTGTCCGCCTACATCGCCGGGAAGCACGCCCTCGAAGGCATGAGCCAGGCCCTGGCCGCCGAGGCCGCTCCGCACGGCATCCGCGTCACCGTGCTCGAACCGGGCATGTTCGCCACGCGCTACGGGACCGCCATGCTCGAGGCGAGCCATCGGATCCCCGCCTACGACGGGACCAACCGCGAGATGCTGGAAGGCGCCCGCGGCCTCGCCGAAAACCCCGAGACCGGCCGCCCCGAGGACTTCGCGGCCCGGGTCCTCGACATCGTCGCCGCCGACGCGCCGACGCCCCTGCGGATCCCGGTCGGCGACGACGCCTACGGCTATCTGGACGTCGTGGACCAGGCCGCGCGCGAGGAGTACGCCGCGGCTCGGATCCTCGCGCAGGGCCCGCCCCCGGCCTGACGGCGGGCCGGCGGGCCTCCTCGACGCCAGGTGGCGGAGGCGGCCTACCTGGCCCGCCGCCGCGGGCCCACAATGGCGGGATGGCAGATGCCCCACGGGAGCGTCCCGCGCTCCTGCCCGACCTCGAACGGTCCCGCGCCGTGCTGGTCGCCTGCGACGACGATGCCGTCGTGGTGCCCGAGAGGCAGTCCGCGGCGCGGGCCGCGCAGCTGGCGCGGGCGCTGGTCTCCCCCGCCGCCGGCCCGGCGTTCCGACCCGGGAACGTCACCGTGATCACTTCGTGGCGCCGTCCCGCCGAGGTGCTCGACGCGGTCCGCCGCGCCGCCGGGGAGGCCGAGGACGTCCTGCTGTTCCACTACGTCGGCTCCGGTCCGCGCCACAAGGGGTTCGCCCTCGGCGGCGCCGCCCCGCTGCGCGCGGCCGCCGACCTCGTGCGGCGGAGCCCGGCGGCCCGCCGGGTCGTCCTGCTCGACTGCGAGGACCTCGATACGGCTTCGGGCTTCTTCACCCTCGGCCCGGAACCCGGGGGAAGCGGCATGCCGGGCGCGTTGTCCCTGGTCGGAAAGGAGCCGACCCTGTACTTCCCGGCCGGCGACGCCCTGGTCCCCGCCGGCGACGAGTTCACCGACACCCTCGCCGAGGCGCTGCGGTCCGGCATCACCGACGGTCCGGAGCTCCTCGACCTGGTGACCCTGCGCAACGCGGTCGAGGGCCGATGGGCCGAGATCGGCTACCAGGTCGAGAACGAGTACGTCAGCGCACCGGACAAGCTGCGCCTCCTCGGCGGCCGTGACGTGGCGCTGGGCAGGAACATCGCCTTCGGACCCGACGGCGACCGCGGCCGGCGCCCCTTCCACCTCGATGCGGGAGTCGTCGATCTCATGGAGCGATGGTGGGACTAGGACCCGCACGGCCGGAGCACGTACCCGCGACCGCGAGCGCGGTGGCGTGGAGTGAGACGGAGGAGCCCGGCGCCATCGCCCACATGTACGGTGTCGTCGCCGTCGTCACGTGGTGCGCCGGGGCGGCGGGGCCGGCGGGGCCCGGTCAGCCCCCGGGAGGCTCGGCGATGCGGTAACCCACCCCGGGCGTCGTCGTGATGACGGGCGGGCTGCCCAGCTTGCGGCGCAGCCGGCCCACGGTGACGGCCACCGTGTTGGTGAACGGGTCGGCGTTCTCGTCCCACACCTGCTCCAGCAGGTCCTCGGCGCTCAGGAAGCCCGGGCAGGCCCGCAGCAGCGCCTCCAGGACGGCGAACTCCTTTACGGAGAGCTCCAGTCGGCTGCCGTCCCGCAGGACGGTCCGGCGTGCCGGGTCGAGTTCGAGGCCGGCGCCACGCAGCGTACGGGCCTTCGCGGCCGGCCGGCGGCGGGCCAGCGAGCGGATGCGCAGGATCAGTTCCGGGAAGTGGAAGGGCTTGGCCAGGTAGTCGTCGGCGCCGAGCGTGAGACCGCTGACGCGGTCGCCGGGCGATCCGGCCGCGGTCAGCATCAGGACCATCGCGCGGTCGTCCCGCTCGGTGATCATCTGGCAGAGCGCGTCGCCGTGGATGCCGGGCAGGTCCCGGTCGAGGAGCACCACGTCGTACGCGTTGGCGTCCAGCTTGGCGGCGGCGGCCAGCCCGTCGTAGGCGATGTCGACGGCCATCCCCTGGTCGCGCAGTCCCTCGGCGACGACCTCCGCGAGGGTCCTGGCGTCCTCGACGACGAGGATCCTCACGACGCCACCCCCGCGCGGCCGCCCGGGGCACCGGCCGCCGGCGGCAGCGCGGCGGTCACCGCCAGGCCGCCCTGCGGCCTGGCCCTGAGGTCGAGGCTGCCGCCGTGCGCGGCGACGATCGCGGCGACGATCGACAGTCCCAGACCGGAGCTGTCCCGCGAGCCGGTCCGGTCGGTGCCGAGCCGCTCGAACGGCTGCGTCAGCCGGTCCACTTGCTCCTGGTCGAGGAGGCTGCCGCCGGTCTCGACGACGAGGCGGGCATCCGCACCCCCGCCCCCGCCCTCGTCCTCGTCCTCGGTGGCGATCCGGATCCAGCCGCCCTCCCGGTTGTGCACGATGGCGTTGTCGACCAGGTTCTGCACCAGCCGGGACAGCAGCGCCGGGCTGCCCCGCGTCCACGCCTCCGGCCGCACGCCCTCCTCGACGGTCAGGCCCTTCGCCGCGATGTCGGCCGCCCGGGCGCTCAGCGCCTCCCCCACCAGCGCGCCGAGCGATACGGGTTCCGGGTCGGGCAGGACCGCGTGCTGCGCCCGGGCCAGCACCAGGAATCCGTCCAACAGGCGGTCCACCCGATCGAGTTCGGTACGCACCCGGTCGGCGAGCAGCACGGTCTGCGGCGCGGGCTCCGGTTTGGCGACGGCCACGTCGAGCGAGGCTCGCATCGTCGCCAGGGGCGTGCGCAGTTCGTGCGAGGCGTTGGCCACGAACCGGCGCTGCGCGGCGAAGGAGGCCTCCAGGCGGATCAGGAGGCCATCGACCGTGTCGGCCAGCTCCTTGACCTCGTCGGCGGGTCCGGCCACGTCCAGCCTCTGGTGCAGGTTCTCCGCGGAGATCCGCCGCGTCGCCGCGGTGATCAGCCGCAACGGGCGCAGGACGCGTCCGGCGAGGACCCGGCCGAGCAGGAGCGAGACGGCCGCCATCACCGCCATCGCGATGAACGATCCGTAGAGCAGTTGGCGCGACTGCCGTCCGTGCACCTGCGCCAACTCCCGTTCCAGTGCGAGGACGTGCTGCGCGGTGACCGGTCCGGTCCCGCCGCCGGGCAACGGCTGTCCGGGGGCGGCCTGGGTGACGTCGCTGCCGGACAGCAGGAAGGTCAGGCCGAGCAGCACGGCGCCGGACAGCAGGAAGACGCCGGCGTACAGGATCGTGAAGCGCCGTCCGACGGTCGCGTTCCGCAGCTTGATCATGCCTTTTCCCCCTCGGGTCCGGCCGCACCCAGGATGCCCCACCGCGCCTAACAGCGGTATGACAGCGGCCGTTCGGACCGCGTTACGGGCCCGTCCGTAGAACAGGAACATGCTCACCAACAGAGAATCCCTCCTGTGGGAGTGGCGCCTGCTGCGCCGTCCGGGCCGGCTGGCCGCGCTGATCACGGCGGCCCTGCTGGTCCTCGTCTTCGGTCTGGTCTACGCGTTCGGCAACCACGCGTCCTGCCAGGGCGTCTGCCCGACCGACCCCACCGGGCCGGACGGCGCCCCGGTCAGCGACCAGTTCTACTTCGTCCACCGCGACCTGGGCGAGAACGGCAGCATCACGGTCCGGATGGCGTCCATGACGGGCACAATCACCTACCCGCCACCGCACCACGACCAGCTCGTCCCGGGCCTGACGCCCTGGGCGAAGGCGGGGATCATCGTCAAGGACGGTGTCCGCCAGGGCTCCTCCTACGCGGCGCTGATGCTCACCGGAAGCCATGGTGTGCGGATGCAGTACGACTACCGCCACGACATCGCGGGCAGCGCGGGCGGGGCCTCCGCCCAGTCCCCGCGCTGGCTCCGGCTGACCCGGTCGGGCTCCACCGTCACCGGCTACGAGTCCGCCGACGGCGGGCGGTGGACGAAGGTCGGCGAGGCGCTGCTGCCGGGCCTGCCCGCGACCGTGCAGGTCGGCCTGTTCGCCGCCTCGCCCGGTGACCTGACGCTGCGGCCCGTGGGCCTCGGCGGCGCCACCGAGCAGGTGCGCTTCGCCCAGGCCACGGGCCGCTTCGACAACATCTCCCTCGACGGCGCGGCAGCCGGCGGGGGCTGGAGCAAGGACGCCGTCGGCGAGATGAACAAGACCGACTGGGAAAAGCTCCACAACCCCTCCGGGGCGGTGGAGGAGGGCGGGACGATCGCCGTCAGCGGCTCCGGCGACATCGGGCCGGTCGGCGACACGGGCGGCGCGGTCTCCGTGGAGCGCCTCCTCGCCGGACTTCCCTTCGCCCTGCTCGTCGTGCTCGTGGCCGCCGCACGGTTCGGCGCCGCCGGGTCCCGGCGCGAACCCGGGCCGGGTGCGCCCGCGAACCGTGCGGAGGCCGCGGCGAGGGCGGTCGTCTTCGGAGTCCTCACGTTCGTGACCGGCCTCCTCGCCATGGCCGTCGTGATCCCGGTCGGCGCGGCCGTCCTGAGCGGGAACGGGGTCTCGGTCCTCGATGTGTCCCCGCTCACCGCGGTGCGCGTCGTGGCCGGCACGGCCGCCGCGCTCGCCCTGACCGGCGTGCTCGCGGTGGCGCTGGGCGCCCTGCTCCGGCGGGCCTGGCTCGCGGCGGCCGTCGCCGTCACGGTCATCGCGGTCCCCTACGCCGTGACCGCCTTCCCGCTGCTGCCGGACGGCGTGTCCCAGTGGCTGCTGCGGGTCACGCCGGCGGCCGGCTTCGCCGTCCAGCAGACCCGGGTCGCGTATCCCCAGGTCGTCGGCCACTACGCGCCGTCCGCCGGATACTTCCCGCTTCCGTGGTGGGCCGGGTTCGGCGTGCTGTGCGCGTGCGCGGCGGCCGTGCTCGCCCTCGCCCTCCGGCGGCGGCCGAGGTGCGGCGAGCCGGACGAGAGGGCCGTCCAGCCGGCCGACTGGAGGTGACCGAAGCCGGCGCGGGGGCCCACGGGCTCCCGCGCCGCGCCATGGGACGGCGGTGCGGTGCGGTCCGTGTTCCGGTCCGCCGCGGCCGTGCGACCGGGCCGGGCAGGCCCGCGGAACGGTTCAGGCGTCGATGACGAGGTCCGTCGTGGGGATGGACTGGCAGGTGAGGACGTCGCCGTCGGGCAGGTCGTCGGAAGGGGTGACGAGGTGTGCGGCGCTGCCCTTCAGGACGGTGCACGCGCAGCTCTCGCACTGGCCGACGCGGCAGCCCGAGGACATCTTCACCCCGGCGGCCTCGCCGAGGGCCAAGAGGGCCCCGTCGCCCTTCTTCCAGGTGGTGGAGCGTCCGGTACGGGCGAAGGTGACGGTGAAGGAGGCGTCGTCGGGAACCTCCACGTCGCGCCGGGTGGGCCGGAACTGTTCCCTGAAGACCTCGAAGCGGGGTACGCCGCGCTCCTTCAGCCCCTTGCCGAGGGCGTCGAGCATGGGGTCGGGGCCGCACATGTAGAAGCGGGCGCGCCGGGCCACGAGCCCGGGGTCCACGTCGTCGGGGGTGATGGAGCCGGTGCGGTCGTGGTCGGTGCCCGGCACCTCGTGGGGCAGGGGGTCGGCGTAGTGGTCGATGACCGTGAGCTGGGGGATGCGGGCGCGCAGGGCTCGGATCCGCTCGCGGAAGGGGTGGTCCGCGGAGTTGCGGTTGCCGTGGTGCAGGACGACTTCGGGGACGGTGCCGCCGGTGGCCGCGAGGGTTTCCAGGTAGCTGAGGAAGGGGGTGATGCCGATGCCTCCGGCGAGGAGGACGACCGGGTGGTCGGTGTGGGTGGGGATGACGAAGACGCCGCGCGGGTTGGCGAGGTGCAGCCGGTCGCCGGTCTTCAGCGTGCGGTGGACGTGTCCGGAGAAGGCGCCGTCGGGGATGTGCCGGACGGCGAGGTGGTAGGCGGTGCGTCCCGGCTCGATGGCGGGGCCGGTCAGCGAGTAGCTGCGCGCGCCGGCCGGGTCGGCGGGGGCGCCGCCCGGGTCCTCGGTCCGGACGGTCAGGTGCTGGCCGGGCCGGTGGTCGGGCAGGGGGCCGCCGTCGGCGGGCTCCAGGCGCAGGGCGCGTACGCCGGGGCTGACGTCGGCCAGTTCCGTGACGGTGAAGGGGCGGGTGCCGGTCCAGGTTCCGTCGGCGGGGAGGGGACGGATCTCGCAGACCGCCGCGCGCAGCGGTACGGAGCCGCTGAGCGGGTCGGTGCTGGTGTGGTCGATGAGCCGGTTGAAGTTGTGGCCGGCGGGGCTGGTGGGGTCGGAGCCGGGGAGGGCGAGGTCTTGGGCCTCCTGCCACCAGCCGTACTCGCCGACGACCACCGAGGGGTGGAGGGAATCGTCGAAGCGGGCGCGCAGGCGGATGGAGCCGATCCGCGTGGACAGCTCGGTCCACTGGCCCTCGGTGATGCCGCGGGCCGCGGCGGCCCGGGGATGGATGTCGACGGACGGGTCGGGGGCGCGGCGGCGCAGCGAGGTGAGGGAGCGCTGCTGGCTGTGGACGAAGTAGCCGTGCTTGGCGCAGGTCAGCACCAGGGGGAAGGCCTCGTCCACGGGCGCCGGGGCGACGTGTTCGGGGACCGGCGGATAGCCGTGCTCCAGGAGTCGTTCGGAGTAGAGCTCGACGCGTCCGGTGGGCGTGCCGAAGCCCCGTACGGCGCCGTCCCCGCCGGTCGGCTCGGCGTACTTGCGGTACGCGAGCTCGCGCGGGGCCCGTACGCCGCCCTGCTGCTCGCGCAGGCCGGCGACGGTCAGGCCGAGCGGTGCCAACTGCCAGTTCCAGGCGGCTTCCACGTCGCCGTCGAAGAACTGCGCGCCCAGGCCGAGCCGGCAGGCCAGGTCGAAGACGATCTCGGTGTCGGAGCGGGAGTCGCCCTGGGGTTCGATCATCCGGGGCCGCAGCTGGACGTGTTCCTGGGCGCGGTGGCTGATCTCGAAGCCGAAGCGCAGGGCCTCGTGCTCGTAGGCGCTGTTGACGGGCAGGACGATGTCGGCGCTCGCGCTGGTGGGGGTGTGGAAGAGGTCGAGGTGGACCTGGAAGTCCAGCCGGCGCAGGGCGGCCGCGGTGCGGTCGGAGCCGGGCTGGGCGACGACCAGGTTGGAGCCGAAGCCGATCAGGGCGCGCACCGGGTAGGGGCTGCCGGTCTCGATGGCGGTGCACAGGTCGCCGGCGTTGATGTAGCCGGAGGCGGGGGGACCGAGCGGATACTTGTCCAGGCCGAGGGCCTTGGCCCGCTGGACGGGGTCGACGAGGGAGAAGGGTGCGGCGGGGTGGTACGGGCGTCAAAGGTGTATAAGAGACCACCCCCACGTGCCGACGCCTGCCCCCGAAGCGAGACCCGATGACCACTGGCAACCTTCTGACCGACCATCCCGAGCTGTACGAAGAGCGCTTCCCCGACCCGGAACACCTCGCGGCCCGCTGGGCCGAGAGCGTGCTGGCACGGTACGACGCAGGCCAGCGCGTCCTCGACGTCGGCTGCGGCACCGGCCGCGACGCCGCCTGGCTCCACCACCGGGCCGGCCGCCAGGTCACCGGCATCGACACCTCGGAGTCGATGCTGGCGCACGCCCGCAGCCGTCACCCCGGCCCTGCCTACCACCGCGCCGACATGCGCGACTTCGACCTCGCGGCCACCTTCGACGCCGTCGTCTGCCTGGACAGCGCCCTGCTCTACTGCCACACCAACGACGACCTCACCGCCTTCCTCGCCCGCTGCCGCGCCCACCTCACCCCCGGTGGACTGCTCGTCGCCGAGATGCGCAACGGGGCCTTCTTCCTCGGCACCACCGAACTGCTGGACGGGCCCCGCACCGCGACCGCCGCGTGGCGGGGCGTCACGTACACCTCCCACACCACGCTGTACGTCGACCACGCGGCGCAGCTGCTGCGCCGCCGCCGGACCTGGACCACGGACGACGACTCGCCCCCGGCGGAGCAGCACTCCGCCTGGCGCCTGCTCTTCCCCCAGGAGCTCCGGTACTTCCTCACCACGGCCGGGTTCGAGGTCCTCGACCTCTACGACGGCCCCGGACCCCGCACCGAACCGCCCTGGCGCGAAGGAGAGGCCCCCCATCGGACCGCGAGTTCCGACCGCCTCCACCTCGTAGCCCGGCTCAAGCCCCATCACAGCAACGGAGACAGCACCTCGTGAACGACCAGTCCAGCCGCCTCGCCCGAAGAACTTTCATCATCGCCGGCAGTGCCACCGTGCTGGCCCTCACCGCCGGATGCGGCAGCGGTGGATCCACCGAGCCGGACGCCAAGAACGCCGAGGCCGGCACCCCCAAGCCCGGCGGCCGGCTGCGCGCCGCCTTTGCCGGCGGCGGGGCCAACGAGACCCTCGACCCGCACGCGGCCAACCTGTTCGTCGACGCCGCCCGCGCCAAGGCCCTCTTCGACAAGCTCGCCGACTTCGGCGCCGACCTCGCCCCCGTCCCGCGGCTCGCCGAGCGCTGGGAGCCGAACGAGGCCCTCGACACCTGGCGGATCACCCTGCGCAAGGCCGCCTTCCACGACGGCAAGCCGGTCACCGCCGAGGACGTCCTCTACAGCTACGGCAGGATCGCCGATCCCAAGGGCACCTTCCGGGCCAAGGCCTCGCTGGAGCCCATCGACCTCGCCGCGAGCCGGGCCGTGGACGCGACCACCGTCGAGTTCAAGCTCAAGCGCCCGTACGCAGAGTTCCCCAACGTGCTCGCGGCTTTCGGCGCGTACATCGTCCCCAAGGACGCCGCCACCTTCGACAAGCCCATCGGATCCGGTCCGTTCAGCTTCGTCTCCTTCAAGCCCGGCAGCTCTCTCGTGGTCAAGCGCAACGACGCCTACTGGGAGGGCGCGCCGCACCTCGACGAGCTGGAGTTCGTCGTCGCGACGGAGGAGTCGGCGCGTGTGAGCGCCCTGCTCGGCGGCCAGGTCGAGTACGCCCACGAACTCAACCCGGCCACCGCCCGCGCCCACGAGGGCAAGGGGGGCAAGATCGACGTCGTCCGCCTGCCCGGCAGCGGCATGCAGGGCTTCGTGATGAAGACCGACCGGGCGCCGTTCGACGACAAGCGGGTCCGCCAGGCCTTCTTCCTCATCGCCGACCGCAAGGAGCTCGTCGACGGGGCACTCTCCGGCGCGGGCGAGATCGGCAACGACCTCTTCGGCAAGGGCTACCAGTACTACGCGAGCAACCTGCCGCAGCGCACCCAGGACCTGGAGAAGGCCCGCGCACTGCTGAAGGAGGCCGGCGCCGAAGGCCTCAAAGTCACCCTCGACACCGCCCCCGCCGCCACCGGCTTCATCGAGGCCGCCGGAATCTTCAAGGAGCAGGCGGCCAAGGCCGGGGTCACGGTCGAGGTCAAGGTCGGCAACAAGGACACGTACTGGAAGGACATTCTCAACTCCGGAACCTTCGCCTCCTACCGGTCCGGCGCCATGCCCATCGAGTCCCACGTCTCGCAGCGGCTGCTGACCGGCTCCACCACCAACGCCACCAAGTGGCAGCAGAAGGACTTCGACGACCTGTACCAGCAGGCCCAGTCCACCCGCGACGCCACCCAGCGCGCGGCGCTGTACGAGCGGATGCAGCGTCGGCTCTACGACGAGGGAGGCTTCCTGATCTGGGGCTTCGCCGACTGGATCGTCGCCACGACCCCCAAGGTGCGCGGGGTGTCCAAGGAAGCCCCCGCCAACACCCTCGACTGGGCCCGCTTCGACAAGATCTGGCTCGCGTGACGCTCCACCTGTCATGGGTCGGCCGCCGTCTGCTCCTCGGTCTGGGGCAGACGGCGGCCGTGGTCCTGTTCATCTTCGTCCTCACCGAGGCCCTGCCCGGTGACGCGGCCGTGGCCCTCGCCGGGGACCAGCCCGACCCCGAGCGCATCGCCCGCATCCGCGAGGCCATGGGCCTGGACCGGCCTACCTCCGCACGGCTCCTGGACTGGGTCACCGGCATGCTGCACGGCGACCTCGGCACCTCCCTGGTCACCGGCCGGCCCGTCACCGGCTACCTGGCCACGGGTCTCGGCCCCACCCTCGTCCTCGCCGCCGCCACCCTCGCGCTGCTCGTCCCGCTCTCCGTCGGGCTCGGGGTCCTGGCGGCCCGCCGTGAGGGCGGCCTGCTGGACCGGAGCGTCAGCGCGTTGACCCTCGGCGTGCACGCCGTACCCGAATTCGCCTTCGGGGTGCTGCTGGCGACCGTGTTCGGGCTGTGGCTCGGCTGGCTGCCACCCACCGCCGTGGGCGCGGACGTCTTCTCCGAGCCTGCCGTACTCGTGCTGCCGGTGATCGTCCTGCTGTCCCGGCCGGTGTGCACCATCAGCCGCCTGGTGCGCGCCGGGATGATCGACGCGATGGCGTCGCCGTACGTTGCCCAGGCGCGCCGCTACGGAGTATCCCCTTCACGCATCCGCTGGACGCACGCCCTGCCCAACGCCCTCGCCCCCGCCACCCAGCAACTGGCCCGCACCTGCGACTGGCTGCTGAGCGGCGTCATCGTCGTGGAGGCCCTCTTCGTCGTCCCGGGCCTGGGCACCGTACTCATCGAGGCCGTCGCCGCCCGCGACGTCCCCGTCGTCCAGGGCATGGCCGTCGTCTTCGGAGTCGTCACCGTCCTGGTCAACCTCGCGGCCGACCTGGTCGCGCGCCGCTTCGCCCCCCGCTCGGAGGTGGCGGCATGAAGCACACCCTGCCGAGGTACGCGCTCGCCCTCGGGCTGGTCGCCGTACCGCTGCTGCTCGCCCTGCTGGGGCCGCTGGTGGCCGGTCCTGCCGGTCCGCGTTCCGTCTCCTTCGCCACTGGCCAAGGTCATTGGCTCGGCACCGACTTCACCGGCCGCGATGTCTGGCGGCAGGTGCTGTTCGGCGGCCGGTCCGTCGTACTGGTGGCCCTCGCCGCGACCGCGCTCGCCTACCTCGTCGCCATTCCTCTGGGTCTCGCCGCCGCCCTTACCCGCCGTACCTGGCTGGAGGACGTACTGATGCGGCCCCTGGACGTGGTGATCGCAGTCCCCTCGCTGCTCCTGGTGCTGCTCGTCGCGGCGACGCTCACCCCCGGTCCCGTCGGGCTGACCGCCCTGGTCGGGCTAGCCGCCGCACCCGACGCGGCACGTGTCGTCCACGCGGCGGCCGTGGAGGTGTCCTCCCGGCCCGCCGTCGAAGCGCTGCGGGTGCAGGGCGAGTCCTGGTGGCGCACTGCGATGGGCTATGTGGCGCGCGCCATGCGCCGCACCCTCGCCGCCGATGCCGGGATCCGGCTGACCGGCGCCCTGTACTTGGTGGCCACGGCAGCCTTCCTCGGCGTCGGCGTGCAGCCGGACGCCGCCGACTGGGCGGTGATGGTCGACCGCAACCGCACCGGCCTCTTCCTCCAGCCCTGGGCCGTAGTGGTGCCCGCCCTCCTCATCGCCGCCCTGTCCATGGGCACCAACCTGCTGTTCGACGCCGCCCTGCACCGACCGGACCACACGAAGGGAACGAAGCCATGAGCCTGGTCGCAGAGGTGCAGGGCCTTAGGGTGGAGATCGGCGGGCGGGTGATCGTCGACGGCGTGAGCCTTGAGGCCCACGCCGGCAAGGTCACGGCCGTCATCGGCCCGTCCGGCAGCGGCAAGACCACCACGGGTC
This sequence comes from Streptomyces sp. ICC4, assembly GCF_003287915.1. Classification (NCBI taxonomy): domain Bacteria; kingdom Bacillati; phylum Actinomycetota; class Actinomycetes; order Kitasatosporales; family Streptomycetaceae; genus Streptomyces; species Streptomyces sp. ICC4. The sequence continues at coordinate 6,751,237 of NZ_CP030286.1, read as the reverse complement.
TTGCCCTGCTCGGTGAATACCCGCAGGGCGCCACGGTCGAAGGGACGATCACTACGGCGGGGGGCGCGGTGGGATACGTACCCCAGCACCCCGCGGCCGTCCTCAATCCCGCCCGCCGCGTGGGAGCACTGCTACGGGACATCGCCGCCCGCCGGGGAGGCGACCGTGGCGAGATCCGCGGGCGCGTCGAGAAGGCCCTGTGCCTCGCGCAGATCCCGGACCCCGCGGCCGTACTGCGCCGCTTCCCCCACCAGCTCTCCGGCGGCCAGCAGCAGCGGGTCGTCCTGGCGCAGGCGCTGCTGCTGGGTGCCCGCGTCATCGTCGCCGACGAACCCACCACCGGACAGGACGTCCTCACCAAACAGGGCATCGTCGCGGAACTGGCGGCGGTGGCGCGCCAGGGCATCGCCGTCGTCCTGCTCAGCCACGACCTCGACGTGGTACGAGAGCTGGCGGACGAGGTCGTGGTCATGCGGGAAGGCCGCGTCGTGGACCGAGGGCCGACCTCGTCGGTGCTCACCGACCTCCCGCAGGAGGCGCCCCGCGCAGCGCGAACAGCCCGCCCGCGCGGGCCCGTACGTCTTGAGGCACAAGACCTGACCGCGAAACACCGCGCAGCCCGGGGCACCATCGACGTACTGAGCGACATCGGGGTCTCGGTGGCGGTGGGGGAGTGCCTGGCGCTCGTCGGCCGCTCCGGCAGTGGCAAGACCACCCTGGGACGCTGCCTGGCCGGCCTGCACTCCGCGTACGACGGTACGGTCCTGCTCGACGGGACCCCGCTGCCGCGCAGCCTGCGATCGCGCACCCGCGCCGAACTGGCCGCCGTGCAGTACGTGTTCCAGGACGCGAAGGCCGCCTTCGACGAACACCGGCCCGTCCTAGACCAGGTCGCCCGCAGCGCGGTGCGCCTGCGGGGGGCGGATCGGCACGACGCCCGCCGGGCGGCCGCGGCGACCCTTGAGGAACTGGGCCTGACCGCGAGTCTCGCCGAGCGCCGCCCCGGCGGGCTCTCGGGCGGTGAACTCCAGCGGGCCGCACTCGCCCGGGCTCTGCTGGCGGAGCCGCAGGTCCTCATCTGCGACGAGATCACCTCCGGTCTCGACCCTGTCACGCGGCACGCCATCCTCGACGTACTCGCCCGACTCCGCGAACGCACGGAACTCACCCTGGTGTTCATCACCCACGACCTCGCGGCCGCGGCCTGCCTGGCCGACCGGATCGCGGTCCTGGACGCGGGCCGCATCGTCGAGGAAGGGCCGGCCCCCCGCCTGATCGACGCACCACAGCACTCGTTCACCAGAGCCCTCCTACAGGCCGCAGCGCGGTGAGGATCAGCGCACGGCGACCAGCACATGGCTGTTGCCGAATTGCCAGACGGTTCCGACGTGTCCGAACCCCGCCTCGCGCAGCAGCTCGACATGGCCGGACAGAGGAAGGTCATTGCCCTCGCAGGGCGGATGGCGGCGCTCGCCCCGCCCTGCGAGGAAGGGCGCGAATTCGGGATCGGCGGCGGCCCCGGACCACCAGGACTGCCAGTCCTCGTGGGTGAAGGCCAGGCACCGTTCGGAGTGTCGGCGGCCGATGTCGAGAGCGAGATCGCGGATCCTCGCGGAATCCGGGCTGATGTGGTCGCCGTTGACGAGCACCCCGCCGGGCCGCAGCCGTTCGGCGAGGTCCCGGTAGACGTTCCGCAAGCTGGGCTCACCCAGATAGTGGAGGGCCGTGGTGGAGACGGCCGCGTCGACCGGGCGGTCCAGGGCGAGCGCGTCGAGCCATCCCGGCGCACCGATCAACGCCTCGACGTACCGCAGGGCCGTGCCGTAGTGCGCCCTGCCCAGTTCCAGCAGCAGCGGGTCGGCATCGACGGCCAGAACATCCGCGGTGGGCAGCCGACTGGCCAGCCGCGCGGCCAGAGATCCCGGCCCGCTGCCCAGGTCGACCACCAGCGGGGCGGGCCGGCCGAGCGTGACGCGTTCGACCACGTCCGCGATGACGGTGAACCTCTCTTCGCGGTCGACCGCGTAGCGCTGCTGCTGGCATTCCCAGCGCTCCACCCAGCGCGCGGCCGCCACCGTACTCATGCTCATAGCGATCGAATCGCCTCCGTCACCGTGACCACAGTCTGCTCATGAAAATCATTGCAGTCCGGCGAGCGCGGTGAGCAACTTCGTCATCTCTTCGGGCGTGTTGTACACGTGCAGGCTGACCCGCACCGAGCCGTCCCGTACACTCCGCCCGGCCTGGCAGTGATCGTCCGAGCGCACCATGAAGCCGTGGCTGAAAAGGATGAACCCCAGGTCCTGGGAGCTGATCCCGCGATGCCGGAAGGTCACGATGCTGCTCCTGCGCTGCACCTGCGAGCCGGCCGTGAGGCTGGTCTGGCAGCCGAGGACCTCGTACGCCGGCATCCGGCTCAGTCCGTCGGTCAGCAAGGCCGCCAGCGCCACGGTCCAGCGCTCGATCCGGTCGGTCCCGGCGGCGTCGAGCCAGTCGAGCGCCGCGGCCAGGCTCGCGATGCCGGCCGTGTTCGGGGTGCCCGGCCAGCCGCCCGGCCGGAAGCCCGGTCCGCGCAGGCCCCGGGCCCAGACGGCGCCGGTCCCCGGCAGGGCGAGAGCCTTGTGACCGGAGAAGACCAGGAAGTCCACGTCCAGGTCGGCCACGGAAACCGGCAGATGGCCGATGCTCTGCGCGGCGTCCACACAGATGACCACGTCCGGGCCGACCACCTCACGCATGCGGTGCACGTTCATGTCGACGCCGTAGACGTGGTGCACGTGGGTGGCGGCCACGAAGCGGGTACGCGGTCCGACGGCCCTGGCGAGCGCCTCCGGATCGTAGTCCCCGGAACCCGCCTGGTACGGAAGTTCGCGCACCACGATCCGTACCCCTTGACGGGCCAGCAGCGCCCGGGCTTCCAGCCAGGGCGCGAGGTTCGCCTGGTGGTCGGCGAACGGTACGAAGATCTCGTCCCCGTCGGCGAGCAGCGCGGGCAGCCAGTCCCGCGCGACGGTACGCAGCCCCTCCGAGGCCCCGCTCGTGAAATGCACCGATGACCGGTCCGGATCCGGGTCGCCGAGGAACTCCTTGACCCGCTCGCGCGTGCGCTCCACCAGGGCCGTGGTGGTGTTGGCCCAGGGGTACGAGCCACGGCCCGCGTTGGCGTTGGAGGTGGTGAGGTAGGCCTGTACGGCGTCCAGGACGGCCTGCGGCTTCTGCGTGGTGGCAGCGCTGTCCAGGTACGCCGGGTCCGGGTGGCTGACTATCAGAGGGAACTGCGCGCGCAGCGGCCGTTGCCACGACGCCAACTCCTCGAGTTCGGCTGCGGGGTCCGCCATGTCAGTCACGTACCAGCGGCGCGCCCGAGTCCCGCCAGGCGATGATGCCGCCGGCGAGGCTGCGTACGTCGGGGTGGCCCATGCGCGTGAGCAGGGCCGCGTACCGGGCGGACTTCTCGCCGACCGGGCACACCAGCAGCACTGATCGGCTCTTGCTGAACGGAAGGCCTCCCCGCAGCAGTTCCTCGAACAGCTCGTCGACGATGTTGACCGAGCCGTCGATGTGGAGGGCGGCGTACGCGAAGGGGCCGCGCAGGTCCACCACCAGCGGCTGCTCCACCCCGATCCACTTCTGCGCCGCGTCGACCTCGACGGCCGTCACGGCGTCCAGCTCCGCGGCGGTCAGGGTGGCGACCGAGTTCTTCACGGGCGCCCTTCCCAGCAGCTCCGGCCGGCGCTCGCGCACGTAGCCGAGGTAGCTCTCCGCCCGGTCGCAGACGATGAAGACGGCCGTCCGCTTCTCGGTCAATGCGGCGTCGAGCGGCTGGAGATGGCGTACGGCGCCGTGGTAGGCCGCCCCGCCGGTGGGGCCGGCGAGCAGGCCGCACCGGCGCAGCAGCGTCAACATCCCGTCGATGGCCTCGTCCGCGCTCACCGGTTCGATCGTGTCGTACACGCCAGGGTCGAAAAGACCCACTTCCTGTACCTCGTCGATGGTGCGGATGCCGGGGATGAAGTCCGATTTCTGCCCCACCAGACCGATCACGCGCACCGCAGGATCGTGAGCGCGCAACGCCGAGGCGACCCCGGTGGAAGAGCCGGCGGTGCCGACGCAGGCAATGAACCAGTCGGGCGCCCGGCCGTCCAGGTCCGCGATGATCTCCGGTCCGGTGCCTTGCGCGTGCGCCTCGGCGTTCAAGGGGTTGAAGTACTGGTCGGTGTGGAGGTGAGCACTGCCGGGGCGGTTCAACTGCTGGTGGAAGAGGGTCAGCGGGTCCTCGGTGTCGGTGGGGTCCAGACACTCGCTCCGGCCGGGCAACTCCTCGATCTCCGCGCCCAGCAGCAGGAGCAGGTCCTTGATCTCGGGGATGCGCATGCGGTTGGTGACGCTCTTGAAGGGCAGCCTGTGAAGACCGGCGATGAGGGCCAGGGCCTTGGCCGTGTTTCCGCTGGACAGCTCCACGATCGTCTCGCCGCGCTCCGCGGCGTCCGCCAGTCCCGGGCGGACCATGTTCCAGGCGGCCCGGTCCTTCAGCGAGCCGAAGGGGTTGAGCATCTCCAGCTTGGCGTAGAGGTCGATGTTGCGCAGGCCGTGCACGGCCGGGTCGATGCGGACCAGCGGCGTGTTGCCGATGGCCTCGATGATGCTCTCGTACCTCATCCCTGCTGTCCCCCCGTACGTGCGATCGGCCAGTAGTGCTCGTCCAGGCACCAGCTCCAGGCCCCTGTCTCCTCTTGGTGGGCCACCTCCTGGACCGCGACCTTGCGGGCGACGGGCTGCTGTTGGGCCTGGGTGGCGCTGAAGTCCATGCAGTAGCCCGCGGTGTTGGCGAAGGCGAGGAGGTCGCCGGGGTTCGGCAGCCGGGGCAGGAACACCGTTCTGCGGGTGATGAGGTCGGCCTCCAGGCAAAGGTTGCCCATCAGGTGCACTGCGACCGGCTCCGGTGGGCCCGCCGCAGGGCCGTTGCGGGGAACGACCACGGGGTCCATCAGGACGCTGTGGTCCTCCAGGCTGACGTCGCCGGCGTTCATCGCGAGGCGGACCAGATGCTCCCCGGATTCGGTACGCCGTACCTCCAGCACCCTGGCGAGGGAGAGACCGCACTGGTCCGCCAGCGCCCGGCCCGGCTCTGCGTAAAGGTCGTACAGGCTCTCCAACAGCAGGGTGCCCAGCGGGCGTCCCAGGCCCGGCGCGGGGCGCGAGAGTAGCTCGTCGAGGTAGTCGGGGCCGACGACGGGCCGGTGTGCCGGGTACAGCCCGAGGGCCCCTTTGAGGGTGCTGTTCTCCACGCGCAGGCCGTAGCCGTGCCCGCCCCAGGTCAGGGGTGGGCGACGGCCCATGACGGCGTGGGTGAGCTCGGTGGTGTAGCGGTCCCACTGTTCGGCGTGGGCCAGGTAGCTGACGCCGAAGCCGCCGCCGACATCGACGACGCTCGGCCGGAACCCCCGGATGCGTAACTCCTCCATGGCCCGCAGGCACCCCTCCAGCGCCGTCGCCTTCTCGTCCAGGCTCGTGGTGTCGAGGTGGTAGCCGACACCGATCGGCTCCAGCGCGTCCTGGTGGCGTTCGAGTACGTCGAGCAGGTCGTTCAGGGACTTCACGGAGGTGCCGAAGCGGCTGCGGCGGGAGAGCACCTTCGCGCCGGACGTCTCGAACTCGGACAGCCGCAGCAGCACCCGCAGGCGCGGCAGGCCGTACGCGCCGACGAGACCGGCGGCCTCTTCCAGCTCCGCGGCCCCGTCGGCATTGACGGTCGCTCCGGAGCGGGCGGCCAGCCAGAGGAAGGCGGGGTCCTTGGGTCCGGTCGCCATGATCCGGTCTCCGGTGAATCCGGACCCGAGCGCATGCTGCAACTCGCTGAGCGAGGCGGCGTCGAGGGCGGCGCCGGTCGTGGTGAGCCGCCTGACGAGTGCGCTGGAGCGGTTGGCCTTGTGCGCGAAGTAGACCTGGCCGCCGAGGCGGCGCCGGCGCAGGACGGAGCGGAAGCGCGCCACGTTCTCCGCGAGCTGCTGAGGCAGCACCAGGTTCAGGGGTGATCCGAGCCCGTCCACGAGCGTATGCAGGAAGGCAGACTCGTCCAGCAAGGACGTCAGCCGCGGTTCAAGGCGCGGCTCCAAGTACAGAGGTGCGTTGCTCATCCCAGCTGTTCCCTCCCCGACGAGGAATACGTACCGGTTTCGGCAAACGGTCATACGACCGTAACCCTCGCCGGGCTCTTTGCCCCCGGCTCGGCGGGGGAGGGACCGCAACACGTCGGCGGACGGCCGGATCGGGACGGTCAGAGGGGCAGGCTCATCAGGATCTCGTCCCGGTCGTCACCCGGGGCCACACGCAACGCACGGGGCCATCGGCCGACCTCCAGCCAGCCCAGCTTGCGGTAGAACTCCTCAAGCCCAAGGCCGCCTCTGGCGGCGAGTGACAGCCTTTCCAGGCCCATCTCGTCCCGGGCGAGGTCACGGACCCGATTCATCAGTGCGGCCCCGATGCCACGGCCGCGATAGCGGGGGTGGGTCTGCACGTGGTTGATCACGCCGCAGTGCGCGACCAGGGGATGCGGATCGCGGCGGACGATCAGCCAGCCGGCGAGGTCGCTGTCGACGGTGGCGATGAGCAGCCTGCGGCAGCGGGGGTCGAGCCCGTGGATGAGCTCGTCCACCACGGGCCCGACGACGCGTGCGCTCACCGGTGGCAGCGGGAATCCGGCGGCGATGACGGCGCCGCCGGCGTTGGCCACTGTTTCCCAGCAGTCAACGAGCTCCCGTCTGAGCACCGGGGTGACGTCCTCGGGGTGGGTGATGTCCAGGAATGCGGGGGCCTTGTGCACCGTCATGTCCGGCAGCCTCCCAGAGGCATCGTGGAGGAGTCACGGAGAGAAGGCCGCGAGTCCCTATCGGCTGGTGCCGTAGGGGAGCAGGGCCATCTCGCGCGCGTTCTTGATCGCTGCGGCGAGCCGGCGCTGCTGCTGGGCCGTTACGCGGGTGACGCGGCGGCTACGGATCTTGCCGCGGTCGGAGATGAACTTCCGCAGCAGGTCGGTGTCCTTGTAGTCGACGTAGGTGATCTTTGCCGCGTCCAGGGGGTTGGGGCGGGACTGTAGCGGCTCCTTCGGGGGCTCCGCCCCCGGACCCCCGCGCCTCACACGCCGGCGGGGCTTCACTTGAGCTCCGGGGTGTCACCGCCGGGTATGACGGGGGGCTCGTGTTGCGCGGGGTGGACCTCTTGGTGCGGCGCGGGGAGATCCTCGCGGTGCTCGGGCCGAACGGGGCCGGGAAGAGCACCGCCTGCCGGGTGGCGGCCGGGGCGCTGCCCGTCACCGGCGGGACCGTCCTCGTGAACGGGCGGGACGCCACGCGCGACGGCGCGGTACGGCGCTCGCGGGCCGGGGTGCTGCTGGCGCCCGAGGGGCGGGGGATCTTCCCCGCCCTCAGCATCGAGGAGAACCTGGCCCTCTACCTGGGGGACGCGGACGAGCGGGACGCCGTCTACGAACGGTTCCCCCGGCTGCGCGAGCGGCGCGCGGTCGCCGCCGGGGCGCTGTCCGGCGGGGAGCAGCAGATGCTGGCCCTCGCTCCGCTGCTGCAGCGCCCGCCCGCGGTCCTGATCGCGGACGAGCCCTCGCTCGGGCTCGCCCCGCGCGTGGTGGACGAGGTGTACGCGCTGCTCACCGAACTTCGCGACGCCGGCACCGCGTTGCTGCTGGTGGAGGAGAAGGCGGCCGAGATCCTGGGGATCGCCGACACCGTCGCCTACCTCTCCCAGGGCCGGGTCTCCTGGTGCGGCCCGCGCTCCGAGGTGGACGCGGACCGGCTGACCGAGGCCTATCTGGGGGTGGCGACGTGAGCGGCGACGACTACGTGCTGGAGGCCACCGGCATCAGTGTCCGCTTCGGCGGGGTCAAGGCCCTGACCGGCGTCGACCTCGGGGTCCGGGCCGGCGAGGTGTGCGGGCTGATCGGGCCGAACGGGGCCGGGAAGACCACCCTGTTCGACGTCCTGTCGGGGATCCGCCGGCCCGACCAGGGGCGGATGCTGCTCGACGGGGCGGACATCACCCGCCGCTCCCCCGTCTGGCGGGCCCGGCACGGAATGCGCCGGACCTTCCAGCGCCAGCAGTTGTTCGGGCAGCTCAGCGTCGCCGACAACGTCCTCGTCGCACAGGAGTGGCGGGGCGGAGGCGGCGGTTTCGCGGCCGACCTGGTCTCCTCGCCCACCCGGCGCCGCCGGGAGCGGGAGCGGCGGGAGCGGGCGGCCCGGGTGCTGGCGGACTGCGGGATCGGCGCGCTCGGGGACTCGTACGCCGGCGGTCTGCCGGTGGGCCGGGCCCGGATGGTGGAGCTGGCGCGCGCCGTGGCCGATCCGCCCCGGGTTCTGCTGCTGGACGAGCCCGCCTCGGGAATGTCCGCGCCCGAGCGCGAACGGCTGGCGGAGGTCGTGCGCCGGCTGGCCGAGGAGGAGGGCTGCGCGGTGCTGCTCGTCGAGCACAACGTGGCCTTCGTGATGGACCTCTGCACCCGGGTGGTCGTGCTGGACCTGGGGAGCGTGCTCGCCGAGGGCACGGCCGCCGAGGTACGGGCCGACCCGCTGGTCCGGGAGGCCTACCTGGGCGCCTGAAGCTCGTCCCTCCCGCCGTACGGGTTCACCCGTACGGCGGGAATAGGCCACCTCGGTGCCAGGTTGTCGCCGGTCGTAGGAGTACCCGTACGTACCCGTACCACCGAGACGAACCGAGGGAACGACCCGACGTGAACCAGGTCCCCACCATCAAGCTCAACAACGGCACGCCCATGCCCCAGCTCGGCTTCGGCGTCTGGCAGGTCCCGGACGACGAGGCGGCGCAGGCCGTGGGCTCCGCGCTGGAGGCGGGTTACCGCAGCATCGACACGGCCGCCATCTACGGCAACGAGGCGGGCACCGGCAAGGCCATCGCCGCGTCCGGGGTGCCGCGCGAGGAGCTGTTCGTCACCACGAAGCTGTGGAACGGCAAGTCCGAGACCTGGGGCCGGGACAACGTGCTGCGCGAGTTCGACGCCTCGCTCGCCAAGCTGGGCCTCGATGAGATCGACCTGTACCTGATCCACTGGCCGCGCCCGATGCGCGACGACTTCGTAGCCATCTGGAAGGCCTTCGAGGAGATCGCGGCGAGCGGCCGCGCCAAGGCCGTGGGCGTGTCCAACTTCCGCCCCGCCGAACTCGAGCGGCTCGGCGCCGAGAGCTCCCTGGTCCCGGCCGTGAACCAGATCGAGCTGCACCCGCTGCTCCCGCAGGCCGAACTGCGCGCCGTGCACGCGCGCCTGGGCATCGCCACCGAGGCCTGGTCCCCGCTCGGCCAGGGCAAGGACCTCCTCACGCTGCCGGCCGTCGCCGTGATCGCCGAGAAGCACGGCCGCTCGGCCGCGCAGGTGGTGCTGCGCTGGCACCTGCAGCTCGGGAACGTCGTGATCCCCAAGTCCGTGACCCCGTCGCGGATCCGGGAGAACCTGGACGTCTTCGGCTTCGAGCTGGACGCCGCCGACATCGCCGCGCTGGACGCCCTGGGCGCGGGCGCCTCGGCCCGCCGGATCGGTCCCGATCCGGCCGAGTTCGACTTCTGAGCCCGTCCGTGAGCGCGCTGGCGGCGCCGGACGGCGTGTACCGGATCCGCAACGTCGCCAGCGGGCTGCTGCTGCGGGTCGAGAGCGGGAACCGGGTGGGCGTCGGGCCGGACGGCGGACCGGACGGCGGGCCGGACGCGTCCCGGCAGTGGGAGGTCACCCCGGTGCACAGCGGCGGCGGGATCTTCCACGTGGTCAGCGTGCACAACGGCAGGCGGCTCGACGTCGCGAACGCGTCGACGGAGAGCGGCACCCGGGTCCAGGTGTGGAAGGCCAACGCCTTCGGGGCGCAGGAGTGGATCGTCGAGGCACACCTCGACGATCCGGGCGTCGTCTCGCTGATCGCCGCCATCAGCGGGCTGCCGCTGGAGGCGGACGCGCAGGGCGGGGCCCGCCAGTGCGAGGACGAGGACTCGCCCGCGCAGTGGTGGCGCCTGGAGCCCGTCTGAGCGGACCGGGCCCCGCCGCGCGGCGCCCGTCCGAGCGGACCCGGGCCGCCGCGCGGCGGCCGTCAGTCGCGGACGAAGCGGAACAGCCGGTACGTCGGCTCCGCGCGCGGGGTGTCCGGCCCGGGCAGGCGTTCCAGCCGGCCGGCGAGCTCGCGCGGGGTGGTCCCGCGCGGGCGGACCCGGGAGGCGTACCGCCCGGCGAGCAGTGCGGCGGCGCTCCCGCGCGGGGTGCGCCCCTGGCCGTACCCGGTGAAGCGGGCTTCGCCGGCGGGGCGCAGGCCCGCCGCGGCCGCGTGTGCGGTGACCTCGGGTGCGGCGTCGGCGGGGCCGGGGGTGAGGTGCGGCGCGAGCACCTCGTCGATGTCGCTGCCGACGTCGTGGGCGGCGTCCTTGTCGACGGTGGTGACGAACACCCCGCCGGGCCGCAGCACCCGCCCGGCCTCGGCGATCACGGCGGCCACCGCACCCGGTGCGCGCAACAGGTGCAGCAGCCAGACCGCGCTGACCGCGTCGAGCGAGCCCGGGCGGACCGGGAGGCGGGCTCCGGAGGCCAGGACCACCGGGACGCCCCGGGAGCGGGCCATGGCGGCCATCCCGTACGAGGCGTCCGCGCCGAGGACGCGCAGCCCGGGGCGGGCGGCGGCGATCCGGGCGGTGACGATGCCGGTGCCGCAGCCGAGGGCGAGCAGGGTCCCGGTGGCCGCCGGGAGCAGGCCGAGGACCGCCGCGGCGGCGGCCTCGGCGCGCGGGGCTCCGCCGCGCGTGGCGTCGTAGGCCTCGGCCTCGGCGTCGTAGTCGAGCAGGGGTCGCGCCACCGCCATCAGGCGGCGCCGTGGGCGGGGGCGAGGGACTCGACGCGCTCGGCGAGGGCGAAGTCGGCGGCGGTGACGGAGTCCGCGGCGTCGTGCGTGTTCACGGAGACGCGGACGGTGTTGTAGCCGAGCGTGAGGTCGGAGTGGTGGTTCAGCTCCTCCTGCACGGAGGCGATGTGGCTGACGAGGGCGCTCGCCGCGAAGTGGCTGCCCAGCCGGTAGGTCCGGATGATCCGGTCGTCCTCGAAGGCCCAGCCCGGGAGTTCCCGCAACCGGTCCTCGATCTCCTTCTGCGAAAGCGGCTCTCTCGACATCCACAGGCTCCTTCCCCGTACACGACTGCCCGATTGACCTGACGTGAAGTCAAGGTTCCCACAGCTCAGGGCACAGGGAAGGTTTCGCGCCATAGTGCGTGCGGGTGCTTCCGCGCCTTCCGAGACCACCGCGACGCCCCTATGCTCCTGCGCCGGACGTGACTGTTACCGCCGGTAATACCGCTGGGTATCGACCGGGTATCGAGGGGACACCATCGTGACGCGCACAGGCAACTCCAGGCGCACGTTCATCGCGGGGGCCGCGGCCACCGCCGGCGCGTTATCCACGGCCGGGGCCCTGGCCGCCCCGGCCGAAGCGGCCGCCGGGACGGAAGCGGCCACCGGGGCCACCGGGGCTGGCACCACCGGACCGGCGCGCCGCGTCGCCGTCCTCGGCGGCGGGGTCGCCGGCCTCACCGCCGCACACGAACTGGCCGAACGCGGCTACGCGGTCACCGTGTACGAGCGCCGGGCGCTCGGCGGCAAGGCCCGCAGCATGGACGTACCGGGCAGCGCGCGCGGCGGCCGCCGCCCGCTCCCCGCCGAGCACGGCTTCCGCTTCATCCCCGGGATCTACCACAACCTGCCCGACACGATGCGGCGCATCCCCTTCCCCGGCAACGCCAACGGCGTCTGGGACAACCTGGTCGCCCCGCGCGAGATGATGTTCGCCCGCGCGGCCGGCCGCGAGGACCTGCGCGCGCCCATTCCCTGGCCGGAGCACGCCCCCGCCGAGCTGACCCCCGACGAGCTGCGCCGGGCCCTCACCGGCATCCTCCAGTCGCTGGTCCGCCTCCCGCTCCACGAGACGGCGTACTTCGTCAACCGCGTCCTCGTCTTCCTCACCAGCTGCGACGAACGGCGCGAGGACCAGTGGGAGCGGACCCCCTGGTGGGAGTTCACCCGGGCCGCCCGCATGTCGCAGGAGTACCAGCGCATCCTCGCGATCGGCATCACCCGCAACATCGTGGCGACCAAGGCCGAGGAGGCCTCCACCCGCACGGTCGGCACGCTCGGCGAGGCCTTCGTCTTCAACCTGCTGGGGCGGGGCGCGGACGGCCCGCCGGACCGGATCTTGAACCTGCCGACCAACGAGGCGTGGATCGATCCGTGGGAGGCCCGGCTGCGCGCGCTCGGAGTCGAGTTCAACATCGGCTGGACGGTGCGCGAGGTGCGCTGCGCGGACGGCCGCGTGAGCGGGGTGCTCGTCGAGGACCCGGCCGGGGCCGTGCGGACCGTCACCGCCGACCACTACGTCAGCGCGCTGCCCGTGGAGCACGCCCGCCCCACCTGGAGCGCCGCGCTGCGGGCGGCCGACCCGATGCTGGGGCGCTGCGACGAGCTGCGGACCGACTGGATGACGGGCATCCAGTTCTACCTCACGGAGCGCGCGCCCCTCGTCCACGGACACCTCAACTGCATAGACTCCCCCTGGTCGTTGACGGCGATCCAGCAGGCCGAGCACTGGCCGGCGCGCGATTTCCCCGCCGACTACGGGGACGGCGCCGCCGTGGACTGCCTGTCGGTCGACATCTCCGAATGGGACAAGCCCGGGATCCTGTACGGGAAGACGGCCAAGCAGTGCACCCGCGAGGAGATCGCCCGCGAGGTGTGGGCCCAGTTGAAGGCCTCGCTCAACGACACCGGCAGGACGCTGCTGTCGGACGGGAAGCTGCACTCGTGGTTCCTGGACCCCGGGGTGGACGGGACGGGCACGCCGAACCCCACCAACCAGGACCAGTTGCTGATCCACCCGACCGGCACCTTCCACAACCGGCCGAGCGCGGGCACCCGCATCCCCAACTTCTTCCTCAGCGGGGACTACGTGTCCGTCGACATCGACCTCGCGACGATGGAGGGCGCGAACGCCTCGGCCCGCGCCGCCGTCAACTCCCTGCTGGACCGGGACGGTTCGAAGGCGTCGCGGTGCACGGTCCGGCCGATGTACCGGGCCCCGGAGTTGGAGCCCTTCAAGCGCAACGACCTGTGGCGCCACCGGCTCGGCCTGCGCAACGCCTTCGACCTGGGCTGAGCCGGCTGGGCTAACTTCGTGTCATGACGACTGCGAAGGTGGGCGCCCTGCTGCGCATGTGGCGGGAGCTGCGCGGGATCAGCCAGCTGGAACTGGCGGGCCGCGCCGACTCCTCCTCCCGGCACATCAGTTTCGTGGAGACCGGCCGCTCCCGGCCGAGCGAGGAGATGGTGCTGCGGCTCGCCGACCGGCTGGACGTGCCGGTGCGGGACCGCAACGCCCTGCTGCTGGCGGCCGGTTACGCGCCCCGATACGCGCACACCCCGCTCGACGATCCGTCGATGACGGTGCTGCGCGAGGGGCTGGAGCGGCTGATGGCCGGCTACGAGCCGTATCCGGCGCTGGTGGTGGACGCGACGTACAACGTGGTGGCGGCCAACCGGGGCATCATGATGCTGATGGAGGGGCTGCCCGAGCACCTGCTGGCCGGCCCGCTCAACGCGATGCGGCTGACCCTGCACCCCGAGGGCCTCGCCCCGCGGATCCGCAACCTGCCGCAGTGGCGGGGGCACCTGCTGGAACAGATGGAGCGGCAGATCGCGCTGGTCCGCTCGGCGCCGCTGCGCGCCCTGTACGAGGAGGTGGCCGCCTATCCGGCCCATCCCGCCGATCCGGCGTCGGAGCGGCCCGGCGGCGCGCCGGAGGAAGTGGTCGCGCACATCGCGCTTCCGCTGCGGATCGAGCACGACGGACACCTGCTCTCCTTCGTCTCCTCCATCTCCACCTTCAACACCCCGATGGACGTGACCGTGGCCGAGCTGGCCATCGAGACCCTGCTCCCCGCCGACCCGGCGACGGCGAAGTACCTGCGGTCACTGGCTCCCTGAGCCCGCCCGCAGCGCGAGGTGCTGCAGGAGCGCGAAGGAGCCGACGACGAGCGCCTGCGCCGGGATCCACAACGCCCCGGCCACGGTGGGGGAGAACCAGGCGAAGACGGCGACCAGACTGAGCGCGGCCCAGGCGCAGTTCGTCTCGATGACGAGCTTCACCGGGAGGGCCGGGGGCTGCGGGCGCGAGGCCAGCAGGGCGACGCCCGCGCCGTAGACCAGCAGCAGGGCGCCGAGCCCGAGCAGCAGGCCCTGCCCGACTCCGAGCAGCCGGCCGAGCGGAGCGGAGAAGGCGGCGTAGGCGAGCCCGTTGCCGGCGGTGACGACGGCGTCGAGGGCGAGCACGCGGCGCAGCGCGAGCCGCGGGACGGGGGTGCGGGCTACGGCGGTGAGCAGGGTTGCGGACATGGCGGATCAGCCTCCATCGAGGATCGAATGCGCTGGCGGGGTACGGGTGACCCGGGCTCCGGAGCCGAGTGCGCGACCCCGGAACCCGATGGCCCCACTGTGCCGCCGGGGCCCCGGCCCGGTCGATTACCTCCGGGGTCATGCCCCTCGGCGGGGGTCCGGCGTCCCCACCTTCTTTGAGCCGGACGGAAAGAAAGGTGGAGGGTTTCCCTGTTCCGCCACGGAACCGGGGACTAGGCTTCACGCAGAGCGACCAGATCGAACCTTCTCTCTACTGACGGAGAAACGCCCGGTGCCAGCCGCCGACCGACCCGACCTCACCGCGGCCTGGGGCCGCGTCTCGGGGTTGGCGGAGCGGCGCGGACAGGACCCCGCGCAGGTGCTCGCCGCGGAGCGGCTCGGCCACCTGTCCGGGGTCGACCCGGCGCGCATCCCCCGGGTGTTGGCCGGCACCGCCACCGAACCGCCCTTGTGCGAGCGGGTGCACCGGCGCTTCCTGCGGCTGCGCGCCACCCGGCTCGACAAGCACGGCCGGGAGTGGCCGCTCTGCGCCATCGCCGAGGACTTCGACGCCCCGGGGGCCTCCCTCGGCCCGCTCAACGCCGGCACCGGACTGCCCCGGCTCGGCCACGCGGCCGGCGTGCAGCGGTTCTTCGGGGTCTACGCCGGGTTCCTCCTCGCCGACGCCAAGAGCGCGGTGGAGCGGGCCCTGGCCGCCACCGGTCCCGGGAGCGGCTCGGGGGGCGACGACCTGGAGCACCTCTCGTACCTCACGGGCATCACCCCGCAGGACATCCGGCTCACCCTCGACGGGAACCCGCCCCGCCTCCCCCTGAAGGAACAGGTGCGCGGCCGGTTCGAACACCTGCGCCGCACCAGGCCCCGGGCGGACGGGCAGCCGTACTCGCTCTCCGCGATCGCCGGGTCCTTCGACGCGTCGGGCCAGTCCCTGACCCGCCTCGCCCAGGGCGAGGGACTGCCCAACCTCGCGGCGGCCGCCGGGATCCAGCGCTTCTACGGGGTCGAGAGCGGATTCCTGCTGGCCGACGACACCGAGGCGCTGGCCGCCGCCCTCGCCGGGATCCAGCGCGAACTGGAGTCCGAGGAACGGTCCGCCGAGAACCCGATGCTCGCCGTGATGCGGGCGCACGACGTGCGCGGCATCGTCACCCGGGCGGGCCGGCTCTCCCCGGCGGGCTGGAGGTCGCTGGCCGACCACCTGGACGACCTGCTGGCGCGGGAGGGGCAGTTGGGCCGCCCGCCCGGGCCCGCGCCGCGCCGCGCGGACCAGCGCGCCGCGGGCGCCGGCGCCGGCGCGCGCGGCGACCACGCGGGCACCGGCGAGGGGGAAGCACGGTGAGGACCACACGGGCCATGCGCAGGCTCGGCGACGATCTGCGGGCGGCCGCGGAAGCCGCCGGAGCCGCCCGGCCCGCCGGAGCCGCCGGAGCCGCCGGGGCCGCCGGAGCCGCCGGAGCCGCCGGAGCCGCCGACATCATCGGGGCCCTGTGCGCCGCCTACGGGCGCGTGCGCGGCGGGCGCCCGATGGAGTTCCGGTTCGCCTCGTTCCCGCCCGACACGGCCAGCGGGCTGTGGCTCGGGCTGGAGGACCGCGACCTCCTCGTCATCGAGGAGCGCACCCGGCCCGAGCACCAGCTCGTCATCGCCTGCAACGAGATCTGGCACGTGCACGAGGGCACCTGCGGCCGGCACGGCCCGGGCATGGCCGTCGCCGCCCGGCTGACGGGCCGCGGCGGCAGCCTCGCCGGTCTGCTGGACTCCGACCGGGGGCTGGGCTCCGTGGTGCGGCAGGCGGCCGCGCGCGCCGACCGGGAGGACCCGGCGGAGATCCGCGCGGAGACCTTCGGGCTGCACCTCGGCAAGATCCTCAAGGCGTTCCTCCCCCCACCCCGGGAGGCAGAGGTCCCCGAAGCGATCGAGCGGATCAAGAGCTCGTTCGGCTGGGGACGTTGAGCGCGGACCCGTGAACACGCCCGGCGGCCCGCCACCGCCCGCCCGCCCCGCCGACGCACCTCCTGCGCCGATGCGTCCTCGCACGGCCCCGACAGAGAGCACCACACGATGACCAAGTCTTCCCCGCCCCGGCACGCCGTCGTCATCGGCGGCAGCCTGTCCGGCATGCTCGCGGCAGCCGTCCTCGCCGAGCACACGACGGTCACGATCATCGAGGCGGACGCCCTGCCACAAGGCCCGGAGCCGCGCCGCGGACTCCCCCAGGCCCGGCACACCCACCTGCTGTGGTCCGGCGGCGCGCGCGCCATCGAGAAGATCCTGCCCGGCATCACCGACGACTGGACGGCAGCGGGCGCCTTCCGCCGCAGCCTGCCCACCGACCTGGTCACCAAGACCGCCCAGGGCTGGCTGCCGCGCCACGGCGAGATGCAGTTCAACATCTCCTGCAGCCGCGACCTGCTCGACTCGGTGGTCCGCTCCCGCGTCATCGGACTGGACGGGGTCACCATCCTCCAGCAGAGCCGGGTCCGGGGCCTGGAAGGCACGGCCGACCGGATCACCGGGGTCCGGGTGGACACCGCCGGAGCGGAGAACCGCCTGGTCCCCGCCGATCTCGTGGTCGACGCGAGCGGCCGCGGCTCCCGGTCCCGCACCTGGCTGGAGGCGCTCGGCGTGAGCGGCCTCAAGGAGGCCGGGGTGGACTCCGGGCTCGTCTACGCGACCCGCATCTTCGAGGCGCCCGAGGGCGCCCACGCCGCGGGCTTCCCGATCATCAACGTGCAGTCCGACCCCCGGGTGCCCGTACCCGGCCAGACCGCGACGATCGTCCCGATCGAGGACGGCCGCTGGCAGGCCACCCTGTCCGGCACCCGCGGCGGCCAGCCCACGGGCGACCCGGAGGCCTTCATCCCGTTCGCCAAGGGGGTCCGCGACCCCATCGTCGGCGAGCTCCTCGAAGGCAGGAAGCCGCTGACCGACGTCTCGGTGACCCAGGGCACCGCCAACCGCCGGATCTTCTTCGAGAAGGCCGACCTGCCCGACGGCTTCTTCGCCGTCGGCGACTCGGTCGCCACCTTCAACCCGCTCTACGGCCAGGGCATGACCGTCGCCGCCCAGGGCCTGCTGGCCGTGCGTACGCTGCTGCGCGCCAAGGGCCTGTCGCACCCGTCCATCGGCCGCGAGGCGCAGCGGGCCATCGCCCCGCAGGTGGCCGTCGCCTGGGACCTCGCCACCTCGCAGGACATCCTGTACCCGGGCGCCACCGGCATCGAGCCGCGCGCCGGGGCCGGACTGCTCAACGCTTACGTGGACCGGCTGATGACCGGCGCCACCACCAAGTCCTCGCTCACCGCCGCCCTGCTCCAGGTCATCACCATGAACCGGGCTCCCTCGTACTGGATCCGCCCCGGCGTGGTCTGGGACGTGCTGCGCGCCTCCGGGCGGGGCGCCCCGAAGGCGCCGCCGCTGACCGCCGCCGAGCGGACGGTCGCGGGCCTGGACCAGGACGGGCCGGCCGCGCCCGCGGCGCCCGCCGGGGACTCCGCGGGCTCCCCGGACCCCGCCGATCCCGTCGGACAGGCCCGGTGATCGAAGGGCTCGTGCTCTACGTGCCGGGTGCGGTGATCGCCACGGCACTGGTGGTCAAGGCGCCGACGCTGCGGCGGGGCCGGGACCAGCCCCTCATGCGCGCCGTGTGCACGCTGCTCGTCGTGGGCTCGCCGGCCGTGTTCCTCTCCGCGCCGCCGACCATCGTCGCCGTCAACCGGCTGACGGGCGTCGCCAACTTCTCGGCACCCCTGGTGTACAGCCTGCTCACCGCCTTCTCCGGCGCGTGCATCGTGCTGATCCTGCACTGGAGCGGCCTCGCGGCGGCCTGCCGGCGCCGGCAGGCGGCCGACCGGGCGGGCCGCGGCGCGGAGGGCGCCGGACTCGGCACCGGAGCCGGTGCCGGTGCCGGCACCGGCCGCCCCGCTCCGTACCCGCTGGACTCCCGCCCGCTGACCGAGCTGGCCCGGGAGTTCCACGCCTCGCCGATCGTGGCCGAGGCCCGCCGCCGGGCCGCGGGGGTCTGACGGCGGGCCTGTGCGGCCGCAGGGGGCCCCGGGGCGCCCGCGGCCGTGCCGTCTACACACCCGGCGCTCAGAAGACGGCAGAGGAGTTTTCTGCCGGTCCGGTGGGCTCGGAGAGGTGTATAAGAGGCAGGGCCCCCATCGGCCTCGATTCGGCGCAGCCATCGGGGACCGTCACCGGCCTGGGGACCGGGGACCGCCACAACGGGGACCGACCTGGCACGGTCCCCAAGCTGAACCCCGGCCCCAACACGGTCCCCGTCCCGCGCGGGGACCGTCCCGAGGGGACCGACGGTCCCCAGCACGGGGACCGTCCTGAGACTGTCGCCCCACCGGGGACCGGCAACGAGCCCCGCACGGTCCCCAACTCGGTCCCCAACCCCAAAGCCGCCGGCGGGGACCGGGCGGGGCACGCGCCCGCAACGGTGCGGAACAACGGCGTCAGCGGGGACCGTCCCCGCCACGACCGCACCGTCTCGGTCCCGGGGACCGGGGACCGTAAAGGGACGGTCCCCGGGACCGAGACGGACGGTCCCCGTCCCCACCCTGCACCGGATGGGGACCAGGACGACGCCGGGGACCGTGACGGGGACCGGGGCAACGCCGACCCCGAGGACCCGCCGGCGAAGCCGCGCCGGGGACCGGTCCCCAAACCGAAGCGGGGGACGGGGAACCGCGTCCCAGACCGGTCCCGCACCGGAACGGGACCACGGTCCCGCTCCCGCCTCACCGAGGACGAGATCGTCGACCGACTGCGTCCCCACGTTCGGACCGCACTTGAACGGGACGGCAACGAGTCGGTCACCCGCGTGCAGCTGCGAGCGATCATGCGCGCCCAGCAGATCCCCATCCGCAACGACCGCCTTACCCCCGTCCTCGCCCGACTGCGCGACGACAACACCAAGACGAGGAGCCCCCGATGAAGACCTGTCCCCGCTTCACTCGCATCCGCACCGACTTCGAGCGCGACATCCGCTACCTCGGCAACTACGCCGCCCACCACCAGGGAACGCCCCAGTCGAAGACCAGCGCCCGGAACGCACTCGGCACCAAGCAGCGGATGGCCGAGGCCCTCACACGGCACTACACGCACTGCCCCGAATGCGGATGACTCACCCATAACGGCAGACAGGGTGCCCCCTGAGGCACTCCACAGGGCGGCCCAGGCTCCTTGCCGGGCCGCCCAGCGTTCGGGCAGCAGGTTCCCGAACGCCCCACCGCAACCCCGACCGCACCAGCTCCACGAGGACCCGAACCCGATGACGAACCCGCCGAACAGTGCGACCACCGCTCCAGATCAGCCGGACTACAACTCGCTCTCGCGGCGAGCAAGTTGGGACGGAAGCGTAGCTTCCGTCACACCCGCCCCCGAGGGGGCGGGAGAGGACCTGCACCAGGGGGCGCAGGTCCTTCTGTCTTCGACCGGGGGCGGATCGAAGTCAGGGCAGGAGGAGAAGCCGTCCGAGCGTCGCAGCCGCCGTGACCGCGCCGACCGCGCCCGACAGCGCCCGCGCCAGCCGCGAGAGAAAAAGCGACTGCACCAGCCCAATACCCGCTTCAACGAAGAAGAGTTCTCGCTGATCAAGTCCGCCGCCGCCCGATGCCATCTGTCCGTCGCCGGTTTCCTCGCCCGCTCCGCTCTCGCCGCCGCCCGTGACCTCGACCGCACCAGCGCCGAGATCGCCGACGAGCGCGAAGTGATCACCGCCCTGTTCGATAGCCGGCGCAGGCTCGGCTGGGCCGGCAGCAACCTGAACCAGGTCTCCAAGGCCTTGAACTCCGGTGCTGACGTCCCCCAGCTCGACACGGCGCTCTCCGCCGTCCAGCGGGCCGCCGAGACGGTGCACGAAGCCGCGGCACAGCTGATCGCGCAGCGCACGTCGTGATCCCCAGCGTCAACGACCCCGGCTCGCGGACCATCGGCCTCCTCGCCTACCTGTACGGGCCGGGCAAGCACGAGGAGCACACCGACCCGCACCTCGTCGCGTCCTTCGACGGCATGTCCCCCGACCCCGGCCGGGATCCGAAAGCCACCTTGAAGGACCTCCAGCAGCTCCTCGACCAGCCCGTCGAGGCCCTCCCGGAGCACGCCCGACCCGCCAAGCACGTGTGGCACACCTCCGTGCGCGCCACCGCGGGCGACCGGATCCTGTCCGACGAGGAGTGGGGCGAGATCGCCCGCCGGGTCGTGGCCGCCACCGGCATCGACCCTGGCGACGGCGAGCCGGCCTGCCGCTGGGCCGCCGTACGGCACGCGGACGACCACATCCACATCATCGCCACCCTGGTGTGCGAGGACGGCAGCCGCCCCGACGACTTCCGCTCCGGCAAGCGAGCCCAGGCCGAGTGCCGCCTCATCGAGAAGGAACTCGGCCTGCACCAGGTCGCGCCCGGGGACGGGACCGCCGCCCAGCGCCCCACCAGCGCCGAACGCCACAAGGCCGAGCGCCAGGGCCGCGAGCGCACTGCCCGGGAAGAACTGCGCGAGACCGTGCGCCGTGCGGTCGCCGGCGCCCAGAGCGAGGGTGAGTTCTTCGACCGCCTGGCCTCGGCCGGCCTGCTCGTCCACAAGCGGGTCGCACCGTCCGGTGACCTCCTCGGGTACAAGGTCGCGCTCCCCGACGACCGCAACAAGAAGGGTGAGCCGGTCTTCTACCCTGGCGCACGGCTTGCCCCGGACCTTTCCCTGCCACGCATCCGTGAGCGCTGGACGGACCCCGTAGCGGCCGGGCCGGACGGCGAAGGCGTCACCGCGGATGCTCCGCTGCGCTCGGTGCCCGGGCCTGCCTCCGCACGACGGGCCGCAACGACCGCAGCCTGGCAGGCGGTGCTGGTGTTCGACGATGGCGACGACGGCGTGATCTCCGCGCACATCGCGGCGGCTGGCGAGGTCCTGGACGCACTCGCCAAGACCTCCGCCGCGCACACCCGCAAGCAACTTGGCGAGGCCGCCTCCGTGTTCGAGCGGGCCTCGCGCTCCCACGTCCGAGCCGCACGGGGGCACGACCGCGCCCTGCGCCAGGCCGCCCGTGACCTCGTTCACGGCGGGCCGGCGCTCGGCCGCGGGGAGGACGGGGCGAGCACCGCGATGCTGATCGACATGGCGTTCTTCCTCGTCACCGCCGCCGCGGCCTGGCACGGCAGGAAAGAGCACGCCCAGCAGGCCGCCGCTGCCCTCCAGGCCGCCGAACACCTGCGCGCCGCCTACCAGGCCGCAGCCGGCCACCCCATGGCCGTACTCCACCAGCGGGGCCGCCTCCTGCCCCCCGCGCTCCAGCGGCGGCATGCCGCCGTCCTGCGCCAAGCGGTGCCGGAGCTCGCCGAGCAGGTCCTGGCCGAGGCCGGGTGGCCGGCGCTCGCCTCTACCCTCGCCGACGCTGAAGCGGCCGGCCACGATCCGGCCGGACTCCTCGTGCAGGCCACCGGGCGAAGGGAGTTGGATACCGCATCCTCGGTCAGCGATGTATTGGTGTGGCGGCTGCGCCGTCTGGCCGGGCTCCCCGCCGACGCCTCCGCGACACCGCTACCCGGAAACACCACCGCCCAGCCGTCGCGTTCGCACACGAACGGCCCCGCGAACACCCGCCAGGACGAACGCAACCGGGCCCGTGGACATTGAGAGATTTTAGAGTGGAACGACGACAGGGGTGTGGTGCACGATCTATGGTGCCCGGCAGGACAAGGACGAGGGGGGACCTCATGTTCGGACGCAATCGCGAACGACGAGAACGACTCGAAGCCCAGCAGCAGTGGGAAGCGTGGAGTGCGGCGCACGTCGAGCCGCCGCTGGAACCGGAGAACCAAGGACCGGGGCCCGTGCCGGTCGTGGACGACTTCCTGCCGCCCGACCTGCGCATGCCGACGCGCGAGGAACTGGCCGGGATGCTGACGGCCCATGACAGCCCGCTCGTCCTCGACGGTGAAGTCCGCGCCTGCAGCGAGTGCGGTGCGTACCGGAAGTGGATCGTCGCGAGCACCACCGATGGTGTGTGGCTGCGCTGCCCGGCCGGCCACCAGCAGGTCGAGCCCCGCCTCGATGCGGCCTGGTTCAACACGATCAGCGGGCCCATCACCGCACAGCACGCCTCGTACGAGGAATGCCTGCGCTTTCTCGGCCACTGACCCAACCCCTGCCACCCGCAACGCCGGAGGAGAGCCCCACGGGGGCCCGGCCGTCAGACCCGATCGACCACCCCAGGGGTTCACATGCGCATGCGCGCCATCGCCACCAGCTTGGCCATCGCGGCCTCCTTCGCCATATCCGGCTGCTCCAGCAGCACCGCCGCAGGTTCCACCTCGCCCTTCGGGGAGCTGTCGGGGCAGCCCAAGGCCAGCGCCTCGGCGTCCAGCACTCCCCTGTCCTCCTCCTTGCTCGCCGGACGCCTGCTCGTCGAGGCCGACCTCGGTCAGGACTACGCACTCAAGCCCGAGACCCCCGCCCGTCACGACGACGTGACGGTGATCGGCTGTCCGGCGCTGGAACAGCTGGGCGGTGACGCCGCCTCCGGTGGGAGCCTGGACTTCCCGAACAAGGCGAAGGCTTCCTTCCTCTACAGCGGCGACACCGGATCCGAAGTCTCCGAGGAGCTCTACAGCGATACCGCGCCGAAGCTGGCCGCTGGTACGAAGCGGATCTTCGACGCGATGACCGGCTGCCCCGTCTACCAGGTGGTGGTCGGCAGCAAGCCCATCAAGATCGCCACGCAGAAGCTCGCCGCCCCCGCCCTGGGCGACCAGGCCTGGAGCCAGCTGCTGACCTTCACCGCCGGCGGGCAGGACAGCGTCGTCAAGCAGACGGCCGTCCGCTCCGGAGCCGTCCTGCTGATCGTCTCGGGATCACCGGCCCTGGTCGACTCCCACGTGGAGAAGGCCCTCACCAAGGCCCACCCCGCAAGCTGACCGCACCACGCGCCCCGGCCCCGCCGCTCCCCCAGGAACGGCGGGGCCGACCTGCATTTCGGGGGCTGCTTGGGCGCCCAGAGCCCGGAGGAACAGGGCCCGGGATACGCGACAGGCCCGGTTCCCTCCTCCTTGCGGAGTGGGAACCGGGCCTGACTGGCTACCGGGGGTTCCTGACGTTGGGGCACCCCGTGCTCGGGGTGCCCTGACCAGTTCCGTGACACCCCGACGTATCGCGGCTCGTTACGCCTCCCGTTGCTGGGCGGGCCGTACGGTCGCGCTGCCGTCGTCGAACGGCCGCTGGATACGGAGGAGCCGGTCGCCGTGGACACGGGCATCGGTGACGCGGTCCTCGCCGGACAGATAGACGACGAGGTCGACGCGGCTGTCGTAGCGGCGCCGGGAGACGGCGACGACGTGGTGGGCTTCATCGCAGCCAGAGATCGCGTACCGGTCGCCCGGCTCCAGCACCCACGCCCGATCCTCGAAGGCGCCGTGCACATCAGCTCGCCACACTGCCGCCTGCCCACGCATCTCGGGCAGGGTGTACATCTGGCGGACGGTCTCCTCCTCCGCCCACAGGCGCAAGCAGCCGGGGCACTCGTGGGACCCGGCGGCCGGAACGGTCGGCTGCCGCTCACCGCAGTACGTCTGCCCGGTGGCACCATTGCGGCGGTGTCCCACGCCAGAGCGACCGCCGCCCGGCAGGGTCCACAGCATGCTGGCATCGCTATGACACGGCTCGGCCGCGGGCAGGACGAGTTCGCCCGCTCGCCGGCGGAGCGCGTCCAGGGTCTTGGTGAGGTGTGCGCAGTTGGCGCAGGCCCGCTTGCCGGAGGTACGGCGGTAGTCCAGGGCCTTGCCGCAGTAGCCGAGGAGGTGGCCGGGGATCGGGCGGTGGGCGGCCGCGCTCCTTCCCGCACCGCATGCGGGCCTGGCCTCCAGCTCGCCGGAGTAGGGCAGGGTCATGAGCACCAAGATGGCCCTCGTGCAGCTCTGGCAGGTCTGGTGGGCTGTGTGGTCGCCGATCGGGGCGAGGTCGGGCGAGTGCGTCGCACAGGCCGTCAGGAACTCGGCGTCGCCGAACATCAGGCCGTAGTGGGCGACGCCGTTGGTGCGGCCAGTGGAAAGTCGGATCAGGGTGTGGGGCAAGGGGCCTCCTGGGTGGCAGGGAACTGGACATGCCGAAGGAGCTGCCGCCGGCCTGGAGATGGCCGGACGGCAGCCCGTTACGGTGCAGCGCAGAGAGGTCAGCCGGGAAGGCTGAAGGTAAGACGTCCCGCAGCGAGTTCCGGAAGGACTCGACGCCGCACCGGGGCGGGAGAGGCGATCGAGGCGGCGAAGGCCGCGACCAGGTCGTGAGGGGTGCTGGCACTGAAGGTCGCGCACCAGAGGTAGGGGGAGCCAAGGACCGGCTCGGCCCACGCCTGCCACCCCTCAAGGTCCGGGCGCGGGTCCCCGTCCTGGATCCCCGCCGGCAGCGGCCCTCGGGTGAAGCCCGCCGACATCCCTGCGTCCCAGGCGGTGGTCTCCGGCTGGTCGAAATCGCGGGGCCAGCCCATGGCCGTCAACGCCGTCATGACGGACTCCGGGCCGCAGTAGTTGACGGCGGGATCCGTACGGGCCTCGACAGCGAGGAGGAAGTCCGCGACGGCCTCGTGCGGGGTGTCGGGGGTGAAGTACGCGTTCCACTCAGCCAAGGCGCTGTCGCGGTGAGGACGCGCGGAGACCTGCCAGGCCACGGGCAGTCCGCCGAGCAGGAAGGCGTTGTCGGTACGGATCCATTCGGCGCCACTCAGCCCGTTCGGGCTCAGGTAGAGCAACGTGCTGCGGGCGGTCGTCCAGCTCGCCCAGCCGGCCTCAGCGAGGGTGTCGCCGATCCGGTCGGCGAGGACGCCGTCATCACCGGCGAGGTGGCGGGGAGAGACCCAGTAGGACGGGCCCGGGTCGGGGGTGGACGGGTAGCGGGAAGAGCGGGGGTTCAGGGGCGCCTCCAAGGCAGTACGGAGCGGTGGAACGGGCTACAGGTTTCCGGTGGCACCTCGGCGCCGGCGGGACGGAGCTTCGACTGGCTCGTGCCAGGCCAGTTCAACGGCTGCAGGCTTGGGCAAGGGGCCGAGCTGCTCGCCGCTCTCGGCGAGGTACACGACGGTCCGGCCCTGCGGGTCCACGGCGCTGACGATGGAGCCTGCCGTGTGCTCCATCGGGAAGAGCGGGTTGATGGCCATCCTGAGGATGGCATCGCGGTCGAACTCGGAGAGTCGGTCGATAATCTCGCCGATGGTGTACTCCGGTGCCAAAGTGGGCTCCTTCATCGTCAACAGGACGCGTGCGCGACGTTCGTGCCAAGCGCACGCGGGGAGAAGTTCAGTGCGAGCGTACGGGCGCGGAAGTGACTATGACCTCAGCCACCACTGCGGCTACGACTTGGGCGGGGGTCTCGGTGTCGAAGGTGACGCGATATCCGGGGACGGCAGCTGTGCCCGTGACGGCAATTACCCAGCCGTCGCTATCTGTGCCGGGGCGTCCGGTGGGGAACCAGCCCAGGTAGAAACGGCCGTCGCGCGAGTTGATGTGCACATCGGCCCGGTCGTCCACGACGAGTTTAAAGTCCTCGTCGGTGAACTGGTCTATCACCTTGGCTGGCTGTCCCGGCCCAAGCCGCCAGGTACGCAGTCGCAGGGCCTCGATCGTGGTGGAGAATCCGGGCTTCGCTGTGTCCACGGCCAACGACAGACACCTCTCTGACCTGCGGTTTCTTGGGAAGGTGTCCACGTTGACATCCGTTGCGGCGTTGCACCAGTCTTTTGGGCTTCTTTCTTGTCTGCCCCAGGCGAACTGGCACTTCACTACGCTCCGGTGAAGGTCGGCCCCATACCATTCTGCACACTTTCTAACGTTAACTCCGAAGCTGTCCTCGGCAGGAAGAGCCGCCAGGACGACCGGTCTTACATGCCCGCTGCGACATCGATAGTGGTAAGACGGGACGATTATCCCGTACCGCCTCCCCAAATTCCGCTAGAAGGAGGCCATGACGGAATCCGCTGACCCTTGGATGGTCGATGCGGTGTGGCGGGCAACCGACCTGACTCGCGCCTACCTCTCCCAGAACCGGCTCCAGGTCGAGGCCTGCCTCTCGGGTCTGGACACCGGTCGGCTAGAGCGGGTACGCGCTTGGCTGGTCCTCGAACACGACGAGTTATTCGACAGGTTGGGCGAGCCAACGATGGCGGTGCGCCACCTGGATGTTGTGGCAGCCCTGTCGCCCATGGAGAACGAGTTAGCCACGTCGGTGGCTGTCCGCCGAGTCGCGGCGCAGGAGACGAGGCTTACTGCCGCACTGGGGGATCTGGCGCTACCAGACCAGGTACACGCTGTCGCGGTCTGCACCACGGTCATGGCGCTGCAGGCCCTTGGGCGTGTCCGCGCGCTGGAAGAAGTCGACGCGAAGGCTGTGGAGTACGAGCGGTTGGGCCACCCGAGGCCCTATCCAGCCATCTGAGGCCTCGGTCGCTCACTCGAGGAAAAGGTAGAGCTGGGATGGCCAAGGAGGGCAGACTTGCTCCTGGAGAACAGCCGGCCTCCCAGTAGCCCCGCGTACGCGGGGATGCAGCCCGTCACCGGCGCGGGCTGACATAGCGCGCCTCGAACCCGTCAGCGCGCCGCCTACTGTCCTGGGAGGACCTTCGCCATGACCCGTGCCAGCACGGACTTTCGTCCGCCCGTGAAGTTGTCTCCGCGCGCGAGGAAGGCTTGGCACGCGCTGCATGATCGGCTCGGCGCGGTGCACTCCAGCGCAGGGATCGACCGGCGGGCCTTCGAAGAACTGGAACGTGAAGGCCTGGCCGTCGTGACTCACCTCGGGCGGCTGGAGTGGGTGGCGGAGCACGGGGCGAGGGATCGCACTCCCCTGTCAGTCAGCGTTCCCGCCCCTGTCAGGCCGCCTGTTCCGGGTGACGATCTGCCCGATCGGATCGCGTTTCAAATCCGAGGCGCCGCGCTGTTGGCGGCCGCCCGCATTCACCGGGACCGCGGCCACGATTGCCAGGAAACGACGGACGATGGCCAGACCGCGGGGTGGGTGTACGGGATCTACGACAGGGAGTTCGGCTGGGTTTCCGCCGACGCCCAGACCGAAACACCCCGCTACGCCTCACGCGAGGAGGCTGCCGAAGCCCTTCGTCTTGCGCGCCGCGAGGAGCTGGCCGCCACGGAGACGGCGCGACTTGCTGTCGCACACGTCCACCCCGGCGCGCATATCTTCCGTCCGGTGGAGGATCCGGGTGGACAACTGGTGGGGTGGACGTACCACACCAGCCCCGAAACCCTCCTACAGGCGTCGTGGGTGACCACCGGCAATGCGGTGGGCCGCCGGACATACCAAGACGAGGGGGTCGCGGCAGCCGCCCTGCTGGAGCACCTTTCTGGGCCTGCGGAGCACTGGCAGGACGACCAAGCTCGGGAGCGGGCGCGGGCTGTCTACCGTCGCGCCTTCGACATGATCCCGGTGCTCGGGGAGAACGCCGACCGGCCACTCCTCGGCTGGACATTCGGCGTGGTCCCCACCCACATGGGCTACGGCCGTGGGTTCAAGTACGGATGGGTGACGGCGGCCGGAGTAGTCAGTGGCGAGCTGACGGATGCCCGGGAAATGGCATGCCAGGACCTTGCTGCCTCCTGGGTACTTGATCAACCGTACGTACCTTCGGCAGCCCGGTAGCTTGGCATGGTTCAGGGCCTGGGCTTGCGGTGACGTCCGGTGCCCGGAGCCAAAGGGTTGCGTCCCGTGACGGGACCGGTGGTCTCGGTCTGGTCGGCGGCCCTGCCCTCGGACGGGGTGAGGACGAGACAGGCCGCCGCGTAGTTGTCCACGACCATGACCGCCTGCCAGTCGAAACCGTCCCACTCCACGATCATGCGCGGGGCGTCGGGATCGATGTGGGCGGCCCGCTGCGGACCAACGCCGAGGGTGATGGCCCTGAGCTGACCTGGCTGGCGTAAGCGCGCCTGTCGGCGGGCGAACCAGCGCTCGAATGGTTCGTCGTTCATGGTCGTACCTCCGTGAGGGCAGCACCCTACCGAAGTCGGACAGCAGGCCGCCCCCCTTCTCCCGGGACCGAAGGAGGTGGCTCCAATTCGGAGGGCCCAACTTTACCGAGTGGTATGGGGGTCACTGGAATGGGTGACAGTCGGGAACTAGTGCTGTCTGTCGATCGTCTTGCTGTGTCAGTGGCCTCGCGTCCGTAGCCGGGCCTGCTTTCCTGCGGAGGTCAGCCTTGCCCAAGCCTGTAGGCAGATACGTCTACTGGTCCGAAAGGCTCGTCGGTGAGGTGATCGACGACAACGGGATTCGACTGGACCATCGCATCAAGCCCGCCTTGAATCTTGGTCTGGCGGGCAACGGCATCAATCTCGCCGGCCGGGATCGCGAGAACACCACCTTCGACATTGCCGAGAAGCTGAAGAAGAAGCTCCGCAGGTCCATCGTCACGGACTTCGACGCCCCGACTTCCGGGCAGTACGTTCAGGGAGCGGGCTGGGCCGAGGTGGCGGAGTTCCAGCGGTGGGGGTTTCCCGAGCACCGCCTCCCGGGGCGGACCGCCCTGACCCACATGCAGACCGTCACTCAGCAGGGCCGCCGTGTCGACCTCTGCCTGTTCGGGAGCCTGAAGAACCTGAAGGGTTACGACGTCCCGGAGGAAGACTCTGCCGGCGGATGGACCTCGTCGAATGCTCCGTTGATCGAGGAGTTCCTGGCCCGCAGGGGCGCGGGGGTGAGCGCCAGGAGGGGACCGGCGTATTCGCTCGACGACGAGGAGGCCGCTCGGGAGATCCTCAAGGTCTCGCTGACGCAGGGCATCTACGGCGACCCGGCTGATCACCAGGGGCGTCCCGAAACCCGCGGCTACACGATTATGGGGTTCGACGCGACTGAGTACGTGGCCGTCATCTACAAGGATGTGACGCTCACGCCGAGCCGCTGGAACCTCCGCGGAGACCCGGAATTGGCGGGCGTCAGCCGCATCCTGATTGGGGCTCCGTTGTGGATGCGCACGACGCGCCAGGACAGCATCAAGGTGCACTACGGAGAGAACAGGGTGCTGGTCCCCAGCGTTTGGGACAGGCTGAGTGCGCCCGCCATTCCTCCCGCCCCCGGGCGGACTGCGGGGGATCTTCCGCCGTTCACCCAGCAGGACCCCATGCCCGGCCAGGCACCGCACCCCGAGCTCGACCCGGCAAACGTCACTGGGTCTCGGCCCCGACGCTTTCGAGGCAGCCCAGGCTGATCCGGGCAAGGGCCCGGGTTCAAGCAGCAGCCCGTCGCGGAGACGCCAAGAGGCCCCAGGAACCGGTCGTGCTCGGTTCCTGGGGCCTCTTGGCGTTAGTGATCAGTTCTGGGTGGTGGTCCGGTCAGCCGGTGGTCTGGTCATCCTCGACCGCGTTGCGGCGTCGGCGTACGGCGAACAGCGCACCGCCGCCCGCGGCGATCAGGACTCCTGCCCCGGCCAGCAGCCATCCGGTGGCGTCCGCGCCGGTCTGGGCGAGGGAGCCCGTGGGAGCGGGCGAGGATGCGCTGGAGGTGGTCTGCTCCGGGGTCGGGGCCGCGGAGCTGGTCGGGGGCTGGGAGGTGGCGGTATCGGAGAGGCGCATCACGAGTGCGTCCACGTTGCCGGGCTGGTAGTAGCCTGTCTTTCCCCAGCCCGCGCTTCCCCCCACCCCGAAAGGTCCCACCCGTTGATGCCCTTCCCCAACTTCCTCGACAGCTTCGCCATCAACCTCCTCGGCGCCACACCGCTTGAGGCAAACCCCCGGCACCGGGCCATCCTGGATGCCTACACCGACGTCCAGAACCTCGACCGGCGCCTGCTGACCGACATCGCCACCGCGATCGAGGCCGGCAAGGGAACCGCCCAGCAGCTGGAGGCGTGCATCGACGCCCTGGCCGAGCGCTTCATCGCTGGCTACCAGCTGTCACTTCTCCTGTCCACCGACTGCTGCTGCGCGGAGGACGCAGCCGAGGCCGAGCCCTGCGTGCCCTGCGGTCTGGAACGGGACGAGGAGTGCTGCCAGGATCCGGAACGGCCGGGCGACCTGCTCGAAGCCTGCCTCGGAGTGTTCGCCCAGCTCGGCGACCCGTATGCCGTGGCCTCCGCCGACCTCGTCGATGCTCTTCGAGACCTGCCGGGCATCGCCGGGAAGCACTGGCGATACAGCGATCTCACCCAGGCCCGGCTCGCCGAGCTCCTGGCCCCGCACGGCCTGCGGACCCGCGACATCACCCTGCCGGACGGCCGGCGCCGCAAGTCCTACCAGCTCGACGCCCTCTTCACCTCCATGGGCGTGTGCACCAGCTGCTGAACACCACCACGGCCACCCGCATTCGGACGGCGACCATCGCGGACTGGCCGCTCATCGAGACGTTCCACCGCAGCTGCTCAGCGCAGGCCCTGTACCGCCGCTGGGGCCGAGCCCAGATCACCCGCCGCGACATCGAGCGGTTGCTGCACCACTCCAGCTGTTGGATCGCTCTGCTTGCCGCCGACAAGGTGGTCGCCCTCGGCTCGGCCGGACCCCTCAGCCGACAACCCGGAGTCTTCGACCTCGGCCTGCAAGTCGCCGACGCCTACCAGCGCCGCGGCATCGGTCTCGCCGTCGCCCGGCACGCCGTCACCCACGCCCGTTCCCAAGGCGCGCACACCCTCTCCGTGTACACCGAGGCGTCGAACCTGCCGATGCTCGGCCTGGTCCGGCACCTCGGCCACTCCACCGAGATCCGAGAGGGCACGCGCCTCGACGTCCGCGTGCCGCTGTCCGCCACCGACTCGACGGCTTCCCGGCTCACTCGAAGGAGGTGATCTCCCTGCCGTCCAACACGCCGCAGGCGAAGGCCCTGACCAACCTTGACCACCGCGTCGAGCTGGCCACCGGTCATACCGTCGACCTGCTGTGGACCTACCACGACCGCGGCCTGCTCGACGAGCCGCTTGGCCGTCTCGCCGAAGCCCACCGCTCCCTCTCCGATGCCGAGCGAGGCGTCACCTTCTACCGGGTCCTGCTCCAGCGCCTCGCCTCGGGCGAACTGCCCTTTGATCAAGCTCTCTTCAGCCGCATTGACCGGACCGTCGTCCAGCTCAAGGAGGCCACCGCGGTACGTGATGCCCGCCAGGAACAGATGGTCGCCGTGCTGGAGCCGCTGGAGTCCGCCCATACGACGGCCTCCGCGACGACAGGTGCGGACCTGATCGCCCACGAGTTCGCCGCGCTCCTCGCCATCAGCCAGGGCGCCAAACTCCATCAGCACCTGCAGACCGGCCGCATGTCCGTCGTGACGGCCTCCGGAGCACGGATCGCCCACCCGGTCTTCCAACGGCTCGAAAAGGCCCGACTGGTGGTACGCGACACCTCCCATCCCCTCCACGCCGGACAGCCCGTCTCGCTCACGGAGATCGGCCGCACGACTGTGACCGGCACCGCCCGTCCTTCGGCTCCGTCCGTGCCCGCGCCCCGTGCGGGGGCCTGGCCGGCGCCTTCGGCCCGGTCCCGCTGACCTGCCCCCCCGCCTCACGAAATGAGTTGAATGCCGCAGTCCGACCGCCGGCCCGACTTCCGCCTCGACGGCTTCGAGCCCGCCAATGACACGGTGGAGCAGGACTTCGAGGATCACATCGACTCCGAGCACGAGTCCATGACCACACTCGCCTCCCATCACAGCCCCGACGGCCGAGCAAGCTTCTACGTGATCCACAACGGTGCTGTCACCTGGGGAATCCCCGGCGAACCGCAGCTCATCGCGCTGCGCATCGAACGAGACATAACAGCCAAGTCGTTCAGCTTCGAGCACGCCACGCTGCCGCTTCCGGCGATGGCCCAGTCCTGGCTCATCAAGCGCGGCTGCCCGGCCGAGGCCATCGCCCTGCCCCCGGGGATGGGCACCCAGCCCGCCGACGCGGCCACCGTGGCCCTGCAACAGCGGGTCGCGACAGACGGCGACCGCTTCGCCCTGCTCGGCAGCTACACCGGCGACATCTCGACCGGCCCCGAGGTCACCGTGGTCCTGCGTGCGCTGGACGAGAGGGTGGAGAAGCCCTTCCGGGTCCTGCTGGAGCAAGCCGACCTCGACGCCTACACCCACACGCTGCGCGAGGGCGCCTTTGAGACCTACGAAGCCGCCGTGGACTGGTTGGAGGACCGCTCCACCCCGCTTCCGCCGGCCGCGCCGTCCACCCGGACCACAAGCCCCACCGCCCCGCCGGTCGCTCCGCCGCAGGTCCGCGGCCGGGCCCGTTGAGGCTGGGCGCGCCGGAACATAGCAGCACATCCCCGGTCAGCCAAACCGGGGATTCTCCGGACCCTAGGAACTGGGCCCACCAAACCACTTCGGGCCACTTCCCACCTTTCGCCTTGTCGCCCCATGACCTCATGGAGAGGAGTCCGCCATGCCCGACGACCTCGACGACGTGCTGGCCGCCTTCACCCAGCAGATCCAAGCCCGCTTCCAGATGCCACTCCACCAACTGCGCGACGCCGTAGCGGCCGTCCCCGAGGCGAATCCCGATGCGACGACGGTGGTCCGCTGGTACGGCCACCTCGAAGAGGCCCAAGTACTGCTGTCCCGGGCCGAGGACGACCTGGTGCTCGCCCTCGACCAGGCGCCCGTCGGGGAGCTCGATGACCCGGTGATGGCCCTCGCCGACCGTGTGAACGCACTGGTCGCCGTACGGGACGGCCGCGCCATGGTCGTCCGCCACCTCCTCGACGACAACGCCCCGGGCCGGCGTACGCCGGGACCCTGGCGCGGGACCCTCCGCACGGGACCCGCCATCGAGACCACGCCCGTCGCACGTACGGCCGCAGCGCCCTCCCTCCCGGTCAGGGGAGGCATGCGATGAGCACCTCGACCAAGCCGACGAGCCAGGACGCGTACCTCGAAGAGGTCTTCGGTGCCCCCCTGGCCCATCTCTATGCCGCCGCGGCATCCGGAACGGCCACGCCAGCCGAGCAGCGCGCGCTCGAACTGCGCTCCTTCCTCGCCCTGGCCGAGGAACAGGTTGCCCACGTCCGTGACCGCGTGCACCGCTACACCGCGCCCGACGCGGACATGGGCGCACTGTCCGCCTCCGAACTGCGCTTCGACGCGCAGTGGATGGACGCGGCACTCTCCGCCCGCACCCAGTACGTCAGCGCCCTGGAGCAACTTCTTCGGAGCATGCCCCCGCCAGGCGCGCCTCGGCCGGAGAGCAGGGTGCGGTTCAACCCGCGCAAGATCACCACCACTGCCGTGCCCGGGGTGCCGCCGCTCGCGGCGGACCCCGCGGTCCACGGTGCGAGAGGCCACTGATTGCCCCACGACACCTCCCGGCTGATCGCCGAGCACATCGAAGCCCTCTACGGCCGACCACGAGCCGAACTCGAAGCGCACGCCGACTCCACCAGCCACCCGAACATGCTCTCCGCGCTCCTGTCCGCCCACGCCGCAGTCGAGTTCGCCGAACGCGACCTCGACTTCCAGCTCCAGCGCCTGCGGCAGCTAACTCACCCCGAGCGCGAGACCAGCCGGTTCACCGCCGGCCACATCCACGACTGTGCCCGGCGGATCGGTGAAGCCGTTGCCGTCCGCGACACCCAGGCCCGGCACGTCACCGCAGTGCTCCAGAGCCTGCACCGCACCCCCGCGCCGGAGACCACACCCGCCGCCCCGGCCACACCACCGGTCCCGGCCGCCATCCCGGCCTCTCGCGCCCGCTGACCCCCCTTTCACCACGTTCCAGGAGCACCCCCTTTGGCTACCACCGGCCTGCCCAAATCCATATCGTCCGACCTGTCCCGAGTCACCCAGAGCCTGCAGATGCTGGCCCCGCGATGGAACATCTGGGTGCTGCTGACCATGTCCGAGAAGCCGATGCGCTACCGGGAGATCAAGAGCGCCCTGCCCTGGCTCCCCGACGGCCAGCTCCACCCCCGGCTCGTCAGGCTCGTCGACTCAGGCCTCCTCGACCGAACCGAGTACGAATCCCAGGACGTCCTGTACGACCTGTCCGCCCGCGGCCGCGAACTGCTCCCGGTCCTCGGCGTGATCGCCGCCTGGGGCGGCAAGCACCTGGAGAAGGAAATGGTGCTGGATCCGGCGACCGGTCACCGTGTATCCAAGGCCGTGCCCCGCGCACAGGACATCGAGGACACGATCGCGCTGATCGGCCCCCGACAGGCGACCCCGATCCTGTGGGCGCTGCGCATCCGCGGCACATCCAGCGCCAAGGCCCTGGCCGCCACCGCCATGCCCGACCGGCACCTGACCAACGTCTACGCGCCGCTCAACCGCCTGGCCGAGGACTTCCTCGTCACCAAGGACAGCGAGGGCCGCGTCGAACTGACTGCCGCCGGACGGGATCTGGCCCCGGTCTACCAGGCGCTGTCCGCCTGGGCCGCCGGCGCTCCGCTGACCGAGGCCGCGAATCACCCGGTGTGGGCGCCGAAGCCCGAGGAGCCCCGGGACCGCCAGGCCATGTGGGCCACCACGCAGCCACGTACACCGGCGGTGCCGACGACCCAGCCCCGTGCGCAATGGAAGGCGGGCGAACTGTTCTTCTCCCACACCACCACCGTGATCCGCCCTGTCGGCGCGGCGGCGACTGGAGGGCGTACCCGATGAGCACCGACACCCACGAGGCCGCCCTGATACCGGCCACGGCCGCACTGTCCCACCCGGGCCTCATCCGGATCATCAGCGAGATCGACGACAACGGGCCGCTCCACCGGCATCTCCTGAGCCGGACCCTCACTGGTCTCTCCCCCTGGCAGCGGCGCCAGGCCTCCGCAGTCGGGCGCGCGCTGGGCCTGCTGAAGGCCTCCTCCGACGACGGGATCCCGAGCCTGGACCTCACCCCGGCCGGAGAAGCGCTCGCCGATGTCTACGACACCGCGGCCCGCTGGGCCCGCACCCACCACCACCCCAGCGACGTCAGCGACTTCGTCACACGGGTCCAGGCCACGCTCGCCCTGCTCGGCTCGGTCCAGCCCCGTCCCGGGCACGCACCGGAGCTGGACTACGAGTCCCTGGACGAGCCCAAGACGGCACTCACCTCGTGGATCCGCGACCACGGGGCGACCTTGGCCACGCAGCTCACCGGTGCCTCCCGCGACGAGATGGAGCTGGCCGCATGAGCACCACGCGGTACTCGGGGGCTATCGCCGATCTGGGGACCAGCGAGGTGGCGCGCGTGGTCGGCATGGACCCGAACGTCTGGGCCTTCGCGGCGATGAAGGAAGCACCCGATCATGTGCAGCACACGGTCATGGCCGTGATGGACACGGCTTTGAGCCTTGACACCGTGCAGCGGCAGCTCCTGGAGGACGCGGCTCGCGGCGTCGAAGCGCTGAACGCGACCCTCAGCGGCCGTGACATGCGTTGGGGCGGTCACCGCTGGACCGAAGGCCCCCTCGGCAACGGAGCCGCCCGTATCGAAGCGTTCGCCATCAGGCGCGGCGCCCTGTTCCGTCAGCTCGACACGCTCCTGGCCCTCTACCAGCACGCTGTAGCCGAGCCGAGCCCCCCGGCCACTGCGTCGAATGCTCTGGGCGTGACCCCCCCCGGCACAGAACCCGCCGAAGCCGCGCGCACCGCGCCGCTGAACCGTTCCTGTCCTGCTCGCCGCGGCGGGCGTCTTCTTGCGTGAAAGCGACGATGACCGATCTTGTGATCGCCGGCCCACGGCATGCCCTCCTCCCGCAGCTGTCCCTGCTGCGCCGCATTTACCTCCCGCGTACCGCTGACGCTGGGGCGTTCGCCATGACGACGTACGGCATCCCGCTGATCGTGCTGGCCACCACCCGATCCGCCACCCTCACCGGCATCGCGTTCGCGCTGGAGTGGATCCCCCGCCTCGCGGCGTTCTCCCTGGCCGGGACGATGGTCGACCGGCACGGAACCAAGCGGGTCTTCCGCATCGCCTCCGTGCTGCGCGCCCTGGTAGTCCTCGCCGCTGCCGTCATCCTGCCTACCCAGGCCGGAGGGCCGGGAGAGACGATCACGGTGATGGCGCTCGCCGCCATCACCGGCGTCGCCACCGAGTTCTCCTACATCGCGGCTGAAACCGCGGGGGCGGCGGCCAGCAAGGACGCGGGGGATCGGGCCCACCGGGTGCAGTCGGCTCTCCTGGGCATCGACCAGACCGCCACCCTCGCCGGCCCGGCCGCCGCCGGGATCCTCCTGCACTGGGCCGGCGTCACTGGCACCCTGATCACCATCGCCGCCTGTTCTCTCCTGGGCGCCGCCCTGGCCCCCTGGCACCGCGAGACCCGCCTCGTCCCCGCCGCCGCGTCCGCGCTCACCGGACTGCGTACGGGATGGACGACCCTCGTCTCGCTGCCGGCCCTCGCGTGGCTGATCGCCGGCCTCACCGTCTCCAACCTCGCCACCGGCATGCTCCAGGCCGCCGCCCCGATCATCGTCGTGCAGCACCTGGGCTACTCCAGCGCCGCCGTCGGCGTCATCTGGTCGGCCGCCGCCGCAGCCTCCCTCGTCACAGTCGCCTGCTGCCGCTACGCCATCGACCGCGTCGGCCTCTGGCCCACAGGGGCCGCCAGCGCGGTGGTCGCAGCCCTGGCCGGCCTCGCCGTCTCCCAGGCCGACACGTACCAGCAGCTCCTGGTCCTGACCGCCGTACTGATGGCTGGCGAAGGCGGCATGACCGTCGTGCTGCGCACCCTGCGCTCCCACCTCATCCCCGAACGGGTCTTCGGCGCCACCCTCAGCATCACCATCCTGATCATGCTCGCCCCGTTC
Source organism: Streptomyces sp. ICC4 (assembly GCF_003287915.1). Taxonomy (NCBI): domain Bacteria; kingdom Bacillati; phylum Actinomycetota; class Actinomycetes; order Kitasatosporales; family Streptomycetaceae; genus Streptomyces; species Streptomyces sp. ICC4. The sequence goes on along the minus strand of NZ_CP030286.1, from coordinate 6,714,081 downwards.
CCGCTCGCCGGAATCCTCGTCGCCCTTACGCCCGCAGCGGCGCTCGGACACGTCCTGACCGGCTGCGCAGCCCTCCAGGCCATCGGCCTCCTCGCCGCGTTCTGGCGCCTGCGCCAGGAACCCGCCATGCGCCACCGCGCTCCCGCACACAAGCGGCCCTGACCTCCCCATCCCCGCTCACCCGACCAGGGAGACCCATGCCCCCGCACCCCTCGGCCAGCTCCTCACTCCACGCGGACCAAGCAGCCGCAGCAGGAAGCCTCGTACGCCTGCTCACCGACCGCTTCGACACCCTGCCCACCGCCGACACCACCGCCCTGGCACAGACCCTGCTGGCCCAAGACGGCCTCGTCACCGACATCCAGCACCTGCTCCGCGCCATATCCCACTGGTCGGGCACCACCGGCCCCGCCCTCTACGAGGGACCGCTCCCCTTCGAAGTCCAAGACGCCCTCGGACAGGCAGCAGACCAGCTGGCACCGCTGTCGGCCCTGGCCAAGGAGACGACGTTCCCCCGGTCGCCGTCCCGCAGGCAGCCACTGTCCACGACCGCGGCCCCCGTGCCCCGGAACCCGTCTGTGGTCCCAGCAGAGGGTGCCGCCCGCCGTTGCTGAACCCGTCCCGTACTCGCGAGCCACGCCCCCCGTCCGACCCGAAAGGCACTTCACCCTTGCCCCCGTCCAAGACCCCCCGCACCTCTACCAGCCGCCCCGTTGTTCTGGTCGTCGCGCCGAACGACGAGCTGTACCGCGGCTACTGCCTGCGATCCGTCGCCGCCGCCTACGACACCGTCGTCATCACCCCGGCTCCACTCACCTGGGAGAAGCCGCTCGTGGTCGACTACGAGGTCACCGACCCGTACGACATCCAGGCCCTCCTGGCAGCGGGGGAGGCCCTGGCCGCGCGCCGTCCGATCTCGGCCGTCCTCACCTGGAACGAGATGCTGCTGGTCAACACCGCGGAACTCGCGCAGCACCTCGGTGTGGCAACCGACGCGCCGGACATCCTCCACGGGTGCCGGAACAAGGCCACCAGCCGTGAACTCTTCGACCACTACCGGGTACCGTCCGCCCGGTCGCTGAAGACCGCCAACCTGCTGGAGGCTGCCCTCGCCGCCGAGTTCATCGGCTACCCCGTCGTCGTCAAACCGGCCGGGCAGGCCGGCAGCGTCGGCGTCATCCGCGTGGACCGAGCCGAAGAACTCCCCGCCGGCTTCGAGTTCGCGACCGAAGGTGCGAGCCTTTGGGGCGGCGAGTCCACCGACGTCCTGGTCGAGGAGTACCTCGACGGCGAAGAGATATCCGTCGAGTGCGTCACCCACCGCGGAGTCACCACCCCGGTCGCCGTCACCCGCAAGCAGCTCGCCTTCGCCCCCTACTTCGAAGAAGTCGGCCACACCGTGGACGCCGCCGACCCCCTGCTCCGCCGCGTCGGCCCCGTCGCCCAGGCAGCCGTCGCCGCCCTCGGACTCACCACCGGCATCCAGCACGTCGAGATGCGACTCACCAGCACGGGCCCGCGGATCATCGAAGTCAACGGCCGGATCGGCGGCGATCTGATCGGCAAGCTCGTCCTGCTCGCCACCGGCATCGACCTGCCGCGCGCTGCCGCCGACCTCGCCCTCGGCGTCCAGCCCGACCTGACCCCCACCAGGAGGCAGGCCGCGGCCGTCGCCCTCCTCTACCCCGAGGTCTCCGGCACCCTCGTCGAGCGAGGCATCGACCCGGCGTTCTTCGATGACACCGACTGGCTGGAGCAGGCCAGCTGGATCCTCTCCCCGGGCCAACAGGTCGCCCTGCCGCCGGAGGGCGACGTCGATGTCGCCCGCGTCGGGCTGTACGTCGTCACCGGCTACGACGCCGCGGAGGTCGAGGAACGTCTCGCCGAGACCGCGCGGCACGTCACTCTCACCGTGCAGCCCGCCGCCCGGACGGAAGGTGCCGCGTGACGTACACCCCGGAAGGCGACGTATACGTCTCCCCGCGCTACCTCGCGGGATCCGACTGGTGCGGCGACGCAGCCTTCGTCCCCGTGAAGCACTGGCCGGCCGTCCACCTGGAGGACGGCCCCTGTCAGATGCTGATCACCTCACCCGACCAGCGGATCCGTATCGGTTGGTACGGCGACGACTTCGACGTTTACAAGATCTCCGCCAGCGAGGACGCTTCGTCCCCGACGCGATGGGCGGCGACCTTCAACGACGTCTTCCCCGCCGAGATCGTCGCCGCCTTCACCTCCGCGCTCGAACGCGACTGGGAAGCACGTAAGGACCAAGATCCCTTCACCGAGGCCCCCTCCCCATACTGGGCAGCGCGGGTCCAGCCGCTGCTCGACGTGGGATGGAAGCACCAGCGGCTTCCGGGATCGGTCACTCTCGGCGGCGGCGGCCGCAGCAGCCGCACCTCCGGGCCCTTCGTCGAGATCACGGCCCCGGACGGCACCGCGGGCGTGTCCATCAATGTCGGCAGCGAAGCCCTCGACGACGAGACGGTCCTGCTGTGGGCCGGACCCTCCGGCTGGAACCGAGCAGAGGCCCGGTTCACCTCCAGCACGCCCGCCCACCTGATCGCGGCCACCGCGAAGGCCCTGCTCGACCCGGCACCCGTCCTGCGCTACCGCGAGCTCCTCGCCCCCGAACTCGCCGCCCTGGCGCAGCTCGCCCCGCTCGCCCCACCGAAGGCGCCAGCCCCGACCCCGCTGGATGTCCAGCGCATCCAGCGCCAGCCCCCGGTGATCACCACGCACAGCGTGCCGCGCTGGACCACCGCCACCCGGCCAGCCGCAGCCACGCCGCCCGCCGGCCGCTCAGCGCGCCGTTGACCCAAGGAACAGCCCGTGTCCCTGCACGCCAAGGAGTTCTTCGACAGGCTCGAACTCCCCTTCCCCTTCGGCACCGTCGTCGGTGACGTCTATTACGCCACCCCGACCGCCTCGCCGATCCGCCTGCGCATCGAGTTCGCCCGCACCATCAGGGACCGTGAATACGGCGGCCTGCGCCTGACACTCATCCACGCCGAGAACGGCACCCTCGACACCGTGCACCTGAGCTTCGCCGAGCACGGCACGTTCACTCGCCGCGACGCCGAACGCGGACCCGGCACCGGCCACGGGGTCATACGTGACTGGCACAAGGACGGCCCACCTCCCTGGGCCGGCGCCGACCTCACCGGGTTGCGCACGGTGATCGTGGACTTCGTCCAGGTCTCCTGGCCCGCCCTCATAACACCTGCGGGCTTCGCCGAGCGCAGCCCCTGGGCCGAGCGCTGGCACGAGGAGTTGTGGGCGACCGACACCGTCACGCTCACCCGCCTCCACGAAGCGACGGAACATGTCCTCGCCCTGGTCGACGGCGGCACCTACGACGACGTACCCATCACTGACTCCCTGCTCAATGCCCGCTACTACGTGCGGGACATGCTCGGCTTGCGTCTGGACCAGGGAATGGTCGCCGAGGCCGAGGCCGTCATCCAGCTCACGGGACGCCCACTCGGCCCCGAAACCGCCGACGCCCTCACACGCATCGCCAGCATGCCGATGGACCAGCAACGCGCCATCGCCCATGCGGCCTGGCAGCGGCATGCCGCCACACCCACCGCCCCGAGCACAAGCGCCCCTCCCGCACGCTCCGTCCCTGCCCCGGCGCCGGCCCAGACGCCAGCCCGCAGCCGCTGACTCCCGCCCCTCGGGTGACCCCACCACCATTCCCTGACCCAGGAGACCCCTTCTTCATGCGCGCCCACCGAACCGCAGCCACCGTTGCCGCGACGACTCTGGCCACCAGCACCCTGATCTGGGCCCCGACCGCCTTCGCAAACGCCCCCGAGCCGCAGCCCGGCACCGTTGAAATCACCAAGAATGACCCCGACGGAGCCCTCCTCGCCGGCGCCGAGTTCTCCCTGCTGGACACCCTCAACGGGACCAAGGCCCTGACCGGCAAGACCAACGCGGAGGGCATCCTTCGCTTCGAGGACGTCGCCCCTGGCGTCTGGCGGGTCAAGGAGACCTCCACCGGCAGCCCGATCCACGACCTCGCTCCGGACCAGGACGTCATCATCACCCCGGGCCAGGCCGTGAAGCTCACGATCATCGACCACTTCAAGCCCGCCGACCTCACGGTCACCAAAACCGACAAGACCAGCGGCAAGCCGCTCGCCGGAGCCGTCATCAACATCACCTCGGCCAGCGGCGACGGCAGGCCCGTCACCCTGACCACCGGCAAGGACGGCACTGCCAGCACCAAGCTCCCCGTCGCGGCCCGCGCCGGCACCGTCTACACCGCCACCGAGACCAAGGCACCCGAGGGCTACCAGCTGAACTCCGCTCCGGTGAAGATCACGGCCAAGCCCGGCGCCCCGGCCACCGCCGCCTTCACCAACACCAAGAAGGAACAGCCGACTCAGCCGCCCGCCACCCCGACGCCGCTGGCCGAGGTGATGTTGATGACGGCTCCGGCGAGCGGCTTGCCGCTGGTCTTGTCGGTTTTGGTGACCGTGAGGTCGGCGGGCTTGGACCCCGCCCTCCCCGCGCGCGCCGTGACCCTGCTGCGCCGCGAAACCGCCTACCAGAGCGCGGCGGCCCTCGCCTTCACCGCCCTCACCCAGGCGTGGGCGTCAACCACCGCCCGCCAGGACACCCCCTAGCCCTTCAGGCGGCGGAGCATCTCCTCGGAGACGCGGCGCTGGAGGTCTGCCAGCTGGTCCGGGGTGTAGCCGGTGAGGTCGCCCGGGTCCGCCGGGTTCCCGGGCTTCTGTTTCTTCTCCTCCTCCCGACGCTGGAGTTCGCGCTCCTCCGGTGAGCCGGGTGCCGCGTACGCGCACCGGATGAGCGCGCCGTCGGCCGCCTTCAGGCACGTCGCCTCGCGGCCGTCCACCTGGCCCCTGCCCTCCACCCGGTAGCGGATGTTCTGTTCGCTGCCGACCGTGGCGGTCCAGGTGCTGCCGCCGGTGGGAACGAGCTCGAAGACCCTGTCGTCGTTGTAGCAGCAGACGTCCCGGTACTCGGCCTTGATCAGCGCGACGAGCGCCTTCGGCGACGACCACGTCGGACTGAGCCGGTGGACGGTCATCGGCGCCAGCCCGGCGCCCTGGTGGCGCGTCGGCACCGTGGACACGGCCACGACCGAGCGGGCCTCCCCCTGCGGGGTGAGGGGGGTGACGTACGCGCTGCGGCCGCTCGTGTCCCGGTACTTCAGGGTGAACTCCGACTCGTTGCCCTCGTTGGCGCCGTCCTCGGACTCGTCCCAGCCACTGCGCTCGAACCACCAGTCGGAGAAGCTGCCGACCGCCGCGGTGCCCTCCCGCTGCCGGGCCGCGAGGCTCAGCGGATAGGACGGGCCGGGGACCGCGGCCGTGTCGGTCGTGATCGTGAGCTTGCCGGTCCGGCCGTCGTAGAGCGCGAGTCCGGCGGGCCGCTCGGTCACCACCAGCGTCCCGGTCTGGCGCTTCAGCGGGACGACCACGGTCGGGGTGCCGCCCGAGCAGGTGACGTAGGCGTCGCCGGCGTCGAAGCGCAGCCAGCGCTTCTGCGCCGAGATCTTCCGGCCGAGGTTGTGGTTGAACCAGCCGCCGATCCTCGCATCGGCCACGTCCACGTCGAAGGAACAGCGTTCCTGCGTACGGCTGTTGCCGCCGAGCGGAATGTCCTGCACGAGGCCGACCTCGTATCCGGACAGCCAGCCGCGCCGTTCGACGAGGGTCGCGAACCGGTCCGAGTCCGGCAGGTAGGTGATGTCGGAGATCTCGCCGGTGACATCGCCCAGGTGCGGAGCGGCCTGCGCTTTGCCGACCACGTAGGGCGCCCTGGCCGCCAGTTCGGGCACGGCCTCCGCCACGATCCGTACGTCCCGCATGTACTCCCGGTCCTGGAGGTACGCGCCGTACACCAGCCACCAGATCGTGACGCCCAGCCCGAGGACCCCGCACAGCCAGCCCAGGGCGACCGCCGCGCCGCCTCCGCCGCTCCGGCGGGCATCGCGCCCCTTCCCGCGGAGTCGCTTCACCAGCAGCCACACCGCGGTGACGGCGACGACCCCCAGCAGCGGTACGGCCAGCCAGGACAGGATCTTGCGGAACTCCCAGATCACGATGGTGGTGAAGTACGAGGCCCACCAGAGGAAGAGACCCGCGAGCAGCACGGGTAGCCCCACTTGCCATGCCCGTTTCATGCACGCCCCCCGACGTCGGCCTGCCCGGGTGTGTACCCAGCCTGCGGACGGCTCAGTCACGCCGGCCTCCGGCCCGGCGCGAGGGGGCCGTGCCCGTCGGACGACGGGCCCGGCCCCCGGGAGGCGGCGACGGCCGGCGGCGCGGCCCCCGCGCCCGTCAGACGCGGTCGGCGGCGATCAGGACGTACTGGAAGGAGCCGTCCTTGTAGGAGTTGATGAACGCCTCTTCGATGCCGGTGACCAGCCTGGACGTGGCCCGCAGCTCCCAGTAGGGCAGGGTCTCGGGGGTCAGGTCGATGACGGCCTGCGGTACGAGGCGGTTGTCGGCCATGGCACGCAGGTACTCGCGGCGGGAGTGGATGTTGCACTCGAAGTGCGCGTTGATCTGGGAGACCCACTTCGAGGGCTGGCCGTAACGCGGGTTCCAGCAGCCGGTGACGGTCACGTAGCGGCCGCCGACCTCCAGGACCCGGGAGTGCTCGGCGAACAGGTCGTGCAGGTCGACGTACATGCTCGACTCGTTGTTCCACGAGGCCGCTGCCTGCCCGGTCTCGAAGGGCGTGCCGAGCATGTTGCAGACGCGGGCGCGGACGTGGTCCTCGATGCCGAGCTCACGGGCGCGCCCGTTGGCGAAGTCGGCCTGCTTGGCCGACAGGGTGACTCCCTCGACCTTGCATCCGAAGCGCTGGTGGGCCATGACCATCGAGCCGCCGCGGCCGCAGCCGGCGTCCACGAGCGTGTCGCCCTGCCCGATGGGGCCGAGGTGGTCCAGGAGCAGTTCGGCCTGCGCCGACTCCAGCCGGTGGAGTTCGGCGACCAGCTTCTTCTCCGCTTCGCTGTCGTCCGCGTCGCCGAGGGCGGAGTGGTCGACGTCGCCGATGCCGTAGTGGTGGTGGTAGAGGCCGTCGACGTCACCGAGGCGCAGGTTCACCGGCCGGGCCTCGTTGTTCCAGTAGCGGGCGATGTCCCCCTGATACGGCGTCGCGGGCCCGGGGATGGTCACGGAGGGGCCAGCGGTGGTGACGGTGGCGGGTGTGAAATCGGTGCTGGTCACGAATAGGTCCGTCCTTACCAGAAGTCGGGCAGGCTGTAGCGGTAGGTGTTGGTCTGGTGCCAGTGGTGGTTGCCGTCGACCCACACGGCCACTCCGCGCAGGAAGCGCAGCACGCTCGGGACGGGGCAGGCCGCCGCCAGGGCGGCGGCTTCGGCCTCGAAGTCGTGCATGAGCTCGTTGTGGACCTCGACCGCCTTCAGGTAGGCCTCCTTGTCGGAGGTCCCCTCGCGTTCGGCGATCACCACGGGCAGGTTCATGTGCCGGCCGGGGGCGGCGAGTTCCTTGGTGTACGAGTACAGGTCGTTGACGATCGTGGTGGCGTTGCCGGCGAGCGCGATGACCCGCTGCATGTGCGCCTGGGCGTGCAGGTCGGCCGGCAGTTCGTAGCCGCCGACGGTGTCGGTGATGGTGGGGCAGGGGCGGAAGTTGTTGAACTGGCGCATGGCCAGGTACTCCCACACTTCCGGGACGTACTCCGTCTGGGCCCAGGCCGCCTCCGCGAGGTACCCCAGGTGCAGCCGGGCCATGTCGTGCCGGTACCGGTCGGCCTGGGACGGGGTGGATTGCCGGACGAAGTACTCCATGGCGGAGCGGTAGGCCCGCCGGGGCGCGTCCGAGTGGAGCGACCGCTCCCACTGCGGCTCGTACTCCTTCGTCGTGTGGAGGGGGTCGAGGGCGGTGTGCGCGAGCAGGAGTCGTCCGCCGAGGCCGATGGGCGAGCCGCCGTGGTCCTCGCAGTAGCAGTCGTCGACCGCGTTCTCGGCGACCATCAGCCGGGTGGCGATCATCAGGTGCTCGATGGTGGGGGCGTCCGGGTGGCAGGCGACCATGTAGCGCCCGACGGAGAAGCCGTCGAACTGGTCCTCCCAGTCCTCGGGGTACAGCTCCACCTCGTCCAGCGCCCACGCCTTGATCCTGCGGCTGACCTCCTCCACCCGGACCGGGTCGGGCTCCGCCACCGGGTGGTGGTAGAGCCCGGGGATCGGACGGCCCGCCGGCGGAGCGCCGGGCTCCGCGGCCGCCGGGGGCACGGCGGGGCCCTCGCGCCGGGCCGGGTGCAGGCCGACCGTGCCCAGGCCGCTGGGGCCGCGCAGGATCCGTTCGAGGGCGGGGTTCACCCGCCCGGCCGCGGCGGCGGCCTCCCCCGCCGGCCCGGCACCCGGGGCGCCGATGCCGGGTGCGGGTACGGGCGCGGCCACGGGCGCTTCCGCGGGCACGGCCCTGGCGGGAAACGCGGGGCCGGTGGGCAGGGCGGGCGGCAGCGCGGTCAGGGCGCCGGAGGCATCGGCTCCGGCTTGCGCCTGGCCCTGCGCCTGGGCTTGTGCGTGGGCCAGGGCCGCGCCGAGGATCTGGGCCCCGAAATGGGCCGCGGCCGCGGGCAGGCTCGACTGCAGGGGGGAAGGCCCGGGATCGGTCATCCGTGACTCCTCGGTGGGGTGGTGGGGCCGTCCCGGATCCCGGGCGGGCTCGGCCGGCCCGGGAAGGCCCGGGCCGTCGCGGCGGGCGCGGCTGTCCCGGCCGTCCCGTCCCGGGGAAGGTCGGCTGGGGGCCTGGTGCCGGTGAACCGTTCCGGTCACAGCACTGGGTGCTCAGCCGCTCCGGCGGGCGATCTGCACGTTCTCCAGCACGCCGAGCGCGTCGGGCACCAGGATCGCGGCGGAGTAGTAGGTGGTGACCAGGTAGGAGATGATCGACTTCTCGTCGATGCCCATGAAGCGCACCGACAGGCCCGGCTCGTACTCCTCCGGCAGACCGGTCTGGCGCAGGCCGACGACGCCCTGGTTGTCCTCGCCGGTTCGCATGGCCAGGATCGAGCTGGTGTTCTCCTTGCTGATGGGGATCTTGTTGCAGGGCAGGATCGGCACCCCGCGCCAGGCCGGGACCTGCTGCCCGCCGACGTCGACGTGGTCCGGGTAGAGCCCGCGGGCGTTCAGCTCACGTCCGATCGCCGCGATCGTCCGCGGGTGGGCCAGGAAGAACTTGGTGCCGCGGCGGCGGCAGAGCAGCTCGTCGAGGTCGTCCGGCGTGGGCGGGCCGGAGTGGGTCTGGATCCGCTGCTTGAAGGCGGCGTTGTGGAGCAGGCCGAACTCCCGGTTGTTGACCAGCTCGTGCTCCTGGCGCTCGCGCAGCGCCTCGATGGTCAGCCGGAGTTGCTCCTCGGTCTGGTTCATCGGCCCGTTGTAGAGGTCGGCGACCCTGGTGTGGACCCGCAGGACCGTCTGGGCGATGGAGAGTTCGTACTCGCGCGGCTTGAGTTCGTAGTCGACGAACGTGCCGGGCAGGTCGGCCTCGCCGGTGTGGCCGGCCGACAACGCGATCTCGGCCTCGCCGTGCTTGTTCTGCCGCTGCAGGGGCAGCGAGCTGAACTGCTCGATGTGGGCCTGGAGGTGCGGCGCCGCGGCCAGCACGGCGGCGAAGTCGGCGCGGGAGAGCGTGAGCAGCGTACCGGCGGTCTCCGCGGTCGCGGTGTAGTCCCAGGCGGCATCGGCGTCCAGCAGGGCGTTCTCGCCGAACCGGTCGCCGTCGGCGAGGGTGGCGACGGTGACGTCGTCGCCGTACTTGCCGATCGAGGTCTGGCTGATCCGGCCGTGGGCGATGAGGTGGATCTGCTCGGCGGGGGCGCCGCGCTGGACCAGCACCTCGCCGGCACGGAAGTCGCGCTGGGCGCACCGGCCGGCGATCGCCGCCAGCACCTCCTCGTCGTCGAAGCCGTGCAGCAGGGCCAGTTCGCCGAGCTCGCGGGGGATCACCCGGACGTGGGCGCCGTCCTGGACGAACTCGATGCGCCCGTCGCCGACCGTGTAGCTCAGCCGGCGGTTCACCCGGTAGGCGCCGCCCTTGGTCTCCACCCAGGGGAGCATCCGCAGCAGCCAGCGGGAGGTGATCTCCTGCATCTGGGGGGCGGACTTGGTCGTGGTGGCGAGGTTGCGGGCAGCCGACGTGCCGAGGCTGGACTGCTGAGGAGGATCCAGCTGGGCTTCCGGGCTGGTGTCAACGGTCATCGGGGCGAGCGCTCCTTCGTAAGGGCGGTGATCGGCGTGCGTGCGCTTCACGGTGCGGGAGGAAAGGAGGGGAAAATCCTGAATCCGTCCGGATCCGGGGGAACCGTAACCGCCGGTGGGCCCGGCTCCACGGGCAAAAACGTTGGGGTTGCTTCGTTCCAGTGATCTCCTCCCACAGGAGGTTTGCCCCGACGAACGACGAGGTTTCGGACTGGTCGAGACCTGTCCCCGTGAGGGGCGGCCGACCGGCCGTGGACCCCTTCGCACGGTGCGCCTGCCCGGGCCCGGGTGGCCGGCCGCGGGGGCCGGTACGGGTTCGGCGCGGGGCCGGGACGAGGTCGGTACAGGGCCGGGACGAGGTCGGCGGAGAGGGCCGCCCGGACCGGGTGCCCGCGCCGCGCGATTGCCGGGCCGCCGAGCGGGTAACCGCTTGGTGACACGTCCGGACGACGTTTCTCGGAGAGGCGGATCCATGATCCAGGTATCGATCCCGCTGGTCCCGGCGGATGACGGCGCACTGCTGATACCCGCCGATCACGTCACCGACCTGCTGCGCCGCCTCGCCGCCGACTGGGTGGAGCCGGCGGACCGGGGGGCGACGCGGGGCGACGAGCAGACCGTCCTGGACCTGGCGGGCGTGCTCACCGAGATCGCCGATCAGATCGACGTCGAATGCATCGGGTTCGCATCCGCCCCGAAACCGTAGTGCGGCTCCGGGCTGCCGCCCCCGGGTGCTGCCCCCGGCACTGCCCCCGCGGCTGCCGGCCGCCGCCCGCGCCGGGGGCGCGCGGCGGGGGCGCGCGGCGGGCCCGCGAGTAATGTAGGAAGAGCCCGGGTCGCATGAGGCGAATGGGGTTGGACTGGCGTGTCGACATCAAGCCACGAGACATTCGGTGCACCGTGCTGGGTCAGTCTCATGACCCGCGACCTCGGTGGCGCCCAAGAGTTCTACGGCGCGGTCCTCGGCTGGGAATTCCGTCCCGGCCGGCTCGGCGAGGGCTTCTCCGTCGGCTTCCTCGACGGGGTCCCGGTGGCCGGCCTCGGCGCACTGGCCCGGGCGTTCTCGATCCCCGTGGCCTGGACGCCGTACTTCGCCGTGGACGACGCCGACCTCACGGCCGCGCGCATCCGCGAACGCAGCGGGACCGTCGCCGTCGGCCCCCTGACCTTCGGCACCGGCCGGGCGGCGCTCGCCGCCGACCGCGACGGGGCGACCTTCGGGATCTGGCAGGGCAGCGCGATACCCGACTGGGGTGTCGGCGGCGAGGCCGCGCCCGCCTGGCTGGAGCTGCGCACCAGGAACGCCTTCGACGCCGCCATCTTCTACGGCGAGGTCCTGGAGTGGGCCTGTGACCACGCGGGCTGCTGCGAGGTGGCCTACGCGGAGGAGGACGACCACATCCTGCTGCGCCACGGGAGGCAGACGGTGGCCCGCCTGCGCGGCGGGGCCCTGGCCGAGGCCCCCGACCCGAACGTGCGGCCGCGCTGGGACGTCCACTTCCGGGTCCCCGATGTCGAAGCCGCCGTGAAGACGGCCACCGCGCTGGGCGGCAGCACGTTCCCGGACCCGGACTCGCCCCCGGGCCCGGGGCCCCTCAACCTCGAGACCACCCTGCGGGACCCCGACGGCGCCGTGTTCTCCGTCGTGGGCCCGGCCGGTCCGGGACTCTCCTGACACGGGCGGGAGGGGCTGCGCGATGGACGGATCCGAGCTCTCCCGGCAGGAACGGATGATCCTCCACGGCATCGAGTCGGAGCTGCGCGCCGACCAGCTCCTGGACCGCAGGCTCCGTAGGCTGCGCCGCGGGATCCTGCCCTGGGCGTTCTCCTGGTCCTCGGCCCGGTCCTCCGCCGCCTGGGCGTCCCCGGGGAGCTGGACCCGCCGCCACCGGGTCGGCCTGTGCGCCTGGCTGCTCTGCGCCGCCTGCGCGACCCTGCTCGGGTGCGCCGCCGCCACCTCGTCTCCCCCGCTGATCTGGGCCTTCGACGACGGCGCGCGCGGGGAACGCTGAGACCGGCTTCAGCGGCCGAGCTCGCGCTTCAGTGCTGCCTTGTCCATGGAGGAGCGGCCGTGCAGGTTGCGGCGCCGGGCCTCCGCGTAGAGCTGGTCGTACGTCGGCCCCCGCGCGCCCTGGTGGGAGCGCCGGCCGCCGCGCTCCGCCGAGGACATGTCCTCGATCGAGCTCCTGCTGGCCGTCTTGGACTCCCCCGCTCGGGCCCGTTCCTTGTTGACGGTCCGTGCGGCGATCTCCTTCGCCACCTCGGCGCTCTCTCCGCGCTTCTCGGCGCTCTCCTTGATGTGCTCGTACTGGCGTTCACGCTTGGGGCTGGAACCGCGGGGCATGGTCACCCACTCCTTCTCCGAGGTGGTACGGACAGGTCTGTGGGCGCCTACCCGCGGCTCCGCTTCCTAGTCCCGGCGGTCAGGCCGCGTGGCCGGCCTTCAGGTCGCACACGTCGCCGTAGCGGAGCGGCCGGGGCTCCGGGCCCCCGGCGGGTCCGGACGCCTCGGTGGGCGCCAGCAGGAAGCCCACGTGGTCCCCGCCCTCGATCCGCTCCTCGATCCGGCCGGTGAACCAGGTCCGGACCCCGGCGAGCACCGGCCCGCCCGCCTTCCCGGGGCGCCAGTCGACGCGCGCGAACTTGTCCACCCGGTCGCCCGTCTCGCCGCCGAAGAGCTCCGCGAGCTCCCGCTGCCCGTGGCTCAGCGCGTGCACGGTCAGGTCCGAGGCTCCGCGCGCGACCCGGTAGGTGCGGTTCTCGACGGACAGCCACACCACGAACCGGGGCGGATCGATCGAGCACTGCGAGGCGAACCCCACCAGGCAGCCCGCCCGCTCCCCGTCGGCCGCGACGGTGACGACGTACATCGGGGCGTCGAACCCGCCTCCGAAGGGATCCCGCTCCGCCATGACGACTCCTTCCGACCGTGACCCGGGCGCCGGACCGTGCCGGTGCCGGTGCCATCTGGCGGCTACCCCCTCGCAGGACCCCAAACCCGGCGGCGGGGAATCACCGCCGGGTTTGGGGGCCTGCGAGGGGGTAGGCGCGGTGTGTCCGGATCGGAAGACCGCCCGAAGGGGGTGTGTGATGGCGACGGCTGACGAAGACCGCTTCGCGGTCGAAGTACGGCCCGTCGCGGGGGCCACCGTCCTGGCACTGGCCGGGGAGCTCGACCACGATACGGCCGGGCCCTTGCGGGAGGCGCTCGAAGCCGCCCGGGCAGGCGGCAGGCAGCGGCTGCTCGTCGATTTCAGCAGGCTCGACTTCTGCGATTCCACCGGGTTGAACGTGCTGCTGCGCAACCGGCTCGCGGTACGGGAATCCGGTGGCAGCCTCGAACTGATCGGCCTCCACCAGCCGATAGAGCGGATGTTCCACATCACCGGCGCGGACGGGCTCTTCCCGCTCCACACCGATGTGGAGGCGGCGCTGGCACATCACCGGCCCGCGTAGCGGAGGAGGAGCGATGACTGAGCGCCGGCCACCGGAACGGACCCGGCGCCTGGTACTGCACGACACCGCGGACGTCGTCACCCGATGCCGCGACTTCACCCGCCGGGCCCTGGCCGAGTGGCAGTGGCTGCCGGAGGCCGGGAGCGGAAACGGGAGGGTGGCCGGGAACGGAACCGTCAGGGGCCGAGCGGACGAGGCCGCCGAGGACGCCCTGCTGATGGTGTCCGAAGTGGTGGCCAATGCCCGCATGCACGCGGGCGGGCCGACATCGCTGCTGCTGCGCCGCACGGACCGGGGGCTGCGCATCGAGGTGACCGACGGGAGCCCGGTCACGCCGGCCGTCAGGCTCCCGCCCGACCCGACCCGGCCCGGAGGCCACGGGCTGCTCATCGTGGAGCGGCTGGCCCGGGCGTGGGGGTCGGAGCCCGTGGACGGCGGGAAGTGCGTATGGCTGGAGCTCGACGCGCCGCCGGCCCGCAGGCCGGGCTGAGCCCCTCCCCGGTCAGGGCCGACGGCGGGCGGTGTCGGCATCGGGGGCGTCTTCGGGGACGTGGATGTCCAGCGCGCAGATGTCGTCGCGGTTGCCCGTGCACAGCGCGGCCAGCATCCGGGCGAGGGATTCGCCGCGGCCCTCGCGCAGGAGCCGCACCGTGGCCGCGGCGAGCCGGTCGAGTCCGGTCCCGATGTCCTCACCGGGCTCCTCCACGAGTCCGTCGGTGTACAGCAGCAGGTGGTCGCCGGGCAGCAGGTCGATGACGGCCCGCCCGTAGGAGGCTTCGGAGGAGGCGCCCAGCAGGCTGCCCCGGGGCTGTTCGAGGAAGGCCGCCCGGCCCCCGCGGACCAGCAGGGGCGGCAGGTGTCCGGCCCGGACCCAGACCAGGCGCCGGTCCCAGGGCTGGTAGCGGGCCATGACCATGGTGGCCGTGGCGGTGGCGGAGGGGTCCGAAGCGGTGTGGAGCAGCAGGGTGTTGAGCCGGCGCAGGACGTCGGGGAGGGCCGAGCCGGTGATCGCCATGCCCTTGGTGGTGAACCGCAGCTGGGCCATGGTGCCCACGGCCGCCAGTCCGTGGCCGGCGACGTCTCCGACGACGAACAGGGCGCTCCCGTCGGGGAGTTCGATGGCGCTGTACCAGTCGCCCCCGACGTTGATCCCACTGTCGGAGGGGACGTAGGCGACGTCGACGCACAGGCCGGCCAGCTCCAGGGACTGCTCGGGGATCGGCAGCAGCGTGTCCTGGAGGCGTGCGGCGAGCGCCCGTTCGGCCTGGAGCATGCCCCGCTGGAGGAGGACGGCGCGCTCGCTCTCGCGCAGCGCGAGTTCGACGTCGTGCTGTGCGGTGAGGTCCTGGAAGAAGCCGTGCACCTCGACCGGGGTGCCGTCGGCGTCCGTCAGGGCCTCGGCGACGATCCGCAGGTGGCGCACGCCGTGTGCGGTGGCGATCCGGAACGGCTGGTCGACGGGCTCGCCCTCGCCCAGCAGCCGCCGGATGGCCTCGCCCAGGACCGGGAGGTCCTCGGGGAGGAGGTGGCGGGGCAGCTCCTCCCAGGTCATCGGCCCCTCCCGGGGGTCGCGGTCGAAGACGGCGTAGACCTGGTCGGACCAGGTGACGGTGTCCGTCACCAGGTCCCAGCCCACCCAGCCGAGGCTGCCCAGCCGCTGCATGTCGGCCAGCCGCCGCGCCTCTCGCTCGCCGGTGTCGTGGCGGATCCAGGACACGACGAGGCGGTCCGCGAGCCTGGACGCCCGGACCGAGTAGACGGACCGGCGCGGGAGGCCGGCGACCACCTCCTCGTAGGTGAAGGGCTCTCCCTCGTACGCGGTTCCCGTGGTGAGCGTGTCCAGGTACCCGTCCCACAGCGCGGTGCCCGCCACGGTCGGGTACGTCTCCAGGACCCGGCGGCCCACGAGCTCCTTGCCGCGCCGCCCGGCCACGTCCACCGACTCGGGCGCCGCCGCGTCGATGCGGTAGTCCTCCACCTCGCCGGTCGGCGAGCGCAGCGGGGTGAGCAGGATCGCGGACCCGGCCAGCGCTTCCAGGATCCGCTGGACGGACGTCGCCTCGGCGCCCGCCCCGTCGGCGTCGCCGGGCCGCTCCGGGGCTCCCAGCGGGCCCGCGCACAGCCGGGCCGCCCGGCGCAGCAGCGCCCGGGTGTCGGCCGCGAAGGGGAACGGATGCGCGCGCAGGAACCCGATGGCCGCTCGCGGGGGGCCGTCGCCGTCGCCCGGTACGGGGAGCCACGCGCGCGCGGGCCAGCGGTCCGGCGGGTCCCCGATCAGGAGGTAGCGCCGGGCGTCCTGGGCGGGGTCCTCCAGCCACAGGGCGCGGCGCCCGGCGATGGCCTCGTGGGCGGCGATGCCGGTGAGCGGGGGGACGCGGCGCCACCGCTCGGCCAGGGCCTCGTCGATGCCGGCGCTGCCGGTGAGCTCCAGGCTGCCGGCGGCGGTCAGGGAGTAGATCATCACGGCGTCCAGGTCGGCGGGCCCGCCGAGTACGGTCCG
This sequence comes from Streptomyces sp. ICC4, assembly GCF_003287915.1. NCBI lineage: Bacteria > Bacillati > Actinomycetota > Actinomycetes > Kitasatosporales > Streptomycetaceae > Streptomyces > Streptomyces sp. ICC4. Next base: position 6,697,906 of record NZ_CP030286.1, on the reverse strand, counting down.
CAGCAGCTCGGCGATGCCGTCGCCGTCGTGCGCCGCCGCCAGGCCCTCGGCGAGCCGGCCCGGGAGCGAGCGCAGCGCGGCGTCGCCGTGGCGGCCGCGGACGGGACGGCGCGGGGGGCCGGCTCGCCGAGGGCTCCCGGCCGGGGGGTGGGGCAGCGGAGTCCCGGGAGCCGTCGAAGGGGGCATCGGCGCCACGGGAACGGGCCCGAAGGACGGCTGCGGCGGGGCGGCTGCCGGGGCGAACGGCCGGGCGGGCGGCCGGGGTTCGGCCAGGGTCCCCCGAAGGGCTGCCTCCCGGTCGGCCACGTCCGCCACCAGGTCCGGTGACACCGCCCCGCTCCACTCCTCCCCCGCGGCACCGACCCGCGCGAGCACCTCCTCGGCGGTCGGGCGCCGGTCCGGATCCTTGGCGAGGCACTCCCCCACCAGGGCGAGGAGCTCGTGCGGAACGCCGTCGAGGAGGGGCTCCTCGTGGACGATCCGGTACAGGAGGCCGGGGAGTTCCAGCTGCTCGCCACGGGCCAGGAAGGGGCTGCGGCCGGTCGCCGCGTAGACGAGTACCGCGGCGAGCGAGAACACGTCCGCCGGCGCCGCGGCCACCGCTCCGGTCGCCTGCTCGGGCGCGAGGTAGCCGGGCGTGCCGATGACCGTTCCCGTCTGGGTGTGGCGCGGGTCGCGCACGGCGCGGGCGATGCCGAAGCCGATGAGGAACGGCCGCCCCCGGCCGAGCAGTACGTTCGCCGGCTTGATGTCGCGGTGGACCACACCCGCCGCCCGTACCGCCACGAGCGCGGGCAGCCAGCTCCCGGGCCAGGCACACCACGGCCGGGGTGGCCAGCGGCCCGCGCCGGTGCACCCAGTCGCCCAGCGACGGCGCGGCGACGTACTCCGTCGCTAGTGCTGGGACGACCCCGGGGCGCTGAAATCCACCACGGAGACCGTCCACGCGGAACGTACGCGGTCGTTGGCGCGTATCTCCCGTGCGAAGCGGTCGGCGAAGTCCCGATCCCGGCTCAGCTCCCGGTGCACGGTCTTCAGGGCGAGCGGCCGGCCGGACGCCGTCCGGGCCAGGAACACCTCGCCCATGCCTCCCTCGCCGAGCCGGGCCAGCAGACGGTAGCAGCCGATCTCCGACGGGTCACCGGGCCGCAATGAATCCACGAACTCCCCCTGCCTCCGCGTACGTTGTCCGGACGCCCGGGCGTACGGACCAGCCGGTGGAGTCACCCTGGACCCTGTCGAGGGTGCGTCTCGGATCAATTGCCGCGGCGTGCCGCCCAGACCGTGCGCTCCGTCCGTACGACGAGGTCTTCGCGGCGCAGGACGCTCTGGGGTCCGTCGGTGTCGAGCAGCCGGTCGAGCGCCGTGAGGTCTTCGGGCGCGAGGGCGTCGGCGACGCTGAGGCGCAGGCGCCGCAGGCTGCCGAGGGCGTACGCGGCGACCGCCTCGTTGTGCGCGCCGTCGATGTCCACGGTGACCACGCGTTCGCCGTCGAGGGTGAATCCGGCGCCGGTGAGCTTCGGCCCCCAGTCGGCGCCGCGGTGGGGAACGTGCTCGGCGTGGTGGCCGTCGCTCGCCGTGTGGCAGCGCTCTTCCAGTCCGGGCCGCTCCTCCGGGGCGCCCTCCGGCAGGAAGCGCGGGAAGCCGGCCAGCTCCACGACGGCGAACAGGCCGCCCGGGGCGAGCAGTTCGCGGACCTGGCGCAGGGCGCGGTCGGGGTCTGCCATGTGGTGCATCGAGGCCGAGGCCCACACCAGGTCCGGCGTGCCGAGGTCGGGCCACTCGGCGGCGTCGAGGTCTGCCCGCACGGTACGGACGCGATCGTCCACGCCCCGGGCGCACGCCTTCTCCCGCAGGCGCTGGAGGTGCCCGGCCGAGGAGTCGACGGCGGTGACGTGGGCGTCGGGGAAGCGGTCGAGCAGGGCGAAGGTGCCGGCTCCCGTCCCGCAGCCCAGATCCACGATGCGGCGCGGGGCCACCTGCAGGGGCAGCCACGCGGTGATGGCGGCGATGTGCTCGCCGAGGACCTCCGCGTCCAGGTCGAGGATCTCCGCCTGGCCCTGCCCTTCGTCCTCGTGCTGGTGGTGGCCGTGCTCGGGATTCCCGTGCTGGGCGTGTCCGTGCGGAGTGTGTCCGAGCTGGGCGTGTCCGAGCTGGGCGTGTCCGAGCTGGGCGTCTGCGTGCTGGGCGTGGTGTGCGTGGGTCATGGATCCACCGTAAGGCGCTCATGCGCTGGGAGCACGACGGGTTGCCAGTTACGCAAGGAGATGGTCGAGCGGGCTGCCGGACGCGCAAGACGCGCCCGCACGGATCAGCGGTCGGCGGTCAGCGGTCAGCGGTTCACGGGACGCGCCTCCGCGCCTCCGCGCCCTCAATGGTCGTCCGACCCCCGGGGATCACCGTCCCTGCCTGCGCCACCGCCACCGCCACCGCCACCGCTGTCGCGCTGGTGGCCGCGCCGGGCATCACGGTCGAAGATGCCCAGGATCTCGCACGGCCCCCCTTCCGCCCCGATCGCGTGCGGCATCATCGTGGGGAACTCGGCCGCCTGGTTGGTCTCGATGCGCAACCGGCGGTGCCCCAGCAGCAGGATCGCCGTACCGGACAGGACCACGAGCCATTCGCGCCCGGGGTGCGCCCGCATGCGGGCGGGGTTGTCCGGCGGCGGCTCGGTCATGCGCTGGCGGACGACGGTCATGCCCGGGTCGCCCTTCACCGGCCAGCGCATCAGCCCGTGGGCGCCGTCGATCACCGGACTCGTGACGACGTCGTCGGCCGCGGTCTCGACGAGCTGGTCCAAGGTGGTGTCCAGCGCGCGGGCGAGGGTGACGAGGCTGTCGAGCGCCAGGCGGCGCTGGCCGTTCTCGATCCGGCTGAGCGTGGACTGGCTGAGCCGGGCCCGCACGGCCAGCTCCTCCAGGGACCAGCCCTGGGCCACGCGCAGGGCGCGGATCCGCTTGCGTACCAGGCTGTCCAGATCACCGTCTTCTTGCGTCATGCGCAACATCGTATGCCCGTGCTGCAAGTCCGGGTTAGCGTCGTGTGCAGACGGCCCAAGCCCACCGGGGCCGGCACGGAAGAAGGAGTCCGACGACATGAACACCACCACTGCCGCCTACGGGACCGACCCGCTGCCGAACGCAACCGTCGACGCCGTGGTGATCGGCGGCGGCGCCGCGGGGCTGAACGGCGCGCTGATGCTCGCCCGCTCCCGCCGCTCGGTCGTCGTGATCGACAGCGGCACCCCGCGCAACGCGCCCGCCCAGGGCGTGCACGGCCTGCTCGGCCTGGACGGCACCCCGCCCGCCGAACTGTACGGGCGGGGCCGCGAGGAAGTGCGCCGCTACGGCGGCCTCATCGTCTCCGGCGAGGTCACCGCCGCCGAGCCTGCCGGGCCGACCGCCGACGGCGACCTGCGCTTCAGCGTCACCCTGGCCGACGGCCGCACCCTGACGGCGCGCCGCCTGCTGGTGGCCACCGGCCTGCGCGATGTGCTGCCCGAGGTACCGGGGCTGGCCGGGCACTGGGGCGGCGGCGTGGTCCACTGCCCGTACTGCCACGGCTGGGAGGTGCGCGACGAGCCGATCGGCGTCCTCGCCACCGGCCCCGCCTCGGTCCACCACGCCCTGCTGTTCCGCCAGCTCACCGACGACCTCGTCTACTTCACGCGCGGCACCGGGCTGGATGCCGAGACCCGTGCGCGCTTCGCCGCTCGCGGCATCCGCGTCGTCGACACCCCGGCCGATGGGGTGGTGGCGGTGGTGGAGGACCAGGACGGCGCCATCGCCGGTGTGCGCCTGGCCGACGGGCAGGTCGTCGCCCGCCGCGTCCTCGCGGTCGCCACCACGATGCGGGCCCGGACCGAGGGCCTGGCGGGCCTGGCCCTGCCCATGGAGGACCTGCCCGGCGGCGGCCGGCGCTTCGCCTCCGGCGCGGGCGGCAGCACCGGCGTGCCGGGGGTGTGGGTGGCCGGCAACGCCACCGACCCCACCGCCCAGGTCGGGGCCTCCGCCGCGGCCGGCGCCCTGGCCGGCGCGCAGATCAACGCCCTCCTCGCGATGGCCGACGCCGACGCGGCCGTCGCCGCCCTCACCGCAGGCGTGAGCGCCGCCGCCACCGCCTGACGCACGCCGGGCACACACTCGCGTCGGCTCCCGACCCGACCGCCGCGCGCGCCGGCGCACGCCCGACCATGGCCGCCGGCATCCTGCCGGCCGGCGCCGGCCCGGCCCTCATGGCCGGCACCGTCTCCGTCGGCGGCGGCTACCCGTCGGTCCTTCCCGGCATGCTCGCCATGGGCGTCGGCACGGGCCTGGCGATGACGCCGTCCACCGAGGCCGTCACCGGCTCCCTGCCGCGTGAGCGCCAGGGCGTCGCCTCCGCACTCAACGACGTCACCCGTGAGTTCGGCACACCCGCGGCCCGAGGACCCCGACCCCGGTCCCGGTGTCGGTGTCGGCCCAGGACCCGGAATCCGCCGGGACGCTCGCCCCGCGCTGACTCGCGCCGCACCCGGCGGCTCGGCGACCCGGTCGGACCGTCAGGCCGGGGCGTTCCAGGCGGTCATCAGTCCGTCCAGCCACGCAGGCGGCAGCTCCGCCGCGTCCCACTCCTCCCGCAGCGCCTGCGGCGCGACGACGAGCCGCTCCAGCACGGCGATGCTCGCGACGGAGTGGACGAGCGAGAAGCGGCCGTGCACCGCGATGGCGCTGCCCGGTCCGAACGCCGCGAACAGCCGCTCCAGCCGGGACCGGTGGGCGGCGGCGAACTCCGTCAGCCGCCCGGCGTACCGGGCGCGCTGGCGGGGGCTCATCGTGGCGAGGACGGCCCCGAGCACTTCGTCGGTCGCCTCCGGATCCAGCTCCGAGACCGCGGTGAACGACAGGTAGAGGGGCGTGAGCGCCACTTGCGCCCGCTCCACCTCCATGCGCCCGGCCCGCGGGTGCTCCCCGGCCGGGCTCTGCTCCCCGTCCGGGCTCACGACCTGGAGCAGGGTCCGCTCGGTGACCGCGCCGAGCTCCGTCAAAAGGTCCCCGGCGCCGTCGAGCCAGCCCGACTCGTACGCCTCGCCCTTGTCCCCCGGCGCGGTGCGGCCGCCGCCGCTCAGCTCCTCGTACGCGAGGGCCAGTGCGCCGGCCTCGAGGAGCCCGATCAGTTCCCGCGCGTCATCCGAAGGAACCCCCGACCGGGCGAGGAGCCGCAGCAGCGTCGTCCTCGCGTTGTCGACACTGGCCTCGTCGGGCCACTGCCATCCCTCGTCGGCCGTGCCCATCGGTTCCTCCCCCTCGTTCCGACACCACACCGCTCGGCGCCTCGTCATGATCGGGATCGCCGTCAAGGAGGCCTATCCGGCCCCCACGTCACGATATCCTCCCCCGCGCCGAGCAGGGCCGCGGCACCGGTCGGGAACCCGGCCGGGGGCGAACCCGACCCCAAGGGGGTCGGGTTCGCCCCCGACCGTCGCTCAGGAGTCGGCCGGACGGCCTAACCGCCGGCCGCCTGCTCGGCGGCGCGCACCTGCGCGGCGAACTCCTTCGCCCTCAGCCGTTCCAGGGTTCCGCCGTGCCGCCGGGCGAGCTCGTCGGCGGGCTCCGGCTCGGACTCGCGCAGGTCGACGATGAGCAGGGCGGCTCCGTCCTCCACCCGGCTGCTCAGCATGATCATGCCCGCACCGCCCTCCTGCATCCGCAGGTCCTCCGCCGCGCCGCCCAGGGCCACCCCGGCGGCCGCGCCGAGGAAGACGCCGATGGGGCCGCCCACCAGCCCCAGGAGACCGCCGGCCAGACCCGCGCCCGCGGTGGGGACTCCCGCGCCCGAGACGTGGCTCTCCGGTACGTCGAGCAGTCCTTCGGCCGACCGTTCCAGCACGGCGGCCTGCCGGAGCCCCGGCAGGCCGACGGCGTCCTCGTAGGCCGCCCGGGCGGCCTGCGCCTTCGCGAACGTGATCAACAGGATCTGGTGGTGGCTCTCCGCCATGTCGAATGCCTTCCTGCCCGGCTCTGTGGGTCGATTCGGCGCGCTTACCCGACCCTCACGAGTGCACACGCTTTCACAGTGGACCTCCCGGCGCCCCGTCACGCCACACCGGGGACTCGGCCTCCCCGGGCCTCCAGGCGACACCCGTCAGCGGTCGGAGCCGTCGAGGGCGCTGTCGGGGATCCAGGAGCCGTGGATGCCGTCGGCGACCTGGCGAGGGAGGTGGACCGCGGCGATCCGGTCGAGGCCGGACGCGTCCAGGACCAGGAGGGGACGACCACGGCCGTCCTGGTCGGGGAACGAGACCGCGTACTGGTAGCGGTGCTCGGTGCCGATGAACTCCTCGTTGAGCGCGGTGAATTCGATGGCCAGGTCATCGAGGGTCTGCTCGTCGACGCGGCCGGCGGCCACGTCGACGACCCATCGGCGGTTGTGGGAGCGGGTGTTGGGCTCGGTACCGCGGCCGGGGGCGCAGACCCACCAGTTCCAGGAGAGCCGGGCCTCGGGGCATGACGCCGATCCGGGCCGGCTGCGCGTCGTTCCAGCCGTAGGGGATGCCGGAGTGCTCGGCGGGGTCGAAGGTGACCGTCCCCTCGATGAAGACCACGTGGTTGCGGGTGAGGGCGAAATCGTGCTTGAGGGAGGCGGTCGCCCCCGGTACGTCGGCACTGTGGGTGAGCTGCCCCTCGGCATCGGACACGTGGTGCGTGAGGTGCGGCGGGAACGGCGAGGAGCCGAAGAGGTGCAGTTCGCCGGTGGCCGGGTCGGTCTTCGGATGCGCGGTCATCGCACCGCGCAGCTTGCCGTCGAAGTCGTGGGTGCCGGCGGTGCCGGCCGTCAGATCGGGGCCGTGCTCGGTCAGGTACGGGGCGCCCTCCAGGGCGGGGGTGCGCACCCAGCGGTTGCGGTACCACTCGGCGCGGCCCTCGCGCAGCCGGATGCCGTGGCGGTGGTGATGGGCGGGGCGATGGCAACGGCCACGGCCGCGGCGGGCGGGCGACGCCGTGGGGCGCCGGGCGTCAGCCGGTCCGCTCGGCGCGGGCCTTGAGGGCGGCGAGCCAGGCGGTCAGGGAGTCGCGCAGGGCCTGGCCGAGCTCGGCGGCCGCGGCGTCGACAGGGGCTCCGCTCCAGGACTCCTCGGTGCTGACGCGCACCTGGCCGCCGGTCCGCTCGAAGGTCCACACGTGGACGCCCTCGATGCCGCCGGCCGGGCCGCCCCAGACCAGCCGCTCACCGGGGACGATCTCGCGGACGGTGGAGGTGATGTCCAGTCCGTGCGTCTTCCAGCTGAAGGAGTTGCCCGGCAGCAGCGGGCCGTCGAGCTCGGCCTGGTCGACGTCGGCGTTCCAGCTCGGCCAGGCGTCGATGTCGGCGTGCAGGGCCCAGACCCGCTCCAGCGGGGCGTCGATCAGGGTGGACAGGCGGACGATGACGGGAGCGGTCTCGTCGATGGTGAACATGGCTGCTCTTCCTCTCGGGTGACGTGCACGAGTGCATGTGTTGAATGAGTGAGTGGCTAACCACTCACATTTGACTGCCAAGAAACGGCGGGCCGTATGCCCCGCCGACAAGCCCCGCCGATAAGCCCAGCCGTCCGGCCGGGCCCGGCGTCAGTAGTGCGTGATGCCCGCGGACAGTGTGCGGATCCAGGGGGCGTCCACCTCGTCGGCCCGCATCGAGACGATGAGGTGGCACAGCATGCCGAGCGCGAAGAACTGCTGGACCTGCTCGTCGGTGCCGCCGGAGGCGCCGCGGACGTACTCCACCAGCCGGGCGTAGCCCCGCTGGACCGCCTCCCGCACGGCCGGCTCGGAGACGGCCGCGGCCTGGGCGTGCAGCTGGATCAACATCAGGTCGTTGTCGCTGATCAGCAGCGCGTACGAGTCCCCCATGGCCTCCAGCACCACCTCGGCGGAGCTCCCCTTCGCCTCGGCGGCCGCCCGCTCCAGACTGGCTCGGACCTGCAGGAAGCAGTGCTCGACCACCGCGGTGAACAGCAGTTCCTTGCTGGGGAACAAGCGGTAGACGTACGCCTGCGAGATGCCGGCCGCCTTCGCCACCTCGGTCGTGGTGGTGCCCCAGTAGCCGCGCGCCGCGAAGGCGCCGATGGCGGTGCGCAGCACCGTCTCACGGCGCTCCTCGGCGGTGGACAGCTTGCGGGGTCGTTCGTTCTTCATGTGAGTACTCAACCACTCACACTTTTGACTGTCAACGCCTCCGGCGAGGCCGCCCGGCCACGAGTCGCCGACTCCTCGTCCGCGGTCAAGCCATACGCTGGTGAAAGGAGTGTGCTGGGAGGCGTCGTGCCGGAACGGGATGGCTCGGAAGGCGGCTCGGAGGATCGCCTGCGCGCGATGGAAGAGGCCCTCGAGCGGATCGGGACGTCCTTCGACGAGCGGGTGACCTGGCGGGAGCTGGCGGGCTTCGCGTTCCGGAACCTGTGCGACGCAGCGGCCGTGGAGCTGGCCGGCCACGGCGGCAGGAACGAACGGGTGGCCGCGGCCGGCGCGACGGACCTCCTGGACGGCCTCCCCGCCGAGATCCCCGCCGAGATCCCCGCCGAGATCCCCGCCGAGATCGCCCCCGAGGCCCGCGCCCCGGACGAGGGGCATCCCGCGCAGGCCCGTACCGGCCGTGGCTCAGGGGGTTCGCCGCACCTCGTCTCGGTGCCGCTGATCGGCCGGGGCGAGCCCTACGGAAGGCTCCTCGCGGTCAGGGAGCAAGCGCACGGCGGCTTCAGCGACCACGAGACGGCGACGCTGCGCTTCGCGGCGCGCCTCGCGTGCGTGCACATCGGCCACGCACGGCGGCTGGCCGCGACCGAGCGGATCGCACTCGACCTCCAACGCGCGCTGGTGGCCGAACCGGGCCGGCCGCACCCGAACCTGGAGGTCGCCAGCCGCTACCTGCCGCTCGGGTCCCGCTCCCTGGTCGGCGGCGACTGGTTCGAAACCGTCCGGCTGCACTTCGGCCGGACCCTGCTGGTGGTCGGAGACGTCATGGGCCACGGCCTGGAGGCGGCCGTCGACATGAACGCCTACCGCACCCTGCTGCGCGAGGTCGCCTCCACGGATCTCGCCCCGCACCGGGTGCTCCGCCAGCTGGACGCCCTGTCCGCGGCGGACGGCGACCGCCGCCCCGCGACCTGCCTCATCGTCCGCGTCGATCCCGCTCGCGGTACGGCCGTGTACGCCAGCGCGGGACACCTGCCGCCCGCCGTCTTCGCCGCCGCCGACGGCCGGGGCCGACTGCTGGAGGTGCCCGTCGGCCCGCCGCTGGGCACCGGTGTCGGCGGATACGACGCCGTCGCCCTGCCGTTCACCGAGGACCAGACCGTCCTGCTCTACACCGACGGGCTGGTGGAACGCCGTGGCGAGGACATCGACACCTCCCTGGCCCGGCTCGCGGCACTGCGCATGGCCGCCGGGGCCGGGGTGTCGGACGTGGTGGACGCCGCCTGCCGGGGACTCGACGCACGGCACGCCGAGGACGACGTCGCCGTCCTCGCGGCCCGCCTCCGCCCCCGGCCGCCCCATCCTTGATCCTTGCTAAACGGACCGCCAGTCCGTATGGTCCACTCCATGCGGACCAACGGTCCGTTTTCGGTCGGGTGTCCCTTCAGGGAAGGGCGGCCGCGCCTTCGAGCGGAACGGAAGACTTGACCATGAACACCCCCACCACCCTGGTCATCGGGGCCACCGGCACCACCGGCCGCCGGGTCGCCGCCGGGCTGTCAGCCGAGGGCCACCGCGTCAAGGCCGCCGGCCGACGCGCCACCCCCGTGGCGGGCGGGCAGGGCGTCCTCTTCGACTGGAACGAGCCCTCGACCTGGGACGGGGCCCTCGACGGCGTCGAGCGCGCCTACCTCGTCCCGCCCGTCGGCTCTCCGGACCCGGCCTCCGTCATGCTGCCGTTCCTCCACCGGGCGCGGACGGCGGGCGTGCGCCGGGCGGTGCTGCTCAGCTCGTCGGCGATCCCCGCGGGCGGTCCGGCGGTGGGACAGGTCCACCAGGCCCTGCCCGGCCTGTTCGGGCAGTGGGCGGTGTTGCGGCCCTCCTGGTTCATGCAGAACTTCACCGCCTCCACCCCCCACGGGCGCAGCATCCGTGCCGAGGGCGCCGTCATGTCGGCCTCGGGAGAGGGCCGCATCGGGTTCGTCGACGCCGAGGACATCGCCGCCGTCGCCGTGCGCGCGCTGGCCGACGACCGGGCCCCCGACACCGACCTGATCCTGACCGGGCCGCAGACGCTGAGCTACTCCGACGTGGCCGCGATCATCACCGAGGCCACCGGGCGGCCCGTGGTGCACCGGCAGCTGACCTTCGAGCAGCTGCGCGACCGCTGGGCGGCCGAGATACCGCTGGAGTTCGCCACCCTGCTGGCCGGCATGGACCGCGCCATCGCCGAGGGGGCCGAGGACCGCACCTCGGACGCGGTCGAGCGCCTCACCGGCCGGCCGCCGGGCACGTTCCGCGCGTTCGCCGAGCGGGAGCTGTCGTGAAGCGGCGGCGACCCGTCCGGGCCGGGAGCCCACCGCATACCATTCCCGGGGGCCGGGACAGGCCGAAGACCGAGGAGGATCCGTGGCCCAGCGCACAGAACGCGCCGACGCCCTGCGCAACCGAGAAGCCGTCCTGGCCGCGGCCGACGCCCTCTTCGCCGCCAGCAGCAGCCCCCACAGCGTGTCGATGGACGAGATCGCCGCGGCCGCGGGCGTGGGCAAGGGCACGCTGTTCCGCCGCTTCGGCGACCGCGCCGGCCTGATCGGCGCCGTGATCGCCTCCCGCCTCGAACCGCTCCGGCAAGCCGTACGGGAAGCACGGGACGCCGCCGACCGCGCACCGCGGCAGCGGGTGCTGGACCTCCTCGACGCCTCGCTGCGCTTCAAGATCGAGAACCGGAACCTGATGTCGGCAGCGGAGGACGCCGGGCTCAGCAGCCCCTACCGGGCCGGGCACTACGGCTGGTGGCACGAGACCCTCCGTACCGCACTGGAGCAGGTGCCCGGAGTGCGGGCCGCGGACTTCACCGCCCACGCCCTGCTGGCCGCCATCCGCGCCGACCTCGTCGCGCACCTGATCGACGAGCGGAACATGACGCCCGAGGCCCTGCGGTCCTCGCTCGCGGCCCACATCGGCAACGTCCTCGGCGGCGACAGCGACAGCGGACCGCCCGGCGCGTAGGCCGTCTCTTGCCCGGTCCGGCTCCACTTCGGCCGGATGACCGTGCAGCGACGCCGTGGCCGGACACCGACGTCACGGCCGGACCGTTGCCCGGTCCGCCTCCGCCTCCGCCCGCGCCAGCGCCTTCTGCCGTACGGTCCGCAGCGCGGCGAGATCGTTCGCGTGGTCGGCGCCCAGCGTCTGCTCGGCATCGCCCTGCGCCGCCGCGACGGCAGCGGCGCGGCCGGCCCTGACCTGGCAATCGGCGCCCGCCTTCGACAGCTTCAGCTCGACGCCGGCGACCGCGTGGATCCCGGCCGGGTCCTACCCGGCGGACCTTCCCGGTCACAGCACCAGCGTGCCCGCGTCCGCTCCCGCGTCCTTCACGCACGCACTCCAGGCACCCTGCGCCTCCACATGGCGGCCGTCGGCCCGGACCTTGTCTACCAGGGCGTCGGCGAGGACCTGGAAGGTGTTGTAGAGCCTGTGGCAATCCGGCCCGAACAGGCCGGACTTGGCGTCGCTGACGCAGGAGTCCGAGTGGTAGAAGAACTGCCGCCCCAACGGCATCTTCAGGTCCACGCGGTGCGCGGGCGTGCCCAGCAGGGCCTCCTTCCAGCGGTCGTTCGCGCTCTCGCCGGCGTTGGCGTCCTCCTGCGGCCGCACGGCCAGCGCCGTGCTCGTGATGCCGTACCCGTCGTCGACCGCCTGCGCGACGGCGAGCAGCCCGTAAGGATTCGCGTCGGCGATGCGGTTGCCCGTGGCCAGCGGCTGGGGGCGGTAGGTGAAGCCGCGCCGCCGCATGCAGGCGGCGACGAGATCCTCCTCCGCCGCGTGCAGGGCCACGCGCTGCGGCTCGGAGTAGTAGGTGACGCCCCCGAAGGGGCGGGGTGCGGAGAGCGGGGCGGGGCTGGGGTCCCGGGCCGGGACACCGGCGGCGGTACGTCAACGAGGGCCCGGGGTTGCCGGGGTTGCCGGGGCCAAGAGTGCGGCCGGCACGCCGGCGTGGCGCGCGGCCGGATCCTTGTCACCGACCCCGTCGCCGACCTCGCCGCCGCCCCCGTCGCCGTCCGCACCAGGACCCGCTTCAGTCGGACGCCGACCCGAGCCCCTTCACCTCGTCCCACACCGCCGGATCCACCGTGCCCAGCCGCCGTGCCCGCGCGAACTCCCACACCGACACCTCCGTCACCCGGTCCGCCTCCAGGAACCCGCCCCGCGACCCCACCACGCCCGGCGGCAGCGGGATGACCCCGGCGCGCCGGTCGTCGTACTTCCCGGTGATCCACGCGACCCGCGCCCAGTGGCCCCGTACGCCCAGGACCAGACAGGGCCTCCCACCCGGCAGGGACCACAGGTCACCGGCCCCCGGCCGCGGCGCGGGCCCGGGCGCGTGCGGCGGCTCGGCGCTGTGGGGCGCCCGCCGCGCCCGCCGGGGGACCAGCACCAGCAGGACCACGGCCACCACCGCGGCGACCGCCGGCCACCAGGACGTGTCCATACTCCGACCGTAGTCGCGGCCGCACCGCCCGGCGCGGCGGCCGCACCACCCGTACCCGCCACCCGTACCCCGTACCCGCGCCACCGCCGGACGGCAACCCGGATCCGCCCTGTCGCTCCCCCGGGTGACAGCACAGGTGATTCCCCCCACAACGGCCCGCCGCGGAGGAGCGACCGAAGGTTTCGCGCCTTACGCTCGACCCACGCACGGCCCGCATTCCGTCCACGGACCGTCCACGGAGGTTCACGCTCCATGAAGCTCACCGTCGTCGGCTGTTCGGGTTCGTTCCCGTCCGCGGATTCGGCCTGTTCGAGCTACCTCGTCGAGGCCGACGGCTTCCGGCTGCTCCTCGACATGGGCAACGGCGCCCTCGGCGAGCTCCAGCGGCACATCGGGCTCTACGACCTCGACGCGATCTTCCTGAGCCATCTGCACGCCGATCACTGCATCGACATGTGCGCGTACTTCGTGGCCCGCTACTACCGCCACGAGGGCGGCCGCTGCGGCACCATCCCGGTCTACGGCCCCGAGGGCACCGAGAAGCGGCTGTCCACGGCCTACGAGGACGTCCCCGACGAGCGGTCCATGAGCGAGGTCTTCGACTTCCGGACCCTGAAGTCCGGCACCTTCGAGATCGGCCCGTTCCAGGTCCGCACCGAGAAGGTCTGCCACCCGGTCGAGTCGTACGGGATCCGCGTCGAGCACGGCGGCCGCTCCCTGACGTACTCCGGTGACACCGGCGTCTGCTCCGAGCTGGGGCTGCTCGCCGAGGACACCGACCTCTTCCTGTGCGAGGCCTCCTTCACGCACGGCAAGGAGGACATCCCCGACCTCCACCTCAACGGTCGCGAGGCCGGCGAGTACGCCCGGGGCGGCCGGGTGGGTCGGCTCGTGCTGACGCACATCCCGCCGTGGACGGACGCCGAGCAGAACCTGGCCGACGCCCGCTCGGTCTACGACGGCCAGGTGGATCTGGCGTACGCGGGCGCGGTCTACGAGGTCTGAGGCCTGGAGCCTGAGGCCTGGAGTCTGAGGCCTGGAGTCTGAGGCCTCAGGCAGGACACCCGCATCAGCCGTACGACGAAGCCCCCGCCCTCCCTTCCGGGAGAGCGGGGGCTTCGTCGTGGTGGGGCGGGAGACCTACTTGGCCTCGGCCTTCTCCATCTCCGCGAGCTCCTCGTCGGACTCGCGGCCCGGCGTCGGAAGGTTGAACTTGGTGATCGCGAAGCGGAAGCCGAAGTAGTAGACCGCGGCGAAGACCAGGCCGATCGGGATGATCATCCAGGGGGACGTGGCCTTGTTCCAGCCGAGGCCCAGGTCGATCAGGCCGGCGGAGAAGGTGAAGCCGGCGTGGACACCGAGGGCCCAGGTGACGGCCATGGACACGGCCGTCAGCACCGCGTGGATGGCGTACAGCACCGGTGCGATGAACATGAACGAGAACTCGATCGGCTCGGTGACACCCGTGACGAACGAGGTGAGGGCGAGCGAGACCATCATGCCGGTGACCGCCTTGCGGCGCTCCGGACGGGCGCTGTGGGCGATGGCCAGGGCGGCGGCCGGCAGGCCGAACATCATGATCGGGAAGAAGCCGGTCATGAACTGTCCGGCGCTCGCGTCGCCGGCCCAGAAGCGGTTCAGGTCACCGTGCACGACCGCACCGGCGGCGTTGGTGAAGTCACCGATCTCGAACCAGGCGACGGTGTTGACGAACTGGTGCATGCCGATCGGGATCAGCGCGCGGTTGATGAGGCCGAAGATGCCGGCGCCGATGGAGCCGAGGCCCGTCATCCACTCGCCGAAGTTGGTGATGAGCTCGCCGATCGGCTCCCAGGCCAGGCCGAAGAAGACACCGACGAGGACGCCGACGAAGGCCATGACGATCGGGACCAGGCGGCGGCCGTTGAAGAAGCCGAGCCAGTCCACCAGCTTCGTGCGGTGGAAGCGCTGCCACAGGACCGCGGCGAGCAGACCCATGATGATGCCGCCGAGGACACCCGGGTTGTTGTACGTCGCGGCGACGTCCACACCCTTGTTCTCGGTGGTGTTGATGACGGCCTCGGTCACCGGGAACGCGGTGAGCACGTTCTTGTAGACGAGGAAGCCGACGAGGGCCGCGAGGGCGGTGGAGCCGTCGGCCTTCTTGGCGAAGCCGATCGCGACACCGATGCAGAAGAGCAGCGGCAGGTTGGCGAAGACGGCGTCACCGGCGGTGGCGAACACCGTGGCGACCTTGCCCCAGCCGAGGCCGTCCTTGCCGAAAACGTCGGGCTGGCCGAGGCGCAGCAGAATACCCGCGGCCGGCAGGACGGCGATGGGCAGCTGAAGGCTGCGGCCGACCTTCTGCAGACCCTGGATCAGGCCGGAGCCCCGCTTCTTGGCGGGAGCGGCGGTGGCCGTACTCATCAACTTCCTCCAGTGGACAAGGCGCTGCCTGGGGACATGGAAAAGGGGGCGGCGGCGTCTCAGGAAAGGGGAGGACCTCGGGGCCGAAAGGCCCACGTGGTCTAAACCACTCAGTGGTGTAGACCAGTTTTAGCACGTGAGGTCTGGGTAAGGAACCCACCAATTCCGTGGGGGAGGACACATCGGGGCATACAACGCAAAGGCCCTCGGACCTGTGGGTCCGAGGGCCTTCGACACTCATCTGACTGCCCTGATCAGGGCTTTTGGCACTCCGTACGGGGCGTTCGGCAGGTGCCGGACGGGCCTTTCGGCAGGGCTTCGGCGGCTCTTCGCCGAGGCTTCGGTCCGCCCCCCGCTCAGGCCTTGGTGTTCTCCGCCTGCATCACCGCGATCTCCTCGTCCGACTCACGGCCGGGCGTCTTGATGTCCCACTTGGTGATCGCGAAGCGGAAGACGGCGTAGTAGACGACCGCGAAGCAGAGTCCGATCGGAATGATCATCCAGGGCTTCGTCGCCAGGCTCCAGTTGATGACGTAGTCGATCAGTCCCGCCGAGAAGCTGAAGCCGTCGTGGACCCCGAGGGCCCACGTCACCGCCATCGACACGCCCGTCAGCACCGCGTGGACCGCGTACAGCGCCGGCGCCAGGAAGAGGAAGGAGTACTCCAGCGGCTCGGTGATGCCGGTGACGAAGGAGGTCAGGCCGACCGACAGCATCAGGCCGCCGACCTCCTTGCGGCGCGCCGGCTTCGCGCAGTGGGTCATCGCCAGCGCCGCCGCCGGCAGGGCGAACATCATGATGGGGAAGAAGCCGGAGAGGAACTGCCCGGCGTTCGGGTCTCCCGCCAGGAACATCGGGATGTCGCCGTGCACGGTCTGGCCGTCCGGCTTGGTGTAGCTGCCGAACTGGAACCACACCGGCACGTTCAGGAACTGGTGCAGGCCGATCACCAGCAGTGCGCGGTTCGCGATGCCGAAGATGCCCGCGCCCACCGACCCCAGGCCCACCAGCCAGTCCGAGAAGCTCTCCAGCGCGTTGCCGATCGGCGGCCAGATCCACAGGCACAGCACGGCGAAGGCGATCGCGATGAAGGTCATGATGATGGGGACCAGGCGGCGGCCGTTGAAGAAGCCGAGCCAGTCGACCAGCTTGACGCGGTGGTAGCGCTGCCAGAACCAGGCGGCCAGCAGGCCCATGATGATGCCGCCGAAGACCCCCGGATTCTGGTAGGTGTACGCGACGAAGGCGTCGCCCGCCCCCAGGCAGGCGCCCTTGATGTCCTTGGTGCCCTCCGGGCAGGACTTGGGGAAGGCGCGCAGCACGCTGCGGTAGACGAGGAAGCCGACTGCCGCCGCGAGTGCGGTCGAGCCGTCCGCCTTCTTGGCCAGTCCGATCGCGACGCCGATGCAGAAGAGCAGCGGCAGGCCGAGGTCGGCGTCGAGCAGGGCCCCGCCCGCGGACGCCATGACCTTGGCGACGTCCGTCCAGCCCAGGCCGTCCTTGCCGAACACGTCGTCCTGGCCCAGCCGGTTCAAGATGCCCGCCGCCGGCAGCACGGCGATCGGCAGCTGGAGGCTCCGCCCCATCTTCTGCAGCCCTTGGAACAAGCCGTTCCACCACTTCGTCTGTGGCACTGCTGCCGCGCTGCTCGCGCTCATCCGCGTCCTCCCTGACCGGCCCGTTTTTGGCAGTCGCGACACTTGCGGCACACTGGTGTAGACCACTTGTGTCGCGGTCGCATTTCACCCGCCCGAGGGCAGGTAGATGCTGATCGTCATCATTCGGCAGATGGCGGGCATTTGCTCGTGTAGCTGGGCCAATCGTGAGTTACCGTGACCAAGCGGACCACGCCGGCCGGTCAGTTCGCACCATCCGCCGGCCGACAGGCAACGGCGGCCGCCGAGACTCGTTCTTCGTAGAACTCAGGGAGAAACACATGGCCACCAAGGCTGAGAAGATCGTCGCCGGGCTCGGCGGCATCGAGAACATCGAAGAGGTCGAAGGCTGCATCACCCGCCTGCGCACCGAGGTCATCGACCCCAGCAAGGTCGACGAGGCAGCGCTGAAGGCCGCCGGCGCCCACGGCGTCGTCAAGATGGGCACCGCGATCCAGGTCGTCATCGGCACCGACGCCGACCCGATCGCCGCTGACATCGAAGACATGATGTGAGCTGAGCCCACCGGCTCGCCCCCACACCCGTACGTACGACAAGACCCCGCCCGGACGCACCCGGACGGGGTCTTCTCGCGCTCGCGACGGGGTGCTTCCCGGCCCCCCGCACCGGCTAGGCTCGCTCCCATGTCTCGCATCGACGGCCGTACGCCCGAACAGCTCCGCCCGGTCACCATCGAACGCGGATGGAGCAAGCACGCGGAGGGCTCCGTCCTCGTCTCCTTCGGGGACACCAAGGTCTTCTGCACCGCCTCCTTCAGCGAAGGCGTCCCGCGCTGGCGCAAGGGCAGCGGTGAGGGCTGGGTCACCTCCGAGTACTCGATGCTGCCCCGCGCCACCAACACCCGCGGCGACCGCGAATCCGTACGCGGCAAGATCGGCGGCCGCACCCACGAGATCTCCCGCCTGATCGGCCGCTCGCTGCGCGCCGTCATCGACTACAAGGCGCTCGGCGAGAACACCATCGTGCTGGACTGCGACGTCCTCCAGGCCGACGGCGGCACCCGCACCGCCGCCATCACCGGCGCCTACGTGGCCCTGGCCGACGCCATCGCCTGGGGCCAGCAGAAGAAGCTGATCAAGGCCGGCCGCAAGCCCCTGACCGGCACCGTCGCCGCCGTCAGCGTCGGCATCGTCGACGGCGTCCCGCTCCTCGACCTCTGCTACGAGGAGGACGTGCGCGCCGAGACCGACATGAACGTGGTCTGCACCGGCGACGGCCGCTTCGTCGAGGTCCAGGGCACCGCCGAGGGCGAGCCCTTCGACCGCAAGGAGCTCAACGCCCTCCTCGACCTGGCCGCCGGCGGCTGCGCCGACCTCGAGGCCCTCCAGCTGAGCGCCCTGGAGCTCTCGCTCTAGACCCTGTCCGGGCCCGAGCGGGGCCCTGTCCGGGCCCGATCGGCAACCGCGGGGCGCGTCGCTGCGTCTCACGGGGTACGGGTGCACGGCGTCGAAGCCGTGCACCCGTCCACGTCCGTGTCCACGTCCGTGTCCCGGCACCCGTGCCGGGACGCGTCCACACATCAGACTCACCCTGGGGGCCGAAGTGAAGTCGAAGTACCGCCTTGCCGCCGTCGCCCTGACCGCGGCGCTCGCCATACCCGCGATCACCTCCTGCGACGCCATCTCGACGGCGATGGACTGCGCGAACACGGCGGTCGCCATCACGGACGGCGCGAACGACCTCCAGCAGGCGGTCTCGCAGGCCGGCAACAGCCCGCAGGAGGCCCAGAACGCGCTCAACTCGATCGAGGCGAACCTCAAGAAGGTCGGCGACCAGACGGACAACGCCGACCTGAGCAAGGCCATCTCCTCGATGAACACGGCCGTCCAGAACGTCCGCACCTCCCTGGAGGGCGGCAACACCGCCCCGGACATCACCCCGGTCGCTGACGCGGCCAAGGAGATCTCGAAGGTCTGCACCCCGGGCTGACGCCGACCGGGCCGACGCCGACCGGGCCGACGCCGACCGGGGAGCCCCGCCGCCCTGGCGGGGGCCCGGACCGGGGGCCGGATAATGGGGCCATGACGACCTCGACGCCGACTCCCGCGCCCAACCTCCTCGTCCTGGCCACCCGCAACGCGGGCAAGGTCTCCGAGCTCCGCTCGATCCTGTCCGACGCCGGCCTGCCGCACGAGCTGGTCGGCGCGGACGCGTACCCGGAGATCCCGGACGTCAAGGAGACCGGCGTCACCTTCGCCGAGAACGCGCTCCTCAAGGCCCACGCCCTGGCCCAGGCCACCGGCCTGCCGGCCGTCGCCGACGACTCGGGCCTCTGCGTGGACGTGCTGAACGGCGCCCCGGGCATCTTCTCGGCCCGCTGGGCCGGCTCCCACGGCGACGACGCCGCGAACCTGGCGCTCCTCCTGGCCCAGCTCGGCGACATCGACGACGCCCACCGCGGCGCCCACTTCTTCTGCGCGGCCGCCCTCGCCCTCCCGGACGGCACGGAACGCGTGGTCGAAGGCCGCCTCCTGGGCAGCCTGCGCCACGCCCCGTCGGGTACGGGCGGCTTCGGCTACGACCCGATCCTCCAGCCGGCCGGCGACACCCGCACCTGCGCGGAACTCACACCGGCGCAGAAGAACGCCATCTCCCACCGGGGCCAGGCCTTCCGCGCCCTGGTCCCGGCGATCCGGGAACTGCTGGGCTGAGCCCGGCCCCGGACACACCGAAGGCCCGACTCTGTGAGTCGGGCCTTCGGTTCATCGGGCTGTGCGGCCTGAGGGATTCGAACCCTCACGGGATTACTCCCATTGCGACCTAAACGCAAGGCGTCTACCGTTCCGCCAAGGCCGCTCATAACCGGTCAAATTCCAACATCGGGCTCGACCGGCTGCCGATCAGTGTACGGCGGTCCGGGGTTCGCGGGCGACAGGCTTCCGTGGGTGATTCCGGCGCCAGGCGTCCGTTGCCGCACGGCCGTTGGGATGCGGCGTTGGGATGCGGCCCCGACGGATCGGGCCCGCTCCGTCGGGGCGGGCCGGGGTCAGATGCCCAGGTCCTTGATGATCTTGGCTACGTGGCCCGTCGCCTTGACGTTGTAGAAGGCGCGCTCGACCTTGCCCTCCTCGTCGACGACCACCGTGGAGCGGATGACCCCGGTGACCGTCTTGCCGTACAGCTTCTTCTCGCCGAACGCCCCGTAAGCCGTCAGGACCTCCTTCGAGGGATCCCCGACCAGGGTGACCTTCAGGTGCTCCTGCTCGCGGAACTTCGCCAGCTTCTCCGGCTTGTCGGGGGAGACGCCGATGACGTCGTAGCCCGCCGTGGCCAGTACCGCCAGGTTGTCCGTGAAATCGCACGCCTGCTTCGTGCAGCCCGGCGTCAGCGCGGCCGGGTAGAAGTACACGATCACTTTGCGGCCCTTGTGGTCGGCGAGCGAGACCTCGTTGCCGTCCGCGTCGGGCAGGGTGAAGGCGGGGGCGGCGTCGCCCGGCTCAAGTCGCTCGCTCATCTTCAACAGTCTCCTCAAGAGGGGATCGGTACGGTCTCGAGACTAAGCTGCTGACAGACTGTTCGTGGTGGGCGATGCCCCCTACGACGGACCCGACCCGACCACGACGACGGAGGCAGCGCGGTGCCGGAAGCCAGGACCCCCGCACAGATCGAGGCGGACATCGTCCGCCGCCGCGAGCAGCTCGCCGAGACGCTCGACGAGATCGGTGTGCGCATGCACCCCCAGACGATCATCGGGGACGCCAAGGCGAAGGTGATCGGCACCGTCGACCACACCGTCGGCCGTGCCGTGGCGACGGTGAACCGCCTCGTCACCGACGCCCGCGACGGGCTGCGGCACGAAGACGGCGCCCCGCGCGTCGAGCGGATCCTGCCGGTGGCCCTGCTCGCGATCGGTGTCGTGGGCCTGCTCGTCGTGTCGGCGCGGCGCAAGCGCTGATGCGCGTGGGGGGTGCGGGGCGGGCGCGGGCGGGTAGGTTCGGGGCGTGAGCGAGAACACCACCACCCACGACAAGCTGCCCATCCGCATGCTCCACGACCGCGTGCTCGTGAAGTCCGACTCGCCGGAGGGCGAGCGGCGCTCGGGCGGCGGCATCCTGATCCCCGCGACGGCGGCGGTCGGCAAGCGGCTGGCCTGGGCCGTCGTGGTCGCGGTCGGGCAGAACGTACGGACGGTCGAGCCGGGGGACCGGGTGCTCTACGACCCCGAGGACCGGGCCGAGGTGGAAGTGCGCGGGGCGACGTACGTGCTGATGCGCGAGCGGGACCTGCACGCCGTGGCCGCCGAGCGGCTGGAGGGGTCGGACGACTCCACCGGGCTCTACCTCTAGGTTCGGCGGAGTACGCGGATCCTTGGATTCCAAGATCGAGAAGGGCCGGTGACCACCGTCACCGGCCCTTTTCGTGCGTTTTTGCTACGGTGGTGGGGAACCCCCGACGAGACGCGCCGTACCGGGAACGACAAGACGACGCACCCCGTTCCGCTCTCGTTCTGGAGGTGCCTGTCATGGCCTGGGTTCTGCTCGTCATCGCCGGTGTGGTCGAAGTCGGCTGGTCGATCGGCATGAAGTTCACCGAGGGGTTCACCCGGCTCTGGCCGAGCCTGTTCACGGGCGCCGGCATCGTGACCAGCATGGTGCTGCTGTCGTACGCCGCGAAGACCCTGCCGATCGGTACGGCGTACGGCGTGTGGGTCGGCATCGGCGCCGCCGGTGCGGCGGTGCTCGGCATGGCGGTGTTGGGGGAGCCCGTCACCGCCGCCCGGATCTTCTTCATCGCCCTGCTGCTGGTCGCCGTCGTCGGCCTGAAGATGACCTCCGGCCACTGAGCCCGCGGCACGGGCGGGGGTCCGTGGACCCCCGCCCGCGCTATTCCACCAGGTCCGCCGGCGGGCGCAGGCCCTCGGTGGCGCCGCCGCGGTTGCCGCCCGTGGCGCCGCCGTCGTTCTGGCCCCCGGTGGTCTGGCCGCCGTTCGTCTGACCGCCGTTCGTCTGGCCCCCCGTGGTCTGACCGCCGGTGGTCTGACCGCCGTTCGTCTGGCCGCCGTTCGTCTGACCCCCGTTCGTCTGGCCTCCGTTGTTCTGCCCGCCCGTGTCCTGGCCGCCGTTCGTCTGCCCGCCCGTCGGCGGGGTCGGCGTCGGGCGGTCGGGCCGGCCCGAGGGGCGCTCGCCCGGGGTCTCCTCGGGCGGGTTCGGGTTCACCGGCGGCGCCGGAGGCAGGTTGGCGCCCGGCATGAGCTCCAGGTCGAAGTCCTCCGGGTCGCTGTCGGCCAGGGCCGTCTTCGTGTACTGCGCCCAGATCCGGGCCGGGTAGCCGCCGCCCCCGATGCGGGCCTCGCCGAGCGCTCCGTAGAGGGATTCCAGGCTGCCGGTGTCCGGGTCCTGGCCCATCATCGAGACGACCGTGACCAGGTCCGGGGTGTACGCGGCGAACCAGGCCGAGCGGTCCAGTTCGCCGGTCCCCGTCTTGCCCGCGGCCGGGTGGCCGGCGGCGAGGGCGGCCGTGCCGGTGCCGTTGTCCACGACGCTGACCAGCATGGACGTGGTGGTGTCGGCGGCTTCGCGGCTGACGGCCTGGGTCGGTTCGCGGTGCGGGAGCGGAACGGTGTCGTCCGCCTTGGTGATCTTCTCCAGGAAGGTGTGCGGGGTGTGGCGGCCGTGGTCGGCGAGGGTCGCGTAGGCCTGGGTCATGTCCAGGACGCTGGCCTGCATGGTGCCCAGTGCCATGGCCGGTCCCGCGTCGAAGTTCGGGGTGCTCTCGGGGACGCCGAGGGCGATGGCGGTCTGCTTGACCTTGTCGGTGCCGACGTCGACGACCATCTGGGCGAAGACGGCGTTGACGGAGAGGTCGGTGGCGGTGTTGACGGTGATGTTGCCGTAGCTGATCTGCCCCTCGTTCTCCGGGGCGTAGGGGATGCGGGTGCCGACGACGCGCCGCTTGTTGTCGCCGTTGTAGATCGTGAACGGGGTGATCGTGCGGCCGTCCTGGGTGCGGGAGTTGTTCTGCACGGCGGAGGCGAAGACGAACGGCTTGAAGGTGGAGGCCACTTGGAAGTCGTGCCGGGTGGCGTTGTTGACGAACTGCTTGGTGTAGTCGATGCCGCCGTACATGGCGACGACCTTGCCGGTGGCCGGGTCGATGGAGACGGCGCCGGTGCGCACGACGCGGTCCGCCTTGCGCTTCTCGGGGTCGAGCTTGCTGACCATCTTGTCGTTGACGGCGTCGACGATGGCGGTCTGGCGGCTCTTGTCGATGGTCGTGGTGATGCGGTAGCCGCCCTCGGCGAGGGTCTTGTCGTCGAGGATCTTGTTCTCGACGATGTAGTCCTTGATGGCCTCGACGAGGTAGCCGCGCTGCCCGGACAGTCCGGCGGCCGGGCGGACCTTGCCGGGCTCGGGGAAGCGGGTGGCCGCGCGTTCGGCGGGCGTCATCCAGCCCTTCTTGACCATGCCGTCGAGTACGTAGTTCCAGCGGGCGAGGGCGCGTGCGCGGCCCTGGGGGTGGGAGACGACGTCGAAGGCGCTGGGGGAGTTGAGGAGGGTGGCGAGGTAGGCGCCCTCGGCGGTGTCGAGCTTGCCGACGTCCTTGCCGTAGTAGGCCTGGGAGGCGGCCTGGATGCCGTAGGCGTTGCGGCCGAAGTAGCTGGTGTTCAGGTACCCCTCGAGGATGTAGTCCTTCGACTTCTCGCGACCGAGCTTGATCGCGATAAAGAACTCCTTCACCTTCCGCTTGATCGTCTGCTCCTGGCCCAGGTAGTAGTTCTTGACGTACTGCTGGGTGATGGTCGAGCCGGACTGGGTGCCCTTGCCGGTGGCGGTGTTCCAGGCGGCGCGGAGCATCGCGGCGGGGTCCACGGCCCGTTCGGAGTGGAAGTCGCGGTCCTCGGCTGCCAGAACGGCCTCCTGGACGGTCCGGGGGATCTGGGAGAGCGGCACGTTGACGCGGTTGACCTCGCCGTCGCGGGCGAGCTGGGTGCCGTCGGAGTAGAGGTAGAGGTTGGACTGCGCGACGGCGGCCGCGTTGGCGGGCGGGATGTCGACCAGCAGGTAGCCGGCGACCAGGGCGCCGCCGCCCAGCAGGGCGATCAACAGGAGGCCGCCCAGGACCATGCGCCAGGTGGGCAGGGCCCGGCGCCAGCCGGTGCGCTTGCGCTTGGCCTTCTTCGCCGCCTTCGCCCGCTGCTTGTCCGTCTTCTCCGTCCTCTCCGCCTTCTTCGCGTCCTCGGGGCTCCCCGCCGGTCCGGGGGCTGTCCCCTATACACCTCTGACGCCGCCGACGAACCAACCTGTGTAGACGTGTTGGCGGTGGGGGTGCGGGTGTAGCGGAGGCGGGTGTGGCGGCGGGTGGCGTCGCCCTGGAAGAACTCGACCTCGGTGGGGGCGAGCACGTACCGGGTCCACGTCGGCGCCGGGGCGTCCGGCTCCGTGCCCGCCTGGTCCCAGGACGCCGCCGAGGCGCGGGCCAGCTCCTCCGGGGAGGACAGCACCTCGCTCTGCCGGCCCGTCAGCGCCGCCGCGAGCGCGCCGCGCGAGCGGACCGCCAGGTCGGCCCGGCTCTCCGCCGCGTCGCACGCCGTGACCCGGCCCCGGATACGGATCTGGCGGGCCACGGACGGCCAGTAGAAGCCCAGCGCGGCCTCCGGCTGCCCGGCCAGCTGCCGCCCCTTCCGGCTGGTGGAGTGCGAGGCGAAGTGCCAGCCGCGCTCGTCGGCGTCGTGCAGCATCAGCGTCCGTACGTCGGGCCGCCCGTCCGCGTCCACCGTCGCCAGGCTCATCGTGTGCGGCTCGGGCTGCCCCGCCTTGGCGGCGTGCGTGAACCACTCCCGGAAGAGCGCCAGCGGCTCCGCCGGCGCGGTGGCCGGGTCGAAGGAGGGCAGCGGGCCGTCCCAGACGCGCAGGGAGTGCAGAGTGGTGTGGAAGTCGTCGTCGGGTGCGGTCTCGCTGGTCATGGCGCGAGCCTAGCCCCGGGCGGCGGGGCCGGCTCAGGCGCTGGGCACGCGGTGCCGGCGGATTGACCGGACAGGTATGCCGTCCGTTCCTCCTCGCCGAGGTCGCGGTTGATGGCCCGGCAGATGTCGTCGATCGCATCCTCGGGGTCGTCGTGCAGGTCGAGGTGGTGCAGCCGGACGGTGCCGTTGTTGCTGCCGATGGCGAGAGTGGATCCGTCGGGGCTGAACACCGCCGAAAACAGCACGTCGGACTGGGGCAGGGTGGCGAGGGTCTTGCCCTTTTCCGCATCCCACAGCCGCACAGTGGTGTCGGCGCTACTGGTGGCGAGCGTTCCGTCGGAGCTGAACGCCACCGAGTTCACCCATCCGATGTGGCCGGGGAGGGTGCGACCATCGCCGGTGTCCATGTCCCACAGCCACGCGGTGTTGTCGTTGCTGCCGGTGGCGAGGGTGGATCCGTCGGGGCTGAACGCCACCGAGCCCACTGGTCCGGTGTGGCCCGTCAGGGTGTCCATCAGTGCGCCGGTGTCCACGTCCCACAGCCGAGCGGTGTTGTCGGTGCTGCCGGTGGCGAGGATGCGTCCGTCGGGACTGAACGCCATCGAGCTCACCGTCCCGATGTGTTCCATCGATACACTGAGTTTCGTGCCGGTTTCGGCGTTCCACAGCTGCGCTGTGGCGTCGCGGCTGCCGGTGGCCAGGGTGGTTCCGTCGGGGCTGAATGCGACTGAGGTCACCCAGTCCGTGTGATGGGTCAGGGGTTCGCGGGCCTTGCCGGTGTCCATGTCCCACAGCCGCGCGGTGTTGTCGTTGCTGCCGGTGGCGAGGGTGGTTCCGTCGGGGCTGAACGCCACCGAGTTCACGCTGTCCGTGTGACCGGTCAGGGGTTCGCGGGCCTTGCCGGTTGTCACGTCCCAGAGTCGCGTTGTGCCGTCGTAGCTGCCGGTGGCGAGGGTGGTTCCGTCGGGGCTGAACGCCACCGAGACCACGGCCTGGGTGTCGTCGGCCAGGGTGTCGACGGTGCCCACGTCCCACAGTCGCACGGTGGTGTCGTCGCTGCCGGTGGCGAGGGTGGTTCCGTCGGGGCTGAACGCCACCGAACGCACAATGGCGGTGTGGCCGGCCAGGACAGTGAGGATCGCGCCGGTTTTCACGTCCCAGAGCACCACGCTGTTGTCGGCGCCGCCGGTGGCGAGGGCGCGTCCGTCGGGGCTGAACGCCATCGAATACACCGCGTCGGTGTGGCCCACCAAGATGCGCTTCTTGCCGGTTTCCACGTCCCACAGCACCACGTTGGCGTCGACGCTGCCGGTTGCCAGGGTGTGTCCGTCGGGACTGAACGCCACTGAATACACCGTTCCGGCGTGTTCCATCGGCTTGCCGAGGGTCTTGCCCGTTTTCACGTCCCACAGCAGCGCGGCGCCGTCGTGGGTGCCGGTGACGAGGGTGCGTCCGTTGGGGTTGAACGCCAGCGACCACACCGAGTCGGTGTGTTCCATGGGGTTGCCGCGGCGCGTGCCGGTTTCCACGTTCCACAGCTGCGCTTTGCCGTCGTCGCCGGCGGTGGCGAGGATGGTTCCGTCGGGGCTGAACGCCACCTGGTTGACCCAGGAGGCATGTTCCATCGGGTCGCCGCGGCGCTTGCCGGTTTCCACGGTCCACAGCTGTGCGGTGCCGTCCTCGCTGCTGGTGGCGAGTGTGTCTCCGTCGGGGCTGAATACCGCGGATCCCACCTTGGTGTCGTGTTCCAGCGGCTCGCCGACGGTCTTGCCTGTCTTCACGTCCCAGAGCAGCGCGCTGCCGTCGTTGCTACTGGTGGCGAGGGTGGTTCCGTCGGGGCTGAACGCCACCGAGCGCAACTCGGCGGTGTGGCCGTCCAAGCGTCGCTGTAGTGGGAGGGCCGCGGCGTTCCGCAGGCCTTCCTCGGACTCGGACGTGCCATTGGTGCGGAAGGCCCGGATGGCCAGGAGCGAGGCGAGGTCGGGGCTGGTGCCGATGAGCATGCTGGACTGGCCGGCGAGCTGGCGGGAGAGGGCTTCGTTCTCCTCGTTGATGACTGCCCGCCACTGCCAGACGGCTCCTCCCGCGGCGATGAGCGCGAGGACGAGGAGGGAGGCCAGGATCGCGTTGAGGCGTCTGCTGCGCCGGATGGCGGCCTGTTGGTGTTCCTTGCTGGCGGTGAGGAAGGCGGCGATGTCGCCCGGCAGTCGGCGCTGCTGGGACCATTCCAGGCCTTCCGCGAGCGCTGTTCCGCCGAGCAGGTCTCCGGGGTGGTTGCCTTCGGCATAGCGGGCCTGCCACGCGCGGGCGTTGTCGAGCCACTCCTGGAAGCGGTGATCCTGCCTGACCCATTCGCGCAGGGTGGCCCAGTCGCGGATGAGTGCGTCATGGATCAGTTCGGCAACCGGCAGAGCGGGAGGGGTGTTGTGGACCAGGGAGACGCGGGGTGTGTGGGTGGTGATGATGCGATGACCGGTGAGGGTGGCGAGGACCTCGTCGATGTCTTTGCCGCTGTCGCTTCCCCCGCTGACGTCGGCTGCCAGGTCGCGCAGGTCGTGCAAGGGGACCTGCTCACGGACGGCGGGGATGTTGCGGTGGGGATCGGCCGAGTGCACCAGGGAGGTCAGGATGCGCTGGGCGATGGGCAAGCGGTCGGGAGGCAGCTGGGTGAGGGCGGTTTCGCACCAGGTGGTCAGGCTTCCGGTGACTTGGCCGATGCGCTGGTAGGCGTCGTGCGTGAGGTATCCGTCCTTGCGCCTTTGCCACAGCTGGCTGAGTGCCAGCTCCAGCAGGGGCAGTACGGTGACCGGCGCGCAGCGGGTCGTGGTGCCCTCGGGTGTGGTGGCCAGGACGTCGGTGATGATCTGCTCGGGCAGCCCGAGCTCGAAGTGGGCGCCCGCGTTCTCGGCGGGCCGGGTGATGATGTCGTGCAGATCCTCCTGGCTCAGGGTGCCCGGGATGTTGAGGAGTCCTGGCATCGCGGCTTCCAGCAGCTTGGGTGCCAGGGCGGCCTGCTGAGGGTAGAAGTCGTCGCGCATGATCAGGATCACGGAGAGCGCGGCGTGTGATCTGACCGCGGTGGTGATCTGCTCCGTGGCGGCCAGACGGCGTTCCAGTTGCCGGCCGGTGGAGGGCTGGGTGAAGAACTCTTCGAACTGGTCGACGATCAGTACGAGGCGCTGACAGCCCGGTTCGGCGGCGAGTTTGTGGGTCACGGCTGCGGCGATCCCGTCGCTGTCCGCCCCGAGCAGTCCGGCACGCTCCAGCTCGGCGAGCAGGTCCTGCCTCGGCCGGACGAGCACGGACGACCACATGTCGCTGCCCGGCAGTTCGCCCGCGGCGAGGGCGGGCAGGACACCGGCCTGGACCAGGGAGGATTTGCCCGAGCCGGAGGGCCCGAGCAGCAGGGTGACCCGCTGCTCGGCCAGGTTCGCCAGTACCTGCCGCACCGCGTCCTTGCGGCCCTCGAACCACTGGGCGTGTTCCGCGGTGAACGACTCCAGTCCCCGGTAGGGGCACACGTCCTGCTCGGTCAGCTCGGGCCACACCTCGCGCAGTACCTGCGTGGGGGTGACATAGGCGATCTCCTGCCCCCGCTCGTTCTCGTCGGGGGTGGTGATCTCGGTGACCATGCCGATGACCAGGCCGGTCCCCTCGTCCACGACCGGCCCGCCGCTGAATCCGGTGGTCAGGTCGTTCGCGCCGGTCAGCTGCAGATGGACACCCCTGTTCTCGGTGGCCGGCAGCAGGTCCCCGGCCGCGCCGTAGCCGTAGTGACCGCCCGGCGGAGCCTGGGCGGGGAACCCGAACGAGCGGACCCGGT
The DNA here is from genome assembly GCF_003287915.1 of Streptomyces sp. ICC4. NCBI lineage: Bacteria > Bacillati > Actinomycetota > Actinomycetes > Kitasatosporales > Streptomycetaceae > Streptomyces > Streptomyces sp. ICC4. The sequence goes on along the minus strand of NZ_CP030286.1, from coordinate 6,669,459 downwards.
GACCCCCGCAGCCCGCCGCCGAACCCAGCGCCAACGGCGCCGGCCAGTTCGACGTACCGCTCAGGCGCAGCATGGCCACGTCTTGGGCCTCCGGGTCACGCCACGGCTCTTCCAGGACGAGAGCCTCCGCCCCGGGCGCGCCGTCCACGTGTGGGAAGAGCAGCCGCACGGTCTCGCCGGGCCCGCTGCCGGCGGCTCGTACGACGTGCGCGCAGGTGGCCAGGATGTCCTCGGTGACCAGGAATCCGGCCCCGGCCACCTCGTCGTCCGGTCCGAGGATCTGGGCGACGGCGAAGGGCAGCCCGGAGGGGCGGTCACCGTTCGGGCCGTTGCCGCCGTTGCCACCGTTCCCAGTGGTGTTCACGGGATCAGTCCTCGGGCCCGTCGGCACCGGGACGCCCGGGACGGTCCTTCGCCCACATCATGGTGACCTTCAAGTGGGAGTTGAGGCTGCTCTTGGTGATCACGGCGCCGGCCTCGACCGCGAGGTCGACGCCGAACTCGATCGTGATCCCGTCAGGGCCGGCTTTGCGCAGCTGGTCGAGCGTGGCGCGCGATGCCTCGGCGACCGAGCCGAGGGCCTCTTGCAGATTTCCCGGCAGGTCGCGAATGGCGTCGCCGACGCGCCCTGCCTTCACAGGCCCCTGAGCCGTGGCCGGAGCTTCGACCAGGAGGGAGCCCCCGCCTTCCAGCGGAATCCGAGCCAGATGTGTCACGGATCCTCCTCGGTGAGGAAGCCCGGCGTCGAGTGCGTCGAAAACGCCGCCCATATCGCGGCACCAGGGCGGACGGGAAACCCCTCGCCGGCCTCGAGGGCACGGCGCCGCCTCACTTGATCATCACCCCATCCGGTGCATACCGCATCCCGAGAGCGGCAGGGTCATCCCCGGCCCAAGATCACCGTTCCCGACGAGCAGAACCAGCCGCCCGTGCCCGAGGCGAGGGCTACCCGGGGGAGGGCGCCGTCGGGTTTGCGGACCTGGCCTTCGCCCGCCTCGCCGCGCAGCTGGCGTACCGCCTCGACCAGCAGGAACAGCCCGCGCATGCCGGGATGGCAGGCCGAGAGGCCGCCGCCGTCCGTGTTGACCGGGAGTTCGCCGTCCCGCAGGAGGCGGCCCTTCTCGACGAAGGCCCCGCCCTCGCCCTTCGCGCAGAAGCCGAGGTCCTCCAGGGTGACCAGGGTCATATAGGTGAAGGCGTCGTAGATCTCGGCCAGATCCACGTCCGCGGGGGTGAGTCCCGCGCGGGCGAAGGCCTGGCGGCCCGAGACCGCCGCCGGGGAGACCGTGAAGTCCTCCCACTCCGACATCGTGGTGTGCGAGACCGAGGTGCCCGAGCCCAGGATCCAGACCGGCTCCTTCGCGGTGTCCGGTACGTAGTCCTCCGCCGCCAGCAGCACCGCGCAGCCGCCGTCCGAGCGGATGCAGCAGTTCAGCTTCGTGAAGGGGTCCGCGATCATGCCCGAGGACAGGACGTCGTCCACCGTGATCGGGTCGCGGAACATCGCGTCCGGGTTGGTGGCCGCGTTGGCCCGTGCCTGGACGGCGACTTCGGCGAGCTGTTCCAGTGTCGTGCCGTACTCGTGCATGTGGCGCCGCGCGGCCATCGCGTACTTGGAGACCAGCGTGTGCCCGTACGGGACCTCGAACTGCAGGGGTCCCCGCGCGCCGAAGGAGAGGTTCGAGGTCCGGCGGCGGGCCTTGATGTCGGCGCGCGCGGTGGATCCGTAGACGAGGAGGACCGCGTTGGCGTGGCCGGCGGCGATGGCGTCCGCCGCGTGGGCGGCCATGACCTCCCAGGTGGAGCCGCCGACGGAGGTGGAGTCGACCCAGGTGGGGCGCAGGCCCAGGTACTCGGCCACTTCGACGGGCGCGAGGATGCCGAGGCCGGCCGAGGCGAAGCCGTCGATGACCGAGCGGTCGAGGCCGGAGTCGGCCAGCGCGCGGCGGGCGGCCTGTGCGTGCAGGGCGTACGGGGTGGGCCCGTCGACCCGGCCGCAGTCCGAGAGGGCGACGCCGACGACGGCGACCCGGCGGCGGGGCGTGGGCGGACCGGGCGTGGTCCGGCGGGCCGTGGACAGGCCCGGCGCGGTCCGGTGGGCCGTGGATGGGACCGACGCCGACTCCGACTCCGACGCCGACGCCGACGCCGACGCCGTGGACGGGCCAGGCATGGACGCCGACGCCGACGCCGACGCCGTGGACGGGCCCGACGCCGACGCCGACGCCGTCGACGGGCCAGGCGCCGACGCCGACGCCCTGGACGCGGAGGGCGGAGCTGCCGGGGGCATGGGTCCGGGCATGGCCCGACGGTACATCTGACGGGCAGTCAGTTTCTAGCCCATGTGGCGGCGCCCGCGCACTGAAGCGCCCCGCCCCCTGTGCATCTGGCGCCACCCGCCCTAACATGACGGCCCGTCAGATACGGGGAGGAGCCCGACGATGGATGCCGCCTTCACCGCGGAGCAGGACGAGATGCGCCGTACCCTGCGCGAGATCCTGGGCAAACGCTGCGGCCCGGACGAGGTCAAGGCCGCCGTCCGCACCGCCGCCGGACACGACCGCGAGCTGTGGCAGCAGCTCGCCCAGCAGCTCGGACTGCCGGGCATCGCCGTGGCCGAGGAGTACGGCGGTGTCGGCTGCACCCCCGCCGACCTCGCCCTGGCCTGCGAGGAGACCGGGCGGGTGCTGCTGCCCTCGCCGCTGCTGGCCACCGCCGTGCTCGCCGCGCCGCTGGTCACCGCCCTGGGCACCGGAACCCAGCGCTCCACCCTGCTCCCGCCGCTCGCGGCCGGCGGCCTCACCGCCGCCCTCGCCGTCCCCGGCCCGGCCCTCGCCACCGCCCTCGCGCTCACCTCGGACGACGTCCGCGGCGACTGGGCCGGCGGAGGCCGCGCCGGAGGCGTGCAGGCCCGCGCCGTGGACGGCGGCTGGCGGCTCTACGGGGAGGTCGCCCAGGTGCTCGACGGGCACAGCGCAGCCCTGCTGCTCGTCGCCGCGCACACGGGGGGCTTCGCCCGCAGCCGCACCCTGCTCTTCCTCGTACGGGAGGACGCGCCCGGCCTCGTACGGGCCCGGCAGGCCACCCTCGACGAGACCCGGCCGCAGGGCCGCGTCCAGCTGAGGGACGTCGAAGCCGAACTGCTCGGTGGCGGCGGCCCGGACGCCGGAGCGGACGTGCTCGGCGCCCTCGCCGCAGCCGGCCGCGGCGCCGCCGCCGTCCTGGCCGCGGAGGCGGTCGGCGCGGCCGGGCAGGCACTCGCCCGCACTGTGGAGTACGTACAGCAGCGCGAGCAGTTCGGCCGGGCCATCGGCTCGTTCCAGGCCGTCAAACACCGGCTCGCCGACCTCTACGTACAGGTCCAGGCGGCCCGCTCGGCCGCCTACTACGCCGCCTGGGACCCGCACCAGGGCGGCCTCGCCCTCGCCCAGGCCCTGGAAGCCCTGCGGACCACCGCCGGCGAGGCGATCCAGCTGCACGGCGGCATCGGCTTCACCTGGGAGCACGACGCCCACCTCTACTTCAAGCGGGCGGCCGCCGACGAACTGCTCTTCGGTCCCGTCCACCGGCTGCGCGCCCACGCCGCGGACGCCGCCGGCCTGTTCACCCCCGCCCCACGGAACGAGAAGGTGGCCGTCTGATGGCTGTGTCCGCCGGCGTCGGCGTCAAACTGATGCAGAAGGTCTCCTCGACCCTGCTGTTCGCCAAAATCGCACCGCACGTCATCCCCGCCATGGACAAGGCGGTGCACAAGCTGACCCGCGGCAAGGTCATCCTCAGCGCCCAGATGCTCCCCGGCGTGATCCTCACCGCCAAGGGAGCCAAGACCGGCGCCCCGCGCACCACCCCGCTCGCGTGCATGCCGGAGCAGGACGGTGTGAGCTGGCTGTTGATCGGCTCCAACTTCGGCCGCCCCGGACACCCGGCATGGACCGCGAACCTGCTCAAGAACCCTGACGCGGACGTCAGTTGGAAGGGCACCAACATCGCCGTGCGCGCCCGCCTGCTGGCGGGCGAGGAGCGCGCGGCCGCCTGGCAGGCCGCGTTGAAGTTCTGGCCGCCGTACGCGACGTACCAGGCGCGCATCGAGCGCGAGATCCGGTTGTTCCGCCTGGAGCGTCGCTGATCGCGGCGGAGGTCCCGTAGGGGCTGACGGCGGCACAGGCCGCCGAGGGCGGCGGACCCGGTGGGGGTCCGCCGCTCACTTCGTGGGCTTCTTGCCCGTGATGCCGAGGTGGACCAGGAGCGCCAGGTTCGGCTTCAGCTCGGCCTGCTTGACGCCCCAGGTCTGGAAGCCCTTCTGGTGCGAGGCGACCGCGGCCAGCATCGCGACCAGCGAGCCGGCCATCGCGGCAGGGCTGACGTCCTTGTCCACCTTGCCCTTGGCCTGGAGGTCCTTCATCGACTCCGTGAGGGAGTTGGTGACGGAGTTGAGGATCTTCATGCGGATCTTGTAGAACCGCTTGTCGCCCTCCGCCGCGCCGAGGTCGACGACCCGCAGGATCGCGTCGTTGCGCCGCCAGAAGTCCAGGAACCCCTCGACCAGTTCTTCGGCCGCGGCCCACCCCGCCTTCCCGACCCACGCGCGTCCCTCGACCAACGAGGTCAGCTGCGCACCCTCGTTGGCCATGCGCTCGGCGATCTCCAGGACGGCGCCCTCGACGTCCGGGAAGTACTGGTAGAAGGTCGCGGGGGAGGTACCGGCCTTGCGGGCGACGTCGATCACTTTGACGTCGCGGTACGGCGAGGAGCTGAGCATCTCGCTGAGGCAGTCGAGCAGCTTCTGCCTCGTCGCCTGACCGCGCCGGCCGGCAACGCGGCCGTCGACGGTGCGTACTTGTCCTGTCATGCCGTCAGCTTACCGAGGGGGGATCGGCGCGCTATTCGGCCGCCTGCAAATGGGGTTACGGGGTACCTGGCCTGGGCGTACCCCCCTCCCGGCAGCGGCGGGCGGCCGCTTTCGGCCGGGCGGGCCCCACGGGCGCGCCATCCGACTTGAGTCCCTATCCCCCGAATAGTCTTATCAACAGGCTGTGGACAAGTTTTCGGGCACATCATGATCCGGAGGTGCACGGCTGGGCGGGTACGGCGGGGCGCACACCCCCACACACCCCCGCACAACGGAAGGAACCGGGCTCATGGCCGCATTCGCGGAAGGCGCACCCTGCTGGGTCGACGCCTCCCTGCCGGACGTGGAGGCGGGCAAGCGCTTCTACGGTGAGCTCTTCGGGTGGACCTTCGCCGACGGCGCGGGACCCGAGTACGGGCACTACACCCAGGCCTACAGCCGGGGCCGCAACGTCGCCGCCCTCGCCCCCAAGCCCGACGGCCGCATGCCGACCGTCTGGGGCGTCTACCTCTACACGACCGACGCGTACGCCTGCGCCCAGCGGATCCGCGCCGCCGGCGGCCAGCTGGTGATGGACCCGATGCCCGTCGGCCCGTACGGGACCGCCGCGATGGCCGCCGACCCCGGCGGCGCCGTCTTCGGCCTGTGGCAGCCCGGCACCCACCACGGCTTCGACGCCCAGAACGAGCCCTACACGTACTGCTGGACCGAGGTCTACACCCGCGCCCGCGACGCCGTGGACGTCTTCTACGCCAAGGTCTTCGGCTACGTCCCCCGGGACGAGGACGTCGCCGACGGCTCCGGCGGCGCCGAATACCGCCTCTGGTCCCCGCCCGGCAGCGCGCCCGGCCCGGAATCCGCCGTCATGGGCCGCAGCCTCATCACCGACGCCTTCCCCGCCGTCATGCCCGCGCACTTTCTCGTCTACTTCGCCGTACCGGACTGCGACCAGTCCGTCGCCATGGTCCAGCGCCTGGGCGGACGGGTGACCGCGGACCCCTTCGACACCCCCTACGGGCGGATCGCGGTCGTCGCCGACAACCAGGGGGCGGTCTTCGGGCTGCTGTCGGAACCCCGCACGAAGCCGGGCCAGTAGCCGTACGAGAGCCCGGCCGGTAGCGGTACGAGAGCCCGGCCGACAGTCGTACGAGCCCGGGCCGACAGCCCTACGAAAGCCCGCGCCGAGCCCGCGCCGAGCCCGCGCCGAGCCCGCCCGGCACCCCGTACGGGCCTCGCGCGCGGCCCCGTACGGGCGCGGGCGCGTGATCCCCCGGCGGGTTCCCGTACGAACCCGCCCGCGTACCCGGGGCCGGACCAGGCCCGGGCCTGACAGAATCGGTGTGCGCGACCGCGGGCGGCGCCCGGCGGTGCGACGCCGCACGGGCCGACCGCCGTGTGCCGGCGCGCGTGCAGGTGGCGTGCTTGTTGGAGGAGCGGGGGCCCGCGCGGGAGCCCGTACGGGGATGGGTGTGGAGGCGAGTGGTGGAGCAGCTGACGCAGCACGACCCGAGACGGATCGGCCCCTTCGAGGTGCTGGGACGGCTCGGCGCCGGCGGCATGGGGCTGGTCTATCTCGCCAGGTCGGCATCCGGCCGGCGGGTCGCGATCAAGACGGTGCGCACCGAGCTCGCCGAGGACCAGCTGTTCCGCGTGCGCTTCACCCGCGAGGTGGAGGCGGCCCGCGCCGTCTCCGGCTTCTACACCGCGGCCGTGGTCGACGCCGACCCGCGCGCGGCCGTGCCGTGGCTGGCCACCGCGTACGTGCCCGCGCCCTCCCTGGAGGAGATCGTCCACGAGTGCGGGCCCATGCCCGCCCAGGCCGTACGGTGGCTCGCCGCGGGCATCGCCGAGGCCCTGCAGTCCATCCACGGGGCCGGCCTGGTCCACCGTGACCTGAAGCCGTCCAACGTGCTCGTCGTCGAGGACGGCCCGCGCGTGATCGACTTCGGCATCGCCAGCGGCGTCTCCAACACCCGCCTGACCATGACGAACGTCGCCGTCGGCACCCCCGCCTACATGTCGCCCGAGCAGGCCAAGGACTCGCGCAGCGTCAAGGGCGCCAGCGACGTCTTCTCGCTCGGCTCCACCCTCGTCTTCGCCGCCACCGGGCACCCGCCCTACCACGGGGCGAACCCGGTGGAGACGGTCTTCATGCTGCTGCGCGAGGGCCCCAACCTGGAGGGGCTCCCGGACGAGCTCCGCCCGCTCATCGAATCCTGCATGCAGATGGACGCCACGCAGCGGCCCACCCCGGCCGACCTGCAGGCGCAGCTCGCCCCGCACCTCTTCGAGGGCGGCGACGAGAGCGGCACCGCCTCCGCCTGGCTGCCCACGCGCGCCGTCGCGATGATCGAGGCCCGGCGCGCGGGCCACCGCAACGCCGCCGCAGCGGCAGCCGCTGCCGCCGCCGCAGCCTCCGCGGCCTCCGCCGCAGCGGCCTCGGCGGCCGCCGCCTCCGCCGCGGCCTCCGTGCCGGCCCCCAGCGCCCACCTGCCCGGCCCGGGCGGCCCCGGCATCGCCGCCGGGCCCGCCACGCACCGCCGCCCGCGCGGCGGAGCCGACCCCTGGCTGGACCCGCGGACCGGCCAGGCCGTCCCCCAGCGCCCCGCGCACCTGGTCCCGGTGGTGGAGGCGGGGGCTACCCGCCCCCGCCGCCCCCCTACGGAGGCGGCGGAGACCCGTACGGCGGGGGCGGCGGCCACGGCATGCCCGACCCGCTCGCCGGGATGCCCCCGCTCGCCGACTTCGGCAAGCGGCTCGCGGCCCGGGTCCTGGACGTCCTGATCATCGCCGTCCCGCTCTTCCTCATCCAGCTGGCCGTCGGCGACCGCAACCGCTACACGGTCAAGACGAACGACGGTGAGGACGTCACGGAGGTCATCACCAAGTCGTACAGCGGCAGCGGCCTGGTCATGACGCTGATCTCGATCGCCGCGTACGTCGGCTACGACTGGTGGTTCACCAAGAAGAACGGCCAGACCCTGGGCAAGAAGTGGCTGGGCCTGCGCGTCGCGATGCTCAACGACGGCAGCGTCCCGCAGTCCGGTGCGGCCCTCGGCCGGGCGGCCGTGCTCTGGCTGCCGACGCTCATCTGCTGCTTCTGCCTGTGGCCGATCGCACTCGTGATCTCGATGCTCGTCGACAAGCCCTACAAGCAGGGTCTGCACGACAAGGTGGCCAAGACCGTGGTGGTCCGGGCGACCTGACGGCCCCAGGCGTACGCAGCTCGGCGCGCGGGCGGTCTCCCCACCGGGGAGGCCGCCCGCGCGGCGCTGTGCGCGCCCGGCGAAGGCGAAGGCTCAGTGGTGCACGGGGTGTTCGACGGCCGCGGCGGCCGCCACGTCCCGCGGCACGGTGTCGGGGACCGGCGAGGCGGTCCTCGGGCGGGTCGCCGCGTGCCGCCCGCGCCGGCGAGGGCCGGGGACGGTGAGGGCGACGAGGAGCCCGAGGGCGAGCGCGGCGGCGGAGATGACCGCGACGCCGAGCCCGGTGCTCGTCTGCGAGAGCAGCAGCATGGCGATCGTCGACACGATGACGGTGGCGGACCCGTAGGCGAGCTGTGCGGCAGTCGGACGCGGCATGACGATATCCGTCCTCGAAGCGGGAGGGGGAGTCGGCTCGACCAGGTCTGGCGTCAAGTGACTCTACGACGGTGGATGCCCGAGGGGAACTGTCGGTAAGCGCGACCTAACCCATCTGAACCGCGCCAGCGGAGCACAGGGGGGCGCACAGGGTCATTTCTCCGGGCTGATGCGAGCGCGAGTGGAGGGGGTGTCGAGGTGGGGCGGGACGGGCGCGGGGGCCGGAACGCGTCCGCCGGGTCTCCTGAGGCGTCCGCCGGCGGGGCCCCGGACGTACCGTTCGTCCGCTATGGCCCGCGAACGTCCGAATAGCGGAACTGACTGACCGCATAGTGCAGTTGTAAGGAACAAGTCAAGGTCTGTCTTTTCTCGCGACTCTCCGGTCAAATGTCGTCACTTGAGACGCGCGCCGCACGGAACCCCCCACTCCTCCGGAGACGTTCCGCACCACGTTGCGGCCGCGGGAGGGGAACGACTTCAAGTGACCAGCAACTCCGTCAGGCGGCGTGCACTGCGCGCCGCCGCAGTCGGTGTGACCATGGCCGCGACCGCGGCCACCGGCGCGGCCTACACCTTCGCGCAGGCCGAGCCGGGCCCGAGTGCTCCGGCCGCCGACCGCCAGGACCCGACCGCTCCTTCCAAGGAGAAGGTCGAGCACGACCTCAAGGGCCCGTTCAGCGACCAGCAGGCGAAGGCCAAGAAGGCCGCCCTGGAGCAGGTGCTGTCCGGCAAGAAGGACGTCGAGCAGCGCGGCGCCTCCAAGGTCGTCAAGCTCGACGAGAAGAAGTACGTCGAGCTCGGCCGCGAGAAGACCGACAAGATCTTCACGATCCTCGTCGACTTCGGCGACCAGGTGGACAGCACCACCATGTTCGACCCGGACGGCCCGGGCGGCCCCAAGCCGCCCGCGCCCAAGTACGGCGGCACCCCGGGCCCGATGCACAACCAGATCGCCCAGCCCGACCGTGCGACGAACAACAGCACGGCCTGGCGCAAGGACTTCAACCGCGCGTACTTCCAGGACCTGTACTTCGGTACCGGCAAGGGCAAGAACTCGCTGAAGACCTACTACGAGAAGACCTCCTCGGGCCGTTACTCGGTCGACGGCGAGGTCGCCGACTGGGTCAAGGTCCCGTACAACGAGGCCCGTTACGGCTCGAACTACTGCGGCCAGAGCAACTGCTCCAACGTCTGGGACACGGTCAAGGACGGCGTGACCGCCTGGACCGAGGGCCAGAAGAAGGCCGGCAAGACCGACGCCCAGATCAAGGCGCAGCTGTCCCAGTACGACCAGTGGGACCGCTACGACTTCGACGGCGACGGCAACTTCAACGAGCCCGACGGCTACATCGACCACTTCCAGATCGTCCACGCGGGCGAGGACGAGTCGGCCGGCGGCGGCGTGCAGGGCACCAACGCCCTGTGGGCGCACCGCTGGTACGCCTACGGCACGCAGGCGGGCAAGACCGGCCCGGAGAACAACAAGGCCGGTGGCGCCCAGATCGGCGACACGGGCATCTGGGTCGGCGACTACACGATGCAGCCCGAGAACGGCGGCCTCGGCGTCTTCGCGCACGAGTACGGCCACGACCTGGGCCTGCCGGACCTCTACGACACCTCCGGTGGCGGCGAGAACTCGGTCGGCTTCTGGTCCCTGATGTCGGCGGGCTCCTGGCTCGGCAACGGCAAGGACTCCATAGGCGACCTCCCGGGCGACATGAACGCCTGGGACAAGTTCCAGCTGGGCTGGCTGAACTACGACGTGGCCAAGGCCGCGACGAAGTCCACCCACAAGCTGGGCGTGGCGGAGTACAACACCAAGGACAAGCAGGCGCTCCTCGTCGAGCTGCCGAAGAAGCAGGTCAAGACCGAGATCGTCGCTCCCGCCGAGGGTTCCTCGCAGTGGTGGAGCAACATGGGTGACGACCTCAAGAACACCCTGACCCGCTCGGTCGACCTGACCGGCAAGTCCTCCGCGGCCCTGTCCCTCAAGGGCTGGTGGGACATCGAGGCGGAGTACGACTTCCTGTACACCGAGGTCTCCACGGACGGCGGCGCCAACTGGACCCCGCTGGCCGGCACCGCCGACGGCGTGGACCTCCCGGTCGACGCCTCCGGCAGCCCGTCGCTCACCGGCGTCTCGGGTGCCTGGAAGAACCTGAACTTCTCGCTGGACGCCTACGCCGGCAAGAAGGTCGACCTCCGCTTCCGCTACCAGACGGACGGCGGCGCGGGCGGCAAGGGCTTCACGGCCGACGCCCTCACCATCACGGCGAACGGCTCCGCGCTGTTCACCGACGGTGCCGAGAACGGCGACAACGGGTGGACCGGCAAGGGCTTCTCCCGCGTCGGCAACGGTTTCACCAAGGAGTACGCGCAGTACTACCTGGCCGAGAACCGCCGCTACGTGTCGTACGACTCCACCCTCAAGGTGGGCCCGTACAACTTCGGCTTCGCCAACACCAAGCCGAACTGGGTCGAGCACTACCCCTACCAGGACGGTCTCCTGATCTGGCAGTGGGACACCTCCCAGAAGGACAACAACACCAGCCAGCACCCGGGCGCCGGTCTGATCCTTCCGATCGACGCCAACGCCAAGCCGATGAAGTGGTCGGACGGCACGCTGCTGCGGAACAAGATCCAGCCGTACGACGCGACCTTCAGCGCGTACTCCACGGACGCGTTCACCCTGCACAAGAACGGCGAGTCGCTCTTCGTCAAGCCGAAGCCCACGAACCTGGTCTTCGACGACCACAAGGGCAAGTACTACTACGACGAGAACCCGACCGGCTCGGTGAAGGTCACTGACACCAACACCAAGATCAAGATCGTGAAGGAGCCCTACGACGGTCTCCAGATGACGATCGAGGTCGGCCCCTCCGTTAAGTAATTCGGTAAAGCCGCAGGTCAAAACATGATCGGCCGTCGCCCCCTAGCGGGCGGCGGCCGATCGCGTTTAGATGCGTGGGCTGAGTTTCTTATTGACGGGGGAGATGAAGACATGCCCGGTGGAGGTTTCGTCCGATTGCCAGGCGGCAGCGTGGTCGTCGCGCTCACGCTGCCCAGACCGTCCGAGCGGAGCGCCGCGGACGGCGCCCCCGAAGGCGGAAACGTCCGCGTGCTGGTGCACGCGGCGAACCGGGCCCGCGCCCTGACCAGGCTGCGGAACCTCGGCATGCGCGCCGTCTACCTGCGCGGCAACGCGCAGCCGCCGACCCCGGACGAGATCACCGCCGTCCTGCACCACCCCGACGGCCTGCTCTGGCGCTGCGCGCCCGACCGGGCGGAGGAGCTGTGGCACCCGATCAGGGCGCTGCTGGGGCGCAGCTAGTGCTGTGACGGGCGCGGGCATGGGCGTGGGCACGGGCACGGCGCCGTCAGGCGAGCTCGAAGCCGAAGCTCCCGCCGACCCGTGCGCCGTCGTCGTCGCGGGCGGTCCACCACTCCACGGTGTAGGCGCCCGCCGGGAGCCGGCCCCCGGGGGTGTGCCCGAAGCGGTAGGCCCGCTGCCGGGACCCGCGCATGCGGAACTCGAGCAGCGGGGTCCCCTCCGGCGTGCGGACCTCCGCCCCCGCGGTCAGGGGCAGCTCCCCGCCGTGGCCGGGGACGGGCAGGGCCTCGCCCGACCACACGAAGGTCGGCTTCCAGCCCCCGTCGGCCGCGGCGACGCTGAGCGTGCCGCGGCCCCGGAGCGAGGGCCGGTCGGCCGGGGTCCCGTCGTCCGCCGGCCCGGTGAACCTGAACATCACGGAGCGCCTCCTCGTCGCAGGTGCTGACCGGCGACAGGTTTCCAGGACTCGTGATCAGATGTGGAGGGTTTCGCGGCTTTGACGCAAATCCGCCCCAGCTTGTCCGATGTGCTCCTCTGACGGCCCGGGCCCGGCCCGGGGCGTCAGCCGCCGACGACGGGCGTTCCGGACAGCTCCACCCCGGCCTCGCGGAGCTCGGCCAGCGCCCGCGTCGTGGTGTGCGGGGCCACGCCGGCCGTCAGGTCCAGCAGGACGTGCGTACGGAACCCGGCGCGGGCCGCGTCCAGGGCGGTGGCCTTGACGCAGTGGTCGGTGGCGATGCCGACCACGTCGACCTCGGTGACCTGCCGGTCGCGCAACCACTGCGCGAGCCCGAGGCCGTTCTCGTCCGCCCCCTCGAAGCCGCTGTACGCCGCCTCGTACGCCCCCTTGTCGAAGACGGCGGCGACGGCCCCCGAGGCGACGGCGGGCGCGAAGTTGGGGTGGAAGCCCACCCCCTCGGTCCCGGCGACGCAGTGGACCGGCCAGGAGGTCTCGTAGTCCGGCTGGGCCGGCGGGTGCGCGAAGTGGGACCCGGGGTCGACGTGGTGGTCCCGGGTGGCGACGACGTGCCGGTACCCGGCGGTGGCCTGCCCGATGAGCTCGGTGACGGCGGCGGCCACGTCGGCCCCGCCGGCGACCGCGAGGCTGCCGCCTTCGCAGAAGTCGTTCTGGACGTCGACGACGATCAGTGCGCGGTGCATGTCCGGTGCCCTTCGGCTTGGTGTGTGGCGGTGCGGGGGGACCCTGCGGGGGCTCTTCCCCCGCCCTGCCCCGGGCAAATCCAGCCCCCGCCGGCGTTTGGGTCCGGCGGGGCGGCGCTTACGCGTACTCCGTCGGGATGACGGCCTCGCCGCGCGAGAGCTGGGTGGCCGGGAGGGGGAGGCCCGCCAGGGCCTCGCGGTGGCGTTCGCGCGCGGCCTCCAGGGACTCGCGGGCCACGACCTCGCCCCCCTTGACCAGCTGGACGAGGAGCTGCGTGTCGGCCAGTGCCGCCGGCACCGGACCGGTCCCGATGACCTCGGCCTCCGCGATCCCGTCGGAGTCGAGCCGCCGCGCCGCCCACTTGCGGCCGCCGACGGACGTCTTGCCGCCCGAGGACTTCTTCGCCACCGACACGTACGGGGCCTTCAGGTCCGCCGAGGCGGCCCGCGCGACCAGCTTGTAGACCATCGAGCACGTCGGGTGCCCGCTGCCCGTCACCAGCTGCGTGCCGACGCCGTACGCGTCCACCGGGGCGGCCGCCAGCGAGGCGATCGCGTACTCGTCCAGGTCCGAGGTCACCACGATCTTCGTCGCCGTCGCCCCCAGCTCGTCCAGCTGCTGGCGCACCCGGTGGGCGACCAGCAGCAGGTCCCCGGAGTCGATCCGGACGGCGCCCAGGCCGGTCCCGGCGACCTCCATGGCCGTGCGGACCGCCTCCGCCACGTCGTAGGTGTCCACCAGCAGCGTGGTCCCGTCGCCCAGCGAGGCGACCTGGGCCGTGAAGGCGTCCCGCTCGCTGTCGTGCAGCAGGGTGAAGGCGTGCGCGCTCGTGCCGACCGTCGGGATCCCGTACCGGAAGCCGGCCGCCAGGTCCGAGGTCGAGGTGAAGCCGCCGACGTACGCGGCGCGGGCCGAGGCGACGGCCGCCAGCTCGTGCGTGCGCCGCGCGCCCATCTCGATCAGCGGCCGGCCGCCGGCGGCCGAGGACATCCGGGAGGCCGCCGCGGCGATCGCCGAGTCGTGGTTGAGGATCGACAGGATCACGGTCTCCAGCAGCACGCACTCGGCGAAGCTGCCCTCGACGCGCAGGACCGGCGAGCCGGGGAAGTAGACCTCGCCCTCCGGGTAGCCCCAGATGTCGCCGGAGAAGCGGTACGAGGCCAGCCAGTCGAGGGTGCGCGCGTCGACGACGGCGCGCTCGCGCAGGAATTCCAGTACGGCGCCGTCGAAGCGGAAGTTCTCCACCGCGTCGAGCACCCGGCCGGTTCCCGCGACCACGCCGTAGCGCCGCCCCTCGGGCAGCCGCCGGGTGAAGACCTCGAAGACCGAACGCCGGTCGGCGGTGCCGCTGGCCAGCGCGGCCTGCAGCATCGTGAGCTCGTAATGGTCCGTGAAGAGCGCTGTCGACGGCACGTCCACCGGCAGGCCCAGGTCCGCAGGGTTCATGTCACGGATGCTAGCGCACATCTCGTCAAAGTGACGAGATGTAGGGGCCCGTTTGTGCGACAGGCCCCCCGCAGTGGCAGCATGGGACGAGTGAGTGTTGCTCCCATTGAGATCGAACGCACCGAATCGGCCGAAGAGACCTTCGCGGTCCCCGAACCCGACGTCCCGTGGGTGACCCTGGTGCACAACGACCCGGTCAACCTCATGAGCTACGTGACGTACGTGTTCCAGGCGTACTTCGGCTATTCCAAGGACAAGGCGAACAAGCTGATGATGGACGTCCATCACAAGGGGCGGGCCGTCGTCTCCAGCGGCAGCCGCGAGGAGATGGAGCGCGACGTGCAGGCCATGCACGGCTACGGCCTCTGGGCGACCATGTCCCAGGACCGCAACTGATGGGCGGCGTGTTCGAGGCCCTCGAGGGCGGCGGCGCCGCCATCGCCCTGGACGAGATCGAGATCTCGATCCTGCGCTCGCTGGCCGTGCAGCTGCTGGAGCTCGTCGGCCCCGGCAGCCCCGAGCCCGACCCGGACGCCGATCCGCTCGCCGCGCTCTTCGCCGGCTCCGACGGCCCCACCGAGCCCCCGTCCGACCCGGCCCTCGCCCGGCTCTTCCCCGACGCCTACGGCGGCCCGGACACCGCGCCCGGCGCCGACAAGGCGCAGCTGCGCGCGAACTCGGGCGAGTTCCGCCGCTTCACCGAGAACGACCTGCGCGACCGCAAGCGCGAGGACGCGCTGGCCGTCGTGCGCAGCCTCGACGGGCTCACCCGGGCGGACGACCGGGCGGCCGTCCTGGAGCTCACCGGCGAGCTGCCGCTGCGCTGGCTCGGGGCCCTGAACGACCTGAGGCTCACCATCGCGGCCCGCCTGGAGATCACCGAGGACGACGAGAGCGCCGTGCTCTTCCGGCTGCCGGACGACGATCCGCGCAAGCCGATGGTGATGGCGTACCTCTGGCTCGGCGGCCTCCAGGAGACCCTCATCGAAACCCTCTGAGGACCCTCAAACGCGCAGATCGTTCGCTCAGCGGACGCTCAAATCCGGATAACGATCAGATCACCACCATGTGGTGATCTGATTTGTTTTCGGGACCTCTGTCCCGATTTTTTTGCGCCCTGCGTCACATTTTCTTCCCTCATCCACCCGTAAGCACGTGATAAATCTTCACGACCGCCGACGGGGCGCCACCCATGCCCCCCGGCCTGCTTGAACCGGCTGACCGCCGGCGTGCAACTCCATCCGTATCCGGGGGGATCGAGGACCCGATCCGCAGCCAGTCAAGGCGCGGGTCGGCGTGGAGAAAGGCGCACCAAGACATGACCTCCGTACAGGTCGACGAGCAGCAGCACGACACGGCCGAGGGCGGCGAGGGGTACCACCGCGCGCTCGGCGCCCGCCAGATCCAGATGATCGCGATCGGCGGAGCCATCGGCACCGGCCTCTTCCTGGGCGCCGGCAAGGCCATCTCCAAGGCCGGACCCAGCCTGATCCTGGCCTACGCCATCGCCGGCCTGGTCATCTTCTTCATCATGCGGGCCCTGGGCGAACTGCTCATGTACCGCCCGGTGTCCGGCTCCTTCTCGGACTACGCCCGGGAGTTCCTCGGCCCCTTCTGGGGCTATGTGACCGGCTGGACCTACTGGCTCTTCTGGGTGGTCACCGGCATCACCGAGGTCACCGCCGCCGCGCAGTACATGTCGTACTGGACCCACGACAGCTTCCCGCAGTGGGCGTACGCGCTGATCTTCACCGTCATCCTCTACGGCGCCAACCTGATCTCCGTGAAGCTCTTCGGCGAGCTCGAGTTCTGGTTCTCCATGGTCAAGGTCACCGCCATCGTCGGCATGATCCTGATCTGCGCCGGCATCCTCACCATCGGCTTCTCCGACGCCGCCGACACGGCGACCGTCAGCAACCTGTGGAGCGACGGCGGCTTCTTCCCCAAGGGCATCGGCGGCACGCTGATGACCCTGCAGATCGTCATGTTCGCCTTCCTCGCCGTCGAACTGGTCGGCGTCACCGCCGGCGAGTCCAAGGACCCCGAGAAGACCCTGCCCAAGGCCATCAACACCGTGCCGTGGCGCATCGCCGTCTTCTACGTCGGCGCGCTGATCATGATCCTGTCGGTCGTCCCGTGGCACGAGTTCCAGCCCGGCGTCAGCCCCTTCGTCGCCGCCTTCCAGAAGATGGGCCTCGGCGTCGGCGCCGCGATCGTCAACTTCGTCGTGCTGACCGCGGCCCTCTCCTCCTGCAACTCCGGCATGTACTCCACCGGCCGCATGCTGCGCGACCTCGCGCTCAACGGCCAGGGCCCGAAGTTCTTCACCAAGCTGACCAAGAGCGGCACCCCGCTCGTCGGCACCAGCTTCTCCGCCGCGCTCATGCTGGTCGGCGTCTGGATCAACTACGTCGCCCCCGGCAAGGCCTTCGACTACGTGGTCTCCTTCGCCACCATCTCCGGCATGTGGGCCTGGATCATGATCCTCGTCTGCCAGATCCGCTACCGGGCCGCCTCCGACCGCGGGGACCTGCCGAAGTCCCCCTTCCGCGCCCCCGGCGCCCCGTACACGAGCTACTTCGCCCTGGCCTTCATCGGCATGGTCATCGTGATGATGGGCATCGACAAGGACGCCCGGGTCTCGCTCTACTGCGCCCCGCTGTGGGGTCTGCTGCTGGGCGTGTCCTACCTCGTGATGAAGTCCCGCGACCCGCGCTCCGCGGCCTTCACCAAGGCCTCGTAAGGCCCCTCGAACCGTGGTTCCCGGCCGCCTGCCGCGGCCGGGAACCACGCGGCTCCGCCGCCGCGGGCCCCCGGAGCGGGGGCCCGTGTCCAGGCGGTGCCCGTCCAAGATGTGGGCCCGCCCGTACCACTCCTCGGTACGGGCGGGCCCGTCTGTTTATCCTGTCGCTCATGCTGACCCTCACCCAGGCCCTGTACGACCAGATCGTCGCGCACGCCCGCCAGGACCACCCCGACGAGGCCTGCGGCGTGGTGGCCGGCCCGGAGGGCACCGGCCGCCCCGAGCGGTTCGTGCCGATGCTGAACGCGGCCCGCTCGCCCACGTTCTACGAGTTCGACTCGAAGGACCTGCTCAAGCTCTACCGCGACCTGGACGACCGGGACGAGGAGCCCGTCATCGTCTACCACTCGCACACCGCGACCGAGGCCTACCCCTCGCGCACGGACGTCACGTACGCGAACGAGCCCGGCGCGCACTACGTGCTGGTCTCCACGGCCGACGCGGACGGCCTCGGGGAGTTCCAGTTCCGGTCGTACCGGATCGTCGAAGGCGTGATCACCGAGGAAGAAGTGCAGGTCGTCGAGGCCTACTGAGGGCCCACCTGAGGACTTGACTGGGCCTACCGCCCAGTATGTGAGCGGTATTCGTCCACGATGTGAGATCACACTCCAAACCGGGGACCGGGAATCGTTAACATGACCGCATGGTTCCCCACGACGTGAGCATCGAGACGCCCGGCAGGCTGCTGCTTGTGGCGCGGCTGCACGTCGACCTGTGCCGCCTCGCCAGCGCCATCTGTCCCGCGGCCTGAGCCCCCGCCGGCCCCCCGAGGGGCCGCGCGCGCCCACGCCCGCCTCCGCTTCGCCCGCCTTCCCTCACCATCCTGACTGGAGCCTGCCATGGCCATCGAGGTCCGCATCCCCACCATCCTCCGCACCTACACCGCCGGCGAGAAGGCCGTCTCGGGTGAGGGCGCGACCCTGTCCGAGCTGTTCTCGGACCTGGAGACCCGCCACAAGGGCATCCAGGAGCGCATCATCGACGAGGCCAAGGGCGGCGAGCTGCGCCGCTTCGTCAACGTCTACCTCAACGACGAGGACGTCCGCTTCCTCGACGGCATCTCCACCGCGCTCAAGGACGGCGACAACGTCACCATCCTCCCGGCCGTGGCCGGCGGATCGAAGTAATGCGCTACGACTCCCCCCTGGCCGCCGTCGGCAACACGCCGCTCGTCCGGCTGCCCCGGCTCTCGCCCTCCGACGACGTACGGATCTGGGCGAAGCTCGAGGACCGCAACCCGACCGGCTCGATCAAGGACCGCCCGGCGCTCCACATGGTCGAGCAGGCCGAGAAGGCCGGCCGGCTGTACCCGGGCTGCACCATCCTGGAGCCCACCTCGGGCAACACGGGCATCTCCCTCGCCATGGCCGCGAAGCTCAAGGGCTACAAGATCGTGTGCGTCATGCCGGAGAACACCTCGCAGGAGCGGCGCGACCTGCTGGCCATGTGGGGAGCCGAGATCATCCCTTCGCCGGCGGCGGGCGGCTCGAACACCGCCGTCCGCGTCGCGAAGGAACTGGCGGCGGAGCACCCGGACTGGGTGATGCTCTACCAGTACGGCAACCCGGACAACGCGGGCGCCCACTACGCGACGACCGGCCCGGAGATCCTCGCGGACCTCCCCTCCATCACCCACTTCGTGGCGGGCCTCGGCACCACCGGCACGCTGATGGGCGTGGGCCGCTACCTGCGCGAGCACGTACCGGGCGTCAAGATCGTGGCGGCGGAGCCGCGCTACGACGACCTCGTCTACGGCCTGCGCAACCTCGACGAGGGCTTCGTCCCCGAGCTGTACGACGCGTCGGTCCTGACGACCCGCTTCTCGGTGGGCTCGGCGGACGCGGTCACCCGCACCCGGGAGCTCCTCCAGCAGGAGGGCATCTTCGCGGGCGTCTCCACGGGCGCGGCGCTGCACGCGGCGATCGGCGTCGGCCGCAAGGCGGTCGCGGCGGGCGAGACCGCCGACATCGTCTTCGTCGTGGCCGACGGCGGCTGGAAGTACCTCTCGACGGGCGTCTACACGGCGGCGACGACGGAAGAAGCGATCGAGGTCCTCCAGGGCCAACTCTGGGCCTAGCCCGTCGCCGGACCCCCGCCGCCGCACTCAGCCCCGCCGGCGTTCGAGGCGCGGGGTCCGGGCGCAGCCCGGGGAACGACACTCAGCCCCGCCGGCGTTCGAGGCGCGGGGTCGGGGGCGGACCCCAGGGGGGTCCGCCCCCGACCCCGCGCCTCGAACGCCCGGGACCGCTCGCGGGCACCCGCCCCCCGAAGGGCGGGTGCCCGCGAGCGGTCCGGTCCCCGGCAGGGGCAGGGCCTACCGCGCGCCCGCCGAAGCGTGCGCCGCCGGGGCGGAAGCCGCGGGCAGCTGCGCCCCGATCCCCGCGGAGCCGAGCTGGGCCTCCATGTCGTCGAGGGCGCCGCGCACCGCAGCGATCCGCAGGAGGAGCTCGTCGGCGACGTCCACCTCCGCTTCCGCCCGCTGCGCGGCCCGCTGGCTCTGCTCCTCCATCTCCCGTGCCTCCTCCAGGGCGTTGAGGACCACGCCGATCAGCACGTTGAGCAGGACGAAGGAGGCCAGGAGCACGTAGGAGGCGTAGTAGACGATGCTCAAGGGGGACACCGCGAGCCCGGCGTACACGGCGTCCCCGAGCCCTTCGAGCGTCATCAGGAGGAACAGGGTCAGCCCGGCCCGGCCGATCGAGCCGTAGTGGGCGGGGTCGTGGCCGGAGAAGCAGATCCACCCGATCATCGCGTACACGTAGAGGATCAGGGCGCCCACGAACAGGAAGCTCACGGTGCCGGGCAGGCTCCGGCCCACGGCCACCAGGAGGACCCGCAGCTGGGGCATGAACCGTGCCGTGCGCAGGACGCGGGCGAGTCGCAACAGCCGCAGCAGGGTGGTGTTCTCCCGCAGGAACGGGATGAAGGCCGAGGAGACGACCAGCAGGTCGAAGAGGTTCCAGGGGTCGCGGAAGAAAGCTTTCGGCCGGTCGGCGTGCGCCGCCAGGCGGATCACCATCTCCAGGGTGAAGGCGACCAGGCAGAAGTGCTCGGTCATCCCGAGGAGCCGGCTGTACTCGGCGGACAGTCCGCTGTACGTCTCGACGCCCAGGAGTGCCGCGTTGAAGAGGATCACCGCGAAAACGGCGAGCGAGAACGCGGGGGCCTCGCACACGTCTCGGCAGTGCGCGGCCAGCCTTCCACGCCTGGTGTCCACCGCGGTCGGGTCGGTCATCGTGCTCCCTCGTACGGGCCGCCGGCCGCCCCGGTCCACACGCGCCGACGTGGCCCGCGACGGAAGACGAGGCTGCCGAGGCGGTGTTCATGTTCCGCGTCGTGTAACGCCGGACGGCGCGAATCGAGACGCCCTGGCGCACGACATCGCCCGATCGGGTACACGGTGCTCCGCGCCCGGTCGATACCCGGGTCTGAGCCCAGGTCAGCGCCCGGGCAGGCACCCCGGTCCGCGCACGGCCGTCGGCCGTTCGGGGGCGCCGTCGCGGAGGATGGGCCCATGACGAATCGTGACGGTGCGACGGCGCAGGCATGGGCCGCGCTGGGCGGGGCGGACGGACTGGCCGGACGGGTGTCCTACCGGGGCGCGAACGGCCTGGGCGACGGGCCGCTGCCCGTGCGGGAGCTGGCCCGCGCCACGGTCGGCGCGTGCACGCTGGCCGCGGCGGAACTGGCCGCCGTACGGGCGGGGGGCGATCCCGGCGACGTGGCGGCCCAGGTGGTCGACGAAGGCGCCGTGGCCACGGCGTTCGTCAGCGAGCGGCACCTGCTGGTGGCGGGTCGGGCACCGGTGGTCTTCGCGCCGCTGTCCGGCTTCTGGCGGGCGGCCGACGGGTGGGTGCGGACGCACGCCAACTACCCGCACCACGAGGCCGCGCTGGTACGGGCCCTGGGCGCGGGGACGCCGCGGGGCGTGGCGCGCGAGATCTCCCGGCGGACGGCGGTGGTCGTCCAGGAGGCGGTGTACGCGGCGGGCGGGCTGGCCGTGGCCGTGGCCCGGGAGTACGGGGAGCCGCAGCCGCTGGTGGAGTCGTGGGCGTCCGGCGGGCGCGGCCGGGAACTGGGCGGGAGCGCGAACGGGCCGCCCATGGCGGGAGTACGGGTGCTGGACCTGACCCGGGTCATCGCCGGACCGGTGGCCACCCGGACGCTCGGGCTGCTGGGCGCGGACGTGCTGCGGATCGACGCGCCGGAGCCGGCGGAGTCCGACGACGCGTACGCGGACACCGGCTTCGGGAAGCGCTCGACGCTGCTCGACCTGCGCGCGGCCCGGGACCGGGAGGTGTTCGAGGGGCTGCTCGCCGGCGCCGACGCGGTGGTGACGGGCTACCGTCCGGGGGCGCTGGCCCGGTACGGGCTGGACGCGCGGGAGCTGCTGGCGCGACGGCCGGACCTGGTGGTGGCGGAGCTCTGCGCGTGGGGGTGGCGCGGTGCCTGGGCCGGGCGCCGGGGCTTCGACTCGCTCGTGCAGGCGGGGTACGGGATCTCCGCCGCCTGCGGTGACGGGGACGGGCCCGGGGTGCTGCCCGCGCAGGCCCTGGACCACGGGACGGGGTACCTGGTGGCGGCCGGTGTCCTGCGGGCCCTCGCGGACGGCGGCGGCCGGGGGCTGCGGTTCTCGCTGGCCGGGACGGCCTCGTGGCTGGTCCGCGAGGTGCCGGGGGCCGCCGCCGCGGTCCCGGGCCCCCCGATGTCCGCGGCCGCCGTGCCCGGTGGTGGGCCGGAGCCGTGGCTGCGCGAGACCGCCTCGGGATACGGGCCCCTGCGGCACGCGGTGTCCCCGCTCGGGGGCGCGACGTGGGGCCGGGGACCCTCCCGGTGGGGGACCGACCGGCCCGGCTGGCTCTGACTCGGAGCCGCCGACAGCGGGAGGAGGCCGAGGGGGCCAGGGGGCCCCGGCCGGGGTACCGGCCGGGGCCCCGCCGGGGTGGCAGCACTAGAAGTAGACGTTCCAGGTGACGCTGACCGAGGAGGACTTGCCCGCGGCGTCCGTCACCGTGAGGGTGCTGCTGCCGAAGCCCCAGGTGGTGGGGGTGCCCGAGACGGCCCCGGTGGCCGGGTTCAGGCTCAGGCCGGCCGGCAGGCCGGTGGCCTTGAAGGCGTACGGCTTGGTGCCCCCGGTGGCCTGGAGGTTCAGGCTGACCGGCTTGCCGATGTAGACGACCTGGTTGCCGGGGCTCTGCAGGACGGGGCCGGTGCCCGTGACGGTGGTGACCGTCCACGAGAACGTGGCGGAGCCGGTCTTGCCGGCGCTGTCGGTGGCGGTGACGGTCACGGTGGAGGTTCCGGCCGTGGTGGCGGCGCCGGTGATCGCGCCGGTCGAGGAGCCGATGGTCAGGCCGGCCGGGAGGCCGGTCGCGGACCAGGTGTAGGGGGCGGTGCCGCCGGTGGCCTTGACGGTGAGGTCGGCCGGGGCGCCGACGGCCGAGCTCTGGCTGCCGGGGTTGGTCACGGACGGGGCGGTGCCCGCCGTGGTGATGGTCCAGGAGAAGCCGGCCGAACCGGTCTTGCCGGCGCTGTCGGTGGCGGTGACGGTCACGGTGGAGGTTCCGGCTGTGGTCGGGGTACCGGTGATCGTGCCGGTCGAGGAGGCGATGGTCAGGCCGGCCGGGAGACCGGTCGCGGACCAGGTGTAGGGGGCGGTGCCGCCCTCGGCGCTGTTCTTCAGCTCGACGATCCGGGCGCCGATGACGCCGCTCTGGGCCGACACCGCGGAGACGGTGACGTTGCCCGGCTGCGGGGTGGAGGTGAGCAGGGTCAGCTTGAACCGGGTCAGGGCCTCGATCACGGGCTGGAAGATGGTGAACTTCTCACCGCTGCCCGAGGTGCAGGTGGCGCTGCCGCCGCCGGAGTGGAGGCCGACGGCCTTCCCGCCGGTCGCGGTCACGTAGGAGCCGCCCGAGTCGCCGCCCGCCGAGCAGGCGTTGGAGTACGAGAGGCCGTCGATGACCACGTTGCCGTAGTCCACGCTCTGGTTGACCTTCGTGACCTCGCCGCAGCGCATGCCGGTGGTCTGCCCGGAGCGGCATATCGCGGTGCCGACGACGGCCTCGGCCGAACCGGTGACCGTGATGGCCGCATGCGACCCGTCGCCCGCGACCGTGGGGGCGAGGTTCCAGCCCGCCTGGTCCACGTCGACGACGCCCATGTCGCCCTCCTGGGCGTTGACGCTGCTCTTGCCGTCCTTGTTGGACGTGCCCACGCGGGTCCCGTCCTTGCCGTACGCGGGCTGGTTGACGTCGTTGGTGCAGTGCCCGGCGGTCAGGAAGGTCTTGGCCCCTCCGGCGGTGCGGGTGGCCGGGAAGCCGATGGAACACGGGCTCTCGGTGCCCGGCACCCACTTCTCGCCGCCAACGGCGTCGGCCTGCTGGACCGGGCTCTGGGCGGTCTCGCTCACGTGGACGATGTCGCCCAGGGCGGCGATGCGGGCCGTGAAGGCATCGGTGGACGCGTCGCTAGCCGCCCGGTTCACGGTGATGTCGATGCGGTTGTTGCGGGTGTCGGGACCCCACGAGACCACCCCGGCCACGCCGGAGCCGATCTCGCGCGTCACCGTCCGGGCCGCGCCGCCCAGTTCGGCCGAGCCGTACCGGGCCTGCCGGGCGACGGCGCCCGCGTCCCGGACCAGCGCCGCGTCCGCGGCGTTGGAGACGGAAGCGTTCAGCCGCCCCGTGGAGGCGTCGAACCACATGCCCGCCACACGGTCACCGACCCGGCCCCGGATGAGGGTGGCCGCCCGGCCGGCGGCAGCCTCGTCGGCGACGCGGTCGCGCACCTGGTCGGCGGAGAGGTGGAGATCGCGCTGCATGGCCCGGAGGATTTCCGGGGACACGGAAGGCCCGGGCCGCTCGGCCTGCGTGGCGTGCGCGGGCAGGGAGCCCAGGGCGCCGAGCGCCACGACGGCCGTGACCGAGGCGGCCGCAACGGAGCGCCACAGAGGCCTGTTTGACAGATTTCGCACGGAAATCCCTTCATGGGGGGCATACCGGAGGCGTAGGCCGGTAGGGATGCACGTCCCGTGGGGGAGCACGGGACTCTTCTCGTCCCCTCGGAGCCCGCATTCGGGGGAGCCGCGGATGTGCGCTCCGGGGTGGCCAACAGAGTGGTCCCGGGCCGGTGTCGGGAGCATCGGAGGAATCCCTTGCAGCCCCGGTCTCTTGCCGGGCCTGCCCCGGTCTCTTGCCGGGCGCGCTCCGGTCTCTTGCCGGGCCCGCCCCGGGCTCGCCCGGGCCTTCCCCGGTCGCGCCGGCCGGGGAAGGCCCGGCACGGAGCACGGCGGGCCGTCCGGGCCGCGGCCCCCGCTCCTCCCGTGGAGGACCGCGGTGCGCCGGGTCTGCCACCCCGCACCCGGAGCGCGGACGGCCCGCCGTCGCACCACCATCGCCGGGACCGGCACCCCTTGGCATCAGGGGAAACCCTTGATCCCGCGGACCGGCCGCCCCGGCCGTTGTCTCCCGCTCCGCGGCCGCCTACGGTGCCCCTTCGTGAGGCCAGACACGGAGTTCGACACCACCCCGCCGGTCACCGGGGGTCCGCGCGCGGCCGCGGCGGCGACCGCCCGCGCCGTGGAAGCGCTCGACCGCGAAGGGCGGGTCGCGCTCGCCGGCCCCTGGGGCGCGGGCAAGACCACCGTCCTCGAGGACGTCCTGCGGACCCCGTCCGCCGGGGCCGGGCGGACGGCGCTGCGCGTCACCACGGTCGAAGGCGACCGGGAACACGTCTTCGGCGCGCTCGCCCAAATGCTGTCCCACTGCGGCCCGGCCGACTTCGGCTCGCTGTCGCGCGGTCAGGGCCAGGTGGTCGACCGGCTGCTGCACCGCGGCTCCGGCGAACCGCTCGCCGCCTCCGAGCAGTTGCCCGCCCGGCTCGCGGTGACCGCCCTGCTCTCCTCGGGCCGGTGGATCCTGGCCGTGGACGGGGCCCAGTGGCTCGATCCGGCCAGCGCCGACGTCCTCGGCTACGCCCTGCGCACCCTGGCGGCCCCCGGACTCACCGCGATCGTCACCGAACGCGTCCAGGGGCGGGCGCAGGCCGCGGCCCGCCTGCTCGGCGGGCACCCCGCCCAGGTCGACGTGGACCCGCTCGACGCCGAGGAGACGGCCGCCCTGCTCGGCGCGCACGGTCTGCCCACCCGCTGGGCGGGCCCCCTGCAGAGCCACTGCGGCGGCCACCGCCTGCTCACCGCCGTGTCCTGTACGGAACTCGCCCGGCTGCCCGCCCCGGAGCGGCACCGGCCCGCCCTGTCCGAGCAGACGCTCGACGCGGCCGGGGCCTGGCTGCGGGCCGCGCTCCCCGAACCCGCCCGGCACACCCTGATGCTGGCCGCCCTGACCAGCCGCCCCTCGCTGCCCCTCCTGCTGAGGGCGGGCCGCTCCGACGCCGAGGAGCACCTGGCCCAGGCGCAGGCGGCCGGGGTGCTGCGCGTGGACCCCGCCGGCGCCGTCCGCTTCACGGCCGCGGCCCTGGCCCGCGCCGCGGCCCGCTCGGAGGGCCGGCCCCGGCGCGCGGCGGCCCACCTCACCCTCGCCCGGGCCGTGGGCGACCCGGTCCACGAGGTCCGCCACCGGGCCCTGGCGGCGAACCTGCCCGACCAGGGCCTGGCCGAGGACACCGAGGCCGCCGCGGCCACCGCCCGCGCCGCGGGCGAACGGGCCCTGGCCGCCGAGCTGTTCCACCTCGCCGCCGAGATCACCCCGCTGGACCGGTCCGGCCTGCGCGTGCGCAGACTCTCGTACGCGGCCCAGGAGGCGGCCTGCGCCGGTTCCGTCGACATCGCCCGGCAGGCGGCCGACGCCCTGACCGCCGGCCGGGCCGAACCCGCCGACCAGGTCACCGCGCTGCTCGCGCTCGTCGACGCCCACGGCCAGGCCCTCGCCGACCTGGAACCGCTGCTGGCCCGGTGCAGGGAACTGGCGACGGGCCACCCCGGCCTCCTCGCCGCCGTGGAACTGCGCGCCGCCATCGCCGCCAACATCGCCCACGCCGCCCCCGACCGGGCTCTGCGCGCGGCCACCCGGGCCGCCGAACTCGCCGCCGCCGACGGCCACCGGCCCTTGCAGGCCGCCGCGTTGACCATGCGGACCCGCATGGAACGCGTACTCGGCGCCGCCGACGCACCGCGCACCCTCGCCCGGGCCCTCGCCCTCGGGATCCCGGCCCAGCACTCCGGCATCCGCAACAGCGCCCAGTACCTCGCCGCCCGCCACGCCGTCTTCGACGACCGCCTGACGGAGGCGCGCGAACGGCTCGTGGAACTCCTCGCCCTCGCCGAACACGCGGGCGACGCCGAAGACCTGGTCGACATCTGGCGCAGCCTCGCCGAGGTGGACACCCGCCTCGGCGCCTGCGCGCCCGCGCTCGCCTGGGCCGACCAGGCGGTACGGCTGTCGACCACGGCGGGCCTGTCCATGGGGCCCGCCTGGTACACCGCCGCGCTGACGCAGAGCGCCGCCGGATCGTTCGCGGCCGCCCTGCGCACCGCCTCCTGTGGTGCCCGCGCCTCGCAGGAGGAGGGCGACGGCCTGTACGTCTCGCGGAACCTGTGGGTCATGGGCGCGGTCCAGCTCCACACCGGGGACGTCGCCGACGCCGTGGCCTCGCTCACGGCCGTGGCCGAGGCGGAGCGCCACGTCCCGTCGGCCGACCCCGGCATGTTCCGCTGGCAGCCGGACGCGGTGGAGGCCTTCACCTGCGCGGGCCGGCTCGACCTGGCCCGGGAGCTCCTCGACCGCGCGCGGCCCGTCGCGAGCCCGGACGCTGCCGATTCGGGACCCCGGTCGGCGCTGGACCGCGCGCACGGCGTCCTGCTGGCTCGTACCGGCGCCGGGGAGGAGGCGAGCGGCGTACTCCACCGGGCCGCGGCCGCCTTCGGGCACCTGGGCCTGCCGCTCGAACAGGCCCGTACGCTGCTCGCCCTGGGCCGCGTCGAACGGGCCCGCCGCCGGCAGGCGGCCGCCCGCGCGGCCTGGGAAGCGGCCCGGGCCGTCTTCGACGACACCGGCGCCCGCCCCTGGCAGGAGCTCACCCGGGAGCTCCTCGACCGGGCGGGCGGCCCGGCGTCGGCCGCGGGCCCGGCCCCGGGCGCGGGCGGGCTGACCGAGTCCGAGTCGCGCCTCGCCGACCTCATCTGCCAGGGGGCCACCAACCAGCAGGCCGCCCAGCACATGTTCATCTCGGTCAAGACCGTGGAGGGCATGCTCAGCCGCGTCTACCGCAAGCTCGGCGTCCGCTCGCGCACCCAGCTCGCCGCGGCCCTCGCCGGGCCCTGACGGACATCGGACCGGACCCGGCCGCTCCCCGGAGCCGAGGCGCCGTCAGGCCCCGGGCGCCAACCCGGGCGGACCCCGGGCGTGTTGTCGCCCGGGCCTCAGGTCCGGGGCAGCGCGAAGCCTCCGAGGCGGAGACCGGGGCCCCGGAGCGGACTCCGTGCAGGACGTGCGCCAGTACCTCCGTTCCCCGTACGACCCGGGGGCCGGGCCGGTTGAAGTGGGCGGGCCCGTCCAGCACCCACACCCGGCCGGCCCGCACCGCGGGCAGCTCGTCCCAGCCGGGCAGGGCGGTGAGCAGCCCGAGTTCGGTGAGCGTGCGCTCCGGGGCGAATCCGCACGGCAGCAGGAGCAGTACGTTCTGGCGCGCGGCCCGGACGGTCTCCCAGTCCATCGGGCGGGTGTGCTCGCCGGGCGAGGCGATGAGCGGCTCGCCGCCGGCGGCCGTGATCTGCTCGGGCAGCCAGTGCCCGGCGGGCCAGAGCGGATCCAGCCACTCGACGGCCACCACGCGGGGCCGCGGGAGCCCGGCGGTCGCCGCGCGGACCGCGTCCAGCACCCGCACGGCCCGGCTGACGTCCCTTTCGGATCTTGCCGGGCCCGGGGTGCCGGGCCGGGCGGACGAATGCCCCCCGGGTGACCGCGGGGGTCACTCGGGGGGCATGGTCCGTGCGGGTCCTGGCGGGATCAGACCGCCGGGGCCGGGTAGGTCGGGTACTCGACGCCGGAGACGTACTGGACGACCCGGACGACCTGGCAGGAGTAGCCGAACTCGTTGTCGTACCAGAGGTAGAGGATCGCGTTGTCCCCGTCGACCTTGGTCGCGCCGGCGTCGACGATGGAGGCGTGGCGCGAGCCGATGAAGTCGCTGGAGACCGCGTCGGGCGCCGTGGTGAAGTCGATCTGCCGCTTGAGCGGCGAGGTCAGCGACACGTCGCGGAGGTAGTCCAGGACTTCCTCGCGGGTGGTCTCGCGACCCAGGCGCAGGCTGAGGATCGCGATCGAGACGTCCGGCACCGGGACGCGGATGGAGCTGCCGCTGATCGGCGCCTTGAGGTCCGGCAGCGCCTTGGCGACGGCGGAGGCGGCACCGGTCTCGGTCATGACCATGTTGAGCGGCGCGGAGCGGCCGCGCCGGTCGGCGCTGTGGTAGTTGTCCAGCAGGTTCTGGTCGTTGGTGAACGAGTGGACGGTCTCCACGTGGCCGCGCAGAACGCCGTACTCGTCCGCCATCGCCTTCAGCGGCGGGACGATCGCGTTGGTGGTGCAGGACGCGCAGGACAGGATCTGCTCGTCCGGCTTGATCGTGTCGTGGTTGACACCGTGCACGATGTTCGGGACGTCACCCTTGCCGGGAGCCGTCAGGACGACCTTGTCGACACCGGGGCGCAGGTGCTTGGACAGCCCCTCGCGGTCGCGCCACTTGCCGGTGTTGTCGATCAGGATGGCGTTCTTGATGCCGTACGCCGTGTAGTCGACCTCGGACGGGTCGTTGGCGTAGATCACCTTGATCTCGTTGCCGTTGGCGATGATCGTGCTCTTCGCCTCGTCCACGGTGATCGTGCCCTGGAACTGGCCGTGGATCGAGTCGCGGCGCAGCAGCGAGGCGCGCTTGACGAGGTCGGCCTCGCCGCCCCCGCGGACGACGATGGCACGCAGGCGCAGGCCGTTGCCGGAACCGGTCTTCTCGATCAGCAGGCGGGCGACGAGCCGGCCGATGCGGCCGAAGCCGTAGAGGACGACGTCGCGGCCCTCGCCGCGCTCGATCTTGTTGGCACCGGTGGCCCCGGAGACGGCACCGGCGGTGAACTCCTCCACCGACAGGCCGCGGTCGTCGGCGGCGTACGTCGCGGCGAGCATGCCGAGGTCGATCTGCGAGGGACCGAGGTCGAGCGTGGTGAGTGCCTGCAGGAACGGCAGCGTCTCGGTGACCGAGAGCTCCTCACCGGCGATCTGGCGGGCGAAGCGGTGGGTCTTGAGAATGCTGACCACGGACTTGTTCACCAAGGAGCGGCTGTGGAGCAGGATCGTGACGTCCCGCTCCCTGTGCAGCTTCCCGATGATCGGGATCATCGACTCCGCGATCTTCTCGCGGTTCTTCCAATTGGTGAACGAGTCGTCATTGACAGTCACAGATTCGTCTTTCGAGCTAGGCGGCGCTCATATGCTAACCCGCGGTCGCACTGACCCTGCGAGCACCCCCTGAGCAGGCGTTCAGCCCTCGGCACGCTGCGTGACCGGGGCGCTGCTCTCGTCGCCGAGGAACTCGTACCAGCGCCGCTGGAGGCACAGGTAGCGGGTGTCGGCCTCGGCCAGGGCGAGGAAGGAGTCGATCGTGTCGGCCAGCCGCTCGCGCAGGCCCGCCTCGGTCAGCTCGCCGTCGGCGCCGAAGGCGGAGTGCGCCATGGCGAGGCTGAACATGTCCGGGTAGACCCGGGCCCCGAGGTGTTCCAGCGGCACGCGCAGCGCCCAGAGGCCGCGGTTCCCGCCGACCATCGACGGCGAGGCGGACACCAGCAGCGTCTGCTTGTCCTTGAAGGGCTGCGGCCGGAACCGGGAGACCCAGTCGACGGCGTTCTTCACCACGCCGGGCACCGAGGCGTTGTACTCGGGCGAGGCGATGACGAGGGCCTGGGCCGCCAGCAGCCGTTCGCGCAGGGCCGCCGCCCCGGCGGGCGGGCCCTCGGCCGCCTCCGTGTCGCCGTCGTACGTGGGCATCGTGAAGTCCCCGATCCGGGCGAGGTCCACGACGGCGCCCGAGCGCTCGACCTGCCCGGCGACGAGGGCGGCGAGCCGGGTGTTCACCGAACCCTCGCGGGAGGACCCGGAGAGGACGAGGACCCGTAGCGCGCCGGGTCCGGTGCTGATGTTCAGGTTGTCCGGGTCGGTGGGCCCGGTCGGGTTGTTCGCGTTGGTCGCATCGGTCACGTGCGGGACCGTACGGGACCCCGCCCCCGTGCCCGCGGCGCGGCGCACGGCTGTCACCCGGACGGGGTCAGTTGGCGCCCCAGCCGCCGTCCAGGGGGAGGGAGGAGCCCGTGACGTAGCCGGTGTGCGGTCCGCACAGCCAGACGGCGGCCGCGGCGACCTCCTCGGGCTCGATGAGCCGCTTGATCGGCGACCGGGTCAGCAGCACCTCGGACAGGACGTCGTCCGCGGCGATCCCGTGCGCGGCGGCCTGGTCCTGGATCTGCCCCTCGACCAGCGGGGTGCGCACGTAGCCCGGATTGATGCAGTTGCTGGTCACGCCGTACGGGGCACCCTCGATCGCCGCGACCTTGCTCAGCCCCTCCAGGCCGTGCTTGGCCGCGACGTAGGCCGATTTGTACGCACTGGCGCGCAGCCCGTGGACGCTGGAGATGTTGACCACCCGGCCCCAGCCGGCGGCGTACATGTGCGGCAGCACGCGGCGCAGCAGCAGGAAGGGCGCGGTGACCATCACCTGCTGGATCAGGGCGAAGCGCTCGGGCGGGAACCGCGTGATCGGGGCGACGTGCTGGAGTCCGGCGCTGTTGACCAGGATGTCGACGGCTTCGGGCAGCTCCCCGATGGCGGCGGGATCGGCCAGGTCGGCGACGTGCGCGTGGCCGCCGACGAGGCCGGCGACCGCCTTGGCCGCCGCCGCGTCGATGTCGACCACGTGCACGGTGGCCCCGGCCTCGGCCAGGGCCACGGAGCACGCCCGGCCGATGCCGCTGCCACCGCCCGTCACCAGGGCGACGCGCCCGCGCAGCGGCAGCGGCGGGGAAGAAGCAAGTTCGCTCGTCATGGCTGGAAGCGTAGGCAGGGCCCGGGGCGGCGCCCACGGTGTCGCGCTCCATACTCGGGACCGTGCGTATGGAGCCGGTCACCATGCCGGTCACCATGCCGTTCACCGTGCCGGTCAGGTGTCAGGTGTCAGGTGCCCGGGGGCGGGGCGGATGTGTATAAGAGCCAGCCCCGGGGGCGCCCGTACCGCCTCCACCGCCCTGGCCCGCGCCCGCGCCCGCGCCCGCCGCGTTGAGCTTGTGCTCCTTGTCGTACCCGAGCGTCCCGTCCACCTTGAGGCCGGAGCTCAGGTCGCCGCGCGTGACCGGGGCCGTGGAGTCCGGCGCGCCGTTCGCCCGCTGGTCCTTCGCGTCCTTGCCGTCCGTCCCCGCCTGCGCGGTGACCACGTACCCGCCGCCCGAGACGGCGAGTACGACGGCCAGCGAGGCCATGAGCCATGTGCCGCGCTTGCTCACTTGTCCTCGCTGCACTTGTTCAGCTGCGCCATGAACTTGTCCTTGTCGGCCCCCTCGGGGAGCGAGACCCCGGTCCGCGCGTTCCCGTTGAACTCCGGGTCCGGCATGTCGAAGCCGTTGTCGCGCATGCACTTGGCCTGGGCGAGCGCCTTGTCCTTCTCCGCCTGGGATATCTCGCCGCCGGATCCCGGGCCCTTCATCCCGCACTTCTCCATGGCCTTCTGCAGCGCCTCCTGGTCCTCACCGGCGCCCAGGGTCATGCCGCGCGGGTCCTCGCCCGGCTTGGGGTCGGGGGCGTCGATGCCGTTGTCGCGCAGGCACTTGCGCATCTTGAGGGCGTTGTCGGCGTCCGCACCGCTGCTGCTGCCGCCGTTGCCACCGTTGCCGCCGGCCGAGCCGGCGGAGTCCTTCTTCTCGTCCTTCGTGCCCTCGGAGCCGCCCAATCCGCCCGTGCAGGCGGTGACGAAGAGGGTCAGGCCGGTGAGGAGCGCGGCCGTGGTCATGGTCGTGGATCGCTTCATGGGCCCGAGCGTGCGCGAACAGCGGGTTTCGCTTCTCTAACGGCTCGTGCTTACAACGGCGAAATGCCCTTCTCGGGTAAAGAGGACGCCATGCGAGTTCTGGTGGTGGAGGACGAGGAGTTCCTCCGGGAGATGATCGCCGAGGGGCTGCGCGGCGACGCGCTCGCCGTCGACGAGGCGGGCGACGGCCTGGAGGCCCTGCGGCGCCTGCGCCTGGGCGCGTACGACGTCCTCGTCCTGGACCGCGACCTGCCCGGCCTGCACGGCGACGAGGTCTGCCGCCAAGTGGTGCGCGACCGGCTGCCGACCCGCGTCCTGATGCTGACGGCCTCGGGGACCGTACGGGAACGGGTGGAGGGCCTGGGCCTGGGCGCCGACGACTACCTCACCAAGCCCTTCGCCTACGACGAGCTCCTCGCCCGCGTCCTGGCCCTGGGCCGGCGCGTCCAGCCGGCCCTGCCGCCGGTGCTGGAGGGCGCGGGCGTCGCCGTCGACGTCGCGCGGCGCACCGCGACCCGGGAGGGGCGCAGGCTCGCGCTCTCGCGCAAGGAGTTCGCGGTGCTGGAGGCGCTGCTGCGGGCCGAGGGCGCCGTCCTCAGCAACGACGACCTGATCGAGCAGGTGTGGGAGGAGGACACGTCCTACAGCACCAACGCGGTACGGGTCACGCTGAGCAAGCTGCGCGCCAAGCTGGGGGAGCCGCCGCTGATCGAGACCGTGCCCGGGTCCGGCTACCGGATCGAGCAGAGCGACCGGACCGACCGGACCGGCCGGAGCGACCAGAGCGACCGGAGCGGTGATCCGCGATGAGAGCAGTGCTCCGATCCGAGCGCGCCCGTCTCACCGCCCTCTACGGCTCCCTGCTGCTCCTGGCCGGCGGCGGGCTGATCGCCCTGATCAACATCCTGCTCCGCAACGGCCTCTACACCCGCATCAGCGGGGCCGTCGCGACCACCAAGGTGCTCCTGCCGGACTCCCAGGCGACCGTGGTCCCGGGACATCAGCTCCCCGTCCCCGCCGAGAAGATCGGCCCCGGCGTCACCCCGACCCCCGAGCAGCTCGCCACCTGGAAGGCCACCCAGGAGCTGACCAACCGCGTGGAACAGGCCACCCTCCACGAACTGCTGATCGTCTCCCTCGTCGCCCTCGTGGTCTTCGCCATGCTCTCCATCTGGCTCGCCTGGTGGATGGCCGGCCGCGTCCTGCGCCCGGTGAGCGTCATCACCGAGACCGCCCGCCGCCTCTCCGGCGCCAACCTCCACGAGCGGATCGGCCTCAAGGCCCCGCCCGGGGAACTCAAGCGCCTCGCCGACACGTTCGACGGCATGCTCGACCGGATGGAGGACCTGGTCGGCGCGCAGCGGCGGTTCGCCGCGAACGCCGCCCACGAGCTGCGCACCCCGCTCGCCGTCCAGCGGGCGGCCGCCGAGATCGGGCTGGCCGGGGACCCGCCGCCGGAGAAGGTGGCCCGGATCCGGGCCAAGCTGATCGACGTCGCGGACTCCAGCCGGCACCTCGTGGAGTCGCTGCTCCTGCTCGCGGTCTCGGAGGAGGGGCTGGAGGTCGCGGAGCCGGTGGACCTGTCAGCGCTCGCCGCCTCGGAGCTGGCGGCCGTCGAACTCGCGGCCGCGGAGGGGACGGCCCCTCAGGACCTGGCCGTCGTACGGGACCTCGTGCCGCTGACCGTCACGGGCGACCGGACGCTCCTGGGCCACCTGGTGCGCAATCTGCTGGCCAATGCCGTACGTCACAACCGCGCGGGCGGCCGCCTGGAGGTGGAGACCTCCGCCGACGGGGTGCTGACCGTGTCCAACACCGGTCCGGTGATCGACCCCGAGGACGTTCCGCGGCTGCTGGAGCCGTTCCGGCGGCGCGCGGAGCGGCAGCACACCGCAGGTGAGGGCGCCGGGTTGGGTCTCTCGATCGTCGCGTCGATCGCCCGGGCCCACGGCGCGGAGCTGACGGCGCGGGCCAATCCGCGGCCGGGCGGCGGGCTGACGGTCCGGGTCTGGTTCCCGGAGGACGGCGCCGTGCGGGAAACGCCCGGGAGCCCGACCGGTTAAC
Source organism: Streptomyces sp. ICC4 (assembly GCF_003287915.1). Lineage (NCBI taxonomy): Bacteria > Bacillati > Actinomycetota > Actinomycetes > Kitasatosporales > Streptomycetaceae > Streptomyces > Streptomyces sp. ICC4. The sequence goes on along the minus strand of NZ_CP030286.1, from coordinate 6,635,199 downwards.
GAATCGAAGATCGGCTGTGTACGGTCGGGTCAATGAGCAAGCACGCCCGAGCCGGCTCCCGACCGTCCCGTCCGCCCCGCCCTTCGCGCGCGGGCGGTGCGCGCCGCGCCGCCCGCGACTCCCGCCCCGCGCGTCCGATCGCGGCGGCGGCCGCCCTCGGCCTGCTCGGTTTCGGCGCGGGCTGGGTGTACCTGGCCCACGATCCGCCGGCCAATGCCGCCGCGCGGGCCGTGGCCGACGCCCGCCCGCAGGCCGCCGAGCGTGCCGCGCGCGGTGTGGAGCGCGACGGCCTGCAGGGCCTGCGGGGGATCAGCGAGGAGACCCGCGCGAAGATCCCGGCGGACGCCCGCCAGCTGATCCTCGTCACGGGCAAGGCGGCGGACTCCTCGGAGTCCACGGCGGCCCTGTACACGCGTCCGGTGGCCGGGGCCGACTGGGCGAAGAGCGCGGAGTGGCCCGCGCGCAACGGGGCCAAGGGCTGGTCCGCGGAGCGGACGGTCGGGGACCTGACCTCCCCCGAGGGCGTGTTCGCGCTCACCGACGCGGGCGGGCTGCTGGCGAAGCCGGAGGGCACGAAGTTCCCGTACGACCGCAGTCGTTCCTTCGTCGCCTCGGGGCGCGGGGTGGAGGGCGAGTCCCTCGCGGGCTCCTTCGACTACGTGGTCGCGATCGACTACAACCGCAAGCCGGGCACCTCGCCGCTCGACCCGACGAAGCCGGAGGGCGAGGCCAAGGGCGGCAACATCTGGCTCCACGTGGACCACGACGGGCCCTCGCAGGGCTGCGTGGGCATCCCGAAGGACGCGATGAAGAAGATCCTGGAGACCCTCGACCCGGCGGCGAAGCCGGTCATCGTGATGGGCCCGCCGGACTTCTGAGCACGGGCTCGCCGCTGCCACCGCTGCCACCACTGTCACTGCCACCCCTGCTGCCGCCGATCCCGCTGCCGACGGCCGGCCCGCCGTCCGCGAGCCCGCCGGCCGCCGCCCCGCGGCCCGCCGGGTCCCAGGCCAGCAGGGCGACGTACGCGAGGTCGAAGACGGCGCACAGCACCCCCAGGCCGAGGATGAACGGCGCGTCCTCGAGCACCCCGAAGAGGAAGGTCGGCGCGAGCGTGCCGACCCACTTGGCCACGGCGATGACGAGCGACTGCCCGTGCCGGCCGCGCCGGCTCGCGTAGAGGGCGATGAACAGCCCGGACATCAGCAGGTTCTGCAGGAACGCCGCGTAGCGGCTCGCCCCGTGCGAGCCGAAGTGGGCGAGGAAGAGCCACTGCACGGCGAAGGCGCTCGCGAAGAGGAGCACGCTCCACACGGCGAACAGCGGCCGGGTCACGAAGCGGGGCAACTCGGCCCGCCCGTAGCGCAGATACGTGTACACGATGACGATGTCGGCCACGGCCCACACCACGTTGACGACGCCCTGGGCCGAGAGGCCGGTGCGCAGGTCGTTGACGGCGTACGTCGATTCCCAGGCGAAGTTGAGCGCGAGCGCGGCGACGGGCATCGCGTAGGTCCGCTCCCGCAACCCCACCCGGATCGATTCCACGTACACGACGGTCCACGCCACCCCGCTGACCAGGGTCAGAAATAGATCCACGCGCGGCACCCTAACGGGCGCCCCCGCAGGGTGACACCCCTGCGGGCCGCCGTCAGGGCCCCCCGCCCCGTCAGATCCTGACGACGCGGATCCGTTTTCCGCACAGAGCGGTCAGGTCGTCGGGATCCGACGTCAACAGGGTGACGGGTTCGGGCTGGTCGAGGGCGGTCGCTGCCACGATGGCGTCCAGGGCGTACTTGTGTCCGTGCAGCCCGGCGGCGGCGGCGAGCAGCTTGCTCGCGTGCCGGACGATGGCCTCGCTCGGCGGGACGATGTTCACGCGGGAGACCGCATAGTCGAAGCGGGCCTGGTGCACCCGGGGGTCACGAGCCTCGACGAGGGTGACTGCGCTGATGACCACCCGGATGTCCTCCGCTTCTGCGGCCGTGAGCCAGTCCAGCAAGCCGGGGTCTTGGCGGACGAGCCGGGAGAGGCCTTCGCAGTCCAGGACCAGGGTCCCGGTCACGCGGCATCCGACGAGGCCGCTGCCCCGCCGCGCAAGATCGCTCGCTTCTCGTCGACCGCCGCTTGGTCGGCCGGCCCGTTCACGGCCTCGGAGTCCTCGATGAGTTCTCGGAGCCTGTCACGCTCCAGCTGTCGCTGAACGAGCGCCTCGATGTACGCGGACATGCCGCGCTTGCCGGTGCGGGCCTTGAGCGCGGCGATCGTCCCCTCGTGAAGCGAGACGGACACGGGCCGGGTCGGGCCCTCGCCGGGTGTGGGCTGGTCAGTCATGAGGCCATCATAACAAAACTCATGTTATTCGGCACGGGGGGCCGCGTCCGGGTCGGGGTGCTGCTTCCCGGGCCCGTCAACCCCTTGCCTGACGGACCGTCAGCTACGACGATGGCCCCCGACGTCGGTATGACGAATCGGCAGACGAGGACGAGGCGGGTACGGCCCATGGCGCGCGTGTTTCCGGAAGGTCGGCTGGTCTACGGGATGCAGCTCCCGATCCAGTCGCAGAGCACCATCTACGCCGAGCCCTGGGAGGCGACCGCCGGTGCGGCCGATCTCGCCGCGGTCGCGCGGGCGGCCGACCGGGCCGGGTTCGGCTACGTCGCCACCTGCGACCACGTCGCGATCCCGCGCCGCATGGCCGGCCCCATGAGCACCATCTGGTACGACCCGGTGGCCACGCTCTCCTTCCTGGCCGGGATCACCGAGAACGTGCGGCTGCTGAGCCACGTCGCGATCCTCGGCCTGCGCCACCCGCTGCTCAGCGCCAAGCAGTACGCCACCGTCGACCACCTCTCCGGCGGCCGGCTGATCCTCGGCGTCGGGGCCGGGCACGTGCAGGAGGAGTTCGAGGCCCTCGGCGTGGACTTCGCGCGCCGCGGGGCCGTCCTCGACGAGACCCTCGACGCGCTGCGGGCGGCCCTCGGGCCGGAGGAGTACCCGGAGTTCGAGGGCGAGCTGTTCTCCTTCAAGGACCTCGGGCAGCTGCCCCGGCCCGCCCAGGCGCGGATCCCCGTCTGGGTCGGCGGCTCCTCGCCCGCCGCGGTCCGGCGCGCCGCGGTGCGCGGCGACGGCTGGCTCCCGCAGGGCGACCCCCGCGACAAGCTCCCGGCGCAGATCGCCCGCATCAAGGAGCTCCGCGCCGAGGCCGGGGTCACCGGCCCCGTCGAGTTCGGCGCGATCACCGAGGCGCTCTACGTCGGCGAGCCCGGCTGGGACACCGGCCGGCGCACCCTCACCGGCAAGGCGGAGGCGCTCGCCGAGTCGCTGCGTGAGTACAAGGCGCTGGGCATCGACCAGATCCAGGTCCGCTTCCGCAACCGCGACCGCGCCGAACTCCTCGACCAGATCACGGCTTTCGGGTCCGAAGTGGGCCCTCTCCTCAACGACTAGCGACGAGATGCTTAGGGGCGAACACATGGGCAGGTCAGGCAGGCTGGACGGGCGCGTCGTCATCATCACCGGTGCGGCGCGCGGCCAAGGCGAGCAGGAAGCCCGCCTCTTCGCCTCCGAGGGCGCCAAGGTGCTCCTCGGGGACGTGCTGGACGAGCAGGGTGCGGCGGTGGCGAAGGACATCGGCGAGGACCGGGCCCGGTACGTGCGGATGGACGTGAGCCGGGAGGAGGACTGGGCGGCCGCCGTCGAGGCGGCGAAGGAGGCCTTCGGCCCGATCGACGGCCTGGTCAACAACGCGGGCATCCTGCGCTTCAACGAGCTGACCGCGACCCCGCTGGAGGAGTTCCAGCAGGTGGTCCAGGTCAACCAGGTCGGCGCGTTCCTCGGCATCAAGACCGTGGCTCCCGAGATCGAGGCGGCCGGCGGCGGCACGATCGTCAACACCTCCTCGTACACGGGCCTGACGGGCATGGCGTACGTCGGCACGTACGCGGCGACCAAGGCGGCGATCCTCGGCCTGACCCGGGTGGCCGCGTTGGAGCTGGCGGCGAAGAACATCCGGGTCAACGCGATGTGCCCGGGCGCGGTGGACACCCCGATGGCCACCCCCGGGCACGTGAATCCGGCGGACCTGCCCGAGGAGGCGCGCGAGGCCATGGCGGAGCTCTACAAGCGCGTGGTGCCGATGGGCCGGGTGGGGCAGCCGGAGGAGGTGGCGAAGCTGGCACTGTTCCTGACCAGCGAGGACTCCTCGTACATCACCGGTCAGCCGTTCGTGATCGACGGCGGCTGGATGGCGGGCGTGAGCATCCTGTGAGCCGCTCCCGACCGCCAAGGCGGCACGCCCTCCAGGTTATCTGATGGAGCGTCAGGTATTGACGCTCGCGCCCCACCGGTGGAACAGTCGTGGCATCGAATCTGACGCAACGTCAGAAACAAAAGGACGGTGAATCCCCTTGGAATTCGGGCTCTTTGTGCAGGGATACGTGCCTGAGGCGCGGTCCAAGGTCGACCCCGAGGCAGAGCACAAGGCGCTGATCGAGGAGACCGAGTACGTCATCCAGGCGGACAAGTCAGGCTTCAAGTACGCCTGGGCCTCCGAGCACCACTTCCTGGAGGAGTACTCGCACCTTTCGGCGAACGAGGTCTTCCTCGGGTACCTCGCCCACGCCACCGAGCGCATCCACCTCGGCTCCGGCATCTTCAACCCGCTCGCCCCGGTCAACCACCCGGTCAAGGTGGCCGAGAAGGTCGCCATGCTCGACCACCTCTCCAAGGGGCGCTTCGAGTTCGGCACCGGCCGCGGCGCCGGCAGCCACGAGATCCTCGGCTTCCTTCCCGGCATCGAGGACATGAACGGCACCAAGGAGATCTGGGAAGAGACCATCGCCGAGTTCCCCAAGATGTTCCTCCAGGAGGAGTACGAGGGGTTCCAGGGCAAGCACTGGTCGCTCCCGCCGCGCAAGATCTTCCCCAAGCCGTACGGCAAGGCCCACCCGGCCATGTGGTACGCCGCCGGCTCCCCCGCCTCGTACGCCATGGCCGCCAAGAAGGGCCTCGGAGTCCTCGGCTTCAGCGTCCAGAAGGTCTCCGACATGGCCTGGGTCCTGGACCAGTACAAGACCGCGATCCAGGAGGCGAAGGCGATCGGCGCCTTCGTCAACGACAACGTCATGGTCACCTCGACCGCGATCTGCGCCGAGACCCACGACAAGGCCGTCGAGATCGCCGTCAACGCCAACATGAACCGTTTCCAGTCGCTGGTCTTCCGCTACCACGACACCTTCCCGCGGCCCGAGGCCATCCCGCAGTGGCCCGAGACGCTCCCCGAGTACAACGCGGAGATCATCGAGCTCCTGATCGCCGAGGAGCTGCTGATCTGCGGCGACCCGTCCGAGGTCCGCGCGCAGTGCAAGCGCTGGGAGGAGGCCGGCGCCGACCAGCTCTCCTTCGGCCTGCCGACCGGCGTCTCGCCCGAGGACACGATGACCTCCATCAAGCTCATCGGCGAGCACGTCATCCCGCACATCGACACCGACCCGGTGCACCGCACCACGCGCTTCCGCGAAGGCGCCTAGCCCGCGGGGGAACGGGGGCGGCGTCTTCCCGGACCGCCGCCCCGCAACCGGCCCCGGCCGGAGTCACGCCGTGGCTGCGGCCGGCCCGGCGGACTCCGACCGGGGTCCCGGGCTGCGGCCCCGCAGGTGCGGCGCCGCTGCCGGGGGCCGGCCCCCGGACCCCCGCTCCTCAAACGCCGGAGGGGCTGGATGTGGCCTCCGGCGGCCCGCACGTGCGCGCAGCGCACCGCGTGGCCGGGCCGCCGGCCGGTGATTCCAGCCCCTCCGGCGTTTGAGGAGCGGGGTCCGGGGCGGAGCCCCAGGAGACGGCGCGCAACGCGAACACCGGCAGAGAGGACGTCATGCTCGACCACCTGATCAAGGGCGCCACCGTCGTGGACGGCACCGGCGCACCCGCCCGCGTGGCGGACGTCGGGATACGCGACGGCAGGATCGCCGTCATAGCCCCGCCGGGAACCGTCACCGAACCCGCCGCCACCAGCGAGGACGCCACCGGCCTCGTCCTGACCCCCGGGTTCATCGACCCCCACACCCACTACGACGCCCAGCTGTTCTGGGACCCGTACGCGACCCCCTCCATGAACCACGGAGTGACCACCGTCGCGGGCGGCAACTGCGGATTCACCCTGGCCCCCCTCAACCCCGCCCGCCCCGAGGACGCCGACTACACCCGCCGCATGATGAGCAAGGTCGAGGGCATGGCCCTGGCCGCCCTCGAAGAGGGCGTCGACTGGACCTGGTCCACCTTCGGCGAGTACCTCGACGCGCTCGACGGCCGCATCGCCGTCAACGCCGGCTTCATGGTCGGCCACTGCGCGCTGCGCCGGCACGTGATGGGCGAGGACGCCGTCGGCGGCCAGCCGACCGAAGAGCAGATGCAGGCGATGCTCGACCTGTTCCACGACGCCATGAACGCCGGCGCCTGGGGCCTGTCGACCACCCAGTCCTCCACCCACTCCGACGGATCCGGCGCTCCCGTCGCCTCCCGGCACGCCGCGCCCGCCGAGCTGATCGCCCTCTCCCAAGCGGTCTCCGAACACGAAGGCACCCAGCTCGAAGCCATCGTCGCGGGCTGCCTCGACCAGTTCGCCGACGAGGAGATCGACCTCTTCGTCGAGATGAGCGCGGCCGCCGGCCGGCCCCTGAACTGGAACGTCCTGACCATCGACGCCTCGGTCCCCGAGCGCGTGCCGCGCCAGCTGATCCCCAGCGAACGCGCCCGCAAGGCCGGCGGCCGCATCGTCGCCCTGACCATGCCGATCCTGACCCCCATGAACATGTCGCTCGGCACGTTCTGCGCCCTCAACCTCATCCCCGGCTGGGGCGAGATCCTCGCCCTGCCCGTCCCGGAGCGCATCGCCACGCTGCGCGACGCCGACGTACGGGCCGAGATGCTGCGCCGCGCGGCCAGCAAGGAGGCCGGGGTCTTCCGGCGCCTGGCCAACTTCGGGCGCTACGTCATCGGCGACACCTACAGCGAGGCGAACGCGGGCCTGTCCGGCCGCGTCGTCAACGACATCGCGGCCGAACGCGGGCAGGACGCCTTCCACTGCCTCGTGGAGATCTGCGCCAACGACGACCTGCGCACGGTGCTGTGGCCCATGCCCACCGACAACGACCCGGCGAGCTGGGCGCTGCGCGCCGAGACCTGGCAGCACGAGGACGTCATGCTCGGCGGCTCCGACGCCGGCGCGCACCTGGACCGCATGTGCGGGGCCCCGTACACGACCCGGTTCCTCGGCGACTGCCTGCGCGGCCGCAGGCTGGTGCCGCTGGAGCAGGCGGTACGGATGCTCACCGACGACCCGGCCCAGCTGTTCGGGCTGCGCGAGCGCGGCCGGATCACCGAGGGCTTCCACGCGGACCTGGTGCTCTTCGACCCGGAGCGGATCGAGGCCGGCCCGGCCACGCTCGTGCACGACCTGCCCGGGGACAGCCCGCGGCTGGACGCGCGGGCCATCGGCATGGTGTCGGTGCGCGTCAACGGAGTGGAGACCATCCGCGACGACGAGGTCACGGGGGCGATCCCCGGGATCGTGCTCCGATCGGGCCGGGACACGAGGACGGTGAGCACCCGATGAGCGCGACGCAGCCCCAGCGGCTCTACATCGGCGGCGAGTGGGTCGAGCCGGCCGGCGGCCACTACGAGGTGGTCAACCCGGCCGACGAGTCCGTCGTCGGCCTGGCACCCGAGGCCTCGCGCGCCCAGGTCGAGGACGCGGCGCGCGCCGCGGCCGAGGCCTTCGGCAGCTGGTCGCGGACGAGGCCGGAGGAGCGGGCCGCGATCCTGGACCGGGCCGCCGACATCATCCAGCGGGAGTACGAGCCCTGGTCGGCGCTCGCCCAGGCCGAGACGGGCGCCCCGACCGGGATCGCGCGCGGCATGCAGGTCGGCGTCGGGGTGGCGCGCTTCCGGCGGTACGCGAAGGGCGCGCTGGAGGCCGTCGAGCGCGGGCTGCCGCCGCAGGTCACCGACGCGGGCCCGATGGGCGCGGCGAGCATCCTCGGCGCGCTGGAGGTCCGCCAGCCGGTCGGGGTCGTCACCTGCATCACCTCGTACAACAACCCGTGGGCCAACCCGGCGGGCAAGGTGGCACCGGCGCTGGCCATGGGCAACACGGTGGTGGTCAAGCCGGCCCCGCAGGACCCGCTGTCGGTGTTCCGGATGGCGGACGCGCTGCACGAGGCCGGGGTCCCGGCGGGCGTGGTGAACGTGGTCTCGGGCACCTCGGTGGAGGTCGGCGAGGCGGCCGTGGACTCCCCGCACGTGGACATGGTGTCCTTCACCGGTTCCACGGGCGTCGGGCAGTCCATCGCCGAGGTCTGCGGCCGGACGATGAAGCGGCAGCTGATGGAGCTGGGCGGCAAGGGCGCGGCGATCGTCCTCGCGGACGCGGACCTGGACGCGGCCGTGATGGGGATCGGCACCACCTTCTCCTTCTACTCCGGGCAGATCTGCACGGCCCCGACCCGGGTGATCGTGCACCGGTCGGTGTACGAGCAGCTGGTCGAGAAGCTGACGGGCTACCTGGCCTTCATGAAGGTCGGGGATCCGGGGGTGCGCGGCACGGTGGTGGGCCCCGTCATCTCGGCGGCGCACCGCGACCGCGTGGAGTCGTACATCGAGCTGGGGAAGAAGGAGGGCGCGCGGATCGCCTTCGGCGGCGAGCGCCCGGTGGTCGGTACGGAAGGGAAGGGCTTCTACGTGGCCCCCACCCTCCTCGTCGACTGCACGAACGACATGCGGGTGGTGCGCGAGGAGATCTTCGGCCCGGTCGTCGTGGTCGTCCCGTTCGACGGAGCCGCCGGAGACGACGAAGAGGCGGTGGCGCTGGCCAACGACAGCGACTTCGGCCTGATCAGCTACGTGTGGTCCGGGGACTCGGCGCGCGCCTTCCGGGTGGCGCGCCGGCTGCGGGCGGGCGGGGTCGGTGTGAACACCATCGGGCGGAACATGGAGGCGCCGTTCGGCGGCTTCAAGCGCTCGGGGGTGGGCCGGGACGTGGGCTCGTACGCGCTGCACGCCTACAGCGAGATCCAGTCGATCGGTACGAGCACGAAGGGCGCCTTCGTGCTCGTACTGGCCACGGTGCTGGTGCTGGCCGCGAAGCGGATCCTGGGGCGGCGCCCGGCCCGCCGCCCCTGACCCCGGCCGGGTGGGCGTTCGGGCCCTTCGGGGCTGTCCCCTGCCCGCCCTTCCACCGTTCCCTGGGGCTCCGCCCCGGACCCCGCGCCTCACACTCCCCCGGCTACCGCTGGGAGGTGCCCCCTGGCGGGGCTGGATCTGCCGACCGGCGGCCGGATCCAGCCCCGGGGGCCTCCTGGCTACGCGCCCTGGATCGGGATCTGGTGGGACGCCGTCGGGGACGAGCCGTTCACCGGGGTGCCCTCGGCCGCCGGCGCCGTCGCCGTCGGGGGCTGGGACATCGTCGACAGGAGCTGGCGGGCCAGGCCCAGGCCCGTGCCGCCCATCGTCAGGGCCTTCGCGAACATCTCCGACATGCCCTCCGCCCCGTTCAGCAGGATCATGTGCTCGACGTTGCCGAAGGCACCCGCACCCGCCTCCACGATCGCCGGCCAGTTCTCGGCCAGCTGCTGCGCGATCACCGCCTCCTGGTTCTGCGCCAGCGCGGCGGCCCGCGCCTTGATCGCCTCCGCCTCCGCCAAGCCCTGCGCCTTCGCCGACTCCGCCTGCGCCAGGCCGTTCGCCTTCGCCGACGCCGCCTCCGCGAGGCCCTTGGCCTGCGTCGCCGCCGCCTCCGCCTCACCGCTCGCGCGCGTCGCCGTCGCCGCCGCCAGGCCCCGCGCCTCCGTGGCCTGCGCGTCGGCCGCCGCGGCCGTCGTCACCCGGGTCGCCTCGGCCGCGGCCGCCAGCTCCGTCTCCTTCGCCTTGGCCTGCGCCGCCGAGATCCGCGCGTCGCGGTCCGCTTCGGCGCGGGTGCGGGTCTCGTACGCCGCCGCGTCCGCCGGCTTGCGCACGTCCACCTGAAGCTGCTGCTCGCGCCGCTGCGCCTCCAGCTCCGCGACCCGCGTCTCCTGGACCACGACCTCCTGGCGCGCCGCCGCCTCCGAGAGCGGGCCCGCCTGCCGGGCGGTGGCGGCCGCCTTGTCCCGCTCCGCCTGGTAGCCCGCCTGGAGGATCTCGCTGTCCCGCGTCGCCTCCGACATCCGCGCGAAGGCGGCCTGTTCGGCCTCCGTCGCCCGCAGGTTGGCGTCCGCCTGCGCGATCCGCGCGTCCCGCTGGACCGCGGCCGCGTGCGGCATCGCCAGGTTCTTGATGTAGCCCGTCGGGTCCTCGATCTCGTGGATCTGGAGGGAGTCCACGATCAGGCCGAGCTTCTCCATCTCCGTACCGCACGCCGCCCGGGTCTGGCCGGTCAGCTTCTCGCGGTCGCGGATCATGTCCTCGACCGTCAGCCCGCCCACGATGGAGCGCAGATGGCCGGCGAAGACGATGTGGACCCGCTCGGGCATCATCTTCTGCTGGTCCAGGAAGCGGCGGGCCGCGTTGGCGATGGACACGAAGTCGTCGCCGATCTTGAAGATGACCACGCCCTTGACCCGCAGCGGGATGCCTTGGTGGGTCACGCAGTCCACGTTCAGCTGGGTCTCGTTGAGGTCCAGCGACAGCTTCCGCACCGCCTGCACGCCGGGCAGCACGAGCGTTCCGCGCCCGGTGACGATCCGGAAGCCCATGCCCTCCGCGATGCCCTCGGTCTTGTGCGCGGAGCCGGAGATGACCAGCGCCTCATTGGGCTCGGCCACCCTCCACATGAGCTTGAACAGGCCGATCACGGCCACGATGGTGCCCACGACCATGCCTGCCAATACGCCGATAGGCATCGGCAACTCCCCCTGTTCCACGGCGGCGTCCGCCACCGAGAAGGCGAGTCTGCGCCCGTGTCAAGGCGGCGTGAAGACGGCGGAGGAGTCTTGTCGCCATCTTGGTACGCGGGGCTCCGACGCCCCCGACGCCCCCGACGGCCGGTCAGTCGCCGTACGCGGCCATCACGTACACCGTGCGCGGCGGAAGGTGTTCGACCACCGTCACCACCGTCCCGACGGCGAGGCGCCCGGTCCCCGGGGCCGGGTGCGCCAGGAAGTGCTCCGCACCGCCCCGGATCCGCACGATGACCTCGCCGACCAGCCCCGGCCCGACCGTTCCCGTGACCCGGCCGTCCAGTCCCACCATGTCCGATTCCCCCATGTCCCTGAGCGTACGCGGCTATCCGCGCCCCGGGTCCTCGTCGAGCCGGTATTCCTCGGCGTCCGCGTGGTAGCCGTACAGCTCCCCGTAGCGCCCCCAGTCCGTCGCCGTCTCCAGCTGCCGTTCCAGCTGCTCGCTCGTGTAGTGGTGCGAGAGCAGGTCGCGGAAGAACCCGGCCCGCTGGGTGCCGCCGCGCGAGCGCTGCAGCGTGGTGTGGATCAGATGGACCAGCGGGACCTCCATCGCACCCTGAGCGAACAGCTCCTTCGACTCCTGTACGTCGGCCCCCGCGAAGGCGCTGCCGCGCGCGGTCAGCACCAGGTGCAGGTCCCGCACCTCGGCCAGGCCGAGCAGTTCCAGGCCGTCCACCAGGGGCAGTACGTCGTCCACCTCCAGGCCGAGCTCGTCGGCGAGGTCGGCGAGATCCTCGCTGTCCTCGCCGCCGGCCCCGGCGGCCCGCTGGAGCACGATCTCGGCGAGGCCCGCCATGCCGTCGACGCTGGCCTCCGGGAGCGGGGTGTTGGCCGGGGTCCGCTTCGCGGGCGGGGTGGCGGCCGGGGTCTTGGCGGTGCGCCCGGTCATCACCGCGTACACGGCGTCGACGATCCGCTCGAACTCGGCGGAGCTCCGGTCCCGGGGGCGGGCCAGGTCCACCGGGAAGGTCTCCTTGATGGTGCCGTAGGGGCGGGAGCCCAGGACCACCACCCGGTCGGCCATCAGCACGGCCTCCTCGATGTTGTGCGTGACCAGTACGACCGCCTTGGCGGGGAAGCGGTCCGAGGCCCACAGCTCCATCAGCTCGCCGCGCAGGTTCTCGGCGGTGAGCACGTCCAGCGCGGAGAACGGCTCGTCCATCATCAGCACCTCCGGCTCCACGACGAGCGCCCGGGCGAAGCCGACGCGCTGGCGCATCCCGCCGCTGAGCTCCTTGGGGTAGGCCGACTCGAAGCCGTCGAGGCCGATCAGGTCGATCGCCTCCACCGCCTGGCGGGACCGTGCCTCGCGGTCCACGCCCTTGGCCTCCAGACCCAGTTCGACGTTCTGCTGGACCGTCAGCCAGGGCAGCAGCGCGAAGGTCTGGAACACCATCGCCGTGCCCGGGTTGGCGCCGCGCAGCTCCTCGCCGCGGTAGGTGACGGAGCCGGAGCTCGCGGGGATCAGGCCGGCGAGGCAGCGCAGCAGGGTGGACTTGCCGCTGCCGGACTTGCCGAGGAGGGCGACGATCTCGCCCTCGCGGATCTCGAGGTCGATGCCGCCGAGGACGGGCAGTTCGCCGTCGGCGCCGGCGTAGGCCTTGGTGAGGGCCTCGGTCTTGAGGATGGTGGCGGCCGCGGGGCTGGTGGTCATGGGCGCGCTCCTCAGATGGAGTACCGGCGCTCGGCCAGCCGGTACAGGGGCCGCCAGAACAGCCGGTTGAGCCCGACGACGTACAGGCTCATGACGGCGATGCCGGCGATCAGCTCGGGGTAGTCGCCGGCCTCGGTGGCGTGGAAGATGTACGCGCCGAGGCCGGTCGCGGAGAGGGTGGTGCCGGCGAAGGTGACGACCTCGCCGACGATCGAGGCGTTCCAGGCGCCGCCCGAGGCGGTGATGCCGCCGGTGACGTACGAGGGGAACACGGCCGGGATGATCAGGCGCTTCCAGCGCTGGAGCCCGCGGACGCCGAGGTCGTCCATGGCCTCCTTGAGGTCGGAGGGGATGGACATGGCGCCGGCGATGGCGTTGAAGAGGATGTACCACTGCGCGCCGAGGGCCATCAGCAGGACGCAGCCGATGTTGATGTTCAGGCCGGTCCTGAGGAAGAACCACACCGCGACGGGGAAGAGCAGGTTCGCGGGGAAGCTCGCCAGCACCTGTACGACCGGCTGGGCGATCTTCGTGAGCTTGGGCGAGGAGCCGATCCAGACGCCCACGGGCACCCAGACGACGGTGGCGGCGGCGACCAGCACGATCACCCGGACGAAGGTGATCAGCCCGAGCAGCAGCGGTTCGCCGAAGACCCCGAGGCCGGTCTCGCGCCGCAGGTAGCCGACCAGGTCGTACAGGCCCCACAGGATGACGGCTCCGGCGACGACCGCGAAGACGATGTCGCCGGTGCGCCGACGGGCCGGGTCCACGGACAGCGCCATGTCGTCCCGGCCCAGTACGCGGGCGGCCCGGCCGGTGGCCTCGCGGGCGGGGGCGGTGGCGCGGCCGAGGAGGGCGGGCCAGTGGGAGCGGCGCAGGAAGTCCAGGACGTAGCTGCGCTGCACCTCGGTGGACTCGGACTGCTCGTTCTTGAACTTCTCGGCCCAGGCGGTGAGGGGCCGCCAGAAGACGAAGTTGACGGTGACGATGGTGACGGTCATGGCGACGATGACCCAGGCGACCTTGCCGAGGTCGCCCTCCCCGATCGCCGTGCCGGCGTAGGAGCCGAGGCCGGGGACGGCGTAGTCGTGTCCGGAGACGGAGACGGCCTCGGAGGCGACGAGCATGAACCAGCCGCCGGCGAAGCTCATCATGCCGTTCCAGACGAGGTCGATGGCCCCGGCGGGGACCTCCACGCGCCAGAAGCGCATCCAGCGGGTGAAGCCGAACGAGCGGGAGACCTCGTCGAGTTCGCGCGGCAGGGAGGTCAGCGTGGCGTAGAACCCGAAGGTCATGTTCCAGGCCTGGGAGGTGAAGATGGCGAAGATGACCGCGCACTCCAGGCCGAGCAGGGACCCGGGGAACAGGGCGACGAAGAACGTGACGAGGACGGACAGGAACCCGAGGACGGGTACGGACTGCAGGATGTCGAGGAGCGGGATCAGCACCCGTTCGAGCCGCCGGCTGCGGGCGGCGGCGTAGGCGTACCCGAAGGTGAACACCACCGACGCGATCAGCGCGATGAACATGCGCAGGACGCTGCGGGCCGCGTAGTACGGGAGCTTCGCGGGGTCCGTGTCCACGTCGGGGACGTCGGCGGGGTCGAAGTTGACGGTGGTGCCCTTGCCGACCTGGAGGATCAGGTACCCGAGCACGAGGACGGCGGCGGCCACCGCGAAGTCCACCCACGACAGGCGGGTGCGCGCGGGGGCCGCCTGACCGGTGTGGACGGCGGCGCCCGTCTCGGGGCGGGCGGAGGTCTTCATCCCGCCCAGCGGATCACGCCGTGCGGGCGCCCACACCCCGGGTCACCCAACCGGGCGAGCCCGGGCTACGAGTGGCCGAGGTCCGCCGCGAGGAGGTCCGCCGCCGGGACCGGGCCCGAGTCGGTGGACGGGCGGAGGTGGAACTCGTCCGAGGCCATGGAGTCCAGCACCGGCGGCGCCGGCCGCGGGGGCTTCGGCATCACGGCGGCCTCCGAGTGGCCCCCGCATCCGTAGGACAGGGAGACGAGCCGGCCGTCCGCCGGTCCGAACTCGTTCGCGCAGACGCCGAAGGCCTGGCCCAGCGAGCCGCCGATCGCGACGAGGAACCCGCAGGAGACGCAGGACGCGGGCGCGGCCTGCGCCATCGGGGTCTTCGCGCCGAAGGACTCGTCCCAGCGGTCGGCGGCGCTGTGCAGCCCGTAGCGGGAGAGCACGCGCGCCCGGCGCATGCCCAGTTCCTCCGCGACGGAGGCGATGGAGCCGCGGACGGGGACGACCGTGCGGTCGGTGACGTCGGCGTCCTCCGCCTCGACCAGTGCGGCCATCTCGGCGGAGACCACCGAGTTCGGCGGCGGCGCGTCCTCGCCCGACCAGCCCTGTTCCAGGCGCAGGTCCTCGGCGTCCGTGGGGAGCAGGTCGCCGGGGCCCATGTCGCCGGGGCGCAGCCGCTCGCTCCACGGCACCCACTCGGGGGCCAGCAGCGCGTCGTCGCCGGGGAGCAGCACCGTTTCGTCGAGGGTGATGTTCTTGGCCCGGGACGCACGGGTCACCGTCACGGCCCAGCGCCAGCCCCGGTAGCCGGGGTCCTTGCACTCGAAGAAGTGGGTGACGACCCTGTCGCCCTCAGCGACCGCGGATACGTGCTCTCCCACCACACCGGGTGCGGCCGCTTCCTCCGCCGCCGTGCGGGCGAGGTCTACCGCCTCGACGCACAGGCGGTCGGGGGTACGGCTTCGCGTCGTCGCAGCACTCACAGGTCTCGTTCTCTCCTACGCCGTCTCACGAGTGCGCCGTCCGTACTTGTCGTCCACAACGACCCGTCGGCTGTCCCTACGTAGCGCGGGCGGAGCGGACCAGAGGGCCGCGTCGACGTCCGCGCCCGATCGGTTCCAGGGCGCACCTACCTGCGATCCATTCTGCGGGATCGCGAAGAGGCGCGCGGCCAAGAGCAACCGCCGGTGGCGCGCTACGCACGCTACCTCCTCCGGGGCCTTCGGCCCACATGCAAGGTCCGATTCGCGGACAACCCCACTACCGGCCACACCCGCGCGCCGCGCCGGGGCGGGTCACGAGGGGCCGAGTGGGGCACTATGACCACGTGGCACCCGTACGGTCGTCCGATGACGGCTCGGGACCGGCCAGGCGGGCCGGCCGGGCCGTCGGGCGTGCCCTGCACCTGCCCTTCACCGGTACGGCGCGCGGGATCCGGCGGGCCACGCACGCCCACGGGGCGGGTGAATCCGGCCTCGGCAAACTGATCGAACTGCACGCGATCAACGGCGCCGGTGATGTGATGATCACAGTCGCGCTCGCCTCCACCGTCTTCTTTTCCGTCCCCACGGACGAAGCACGCGGCCGAGTGGCCCTGTACCTCGCCATCACCATGGCCCCCTTCACCCTGCTGGCCCCGGTGATCGGCCCGCTGCTGGACCGGCTGCCGCACGGGCGCCGGGCCGCGATGGCCGGCGCGATGCTCACCCGGGCGCTGCTGGCCGTGATGATGTCGGGCGCGGTGGCCACGGGCGGCCTGGAGCTGTACCCGGCCGCGCTGGGCGTGCTCGTCGCCTCCAAGGCCTACGGCGTGGTGCGCAGCGCCGTGGTCCCCAGACTCCTCCCACCGGGGTTCTCGCTCGTCAAGGCCAACTCCCGGGTCACCCTGGCCGGCCTGCTGGCCACCGGCGCGGCCGCGCCGGTGGGCGCCGCCCTGCACACGATCGGGGCGCCGTGGCCGCTGTACGGGGCGTGCGCCATCTTCATCTGGGGCACCTTCGCGGCGTTCACGCTGCCCCACAAGGTCGACGAGGCCAAGGGCGAGCGGCGGGCCCGGCTGTCCACGCACGAGGCGCACTCGAAGCGGCCCGGACTGCGGACGGTCAGCCGGCCGGTGCTGTGCGGGCTGCTGGCGAACGCCTCGATGCGCGGTCTGTCCGGGTTCCTGATCTTCTTCCTGGCGTTCCTGCTGCGCGAGCACCCGCTCGCCGGGCAGAGCGCGGCGGTGTCGCTGGGCATCGTCGGCGTCTCGGCGGGCGTGGGCAACGCGTGCGGGACCGCGGTGGGGGCCTGGCTCCGGGCGCGCGCGCCCGAGGTGATCATCGCTTCCGTCCTGTGCCTGACCCTGGCGGTCGCCGTCCTCGCGGCGGTCTTCTTCAGCGGGGTCTTCATGGCCGTCCTGGGCGCGACGGCCGGCTTCTGCCAGGCCCTGGCGAAGCTCTCGCTGGACGCGATGATCCAGCGCGACGTGCCCGAGGCGGTGCGCACCTCGGCCTTCGCCCGCTCGGAGACCCTGCTCCAGGTGGCGTGGGTGCTCGGCGGCGCGATCGGCATCGCCCTGCCCCTGAACGGCGCCCTGGGCATGGCCGTCGCCGCGACGGTGGTGGCCCTGGGCACGGCGATGGCCCTGCGCGGGGTCCTCACGTCCCCCCGCCACCAGCAGTCCACATCCTCTCGCCCACGGGTGGCGTAGCAACCCGGCCCCGCCGGCGCCGATCCAGCCCCGCCGGCGTTTGAGGCACGGGGTCCGGGGCGGAGCCCCGAAAGCCCGGCGCGGCCGGGGCCGCTCGCGCCACGGCGCCGCACCACACCACCCCGTGCAGCAGCGCAGCGCACCCGCCCGATAGCCTTCGGCTCATGACCGCACCGCTTTTCTCGGGTAGGGGCCGCCGCAGCGTCGCGGCCCTCGGAGCCGTATCCGCCGGCCTCCTCCTCCTCTCCGCCTGTGACAAGCCGACGCCGCTGGCGACCGTGACGGTCGGCACCTCGTCGGTGTCCGCCGAAGCCGCCTGCCGCGACGGCAAGGAGCTCACGGCCGAAAAGGTCCAGGAGTGCTTCACCGACCTGAAGGACGCCAAGACCATCGAGTACGGCCGCGGCGACACCCTGCGCCTGGGTGTCGAGCCCGAGGTCGTCGAGGACGGCAACAAGTGGCAGGCGGTCCTGGACGGACAGCAGATCACCGAGCCCTCCAGCAACACCTACGACAGCTTCCCGGGCGCCGACCTCTTCCTCACCGGCGGCCAGGGCGAGGCCCCCGCCTCGAAGAAGCTCAACATCGTCCAGGTCTCCCCGGACGGCAAGCCCCTCGCCGTCTGGGCCTTCACCGTCAAGCTCAAGTAAGCACGTACCCGAGGTGCGCGCGCTCATCGTGACCGCGGTGGCGGCGGAGGCCGACTCCGTCGTCAGCGGCCTGCCCGGTCCGGTCCCTCATCCGGACCACACCCCCGGCTCCGGGCCGCGCACCCTCCCCGGTGGCTACCTCATCCACCACCGGGGATCCTTCGACGTCCTCGTCGCCGGAGTCGGCCCGGCCGCCGCGGCCGCCGGGACCGCGACCGCCCTGGCGCTCGCGCCCGGCCCCGGCTACGGCCTGGTCGTCTCCGCCGGCATCGGCGGCGGGTTCGCGCCCGCCGCCCCGCTCGGCTCCCTCGTGGTCGCCGACGCCATCGTCGCCGCCGACCTGGGGGCCGAGACCCCGCAGGGCTTCCTGCCCGTCGCGGAGCTCGGCTTCGGCCGCAGCGTGCACCTGCCTCCCGCGGAGCTCGCCGCGCGCGCCGCCGAGGCCACCGGGGCCCTGCTCGCACCGGTCCTGACCGTCTCCACCGTCACCGGCACCGCGGCCCGCGCAGCCGCCCTCGCGGCCCGCCATCCGCTGGCCGGGGCCGAGGCCATGGAGGGGTTCGGGGTCGCGGAGGCCGCCGCCGCGCACGGGCTGCCCGTCCTGGAGGTCCGTGCCGTCTCCAACGCCGTGGGTCCCCGCGACCGCGCCGCCTGGCGGATCGGCGACGCGCTGGCCGCGCTCGCCGGCGCCTTCCGCGCGCTGGGACCCGTACTCGACGCCCGGGAAGGCCCGTCATGAACGCCACGCCCTCCGAGAACACCGGGAACACCGGGACCTCCGAGAACACCGCGGGCCCCGTACGGATCGCGTACTCGCCCTGCCCGAACGACACCTTCGTCTTCGACGCCTGGGCCCACGGCCGGGTCCCCGGCGCGCCCGCCCTCGACGTCACCTTCGCGGACATCGACATCACCAACGGCATGGCCGAGCGCGGTGAGCTGGACGTCCTGAAGGTGTCCTACGCCGTCCTGCCGTGGGTGCTGGAGGAGTACGCGCTGCTGCCCTGCGGCGGGGCCCTGGGGCGCGGCTGCGGGCCGCTGGTCCTGACCCGCGAACCGGGCGACGGCCCCGCGGGCCTGGCCGGCAAGACGGTCGCGGTCCCGAGCGAACGCTCCACCGCCTACCTGCTGTTCCGGCTGTGGGCCGCCGACGTGCTGCCGGCCGAGGGGGTCGGCAAGGTGGTCGTGCTGCCGTTCCACGAGATCATGCCGGCCGTGCGCGACGGCCGGGTGGATGCCGGACTGGTCATCCACGAGGCCCGGTTCACCTATCAGGACTACGGGCTGCACTGCCTGGCCGACATGGGCGAGCACTGGGAGTCCACGACCGGCCTGCCGATCCCGCTCGGCGCGATCATCGCCAAGCGCTCGCTGGGCGAGGACGCGCTGCGCGCGCTCGCCGAGTCCGCCCGCGCGTCGGTCCGGATGGCCTGGGCCGACCCGGAGGCCTCCCGGCCCTACGTACGGGCGCACGCGCAGGAGCTGGACCCGGCCGTCGCCGACCAGCACATCGGGCTGTACGTCAACGAGTTCACGGCCGGCCTGGGCGACGCCGGTTACGCGGCGGTGCGCGGCCTGCTGACGCGGGCGGCGGCGGAGGGTCTTGTTCCGGCCATCGCCCCCGGTGCGCTGGACTTCCCGTAGGACATGAGCGTGCCCCGGCTCCCTCCCGGGAGCCGGGGCACGGCCGTACGCAGAGGTCAGACGTCCATCTGATCGGCCACCGCGCGCAGCATGTCGGCGATCTTCGAGCCGTGCGCCTTGTCGGGGTAGCGGCCCCGCTCCAACTGCTGCGTGACGTTCTCCAACAGGGTCGTGAGGTCCTGCACGATGGAGGCGAGCTCGTCCGGCTTGCGCCGCTGCGCGGCCGCGACCGAGGGTGCCGGATCCAGGACGATCACCGAAAGCGCCTGGTCACCGCGTTGCCCGGCGACGACGCCGAACTCGACGCGCTGGCCCGGCTTGAGGGCGTCCACCCCGGCGGGGAGCACCGAGGAGTGGACGAAGACGTCGCCGCCGTCGTCGCGGGAGAGGAAGCCGAAGCCCTTCTCGCTGTTGAACCACTTGACCTTGCCGGTAGGCACGTCCGTCCTCTGTCCTTGTGCTCGTCGGGTGTGGAGCGGGTCACCGACCCGCACCTCTCAGGCTAATCGTCAGGTTCCGGGGAACAAGACGTTCCCCGGTCCTTCGTGGATGACCGCTCCGGCCAGGGAACTACCCTGGCCGGGTGACTGTTACTCCTCAGCCCGAGCACGCGGACACCGCCCGCGCCACCACCGACACCGCGGGCGACCCCGACGCGGCCCGCCCCGGCGACGGGCTCGTGAAGGCCGGCGGGATCGTCTTCATCGCCGGCGCCGTCGCCACGCTCGCCACGATGGCCCCGCTGCTCCTGGACATCGACCCGTTCCCGTCGTACGCGTGGGCCGTGTGCATGCTCATGGGCGTCGGCTTCGCCATCTCGGCGGCGGGCGTGCTGCGCTCGGCGGCCGCGCAGCGCACGGCCGCCCGCGCGTCACAGGCGCAGGCTCAGACCCAGGCCCAGACCCAGGCCCAGGCCCAGGCCCAGGTGTAGGGCGTACGTCCTCACGCGGTCCGCGTGCGGGCGTACTCCTCCAGCCAGGCCGGCAGCTCCGTGAGGTCCGCGAGGACCACGTCGGCGCCGGCCTCCCGCAGCTCCGGCTCCGGGCAGGGGCCGGTCGGGACCGTCACCGACAGGGCGCCGGCCGCGCGTGCGCCCCGTACGTCGCCGACGTGGTCGCCGACGTAGACCTGGGCGCCGTACTCGCGCAGGGCGCCCGCCTTGGCCTCCGCCCACAGCCAGCCGACGACCGCGTCGGGCTCGATGCCCAGGTGGGCCAGGTGCAGGCGGGCGTTGGGCTCGTGCTTGGCGGTGACGACGATCGCGCGGCCGCCGAGCGCCCGGACCGCCTGGACGGCCTCGCGGGCGCCGGGCATCGCCGGGGTCGGCCCGATGGCGTGGGCGGGGTAGATCTCCCGGTAGCGGTCGGCCATGGCGGGGATCTCCGCCTCGGCGAACCAGTGCGCGAGCTCCTGCTCCAGCGGCGGTCCGAGGCGCGTGACGGCCTCGTCGGCGTCGATGAACGTGCCCGTCTCGGCCGAAAGCGCCTGGTAGGCGGCCTTGATGCCCGGCCGGGAGTCGATGAGGGTCATGTCGAGGTCGAATCCGACGGTCAGCAGCGTCTCGGAGCTCATGCCGCCATTGTGCCGAGCCCTGCGGGGCTGACCCGACCCAGGGCCCCCGGGCTCCGCCCCGGACCCCGTGCGTCGGCCCCGCCGGCGTTCGAGGCGCGGGAGTGCGGGGCGGAGCCCGGGGCTCCGCCCTGACCCGCAGCCCCGGGCTCCGCCCAAGACCCCCGGGGCTGCGGGTCAGCGAGCGGCCCACCACGAAGGCGGCACCGTCCCAATCCGTCCACTCAGCCAGCCCCTCAGAAAGATCCACGGAGCGATCCTGCCAGCACAGCATCAGACCCGGTGAACCTTTCCGGTCACAGCACTAGGCGCCCGCCGACCGGCGGATCAGGCATGCCGCGAACGCCGCGCGGTGAGGGCGGTCACGGCGAGGGTCAGTAGCGTCACCGTGCCGAGGGCGATCAGCGTCTGCCGGTCCGGGTGCGCCACGGACTGGCCGCGTCGTGCCTGCCAGGTGAGTACGGCGAACAACCCCGTGTACCAGCACGCGAACGCACCGACGAGCAGGGTCCGGACCCCGTCGTCGAGCCGCCGGCGGAAGAGGGTCCCGTACAGGTGCATCACGGCGATGAGCAGCAGTAGGACGTGGATGGCGTGCATGCTGACGAGGTGGGGTACGCGGAGGTCTCCGCCGGTCAGGCTCCAGCCGGTGAGCGGCATCCCCCGCCCGTCGGGATCGCCGATCCCGTGAGCGCCGCTCAGCACGACCGGGTTCCCGGCCGCGTCCGGGACCGTACGGGGCTCAATGGAAAGGGTACTGAGCCAGCCCGCCACGGCCATGCCGGCGGCGGCGAGCGTGAGCCCCGCGCCCAGGGCGACGGTGAGTGCCCGGTCGGTGCCGGACTGGAACAGCACCAGCGTCGCGATGACCAGGGTGGCCACGAGGAGCGGCATGACGCCGATCGAGAAGGCTGCGGCGACATTCCGGGCGACGGCGTCGGTGTTCTCGTTGAAGTGGCTGAAGGTGCCGTGGGCGGCGGCGTAGACGACGGCGCAGACGTCGATCACCCCGGCCACCGCGATGACGCTGCCGGTCCACCAGCCCAGCCGCCTCCCCTTGTTGAGCCTGCTCAGGAGCCAGGCGAGCGTGACTCCGTATATGCCGAAGGCCACGCCGAACTTCATCGGTTTGAACCAGAGGGATGCACCCAGGAGTTGACGGTCGTCGAGCAGCGCGGCGACGGCGCAGAACACCGAAATGGCACACATCAGCGCGGAGTTCAGCATGAGGGGGCGATGCCATTGTGACACTGCCGGTGAGCGGTTCACGAGTCCTCCAGGAGCGGGTGCGGTTCGTGCTCGCCACGCTAGGAAGCGAGCTGCCTCGGCCGCGTCCCCTACCAGGGGCATCCGGCGGACCCCGGGAGGGGTGGCTGTCCGGGGGCCGCGTACCCCATGGGGACGATGCGCACCCCGCGGTCCCCGGCTAACGTGCGGGCAACAGGGCAAAGGGGGACAGCCGGCTTGCGGAGTCCGCCCCCCTCGGCTGGAAGGACCTGGCAGAGATGCGCCGACCCGCGAAGCACCTGATCACGTGGTGGCCCCCCAGTGCGTGGCGGATGCCGACGGGCCGGCCGCTGATCGCCCGCCCCGTCGCCGCGGACGTCGTACTCGCCGCGGCCTTTTTCGCCGTCATGCTCGTCGAACAATTGGGGCCGACCGAAGGGGCGGACACGCCCACGACGCGCGCCGTCATGTTTGCCGCGGCGGTCGCCGGACCGCTGGCCTGCCGCAGGACCGCGCCGCTGGCCTCGTACCTGGTGGGTACCGCGGCCCTGTCCGTCGAAGCGCTGTGGGGTCGGGAGAACCCGCTCTCCCCGTACGCGAACCTGATCGGCCTGTACTCCCTCGGCCTGCACGCGAGCCGCACCCGGGCCTGGACCGGTCCGTTCGCCGCGTTCCTCGGCATGATCGCCTACTTCACCGGACAGCAGGACCGCGACTTCTGGTCCGTGGTGCCGGCCGGAGTGCTCTTCCTGTGGCTCCTCGTCTGGGCCATCGGCTTCGGCGCCGCGCGGCGCCTGGAGGAACGCGACGCGACCCAACTCCGGCTTCGCGAGGAGGTGATCGCGGGGGAGCGTGCCCGGATGGCGCGTGAGCTGCACGACCTCGTCGGCCACACCGTCAATGTGATGCTCATTCAGGCCGGCGCCACCCGGCGACTGCTCAACCGCGACCCGGAGCGCGCCCGCGAGGTGCTCGGGCAACTGGAAGACTCCGGCCGCGAGGCACTGGAGGAACTCGACCGGGTCCTGGGCCTGTTGCGCCGCACCGCGCCGGCCGGATCCCAGCCGAAGCTCGACGACCTGAGCCGTCTCACGGATCGGATGGCGCAGGCCGGGATCAGCGTGGCGGCACACGTGGATCCCGGCCGGGACGAACTCCCCAGCAGCATCGACATGTCGGCGTACCGGATCGTGCAGGAGGCGCTCACCAACACGGTCAAACACGCCCGCGCCGGATCCGCCGACGTGACCGTCCGCCGGGTGGGGGACCGCCTCGACATCGAGGTCAGCGACGACGGCCAGGGCGCAGGCAACGGCTACGAGCCCGGACGAGGACTGCTCGGCATCGCCGAACGCGTGTCGATCCTGGGCGGCAGGCTCGAACACGGGCAGGGCGAGCAGGGCGGGTTCCGCCTGCACGTCTCGCTTCCGGTTCGATGACCCGGCACGCCGACGGAGCGGCCAACGACGAGCACCGGATCAAGATCGTGGTGGCCGACGACGACGCCCTGCTCCAGGCCGGCCTCGAACTGATCCTCGGGACCGAGGACGGCCTGGAGGTGGCCGGGCGGGCAGCGGACGGCATCCAGGCCGTCCGCCTGTGCCACGAACTCGTCCCCGACGTCATCCTGATGGACGTACGGATGCCCGGCATCGACGGGGTCGAGGCGACCCGGCGGATCGTGGCCGCCGGTCTGCCGACCCGGGTGCTGGTCCTGACGACGTTCCACCACGATGAATACGTATGGAGCGCGATCCGGGCCGGCGCGAGCGGTTTCCTCCTCAAACGCGCGTCCCCCGAACGCCTCATCGACGCCGTACGGACCGTCGCGGCCGGTCAGGCCGTGCTGGATCCGGCCGTCACCCGCGACATCCTGACCCGGCTTGCGGCCCAGCCCGCACCCACGCGCTCAGGGAGCCTGCGGGCGCCGGCCGACGCCCGCCTGGAGCGACTCACCGCCCGCGAACGCGAAGTGCTGCGGCAGGTCGCCCACGGCCTGTCCAACACGGAAATCGCGGAGCTGCTTTCCCTCGCAGAATCCACCGTCAAGACCCACGTGAAGCGGATCCTGGCCAAGCTCGACGCCCGCGACCGGGCCCAAGCGGTGGCGATCTCGTACCAGAGCGGCCTGATGCCGACTTGAGGGCTCACACCGCGCGCACTCCCGTCCGATGCGATCTCGAGTTCGGGACATTGGTTTGAGAGACAGTGAGTCTTGGTGGGTTGGTGCGCTGTTCTCGTGGAGGGAGCCAACCTCCAATGCCATCGGGCCAGAGGGCTCCACTCGCGCCGTGTGGGTCTTTGCCCGTTGCCCCGGTGGGACTGGGTCACCTGCCTTCGGTATGTGGTGGTTACGGGGTGGGGTTGATGTCGAGCCAGGTGGTGGGGATGAGGTTCTCGCCGCCGCGCCAGTCGTAGCGGATGGAGTCCTGGTACCAGCGGTGGGGCAGGTCGGCGTGGTCGCTGACGATGATCTGGAAGCCGGGAGCCGGCTCGGTGGCGACCTGTTGCATGAGCTTGAAGAGGCCGGTGACTGTCGCACGGTCTTCGACGAGGGCGAGGTCTTCCCGTCGTCCTCGTGCTTTGGCCGTGTCGGAGGGGCCGTAGGGCTGGGTCGGCCGGTCGAGCATGAGGAGGCGGGGCACGGGCCGGCTGTTCGCGGTGAAGTACTGGTGCACGGCGAGATGGGCGGCCAGGTGGTAGCAGACATGGGTCTTGCCGCTGCCGCTGCCGATGCGGAGCAGTTCGGTGATGCCGTCAGGGGTGTCGGTGACGACGGTGAGCTTCTTCGGGTTCAGGCGGACCAGTCCGTCGCCGTGCTCGAGTCTGAGGAACCGGGCGTGGCTGGTCATCTTGCCGCTGACGTAGCGGAGGCTGTGGGTGAGCTTGTCGTCGATGGCCTCGCTGTCGAGCTGCTCTTCCCGTCCTTGGACACGTTGCTGCGCGATGGAGACATCTGCCTGCAGACGCTGGAGGTGACCGCTGCCGGTTGTGGTGCTGATCTGGCCCAGGTAGGCGTTGATCCTGCAGCGGGTGTAGGCCTGGGCCTCAGCTTGTCCCAGGAGGCTGCTGCCCGGGCGCCGGCCGCGCAGTTCCCGACGGCGTACGGCATGGTCGCGCGGCCGGTGAAAACGCCTCCCGGGCACGCGCAGGGGCCCGCCCGCGCCCCTGCGAGGGCTGGGCGGCACTATCCGGCAGGCGGCGCTGCGGTCGTCTCGCGGAGAACGCCTATCTTGTCGATTCGGTGCTCGGGATTGCCCTGGGCATCGCTCCAGAAGTTGCCTTCGGCATGGTCTTCCGGGGTGGCGCAGGTCGAGATCGTGATCATGGCCTGGGTCGGGGCCGCACCCGGCTTTCCGGGGACCGCGGCGCGCTGCTCGCTCAGCGAGCGTTCTGACCGGAAGGACGTCTTGCGGCTCGCGATGATCTCGTACGTGTACACCACATCGCCCACGGTCACGAGCACCGAGTCGCCCTTCGCCACGGCGGGCAGGTCACGCAGCGGGCCGCCCGCCGACAGGCGGTGCGCGGTGACCAGGAAATTGCCCGCCTGGCCGGGCGCGACTCCGCCACGCTTCCCGTATGGGCTGGCCGCCACACCCTTGTCCTGAATACGGGTGCCGGGCGCATCGTCGGTGGTGCCCTCGTAGGGAATCACGCGCAGCCCGGTTATGCCCACCGAGGGTATGGACAGGACGGAGGCCTCGGTCTGCACGGAGGTAACCGGTGGCTCGGACGGCCGCGCGGCGGAGGCGGCCGGGGCCGAAGCGGGTGCCGCTGCCATCTTCGGCGGTGCGGGAGCCGCCGCGCCGGCGGCAGCCTGAGTGGTGCTGCAAGCCGCCAACAGGACGACCATGGCGCCAGCCGCCACGGCGGATGCGGCTCGGGACGGGAAATGCAGGGGCATGGGCGTTTCCGTACTGGTCGGCGGGGTCGTCGGGGCAGGGGGCGCGAGCCGGTTTGCCCGCCAGAGTGACATACGGAGCAAGAGGTTCATAAGGGCCGGACCTGTGACCTTCGCCCTCCCGGGGACGGGACGGGACGGGACGGGACAGGACGAGGCGCGGCGTGGACGGGGCAGGGCGTGGTGACGGTCAGGACGTGGTTGCTGTGAGGACGCCGATCTTGTCGATGCGGTGCTCGGGGTTGTTCTGCGCGTCCCGCCAGTGATTGCCTGCCGCATCGTCCTCGGGCGTGAGACAGGTGGTCACCGTGATCATCGCGCGGGTAGGGGCGGCGCCGGGGAAGCCGGGGACAGCGGCGCGCTGCGCGGCCATGGCGGACTGGGAGCGGAAAGAGGTCGTCCGGGTAGTGGTGATCGTGTACGTGTAGGTCACACCGCCGGAGGTCACGACGACGGACGCGCCCGTTGGCAGTGACGGCAGCGCCCGCAGTGGCCCGCCCGCCACGATGCGGTGTCCGGTGACGATGTAGTTGCCCACCTCGCCGGGGCCGACGCCACCGGCGGGACCATGCGGACTGGCGGCCACGCCCCGGTCCTGGATTCGAGTGCCCGGCGAGTCGTCGGGGCTCCCGCGGTACGGGACGACGGGAAGCTCGGACACGCCGATGGCCGGAATCGACAGCACGGCTGACTGCGGGCCCGCCGCTGCGGCCGACCCGGTCGCTGCCGCGGGCGCGCCGGGCGTCGTCAGCAGGAGGGCGAGGGCGGCGCTGGTGAGCACCGCCGACACGGCATGGGAGTCGAGGAACGCGCGCTGGGACATAGCGGTATCCCTGGTCGGCCGGGCCGCGCGGGGTCGAACAGGCCCGGTTGGCCCTTCCAGGGTCGCATACGGGCCGAGTGCGGCAAGGTGGCGTCCGACAGTTGAAACCAGGAGGCGCAACAGGCCGGTTCCCACGGGCGGAACCGTGTACCGACGTGTACCGCACTCCTCGCGGGTCACCACGGCCGGCCGAGCTGGGCACTGCTCGGTCTGCGCCCTCCCGCTCCACCCAGTGTGTGAGGGCCGCCAGGCCCCTTTTTGGAATGCCTGTTGCGCTTTGCTCGGGCCCCCTCCGCCCGTACGCGGCGCTTCCAGGGTGGGAGGCGGGGCCTGGGTGGGTTGTACGCCCAGCGCGGTAGCCGTCCGTGCTCAGGTACGGCGGTGTGAGCGCGACGACCTGGCAGACGTGGTCGGCGTCCTGCGCCCACGCGAGGAGGGTGAAGGACCCGTTCGTCACGACCATTGACTGCGCGGCCCCGTACACGGGCCCGGCCGTCCCGTTGATCCGGTACAGGACCTCGTCGCCGACCCTGCGGCCTCGGGCCGTGTGCTTGCACGGCACCGCGAGAGTGCGGTTGGCGGCGTCGACCGCGAGCACGTCCACCGCTTGGTCGCCGCGGCCGCCGACGACCTCGGCCTGCAGGCCGTCCCGCTCCAGCAGCCGCCGCACCATCTCCGCGAACCCGGCCGCCGAAGCCCCGTCTATAGCCCGGGCGTCGGGGCCGAACTCTGCCTTCCGGGCACTGCTGCTGCCTTCGAGCCCGGCCTCCCACGCCTTCCGGCGGGCCGCACGCTCCTGCTGGCGCAGCAAGCGCTGGGCTTCCGCCTCCCGGATCCGCGCGAGCCGCAGTAGCTCCTTCCGCCGCCGCAGCTCCCCTTCCAGGCTCCGCTGCCGGTCGCGGAGCCGCTCCGCCTCCGTACGCAGGCGCCCGGCTTCCTCCTCGTACCGTCGTACCCGGCGCCGGAAGGCGGCGCGGGCGGCGAACTCGACGGGCAGGGCGAGCAGAAGCCCCAGCGTCAGTACCTGCCCCGCAGGCGCGGGAAGCAGTCGCCGGCGACCTCGCACACGAAATTCTCGGGAGGGCTATTCCCGCAGGTGCAGGGAGCAGGCGTGCTGACCTGCCACTTTAGGGTTGTGGAGAGCCTTCTGAGGCACTTTCACCGGAACCCGCAGATTCGGCGGCTTCCAGGGGCCGGAAGGAGATCGGCCGCGCTCCCGGTCGGGTGTTGCCGAGTTCCGAGAACACCAGGGTCCGCATGTCAGGGCATGGGGGAGGGAGGGCTGACGAGCGGCACGGATATTGTCTCAGCATGAAACAAGAGTTCGATCTCGCTGCGGCTCTCGCCGGCGGCGTCGAAGGACGCAGTGGTGCATGGGACTTCATCCAGGGGTTCGCTGCCCATTGGGCCGGCGCCCTGGAGAGCGGCGACGGGTGGTCGGAGGCCGATCTGGCCGCGGCCGAGGAGAGGCTGGGTGTTCGGCTGCCGGCGGCGTTGCGCGAGGCGTACCTGCTGTTCGGGCGCCGCCGGGACCTGACCGGCAATCACGATGTGCTGCTCGGCCCGGCGGAGCTGTACGTGGACGATGCCAAGGAGGCCCTGGTCTTCCGGCACGAGAATCAGGGAGCCGCCTCCTGGGGCATCCTCCTCCACACCCTCCAGGACGACGACCCTGCGGTGTTCATCCGGTCGGACCTGGCCGACAAGACCGCCGAGCGGTGGGAAAGCTGGCTGGAGCGTCTCTCCCTCTGCTTCGTCGAGATCGTTCTGTCGGAGTCCGTCCAGGCCGACGGAGAGCCGTGCGACTTCCTTGAGCCCGATGACGACAGCGTCGAACTGCTGGAGGAGACCTGCGTCCGGCTGCCGTTCCCGCCGTATCCCCTCGGCGAGGAAGACCACGCGATTCGCTGGTTCCTGGGCCAGGATGCCCTCCTGCGCGACGACGGCATGGCCATTCTGGCCCGTGGCCGGACGGCGGAAGACCTCGACCGTGTTCGTGACCTGATCCCGGGCGACTGGCTCGACGACGATCGCTGACCGCGTCCAGGACTGCTGTCAGCCGAGTCGTCCACCATCGTTGGAGTCAGCCCAGGGGCTGCCGTTCAGATCGGAGGCGCCTTCACGCTGTCGGCTTCGTACGCACACGGTCGAGGGCTTCGTTCAGCGGCGCCGGCGACGACGGCGACGGACCAGCCGCAGCGCCACGCCCGCGGCGAAGGACAGCGCGCCGAAGCCGAGGATCGCGAACCCGAGACCGTCCATGAGGTCCAGGAGCAGCCACGGTTCCGCCGGCCGGTTCAGCCACGCCACCAGGAGCAGCATCCCGCCCAGGCCGAGGAGCACCAGGCCCCGGGCGTACCAGGTTTGGGGGTCGGCGTTGTCGACGGGCACCCGCTCGCGGCCTGTCACCGCGACCCCGCCAACCGCCGCAACCGCACGGCGTACATGGCCGCCATGCCGAGCTGCGCGACCGCGCCGGCCACCATGATCGCCGGCACCAGCCCGCCCGGCATCTCGAGCGGCTCCGGCACCATCAACAGCCAGAACACCAGCACCCCGCACCACGCCACCCCGACGACGCCGGAGATCCACAGCCCCGCCATCGGTGGCATCGGCTTTTTCACCGTCATGATCATTTCCCCCGTTCCTTGTTCCTTTCCGCAAGGGTAGGCGCGAGGCGCGAGCTTCCCGCCCGGCTGCTCATCCGTGCGTGCGGATGCGGCACGGGTGCCCGGAACCCTGCGGCACCGCCGTCGCACCGCCGTCGCAGCGGTGGGCAGGTACGCGCCGGCCGGCCGTGACGAGGGGCTACGCAGGACAGTGGACGGCGTGGAGCAGCCGGAGGCACAGCCACAGTTGCTGCGGGCAGGAGGTTCCCCGCGCGTGCGGGGGAGTAACTGCAGAAGGGCCGTTTCACCCAGAACTGCGAAGGGTCATGCCCCGCAGAGGCAGGGCTCGACCGAAGTTGCCGCAGATCCACTGGTGAGTCTCGGAGACATCCCCGCGGTTGCGGGGCGCAGCCTCCTGGACACGTTCAAGGAGTACAGCACCCAGGGTTCATCCCCGCAGGTGCGGGGAGCGATCGGTCGTCTTCCGAGCACCCGCGACACTCACGGATTCATCCCTGAAGGCGGGGAGCAACGTGCTTGGTGCGTCATGGCCGTGGCTTCCAGAGGTTCTGGTTCACCCCGCAGAGACGGTGAACCGGGAAGCAGCGGGGAACAGATACCGACGCCTCCGCCCGCCGTGTTGAGAGCGGGTTCATCCCCGCAGGTACAGAGAGCGGGCTTACTGACCTGCCACTTTAGGACTGTAGCCAGCCTTCTGAAGCACATCCACCAAAACCCACGGATTCGGCGGCTCTCAGGGGGTGCGGGCACGAGATCGGGCCTCGGAGTGTCGGAGTAGGGGTGTGCCGGTACGGGTCGGGTCGGGCCGGGGAAGACCGTGTGATTCGAGGTGCAGGAGGTCTAGAAGACGATCTCCGCCAGCGCGGCGCGGGCCACGCGTTCGGCCTGGACGGGCAGGTCGGCCTTGCCGTTGCTGTCGGAGTAGGAGACATCGACCACGACGTTCCCCTTGCGTGCCCGGATCTGCGACGTGCCTCGTGAATCCTTCCGGTACGCCTCGTCCCCAAGGCCCGAAACCGGCTTCCAGGTACCTGTGTCCGTGCCGACGCGGGACGCGAGCCTGTTGTGAGCGGCGGTCACACCGCTCTCGGGGTGGCGGATGAACGACCACTCCTCCCTCTCGTACGCGAGCCGGAGTGATGCCTCGTCGGTGACCTCCCCCGCCGTGCAGGCCGTCCGGCCCGGCCTGTCGTACGGGGAGCTCGCGGGCGTCTTGCCAGGCGTCAGCCGCTCCGCGGGCTCCGCCAGGACGACGCACGGGCCCGCGACTGCGCTCGCCTCGCTCACGCCGGGCCACCAGCCGGCGTTCCACGGCTTGCTCGTCAGTACGAGGCCGCCCAGCATCAGGAGGATGAGGCCGGCGCCGACGAGCCAGACCACCTTCCGCGCCATACGTGCCCGAGCCTCCACAGCGGATTCCGTCATCGCGCGCCACCCCCGTTGCGTGATCCGGCTGCCGAACATATCAGCGGGAGCAGACGGCGTGTGCCGGGTGACAGCACCCACCACCACCAGCAGTAGCAGTAGCAGTTCCGGCTGCTGCCCGGCTCCGATCCCTCGCCCATTCTCAGGTCGGCTCCGGCACCCGGCCGGACCCGCGGTGTCAGTGCCCCCGCGCCTCACGACCGCCGACCCGATCTCCACCCCCCTGACCACCCCCTGACTCGTCCCCGCAGGGCGTGGGAGCAGCGGCAGAAGGCGTACGCGGATGTAGGCAGCAGTCGTAGTCCGGCTGGGCCGTGCGCAGGATGCCCGGTGCGGCCAGTGGGGCCGTACGCGCGTCTGCGGTACCGGGGACGCGCGGGACGCGCGGGATAATCGGGTTCATGGTCACGCTCTCCTCCAGCAGCGGGGAGCACCTCGGCGGCCGAGGTGCTCCACGCCCGGTACGCGGGCCGCCTGCCCGCCTCGCTGAAGGAGCTCGCGGGTCCCACGCACGGTGTGGTCGAGCTGCCGCTGAACGTCGCCTGGTCCGGACTGCGCGCGTACGACGTGGACCGGCCCCGCCTGCGCATGGGCCTCTACCGCACCGTCCTGGCCGAGGGGCAGCACGAGGACCTCGTGAACCTGCTGGACCGCGAGCTCCTGCTGGAGCTGTGGCCCGTCCTGCGCACCCTGGTCAGCGGGCACCTGCGCGAGGCCTGGGAGGACGCGTTCCCCGAGCTCGGCGCGGCGGCGGGGTCCGCCGCCGCGTGAAACTGAGCGACCTGCACCGACGGCTCCTCGCCGCCGTGATCGACATCGGCGCCCCGTACCCCCTCGTGATCACCGGCGGGTACGCCGTCCAGGCCCACGGCCTGGTCGAACACCTCAGCCAGGAACTCGACGTCGCCACCGAGAACCCCGCCCCGATGGCGGAGATCGCCGCCGGCCTGGAGCAGGGCCTGACGTCGCGCGGCTGGCAGGTGCGCGTGATCGCCGTGGACCCCTTGTCGGCCAGGCTGATGGCGGTCGACCCCGCCACCGGTGAGGAGTGCGAGGTCGACGTGCTCAAGGAGCACTTCTGGAACCCGCCGGCCCTCAGCGCGTACGGGCCCGTCCTCACCCTCGACTCCGTCATCGGTACGAAGGTCCGCGCCCTGGCCGACCGTGGGGCGGCCCGCGACTTCATCGATGTCCACGCAGCCTCCCGCCACCGCACCACGGCCGACCTCGAGCGCCTCGGCGAGCGGCACGGCCGCGACGAGTTCCGCCTCCAGGGCCTTCGCGACCGCCTCACCGGAGCGGACCGGGCGGACGACTACGAGTTCGCCGCCTACGGCCTCACCGAGGACGACATCGCCGAGCTCCGCACCTGGGCCCGCCGCTGGGCCGACGACCTCGACCAGCGCCTGCACGACCACGACCACGGCGCTTGAGACCACGCGCTCGCCCGGCCCCGGACGTTCCTCACGACCTGCGGCCGAGGCGGTCGGTACCATGCGGCTCTCGGAGCGAGCACCCTCGGCGGCAACATCATCCAGATCGGAACCGAGTCCTACCGCCTCGCTGCGACCAAAGCCCAGGCAGAGCGCGCAGCCGGCTGAGCGGCCGAGGAACTGAGTCCTGAGGCGCTGACAGGGATTCAGCTTCGATTTCCCGCAGCAGTTCCCCGTCATCGCCATAGAGCTCAAGACTGAACGGCAGACCGAACTGGGTCAGCAGCTCTGCCAGATCCTCGAACCGCTGAGGATCAACGACTCCGTTCAGAAGCGTGTCACCCTCGGTCGAGTCGACCTCGATGCGACACCAGCCAGTTTCGACCTCATACGACTCCCACGAAGCCGATCTGGAACTCCAGCCTGCCCCGATGAACTTCCCGGCTATCAACGAGGCACTCGGGGACCTTGCCAGGCCGCCACACACGTTGTTGTTGATCTCAAACCAGACGGGATCGAGCGGCTGGCCCTCATCGGATATGTCCACAGCTGGATTATGAAGCAGACCGAGACCTTCGACCGCACACGCTTTCGACATCAAAACTTGTCGATGTTGATCACTCAACCCGAGTCACGTGCCTCCCGAAATCCTCGGCAGACGACTCCCGAAGAAGTCGTCATAGCCAGGGGTTGCGATGCCGGTGAGGCGGCCAGGAGGCGGTAGGCGACCAGGCGCATGGTCGGGAGGGCGGGCGGGCCGGCGGGGAGCGCCGGAAGCGTGGGGCGCGGGCATGACCGGGGGTGCTCCGTTCAGGACCGGGCCCGCTGGCCGCGCCGGGTCAGCCAGAGCACGCCGGCGGCGCCGGAGAGCAGCACGGTGGCGCCCAGGGTGCCCAGCGCGATGGCGGAGTCCTCGGGACCGGTCTGCGGGAGCGTGTCGTCGGTGGGGCCGGCGCCGGACTGCGGGGCGGTTCCCCCGGATCCCTCCACGTCCAGCTCGAGGGAGGGCTTGGGGCTGTTGCCGGGGGTGCAGGTGGTGGTCGTGCCCATCGCCTTGATCGTGAGGACGCCCGCGGTGAAGGTGACCTTGCCGCTCTTCTTGGGCGTGTAGGTGCCCGAGAGGTCGGTGATCTTGATGGGCGTCTCGGCGGGCAGGGCCTCGGCGTTGGGCGGGCCGGAGACCGGGACCGAGACCTTCTCGGCGCCGTCGACGAGGATGACGGCGCTGGGGCTCATCGCGCCCTTGCCGAGCTCGATGGGGCTGGAGGAGACGCCCTTCTGGAAGGTCATCGTCAGCTTGTAGCCGCTGCCCTCTTCGACTGCCTTGATGTCGATGGGCGAGACCGCCGACTTGTCCCCGATGGGGGTCTTGCAGTCGTACTGGACGTCGATCACGGCGGCTTCGGCTGCGGGGGCGGCCAGCAGGACCGCCGTTCCCGCCAGCGCGGAGGCCAGCGCGAGCGCGGTGGATCGTTTCCGGTCGGACACCTTCGTCTTCCCCTCGACTTTCGGGCCACAAGTTACTGACGGCACATCAGATTGGTGGCTCAAGGTACGCCCGGGGCCTTACGGAGGGAAGACACAGGACAGCGCCGGATCAACGGCCCGCGGCCGCACCGACGCTGTCCTGTTACGGATGGGTTCAGACCGTCTTGCAGCCCTTCTGCCAGACGGCCGAAACCAGCGGGACGCCCGGCCGGTAGGCGAGGTGGACGTGGCTGGGGGCGTCCAGCAGGACCAGGTCCGCGCGGGCGCCGGGGGTGAGCGCCCCGATGTCGGTCCGGCGCAGCGCCCGGGCGCCGCCGGCGGTGGCGGACCACAGGGCCTCGTCCGGGGTCATCCGCATGTCGCGGACGGCGAGCGCGATGCAGAACGGCATCGAACTCGTGTAGGAGGACCCGGGATTGCAGTCCGTGGACAGCGCGACGGTGGCACCCGCGTCGATGAGCCGGCGGGCGTCGGGCCACTGGGCGCGCGTGGAGAACTCGGCACCGGGCAGCAGGGTGGCCACGGTGGTCGCGGCGGCCTGCGCGAGGGCGTCGACGTCGGCGTCCGTGAGGTGGGTGCAGTGGTCGGCGGAGGCCGCTTCGAGTTCGACGGCGAGCTGTACGCCGGGGCCGTGGGAGAGCTGGTTGGCGTGGACGCGCGGGATCAGCCCGGCGGCCGCGCCGGCGGTCAGGATCGCGCGGGCCTGCTCCCCGTCGAAGGCACCCTTCTCGCAGAAGACGTCCACCCAGCGGGCGTACGGGGCGCAGGCGGTCAGCATCTCGCCGGTGACCAGGTCCACGTAGCCGGCCGGGTCGTCGGCGTAGTCCGGGGAGACGATGTGCGCGCCGAGGTAGGTGACCTCCTCGGTGTGCGCGGCGGCGATGCGCAGTGCTCGTGCCTCGTCCTGGACCGTGAGGCCGTAGCCGGACTTGGTCTCGAAGGTGGTGGTGCCCTGGCGGCGGGCCTCGTCGAGGTGGCGCACCAGGTTGGCCTCGAGCTCCGCGTCGGTGGCGGCGCGGGTGGCGGCGACGGTGGTGCGGATGCCTCCGGCGGAGTAGGCGCGGCCGGACATGCGGGCGTTGAACTCGGCGGTGCGGTCGCCCGCGAAGACGAGGTGGGAGTGCGAGTCGACGAAGCCGGGGACGGCGGCGCGGCCCTGCGCGTCGTACGAGGCGTCGGCGGCGGGGGCCCGGTCGGCGGGGCCGACCCAGGCGACGCGGTCGCCGTCGATGACGACGGCGGCGTTCTGGATCAGGCCCAGGGGGGTGCCGTCGCCGAGGGCGGGGTCGTTGGTGACGAGGCTGCCGATGTTGGTGATGGCGGTGGTGGTCATGGTTCCTCGGGTGGTCGAGTGGATTCGTTCCCGGGGAGGGTCAGCCCCGGAGGGCGGCGATGGCTTCGGCCAGGGCCGACGGGACGTCCCCGATCAGCGCGTGCGCGCCGTCGCGGACGATGTGGCGGCCGGCCACGACCGTGTGGCGGACGTCCGCCGCCGTGGCGGCGAAGACGGCCGTCTCCGCACCGAGGCGCGGCAGCGCCCCCGCCGTCCGGACGGAGTCCAGCGCGATCGTGGTGAAGTCCGCGAGCGCGCCCGCCTCCAGGCGGCCCGCGTCGGGCCGCCCGAGGGCCGCGTGGCCGTCCTCCGTCGCCGCGGTGAGCAGCGCGTTCGCCGTCCAGTGCCCCCGGGTGCGGCTGCTGAGCCGCTCGTTCAGCTCCATCGCCCGCGCCTCTTCGAGCAGGTCGATCACCGCGTGGCTGTCGCTGCCCAGCGAGAGCGGGCTGCCCGCGTGCTGGAGCCGTACCGCCGGGCCGATGCCGTCCGCGAGGTCCCGCTCCGTGGTGGGGCACATGCAGGTGCCGGTGGTGGTGCCGCCGAGCAGCGCGATGTCCGCGTCCGTGAGGTGCGTGTTGTGCACGCCGGTGGTGCGCGGGCCCAGCACCCCGTGGTCGGCGAGCAGTTGCGTCGGGGTGCGCCCGTGGGCGGCGAGGCAGGCGTCGTTCTCGGCGGTCTGCTCCGAGAGGTGGACGTGCAGCGGGGCCCGGCGCTCCTCGGCCCAGCGGGCCACTGTGGCGAGCTGCCCGGCCGGCACGGCGCGCACCGAGTGGATCGCCGCGCCGATCAGGGCGTGCCCGCGGGGCTTGAGGGCGGACACCCGCTCGGCCCAGGCCTCCGCGGTCCCGTCGGAGAAGCGCAGCTGGTGCGGGTTGGGGGCCTCGCCGCGGTGCTCGTTCACGATGCCCGCCGCGAGATAGGCCGTGTCCAGGAGGGTGATCCGGATGCCGGCCTCGGCGGCGGCCTCGATCAGCGCCTCGCCCATGGCGTTGGGGTCGTCGTAGGGGACTCCGCCCGGCGCGTGGTGGACGTAGTGGAACTCGCCGACGTTCGTGATGCCGGCCAGCGCCATCTCGGCGTACACCGCGCGGGCGAGCGCGAAGTAGCTCTCGGGGGTGAGGTTCTGGGCGACCTTGTACATGAAGTCGCGCCAGGTCCAGAAGGTTCCGGAGCCGAGCTGCACGGTGGAGCGCAGGGCCCGGTGGAAGGCGTGGCTGTGCGCGTTGGCGAGGCCCGGGAGGGTCAGGCCGCGCAGGACCTCCGCGCCCGGGGGCGGGGTCTCGGACCCGGGCCCGGTCCGCAGGGCGGCGATCCGCCCGTCGTCCGCGACCTCCAGGGTGACGCCCGGCTCGACATGGGTGCCGAGCCAGGCGTGTTCCAGCCAGTACGTCTTCAGCACGTGCCCCTTCAACTGCATGCGAGGCCTTCCAGTACGTCGGCGAGGGCGAGGACGCCCGCAACGCAGTCGTCCTCGTCGGCGGACTCCCGCGGGGAGTGGGAGACGCCGGTGGGGTTCCGTACGAACAGCATCGCGGTCGGGACGGCCGCCGAGAGGATTCCGGCGTCGTGTCCCGCGCCCGTGCCGAGGACCGGGACGGCCCCGCCGAGGATCCGGTTGAGCTCGTCGCGCAGGGCGTGCTCGAACTCCACGACCGGGGTGAAGGACTCCCGGACGATGTCGAGGTCGATCCCGTCCTGCTCGGCGCGCTCGCGGGCGGCCTTCTCGATCGCGGTCACGACCGTGTCGAGGGTGGCCTGGTCGGATGCCCGTGAGTCGAGCCAGCCGCGCACCAGGGACGGGATGGCGTTGACCCCGTTGGGCTCGACGGAGATCTTCCCGAAGGTGGCCACGGCCCCGGCGAGGGCCGCCTCGGCGCGGGCCGCGAGCACGGTCTGCGCGTAGGTGAGCATCGGGTCGCGGCGGTCCACCAGGCGGGTGGTGCCCGCGTGGTTGGCCTCGCCGCGGAAGTCGAAGCGCCAGCGGCCGTGCGGCCAGATCGCGGAGGCGATGCCGACCCGGTCGCCGGACAGGTCCAGGGCCCGGCCCTGTTCCACGTGGAGTTCGACGAAGGCGCCGATGCGGGCCAGGCGTTCGGGGTCGGCCCCGATGGTGCCGGGGTCGTATCCGGCCGCCTCCATGGCCTCCGGCAGGCGTACGCCGTCCGCGTCGCGGAGCTCGTACGCCTTCTCCTTGGTCAGCTGCCCGGCGGCCAGCCGGGAGCCGACGCAGGCGAGCCCGAAGCGGGCGCCTTCCTCGTCGCCGAAGTTGGTGATGGCGAGGGGCCTGGAGAACTCCGCTCCCCTCCTGCGGAGTTCGTCCAGGGCCGCGAAGGAGGACACCACCCCGAGGGGGCCGTCGAAGGCCCCGCCGTCGGGGACGGAGTCCAGGTGGGAGCCGGTGACGACGGCGTCCCCCGCGAGGACGTCTTTGTACGTCTCAGCGCCGAGCCAGGCCCACTGGTTGCCGTTGCGGTCGGTCTCGTACGCGAGCCCGCGCGCTTCGGCCTGCGCCTGGAACCAGGTGCGGCAGTCGGCGTCGGCGCCGGTCCAGGCGTAACGGCGGTACCCGCCGCTGTCCTTGTCCCGGCCGATGGGCCGGAGCTCGGCCCACATCTCGTGGAACGAGGCTCCGGCGGCGGCTTCCTGGGTCACGCCTGGTCGCCTTCGCGCATCGGGATGCGGACGTCGCGCTCGTCGGCGACGGTCTCGGCGATGTCGTAGCCGGCGTCGACGTGGCGGATGACGCCCATGCCCGGGTCGTTGGTCAGGACGCGGCGGATCTTCTCGCCCGCGAGCTTGGTGCCGTCGGCGACCGTGACCTGGCCCGCGTGGATGGAGCGGCCCATGCCGACGCCGCCGCCGTGGTGGATGGAGACCCAGGAGGCGCCGGAGGCCACGTTGACCATGGCGTTGAGCAGCGGCCAGTCGGCGATCGCGTCGGAGCCGTCGAGCATGGCCTCGGTCTCGCGGTACGGGGAGGCCACCGAGCCGCAGTCGAGGTGGTCGCGGCCGATGACCAGCGGGGCGGCGAGGGTGCCGTCGGCGACCATCTCGTTGAAGCGCTCGCCGGCCTTGTCGCGCTCGCCGTAGCCGAGCCAGCAGATGCGCGCGGGCAGGCCCTGGAAGTGGACGCGCTCGCCGGCCATCTTGATCCAGCGGTGCAGGGACTCGTTCTCCGGGAAGAGCTCCAGCATCGCCTTGTCGGTCTTGTGGATGTCCGAGGCCTCGCCGGACAGCGCCGCCCAGCGGAAGGGGCCCTTGCCCTCGCAGAACAGCGGCCGGATGTAGGCGGGGACGAAGCCGGGGAAGGCGAAGGCGCGCTCGTAGCCGGCCAGCTGGGCCTCGCCGCGGATGGAGTTGCCGTAGTCGAAGACCTCGGCGCCGGCGTCCATGAAGCCGACCATGGCCTCGACGTGCGTGGCCATGGACTCGCGGGCGCGGGTGGTGAACCCGGCCGGGTCCTTGGCCGCGTAGTCCGCCATGTCGTCGAAGTCGACGCCGACGGGCAGGTAGGCGAGCGGGTCGTGGGCGGAGGTCTGGTCCGTCACGATGTCGATCGGGGCGCCCTCGGCGAGCATCTGCGGCAGGAGGTCGGCGGCGTTGCCGAGCAGGCCGATGGAGAGCGGCTTGCGGGCGTCGCGGGCCTCGACGGCCAGCTGGAGCGCGTGGCGCAGGTTGTCGGCCTTGACGTCCAGGTAGCGGTGCTCGATGCGGCGGTCGATGGCGCGCGGGTCGACGTCGATGCAGATGGCGACGCCGTCGTTCATCGTCACGGCCAGGGGCTGGGCGCCGCCCATGCCGCCGAGGCCGGCGGTGAGGGTGATGGTGCCGGCGAGAGTCCCGTTGACCCCTCCCTTGCCGATTGAATGCAGCTTGGCCGCGACGGCCGCGAAGGTCTCGTAGGTGCCCTGCAGGATGCCCTGGGTGCCGATGTAGATCCACGAACCGGCCGTCATCTGGCCGTACATGGTCAGACCCAGGTTCTCCAGCCGGCGGAACTCCTCCCAGTTGGCCCAGTCGCCGACCAGGTTGGAGTTGGCGAGCAGGACGCGCGGCGCCCACTCGTGCGTCTGCATCACGCCTACCGGGCGGCCGGACTGGACGAGCATCGTCTCGTCCTGCTTGAGGGTCTGCAGGGTGCGGACCATGGCGTCGTACGAGCGCCAGTCGCGCGCGGCCTTGCCGGTGCCGCCGTAGACGACGAGCTTGTCGGGGTGCTCGGCGACCTCGGGGTCGAGGTTGTTCTGGAGCATCCGCAGCGCGGCCTCCTGCTGCCATCCCAGGGTGCTCAGGTCGGTACCTCGTGCGGCACGTACGGGGCGGGGTCCTGACATGGCGGTGCCTCCTCCGGTGTTGGTCAATCCATTCACATCCTTGCTCCCTGAATAGATTCAGTCAACAGCTGCGGGCCGCCGCGCCGGATGATGGGATGGCGGACATGGCAGTCGAAACGCGTGGACGAGGCGCCGGCTCCGCCGCCGGGCGGCGCGACGAGGCCGTGCGGGCCGCCGTGGAGCAGGGCCTGATCGGCGAGGACCCGCCCCTGGTGTGCCTGCTCGACGTGGCCGGCATCCGCGCCTCCGCGGCAGCTCTGACCAGCGCTTTCGCCGGCGCTCTCGCTCCCGGCACCCCCGTCCTGCACGCCTTCGCGGTCAAGGCCGCGCCGCTCGTGCCGGTCCTGCGGCTGCTCGCCGACGCGGGGATCGGCTGCGAGGTGGCCAGCCCCGGCGAGCTGGCGCTGGCCCGCGCGGCCGGGGTCGCGCCGGAGCACACGGTCCTGGACTCCCCCGCCAAGACGGCCGCCGAGCTGCGCGAGGCCCTCGCGCTCGGCATCGCGGTGAACGCCGACAACCGCCAGGAGCTGGAGCGGCTCGACGCGCTCGTCGCCTCGGCCCCCACCGGGTCCCCGATCGGCGTACGGATCAACCCGCAGACCGGCGCGGGCACCATCGACGCCCTCTCCACCGCGACCGCGACCTCGAAGTTCGGCATCGCCCTGCGCGATCCGGGCGCCCGCGCATGGCTCGTGCGGGCCTTCCTGGACCGGCCGTGGCTCACCCGCCTGCACACCCACTCGGGCTCCCAGGGCGTTCCGCTGGCGCTGATCGCCGAAGGGGTGCGGGAGCTGTACGCGCTGGCCGAGGAGATCAACGCGGCCGCCGGGCGGCGGCAGATCGACACCCTGGACATCGGGGGCGGCCTGCCGGTGGACTTCTCCTCGGACGCCGGGGGCCCGGGCTACGGGGAGTACGTGTCGGCGCTGCGCTCGGCCGTCCCGGGGCTCTTCTCCGGCGCGTACGGGCTGGTCACGGAGTTCGGCCGGTCCCTGCTGGCCAAGCACGGGCTGGCGCTCTCGCGGGTGGAGTACACGAAGACCGCCGGCGGGCGGGCGATCGCGCTGACGCACGCGGGGGTCCAGCTGGCCACCCGCACGGTGTACGCGCCGGCGGCCTGGCCGCTGCGGATCCTGCCCTACGACGCCGAGGGTGCTCCGCTGACCGGGCCGCCCGTCGCGCAGGACGTCGCCGGGCCCGCCTGCTTCGCGGGCGACCTCCTGGCGGCCGCGCGGGAGCTGCCGCTCCTGTCGCCGGGTGACCTGGTCGCCGTCCCCGACACGGGGGCGTACGCGTTCACCGCCCACTACGGCTACAACAGCCTGCCGCGGCCGGCCGTGCACGGCTTCACGCTCACGGAGTCGGGCGGGGTCCGCTTCGCCCTGGTCCGCCCGGCCCAGTCCCTGTCCGACATCACCGCGGAAGCGGGCGGCTCGCTCCGCGACGCCCTGACCGGGCTCGGCGCGGCCTGCGACCCGACCGGGCGCGACCTCTGACCTGGCCGCGCCAAGCCCCCGGGGCTCCGCCCCGGACCCCGCGCCCTCAAACTCCCCCAGCTACCGCTGGGAGGTGCCCCCTGGCGGGGCTGGGTCTTCCAGCCCTTTGAGGCGCCGGGGTCCGGAGGCCGGCCCCCGGCAACGGCGCCGCACGGGTGGGCCCGGGCCCGTTCTCAGGCCGCCAAAGTGGCGGTCAGCGCCGGGGCTGGCGGAGCTCGACTACCGCTGAGCCGCGAGGGCCGGGCCTACTCCACGAACAGGCCGCGCGCCGCGGCCCGCGCGTCGAAGGCCTCCAGCCGCGCCTGCGCGTCCGGCAGCTCGTCCGCCATCGCCTCCAGCAGCACCCGCCCCAGCAGCATCGGCGCGCACGCCGTGTCGAAGGCCAGTCCGGTCCCGACCGGCGCCGGGATCAGCAAGTCCGAATGGCGGGCCACCGGCGCGAAGGCCGAGTCGGCGACCGTCACCACGGTCAGCCCGGCCGCCCGCCCGTGGTCCAGGGCCTCCGCGACCTCCTTCGGGTGCCGGGGCAGCGCGAAGCACAGCAGGGCCGAGGCCCCGGCGCCCGCCGCCGCGTCGATCCGGTCCGCGAGCATCGAGCCGCCCTCGTCGAGCAGCCGTACGTCGGGGTGCACCTTCGCCGCGAAGTACGCGAACCCGCGCGCCTGCGAGGACGCCGCGCGCAGCCCCAGTACGGGCAGCGGGCGCGACGCGGCCAGCAGCCGCCCCGCCTCCCGCACCGGCGCCGGGTCGGCGAGCATGGCGGACAGCTGCCGCAGGTTCTCGATCTCGCCCTGGACGGCCTGCTGGTACTCGTTGTACGCGTCCTCGTCCGCGGTCCCGGTCCGGGCGCCGGGCGCCACCTCCCGCAGGTGTTTGCGCAGCGCCGGATAGCCGTCGAAGCCCAGCGCCACCGCGAACCGGGTCACCGACGGCTGGCTCACCCCGGCCAGCTCGGCGAGCTCCACGCTCGACAGGAACGGCACCTCCGCCGCCCCGCGCACCATGCAGTGCGCGATGCGCCGCTGGGTCGGCGTCAGCCGGTGTCCCTCGAACAGCTTCTGCAGCCGCGCCGCAGGGCTCTCGCTCATCCCGTTCCCCTCCGTCCCGCCCGTCACCGGTGGGATATTCAGTCACGGAGCACTCTGCATGCGGTTATGCAGGACGGCAACCCGCGCCCGCGATCCGAGACCCCCGGAGGGGCGCCCGAAGGGCGCCCGGCACCGCCCGCGTCGTCTCGATGCCGGGCGACACGATGATGCCGGTCGCCATGGCCGTGGCCATGCGCTCGCTCGGCTACGGGGTGAGCGGCATCGGGCCCCGCCAGCGCCGTCTTCGGCGTCCGCCCCCTGCTGCTGGCCGGCTCCCTGATCAGCCTGGGCCGCGCCCTCGCCCTCCTGGTCGTCCGCCCCGTCCGCACGCTCGTCCGGCGCGATACGGGGGCTAACCCCAGTGCCGGTGGAGACGCCCGTTCCTAGGCTGGCCGCATGGAGTCCCAAGAGCTCAAGAAGGAACTCGCCGCCACGCTCGACGCCCGGCGGGAACTGGGGCCGGAGTACGAGGCCGCGCTGGTCGACTCGTTCGTCGAGAAGGTCGACACGCAGGTCCGCAGGCGCCTCGCGGAGGAACGCCTTTCGGCGGCGCGCGGCGAGTACCACGGCGGGGGCGCCGCGGCGCGGTCCTCGGCGGACGGCAACTTCGGCGAACGCTTCGGCTTCGCGATCATCACCCTGGTGCTGGCGATCCCGCTCTCCGCGATCGGAGCCGCCCAGGCCGATCTGAGCGGTCTGGTGGTCGTCTGGCTCGGCATCCTGGGCGTCAACTTCGTCCACGCCACCGGGTTCCCGCGCCGCCCCGCCCGGGATCCGCTGGACTGACCGGCCGGGAACGCGAAATCCCCCCGGACCGGGTCCGGGGGGATTCTCGGTGCGCTCCCCGCGGGGGCGCCGAAGGATTTGGCGCGGGAACCGCCGCACCCCGGTTGCCCGGGGGCGGGACGACGGCGGTCCCCGCGAAGGACACGGGCCGGGTCAGGGCCGTCCGCGCGTCCGTGGCGTCCACGCGGTCCGGGAGCCGCTCCGGAGTTGCGCTGACGCCGTTCGTGGTGCCGGCCGGTCCCGGTTTCCCGGGCTTCCCTGCCGACAACCACCACTGTGCCGGAGTCGTGTTAAGCGGGTGCTGCCGCCACGTGTCGGGCCCGTACCGTTTGCGCGTCGCCCTCACGCCGCCCCGCGAGGGCTACTTGGCGCCCTTGGCCAGGAACGCCAGCAGGTCCTGACGGCTCACCACACCGGTGGGCTTGCCCTCGACCAGCACGATCGCCGCGTCCGCCTCGCCGAGCACCGCCATCAGCTCGGACACCGGCTCGCCGGAGCCGACCTGCGGCAGCGGGGCGCTCATGTGCTTCTCCAACGGGTCGCCCAGGGAAGCGCGCTGGGCGAACAGCGCCGCCAGCAGCTCCTTCTCGACCACCGAGCCGATGACCTCGGCCGCCATCACGTCGGGGTGGCCGGCGCCCGGCTTGACGATCGGCATCTGCGAGACGCCGTATTCGCGCAGCACCTCGATGGCCTCGCCGACGGTCTCCTCGGGGTGCATGTGGACCAGGGAGGGGATGGCGCCCGCCTTGTCCGCGAGCACGTCCCGGATGCGGGCGGAGGGGCCCGCGTCCTCCAGGAAGCCGTGCCCGGCCATCCACTCGTCGTTGAAGATCTTGCTGATGTAGCCGCGCCCGCTGTCCGGGAGCAGGACGACGACCACGTCGTCCGGGCCCAGGCCCTCGGCGGCGCGCAGCGCGGCGACGACCGCCATGCCGCAGGAGCCGCCGACGAGCAGGCCCTCCTCCTTGGCGAGGCGGCGGGTCATCTGGAAGGAGTCCTTGTCGGACACCGCGATGATCTCGTCGGTCACGTTCGGGTCGTAGGCGGTCGGCCAGAAGTCCTCGCCGACGCCCTCGACGAGGTAGGGGCGGCCCGAGCCGCCGGAGTAGACCGAGCCCTCGGGGTCCGCACCGATGACCTTCACGCGGCCGTCGGAGGCCTCCTTGAGGTACCGGCCGGTGCCGGAGATCGTGCCGCCCGTGCCGACGCCGGCCACGAAGTGGGTGATCTTCCCCTCGGTCTGCTCCCAGAGCTCGGGACCGGTGGTCTCGTAGTGCGAGCGCGAGTTGTTCGCGTTGCTGTACTGGTCGGGCTTCCAGGCGCCGGGCGTCTCGCGCACGAGGCGGTCGGACACGTTGTAGTACGAGTCCGGGTGCTCGGGGTCGACGGCGGT
Organism: Streptomyces sp. ICC4; assembly: GCF_003287915.1. Classification (NCBI taxonomy): domain Bacteria; kingdom Bacillati; phylum Actinomycetota; class Actinomycetes; order Kitasatosporales; family Streptomycetaceae; genus Streptomyces; species Streptomyces sp. ICC4. The sequence goes on along the minus strand of NZ_CP030286.1, from coordinate 6,590,939 downwards.
CGGGCAGACCACGACCTCCGCACCGTAGGCGCGCATGACGTTGATCTTGTCCGCCGAGACCTTGTCAGGACAGACGAAGATGCACTTGTAGCCCTTCTGCTGGGCCACGATGGCGAGTCCTACACCCGTGTTGCCGCTCGTGGGCTCCACGATGGTGCCGCCGGGCTTGAGCGCTCCGCTCTCTTCGGCGGCCTCGATCATCCGGACCGCGATGCGGTCCTTCACCGAGCCGCCGGGATTGAAGTACTCGACCTTGGCAAGGACGGTGGCCTGCAGGCCTTCGGTCACACGGTTGAGCTTCACCAGCGGGGTGTTGCCGACGAGGCTGATCATCGAGTCGTGGAATTGCACCATGTTCTCCAAGGAGGGGACTCCACGGGTTCTCCGGGAGGCACCGCCAGACTATGCGGAAAGGGATTGGTCGACCGGCAGTACAGGGCAGGTAGGTCCACAGGACACGGGGACAGCGCAGGGAACCGGCCGTGAGGGCGAGGAGGTGGCTTGAAGGATGTCCAGAGCGAGGACGGCACGCCGGATCGCGGCGGGCCTTCCTCGCTCTGGACATCCTTCAAGCCACCTCCTCGCCCTCACGGCCGCTTCCCTGCGCTGTCCCCGTGTCCTGTGGATCTACCTGCCCTGTACTGCCGGTCTACCAATCCCTTTCCTCATCGCCTGGCGGTGCCTCCCGGAGAACCCGTGGAGTCCCCTCCTTGGAGAACATGGTGCAATTCCACGACTCGATGATCATCCTCCTCGGCAACACCCCGCTGGTGTAGCTCAACCGTTTGACCGAAGCCCTTCATGCCACCTCCCTTGCCAAGGTCAAGTCCTTCAACTCAGACTCTCCGGTGACGGTCCTGTATAAGGGGCGGTCCCCGCGTCGCCGCGCCGCGGCGCTGCTCGCCACCGCCGCCGCGCTCGTGATCGCGGCGCCCGCGGCCCCCGTGGGCGCCGCGTCCGTGCTGCCCTCGCTGCCCGCGCCCAACGCCGCCGGGCTGACCCTGCGGACCTGGTCCGCGGCCGCCGGCCAGAGCGAGCGCATGGGCGACGCCTCCGTGACCACCTCCGCGATCTTCGCCGCGCACGGCGGCACCCCGTCGATCAGTCCGGTCCAGGTGCCGGTGCGGGTGCGGATCCTGCTGCCGGAGGACTACCGGCGCGACCCGGCGCACCCCTACCCCGTGCTGTACCTCCTGCACGGCGGCTCGGGCGACGTCGAGCAGTGGTCGAAGACCGACGAGGGCAACGTCACCGCGAGCCTGAAGGACTCCGCCTTCAAGGGCATCGTCGTGATGCCGGAGGGTGGCAAGGCCGGCTGGTACAGCGACTGGCCAGGCCACACGGACGGCTTCTTCGCCCCGCAGTGGGAGACCTTCCACGTCAACCAGCTGGTCCCGTGGATCGACGCCAACTTCAACACCGTGAAGGCGGCCTCCGGGCGGGCGATCGCGGGCGTCTCGATGGGCGGCTACGGCGCCCTGCGCTACGCCGGCCGCCACCCGGACCTGTTCTCCGCGGTCGGCGCCCTCTCGCCCGGTACGGACATCTACGACCCGGGAGCGCAGAGCATCATCACCAACTCCACCTGGCAGGTGGGGGCGTCGATCCTGTGGACGGGCCTGTTCGACGGGAAGTTCCGGGTGACCGGCGACACCGCGTACCGGATGGCCACGGTCTTCGGGCCGCCGAGCACCTGGCCGGGGCAGAACCCGGTCAATCTGGCGCTCGACGGCAAGTACGCCTCGTACGGCGGGAAGACGGCCCTGTACGCGGGCGGTGTGGGCGGCACCGGCGAGCAGGAGATCGGCGCCATGACCGCGGCCCTGCACCAGGACCTGAAGGACCGGGCCGTCAGCCACCGCTACTGCCGGGGCGCCGGAGACCACTCCTGGCCCTACTGGGGCCCGGAGCTCAAGGACTTCGTGGCCTACGCCTACGGCCCCGCCCCGGCCACCCCGGCCGCCTGCCCCAACAACTGGGGCCCCGAGAGTCCCTAGTTCGTGGCGAGGTCGCCGACCACCAGGGTCCGTGGGGCCACGTGCTCGAAGGCCCCGTCCTGGCCCTGCGGCACGACGGCCACGTGGTTGTCCGCGAAGGCGGGGCCCGCGCCCAGCGCGGTCAGGGCGATGGCGGCGGTGACGGCTACGGCGGCGGTTCTGAAGGTCATGACGGTCCCCCGGGGTCCGGCCGGCCCTCGGGCGGGCCGGCTCGGGGACCAGGCTGTCAGGAGCGGGCGGCGTCCCGCAACAGCCGTTCCGGGCAGGGCTGTTGAGAAGGGAGCTCAGCGGGCTTCGGGGGCGAGCTCCCGCAGGACGGCCCGGCCCGCCGCGCGGTGCTCGGCGGCCGAGGCCGGATCCGACCCGTCGAGTACGACCGCGATCCCCTCGTGGGCCAGCACCTCCTCGTGCCGGTACCCCAGCCTCGGGGCCAGCTCCAGCGCCTGCCGGTGCAGCCGCAGGGCCTCCTCGGGCAGGCCCGCGAGCCGGCAGGTCTCGGCGTAGCCGTTGAGGAACCGGATCTTCCAGTGCTCCTCGAACAACGCGTCCAGCAGCGCGAAGGCCTCCCGGTGGCTGGTCAGCGCCTCCTCGTAGCGGCCCATCCGGCGCAGCGCGACGCCCTGGCAGTTCAGGCACCACGCCTCGTTGTTCATGTGCCCGTCCTCGCGGGCCAGTTCCAGCGCCCGGTGCAGGTGCTCCGCCGCCTCCTGCGGCGCCTCGCCGGCGATGGCCGTGCCGAGGGTGATCAGCGCCGTCAGCCTGGGCGGCCAGGCGGGGTCCGCGTGGGGGACCTCCAGCACCTCCCGGGCTCGGCGCGCCGCCTGCTCGCGGTGGCCCAGTTGGAGCAGCGCCCAGGCCTCCGCCGCCGCCGCGTGGGCCGCGCCCGCCGGGGATCCGGCCGCCTCGTACAACGTGCCGGCCAGGGCGAAGAGTTCGAGCGGCTCCTCGGCGCTCCCCTCCTCCCACCGCAGATAGCCGCGGCGCACGGCCAGTTCGGCCTGCGCGCGGGTGTCGCCCGCCTGGGACGCCCGCAGTCCGGCCGCCTCGTAGGCGGCGCCGGCTTCCGCCATCCGGCCCGCGTTGTAGCGGGCGAAGCCCAGGTCGCTGTACGCGTCGGCCAGCCGCAGCGGTTCGTCCAGGCGCTGCGCGGCGGCCAGGGACCGCTCGAAGAGGTGGTTGAGGTGCGTCGTACCGCAGCGCCGGGCGAAGTAGGCCCGCAGGAACCGCGGCAGTTCGCACACGTGCACATCGGCTCCGACGGCGTCCGCGGTCTCGAAGACGGCGATCAGGTTCTCGTACTCGGCGACGAACCAGGCCAGCGCCGCGTGCCTGTCCGCGAACGGCGGGAGCTCGGCCGGGGGCCGGCCCGCCGAGGGCTCCCGGCCGGGCGACAGGACCGGCATCGCGGCGTCCGCGGCGGCCGCCGCGTGCACGTAGTAGTCGAGGAAGCGGCCCAGCGCCCGCTCGCGCTCGGCCGGCGGGTCCTGCTCCGCGCAGGCCTGGCGGGCGTGCTGGTGCACCAGGTCGTGCAGCCGGTAGCGGTCGGCCGTCGGCTGCTGGACCAGGTGCGCGTCGACCAGGTCCTCCAGCATCTCCCGGGCGGCGCGCACCGGCACGTCCGCCAGGGCCGCCGCCAGGTACTCGTCGAAGGATCCCCCGGGCAGCAGCCCCAGCATCCGGAACAGCCGCGCGTGGGCCCGGTCCAACTGCCGTACGGACATGGCGAACGCGGTGTCGAACTCGCTCGCGCCCTGCGCGAGGCGCTCGACGAGGATGCCCACGGTCCAGCCCGGCCGGTGCCGCAGCCGGGCCGCGGCCAGCCGGAGGGCCAGCGGGAGGTGTCCGCACAGCCTGAGCACCTCGGCGGCGGACTCCGGTTCACGGGCGAGCCGGCCGCCCGGGCCGCCGGCGTCGCCGCTGGCGCGGGCCAGCAGCTGCGCGCTCTCCTCGGGGCTCAGCACGTCCAGCGAGACCGGGGGCACCTCGTCCAGGCCCACGAGCCGGTTGCGGCTGGTGATCAGGACGACCGAGGGGCCCGCGCCGGGCAGCAGCGGACGGACCTGGTCGGCGTCGGCGACGTTGTCGAGGACCACGACGGCCCGCCGCCCGGCCAGTTCGGAGCGCCAGCAGGCGGCCAGCTGTTCGAGGCCCTCCTGCGGGACCCGCTCGGACGGGACGTCGAGCGCGCCGAGCAGCATCCGCAGAGCGGAGTCCGGATCGAGCGGTTCGCGGCCCTCGGTGAACCCGTGCAGGTCCACGTAGAGCTGGGCGTCCGGGTAGTCGGCGGCGAGCCCGTGCGCGGCGTGCACCGCCAGGCAGGTCTTGCCGACGCCCGCCATGCCGTCGACGGCCACCACCCGGTGGCCCTCCAGTGCGGCGAGCACGGCGGCGAGCCGGTCCGCGCGCCCGGTGAAGTCGGGGGCGTCGCGCGGCAGGTCGTTGCGGGGCCGCGGCTGGACCTGGCGACTGGCCTTCGGGGGCGCCGGCAGCGGGTTGGAGGTGCGTTCCCACAGGGGGCGCAGCGGGCGGGGGTCCCGTTTGACGAGGCGGCACAGCGCGATCACCGCGGGCCAGGGCGGCACGGTCTGGCCGCCGAGGTAGCGCGACAGCGACGAGGAGCTGAGGCCGGCGTCCCTGGCGAGGGCCCGCACGCCGAGCCCCGACAGCTCCTGGAGCAGGCGCAGCCGGGCGGCCAGCTCTTCCTGCGGATCATCCTTGGCCGACCGCTGTTCCACGTCCACCGCTCCCCCGGTTCCCCGCTCCCCTGTCCCACTCCGGCAGAAGTATCCCGGGGCGGTTCTGCGCTGGTCAATGCCGTTCCGGGTGTCCCACGGCGTCCCACCGTCCTGGCCGCTGGGAGCCCTGGCGGCTGTGATGGAGCCATGCCCCGGGAGAACGGGGCACCACCGGGAAGAGGAGCCGATCCCCATGCAGTCTCGTATGCAGAACCCCGCCGTCGTACTGTCCGACGCGATGCAGCCCATCCAGGCCCTCATGAAGGCCGCGCAGTCCGGCGGGGTGGACGGCCAGACGCTGGAGCTGGTGCACCTGCGGATCAGCCAGATCAACGGCTGCAGCGCCTGTGTCGACGGCGGCGCCAAGACGGCCCGCCGGTCCGGAGTGAGCGACGAGCGGCTGGCCGCGGTCGCCGCCTGGCGCGAGGCCCCGTACTTCACCGACGAGGAGCGGGCGGCCCTCACGCTGGCCGAGGCCGCGACGCGGCTGGCCGACCGTCCCGACGCCGTGAGCGACGAGGTCTGGGACACGGCCGCCACCTACTTCGACGAGAAGCAGCTGGCCGCGCTCGTGCTGATGATCGGCGTCACCAACCTGTTCAACCGGCTCAACGCCACGACCCGCCAGATCGCCGGCGCCTGGGGGTGACGGGCGCCGCACGGCCCGCGCCCCCGCATGACGACCCGCCCACCGACCCGACTCCCGCAAGGACATCCGACATGACGAACACGCAGCAGTCCGCCAAGACCACCACCGCGGCGGGCACGCCGGCCCGCACGGGCTACGAGGGGTTCACGGCCGAGGAGCGGGATGCGATGAAGGAGCACGCCCGGGAGCTGAAGGCCGCCGCGCGCCGGGGATCGCGCGCCGACAAGGCGGCGGAGGAGGAGGCCTCCGTGGTCGCGAAGATCGCCGAGATGCGGGACTCGGACCGGGCGTTGGCCGAGCGGGTCCACGCGCTGGTCAAGGAGAGCGCGCCGCAGCTCGCGCCGAAGCTCTGGTACGGGATGCCCGCGTACGCCAGGGACGGCAAGGTGGTCTGCTTCTTCCAGAGCGCGGAGAAGTTCAAGGCGCGCTACGCGACGCTCGGATTCAGCGACCAGGCGCAGCTGGACGACGGCCCGATGTGGGCGACCTCCTACGCCCTGACGCGGCTCACCGAGGCCGACGAGGCCCGGATCGCCACCCTGCTGAAGCAGTCGACGGCCTGAGCCCGCCCGGGCGCCGGCGGCCGGTCCGGTCCCCGCCCGTCGCGGGAAGGGAGCCGCGGACCGGCGGCTGCGGACCGGCTGCGGACCGGCGGCCTCAGCCGTTCAACGCCGGGATGATCTGTGTGCCGTAGGTGTCGATGACGGCCTCGCGGGCGTCGTGCATGGCGTAGACGGCGAACTGGTCCACTCCCAGGGCCTCCAGGGCCCGCAGCTTCTCGATGTGGGCCTCCGGCGGGCCGAGCAGGCAGAAGCGGTCGACGATCTCGTCCGGGACGAAGTCGGCCGAGGGGTTCCCGGCGCGGCCGTGGTGGCTGTAGTCGTAGCCCTCACGGGACTTGACGTACTCGGTGAGCTCGTCCGGGACCATCGAGGAGTGCTCGCCGTAGCGGGAGACCAGGTCCGCCACGTGGTTGCCGACCATGCCGCCGAACCAGCGGCACTGGTCGCGGGCGTGGGCCACGTCCTCGCTGACGTACGCGGGGGCCGCCACGCAGATCGTGATCGAGTCCGGGTCCCGGCCCGCCGCCGAAGCGGCCTCGCGGACCGACTTGACCATCCACTCCGTGAGGTAGGGGTCGGCGAGCTGGAGGATGAACCCGTCCGCCTTCTGGCCTGCAAGGGCCAGGGCTTTCGGGCCGTACGCCGCCATCCAGACCGGGAGCTTCCCGTCCGTGATCCAGGGGATGCGGAGGGGGTTGCCGTCCACCTGGGCCTCGCGGCCCTCGGCCAGGTCACGGATGACGTCGATGGCCTCGCCGAGCCGGGCCAGGGTGTTGGGGGCCCGGCCGGCGACGCGCATCGCCGAGTCGCCGCGGCCGATCCCGCAGACGGTGCGGTTGCCGTACATGTCGTTGAGGGTGGCGAAGGTGGAGGCGGTGACCTCCCAGGTGCGGGTGCCCGGATTGGTGACCATCGGACCCACGTGCAGGCGCTGCGTATTGGCCAGGATCTGGCTGTAGATGACGAAGGGCTCCTGCCACAGGACCGCCGAGTCGAAGGTCCAGCCGTAGCGGAAGCCGTTGCGTTCGGCACGCTTCATGAGGCTGATGACCTGGGAGGCCGGCGGGTCGGTCTGGAGGACGAGGCCGAAGTCCATGCGTGGACTCTCCTTACAAGTACTGACAGGTGGAGCGGGGGATGAAGGCCCCGTGGCCGGCCCGGCCCGTGAACTCGCGCCGGTCGATGACGAGTTCGCCCCGGGACAGGACCGTGTCGACGCGTCCGGTGATCCGCTTGCCCTCGTACGCCGAGTAGTCCACGTTCATGTGGTGCGTCTCGGCGGAGATGACCTGCTCGGCGTGCGGATCGTAGAGGACGATGTCGGCGTCCGAGCCCGGGGCGATGGTGCCCTTCTGCGGGTAGAGGCCGAACATCCGGGCCGGGGTCGCGCAGGCGATCTCGATCCAGCGGCGGCGGCTGATGTGCCCGTCCAGGACGGCCTGGTGGAGGAGGTCCATGCGGTTCTCCACCCCCGGCAGCCCGTTGGGGATCTTCGAGAAGTCCCCGCGGCCCAGCTCCTTCTGGCCCCGGAAGCAGAACGGGCAGTGGTCGGTGGAGACCACCTGGAGGTCGTTCGTCCGCAGGCCCCGCCACAGCGCCGCCTGGTGTTCGCGGGGGCGCAGCGGGGTGGAGCAGACGTACTTGGCGCCCTGGAAGTCGGGCTCCTCCAGGTTGTCGGTGGACAGGAAGAGGTACTGCGGACAGGTCTCACCGAAGACCGGCAGGCCCTTGTCCCGGGCCAGCGCCAGCTCCGCGACCGCCTCCTCCGCCGAGACGTGGACCACGTACAGCGGGGAGCCGGCCACCCTCGCGAGCTGGATGGCACGGTGGGTGGCCTCGGCTTCGAGGAGCACCTTGCGGACCTCGCCGTGGTGGCGCGGGTCCGTCTCCCCGCGGGCCAGGGCCTGTTCGACGAGCACGTCGATCGCGATGCCGTTCTCCGCGTGCATCATGATCAGCCCGCCGTTGCCCGACGCCCGCTGCATCGCGCGCAGGATCTGCCCGTCGTCGCTGTAGAAGACCCCGGGATAGGCCATGAACAGCTTGAAGGAGGTGATGCCCTCCCCCACCAGGTGGTCCATCTCCTTCAGGGTCCGCTCGTTGACGTCCGAGAGGATCATGTGGAAGGCGTAGTCGACGGCGCACTGGCCGTCGGCCTTGGCGTACCAGGTGTCGAGGCCCTCGCGCAGGGCGTGGCCCGGCGTCTGCACGGCGAAGTCCACGATGGTGGTGGTGCCGCCCCAGGCCGCGGCCCGGGTCCCGGTCTCGAAGGTGTCGGAGGCCGCGGTGCCTCCGAAGGGCAGCTCCATGTGGGTGTGCGCGTCGACCCCGCCGGGGATGACGTACTTCCCGCCCGCGTCGATCGTGCGGTCGGCCGTCCACGTCCCGGCGGCCGCGGTGCCGTGCGCCGCGAGCGCGGCGACGCGGCCGTCCTCGATCAGCACGTCGGCGTGGAGTTCGTCGGCGGCCGTGATGACGAGGCCGCCTCGGATCAGGGTGCGGGTGCTCATGTACGTCTCCCCCGTGGTTCAGTCGAGGCCGTGCAGGGCCTCGGCGAGGATGTCGGCGCCCTCTTCCGCCTCGGCGACGGTGAGGGAGAGCGGCGGCGCGATGCGCAGCACGCTGGTGTTGTGGCCGCCGCCCTTGCCGAGCAGCAGGCCGCCGGCGCGGGCGGCCTCCAGTACGGCGGCCGCCGCGTCCGGGTCGGCCTGGTCGGTGCCGGGCTTCGTGAGCTCCAGTCCGGCCATCAGGCCCCGGCCGCGCACTTCCCGTACGGCGGGCACGGTCGCGGCGATGGCCCGCAGCCGCTCCAGCAGCAGGCCTCCGACGCGGCGGGCGTTGCCCTGGAGGTCGTGCTCCAGCAAGTAGCCGAGGTTCGCGACGCCGGCGGCCATGGTGACGGGCGAGCCGCCGAAGGTGGAGATGGAGTTGGAGTCGAGGCAGTTCATCACCTCGGCCCGGGCCACGACCCCGCCGATGGACATGCCGTTGCCGATGCCCTTGGCGAAGGTGAGGATGTCCGGCGGGCCGTTCTGGGCGTGGGCCTGCCAGCCCCAGAAGTGGTCGCCGGTGCGGCCCCAGCCGGTCTGCACCTCGTCGCTGATCCAGAGGATGCCGTGCCGGTCGAGGACCTCGCGGAAGGCCCCGTACAGACCGTCGGGCGGGGAGGTGAACCCGCCGACGCCCTGGACCGGTTCGGCGATGAGCGCGGCGACGCCGCCCCGGGCCTGCCCGAGGACGTCTTCGAGGTCGGCGACGGCGGCCGCGGTGAAGTCGGCGTCGTTCAGGTGCGCGAAGGGGCCGCGGGTGCGGACCGCGCCGTGGACGTAGTACGTCTGGAGCGGCGAGAGGCTGGTCGGGGACCAGCCCCGGTTGCCGGTGATCGAGACGGTGGAGAAGGACCGGCCGTGGTAGCTGTTGCGCATCGCCAGGATCTGGTTGGAGCGGCGGTACGTCGTCGCGAGCAGCAGGGCGGTGTCGTTGGCCTCGGTGCCCGAGGTGGTGAAGAAGACCCGGGCGTCGGGGATGCCCGACAACGCGGCGACGCGTTCGGCCAGTTCGACCATGGGCCGGTTCAGGTACAGGGTGGAGGAGTGGATGATCCGGCCGGCCTGTTCGGAGACGGCCTTGGTGACCTCCGGCAGGGCGTGGGCGGTCATCGTGGTGAGGATGCCGCCGAAGAAGTCGAGGTAGCGGTTGCCGTCCGCGTCCCAGACGTGGCGGCCCTCGCCGTGGGTGAGCTCGATGGGGCGGTCGTAGTAGAGCGCGAGCCATTCGGGCAGGACGGTGCGGTGCCGGCTGTGCAGGGGGATCGGGTTGGTCACGGCTGTACGAGCCCTCCGTAGGCGTCGGGGCGGCGGTCGCGGTAGAAGGCCCACTGGTCGCGGACCTCCTTGATCAGGTCGAAGTCCAGGTCCCTGACGAGGAGTTCCTCCTCCTTGTCACTGGCGACCTCCCCGACGAACCGGCCGCGCGGGTCGACGAAGTAGCTGGTGCCGTAGAAGTCGTTGTCGCCGTACTCCTCCTGGCCGACGCGGTTGATGGCGGCGACGAAGTACTCGTTGGCGACGGCGGAGGCGGGCTGCTCCAGCTGCCACAGGTACGCGGACAGCCCCCGGGAGGTGGCGGAGGGGTTGTACACGAGCTGGGCTCCGGCGAGGCCGAGCGCGCGCCAGCCCTCCGGGAAGTGCCGGTCGTAGCAGATGTACACGCCGATCCGGCCGACGGCGGTGTCGAAGACGGGCCAGCCGAGGTTGCCCGGGCGGAAGTAGTACTTCTCCCAGAAGCCCTTGACCTGGGGGATGTGGTGCTTGCGGTACTTCCCGAGGTAGCTGCCGTCGGCGTCGATGACGGCGGCGGTGTTGTAGTAGAACCCCTCGGACTCCAGCTCGAAGACCGGTACGACGATCACCATGCCGGTCTCGCGGGCGAGCGCGCACATGCGCTGGACGGTGGGGCCGTCGGGGACGGCCTCGGCCCAGCGGTAGTGCTCGGGCTCCTGGACCTGGCAGAAGTAGGGGGCGTTGAAGACTTCCTGGAAGCCGATGATCTTCGCGCCCTGGGCGGCCGCCGCGCGGGCGTGCTCCTCGTGCTTCGCGATCATCGACTCGGTGTCTCCGGTCCAGGTGGCCTGGACCAGTGCGGCGCGGACGACTTGGGCCATGAGCTGCTCCTCGCGACGGGTACGCCGACTTCTACGCACGTAGAGGGTGTACGACGGCTGCGCGTAGGGAGTTGAAGGTAGGCCTCGGCCAGGCCCGGGGCAAGACCGCCTTGCGCGGTTGGAGTAGTCGATCACCAAACGCAGGAGTTACGTCGCTGCGCGGTCGCTTCCGGTCATGAGACGGGCAGATTCGCGACGCGAAGCGCATGCAACAGGTCACGGTGGTGGGTCCCCGAGAGGGCTTCGGCCGCGCGCAGCAGCCGGGGCGCGAACCACCTCGGATCCCGGCGCGCGAGGCGGGCCGACTCCTCGGCGGTGCGGACCCGGACGAAGGCCCCGAGCAGGACGTCGGCCTCCCGGGTGCGGCCGGCGGCGCCGAGCGCGAGTGCGACTTCGGCGAGCTCCGCGGCGGGCCGGGCCGCGCCCTGGCGCAGCAGGGCGTCGCAGTCGGCAGGGCCCAGTGCGGCGGCGGCCGCGGCGAACCGGGCGGGCGGCAGCGAGGCCGCCTCCCAGAGCAGGGTGGCCCAGTCGGCGGCCAGCCCGGCCCGCGCCAGGCCCTCGCCCAGCCCTGGCAGCCAGTGCGCGGGCCAGGCCGCGGCCTCGCAGAGCAGCGCGTGCGCCTCCCCGCTGCGGCCCTGCGCCCGCAGCCCGATGAGCGCCTCCACGAGCCCGCCCACGGGATCCCCGTCCCGCGCCGCACCGCCCCCGGCGGCCGGCTCCGCCCCGTCCGCCGGATCCGTGGCCCAGGCCGGATCCGTGGCCCAGGCCGGACCCCCGGTCCCGGCCGGACCCCCGGTCCCGGCCGGACCCCGGCGGTGCCCGGAGCCGGAGTCAGAGCCGGACTCGCCTCGGGAGCCGGAGTCAGAGCCAAAGCCCGCGCCAAAGTCGCCTCGGGGGCCCCGTACGGCCCCGCCGTGGCCGCCCGCGTCGGTCGGCGGCGCCTCGTCCGCAGCGGCCGGCCGGACCTGCTCCACGACGGCGGACCGGGGCTCGGGGCGGCCGAACCGGGCTCCGCACAGCGGGGCGTCCCCCGACGGATGGCCCGGGGGCAGGGCGAAGGCCCGGTCCTGCGACTCCGGGGCGCCGGCGAACCGGGCTCCGCCCGCCCGCCGCGCACCGCGCAGCCACCGCCCCTCGGCCCGCCCGACCGGCTCGTGCGATCCGGCCTGCGATCCGCCCTGCGATCCGTCCTGCGATCCGGCCCGCGTCTCCTCCGGCGCGCCGGCCTGCGCTCCCACCGCCGCCACACCCTGCGCCGCACCCCCGGCCGCGCGCTGCGCGGGGACCGCGCCCAGGGGACCGGCTCCGGCCGGCCGGCCGGCACCGTCCACCCGGGCCGCCGGCTCCGGCGCGACCGCCGCGAGCCGGGAGGTCAGGTCCCCTTGGCGGGCCGCCGCCCGGGCCGCGTCGTCGCGGGTCCAGGACAGTTCCCGGGACAGGGCCCCGGCCGCCTCGGGGTCCGCCGTCTCCACGAGCCGCGCCGACAGCTCCCGCAGCGCGGTCTGCGCCTGCGTCCACTGCGCGGCGGCCGTGGCCAGCAGCGTGCGCAGCTCCTCCTCGCCGCCGGGCAGCCGGTCCCAGACCTCGACGGCCGCCGCCCGCAGCCCGGCGGCGTACTCCGCCTCCCGGGCGAGCGCCGCCGGGCCCACCGAGCCCGCCAAATCACCGAGCAGGGAGTCCAGTACGTCCCACGGCGGCATCGCCGCTCCGTCCAGACAGGCCCGCATTCCCTCCGGGTCCCGCCGCATGAACTCCCCGCACCAGCCCGCCCCTGGATCCAGCCTCTGCATCAACCCCCGCATGTAGCCGGAGAGTTGACCGATCACCTGTGAAGTCGCGGTCTCCATCCCCGCATTTGATCCCACCCGTGTTACGGGCGGGCTACAGGAGTCTCAAAGCTTGACGGCGGGCGGGGCAATCCTGACCTCGATCGCGGTGTGCGGCCGCTTGCCCCGGCGGAACACGGCGGCGGGCACGTCCACCATCCAGAACTGCCACGTGTACTTGCGCGACATGAGCTTGCGCACCCGCCTCAGCCCCGCCTCGTCCAGCAGCCGCGCCTCGCCCTCGGCCACCGGAGCCCCCTCGACCACGCGCCCCCGTACGTCGCACGCCGTGACCGCGACCCGGCCGTTGTTGCGGATCCGCTTCACCTTCCACGAATCGCTGCGCGTCCACACGTACAGCTCACCGCCGTCCGCCACCGCCCACACCGGTGTGGCCACCGGGGTGCCGTCCTTGCGGAAGGTGGTGAGACTGACGTACCGCGCCCTGCCCAGCTCTTCAACCGTCATGCGCCGACCCTACGCGGAGCCGTCCGCGCCCCCGGGCGGCGCGTGCCGGCCTGAGTACTCCACCACCCCGCGTCTGAGTACGACAGCCGGTCCCCGGGCCGGGCCGGGCGTGCGAAAGTGCATCTCGGCGCAGCCCGGGGGCGGGCTCGGAAGAGGGGGAACGCGGTGGATCTGTTCTCTGGAAGGCTTCGGAACCGGAACAAGCGGTGGCGACGACGGGCGATGTGCGATCGATGGGGTTCACACTCGAAGGACCGGTCCTGGAAGGCCGGCTCGTACGCCTGGAGCCACTGGGCCACCGGCCCGCGGCGGACCTGGCCCTGGCGGCCGAGGAGGACCGGGCCGCCTACGGGTTCACCTGGGTGCCCGCCGCAGCCGACGTAGGGGGTTACGTCGCCGTCCAGCCTGCACGGCCCGCCGCCGGGCACGCGTCCCCGGACGGGTAGGGAGACCGGGCGGCGGGTCGCGCCGGGGGTCACCGCAGGCGCGCCAGCTCCCGCCGCGCCGCCGCGACCGACTCCCCGCCCGCCGGCAACAGGGGCAGGCGTACGTCAGGGGTCGGGATCCGGCCCTGCGCGTACAACACCCCCTTGACGACCGTCGGGTTGGGCTCGGCGAACGCCGCCGCGGACAGCCGGGCCAGCGCGTGGCCCAGGGCCCGGGCCCGCTCCACGTCGCCCGCCCGCCAGGCCGCGTCGAGCTCGACGAACCGGGCCGTCGCGAGGTGCGCCGAGGCGAGGATCCCGCCCGCCGCGCCGAGCGCGAGCATGGGCGAGACGTGCGCGTCGTCGCCCGCCATGACCGCGAAGCCCTCCGGCAGGTCACCGAGCAGCGCCACCGTGTCCTGGTCGACCGAGCCGACCGCGTACTTCACCCCGGCCACCCCGGGCAGCGCCCCGACCGCTCGCAGCGCGGCCGCGTCCAGCGGCTGCCCGGTGCGGTAGGGGATGTGATAAACGATCAGCGGTACGGGGCTCACCTCGGCCAGCCGCGTGAAGTGCGCCAGCACCCCGGCGGCCGAGGGCCGGACGAAGGCCGGCACGGTCACGAGCGCAGCCCGTGCCTCGGGCCAGTGCTTCAGCCGGGCCAGGGAGTCCTCGGCGGCCCGGGTCCCGCTCGCCCCGGCGCCGATGCTCAGGTACGCCCCCCGCTCCCGGCAGACCCGGGCGCAGACGTCGGTGACGAGGTCGCGCTCCGCCTCGTCGAGCGAGGCCGTCTCGGCGGTGGTGCCCAGGGCCGCGATCCCGGCGGCGCCGGCGTCGAGCACCTCGTGGGCGAGCGCCTCCAGTGCCCCGGAAGCCACCTCCCCGGCGGCGGTGAACGGCGTGATCAGCGGGACGTGGATCCCCTGCGGTGCCAGGTTCTGTGTCATGCGTCGAGCCTGGCGCGATCCGAGCGTCGAATCCAGTTCGCGTTTCTTACCCGAAGCGTAAGCTGATCCGATGCTCGATGTACGACGCCTGCGCCTGCTGCGCGAACTTGCCCGCCGGGGGACCATCGCCGCCGTGGCCGAGGCGCTCTCCTTCAGCCCTTCGGCCGTGTCCCAGCAGCTCGGGGTCCTCGAGCGCGAGGCCGGCCTGCCCCTGCTGGAGCGCACCGGCCGCCGGGTGCGGCTCACTCCCGCCGGGCAGAACCTCGTCCGGTACGCCGAGGAAGTGCTGGAACTGCTGGAGCGGGCCGACGCCGATCTCGCCGAAGCGCGCAGCGGCCTGGCCGGAGCGCTGCGGATCGGATCCTTCCCCACCGCCACCAGGGCCATCGTCCCGGCGGCCCTGGTGGCACTGGCCCGCCGCCATCCGAGGCTCGAGCCGATGGTGTCGGAGACCGACCCGGCGGCGGTCGCGCACGCGCTGCGCGCCGGGGACCTGGACGTGGCCCTGATCCACGAGTACGACTTCGTCCCCGCACCGGACGAGCCCGGGCTGGCGGCGGAGCCGCTCTGCCGGGAGGCGATGTACCTGGCGGCCCCGGCCGCCCCCGCCAGGACGAGGCCGACGACGGCCCGGGCACCCAGGAGCGCATCCGCCTCGCCGCCCGCTCCGAGTTCGCGGCGCGCGGCTACGACAAGACCTCCGTGCGCGGGATCGCCAAGGCCGCCGGCGTGGACCCGGCGCTGGTGCACCACTACTTCGGCAGCAAGGACGACCTCTTCGCCGCCGCGATCGAGCTCAGCATGGAGCCCGCCCTCGTCGTCCCGGGGCTCCTCGCGGAGGGCCCCGACGGCATCGGCGAACGCCTGGCCCGCTACTTCCTCGGCATCTGGGAGAACCCGGTCACCCGGACCCCGCTCCTCGCGGTGATCCGCTCGGCCCTCACCCACGAGGCCGCCGCGAAGGTGCTGCGCCGGCTCGTCCTGCACCGGCTCCTGGAGCGCATCGCCGCCGACCTCGACGTCCCCGACCCGACCTTCCGCGCCGAGCTCGCCGCCTCCCACATGGTCGGCATCGCGATCCTGCGGTACGTCGTCCAGGTCGAGCCCCTCGCCTCGGCGGACCCGGAGACCATCATCGAACTGGTGGCCCCGACCCTCCAGCGCTACCTGACCGAAGAAACACCGCGCCCGTGACCGAGTACTGAACCGTCCGTCCCGCCATCCGGACGCGCTGTCCACATCGCGGGCGAGGGGCGTAGCCTCGTAACCGAGCCATATCCACAGTCGCGGCAGGCGTACACGCGCCACCGCACTCATGGGGAGTGAACCCGATGCCCGAGCTGAGGTCCCGCACCGTCACCCACGGCCGCAACATGGCGGGCGCACGTGCCCTGATGCGCGCCTCGGGCGTAGCGAGTGCGGACATCGGGAAGCCGATCATCGCCGTCGCGAACTCCTTCACCGAGTTCGTCCCCGGCCACACCCACCTGGCCCCGGTCGGCCGCATCGTCTCCGACGCGATCCTCGCCGCGGGCGCCGTCCCCCGCGAGTTCAACACCATCGCGGTCGACGACGGCATCGCCATGGGCCACGCCGGCATGCTGTACTCCCTGCCCTCCCGCGACCTGATCGCGGACTCGGTCGAGTACATGGTGGAGGCGCACTGCGCCGACGCGCTGATCTGCATCTCCAACTGCGACAAGATCACCCCCGGCATGCTGATGGCCGCCCTGCGCCTCAACATCCCGGTCGTCTTCGTCTCCGGCGGCCCCATGGAGGCCGGCCAGGCCACCCTCGTGGACGGCACCGTCCGCAAGCTCGACCTGATCGACGCGATGGTCGACGCCTCCAACGAGAACGTCTCCGACGAGGACGTGCTCCGCATCGAGGAGAACGCCTGTCCCACCTGCGGCAGCTGTTCCGGCATGTTCACCGCCAACTCGATGAACTGCCTCGCCGAGGCCATCGGCCTCGCCCTCCCCGGCAACGGCTCGGTCCTGGCGACGCACACCGCCCGCCGCGCCCTGTACGAGGAGGCCGGCCGCACGATCGTCGAGATCACCAAGCGCCACTACGAGCAGGACGACCACTCGGTCCTGCCCCGCTCCATCGCGAGCCGCCAGGCCTTCGAGAACGCCATGGCCCTCGACATCGCCATGGGCGGCTCCACGAACACGATCCTCCACCTCCTCGCCGCCGCGCAGGAGGCCGGGCTGGACTACGACCTCACGGACATCGACGAGATCTCCCGCCGGGTCCCGTGCCTCTCCAAGGTCGCGCCGAACGTGGCGCCCGGCGGCACGTACTACATGGAGGACGTCCACCGGGCCGGCGGAATGCCCGCCATCCTCGGTGAGCTGCACCGCGGCGGACTCCTGAACAAGGACGTCAACTCCGTCCACTCCGCCAACCTGGAGGAGTGGCTGGCGAAGTGGGACCCCCGCTCCGGCACGGCCTCGGCCGAGGCCATGGAGCTGTGGCACGCGGCCCCCGGCTGCGTGCGCTCCGCGACCGCCTTCTCCCAGTCCGAGCGCTGGGACACCCTCGACCTCGACGCCGAGGGCGGCTGCATCCGCTCCGTGCAGCACGCGTACTCCAAGGACGGCGGCCTCGCCGTCCTGCGCGGCAACATCGCGCCCGACGGCTGCGTCGTGAAGACCGCGGGCGTCGACGAGTCGATCTGGACCTTCGAGGGACCGGCCGTGGTCTGCGAATCGCAGGACGAGGCCGTCGACAAGATCCTCCGCAAGGAGATCAAGGCGGGCGACGTCGTCGTCATCCGCTACGAGGGCCCGCGCGGCGGCCCCGGCATGCAGGAGATGCTCTACCCGACGTCCTTCCTCAAGGGCCGCGGCCTCGGCAAGGTCTGCGCCCTCGTCACGGACGGCCGCTTCTCCGGCGGCACGTCCGGCCTGTCCATCGGCCACGCCTCCCCGGAGGCGGCCTCGGGCGGCAACATCGCGGTCGTCGAGGACGGCGACCTGATCCGCATCGACATCCCGAACCGCGGCATCGAACTCCTCGTCGACGACGCCACGCTGGCCGCCCGCCACGCGGCCCTCGGCGGCGTCTACGCCCCGAAGAACCGCGAGCGCAAGGTCTCCGCGGCCCTGCGCGCCTACGCCGCGATGGCGACCAGCGCCGACCGGGGCGCGGTCCGCGACGTGAGCCTGCTTCCCTGACGGCCCCGTTCCGGAGTTCCGGACCCGGCCCGACCCGGTACGGCAGCGGCCCCGCCCGATTCCCCGGGCGGGGCCGCTGCCGTACGCGTCACCACCCGGCGGGAGCCCCCGCCGGCACGGCGAAGACGCTCCCGTCCGGCGCCGACGCGTACACCCGCCCGCCCCCGGCCGCCGGCGCCGGCAGGTTCGCCGCCTGCTTCCCGCTGCCCATACGGGGCTTCGTCTGCCCGGCGAGCCGCCTGCTCGCCGTGTCCACGGCGAGCAGCCGCCCGTCCAGCGCGCTGAGGTACACCAGGCCGTCGCCCGACACCGGACGCGAGGCCGCGCTGACGCCGGTCTCCAGCCGCCACTCCTCCCGTTCCGGGCCCACGGCGGCCAGCGCCCCCGAGGTGCCGAAGACGTACACCTCCCCGTCCGGCCCGGCCGCGGCCTGCGCCTGGAGCAGCGGGGCCAGCAGCCGCGTCGTGCGCACCGCGCGGGAGCGCAGGTCGATCCGTACGACCGCGTGGGTCATCAATTCGGCGTCGCTGTCCAGCAGGTGCAGGCTGCCGCCCGCCACCGCGAACGGCTCCACCGTCCCGGCCACCCGCACCTGCCCGCGCGGCGCCCCGTTCGCCGGATCGACCTCCGCGACCTGCGTCGACTTCCCGTCCCCGGCCGGCGTGGAGACGTAGAGGGCGACGGCCGCGCCGTCCGCCTCCGCGGGCCCCGCGCACCAGACGGAGCCGACCCCGCCGATGTCCTTGGTCCACCGCACCGCCCCGGTGGCCGCGTCCAGCGCGGTGGCCTTCCCGTCCGCCCCCGTCACCACGACCCGGTCCCCGGCGGGCACGGCCTTCGCGCCGGACGGCAGCGCGTGCCGCCACCGTTCCGCGCCCGTCGCCGGATCCAGCGCCTGGAGCACCCGGCCGCCCGCCGGCGCCGTCAGGACGAGCCCGCCGCCGTACAGCGGGGCGTCGGTCCTCGCGGCACCCTGCGCGGAGCGCACCGACCACAGCACCGTCCCGTCGGCGGGGTCGATCCGGGCGGCCGCGAGACCCGCGCCCGAGCAGTAGAGGGCCGCCGCCTGCCAGGAGCACGCCGCGGCCCGGTCACCCAGCGAGGTCTGCCACGGAGCGACGGCAGGGGCCGCCGGGGGGACCGGCGGGGCCGTTCCCCGCGCGGTGGCAGGCCCGGGGGACCCGCCGGCGGAGCCGGTCAGCAGGTACGTCCCGAGCGCCCCGCCCGCGAGCAGCAGCCCAGCCCCCGCCAGTGCGGCCACCCGGGCCCGCCGCCCGCCCCAAGCCGCCCGGCCCGGTGCCCGGCCCCCGGCCCGACCTCCGATCCGACCTCCGATCCGGCCACCGATCCGGCCACCGATCCGGCCCTCGCCACGGTCATCGCCCCGGTCATCGCCACGGCCCTCGCCCCGGCCCTCGATCCGGTCCCGCCGGTGCGTGACCTCCTCCGCCTCGGCCGGCCGCCTCGGCCTGGGGACGAAGACCTGCGTGTCCAGGTCCGTCGGGTACACCAGCGCCCGCAGCGCCACGATCAGCGCGCCCGCGCTCGGCCGCTCCGCCGGGTCCTTCGCCAGGCACTGCGCGACGAGCGGTACGAGCCGCTCCGGCAGCCCGGTCAGATCGGGCTCGCTGTGCACCACCTGGTACGCCACGAGGTAGTGGCTGTCGGAGTCGAACGGCCCCCGCCCGGTCGCCGCGTGCACCAGCACCGCCCCCAGGGCGAACACGTCGGCCGCGGTCCCGACCTCGCGCGGCCGCTGGAACTGCTCCGGCGCCATGAACGGCGGGGTCCCGATCAGCTTCCCGGTCTCGGTCCGCAGATCGCTGTCCGCGGGCCGCGAGATGCCGAAGTCGATGACCCGCACCCCGTCCGGGGCCATCAGCACGTTGCTGGGCTTCAGGTCCCGGTGCACGACCCCCGCCCGGTGGATGTCCCGCAGCGCCTCGGCCAGTCCGGCGGCGAGCCGGGTCAGCTCCCGGGCCTCCAGCACGCGCTCGCGCACCCGCTCGGCGAGCGTCGGGGCGTCGATGAACAGGGTCGCCATCCAAGGGCGTTCGGCATCGGGGTCCGCGTCCACGACGGGCGCGGTGAAGGCCCCGCTCACCCGCCGGGCGGCCGCGACCTCCTGCCGGAACCGGGCCCGGAACTCCGGGTCCACGGCGTGCTCGGCGTGCACGATCTTGACGGCGAGTTTCAGCCCCGACTCGGAGGTGGCCAGGTGGACGACGCCCATGCCGCCGGAGCCGAGCACGGATTCGAGCCGGTACTGCCCGGCGTACTCCGGAAACCCCGCGTAGTCCGCGCGCAGCGAATGCACCGCTCACCACCCCCGCCGGAGCCTAGTCGATGGCCCGTGCGAATCTCCAAGGTCCTGCTACCCTGCGCGAGTTGCGCAGGGCAGCGCCCATGGGGGGAAACCGAGTCATGTCCGTTGAGAACGAATCGAGCCACATCGTCGCCCTGGCCGCGGGGTCCGGCTATCAGACGTTCCCGGTCGCCCCGGGCTACCGGGTGAACGTCCGCAGCGGTCCGGGCACGAACTTCTCGGTCGAGAAGGTCCTGCCCTACGGCGCGAGCGTGACCATCCGCTGCCAGACGCCGGGCGAGCGCGTCAGCGGTCCGTACGGCACCACCGACATCTGGGACTGCATCGGCAACGGCCTCTTCGTCTCGGACGCCTACGTCAAGACCGGCAGCGACGGCTACGTGGCCAACCACTGCGCCTGACGTCCCGCCGCGCCTGACGTCCCGCCGCGCCTGGGGTCCCGACGCGCCTGAGGTCCCGCCGCGCCTGGGGTCCATCCGGGCCATCCGCGCGGTCTGACCCGTGAGACAGCCCGGGCCCGGACCGGCCGGCGGGGGATAATCGCTGGTGTGAGCGACGACCAGCGAGACCAGACCCCCGCCGAGCCGGCCGCCGAGGCCCCTGACCAGGCCCAGGCCCAGGCACCGGTGACCACCGGCCCCGAACCCGAGCCGCTCCGGTTCTTCGGCACCACCTGGGTGAACCACGACGGCGGCTACGGCCTGCGCCGCGTCGGTGTCGCCGCGGGCGCGCTGGCCGCCGCGGTCATCGGAGCCTTCCTGCTCCGCTTCTCCTACGAGGGCCTGGAGATCGGCAACGTCGGCCCGTTCCTCAGCATCTCCGTCGTCGTCCTCTTCGCCATCGCGAGCTCCATCGCCTTCGTCAAGGCCTGGGAGTCCTTCTCCCGCCGCCCCGCTCCCTCCTCCGACGAGGCGGCCCTCAAGGGCCTCAAGGCGATCGGCTTCATCGGCGGCCTCATCGCCTACTTCCTGCGCTGCTTCGTCGAGGCCCCCGGCGAGAAGCTGGCCCGCGCCGAGTACGAGCGCGCCACGGCCGAGTTCGCCCGCCGCCGCAGCTCCCGTACCGGCAACCCGGCCGCCCGCCGCACCAAGCGCAAGAAGTAGGCGCCGGCTCCCCGAGGCTTGCGCCCCGGCACCGCCGGGAGCATTATTCATCACATGATGAATAACGAGGCGGCCGCCACCGCACCAGCCGTGCATGCCCACGGCCTGACCGTCCGCCGCGGCACCGGCCGCAACCCCCGCACCGTCCTCGACGCCCTCGCCTTCGACGTCCCCCGCGGCCGCATCACCGGCCTCCTCGGCCCCTCCGGCTGCGGAAAGTCCACCCTCATGCGCGCCGTCGTCGGCACCCAGGCCCACGTCACCGGCACCCTCGAAGTCCTCGGCCGCCCCGCCGGCCACCCCGAGCTCCGCTCCCGCATCGGCTACGTCACCCAGGCACCCTCCGTCTACGACGACCTCACCGTCCGCCAGAACCTCGACTACTTCGCCGCCATCCTCGACCCCGGCCGCGCCGCCGCGGACCGCCGCCGCGAGACCGTCACCCGCGCCATCGACGACGTCGACCTCGCCAGCCACGCCACCGCCCTCGCCGGCAACCTCTCCGGCGGGCAGCGCAACAGGGTCTCCCTCGCCGTCGCCCTCCTCGGCAGCCCCGAACTCCTCGTCCTCGACGAACCCACCGTCGGCCTCGACCCCGTCCTGCGCCGCGACCTGTGGAACCTCTTCCACGACATCGCCGCCACCCGCGGCGCCACCCTCCTCGTCTCCTCCCACGTCATGGACGAAGCCGAGCGCTGCCACGACCTGCTCCTCATGCGCGAAGGCCGCATCCTCGCCCAGGACACTCCGGACGCACTGCGCGCCCGGACCGACGCCGACACCGTCGAGGAGGGCTTCCTGCGCCTCGTCGACGCGGCCAACGCCAACGCCGCTGCCGCTGCCACCGCCGCTGCCGCCTCCGGCTCCGCTGCCGCCGAAGCCACCCAGGGGAGCACCCGATGAGCACGGCCCGCACCGCCGCCACCGCCGCCCGCGTCCTGCGCCAGCTCCGCCACGACCCCCGCTCGATCGCCCTGATGCTGCTGGTCCCCGTACTCATGCTGATCCTGCTCCGCTACGTCTTCGACGGCAGCCCGCAGACCTTCGACGGCATCGGCGCCAGCCTCCTCGGCATCTTCCCGCTGATCACGATGTTCCTGGTCACCTCCATCGCCACCCTGCGCGAGCGCACCTCCGGCACCCTCGAACGCCTCCTCGCCTTGCCGCTCGGCAAGGGCGACCTCATCGCCGGCTACGCCCTCGCCTTCGGCGCCGTGGCCGTCGTCCAGTCCCTGCTCGCCACCGGCGTCGCCCTCTGGGTCCTCGGCCTCGACGTCGTCGGCTCCCCGTGGCTGCTCCTGCTCGTCGCCCTGCTCGACGCGCTCCTCGGCACCGCGCTCGGCCTCTTCGTCTCCGCCTTCGCCGCGTCCGAGTTCCAGGCCGTCCAGTTCATGCCGGCCGTGATCTTCCCCCAGCTCCTGCTGTGCGGGCTCTTCGCGGCGCGCGACACCATGCAGCCGGTCCTCGAAGGAATCTCCAACGTCCTGCCCATGTCCTACGCGGTCGACGGCATGACCCAGGTCCTCACCCACACCGACATGACCGCCGACTTCGTCCGCGACGCCGTGATCGTCGCCGGGTGCGCCCTGCTCGTCCTCACCCTCGGCGCCGCCACCCTCCGCCGCCGCACCCCCTGACCGCAGTCCGGACACCGCGCCGCCGCTCCCCGCCCGGGTGCGAGGATGACCACGCGGACACCGCACACGCGGCGCGCGTACACGCACCAACAGTTCGGCGAGGTGAATCGGGCATGACCCAGACAGTCGCAGTCCTCGGTACCGGCAAGATCGGCGAGGCCCTGCTCAGCGGAATGATCCGCGGCGGCTGGCCCGCCTCGAAGCTCCTCGTCACCGCCCGCCGCCCCGAGCGCGCGGCCGAGCTCGTCGCCCGCTACGGCGTCGAGGCCGTCTCCAACGCCGAGGCCGCCAAGCGTGCCGACACCCTCATCCTCACCGTGAAGCCGCAGGACATGGGCAAGCTCCTCGAAGAGCTCGCCCCGCACGTCCCCGCCGGCCGCCTGGTCATCAGCGGCGCGGCCGGCGTCCCGACCTCCTTCTTCGAGGAACGGCTCGCCCCCGGCACCCCCGTCGTCCGCGTCATGACGAACACCCCCGCCCTCGTCGACGAGGCCATGTCCGTCATCTCGGCCGGCAGCCACGCCACCGCCGAGCACCTCCTGCACACCGAGGAGATCTTCGGCGGCGTCGGCAAGACCCTGCGCGTCCCCGAGTCCCAGCAGGACGCGGCGACCGCCCTCTCCGGCTCGGGCCCGGCCTACTTCTACTTCCTCGTCGAGGCCATGACCGACGCCGGCATCCTCCTGGGCCTGCCCCGCGCCCAGGCCCACGACCTCATCGTCCAGGCCGCCATCGGCGCCGCCGTGATGCTCCGCGACAGCGGCGAGCACCCGGTCAAGCTCCGCGAGGCCGTCACCTCCCCGGCCGGCACCACCATCAACGCCATCGTGGAACTCGAGAAGCACGGCGTACGGGCCGCCCTGATCGCCGCCCTCGAAGCGGCCCGCGACCGCAGCCGCGAGCTCGCCTCCGGCAACAGCTGACGCCGTGCCGGTACGGGGCCGCGCGCGCGGCCCCGTACCGGCACGGCGCGCGCGGCTCCGCGCCCTCAGGGCTCCAGCAGCCCGATGGCCCGGTACGCCTCGTCGACCACGGGCCGCGCCAGCGCCCGGGCCCGCCCGGCGCCCGCGCGCAGCACCGCCTCCACCGCGCCCGGGTCGGCCGCCAGCTCCGCGTGCCGCGCACGGACCGGCCGCAGCAGCTCCACCACGGCGTCGGCCACGTCCCGCTTGAGCGCCCCGTACCCGGTGTACCCGTCGGCGAGCACGGCCGGCTCGCCCCCGGTGCACGCCGCGAGGACGTCCAGCAGGTTCGCGACCCCCGGCCGCGCCTCCCGGTCGTAGACGACCCCGCCGTCCCCGCTGTCGGTGACGGCCCGCATCACCTTCTTCCGCACGGCCTCGGGCTCGTCGAGCATGAACACCACCCCGGGGCCCGCGTCCCCGGACTTCCCCATCTTCGAGGTGGGCTCCTGCAGGTCCATGACCCGCGCGGCCACCACGGGATGCGTGGCCTTGGGCACGGTGAAGGTGTGCCCGTAGCGCTGGTTGAACCGCACGGCCAGATCCCGGGTCAGCTCCACGTGCTGGCGCTGGTCCTCACCGACCGGCACCTCATCGGTCCGGTAGGCCAGGATGTCGGCGGCCATCAGCACGGGATAGGTGAGCAGCGACAGCCGTACGCCTTCCCCCGAGGCCTGCGCCTTCGCCGCCTTCTCCTTGTACTGCACCATCCGGCGCAGCTCCCCGTCGGAGGCGGTGCACTCCAGCAGGTAGGCCAGCCGCGCGTGCTCGTCCACATGGCTCTGCACGAACAGCGTGCACGTGTCGGGGGTCAGTCCGGCGGCGATGAGCAGCGTCGCCGCCTGCCGACTGAGCCGGCGCACCCGCGCCGGATCGTGCTCGACGGTCAGGGCGTGCAGGTCGACCACGCAGAACAGTGCCTCGTCGGGCTTCTGCTCGGCGGCGACCCACTGCCGCACGGCGCCCAGGTAGTTGCCCAGCGTCAGGTGCCCGGTCGGCTTGACCCCGCTGAAGATCCTCGTCATGTTCCTGTCTCCCTGCTCGTGCCGGTGTGGTCCTCGAAGCCGCCGCGTCGGGCGACCGAGCCACTCCCGGGAGGGAGAAACGAAAACGGCCGCCCCGGGAGGCGGCCGTCGAGCGCATGCGTGCTCGCGTGGATGGTCGGCCGCCGTCAGGCGGCCCACCAGCGAAGGTCGAGCGTGAGCGCACGCGTAGTCATGGGTACGAGCGTAGCGCGGAGGGTGGCCCCACAGCAGGGGTTGACACACCCGTACCCGATCCGTAAGGTTCTTCGAGTTGTCCGAAGTGAGCGCCGACCCCGGTCGGTCCCCGGACAGCCATCCCGCACTACACATTTCGAACGAACGATGCACTTTGTCGTCTCGTTTTCATGCGTATTTGCGAATGAGGAATCCGCGTCCACGGACGCAGCCGCCGATTAGGTTCGGGGGCAGGGAATCCGCTACTGTCTCACTCGCCGCAAGGGCCCAACAGCCCGAACGGCAAATCCCACTGACTGGGAGTCAGGCCCGAAAGGATCTGATAGAGTCGGACTCGCCGGAAAGGGAAACGCGAAAGCGAAGAACCGGAAGGCGGAAAACAAGCGAGACTGACTCTGATAGAGTCGGAAACGCAAGAACGAAGGAAGCGCCCGGAGGAAAGCCCCAGTAAACATTACTGAGGGTGAGTACAAAGGAAGCGTCCGTTCCTTGAGAACTCAACAGCGTGCCAAAAATCAACGCCAAAAAGTTGATACCCCGTCCATTTCGGTGGATGAGGTTCCTTTGAAAAAGACCTGTGAGGTCGCGGTTCTGCCTGAGCATGAGCTGGGGTCAGTGGTAAATGCTGAATCGTAGTCCACTTTTTTTTTGTGTATGGTGCGCAGACCACCGGGGTTTAAACAGAGGAAATCGTCGGCGGCGTCAAGTGTGTGTAAGAGACAGGTCGAGGGACAGGTGCGCAATCTCCAAGCGCGTACCGAGCAGCGCGGGCAATCGGAATACGAGTCGGTGTGGACCTTCCGCCTGGAGCGCTACGACGCCGCGGGACAGCGGGTGACGCTCGTCCCGGTCGAGATGCGCGGCATCTCCTTCGAGGGCGGACTCGGCGAAGGCGACTGGGTGCGTGCCCACGGCACGATGAAGGCCGGAACCTTCCGCGTCAAGCGCGTCGAGAACGAGACGACCGGCGCGGTCGTCACCGCCAAGGGAATCCCGAAGGTCCTCCTCGTCATCGCCGGTGTCTTCTTCGCCGCCATCGTGCTGTGGATCGCCTACATCGCCTTCCAGCTCATCACCGCACCCACGGGGCCGCCGCCGGACTGGCCGCCGTCGGACTTTCCCACCTGACCGCGCTCGGAGACATCCAGGGGCATCGACCATGGGGATCGAAGAACTCACCGCCGAGGACCTTGACCACCTCCAGCGCGCGGATTTCGAGCCTCCGCGACCCGGCCCCGGAGCCCGGTTCACCGAGGCACCCGCGGACCTGCGCGACCTCATGCGCGTCAACGGCATCGGACGGCTGCACAAGGGCGCGGCCGTACGCCCCGACCCACAAGTGAGCGGCATCGACGGTTCCGCTGCCGCACCCCCCACCCGGGACCTGCTGGTCAGCCTCTACCAGTGCAAGGTCCCCCTCGCGTTCGAGATCGGCGCGGAGTCCGGCCGCGCCCGCATCCGCTTCGGGACCTGGCTGCCCGCCGGGGGCGCCCCGGCGGTCGTCGCGCGCAACCGCCGTGTCCTGGAGAGCGCGTTGCGCACCCTGTACCCCGTCCTCGACCTGACCGACGGAGGCCCCGGCAGCGACGATGCCCACGAGCCGGCAACAGCCGCCGGCCCGTGGGCGCGCGGCGGTCTCGCGCTCGGCGTCCCGACCGCCAAACCCCCGGACGAGAACGACGGCGTCCGCCAGGTCGATCGGCTCCTGCGCGCACTCGGGCAGGCCCGCTGGTCGGCGCTGGTACTCGCCCAGCCCGTGGGCGAGGCGGTGGTGCGCAACCTCAAACTGCAGGTCATCAACCAGATGCGCAGGGCCCAGACCGCCGCCAAACTGGGCGGGGCACCGAGCCCCCTCGCCGACCACTACGTCGATCTGCTCACCGCCCAGCTGAAGAGCCTCGGTGACGCCCAGGGCACCGGAGCCTGGCGCACCGCCGTGTACCTCCTGGGCGACGAGGAGAGCTACCCGCAGGTCGCCAGCCTGTGGCGGGGGTTGTTCTCCGGCGAGCGCTCCTTGCCCGAGCCGGTGCGGGTCTGGGACCGGGAAGAGGTGCCCGCGCTCACCCGCTCCTGGGCGCTGCCGGACCCGGACCCGTCGGCCGACACGGCATCGAGCCGGTACCGGCACCCCTTCCAGCACCAGTCGCTGCTCAGCTCCGCGCAGCTCGCGGCCTACGTGCACCTGCCGACCGTGGAGACCAACGGGTTCGCGATCACGGAGGTACCCGACTTCGACACCGTGCCCCCGCCCGTGAGCGCCGACTCGCTGCTCCTCGGATCCGTGGTGGAACGACGGCGCGTCACCGCCGTCCCGTACGGCATCCGTGCCGCACAGCTGACCCGTCACGCCTTCGTCACCGGCGTCACCGGCTCCGGCAAGACCAACACGGTCTTCCACCTGCTGCGCCTCGCCGCCCGGCACGACGTCCCCTTCCTGGTCCTCGAACCCGCCAAGACGGAGTACCGGGTGCTGCTCCGGGACGAGGAACTGGGCAGCCGGCTCCAGGTGTTCACCCTCGGCAACGAAACCGTCTCGCCGCTGCGCCTGAACCCCTTCGAAGTCCCCGAAGGGGTTCCCGTGGCGGTGCACCTGGCCCTGCTCCGCTCGGTCTTCCAGGTGAGCTTCGGCATGTGGACCCCGCTGCCCCAGGTGCTGGAGGCGTCCCTCCACGAGGTGTACGCCGACCGGGGCTGGGACATCACCGCCGGAACCAACCGGCGGCTGGCCGCCGACGGAGACCGCTCCCTCGCCTTCCCCACCCTCACCGACCTCGTGCGCAAGGTGGAGGAACTGGTCCCCCGCCTCGGCTACGAGGAGCGGGTCACCAGCGACCTGCGGGCGGCACTGCGGACCCGCCTGAACAGTCTGCGGACCGGAGGAAAGGGCCGGATGCTCGACTCCGGACGCCCCTTGTCGATGGACGAGCTCCTCGCCCGGCCCACCGTCCTGGAGCTGGAAGGCATGGGGGACGACGACGACAAGGCCTTCATGATGGGCCTGCTGCTCATCCGCCTCGCCGAACACCGCCGCATCCAGGGTGACGCCGAGGGACTGCGGCACCTGCTGGTGGTCGAGGAGGCGCACCGGCTCCTCGCCGGGGCCTCGGCAGGCGGCAGGCGGGGCGAGGAGGCCGAGTCGGACGCGCGGGGCAAGGCCGTGGAGACCTTCACCCACATGCTGTCCGAGATCCGTGCGTACGGGCAGGGCGTCGTGGTCGTCGATCAGGTCCCGACCAAGCTCGCGTCCGACGTCCTGAAGAACACCAACCTCAAGGTGGTGCACCGGATCGTCGCCGGCGACGACCGGGACCTGCTCGGCGCGAGCATGGCGATGACGCCGGCGCAGAGCCTGGCCCTGGCCACCCTGCCCATCGGTCGCGCAGCGGTCTTCACCGACGGTGAGGACGCCCCGCTGCTGATCCAGGTGCCACGGTCCAAGGGCGGTTCGGGGACCTGGCCGTCGCACCCGGAGGTGCGCGAACACATGGCCTCGCACCCCGCCCACGGAGAGCAGTCCGAGCTGCTGTCGGCCTCGGTGGCCTGCGACCACCGCTGTCTGGCCTCGGCGCCCGCGTGCGCGGCGGCGCGGTCCGTCCTGCTGGTACCGGCGGTGGTGCGGGCGCTGGGGCGGGTGGCACTCTCGGCCGTCCTGAACCAGAACGGTCTGCAACGCGCCTGGCGGGACGTGGAGGCCCTGGTCGAGCCGGGCCGACCGCGTGACCTGGACCGTCAGGCCTTGCTCGGTTGTCTGGCCCGGCACGGCGCATGGCACCTCGCCGACGTTCGCGGCGCGCGAGCGGGGTGGACGTACGCCGAGGTCAGGGAAGTCGCGGTACTGCTCGACGCGGCGCTGACGGGACACCTGGCGGGCGTGGCGACCTCGGACGAGGTGGCCAGACTGCGACTCGTGCTGCTCGCCCTCCAAGGCGGCGGGCCGGGACCCTTCCAGGGCTGCGCCCGTATCTGGGCAGGCAGGCCTGCGCCCTGCCTGTGCGCCCTGCCGGTGGCGGAGCTGGTGGCGGAGGGAGGCTTCTCGGGAGTGTGGGGGGAGGCCCGCGAAGCGGACCGGACCTCACCGGAAGGGCGCCCTGCCGCCACCTGGGACCTTTGCCGGGACGCGGCCTACCAGCTGGTGGAGTTGCCCGAGGAGGACGCGCCACCGGACCTGACGGAGCAGTTGCGGGGGACGGCCGACCGCACGGCCCTGTGCTTCGCCCAGCAGATGCTCGCCGCCGAGAAGTGGGCCCACCCGGGGAGGGACCGGCGGGTGCTCACGCAGCTGCTGGCCCTGGCCGAACGCACCGAGGAGCGTGGGCCATGACGAAGGACAAGTCGTCGCCGAAGGACGACCAGAACAAGGACAAGGACAAAAGCAAGGACAAAGACAAGGACAAAGACAAAGACAAGGACCACAGCATGCGCGGCGTCGACACCCGCATGACGGCCGGCGACTCCTCCCAGGGCTCCTCCAGCTCGGACGCGGGCAAGCACGGCACCAGCAGCGAATCGTCCTCCTCCGGCTACAACGGAGCAGGGGATTACAGCTCGAAGAGTGAGACGAAGACCGGGGACGGTGGCACGGACAAGACGACCACCACCCAGAAGCAGGACGGTACGGTCATCACCGCGACGGATCACTTCGACGCCGACGGAAAGTTGACCGGTTCGACCACGACGACCCAGTCGACGGATGTGAGCCGGGGGACGGTCACGACGGACTCGGTGAACAAGGACGCCGACGGCAAGATCACCAGCACGGAGCACGACGTGGCCGAGCGGCTGTCGGACGGATCCTGGACCGATACCCGCACCGAAAAGGACTTCAAGGACGGGAAGCTGACGGGCACGGAGACGACCACGACGACGGCCAGACCCGACGGCACGCGCACCGTGGACACGGTGCGCGAGAACGCCAACGGCAAGGTCACCAGCACCGAACACACCGAATCCCACCAGGACAAGAACGGCTGGCACGAGACCCGCACCGAAACGCGGTACGCGAACGACAAGGTCACCGGAAGCGACACGACCAAGACGACGGTGACGAACGACGGACAGCGCACCGAAGACACGGTGACCAGAGGCGCCGACGGAAAGGTCACCGGCAAGGAGCACGTCGAATCGCACGCGACGAACGACGGCCGGACCGAGACGCGCACGGAAACCAACATCCACAACGGGCACAAGACCAGCAGCGAGACGAAGACGACGACGGATCTCAACGACGGATGGCACCACGAGACAACGGTCCGCAGGGACGCACACGATCACGTCAAGGGAAGCGTCGAGCGGACGACCACGCCCACCCAGGACGGCAGGACCATGGAAAACACGGCCAGGGACGCCGGTGGCCATGTCACTCGGTCCAGCACCGTGACGGAACACGACAGGCCCGACGGATCCAAGACCAGGGACATCACGAGCAAGGACCGCCACGGCGACGTCACATCCACCTCCCACACGGAGGTCCCCCCGAGGTCCCGGTGAAGGAGGACCGGGACCGTCATCTCCACCCGGACACCAGCAAGGCGACCGAGCCGCACCCCCCGGCGGAGGCTCACACTGAGCCCCCCTCCGCGCCGAATCCTGTGTGGCAATGGTGGCAATCGAGCCGCCGTGACCGCCGGGCCGGTGACGGATGTGGCGCGCCCCGGTCCCCGTCCCGATCCGGCCCTCCGCGGGCACCCACCGTGGGCCGACCAGCTCCGCCCGACGATCTGCTACGGAAACGGGTCCTACTCGCCCGCTGAGCCGTCGTCTCCTGAGCGCAGATCGCGAATCGGGAACGTCGCGAGTGAGAGGTGCGCCTCGCATCCCTCTCCGTGCAGTTCCTCTGGCCGCAGTGCCCAGGCGATGGCCTCGCCCGGGCCGAAGTACGAGGGATCGAGGTGGAACGTCGTCCTGGTTCCGTACGGCCTCCGCACGGGGCACTCCTCCCACACGCCGACGGGAGCCACCCCAGCCAGCTCCTGGTGGTGACCACGGCCGTCCAGCCAGACCTCAATGACCGTGCGGACGCTGAGCGCGGCTGCCGCTGCAGGAGCCCATCGATCCTTGTCGAGCAGCGATTCACAGAACCCGGGAAGGAGCCTTTGCTCCTCGTCGACGCTGCGAAGTTGATCGTCCTCCACCGTGAAGCTGAGGTCAGATGTGATCTCCACACTGATCTGCCCATGCATACCGTCACGGCGGTGCAGCGCGTCCCAGACCACCCGCTGAAGCACCTCAGTGGGTAGCTCGGGGCTATCCCGCTCAACACGGAAGTACATGGCCGGACGGGCCCGCACGTGCTCCTCGAACACCATCACCCGAAGCTGATCGGCTGTGTAGTGCTCCACTCACCCTCCCCCGACATGCGCCAAGGCACGATCATGGCACCCGTTCACGTCACGCTCCATGCTGTTCACTCACCGAAAGTCGTGACGCTCTGTCATGAGCCGCAAGAAGTGGACCGGAGCCTTTGAGATGGATGGAAGTCCAGGTCAGCCCAGGGCTGACACGCACGCAAGGAAAGGGGGCCTCCCCGGTGCTTCTCGCACCGGGGAGGACCCCTCGTATGCGGCCCGATCAGACGGCCCGTTCAGGCGGTCCTGATCGCACGGTCGATCTCCGCGCCGGTGCGGGCGACGACCACCGGGCAGTGGTCCACCATGGCCTCCGGCAGCTGGTGCCGGGCCTCGTCTCGCGTCAGCACGACCGGCCCGCCCGGAACGACGAGGACGGCGTCGAGGCGTCGCAGCAGGTCGGCGAGGAGGTCCATGATCCCGCCGCCGCCGAAGCGGTTGAAGGTGATGCCGTCAGGGGGCTGGAGGTAGACGTCCGCCTCCTCGCCCTCTGCCGTCCTCACCCACAGGACGTCCGTCTCGGGGTCCCGCGCCACCGCGTAGGGGTCGAGGACCTCGTGGGCGACGGCCATGTCCAGCGGAGTCGTCTCGCCCTTGTCGAACCGCATTACGAAGATGTCAAAACTCATGTCTCTCCAGACGAGGGAACTCGGTCGTGATCGCCGACCCGCACCATGCGCATGCGTCACTCATATCCGGAGGATTCCCCCGTCATCCTGTGACAGGCACCCGTCCGGGAGTCGTTCCGGTCCTGCGTCGCGGTGGCAGAGAACCAGAACGGCTGCACCCGTCCCATCCGTCACCACTCCAAATCCTTCAGGGAACCCTTCCAGGAAATCCCGTCGGGTCGCTGATCAGGCGACAGTTGGCTGAACAGATGGGCGACACCCTCCAGCACCTTCACGGCATCGTCCGGTCCATCTGTTCGTCTTCGCTGCCCTCGACGAACCACAGGACACTGACCAAAGCCTCGGCCAGGGCGCGGGTCAGAGACGGATTTGCGGGCATCGCCGTGGCCTCCCCGGCAGGTCAACAGCAGAGTCCGGCCATACCATCACACCCCACTGACATCACTTTCCGTGAGCCCCACAAAGAATGGACCAGCGCCGCTACTGACCAGCAAAACTGCCGGCGCGGACCGGATCCGCCGGATCATCGGGGCGGCGCTGCGGCAGGCCGAGCAGGCGCAGACCGCCCGGATCTCTTCCCGGATCCCGGCCGAGACGATCCCGCGGCTGCTGGCGCTGATAGCCAAGAGCGCCGACCCCGGTGACGAAGTCGAGGACCGGGGCGAGGACGACGGTGCTCTGTTCGGCGCCGCGGAGGCCGCCGCGGTGGACGGACCGCACGAGATCCTGACGCTGCTGGAGGAGGAGCTGATGCGACGGCTTGGCGAGACCGCTGGCCTGGGGCTGGTCCGCCATACGAGCAGCGTCATTGCGGCCGGCCGATTGATTTCTTACGAGAGCGGCAGCTCACGGCACGCTAATTTTGGGCACCCCAAAGCAGAGGAGAGCCCCGTGGGCAAGGTGGTCATGTACAGCTCGGTGTCGGTGGACGGCTTCGTCGCGGACGAGAACGACCAGCCCGGACCGCTGTTCGACTGGTTGTCCAGCGGTGACGTCCCGTTGGACGAGAGCGGCGCGCTGAAGGTGTCGCAGACGTCCTACGACTACACCCGGCCGTACTGGGACCAGATCGGAGTCACGATCGTCGGCCGCCACGTCTTCGACCTGACGGGCGGCTGGGACGGGAAACCTCCGGGCGGGATCGACCACGTGGTCGTCGTGTCACACCGGCCGGAGCCCGAGGGCTGGGACCCCGAGGCGCCGTTTCACTTCGTCGACGGCGTCGAGGCAGCCATGGCCAAGGCGCAGGAGCTCGCGGGTGACCGCCTGGTCGAGGTCGCCGCTGGCGACGTCGGTGGCCAGGTGCTTGCCGCGGGCCTGATCGACGAGGTGCGCATGGACGTCGTACCCGTCGTGTTCGGGTCCGGCAAGCGCTACTTCGGGTCGGTCCACGCGCAGCACCTGTTGGAGGATCCCGACGTGGTGATCCAGGGCAACCGGGTGCTTCACCTGCGCTATCGGGTGCGCCGTTGACGATCTGAGCGGGTACGCGAAGAAGTCCACTGCGAACGGTGACACAGGATCGGGCCTCCGGCTGCGGTTGCGCATCGCTGTCCCTGGTCGGGCAGCCGACGCCGATCCGCCCCAGCGCCTCACCTGTGGCAAGTTCAACTCAAGATCACTGGTTGCCGGTTTCATCACCACGCCGAGAGTCGTCTCACAGGCGACCTCCGGCGGCTCGATCTTCTGCTCGAGACATTCTGCCGGGACGAACCCTCACACGCGTGATCCGCCCTCCCCGTGGTGCTGCCGGAAGCATTGTCCGAGCCTGCCCCTAGAGTCACCCCAACGTGATCGCGGCGGCGCTGCGAACGGGGGTGTGCCATGCCGTGCCATGCCCCGGACCAGGCCGTCTGACCGAGGAGACAGCACATGGGGTGGGTTCCGGCCGGCGACTACGAAGTCGCCCTCGACGACGGGAAAGTGGTCTGCCGCAACGCGGCGGGTCGCCGGCTGAAGACGGTCCCGGGGAAACTCGCGGACGACCCGGCCGTGGTCGGACTGCGCCAGCTGGTGGAGTGGCTGGACCGGCACGAACGCCAGTGCGTCACCGACGTGGAGCGCTGGATGGTGCGCTCGCTGCCCGTCCCCGTCGCGGCCATCGCCCAGGTGTGGCAGGACACGGCCTGGCGCTCCGCGCTGCGCGACCTCGTCGTCACGGGTGAGGACGGCGAAGTCGCGGGATTCCTGCGCGACGCCGACCCCGTCCGGGGCCTCGGCCTGGTCGACCTCGACGGCGACACGGTGCGCATCAGCCCCGAACTGGTCCGCATCCCGCACCCGGTGCTGCTGGCGGACCTGGAAGAACTTCGCGAGTTCGCGGTCGAACTCACCGTGGACCAGCGGGTGCAGCAGCTCTTCCGCGAGGTCTGGCACCGCCCGGCGGACCTGGACCCGGAGACCGCCTCGGTCGACGACTACGCGGGCGGCGCCTTCAAGGAACTGCGGTTCCTGCACGGGCGCACCACCCAGCTCGGCTACCGGGCCCGCGGCGGCCAAGCGGTCTGCCCGGTCGTCGAGGACGGTGCGACGGTCGAGGCGCGCATCTGGATCGGAGACTACGACAGCTACGAGCGGACCGAGACCGGCTCGCTGACCTGGACCGACGCCGCCGGCCGGGCCCTGACCGCCGGACAGGTCGGCCCGGTCGCCTGGTCGGAAGGCATGCGCATGGCGGCGGCCCTGTACGCGGGACGCGACATCGAGGACGAGGAGCAGGCGGCATGAACACCGACACCACCACCCGGGCCGCGGCCCTGCTGGACGCCGGGGCGATCCTGCGCGCCGGCACCGTCGCCCGCGACGACGCCGACAGCCTCACCGCCCGGACCTACACCCACCCGGCCCTGGACGACCGGCGCGTGGTGCGCCTGGTGGCGGGCACCCTGGGCGAGGCCGAGGACCTGGCACTGGACTTCCTCGGACTCGCCCGCGAGCCCGACGCCCCCGAGGTGGGGCAGGTGCGCCGCGAGACGCTGGGTTTCCCCGCCTGGGCCCTGGTCAACGATCCGGCCAACGGCCACCACGCACTGGCCCTGGTCAAGGACATGGAACGGCTGGCCCGCCAGGCCAAGTCCCGGGCCGGCGCCGCCAAGGACGGCTTCGAGGCACTCGCCACCCGGCTCGGCCGCGCCGTACCGCACTTCCTGCCGACGTTCTACGAGCAGGCCGCGCGCGTCTTCCTCCAGCACGACAACAGCACCTACGCCGCGACGCTCTTCGGCAAGGCACGCGCCGCCGAGCGCGTCCACGGCCTGCCGGTCGACGAGGAGCGGCAGCGGGCGGTCTTCCTGGAGTTCGCCTTCGCCGGTGCCCTGACCGTCAAGGCGCTCAAGGACCACGCGCAGGACCTGTCGCGCCGCCTCGACCCGGCCGAGGCCTGGGCGCAGTTCCGGCAGCTCGCCGTCGAACGCTGCGGTGCGGGCATGGCGCCGTACGCCGCCCTGCCGCAGGACGCCCGCGCGCTCATCAAGGCCGCGGGCCTGGACCGGGAGACCGCCGAGAGCGCCTTCGTCGGCGACCTGATCGCCTCACCGAGCATCGTCCGGGCCCCCGCGTCCTTCTGGACCGCCTACCGCCCGACCCTGGTGGCGCTCGCCGCCGCACGACCGGAGATCCGCACCCGCCTGCTGGAGATCATGCCGGCCGGCCTCGGCGACGACCGGAAGGCCGACGAGGCCTGGCTGTCGCTGCTCGCCGAGACGGGCGCGGACGCCCTGCTCACCGACGCGCGGAGCACGGACGGCGTCGACCCGGCGGACTGGCTCAGCCGCTGGGCACTGCACCGCAAGCACGGTTCGTCCAGCTCGCAGCGCTGCGCGCGCACCCTCGCCCTAGTCGAGCGCATGGCCCCCCGGCTGCGCTCCGACGGCCGCCCCGCCGACCTCTTCCAAGGACGCTGGCACGCGGGGGCCGACCTGGACCTGCTCGACGCCTGCGTCGCCTGGGACATCCCCGTCACCGAGCCGGCGGCGGGTGCCAACGTCCACCTCCCGCTGGAGCGCTGGATCGGTGACGACACCCCGGGCCGCCGCGACCTGACGGCCGTCGCCGGCCGCCCCCGCTTCCGCGGACTGCTGTACGACGCGCTGAACGGCCTGAACGGCCATCGGTTGAACGATTCCGTACTCGCCGCGATCGCCGCCCACCCGGTGCTCGGCGCCGTGCTCCACGACTGGCTGCGCGATCGCGCCGCGGAGCTCACCGGTGCGGCAGGACTGCCCGGTTCGCGAGCGGCGCTCCGGCGCCTGTCGTCCTTCCGCGCGGTCGCCGGCCAGGTCAACCCGGAGGCCGTCGCCGAGGTCGCCGCTCACGACCTGGCGCCGGTCCTCGGCGCCACCCTGCGCGCCGGCGTCCTGGACGAACTGGGCTGGCCCGCCCTGGAGGAGACCTACCGGCGCCTCGACACCGACCGGGCCGACCAGAACCACTGGATGGTGGTCGCCGAAGCCTGGCCCGCCCTGGTCCTCGCCAACCGCCACACGGCCGTCGTGGTCGGCCCCGAAGGGGTGCTGCTCGAACACGACCTGCGTCTGCCCGCCGACCTGGACCGCTGGCGGCGCCCCCGCTTCCGGTACACCGACGGCGAACTGCTGGTCATCTGGGCGGAGGACGGCAAGCAGCGCGCGTACTGGTCGACCCGCCCCGCCGAACCCTTCACCCTCGGCGGCGAGCAGTTGCCGCAGTGGTGGAACGGGCAGGAGGTCGGCTCCCCGTCGCTGCCGCTGCCCGGCGGCGGCCGCGCCACCGGCGGCCGCACCCTGCACGCCGGCGACACCACCCTGCCGTCCACCCGCCCCGTGCTGGGCGACGGCACCGGACACTGGCGCCAGGGCAAGCAGGGCCGCGACCACTGCTGGGTCGAGTACGACCCGGCGGGCGGCACCCACGGGCGTGCTTCGCTGCCCGCCTTCCTGCAGTCGGGAATCCGCGACGGCGCCCGCCTCGTGACCGAGGAATGCGAGGTCCTGCCGCTGCTCCCGGGCCTGGAGACCACGCCGCTGGGCACCGACGGCACCGTCCTGGGCCGTTGGGTACGCACCGAGGGCGAGGACCCCGACCGCCGCGTCACCTCCGGGACCCCCGACGGGCGGACCGTCACCCTGGCCGTCGCGCCCGGCCGCCGGGACCACCCCGTACCGCTGGGCGCCCTGCGGCTGCCGGGTGGAGCCGCGCCCCTCGCCGCCGTCGTCGGCGGCAACGTCGAGCTCTATCCGGCGGGCGCCGTCACCACCGACGCGCTGGGATCGGTCCCCCTCGGCGAGCAGGGCGGCGAGTACGCCGCCGGCACCCGGTACGTCCCGCCGCCCGCGTTCTGGCACGCCCTGCGCCCGCGCGACGAGCGGGGCCCGGCCGCCCTGCGCGCGGTCACCGACGCGCAGATCGCGACCCTCCTCGACGCCGTCGACACGGCACTGGCCGGGCGGAAGGCCGCGGTCGCCGCCGACAAGTCGTACGACGGCCCCACCGCGGACGAGCTCATCGAGGCAGCCGTCGCCACGGCGCTCCCCGCGCTGACCGACGCCCGGCTGCTCACCGGCGTGAGCGCACTGGTGCGGACGGCCGCCCACCACCGCGCCGCCACCGCCGCGTACGCCACGCCCCCGCAGGACAAGGCGCACGGCGGGAAGCGGCACGGCGACGGGATGTACGCCGACCACCGGCCCGTCCACGGGGACGACACCACCCTGACCGCCGCCGTGGACGGGATCGCCGCACCGGGCGGATACCGCTACTGGGGGCACGAGGCGAAGTGGAGCGGACTCCAGCAGATCCTCTCCGTCAACCAGGTCCTGTCCGGCAAGCCCGCCGACGGCAAGCCGCTGCCCGACCCCACCACGTTGCCGGCCCTCGGAGACGGCTGGACGAGCGAGACCCGCACCGTCCCCGGCATCGACCTGGCCTGGCTGCCGTTCCTGGACGCCCTGGGCCCCCTCGCCTTCCGCCGCCTCCGCCCGCTCCGCCCCCGCCGTCCCCTTCCATGCGCAGCGCCGCCGCGAAGTCCATCTTGTCCTCCAGCCGGGTCAGGCTCCGGCCGGTCAGCGCCTCGATGCGGCCGATCCGGTAGCGCAGCGAGTTCACGTGCAGGTGCAGGGCCTCGCCGCAGCGGGCCCAGGACCCCTCGTGCTCCAGGAAGGACCGCAGCGTGGGCACCAGGTCGGAGCGGTAGCGCCGGTCGTAGTCGTGGAGCGGGGACAGCAGCCGGCGGCTGAAGGAGCGCCGGACGTCGGCCGGGAGCAGCGCCAGCAGCGACATGACGTGCGCGGCCAGGTCCTCGGGCCCGCAGGCGGCGACCGGGTCCGAAGCGGCCGTGACCCGCCGGGCGTTGCGGGCCTCCGCGAGCGCGTGGCGCAGGTCCGCGGCCTCGCCCACCGGGGCGCTGACGCCGAAGCTCAGCCGCTCCCCGGCCCGCAGCGCGCGCGGCAGCGAGCCGCCCGCGGCCCTGCCGACCGCCTCGGGGGTCAGGTCCCCGTCCTCCCCGACGAGGACGAAGGCGACGGCCTCCGCGCCCGCCGGGTCCCCGTTCCCGGAAGCACCCGCCTCCCCGGCCGGGGCAACGGCGATCCGCTGCCCGGCGCCCGCTCCCAGGCAGTGCGGATGCAGCAGCACCTCCTCCAGGAGGTCCCGTACGGCCGTCCCCACGGGGAACCCGGGCGCGGGCCGCACGTCCAGCCGCGCCGAAACGGCCTGCCAGCGTA
The DNA here is from genome assembly GCF_003287915.1 of Streptomyces sp. ICC4. NCBI lineage: Bacteria > Bacillati > Actinomycetota > Actinomycetes > Kitasatosporales > Streptomycetaceae > Streptomyces > Streptomyces sp. ICC4. The sequence continues at coordinate 6,552,565 of NZ_CP030286.1, read as the reverse complement.
CGGAGTCCTCCGGGCCCACGGCTCCGGTCGCGAGCCGGGCCGCCGCGTCCTCGAACAGCCCCGGCCCGCCCCCGCCCGACCAGCCCTCACCTGGCCCGCCTCCACCCGGCCCGCCCCCGCCGTGCGGCTCCAACAGGGCCAGCAGCCGCCCGGCGGTGCTCCGGCGCGCCGTGCGGTCGGTGTCGCGCCCGGACCGCTCCACCGCGACCAGCCGCGCGAGCCGCTCCACGAGGTCCACGCGCTCGCGGCCCCAGTCGGCGCAGTCGGCCTCGACCGCGATCAGCCAGTCGGTCGGCGCGGCCCCGGCGTCCGGCCCGGTGCGCACCGGAAACAGCGAGTACGCCGTGGAGCGGGCGACCGTGCGGTGCGGGGCGGGCCCGCCCGCCCGCTCGGCGGCCAGGAACCGGCCCGCCAGCGCCGAGGCCGTCTTCTCCGGCAGCGGCGGCCGCGCACCCGCGATCTGCCGGCCCGTGGGGGAGAGGATGTACGCCCGCAGGTCCAGCTCGGCCAGCATCAGCTCGAGGAGGGCGTCGGCCCCTGCCCCGGCCTGCCGGTCGGCGGTGAACCGCCGGTGCCGGTCGACCAGCGCGGCGAGGTTCCCGACCCGCGCCCCGGCCCGGCTGCGCGCCACGTACTCGGTGACGGCCGTGAAGGGCACCTCCACGCCCACCGCGAGCAGCGGCAGCCCGTGCCGGTCGCAGGCCTCCACCAGATCGGCGGGCACGTGCCCGAACTTGGCCTCGCCCGCGCCCAGTGCGGCGCAGCCGGCTTCCACGAGGACGCGTACGAAGGCGTCGCACTGGCCGGCCCCGGCGTCCTTGCGGCGCCAGGCCAGCCCGGACAGCACCAGGTCCCCGGGGGACACGAAGCGCCCCGGGTCGGGCAGGTCGATGGTCACGGCGGCGAGCACGGGCCGGTCGAGGTGCCCGCCGCCGCCGAGCAGGCGCAGTTCGGGCAGCCCGGGGAGAGCTTCGGACGACAGCAGATCACGCAGCCTCATGGCTCCACCCTGCCATGCGCCGCAACCGGGCCGATCTGTTCGACATCCCACAGAACCGCAGGTCAGGACTTTACGTTGGGGTAATTCCACGGAAATCGGTTTGAGTCCGCTCGCCATGGTTCATGGGATCGGTGACTGTCGAACACCCGCCCCGGGGGCCGCACTTGCCCCACAGGTACGACGAATGAGAGCCCCCCACATGGACTTCCTTCGCCCCGCCAGCTGGGAGGAGGCGCTCGCCGCGAAGGCCGAGTACCCCACGGCCGTCCCGATCGCGGGCGGCACGGACGTGATGGTCGAGATCAACTTCGACCACCGCCGGCCCGAACAGCTCCTGGACCTCAACCGCATCGCCGCGCTGCGTGAGTGGGAGGTCGGCGGGGACGCGGTCCGGCTGGGCGCCTGCGTCCCGTACACGCGGATCATGGAGAGCCTGCGCGCGGAGCTTCCGGGACTCGCGCTCGCCTCGCACACGGTCGCGTCCCCGCAGATCCGCAACCGGGGCAGCGTCGGCGGCAACCTCGGCACCGCCTCGCCGGCCGGTGATGCGCACCCCGCGCTGCTCTCGGCGGGCGCCGCGGTCGAGGTGGAGTCCGTACGCGGATCCCGCCTGATCCCGATCGACGCGTTCTACACGGGCGTCAAGCGCAACGCGCTCGCCCCGGACGAGCTGATCCGGGCCGTCCACATCACGAAGGCGGACGGCCCCCAGCAGTACTCGAAGGTCGGCACCCGCAACGCGATGGTCATCGCCGTCTGCGCGTTCGGCCTCGCCCTGCACCCCGCGACCCGCACGGTCCGTACCGGCATCGGCTCCGCGGCCCCCACTCCGATCCGGGCGAAGACCGCCGAGGAGTTCTTGAACGCCGTGCTCGAAGAGGGCGGCTTCTGGGAGTCCGGCGAGGTCATCACCCCGTCGGTCGTCAAGCAGTTCGGCGACCTCGCCTCCGGGGCGACGAACCCGATCGACGACGTCCGCGGAACGGCGAAGTACCGCCGCCACGCGGTCGCCGTCATGGCCCGCCGCCAGCTCGTCTGGACGTGGGAGCAGTACTGCGGCTCGCGCGGCGGCCGCTCGCCCCGCGGGGGTGCGTGATCGGGCGCGTCGATCCCACCGTCAACAGCCGTCAAACGAAAGAGCCGGCCACAGCACTAGTGTTGTGACCGGAAAGGTTCACCGGGTCGCGGCGCCCGGCACGGCACCTCGCCGCGTTGTCGGACCACACCGGTACGTCCAGTACGAGGCGTGGTCCTCCGCCTTGCGATGCACCGCACCGGACACCGCGACCCGGCAAACCTTCCCGGCCACAGCACTAGACGCCCATAGGGGTGTGCAGTTCCACGACGAGCTCGACCTCGACGGGGGCGTCCAACGGCAGCACGGACACGCCGACGGCGCTGCGGGCGTGGATGCCGGCGTCGCCGAAGGCGGTGCCCAGCAGCTCGCTGGCGCCGTTGAGCACGCCCGGCTGGCCGGTGAAGTGGGGATCGCTGGCGATGAAGCCGACGACCTTGACCACGCGCTTGACGGCGGACAGGTCCCCGGAGACGGAGGCGACGGCGGCCAGCGCGTTCAGCGCGCACTGCCGCGCCAGCTCCTTGGCCTGCTCCGGGGTGACTTCGGCGCCGACCTTGCCGGTCAGCGGGAGGGAGCCGTCGACCATCGGGAGCTGGCCCGAGGTGTACACGTAGTGGCCGCTCTGGACGGCCGGGACGTAGACGGCGACCGGCGAGGGGGTCGGCGGGAGCTTCAGTCCGGCGGCGGCGAGGCGTTCTTCGGGGGTGCTGGGCATGACGGGGGTCCCTTCACGGAGCGGGCTCCGGACGGCGGATCGGGTCGCGGGTCGGGTCGTGGCTGGGGGGCGCGGATCAGGCCGCGGATCAGCTCGGGCGGGGGAAGAGGATGACCGGTTTGATCATGCCGGGCTCCCGGGCGACGAGCCGGGCGAAGGCCTCCTCGACACGGTGGAAGGGGAATTCGTGGGTCGTGATCACCGTCGGGTTCACGAGCCCCTCGCCGATCAGCCGCAGGGCCCGCGCGAACCGCGCGCCGCTGCTCTGCGGCGGCCGGCAGCGGGCGTAGGTGATCCGGCCGCCGCCGGAGAGCCCTTCGCGGGCCGCCCTCGCGGCGGCGGGCGAGGCCGTCGCCATGATCGCCCGGTCCGCGCCGGCGCCGCCGGTCAGCTCCAGGATCCGCTCGGCGGTGTCCTCGTAGGCCGGATCGATGACCACGTCCGCCCCGAACCGCAGGGCGAGGCGCTGCCGCTTCATCTCCGGCTCGACGGCGATGACGCGCGCACCGCGCAGCCGCCCGGCCGCGATGGTGGCGCCGAGCCCGACGGCGCCCTGCCCGAAGACCACGACGCTCCCGCCCGGGGGCGGTCCGGACTCCTCGGCGGCGGCGAAGCCGGTGGGCAGCGAGCCGGCCGCGTACAGGGCCTGGTGGTCGCTGATGCTGTCGGGGAGCGCCACGAGCCCGGCTCCGGCCGCCGGGGCGCGGAAGAACTCGGCGAGCCGCCCGTGGCCCTCGACCCCGACGCGCCGGCCGACGTAGGACGGGCAGACTCCGGGGCCGATGGCCTCGACGGTGCCGACGGCCTCGTGGCCGAGCCCGGTGGGCGCTCCGGCGGCGGTGTGCCCGTCCCAGGCGCAGATGAGCGCGGCCGAGGTGCGTACGAGGACTTCGCCCGCCCGGGGTTCGGGAACGGGCCGGTCCGCCACGGCGGGCGGCTCGCCGGTCCGGCGCAGCGCGAAGGCCTTCAAGGGGTCTCCCTACGGTGTGACACGGCTGGTCCACTCAACCATCGCCGCCCGGATCCGGTCGGGCAGGGGGCCGGAGGTCGCGAACCGGCGGGCCGAGCGACTCGACCTCGCGGCGCTCCCGGCAGGCCACCGCGGCGGCCTGCCGGGCACGAGGGCCGGTCCGGCCCGGGCCCTTCGGCCGGGCCCAAGGGCTGCGGGCGGGACGCCGGGCGGGACGCCGGGCGGGACGCCGGGCCGGACTCCGGGCCGGACGCCGGGCCCGACGCCGGGCGCGGGCGCCGGGTCACGGCCGGATGACCCGCACCTGGTAGCTGCCGTTGCGCAGTTCGCCCACGACCGAGACGCTGATGCCCGCCTTGTCGTCGGTGAAGGTCTCGCCCGGCCGGAACGGCGCGTCCGAGAGCTCCGCGTGCACATTGGGCCGCCGGGTGCACCCTCCGCTCGCATGGGAGCTGTCGGAGACGGTGACGGGCCCGCGGCCGGTGTCCACCTCGGAGTCCACCTTGTAGATGAGGACCCCGGGCTTGCAGATGGCCTCGTCGTTCCCGGCCCGGGTGCGCACCTCCACCGCGTACCCGGCGCTCTCCGACACCGGGATGAAGGCCAGCTTGGTGCCGCCCTCGACGGCGAGCGGGGACAGCACGTGGTCGCTGACGCCGGACTTTCCGGCGCAGCTGATCTGGGAGCCGTCGAGCCAGCCCAGCTTCCACTTGTGCCAGCCCAGCAGGTCGTTGTTGGCGCCCCAGTCCTCGCTCATGATGTCCCAGTGCCCGACCGTGCCCCCGCCGTCGGCGGTGTAGAGGTCGGGCAGGCCGAACACGTGCCCGTTCTCGTGGGGCAGGACGCGGTAGCCGGTCTCCCGGTAGGAGCCGGAGCCGTCGTCCTGGCGGCTGTAGACGAAGGACGTGTTGGCGAGCGGGACGCCGTCGGCCACGGGGGCCTCGGGGTTGCCGGAGAAGGTGACGGACAGGACCGTGTCGAGGGCGGAGGGCCCGGCGTTCGGCGTGACCAGGATGTTGATCAGGTCATACCGGGAGAAATCGACCTCGGCGTCGGCGGTTTTGACGATGTGTTCCACGAGCTGGCGGTAGCCGGGCTCGTACGGGGAGCCGCGCCCGATCCCGTACGCCGCGAAGGGCATCGGCATCCGCAGCCAGTTCCTTATGGGCGCCTCGGCGCGGTAGCTGAGCCGCCCGTAGGAGCTGGTGCGAAACCAGTCGGAGGTCTGCGGGAAGAACTCCGCCAGCCGGTCGGTCGCCGTGCCCTCGCCCTTGGCGTCGGGGAAGTCGATCATCAGGTTCAGCGCCCGGACCTCGCCGGTCGAGCGCGAGTACCCGGGAGGCGTCGGCAGCCCCTCGGACATCTGCACGCCCATGGCTCCGGAGATCCGGCAGGGCGCGAGCATCGATTCGGCGGAGGTCGCGGCCTTGGGGCCGGCCGCCGAATGGCCGCGGCTGGATATCCCCGCGCTCGCGGTCGCCGTGACGCCGAGGGCCAGCGCGGTGATGCCGATGTAGGCGCTGGTGCGGCGTGGCTTGCGTATCCGGTGGCGCGTCTGCGGCATGGAGATCGGCCTTCGGGTCCGCGGCAGCCGGCCGGGTCCGGACTGCGCTCTGTGCGATCACCCTCCGACGGCCCGGGCGTGCCCGCGCGCCGGGAGAGGCCAAACGGGACCGGAGGGGCTGCTGTGGTGTGACCCAGGTCACACGGGAGGGTGAAATAACCGGGGACCCCTTCCCCGTTTGAACGAGAGTCCCCACGAACCGGGGGCCTGCTCCCCGTTTCGACCGGACGGACCGAGCGGACGTACGCGTCACCGCGCCAGGGAGGCCCCGGAATGAAGCGCCCCACCGCCACCGCTCCGGCGGCCCTCCCCCTACCGGACCCGGAGGCGGCACTCGACCTCACGGCCCCGGCCGGGGTCTCGGCCGCGGGTTCGGTCAAGGCCCCGGCCCCGGCCCCGGCTCAGGCCCCGGCCCCGGCTCAGGCCCCGGCCCCGGCTCAGGCCCCGGCTCGGACCAAGGCTCCGGCCAAGGTGCCCCGCCCGCGGGCCGACGCCGTGCGCAACCGGGAGCGCATCCTGACCGCGGCGCGCGAGGCGCTCGTGGAGTTCGGCTCCGCCGCACCCCTCGACGAGATCGCCCGCCGGGCCGGCGTCGGCAACGCCACGCTCTACCGGCACTTCCCCGACCGGCCCACGCTCGTCCACCACGTCGTGCTCTTCGTGATGGACCGGGTGACGGCGCTCGCCGAGGACGCCCTGTCCCAGGAGCCGGACGCCTTCGCCGCCCTGTGCCGCTTCACGCACGGTGCGGCGGACGAGCGGATCGGCGCCCTGTGCCCCATGCTCTCCGGCGACTTCGACCGTGAGCACCCCGAACTGCTCGCCGCCCGCACGGCCTTGGAAGAGGCCGTCGACACCCTGCTCGGCGCCGGCCAGTCCTGCGGGCTGCTGCGCACGGACATCGGGGTCGGCGACCTGATGATCGCCCTGTCCCAGCTGAGCCGCCCCCTCCCGGGCACCGCCTGCTTCGACACCGACCTCTTCGTCCACCGCCATCTGCAGCTGTTCCTCGACGGCTTGAGGGCTCCGGCACGCTCCGAACTGCCGGGCGCGCCGACCACGCTGGAGGACCTGAGGCGGAAAACCATGTGACGCCCCGGGGCGCACCCGGTAGCGTCGCAAACCGCCCAAAATACCTTTCCTGATTCATTTCAGTCATCACGCACCGCGAAGTGGGTATCCCCATGTCCAAAACAGCCGCGAATCCGCCGCTGGCTGCCGCCGCCGACCCCAGCCGCTGGAAGGCCCTGGTCTTCATAGCCCTGGCGCAGCTGATGGTCGTCCTCGACGCCACCATCGTGAACATCGCCCTGCCGTCCGCCCAGACCGACCTCGGCATCTCGGACGGCAACCGCCAGTGGGTCATCACCGCGTACGCGCTGGCCTTCGGCGGACTGCTCCTCTTCGGCGGCCGCATCGCCGACAAGTGGGGCCGCAAGAACGCCTTCATCGTCGGCCTCATCGGCTTCGCCCTGGCCTCCGCGCTCGGCGGCGCCGCCCAGGGCGAGGCCATGATGCTGGGCGCCCGCGCCCTCCAGGGCCTCTTCGGCGCGCTGCTCGCGCCGGCCGCGCTCTCGCTGCTGGCCGTCATGTTCACCGACGCCAAGGAGCGCGCCAAGGCCTTCGGCATCTACGGTGCGATCGCCGGCGGCGGTGGCGCCGTGGGCCTGATCCTCGGCGGCTTCCTCACCGAGTACCTCAACTGGCGCTGGACGTTCTTCGTCAACATCCCGTTCGCGATCGTCGCCGCGGTCGGCGCCTGGATGATCATCCGCGAGCCGGCCGGCGGCCGTAACCGCGCGCCGCTCGACATCCCCGGCGTGCTCCTGTCCACGACCGGCCTGGTCGCCCTGGTCTACGGCTTCACCCGCGCCGAGTCGGCCGGCTGGTCGGACGGCCTGACCGTGGGCATGTTCGTCGCCTCCGTGGTGCTGCTCGCCTCGTTCGTCCTCGTCGAGTCCCGTACGACCCACCCGCTGCTGCCGCTGCGCGTGCTGCTGGAGCGCAACCGCGGCGGTGTCTACCTCTCGCTGGGCCTCGCCGTCATCTCGATGTTCGGCCTGTTCCTCTTCCTCACGTACTACCTGCAGGTCGTGAAGGGCTTCTCGCCCGTCAAGACCGGCTTCGCCTTCCTCCCGATGATCGTGGGCATGATCGCCGGCTCCACCCAGATCGGCGCCCGCCTGATGACGCGGGTTCCGCCGCGCCTGCTGATGGGCCCCGGCTTCATGGTCGCCGCCGGCGGCATGCTGCTGCTGACGCAGCTCGAGGTCGGCTCCTCCTACCCGGCGCTGATCCTGCCGGCGCAGCTGCTGCTGGGCCTCGGCATGGGCACCGCGTTCATGCCCGCCATGTCCCTGGCCACGTACGGGGTGAACCCGGCCGACGCCGGTGTCGCCTCCGCGATGGTCAACACCTCGCAGCAGGTGGGCGGCGCGATCGGCACCGCCCTGCTGAACACGATCGCCGCCTCGGCGACGACCGCGTACCTGACCGACCACGCGGCCGAGGCCGCGGCGGGCGGCCCGGCCGGGCAGCTGATCCAGGCCCAGGCCATGGTGGAGGGCTACGCCTCCGCGATCTGGTGGGCCGTCGGCATCCTGGTCGCCAGCTCGCTCATCGCCCTGACCCTCATCACCACGGGCAAGCCGGGTGCGGGCGGCCCGGTCGCCGAGGGCGCGGACGGCGAGGCCGACCTGAAGGTTCCGGTGATCGCCCACTGACCCGGCCGGATCCCGGGTCCTCCCGGGTGCGGGAATGACTGATGGCCCCGCGTTGTTCAAATTTGAACGACGCGGGGTTAGTCTTTTCCCGGCGGACCGCCCGAACACCTCTGGAGCTCCCGATGACGATGCCGGCGCTGTACCTGAGCCACGGAGCCCCGCCGCTGGCCGACGACCCGGTGTGGCCCGGCGAGCTGGCCGCCTGGTCCGCGGACCTGCCCCGCCCCCGGGCGATCCTGATGGTCTCCGCCCACTGGGAGGAGGCCCCGCTCGCCCTCGGCGCCACGGAGCCCGTCCCGCTCGTCTACGACTTCTGGGGCTTCCCCGAGCACTACTACCAGGTCCGCTACGGGGCTCCGGGCGCCCCCGAGCTGGCCGCGGCGGTACGAAAGCTCCTGAAGGCCCCCGGCACCCCGGTCCAGGACATCCCCGACCGGGGCCTGGACCACGGCGCGTACGTCCCGCTGGTGGAGATGTTCCCGGCGGCCGACATACCGGTGCTCCAGATCTCCATGCCGACCCTGGACCCGCGCCGCCTGATGGAGATCGGCCGCAAGCTCGCCCCGCTGCGCGACGAAGGCGTCCTGATCGTGGGCAGCGGCTTCTTCACCCACAACCTCGCCGCCCTGCGGCACACCGGCCCGGGCGTCCCCGGCTGGTCCGCGGAGTTCGACGCGTGGGGCCACGAGGCGCTGGCCGCCGGCGACGTGGACTCCCTCCTGGACTTCGAGGCCAAGTCCCCGGCGGGCCGCCTGGCCCACCCGCGCACGGAGCACTTCGCCCCGCTGTTCGTCACCCTGGGCGCGGCCGAATCCGAGCTCTCGACGGCGTCCACCCCGGTCTCGGGCTTCTGGATGGGCCTGTCGAAGCGCTCGCTGCAGTTTGGCTAGCGGCGACGGGTCCGGCCCCCGGACCCTCTGGTGCCCGAGCGGCTCGGCGTACGCGGCGGAGTCGGTGGTCCTGGCGGTCCGCGAAGGCCTCGACGGACCCCCGGTCTACCTCCCGGCCCCGCGCCCGGCGGCCGAGGCCCTGGCCGGACTCCCGCCCGGCACCGAACCGCGCCGCCTGCTGCGCCTGGCCTCCCACTGCGTCCCGCACTGCCTGAACCGCGCGGGCGAGACCTGCACCCTGGCCACCCGCCTGGCGGCGTCCGCACCCGCCGGGACCTCCGTCCCGTCCTGCCACCTCCGCCCGGCGTGTACGTGGTGGGCCCAGTCGGGCCCCGCGGCCTGCCGCGCCTGCCCCGAGGTCGCTACCCGCCGCCCCGGCCCGGCCCCGTGATGTCCTCGCCGATGGCGAACCCCTTGGCGGGTCCGGCCGGAATCGTGACGGAGGTCCCGTACGCGGCCCGAACCTCGTCTTCGTAGACGGCCTTCTCGGGGTCGGGCGAGGTCAGCACGGTGACGGTGCCGCCGTCGTCGAAATCGTCGATCAGGATGTAGACCGGGATCCCGGCGTGGGCGTAGGCCCGGCGCTTGCGGACTCGGTCGCGGGAGATGCAGTCGCGCCCGGGGGAGACCACCTCGACGACGAGCTCTACGGCCGAGGCCTTGATGCCGATGCCGTCCTCGGTGACGTGTTCTTGCGTGCCCTTCGGAGCGATGAACAGGTCCGGGATCCAGACTTTGCGGCCGTGGATGACGTTCATGTCCTGACGGGCGGCGTAGCCGCCGGCTGCCAGGAAGACCACGAGGGTGTCCCGCAGTTCGTTCACGGTCTCACCGTGGGAGTAGCGACCGGTTGGTGACACTTCGATGGACCCCTCGATGATCTCGGCGCGGAAGCCCTCGGGGAGTTTCTCGACTGCGGCCTGCCATGCGAGCCACAGGGCCTCGTCCAAATCTGAAGGGGGTGTGGCGGTCTCTGTGGTCTCGTGGGCGAGAGCGGTCATGGGTGCAGCACCTCCTCCTCAAGTGTGGGCGTCGCCGGCCGGACCGCACAAGCGACCCCCCGATGGTCGAGCGCCATCTGCGCGTGCCGCAGGGATATGCCAAACCCTCACTCGGAGAGGTGACACGGCCCTGGTCCGCTTTGGCCGGAACACGCTGCTTGTGGTGTATCCGGCGATTCGATCGCCAGTGCAGGCAACCAGAAGCCGGTGCGGACCGTCTTCACGGTGGGAGTGCGGCCGGGGGCGGCGCTGTTCCGGGGCGAAGACGGCCGTGGCGCATGTGACGGCGGTCTCACGGACGTGGTGGTTCCGCAAGTCCGTGAGCGTCTCCGGATCGGCCTCCATCCCGGGCCTGACCTGCACCTCTTCGGGCTCTGGCGGTGTCGCGGATCCGCCCGGGCCGGGGGGTGGCGGGGCAGGATACTGCAAGATCTCGGAAAATAGGGAGCGACGTGGGAATTCTGTCCCGATTCCAGTCGTTGTTTCCTTCGGAAGCGGGCACTCGGGAGAGTGTCCAGGCAGCCGCAGCACCGCGACCGAACTCATCGCAAGGGAGCACGCATGGCAACCCGCGCCGTCGCCCGTCGTCAGTCCACGAGCAGCGCTCGCGCCGTGGGCGGGGAGATCGCCGACCGTGACCTGGTCGGCATGTACCTCGACGAGATCGCCCGGACCCCGCTGCTCGACGCCGCCAAGGAAGTGGAGCTCTCGCAGATCATCGAGGCGGGCGTGTACGCCCGGCAGATCCTCGACGGGGCGATAGAGCGCAAGGGCAAGAAGCCCTCCCACGAGGAGCTGGAGTTCCTGGCCGCCGAGGGTGAGCGCGCCAAGGAGGTCTTCATCCGCTCCAACCTCCGCCTGGTCGTCGCCGTGGCCCGCCGCTACCCGCGCAGCGGTCTGCCGCTCCTCGACCTCATCCAGGAGGGCAATGCCGGCCTGGTGCGCGCCGTCGAGAAGTTCGACTACGCCAAGGGCTTCAAGTTCTCCACGTACGCCACGTGGTGGATCCGCCAGGCCATCACCCGGTCCATCGCCGACCAGTCCCGCACCATCCGCCTCCCCGTCCACCTGGTGGAGGAGCTCGGCCGGATCCGCCGGGTCCAGCGCGAGTTCAACCGGGAGAACGGCCGCGACCCGGAACACGCCGAGATCGCCGCCGAACTGGACACCACGCAGAAGCGCGTCGGCGACGTCCTGGACTGGGCGCGCGACCCGGTCAGCCTCAACATGGGGGTGGACGAGGACGGCGACACGCAGTTCGGTGACCTGCTGGAAGACACCTCGGCCATCTCCCCGGAGCAGTCCGTCCTCTCCCTGCTGCGCAGTGAGGAGCTGGAAGACCTGCTCGGCAAGCTCGACCAGCGCACCGCGTCGATCATCAAGATGCGTTACGGCATTGAGGACGGTCGGGAGCGTACCCTGACAGAGGTGGGCAAGCAGCACGGTCTGACCCGTGAGCGGATCCGCCAGATCGAGAAGCACGCGCTGTTGGAGCTGAAGCGGATGGCCCGGGACACGGGCTTCGACGCGGTGGCCTGACAGCCCCCCAAGAACGAGCCTACCGCCCCGACCCCACCCCTCACGCCCATACACCTCTGCCGCCGCCCACGGCCATCTCTTGGTGATGTCCCCATCCCTGCCCTGGTCCAGAGCAGCCAGGTCCGTGTCCGCGTCCGTGTCCGCGTCCGACCCGTCCCCGGCCGGCCCGCCCGCCGCCCGCCGCCGCTCCGCGCGCGGCCGGTACGCGCTCCCCGTCGCGGCGCTGGCCGCCCTCAGCCTGGTCACCGCATGCTCCGGCCCGCCCAAGGCGGGCGGCGGGACCACGTCGGACGCCGGCTTCAAGCTCTCCGCGGGCACTCCGGCCGCCGCGGGCGAGCTGGACTCCTTCACCTGGGCCCTGTACGCGGAACCCCCGACGCTGGACTACATCTCGGCCTTCGACTACCCGCAGAACACGATCCTGTCGAACGTCTGCGAGAGCCTGATGCGGTGGACCCCGCAGCTCACCATGGCTCCGGGTCTGGCCGAGAAGGCCTCCAACCCCACCCCCCTGACGTGGGTCTACGATCTGCGCGCGGGCGTGCGCTTCCACGACGGCGGCACGATGACCCCCGAGGACGTCGTCTACAGCCTCGGCCGTCAGATGGACCCGGCGAACGGGGCGGCCTGGAACAGCAACTTCTCCAACGTCGAGTCCGTCACCAAGACCGGCCCGCTCCAGGTGACCGTCTCGCTGAAGCAGCCCGACTCGCAGTTCCCGCAGTACATGGCGACGGCGGCCGGCGTGGTCGCCTCCGAGGCCGGCGTGGAGAAGGCCGGCGAGGACTACGGCACCGCCGGCAGCCTCGACTGCACCGGCCCCTTCTCGCTGGGCAGCTGGAACAAGGGCCAGTCCATCGAGCTCAAGCGCTTCGACGGCTACTGGGGCCCCAAGGCCAAGTCCGCGAAGGCCGTCTTCACCTTCCTCACCGACCCCTCGGCCCGTACCAACGCCATGCTGAGCGGCGAGGCGGACGGCGGGTACCTGATCCCCACCGAGAGCTACTCCCGGCTGAGCAACAGCGGCACGGGCAAGCTCTACTTCGGCGAGGGCCTCAGCACCGTCAACGTCAACGTGACCAGCATGAAGGGCGCGCTCGGCGACGTCCGCGTCCGCCGGGCACTGTCCCTGGCCCTGGACCGGCGCGGCTTCGTCAAGGCGGGCCTGGGCGGCGCGGGCACCGTCACCACCTCGCTCACCACCAAGGCCGCCTGGGCCGAGGCTCCCGAGGACGTCCGCAAGGCCGCCTTCGACGGGCTCCCCTCGCCCGAGCAGAACATCGAGGCCGCCAAGCGGATGATCGAGGAGGCGGGGGCCACCGGGAAGACGGTGACCATCGCCACCAGCTCGATCGGCCAGGACGTCTCGCTGCTGGCCACCGCCGTCCAGGACGCCGGCACCAAGATCGGGCTGAAGGTCGTGCTGAAGACCATCGCCCCCAACGCCTTCACCTCGCTGTTCACCGATCCCGCGGCGCGCGAGGGCCTCGACATGTTCCCGGAGACGTACTACGACTCCATCACCGACCCGATGGACCTGCTGAGCAACTTCCAGACCGGGGCCTACCAGAACTACGCCGGCTACAGCGACGAGGCGTACGACGCGCTGAACGACAAGGCCCGGGCCGAGTACGACCCCGCCAAGCGCTTCGCGACCGCCGCCGAAATGCAGAAGAAGGCCGCCGACCAGGTGCTGTGGATCCCGGTCGCCGAGTGGCCGACCGCCGTCTTCCTGAACAAGCGGATCACGGGCGCGCCCACCACCATCTCCTACCTCTACCACCCGTGGGCGGCGGACGTCGGGGCGGCCGCGAAATGAGCTTCCTGCGCTTCGCCGCACGCCGGCTGGCCGAAATGGCGGCCACCCTGCTCGGCGCCTCCTTCGTGATCTTCGGCGCCCTGTACCTGGCCCCCGGCAACCCGGCGAGCTTCCTCCTCGGGGGCCGCTCCGCCTCCCCGGAGGCCCTGCAGGCGATCAACGAGCACTACCACCTGGACGACCCGTTCGCGGAGCGGTACCTGCACTGGCTCGGGCAGGTCGTCCAGGGCGACTTCGGCCGCTCGATCACCTACCGCACCGACGTGTCGCGGCTGCTGGCGGACCGCCTGCCCAACACCCTGATGCTGATCTCGATGGCGCTCGTACTGGTCCTCGTGTTCGGGCTGATCCTGGGCTGGACCGGCGCGGTCCGCGGCGGGAGCACCGACTCGGCGATCCTGGTGACGACCACCTTCGCCATCGGCACCCCGTCGTTCGTCGCCGCCGTCCTGCTGCAGGGCCTGTTCGCGGTGCGGCTGCACTGGTTCCCCACCGGGGGAACCGGCGACGGGTTCGGGCAGATGCTGTGGCACCTGACCCTGCCGGCCGTCGCGCTGGCGCTCTACCTGATCGGCATGCTCGCCCGCGTCACGCGCGCCGCGATGCTCGACGTCCTGGGCCAGGAGCACGTCACGGTCGCCCGGAGCCGGGGGGTCCGCGACAGCCTGGTCATCCGGCGCCACGTGTTCCGCAACGCCCTGGGCACCGTGCTCACCACCGGCGGGCTCATCGTCTCCACCCTGCTCGTCTGCACCGTCCTGGTGGAATCGGCGTTCAGCGTGGGCGGCATCGGCCAGCTCCTCGAACTGTCCACCACCACCAAGGACTTCCCCACCGTGCAGGCCATCTCCCTCATCATGGTCGCGCTGTTCATGACGGTGAACCTCGTCGTGGACCTGCTCCACCCGCTGGTCGACCCCCGGGTCTCCCTCGACCCCTCGAAGAAGGCCGCGTGAGTGCCGTCCTGGTGCGCCGGCCGGGCCTCTCCCGGTTCCGGACCACTCGCGCCCCCCTCTCCGTGCTCTGCGCCGGGTTCGTCGCCGTCGTCGTCCTCGTCGCGGTGCTCGCCCCCTGGATCACCCCCTACGATCCCAACACCGCCGACCTGGGCAACGCCCTCGCGGGCCCTTCCGCCGACCACCTCCTCGGGGTCGACGCCTCCGGCCGCGACACGCTGTCGCGGCTGATCCTGGGAGCCCGCACCTCCCTCCTCGGCCCGCTCGGCGTGGTCGCCTTCTCCACCGCGGCCGGCGTGGCCATCGGCACCGCCGCCGCGTGGCGGGGCGGCTGGCTTGACTCGGTCCTGTCCCGCAGCACCGAGCTGGTCTTCGCCTTCCCCGGCATGCTGCTCGCCATCCTGATCGTCTCGGTGTACGGCGAGGGGCTGCTCGCCCCCGTCATCGCCCTGGCCATCGCCTACCTGCCCTACGTCAGTCGGCTCACCCGCTCCCTCGTCCTGGCCGAACGCTCCCGCCCGTACGTGGAGGCCTACCGGGTGCAGGGCCACTCGGGGGCGCAGATCTGCCTGCGCCACGTCATCCCCGCCGTCATGCCCGTCGTCCTGGCCCAGTCCACGATCAACTTCGGCTACGCCCTGATCGACCTGGCCGGGCTCTCCTTCCTCGGGCTGGGCGTACCGGCCCTGACCCCCGACTGGGGCCGCATGGTCTTCGACGGCAACGCCGCCATCCAGGCCGGGTACCCGCTCTCGGCGGTCGTGCCGTGTGTGGCCATCGTGCTGACCGTGGTCGCCTTCAACGTCGTCGGCGAGCGCTGGGCCGACAAGGTAGCCAGGAGGACCCCATGAGCCCGGTGCACACCCTTGAGATCCAGGGGCTGCGGCTGCGCCTGCCGGACACCGCCCGGCCCGTCCTGGACGGGGTCGACCTCGCCGTCGGCCCCCGCGAGACGGTCGCGCTGGTCGGCGAGTCCGGATCCGGCAAGAGCCTCACCTCGCGGAGCGTGCTGGGGCTGCTGCCCGGGGGCGCCCGGGCGGAGGGCCGGGTGCGGGTGGTCGGCGATGACGTGCTGACGATGACGCCCGCGCAGCTGCGGGTGCTGCGGACCGGCACGGCGGCCATGATCTTCCAGGATCCCCGGGCGGCCGTGAACCCGATGCGCCGCGTCGGCGACTTCCTCACCGAGAGCCTGCGGCTGAACGCCAAGGCGTCCAAGGCGACCGCCGAGGAGCGGGCGGTGGAGATGCTGGAGGCCGTCGGCCTCACGGCGGGGGCGCTGCGCAAGTATCCCGGCCAGTTGTCCGGCGGGATGCTGCAACGGGTCGTGATCGCGGCCGCGTTGATGGGCGATCCCGCCCTGATCCTCGCCGACGAGCCCACCACGGCTCTGGACGTCACCACCCAGGCCGAGGTGGTCGCCCTCCTCGGTGATCTGCGCGAACGCTTCGGCACCGGGCTGCTGTTCGTCACGCACGACCTCGGACTCGCCGCCGCGATCAGCGACCGCGTGTACGTGATGTACGCGGGCCGGATCGTGGAAACGGGCCCGGCCGACGAGCTGTTCACCCGGCCCCGCCACCCGTACACGGTGGCGCTGCTGGACTCCACCCCGCGCCTGGACGGGCCGCGGGGGCGGCTCGCCGCCATCGACGGCCGGCCCCCGGGCCTGCGCGAGGAGCTCACCGGTTGCCCCTTCGCGGCGCGCTGCGCGTTCGCCACCGACGTGTGCACGCGCGAGGCACCGGAGCTCCTCCCGGTCGCCGGCGAGCCGGGCCGGCTGACCTCCTGCCACCACGGCGACCTGGTCGCGCGGGCTGAACGGGACCGCGCGGAGCGTACGGAGCGTACGGACGGCACGGAAGGTACGGAACGGAAGGAACTCCACTCATGACGACGACGACGGCGACCGCGGCGAAGACCGTCCTGGAAGTCGCGGGCCTGTACCGGTCCTTCGGCGGTGTCCGGGCCGTGGACGACGTGTCGTTCGTGCTGCCCGAGGGCGGCTCCCTGGGCATCGTCGGCGAATCGGGGTCGGGCAAGACGACCACCGCCCGCATCGTGGTAGGCCTGGAGCGCGCGGACACGGGCCGGGTCCTGATCCACGGCCGCGACCGGGGCGAGCACCGGCGCGGCAAGGCCGGGCGCCTGGAGCGGGCCCGGGAGATCCAGATGGTCTTCCAGGACCCCTTCCTGTCCCTGGACCCGCGCACCACGGTGGGCGGAGCGCTGTGGGAGACCCTGAAGCTGCACTTCCCCGGCACCGACCACACCCGCCGGATCACCGAACTGCTCGACCAGGTCGGCCTCGGGGCCCGCGAGGCCGACGCCCTGCCCCGACGGCTCTCGGGCGGGCAGCGCCAGCGCGTCGCGATCGCCCGGGCGCTGGCGGTCGAACCGTCCGTCCTCGTCCTGGACGAGGCGGTGGCCGCCCTGGACGTCTCGGTGCAGGCGCAGATCCTGAACCTGCTCTTCGACATCCGCGAACAGACCGGCATCGGCTACCTGTTCATCACCCACGACCTCGGCGTCGTCCGCTGTGTCACCGATGAAGTGATCGTCATGCGGAACGGCCGGATCGTGGAGGCGGGACCGACGGCACAGGTCCTCGCCGACCCCCAGCACCCTTACACGCGCCTGCTCCTGGAGTCCGTACCCCGCCCGGGGTGGGACCCGCGGGGCATCGCCGCCGCGCGCCGCGCCTTGTGAGGGGGCCGTGGGCGCGGCGGCGCCCACGGCCGCCACGCCAGCACGCCAGCACGCCAGCACGCCAGTACGCCAGCACCTCAACGCATTCGACCGTCCACGCACGACTGATCGGAGAGCAGAGATGAACGAGCACACCGTACGGACTCTGGACAGACGGGGTTTCCTGACCGCGGCGGGCGTCACCGCCGCCGGCGCCGCCATCGCGGCGGTCGGCGGGCAGGCCTTCGCGGCCGTCCGCCCGTCGGCTGCGGCCGCCGCCGGGAGCTTCGCCGTCCCGATCGACACCGTCCGGCACACCCGGACCTGGATGGCGTGGCCCGACAGCTCCGCCATCTGGGGCCGCCAGCTGGCCGGCGTACAGGCGAACATAGCCCTCATCGCGAAGACCATCGCGAAGTACGAGCCGGTCGTCATGTGTGCCAACTCCGCGAGCGTCTCCAAGGCCAGGAGCGCCTGCGGTTCGGCCGTCACCGTCATCAGCACGATCCCGGTCGACGACTGCTGGATGCGCGACAGCGGCCCGGTGTTCCGTACCAACGGGGCGGGCGGCCTGGACGCGGTCGGCCTGAACTTCAACGGCTGGGGCAACCAGCAGACCCACGCCAAGGACTCCCTGGTCGCCGGCCGGGTCGCCGCCTACGCCGGAGTGCCGTTCTCCACCGCGGGCTTCATCGGCGAGGGCGGCGCGGTGGAGACGGACGGCGCCGGCACCCTCATGGCCACCCGCAGCTCCCTCATCAACCCGGACCGCAACCCGAGCCTCAGCCAGGCCCAGCTGGAAGCGGCCATGTGCGCCGCCTTCGGCGCCTCCAAGGTCGTCTGGTTCAAGGGCGTCCTCGGCCGGGACATCACCGACGACCACGTCGACGCGACGTCCCGGTTCCTCTCGGAGGGCTCGGGCCTGGTGCAGTGGCCGCTCGCCAGCGACACGGACGCCTGGTCTAAGGACGCGCGCCAGCAGTTCCAGATCCTGTCCACCACCACCAACGCCCAGGGGCACCCGGTCGCGGTCACCAAGATCCAGGGCCCGAACTACGACAAGATCCGCTCCACGAGCCCCGACTTCGTGGCCGCCTACGCCAACTACTACGTGTGCAACGGCGCGGTCATCTCCTCGCAGTTCGGTGACGCGAGCGCGGACGCCGCGGCCAGGGTCACCCTCCAGCGGGCCTTCCCGGGCCGGACCATCGAGCAGCTCAACACCGACAGCCTCGGCGCGGGCGGCGGCGGCATCCACTGCGTCACCCAGCAGCAGCCGGTCCCGTAACGGCGGGCCCCGCCCCGCCACCCGAGGACGGAGCCACCCGACCGCCGGGCCGCCAGGCCGCCGGACGGGAGAACGCGTCTGGCCCCCTGCTGACCACGGGGGGCCAGACAGCCTTTCCGGCCCTTCCGCCGGGTCCGCGCGTCGGACGGGGGCGGAGGCGGGAGGCCGCGTTCTACTGGCAGGCACGGAGATCCGTCCCCGCTGTGGAGGTCGCATGAGCAACGCCCCGGACAGCCCGCCCGCCGCCCCCACGGGGTCGTACGCGCCGACCGACCTGACCGTTCCGGGCCGGATGCGGGAGTGGGCTTCGTACGACCGGAACCTGGTGCACGCGATCCTCGACGAGGCGTTCGTCTGCCACCTGGGCTTCGTCCGCGACGGCAGGCCCGTGGTCCTGCCCACCCTGTACGCCCGGGTCGGCGAACGCCTCTACCTGCACGGCGCGGTGGACTCCCGGCCCATGCGGCTGGCCGAGGCGGGCGGGAGCCGGTCCGACGGGGAGGACTCCGGCCTGGACGTCTGCGTGACCGTCACCCACCTGGACGGGCTGATCCTGGGCCGGTCCGCCTTCCGGCACTCCGTCAACTACCGCTCCGTGGTCGCCCACGGCCGCGCGCACCGCGTGACCGATCCCGAGGAGAAGGGCCGGGCGCTCCGGACGATCGTGGAACACGTCGTCCCGGGCCGGTCCGCGGACACCCGCCCGCCCGACGCGCGGGAGCTCGACGGCGTCGCCGTCCTGCGCCTCGACCTGAACGAGGTCTCCGCGAAGTCCCGCGTCGGCGGGCCGAACGACGAGCCCGGGGACGCCGGCCTTCCGCACTGGTCGGGGCAGGTCCCGCTGATCCGGGGGTACGGCACGCCGGTCCCCGCGGCGGACATCACCCCCGGAGTCGCCCTGCCCGAGTACCTCATGCGGCTGGTCCGCCCCGCGGGACCGGCCACCGCCTGAGCGGCACCGTACGACGGGCCGCACGACGGACCGTACGACCAGTGGATGCTCTTCATCGAGAAGTCCGGAAACGCAAAAGAACCCCACCGAAGTGGGGTTCCTGCTGGTGTCCGAGGGGGGACTTGAACCCCCACGCCCGATAAAGGGCACTAGCACCTCAAGCTAGCGCGTCTGCCATTCCGCCACCCGGACCAGGTGGTCGGCCCCGGTTTCCCGCGGCGACATGGACAACAATAGCAAAGGTTCGGCGCGGTTCCGACCAGGTATTTCACCCGGGCCGAGTCCGACGCGCCGCGCTGACCTGCGGGCATGTCCGGGGGCGGGCCCCGCGGGTCAGGCGAGACGGGGCGTCTCTCGATCGGGCGGCGCCGTGGGTGCGCTCCCCCGCGGCCGGTGCCGGTTCTCGATGCCGACCCACGGGCGCGGGGTGCTCTGGTTTGCGCTCCCCAACGCCCTCTCCGTGCTGTCGGTGACGGCCGCCGGGGTCGCCTGCTACCTGGCCGGGGACACCGCTTTCCGGCTGGTGCCGGGGATCAGGCCGGTACGGTTCCGCGCGCTCGCGGTGGTGCCCGTACTGGCGACCGCGGCTGCGGGCATGCGGCTCGGGGCCGCCTGCCAGCTGACCGGGCTCGTCCTGGTGCTCCTGGGCGCGCTGGCGGCGGAGGCGCGCGCCGTGGGCACGGCCCACGCCGAGGCCCCCGCCCCCGCTCCCGCCCCCGCTCCCGCTCCGGAGGAGCACGGGAGCTCCGCCGGTGCCGCCGGTGCCGGCGGCGGCACCGGGGCGGCTACGGGCAGCGGATGACCTGGCCGGCGTAGGAGAGGTTGCCGCCGAAGCCGAAGAGGAGGACAGGCGCCCCGGAGGGGATCTCGCCGCGCTCGACCAGCTTGGACAGGGCCATCGGGATGGAGCCGGCCGAGGTGTTGCCGGAGTCGACGACGTCGCGCGCGACGACGGCGTTGACCGCGCCGATCTTGGCGGCGAGCGGCTCGATGATCCGCAGGTTCGCCTGGTGGAGGACGACCGCGGCCAGTTCCTCGGGGGTGACCCCGGCCTTCTCGCAGACCTTGCGGGCGAGCGGCGGGAGCTGGCTGGTGGTCCAGCGGTACACGGACTGGCCCTCCTGCGCGAAGATCGGCGGCGAGCCCTCGATGCGGACCGCGTGGCCCATCTCGGGCACCGAGCCCCACAGGACCGGGCCGATGCCGGGCTCGTCACAGGCCTCGACGACGGCCGCGCCGGCACCGTCGCCGGTCAGGACGCAGGTGGTGCGGTCGGTCCAGTCGGTGATCGCGGTCATCTTGTCGGCGCCGATGACGAGCGCGCGGGTGGCGGCGCCGGCCCGGATCGCGTGGTCGGCGGTGGCCAGGGCGTGCGTGAAGCCCGAGCAGACGACATTGATGTCCATGACGGCGGGATGGCCGCCCATGCCCAGCTTGGCGGCGACGCGGGCGGCCATGTTCGGGGAGCGGTCGATGGCCGTCGAGGTGGCGACGAGGACGAGGTCGATGTCGTCCGGGGTCAGGCCCGCGCTCGCGAGGGCCTTGCCGGCGGCCTGGTAGGCCAGCTCGTCCACCGGTTCGTCGGGGCCCGCGATGTGCCGGGTCTTGATCCCGACGCGGGAGCGGATCCACTCGTCGTTGGTGTCCACCATGGCCGCGAGGTCCTCGTTGGTGAGCACTCTTGCGGGCTGGTAGTGCCCTAGCGCCACCACGCGTGAACCGGTCATGGGCGGGGTCCCCCCTCGTACGGCAGTCAGGACGTCCCAGCTTCGCCTGCTACCCATGGGTACGGGGGCGCGTGACCCGACAGGATTCAGTGCCCTGAATTTGGAGCTTCCCGAGGATCTTCCAGCCGGGGACGGTGCCCGAAGCGGATCCGCGAGAATGGGTGGACGAGCCGCACGACAAGGACAGAACAGGTGGGCTGATCACATGGGACGGGTCACCGAACGGCGTCGCGTCGTACGGATCCGGAATGGCGTGGCGGGCACCCGGGCGGACACGCTGGTGGCCGAGGAGCCCCTGGAGATACGGCTGAACGGCAAACCGCTGGCCATCACGATGCGCACGCCGGGCGACGATTTCGCGCTCGCCGTGGGCTTCCTGGTCAGCGAGGGAGTGCTCGGATCGGCCTCGGACGTCGCCGCCGTCACCTACTGCGAAGGCGCGGCGGAGGACGGAACGAACACCTACAACGTGGTGAACGTACGGCTGGCCGCGGGGGTTCCCGTGCCGGACATCTCACTGGAGCGGAACGTCTACACGACCTCGTCCTGCGGGCTGTGCGGCAAGGCCAGTCTGGACGCGGTGCGCACGGCGACCCGGTTCCCGGGGGTCGCGGACGATCCGGTACGGGTGGGTGCGCGGCTGCTCGGTGAGCTGCCGGACCGGCTGCGCGCGGAGCAGAAGGTCTTCGACCGCACGGGCGGGCTGCACGGCGCCGGGCTGTTCACGGCGCGGGGCGAGCTGATCGACGCACGGGAGGACGTGGGCCGGCACAACGCGGTCGACAAGCTCATCGGCCGGGCCCTGCAGGCCGGTCTGCTGCCGCTGACGGGGTCGGTGCTGCTGGTGTCGAGCCGGGCCTCCTTCGAGCTGGCGCAGAAGGCGGTGATGGCGGGCATCCCCGTGCTGGCGGCCGTGTCGGCGCCGTCGTCCCTCGCCGTGGACCTCGCGCAGGAGTCGGGGCTGACGCTGGTCGGCTTCCTGCGGGGCGGGAACATGAACGTCTACGCGGGCGAGGACCGGATCGACCTGTCGGCGTGAGCGCGGGGCCTGGGTGAGGTGCGGCCGGGGTGCGGCCGGGGTGAGGTGCGGCCGGGGTGAGGTGCGGCTGCGGGGCGGGGGCCGGCGTGCGGCCCGCGCCCCGCAGGGGCCGCCGCTACTTCTGGGCCAGGACCCCGGCGCCGGTGTGCGCGGTTCCCGGAGCGGCCTCGATCGTCTGGCTGTACGGGTTGTCCTTGGACGCGGCCTTGATCTTCTGGGCCGGCACGTGGTCGGTGCCCGGGGCGGCCTCGATCGTCTTCTGGAGCGAGGCCTTGCCGCCGCCGTGCCCTCCGTGGCCGCCACCGCCGTCCGCCGCGTTGGCGACCCCGCCTCCGAGTACGAGGCTGCCGAGCAGGACGGCGGCCGAAGTGGCGGCGATGCGCTTGCTGATCTTCATGAGGGGGCTCCTTGCCGTGGGTGTTTCCGACTGACACCCCGAAGGTAGGAGAACCGGGCATTTCGCCGCTCTAACGCTCTGGGCCTCCGGACCCCCTCCGTCCTTACTCCGGCCCGACCGGGCGTCAACGCCCCTTGCGGCCGCGGCGGGAGCCGGGTGTGGCCGGCTTCGGGGCCGGGGGGTCGATGCGGTGGAGGTCGAGGGTCGGCGGGACCGGGGTGACTCCGGGGCCGCCCGACGCGGCCCAGGCGATGACCTCGTCGGTGGCGGTGTCGTCCAGGGCCCAGCCGAACCAGGCCGCGCGGGCGCCGCGGCGCCGGGCCTCGGTGGTGGGCTGGACCACGATGACGTTGGCCTGTGCGCAGGGCCCGAGGCAGTCGCTCGTACGGACCGCGAGGCGGCCCCCGGACGCCGCGGCGGCCTCGCGCAGGCGGGCCAGCTGACCCGCGTGGTCGGTGCCGGGGTTCTTGCGGGGGTCGCCGCAGCAACAGCCCCGGCACACCACCAGGGTGCAGGGGCGTTCGGCGGTGGCGGAGAGCGGGCGTATCCAGGTCACCGCCGAACGCTACCGGGCCCGCGGAGCCCGGTGTCGGACGGCGCGGGAGACCTCCGCCACACGTTCAACGGCGGCGGGTTCGGCGCCGGTCCGCCCCGCGTCACCGCTCTCCCCCGCGTCCTCCCGGGCGTCGCGGGCACGGCGCCGGGCCAGGACCGCGCAGACCATCAACTGCATCTGGTGAAAGAGCATCAGCGGCAGCACGGCCAGGCTCGCCTGCGCACCGAACAGCACGCTGGCCATGGGGAGTCCGGCGGCCAGGCTCTTCTTCGACCCCGCGAACTGGATGGCGATCCGGTCCCCCCGGTCGAACCCGAGGCGCTTGGCCCCGTACCAGGTGACCAGCAGCATCACGGCGAGGACGACGGCCTCCACCACCATCAGCGCGCCGAGGCGCGCGACGCTCACCTGGTGCCAGATCCCGGCGACCATGCCCGCGCTAAAGGCGGTGTAGACGACGAGCAGGATCGAACCGCGGTCCACGCGGCCCAGGACCTTCTTGTTGCGGACGAGGAAGCCGCCGACCCAGGGGCGCAGGGCCTGGCCGAGGAGGAAGGGCAGGAGGAGCTGGAGGACGATCTTCAGCAGGGAGTCGAGGGAGAACCCGCCGGCGCTGTTGCCGAGCAGGCCGGCGGCGAGGAGGGGGTGAGGAAGATGCCGATGAGGCTGGAGAAGGAGCCGGCGCAGATCGCGGCGGGGACGTTCCCCCGGGCGATCGAGGTGAAGGCGATGGAGGACTGGATGGTGGAGGGGACCAGGCAGAGGAAGAGCAGGCCGCTGTAGAGCGGGGCCGTGAGGAGGGTGGGGACCAGGGCGTGGGCGGCGAGGCCGAGGAGGGGGAAGAGGACGAAGGTGCAGGCGAGCACGGTGAGGTGGAGCCGCCAGTGGCGCACGCCGTCGAGGGCCTCGCGGGTGGAGAGCCGGGAGCCGTAGAGGAAGAAGAGCAGCGCCACGGCTCCGGTGGAGGCCGCCTCGGCGAGGGGGGCGGCCGCGCCGCGGGCGGGGAACAGGGCGGCGACGGCGACGGTGGCGAGCAGGCCCGTGATGAACGGGTCCACGGGGAGCCGGGCGGGGAGGTGCGGGCGGCGCATGGGTGCTCGGCAGCGTCAGGTGTGTATCAGAGACAGCCCCCGGGCACTCCAGCGGCTGGACGAACCCCTCACCGTGGAGGACCTGGCCCGGCAGGCACGGATGAGCTCGCGGCATCTGGGCCGCCACTTCAAGTCGCTCACCGGCACCACCCCGCTGCAGTGGCTGCACACCCAGCGCATCCGCCACGCCCAGGAGTTGTTGGAGACCACCGACGCCACCATCGACACCATCGCCACGGCCACCGGCATGGGCACGTCCACCACCCTGCGCCGGCACTTCCACCGGACCGTCGGCGTCCCGCCGGACACCTACCGGCGCACCTTCCGCTCGCACGCTCGCCCCCACCCCGCCCCCTCCGGGCAGCACGAGCAACACCAGCACCAGGCCTGATCGCGCGGGCCCCCGAGGTGGCGGGGACCCGCGTGATCAGCAGCCGGACTACGCGGGCTTGTCGGCCCGATGGGCCGTGACCAGGAGGTACTCCCAGTCCATGGCTCCGTCGACGAGGTGCCGTGCGACCAGGTCGTCGAGGGCCGCATCGAGGGCGGCCACCCGCTCGGGGTCCTCGGCGATGAAGCGGTACGTGGCGATGGTCGGCCCGTAGCAGGCCTTGAAGTACTCCCGGAACTCCTCCGGCCGCGCGAACCGGTCCACGCGCAACGGCTGCCGCCGGGCGTCGACGTCGATCACGCGGTCCCCGAGCAGGGAGTGCACGTGTTCCGGGTCGCCCCACAGGGGCGGCGGCTGGACACCGGGCGGCGGCGGGGGAGCGTAGGGACGCATCGTGGCGAACATCTGCCCGATGAACCCCTCGGGGGTCCAGTTGATCAGGCCGATGGTGCCGCCCGGCCGACAGACCCGGACCAGTTCGTCGGCCGCCTGCTGGTGGTGCGGCGCGAACATGACGCCGACGCAGGACATCACCGTGTCGAACTCGCCGTCCGCGAAGGGCAGGGCTTCCGCGTCCGCTTCCCGCCAGTCCAGCCGGGCCGCTGACGCCTCCGCGAGGTGGCGTCCGGCCTCCAGGAGCTCGGGCGTGAGGTCGGAGGCGATGACGTCGGCGCCCAGGAGGGCCGCGGGGATGGCCGCGTTGCCGGAGCCGGCCGCGACATCGAGCACCCGGTCGCCCTGCCGGATTCCGCACGCCCGCACCAGCTGGCCACCGAGCCCGTGGACGACGTTCGTCGCCACGGAGGGGTAGTCCCCCAGCGCCCACATCGCGCGGTGCTTCGCCTTCAGGGGGTCGGGGGGTGCATTTTCGTTGCTCATGTCCCTATGACTAGCGCCTGCGCACGGCCCGGGGTCAGGGCCATGAGGGTGACACCGTGGCGCCCGCGGACCCCGGGACGCGGTGCCGTACGCCCACGGCCGAGGATCATGCCGTGTTCGCGGCGATGAGGAACCAGGCCGTCAAGAACGCGCACAGCAGGAACAGGCTCCCTGACACGAGGAGGCAGCCGGCCCGCTCTTCCCGTGGCCTGAAGTACGCGATGGCGACGCACCCGGCCAGGATCAGCAGGCCGAAGATCACGAAGGACAAGACAAGACCGAGTGCCGCCATGTTCGTCCCCCCACGGTGACCAGCGCCGATACACCCGCACACCGGATGTCGTGCGGGTTCGGTCGCCAGTCTGCACCACGACAGTCCGGCCCCGGCCGCCGGTCGCACCTCGCCGCCGAACCGGATGGGGCGTCACCGTATTCTGGGCGGGTGATCCTACGCAGCCTCCACGACCGATCCGCCCTGGCCGCCCGCTTCGAACGGGATCCGGCGATGCACCTGATGGAACTCGGCGACCTCGACGACCTGCTGTGGTCCCACACCAGCTGGTACACGGTCTCCGAGGACGGCCCGGTGGCGCTGCTGTACTCGGTCGGCGACATCCCGACGCTGCTCGGCTTCACCCGCCCGGGGCAGGCCTCCGCCCTGGAGGATCTGGCCGGGGCGCTGCTGCCCGTACTCCCCCGGCGCTTCTTCGCGCACCTGACCGGGAGCGCCGGGAAGGTGCTGGAGTCCGCGTACGCCGTACAGCCGCACGGCACCTTGCTGCGGATGGCGCTGACCGAGCCCGACCTGGCCGAGCGGCACCCGGTCGGACCGTGGCTCCCGGCCCCGCTGGGCCGGGAGGATCTGCCGGAACTGCTCGAACTGTTCGAGCAGGCGTACCCGGGCAACTGGTTCGACCACCGGATGCTCGACACCGGCCAGTACGTCGGTGCCCGGCAGGCCGGCCGCCTGGTCGCCGTGGCGGGCGTACACGTCCACTCGGCCGCGTACCGGGTCGCCGCGATCGGGAACGTCGCCACGCATCCGCGGGTGCGCGGGCAGGGTGCGGGCGGCGCCTGCGTCGCCGAGCTGTGCCGTCGGCTGGGGAAGAGCGTGGATCACATCGGGCTCAACGTCCGTGCGGACAACGCCACCGCCGTCGGCCTCTACCGCCGGCTCGGCTTCACCGAGGTCACGGAGTTCGCGGAGGCGGTCTTCACGGCGCGCCCGTAAGAGGCGCGCCTGCAAGCGGCGCGTCCGCAAGAGGCGCGTCCGCAAGGTCCTCTTGCTCACGCGGCATCGGCGACGGCTCGAATGAACGGGCGAACTCCGGGCGAACTCCTCGCGTGTTACCCGACGGTAGGGAATGATGGCGGGCGACCATCCACACCGCGGGGGCTGAGGCAGCAGTGACGAATTTCGACGAACAGGCCATCGTGCACGCGTTCCGGGACGACGCCCTGGGAGAGCACGACGCCGTCGGTCTCGCCGCGGCGATCCGGCGGGGCGACGTCTCCCCCGCCGAGGCCGCCCGGGACGCCGGGGAGCGGGTGCGGGCGGTCGACGCGCGGCTGCGCGCGGTCCAGGTGCACGTCGACGGCCCGGCGCACCCCGCCGGAACGGGCGGCGCCTTCGCCGGAGTGCCGACCTTCGTCAAGGACAACACCGACTACCAGGGACTGCCCACGGGCCACGGCAGCGCCGCCTTCCGGCCGCGGTCGGCCGCGCGGCACGCGCCGTTCACCCGGCAGTTCCTGAGCAGCGGCGTCACGGTCCTGGGCAAGACCCGGCTGCCCGAGTTCGGGTTCAGTCCGACCACCGAGTACGACGGCGCGGAGCCGGTCCGCAACCCCTGGCACACGGGCTACTCGGCGGGCGGTTCGTCGGGCGGCAGCGCGGCGCTGGTCGCGGCCGGTGCCGTGCCGATCGCGCACGCCAACGACGGAGGCGGCTCGATCCGGATACCCGCCGCCTGCTGCGGACTCGTCGGCCTCAAGCCGAGCCGTGGCCGCGTCGTGGGGAGCGCCCTGAGCCGCCCGCTGCCGATCGACATCATCTCCGACGGAATCGTGAGCCGTTCCGTGCGGGACGCCGCCGCGTTCCTCGCCGCCGCGGAGTCGTACCGGCGGAGCCCCGAGCTGGCGCCCGTCGGCCTGGTCGAAGGCCCCTCGGAGCGACGGCTGCGCATCGGGTTCGTGCTGGACTCGCCGAACGGTGTCCACTCCGACGCCTCCACCCGGGCGGCGGTCTTGGAGACCGCGGCGACCCTCGGACGGCTCGGACACACCGTGGAGCCGGTGGAGTTGGGCATGGACCCGAGCTTCACCGACGACTTCCTCACCTACTGGGGGATGATGTCCTTCCTCCTCGGCGTCACGGGCCGGACCCTCGGCGCCGACTTCGACCGCCGTCGCATGGACGGCCTCAGCCAGGGGCTGCGCGAGGAGTACCTGCGGAACTGGCGGCGTACCCCCGGCGTGGTGCGGCGGTTGAAGCGTACGAAGGAGGCGTATGCGGCGTCCTTCCGCGGGCTCGACCTCGTGATGTCGCCCGTGCTCGCCCACACCACGCCGCCGATCGGCCACCTCAGCCCGGCCGTTCCCTACGCGAAGCTGATCGAGCGGATCCTCGCGTACGTGGCGTTCACCCCGGTCGACAACGTCGTCGGCACTCCGTCCATCTCGGTGCCCGCCGCGAGCACGACGGACGGCCTGCCCATCGGGGTCATGTTCGCCGCCCGCCCCGGCGGCGAGCGGAAGCTGCTGGAGATCGCGTTCGAGCTGGAGGCCGACCGGCCCTTCCGGCGCATCCAGGACCAGTGACACCGGGGTGGGCCGGCCGCCGATCCCCGGCGGCCGGCCCGGCACCCGGGACCGTCAGGAGGAAGCCCGGAGCCTGCCCGCCGCCAACGCGTCCTTGACCTCCCGCACCACGCGGGCCGCGTCCTCGGGGTTGTTCACCACATCCGTGTGGTTCATGTCGACGACGAGGACGTCGCTGGCCGAGTAGTGCTTGTGCACCCAGTCGTCGTAGCCGGACCAGAGCGTCCGGTAGTACGCGACGAGGCTCTCGTCCTGCTCGAAGTCACGGCCCCGCAGCCCGATGCGGTGCAGCACCGTCTCGAAGTCGGCCTTGAGGTAGACCATGAGATCGGGTGCCTTGCGGTACGGCAGGCCGTCGATCTCGCGCATCATCTCGCCCAGCAGCCCCTCGTACACCCCCATCTCGAGGGAGCTGATCCGGCCCAGGTCGTGATTGACCTTGGCGAAGTACCAGTCCTCGTAGATGGACCGGTCCAGGACGTTGTCGCCCTGCCGGTACGCCTCCTT
Source organism: Streptomyces sp. ICC4 (assembly GCF_003287915.1). Classification (NCBI taxonomy): domain Bacteria; kingdom Bacillati; phylum Actinomycetota; class Actinomycetes; order Kitasatosporales; family Streptomycetaceae; genus Streptomyces; species Streptomyces sp. ICC4. The sequence continues at coordinate 6,523,975 of NZ_CP030286.1, read as the reverse complement.
GATCGAGGCGAACCGCGTCTGCAGGAAGTAGAGCTGGAGCAGGAAGGGGTACCGCTTGGCCTGGATCTCCTCGGGGCTCGCCGTGTAGAAGAGCGGAAGGATCGGGTTGTCGTCCACGCTCTCGTAGAAGACTTCGCTGCCCAGCTCCTTGGCGAGGAGCTCGGCCACGCTCGTCTTGCCGATCCCGATCATGCCTCCGACGCAGATCACTGCCATACCTCACTTCTCCCTGGGGGTCTTCTGTTCGCGGGCGGTGGGGCTGGGTGCCCCACACCACTGAGACGCGCGTCGGCGGTCACTCGATTCCCGAGATCTTCATGATCAGCGTCACGTGGCCCCCGTCCGGACCCAGGGCCCCGACGCGGGACACCCGCCTCGACCGGCCGGACCGCTCCGCAGTCGCCGCGTACGGCGACGAGCCACCGTCCCGCGGCCGCCCTGAAGCATAAATGACGCTTCGCCCCACGCCCGCCAGCGCCCCCGCTCTCCCTTCACCCCCCTGCAAGCAGGGGCCGCCGAAGGCGGGACGTAGGCTCTCGCGCATGGCCCGCACCACTCCGCCCCGCCCGGTCGACGTGACAGCGCACTTCCCCGAGCTCGCACCACTGGCCCGCACCGCTCTACGGCTGCATCCGCGCGCCGGCGCACCGACGGCAGCGGACAGCTCCATCGGCGGTCCCCTGCTGTGGCCGGCACGGGAACCATGGCCCACGTGCCCGGAACACCGCGGCCCCTCGCAGCACGGCCTGGCGCCCGAGGACGTACGGCTGCGGCGGCGGATTCTCGCCGAGGCATGGCGTCGCCCCAGGGAGAAGGACGCCGACCTGCTGAGCGCGGAGGAACGCGCGACGGTCGACCGCGCCGGCACGGGGTCGCGGATCCCCCTCGACGGCCCGGTCCCGATGGTGCCGGTGGCCCAGTTCTACGCCGCCGACATGCCCGGTCTGCCGCGCCCGGACGGCACCGATCTGCTGCAGGTGCTGTGGTGCGCGTTCGACCACCACGAGGATCACCTGCCCCGGGCCGCACTGCGCTGGCGGACCGCCGCCGATGTCACCGATCCGCTCGGCGCCGCCCCGCGGCCGCCGGTCGTGGGCAGCGACACCTACCTGCCCGAACCCTGCGTGCTGCACCCCGAGACGGTGACCGAATACCCGGCCCCTCACGAGCTGGGCGAGGAGCTGGCCCGTCGGATCGAGGCCTGGGAGGACGAGCACGCCGTCGCCTACCAGTACGACCTCTGCGTGGCCCCGGGCTGCAAGGTCGGCGGCCACGCGCCGTGGAGCTTCTCCGACCCCTTCCCCATGGCCTGCCCCGAGTGCGGCGCCGACGTCCGGCCGCTGCTCACCATCGACGGCAGCGAGTGGGACGGCGGCAGCGGCAGCTGGCGGCCGGTCGAGGACGCCGGCTACGACGGTCTGCACTCCCTCGGCCCGGCGCACGCCACGCAGCTCGACATCGGCCGCGGCTACAGCATGCAGCTGTACGTGTGCACGGCTTCGTACGATCATCCGCACGTGCAGAACATGCAGTGACGCCGGCCGGGGCCGGCCGACGCGGACGCCGTCGGCGACGGTGACGGCGACGGCGACGGCGACGGCTGCCTTGGGCCTGTCCGGCATTCCCGTCCACGGTGCGGCGGCAGCCGAGGGCCGGGGATACATCGTGGTCCTCAAGGACTCGGTGGCGAGCCCGGCGGCCACCGCGAGGAGTCAGATGCGGAGCGCGGGCTGGACGATGACGTCCGTCCACACGCGCGCCGTGCACGGCTACGCGGCGACCATGACCCCGTCCCAGGCCACCGCCCTGGCCAAGGACCCGTAGGTCCGCTTCGTCTCCTCGCAGCGCACCTACCGCGCCTCCCGCCGCGCCCGCCCGTGACGGCCTTCGACTGCCAGGCCTCCCCCGTGGACCGCCAGTGCCAACCGCTGTACCTGGACCGGATCCGCGCCGACCGCTCCTCCACCCGCTCGGGCGACGGCAAGGGCTCCGTCGACGTCAAGGTCGCCGTGTTCGAAGGCGGAGTCGCGGCCGACGTCCCGGACCTCGACGTGCCCGGCGGGGTGGACTGCCTCAGCGGCAGCCCCGTCGTACCGGGCCTCAGCCTCGAAGACCACAACGGGCACGGCAGCCTGGTCGCCGGGATCATCGGCGCCCGTGATGACGGTCAGGGGCTGGTCGGGGTGGCACCGGGGACACCGCTGTGGTCCGTCAGGGTCGCCGATGACGCCGGCGTGATCACCGCCACCGCGATCGCCGACTACGACGGGAAGCCGCCACACGCTCGCGGCCCCGGGCGTGTGCATGGAGAGCAACTTCCCCCTCCCCGCCCACCATGCCGTCGCTTTGGGCACCAGCTTCGCCTCCCCGGTGGTCGCCGGCGTCCTCGCCCTGTGCGTCCACACCCACCGCTGCGGCGCCTCCACCCCGGCGCGCAACCTGCGGACCCTGGTGAACGACGCCCACGCCTCCAACGAACGCCGTCCGGGATACGGATTCTTCGGCGACCTCCACCGCCCCATCCCCGGCCGCCACTACGGGCCGCTCATCGCCGCCGACCGCTACTGAGCAGCTACTGAGCAGCTGCTGAGCCGCTGCTGAGCCGTCATCCCCCGGCTGACCTGCCCGGCATCGCCGCGGCTAGCATGGAGAATTGACGTGCCGACGGACAACGTCGCAAGGCATGCTCGATTCAGGGGGAACGAAACATGACGCACCAGCCCGCCATCGTCGATTTACTGGACATCAGCCCGGACTTCGTGCGCGACCCGTACCCGGTCTACGCGAAGCTCCGTGCACAGGGGCCCGTCCACCACGTGCGCGCACCCGGCGGCCGGGAGACCTGGCTGGTCGTCGGGCACGACGCCTGCCGCGCGGCCTTCAACGATCCACGGCTGAGCCGGGACTGGCGCCGTTCCGGCACCGTCGGCCAGATCATCAACGCCGACCAGGACCACCCCGCGCTCGCACACATGCTGATGGCCGACCCGCCGGACCACACCCGGCTGCGCCGCCTGGTATCCCGCGAGTTCACCCCGCGCCGCATAGCGGCCCTGGCGCCGCGCATCCAGCAGATCACCGACGAACTGCTCGACGCGATGGAGGCCGACCCGCGGCGCCGGGGCGACCTCGTCGACGCCTTCGCCTTCCCGCTCCCGATGACGGTCATCTGCGAGCTGCTCGGCGTCCCGGAGCTGGACCGCGAGGCCTTCCGCTCCTGGTCCAACGAGATGGTCGCTCCGACCAGCCCCGAGGCCGAGGGCGCCGCGTACGCGCAGATGCCCCAGTACCTGAGCGGACTCATCGAGGCCAAGCGCGCCGCCCCCGGCCAGGACCTGCTCAGCGGAATGATCCACGCCGTCGACGAGGGCGGCGACCGGCTCGGCGCGGACGAGCTGATCGGCATGAGCGTCCTGCTGCTCATCGCCGGGCACGAGACCACCGTCAACATGATCGGCAACGGCCTGCGCGCCCTGTTCGACCACCCCGAGCAGTTCGCCGCACTGCGCGCGGACCTCGACGGCCTGCTGGACGGCGCGCTCGAGGAGATGCTGCGCCACGACGGGCCGGTCGAGAACTCCACCGAGCGACTCGCGCTGGAGGACGTGGAGATGGGCGGGGTGGTGATCCCGGCGGGCTCCACCGTGCTGATCTCCATGGCCGACGCGGACCGCGATCCGGCCCGCTTCGAGGACGCGGGCCGCTTCGACATCCACCGCGACGCCCGCGGCCACATCGCCTTCGGCCACGGACTGCACCACTGCCTGGGCGCGCCGCTGGCCCGCATGGAGGGCCGCATCGCGCTGCGCTCCCTGCTGGAGCGCTTCCCCGGCCTGGCCCGCGACGCCGAGGACGAGACGCTGCCATGGGTCCCCGGAATGCTGATCCGCGGCGTACGGGAGCTACCCGTACGCTGGTGAGCCGCCCGGCCGGCCCCCGGCAGGCCCCAGCCAGGAGAGAACAGAACATGCCCTTGCGTCTCAACGAGTACGGCCAGCGTGTCGGTGAACCGGTGCCCCACTGGTCACGGCGTCCGCTGCCCGCCGCGGTCACGCTCGGCGGCGCGTACTGCCGGCTCGAGCCGCTGGACGCGGACCGGCACGCCGCCGAGCTGCACGCGGCCTACTCCAGCGGGCCCGACCCGCGGGACTGGACGTACATGTTCACCGGGCCGTTCACGGACGCGCGGGCCTACCACCGCTACGCCGAAGAGGCGGCGGCCGGCAGTGACCCGCGGCATTACGCGGTGATCGACCTCGGCCGGGGCACCGCGGTCGGCACGCTCTCGCTGATGCGCCAGGATCCGGACCACGGCGTCGTCGAGGTCGGCAACGTGATGTTCTCGCCGCTGATGAAGCGCAGCCCGGTCTCGACCGAGGCGCAGTTCCTGGCCATGCGGTACGTGTTCGACGACCTCGGCTACCGGCGCTACGAGTGGAAGTGCGACAGCCTCAACACCCCTTCGCGCACGACGGCTCAGCGCCTGGGCTTCACCTTCGAGGGCGTCTTCCGGCAGGCCGTCGTCTACAAGGGCCGCAACCGGGACACCGCCTGGTACTCCGTGATCGACACCGAGTGGCCCGCGAACAAGCGGGCCCTGGAGTCCTGGCTGTCGCCCTCGAACTTCGACGACCGGGGGGCGCAGCGCCGGTCCCTCGCCGAAGTGCGCCGCGGGCAGCCGCCCGTCGGCGGTCCGGGTGAGGAGGAGATCCGTTGAGTACCGACTTCCACGCGCTGCACCACGCGGACGGGCCGCTGCTGCTGCCCAACGCCTGGGACTTCGCCTCGGGCGCGGCGCTGGCCGACGCCGGGTTCGCCGCCGTGGGCACGACCAGCCTCGGCGTGGCCGCGAGCAGCGGGCTGCCGGACGCCGCGGGACTGGCCCGCGAGGAGACCCTCGCGCTGGCGGCGAGGCTGGTCCGGTTGCGGTGTCCGGTCACCGTCGACATCGAGGCCGGTTTCAGCAGCGATCCGGGAGAGGTGGGCGACCTCGTGTCCGAGCTCGCCGGCCTGGGCGTCGCCGGGATCAACATCGAGGACGGCCGCGGTGACCGGCTGGCCGACCCCCTGACGCTGGCGGAGTTGATCCGGGTCGTGAAGCACCGGGCGCCCGCGGTCTTCGTCAACGCCCGTACGGACACCTACTGGTCGGGCGCCGACGCCTCGGTGCCCGCGACGCTGGAGCGCGCGCGGCGGTACGCGGACTCGGGCGCCGACGGGATCTTCGTGCCCGGCATGGCCGAAGAGAAGGACATCGCCGCCGTGACGGCCGCCCTGCCGCTGCCCGTCAACGTGTTGTACGACCCCGCCCTCGGCCTGCGCCGCCTGGCCGACCTGGGCGTGCGCCGTGTCAGCACCGGCTCCCTGCTCTTCCGCGCGTCCCTGCACGCCGCGGTCACCACGGCCCTCGCGGTACGCGACGGCGGCGCGTTGCCCACCGGCATCCCCGGCTACGCGGAAGTCGACGCCCTCAGCCGCCGGGGCCTGTGAGCGCGGGCACGGGCACGGGTTCGAGCACGCGCGCCTGCAGATTGGTGGCGCGGTACCCGTCACCAAGGTTGCCCCCGGTCGTTGCCTTCTTATGACCGATTCCATCGTAAAAGTACCGTCCGAGTGGCTTGCCCTGGTATTCCTCTCGCTCCGCCGCTGCACGTCACGGGAGGCCCGGGCGGCGGCGTCGGAGCTGCAGCCCTTCACGGAGAAGCCGGGGCAGCGGGTGCCGGTTCCCCGGGCGACGGTGATGCGTACCGAGCTGGCGCTTCGCGGGGAACTCGAGTGGTCCGAGGACCCGGAACGGCGCGCGCGCTTGTCGGAGCAGGCCGACCATCTGACTCGTGCCCGGCTGGGCGGCAACCGACCGGTTCCCGCCGCCGGGTAGAAGCCGTGCCGCCGGTGCCCGACGCGCGGCTCCCGCCGGAGAGAACCGGTGAACTTGCCGATGCGTGCGCACCGGGTCCACCACCACCGTGTTCCTACCGCCGATTCCCCCGGCGGCAGCCACCCGGTACACCCGGCAGCCGAGGACCGCGGTCCTCGATCCCCCGCCGGCGTGGCTCCCCCACAGCCGAGAGGACCCCCGTGCGACACCTCCCCCTCTTCCCGCGCCGCCGGCCCACCGCGACGGGCCGTTCGCGCACGGTCCGGACGGGTCTGGCCTCAGCCCTCCTGACCACCACCCTGTTCACCGCGCTGATGCCCGGCGCCCACGCCGCCGACAACCCGTACGAACGCGGTCCCGCCCCCACCGTCGCGAGCATCGAGGCCTCCCGCGGCTCCTACTCCGTCAGCCAGACCAGCGTCTCCTCGCTGAGCGTCTCGGGCTTCGGCGGCGGCACCATCTACTACCCGACCTCCACCGCGGACGGCACCTTCGGAGCCATCGCCGTATCGCCCGGTTTCACCGCCGGCCAGTCCAGCATCGCCTGGCTCGGCCCCCGCCTCGCCTCACAGGGGTTCGTCGTCTTCACGATCGACACCAACTCTCGCTACGACCAGCCCGCGAGCCGGGGCGAGCAGCTCCTCGCGGCGCTCGACTACCTGACCGGGAGCAGCGCCGTCCGCGGCCGGGTCGACAGCACGCGGCTCGGCGTCATGGGCCACTCGATGGGCGGAGGCGGCGCCCTGGAGGCCGCCAGGGCCCGCCCGTCGCTGCAGGCGGCGATCCCGCTGACCGGATGGAACACCGACAAGACGTGGTCCGGGGTACGGACGCCCACGCTGGTGGTGGGCGCCGACGGGGACACCATCGCCCCCGTCGCCACGCACTCGGAGCCCTTCTACACCTCGCTGCCCGGCACCCTCGACAAGGCGTACCTGGAGCTCAACGGCGCCACGCACACCACACCGAACACCTCGAACACGACCATCGCCAAGTACAGCCTCTCCTGGCTGAAGCGGTTCATCGACAACGACACCCGCTACGAGCAGTTCCTCTGCCCGCTGCCGCGCCCGAGCCTGACCGTCGAGGAGTACCGCGGCACCTGCCCGCACACCTCCTGACGCTTCCTCACGCGTCCTGACACCTTCTGACACCTTCTGACACCCGACGGTCCGGTCGCCCACGGCTCCGCGCGGAAACGCGTGGAGCCGTGGGCGACGGCCGTACGAGGGAGCGGCCTGTGTTCCCGCACAGCGGACGGCGCATCCCGTTGGGAGCCGGTCCAGTACGTCCGCGGCCGCCGCGTCACGGGCTGACACGAGGCTTCCGGGCCCGGTTACGCGGAAGTAACGTACACGGCCGTGACCTCATCGACGACCGTGCGCAAACCGCTCCCGCTGTACGGCCGGGACAGCGAACTGGCCGCTCTGGACACCCTGTTGAGCCACCTGAGACACGGGCACGGCAGCACGCTCGTACTCAGCGCCCCGCCCGGACTCGGCCGGACCGCCCTCGTGCGGCACGCCATGGACGGCTACCGCGACGGGCCCGTCCTGTACGCCCGCGCCGCGCCCGCCGAACGGCCGCTGCCCTACAGCGGTCTGCACGCGCTGCTCTGCTCGGCCCCCGGCCCGCTCCCCCCGGAGGCCTCCGACGCCCTGCGCGCCGACCTCGCGCCCACCGCGCTCCTCGACCTGCTCCGCACCCTCGGAGCGCGCCGTCCACTGCTGGTCTGCGTCGACGACGCCCATCTCTGGGACCGCGACTCACGGGCGGCGCTCGGTTTCGCCGCCCGTCGACTCGAACCCGGCCGCAGGGTCTCCGCACTACTCACCGAAGGCCAACCTCAGGCGAGCGACGGCCACTTGGGCGGGCTCGACCGGCTACGGCTCGGCCCGCTCGGTGACCGCGCCGCCACCACCCTCATCGACCGGCTGACCGACGGCCGAGCCGCTCCCGCCGTACGGGAGGAGCTGCGGCGCGAGGCTGCCGGGAATCCGCTGATCCTCAGCGCGGCGGCCGGCCGGCTCACCCCCGACCAGCTGGCGGGACGCGGGCCCTTCCCCCTGTCCCTTTTACACCACTCACACGCCCCACCATCCTCCCCTCGCCGACTCGCCCGGCTGCTTGTAGGCGTAGGAGGAGAAGCGGCCGTCGGTGCTGTGCGCGGTGGTGCCGTCACCGAAGTCCACGTCCGCGCTCGTCACCGGCCACGGCGCCGTGGTGCCCGCGGTGTCGACGGAAACGGTCAGCGGCAGGACACCGCTGAGAGGGCTCTGGTTGGTGGGCAGTTCCGGCTTGACCGTGAAGGCCGTGGCCAGCGAACCGGCCGGGGTCACCTTGATCTGCTCCTCGGTGGTGACCTTCTGGCCCGCGGTGTTGGACGCCGTCACCTTGACCACGCACGCGCACGGAGCGGCGTAGGTGTGCGTGGCGATGGCGCCCAGGGTGCCGGGGTCGGCCGGCTTGACGACGACCGGGGCCGTCCCGTCGCCGAAGTCCACGGCGTAGGACATCGCGGTGGGCCAGTCGCTGTCCGAGACGGCCTGGACCTGCACCTTCGTGCCGACCGGCGCCCAGGTCTGGTCGACCAACATCCAGACGGTGCGCAGGCGGTCGCCGGTCTCGTAGGCCCCGCGGTCGACGTACCCGCCGTCCTTGCCGCTGTTGACGACGCGCGGGTCGTCCGCGACCGGGTGTCCGTCGATGTCGCCGGTCAGGAGGGCGCCGGGCGCCGTCGGGTCACCGGAGTCGACGCTCAGGGAGTCGACCTGGCCGGGGTCCGGGGTGGAGAGGTCGCCCGCACCCTGGCCGGTCGCGGTCCGGAACGCCGACAGGGACGTGTAGGCCGTGCCGGCCCAGGTGTACGGGACCTGCGCGAGCCCAGGGGGTCCCACGAAGAGGTTGTGGCCGGCGCGGGTGCCGGAGACCGCGCTCGGCTCCACCACGACGGCCTTACGCGACTTGTCCGCCGGGCACTGGGTGGAGTGGCTCTCGGCCGGGAGCACGTTGTTCGACACCGACGAGCCGGTCGAGGCGCCGCTGAACGAGACGGCCGTCTCGCAGCCGCCGCTGAAGGTGTTGTTGGTGAGCGCCGTACCGGGCGCGTCCACCACCGCGACGGCCGGGCCGAAGGGGCCGCCGACCCGCACGGGACCGTGGATCAGGTTGCGGCTCAGCACGGTGCGCTGGGCGCCGCCCTCGATCCGCGGGTTGCCGAGGACGCTCTGGCTGACGCGCACGTCCGTGCTTCCGTCGCCGATGACGATGCCGTTGAGGATGCCGCGGAAGAAGTTGGACCGCTCCAGCACCACGTCGTGGGAGCGGCTGACGGTGACGCCGGTGCGGACGGACAGCCCGCGGACCACCACGTGGGAGGCGCCGCTGATGGTCAGGCTCTTCTCCACGGCGGCCGTGGGGGAATCCGAGCTGCCCTCGACGGCGAAGGTGATCGGCTTGCCCGGCTCGCCGGACCGGTCGATCGTCAGCGCTCCCGGGTAGGTGACCTGGTCCGCGATCCGCACCGTCTGGCCCGGCTTGACCACCTTGGCCGCCGGCGCGATCGTGCAGAACGGGGCGGCCTTCGTCCCCGCGCCGGTGTCGGAGCAGTGGGAGTCCGCGCCGCCGTTCACGAAGAGGTCGGCCGGAGTCTCCGAGGCGGAGGCGGCGGAGGCGGCCGAGGCGGCCGAGGCGCCGGCGACGGCGGTGGCCGGTATGCCGAGGAGGGTGACGAGGCCTGCGGTGAGCAGGACCGTCGTACGGGTGGGACGCACGGGCAGGGTTCCTTCGACGAAGCGTTGGGGGTCGATCCGGGTGCGGCGCCGTACGGCGGTTGCCCGACCGGTCCCCCCGGCAGCGGTCAGGCACGCGCGAACCCTCAGACCTGTCCATGATCCCTGCCCGATGGCCGAATGTCATCGGGGATACGGGGCTCGGACAGTACTTTCGGCGAGGAAAATCCGGACCATGGGCCGCAGCGGGCGGCTGCCCCCGCGGCCGACACTGGGCAGTGGCGCCGGTTCCCGTGCTCCGTGGTCGAACCTCACGTGACCACTCTCCGTTGCCGACGGCGCGGGAACCGGTGCCACCTCATGTCTTCCCGAAGGTGTACCCGAGGGTGCTACTCGGCCTTGCCCTCGGCGGCCGGCACTTCGGCGGCCGGGGCCGGTTCGGGCTCGCTCTGGCGGACCGGCGGGGCCGGCGGCGAGAAGCGGGAGGCCTCGGCGCGGAGCATGGCGTTCAGGGCGAGGTACGGGTCGAAGGGCATGGCGGAACCTCACGGTGCTCGGGGGTGTGGGGGATGCGCGCGCGGGCGCGCCACTGCTGCTCGCGGCCGGGGGTCGTCGCGCCGCACGGGCGGGACGGCCTCGGGGGCCCGCTCAGCAGCGCAGGACCACACTCCGGACCACCCAGGGGGACGCCGCGTGCGCGGCTCCGCCCGCCGGGCGCGGGCCCGGCTCCTCGAAGCCCGGGTGCGCCGGCCGGAACACCGGCCGCTGCAGGCCGCGTACGCCGGCGAACCCGCGCACGGCCGCCCGTACCGCCTGGCGCACCTCGGGGTCCCCGGCCGCGTCGGCCGGTGCCTCGGTGGGCTCGGCGGGCGCGGTGGGGGCCGGGCGGGCGCCGGCGGCCGTCGCGGGGGACGGCCCGGACTGCCCGGCGCCGAACACGCACAGCAGTACGACGCAGAGCACCGTCAGGGGCACCCTCAGGGCCCTGACCAGTGTCGTCCGCGCACGCCGCGTCCCGTTCATGCGAAGGGTGTGCCCCGACACGCGGGCCGGCTCCCGGCTCGGCCGCCCGCGTCCCCCGACCGGGGGACGAAGTCACCCCCCTCGGCAGACAGGTGGCCGAGGGGGGTGACGGTTCCGCGGGCTGCCCGCCCCGCTCAGCGGGGGGCTCGGCGGTGGCCGGTCAGGCGGGCGAGGACGGCCGTCTCTCCGCTGATCAGCCGCAGTTGGGCCCGGCCGGCCGGGCCGCCGCGTCCGGAGACTCCGGCGGGGGAGACCCGGTACACGGTGAACACGGCCGTACGCCGGTCGGCGCGGGGGATCTCGACCGTCTGTCCGCGCCGCAGTTCGGCGAGGCGCAGGAAGTCCCCGGAGACGACGGCGGTGCCGGCCGAGCCCGGGGCCGGGCCGGCGGAATCCCAGACGGCCCCCTCCGTACGGTCCGGGCCGCCCGCCGGCGTGCTGCCGCCGGGCGATGCGGTGCCGCTCGGCGAAGCGCCGACGCCCGCCGGTGCGTCGGTCCCGGCCGGCCCGCCGTCCGCCGGGCCGGCCGGTGTCGTGCCCGTCAGCGGTACGTCCACCTGCAGGCTCCGGATGACCAGGCGCAGCGGCAGGGACCGCGGCAGGGGTGTGGCGCTCGACCGTACGGGCCGCCGGGCCCCCTTGCCGGTGGTGTGCCCGCCGGAGCTCTCCAGCTGCCGGGCGAGCCGGCGCGGACCGGAGAGCCCCAGGACCCGTGAGGGCAGGGCGTCGCCGGCGGTCGGGGCGGCGGGCCCGCCTCCTTCGGTGGTGCGCAACACCCCGAGGCCGGTGAGCAGCAGAGCCACCGTCAGTACGCCGACGACCCACTTGGCGCGGGGCATGGGAATCCCTCCTGGTCCGGCTCGGGCGGCCGGTGCCTGAGAGCAGTGGACCCTTCCGCGCGCCCCGCCACCGCGCGTAACACGGCCAACTGACGGCGCGTCACCGGTCCGCCGCCCTTCGGGCGGTGCGTCTTCGCAGCTCGCGGCCGGTGGGCCGGGGCGGACCGGGTTGTGGAAGGCGTGCGCCCGAACGGGTGAGAACGTCAAGCGCGGGAACCGGGCGTGTCGGTGCGGCGGCACGTTCTGCCCCATGCGAAAAGCTGTCAAGCGGGCCGATGTGACGGGTCGTCCGCGCGAGTTGCGGGCGTGGGCGGGGCGGCTTGTCCTTGATCCATGAATGATCCATACGCATATGCGTTGGCCATGGGACCCCGTCCGCGGCCCCGTCGCCCCGCGGCCGGGGGAGCCCGGGGATCCGGCGTTGGCGACGGAGACGGAGACGGAGACAGCGGCCGTGGCGGCGGTCGTGGCGGCGGGGGCGGTACGGACCGGGCGCGCGGCTCCCGCCACGGCCGCACGGCCGCGCTCACACCCGCTCCGGCAGCCGGACGGCCGACAGGGCGGGCGCCGCGGCCCGGCTGAGGTAGCGGGCGCCGACCGGCGGGAGGTCCAGCTCGGTGGTGGCCGCCGCCGGCTGCATCCCCGACAGGCGCCGCAGCATCCGCAGGGCCGGCTCCGGCCCGACCGCCCGGACCAGGGCGGCGGCCTCGGTGGGGCGCGCGTGCACCCAGCCGATGTGGCGCAGCCCCGACCAGCCCGGCTGCTCGGCGGCCTCGGCCAGGGCGCGGGCGGCGGGGGCGAGCGGCAACAGGTTGACCGCGGCCGGGGTGCTTCTCGGGCCTCTACCTCACCCACGGCGGCACCCGCACCCGCGCGGCCCTGGCGGCTTGGCTGGCCCAGGACGCGGGCGCCTTCGCCGCCCGCCGCGCCACCTCCGGCGGTCTGCTCGCCGTCCGCGGCGGTACGGGGCTGCGCGCGGGCGCGGCCCGCCCGGCTCCCGCGGCCGGTGCCGAAGCCGGCGTACCCGGCCCCGGGGCGGCGGAGGACGACGTACTTCGGGGGTACGCGCAACTCGCCCACCTGCTCGGGGACATGACCGCCGACGCCGGCCATCACGGGCTCGCGCAGGAATACCACGGCATCGCGCTCGGGCTGGCCCGGCAGGCCGGGGACCGGCGGCTGTACGCGATCACGCTGCGCGCGATGAGCGCGCACGCCGGGCGGGTCGGGCAGCCCGCGCACGCGCTGCGGCTGGCCCGGCTGGCCGTGGAGACCGCGCCCGCCGACGCTGAACCCGGCACGCTGGCCTTCCTCCTGGTCCAGCGGGCGGCCGCGGGCGCCCGGGCCGGTGAGCGGGCGGCGGCCGCCGCGGACCTGGCCGCCGCCGATCTGCTGCACGCGCGCCACGCGGCGAACCCGCGGGGCGGCCCCTTCGACTCGTACGCCCGCGCCGACCTCGACTTCGCCCGGGCCCGGACCCACCTCGCCCTGGGCGAGTTCCCGGCCGCGGCGGACGCGTGGGAGCGGTCCTTGCGCGGGCGTGCGGCCGGACAGCACCGGGCCACCGCGCTCACGCACGCCGCGCTCGCCGAGACGCTGCTGCGCCTGGGGCACCTGACCCGGGCGTGCGCGCACTGGCGGGAGTTCCTCACGGCCGCCCCGGCCGTGCAGTCCCGCGCGGTACGGGAGGCCCTCGGCCGGCTGCTGCGCGACCTGACCCCCTACCGCCGGGTCCGGGAGGCGGCCCCGACGCTCGCCATGGCCCGCGCCCTCGCCGAGCGGCTCTAGTGCTGTGACCGGAAAGGTCCACCGGGTCGCGCCGCCCGGTAGCGGCCCGGGGGGATCCCGTACGCGCGTTTGAAGGCGTGCGCGAAGGCGTATTCCGAGGAGTAGCCGGAGCCGGCGGCCAGGGCCGCGAGGGGGGTGTCGGTGGTGCGCAGCAGGCGGGCGGCCGTGGTCATGCGCCACCACGTCAGGTACGCGAGCGGCGGCCGTCCGACGAGGTCGTGGAAGCGGCGGGCGAAGGCGGCCCGGGACATCCCGGCCCGCGTGCCGAGGGAGGCCACCGTCCAGGGCCGCTGCGGTTCGCGGTGCATGGCGGTCAGGGCGGCGCCGATGCCGGGATCCGCGAGGGCCCCGGCCCAGCCACCCGCACCCGCGCCCGCACCCGCACCCGTGCCCGTGCCCGCACCCGCACCCGCGCCCCCACCCGGGCCGCCGTCCTCGTAGTGGGCCCGCAGGACGTACAGCAGCAGGACGTCGAGCAGCGCGGGCACCAGCGTGTCGGCGCCGAGGCCGGCGCGGGCCGGGTCGGCCTCGCGGGCCAGGAGGGCCACCGCCTCCGCCACCCCGGGGACGCCGTCCGGGCCGCCGGACAGCCGTACGACGGCGGGGAGTTCGCGCAGCAGCGGATGCGCGAGTTCGGCGTCGAGCCGATAGCCCCCGCACAGGGTGACGGTCACCGGACCGGCGCCGGGCTCGCCGACGGTGTCGCTGACCAGCACCGGGCCGCCGCCGGGTCCGGCCGCCGCGCTGCAAGACGGCTCGGCCACGGCCGAATCCGGTGCGCCGAGCAGGGTGTAGCCGTTCCCGTGCGGCATGAACAGGACGTCCCCCGCGCGCAGTTCGACGGCCGGCCCGCCGTCCTCGGACACCAGGTGGCAGCTCCCGCTCAGCACCACCTGGAAGCCGGCCGCGCCGGGGACGGCGGGGAAGCGCTGGCCCCAGGGCGCGTGCCACCGGACGAGCGCCGAGGTGGGCTTTCCGGTCCGCATGAGCGCGATGACATCGCTGAGCACGTCCACGGCAGGCAGCGTAGACGATCGCGCAAGGATCAAGGATCCTGCCGCATTGGAAGTCTTCGATCCCGCTCGTAGCTTCGGTGTCATGACATCGACCACGCGACAAGCACAGGCGAACCCGCGCGCAGCAGAGGCGCCGTCCGGGACCGGCGTCATGCGCGCCGTCCGGTTCCACGCCTACGGCGGCCCCGACGTCCTGCGCCTCGAGGAGGTCCCGCGGCCCGTCCCGGGCCCCGGCGAGGTGCTCGTGGAAGTGGCGGCCACCTCCTTCAATCCCTCCGAACTGGCCCTGCGCGCCGGACTGTTGAGCGGTGTCCTGCCGCTGGAGTTCCCCCACGTCCCCGGCTGGGACCTGGCGGGCACGGTCGTCGGCACCGGTGCCCGCGTCATCGGCCGCCTCGACGCGGGCGGCGCGGCCGCCGAGTACGCCGCCGTCCCGGCCGAACTGCTCGTCCCCGCCCCCGAGTCGGTCTCCCTCAGCGCCGCCGCCGCGCTCCCGGTGGCCGGACTGACCGCCTGGCAGGCCCTGTTCGAGGCGGCGGGCGTCACCGCCGGCAGCCGGGTCCTGGTCAACGGCGCCGGGGGCGCCGTCGGCGGCCTCGCGCTGCAGCTGGCCCGCTGGGCCGGGGCCGAGGTCATCGCCGTCACCACCCCGCGCGGCGTCGAGGCGGCACGGCGGTACGGGGCGGGGCGCGTGCTCGTCGCCGGCGCGGGCCCGCTCCGCGAGGCGGTGGGGGAGGGGCGGCCGCTGGACGCCGTGCTGAACCTGGCCCCGATCGGGCCCGGGGCGGCCGCCGAACTGGCCGCCCTGCTCGACCCCGACGGGCGGGGCCGGGCCGTGTCCGTGGCCACCCCGGTCCCCGGCGGCACGCACCTGGTGGCCCGCGCCGACACCGGGCAGCTGGCCCGGCTGGCCGCCCTGGTCGACGCGGGCCACCTCGATCCGGCCCCCGCCGCGCTGTACCCGCTGGGCGCGCTGGCCGACGTACACGCGCGGGCGGAAGCGGGAACCCTCCCGCCCGGCAAGACGGTCCTCGTGGTCCGGGGGTAGGGGCCGGGGGCCCGTCCGGCCGCAGCTACTTCTCCGCTACTTCTCCGCGAGGGCCTTCAGGGCCACGTTCAGTTCCAGGACGTTGACCCGCGGCTCGCCCATGAAGCCGAGGGTGCGGCCCTCGGTGTGGGCCTTCACCAGCTTGGCGACCTCCGCCACCGGGAGGTGGTTGCGCTCCGCGACGCGGGCGGTCTGGAGCTCCGCGTACGCCGGGGAGATGTCCGGGTCCAGCCCGGAGCCCGAGGAGGTCACCGCGTCGGCCGGGATCTCGGAAGGCCGCGGGGCGTATCCGGGGACGGTGTTGTCGAGGACGACCTTGGCCTTGGCCTCCTCCACCGCCTTCCGCAGCTCGGGGCTGTCCGCCGCCTTGTTGGTGGCTCCGGAGACCAGCAGCTCGTACCGGGTGTTGACGGTGTTCTTGCCGAGGCCCGCGGCCGGGCGGCCCTGGAACCAGCGCGGGTCGTCCCCGTACGACTGGCCGATCAGGGAGGAGCCGACGACCCGGCCGCTCCCGTCCTTGATCTCGGAGCCGTTGGCCTTGCCGCCGAAGGCGGCCTGGGCGATGCCCGTGACGGCGAGGGGGTAGAGGACCCCGCACAGCACGGTCAGGACGAGCAGGGCCCGGAGGCCGGCGCCGAGGAGGCGGGCGGTGTTGCCCACGGAGTTGTTCATGTGTCAGCCCAGCCCGGGGATGAGGGAGATGATCATGTCGATGAGCTTGATGCCGATGAACGGGGCGATGAGGCCGCCCAGTCCGTAGAGCCCGAGGTTGCGGCGGAGCATCTTGTCGGCGCTGGTGGGCCGGTACTGGACGCCCTTGAGGGCGAGCGGTACGAGGGCGATGATGACCAGCGCGTTGAAGATGACGGCCGAGAGGATCGCCGAGTCGGGCGAGTGCAGGCCCATGACGTTGAGCTTGTCGAGGCCCGGGTAGACCACGGCGAACATGGCCGGGATGATCGCGAAGTACTTGGCGACGTCGTTGGCGATGGAGAAGGTCGTGAGGGCGCCGCGGGTGATCAGCAGCTGCTTGCCGATCTCCACGATCTCGATGAGCTTGGTGGGGTTGGAGTCCAGGTCCACCATGTTCCCGGCCTCCTTGGCGGCCGAGGTGCCGGTGTTCATGGCGACGCCCACGTCCGCCTGGGCGAGCGCAGGGGCGTCGTTGGTGCCGTCGCCGGTCATCGCGACGAGCTTGCCGCCGGCCTGTTCCCGCTTGATGAGGGCCATCTTGTCCTCGGGCGTCGCTTCCGCGAGGAAGTCGTCGACACCCGCTTCCTCCGCGATGGCCTTCGCGGTCAACGGGTTGTCGCCCGTGATCATGATGGTCTTGATGCCCATGCGGCGCAGCTCGTCGAAGCGTTCGCGCATGCCCTCCTTGACCACGTCCTTGAGGTGGATGACACCCAGGATCCGGGCGCCCTTCCCGTCCTGGACGGCCACGAGCAGCGGCGTGCCGCCGGAGCCCGAGATCTCGTCCACCTTCGCGCCCGCGTCCGGGGCGACGGTCCCGCCCTGTTCGCGGACCCACGCGGTGATCGAGGAGGCGGCGCCCTTGCGGACCTCGCGGCCGTCCACGTTCACGCCCGACATGCGGGTCTGGGCGGTGAAGGGGATCCACTCGGCGCCCGCGAGCTCGCCCTGGTGGCGCTCGCGCAGTCCGTACTTCTCCTTCGCGAGCACCACGATGGAGCGGCCCTCGGGGGTCTCGTCCGCGAGGGAGGAGAGCTGGGCGGCATCCGCCAGTTCGGCCTCGTCCGTGCCGGTGACCGGTACGAACTCGGAGGCCTGGCGGTTGCCGAGGGTGATGGTGCCGGTCTTGTCGAGGAGCAGCGTCGAGACGTCGCCGGCCGCTTCGACGGCCCGGCCCGACATGGCCAGGACGTTGCGCTGGACCAGGCGATCCATGCCCGCGATGCCGATGGCGGAGAGCAGGGCGCCGATGGTGGTGGGGATCAGGCAGACCAGCAGCGCGGTGAGCACGATCATCGACTGCTTGGCGCCCGCGTACATCGCGAAGGGCTGGAGGGTGACGACGGCCAGCAGGAAGACGATGGTCAGCGAGGCCAGCAGGATGTTGAGGGCGACCTCGTTGGGGGTCTTCTGCCGGGACGCGCCCTCGACCAGGTTGATCATGCGGTCGATGAAGGTCTCGCCGGGCTTCGTCGTGATCTTGATGACGACCCGGTCGGAGAGCACCTTCGTACCGCCCGTGACGGCGCTGCGGTCACCGCCGGACTCGCGGATGACCGGGGCCGATTCGCCGGTGATGGCCGACTCGTCGACCGAGGCCACGCCTTCGACGACATCACCGTCGCCGGGGATGACGTCCCCGGCCTCGCACACGACCAGGTCGCCGATGCGCAGCTCGGTGCCCGGCACCTGCTCCTCGACGGCGCCGTTCAGGCGGCGGGCGACGGTGTCGGTCTTGGCCTTGCGCAGGGTGTCGGCCTGGGCCTTGCCCCGGCCCTCCGCGACGGCCTCCGCGAGGTTCGCGAAGATCGTGGTGAGCCACAGCCAGACGGTGATCGCCCAGCCGAAGAGGTTGCCCGGGTCGGATATCGCCAGCGCGGTGGTGAGGACGGAACCGATCAGCACCACGAACATGACCGGGGACTTGACCATCACCCGGGGGTCGAGCTTGCGCACGGCGTCCGGGAAGGACTTCAGCAGCTGCTTCGGGTCGAAGATGCCGCCGCCGATCCGGGCCCTCTCGGGCTTGTGGCCGGTGGGCAGGTCTCCGTGCGGGGCACGGGTGGGGGTGGCGGTGCTCATGAGGCGAGCCCTTCGGCGAGCGGACCCAGGGCGAGGGCCGGGAAGTAGGTGAGGCCGGTGACGATGAGGATCGTGCCGACGAGGAGGAAGGAGAACAGCGGCTTCTCGGTGCGCAGGGTGCCCGCCGTCGCCGGGACGGGCTGCTGTTCGGCGAGCGAGCCGGCCAGGGCCAGGACGAAGACCATCGGCAGGAAGCGGCCCAGGAGCATGGCCAGTCCTGTGGTCGTGTTGAACCACTGGGTGTTGGCGTTCAGGCCCGCGAAGGCCGAGCCGTTGTTGTTGCCGGCCGAGGTGTAGGCGTAGAGGACCTCGGAGAATCCGTGCGCGCCGCCGTTGGACATCGAGTGGACCGGGGTCGGGAGGGCCATCGCCAGGGCGGTGAAGCCGAGCACCAGGGTCGGGGTGATGAGGATGTAGCAGGCGGCGAACTTGATCTCGCGGGTGCCGATCTTCTTGCCCAGGTACTCGGGGGTCCGGCCGACCATCAGGCCCGCGAGGAACACCGCGATGATCGCCATGATCAGCATGCCGTAGAGGCCGGAGCCGACGCCGCCGGGGGCGATCTCGCCGA
The DNA here is from genome assembly GCF_003287915.1 of Streptomyces sp. ICC4. Taxonomy (NCBI): domain Bacteria; kingdom Bacillati; phylum Actinomycetota; class Actinomycetes; order Kitasatosporales; family Streptomycetaceae; genus Streptomyces; species Streptomyces sp. ICC4. The sequence continues at coordinate 6,505,306 of NZ_CP030286.1, read as the reverse complement.
GCTGCATGCCCAGTAGTTGGATGCCGCCGCCGAGCCCGGTGTAGGAGGAGTGGGAGGAGTTGACCGCGCCGGTCGAGGTCAGCGTGGTGGCGACCGAGAAGATCGCCGAGGCGCCGATGCCGAAGCGGGCCTCCTTGCCCTCCATCGCCCCGCCGGCGGCCTGGAGCGCCGGGCCGTGGTGGCTGAATTCCGTCCACATCATCAGGGCGGTGAAGCCGAGCCAGATGGTGAGCATCGTGGCGAGGATCGCGTAGCCCTGGCGCACCGAGCCGACCATGCGGCCGAAGGTGCGGGTCAGCGCGAAGGGGATGAGCAGGATCAGGAAGATCTCGAAGAGGTTCGAGAAGGGCGTCGGGTTCTCGAAGGGGTGGGCGGAGTTGGCGTTGAAGTAGCCGCCGCCGTTGGTGCCCAGCTCCTTGATGGCCTCCTGCGAGGCGACGGCACCGCCGTTCCACTGCTGCGGTGCGCCGACGAACTGGCCGACCTGGTGGACGCCGGCGAAGTTCTGGATGACCCCGCAGGCCACCAGCACGATCGCGGCGACCGCCGCCAGCGGCAGCAGGATGCGGACGGTGCCGCGCACCAGGTCGGACCAGAAGTTGCCGAGCTCACCGGTGCGGGAGCGCGCGAAGCCCCGTACGAGGGCCACCGCGACGGCCATGCCCACGGCGGCGGAGAGGAAGTTCTGCACGGCCAGGCCGCCGGTCTGGACGAGCGGGCCCATGGCCTGCTCGCCGGCGTACGACTGCCAGTTCGTGTTCGACACGAAGGAGGCGGCCGTGTTGAAGGCCTGGTCCGGCTTGATGGAGGCGAAGCCGAGCGAGCCGGGCAGGTGGCCCTGCAGGCGCTGGAGCAGGTAGAGGAAGAGGACGCTCACCGCCGAGAAGGCGAGGACTCCGCGCAGGTAGGCGGGCCAGCGCATCTCGGCGTTGGGGTTGGCGCCGATGGCCTTGTACATCCACTTCTCGGGGGCGTAGTGCTTCTTCGAGGAGTAGACGCGGGCCATGTACTCGCCCAGGGGGCGGTGGGCGAGGGCCAGGGCCGCGATGAGCGCGAGCAGCTGGAGCACCCCGGCAAGAACGGGACTCATCGGGGCTCAGAACCTCTCCGGGAACACAAGGGCGAGGACGAGGTAACCCAGCAGTCCGAGGGCGACCAGCAGGCCGATGACGTTTTCGGCGTTCACAGCTTGGCCACCCCCTTGGCGACGAGGACCACCAGTGCGAAGACCGCGATCGTGACGAAGACGAAGGCCAGATCGGCCATCGTGACTCCCGGAGGATTCGGAGGGTGTTTTTCGGACACCTCTGAGTGGAACCCCTCTTCGAGGCCTCACGGGCTCCCTTGACGGGGCCCATACGCCGGGTGGCGCGGCCTTGACGGGTTCCTAACGCGCGATTCGGCGCCGGCATCGCCCGCCGGCGTCGCCCGCCGGCTGGCCGGGGCCGGCATCCGCGTCGTACTGAACTCCGCGCGCAGCGAGGGCGCGGGCAAGGCCCTCGCCGCCGAGCTCCCGGACGCCGTCTACGTACGCGGCGACGTCGCGGACGCGGACGACGCGCGGCGCATCGTCCGGACCGCGATCGACACCTACGGCTCGATCCCGTACGCCGTCAGCAAGGCCGCGGTCAACCGCATGACGCGGCTCCTGGCCTCCCAGCTCGGCCCCGCCGTCCGGGTGAACGCCATCGCGCCCGGCCTCATCGACACCCCCTGGTACGAGGGCGAGGACCAGGTCTGGGAGAGCTCGCGCGAGTGGATCACCGAGAACACCCCGCTGCGCCGCGTGGGCACCCCGGACGACGTGGCCGAGGCCGCGCTCCACCTGGTGAACGCCGCCTACACGACCGGCGACGTCCTCACCGTCGACGGCGGCCGACACGTGGTCTGACCGCCCGGCCGGGCCCGGCACCCCAGTCCCGCCCCAGCCCGAGTGGTTCGTCGGCGGCGGCAGAGGTGTAGAAGAGCCAGCCCGTATACCTTCCTCATCCGGGCCCGCACGCTCCTCGGCCTCGACGGCGCCCCCCTCGGCCACCTGGTCCGCGAGCTCAGCGCCACGCTCGCCGCCGATGCCCGCATCGATCACACCGCGCTCACCGCCGACGTCCTCGCCGACCTCGACTACGCCGCGCTCGAAGGCCACCAGACCGGACACCCCTGGCTCGTCCTCAACAAGGCCGGATCGGGCTGTCCGCCTCCGACACCGCCGCCTGGGCCCCCGAGGCCCGGACCGGCCAGCGCCTGCCCTGGCTCGCCGCGCACACCCCCCGCGCGCACTACCGGGGCACCGCCGGCCTGGAAGACCCGGCACGCCTCTACTCCGTCGAGCTCGACCCCGTCACCCGCGGCGTCTTCGACCGGCCCCTGCGCGAGCGCGGCCTCGACCCGCTCGGCCACCTCTACCTCCCGGTCCACCCCTGGCAGTGGGACGAGGTCGTCCTGCCGCCCTTCGCCCCGGCCCTCGCGGCCGGCACGCTGGTCCCGCTCCCCGCTCCCCGCTCCCCGCACGGGGAGAACGCCGTCGTGATCTTCGACGAGCAGGACGTCCCGGTCCGGCTCGCGGTCAAGGACTTCGTGGACGACGTCAACCTCTGCGCCGAGCCGCTGCCCGAGCCGGCCGCCATGCCCAACGAGGTCCGCGCGGTGCTGCTCACCGAGCCCGCGGACTTCCTGCCGCAGTTCATCCACTCCGGGCTGTTCGTCGGCGTCTTCCGCTACCTCTCCGTCCTCTGCGAGGACCGCCTCGGCGTCCCGGAGGACACCTTCCGGTCCCTCGTACGGGCGGAGATCCTGCGCCACCACGCCCGCTTCCCGGAGCTCAAGGAGCGCTACGCGCTCTTCGACCTCCTCGGCGAACGCATCGGCCGGCTCTGCCTCAACAGGAACCGCCTCTACGAGGACGGCTACCGCGACCGCCCCGACCGCCCGCACGCCGTGCAGCACGGAACCGTGCCGAACCCCTTGTACCGGCGTTGATCCCCCGTCCGTGCGGCCGCTGTCGGTGGCGCCCCGTAGGGTTGGCACTGCTATGACGAAGCCCTCCCTCCCCGACCTGCTGCACGCCGCCGTCTCCGCCGTCGGCGGCACGGAGCGCCCCGGCCAGGTGGCCATGGCCGAAGCCGTCGCCGAAGCGATCGACGGCAACTCCCACCGCCTCATCCAGGCCGGTACCGGTACCGGCAAGTCCCTCGGCTACCTGGTGCCGGCCCTCGCGCACGGCGAGCGCGTGGTCGTCGCCACGGCGACGCTGGCCCTTCAGCGCCAGCTCGTCGAGCGCGACCTGCCCCGGACGGTGGAGGCGCTGCATCCGCAGCTCCACCGCCGCCCGCAGTTCGCCATGCTCAAGGGCCGCTCCAACTACCTGTGCCTGCACCGCCTGCACGAGGGCGCCCCGCAGGACGAGGAGGAGGGCCTCTTCGACCAGTTCGAGGCGGCCGCCCCCACCAGCAAGCTGGGCCAGGACCTGCTGCGCCTGCGCGACTGGGCGGACGAGACCGAGACCGGCGACCGCGACGACCTGACCCCGGGCGTCTCCGACAAGGCCTGGTCGCAGATCTCCGTGTCCTCCCGCGAGTGCCTGGGCGCGACGAAGTGCGCGTACGGAGCCGAGTGCTTCGCGGAGGCCGCCCGTGAGCGGGCCAAGCTCGCGGACGTCGTCGTCACCAACCACGCGCTCCTCGCCATCGACGCGATCGAGGGCGCGCCCGTGCTCCCGCAGCACGAGGTGCTGATCGTCGACGAGGCCCACGAGCTGGTCTCCCGGGTGACCGGAGTCGCCACCGGCGAGCTCACCCCCGGCCAGGTCAACCGCGCCGTGAAGCGGTCGGCGAAGCTGGTCGACGAGAAGACCGCCGACTCCCTGCAGACGGCCTCCGAGACCTTCGAGCGCGTCATGGAGCTGGCGCTCCCCGGCCGCTTGGAGGAGATCCCGGAGGACCTCGGCTATGCGCTGATGGCCCTGCGGGACGCCTCGCGCAGTGTGATCTCGGCGATCGGCACCACCCGCGACAAGTCCGTCCACGACGAGGACGCCGTGCGCAAGCAGGCCCTCGCCGCCGTGGAGAGCGTGCACGGGGTGGCGGAGCGGATCATGGCCGGCTCCGAGTACGACGTCGTCTGGTACGAGCGACACGACCGCTTCGGCGCCACCCTCCGGGTCGCTCCGCTCTCGGTCTCTGGCCTGCTGCGCGAGAAGCTGTTCGAGGACCGCTCGGTGGTCCTGACCTCGGCCACCCTCAAGCTCGGCGGCGATTTCAACGGCGTCGCGGCGTCGATGGGCCTGTCCCCGGAAGGCGTCGAAGGCGACGACGTACCTCAGTGGAAGGGCCTGGACGTCGGCTCGCCGTTCGACTACCCGAAGCAGGGCATCCTCTACGTCGCCAAGCACCTGGCCACCCCCGGCCGCGAGGGCACCCGCGGCGACATGATGGACGAGCTCGCCGAACTGATCGAGGCGGCCGGCGGCCGCACCCTCGGACTGTTCTCCTCCATGCGCGGCGCCAAGGCGGCCGCCGAGGAGCTGCGCGGCCGGCTCGACAACCCGATCCTGCTGCAGGGCGAGGAGACGCTCGGCGAGCTGATCAAGAACTTCGCGGCCGATCCGAAGACCTGCCTGTTCGGCACCCTGTCGCTCTGGCAGGGCGTGGACGTGCCCGGGCCGAGCTGCCAGCTGGTGGTCATGGACCGGATCCCGTTCCCGCGCCCCGACGACCCGCTGATGAGCGCCCGGCAGAAGTCGGTCGAGGAGCGCGGCGGCAACGGCTTCATGTCCGTCGCGGCGACGCACGCGGCGCTGCTCATGGCCCAGGGCGCCGGCCGGCTCGTTCGGGCCACCGGCGACAAGGGCGTCGTCGCGGTACTGGACCCCCGGCTGGCCACGGCCCGGTACGGGAGCTTCCTGCGGGCCACGCTGCCGGACTTCTGGTACACCACGGACCGCAACCAGGCCCGCCGCTCGCTCGCCGCGATCGACGCGGCCGCGCAAGCCGAGGGCAAGTAGACGCAGCCCAAGTGGACGCGGCCCAAGCACGCGCAAGGCAAGCACGCGCAAGGCAAGCACGCGCAAGGCAACCAGGTGCAGGGCAGAAGGCACAAAGCAGCTCCGGGACCGGCGCAGTGGGTCCCGGAGCTGGATGGGGGCGCGGGGAGGTCAGACCCGGCGCAGTACGGCGACGACCTTGCCCAGGATGGTGGCCTCGTCGCCGGGGATCGGCTGGTACGCGGCGTTGTGCGGGAGCAGCCAGACATGGCCGTCCTCGCGCTTGAACCGCTTGACCGTGGCCTCGCCGTCGAGCATGGCTGCGACGATGTCGCCGTTCTCCGCGACCGGCTGGCGACGGACCGTGACCCAGTCGCCGTCACAGATCGCGGCTTCGATCATCGAGTCGCCGACGACCTTGAGGCAGAACAGTTCGCCGTCACCGACCAGCTGGCGGGGGAGCGGGAACACGTCCTCCACCGACTCCTCGGCGAGGATCGGGCCACCGGCCGCGATCCGGCCGACCAGGGGCACGTACGAGGCGGCGGGCTTGCCCGTGGTGTCGGTGGGCTGCGAGCTGGGCTGGTCGGACCCGCGCACCTCGTAGGCCCGCGGGCGGTGCGGATCGCGGCGCAGGAAGCCCTTGCGCTCCAGGGCCATCAGCTGGTGCGCCACCGACGACGTGCTGGACAGGCCGACCGCCTGGCCGATCTCCCGCATCGACGGCGGGTAGCCGCGCCGCTGCACCGAGTCGCGAATGACCTCGATGACCCTGCGCTGCCGGTCCGTGAGTCCGGAGCTGTCGGCGCGGATGCCTGGAGGTCGCCCTGGCATCGAGCGTGCGGGGCGTACGGGCTCCGCCTCCGGGTTCAGGCTTGCGTCATTCATGGCATGCACCGGCTCGAGTCGGCTCTGGGAGCGGTTCTGGGCAGTGATGGTGGCACTGTCTGCGGTGGTGGTCACGTCGGCCCCTCTCGAAATGTTCTCCCTAGCTGGACAACGGTAGTTGCTTTCGAAAGGTTGCGCCAAACACACGTTCGAGTGAAAAAACGCAGATCACCCGGCGTGGTCATACCTGGGGGTGTATGGCTGGCCGTCGGGCCATCCGGACCGAACGCGGGTTCGGCTTCGGGGCCACGGCTTACGGTACCCTTCCGGGTCGGGTCGCCACCGTCCGGGTTCGCGCCCAGTGTGGCACCGAGAGGCCTTGTATCCGGCCATCGGACGCTGCGACACGCGGAGCGCCGTAAATCCACCACAACCCAAGATCTAGTGGTTGGATGAGCGCTGCCACCCAGAAGTTGTGGTCCTCGGTCTGCCGAGGGTCTCGGCATCGCATATGCTTGTGGCTGCTTCCCGAGCCCCCCGACAGAGCTTCGCCTCTGCCGTTCAGGGGTCTCGCGAGGTGATTCAGTCGTGCCAAGAGGAGGGTGAGGGAACCATGCACTGCCCCTTCTGCAGGCACCCCGACAGCCGTGTCGTCGACAGTCGGACCACCGACGACGGCACGTCGATCCGCCGGCGCCGCCAGTGCCCCGACTGCTCCCGTCGCTTCACGACGGTGGAGACGGCCTCGCTGATGGTGATCAAGCGCAGCGGGGTGACCGAACCCTTCAGCCGTACCAAGGTCATCTCCGGCGTGCGCAAGGCGTGCCAGGGGCGGCCGGTCACCGAGGACGCCCTCGCCAAGCTCGGCCAGCGGGTCGAGGAGGCGTTGCGCGCCACCGGTAGCGCCGAGCTGACCACCCACGACGTGGGTCTGGCCATACTCGGCCCGTTGCAGGAGCTCGACCTGGTCGCGTACCTCCGGTTCGCGTCCGTTTACAAGGCGTTCGACACACTCGAAGACTTCGAGACCGCCATCACGGAACTCCGTGTGCCGCGGTCTCACCCCGAAGAGTGCGAGCCCGGTGGGACCGTTCCGGTCCCCGTGCCCGCCTCCGCCGCCGACTGACCGGACAGCCCGCACCGCGCTGCACGCGCATCGCGGAGCGGCCGGCCGGTACGGCGAAGAGACGTAGATACAAGACACAGCACCGTGCCGCGGAATAGCGCTGGCACTTTAGGGCGTTTTGCCCGCATTGGGAGGAACGGCATGACAGAGACGGCGAGCAGCTCGGCACGAGGTTCCCGCTCCAAGGGAACCAAGACTGCCAAGAGCGGCCTGCGTATCGAGCGCATCCACACCACCCCGGGCGTGCACCCGTACGACGAGGTGACCTGGGCGCGCCGCGACGTCGTCATGACCAACTGGCGCGACGGCTCGGTCAACTTCGAGCAGCGTGGCGTCGAGTTCCCCGACTTCTGGTCGGTGAACGCGGTCAACATCGTGACCAGCAAGTACTTCCGGGGCGCGGTCGGCACCCCGCAGCGCGAGACCGGTCTGAAGCAGCTCATCGACCGGATCGTGAAGACCTACACCAAGGCCGGCGAGGACTTCGACTACTTCACGTCGCCCGCCGACGCGGAGATCTTCGAGCACGAGCTGACCTACGCGCTCCTGCACCAGATCTTCAGCTTCAACTCGCCGGTGTGGTTCAACGTCGGCACGGCCCAGCCGCAGCAGGTCTCCGCCTGCTTCATCCTCGCCGTCGACGACTCCATGGAGTCGATCCTCGACTGGTACAAGGAAGAGGGCATGATCTTCAAGGGCGGCTCCGGCGCCGGCCTGAACCTCTCCCGCATCCGGTCCTCCAAGGAGCTCCTCTCCTCCGGCGGCAACGCCTCCGGTCCGGTCTCCTTCATGCGCGGCGCCGACGCGTCCGCCGGAACGATCAAGTCGGGCGGCGCCACCCGCCGCGCGGCCAAGATGGTCGTCCTGGACGTGGACCACCCGGACGTCGAGGACTTCATCGCGACCAAGGTGAAGGAAGAGGAGAAGATCCGCGCCCTGCGCGACGCGGGCTTCGACATGGACCTGGGCGGCGACGACATCACGTCCGTCCAGTACCAGAACGCCAACAACTCCGTCCGCGTGAACGACGAGTTCATGACGGCCGTCGAGAACGGCACCGAATTCGGCCTGCGCGCCCGCATGACCGGCGAGGTCATCGAGACGGTCGACGCCAAGTCGCTCTTCCGCAAGCTCGCCGAGGCCGCTTGGGCCTGCGCCGACCCGGGCATCCAGTACGACGGTGTGATCAACAACTGGCACACCTGCCCCGAGTCCGGCCGCATCACCGCGTCCAACCCCTGCAGCGAGTACATGCACCTGGACAACACGTCCTGCAACCTCGCCTCGCTCAACCTCATGAAGTTCCTGAACGACGATGGCAAGGGCAACCAGTCCTTCGACGCCGAGCGCTTCGCCAAGGTCGTCGAGCTGGTCATCACCGCGATGGACATCTCCATCTGCTTCGCGGACTTCCCGACGCAGAAGATCGGCGAGAACACCCGCGCCTTCCGCCAGCTGGGCATCGGCTACGCCAACCTCGGCGCCCTGCTGATGGCCACCGGGCACGCGTACGACTCGGACGGCGGCCGCACCCTCGCCGCCTCGATCACCTCGCTGATGACCGGTACCGCGTACAAGCGCTCCGCCGAGCTGGCCGCGATCGTCGGCCCGTACGACGGCTACGCCCGCAACGCCGAGTCGCACAAGCGCGTCATGAAGCAGCACGCCGACGCCAACGCCGTCGCGCCGCGCACCGAGGACCTGGACAACATCATCTGGGCCGCGGCCACCGAGGCCTGGCAGGACGTGATCCACCTCGGCGAGAAGAACGGCTTCCGCAACTCGCAGGCCTCCGTCCTCGCGCCCACCGGCACCATCGGTCTCGCGATGTCCTGTGACACCACCGGTGTCGAGCCGGACCTGGCCCTGGTCAAGTTCAAGAAGCTCGTCGGCGGCGGCTCGATGCAGATCGTCAACGGCACCGTGCCGCAGGCCCTGCGCCGCATGGGCTACCAGGAAGAGCAGATCGAGGCGATCGTCGCCCACATCGCCGAGCACGGCGTGGTCGTCGACGCCCCGGGCCTGAAGCAGGAGCACTACTCGGTCTTCGACTGCGCGATGGGCGAGCGCTCCATCTCCGCGATGGGCCACGTCCGCATGATGGCCGCGATCCAGCCCTGGATCTCCGGCGCGATCTCCAAGACGGTCAACATGCCGGAGACGGCGACCGTCGAGGAGATCGAGGAGATCTACTTCGAGGCGTGGAAGCTGGGCGTCAAGGCGCTCGCGATCTACCGCGACAACTGCAAGGTCGGCCAGCCCCTCTCCGCGAAGAAGAAGGAAGAGGAGAAGGTGGAGGTCACCGCCAAGGCGGAGGACACCATCCGGACGGCCGTCGAGAAGGTCATCGAGTACCGCCCGGTCCGCAAGCGCCTTCCGAAGGGCCGCCCGGGGATCACCACGTCCTTCACGGTCGGTGGCGCCGAGGGCTACATGACCGCGAACTCCTACCCGGACGACGGTCTCGGCGAGGTCTTCCTGAAGATGTCCAAGCAGGGTTCGACCCTCGCGGGCATGATGGACGCCTTCTCGATCGCGGTCTCGGTCGGTCTGCAGTACGGCGTCCCGCTGGAGACGTACGTCGCGAAGTTCACGAACATGCGCTTCGAGCCGGCCGGTATGACGGACGACCCGGACGTGCGGATGGCGCAGTCGATCGTCGACTACATCTTCCGCCGCGTGGCGCTCGACTTCCTGCCCTTCGAGACCCGCTCGGCCCTCGGCATCCACTCCGCCGAGGAGCGTCAGCGCCACCTCGACACGGGCTCCTACGAGCCCCTCGAGGAGGAGCTCGACACCGAGTCCCTGACCCTGTCGGCCCCCGTGGCCCCGCTGGTCGCGGTCCCGGCCGCCCCGGCCCCGAAGCCGGTCGCGGTCGCCCAGGTCCCGGCCCCCAAGACGGCGCACTCCAACGCCGAACTGGTCGAGATGCAGCTCGGCGTCTCCGCCGACGCCCCGCTCTGCTTCTCCTGCGGCACGAAGATGCAGCGCGCCGGCTCCTGCTACATCTGCGAGGGCTGCGGCTCCACCAGCGGCTGCAGCTGACACCGGGCGCGGGCCCGTCGGGCGCCACGTCCGACGTAGCCCGCGCAGGCGGCTGACCAGCAGTGCACGAAGGGGACCGGCCGAAGGCCGGTCCCCTTCGCCGTGCGCCGGAGCCCCCGCGCACGTCCGTACACATCCGTACGCGGCTCAGTGCGGGAAGGTCCGGGCCGGCCGGGTGGTGATCTCGTCACGGAAGATCGCGATCTGCGAGCTCACCTGGCGCATCAGGTGGGTTTCCTCGATCCGGTCGAGGTAGAGGCAGCGGGCGGCCAGGCCGGTCAGTTCGAAGGTGAAGCAGAGCGACATCAACGGGTTCACGAAGAGCTCGCCGCCCCGGGTCCGGTCGGTGAAGCGGACGTCCCCGAAGGAGCCGCGGACGGCCGCGGCGATCGAGCCGTTCACGATGCTCGGGCGCTCCGGGGTGTGGTCCTGCGCGTGGGCCACGGCGTCGAGGTACAGCGCGCCCTCCCGGGTGGCGCGGGATATCGAGAACGCGCCGAGGTACGCGCCGTCCCGCTCCAGCGCCGCGATGTTCTCCAGTACCAGCGCGTGGTTCACCCCGTGGTACGCGTCCACGCCGAAGCCGACCGAGACGACCAGGCGCTCGGCCACGTCGTCCAGCGCGGCCAGCGCCGCCACGCTGGCCAGGTCCTCCTCGGGCGTGCCGAGGCCCGCCTCGTCGCCGCGCATCAGGATGTCGGTGCCCCCGTCGACCAGGACCACCGCGTCGATGCGGTGCAGGTCGATCAGCGTCCGGTAGGCGGCCCGCAGGGGCTGCACGCCGACCTGGGGGAAGGCGTACACCGTGGACGGGTATCCGTGGATCTTCAGCCACCGGGCCAAGGTCCGCTCCGGGAAGTACGGCTGGTGCGGCGCGGAGAGCGGGGTGACGGCGGCGAGGTCGGGGGCCACCCAGTGGTCGAGCGGGAGGCCGGCGAGCGCGCTGAAGGAGAGGTTGGCCAGGTACACCTCCTTGCCCTGGTGCAGGAGGGAGAGGGCGATGGGGAGCCCGGAGTAGATGTCGAAGCCGCCGCCGGCGCCGGCGACGAGGATCCGTTCGCACGGGGCCAAGCGGTCGAAGATAGGGGTGGTGTGCAGGGCCGTCATGCCGATCATTGTGTGGGGCGGTACCACCGGGGCGCTCCGTGTTTTTCGTGAAGCGCAGAGCGGGGAAGCCATGTGGAGCGGTGACGAGCTGGACCTGGACGCCTATCTGGCGAGGATCGGCTGGGACGGTGGGGAACTCCGGGCGGACCTGGCGACGTTGAAGGCAGTACACCGGGCCCACACCGGTGCGATCACCTTCGAGAGTCTGGACGTGCTGCTCGGCCGCCCCATCGAGCTGGAGGTCAAGGCGATCGAGGGGAAGCTCGTGCACGCCGGCCGCGGCGGCTACTGCTACGAGCAGAACACGCTGCTGGCCGCCGTCCTGGAGCGGATCGGCTTCGAGGTCTCCGGGCGCGGCGCCCGCAACCGCACCCGGGGGGATTCCCTGCTCGCGGTGACGCACGCGATGCTCGTCGTCACGGTGGACGGGGAACCCTGGCTCTGCGACGCCGGGTTCGGCTGGCAGACGCCGCGCGAGCCCGTGCCGCTGTCGCGCCCCGGCACCGAAGCGCGGCAGGGGGAGTGGGTGTTCCGCGTCCGGGAGGAGGCGGACGGAGTCCTCGTGCTCTGCGTGTCGCGCGAGGGCACCTGGCGCGACCTGTACGCCTTCTCGCCGCAGCCCTACCACCCCGTCGACTACGTGGTCCTGAACCACTACACCTCCTCGCACCCCCGCTCCGCCTTCGTCGGCCAGGTCATCGTCCAGCGCCCGGGCGACTCCGCTCGGGTGGCCCTCGTGGGCCGGGAGCTCACGCGGCTGCGGCCCGACGGGCGGGTTGAGCGGCGGGAAGTCGCCTCGGACGGGCTGCTCGCCCTGCTCGACCGGGAGTTCGGGCTTCGGCTGCCCGAGCGGGACGCGTCCGAACTCCTGCGGATGTACCGCGCCGGGGACTGACCCGGGCCCCGCCGGGACCGTACGATGGCGCAGTGCTGGTCAAGTGGATTCGCTGCACGGTGACGGACCGACGCGGGTTCGAGCGCGGGCAGCGCAAATGGGCGGGGCTGCCTGGCGAACCCGGATTCCGGGGACAGGGCGGCGGCTGGAGCCGGGGCCGGCAGGGGGTGGCGCATGTTTTCGCGTTCTGGGAGAGCCGCTCCTTCTACGACTCCTTCATGGCCCGCTCGCACGACAGGCTGGCCGCTTCCCAGAACGGCACCTACACCGACGCGCGGGTCACGCTCTTCGACCACCGCTTCGATGTGAAGACGGGCTTCGAGCCCCGCTTCACCGACGCCGACGTCGTCCGGGTCGCCCACACACGGGTGCGCGAGGGCCGGGTCGACCACTTCGCCCTCATGCAGGAGAAGGTGTGGAACCCGGCCATGGCAGGCTCGCCCGGCATGGTCCGGGGCCTCTTCGGCGAGGCTCCCGGCCGGGAGTTCCTGGTGCTGTCGATGTGGCACGCGGCGGCCGAGCACGGCAAGTACCGCCAGGAGCGCGTGGAGCGGCTCTCCCTGCGCGCCCAGATCCAGGCCGACGTGGAGGCCCTCACGGGAGACGTCGTCGACCTCGAGCCCTCCTGGACGGTCTGACCGCGGGCAGACCGGTCCGACAAGCCGACTGTATGGTCGCCGTCCGGCCGACCGGCGTGCCCCGGTCGGCGTGCCCGCTGATGGCCGAATAGGGTCGTGGGATGGTTCGACCACGGCGCATCGTCCTTGTCCGACACGGGGAATCGGAGGGGAACGCCGATGACACGGTGTACGAGCGGGAGCCCGACCACGCCCTGAGGCTGACCCGCGCCGGCCGCGAGCAGGCCGCGGAGGCCGGCGTCCGGCTCCGGGAGCTCTTCGGCGGCGAGCACGTCAGCGCGTACGTCTCCCCGTACCGCCGGACCCTGCAGACCTTCCGGGAGCTGCGGCTGGACCCGGCGCGCGTCCGGATGCGCGAGGAGCCGAGGCTGCGCGAGCAGGACTGGGGCAACTGGCAGGAGCGGGAAGACGTACGGCTGCAGAAGGCGTACCGGGACGCGTACGGCCACTTCTTCTACCGCTTCGCGCAGGGGGAGTCGGGCGCGGACGTCTACGACCGGGTCGGGGCCTTCCTGGAGAGCCTCTACCGCAGCTTCGAAGCCGAGGACCACCCGGAGAACGTCCTGCTGGTGACGCACGGTCTGACGATGAGACTGTTCTGCATGCGCTGGTTCCATTGGTCCGTGGCCGAGTTCGAAGCCCTCTCCAACCCCGGGAACGGCGAATACCGGGTCCTGCTGCTCGGACCCGACGGGCGGTACCGGATGGACCGCCCGTTTGAGCGGTGGACCACAGCCGAGCCCTACGACCTGGACGGCTAGAGTGAAGCGCGATGACCTCTGACTCCTCTTCCGAAAGGCGCTACGCACGCGCCATGGCCAGCCTTCGAGGCCTGGCCCTGGGTGACGCCCTGGGCTCCCAGTACTTCGTCCCCGTGAACTACCCGCTGCTCAAGCGGCGCGAGCTGCCCGCCGGAACCGATCCGTGGCAGTGGACGGACGACACCGAGATGGCCTGCTCGGTGGTGGCCGTACTCGCCGGGCACGGACGGGTCGACCAGGACGCGCTGGCCGCCTCCTTCGCCCACCACCACGACTTCGACCGCGGCTACGGGCCCGCCGTGAACCGGATGCTGCGCCTGATCCGCGAGGGCGCGGACTGGCGCACGCTCGCCGCCGAACTGTTCAACGGGCAGGGCTCGTGGGGCAACGGCGCGGCCATGCGGGTCGCCCCGCTGGGTGCCTGGTACGCCGACGACCCGGAGCAGGCCACCCACCAGGCGGAGATCTCCGCCTACACCACCCACCAGCACCGCGAAGCGGTGTGCGGGGCGATGGCCGTGGCCGCCGCGGCCGCTCTGGCCGCCGCTCCGGACGGGCCGCCGAAGGCCGCCGACCTGCTGGACGGGGTCATCGCGCTGGTTCCGCGCAGCGCGGTGGGTGCCGGTCTGCGCAGGGCGCGCGGCATGCTGGACTACGACGACGCGACGACCGTCGCGGCCGTCCTGGGCTGCGGGCGGCGCACCAGCGCCCACGACACCGTGCCCTTCGCCCTGTGGTCGGCGGCGCGGAGCCTGGACGATTACGAGCGGGCCTTCTGGACCACAGCCCAGGTCGGCGGCGACGTGGACACCACCTGCGCGATCGTCGGCGGGGTGCTGGGCGCGCGCGGGGACGCGGTGCTCCCGCAGGCCTGGCTGGCACGGACCGAGGCCCTGCCTGCCTGGCTGCCGGACATCTCCTGACCGGCCGGTCGCCGTCGCGGTCACCGCTGGTGTGGCCGGGGCTCGGAGCTGGGGAGATGTCCCGATCCGATTGTCACGGTCCTGACACAGAGCTCTTTTGATCCTGTTCAAAACATCCCTCCACCGGCCTACTCTGTCCGCTGCGCCGCCCCCACTGGGAAGCCGGGGGCGGCTGGACAGGGGAGGGAAGCGATGTCGGACAACACCGGCAGGAGCACCGGCGGGAACGCCGGCGAGAGTGCGGGCGGCCAGGGCGGCCAGGGCGGCCAGGGCGGCCAGGGCGACGGGGGTGCCGCTGCCGGCGCCGCCGAGAGCGCCGCACAGCAGGCCGCAGCCGCAGCCGCGCCCGCGCCCGCCGCGGGAGCGGGGCAGGGATGCCGCTTATACACAAACATAGTAGGTCGTCGGCAGCGTCAGATGTGTATAAGGGACGACCCTCGCGCAGTGCGTCGAGCCAGCTCTCGGCCACGGCGGGCAGCACCGACGTGACGGTGACCCGCTCCCGTTCGATGACCGGAAGGCATGCGTCGGGTCCCGGGTCCTCGGCCAGGACGACGGTGCCGCCCGCGGAGAGGGTGCCGAGGATGCCGGGGCAGCCGAGGGCGAAGTGGGACGCGGCGGGCAGCGCGGCGAGGTACACGTCGTCCTCGGTGAGCGAGACCAGCTCGGCGGCGGCCCGCGCCTGGGAGGCGTAGTCGTTGTGGGTGCGCGGTACGAGCACGGGCTCCCCGGCGGCACCGTCCGCGAGCAGGAGGAACGCCACCTGGTCGGCGCGCTGCACGAGCGGCTGCTCGGGCGGGGAGTCGAGGGAGGCCAGCGGGAAGTAGTGGCAGCCGGACGGGTCGGTGGTGAAACCGCCGTACGGGGACGCGGCGCCCGGCGCCTCCAGGGGGAACACCCTGCGCAGGAAGGGCCCTTCGGCCGCGATGTCCGCGGCCATCGCCGTGTGGTCGAAGCCCCGGTACGTCGAGGGGCCGACGTAGCCGGTGGCCTGGCTGACCCGCACGATGTGCGACAGCTCGGCCGCGCGGTGCGTGACCGGGCACAGCACGGGGACCACGCCGGCGCGCATCAGCGCGAAGACGGTGGTGACGAACTCGGGGACGTTCGGCAGCTGGACGACGACCCGCTGCCCGCGCCGCAGGCCACGCAGCCGGAACCCGGCGGCCATGCGGTCCGCCCGCCGGTTCAGGGTGGCGTACGTGATCCGGTTGTCGCCGTGCACGAGCGCGGTCCGCGGCCCGAACCGCAGGGCCCAGCCGCGCAGCAGGCTGTCCAGCGTGGTGCCGCGCCAGTGCCCGGCCGCCCAGTAGCGGTCGACGAACTCCTCGGGCCAGGGTGTGTAGCCGTCCGGCATGGGTGTCATGCGCTTCCTTCCGTCCCGTCGGTCTCGGCACCGGGGAGCGACCCGACCCTGCCGTCCTGATCTTGGCCATCCAAGCCGTGGGCACCCCCTCGCGCGCAATGCGCTTTCCCGACCAAGGACGCCGGATTCCCTCAGCAGAAACCCCAACACACACCGCTGACCAGCAGGTATGTTCGATCTGGGAAGATCGGGCCTTGGTCCGAGCCCACATGTGCGTCTCCGTCTCCGTCTCCGTCTCCGGAGGGTCCCTGTATGACTGCCGTACCCACTGTCCTGCGCGTTTTCGGCGACGGTCCGTTCGCCGAGGCGGGCGAGCCGGGCGCGGCCGTCACCGACGAGCGCTCGGGGCTGGTCGCGGTGGGCGGCGACGTGGGACGGCTCCGGTGGAACGGCCACGGCAGCGGAGAGCGGCGGTGGACCGAGCACCGGATCGGCGTGTACGAGCGGGACGGCCTGCGGTGCCGACATCTGGTGCCGTCCCGCCACCGGGTGAACTGCCTCGCCTTCCATCCCGTCCTGCCCCTCCTCGCGGTCGGCACCGGCTCGTACGACGGCGGCTGCCATTTCACCGGCGAGCTGCTGCTCGTCCACCTGGACACCGGCGAGACCGTGTCCGCGCTGGAGCACCCGCGCGAGGTGGTCCGGATGGAGTGGCGGAGCGCGACCGCGCTGAGTCTGGCCGTGGCGCCCGCGGACGACTGGGAGGACCCGCTGGCGCACGAACGGGCGCACCCGGCCGTGATCGAGCGCGCCGACTGGTCCGCTGTCGGGCACCAAGGCGTCTCCGCGGTGGAACTGGCGGCTCCGGCTGAGGAGTTCGACCGGGCGGACCCCGGCGCGGACGCCTCCTGGCTGCTCCTCGGCCTCGCGGGCTCCGCGGGCCGGGACTGGAGCCCGCGCACCCGGGTGCGGGCCGTCGAGGCCCTGCCGGACGGCCGGGTCCTGGCCGCACTGGACGGCGTACTGGCCGAGGCGTGGCTGCCGTCGGGCGAACGGCAGTGGGCCGTCGAGGACGAGGAGGGCGGCCGCGAGCTGCTCCTCGCCCCGGACGCGGCATCGGTGTGGGCCAACGCGGAACGCCCGCGCCGTCCCCACCGCACGGCACGTCCCGCCCCGCGGGTCGCCCGTCTCTCCGCCGACGACGGGCGCGTCCTGGAGAACCTGCCGGTGGAGGACGCGGTGACCCTGCTGAGCGGCGGCGGCCGTACGCTCCTGCGCGCCCTGGAGGGATACCGGGGCACCCGGCCGCTGACGGTCCTGGGCCCCGACGGCCTTGCGCAGGGGCCGGCCGTCAC
The DNA here is from genome assembly GCF_003287915.1 of Streptomyces sp. ICC4. Classification (NCBI taxonomy): domain Bacteria; kingdom Bacillati; phylum Actinomycetota; class Actinomycetes; order Kitasatosporales; family Streptomycetaceae; genus Streptomyces; species Streptomyces sp. ICC4. The sequence goes on along the minus strand of NZ_CP030286.1, from coordinate 6,488,344 downwards.
CGGTTTCGACCCGCTCAACCACGCCTTTCCCGTCCGCCACGCGAGCGCGCCGTACCTTCTGGTGGGCGCCGACCCGCACAAGCCGCATGCGGACAAGTGGATCGCGACGGTCGACGCGGACGGCACGCTCCGCCGGATCTGCCCGCATTCCCCGGAGCCCGGGGAGCACCACTTCGGCGGTCCGGCCGCCGAGACCGGCGGATCCCTGGTGTACGCGGGCACCGTCTTCCCCGAGGACGGGTCCTACGTCGTGCGCCGCTCCCTGGCCGACGGGGCCGTGCGGTGGCGGTTCCGGTCGGAGGTGCCCGCGACCGCTCTGGACACCGACGGGGAAGTGGTTCACGTCGCCGGCGCCGACGGCACGCTGCTGGCACTCGACGCCTCCGACGGCTCGGTGCGGTGGCGTACGCAGCTGCGGGTCCACGGCGCGGCGACCGTCGCGCTGTCGCTGGCGGCGGCCCCCGGCGGAGGACTGCTCGCCGGAACCGCCGACGGCCGGATCCTGCACCTCGCCGACCGGCCACGGCCCTGAATTCCGGCGCCGGCGGGCGGTGAACGGGCAGGCCGGCCCCCGGTCAGATGTGGGAGAATCCCTGGTTCTGAAGCGCCCGGTCCAAGTACCAGAACGTGCGGTCGATGGCGTGCCTGGGGAAGGTGCTCGTGTACGGCTCGGCGGGGAGCGGGACCGATTCGCATCCGTCCTCGGCCAGGACGATCACCCGGTCGAACCCGTAGTGGCCCTGGAACAGGCCGATCTCGTGGATCACGTTCTGGCGCGCGACGAGCTGGCCGTCGCCCGTCGCGTCCTCCGCGGTCAGCACGCAGATCGCGAAACTGCAGCGCTGCAGGTAGTCGGTGAGCGCCTCGGTGACCGGCCTGCTCCCCCAGGAGTCCGACTCGAACGAGTACACCGGCAGGCCGAACCGGCGCTCCACGAAGGACTTCACGGCGAGCCACTCGGGGCTGCGGCCGTGGGCGATGAAGACTCCCGCGGGAAGGGCCGCCGCGCGCCGGGCCGCGTCGTGGGAGCGGATGAAGTCCTTGGTGACGGCGGCCAGTCCGCCGTGGCCGTGACTGCCGACGTAGCGCAGCTTGTGCCGGGCCAGGGTCATGCCGAGCAGGGAGCCGAGCTCCACTTGCAGCCGGTCGCTCGTCAGGACCGCGAGCAGGCCGGCGGCGAACACGTCGCCCGCCCCGGTGGCGTCCTCGATCTGGTCGTCGGCCAGGACGATCTGCGGGTGGAAGTCCTCCACCGCCTTGCCGTTCTCGCTGCGCCAGACGTGGATCCCGGTGCGCCGCTTGACGACGATGACGCTCCTGTCGTTCGCGAGGCCCTGGAGGAGGTGCCCGGCGATGTCCTCGTCCGTGTCGCCGCCGTTCCTCCTGCCGAGCTCGTGGAACTCGCGGTGGTTGAGCATGAGGTACGCGGTCAGCCCGCAGATCCCGAGGACCTCCTCGGTCGGCAGGGTGCACCAGACGTGCCCGGGATCGAAGCTGATCAGTGTGGCGGGGCTGGCTTCCTTGACCGCGCGCAGGGTGGCGAGGAGGGCGGCGGGCGTGCGGTCGTCGAGGAACGAGGTGACGTGGACGACCCGGGCGGTGGCGAGGTACGCGACGACCTCGTCGAAGGAGCGCGCCAGGTGGTCGGCCATGGCGCTGTTGGCGCCGGCGTGGGTGAGGAGCGTCCGGTCGCCGTCCTCCGTCAGGGAGAAGCAGATGCCGCAGAGGTGGTCGTCGTCCCTGAAGACGAACGGGTGGTCCACACCGAGGCCGCGCAGTTGGTCGATCGCCGACAGCCCGGGGCCGGGTACCCGGCCGGCGACCCCGACGTAGCCCAGGTTCAGGCCCAGTTGGAGCTGGGCGAGCACGTTGACCGCGTTGTAGGCGGAGCCGCCCAGGGACGTCTGCAGCGTGGACGTGTTGATCGCTTCGAGCGCCGCGAAGACCGTGGCCTCGTCCACCGCGGTCTCCGTACCCCATTCGGGGACGGGTGCCTCGCCGTCGAGCAGTTCGGCGATCCGCGTGGTGAGCGGCCGGCGGTCCGGGCTCGCGTTCCTGTCGACATGGGTGATGTAGTCGAGGTTGAGCGCCCCGATCCCGACGACGTCCAGGGCGAAGCCGGACCGCGGTCGGTTCGTCGGATCAGCGGTCATGCGGATGTCCTCCCCGGGCCAGGATCCGTTCCCTGACCAGCATGCGTTCCAGTTCCACGAAGGTTGCGCCGATGCGGCCGGGAGCGAAGTCCAGGCGGATCAGGCCGGCGTTGTTGGAGAACTCCTCGCATCCTTCCTCCGCCAGGATGGCGACCTTGCCGAAACCGTAGTAGCCCTGGAAGACGCCCACCTGGTGAACGGCGCTCTCGCTGGCGCGCCGTTGACCGGCGGCCATCACCCGGGAGGCCGACAGGACGCAGATCGCGAACGCGCAGCGGCCCAGTTGTTCGCGCATCACCTGCGGGTGGCGGGCGTCCTGGCCGCGCGGGTGGTTGAGGGTGTGGACCGTCAGCCGGCAGTCGTCTTCCAGGAACGTCCGCAGGGCGTCCCACTGGGCGTCCTCGTCGTGGGCCACGAGGACGGCCCCGGGGCGGGTGCCGGGCGCCGTGAGCGCTTCGGTCGACTGGAGGAAGCCCTCCCGGCCGAGCACCGGCAGCGCGGACGTGCCGGTGTGCGCCTGGACGGCCCGCAGGCGCGAGAGGCTCAGGCCGAGGAAGGATCCGAGCTCGGCTTGGAGCCGGGTGGAGGCGAGCGCGGCGATGACCGACGCCGAGAACACGTCGCCGGCCCCGGTCGCGTCCTCGATGGCGCCCTCCCGGACCGGTCGGCGCAGTTGGAACCGCTGGGCGAGCACCCCCGTCGGCGCGGTCCGGAAGACCTCCACGCTGTCGTACCGCTTGGTGACGAACACGGTGCAGCTCGGGCCGCACCTGGCCAGCACCCGCTGGGAGAGGACCTCGTCCGACTCCCCCAGTGCGTACTCGCCCAAGGCCTTGAACTCCCTGTGGTTGACGAACAGCAGGTCGCTGAGGGCCAGGATGCCGTCCACCGCCCCGCTCCGGTTCTCCGCCCACGCGAAGCCCGGGTCGAAGCTCAGCAGCAGGGCCGGATTGATCCGGCGTGCCCGGCAGAGCACTTCGAGCAGCACCGGCGGGGTCAGCTCGTCCAGGAACGACGTGACGTGGACGATCCGGGCCTGCGCCAGGTAGTGGGCGATCTGCTCGCCGTTGCGCGTCAGGTGCTCGGCCATGAGGTAGTTCGCACCGGGATGGGTGAGCATCACCCTCTCGACGTCCTCCAGGTACGACAGGCAGACGCCGGCGAGCCGTTGCGGCCTGCGGGCGACCCAGCGCCGGTCGATGCCGAAGAGGTCCATCTGCCGTACGAAGGACAGCCCGGGCGTCTCGATCCGCCCGGCGACTCCCACGTAGCCCAGGGTCAGGCCCAGCCGCATCTGGGCGAGGGTGAAGGTGGTCAGCCACGCCGAGCCGCCCAGGGAGGCGTCCAGCGACGCGGCGCCGAGCCTGCCGATCGCCTTGGAGATCGCGATCTCGTCGATGGGGCCCTCGGTGTTCCACTCGAAGCGCGCGGTGGACTCGGAGACCCGGTCGGCCATGTGCGCCGACAGCCGCGAAACGCTCGCGATGTAGTCGACGTTGAGCGCCCCCACCCCGACGATCTCCGGACCGTGCCGCCTTGCGTCGGAGCGACTCGCAGCGTCCATGGCACCCCCATGCCGACCGGCCCACCGAATCCGTGGCGGAGACATACCCCGTCGGCGTGCGTCTCTCACCCGCGCGGGGCGGCGACGTCCGGGGGAGGGTGCGGCGACGTCTGGGGGAGGGTGCGGCGGCGACCGGGAAGCGGTGCGGCGGCCGCGCCTACAATGGCCGAATGATCTTCATTGTGGTCAAATTCCCCGTCAAGCCCGAGTACGTCGAGCAGTGGCCCCGGAAGGTCGCGGCCTTTACCGACGCCACCCGCGCCGAACCGGGCAACCTGTGGTTCGAGTGGTCCCGGAGCCTGGAGGAGCCGGACACCTACGTCCTGGTCGAGGCGTTCCAGGACGACGCGGCGGAGGCGCACGTCACCTCCGACCACTTCCGTGCGGCGCTGGAGACCATGCGCCCGCTGGTCACCCGTACGCCGGAGATCGTCAGCACCACCATCGAGGGCGCGACCGGCTGGAGCCGGATGGGCGAGCTGCAGGTCGACTGACCCTCACCGCTTTCACCGCTCGCCCCTCACCGCTCGCCCCCCTCCGACTCCGACTCCGCCGCCGCTGCCGCGATGGAGGCGAGCGGGGAGCCCGGATCCCGTTCCACTTCCAGGTCGCCCAGGGTGACTATGCCGACGAGCTCGCCGCTCTCGGTGCGCACCGGCAGGCGGCGCAGCGCGTGCCGGCGCATGAGGTCGACGGCCTGGTCGACAAGGTCGTCGGGCCCGACCGTGAGCGGATCGGTGCTGCATATCGCGCGCACGGTCGTCTCGGCGGGATCACGGTCCTCGGCCAAGGCCCGGATGACGAGGTCGCGGTCCGTGAGGATGCCGCGGAGCCGGCCCTGGTCGACGACCAGTACGTCCCCGATTCCGGCGTCGCGCATCACGCGCGCGGCCTCTGCCAGTGAGGTCAGCTGGTCGACCGTCACGGGGTTGCGCGTCATGACCTCGTGGACTCGTCGGGTCATCGCTCCTCCTGGTGCTGGAGGCGGCAGGGCGCCCGCCATGCGGCGCCTACCCTCCCCCGGGCGGCGCAAACCCGGTCGGGGCGACCCTGAGTCCCGGCGGCGATCGGCCGCTGACCTGCGGGTACGGGCGCCGGCGCGGTCGTGGATGTCAGCGGGCCAGGAACTCCTCAAGGAGCCTGTCGAGGTCGAGGGACTCCTCTCCTACGTCGGTGATCGCGTACGTCTGCTCCAGGAAGCCCGAGAGCGCGCGGGCCTCCACGAAGAGGACGGCGTTCCGCTCGCCGTCGGCACTGGGGCCCCGCAGGGCGACGCGGAGTTCGTCGTCGCCGCCGGGTGCCCGGTGGGGGCTGAAGGCGACGTCCCCCTCACCCACCGGGGTGTGGAGTCCCTCGGCCAGCATCTGCCGGTCGAAGTGCCAGCGGGCCAGGACGGTGGGCCCGTCGAAGAAGACCGCCTGGACCACGTACGGGTCTTCGCCGTCGTAGGAGAAACGGGCGCGGAGCGGTACACGGCACCGCTCCGCGTCGAGGCGGACAACGGTCTGGGCAGACACAAAGGACATCTACGGCCTCCGGGGTGGGATGCGCGGTGGCACGCGTGTGCCCCGCTTCACCCTTGTCACGCAGGTCCGATCGGGGGACCCGCCCGGCCGGGGGCCGCCTTCAGTGCGCCGGGGCCGGTCAGGCCCGACAGACGCGCTCGACCAGGTCCTGCCAGGCCCGGGCCATCCGGTCGACGTGGTCGGTGGGTTCCTCGTCCCGGGCGGCCGCCAGGTACAGCAGGAAGGGGCCTTCGAGGGCGGCGGTGAGCTGCACCGCCAGCATGTCGAGGTCCGCGCCGGGGAGGGGAGCCTGGCCGAGGAGCACGCGGATGTGGATCCTCGACATGCTGCGCTCTCCCGCCGGTACCGGCAGGGAGCCGTCGAGAGCGGCCCGGGCGATGGCGTGGTGCCGCAGCTGGAAGGCGATCCGGGCCCGGCCGTAGGCGACCAGCCGCTCCACCGGATCCGCCCCCGGCCCGAGCGGCTCGGGGCCCGACAACACCTCCTCCTGGAGGGCGCGTTCGGCGTCGTCCAGCAAGGCGTGGAAGATGCCCGCGCGGCTGCCGAACCTCCGGAACACCGTCCCCTTGCCCAGGCCCGCCCGCTCGGCCAGGGCGTCCATCGTCAGCTTCTCCACGCCGCGCTCGGCGATCATCTCGCGGGCGGTGGACAGCAGCAGCACGCGGTTGCGGACGGCGTCGGCGCGCTCGGCTCGGGGCGCTCCCACTGGCAGGACGGGTCGATTCACGAGGTCCACGCTACAGCGGGACTTCTAAACGGGGTAAAGTCCGTTTATGCTGGCTGACGGAGCCACCACCGGCCGACCATCCGGGACCTGCATCCCGCTGACCTGCGGAGACACCCATGACCTTGCTGCGTCTTGATTTCAGCCTCTTCCCCGACACCTCGGCCGGCGCCGAGATCGCCGACGTCGTGGAAGCCGAATGGACCGCCGCCCACCCCGGCGAGCCGGTCGTACGCCGCCACCTGGGGACCGACCCCCTTCCGGCCGACGCCTGGGCGCTGGCCACCGTGGCCGGGTTCACACCCGAACCCGCCCGCACCGACGCCCAGCGCGGAGCCCTCGCCCTGGCCGGCGCACTCACGGAGGAGCTCGCGGGCGCCGACGCACTGGTGCTCGCCGTCCCGCTGTACAACTACGGCGTGTCCCAGCACTTCAAGACCTGGGCCGACCTCGTCATCACGGGAGCGGGCGGCCCCACTCCGATCCTGGAGGGCAAGCCGGCCGTACTGGCCACCGTGCGCGGCGGCGGCTACGGCCCCGGCACCCCCCGCGACGGCTGGGACCACTCCACCCCCTACCTCAGGCGCATCCTCGCCGACGTCTGGCAGGCCGACCTCACCGTCATCGAGCGCGAACTCACCCTCGCCGCCACCACCCCGGGCATGGAAGGCCTCCGCGACCAGGCCTCCGAGCTCCACGCGCAAGCCCTGAAAGCCGCCCGCGACACGAACCTCGCCCCGGCCAGCTAGTGCTGTGACCGGAAAGGTCCACCGGGTCGCGGCGCCCGGCACGGCACCTCGCCGCGTTGTCGGACCACACCGGTACGGCCAGTACGAGGCGTGGTCCTCCGCCTTGCGATGCACCGCACCGGACACCACGACCCGGCAAACCTTCCCGGCCACAGCACTAGAGATCATCCCGGGGCGGCGAACGGGTTGGTGTGCGGAGCCGACGGAACCGGGTAACGTCTTTGTCATGTTCTTCCAGTTCTTCCAGGCGCCGATTTACGAGTGAGAGCGTGATGGGCTCCTGCTGACGTCCCTCGACGTCCTGACGTCCTTCGACGTCGCTGCCCGTCCCCCACCGATGAATCCGTAGATCACTTCACATCATTTCCGGGAGAACCCGTGACCGTCAGCAAGAACATCAACAACCCCGTGGGCATGGGCGGCGGCCAGCGCAAGAGGCTGTCCCGCGCCGAACGGCAGAACAACGGTCCGCACCGCAACCTCGACCGCAAGGGTGCCGCCGACCAGAAGGCGGAGCTGGTGCGCAAGATGCGCGAGAAGGCCGACGCGGCCGAGGGCGCCGGGCAGGCGGGCGACGCGGCCGACGCCGCACAGAGCTGACGCACAGCCGCCGCAGGGCGGCACCGCACGGAGCAGGGCCCGGACCGCGACGCGCGGTCCGGGCCCTGCTGCCGTTCGCGCACTTCCGCTCCGCTCACCGGTGATCGGGCACGTACTTGTAGCCGACCCGGCGCACCGTGGAGATGCGGTCCCGGTGGGCGGGACCGAGCTTGCGGCGGAGCCGGGCCACGTGGACGTCGACGGTTCGGCCGTCACCGATGTGCCCGTACCCCCAGATGCCGGAGATCAGGGCCTCCCGCGCGTGCACCGTGTACGGGTGGCTCACGAGGTGGGCCAGGAGGCTGAACTCCAGGTAGGTCAGGTCCAGTTCACGGCCGTCGACCTCGATCATCCGCCGGGCGTGGTCCACCCGGATGGCGTCGTCGGAGCGGACGGGCCCGAGCGGCAGGGCCGGTTCGGGTTCCGGTGCGGGAGCCGGAGCCTGCCCGGTCTCGAAGGGCTGGACCTCCGGGCGTATGCCGTGCGCGTTCATCAGGGCCACCGGATCGACGTTCGCCGGCAGGAACACGAGGTACCCGACGCGGCCGTCGCCCGTCCCGGCGGCGGGGTAGCCGGGCAGGCGGTCGCCGACCAGTTGGAGGCGGGGGGCCGGAGAACGGCGCAGGGCGGGTACGGGAACGGGAAGCGCGGTGGTCACGATGAGCCCCTTCGGCTGCACGGAGTGGGGTACGGATGCCGGATGTCCGGCCACGACGGGGCATGGGGGGCTCCGTGACGGGCCGACCGGGACGGCCGGCGCGCCGCACACACCGGGCGGGCCCGCACGGCACAGAGGGGCCGGGGTGCGGGGAAGCGCGGCACACGGAGGAGGACCGCGACCGGAACGCCGGTGCGCGTCGGAGGAATGCCCTGCGAAGAAGCCCTAGAAGAGTCGGCAGACGGCGCTGGCTACGCGACGGAAGTCAACGTGCCTGCGGCGTACCAACAACGGCTGCGACGGGGACATGGCCACATCGTGAGGTGCGCGACGGGCGCGCGTCAAGACTTCCCTACTAAGAAGATAGGAAATGATGGATGTTCACCGAAGCTGACGCACCGACCGGTACCGATAATGCGGTCAAACCCTCCTGAATGGGTCGTCGCACACCCTTTTGACTCTCCGTCATCTTTCATCCCAAGACGGAAGCGTCCACCATGCGGTCACACCCTTGCCCGGAGGGCCACTTGGGGCGAGTATCCCTATCAATCCGATGGGAAAGGTGGGAATGCGACCGGCACCCCCGCCCGTGCCCGTCACCTCACCCGTGACCACCGGCCGACGCCCGCCGACGCCCGCCGACGCCCGCCGACAACGTTCCGGAGTATCCGACATGACCACCGCCATCCCGCATGGCACCGCCGTCCGCCCGGTCCCCGCGCCACTCACCCGCACCCGGGCCTGTCGGTGACGCCGGTGCCGACGACACCGAGCACCGCCGGCCGCCGGCCCGCCGACGAGCGGCGCCGCACGCTCCTGCGGACCGCGCGCGATGTGGCGGACGACCTCGCCGCCGACGCCATCGCCCGTGACCAGGCGGGCGATTCGCCGACCGACGAGTTGGCCCGGATCCGCGAGGCCGGCCTGCTGGCAGCCCTCACCCCGCCCGGGCCGGGCCGCGGGACGGACTGGCGCACCGGATGCGCCGTCATCCGGAAGATCGCCACGGCGGACAGCTCCATCGGCGACGTACTCGCCCGCCACTACGTCCACGCCTGGAGCGGACGCTTCTACGGGAGCCACCAGGACCCGGCCGCCTTCGAAGAGGAGTCGGTGCGCGAGCAGTGGCTGTGGACCGGCGCGATCCGCACCCCCGCGCCCGACGACGTCACCGACGGACCGCGCCTCACCCCGAGGCCCCGCAACACCGGCTACCTGCTGACCGGCCGCCGGTTCGTGGACACGGCCGCGGCCGTTTCCGACCAGCTGGTGGTGGACGCCGTCTGCGCCGCGACCGGCGACGTCCTGGTCGTACGCATCGCGCCCGGTACGCGGGGCGTGACCGTCGAGCCCGCGCACGACCGCCTCGGGCAGCGCGTCGCGGGCGCGGGGCAGGTCGTGCTCGACCGGGTCTCCGTCACGCCCGAGCAGGTGCTGGACCATCGGCCGTACGACGAGGAGTCGACCGCCCCGTTCACCGCGCTCGCCGAGCCGGCGCTCCAGCTCGCCCTGTGCCACGTCGGCCTCGGCATCGCCGAGGGCGCCCTCACCGAAGCACGCGACCTCAGCAGGGGCGGGCGCGCGTACCGGCTGCCCGGTGAGGACCCGGACCTCTTCCTGACGTACGGGGAGCTCGCCTCTGCCGCCCAGACGGCCACCGCCATGGTCGACCGGGCCACAGAGGTGATGGCGCAGGCCCTGGACACGGGTGCGCGGCTCGACGACGAGGAGCCCGCGGGCGTCGCCGCGCTGGTCGCCACGGCCGAGACCGTGACGTCGAAGGCGGCCCTGCACATCACCGCGCGGGTGCTGGAACTCGCCGACGCCCCCGGCCTGGACCGCTTCTGGCGCAACGCCCGCGTCCTGACGGCCCACCACCCCGCCGCACACCGACTGCGCTCCATCGGCGAGCACTACATCAACGGCTCCCACCGGGCGATGGCCGCGACCTTCCGCTGACCCGGGGCGCCCGGACGCGGGCCGACTCCGGGTGCGGGATAATGCCACCATGCGGATTTCAGCCAGGGCGGACTACGCGGTACGTGCCGCACTGCAGCTTGCCGCGTCGCAGGACGACGGCCCGGTCAAGGCCGAAGCCATCGCCGACGCGCAGGACATCCCGCACAAGTTCCTCGAGGGCATCCTCAACGACATGCGCCGGGGCGGTCTCGTACTGAGCCAGCGCGGCGGCAACGGCGGCTACCGGCTGGCCAAGCCCGCCCAGTCCATCAGCATCGCGGACGTCATCCGCGTCGTGGACGGACCGCTCGTCTCGGTGCGCGGGGTCCGCCCGCCGGACCTGTCCTACACCGGTCCCGCCGAGGCCCTGCTCCCCCTGTGGATCGCACTGCGGGCCAACGTGCGCGAGATCCTCGACGGCGTGTCGCTCGCCGACGTCGCGTCCTCGGACCTGCCGGCCGCCGTGTCCGAGCTGGCCCACGCCCCGGACGCCTGGACCAATCCCTGACCTCCGGCCCCATCCGCACCCAGGCGGTCACCTCCAAGGTCAGCGCCGTGAGCGCCGCCCCCACGGTCCGCACCCTAATCACGGAGCGCCCGACGTCCCTTAAACCTGGGCCCCCGCCCGTCTCCTCGCCACGCCCCGCCACGGAAAGGCCTCCCCGCTGTGAACCTCCCCGGGAACGGGATCCGCACCCGCCTGCGCACCGCCGCCCTCCTCGCCCTGCTGCCCGTGTCGGCGCTGACGGCCTGCGGCTCCTCCGGCGGAGCCCCGGCGGTGGCGGGGGCCCAGGTCTCGCCCGCCCCGGCCGACGACCCCGTCGCCGGCGTGCGGGCGGTGGACTCGATCGCCGCCCTGCTCCCGCCGGAGGTCCGCAAGGCGGGCACCCTGCGGGTCGGCGGCTCCGTCGGGGCCCCGCCCTCGGCCTACTACCCGAACGGGCAGGACAAGCCGCCCGCCGGCCAGGACATCGACGTGGCCGACGCGGCGGCCAAGGTCCTCGGCCTGCGGCTGGAGCGGCAGGACGCCTCCTTCGAGACGATCCTCCCCGCCCTCGGCAGCGGCAAGTACGACTTCGGCACGGGCAACTTCGGCGTCACCACCGAACGCCTGAAGACCATCGACTTCGTCACCTACGTCAACGACGGCCAGGGCTTCGCCGTCAAGACCGGCAACACCGCGCTCACCACGCAGGTCTCCGACCTCACCCAGCTGTGCGGGCTGACCATCGGCACCGGGGCGGGCACGACGTTCGAGAAGACCCTCACCGCGCAGAAGGGCGTGTGCGCCACGGCGGGCAAGAAGCCGTACGAGGTCAAGGTCTTCTCCGAGACCGGGGCCGTCACCACCGCCCTGCAGCAGGGCCGCATCGACGTCGTCATGTCGACGATCAACGGCCTGCGCTACCAGGCGGCGCAGCCCGCCGCGCAGACCACCTTCCTCGGCGAGTACCACCGGCTGGACGTCGGCTTCGCCTTCAAGAAGGGCTCGGCGCTGACCCCGGCCTTCCAGGCAGCCGTCAACGAGCTCATCAAGAACGGTACTTACGCCCGGATCCTGCAGAAGTGGGGAACCACCGCGTCCGCGATCGACACCTCGCGGATCAACCCGGCCGAGCACACGTGAGCGACTTCATGGTCGACGTCCGCGCGGTCCACAAGAGCTTCGGGCCGCTGGAGGTGCTGCGCGGCGTCGACCTGCGGGTGCGCGCCGGTGAAGTCACCGTGATCCTCGGCCCGTCGGGCTCGGGGAAGTCCACGCTCCTGCGCACCATCAACCACTTGGAGAAGGTCGACCGCGGCTGGATCAGTGTCGACGGCGAGCTCATCGGCTACCGCGGCGCCCGGGGCAAGCTCTACGAGCTCAAGGAGAAGGAGGTCCTGAGGCAGCGCACGCACATCGGCTTCGTCTTCCAGAACTTCAACCTCTTTCCGCACCTCACCGTGCTGGACAACGTGGTCGAGGCCCCGGTCTCCGCGCTGCGCCGGCCGAAGGGGGAGGCGCGGGAAGCGGCCCTGCGGCTGCTGGAGCGCGTGGGCCTGGCCGACAAGGCCGGCGCTTACCCGCGGCAGCTGTCCGGCGGGCAGCAGCAGCGCGTGGCCATCGCCCGCGCGCTCGCGCTGGAGCCCAAGGTGCTGCTCTTCGACGAGCCGACCTCGGCGCTCGATCCGGAACTGGTCGGCGAGGTCCTGGACGTCATCAAGGACCTGGCCCGCGCCGGAACCACCATGATCGTGGTGACCCACGAGATCGGCTTCGCCCGGGAGGTCGCCGACACCGTCGTGTTCATGGACGAAGGGGTCGTCGTGGAACAGGGTCCGCCCGAAGCCGTCCTGGACGCCCCGCGGCACACCCGCACCCGCGCCTTCCTCGCCAAGGCCCTGTGACGGACCCCGGCCCGAGGGCCGGGCAGGGCGCCCTGAACAGCCCCGGCCGGAACATCCGGCCGGGGCTGTCGGCGTACCGGGTGCGGTCCTGCTACCAGAGGACGGGGAGCCGCTCGGGCAGGCGCTTCATGAAGCGGGTGCGCCAGACGAGCTGGTCGACCGGCACCGCCAGCTGGAGGTTGGGCATCTTCTCCAGGAGGACCTCGATGGCGATCTCGGTGTGCCGCTTCCCGAGGGCGGTGGCGGGGCAGTAGTGCTGGCCGCCGCCGAAGGAGAGGTGCGTGGCGGCGTTTTCCCGGTCGATGTCGAAGGCGTGGGGATCCGGGAACACGGCCGGGTCGGTGTTGGCGGCCTCGACCAGGACGAGGAGGAGCTCGCCCTTCTTGACCTCGACGTCGCCCAGGGTGAGGTCCTCGAGCGCGAGCCGGGGCAGACCGTCCGCGATGGAGAGGTTGACCCGCAGGAGTTCGTCCACGGCGGCGGGGATCCGCTCCGGGGACTCGCGCAGCTCCTGCCACACGTCCGGGTTCTGGAGGAGCGAGACGATCGCCATCGTCAGGAACCCCATGGTGGAGATGACCCCGGCGCCGAACAGTGTGACGCCGACCGTGGCCAGCATCTCGTCGGTGAGGTGGTCGTACTGGGAGTCCTTGCGCAGGGCGGCGAGCTCGGCGATGAGGCCCGTGGTGGAGGGGTCGTCGAGGCGCTCCACCATGTAGGCGATGTCCCGGTCCCAGTTGAGCTTGGCGCCGGTGACGGGGCAGGCCGAGTTCATGAACGCGATGTCGAGGCTGGCGGCCAGGCGCGGCGCATCGGCCTCGGGGATGCCGAGGATGCGGCAGTGCAGGTTCTCGGCGTACGGATTGGTGAACTGGCCGCGCAGATCGACGGGCGCACCGTGCACGAGGAGGCTGTCGATCAGCTCGGAGGCGTGGGCGCGCATCCAGTCGGTGAGCCCGTCGGTCTTCGGGTTGATCGCCTTCAGGACGGCCTTGCGCAGCCCGGCGCCCGTGATGTTGCCCATGTTGTTGACGACCTCGGGCGGGATCGTCAGCGCGTACTGGCGGGGTACGCCGGGCGCCGACGTGTCCTTCAGGCTGAACCTGGGGTCTTCGAGGACCTGCTTCGCCAACGGATAGGACGAGACGAGCCAGGCTTCGTCCCCGGCTATCGTGCGGACCCGCTTGACCGGCTCGTCGCGGAGCTCCTCGATCTCGTGGGGGAGCTGGTCGCCGCGTGCGGAGAACGGGAAGTCCAGAAGGGTGTCAGCGGGCATCGGGGTCTCCTTCGGCGGGGGTGATCACGGCGTGGCCCTGGTTGCGCGAGGCGCGCAGACCATAGCCGCGTGAGTAGAGCAGTTCCGCCATCGGCAGGAGCTGGTGGTAGCAGTTGAGGGAGGACGGCACGCCGAGGATGGCGGGCGTGTCGAGGAAGAGCGGCGCTTCCGCGCAGACGTACTTCAGGCAGACTTCGCGCTGCCGGGTGGTGGCCGCCTTTCCGTCCAGGACTTTGGAGGAGAGGAAGCTGTCGACCAGGGAGTCGCAAGTGGTGCGGAACTCCGGGTCGTTGTCCAGCAGGTTGGTCAGGTGGCTGTGCAGGGCCCGGTACGCGGGGATGTCGGTGAGGGCCGACATCGGACGGGCGCGCAGCCGGACGCCGGTGGGGTCGGTCTCGGCGGCGGCGTTGTTGACCTTGGCGCGGACGCCGCGCAGGTTCTTGACCGCCTTGCGGCGGGCCTCGTCCGGGTCGTAGCCCAGGGCCTCGTACATGTCGGCCACGTGGAGGTCGGTGTAGATGATGTCGACCTGCTGGAAGTTGCGCATTCCCCATTGGGCGAGGTCGAGGACGCGCTGGGCCGAGAAGTAGCTGTTTCCTGGTGAGATGCCTATGACGGCGTGATCGCCCTCATGGTGGATCACCTGGCAATGCGGGGTGTACGGCCGGACTGTGAAGACTTCGGTCGCTGTCGTCAACAGGTGTCGGGTCCTTTGTGCCGCTAGTCCCATGGGGCCTTGTGCCCAAGGTGTGGCGGCGACGTCACGGACCGTACCCGAACGGTGGGCGGCATTCCATGGCTTCTGGTCGGTAACTCACCTGTCGGACAGCACAGTTGACTAGGGCATCGATATATCGGTACCAGACCGGCGGGTCGCGGGGGGTCCGACACAATCGGAATGATCGCTTCCCCCCAGGCCTCGAACGGTGGGCCGGTACAGTCGATTTGGGCCGCGCACGGCCCCCGACGGGAGCCCCCTCACCGAGGAACCACGCATGGACCAGGCCCACGCACCCTTCCGACTCCTCCCCGGCGCGGCCGCGTCGCCGGTGATCCTGCACGTCCCGCACTCCTCGCGCTTCGTACCGGAGCCCGTCCGCCGCGGCATCCTGCTGGACGACCGTGCGCTCGAGCGGGAGCTGGACCACATCACCGACTCCCACACCGCGGACATCGCGGCGGCCGCCGCGGCGGGATCCGCCGTCACGCCGTGGCAGTTCGTCAACGATTCGGCGGCACGGGGCTCGATAGCCCCTTCGCCGGCACGTACGTACCGCTGGAGCACTACGGCAAGGACGACCGGGTCGGCGCGCTGATGATCGAGATCCGCCGGGACACATACATGACCGAACCGGGCGGCCCCGCCGGCCCCGGCCTTCCCGCGCTGACGGCGGCGCTGACGGAGCTCGTGGACGGCCTCTTCCCGTAGCGCTGCCGCTGGGCCCGTCGGCTCGGGTGGGCGGGGCGGCCGGCAGCCCGGGGCCCCCTCGGCCACCCGGCCGGGCCGGCGCCCGGTGCCGTCAGTACGCCATCCCCATGGCGGCCCGGACCTCGGCGAGGGTGGCCTCCGCGACGGCGCCCGCCCGCTCGTTGCCGGCGCGCAGCACGTCGCGTACGTGGTCGGGGTCGGCCGCGAGCTCCGCGCGGCGCGCCCGCAGCGGTGCGAAGCGGTCGTTGACCGCTTCGGTGACCGTCTTCTTCAGCTGCGCCGCGCCGCCGTCGCCGATCTCCTCCGCGACCGCCCGAGGGTCCCGCTCCTGGCACAGGGCGGCGAGCAGGACGAGGCCGGAAACCTCGGGGCGGGTGGCCGGGTCGTAGGTGATGCGCCGGGACGCGTCCGTCTTGGCGCTCCTGACCAGGGCGGCGGTCTCGTCGGCGGTGGCCGACAAACCGATGGCGTTCCCGCGCGACTTGCTCATCTTGGTGCCGTCGGTGCCGAGCAGCAGCGGAGCGGCGGACAGCAGGGCGTCGGGCTCCGGGAAGACCGGACCGTCCTGGCCGTAGCGGTCGTTGAAGCGGCGGGCGATGGTGCGGGTGACTTCCAGGTGGGGGAGCTGGTCCTGCCCGACGGGGACCAGATCGGCCTTGCAGAACAGGATGTCGGCGGCCTGGTGCACCGGGTAGGTGAACATCAGCCCGCTGACCGATGCCTGCCGGGAGTGGGCGATCTCGTCCTTGACGGTCGGATTGCGGCGCAGTTCCGCCACGGAGACCAGGGAGAGGAAGGGCAGCAGCAGCTGGTTGAGGGCGGGCAGCGAGCTGTGGGTGAAGATCGTGGACCGCTCCGGGTCGATCCCGGCCGCCAGGTAGTCGAGCACGAGGTCCTCGACGTGCCGGGCGAGGTGTTCGGCGACGTCCCGGTCGGTGAGGACCTGGTAGTCGGCCACGATCACGAAGGTGTCCACGCCCAGGTCCTGGAGTCTGACCCGGCCCTGCAGGGTGCCGAAGTAGTGCCCCAGGTGCAGCCGTCCCGTCGGCCGGTCGCCGGTCAGCACCCGGAACCGGCCCGGATCGGCGGCGATCAGCCCTTCCAGCTCGGTGCTGCGCCGCCGTGCGACCGACAGGTCCGGGGCCGGGGTCGTGGACGTACTCATCGGCGGATTCCTCCTGCGTGCGCGGTGCCGTGGACGTGGGTGGCTCGGGGCGGCACCCAGACCGGCCGCCTATACCAGAGGCAGACCAGATGGTTCCAGGTATACGCCCCAAGGCGGTGCAATTCCACCTCGCGGGTGTGAAAAAGGGCGGATGGCGCGAGAGTGTGGACCAAGGGCCCGCCAGGGACGGTCGAGGGTCAGTCGGCCGAGGGTCGGCCGGCCGAGGGTCACCCCAGGGTCAGTCGTACCTCGTGGCGGTCGCCCCGGTAGGTCTCCCGGGTGTCGGCGCAGGGAGCGCCCTCGGCGTCGAGCGACAGGCGGCGCGTGTTCAGGACGGCCGAGGGGCCGCTCAGGTCCAGCAGGCGCTCCTGCTCGGCGTCGGCGAGGGCGGCGCGGGCCGTGTACCGGGCGCCCACGGGGACGTGCCCGGCGGCGGCCAGGACGCCGAAGAGGGAGGCGGTGGTGAAGTCCGCCCCCGCGACGGCCGGTGCGACGGCGAGCGGTACGAGGTCGTGCGTCACGCACACCGGCAGGCCGTCCAGGAAGCGCAGCCTGCGCAGCTCGAACAGCTCGGCCCCGGTGGTGATCCGGAGCCGCTCGGCCTCCTCGGAGGCGGCCGGCCGGGTACGGGCGCCCAGTACGCGCGCGGTGACCGCGCGGCCCAGGCTCCGGTTCACCCCGCCGAAGCCGGCCAGGGCCGCGGTGTCCGCGGAGTGGCTGAAACCGACCCGCCGCACCCGCCAGCCGCGCCGCTCGGAGGACTCGACCAGTCCGTCCTCCTCCAGGGCCTTGAGGGTGCGGCGCAGGGTGGAGCGGCTGATCCCGAGCTGCTCGCACAGGTGCCGCTCGGAGGGCAGCCGCTGGTCCGGCGCGAGGGCGCCGGCCGCGATGGCGTGCGCCAGGGCCTGCTGGGCCAGGACGTACGGCGGCTGGCCGCCACCGGACGACACGTGGGTGAACACGGGCTCCACGGGCATGGCGGGCTCCCACTCTGCCGGGACGGGCGGCGGTCCGGAGGGCGACGAAGGTGTGGGCGAGCCTAGACCGTCCGTCTCGCGGGAGCGGCGTGCCGTGCGGCGGCTCGCCGCCGGACCGGGGCCGTCACCAGGACGAGGGCGGCCGCTGAGCCGTACGCGGTGCTGCTCAGGGCCGCCTGGTAGCCGACCGTCGGGCCGAGGACGTACACCGCGGCGCCCGCGAGCGCGATGCCGAGCCACTCCCAGCGTCCGTCCAGGGCGACGAGCGCGATCAGGAGCAGCGCGTACCAGGGGTAGCCGGGGGTGAGGAGGGCGAAGGCCCAGCCGGTGACCAGCAGGGCGCCGCTCCACGGCCGCCGCGGATCCCCGCGCCACATCACGTACAGGGACACGGCCGCGAGGACGGCGACCAGCGCGGGGAAGGCCCAGGAGTCGGGCAGGACCAGGCGCAGCAGGGAGTAGCGGGATCCGGCCGAGGGGTCGTCGTAGCCCGGCCGGGGTCCATGGAGGCGTCGCAGTCGCAGAAGCACACCAGTTCGGCGCGCGCGGCCAGCAGCCCGGCGTGGCAGGCGGCGCCGAAGCCGCGCCGGGTCTCGTGCACGACGGTGGCGCCGAGGGCGCGGGCGATGGCCGCCGAGCCGTCGGTGGAGCCGTTGTCGACGACGACGGCCCGCCACCCGGCGGGCACCCGCGCCAGCACCCAGGGAAGGGCTTCCGCCTCGTCGAGACAGGGCAGTACGAGGTCCGCGAGGGGCGGACGGCAAGCAGAAGGAGTCACCCTCCACACCGTAGGAACCGGAAGGCGGCGAAGGGCACCGCAAGACCTTACGAAACGCGGACACCGCGCCCCACGGCAGTGGGCCCGGGTCCACACGGCGCGGCGCGGTGTCACTCTGGAGGCATGGCATCCAGCAGCGAAACCGACCGCGGCCCGGCCCGCGGCGACGTCACGGGCCGCGTCCTCGTGGTCGACGACGATCCGACCGTCTCGGAAGTCGTGGCGGGCTACCTGGAGCGGGCCGGATTCACCGTGCACCGGGCCGCGGACGGCCCGGCCGCGCTGGAGGCCGCCGCCAGGCACCGGCCCGACCTCGTGGTCCTCGACCTGATGCTGCCCGGCATGGACGGCCTGGAGGTCTGCCGTCGGCTGCGGGCGCAGGGGGACGGAAGGCGTCCCGTGGCCGTGGTCATGCTCACCGCGCGCGGTGACGAGGACGACCGGATCCTGGGCCTCGAAGTCGGTGCGGACGACTACATGACCAAGCCCTTCAGCCCGCGCGAACTGGTCCTGCGCGTACGGTCGGTCCTGCGCAGGTCGGCCGCGGCGGCCCCGGCCGACGAGCCCTTGCTCGTGGCGGCCGGTCTGACGGTGGACCCGGCGGCCCGCCGGGTGACCCGGGACGGAGTGGAACTGGCCCTCACCCTGCGGGAGTTCGACCTCCTCGTCCACTTCCTCCGGCACGCCGGCCAGGTCTGCGACCGGGAACGGCTGATGCGCGAGGTCTGGGGCTGGGACTTCGGCGACCTGTCCACCGTCACCGTCCACGTCCGCAGGCTCCGGGCCAAGATCGAGCGGGATCCGGCCGATCCACAGCTGATCCGGACCGTGTGGGGCGCCGGATACCGCTTCGAAGCGGGGCCCTGCCCGGTCGGCCCGGCCGGGGGCGCGGCCGGTGCCCGTGGGGAGGACGGCCGTGCGTGACCTGCTGCTGATCGCCCTGTACGCCTTCCTCGGCGCGGGAGCCGCCGGGCTGCTCGGCGCCGTCGCGCTGCGGATACTGCGCCGCCGGAGCGTCGCCGTGTCCCTCGCGGTCGTCGCGGCGGTCGCCGTGTCCGCGATGCTCGCCGGGACGCTCGCGGTGGCATGGGCGATGTTCCTCTCCTCCCACGACCTCTTCGTGGTGACCACGGTCGTCGCGATGGCCGCGGCCGTGTCCCTGGGCACCGCGCTGCTGCTGGGCCGGCAGGTCGTGCGGCGCTGCCGGGAACTCGTGGCCGCGGCGAAGGACTTCGGGGAGGAGGGCACCTTCACGGCTCCCGTCGTGCCCGCCCCCGCCGAACTCGCGGCGCTGAGCCGCGAATTGGCCCTCACCGGTGAGCGGCTCGCGGCCTCGCGCGAACGGGAGCGGGCCCTGGAGACCTCGCGGCGCGAGCTGGTGGCCTGGATCTCGCACGATCTGCGGACCCCACTGGCCGGGCTGCGCGCGATGTCGGAGGCGCTGGAGGACGGCGTGGTGGCCGATCCGGCCCGCTACCACCACCAGATGCGCGCCGAGGTGGACCGCCTCAACTCCATGGTCACCGACCTGTTCGAGCTGTCCCGCATCCACGCGGGCGCCCTCTGCCTCGCACCCACCCGGATGTCCCTCTACGACCTGGTCGGCGACGCGCTCGCCGGCGCGGACGCCCTCGCCCGCGAACACGGGGTGCGCCTGGCCGGCGGAAGCGTGGCCCCGCTGCCGGTGGAGGTCGACGGCAAGGAGATGACCCGGGTGCTGTCCAACCTGCTGGTCAACGCCATCCGCCACACCCCGGCCGACGGCACGGTCGCGATCGCCGCCGAACGCCGCGCGGACGCGGTCGTGGTGTCCGTCACCGATGCCTGCGGCGGCATCCCCGAGGAGGACCTGCCCAGGGTGTTCGACACCGGCTGGCGGGGCTCCCGGGCCCGCACGCCCCCCTCGGGCGCGGGGCTCGGCCTGGCCATCGTCCGGGGCATCGTCGAAGCCCACTCCGGGCACGCGGACGTCCACAACGTGCCCGGTGGCTGCCGCTTCGAACTGACCCTCCCGGCCCCCGCGTAGGCCGTACCGGCGCGGGGCCCCTGCCGGCGCCCCGCGCCGGGCTCAGCCCGCCGAGCCCGCCGACGCGCGCTGCCCGGCCAGGGCGAACGCGGCCATCCCCTCCGCGAAGCCGACCTCCGGGCGCCAGCCCAGCTCGCGGCGCAGCCGGGCGGAGTCGGCGGTGATGTGCCGGACGTCGCCGAGGCGGAACCCGCCCGTCACCACCGGGGCGGGGCCGCCGTGCGCGGCGGCCAGCGCGGCGGCCATCTCTCCGACCGTGTGCGGTTCTCCGCTGCCGGTGTTGTAAGCCGTCAGCGTGCCCGCCTCCCGTGCGCCGACGGCCTCCAGGGCCACCGCGTTCGCCGCGGCCACGTCCGTGACGTGGACGAAGTCCCGCCGCTGCGCGCCGTCTTCGAAGACCTGGGGGGCCTGGCCCCGGGCGAGCGAGGAGCGGAAGAAGGAGGCGACGCCGGCGTACGGGGTGTCGCGCGGCATGCCCGGCCCGTACACGTTGTGGTAGCGCAGCGACACCGCCCGGCCCTCCGTGCACCGGGCCCAGGCCGCCGCCAGGTGCTCCTGGGCGAGCTTCGTGGTGGCGTACACGTTGCGCGGATCGGTGGGCGCGTCCTCGCCGACCAGGCCCGGCGCGAGCTCGGCCCCGCAGTCGGGGCAGCGCGGCTCGAACCGGCCGGCGGCCAGATCCGCCGTCAGCCGGGGCCCGGGGCGGACCACCCCGTGGCGCGGGCACTCGTACCGGCCCTCCCCGTAGACCACCATCGACCCGGCCAGTACGAGCTCCCGGACGCCGGCGGCCGCCATCTCCGCCAGCAGCACCGCCGTCCCGAGGTCGTTGCAGGCGACGTACTCCGGGGCGTCGGCGAAGTCCTTCCCGAGCCCGACCATGGCCGCCTGGTGGCACACGGCGTCCACCCCGCGCAATGCGGCCCGCACCGCGCCGGCGTCCCGTACGTCCCCGTGCAGGAACTCGGCGCCGGGCAGCGGTGGCGTACCGGGATGGGCGGCGGGCAGCAGGGCGTCGAGGACCACGGGTTCGTGCCCGCGGTCCTCGAGGGCGGTGACGATGTGGGAGCCGATGAACCCGGCTCCTCCGGTGACGAGTACGCGCATGCCCGGGACGTTACGCAGCGTGCGATCCCCGCGGGGTCTCCCACGCGCGCACGTAAGACTTCCGTCATACGGGGAGGGCGGGAGCCCGGCGGGCCGCCGGCGGCGTCACGCCGGGCCCAGGGCCGCGGCGCCGAAGGAGACGTCGAAGCGGTCGCACCAGATGGTGACGCTGCTGTAGTCGGCCAGGTCCACGCCGGCCGGGACCTCGTAGTTCTGGTCGCCCTTGTTGCCCTTGAGCTTGCCCAGGCTCACGTACTTGCCGTCGTCGAAGACCGACCAGCCCGCCACGCCCTCCTTGACCGGGGCATCGGTCAGCCAGACCCGCAGGTCGGGACCGTTGCTGGTGTCGAGGTTCTCCAGGCGCAGGGTACGGGAGCCGTCGGGGAGGAGGAGCAGCTTCGCCGTGCCCGTGGTGGCGTGCTCGTGGCTGATCAGGGTGCCCAGGGCGAGGGTCCGCGGGCCCGCCGGTGCGTCGGAGGGCCCGCCGGCGGCCGGGGACGGCCGTGAGGCCGGGGGCGTCACGCCCGTGCCGGTCGGAGCCGTGCTCGGCGGGGCCGCGTTCGGCAGGGACGCGTTCGGCGGGGAGGCGTTCGGCAGGGCCTCCCTGACGGTCTCGTCCTGCCACAGCTTCCACGGCTGGAACCAGTACGAGCCGATGCCCAGCGCCGCCACCGCCGCGATCAGTGCCCCGGCCCGCACCCGGCCCCGCCGCTTCTTGTCCGCCACGTGCGTCTCCGTCTTCCGGGCGGGCCGCCCACCGGTCCGCTCACCGCATTCAACGCGGAGGCGGCACCGGGCGCCATGCCCGCCCTGATGACGAAGTTCTTACGCCTCGGGCCGGGGCGGTGCGGCGTCCGGCGCGGAGCCCAGGGACCGCGCGGCTTCCTCGGCCCGCCTCTCCATCTCCTGCGGCGGAACGTCCTCCACGTGCGTCGCGACGTTCCAGCGGTGGCCGAAGGGGTCCTCGAACTGCCCGGTGCGGTCGCCGTAGAACTCGTCCTTGACCGCCGACAGCTGCGTGGCGCCCAGGCCGAGGGCCTTGGCGAAGACGGCGTCCACGTCCTCGACGTACACGTGCAGGGTGACCGGAGAGCCGCCCACCGTGTTCGGCGAGCGGAACCCGAGGTCCGGGTACTCGTCCGCGAGCATGATGACGGAGTTGCCCAACTCCAGCTCGGCGTGGCCGATCCTGCCGTCGGGCGCGGGCATCCTCATCCGCTCGGTCGCGCCCAGCACGGAGACGTAGAAGTCGATCGCCGCCGCGGCTCCGTCGACGCAGAGGTAGGGAGTGATCCGCGGATATCCCTCGGGAACGGGCTTGACGGTCACCGGGCACCGCCTTTCCGGACAGTGACGATCACCGCAGACCGCCGTCTGCGACCACTGTCGTCCCGGACCCGCGGATCGCCCGCCCACGCCGCGCGGCAGCCCGCTGCCGGATGCCCCGAACGGCTGAGGCGGGTCAACGGGGGTCCGCGACGCCGCCGGCCGGGTCGGCCGGGACGCCCGCGTCGGTGGACCGCAGCAGGCGCAGGAACGCCTTCACGCCCGCGATGATCTCCTGGTTGTCGGTGAGGCGGTTCACCGTGGACTCGAACTCCCTGCCCAGCGCGGCGATCCTGCGGTTCGTCTCCTCGGTCCGCTCGTACGAGCCCATGGCCAGCGCGTCCACGGTGCGGCGCAGCTCGGCGAGGGCCCGGTACTGCTCCTCCGCCTTGTCCTCCAGGGCCCGCGTCCCGGCCTCGGCGCGGTTCAGCCGGGCGTGCAGTTCGACGACGTCGTCCCGCGGGTGGGTGACGTCCTTCAGGAGGCTGCCCAGGCGCCGCCGGAGCTGGCCGAAGTACGCGCCGGCCGGCCGGAAGAAGGTGCTCAGCAGGAAGAACGCGGCGAACCAGTAGCCCGTGAACTCGCCCGTCGCCCACGTGACCGCGAGGACGACCGCCACCGTCAGGACGTGGCCCGCGACCGCCACCCGGAGCATCGTGCGCGCGATGCGCGCGGCCTCGGCGTCCCGGGCCGGGGAGACCTCCATGCCCTTCTCACGGCTCACCGCGATCTCGGCGAGCACCGCGTGCGCGCGGAAGTACAGGTTCCAGGGCAGCGTGAGCAGGAGCAGCAGCCACAGGAGGCTCAGCGCGCCCGCCCCGACGGCGAACACCACCGCGGGCGGTGCCCCCGCCACGTAGGCGAAGACCAGTGCCGCGGCCGCCGCCACGACGGCTGCCGCCACCCCCAGAGACCTGCCCATGCCCCCGCCTCCCGTCCGAACGCCCGGACTGCCCATGGTCCCCGGCCCGGTGCGGGCAGGCCATGAGTAGGCGTACTCAGGTTCGCGGCAGGGGAGTCCGAGGACGGATCCCCCCGGCCCGCCGCTTCCCTCGGACAGGTTTCCCCGGGCCGAAGCCGGGGGAGGGTGGGGCGGGCCTCGCACCCCGCACCCCGCATCGTCCGGAAGGCGAATGACCATGAGCGACCCGCTGCTGTTCAACCCGCGCACCTACGACCCGGCGCACTTCGACCCCGAGACCCGCAGGCTGCTGCGCGCCACCGTCGACTGGTTCGAGGCCCGCGGCAAGCGCCGGCTGATCGAGGACTACCGCACGCGCGCCTGGCTCGCGGACTTCCTCGCGTTCTCCGCGAAGGAGGGGCTCTTCGCGACCTTCCTGACCCCGGAACCCGCCGCCGGCCAGGACGGGGCCGACAAGCGCTGGGACACCGCGCGCATCGCCGCCCTGAACGAGATCCTCGGCTTCTACGGACTCGACTACTGGTACGCGTGGCAGGTGACCATCCTCGGTCTCGGCCCGGTCTGGCAGAGCGGCAACGCCGCCGCCCGCGACCGTGCCGCGCAGCTCCTCGCCGAGGGCGAGGTGTTCGCGTTCGGCCTGTCGGAGAAGACCCACGGCGCGGACATCTACTCCACCGACATGCTGCTGACCCCCGAGGGCGACGACGGCTTCCGCGCCACCGGGTCGAAGTACTACATCGGCAACGGCAACGCCGCCGGACTGGTCTCCGTCTTCGGCCGCCGCACCGACGTCGAGGGCCCCGACGGCTACGTCTTCTTCGCCGCGGACAGCCGCCACCCCGCCTACCACCTCGTGAAGAACGTCGTCGACTCCTCCAAGTACGTCAGCGAGTTCCGCCTGGAGGACTACCCGGTCGCCGCCGCCGACGTCCTGCACACCGGCCGCGCCGCCTTCGACGCCGCCCTCAACACCGTCAACGTCGGCAAGTTCAATCTCTGCACCGCCTCGATCGGCATCTGCGAGCACGCGATGTACGAGGCCGTCACCCACGCGCAGGGCCGGATCCTCTACGGCCGCCCCGTCACCGCCTTCCCGCACGTGCGCCGGGAGCTGACCGACGCGTACGTCCGCCTCGTCGGGATGAAGCTGTTCAGCGACCGCGCCGTCGACTACTTCCGCTCCGCCGGCCCGGACGACCGCCGCTACCTGCTGTTCAACCCGATGACCAAGATGAAGGTGACCACGGAGGGCGAGAAGGTCATCGACCTGATGTGGGACGTCATCGCGGCCAAGGGCTTCGAGAAGGACACCTACTTCGCCCAGGCGGCCGTCGAGATCCGCAGCCTGCCGAAGCTGGAGGGCACGGTCCACGTCAACCTCGCGCTGATCCTCAAGTTCATGCGCAACCACCTGCTGGAACCGGCCGACTACGCACCCGTGCCGACCCGCCTCGACGCGGCCGACGACGCCTTCCTCTTCCGCCAGGGACCGGCCCGCGGCCTGGGATCCGTACGCTTCCACGACTGGCGCCCCGCCTACGAGGCGTACGCCGCCCTGCCCAATGTCGCCCGGTTCCGCGAACAGGCCGACGCCCTGTGCGAGTTCGTCACCAGGGCCGCCCCGGACGAGGCGCAGAGCCGCGACCTCGACCTCCTCCTCTCGGTCGGCCAGCTGTTCGCACTGGTCGTGCACGGCCAGCTGGTCCTGGAGCAGGCCAAGCTGACAGGCTTGGACGAGGACGTGCTGGACGAGCTGTTCGGCGTCCTCGTACGCGATTTCTCCGCGCACGCGGTCGAGCTGTACGGCAAGGAGTCCGCCACCGCCGACCAGCAGGGCTGGGCGCTGGGCGCGGTCCGCCGGCCGGCCGTCGACGCCGACCGCACGGCGCGGGTCTGGGCCCGGGTGGAGGCCCTGGCCGGGGCGTACGAGATGGCGCTCTGACGCGTCCGGTCGCCGTACGGGCCGCACCGCCCGTACGGCCCCTACGGCCCGTGCGTCAACCCGCGGTGACCCGGGTCGGTCACTGCCCGTGCCAGATCCGCTCGTACGCCTCCCGGTAGCCCCGCGGGTCCCAGGACGTGGCCCCGCCGCTGTTCTCGGCCGTCACCACGTGGACGGGTGCCACGTACCCGCTCGCGGGCCCGCCGGCGAAGGCACGGTTGAACTCGTCGACGATCTGCCACCCCTGCTGCGACAGCGGTTCGGGGACGGTGGCGGCCTGGAACCGCCGGCTGTTGATGCGCTGGAAGGCGGAGGGGTCGCCGTCCCCCGCGCCGATGTTGAAGGGCGGCCCGGCTCCGGGGCGCCCGGCGCCGCGCAGCGCGGGGGCGGCGTCGGCGAAGTAGAGGTCGTTGATCGCGACGGAGTGGGTCCACCGGTCCCGGAAGCGGGAGATGAGGGAGGAGACCTGCTGCGGGGTGCGCTGGCTCGCGTCCGGGATGGGGATGTTCTCGGTCGCCAGCAGCGTCACCCCGGGACAGGCCGCGAGCCGCCGTTTGATCAGCTCGGACTTGTTGTGGGCGAACGGGATGGAGTCGTCGGTGAAGACGACGACCCCGGCGCCGCCGTCGGACCCGGCGATGACCCAGTCCGCGCTGACCCGTCCGACCTCCTCCACCTTCGTGGTGATGTTGGTGAAGAGCCGGGGACTCGTGCTCGGTCCGGGGGAGTCGACCGCGTGCCAGCCGATCAGCGGGATTCCCGCGGCCCCGGCCCGTGCCACCTGCTGCGCCGTGAGCCGGGGATCGAAGCCGCCGATGACGATGCCCGAGGGTGCCAGGGTGACGGCCTGGCTGAGCGCGGCCTGGATGCCGGCGGGGGTGCCGTCCCCGTCGATCACCCGGACCTGCCAGCCGATGGCCGCCGCGGCCTCGCGGACGCCCTTGGCGACTCCGGCGACACCGGGGTTGGTCATGGTCTGGGCGACGTAGACGACGGTCTTGTCGGGCACCGCCCGGGGGCCGGTCGTGGGCCCGTTCCAGGACAGGTCCGTCCGCTCGGCCCGCTGGACGGACTCCTTCGCCTGCGCCAGTACGGCCGGGCAGCCGGCGCCGGCCGACGGCGAGGCCGCGCCGGAGGCCGGGGACGACCCGCCCCCGCAGCCCGCGGCGAGGCCGGAGGCGGCCGCCCACAGGGCCGCGGCCGCGAGGACGCTGGTGCGGTTGCGGTTCGGGTACACGGTGCTCCTGACCGGGAGGTGCGCTGGGGGCCGGGCGATGGTGCGAGGGGTGGTGACGGGGGCGCTTACGGGCCGCCGGCCGCCGGCGGCTCCGATGGCGCGGGCGGTTCGTGGGGCGGGCGCCGGTCCGTCGCGGCCCGCGCGCGCAGCCGCCGCCTGGCCGCGTAGCCGGCCAGACCGACCGCCATCAGCAGGGTGCCGCCGTTGAACAGCGGGGTGGCCCAGAACTGGGCGCCGAGCTGGCCGATCCCGGCGAGCCCGACGGCCAGCACGCTGACGGCCACGAGGGTGCCGAGCGCGTTGGCGCGCCCCGGCTTGACCGTGGTGGAGCCGAGCAGCGCGCCGACGAAGGCGGGCAGCAGGTAGTCCAGGCCGACGCTCGGGTTGCCGATCTGCTGTTGCGCGGCCAGCAGGACCCCGGCGACGCCCACGACCAGGCCCGATCCGGCGAAGGCGTAGACGGAGTACCTGCGGGTGGGGATGCCGATGATGGCGGCGGCACGGGGGTTGGAGCCGACGACGTACAGGTACCGGCCGAACGGCAGCCGTTCCAGCACCACCCACAGGACGGCGGCGGCCGCCAGCACGTAGAAGGCGGGCAGGGGCAGGCCGAGGAACCGGGAGTCGTACAGGCCGGTGAAGGAGGCCGGCAGGCCCTCCGGGCCGGGCACGATCCGGCTGCCGTCGGTGAGCCATCCGGTGAGCGCGTACATGATGCTGCCGGTGCCGAGGGTGGCGATGAAGGAGTCGATCCGGGCGAACTCGACGATGACCCCGTTCAGGGCGCCGATCAGCGCCCCGCCGAGGACGACGGCGAGGCCGGCGACCGGCCAGGGCGTCCCCTCCTCGACGATCAGGTGCATCACCAGGACGTGGGCCAGGCCCAGCCCGTAGCCGATGGACAGGTCGAACTTGCCGATGGCGATCGGGATCGTCGCACCGAGCGCGAGGAGGGCGGGGATCGACTGGTTGGACAGGATGGAGGACACGTTCTCCCGGGTGGGGAACGTGTCCGGCAGGGCGATGGAGAACGCCACGAAGAGCAGGGCGGTCAGGGCCGGCAGGCCGTAGTGCCCGATGAGGTGCCCCCGCGGGGACCAGGAGGTCACCGGTCCGTCGTGCTTCCGGTGATCGCGGGCATGGCCGAGGCGGCGCGGGTGAGCTCGGCGGGCGTCAGGGCGGCGCCCGACAGTTCGGCCGCCACCGATCCGCGGACGAGGACCAGCGCGCGGTGACAGAGGTCCGCGACCTCCTCGAAGTCGGTGGACACCAGCAGGACCGCCAAGCCCTCGGCCGCGGCCTCGTCGAGCAGCCGGTGGATCGACGCCTTGGCGCCGACGTCCACGCTCGCCGTCGGCTCTTCCAGGATCAGCAGTCGCAGCCGCCCGCGCAGCGCCCGGCCGAGGACGACCTTCTGCTGATGGCCTCCGGACAGGGTGGCCAGGGCCGCCTCGCTGTCGCGGGGGCGCACCGAGAACCGTTCGATCAGGGCGTCGGCCTCGCGCCGCTCCCGCCGGGGAGCGAGCCAGCTCCAGGCCGGCACACCGGCGGCCCGGGGGTTGGCCAGGAGGTTCTCCCGGACCGTCAGATCGGGGGCGCAGCCCTCCTCCTGGCGGTTGGCGGGTACGAGGCCCACCCCCCGGTTCAGGGCGTCGGCCGTGGTGCGCGGACGGTACGGACGCCCGTCGAGCAGGGCCCGGCCGCCGAGCATCGGCAGCGCGCCGGCCAGGGCGCGGCCCAGGTGCATGTGGCCGGCGCCGGTCAGCCCGACCATGCCGAGGATCTCTCCGGGCGCCAGATCCAGGCTGACGGGCCCGGTGCGCCGCGTCGTCACGGCGTCGAGGCGCAGTACGGGAGGCCCTCCGGCGGCCGGGCGGCCGGAGACCGGACGGCCGGAGGCCGTGCGGCCCGCGGTCACCGCGGCGGCGGGCCCGCGCCGGGCCGGCGGACCGCCCGCGATGTCGCGGACCAGACGGGCGGGGCCGTACCCGGCGAGCGGCCCCGAGCTGACGAGGCGTCCGTCGCGCAGGACGGCGAACGTGTCGGCGACCCGGTACACCTCGTCGAGCCGGTGGCTCACGTACAGGACGGCGTGTCCCCGGTCGCGCAGGGTGTGCAGGACGTCGAAGAGCCGGGCGCAGTCCGCGGCGGGGAGCGTGGCGGTCGGCTCGTCGAGGACGAGGAGTTCGGCCCGGCGTGCGAGCGCGCGGGCGATCGCGACGAGGGAGCGTTCGGCGGGTGCCAGGTCCGCGATCCGGGCGTCGGCGTCCAGGTGTCCGGCGACGGTCCGCAGGGCCTCGTCGCAGCGCTCCCGGGTCCGGCGCCAGGAGATCAGACCGTGGCGCCGGGGGTAGCCGGTCCCCAGGGCGATGTTCTCGGCGACCGTCATCCACTCGATGAGGCCGAGGTCCTGGTGGATGAAGGACATCTTTCCGGAGGCGGCTTCGGAACGGAGCGGGTGCCCGTCCACCGTCACCTCGCCCTCGTCCTCCCGCTGGACACCGGCGAGCACCTTGATGAGCGTGGACTTCCCGGCGCCGTTGGGACCGAGGAGGGCGAGCACGCTGCCGCGGTGGAGGTCGAGGCTGACCGCGTCCAGCGCCACGGTGCCGCCGAACCGCTTGCCGAGACCGCGCATCCGGACGAGCGGCTCCCCGCCGGAAGGCCCGCCGGAGGGCCCGCCGGAGGGCCAGGGGCGGCCGCTCGCCGAGGTGTCGGAAGTGTCATGGGCGTCATGCACGGGACGTCTCCGGGGCTGACCTCGGATCCCCCTCTCGGAGGGTGGGACAGGCAGGATGCTACTGGCAGTCACGGTGCAATTGCGTGCATGACGGACCCTATGCCGCGTCCAGGGCGCATTCGGCCCAGATGACCTTGCCGCGGGGCGTGTAGCGGGCACCCCAGGACTGGGCCAGCTGTGCCACGAGGAACAGGCCGCGCCCGCCCTCGTCCGTGGTGGCCGCCCGCCGCAGGTGCGGGGCGGTACTGCTGCCGTCGGACACCTCGCAGATCAGCGCGCGGTCGTGGATCAGGCGGACCTGGATCGGCTCGGTGCCGTAGCGGATGGCGTTGGTGACCAGCTCGCTCAGCACCAGCTCGGCGGCGAACGCGAGCTCGTCCAGCCCCCAGTCGGCCAGCCGGCGCGTGGCGGCGGCGCGCAGCGCGGACACCCGCTCGGGGTCGGCCGGCAGGTCCCAGACCGCGATCCGGTCGGCGGGCAGGGTGCGGGTGCGGGCGACGAGCAGGGCGATGTCGTCGGAGGGGTGCTCGGGAGCCATGGCGTGCATGACCGCCTGACAGGTCTCCTCGGGGCTCCGGCCCGGGTGGGCCAGGGTGCGCCGCAGCCGGTCGAGGGCCACGTCGATGTCGCGGTGGCGGTCCTCGACGAGCCCGTCGGTGTAGAGCACGAGGGTGCTGTCCCGGGGGAGCGTGATCTCGGCCGTCTCGAAGGGCAGGCCGCCCAGGCCCAGCGGGGGGCCCGCGGGCAGGTCGGGGAAGCTCGCGGTGCCGTCCGGATGGACCAGGGCGGGCGGGAGGTGGCCGGCCCGGGCCATGGCGCACTGCCGCGAGGTGGGGTCGTAGACGGCGTACAGGCAGGTGGCGCCGACGATGCCGGTGCTGCCGGTGGCGTGGTCGTCCCCCTCCTCCCGGTCCAGACGCACCAGGAGGTTGTCCAGGTGGGTGAGGAGTTCGTCGGGGGCGAGTTCCAGTTCGGCGAAGTTGCGCGCCGCGGTCCGCAGCCGCCCCATTGTGGCGGCGGCGTGCAGCCCGTGGCCGACGACGTCGCCCACGAGGAGCGCGACGCGGGCGCCGGACAGGGGGATGACGTCGAACCAGTCGCCGCCCACTCCGGACTCGGCGGGCAGATAGCGGTGAGCGACCTCGACGGCGTCCTGCTCGGGCAGGCCGCGGGGGAGCAGGCTGCGCTGGAGCGCCAGGGCCAGGGTGTGCTCCCGGGTGTAGCGGCGGGCGTTGTCGATGCACAGGGCGGCGCGGGCCGCGAGCTCTTGGGCCAGCCGGCTGTCGTCGTCCGCGTACGGGGCGGGGTCCTGCGCGCGGTAGAAGCTCGCGATGCCCAGCAGGACGCCGCGGGCCAGCAGCGGCACGGCGATCAGGGAGTGCACGCCGCGCGCCATGATCCGGCGGGCGCGATCGGGGTCCTGCGCGATCCAGCCGGCCGCGGACCCCAGCTCGGGTTCCAGGAACGTGCGGCTCTCGGTCAGGCAGCGCATGACGGGATTAGCGGCGCCCAGCCGTACGTGCTGACCCGCCGGGTAGAAGGGGCAGTCGTCGCGGATGCCGTGGACCACCGTCCGGTACAGGTCCGTCCCGGGACCGGCGGGGTCGTCGCCGCGCAGTACGGCCTCGGGCAGGTCGACGGTGACGTAGTCGGCCAGGGCCGGGACGGCCATCTCGGCGAGCTCGTGGGCGGTGCGGCCCACGTCCAGGGTGGTGCCGATACGGGTGCTGGCCTCGGCCAGCAGCTCCAGGCGGCGCCGCGCCTCGACGGCGTACTTCCCGACCTCCGGCTCGCCCACCAGGACCAGTCCGCGGACCGCGGCGGGCCGCTGCGCGGTTGTGGGCGCCGGTGGCCCGTCGTTGTTGAGCACGGCCTCGACGACCATGCCCGCCACCCCGGAGCGGCTCGTCACCGGGTGGCTCAGCAAGGTGGCCCCTCGGCCGTGGGGGAGTGCCACGTCGACGACGGCCCGCCGGAACGAGGAGATCAGCTCGCTCGCCCGGTCCTTGAGGATCGTCTGATCGCGCGGATCCAGCGCGGGACCGGTCGGCTCCCGCAGCCCGGTCGGTCCCTCCGGACCGGTCAGTCCCTCCCTGCCGGTCGGTCCCTCCGGACCGGTCAGTCCCTCCCTGCCGGTCGGGCCCCCCGGTCCGTCCGGCCCGGCGTCCAGGTACGCCCGCAGCAGCTCGCGCTCGCGCCGCGAGCTCTGCTCCGTCATCCGCCGCTCGATCGTCCCGGCCGCCCGGCGGAGCAGGACGGCGAGGGCCGGGTGCTCGTAGGTGTGCGGGTAGCCGAAGCAGAGCACGCCCGCGATGTGCCCGCTGAGCTGGTCGCGGATGGGTACGGCGCAGCAGGCGTTCGACTGGGCGCGTTCGGCGAAGTGCTCCGCGCCGAAGACCTGGATGGGGCCGCGTTCGGCCAGCGCGAGGCCGATGCCGTTGGTCCCGGCGAAGCGCTCGGCGAAGACGAAGCCGGGCACGCTCTGGATGGGGGGCAGGCTGCGGGCCAGGGAGGCCTCGCCGAAGCGGCGTTGGAGCACCGTGCCGTTCGCGTCGGTGACCGAGATGTTCATCTGGCTGTCGGAGAACCGGGACTGCAGTGCGTCGAGGACGGGTCCGGCGGCCCGTACGAGCCGGCTGTCCGGATCGAAGTCGTCCCGGTAGGGCAGCTCGGCCCCGTCCGGTGACAGGCCCAGCAGCCGGCAGCGCCGCCAGGAGTTCAGGATCGGGCCGCGCACGCCGGCCTCGACCGGCTCGCCCCCCAGGAACCGCTCACGGGAGCGTGCGGGGCCGATCTGCTCTCCCGTGACCCCCATCTGCATCACTTCCCCTTGCCGATGCCGCGCTCGGCCGTCCCGGGACGAAAGTTGAATCAGTGTGCTTTGAGTATATTCCTGGGGATTTGATGCTTCACAGGAGAGCGACCGGACTGACCGGCGATCCCGTCCCGCCGGGAACGTTCAGGGGTGTCACGACGATCATGAACTCGTGGCGCCCGGCGTGCGCGCACGCGGCGGCCAGCGCCTCCAGGTCCAGGTTGTCCAGCAGCGGCACCCCCATGGCCGCGATGGCGAGGGCGTGGACCGGGGAGTGGAGGCCCTCGACCGGGGACGGCCGGACGTCGCTGTCCCCGTCCGCGCCGAGCAGGCTGATCGCACGCTCGGCCAGCAGCGGCATCGCGTCCACGTGGAAGCCCGCGCTCGCCGCGTCGACGTCCCAGGGGCCCAGTTCGCGCCGGCGCCTGAACCGGCCGGAGCGCAGCAGCACGGCGCATCCCTCGTCGATCCGGACGCCGAGCGCGCGCTCGGCGTCGATCACGTCGCGGGCGCGGACCGCGTGCCCGGGCTCCAGCCAGTCCACCCCGAGGACGGCGGGCAGGTCGAGGAGGACGCCCCTGGTCACGAGCGGGCCCAGCGCCGCCACCGAGCCGAAGCGGGCCCCGCCGGAGCCGATGGCCTCGCGCGCCGGGCGGCCCCCGTAGAGCAGCCCCCGGTAGGCGATGTGCGACAGCGCGTCCAGGTGGCTGACGGCCTTGCCGTGGTAGTCGACGCCGAGGAAGTCCTTGTGGGTGGCCGGTTCCGGAGGCTCCACATCGCCGAGGTCGGACATGTAGTGCAGGGCGGGCTTGGCGTTGTCGGGGCCGGGCCGGGTGTTCCAGGGCAGCCCGAGGGGCACCGCCGTACCGTCCCGGACCAGGGCCGCGGCCCGCCGTACGTGGTCGGGGGTGACCCGGTTCCAGGCGCCCCGGTCGGCCGGGGTCCACCGGCCCCACGTACGGACCGAGGCGAAGAGGGCGTCGAATTCCGCACGGGAGACCCGGGGAACCTCCGCGGGGTCGGTGCTCACGGGCATGCGGCGCTCCAGACTCGCGGGGCGGCGGGCCGGCCCGCCGTTTGCGCATCCCTACCCGCTCCGGCGCAGGCCGGGCCGCTCGGGCCGGGAAGACACCCCCAGGGGACGGACGGACAGGAGTGGCGGCCGCGGGTCCGGGCGAGGCAGGCTGTACTCATGAGGGCGCCCTTGCGCTCGCCCCCGGGACCGGGAGCCGGCGGTCACCACCAGGTCCTTTTCACGCTCGCGGTGTGCTTGCCCTTCGCGCTCGCCCTGCTGGTGCTCCTCATCGAGCTCACTCCCGCGCACGTCGTGTACACCGGCCCCCTGTTGGTCGCGACACCCGCTCTGGCGGCCGTGACGATGGGTCCCACGGGCACGCTCGCGGCCGCGGGGGTGGCCGTCGGCGTCAGCGTGACCACCGCCACCCACAACCACGCCTGGGGCGGCCAGCAGGTCTACACGAACTTCGTCGCCCTGTTCCTGGTGTCCGTGGCCAGCGTCATCACGAGCCGCGCGGCGCGCACCCGCCGGGAGAACGAGCTCAACCAGATCCGCCGCATCGCCGTGGCCGCCCAGGAGGTCCTGCTGCGGCCCGTACCGGCCCGGCTGGGCTCCGTGCGGGCGGCCAGCATGTACCTGGCGGCCGAGACGGGCGCGCAGATCGGCGGAGACCTGTACGACGCGGTCCAGACCCGGTACGGGGTCCGGATGATCGTCGGGGACGTCCGGGGCAAGGGGCTGCCCGCGGTACGCGCCGCCGCGGTCGTGCTCGGCGCGTTCCGGGAGGCGGTGCACTACGAGGACGACCTGGTGGAGGTCGTCAACCACTGCGGAGAGGCCCTGCGCCGGGACGCCGTCGTCATGGGCGCGGGCGCGGGCCCGGAGGGCGCCGACGACGCCCTCCGGGAGTCCTTCGTCACCGCGCTCGTGGTCCAGATCCCCGACGGCCCCCACGTCGTGGTGATCAACCGGGGCCATCCGCCCCCGCTGCTGCTGTGCGACGGCGCCGTACGGTCCCTGGTGCCCACCACCCCGCTGCCGCCGCTCGGCCTCGAGGAGTTCATCACCGGCCCTCCGGGGCGGCCGGACACCTATCCCTTCGCACCGGGGGACCGGATGCTGCTGCACACGGACGGCGTCATCGAGGCCCGGGACGCGGACAACGCCTTCTTCGACCTGCCCGAGGCCATGAAGACGATGCGCGGCCACACCCGGCAGGACTTCCTGGAGGGCCTGCGCGAGGGACTGCTGCGCCACACCCGGGGCTCTTTGGCGGACGACGTGGCGGTCATCCTCGTCGACCGGCTCGAAGAGGACCGGCTCGAAGGCGACCGGCTCGAAGGCGACCGGCTCAGGGACGACCGGCTCGAAGACGGGGCCGGACCAGGCGGCGTACGGCCATGACGACCACCGCCGAGGCGAGGATGCCCACCCCGCCCAGCCGCAGGATCGCGTCGTAGGCCTCCTCGGGCGAGCGCTGCGGCGTCATCGCCGAGATCCCCGCGGCCGTCCCGGCCAGCGCGATCGCGCCCAGCGTGACCAGGAACGTCAGCAGTACGCCCGACGCCTCACCCGCCCTGGCCGGCGCGACGATCTGCTGGGTCGCCACGCTGGAGTAGGTCCAGCCAAGCCCCAGGCCCAGGCCGCACCACGCGAACACCGGTACGTACAGCCACCAGGCGGTCGCCTGGGCCAGCGCGTACATCCCCGTGCCCGCGACGGCCGCGGCCAGCGCCATCACCGTGGTCGGCGCCATGTGCCGGCCCAGGCGCGCCCCGAGCGGCCCGCTGAGGGCCACCAGCAGGGCCGGGGCCAGGAAGACCGTGCCGGCCAGCAGCGGCGAGAGCCCGCGCACGCCCTGGAGGTAGAGGGTGGCGAGGAAGACGGTGACGCCATAGCCCATGTTCGTGAGCGAGCCCATCGCGGTCACCAGGACGTACGGGACGTCGCGGAACAGCCGCAGGTCGATCAGCGGGTGCCGGGCCAGCCGCTCCCGCACGAGGAACAGCCCGCCGGCCACGACGGCCCCCGCGAACAGGAGCAGGACGCGGGCGCTGTCCCAGCCCCAGGCGTCCCCGCGCTCCACGGCCATGGTGAGGGCGGCCAGGGCGCACACGATCAGGGCGCAGCCGAGGAGGTCGAGCTCGCGCGGCGCCGAGACGTCGCGCGAGTCCGGGACGTAGGCGAGGGCGACGAGCAGCGAGATCAGGCCCAGCGGCGCCATCAGCCAGAAGATCCAGCGCCAGCCGGGCCCCTCGGTGAACCCTCCGCCCACGAAGGGCCCGAGCGCGGTCCCGATGTTGGCGACGCCGAACACGCCGCCCAGCGCCTTCGCGCGGGTCTGCTCGGGAAAGGTGTTGGTGATCACGGACACGGCCACCGGGAAGACGAACGCGGCGCCCACGCCCTGGGCGATCCGGGCCGCCACCAGGGGACCGAGGCCGGGCGCCAGCGCGCACCCCACGGAACCGGCCGTGAACAGGGCGGTCCCGGCGAGCAGGGTCCCCCGCCGCCCGAAGACGTCCCCCACCCGGCCGCCGACGATGAAGAAGCAGCCGATGGCGAGCATGTACGCGGACAGGGTCCACTGCGCCGCCGACACCGTGACGCCGAGTTCCTCGGAGATCCCGGGAAGGGCGAGGTTGAGGGCGAAGAAGTCGAGCTGGATGCAGAACAGGGCGACGGCGACCGCGACGAAGGCTCCCGTCCGCGCTGCCGCCGAAGACTCGGCGCGCATGGGCGCGCTCCTCTCAGCCGACGTCGAAGCCGACGTCGACGCCGTCGGAGTCGGGGGCACCATCGACGGCCGCACGCATGCCCTCACCCCATTGTGGGGCGGCCCGCCGGGGCCCGCATCCGGACCACGGGCTTCGCCGTCGCCGCCAACGGGCCCCCGTTGGTTTCGCGTTGGTCGCCGGTTGGCCGCCACCGGCAGCCTCAAGGCGTACGGGAACACCGGTCCACGAGATACGGAGCCCTGGGCGCGGCGGCCGTCGCGCCGGCCGCGACCGAGGCCCCGGCCGGCTGCAACAGCGGAGGGCTGTGCGTGGACTGGAACACCGACTACCGGGGCGGCGTGCAGACCGTCTACCAGAACAACACGGATCTCACCGGCTACGCGAACTTCAAGAACGCCCTGCACGGTTCGGCCTTCAACAACGGCAACAGCTGCAACGTGACGCTGTACAAGGCCACGGGCTAACAGGGCACGCCCTGGCACCTGGACCGCGGCCCCGGCTGGCTGGACATCCAGGACAACCTGATCACCATCGCGTCCAACAAGTGGTGCCTGTACCAGACCGATGGGTTCCAGGACACGGACCGCAGCCGTGGCACTGCTCCTGGGTCTCGGTGCCGCCGGATGCTCGGCATCCGGCGGCACCGCCGCCCCCGGCCCCCCCGGACCCGTCCCGGGCTCCGCCCCGGCCCCCGCGCCTCAATCGCCGGTGGGGCCGGATCCGTCCGGTGGGGGCGCCGCCTCCGTGGTGGCGATGTGGGGGAGGGCGTACGGATGGTGGGTCACCAGCCAGGTGATCAGGCGCTCGCGGACCGCGCAGCGCACGGTCCACACGTCGTCGGCGTCCTTCGCCGTGACCACCGCGCGGACGTGGATCGTGTGCGGCGTGGTGTCCGTGACGGCGAGGGAGCCCGTGCGGCCGTCCCATTCCGGGACGTCCTTCAGGATCCGTTGGAGCTGCTCGCGCATCAGGTCCACCGGGGCGCTGTGGTCCAGGTGCCAGAACACGGTGCCCGTCATCTGCGCGCCGCCGCGCGACCAGTTCTCGTAGGGCTTGCCCGTGAAGTACGACACCGGCATCGTGATGCGGCGCTCGTCCCAGGTGCGGACGGTGAGGAACGTGAGGGTGATCTCCTCCACCGTGCCCCATTCCTTGTCGACGACCACCGTGTCGCCGATCCGGACGGTGTCGCCGAAGGCGATCTGGAGTCCGGCGAAGAGGTTGCCCAGGGCGGACTGGGCCGCGATGCCCACCACGATGCCGAGGACGCCCGCCGAGGCCAGCATCGAGGTGCCGACCGTCCGCATCTCGGGGAACGTGAGCAGCAGCGCCCCGATCGCCACCACGATCACCACCGCCGTGACCACCCGCTGGATCAGCGTGACCTGGGTGCGGACCCGGCGGACGCGGGCGTCGTCGGGGGTGTCGGCCGCGTAGCGGGCGTAGACGGAGTCCACGATCGCCGTCGTGACGCGCACCAGCAGCCACGCGGCCGAGGCGATCAGGACCAGGGTCAGCGCGTGGCCCCAGCCGTCCGCGCGGTGGCGCAGGCCCTGGAGCAGCGAGGCCGCCAGGACCACCTGGAACGGAGGGCGGCAGCGGCGCAGCAGGCCCCACAGCGGGGTCTCGCTGTGCCGGGCGTCGGCCCGGCGCAGGAGCAGGTCGAGCAGCCATCCCGCGATCAGGGTGAGGGCCAGGGTGCCGGCGACCGCCGCGACCGGGCGCAGGAGCGAGTCCGTGTCCATGGACGCCAACCGTAGCCGGACGGGGTCCGGGGGAGCTGGCACGATGGAGGCATGAACATCATGCTTTTCCATTCGACCTACGGGCTGCGGCCCGCGGTGCGGGAGGCGGCCGACCGGCTGCGCGCCGCCGGGCACGAGGTCCAGGTGCCGGACCTCTTCGAGGGACGCACCTTCGAGACCGTCGAGGAGGGCATGGCCCACCGGGACGGGATCGGCCGTGACGAGCTGCTCAAGCGCGCGGTACTGGCTGCGGCCCCCCACTCCGACCAGGGGCTGGTCTACGCCGGCTTCTCCTTCGGCGGCTCGCTCGCCCAGCACCTGGCGCTCGCCGACGCGAAGGCCCGCGGGCTGCTGCTCCTGCACGGGACGGCCGACCTGGAGGACGGCCTCTTCATCGACGACCTGCCGGTGCAGCTGCACATCGCGGATCCGGACCCCTTCGAGCCGCACGACTGGCTGACCGCCTGGTACCTGGGCATGCGGAAGGCCGGGGCGGACGTGGAGGTCCACACCTACCCGGGGGCCGGGCACCTGTTCACCGACCCGGGGCTGGACGACTACGACGCCGAGGCCGCCGAGCACGCCTGGACCGTCGCCCTCGGCTTCCTCGACGGCCTGTAGCCCGGGGGAACGCACGGATGGGGCCCCCGCGAGCGCGGGGGCCCCATCGTCGTGCGGGCCTCTTGCGGGCCCGTCACGCGTGCGCCGGACGTCAGGCGCGGTACGCCGTCCACATGCTCTTCATGCGGGTCACCTGGCCCGCGGTGAACTGGTACATGCAGGAGTCGTACGTGTAGTCCATGAAGTTGTGGATCGGGTCGACGCCCGCCTTGGCGGCGCAGCTGTCGCGCCCGGTCGGGCACTCGAAGGCCGCGCTCTTCTCGGCCGGGGTGTCGGAGACGGAGTCGCCGCTGCCGTTACAGCCGCCCTGGAAGGTGTGGTAGAGCCCGAGCCAGTGGCCGACCTCGTGGGTCGCGGTGTCGCCCTCGTTGTAGTTGGCGGCGGAGCCGCCGGGCAGCGAGGTGTCGAGGACGACCACGCCGTCCATCTTGGGCTGGGAGGCGTAGGAGCTGGGGAAGGTGGCCCAGCCCAGCAGTCCGCCGGAGAGGTTCGCGGTGTAGAAGTTCAGGGCGCCCGCACCACCCTGGCGCAGGGTGTTCTTCATGTTCTTCTCGGCCGTGGAGCCGGAAGCCAGGTTGTACCAGGAGGCGTTGTCCGTGTAGTCGGTCGCCGCCAGGGTGAACTGGTAGTTCGTGTTGGCGTTCCCGGTGCCCTGGCCGCCGTAGGCCGCGTTGAGGACCGCGAGCTGCTTGGTGATGTCGGTGGACGTCAGCTTTCCGGTGGTGCCGGAGTGGATGACGTGGAAGTACACGGGGATGCTCGTCACGGCCTCGGCGACGCGCAGGCTGCGCGGCTCCTTCGAGGTCTTCGCCAGCTTCGCCTGGAGGTCGGCGTCCATGGCCTTGGACTGGGCCTCGGTGACCTCGTTCGGCTCGGCCGCGTGCTGGTCCTTCGGCCGCGCCACGCGGGCGTTGGCCGCTCCGGCGGACTCCTCGGCGCACACCTCGGCGCCGGTCTTGGCGGCGGCGAGCGGGGTGAAGGCCAGGGTTCCGGCCAGGACGGCCGTACTCATCAGGCGACGGCGAAGAAGGGGGGATATGCGGGCAACTGCGCGCACGTGTGCTCCTCGAGGTGGGGTCTCGGTGGGGGCTTTCAGGCCGAAGATCACTTCGGATGGCGCGAAGCTTATGGGTTGATGACGCGTACAGGTCAAGGGTCTTGCGTTAAATATTTGTTGCTTCTGACGCCGAAAGGGCGCCTGGTCTGCACCAGACGCCCCTTCGGACAAGAGATTTGACGGTATGTCAGTGTCGGGCCCGCATGGGTCAGCGGACGGGCTGGTCCGCCCGCTCCACCTTCTGCGTTCCGTTCAGCGTCCGGTACGAGCGCTGCCAGGCGGCCGTGGCGTCCTGGCGCCGCTTGTCGGAGATCGTGTAGTAGTCCATCTGCGACCGCTCGGCCGTCACGTCCAGCACGCCGTATCCGTGGGCGTCCATGTCCAGCCACTTCACGTGCCGGTTGGCCGCCTTGATCGCCGTCTCGGCGACCAGCGAGACGGTGTCCGCCGGGACGTGCAGGAGGTCGTCTATGTTGTCGGAGGTCACCGACGTCACCACGAACTCCACGCCCGCCGACCGCGACCACGGGTAGGTGGCCGCCGCCACCGGGACGTCGTTGGCCCACGCCATGTGGATGTCGCCGGTCAGGAAGACGGTGTTGCGCACGCCCCGGTCCGTCAGGTGGCCCAGCAGCTCGCGGCGGTCGTCCGTGTAGCCGTCCCACTGGTCCACGTTGACCGCGAGCCCGCCCTTGGGCAGGCCGAGCAGCTCGGCGAGCGGCTCCAGCAGGTGCGCGGGCAGGGAGCCGAAGGCCACCGGCGAGATCATCACCGAGGTGCCCACCAGCTTCCAGGTGGCCTGCGAGCCCGCCAGCCCCGCCTTCAGCCAGTCCAGCTGCGCCCGGCCGGTGATCGTGCGCTCCGGGTCGTCCACCGCGCCGCTGCCGATGCCGGCCTGCTGCGAGCGGAAGCTGCGCAGGTCCAGCAGGTGCAGGTCGGCGAGGGTGCCGAAGCGCAGCCTGCGGTAGACGGTGCCCTCGGTGGAGGTGCGGACCGGCATCCACTCGAAGTACGCCTGGCGGGCGGCCGCCGCGCGGGCGGCGAAGTCGCCCTCGGTGGCCGGGTCGTGGTTCTCGGCGCCGCCGGCCCAGCTGTCGTTGGCGATCTCGTGGTCGTCCCAGATCGCGATGACCGGGTGGGCCTGGTGCAGGGCCTGGAGGTCGGGGTCCGTCTTGTACTTGCCGTGGCGCGTGCGGTAGTCGGCCAGGGTCAGGATCTCGTGCGCCGGCTCGTGCTGCCGTACGACGTACTTCGGCTCGGGGTAGCCGCCGGTCTTGTACTCGTAGAGGTAGTCGCCCAGGTGCAGGACCGCGTCCAGGTCGGCCCGCGCGGCCAGGTGCCGGTACGCCGAGAAGTAGCCCGACTCCCAGTTGGCGCAGGAGACCACGCCGAAGCGGACCCCGGGGGTGGTCGTCCCGTCGGCGGGAGCGGTGCGGGTCCGCCCGACCGGGGAGAGCGACCCGCCGGCGCTGAACCGGTACCAGTACGCCGTCTGCGGCCGCAGCCCGCGCACGTCGGCCTTGACGGTGTGGTCGCGGGCGGCACTCGTGGCGACGGAGCCGCCGGCGACGACCCGGGAGAAGGCCTTGTCCTCGGCGATCTCCCAGCCCACCTGGAGGGCGGGCCCCGCGCCGGAGCCCGGCACGGCCCCGGGGACCGGGGTGACACGGGTCCACAGCAGGATCCCGTCGGGCAGCGGGTCGCCCGAGGCGACGCCGTGCGCGAAGGAGGGGGCGCCGGCGCCCGCGGCCGCGCGGGCCGGGCCGGCGGCCAGCGCGGTCATCGGGGCGAGGGCGGCGGTGGCCGCCGCGGCCAGCACGACGGTGCGGCGGCGGGGGTTCGGCGCGGACGCCGAATCCGGTGCGGAAGAGGAGAGTTGACTGGTCACGGATGGTCATATTACCGACGGGTACAGCCGGTGGAGAAGCCCTGTGAAAGCAACAGGCGGGCGAACTCTGGGAGTTCGCCCGCCCGCGCGGTGGACCGGTCGTTCCGGGCCGGTGGTGGAGCCTCGGTCAGCGGGGCTCCGGCCGGTGGAGCGTCAGCCGGCCAGCGCCTTGTCGACGGCCGTCGTGAACGCCTCGGGGGTCTGCGGCAGCGGGTCGATCTTCTTGCCGTCGATCTTCAGGGTGGGCGTGCCCGTGACACCGCTCTTGTCGAAGGTCTTGGACATCTCCAGGGCCCACCGGTTGTACGTGCCGTCCTCGACGGCCTTCTTGAACTCGGCGTTGTCCTTGAGTGCCGGGACCTGGTCCGCGACCGTCAGCAGGTAGGCGTCCTTGCCGAACTTGTCGTCCTTCTCCTCCGGGTGGTTCGCCGCGGAGTAGAGGGCCGTCTTGTACTCCAGGAAGGCCTCGGGGCTGACGTTGAGGGCCGCGCCCAGCGCGCTCAGGGCGTTCTTCGAGCCGCTGCCCGGGATGCCCTTGTCGATGAAGGTGGCGCCGATGTACTGGATCTTGTACTTGCCGGCGTCGAGGTCCTTCTTGACCTGCGGGCCGATGGCCTGCTCGAAGGTCGCGCAGACCGGGCAGCGCGAGTCCTCGTACAGCTCCAGCGTCTTCTTGGCGTCCGCCTTGCCGACGATCACGGTCGTGCCGTTCTCGCCCGAGGTGTTCTTCGGCGCGACCAGGGCCGCGTCCGCGGCCTTGTCCCACTCGCCGGGCTTGTTCGCCTGCACGACCAGGTAGCCGACGCCTCCGACGAGGGCGAGGGCGGCCGCGACGCCGGCCGCGACGAACACCTGGCGGCGGGCCCTGGCCTGCTTGGCCTGCTTCTCGCGCTCGGCGCGCAGCTTCTCGCGGGCCGCCGCCTTGTTCGCCTGGCTGTTGCGTGCGCTCATGGTGATCTCCGTGGGGTGTGGCTTCGGAGCGAAGCCGGATGGAAGGGCGGACTGCCATGCGTACGTCAGGCGCGGGCGAGCGCGCCGTGTACGCGGGGAGGTCCCCGCCGTCCCACGGAATGTGCCGGGAAGCGCGTACGGGCCGCGGTGCCCGCGGGCGTCGGCCGCAGGGCCCGCCGCGGAGTCGGGCCGAAGGCCGCCACCACTTTGGCCGAGGCCAGCCGCAGCGGCCGGAAGGCGCAGGCGGCGGCCGCGTCCAGCAGTCGTCCCAGTGCCCGCTCCCCGTGCCGCAGCCACACCGAGGCGACCAGCCCGACGCCTACGTGCGCGCCCAGCAGCAGCCAGGGCGTCCACGGTCCGGGCGCGGCCAGGAGCGCTCCCGGGTCGGCGGCGGCCCCGCCCGCCTCGGCCAGCGGACCGCCCAGGGGCGAGCCGCCGCACAGGTCGGCGAGGCCCATGGCGCGCAGCGGGCCCGAGACGGGCCCGCCGGCGGGCCCGTAGCAGAGGTGCTGGCCGGAGGTGAAGACGGTGTCGGCGGCCAGCTCCAGCGGTACGAGCAGGCCGGCGATGGGGCCGAGGCCCCGCTCGCGCCCCGCCAGGGCGTAGGCGATCGCGAACACGGCGGCGAAGGCCCCGCCCACCAGGGCGGGCGGCAGCGGGGTCCGGGACATCAGGACGTGCGAGCCGGCCGAGAGCAGCACGACGAACGCGCTGAACAGCGCGGCCCGCAGCCCTCGTGGTCCCACCCCGGATATGTCCATCGCCGCGAGTGTGCCACGAGTCCCTGTGAGGACGGGGCGCAGGTCCCGAAAGGGGCGCGGAACGCGCCTTTCGGGAGGGATCGCGGCTTTCACCCCCCGTCCGGTACCCGCCCCCCGTCCGGTACCCGCCGCCCGGCGCACGGTCCTACGGAGTGATCCGCCCGTTGCGGAAGAGGTCCACGAAGATCTGGTGGTCGGCGCGCGCCCGGGCCCCGTAGGCGTGGGCGAAGTCCACCAGCAGCCGGGCGAAGCCCTCCTCGTCCGCGGCGATGGCCGCGTCGATGGCCCGCTCGGTGGAGAAGGGGACCAGTGTCTGGCCGCTCTGCTGCTCGTCCGCCGCGCCGTGCATCGTCGCCGTGGCCCGGCCGAGGTCCGCGACCACGGCCGCGATCTCCTCCGGGTCGTCCAGGTCGGACCAGTCCAGGTCCACCGCGTACGGGGAGACCTCCGCCACCAGCTGCCCCGCCCCGTCCAGCTCGGTCCAGCCCAGCCACGGATCGGCGTGCGCCTGGAGGGCGCGCTGCGAGATCACCGTGCGGTGCCCCTCGTGCCGGAAGTAGTCCCGCACCGCCCGGTCGGTGACGTGCCGGGACACGGCCGGGGTCTGCGCCTGCTTGAGGTAGATCACGACGTCGTTCTCCAGGGCGTCGCTGTGCCCCTCCAGCAGGATGTTGTACGAGGGCAGGCCCGCCGAGCCGATCCCCACGCCCCGGCGGCCCACCACGTCCTTGACCCGGTAGGAGTCCGGGCGGACCAGGGACTCGTCGGGGAGGGTCTCCAGGTAGCCGTCGAAGGCGGCGAGCACCTTGTAGCGGGTGGCCGCGTCCAGCTCGATGGTCCCGGGGCCGGGGGAGAAGCGGCGCTCGAAATCGCGGATCTCGGTCATCGAGTCGAGGAGCGAGAAGCGGGTGCGCCGGCGGGCGTCGCGCAGGGCGTCCAGCAGCGGGCCGTCGGCGGTGTCCAGGGTGAAGGAGGGGACCTCCTCGTTCTTGGCGCCGGTGGCGAGCGCGTGGATGCGCTCGCGGTAGGCGGCCGCGTACGTCCGCACCAGCTCGCTGATCTGCTCGTCGCTGAGGGCCTTGGTGTAGC
Organism: Streptomyces sp. ICC4; assembly: GCF_003287915.1. Taxonomy (NCBI): domain Bacteria; kingdom Bacillati; phylum Actinomycetota; class Actinomycetes; order Kitasatosporales; family Streptomycetaceae; genus Streptomyces; species Streptomyces sp. ICC4. The sequence goes on along the minus strand of NZ_CP030286.1, from coordinate 6,444,415 downwards.
CGATCAGCGCGACGGAGGCCGCGAACCGCTTGAGGTCCCAGGTGAACGGGCCGACGTACGCCTCGTCGAAATCGTTGACGTTGAAGACCAGACGGCCGTTCGAGTCCATGTAGGTGCCGAAGTTCTCGGCGTGCAGATCGCCGTGGATCCACACCCGGCCGGTGCGCTCGTCCAGGTACGGGCCGCCGTGCCGCTCGCGCTCCAGGTCGGCGTAGAAGAGGCAGGCCGTGCCCCGGTAGAAGGCGAACGCGGAGGCGGCCATCTTCCGGAACTTGACCTGGAAGGCGGTCGGGTCGGCGGTGATCAGCTCACCGAACGCGATGTCGAACACGTCGAGTATCTGCTCGGCGCGCTGCTCGTCGGTCGTCTCGGGAACCGCCATGGCGGGTGCCTCCAGGTGGCGCGGGGTGGATCGCATTTTCGATCATGCATTTCGGACACTGCCGTTGGTCGTGCAACGCATGACCGTACCGGTCAGTGCCCGCCCACCCGTCACCCGACCACCTCCCCTCATCGAGCGCTTCGCGCGCCCCCTCCGTCTGTCACCCGGGAGACGTAGGATTCAGAGCTGCCGCCCCTCTCTCCCCGCCGGAGGCCCCCACCGTGACCAAGACGCCGTTCACGCACCTGCACGTCCACACCCAGTACTCCCTGCTGGACGGTGCCGCGCGGCTCAAGGACATGTTCAACGCGTGCAACGAGATGGGCATGACGCACATCGCCATGTCCGACCACGGCAACCTGCACGGGGCCTACGACTTCTTCCACACGGCGAAGAAGGCCGGGGTCACGCCGATCATCGGCATCGAGGCCTACGTCGCCCCGGAGTCCCGGCGCAACAAGCGGCGCATCCAGTGGGGCCAGCCCCACCAGAAGCGCGACGACGTCTCCGGTTCCGGCGGCTACACGCACAAGACGATCTGGGCGGCGAACTCCACCGGCCTGCACAACCTCTTCCGGCTGTCCTCCGACGCGTACGCCGAGGGCTGGCTCACGAAGTGGCCGCGCATGGACAAGGAGACCATCTCCCAGTGGTCCGAAGGCCTGATCGCCTCCACCGGCTGCCCCTCCGGTGAGCTGCAGACCAGGCTGCGCCTCGGCCAGTTCGACGAGGCCCTGAAGGCCGCCTCCGAATACCAGGACATCTTCGGCAAGGACCGGTACTTCCTGGAGCTGATGGACCACGGCATCGAGATCGAGCGCCGGGTCCGCGACGGGCTGCTGGAGGTCGGCAAGAAGCTCGGCATCCCGCCGCTGGTCACCAACGACTCGCACTACACGTACGCGCACGAGTCGGCCGCGCACGACGCCCTGCTGTGCATCCAGACCGGCAAGAACCTCTCCGACCCGGACCGCTTCCGCTTCGACGGTACCGGCTACTACCTCAAGTCCACGGAGGAGATGTACGCCGTCGACTCCTCGGACGCCTGGCAGGAGGGGTGTCGCAACACCCTCCTGGTGGCCGAGCAGATCGACACCACCGGCATGTTCGAGGCCAAGAACCTCATGCCGAAGTTCGAGATCCCCGAAGAGGGCTACACCGAGATCACCTGGTTCAAGGAGGAGGTGCGGCGCGGCATGGCCCGCCGCTACCCGGGAGGTGTTCCCGAGGACCGGCAGAAGCAGGCCGAGTACGAGCTGGACGTCATCATCCAGATGGGGTTCCCGGGCTACTTCCTCGTCGTCGCCGACTTCATCATGTGGGCCAAGAACCAAGGCATCGCGGTGGGCCCCGGCCGTGGCTCCGCCGCCGGCTCGATCGTCGCCTACGCCATGGGCATCACCGACCTCGACCCGATCACCCACGGCCTGATCTTCGAGCGGTTCCTGAACCCCGAGCGCGTCTCCATGCCCGATGTCGACATCGACTTCGACGAGCGCAGGCGCGTCGAAGTGATCCGGTACGTGACCGACAAGTACGGCGACGACAAGGTCGCCATGATCGGCACGTACGGAAAGATCAAGGCGAAGAACGCCATCAAGGACTCCGCCCGGGTCCTCGGCTACCCGTACGCCATGGGCGACCGGCTCACCAAGGCGATGCCCGCCGACGTCCTCGGCAAGGGCATCGACCTCAACGGCATCACCGACCCCTCGCACCCGCGCTACGGCGAGGCGGGCGAGATCCGGGCGATGTACGAGAACGAGCCGGACGTGAAGAAGGTCATCGACACCGCCCGCGGCGTCGAGGGCCTGGTCCGCCAGATGGGCGTGCACGCCGCCGGCGTGATCATGTCCAGCGAGCCGATCGTCGACCACGCTCCGGTCTGGGTGCGGCACACGGACGGCGTGACCATCACACAGTGGGACTACCCGCAGTGCGAGTCGCTCGGCCTGATCAAGATGGACTTCCTCGGGCTGCGCAACCTCACGATCATGGACGACGCCGTCAAGATGGTGAAGGCCAACAAGGGGATCGACCTCGATCTCCTCGGCCTGCCGCTCGACGATCCCAAGACGTACGAGCTGCTCTGCCGCGGTGACACCCTCGGCGTCTTCCAGTTCGACGGCGGGCCCATGCGCTCCCTGCTGCGCCTGATGAAGCCCGACAACTTCGAAGACATCTCCGCCGTGTCCGCCCTGTACCGGCCGGGCCCGATGGGCATGAACTCCCACACGAACTACGCCCTGCGCAAGAACAAGCAGCAGGAGATCACCCCGATCCACCCGGAGCTGGAGGAGCCGCTCAGGGAGATCCTCGGCGTCACCTACGGCCTCATCGTCTACCAGGAGCAGGTCCAGAAGGGCGCCCAGATCATCGCCGGCTACTCGCTCGGCGAGGCCGACATCCTGCGCCGCGTGATGGGCAAGAAGAAGCCCGAGGAACTGGCGAAGAACTTCGTCATCTTCGAGGCGGGAGCCAAGGCCAAGGGCTTCAGCGACCAGGCGATCAAGGCGCTGTGGGACGTCCTGGTCCCCTTCGCCGGCTACGCCTTCAACAAGGCCCACTCGGCCGCGTACGGCCTGGTCTCCTACTGGACCGCCTACCTCAAGGCCAATTTCCCGGCCGAGTACATGGCGGGTCTGCTCACTTCGGTCAAGGACGACAAGGACAAGTCCGCGATCTACCTGAACGAGTGCCGCCGGATGGGCATCAAGGTGCTCCTGCCGAACGTGAACGAGTCGGAGCCCAACTTCGCCGCCCAGGGCGACGACGTGATCCTCTTCGGCCTCACCGCGGTGCGCAACGTCGGCACCAACGTCGTGGAGTCGATCATCAAGAGCAGGAAGGCGAAGGGGAAGTACTCCTCCTTCCCCGACTTCCTGGACAAGGTCGAGGCCGTCGTCTGCAACAAGCGCACCGTCGAGTCCCTGATCAAGGCCGGCGCCTTCGACGAGATGGGCCACACCCGCAAGGGCCTGGTCGCCCACCACGAACCGATGATCGACAACGTGGTCGCCGTCAAGCGCAAGGAGGCCGAGGGGCAGTTCGACCTCTTCGGCGGAATGGGTGACGAGAGCGCGAGCGACGAGCCCGGATTCGGCCTCGACGTGGAGTTCTCCGACGTCGAGTGGGAGAAGTCCTACCTGCTCGCCCAAGAGCGCGAGATGCTCGGCCTCTACGTCTCCGACCACCCGCTCTTCGGCCTGGAGCACGTCCTCTCCGACAAGACCGACGCCGGCATCTCCCAGCTCACCGGCGGCGAGCACTCCGACGGCGCCGTCGTCACCATCGGCGGCATCATCTCGGGCCTCCAGCGCAAGATGACCAAGCAGGGCAACGCCTGGGCCATCGCCACCGTCGAGGACCTCGCCGGCTCCATCGAGTGCATGTTCTTCCCCGCGACCTACCAGCTCGTCTCCACGCAGCTGGTCGAGGACACCGTCGTCTTCGTCAAGGGACGCCTCGACAAGCGCGAGGACGTCCCCCGGCTGGTCGCCATGGAGATGATGGTCCCCGACCTGTCGAACGCCGGCACCAACGCCCCGGTCGTCCTCACCATCCCCACCGTCAAGGTCACCCCGCCGATGGTGACCCGGCTGGGCGAGATCCTGCGCCACCACCAGGGCAACAGCGAGGTGCGGATCAAGCTCCAGGGGCCGCGCACCACCACCGTGCTCCGCCTCGACAAGCACCGGGTCAAGCCCGACCCCGCGCTCTTCGGCGACCTCAAGGTGCTCCTCGGCCCGTCCTGCCTGGCCGGATAGCCGCAGCGGTACGCGGGAAGGGCCCGCCCCGGTCGACCGGGGCGGGCCCTTCCCGTACGTGGAGGCCTCAGTTGTGGCCGAACTTCTTCTCCTTGCGCTTGCCCGCCATCTGCAGCGGGCTCGGCGCCGCCGAGGTGGTGGGCGAGGATTCCATCGAACTCTTCGCCGGATCCTGTGCAGCCGAGCGGTCCTCGGACTTGGCAGGCTGCTGGCGGTTCTTGTTCTTGGCCATGGGGAGCCTCCGTGGGGGGTCTAGGGGCCAGGGCCGCCTTCACACTCACACAACGCCGCATACGGCGCATTTTGGATCATTACCCCGCGTAGTCGGCCGCCTTCCCGGACGCCCCCGTGAGATCCGCCACGCCGATGATCGAGTTCCGGCCGTCAACGCCCTTGTGGTCGGGCAGACTCGGGGGACCCGCCGAGAAACACACCAGAGGACCCCCAGGGAAGAGGGTGGTACGCGTGGACCGCTGCGTCGTCCTGGTGGACGCCGGCTATCTGCTGGGCGCCGCCGCCAGCCTTCTCGCAGGGGAGCCCTCACGCTCCCGCATCACCGTGGACCATGCCGCCCTCATCCAGGGCCTGCGCGAGCGGGCCGAGGCGGACACCGAGCAGCCGCTCCTGCGGATCTACTGGTTCGACGGCGCACCCGACCGGGTCCCCCAGCCCGAGCACCGCCGGCTGCGCGTCATGCCCCGCGTCACCGTCCGGCTCGGCGCCCTGACCCGCAGCGACGGCCGCTGGGCCCAGAAGGGCGTCGACGCGGCCATGCACGCCGAGCTCACCGAGCTGGCCCGCAACCGCGCCTGCTCGGACGTCGTACTCGTCACCGGCGACGGAGACCTGCTGCCCGGGCTGATGTCGGCCAAGGAGCACGGGGTCGCCGTCCACCTGTGGGCCGTCCAGGCCGCCGACGGCGACTACAACCAGTCCGAGGACCTCGTCGCCGAAGCCGACGAGCGCCGCGTCCTGGACCGCACCTGGATCACCCGCGCCGTCCGCGCCCGCGACCTCACCGGACTCTGCGCCCCGCCGCCCGCGCCGCGCCCCGAGATCGCCGCCATCCTCTCCGCCCCGCTGCCCGAGGCCGCCCTCGCCGAGGCCGCGCGCGGCAACGGCAACCGCCCGCCGGCGCCCGTGGAGCCCGAGGAAGGCGGCGTACCCGCCCCCGCGTCGCCCGCCACCGCCAACGGCAAGACCCTCGGCGTCGGCCGCTCCCCCCTCTACGCACCCTCGCCGCCTACGCCGAGGCCATCGCCACCGGCCGCGAGCCCAATAGAACGCAGTGGTTTGCGGCCGGTGCGGTGATCACGACCGGCCGCACAGCGATCCGGCGGCCAGCAGCTCCTTGGCAGCGCGGGCAATGAACTGGCGGGTGGAGCCCGTCGCGGGCAGCGGCTCGGGCCGGGGCTGCACGGCGGTCAGCACCACGTACCAGCGCTTGCCCTCGCGCTTGACCGACACGGTCTTGACCTTGCCGACCACCGACCGGTGCCGGTGGACCTTGACGTGCCCGACGCCCTGGAAACGGACGCGGGCCGCATGGTCCGGGAGGGAGTCCCACCGGCAACCGTCGCCGTCCTTCGGGAAGTCGACGGTGTCGAACCAGTTCACCCCACGGAAGCGCGGGTATCCCGGCGTATCGCCGGACTTGACCCGGCGGAAGAACGCGGCGAACGCCTTGTCGAGACGGCGCAAGGTGGCCTGCCGGCTGGAGAACGACCACCGGCCGTGACGCTCCGGGTCGAAGGCCCTGATGTCCTTGAGCTGCGCGGACTGCATCCCGTACTTGATGCTCGTCTTCGAGGCGTGCCGGTAGGCGTCGCGGCGTTCCTGCAACGCGCCGTTGTAGACGCCGCAATGATCACGCAGCATCTCGCCGAGCGCGATCTCCTGCCGGAAGGTGGGCCGCAGGAGGAACTTGTACGCACGGATCACCCGGCCCACCCCCTTCCGGTCAAGGTGGACCAACATAGCGAAGGCCACTGACAACGCAGAGCACTCCGGCGCTCCGCGCCTCCGGGCCAAGGATCCATTCCCTCCCGGCCCAAAGTCCGGGATTCCCTGGAAGAAGGATGATGGAGGTCCTGCACGCGTCCGTCGACACCGCGCATCTGGCGCGGGCCGTCGCCGAGGGGGAGCGGGACCTCGCCGACGACCGGGTGGGCGCCGCGTTCCTGGTGTGCCCGGGGATGGGCGAGCTGGTCACCCCGGAGAGCCTGAAGGGGATCGGCCGCCCGGTCGCGGTCCGGTGGGGCGGGGCCGACGTCGTCACGCCCGCGGAATCCAACGCGCTGCGCTACCTCGGGGCCATCCCCGGTGCGGAGGGCCGCTCGGCCGGCGCGGACGTGGAGCACTACCACTTCGTCCGCGACGACGCCGACGGCGCGGAAGTGCGCCGCCGGGTGGCCGCCGAGGCCGTGGAGTTCTTCCGTACCCGGCTGTGAGGGCGAGCGGGGCGGGCGCCGCGAGGGGCGCGGTCAGCGTTTGACGCGGCCGCGGACCGCGAGGGCGGCGAAGCCGAGGAGGACGGGCTCGGTCAGCCGCGAGGCCATCTCGACGTAGGTGCCCGGCGTGGTCAGGTTCTGGCCCGAGGAGCGGAAGACCACCGAGTTCACCACCACGCGCAGGCTCTTCTCGAACCGCTTGGCCGTCAGCCGCTCGTGGAGCGGCCCCGAGGGGTTGACGGGGTCGGGGGTGTCGGTGGTCAGGCGGACGTTCTGGCCGACCACGCGGCCGGCCGACACGGACTTCGGATCGTTCTGCGGAAGCCCCCACACCATCATGACCAGCACCGTCGCGGTCATCGCGAGCCCGAGCCAGGCCAGGGCGCGCGAGGCGCGCAGCCCGTAGCCGGAGAGGGCCCAGTAGGCGGTGAGCAGGCCCCGTTCGGCGCGGCTGCGGGGGGAGCGGCGCTCCAGGCGGCGCATCTCCATCTCGGCGTAGTAGAAGTCGGCGGCTCCGGGCTCGTCCCTGCCGTCCTCGAACCCCTTGCGGAGCTGGCGGTAGAGCGCGGCCAGTGCGGCCGGCCCCGGCGGGGGTGCCGACGTCACGGTGGGGGGCGCGTCCGGGACCCAGCCGGCCCGCATGCGGCGCCGGTGGTGGGGCAGGGCGCGCCAGTGGTGCTCCTCGGCCAGGGCGAGCCGGTCGGTCCAGCGCAGCGGGACCAGCCTGCGCAGGTCGGTGCCCGCCGGGGTCCGGGCGAAGACGGTGTCGCCGCCCAGGCGGAGCTGGTCGAGGTGGAAGGCGCCGAGGAACCGGCAGGCGGACAGGTCGGTGCCGGTCAGGACCAGCTGGGCGGCGTCGATGCCCCGCAGGGACAGGACCCGTACCCGGTCGTCGGCGTTGCCGAGGCAGGATTCGTCGAGGTGGGCGAAGGGGGCGGCGTGGGCGGTGACCGCGATCGGCTGCGTGACCACGGCGTCCGACAGGTCGACGTCGGCGTACCGCAGGCGCAGGGTGGCCGTCGACTCCCAGACGGCGCGGGCGCAGGTCAGGGACCGGGCGGCGGCCTCGATCGTCACGGCGCGCCCGAAGGCGGCGCCCGACAGGTCGAGTGATCCGTGGCAGGCCAGCGGACCCAGCCGGTGGGCGGTGGAGAAGGACGCGTCCTCGAAGAGGCCGTCGGCGTGGAGCACGGCGCCGTCGAACAGGACGGCTCCGGCAAAGGAGGCGCGCTTGAACCAGGCGTCGGTGTGGAACGTCGCGCCGACGAACCGGGCCTTGGACTGGAACGCCGTGCCGTGGAAACGGACTTCGTCGGGGAACACCACCTCGTCGAACTGGGCTTCGGCGTGGAACACGGCTCCCGAGAACCAGGCGCCGGCTTCGAAGGTCACGCCGTCCACCTGGACCGTGGTGGTGAGGTTCGCGACCGCGCTGCCCGACCGGACGGCGACGGAGATCGTCAGGGAGCCGAACCGGACGTCTGTGTGGAACACCGTGCCGACGAACCGGGCACCGTCCCGGAACACCGCGCCCGAGAACCAGGCTTCGGCCTGGAACGTCACGTTGTCGAACCAGGCGAGGGCGCCGAACTCCGCGCCCCCGAAGTCGGCCACGGACGAGAAGGTCGCACCGTCGAAACGGGCTTCGGAGGCGAAGACCGCGTGGTCGAACGTGGCCCGGCCGAAGCGGGGCCGCCCCGTCGCGGGGTCCCGGAGGGCGTCGAAGAGCCGGTCGGCCAGGTTTCCGGTGAAGGTGACGCCCTGGTGCTCGACGTCGTCGCCCGCGGAGAGCGACGCCAGGTGCAGGGTGAGGTCGGCGGGCGCGAGGTGGGCCAGGCAGCGCGGTGGGCCCGCAGTCAGCGGGACCGCGACCTGCCGCCCCCGGCAGCCGACCGGATCGGCCGGGCTCGCGCCCTCACCGCAGTGCGGCCACACGGGCGTGCCGGGCGGAGGTGCGGGCGGCGACGTCATACCCGTGAAGACGACCGGAGGGTGCCGCACGGTTGCCCGCCCCCGCCGATCCCCGCGGCGTTCCCCGTGCGGGGTCAAATGCGAGAACACGTTTCAGTTCTGACCTTCCGTCAGAATGGAACGTGTTCTACTCTGCCGCGCATGGGCATCGGAATCACACAGGAACAGCGGGAGTTGGCCGCGGCCGTACGCGGCTGGGTCGCTCGGGCCGTGCCGCCCGAGGAAGTGCGCAAACTCCTCGACACCCCGCCGCAGACCGGCGCGCGCCCCGCCTACTGGGACGCGCTCGCCTCCTCCGGGCTGCTGGAGCCGCACCTGGACGGCGGGACCCTGCTCGACCTCACCGTCGCCGTGGAGGAAGCCGCCCGGGGCGCGCTGCCCGGGGCGTACCTGCCGAGCGCGCTGGCCTCCGTACTCCTGGACCGGGCCGGCGCCGAGCCGCTCGGCGGGCGGGTCGGCGCCGTCGCGCTCGGACCCGGGGACCTGACCGCCGTCGCCGTCGAGGGCGGCTACCTGCTCGACGGGAGCGCCCCGCCGGTGCTCGGCGCGGGCGAGGCCGACCTCGTCCTGCTCGCCGCCGAGACCGCGCACGGCACCCGCTGGTTCGCCGTGGACGCCGCGGCGCTGGACGTCCGCACCCACGAGAGCGCCGACCCGACCAGACCCACCGCCGGCGTCCGCGCCCGCGGGGTCACCGCCGGGCCCGACCGGCTCCTCGAACTCGACGCCGCGCTCGTCCGCGACCTCGCCTGCGTGCTCTTCGCCGCCGACGCCTGCGGCACCGCCGCCTGGGCCCTGCACACCGCGGCCGAGTACGCCAAGGTGCGCGAGCAGTTCGGCCGGCCCATCGGACAGTTCCAGGGCATCAAGCACCTGTGCGCCGACATGCTCGTGCGCGTGGAGCAGGCCCGGGCCCTGGTCTGGGACGCCGCCCAGGCGACCGAGGAGCCCGCCGAGGTCCGCTCGCTGGTCTCCGCCCTCGCCGCCGGGACCGCACTCGACGCCGCCTACTCCTGCGCCAAGGACTGCATCCAGGTGCTCGGCGGCATCGGCTTCACCTGGGAGCACGACGCCCACATCTACCTGCGCCGGGCCCTCGTCGCCCGCCAGCTCCTCGGCTCCGGCGACGGCCACCGGGTCCGCGCCGTACGGCTCGCCGCCGCCGGGGCCCGGCGCGAGCTGCGCCTCGAACTGCCCGCGCAGGCCGAGAAGCACCGCGCGAAGGCCCGTACCGCCATCGAGGACGCGCGCGGCCTCGACCCCGCCACCGCCCGCCGGGTCCTGGCGCCCACCGGGTACGCCGCCCCGTACCTCCCGGCCCCCTACGGGCTCGGGGCCGGGCCCGTCGAACAGCTCGTCGTGCAGCAGGAGCTCAAGGCCGCCGGGGTCAAGGTCGCCGACCTCGGCATCGCCACCTGGGTCGTCCCCTCGCTGCTGGCCTACGGGACCCCCGAGCAGCAGGAGCGCCACCTGCTGCCCACGCTGCGCGGGGACGTCACCTGGTGCCAGCTCTTCTCCGAGCCGGGCGCCGGCTCCGACCTCGCCTCGCTGCGCACCAAGGCGGAGCGGACCGCGGACGGGGACGGACCTGCGGACGGCGGCTGGATCGTCAACGGGCAGAAGGTGTGGACGAGTTCCGCGCAGAGCGCCGACTACGGCATCCTGCTGGCCCGGACCGACCCGGACGCCCCCAAGCACAAGGGCCTCGGCTACTTCATCGTGGACATGAAGACCCCCGGGATCGACATCCGCCCGCTCAAGGAGATCACCGGCGAGGCCCTCTTCAACGAGGTCTACTTCGATGACGTCCGGCTCCCGGCGGACGCGCTCGTCGGGGCGCCGGACGGCGGCTGGAAGGTCGCCCGCAACACCCTCGGCAACGAACGCGTCCACATGGCCGACCAGATGACCTTCGACACCGGCCTGGAGGCGCTGCTCGCGGGCTCCGCCGAACTCGAAGGCGCGTACCGCGTGCGGATCGGGGCGCTGGCCGCCGAGGCGCACGCCCTGGCCTGCATCGGGCTGCGCACCACCCTCCAGCAGGTCTCCGGGCTGGAGCCGGGCGCGGGCGCGTCCGTGCGCAAGCTCGTGCAGACCCCGCACCAGCAGCGGACCGCCGAGCTCGCGCTCGAACTGCTGGGCCCGGCGGGCGCGGTGAGCGAGGGGGCGGGCAAGCGGGCGGTGCACGGGATGCTCATGTCCCGCTGCCTGACCATCGCCGGAGGCACCACGCAGGTCCAGCTGAACGTCGTGGCCGAGCGCATCCTCGGCCTTCCCAGGGACTGAAGGGCAGCAGTGATGAAGTCGTACATCGTGGGCGTCGGCATGACGAAGTTCGAGAAGCCGGAGTCGCGGGACTGGCAGTACTGGGACATGGCGAAGGAAGCCGGGACGGCGGCGCTCGCGGACGCGGGCATCGACTACGGCCTCGTCGAGCAGGTGCCGGTGGGCTACTGCTTCCAGGCCTCCACGGCCGGCCAGCGGGCGGCGTACGAGATCGGGCTGAGCGGGGTGCCCGTCTACAACGTCAACAACAACTGCGCGACCGGCTCGACGGCGCTGATGATGGCGCGGCAGTTCGTCGAGGGCGGCATCAACGACTGCGTGCTCGCGCTCGGCTTCGAGAAGATGAAGAAGGGCGCGCTGGGCGGCGGGGCGGACGGTGGGGACTTCAAGACCTCGCCGGTCGCCCGGCACTACGGGATCATGGCGGCCGGGCACGGCTTCGAGATGTCGCCGCCGACCGCGCAGATCTTCGGGAACGCGGCCCGGGAGCACATGAAGCTGTACGGGACCACGGCCGCGCAGCTGGCGGCGGTCGGGGCGAAGAACCACCGGCACTCCGCGAACAACCCGAACGCGCAGTTCCAGGACGTCTACACGGTCGAGGAGATCCTCGCGGCGAAGACGATCCACGAGCCGCTGACCAAGCTCCAGTGCTCGCCGACTTCGGACGGGGCGGCGGCGGCGGTCGTGGTCTCGGAGCGGTTCGTGGAGCGGCACGGGCTGGGGGACCGCGCGGTGGAGATCGCCGCGCAGGCGATGACGACGGACACCGAGGCCTCCTTCGCGTCGGGCTCGTGCATCGACGTGGTCGGCAAGCCGATGACGGCGGCGGCGGGGCGGCAGGTCTTCGAGGCGTCCGGGCTCGGGATCGAGGACGTGGACGTGATCGAGCTGCACGACTGCTTCTCGATCAACGAGCTGCTGACGTACGAGGCGCTGGGGATGTGCGAGGCGGGTGGCTCGGGGCCGCTGGTGGAGTCGGGCGCGACGACGTACGGCGGGCGGTGGGTGGTGAACCCGTCGGGGGGCCTGATCTCGAAGGGCCACCCGCTGGGGGCGACGGGGCTCGCGCAGGCGGCGGAGCTGGTGTGGCAGCTGCGGGGCCTGGCGGGGGCCCGGCAGGTGTCCGGAGCCCGGGTCGGCCTGGCGCACAACATCGGCCTGGGCGGCGCGGCGGTGGTCACCCTCCTCCGCAAGTAGCCCGGCCGGCTGGTGAACTCCCGACCGGGCCCGGCCCGACCCGGCCCGGCCCGGTCCCGCGGGTGCGGGGCTGAAGGGTCGCCTCAAACTCCCCCAGCTACCGCTGGGAGGTGCCCCCTGGCGGGGCTGGGTTGTGCCGGGGCGGCTTCGGCCGAGGGGGCCGACAGGCCTGGCATCAGACGGAGCGCGTTGTCGCGGTTGATCGCGCGGTGGTGGGCCGGGGTGAGGGCCGGGTCCGCGGCCAGGGCCGGGAGGGCGATGTCCGTGACCATCGCCGACGGGCACGCCGGCCAGTCGCTGCCGAAGAGGAGCTGGGACGGCGGGACCGTCGCGAGGAGCGTGCCCGCCGGGGACATGGGCCCCGCCGTGTCGTAGTGGAAGCGCCGCATGTGGTCCCGGACCATCGCCGGATCGACCGGCGGGCTGAACGCCCCCGCGAAGGCCTCCACCCGCGTCGCGATGTGCGGCAGGAAGCCGCCCGCGTGCGGCAGGATCACCGACAGGTTCGGGAAGCGGTCGAGCGTCCGCTTGTGGATCATGTTCACGGCGGCCCGCGTCGTGTCCAGCAGGAAGTCGCACAGGAAGTTCGGGATGCCCGGGACGTTCGCGGCGCCGCCCGGACCGCCCGCGCCGCCCGGACCGCCCGCACCGCCCGGACCGCCCGGCGCGCCCCCCGGGAGGTTGTGCGGGTGGGTGTCCACCACCGCCGAGCGCTCGTCCAGTTCCGCGAAGAGCGGATCGTACGAGGGATCGCCCAGGTAGACCCCGCCGTAGTTCGCCGTCACGTTCACCCCGACCGCGCCGAGCTCGTCCAGGCCGTGGCGCAGCGCCCAGGACGCGACCTCGGGGTCGTCCAGGAAGAGCGGCACGTGGAACGCGAACCGGCCCGGGTGCGCGCTCACCACCTCGGTCGCCGCCCGCAGGGTCACGGTGGTGGCCTCCCGCAGCTGCGCGGAGGTCTCGTAGCGCGCCGGCAGCATCGGCTTGAGGACGGCGGTGGCGATCCCCGCCCGGTCCATCACGTCCAGCGCGGACGCGGCGTCCCAGCGCGCCCACGGCGGCAGCGCCTTCGGGTTCACCAGCCCCTGCCGTTCGGCCCACTCCAGCCACTGCGGGGCACAGAAGTGGTGGTGGACGTCGATCCTGGCGCGGCTGCCGTCGTCAGGCGGCGTGGTTTCCGGCATGGAGGCACCGTAGGGGAGCCTCGCGCGGGTCCCCGCGGGACGGGCCCGGGACCCGGCCGATCCGCTCAGGCGGGCGTACTTTCGGGCCCGAACGGGGTAATCGGAGGGTCATCGGAGTTACCGGGCCGGTGCCCCACGGGAGGAGCTCGCTGGAAGTTCGAGCCCCATGAGAGGTCTGAACACGTGACGACCGAACCCGCAGTGGCCGTGAGTGACGGCCTCCCCGTCGACGAAGCCGTCGCGGCCGTGTCCACGGGCACGCCGGAGTACCGTACGTGCCCCCATCCGGTCTACCGGTCGCTGCGCGAGCAGGCCCCCGTCTGCGAGCTGACGACCCGGCACGGCGTCCCGACGTACCTGATCACCCGGTACGACGACGCCCGGCTCGCCCTCTCCGATCCGCGCATCGGCAAGGACATGCACCAGGGCCTCGACATCTACCACGCGGTCTTCGGGAACACCTGCGACGCCCTCGACGACAACCTGCTCTTCGCCGACCCCCCTCGGCACACCCGGCTGCGGCACATCGCCCACGAGGCCTTCACCCCGCGCCACGTCAAACTGCTGCGCCCGCGCATCGAGGAGATCGCCGGCGAGCTGCTGGCGAAGTGCCCGACGGACACCCCCGTCGACCTGATGACTTCCTTCGCGCTGCCGCTGCCCGTCATGGTCATCTGCGAGCTGCTGGGCATCGTCGGCGACGAGCGCACGGACGTCCTGAAGTGGTTCGGCCAGGTGACGCGCTCCCGGTTCAGCAAGGACATGGCCGACGACCTGGCCGCCGCCGAGCACTGGCTGCGCGGCTATTTCGGCGGCCTCGTCACCCGCAAGCGCGCGGAGCCCTCGGACGACTTCCTCAGCGTGCTGATCGAGACGCAGCACGCCGAGGGCGCCCTGACCGACGACGAGCTCGTGTCGATGATGTGGGTCCTGCTCTTCGCCGGGCACAAGACCACCACCTACCAGATCGGCAACGCGGTCTTCGCCCTGCTCTCGCACCCCGACCAGCTGGCGCTCGTCAAGGAGGACCGGTCGCTGCTGCCGCAGGCGATCGAGGAGCTCGTCCGGTTCGAGGGCTCCGTGGAGACCTCCACGTTCCGCTACGCGCTGGAGGACCTGGAGATCGGGGGAGTGGCCATCCCCCGGGGCGCCCTCGTGCAGATCGCGATCACCTCGGCCAACCGCGACCCGGAGAAGTTCCCCTCGCCGGACACCCTGGACGTGACGCGGAAGGGGCTGCAGAGCACCCACCTCGGGTTCGGCCACGGGGCGCACTACTGCCTCGGCGCCCCGCTGGCCCGCATGGAGCTGGAGACCGCCCTGACGGCCCTGCTCGACCGCTTCCCCGACATGGTCCTGGCGACGCCGGCGACGGGCGAGGAGGAGTGGCTCAAGGGGCCGTTCCCGGCCTTCCGCGGGCTGGAGCGGCTCCCGGTCGCGCTGGACCCCTCGCGGACCGTCGACGACTGGACCAAGCCCAGCCCCTGAGCACCCCCCGCTCGCTCGCGCGCCCGCCCCGCCGATCCGTCCGGACCGGCGGGGCGGGCGTACGTGTGCGCTGAGGGGCCCCGAGGTGGCCTGAGGTGACCTGAAGGGCTCAGGGGGCGTCCAGCGCCGGGTCCGTCACCGACTCCCCGCGGGAGGCGCGGCGCACGGACTCCGCGAGGTCCTCGACCGGGCCGTCGCGCAGGACCAGGCCCGCCCCGCCCGCCGCGGCCACCGCCCGCGCCAGTCCGGGGTGCGCCGAGCCCGTCAGGACCAGGATCCGGCATTCCGGATCGTCCGCGAGGAGCTCGGGTACGCGCTCCACCGACTCGGTGAGCGCCACCGCCGGGCGGGCCATCGCCGAAGCGACCACCTCGATGTCCGGCTGGAGGCCCAGGAGGAGGGCCAGGGAGGGGTTCGGCGGGTCCAGGAGCACCCGCAGGGATCGGACAGGGCGCTGGGAAACGGGCATCTCGTCCACCCGCCAAGAGTAGGGGCGGGGTGTCCGGTCTCCGGGCAACACGCACCGCAAGAAGAAGAACTGACAGTTCGTCAGGAGTCTTCCCGGGAGTCTTCCCAACTGCTGGGGGGTGCGTTATACATTCCTTCACCGGCAACCTAGAACGCGTTCTAGACGAACGCGTCCCGGGCAGCCGGTCCCGCATACGACCTCGGTGCGGCCGACGGTGCGGACGGCCGCGCCGAGGTCTTCCAAAGGCCCCAGTTTTCAGAAGACGGTGTTCCGAAGACGGTGTTTCCAAGACAGGGAGCAGCACGCCCATGCCGATCGATGCCGCCAAGGCCCTCGCCGCAGAACCCCGCCAGGGGAACATCGCCTGGGACCACAAGGACATCCAGCTCTACCACCTCGGACTCGGCGCAGGGACCTCCCCGAACAACCCCGGGGCAGCCACCGACCCCGACGAGCTGCGCTACACCCTGGAGTCCAAGCTCCACGTGCTGCCCAGCTTCGCGACGGTCGCCGGCGCCGGCATGGCCATGATGGGCGGCCTCGCGGCCCCCGGCATCGAGGTCAACCTCGCCATGGTCCTGCACGGCGGACAGTCCATCGAGCTGCACCGGCCCATCCCCGTCAAGGGCGAGGCCACCTCCTCCGCGAAGGTCGCCGCCGTCTACGACAAGGGCAAGGCGGCCGTGGTCGTCCTGCGCACCGAGGTCGCGGACGCCGACGGGCCGCTGTGGACCTCCGACGCGCAGATCTTCGTACGCGGTGAAGGCGGCTTCGGCGGCGACCGCGGCCCCTCCGTGAAGACCGAGCAGCCCGAGCGGGCGCCCGACCGGACCGAGGAGCGGAAGATCCGCGAGGAGCAGGCGCTGCTGTACCGCCTCTCCGGTGACTGGAACCCGCTGCACGCCGACCCGGAGTTCGCCAAGCTGGCCGGCTTCGACCAGCCGATCCTGCACGGCCTGTGCTCGTACGGGATGACCCTGAAGACCGTGGTCGACACCCTCCTCGACGGGGACGTCTCCCGCGTCCGCGCCTACCGCACGCGCTTCGCCGGGATCGTCTTCCCCGGCGAGACCCTGCGCATCCGGATGTGGCAGGAGCCCGGCCGCGTCCTCGTCACGGTGACCGCCGCCGACCGCGACGACGCCCCGGTCCTCGCCGACACCGTCGTCGAACACGCCTAATCCGTCAGACAGCCAGGCAGACAGAAGGAGCCGCACCGTGCGCGCAGCACTCCAGAGCGAGATAGGCCAGGACAAGCTCGAGGTCGTCGAGGACATGGAGGCCGTGGGATTCGGCCCCGGCAAGGTCAAGATCCGCATCAAGGCCACCGGCCTGTGCCACTCCGACCTCTCCGCGATGAGCGGGGTCCTGCCGCAGCCCGCCCCCTTCATCCCGGGCCACGAGGGCTCCGGCGTCATCACCGACGTCGGCGACGGCGTCACCAGCCACAAGATCGGTGACCGGGTCCTGGTCTGCTGGCTGCCGCCGTGCGGCCACTGTCCCTCCTGCCGGCGCGGCCAGGGCCACCTGTGCCTGGAGGCCTTCGGCAACGTCGCCACCCCCAACTTCCAGCGCGGCGCCAACAGCATCTTCGGCTTCGCCGGAACCGGCACCTTCGCCGAGGAGATGGTCGTCCCGGCGGGCTGCGCCGTACCGATCCCCGACGACGTGCCCTTCGACATCGCCGCCCTGATCGGCTGCGGCGTGACCACCGGCCTGGGAGCCGCCATCAACACCGCCAAGGTGGAGGCCGGCTCCTCGGTCGCCGTCATCGGCTGCGGCGGCGTCGGCATCTCCGTCATCCAGGGCGCCAAGGTCCAGGGCGCGGCCCAGATCATCGCCGTGGACCCGGTCGCCTCCCGGCGCGAGGCCGCGCTGCGCTTCGGCGCCACCGAGGCGGTCTCCCCGGAGGCCTTCGCCGACGCCAAGAACCGGATCACCGCGGGCGAGGGCTTCGACTACGTCTTCGAGGTGGTCGGCAAGTCCCAGACCACGCAGACCGCGTACGAGATGACCCGCCGCGGCGGCTCCGTCGTCGTGGTCGGCGCCGGCGCGCTCGACGACAACTACTCGATCAACATGTTCTCCCTCTTCTTCGACGAGAAGAAGATCCTGCCGTCCATGTACGGCGGCGGGGACGTGCTCCGCTCCTACGAGCGCACGATCGGGCTGTGGCGGGCCGGCCGGGTGGACCTGGCGGGCCTGATCACGCACCGCGTGCAGCTCGCCGAGATCAACGACGCGCTCGACCAGATGCGCACGGGCGTCGCCCTGCGCACCTGCATCGAACTCTGACCCGTTTCGAGAGGAACCGTACGGATGTCACTGCCACTTGAGGGACTCTCCGCCATCGTCACCGGGGCCGGCCGGGGCCTGGGCCGGGCCGAGGCGATCGAGCTCGCCCGGCTCGGTGCGAGCGTGGTCGTCAACGACTTCGGCCAGGCCGGCCGCGACGGCTCCGGGGAGGCTTCGGCCGCCCCGGCGGAGGAGGTCGCCGCGGAGATCCGCGCGGCCGGCGGGCAGGCGGTGGCGCACCTCGGCGACGTGGCCGACTTCGAGCAGGCGCGCGAGCTGGTCGAGCTGGCGGTGAACAGCTTCGGCAAGCTCGACATCCTGGTCAACAACGCGGGCATCCTGCGCGACCGGATGGTCTTCTCGATGTCGGAGGCGGAGTGGGACTCGGTCATCCGGGTCCACCTCAAGGGCCACTTCAACACCACCCATTTCGCCTCCGTGCACTGGCGCGAGCGCTCCAAGGCGGCGGGCGGCCCGGTCTACGGCCGGATCGTCAACACCTCCTCGGAGGCCTTCCTCGGCGGTTCGGCGGGCCAGCCCAACTACGCGGCGGCCAAGGGCGGCATCGTGGGCCTGACCACCTCGACCGCCCTGGCGCTCGGCAAGTACGGGGTCACGGCCAACGCCATCTGCCCGCGGGCCCGTACCCGGATGACGGAGGACGTCTTCGCGGGCTTCCAGGTCCCGGAGGAGGGCAAGCTCGACGCGCTCGCCCCCGAGCACGTCGCCCCGCTGGTCGGCTACCTGGCCTCCCCGGCCTCGGCGAAGGCCAACGGGCAGCTGTTCGTCGTCCACGGCGGCATCGTGGTCGTGATGGAGCGCCCCAAGGTGGCGGCGAAGTTCGACACCGCCAAGGAGTCCTTCTCCTACGAGGAGCTCGACGGGCTCCTCACCGCGCACTACGAGTCCCGCCCCGCGGGCGAGACCTTCGCGGCCACCGAGGTGCTGGGCCTCAAGCACGACGGCTGACCGGCAGCGGGCGGCACGGTGGGGCGGCGGGTCCTGGGACCCGCCGCCCCACCCGTGTTCCCGGGCGGCCGTTCCCGGGCGGTCAGCCCAGCGGGGCCTGCTGGAGGGGGACGCGGGGCCCCCTGGGGCTCCGCCCCGAACCCCGCGCCTCGAGCGCCGGCGGGGCTGGACATCGGGTCGGGGACGGCCCCCGCGGGGACGGGGGCGTCACGGGGCGCCCGGAGGGAGGAAGGGGAGGCCCGAGGGGGCTCCGGTCTCGATCAGGCGGAGCAGGGCGTCCGTGTCCGCGTGCTCCTCGACCAGGTCGCCGAGCAGGTCCAGCTGCTCCTCCCGCAGGGTGGCGAAGGAGGTGTCCGGCGCGGGCACGAACCGGCGGCCGGCCGCGGCGGCGACCTCGCGCAGGAACGCCCGGCGGAAGCCGTCCGACTCCAGCGAGCCGTGCCAGTGCGTGCCCCACACCGAACCGACCCGGCACCCGTCCAGGAAGGGGGTCCCGCCCAGGACCTCGGCGACCCCGTGGTGGATCTCGTACCCCTCCACGGGCTCGCCCAGCGCCGAGCCGACCGGCCGCGCCAGGGTCTTCTCCCGCTCGAAGCGCACGCGTACGGGCAGCAGGCCGAGCCCCGGCACGGAGCCGGCCTTCGACTCGACCTCGTCCTCGATGTGCTCGCCGAGCACCTGGAACCCGCCGCAGATGCCCAGCACCGGCCGCCCCTCCGCGGCCCGCCGGGCCAGCGCGTCCGCCAGCCCGCGCTCGCGCAGCCAGGCGAGGGCCTTCACCGTGCCCCGGGTGCCCGGCACGACGACGAGGTCCGCGTCGACCAGTTCCTCGGCGCGGTCCACGAACCGCACGACCACTCCCGGCTCCGCCGCGAGCGCGTCGACGTCCGTGAAGTTCGACATCAGCGGCACCGCGCACACCGCGACCCGCAGCACGTCCTCGCCCACGGGCGGGGCGACCACGGATTCCCGTACCGCGCCCCGCAGAGAGACCCGCAGGCCGTCCTCCTCGTCGATGCCCAGCCCGTGCTGGAAGGGCAGCACCCCGTACGTCGCCCGCCCGGTCAGGCCCCGCAGCATCTCCATGCCCGGTTCCAGCAGGGTGACGTCGCCGCGGAACTTGTTGACCATGTACCCCGCGATCAGCGACTGGTCCTCGGGCGACAGCAGCGCGGTCGTGCCGAAGAACGACGCGAAGACCCCGCCGCGGTCGATGTCGCCGACCACGACCACAGGGAACCGCGCGGCCCGCGCGATGCCCATGTTCACGATGTCGGTCCGGCGCAGGTTGATCTCGGCCGGGCTGCCCGCCCCCTCGCAGATCACGGCGTCATACGTGCCCCGCAACTGCTCCAGGCAGTCCGTGACGATGCCGAGCAGCTGCTCCTGGCGCCCCCCGTGGTAGCCGCGGGCGCTCATCTCGCCCACCGGCTTGCCCAGCAGCACCACCTGGCTGCTGCGGTCGCTGCCGGGCTTGAGCAGTACCGGGTTCATCAGCGCGGTCGGCTCCACGCGGGCGGCCTGGGCCTGCATGGCCTGCGCGCGCCCGATCTCGGCGCCCTCCCTCGTCACGAAGGAGTTCAGCGACATGTTCTGCGCCTTGAAGGGGGCCACCTTCACCCCGCTGCGCGCCAGCCAGCGGCAGATGCCCGCCGTGACCACGCTCTTGCCCGCGTCGGACGTCGTACCGGCGACGAGGAGCCCCCCGCCGCGCTTCGCGCCGCTCATGCGCGCCCCTTTCCTGTACGGGAGATGCCGGCGGCCAGGGTCCGGGCGGCCACACAGGCCCCCAGCGCCACCCACGTCACCTGGCGCGACAGCCGCACCGCGCGTTCGATGTCCGCGACCTCCACGGGCCGCCCGGTCCCGCCGTTCAGCACGGCCCGGTGTTCTACCCGGCCCGCGTACGCCAGGGTCCCGCCCAGCCGTACGCCGAGCGCCCCGGCGAAGGAGGACTCCACGGGCCCGGCGTTCGGGCTCGGGTGCTTGGCCGCGTCCGCGCGCCAGGCCCGTACGGCTCCCCGCCGGTCGGGACCGGCCAGGACGGCGGCCAGCGCCGTCAGCCGGGCGCCCGGCCAGCCCGCGACGTCGTCGAGCCGGGCCGAGGCCCAGCCGTAGCGCAGGTGGCGGGGCGACTTGTGGCCGACCATCGCGTCCAGGGTGTTCACGGCGCGGAAGGCCAGCAGCCCGGGGACGCCGGCGACGGCGCCCCACACCAGGGCCCCGACCACCGCGTCGGAGGTGTTCTCGGCGACCGACTCGACGACCGCGCGGGCCATCTGCTGCTCGTCCAGGGCCTGCGGGTCGCGTCCGCACAGGTGGGGCAGCCGGGCCCGGGCCGCCTCGGTGTTCCCGGCGGCGAGCGCGCCGCCGATGGCGCGGGCCTCCCGGCCCAGCGAGGTGCCGCCCACGACGGCCCAGGTGGCGGCGGCGGTGAGGGCGACGCGGGCGGCGGCGGGCCGGGAGCGCACGGCGCGGGCGCCCAGCGCGCCGATCGCGGCCGCGCCCCCGGCGCACACCAGGGTGTGCAGGGCGCCCCGCGCGCGGTCGTCGCGCCACAGGGCGCGTTCGACCGCGGCGGCGGCTCGTCCGAAGGCGGCCACGGGATGCCCTCGGCGCGGATCCCCGAGGATCCGGTCGCCGATCAGGCCGGCCGTGGCGCCGTACGCGAAGACGCGGTCGGCACGCATGGTGGCAGGTATGTCCTCACTCAGGGTCCGCGCCCTGGTTCGACGTGTCCGGCGGCGAGAGTTCCTGGCTCCCGGTCGCGCTCGGCCCGAGGCCCGAGTGCTCCGGTGACAGTGGCGGGACCGCGCCGGATTCGCACCGGACTTCCTCTCCATGCCGCCGTGATGGCTCGGGCAGTCCACCACGCAGCGCGAATGCCCGTCAACTCGCCGTTGACCTGCGGCGGGGCGGCGGGGGAAGCGGCGCCGGGCACGTGAAAGCTCCCCCCGGGACGAACCCGGAGGGAGCCTTCACACGAACCTTGACGTGAACCTTCACACGAACCTGCACACGTACCTGACCACGAACCCGCACACCGGCCTTCGCAGGCCGTGCCCGGTGCCTCAGGCGACGATCAGGTAGATCCCGTAGGCCACGGCCGCCGCGCAGAGCGCGAAGCAGGCGTACGCACCGCTGCGGGCCAGGGTGGCGGCGCCTCCCTGCTCGGTGGCGGCCTCGTGCTTGGAGAGCCCCATCAGACCCAGGGTGAACAGGGTCACGAGGGCGACGGTGGCGGAGAGGCTGACTCCGAAGACGGAGCCGAGTGCTTCCCAGTCGATCTTCATACCGCTGAATCCTCTGTCGTTCTCGGGGTCAGAGCGCCGCGGCCGGGGCCGCGGGGGTCGTCGTCGCGGCCGGGATGGTGGCCTTGAGTTCCTCGTCCGTCACCGCGGCGGTGCTGCCGGCGGTGGCGGCGGCGGTCGGCGGGACGGTGACCGCCGCGATCGCGGTGGTGACGACGCCCGCCTCCTCGGCGCCGGCGGGCGACACCTCGTTGACGTTGGTGTGGTCGACGACCTGGCGGCGGGAGATGAACCAGATGGCGACGCAGGAGCCGACCAGGAAGACCGTGACGGCGGCGACGCCGATGTCCCCGGCCCGCATGACCAGCTCGGCACCGGCCGCGACCAGCGCGGCGGCCGGCAGGGTCAGGCCCCAGGCCATGAACATCCGGGAGGCGGTGGACCAGCGGACCACGCCGCCCTTGCGCCCCAGACCCGAGCCCATGACGGCGCCGGAGCAGGCGTGGGTGGTGGAGAGGGAGAAGCCGAGCGAGGAGGAGGCCAGGATGACGCTGGCGGCCGAGGTCTGGGCGGCGAAGCCCTGCTGCGGCTGCAGGTCGGTCAGGCCGCTGCCCATGGTGCGGATGATGCGCCAGCCGCCCAGGTAGGTGCCCATCGCGATGGCCAGGCCGGCGGAGACGATGACCCACACCGGCGGGTTGGAGCCGGGGGCGATGGCGCCGCCGGCGACGAGCGCCAGGGTGATGATGCCCATCGTCTTCTGCGCGTCGTTGGTGCCGTGCGCGAGCGAGACGAGACCGGCGGAAGCGATCTGCCCGGAGCGGTAGCCCTTGGCCGAGGTCTTCTCGCCCATGCCCTTGCCGACCTTGTACGTGACCTTCGTGGCCAGGTACGCGGCCATGCCGGCGACGAGCGGAGCGGCGATCGCGGGGATCAGCACCTTGGTGACGACGACGCTGCCGTTGACCGCTCCCATGCCGGCGGAGGCGACCGCTGCGCCGATCAGGCCGCCCATCAGGGCGTGGGAGGAACTGGAGGGCAGTCCGACCAGCCAGGTGACGAGGTTCCAGAGGATCGCGCCGACCAGTGCGGCGAAGATGACCTCCGGCTGGATGCCTTCCTCGTTGACGAGTCCCTTGGAGATCGTCTTGGCGACCTCCACGGACATGAACGCGCCGACGAGGTTGAGCACGGCGGACATGGCCACCGCGGTCTTGGGCTTGAGGGCGCCGGTCGAGATGGTGGTGGCCATCGCGTTGGCCGTGTCGTGAAAACCGTTCGTGAAATCGAACACGAGAGCGGTGATGATCACGATCCCGAGGAGAAGCGTTATGTGCTCCATTTACCCAGGCTTCTGTTTGACGTCAGTGGTTCGTGGACCGTAGGCAACCTGGATGAACGGAAGGTGAACTGGCAGGGGCGGCGCGGTGTATCACTCCGACACCGGATCGGGACCTTCGTCCCGGTATCGGAGTTGATATGTCGATTAACGCATGTCACGGCAGGGTGCCCGCACTCCCGCCGGTGGGACTTCCGGTACGCCGCCCCGTGCGGGCGGGGCTCCGGAAGAGACCCAGATCACGCCCCCGGGCCGTCCCGAGGGGCTCCGGCCCGGCCGCCTCCGGATCGTCGCGCGCGGATGCGCGGGGAGCGGCCGGCGCCGCGCGCGTCCTCGGCCGGAACGATCTCCTCCGGTGGCCCGCCGCCGCATCCGCCTCGACACTGGAGCGGTGCGCACCGCTACAGCGACGGCAGCGGCCGTCACCACGACCTTGCTCGGCGCCGGCGCGGCAGCCCTCACCGCCGCCGCCCTGGCGGGCCGCTGCGCCGCCGACGCGGCCCTGCGGACCGAGCCGGGCCGCCCGCTCCCCGGCAGCCCCCTGCTCAGCGTCCACTCCACCGCCGCCGGACGGGTCGAGCTGACCCGCTCCCTGACCTCCCTGCGCCCCGGCACCTACGGGCTCACCGGGCCCGGGGTGCACGCCGTGGTCGGGCCCGTCCTCCCGGACGCTCCGCACGGGCCCGACACCGTGGTGCGCCGGCTCGTCGCCGTCACCCACGGCAGCCTCGACCCCGGCACCCGCGTCACCCTCACCCCCCAGGTCCACCTGGGGAACCCCGGCTCCGCCCTCGGGCTGGACCACGCCGACGTGGACGTCCCCGGCGAGCTCGGGGCACTGCCCGCCTGGTTCGTCCCCGCGGCCCGGGACACCTGGGTGATCACCGTCCACGGGCTCGGCGCCACCCGGGAGCACCCGATGGTGGTCATGCCCTTCCTCCACCGCCACCGGCTGCCCGTCCTGGACCTCGCCTACCGCGGAGACCTCGGCGCCCCCGCCTCCCCGGACGGCCTCGGCCACCTCGGCGAGTCCGAATGGCGCGACCTCGACGCGGCCATCCGCTACGCCCTGCGCTACGGAGCCCGCCGCGTCGTCCTGCACGGCTGGTCCACCGGCGCCACCATGGCCCTGCACGCGGCCGAGCGCTCGGCGCTGGCCTCTCGGATCGCCGGGCTGGTCCTCGACTCGCCCGTGCTGGACTGGCACGCCACCCTGCGCGCGCTGGCCGCCGCGCGCCGCACCCCGGCCCCGCTGCTCCCCTTCGCCGTCAAGGCCGCGGAGGGGCGCGCGGGCCTGCGCGCCGACCGCCGGGCCCCGGGCGCGGATCCGGCCGCGCTGAAGATCCCCGTGCTGGTCTTCCACGGCCCCGACGACGCGCTCGCCCCCTGGGAGCCCTCCCGCCGGCTCGCCGCCGCCCGCCCCGACCTGGTGACCCTGCGGACCGTTCCCGGAGCCGCGCACGGGGCGATGTGGAACGCCGACCCGGCCGGATACGAGGAGGCCCTGCGCCGCTTCCTGACCCCTCTCATGTAGGGCGCCGTACGCGCACCGGGTGACGGACCGTCCGGCAACCGCCCGGCAACCGCCCGGCAACGTCCGTCAAACGACCGGAGCGGGTGGGTCGCAGGGGGCGTGATGGGTGGTTTGTTGCGGTCTGTCCACCCGGCCTCTTGTGGCAATGGCCGGTTCCGTTTGGGCTTTCGGCCGGTGACGGGCGAGACTGCTCACGTGACGTCCCGAAAGCCTGATGAGCAGTTGGCTCGCGACTCCAGACTCCGCCTCGTCTCACCGCGGTCCGTTGTCACGGCCCGCAAGGCGGTGACCGACCGGCGAACCCGGACCACCCCCAGGCCTCCGGCGGGTACCCCCGCCACGGCCGACCTCGCGAACAGGGCCCGCGCCTCGCTCGCCGACGCCGTACGGCTCGCCCGCTGGGCCGAGCTCAACCTCGGCGCCGGAGACGGCGGCAGGCCCGCCCCGACGGGCGCACTGCCCGCCGACGACGTCGAACGCGCCGCCGCACAGCTGCGCCTGACGCCGGGCCAGATCCGGGTCGGCTGGGACCGCGCCCGGCTCTCGGGGCTGGTCGAGGTGCACGGCGGCCATGCCCGCCCCGGCTGGCGCCTGCGCGCCTGGGACCGGGACGACACCGCCGTGCTGCGCGGCTGGGTCGCCCTCTTCGACGCCTGGTCGCTGGTCCACCCCGCCCCCGCCGACATCGCCCCCGCGGCCGTCGCCGAGGTCGTCGAGGCCATGCCCCAGCTGCTCTCCCTGCTCCAGCTCTCGGCCGGTCCCGTGACCGTCCCCGACCTGCTGGACCTGCTCGGGCAGCGTGTCGACGAACTGCGCGACGAGCGGTGCGAAGTCCCGTACGAGGCCACCGCGAACCCGGCGGCCGCCGGCGGGGCCGATCCGGGGCAGGCCGACCCCGCGCCGGCCGACTCCGTGCCTGCCGACTCCGTGCCTGCCGACCCCGCGCCGGCCGCGCCCCCCGTGCCGCTCGCCCGGCTGCTGCGCTGGGCGCTCGGCGGACTCGCCGCCGTCGACGCCGTCACCCTCGGCCCCGCCCGGGCCGCGCTCACCCCGCTCGGGAGCTGGGCCGTCTGGGTCAAGCTGGAGCAGATCTGCGTCGCCGCGCAGAGCCCGGCCGGGAACATCGAGCAGTCCGCCGCCGCCATGCTCCACGGCTGCGCCCGGCTCACCCCGGGCCCGGCCCGCGCCGAGTACCAGGCCTGGCTGGCCGCCCGGCCCGTCGGCCACGCCGTCTCCGAGCTGCTGCACGCGGCCCGCGGCGAGGACGCCCTGCTGCGCGGGCTCGCCTTCGAGGCGCTGCGCGTGGTGGGGGCCCCCGCCGAGCCCGACGTCCGCGCGGCCACCCGCGAGCCGACGCTGCGCCCCTACGCCCTGCTCTGGCTCGCCGTGCACGACGGCGTCGACCCCGACGAGGCGCAGGACGTGCTCACCGCCGAGGAGCAGACCTGGCTCTGGGTGGACACGGCGGCGGCCATCGCCGACCACGGCGAGGCCGACCTGCTCGCCCGCCACCTCGACTCGGCCGTGCGGACCACGGTCCCGCGGCTGCTGGACGAGGTCCGGGCGGTCGGCCATCCCCGCACCGTGCAGGTGCTGGTCGCGCTGGCGGCCGCGCACCCCGACCCGGCCCTGGCCAAAGCCGTCCGCCGGGCCGCCTTCCAGGTGCACACCGGCGGCGCGTAGCGCCCGGGGGAGACGTACGGGCGTGCGCGCCGCGGGTCAGACCTGCGGCGCGTACGTACCGAAGCTCCACACGTTGCCCCCGGCGTCACGGGCCATGTAGTCCCGCGAGCCGTAGTCCTGGTCGGCCGGCTCCATCAGGATCTCCACGCCGTGCTCGACGGCCCGCCGGTGGTGGGCGTCCACGTCGTCGACGACGACGTAGACCCCGGCCGGGCCCGCCGCCTCCATGGCCTTGTCGAAGGCGCCGCCGCGGCCCTTGCTGCCGAGCATGACCATGCCGTTCCCGTAGGACAGCTCCGCGTGCGTCACGGACCCGTCCTCCCCTTCGTACGCCGCGACCTGGGTGAAGCCGAAGGCCTCGGTCAGCTGCTGGATGGCGGCCTTGGCGTCGGTGTAGAGCAGTGTCGGACAGATGGACGGAACGCCTGCCATGGCGATCACTCCCTCGTGAGCCGTGCGTGGACGGAGATCCGCGTCACAGCATGGCAGGCGCCGGGGGAAGTCAGCGGAAGGTGTTGCACTGGGCCATGTCGCCCGTGCGGTAGCCCTGGTAGAACCACTGCTGGCGCTGCTCGGCGCTGCCGTGCGTCCAGGACTCCGGGGTCACCCGGCCCTGGAACTTCTCCTGGATCCGGTCGTCGCCCACCGCGGCGGCCGCGTCCAGGCCGTCCTTGATGTCCTGGTCGGTCAGGCTGGTGATCAGCGGCTTGCCGGTGGACTCGTCCGGGGTCTTCGTCGCGTTGTGCGCCCACACCCCGGCGTAGCAGTCGGCCTGCAGCTCGACGCGTACGGCGTTGCTGTTCGCGCCCTGCCGGCCGTCCTGGGCCTTCTGCAGGGTGCCCGTCAGGTTCTGGATGTGGTGCCCGTACTCGTGGGCCACCACGTACGCCTGGGCGAAGGGGCCGCCGCTCGCGCCGAACTTGGTGCGCAGCTCGTTGAAGAAGCCGAGGTCCAGATAGACCTGCCGGTCGCCGGGGCAGTAGAACGGGCCGACCGCGGAGGTGGCCGCGCCGCAGGCGGTGCCCACCTTCCCGGTGAAGAACACGGTCTGGGCCGGGCTGTACTGGGCGCCGCGGCGGGCGAACTCCTGCTTCCAGAAGTCCTGGGTGCTGTTGATCACCGCCACCAGCCGGCAGTCCTCGCGCGCGTTCGCGTCCTGCCCGGTCTTGCAGGTCTGCTGCACCTGGGCCGCGGAATTCGAGCTCGACGCGGGCTCCGGACTTCCGTCGGACAGGCCCAGCTGCTCGGGACCCACCCCGAAGAGCAGGCCCATGACGAGGGCGATGAAACCCACGATGCCGCCGCCGATCGTGGCCCGCCCGCCCGGGATGCGGCTGCCGCGCACATCCTTGACCTCGGAAGTGTCCAGATTGGCGTTGTCGTCGAACTGCATCCCGCACCGCCCTCCAATCGTGAGGCAAGGGGGCTCGTGTCCGCGTCCGCCCCTGCGGCGAGTATCAACCCGTTCATCCTGATACGCCCTTCGGCCGGGCGGCGCGGCCCCTGGGCCGAACGGGGGACACGGGGCGGGGCGGACGGCCCGGAAAGTAGTTGCGCAGCCCCGGTAGAATGACTCCCATGGCAAATCTCCTCGCGGATTAGCGGCGTCGAAGCATCGCGTCCTGCCCCCCTTCCGCCGTCCCGACCCGCCCTGGAGTATTTCCGTGATCACCGCCACCGGCATCGAGCTGCGCGCCGGCGCCCGCATCCTCATCGAGAACGCTTCCTTCCGCATCGCCAAGGGCGACCGGATCGGCCTCGTCGGCCGCAACGGAGCCGGCAAGACCACCCTCACCAAGTGCCTCGCGGGCGAGGGAACGCCGGCCGGCGGCAGCATCGCCCGCTCGGGCGAGGTCGGCTACCTCCCGCAGGACCCCCGCACCGGCGACCTCGACGTCCTGGCCAGCGACCGGATCCTCTCCGCGCGCGGCCTCGACGTCCTGCTCAAGAAGATGCGGATGAACGAGGAGCGCATCTCCTCCGGCGCCGGCGCCACCCGCGAGAAGGCGCTGCGCCAGTACGAGCGCCAGGAGACCGAGTTCCTCACCAAGGGCGGTTACGCCGCCGAGTCCGAGGCCGCGACCATCTCGGCCGCCCTCGGCCTGCCCGACCGGGTGCTCGGCCAGCCGCTGCACACCCTCTCCGGCGGTCAGCGCCGCCGCGTCGAGCTCGCCCGGATCCTCTTCTCGGACGCCGACACCCTGCTCCTCGACGAGCCGACCAACCACCTCGACGCCGACTCGATCGTGTGGCTGCGCGACTACCTGAAGAACTACCGCGGCGGCTTCATCGTGATCTCCCACGACGTCGACCTGGTCGAGACGGTCGTCAACAAGGTCTTCTACCTGGACGCCAACCGCGCCCAGATCGACGTCTACAACATGGGCTGGAAGCTCTACCAGCAGCAGCGCGAGGCCGACGAGAAGCGCCGCAAGCGCGAGCGCCAGAACGCGGAGAAGAAGGCCGCGGCGCTGAACTCGCAGGCCGACAAGATGCGCGCCAAGGCCACCAAGACGGTCGCCGCGCAGAACATGGCCAAGCGCGCCGACCGGCTGCTCGCCGGCCTGGACGCCGTCCGGGTCTCCGACAAGGTCGCCAAGCTGCGCTTCCCGGACCCGGCGCCCTGCGGCAAGACCCCGCTGACCGCCGAGGGCCTGTCGAAGTCCTACGGCTCGCTGGAGATCTTCACCGACGTCGACCTGGCCATCGACAAGGGCTCCCGCGTCGTCATCCTCGGCCTCAACGGCGCCGGCAAGACCACGCTGCTGCGCCTGCTCTCGGGCACCGAGAAGCCCGACACCGGCACGGTCGTCCCCGGCCACGGCCTCAAGCTCGGCTACTACGCCCAGGAGCACGAGACCCTGGACCCGGAGCGGAGCGTCCTGGAGAACATGCGCTCCTCGGCGCCGGACCTGGACCTGGTCGCCGTACGCAAGACGCTCGGCTCCTTCCTCTTCTCCGGCGACGACGTGGACAAGCCGGCCGGCGTCCTGTCCGGCGGCGAGAAGACCCGCCTCGCCCTGGCCACCCTGGTCGTCTCCTCGGCGAACGTGCTGCTGCTCGACGAGCCCACGAACAACCTCGACCCGGCGAGCCGCGAGGAGATCCTGGGCGCGCTGCGGACGTACAAGGGCGCCGTCATCCTCGTCACGCACGACGAGGGCGCCGTCGAGGCGCTGGAGCCGGAGCGGATCATCTTGCTCCCGGACGGCGTCGAGGACCTGTGGGGCCCGGACTACCGGGACCTCGTGTCGCTCGCCTGAGCCGCTCGGGACTCCGCTCGTCTCCCGCTTCCCCGTCCGCGCCGGGGTGATCCAGTTCCTTATGGATCATTCGGCTCAGGCGTGATCCATCATCTGAGTGAGACGGTCTCGTACCGCCCCGCGCTCGACAACGGCCCCGGCCGCACCCTCACGGATGCGAGACCGGGGTCTTTTGTTTTCCCGGTCCGGCCCCTGACCTGGTGATTCATCCGGAGGGCGCAGAAATGTGACGGAGGTCATGCAGCGGAAGAGAAGATTCCGTTCTGCTCGTGTGTCCACCGCGCGAGAAATGCCGTCGTACCGACCTTGCTGAATGGGTGGCCAGGAAGGCGGGGAGGGGTGATCATGAGAAGTCCAGAGCGCACTTCCCATGAGGAGGCACGGGTGGCCGAAACTCTGAAGAAGGGCAGCCGGGTAACCGGCGCCGCGCGCGACAAGCTCGCGGCAGACCTGAAGAAGCAGTACGACTCCGGTGCGAGTATCCGGGCGCTGGCCGAATCTACCGGCCGGTCCTACGGATTCGTCCATCGGATGCTCAGCGAGTCCGGAGTCACGCTGCGTGGTCGCGGTGGCGCGACGCGCGGCAAGAAGGCGGCTACGGCCTGACCATCGGTTCCGTTTGGTTCCAAGGGTTTTTCCGTATTCAGCTTCACGGTTCCAGCTCCACCGTCCTTCGGTGACCCCCGGTCGGCTCCATGGCCGGCCGGGTGGTTACTGTGCAGTCACTTAGGCCGAGATCACGGCCGACCGACCGCACAACCCACCGGAGGCATACAGATGGCTCTGCTCGACAAGGACGGCGTACGGCTCACCGTCGACGAGACGGTCGCCACGGTGACATTGACCAATCCGGCCAAGCGAAACGCTCAATCCCCCGCGCTCTGGCGGGCGTTGACGGAGGCCGGACGGTCGTTGCCGGGCACCGTCCGGGTCGTCGTGCTGCGCGGCGAAGGCAAGTCCTTCTCCGCAGGGCTCGACCGGCAGGCATTCACCCCCGAAGGCTTCGAGGGCGAGCCGTCCTTCCTTGACCTGGCGCGCGGTTCGCAGGAACTGCTCGACTCCACCATCGCCGAGTACCAGGAGGCATTCACCTGGTGGCGGCGCAACGACATCATCTCCGTGGCCGCGGTTCAGGGGCACGCGATCGGTGCCGGATTCCAGCTTGCCCTCGCGTGCGATCTGCGCGTCGTCGCGGACGACGTGCAGTTCGCCATGCGCGAGACCGGGCTGGGCCTGGTCCCCGACCTCGGGGGCACCCAGCCGCTGACCTCGCTGGTCGGCTATGCCCGCGCGCTCGAGATCTGCGCGACGGGCCGCTTCGTGCACGCCGAGGAGGCCGAGCGGGTGGGTCTCGCGAACCTGGTCGTCCCGGCCGGGGAACTCGACGCGGCGGTCCAGGACCTCACCACGGCGCTGCTGGCTCCGCCGCGGGACGCGGTGATCCAGGTCAAGGCGCTGCTCCGGGACGCGGGCTCGCGCACGTACGACGACCCGCGCGCGGCGGAGCGCGCGGCCCAGGCCCGCCGCCTCCGCGACCTGGCAGGCCTCTCGGACTAGGCGCATCCCCGCCGGGGCTCGGTCGGGTGGGTGACGGGGCCGCGTGGGGGCGGGAGCCGCGCGGTGGGGCGGTCGCCGCCTTACCGTGGTCGGGAGCCCACCCGCGCGAAGGGACCCGACATGACCGAATCCGCTTCCGGCGGCGCCGCCGCCAAGCCTCCCGGCGACCGGGGCCGGACGAGCATCGCCGACGGGGTGGTCGAGAAGATCGCCGGCCTGGCCGCCCGCGAGGTCGTCGGAGTCCACGCCATGGGCAGTGGCAGCGGCCTGTCCCGTACCTTCGGCGCCGTCCGCGACCGCGTCCCCGGCGGGTCCAAGTCCGCCGTCAGCCGGGGCGTGAAGGCGGAGGTCGGCGAGGTGCAGACCGCCCTCGATCTGGAGATCGTCGTGGACTACGGCGTGTCGATCCGCGACGTCGCCCGGGCCGTCCGTGAGAACGTCGTCTCGGCGGTGGAGCGGATGACCGGCCTGGAGGTCGTCGAGGTCAACATCGCGGTCAGCGACGTGAAGCTGCCCGACGAGGACGACGAGGAGCCGGAGTCCCGACTGCAGTAGAGGAGCCCGCATGAGCATGGCGGTCGTCGGCCTGGTGGCCGGCATGGCACTGGGGTTCGCCGGCTACTTCGGCGGATTCGGGGCCTTCCTGCTGGTGGCGGCGCTCGGCGCCATCGGCTTCGTCGTCGGGCGGTTCCTCGACGGAGACCTGGAACCCGGCGACTTCTTCCGCCCCCGGGATCGCGACCGCCCCCGCCCTCGCCCTTATACACACCTGACGCTTCGGACGACCCGTCGGTCGTGTATCGGAGCCGGGCCCTGGCCCGCCCCGGCGATCCGACGCCCGAGCCGGTCCTCGCGGCCCTGCGGGACGCGCACGCCCGGGGCATACCGGTGGCCGCCCTGTGCGCCGGCGCGTTCATCCTCGCCGAGGCCGGGCTGCTGGCGGGCCGCCGGGCGGTGACCCACTGGGCGCTGGCCCCGACGCTGGCCGGCCGGCATCCCTCCGTACGCGTCGAGGAGACCCCGCTCTACGTCGAGGACGACGGGGTGTGGACCTCCGCCGGGGTCGCCTCGGGCATCGACCTCTGCCTCCACCTGGTCCGCGAGGCCCACGGATCCGAGGCCGCCGCGGCCATCGCCCGCTCGATGGTGACGGGCCCCTTCCGCACCGGGGACCACGCCCAGTACCTGGACCGCCCGACCCCGGCCGCCGACCGGACCGCCGAGACGCTGGCCGCCGTACGGGAGCGGGCGCTGGGGCGGCTGCACGAGGCGCTGGACGTGTCCACCCTGGCCCGGTGGGCCGGGATGTCGCCGCGCTCCTTCGCCCGGCACTTCGCCGCAGCGACCGGCACCACCCCGCACAAATGGCTGCTGCGCCACCGTCTGGACGAAGCCCGCAAACTCCTGGAGCGCACCGACCATCCGGTCCCCGAGGTGGCCCGGCGCGCCGGATTCGCCAGCGAGGTCACCTTCCGCCAGCACTTCGCCGCGTACGTCGGCACGAGCCCCCGCGCCTACCGTGCGGCGGCTACCGCGGCGGAGCCTCCCCCAAACCCGTCGGACAGTGTTAGAAATGGCTCATGACCGGACGTTTTGGCCTGCCCAGGGGCTCTGAAGGGGCGCCCGACGACGGGTCCCCCGCCGGACCCGCTGAGGGGCGCGCGCGCCGGTTCACGCGCCGACTGGCACGCCCCTTCTCCCGGTCGTTCGCGAAACTCTCCCTCGGCGCGCGCAGCGTGGCCGGCCAGGTCTTCGCCCTCCAGGCCGTCATCGTCCTGGTGCTCATCACCGCCGCCACCACGGCGCTCTTCTTCCAGGCCCGCTACGACGGCCGGCGCGACGCCCGCAACCGCTCCCTCGCGGCCGCCGAGGCCTTCGCCCACGCCCCCGGCCTGCCGGCCTCCCTGAGGTCGGCCGATCCCACCGCCGAGCTCCAGCCCCTGGCCGAGGGCGCCCGCCGGGCCTCGGGCGTCGACTTCATCGCCGTCATGACCACGGACGGGGTCCGTTACACCGACTCCCGGCCCGAGCTGGTCGGGCAGCGCGCCACCGGCGACCTCTCCCGGGCGGTGGCCGGAGAGTCCTTCACCGAGACCTTCAAGGGCAAGCCGAGCGACGTGGTCCGCGCCGTGGTCCCCGTACGGGACTCCGCGGGCAGGGTCGTCGGCCTGGTCGCCACCGGCATCGAGGTCACCAACGTCGGCGACGTGGTGGAGGACCAGCTGCCCCTGCTCCTCGGCGCGGCGGCCGGCGCCCTGCTGCTGGGCACCGGCGGCGCCGCCCTGGTCAGCCGCCGGCTGCGGCGCCAGACGCGGGGGCTGGGCGAGGCCGAGATGACCCGGATGAACGAACACCACGAGGCGGTTCTGCACGCCGTCCGCGAGGGCGTCCTGATCATCGACACCGAGGGCCGGCTCATCCTCGCCAACGACGAGGCCCGGCGCCTGCTCGACCTGCCGCCCGACGCCGAGCAGCGGCACGTCCGCGACCTCGGCCTCGATCCGCGCACGGCGGCCCTGCTGGCCTCGGGGCGGATCGCCACCGACGAGGTGCACCGGGCGGGCGACCGGCTGCTCGCCGTCAACGTGCGGCCGACCACGCCGTACGGCGGCCGCCCCTCGGGCAGCGTCATGACCCTGCGCGACTCCACCGAGCTCGCCGCGCTCTCCGGCCGGGCCGCGGTGGCCCGCGACCGCCTCCAGCTGCTCTACGACGCCGGCGTGCGCATCGGGACCACCCTCGACGTGGTGCGCACCGCCGAGGAGCTGTCCGAGGTCGCCGTCCCGCGCTTCGCCGACTTCGTCACCGTCGAGCTGCTGGAGCCGGTGCCGCGCGGCGAGGAGCCGAGCGCGGGCGCGCACACCGAGATGCTCCGGGCCGCGATCTGCGGGGTGCGCGCCGACTCGCCGCTGCAGCCCGTCGGCGACGTCATCCGCTTCGTGGTGCCGACGGCGCCGATGTCGGCGGCCCTGGACGCCGGGCGGGCGGTCCTGGCGGCGGACCTGAACGCCGCCTTCGGCTGGCGGGCCCAGGACCAGGACGGCACCCGGGTCGCCCTGGACTACGGCCTCCACTCGCTGATCTCCGTACCGCTCCAGGCCCGTGGCGTGGTCCTGGGGATGGCCAACTTCTGGCGGGCGGACACCCCCGAGGCCTTCGACGAGGAGGACCTCTCCTTCGCGGAGGAGCTGGCCGCGCGGGCCGCCGTGTCCATCGACAACGCCCGCCGCTTCACGCGCGAGCACGCGGTGGCCGTGACCCTCCAGCGCAGCCTGCTGCCCCGGGTGTTGCCGGACCTGAGCGCCGTGGACGTGGCGTTCCGCTACCTGCCCGCGAAGGCGGGGGTGGGCGGGGACTGGTTCGACGTGATCCCGCTGGCCGGGGCCCGGGTGGCGCTGGTCGTCGGCGACGTGGTCGGGCACGGGGTGCACGCCGCCGCCACGATGGGCCGGCTGCGGACCGCCGTGCACAACTTCTCCACCCTCGACCTGCCGCCCGACGAGCTGCTGGGACACCTGGACGAGCTGATCGACCGGATCGACCAGGACGAGTCCGCCGCGGCGGGCGACGGCGACGGGGGCGACCCGTCGGGCTCCGGCGTCACCGGCGCCACCTGCCTCTACGCGGTCTACGACCCGGTGTCCGGCCACTGCTCCATGGCCAGCGCCGGCCACCCGGGCCCGGCGCTGGTCGGCCCCGACGGCCGGGTCGCGTACCCCGAGCTGCCGATCGGGCTGCCGCTGGGCGTCGGCGGGATGCCCTTCGAGGCCGTCGGGGTGGACCTGTCCGAGGGCAGCCGGCTCGTGCTGTTCACCGACGGCCTGCTGGAGGACCGCGACCGGGACTTCGACACCGGGCTCGGCATGCTGACCGAGACCCTGTCGCGGCCCGGCCGCAGCCCCGACCAGGCCTGTGCCGACGTACTGGCCGCACTGCTGTTCCCGGTGCCCAGCGACGACATCGCCCTGCTCATCGCCGACACCCGGCGGCTGCCGGCCGACCGGATCGCCGAGTGGGAGGTGCTCCCCGATCCCTCGGACGTCTCGCGGGTCCGCCGCGCGGGGGCCGCGCAGCTGGCCGAGTGGGGCCTGGAGGACATCTCCTTCACCGCGGAGCTGATCCTCAGCGAGCTGATCACCAACGCCATCCGCTACGGGACCGCGCCCGTCCGGGTCCGGCTGCTCCGCGACCGGACCCTGATCTGCGAGGTCGCCGACGGCAGCAGCACCTCCCCGCACCTGCGGTACGCGGCCACGACGGACGAGGGCGGCCGCGGCCTGTTCCTCGTCGCCCAGTACGCGGAGCGCTGGGGCACCCGCTACACCGAGCGCGGCAAGGTCATCTGGGCCGAACTCCCCCTGACGGCCACCGCGGAACCACTCCCCCCGCCCCTGGACCTGGACGCCCTGGAAGACCTGGCCTGGTAGCGGCGGAAGCGCCCCCTGCGCGCTGAACGGCCGGCTCAGAGGCGGGCCGACAGGCGGGTCTTTGCCTCGGGCCATTCTTCGGCCAGCAGGGAGAAGTACACGCTGTCGCGCCAGGTGCCGTCCGGCCTGCGGCGGTGGCGGCGCAGGACACCTTCGCGGCGGGCGCCGAGGCGGGCGATGGCGGCCTGCGAGCGGGTGTTGAGGTGGTCGGTCTTCAACTGCACCCGGCCCATGCCGAGGTCTTCGAAGGCGTGGGTGAGCAGGAGCAGCTTCGTCTCGGTGTTGACCGCGCTGCGCCAGTGCGCGCGGCCGTACCAGGTCCAGCCGATCTCGAGCCGCTCGTTCGCCGGGCTGATGTCGAGGTAGGTGGTCCAGCCGATGGCCCGGCCGGTTTCGAGGTGGATGACGGCGAAGGGCAGGTAGTCGCCCTGAAGGACGTCGTCGAGCCGTTCGCCGAGTTCCTCCTGGGTCTGCGGCGCGGGGCCGCCCTGCCAGCGCCAGACCTCTTCGTCGCGGCCGCCGGCCACGTACAGGTCGGGGAGATGGCTCCTGGTCAGGGGCTCGAGACGGACGTGGCGGCCGGTCAGGACGACCGGGCGGGGCAGCTTCGCGGACATGGGAGAACGATAGCCACCCATTGCGCTAGGCACAAAGATTTATTGCACTATGTCAAATCGAGGGTCCGGGCGAGCAGGACCGCCACGTCGTCCTGCGGGGCCTCCGGCAGCAGCCGGGCCAGGATGTCCTCGCACAGGGCCTCCAGCGGCTCGCCGGCGCCCCTGAGCGCGTCCGCCAGCCCGGCCATCCCCTCGTCCAGGTCCCGGTCGCGGGCCTCGATCAGGCCGTCCGTGTACAGCACCAGCAGGCTCCCCGGGGGCAGCAGCACCTCCTCGGTGCGGAACTCCCGGCCACCCGTGCCCAGCGGGGTCCCCGGCGGGCCCTCCAGGAAGGCCACGGTCCCGGACGCCGTGACGACGGCCGGCGGCGGGTGTCCGGCCCGGGCGATGACGCACGCGCCCGTCGCCGGGTCGTGGACGGCGTAGACGCAGGTGGCCATCTCGTCCTCGCCGAGGTCGGCCACCACCGCGTCGAGCGAGCGCAGCATCTCCTCCGGGGTCACCTGGTGCCGCGCCAGCGTCCGTACCGCCGTGCGCAGCTGGCCCATGACCGCGGCCGCGTGGATGCCGTGGCCCATCACGTCTCCGATCACCAGGCCGGTCCGGCCGTCCGGCAGCTCGATCACGTCGAACCAGTCGCCGCCGACGTCGTGGTCGCTGGCCGGCAGGTAGCGGCCGGTCAGCTCCAGGCCCTTGACCTGCGGCAGCGCGTTGTTGGTGAGGCTGCGCTGCAGGGTCAGGGCCGCCGCGCGCTGGGTGGTGTACATCCGGGCGTTGTCGATGTTGAGGGCCGCCCGGGCGACCACCTCGTCGATCAGCACGCAGTCCTCGTGGTCGAAGGGCTCGCGCCCCCGCACCCGGGTCACCACGACCACCCCGAGGACCCGGCCGCGGGCCACCAGGGGGACCATCCGGGCGCAGCCGAGGGTGGCCAGGTACGCGCGCAGCGCGGCCGCCCGCGGGTCCTTGATCAGGGCCGGGATGTCGGCCGTGTAGAGGTTCATGGGCTGGCCGTCGGTGATGACCTGCTCATAGGCGGTGTGCGCCGGGATCTGGAAGGTCTGCCCGGCGATCAGTTTGGCGGTGGGCGCGGCCGGGTCGGGGAAGAGGGCCGCTAGGCGGCGCAGCACGCCCCGGGTGGAGGCGGCGGCCTCGTCCGGGTCCAGTACGGCTTCCAGGAGCTGTACGTCGGCCGAGTCCGTGAGCTGCGGAACCAGCACCTCCGCGAGCTCCCGGGCGGTCTGCCCGAGGTCGAGCGTGGTGCCGATGCGGGTGCCTGCCTCGGAGAGCAGGGCGAACCGGCTGCGCGCCCGCTCCGCCTCCGCCTGGGCGCGCTGCCCGTCGGTGATGTCGATGAGGGAGGCGATCAGCCCGAGCCGGCGGCCGGATCCGTCGAGCAGCGGGGCGTACGAGCAGGACCAGGTCCGGTCGTGGTCGGGGTCGGCGGGGGTGCGACCGGTGCGGCGGACGTCGACGACGGCGGAGCCGCACTCCAGCACCTTGCGCATGAGCCGCTCCAGCGCGGCCGCGTTGACCCCGGGCACGACCTCGGTGAGCCGTTTGCCGACGTGCTCGGCGGCGGGCACCCCGTTCATCCGGGCGAGGGCGTCGTTCACGCGCAGGAAGCGCAGGTCGGGACCGAGCGTGCCGAGGCCGATGGGCGACTGGGTGAACAGGCTCTGCAGCGCGGCGAGCGAATCGCGCATCCGCAGGACCTCGGAGGTCTCCACCGCGATGAGCATGGCCCCGGTGCGCCCCTGCGGGTCGGGGGCGGGCAGGATCCACATCTCCATCGGGACGCGGTGGCCGTCGCGGTGGCGCACGGGCAGGGTGCCGACGACGGTCTCCCCGGCCTGGACCCGGCGGGTCAGCTGCGCGGCGAGCTCGTGGTTGGCGTCGGGGACGAGCACGGAGCTGCCGAACCGGCCGAGGATGTCCTCGGGGCGGTGGCCGAGCAGGTCCTGGGCGGCGAGCGACCACTCGACGATCCGCCCGTCGGCGTCCTCCCGCCACAGGGCGATCGGCAGCAGCTCGCTCAGGACGCCGGCGTACCCGACCGCAGCCGCCGGCTGGTCCGGTACCCCGCTCGTCTCTTGGTACGTGTCCAATGCGCCGACCTCACCCCGGGGGGCCCGATTCCTACCGATTCACCCTATCCGAGGCATCGTGCACCGGCGCTGCGTCGGGTCCGGTCGGGGTACGGGCCGTCCCCGGCGCACCGCGGCCGCGCCGGGCGGGCTACTCCCAGTCGTCCCAGGGCGGGTCCATCTCCTCGTCCCCCGGACCGAAGAGCGACTCCTCCCCCTGCGGAGCCCGGCTCACGCCCGCCGCGACCGGGACCGGCCGGTCGGCGGCCTGCGCGGGCACGGCGACGGGCACGGCGCTCGCGGGGGCGGGCGCGGTGGTCACGGGCGCGGGGCTCGCAGCGGCGGAGCTCGCAGGGGCGGGCCTCGCAGCAGTGGGCCTCGCAGCGGCGGCGGGCACGGCGCTCGGGGGCGCCTCGCCCGTCCCGGCCGCGGGCGCGGCGTCCGTCTCGCCCAGGGTCAGCAGGATGCCCTCGGCGTACTTGGCCAGCTTCGCCTCGCCGACACCACTGATCGTGCCCAGCTCGTCGACCGTGGCGGGCACCCGCGTCGCGATCTCCCGCAGCGTCGCGTCGTGGAAGACGACGTACGCCGGCACCCCCTGCTCCCGCGCGGTCTCGGCGCGCCACGCCCGCAGGGCCTCGAAGACCGGCACGGCGGCCGCCGGCAGGTCGACCGGGACCCGCGCGCCCTTCCCGGAGCGCGATCCGCCGGACTCCTTGCGGGACGAGCCCGCGGCCGGCACCGCCTCCTTGCGCATCGGGACGCTCCGCCGGCCCCCGAGGACCTCGCCGCTGGCCTCCGTCAGCACCAGCGTCCCGTAGTCGCCTTCCACCGCCAGCAGCCCGAGCGCCAGCAGCTGCCGAACCACCCCGCGCCATTCCGCGGTGCTCAGGTCCGACCCGATGCCGAACACCGAGAGCCCGTCGTGGTCGAACTGGATGACCTTGGCCGTCTTCTTGCCCTGGAGGATGTCGACGATCTGCCCGGCGCCGAACTTCTGCCGCCG
The DNA here is from genome assembly GCF_003287915.1 of Streptomyces sp. ICC4. Taxonomy (NCBI): domain Bacteria; kingdom Bacillati; phylum Actinomycetota; class Actinomycetes; order Kitasatosporales; family Streptomycetaceae; genus Streptomyces; species Streptomyces sp. ICC4. The sequence goes on along the minus strand of NZ_CP030286.1, from coordinate 6,405,190 downwards.
CTCCTTGGCCAGCCGCCACACCGTGGACAGCAGCTTCTGCGAGGCGACCGTCCCGTCCCAGGACTCGGCCGGCGTCAGGCAGGTGTCGCAGTTGCCGCAGTCGGGCGCGCCCGTCTGCCCGAAGTACGCCAGCAGCCGCACCCGGCGGCAGCCGACCGTCTCGCACAGCGCGAGCATCGCCTCGAGGTGCCCGGCCAGGGAGCGGCGGTGCGCCTCGTCGCCCTCCGAGCCCTCGATCATCTTGCGCTGCTGCACCACGTCCTGGAGGCCGTACGCCAGCCACGCCGTGGCCGGCTCCCCGTCGCGCCCGGCCCTGCCGGTCTCCTGGTAGTAGCCCTCGACCGACTTCGGCAGGTCCAGGTGCGCCACGAAGCGCACGTCCGGCTTGTCGATGCCCATGCCGAACGCGATCGTGGCCACCACCACGACCCCGTCCTCCCGCAGGAAGCGCGCCTGGTTCGCCGCACGCGTGCGGGAGTCCATTCCGGCGTGGTACGCCACGGCGTCGATGCCCTGCTCCACCAGCGCGGCGGCCGTCTTCTCCACGGAAGCCCGCGAGAGGCAGTACACGACGCCGGCGTCGCCGGGGTGCTCGGCCCGGATCAGCTCCAGCAGCTGCTTGACCGGGTTGTTCTTCGCGACGATCCGGTACTGGATGTTCGGCCGGTCGAAGCCGGCCACGAAATGGCGGGCCTCCCCCAGGGCCAGGCGCGCCGCGATCTCCGCGTGCGTCGCCTCGGTGGCGGTCGCGGTCAGCGCGATGCGCGGCACCTTCGGCCAGCGCTCGTGCAGCATCGACAGGGCGAGGTAGTCGGGCCGGAAGTCGTGGCCCCACTGGGCGACGCAGTGCGCCTCGTCGATGGCGAAGAGCGAGACCGTGCCCCGGTCCAGCAGGCGCTGCGTACCCTCGGTGCGCAGCCGCTCGGGAGCCAGGTAGAGCAGGTCGAGCTCGCCCGCGATGAAGGCCTGCTCCACCGCGCGCCGCTCGTCGGCGCCTTGGGTCGAGTTGAGGAATCCGGCCCGGACCCCGAGCGCGTTGAGCGCGTCCACCTGGTCCTGCATCAGAGCGATCAGCGGTGAGATCACCACGCCGGTACCTGCTCTGACCAGCGCCGGGATCTGGTAGCAGAGCGATTTTCCGCCGCCGGTGGGCATCAGCACCAGGGCGTCGCCGCCGTCGACGACGTGCTCGATGATCTGCTGCTGCTCGCCGCGGAAGGAGTCGTACCCGAAGACGCGGTGGAGCACCTGGAGGGCGTCGGGGCTTTCGGCGGCTGCTTGCGAGGAGGTCATCCCAGAAGCCTAGCGACCCGCAAGGACACTCCCTCCCGGATCCGGGATCCGGGAGGCGGGATGCGGGATGCGGGATCCCGGATCCGGGGTCAGGCCGCGCGCCGGCTCCGCACCCCGGACACGGCCAGCAGGGCGAGGGCCGCCAGGGCGCTCACCGCGGGCGCGGTGAGCGCGACGTCCAGCGGCAGCACGGTCAGTCCCAGACCGCTCGCGGCGAACCCGCAGGCTCCCGTGGTGTAGAGCCAGCCGAATCCCTCGGAGCGCCGGTGTACGGGGATGGTCTTCTCGACCGCGTACGAACGGATCGCGTTCAGCGGGGCGGTGCACAGCCCGGCGGCGATCACGACGGCGGTCAGGGCGGGCCAGCCGTCCGCCCGTCCCGCGCCGACGGCCGCGAGCGCCACCACCCCGAGAAGGGCGCCCGCCCGCGCCGACGGTCCCCCGGGCAGCCGGTCCGCGAGCACGGCGTAGCCGATTCCGGCGAGGGCGCTGCTGCCCGCGAGCACCGCGATGATCGTGCCGGCCCCGAAGGAGCCGGAGCCCAGGGTCTGGGCCAGCGGAAGGGCGGCCGTTTCGATGGCGCCGAGCGTGTGGCCGAACGCGATGCCGACCGCGACCCAGGCGATGAATCCGAGGTTCCACAGCGGTTCGCGGCGCTTCGCGGGCGTGCCGTCCTCGGCGTGGGCGCCTTCGGGAGCGCCTTCGTGGGCGCCTTCCGGGGCGCCTTCGGGGGCGCGCTTGAGCGCCGGTCGGGCCGCCCCGCGCGCGAAGGCCAGTACGAGGGCGAGTACGGCGGCGCCCGCGGCCATCGCCGCCACGCCGCCCGGCCAGCCGAGGACCAGGAGCGCGGCCCCCGCGATCAGCGGGGCTCCGACGACGAGCAGCTCCATCACGGTGGCGTTGACCGCGAGGGCCCGCTCCACCAGTCGCTGCGGCACGGCCGCGTCGAGGAGCGCGCGGGTGAGCCCGGCCAGGCCGCCGAGGCCGGTGCCCGCGACCGCGCACAGGACGCACAGCACCGGCAACGGGGCGCCGAGGGCCGCGGCCACGGCCACGGACGCCAGCCCGAGGGCCGCCAGCACGGCGGAGGCCACCGGCAGCGCGCGGCCCGGCGTGCGGTCCGCGACCTTGCCGATGAGCGCCGAGGATCCGACATCGGCCAGGATCAGCGAGGCGACCATGACGCCGCCGTCCTTGGCGGCGCCCGTGCTCACGGCGGTGAGCCCCGCGAACGCGATGGCCGCCATCAGGGCGGGCGCGTTGACGAGCTGGACGATGAGGGTCCAGGTCCAGTAGGGCCTGTGGGTCAGCAGCTCCCGCACGGGGCGGGCGGCGGGCTGCTCCAGGGCCGGCGGTTCAACGATCATGGCCAGATAATGGAATGCGTTTTCCGAAATGGGGAAGCCCCGAAGACGTTTAGGCTCACCGGGTGGGTACATACGACGTGAACCGCCTCGGCAGCGACGCTCCTCGGATCCGGACGCCGTCCGCGGGTTCGGACGTGGCGGTGTGGGCTCTGGACACCACCCGCGACCTCGTCGGCGGGTACCCGGTCACCGGGGCGCCCGCGATGCTGGACGCCGGCGAGCGGGCGCGGGCCGGGAAGTTCCTGCGAACGGAGGACCGGCGCCGCTACGTGGCCTCGCACGTGGGGCTGCGGGTGCTGCTCGGCGGCCACCTCGGGCTGGACCCGGCGGAGGTGGTGCTGGTCCGCGAGACGTGCCCGTGCTGCGGCGGCCCGCACGGGCGGCCCGCCGTGGCCGGGGGCGCCCCGCACTTCTCCCTCTCGCACAGCGGCGACCTGGCCTACCTCGCCTTCGCCGGGGTGCCGGTCGGGGTCGACGTGGAGGAGGTGCCGAGCGCGGCCGCCGCGGCCGACGTACTGGCCACCCTGCACCCGGCGGAGACCGCGGAACTGACCGCGCTCCCGGAGGCGGACCGGCGCGCGGCGCTGGGCCGGGTGTGGACCCGCAAGGAGGCCTGCCTCAAGGCCACCGGGGCGGGCCTGGCACTGGGGCTGGCGGAGCCCTACGTCGGCTCCGCGGACACCCCGGCCGCGGTCCCCGGCTGGACCCTGGCCGACCTGCCCGCCCCGCCCGGATACACGGCGGCCCTCGCCGTCCGCGCCCCGGACTCCGCGTAGGACTCGACGGGCGTGGTGCGCGGGACGGGTGTGCCGCGCGGGATCAGGAGCTCTTCCTCCGCAGGTGGCGCCAGACGGCCTTGGCCGCGTTGTGGCCCGACATGCCGTGCACACCGGGGCCGGGCGGGGTGGCCGAGGAGCAGAGGAACACGGCCGGGTGCGCCGTCGTGTACGGGGACAGGGTGAGCCGGGGCCGCAGGAGGAGCTGGAGCCCGGACGCCGCGCCGCAGGCGATGTCGCCGCCGACGTAGTTGGGGTTGCGGGCGGCGAGCTGCGGCGGGCCGGCCGTGGCGCGGGCGAGGACGAGGTCACGGAAGCCCGGGGCGAAGCGCTCCAGCTGCCGCTCGACGGCGTCGGTCAGGTCGCCGTCCCAGCCCGCGGGGACGTGTCCGTACGCCCAGAACACGTGCTTGCCCTCGGGCGCCCGGCCGGGGTCGACCAGGCTGGGCTGGGCGGTGATGAGGAAGGGAGTGCGCGGGGCCCGCCCGCCGGAGGCCAGCTGCAGGGCGGCGTCGATGTCGCGGGTGCGCGGGCCGATCTGGACCGTCCCGGCCCGGCGCGGCTCCTCGGCCGTCCAGGGGACGGGCCCGTCCAGGGCGTAGTCGATCTTGAACACGGAGGCGCCGTAGCGGTAGCCGTCGTACACGCGGCCCAGGCGCGCGATGCGGGCCAGCGCGGTCGGCGAGGTGTCGAAGACGTACGCCCGGGCCGGCGGGAGGTCGTCGAGCCTCTTGACCTCGAACCCGGTGTGGATCGTGCCGCCGAGGTCGCGCAGGTACCCGGCGAGGGCGTCCGAGAGCGACTGCGAGCCGCCGCGCGGCATCGGCCAGCCGTTCGCGTGCGCGGCGAGCGCGAAGACCAGCCCGACGGCGCCGGTCCCGATCCCGCCGAGCGGGGAGATGACGTGCGCGACGAGCCCGGCGAACAGCGCGCGGGCCCGCTCGTCCTCGAAGCGGCGCAGCAGCCAGGTGGACGGCGGCAGGCCGACGAGCCCGAAGCGGGCCAGGGTGAGCGGGTCCCGGGGCAGCGCGGTGCTCGGCAGCGACATGAAGTCCCGGGCCAGGGAGTCCCACTTGCCCAGGAAGGGATCCACCAGCCGCCGGTAGGTGCCCGCGTCGCGCGGCCCGAAGGAGGCCGCCGTCTGCGCCACCGAGCGGGAGAGCACGGCCGCCGTGCCGTCGTCGAAGGGGTGCGCCATGGGCAGCGGGGCGTGCAGCCACTCCAGCCCGTACCGCTTCAGCGGCATGGTGGCGAAGACCGGCGAGCCGGCACCCAGCGGGTGCACCGCCGAGCAGGGGTCGTGCCGGAAGCCGGGGAGGGTCAGCTCCTCGGTCCGCGCCCCGCCGCCGACGGTGTCGGCGGCTTCGAAGACGGCCACCGAGAAGCCGCGCCGGGCCAGTTCGACGGCGGCCGTCAGCCCATTGGGCCCGGCCCCCACCACGACCGCATCGAGAATCGACGGCACTTGCGACTCCTTCGTCCGGCGGCGCCACCGCCCCCAGGGTATTGCGCCTGTCCAGGGGCGGGATCCGCGATCCGCGCCAACTCCGTTCGCCCTGGGCGCAGCCGGGTGCTCACTCGCCCCGCAGCAGCTCCCGGATCCGCACCGCCGTGGCCTCGTCCCGGCCGACCGCGAACGGCAGCGCGTTGTCCCGGTCCACCCGGAAGGGGACCCGGTCGACGGTGCTCTGCGCGCCGCCGGCCTCGGCGACGAGCAGCAGCCCGGCCGCGTGGTCCCAGGCCGACGGCCAGGTGAAGGCCAGGCCGTCCATCTCGCCCCGGGCCACCCGCAGGTACTCCAGCCCCGCCGAGCCGCACGGACGGGCCGCGATTCCGGGCACCTCGAGGCGCGCCAGGTTCCGCCGGTCCTCCTCGGAGGTGTACAGCGGGTGGGCGGTGGCGACCCGCAGGTCGGCGCCCGGCTCCGGCGAACCGCTGTGGATCCGCACCCCGTTGACGTAGGCGCCCTGGCCGCGCACCGCCGTGGACATCTCCTCCAGCGCCGGGGCGAAGGTCCAGGAGGCGAGTATCTCCCCGCGGTGCGCGAGCGCGACCAGCGTGCAGAACGCCGGGTCGCCGTGCACGAACTGCCGGGTCCCGTCGACCGGGTCCACGATCCACACCGGGGCGTCTTCGCGCAGCGCCCCGTACACCCCCGGGTCCGCGTGCACCGCTTCCTCGCCGACCACGGCGGACCCGGGCAGCAGCCTGGTCAGGGCGGCCGTGAGGTACTCCTCGGCCTTGCGGTCGGCATCGGTCACCAGGTCGTGCGGACCGCTCTTCTGGTCCACCTCGTGGTCGGCGAGCTGGCGGAATCTCGGCATGATCTCGATCGCCGCCGCCTTGCGGACGGCCTCGTCGACGGCGGACAGGTCACGGGCGAGGAATTCATCGATCATGCCTCCAGCAAAGCACGACCGGCTGACAATCCCCACCGACAAACCCGGCGGATCGCCGCCGCCGGGGTGGACTGCGGGTGAACGGGCCCGGGGCCTGCGGCCCGCTGCCCCGGCCCCACCGAGGACCGCGATCCGGCCCGTCGCCGACCGGAACCCGGTCCACCTCCTGGTGACCTCCCGCCGCCCGTGCTAGACCGGCCGGGCCCCCCTGGCCTCGCCCTTTCCCCTTCCCTTTCCCCACGCCCAGCCCTGAATCCAGCCCCAGACCCACGGAAAGCCGAGGCGGAAACGCGATGACCGACGACGCCGCGAACGAGCCGCACGTCCCCTCCGACGCGGAGCGCGCCGCCCGCGCCCGGGTGCGGGAGGAGGCCGCCGGACTGACCCACCACGAGGCCGCCGAGGCGCTGGAGGCAGCCGAACGGGCCGCCGAGGAGGTCAGGGGCGATCCGCAGGGCGGCGATGACGCCACCCGCGCCGCCACCGCGGAGTGGCTGCGGATCACGGAGCTGCTCTTCGACCACGGCGGACCGTATTCACCCGATACGGACGCGTTCCTCCAGGGTCAGCTCGCGGCACGCGGGGCCCGCTCCGCCCCCAAGCCCGGCTTGGGTAAGCCATAAGCCCGGGTTATAGGGGCATAAGTAGGGGGTGGGTTCTGGGTTAGGCTTGCCTCAGTTTAGTGTTCCCTTGATCGAGTCAATTCGTCGTTCGAAGGGAACCAGACATGCCTCGCCCCCTGCGGGTAGCAATCGTCGGTGCCGGCCCCGCCGGCATCTACGCCGCCGACGCCCTGCTGAAGTCCGAGGCGGCCACCGAGCCGGGTGTGTCCATCGACCTGTTCGAGCGGATGCCGGCGCCCTTCGGTCTGATCCGGTACGGCGTCGCGCCCGACCACCCGCGCATCAAGGGCATCATCACCGCCCTCCACCAGGTGCTCGACAAGCCGCAGGTCCGTCTCTTCGGCAACGTCGACTATCCGAACGACATCAGCCTCGACGAGCTGCACTCGTTCTACGACGCCGTGATCTTCTCCACGGGTGCCACCGCCGACCGTGAGCTCACCATCCCGGGCGTCGAGCTCGACGGCTCCCACGGCGCCGCGGACTTCGTCTCCTGGTACGACGGGCACCCCGACGTACCGCGCACCTGGCCCCTGGAGGCGGAGAAGGTCGCCGTCCTCGGCGTCGGCAACGTCGCCCTCGACGTGGCCCGCATCCTCGCCAAGACCGCCGACGAGCTGCTGCCGACGGAGATACCCGCGAACGTCCACGACGGCCTCAAGGCCAACAAGGCGCTCGAGGTCCACGTCTTCGGCCGCCGCGGCCCCGCGCAGGCCAAGTTCAGCCCGATGGAGCTGCGCGAGCTGGACCACTCGCCGAACATCGAGGTCATCGTCAACCCCGAGGACATCGACTACGACGAGGGCTCGATCACCACCCGCCGCTCCAACAAGCAGGCGGACATGGTCGCCAAGACCCTGGAGAACTGGGCGATCCGCGACATCGGCGACCGCCCGCACAAGCTCTTCCTGCACTTCTTCGAGTCCCCGTCCGAGATCCTCGGCGAGGACGGCAAGGTCGTCGGACTGCGCACCGAGCGCACCGAGCTCGACGGCACCGGCAACGTCAAGGGCACCGGCCAGTTCACCGACTGGGACGTGCAGTCCGTCTACCGCGCCGTCGGCTACCTCTCCGACGAACTGCCCAAGCTGCCGTGGGACGTCGCTTCCGGCACGGTCCCGGACGAGGGCGGCCGCGTCATCGAAGCGGGTGCGCACCTCGCGTCGACGTACGTCACCGGCTGGATCCGCCGCGGTCCGATCGGTCTGATCGGCCACACCAAGGGCGACGCCAACGAGACGGTCTCGAACCTGCTCGCCGACCACGCCGAAGGCCGTCTGCGGACCCCCGCCACCCCGGAGCCGGAGGCCGTCGAGGCCTTCCTCTCGGGCCGGGAGATCCGCTTCACGACGTGGGAGGGCTGGTACAAGCTGGACGCCGCCGAGAAGGCGCTGGGCGAGCCGCAGGGCCGCGAGCGCGTGAAGCTCGTCGAGCGCGAGGAAATGCTCAAGGCGAGCGGGGCGTAAACCCCGAGGTCCGGGTGGTTCCGCCGGGTGCGGACACCACCCGGACGCCCGTGCGTACGGGTCCCCCGAACGGAGGGCGGGCGGGATCCGCCGGGCCGCGGCGGAATGCCCGGCGCCCGGGGGAGGTTCGGACCATCGCGACACCCGAACCCCCAGGACGCACGGGAGAGCTCATGAAGATCGGCATCATCGGCGCGGGCAACATCGGCGGCAACCTCACCCGCCGGCTCGCCGCCCTCGGGCACGACGTGGCCGTCGCCAACTCGCGCGGCCCGCAGACCCTGACCGGCCTCGCCGAGGAGACGGGCGCCACCCCGGTCACCGTCGCGCAGGCGGCGCGCGGCGCCGAGGTCGTGGTCGTGACCGTCCCCCTGAAGAACGTGCCCGACCTGCCCGCCGGCCTCTTCGACGGGGCGGCCCCCGGCTTCGCCGTCATCGACACCGGGAACTACTACCCGCGGCAGCGCGACGGCCGGATCGCCGGCATCGAGGACGAGGGCCTCACCGAGAGCCGCTGGACCGAGAGCCACCTCGGGCATCCCGTGGTCAAGGCCTTCAACGGCACCTACGCCCAGGACATCCTGGAGCGCCCGCTCGAAGCGGGCCACCCCGACCGGCAGGCCCTGCCCGTCGCCGGTGACGACGAGGCGGCGAAGAAGACCGTACGGGCCCTCATCGACGAGCTCGGCTTCGACACCGTCGACGCCGGCGGCCTCGACGACTCCTGGCGCCAGCAGCCCGGCACCCCCGTCTACGGCCTGCGGGAGGGCGTCGCGGCCGTCGCCAAAGCGCTCGCCGAGGCCTCGCCGGTCCGCCCGGACGATTTCCGCGGCTGATCCGCGGCTGATCCGCGGTGCCGGCGCCCGTCGTCGGCGCACGGCGAGGTGTGACGGAAGTCTGACGGACCCCCGCGACCCCTGGCCGCGGGGGTCCGGCCGGTGGTCGAATCGCCCTGTGACCACAGAACAGGAAGCGGACCCCGGCGGCTCCTTCGATCCCGGCGGTTCCGTCGACCCCTCCGTGGACCCCTTCGTCGACCCCTCCGTGGACCCCTTCGTCGACCCCTCCGTGGACCCCGACGGACGGGGCGCTCCCGTCGGCCGTCGGCTGGTCCTCGGCATGGTCGGGCTCGGAGCCCTCGGCCTGGCCGCGGCGCCCCGGCTCCAGTCCGCGTTCGACGCGGTACTGGGCCGGGCCGCCGCCTCGGACCCCACCGGCCTGACCGGACTGCTGCCCGGCGCCGGCGGGTTCCGCTACTACTCCGTCGCCTCCTCGGTCCCCGAACGGGGCCCGGGGGACTACCGGCTGACCGTCGACGGCCTGGTCGAGCGGCCGGGCTCGTACACCCTCGACGCGCTCCGGGCCCTGCCCCAGACCCGTGTCGTGCGCGACGTGCAGTGCGTGACCGGCTGGCGGGTGCCCGGCACGCCCTTCGAGGGGGTCCCGCTCACCCTGCTCCTGGACGCCGCCGGGGTCCGCCCCGAGGCCCGTGCGATCCGCTTCACCTGCTTCGACGGCACCTACACCGAGAGCCTCACGCTGCCGCAGGCCCGCCGGGACGACGTGATGGTCGCCCTGCGGATGCGGGACGCGCCCCTCGGCCACGCGCACGGCGGCCCGGTCCGCCTCTACGTGGCACCGATGTACTTCTACAAGTCGGCGAAGTGGCTGTCGGGCATCACCCTCACCCAGGACGTCCGCCCCGGCTACTGGGAGGAACTCGGCTACGACGTCGACGCCTGGGTCGGCAGATCGAACGGACGCGACGATGCCCCCACGGTCTGAACACCCCGGCCGCGTCGCGAACCGGCCCGGCCGGCCCGGCCGGGTCGGCCGGTTCACTCCCGCCGAGCGCTGGATCCACCGCTGCACCGCCGCCCTGGCGGGGCTGTGCCTGGCGACCGCGGGCTGCCTCTACCTGCCGCCCCTGGCCGAACTCGTGGGCCGCCGCCACCTCGTGGTCACCCTGCACGAATGGTCCGGACTGCTGATCCCGGCCCCGGCCCTGCTGGGGCTCGCCTCCCGGGCCTTCCGCGCCGATCTGCGTCGGCTGAACCGCTTCGGCCCGCACGACCGGACCTGGCTGCGCTCCGCGCTGCGCCGGGACGCACGCCAGGAGGCCCGCCCGGCGGGCAAGTTCAACGCCGGGCAGAAGCTCTACGCGAGCTGGAGCGCCGGTGCCGCCCTGGTCATGCTCGGCACGGGCCTGCTGATGTGGTTCACCGGGCTGGCCCCGCTGCCCTGGCGGACCGGTGCGACCTTCGTCCACGACTGGCTGGCCCTCGCACTGGCCGCGGCCGTCGCCGGGCACGTCATGAAGGCGCTGGCCGACCCGGAAGCCCGGCGCGGCATGCGCACGGGCTCGGTGGCCGCCGACTGGGCGCGCCGCGAGCACCCGCTGTGGCGGCCGCCGCCCGCGGCGGGGGAGGCCCCCGCTACTCCTGCGGAACCGCCGCGTCCAGGGCGGCGGTGAGCCGCCGCAGGCGCTCCTGCAGGTCCTTGATCTCGCCGAGCTCGAAGCCGGTCGCGACGGCGATGCGCCGGGGCACCTCGACGGCTCGGGCCCGCAGGGCGACCCCCTCGCCGGTGAGTCGCGCGTGCACGGACCGCTCGTCCTCGGCGCTGCGCTCGCGGGAGATCAGTCCGGCCGCCTCCAGCCGCTTGAGCAGCGGGGACAGTGTTCCCGAGTCGAGCCGCAGGTGCCGGCCGAGCTCCTTGACCGGCATCTCCCCGTGCTCCCACAGGACGAGCATCACCAGGTACTGCGGATAGGTCAGCCCGAGGTCCTTCAGGACCACGCGGTAGAGGCCTCCGAAGGCGCGGTTCGCCGCGCCGAGCGCGAAGCAGATCTGGCCGTCGAGGCGCAGGAAGTCCTGGTCGGGGTGGGTGGCGGGGAGCTGCTCGGTCATGGGAGCCAGTGTACTCGGGGGTGTCGTGGCGGCAACTGAATTGTGCACAACTTAATTGTGTGCAATATTGATGGGGCAGGGCCGACGACCGACGGCCCCGCCTCCGCCCTGTGAGAGGAACACCCGAGATGGACGCGATCTACACCGCTGTCGCCACCGCCAACGGCCGCGAAGGCCGCGCCGTCAGCTCCGACGGCCAGATCGACCTCGCGCTGGCCATGCCCCCGGCCCTCGGCGGGAACGGCCTGGGCACCAACCCCGAGCAGCTCTTCGCCGCCGGGTACTCCGCCTGCTTCGCCAGCGCCCTCGGCCTGGTCGGCCGGCAGGCCAAGGTCGACACCAGCGAGGTCTCGGTCACCGCGGAGGTCTCCATCGGCAAGGACGGCGCGGGCTTCGGGCTGGCCGTCGTCCTGCGCGTGGAGCTCCCCGACTCCCTGGCCGGCGAGACCGGCAGCCTGCTGGTCAAGCAGGCCCACGAGGTCTGCCCCTACTCCCGGGCCACCCGCGGCAACATCCCCGTCGAGCTCGTCGTCGAGTAGTAAGGCCCCTTCCCGGTGCCGCCGGAGCGACCGCGCCCACCCTCACCCCGCCGTGCCCGACGCACGAGCGGCGCGGGCGGTGAGCGCGGCCGCTCCGGCGTTCGTCAGGTTCCCGTGCAGGCGCAGCCTGGCGATCCCGCCGTCCGGGTGGACGTCGAGCCGGGTGTGGGTGGCGAGCACCGGCGCCGCGAGCGGCAGCCGGTGCGGGCTGTCGGGCTGCAGCCGGGTGGGCGGGACGACCTGCGTCCAGCCGCCGTCCGCGCCGTCCTTGCCGTCCTCGCCGTCCCTGACGGACAGTGACACCCAACCGGCCGCGTTCCCCTTCAGGTTGGCCGTGTCCACCTCCACCGCGCGGATCTCGCACTGCCCGGCCAGCCGGTACGCGATCCAGTCGTTGCCCTTGTCGCGGCGCCGGCGCGTCTCCCAGCCGTCGTCCTGCTTCTGGGACAGCCCCGGCATGACGGTGTTCCCGGGCGAGGAGTAGAAGCCGTCCGAGGCGTGCTCCACGACGCCGCCGTTGACGACGCAGGCCACGTCCACCGTGCCGAGCAGGGCCAGCCACACGGGATCGGGCAGCACTTCGCCGTGGACCCGCAGGCGCGCGATGCCGCCGTCGGGATGCTGGTTGATCCGCAGGTGCGTCCAGCGGCGCCCGGAGCCGACGGCGATGCCGTTGGCGGCGTGGCCGCGCACCGCCGTGCGCGGCACGATCTCCTCCCAGGCGTCCGCCCGTTCGAGGAGCTCGGCGACCGAGGGCGTCCCTTCGAAAGCTGCGGCCCACACGCTCACCTGCTGCGGAAAGTTCCCGCGGAAGTGCGCGGTGTCGACGACGATCCCGCGGATGATGCCCGGTGCGCCGAGGCGGATCAGTGCCCAGTCGTGGTCGGAGTCCGCCGGGAACGGCTCGTCCGCGCCCGCCCCGCGTCGGCGTCGGGTCTCCCAACCGTCCATGACCTTGCCCTTGTTCCCGTAGTCGTGGACGTCGAAGACGGCCGGCGCGCGGAGCAGGAGGTTCTCGCGCTCCGCGAAGAACTCGTCGTTGGCGGCGACGACTCCCGCGCCGAGCCGGCGGTCGGCGAGATCGGTGAGGTGGGAGAAGGGGAAGACGGCTCCCCGGTAGTCGGCGTACGGGTCGCCCGAGACGTAGGGGGCGGCATGGGTTCCGGTGGTCGTGGGGCGCATGTGCGAAGACCTTCTTCCTTGGTTCGTAAGGGAGTTGGGGTGCTTGGTGCTGTGCCTCGACTCTCGCCCCTCCTAACTGCCCAGGTCCATCGAATGTTTTCGAACCTTCCTTTCAGTAGCACTGAAAGGTGCAGGTCGGGCGACCCGCCCGGAGCGTCCCCCCGGCGCCACCTCGGGCCCCGGATCGACCTTCGCGGAGATCTCCACCCCCGCGGACTGCGGTACCGGACTCATCTCCGGCGGCGGGATCAACCAGGCCATCGGCACCGGCACGGTGTCGAACGGCAAGCACGTCAACGGCACCGCGCCGCGCCCCGACGGCAGTACGGAGTACACCGGTTCGACCGGTGTCGTCGGCACCGACGTGACTCACTGGCTCGGCCTCTGCGGCAGCGGGGGCGCGGTGGACGCCGCGTTCTCCACCACCCCGTACGCCATCTGCTTCACGAGCAGCCTGATCAACCACACCCAGGTGGTGATGAACAAGGTCTCCGGCCCCGGCCCGGCCTCCACGGTCGGCCTCGTCACCGCCACCTGCCCGGCCGGCACCCGCCTCCTCGGGGGCGGCGCCCGCACCACGCCCGCGGAGGTCGGCAGCCCCAAGCCGATCGCCTCCTTCCCCACCTTCCGCACCTTCACCAACGCCGGCCACGACTACGGGCAGAAGGCGGCCGCGGACGGGGAGACCAACCCGGACTCCTGGACCGCGGTCGGCTGGAACGGCGGCACCGGCAACGGCGGCCCCCTGCTGCGCGGCGGCGACGGCGGCGGACCGACCGGCGGGAACGGCGGCCAAGGCGGCGGACCCGAGGGCTCCGGCGCCGACGGCGCCGGCGGTACCCAGACGGCGCCCGGCCCCGGGATCCGCACCTCCCCGCTCGGCGGGCCGGGAGGCAACGCGAGCGCATCGACGAGAACACCAGCCTGCCCAACCCGGGCAGCGGCGGCACCGGGGGCAACGGCGCCCACGGCGGCAACGGTGGCGGAGGCGGTGGCTGGTTCGGCGGTGGCGGCGGCTCCGGCGGCGGCAACCCCGGCAACCTCTACGGCGCGGGCGGTGGCGGCGGCAGCGGCCACGCGGCCCCGGCCGAGGCCGGAGTCTCCGCGGCCTCCCTGCCGGCCAGCGTCCAGCGCGGCGAAGGCAAGGCCGTCCTCTCCTTCCGGCACGGGACGTCGACCGCGCTCACCGCGGACACCACCACACCGCTGTTCGGTCACGCCGTCGCCCTGACCGCGACCGTGGACTCCGCCGACCCCCTCGCCGGCACCCCGGCGGGCAGCGTCACCTTCACAGACGGGAACCCCCCCGCTCGCGACCGTGCCGCTCGACGCAGGACGGGCCCGTCTCACCACGAGCGCCCTGCGCCCCGGGGCCCATCGGATCAGCGCCTCGTACACCCCGGACGCCGGACGCGAGGCCAGTGCCACGGGCCAACCGACCGGTGTCACCGTCGGGTTCAGCGCGCCCTGCATCACGACGGCGGCCCGGGGGCCGCTGACCGTGGCCGCCGGACAGTCGCTCTGCATCGCGGCCGGCGGCAGCCGGACCGGCCCGGTCACCGTCCGGCCGGGCGGCGCCCTGTCCGTGTCCGGCGGGCGCCTCACCGGCCCGGTGTCCTCGGACGGGGCCCTCGCCCTTTCCCTCTGCGGATCGACGCTGACCGGCCCGCTCACCGTCCGCGGCACCACCGGCTCCGTGCTGATCGGCTCGGATCCCGCCGAGGGCCCGGGGTCGCCGGACTGCGCGGGCGACACCCTCACCGGTCCGGTCTCCCTGGAAGCCAACACCGGAGGCATCGGCTTCTCGGCGAACCGGGTCAGCGGCCCGCTGCGCTGCGAGGCCGACGACCCGGCGCCGCGCGTCAGCGGCACCACCGTGACCGGACCCCGGTCCGGCCAGTGCCGGTGACGGCCGAAGCCCCGTAGCGCGGGGCGGCGGGGCGGGGAGGCGTCCGAGACGCCTCCCCGCCCCCTCCCGCGTCAGAACGTACGGTCCAGCAGGGCGAACAGCTCCGCCCAGTGCCGCTCGTCGCCGGCCGCGTCGTAGGTGGACGTGTCGGCCAGGGTGAAGCCGTGCGGAGCACCCTCGTACACCTCGGCGCGGTGGCGGACCCCGGCCTCGGTGAGGGCCTTCTCCAGCAGGTCGATCTGCTCGGCCGGCAGCGAGGGGTCCTGGTCCGCGTGGCCGAAGTACAGCTCGGCCGTCACCGCGGACGCGAGCAGGTGCGGGCTGTCCGCCGCGCCGGTGGCCAGGAGGCCGCCGTGGAAGCCGGCCGCCGCCGCCACCCGCCGCGGATACGTGCCCGCCGTGAGCAGGGCCAGCCGAGCCCCCAGGCAGTACCCCGTGATCCCCACCGGCCCGGCGGCCGCGCCCGGGAAGTCCGCGAGCCAGTCCAGGTACGCCCCGGCGTCGCGCATGGCGAGCTCGGGCGTCAGCGAGTCGAGCGCCGGGCCGACCCGCTCGAAGAGCTCCGGCTGCCGGCGGAAGTCGACGAACTCGGGGAGTTCGAAGACCGGCGTCCGCCCGTGGCGGTAGAAGAGGTTGGGCAGCAGTACGACGTAGCCGGCCGCGGCGATCCGGTCCGCCATCGACTTGATGTGCGGACGCACCCCCAGGGCGTTCATGTACAGCAGTATCCCCGGATACGTGCCGTCGCCTTCGGGCCGGGCCAAGTAGGCATCGGCGGTGCCGTCCTGAGTGGCGATCTCCACGGATGTCCGGACTACCTCGCGCGCGGTGGTCATGGCCGTCCCCCTTCTCGTATGGCGGAGCCGCAGACTACCGTGATCGCCGGGTCGTCCCAGAGTGTCCTGAAACCGCCCTCACCCGGTCCCGACCGCCGTTCTACTGTGGTCCGATGCCAGTAGTGGACATCAGTGCCAGCGCCGAGGACTTCAACGCCGACCCGTATCCCTACTACGCGAGACTGCGCGAAGCCGGACCCGTCCACCAGGTCATCGTCACGGCCGACGAGTACGAGCCGAGCTGGCTCGTCGTCGGCCACGACGAGGCGCGCCAGGCGCTCAACCACCCCGCCCTGTCGAAGGACTGGCGCAGTTCGGGGCACTTCCCGGACGCCCTCGTCACCGCCGTGAACGCCAACATGCTGGAATCCGACCCGCCGCACCACACGCGGCTGCGCCGACTGGTCGCACGGGAGTTCACCGCCCGACGCATGGAGGGCATGCGCACCCGCGTCCAGCAGATCACCGACGGGCTGCTCGACGGGATGGCCGCCCGGCCCGAGCGCACCGCCGACCTGATCGACGCGTTCGCGTTCCCCCTGCCGATGACCGTGATCTGCGAACTGCTCGGCGTCCCGGACCTGGACCGCGAACGCTTCCGCCACTGGTCCAACGCGGTCGTCTCACCCGCCCCCGGCACCCCGGACAACACCGCGCACCGACAGCTCGGCGGCTACCTCACGGAGCTCATCGAGGCCAAGGCCAAGGACCCCGGCGAGGACCTGCTGAGCGCGCTGATCCGGACCCGCGACGAGGACGGCGACTCGCTCTCCTCCGACGAAGTGGTCGGAATGGCCTTCCTGCTGCTGGTGGCGGGCCACGAGACCACCGTCAACCTGATAGCCAACGGCGTACGGGCCCTGCTCGCCCACCCGGAGCAACTGGCGGCGCTGCGCGGCGACTTCGACGGGCTGCTCGACGGGGCGGTCGAGGAGATGCTCCGCTACGACGGCCCCGTGCAGCACTCCACCTACCGCTACGCCCGCGAGGCCCTGGACCTGGGCGACACCACCATCCCCGCCGGGGCGACCGTCCTGGTCTCCCTGGCCGGCGCCGACCGCGACCCCGCGCGCTTCGCGGAGCCCGACACCTTCGACATCAGGCGCACCCCGCAGGGCCACCTGGCCTTCGGTCACGGCCTGCACTTCTGCATCGGAGCCCCGCTGGCCCGCATGGAGGGCCGCACGGCGATCCGCTCCCTGCTCGAACGCTTCCCCGCCCTGTCCGAAGCCCCGACGGCGGGCCCGCCGCCCTGGCTGCGGGGAAGCCTGATGCGCGGCGTGAGCCGCCTCCCGCTGCGCTGGTAGCCGGGCCCGCCCGTCCGCCCCGTCCGCCCGTACGAGTATCAGAGCGCCTTGATGCGGGCCTTGAGCAGGCAGAACTCATTGCCCTCGGGGTCGGCCAGGACATGCCACTGCTCGTCCCCGGACTGGCCGATGTCGGCCCGCCGGGCGCCGAGCTTCAGGAGGCGTTCGAGCTCGGCGTCCTGGTCGCGGTCGGTGGGGTTGACGTCGATGTGCAGCCGGGACTTGCCCGGCTCCGGCTCGTCCCGGACGCTGAAGAAGATCGTGGGCTGCGGACCGCCGAAACCTTCCTCCGTCCCGATCTCCACGCAGCCCTCCTCGCGGCCGACCACGACGAAGCCCAGGACCTCGCACCAGAACTGCGCCAGCAGTTCGGGGTCGCGGCAACCGAACACGAGCTCACCGATGCGACATGCCATGAAGAAACCTGCTCTCAGTCGGCGGACCGCCGGGGCCGCGCGCGCGGCTCACGAGCTCCCGGCAGCGAAAACAACTCCGCGACCGTATCGGACGGGGCAGGCAGGAGAAAGATCTTTTCCGAGACGGCCCAGCCTCGATCCCATGGACACCACCTCGGACCGCGTCCCCGCGGGCGGAGACCCGGCCTGCCATCTCCACCTGCTGTGCCCCGTCTGCGGGGCGGTCGCCTCGGAGCGGCTCGCGCCCTGCTGTATCCGGTACGCCGGGCCGGTCCGCCATCCACGGCTCGGGGTGCTGCGGGCGGACGCGGAGGGCCGGCTGGTCGGCGGGATCGACATCGATCCCGCGGTCCGGTCGGCCGCCGCCGACGGGGACGGGCACTGCGAGGTGACGATCGCCCCCGGCGCGTCCGGGGCCGAGCCGGGCGACCTCGACGGCGCGGCGGCGCACGTCCGCCGGGTCCTCGATGTCCTAGAGGCCCTCAAGGACTTCGCCCTCGCGCACGCGCCCGCGGACTGGCGCCGCTCCTGCGAAGCGGCGGGGGAACCCCTCCTGCGGGAGCGGCTGTTCCTCGGCGGGCTCGACGTGCTTTCGCCGGAGGCCATCGACGTCGCCTTCGCCTGCGGGGGCCTCGGCACGCTGCTCGTCCGAGTGGACGGCTCCGGCCGCGGCCGGGAGGTTCGGCCGGTGCCGTGAGCGCGCGGTGTCCGCCTCAGTCGGCGGCGCCCCGCGCGAGGAGGCGTACGGCCCTGGCCAGGCGGGTCCGGCGGACCTCCGGGGTGAGGGCCTGGAGCAGGGGGAGGACGACGAGGTAGCGCCCGGTCCGGTCGAGGGCCTCGAAGGCCTCGCGGGCCGCCGGCTCCGCCGCCAGCGCCTCGGTGACGTCGGGCGGCACCTCCGCCGTCCGCTGCGAGGCGTAGGCGACCGCCCAGCGGCCGTCCTCCTGCGCCTTGCGCACCTCGGCGAGGCCCGGCTCCCGCATGCGGCCCATGGCCGTCAGCTCCGCGACCTTGTCCACATTGACCTGCGACCACAGGCTCCGGGGCCTGCGCGGCACGTACTTCTGCAGGTAGTACCGCTCGTCCAGGGACCGGCGCTGCCCGGAGATCCAGCCGTAGCAGAGCCCGATGTCGACCAGTTCGTCCGAGGAGACCGACGCGATCCCCGACGCCTTCTTCGCCAGCCTGACCCACACGCCCTCGTGCAGGGTGTGGTGCCCGGCCAGCCAGTCCTCGAAGGCCGCGGCATCCGCGAAGGGGATCACCTGTACGCCGTCCAGCTCGTCCAGCTCGTCCATGCGGCCAGACTAAGCGGCCTCGGGGACCGGGAGGGCCCCGCGGGTACGGGATAATGATCGACGGTGCGGGCCCGGTTCGCGCCGCAGGACCGGAACGACCCGAGATGGAGCCACCGATGGACGTACGCCACTTCGAGCGGATCACCGCCTTCATCGAGGCGCGGCTCACCCCGCTCTTCGCCGAGGAGACGGGCAGCGACAGCGGCTTCGCCATGGACGACACCTCCCGCGCCCTGCGCGCGCTGCGCAACGCGGCGCTGGAGGCCTCCGTCGCCAAGGGGCTCATCGGGCAGCGGGCGACCGCGGAGCCGGCGGTCCGCCGGGTCATCGACCAGGCGGTCGAGCACCACTGGGACGTGCTGCGCGGCATCGCCCGCCAGTGGGAGGACCACGCCGACTTCGCGCGCGAGTTCAAGCGCCACGCCTGGGAGCTGGACGAGGCTCCCGCCGCGGCCGCCGCCGCAGCCTCGTAACGCCCCTTCGGTCTACGCCGTGTTCGTGGGCGCGCCCGGGAAGCCGTCCGCAGGCAGTCGGCGGCGGGTCCGGCGGGGGCCCGGCGCAGGCCGGGCCGGGCGGCCTACCGCAGGTCCATGCCCGGGTCGTCGATGACGCGCTCCTGCTCGCTCTGCTCCTGCAGGCGGCGGGCCTTGTCCCGCAGCCGCCGGCTCTCCTCCGGGTCGGCCGACCGCGCGGCGGCCTCGTTCAGTTCCTGGGCCTTGTCGCGCAGCTGCCGGGACCGGCCGTGGGATTCGCCTGCACTCATGATCACTCCTGGGCGCCGTGGGGGGAGGGCGAGCGCAATCCAGCGAACCAGCCGGACGCCGTGCGCGCATCTCGAGCCGTCACCCACGGTGAGCGGCCTCGCAGCCGGACTTCGCCGCCGCACTCGCCGCCAGTACGCGGGATACCTCGGCGCCTTGCGCCGCACGCGGGAGGCGGCCCACCCGGTGAGGACGATCAGGACGGTCGAACCGAACAGCAGGGGGACGAACCGCTCCGCCACCGGGGTCCGCAGTACGACGACGACGGCCGTGGCGCAGGCGGGCGAATGCGGGGTCCGCGCGAGCATGACCAGCGCCAGCGTGACCCGGCGGCCACGGCGGCGGGCCCATGCGCTGCTCCCGGCGACGGCCGGCACCCCGTAGCCCACGGCGGCTCCCAGCATGTGGCCGATGACGACCCCGCGGGGCTGCGCCAGCGGCAGCGTGGGGGCGCTGTGCACCAGGGCGGCGCCGGCGGCCAGGGGCGGTATGAGGATCGGCTCGTGGAGCAGGGCAGGGGCAGGGGCGACGTGTATAACGCCCGCCTCCCGCCCTCCACGCGAACGCTCAAAGGCAACCACCCCCTCATGGTGCACGCCCAGTTCGACCCCGCCGCCCGCCAGGCCCTGGCCATCGCCGCCGTCGAGGCCAAGACCCGCAAGGACCTCACCTGGCGCCAGATCGCCGAGCCGACCGGCCTCTCGGTCGCCTTCGTCACCGCGGCCCTGCTGGGCCAGCACCCCCTGCCCACCGGCGCCGCCGAGGCCGCGGCCGGGATCCTCGGCCTGGACGCCGACGCCGCGCTGCTGCTGCAGACCATCCCGACCCGCGGTTCCCTCCCCGGCTCCGTCCCGACGGACCCGACGATCTACCGGTTCCACGAGATGCTCCAGGTGTACGGGACCACGCTGAAGGCCCTGGTCCACGAGGAGTTCGGCGACGGCATCATCAGCGCGATCAACTTCAAGCTGGACGTGCGGAAGGTCGCCGACCCCGACGGCGGCGAGCGCGCGGTCATCACCCTGGACGGCAAGTACCTCCCGACCAAGCCGTTCTGAGCGAGAGGTCAGTCCTCGGCGAGGACGAAGTGCGTCCCCAGGCCGTCGGCGTCGACGTGGACGACGTGCCGGCCCGCCCGGACGGTCTGGGTGCCGGCGGCGGTCCAGGATCCGTCGGGTCCGGCGGCGCCGGGCAGCGGCGTCCACACCTCCAGGAAGGTGCTGCCGTCGGGGTTGGTGCCGCTCTCGACCATGCGGGTGCCCTCGGCGCGCAGGGTCCCGACGTCGTGGCCGGGTTCGCCGACGTCGTGGTGGAAGGTGACCTGCTCGCCGTCGTAGGCGGTGGTCCCGGCGAAGCCGCGGCTGTCCGCGTAGAAGGCGCCGGACTGGATCCACACGACGTGCCCGGTCTCCAGGAGCGGGCCGCCGTCACGGCTGATGCCGGCGCGCAGCCAGGCGCCGGGGGTGGGAGCGTCCATGTGCCCCAGGGTGTCAGAGAGCGGAGGCGGACCGGGGGTCCACGCGCACCGGAGTCCGGATTCCGGATAGCGGACGCCCCCGCCGGTTCACCGCAGGGCCAGCTGTGCGTCGCCCTGTCGCAGTGCCTTACGATCGCGGTGCCCCGTGTGCTCGGGGAGGTCATTGCGGTCTGGGGGAGTCTCGTGTCTCGCGTTGTCGGCTATGCGTCCGGCGTGTTCGACCTCTTCCACATCGGGCACGTGAACCTCCTGCGGCATGCCCGCGGCCAGTGCGACCACCTCGTGGCCGGCGTGCTGACCGACGAGGCCGCGGGCCACAAGGGGCACGCCCCGGTGGTGCCGCTCCACGAGCGCCTCGAGATCGTGAGCTCGGTCAAGTTCGTCGACGAGGCCGTCGTCGACACCACGCTCGAGAAGATGGAGGCCTGGCGGCAGGTCGGCTTCCACCGCCTGTTCAAGGGCGAGGACTGGAAGGGGACCCTCCGCGGCGCCCAATGGGAGCGCGACTTCGCGGAGGTGGGGGTCGAGGTCGTGTACCTCCCCTACACCATGCACGTCTCCAGCACGACGCTGCGGAAGCTGCTGCAGGTGCTCGTCGACACCGGCGACCGCCGCTGACCCGCAGAGCACGGACCGCAGGGCCGGCACGGTTCGAAGAGAAGGATCCGATGTGAACAGCGCGTTCGAGGACGTCCCGCCCACCACCCTCGCCGACCTGCTGGGCCGCGAGCAGGTCATGGACATCGGCATCCGCCCGCTGTGGGACTCTCCGCGCGTGGCGGGACCCGCGTACACCGTGCGCTGCGAGCCCGGCGACAACCTGATGCTGCACGCCGCGATCTACCGCGCGCAGCCCGGCTCGGTCGTCGTCGTGGAGTCGGGCGACGTGGACCACGCCCTGGCCGGCGGCAACGTGTGCGCCGTAGCCCAGCGCCGGGGCATCGCCGCCTTCGTGGTCGACGGGGTCATCCGCGACCTCGGCGAGGTGCGCGAGGCGGGCTTCCCCGTCTTCGCCCGGGGCGTCGTCCCGATCCCGGGGACGAAGAAGAAGATCGGCTCGCTCGGCGAACCGGTCCGGGTCGGCGGCGTGACCGTGCACCCCGGCGACATCGTGGTGGCGGACGAGGAGGGCATCGTGGTCACCCCCGCCGCCCGCCGTGAGGAGATCCTGCTCGCCGCACGGGCCAAGCTGGCCGAGGAGTCCGCGGAATCCCTGGACGCCTGGGAGGAGCGGCACCGCTCCCGGATCGAGAAGGCGCTGGCCGCCCTGGGCTTCACGGGCTGACCCGGTCCGTCGACGCAGGCGGAGTCCCGGACGGGCGGGCCCGCCGCGCTCCTTCGGCGGGGAGTCGGGCCCTCGCCGCCCGGCTCCGGCAGACCGGCCACGCCGACCGTGCTCACCCCCGGCCGCCGTCGTCCTCCCGACCGCCGCCGATCTGCCCGCCGCCGCCCTCCGGGCCGGTCGGGGCGGTCAGCAGCACCTCGCGCAGCCGGGCCACGAGCGCGGAGGCGCTTTCCGCCTCCTCGTCCGTGCCCGGGGCGCGCCCGTGGTCGGCGGTAAGCTCCTTGAGGTTGTCGTAGAGGACCTCGGAGTACGCCTGTTCCTCCTCCACCATCCCGCCGGGCTCGCGCAGCCCGATGGTGGCCTCGATGACCTTGCCGATCAGCGCGGTCATCACGAACGAGTACAGGCCCAGCACCACCGTGGCGGTGAGCTGCTTGCCCAGCAGGTCCCAGGAGCCCCCGTAGAAGAGGCCCTTGTGCCCGGTCAGGGTCCCGGTCGCGCACAGGCCGGCCATGACCATGCCGACGATGCCGCCCCAGCCGTGGATGCCCACGACGTCCAGGGTGTCGTCCACACCCAACCGGTACTTCCAGCTGATCGCGAACGCGCAGGTCAGACCGGCGAGGAAGCCGATGATGCTGGCCCACACCGGGCTCACGCCGCCCGCGAGCGGGGTCATGGCGACCAGGCCGGTGACGGCGCCCATGCACATGTCGAGCAGGCCGACCCGCCGGGTGCGCCACCAGCTGGTGACCGCCCAGCCGGCCATCGCGGCGCCCGCCGCGAGCTGGCTGTTGAGGAAGGCCATCGCGGCGCCGCCCGGGGTGCCGAGCGAGGACCCGGTGTTGAAGCCGAACCAGCCGAACCACATCAGGGACAGCCCGATGACCACCAGTGGCAGGTTGTGCGGCCGGATGTCCTGGCGCTCGAAGTCCGCGCGCTTGCCCGCGACGGTGGCGAGGGCGAGCCCGGCGGCTCCCGAGCCGATCTCCACGACCGTGCCGCCGGAGAAGTCGACGGCGCCGAGCTGCGCGGCGACCCAGCCGGCCGGATCGAAGACCCAGTGCGCCATGGGGATGTAGACCAGCAGGGTCCACGCGATGACGAAGGCGATCCAGCCGCCCATCTTGGCGCGGCCCGCGATGGAGCCGGCGATCAGGGCGACGGTGACGATCGCGAAGGACAGGTGGAAGACCACGAAGGTGACCGTGGGCACGGATCCGGTCAGGGACCCGGAGCCGATCCCGCGCAGGAAGGCCCGGTCGAGGGTGCCGATGACGCCGAGCCCGCCGGCGTCGGGGCCGAACGCCAGGGAGTAGCCGATCGCGAACCAGAGCACGGTGACGATCACGATGCAGAAGAAGATCATCTTGAGCATGGCGACGATCTGGCCGGTGCGGACCATGCCGCCGTAGAAGAAGGCCACGCCGGGGGCCATCAGCAGCACCAGCGCCGAGGCCATCATCAGCCAGGCGGCGTTGCCGGAGTCGGCTACGGCCGCCGCCGCGGCCGTAGCGGTGATCATGTGGGCGTTCACTTGTCACGCTCTCGTCGGTCCAGCACGGATACGATCTCGGCGAGCAGGGCGGCGTCCCGGCGCTCCGCGGCGTCCTTGGCCGCGCCCGCTCCCACGCCCGCGCCCACCGGCGCGGACTCACGGGCCGCGTCGCCGGAGCCGCCCATCCGGTCGCGGATCTGATCGAGGGTCTCGTTGTCGTACGCGACCTCCTCCTCGCGGCCGGGTACGTTCTCGTACTCCTCGGAGGTGCGGAAGCCGACGGTCATGTCGATCACCTTGGCGATGAGGCAGGTCATGACGAAGGAGAAGGTGCCCACCGCCAGGACGGCGACGGCCTGGCGCCACAGCAGGTCGAGGCCGCCCCCGTAGAAGAGGCCCTTCTTGCCGCTCATCGCGGCCGTGGCGAAGAAGCCGATGGAGAGCACGCCGACGATGCCGCCCCAGCCGTGCACGCCGACCACGTCGAGGGTGTCGTCCACGCCGATCTTGAACTTCATGTTGACGGCGAAGCAGCAGACGACGCCCGCGACGAAGCCGATGATCAGCGCGCCGATCGGGGAGACCTCGCCGCAGGCCGGGGTGATGGCCACCATGCCCGCGACCGCCGCCGAGGCGACGCCCAGCATCTCCACGTGGCCCAGCCGCCACTTCTCGATGATCGGCCAGCCGATCATCGCGCCCGCGGCCGCCAACTGCGTGTTGAAGAAGGTGGTCGGCGCGCTGCCCTCGACCTGGAGCGCGGAGCCCGCGTTGAAGCCGAACCAGCCGAACCACAGCAGCGCCAGGCCGATGACGACCAGCGGCAGGTTGTGCGGGCGGATCGTCTCGCGCTCGAAGTCCTTGCGCTTGCGCAGCACGATCGCCACCGCGAGCCCCGAGGCGCCGGAGCTGAGCTCGACCGGCAGGCCGCCGGCGTAGTCGAGCGCGCCCAGGGACTTCTGGATCCAGCCGTCGGAGGCGAACACCCAGTGCGCGGTGGGCACGTAGACCAGCAGGGTCCACGCGACGACGAAGACCAGCCAGCCCTTCATGGTGGCCCGGCCCGCGATCGAGCCGCTGATCAGCGCCACCGTGATGATCGCGAAGGACATCTGGAAGCAGGCGAAGATCATGGTCGGGATGGAACCGTGCAGGGAGTCCATCCCGATGCCCCGGAAGAACGCGTGGTCGAGGTTGCCGATCAGGCCGGCCCCGGAGTCCTTGCCGAAGGCGAGGGAGTAGCCGACCGCGACCCACAGGATCGTCACCAGCGACAGGCAGGCGAAGCTCATCTTGAGCATCACCAGCACGTGCTTGGTCTTGACCATGCCTCCGTAGAAGAAGGCGAGGCCCGGGGTCATGAGCAGCACCATCGCGGTGCTCGCCATCATCCAGGCGGTATTACCCGTGTCGTAGCCACTGGGCATGGTGGTGGGGATCTCTCTGGTCGTGGACGGGCAGGAGGGGCGTGGGTGCGCAGGGGCGTGGGTACGCAGGTGCGTTCAGGTCTTGCGGAGGGCCGGCGCCGGTACGCCGATCAGCCTGCGCCGGACCGCGTCCCAGACGGCCGTGAGCGCCCGGGTCACGGGCTCGGTGTGGTCGCCGAGCACCCGCACCCAGGCCCCGCAGTCCTGCGGGAGCACGCTGACCCCGTACGGGAGCCCGCTGTCGGCCAGGGTCCGGTGCAGCAGGTCGGCCAGCTCGCGGGCGGGCGCGAGCGGGCTGACCGCGAAGAAGCAGGCCGTCACGGAGTGGCCGGCCAGCACGGCGGGTCCGTCGACCGCGCTGCTGCCGAGGCCGCCGCGCTCGCCGTCCGTATCCCTGCCCCCGCTACCGTTCCCGGGCTCCAGCCGTACGGTGTCCAGCGCGACCAGCCCGCCGTCCGGACGCCGCAGTTCGAAGTCGGAGGCGAAGACCCGGTAGGCGTTGTGCTCGCCGCGCGCGAGCCGGCCGGACAGCACCGTCTCGCTCACCAGCACGGTGGCGGTGGGGTCGGCCGTGACGACCGTGCGCTGGTAGAAGCGCGAATCGACGTAGGGGATGACGGGGTCGGGGAGGTACTCGACGTACGCGTGCGGCCCGGCGGTCAGGAAGACCTGCGCGGCGGCGTAGTCGTGCTCCATCCGGTAGACCTTGGCGGCCGCCTGGGTCGTGACGTGCGCCGAGGTGCCGGGGCCGAAGTCGAGCTCGGTGCGCAGCCGGTCGGCCTGGATGATCCCGCCGCCCGTGGACATCAGGAAGGTGATCGGCAGATCGGGGCGGTGCGGGTCGAAGTAGAGCGGGCGCATGATCTGCAGCGGGGACTTCTGGTAGTGCCGCACCAGCTCGGTGCGGCCGCCGACCAGCTCGAAGCCCAGTTCGAGCAGGCCGACCTTGCCCGGCCGCCCCACCCCCAGGGTGTCGGGCGCCGAAGCGTGCCGGAGCACCTCGGGCGGGACGCGCGGCGGCTCGTAGTGCGCGGGGTCCAGCCGGACGCGCGGCGTCGGCGCGGGGGCGGCGGGTGCCGGGGCCGCGGGCACGGGGGCGGTCGCCACGAGGCTCACGCCGGCACCCGGCGGAAGGACTCGATGAAGGTGGCGACCTCCTCCAGGCCCTGCCCGGTCAGGCAGTTGGTCAGGGCCACGGGGCGTCCGTCGCGCACGCGGTGCGCGTCGGACTCCATGACGACGAGGTCGCAGCGCACGTACTGGGCGATGTCGATCTTGTTGATGACGAGCAGGTCGGACTCGGTGATGCCGGGGCCGCGCTTGCGGGGCATCTTCTCGCCTTCGGCGGTGTCCAGGACGAAGAGGAAGAGGTCGACCAGGACCGGGCTGAAGGTCAGGGTGAGGTTGTCGCCGCCCGATTCGTAGAGCAGGGTGTCGACGTCCGGGAACTGTTCGAGCATCTCGGCGCCGGCGGCGAGGTTCATCGTGGGGTCGTCGCGCACGGCGGTGTGCGGGCACGCGCCGGTCTCCACGCCCACGACCCGCTCGGGGTCGAGGACCCCGGCCAGCGCGCGGCGCACGTGGTGGGCGTCCTCCTGCGTGTAGATGTCGTTCGTGATCACGGCCGGCCGGTGGCCGCGCCCGATGAGCACCGGCACCAGGGCCTCGATCAGCGCCGTCTTGCCGGAGCCGACGGGGCCGCCGATGCCGACCCGCAGGACGTTGTCCTCGTTCATCAACAGTCACACACCTTCTGGAGAGCCGGTGGGGTGGAAGGGGTCAGGTGGCGAACAGCCGTGCCTCGGCGCGCTCGTGACGGCCCGACATCACGTCCGCCATCGGAACGCACCCGCCCAGATCGGCGAGTTCGCGTCGCAGGGCCGCCCCCGCCACCTCCTCGATGACGGGCGCGATGCCCCGCAGGATGACCTGCGCCTTGCGGTGGTCCGTGAGCCGCAGCCGCAGCGCCGCCCCGGTGAAACTGGCCGAATAGGCGAACAGGTCGCTGACCAGGGCCTGTTCGGCCGGGACGCCGGCGGCCGCGTACGCGACCCCGGCGGCCACCGCCTGTGAGCCGGGGGCCCGCTTGGCGGCGACGAGCGAGGCGTACCGCTCCAGCGGCTCGCCGCCGACGCACTCGCGGGCGATGTCCAGCAGCTGGCGGCCGGTACGGGTCGCGGCGCGGCGCAGCCCCTCGTTCAGCTTGGTCGCGTGCAGCCGCTGGTCGGTCTCGGCGAGCGCGTCCCAGTCGCCGGCCAGCGCGGCCCGGTGGGCCAGCGCCAGCGCGGTGGCGTCGGAGGGTCCCACCGAGTGCCGCAGCAGGTCGGCCAGCAGCTCCGGTACGCCCTCGGGGGTCACGGCCTTGGCCTGGGCGTAGCCCTCCAGGCCGTGGGAGAGGGTGTAGAAGCCGCTGGGGAAGGCCGAGTCGGTCAGCTGGAGGCTGACCAGGAGGGCCTGGACCGGCGAGGCGCCCGGCGGGGTCGAGGTGGTGCTCATGCCAGGTAGAACAGGTGGTTCAGGGGCAGTTCGCGGGCCGGCTCGATGGTCGCGGGCACCCCGTCCAGGGTGACCTTGTACGTTTCCGGGTCGACGGCGATCACGGGCAGGGCGTCGTTGCGGACCATGTGCTGCTTGCCGACCGTACGGCAGTGCCTCACCGGCAGGACCTTGCTGTCCAGGCCCAGCTTCTGCGGCACGCCGAGGTCGATCGCGGCCTGCGACATGAAGGAGACGCGGGTGGCCTGCCTGGCCTTGCCGTACGCGCCGAACATCGGCCGGTAGTACACCGGTTGGGGGGTCGGCAGCGAGGCGTTGGGGTCGCCCATGAGCGCCCAGTTGATCAGTCCGCCCTTGATGACCATCTTCGGCTTGGCGGCGAAGGAGCCGATCGGCCAGAGCACGATGTCGGCGAGCTTGCCGGTCTCCAGGGAGCCGATGTGCTCGGCGGTGCCGGTGGCGATCGCCGGGTTGATCGTGATCTTGGCGAGGTAGCGCAGGACGCGGAAGTTGTCGTTGCGCTCGGTGTCGCCGTCGAGCTTGCCGCGCTGGTCCTTGCAGTGGTGAGCGGTCTGGAAGGCGCGGGTCCAGGATTCTCCGATGCGGCCCATGGCCTGGGAGTCGGAGGAGAAGATCGAGATGACGCCTTCGTCGTGCAGGACGGTCTCGGCGGCGATCGTCTCGGCGCGGACGCGGGAGTCGGCGAAGGAGACGTCTTCGGGGATGTCGTGGGAGAGGTGGTGGCAGACCATCACCATGTCGAGGAGTTCGTCGACGGAGTTGACGGTGTACGGCAGCGTCGGGTTCGTCGAGGACGGCAGCACGTTGGGCTCGCCGGCGACGCGCATGATGTCGGGGGCGTGGCCGCCGCCCGCGCCTTCGGTGTGGAAGGTGTGGATGGTGCGCCCGTCGATGGCGGAGCGGGTGTCCTCGAAGAAGCCGGACTCGTTGAGGGTGTCGGTGTGGACGGCGACCTGCACGTCGTAGGTGTCGGCCACGTCCAGGGCCCTGCTCAGCGCGGCCGGGGTGGTGCCCCAGTCCTCGTGGACCTTCAGGCCGCAGACGCCCGCCTCGACCTGTTCGATCAGTGCTTCCGGCAGCGAGCCGTTGCCCTTGCCCAGCAGGCCCACGTTGACCGGCAGGTCCTCGACCGCCTGGTACATCCGGCCGATGTTCCACGGGCCCGGCGTGCAGGTGGTGCCGTTGGTGCCGTCGGAGGGGCCGGTGCCGCCGCCGATCATGGTGGTGATGCCGTTGGACAGGCCGTGTTCGGCCTGCTGCGGGGCGATGAAGTGGATGTGGGAGTCGATGCCGCCGGCCGTGGCGATCAGGTGCTCGCCCGAGATCACCTCGGTGCCCGGCCCGATGACCAGCTTGGGGTGGACCCCGGACTGCGTGTGCGGGTTGCCGGCCTTGCCGAGGCCCGCGATGAGGCCGTCCTTGATACCGAGGTCGCCCTTGACCACGCCGAGGATCGCGTCCATGACCACGACGTTGGTGATGACCAGGTCCAGGGCACCCTGCAGGTTGGTGGCCTGCGGATCCTGCCCCATGCCGTCGCGGATGCCCTTGCCGCCGCCGTAGACGGCCTCGTCGCCGTAGTGGCCCTCGTTGTGGTCCTTCTCGACCTCGACGACCAGGTTGGTGTCCGCCAGGTGGAAGCGGTCCCCGACGGTGGGTCCGAACAGGTCGGTGTACTGCTTGCGGCTCAGGACAGCCATCTACTTGTCGCCCTTCTTGTGGGACTTGCTCTTCTTGCCGCTGCCGCTGCCGCTGCCGCTGCCCGTCTTGGATCCGTCGCCGTCTCCGGCGCCGGCCGCGCGGGGTGCGGGCTCGGCGTGGACGTCCTCGATGCGGGCGCCCTTGAAGCCGAGCTCGACCGCCCGGCGCAGCGCGCGGATGCGGGTGTCGGTGGAGCCGAGGCCGCCGTCGGTGAGCGAGCTGAAGCCGATGATGCGGCCGTGGCCGCTGTACGCGGTGAGTTCGACCTCGCGGGTGTCGCCCGGCTCGAAGCGCACGCCGGTGCCGGAGGGAAGGTCGAGGTGCATGCCGTAGGCCGCGTTGCGGTCGAAGTCGAGGGCGCGGTTGACCTCGAAGAAGTGGTAGTGCGAGCCCACCTGGACCGCTCGGTCACCGGTGTTGGAGACGGTGACCTTGGCCTTGCGGCGGCCGGAGTTGATCTCTACGGTGCCTTCGCCGTAGAGGTATTTTGCGCCACCGGACATGGCGGTACTTCCCTTCCTCGGGATCAGTGGTGGGGGCGGCCGTGCGTGCGGCCGTGGTCGTGCCCGTGGTCGTCGCCGTGCCCTTGGCCGTGGCTGTGCCCTTGGCCGTGGCTGTGCCCTTGGCCTTGGCCGTGGCTGTGGTCGCCGCCCGGGCCGTGCGCGTGCGCGTACCCGTGGCCGTGCTCGGCGTCCAGGCCCTCGGTGATGCCGTCCCGCCCGTGGGACAGCCGGTGCAGGGCCTCCTGCACCCGGGTCCGTACGACCTGGTCGACGGCGGCCCGCGACAGCAGCGGGCCGGTGTCCAGGACCCCGGCCGGAACCCGGTCCGGCCCGGCGAACGCCGCCCGCACCAGGCAGACCCGGGACGCCCCCAGGCGGCGGCAGCGATCGGCCCCGTCCGCGAGGTCCGGGTCGCCGCCGTCGAAGGCGACCTCGACCCAGCGGTGGTGCCCGTACTGCCGCACGAGCCGGGCCACCCGGAAGAGGTCCGCGTCCTCGAACGGTCCGGCCGCGGGCGCGGTGACCAGGACGGCGGAGCCCTCGGGCGCCTCGCGCACCGCCTTGAGGGCGGCGGTGCGCAGCCACGCGGTCAGGTGGTCCGCGGTGGCGAAGGGCGGTGCCAGGACGAGCCGTCCGGGCTCCTGGTCGCGGCCGAGCCAGCGCAGGGCGCGGGCGCAGTCGGCGATCAGCCCGGGGTCGCGCCCCAGCGTCATCGGCACCACGCAGACGGGACCGGACGAGGCCGCGAGCGCCTCGCCCACGGCTTCGGCCAGCGGCCGGCCGGTCTGCACGGCGCCGGCCGCCGCGCCGCCCTCGTGGCCCCCGGCCAGGACGACGGAGCGCTCCGATTCCCTGGCCCGGCCCGGCCGTTCGGGTGCGACTGCGGCCATGACTCAGGCGCCGACGGGGTCGTGGCAGGAGACGAGCTTGGTGCCGTCCACGAAGGCGGCCTCGACCTGGAGCAGCGGCAGCATCTCCCGTACGCCGGACATGACGTCGGAGGCGGAGACGAGCTGCTTGCCGAGCTCCATGCACTCGGCGACGGTCTTGCCGTCGCGGGCGCCCTCCAGGATGCCCTCGCTGATCAGGGCGCAGGCCTCGCTGTAGTTGAGCTTGACGCCCCGCTCGCGCCGCTTGCGGGCCAGGTCGGCCACGACGTAGATCCAGAGCTTGTCCATCTCACGGGGAGCGAGATTCATCGGTCACTCACTTTCGGCTCTCGAGGTGGTTCGGGTGCGTGCGTACCGGGGGCGTGCGACCCGGGGCGGCCGCTACCCGGGTGGGTGTGACCCGGGTCCGCACGGGTCCGCGCGGATCTGCCCGTGCGCGGGTCCGGCCGCGCACGGGCGGGATGCGTACGCCTCAGGTGCGCCGCAGCCGGGGGATCGCCGGGACCGCGGCGACGAAGACGAGCGTGGTCAGGACGAACGGCCAGGTGAAGGTGTGCCCGCCGAACGGGGCGAAGAACGCGGTCATGGCCGCCGTCAGGCCCGTCGCGGCCGCGGCGCCCAGCACGGCGAAGCCGAAGCTCCAGGCGGAGCGGACGAGGAACACCCCGCACAGGGCCATGGCGACGAGCACGCTGCTGTAGCCCATGAGCCCCTGCGACACCCCGTCGGAGGGCGAACCCATCGCCCAGGCCACGAAGATGGCGGTTGCGCTGCCGACACAGGCCATGGCGCCGGCCCAGCGGTCGGCCACGAAGATGCCTGCCAGGAAGATCAGCCCGACGTACCACTGCGGCATGAAGAAGATCTGGCCGACATTGGAGAGGAAGGCGTGCCAGAGCTGGTCCCAGCTCAGGGCGGTGGTCCCGGTGGCGGAATCGGGGAGCGCCGCCAAGTCGGGTCCGCTGTGCCAGACCCGGGAGAAGCCGGGCGCGGCGATCGTCATGACGCTCGCGATGATGCAGAACGGCGCGGTGAACGTGGGGATGTTCCACGTGCCGAGGATCGTGGCGAGCGCCGAGGTGACGACCACGACGGTGATGCTGCCGCCGATCGCGAGCAGCAGGGTGGACAGGTGGTCCCACCCGAGGAACACGGCGAACCCGAGCGAGACCAGGGTGCCGTTGAAACCGCGCAGCCCGGCCGAGACGATCTCGCGGTCGATGCCGAAGGCGTAGGCGGTGCCGGTTCCGACGACGGCGCCCAGGAGGCCGTAGAGCGCGTACTGCCAGCCGGCGGCGGCGAGGGCGGCGAGGAAGAGGATGCCCGTGATCGCATTGGGCATGAAATCGACCTGCGCGACACCCCGCAGTACTTCCTGAACGAAACTCGCCGGCTGGGCCGGAGCGGGTTTCGGCTGCTCGGTGACAACGGCTTGCATTTCTTATCTCCCATACGCGAAAAGCGAACCGTTCAGGAATGAACCGTAGCGGCCGACCCGGAAATCGGACGCGGGGTCCCGGGAGTGTCGTGAAACCCGTCGGAGTCCTCCACATGGCTCCGTGTATTCCACGCCAATTGCTTTGAAAGGACGGCCATATTTCCCGTTCTTCCGGCCGGGTGGGTGGGTGATCGGAATATCGCGATGAATGCCCGCGCGGCGCGCGGCGCGGCAATCGGCACCCGGCACCGGGCAATCGGCACCCGGCACCCGGACGGGTCGTCGTCGCGGCCCGGTGGCGCGCCGCCCCGGCCCGGCCCGGCCCCGTGGTGTCCGCTGGGAGCATGCGAGTTTCCGCGGGCGCCCGCTGGTGGGCCGAGCTGTCGCCGGCCGCCGGGGCCGCCGTCATGGCGTCGGGGATCATCTCGGTCGGCCTGCACCTGATCGGCCGCGGCACCCTGTCGCTCGCGGC
Organism: Streptomyces sp. ICC4; assembly: GCF_003287915.1. Taxonomy (NCBI): domain Bacteria; kingdom Bacillati; phylum Actinomycetota; class Actinomycetes; order Kitasatosporales; family Streptomycetaceae; genus Streptomyces; species Streptomyces sp. ICC4. The sequence continues at coordinate 6,372,901 of NZ_CP030286.1, read as the reverse complement.
CCTCGCCGTCTGCGCGGTGCTGTGGTGCCTGCTCGCGGCCGATTTCGCGGCCCGGCTGCTGGGCGACCGGCGGCGCTTCCGGTCCGAGGCCGACACCCCTGCGGCGCTCACCGCCGTCGCCGCCACGACCGTCCTCGGTGCCCGGCTCTCCCTGCTGGGATGGCACGAGGTCGCGGCGGCCCTGCTGGTGCTGGCCGCCGCGCTCTGGCCCGGGCTGCTGTTCGCCGTACTGAAGCACTGGGGGCGGCGGATGCCCGGCGCGGCCTTCCTCGTCTGCGTGGCCACCCAGGGGCTCGCCGTCCTGGCCGGCAGCCTGGCCGCGACCACCGGGCAGGACTGGCTGGACCGGGCCGCGCTGGCCGCCTTCTGCCTGGGACTGCTGCTCTACGCCGAGGCCCTCGTCCGCTTCGACTTCCGTCAGGTCGTCTCCGGCGCGGGCGACCACTGGGTGGCCGGCGGGGCGCTGGCCATCACGGCCCTCGCCGCGGCCGGACTCACGGCGTCACCCGTGTGGACGGGTTGGGCGCACGCGGGGCTGCGTACCGTCACCCTGGCCGCCCTCGGCCTCTCCCTGGCCTGGTACGTCGTCCTCATGGCCGCCGAGGCGCTCGCGCCGCGCCCGCGCTACGACACCCGGCGCTGGTCGAGCGTCTTCCCGCTCGGGATGACGGCCACCGCCTGCCTCTCCGCCGCCGACCCGACCGGCGTGGGGTGGCTGCGCCCCCTCGGCGAGGTGCTGCTCTGGATCGCGGTCGGGGCCTGGCTGCTGACCTTCGCGGCCTTCCTGCTGTCCCGGCCGGGCCGGGCCGCCGGAGCGCCGGACGGCTCGCGGTGAGCGGACGCCGTCCACGGAACTGAGCGGGCGGGTCCCGGCCTTCGGGGCGATCCCTACGCGGGCCGCCCGCTCCCGTCCCCAAGATCGGCAAGCGGCGCGAAGAAGCACAGAAGACGCTCACCGCCGCGGCGGGCGCCCCCGTCTCGCTCTCCGGCACCACCACCGACGGACTGGGCCGCACCGGCCGCGCCGCAGGCCCCGTACGCACCACCCGTCCTCGCCCCCGCCGCACCGCCGGCGGGCTGCGCCTGGCACTCGGCGAGCTGCTGCGCCTGAACGCCGGCGGCCTCGCCGTCGCCGCCGCCTTCCTCGCCCTCTCCCTCTACGTGTTCCAGGGCCTGTGGGCGGACCTGGACGGCAGCTACCTCGCGGACGCCCTCCAGGACCAGAACCAGTGGGAGTGGTTCGTCGGCGTCACCACCGACAACGTCACCCACCTGCGCAATCCGCTCTTCACCTTCGCCCAGGGCATGCCGGACGGCGTGAACCTCATGGCCAACGCCACCATGCTCGGCCTGAACGTCCCGCTGATCCCCGTCACCCTGCTCTTCGGCGCGACCGTCACCTTCGCCCTGGTCCTCACCCTCGGCATGGCCGCCAGCGCCTGGACCTGGTACTGGCTGATCCGCCGCCGCCTCGTGCGCAGCCGCTGGGCCGCCGCCGCGGGCGGGGCGCTCGCCGCCTTCGCGCCGCCGATGGTCTCGCACGCCAACGGCCACCCGAACTTCGTCGTCCTGTTCATGATCCCGCTGATCGTCGACCGGGCCCTGCGCCTGTGCGAACCGCACCGCAGGGGTCGCGGCGCGACCCGGGACGGGGTCCTGCTCGGGCTGTTCGCGACGTACCAGATCTTCATCGGCGAGGAGCCGCTGCTCATCGCCGCGCTCGGCATGCTGGTGTTCTGCCTGGCCTACCTCCTCGTGGACCGCCGCCGCGCCCTCGCCGCCGCGCGCCCGCTGGGCGCGGGCCTGGTCGTCGCCCTCGCCGTCTGCCTGCCGCTGGTGGTCGTCCCGCTGTTCTGGCAGTTCTTCGGCCCGCAGAGCTACCACGCGATCCTGCACGGGGACAACGCCGGGAACAGCCCGCGCGCCCTGATCGAGTACGCCGGGCGCTCGCTCTTCGGCGACCCCGAGACGGCCGCCCGCCTCTCGCTGAACACCACCGAGCAGAACGCCTTCTACGGCTGGCCCCTGCTGGCCTTCGGCGTCGCCGTCTGCGTGTGGCTGTGGCGCAGCAGGACCGTACGGGCCCTCGCGATCACCGGGTTCGTGACGCTGCTGCTGTCGCTCGGACCGTGGGTGCCCGTACCGCACACGGAGATCGTGCTGCCGGGCCCCTGGCGGCTGATGATCAAGCTGCCGCTCTTCGAGTCGGTCATCGAGGGGCGCGTGGCCATGGTCTGCGCCCCGATCCTCGGCATCCTGCTCGCCCTCGCGCTCGACCGGATCGTGCGCCTGCGGACCCGCGAGCTGCGCACCCTGGGCCTGCTCGGGGCGGCGGCCGCGCTGATCCCGATCCTGCCGCTGCCGCTGACCGTCCGGGAGCGCGCGCCGGTTCCCGCCTTCATCACCTCCGGGTCGTGGAAGGACTACGTCAAGGACGGCGAGGCACTCGTTCCGGTGCCGCTGCCGGACCCGGGCCAGGCGGACGCGCTGCACTGGCAGGTGGAGGCGGACTTCGGCTTCCGGCTGGCCGGCGGCTACTTCAACGGCCCGTGGGGACCCGACCGGATCGGCATCTACGGGGCCACCCCGAGGCACCTCTCGAACCTCCTGCGCGACGTCCGATACGGCGCGCAGCCGCCCGAGGTCACTCCGGCCTGGCAGGCCCAGGCCCGCCAGGACCTGGAGTACTGGAAGGCGGGCGCGGTCGTCCTGCCCGTCCAGGAGCGGGACACGCAGCTGCGGGACCTGCTCAGCGGACTGCTGGGCCGGGCGCCGGAGAAGGTGCTCGACGCGTGGGTCTGGCGGGTGGGTCCGGGGGCGCCGTAGCCTGCGAGGTTCTGCTCACCCCTTCGCGGAGCGTGTCCGGCGCACTACGCTGGCCGGAACGGCGGCAACGACTGATCGGAGGCCGCGTGGCCTGTGACCTGTGGCTGGTCCCCCTTGTCGACGTGCTGTGCCACAGCCCCGACAATCCCTTCGCGGAAGAGATCGCCTCGTACGACAAGGCGCTGGGCGAGGCCGGACTGCCGTCCGTGCCGGTGTTCGCGTACATGCCGGGCCTGTCCGGGGACGTCGCCCCGGTGGCCGGTTTCGACTACGACGCCCTGCACTTCCTGCGCCGGGCGTACCTGCTCCAGCTCTGCGGGCTGCCGGTGACGCCGGTGGACGAGCTGGGCGGGGACTACGAGCAGCTGCTGGAGATGTTCGAGTCGACGGCCCAGCAGTCGCACCTGGTGTGGCACTACGACCACGCGGGCGCCTATGTCCCGGTGGACTTCGCGGTGCCGCTGGCGAATGAGGAGCTGCTGGCCGGTGGCGGCCCGCTGGGGTCGGCCCAGGGGCTGCTGCGGGAGCTGGCGGTGGTGGCTCCCGCGATCGGGATAGACCCGGGGAACCCGCCCGTGGCGCCCGCCCCGCCGGGGCGGCCGACGTCGCTGGAGGAGCCGGCGGGGCCGATCCCGTACGACGACAGCCCCTTCGCCCGGGAGCGGCACGTGTGGCTGGGCCTGCACGCGGCGGCCACGCGGAGCCTCGGGCAGGGCTCGATGATCATCTTCAGCTGACGGGGCCCGTCCGCCGGGGCGGAGCCGTCCCCGCCCCGCCCCGGCGGGACCGCATTCAGCCGGATCCAGCCGCATCCAGCCGCATTCAGCTGGATCCAGCCGGATTCAGCGCGGCTGCTCCGGCGGTCTTTGGCGGGGCATGTTCGGGCGGGTGCCGGGGGGGAGCGGGAAGCGGGTTGGCGGGACGTAGGCGTCCGAGCGCGCCCCGTTCGCCCCCAGGGACTGCATCACCAGCGGCGCGGGGCCCGAGCTGAACTCGACCATCCACTCCGCGGTCTCGGACCGCACGAGTTCGGTGACGTCCTCCGAGAACCGGCGCAGCACGGTGAGACATCGTTCCGCCGCCTCGCTCGCCGTGCCCTCCGTGGGGCCCAGGACCTCCCGCACGTTCTCCGAGGCCCAGTCGAACTGGAGGGTCTGCAGACGCCGCTGCACGGCCTGCGCCGTCGCCACGTCCCGCATCCAGCCCGAGGTCAGGCCGAAGAACCGGTCGCAGGCCAGGCAGGCCGCCGCCAGGAGGAGCGAGAGGTAGCCGTACGAGGCCGCGCCGGGCGCCGAGCCGGTCAGTTCCAGCAGCGGCATCGAGGCGCCCGCGACCGCTCCCACGGCCGCCGCGGCCCGCAGGATCCGGGCGCCCCGGCGCTTCCACGCCCGGTCGGACAGGTACCACTCGGCGGTGCGCAGCGCGTCGGCCTCGACCCGCCGGTAGAGCTCGTCGAGCCGCTCGGCGGGCTCGCCCCAGTCCCCGAGAGGGAACGGCCGCCCGGTGAGGTCGCCGTCCTCTGCGGGATCCCGGGGTGGCCCCTCGGGCTGCATCTCCGGCTGACTCACCCGGCACTCCCTCTGCCTGCGCTGACGTGTGGTGGTGCGCGTGTGCGCAATGGTGCGCATGCTCTTCCTACCTTCGAATGGTGCGCGATGGGCGACGATTCCCCGGTTTTCCGCCCGCAAGGAGGGCCCCAGCAGGTACGCGTACGCCTCGTCTCTCACTCGAAAGAGTTGGTCCTCACGGCGTAGGGCGCCGCGCCCGGGGAGCACGTAGGCTCGGATTTGACCGAGCGGTCCGATGCCCGGGCCGATGCGACGAAGCTACGAAAGTGAGTGACCTGTGATTCCCGGTGGCGGTCAGCCCAACATGCAGCAGCTGCTCCAGCAGGCCCAGAAGATGCAGCAGGACCTCGCCGTGGCCCAGGAAGAGCTGGCGCAGGCCGAGGTCGAGGGCCAGGCCGGCGGCGGCCTCGTCAAGGCGACCGTCACCGGTTCCGGCGAACTGCGCGCGCTGGTGATCGACCCCAAGGCCGTGGACCCCGAGGACACGGAGACGCTCGCTGACCTGGTGGTCGCGGCGGTCCAGGCGGCCAACGAGAATGCGCAGGCGCTCCAGCAGCAGAAGCTGGGGCCGCTGGCCCAGGGGCTGGGCGGCGGCAGCGGCATCCCCGGCCTCCCCTTCTAGCCCCCGGCACCGCACCACCCGCACCACCCGTCCTACCCGCACCACCACCCGCACCACCCCGTTCCACCGAAGCGAAAGCAGGCAGTCCGTTGTACGAAGGCGTGGTCCAGGACCTGATCGACGAACTGGGCAGGCTGCCCGGCGTCGGGCCCAAGAGCGCGCAGCGGATCGCCTTCCACATCCTGCAGGCGGAGCCCACCGACGTCCGCCGCCTCGCGCACACGCTGCTCGAGGTCAAGGACAAGGTCCGGTTCTGCGCGGTGTGCGGGAACGTGGCGCAGGAGGAGCGGTGCAACATCTGCCGCGACCCGCGCCGCGACCTGTCGGTCATCTGTGTGGTCGAGGAGTCGAAGGACGTCGTCGCGATCGAGCGGACGCGCGAGTTCCGGGGCCGGTACCACGTCCTCGGCGGCGCGATCAGCCCGATCGAGGGCGTCGGCCCGGACGACCTGCGCATCAGGGAGCTGCTGGCGCGGCTCGCCGACGGTGCGGTCACCGAGCTGATCATCGCGACCGACCCCAACCTGGAGGGCGAGGCGACCGCCACCTACCTCGCCCGCATGCTCAAGCCCATGGGCCTGAAGGTCACCCGCCTGGCCAGCGGGCTCCCCGTCGGGGGAGATCTGGAGTACGCGGACGAGGTCACGCTCGGGCGGGCCTTTGAAGGAAGGCGACTTCTCGATGTCTGACGCAACGCTGCACGCCCTGGGGCAGGATCCGGACGACTTCGCCGTCCAGATCTCGGACCAGATCGAGTCCTTCATCGTCGCGGTCACCGAGGTGGCCAAGGGCGAGGACCCGGACAGCGCGGTGCCCTTCCTCCTCCTGGAGGTCTCCCAGCTCCTGCTGGCGGGCGGTCGGCTGGGCGCGTACCAGGACGTCCTGCCCGACGAGCGCTACGAGCCCGACCTGGGCCCCGAGCCGGACGTGGACGATCTGCGCGAGCGGTTCGCGCTGATGCTGGAGCCGGTCGACGTCTACTCCGAGGTCTTCGACCCCTACGAGCCGCGCAAGGCCCCGGTCGCGCACCGGATCTCCGACGACCTGGCCGATGTGGTGGCGGACCTGCGGCACGGGCTCATCCACTACCAGGCGGGCCGGATCACCGAAGCCCTGTGGTGGTGGCAGTTCTCGTACTTCACCAACTGGGGCCCGACTTCCTCGGCGACCCTGCGCGCCCTGCAGTCGCTCGTGGCGCACGTCCGGCTGGACCAGCCGCTGGAGGCCCTGGACGGGCTGGACACGGACGAGGACCTGACCGAGGAGGACCTCGCCGAACAGGCGGGCAAGGTCATGGCCGAGGAACTCGGCGGACTGGGCCGCAAGTAAAAGACGCTCGGCGGGGGAACGTATTCTTTGATCTTTTCGTCTCATGATGTGGTACGAGGCGGTCGGATCGCGGCCGCTCGTTAGACTGCACCAGCAATGAGACGGATTGAGCGAGGAGCGCACGTGGGCCTTGTCGTGCAGAAGTACGGAGGCTCCTCCGTAGCCGATGCCGAAGGCATCAAGCGTGTTGCCAAGCGGATCGTGGATGCCAAGAAGAACGGCCACCAAGTGGTCGTCGTGGTTTCCGCGATGGGCGACACGACGGACGAGTTGATCGACCTCGCGGAACAGGTGTCCCCGATGCCTGCCGGCCGCGAATTCGACATGCTGCTGACCGCCGGAGAGCGGATCTCCATGGCCCTGCTGGCCATGGCGATCAAAAACCTGGGCCACGAGGCCCAGTCGTTCACCGGCAGCCAGGCGGGCGTCATCACCGACTCGGTCCACAACAAAGCGCGCATCATCGATGTCACGCCGGGCCGTATCCGCACCGCGCTGGACGAGGGCAACATCGCCATCGTCGCCGGCTTCCAGGGCGTGTCCGCGGACTCCAAGGACATCACCACCCTCGGCCGGGGCGGCTCGGACACGACCGCCGTCGCGCTCGCCGCGGCGCTGGACGCCGAGGTCTGCGAGATCTACACCGATGTCGACGGCGTCTTCACCGCGGACCCCCGCGTCGTGAAGAAGGCCAAGAAGATCGACTGGATCTCCTCCGAGGACATGCTGGAGCTCGCGGCCTCCGGCTCCAAGGTGCTGCTGCACCGCTGCGTCGAGTACGCGCGCCGCTACAACATTCCGATCCACGTCCGCTCGTCCTTCTCGGGACTGCCGGGCACGTGGGTCAGCAACGAGAATCCGCAGGGAGACGAGCCGGTGGAGCACGCCATCATCTCCGGAGTCGCTCACGACGTCTCCGAAGCCAAGATCACGGTCGTCGGCGTTCCGGACAAGCCGGGCGAGGCCGCGGCGATCTTCCGCGCCATCGCGGACGCCGAGATCAACATCGACATGATCGTGCAGAACGTGTCCGCCGCCTCCACGGGCCTGACGGACATCTCCTTCACCCTCCCCAAGGCCGAGGGCCACAAGGCCATCGACGCCCTGGAGAAGGCGAAGGGCACCATCGGCTTCGAGTCCCTGCGCTACGACGACCAGATCGGCAAGATCTCCCTGGTCGGCGCGGGCATGAAGACGAACCCGGGCGTCACCGCCTCGTTCTTCCAGGCGCTGTCCGACGCGGGCGTCAACATCGAGCTGATCTCCACCTCCGAGATCCGCATCTCGGTCGTGACCCGCCAGGACGACGTCAACGAGGCCGTCCGCGCCGTGCACACGGCCTTCGGCCTCGACTCCGACAGCGGCGACGAAGCCGTCGTCTACGGAGGCACCGGACGATGACGGCCACCCGGTCGACCCCGGCACCGGCACTCGCCGTCGTCGGGGCGACCGGAGCGGTCGGCTCCGTCCTGCTCCAGATCCTGTCCCAGCGCGCGGACGTCTGGGGCGACATACGCCTGATCGCCTCCTCGCGCTCGGCCGGCCGCCGGCTGACCGTGCGCGCCGAGGAGACCGAGGTGCTGGCCCTCACCGAGGACGCCTTCGACGGCCTCGGAGCGGGCGACGTCGCGATCTTCCTGACTCCGGCCGAGGTCTCGGCCCGGTGGGCTCCCGTCGTCACCGCGCGCGGCGCGGTCGTGGTGGACCGGTCCGCGGCGTTCCGCGAGGACCCCGAGGTGCCGCTCGTGGTGCCCGAGGTGAACGCGTCCGCGGCGCGGATCCGCCCGCGCGGGATCGTCGCCGGCCCGGACTGCGTGACCGCCGCGATGATCGCGGCGCTGGGCGCGCTGCACACCGAGTACGGGCTGGCCGAGCTGGCCGTCTCCTCGTACCAGGCCGCGAGCGGGGCCGGCCGGTCCGGCTCCGAGGCGCTGCGCCGCCAGCTGTCCCTGGTCGCCGGCACCGCCCTGGGGGAGCACCCCGGGGACGTGCGCCGGTCCGTGGGTGAGGACACCGGCCCCTTCGCGGCCCCGCTCGCGCTCAATGTCGTGCCGTGGTCCGGCGAACTGCGCGAGGACGGCTGGTCCTCGCACGAACTGGCCGTACGGGCGCAGACGCGCCGGATCCTGGACCTCGCGGAGCTGCCGGTCTCGGTGACCTGCGTCCAGGTGCCCGTGCTGACCGGGCACTCGCTGACCGTACGGGCCCGCTTCGCGGTCGCCGTCGACCCGGTGCGCGCCCGGGAGGTCCTGGACGCCGCCCCCGGTGTGGTCCTCGTGGACGACCCGGCGGCGGGCGAGTTCCCGACCCCGTCGGACGCCGCGGGGACGGATCCGGCCTGGGTGGGACGGGTGCGGGGCTCGCTCGACGACCCGGCTTCCCTGGAGTTCTTCGTGTCCGCGGACAACCTGCGCCAGGGTGCTGCGCTGAACGCCACACGGACCGCGGAGCTCATCGCGGGTGAGTTTGGGTATTTCGCTTTGTAGGATCATCAGTGATCCCTTGACCAAGGTGATGGCCCGACGGCCGCCGTGATGCGCGGCGCCGGCGGGGAGCGGCTACGCATGAGGGCAATGGGAACCACGCCGATGAGTCTGCCTCGCGCGTACAACCCTGACGGGGGGACGCGTGTCCAACTGGCGTGGCAGAAGCATTGCTGGACTTCCCCGTCATTTCGGTGCGCACCGGGACCATCCCGTCGCGCCTGCGCTCCCGCACGCCCGGCGGCTTCCCGGTGATCGTTCCCGTTCCGCCGGCCACGGCGACGCCCGCAGCCCCGGCCGTTCCGGCCGGCGCGGCGACCCTGGGCGGCCGCGTGCCCGGGCCCCGCGATAGCGCGGAGGCCGCGGCGAGCACCGGGCCGGCCGAAGTGGTGGCGGGGACCACCGTCGACCACCTCACCGAGACGTACCAGGCCCACTACCGCTCGCTCCTCGGTCTCGCCGCGCTCCTCCTCGACGACACCGCCTCCTGCGAGGACGTGGTGCAGGAGGCCTTCATCCGGGTCCACTCGGCCCGCAGCCGGGTCCGCGACCGGGACAAGACCCTGGCCTACCTGCGCCAGACCGTGGTCAACCTCTCGCGCTCGGCCCTGCGCCGGCGCATCCTCGGCCTCAAGCTGCTGTCGAAGCCGATGCCGGACATGGCCAGCGCCGAGGAAGGCGCCTACGACCTGCTGGAACGGGACGATCTCATCAAGTCGATGCGCGGTCTGCAGCGCCGCCAGCGCGAGGTGCTGGTGCTGCGCTACTTCGCGGACATGACGGAAGTACAGGTCGCCGAGACGCTCGGCATATCGCTCGGTTCGGTCAAGGCGTACGGATCGCGGGGGATTGCCGCGCTGCGTGTGGCGATGGAGGCGGCGCAGTCATGAACGAGGACCGCAAGGTGAGCGAGGAACGGGCACTGCGGAGCCTGAGGGACGGAGCCTCGGGCGAGGGCGGCCTGCACGGGCTGACGCGCGGATCCGCGGGCGAGGGCCAGGCGGCGCTGCGCGAGCTGATGCGCGGAGCGGGAGCGGGAGCCGGCGGCGCGCGGGCCGTCGGTATCGGTATCGGGTCCGCCGGTACGGAGTCCGCCGGTACGGAGCCTGCCGGTACGGAGCCTGCCGCCGCCGGGTCCGGCGGCGCTGGGCCCGCGGCCTGTGGGCCCGGCGACGAGGAGCAGGCCCTGCGGGACCTGCTGCGCGGCGCCGTCGTGGGACTCGAGCCCGCCGGCGACGCGCTGGAGCGGTTGCGGCACGCCGTCCCCCGGCGCAAGACCCGCAAGCGGCAGGCGCTCGTCGCCGCCGCGGCGGCCGCGCTGCTGGTGGGGACCGCGATCCCGGCGGCCCTGCGGATGACCGTGGGCCAGGGCGACTCCCCCGACCGCTCGGCCATGGCCGGCCACGGCGAGCAGGGCGGGAACAAGAAGGACGGGTCCGACCCGCACCAGAACGGCGCCGGGGTCGACCCGAAGCCCACCAGGCCCGGCTCCGGCACGGGGCAGGGCGCGGGCGGTGCCACCGGCACGCCGACCCCGCCCACCACCGGCCTGCCCCCGATCGGGCCGAACCCCCACCAGTCGGGTTCCACCGCGCCCCTGCCCGGCGGCGCCGGCGTCCTGCTGCCCCCGCCCGCGGCTCCGGGCGTGCCCGGCTGCAGTGCGGACCAGCTCGGGGTGTCGGGCAGCGCGCGGACCCCGGAGGCCGACGGCAAGGTCTACGGCAGCTTCAAGGTCACCAACGTCTCGGGCCGGGGCTGTACCGTCCTCGGCCCGGACACCGTGACCGCGGCCCCGGCGAGCGGTCCCGCGCCCGGCCAGGGCGGCACCGGTGTGGCCGTCCTCGGCCACACCGCGGGCGACCCGGCGACCGGGCTGCCCGATCCTTCGGCCGAGGCCCCGCTGATGCTGCTCGCGCCGAACGCCGCGTACGAGGTGCGCTTCGCGTGGGTGCCGTCGCAGCAGAGCTGTACGGGTGCCTCCGCGGGCTCCAAGCCCCCGCAGGGCGGCTCCGGCGACCCCGCGGCCGCGGACTCCCTGGCGGTCCCGCCGGGGCCGGACGCGTCGGGCGTGGCGGTGTCCCACACGCCGAGCACCCCGCTGCCCGGTGCCCCGACGACGCAGACGACCATCCCGGACGCGTGCGGCGGGACGGTCTACCGGACGGGCGTCCTCCCGCTGGCGGCGCAGCCGACGCCGTAGGGGCCTGGCCGAGCACGGCACATGGCCGGGCCCGGCCGGGCCCGGAATGGGCGGGCCCGGCCGAGCGCGGCCGTGGTCGGGCCGGGCCGCCGACGGCTCAGGCCGAGCCGGTGCCCGTCGGGGCCGCGGCCGGTGCGGGTGCCTGCTCCGGGCCCGGGCCGGCCTCGGGGACCAGCCCCGCCTCCTCGTCGCGCAGGGTCTCCACCTCGCGCCGGTAGAGCCGGAACCACATGAAGAGCACGAACGCGGCGAAGACGAACCACTCGCCGGTGTAGCCGAGGTTCTGGAAGGCCTTGAGGTCGAGCCCGGTGTTGACCGGGGCCCGCGCCGGGACGGGGATCATCCCGTCGGCCGGGGTCTGCACGGTCAGCCAGGCGTCGTACAGCCCGTACGGCACGATGTTGACCAGCGAGGCCGCCCCGATGACGCCGAGCTGCCCGGCCGGCAGGCCGCCCGAGGAGTAGACGCCCTTGGTGCTGGAGTTCTCCGAGGCCTGCAGCGCGCCCGTGACCTCGACCCGCCCGGTCGGGGCGGCCGGAGCCCGGCCCGCGTCCGCGCCGCCCGGCAGCCAGCCCCGGACCACGGGAACGGCCTTGCCGGTGTCGGTCTTGAGCAGGGTCAGGACGTAGAAGCCGCTCTTCCCGTCGAGCCGCCGCTCGGGAACGAGCAGCTGGTCGGCGTACTCCCCGGAGACGGAGGCGAGCCGCCCGGAGGTCTTCTTGTCCACCGGGAGCAGCGAGTCCAGCGGCGCGGTCGCCTGTTCGGCGGGGCGCGCCTCGGTCGCCTCCTTGTGGCTGTCGACGCGGTCCTCGAACCGGCCGAGCTGCCAGGTCCCCATGAACAGGCAGAAGGGAACGCCGAGCGCGACGAAGACGTTGATCCCCCACCAGCGCGGGGTCAGGAGAAACCGGTGCACCCCACCACCGTACGGGGGGTGCACCGGTTCCCGGCCGCCGGGTCGGCCGGGTCGGCCGGGACGGCTCCGCGGCCGGTGCGGCCTACGAGCGCGGCGGCAGGTGCTTCAGCGCGAAGTCCAGCTCCATCCGGACCTGCTTGATCCGCTCTTCCACGACGAGCGAGCCGTGCCCGGCGTCGTACCGGTACACCTCGTGCTCCGCCCCGCGCGCCGCGAGGCGGTCGACGTAGTTCTCGATCTGCTTGATGGGGCAGCGCGGGTCGTTGAGACCCGCCGCGATGTGGACGGGCGCCTTCACCGCGTCGACGTAGGTCAGCGGCGAGGAGGCCTCGAAGCGCTCCGGGACCTCCTCCGGCGTCCCGCCGAAGAGGGTGCGGTCCAGGGACTTCAGCGCCTCCATCTCGTCGTGGTACGCCGTCACGTAGTCGGCGACCGGCACGGCGGCCAGGCCCACCGCCCAGGCGTCCGGCTGCGTGCCGAGGCCCAGCAGGGCCAGGTAGCCGCCCCAGGAGCCGCCGGACAGCACGAGGCGCGCCGGGTCGGCGAGGCCGCGGGCCACGGCCCACTCGCGCACGGCGTCGATGTCCTCCAGCTCGATCAGGCCGATCCGGTGCTTGAGGGCGTCGGTCCACTCGCGGCCGTAGCCGGTCGAGCCGCGGTAGTTGACGCGCACGACGGCGAAGCCGTGGTCGAGCCAGGCCGCCGGGGTGGCCGCGAAGGCGTCGCTGTCGTGCCAGGTCGGTCCGCCGTGGATCTCGAAGATCGTCGGGAAGGGGCCGTCGCCGTGCCCCGTCGGGCGCTGCGCCAGTGCGTGGATCCGCCCGCCGGGGCCCTCGACCCACACGTCCTCGACGGGCACGGAGCCCGGCGGCCGGAAGCCGGGAGGGTCGAGGACGACCCCGCCCGCCGTGGACCGCACGGCCGAGGGCTCGGCCGCCGAGGACCACTGGTACTCCACCGACCCGTCGGGCCGGGCCGTTGCGCCCGACACCGTCCCGGGCGGCGTGTCCAGGCGCAGCAGCTCGCGCGCGGCCAGGTCGTAGCGGAAGAGCTCGCTGCGCGCCTCGTGGCTGTGCTCGATCAGCAGCGCGGAGCCGTCCGGGTACCACTCGGCGCCGACGTCGCCCGGCAGGTCGATGTCCAGCTCCTCCTGGGTGCCCGCGACCACGTCCCACACCAGTGGCTCCCAGCGGCCGCGCCGCTGGTGGCCGATCAGCAGCCGGGCGTCGCCGGCGACGGGGGCGAAGCCGAGGACGGTCAGGCCGAGCTCCAGGGTCCCGCCCTCGGAGTCGTCCAGCTCGGCGACGGTCTTCCCGTCGAGCGTGATCACGCGCAGCGAGGAGTGCATCGCGTCGCCGTGCTCGGTGTGCTCGACGGCGAGCCAGGTCCCGTCGCGGGACAGGTCGCCGACCCCGGCCGACTCGCGGTGCCGGTAGACGACGGACGGCGCGGAGCCGTCGGCCGGTACGACGTGGATGGTGCTCCCGTCCTCGTCGGTGGAGCGCCCGACGACGGTCGTCCCGTCGCGCCCGATGGCGAGCCCCGCGGGGTACGAGGGCTCCAGCCCGGGGGTGGCCGGCTCGTCGGGGCCGCCCGCGAAGGGCTGGCGGACCCAGGTGCCGAACTCGTCCCCGTCGGTGTCGGAGAACCACCAGATCCACGCGCCGTCGGGGGACAGGGCCCCGTCGGTGGTCCCGTTGGGCCGGTCGGTGGCCTGCCGCTGCGTGCCGGTGGCGCGGTCCCAGGCGTAGAGCTCGTAGGTGCCGGTCGCGTTGGAGACGAAGAGCGAGCGGTCGGGCGCGTCCTCGGCCCAGTCGGGCAGCCCCACCCGCGGGGCCCGGAAGCGCTTCTCCCAGTCGGGCATGGCGGCGAGCGCGTCGGCGGCCGTGGCGTCGGTGGTGTCAGTCATGCCTCCATCATCCTTCTTCCGGGGAATCCCGGACTTTGGGCCGGGAGGGAATGGATCGTTGGCCCGGAGGCGCGGAGCGCCGGAGTGCTCTGTGTTGTCAGTGGCCTTCGCTATGTTGGTCCACCTTGACCGAAAGGGGGGTGGGCCGGGTGATCCGTGCGTACAAGTTCCTCCTGCGGCCCACCTTTCGGCAGGAGATCGCGCTCGGCGAGATGCTGCGTGATCACTGCGGCGTCTACAACGGCGCGTTGCAGGAACGCCGCGACGCCTACCGGCACGCCTCGAAGACGAGCATCAAGTACGGGATGCAGTCCGCGCAGCTCAAGGACATCCCGGCCTTCGACCCGGAGCGGCACGGGCGGTGGTCGTTCTCCAGCCGGCAGGCCACCTTGCGCCGTCTCGACAAGGCGTTCGCCGCGTTCTTCCGCCGGGTCAAGTCCGGCGATACTCCGGGATACCCGCGCTTCCGTGGGGTGAACTGGTTCGACACCGTCGACTTCCCGAAGGACGGCGACGGTTGCCGGTGGGACTCCCTCCCGGGCCATGCGGCCCGCGTCCGTTTCCAGGGCGTCGGGCACGTCAGGGTCCACCGGCACCGGTCGGTGGTCGGCAAGGTCAAGACCGTGTCGGTCAAGCGCGAGGGCAAGCGCTGGTACGTGGTGCTGACCGCCGTGCAGCCCCGGCCCGAGCCGCTGCCCGCGACGGGCTCCACTGGAAGCCGCGCGCGTCCAGGGCCGCGCGGAGCTCCGCGAACTCCTCCGCCGGATAGAAGGTCTCGCCGCGGTGCGAGCCGCAGCCGGTGTACGGCTCCAGCCGCGCGGCCCTGCGCGGCTCCACCACGTCGTCGATGTACAGCTTGAGGGGGCCCCCGCGCAGCCGGTCCCCAGCGTACGCGCGGGCCGCCGCCTCGAAGTCGTCGCGGTCCTCCCCGCTGGTGCTGCGCGGGTGGCACAGCTCGGCTCCGCTCCGCTTGCGCACCCCTCCCTCACCGCCCGCCCGCTCGTCCAGCTGCGCCGGCTGCTGGTCGCCGCGGCCTCGGCCGGCAGCGGCTTCCTGCTGCTGTACGTGCTCGCGGACGCCACGGCCCGGTCTGCCGGATCGTTCCCCCAGCTGCTGTGGGCCCTCGTGCCGCTCGCCGTCACCGTCCAGTTCGCCGTCGCCGTGGCCCGCAGCGACCCGGCGACGCGGCCCCGGGAAGGCCTCGACGCCGCCGGGCTGGGACCACTGCGGCTCACCCTGATCGCGACGATCTCCACCGCCGTCGCCTGCGCCCTCGGCAGCGCCGTGGCCCTGGCCGTCTTCCTCCATCTGCGCGGAGACGTCGCCGGGCTGCCCTTCGACGGCGCCGGGGTGCGGCTCCTGCACGCCGACCGGCCGCTGCCCGTCGCCGCCGCCCTCACCCTGCTGGCCCTGCTGCCGCTGGCGGCCCCGGCCGCCACACCCCTGGCCCTGCGCCCCCACCCCCGGCCGGCCCCGCAGACCGTGCTGCCCTGGGGCATCGCCCTCACCGCCTGCGGGCTCGCCGCCCTGGCCTACGCCGCACCCGGCGGCGCCGCCCTGCCCGCCGGCTGGGCGCTGACCGCCGTCGGGCTCGCCCTCGCCGGTCCGGGTCTGGCCTACGCCTGCGGGACGCTCGTCCAGGCCGTCCGCCCGGGCGCGCTGCGGCTGCTGGCCGGCCGGACCCTGCAAGAGGAGGCTCCCCGGCTCGGCGCACCCCTCGGCGTCCTGTGCGCCGTCGCCGCGGGCGCCCTCAGCGCCTCGGCCCTGCGCGGACACGGAGGCCTGCACGTCCCGCTCGGCCCGCTGACCGCGCCCGCCGCGGCCCTGGTCGTGCTGTGCGCGGGAGCGACCCTTCTCACATCCGCGGTCGAGGTCCGCCAGGCCCGGGCCGCCACCCGCGAGACACTGGCCGGCCTCGGCGCCCCGAGCGGGGTCCTGCGTACGGCCGCGACCGTACGGGCCACGGCGCTCGTCACCGCGTGCCTGGCGATCAGCTGGGGTGTGTCACAGCTGACGTCGCTGGCATTGACCCGCTGAGGCGGGCAGCCCTTAGGGTGAGCCGAATGGTCAACGGATACATCAAGACCGAGATCGAGACGCTCACCGAATTCGACCAGGTGGCGGCCCGCGGCTCGCTCAGCGGCTACCGCATCCAGTCGGTCAACCTGCTGGAGCGGACCTTCGCGCTGCTGTCCGCCGACACCTCGGCCGCCGTGTTCCTGGGCTGCGCGATGGAGCCCGACGCCTCGGTCAAGGTGCGCGCGGACGGCGCCCTGGTCTTCCCGCCCGTCCCCGACCTGCCCTTCAACCCGTACCGGGGGCTGCTGTACACGGCCGAGGAGTTGTTCGCGGGACTGCCCGCCGGCTACGAGGCCACCCCGGACGCCGAGTCCTACGCCTGGTTCCAGGAGACCAAGGCCGACGGCGACGTCTTCTCCTCGATGCTGCGCTCCATCCACGACGACGCCATCTCCGACGCCCTCGACGAACGCCTCGCCGGCGCCCGCGTGGTCGGTGTGATGGGCGGCCACGCCATGGCCCGCGGCGGCGGCGAGTACCAGGGCGCGGCGGAGCTCGGCCGGACCCTGACCCGCTCCGGGCTCACCGTCGCCACCGGCGGCGGCCCGGGCGCGATGGAGGCGGCCAACCTCGGCGCGTACCTCGCCCCGGCCCCCGACGACGCCTTGCCCGAGGCCCTGAAGATCCTGGCCACGGTGCCTTCCTTCACCCCCTCCGTCTCCGGCTGGGCGAAGGCGGCCTTCGCCGTGCGCGAACGCTGGCCGGCCGCGCCCGGCGGCGATTCGGTGGGCATCCCGACCTGGTTCTACGGGCACGAGCCGCCGAACGCCTTCGCCGGGCACATCGCGAAGTACTTCGCGAACGCCACCCGGGAGGACGGGCTCCTCGCCCGGTCCAACGCGGGCGTGGTCTTCCTGCCGGGCGCCGCGGGGACCGTCCAGGAGGTCTTCGACAGCGTGACGCCGAACTACTACGGTTCCCGGGGCGCGCCGACCCCGATGATCCTCGTCGACCGCGCCCACTGGACCCAGCACCTCCCGGTCTGGCCGCTGCTCCAGGCGCTGGCCCGCGGCCGGGCGATGGAGTCCCGGATCGCGCTGGTCGACTCCGTGGACGAGGTCCCGGACGCCCTCGCTTCGATGAGCTGACCCCCGCAGGCAACTTCCCGCCCCTTTCACACGTCTGGAAGAGGTACGCACAACGCAGAACCTGCCAGACGTGAACGGAGCCCCCGGGTGCTCATAGGCCTTCTGACCGCCATCGCGGCATCCATCTGCTACGGCACGGGATCCGTCCTGCAAGCCGTGGGATCCCGGCGGGCGGCCCGCTCGTCGCCGGCCGCCGACGGAGTCACGCAGCATGGCGGCCCCAACCTCTCCTCCACCGCGAAGGCGGCGATGACCTGGGAGTTCATCGTCGGCACGATCCTGGACTTCGTGGGCTTCGGCCTCGGCGCCCTGGCCGCGCGCCTCCTGCCGCTCTTCCTCTCACAGACCGTGATCAGTGCCAACCTGGTGGTCACGGCCGTGCTCAGCGTGAAGATGCTGGGCATCCGCCTGACGCGCAAGGAGTGGACCTCGATCGGGGTCGTCTGCACGGCCCTGGTCCTGCTGGCGACCGCCGCGGGCCACGAGGGCGGCCACCACGCGCCGTCGGCCACGCACTGGTGGCTGCTGGCGGTGACCCTGCTGATCATCGTGGGCGGCACCGTGGCCGTACGCCTCCTCGGCGGCCGGGCCGCGATCCTGGCGGGCCTGCTCTCGGGCCTGGCCTTCGGCGCCCTGGGCGTCGGGGTCCGCATCCTGAACGGCGTCGAGCCGTTCTCCTTCCCGGCCCTGCTGGCCGACCCGGCCCTCTACGCCATCGTCCTGGCGGGGGTCGGCGGCATGTACCTGCACACGGTGGCGCTGCAGATCGGCTCGGTGAACGGAGCCACCGCCGCGCTGGTGGTCGGCGAAACCGTGCTCCCCGGCGCGATCGGCGTCCTGTGGCTCGGCGACGCCTCCCGCCCCGGCATGGCCTGGCTGGCGGTCCTCGGCTTCGTGCTGGCGGTCACCGGCGCGGTGGCGGTCGCCTGGTTCGGCAACCACGAGGGCGCCGAGGAGGAGGCGGAACTCACCCCCGCCGGCATCTGAGCCCAGGGGGCCGGGGCCGCAGCACCCGAGCCCGGGGGGCGGGGCGCAGCGGCCCTACTCCGCCGGGAGGACGACCACCTCGGCGGGGGCGAAGCCCACCGCGACCCGGTCCCCGACCGCCGGCGCCCCGGCCAGCCCGCACTCCGCCTCGAGCAGCGGGCCCGCCTCGGGCCGCAGCAGCAGCGCGACGTGCGTGCCCCGAAAGGTCCGGGTGACGACCTCGCAGCCCAGCCCCTCGGGAGACAGCACGACCCCGGCCGGCCGGACCAGTACCTTCCGGTCCCCCTCCGGCGACCCGGCCGCCACCGGGACCTTGCCCCAGGGAGTCGCGGCCACCCCGCCCGACACCACGGCCGCGATCACGTTCTCGAAGCCCAGGAACCGCGCCACGAACTCCGAAGCCGGCCGCTCCCACACCTCCAGCGGAGTCCCCGCCTGCGCGATCCGCCCGTCCCGCATCACGACCACCCGGTCGGCCAGCGCGAACGCCTCACCCTGGTCGTGCGTGACGGCCAGCACGGTGGTCCCCAGACGCGCGAACAGCCCCCGCAGCTCCACGACGAGCCGCTCGCGCAGCCCCCGGTCCAGCTGCCCGAGCGGTTCGTCCAGCATCAGCACCCGCGGTGACGGCGCCAGCGCCCGGGCCAGCGCGACCCGCTGCTGCTCGCCGCCGGAGAGCGAGGCCACCGCCCGGCGCTGCGCCCCGGGAAGCCCGACCAGTTCCAACAGCTCGGCGACCCGGGCCTCGTACGCCTTCTTCGGCGTGTGCCCGGAGCCCCGCATCCGCAGGCCGAAGGCGACGTTCCCGCCCACGTCCCGGTGCGGGAACAGCTGGTGGTCCTGGAACATCAGGCCCACCCCCCGCCGGTGCACGGGCACCCCGGCCTGGTCGGCGCCGCCCAGCACCACCCGCCCGCCCGAGACGGACTGGAGGCCGGCCACGACCCGCAGCAGGGTCGACTTGCCGCTCCCGCTCGGCCCCAGCACGCACACGGTCTCGTGCTCGGCGACCGCGAGGTCCACGGCGTCCACGACCGCGCGCTCACCGAAGCGGACCGACACCCCTTCCAGCTGAAGCAGGGTCATCAGAACTCTCCGGAGGTCTTGTCGGGTCGCAGCCGCTCCAGCAGGAGCAGCGACACCGCGCACGTCAGCATCAGGATCGTGCTCAGGGCCATCGCCTGCCCGTAGTTCATCTCCCCCGCCCGGCCCAGCAGCCGCGCCACCGCGACCGGAAGCGTCGGATGGTCCGGCCGCGCGATGAAGACGGTCGCCCCGAACTCCCCGAGGGACACGGCGAAGGCGAAGCCGGCCGCGATGAGCAGGGCCCGGCGCACCATCGGCAGGTCCACCTCCCGCCAGACCCGCAGCGGCGATGCGCCGAGCACGGCGGCGGCCTCGCGCAGCCGGCCGTCCACCGCGCGCAGCACCGGCAGCATGGTCCGTACGACGAAGGGCACGCCCACCAGCGCCTGCGCCAGGGGCACCAGGATCCACGAGGTCCGCAGGTCGAGCGGAGGCTCGTCGAGGGTGATGAGGAAGCCGAAGCCGACCGTCACGGCCGACACCCCGAGCGGCAGCATCAGCAGCGCGTCGAAGCCCCGTACGAACCGGCCGCCGCGCCTGGTCAGGGCCGCGGCCGCCAGCCCGCCGATCAGCAGCGCGATGGCGGTGGCGGCGAGCGCGTACTGGAGGGAGTTCCAGATCGCCTCGAGCGGCGGCACCAGGAAGGTGCCGCCGCCGGCGCCGACTTCCTGGAGCGCCCGGTAGAAGCCGAACCCGTAGCCGCCGGGGGCGTCGAGGGACCGTTCCACGAGCACGCCGAGCGGGAGCACGATCAGCAGCGCCACCGTCAGCAGCACCCCGCCGAGCAGGGCGCGCTGCGCCCAGCCGCGCGGCCGGTGCGTGGTCCGCCCCGGGTCGACGAGCCGCAGCGCGGTCTCCCGCTTGCGCACGGTCCAGGCGTGCACGGCGAGGATCGCGCCGACTGCGGCGAACTGCACCATCGTCAGCACGGCCGCCGTCGGCAGGTCCAGGAGCTGCGCGGTCTGCCGGTAGACCTCCACCTCCAGGGTGGAGTACGAGGGCCCTCCCAGGATCTGCACGACGCCGAAGGAGGTGAAGGTGAACAGGAACACCATCAGCGAGGCGGCCGCCACGGCCGGGCCGAGCGCGGGCAGCGTCACCCGGCGCCAGGCGGCGAACCGCCCGGCACCGAGCACCCGGGCCGCTTCCTCCTGGCGCGGGTCCAGCTGCGCCCACAAGCCGCCGACCGTGCGGATGACGACGGCGTAGTTGAAGAAGACGTGCGCCAGCAAGATCGCCCACACGGTCGTGTCGAGGCGGATCCCCCACACCTCGTCCAGCAGGCCGTTGCGCCCCACGAGCGCGAGGAACGCGGTGCCGACCACGACGGTCGGCAGCACGAACGGCACCGTGACGAGCGCCCGCAGCAGTTGTTTGCCGGGGAACTCGAAGCGCGCGAAGACGTACGCGCCGGGGAGTGCGATCAGGAGCGTGAGCGCCGTCGAGGCGAGCGCCTGCCAGGTGGTGAACCAGAGCACCTCGCCGATGTCGGGCCGGGCCAGCACCTCGCCGATCCGGCCGAACTGCCAGCCGGTGTCGGTCTTGAGCCCGCGCCCGACGATCGCGGCGACGGGGTACGCGAAGAACAGGCCGAAGAAGAGGAGCGGGACGGCCATCAGGCCGAGCCTGACGGCGGTCGCCCGCCCGCTCTCCTTCTCCGTCTCCTTCTCCTGCGCCGCGTGTGCCACGCGTCCTACTTCACGACGAGCGTCGTCCACGCCTTGACCCACTGGTCGCGGTTCTTCGCGATGGCGTCGGGGGCGACCGTCTCCGGCTTCTCGATCACGACACCGTGCTTGGTGAACAGCTCGGGCAGCGTCGCGTCCTTGGTCACGGGGTTCACGAACATCTGCAGCGGCATGTCCTCCTGGAACTTCTTGGAGATCAGGAAGTCCAGGAGCGCCTTGCCGCCCTCCTCGTTCTTCGCGCCCTTGAGCAGGCCCGCGAACTCGGTCTGGCGGAAGCACGTGCCGGTGGCGACGCCCGTCGGGGCCTCGGCCGGCTGCGGCTCGCCGTAGAGCACCTCGACCGGCGGGCTGGAGGCGTAGGAGACGACCAGCGGGCGGTCGCCCTTGGCCTTCTTGCCGCCCGCCGAGCCGGAGAAGCGCTCGTTGTAGGCCTGCTCCCAACCGTCGACGACCTCGACGCCGTTGGCCTTCAGCTTGCTCCAGTAGTCCTTCCAGCCCTCGTCGCCGTACTTGCCGACGGAGGCGAGGAGGAAGCCGAGACCGGGCGAGGAGGTCGCCGCGTTCTCGGTGACCAGCAGGTTCTTGTACTCCGGCTTGATCAGGTCGTCCAGCGTCTGCGGCGGGGCGATCTTCTTGTCCGCGAAGTAGGCCTTGTCGTAGTTGACGCAGATGTCACCGGAGTCGATCGGGGTGACCCGGTGCTCCTTGTCGAGCACGAACTCGGGCTTCACCCCGGCCAGCCCCTTGGCCTCGTACGGCGTGAAGATGCCGTTGTCGAGGGCGCGCGAGAGCAGCGTGTTGTCGACGCCGAAGAACACGTCGCCGCGCGGGGAGCCCTTGGTCAGGATCTCCTGGTTCAGCGCGGCGCCCGCGTCGCCCGACTTCAGGACCTTGACGGTGTAGCCGCTCTGCTGCTCGAACTCCTTCAGGACCGTGTCGGTCGCTGTGAAGGAGTCGTGCGAGACGAGGGTGACCGTCTTGGACTTCGGGGCGTCGCTCGCGCCCGCGGACTTGTCCTTGGCGTCGCCGCCGCCGCAGGCGCTGAGCGTGGTGACGCCGAGCGCGGCCGCGAGCGCGACGCCCGCCATCTTCTTGGTGGTGCTCATTGGTGCATTCCTCCTGGGATGTCCAGGAGAAGACGCGGCCCTGCCCGGCGCTCTGTGGAGCGGACGCCGGGCAGGGCGCAACAGCTTGAGTGGTGACCGAACTTCCTACCCCGAATGACCGGGGCGAGGTTCAGAGGGTCTGCGGTGACGGATACCGCACTCTCAGCGCTGTGGCGCTCCCCTGTCGGAAATATGAAATTGGTTCGGCCACAGGGTACCCCGTGGCCGAATGCAAACCTCAACTGGCGAAAACTAGCGCTCCGAGGCGGCGAGCTGGCCGCACGCGCCGTCGATCTCCTGGCCACGGGTGTCGCGCACGGTCACCGGCACGCCGTGGCGGGCGATGGCCTCCACGAAGGCCTTCTCGTCCTCGGGCCGCGAGGCGGTCCACTTCGAGCCGGGCGTCGGGTTCAGCGGGATCAGGTTGACGTGCACGCGCTTGCCCTTGAGCAGCCTGCCGAGCAGGTCGCCACGCCAAGCCTGGTCGTTGATGTCGCGGATCAGGGCGTACTCGATGGAGATCCGGCGGCCGGACTTCTCCGCGTACTCCCAGGCCGCGCCCAGCACCTCGCGGACGTTCCAGCGGGTGTTCACGGGGACCAGCGTGTCGCGCAGCTCGTCGTCCGGCGCGTGCAGCGAGACGGCGAGGCGGCACTTGAAGCCCTCGTCGGCGAAGCGCAGCATGGCCGGGACCAGGCCGACGGTGGAGACGGTGATCCCGCGCTGGGACAGGCCCAGGCCGTCGGGCTCCGGGTCGGTGAGGCGGCGGATGGCGCCGACGACGCGGTTGTAGTTGGCGAGCGGCTCGCCCATGCCCATGAAGACGATGTTCGACAGCCGCGCCGGACCGCCGGGGACCTCGCCGTCGCGCAGGGCGCGCATGCCGTCGACGATCTGGTGGACGATCTCGGCGGTGGACAGGTTGCGGTCGAGGCCCGCCTGGCCGGTGGCGCAGAACGGGCAGTTCATGCCGCAGCCGGCCTGCGAGGAGATGCACATGGTGACCCGGTCGGGGTAGCGCATCAGCACGGACTCGACGAGCGTGCCGTCGTGCAGCTTCCACAGGGTCTTGCGGGTGGTGTCGTCGTCACAGGAGATGTGCCGCAGGACGTTCATCAGGTCCGGCAGCAGCTCCTGCTGGAGCTTCTCGCGGGACGCGGCGGGGATGTCGGTCCACTCCGCCGGGTCGTGCGCGTACCGGGCGAAGTAGTGCTGGGAGAGCTGCTTGGCCCGGAACGGCTTCTCGCCGATCGCGGCGACGGCCTCCCGGCGCTCCTCGGGGGTGAGGTCGGCGAGGTGCCGGGGCGGCTTCTTCACTCCACGAGGGGCGACGAAAGTGAGCTCTCCCGGGACAGGGCGGGCCATGGCAGGTACTCCTTGTAAGACGAAAGGCGCGCCGCAGAAGCAGCGCGCCCATCAAGAGTAACCGCCCGGGCCGGACCGGGGCCTTTCGTCGTACGTCGCCCACCCGGGCGGGACACGCCGATGAGAAGCCCCGACCGGGCGCTCCGCCGGGCCGTGTCAGCCGGTGCCGACGAAAGCGGCGAGCAGCAGCCAGACCACCGGGGCCGTCGGGAGCAGCGAGTCCAGCCGGTCCATGATGCCGCCGTGACCCGGCAGCAGCGTGCCCATGTCCTTGATCCCGAGGTCCCTCTTGATCATGGATTCGCCGAGGTCGCCCAGGGTGGCGCTGACCGCGACGGCGAGGCCCAGCACCAGGCCCTGCCACCAGACGCCCCCGTCGATCAGGAACTCCATGCACAGCGCGCCGGCGGCCATCGCGAAGGCCACGGCCCCGAAGAGCCCCTCGCGGGTCTTGCCGGGGCTGATGCGCGGGGCGAGCTTGGTCTTGCCGAAGCGCCAGCCCACCGCGTAGGCCCCCGTGTCGCTGACGACGGTCAGCACCAGGAAGGTGACCACGCGCTGCGGCCCGTCGTCCGCGGTGAGCAGCATCGCGACGAACGTGGCCAGGAAGGGCACGTAGAACGCCGCGAAGACCCCGGCGGTGACGTCCTTGAGGTAGTCCTCGGGCGGCTCGGTCATCCGCCAGACCAGGACCGCCAGGGCCGTCAGGGCCATGGCCACCCAGGCGCCCTCGGCTCCTCGGACGTACCCCGCGATGACCATCGCGGCGCCGCCGATCGCGAGCGGGACCAGCGGGGCCTTGATGCCCTTCTTCTCCTGGAGCCGGGAGGTGAGCTCCCACAGGCCGACGACGACCGCGACGACGACCACGCCGACGAAGACGGCCTTGACGATGAACAGCGAAGCGAAGATCACCGCGCCGAGGCCGACACCGACCCCTATGGCGGCACGCAGATCCCGCCCCGCACGCTTCTTGTGAGGCGGTGGGGAGGAGTCCTGCGGTGCCTGCGAAGGCGGGGTCGGCGGGGGGCTGGGCATGGGCTCCTGCGGCGGCGTCTCGGCGCGGAAGAGGGGGCCGCCGTCAGCGGCGGCCCCCCGATCGCGTGCTTCCCGGTCGTCGAAGTCACGGCCGGCGGCATCGGGCACGATGGGCATGGGCCGAGTGTGCGGGCCCGCCTGCGCATCGTATGCGGGACCCGCCGGAACCGGCTCCGGCTGCCAGGAAGAGTCGTTCATCAGACTTCGAGGAGCTCGGCTTCCTTGTGCTTGAGCAGCTCGTCCACCTGCGCGACGTACTTCGCGGTGGTGTCGTCGAGCTCCTTCTCGGCGCGGCGCACCTCGTCCTCGCCGGCTTCCTTGTCCTTCACTAGCTTGTCGAGGGCGTCCTTCGCCTTGCGGCGGATGGCGCGGATCGACACCTTGGAGTCCTCGGCCTTGGTGCGCGCGACCTTGATGTACTCCTTGCGGCGGTCCTGCGTCAGCTCGGGGAAGGTCACCCGGATGATGCTGCCGTCGTTGCTCGGGTTGACACCGAGGTCCGAGTCGCGGATGGCCGTCTCGATGTTGCGCAGGGCGCTCTTGTCGAACGGGGTCACGATCGCCATGCGCGGCTCGGGCACCGAGAACGAGGCGAGCTGGTTGATGGGCGTGATGGCGCCGTAGTACTCCGCCACGATCTTGTTGAACATCGCCGGGTGCGCACGACCGGTGCGAATCGCGGCGAAGTCTTCCTTGGCGACGACGACGGCCTTTTCCATCTTCTCCTCGGCCTCGAGGAGGATCTCTTCGGTCACCACGTGCTCCTGCATGTCAGAAATGGATGGTTCAGGCGGGCGGGGCCGGTCCGACCCGAAGGGGTGCGGACCGGCAGCGGTGTGCTCGGGCCCGGAGTGCTCAGGCCCGGGTGCCCTGGTCGCTCACGAGCGTGCCGATCTTCTCACCCTTGACGGCGCGGGCGATGTTGCCCTCGGCCAGCAGCTCGAAGACCAGGATCGGCAGCTTGTTGTCGCGGCACAGCGTGATGGCGGTGGCATCGGCGATCTTGAGGTCGCGGGTGAGCACCTCGCTGTATTCCAGCGCGTCGAACTTCACCGCGTCCGGGTTCTTCTTGGGGTCGGAGTCGTAGACCCCGTCGACGCCGTTCTTGCCCATGAGCAGGGCTTCCGCGTCGATCTCCAGGGCGCGCTGGGCGGCCGTGGTGTCGGTGGAGAAGTAGGGCATGCCCATGCCGGCGCCGAAGATGACGACGCGGCCCTTCTCCAGGTGGCGCACGGCGCGCAGCGGGATGTACGGCTCGGCGACCTGGCCCATGGTGATGGCGGTCTGGACGCGGGAGTCGATGCCTTCCTTCTCCAGGAAGTCCTGGAGGGCGAGGCAGTTCATGACGGTGCCGAGCATGCCCATGTAGTCGGACCGGGCCCGGTCCATGCCGCGCTGCTGGAGTTCGGCGCCGCGGAAGAAGTTGCCGCCACCGATCACGATGGCGATCTCCGCGCCGTCGCGGACCACCGCGGCGATCTCGCGCGCGATGGCGTGGACTACGTCGGGGTCGACGCCCAGTCCTCCGCCACCGGAGAAGGCCTCGCCCGACAGCTTCAGCATGAAGCGGCGGCCCTTCTTGTCCTGGTCGCTCTTGTCGTCGGAAGCGGTGTGGCTGTCCACGCCCTGATTCATGGAGATCTCCTCGTGCACATACGAAGAAGGCCATTGCCGGTGGGTCCTTGCGGTTCCCTCTACGGCAATGGCCTCCTCGTCAGATCTGCGGTCGTCCTGCGCGAACGCGGACGACTGCTTCAGACCCTACCGGGGTCCGGTGTCCGTCGCGTACGGACGGACTCAGATGCCGACCTTGATGCGCGAGAAGCGCACCAGGGTGACACCGGCCTCGTCCAGAACCTTCTGGACGGACTTCTTGTTGTCCAGGGCGTAGTCCTGGCCGAGCAGCGTGTTGTCGCGGAAGAAGCCGTTGACACGACCCTCGACGATCTTCGGCAGCGCGGCTTCGGGCTTGCCCTCGGCGCGGGTGACCTCTTCGGCCACGCGGCGCTCGGACTCGACCACGTCGGCCGGGACGTCGTCCTTGGAGAGCCACTTCGGCGCGAACGCGGCGATGTGCTGCGCGACGCCGCGGGCGACCTCGGCGTTCTCCTTGTCCAGCTCGACCAGGACGCCGATCTGGAACGGCAGGTCGGGCATGGTGCGGTGCATGTACGCCGAGACGTAACCGCCGGTGAACTGCGCGAAGCGGTCCAGGACGATCTTCTCGCCGAGGTTGGCGTTGGCCTCGTCCACGAACGCCTGGACGGTCTTGCCGGGCTCGATCTCGGACGCGAGCAGCGCCTCGATGTCGGCCGGGGAGGTCGCGGCGATGTGGGCGGCCAGCTGGTTGGTGACGGCCTGGAACTTCTCGCCCTTGGCGACGAAGTCCGTCTCGCACTTCAGCTCGACGATGACACCGGAGGTGTTGTCGTCGGCGATGATCGAGGCGACGGCACCGTTCTCGGCAGAACGGCCTTCGCGCTTCGCGACGCCCTTCTGACCCTTGATGCGGAGGGCCTCGATGGCCTTGTCGACGTCACCGTCGGACTCGACCAGCGCGTTCTTGCAGTCCATCATGCCGACGCCGGTGAGCTCGCGGAGCTTCTTGACGTCAGCGGCGGTGTAGTTCGCCATGAGTCTGTGATTCTCTCTCGAAGTCGTAGATCTACGGGTGAACGGCGGAGGAGGCGCGCTTGTGGCGCGGCTCCCCCGCCGTCATCGTCCGTGCTGCGAGTGCCCGGCGTGTGAACGCCGGGCGCTCTCAGTGGGTCAGGCCTGCTCGGCGTCGGCGGCCGGAGCCTCGACGACGGCCTCGGCGACAACCTCAACCTCGGCCTCGGCGGCCGGAGCAGCCTCGACCTCAGCCTCGACGGCGGGGGTCTCGACAGCGGCCTCGGCCGGAGCGGCCTCGACAGCCTCGTCCGCGGAGTCCTTCTTCTCACCCTCGAGCAGGTCGCGCTCCCACTCGGCGAGCGGCTCGGCGGCGGCCTTCTCGCCCGGCTTCGAGTCGCCAGTCGCGGCACCGGAACGGGCGATGAGGCCCTCGGCGACGGCGTCGGCGATCACGCGGGTGAGCAGGGTGACGGAGCGGATCGCGTCGTCGTTGCCCGGGATCTTGTAGTCGACCTCGTCGGGGTCGCAGTTGGTGTCGAGGATCGCGACGACCGGGATGTGGAGCTTGCGCGCCTCACCGACGGCGATGTGCTCCTTCTTGGTGTCGACGATCCAGACGGCGCTGGGGACCTTCGACATCTCGCGGATACCACCGAGGGTCTTCTCCAGCTTGATCTTCTCGCGAGAGAGGACCAGGAGCTCCTTCTTGGTGAGACCCGACGCGGCGACGTCGTCGAAGTCGATCGCCTCAAGCTCCTTCAGACGCTGAAGGCGCTTGTAGACGGTGGAGAAGTTGGTGAGCATGCCACCCAGCCAGCGCTGGTTGACGTACGGCATACCAACGCGCGTCGCCTGCTCGGCGATGGCCTCCTGGGCCTGCTTCTTGGTACCGATGAACATGATGGAGCCGCCGTGCGCGACGGTCTCCTTCACGAACTCGTAGGCGCGGTCGATGTACGACAGCGACTGGAGCAGGTCGATGATGTAGATGCCGTTGCGCTCCGTGAAGATGAAGCGCTTCATCTTCGGGTTCCAGCGGCGGGTCTGGTGACCGAAGTGGACGCCGCTTTCCAGCAGCTCCCGCATCGTTACGACGGCCATGGCCATCTCCTTGTTTCTCGGTTTGGTTCCTGACGCCCCTGTTTGCGCCCTGCCCCCGCAGAGGGGACCGAGAGACGCTGACACCCTGCCTGAGCGGCCGGTGCTGGGGCGTGCGAAGTCGACCCGGTGACCCGGATCGCCACAAGAAGTGTACGGGACCCGGCGGTGTGCCGGATGACGCGGTTTTCCACAGGGTTCCGGTTGTCCACAGGCCGCGCGGGCGGCCGCCCCCGAGCGGGACCCTGGGCGCCATGACGGCACTCATGCTCACCCTGCTGCTGGCTCTGACCCTCACCACCGCACCGGCTCCGCCGGGGCCCGCGGACCCCCCACGGCCTCCGGGGGCCCCGGCGGAGCCGGTGCGGTGGTGAGGGTATCCCGCTCCCCTTACCCGCAGGCCGCGTCCCCCGTCCGGGAACCGCGCCCATGTCACCTGATGAAGTGAACTCCCCCTTATCCCACCGCCACCACGGGTAGGGCCCTGCTGATCTCGTGCGGAAGGCAGCTTCCAAGGTCTTCCGCTCCCTTCATCGAGACAGCCGGACGAAAGGCCCACCCCGCCGTGACGCAGCCGTTCCAACTGCCGGATTTCTATGTGCCTTATCCGGCGCGACTGAACCCCCACCTCGAGGACGCGAGGATCCACACCAAGAAGTGGGCCCGCGACTTCGGGATGCTGGAGGGTTCCGGCGTCTGGGAGGAGAGTGACCTCGACTCGCACGACTACGCCCTGCTGTGCTCCTACACCCATCCCGACTGCGACAGCGAGGCGCTGTCCCTGGTCACCGACTGGTACGTGTGGGTGTTCTTCTTCGACGACCACTTCCTGGAGATGTACAAGCGCTCCCAGGACCGCGCCGGCGCCAAGGACTACCTCGACCGGCTCGCCGCCTTCATGCCCATGGACCTGGGCCCCTCCTCCGACGGGTTTCCCGAGGCGACCAACCCCGTCGAGGCCGGCCTCGCCGACCTGTGGGCCCGTACCGTCCCGGCCATGTCGATGGACTGGCGGGAACGGTTCTCCGAGTCCACCAGGAACCTGCTCAACGAGTCGATGTGGGAGCTCGCCAACATCAACATCGGGCGGGTCGCCAACCCCCTCGAATACATCGAGATGCGCCGCAAGGTCGGCGGCGCCCCCTGGTCCGCCGGGCTCGTCGAGTACGTGTCCGCCGAGGTCCCGGCGCGCATCGCGCACTCGCGGGCGCTCGGCGTGCTGCGCGACGCCTTCTCCGACGCCGTGCACATCAGGAACGACATCTTCTCCTACCAGCGCGAGGTCGCCGACGAGGGCGAACTCTCCAACGCGATCCTGGTGTTGGAGACCTTCCTCGGCTGCACCACCCAGGAGGCCGCCGAGGCCTCCAACGACCTCCTCACCTCCCGGCTGCAGCAGTTCGAGCAGACCGCGCTGGCCGAACTCCCCCAGCTCTTCGCCGACCACGCCATGGACCCGGCCGAGATCGCCGCCGTCCTCGCCTACGCCAAGGGCCTCCAGGACTGGCAGTCCGGCGGCCACGAGTGGCACATGGTCTCCAGCCGCTACATGAACAAGGAGGCCCGGGCCACCGCGCCGGTCACCCTGCCCTTCCTCCCCTCCGGGCTGGGCACCACCGCCCTCGACCTCCGCTCGATCCTGGCCCCGCGCGCCCTGGAGCTGCGCCGCCGCTCCTTCACCCACGTGCCCTTCGAGCACACCGGCCCGTCCGTCGTCCCGGACGTCTACATGCCGTTCCCGCTCACCCTCAGCCCGCACCACGCCCGCGCGCGCGAGGAATCCGTGGCCTGGGCCAAGGGGATGGGCCTGATCGATCCGCAGCCCGGCGACCCCGGCTCCGCGATCTGGAACGAGGAGAAGCTGCGCGGCTACGATTTCGCGCTCTGCTCCGCGGGCATCGACCCCGACGGGACCCCCGAGGCCCTGACCCTCAACGCCTGCTGGCTGACCTGGGGAACGTACGGGGACGACTACTACCCGGTGGTCTTCGCGCAGTCCAAGAACCTGCCGGCGGCCAAGGCCACCACGGCCCGCCTCGTCGCCATGATCCCGGTGGACCACGCGGAGCAGCCGGTGGGGCTGACCGCGATGGAACGTTCCCTCGGCGACCTGTGGGTGCGCACCAGCCGGGACATGGGCCCGCGGGTCCGGACCGAGTTCCGGGCCACGCTCGTGAGCATGCTGCGGAGCTGGCTGTGGGAGATGGAGAACCAGATCCAAAACCGCATCCCCGACCCCGTGGACTACGCGGAGATGCGCCGCCACACCTTCGGCTCGCACCTCACGATGTACCTGTGCCGGCTGGGCCAGGCGGGGCGGGGCATTCCCGACGACATCTACGCCTCGGGCACCATCCGCTCCCTGGAGAACGCGGCAGCCGACTCCGCGTGCCTGATGAACGACATCTTCTCGTACCAGAAGGAGGTGGAGGTCGAGGGCGAGGTGCACAACTACGTGCTCGTCACCCGCAACTTCTTCGACATCGGCTACGAGGAGGCGCTGCACATCTGCCACTCGCTGATGACCCAGCGCACCGAGGAGTTCGAGCACATCGTCGCCAACCAGCTGCCGCTGCTCTACGAGGACTGGAAGCTGGACGCCGGGGCCCGGGCCGGACTCGACGCGTACGTGGGTGAGTTGAAGGACTGGCTCGCCGGAATCCTCAACTGGCACGAGAAGACAGTGCGTTACCGCGAGGAGGACCTGCACCGGCTGGGCGACGCGATCTCCACCGGCGTCCTGAGCTCCTCCTTCGGCATGTCGGCGGCCCGCATCTCACTGCCGGCGGGCTGAGCCCGCAGCCGCGCACGGCGGGGGCGGGCCGGGCGCTAGAACTCGTCCGCCGTGTGCGGCAGCAGCGCGGTCCGCAGGCCCGCGTCCAGGGCGGCGGCCGCGCCGGGGGTGTGCTCCGCCACCAGGCCGGCCGCGACCAGTTCGACGGCCCGGGTCCCACCGAGGTAGCAGGCCGCGAGCTCCCGCACGTCCAGCGTCAGATCGGGCGCCTGGCCGTCGGCGGGCTCGTACGCGGCCCCGTCCGGCCCCGCCTTCAGCCGGAACCGCCCCGCGTTCGCGGGCAGCCGTACGTCGGTCAGCTCCAGTACGAGTTCCACGGGCGCGGCCCACGACCGGCCGGTCAGCGCCGCCGCCACGTCGACCAGGCGCAGCCAGAGCGCCGGGAAGGCCTCGGTGACCCTGACCTGGTCCCGGTCGGCGGCGAAGTGCAGCAGCGGGTCGTCGACCGGGCGGCCCCACGCGTTGACCTTGCCGGTGAGGTCGAGGGAGGTCACGCACTCCCACAGCGCGGCGGCGACCGCCGGGGTGTCCGCCTCCAGCTCGTAGACCTGGACCAGGCCCGGGGTGCGCGCGGAGCCGGCCGTCGGCTCGGAGGACTCCGGCTTCGTGCGGTAGAGGACGTAGCCCGCGACCGGTCCGCCCGGCTCGCCGAGGACGATGATCCGGGGCGGGCCGAGCTCGTCGTCCTCCTCGTCCTCCTCGGTCAGCCACTCCTCGGTCCAGCGCCAGGCGGTGCGGGTCGGCCGGCCGGCCCGGCGGGCGCGGGCCGCCTCGTGGTACGGGCCGATGACGGCGACCGCGTCGGCGGGGTCCACCAGGCGCAGCGGGCGCCGGTCCGGGCCGATGCGCAGGGCCAGCGGCCGGGTGGAGTCGATCTCGATGGTGGTGCCGTGGGTGGCGCTGCCGTAGCCGAAGCGCCCGTAGATGGCGGCCTCGGAGGCCCACAGGGCGGCGATCGGGCTGCCGGCCGCTCCGGCGCGCCGCAGCACCTCGCCCATCAGGGCCGTCAGGACGCCCCGGCGGCGGTGGGTGGGGGCGACGGAGACGAAGGTGAGCCCGGGACAGGGCAGGTCCGCCCCGGGCACCGAGAGCCGGAAGTCGTGCGCGGCCATGAAGCCGACGAGCGCGTCCCCGTCGTAGGCGCCGATCCGCAGGCAGTGCCGGAGCACGTCGTGGTGCCGCTCGCGCCCCTCCTTGTCGGGGCGGTCGTGGAAGACCAGGTAGGCGAGCTCCAGAGCGCGGTCGATGTCGGCCTCGGGTACCTCGCGGATGTCCACCATGATCCGGAGACTAATCGGTCATCGCGGACCGGTCACCTCATAAAGGCCGGATTCGGCGGTCGCGGCACCGGACGACGGAAGGGCGCGGTCCCCGGAAGAATCCGAGGGGCCGCGCCCTTCCTCACCGTGTCACAGCTCGCCGCTCCTTCAAGCGACGGACCCGATCCGGCTGATCACCGTGGTGGAGGTGTCCGGGTGGATCGGTATGTGGGCGCCGGTCAGGGCCGCGCCCGTGCCGCCGCGCCGGTTGGCCACGATCTCGGCGGCGATGGACAGCGCGGTCTCCTCCGGGGAGCGGGCGCCGAGGTCCAGGCCGATCGGGGAGCGCAGCCGGGCCAGTTCGAGCTCGGTCACGCCGACTTCGCGGAGCCGCTTGTTGCGGTCCTCGTGGGTGCGGCGGGAGCCCATGGCGCCGACGTAGGCGACGGGGAGTTTGAGGGCCAGTTCGAGGAGCGGCACGTCGAACTTGGCGTCGTGCGTGAGCACGCACAGAACGGTCCGGCCGTCGACGGCGCCGGCGGAGGACTGCTCCTCCAGGTAGCGGTGCGGCCAGCCGACCACGATCTCGTCCGCTTCGGGGAAACGGTTCTTCGTGGCGAACACGGGCCGCGCGTCGCACAGGGTGACCCGGTAGCCGAGGAACTTGCCGATCCGCACCAGGGCGGAGGCGAAGTCGATGGCCCCGAAGACGATCATCCGCGGCGGCGGGACGCTGGACTCGACCAGCACCTTGAGCGGCTCACCGCACAGGCGGCCGTCGGCGCCGATCTCCAGCACCCCGGTCCGGCCGGCGTCGAGCATGGCGCGGGCCTCGTCGGCGATGGCCCGGTCCAGTTCGGGGTGTCCGCCGAAACCGCCCTCGTGGGCGCCTTCGGTACGGACGAGCACGGCGCGGCCCAGCAGCTCGGCCGGGCCCTCGGCGATCCTCGCGACCGCCGCCGCCTCCCCCCGGGCGGCGGCGGCGAGCGAGGCCGCGAGCACCTCCCGGGCGGGAGAGCCCACGGGGACCGGGGTGATCAGGATGTCGATGATCCCGCCGCAGGTGAGACCGACCGCGAAGGCATCGTCATCGCTGTAGCCGAAGCGCTCCAGGACGGTCTCGCCGTCCTCCAGCGCCTGCTGGCACAGCTCGTAGACCGCACCCTCCACGCATCCACCGGAAACCGAGCCGATGGCCGTGCCGTCACTGTCGACGGCGAGGGCCGCTCCGGGCTGCCTGGGAGCGCTGCCGCCCACCGCCACGACTGTGGCGACGGCGAAATCACGTCCCTGCTCGACCCACCGGTTCAGTTCGTCGGCGATGTCCAGCATTGCGGCCTCCTCGGAGGGGTTCGTTTTCCAGTATCGGATACGTGGAGGGTGCGGTCACGCGTTGCGGATCAGGTCCGGCCGGATCAGCCGACCCCGAGCCAGCCCTCGATCGGGTGCAGGGCGTAGAAGACCACGAAGATCGCGGTCAGGCCCCACATGAAGCCGCCGATCTCACGGGCCTTGCCCTGAGCGACCTTGATGGCGACGAAGGAGATGACGCCCGCGGCGACACCGGCGGTGATCGAGTAGGTGAACGGCATGATCACGACGGTCAGGAAGACCGGGATCGCGGTCGCGCTGTCGGCCCAGTCCACGTGGCGGGCGTTCTGCATCATCATCGCGCCGATGACGACCAGGGCCGCGGAGGCGACCTCACCCGGGACGATCTGCGTGATCGGGGTGAAGAAGAGACAGGCGGCGAAGAACAGGCCGGTCACGACGGAGGCGAGGCCCGTGCGGGCACCCTCGCCGACGCCCGTGGCGGACTCGACGAACACGGTCTGGCCGGAGCCGCCCGCGATGCCGCCGATGGCGCCACCGGCGCCGTCGATGAACAGCGCCTTGGACAGGCCCGGCATGCGGCCCTTGTCGTCGGCGAGCTTGGCCTCGGTGCCGACGCCGATGATGGTGGCCATCGCGTCGAAGAAGCCGGCGAGCACCAGGGTGAAGACGATCATGCCGACCGTCATGTAGCCGACGTCGCCCCAGCCGCCGAAGGAGACGTCGCCGAAGAGCGAGAAGTCCGGGGCCGAGATCGCGGAGCCGGTGAGCTCCGGCGGGCCGCTCTTCCAGGCCTTCGGGTCGATGTCCGCCACGGCGTTGACTATGGCGGCCAGAACGGTTCCGCCGACGATGCCGATCAGGATCGCGCCGGGGACCTTGCGGGCCTGCAGCATGAAGATGGCGAGCAGGGTGACGCAGAAGATCAGGACGGGCCAGCCGGCGAGTTCACCGACGGAACCGAGCTGGACGGGGGGACCGAACTCCGGACCCCGACCGACGAACCCGGCCTTGACCAGGCCGATGAGGGCGACGAACATGCCGATGCCCATGGTGATGGCGTGCTTGAGCGCGAGGGGGATCGCGTTCATGATCATCTCTCGGAGGCCGGTGACGACCAGGAGACAGATCACGACGCCGTAGACCACGCACATGCCCATGGCCTGCGGCCAGGTCATCTGCGGGGCCACCTGCGAGGCCAGCACGCCGGAGACGGACAGGCCGGCCGCGAGTGCGAGCGGCACCTTGCCGACGAAGCCCATGAGGAGCGTCGTGACGGCGGCGGCGAACGCGGTGGCGGTGATGATCGCCGAGGCGGCCATCGAGGTGCCGGCGACGTCCTTGCCGGAGAGCAGCAGGGGGTTCAGCAGGAGGATGTAGGCCATGGCCATGAAGGTCGTGATACCGCCACGAACTTCGTTGCCGACCTTGGATCCACGCTGCGTGATGTGGAAGTACCGGTCGAGCCAAGACCTTCCGGCGGGGTTCGGAGTGCCGTCGCCGGCCTCTTCCGCACTGGTCTTTGGCTCCACAGAGGACTGGGTCATGGTGCCTAACTCCCAAGGTTCAAAGGGGCACCCGCATGAAGATTGGAGACACGGGATTTGGGAAATGCCGTTGGCTGCACGACCCGGGGTGACGGCCCGAGGCGACGCGAATGTTCACTGCGTGTACTGCGGGTACTGCGCGGGTTCTGCGGTACTGCCTGCTTGGTGGCACCGGGGGTAGGTGGTGCGACCGTGGGTGGTGCGTGGGGGTTCTGCCGGTGAAACTGACCGCGAGCGGTGCGGTGCTGATGACTCCGGACTTCTGTGCTCCGGGCGGTGCGGCTGGAAGTGTGACGTTCCCGTGTCGCACCGCCCGGAAATCTGGGGGGGTCCGGGGGCCTCGCGGCCCCCGGACCACGCCGTCCTAGAGGGTGCCGGTGAGCAGTTCCGGACGGATCGGCGTCTTGTTGATCTCCAGACCGGTCGCCGCCCGGATCGCCGCGATGACGGCCGGGGTGGACGAGAGGGTCGGGGCCTCGCCCATGCCGCGCAGGCCGTACGGGGCCTTCGGGTCGGCGAGCTCCAGGACGTCGACCGGGATGGTCGGGGTGTCGAGGATGGTGGGGATCAGGTAGTCCGTGAAGGAGGGGTTGCGCACCTTCGCGGTCTTCGGGTCCACGATGATCTCTTCCATGATCGCGACGCCCAGGCCCTGGGTGGTACCACCCTGGATCTGGCCGACCACGGAGAGCATGTTCAGCGCCTTGCCCACGTCCTGGGCGGTGGCGAGCTCGACGACCTTGACGAGGCCGAGCTCGGTGTCCACCTCGACGACCGCGCGGTGCGCGGCGAAGGTGTACTGGACGTGACCGTTGCCCTGGCCGGTGACCAGGTCGAAGGGCTCGGTCGCGGCGTGGCGGAACTCGAGCTCGATGTCGATCGCGTCCTCGCCCTCCAGGATGTCGGCGAGGTCCGCGAGGACCTCTCCGCCGTCCGTGACGACCTTTCCGCCTTCGAGGAGCAGCTCGGCGGTCGCCCACGCGGGGTGGTACGAGCCGTTCTTGCGCCGGCCGATCTCCAGGACCGCCTCGCGGACGGCCTCACAGGTGTTCTTCACGGCGCCACCGGTCATGTACGTCTGCCGCGAGGCGGACGTGGAACCGGCGGAGCCGACCTGCGTGTCGGCCGGGTGGATGGTCACCTGCGTGACACCCAGCTCCGTACGGGCGATCTGCGCGTGGACGGTGATGCCGCCCTGGCCGACCTCCGCCATGGCCGTGTGGACCATCGCCACGGCCTCGCCGTTGATGACCTCGAGGGTCACGCGGGCGGTGGAGTAGTCGTCGAAGCCCTCGGAGAAGCCGACGTTCTTGATGCCGACCGCGTAGCCGACGCCGCGGACGACGCCTTCGCCGTGGGTGGTGTTGGAGAGGCCGCCCGGCAGCGCGCGGACGTCCGCGCTCTCGCCGGCGGACTCCCACTGGCGCTCCGGCGGCATCGGACGGGCCTTGACCCGGCGCAGCAGCTCGGCGACGGGCGCCGGGGCGTCCA
The DNA here is from genome assembly GCF_003287915.1 of Streptomyces sp. ICC4. Taxonomy (NCBI): domain Bacteria; kingdom Bacillati; phylum Actinomycetota; class Actinomycetes; order Kitasatosporales; family Streptomycetaceae; genus Streptomyces; species Streptomyces sp. ICC4. The sequence continues at coordinate 6,336,477 of NZ_CP030286.1, read as the reverse complement.
CGACCTGGCCGGTGGGCATGATCGTGCCCTGCTCCATGGCGTTGAGCTGGCGGAACTCGACCGGGTCCATGCCCAGCTTCGCCGCGAGCTTGTCCATCTGGGCCTCGTAGGCGAAGCAGGCCTGGACGGCGCCGAAGCCGCGCATCGCGCCACAGGGCGGGTTGTTCGTGTAGAGCGCGATCGCCTCGATGTCCACGTCCTCCAGGACGTAGGGACCGACCGAGAGCGAGGAGGCGTTGCCCACGACCGCCGGGGAAGCGGACGCGTACGCGCCGCCGTCCAGGACGATCTTGCACTTCATGTGCGTGAGCTTGCCGTCCTTGGTGGCGCCGTGCTCGTAGTACAGCTTCGCCGGGTGACGGTGCACGTGGCCGAAGAAGGACTCGAAACGGTTGTAGACGATCTTGACCGGCTTGTTCGTGGCCAGGGCCAGGAGGCAGGCGTGGATCTGCATCGAAATGTCCTCGCGGCCACCGAAGGCACCGCCGACGCCCGAGAGCGTCATGCGGACCTTCTCCGGCGGCAGGCCCAGGACCGGGGCGATCTGCTGGAGGTCCGAGTGCAGCCACTGGGTGGCCACGTACAGCTCGACACCGCCGTCCTCGGACGGCACGGCCAGACCGGACTCCGGGCCGAGGAAGGCCTGGTCCTGCATGCCGAAGGTGTACTCGCCCTCGACGATGACGTCGGCGCGCTTCCGGGCCTCTTCCACGTTGCCGCGGATGATCGGCTGGCGGTGCACGATGTTCGGGTGCGGGACGTGACCGATGTGGTGGTCGTCCCGGCCCTCGTGGATCAGCGGCGCGCCGGGGGCGAGGGCGGAGGCCTCGTCCGTGACGAGCGGCAGCTCACGGTAGTCGATCTTGATCTTGGCGGCCGCGCGGCGGGCGGTCTCCGGGTGGTCGGCGGCCACGAGGGCGACCGGCTCACCGTGGTGACGGACCCGGCCGTTGGCGAGAACCGGGGTGTCCTGGATCTCCAGGCCGTAGTTCTTCATCTCGGCCGGCAGGTCGTCGTACGTCAGCACCGAGTAGACGCCCGGCATCGCCAGGGCCTCGGAGATGTCGATCGAGACGATCTCGGCGTGGGCCACGGTGGAGCGCAGGGTCTGGCCCCACAGCATGTCCTCGTGCCACATGTCCGAGGAGTACGCGAACTCACCGGTCACCTTGAGGGTGCCGTCCGGGCGCAGCGTGGACTCGCCGATGCCGCCCTTGTTGTGCTTCTGCGTGACGTTGGTCGGCGTACCCGCCGGGACCGTGCGCGTGTTCTGGGCCATGGTCAGACCGCCTCAGACTGACGGGCGGCCGCGAGGCGGACCGCGTCGAGGATCTTCTCGTAGCCCGTGCAGCGGCAGAGGTTGCCGGACAGGGACTCACGGATGTCCTGGTCGGACGGGGAGGGGTTCTCCTCCAGCAGCGCGTCTGCCTGGACGAGCAGACCCGGGGTGCAGAAACCGCACTGGACCGCGCCGGCGTCGATGAACGCCTGCTGGATCGTGGAGAGCTCCACGCCCTCGCCGGTCTGCGAGTCGCCCGGCTTGGCCTGCCACTGCTTGGCCGCGTCCAGGGTGACGCCGCCCTTGGAGCCGCAGCCGCCGCCGGTGCCGCAGGCACCGCCGTGGCCGTGCTCGTCGCGCTGCTTGGCGAACTCCGCCAGGCCCTCGACGGTCACGACGTCGCGGCCCTCGACCTGACCGGCCGCGACCAGACAGGAACAGACCGGCACGCCGTCGAGACGGACGGTGCAGGAACCGCACTCGCCCTGCTCACAGGCGTTCTTCGAACCGGGCAGGCCCAGGCGCTCGCGCAGGACGTAGAGGAGGGACTCGCCCTCCCAGACGTCGTCGGCTTCCTGCGGACGGCCGTTGACAGTGAAATTGACGCGCATGATTACGCAGCCCCTTCAAGCGAGCGGCCGTTGTTCGAACCGCGGTACTGCTCCCACGTCCAGACGAGCTGGCGGCGAGCCATGATGCCGACCGCGTGGCGGCGGTACTTCGCCGTGCCGCGGACGTCGTCGATCGGGTTGGCCGCGCCGGAGGCGAGGTCACCGAACTGCTTGGCGATCGACGGGGTGATGACCTTGCCGGACTCCCAGAAGCCGCCCTCTTCGAGCGCGGCGCCCAGGAACTCCTCGGCGGCCTTCGCCCGGATCGGGGTCGGCGCGGCCGAACCGATGCCGGTCCGGACCGTGCGGGTCTCGGGGTGCAGCGCCAGGCCGAACGCGCAGACGGCGATGACCATCGCGTTGCGGGAGCCGACCTTGGAGTACTGCTGGGGGCCGTCCGCCTTCTTGACGTGGACGGTCTTGATGAGCTCGTCGGCGGCCAGCGCGTTGCGCTTGACGCCGGTGTAGAACTCGTCGATCGGGATCAGGCGGGATCCGCGTACGGACTCCACCTCGACCTCGGCGCCCGCCGCGAGCAGCGCGGGGTGGGAGTCGCCGGCCGGCGAGGCGCAACCGAGGTTGCCGCCGACACCGCCGCGGTTGCGGATCTGCGGGGACGCGACCGTGTGCGAGGCGAGCGCGAGTCCCGGAAGCTCCGTGCGGAGGTTCTCCATGATCTGCGTGTACGGGACGGAGGCGCCCAGACGAACCACGTCCTCGCCGACCTCCCACTCCCGCAGGAGACCGATGCGGTTCAGGTCCAGGAGGTACTCCGGCCGACGGTGGTCGAAGTTGATCTCGACCATCACATCGGTGCCACCCGCGATCGGCACAGCTGTGGGGAACTCGGCCTTAGCGGCGAGCGCCTCCTCCCAGCTGGCGGGGCGAAGGAAGTCCATGTGCGGCTCTCTTCTTCTTAATCGGGTCGTTCACTTCAAGCCAGGAGGCCGTTGGGCCCTCGACTGGTCGTTCACGTGCTGTTAACGCGGTGTGGACTCAGTACAGCGGCCATCCGTCCCCCGGGTGCAGTCACCGAAACCATGAAGGAGTTGGCTGGGGACCTCCCTCGTCTTGTAGATTCGTATGAAAGGCAGGATGCGACGACCTGCCCGATTTCCAACGGCAACATTCGAGACAGATCGGCGGCGACATCATGCGGCTGCGCGCACTGCTGGAAACCGAGGCGCTGGGGCTGCGGCTGCTCGGCGGCGAGGAAGAACTCGACCGGACGGTCCGCGGGGTCATGACGACCGACCTGCGTGATCCCAGCCGATACCTCTCCGGAGGGGAGCTGGTCCTCACTGGCCTGGCCTGGAGACGAAATTCAGCCGACTCCGAGCCGTTCGTACGAATCCTCGCGAGCGCCGGCGTGGCCGGGCTCGCGGCCGGCGAGGCCGAGCTGGGTGACATTCCCGACGACCTCGTCTCGGCGTGTCTACGCAACCGTCTGCCGTTGTTCGCCGTAAACGAAGACGTTGCATTCGCCACGATCACCGAGTATGTGGTCCGGCAGGTGTCCGGCGAGCGCGCCGGCGATCTCGCGGCCGTGGTGGACCGCCACCGCCGCCTCATGACGTCCGGTCCGGCCGGCGGCGGCCCCGACGTGGTGCTCGATCTGCTCACCACCGACCTCGATCTCCGGGCCTGGGTGCTCTCACCCACGGGCCGGCAGATCGCCGGGGCCGGGGAGCCGCTGGCGCCGGGCGTCTGCGCGGCACTGGCGAGCGAACACCTCGCGGCGGTCCGGACGGGCCGCCGGGGCCCGCACCGGATCTCCATCCAGGGTATTACCTACTCCCTCTTCCCGATCAGGGGAGCCGGGCGGGGCGCGACCGGTCCGGCCGGGCGGGACGTCCGCGAGAGCGTGCTCTCCGACTGGCTGCTCGCCGTCGAGGCCGACGCGGGCGACTGGCCCGCCGAGCGGCTCGACCTGCTCCAGGGCGTCACCCAGCTGATCGCGGTCGAGCGGGACCGCCGCGACGCGGCCCGCACCGTACGCCGCCGCCTCGCCCAGGAGGTCCTGGAGCTGGTCCAGACGGGCGCCCCGCCCGCCGAGATCGCCGCCCGCCTGCGGGTGGCCGCGCCGGTGCTCCTGCCGGGCCTGGGGGCCGCCCCGCACTGGCAGGTCGTGGTGGCCCGGGTGGACTGGGACGGCGGGGACATCGCCGGCGGACCCGTGGCCCAGTCCCTGCTGGAAGAGATCCTCGTCGACCCGTCCGTCTCCGGGCCCGAGCCCTCGGACCGGATCGCCGTCGCGCACGCCGGGGACGAGGCGATCGCCCTCGTGCCGCTGCCCGCCCCGACCGGGGAGCCCGGGGAGGAGAAGGGCCCCGACACCGCCCTGCACGCGGAGACGCTGCTCTCGGCCGTACGGGAGCCCCTGGCGGCCGGACTGGCCGACGACGGCCGGCTCACGCTGGGCGTCAGCGCGGCCGTGCACTCCGCCGAGGGGCTGCGCGGAGCCCTGGAGGAGGCCCGGCACGCCCGCCGGGTCGCGGCGGCCCGCCCGGGCCGGGTCTGCGCGGCCGGCCACCACGAGCTGGCCTCGCACGTCCTGCTGCTGCCGTTCGTCCCGGACGACGTGCGGCGCGCCTTCACCGCCCGGCTGCTCGACCCGCTGCGCGACTACGACCGCCGCCACCGCGCGGAGCTCATCCCCACGCTCGAGGCCTTCCTCGACTGCGACGGCTCGTGGACCCGCTGCGCGACGCGGCTGCACCTACACGTCAACACGCTGAGGTACCGGGTCGGGCGAATCGAGCAGTTGACGGCGCGGGACCTTTCCCGGCTGGAGGACAAGCTCGACTTCTTCCTCGCACTGCGGATGAGCTGAGGAGATTCCGGTTCTGACCGGCCCTCGGGGCCGGTCGGGCCGGTCGCGGCCGCGGCCTCGGCGGAGCGGGGTCGACTGATGATCCGTCCGGACTTTGTGAAAGAGTTCACCCGACCCCTTGGCCGAACCCGCCGATCCGTGCTCTCATTTCGCCCCAGGGCTCAACGACGTGCTGCTTGGTTGCTTTGGGGAGGGCAATGTGGCGGATACCGCCATGTCCGGTGCCGGAACTACCGGGGGAGACGACCCCCTCCAGCGGGCGATATGGCGGCTGCGCTCGCGCGGCTGTTGGACCGACGCGGCGGCCCTGCTGACGCCGCACTTGCACGATGCCGGAGCCGCCGTCCAGCGGACCGCGCTGCTGGTCGAGCGCTGCCTGTTCACCGGGCAGGGCTGGGCCGAGGCCGAGGACGCGCTGCGCGTGGCCGAGGCCGTGTCCCAGGACGACGACGACCGGGGCGCGGCGGCCTGCGAGCGGGGGCACCTGGCGTACGCGGCGACCGTACTGGGCGTGCGGGACCGGGCCGACGAGGCCCGCTCCGCGCTGGGCCGGGCGGCGGCGCTGCTGTCGCCGGGGTCCCGGACCCGGCCGCTGCTGGACTTCCGGCGCGGGCTGGTCGCCGAGCACCTCGCGGACGCCCCGCAGTCGGCGCTGCCCGCCTACCGGCGGGCCCATGCGGGGGCGCTGGCCCACGGCGACACCCTGCTGCTGTCCTTCACCTGGCGGCACCTGGCCGCGCTGTCCCTCCGGGACGGGGAGGTCGCCGAGGCCCGCAAGGGCTTCGCGGAATCCCTCCGGATCCGGGAGGACCTGGGCTTCCTGGTGGGCACGGCCCCGGCGCTCGCCGCCCTGGCCGAAGCCGAGCCCGAGCCGGAGGCCGCCCGCCTCCGTGCGGAGGCCCGCCGCCTGTTCCACCTGCTGGGCGGCATCCCCACCTGGCTGGCGGACCAGCTCCACCCGACCCCCGCGGTCCCGTCCTGACCCACACCCCGCCCCGGGACCGGGCAGGGCAGGGCAGGGCAGGGCCGGCAACCCAGCCCCGCCGGCGTTTGAGGCGCGGGGGTCCGGGGGCCGGCCCCCGGCGACGGCGGTGCACCCTGCCGGTCTTCGGGCCGCGGGCGGGTGCGGGTGGTCGGCTCAGCAGGGGGTAAGAGGTGTAGAGGGGACAGCCGGGCGACCGTGCCGCGCGCGGCGTCGGTCTCCGCACCACCGGCAGGACTGCCGCCGGCCGTGCCGGGCGGCGGGGGGCGCGCTGTCAGGTACGCACCCCCGCCGCCCGGGTTCTCAGGAGGCCGTGACGCGCTTCGCGTCGGCCGGTTCGCCGCCCCAGGTGAGGGCGGCGGGGGTGCCGGACGGCTCCTCGGGGGTGGCGAGCCATCCCGTGAGTGCGCCGTCGCGGGTGACGAGGACCGCGGCGGAGCCGGCGGGCAGGTCCAGCGTCCAGCCGGTGCCGGTGCCGGTGCCGGTGCCGGTGACCTGGTCGTCGGCACCGGTGGGGTTGAAGGCTCCGATGACGCGGACGCCGTCGGGGCCGGACCGGCTCAGGAGGCGGGCTCTCCCGTGCGCCGTGGTCCAGCTCCGGACGGCCGGAGCCTGGAGCCCGGCGGCGAACGAGGCGAGGAACGCGGCGGCCGCGCCGTCGGCGGACCGGTCGGCCCGGAGCCTCAACTCGCCGGGGAGGTCGCCGTCGGCGTGCCCGGCCCGCAGCACGGCGACGGGGACGGGCGTGCCGTCGGCGGCGGGCGCCGGCTTCTCGTCGAGCCAGCCGAGCCCGAACAGCAGCCCGGAGCCGGCCAGTTGAAGGTCAACGGCTTCGGCCAGTTCCGCGAGGACCGTACGGCCGGTGCGCTGCCAGGCACCGGCCTCGGGCAGGGCCCGGTCGACGAGGACCACCGCGTCGCGGTCCAGGACGCTGCCGGTCAGCAGGGCGCCGAAGCGTTCGAGGAACGCGGCCAGCAGGCGCAGGCCCTCGGCGTTGGCCTGGTGGGAACCGGACTCGGCGAGCGGCGCACCCGGGGTGTACGGCGGTGCGTGCAGGCCGGGATCCACCCCTTCGGCGCGCAGGCCGTCGGGGTCCATGTCGACCAGGGGACCCCAGTTCTCCGTGGCGCAGGCGGTGTAGACGCTGACGGTGGTGGAGCCCAGCAGGAGGGCCAGCAGGGCGTTGAAGACGGGGGTCGCCGGCCGGGCGTAGGACTCGTCGGTCCAGGTGAACCCCCAGTTCGCCTCGGCCACGTCGGTGCCGCCGAGGAGGATCCCGGCCAGGTGGGACCCGAATGCGGTGGTCTCCCGCGCCGGATTGCCGATCCATTCGGTGTGGCCGACGAAGTACCCGGAGCCCTGGATGGCGCGCTGGCGTGCGGCCCAGGCGTCGAGCGCGGCGCGCGGTGCGGTGACCTCGGTGAGGGGGACGTTGGCCAGCCGGGCCGGGCCTTCGGGGAAGAGGGCGGAGATCCGGTCCCACAGGCCGACGATGGCGTGGCCGGACCACCGGGACCACAGCTGACGCGTGGCGCTGGTCCACCGGGAGACGTCCTGGGCGGCGAGGGCGGCCTCGTCGGGCAGGCCGCGTCCGGTGAGCCAGTGGGCGAAGGCCCGGCGGGCGGGGGGCGAGGCGTCCTGGGCGTCCACGGGGAGGTGGGCGTCCCCGCAGGTGCCTTCGTTGCCGAGCTGGAGGGCGACGACGGGACCGTCGGGGGCGGTGGCCCCGGCGACGACCTCGTCGGCGACGGCCTTCAGCCAGGTCTCGGTCTCGGCCTGGACGGCCGGGTCGAGAAGGCTGGGCAGCGGCTTGCCCTGGGAGGTGAGGACGGTGCCGTCCAGCCCCTGGTACGGGGTGTGCTCGGGGCCGCAGAGGCGGTCGGGCAGCCCGCCGAGCTGGACCTCGGCGTGGATGAAGGGCCCGGGCTTGAGGAGGACGCCCAGCCCGGCGGCGGCGGCCAGCTCCAGCAGTCCGACGACATCGCGCTGCGGGTCGGTCTTCCCGGTGAAGTCGAAGGAGCGGTCTCCCTCTCCCCCGCCGAGCGGCCCGACGGTCTCGTGGAAGCGCCACGGGAGGTAGCAGGAGACGACGTCCACGCCCAGGGCGCGCAGTTCGCTCAGGTTGGCGGCCCAGTTGGCGGGGTCGGCCCGGTAGTACGGGTACTCGCCGATGACGACGGGCCGGGTGGTGCCGGGGACGAGCGCCTCGGCGAATGAGGTGCGCCGCGTAGGACTCATGCGTCCGCCCCGGGGTGCGGAGGTACGAGGACGACCTTCAGGGCGGTGTACTCGGTGCCGGGGACGGCGGCGAGGGCCTTGAACGCCTCTTCGTGGTCGGCGAGCGCGAAGCGGTGGGTGACCACGCGCTCCAGCGGCAGCTGCCGGGCCAGCTCGACGGCCTTGGGGAAGATCATGCTGTTGTAGTCGCCGGCGCCGATGATCTGCAGGCCGCGCTGGAGCAGGGCGAGCGGCCGGACGGTGGCGGAGGCGTTGCTGTTGAAGCCCATGACGACGACGCGGCCGCGGACGGCGGCGTAGCCGATGCTCTGCTCCAGGAGGTTGCCGACGGAGTCGACGACGAGGTCGCCGCGCTCGGCGAGGGCGGGGTCGTCCGGGGTGTGGACGGTGACGCGGCCGCCGAACTCGGGGGCGTCGAAGATCTCCTGGCCGAGCCGGCCGCGTACCGGGTCGGGCTCGACGAGGAGGACCGTGGCGCCGTACAGCTGGGCGGCCATGGCGGTGACCACGCCCATGGGGCCGCCACCGACGATGACGGCGGTCTCGCCCGCCGCCAGGCGGCCGGCCTCGATGTTGTTGAGCGCGCAGGCGAGCGGTTCGACGACGACGGCGCGGTCGAAGTCCATGTCCTCGGGGACGGCGTGGCAGAAGAGCTCAGGAAGGCGGATGAACTCGGCGAAGGAGCCGTCGTAGTCCAGTCCGACCTCGGTCCCGGCCTTGCGGCCGCAGAAGTTCCAGTGGCCTTCGAGGCAGTTGGCACAGTTGCCGCAGTACAGGGTGGGGTTGACGATGACCCGGTCGCCGACGGCGAAGCGGGTGACGCCCGGGCCGGTGGAGTCGACGAAGCCGACGGCCTCGTGGCCCATGACGACACCGGTCTCGGCCGGGAACTTGCCGACGAGGACGCTGCGGTCGGTGCCGCAGATGCCGCTCTGGGTGACGCGGATGACGATGTCGTCCGCGGCCAGCGGCTCCGGCTTGGGGTGGTCGACGAGGGTGAGCGTTCGCTCCGCGGTCAGCGTCAGGGCCTTCATGATTCCTCCCTCGCGGGCGCGGCGGCGCGGCCCAGGTCCCAGCGGATGGTGTCGAGCAGCTGCTTGTGGAGTTCGGGCGTGGCGGCGGCGATGCAGGACTTCTGGTTCATCGGGCCGAGGTCCACCAGCGAGGTGCTGCCGAGGTCGTCGCCGTAGGCGTCCGTGATGACGACGCCGGCCTGCCGGGCGAGGTAGACGACGGCGGCGATGTCGTAGGGGAAGAGGTGCAGGATCGAGCCGCGGCCGACCCGCAGGAACGCTTCTTCGGTGTCCGGGTGGTCGCGCAGCACGCGGTTGCCGATGTCGACGTAGGCGTCGAGCTGGCCGGTGATGATGCGGGAGATGGAGAAGGTGCTGCTGTTGAAGACGAAGATGCCGCCGGTGTTGGCCGATTGGTCCACGAGGTGGCCGTACGCCGCGGTCATCAGGTCCATCGGGTGGCCGTTGAACTCGATCGACCAGAACATGTGGGTCGGGTCGGTGTTCCGGCTCAACCGCGGGACCGGGGTGGTGAATCCGCCGCTGACCAGGCCGGAGGCCTCGTCACCGTACAGCCAGGCGCCGCTCTTGATCTCGACCAGGCAGGCGGCGTCGACGTCGGCGAGGGTGGGCTTGCCGTCGCCGTAGGGGGCGGCCGCGATGGACACCATGCCCATCTCGAGGCCGGCCGAGGTGGGGCGGGTGCCGTCGATCGGGTCGACGACGAGGAGGATCTGCGGATCGGCGGCGAGCTCGACGTAGGAGCCGTCCTCGGTGTAGAGGGCCGCGGGGACGTGGGCGTGCTCGCGCAGGTAGTCCAGTACGGCCTTCTCGGCCACCTCGTCGACGTCGAACTGGGCGTCGCCGCCGGGCGAGTCGCCGTGGACGCTGCGCTCGCGGCCGGTGGCCTCGTAGGCGAGGAGCTCGGCGCGGACGTGCTGTCCGAGGGAGGTGAGCAGCCGCTTCATCGGGGTGTCGTCGGCCATCGGGTCATCGTCGGTCATCGGGCCAGCTCCGCGAGGAAGAGGTTCTCCAGCTTGTCGCAGATCTCCTCGGCCTGGTCCATGGTGAGGATCAGCGGCGGGCGGATCTTGAGGACGTTGCCGTAGCCGTACCGCGAGGTGCGCAGGATCAGGCCGTGGTCCATGGCCTTGGTGGCCAGGTGGTTGGTGAGCTTCACGGCGGGCTTGCCGTCGGGTTCGGCCATCTCGAAGCCGATCATCAGTCCGACGCCGCGGACGTCCACGATCTCCGGGTAGCGGCGCTTCATGTCGTTGAGGCGTTCCATGATGTAGCCGCCGGTACGGGTGACGTTCGCCAGGAACTCGGGCTTCCGCACGATGTCGAGGGTGGCGTTGGCCGCCGCGGCGGCCAGCAGGTTGGCGCCGTAGGTGAACGAGTGGTGGGCCGCGGGGAGGCCGGCGAGCCGCTCGTTGGTGATGATGGCGGCGACCTGCGCACCCGATCCGCCGAGGCCCTTGGCCGTGGTGATGGCGTCGGGTTCGACGTCGAAGTACTGGGCCGCGAACATGTGGCCGGTGCGGCCGATGCCCGTCTGGATCTCGTCGAATATGAGGGCGATGTTCTGCTCGTCGCAGAAGGCGCGCAGTTTCTGCATGTAGCCGTCCGGCGGGACGATGTTGCCGCCGTTTCCGGATATCGGCTCGATGAGTACGGCGGCTACCCGGCCGGAGCTGGCGTATTCGACGAAGTCCTCGAGCCGGTCCACGCACATCATCCCGCAGGAGCCCTCCTTCTGCCCGTAGAAGCAGCGGAAGCAGTACGGGTCGGGTACCTGGAGGCTGCCGGGGAAGAGGTTGGGGAACGGCTCGCGGCGGAACGCGTTGCCCGACATCGACGTCATCATCATCGTCTGTCCCACGTGACTGCGGAACAGCGTGATGACGTCGGACTTGCCGGTGGCCAGCTGGGCCATCTTGATGGCGCCCTCGTTGGCGGCCGAGCCGCCCGAGACCTTGGGGTGCACCTTCGTCAGGTTGTCCGGAGAGACCTCCACCAGACGCTGGACCAGGCCGTTGACCGGGTCGCTCTGATAGGAGGAGGTGATGTGGATCACCTTGTCGATCTGGTCCTTCATCGCGGCGACGACGTCCGGGTGGGAGTATCCCAGGCTCAGGTTGAACGTCGCCGACGCGCAGTCGAGGTAGCTCTTCCCGTCCTCGTCGTAGAGGTAGACACCCTCGCCCCGCGCCATTTTGTAGTCGCTGACGGGGTAATAGATGTGCTCGGTAACATCCTTGGTTTCCATCGGTCCCTCTCACAGGGGTCGTTCGAGAACGTCAAGGCACGGGCGGCGGACATACGACTCACGCCCAAATGAAAAGAAGGGGGATACGGCTTGCTGCCGGCGGGGGGCGGCCCGGATGCTTCACCCAATTCAGACGGGGATCTCACGGTGGCGCCTTCCCATTCATAAGATCACATTCCAACTCGCCCTGACAAGCGGCCTTTTGGAGATGCAGATCTCTTTCCGATGTGGACTGTCTAGCCGTGAAATGCGAGGGCGCCGGTGGAGCCGCTCAGCGAACGGGAGACCGCCGTCGCGGCGCGGGCGGCGGGCAGCCCCGCCGGTCCCAGCGCGGCCACGGCCCGCAGCGTGTGCCGGGTCGCCTCGCGCCGGGACAGGTCTGGCCAGCACAGGTCGTGCAGTCCGGACGCCGCGATCAGCGCACCCGCGGCCACCGCGTGCCGTACGGACCGGTCGGGGTCCCCCACCGAACGCCGCACCCGTCTCAGCGCCTCCGGGGGCCGCAGGCCGGCAGGTGGACCCGCGCCGCCCGGGAGGAGCACTGGACGGGAGGAGGAGGCGGCGGAGGCGGAGCAGGAGGAGGAGGAGGAGGAGGAGGAGGCGAGCGCCGCGGGACCCAGGCGTTCCACCCAGTCGGACGGCTCCCGGTCTCGGGCGGAAGCCTCGACGCGCGCCAGGAACGCGTCCAGCACCGGGTCACCGCGGCGGCCCCGCCCGGTCGGTCTGACCCGGTCGCCGGACAGGTCCAGCCGGCCGGCCAGCACGCCCTGGAGGAGCATCGCGCCGGCGAGCCCCCGGCCGGTCTCGGTCTCGCGGCGCGGCGGCGGGAAGCTGCCGTGCGCGGCGGCACACAGGGCGTACAGCTGCGCCGGCGTCGTCATGTCAACGTCGTCTCCAGTACGTCCCACAAGGCTTCTGGCGAGGTGAACACGTGCCCCTGGAGGCCCAGTCGGCATGCGGCGTCCACGTTCTCGGCCCGGTCGTCGACGAACAGGACCTCCTCGGGCGGCAGTCCGAGCTCGCGCACGCACCACTCGTAGGCGGCGGGCTCGGGCTTGGCGCTGCCGATCCGGCAGGACAGTCCGCGGACCGCGAACCGCTCCAGCCACGGGTGGGTGGCCTCGTACAGGACGGCCAGGTCCTCGGGAATGTTGGAGAGGAGGCCGAGCACGACCCCCCTGTCGGCGAGGAGGCCGAGCAGGTCCACCGTCCGCTGGTCGATCTCGCTCCAGCTGGCGAGGTCGGCGGCGGTCAGCTCATCGGTCAGCCGCAGGTCGCGGGGGATGCCCAGTTCCGCGCAGACCGCTTGCCAGTAGTCGGGCCCCGTGACCTCGCCGCGGTCGTAGGGGGGCCGCTGTGACCAGTACGCCGCCCAGAAGCGGTCGGGGTCGCCGCCGGCCGTGCGTTCCAGGGCGGCCATGGACTCGGGCGACTGGACACGTGCGATGACACCGAACATGTCGAAGAGGACGGCTTTCATCCTTCGGTTCCTCACGTTCTACGGGTTCAGGGCGTTCGGAGTGCAGAGGGTGGCGATCAGCGTTCAGAGGGTGGTGACGGAGTCCGTGCGCCCGGGGTCCGCGTGCCCGGAGTCCTTGCGTCCGGGGTCGCTCGGACCGGACACGCCACCGAGGTCGGGGGCGTTGCGGCGCAGCCACAGGCTCAGCACGCCGCAGATGACGGCGAGCAGGAACAGCAGCAGCGGCACCGTCTTCACCTCCATCGTGTCGATGACGGCACCCAGCAGGGGCGGGAACGCCACCCCGCCGATCATCGAGGCGGCGATCACATAGGCACCGGCGGCGGCCACGCCGGGCACGGCGCGGTTCAGCCAGGGCAGGCAGGTCGGGAAGATCGGCGCGATCATCAGGCCGACGCCGAAGTACGCGTACGGGGCGAAAGCCGGGACCGTCGCCAGGAGGAGGAAGCCGGCCATGCCGGCGCAGCAGACCATGAGGATCGACGGCGCGGGCCAGCGCAGGCTGATCGGCGCGGCGATGAACCGGCCGATGGTCAGGGCGGCCCAGTAGGCGGAGGTCGCGGTCGCGGCGGTGGCGGCGCCGTATCCGACGGCTTCGAGGTGGGTGGGTTCCCAGCCGCCGACACCGGTCTCGATGGCGACGTGCAGGACGTAGATCCCGATGAACACCCCGATGATCGGGAGTACCCGGGCGCCGCCTGCCGATGCGCCTTCCACGGGGGCGGGGGCGGGCTCCCTGGCGGCGACCCCGCCGAGGGTGAAGAGGATCAGCAGGCTGATCACGCCGGTGCCCACGAAGATCTCCGGGTAGCTGTCCGCCCCGAGCCAGCCGATCAGGGCGGGACCGGCGATCGCGCCGATGCCGAAGTGCCCGTTCAGCAGGTTGAGCATGGCGGTGCTGCGGCGGCCGAACCCGACGGCGAAGAGCTGGTTGAGGCCGTAGTCGATGCCGCCGAAGCCCAGTCCGATGACGAACGTGCCGGCCAGGGCGAGGGCCCAGCTCGGGGAGAAGGCGAAGACCACCGCGCCGACGGCCATGAGCAGGTACGAGCTGCCGAGCAGCACCCGGTTGTTCAGGCGGCCCCGCAGGAGGTGGTAGATCAGCACTCCGAGGAGGGCTCCGACGAAGTGCGCGCTGAGGCTCAGACCGGCCACGGCCGGACTGATGCCGAACTCGTCCCGCAGGGCCGGGATCGCCGGACCGTAGAGCGCCTGGAGGGCGCCGATCACCATGAACGCCAGGCACGAGGCGACGATCGCGACGGTGGTGAGGAGGGGCTTCCCCCCTTCTGGCAGATCGGCCTCGCTGGTGGCGGTCATCGCTCTCCTTCATCGGTCATGGCCTAATGAACACGATCGACGTTCACATCGGCAGGAAGTTCACGTTGCTGCGATCACGCTACACACCGAGAATGTTCATTTCAACAGTATCGATGTGCGAAACGCTCAGCAGGGCTCCAGCGCCCCATCTGTGCTAAAAGCAGACACATGAACGTGATGGAGAGGCACAAGTTCGTCGTGGGACTGCTCATGCGGCAGAACCGCGCGACGGTGGCCGAGCTGGCCCAGACCACCGGGGCGTCCGAGATGACCATCCGCCGGGATCTGGAGGTGTTGGAGTCCCGGGGAGCACTGCGCCGGGTGCGCGGCGGCGCCGTGAACAGCCTGCCCGGCGGCGTCGAGCCCCCCTACGCGATCCGGGCCATGTCCGGAGCGCGGGCCAAGGAGCGGCTCGGGCGCGCCGTGGTCGAACTGCTCACCGACGGCGAGACCGTCGCACTGGATACGGGCACGACGGCTGTCGCCATCGCAAAGGCCATGTCCGACCGCCAGTTCACCGTCACACCGCTTTCCCTGCACGCGGCCTTCACCTTGTCCTCGAATCCCGGCATCCAACTGGTGATGCCCGGCGGCCAGGTGCGCCCCGAAGAGCTGTCCTTTTACGGCCACGCACCCGTGCAGACCTTCAAGGACCTGTGCTTCGACACGTTCATCCTGGGCTGCTGCGGGGTCGACCCCGTCCAGGGCGCCACCGCCTACAACCTCGACGACGTACAGGTGAAGCGGGCGGCGGTCGCCTCGGCACAGCGCGTGATCCTCGTCGCGACCGCCGACAAGATCGGCCGTGCGGCGCTGGGCCGCATCTGCTCCATGGAGGAGATCGCCCTCGTCGTCACGGACGCTCCCGCGGACTCCCCCGCGGTCGAAGTGCTCCGTGACCAGGGCGTCGAGGTGGTCCACCCGGCGGACGACTGAGTCTGGGAGCCGGTCCGGCGGCTCCGGAGGGCGGGGCCGGCCGGCCGTCTGGGATGCATGGGAACGAGAACCTTCCGGTTACTGCGCGTCTTTGGATCGGCGCGCGCCCCTTCAGCATCGAGGGCGCGGCGGCCCCCGCCAATGGGGGACGACCGTCGTGTTACCGACTGTCGGAAAGACGACAGCAAGAACTTGCTGCAAGTTTCAAGCACGGGGTACGCGTTCCGGCCATCCCCGAAGGGGCATACCGTCCAGTCGGCAGGTTCGAGCCACCCGCCGAATTCCGCTGTGGCCCAGGGATGTCGCGCCGCCCTCCGGCCCGCTCCCGCACCCGGCAAGCATGGCCGATACACGTTCCCCGGTCGGCGGGCCCGGGCGGAGTCTCCTAGCATCGCGATCGCGACGGATGCGAACGAGAGGGCACCCCATGAAACGAGCCGCACTGAAACGCCCGCAGGACCGTGACCGCCCCCGGGAGCTCACCCCCGAAGAGATGGACCTCTACCGGGAGTTCGCGGAGCAGGGCCCCCTCCAGTCGAGCCAGGTGCTCACCCGGGCGGAACCCGAGACCGCGGCCCACGCCCTCGACACCCTCGACACCCTCGTCTCCACCGGCCTCGTCCAGCAGATCGGCCCCGACTGCTTCGCGGCCACCAACCCGACCGACGTGTCCGCGCAGTTGCTCAAGGAGTGGGAGGAGCGCGTACAGGGAGCCCAGCTCGACCTGCTGCGCATGCGGGGGCAGCTCGCGGAACTGGCCATCGTGCACGCTTCGCGCCACCGCACCCTGGAGGGGCCGCCGTTGGAGCTCATCGATTCGTCGGACGAACTCCGGTACATCATCGAGAGCCACTCCGCCGCTTGCACGAAGGAGCTGCTCCGCGCACAGCCGGGCGGCCCCCTGCCCGCGGCCGGGCGGCACCGCGACCGCGACCGCGACCTCCTCTCCCGCGGTGTGCTCGTGCGCGCGCTCTACCAGCACTCGGCCCGCTTCGACCCGCCGACCGTGCGGTACGAAGCCGAGCTGGCCGCTCTCGGCGCCGAAGCCAGGACGGTTTCCGGCGGCCTGGCCGGGTGCCTGGTCTTCGACCGGGCCCTGCTCGTCCTCCCCCTCCGGGAAACGGCGGGCGGGGCCGGCGGGGCACTGCTCGTCCGCAGCCCTGACCTGGTCGCCTTCGTCGCCGAGATGTTCGACGTCCTGTGGGCGACGGGCGAGCACATCGGCAAACCCCGCGAGAAGGCCTTCATCCAGGACGTCGCCGACCAGGCGAAACGCTCCATACTCCAGCACCTGATGCAGGGTGACGACGACCGCGTCACGGCCCGCGCCCTCGGCATCTCGGTGCGCACCTGCCAGCGCCATGTATCAGCGATCATGCGCCAGTTGGGCGCGACGAGCCGCTTCCAGCTCGGCTACCTGGCCCAGTTGCACGGGCTGCTCGCACCCGAGGCCCCGGAGACCGCCCGCACGAACGTCTCGACATCGATGTCAGCCCCCGGGCCCATGCCCGAGCTCATGCCCATGCCCACACCCATGCCCGCACCCGTGCCCGTGCCCGTGCCGGAAACTCCTGAGCCCCCGCGGTGCACCGAGGACAGCGGCACCTGGATCCACCTGTCAGGGGACCGCGGTACCAAGTACTCCGCGGAGCGGATCGGCCGCCTCCAGGAGGCGTACCACTGACACCTCCGGAGCCGTCCGCCAAGAGAGCCGCTCGCGACGCGGGGGCCGGTCGCCGGGGTCAGCAGCCGCCGGAACGGGCCGGGGCGCCGATGGTGAGGGTCGCCGGGGTCGCGCAGCAGCCGCCGCCGGTCTCCTCGGCGGCCTCGGGCTGGTCGAAGAGGCCCGCGCCGCCGCAGACTCCGGTCTCGGGGAGGGTGAGTTCGACGCGCTCGGCGGCTTCCCTGTCGCCGGCGAGGTGTGCGGCGATGGAGCGGACCTGCTCGTAGCCGGTCATGGCCAGGAAGGTCGGGGCGCGGCCGTAGGACTTCATGCCGACGAGGTAGACGTCCTTCTCCGGGTGCGAGAGCTCGTTCACGCCGTGGGGGTAGACGGTGCCGCAGGAGTGCTGGTTGGGGTCGATCAGCGGGGCCAGTTCGGTGGGAGCCTGGAGGCGCTCGTCGAGGTTGAGGCGGAGCTCGTCGAGGAAGGTGAGGTCGGGGCGGAAGCCGGTGAGCACGATGACCTCGTCGACGGGTTCGAGGCGGCGGCCGTCCTCGCCGACGAGGACCAGGCGGCCGTCGGTGTCGCGCTCGACGGCCTCGGTACGGAAGCCGGTGACCGCGTCCGCATGGCCGGCGTCGACGGCGGCCTTCGCGGCGAGGCCGAGGGCGCCGCGGGCGGGGAGCTCGTCGGCTTCGCCACCTCCGAAAGTGGACCCGGAGATGCCCCGTCGGAGGATCCAGGCCGCGTGGGTGCCCTGTTCGCTCTTCGCGAGGTCGGCGAGGTGGGCGAGGGCGGTGAAGGCGGAGGCTCCGGAACCGATCACGGCGGTGCGCTTGCCGGCGTACCGGGCTCGGACGGCCGGGTCCTTGAGGTTCGGGACGCGGTAGGCGAAGCGGTCGGCCGCGCCCTTCTCTCCGAGTGCGGCAAGGCCGCTGCCGCCGGCCGGGCTGGGGGTGGACCAGGTGCCGGAGGCGTCGATGACGGCGCGGGCGAAGACGCGGGCCTCGCTGCCGTCGGCCGCGGCATGGTGGACCACGAAGGGCTGGGCCTCGCGGTCGGCGTCGACGATGCGGTCGCGGCCAGCCCGGGAGACGCCGGTGACGGTCGCGTCGTAGCGGACCCGCCCGCCCAGGACGTCGGCCAGCGGCTGGAGGTAGCGCTCGACCCAGTCGCCGCCGGAGGGGTAGGTGGCGGGATCCGGCGTGACCCAGCCGGTGGGTGCGAGGAGCTTCTCGGCCACCGGGTCGACGACCTCGCCCCAAGCGGAGAACAGGCGTACGTGCGCCCACTCGCGGACGGCGCCGCCCGCCGCCGGACCGGCTTCCAGGACGAGGGGTTCGATGCCGCGGTCGAGCAGGTGGGCTGCGGCCGCGAGGCCGGCCGGACCGGCCCCGATGACGACGACGGGCAGGTCGGTGATGGCAGGCGCGTTCACGGTGGGCTCCTCGTTGTTTCGACATCCGTCGATGGCTTGCACGACCAGCGTTGCACCTGATTCGACGAACGTCAACATAGACATTCATCGAATTCTCAGGGCTTCCGCAGGCCCTGCAGGCCCTTGCCCGGGGCGGACCCGCTGCCCGCCTCGCGCGTCGGGCAGCGGGTCATCGCGCCGCGGCCGGCGCCGGCACCCCTGCTGTCCTGCCGTCCTACTGTCCTGCTGTCCTGCCGTCCTGCCGTCCCGCTGTCCTGCTGTCCTGTCCTGCTTCGACATGTGTCAACATAGACGTATGTCGAATGCGAACCTTCTGCCGCTCCTGGAAGCCGATCAGGCCATCGCGCCGTGCTGCCCGCCACTGAACGAGCGCCCCATGTCCGCGGATGAGGCGGAGGTTGCGGCGAAGATGTTCAAGGCGCTGGGTGACCCGGTCCGCCTGCGCCTGTTCTCCTCCGTCGCCTCGCACGAGGGCGGCGAGGCCTGCGTGTGCGACATCTCCGACGTCGGCGTCTCCCAGCCCACCGTCTCCCACCACCTGAAGAAGCTGAAGGAAGCCGGGCTGCTGTCCTCCGAACGACGCGGAACCTGGGTGTACTACCGCGTCGAGCCCTCCGTGCTCGCCGCCATGAGCGCCCTCCTGGCCGGTGCGGCGAAGACGGCATGACGGGGATGCGCATCACCCCGCTGCTCCCCGAGCACGCTGACGCGGTACTGGCGATCTACCGGGCCGGGATCGACGAGGGCAACGCGACCTTCGAAACCGCCGCCCCGGCCTGGGAGGCGTTCGACGCCTCCAAGCTGCCCGGGCACCGCTTCGCAGCGGTGGACGAGGACGGCACGGTCCTCGGCTGGGTCGCCGCGACGGCCGTCTCGGACCGGTGCGCATACGCGGGCGTCGTCGAGCACTCCGTGTACGTCGACCCGGCCGCGCGGGGCCGCGGCGCGGCCCGCGCCCTGCTCCAGGCTCTGATCGCCTCGACGGAAGCGGCGGGCATCTGGACGATCCAGTCCGGGATCTTCCCCGAGAACTCCGCCAGCCTCGCCGTCCACGCACGCGCGGGCTTCCGGATCATCGGCACCCGTGAACGCATCGGCCGCCACCACGGCGTCTGGCGGGACGTGGTGCTGCTGGAGCGCCGCAGCACGGTCGTCGACTGAGCGGGCGGACGACGGACGGGCGGGCGGACGGGCGAGCGGGCGGACGGACGGACGGGCGAGCGGGGCAACGGTGCGCCGCGTCAGACCGCGGGCTGACCCTGCTCGGTCGCGCCGCGCGTGGAGATGACCGCCACCAGGGCCAGGCCCACCACGGCACCCACCACTGGCGCCGATGAAGGCGGGCACGGAGGCAGGGGCGATGCCCGGGAGTGCGTACCCGCACGCCACCGAGACCCCCGCGCGGCCTCCTCCCCCGCCCCGCAGGCCTGAAGATCACGGCCCGCACCAGCCCGACACGGCGACGCGCGGGATCGGCAGGATCTGCGGGATCGGCGGCGGGCCGGTTCGACGCGATCCCCCCTCGGGGCAGGACCGCCCTCGTGGTCGGCGACGCCACGGGGCCCGGAGTCCGCGCCGCCACCCACCACGGGACAACCGCGCAGGGCCACCCGCGCCCTGGGAGACCTCGACCTCGACCCGGCCCGGGTCCTGAGCCGCCTCGACCACGTCACCGCCCACCCGGACGGGACCGCGACGACCCTCCGGTTCCTTATACAACTCCCACGCTCACCCGCTCTTCCGCCGCTCCCCGGGCTGCGCCTGGACTCCGCTCCTCACGCGCCGGAGGGGCTGGAGAGGGCGATGGCCAGGGGGGTGCGTTCGTAGAGGATCTGGTGGCCGTGGCGGGAGGAGACGAGGAGGCCCCCTTCCTTGAGGGCCTTCAGGTGGGAGGAGACGGTGGAGGGGGCCAGGGACAGGCGGTGGGCCAGCGCGGTGGTCGAGGCCGGCTCGGCCAGCGCGCACAGGACGTCGGCGCGGGCCCGCCCCAGGAGGCGGGCCAGGGCCGCCGGGGCCGGTCCCGCCGGGGCCGTCCACAGTGCGCCGATGCCCCGGGCCGGGTACACCAGGGTCGGCTGCCACGGCGGGTCGTAGCCGCCCACCACCTCCGGCCAGACGAAGGCGCTCGGCATGAGGAGGAGTCCCTGGCCGTCCAGGGAGCGGTCGTGGTGGCCCCGGCGGGCGATGGTGAGGGTCTTCCCCGACCAGCTCAGATCCGGGTGGAGGCCGTCGAACAGGGCCTCCAGCCCGCCCGCGGCCAGCCGTCGCGAGTGGAACAGGACGTCCGCCTCCAGCAGCGACCGCAGCCGGGGCCAGTGCGGGGCGACCAGCGTCCGCCAGGCCAGCTCGTACAGATCGGCCAGCTCCCGGACCGCCCGCGCCGGATCCGCCAGCATCCGCTGCCCGGCCGCGCTCTCCAGCGCGCCCGGGGTGCAGACCAGGGAGCGCCGCAGATCTTCGTGCGCGGCCCCGGGGTCGGCGGCCCGGACCCGCGCCAGCTCCTCCTCGAAGGTGACCGACGGGCCCGTCGGCGGCGGGCTGAGGAAGTCCGGGTTGTGGCCGGTGCGGGGCATCAGCAGCCACAGCGGCCGCAGGTCCAGACCGTCGGCCGCCGAGCGGATCCGGCGGAGCCAGGGCAGGTGGTAGGCCTGCCGCAGGGGCTGCTTCAGGACCCGCACCGCCTCCTGGGTCTCCCAGCGGGGCGAGATCGAGAACCGGCAGCGCATCAGGTCCGCCGGGCCGAAGCGGAAGTGGAAGGGCACGGATCCCTCCGGGGGTAGGACTGCTCGGCATGACTCGGCATGACTCGGCCGGGCCGGGCCGGGCGCCAGCCCAGGCACCAGGCTCGGCGCCAGGCGCCAGGCTCGGCCGCGCCCGGCCCGGCCCGGGACCCGGCGCCGCGGGCAGCGGTGATTCGGGCTGGGGCGAATCTCTGTCCTCCCACCCTAGGCGCCGCCAGGGTGGCCCGTATGACCACCATCGACCCGGGCGGGACCGCCGCCGCAACCGGTACCGCCCCCGAGGGAGCCGCCGGCCCCGACCCGGAGCGGGTGCCCGGCCACGCCGCCGCGGCGGGGGCCGCCGGGGTCGGGGCGCACCCCGCGGATCCCGTTCGCGCCCCCGCGCAGGAACCCGCCGGCTACCGCTCCGTCTTCCGCGTCCGGGAGTTCCGGCCCGTCTTCGCCGCGCACCTGCTGTCCGTGCTCGGCGTGGTCGTCGCCGAGATCTCCCTCACCGTCCTCGTCTTCCGCGCCACCGGCTCGCCCCTGATGAGCGCGCTCACCTTCGCCCTCGGCTTCCTCCCCTTCGCCCTCGGCGGCACCCTCCTCGCCCCGGTCGCCGACCGCCTGCCCGCCCGCCGCGTGCTCGTCGGCTGCGACCTGCTCTGCGCGGCCTGCGCGGCGGCCATGGCCGCCCCCGGCACCCCGGTCGCGCTGCTCCTCGTACTGCGCTGCGCGATGGCCTTCGTCGCGCCGCTGTTCCAGGGCACCCGCAGCGCCTCCCTCGCCGACATCCTCGGCGAGGGCGAGGCCTACGTCCTGGGCCGCTCGCTGCTGCGCATGGTGGCCCAGAGCGCCCAGCTCATCGGCTTCGGCCTCGGCGGACTGCTGCTCACCGTGCTGGCCCCGCGCGGGGCCATCGTCCTGACGGCCGCCGGCTTCCTCGGCTCCGCCCTGCTGCTGCGCCTGGGCACCCGGGACCGGCCCGCCCGCGCCGCGGCCGCCGGGCGGCGCACCTCGCCGCTCGCCGGACTGCGCTCCGTCCTGGGCGGGCGCCGGCTGCGGGCGCTCACCCTGTTGTGCTGGCTGCCGCCGCTCTTCTTCGTCGTCCCCGAGGCGCTGCTCACCCCGTACGCCGCCGGGGCCGGCGCCTCCACCGCCGAGCTCGGGCTGCTGATGTGCGCGATGCCGGCCGGCGCCATCGCCGGCGAGCTGTGGGCGGGCTCCGCGCTCACCGCCCGAACGCGTTCGCGGATCACGGCGCCGCTCGCCGCCGCGGGGCTGCTGCCGCTGCTGGTGTACGCGGTCCGGCCCGGGACGGTGCTGCTGCTGGCCGCGCTCGTGGCGGCCGGGCTGTCCCACGCGTACACCCTCGGACTCGACCAGTGGTACCTCGACGCCGTCCCCGCGGACCTGCGCGGCCGGGCGATGACGCTGCTCAGCACCGGTCTGATGACCCTGCAGGGCGTCGGCATGGCGCTGGCCGGCCTCGCCGCCGAATTCCTGCCGGTCCACACGGTGGTCACGGGCTCCGCCGTCCTCGGCACCGGGGTCGTCCTGCTGCTGCTCGCGGAGGTGCGCCGGAGCGGGGGGTCGAGGAGTGAGACGGATCCCGCCGCCAAATGACCGCCCGGTAGGGTCTGGTGCGTGCCGAAACCGCTCAGCCTTCCCTTCGACCCGATCGCCCGCGCCGACGAACTGTGGCAGCGGCGCTGGGGTCCGGTGCCCTCGATGGCCGCGATCACCTCGATCATGCGGGCGCACCAGATCCTGCTCGGGGAGGTCGACGCGGTCGTCAAGCCGTACGGCCTGACCTTCGCGCGGTACGAGGCGCTGGTGCTGCTGACCTTCTCCAAGGCCGGGGAACTGCCGATGTCGAAGATCGGCGAGCGGCTGATGGTCCACCCGACGTCGGTGACGAACACCGTGGACCGGCTGGTGAAGTCCGGGCTCGTCGCCAGGCGCCCCAACCCGAACGACGGCCGCGGCACGCTCGCGTCGATCACGGACAAGGGCCGCGAGGTCGTCGAGGCGGCGACCGGGGCGCTGATGGAGATCGACTTCGGACTGGGGGCCTACGACGCCGAGGAGTGCGGGGAGATCTTCGCGCTCCTGCGCCCGCTGCGCGTGGCCGCCGCGGACTTCGAGGAGAAGTGACGCAGGTCGCCCGGCGGCCCCGGCCGCGGAGGCGGCCCCCGTCAAGATCGTGCGCATCGGACGGCTAGGCTCGACGGCATGAAACGAAGCGTGCTGACCCGCTACCGCGTCATGGCCTACGTGACCGCGGTCATGCTCCTGATCCTCTGCTCCTGCATGGTGGCGAAGTACGGCTTCGACACCGGTGCCGACCTGACCTTCGCGGTCTCGCAGGCGCACGGTGTGCTGTTCATGATCTACCTGGTGTTCGCCTTCGACCTGGGCTCCAAGGCCAAGTGGCCGTTCGGCAAGCTCCTGTGGGTGCTGGTCTCGGGCACCATCCCGCTCGCCGCCTTCTTCGTCGAGCGCACGATCCGTGCCGAGGTCGAGCCCCTCGTCGAGGGCGGCCCGGTCGGCGCCCGCGCCTGACCCGCGACACCCGCCACCCCCCCCCGGAGACGACTCTCCGGGGGTTGGCCATCGACATTTACTAGGACGTCCTAGTAAATTCACGGGTATGGACGCTGACGCCATCGAGGAAGGCCGCCGTCGCTGGCAGGCCCGTTACGACAAGGCCCGCAAGCGCGAGGCCGATTTCACCACGCTCTCCGGGGATGACGTCGATCCCGTCTACGGGCCGCGGCCCGGCGATGCGTACGAGGGCTTCGAGCGCATCGGCTGGCCGGGGGAGTACCCCTACACCCGGGGCCTGCACGCCACCGGCTACCGGGGGCGGACCTGGACCATCCGGCAGTTCGCCGGCTTCGGCAACGCCGAGCAGACCAACGAGCGCTACAAGATGATCCTGGCCGCCGGCGGCGGCGGGCTCTCCGTCGCCTTCGACATGCCGACCCTCATGGGCCGGGACTCCGACGACCCGCGCGCGCTGGGCGAGGTCGGCCACTGCGGGGTCGCCATCGACTCCGCCGCCGACATGGAGGTCCTCTTCAAGGACATCCCGCTCGGCGACGTCACCACCTCGATGACGATCTCCGGGCCCGCCGTGCCCGCCTTCTGCATGTACCTCGTCGCCGCCGAGCGCCAGGGCGTCGATCCGGCCGTCCTCAACGGGACGCTCCAGACCGACATCTTCAAGGAGTACATCGCCCAGAAGGAGTGGCTCTTCGAACCCGAGCCGCACCTGCGCCTCATCGGCGACCTCATGGAGTACTGCGCGAACGGCATCCCCGACTACAAGCCGCTCTCCGTCTCCGGCTACCACATCCGCGAGGCCGGGGCCACGGCCGCGCAGGAGCTCGCCTACACCCTCGCCGACGGCTTCGGGTACGTGGAGCTGGGCCTCTCGCGCGGGCTGGACGTGGACCACTTCGCGTCCGGGCTCTCCTTCTTCTTCGACGCGCACCTCGACTTCTTCGAGGAGATCGCCAAGTTCCGCGCCGCCCGCCGCATCTGGGCCCGCTGGATGAAGGAGGTGTACGGGGCGAAGTCCGAGAAGACGATGTGGCTGCGCTTCCACACCCAGACGGCCGGCGTCTCCCTCACCGCCCAGCAGCCCTACAACAACGTGGTGCGCACCGCGGTGGAGGCCCTCGCGGCCGTCCTCGGCGGCACCAACTCGCTGCACACCAACGCCCTCGACGAGACCCTCGCGCTGCCGAGCGAGCAGGCCGCCGAGATCGCCCTGCGCACCCAGCAGGTGCTGATGGAGGAGACCGGCGTGGCCAACGTGGCCGACCCGCTGGGCGGTTCCTGGTACGTCGAGCAGCTCACCGACCGCATCGAGGCCGACGCCGAGAAGATCTTCGAGCAGATCAAGGAGCGCGGGCTGCGCGCCCACCCGAACGGGCAGCACCCGATCGGCCCGATCACCTCGGGCATCCTGCGCGGCATCGAGGACGGCTGGTTCACCGGGGAGATCGCCGAATCGGCCTTCCAGTACCAGCGCTCGGTGGAGAAGGGCGACAAGCGGGTCGTCGGCGTCAACTGCCACCACGGCTCGGTCACGGGCGACCTGGAGATCCTGCGGGTCAGCCACGAGGTGGAGACCGTACAGGTCCGCGAGCTCGCGGAGCGCAAGGCCGGCCGTGACGAGGCGAAGGTGAAGTCGGCGCTGGACGCCATGCTGGCCGCCGCCCGCGACGGGTCGAACATGATCCCGGCCATGCTGGACGCGGCCCGCGCCGAGGCCACGATGGGCGAGATCTGCAACCTGCTGCGGGACGAGTGGGGCACCTACACGGAGCCGCCCGGCTTCTGACGGCCAGACACCCCCTGGCCCTAAGGTGGCGGCCATGACCGGCCGCCGCCTTCCCGTTCCCGTGTACGGGGTGAGCGCCCGCGTGCTCATGCAGACCAACTGCGGGCCGTACGCGTACATCGCCGCCGACTTCGAGCCGCCCGGCCGGGACGGGCTGACCGAGGTCCTGAACGCCGTGCCGGCCGCGCTGCTGCCCGAGTTCTACGTGCCCTGCGTGCGGGCGGGCATCGTGCGCGGGCTGGACGGGGTGGCGGCCTCGGTGCTGCTCACCGACGCCCGGTTCCACGACGTGGACTCCTCCGAGTACGGCTACCGGCTGGCCGGACTGGAGGCGGGCCGCGCGGCCCTGGTGGCCTCGGGGCTGCTGCCGCCGGAGGAGGCCGACAGCCTGCGGTGGGCCGACTGGCCGGGCCGTCCCAGGCCCTGGCCGGGCCACAACCCGCGCTCGGAGGCGCTGATCCGGTCGGCCCCGGCCTGGTCCCCGGAGTTCCTGCCGCTGTCGGACGGCGGCGGGCCCGCGGTGCTCACCCCGCCGGCGCGGGGCCGGAAGGGCCGCCGGCGGAACCCTGGAGGCCGTGCATGAGCAGCGCGGTGAACGTGGCCACCCACAGCTCGTCCACCGGCTCGGAGCTGACCAGCGCGCGGTGCACGACCGTGCCCGCGATCACGTCGAAGATCAGGTCGGTGGTGCGGCCGGCGAGGGACTCGTCCTCCTCGTAGGGAAGTTCGCCCCGGGCCTGCGCCCGTTCGCGACCCAGGACGACGAGACGTTTCTGCCGGTCCACGATCGCCGACCGGATCCGGTCGCGCAGGGCATCGTCCCGGGTGGACTCGGCGACGACCGCCATCAGGGCCGTCCGGGCCTCCGGGCGCCGCAGCAGCTCCGCGAACCGGAGCACCACGTACTCGATGTCGGCCTCGAGCGAGCCCCGGTCGGGCAGTTCGAGGGAGTCGAAGAGCTCGGCCACGGCGTCCACGACCAGCTCGCTCTTGCCGGACCAGCGCCGGTAGAGCGTGGTCTTCGCGACGCCGGCCCGGGCCGAGACGTCCCCCATCGTCAGCTTCGACCATCCCAGCTCCACCAGCGCGTCCCGCGTCGCGGCCAGGATCGCGGCGTCCGCCGCCGCGCTGCGCGGGCGGCCGGTGCGGCCGGGCGGGGGCGGGGTGTCTGAGCTGGGGTTGCGCATGGCCGAGACCATACCCGCCGGTAGGGGAACCGCCGCGGGCCCCGGAGGTGTGCTTCAGATCACGGGGCGCGGGCGGGTGAAGGGAGTTACGCTACGACTCGTAGCGTAAGAGCGACAACCACGCGAAGAGCTACCGGCGCCAGGTGGGGACCCGGCGCCACAGCACGTAGAGCACGCAGAGCACGAACGGCACCGGGAGTGCGGCGGAACCGCACGCCCGGTACCGCGATCGGTTCGTTTCGGCCGATCTTTTTCGTCGGCACGCGAGCACGGGGGAGGATGTACGCATGCAGCCCAGAAACATGTCCATGAGCGGCGTCGTCGACCTCGCCGCGGTGAAGGCGGCCGCCGAGGCCAAGGCGAAGGCCGAGCAGGCCCGGGCCGAGTCGGCCCGGAAGGCCGCTCAGGGCGGCGCGCCCGCGTCCGCCGGGGCCCTCCCGCCGTCCGCGCTCGTCTTCGACACCGATGAGA
The DNA here is from genome assembly GCF_003287915.1 of Streptomyces sp. ICC4. NCBI lineage: Bacteria > Bacillati > Actinomycetota > Actinomycetes > Kitasatosporales > Streptomycetaceae > Streptomyces > Streptomyces sp. ICC4. The sequence goes on along the minus strand of NZ_CP030286.1, from coordinate 6,309,683 downwards.
CCCAGTTCGAGAGCCATGTCGTCCCGCTCTCGGGCGAGGTTCCGGTCATCCTCGACTTCCGCGCCGACGGCTTCGAGCAGGGCCGCGAGCTGAGCCTGCTGCTGGAGCGGCTCACGGTCGAGGCGAACGGGCGCCTGGCCCTGGCCGCCCTGGACGCGGCGGCCAGCCAGAACCTGATCCGAGAGTTCCGCATCCAGGCCCTCCCGGCCGTGTTCGCGCTCGTCGCGGGCCAGGCGATGCCCCTGTTCCAGGACTTCGCGCCCGAGGACGAGGTCCGGGCGGTCCTGGCCCAGCTGGTGCAGGTCGCCGAGGAGCGCTTCGGGGTCATCGGCGTCGCGGTGGACCCCGCCGCCGAGGGCGCCGGCACGGGCGCACGGCCGGAATCCGACGAGGAGCCGGTCGGCCCGTACGACGCGCTGCTGGACGCGGCGGTCGAGGCGCTGGACGCCGACGACCTGGACGGAGCGGTGCGCGCCTACCAGGACGTACTGGCCGCCGACCCCGGCAACAGCGACGCCAAGCTGGGCCTGGCCCAGGCCGAACTCTTCGCCCGGGTCAAGGGCATGGACCCGCAGGCGGTGCGTACCGCGGCGGCCGAGAACCCGCGCGATCCGGCGGCGCAGATCGCCGCCGCCGACCTGGACCTCGCCGGCGGGCACGTGGCGGACGCCTTCGCGCGCCTGGTGGACACCGTACGCGTGACGTTCGGTGACGACCGCGATGCCGTACGGGTGCGCCTGCTCCAGATGTTCGAGGCCGTCGGGCCGGACAGTCCGCTCGTGACGTCGGCGCGGACGGCGCTCGCGCGCGTGCTGTTCTAGCACCGGCGCGATGCCGGTCCGGCGCTTGTCCGGCGCTCGTCCGGCGCCGGAGATTTATTGACACACAGACAAACAGCGGCCGCGCTTTGCCAAAACTTGGCAATCGCGGCCGCTGTTACTCGCAGTAAATCGAACCCCGTGATCTGTCCGGTGTGTTCACTCTTCCCCCGATCTGTCGTGGCCCTTGGTGACACCCTGTGTTGCGGCCCGACGGCAGCAGGTCTTCCTTAGGTTATCTGGCCGTTACCCGCCAGTAACGAACCCCCTTGTGCCCCGGCCGCGAATGGACCACGATCGGCGACGCTCGGTCCTTCCCGCAGAGCCGCTCATCCGGAGCCGCGGTGGAGGGTCCCCACCGGGCCGGTCGGTGGCAGTGGCACCGGCCGTGGGACAGGGGGGTCTTCGTCACGCGGCGGAGCCTGTCCCGAGGTTGCGCGAACGCGTGGCCAAGTGGTTGTCGCTCGGGGGTGAACGCCGGTGTACCGGACGCGGCTCTGCCGCGGCCCGCTCGCTTGCGCTCCTTCCCGAGGACGTAGCACTTCTCCCATCCCAGGACGGGCACCGCCCGGACCGGAGATGTACGTCCGAGAAGGAGGAACGAAATGAGTTCTCAGATTCGTGGCGGGACCAGATGGAAGCGCTTCGCGCTCGTCATGGTTCCGAGCATCGCGGCCACGGCCGTGGTCGGTGTGGGTCTGGCGCAGGGTGCCCTCGCGGCTTCCTTCGCCGTCTCGGGCCAGGACTTCAAGGTTTCGGCCGACAAGCTCGACGGTCAGAACCTGATCCAGTACGGCGGCATTGCCGAGGGTCACGACCTCAAGGGCAATGTGCAGCACCACCCGGTCACCATCTCCGGGTTCAGCCACGCCGAGATCACCAACATGTGCCAGTCGCTGGTCACCCCGACGCCGCTCGGCAACATCACGCTGAAGCTGCAGACGGGCACCAAGCCGGGCAAGCCCGCGGTGGCCGACAACATCTACCTGGATGTTGCCGAGCTCGACACCGACGCCGAGTTCACCAACCTGGACATCGGCATCGCCGTCGGCGACGCGAGCCACAAGACCAAGCCGCAGGCCGGCACGGTCGCCAGCCCGTACGCGTTCTCGCAGCGTGCGGACCGCGCGGTGCTGTCGAACGTGCGCCAGAAGGCGTGGGCGACGACGGCGGGCACCTTCAAGCTGCCCGACCTCAAGCTGCGCCTCCTCGGTGGCGACCAGCCCTGCTACCAGGACGTGAAGTAGTCGCTCCCGGTGCATAACCGGACGGGTGGGCGGTGCCGGCCGCGGCCGCCGTCGCCCGCCCGTCCGGGCTCCACATAGTTCTCAGTACCACCCGTTTCCAGGGAGCTGTTGTCCATGAACCCCCAGGCCCCGGTTTACGTGCGCGCCGAAGACGACGCCTGGCTCACGATGGTGTACTACCGCTTCCATGCGTGGAGCGGTCACCGCCCCTTCTGGGCCGGACTGGTCACGCTCATCGCCGGTTTTCCCATCGCGTACTTCCCGTACGCGGACGTCCGGCTCGGCAACGTCACCATCGCGATGGCGACGACGGCCGGTGCCGGTTCGCTGATCATCGGTGTCCTCCTCATCACGCTGGGGCTGACGCTCTGGTTCCAGCAGGGCGTACGGATCTTCGCGGGCGTCGCCTCGATCCTGCTGGGGCTCGTGTCCCTGCCGGTGTCGAACCTCGGCGGCTTCGGTCTGGGCCTCATCCCCGCCCTGGTCGGCGGCGGTCTCGCGCTGGCCTGGGTTCCGGGCAAGCCGGCGGACGAGACGGACACCGGGAACACGGCTCAGGCCGTGGACTTCGGCAAGACCGAGGCGATGGCGGGCCCCCAGGGCATCCCGGGCCCCCGTGCGACGGAAACGGCATACGCGAGCGAGACGACTGCCCATGCCGATGGCGGGAGGAACAGTGCGGGGTGACGAAACGCAGCGGGGCGAGGCCCCGGGTGCGGAGTCCCGTGAGAGGAAGGGCCCGCGCCACGCGGCGCCCAGGAAGTCGCTGCTGACCAAGTTCCACATACCCGTCGGCAAGACGATGGCGCTGGCGGCGATGCCGACCGCGGTCTTCGTCGGCATGGGAATGGCGCCGAAGCTGGCCGTGGCCGACGAAAAGGAGATCCCCTTCGCGCCCGGACCGTGCGTGACGCGGTCCGACGAGCCCGCGGAGTCCGCCTCCCCGTCGCCGTCGAAGACGCCTTCCAAGACCCCGTCCAAGACCCCTTCGAAGACCCCGGAGACGACGCCCTCACCGGGCAAGTCGCCCACCGCGGTGCCTTCCCCGACTGCCAGCCCCTCGGCGTCCAAGCCGGCGGCGAAGCCCACGGACAAGCCCGCCGAGAAGCCGGCCGCCCAGCAGGCCGAGGCTCCGGCGGCACCCGCCGCGGCGGCCAAGGCCACCAACCCGCTGGACCCGCTGGGCGTCGGCGACGCGATCAAGGGCTTCTTCGACGAGCTCGGCAAGCCGCTGCGCAACGATCCCGACGCGCCCGCCCCGACCACGCCCGCCCCGACGGCCCCGAAGCCGGCGGACAAGCCCGCGGCCACCGCGCCGGACCCGGCCGCGGACGCGATCCGCGACGCCGCGAAGCGGGCGGGCGCCGAGGTCTCGGAGCTCTCCGACGAGGTCAAGGACACCGAGGCCACGCCGAAGGACGAGACCGGCGGCGCCGAGGACGAGGACAAGGCTGAGGACAAGGACAAGGACAAGGCGTCGGACGGGAAGGACGCGGACGGGAAGCAGCCCTTCCCCTGCCCGACCCACGACGCCAAGGCCCTGGCCGACGCCGAGCTGGAGCAGGGCATCCCGCTCCTCCCCGACGAGCCCTGGTACCTCGACAGCTCGCTGCTGACCCTCTACGGCCTGGACTACGAGGGCATCGTCGAGGTGAAGACGGCGGGCGGCAAGACCAAGAAGGTCCTGAAGTTCACGGCGGACTCGCTGGACATCAAGGACCTGTACCAGACGGTCGGCAAGGGCTCCCAGGTCGCGCACCTGAAGTCCCGTCCGGGTTCGACCTCGAAGATCCGCGGGGCCAAGGTGACGATGTACACCGAGAGCCTCACGGGCAACCTCTTCGGGCTGATCCCGATCGAGTTCACCCCGGACAGCCCGCCGCCGCTGAACGTCCCCTTCGCGTTCTTCACGAATGCCAAGGTCGTCCAGGCCGGCCAGTTCGGCGGCACCCTGACCGTGCCGGGCCTCAAGAACTACATCGGCCCGGCCGAGTAAGCGCGTACGGCCTCGCGCGGCCGCACGCACCGAGGGCGGCACCCCGGATCCTTCGTGGATCCGGGGTGCCGCCCTCGGTCTCTGTGCGGCAGAGTTTCAAGCGGTGCGGTCGCGGGCGACGTCAGTCGCGGGCGCCGCCGCCCAGGTGGTGGACGCGGACCATGTTGGTCGTGCCCGGGACGCCGGGGGGCGAACCGGCGGTGACGATCATGGTGTCGCCCGTGTTGTAGCGGCCCAGCTTGAGCAGCTCGGCGTCCACGAGGTCGACCATGGAGTCGGTGTTGTCCACGTGCGGGACGACGTAGGACTCGACGCCCCAGCTCAGGGTGAGCTGGTTGCGGGTGCCCTCGTCCGTGGTGAAGGCCAGGATGGGCTGGATCGCGCGGTAGCGCGAGAGCCGGCGGGCGGTGTCACCGGAGTGGGTGAAGGCGACCAGGGCCTTGCCGTCGAGGAAGTCCGCGATCTCGCAGGCCGCGCGGGCGACGGAGCCGCCCTGGGTACGGGGCTTCTTGCCCGGGACCAGCGGCTGGAGGCCCTTGGACAGGAGCTCCTCCTCGGCCGCCTCGACGATCTTCGACATCGTCTTGACGGTCTCGATCGGGTAGGCGCCGACCGAGGACTCGGCCGACAGCATGACCGCGTCCGCGCCGTCGAGGATCGCGTTGGCGACGTCGGACGCCTCCGCGCGCGTCGGACGCGAGTTGGTGATCATCGACTCCATCATCTGGGTCGCGACGATCACCGGCTTGGCGTTGCGGCGGCACATCTCCACGAGGCGCTTCTGCACCATCGGGACCTTCTCGAGCGGGTACTCGACGGCGAGGTCGCCACGGGCCACCATGACCGCGTCGAAGGCGGCGACGACGCCCTCCATGTTGGCGACGGCCTGGGGCTTCTCGACCTTGGCGATGACGGGGACCCGGCGGCCCACCTCGTCCATGACCTTGTGGACGTCCTTGACGTCGTCGGCGTCACGAACGAAGGAGAGGGCGACCATGTCGCAGCCCATCCGCAGGGCGAAGCGGAGGTCGTCGACGTCCTTCTCCGACAGGGCGGGGACGTTGACGGCGGCACCCGGCAGGTTGATGCCCTTGTGGTCCGAGATGACACCGCCCTCGATGACGATGGTCCGGACCCGGGGGCCCTCGACCTCGGTCACCCGGAGCTCGACGTTGCCGTCGTTGATCAGGATCTGGTCGCCCTTGGAGACGTCGCCCGGCAGACCCTTGTAGGTGGTTCCGCAGATGGACTTGTCGCCCGGGACGTCCTCGGTGGTGATGGTGAACTCGTCACCGCGGACGAGCTCGACGGGACCCTCGGCGAAGGTTTCCAGGCGGATCTTCGGGCCCTGGAGGTCGGCGAGGACGCCGACCGCACGGCCCGTGTCCGCGGAAACCTTCCGGACGCGGTCGTACCGCTCCTGGTGCTCTGCCTGGGAGCCGTGGCTGAAGTTGAATCGGGCCACGTTCATACCGGCCTCTACGAGCGCTTTCAGCTGCTCGTAAGAGTCGACGGCGGGGCCCAGCGTGCAGACGATTTTGGAACGGCGCATGGAGCGGATCCTATCGGTTTGTTTCGTAGCGGAATATTCCGTCTGGTGGAAAGTCCAAGTGACTAACCGGTAACCAGCGCGTACGCCTGGCTGGCGATCTCCAGTTCCTCGTCCGTCGGGACCACGGCGACGGCCACCCGCGCGTACTCCGCGGAGACCAGCCGCGGCTCCGGGGACCGCGCGGCGTTGGCTTCCAGATCGAGCGCGAGGCCCAGCTCCTCCAGGCCGGCCAGGGCCATCTCCCGGATCGAGGAGGAGTTCTCGCCGACGCCCGCCGTGAAGGCCACCGCGTCCACCCGGCCCAGCACGGCCGAGTAGGCGCCGATGTACTTCTTCAGCCGGTGGATGTACGAGGCCAGCGCCAGGCGCGCCGAGGCGTCGCCCTGCTCGGCGCGCCGCTGCACCTCGCGCATGTCGTTGTCTCCGCACAGACCCAGCAGACCGCTCTTCTTGTTGAGCAGCGAGTCGATCTCGTCGATCGACAGCCCGCCCGCGCGCGCCAGGTGGAAGACGACCGCCGGGTCCAGATCGCCCGAGCGCGTGCCCATGACCAGCCCCTCCAGCGGGGTCAGGCCCATCGAGGTCTCCACGCAGACCCCGCCGTGGACGGCCGACGCCGAGGCGCCGTTGCCCAGGTGCAGCACGATCACGTTCACGTCCTCCTCGGGCTTGCCGAGGAGGACGGCCGTGGCCCGGGCGACGTAGGCGTGCGAGGTGCCGTGGAACCCGTACCGCCGGATGGAGTACTTGTCCGCCGTCGCCGCGTCGATCGCGTACCGGGCCACGTGCTCCGGCATCGTCGAGTGGAAGGCCGTGTCGAAGACCGCCACCTGCGGCAGGTCCGGGCGCAGCGTGCGCGCCACCTCGATGCCGGTCACGTTCGCCGGGTTGTGCAGCGGCGCGAGCGGGATCAGGCCGCGGATCTCGGCCAGCACCGCGTCGTCGATCAGCGTCGGGTGGGTGAACTTGGTCCCGCCGTGCACCACCCGGTGGCCCACGGCCGCGAGTTCGGGGGAGTCCAGGCCCAGCCCGTCGGCGGCGAGCTCCGCCGCGACGGCCTTGAGGGCGGCCTCGTGGTCCGCGATCGGCCCGACCCGCTCGCGCTTGCCGCCGGCGGCGCCCGGTCCGGTCAGCGGCTCGTGGACGAGCCGCGAGGTCTCCTCGCCGATGCGCTCCACCAGGCCGACCGCCAGGCGGGAGGCGTCCGCCATGTCGAGCAGCTGGTACTTCACCGACGAGGAGCCGGAGTTGAGGACGAGTACGCGCGATGCGGTCACGATGGGGGTCTTTCCTTCTGTGTGGGGGGCCAGGCTCCGCTCGCTGTCCGAGAGGGCGGCCAGCGCCTCGGCGGGCTTCGGCGGCACCGGCTCGGCGCCGGCCCCCGGGGCCCCGGCGGCCGCCGGAGCGGATGCGGAGGCGGTTGCGGAGGCGGTTGCGGAGGACGGGGAAGGCGGGGCGGACCGGGAGGGGGCCGGGGACCGGGTCTCGGCCAGGGCCGCGGTGTGCGCCGCGACCGAGGCGCGCAGCGGAGCCAGCCGCTGGGCCAGGGCCGGATGCGTGGCGGCCGTCGCGTCGTAACGTTCCAGCAGTCGCTCACTTTCACGAACGGCGCTCTCGCGCATCCGCCGTTCGAGTGGAATCTCGGGCTCCGCGCCGGGCGCGTCCCCGTCGGAGCAACCGCTGAGCAGCGCGGCGCCGGCGAAGCCCGCGGCAGCGCCGAACAGGCTTCTTCGCGACGGCAGGATCGAGGGCACGGCGACGTCCTCCGGGTGCTGGCTGGGCTGATGGCGGGGCAGGGTGTGATCACGGTACCCGGGGCCCCGTCCACAGGGCGGACGGCAACACCCTCCGCGACCGGATACCCTTTGACCTGACGCACGACGGAAACCACAACAGCACACGCGGCCGAGGAGTCACCCGGATGAGCACCACCCAGAGCGACAGGCTGCGCGGATTGCTGGAGCCCCTCGTCGCCGCCAAGGGCCTGGACCTCGAGGAGATCGAGACGTCCAAGGCCGGCAAGCGCCGGATGCTGCGCATCATCGTGGACTCCGACGAAGGCGTGGAGCTGGACGCGTGTGCCGAGCTGAGCCGCGAGGTCTCGGACCTGCTGGACGAGACCGACGCGATGGGCGAGGACGAGTACGTCCTCGAGGTGAGCTCGCCGGGCGCTGACCGCCCGCTGACCGAGCCCCGTCACTACATCCGGGCGACCGGCCGTCTCGTGAAGTTCCAGACCTCGGACGGCGGGGAACTGATCGCCCGCATTCTCGAAGTGGACGACGAGGGCATGGACCTCGAAGTCCCGGGCGTGAAGGGCCGCAAGGCGACCGCCCGGCGCATCGCATTCACCGACATCGCCAAGGCGCGTGTCGAGATCGAGTTCAACCGCAAGGACAAGAAGGAAGAGGAGGCGTAGCCGTGGACATCGACATGAGTGCCCTGCGGGGTCTGGTCCGGGAGAAGGAGATTTCCTTCGACCTCCTCGTCGAGGCGATCGAGTCGGCCCTCCTCATCGCGTACCACCGCACCGAGGGAAGCTTCCGGCGCGCACGCGTGGTCCTCGACCGCACCAACGGTCACGTGATCGTGTGGGCGACCGAGGACCCGAGGGACCTGGAAGAGGGCCAGGAGGCCAAGGAGTTCGACGACACCCCGTCGGACTTCGGCCGCATCGCCGCGACGACCGCCAAGCAGGTGATCCTGCAGCGTCTGCGCGACGCCGAGGACGACCTGACCTTCGGCGAGTTCCTGGGCCGCGAGGGTGATGTCATCACCGGCGTGGTCCAGCAGGGCAAGGACCCGAAGAACGTCCTCATCGACATCGGCAAGCTGGAAGCCATCCTGCCGGTGCAGGAGCAGGTGCCCGGTGAGGAGTACACGCACGGACTGCGCCTCAAGGCGTACGTCGTGCGGGTGGCGAAGGGCGTCCGCGGTCCGTCCGTGACCCTGTCGCGCACCCACCCGAACCTGGTGAAGAAGCTGTTCGCCCTGGAGGTCCCGGAGATCGCCGACGGCAGCGTCGAGATCTGCGCGATCGCCCGTGAGGCCGGTCACCGCAGCAAGATCGCCGTACGGTCCACCCGCTCGGGCCTCAACCCGAAGGGCGCCTGCATCGGCCCGATGGGCAGCCGCGTGCGCAACGTGATGGCCGAGCTGCACGGCGAGAAGATCGACATCGTCGACTGGTCGGACGACCCGGCGGAGATGGTCGCGAACGCGCTGTCGCCCGCCCGGGTGAACGCGGTCGACGTCGTCGACTGGGACACCCGCTCCGCCCGGGTGATCGTGCCCGACTACCAGCTGTCGCTGGCCATCGGCAAGGAGGGCCAGAACGCCCGCCTCGCCGCCCGCCTCACCGGCTGGCGCATCGACATCCGCCCCGACACCGAGCAGCCCTCGGACGAGGGCGACCGGGGCGAGCGCCGGGACGACCGGCGCGACGAGCGCCGCGGGGAATAAATCCGGTACCGCCCGGGGCTGACCGGACGGTAGACAGGAACCTGGGGCGACCCGGGGCCCACCAGAAGACATGGTCCCGGCATGCGGCGGCCCGCCTCCGAGGGGCGGCGGGGCCCGGCCCGAAGGATCACGACAACATCCGTTCGATTTTTCGCCCGAAGGGGTGAGGTCGGTGCGGGGAGGTAGACTTAAGCGTGTCTGGCCGGACGCAAGCCCGCGCATGCCCCGAACGCACCTGTGTGGGGTGTCGGGAGCGAGCGGCCAAGAGCGATCTGCTGCGCATCGTGGCGATCGGTGACGAATGCGTCTCCGATCCTCGCGGTACGCTGCCCGGCCGGGGTGCCTACGTGCACCCCGCCGTGGTCTGCCTCGACCAGGCGGTCCGCCGCCGGGCGTTCCCCAGGGCCTTCAAGTCCACCGGACCGCTCGAAACGGCGGGCCTGCGCAATGCCCTGGCCGATGAGGCCGGGGCGACACCGTAAGCCAGTAGTACGGCACGGATCACCGTGCGGTCAGGTACCTCGCGAGTTGGAAGTAGGTCGAGATTGCGATGAGCACCCCTCGATGAGTACGCGATGAGTACGAGCATGAAGTAGACACGGTCCGGCGTAACCCGGACCTAAAAGGAGCGAAGTGGCTAAGGTCCGGGTATACGAACTCGCCAAGGAGTTCGGAGTTGAGAGCAAGGTCGTCATGGCCAAGCTCCAGGAACTCGGTGAGTTCGTCCGTTCGGCGTCCTCGACGATCGAGGCGCCGGTTGTACGCAAGTTGACCGACGCATTGCAGGGCCCCGGCGGCAACGCCGGCAAGGGCGCTGCGAAGCCGGGCGCGCCTCGTAGCGCGGCGCCCGCCAAGCCCGGGGCCCCGACCCCGGGTCCCGCACGTCCCGGAGCGCCGAAGCCCGGCGCACCGGCCCCCAAGCCGGTCGTCGCAGAGGCTCCGGCCGCCGCGGCGCCCGCCCCGGTGACTCCGGCCGCCTCCGGCCCGCGTCCCGGCCCGAAGGCCCCGGCCGCCCCGAAGCCCGCTCCGGCGGCTCCCGTGGCGACCGAGTTCTCCGCGCCTCCGGCGGCTCCGGCCGCCGCCCCGGCGCGCACCGAGCGTCCCGCCGCTGCGGCTCCCGGCCCCCGTCCGGCGCAGCAGCGTCCGGCGCAGGGTCAGGGCGGCCAGGCCGGCGCCCGTCCCGGCGCCCCGCGTCCGGCCGGTGCCGCTCCGGCGCGTGCCGAGCGTCCCGCCGGCGGTTCCGCCGGTGGTCCGCAGGCACCGCGTCCGCAGGGCGCCCGTCCGGCCGGTCCCCGTCCGGGCAACAACCCCTTCACCTCTGGTGGCTCCACCGGCATGGCGCGCCCGCAGGCGCCCCGTCCGGCCGGCGCTCCCCGTCCCGGTGCCCCCGGCGCCGGTGACCGCCAGGGTGGCGCTCCCCGTCCGCAGGGCGGCCCCGGCGGCGCTCCGCGTCCCCAGGGTGCCGGTGCCGGCCGTCCGACCCCGGGCGGCATGCCGCGTCCGCAGGGCGCCCGCCCCGGTGCCGGTGGCCCCGGTGGTGCTCCCGGCGGTAACCGTCCCAACCCGGGCATGATGCCGCAGCGTCCCGCTGCCGGTGGTCCCGGTCCCCGTCCCGGTGGCGGCCCCGGTGGCCGTGGTCCCGGTGCCGGTGGTCCCCGTCCCGGCGGTGCCGGTGGCGCGGGTCGTCCCGCGGGCGGCGGCTTCGCCGGTCGTCCGGCCGGTCCGGGCTCGCGTCCCGGCGGCGGTGGCGGCTTCGGCGGTCCCCGTCCCGGTGGTGGCGGCTTCGGCGGCGGTCCGGCCGGTGCCGGTGGCGGCGGTCGTCCCGGCTTCGCCGGGCGTCCCGGTGGTCCCAATGCCCGTGGTGGCACGCAGGGTGCCTTCGGCCGTCCCGGTGGTCCCGCGCGTCGTGGTCGCAAGTCCAAGCGCCAGCGTCGCCAGGAGTACGAGGCCATGCAGGCCCCGTCGGTCGGCGGCATCATGCTGCCGCGTGGTCACGGCGAGACCGTTCGCCTGTCCCGCGGTGCCTCCCTCACCGACTTCGCGGAGAAGATCAACGCCAACCCGGCGTCGCTCGTCGCCGTGATGATGAACCTCGGCGAGATGGTCACCGCCACGCAGTCCGTCTCCGACGAGACCCTCGAAATGCTGGCCGGCGAGATGAACTACGTCGTTCAGATCGTCAGCCCGGAGGAAGAGGACCGCGAGCTCCTCGAGGGCTTCGACATCGAGTTCGGCGAGGACGAGGGCGGCGAGGAATTCCTCATGCCGCGTCCGCCGGTCGTGACCGTCATGGGTCACGTCGACCACGGTAAGACCCGACTGCTCGACGCCATCCGCAAGACGAACGTCGTCGCGGGCGAGGCCGGTGGCATCACGCAGCACATCGGTGCGTACCAGGTCGGTACCGAGGTCAACGGTGAAGAGCGCAAGATCACCTTCATCGACACCCCCGGTCACGAGGCGTTCACCGCCATGCGTGCCCGTGGTGCCAAGTCGACCGACATCGCGATCCTCGTGGTCGCGGCCAACGACGGCGTCATGCCGCAGACGATCGAGGCGCTCAACCACGCCCAGGCCGCCGGCGTCCCGATCGTCGTCGCGGTCAACAAGATCGACGTCGAGGGTGCCGACCCGGTCAAGGTGCGCGGTCAGCTCACCGAGTTCGGTCTGGTCGCCGAGGAGTACGGCGGCGACACGATGTTCGTCGACATCTCCGCCAAGCAGGGTCTGAACATCGACTCCCTGCTCGAGGCCGTCGTCCTCACCGCCGACGCCTCGCTCGACCTGCGCGCCAACCCGGAGCAGGACGCTCAGGGTATTGCGATCGAGTCCCACCTCGACCGCGGCCGCGGTGCCGTCGCCACCGTCCTCGTCCAGCGCGGTACCCTCCGCGTCGGCGACACGATGGTCGTGGGCGACGCCTACGGCCGAGTGCGCGCCATGCTCGACGACAAGGGCAACAACGTCGAGGAAGCGGGTCCCGCGACCCCCGTCCTGGTCCTGGGTCTCACCAACGTCCCCGGCGCCGGCGACAACTTCCTCGTCGTCGACGAGGACCGCACGGCCCGTCAGATCGCCGAGAAGCGTGCTGCGCGTGAGCGCAACGCCAACTTCGCCAAGCGCGTCCGCCGGGTGTCCCTGGAAGACCTCGACTCGGTCCTCAAGGCCGGTCTGGTCCAGGAACTCAACCTCATCATCAAGGGCGACGCGTCCGGTGCGGTGGAGGCTCTCGAGTCCTCGCTGCTCCAGCTCGACGTCGGCGAAGAGGTCGACATCCGCGTCCTGCACCGCGGTGTGGGTGCGGTCACCGAGTCCGACATCAACCTGGCGATGGGCTCCGACGCCATCGTCATCGGCTACAACGTCCGTGCGGCCGGCCGTGCCGCGCAGATGGCGGACCGCGAGGGTGTCGACGTCCGCTACTACTCGGTGATCTACCAGGCCATCGAGGAGATCGAGGCGGCCCTCAAGGGTCTCCTCAAGCCGGAGTACGAAGAGGTCGAGCTCGGTACGGCGGAGGTCCGCGAGGTCTTCCGCTCGTCCAAGCTGGGCAACATCGCCGGTGTCCTCATCCGCTCCGGCGAGGTCAAGCGCAACACCAAGGCGCGGCTCCTGCGCGATGGCAAGGTCATCGCCGAGAGCCTCACCATCTCCGGTCTGCGCCGCTTCAAGGACGACGTCACCGAGATCCGCGAAGGCTTCGAGGGCGGTATCAACCTCGGTAACTTCAACGACATCAAGATCGACGACGTCATCGCGACGTACGAGATGCGCGAGAAGCCCCGCGCGTAAGCGCCAGGCGGTTCGCACCGTGTCGTAACGCGTAACACCGGGGCCGGTCGGCGGAATATCCGTCGATCGGCCCCGGCCGTTGCGTGTACGGTTCTGGTGACCCTGCCGCGCGACGGCCGGCAGGCCACCGAACCCGCACCGGCGGGATATCCGGAACTGCATGTACGTGGGGACTCTGTCCTTCGATCTGCTCCTCGGCGACGTTCACTCGCTGAAGGAGAAACGCTCCGTCGTCCGGCCCATCGTGGCCGAGCTCCAGCGCAAGTTCTCTGTGAGCGCGGCCGAAGTGGGCGACCAGGACCTGCACCGCAGGGCCCGTATAGGGGTCGCTCTGGTGAGTGGGGACACGGGGTTCCTCTCGGATGTACTGGACCGCTGCGAGCGGCTGGTCGCGGCACGTCCGGAAGTGGAGCTGCTGTCGGTACGACGGCGCCTCCACGGTGATGAAGACTGACCGCAAGACTTAAGAAGGAGACGGACCAGTGGCCGACAATGCGCGGGCGAAGAAGCTGGCGGACCTCATCCGGGAGGTGGTGGCCGAGAAGCTGCAGCGCGGTGTCAAGGACCCCCGCCTCGGTACGCACGTGACCATCACGGACACCAGGGTCACCGGCGACCTGCGGGAGGCCACGGTCTTCTACACGGTGTACGGCGACGACGAGGCACGGGTCAGTGCGGCAGCGGGCCTGGAGAGCGCCAAGGGCGTACTGCGCTCCGCGGTCGGCCGGGCGGCGCAGACCAAGTTCACGCCGACCCTGACGTTCGTGGCGGACGCCCTCCCGGAGACCGCCAAGAGCATCGAGGACCTCCTCGAGAAGGCGCGCACCTCCGACGCCCAGGTGCGCGAGGTGTCCTCCGGCGCCCAGTACGCCGGCGACGCCGACCCGTACAAGAAGCCGGACGACGAGGACGCCGACGACTCAGACGAGGGCGCAACCGCGGAATGAGCACCAACGCAGGGAAGACTCCGGACGGCCTGGTCATCGTCGACAAGCCGTCCGGCTTCACTTCGCACGACGTGGTCGCCAAGATGCGCGGGATCGCCAAGACCCGCCGCGTCGGCCACGCCGGCACGCTCGACCCGATGGCGACGGGCGTGCTGGTCCTGGGCGTCGAGAAGGCCACCAAGCTCCTCGGCCACCTCGCGCTCACGGAGAAGGAGTACCTCGGCACCATCCGGCTGGGCCAGAACACCCTGACGGACGACGCCGAGGGCGAGATCACCTCGTCGACCGACGCCGCCGGCGTCACCCGCGAGGCCGTGGACGAGGGCGTCGCCAAGCTGACCGGCGCGATCATGCAGGTCCCGTCCAAGGTCAGCGCCATCAAGATCAAGGGCGTGCGCTCCTACAAGCGCGCCCGCGACGGCGAGGAGTTCGAGATCCCGGCCCGACCGGTGACCGTCTCCTCGTTCCAGGTGTACGACATGCGCGAGGCGCAGGCCGAGGACGGCACCAAGGTCGTCGACCTCATCGTCTCCGTCGTCTGCTCCAGCGGTACGTACATCCGCGCGATCGCCCGCGACCTGGGCGCCGACCTCGGCGTCGGCGGCCACCTCACGGCACTGCGCCGCACCCGGGTGGGCCCCTACAAGATCGACCGGGCGCGCACCCTCGACCAGCTCCAGGAGGAGCTGACCGTCATGCCGATCGGTGACGCGGCCGCCGCCGCGTTCCCGCGCTGGGACCTGGACGCCCGGCGGGCGTCCCTGCTGGCGAACGGCGTGCGCATCGACATGCCGGAGGAGTACGAATCCGGCAGGGCGATCGCCGTCTACGGGCCGGACGGGCAGCTGCTCGGTCTCGTGGAGAGCAAGGGCGGCAAGGCGAAGTCGCTGGCGGTCTTCGTCTGAACCGGCTCCGGCCGGCCCGGCCGGACCGCATTTTGACGTGGAGCGGTGAGCGCACATGGACTGCCGCTCACCGCTCCACGACCCCCCTCGGGTAGGTCTCTATCCACCCGGACTTCGATATTCACCCGTCCGAGCAGGCGCTCGGAGTGAATGGAGGGAGCGTAAGGGGGCGCTTTCGCCTCGCGTGCTTTTCCCGCTGATCTTCATCTGCCTACCGTCGTGCATACGGGGCGCGCGCGGCGGGGAGTGGTGCGGTGACGGCGGAACTGGTCAGGATCTGCGATCTCACCGGGCGGCCGCGGGGCAGCGGCTTCGTCGCCGACGACCGCGGGACGGTGGTGACCGGCCACGAGACCGTGGACGGCATGGCCCGCATGGTCCTGCACGGCCCGGCCCCGGGGGAGCGGACCTGCCCGGCGGGCAGCTCGGACGTGACGGCCCTGCCGGAGCTCGGACTCGCGCTCGTCCGCAGTGACGGGCTCGGCGTGCGGCCCCTGCCGATCGCTCCGCGGGAGGACATCACTCCCGGGACGTACGTACGGCTGGCCGCGCGGGGCTGGCGGCAGGCGCGGGTGCTCGGCGGGGCCGAGGTCACCCACCAGGCGTCGGACCGCTCCCACGTACTGCCGGCCGCGCTGGAACTGGCGATCGGGACCGACGGACGCGACGCGCTGACCCTGGGCGGGGAGATCCGCGGGGGACCGGTGCTGGACGCCCGCACCGGAGCGGTGCTCGCGGTACTGGGCACCGACCTGCGCGCCTCCGGCCGGCGCCGCGGCGGCTTCGCCGTGCCGCTCGCGGCGGCCGCCGCCGCCGATCCCGGCGGGCCCCTCGCCGCACTGCTGCGCGCCAACGCTTCCACCGTGCCCGGCCACGGCACCGACCTGAACCTCGCCGGAGCCCTCCAGCTCACCGGGACCACCCTCGGCGCGGCCTTCGCCGCGCTGGGACCGGAACTGGTGGACCGCCCCGCGATCGCGGCCGAGCTGGACGCCTTCACCGCCGGGGACCGCCCCGTCCTCGCCCTCGTGGGCCTTCCCGGCACCGGCCGCACCACGGCCCTCGCGGCCCTGGCCGTACGCCGCGCCCACGGCCCGGACCCCGCCCCGACCCTCTGGCTCCGGGGCGCCGACCTGCGGGCCGGGGACACCTCGCTGGCCGACGCCGCGACGCGCGCGCTGGCCGGCGCCTCGCGGATCCTGGCCGTGCCGGGCCCCGCGACGACGGCCTCGGCCGCGGCCTCGCTGGTGGCCTCGGCCGGGCGGCCCCTGCTCGTGGTCCTGGACGCGCCCGAGGAGATGCCGCCCGGGCTCGCGCACGTGCTGGGCCCGTGGACCGCGGCCACCGCCGCCTGGCTGCGGGCCACCGGGACCCGGCTGGTGCTCGCCGCCCGGCCCGAGCACTGGGAGCCGGCCGGGGCGCTCTACCCGCCGGAGCTCCTGCACACCCCGGCCCGGCCGGCCCGGCGGCTGCCGCCCGCACTCCCGGTCGGCGACTTCACCCCGGAGGAGGCGGAGCCGGCCCGGACCCGCCTGGGGATCCCGGCCGGCGCGGTCGGGGAGGCCGACGCCCGCCACCCGCTCACGCTGCGGCTCCTCGCGCAGGTCCGCGCGGCCGGGGTCACCGCCGGGCGGCCGTCCCGTGACGAGGTCTTCGCCGCATACCTGGACCTGCTGTGCCTGCGGGTGGCCGTCCGCGTCTGCGCGGTACTGCCGCAGCCCCGCGGACCGGCCGGCCGCGTGGGCGCGGGCGTCGACGGGGACCCCGCCGGGGGTGTGGGCGCGGGCGTCGACGGGGACCCCGCCGGTGGTGTGGACACGGCCGCGGACACCGGCGGCGACGGGGCCGGGGCCGGGCCGGCGGACCAGGACGGGGTGCACGGACCTGGGGCGGCGAGGCTGGCCGCGCGCGTCGCCGGGCGGGCCCACGAGGCCGCGCGGCGGTGCCTCGGGCCGGGACAGGGCCGGCTCGACCGGGCCTCCTTCGAGGAACTGTTCCCCTGGCGCACCGGCTGGGCCTCCGCCGCGCTCGCCGAGGGGCTGCTGGTGCCCGCGGGCGACGGCTACCGCTTCGAACACGAGGAACTCTCCGACTGGCTCCAAGCCGTGCACCTGGACCTCCCCGCCGCCCTCGAAGGCCTGGGCCGCGGCGTCCCCCGCCACCGCGTCGGGCCGGTGCTCGAGGCCCTGCTGCGCCTCCCGCCCGGCGAGAGCTCCGCGGCGCAGACACGGCTCCTCGCGGTGCTCGGCGAAGCCGCCGAACCGGAGGCCCTCTGGTGGGCCGCCCGGCTCCTGCGCGAGACCCTGCTGCGCGCCCCCGACGCCACCCCCCACCTGCCCGTCCTGCACGCACTGGCCGCACACGTGGCGCGCACCGACCGCGAGCCTTCGGCGGGCGAGGCCTCGCATCCGGCCTCGCATCCGGCCGCGCATCCGGGCCCGGACGAGTTCGGCGGATGGTTCTGGAACCGGCTGCGGCTGGCCGAGGCGGACCGCTTCGACCTGCTGCGGCTGCTCGTGCCCCACGACCACCGCTACCTCGAGGCCGCCGCCCGGCGGCTCGCCCGGGCCCCCCGCCTCGTGCAGCCGCTGCTCTGCGCCTGGTTCCCGGACGAGCGGCGGCTGCTCGGACGGCCCGGGGCCACCGTCGCCACCGCCGCGCAGGCCCTGCTCCACACCCACCGGCGGCTCGCCGTCGACGACCTCGCCGAGGCGCTCGTCACCGCCGCGCACCCCCGCGCCGACGAACTGCTCGCCGTACTCGCCGAGGACGAGCCCTCCGCGCTCAGCCGGGCCGTGGACCGCTGGGCCCACGACCCGCGGCCCGGCCGGCGGGTCGCCGCGGCCGCCTACGGGCCGGCCACCGCCCCGCACGTGCGGACCCCCGCCGACCGCGAGCTGCTGCGCTACGCCGCGCAGGCCCTGCTCGCCCGCCCCGACGACGCCCCCCTGCACGGCAGCGCGCTGGGCATCCTGCTCCGAGACCCCCAGGTCCGCGCCCGCTACCTGCCCGACGCGCTCGCCTGCTTCCGCGACCCCGGGCGCACCACGCGGCTGCCCGCCTCCGCACTGGTCGCGGCGCTGCCCGTGCTGCCCGACCCCGACGCGGTGTTCGCCGCCCTGCGGGACCGGGCCGACGGGGAAGTGGTGCGCGCACTGGCCGCGCTGACCACGCCGGGGCTGGCGCGGCGCGCCGCGGAGCTCGTACGGGAGCACCTGGCGGGCCACCCGCAGGACGCCGCGCACGCCGCCGGGTTCGTGGACCGCAGGCTCGAACAGGGGCTGGCCGCCGCGCCCGTGCTCCGCCCGCTCGTGCTGGACCTGCTGCGCTCCGGCCCGCCGCGGGTACGGGCCGCGCTGGCCGCCGTACTGGCCGCGCCGGGCACGGAGGCCTCGCACACGCTCCGGGGCGAACTGGCCGACGTACTGCTGCGCGAGGAGCCCGATCCCGAGGTGCTCGACGCCTTCCTGCGCGCGCTCGCGGCGGGGGCCGCCGCGCGCCCGGAGGAACGTACGCGGCAGTTGCTGCGCCGCACCGGCCGGCAACTGCTGCGGGTGCCGGGCGGACCGGAGGTGTTCGAGCGGCGCACGGTCGAGCTGGCGCGGGCCGAACCGGCCTTCGGAGCGCTCGTCGCCCACTGGCTGGCGCGGGCACCGGAAGAGGCGGCGGCGCTGCTGGGGCCGAGCGCGCGCCGGACGGTGGAGACGCTCGGTCACGGCGTCTCCCGCCGGGCCGACGCCGATGATGGGCACCGGCCACCGGCATGGCAGTCTTAGACCTGCAATCGGCAACCAGTACAGGGCCTACACGGTTCGGGCGAGGAGAGCGGTCACAGTGCAGCGCTGGCGTGGCTTGGAGGACATCCCCCAGGACTGGGGACGCAGCGTCGTCACCATCGGCTCCTACGACGGCGTCCACCGGGGTCATCAGCTGATCATCGGGCGGGCCGTCGCCAAGGCGCGCGAGCTGGGCGTACCCTCCGTCGTCGTCACCTTCAGTCCGCACCCGAGCGAGGTCGTCCGCCCCGGCAGCCACCCGCCCATCCTGGCCCCGTACGACCGGCGCGCCGAACTGATGGCCGGACTGGGCGTGGACGCGATGCTGATCCTGCCCTTCACGGCGGAGTTCTCGCAGCTTTCCCCGGCCGAATTCATCGTCAAGGTGCTCGCCGACAAGCTGCACGCGTGCGCGGTCATCGAGGGGCCGAACTTCCGCTTCGGTCACAGGGCCGCCGGCAACGTGGACTTTCTGCGCGAGCTCGGTGCCACCTACGACTACGAGGTCGAGGTCGTCGACCTGGTGGAGCGCGGCGAGGCGGGCGGCGGCGTGCCGTTCTCCTCGACGCTCGCGCGGGCGCTGGTGGGGCAGGGCGACATGGAGGGCGCGGCCGAGATCCTGGGCCGGCCGCACCGGGTCGAGGGCGTCGTGGTGCGCGGTGCGCAGCGCGGGCGGGAGCTCGGCTACCCGACGGCGAACGTCGAGACGCAGCCGCACACCGCGATCCCGGCGGACGGGGTGTACGCGGGCTGGCTGACGGCGGACGGCGAGCGGATGCCGGCGGCGATCTCGGTGGGAACGAACCTGCAGTTCGACGCCACCGAGCGGACCGTGGAGGCGTACGCGATCGACCGCGTCGGACTGGACCTGTACGGCATGCACGTGACCGTCGACTTCCTCGCCTACGTGCGGGGGATGGCCAAGTTCGAGTCGCTGGACGGGCTGCTGGAGGCGATCGCGGACGATGTGAAGCGCTCGCGCGTGCTGATCGATGCGTACGACGCGGAGCCGCGCGGAGCACTCTGAGCGCGCGGTACGGGGTACGGGCGAGGGCCCGTACCGGTCTGGAATCCAGGCCGGTACGGGCCCTCGTGCGTTCGGGGCCGCGTCAGCCCAGGCGCGGGTCGCGCGGCGGCTGGCCCGGCTGCTGGGGGTGGGGCTGAGGCTGGGGCTGCTGCGGCTGCCAGGGCTGGCCGGGCGTCGGGTAGGGCTGCGGGGGCTGGCCGTACGGCTGCGGGGCCTGAGGCGCCTGGTGCGCCTGGGGGTACGGCTGGCCGGGCTGGGGGTGCTGCTGCTGCGGCTGCTGGCCCCAGTGGTTCGGTGCCGCCTGCTGCTGCGCGCGCAGGAAGTCCTCGGCGACCAGGGCGGAGAGGTTGAAGTAGGCCTCGCGCGTCTTGGGCTTCATCTGGTCGAGGTCGACCTCGGCGCCGGCCGCGAGGTGGTCGTCGAACGGCACCACGACGACCCCGCGGCAGCGGGTCTCGAAGTGCCGCACGATGTCCTCGACCTTGATCATCTTGGCGGTCTCGCGGACCCCGGAGATCACGGTGAGGGAGCGCGAGACGAGATCGGCGTACCCGTTGGCCGTCAGCCAGTCGAGCGTGGTGCTCGCGCTGCTCGCACCGTCCACGGACGGCGTGGAGATGATGATCAGCTGGTCGGCCAGGTCCAGGACCCCGCGCATCGCGGAGTAGAGGAGGCCCGTGCCCGAGTCGGTGAGGATGATCGGGTACTGGCGGCCGAGCGTCTCTATGACGCGGCGGTAGTCCTCGTCGTTGAAGGTCGTCGAGACCGCCGGGTCCACGTCGTTCGCGATGATCTCCAGGCCGGAGGGGGCCTGGGAGGTGAACCGCCGGATGTCCATGTACGAGTTGAGGTACGGGATCGCCTGGACCAGGTCCCGGATGGTGGCCCCGGTCTCGCGGCGCACGCGGCGGCCGAGGGTGCCGGCGTCGGGGTTCGCGTCGATGGCCAGGATCTTGTCCTGGCGCTCGGTCGCGAGGGTGGCGCCGAGGGCGGTGGTGGTCGTGGTCTTGCCGACGCCGCCCTTGAGGCTGATCACGGCGATGCGGTAGCAGGACATGACCGGGGTGCGGATCAGCTCCAGCTTGCGCTGGCGTTCCGCTTCGGCCGCCTTGCCGCCGAAGCGGAAGAGGCTGCCGCCGGAAGCGCTGTTGCCGCTCTTGGGCTTCTGCTTGCCGCGCAGCAGGCGGTCGGACGACAGCTCGACGGCGGCGGTGTAGCCGAGCGGGGCGCCGGCGCCCGGCTGGGGGCCCTGGGGCCACTGGCCGGCGGCGCGGGGATCGTTGTACGGGGCCTGCGGGGCCTGCGGGACCTGAGGAGGCTGGGGCTGGGCGTACTGCTGTGGGTATAAGAGACAGGGCCCTGGGGGCCCGGCGGGCGGGACCCCGTAGATTTCGATCTTGATTCGATACGACAGAAGGCAGGCCCTCAATGACCCGGGTGCTCGTGGTGGACGACGAACCCCAGATCGTCCGAGCCCTGGTGATCAACCTGAAGGCACGCAAGTACGAGGTCGACGCGGCCGCCGACGGGGCGAGCGCCCTGGAGCTGGCTGCCGCCCGCCACCCCGACGTGGTCGTCCTCGACCTGGGCCTGCCCGACATGGACGGCGTCGAGGTGATCAAGGGACTGCGCGGCTGGACCCGCGTCCCGATCCTGGTCCTCTCCGCGCGGCACAGCTCCGACGAGAAGGTCGAGGCACTGGACGCGGGCGCCGACGACTACGTCACCAAGCCCTTCGGCATGGACGAACTGCTGGCCAGGCTCCGCGCCGCCGTCCGGCGGGCGGAACCGGGCGCCGGGTCCGGCGAGGACGAGGTGATCGTCGAGACCGAGGGCTTCACGGTGGACCTCGCGGCGAAGAAGGCGGTGCGCGAGGGCCGCGACGTCCGCCTCACGCCCACCGAGTGGCACCTGCTGGAGGTGCTGGTCCGCAACGGCGGCAAACTGGTCAGCCAGAAGCAGCTGCTCCAGGAGGTCTGGGGGCCTTCGTACGGGACCGAGACCAACTACCTGCGGGTCTACATGGCGCAGCTGCGGCGCAAGCTGGAGGCCGACCCCTCGCACCCGAGGCACTTCATCACCGAACCGGGCATGGGATACCGCTTCGAGAGGTAGTGGGCGCGCCGGTACGCTTCCTGTATGAGTGCTGAACCGCGTCCCGAGAAGCCCGCGAAGCCGGCGAAGCCAGCCAGGCCGGCGGGCCGGTTCCGCCGGATGATAGAGCGGCTGTCCACCTCGCAGGAGGAGCTGCATTCCGCGGAACTGCAGGAGGACGCAGAAGCCGCGGGGTGCACGCGGATCTGCGACTGCCACGACCGCCAGATAGTCAAGGTCACCGGGACCCTGCGCACCGTCACCCTGCGGCCGCGCGCGGGCGTCCCCGCCCTGGAGGCCGAGCTGTTCGACGGCTCCGCGGCGCTGGACGTCGTATGGCTCGGACGTCGCTCGATCGTGGGAATCGAACCAGGCCGTCGCATGATCGCCTCCGGGCGGATCTCGATGAGCCACGGCCGTCGGGTGCTCTTCAACCCGAAGTACGAACTCCGACCGCTCGGACAGGAGCACTGACGGTGACGTCACTCGACAAACCGACGACCCCCGGCACGCAACCGGTGGACCCCGCCGCCGAGCCCTCCGCGGACCAGAAGGCCGTGACACAGGCGGCCCTCTTCGACGCCTTCGGCGGCATCCGGGGCACCGTGGAGACGATGCTCCCCGGCCTGCTCTTCGTCATGATCTACACGATCAACAAGGACGTGAAGCTCTCGGCCATCGCGGCGGGCGCGGTCGCCGTCCTGCTGGTGGTCGTACGGCTGCTGCGCAAGGACACGGTCAAGCACGCCTTCAGCGGGGTCTTCGGCGTGGGCGTGGGCGTGGCCTTCGCCCTGTTCACGGGCAGCGCGAAGGGCTTCTACCTGCCCGGCATGATCTACGGCGCCGGGCTGGGCGTGGCCTTCACGCTCTCCGCGCTGGTGGGCTTCCCGCTGCTGGGGGTGATGCTGGGGCCGGTGTTCAAGGAGAACCTGTCCTGGCGCACGCGCAACCCGGGGCGCAAGAAGGCCTACACCAAGGCCAGCCTGGCCTGGGGCCTGATCTTCCTCGCGAAGTACGCGATCCTCTTCCCGCTGTACTGGTGGGGCGACGCGACGCAGCTGGGCTGGGTGCTGATCGCGCTGAAGCTGCCGCCGATGGTGCTCGCGGTGTACTTCACGTGGGTCTTCCTTGCGAAGGCGCCGCCGCCGATCAACGTGATCGCGGAGTGGGAGGCGGAGGAGGCGGCGGAGAAGGCCGCGAAGGCCGCCAAGGGGGCCTGAAGGCCTGACCCCGTACGCGGCTGCGTGCGCGGGCGGGCTGCGACCGGTGGCAGCGGGCTGCGGCCCGGGCCCCTGGGGCTCCGCCCCAGACCCCGCGCCTCAAACGCCGGCGGGGCTGGGACGGAGCGGGCCGCAGGCTAGTCCGCGGCCTGGAGGAGGTCTTCCAGCTGCTCCTCGCGGGCCTGTGCGGACACGAAGAGGAGCTCGTCGCCCGGCTCCAGGGTCTCCTCGCCGTGCGGCGTGAGCACCCGGTTGCCGCGGATGATCGTGACCAGCGAGGTGTCCTCGGGCCAGTCGATCTCGCTGATCTGCTTGCCCGCGACCTGGGAGTCGGCGGGCAGGGTCAGCTCGACCAGGTTGGCGTCGCCGTGGCTGAAGCGCAGCAGCCGTACCAGGTCGCCGACGCTGACGGCCTCTTCCACGAGCGCCGACATCAGGCGCGGAGTGGAGACGGCGACGTCGACGCCCCAGGACTCGTTGAAGAGCCATTCGTTCTTCGGGTTGTTCACGCGGGCCACGACCCGGGGGACCCCGTACTCGGTCTTGGCGAGGAGGGAGACGACCAGGTTGACCTTGTCGTCACCGGTCGCGGCGATGACCACGTTGCAGCGCTGGAGCGCCGCCTCGTCGAGCGAGGTGATCTCGCAGGCGTCGGCCAGCAGCCACTCGGCCTGCGGCACCCGCTCCACGGAGATGGCGGTCGGAGCCTTGTCCACGAGGAGCACCTCGTGGCCGTTCTCCAGCAGCTCTGCGGCGATGGAGCGGCCGACCGCGCCGGCTCCGGCGATCGCGACCCTCATGCGTGTGCCTCCTCAGGACCCTCGGCGAAGGACGCCTCCACCTTGTCGATCTCGTCCGTGCGCATCATCACGTGGACGAGGTCGCCCTCCTGCAGGACCGTCGCGGACGTCGGCAGCATGGCCTCGCCCAGCCGGGTGAGGAAGGCGACGCGGACCCCGGTCTCTTCCTGCAACTGGCTGACCTTGTGGCCGATCCAGGCGGTGGAGGTGTGCACCTCGGCGAGCTGGACACCGCCGCTCGGGTCGCGCCACAGCGGCTCGGCGCCCGACGGCAGCAGCCGGCGGAGCATCTGGTCGGCCGTCCACCGGACGGTCGCGACGGTGGGGATGCCCAGACGCTGGTAGACCTCGGCGCGCTTGGGGTCGTAGATGCGGGCGGCGACGTTCTCGACGCCGAACATCTCACGGGCCACTCGGGCGGCGATGATGTTGGAATTGTCACCACTGCTCACCGCGGCGAAGGCGCCCGCCTCCTCGATGCCGGCCTCGCGCAAGGTGTCCTGGTCGAAGCCGACTCCGGTGACGCGGCGGCCGCCGAAGGACGCCCCCAGCCGGCGGAATGCGGTGGGGTCCTGGTCGATGACCGCGACCGTATGCCCCTGCTGTTCCAGGGTCTGTGCGAGAGCGGAGCCCACTCTTCCGCAGCCCATAATGACGATGTGCACGGCCGTCCTTCCGGCTGTCAGCGGCTCGCTGGGTTCCAGCCTCATTGCTGCTCTGGCTTAACAGGGTCTCAGACCATGGCCCAAGCTACACACGGGCGGTCACCAGTGTGACCATTTGTGCGGGAGGCGGCGCTCCTTTGCCCTGGATGCGGTGCGACTTCCCGCCGTATAGGGGCCGTATAGGGGTGGGGGGTTCGTCAGGCCGATTTCGAACGCTTACGATCCTCTGCGTGTCCAAACTGACCGACGTGCCCAAACGGATCCTGATCGGCCGGGCGCTACGCAGCGACCGCCTCGGAGAAACGCTCCTCCCGAAGAGGATCGCCCTTCCTGTCTTCGCATCCGACCCACTTTCCTCCGTGGCATATGCTCCCGGCGAGGTCCTGCTGGTCCTGTCGATCGCAGGCGTGTCGGCGTACCACTTCAGCCCCTGGATCGCCCTCGCGGTCGTCGTGCTGATGTTCACGGTGGTCGCTTCCTACCGACAGAACGTCCACGCCTACCCCAGCGGCGGCGGTGACTACGAGGTCGCCAACACCAACCTCGGGCCCAGGGCCGGTCTCACCGTCGCGAGCGCCCTGCTCGTGGACTACGTCCTCACGGTCGCCGTGTCGATCTCCTCCGGAGTCGAGAACCTCGGCTCCGCCGTCGATTTCGTCATCGAGCACAAGGTGCTCTCCGCGATCGTCATGATTCTGCTGCTCACGCTGATGAATCTGCGCGGTGTGAAGGAATCCGGGAACCTCTTCGCCATCCCGACCTACGTGTTCGTCGGCGCCGTCTTCGTGATGATCGGGTGGGGCGCCTGGCGCGGCCTGGTCATGGGCGACACCATGGAGGCCCCGACGGCCGGCCTGGAGATCAAACCCGAACACCAGGGGCTCGCCGGCTTCGCGCTGGTCTTCCTGCTGCTGCGCGCCTTCTCCTCCGGCTGCGCGGCGCTGACGGGCGTCGAGGCCATCAGCAACGGCGTACCCGCCTTCCGCAAGCCCAAGAGCAAGAACGCGGCCACCACCCTCGCCCTCATGGGCGGCCTGGCGGTCGTCATGTTCTGCGGGATCATCGGCCTGGCCATGGCCACGAACGTCCGGATGGCCGAGAAGCCCGCCACCGACCTGTTGCAGAACGGCGTCCCGGTCGGCGACGGCTACGTCCAGAACCCGGTCATCTCCCAGGTCGCCGAGGCCGTCTTCGGCAACGGCAGCTTCCTGTTCATCGTGCTCGCCGCGGCCACCGCGCTCGTCCTCTTCCTCGCCGCGAACACCGCGTACAACGGCTTCCCGCTGCTCGGCTCGATCCTCGCCCAGGACCGCTACCTGCCGCGCCAGCTCCACACCCGCGGCGACCGGCTCGCCTTCTCCAACGGCATCGTGCTCCTCTCGGGCGCCGCGATACTGCTGGTCTGGATCTACGACGCCGACTCGACGAAGCTGATCCAGCTCTACATCGTCGGCGTCTTCGTCTCCTTCACGCTGAGCCAGATCGGCATGGTCCGGCACTGGAACCGCCACCTGCGCAGTGAGCGAGACCAGGCGGCCCGCCGCCGGATGCACCGCTCGCGGGCGATCAACACCTTCGGCGCCTTCTTCACCGGCATGGTGCTGGTCGTCGTCCTGGCGACCAAGTTCACCCACGGCGCCTGGGTCGCCCTGCTCGGCATGGTCATCTTCTACGGAACGATGACCGCGATCCGCAAGCACTACGACCGGGTCTCCGAGGAGATCGCCGCCGCCGAGGGCCCGAGCGACGACAGCGTGCGCCCCTCGCGGGTCCACTCCATCGTCCTGGTCTCCAAGGTCCACAAGCCCACCCTGCGCGCCCTGGCCTTCGCCAAGCTCACGCGCTCGGACCGGCTCGAGGCGCTCAGCATCAGCGTCGACCCGGTGGAGACCAAGGCGCTGCGCGAGGAGTGGGAGCGGCGCGGCATCAACGTTCCGCTCAAGATCCTCGACTCCCCGTACCGCGAGATCACCCGCCCGGTGGTCGAGTACGTGAAGGGCCTGCGCAGCGAGAACCCGCGCGACGCCGTCAGCGTCTACATCCCGGAGTACGTCGTCGGGCGCTGGTACGAGCACCTGCTGCACAACCAGAGCGCGCTGCGGCTCAAGGGCCGGCTGCTCTTCACCCCCGGTGTGATGGTCACCTCGGTGCCCTACCAGCTGGAGTCCTCGGAGCTCGCGAAGAAGCGGGCGAAGAAGCGGGCCGAGTGGAACGCCCCCGGCGCGGTGCGCCGCGGTCCGGTGGACACTCCGCGGCCGCGCCCGAAGGACACGGCGGGGAAGTAGCTCCCGCCCGCTCCCGCGCGCTGGGGCCCGCTCCCGCTCCGGCGTGGTGAACGGCCGGACGAGATCCACGTAAACTGGTGGGTCGGTCGTCCGGCCGTTCGGCGTTCACGCATGTCGCCTTCCTTACTTAGCCTTGGAGCCTCCCCACCATGACGGAGCAGAACGAGAAGCAGTCACTGGTCGGGGAGGAGTACGAGGTCGAGGTCGGCCCCGTCGCACACGGGGGCCACTGCATCGCCCGTACCGCCGAGGGCCGCGTCCTGTTCGTCCGCCACACCCTGCCCGGCGAGAAGATCATCGCCCGTGTGACGGAGGGCGACGCGGACTCCCGCTTCCTGCGCGCCGACGCCGTCACCGTTCTGGACCCCTCCAAGGACCGCACCCCGGCCCCGTGCCCGTACGCCGGCCCCGGCAAGTGCGGCGGCTGCGACTGGCAGCACGCCAAGCCGGGCGCCCAGCGCCGGCTCAAGGGCGAGGTCGTCGCCGAGCAGCTGCTGCGGCTCGCCGGCCTCACCCCGGAGCAGGCGGGCTGGGACGGCACGGTCATGCCGGCCGAGGGCGACAAGGTGCCGGCCGGGCAGGTCCCGCAGTGGCGCACCCGCGTGCAGTTCGCCATCGACGAGGACGGCCGCGTCGGCCTGCGCAAGCACCGCTCGCACGAGATCGAGCCGGTCGACCACTGCATGATCGCGGCGCCGGGCGTCAGCGAGCTCGGCATCGAGCAGCAGGACTGGCCCCAGATGGCCACCGTCGAGGCCATCGCCGCCACCGGCTCGGGCGACCGCCAGGTCGTCCTCACCCCCCGCCCGGGCGGCCGCCTCCCCCTGGTCGAGCTCGACAAGCCGGTCTCGGTCCTGCGCGTCGAGGAGAAGGACGGCGGGGTCCACCGCGTCCACGGCCGCCCCTTCGTGCGCGAGCGCGCGGACGGCCGCACCTACCGCGTCGGCATGGGCGGCTTCTGGCAGGTCCACCCGCAGGCCGCGGACACCCTGATCAAGGCCGTCATGCAGGGCCTGATGCCGCGCAAGGGCGAGATGGCCCTCGACCTCTACTGCGGCGTCGGCATCTTCGCGGGCGCCCTCGCGGAGCGCCTCGGCGAAACCGGCGCGGTGCTGGGCATCGAGTCCACGAAGCGCGCGGTCGAGGACGCCCGGCACAACCTGACCGACTTCCCGCGGGTCCGCATCGAGCACGGCAAGGTCGAGGCGATCCTCCCGAAGACCGGCATCACCGAGTGCGACCTGGTCGTCCTCGACCCGCCCCGCGCGGGCGCCGGCAAGCAGACGGTCCGCCAGGTGGCCGGCCTCAACCCGCGCCGCATCGCCTACGTGGCGTGCGACCCGGCGGCCCTGGCCCGCGACCTCGGCTACTTCAAGGAGGCGGGCTACAAGGTCCGCACCCTGCGCGCCTTCGACCTCTTCCCGATGACCCACCACGTGGAGTGCGTGGCGATCCTGGAGCGGGTGGCGAAGGACGCCTGACCCCGCGCGGCCACGGCCGTACTGTCGGCGCCGCGGTCCGCTCTCGCGGGGGCCACGGTGCGGCTGCCGCGCGGCCACGGGCACCTGCGGCTGCTGTGCACTTCTCGCAGGCGCTGCCGCCGGCTCAACGCGCTCCCCAAGGGGCCGCCGTTTCCTTCGCCGGGCCGGCGGGGACGGTGACGGGCTGGGGCTGGAGCACGTCCTCGCCGTAGAGGTCTTGGACCCAGGCGGTCTGGTAGACGGTTTCGAGGTAGCGCTCGCCGAGGTCGGGGGCGATGGCGACCGCCGTCACCGGCTGTTCCTGTTGGGCCAGCCATTGCGTGGCGCCGTTGACGACGGTGCCGGTGGAACCGCCGAAGATGAAGCCGTGGCGGGCCAGTTGATGACACGTGCGGATCGTCTCGGCTTCGTTGACGTGCACCACGTCGTCGACGTAAGAGGTGTCGAGGAGCGGGGGGCGGATGCTGGTGCCGAGGCCGGGGATCATGCGGCGACCGGGCGTGTGTCCGAAGGTGGCGGAGCCTTCCACGTCGATCGCGACGATGCGTACCGGGCGGTGCCAGGTGCGGAAGTAGCGGGCGCACCCCATCAGGGTCCCGGTGGTGCCGGCCCCGACGAAGAGGACATCGAGGTCGGGGAAGGCGCGGGCGATGGCCGGTGCGGTGGTGCGGTAGTGGGCGGTCTGGTTGTTGGGGTTCGTGTACTGGTTGAGCCATACGTAGCGGTCGTCGGAGGCGCACAGGGCGCGGACGTGGTCGATGCGGGCGCCGAGCAGGCCGCCGGTGGGGGAGGGCTCGGTGATGATGTGGATCTGGGTGCCGAGGGCTTCCAGGAGCAGCCGGGTCGCCAGGTTGCAGCGGGAGTCGGTCACGCACACGAACCGGTAGCCCTTGCTGGCCGCGATCATGCTCATCGCCACGCCGAGGTTGCCGGAGGATGATTCGACCAGGATGGAGCCGGGGGTGAGCAGGCCGTCGCGTTCCGCGGCCTCGACCATTGCGGTCGCGGCTTTGAGTTTGATGGACCCCGCGAAGTTGAATCCTTCGCATTTGAGGAACAGCCGGTTCCCGGTGATCGCCTCGAGGTCGATGTAGAGGTCGTCCTGGATGAATGCCTGGGGCGTGGATATGACCGGCACGGTTACCTCCCTGTCAGCGCTCACGGCGCCGTCTGGTGCCGCCGGCCCGTGTGGGGGCTGGGGCTGGGGGCGGCTCGGGGAAGACGTCGCCTGCTCCCACGTCTTCGGGACTCCTCCAGTACGCGGGCTGGCCGTGGTTCTGTCATGCCACCGAAAGTCGGGGCTTGACGCCGGCCGCCATCAGGGGTAGAGGCCGGGCGGCACGGCTCTCGGGTGACCGCCTGCGCCCGGCATGCCCGCAAGGCAGGGGGCGGCGGAGGCCGGCGCCGGCGGTCGCGTACCGCTGCGAATACGTGGTGTCAAGTCACGACATTCAGCGGCGTGACGGATATGTCCCTGCCGGGCTTACTGGAGGGGTGGCATCGCGAATCCACCCCTTGAACGCTTGTGGTCTCGATGCCGAAATGCACCTCCGGCAGCGGAATGCGAGGAGACCACATGAAATCCGCCCATGCCTGGACGGCCGGCCCGCCCGGCACCTCGACGCCTTCCGGCAGTACGCCCGAAGACGGGCCGCGTGGCACGTCCGGCGGCCCGGCGGCCGAGACCGCGCGGCTCCTCGCGGAGGTGCTGGCCGATGTCGTGGGTGTGGAGCAGGTGCCGGTCGACAGCAACTTCTTCGATGATCTGGGCGCCGATTCGATGGTGATGGCCGGGTTCTGCGCCCGGGTCAGGAAGCGGGCGGACCTGCTGCCCGTATCGATGAAGGACGTCTACCGGCATCCCACGGTCAACAGCCTCGCCTCCGCGCTCACCCACGCCGCGCTCGAGGCCTCCGCGCCCACCCGCACCGCGCCCGCGGCCTCGGGGCCCGTGCCCGTCCAGCCGTCTGTCCGTCCGGCCGTCCCGGCATCCGCGCCGGCGTCCGCTTCGGCGCGCGGCGTGGGGGCGCGGGCGGGCACCGGGCAGTACCTGCTGTGCGGAATGCTGCAGTTCCTGGCGTTCCTCGGCTATTCCTACCTCGCCGCCCTGGCCACGGTCCGAGGCTTTGAGTGGGTCGGCGCCGGCGCCGGTGTGCTCGACGTCTACCTGCGCTCCGTACTGGTGGGCAGCGCGGGCTTCGCCGGCGTGTGCATGGTGCCGATCGTGGCGAAGTGGACCCTCATCGGTCGTTTCACGCCCCGCGAGTTCCCCGTCTGGAGCCTCGGCTACGTACGCTGGTGGCTGGTCAAGACCTTGATCCGCGCAAGTCCGGTCCGCCTGTTCATCGGGTCGCCGGTGTACGTGGCGTACCTCAGGGCGCTGGGCGTGAAGATCGGGCGCAACGTAGCGATCTTTTCCACGCACATCCCCGTCTGCACCGATCTGCTCACGATCGGTGACGGAACGGTGATCCGCAAGGATGTGTTCTTCTCCTGCTACCGGGCGCACGACGGTTTCATCCAGACCGGCCCCGTCACCCTCGGTAGCGACGTCCTCGTCAGCGAACAGACCGTCCTCGACATCAACACCTCGATGGGCGACCGGGCCCAGCTCGGGCACGCCTCCAGTCTGCACGCCGGTCAGACCGTCCCCGCCGGCGAGCGCTGGCACGGGTCACCGGCCGAGCCCACCGGCACGAACTTCCGCACGGTCGGCGCCGTCGACTGCTCCACCGCCAGGAAGGTCCGCTACACCGCCGGGCAGCTCCTCGCCCTGCTGCTGGTCTATCTGCCGCTGGCCACGGGCGGCGTCACCGTGCTGCTGGCCGCACTGCCGCAGCTGAACACGTCACCGCTTCGATCCGGGACTTCGGCGTTCACCAGCGGGACGTTCTATCTGGGTGCGCTGGCCGCGTCCTTCGTGCTGTTCTTCGGCGCCGCTCTCGCCGGGCTGGTCATCCAGGGCGTGGTGCCGCGCCTGCTCAACCTGGCGGTCAAGCCGGACACGGTCTATCCGCTCTACGGCTTCCACTACGGTCTGCAGCGGGCCATCGCCCTCCTGACCAACAGGAAGTTCTTCAGGGAGCTTTTCGGGGACAGCTCCGCGATCGTCCACTACCTGCGCTATCTCGGCTACGACTTGTCCCGTGTCACACAGACGGGTTCGAACTTCGGTATCGAAGTGAAGCACGACAGCCCGTTCTTGACCTCGGTGGGCAGCAAGACGATGGTCGCCGACGGCCTGTCGGTCATCAACGCCGAATTCTCCAGCACGTCATTCAGGCTGTCCCGGGTCTCGATCGGCGCCGGCAGTTTCCTCGGCAACCAGATCGCCTATCCCTCGCGGGCCATGACCGGTGACAACTGTCTGCTGGCGACGAAGGTGATGGTCCCGGTCGACGGAGAGGTACGGGAAAACGTGGGCCTGCTGGGCTCACCCCCCTTCGCCATTCCCCGCACGGTGATGCGGGACACCCGGTTCCAGGACCTGGAGAGCGGCAGCGAGCTGCGCCGGCGCCTGGCCGCCAAGAACCGGCACAACGCCGTCACGGCGGGGCTGTACCTGATGGCGCGGTGGATCCACGTCTTCGTCATGACCCTCCTCGGCCTGGCCGCCGCAACCCTCTACCCCTCGCTGGGCGCGTCGGCGTTCGCGCTGGCCGGTGTCCTCACACTGCTGTTCACCGTCGTCCACTTCGCGTTGATCGAACGGGCCACCACCGGGTTCAAGGCCCAGAAGCCGCTGTACTGCTCGATCTACGAGCAGTCGTTCTGGCGGCACGAGCGCTTCTGGAAGATGGCGTCGGTCCATTACGCGCAGGTCTTCGACGGGACCCCGTTCAAGAACGTCGTCTGGCGGCTGTTGGGCGCGCGGATCGGCAAGCGGGTCTTCGATGACGGCTGCGCCTTCCCGGAGCGGACCCTCGTCACCATCGGGGACGACTGCACGCTGAACGCCGGCACGGTGGTCCAGTGCCACTCGCAGGAGGACGGCGCCTTCAAGTCCGACCGCACCGCGATCGCAGACGGCTGCACCCTCGGTGTCGGCGCGTTCGTCCACTACGGCGTGACGCTGGCAGACCGCGTCCAGCTCGCCTGCGACTCCTTCCTCATGAAGGGCGAGCAGGTCCCGCAGCGGGCCCGGTGGGCAGGGAACCCGGCCCGGCAGCTTCCCGACGGCACCCCGCCCTCCGCAACGCCGCCGGCGTCCCCGTCCGGCGCCGTACCCCTCCACCCCGACCCGCTCGGCGGCATCTGACACCCCACCACATCGTCGGTACCAGCACAGGAGAGAGACCCCTCATGGCACTCAACGCATCCACCAGCAGAGAGTTCTGGCACGGCGTCCTGGCCGCCGGCAGCGGCTTCACGCCCCTTCCGCGCTGGACCCGGGTGCCGGTGGCGGGCGTGGCCGAGTACGAGACGCCGGTCCCAGCCATCCAGGCGACAGCACTGCGCCGACTGGCAGAGGACCTGGCGGTACCGCTGGACTGCGTGCTGCTGACCGCCCACGCGAAGGTGCTGGCCGCGCTGAGCGGCGAACAGGAGGTCACCACCGGCTACGTCGCCGCCGTCGGCGGCCGGCCGCTGCCGTGCAGGCTGACGACCGGCCCCGGCTCATGGCGGACCCTGCTGCAGCACACCCGCCATGCCCTCGCGCAGGTGCTGGCCCACCAGGACTTCCCCGTCGAGGACCTCAAGCGCGAACTCGGCCTGGCCGAAGCGCTCTTCGAGACCGTGCTCGATCCCACCGGCATCGGCCGTGACCTCCCCGGCGCCGACGGCGAGCCGGCCCCGGACGGCAGTGACCTGGCCGCGGACACGGCGCTGTGGACGGGCATCGCCCACCACGACGACGGCCGGCTGACGCTGCGGCTGCGCTACCGCACCGACATCCTCGACGCGGACTGCGCCGCCCGGATCGCCGGATACCACCTGACCGTGCTCGACCTGATCGCCGCTGACCCGGATGCCGATCACGCGGACCAGAGCCTGGTGTCGGCCGAGGAGCTCCGTTTCCAGCTCCACGGCCTCGCCGGGCCGCGCCGAGAGCTGCCCGAGCGCCGGGTGCACGAGCTGTTCGAGCAGCGCGTACGGCAGCACCCGGACGCCGTCGCCGCCCAGCAAGGCGACCGGAAGTGGACCTACCAGGAGCTCAACGCCCGCGCCAACCGGCTGGCCCGCGCGCTGCGGTCCCGAGGACTGCACCGTGAAGGGGTGGTCGCGGTGGCAATGGAGAGGAACTTGGACTGGCTGGCCGCGGTCCTGGCCGTCTTCAAAGCCGGCGGCGCGTACCTGCCCATCGAGCCGCACCTGCCGGCCGAACGCATCACAGCCATGCTGGCCCGTGCCGGATGCGGGCTCGTGATGACCGGGCCGACCGGCGCCACCACCCTCCAGCCGGCCCTCGCCTCCCAGCCCGCGGTCCAGACGCTGTTCGTCGACACCGCCTACGGTCAGGAGCATTCCGGAACTGATCTCGGTATCGATGTCGCACCCGACCAGCTGGCCTACATCTACTTCACCTCCGGCTCGACGGGTGAGCCCAAGGGTGCGATGTGCGAACACCAGGGCATGCTCAACCACCTCTACGCCAAAATCGACGACCTCGAGATCGGCGAGGGGCAGGTGGTCGCCCAGATCGCGCCCCAGTGTTTCGACATCTCGCTGTGGCAGTTGCTCGCCCCCCTGCTGGTCGGCGGGCGGACGCTGCTGATCGAGCAGGAAGCGATCCTCGACGCCGCACGGTTCGTCGACACCGTTGCCCACGGCAAGGTCACCGTGCTGCAGGTCGTCCCCTCCTACCTCGACGTCGTCGTGTCCCATCTCGAGCAGCACCCCCGGACGCTGCCGGACCTGCGGTTCGTGTCGGTCACGGGTGAGGCGCTGAAGAGGGAACTCGCCCAGCGCTGGTTCACCGCCCAGCCCCACATCAAGCTCGTCAACGCCTACGGGCTGACCGAGACCAGCGACGACACCAACCACGAGGTCATGGACCGCACACCGGACACCGACCGGGTCCCGCTGGGCAGGCCGGTCAACAACGTGCACCTCTACGTCGTCGACGAGCACCTCAACCCGGTGCCGCTCGGAGCGCCCGGCGTGATCGCCTTCTCCGGGGTCTGCGTCGGCCGCGGCTACGTCAACGACCCCGAGCGCACCCGGCCGACGTACCTTGCCGACCCGCACCGTGAGGGCAGGCGCCTGTACCGCAGCGGCGACATCGGCCGCTGGCGGGCCGACGGCAAGCTGGAGTTCCTCGGCCGCCGCGACAACCAGGTCAAGATCCGCGGTTTCCGCATCGAGACCGGCGAGATCGAAAACACCCTGCTGCGAGCGCCCGGGGTCCGCGACAGCGCCGTGGTGGTCACCGAACGGCCCGACCACAGCACCCACCTGGTGGCGTTCTACACCGCCCCGCACCCGCTCGAAACCAGCATCCTGCTGGACCGGCTGGGCGCGTCACTGCCCGGGTACATGGTCCCCTCGGTCATCCACTGGCGGGAAAGCCTCCCGCTGACCGCCAACAGCAAGATCGACCGGAAGGCCCTGACGGCCCTGGCCGCGCGACTTCACGCCGCCGAGGACGAGGTCCCGGCGCCGAACACGCCCGCCGAACAGCGGCTGGCGGCCGCGTGGGCGAGCGTGCTCGGCATTGCGCAAGGCCGGATCGGCCGGCGCGACAACTTCTTCGACCGGGGCGGCACCTCCCTGTCGGCCGTAAGGCTCGCCATCACCCTGGACCGCGCCGTGTCCCCGGCAGACGTCGTCCGCCACCCCGTCCTCACCGATCTGGCCCGGTTCCTGGACACCGCATCCCACCGGCTCCCCACCGCGCAGCCGCCCTCCCCCTGATCGCCGGCCGCCTCCTCCTTCTCCTCCTCGTCCGGGGACCGCGTAGGGCTGGGGTCCGGGCTTGGGGATGGTGCGGGTGGTGCCGAGCTGGGGAGACCGGCCCCTGGCGGCATGGGTGAGGGCGTCGACAGGCCGGCGCTTGATGCCCAGGCGGGCGGCGGCGGTCCGGTAGACGTCGCTCTGTTCCCGGGGACGGACTGCGACGACGTGGATCTCGCTGCGGAACGCGGATCCTTCGGGAGCCAGGCGCGTGGCGTAGACGATGCGCCAGGCCGCGCGTGAGTCGACATAGACCTTGCGGAGCCCGTCGAGTTCGTGGGTGAGCTTCCCGCCGAACAGGTTCGCGTTGACGACGTCTTGGATCTTGGCGAGCGCGAGGTCGCGGATGTCGCTGGGCGCTTGGAGAAGGTCGGTCAGAGCGCGCGGGTCGAAGGTCAGGCCGAAGGCGGGTTGTTCGTGGCCGCTCACGAGGCCGCCTCGACGCCGTGCTCCGTGTCGTCTGCCGCGGTGGCCACCGGGCGGGTGGATCGGCCGGGGCCTCGCAGCAGGCGGTGGGCGGGGCGGTCGGGGTCGGTCTGGCAGGCCGACAGCGGTCCGCCGGCTGCGCGGACGGCGGCCATCGCGTGGCTGAGGAAGTCCCGGTGCCACACGAACATGCCGCTGGGTCCGGCTTCGGGGTCTTTGTGCTGCTGGTAGGCCATCCACAGGGCGTGCAGCCACGCCACGACGTCGAGGTGTTCCTGCCACTGTTCGCACCACGGCGCGGATGTGGTGATCTCCGCGCCGTAAACCGGCATGAGGAAGTCCTCCACCCAGTCGGTCAGGGAGTCCAGTTCGTTTTCCCGATCTTCGCCGTCCAGCTCCAGGATCGGCTTCGGCTCGGGCGGCAGCACGGGGGCGGGCATGCCGGGCAGGCCCGGCATCGTGAACCCGGCGAAGGGCATCGGGTCGGGTGCGGAGGACAGGCTGTCAAGCTGCCGAGCCTGCTGGGCCGACTGGTCCAGGAGCTTGCGGACGCTGGCCTCGATGCTCTCCAGGTCGGCGTCGGGGACGCGGATCGGGTCCATCTCCTGGCCGTCGTGGCCGTCTATGGGTTCGAGCACGAAAGGTCTCTCCTCGCAGCCGCATGCGGCACGTCGGAATTCGTAAAAGGGGCTGGAGTTCAACGATCCGCACATTCCCCGGTTTGGCTGACCGGGGATGTCGTGCTACAAAGCCCGGCGCACGGCGGGGACAGGAATACGAGAGGCCGTCTCCCTGTCCCCGCCACATGGCGTTTGGGTCAGGCTGTGAGGACGAAGTCGTCCTGGGAGTACGTCTGCTGGAGGGCTTCGGTGAGACGGTCGGAGGCGATCTCGGCGTAGTGTCTGGTCTTCTCGACGCCGATGAAGTCCCGGCCCTCCAGTAGGGCTGCGACACCTGTGCTGCCGGATCCGGCGCAGAAGTCGAGGACGGTTCCGCCGGGCGGGCTGATCTTGACGAGCTCGCGCATCACCTCGACCGGCTTCTGCGTGATGTGCTGCCTCTTCTTGCCCGCCGGCTGCGAGCCGGAGTACAGGCCCGGGAGGTAGACCTCGTTCCGGGAGCCGTCCATGTCGCCGTTGGACCCCCAGACGATGAACTCGCAGTTCTGGGTGAAGCGCCCCTTCTGCGGGCGGGCGGCGGGCTTGTGCCAGGCCAGGACCCCGCGCCACGTCCAGCCGGCGGCCTGGATCGCATCCGTGGTGATGGGCAGCTGGCGCCAGTCGGTGAACAGCAGCGCCGTGCCTCCGGGGCGGGTGGCCCGCTGGGCTTCGGTCATGATCTGCGTCAGCCAGAAGCCGTACGACCTCTGATCCATGTTCTCGCCGGTGAAGTCGGCCAGGGTGTGGCCGGCGTCGCCCGAGGTGTACTTCTGTCGGGCCGTGCGGCTCGTGCGCTCCTTCGCCGTCCGCCCGCCCGAGTTGTACGGCGGGTCGGTGATGACGGAGTCGACGCAGTTGTCGGGGAGGCCGGACAGGACGCTGAGGGCGTCGCCCTGGTGCAGGGAGAAAGGCAAAGAGGTACCCCAATATCGGTTCGGGAAAGGGCGGGAGTGGGCTCCAGCTCGCGGCAATGCCGCCCCTGTCCGGATGCGGACATAGGGGTGCCATAGGGCCACAGGGCGGTTGTGCGAGGGGAGTTCCAAAACAGTAGGGCACGATCCCCGGTTGACCACGGTCGCCGCGAAAACCCTTGAAATAGAGCCTTGATCATCTTTTTCTTGGTCAACCGGGGATCGCCGCTTACTGTTTTGGAACTGCCCGGTGCACACAGCGTCGATGGCTGTAATCCCCCGTCATGCCCACACGGAGGCACCCCCTTGTCCCGGCACACCTGACCGCCCGGACGTCATCGCGAGCGGGAACTCGCGCCGACGCCCCGAGGCACAGCTCACCCATCACCCGGCCTACCGCGCTCCTTCTCACATCTCCACGGCACCGCGCGGCCGGGACTTCACACACTTCAAGGACACCGCCATGCCATCCCTGCGCCCTCCCCTGCCTGAAACCCCGCCGCCGACCGTGACCGGCGAGCGCGGAGGCACCCCGGGTTGAAGGCCGTAGCCGCCGCCATCGGCGTCCTCTGCCTCTCCCCCCTCGTCCTCGCCACCACCGCCACCATGGCCGCAGCCGGAAGCGGCGCAGCCTCCAAGGGCGCCGCCTGCGCGCCCGGCGGCAGCAGCGTCGATGCCGCCGCGGTCGCCAAGCAGGTCGCGGCGATCCTCGGCGGCCAGGGCGGCGACGGCTCGATCCGCGTCGAAGGCCTGGAACTGCCCGCCGAGCAGATCCCCCACGCCAAGACCATCGTCGCCACCGGCATCGCCCTGAAGGTCCCCGAGCGCGGACAGGTCGTCGCGCTCGCCACCGCCATCCAGGAATCCCGGCTCCGCAACCTCAACTCCGGCGACCGCGACAGCCTCGGGCTGTTCCAGCAACGGCCCAGCCAGGGCTGGGGCACCCCCGAGCAGATCCGCGACCCCGTTTACGCCGCCACCAAGTTCTACAAGGGGCTGCTGGCCGTCAAGGGCTGGCAGCAGATGACCATCACCCAGGCCGCCCAGGCCGTGCAGCTCTCCGGTTTCCCGAACGCGTACGCGCAGTGGGAGCCGCTGGCCCGGGCACTGCAGCAGGCCATCGTCCAAACCCTGCCGAACGGCGGCACAGGCCAGACCGGCCAGGAACCGGGTACCGCTCCGGGCGGCGCCGGAGGCTGCAAGCCGGGCGAGGACGGAGCCGGCTGGGGCTCCATCCCCGAAGGGACCGTCCCCGCCGGATACAAGATCCCCGCCGACGCCTCGCCGAAGGTCCGCATCGCCATCGACTGGGCGATGCACCAGCTCGGCACCCTCTACCAGTGGGGCGGCACCTGCACCGCGCCGCACGGCCCCGACCCCATGGGCCGCTGCGACTGCTCCAGCCTCATGCAGCAGGCCTACGCCAAGGCTGGCATCCAGCTCACCCGCACCACGTACACGCAGGTCAAGGAGGGTGACGCCGTACCGGCGAACACCCTGATCCCCGGTGACCTGCTCTTCACCCGCGGCACCGCCGCCGTCCCCGAGCACGTCGGCATGTACATCGGCGCCGGCCTGGTGATCAACGCACCGCGCACAACGAAGCCGGTGCGGATCGAGAAGGTCGGCGACTGGCAGATCCTCGCGGTCCGCCGAATCCCCGCGCTCAACAGCTAGACCACCGCCCGCCGATGCGGGCCTGCGCCGGGCCCCTCTTCGCCCAGAGCGCCCCTCCCCCTTCCCCGCACAGCCGCAGGGCCTCTTAGGCCTGCGCCCGCAAGGAGCTTCGCCATACCCATTTCACTCGCAGACCGCGTCCTCTACCTCGCCTACGACCCCGGAATCACTCCAAAGGAGGGCGGCCTTCCCGGGCTCGACGTCCTGAAGAAGGTCGTCAACTCGATCAACATGTTCGGCATCATCGCCGTCGTCGGCGCCCTCGCCATCTCCCTCGGCGTATGGGCCTGGGGCCACCACAGCGGCGGCCACCAGGCCGAGGCCAACGGCAAGAAGGGCGCCGTCGTCTCGGCCGGCGCGGCCCTGGGCCTGGGCGCCGCCAACGGCATCGTCGCCTTCTTCTCGGGACTCGGGACCCAGGTCCACTAGTGCCGAAACGTTCCCTCTCCCCCTTGCACCGGGCCACCACCCACTGGACGACCGGCCGACGGATCCTCGTCGCCGCCGTGGTCATCACAGCCCTCCTCGGGGCCGCCGGACTGACTGCCTGGTTCACCTCCCGCAGCGGCAAGTCCGAGACAGGTGCCTCGCCCGCAGCCCCAGCGCCGAGCTCGCCCGCCGGGACGGCCCCGAAGACGTCCGTCGGAACGGGCTCGGTCCCGGCTCCACCCAAGGTCACCGATCCGCTCGCCTACGCCAGGGCGGCGGCGGTGCTGCTCTGGTCGTACGACACCCGCACCACCAGCCGCGACCAGCATCTCGCCGGCATGAACGCGTGGATGACCCGCGAGACGAAGTACACCGACTGGACGGCGATCTCCGGACAGATCCCGGACCCGGTGCTGTGGTCGCGGATGGCCGACAACGCCCAGTACGCCACCGCCGCCGTGGGCGAGGCCCACTTCCCCTCGGCGTTCAAGCAAGCCCTCGCCGAGAACCCCTCCGCGATCACCGAGGCGTACATCTACGCGGTCACCGTCACCGGCAAGCAGACCATCGCCTGGAGGAACGGCGGAGGCGGCGCCGAGGACCGCGCCGTCACCCTCGCCGTCCAGTGCCGCCCCAGCACCGATTGCGCCCTGGTCTCCCTCGCCCCGAGCGTCGCCCCGTAACACGCCACTGAAGACAAGGAGGTATCCCTCCAGTGGACTTCTGTTCCATTCCCCTCGCCAGCAAACTGTGCAGCGCCGCCGACGCCATCGACTTCGTCAACGATCCGGGCAAGGCGATCACCGAGGGCATCGGCAACTGGATCGCCAAGTCGGCCGGCGAGTTCGCCGCCGCATCCGCCGACCTCGCCGCCGAAGCCGTCAACGCCACCACCAAAGTCGACCTGCGGGCCGGCTGGTTCGTCGCCAACTACGAACTGCTCCTGCCGATCGGCCTGACCCTCCTGGTCGCCACGTTCTGCGCCCAGCTCATCCGGGCCGCCGTCAAGCGCGACGGCCAGGCCCTGGCCCAGGCCTTCACGGGCACCGCCAGCGGCGTCATCTTCTGCTTCGTCGCCATCGCCGGCACCACCATCGCCATCGAAGTCGTCGACGCCCTGTCCGACGGCCTGTTCGCGGCAGCGGGCACCTCCATCGAAGAGGCGGTGCGGCGCATGGTCAAGGCCAGCTCCGTCGCCTCCATGGTCCCGCTGGGCTGGATGATCCCCGGCATCGTCGGCATCGGAGCCGGCACCGGGGCCATCCTCTACTGGTGCGTGATGATGGTCCGCAAGGTCGGCATCCTCGTGCTGGTCACGCTCGCCGTGTTCGCCGGGGCCGGCGGCGGCTGGGAAGCCGCACGGCGCTGGCGCCGGGGCTGGATCGAAGCCACCGCCACGCTCGTGGTCAGCAAGCTGCTGATGACGATCGTGTTCCTCCTGGGCATCTCCGCCCTCGGCCAGACCCAGGCCAAGGACGGACTCGGCGCCCTCGCCGACTGCCTCGCCGGAGTCGTGATCATGATGATGGTCCTGCTCTGCCCGTACGCCACGTTCAAGTTCGTCCACTGGGCGGCTGAGGGCACCGACGGCGAGTCGATCCACCGGGCCGGCGGTACCGGCGCTCAGATGGCCAAACAGCACACCGAGCAGGCAGCCCGCAAGGCCGCCGCGATGGCCGCCACGGGCGGAGCCGGCGCAGCGGCCGGAGCCGGAGCCGGGGCATCCCCCCAGGGCCCGGCCAGCTTCCCCGGCGACATCGCCGCCAACCCCACCGGCGGCTCCGGAGGCGAGCAGAACAGCTCCCCGATGCCGTCCTCCGGCGGAGGTGCGGCCACCGACGCGCTGTCCAAGGCCGTCCAGCCTCCGCCAACCAGCGTGAGCCAGGACACCAGCGGGCACCTCGGCGGAAGCATTGGTACTAGCTCAGGCGCCCCGTCCGAGCCCCCCGGTCCGTCCGGTTCCGGCGGCACGGGTCCCGTTCCGCGCAGCACCCAGGGCCCGCCGCAGGGCGCGCCCGCACAGGGCCCGGCCGTCGCGAGCAGTCCCTTCGCGAGCGGCCCCCCGCCCACCGGTTCCTGACCCGTCCACGCCACCCG
This sequence comes from Streptomyces sp. ICC4, assembly GCF_003287915.1. Classification (NCBI taxonomy): domain Bacteria; kingdom Bacillati; phylum Actinomycetota; class Actinomycetes; order Kitasatosporales; family Streptomycetaceae; genus Streptomyces; species Streptomyces sp. ICC4. The sequence goes on along the minus strand of NZ_CP030286.1, from coordinate 6,268,523 downwards.
GGCGGGACACGCCGCACCCTCTGCCGTGTCCCGCCCGGGTTCCAACCCCCGTGCTCCGAAGGCGGCTTCTGCCTTGTCTGACCTTGTCCTCCCCCTCACGATCAAATTCCCCCACCGGTCGCGGCGCGGCGTCCTGCTCGGCCTGTCCCTGCCCCAGCTCGTCCTCACCTCCACGGCCCTGGCCCTGCTTCTGGCCACGGTGGTGTCCACCGGCCTGGTCGGCGCCCTCGCCCTGACCCCGCTCTGGGCCGGCGTCGGCGCCCTCGTCGTCATCCGCCGCCACGGCCGCTCCCTCATCGACTGGGCGCCGATCGTCCTGCGCTACGCCCAGCGCCGCCAAACAGGCCAGACCCTGTGGCTGGCCCGCGCGGTCTCCCGACCCCGCACCGACGGCATGCTCCACCTGCCCGGCACCGCCGCCTCGCTCCGCGTCGTCACCCCGTCCGGATCGCAGGCCGCCGCCGTCCACGACCCCCACACCCAGACCCTGACCGCCATCGCCCGCGTCTCCAGCAGGGCCTTCGCCCTCTTGGACCCCGCAACCCAGAACTCCAACGTCACCTCGTGGGGCCGGGCACTGGCCGGCATCGCCCGATCCGGGCACATCGCCACCGTGCAGGTCCTGGAGCGCACCGTCCCCGACTCCGGGGACACCCTCACCCGCCACTGGACCACCCACGGCCAGCCCCAGACGCCGGTCGCCGGTCAGGTGTACTCCGAACTCGTCGCCTCCGCAGGGCCCGCCGCCGCCCCGCACGAGAGCTATCTGGCGATCTCCCTGGACATGAAGGCCGCCAAACGCCTGATCTCCCAGGCCGGCGGCGGACTGCCCGGCGCCTTCACCGTGCTGGGGCAGACCACCGCCTCCGTCGCCCAGGCCGCGCGCGGCGCCGGATTGATGGTCACCGGGTGGCTCACCGCCCGCGAGATCGCCGCGGTGGTCCGCACCGCGTACGACCCCAAGGCCCTGGCCGGCCTGCAGCAGTGGTCCGAGCACGGCCGGGCCGAAGCCGACCCCGCTGCCGCCGGTCCCGTGGTCCAGGTCGAGGAGTACGACCGGGTCATCACCGACTCGGCCCGCCACGCCACCTACTGGGTCGAGAACTGGCCGCGGACCGAGACCGGCGCCGGATTCCTGCACGGGCTGATGTTCACCGCCGGCGTGCGCCGCTCCTTCTCCCTTATCTACGTACCCCAGGGGCTCGAATCCGCGCTGCGCGACGTCCAGCGCACCAAGGCCACGATCATCGCGGACGCATCCGAGCGCCAGCGCCGCGGCCAGGTCGACTCCGAGGCCGACTCCGTCGAGTACGGCGACGTCAAGGAACGCGAACGCCAGCTCATCGCCGGGCACGCCGACGTCGCGCTGACCGGCCTGCTGACCGTCTCCGCCGAGAGCGACGCACAGCTCGACGCCGCGTGCGCACAGATCGAGACCGCCGCCGTCAGCGCCCAGGTCGACCTCCGGCGCCTGATCTACCAGCAGCCCGAAGCCCTCACCCTCGGCGCACTCCCCCTGGCCCGCACCGCCCTGTAGCCGAACCCCCGCCGCACCCCGCTGCGGCAGCAAGGACCCACCACTTGACCAACCCCACGATCCCGCCCGGCGACGCCCACCCCTACCTGCGGGCCGCGACCGCCGGAATCCGCCACCACACCCGCCAGGCGGCATGGAGCACCACCACCGCCGACCGCGTACACCTGGACGTCCTGCACAGCCACCTCACCGGTCTCCACCTCCTTATGGACCGGCTCGCGGACACCACCCGGCCCCAGCATCCGGCCGCCGGACGGCACCTGGACTCCGCCCACCTGCGCCTGTGGCAGGCCGCGACCAGCCTCCACGACGCCTTCCACACCCTGCCCGCAGCCGAACGCACCGGCGCCGACCCGGTCTGCCGCCCCGACGCGCTGCCCGAGGGGCCACCGGTCCTCACCATCTGCCAGCGCCAGCTCGCCTCCGGCCACGCCATCCGCCGCAAGACCACCCCCGCCGACCACGGCCCCCGCCCGGCACGCACCGCCTGAAGGCAGCCCCCGCAGAAACGATCCGCCCTCATGTCCCAGCACCGTCCCGGCCGCCGCGCCCGCCGCGCCTCCGCCAGCCCCCTGTTCACGCCCCACGGCACCGACCGCTCCACCCGCAGGGCAGCCCGCCGCCAGCTCGCCGAAGCCCAGGCCAAGGCCCGCGCCGAAGCCACCTCCACCTCCGGCGAACACCCACCGGCCGAGCAGGAGATGCCTCGCTCCGCCTACCCGTCCGCCGGGCGGCCCGGCAGCGCCTCGGCCCGCGGCAACCGGCTGCGCCTGCCCGCCCACCGCATGACCACCGCCGTCGCCGCCGGCGCGTACCCGTTCCTGGCCGAAGGTGGCCTGGGCGCCGACGGCATCTACATCGGCCGCGACGTCCACGCCGAAGCCGCCTTCGTCTTCGACCCCTTCACCCTGTACGGCAAGATCGACGGCTTCACCAACCCGAACGTCCTGCTCGCCGGAGTGATCGGCCAGGGCAAGAGCGCCCTCGCGAAGTCCTTCGCGCTGCGGTCGGTGGCCTTCGGGTACCGCGTGTACGTCCCCTGCGACCCCAAGGGCGAATGGACTCCCGTCGCCCAGGCCCTCGGCGGCACCTCGATCGCACTCGGCCCCGGCCTGCCCGGCCGTCTCAACCCCCTGGACGCGGCCCCTCGGCCTCCGTCCGTCGTGGAGGCGGACTGGGCCGGCGAGGTGCGCAAGCGCCGCCTGCTCCTGCTCGGCTCCCTCGCCCGCACCGTCCTGGGCCGCGACCTGATGCCGATGGAGCACACCGCCCTCGACATCGCCCTCGACGGCGTCGTGAAGGCCGCAGCTGCAGCCGGCCGGACCCCGCTCCTCGGCGACATCGCCCACACCCTGGCCCAGCCCGCCCTCCTCGACCAGGCCGCCGGCACCGTCTCAGGCCACCTCGGAGAGGCAGCCCGCGACCTCGCCCACGCCATGCGCCGCCTGGTCCACGGCGACCTGGCCGGCATGTTCGACGCCCCCTCCACCGTCGCATTCGACCCGGCCACCCCGATGCTGTCGATCGACCTGTCCCGCCTCGGTGGATCCGGCGACGACACCGCTCTCGTCCTCGCCATGACCTGCGCCTCCGCCTGGATGGAGTCCGCCCTCACCGACCCGCGCGGCGGCCGGCGGTGGATCGTCTACGACGAGGCATGGCGACTGATGCGCCACGGCCCCCTGCTGCAGCGCATGCAGGCCCAGTGGAAGCTCTCCCGCGGACTCGGCATCGCCAACTTGATGGTCATCCACCGGCTCTCCGACTTGCTCACCGCCGGCGACGCCGGATCCCAGGGCCGAGCCCTGGCCGAAGGACTCCTCGCGGACTGCTCCACCCGCATCATCTACCGCCAGGAAACCGACCAGCTCCACGCCGCGGCCTCCCTGCTCGGGCTGACCTCCGTGGAGACCGAAGCCATCTCCCACCTCAGCCGTGGACGCGGCCTCTGGAAGGTCGCCGGCCGGTCCTTCATCGTCCAACACCTGCTCCACCCAGCCGAACAGACCCTGTTCGATACCGACTCCCGTATGCATTGAAAACGATAGGAATAGCTCGATTCCCGACATCACCAGCCCGGACTACTTCCTCCAGCTCGCGCGAACTGTGGACCGAGTCTTCGACGACGTTCCGAAGGCCGAAGAACTACGTCGAGGCGACGACATCACCCCGGACCTCCACACCGTGGTCGGCGACATCGGCGTCATCCTGGCCGAAATCTGCGAGGAACTGGCCACCAGCAACCGCCACGAGTCCGAGAACCTCACCGGCTACAGCCGCGCCGAACGCTTCGGCACCGCGGCCCTCGCCCAGTGCGCTCCCCCGCTCGGCACCGCCCTCGCCCACCTCAGCCATGTAGTAGACCTTCTCGGCTTCCTCCACGAGACCATCAGGCACTCCTCCACCGAGCGCACGCCCCCGCCGGGGGACGTACGGGTCGTCATCCAGGACCAACTCGACAAGGCCAATACCGCCCTGCGCTCCACCGCCCAGCAACTGCGCGGCAAGGCGACAGAGATCACTCGCGTGTTCCCTACCCGGACAGCCGCCATGCTCGCCCGCTACGCACCCGTCACGGGGCCACCGGCCGTCATACCCATGCCCGGCCGGATCCGATGACCTTGCATCAAGCGCCGGAGGCGGAGGGTCCGTCGACCCGCCTCCTGGCGCCGTTGCCGGATCACCGCAACGTCCTCGACCCCAGCTGGCAGCGAGCCTGGGCGGACTTCGCCCACGTGATCACCCCACTGCGCGAGCGCGGGCTGGTCTGCGACGTCCAGTACGGGATGGACGACTGGCTCGTCTACGCCTGGCCGCCCGGACACGACTCCGTCGTCCTCATCGGGACGCGAGGCGGCTGGCTGGCCACACACGAGGCTCCCGCCGAAGACCGGACCTCGATGACGGTCCTCTACGACTCCACCCATTCTGTCGGCCCTCACGATGTCGGTCCTCTGCTCTCCGCGATCGACGCCCTTCTCGCACGGCTTCCCCGTGCCCCGTCGACACCGGCGCCTGCCAGCGTGCACGTCACTGGGGTCCAGACCCCTGCACCGGTCGCGCGCGGCACCCGCAGCCGTTGATCCCCACCCGCAACTTCGTTCTTCAGGAGGGCTTCCCGTGTACCACCCCGTCAGCATCCACATAGGACTGCATGTCGCCGGTCCGATTTCCCTGCCTCTCTCCGACCCGGTCCAACGGCTTTTGTGGTCAAGGGGGTTCGCCTACTGCTCGCGGCTGGACGCATACACCGCGCCGGCGTCGCTGCCGGTTGAGCAGCAGGAGCATCTCGTGCACCAGGCCGTGCACGCGCTGCAGCCGCTCGGCCTCCCCGTCGCACACCTCCACCACCCGGCGCCCTCGGCATGACCCAATATGATCCCCTGCTCCCCTTCGAGCGGGAGACGCTCAGACGTTCCAGAGCCGTCACCGCCGGCCTGGAGCAATTCACGGCCGGGCTGGCACCGCGCCTGGGCGGGGCATGGAGCCCCCGTGTCCTGCCGACTCCGTATCGGTGGAGCCATGCGGACGACCGGATCTGGGAGCGGGAGGAGGGAGTGCTGTGGCGTGCGCTGCGCCGGGACGGCGACCATCAGCATGCGCGGGCCTTCCTCACCCACGCCCACGGCCTCCAGCTTTGCGTCATCCAGCGGCCGCATCGGCCGGGCGAGTTCCTGGTTGGCACGGTGCTGCCGGCGGGCGTCTACGAGTACGACACGGCACCGCGCCCGCAGGCCGTCTCGGTTCCCGGTGACCCCGCCCGTGCCGCCGCCGCGGTACGGCGCCGCCTCCTTCCGTACTACCGGCTCGCGTCGATGCGCGTGGCCAGCAGTACCAGGTTCAGGCAGGCCCAGCGGGTCACCATCGGCCGGTCTACGGACGGGCGACCGATCGCCGACGTGCTCATGCCCCGCGCCGTGCGGGCCCTGCTCCACGAGGACGGCCGCTGGCACCTGGACCCCGGCACCGGTCTGTGCGTGCCGGCTGCCCACTCCGCCTGCGCCCCCGAGGTCCTCGTCCAGGACGCCGCCGACCGGCTCGGCGGACTCGGCTTCGAGGTCATCCGCAGCGACCAGCATCCGCTGGAGTTGTACTTCCGCTCGCAGCACCCCGCGATCCCCGCTCCGGTGGCCGGCCTGCCGTCCACACGGCCCGGAAGCCCGAGCCGGAGCCGGAACCGCTGACCTGGAACAGCTGGTGGCAACGAACTCCACCTTTCGCCTGCCATGGCCCACCGCCACACCCAGCGATGTCGCGGTCGTCCCAGCCTGCCCCGGGCCAGCCTCCGCGGACCGCACCGAAATTGTCCCCCGCCCCAGTCTCCGCCCGCGAGCCCATCTCGGCCACCGTGCCGTCTGCCGCCCGCCGCTGATTCGAAAGGAGCCCTCCTGCCTGGCCAGTTCGTCGTCGGCACGCACCCGCAGTACGGGTACGTCGCCTCCGCCCAAGGAATCCCCCACCACATAAGCCAGTGGTACCTGAACCGTCTCGGCTTCCAGCCACTGCTCGGCCTGCACGGCGTCTACCTCCTGCCGGCCCCCACCCACGAAGGACCCCGGCGCATCCGCCAGGCCATCGAGAGCCTGCGCAGCAGCGGATACAAGGTCCACGCCGACTACTCCCTGGACCCCGCCAACACCAAGCCGGTGCAGGCCAAGCCCGTTCGGGACCCGCGCGAGTGGTACCGGACCGGAGTCTCGCAGGCCGCCGCCACCCCCTCGCCCCAATACGCCACCACACGGGCCTGGGGCTCCAGGCCCCCGAAGACCACGCCGGCGAGTCCCGCACCGAGCGCAACCACCCACACGAGCCGCACCCACTGATGAGAGAAGGACCCGTTCCCCCCATGACCCACACCGTCCACCACCGTCCCAGCAGCAGCGAGCTGCGGCTGCGGGCCCGACGGGAGGCCGCGGAATTCCTTCGAGGCCTCCCGGTCCCGGCAGATCCGGCCGCCTCGTTGCGCACCTGCGCGGAGGCGATGTCCCAGGCGTCCACGCCCGCCGAAGTCCACGCGCTGACCGAGCTGGCGGCCGGTGGCGAGGAAGCCGGGCTGATCGCGCTGCGGAACCTCCTGCGCGCCGCCGGCGCCCGCTGCCGGGAGCACGGCGAGATCCAGCTCGCCACCCGCTACGAGCGCACGAGCGACCTCCTCGACATCGCCGACCGGGCTCTCTTCCAGCTCGGCGTCGACCTGCTGACCACCCAGTACGACACCGCGCCGGACACCGCCGCCCCCTGCCTGACGCCCGTCGGCCACGACGAGGGAGCGTCCACCTGACGTCCTCCGAGATCACCCTCTACACCAGCCAATACCACGGAATCGTCGCCCTCGTCTCCGGCGAATCGTCCCGGTGGGCTCGCACCGCCCTTCAACTCGCGGGATTCGAGAAGGACGGTGGCGGCAACTACGTCATGCCCCTGACGGACGCCGGCCGCGTCCGCGAGGCCCTGACCAACCTCAGAGAGACGGCGGCGGCCTTGCAGAGCAAGGTCACCGCGACCAACCAGAGCTACATCGGCGACTTCGCCCTCGAAGTCAGCAAGGACCTGCCCGGCCAGTGGAAGGTGCAGGTCGAGAACTATGGGCACCCGGCTACGCAGGGCGACCTCTTCTCGTGCCTGTGGGCGACTGGCCCCAACCTCCGCCTCCTTGAAAACCGGCGCGTGTCCTCTGCTGCGATCTTGCAGTCCGAGAACGGAGCCGAACTCGCCATCATCTACAACCCCCGCCACGACGTGTACGACGTCGGGATGCTCGCCCCGCAGGACATGTACCTGGACGAGGCCGTCGTACCGCCGTCCATGATCACCGTGCATTCGGCGCCCGTCCCCGCCGCCCGCAAGATCGTCTCCAGCCTGCTCGCCGACTATTACCGGGCCGTCTTCGAAATGCAGTTGAACCATCTCGGCGATGACCTGGCATGGGCGCAGGAGGAGTTCGAACCGGGCACCGTCCAGGATCCTCCCCAGCGTGACCTGGCCGAGGCCTTCGACCGCTTCGCCACCATCGCACCACGCATCATCGCTTCCCTGCGCACCAGCGGCCTTCACTCCCTCGACCCGCACCAGGCAGCGTTCCTGGAGGACATGGAGGCCGCGTTCGGCCAGCCCAGCCCGGGCGCCGAGAACGCGGGGAAGGCAGCGGAGAACCCGAGTCTCGATCTGCTGTCGATGTGGATGAGCGAGGGCGAGGGTCTGGTCGACCTGGCCCGGGCCGCCGTCCGCACAGCACCCGCGCCGACCGCCCTCGGCCTCGTCTGTGCCGTGGACACACCCGGGGTGCTCCCCTCTCCTCCCCCGCGGGTCGGCGCCGCCCTCAACCGCAGATAGCCCCCTGGAGCCTGTCTCTTACACACACCTGACTCTCCCGAACACCAGCCGCAGCAGCCTCCGCAGCAGCAGCCCTACCGGCAGGCCCCGCCGCCGCAGCAGCAGCAGTACCAGCAGCCGCAGCAGCAGTACGCGCCCCCGCCGCCGCAGCACTACCAGCCGCAGCAGCACCCGCCGCACCAGCCCCCGCCGCCGCAGTACCAGCAGCCGCCGGGCCAGCCGCAGCACCGCCACACCCCCTCGAAATCCCACCGAAAGAGGTTCCGCCGTGACTGCCGACCAGCCGTACCTGAACGGCCACTACACCCCCGTCACCGACGAGGTCACCGCCACCGGCCTCACCGTCGAGGGCACCCTGCCGCCCGAGTTGACCGGCCGCCTGCTCCGCAACGGCCACAACCCCAAGCCCGGGGTCAGCCCGACGCACTGGTTCAAGGGCAGCGGCATGGTCCACGGGATCCGGCTGCGCGAGGGCCGCGCCGAGTGGTACCGCAACCGCTGGGTGCGCACCCCCGCGCTGGACGGGGCCCCGTACATGACGGAGAACGGCCCCGATCTGACGGCCAGCACCGCCGGCACCCACATCATGGAACACGCCGGACGCCTGCTCGCCCTCTGCGAGGCGAACCTCCCCTTCGAGCTCACCCGCGAGCTGGAGACCGTCGGCGCGTACGACTTCGACGGCAAACTGCGCACGGCGATGACCGCGCACCCCAAGGAGGACCCGGTCACCGGCGAGCTCCACTTCTTCGGGTCCTCGCCGTTCCCGCCCTTCCTGGTGCACCACGTCGCCGACGCCAAGGGCGAGATCGTCCACAGCGCCGAGGTCCCGGGAGCGACCGCCTCCCTCAAGCACGACTTCGCCCTCACCCGCCGGCACGTGGTCTTCGTCGAGGGCAACGTCACCTTCGACCCGGCCGACCACTCCGGCATCCCCTACGGCTGGAGCGACCGGCAGCTCTCGCGCATCGGCGTCATGCCGCGCGGCGAGGACGGCGCGGGCCGCATCCGCTGGTTCTCCATCGAACCGGGCAACATGCTCCACGTGTCCAACGCCTACGAGGACGGCCAGGGCCGCATCGTCCTGGAGGGCCCCACCGTGGACCGCGAGGGATTCCGGCTGTCCTGGAACTGGTGGATCGGCGCGCCCGGTCGGGGCACCGAGCCCGTCTCCCGCTCCTACACCCGCCGTTGGGTGCTCGACATGGCCTCCGGCACCGTCGACGAGCGCATCATCGACGACCTCGCGGTGGAGTTCCCGACCCTCAACGAGGAGTACCTGGGCGCCGAGAACCGCTACCAGTACGCCATCGCCTTCCCCGACGAGAAGGGCTTCGGGGGCTACGGCATCGTCAAGTACGACCGCACGACCGGCGCCCGCCGCATCCACCAGGTCGGCGACGCCCGCATGCCGAGCGAGGCGGTCTTCGTCCCGGCGGCCGGCGCCTCGGGCGAGGACGAGGGCTACCTCCTGACCGTCGTCTCCGACCTGAAGCAGGACGCCTCGCAGCTCCTGGTCCTCGACGCCTCCGGCCTCGACCGCATCGCCACCGTCCACCTGCCCCACCGGGTCGGGGCCGGACTCCACGGCTCCTGGATCCCCGACACCGCCCTGGACGGCGCCGAGGGCTGACATCCGCGGCCCGGCCCGACGACCGTGCCCGTGGTCGTCGGGCCGGGCCGCGGGTCGGGCAGGATACGCACGTGCGGAACACGACGGAGGCGGATATGACGGCGGAGCTGGTGGCAAGGGCGGGCAGGCTGGCCGTCGCGGGCCGCAGGCGGATCCTCGGCATCGCCGGGCCGCCGGGGGCCGGGAAGTCGACGCTCGCCGCCCGGCTCGCCGTAGCGCTCGGGCCGGGGACGGCCGTGGTCGTCCCGATGGACGGGTTCCACCTCGCCGGGGCCGAGCTGGCCCGGCTGGGGCTGGCCGACCGCAAGGGCGCTCCCGACACCTTCGACGCCGCCGGGTACGTCGCCCTGCTGCGCCGGCTCCGCAGCCCCGACGGGGCCACGGTGTACGCGCCCGCCTTCGACCGCTCCCTGGAGGAGCCGGTCGCGGGCAGCGTTCCCGTCGCCCCGGCCGTACCGCTGGTGATCACCGAGGGGAACTACCTGCTGCACGACGCGGGAGCGTGGGCGGCGGTACGGCCACTGCTGGACGAAGCCTGGTACCTCGCCCCGGACGAGGCCCTGCGCGTCGGGCGCCTGGTCGACCGGCACGTGCGCCACGGCAAGGACCCGTCGTCCGCCCGGGCGTGGGTGGCCCGCTCGGACGAGGCGAACGCCCGGCTGATCGCCCCGGGCGCCGGGCGCGCGGACCTGGTGGTCGACGCCGGCTGAGGGCCGCGTCACCACACGAGCTTGTAGGTCACGTGCTTGGGGACCGGGTCCGGTGCCGTGTCGGTGTAGAGCAGCCGGATCGTGGTGAAGCGCTGGACATCGGGGTGCTCCGGCCAGGCCTGCGGGCTGCCCAAGGTCACCGTCACCGGGTAGCCGTGGAAACGGCCGGCCGCGCAGTAGGGGCGGCAGTCGTTGACCATGTCGGTACCGGTGGCCGTGGCGGTCCTCGACCCCCAGGAGTCCCATCGGAGCCCGACGAGGCGGTTGTTCCCGTCGCCGCAGGCAAGGAGGTATTCCGCGGGGCGCATCTGCGCCTGGTCGAAGCAGTCCACGACCACGACCGGGTCGCCCGGCTCCAGGATCCGGGCCGACGTCCCGCCCGCGTGCGCGGACGCCGGAACGGCCACCGCCAGAGCCACGGCGCACAGCAGGGCGGCGCCCGTCCGCACCCCGCGCCGGGATGCGCGTGCACGCCGCCCACCTGCTGAAACGTTCACGACAGACCTTCCTCGCCACTCCGCCCGCGCCGCCGGCCGCCGGCGCTGCGACCATCCCAGCTTCCCCCATCGGGGTGGACCCCGCACCCGCTGGCGGCAGCGCGCGCCCCACGCGCAGATCGACGAGGCCGTGCGCTACCTGGATTCGCGCCGGTGCACCGGACCGTCCCCGGGCCTGCCGACGGCCTGGGGCCGCAAAGCGGTCGCCCGGTAGCGGTCGGCCGCGCGGAGGAAGGCGTCGTTCTCCTCCGGCAGGCCGACGGTGGCGCGGACCCCGTCGCCGGGGAAGGCCCGGACGAGCACGCCGTGGCGGGCACAGAAGTCGGCGAAGCCGGCGGCCTCCTCCCCCAGGGGCAGCCACACGAAGTTGGCCTGCGAAGGGGTCACTTCATGGCCGTGCCGGGTCAACAGGGACTCCAGGCGCCGCCGTTCGCGCACGATCGCGGCGGAGCGCGCGCGCACCTCGTCGGGGCGGTCGAGCGCGGCGAGGGCGGCCGCCTGGGCGAGCCTGCTGACCGCGAAGGGGACGGACACCTTGTGGACGGCCGACACCACGGCCGGCGCGGCCACGCAGTACCCGATGCGCACGCCGGCGAGCCCGTACGCCTTCGAGAAGGTGCGCAGCACCGCCACGTTCGGGCGGTGGCGGGCCAGCGCGATCCCGTCCGGCACGTCGGGATCGTCGACGAACTCCCGGTACGCCTCGTCCAGTACGACCAGGACGCGGGCCGGTAGGCGGTCGAGGAACGCGCGCAGTTCGCGGCCCCGGACCGCCGTCCCGGTGGGGTTGTTGGGGTTGCAGACGAAGACGACGCGGGTCGCGGGGGTGACGGCGGCGAGCATCGCCTCCAGGTCGTGCCGGTGTCCGGCGTCCAGGGGGACGGTGCGGGCGCGCACTCCGGACACCTTCGCGAAGACCGGATAGGCGTCGAAGGAGCGCCAGGCGAACAGGACTTCGTCCCCCGGGCCGCAGAACGCCTGGATGAGATCGCGGCACAGGCTCACCGACCCGCAGCCGACGGCGATGCCCTCCGCGGGGACGTCCAGTTCGTCGGCCAGTCGCCCGACCAGGGTGTCGGAGAACCACTGCGGGTAGCGGTGGCCTTCGACGGCGGCCCGGGTGATGGCTTCGACCACGGCGGGCGGGGGCGGCAGCGGCCCCTCGTTGGAGTTGAGCAGGATGGCGCCGGGCGCCGTGCCGGGAATGTTGTAGTCGGGGACGGAGGCCAGGTCGGCTCGGATGGCAACACCCATGGGAATCCTCGGGAGTGGGACGGCGCACGCCGGCATGCGCGTGCGGGCGCGGGCGCGGGCGCGGTCAGTTCGGGGCGAGGTGGAACACGTCGTCGGCCAGCAGCCGGATGCGGCGCTGGTCGGCGAGGAGCTCCTCCGGGCTGTCGCCGGTCAGGAAGACGCGCAGCGGGCTGGACAGCAGGTCGGTGGTGGGCCGCATCCGGTCGCCCGGGGCCAGCCGGACCACCGCCAGGTGCACCGTTTCCAGTGCGCGGATCCGTGCCAGGGCGTTCTCGTCCACGGCCTCGACGAGGCCGCCGCGGCTGGTCCGCACGTGGACGACCATGCCTTCGCGGTGCTTGCGGTACAGGGTGTCGCCGGGGTGCGCGCGCCGGTACTCCCCCGGGCGCACGCAGGCGAGTGCGAGCAGGTCGGCCTGGTTCCCGTCGAGGCAGGAGTCGTGGTGGCCCGGGTCCATGATGCCGTCGAGCCTCGCGCCCACCTCGACGAGCACCGGCCCGGCGGCGGTCATCATGATCTCCGCGTGGGCGGCGCCGAACCGGATGTCCAGGGCGTCGAGCACGGTGTCCAGATAGGTGACGAGGGGTTCGACCTGCGGCGCGCCGGGGTCGATCAGGACGTCCCGGTCGTAGACCGGCCGGGTTCCGACGAGGGTCTTGTCGTAGCGCCAGACGCCGCACACGTGCCGTGTGCCGCCGGGACCCCTGACGACGTCCACGATGTACTCGGTGCCGTCCAGGAAGGACTGCGCGAGCACCTCGTCGTTGTGCCGGCCGAAGATGTCCCGGCTGCCGAGGATCTCGGCGGCCGCGGCGCGGACGTCGTCCGGGCCGCGGCAGACGGAGACCTTGTCCGTGGAGGCCGAGCTGAGCGGTTTGACGACGACCGGGTATCCGGTGGTCGACGCCCAGGCGAGCACCGCTTCCACGTCGTCGGACTTCAGCTGGTCGGCGCAGCGGATGCCGGCGGCGCGCAGCGCCTCGATCATGCGGTACTTGTCGCGGCGCAGCGCGGAGGTGGCCGACGGGTTGCCGGGCAGGCCCAGCAGTTCCGCCGTCCGGTCGGCCGGCGGGACCCCGGTCTCCTGGCCGGGCAGGACCCCGCACGGGTGGTAGGAGGCCAGCTCCTTCGCCGTGCGGGCGGGATCGGCCGCGTCCTGGACCACGTTGGCCAGGTACGGGCGCAGGTCCGGCGGGGGTACGCAGTCCAGGAACTCGGGGGTGCTCTGGAGGTGGACGACGTCCGCGCCGAGCTTGCGGAAGGACGCGGGCAGGTACTTGCCGACCGAGTAGCCGTCGACGATCACGCCGACGGGCGCGGCGGGGTGCCGGGGCCCGCTCATGCGGCGGCGACGCTGACGCGGTGGACGGTCCGGGAGACGCCGGGCGGCAGGTCGGTGGCGACGTGGTAGGTGGTGGCGGTCTTCCACAGGAGCAGGTCGTGCGGGGTCCAGCGGTGGGTGTAGGTGCGGTCGGGGTCGGCCAGGAGGGTGTCGACGAGGTCGAAGAACGCCTCGTTCTCGTTGGCGTCGAGGCCGACGACCCGGTCCATGTAGGCGCGGGCGGCGTACAGGAAGCGGCGGCCGGTGTGCGGGTCGCGGCGGACGACGGAGTGTTCGACGGCCGGGTACTGGCGGGCGATGAGGGCCCGCACCTCGGCGATGGACAGGCCCACGTGCTCGGGGGCGATGCGCTGCTGCTTGGTGAGGGTGTGCAGCCCGACGCGGTCCTCCAGGAGGGTGCGCCACTGCTCGGGCAGCCGGTCGTAGACGTCGGCGGCGCTGGCGAAGACGGTGTGGCCGTGGTCCTCGGGCACGTGGACGCCGTGCAGCACGGTGTAGGCGGAGGGGTCGGCGTCGAAGGAGGAGTCCTGGTGCCAGAAGTGGCCGACCCGCTCGATCCCGACCGGCAGGCCGTCCTTGCGCTCGTTGGAGGAGACGAGGATCTCGGCGAACTCGGGGTGGCGCCAGTCGGCGAGGAGGAAGGGGACGGGGCGGCCGATGCGGGCGGCGAGGCCGATCTGCTGCCGGGGGGTGAGGTCGATGCCGCGGACGACGACGAGGTCGCGCCGGTTCAGGGAGTCGACGACGTCGGCGAAGACCTCCGGGCGGGTGAGTTCGGCGTGGGTGAGTCCGCTGTACTCGACGCCGATGAAGGGGGTCAGGTCACGCTTGAGCACGGTTCCTCCTTGTGCCAGGTGTACGGGTTGGTGCGGGCCGCGAGCAGCAGCAGGCAGGCGGTGCAGACCGCCGCGCCGGCGGCCGCCCACGGGGCGCCCGGGTGGCCGGGGGCCGAGAGGTGCAGGGCGAGTTGCGGGGCCGCGATGAAGGCCAGGTTGACGCCGCCGGAGTACAGGCCCATGTTGCGGTCGGCGGCCGGGCCGGAGAGCCGGCTGACGTAGTCGAGCAGTCCGGGGAAGACGACGATCTCCCCGGCCGTCCACACGAGGGTGGCGAGCACCAGTTCCGGCCCGGTGTCGGCCAGGGCCATGAGCAGGAACCCGGTGCCCGCGAGCGCGTAGCCGCTCAGCAGGGTCGCCAGGTGTCCGACGCGTGCCATGCGGATGTTGAGCGGGACCTCGAACAGGACGATCCCGACGGCGTTGACGGTGAAGACGACGCCGGCCCAGTAGCCGGGCAGGCCGAGGCCGACGATGACGTAGGCACCGACGAAGACCGAGGGCAGCGCGTAGGCCAGCTGGATGGGCAGGGAGAGGCCGAACACGCTCCAGAACCGGGTGCGTTCGGCCGTCGTCTGCCGGACCGGGCCGTGGGGCCGGGTCGCGCGGCCCGGCCCGCCGCCGGCGGCGGCAGCGACGGCAACGGCGACGCCGGCCGCGGTGTCCGGTCCGGCGGCGGGCCGGCGTCCGCCGCGGCGGTGCAGGAACGCCGCGGCCGCCAGGACGCACAGGGCGTTGGCCCAGAACACGGCGTACGGGTCGAGGGCGTAGAGCAGGGCCCCGAGGAGCGGGCCGGCCGACAGTCCGAGGTTGATGGCGAGCCGGTGGCACGAGAACGCGACCTTGCGCTGCTCGGGCGGTGACCCGGCGATCGTGGCCGCGTAGGACGCCGGGGTGACGATCTCGTACGCGAACCCCCAGACCAGCACCACCGTGACGAGCGCGGGCAGGCCGTGCAGCAGCGGCACCACCGCGACCGCGGCGGCGCCCAGCAGGAAGCCGCCCCGCATCAGGGCGTACGGGTGCAGCCTCGCGAGGAGCCGTCCGGCGGCCAGGTCCGCGGCGAGGGCGCCGACCCCGAACGTGGTGACGGCCAGGCCCGCCTCGGCCGCGTCCAGACCTCCGCGGCCCAGCAGGTACGGGGTGAGGAAGGGGTAGGCCATGGTGCCGGAGCGGAAGAGCAGGGTCGTGAGGAACAGGGTCCGCAGGGGCGGGGCGAGCCCGGCCAGCGTCCGCAGGGTCTCAACCGGCACGGCGGGTCCCGGCCGGCCGCCGGGCGAACACGGCGCCGGGGTTGAACAGGCCCGCCGGGTCGAGGGCGTCCTTGAGGTCGCGGTGCACGCGCAGGGCGACCGGGCCCAGTTCGCGTTCCAGCCAGTCCTGCTTGAGCTTGCCGACTCCGTGCTCGCCGGTGATCGTGCCGCCGAGGGACAGGGCGAGGGCGAGGATCGCGTCGAACGCCGTCCGGGCGCGGGCGTACTGCCCGGCGTCGTCGCCGTCGTAGAGGACCGTGGGGTGCATGTTGCCGTCGCCCGCGTGGCCGACGACCGCGACGGTCAGCCCCGCGTCGGCGCCGATCCGCGTGCAGCCCTCGATCAGATCGGCGATGAGGGTGCGGGGCACGGCCACGTCCTCGGTCATGCAGGCGCCCCGGGCTTCGAGGGCGGCGAGGCTCACCCGGCGGGCGCGCAGCAGCAGGGCGCCCTCCGCCGCGTCCTGCGTGGCGTGCGTGTACACCGCGCCGGCTTGCCGGAACACGCGTTCCATCTGGTCGAGTTCGGCTTCGCGGGTGCCCTCCGGCGCGTCGGACTGGCACAGCAGCAGGGCTTGGTCGCCTTCGCCGGCGAGCTCGGTGCCGAGGTAGGCGGACGAGGCGCGCAGGGAGGTCGCGTCCATGATCTCCATGAGGGAGGGGACGAGGCCGGCCCGGACGATCCGGTTGACGCTGGCTCCCGCCCGGGCCACCGAGTCGAAGGCCGCGATGACCGTGCCGGGCGCGGAGGGCAGCGGGCGCAGGGAGAGGGTGGCCCGCGTGATGATCCCGAGGGTGCCCTCGCTGCCGACGAGGAGGCGGGTGAGGTCGTAGCCCGCGACGCCCTTGACGGTGCGGCGGCCGGTGCGCAGGAGGGAGCCGTCGGCGAGGACCGCGTCCAGGCCGAGGACGTAGTCGCCGGTGACCCCGTACTTGCCGCAGCACAGGCCGCCCGCGTTGGTGGCCAGGTTCCCGCCGAGGGTGCACGTGTCGAGGCTGGAGGGGTCGGGCGGGTAGTACAGGCCGTGGGCGGCGGCGGCCGTCTTCAGGTCCTGGTTGACCACGCCGGGCTCCACGACGGCGATCCGGTTGTCCGGGTCGAGTTCGAGGATCCGGTTCATCCGCGTGGTGACCAGGACGACGCAGCCGTCGACGGCGTTGGCGGCGCCGGTCAGGCCCGTTCCGGCGCCCCTGGGGACGATCGGGACGCCGGCCGCCGCGCAGGCCCGCACGCATGCCCGCACCTGCTCGGCCGAGGCGGGCAGGGCCACCGCGAGCGGCCGGCCGTGCGGGGCGAGCGGCATCATGTCGTGGGAGTAGCCGACGGTGGCGTCCGGGTCGGTGACCAGGGCGCCGCCGCCGCCGAGGGCGGCGCGCAGGGCGGCCAGCAGGGCGGCGCTCATGCCGGTCGCCCGTCGGCCCCGGTGACCAGGATCGCCCGGGCGGGGCACAGGTCGGCGGCCTCGTGGACGGCGTCGGCGAGGTGCTCGGCCGGTTCCGGGTCCAGCAGCATGACGATGCCGTCGGTCTCGTCCTGGTCGAAGACCGTGGCGGCGGACAGGACGCAGTGGCCGGCGCCGACACAGCGCTCGGGATCGAGGGTGACCTTCACGGGGTCGGCTCCTTCGGTGCGGGGGGACGGGCGGCGGGCGGCAGCGGGGTCACCAGGTCACGGGAAGGGCGTGCACCCCGTACACGGCCATGTCGGACTTGAAGCGGATCTCCTCGACGGGCACGGCCGTGCGCAGCGTCGGGATCCGGCGGGCCACGGCGGCGTAGACCTCCTGGAGCTCCACCCGGGCCAGCGACTGGCCCATGCACTGGTGGGGCCCGTAGCCGAAGGCGAGGTGGCCGTGCGCGCGGGAGGCGGGGTCGAACTCCTCGCCGGCGGGGAAGCGTTCGGGGTCCCGGTTGGCGACGTTGATGGCGGCGACGACGCCCTCCCCGGCCCGGACGAGCCGGTCGCCGACCTCGACGTCCTCGACGGCGATCCGGCGGATGCCGCGCTGGACCACGGTGAGGTGGCGCAGCATCTCCTCGACGGTGTCGGAGAGCAGCTCGGGGTCGTCGTCCGTGCCGAGGGCGGCGAAGTGGCCGGGGTGGCGCAGCAGCGTCAGCACCCCGAGGGAGATCATGTTGGCGGTGGTGTCGTGGCCGGCGGTGAGCAGCAGGAGGGCCATCGCGGCGAGTTGGGGTCGCGTCATGGTCCCGTCGGGCAGGTGCCGGGCCGCCATGCGGCCGATGAACCCGTCCCCCGGTTCGCGTGCGGCGGCGGCGACGAGCTCCTCCAGGTAGTCCTGGAGGGCCTGCCGGGCGGCGGCGGCGCTCTCGGTGGTGCCGTCGACGACGTTCATGGTGTGGGTCAGGCCGCGGAACAGCTCGCGGTCCTCGAAGGGCACTCCGAGGAACTCGCAGATGACGGTGAGCGCGACGGGCAGGGCCAGGTCGGCCACGAGGTCGGCCTCGGTGCCGCGGAGCATGCGGTCCAGGCAGCCGTCGACGACGGCGCGCACGGCGGGGCGCCGGCGCTCGGCCCGTTTCACCGTGAACTCGCCGAGCACCAGGCGCCGTACGGCGTCGTGGCGCGGGTTGTCCATGACGAGCAGGGTCGGTTCGACGGCGGTCTCGGCCAGGGCGACGGCGCTGGACAGCGGGTAGCCGCGGCGGCTCTTGTCCGCGCTGAACCGGGGGTCGGACAGTACGGTACGGGCGTCGTCGAAGCCGGTGAACAGCCAGGGGCGGACCCCGTTCCACAGCGTCACGCGGGGCACGGTGCCCGCGTCGCGGATGTCGGTGGCCTCCCGGGGCGGGGCGAACGGGCACTGCCGGTCCATGGGGTAGTGCGGGTCGGAAGCCGGGCCGGTCGTCGCGTCGGTCGTCGGGTCAGTCATCGCGGGTGCTCCGGTCGAGTTTCTGCCACCAGCGGCCGACGAGGGCGTCGTCCAGGGCGGGCGGGGTGACGCCGTGGGCCCGCAGGGCGGCGACGGTGGCGTCGTTGCGGTGGTCGGGGAGGCCGGCGTCCGGGTGGTCGCACAGCTCCCGGAAGTACTCGCGGTAGGCGAGGGCGGGCAGCGCGGTGCCGCGGGCCTCCGCGTCGGCCAGCCGGCCGAGCCAGACCTCCAGCGGGACCGCGGGGGTGGTGCGGCCCGTGCGGCGCTCGTGTACGGCGAGCAGTTCGGCCAGCGGGGTCCGCCGGGGGTGGTGCAGGTGGTGGACGGTGCCCGGGGCGGCGTCGGCGAGGGCCAGGGCGACCAGGGCCCGGGCCATGGTGTCCACGGGCAGTGCGTCGGTGGCGAGCCGCGGGTCGTCGGGGTGGCAGCCGAGGGCGGTGGACGTGACGAGGAGCCGGCTGAGGAAGTCGTCCTCGCTGACGGCGCCCGTCGTGCTGCCGCCGGCCCGGCCGAGCCGGTAGATCCGGGCGTCGGCCCCGCGTTCGAGGGCCTGGCCGACGAGGTGCTCCGCGGCCCACTTGGCGGCGGCGTAGCCGCGACCGCGCGGATGCCGTTCGCCGGCGGCCGGGGTGGCCTCGGTGATGGTGCGCGGGCGGGTGCCGCCGGGTCCGTCCCGGAACACGCCCAGGGTGGAGACGTGGTGCAGGCGGGCCGGGCGGCCCTGCGCGCAGATCCGCAGGAGTTCGGCGGTGCCGCCGACGTTGGCGGCCGCCAGGTGGTGGAAGCCGGACACGTGGTGGACCTCGGCGCCCAGGTGGAGCACGGTCGTCGCCCGCAGGACGTGTTCCCGGTGCGTGCCGTCGAGGCCCAGGCCGGGCCGGGACAGGTCCCCGGGGACGGGCACGATCCGCGGGTCCGAGGCGTCGCGGCGCAGACCGTGGCGGCGCAGGGCCGCGGCCAGGCGCCGACGGGCGGCGTCCGGGTCCACGGCCCGGACCAGGCACAGGACCGGGCCCGTGGTGCGGTCCAGCAGTTCGGCCAGCACGTGGGAGCCCACGTATCCGGTGGCCCCGGTGAGCAGCACGGCGTCGTTCGGGTCGAAGGGGCCGGGACGGTCGGGGAAGACGATGCCGGGGTCGAGCCGCGCGTCGTCCGGCCCCACCGGCAGGGTCGTCGGATCGGGCCCCCGCAACAGCCGGGCCACCGCGCGTACGGTCGGCTCGGCGAGGAAGTCGGCGACGGCGATCCGGACCCCGAACTCCCGCTCGATGCGGCCCAGGAGCCGGATGACCCGCAGGGAGTGGCCGCCGTGTGCGAAGAAGTCCTCGTCCAGGGAGCCCGCCGGCCCGCCCAGCACGTCCTCCCACAGGGCGAGCAGCCGCCGCTCGCTCCCGTTCGCGGGGCCGTCCCCGGAGCCGTCCGCCGGGCCGTCGGCGGGGAGCCGCTGCTGCCGGAGGGCGGCCAGCCGGGCGGCGAGCGACGTCCGGTCGGCCTTGCCGTGGCTGCCGGTCGGGATGGCGGGGACGGGTACGGCCAGGCGGGGCACCATGTGGCCCGGGAGCAGCCGGGCCAGGTGGGCGCGGGCGTCCTGCGGCGCGGCGGTGCCGACGTAGCCGACGGCGAGTTCGGCGTCGGTGCCGGTGCCGAGGAGGACGGCGACGGCCTCCCGGACACCGGGGTGCTCCGCGAGCGCGGCCTCGATCTCGCCGAGCTCGATGCGGAAGCCGCGCAGCTTGATCTGGTGGTCGAGCCGGCCGAGGTAGTCGACGGCTCCGTCGGGCAGCCGGCGCACGCGGTCCCCGGTGCGGTAGCAGCGTCCGGCGCCGGCGAGCGCGGGATGGGTGGTGAACAGCTCGCCCGTGCGCTCGGGGTCGTTGCGGTAGCCGTCGCCGAGTCCGGCGCCGGAGAGCCACAGTTCGCCGGGCACCCCGGTGGCCGCGAGCCGTCCGTGGCGGTCCACCACGTGGGCCGCGGTGCCGGGCAGGGCGGTGCCCACGGGCACACGGGCCCGGTCGTCCGCGGGGCCTGCCCGGTGGGTGGTCGCCAGGATCGCCGCCTCGGTCGGGCCGTAGCCGTTGACGACGACCCGGTCCCGGGCGAAGTGGCGCGTGTCGTGGACGTCCGCGGGCTCACCGGCGACGAGCAGTACGCGCACGTCACCCAGGTCGGGACGGTCCAGGGCGCGCAGCAGCGAGGGTACGGTCACCATCACGGTGACCCCGGCGGTGCGCAGGGTGCGGGTGAGGGCCGGGCCGTCGGAGCGGGTGGCGTCGTCCGCGTACACCAGGGTGGCGCCGGAGACGAGCGGCATGAACTGCTCGAAGGCGGCCACGTCGAAGCCGGGCGAGGTCAGTTGGAGCCAGACGTCGTCCGCGGTGAACGGGTGCCGGTCCAGGCAGGCGAGGAGCGTGTTGGCGACCGCGCGGTGGGAGACGGCGACGCCGCGGGGGCGCCCGGTGCTGCCGGAGGTGTAGATCACGTACGCCGGGGCGGCGGGATCGCCGGGGTCGCCGCGATCTACGGCGGGCGCGGTCTCCTCGCCGGGGGCGGCGAGGGCCTCGATGTCGAGGACGGGCGGGCCGGAGGCCTCCGTACCGGGGCCGAACAGCGTGTCGGCGGTGTCCTTGGCGCAGACCAGCGCGCCGGCATCGGCGTCGGCGATGCAGTGGCGCAGCCGCCGCGCCGGGTACGCCGGGTCGAGCGGCACGTACGCGGCCCCGGCCTTGAGCACGCCGAGGAGGGTCGCGGCGAGCAGCGGGGAGCGCTCCAGGCACACGGCGACGCGGTCGCCGGGCCGGATCCCGCGGGTGGCGAGGCGGGCGGCCACGGTGCCGGCGAGCCGGTCGAGTTCGGCGTAGGTGAGGCTGGTGCCGGCGCCGGTCACGGCGGTCTTGTGCGGGCGGGCCGCGACCTGCCGGGCGACGAGGGCGGGCAGGGTGGTGTCCGCCGCCCGTGGGCCCGGCTCCGGTGCGCGGCTCAGCCGTTCGTACTCCCCCGGTTCGTACAGGGTGACGTCGCGCAGCGGCGGGTCGCCGTCCGCGAGGCGGTCGAGCACGGCGGCCAGTTGACCCGCCAGCCTCTGTGCGGTGGCCCGGTCGTAGAGGTCGGTGCTGAACTCGACCTCGACGTCGAGGCCGTCGCCCTCCTCCTCGAAGGTGAAGGCCAGCTCGAAGGTGGCGGTGGCGCGGCCGCCGGCGTCCCAGGGCTCGGTGCGCGCACCGGACAGCTCGAGGGGACGCGGCCCGCGTTGCCGGTGGTTGACGACGGCCTGGAAGGGGACGGCCGCCCGTGCGGTGGTGGACGGCGCGAGTTCCCGGCCCACGGCCTGGAAGGGGACGTCCTGGTGGTGCAGGGCCTCGGTACAGGCGGTGCGGACGCGGGCGAGCAGGGACCCGGCGGTGGTGTCCGCGTCCGCCTCGACGCGGACGGGCAGCAGGTTGACGAAGCAGCCGACGAGGTCCTGCGTCCCGGCCCGGTCCCGGCCGGCGGCGAGGGCGCCCAGGGTGAGGGTGTCGCGTTCGGTGTGGGCGGACAGGACCGTGTACACGCCGGCCAGGCAGAACATGTACGGGCTGACGCCGTGCCGGCGGGCGGCCTCGGCGTGGCGCGCGTGCTGCGCGGAGCCGATCCGCAGCCGCACCCGGTCGCCGGATCCGCTGAGCACCGCGGGTCGGGGGCGGTCGGTGACCAGGTCGAGCGCGGCGGCGCCCCCGTCGAGCGCGCCCTGCCAGAACCGGGTCGCGGCGGTGAGGCGTTCGGGGCGGGGCACCTGGGCGGCGCGCAGGTGCTCGGGGTAGGCGCCCCCGGGCCCGCCGGATCCCCCGGGGGGCACGCTGCGCCCCTCGCCGTCCACGCTCACGGGGGCCTGCGGCCGCCCGCCGGTGACCGCCCGCAGCGTGAGCACCATGGTGAGCCCGCCGCCGGGGGTGTCCTCGGCGGCCAGCGTGCCGTCCATGGCCTCGGCGAAGCCGCGCGCGACCGCGAGGCCGAGGCCCACGCCGGCACCCCGGGGGGCGTCCCCGTGCCGCTGGAAGGGGGCGAAGATGCGCTCCTTGGCCTCGTCGGGCACGCCCGGCCCGCGGTCGACGACCCGCACCTCGACCCGGTCGCCGAGGAAGCTGGCCGCCACCAGGACCTGCTCCCCCGGCGGGCTGTACTTGACGGCGTTCTCGACCACGTTGGCCACGGTCCGCTCCAGCAGCCCCGGGTCCACCGCCACCATGGGCAGGCTCTCCGGGACGTCCAGCAGGACGCTGTCCTCGGGTACGCCGCCCAGCGCCATCGGGACCACCTCGTCGAGGTCGATCTCGCGGATCAGCGGGGTGACGGTGCCGGTCTGGAGCCTGGACATGTCCAGCAGGTTGCCCACCAGGTGGTCGAGGCGGTCGGCGCCGTCCTCGATGCCCTCCAGGAGCTCCGCCCGGTCCTCCTCGGACCATTCGACGTCGTCGGAGCGCAGGGAGCTGACAGAGGCCTTGATCGAGGCCAGCGGCGTACGGAGGTCATGGCTGACGGCGGCCAGCAGCGCGGTCCGGATCCGGTTGCCCTCGGCCATCCGCCGGGCCTCCTCGGCCTCCCCGACCAGGCGCTGCCGGTCGAGCACCACGGCGGCCTGGGCGGCGAAGGCGCCGAGCACGCGGCGGTCCGCCGCGGGCAGCACCCGCCCGGACAGGGCCAGCGCCATGTGGTCGCCGATCGGCATGTCCACGTCGGCGTCCTCGGGGCGGCCGACCGGGTTCGGGCCGACGCTGCCGGCCGGCTGCCAGGGCTCGACGTCGCTCTCGCGCTCCAGCAGCGCCACCGACTCCATGGCGAAGGTCTCGCGCACCCGCTCCAGCAGCGCGTCCAAGGTGGTCTCGCCGCGCAGCACGCTGCCGGCGAGGAAGGAGAGGATCTCGGACTCGGCGCGCAGCCGGGCGGCCTGGTGGGTGCGGCGGGCGGCGGCGTCGACGACGGAGGCCACGGAGCCCGCGACCCCGAAGAAGACCGCGATGGCGACGATGTTCTTGGGGTCGGAGACGGTGAAGCGGTGGATGGGCGGGGCGAAGTAGTAGTTCAGCAGCAGGGAGCCGACGGCGGCCGAGGCCAGCGCCGGCCAGAGCCCGCCGAGCAGCGCCGCGGCCACCGTCAGGGCCAGGAAGAGCAGCATCTCGTTGGCGAGGCCGGGGTCCTCGTCGATGTGCGTCAGCAGCGCCGCGAGCAGCAGCGGCAGGATGACCCCGGCCACCCAGCCGGCCACCATCCTGGTCCGCCCGAGCCGGGCCGCCGAGCGGACCACGGGCAGGCCCCGGCCCTTGGCGGCCTCCTCGTGCGTGACGATGTGCACGTCGAGGTCGGGCCCGGAGTCACGGGCCACGGTGGCTCCGACCCCGGGCCCGAAGACGTAGCGCCAGGAGCGGTGGCGGCTGGAGCCGAGCACGATCTGGGTGGCGTTGACCCCGCGGGCGAACTCGAGCAGCGCCTCGGGGACGTTGTCCCCGATGACGTGGTGAAACGTTCCGCCAAGATCCTCGACCAGCGTGCGCTGGACGGCGAGCTCCTTCGGCGAGGCGGCGGTCAGCCCGTCGCTGCGGGCGATGTAGACGGCCAGGATCTCGCTGCCGGAGCCCTTGGCCGCCACCCGGGACGCGCGCCGGATCAGGGTGCGGCCCTCGGGTCCGCCGGTGAGTCCCACCACGATCCGCTCGCGCGCCTGCCAGGTGGAGCGGATGTTGTGCTCGCCCCGGTACTGCTGGAGGTACTCGTCCGCCCGGTCCGCCACCCAGAGCAGCGCGAGCTCGCGCAGCGCGGTCAGGTTGCCGGGGCGGAAGTAGTTGGACAGGGCCGCGTCGACCTTGTCCGACTTGTAGATGTTGCCGTGCGCCATCCGGCGCCGCAGCGCCTGCGGGGACATGTCGACCAGCTCGATCTGGTCGGCCCGGCGCACCACCTCGTCCGGCACGGTCTCCCGCTGCCGCACGCCCGTGATCGACTCCACCACGTCGCCGAGCGACTCCAGGTGCTGGATGTTCACGGTGGAGATCACGTCGATCCCGGCCCGCAGCAGTTCCTCCACGTCCTGCCAGCGCTTGGCGTTGCGCGAGCCCGGCACGTTGGTGTGCGCCAGCTCGTCCACCAGCGCGATGGCCGGTTTCCGGGCGAGGAGCGCGTCCACGTCCATCTCCGTGAAGGCCGCGCCCCGGTAGGAGAGCCCCTTGCGCTCGATCTGCTCCAGGCCGTGCAGCATGACCTCGGTGCGCGGCCGTCCGTGGTGCTCGACGAAGCCGACGACGCAGTCGGAGCCGCGCTCCACCCGGCGGTGGCCCTCCGAGAGCATGGCGTACGTCTTGCCCACGCCCGGGGCCGAGCCGAGATAGATCCGTAGCTTGCCGCGTCCCATGCGCCCATTCTCAGGGACATGTGCGCCGATCACGCGCCGATCGCCACATAGGGGCCGATCCCTGACGGATCCCTGACACCCCCGGGTACGGCCGTGGGCCGCACCCCCGGAGGAGTGCGGCCCACGGCCGGAAACGATCGCCTCGCGCGGCGGTCAGGGGATCAGCGGACCTCGGTGATCTCCGGGCCGCGCTCCAGCTGACCCATGCCGCCGCCGAAGCGGGAGCCTTCCTGCTCCTCGGTCGTCTGCACGCCGTCCGGCACCATCTGCGCGTCGTTCGGCAGCTTCAGGACGATCGGGTCCCGCGGGGCCATCGGGCCCTCGCCGCGGACCACGACGGTGTCCAGGAAGATCCGCTCCAGCACGCCGGCCGACTCGGGGCGCACCGCGCCCTGGCCGGAGATGACGCCGCGCAGGAACCAGCGCGGGCCGTCCACACCCACGAAGCGGACCAGCTGGGCGCCGGTCTGCCCGTCGGGGAGCGGTACGGGCACCTGCGCGCGCAGCTCCCAGCCCAGCGGACCCTCGACCTCGTCGATGATGCCGCCCTGCTTGGTGATGCCGTCGGCGATCTCCTCGCGGACCTCGCCCCAGATGCCTTCCTTGCGGGGCGCGGCGAAAGCCTGCAGCTGTACGGCACTGTCGCCGAGCACCACGGTCGCGGCGACGATGGCGTCACCGGCGACCTCGACGCGCAGCTCCATGCCCTCGACACCCGGTACGAGGATGCCGCCGAGGTCGACCCGGCCCTCCTCGGGATTGCCGGGCACCTCGGAGACGTCCCAGGGGCCGTCGGGCCGCGGGGCCGGCGGCAGGTTCACCCTGCGCGGACGGTCCCCGTCGGTCTCCTCCACGCCGTCCTGCTCATCGGCGCCGACGCCGTCGACGACCTGCTCGGCCGCGCCGCCGTCCTTGACGGAGTCGTTCTTCTTGCGACGTCCGAACACGTCACTGTCCTTCCCGGTCGGATACGACCGAAGCGTAGCCATTCCCACCCTGCTGACCAGCGCCGGATCCGGCCACGGCCGCATGACCTCCGGTGGAGCCGAAACCCCCCTCGGCCCGCGCCGAGTCGGGAAGCTGTGCCACCTCGTGGAAGCGCACCTTCTCGACCCGCTGGACAACCAGCTGGGCAATGCGGTCGAAACGCTCGAACCTGACGCTCTCGCGCGGGTCGAGATTGACCACGATCACCTTGATCTCCCCACGGTACCCGGCATCCACCGTCCCCGGGGCATTCACGAGCGCGAGCCCGCAGCGGGCGGCCAGGCCCGAGCGAGGGTGCACGAACGCCGCGTACCCGTCGGGCAGCGCGATGGAGACGCCGGTGGGCAGCACGGCCCGCTCGCCCGGCTCCAGTTCGGCGGCCACGGTGGTGACCAGGTCGCAGCCGGCGTCGCCGGGGTGGCCGTAGGCCGGAATCGGCACCTCCGGGTCGACGCGCCTGATGGCCACGTCCACGCCGGTGTTGTTCTCAGACATCAGGGGTTCACCTCGAAGGCGCGTGCGCGCCTGACCTGGTCCGGGTCGGCCATCGCCGCCCGGATCTCCTCGGGCCGTCCGTTGTCGATGAAGTGGTCGACCTTCACCTCGATGAAGAGGGCGTCCGCGCGCAGTGCCACGGGGCCCTCGGGACCGCCTATTCGGCCGACCGCGCTGCAGTAGATCTTCCGGCCGGCGACGGCGGTGACCTCGGCCTCCAGGTACAGGACGGTGTCCACGGGCACGGGCCGGACGAAGTCCGTCTCCAGCCGGCCGGTGACGGCGATGACGCGCAGCAGCCAGTTCAGGGAGCCGAGGGTCTCGTCGAGCGCGGTGGCGAGCACGCCGCCGTGGGCGAGGCCGGGGGCGCCCTGGTGAGCGGCCTTGACGGTGAACTCCGCGGTGACGCGCACGCCCAGGCCCGCGCGGGCCTCGAGGTGCAGCCCGTGCGGCTGGCCGTGGCCGCAGCCGAAACAGTGCTCGTAGTGCGCGCCGAGGAGCTCGCCGGGTGCCGGGGCGTCGGGGTGCCGGACCGGCGGGGCGGCATCGGCCGGGGGCGTCAACGCTGTGTTTCGTCCACTCACAGCCGCAGACCTTACCCGCGCGGCTACCCGCCGGTCGCCTCGTGGCAGGCTAGGCCGTATGCAGCCCTCCCCCGCGCACCACGACGAACGCCTGACCGCCCCCCGCTCCTGGTGGGGCATCGCCGCGCTGACGGGTCTCGCGTGCGCGCTGATGCTGCTGCCGCTGGGCACGCTGCCGCTGCTGGCCGGGCTGGTCGGGGGCACCGCGCTGACGGGGCTGCTGGTGAGTTCGTACGGATCCCAGCGGGTCCGCGTGGTGGGCGGCGCGCTGGCCGCCGGGGACGCCCGGATCCCCGTGGCGGCGCTGGGCGACCCGGAGGTGCTCGACCCCGAGGAAGCACGCGCCTGGCGCACGTACAAGGCCGACACCCGCGCCTTCATGCTGATGCGCAGCTACGTGCCGACCGCGGTCCGCGTCGAGGTCACCGACCCGGCGGACCCGACCCCCTACGTGTACGTCTCCACGCGCGAGCCGCAGGCCCTGGTGGCGGCGATCCGCGCGGCGCAGGCGGCGGTCTGACCCCTGGGGCGAGCCGCACGGAACCCCTGCGGGACCCGCCCCCCGATCCGGGAGGCCGGCTTCAGATGCGCGGGTCCGGTCTGAGGCCCTCGATGGCGGCCGCGGCGGCCCCGTCAAGGGCCTGGGTGGGCCGCTCAAGGGGCGGGAGCTCGCGCAGGGCGCTCCAGGGCACGGCTCTGGTCCGCAGGTCCGCACGTACCTTCTCGGCGAGTTTGCGGGTGTCCCGGCGGTTCATGACCGCGCCGACGGCGGCGCCCACCATGAACGGCATCAGGTTGGGCAGGTTGCGGAACATCCGCTTCATGATCTGCTGGCGCAGTTCGCGCTTCATCTGACCGCCCAGCGCCGCGTTCAGCGTCGTCGGCTTGGTCAGGTCGACCCCGCGCTCCTCGGTCCAGGAGGTGAGGTAGGCGAGGCTGCGCTCCTTGAGGTTGCCGGGCGGCCGCAGGCCGTAGACCTCGTGGAGTTCGGCGATGAGCTTCAGCTCGATGGCCGCGACCGAGGTGACCTCGGCGGCGAGCTCGGCCGGCATCGCGGGCGGCACCGGCAGCATGGCCGCCGCGCCGATCCCCGCTCCGACGGTGGACGTCGCGTTGGCGGCGCCGGAGATCAGCTTGTCGGCGAGCTGATCGGGACCGAGGCCCGGGAACTGCGCGCGCAGGGTCGCGAGGTCCCGAACCGGAACGCGCGGGGCGTTCTCGATGACTCGGTCGGTGAGGTAGAGGGCGGCGGCCCTGGCACTTTCGCCGCCCTTGCGCACACCGTTCTTGACGGCTTGCAGCCGACGGACCCCGGCGCTGCGCCGGGACCCCTCGCCGGCCTCGGAGGCCGACGGCACCGCCTCGGCGGTGTCGGGGAGCACGGCGGGTACGCCGGGGGCTCCAGGGCCCGTTTCCAGGTCCTTGGTTCCCTCGCGCGTCTCCGCCGGATCACCAGATTTACGGAAGCGGCGCTTCCGAAATGGTGTCGAGCCAGTCACGGCCGACGCCTCTCAGTCGCATTCGCGGCAGATCGGCTGACCGTTCTTCTCGCGTGCCAGCTGGCTGCGGTGGTGCACCAGGAAGCAGCTCGTGCAGGTGAACTCGTCGGCCTGCTTGGGCAGGACCCGGACGGCCAGCTCCTCGTTGGAGAGGTCCGCGCCGGGCAGGTCGAGGCCTTCCGCATTGTCGATTTCGTCCAGGTCGACGTTCGAGGACGACTTCTCGTTGCGACGAGCCTTCAGCTCTTCGATGCTGTCGTTGTCGACGTCATCGTCGGTCTTGCGCGGGGTGTCGTAGTCCGTTGCCATAGTTCGCTCTCCCCCTCTGGGATTTAGCGGGTGTCTCAGCGCACGTAACGCGCGAGAGGCCGGACTTGTGCCCGACCTGAGGCGGAGATTTTGCCTCACATCAAGGTCTGTTACTCAATCGACACCCAGCCGCACATCAGAAGGAGCGATTGGCTGGGATGACGACCGGGACCGTACACGGTCCGGGGGCCGTCTTGCACAAACGCCACCCCATGTATTTCCCGCCGCTAGGGGGGCCGGAAACCCGGACTTCCCGGGCTTTCCGGCCCCACCAAGGTCACTGAACGCATCTGTGCGGACACTCGGAACTGTGATCGATCGCACAGAAGTCACTGCCTTCATGACCCAAGCATTCAGCCAACGGCGAACAAGGGGTGACCGGCGTCACAAGGGTAGAGTGACGCGCATCACGAGGCCACCGCCCTCGCGCGGGATCGCCTGGATCCTGCCGCCGTGTGCGCGCGCCACGGAGCGCGCGATCGACAGGCCCAGCCCGACCCCCTTGTCACTGCCCGTACGCTCCGTACGCAGCCGCCTGAAGGGCTCGAAGAGGTTCTCCACCTCGTACGCGGGAACCACGGGACCCGTGTTCGATACCAGCAGGACCGCCTGGCCGTGCACGGCCTCGGTGGTGACCTCCACCCAGCCGCCTTCGAAGACGTTGTAGCGGACGGCGTTCTGCACCAGGTTGAGCGCGATCCGCTCCAGCAGCACGCCGTTGCCCTGGACCACGGCCAGCGCCCGCTCCCCCCGGATCTCGATGCCCTTGGCGTGGGCCTCTCCGCGCGCCTGGTCGATGGCGCGCGAGGCCACCTCGGCCAGGTCCACGGGTTTGCGCTCGATGATCTGGTTGTCGCTGCGGGCCAGCAGCAGCAGGCCCTCGACCAGCTGCTCGCTGCGCTCGTTGGTGGCGAGCAGGGTCTTGCCGAGCTGCTGCAGCTCCACCGGCGCCCCGGGGTCGGAGAGGTGCACCTCCAGCAGCGTCCGGTTGATGGCCAGCGGGGTTCTCAGCTCGTGCGAGGCGTTGGCCACGAACCTCTGCTGGGCCGTGAAGGCCCGCTCCAGGCGGTCGAGCATCTCGTCGAAGGTGTCGGCGAGCTCCTTCAGCTCGTCGTCCGGCCCGTCCAGCTCGATCCGCCGGGTCAGGTCGGAGCCGACCACCCGGCGGGCGGTCCGGGTGATCTTGCCGAGCGGCGAGAGCACCCGGCCGGCCATCGCGTAGCCGAAGGCGAAGGCGATGATGCTGAGTCCCATCAGGGCCATCAGCGAGCGGCTCAGCAGGTCGTCCAGCGCGTGCCGGCGCTGTTCGAGGATGCACGCTTCGATCGCGACGTTGAACTGGGTGGCCGTCTGGCCGGACCCGATGACACCGGGGCAGGTGCTGGTGACCTGGATGTCCGTGCCGTTGATGATCTTGAACGGCAGCCCGTTGCCCTCGCGCAGCGCCTGCGCCGCCAGCAGGTAGATGATCGACAGCAGCAGGATGCCGGCGATCAGGAACATCCCGCCGTACAGCAGCGTGAGGCGTATGCGGATGGTCGGCCGCAGCCAAGGGAAGGGACCCTCGGGCTGGCCGGGGTCCCAGGTCGGTTTCGGTGGCGCCGGTGGTGGCGCCGGGGTCGCTGCCACCCGCGTCAGATCCGGTAGCCGGAACCGGGGACGGTCACGATGACCGGCGGCTCCCCGAGCTTGCGCCGCAGCGTCATCACCGTCACCCGCACCACGTTCGTGAACGGGTCGGTGTTCTCGTCCCACGCCTTCTCCAGGAGCTGCTCGGCGGACACGACCGTGCCCTCGCTGCGCATGAGGACCTCCAGCACCGCGAACTCCTTCGGCGCCAGCTGCACCTCCTTGCCCTCGCGGAACACCTCGCGCCGGTTCGGGTCCAGCTTGATTCCGGCGCGCTCCAGTACGGGAGGCAGTGCCACGGTGGTGCGGCGGCCGAGCGCCCGTACACGGGCGGTCAGCTCGGTGAAGGCGAAGGGCTTGGGCAGGTAGTCGTCCGCCCCGATCTCCAGGCCCTCGACCCGGTCGCTCACGTCACCGGACGCGGTCAGCATGAGCACGCGCGTGGGCATGCCGAGCTCGACGATCTTCCGGCAGACGTCGTCGCCGTGCACGAGCGGGAGGTCCCGGTCGAGCACGACCACGTCGTAGTCGTTGACTCCGACGCGCTCCAGGGCCGCGGCGCCGTCGTACACGACGTCCACGGCCATGGCCTCCCGGCGCAGTCCGGTGGCCACCGCATCGGCGAGCAGCTGCTCGTCCTCGACGACGAGTACGCGCACGTCGTTTCCTTCCTCAGTGCCCGTCAGGGCAGGCGTGTGATGCGTCGTCCATCCTGCCCCTTTCGGCCGTAAACCGGCTGTAAGACGCCACACGGGGGGTGCCCGAGGGACGGAAGTGAGGATTCCCTTGCCTCATGAGGTTTCTGGGTCCGGGGCGGCGGGGAGGACGACTTCACACCCCGAACACTCCCTGACGGCGGACCGCCACGTCCCGCCGCCGACCCACGAAGAGGGGGCGAACCCACCATGGACGCATTCACCGCGGGTCTCCTGCAGCGCATCAGGAGCACGCAGTCCGACCTCAGGCAGGCTCGTGAGACGGGCGACGACTTCCTCGTGGAAGTGGAACAGGCGGAGCTGGAAGACCTCCAGCGCATCGCCGCCGATCACGGCGTTCCCGTCACCGTCTCCGCCTGCTGACACCGGTCACCGCCGATCCCACACACCCCCGGACCCCGAAGGCCGCCATCCGGCCTCCGGGGTTCCTTCCTGTGCGCGCGGGGGCGGCCCTCCACGCGGCGCGCCGGCCGCTCAGTCGTGCCAGGCCCCCGCCTCGTCCAGCAGCGGCTGCAGCGAGGCGAACACCGCCGGCGTGGCGGCCAGCGCGAGCTCGCCCGAGGCCGGCTCACCGGGCCGGCCGCCGGTCAGCGCACCGGCCTCCCGGGCGATCAGCTCGCCCGCCGCCAGGTCCCAGGGATTGAGCCCGCGCTCCCAGTAGCCGTCGAGCCGGCCCGCCGCGACGTCGCACAGGTCGATCGCCGCCGACCCGCCGCGCCGGATGTCCCGGACCACCGGGATGATCCGCCGCGCCACCTCGGCCTGGTGGGCCTTGCGGGTCTGGACGTACGCGAACCCCGTGCTGACCAGCGCCTGGTCCAGCGGAGCGGCCGCCCGGCAGGCGAGGCGGAGCTCGCCCAGCCAGGCCCCGCGCCCCGCCACCGCGTGGAAGGTCTCCCCGCGCATCGGCGCCGCCACGACCCCGGCCACGGTCCTCCCCCGGTACTCGGCCGCGATGGACACGCCCCAGGAGGGCAGCCCGTAGAGGTAGTTCACGGTGCCGTCGAGCGGGTCGATCACCCACCGGATGCCGCTGGTGCCCGCCGTGTCGGAGCCCTCCTCGCCCAGCAGCCCGTCCTCGGGCCGGCGCTCGCCGAGGATGTCGGTGATCAGCTTCTCGGCCGCGATGTCCATCTCGGTCACCACGTCGATCGGGCTCGACTTGGTCGCCGCGACCGCCAGGTCGGCCGGGCGGCCGTCCCGCAGCAGGGCGCCCGCCCGCCGGGCGGCCTCCAGGGCCACCTCCAGCAGTTCGGTCTTCAGTTCTTCGGAAACTTCGGGGACTTCGGAGATCACGGCCGGTTCCACTCCCTGGGTCCTGTGCGGCGAACGAGGCGAAACGGGGCGGACGGGCTGTCCGCCTACGCGTACGGGCTGTCCACGCCCGCGGCCGCCGGCCGGGGCCCGCGTGCCGGGCAGCAGCCCACCGCACACAGATCATGGCTCGCTCCGAGCAGCCCGAGGGCGCAGCGCTCCACGGCCTCCCCGCGTTCCGCCGCCGCCCGCTCCAGCACGAGGTCCCGTACGGCCGCCGCGAACCTGGGGTCGGCTCCGACCGTCGCCGAGCGGGCCACGGGCAGCCCGAGCTCGGCGGCCTTCGCCGTCGCCTCCGTGTCGAGGTCGTAGAGCACCTCCATGTGGTCCGAGACGAAGCCGATCGGCACCATGACGACCGCCGGGGCGCCCGCCTCGTGCAGGGCCTCCAGGTGGTCGCAGATGTCCGGCTCCAGCCACGGGGTGTGCGGGGCGCCGCTGCGCGACTGGTAGACGAGCTCCCAGGGCAGCTCGGTGCCGGTCTCGGCGCGGACCGCGTCGGCGATCACCTTGGCGACGTCCAGGTGCTGCTTGACGTAGGCACCGCCCTCGCCGTGCCCGGTGTGGTCCCCGACGGGGCCGGAGGCGTCCGCGGCCGCGGTCGGGATCGAGTGGGTGGTGAAGGCCAGCCGCGCCCCGGCCCGCACCTCCGCGGGCAGCGACTCCAGCGAGGCCAGCACCCCGTCGATCACGGGCTGCACGAAGCCGGGGTGGTTGAAGTAGTGCCGCAACTTGTCGACCTGCGGCAGCTCCGCCTCGGGCACGCCCTCCCGGACGAGCAGCGCGAGCGCGTCGGCGAGGTTCTCGCGGTACTGCCGGCAGCCCGAGTACGAGGCGTAGGCGCTGGTCGCGAGGACCGCGATGCGCCGGCGGCCGTCGGCGGCCATCTCGCGCAGCACGTCGTCCAGGTACGGGGCCCAGTTCCGGTTGCCCCAGTAGACCGGCAGGTCCAGCCCGTGCTCCGCGAAGTCCTTGCGCAGCGCTTCCAGCAGCTCGCGGTTCTGCCCGTTGATCGGGCTGACGCCGCCGAAGCCGAAGTAGTGCTGCCCGACCTCCTTGAGGCGCTCGCGCGGGATCCCGCGCCCTCGCGTGACGTTCTCCAGGAACGGCACGACGTCGTCGGGTCCCTCGGGGCCGCCGAAGGACAGCAGCAGGAGGGCGTCGTAGGGGGCGGCGGGGCCTTCGGCCGGGCCGGAGGCGAAGGCGCGGAGCTGGTCAGACATGTCTCGAATCCTGCCACCCGCGCCCGCCGGGCGGGAAACGGGCCCGGCGTCCGGATCCGCCCCACCACAGGTAAGGCCGCCCTTACTTCCGCTTCCCCCTCGGCCGTTCCCCATGCGGGCGCCCTGTGTCCGGCCGTAACCTGTACGGGCCAACGACGTCCCTTACGGAGGGCACCTTGCCCAGTCCCTACCGCGCGATCTTCGCCGCATCCGGGAGCCGGGGATTCAGCGCGGCCGGCCTCATAGGCCGGCTGCCGCTGTCCATGGTCGGCGTCGGCATCCTCACGATGATCTCCGAGCTCACCGGCCGCTACTCGCTGGCCGGCGCGCTCACCGCCACCCTCGCGCTCTCCGCCGCCGCCATCGGCCCCCAGGTCTCCCGCCTGGTCGACCAGTACGGCCAGCGGCACGTCCTGCGCCCCGCGACCCTGATGGCGGTCACCGCCGTCGCCGGCCTGCTGCTCTGCGCGGCCAACAACGCGCCCGACTGGACCCTGTTCGTCTTCGCGGCGCTCGCCGGCTGCGTGCCGAGCGTGGGCTCGATGATCCGCGCCCGGTGGACGGCCATCTACCGGGACTCCCCGCGCGAGCTGCACACGGCGTACTCGCTGGAGTCCGTCCTCGACGAGGTCTGCTTCATCTTCGGCCCGATCATCGCCATCGGGCTCTCCACCATCTGGTTCCCCGAGGCCGGACCGCTGGTCGCCGCGGCCTGCCTGCTGGTGGGCGTGTGGTGGCTGACCGCCCAGCGCGCCACCGAGCCGGCCCCGCACCCGCGCGGCGAGGACGCCGACCGGACCTCCGCCCTGCGCGCCCCCGGACTCCAGGTGCTGGTGGCCACCTTCGTGGCCACGGGCGCCATCTTCGGCTCGATCGACGTGGTCACCCTGGCCTTCGCCGAGGAGCAGGGCCACAAGGCCGCGGCCAGCTTCGTCCTGGCCGTCTGGGCGGTCGGCTCCTGCCTCGCGGGCATCGTCTTCGGCCTGCTGCACCTCAAGGGGAAGGCCGAACGCAGGTGGGTGCTGGGCATATGTGCGATGGCCGTGAGTATGATCCCCCTCCTACTGGCCGGGAACCTTCCGTTTCTGGCCGTGGCGCTCTTCGTCTCGGGCCTCGCCATCGCTCCCACGATGATCACCACGATGGCCCTGATCGAGGCGCACGTACCACGCGCGAAGCTGACCGAGGGCATGACCTGGATCAGCACCGGCCTCGCGGTCGGGGTCGCGCTCGGCTCCTCCGTGGCCGGCTGGGTCATCGACGCGGCCGGCGCGAAGAGCGGGTACGTCGTCTCCATCTCGGCGGGGGCCGCCGCGGCGGCGGTGGCGTTCGCGGGTTACCGCCGGCTGACGAGGCCGGCGCAAGGGGAGGAGCCTTCTAGCCATGGCGACGACGGGGACAGCAGGGAAGAACGGGACACGGACCGCCGCGTGGCATAACTGGGCGGGCAACGTCAGCGCCACGCCCGTGCGCGTGGTGGCCCCGGCCTCGGTCGGCGAGCTCCAGGAGGCGGTCCGCCGGGCCGCCGGTGACGGCCTGAAGGTGAAGGCGGTCGGCACGGGCCACTCCTTCACCTCGGCCGCCGCGACCGACGGCGTACTGATCCGCCCGCAGGCGCTGGCCGGGATCCAGGCGATCGACAGGTCCGCCGACACAGCCACCGTGACCGTGGCGGCGGGCACGGTCCTCAAGGACCTCAACCTGACCCTCGCCAAGGTGGGCCTGTCGCTCACGAACATGGGCGACATCATGGAGCAGACGGTCTCCGGCGCCACCAGCACCGGAACCCACGGCACCGGCCGCGATTCCGCCTCCCTCGCCACGCAGATCCGCGGCCTGGAGCTGGTCACCGCCGACGGGCGGCTGCTCACGTGCTCCGAGAAGGAGAACCCGGACGTCTTCGCGGCCGCCCGGCTCGGCATCGGCGCGCTCGGCGTGGTCACCTCGATCACCTTCGCCGTGGAGCCGCTCTTCTTCCTGACCGCCCGTGAGGAGCCGATGGCCTTCGACCGGGTGACCGCCGAGTTCGACCAGCACCACGCGGAGAACGAGCACTTCGAGTTCTACTGGTTCCCGCACACCGGCAACTGCAACACCAAGCGGAACAACCGCAGCCAGGGACCGGCCGCCCCGCCCGGAGCCGTCTCCCGCCTGGGTCGAGGACGAGCTGCTGTCCAACGGGGTCTTCCAGGCCGTCAACTCGCTGGGCCGCGCGGTCCCGGCGGCCATCCCCTCCATCGCCCGGATCGCGAGCCGCGCCCTGTCGGCGCGGACCTACACGGACATCCCGTACAAGGTGTTCACCAGTCCGCGCCGGGTCCGGTTCGTGGAGATGGAGTACGCCCTTCCGCGCGAGCGCGTCGTCGAGGCGCTGCGCGAGCTGAAGGCGATGGTCGACCGCTCCGACCTGCGGATCAGCTTCCCGGTGGAGGTGCGGACCGCTCCGGCGGACGACATCACCCTGTCGACGGCCTCGGGCCGCGAAACCGCCTACATCGCGGTGCACATGTACAAGGGAACCCCGTACCAGGCCTACTTCACCGCCGCCGAGCGGATCTTCACCGCGCACGGCGGCCGGCCGCACTGGGGCAAGGTCCACACGCGGGACGCGGAGTACTTCGCCCAGGTCTACCCGCGCTTCGGCGAGTTCACGGAGCTGCGCGACCGGCTCGACCCCGACCGGGTGTTCGGCAACGACTACCTGCGGCGGGTCCTGGGCGACTGAGCCCGGGTCCGGCTCAAGGTCCCGGGGCGCGACTCAAGGTCCCGGGGCGCGGCCTCAAGGGGCGGGCGACTCCTGGCCGGAGCCCGCGCCGGGGCCGCCCGGGGTGGCCTTGCCGGTGCTCGGGGACGGTGACTGCGGCGGCGTGGGCGTCGGGTCCGGCTTCGGCGGGGTCGGGCTCGGCGTCGGGTCCGGGGACGTCCGTGGACTTCGTCCTGGGCTCCGTGCTCTCCGGCCGCTACTCCCGCCCGGTCACCGATGCGCTCGCGGCCCCGCCGCCGCTGGGCCTGCGGATGCCCCTGGCCTCCGGCTACGGGCGCTTGCTGCGCAGGTAGGCCGTTCCTCTCGGAGCCCGCCGGCCGGCCCACGACAGGCCCGCGGCGGGCTCGCGGAGGGCTGGGGTCTGGGGGTCGCCGGGCGCGTCGGCACCGGGCGGGGCGTGCCCGCGGCGAAATCCGGGTGCTCCGGTGGTCAGGTCCGCGTTAGGGTCACCCGCATGAACGTCGACGGCTCCAGCACCACCACCGCGACCGCGCGAGCGACCAGCTCGCCGGTTGCCGCCGTCTGACCTCCCCTCCCCCGGCGACCGGAAACGGTCCGTCGGGTCCGTCGTCAGTGCCGTGGCGCCCTTGCCCCCGGCCGGACGACTGAGCGGTCCGTTTCCCGGTGCCTCCCCCCGCTGTGACGCGAAGGAGCCCCCCGTGAACACAGAACTTCTGCTCAGGACGTTCGTCGAGTACTTCGAAGAGCGCGGTCACCGCCGGATCACCGGCTCGACGCTGCTCCCCCCACCCGGCGACCCCGTGCTCTTCACCACCTCCGGCATGCACCCGCTCACTCCGTACCTGGAGGGCCGCCCCCACCCCCTCGGCAACCGGCTGGTCAACGTGCAGCGCTGTCTGCGCACCACCGACCTGGAGGCGGTCGGCGACGCCACCCACCTCACGGTCTTCGAAATGCTCGGTACCTGGTCCCTGTGGGACTACGAGGGCCCGCGCAGCCTCGAGTGGGGATACGGGCGCCCGCGACGACCGCTGGGTGGAGGTCTGGAACCACGTGACGATGAGCCACCGCCGGCTCGACGACGGCTCGCTCGTGCCGCTCCCCGGCGCAACGTCGACACCGGACTCGGGCTGGAACGCCTGGCCTCCTTGCTCCAGGGCAAGCCGTCCGTCTTCGAGTGCGACCTCTTCGACCCCTGGCGCCGCCTCGTGCCGGACCTGTGGCCCCTGGAGGAAACGTCGCTGCGCCTGGTCTGCGACCACCTGCGCTCGGCCGTCGTGGTGCTCGGCGACGGCGTGCGACCTGCCAACACCGGACGGGGCTACGTCGTGGCGGGACGATCCCTCACGCGGGCGGCCTGCGGCCGGGGTGAGGACCGCCGGCGCAGGCTTACGGAGTCCGGAGCCGAGCTGCTACTTGGCCGCCGCCTTGCAGGCCGCCTCCGCGGTCGCCTTGGTCACGTTATCCACGGTCAGGCCGGACACGCACTCGTCCTGGGCGCCGGCCGACCCGATGTAACACGACGCCCGGACGGAGGCCGGGGCCTCGCCGCCCTGGAGCTCCCGCTCGACCTGGTTGATGCAGGCCGAGACGTCCGCGTGGGCGGCGGGGGCGGTGAGGGCCGCGCCGCCGAGCGCGAGGGCCAGACCGGTGAGGACACCTGCCATACGGGTCGACGTGCGGGTCATACGATTCCTGCGGGTCCTGCGGGTCCTGCGGGTCCTGCGGGTCGTACGGGTCGGTGTGCGCATGGGAACGCACCTTCTCTCCGGATCGCCGCGCGGCCCGAGACCTGGATGTGCCGGACCCGCGCGGGAACGCCGCCGAGCGCGCGGCCGGCGTACGGCCGCCGGGCCCGGGCTCCCGCACCGGACCGGCTCGGCAGGGCCTTCCCTCCCCCCTTCGACGCTAGAGCAGCCCCCTGCCCCGCGCACGTGCTGGGGGGCTGCCCCGCGCCCGGGCGCGGGTGGGATCCTGGACGGATGTACGAGACATCCGCCGCTCTGGCGGCCGCCCGGTGGCCGCTCGCCGCATCAGTGGAGGCATCGGCGGAGACGGGCTGGCTGCGGGAGCTGGCCGACGATGACGGGCTCACCGGTTTCATGCCGCCGGCGCTGCCCGACTCGGCCTGGGTGCTCCACTCCATGTTCGAACACGAACTCGGGCCGACCGGCATGTCCTTCGTCGCGTACCAACGGGCCGTGCTGAACGGCGGCGGGCCCGAGATCATCCCGGGCCTCGACCCCGAGGAAGTGTTCGGGGGCACGGTGGGCGAGCCCCACGGCCCCCGTTGGCGCCGGCTGCTCTGGGCGGAGCTCTCGCGGCGGACCGGCGATCCCGTGGCACCGGAAGGCCACCTGCCCTGCTACCGCTCCTTCCCCTCGCTCCGGGAGCCGAGCGGCTGGCCGGTCGGCATCACGGGGCCGTCCGAGGGCCACCTGGACCGGACCGACTGGAACCGCCTGGTCGACATCCTCACCGCGCACAGCCCGCGGGGTGCGGAAACCGGCTGCCTGGCCTACTACAACCCGCTGTTGCAGGGGGCCGAGGACTTCGACAACCTGCACGTCCGGGCCGGCACGCTCGCGGACGCCAAGGCGTTGTACGACCACCCCGAGGAGGACGGCTGGACCCCGTCCAACCTCTGGCCCCAGGACCGCTCCTGGGTCCTGTGCACGGACTACGACCTCTGGGCCACCAAGGTCGCGGGCCCCACCCCGCTCGTCGAGGCCCTCCTGGCCGACACGGAGGTCGAGGCGGTACGCCTGCCCTGGGCCCCCTGACCGGCACGGGGCAGGTTCCGGCGCGGGCGGGGCCCACGGAGCCGGCGGGATCGGCGGGGCCCGTCGGGCCGGTGGGGCCGCCCGGGCCGGCCGCGCCGGTTGGTCACCGTTGGCGGGGGCCTTCGGTTCGGTGGAGGAAGAGCACCGTGGTCAGGGTCCCGGCCAGGACGATCGCCGTGTTGACCAGGATCGCGGTGGTGATGCCGGAATGGATACCGGTCCGGGTCGCGACGATCGCGCTCATGACCGGGGTGCCCATCGTGATGCCGATCTGCTGGGTCATCGTGGCGAGGCCGGTGGCCATGCCCTGTTCGTGATCGGGCAGACCGGTGGTGGCGGTGACCATGAAGCCGACGATCACCAGCATGTTGCCGATGCCTCCGGCGAAGGTCGCGGCCAGCAGGAGCCACATCCCGGTGCGTGACTCGCCCAGGGCGACCAGGCTCAGGGTGGCGGCGGCCTGGAGCAGTCCTCCGATGACCAGGGTGGTACGGGTGGTCGTGGCCGCGATGACCCGCGGCGCGAGGGAGCCTCCGATGACCGTGCCGATGCCCAGCACCCCGAAGGAGAGACCGGCCGTCAGCGGGGAGAACCCGAGGACCTCCTGGAGGTGGAGCGTCATCAGGAAGACCAGGCTCGTCTCCGTCAGGAAGGCGATCAGCCCGGCCGTGTTGCCCCAGGCGACCGTGCGCTTCTTCAGCACGGAGACCGGGACGAGGGGGTACGCAGCCTTGGACTCCACGGCGTAGAAGGCGATCAGCAGGCCCACCCCCGCGGCGAGCCACACCAGCGCCGGCCCGGAGCCCCAGCCGTGCTCGCCCGCCCGCGTCAGACCGTAGATCAGGGCCAGCAGCCCCAGGGTGACCGTGGCGGCACCGGGCAGATCGAGCTTCGGGCGGACGGCGGGGCGGGACTCCTTGATCACCACCGGGGCGACGGCGAGGACCGCGAGGGCGACGGGGACGTTGACGAAGAACGCCCAGCGCCAGGAGAGCAGGTCCGTCAGGACCCCGCCGAGGACCGCGCCCGCGGTGAAACCGGCCGACATCAGGGCCCCGTTGAGGCCCAGGGCCTTCTGCCGCAGCGGTCCCTCGGGGAACGAGGTCGTCAGCAGGGACAGGCCCGCCGGGGTGACCGCGGCGGTGGCCAGGCCCTGCAGCACCCGGGCGGCCAGCAGCATTTCGGGGCTGGTGGCCAGGCCTCCGGCCAGGGAGGACAGGGCCAGCACCGCGAGACCGGCCAGGAAGAGCCGGCGGCGGCCGAACAGGTCCGCGATCCGGCCGAACAGGAGGGTGAACCCGGCGGCGCTGAGCGCGAACGACGTCGCGATCCACTGGAGGTTCGGGAGCGAGAAGCCGAGACCGTCACCGATCACCGGCAGTGCGACGTTCAGGATCGAGAAGTCGACGGCCAGCATGAACTGGGCCACCAGCAGGACCGTCAGGACCAGGACCTGCCGCCCCGCGAGACGGGCCGGCCCCTTCTCTTGATTCCGCTCTTCTTGCTCTTGCTCTTGCCCGACAACCGACATCGTCTCGCGTCCTTTCCCTCACCCACGGCACAAGGTGTTCCGGAAAGCGACTCTGGCCCGGTCCCGGGGTGTTACCCAGCCCCCTGTCCGTGCTGGCACCCGGGAAGCTGTCACTGCCAGGGCCACCCTCACCTGCCCCGTTCGCGACGGGTCCTCGGCACACTGGAGGGCATGGACACTCCCACCGCCCTGGGCGACTTCCTCCGCAACCGCCGCGCCCGTCTCCAGCCGGAGGACGTCGGACTGCCCACGCACGGCACCCGCAGGCGCGTACCCGGCCTGCGCCGCGAGGAACTCGCGCTGCTCGCCGGGGTGAGCATCACGTACTACACGCACCTGGAGCAGGGGCAGAGCACGAACGCCTCGGACAGCGTCCTCGACTCGCTCGCCCGCGCCCTGCGCCTGACCCCGGACGAGCACGCGCACCTGCGCGACCTCGCCCGCCCGCCGAAGGCCAAGCGGGTGCGCCCGCCGCGGCCCGAGTACGCGCGGGCCACCACGCGCCGGCTGATCGGCGCGATGCCGCAGGTGCCCGCCGTCGTACTGGACGCGCGCAACGACGTGCTCGCCTGGAATCCGCTGGGCCACGCCCTGCTCGCAGGTCACCTCGCCTTCGCGAGCCCGGACGAGCCGGCCGGCCGCCCCAATCTGACCCGGATGCTGTTCCTCGACCCGCACACGCGGGAGCTGTACACCGACTGGAAGAACGAGGCGCGCGTGGCCCTGGCCGCGCTGCGGCTGGTAGCCGGCCGCGATCCCGAGGACCGCGCGCTCGCCGGGCTCATCGGGTCCCTGATGCTGCGGAGCCCGGAGTTCGCGGACCTGTGGTCCAAGCAGCCGGTACGGGAGTGCACCGTCGGGACCAAGGAGCTGCACCATCCCGCCGTGGGTCCGATGACCCTGGACTTCGAGAGCCTGCGCCTGAGCGACGGAACCGGTCACCGGATGCTGCTCTACAGCGCCGCCGAGTCCTCCTCCTCGGACGCGGCGCTGCGCCTGCTGTCCGGGTTGACCGCTGATTCCGGCCGCGCGCTGCGCGATGATGCTCATTCGGACGCAGTTCCAAGCATCTCTTGACATAGACCGGGCGCTGCGCTGCACTTTGGCCACTCCCTCCGGCCGTCACGGCCGGAGGGAGTCACAGCCGTGCACTCCCCCTCACCTCACCGCCCTTGGGGACTCGCCATGCGTCTGCTCAGACTCCTCATCGCGTCCGCCTTAGCGGTGGCCGCGCTCTCCCTCCCCGGAACGGCCGGCGCGAGCACCACCGCCTCCGCTTCCGCCACTTCCGCCGCTGCCGCTTCGACCCCTTCCGCCGCCGCCGGGGCGCCGCAGACCCTGCCGGCCCTGCGGCAGTGGACGGCCGGCACCGGTGCGTACGGCTTCACGAGCGCCAGCCGGATCGTCGTGGATCCCGCCCATACCGCCCAACTCTCCGACGAGGCAGCCACGTTCGCGGAGGATCTGGCCGCACTGACCGGGCGTACGGTGGCGGTCGCCACCGGGACCCCCGCCGCCGGCGACATCGGCCTGAGCCTCGGTGACGCCTCGCTGCCCGCCGAGGGCTACCGGATGACCGTCGGCCAGTCCCTCTCCCTCAAGGCGGGAACGGACACCGGCGCGTTCAACGGCACCCGCAGCGTGCTCCAGTTGCTGCACCAGTCGGCCTCGGTGCCGGCCGGGACGGCGGTGGACTGGCCCACCAAGTCCGAGCGCGGGCTGATGATCGACCAGGGGCGGAAGTTCTTCACCGTCGACTGGGTCAAACAGCACATCAAGGAGCTGGCCTACCTCAAGCTGAACTACTTCCACTTCCACCTGTCGGACACCTTCGGCTTCCGGCTGGAGAGTTCGACCCATCCGGAGATCGTCTCCGCCGACCACTACTCCAAGCAGGACATCGCCGATCTGGTCGCGCTGGGGCAGAAGTACCACGTCACGATCGTGCCGGAGATCGACACCCCGGGGCACATGAACCAGATCCTGGCGGCCCATCCCGAGCTCAAGCTCAAGAGCAGTTCGGGCGCGGTCAGCCAGGACTTCATCGACCTGTCCCTGCCCGGCGCATACACCCTGATCAAGGACCTGGTCAACGAGTACCTGCCGCTGTTCCCGGCGCCGTACTGGCACATCGGCGCGGACGAGTACGTCACCGACTACGGCAAGTACCCACAGCTGCTCAGCTACGCCCGCGCCCACTACGGCGCGAACGCCACGGCCAAGGACACCTACTACGGGTTCGTGAACTGGGCCGACGCGCTGGTGCGGGCCGGCGGCAAGACCACCCGGATGTGGAACGACGGCATCAAGGCCGGGGACGGCACCGTCACTCCCAACGCGGGCATCCTCGTCGAGTACTGGTACAGCTACGGGCTCACCCCGCAGCAGCTGGTCGCGGCCGGCCACACGGTGGCCAACGAGTCCTGGACGCCCACGTATTACGTGCTCGGCGGCGCCAAGCCGGACACCAAGTGGATGTACGAGACCTGGACCCCGGACCGCTTCGAGGGCGGCGCCACCCTCACCGACCCCTCGAAGAACCCCGGCTCCCTCATCCACGTGTGGTGCGACAACCCCAA
Source organism: Streptomyces sp. ICC4 (assembly GCF_003287915.1). Classification (NCBI taxonomy): domain Bacteria; kingdom Bacillati; phylum Actinomycetota; class Actinomycetes; order Kitasatosporales; family Streptomycetaceae; genus Streptomyces; species Streptomyces sp. ICC4. Next base: position 6,225,485 of record NZ_CP030286.1, on the reverse strand, counting down.
CGCCGAGACGGAGGCGCAGATCGCGGCCGGCATCCAGTACCCGCTGCGCGGGCTGGCGCAGCAGACGTGGGGCTCGCCGAAACCGGTCGCCGCCTACGCCGACTTCACGCCCATCATGGCCGCGATCGGCCACAACCCCGCCTGGCCGGGCCTCGCCCAGCCGGGCAACCTGGCCCGCAACCGGCCCACCACGGCCTCCAGCACCGAGACCGTCAACTTCCCCGCCCCGCAGGCGACCGACGGCGATGCCGGAACCCGCTGGTCGAGCGCGTACAGCGACCCGCAGTGGCTCCAGGTCGACCTCGGGTCCACCCAGGCCGTGAACCGCGTGGTCCTGCGGTGGGAGACCGCCTACGGGAAGGCCTTCCAGATCCAGCTGTCCGACGACCGGACCACCTGGCGCACCGCGTACTCGACGACGACCGGCGCCGGCGGGGTCCAGGACCTGACCGGGCCGGCTGTCCGGGTCGGGGCGCTACATCCGCGTGTACGCCACCCAGCGCGGCACGACGTACGGCAACTCCCTGTACGAATTCGAGGTGTACGGCGGGCAGTTGAGCGGGACCCGGACCCTCCTCAGCGCCGGGAAGGCGCTCGACGACCCGGCGGGCTCGACCGCCCCCGGTACCCAGCTGATCACCTGGACACCGCACGGCGGCCCCAACCAGCAGTGGCGGCTCACCCTCAACACCGACGGCAGCTACACCCTGGCCAATGGCTCGTCCAGCCTCTGCGCGGACGTGGCGGGCGGCTCCACCGCCCCGGGCGCTGCCGTGGTCCAGGCCGCGTGCGGCGGCGGTGACAGCCAGCGCTGGCTGATCGCGGCGCTGGGCTCGGGCGACCACTCGGTGACCAACAAGAAGAGCGGCCTGCTCCTGACCACGGCATCGGCCGCAGAGGGCGCCCCGGCCACCCAACAACCCGACACGGCCTCGCCCTACCAACGCTGGCAGATCGCCTGACCCCCGCCACCCCCTCCCGGGACCGGCCGGCTGAACCGGTTCGGATTGGGGGCGGCCGAGCCGGCCGGCCGAGCCGGCTTCTTCTCCTGGGCCATGCGCATCGCGGACCTGGGCGCCGGTCACAGCACTAGTGCGGCGTCCGGCTCAGGTGGCGCCGGACGCCGTCGCCGAGTGCAGGCGGGCGCCCGGGCCGGTCAGGCGGATGCGCAGCTCCCGTACGGTCACGGGGTCGATCCGGTGGACGCGGCGGACTCCGACCGTGTGGCCGGATGCGATCAGCCGTCCGTCCGCCCACACCTCGTGGCCTTCGACGTGCTGCCCCCGGGTGAGGTCCTCTCGCAGTTCGAGGTGGTCGGCGCGGACGGGCGGGTCGAAGACCGCCGAGACCTCCGTCCCGTCGGGCGTGGGCACGGCCGTGAGCGCGGCCTCGCGCGGATCGCCCAGGCGTCGTGCCAGTTCGGTGGTGAACTCGAGGAGCCGGGACCGGTCCGCGTCGTCGATGAGCCCGCGCCGGTCGGGCGGGACGCCCAGCAGCAGGCCCGCGCCCAGGCCCACCGAGGAGTACCAGATCTCCAGCAGGTCCTCGCGGCTCTTGAGGGTGTCGCGGTCGTCCGGCTGCCAGAACCAGTTCGCGCGGACGGGTACGTCGCATTCGGGCGGCAGGTAGCGGGCCGCTCCGAGCTCGGCCGGCCGGTCGTCGTAGAGGCTGATGCCCGTGGAGTCGGTGACGTAGTGGCAGGGGTCGGTGGCGAGGCCGTCCTCGTTGCCGATCCAGCGGATCGTCGGGAGGCCCATGTTGAAGACCATGGCGTCGGGCTGGTGCCGCTCGACCACGGCCATGACGGCCTCCCAGTCGTACGTGCGGCCCTCGGAGCCCGCGCCGTCGAACCACAGCTCGTACAACGGTCCGTAGCGGGTGCAGAGTTCGGTGAGCTGGCGGAGGTAGAAGGCGTCGTAGGCGCCGGCGTCCCCGTAGCAGTCCGCGTTGCGGTCCCAGGGCGAGAGGTAGAGCCCGAGGCCGAGGCCCGCCTCCCCGCAGGCCTCGGCCAGTTCGGCGACCACGTCGCCCGCTCCGTCCTTCCAGGGTGCGCAGGCCACGGAGTAGGCGGTGGTGTCGGTCGGCCAGAGGCAGAAGCCGTCGTGGTGCTTGGCGGTCAGCACGACGTACTTCGCTCCGGCCTCGACGGCGGTACGCGCCCACTGGCGCGCGTCGAGCTCCGCGGGGTCGAAGGTGGCCGGGTCCAGGGCGCCGTCGCTCCATTCGGCGCCGTTGAAGGTGTTGATGCCGAAGTGCAGGAAGAGGCCGAACCCGGCCTGCTGCCAGGCGAGTTGCCCGGGCGTGGGGATGAGTAGGTCGATGGGGTCGGGCGTCATGGGGGCGCTTTCCTGGGGCGGCGGCGGGCGTTCAGGCCGAGTGGGCGAGGCTCGCCGGGTGGACGGCGTGGGCGAAGGGGAGTCCCCGGGCGTACCGCTCCAGTTCCTCGGCCGCGCACGTCGCGAGCCGGCCCAGTTCGTTGCCGAGGGAGCCGGCTATGTGCGGGGTGAGCAGCACGTTGGGCAGGTCGTACAGCGGGGAACCCGCGGGCAGTACGTCGGGGTGGGTGACGTCGAGCACGGCGTGCAGGCGGCCGGAGAGCAGTTCCGCCGTGAGCGCGTCCGTGTCGACGAGCGATCCGCGCGCGGTGTTGACGAGGGTCGCGCCGTCGCGCATCAGCGCGAGGCGTCCGGCGTCGAGCAGGTGGCGGGTCTCGGGGGTCTGCGGGGCGTGGACGCTGACCACGTCGGCGCGGGCCATCAGCTCGTCCAGGCCCACCGGTTCGACCCCCAGGGCCTTGGCTTCGCCCGGTTCCAGGTACGGGTCGTGGACCAGCACGTGGGCGTCGTAGGAGCGCAGGAGTTCGATGACGCGGCGGCCGATGCGCGAGGCACCGACGATGCCGATGGTCCTGCGGTAGTTGCCGATCCCGGGGTACAGGGCGAGGGGGTTCAGCTGGCTGCGCGCCTCGCGGTAGGCCCGCGCGGTGGTGAGGACCCGCTTGTTGGCGAAGACGATCGCGGCGACGGTGAACTCGGCCACGGGCCGGGCGTTGGCCTCGGCCGCGCTGGTGACGGACAGTCCGCGCCGCCAGGCGGCCTCCGTCATCATCCCCTTCACGGTGCCGGCGGTGTGCACCACCGCCCGCAGGGCCGGCAGGAGTTCGAGCGCCCGCTCGCTGAGGGGCGGGCAGCCCCAGCCGGTGAGGAGGACCTCCGTGTCGCGCAGCCGCGCGGGGTCGGCCGCGGAGAAGTCGGTCACGAGGAGTGCGGGGTCGAGGCGGGCGGTGGCGCCGAGGCGGGCCAGGATCGGCCCGTCCAGCAGGGCCGTCTTGGTCTCGTGGTCCATGGCGAGGACGGTGCGGGGCTTGCGGAGGTGCGTACGGCCTGCCGTTTCACGGCCGCCGGCCGGTTCGGGACTGGTCATTTCACTGCTCCCGCCGAGAGGCCCGAGCGCCAGAACCGCTGCAGGCCGATGAAGGCGATGGCGAGCGGGATGACGGTCACCAGGGATCCGGTGATCGCGAGCGAGTACAGCTCCGGGTTCTGGACGACGAGTTGGTTCCAGTTGTAGATGCCGAGCACCGCCGGGTACAGGTGGTGGTCGTTGAGCATGACCAGCGGGCCGAAGAAGTTGTTCCAGCTGGCGGTGAAGGAGAAGAGGAAGAGGGTCATGAAGCCGGGCAGGAGCATCGGCAGCGAGATCGAGCGGAAGACGCGGATCTCGCTCGCCCCGTCGATGCGGGCGGCCTCCAGGACCTCGCCGGGTACGTAGCCTTCGGAGAAGACCCGGGCCAGGTAGACGCCGAAGGGGTTCACGAGCGACGGGACGAGGATCGCCCAGTAGGTGTTGACGATGCCGACCTCGGAGGCGAGCAGGTACTGCGGGAGCGTGATGACGACGCCGGGTACGAGCGTGCCGATCAGGATCAGGCCGAAGAGGGCGCCCTTGCCGCGGAACTCGTACTTGTCGAAGCAGTAGCCGGCGGCGACGCTGATCAGCGAGGACGCGAGCGATCCGACGACCGAGTAGAGGACGCTGTTGAGCAGCCAGCGCCCGAAGATGCCGTCGTCGTAGGTGAACACGGCTTCGAGGTTGTCGAAGAGGTGGAACGCGCCGAAGCTGAAGCCGGCCGTCCCGAAGAGGTCCGCGTGGTTCTTGGTGGCCGCGATCAGCAGCCAGGTCAGCGGCATGAGGGTGTAGAGGACCGCCACCAGGAGCACGCCGTTGACCGCGACCTTGGAGGCCGTTCCCCCGCGCTGGCGCCTCTTGTCGCGCGGCCGGCTCCGCCGGTCTTCGGGGCCGGGTCCGGCCTTGCGCTCCGCCGGGGTGCCCGCGCCGGCGGCGCCGAGCGCGGTGGCGGCTCCGGGGCCGGGAGGGGCGTCCGCGGACGACGCCGAAGGGACCGTCCGTGTGCTCATGCCGAACCGCCTCGCTTTCCGATCCGGGTGACGACGTAGGAGAGGGTGCCCGCGACGAGGGCCATCAGGAGGGAGGCGGAGGAGGCGAGACCGTAGTCGTGCCGCTCGAACGCCGCCTTGTAGATGAACATCATCGGAGACCAGTCCGAGCCCATCGAGCCGGCCCGCTGGGAGAGGAGCATCGGCTCGCTGAAGATCTGGACGACGCCGACGCAGGTGAACAGGAGGGTGAGGAAGACCGCGGAGCGGATCATCGGCAGCTTGATCCGGAGGGCGACGCGCACTCCTCCCGCGCCGTCCATGACGGCGGCCTCGATGACCTCGCGGGGCACGGCCTGCAGGGCGGCGAAGAAGATGATCATGTTGTAGCCGATCCACTGCCAGGCCGCGACGTTCACCAGGGAAGGCAGGACGCTCCCCTCGGCGAAGAAGTCCCAGTGCCCGCCGGCCGCATCGATCCACTCCAGGACCGGACTCAGGCCGGGGGTGTAGAGGTAGATCCAGATGACCGCCGCGATCAGCCCGGGCACCGCGTGCGGCATGAAGACGGCGAACTGCACGAGGCGCTTGGCCTTGGCCGCCGCCGAGTCGACCAGCAGGGCCAGGGCGAGCGCGGTGCCGATCATCACGGGGATGTAGAGGGCGCAGTACGCGGCCACGTGCAGGAACGAGGACGTGAAACCGTGATCGCTCAGCGCCTTCGTGTAGTTCCCGAGCCCGCTGAAGACCCGTTCGGTGCCGCCGAAGCCGAGACCGGAGGAGCGCTCCGAGAAGAAGCTCATCCACGCCGCGTAACCGACGGGCAGGATCAGGACGGCGGCGAAGAGCAGGAAGAACGGGGCGAGGAAGACCACCACGGCCTTGCCCTGGCCGGGCCTGTGCGCGGCTCGACGCTCGGCGCCGCGCGCGGAACGAGTGAGTGGTGCTGCCACCTTGGGCTCCTTGGTGGTGCGCTGCGGAAGGACGGATGGGCGGAGGAACGCAGGGGAAGCGGAAGGGGCGGGCGGGGCCGGCCCGACCGGGCCGGCCCCGACGGCTCCCTACTTCGCGAGGTTGAGACCCCGGCCCTTGATGGCCTCCTCGGCGGCCTTCTGGCCTGCCGCGAGTCCCTCGGTCAGGCTGCCCTTCTGCCCGGCGTCCTGGATGGCGGTGTTGGTCGCGGTCTGCACGGGGCCCCAGACCCAGCCCGGGACGATGGTGTCGACCTGGGCACCGGCGATCTTGTAGACGTCGTCACCGCCGAAGAAGCCCTTGTCGTCGAAGGCCGCGGCGGCGATCGTGCGCAGTTCGGGGCTGGCGGGCAGGCTGCTGCTCGGCGATTTCAGGCTGCTGAGGCGGGCCTTGACGCCTTCGGGGCTGATGGCCGCCCACGCGGCGAACTCGGCGGCCTCCTTGACGTGCTTGCTGCCCTTGGTGACGGCGTAGCTGGTGCCGCCGAACATGCCGGTCGCCGGGGTGCCCCAGTTCGGCAGCGGGGCGACGCCCCACTTGCCCGAGTCCTTGGCGAGGGCGGTCATCGTGCCGCCGGCGCTCCAGGAGGCGCCGATGAAGCTGGCCATGACCCCGTCGGCCTTGGCCTTGGCGAACTCCGGGCCGTTGATCTTCAGGTTCATCACCAGGTCGTCCTTGACCAGGCCCTGCCAGTACGACGCCACCTTCTGCGAGGGCGCGTCGTTGATGGCGACCTTCCACCCGTCGCCCTCGGTGCCGTACCACTTGGCGCCGGCCTGCCAGGAGAGCGCGGCCAGCAGCGGCGCGTCGTCGTTGCCCCACCCGCCGATGCGCACGTTCTTGTCGGCGGCCTTGATCTTCTCGGCGGCCGCCTTGTACTCGTCCCAGGTCTTGGGGACTTCGACGCCCGCGTTCTGGAAGAGGTCCTTGCGGTAGTAGAGGAGGTTCGGCGTCGCGTCGTACGGCACGGCCCAGGTCTTGCCGCCGAGCGTCACCCGCTCCTGGACGCCTTGGGGGAACTTCGCCTTCACGGTGGCGCCGGCCTGGGAGCTGATGTCCTCCAGGAAGCCCTGGCTGACGAACTCCGGGAGGGTCGGGTACTCGATGCCCGCGACGTCGGGGGCGTTCCCGGCCTTGATCGCGTTGCTGATCTTGGCGTATCCGTCCGGTCCGCCGGTGATGGCCGAGAAGGTGACCTTGATGTCCGGGTGGGACGCGTTGAACGCGTCCACCACCTGCTGGGCACCGCCGGTCCAGCCCCAATAGGTCAGGTTGACCGGCTCCTTGGGGGATCCGGCCTTGGGGCCTTCGCCCTTGGACGCGGCGCCCCCGCTCCCACCGCAGGCGGTGGCGAACAGGGCCAGTGAGAGGGTGGCGAGGGCGACGCGGGAGGTACGGGAAGTGAGCTTCACTGCTCTGCTCCTCAGATGCGAGCCGTCGATGCGGCGAGGTGATGCACATCATTCGGCCAGACAAGAAGCGAGTCAATAGAAAAGCAAAGCTTGAGAAAGAAAAGCGAAGTAACGGTTAAGTTTCGCTGGACGCGCGGACCCGCAGCTCGGGGAGGATGGCGATCCGACGCCGGGGCCGGCCGGGCTCCCGCAGCCTGCGGACGAGCAACTCCACTCCCGTGACCCCCACTTCGTGCTTCGACGGCGCCACCGCGCTCAGCGGCAGATCCGCGAGCGAAGCCACCTCGTCGTCGTAGGAGACCAGGGCCACGTCGCCCGGCACGGACAGCGAGGCGCTCCGCAGCCGCTGGGACAGCACCACGGCCTCGTGGTCGGGATGGACCAGCGCGGCGTCGATCCGGCCGGCCCGCACCCCCTCGATGAACGCGTCCACCGCCCGCTCGTAGGCGGCCTCGCCGGCGTCGTGCTCGGCGAGGTCGAGGAAGAGCGCGTGTCCGGACACCTCGGGGCCCGCCTCGGCCACCGCCGCGTCGTACCCCTCCTTGATCCAGGGCGCGGTGGGGGTTCCGCCGCGCATCACCAGGGCGATCCGGCGCCGCCCGGCGTCCAGGAGGTGGCGTACCGCCAGCCTGGCGCCGTAGCCGTGGTCCGTACCCACGTGCTCGCAGGCGGAGGCGTGCCGCTCGGGGCGCCGCTCCACGAGCACGACGGGCACCCCCAGCTCCTCGTACCACGGGGCGCCGGGGCCGCCCTCGGCTCCGACAGCAGAGGGGGCGGGGCCGTCGCTTAATCACATCAACACCCGCCGGCGCCATAGCGCCCTCGGCTACCTCTCACCCGCCGAATTCGAACGGCAACACCAGCGAGGACGTAAACTCACACTCGCAGCATGACCCCCGTGTCCACACTCCGGGGGACACCTCACTCCTGCCGAACCGGCTTGAAGCCTCTGCCATGTGCTGCGCAATCGGCCGTATCTCCACCCGAGTGCTGTGAGTGGCGCCGACAAGAATTCTCCGTGCCCTTGAGGCCGAAGCGCCTGCCCGCTAATTCGGGTGCTCGAACGACGTTCACCTGTGCGAGTGCTCATCGTCTCGCCTTCCGTATGCCGGGGTAGTACTGACTGCGTACCGCATCAGCCAACGCGAACCTCACAGGTACCGGCTCACCGTTTCCCGCACTGCGCGAAGTGGAGGGCCAAGGGCCGGCAGTGTGAATACCACACTGTCTGGGGTGTGTTGGGCCGCGGGAGCAGGAACGGCCCCGCCACCTGGTCGAGGCCACACCCATGCCGCCAGCCGCAGTATCGCGGCGCGCGGCAGACAATGGATAGGTTCTCTCATGCTCCGTCGTACCCGGACTGCCACCGTAGGCGCCCTCACCCTGGCCGCCGTACTCGCCGGCGGCACGATCACGGGAAGTACCGCCTCCGCCGTGCCCAATACATGCGGTGGTGCCCTGAGCGACTACGTCGGCCTTCTCGCTCTCGACACCCCGTTCGTGGGCACGGCCAAGGTGCCGGGTGAATCCCGCGCGATGACCATGACGCCCGTCTTCCTGAGCAATGTCCTCCGGGTCGAGCTCGGGACCGGTGACGACGCCCGAGCCAAGAGCAGCAGCTTCTCCCTCGCCGTCAACGCCAGCGGACAGGGCGTCATCAGCTTCCGTACCTACGCAGGGCAGGGCGACAGCACCGAGGTCGTCTGTAACCCGGCTTCACTCTTCCCGACCCGTGTCGTCAAGATCTTCGGCACGGTGAAGGTCGCCGGAGTCGACAACCGAGTCGACTTCGCAGTCAGCCGCGCCTGAACGATCGGCCCCTCGCATCGCCTGAGTCGCCACGGCACACAGGGCTGACTCAAGGTCAGGGTGATCACCGGCGTCATCGGCCACGACGGCTGGTGATCCCCTGGAGGCTGTCGTGTACGCAACGAAGCATCTCCGGTTGACGGGGTGACCTCACAAGTGAAGTTTCCCCAAGGCCGGGTAGTTACTGAGCCTTTCCAACCTGACTGTGGGGTTGTGGGGTTGGTCGGTGCGGGCTGTACGGAACGACGAAGCTCCGTGGCGACCCCTGCGGTTAGGGCCAGCGCGTCCGTGTAGGCGCCGAACCTTGCTGCGCAGCTCGCCGCGCTCGCCGAGCTGGGGATCGGCTGGGCGCGGTAGCTGGTGCAGGCGGGTAAGGCCCCGAGATCGTTACTTTCCGAGACAATCATTTTCGGGGCCGGACTGGAACAGATTCCCGACGCCACCGGCCCGAAACCCGGCCACTGGCGCACGGGAAGATGGCGGATTCCTGGACGCAAGTCGCCCGGCGGAGGCTGCGTCGTCAGGCCACCTGGTACCAGCCTGTCGAGGAGATGGTGGTCAGGGCGATGCCCCGGTAAGCCTGCCTTTCCCAGACCGAAGACCCCGGGCCGTACTCGCCGGCCATCTCCCTTGCTTCTGCTTCACTGTCTGCCACGTACTCCTTTCCTTTCGCTGTGCGCACCTTCCATTCGGGCATGGGCATTGCCGCGAGTCCAGGTCCCAGCATCATGATGATTTCTCCTGTGAGTGGTGGACGGTTTGGTGGTCTGAAGGGGTGGCACTGAGAAGTTTCTGCAACCGTGCGAGTTCGGATATGAGCACCGAACCGGCTCCGTGAGCCACTGCCTGTTCCAGGGCTCGCGGGACCATATCGGTGCGGCCGCACGCCAGCGCGAGTAGCCCTTGCAGTTCGTGAAGACGGCCGATGTCACGTGCCGTGCCACGTGTGCCCCGGGCAAGGGGGCCGAGGACTTGCTCGGTCAGGTGGGACAGGCGGGTCAGGGTTGCACTCATCGCCACTACCGTCCGGTAGTACACGGCTTCAGCGTGACGCCCGGTGTCCTCGAGGCGCGCTGAGTATGAGGCGATCTGCTCCGCGCCACCAAAGTGAAGAGCGAGCTCACACATCAAGCTCCAGCTGTCCTCAACCCGTTCCGTGAGGTAGTCAGGAGCATCGTCGGGGCAGTGCGCCATGGCCGTGGCCAGGCAGGAGAAGAGTTCCTGGGCCTGGGTTGAGTCGGAGAGCGCCGCCAGTTCGGCTCTTACCTGATAGAAGACCCATTTCGGATTGTCCGGCTCCTCGACGCGACAGAGTCTGAGCAGGCTGGTGTGACGTTCCTCTTTGCTCTGTTCCGCGATCACCTCGGGAAGGTATCCGTAGTGCGTAAGGCGGATAGGCAAGGCGACCGTGGCAGGCTGGTTTCCCGCCGCGTCGTAGGGTCGTTCGTGGATGCGGCCGCGATAGCGCAGCGTCGTCTGCGCCCGCAGTATCCGTGGCAGGTCGGTGGAGTGTCCGGCCCTGTCGTGCACGTCCTGAATCTCTGGACAGCCGACGAGGTCGGGGTGGGATTGGCGGTGGTCGAGCTGTGCCAGAACCTGCCGAACGGTCGTCGTCCCCGAGGTAGGGGCGAGGACCTCATCGGCGTCGACCATGAGGATCCATCCTCGGTGGATGTGGGAGAACGCCAGGTTCCTCTGGTGCGCGAAATCCGAGCGCCAGGGTGCGTGGACCACGCGGACGGGCAGAGGCTGGCTGGCGGCGATGGCAAGCGTTCCGTCCGTGGACCCCGAGTCGATCAACAACACTTCATCAACGTCTGCGCTCAGAGCACGTAGGCATGCACCGAGCCTCTTCTCTTCGTTGTAGGTCAGAACCACTGCGGTGACCTGCGGGTTCGGGAGCTCGGAGGACATGTCAGAGCTCGCGTGTGGGGGCAGTTGGCGCCGGCTGGAGGGAGGGCCGGGCGTCCAGAGCGACGATTTGATCGAAGGCGAGGTCCACTGCGCTGGTGTGCGAGACGACGATCTTTGTTGCGGGTAGGGCCGCGAAGTTGGCCCAGATCCGGTGAACGGTAGTGTGATCGATCCCGCTGAAGGCCTCGTCGAGAAGGTAGACGTCGGGGTTGCGGAGAATGGCACGGGCCAGGGCAAGTCGCTGCGCCTGCCCGCGGGACATGCCAGTGCCGTCTTCGCTCACGAGCCAGCTCAGTCGGCCGGGGAGAGTCTCCAGAACCTCGTCGAAGCAGGCGAGTCGGCAAGCGCGGGCGATGTCAGTATCTGTGCCGGCCACACCAAGCGTGAGGTTCTCCCGTACGTCAGCGGCCACGAGGAACGGGACCTCGCTCAGGTACAGAATCTGTCGATCCGGCGTGCGCCCTCCCATCTGGACGGCCATGGTTGAGCCGACCTGAATGGACCCTCCGGTGGGGGCGAGGAGGCCGGCCATGGTCCTCAGCGCTGTGCTTTTGCCTGATCCGTTGGGGCCGGTGAGGAGCACGGAGCTGCCTTGCTCGGCGGTGAGTGTGAAACCGTCGAGCGCCGGGCGGGCCGCACCGGGGTATGTGACGCAGAGCTCCTTGACCACGATGTCGGTACGCGCCGGTGCCGAATTCGGGGCCGACACGGAACATGGGATCCGGTCTGGATTCGGGTTCATGGCACCTTTCTGATTCATGACGTCCCGATAGCGCCCCAGGGCAGCCTGAAGCCGCTGGAGGGTGATCTGAAGGGTGGTGAGGGCATCCACCGCGGCCAGGAAGTATCCGGCCAGGGCGACTGAGGAGAAGACCTCTCCGAGGCTGACGACTCCCGCCATGGCCTGGCGGAGGGAGAGCCACATGACGAAGACGGTGGTGAGGCCGAGGTTGGCGGTCTTGATGGCGGAGTGGCGGGTGCCGAGGAATCCCAGGCGCTGTTCCGCTGCGATCCTTCGCGCGAGCCGTTCGTTGACGCGTTGCTCGGTGAACCCCCGGGCCTCCAAGGCGGCTATCTGCTCGTGGTGCTGGAGGGTGTTGGTGAATTCGGCCTTGAGCGTGGCATCACGTTGCAACGCCTCTTCGGCCAGTGCCCGGATCTGTGGGTAGTGCCACAGAGAGATCAGGACACTGCCCACGAGCGACGCGGTGAGTGCCAAGGCGACGTACGTGTTGCCCTGGAGTAGGTACGCCCCGACACCAATGATGACGCCTGTGTCGACGGCGGCGTAGACGGTGGTCGAGGCGGCCACCGTCTGGATCTGCTGGATGTCGTCCAGCCGGCTCACCAGGTCGCCGGTGCGCCGGCCTTGATGAAAGGAACTGGGGAGGCCCAGCAACTTGCGGGTGAAGTGCAGGGAGAGGCGGCGCTGCATCGATTGCGCCAGCGTCACACTCATGCGGCCTCGCAGGTAGTTGGCGCCAGCGGCGGCGAGGATCGCTCCGCCGGTCAGGGCGGCCAACGTGTCCACCGGACCCGGCGATCCGCCGGGAACGACGCGGTCGATGGCCACCTGCATGAAGATGCCGACGACCACGGTGACCGCCGCAGCCACAGCGGTGAGCCCGAGTATGGCCAGGAGCACCGGCCAGGAGGCGCGGACGAGGGGCCAGACGACCTGCTGCGTGCCGGAGCCGGCAACTCTGACACGGACGCCGGGCCGCCTGGCCGGGCGTGGTGTGATCAAGGTGTCCCCGGTGAACACCTCCGCGAGGTCATCCGCGCTCATGCGCGACGGCCTTGAAAAGAGAGGATCGCTGACGGTGAAGCGGCCTTCGTCCGCAGCGTGCACGACGATGAAGTGCGGACGGCTGTCGATATGCACTCTGATGATGGCCGGGCCGGCTACATCGAGCGCGGTCCGCAACTGGCTCACATCGAGGCGCAGGAGCTCGCTGTCCAATCCGTACCCGGACAGCACCTGGCTCAGGCGCAGCATGCTCGCGCCACGGTTGCCGAGGCCGACGGACTCTCTCAGGAGGGCCGTGTCCACCGCAACCCCGTGCCGGCGGAGAATTGTGCGTACGCATGCCGGCCCGCAGTCCGTCTCTCCTGTTTGATGGGTATGAAACTTCCGGAAGCGCATCGTATATCTCTCCTGCGGCCGTTGCGCCCAGCCTGCGGTGCAGGCTGGGCGCAACAGTGTGGATCTATCGGCACTCGCGGTTGTAGATGTCCGAGTAGTTTTTCGGCGTGCCACCGCAGGAATAAACGGCACTCGTGAAGCTGAGCGTCTTGATGTAGGCGCACTGCGCAGCGCTCATCCCCTCGGCGAATGTCGCATCCGCCACCTCGGCCTCGAGGGCAGGGAAATTCATGGACCGAAGCTGGGTAAGGCTCATTCTAAATTCTCCAAAATTGACTGGAAGTTTCATGGGTGGACAGGGATCCGACGTCCGATGAAACAAGTGAACCATCGCTTGACATCCAGGGTTTCTACCGCTGAAATCATGTACAGATCCGACCGGATTTGGATACGTCGGATTCCCCACCATTCATGCCAGCCGAACCAGTGAGTGAGGATCTTCAGCGGTAGCTCTCCAGGGTGAGGATGGCTTTGGCGGCTTGGGTGAGCCAGTTGGGGCTGCAGCGGGCGCGGAGGAAGATTTTCCAGGTCTTGAGTCGTGCGATGCCGCGTTCGACGGGGTAGCGGAGTCGGGCGTGGGCCCGGTTGAGTGAGCGTTGCCCGGTGGTGAGGTCCGGGCGGGGCGGTCGTCGGCGGGGAACCGCGAACGTTCCACCGGCCCCGACGTAGCCGAGGTCGGCCAGAACCGGTGTCCCGAGGCGGATGTTGGCGTGGTCCCACTGTGACCGACACCGGAATCCATTCACTACCTCCTTTGGTTGACAACTTTCGATACCGCCGGGCGGGTCGGGCGCCCGACCGGAACCGAAGGGTCTGTCCATCGAACGGCTCTGTCTCACATTCGGTAGTAACGCTGAGCTGAGGTGATCCACGTGGTGTGGACACACCTTCCAGGATCTTGTTGATCCTGGAAGGTGTAGATCCACGTGGCAAGGTCCTCGAAGTACAGTGCGGAGTTCCGGTCTGACGCGATCGCGTTGTGGCGGACTTCGGTCGGCAGGCGGACGTTTTGGGACGTCGCGGCCGATCTGAACGTCAACCCCGAGACGCTGCGGACCTGGGTGCGTGATGCCGACGTCCGTCCGGCCGCCTCCGGCGCGTCGCAGGACACCGAGGCCGAGCTGCCCCGGCTGCGGGCGGAGAATGCCCGGCTGGCCAAGGCGGAGAAGGAATGGCAGCTCGAACGGGAGATCCTGCCTCGACAGGTTGTCCAACACGCTGCGATGTTCGTTGGTGGTGAACGTTTCTGCATGATGGTGTTCTCGGGTGAACAAGCACTCGAAGTTGTACATCGCTGGAGCCGTGATTTCCGCACTTGCAGCAGCGGCTTCGAATCCCCAACCCGCTGTCGCCAACTCTGCGGTCTCACATGTACGCGCTCCGGCCATCTCGTCGGACAGGAGGGTGCCTGGAGTCCCCGGCCCGTATCGCGCGGCTCCCGGTATTACTTCGAGCTCGGCGCCCCACAGTGAGTCACTCTCCCGCAGGGTCGGCGGAAGCCGACAGGTACGCTATTCCGCGGCTTCGGGCGCTCTTGCCGCAGTGGAGAAGGTTGTACCCGGCGTCGACTACCGGACGTTCACGGTGTCGACCTCTCACGGGGATACACGAGTGCACCTGCTGACGATCGATTTGGGCTGGCCCGGCGTGCGAGCCGGCCTGCTCCACCCGGGCGCGGTCTCCAAGAGGGACACCGTGTCCCGGATGGCCAGGGAGCGGGGTGCGGTTGCCGCCATCAACGGGGACTTCTTCAACATCAGCGAAGCGCAGCATCATGGCGTCGAGGTGACCTATGCCGCCTCAGGTCCGGCTGTTGCCTCAGGGCAGCCCATCAAAGCCGCTGTGCCTGAGGGGCAGAGATTCGGCTTGTCACCTCCCCGCGGGAGCACGACGGAGGACGTCATCGGTGTCGGACAGGACGGGGTGGCCCGAACCGGAAGGCTCACGCTGGAGGGGCACGTGCAGAGTCCGCACGGTCGGATGCCGCTGCGCGGCCTCAACCAGTATGCACTTCCGGTGGGTTCGGTTGGCATGTTCACCTCACAGTGGGGCCGGGTTTCCCGAGCCCGCGCTGTCTGCGGTACGGACGAAAGGCGTGGGGCGCCCTGTTCGCAGGACACCTACGAAGTGACCGTCCGAGACGGCTTCGTCCGGTCGGGGTCGCCCACACCCGGTACCGGAAGCATTGCTCCAGGCGAGCGTGTTCTCGTCGGCCGAGAAGCGGGCGCCCGTCTGCTGCGCAACCTTGTCCCCGGAACCCCGGTGACGATCGATTACCGTCTCGCCCCGCTCGGCAGCGGCGGCGCTTTCGATTTTGCGCTGGGCGGCCAAGTGCTGCTGCGGGACCACCGGGCTGCGGTCGGCCTGGACAGTGTCACCGCACAGCCCCGCAGCGCTGCCGGCATCGCCGATGGGGGCCGCACTCTGCGGCTGTTGTCCACGGATGGGCGGGAAGGCCGATCCAGCGGACTGACGGTGGACGAACTCGCACGGCTCCTCGCTCAGCTGAACTGCTCCGACGGTGTAAACCTTGACGGCGGCGCATCGGCGACCTTGGTGACCCGGGACTCCGCCTCAGGACACCTCCGCGTGCGCAACCATCTCGCTGGCGGCCTCGAGCGGCTCGTACCCAATGGCATCGCGATCACGTCAAACTGCACCGTTTCAGCTCCTCAGCGGCGCTGCGCTATTCGTGCTGGCCGGAGGTAATCTTCCGATCTTCGTGGCCAATATCTCGCCCAGTGGGGGGCCTGTGGCTCCAATTACCGAGCGGGATTTCGACGTCGCCATCGAAACCGCTTCGGTCGGGTCTGTCAAACGAGTGGCCGCGCGCAGGTAGTTCTGTTCGACCCAGAACAGCCGGTCGTGACTGAGCGCGTCGACGCCGTCGTGGACGATCGGTCGACGCCGACGTTGGTGGCCTCCGTGGTGAGCACGGCGTCCACGGACAGTTCGAGGTCGTCCATGCGGGAGTTGCCTTCCGAGACGTGGGTGAAGTCGCCGAGGTAGGGCACCCACGAGTTCACCTCCAACACCATTTCGGGTAGGCCGACGGCGGGCAGGCGGGCCTCGACCTCTTTGGGGAGCTCACGCAGGGAGGCGGGTTCGTCCAGGCGGTCCAGGCCGGTGAGGATGATGCGGTCGCGACCGTTTTGCTGTTCGATCCGTACGGCGGGGTTGGCGGCCAGGCGGTCGGCGAACTCACGGTGGGCAGCGTCCAGGCGGCGGGTCCAGCCCGCCAGGATCTTGTCGGGGTTCAGGTCGAGGTCGAGTTCCCAGCAGACGCGGGAGCGGGTTGCCCCCCACGCGGTGTCGCCCCGCAGCCGGGCGTTGGGGTCGCCCCATTTGCGCAGGCCCGGCACGTACACCTCGTGCCGGTGCAGGGCGGTGCGCGAGGCCTCGGTGGAGGCGACGATCAGGGCGCGCTTCTCGACGCTGGCCACGGGCATCGGCGGGGGGCGGGAAGACCAGGCGCCGCCAGGCGGAGGTCAGGAACCTGGCCGGGACCTCCACCCCTGGATGGGGCGGCGCCGTCCCTTGAGGGATTTCACGAACGCCAGCGCGTCCAGCACCGGGTCGCCCGCCGGGCTCGACTCGAACTCGAAGGTCTTGAGCAGGTCGGGCAGGAAGCAGGCGGTGGTGTTGTAGCGGGCGGCGAGCATCTGCTCGACGCCGTCGTCGGGCTCCTGGGCGAGGAGCTTGGCCGTCTCGGCCGCCGCGTGGAACGGGCCGACGTCCATGGCGTCGAGCGTCGCGCGGATGTCGCTTGAAGGGTCGGCGGCGGCCGAGGACACCGCGATCCACATCTCGCGCAGCAGGATCGCGGCGGCGTCCAGGTCTTTGAGGGTCCGCAGCCGCTGCTTGGTCATCTTGGTGCTGGAGGAGCGGATCAGGTCGCCCATCACCAGGTCGAAGCACCTCGATCGCCTCGTCCGCGGCAACCTGCGGCATCACCGCGGCGAACGCCACCAGGGTGGCCAGGCGCCGGTCCCCGGCGAGGTCGGAGACGGCCTGGGCGCGGGCGGCCCGCGCGAAGTGGACCAACCAGTGTCTGGAGCCGTCCGGGGGTATTGCAGGCAGGTCCCACGCCGTCCCGCCGAAGGTGTTCAGCGCCTCGTACCGCTCCATGACCTTGCCCACCCCGCGCGCGGTGATGTCCCGGGGTGAGCGCCGCAGCCGGCCCAGCTCGGACAGACGCTTGCCTGCAGGGACGACGACCAGGCGCTGCAACGCGGCGGCCTGCTCCTGGGTCGGGGCGGCGGCCAGCGTGGCCCACAGGCGTTTCTCGGCGCGCTCGCGCGAGCCGGAGAGCAGCCGTTCCAGGACGGCCACCCCGGGCAGCACCACCTTCTTCTCCACCAGGCGTTTGGTGGCGAGGTCGAACAGCAGGGTCGGGCGCTCGGAGCCGATCCGCGCCCGCTGGTACATCCAGCGGGCCAGTGCGAACCACTGGTCGAACTCGAACTTCGTGTACCCGTACCCCTCGCGCATCTGCTCCTGGTGGTCACAGCGAGTCTCTTTCATGTCGTAGCCGGCGAACTCCGCTGGCGACAAGTCCAGTTGCTCGGCGACGTAGTCGACCACAACTCCGGGTACCTGTTCGGGGTTGTCCAGGAACGTCCCCAGCTATCGGGCGGTCCCGAGCTGGACCGCCCAGCCGATCCGGTTCCGCGCGCCCTTGGCCGCCATCGCCCGGCGCCGGGTGGTCTGGTCGAGCAGGAAGGATCCGGCGAGCTGTCCCTCGTCCGGGTCCTCCCGCGAACCGGCCGAAGCGACTGCGTTGGTCCTCGCTCAGAAGGTGGTGGGCACCGCGCGCCCCTTGATCGTCAACTTGCCTCGGGCAGGTCGACTTCGGCCCAGCAGGTTTTTCCGTGTGCTTCGGGGATGGCTCCGCTGCGGACGGAGAGGGCCTCCACCAGGGCGAGGCCTCTGCCGGACTCCACGTCGTCCGTCGCGGGGCGCGCCCGGCCGGGAAGGTGGTGGCCGCCGTCGGAGACCTCGACGCGCAGGCGGCGCCGTCCGGGCCGGCTTGCGATCTGGAGAGCGAGGCCGATCCGGCTGCCTTGCGCGTGGACGATGGCGTTGGTGACGAGTTCGGAGACGATCAGTTCCACGGTGGTGGTCGTCGCCTCGTCCAGTGGCTGCCCCCAGGTGTCCAGCTGCTGTCTCACCCGGTGGCGGGCCGGGGCGACCTGGGAGGCGGTGGCCGGGAGGTCGAAGCGGGCGGTGACCAATGAGGCTCCTTGTCCGGTGGGGGGTGTGGGGTCGTCTGCGACGCTACAGACCGCCCACTCCCAAAACCTGACCCTTATGTCCATATATGCTCTAGGTCTTCCGATGGGGCTGTATCGAAAGTTCACAACCTTCGCCACATGCGCACCGCAGCCGGAGGCGGTCTACTCGCAGGCAGAGGAAGGCAAGGGGATCCATGAGCGAGCACACCTCCGGCTGGCGGTTGTGCCGCTGGGACGTCGCCCTGGCCGTCGGCGCCGCCGTTTACGAGGTACGCGATGTCCTCCTGCGCGGCTCCGGAGACCGGCGCTATGGCGAGGCCTGGTGGCCGGGCATCATCGTCTGGGCCGCGATGAGCGCCCTGCTGCTGCTGCGGCGGCGCTGGCCCGGCCCGATCGCCGCCGTCGCGATCGCGGCCGACCTGGCGAGTTTCTACCCCGCAGCCGAAGCCGTCGCCCTGTTTACCGTCGGCGCGCACACCCTCTCGCGCCGCCTGCAGGCCGGCCTGCTCGCCGCTTCGGCCCTCGGCCACACCCTGGCCTTCTGGTACGACCCCGACGTGACCATGCCCCAGCTGGCCCCGCACTACATCATCTTCTCCGTCACCCCCATGCTCCTGGGCCTCTACGTCGCCGCCCGCCAGCGCCTGCGCGTCAGCCAGGAGGAGCAGATCCGGTCCATGGAACTCGAGCGCGTACTCCTGGAGGAGCGGGCGCGCGCGCAGGAGCGGCGCGAGATCGGGCGGGAGATGCACGACGTGGTCGCGCACGGAGTGACCCACATGGTGTTCCGGGCGGGTGCGCTGCAGATGGCGGCGGAGAGCCGGCAGGCCGACTGGGTGGCCGAAGAGGCCGTAACGCTGCAGTCGCTCGGGCGGGGCGTTCTCGGCGAGCTGCGTACCGCGCTCGGACTGGTCGGCGGAGGAAACCACGGTGACCGGGCTCCGCTGCCCACGGCCGCCGGGCTGCCCGCCCTGCTGGAGCGGACGCGGGAGGGCGGCGTCGCGGTCACCCTGCGGCAGAACCACGACCTGGATTCGCTGGAACCGGTGTACGGGCGGACGCTGTACCGGATCGTCCAGGAGGCACTGACCAACGTCTCCAAGCACGCCTGCGGCGCCCGCGCGCAGGTGGACGTCGCCTACGGGCCGCAGTCGCTCACGGTCCGCATTCTCAACGGCCCGCCCTCGCAGCCGCAGGGCACGGCCCGCCCGGCCGACGGGTCCCTGCCCGAAGGCGGCCAGGGACTCCTTGGCATGCGCGAGCGCGTCACCCTCCTCGGCGGAACCCTGACAACGGGCCCGACCGGCGACGGCGGGTTCCGCGTGGAGGCCATCATCCCCCTGACCCCACGACATCAGCCCGCCCGCGCCAGGCCACCGCGGCCCGGCACCGGCACGGAGGTCGAATGATCCGCGTACTGATCGCCGACGACGAAGCCCTCATCCGGAGCGGCCTGGAACTCATCCTCGGCCTCCAGGACGACATGGACGTCGTCGGCGCCGTCGAGGACGGAGCCGCGGCCCTGGCCTCGGCACGCGAGCACGCACCCGACGTGGTGCTCCTCGACATCCGGATGCCCGGCACCGACGGCCTCGCCGCCACCGCCGCGATCACCGCGCTGCCCTCGCCCCCCGCCGTCATCATCCTGACCACGTTCACCGCCGACGACTACATCGACGAGGCACTGCGCGCCGGCGCGGCCGGTTTCCTCCTCAAGGACACCCCGCCCAAAGACCTCGTCGAAGGCATCCGCGCCGTCGCCCGCGGCCACGCGATCCTCTCTCCCGCCGTCACCCGCTTCGTCATCGACTCCCGGCACGGGACCGAGCCCGCCGCCGAGCATCCCCCGCAGCACGCGAAGGAACTTGCACGGCTGACCGGCCGCGAACAGCAGATCCTGGACCTGCTCGCCTACGGCATGCCCAACGCGGAGATCGCCGCGACCCTCCACATGAGCGAAGGCACCGTCAAAGGCCACGTCAGCCGCATGATGGCCAAACTCGGAGCCACCAACCGCGTTCAGGCCGCGCGCATCGCCTACGAAGCCGGACACCCTCACCACCGACCCGACAGGCCTACGCCCCGATAACCCCGCCTCCCGGTGCGCGGGCTCTCACAGGGAACCGCGACGGCTCTCGACGTAGCGGACCGCCTTCGCCGCCACGAGAAGGAGAGGAACCGCCGCGATTCCTCCGACGAGACCCCACACCACGGCGGCAAGGAGAGAGCGGTCCTGCAGGGATATTCCCAGCACCACCCCCAGCCCACACAGCACGGCCAGCGACACCGTGCGCTGCAGGGGAGTTCCCGAACCACAAGTCGATCTTGAGCATGGTTGATCACCTCACTACCGGTTGAAGAGGACCCATCAGCTGAAGAGGCCCGTGATCGCTCCGGCGACACCGCCGGCCACACCGCCGGCCACGGCCGCCGGGACGCACCCAGCTCCTCCGGCGAGAGCTCCTCCGACACATCCACCGATCATTCCGCCGGTGGCTCCCTTGGCAGCCTCGTCCAGCCACTTGGGGTCCGCGACCACAGGAAAGGCGGTCGAGGAATCCTGCAGGTGAGGCTTGAGATCGAACCGCTTCCAGATCCGGCCGACCGTCGATCTCGACAGCCCCGTGCGAGCGGCCATCGAGGCCCGTGGCCAGTGGGTATCCCGGCCCGGAGTGGACTCCAGCGTCGCCACGATCACGTCCTCGACCTGGTCGAGGAGAATCGAGGACGGCCGGCCCGGCCTGGGCTCATCGGCCAGACCGTCCAAACGGCCAGCGATGAAACGACCGCGCCAGCGATCCACGGTCGAGGTGTCGACACCAAGCTCGGCCGCGGCCTGCTTGTTCGTCCCGCCTTCCGCGCAACGCAGCACTATCCTCACGCGAAGCGCCAAGTACTGGGCGGTCTTCGCGCGCCTGGCCCACCTAGCGCGCGCACGCCCCCGTCCGTGGTCGCCTGTACCGCCAGATCCGTGGAAGGTGCAGCACCGGGGTACACGATCGTGCCCTTGCCCGCCTTCGTGCCCGCCACGTCACCGCCGCCCGGCAGACCGATCAGCGGGCCAGCGCCCTCACTCCACGGGGTTATTCGGGTACTCACGGAAGAATTTCAGCATTCGCAGCCGGAAGTACAAAAGGACGCCAAGAACGCCTACTGCCACGACTGACCCTGTGATGGCAATACTCAGCCACGTAGGGTGGATGTTAACCAAAGACATCGCACCCCACGGCACTACAGCAGCCACAACTACGAGCCACACGGCAGGCTTTCCGTCCGGAGCCGCCTGAGGTCCCACTCGCCCTTCTCCTTTCAACTCATTGACTTTCAACGCGCCGGCGACATCTGCGTCTAGCAGTTCTTCAGCCCGACGAAGGTGCCGGCCAAGGCTCCGCCTACGGCCCCGGGGCCGATGGCCTCAGGCCCGGCCAGGGCCGCACCCGCACCCGCGTAGATAGCGCCGTCCTGGCTTTGGCTGGCGACGCACTTGATCGTGTCCCAGTTCTCCCACGAAGAGGGGTCGTACCAGGGGTCGGCGACGACGGGGAAGGCGGTCGCGCCCGTGGTCTGTACCGACTGTACGAGAGTGTTCCCCTCCACCTGGTAGCTGGTGGGCACGCTCTTACCGTTGGCATCCTTGGCCCAGGGTGTGGCGAAGGCGCCGAGAACCTGACCATCCGGGCCGACCGCGGCAACCATGCCGGTGCTGGTCTTCACCAGACCGGCACCGGTCGGGAGCCCGATGAGGTATCGCTGCTGACGCGGGGCACTCTTGTCCTCCAACACCGCCAGAGCCCGCACTCCGCCCCCGGGTGTGGCCTGTACGGCCAGATCCGTGGAAGGTGCGGCACCGGGGTACACGGTCGTGCCCTTGCCCGCCTTCGTGCCCGCCACGTCACCACCGCCCGGCAGACCGATCGTCACAGACCCCCCGGCCGCCGTCTTCGCCCTGATGCCTCCGCCGGACCGGGACGGCACCGCGACACCCGCCGCCGGCCCCGTGTACACCCCGCCCGTACGATACAAACAGGGTGGATCGTCGGCCGCGTCAGATGTGTAAGAGGAACGGGGCCGGGAGCGGAGCCGCAGCCGGGGACTGGCCCACGGCCGGGGTCAGCAGGTCCGCGTGGAGTGCGCGGAGGGCGGGGCCCGGGGTGGTGCCCAGGCGGCCGGCCAGGTCGCGGCGGACCTCGTCGTAGGCGGCCAGTGCCTGCGCCGGGCGGCCCGTGTCGCGCAGGGCGCGGATCCGCAGGGCCTGCAGCGGCTCGTCCAGCGGCAGCCCCGCGCACAGCGCGGTCAGCTCGGGCAGGGCCCGTTCCGCCTCTCCCAGCGCCAGCGCGGCCTCCAGCCGGCCCCGGCGGGCCTCGCGCCGCAGCGCCTCCCAGCGGGCGGCCTCCGGCTCCGCCCCGGGCAGGGAGCCCAGCGGCTCGCCGCGCCACAGGGCGAGGGCCTCGTCGTACAGGGCGGCCGCGTCCGCCGGGGCGGCCGGGGCGGCCGTGGCCGCCGCGCGCGTGAGCCGCTCGAAGCGGTACAGGTCGATGTCGTCGCGGGCGCAGGCGAGCACGTAGCCGCCCTCCCCCGACCTCACCGCCTCGTGCCCGAGCGCCCGCCGCAGCCGTCCCACCAGCGCCTGGAGGGCGGCCGGGCCGTCGGCCGGCGGGTCGCCGTCCCAGACCTCGGCGATGAGCGAGCCCGCAGGCACCGCCCGCCCGGGCCGCAGCGCGAGCGCGGTCAGGAGCGCGCGCAGGCGCGGCCCGCCGACGGGGACGGTGCTCCCGTCGTCGCGGATGGCCTGGGTGGTGCCGAGAATCGCATAGCGCACCGGTCCATTGTCTCCGGCCCCGGGACCTCTACGGCGCCTGCCCCGGGATAGGTTCACCGCATGGGTCACCAGGGCAGTCGAAGCCACGACCGCGGCGAGCGGCAGATCAGTTCCGTATTCCTCGGCATCTTCGCCGTCATGGCGGTGACCGGGTGGGCGGTGTGGACGGGGTACTCGACCAGCACCGGGCTGGCCGTCTTCCTCTTCGTCACGGCCGCGTGGATCGTCTCCCTCTGCCTGCACGAGTACGCGCACGCCCGCACCGCCCTGCACAGCGGGGACCTCAGCGTCGGGGCCAAGGGCTACCTGACACTGAACCCCCTCAAGTACACGCACGCGCTGCTCAGCATCGTCCTGCCGGTGATCTTCGTGATCATGGGCGGCCTCGGCCTGCCCGGCGGCGCGGTGTACATCGAGCGCGACCGGATCCAGGGCCGCTGGAAGCACAGCCTGATCTCGGCGGCCGGCCCGCTGACGAACGTCGCCTTCGCGGTCGTGTGCACGGCCCCGTTCTGGCTGGACGCCCTGGACGGGGTCCCGATGGCGTTCCGCTTCGCGCTCGCCTTCCTGGCCCTGCTCCAGGTCTCGGCGGCGATCTTGAACTTCCTGCCGGTCCCGGGCCTCGACGGTTACGGCATCATCGAGCCCTGGCTCTCCCACCGGGTCCGCCGCGAGGTGGCGCCGCTGGCACCCTTCGGGCTGCTGGCCGTCTTCGCGCTGCTGTGGATCCCGGAGATCAACGCGCACTTCTTCAACCTCATCGACGGCCTGCTCTCCGCCCTCGGGGTGAGCGACCTGGAGACCTACTGCGGCCGCGACCTCTACCGCTTCTGGCAGGACACCAACGGCTTCTGCGTGGCCCCCACCGAGAACTGACCTGCGCCGGGCGGGCGGCGCACAGCGCTAGCCGGCGCTGCGCGCCTTCTCGGCCTTCGCCTTGCGGACGTAGAACCAGGCCATGTTCGAGGTGACGCCGGCCATCAGCACCCACACGATCCCGAGCAGGCTGCCCTGCACGAAGGCGACGACGGCCGCGGCCGCGGCCAGGACGCAGAGAACGATGGCGAACACGGCAAGGCGGGGCATGTCTGGGGCTCCTCGAAGACACTGAAGCGATTCAAGCCCTCCCAGTGTCCCCCATCCCCCGCCCGACCATTTTCGGGCTTCCCGTGATCTTTCCCCCCTCCCGCGGTTACGGTTCGCCGGGACGCACCGCTCAGCCGGTGCGAAAGCCACACGGAACGACAGCCCGGCCGCCTCGGTCCGCCACGGACGACGCCGGGCGACTGGGGGGATGACATGCAGGAAATCCCAAAGGGCGCGAACGTCAGCCTGACCGCCCTCAGCGAGGACGCCGGCGCGGTCGTCGTCAGCCTGAGCTGGACCAGCGCATCGGGGGCCGGGGACGCCGACGTCTCCGTGGTGCTGCTGGACGGGAACGACAAGATCCGCGACGAGAACGACTTCTACTTCTACAACAACCCGGCGGCAGCCGACGGAAGCGTGCAGCTGCTGGGCAAGACGCCGAACGAGAACGGCGACGAGGACCGCATCAGCGTGGACCTGACCGCGGTCCCCGAGGGGATCGCCAGGATCGTGGTGGCGGCCAGCCGGTACGGCGGCGCCCGCTTCGGAGACCTCGACGACCTGCGGATGACGATCACCGACCGCTCGGGCGAGCCCCTGGTCGGCTACTCCATCGAGGACGCGGGCGTGGAGACGGCGTTCATCTTCGGCGAGCTGTACCGGCGGGGTGAGGAGTGGAAGTTCCGCGCGGTCGGCCAGGGCTACGAAACCGGCCTCGCGGGCCTGGCGACGGACTTCGGCATTCCGGTGCTGGAGGAGTCGGAGGGCGCCGAGGAGGCGGAGGCCGAGGGGGCGGAGCAGGCCGCCGAAGGGGAGCCGGCGGGCACGGGGGAACCCGCGGCGCCGGAACGGGCCGCCGACACGGCGGACACCTCGGCCGCGGCCGACGCGCCCGGAGCCGGCGCGGTCCCCGAGCCCGCGCCCGCCCCTGCCTCCTCGACATCCTCGGCCTCCTCCCCCGGCTCCCCGGCGGACCCGGCGGTCGCCGTACCGGCCCAGACCCGTGGCCCCCGTACCACCAGGAAAAAAGTCACCCTGCCCAAGGTGGCCAAGAAGTCCCTCGCCGAGAACGAGTCCTGGAGCCAGGCTCGGCTGTTCCCAGTCCCCTCGCTCAAGAGCGACAAGGAGCGCGAGGTCCGCGCCACTTCGGTGCTGCTGTCGGTCATGGCGCAGGTACCGGAGTTCGGCCGCCGCCTCACCGCCGGGTTCGGCGCGCCCGCCGGCCGCATGCAGACCTTCACGGAGGTCTCGCTCCCCCACGGGGACACTCCGCGGCGCCCGGACGGGGTGATCCGGGTGGAGCGCGCGGGCAAGCTGTGGACGGCGCTCGTGGAGACGAAGACCAACGGCAACCTGCTCAAGGCCGAACAGATCCAGCAGTACATGGACATCGCCGCGCGCCGCGGCTACGAAGCCGTGGTCACCCTCTCCAACGACGTGGCCCTCGAGGGCCGCGCCATGGTCGAGGTGAAGGTCGACGGCCGGCGCAAGCACAAGGTCAGCCTCTGGCACCTGTCCTGGGCCGAAGTGGCGCACCAGGCGCAGATGCTGATCCGCCACGAGGGGGTGGGCAACGCCGCGCACGCCTGGCTCCTGCAGGAACTCCTGGAGTACCTCCAGCACGAGCAGTCGGGCTGCCACGGCTTCCAGAACATGGGTGCCGCCTGGGTGCCCGTCCGCAAGGGCATCGAGGACGAGACCCTCGGCCACGGGGACGCGCGGGCCGTGGAGGTCGTGGAGAGCTGGGAGCGGCTCATCCGCCAGGTATGCCTGCGCCTCGGCGGGGAGCTCGGCCAGAAGGCGCTTCCGGTGCAGCGGGCCCGGCGGGGCAGTGATCCGCAGGCCCGGCGGGTCGCGGCGGCGCAGGCGCTGTGCGAGGGCGGAAAGCTCTCCGCGGAGTTGCGCGTCGACGGGACCAGCAGTGTCATCGCCGTCCACGCCGATCTGAGGACCTCCAAGGTCCGCACGTCCGTCGACGTGCCGGCGCCCGAGGGCGCGTACCCGCTGGCCATGGCGAAGCGGCTGGTGCGGCTGCTGGCCGAGGCGCCGGCGGACCTCCACGTGGAGAGCCTCGTAGAAGCGGGCAGCGGGCCGCGCGGCACGCTCGAGCGGCTGCGCCCGGAGCCGGGCGACCTGCTGCCTGCCGACGGCGCCGCGGTCGTGGGTTTCCGGCTGTCCCTGCTCAAGGGCATGGGCAGCACTCGCGGCAACACGGAGTCCGGGTTCATCCGCAGTGTGGACGAGGCCGTCGACCGCTTCTACCGGGGTGTGGTGGCCCATCTGGGTCCGGTCGAGGGTCGTACGGGCCGCCGCGGCTGAGCGGGGGCGCGTACGCCGTCCGCCCGGCCCCGGGAAGGGGCCGGGCGGGGGTTGGACTGTTGTTGGTTGAGTGAACTCTAGTGCCTATTAATGCCTTTGAGTGGGTGTTACGCTCCGTGTGTGAACCTCAAGGAGTGGGCGATAGCGAACGGTGTGCATCCGCATACCGCGTATCGCTGGTTCCGTGAGGGCACGTTGCCGGTCCCTGCCGAGCGGGTCGGGCCGCGCACGATCCTGGTGAACATCGAGGCAAACTCGTCACCGCCCGTAGCTGTGGGTGGTGTCGGGCTGTACGCCCGTGTCTCCTCGCATGACCAGAAGGCGGATCTGGAACGCCAGGTCGCCCGTCTGGCCGGCTGGGCTGTGAAGCACGGTCAGCAGGTGGCCCGTATCGAGTCTGAGGTCGCTTCGGGTATGAACGGGGCCCGGACGAAGGCCCGGAGGTTGTTGGCCGATCCGAAGGTCACCACGGTGGTGGTCGAGCACAAGGACCGGCTCGGCCGTATGAACGTCGAGCTGATCGAAGCCGCCTTGTCCGCGTCGGGCCGGCGTCTGGTCGTCCTCGATGACGGCGAGGTAGAAGACGACCTGGTGCGCGACATGATCGAGGTGCTGACCTCGTTCTGCGCCCGCCTGTACGGACGACGCTCCGCGAAGAACCGTGCCCGCAAGGCGCTGGAAGCGGCTGCCGCCGATGAGTGAGCCGGAGAAGAAGCAGCTCCGCACCATCGCCCCGCCGTTCGTCGCCCTCGGACCGTGCGGTGTCGCGATACGCGACCGGCTCAAGCACCTCACACCAGAGGACGAGAAGGCGTTGCGCCTGGTCGGCGAACACCTTGGACGCCTCGCGTCCCGTGATCTGGCGGCCCGCTGCGCAGACGGCAACGACCACTCCACCGACACGTGGGCGGCCCGCAAGCAGGGCCTTACCGCTTCCTCGTCATCGCGGTGGGCCGGGTCGATCACGAAGGCCACCCATGATCAGTGGGCGTTGTCGCGCCGCTGCCAGCTCGCGCGCATCCAGGGGCTTGAGGCCGGTGTCCGGGCGCTGATGCACCGGCTGTCCCTCCCGATCGGGGAGAAGGGCACCAAGAAGGCGGCGGGCGGCTACCGCTCGAAGGGCGAGTGGTTCCACAAGACTCGGCGTCTGTATGTACTGGAGCACCGCCTCGATGTCGCCCGTGCCAAGCGTGAAGCCGGGACCGTGCGCGTGGTGCGCGGCGGCCGGCGCCTGCTGAACACCCGGCACAACCTGGCCGTCGCGCAGATCACCGAGGCCCAGTGGCGGGAACGGTGGGAGTCCGAGCGCTGGTTTATCGCAGCTGACGGGGAGTCGGGGAAGCGTTTCGGGAACGAGACGATCCGCGTCACCCCGGACGGTGAGGTCAGCATCAAGCTCCCGGCCCCGCTCAAGGATCTGGCCAACGCCAAGCACGGCCGGTACGTCCTCGCCTCCCGGATCGCGTTCGCGCACCGGGGCCAGAAGTGGACCGACCGCATCGAGGCGAACCGGGCTGTCGCCTACCGCATCCACCTGGACGTGACCCGTGGGCGCTGGTACTTGACCGCATCGTGGCAGCGCCCCATCGTGCGGAGCGTCCCGCTGGAGACCGCACGGGCAAACGGCATGGTCGGCGTGGACACGAACGCCGACCACTTCGCTGCCTACCAGCTCGACCGGCACGGCAACCCGGTCGGCGACCCCAAGCGGTTCTTCTACGACCTGTCCGGCACCGCTGATCATCGTGACGCGCAGATCCGCCACGCCGTCACCCAAGTCCTGCACTGGGCCAAGGCATGCGGCGTGGCCGCTATCGCGATCGAAGACCTGGACTTCACCGCCGAGAAGACCCGAGAGAAGCACGGACGCAAGAAGCGGTTCCGGCAGCTCATCTCCGGGATCCCCACCGGCAAACTCAAAGCCCGGCTGATCTCGATGGCAGCCGAGATGGACATGTCCATCGTGGCCGTGGACCCCGCCTACACCTCCATGTGGGGCGACCAGCACTGGCGCAAGCCGCTGACCACGCCGCGCCGAAAGATGTCCCGTCACGATGCCGCTGGCATCGCGATCGGGCGACGCGCCCTCGGGCACCCGATCCGGCGACGGACGGCACCGCCCCACGACGACCAGAGCGATCGTCGTGGGCATCGGACCGTCCAGGCCGGACCAGGTGACCAGGGGCGCGAGGAAGCCCGCCCACCCGTCACGGAACGTGCACACGATGCGCGAACCCGGACGGGGACACAGCGAACGCGGGAGACCAGCGCACCCAAAACCGTTCGGGATGCGCGCAGCGACCAGGAATGGGTCCAAGACTCACTCCTGCTCACTGAGTAGGAACGGTGGGTCAGAGGTCCGTTACTCGGAGGCCCGCGTGGGCCTTGTAGCGGCGGTTCGTGGAGATGAGGTTGGCCACCAGGGATTCGACCTGGTGGGCGTTGCGCAGGCGGCCGGCGAAGACGCCGCGCATGCCCGGGATGCGGGCGGCCAGGGCCTGGACCACGTCCGTGTCCGCGCGGGCTTCGCCGAGGACCATCACGTCGGTGTCGATCTCCTCGATCGACTCGTCCTGGAGCAGGACGGCCGAGAGGTGGTGGAAGGCGGCCGTGACGCGGGAGTCCGGGAGGAGGGCGGCGGCCTGCTGGGCCGCGCTGCCCTCTTCGACCTGGAGGGCGTAGGCGCCCTGCTTGTCGAAGCCGAGCGGGTTGACGCAGTCGACCACGAGCTTGCCCGCGAGGTCCTCGCGCAGCGATTCCAGGGTCTTGGCGTGGCCCTCCCACGGCACCGCGATGATCACGATGTCGCTGCGGCGGGCGCACTCGGCGTTGTCCGCGCCCTCCACCCCGAGGCCCAGTTCCTCGGCCGCGGTCCGCGCGCGGTCGGCGGCGCGGGAGCCGATGATCACCTTCTGGCCGGCCCGGGCGAGCCGGTAGGCGAGGCCCCGACCCTGGTCGCCGGTGCCGCCGAGGACGCCGACGACGAGGCCGGAGACGTCGGGGAGGTCCCAGGGGTCCTTGGCGGGGGCCTTCGCGGGGGCCGGAGCCGAGGGCTGCTGCGTACTGTCTGTGGAGGTCATGGGGCCGAGGGTAACTCCGAGATCGTCAGAGTCGAATGCGCGGACCGCGTGAGATCGACGGCATCGGAGGCCCGGAGCGCGGGTGCTTGCGGGGTGCTTGTGGGGTGGATGGGGGGAACGGCTCCCGTATGTCCCTTCCATGCGGCAGGATGCCGGTATGGACGCCGTGAGAGTCGCGCTGCTGCGCGAGGTGCTCGCCGGTACCGAGTGGCCCGGTGCCGCACGCCGGTTCGCCGGGACGCTGCGGCGCTCCGTGGTGCCGGCCGGCGGGAACCTGCTGCTGGTCGGGACCGAGGGGTACGAGCCCTGGCACCTGGCCGCGCACCTGGTCGACGAGGCCGCCTGGTCGGGACTGCCGGAGCTGGCGCCCACGCTCGTACGCCACCACGTGCTGCCGGGCGACGCCCCCCACCTGTCGGTCGGCCTGAGCCGGCTGGAGGCGGCCCGGCGCGGTCACACCCTGCTGGTGGTGGCTCCGGAGCGGCCCGACGCGGGGCTGCTGGAGCGCGTCCACGACGCCCGGCGCGCGGGGGCGACCGTACTGTCCCTGGACGGCGGGGACCCGGACCTGGGGACGCTCGCGCACGACGTGCTGTCCGTGCCGGCCGGTGCCGCCCAGGGGGCACCTCCCAGCGGTAGCTGGGGGATGGACCTGGACACGGTGCAGCACCTGGTCAGCGCGGCGGCCGGGGAGAACAGCCTGCCGGTGCAGCGCGGGCCGCGGCGCTTCCGGGACCGGCTGGCGCGGCTGGCCGACCAGCTGACCGCACCGCCGCCCAGCCGCTGGTAGCCCCCGGGGCCGAAGGATCGTACGGGCCGCGGGGGCTTCAGGGAGTGGCTTCGCCTTCCTCTTCCTCGCGCGTCTTGTCGTTCCACTTCGGGTCGTTCTGCCATTCGAGGTTGCGCTCCTGCGCCGTCTCCATGGCGTGGGTCGCCTCCTCCGGCGTCGCGTAAGGGCCGAAGCGGTCCTTCGCCGGGCACTCGGGGCCTTCCTCGACCTTCTTGTGGACCAG
This sequence comes from Streptomyces sp. ICC4, assembly GCF_003287915.1. Lineage (NCBI taxonomy): Bacteria > Bacillati > Actinomycetota > Actinomycetes > Kitasatosporales > Streptomycetaceae > Streptomyces > Streptomyces sp. ICC4. Next base: position 6,195,284 of record NZ_CP030286.1, on the reverse strand, counting down.
GCAGTAGTACCACTCGCCCGCTTTACCCACCTGGCGCTTCTTGAACAGGGCCATCGTCAGGCTCCTCTCTCTGTCGCCATGCTGCCCCATACCCGGTCGATACACTCGCTCGTATGTCTGGCCAGTCGCTGCTCGTACCAGGCGAGCTCACTCCCGTCCGTTCCGTTCCCGGAAACATCCGCCGGCCCGAGTACGTGGGCAAGCCCGCGCCCACTCCGTACACCGGACCGGAGGTGCAGACGGCCGAGACGATCGAGGCCATGCGCATCGCCGGCCGGATCGCCGCCCAGGCGATGGAAGAAGCCGCCAAGCTGATCGCGCCGGGGGTGACCACCGACGAGCTGGACCGGGTCGCCCACGAGTACATGTGCGACCACGGCGCCTATCCCTCGACGCTGGGCTACCGCGGCTTCCCCAAGTCCCTGTGCTCCTCGCTCAACGAGGTCATCTGCCACGGGATCCCCGACTCGACCGTCCTCAAGGACGGCGACATCGTCAACCTCGACGTGACCGCGTACATCGGCGGGGTGCACGGAGACAACAACGCCACGTACCTGTGCGGGGACGTGGACGAGGAGTCGCGGCTGCTCGTGGAGCGCACCCGCGAGTCCTTGAACCGGGCCGTCAAGGCCGTCAGGCCGGGCCGCCAGATCAACATCATCGGCCGGGTCATCGAGTCGTACGCGAAGCGCTTCGGCTACGGCGTGGTCCGGGACTTCACCGGGCACGGGATCAACTCGTCCTTCCACTCCGGCCTGATCATCCCGCACTACGACAGCCCGCACGCCACCACCGTCATCGAGCCCGGGATGACCTTCACCATCGAGCCGATGCTGACCCTGGGCACCCACGAGTACGACATGTGGGAGGACGGCTGGACGGTCGTCACGAAGGACCGCAAGCGCACCGCGCAGTTCGAGCACACGCTGGTGGTCACGGACACCGGGGCGGAGATCCTGACGCTGCCCTGACCCCGAGCCGGCCCCGAGCCGGCCCCGAGCCGGCTCCGGCCCCCGCGTGAGCGGTTCTTGAAACTTTTACCGACAAGGCGTCGGGAACACATTGACTTAGGTTTGCCTAAGTAGGAAGATCGGGTGTGGCGGCACGGCCGCCACGCCTTTTCCCCGTTTCTTCCGATTCCTCGGAGGTCCGCCTTGGACGCCTTCTCGACCGTCATCCGTGTCGCCTCTCACGAGCAGCACACCGAGGCCGAGACCTCGACCTTCATGAGCGACCTGCTCGGCGGCCGTCTCGGGGTGGACGCCTACACCCGCTACACCGAGCAGCTGTGGTTCGTGTACCGGGCTCTGGAGGACGCTGCCGAGGCCCTCAAGGACGACGCGGTGGCCGGGCCGTTCATTCAGCCCGAGCTGATGCGCCTGGCCGAGATCGAGCGCGACCTCGCCCACCTGCGGGGTCCCGAGTGGCGCGAGACGCTGGTGGCGCTGCCGGCCACCGAGGCGTACGCCGCGCGCGTGGCCGAGTGCGCCGCGTCCTGGCCCGGCGGTTACGTCGCCCACCACTACACCCGCTACCTGGGCGACCTCTCCGGCGGCCAGATCATCCGCGACAAGGCGGAGCGGACCTGGGGCTTCGAGCGCAAGGGCGACGGCGTCCGCTTCTACGTCTTCGCGGACATCTCCAACCCGGCCGCCTTCAAGCGGACCTACCGCGAGCTGCTCGACGCGATCGCCGCGGACGACCTGGAGAAGCAGCGCATCATCGACGAGTGCAAGCGCGCCTTCGACTTCAACGGCGCGGTGTTCCGGGAGCTGGGCGAGCAGTTCCCCATGAGTGCGTAGCTCCTGCGGAGGGCTGAACGGGGAAGGGGCGGGCCCTGCGGGCCCGCCCCTTCCGGGCTGTGCGGCCCCGGTCGCCGGCGCCGCGCTACGGGCCGACCGGCCGACCGGCGCCGTCCCGCGGCCGTGCGCCGTGCCCGTCGGCGCGCCAGGTGTGCCCGGCGCGTTCGGTGTGCCCCGCGCGCCCGGCGTGCCCGCGTGAGGTTCCGTCAGCCGGTGCCCGGGTCGAAGCGGACTCGGCCGCCGATCTCCACCGCGCCGTCCGGGCACGGGGCGGTGAGGATCTGGGATCCCGCGCCCTGGGTGATGTTCAGGGCCCGGTTCAGCTCGGCCGTCAGCAGGATCGCCGCCGAGCCGGTGGCCTCGTCCTCGGCGATCGCCCCGTCGGGCCGACGCGGAAAACCGCGGGCCCGGATCCGGCCCGCGGCCTCGTCCTCCCACGCCCAGGCGTACAGCCAGCCCTCGCCCGGCGGCGGGGCGGGCAGCGCCTCGACCTCGGCGGCGCTGGCGTACTGCTCCGTGCGCTTGCCCTCGACCCACTCGGGGCGGGCGGTGATCCAGGTGAACTCACCGTCGTCGCGCGCCCATACGGTGCCCGCCGGGGGCTGGAGCTCCTCGATGTCGAGCAGCCACGCGACTCCGACCAGCGGGTGCCCGGCGAAGGACATCCGGGTGCCGGGGGTGCGGATGTCGACGACCCCGCGTTCGGGGTCGTCGACGAACACCGTCTCGCTGTAGCCGAGTTCGGCGGCCAGCGCCTGCCGGGACGCGTCGTCGGGGCAGGTGCGGCCGTCGCGCACGACGCCGAGCAGGTTGCCGTGGCCGCCGTCACCCGCGCAGAAGACCTTCAGGACGTCGAGATCGTTCACGCGGGCATTGAAGCACGGCTCAGTTCTGGGCCGTACACCGCCTGCGCGCGATGAACACCGCGCCCGCACCGGCGGCGACGATGGCGCCGGAGGCGCCGAGCAGGGCGCCGGCCGGGATCTCGGCGCCGGTGGAGGCGAGGTTGCCGCCGACGCTGCCGCCCGTGCCGCCCGTGGTGGCCGCGGCCGTCGTGCCGGTGGTGGGGGTGCTGGTCGGCAGGACCGCGTCCTTGTCCACTGAGACGGTGAGGTTGACGTCGTCCACCCGGTCGCCGGCCTTGTACATGGAGCCGGTGGTGTCGTTGGCGAAGGCCGCGGCGCCTTCGGCGGTGAGCGCCGTGCGGACGGCGTTCAGGGCGAGCAGGCCGTCCTTGGTCTTGTACTCGGCCTTCGACAGGTCGAGCGTGGCGAAGGGGACGTTGGTCTTGGTGGCCGTGGCGGTCTTCACGTCCAGGACCAGGGTGCCCTTGGCGCCCTCGGTGTCGATGCGGACGTTGCCGAAGGTCATGTCGATGCCGTGGGCCGCGTACTGGAAGCGCAGGTTGCCCGCGAAGGAGGCGTTCAGCTTCTGCGTCTTGGTGTCCAGGGTGCCCTTGCCGGCGCCGAAGGCGAAGCTGTCGCCGTTGGCGACCGCGCCGTCGGCCGGGGTGACGGTGCCGCCCGCGCCCTGGACGTACTTGCGGAAGGACTCCTTGATGCCCCAGGCCAGCTTGCCGCTGAGGATCTGCTGCGGGCCGTCGGTGGCCGGGGAGCTCACGGAGGCCGAGGGGGAGGCCGACTTCGACGGGGAGGCCGAGGCGGACGCCGAAGCCGACGCGGACGCGGACGCCGACACGGAGGCGGAGGCGGAAGCGGAGACGGACGGCGACGGGCTCGTCGGCGGCGCCGGGAACTTCAGCACGGCCGTCAGCGGGTCACCGGCCTTGCCCGCGTAGGTGTCGGAGCCGAGCAGCGTGCCGGCCTGCGCGGTCAGGGTGGTGACCAGGTTGGTCATCGGGCCCTGGCCGAAGGCCACGTCGGCGAAGGGGACGTCCGCGGTGAGCGTGCCGTCGCGGGTGACGTCGACGACGAGCTTCTTCTTGCCCGTGTCGATGCGCGGGTTCGCCAGCTTCACCTCGAAGTGGTGCGCGGCGGACTTGAAGGTGACGCTGCCCTTGAAGGCGGCGGTCACGACGTGGCCGTTGGCCGGGTCGTACTGGCCGGTGGCCTCGCCGAACTGGAAGCCCTTGTCGGTCTTCGTGGCGCCGTCGGCGACGGTGATCTCACCCTTGGCGGTGGTGGTGACGTAGGTGCGGTAGGCCTCCAGGACGCCCCAGTCGAGGGTGCCGCCGATGACCGGGATCGGCGCGGTCGGGCCCGCCGCGGGGGCCACGGACGTACGGCCCGCCGCGGTGGCGGGCAGGACGAACGCGGTGGCGCCTATCGCGGCGGCGGTGGCGATGGCGGCCGCGATGGCGACCGGGCGGCGGCTGGATGACATGGCTGGGGTCTCCTGAAACGGGACGGGAAAGAGAAGGAAAGGGGGGCGGAAGAAGGAGCCGCGTGGGGCGGGAGCCGGCGGTCAGTCCCGCCGCGCGGGATCGGCGGCGTCCGCGGCCCCGTCCGCTCCGGCGGCCGCGGCGGCGGCCGCGTCGGTACGGCGCTTGCGGACCACCAGGAAGGCAGCTCCGCCGGCGAGGACCAGGACGGCCACCGCGAGGGCGGCGTACAGGCCGGTGTTCGAGGTGTCCTCGGCCTTCGTGGCGGCGGCCGGGGCCGGCTCCGCGGGGGCCGGGGGCGAGGCGGTGGAGCCGAGGTTCGGCAGCGCGGGGAGCTTCGCGGCGCCGTCGAGGACGACGGCGAGCGAGACGGGGTCCATCTCGGTGCCCGCTTTGTACATCGAGTTGAAGGCCTGGGCGCCGCCCTCGGTGAGGGTGGCCGGGGCTTCGGTGAGGGTGGCGAGGCCGCCCTCGGTCTTGAGGCCCTTGGCGTCGAACTCGACGAGCGGGACCGCGGGCTTGGTGTCGGCACCGCTGGTGACGTCGGCGGAGAGGACGCCCTTGCCGTTCTCCACCTTGGCGGTGAACTTGGTGAGCTTCAGGTCGAGGTGGGCGCCGGTGAAGTGGACGGAGCCGGCGAAGGCGGCGTCGAGGGTGCCCTTCCCGCCGTCGTACACGCCCTTGCCCTGCGGGAAGCGGAACAGCGCGCCGCCGTCCTGCGCGCCTTCGGCGAGCTCCCACTTGCCCTGGCCGATGGAACCGGAGACGTACTCACGGAAGGTGCGCCGTACGCCCCAGTCCACGGCGGCGTCGGTGAACGCGCCCGCGGCCTGCGGGGCCTGCGAGGCCTCCGGGGTCTCGGCCGGGGCGCTCGGGGTCTGCGCGGGCTGCTCGGCCGCGGGGGCGGCCTTGACGTCCACGGAGAGCGAGATCGGGTCGAGCTGGGCGCCGGCCGTGTAGTAGCCGGCGAAGGCCTTGGCGCCCTGGTCGGTGAGGGTGGCCGGGATGTTGGTGAGGGCGATCGGGGTGCCGCCGCCCTTCATGTTCACCGCGCCCAGGCCCAGCTTGGCGAAGGGGACCTGGGAGGCGGTGGTGACCGCTCCGCCCTCCTTGGCCTTGCTGGAGACGTCCGCGTAGAGGGTGCCGCTGCCGCCGCTGATCTTGACGGTGGGGCGGCTGACGCTGAGTTCCAGCTCGTACGTGCCGTCAGGCTTCTGGTGGCCCTGGAAGGTGACGCCGCCGCTGAAGGAGGCCTGCAGCGAGCCCGCGTCCGGGTCGTAGGAGCCGTTCGCCGAGTGGAAGCGGAACAGGCTGCCGCCGACGGTGGCGGCGCCGCTCTTCAGCTTGAACCCGCCCTTGGCCACCGGCCCGGTGACATAGCTCTGGAAGGAGGATTTGATGCCCCAGTCAAGTCGGCCGCCCTCCACGGTGCGGTCCGCGGCCTGGGCGGCGGTCGCCGGGAGCAGGGCTCCCAGCAGGGCCGCCAGGGTCGCCAGCAGGGCGACGGCGGAAGCACGGGCGGGTCTTGCGGACATGAATGTCCCCTCCAGGGTCTAGCAGACGAGGTTAGGCTAACCTAAGCTACATCCGGCCGGGCGGGAAACCCCCGGGCACCCGGAACTTGAACGGTGAACCGGGATGCTTTTCCAGCCAATCCCGCTTCCAGTCGGACGATCAGGACGGTGCCTTCGTGCCTACGCCCGCCGCGTCAACCCGCATGCCCCGCCTCGCCCTTGCCGTGACCTCACTGGTCCTGGCGTTCGGCGTGGCGGCCTGCGGGGGTACGGCCACCCCCTCCGCCCCCGCGACTCCCGGGTTCGGGGGCTGGCTGACCGGCGACAAGCCCGGGGACCCCGCCCGGCGGATCCTGTCGGAGAGGTCTGCAAAACGTTTCGGATCGGTGGTGGCATCGAGCACCTCGGCCTGCGCACAGCCCACCAGGCCCCCTCGGTCTCCGGCGTCGACCTGCCCTGGGCCCCTCCTGCTCGGTCAGCCCGCGAACCCGGACCGGTTGCGCCATCCCGCCTCCCCACGCTGATTGGAGAACTCCTTTCCAACCAGCACCACGAGCAACCCGGCGAACCTTCCCGGTCACAGCACTAGGAGGGCGCTTCAACCCGTTGTTTCCTACCAGATTGCCGGGTTGATGGTGGTTCATGCGCCGCGCCATGTGGGGGTGGATTCGGCGGTGAGTCTGCGGGCCATGAGGTTGATCATCGCGAGGTGGATCATGGCTCCGTAGCGATGCGGATGGGCCTCGTAGTCGCGGGCGAGGCGGCGGTGGTTCATGAGCCGGCCGAGGGTTCTCTCGACGGTCCACCTTCGCGGCAGGGAAGATCCCCTGGTGGTGGGGTCGCGGCGGACGATGTGCATGTCGATGCCGAGGGTGGCGGCGTGCTCGACGAGGTACTGGCGGTGGCCTCCGTCGACCCAGGCCTTACAGACGGTGGGGTGTTCGGCGGCGACCCGCTCGATGAAGGTCTGGCCGGCGATCGAGCCCCTGCACGCTCGCCGCAGCGACAAGGACTTGGAGGAGGAGCCCGACGGTGTCGATGACGATGCTCCGCTTCCGTCCGACGATCTTCTTGCCCACGTCGATGCCCTGCTCGCGGGCCGGCACGTTGGTGGAGGTCTTGATGCTCTGGGAGTCGCAGACACACGCGGTCGGCTCCCCCTCCCGGCCCTCCTGCCTGCGGACTTGGCGTCGGAGCAGGGCGTTGAGCTGGTCGAAGACACCCTTCCTGCCAGCGGGCGAAGTAGGCGTAGACGGTGTTCCAGTGCGGGTAGTCGTGCGGCAGGTAGCGCCATGGGATGCCGGTCCGGTTCACGTAGAGGACTACGTCGAGCAGACTCCGCAGGTCGTGGTCAGGCGGCCGGCCAACGTCCAGGCCGCGGCTGCGGCGCTCGGACCGCCAGGCGGTCAGGACCGGCTCGACCAGTTCACATCGGGCGTCGGACAGATCACTCGGGTATCGACGACGTTCAGGCATGCCGATTCGGGCTACCCGCCAACCACCCGGCAGGCCCGGGCGTGGACACCGGCGCCCGAAGCACACAGCGCACGACCCTGCGTCTTGGGACCAAACAGGAGAACCCAGGCCGACACGGTGCCGGAACTGCTACTTCTACGCCGTCATGCGCAGAACGCCACAAAACCACTCAAATATGGTTAAACACCATCTAAGCTTGCCGTTAACCTCCGGTGGCTGACGAAGCAGGTTCGATCTCGGTGGCGAGGGTTACTTGGGCGGTCCATGACCAGGGCTCCGGGGGCGGATCCCAGGTCACCTCGACGTCGGCGTCGTGGACGTCGCGTGCGAGTTCCACCACCATGACTGCCGCAGCGGCTCGCGCGTCTTGCGGGTCGGTGTTGATCGGGATGTCCAGGCGCCCGCAGAGCATTCCGCCTTCCACGGGTTGGATCATGAAACGCCAGCCCTCCGGCGTCGCCAGCAGAACGATCCCCTTCGGAATGCCCCAGGCGGGCCGCTTCTTCTTCTCCTTCTTGCGTCTCACCATGCCGCTATCCAACATCGTCGGGATCGTGGCGATGAACGGGGGTGGCGGGGCCGCTGCCGCGGCGTCGTTTGGTGCCTGCCTTGTGGTGAGCAGGGCGGGCGTATGCCTCGCCGGTGGCGAGGACGCGTCCGACGTCGTAGCGGGGGGCGGGGCACCGGTTCTTCGAGCCCAGCGGCCGGCCGGGGCCGGGCCTGGTGGGTTTCGGTGCACCGGCTGGCGTGCCCGTCTTCGCGCGCAGGTTCCTGAACCCGCGACGGACCCGGGCCGACGTGAGCCTGTTCGGCTCCGACGGTCGCTCCCATGGCCTGCGGAGGTCCCGCGCAAGCGGGCGCGCGAGCCGCAGCTGGGCGTGTGCGGCCAGGATGAGCCGGGTCCAGCGATCGGCAGCCTGTGCTCCACGTCGAAGCGACGACGGAAGGACTGCCAACACCGGTCGACGTCCTGCGGGGCGGCGCCGGTGCCCGACCACCGCAGCCAGACGGACTTGTTCACGCCGCCGCTGGGCAGTTTCTCGACCGTCAGCCGGATCACGGTTCCCTCGATGATCGGCAATGGTCCCTCGTGTTCGATCCACGCTGCCCTGCGGGTCAGCCGGGGATGGAGCCGGTCCCCGGCTTGGGCGGTCGCGGTCCCGTATCGGTTGGTGTGGGTAACGGTGGCCGCGGTGGCCTCACCCCATGACGTTCTGCAGAAAGACTCGTGCCGCGTCGACGGCCCGGGCGTGTCCGCGTCGAGCAGTGGCCGCGGCACCGGCGTACCTATCAACCCCCTATTGCTGGCCTGTCCCCGACTGCTCTTGCCGAAGTTGCCAGGGTCGAGAGGAGCCGGAACTACCTGTGGCCCGGCGTCACGGCCGAGTCCGTGAGGATGTGGCGAGGGTTCGTACGGGCCCCGTACCGCAACCTCTGGAGTGAATACGAGGACGGCGGTTGCGGTGTAGGGGAATGCTGCGGCAGCCCCTTCGAAGCACGGAAGTTCCTGGATGCCGTGATACACGGCATGTCCCGGCGCCGAGCTCGCGAGCTTCGATTCCTCGATGACCAACTCAACAACTCGTGCTGAGCGAGTTCAGGCAGGACGTTAAGCGGCAGGTTCAGTACCTGTTTGTCATCCCCGACTGTCCATGCCCAGACACCCGATGCCTTGCTCTCTCCGACTCGTGCGTAGGGGTATCCGTTGGAATGCCCACGGGGACCCTGGATGAACCGCCTGTCGGAGCGGTCTGGCAGTTGAATCTTCCTTCAGCTCTTGGGCGTGGCTGGACCTACCGAGTACAGCCAGTGACAGCGGGGTTTGAGGGATCGCAGTTACCGGGGTTGTTGTTTGCGATGGTGGTGTGGTTAAGGGTGACGTTTCCGCCCTCGTTGTGGAGGCCGGCGGGGGCGTGGGCCGCGGTATTGCCTGTGACACGGGAGTCGTTGAGCGTTGCGTCACCCTGGTTGTGAATGCCACCGCCGGTTCCTTGAGTGACTGCGTTCCTGTCGATGACGGTGTTGCGGGTATTGAGCGTTCCAAAGTTGTAGATGCCACCACCGGAGAAGCTCGCAGTGTTGCCACGGATGGTGGTGAGCATGTTGATGGTGAGCGTGCCGAAGTTGGCGATGCCCCCGCCAGTTCTGGCGTCGTTGCTGCGGATCTGGCTGTCGGAGATGGTCGCGGAGGAACTGTTGTTATGGATGGCGCCGCCCAGGCCTCTTGCTTCGTTGCCGGTGAGGATGCTCGCGGTCAGGGTGAAGGGTGAAGAGATGCTGTTGTGCGAGATGGCTCCGCCGTTACCACCACTGACGGGGCCGGTGGAGTTGTTGGTGAAGACGCTGAGGTCTACGCGTGTGGTGCCGCTGCTCAGGATGGCACCGCCGTGGCCGGATTCGGTGTTGTTGCCTTTGAAGTACGAACCTTCGACGCGGAGGGTTCCATTGTTGTTGTAGATGGCGCCGCCTCCGTTGCTGGAGGTGTTGCCGGTGAGGCGGGTGTTGGTAAGGGAAGCAACGGTGCCGAATCCCAACTGGATGGCCCCACCCTGGGCGCCTCCTCCGGCTTTGGCGTTGGTGAGGGCGACGTCTCGGAGAGTCAGGTTCGCGCGGGTGACAGGGGGGAGGCTGAAGAAGCGGAATTCGCTGTCGGTGTTGTCGTCGCGGGTGATGGTGGCGTTGCGTCCGTTGATGGTGATGGGGCTGGTGATCTGGGGGAGCGCGGCCTGGCCGGGGCCGGCGATCTGCTCGGTGTAGGTGTAGGTGCAGTCGCGTGCAAGGTTGAGGGTGTCGGAGGTGGTGGGGGTGCTGTTGGCGGTGGCGATGGCCTGGATAAGGGCGGCCGGGGAGCAGGTGACGTTGATGGTGGCGGCGGCGTGAGCGGGGGTGGCAACCAGGCCGGCGAAAGTGAGTGCGAATGCGGGCGCGGCGAGCAGGGTAGCGGCCTGGCGGGGGCGGCGCAGTGGCCTCATTGTCTGACTCCTTTTTTGGGAGGCGCCGGGGGGCGATCCGATCATTGTTTACATCAGCTAAACATCCATCCTTTTCGGGACACGCCGGGCGTATGCTGTGGGGTACTTCGGCCTGTCCAGTAGTTCTTTTGTGCGATGGTGCCCTTTTCTGGATTTCGAGAGTGTCGGCGTTGTCGGGCCGAGGCTTTAAGCGGGGCGAAAGTCCGGACGGCGGTGGCCAGGTGGGTCATCTCGGGGCAGGCGTCGGTCAGCTGTTCCCGGAGATCGCGATGTCCGGCCTTGAGGCTGTCGGGCCTGGTGAGACGTCGTTTCCAATGGTGTGATCATTCGTTGAACCGTGCATGACGGATCTGGTTGCGCGGCTGGTGCCGGACGAGTTGTGGGTGCTGTTCCGGCGGGTGGTGCCGCCGACGGAAGCCATACGTCCGCAAGGTGGTGGCCGACGTCGAGCGGGTGACCTCGAGGCATTGGCGGCGATCATCTTCGTAGCAACCTCGGGCTGCATGTGGCGGCAGCTGCCGCCGGTGTTCGGCCCGAGCTGGCAGACGGTCTACCGGCGCTTCGCCCGGTGGAGCCCGGCCCGGGTCTGGGCCCGCCTCCACCGCGCCATCCTCGACGAACTCGGGGCCCACGGGGAACTGGACTGGTCGCGCTGCACGATCGATTCGGTCAGCATGCGGGCTACAAAAGGGGGCCTCTGACGGGACCGAATTCGACCGACCTTGGCAAGCCTGGATCGAAAATCCGCCTGATCACCGACCGGAACGGACTGCCGATCTCGCTGGGCGTTTCCGGCGCGAACATGCACGACAGCCTCGGTCTTGAACCACTCGTTCGGGGCATCCCGCCGATCCGATCCCGCCGAGGGCCTCGTCGACGGCACCCCGCCAAGCTCCACGGAGACTAGGGCTACGACAACGAGAACCTGCGTCGACGGCTCCGCGAACGCGGCATCCGCCACCGCATCGCCCGCAAGGGCATCGAGTCCTCACAACGACTCGGCCGCCACCGACGGGTCGTCGAACGGACCGTGTCCTGGCTCGCCGGCGGCCGTCGGCTCCACCGCCGATACGAATGCAAGGCAGAACATCCCAGCCCACCCGAATCCGCCTGCGGATCCGGACTCCGGCAGGGTGAGGGCGAGGATCTCGTCCGAGACCGACAGGGCGACGAAGACCTCTCCCCCGGCCACGCACTGCGCCGCTCTCAGAGGCCCCGCCCTGCGGCCACGGCTCCGAGCGGCCGGTAGGAGGAGGAGCCGGTCTTCGCCATCAGGGTGAGCCGTTCCGCCGCCGTGTCGCACGAGACCACCACCTCCCCCCACCTCACCCCTGTGTTCCGGCTCCGGTGCGGAGGTCCTCGCCGTGTCCCGCCCCAAGCGCGCGCAGCGAAGCGCGCCCTACCGTGATACCGGCACGAGCTCAGCGAAAGGCGCCGAAAGGGTGTCAACTGTCTGTAACTGGCTGGCATACGACCGGCCTGGCCAACTGATCGCATACCGGATTTTCCGGTATGGGCTGCCGCCTCAGCCTTCCCCCCGGCGCACAATCTCGGTGACTGACGACCAGGTTCCTCACGTTCCCGGAACACTCCACCACGTTGAGATCTAGGTCCCCGACCTAACACGGACGATCGCCGACTGGTCTTGGCTCCTCGAGGACCTCGGCTACCCCCTTCACCAGAGCTGGGAGAACGGCCGCAGCTGGCGACTCGGCCCCACCTACCTCGCCTTCGAGCAGTCCCCCGCCCTCACCACGGCCCGGCACGACCGGTGCTCGCCCGGCCTGAACCATCTCGCCTTCCACATCGAGAGCCCGGATCGAGTTGAGCTTCTGACCGCGAAGGCCCGCGAGAACGGCTGGATGCTCCTGTTCCCCGACCGCCATCCCCACGCCGGCGGCGACCATCAGCACGTCGCCCATCTCGAATCCCGCGACGGGTTCGAAATCGAACTCATCGCCCCGCACACGGCATAGCCGGGCTGGACGCCTCTTTGTCCACGCTCGCCTGCACAATCACCGCGCTCGTCGCGGCAACATCCTTGATCAGGTTCCCCCGACCTTGCAGCATCCAGTCGACGGAGCGACCTAAAAGGCCGCCAGCACGCGGCCGGGCACAGCCCGTCCGGCTCAGCGGCCACTCCCCCGTATGGGCACGATCCCATCACCGCGGCTACCTGCCACGGCCCGACTACGGGCGGGCGCAGACCGGCGATGCGCGGGTATCGCGGGCGCGGCTGAGAACGCGCCCACCGGGCCCGGGGTGGTGCCCGGTGTGGTGGCGGCGCGAGCCGCGGCCGCGATACCCGAGTGTCTCCACCAGAGGGTTAGCCGACCAGTTCCGCCTTGTTCATCGCGACCACGGTGTTCGACGAGGCGGCCGAACCGGATGTGGCGAGCTGTGCGGCGGCGCCGATCAGAAGGGCGGCACCGAGGGCGAGCAGAGCGAGAGAGGTACGGAACTTGCGCATCGGGTGCACTTCCTTGGAGTGGGTCGGTCAGATGGGACGAACCGCCTCGCCGGCGGCCTTCCGACAGTAGGGCGAGCCCGCCGGCGGACGCTACCTCTCCGCTCAGGAACCCCGGCGGTGGTGGCCCGCACCCGCCGACCAAATCCGAAAGAGACCTACTGTCGGCGTACAAGTGAACGTGGCTCTGGCAAGATTTTCGTAGCCGGAGATCATCCCGGGGTGAGGGTTGGCTGGTCCGCGTAGCGGCGGCGTAGGTGGGCGACGAGTACGACTCTGTGACGGAGGAGTGGGACGCCGGCGCGGCCTGCCATGATGCGTTTCTGGAGCTTCACGTCGGTGATGCGGCCCTCGTTGACTCCGGAGTTGTAGGGGCTGGTGATCCCTTGGGCCACCGCGTGTCGGTCTTCGCGTAGGGCGGTTGCGATGGCGGCGAGGGGCGGAAGTCCGCTGTTGGTGAGGTGATCGAGCCAGGTCGGCAGTGGTGTGGCGTCGCGGTTGTCGAGCATGGCGGCGAACTGGCGGATCAGTTCGTGGGTGCGGTGAAGTTCCGGGCAGTGGTCGAGGAGCCGCCGCAGGCGCTCCGCCGTCTGGGGGCTGTGCCGGACCGGGGTAGCGATGATCCAGCGTGCGGCTTCGCGTGGAGAGGGCGGTCGTTCGCGGGGCTCGTCCAGGGGCAGGCCGCGTCGCAGCGGTGCCAGGGCCATTTTCACGCGTTGGTAGTGGCCCAGGTAGCCCTTGCCAGCGAGTTCTTGGTGGAGGATTTTGGCGCTGTGTTCGCCCTCGTCCCAGCGTTGTTGCAGGTAGTCGAGGTACGGGTCCAAGGTGGACGGGCGGCGGGGAGCACGTCGCAGCACCTCCTGCCAGGTCCGGGCCCTGGCGTATTTGCGGACGGTGCGGCGGTCAATTGCGAGTTCGCGGGCCGCGGCGGCATAGGGGCGGCCAGCATCAGTGAGCGCGTGGACGGCCTCGAAAAGCCGTTGAGCGTGCCGGCCGGCGGGCGTGTCCTGCCCGGGTTCCGTCTCCGTCGAAGGAGGCTCCGGACCGGCCGGTTCGGGGGCGGGGAGAGCGGCGGGCAGGCAGCCGCGGTGGGCGGCGGTGACTTCCTGAACGCGCCGGGACAGGCCCTGCCACAGGTGAAAACGGTCGCTGACCTGGACGGCGTCGGGGGCGCCGTCGGCGATGCCCTGCCGGTAGGTGAGGGAGCCGTCGCGGCAGCCGATCTCGACTCCGGGATGCGTCCGGAGCCATCGGCTGAGCTGTTCGGCGTCCCGGCCTTCCCAGAGCGTGAGCGGGAGTCGGGTGGTGGCGTCGACCAGGAGGGTGCCGTAGGTGTCGCCGTAGAGCGCGAAGTCGTCCACCCCCAGCACCCGGGGTGTGACCAGTGGGGGTAGCGGCACCCGCATCAGCTGGGCGAGCACGGTGCACCGCGAGAGTCTGACGTTCAGGACCCGCAGCATCCGGGTCCCGCCCCGGCCCGCCAGCACAACACCGACCGACTCGACCAGGTGCTGCAGCAGCGGCGTTCGCCGCTGGTAGCGGACGGTCAAACCCGGTATCTGTTCGGCGAAGGTCACCTTCGGGCAGGACGCGTTCTCGCAGTACAGACGGCGCACGGACAAGTCGATCCGGACCGGCCGGCCGCCGAGCGCCGCATCGGCGAGGTGCCGGACATAGCGGCTGTGGGTCCAGTCGCTCAAGACACCGCACCCGCTGCATCTCACTAGAACGCGAGAGCGGGTACGAGCCTCGATCACCACGACAGGACCGGAAGTATCAGCCGAGAACACCAGCAACCCGGCCAAGTGCGGTAAGAGCTTTGACAGTTCAACAGAACACACTCAAAGGCTGCCCATTCCGCAAACCGAGCGACTGCCCGCATGAGGATGATCTCCGGCTACGAAAATCTTGCCAGAGCCGCCCTCCGTGGCTCTGGCAAGATTTTCGTAGCCGGAGATCATCTTGGTTCGACGGGGGCAGAGTGAGCCTCTGCGGTACCGCCCAGACCTCGAATTCGTCGAGGCCTGTACCGACACAAGTCACACCAAGGGGGCAGGCCAGAGTGGCTGACGTCAGAGTCACCTACGACGAGGGCGCGAACGCGGCCTACGTCTACCTCACCGATCCGCATGTTCGCACCAAGTCCTCGCGGATGTACCCCTGTGATCCGGTGCAGGTCGGCGGCATGATCAACCTTGACTTCGACGAGCAGGGGCGCCTCATCGGCATCGAGGTACTGGCGGCCAGCTCCAAGCTGCCCGAGTACCTGCTCACGTCATCCGAGCGTCTGGACGCGGAAGGTGCATGAGCCGGTTGAGCAGGAGAGGTACCTCTCGCCGCATTAGGTTGGAAGGCCGGCTGTGCAGGGGCCGGGGTACGGGGCACTGGCTCCGCGTTCCGGTCGGCAAGATGCACACCGACCGCTACGTCCCCCTGCACCCTCAGCCCAAGATGCTGCTGGACGACTGGCTATCGCACCGTCCCGAGGGCTTGCGTTCGAACCTGCTGTTCACCGATCACGGTCGTCCGGTCAACGCCTCCCGCATGGTCCCGGGAGCCCCGGTCGATCCGCGGGTCGTGGCGTGGCTCAGAGCCCACGGCCCGGGCATGAGCCGGGTGGCCTCGGTCTGTACGGGATCGGTACTCCTTGCCGAGGCGGGTCTCCTGGACGGTGTGCGCGCGACCACGCACTGGAGCCGGGCCGAGGAGATGGCCGCCGCCTACCCGAAGGTGCGCGTGGATCCGGAGCCGATCTTCATCCGGCACGGCAGGATCTGGACGGCGGCCGGCATCACCAGCGGCATCGACATGGCCTTGGCCTTGGCCTTGGTGGAGGCGGACCACAGCCGGGAACTGTCCCTCGCGGTCGCGCGCCAGATGGTCGTCTTCCTGCGCCGCTCCCACAACCAGAGCCAGATCAGCGCGCAGCTCCAGGTTCAGATCGCCCACCGCGACAGCCTGCGGGCAGTCCAGGACTGGATCTCCGACCACCCGGACGCCGACCTCAGCGTCGAGGCTCTCGCCTGGCGCGCGGCGCTCTCCCCCCGGCAGTTCACCCGGGCCTTCACCCAGGAAACCGGCATGTCACCGGGTCGCTACGTGGCCAGGGTCCGGCTGGAAATGGCATGCCGGCGCCTGGTGAACCGGCGGCACGACAGCATGGACCACATCGCCGCCTCGTGCGGCCACCCCAGTGCGGAAGCCATGCGGCGGGCGTTCCAAACCGCGCTGGGGACAGCCCCGACGGAGTACCGCGACGCGCACTGAACCCGGGATCCCAGTTGCCGACGCGCTGCACCGGACAGCGGTCCGGCAACGTCCTGGCGTACACGTCGCCCAGTGTCGTGGGCGCCGTCAGCCGTCAGCCGTCATTCGCGTCAAGACAGCGGGCGGGAGCCGACGACGACTCCGGGAAACGATTCCCATTTACTTGACTTAGCTTTCGCACTTTCCCGCAGGAAATCACGAAGCGAAATGAAAGCCGTTTCCCTCAGCGGCTCGATTGGCGGGATGTACGACCTTCCAATTCTGGCCTTTCTGGAGCATTGTCGATTCTGTTCGAAGATGCAGGATTCGGTAGGAGAAGGGACTGCTGAAAATGAATTCGTTGTGGATGGTTACTGTTCCGACAGAGGGTTCCTCAGCCGGGCAGCGCGTCCGGGGAACACAGAGCTTCGTCGTCAGGGCGGGGCGGCGCAACGCCGCCGTGCGCTCCGCCCTGGCCCGTGCGATGACCACGCATGCGCGGCGGCGCCGTCTGTACGCCAGGATCGACCCGTCCCAGGTGACCGTAAGCGAGCTGGGTCAGGGGCAGGCGGTCAGGTGACTCGCAATCAGCAAGTGCGGGCGGATGTCTTCATCGTGGAAGCCCACGAGATCGCGCGGCGGGGAATCCGGCATTTGCTGTCGGCCCGGTTCACGGTCGTGGGTGAAGCGGCCACAGCCGCAGACGCGCAGCGCCTGATTCCCCGTATGGCACCCCAGGTCGTGGTGCTGGACATCCGGATGCCAGACCAGAGCGGTCTGCGCGTCTGCCGCCTCCTGTCCGCCCAGCACTCCGGAATCCGCTTTCTGCTGATGTCGGACACCATCGACGAGGCCACCGAGGCGACAGCCGTGACCTCTGGGGCATGGGGTCTGATCGGCAAGAACGTCTCAGGACCCGGTCTGGTCACTGCGGTCGAAGCGGTGGCGGAGGGCCGTTCACTCTTCGACGCCAGTGCGATCACCAGCACCGCCGCCGTGCTCCGGTCCGGGCGACTGGACCACTCCGGCGGCCATGAGCTCAGCGAGGAGCAGCGCCTGCTGCTCCTCCTGATCGCCCGCGGACTCACCAACAAGGCGATCGCTGAGAAGCTGTCAGTCGCCGAGCGGGTCGTCAAGTACCGCTGCCTGCTCCTGTACAAGGCGATCGGCGTCCACAACCGGGCACAGGCCGCGGCCTACGGGAGCCGACTCTTGGTCTGGCGAGTCAGGAGTACCTGACTCGCACCGCACGTCCCCCTCCCCCGCCTGCCGACGCACTGTGGCAGACGAGACGCCTCGGAAACACACATGACGCGACCCGCACCCCTGAGCCGGCCTGTATCCGGTCTGCTGATAATCGGCACACTGCCGTACTCGGCATGGCTCCTCGAAAGCCTCATGCCCACCGGGCTCGATCCTCTGACCTCGTACGTGAGTGAGCTGTCCGCACGGGACCGGCCCAGCAGCGGAATCTTCCGCGCCAGCGACTTCGCCGCCGGGACCCTATTCCTCCTGGCCGCCGGCCTCGCTCTGCCGCACGAGCTGAGAGCCGTGCCCCGGCCCAGGTGGGCCGTCACCGGCTGGAGCGCCCTCATCCTCTTCGCCCTGGGCTCCCTCGGCGACGCGCTCCTGCCGATGTCCTGTGCTCCCACCACCGACCTCGAATGCTCCCGGCTGGAGACCGCGGGCCTGCTCCCCTTCACCCACCAGGCACACACCCTCACCAGTACCGCCGGCACAACCACGGTCCTGATAGGCGCACTTGCCCCGAACACCGCCGCACACCGCTACAACCGGTGGCCGCTGCTGCAGACCATGGGAGGACCCCTGCTCGGACTCGCCTTCGCGGCAACCCTGTGGACGTTGACGGCCTACGTCTCCACCGGCACCGCCGGTGCGGCCAGCAACCAGCTCGGCCTAGCCCAGCGAACCCATCTGCTGCTCATAGCAGCCTGGACGACAGCCCTCGCAGCCAGCATCTGGCACTCCCCGACTCGAGGAACTGCACCGTCCTCGCCCGATTCACCAAAGCCCACCCCAGAAGCCGGCCCCCTCACCACGGTAAGGGCCGACCACCAACTCGCCTCACGTCCGATCGACCGAAGGAGAACCACCGTGAAAGCCACCAAGCGGTCATGGAGGGTCGCCGCCATAGGAGCCATACTCCTCTCGGTCGCCCTTCCCGCCACGTACCTGGGCACAACTACCGCACAGGCCCAGGCCGCAGGAAGCCCGAGTCCCACCGACGAGCCCACCATGGAGGACACGAGCCCTCCCATAGGCGACCCCATCACCTGCGACAACGGCCCCCTCCCCGACACCGACCAAGCCGCGCTCGACGCCACAGGGCTCAACGACGTCCAACCGCCTCAGTGCTGAGGCGGCCGGGGTGTCTCCATGAAGTTGTGACGGAAGCCAGCACTGCTCGCCGAACACCGACTAGACGGTAGTAGGGGCACCCTCCGGGTCCGGTCTGGCGGGCAGGAGCGTCGTCCTGTCCGGCGCGGGTCGGATATCCGACCCGGCCAGAGCGGCAGGACGGAGGGTCCCGGGCCCGTACCGGGCTCGGGCCCGGTCGGTGACGGCTTCGATGGTCAAGGCGCGGTCGGAGTCGGGGTCGAAGCTGAGCTGCTCAGCAGCCTCCGCCGCAGGACTGTGATCCTGTGCGCGCAGGCCAATCGCGCGGACGCGGGCCCGCTGCGGGCCGAGGACGTCGTAGAGCTCGTAGGCGGCACCGGCGAGCAGGCGGGTGTGGGCAGTGGGCTCGGGCAGCTTACGGCTGCGCGAGCTCGTGGAACGGTCGGCATACCGAATGGACTGGGCGAGCTGGCCGGCGATCTGCTGCTTGTCGCGGAGCCGGCCACCGAGCTCCTCAGCCAGGTCGAGCAGGGCCCGGCGATGCTCGACGGGGTCGAGGACGTCGTGGTCGAAGTCCCGCACGGCGTTCACGGACTTCGCGATCGGCTGCGGCTGAGGCTGGACGGTGCGCAGGTCGTAGCGATGGGCGTGGGCGTGGAGCGAGCGCCCGGTCGAGGCGCCGAATATCCTGGTGAGGGCGGGCAGGGGTGCGTCGGCGAGGTCGCCGATGGTGTAAAGCCCGTAGGAGCGGAGCTTGCTGGCGGTGGCGGGGCCGACGCCGTGGAGGGCGGCGACGGGGCTCGGTCTCAGCCACGCCTCCACGTTGCCGGCTTCGACGATGCGGGTCGGCTCCGCCAGGTGCCAGCGATAGAAGCCCGACCGGGAGACCCACAGGATTCTGCACAGCCGCTGGATGCCGTACTCCACATGATGGTCGGAGATGAACCGCCAGCGGCCGGTCAACGCCCCGTCTCCTTGGCAAAATACTGGGCAGCCTTGCGGAGGATCTCCTTCTCCAGCTCCGGCTCCAGCTCACGGACCTGCTTCCGCAGCTGCTTCAGCTCCTCACGCCCGGACGGCGTCCCCGTGTCACCCTCCCCGCCGGTGGCGGGCCGGGCCTCGCGAACCCACTGGCGCAGCGACTCGCCGTTGACTCCGAGCTCCTTGGCCACCGAGCCCTCTGTCCGTCCGTCCGTCCGTCCGGTGGACAGCACCAGCTCGACCGCGTCCCGCTTGAACTCCTCCGAACACCGGGCAGCACCCACCACGACACCTCCACCGCGGATCCCGCGATCCGATCTTCAAGAGATGTCCACAGACGGGGGCAAACCCCAGCACCAGCCTGCCCCGCCACCACGACCAGCGACCCGGTGGACCTTGCGGTCACAGCACGTGCTGTGACCGCAAGGTCCACCGGGTCGCGGTGCCCGGCACGGCACCTCGCCGTGTTCTCGGACCAAGATGGTACGTCCGGTACGAGCCGCGGCCCTCCGCCCGGGGGCCCCTCCCAGCGGTAGTTGGGGGAGATTCACCGCACCGGACGCCGCGACCCGCCAAACTTCTCCAGCCACAGCACTAGCTGATGTGGCCGGCCGTGTCGCTTCTTCGTCGCGCGCCGATTTGGCTATACGACGGGGGTGTCCTGGATGGGTTCGAAGCCGGTGCCGCAGGTGCCCGGGAGGTTGGCCGGGGTGAATGGCGTGGAGGATGTGTCGCAGCGGACCTGGTGGAGCACCCCGTCCTTGGCCAGCAGGCTGATGTAGAGGTAGCCGGGGTTTCCTTCGGTGACCGATGCGGCGGTGTCCGTGATGCACGTCGGCGCGTTGGCGAGGGTCCCGAGGTTGATCCACACGCCGGGGTTACGGCTGTCGTTGAGGAAGGCGTGTCCTTGCCGGTCGGTTGCGACCCGGAAGATCGTTCCGACGGGAAAGCCGACGAAGTCCGGCGCGGCGGTACTGAGGTCGCGGCCCGTGACGCACTTCCTCTTATGCTCGTCATGCCTGGCGTCCTCGGACTCGGAGGACTTCTTGGGCTGGGGGTCAGAGTTCATGCCGCTGGCGGCCGCGGACGGCACCATGAGCGTTCCGAGGAGCAGGGCCCCTGATACCGCCGAAATACCTCGTGCAGCCCAAGTCAGCTTCTTCATGTGATTCCTTTCCGAGCGTGCGGGTCTGTTGCCTGGCCGAACATCCCCGATGCACGCGGGATGCACACACGGTGCGATGAGGTGTCACTCATCGAGAGCATGATGTGGCTCTGAACGGCGGCGGCCAGGTGGCTGGATCCCCGGAGGAAATCCAGCGGTGCAGGAACGGAGAGAAATCGCCCGTCAGTCCCGGGCAGACGGGGGCAGACGGGGGCAGACGGGGGCGGTGGGGGCGGTGGGATCGGTGGGAGTGTTGGGCTGCGCGTGGAGTTCACCGTCCGCAACACCGGGCGCCGCAAGGGCACCGAGGTGGCCCAGGTCTACGTGGGCCCGTCCCCGGACCTGAAACTGGACCAGCCGGTGCGGGCGCTGGCCGGCTACCGGCGGCTCACCCTCGCGCCCGGCGAGGCGCGCCGGGTCTCCCTGGACATCGACGCGCGCACGCTGTCGTCCTGGGACCCGGGGCGCCACGCGTGGGTGGTGGGATCGGGCCGCCGCGAGGTGTTCGCGGGCCGTTCCTCGCGCGAACTGCCGCTGCGGGCAAAGGCTGTGGTGGCGACCGGATAGGCTGCCCGTTCGGCCTGTCACAGGGGGCGGGCCGGGCGGAGACTCTGGAGGACGTACCGGTGCACATCCAGGAATGGCTGGAGACGATTCCGGCGGTCAGCATCTACCTCCTCGTGGGGATCGTCATCGGCCTGGAAAGCCTCGGAATCCCGCTGCCCGGGGAGATCGTCCTGGTCAGCTCGGCGCTGCTGGCCTCGCAGCAGGGGCACATCGACCCCGTGGTGCTCGGCGTCTGCGCGACCGCGGGGGCGATCATCGGCGACTCGATCGGCTACGCGATCGGGCGCAGGGGCGGCAAGCCGCTGCTGGAGCGGCTGGGGCGGCGCTTCCCCAAGCACTTCGGGCCCGACCAGGTGGCCCTCGCGGAACGCTCCTTCGACAAGTGGGGCATGTGGGCCGTCTTCTTCGGGCGGTTCGTGGCGCTGCTGCGCATCTTCGCGGGCCCGCTGGCCGGCGTACTGCACATGCCCTACTGGCGGTTCCTCGTCGCGAACGTCCTCGGCGGGATCCTGTGGGCGGGCGGCACGACGGCGGTCATCTACTCGATCGGGATCGTCGCCGAGCCGTGGCTGAAGGGCTTCTCCTGGGTGGCGCTCGCCCTGGCGCTGCTCTTCGGGATCGGAGTGACGGTGGTCGTGCGCGGGCGGATGAAGAAGGCGGCCGAGGCGGCGCGCGCCGAGGCCGCTGCCGAGGCCGCTTCGGACTCGGCTCCCGTGGCCGGGGCCGTGCTCGCCGACTGAGTGCGCCGAGCGCGCTCGGCCGGTTCGGCCGGCTCAGCCGGCCAGTGGGTTCCCCGCCCTCCCGTGGGCGGGCGGGGGAGGCGCCTCACGCGTCCGGGGCCACCGAAGCGCGGTGCTGCTTGGCCAGTTCGGTGTACATCTGGGCGTTGACCTTGATGCCCTCGCGCTCCTCCTCGGTCAGCTCGCGCCGCACCTTCGCCGGGACGCCGGCGACCAGCGAGCCGGGCGGGACCACCATGCCCTGCGGGACCAGCGCCTGGGCCGCGACCAGCGAGCCGGCGCCGATCACCGCGCCGTTCAGGACGGTGGCGCCCATGCCGATCAGGCAGTCGTCCCCGACCGTGCAGCCGTGCACGACGGCGTTGTGGCCGATGGAGACGCGCTCGCCGATGGAGACCGGGAAGCCGGGGTCCACGTGCACGGTGCAGTTGTCCTGCACGTTGCTGTCGGCGCCGAGGACGATCGGACCGCAATCGGCGCGGAGCACCGCCGAGTACCAGATGCTCGCGCCCGCGCCCAGGGTGACGTCGCCGACGACGACGGAGGTGGGGGCGGTGAACGCCGTCGGGTCGATCTCGGGGTTCTTCCCGCCGACACCCGCCACGAGTGCCTGGGCCGCCTGCTGCGTCATGTGTTCTCTTCCTCTGTCGGTACGTCGTGTCGCGCTACGGGCGCCGTAGGGCACGCGGTCCGCGCTCCCGGAGATGGGGTGAAGATCACGGCGCGGTCCGGGCACCGGGCGCGCTACGGTGACCGGGTGGCGAAGAACCAGAACACGTTCTCATCCCTGACGGCCCTGCGCCGGCGGCTCGCCGGCCGCGCCGCCCACGCGGGCTGGCGCTGGATGCAGCGGGCCGGCGCCGTGACCGCGCAGACCCCGGGAGGGCTGCGCTTCGGGGCGATCGGGCAGGGCACCAGGCTCGCCTTCCCCCAGGGCACGGTCTTCGGTGAGCCCTGGATCAGGCTCGGGGACCACTGCATCATCGGGGAACAGGTCACGCTCACCGCCGGGATGATGCCGGACCTCGACCTCGGCGCGGAGCCGATGCTCGTCCTCGGCAACGGCGTGGTCATCGGACGGGACAGCCATGTCATCGCCGACACCCGGATCACGATCGGCGATGACACCTTCTGCGGTCCCGGGGTGTACATCACCTCCACCAACCACAGCTACGACGATCCGCACGAGCCCGTCGGCAAGCAGTGGCCGCGCAGCGCGCCGGTGGAGATCGGCCCGGGCTGCTGGCTGGGTACGGGATCGGTGGTCCTGCCCGGGGCGCGGCTGGGCCGCAACGTCGTGGTGGCCGCGGGTGCCGTCGTACG
This sequence comes from Streptomyces sp. ICC4, assembly GCF_003287915.1. NCBI lineage: Bacteria > Bacillati > Actinomycetota > Actinomycetes > Kitasatosporales > Streptomycetaceae > Streptomyces > Streptomyces sp. ICC4. Next base: position 6,172,332 of record NZ_CP030286.1, on the reverse strand, counting down.
GGGCGAGGTCCCGGACCACGCCGTGGTGGCGGGGGCGCCGGCGCGGATCGTACGCCGCTGGGAGCCCGAGACGGGCTGGCAGCCGCCCCTGCGCACCCCGGCGCCGGTGCCGATCCCCGACGGGGTGACGCCCGAGCAGCTGTGCGCGCTGGCGGAGCTGGCGGAGGCAGAAGCGGAGTGAGCGTCGTGCTCGCGGTGGAGGGGACCCCGGCCGCCGCCGGACTCGTCCTGCGGCCGTGGGGCGCCGCGGACGCCGGGGCGCTGGTCGAGGTGTTCCGGGATCCGGCGCTGCGGCACTGGCTGACGCGGCACGTCGACGGCGTCGAGGACGCGCGGAGCTGGCTCGAGGAGCAACGGCTCGGGTGGGAGAGCGGGAACCGGCTGAGCTTCGCCGTGTACGAACCTCCGCGCGAAGGGGCGGACGAGGGCCCGCCGGTCGCCAACGTGGTGCTGAAGCGGACGGGCGCCGGGTCAGGGTCAGGGTCAGGGACCGGGTCCGTGTCCGGGGCCGTGTCCGGGACCGGGTCGGGCTTGCTGGAAGCCGGCTATTGGACGGCGGCGCGCGCCCGGGGCCGCGGGGTCGCCTCCCGGGCCCTGGGGGCCGTCACGGCCTGGGCGTTCGAGGTCTTCGCGGCCGAGGGCCTGGCGCGGATCGAGCTGATCCACCAGGTGGACAACGAGGCGTCCTGCCGGGTCGCGGAGAAGGCCGGCTTCTCCTTCGAGCGGATCCTTCCCGCGATGCCCCCGTACCCCCTGGACGGCCACCTGCACGTCCGGCACGCGCCGGACGGGAGCCGTACGCGGTACTAGCCCGCCGCCAGCAGGACCGTGCCCGCCAGGGCCAGGCCGGCGCCCGCCGCCTGGACGGTGCGCAGGCGTTCCTTGAGGACGGCGAAGGCGGCCAGCGCGGTGATCACCGGGTAGAGCGAGGAGAGCACGGCGGCCACCGTGACCGGGCCGTGCTGGGCGGCGATGGAGTACGTGCCGTTGGCCGCGACGTCGGCGAGTCCGACGAAGGCGAGCGCCGGGAGCAGCCCCCACAGGAGCCGCAGGCCGCCCGTCCCCGCGGGGAGGGCCGGGATGCCGCGCCGGGTCCGGACCCACAGGGCGGTGCCGCCGACGGCGACGTTGGTGACGCGCTGGACGAAGAGCGCGAGGAACAGGCCGGGGATCGTGGAGGAGGCGGGCGCGATCAGGGCCATCACCGCGCCGAAGCCGAAGGCCGCGACGAGGGTGAGGACGACCGCCTGCCGCTGTACGGGAGCGTCGCGCAGCTCCGGGCCGCCGGCCAGGACGATGCCCGCCACGGCCACCGCGATGCCGGCGAACCGGCCGGTGCCGGGCCGCTCGCCCATCAGCAGCCCGGCCGTCACCGGCACGACGACGCCGAGCGAGCCGAGCGGGGAGACCACGCCCATCGGGCCCAGTGCCAGCGCCTTGTAGAAGCTGAGCATCGCGACGGGCCCCACCAGGCTCGCCCCGACCGCGAACCAGAGCTGCGGTCCCGCCAGGCGCCGGTGCCCAGCACCACGGCGCCGAGCACGGCGACGGCGAGGACCTGGGAGGCGACCACCACGGTGAGGGCCGGTATCCGGCGGGTCAGCAGCCCGCCGCCGAAGTCGGCGAGGCCTCGCGGCCCGTGCGGGGGTGAGCCGCGGCATGATCATCCAGATCGAGCAGGCCCGTACGAACCCCAGCGTCGGCACGACGGTCAAGCTCGCCGACGCCCTCGGCGTGAGCATCACCACGCTGCTCGACCATGAGCGGGGCCCCCGGGTGAAGGTGGTGCTGCCGGGGCAAGGGGTGCGGATGTGGTCCACCGAGGGCGGCAGCGGCGCGCACATGCTGCTCGGCGACGACCGGCGCGGGCCGGTGGAGATGTGGACCTACCGCCTGGAGCCCGGCGAGGGGACCGCCTCGGACCCGCACCCCCCGGGCACCTTCGAGATGCTGCACGTCACGCTCGGGGAGCTGACGCTGGTGGTCGCCGACGAGAAGTACTCCGTACCGGCCGGCGGGGCCGTCTCCTTCGAGGCGGACGCCCCGCACGCCTACCGCAACGAGGGCCCCGGCCCGGTGGAGATGACGATGGCCGTCTCCATCCCCCCGGTGGCCGCCCGCGGCTGACCCCGGCGCCGGCCGGGCAGCCCCCGGCTCCGGCCTCAGAGCGCGGGGATCTCGATCGCCGGGCAGCGGTCCATGACCATGTCCAGGCCGGCCGCGCGGGCGCGCTCGCCGGCGGCCTCGTCGATCACGTTCAGCTGGAACCAGACCGCCTCCGCCCCCTTCGCGACGGCCTCGTCGGCGACGGAGCCCGCCAGCGAGCTGTTCACGAAGACGTCCACCACGTCCACCTTGAAGGGGATCGCCTCCAGCGAGGGGTACCCCTGCTCGCCGTGGACCGTCTCGGCCTTGGGGTGCACGGGGACCACGCGCTTGCCGTACCGCTGGAGCACCTGGGCCACGCGGTAGGCGGCCCGGTCCTCGTTGTCGGACAGGCCCACCACGGCCCAGGTGTCGCCGAGCTCGGTGAGGACCTTGCGGATGGTTGCCGGATCGCCGTACACGTGTGCCGCCTCCTGCTGTTTCGCCTGCCTGCTGACCACTGCCAGGTCAATCAACAGAAAGGACGCATGTCCGATTCCCCGTAGGGTGGACGGGTGAAGGCAGACCAGTACGTGACGGTGGCCCGCGAGGGCGTGCACGAGTCGGAGATCAACCGCTCGAGGTTCCTGTGCTCGCTCGCGCCCGCGGCGACCGAGCGGGAGGCGCAGCAGTTCGTCGCCCGCGTCCGCAAGGAGCACCCCGCCGCCTCGCACAACTGCTTCGCCTACGTCATCGGCGCCGACGCCTCCGTCCAGAAGGCCAGCGACGACGGCGAGCCGGGCGGCACCGCCGGCGTGCCGATGCTGCAGATGCTGACCCGCCGGGACATCCGCTACGCCGTCGCCGTCGTCACCCGCTACTACGGCGGGGTGAAGCTCGGGGCCGGCGGGCTCATCCGCGCCTACGGGGGAGTCGTCGGGGAAGCCCTCGACGAGCTCGGCACCGTCACCCGCCACCGCTACCGGCTGGCCACCGTCACCGTCGACCACCAGCGGGCCGGCAAGACCCAGAACGACCTGCGCTCCACCGGCCGCACCGTGCTGGACGTGCGCTACGGGGCCGCCGTGGAGATCGAGATCGCCCTGCCCGAGGCCGATCTGCCCGCCTTCGGGGCCTGGCTCGCCGACAGCACCGCGGGCAGCGCCACCCTCACCCCCGGCGGGGAGACCTACGCGCCCTGAGCGCCGGGGGCGGCCCGTGGGACGCCGGGGAAGCGTTAGCGTAGAGGGGTTCAGGCAGCGGGGTTCAGGCAGCGGGGCCCAGGGTTCATCCAGCAGGGGGAGACGGTATGCGCGGCGGGGCCGGCGAGTGAAGTTCCTGCACACCTTTTTGGCGCATTCCTTAGCATGAATGCTCCTTCGAGCACAAACATGCAGGTCAAGCGTCTGAGCCTCGCCTCTCGGCGGGGCCCTCCCGCATCCCCGTGCTGACCTGGTGCTGACCTCTCATCACCCGTCATCACTCCTGGGAACCTCAACCGTGCTGGGTCGGTGCTGACTTAGGAAAGCCCAGCCTCGATGCCTTTGGGGGTGTGTCGGCAAGCGGAGCGACCAAGATCGGACCGGCGAACTGGCGAGATCGGTCTGAGCGGTGACAGGTATGGACGGTAGGCGTAAGTGAGCCACCGCGGACCGATGCGGTCCGATCCCTGCGGGAGTGGAATGCATGGGTGGCATGATTCCGCCCGGCTTCAGGCCGCACATCTTCCGGACTGGAAAATGTGTAGTCGGTGAACATGCCCGGGGTGCCGAGGAGCCCGTGTGCGATTGAATCTCGGGCGGCGTAAGGGGGAATGCTCGTAGTACGGCCGCGCGCCCTCCCTCGGCCCGCGACGGGTCGGCCTGTGAAAGCGCAAACTAGCCCCACCTGATTCGCGCCATCGGGAGCCAGGATGAGCCGTACCACCCCGCCGCGGGCCCGAGTAGCAGATCAGAGAGGATGCCGTCCGGTGACTTGCTCCCACCGATCCGGGCAGCCTCCAGATCAGCCTTCACCGCCCTCACGCGAGCATCATCGCGATGTTGGCGGAAGTGGAGCCCGCCTGTCGGCGATCTGATTCCACTGCGGCTGTGTCCGCGAGCACCACTTCCAGGGCTTCCTCGGCGGCTTCGATGGCACGAGGCGACGCTTGCGTTTCGGGAGGAGCGGGCGCGCAGCGTGTCTCCCCATGGGTTCAGAGCCAGTCACGCCGCTTGAAGATCACGTACAGGCTGAGGCACACGATGGCCATCAGTGCGACGGCGAAGGGGGTAGCCGAGGACCCAGCCGAGTTCGGGCATGGTCTCGAAGTTCATGCCGTAGATCGTGCCGACCAGGGTGGGTGCAAAGAGGATGGCCGCCCACGAGGAGATCTTCTTGAAGTCGTCACCCTCACACCGCTGACCTGGAGAAATTGCCTATGCGGGCGGTCTGACCTGCAGTGATCGTCCTTGCCGAGTCTTTCGCCCTGCTGCCCGTTTATGCAGCCGATTCTCCCCAGCTGCCCCCCAACGAGGCCTCATTCCCCCCAGATTCCCCCCAGCAGAGGGTACCTGGCGGCGGATTGCCGCTGGCTGGCTGGGACCGTGATCCCGGCGGGAGCCGCCCCTTGTGCACTACGACGGCGGCGGCGAGCGGCCCAACCGACCAGTCGCTCCGCGGGTCAGGAATCCGCCGAGGCGCGAGCCCCTCTGCGTGCCGACAGTCCTCGCATCAGGCGGGCCGCGCCGGCCGCGTAGGCGATGCCGAAGAGGAGTGAGGCCAAGAACGCCAGGTGCCGGGAGAACCCGTCGATGAGCGGGAAGATCTGCCAGTGCGTCAGGTAGATGTACAGGGAGCTGGTCGCGAGGAGGCCGGCCAGTTGGTTCAGGCGCTCCCGGCTGGGGAGGCTGGGCACCCACACCAGGAGCACGAATCCGGCGACGATGATCGCCTCTCGCCCGGGGTCCCCGGGGAAGAAGCCCGGCACGGTGGCCAGGGCCGCGAGGGTGACCAGGAGGCGCTGTCGCACGGTGGCGGCCTTCGCCGCCGCCCAGCCGAGGGCGAACAGCCAGAACACGGTGACGGCGTCGGGGATGTGCTCGCGCTCCGGCAGGCCGACGATGTCGTAGCGGGTGAGGAGTCCCAGGCCGGCGAGGGCCAGGGGCAGGGCGTACGGGAACCGGCGCTCCGCCCGGTCCACCGCGGGCAGGCTCAGGAGGCCGACGGCGGCGATCAGGATGTAGACGAGGGCCTCGATGAACCAGAAGTGCATACCGGTCTTGAGGCCGTCGGGGCCCATGACGCTGTCGAGCAGGAAGAGATTGGCGAGGGTGTAGTCGTCGTTGAGGAGCAGGATCAGGCCGATCCAGGCCATGCTCGGCAGCGCGACGCGGGCGAGGCTGGTCCAGCCCCGGCGTACGCGTACGCGCCGATCGGCAGAAGTGAGGTGGAAACGGGCGAAGTTGTATCCGGCGACCGCGAGCAGGATGTGCGCCCCGCCCTTGATGCCGAACACCTGGATGTGCGAGCCGACGATGCAGAAGATCGCCAGGGCGCGGAGCGCGACGCTCGTCTCCAGGGTCCGCCTGCGGGAGGTGTCCGCGTGCTCGGGCGGCCTGAGGTCCCGGATCGGTGTCGTGTGCCAGCCGGCCGGCAGGTGACCGAGCCGCTCTTCGAGCTGGATCGACATCTCCACGTACGAGAGCGAATCGCCGCCCAGGCTGACGAAGGAGCTGTCGTCCGTCACGTCCGACCGGTCGAGGACCCGTGCATAGAGCAGGTGCAGGGGTTCGGGGGCGCCGTCCGGCATGGCCGCGGGGCCGGTGGTGGTGCCAGTAGTGCCGGTGGTGCTGTCGGGCGCCTGACGGGTCAGTTTGCGCACGGCCCGGTAGTCGGGCTTGCCCGAGGGGAGGCGGGGGAGGGCGGCCAGGACGCGGACGTGCACGGCGCGGGCCGGTAGACCGCAGTCGTGGGCCACGCGCCTGGCTATCCGGCGGGCGTCCCGGTCGTGGCCGCCGACGGCCGCGATGCGCAGTGCCTCGTCGTCGCCGGTGCACAGGGCGCTGACGCCGTGCCGGGCGAGCATCGCCTCGACCTGCCCGGGGTCGATGCGCAGGCCGAGAATCTTCGCGAACCGGCTGCTCCGGCCGACGATCTCGTACAGCCCGTCGGGCGAGCGGCGGGCGATGTCGCCGGTGCGGAGTTCGTGCACGGTCCGGCCCAGCGCGAGGTCGTCGGGGGAACGGGCGTAGCCGAGCATGACGTTGGGGCCCGAGTAGACCAGTTCGCCGATGTTCTCGTCCGCGCCGTCCGCGCCGTCCGCGCCGTCGGGGTGGTCGGCACTGTCGGGTAGCGGCCGAAGGCGGAAGGAGCCGCCGGGGATGGGGATCCCTGCCGCCTCGGGGCGGGATTCCGCGAGGTGCGGCGGCAGGTAGGCCATGCGCGCCGTCGCCTCGGTCTGGCCGTACATCACGAAGAGCTTCCAGCCGGCTGTGCGGCCGAGTGCGGCGTACCGGCGGACCTGGTCGGGTGCCAGGCGCCCGCCCGCCTGGGTGACGTAGCGCAGGTGGGGCAGTTCCATGGAGGCGAAGCCGACCCGGTCGAGCAGGTCGAAGGTGTACGGCACTCCGGCGAGGGCCGTCCCCCGCGCGGCTTCGAAGAGCTCCCAGAAGCAGGTGTCGGCGACCGACAGGTCGGTCAGGATCAGTCCGGCGCCGCGCAGGAGGTGGCTGTGCACTACGGACAGGCCGTAGCAGTAGTGCAGGGGCAGGGTGGTCGCGGCGCGGTCGGTGTCCCGGATGTCCAGGTACTGGGCGATGGCCTCCGCGTTGGTCTGGAGGTTCTCGTGCGACAGCCGGACGAGCTTCGGCGATCCGGTCGAGCCCGAGGTGCTGAGCAGCAGGGCGAGGTCCGGGTGCAGGTCGTGCGCGGAGACCTCGCGCCGCTCGTCGAGCAGCACGCCCCCGCCCCCGGGGCGGGCCACGACGTCCGGGTCGTACGCGTCGATCAGCGACTGGACGGCTTCGGGGTGGTCGCCCGGCACCAGGAGGACGGGGTGCCCGGCCGCGAGGGCGGCCAGGTGGACGACGAGGGCGTCGACGGTGTTGGTACCGACCAGCAGGACCAGGCGGCGTTCCCGGCCGAGGCGGCGGGCCGTCCTGTCCACGCGTACGGCCAACTCGGCATAGCTGACCGCGCCGTCGGCCGTGATGACGGCGGTCCGGTCGCCGTGGGCGGCGAGGCCGAGGGCGAACGGGACGGACGCGGTGCCTGGGAGTAGGTCGGGAAGGACTGTCACGGGCGCATCTTAGGAAAGCCTTACCTCGCCCGATAGTCACAGGAAAGTCACAGAGGACTCATGGAAGGTCCATAGGAAAATAAGCGGTAAGGTCGGCTTCGCCGATGTGTGGGCGCGGTCGAATTGTTGCGTGCGTCACCTTGACCTTTAGGTTAGCTTTACCTTACTTATGGGGCGTTACCCGGTTCTCCGCTGCCCTTCTAGGAAGGCTTCCCATGCGACGCCCCTTGGTCCGACGCCTGACCGCGCTCTTCGCGGCGGCACTCCTTCTCCCCGCCGTCGCAGCCTGCGGCGTAGACGAGGACGACGCGGGCCTCGTCATCTACTCGGGCCGCAACGAGAAGCTGGTCAAGCCGCTCCTCGACGAGCTGGAGAAGGCCGTCGGCACCACGGTCGCCGTCCGCTACGGCGAGAGCGCCGAACTCGCCGCCCAGATCCAGGAAGAGGGCGGCAAGACCAAGGCCGGGCTGTTCTTCTCCCAGGACGCCGGCGCCCTCGGGGCCCTGTCCACCAAGGGCCTGCTGGAGAAGCTTCCGCAGGCCTCCCTCGACAAGGTGGACCCCGGCTTCCGCGGTGGCGCGGGCGACTGGGTGGGCACTTCAGGGCGGGTCCGCGTCCTCGCGTACCACCCCGGACAGGTCTCCAAGGTGCCGGACACCGTCCACGATCTGGTCAAGCCGGAGTGGAAGGGGAAGGTCGGCTACGTCCCGACGAACGCCTCCTTCCAGGCCTTCGTCACCGGCATGCGCGTCCTGGAGGGCGACGACGCCACCCGCACCTGGCTGAAGGGCCTCAAGGCCAACGAGCCGAAGGTGTACGACAACAACCTCAAGGTGCTGGAAGCGGTCGGCAAGGGCGAGGTCTCGCTCGGACTGGTCAACCACTACTACTGGTACGAGCAGGTCGCCGAGAAGGGCGAGGCCAAGGTCAAGGCGAAGATCCACTTCCTCGCCGGTGGTGACGCGGGCGGTCTCGTCAACACCGCCGGTGTCGCCATCGTCAAGGGAAGCGACCAGGCCCCGGTCGCCCAGAAGGCCGTCGACTTCCTGCTCTCGGAGAAGGCGCAGAAGTACTTCGCCGAGGACACCAAGGAGTACCCGCTCGCCTCGGGCGTGACCAGCACGGTCAAGGGCCTTCCGCCGCTGGCCTCCCTGGACGCACCGAAGATCGACCTCGGGAAGCTGGAATCGCTTCAGGAGACCCTGAAGATGCTCCAGGAAGCCGGGATGGTCTGACCCCCATGCCCTCCACGGATCCCGTCACGCCGACGGATCCCGCCACTGCCCACCGCCCGGACGGCGCCACCGCGCCGACCGGGCGGTGGCGTGCCGGCCGCCGGCCACCCTCCATCCTGCTCGTCCCCGCGGCCGTCGCCGCTGTGTTCGCCCTGCTGCCCCTCGGCTACCTCGCCGTCCGCTCCCTGGAGCGCGGCCCGGCCTTCGCCTGGGACGTCGTCTCCGACGAGCGCACCGCCCAACTGCTAGGCCGCAGCCTCGGACTGGCCGTCGTGGTCGTCTCGGCCTGCCTGGTCCTGGGCGTCTCCCTGGCCTGGCTCACCGTACGGACCGACCTGCCCGGCGGCCGGGCCTGGTCGGTGCTGGTGACCCTGCCGCTGGCCGTGCCCAGCTACGTCGCCGCCTTCGCCTGGCTGTCCGCCTTCCCGGAGCTGGCCGGCTTCACCGGGTCGGCCCTCGCGCTGACGCTGGTGAGCTTCCCGTACGTCTACCTGCCCGTCACCGCCGCACTGCGCGGCACCGACCCGGCGCCGGAGGAGGTCGCCCGCTCGCTGGGCCACGGGCCGCTGAAGACCTTCCTGCGGGTCACGCTGCCGCAGCTGCGGCCCGCGGCCGCCGGCGGAGCGGTACTCGTCGCGCTGTACGTGTTCTCCGACTTCGGCGCCGTATCGCTGATGCGGTACGACACCTTCACCCGCGGCATCTACACCTCCTACCGGGCCAGCTTCGACCGCACTCCCGCCGCCGCCCTCAGCATCGTCCTCGTCGTGATGACCATCGCCCTGGTCGCCGCCGAAGCACGGACCCGGGGCCGGGCCGGCCACGCGCGAACGGGCGGCGGCACCGCCCGCCCCGCCGTTCCCGCGGTCCTCGGCCGCTGGCGGGCCCCCGCGCTGGCCTGGTGCGCGGCCGTCACCGGCGTCGCCGTCCTCACCCCGCTGGCGACCCTCGGGTACTGGCTGGCCGTCGGCAACTCCGCGACCTGGGACCCGGCCACGCTCCTCGACACCGCCGCCACCACCCTCGGCGTCGCCGCCGCGGGAGCCGCGCTCACCACCCTGCTCGCCCTGCCGGTCGGAGTGATCGCCGCGCGCTACCGCGGCCGGACCGCCCGGCTGCTGGAGCAGTCGGCCTACGCCGGCCACGCGCTCCCCGGCATCACCGTCGCCCTGTCCCTGGTCTTCTTCGCGGTCCGCTACGCCGAACCGATCTACCAGGAACTCCCGCTGCTGGTCTGCGCGTACGCCGTGCTCTTCCTGCCCGTCGCCGTCGCGGGGACCCGCGCGGCCGTGCTCCAGTCCCCGCCCGTCCTGGAGGACGTGGCCCGCTCGCTGGGCCGCTCCCCGCTGCGCGTGCTGCGCGAGGTGACCGTGCCGCTGGCCGCCCCCGGGGTCGCCGCCGGAGCCGCGCTCACCTTCGTCGTGTGCATGAAGGAACTCCCCGCCACCCTCCTGCTGCGCCCCACGGGAATGGACACCCTGGCCACCCGCCTGTGGACGGAGACCGGCACCGGATCCTTCGCCGCCGCCGCGCCCTACGCCGCCGCGCTGATCCTGCTGGCCGCCATCCCGTCTTATCTCCTCGGAAGGCACCGCACATGACCGACCTGCAGATCGCCGGACTGGCCAAGGCGTACGGCCCCGGTGCGGCGCCGGTCCTCGACGGCCTCGACCTCACGGTCCCCGGCGGCGCGCTGACCGCCGTCCTCGGTCCCTCGGGCTGCGGCAAGACCACGCTGCTGCGCATCATCGCGGGCTTCCTGCGCGCCGACGCGGGCACCGTCACCCTCGACGGACGCGCGCTCAGCGGCCCCGGGGTCCACCTTCCGCCCGAACGCCGCCGCATCGGCATCGTGCCCCAGGAGGGCGCGCTCTTCCCGCACTTGAGCGTGGCCCGCAACGTCGCCTTCGGCCTGACCGGCCTCGACCGGTCCACCCGGCACCGGCGCACGGAAGAGATGCTCGAACTCGTCGGACTGGCCGGCTACGGCGACCGCATGCCGCACGAGCTGTCCGGCGGCCAGCAGCAGCGCATCGCCCTGGCCCGGGCCCTGGCACCGCAGCCCGCCCTGGTCCTCCTCGACGAGCCGTTCAACGCCCTCGATGCCGCCCTGCGCACCGGCGTACGGGCCGACGTGCGCGCAGCCCTGCGCGCCACCGGAGCCACCGCCCTGCTCGTCACCCACGACCAGCAGGAAGCCCTCTCCACGGCCGACCTCGTCGCAGTCGTCCGGGACGGCCGGGTCGCCCAGTGCGCCACACCGCACGAGGTGTACAGCCGTCCCGCGGACCCTTGGGTGGCCGCCTTCGTCGGTGACGCGGTCCTCGTCACCGGCACCGCGGACCAAGACGTGGCGGCCACCGCGCTCGGCCGTATCCCGCTGACGGATCGGCCCCGCGGGGTCCGCGACGGCGTGGTGCTGCTCCGGCCCGAGCAGCTCCGGCTGACCGACCCGGATGGGGCCGAAGCCCGTGGCACGGTGACTGACGTCCGCTTCTACGGCCACGACGCCATGGTCACGGTTGCGGTGGACGGCATTGACCAGCCCATCGACGTCCGAGTCCCCACCCCAGCCGCCGCACGCCCAGGCGAGCGCACAGGGATCGAGGTAGTGGGAAAGGCGACTCTGCACTCCGCCGCCGTGTGATGCGCCCGTATCCGAGGTGTACATCGTGACTGGTATGCGGAGCTACAGCCACGAGTCGCATGACCAGGTCCGGCTACCGCTTGGAGGGTTCCAGGTTGGGGCCAGCGGGGCACCTCGGTGAGGTAGCCGAGAAGGCTTCGGGGCCCCGCCGTAGAGCACGGCTCTGCACAGGTGCCGCCGCGGCTCTGAAACGCCGGACTCAAGCACTGCGCCTGCTGTGCTCCGGACAGTACGTCTGGCATCCCATACTCCGTCCTGGACCGGGAACCCCGGAGGCGCAGTCACGGTCCTGCACACTCACGGCCCGGGTCCTCGTCCAGCGGGCGGCCGGAAACCCGCGAGGCCCGCCACCCGGAGCACCCCTGCGGCACCTGAAGACAGGCTCGGACCAATTCGGAGCCACTCTGCCCGCCACCGGTCGGCGGGCAGGAAGCCGGCCGACAAGGATGGGGGCAGAGAGCATGGCCTCTGCAGGACGATGAGGCGCCCCGACCGCACCAAGGGGAATCCAGCGCGGTCAGACAGCCCGAACACACCGTCTGGAGGCGGGACATGTCGAGGAGGTTGCCGATCAGGTGGTCGAGGCGGTCGGCGCCGTCCTCGATGCCTTCCAGGAGGTCGGCCCGGTCCTCGTCGGACCATTGCACGTCGGTGGAACGCAGCGAGGTGACGGAGACCTTGAGCCCTTTTCAACCTGACGGTGGGGCTGTGGTGTTGGTCGGTGTGGGCTGTACGGAACGACGAAGCTCCTGGTAGACGGGTTCTCGACCAAGATCACCCGTGTCCGCCAGGAGCTTCGCGTGCTTCGCCCGCGCCGGGCCCCCCGCCCCGCCCGTACCGGCGGGGGCCCCGCGGCCCCGCAGACTTCGTAAGGACCCCCCACCATGTCCGGATCCCGCATCACCTTCCTCGAGGGCCAGGCCGGCCAGGGCGCAGCCCTCGCCCGGATCGCCGACCGCGTCCGCACCCAGCTCGCCTCCCCGGAGCTCGCCGGGCTGCGCGCCGCCGAACGCCCCCTCTTCACCGGCATCGGCGCCTCGTACGCCGCCCTCGCCGTCCCCGTACAGCAGCTGCGCGAGGCCGGGATCGTCACCCAGCGCGTGCTGTCCAGCGAGATCGAGACCGGCACCGCCGGCTTCGACACCGACTGCCTGATCGCCGTCTCCCAGGGCGGCCGCAGCTCCGAGACCATCGCCGCCTTCGAGTGCGCCGCCCCCGGCATCACCAGGACCGCGCTGCTCAACGTCGTCCCGTCGCCGCTCGGCGACCTCGCCGACCTCACCGTGGACCTCGGCAACGAGCCCGACTCGTACGCCTCGACCACCGGCTACACCGGGACCGTCGTGGCCCTCGACCTGATCGCCGGCGCCATCGCCGGCCGCGCGGGTGACCCGTGGGGCGACATCGCGGAGCAGACCACCGCGATCCACCGGCAGGCCACCGAGATCGTGGCGGGTCTGCGCGAGCGCGGCGCCCGCTGCATCGCCTCCGACGGCGTGGCCGCCGGCGCCTCCCGGGCCTCCGCCGAGGAGGGCGCGCTGCTGCTGCGCGAGGTGGTGCGGATGACCGCGGCCGCCTCGGCGACCCGCAACTACCTGCACGGCGAGATGGAGTCGGCGGGCAACACCCTGCACCTCGTCTACGGCGACGGCCGCGAGATCGAGCTGGCCCGCTCGCTGGCCGGCGCCGGCCACCTCACGCTGCTGATCACGGCCGCCGAGGTGGAGCCGGCGGACAGCCTGTCGGTCGTCCGGCTGCCCGAGGTCGCGGACGCGGTCCGCGTGGTCCTGGAAACGGTGGTCCTGCAGGAACTGGTCGCCCAGCTCAGTGCCGAGCGGGACGTCCCGATCGAGTCCTTCGTCTTCGCCAACGACGACACCAAGCAGGGCGGACTCGACATGTCCGACTTCGAGGTCGCGGCCTTCACCCAGGCCTAGTGCTGTGACCGGAAAGGTCCACCGGATCGCGGCGCCTGAGATCATCGGGCCATGGACTGCTTCGTGACGGCCCCCGCGGCCCTGCCCGACGACGGATGCGGGGCCTGAGGTGGAGGACGTACTGCGGCAGTTGCGCTCCGTCGGACCGTTCTTCACCGTGGCGTACGGGAAGGAGCCGCCCGGGCCCGGCTTCCGGCCGCTCGGCGAGCTGTACGGGGAGCGGCTCGGGGCCTACGTGGGCGAGGTGGGGCGGCGGATCGGCAGCGGGCCGGGCCGGGTGGCCGCCTCCACCGCGCAGTTCGGGATCGCCTCGAGGCTCTGGTCGCTCGCGCTCGGCTGCGCCGTCCTGGCCGGACGGGTGCCCGACCTCGGACCGGACCGCGTGTGGTGGCGGCTGCCCGGTGCGGGATCGCTGGAGCTGTGGCTCCCCGAGCCGGCCGGGCTGCCGGAGGAGGACCCGGCGCCGGCCCTGGCGCAGAGCGTGCTCGGGAACCTCGGAGTACTGGACGCGGCGCTGCGCGAGCGGTTCGGCGTCTCGCCGCGGGTGCTGCGCGGCAACGCCGCCTCCGGGCTGGTCGGCGCCGTCCGGGTGCTCACCGACCGGGTGCCCGGGGAGGCGGCGGCGTCCCTCGCGGCCGTACTGCTCGGCGCCGGGGGGCCGCTCGCCGGAACCGGCACCTACCTCCACGAACCGGGCCTCGGGGTGGCCTTCGTACGCCGCAGCTGCTGCCTGTACTACAAGGTGCCCGGCGGCGGCCTGTGCGGGGACTGCGTACTGCGGACCAGGTAGCGGTGCGGCCGTTCGGAGCACCGGAGGGTGTGGCGGACGGAGGCTCGCCCGGACGCGCTCCTACGTTCCGTGCAATAACCCAAGCTCAAGCCGAAACGCCCGCCCGTACCCCGCGGCCCGGCCCGCGGGACGCCCGCGCCGAGGCGCGCGTCGAGGCCCGCGCCGCCGCCCCCGATCCCGCTCCGGGCTCGATGAAGCTCTTCGCCGACCCGGGCTTCAACTTCGCCGGGCTCCGCGCCCCCGGCCGCCGGCCGGCACGGCGGCGGGACCCCCTCGCAGACCCGCAGGTTCCGCTCGCTGCGCGCGGCGCAGTACTCCGGGCAGGCCCTGTTCTACGTCCTGGGCACCGACCGCCCCGGAGACGAGGAGGAGGTCTACCTCGAGGGCCGCCGCGCCTGGGACACATTCACCCGGCTCTGCTCCCCGGCCGCCGTCCGCGCGCAGCCCCGTACGGGAAGACCCGGCTGCCGGTCTGGTTCATGAGCCTCGACGTCACCGCCGTCGTCCCGAAGAACAAGGCCCCGACGCTCGTCCTGGACTACGACTTCGAGCAGTTCTACCCCGGCCAGCCCCGGCAGATGTACGACCTGCTCCGCTCGCCGCGCGAGTACGTGAAACTGACGGAGGCCACCGGGGCGCAGTTGCACTGCTCCCCGATGGCCCCGCAACAGCACTGCGACGTCGTCTTCGACTGGCTGGCCGATGTCCCGCACCGCTGAGTGCGAGGACCGACTCGGACTAGAAGGTCAGGTTCCAGGCGTCGATCTTGCCCGTGTCCTGGCTGGCGTTGTCGTTCACGCGGAGCTTCCAGACGCCGTTCGCGACCTCGGAGGAGGCGTTGACGGTGAAGCTCTTGATGATGTTGTCCGTGCTGCCGCCGGCCCGGTTGCTCAGGGTGTAGACCGTGCCGTCCGGGGCCACGAGGTCGACCTTGATGTCACCGGTGTAGGTGTGCTTGATGTCCACGCCCACCTTGAGGGTGGCCGGCGCGTTGCCGGTCACTCCGCTGACGGTGACGGGGCTCTCCACCGTGGTGTTGTCGGGGATCGCGACATCGGTGAGGTTCTCGAAGTACTTCCCGGGCGGCGGGGTGGCGCCGACCGCCTTCAGCGCGTCGACCTGACCCTCGCCGAAGAACCCGTTGTTGGCCGTCGTACCGGTGCAGCGGCCGTCCGACGGGCAGGCGACGTCGTTGGCCTGGGTGGCCAGCTTGTCGCGGATCTGCGCCGGGGTGATGCCCGGGTTGGCGCTGGCGATGAGCGCCGCGACGCCCGCGACGTGCGGGGAGGCCATCGACGTACCGCTCATGGAGCTGTACGTGCCGCCCGGCACGGTGGAGTAGACGTTGCTGCCCGGCGCCGCGACGTCGATGACGCCCTGGCCGAAGTTGGAGAACGAGGCCTTGGTGACACCGGTGCCGTTGGCCGCGACCGTGACCACGCCCGGGAGCTCGGTCGGGATGTCGAGGCAGGCGTTGGTGATGGTGCGGTTGGTCGGGGTGGAGTCGTTGGGGCTCGCGGAGTCGGTGGTCTTGTGGGCGAGGTCGTAGTCCTCGTTGCCCGCCGCGGCGACCTGGAGCGAGCCCTTGCTCTCCGCGTACTCCTGGGCGCGCTTGACGCCCTCGATGATGGCGGCCTGGTCGATGTTGTCCGGGCAGTTGAACTGCCACGGGTCCGTGTAATAGCTGTTGTTGGTCACCTTGAAGCCGTGGTCGCCGGACCAGACGAAGGCGCAGATGGTGTTCTCGGCGAAGAACATCGAGGTGCTGGGCTCGGCCACGCGGACCGAGGAGATCTTCACGCCCGGGGCCACGCCGACGACGCCCTTGCCGTTCTTGGCGGCGGCGACGGTGCCCGCGACGTGCGTTCCGTGGCTGCCCACGTCACGCCAGGCGCCGACCCGGGTGTCCGCCTTGCCGTAGGCGCAGGAGGCGGAGTCGGCCGCGTTGAAGTTCGGTGCCAGGTCCTGGTGCTGGTCGTCCACGCCGGTGTCCAGGATGCCGACCTTGACGGTGGCGGAGCCGGGGTTCACGGCCCAGGCCTGGTCGGCCTTGATCTGGCTCATGTCGACGCGTACGGGCTCTCCCGCGGCGGTCGAGGACTGCGCCGGGTTGGCGGGCAGCGCCGGGTTGTAGGCGTCGGCCGGGACGTCCGAGGTGCGCGTCGCGCCGACCTTCTGGACACCGCTGACCCCGCGCATGGTGGTCGCGAAGGTCGAGGAGGTCGAGTGGGCGACGATCACGCCGATGGAGTCGAAGTACGAGAAGACCGTGCCGCCGTTCGCCGTGACGGCGGAACGGACCGCCGAGCTGTCACCGGCGGCGGTGATCACCAGGTAGGCGCGGGTGCCGGCAGCCCAGGTCGCACTCTGGGAAGTCGGCGCCGCGGCCTGGGCCTTGGCGGGTGCGGAGGCGGCAGGGGTGCCGACCGGGGAGACGGGCGCGGTGCCGGCGAGCGCGGCAGGGGCTCCGAAGGCCAGCGCGCCGAGAGCGGCGGCCAGCACGAGGGTACGTCGAGGTCGGCTGGATATGTGGGGTATCAATGCGTCCTCCGAAGACGGCCCTGCGGTGCGGGTGGCACCTACCGGGCCGTACGAAACGAGTGGTGGACGCAAGATGTCAGACGCCTGCCCCGATATGGAAGTACCTTTTACCGCAGGACACTTCCTTGTCGCTTGGCTGGAAATCGACGCTGTATCGAGGTGTCGGGACCGGCCGGGCTGGGCACCGTGGGGGCGAACCCTGGCCGGCCGGTCCCTCCGGTCACAGCACTAGGCGGGTACGCCGTCCTTGGCGGCCTCCGGCTGGGCGGGGACCGCGGGGCTCTCGCCGTGGCCGTCGTCGGTGAGCGTGGTCTCGTCGAACGGCAGGCGGCCCGCGAGGACTTCGGTGGCCCGGGCCCGGTCGAACTCCTTCGTCCAGGTCCCGATCAGGACGGTCGCGATCGCGTTGCCCGCGAAGTTCGTGAGCGCCCGCGCCTCGCTCATGAACCGGTCGATGCCCACGATCAGGCCGACGCCGTCGACGAGTTCCGGCCGGTGGGACTGGAGTCCACCCGCGAGGGTGGCCAGTCCCGCGCCCGTCACCCCGGCCGCGCCCTTCGAGGCCACGATCATGAACAGCAGCAGGGAGACCTGCTCGCCGAGCGCGAGGGGTTTGCCCATCGCTTCTGCGACGAAGAGCGAGGACATCGTCAGGTAGATCGCGGTCCCGTCCAGGTTGAAGGAGTAGCCCGTCGGCACGGTGATGCCGACCACCGGGCGCGACACCCCCACGTGCTCCATCTTCGCGATCAGCCGGGGCAGCGCCGACTCGGAGGAGGAGGTGGAGAGGATCAGCAGGAACTCCCGGCCCAGGTAGCGCAGCAGGGCGAACACGCTGATCCCCGTACACACCCTGAGCAGCGTGCCGAGCACCACGAACACGAAGATCAGGCACGTCGTGTAGAAGCCGATCATGATGACCGCCAGCGACTTCAGCGCGTCCATGCCGGTCGCGCCGACCACCGCCGCGATCGCACCGAACGCGCCCACCGGCGCCACCCACATGATCATCGCGAGCACCCGGAACACCAGCTTCTGCACGTGCCCGATCCCGCGCAGCACCGGTTCGCCCGCCGCGCCCATCGCCTGGAGCGCGAACCCGCACAACAGCGCCACCAGCAGGGTCTGCAGCACCTCGCCCCCGGTGAAGGCCGACACCAGCGTCGTCGGGATGATCCCCAGCAGGAACTCGGGGGTGCTCTCCGCGCCGCCCGCCTTGGCCTGCGCCTCGCCCGCGTGCCGGGCCGCCTCGGTCAGGTGCAGTCCGCTGCCCGGCTCCAGCAGGTTGCCCACCAGCAGTCCGATGGCCAGCGCCACCGTGGACATCACCATGAAGTAGCCGAGCGCCAGTCCGCCCACGGCGCCGACCTTGGCGGCCTTGCGCACCGAACCGATGCCCAGCACGATCGTGCAGAAGATCACCGGCGAGATCATCATCTTGATGAGGTTGACGAACCCGGTGCCCAGCGGCTTGAGCTCCACGGCCGTGCCGGGCGCGGCGAAGCCGACGGCGATGCCGAGCAGCACCGCGGCGATCACCGCGATGTACAGATAGTGCGTCTTGTCGCGCCTCGCGGACACGCTGCCTCCTGGTGGTGCACGTCGCCTCCAGGTGGTGGAGGCGTCCCGGGAGACCATCGCCCGCCCTGTGACCCCGGTCACCCTTGCGTTCATTGAGTTCACGCCCGGGTGCACACTGAGCGCCATGTTCCGCTTCCCCCGGCCACCGCGCAGCCTCGCCGGCCAGCTCTTCGCCATGCAGGTGGTGCTGGTCGCCGTGGTCGTCGCCGGTTGCGCCGTCTTCGCGTACGCGACCGCCCGCGGCCAGGCCGAGGAAGCCGCCCGGCGCCAGGCCGGAGCGGTGGCCCGGGCGGTCGCGGACTCGCCTTCCGTACGGGAGGCGGTCCGGGGAGCCGTGCGGGGGAGCGGGGATCCCGGCGGGCCCTCCGGGGTCCTGCAGCCCTACGCGGAGCGGGTCCGGGTCGACGCGGGCGTGGACTTCGTGACGATCATGGCTCCGGACGGCAGGCGCTGGACCCACCCCGACCCGCGGCGCATCGGCGAGCCCTTCCTCGGCAACACCGCCCCCGCACTGCGCGGCGAGACCTTCGGCGAGACCTACACCGGCACCCTCGGCCCCTCCATCCGCGTGGTCACCCCGGTCACGGACGACGACGGCCGGGTCATCGGCATGGTCGCCGCGGGCATCACCGTCCGCGCGGTCAGCGCCCGGCTCGCCGCGCAGCTCTCCGCCCTCGCCTGGGTCGCCGGCGGGGCACTGGCCCTCGGCGGGGCGGGCACGTACGTGGTCAACGCCCGGCTGCGCCGCCACACCCACGGGATGAACGCCGGCGAGCTGAGCCGGATGTACGACTACCACCAGGCCGCCCTGCACGGGGTCCGCGAAGGCCTCCTGATGCTCGACGGGCAGCGCAGGATCACCCTCGTCAACGACGCCGGCCGCGAACTCCTGGGCCTGCGCGGGGAGATCAAGGGCACCGGCGTCGCCGACCTCGGCCTGCCCGCCCCGCTCACCGGGGCGCTGCTCGCCGACCGGCCCCGGGTGGACGAGGTGCACCTGACCGCCGACCGGGTGCTCGTGCTCAACAGTGCGCCCGTCGCCGGAGGCGGCCGCCGCGGCACCGTGGTGACC
Organism: Streptomyces sp. ICC4; assembly: GCF_003287915.1. Taxonomy (NCBI): domain Bacteria; kingdom Bacillati; phylum Actinomycetota; class Actinomycetes; order Kitasatosporales; family Streptomycetaceae; genus Streptomyces; species Streptomyces sp. ICC4. Next base: position 6,153,166 of record NZ_CP030286.1, on the reverse strand, counting down.
CTGCGCGACCACACCGAACTCCTGGCGCTGACCGGAGAGCTGGACCACGAACGCGGCTTCACCCAGGCGCTGCGCGCACAGGCCCACGAGGCGGCCAACCGGCTGCACACCGTGGTCTCCCTCATCGAACTCGGCCGCACCGGCGAGGCGGTGGACTTCGCCACCGCCGAACTGCGCCTCGCCCAGGCCCTGACCGACGAGGTGGTCACCGCGGTCGGCGAACCGGTGCTCGTGGCCCTGCTGCTCAGCAAGGCCGCCCAGGCGCACGAGCGCGGCATCGAGCTGGTCGTCACCCCGGACAGCGCCGCCATCGCCGCCGGGCCCGGCGGCCCGCCCGCCCGGGACCTCGGCACCCTCCTCGGCAACCTCGTCGACAACGCCGTGGACGCCCTCACCGGAGTCCCCGGCGCCCGCGTGGCCGTCACCGTCCGTCCGGACGGTCCCGACGGTCCCGGCGGGCGGGGCCTGCTGCTGCGCGTCGCCGACAACGGCCCCGGACTCCCCGAGGGCGCGGACGTGTTCCGCCGCGGCTGGTCCGGGAAGGGGGAGGGGCGGGGCCTGGGCCTGGCGCTGGTGCGGCAGGTGGCGCACCGCCACGGGGGCAGCGCGGACGCCGACCGGCTGCCGGACGGGGGCGCGCGGTTCACCGTACGGCTCCCGGCGCGCGGGGAGGCGGGCCGGTGAGCGCGCCCGAGGTGCGGGTCCTCGTGGTGGAGGACGATCCGGTCGCCGCCGACGCGCACGCGCTGTACGTCGGGCGGGTGCCCGGCTTCACCGCGGTCGCGGCCGTCCACTCGCTCGCCGGGGCGACCCGGGTCCTGGAGCGGACCAGGATCGACCTGCTGCTGCTCGACCTCACCCTGCCCGACGGTCACGGGTTGCGCTTCGCACGCGGTCTGCGGGCCGCCGGCCACCCGGCCGACGTGATCGTGGTGACCTCGGCGCGGGACCTGGGGGTCGTGCGCGAGAGCGTCTCGCTCGGGGTCGTGCAGTACGTGCTGAAGCCCTTCGCCTTCCCGACCCTGCGCGAACGGCTGCTGCGCTACGCCGAGTTCCGCGCGACGGCGGCGGGCGAGGCGGCCGGCCAGGACGACGTGGACCGGGCCATGGCGGCCCTGCGCGCACCCGGCCCGGCCGAGCTCCCCAAGGGGATCGGCGCGCCGACCCTGGACCGGGTCGCCGCGCTGCTGCGGGCCGCCCCGGAGGGACTGACCGCGGCCGGGGCGGCCGAGGCGGCCGGGATCTCCCGGATCACCGCCCGCAGGTACCTGGAGCACCTGGTGGACACGGGCCGTGCGGCCCGCGCCCCCCGGTACGGCCAGGTCGGCCGCCCCGAACTGCACTACCGCTGGCTGGCGGCTCCGGCCGGGACCGGGGCCGGCTCGGTGTCGAAGGTGTAGAACTTGCGGTGGTCCAGCATGTCCGCCGGCGTCACGTCGTTCCACGGCCGCATGGTGTCGTTCAGGTCCACGACGTTCGGGGTGCCGGCGGCGGGCAGGTACGGCGACTGCGGGTGCAGTGCCTGCCAGTCGGCCCACAGCTTGTCGACGAAGGCGTGGTGCATCCAGAACACCGGGTCGTTGGGGGAGACCCCGGTGCCCATCTGGCCGCCGACCCACACGTGCACCCGGTTGTGCAGGTTGGCCCCGCGCCACCCCTCCAGGTTGTTGCGGAACCCGCCCGAGGAGCTGTTCCAGGGCGCCGCGTCGTACACCGGCATCGCGAGGACGGCGTCCACCTCGGCCTTGGTGGGCAGCTGGGCGACGCCCGTGCCGAGCGCGCGCCGCAGGTAGGAGCGCCCGTCCACGCGGACGGCTATCTCCCACTTGCCCGTCGCGTAGGCGAAGGGCCCGTCGAGCACCTGTCCGTCGCGGGCCCGCCCGGTGCCGCCGAGGAAGTCGGCGGCCCAGAGCGAGGAGCGGGCGGTCCGGTCCGCCGTCCAGTCCCAGTAGGGCAGGGCCACGCCCGGATCCACTGCCTGCAGAGCCGCCTCGAACTCCAGCAGAAACCGGCGGTGCCAGGGCAGGAAGGAGGGGGAGCGGTGGCCGACCCGGTCGCCCGAGTCGGTGTCGGCCATGATGAAGCCGTTGTGGGTGGTGACGAAGCGGTCGTAGCGGCCGGTGCGCTTGAGTTCGAGGAGCGCGTTGGTGAAGGCCCTCTTCTCCTCGGTGGTGAGCGAGGCCTGGTTCTTGCGGATCGTCATCACATGCCGCCCATCGGGACGAGGGCGGCGCCCTGGAGTTCGCGCACGGCGGCGCGGGCGAGCGGCAGGACGTCGGAGAACGTCTCGTAGTGGTTGACCACGCTGATCCAGGTGCCGTCGGCGTTCCGCATCACGTGCAGTTCGCGGCCGTCTATGAGGACGGTCGGCAGGCCGGGGGAGTGGTGGCCGCCGTGGTGGCCGCCCCCGCCGGAGGCGGGGGTTATCCGGATGCGGCGGCCCTGGTAGACCTCGTCGACCTTGCCCGTGGGGGTGGCGGGTGCGGCGGAGCGGGAGCCGGTGACGGCCGCGTGCGCGGTGGCGCCGGCGAGGCCGAGGACGGTGAGCGCGCCGGCAGTTGTGCCTAAGGCCTGACGGCGAGTGATCTTGTTCATGGCCCGAGAGGTATCAGGGCGCGCGGAACACGGGATCACTATCCGGACATGCGCGGATAAGTTGCCGTATGAACTAGTTGGATGATCTTCCCGTCCGAACCGGCTCCAGTGGTCCGGACGGGAAGACCTATGTGAAAAACCTTAACCGACAGGAAATCTTTCGGTCGCATCGGGAGGGTATGGGAGGGGTCACACCGTCGAGTCGGCCGGAAGCCGCAGCGGGAACCGCTCGGATCCCCTACCTGAGTTCATGGCGGTCAATGACGGTCTGTCCATTAGAGTCCCGATATGGCCCTCCATGAGACGAAGGACGTACGCTCCCTCGACGCCGAGACGGACGTGTTCGCTTCCGCCCTCAGCGGCGAGATCCTCCCCAAGTACCGGATGCCCGACGACCACTCGCCCAGCGAGGTGGTCTACGAGCTCCTCCACAACGAGCTGCTCCTCGACGGCAACGCCGCCCAGAACCTCGCCACCTTCTGCACCACCTGGTCGGACGACGGGGTCCACCGGCTGATGAACGAGTGCCTCGACAAGAACATGATCGACAAGGACGAGTACCCGCAGACCGCCGAGATCGAGGCCCGCTGCGTCAACATCCTGGCCGACCTGTGGAACGCCCCGCCCGAAGCCACCGGGACCGGCTGCTCCACCACCGGCTCCAGCGAGGCCGCCATGCTCGGCGGCCTCGCCCTGAAGTGGCGCTGGCGCGAGCGCCGGCGGGCCGCCGGACTCCCCACGGACCGGCCCAACCTGGTGTGCGGACCCGTCCAGATCTGCTGGGACAAGTTCGCCCGCTACTTCGACGTCGAGCTCCGCCAGGTCCCCCTGGAGGAGGGCGCCACCGGACTGCGCCCCGAACAGCTCGCCGCCTACGTGGACGAGAACACCATCGGCGTCGTCGCCATCCTCGGCGTCACCTACACCTGCGTCTACGAGCCCGTCGCCGAGATCGCCGCCGAGCTGGACCGGATCCAGGCCGAGCACGGCTGGGACGTGCCCATCCACGTCGACGCCGCCAGCGGGGGCTTCGTCGCGCCCTTCCTCCACCCCGACGTGGTCTGGGACTTCCGGCTGCCGCGCGTGGCCTCCGTCAACACCTCCGGGCACAAGTACGGCCTCGCCCCGCTCGGCGTCGGCTGGATCGTCTGGCGCACCGCCGACCTGCTCCCGGCCGACCTCGTCTTCTCCGTGGACTACCTCGGCGGGGACATGCCCACCTTCGCCCTCAACTTCTCCCGCCCCGGCGGCGAGATCATCGCCCAGTACTACCTCTTCCTGCGCCTGGGCCGGGGCGGCTACCGCCGGGTCCAGCAGGCCTGCGCCGACACCGCCCAGTACCTGGCCCGCGAGATCGAGCAGGTCGGCCCCTTCACCCTGCTCTACGACGGCCGGGGCGCGCTGCCCGCCGTCTCCTACCGGCTCACCGACCCGGCCGGCGCCGGCTTCACCCTGTACGACCTCTCCGACCGGCTGCGCATGCGCGGCTGGCAGGTGCCCTCGTACCCGCTGCCGGCCGACCGGGGCGACACGGTCATCCAACGGGTCCTGATCCGCCACGGGGTGACGCGCGACCAGATCGCGCTGCTCGTCTCGGACCTGCGCCGCGCCGTGGAGCACCTGACCGCGACGCCGCCGCCCGTGCCGGCCACCGCGCCCCGGTCCGGCTTCCACCACTGACCCGGGTGCCGGCCCCGGCCCCGGCCCCGCGCGCGGCCGCGGCCGGGGCCGGCGCACGCGCACCGGCGGGCGCGGCGGCCCGCCCGGTCAGGCGGAGCCCGGCCAGCGCATCCCCAGCTCCGTGAGGGCGGCCGCCCGCTCCTCGCCGAGGGACGCGGCGCGGGAGCGCTGGTTGGCGATCCACGAGCCGAGCCGCAGCTCCCGGCCACCGACCCGCTCCACGTGCGTGCGCGGCACCCGCAGGTGCCGCTCGCGCGCGTGGAACTGCCGGGCCGCCTCCAGGTGGGCCGCCCACGCGGCTCCATGGCCGACGCGCTTCCTCGGCCGGTCCGCACCCTCGGCCGGGACCACCCCGAGCGTGTGCTCCAGCAGCCAGCGCTGGGTCCACGCGAGGCGTTCCCACGCGTGGCGCTGCCCGCGCAGCCACACCCCGAGGTCCTCGCCCTGGACGACGGCCTCCCCGGGACCCGACGGGAGCCGGCCGCCCGCGTCCAGGTGGACCCGGGCCAGGTGGAAGGCCCGCTGCCAGGAGATCGGCCAGGCCGGGCACCAGGACGCGTCGATGGCCTCCAAGGCCTCCCGGCGCTCCTCGGGCAGGGTGCCCGGCCCCTCCCGGCGTGCCGCCGCACGCTGGTTCTTGACCCACACCCCGACCGGGGCGCCGTGCCAGACGGCGTCCACCGGGGGCAGCAGGTGCCCGTGTTCGGCCGCCCAGCCGCCCGCCGCCGCGAGCCCCTCCTCGAAGGCCACGTCGAAGTGGCTCCACACCATGCCCAGCGCGTCGAGCTGCGCCGTCCGCTCCCTGCCCAGCGCCCCGCGCCGGTACGTGCGCCGCACGTCCGCGATCCACTGGCCGAGCGGGAACCGGGCGAGCCCGGGCGGCCACGGCTCGCCGCCCTCCCCGGCCTCCGCCCCCGCGGGGACCTTGAACACGAACGGCACCTTCAGGTCCCCGGCCCGGCCGGCGTAGATCCGGGCCGCCTCCACCCCCCGGCGCCAGTGTTCGTGCTCCGGGTGCAGCACCCGCAGCCGGATGAAGGCCGCCAGCAGCGCCGGGTCGCGCGGGGTGGAGAAGCTCAGCAGGGACTCCGCGCCGCTGCGCAGCCCGGAGCCGAGCGTCTGGCCCGCGGCTCCCCGCGCCCCGGGCCGGCTCGGCGCCTGCGGCTGCGCCAGGGACTCGACGAGCCGGGTGTCGTGCGCCCGCAGCGCCTCCAGCAGCCGCGCGAGGTCCCCGTACGCCCGTGAGGTCAGCATCGTCTCGGGGGACTCGCCCGGCCCCAGCAGCACCGGCACCACCAGGGAGGCGATCTTGCCCTCCCCGGGCCGGATGCGCAGCGCCCGGCCGACGGCCTGGACCAGATCGGGCATCGAGCCCCGTACGTCCGCCCAGTAGACCGAGTCGCACTCCTTGGTGTCCACGCCCTCGCCCAGCACCCGGACACTGCCGAGGAACGCCTTGTCCGCGACCCGGTCGTCCGCGAAGGCGCCCAGCACCCGCCGCCGGTGCGCCGCCGTGTGCTGCCCGCACAGCCAGTCCGCCCAGACGGTACGGGGGTACACCGGCCGCGGGTCCCAGCTCGTGGCGCGCAGCCGCGCGGCCACCGCCGGGAGCCCCGCCGCGAACGCCTCGGCCTCCTTGGTCAGGTGGTGGAAGACGAGCGTGCGCCGGAAGCCCTGCTCCACGGCCGCCTTGACCAGCGCCGTCTGCAGCGCGGCGAGCCGTACCCCGCGCACCGCGTCGGAGCGCCCGTCCGGGCCGAGCAGGACCGCCGCCTGGAAATCCGGATCGCTGACGTCCACGCAGACCACCCGGTACGGCGCGCAGATCCCCCGGTCGATGGCCTCCGCCAGGGTCAGGGTGTGGCAGCGCGCGCCGAAGGGGCCGTCGGCGTCGTCCTCCATCGAGGCCACGAGATCGCCGCGGCCGCGCGCCTTGTCCTCGTCCGCCTCCTCGCCGTCCTGCCAGACCCGGGGCGTGGCCGTCATGTACAGCCGGCGCACGGCCGGGATCCGGGTGTTGTCGTGCACCACCGCCCACGGCTTGCCGATCCGCCCGGACGTCCGGTGCGCCTCGTCGACGACGATCAGGTCCCAGCCCGGCAGCCCCTCCCGGTGCGCGCGCTCCACGGTGCCGAGGCCCAGGGAGGCGTACGTGGCGAACACCGTCACCCGGTCGAAGGACGGGCCCGCCCAGTCGGCGAGTTCGGCCGGATCCGTGGTGGTCGGCACCCCCGCGTCCTCGCCGCGCAGCGAGCACACGGCCAGGGCGCGCCCGGTCCGGCCGCCCTCGCGCCAGGCCGCCGCGGTCTGTACGAGCAGGTCGAGGGAGGGCACCAGTACGAGGACCCGGCCGGCCCGCAGTTCCTCGGCCGTGTGCACGGCCACCAGCGACTTGCCGGAGCCCGTCGCCATGATGACCTGGGTCCGCAGCCCCGTGTGCGGCACCCGGCGCCCGGCCGGCAGGTCGAGCGCCCGCACTGCGGCGTCGACGGCCTCGCGCTGGTGCGGACGGAGCTTCTGCCTGGCCACGCGCATCACCTCCCCCGTGATCTGCCCGTTCGCTTCCAGCACCTATCTTGCCCCGATTTTGAACCAGGTTGGGGAGATCGCGTACGTGGTGTGCGGACGGGCGGGGGAGCCTCGGCCCAGGTGCTACATCCGGGCTCCGAAGTTCTGCGTCCACCACGGTCCGCCGGGGCCCTGGTGGATGCCCACGCCGATGTCCTTGAAGGAGCAGTTGAGGATGTTCTCGCGGTGCCCCTGGCTCTTCATCCAGGAGTCCATGACCTGCGCCGGGGTCTGCTGGCCCTTGGCTATGTTCTCCCCGTAGGTGGACCAGCGGTATCCGGCGGCGGTCGTCCGCTTGCCCGGGTCGGCCCCGTCCGGGTTGGAGTGCGAGAAGAAGTTCCGCCGGGCCATGTCGTCGGAGTGGCCCTGCGCGGCCGCGCGCAGCTGCGGGTCGTCCTTGAGGGGGCCGCAGCCGGCCGCCGCGCGCTCGGAGTTGACCAGCGCGATGACCTGGGCGGCGGTGCCGCTCGGCGGGGCCGGGGCGGGGGCCTTGGGCTGGGCTGTCTCTGGGCTCGGAGATGTGTATAAGAACCAGGCACTACGCGGGCCCGCCCGACGACACCGCGGGCGGCCCGCCCACCATCAGCTACGCCCACCCGCGCCGCCGCACCAGCACCGAACCGCCCGAGCCCGCGCCGCGCCCGGCGGCGCCGCCCGCGCCCGGCGAGCGGCCGCGCCCCGTCGCCGGGGACGCGAGCGGCTGGTCCATGGAGGAGCGGTTCTACAACCAGGTCTGGGGCATGTTCGAGGACCTGGCGCGCTCGGTCGCCGCCTACCGGGGCGCCGTCGAGTTCGCCGACTCCCGGATGGACCGCGAGCTCGACGAGGCGCTGTCCGACCCCCGCCACCGCCTCGGCGGCTCCGGCAACGCCGCCCGGGACGCCGCCCGGGCCCGCCGCGAGGAGCTGGTCGCCCAGGCGCAGGCCGTCCTCGACCGGGACCTCGTCCAGCTCACCGCCGAGACCGAGGTGGTCGAGCCCGCGCTGCCGGCCGCGTACGCCCGCTGGGACAACCCGGTCTGGCACGCCCACGCCGTGCCCTCCGAGAGCCCGCTGGCCCTGCGCCTCGGCGACCTCCACCTGCCCGAGCGGCCCGACCTGCGCATTCCCATGCTGGTCCGGGTCCCGCTGGAGCGCGGCCTGTGGATCGACAACGGGCGCACCGGCTCCGAGGCCGCCATGACCATGGACACCGACCGGCTGCGCCGGGCCGCCATGGACATGGCCGTCGCGCACGCGGCGCGGCTGCTCGCCGCCCATCCCGCCGACCGGTTCGCCGTCCACGTCATCGACGCGGCCGGGGCCGGAGCGGCCTCGCTGGCTCCGCTGGTGCGCGCCGGGGTGCTGGCCGGCCCGCCGGCCGCCGGGGCCGCCGGGGTCACCGAGACCCTGGAGCGGCTGACCCGGCGCGTGGACCTCGTACAGATGGCGGTGCGGGCCGGGGCTCCGGAGGACCTGCCGCCCGATGTGGACACGTCCGACCAGCTGCTGGTCGTGCACGACTTCCCGCACGGGTTCGACGACCGGGCCGTCACCCGTTTGCGCTACCTTGCCGATGAGGGTCCGGCGGTCGGCGTGCACCTGCTGATGGTCGCGGACCGTGACGAGGCCTCGGCCTACGGGCCGCTGCTCGATCCGCTGTGGCGCTCGCTGATGCGGCTGTCGCCGGTGCCGGACAACCACCTCGCCGATCCGTGGGTCCACCACGCCTGGACCTTCGAGCCGGACCTGCCCCCGCAGGGCAGCAGGGTCCTTGACCAGGCACTGGAGCGGGTCGCGGCGGCCAGGCGGGCCGCCCGGTAGCGGCCGGGGAGGCCGTGCGGCGGCCCGCCGCACGGCCCCGGATGACCGGCAGCTGACCAGTTCTTGGCGTTCCCTTTACCTTGTGGGTCCATCCCGGGTACCCTGGTGACTGCGGAGGGGAGTATTCCTGCTTTCCTGCTACGGCGTGCCCGTCAATACGGACAGCAATCAGTCCCGGGGCGCCGGCCCGTGGCCTCCTGGCCGTCCGGGTGGAAGAGACCTCCGGCAGCGATGACGCTGACAAAGTGCTGAGCCATCTGCCGGAGGCGTGTAAGTAGTGGATGTTTCGTTGAACCTCTGGGTGCTGACCATTCTCGGTCTGTGCATCCTCATCGGCGCCGATTTCTTCATCGGCCGCAAGCCCCACGACGTTTCCATGAAGGAAGCCGGCATCTGGACGGTCGTCTGGATCGCCCTCGCCGGACTCTTCGGTCTCGGCCTGCTCTTCTTCGGTCACGGCCAGGCCTCTCAGGAGTTCTTCGCCGGCTTCATCACCGAGAAGTCCCTGAGCGTGGACAACCTGTTCGTCTTCGTCCTGATCATGGCGAAGTTCGCGGTCCCCTCGCAGCTCCAGCAGCGCGTTCTGCTGGTGGGCGTACTGATCGCCCTCGTCCTGCGCGCGATCTTCATCGCCGCCGGCGCCGCGATCATCACCAACTTCTCGTGGGTCTTCTACATCTTCGGCGCGTTCCTCATCTACACCGCGTGGAAGCTGATCCAGGAAGCCCGCAAGGACGAGGAGGAGGAAGAGTTCGAGGAGAACCGCCTCCTCAAGTCGATCGAGAAGAAGTTCGGCGTCGCCGACCGCTACCACGGCACGAAGCTCTTCATCCGGAACAACGGCAAGCGCATCCTGACCCCGCTGATGGTCGTCATGCTCGCCATCGGCACGACCGACGTGCTGTTCGCCCTGGACTCGATCCCCGCGATCTTCGGCCTCACCCAGGACCCGTACATCGTCTTCACCGCCAACGCCTTCGCCCTGATGGGTCTGCGCCAGCTGTACTTCCTCATCGGCGGCCTGCTCAAGAAGCTGGTCCACCTCAGCTACGGCCTGTCCGTCATCCTCGGCTTCATCGGCATCAAGCTCGTGCTGCACGCCCTGCACGAGTCGGGCCTGCACGTCCCGCAGATCTCCATCCCGGTCTCCCTGGGCGTCATCTGCGGAGTGCTGGTGATCACCACGATCACCAGCCTGATCGCCTCGAAGAAGCAGGCGGCGGCCGAGGCCGCCGCCGACTCGCAGAGCATCGACGCCTAAGGGCGCCGGAAGGGCCCGAGGGCTACACGGGGGCGGCCGCTTCGGCCGCCCCCGCTGGTGTTTTCGCGCCCGCCCGCCGGCGCACGACCAAGGGGTTCGTCTCCGGCAGCAGCGCGAAGCAGACCAGCGAGACCGAGGCGATCGCCGTCAGGTACACCGCGACGGCCCACGGCGGGCCCGAGCCGTCCGCCAGGGCCGTCGCCGCGATCGGGGTCAGCGCGCCGCCCAGGACCCCGCCCAGGTTGTAGCCGACGGCCGCGCCCGTGCAGCGGATCCGCGGGGGGTACAGCTCCGGCAGGTACGCGCCCACCACGGCGAACATCGTCACCATGCCGAGCAGGGCGCCGAGCAGCCCCAGCGTCATCAGCAGCGGGTCCGCCGTGCGCAGCAGCGCCACGAACGGGAACATCCACAGCACGCAGGCCGTGCAGCCCGCCAGGCACAGGGGCCGCCGGCCGTAGCGGTCGCCGAGCAGCGCCACCGCCGGGGTGGCCAGGCCCTTGACCGCGACGGCCGCCATGATGCAGGCCAGCATCACCGTGCGGTGCACCCCGAGGTGCTCGGTGGCGTAGGCGAGGGACCAGGTGGTGACCGCGTAGAAGACGGCGTACCCCACGGCCAGCGCCCCGCCGGTCAGCAGGAGCAGCCGCCAGTGGCCCCGTACGACCTCGGCCAGCGGGGCGTCCGCCCGGTGGCCGGTCTCGGCGAGGGCGCGGAACTGCGGGGTCTCCTCCACCGAGCGGCGCAGCCACAGCCCGGCCAGCGCCAGCACCCCCGCGCCCCAGAAGGGCACCCGCCAGCCCCAGGCGGCGAACTGCGCGTCGCTCAGCGTGCCCGACAGGGTCAGCATCAGGCCGTTGGCCAGCAGGAACCCCACCGCCGGGCCCATCTGCGGGAAGCTCGACCACAGCCCGCGCCGCCCCTCGGGGGCGTGCTCGGCGGTCAGCAGGACCGCGCCTCCCCACTCGCCGCCGAGGCCGAAGCCCTGGAGGAAGCGCAGGACGACCAGCAGGATCGGTGCGGCCACCCCGATCGAGGCGTACGAGGGCACGCAGCCCACCGCCACCGTGGCGAGGCCGGTCAGCAGCAGGGAGCCGAGCAGCACCGGGCGGCGGCCGTGGCGGTCGCCGATGTGGCCGAAGACGGCGGATCCCAGGGGGCGGGCGAGGAAGCCGACGCCGAAGGTGCCGAAGGCGGCGAGGGTGGCGGCGAGCGGCGAGAAGGACGGGAAGAAGAGCGGGCCGAGCACCAGGGCGGCGGCGGTGCCGTAGACGAAGAAGTCGTAGAACTCGATGGCGGTGCCGGCCAGGGAGGCCGAGGCGAGCCGGAGCATCGAGGGGCGCGGGGGCGGGGAGGGGTCCTGTTGCATGGTGCAGCAATTACCCCGCCCCGCGACCTCAGGACGTACGTTCGGCCATCATCGACCGGAAGGAGTGCCGTGCGGCGTGAGGTTGACGGATTCGGCGCTGGCCGCCGGATCTCCGCCGGGCGCCCGTGCTACCAGCCGCGCTCGCGCCATTCGGCGAGGTGCGGCCGCTCCGCGCCGATCGTGGTGTCGTTCCCGTGGCCCGGGTAGACCCACGCCTCGTCCGGCAGCTCAGCGAAGAGCTTGTGCTCCACGTCGTCGACGAGCTGGACGAAGGCCTTCGGGTCGCCCCAGGTGTTGCCGACACCGCCCGGGAAGAGGCAGTCGCCGGTGAACACGTGCGGGTGCCCGTGCGGGTCGTCGTAGACCAGCGCGATCGATCCGGGAGTGTGGCCGACCAGGTGGCGGGCGGTCAGCGTGACCCGTCCGACCGTGATCGTGTCCCCGTCGGCGACGAGCACGTCGGTCGCCACCGGGATGCCCTCCGCGTCGAGGGCGCCCGCGTACGTCCGCGCGCCGGTCGCCCCGACCACCTCCGCGAGCGCGCCCCAGTGGTCGCCGTGCTGGTGCGTGGTGACCACGGAGGCGATGCCGCCGTCGCCGATCAGGCTGAGCAGGGTCTGCGGCTCCGCGGCCGCGTCGATCAGCAGCTGCTCGTCCGTGGCCCGGCAGCGCAGCAGGTAGGCGTTGTTGCTCATGCCGCCCACCGCGACTTTGGAAATCATCAGGTCCGAGAGTTCGTGCACGTCGGCCGGACCGCCGACCTTGACCGCTCCGCTGTACGTCATGCAGGCAATCCTAGAGCGGAGGGAGTTCGGGCAGGCCGTCGCCGGCCAGGACGGCGAGGTGGGCGCCCTGCAGGCCGCGCCCGGCGAGCCAGCCGAGCAGTTCGGCGCGGGGGCCGGCCAGGGTGACGGGCGAGCCCTCGGTGCCGCCGGTGTGCCAGACGGGTCCCGTGCCCTCGTACCCGAGCCACAGGGTGACCGGCGGGACGTCCGGGCGTCCCGACCAGCGGTCGGCGAGGAAGGCGATCTCGCGCTCGGCGAACTCGTCCGGAAGATCGTGCAGCTCGTAGCCGATGTTCAGGTCCACGTGGTGCAGCTCGACCTCGATCAGGCGGCGGAAGGGGACGCGGGCCGCGGTGTCGGTGACGCCGTTGCGCAGCTCCACCGTGCGGGTCCAGTCCTGCGGGAGCTCGGCGACGGCCTCCCAGGCGGCGGCGGAATTCCGGACGTCCTCGAGCTGTTCAAGGAGGGGCCGGCCGAAGTCGCGCTCGATGTCGGCCTCGCGGCTCTCGGCGCTCTCGTACATCGGGCGGCCCTCGAAGACGTTCACCAGGGCGTCGGCGTTGCGGGCGAGGTGGGCCAGGATGTGGCCGCGGGTCCAGCCGGGGAGATGTGACTCTTCGGCCAGGGCGGCGTTGTCCAGCTTCGCGGCCGCGGTCAGCAGCCGGTCCGTGGCCTCACGTACAGATCGCAGGTCGTGCACATGATCAATCATGCGGACGAGCCTAGTCCTTCGAGGGTCTCAGCCACACGATCGGGTGAAGCGGTTGGCGGAGTGCCGGAAATCGAATGCACGTGCTATACGCTCGGAGTCCAGTCTCCAAGTCCATCGCAGAGGCGCCCCCCAATACCCTGGGACGGGGGCCCCGTGCCCCCGCTCTCTCAAGAAAGGTGCGGACCGGCGTGACCGACCGTCTCATCGTTCGTGGCGCTCGCGAGCACAACCTCAAGAACGTCTCGCTCGACCTGCCCCGCGACTCACTCATCGTCTTCACCGGCCTCTCCGGTTCGGGCAAGTCCTCCCTGGCCTTCGACACGATCTTCGCCGAGGGCCAGCGCCGCTACGTCGAGTCGCTCTCCTCGTACGCCCGCCAGTTCCTCGGGCAGATGGACAAGCCCGATGTCGACTTCATCGAGGGCCTCTCCCCGGCCGTCTCCATCGACCAGAAGTCCACCTCGCGCAACCCGCGCTCCACCGTGGGCACCATCACCGAGGTCTACGACTACCTGCGCCTGCTCTTCGCCCGCATCGGCAAGCCCCACTGCCCCGAGTGCCGCCGGCCGATCTCGCGGCAGTCGCCGCAGGCGATCGTCGACAAGGTGCTCGCGCTGCCCGAGGGCAGCCGCTTCCAGGTGCTCTCGCCGCTGGTGCGCGAGCGCAAGGGCGAGTTCGTCGACCTCTTCGCCGACCTCCAGACCAAGGGCTACAGCCGGGCCCGGGTGGACGGGGAGACGATCCAGCTCTCCGAGCCGCCCACGCTGAAGAAGCAGGAGAAGCACACCATCGAGGTGGTCATCGACCGCCTCACCGTCAAGGAGGGCGCCAAGCGCCGCCTGACGGACTCCGTGGAGACCGCCCTCGGGCTGTCGAGCGGCATGGTGATCCTGGACTTCGTCGACCTCCCGGAGGACGACCCCGAGCGTGAGCGGATGTACTCCGAGCACCTCTACTGCCCGTACGACGACCTGTCCTTCGAGGAGCTGGAGCCGCGCTCCTTCTCCTTCAACTCGCCCTTCGGCGCCTGCCCCGAGTGCACCGGCATCGGTACGCGCATGGAGGTGGACCCGGAGCTGATCATTCCGGACGAGGACAAGTCCCTGGACGAGGGCGCGGTCTCGCCGTGGTCGCTCGGCCACACCAAGGACTACTTCCAGCGGCTGATCGGCGCGCTCGCCCAGGAGCTGGGCTTCCGCACCGACATCGCCTGGGCCGGGCTGCCGCTGCGCGCGAAGAAGGCCCTGCTGTACGGCCACAAGACGCAGATCGAGGTGCGCTACCGCAACAGGTACGGGCGCGAGCGCGCCTACACCACGGCCTTCGAGGGCGCGGTGCCGTTCGTCAAGCGGCGCCATTCGGAGTCCGAGAGCGACGCCAGCCGCGAGCGCTTCGAGGGCTACATGCGCGAGGTGCCCTGCCCCACCTGCCAGGGCACCCGGCTCAAGCCGATCGTGCTCGCGGTGACGGTGATGGACCGCTCCATCGCCGAGGTGGCCGCCATGTCGATCAGCGAGTGCGCGGACTTCCTCGGGCGGATGAAGCTCGACGCCCGCGACAAGAAGATCGCCGAGCGGGTCCTCAAGGAGGTCAACGAGCGGCTCCGCTTCCTCGTCGACGTCGGCCTGGACTACCTCTCCCTCAACCGCGCCGCCGGCACCCTCTCGGGTGGCGAGGCCCAGCGCATCCGCCTCGCCACCCAGATCGGCTCCGGCCTCGTGGGCGTGCTGTACGTGCTGGACGAGCCCTCCATCGGCCTCCACCAGCGGGACAACCACCGGCTGATCGAGACGCTCGTGCGGCTGCGGGACATGGGCAACACGCTCATCGTCGTCGAGCACGACGAGGACACCATCAAGGTGGCCGACTGGGTCGTGGACATCGGCCCGGGCGCCGGCGAGCACGGCGGCAAGGTCGTGCACAGCGGCTCGCTGAAGGATCTGCTGAAGAACCCCGAGTCGATCACCGGGCAGTACCTGTCCGGCAAGCGGTCCATCCCGCTCCCGGACGTGCGCCGCCCCGTGGACTCGGAGCGCCGGCTCACGGTCCACGGCGCCAAGGAGAACAACCTGCGGGACATCGACGTGTCCTTCCCGCTGGGCGTGCTCACGGCGGTCACGGGCGTGTCGGGCTCGGGCAAGTCCACGCTGGTCAACGACATCCTCTACACGCACCTGGCCCGCGAGCTCAACGGCGCGCGGTCGGTGCCGGGCCGGCACACGCGGGTGGACGGCGACGACCTCGTCGACAAGGTCGTGCACGTCGACCAGTCGCCGATCGGGCGGACCCCGCGGTCCAACCCGGCGACGTACACGGGTGTCTTCGACCACGTCCGCAAGCTCTTCGCGGAGACGATGGAGGCGAAGGTGCGCGGCTACCTGCCGGGCCGCTTCTCCTTCAACGTGAAGGGCGGCCGCTGCGAGAACTGCTCCGGCGACGGCACGATCAAGATCGAGATGAACTTCCTGCCGGACGTGTACGTCCCGTGCGAGGTCTGCCACGGGGACCGGTACAACCGGGAGACGCTGGAAGTCCACTACAAGGGCAAGTCCATCGCCGAGGTCCTGAACATGCCGATCGAGGAGGCCGCCGGATTCTTCGAGGCGGTTCCGACGATCTCGCGGCACTTGAAGACGCTGAACGAGGTGGGGCTGGGGTACGTGCGGCTCGGCCAGTCCGCGCCGACGCTGTCGGGCGGTGAGGCGCAGCGCGTCAAGCTGGCCTCGGAGCTCCAGAAGCGGTCGACCGGGCGCACGGTGTACGTCCTGGACGAGCCGACGACGGGTCTGCACTTCGAGGACATCTCGAAGCTGATCAAGGTGCTGTCGGGGCTGGTCGACAAGGGCAACACGGTGATCGTCATCGAGCACAACCTCGATGTCGTCAAGACGGCCGACTGGGTCGTCGACATGGGCCCCGAGGGCGGGTACGGCGGCGGTCTCGTCGTCGCGGAGGGCACTCCCGAGCAGATCGCGTCGGTGGGCGCGAGCCACACGGGCAAGTTCCTGCGGGACATCCTGGGGGCGGACCGGATCCTGGAGGCGTCGGCCCCCGAGCCGGCCCGTCCGGTGAAGAAGACGGCCGCGAAGAAGGCGGCCGCCAAGAAGACGGTCGCGAAGAAGGCGGCCGCCCCGGCGAAGAAGGCCGTCGCGAAGAAGGCCGCGCGGGCCCCCCGCGCGTGAACCCCGGCGGGGCTGGGAGATCCAGCCCCGCCGGCGTGCGGGGGAGCGGGAGGCTCCGCGCGGCGCTCCGGCCCCGGGACTACGCGGCCACGCCGATGGCGTGGTGGGACGTGGAGGGGTCCGACAGCGTCGTGAGGAGCGCGTCCGCGACGTCCGCGCGGGCGATGACCTTCCCGCCCGGGACGTTGGCGTCCACCGCCCGCCGGTACGTCCCCGTCCGCGGCCTGTTCAGCAGCCGCGGCGGCCGGATCACCGTCCACCGCGTGCCGCTGGCGGCGATCGCCGCCTCCATGACCGTGAGGTCCGCGTACAGGTCCCGCAGGAACCGTCGCAGCAGCGGGTAGACCAGCATCCGGGTGAGTGCCCCCTCCGCCCCGACCGGCCCCAGCGGGGCGGCGGAGACCGCCGACAGGCGGCTGACCCCCGCCCGGTCCATCGCGGAGACGATCGACCGCAGGGCCGGGCCCGCGACCGGGGCGAGCCGCGCCTGCTTGTTGTTCGCGGGGCCCAGTGCCGAAACCACCGCGTCCTGGCCCGCCAGCAGCGGGACCAGTGCGTCCTCGTCCGTGAGGTCCCGGACCACCGTCACCCGCAGCCGCTCGCGGTCCGCCACCGCCAGCCGCGCCGGGTCGCGGACGACCGCCGACACCTCGTGTCCCGCTTCGAGGGCTTGTCGGACGACCTCGTGGCCGATCCCGCCCGTGGCTCCGAACACCGTGATTCTCATCCTGGCTCCCGCATGGCTGAGAGAGGGTGGGTGAGTATTCACTCACCTCTGCTTCCGTTAGGGTGAGTGAATGCCCACCCCAAAGTCAAGCCGGCCCACCCCCGAGCGCCTGCTGGACGCCGCCGAGACCCTGATGCGCACCAGTGGGCTGGCCAACGCCACCACCAAGGCGATCGCCCGGGAGGCCGGCTGTTCGGAGGCCGCGCTCTACAAGTACTTCGCGAACAAGGAAGAGCTGTTCGTGCGCGTGCTGATGGAGCGCCGCACCAGCGCCGGGCCGATGATGGCCGCGCTCACCACCGATCCGGGGGAGCAGCCGGTCGAGGAGCGGCTGGCCGAGATCGCCCGGCACGCCTCGCTCTTCTACGCCGACGCCATGCCCATGGCGGCCTCGCTCTTCGCGGACCCGGTCCTGCTCACCCGCCACCGCGAGGGCGTACGGAGCATCGGCGCGGGCCCGCACATCGTGCTGGAGGCCCTGGTCGGCCACCTGCTGCGCGAACACGAACGGGGCCGGCTGCGCCCCGACGCCGATCCGCGGGCCGCCGCCGCGCTGCTGCTCGGCGCCTGCTTCCAGCGGGCCTTCTTCCTGCACTTCTCCGGCCCCGACACCGTCGACCCCGTCGAGGACTTCGCCCCCGCCCTGGCGCGGACGGTGTGGGCCGCTATCCGCTGAGGTCGGACGCGTACGGGGGCTCCGCGCCCGCCCGGGAGCAGGTCAGCGCGGCCGCCCGGGCGGCGTAGGCCAGCACCTCGGGCCAGTCCGCCGCGCCGGGACCGGTCGCACCGGGACCGGCCGCGCCGCTCGCGCCGCCCGAAAGCCGGTGCAGCAGCGCCGCGTTCACGGTGTCGCCCGCGCCGATCGTGTCCACCACCGCGACCCGGTGCGCGGGCGCCGAGTACTCCCGGCCCTCCCGGGTCCACACCGTCAGGCCCCCCGCACCCCGGGTGAGCACCACCGCCGAGGGGCCCGCCGCCAGCCAGTCGCCGACCCGGCCGCCCAGCCACGCCGCGTCCTCCTCCGACAGCTTCAGCACGCCCACGTACGGCAGCCAGGACAGGAAGCGGGCCCGGTAGGCCGCCGGATCGGCGATCAGCGCGGGCCGGATGTTGGGGTCGAGCAGGGTCAGCAGCCCGCGCCCGGACTCCCGGCGCAGCAGGGCCTCGTAGGCGCTCGCCCCCGGCTCCAGCACCAGCGAGCAGGTGCCGAGCGCGAGGGCCCGTACCCCCGCCGGCAGCGCGGGCGGCAGGCGGAACAGCCGGTCGGCCGTGCCCTCGACGTAGAAGCGGTACGCCGCCGAGCCGTCCGGGGCCAGCGAGGGAACCGCCAGCGTGGTCGGCTCCGGCCCGCGCTGGACCAGCGAGAGGTCCACGCCGGCCGCGTCCAGCCCCGCGAGCAGCGAGGCGCCGAAGCCGTCCGTCGAGACCCGGGAGCAGAAGGCGACCTCCGCGCCGAGCCGGCCCAGCGCGAGCGCGGTGTTGTACGGTCCGCCGCCCGGCCGGGGCAGCAGGGCGCCCGGCGGCTCCGCCGTGGGCACCAGGTCGATCAGGGCTTCTCCACCTACGACGATCACGCGGGGGAAGGTATCCCATCGGGCGCCGGTATCGTCGGGTGGACCCAGCCGAACCAGCACCCCCGGGAGCACCGCATGTCCGCCGCCTCGTCGCCCGCCGCCCGCCGTACCGTCCTCAAGGGCGCCGCAGCGATCGTCGGGGCCGCCGGTGCGGGTGCGGCGCTCACGGCCTGCTCCACCGAGTCCAACAGCGGCGGCGGTTCCCCCGCGGTCCCGGCCGAGGCCGTCGAGCTGGGCGCGGCGGCCGATGTGCCGGTCGGCGGCGCGAAGCTGTTCCGGGAGAAGAAGATCCTGGTCAGCTGCGCGGAAGCGGGACAGTACAAGGCCTTCAGCGCCCAGTGCACCCACGCGGGCTGCGTGCTGGACAAGATCGTCGAGGGTCAGGGGAACTGCCCCTGCCACGGCAGCCGCTTCGACGCGGCCACGGGCAAGGTGCTGCGCGGCCCGGCGACCGACCCGCTGCCGGAGGTCCCGGTGAAGTCCGAGGGCGGCAAGCTCATCGCGGGCTGACCCGGGCTGACCCGGGCTGACCCGGGCTGACCCGGGCTGACCCGGGCTGACCCGGGCTGACCCGGGCGGGCCCGGGCGGGCCCGGCGGCGGGCTCAGGCTCACTCCCAGTCCCAGGCGATGCCCAGGACTCCGCGGTGGACTCCCTGTTCCACCAGGTGCACGGCCCGGTGCGGGCCGCTCGGGTTCAGGTCCGCGAGCCTCCCGCGCGGCGCGTTCGGCCCGCTGCGGGTGAAGCGCCGGCAGCGCACCGGCAGCGCGGCCTCGTCGAAGCGGACCTGGAGCACGTACTGCCCGCCCGTGTAGCTGAAGCCCCGCACGTACTCGGCGCTGCGCCCGCCCGTGCCGTCCTCGAAGCCGTAGCCGAAGACGTAGGTGTCCCCGGCGCGCAGCCGGGCGTCGAAGAGCAGCTCGGCGACGACCACCCCGCCTTCGGGATGGCGTCTGATCCGCCCGGTCCGGCAGTTCTCGTCGGCCCGCACCCTGATCCGCGCCGGATCGCAGCCCGGGTCGCCGTGGTGGACGGCCACGTAGCGGTCGACCCCGTCGCGGTGGGCCCGTACGACGTGCTGCGACTCGCGGCCCAGCAGCTCCCCGGCGGGCCCGATCCGCACCCGCTCGTGGTGGCCGACGGTGTGCAGGCCGCCGTCGGCGGGCAGCTCCATGCCGGCCAGCATCGCCTCCACGGCCGCGCCCACGCTGAACAGCGCCCGGTACGAACGCGCCGGCGGCCGGGTGGTCTCGGGGGCGGCGGGGTCCGGCGCGGCCAGCAGCCGCAGCAGGGTCCCCCCGGGCAGTTCGAGGATCTGCTCCAGGGCCCGTACGGCCTTGAGGGACTCGGCGCGGCGCGGCCGCCGGGCGCCCTGCTGCCAGTAACTGAGGCTGGTGACCCCGAGCTTGATGCCGCGGGCGGCGAGCCGTTGCTGCACCCGGTGCAGGGGCAGCCCGCGGGCGGTGAGGGCGGCGCGGAGCGCGAGGTGGAAGGGCCCGGTGCGCAGCAGGCGCGGCAGGTCGAGGGCGCTGTCTGAGAACGTGCTGTCCGCGCTCGACCGCATGGCGGTTCCTCCTGTGAACATTCACGCGACGAGGTGCGGGCGGCCTCGCGGGCGATGTCCGGGGCCGGGGTGCGTCCAGGTCGACCGACAGCGGACGTTCACACTTCGGCCCCACCGTTCACACCGCGATGTCACGCCGTATTGAAGCGTGTTGACCTGTTCCCGACAACACCCTGATGCTCCTCCTCAGCGTCCGGACGCGCTCCTCCACCCCCACTCCCCACCTCGGGAGGAACGCGATGCGCAACCGAAACCGGCGGCTTTCCCTCGCCGCCTTCGTCACCGCCCTGCTCCTCGCCCTGTCCACCGGCACCGCCACCGCCGTCGTTGCCGCCACCGGTACGGGCTCCGCCACCACCACCACCACCGCGACCGCCACCACCCGGGCGGCCGCCGCCGACGTGACCGCCGAGAACGCGGCCCTGGCGAACAAGCGGCTCAACATCACCATGCAGGCACAGCAGAAGACCAACTGGTGCTGGGCCGCCGCCGGCAACACCATCGCCACCTGGTTCGGCCGCACCTACACCCAGAACCAGTTCTGCAACGCCGCCTTCAACCGCCAGCAGGGCTACGACTGCCCCAACAACCAGGCCAACCTCGCCAACGTGCAGACCGCCCTGCGCTGGGCCGGCATCAACTCCGGCTCCTACGTCAACGGCTGGCTGCAGTACTCCACCGTGCAGAGCGAGATCAACGCCAACCGCCCGGTGGAGACCCGCATCCAGTGGTCCAACGGCGGCGGCCACATGCACGTCGTCTACGGCTACGACACCGCGAACAGTTGGGTCTACTGGGGCGACCCGTGGCCTTCCAGCGACCGCTACAACTGGGCCTCGCACGCCTGGTACGTGGACAACAGCACCTTCTCCTGGACCCACTCGCTCTACCGGATCGGGGCGTGACCTCATGAATCCTCGCCTCGCTGCCGCGGTCGTCGTCTCGACCGCCCTGCTCGCCCTGGCCCCCACCCAGGCGGGCGCCACCCCCGTGCCGCAGCCCCAGAGCGCCACGGCCGAGAACCGGGCCGCCGCCGCACGGGCGGCCGCGGCCCCCGACACGCTCGCCACCCTGTCCCGCTTCTTCGCCCGTGAGGGCAAGGTGTCGCTGACGGCCGCGCAGCCCCGCATCGAGGGCGAGGCCATGGCCGTCCACCACCTCTCCCCGGAATTCGTCGCCGGGAGGCCGGGCGCGGGCGTGGCCCGGCTGGAGTTCCTCGCCAGCAGGGCCGTCTCCTCCGACGGCCAGCAGGCCGCCCTGTGGACCGCGAAGACCGAGGCGGGCTGGCAGGTGGTGAACATCGCCACCGGCGACGACGAGTTCCGCTATGCCGGGCTCGGCGCGGCGAAACTGCCCGGCGGGACCGTGTTCCGGGAACCCCAGATCGACGCCTGGTACGTGGCCGGCGGCGAGCGCGTGCTGCCGCTGGACGAGGACGCGGTGGCCGCGGTCGGCGCCGGGGGCACGAGCCTGGCCGCCTACCGGGCCCGGGTCGTCAAGGCGTACGGGGACAAGCTCCCCGGGTCCGCCTACGCCAAGTCCGGGAAGGCCGGCGGCTTCGCCCCCACGGAAGCCGCGGCCGGGTCCGGCGGGACGCGAGGACCACTGCCGGCCGGGGCCGGGGCCGGAGCCGTGGCTCTGGCGATGGCGCTGGGCGCGGGCGGCCTGCTGGCCGTCCGCCGCTCCCGGCGGCAGCGGGTGGTGCGGGCGTAGCCACCCGAGGGGCCCCGGCCGCTGCCAGGCGGCCGGGGCCTGCGGGGCGGTCCGGGCCCGCCCCGGTCCGGGCCCGCCCCGGGCCGCCCCGCCCCGGACCGCCCCGGGCTCCTTTCCGCGCGCGGCCCCACCGTCGCCTACCACGGGCTGCCCGGCGTACGCGAGCGCGACCTGGCCCTGCACGGGGGCGTTGTCATCGCGCTCATGCGCCGCCACAGACACGGCCACCCCCCCCCGCCACGGACCATCCGTGATACGGGAACGTGCAAGGCCGGGCCGACGCCCTACCAGACCTCGGGTGCCCCTCGAATATGTGTATAAGAGGCAGGCCCGGGATCTCGATCACCTCGATGCCTTCCTTGCGCAGGTGGGTGTTGGTCGTGACGTTGCGCTCGTAGGCGACGACCACGCCCGGCTCCACCGCCAGCACGTTGCAGCCGTCGTCCCACTGCTCGCGCTCGGCCGCGTGGACGTCCTGGGTCGCCGTGAGCACCCGGATCGAGTCCAGCCCGAGGGCCGCGGCGACGGCCCGGTGCATGTGCTCGGGCGGATGGTCCGTGACCTTCAGATCGCTCAGCCCCCCGCCCGGCTCGATCGTGTAGGAGCGCAGCATGCCCAGGCCCGCGTACTGGGTGAACGTGTCCGCGTCGACCATCGTCATCACCGTGTCCAGGTGCATGAACGCCCGGCTCTTCGGCATGTCGAGCGCCACGATCGTGGTCGCCGACCCGGCGGCGAACAGCCCGCGCGCCAGCATCTCCACCGCCTGCGGGGTGGTCCGCTCGCTCATCCCGATCAGCACGGCGCCGTTGCCGATCACCAGCACGTCGCCGCCCTCGATGGTGGAGGGGTAGTCGGCCTGTCCCTGCGACCAGGTGTGGAAGGGCCCGGAACCGGTGAAGAGCGGATGGTGCTTGTAGATGGCCTCGAAGTGCACGGTCTCGCGCTGCCGGGCCGGCCAGCGCATCGCGTTGATGGACACCCCGTCGTAGATCCAGGCCGAGGTGTCGCGGGTGAACAGGTGGTTGGGCAGCGGGCCCAGCAGGAAGCCGTCCAGTCCCAGCGCGTGGAAGCGGACCGACACCGGCTCCGCGTGCCGCTCCAGGAACTCCCGCTTGGTCATCCCGCCGACCAGCGCCTCCGCCAGAGCGGCGGAGTCCAGCCCGTCGAAGACCGCCCGCAGGTGGTCGGTGGCGAGCGGACCGTACTCCTTCTCGTCGAAGACCCGGTCCAGTACGAGGTGCCTCGCCTCCGGGATGTCCAGGGCCTCGCGCAGCAGGTCCCCGAAGAGGTGGACCGCGACGCCCCGGTCGCGCAGTACGTCGGCGAAGCCGTCGTGCTCCTGGCGCGCCCGGCGCACCCACAGCACGTCGTCGAAGAGCAGCGCGTCCTTGTTGCTCGGTGTGAGCCGCTTCAGCTCCAGGTCGGGCCGGTGGAGGATGACGCGGCGGAGCCGCCCGGTCTCGGAATCGACATGGAATCCCATGCCGTACACGTTCTCAGACCGGGCGGCCTTTTGACGTGGCGTCGGCTCAGCGGGTCAGGTACCACCGGGCCGGCGCCGCCCGCGCCGGCCGCCTCAGCGCAGGCCGAGGAGCGCCTGCGGGGCACCCGTGAGCTCCGGGGCGATCACGCCCAGCGCGGGGGGAGTCACGTTCGGCAGCCCGTAGTTGGACCCGTCGGGCATCGTCAGCGGGGAGCCGACGAGCAGTCCCGGCGTACGGGTGCGCATGGTGGTCGCGGGCGCGTCCACCGAACCCTCGCCGTCCGTCTCGGGCTTGCCGGCCAGGTTCGGCACCGGGGAGGTGACGAGGGTGCTGCCGAGCTCGGTGCCGATCGGGACCGCCGGGAGGAGCGGAGTCGGCAGCATGTCGCCGGTGTGGTGCACGGGCACCTGGGGAGCCCCGACGACCGGCACCGGGACTCCGGTGGCCACGTGCGGGACGTCCACGCCGAGCGTGGTGCGCACGGCGTCCAGGGGGACACCCACCGGCACCGCGTCGGCCACGGCCGGGGTGGCCGCGCCGGCCGCGGCCATACAGGTCATGAGTGCCGCAATGCTTCCGCGCGCGGTCATCTTCATAGGTGACGTTCCGTCCTTCCAGGGTCGCGGACATTCCGCTGCCCTGGATGAACGATCCCGCCGGTGGTTTTCCCGGAGTTCTCCGCGAAAGTTCCCCCATACGACCTAATGACCGGCCGTACGGGGGCCCTTCCTTGACGCGTCAGAGCCGCGGGTCCACCGGCTCCGACTCCAGCGCGAGGACCGCGAAGACCGCCTCGTGGACCCGCCACAGCGGCTCCTGCGCCGCCAGCCGGTCCAGCGCCTCCAGCCCGAGCGCGTACTCGCGCAGGGCGAGGGAGCGCTTGTGCCCGAGGTGGCGCTGGCGCAGCCGCTCCAGGTGGTCCGGGCGCGTGTACTCCGGGCCGTAGATGATCCGCAGGTACTCCTGCCCGCGCACCTTGACCCCGGGCTGGACCAGGCGGCCCTTGCCGTCCTTGGCGTACGCCTGGAGCGGCTTGACCACCATGCCCTCGCCGCCGGCGGCCGTCAGCTCCAGCCACCAGTCGGTGCCCGCCCGCAGCGAGGCCTCGTCGGCCGTGTCGACCAGGATCCGGCCGGTGCGGCGCAGCAGCCCGGTGGCGGACGCCTCGTCGGCGGCGACGAGCCGGTCCAGCCAGAACAGCTGCTCGTCGTGGGGCACGGCCGCCAGCGAGCGCCCGGCCGAGGCCAGCAGCTGGAACGGGGCGAACCGTACGCCGTCGAGCCCGTCGGTGGTCCAGCAGTAGCGCCGGTAGGCGTCGGTGAACTTCGCCGCGTCGGCGGCGCGTCCGTGCTGGCGCTCCAGGAGCTCGGCGGTGTCGACGCCCCGGGCGCCGGCCGCCGCCAGGGCGGCCAGGGCGTCCGGGAAGACGGCGGCCGAGGCCGCGCCCACGGCGGCGTACTGGCTGCGCAGCAGGCCGCCGGACTTCAGCGACCAGGGCAGCAGCTCGCCGTCGATGAGCAGCCAGTCGGTGTCCAGCTCCTCCCACAGGCCGGCGTCGGTGATCGCCGCGCGGAGCCGGGCGAGAACCTCCTCGGTGACCTCGGCCTCCTTGAAGAAGGGCCGCCCGGTACGGGTGTAGACGGACCCGGTGGGGCCTCCCCCACAGCCTTCGGCGTGGGAGGTACCCCCGACCCCGAAGCGCTCGCGGGCCGCGTCGGCGTCCTTGCAGACCAGCACGGTGGCGCGGGAACCCATGTGCTTCTCCTCGCACACGACCTGGGCGATGCCGTCCTTGCGGTACTGCTCGAAGGCCTCGGCCGGGTGCTCCAGATAGCCGGCCTCCTTCGAGGTGGCGGTCGGCGCCATGGTCGGCGGCAGGTACGGCACCAGCCGCGGGTCCACGGCGAATCGGCTCATGACCTCCAGGGCCGCCGCCGCGTTCTCCTCGCGGACGTTGACGTTGCCCAGGTGCCGGGTCTCGACGATCCGGCGGCCGCTGACGTCGGCCAGGTCGAGCGGACGCCCACCCCCAGACTCCGTCCGGGGGGACCCCCATGGCCCGCCCGGCGCCTCGGTGGCGAGCGGCTTGACCGGCTCGTACCAGACCTTCTCGGCCGGTACGTCGACCAGTTCGCGCTCGGGCCAGCGCAGGGCGGTCATCTTGCCGCCGAAGACGGCTCCGGTGTCCAGGCAGATGGTGTTGTTGATCCAGGCGGTGTTCGGGACCGGGGTGTGGCCGTAGACCACGACGGCCTTGCCCCGGTAGTCCTCGGCCCACGGGTAGCGCACGGGCAGGCCGAACTCGTCGGTCTCGCCCGTGGTCTCCCCGTACAGCGCGTGCGAGCGCACCCGGCCGGAGGTGCGGCCGTGGTACTTCTCGGGCAGCCCGGCGTGGCAGACCACGAGCTTCCCGCCGTCGAGGACGTAGTGGCTGACCAGGCCCCTGATGAAGGCGCGGACCTCCTCGACGAACTCCTCCGGCTCCTCGGCGAGCTGTGCGATGGTCTCGGCGAGGCCGTGGGTCCGCTGGACCTTGGACCCCTTGAGGTGGCGGCCGAGCTTGTTCTCGTGGTTCCCGGGCACGCACAGGGCGTTGCCGGAGCCGACCATGCCCATCACGCGGCGCAGCACGCCGGGGCTGTCCGGGCCGCGGTCGACGAGGTCGCCGACGAAGACGGCGGTACGGCCCTCGGGGTGGGCCCCGTCCTCGTAGCCGAGCTTGGCGAGCAGGGTCTCCAGCTCGGAGGAACAGCCGTGGATGTCACCGATGATGTCGAAGGGGCCGGTGAGGTGGGTGAGGTCGTTGAATCGCTTCTCCAGGACCACCTCGGCCGACTCGGCCTCCTCCGGCGTACGCAGTACGTGCACCTTGCGGAAGCCCTCGCGCTCCAGGCCGCGCAGCGAGCGGCGCAGGTCCCGGCGGTGGCGCTGGATGACGGCGCGGGGCAGCTTGGCCCGCTCGGGGCGGCCCGCGTTGCGCTCCGCGCAGACCTCCTCGGGCATGTCGAGGACGATCGCGATGGGCAGGACGTCGTGCTCGCGGGCGAGCTGGACCAGCTGCCGGCGGGACTCCGCCTGGACGCTGGTGGCGTCGATCACGGTGAGGCGGCCGGCGGCGAGGCGCTTGCCCGCGATGTAGTGCAGGACCGCGAAGGCGTCCTTGCTGGCGCCCTGGTCGTTCTCGTCGTCGGCGACCAGGCCCCGGCAGTAGTCGGAGGAGATCACCTCGGTGGGCTTGAAGTGGGCGCGGGCGAAGGTGGACTTGCCCGAGCCGGTGGCCCCGATCAGGACGACGAGGGACAGGTC
Source organism: Streptomyces sp. ICC4 (assembly GCF_003287915.1). Classification (NCBI taxonomy): domain Bacteria; kingdom Bacillati; phylum Actinomycetota; class Actinomycetes; order Kitasatosporales; family Streptomycetaceae; genus Streptomyces; species Streptomyces sp. ICC4. Next base: position 6,126,842 of record NZ_CP030286.1, on the reverse strand, counting down.
GGTGACGGGAAGTACGCGTCCCCGGGTGGTGGGGGTGTCGGTGTCGACGGCGATGTCGGTGGTCATGCTGCCTCGCCCTCCTTCGGGGTGTCGGTGGTGTCAGCGGTGCCGGTGGTCAGGGTGAAGACGGCCATCTGGGTCGGCGGCCCCACCTCGGGGTCGTCGTCGCCGACGGGGACGTACGCGACGGAGTAGCCGTGCCGGTCGGCGACCTGGCCGGCCCAGGCCCGGAACTCCTCGCGGGTCCACTCGAAGCGGTGGTCGCCGTGCCGGACGTGCCCGGCGGGCAGCGTCTCCCAGCGGACGTTGTACTCGACGTTCGGCGTGGTCACGAGGACCGTGCGGGGGCGGGCCGAGCCGAACACCGCGTACTCCAGGGCGGGCAGCCGCTCCAGGTCCAGGTGCTCGATGACCTCGCTGAGCACGGCCGCGTCGTAGCCCGCGAGCCGCTTGTCGGTGTACGCGAGCGAGCCCTGCGTCAGGCGGACGCGGGAGCTCTGCCGCTCCCCCATCCGCTCGAGGCGCAGCCGCTTGGCGGCGAGGTTCAGCGCCCGGATGGACACGTCCACGCCGACGATCTCGGTGTACGCCGGATCCTTCAGCAGCGCCTGCACCAGCTGGCCCTGGCCGCAGCCCAGGTCCAGGACGCGGGCGGCCCCGGCGGAGCGCAGCGCGGCGAGGATCGCCTCGCGACGCCGCACCGCGAGCGGTACCGTCCGCTCCGCCGCCGCATCGTCCTCATCGGCCTCTCCGACCGCGTTGTCGAGCTCCTCGACCTCGCTGCCGTCGGCCTCGGCGAGGCGGACCAGCTCCAGGCGCTCCAGGGCGTCCTGCGTCAGCCGCTTGTGCCGGGCCAGGTAGCGGGAGGTGATCAGCCCGCTCTCGGGGTGCCCGGCGAGCCAGCCCTCTCCGGCCCGCAGCAGCTTGTCCACCTCGTCGGCGGCGATCCAGTAGTGCTTGGCGTCGTCCAGGACGGGCAGCAGGACGTACAGGCCGCGCAGCGCGTCGGAGAGGCGCAGCTCGCCCTCCAGGACCAGGCGCACGTACCGGGAGTCGCCCCACTCGGGGAACGTCTCGTCGAGCGGGACCGGCGTGACCGAGACCGTGGCCCAGCCGAGCGGGCCGAACAGCCTGCGCACGAGGTCCGCGCCACCCCGGGCGGGCAGGGCCGGGATCTCGACGCGCAGCGGGCGGACCTCGTCCACCAGCTCCGGCCTGGCGGTGCACTGACCGGCCAGCGCACTGCGGAACACACCGCTCAGCGCGACGGCCAGCAGCGAGGAGGCGGCGTACGGACGGTCGTTGACGTACTGCGCGAGCGCCGCGTCGGGCGTACCGCCCCGGCCCTTGCCCTGGCCGCGCCGCACGAGCGCGACGGGATCCACCTCCAGGAGCAGGCCCGCCGTGCACCGCTCGGCCGTGGCTTCGGGGTAGAAGACGTGGGCGGTGCCGTGGGAGGTGGAGAACGACTGCGCCTTGCCGGGATGCTTGTGCAGCAGGAAGCCCAGGTCGGTGGCGGGTCGTTCGGGGGAACCGGTGGTGGATATCGTCAGGAACACGCTGCCGATTCTCCCTGGCCACAGGGGCTGACCGCGCCCCATTTTCGCCCGGCCCGCCGCCCGCCGCCCCGCCCGCCGCCGCCGGCCCGGCCGGCGTCAGAGCCCGTAGCGCCGGGCCGACTCCTCCTCCTGCGCCAGCCGGTGCAGGGCCTTGAGCACCGGCTGGAACAGGACGGCCGCCGCCACCACGGCCTCCACCTTCTCCGACTCCGAGGGGTAGGTGTCCACGAAGTCCAGGTCGCGCACGGCCGCCCGGTACATGAGCTCGGCGTACGGGGCCATCAGCTCGGCGTCCCACGGATAGCCGAGGCGCACGAGCGAGGCCACGGACACCACCAGCGACCGGTGGACGGGCGACAGGTCGCCCAACTCCCGGGCCGTCGACCAGCCCAGCGTCTCCAGCAGCCGGTCCACCTCGCGGCGCGCGCGGGCCACCGCCTCGTCCTCCTCGTCCGGGTCGGGCCCCTGCGGCAGCGCCCACAGCGCGGCGCCCATCCGGATCGTCCGGCCCAGGCTCTCGTCGTCGACGTGCGCGAGCACCTCCCGGGCCTTCGCCACCGGTATCCCGCCGACCTGGATCAGCGCGCGGACCAGCCGCAGCCGCCGCAGGTGCTCCTCGCCGTACTCGGCGGTCGTCGCGGTGACCCGGTGCCCGGGCGCCAGCAGCCCCTCGCGCAGGTAGTACTTGATCGTCGCGGTCGAGACGCCACTGCGTTCGCTCAACTCCGCCAGCCGCATCTCTTGAACCTTCCCTTGGAGAGTGCCACTATCCAACCGTGCACGGACAGTGCCGCTATCCAACCAGGAGATCGGGAGGCAGAGTGTCCGCGAAGCCGTTACCGGGCCACACCACCGCGGCCGCCGAGGGCGACGTCGTCGTCCTGCTGATCGGCATGCGCATCAACCACTTCTGGGCCGTGCACCACTGGGTGCCGGTCCTGCTCGCCATGCCGCGCATGCTCCGCGAGCTGGCCGGGGACAGGGGCCGGGGACTGCTCGGCCACGTCCTGCTCACCGGTTCGCCGCGCACGTACTACGTGGTCCAGTACTGGGAGTCCAAGGAGAAGCTCTACGCCTACGCCGCGGCCCCGGACATGTTCCACCACCGGGTCTGGGCGATCGTCAACCGCAAGGAGCGCGCCGGCAAGGTCCGCGGCCACGTGGGCCTGTGGCACGAGTCGTACATCGCGCCCGAGGGCTCGTACGAGTCGATCTACGCCGACATGCCTCCCTACGGGCTGGGCGCGGCCACCGGGGTGCTCCCCATCGAAGCCCGCGGCCGCCGGGCGGCCGCCCGCTTCGCCCACCGTTCGAACCCGGCGGCGTAGCTCCCGGGCGGGCTCCGGCTCCCGGCTCGGCTCAGGCTCCCGGCTCGACTCCGGCTCCCGGCTCGGCTCAGGCCCGCTCGGGCCGGCTCGGGGGCGCGGGGGACGTGAGGGCGGCGAGGGCCGCGATGCGGTGCGGGCCGATCCGGCAGCAGCCGCCGACGAGGCGGGCCCCGGCCCGCAGCCAGTCGGCCGTGGGCCAGGGCGGCTCGGCGGCCGGGGACCGCCAGGACCCGGTCGCGGGTTCCCAGACCGAGCCGTCGTTCGGGTAGGCCACCAGCGGCTTCCCCGTGACGTCCGCCGCCGCTTCGAGCGCCGGCAGCACCTCCCCGGGCGCGCAGCAGTTGACGCCGACCGCGATGACCTGCGGGGACCCGGCGGCCAGGGCGAAGGCCTCGGCCTGCGACCCGCCGGCCCGGGTCAGGCCGTCCGCCACGGTGTAGCTCAGCCACGCACGGGCACCCGTCTCCTCGAGGACCGCGAGCAGGGCGCGCGCCTCGACGGCGTCCGGGATCGTCTCCAGCGCCAGTACGTCCGGCCCCTCGGCCAGCAGCGCCTCGACGCGGGGGCGGTGGAAGTCCGCCAGCTCCCGCACGCTCAGCCCGTACCGGCCGCGGTACTCGGAGCCGTCCGCCAGCACCGCCCCGTACGGGCCCACGGACGCGGCGACCCACACCTCGCGGTCCGCCTCCCGCGCCGCCCGGACGGCGAGGCGCACGCTGCGGCGCAGCAGGGCCGTGGTGCGCTCCGGGCCATAGCCGTGGCGGGCGAAGGCGGCGTAGCCCACCTGGTAGCTCGCGGTGATCAGCACCTGCGCGCCCGCCCGCGCGTACGCGGCGTGCGCGGCCGCCACCTGCTCGGGCCGCTCGGCGAGCACGCGGCCCGTCCACAGGCCGCCGGACAGGTCGCAGCCCTGGGCGGCGAGCTGGTTGCTCAGCCCGCCGTCCAGAATCACGGCGCCGGGGCCGGGGCCGGGGCCCTGGCCGGCCAGGGCCTCGGCGAGCGGGCGGGACGCGCGGGGCACGGCTGACGCTCCCGTCTCAGCCGAGCTGGGACAGGACCCGGGCCGAGATCAGCTCCAGGTGGTCCAGGTCGCCGAGGTCGAGCAGGTGGAGGTAGAGGCGCGAGGAGCCCACCGCCCCGTAGGCGCCGATCCGCTCCACGACCTCGGCCGGGGAGCCCGCCAGGCCGATGGCCTTGAGCTCGTCCACGTCGCGGCCGATGGCGGCGGCCCGCCGGGCCACCTCGGCGTCGTCCTTGCCCACGCACACGACGAGGCCGTTGGAGCAGACGAGGTCGTCGGCCTTGCGGCCGGCCTCCTCGGCGGCCGCACGGACCCGGCCGAACTGGCGCTCGCTGTCCGCGATCGAGGCGAACGGCATGTTGAACTCGTCGGCGTCCTGCGCGGCGAGGCGCGGCGTGCGCTTCGCGCCGTGGCCGCCGATCAGGACGGGGATCTTCTCCTGGGCCGGCTTGGGCAGCGCCGGGGAGTTCTCCACCTGGTAGTGGACTCCCTGGTAGCCGAAGCTGGAGCCGGCCTCGGTGGCCCACAGGCCGGTGAGGACGCCGGGCAGCCGGAAGGTGCCGGCGGTCATCAGCGTGCCCAGCCGGATGCGCTTGGTCTCGCGGGGCCAGGCCGGCCAGCGTGATCCAGGCGTCGGTGGGGCCGGGCAGGCCGTCGGCCGAGCCCATGCGCAGGTAGTGGTCGGATCGGAAGAACCAGTCTGGTTGCTCCCCACAACGTATCGCCATCCTTGGCTGGAGAGGTGGCCTTGTATCCAGTCTGCGCCTGAACGGCCCGTCGGGGGCGTCTCTCGGTTTCGATCACATTCGCTGTGGTCGGGCCGAGCGCCCAGCACCGGCAGATGGAAACCGTCGGATGAGTCGCCGTGGGACTCGCCACCATCGGTGGCGTCAAGCATGTCGCGTCTTACGCGCTTGATCAGGTTCCGCCACTCAGCCAGAAGGCCAAGCGCGCCGTGCGATCGTTCCGCGACTTCATGGACGAATGCCGCCGTGACCGACAAGACGCGCAAGGCCTCTGAGACGTCGCCAAGCCCTGACGGGGCGTTGCCATGCCAGCGCCCCGTCAGTGCGACGTAGCGGCCGGTCCTGTAGATCTCCACGGCCGTACCGTCGGGGCGTCGGATGCGGCGTCCTGTCGGACGTCCGCACGGCCCCAGATACGCAGTCCATCGCCGGACGGGGACACCTCTACGTTGGTGGTGCCCGCGTCGCGCACGATGGCGGCTGCCCACGGCGCCAGGCGGCCCGTAAGCGGGTTCAAGCAGTGGTCCAGGTCGATGCACACGATGTCGTCCTCGTCGCTGAGGACGAAGCCCAGACCGACGCCGGCCGTCGAAATGGCGGCCCCTGTCCGCGGGGACGTGCGCAAGCGCATTGGGTATGCGGTCCAGCCGTCGAAAGCGAAGGAATCCAACCTCCGTCTCCGGATCCATATCCCGTGATCTCACCCGTAGCAGTAAGTCCCGCAGGCGAGTGCCATGGTCAACCCTGCGGCGAGCGCGTAGTAGTACGTCCCCGTTGCCGGGTACGCCATTGATCTAGCCGTCGGTGAGCCCCCGGCAGGCTTCGAACCTGCGACATCTGGTTTTGGAGAGCGGCGCTCCGGCCATCTGAGTTACGGGGGCAGCGCAAAGCCCCAACTCAAACGAGCCGGGGCCGTCAGTTTGCAATGGAGTGTCAGCCGTCAGCGGATTCGGAGGCAGGCCGGCGAGGGATTTCCGTCAGCCGCTCTCCCCCTTCAACCGTCGGCATCTCAGTGGCCTTGGCGACGCTCAGGAGGGTGTCGTAGCTCGCGCCCTGCTGGGGCGCGGTGAAGATACGGAGATCCATGCCTCCGTCCTGCCCCTTCGACCCCGGCCGGGTGAATCTGGGTCAACCGGGCAATCCGCCGCCGCCCGCGCCAGTGACCAGCCCGGATGGGGATCGTTTGCTCGGACGGAGCCGGACCGCCCGGCCCGCGCGCCGGCGGCTTTCGCCGGTGCGTCGACCGCCCCCTTCCGCCTCGGAAGGGCCAGGGCCGAGGAGGCCGCCATGTCCCAGGAGTCCGCGCCGAAGGGTCTGCTGCAGCAGATGGAAGAGCTGATGGCGGCGCTGAACGCCGACCTCTCGCAGCTCGACGCCGACCTCCAGTCCTCCACGGACCGCAGCCCCGGCACGCCGCTGCCCCAGGGCGGCCGCACCCCGGAGAGCGAATACCGCCCGTCCCACCGGTCGTACTGACCGCACGGGTCCCGCCGCGCGCGGCGGGACCCCGCCCGACTCCGGCGCAGCACGGCCGACTCCGGTGCGGACCAGCCGACTCCGGCGCAGGCCACCCGACTCCGGTGCAGGCCGACCCAGTCCGGGGCAGTCCACCCGACTCCGGTGCAGGCCGACCCAGTCCGGGGCAGTCCGACCTGGCCCCGGGAGCCGTCCCGCGATCCTCAGGCCACGCCGGACGCGGAACCCCGCTCGCGCACGGTGAGCCGGCGCAGGATCGCCCGGACCCGGTCGCTCGACTCGTCGGCCGCGTCTATCGACTCTATGCACTGCCAGTACAGACCCTCGTCGTCCGTACCGCAGGCGACCCCGACCAGCGCTATGCCCACTTCGCCCAGGAGCGCCTGCAGACCCAGCAGAGCCTGGCGGACATCCGCCACGTGGCTCAACTGCGCGGCGCGCGGCGGGAGATCGGGTGCGTAGCCCTCTCCGCGCAGTGCCGCCCGGTCGAGCACCCCGCAGCCTCTGCCCCCCGCTTCACCCAGCCCCCGTGCCTCCGATCTCAGCTCCGGCGGCCCCGTGACCGCCAGCCAGCTCCCTATGCCCTGCGCGAGGGCCTGCGCCTGCCAGGCCTCGCCCACGATGTCCCACGCAGCCCCACTCTGTGCCAGCGCGTGCCGGCCGGCTGCGATCAGCCGTACCGCGTCCATATGCCGTCCCCCGTCCGCACGACATCTCGCCGTTCTCACCACTACCCAGAGTGAGGGCAACGGGCCGGTAAAGCCAGGGGTATTCGGAAATTGTGGACACAAACATGGTTGTGGATAACGCCATCACTCCGAAGAGTGACCGTCTGCCACGGGAGGGGCCGGAACGGGAAACCGCAGTTCGTTCCGCTCGATCTTCGCGGCGAGCGCATCCAGCACGTCGACCCCGAGGACCTCACAGAACTGCAGGAGATAGGCCAGCACATCAGCCACCTCATCGGCCACTCTGTGTGCGTTCTCCGGCTTCTCCATGACCGCGGCCGACTGTTCCGGCGTCAGCCACTGGAAGATCTCGACCAGTTCGGCCACCTCCACGCTCAGCGCCACCGCCAGGTTCTTGGGCGTGTGGTACGGCTCCCAGCCGCGCGCCGCCGCGAAGTCGGCGAGCCGCCGCTGCAGCCGGTCGATCCGCTCCTCGGGCCGCCCGGCGGGCCGTTCCGCGGCGGGCCGTTCCTCGACGGGCCGTTCCGCAGCGGGCCGTTCCTCGACGGGCCGTTCCGCAGCGGGCCGTTCCGCGGCGGGCCCGGCAGAGGTGTCAGGTTCTTCGCTCATGCGCCCAGGTCTACCACCGAGACGCCCCCGACCCCCCGGGCGGCCTCCGCGCACGCCTCGCCCGCCGTCGCGGTCAGCCGGACCTGCCCGCGCCCGCAGGCCAGTACCGCCAGCCGCAGCAGTTCGGCGCTCTGCCGCCGGTCCAGGTCCCGGTCGAAGCCGTCGGCGAGCACGGCCAGCGCCTGCCGTGCGGACAGCAGTTCGGCGGCCGGGTCCATGGCCAGCACCCCGGGACCGGTCAGCAGCACCAGCGCGAGGGCCAGGAAGCGGAGTTCGCCCGCGCCGAGCCGGGCCAGCTCGGTGGCGGGCCGGTCGGAGCCGCGGTCGAGCAGGCCGGTGACCGGGCCGCCCTCGGGGGCCCGTACGTCCAGCCCGGCCACCCCTCCCGCACACCCGGTCCGAGCGGCCTCGGTCAGCAGCCCGTAGCGCGTGCCGCACTCCGCCCGGGTCCGGCGCAGTACGTCGGCCAGGTTGGCGCAGTCGCCCAGCAGCCGACCCTCCCCGGGCGGCACCGGCTCCCGCATCCGCTCCGGACGCGGATCGCAGGGGAACACCGAGCGCAGCGCGACCACCACCTGCTCGGCGGCGGCCAGCACCCGGCGCTGCCCCTCCGTGGCGCCGGCCACGCGCAGCGGCAGCAGCGCGGTGCCGAGCCGGTCGTCGGGGAGCGGGGCCCTGGTGACCCCGATGGCTCCGCCGGTCAGCCAGGCCGCCTGGACGGACCGCCGTCCGGGGTCGCGCAGGGCGGTGCCGAGCAGGATCTGGCCGTCCGCCGAGAGGCGTTCGCCGACGATCCTCAGCGCGGGCTCCGCCTGGACGGCGAGGTCGAGGCGGACCGGCCCGGCGGGGCCGTCGACCGTGCAGCCGATCCGGAACCCCCTGCGCCGCTCGGCGTCGGGCACCGCCCGGTCGGGGATCCGGGCCCGCGGCTCGGGGAACACCTCTTCGAGGGTGGCCCCGGAAGCCAGCGCGGCCAGTGCCGCGTACGCCTCCAGCACCTGCGACTTGCCGCTCCCGCTCGGCCCGGTGAACACCGTGATCGGCCCCAGCGCGAACCGGGCCGCCCGGTGCACCCCGTAGGCGGAGAGCCGTAACTCCGTGACGACGGGCCGCAAGTGCGGCGCCCCGACGGAAACGACGGAAGCGAAGGAAGCGACGGGCGCGGCAGAAGGTGCGGGAGCGGCGGGCATGGCGGAAGCCGGGGGCACGACGGAAGCGGCGGCCGGGGCCGGGGCAGGCGGGGTCATGCGCGGGACGGTACGGCCCGCGGGACCCCCCTGGGGTCCGGCGAACCGTTCCGCCCACGGGACCTTCCTACGATCGGGGGACGGCCGCGGCCGCGATCCCCTCCACCTCGGTGCCCACGGGCGCCAGCAGGAAGACGTTCCGGTCGACCCGGTGCATCCCGCTGCCCAGCCCGAAGACCACTCCGCTGCTGAAGTCCAGGATCCGCTTGGCCACTTCGCCGTCCGCGCCCGTGAGGTCCAGCAGCACCGGGATCTGCGCGATCAGGTACTCCGCCACCTCCCGCGCGTCCGCGAAGACCTGGACCCGGATCACCACGAAGCGCCGCTGCTCCGCCGCGGACGCCCCCGGCGCCGTGGGGATCGTGCGGTGGTCCACCCGCGAGGGCCACTCGTTGCGACTGCGCAGCGGGACCACCTGCGCGAGTCCCTCCCACTGCTCGTCGGTGACGTCGTACCTGCTCACCGGGCCGCCCCGGCCCTGCGCTTCATGTGCATCCCCCCATCCTCTCGCGTTTCACCCGTTCAGCCCAACACCGACACGAGCCGTCCGGGACCGCCGCTTCGACTACCCACCACTACACGGATAAGTTAGGTTAGGCTTGCCTAAGTCAATGCGCACCGCATCGCCACTCGCACTCGCACTCGCACTCGGGACGACGGAGATCCACATGCACCTGCCCATGCCCACCGACGCCGAGCGGGTCCGGTCCATCCTGGCCGCCGCCCATTCCATGACCGTCGTCACCGACGGGCTGCGATCGGAGATCCGCCACCTCGACGGCACCGACCCGCTCGGCCGCCTCCACCTGCACCCCGCCGAGCCGGGCGCCCGCTCCGAGCACCGGCCCGCGATCCGCATGGAGTTCACCGACATCGCCCCCACCCCCGTACGGGACCGCGTGCGCGCCCGCGTCACCCTGCTCGGGCGCCTGCTCACCCCCTACTCCGACGAGGGTGCCGACTCCACCTGCGTGGAATTCGGCCAGGCCGTCCTCCAGACCTCGGACGGCACCCGCTCGTACGTCGGCCTCGAGGAGCTGGACGCGGCCTGCCCCGACCCCCTCGCCCCGTACGAGGCCGGCATGCTCACCCACCTCCTGGACGACCACGCCGAGCTCGTCAACCTCCTGCTGCGCCTGGTCGGGCCGCAGCCCGCCCACCGGTCCGAGCCGTCCGGCCGAGCCGACGGCCGCTCCGGCGACCGCGCCGACCAGTCCGCCCTCCTGCGCGCGCTGCCGGTCGCCATGGACCGCTACGGGATCACCCTGCGGCTGGAGGAGCGCCGCGGCGACCGCGACGTACGGCTCCCCTTCCCCTCCCCCCTCGACGACGTGGAGCAGTCCGGGGCGCAGATCCAGGCCCTGTTCAGCGCCGCCCGCCGCCGCTCGCACCGCAACACCCTCCCCGCCTGAGCCGTGACGGGGGCCGCCTGTGGCGTTGGCCCGCCAGGCGTTTCGCCCTCGCTCGCAGGCAGTCAGCTGCGGCGGGGGAAGACGAACAGTACGTCCGACCCCGGGCACAGTCCAGCGTTTCTGTGTCAGCTCCGCGCAGAATCGTCTGTTAACGTGCCGCCCCCTCAAGCGGCCAGACCGAGCAGGTCCAGCAGGTCGGCGGTCACCACTCGGTAGGCGTTGCCCATCCGCAGCACCTTGCACGGGTACTGACCTCGCTTCGCCAGCTCGTACCCCTTGCTCCGCCCGAGACCCAGAGCACGGTTGCCCGTGTCCAGGTCAACGGCCACGGGAAGGGCCATCAGCTCCTCCCGGCCCATCCCCTTCACCCGGCTTGCGATCCTTTCGTCGCGCACGAGGCGCTCCTCTCGTCACAGCCCACGGCGAACACGTCATCGCGTCCGGCTCCAGGCGTATGACTTTCACGGTAAGAAAGTTATTGTGTCTGCATGACACAACATCGCTTGGATGATGAAGACGAGGACGACTTCCCGGAATGGGTCGACCGGATCAAGAACAACGTCGCCGGCGAAGTCCGCCGGCGGAGGAAGGAGATGGGATGGAGCGCGCAGCGGCTGGCAGAGCGATGCGAGGAGCTCGGCCACCCCATCCCGCGCAACGTGATCGCCAACCTGGAATCAGGCCGCCGGGCCAACCTGCCCCTGGTCGACGTCATGATCCTGGCCGCCGCCCTGTATACGTCCCCGATCTGCCTGATCTTCCCCATCGGCTACGTCGAGGAGACCCAGGAACTTCCCTTCAGCCACCCCATCTCGACCTGGGACGCCATGCGGATGTTCACCGGTGAGGAACCGGGCTACTACTCCGATGCCGGGCTGATCCCCGACTTCAACCGCCACGCCAGCCTGGTCCGCACCATCGAGGCCGCCCTGCGCGAAGCGGAACGGGCCGGTTTCGCCGCTGAGACGGCGGCCAACCCCGCCCAGCGCGAGGAAGCCGAACGCAAGAGGGACAGCTACAACGCACAGGTCAAAGAGGCCACCTGGCAACTCCAGATGGTCCGCGGACAGATCCGCGACGAAGCCGCCACCCCGCCAGAACTGCCACCAGCACTCGCCGACATCGACCCACCCGACACCGACGAAGAGGACGCCATTTGAAGGGCTCCACCCACCGCCGCTGCTACTGCCGCGACCCGAAGACCGGCAAGCCGCTCGGCAAGACGTGCCCCAAGCTCTCCAGCCGCAAGCACGGCTCCTACTCCGTACGCCAGGAACTCCCGCCCCGCGAGGACGGCACCCGCCGCTCCTTCAACCGCGCCGGGTACGAGAGCCTGAAGGCGGCGCAGGCCGATCTGGACTTCGTACGTGCTCTCCTGGGCATACCGGCGGCGGACGACCCCGAGAGCGTCGCCAGCGTCGCGGCGCTCCTGGAGCAAGTGGCCGATGAGAAGGCGCCGCTCCCTGACGTCGAGGAGACCCGACGCCGGCTGCGGGCCGGAACCTCTCTCCTCGGGTCGATCACCGTCGGCGAATGGCTGGACCGCTGGCTCGCGTCGAAGAAGACGCGCAAGACCACGACGAACGGCTACGCCTCCCACATCCGCGTCCACCTCCGGCCCCGCATCGGGCACCTCCGCCTCGACCGGCTGAACGTCGCCCACTTGGTCGAGATGTTCGACGCCCTTGCCGATGCCAACGAGGCGATCGAGGCCCACAACCTGGCCCGGCGTGAGCAGATCGCCCGCTGCAAGCCGAGCAAGGCCGGCAGGCCGGTCGCGGCCGAGCGGGCGCTCCTGGCCGCCGAGCGGGCCAAGCTCGCCGCGATGGAGCCCTTCCGGAAGCCCACCGGGCCCGCGACCCGGCAGAGCATCCGCCGCACCCTGCGGGCGGCGCTGAACGGGGCGATACGCCAACAGCTCATCATCTTCAACCCGGCGTCCCACGTGGAGCTGGAGTCCGGCAAGCGCCCGAAGCCCCTGCTGTGGACGGACGCCCGCGTGGCCCGGTGGCGCCTCACCGGCGAGAAGCCCTCCCCCGTCATGGTCTGGACCCCGGCCCAGTTCGGCGCCTTCCTCGACGAGGCCGAGGGCGACCGGCTGTACGCCTTCTTCCACCTCTCCGGCACACGCGGTCTGCGGCGCGGCGAGTGCGTCGGCCAGGAGTGGTCCGACGTCGACCTGGAGGGCGGGCAGATCACGCCGGCCAAGGAGATCGTGGTGGACGGCTGGGACCCGTACGAGTCCGCGCCGAAGACGGACGGCAGCGCCAGCACCATCGCGCTGGACAGCCTGAACGTGACCGCCCTGCGTGAGCACCGGGTACGCCAGCTCGCGGAGCGGGAGAAGTGGGGCCCGGCCTGGCAGGACACAGGCAAGGTCTTCACCCAGGAGGACGGCTCCTGGCTCCACCCCGAGACCGCCTCGGAGACCTTCCGGCAGATCCTGGCCCGCACGGACCTGCCGCCGATCACCCTTCGTGATCTACGCCACGTCGCGGCCACCCTCACCCACGGCGGTGGCGGCGACCTCCACACGATCAAGGAGACGCTCCGGCACTCCACGATCACGCTGACCTCGGACACGTACACGAGCCTGCTCCCGGAAGTCGACCAGGCAGCCGCCGAAGCGGCGGCCCGGCTGGTACCTCGCACCCGCTCGGAGAAGGCCTCGGAAACAAGCCAGGCCACACCCTGAGGAAAACCGCGCAGCATTGCTCTCGTGGAAATCGAGAGCAACCCGTCCATCACGCTGATCACGCCGGACCGCGCTGCAGCGTGCACGGCCTTCACCCGGTCAAGGCGGCGTTGCATCCGAACTATGCCGGCCGGAGTGGTGGTACCGGCTGGGGCTGGGCGAGGCTCAGCGTGGTGTGCCTGTGGCGCCGCACCTGTTGGGGTTAGGCGCCACAAAGGGGATGCATGGTCTATCGGTCCTGTTCGGCCGGGTACGCGAACTTCGTCGTCTGCGAGAAGCACATGCGCGATCCGCTCCAGCACGGCCTGAAGCGGACGGGACTCTCGACACGGATCGACCGCCGCCCCGCGGATACCGTAGTGGCCATCGAACAAGCACTGGGGACACCGTCAGTCCCCATGTCGGCCGACGCGAGATTGTCAGCGGAGAGGCTCAGCGGGAGGGCACGTTTTCGTACAGCTGCTGGCGCAGGTTCAGAAGGGCGTTGGTGTTGGCTACCGCCGCGAGTTTGGCGAGCAGGTCCCGGATCAGCGGATGGTCGCCGTCGCGTACGGCCTCGACGATTTGGTCGATGAGTTGGCGGACGTGGAGGTCGATCGCTGTGGGGTCGGCCGGGGCCCCACCATGACCGGACGACCCCGCCGCGTGTGACGGCCCGGCGCTCGCTCCGGTACCCGGCGTTGCCGTCACTCGTCCTCCAACGCTGCCCGGTCGGCGGAGGTTACCGGGCGCATGATGTCCGCGGTGGTCACGGCGGCTTCGCCGTAACGGCGTGAGGTTTGCCTCGGGTGACCGGCCTGAGTCGACCTCTCCGCGCACGGGGCTTTAGACAAGTAAGCGGTCTTTTCCGGCAGATAGGTGGAAGATCCCGGCATCTGGGTGAACCCAGCTCGGGTTGTGCACGCGGCTGCGTTCGCGCGCGATGACACTCGCCAGCGGGGCCCGGCCGTGGCCATTTCCTGTGACTGGTACACAGTCCCGACCGGAGGTAGACCGAGGTGGCGGTGAACGGGAACCCGACCGTCCGACGGCGTCGGCTGGGCGCGGAGCTGCGCCGGCTGCGTCTGGCCAGTGGCCTGACCAGTACGCAGGTGGCCGAACACCTGTTGATTTCCCAGCCCAAGATCAGCCACCTGGAGAACGGCCGCCGCGCCATCAAGCCTCGTGATGTACGGGACCTGTGCGCCCTCTACCAAGTCACCGACCCGCACGTCGTCGACTCGTTGATGCAGATGGCCACGGAAGCGGACCGGCAGGGCTGGTGGGTCGCCTGCGGGGAGGTCCCGTACGCCGTCTACATCGGCTTGGAGTCGGCAGCCGCTTCCATCCGCTCCTACGAGCCCCTGGTGATCCCGGGCCTGCTGCAAACTCCTGCCTACGCGGCTGCGGTCGTCGCGGAAACGATCCCTCTGGCCACCCCTGAACAGATCGCCGTGCGCAGTGAGGTCCGGCTGCGTCGTCAGTCCCGGGCCCACCACCCGGCCAGGTCTGTGCGCTTATGGGCCGTGCTGGACGAATCCGCTCTGCGCCGCGTGGTCGGCAGCCCCAGGATCATGCGGGAACAGCTTGAGTTCCTGAACCACATCGGCGCACAGCCGCACATCACCGTGCAGGTCCTCCCGCACGAGGCGGGAGCCCATCCGGGCATCTCGGGACAGTTCTCCATCCTCGACTTCCCCGACGCCGCCACGGGGACGGTGTATCTGGAGCGTTTCACCAGCGACCTCTACCTGGAGAAACCATCCGACGTACGGCAGTTCAGCACCATGTACGACCACCTTCAGGCGCAGGCCCTGAGCCCGGAGTGCACCCGCCAGTTCATTGCCCGCGCTGCCAAGGAGCTGCTGGCCGCCGGATCGCTGTGCGGCCGGTCGTGATCACCGCACCGGCCGCAAACCACTGCGTTCTATTGGGCTCGCGGCCGGTGGCGATGGCTTCGGCGTAGGCGGCGAGGGTGCGTAGAGGGTGGAGCGGCCGACGCCGAGGTGCTTGACGATGGCGGTGACGGACTCCTTGGCGTCGCGGCGGCGGAGGGCGACGGCGAGCATGTCGCCGTCGATGGCGGGCGGCCGGCCAGCCGCCGTGGTTGCCGTTGGCCGCGGCGGTGTCCAGGCCGATCAGAGTCCGCTCGTGGATGAACTCCCGCTCGACCTCCACCATCGCGGCGAAGACCACCGACATCCGTCTGTCGTTCGACACCCCAGCAAGCCCACGTCGTAGCGCTGAATGACGCCCCGTCCCGGGCCGTCCGCTCACGCATCGCTCACGCACAGGCCCGGAAACGACTGAGCGCCCCACCCGGCCGGAACCGGGTGAGGCGCTCAGTAGCAGGTCAGAGGACGTGTCCCCCGCCTGTGAGCAGTAGGCCATGTCGGACTCGAACCGACAACCAACGGATTAAAAGTCCGCTGCTCTGCCAATTGAGCTAATGGCCCTCGGCTTGCTCCCCCCAGAGCATAGCCCGAGAGGGCCGGACCACCGATCGCATATCGGCGGTCCGGCCCGGGGATGTCGGCGGTGCTCCCCGCTCAGCCACCGGGGCGTACGACCACGGCGCCCGAGGCGGTCACCGTGAGCGGGCCGGAGAGCGCCAGTTCGGCCCCCTGCCCGTCCGCGGGCCGGGCCTTCAGCGTCCAGGTGTACCCGCCCTTGGGCAGGGTGATGCCGGAGGAGTCCTTGCCGTCCGTCCTGGGCCGCAGCAGCCCGCGCACCTCACCGCCGTTGATGGTGCGCACGACCTTGCCCGTGGCGTTGTCGGTCAGCGTCATCGCCCAGGAGGCGGCCGGCTTCGACAGCCAGAACCGCGGCTCCCAGCGCTTGGTGTACCCGGACAGCCAGGGCCCGGACGCCGCGACGTCCTGGTCGATGACCGCCAGCGGGGAGGCCTTGCCCGTGATCCCCACGATGTGGACGGCCTGGTCCGGGTCGAGGTAGGCGAACTTGCCGCCGAAGGGATCGAGGGCGAACTCGTTCTCGAAGAGGTCCCGTCCGGGGGCGAACTCCCGTACCGCCTTGCCGGAACGCAGGTTGTAGACCTCGCCCTTGTCCCGCACGACGTACCCGTCACCGAGCCGGACCCCGCTGAAGGGGGCCGCATCGGGCAGCAGGACCCGCTTCCGGGTCGGCACGTGGTACCCGGCGGCCGCAACACCCGTTTCCGCGCAGGACGAGTAGAACCACTCCGCGGTGACCTGGAGTACACGCGGGCGGCAGCCCGCGCCCAGGTCCACGCGCCGGGTCACCTTCCCGGTCCTCAGGTCCCTCCCGGCCACGACGCCCTTGTCGCCCTCGGGCTGCCACAGCACGCTGCCCCACAGGGCAGCGACACCGGTGTGCTCCAGGCCGGACAGCATCTTGCCCGTGTCGATGTCGGCCACGTACTGCAGACGCCCGGAGGGGTCCCCCAGGGCCGTGAACAGGACGTAGCGGCCCGAGGCAGTGATGATGTGCTGCTCGAACAGCCCCTCGCCGCCCTGGAGAACCACCTTGCGCGTGGCACCGCCTGGGCGGGCGTCCTTGACGAACAGTGCGCCCGATCCCTTGCGAGGGGGATCGAAGGCCACGATCCGCCCGTCGCCGGTGGGCGAACCGCCCTGGCCGGTGATGTCGATGTCGCCCGTGCAGGGCGGCTCGGCCCATGCGCCGCCGTCGCAGCTCCAGTCGGGGGTCTGGGGCACGGACGGGGGCCCCGAGACGGAAGCCTTGAAGCCCAGGAGAGCCGTACCGTCGCCGTTGCTCTGGCCGAAGCTGAGTACCCCCTGGGCGAAGGCGAGGTCCCGCCGGCTGACGGCCGGCTTCTGCGGTATGTCCAGCACCTTCGTGGCCCGGGGAATGTCCTGGGCATCGAGTGCGATGCGGTGGATGCCCCAGTGGGCGGCATCGGAACCGCCCTCGACGTACACGTTGCCGTCGGAACCGGCGACGCTCTGGGACCCGACCGAGGGCAGCACGGTCCGCACGGCTCCGCCGTCGCCCGGAACGGCCCGGCCCCCCGTGATCAGCCAGTCGCCCAACAGGTGCCCGTCCTTCGTCCCTTCGATGGAACCGAGGGGGAGCACGCTGAGGTCGGACCTGGACAGCAGGGACCGGCCGGCGTTGTGCGGCGACAAGAGGATCCGGTCCGGGCCGAGCGTGGCGCGGTAGTACGAGTTCTCGCTCCCCTTGGGGAGCGGGATCGGGCGCATCGTCGCCGTGGCGTAGTCGACCAGCCCGATCCGGACCCGGCCCGCCCCGTCCACGTAGGTGATCACCGCGCCCTTGTCGTCGGCGGCCTGGGGCCGCACCGTCCCCTCCGACCAGGCGCGCACCACCTCCGTCGTCTTCACGACGATGTCCTTGCGCGGTTCGTTCTCCCGCCCGATCAAGTGCAGGCTCAGCTGTCCGTCCGCGCGCGGCTCGGTCGCGAGCACCTGGGTGGGCGAGACGGTGCCCACCCACATCCGGCCGGCCGCGGGCGTCAGCGTCTCGGACTTGCCCGTCGCGTAGTCGTGGATCCTGACCGGACCGGCGGTCTGGGTGCCGAGGGGTTTGCGGTACTCGCACGCCTGCGTGTCACCGAACAGGATCGTCCAGGATCCCGGTACGTCGCAGTCCCGCCACGTGTCCTCCCGGCCGTCCTGGAGGCTCTTCCAGACGAGGCCGCCGCCATCGCCCCGGTTCTTCCATGAGCAGTCCGGTGCCGGCCGCATAGAGCAACCGCTGCACCGGCTCCTTGCCCTTCGGCGCCACCAGCGTCGCCTCGCCCCCCGGCGGTACCGCCTTGCCTGTCGCCGTCGCCGGTACGGCGCCCAGTGCGGCCAGCGCGCCGGTCAGCGCGAGCGCCGCCAGCGTGCGCGCGCGTGCGCGTGTTCGTTTCATGATTCCGCCCCCAGAACGCGGGGGCCCCACAGCAGCGGTGTTCCACCGGCTTTGCCGTGCCCCCCACTGCAAAGTCCCGGGAGCGTAGCAAGAACGCGGACAGGGCCCTTACGACGGGTGTCGTAAGGGCCCTGTCAGGCACTCAGCCGCTCAGTTCAGCGGCTGCGGCTCGCTGATCAGTCGTTGCGCTTCCAGCGGGGCTTGTCGTCGCGGCGGCCGAAGGAGGAGCCACCGGTCGAGCCGGAGCCGGAGGGGCGGTTGTCGTCGCGGCGGCCGTACGGACGGTCGCCGCCCGAGGGGCGGTCGTCGCGGCGGAAGCCGCCGCCGGTGGGGCGGTCGTCGCGGCGGAAGCTGCCACCGGTCGGACGGTCGCCACCGGAGCGGAAGCCACCACCGGAGGGACGGTCGCCACCGCGGTCGTCACGGTTGAAACCACCCGAGGGGCGGTCGTCGCGGCGGAAGCCACCACCGGTCGGACGGTCGCCACCGCGGTCGTCACGGTTGAAACCACCCGAGGGGCGGTCGTCGCGGCGGAAGCCACCACCGGTCGGACGGTCACCGCCGGAGCGGAAGCCACCACCGGAGGGACGGTCACCGCCGGAGCGGAAGCCACCACCGGACGGACGGTCACCGCCGGAGCGGAAGCCACCACCGGACGGACGGTCACCGCCGGAGCGGAAGCCACCACCGGACGGACGGTCACCGCCGGAGCGGAAGCCACCACCGGACGGACGGTCGCCACCGGAGCGGAAGCCGCCACGGTCGCCACCACGGTCGTCACGGTTGAAACCACCGGAGGGACGGTCACCGCCGGAGCGGAAGCCACCACCGGACGGACGGTCGCCACCGGAGCGGAAGCCGCCACGGTCGCCGCCACGGTCACCACGGTCGTCGCGACGGTTGTCGCGGCGCTCGTAGTTGCCGCGGTCGTCACGGCTCTGGAACGCGGGGCGCTCCTCGGCGACCGGCGCGGCCGCGGCGGCAGCCGCGACCTCGGCCTCGGCGGCCTCGGCCACCTCGGCGACAGCGGCCTCCGGGTCCTCGCCGCGCTCGCGCGCGGAGCGGGCGACCAGGCGGTCGGACTCCTCGCGCAGCTCGACGGCACGGCGCGACAGGCGCTCCAGCTGCTTGGTGAGGTCGGCGACCTCGCGCTCGGCCTGCTTCGCGGCGTTGTTCGCGGAGTCGGCCTGGACCTGCGTCAGCGAACGGGCACCGGTGATCTCGGCGACCTCGGGGTCGAAGGCGCCGACGCCCTGGACGATGTGGCGCGAGGCGTCGACGCCCGCGTCCTCCATCAGGCGGAAGATCTGGCGGCGCTGGTGCGGGAGCGCCAGCGACACGACGACACCGGACTTGCCGGCGCGGGCGGTACGGCCCGAGCGGTGCAGGTAGTCCTTGTGGTCACCGGCCGGGTCCACGTTCAGGACCAGGTCGATGCCGTCGACGTGGATGCCTCGGGCGGCGACGTCGGTCGCGACGAGCGCGTTGACGTAGCCGTCCTTGAAGTCCGCGAGGACGCGGGTACGGGCACCCTGCGTCATGCCGCCGTGCAGCGCGTCGGCCTTCACGCCGGCCTCGATGAGCTGCTCGGCGATGCGGTCGGCGCCCAGCTGGGTGCGGACGAAGATGATGGTGCGGCCCTTGCGGGCGGCGATGGCGGCCGTGACCGGCGCCTTGTCCTTCGGCTTCACGACGAGGACGTGGTGCGTCATGGTCGTGACGTTGCCCTGCGCGCTGTCGACCTCGTGCGTGACGGGGTTGGTCAGGTAGCGCTTGACCAGGGTGCCGATCTCGTTCTCCATGGTGGCGGAGAAGAGCATGCGCTGGCCGCCGCCGGGGATCTGGTCGAGCAGCTCGGTGACCTCGGGCAGGAAGCCCAGGTCGGCCATCTGGTCGGCCTCGTCGAGGACCGCGACCTGGACGTTCGCCAGGGAGCAGGCGCCGCGGTTGATGATGTCGCGCAGACGGCCCGGGGTGGCGACGAGGACGTCGACACCGCGCTCCAGGGCGAAGATCTGGTTGCTCATGGAGGTACCGCCGCAGACGACCTTCATCTTCAGGCCGAGCACGTCGCCGTAGGGCTGGAGGGCGTCCGCGACCTGCATCGCGAGCTCACGCGTCGGCGTCAGGATGATCGCGCGGGGCTTCTTCTTCTCGGTGTGGCCGCCGGCCAGCAGGGCCAGGGTCGGCAGACCGAAGGAGAGGGTCTTGCCGGAGCCGGTGCGGCCTCGGCCGAGGATGTCCTTGCCGGCCAGGGCGTCCGGGATGGTCGCGGCCTGGATCGGGAAGGGCGCGGTGACGCCGTTCTGGGCGAGCTTGCGCACGATCCCGTCCGGCAGACCGAGGTCGCCGAAGGTCAGGGTGGGCTCGGCGTCGGCGTCGTCCGCCTCAGCGTCGGCGTCGTCGTCGAGGTCGGTGGTGGAGTCCTCGAAGGACTCGCCGGACTCGCCGGTCGCCACGTCGGCCTCAAGGGCCTCGATGATCTCGTCGGCGACTACGGCCTCGATGGCCTCGGTGACCGCGAGGGTCTCGGCGTCGACGATCTCGTTGGAGTCGTTCTCGGGCATGACGGAACGGTCAGAACTGGAAATGGACATGCGAAATGCGAAACCTTCCGGAGTCTCGGCACGCGCCCAAACTCCGTGAATCGCAAATCGACCGCCTCAATGCGGTCAGCCACGGTTGGGGAGAGTACGCGCCACGCGGCGCTCTTCGGAGTCGGCGCCGGGCAATGGGATCAAACGATCTATAACCATACGCACCCTCCCCCGGGTCTGGCAAGTCTCCTCCCCAGAAGGGCCTCTGACCTGCACAAACGCAATCCGCCCCGGAGGAGCGCCACGGGCCGACGCAGCCCTACGACCCCCCGCCGGGCGCTCCGCTCGGCTCCTGCTGCGGAGGCTGCGTCGGCTGCGTCGGCGGTGTGGGATCCGTCACGGGCGGCGGTGAGACCGGCGGGGTCGGAGTCGGCGGCTCCGGGGTCGGGGAGCCCGGCTGCCCGCCCCCGGAGCCACCCGCTCCGCCCGAACCGGACCCGCCGGTCGGCGGCTGCTGGGGACCCTGCCCGCCCGCGCCGCCGCCCGGCCCGGCCGACGGCGAGGGGGCCCCGGGCGGACCCGCCGGTGCGCCCGGGCTGGGCGAGGCCCCGGTCGCGCCGGAGGCCTTGCCGGGCTCTCCCGGCCTGCCGTCCTGGTTCCCCGTACCGTCCTTGCCGCCGTGCCCGCCGCGCACGGTCCCGGCGCCCTTGCCGGACGAGGAGCCGCCGGACTTCCCGCCCTGGGCCCCCGCCGAGGAGGACGGCCCGGGCTGTGCGGCGTCGTCGCCGACGCTCATGCAGCCCGCCGTCGCCGCCACCGCGAGCGCGGCGACCGCCAGTCGCAGGGGGCGAAGGGAGCGCGGGGGGCGGAGGGAAGCGGACAACTGGCGCACGGGGCACCTCCGGAACGCAGGCAAAGGTCCGCGGTGAGCGGGTCAATGTGCCCAACTCCCTTTGCCCCGTAAGAGACACGCTCCAGCGGGGAGAAGGGCCCTGCACCACCGGGCCGGACACCGGGCCGGACACCGGGCCGGACACCGGGCCGGACACCGGGCCGACCGCCGGGCGGCCCGCCTCAGGCGAACAGCTGCCGCGCCACCTGGAAGCCGAGCGTGACCCCGCCCAGCCCGACCAGCACCGAGCCCGCCGCGTTCACCGCCGCGAGGAACCCCCAGCCCCGTTCCGCCAGCCGCAGCGTCTCGTACGAGAACGTCGAGTACGTGCTCAGCGCCCCGCACAGCCCCGCCCCCAGCAGCAGGCTCAGCCGCGAGGAGGCCGCGCCGTCCAGCACCGCCCCGGTCAGCGCGCCCAGCACCAGGCAGGCGGCCGCGTTCACCGTGAAGGTCCCCCAGGGGAAGACCGAGTCGTGCCGCGCCTGCACCGCGCGGTCGGCCAGATAGCGCAGCGGCGCGCCCACGGCCGCGCCGAGGACCACCATCAGCCAGTTCACCGGCGCCCCCGCGCCCGCGCCCCGCCGTCGCCCACCGCGCGGCGCGTCAGCCGGGCGGCCGCCCACACCGCGCCCAGCGCGCCGGCCACCGTGAGCCCGGCGTACGCCAGCGCGGTCCCGGCCTCACCGGCGTCGAGCAGCCGCGCGAAGTCCACCGCGTAGGTGGAGAAGGTGGTGAACCCGCCGAGCACCCCGACCCCCGCGAAGGGCCGTACGAGGGGGTGCGCCGACCGGCCGCCCTCGCTGATCAGCACCATGAGCACGCCGATGAGCGCGCAGCCCGCCACGTTCACCCAGAAGGTCCCCCACGGGAAGCCCCCGGGCCCGGCCGGCCACAGCAGCGCGACCCCGTACCGCGCCGAGGCGCCCACGGCTCCGCCGGCCGCCACGGCCGCCAGCACCCGGCCCCGCGGTTCGGCGCGCTGCGCCGGGACGTGGAGGTCGACGTCCGGGTCGATGGCCTCGGAGCCCTCCGGCGGCCGGGTCATCCCCGGGCCGCTTCGCATGTCGCCACCGGGCCATTCTCGCCCGTCGTGTCGCGACCCGCCTCGATCGGCCGCCGACACGGGAGAATGACCACGTGCTGGAGATGACGCGAGACGCGTTCGAAGAGCTGGTGGCCGAAGCCCTGGACTCGATCCCCGAGGAGCTGACCCGGGTCATGGACAACGTGGCCGTGTTCGTGGAGGACGAACCCGCCGCGGACGACCCCGACCTGCTCGGCCTCTACGAGGGGACCCCGCTCACCGAGCGCGGCGAGTGGTACGCCGGGGTCCTGCCCGACCGGATCTCGATCTACATGGGCCCGACCCTGCGCATGTGCGAGACCCCCGAAGAAGTCGTCCACGAGGTGGCCGTGACCGTGGTCCACGAGATCGCCCACCACTTCGGCATCGACGACGAGCGGCTCCACGAACTCGGCTGGGGGTGACGCTGGCGCGACCCGCGGGCGGCCCCGGAAACCGTTTTGGCGATCCCCGCCGGGATCCCATATGCTTCTCACGTCCCCGACGCGCTGGAAAGCGCCCGGCGGGCCTTTAGCCCTCATCGTCTAGTGGCCCAGGACGCCGCCCTTTCAAGGCGGTAGCACGGGTTCGAATCCCGTTGGGGGTACGCATTACCGTGTGCGAGACTTGTGCTCGCACATTGCAAGGACCTGTGGAGCAGTTGGTTAGCTCGCCACCCTGTCAAGGTGGAGGTCGCGGGTTCAAGTCCCGTCAGGTTCGCTGAAGCCGGAAACGGTTTCGTGGCTGGGTAGCTCAGTTGGTACGAGCGATCGCCTGAAAAGCGATAGGTCGCCGGTTCGACCCCGGCCCCAGCCACTGGATACGAAGAAGGCCCCGTCCATCGGACGGGGCCTTCTTCGTCGTTCACTCCCCTTCGGCGCCGACCGTCCGCGCCCGCCGGCGCCACTGCGCCAGTCCCGCACCGGCCGCCACCAGCGCGACCGGCCCGAGCAGCATCCAGTCCGGGACCCCGTCCGCGACGGACCGCACCCACTGCTCCACCGCGAACGAGTCGTCCACGTCCAGCAGCCCCGGCAGCGCGCTCGCCCCGTCGAAGACCAGGAACATCGCGCCGAGCACGATGAAGAACAGCCCCGAGGCGAGCGAGGTCGTGTGCAGCTCGAAGCGGCCGGCCGAGAAGGCCCGGCCGCGCAGCCAGCGCCGCCGGCCCAGGTCGAAGCGCTCCCAGAGCAGCGCCAGCGCGAACAGGGGCACGGCCATGCCCAGCGCGTACACCGCGAGCAGCAGGCCCCCGTAGACCGGGCTGCCGCTGACCGCCGCCACCGTGAGGACGCTGCCGAGGATGGGGCCCGCGCAGAAGCCGGCCAGCCCGTAGACCGCGCCCAGCGCGTACACCGACAGGGCGGTGGTCGGCCGGATCCTCCCCGAGAGCTCCGAGATCCGCTTCGGGGCGAAGCCGAGGCCGAGGATCTGCGCGAGCCCGAGCGCGATGATCAGCCAGCCGCCGAAGAGCACGAGCCCGTCGCGGTTGCCGTGGAAGAACCGCCCGGCGTACGAACCGGCCGCCCCCAGCGGTACGAGGGTGCTCGCGAGGCCCGCGTAGAAGATCCCGGTGCGCGCCAGCAGCCTCGACGCGGAGTCGATCGAGTAGGCGAAGAACGCGGGCAGGAGCAGGGCGCTGCACGGGCTGAGCAGCGCGAGGAGGCCGCCCAGCAGGGCGGCCAGGTATCCGATGCCGTTCACTTCGCGGCCGCCTGCGCCTGCGCCTTGGCCCGGGCGATGGCCGCGGCGAAGGCGTCCGCCGGCTGGGCTCCCGCGATGGGCTGCCCGTTGACCAGGAAGGACGGGGTGGAGGTGACCCCGATGCGGTAACCCTCCTCCTGGTCCTTGGCGAGCGCGGCGGCGGCCTGCTCCCCCGCCATGTCCTTCTTGAACCGCTCGAGGTCCGGTACGCCGGCCTCGCGGGCCAGCTCGGCGAGCCGCTCCCCGCCGAAGCCCTTCTCCTTCGCCCCCTCGGCGTACGCGGCCGCGTGGAACTGCTGGAAGCGGTCCTGCTGCCCCGCCGCCCAGGCGGCCTTGGCGGCGGCCTCGGAGTCGGCGCCGAAGATCGGGAAGTTGCGCCACTCGATGCGCAGGGTGCCGTCCTCGACGTACTTCTTCACCAGCTCGGGCTCGGTGTCGCGGGCGAACTTGCCGCAGTAGCCGCACTTGAAGTCGGAGTACTCGATCAGCACCACGGGGGCGTCGGCGCGGCCGACGGCGAGCTTGTCGCCGGACTCGCGGCGGGCCAGCGCCTTGAGCTGCGCGGCGGGATCGGCGGAGGAGCCGGCCTCGGGCGCGGAGGCGGAAGAGGACCGGGCGCGGGTGTTCTCGGGCGCGGTGGCCTGCCAGGAGGCGAGGCCGAGGGTGACGGCGGCGACGGCGACACCGGCGGAGATCAGCAGGGGCTTGCGGCGGGAGGAGGAAGAGGAGGAGGAGGAAGAAGGGGAAGGGGACATGCGGGAGCTCCAGAGCTGTACGGGAAGCGGTCTCTTAGACACATCTGACGCTGCGATCGACCTGCTACGTGTCGCGACCGGCTTGCACTGCAGGGGGTGGGGGCCGGGGCGCGGCCGGGGCCGTGGCGGCGGTCTCGATCTCCGCCCAGACGACCTTCCCGGTGTCATGGGGGTAGGCGCCCCACCGGTCGGAGAGCAGCCGCACGATGTGCAGGCCGTGGCCTCCCGGGACGCCCGGCCGGCGTGCGGCCCGGGGG
The DNA here is from genome assembly GCF_003287915.1 of Streptomyces sp. ICC4. Classification (NCBI taxonomy): domain Bacteria; kingdom Bacillati; phylum Actinomycetota; class Actinomycetes; order Kitasatosporales; family Streptomycetaceae; genus Streptomyces; species Streptomyces sp. ICC4. Next base: position 6,101,995 of record NZ_CP030286.1, on the reverse strand, counting down.
CACGGCAGCGCCGTCGCTCCGTCGAGCACGTCGATGCGCAAGGTCTCCTCGGCGGCGGTCAGCACGAGCTCGTGGCAGCCGTTCGCGTGCAGGGCCGCGTTGGTCACCAGCTCGGACACGACGAGCAGGGCGTCCTCGGCGCTCTCGTGGCGGTCCCACCCCCAGTCCCGCAGGGCCTTGCGGGTGAAGTCACGGCCCTTGCCGACCGGGCCCCGGACACCGCTCAGGGCGAGTCGGCGGCACTGGCCCCTGACCGGCACTCCTCCACCGCGAGGATCCCCGGTGGCTGATCCCGTCGTGTTCACTGTCGCCTCACCTGGCTGTCGGCTGTGCTCCGTCGGACGGAGCCGGGCGGCTCCGTCCGCGGAGCACCCGGGCCGGCCGTCGCGCGGCCGCCGTCCTCGGTCTCGCGTATGCCCGCGCTGATCGCCCGGACACGCGGACACCGCCATCCGCGTCGCGTCGGCTTCCCGGGGACCGGTTGCGACGGGCCTGCGGGGCTCCGCGGTGGAACCCCGTCGACCAGCGCTCTACCGTGGAAGCATCGGTTGGAGCGGCCATGCGCGACACCTCGTCTTCGGCCCGCCCGCTGTCGCCCCTCGGACGGGTGCGCAGCACGGTCCGCCGTGCGCGGGCCGGCCGCCGCTGGGTGCACGTCCGGGACCTGGACCTGTGGCAGCGCTCCCTCGGGTTCGCCGCACTGGGCTTCCTGACGCTCGTACCCCTGCTGATCGTCGTGTCCGCGGCGGACACCCGCGGCGGGCAGGGGTTCGCCCAATGGCTGGGAGACGGGCTCGGCGTATCGCCGGCCGCCCGGGCGGAGATCGAGCGGCTCTTCGCCCTGCCCGGCCAGGCGTGGCGGACCACGACGGCGTTCGGACTGGCCCTGCTCGCCGTCTTCGGCCTGTCCTTCGCCACCATGCTGCAGGGCGGCTACGAGAACGTGTGGGGGCTGGCTCCGTCCCGCTGGTGGGCGCGCTGGCGGCACGTGCTGTGGCTCGGCGTACTGGTCGGGGTCCTCTACCTGTCGGCGATCACCCCGCCGTGGCGCGAGTCCCCGGCACGCGGCTTCGTCACCGTGACGGTCGGCACCCTCTTCTTCTGGTGGTCCCAGCGGCTGCTGCTCGGCGGCCGGGTGCCGTGGAGCGGCCTGCTGCCCGGAGCGGCGGCCACCATGGCCGGACTGCTGGGGCTGCGGCTCTTCTCCCGGCTCGTCTTCTCACCGATGATCGCGTCCAGCGCCGTCACCTACGGGCCCTTCGGCACCGTCCTCGTCCTCCAGGCCTGGCTCGTCGGGATCGGCGTCGTCGTGTTCGGGGGCGCGCTCGCCGGCCGGCTGTTCCACGACGAGCTGCTGCGCCGGAGAACGCCGCCGGACCCCGGCCGATCGGAAACGGGCACGGGCACGGGGATGGGCACGGCAACGGGCCCGGACTCGTCGAGTCCGGGCCCGCCGCCTGCGCCGGGTCAGATGATGCGGCCGCCGAAACCACCGACGGAATAGTAGGTCCCGATCTCCTGGCGGTAGCCGACGTCGTCGAGGTGCTTGTCGCGGTGGAATTCCGGAGCGCTCTTGATCTGCTCCTTGGTGCTGTGGACGTAGACCGTCTCCTCCTCCACGTCGATCCGGATCACGGTGCTCGCCGGGAGCAGGACCTCCTTGCCGAAGATCCAGACTCCGGTGTCCACGACCAGGTATGCGTCACCGGCCTCGTCGGAGTGCTTGTCGACCTTGCCGATGCTGCCGTCGGTCGCCTCGACCTTGTACCCGGTCAGATCGGACCCGCCCAGGTGGCCGGCATTCGACTGGTAGCTCCACACATGCTCAGTCACGCGAAAACAACTCCTTCGCCAGACGGGGGACGGCGGGAACTTCCGTGCCGTCCCTCTCTTTTGATGTCGTACGCGGCACTGTTCGCGCCCCGCTCCGACTCGACTGCCCCTCCCCCGGCGCTTCATGCACCCCGTACGACCGCGCGCACGTTCTCGATGCCGCCGCAGCCGGCCGAGAGGTGCCGCTCCCGCTCCCGCAGGAAGGCCGCCCCGAGCTCGGCCCTCCGCTCGTCCGGGACGTTCTCCCGGGCGCCGTTGAGGATGGTCCGCTCCTCCTCGTCGAGGTGGTGGGAGACCGCCTTGACCAGGTCCTCCAGGCGGGCGTCCCACTCATCGGAACCGACCTCGGAGGCCTCGGCCACCTCGAGCAGCGCCAGCAGGGCCTCGTTGCCCTCGGCGTGCTCCTCGGCTCCGTGCTCGACCTCCTCGTTGTCGACGTCCTTGAACCTCTTCAGCGCGCCGTACACCTCGGACTCCTCGGCCTCGCCGTGCGCGACGAGCAGCGCGGAGAACGTGGCGAGGGCGTCCGCCCGGTCCGCCTCCACACTGCGCATCCGGCGGAACAGGTCCTCCATGGTGCGGTGGTCCTTGAGGATCAACGCGACGACGTCCTGGTTCTCGTGCTTGTCCGCGGCCATGCCGGGTCCCTCCGGTGCTGTCGGTTTCACGTCGCCCGGCGCCTGCTCGATGGCGGTGGGTTCAAACCCCGGGGACCGCGCACGCACCCGTTCGGGTTTGAACTCTCCGCCACCGAGCAGGCGCGTCAACCGAGACCACGAGCCCCCGAACGGAGGCCAGAGATGTCAACCAATGCACTGACAGCCGTCATCGTCGTGGCGGCGGTCGTCGTGATCGCGGTGACCGCACTGCTGTGGGCACTGGCGCGCCGACGCCACCTGCGAGAACGGTTCGGGCCGGAGTACGAGCGCACCGTCGAGGAACGGGGCGGCACACGGGCCGCCGAGCGGGACCTGCGCGACCGCGAGGAGCGGCACGACCGGCTCGACATCAAGGAGCTGTCGCCCGAGCGCCGGCACCGGTACGCGGACGAGTGGACCGGTGTGCAGCAGCGCTTCGTGGACCGGCCGGAGCGTTCCGTGGCCGAGGCCGACGAGCTGGTGACCCGGCTGATGGGTGAACGCGGCTATCCCACCGAGGGGTACCGCGGACAGCTGCGGGACCTGTCCGTGGAGCACGGCCGCACGCTGGAGGAGTACCGGGCCGCCCATGCGGCCAAGGTGCGCGGCGGTGCGGGAGAGGCGACGACCGAGGAGCTGCGCGGGGCGATGGTGCACTACCGCACCCTGTTCGAGGAGCTGCTCGCCGACCAGAGGAGCCGATGACATGCGCAAGGGCGAAGAGAGCGAGGTACGGGCGGCATCGTCCGATCCCGTCCTGACGACGGAGGACCTCGCACGGCCCGCGCGGCCCGCGCCGCCCGCGCCGCCCGCGCCGCCCGCGCCGACGGCGGCGCCCGCGCCCGCCGACTGGTCCGTCGACGGGTCCGTCGAGGGGTCCGGCGACAGGTCCGCTGACGGGCCCTTCGAGAGGTCCGTCGACAGGTCCGCTGACGAGCCCGTCGAGAGGTCCGTCGACCGGCCCGTCGGCGTCCCGGAGCCGGATCGGGCGGCCAAGGACGAGGAGGAGCCGCTGCTGGGCTCTGCGGAGGCGGAGCGCTACCGGACCGCGTGGGGCGAGATCCAGGGCCGGTTCGTGGACGATCCGCGCGAGGCGGTCCGCTCGGCGGACACCCTGGTGGCGGAGGTCATGCAGAGGTTCGCGGGCACCCTTTCCGAACACCGCGGCGGGCTGGAGAAGCAGTGGGACCGCGGTGAGCAGGTGGCCACCGAAGACCTGCGGCAGGCCCTGCGCGCCTACCGTTCACTGGTCGACCGGCTGCTGGCCACCTGAGTTCCCGCTCCGGGCGGAAGCCGGAGCAGGAGAAGGCCGGCCGGGCTCGCGGATCCACTGCGAGCCCGGCCGGCCTTCTGCCGCGCGCGAAGCCGTTCAGGACTTGCGCGTGGCCTTCTTCATCTTGTCCGCGGCCTTCGAGGTCATCTCCTCGGCCTTGCCGCCCATCCGCTCGGCCGCGCCTTCCGCCTGCATGCCCTTGTCGTCCATGGCACTGCCGGCGGTCTCCTTGATCTTGCCCTTGACCTGCTTGGCCTTGCCCTTCGCCTTGCTCATGACGGGGTGGTCCTTCCTAGAGGGGGGTACTGACCACCCTGCTTCCGTGGTGGGCATCCCGCAATTCGTGGAACTCCCCGTGCCGTGACCGGACGCGGACCCGGGCCGCTGGGCCATCCGGTGCAACGGGGGGCGTGTTCCCTCCGGGCAGCCGCCCGGGCGGTGGATAGTCGTCCGGGTGGTGGGCTGCACGGGCCGCCGGCCCCGCGCCCAGGCGACACAGGGAGAGTGGATCCGATGGTGAAGAAGGCATTGCTGACGTACGCCTTGGCGGCCGGAGTGCTGATCGGGCCGCTCGGCACGGCCGGCTGGGCGGCCGACGGCCGCGGCAGCGGGCACGCGGCCGAGTCCCGGCCCGTGGGTGTGGTGGAGTCCCGCACGGCGCTCAACGTCCGCGAGAAGCCGACCGTGTACTCGGACGTGGTGAAGAAGCTGCACCCGAACGCCCGCGTGCTCCTCTCGTGCCAGAAGCGAGGGGGCTGGGTGGACGGCAATCCGGTGTGGTACCGCCTGCACGGCTCGAAGGGCTGGGTGTCGGCCCGCTACGTCCACAACCTCCAGCCGGTCCGACCCTGCTAGTGCTGTGACCTGGTACACGGCTACGGGAACGGGCGCGGCCCCAGAAGCATGGCCGCGCCCGTTCCCGTAGCCGTAGCCGTTCTCCACGGCCGCCGGGGCTCAAGCGGTGGAGGGCAGCGTCGGCCTCTCCCCCGCCCGGGCACGGAGGGGGCGCCTCTCGCGCTCGGTGAGACCACCCCAGATCCCGAACGGCTCGGCCACCTCAAGCGCGTGCCGCAGGCAGTCGCGCTGCACCGGGCACAGCGCGCACACCTCCTTGGCCGCCGCGGCCCGAAGCTCGCGGTCCGGACCATGCTCACCCGCGGGGTGGAAGAAGAGGCGCGAGCCCAGTTCCCTGCAGGCGGCCTCCTCCTGCCACAGCCAGTGGTGCTCGGCACGGCCGGGCAGACGGGACACGTTTCCCACCTCGGAACCTCCATCGGGTACGGACCGGATGCGAAGCCCGGTCGCCCCTCGTCTGACCCCGAGAACGCGGCTCAAACGGCCGGACGGAGATCGCGGTGCGGCGCGATCACGTGCGCGCCGGTTCCGGTTCGGGGTCCCGCGCGGGTGCCGGAGCCCGCTCCCGGCCTTCGTCCGCCGGGACTTCGTCGTCCGCGAGCAGTCCGGCGCGCAGCGTCCGCATGATCCGGCTCAGCAGGCGCGAAACCTGCATCTGGGAGATGCCCAGGCGCTCGCCTATCGCGTCCTGGGTCAGCTCGTCGCCGTAGCGCAACGAGAGGATCAGCCGGTCGCGGTCGCCGAGGGCGGCCAGGAGCGGCTTGAGCGCCTCCAGGCATTCGATGCGCTCGTACGCCTCCTCGTCCAGGCCCAGCGAGCGGGTCAGCGGGGTCGAATGCTCGTCCTCGCCGGCCGGCGCGTCGAGTGAGCGCGCCGTGTATCCGCTCGCCGCCCGGCGCCCCTCCGCCAGCTCGGCGTCCGTGATGCCGAGCTCCTGCGTGAGCTCCCGCTCGGTCGGCTGGCGCCCGAGCCGCTGCTCCAGCACGTCCCCCGTCTTCGCGATGTCGAGCCGGAGCTCCTGGAGCCGCCGCGGGACCCGCACGGCCCAGCTGGTGTCGCGGAGGAAGCGCTTGATCTCACCGGTGATGGTGGGCAGCGCGAACGTCGCGAACTGCACCCCGCGCTCCACGTCGTAGCGGTTGATGGCCTTGATCAGGCCCACCGTGCCGACCTGGACGATGTCCTCCAGGGGTTCGCTGCGGCCGCGGAAGCGGCGGGCGGCGTACTTCACCAGGCTGAGGTTGAGCTCGACGAGGGTGTTGCGCACGTACGAGTACTCCCGTGTGCCCTCCTGCAGCCCGTGCAGGCGCCGGAAGAGCGCGACGGACAGGGTGCGCGCCTCGTCGGTGCCCAGATGGAGCAGGTCCTCCGGGGTGGCGTGCCCGTCCGCGAGGGACTCGGCGGTACGGGCGTGGAGCGTTCGAGCGGGAATGGTCGGCATGAGCTTCCTCCGACGGGTTCGGGCCGGCCTGCGGGCTCGGCGTGGACCGTCGCGCTCTTTCCAAAGGGGTATACCCACTCAAACGGTCCACGCACCATCGATCGACGGGCCGGTCACCAGGTGTGGCGGCCCGCGTACGGTGTGCGTACGGGGCGCGTCCGCCGCGGGGTCACGCCCGCCGGGACCGCCGGGCGAGCAGGGCGGCGGCCAGTACGCCGGCGGCCGTGATCAGGGCGGTGCGGTGGGTCCGCGCCACCGCGGCGGCCCGACCGGTCTTCCCCTTCGCCAGCGCTTCGACCGTCCGGACCATGTCCTCCCGGGTGCGGGCGGCGTGCCCGCGGAGCGCCCGCGCGCCGGATATGGACTTCTTTCCGAATAACTCTGCCGTCGTCATCGAATTTCCCTCTTCCTCCGTCGGTTCGTTTCACCCGGCCGGATTTACGGAGCCGGGACGGCCGTCGATCGATGGAGGTGAGCAGATTCCCCGCTGCGTCACGGCGTCCATCCCGGCACCGGTCCGCATGCCCCCGATGCCGCGGTTCACCCGCACCGGCCGACTTCCCCTGCGGGGACCGGATTCACGGACCGCCCACGAGGTCGAGGAGCGCTTTCTCGACGAGCTCGGTCGGCGCCGGGTGGATCCAGTACGGGGAACGGGCGAGGGTGGCCGCGTCGATGCCCAGGGTCATCGCCAGGACGAGGGGCTGGATGAGGGTGGCGGCCTGTGGGCCCATGATGTGCGCACCGAGCAGGCGGCCGGTGCCGCGTTCGGCGAGCACCTTACAGAAGCCGGTGGTGTCCTCCATGGGGGGGGACCACCGGCCGGCCGCCTGCGGCGATGACGATCTGCCGGGCGCCGATGTCGACGGCGCCGTCCGCGAGGTCGATCCGCAGCTCCCGGGGGCCCGTGAACCGCGCCGTGCCCTCGTACACGGTGACCCGGTCCGCCTCCAGCCGCCCGCGGCGGCCCTCCTCGCGCTCGGCGTCCAGGCGCCCGAACACCCGGTCACGCATCGCGCGCCAGCGCACGCGGGCCGGCTCCGCGTCCACGTCGTACGTGCCGGCCTCGCCGACGGTATGGGCCACCTCCGCGACGTAGGCGTACATCTTGCTCGGGATGCACCCCGCGTTCAGACAGGTTCCGCCGAACCACCTCTCCTCGACGATGGCCACGTCGAGGCCGGCGAACGAATCGTCGATGACGGCGTTGCCGGATCCCGCACCGATGACGACAAGATCGTGCTGACGCATCACGCCAGGCTACGAGGCCGGGCGGGACCCGGCCCGTCGGGCGCGGCGGCGACCGGCCGGCGGCCCCGTACGAGATGCGCCGGGAGACGGGGCCCGGTGGCGGCTCATGTTCCCGCCCGCACGGGGCACACGGCGGTCACCGACAGAAAGGGGTCCGACCATGCTGGCCATCGTCGCCGCAGTGCTCTTCTTCATCGCGTTCCTGATCAACGCGGCCCACATAGCCACCAACGACGTGCTGAGCTCCACCAACTTCATGCTGATCGGTCTCGTCGCGCTCGCCCTGCACGTCGCCGGGGTCGGCGCCGGGCGGACGGGCCGCGGGTGGGGTCGCAGACGCTGACCGCGGCGGAGCGCGGCGCGGACCCGAGCGAAGCCGAAGGGCGCCGCACGAAGGGCACCGCACACGGACGTACCGCGGAGCGGGCCTCACCCGTTCTGCGGTACGTCCGTTTCCACGCCGCCACCGGCCCGCGGACTACCAGTAGTGGCGCCGGCCGCCGACCGCGTGTCCCACCGAGCCGAGGATCCACAGCACTGCCCCCACCACGAGCAGGATGATCCCGATGGTCCACAGGATGGAGATTCCGGTCAGGAATCCGATGAGCAAGAGGATGAGTCCGGCGAAAATCATGATGCCCTCACTCGTCTGTCTGGATACGGCGGAACGGGTTGTTCCGCCGCGGTGCCTCCGCTGGCGTCTACCCGCGAGTCCCGTCCTTATCTCTGCCGCGACGCTGTTCTTCGGGACCGCCCCGGTGGACCTTTCCGGTCGAAGCACTACGCTCGGGCCATGGGCAGAACCGACCGCGCCGGCCGGACGATCGCGGCGCCACCGGCGGACGTCTACGGCGCCCTCCTCGACCGGGAGGCCCTGGAGGCCTGGCTGCCGCCGGACGGCATGAGCGGGCGGGTCGAGCGGTGGGACCCCCGGCCCGGCGGCGGGTTCCGGATGGTGCTGACCCACCTCGACCCCGCCGACGGCCCCGGCAAGACCACGGCCGCGACGGACGTCGTCGAGGTCGGCTTCGCCGAGCTGGTGCCGGCGGAACGCGTGGTGCACCGGGCGGTGTTCGAGGCCGACGACCCCTCGTACGCGGGCACCATGACGATGACCTGGGACCTCGCCGCCACCGGCGACGGGACCCGGGTGACCGTCACCGCCACGGACGTGCCGCCCGGCATCGACCAGGCGGTCCACGAGGCCGGGATCGCCTCCTCGCTCGCGCACCTGGCCTCCCACGTCGAGACCACCGCGCACCTGGCGTGACGGGACCGGCCGACGCCCGGCCCGATGGACTTCAGCGGGTGCGCGGGGCCTCTACACGGCCCGGGAGAAGGGCAACATCTCGGGATGGGCCGAGGGCGCGGCGGGCGAGCGGGACCGCGGCAGGGCCCACGGGGAGTGGGACGAGGTGATCTCGCCGGCCCCCGCGGTCCTCCACCCGGACACGCCCGTCTCGTTCCGCTTCGGCTGACGGGCCCGCCGGCGCCGGTCACGGCCGGGCGAACCGCGCCCGGGCCGCTTCCACGATGTCGTGGCCGCCGCCGGTCGCACCCGGCCGAGCGGCGACCGTCCACGTCCCGCTGTCGAACGCTTCGAGGAACACGAGGCACCGGGAGTAGTCCTCGGCCTGGAGTTCGGCGCCGACGAGGTCGTCGGCCGAGGCCGCGGCGACGACGGTGAGCCAGTGGTTCTGCTCCAGGTGCACGGCGAGGTCCTTCAGCCCGGGCCAGCCCTGGACGTACCCCGTCGGGCTCGCCCGCACCAGGTCCTCGAATGCCGAGGCACTCATACCGTCCGGCGGCGCGACGACTCCGTCGGCTCCGGGGACGCTCCAGATTCCGTCGATCTCCAGGATGCTCCAGGTCCAGTCGTTGTCCGGGATCAGGGGCAGGAGGTCCGCCAGCCGGATGTAGCGGCCCGGGCCCTGCATCCGAAACTCCGTGGAATCCATCGCGCCGAGGTCCTTCCGCTCGCACCGGCCGGCCCCCGCACCGCGCGGCCGGATTCTTCCGGGACACCCGCCGGCGCCCCGTCGAAGGTATCGGTGAACCGGGCTCCCGCCCTCGGGTCCTCGGGTCAGCCCAGGTGGGCGGCGACGAGTTCGGCGAAGGCTTCCGGGGTGAGGACCGTGACGCCCAGTTCCTCGGCCTTGACGGCCTTGGAGCTCGGCTTCCCGCTCGCGGAGGCCGCGCAGACCAGGTAGGTGGTCTTGGAGTTGACGCTGCCGCCCGCCCTGCCGCCGGCCTTCTCGATCAGGGTGTTCATCTCCGAGCGGCCCATGTTCTCGAGCGGGCCGCTCATCTTCCCGGTGACCACGACGGTCTTGCCGGAAAGGGGGCCTTCCGCGGCCGTCCGGGGCTGCTGCGGCTCCGTCATGTTGACTCCGGCCGCGGCCAGTTTGTCGATGACCTGGGCCAGGGAGGCGACCTGTTCGACGATGACCGGGGCCTTCTCCCCGCCGATGCCGTCGACCTCCTGCATGGCGGAGGCATCCGCCTGCCGGACGGCGTCCATCGTGCCGAAGTGCGCGGCGATGCGGCGGGACATGCTGCGCCCGGTGCCGAGCACGCCCAGGGCGCAGAAGACGCGGCTCAGGGGGCGGGACTTGGCGGCCGCGATCTGCTCGGCCAGCTTGGCCCCGCGCTTGGCGCTGCCGGAGGCGGCGGCGAGCTGTCCCTCGGTCAGGGTGAACAGGTCGGCGACGTCGGCGACGTCACCGGACTCGATCAGGGCGTTGACGTACGTCTTGCCCAGGCCGTCGATGTCGAGGATGTCGCGGCCGGCGGCGTACTCGATCAGGGCGGGCAGCGCGCAGCCGGTTCCCTTCGCGCAGCGCCAGCGCTCCTGGTCCTTGTTGATCTCCCCGCCGCAGTTGGGGCACCGCGTGGGCAGCGGCACCTCGAGCGCGCCGGCCGGGCGGTGGCCCACGAGGGCGGCCTGGACGCGGGGGATGATGTCGCCGGCCTTGTACACCGTCACGGTGTCGCCGAGGTGGAGGTCGCGTCGGCGGATGTCCGCGGGGTTGTGGAGGGTGGCCCGGGTGACGGTGGATCCGTCGATGTCGACCGGTTCGAGGATGGCCGTCGGGGCGAGCACCCCGGTACGGCCCACGTCCCACACCACGTCCTTCAGTACGGTCTGGCGCTCGACGGCCGGCAGCTTGAAGGCGATCGCCCAGTACGGGAATCTGCTGCCGAGCCCGGCCGCGGCCTGCTCGGCCGCGTCGTTCGCCTTGATCACGACCCCGTCGATGCCGAACGGCAGGTCCGCGCGCTGCGCGGCGATCGCGTCGACCTCGCGCTGGGCCTCGGCGAGGGTCGGGACCACGTGCAGGCCGGCGGGCGTGTCGGCCGTGGTCCGTACGCCGGCCCCGGAGACGGCGGCCAGGACCTCGGCGTGGGTGGCCCCGGACGGCGCGAAGGCGACGCCGTCGAGCTCGACCGCTCCGTACGCCCAGAACGTCATCGCGAGCCGGTAGGGGCGGTCCTTCGCGCGCAGGGTGCCGGCCGTCCCGTTGCGCGGGTTCGCGAAGGGCTGCGCGCCGTGCGCGACGCGGACCTCGTTCGCGGCTTCGAACTGGCTCTGCGTGAACAGGACCTCCCCGCGGACTTCGAAGGTGGCCGGCACGGGCAGCTGCTCGGGCAGGCCCTCGATGGCGCCGATGACGTGGCTGACGTCCTCGCCGTGGGTGCCGTTGCCGCGGGTGATGACCTGCTCCAGCCGACCGGCGCGGTAGCGGGCGGCGACGGCCGCTCCGTCCATCTTCGGCTCGACGGTGAACCCTCCGGCGGGCTCGTGGCCCAGACGGCGCTGGAGCGAGGCGCCCCAGGCGACCAGGCCGGCCGGGTCGAAGACGTTGTCGAGGCTGAGCAGCCGGACGGTGTGCTCCATGTCGCCGACCGGGGCCGCGCCGTCCGCGACCAGGCCGGTCACGGAGTCCGGGGCGGCCTCGTCCGGGTGCTCCGCTTCCCAGGCGAGCACGGACAGGCGCAGCCGGTCGTAGGCGGCGTCGTCCAGCGCGCTGTCGGCGCCGCCGTAGTACGCCCGGGAGGCCTCGCGGAGCCGCCGGAGCGCGGCGCTGTAGTCGGCACGGCTGAACACGCTGGACAACGCCTCATCGGCGGAAAGGATCGTCATGTCAGTGATCCTCTCCCGGACCACTGACAATGCCCGGCGGCCCGTTCCCGGGCGCCGCGCCCGTTCTCGGGCGCCCGCCGGTCCGTGGGAGACCGCCCGGCCGGGAGGCCGGCGCACCCATCGGCGGGTCTGTCAAGTGACGAACAGCCGGGGCTACGGCTCCGGGGCTCCTGCGGGCACCGTGGAAAAACGGCCGCCGACCGTCCGCGGCACCACGCCAGGGAGAGTCTCATGACTGACATCGCCATCACCGGGCTCGGCTGCCGCTTTCCCGGCGCCCCCGACATCCGCGGCTACTGGGACCTCCTGCTGAGCGGGGAACGGCAGTTCTCCACCGTGCCGCGCGAGCGCTGGAACCACGAGACGTTCCACGAGCCCGGCAACCGGTCGGCGCCCAACGCCGCCTACACCGACCAGGTCGCGTTCCTGGCCGACGTGGACCGCTTCGACGCCGTGCACTACGGGGTGCCGCCGGCCCGCGCCCGGGCCATGGACCCGCAGCACCGGCTGATGCTCGACGTCACCCGTGAGGCCCTCGACGACGCGGGGCTGGGCCGCGGGGACTTCGACCGGGAGAACACCGGGGTCTTCTTCGGGTTGTCGGTGTCCGACTACAAGGACCTCATGACGGCCCACATGCGGGCCATTTCCCTGGCCGACGCCTCGCAGGCGGCCGACCGCCGCGAGGTGCTCGACGCCGCCAAGGAGCGGGCGGGACGGCTCGGCACCATCGAGGCCTTCACCCTGCCCGGGAGCCTGCTCAACATGGCGTCCGGCACCGTCAGCCGGCACTTCGACCTCGGCGGCCCCAGCTTCGCCGTCGACGCCGCCTGCTCCGGCTCGCTGGTCGCCCTCGACCAGGCGATGGCCCACCTGCGCCAGGGCACCTGCCGGATCGCCCTCGTCGGCGGGGTGTACCTCAACCTCACTCCCGACAGCCTGGTCGGCTTCTCCCGGCTCCGCGCGCTGTCCCCGACCGGGGTGTGCCGCCCCTTCGACGAGGAGGCCGACGGCTTCGTCCTCGGCGAGGGCGCCGGTGTCGTCGTCCTGCGGCCGCTCGCCGACGCGCTCGCGGACGGCGACCGCGTCTACGCCGTGATCAAGGGCATCGGCTCGGCCAACGACGGCGCGTCCCCCGGCCCGCTGGTTCCCACCTCCGAAGGCCAGCTGCGCGCCATGCGCCGGGCCTATGAGGACGCGGGGGTCGCCCCCTCGTCCGTGGGCTTCCTCGAGGCGCACGGCACCGGGACCGCCGCCGGCGACCGTGCCGAGGCCGAAGCGTTGCGCCGGCTGCGCACCGAGTTCCCCGACGACGACCCCGGCCTGTGCTACGTCGCCTCGGGCAAGGCCCTCATCGGGCACTCCCTGGCCGCGGCGGGCGTCGCCGGGCTGATCAAGACGGCCCTGGTCGTCCACCACCGCACGATCGTGCCGCAGCCGGCCACCACCCCCCACCCGGACCACGGCATGTCCGCCGCGGGGCTGCGCTTCGCCGACACCGCACGGCCCTTTCGCAGCTCCGGCACCCCGCTGCGCGCCGCGGTCAGCTCGTTCGGGTTCGGCGGCACGAACGTCCACGTGGTCCTGGAGGAGCAGCGGCCCGAACCCGCCGAAGCCCCCGCGGGCACCGAGGGCGGCGGCCCCCATCTCGTCCTCCTCTCGGCCGGCAGCCCCAAGCTGCTGGACCGGCACATCGGCGAGGTACTCGAAGCACTCGACACGGCGCACCGCCCCCCGTTGGCCGCCGTGGCCCACACCCTGGGCTCCCGCAAGCCGCTGACGACCCGGCTAGCCGTCGTGGCCACCGACACGGACGGGTTCCTCCGGCGCCTGCGCCACGCCCGCGAGCAGCTCCTCGCCGGCACCCGGGGCGACCTCGGCGACGGCGCCTTCGCCGCCGACGCGCCCCTGCCGGCGGCCCGGCGCCGCATCGCCTTCGTCTACCCCGGCCAGGGCAGTCAGCGACCGGGCATGATGCGGGACCTCCACGAGCGGTTCACCGGCTTCCGGTCGGCCGTCGGCGTCCTCAGCGCCGTGGCCCGGCGGGACCTCGGCTTCGACCTCGCCGACCTGCTGTACGGCGAGGCGGCGTCCCGGGGCGACGCGGAGGCGCTCAGGCAGCGGCTCGCCGCCACCGACGTGTGCCAGCCGCTGCTCGGTACCGTCCAGATCGCCGCCACCCGCGTCCTCGCCGACTGCGGCGTCGCTCCCGACCTCGCCCTCGGCCACAGCGCCGGCGAGTTCGCCGCGGCCGCTGCCGCCGGAGCCCTCACCCACGTGGACACCATCAGGCTGCTGGTCCACCGGGGGGCGGTCCTCCGGCGGGCCGAGAACGGCTCCGGGGGCGGGATGCTCGCCGTGCAGAGCGACCAGGAGACCTGCCGCCGGCTCGTCGAGGGCATCGAGGACGTGTGGCTCGCCTGCTTCAACCAGCCGCGGCAGGTCGTGGTCAGCGGTACGCCGCAAGGCCTCGCCGCCCTGCGGCAGGCCTGCGCCGAGGCCGGGGTCGTCACCGCGGCGCTCGACGTGTCCAACGCCTTCCACTCCCCCCGGCTGGCCTCCGCCGAGGAGAGCATGCGCTCGGGTCTCGCCACGCGCCGCATCAGCGGTCCCGTCCTGCCGTTCGTCTCCTCCGTGAACGGGGAGGTCTGCACCGACCCCGACCGGCTGCGCGCGCTCTGGGTCCGCCACGCGTCCACGCCGGTCCACTTCAGCGATGCCGTCCGCACCGCCTACGACCAGGGGGCCCGCGTCTTCCTCCAGGTGTCCGGCGGCAGCTCGCTCCTCACCTCGGTCCGCCGCAACCTGACCGGCCACGGCGACGTCCATGTCGTCCCCCTCGGCGGGGAGGCGCCCGACGGCGGGCGCGGCTTCGTACTGGCCCTGGCCCGTCTCGCGGTCCTGGGCGCCCCGGTCGATCCGCGCGCGCTGGTTCCCCAGGAGGACCGCCGTCTGCTGGACCTGCCGGTGGCGAGGCTGGACACCCAGTCGTACTGGGTGGCCGGCGGGCGCCCCGCACAGCGCGGCCCCTCGGCCGCCTCCGCCTCGTCCTCCGCCTCGTCCTCCGCCACTCCTTCTCGGCCTTGCGCAGCCGGCCGAGCTCCGCCCGCAGCCGAACCAGCTCCTCATCCCGGCCTTCGGCCGCCTCGCCGCCAAGGGCGGGCCCGCGGCCGGCCTGCTCGTCGGCCTGCCGCACCCAGCTCCGCAGCGTCTCGCCGGTCACCCCGACATCCGCCGCGACCGCCGAGTACGTACGCCGGCCAACGGCCGCACGCCACAACGCGACCGCGTCGTTCCTGAACTCCTCCGGATACGGAGACCTACGTCCCACCAGGACACCCTTCCTCGGACCCACAAGATCCATTGTCAGAGTGTCCACACCCCAGGGGTCACCTCATCAGGCTCGTGCACCAGCGCGTAGGACCAGCAGCCCATCTCCCGGCACATCGCCTCGGTCGCCGAGAACTTCACCGCGTCCTCCGGGCCGACCCGGTCCGCCGGCCGGACATCGACGACCAGGCCCGAGCCGTCCTCCAGCCGTGCGAAGTAGTCCGGCGTATGCGAGATCCGGCGCGTCGCCCCCGGCCATGTCACCCGGAACGGCTGCGAGGCCAGCCCCACCACCCTCCGGTCGTGATCGAGGAGCATGGCCCGGTCCCGCTCCAGCCACGACTCGAACCCCACCAGCGACTCCGTCGTCGCCGCCCAGTACCAGCCCGTGAAGTGCCGCTGCCCGCGGTACGACGTGAACCGCCGCACCGGGAGCACCGACTCGAACGGAACCCGCGATGCCGCCTCCAGCATGGACTTCCGCAGCCCACTGCCCTCACCCTCAGCCCACTCGACATCGACCAGACCCAGATCCATCGCCACCCCCGGCTCCGCGTACCTGCCGAAACGACCGTGACAGGTACAGCGAGAACCGGACCAGAGAAATGAGATCAAACCCCACGTACGGGGCAAACGCCGCCGCTCACCACTTGGTGCAGTGAGAATCCGACAGCTCAAACGAGAAGCACTGAGAATCCGACAGCCTCAGTGCGACAGGACAACGCCTTCACCTCGGCAGGGGGAAGGACGACCGCTCTGCCCGCCAACTCAAGCGCCCCTTCGCCAACTGAGATACTCAGTCACACATGTGCCGAAGCATGAAAGCTGTCACCCAGGTCGGTAGCGACCTGGGTTTCACCTGCTCGAAGCACGGCAGGTTTCACCAACTCGGCATACTGCTTGTCACTTCGCCCGGGACAGCACGCTTGGTGTCACTCGAAGTTCGGCTGAGTGTGCGGATTCCGCTACCCCGTCGTGAGGGCAGCACTCAGAGGCGGGGGCACCCCGTACGTTCCAACGCCTTGCGGGCGGCAAGATAGCCAGCGATCTTGAACGCCAGTTCGTGAGAGCCGAACGTCGCGGCGCGGGCGCGCCGCAGCACCACCCGAGTGGCAATCACGACTCCGTGCTCGGGCAAGCTCAGCTGCTCCTCGATCCCCACAGCGGCAGCCGCGAAGAAGCGCGACACAGCCTCGGCGGGTTCGTAGTCCACCGTCAGGTCTTGAGCCACCTCGAAGGCGAAGCCCTCAGCTGCGGGCTCGAAATCGACCTCAATCTCGGCGAAATGCGGCGCGCAGTTCTGCTTCTGATGCAGTATCCGTACGCCCCGGATCGGATGCGGCGGGAACCGGGGCGGCGCTGACGTCATACGGGAACGCTACCCCTGCCTGGCACCTCGCTCGCTTCCGCCGTCGGCTTGGTGACAGCAGACCTGCACATCGCCCATCACCGCGAGAGGTGCGCACCCCGGCACGGCCACGCGCTGCACGGTCATCCCGCAGACGCCCTACCCCAGTTCGCCCAGCGTCTCGGCATCGTCCGCCAGGCAGAGCAGCGGGTCATCGACCCCGCCGGGGTGCGCCCACCCACGCCCCGGGCGCGCACGTTGGCGGCGGGCGGGGTCGTGGGGATGTGGAGCTTGCCGTGCTCCAGGCGCCAGGCGACCACCGCGCGCCGGTCGAACACCGGACTCCGCGTGCCGCCCGCCAGGGCCGGGAAGCCGGGCAGGCTCCTGCGCCAGGACGCGTGCTTCTCGGCCCCCCGCGGCGCGCAGGGCAACGCCACCGGCAGGACCCGGGAAGCCGTCACCCACGCCTTCGAACTCCTCGAACACGGCTGGACGGCAACCCGGCCCGGCGCCTGAAGGGGTCGTGCGTGGCACGACGCGTCACGTGCTCAGCAGGTGATGGTGACTTCGTGGGCCACCGGGTTGGCCGGGCGGGGGAACGAGGCCGCGCCGAAGGTGCCGTGGATGGTCGAGCCGCACGGGACGGTGGTGACCAGACCGTGCACCTCGAGGTTCGACAAGGTGAAGATGACCGACTTGGTCTGGGTGCTGGGCGTGGCGGTGCTGCCGACGACCTCCGCGGACAGGGTCGTGATCAGTTCCTTCGGGGCGGGCGCCGGGCTGCCCGGGGAGGGCGGGCCGGCGAGGCCGACCGTGCCGTAGAACTCGACGGAGTTGCCGGTGACCGCGGCACACACCCGCGTGGACAGGCCTGCCTGGAGACCCGAGTGGCCGCAGGAGATGACGGTCGCGACGGTGGAGGCCGACTGCGCGGTGGCGCTGGCGGGGGTGATCGCGAAAACGGCCAGACCTGCGGTGCCGGCGGCGAGCAGAGCTAAGCGGTTCATGGTGGTCCTCCTTGAGGTGAAGCGCCGTCCAGGGGTTCCCGGACGATGTGCATGACATGTGATATTTCACATGTCATCAAAACGCAAGTTGATCAAGACCTGAACTCTCCCCGTCCACCCCATGGCCATCTCGCCCCGGGGCACGGCGACTTGGGCCCGTGCCCTCAGTCGTGCGTCAACACCCCATGCTCCACCCACGAGATTCCCACGCACGGGCTGCGGCCACCACAGAAGCGCCTGGAGCTCCATCCGGACACCTCCCACGAACACCGACAGCACGGGGTAGAAGTCGCCGTCATCTACGGCCCTGGCGGTCACGTGGACGGTGACGGGTGCGCCGGGCGTTTTTCGCCGCATCGGTCAGAGCTTCCTGGACAGTGCGGTGCCCGCGGCCTGGCGTACCGGCTCCGCCAGCCCGCGGGTACCGCCGGTGGCGGTGTAGGAGATGGGGCTGCCGCACGCCCTGCGGGTGGCCTCGATCAGGTCGGGGAAGCCGTCGGTGCCGACCGGCACTTCGCAGGGGTCTGTACCGCTGTCGGTGCGAGGCCCGGTGAGGACGCCGAGGATCTGCCGCAGCTCCAGCAGCGCGTGCCGGCTGGTTCGGTGGATCAGCTCCACGTCCCCGGCAATGTCAGGCCGGCCGGCCATCAGGGCGTCGGCGGTGATCGAGACCTGCCCCACCCGGGCGCGCGACCGTGTCGTGCACCTCCCGGGCGATCCGGCCCCGCTCAGGAATCCGCGCCCGCCCCACCCGCAGCTCCGCCTCACGCACCAGCGCCGCCTGCGATCTCCCGCGTTCCTGTCAGTACGTGACCTGCACGTCCACCGCCCCATGACAGTGACGACCGCCCCGAACACCACCCCCGTGTCAGTGGCGACCACGCCTCCTCGCCCGGTGAATGGTAGGCCGCTGCCCGCGACACCCGCGAGCGGTTCTTCACCTACTACAACACCGTCCACCGGCACTTCGGCATCGAGCTGCACATCCCCGCATTCCTCCACGACTACTCGGGCGCCGCCCGTACGGGCGGTGCGTTCAGCGGTGTCCATGAAGACGGGCCCCGGCTCCAGCAGCCGTAACGGCAGCGGTCACAGGACGGTGACGTGCAGCTGGCCGCGCTGCTCGAGGCGGTCTCGCACTGGGCGGCCCGCTGCGGGACCCCGCGCTGATGATCGCGGCCTTCCCCCCGCCCGCCGGACTGGGGGATGCTTGTGAGGGGTGGCGTCGGACGGCGGGGAGGACCGGGCATGGGCACAGAGGAGCGGCAGCGGGCACACGGCCGGCACACCCCGCGTACCTGGCTGGCCAATCGGCGCTTCCGGCATCTGGATCGGCCGGACTCCCTGTCCGGGGCGCGGGCTCAGCAGCAGATCGACTACCTGGCCCGGAAGCTGGGCTCCAGGCATCCGGACACGCTTCGGGCCCGGGAGACACTGGCGTTCTGGCTCTCCCGGGAGGGCTTCCCAGCCGTCGCGTTGAGCCTCACCGAAGCGGAGGTGGCGGACCGCACCGCGGAATCCGGTCCCGGGCACCCGGACACCTTGCGGGCACGCGGCAACCTCGTCCGGTACCGCCGTGCGACCGGGGACCTGCCCGGAGCGATCGCGGACTTACAGGCCCTGCTCGAGGACACGACCCGGTTCCTGGGCGCCGACGACCAGGAGACGCACCGGCATCGGCGCCATCTCGCCGAACTCCTGGGCGAGGCCGGGGACACGGACGAGGAGATCGGGCGGTTGAGAACCCTGCTCGCCGAGGAGGAGACGCTCGGTGCGGCCTGGGAGGAGGCGGCCCGGATCACCCGGAGCCCGCTGGCCAGGGCGCTGGAGCGGCGCGGCGACTTCGTTGAGGCCCTCGCCCTCGTGGAGCAGCTCGTCGCGGCCGAGCGAGTGAAGATCTACGGCATCGACGAGAACCTCACCCAAGCCCCGCTCCGCTGGCTGATCGAGTGGCGGGACCGACTCGCCGCCCTCGTGCGCCGCGCCGGGCAGTCACCGTGACCGTACGTCCGCTCCGATCGTCCAACCGGCGGCACTCCCTGCACCGGGCCGGCCAGGCGCTCTCAGGCTGGCGGGTGCAGGGCCGCCGGCGCCCAGCGGTGAGCGACCCGGCCCCAAAGGCGGCGCCCGCCCGGGGAGGCCGTCGCCGTCGCTCTCCGCCAGCAGCGGCGAGGCGTCGGCGAGCAGGGCGGGCGGGGGTCCCGTACCGTCTCGACGGGGTTCTCCGCCCTGCTCTTACAGCCATGTGGGATACCGGGCGCTCGGAGCGGTAGCCGAGGGGATCGCGGAGGAACGGCGGGAGCGGGTACCGACCTAGACCGTCGCAGCGCAGAACTGACCGCCTTCGTCTTCCTCGCCGCCTGCACGAACTTCTGCCTCAGGTTCCCGCACGGCACCTCGTACGTGGCGGTATCCGCTGCCGCGGGCGCCGGGTCGGTCAAGGCGTCAGCCAGTACCGCCATCGGCGCCCCCACGAGAACAGGACGCATGGCTGTTCCTGTCCGCTCACCCCGACCCCGGCGGGGGTCGGGACCCGAGTTCAGGATCCGATGAAGCGGGTGGCACCCACGAACGGGCGGTTCGCCATGGGCTCCTCCCTCACGCTTTCCCCTGTCCTGGGCGAGTTGATCATCATCGGTTCGCCCTTGTCGTTCCTCCCGATGTAGATGCCCACATGGCTGACGTTCGAGGTGCTGCTGCCGAAGCCCAGGACGTCGCCGGGCAGGAGGTCGGTCGGCGAGGTGATCCGCTCGCCCTCGGCCGAGCCCTCGGGCGCCGCGCCGCCGCCCGCGTCGAACTGCGGCTGGCTGTCGCGCGGGATGGTGATGCCGAGGGCGGAGTACACCTGGCTCGTCAGGCCGGAGCAGTCGTAGCCGAACCCGGCCGTGCCGGACCACAGGTACTCCAGACCGAGGAACCTGCGGGCTTCGGCGACCACGTCGTCGCCGGTCACCCCGGACGCCGGGACCTTCGCGAGGTCGCCGCGCTTGAAGTAGAGCGGGCTGCCGTCGTTGGCACGGGCCTCCACCACGGAAGGGGCGCCCACGACGGGCTTCACGGCGAACTCCGTGTTGAAGGAGTACTCGGTGCCGCCCTTGGACGGCGCCCCCGCCGCCAGTGCCTGACGAGAGCCGTAGCCCCGGGCCGTCGGGTTGGTGACTCGCTCCGCGGTCGTGCCGGGCGGGGCCTTCTTACGGAGCTTGGTCAACTGCCGGTCGGGCACCCAGCCGGGGTAGCCGGCCGTATCCCTGGGCGTGGGCTGGCCGTGGACCGTCACCTTGTCCCAGAGCACACCGTCCTTGGTCATCGTGTCCACCACGGTGACCCGGCCCCCGTACAGGGCCTGCGTCTCACCCGGAACGTCGCGGCGCAGGTTGATGTCGTGGGCCATCGCGGCGAACCAGCCCCGGATGTCGACCGGGTTGGTGAGCGCCTTCGCGTCCACCGTCCGCACCTTGTCGGGGCTCTCCCAGATCTGGGCGACGGACACGTCCACGTAGCAGGTCCTGGCGCCCTTGCAGGCTGCCGAGGCCGTCGAAGGGGAGCCCTCCGAGGCGGAGACGTCATGCGCCGGGGGAATCAAGGCGAAGACTGCGCTGACGGCGACGGGAAACGCCAATTTCGAGAGGGGCATACGACGATTGTCCTGCGCGAGCCGCAAGGAACCAGGGACCGATCGGCCGACCATGCGGCTGATATCGGACATGCCGGTCGCCCTGCCGCGCCCGCAAAGGCTGCCGACGGGCCCGCGCTTCACCCTCGTCACTGGACTCCGGGCGGCATCCGGCCCGACCGCAGCACCGGTCCCCGCCTTCGCGGTCGCGGTCCGGCGTCCGCGCCGGGCAGGGGGCGGGCGCCGCAGCGGATACGCCGGCGAGCCTTCAGCCATCCGCTGGAACCGACCGTCACGAGGCCCGGACGGCTCAACGGCCACCTGCCACGGCTGCCAGCCGTCCCCGCGGGCATCTCGCAACTACCTGACCCAGTGGCCTCAAACCCGAGGCGGCAGGACCTCGATGATCTCGGCGATGCCGCTGACAAGTTGGCCTTCGTGCATGAAGATCACGTCACCGGGCCGCAGCCGCTGCCACTGCGCGGGCTTCACGGGAGCAAGGCGAACGTCGGCTGTCTCTCCAGGGCCGAGCTGCGGCTCGAACTCCACCCACAGCCTTGCGATGCTGAGCGCTCGTTCTTCGTCCGTGGTGTGACTGCCGATGTCCCACATCGGTCTGAGCCGACCGTCACCGGAAACGACGGTTCGACGTCCGCCGTCCGCCGTCCGCCGTCCGCCGGATCCAGCAGACTCAACGTTGCCCGGACCGTGCCGTGCTGGACTTCCCAGCCCCGCCACTGACACCAACGGCGGCTGCGGTCGAGCCTCATCTGCCGAGCGGCTTCGGCGAGAAGCTCCCAGAAATCCACGGACACCGGATGGACGTCCCCGATCTCTTCGAGAACGCCGAGCACCATCTCCCACTCCTGGCGCCTGACGTCCTCGCGGACATCCCCGACCGTCTGACCGTTCTCTGCCACGGCGTCCTCGGGCAGCAGACCGACAGCTCGCCGAAGGGGTGTGAACGCATCATCCATGCCCACAGTCTCCTTTGCCGCGTGCGCCCCGCTCACGGGAGCCCCGGCAGGCCACGGCGGCGTGACGGGCCCGGATGCACGTAATGCCCGTCATGCCCGTCGGGCCGAGCGCGCTTCCCAAGTCCGCCCTGCGTCTGTCGAAGCGCGTCAGGAACGGCTGGGGAGGACAGGACCATGTCCTCGGCGGAGCCCGCTCCTGGTGGAGTCGGGTGCGAGACGTCGTCGGCAGGGCGGCCTGGGGTCCGTTGCGTGTTACCCGGCAGGGGCGTCGGGGTGTTTCCGGAAGTACCGGAGCATCCGGTGCCGGTAGTAGAACCGGACGCCCAGGACGCTGATTGCCACGGCCGAGCCCGTCAGGAGGACGATCAGCCACGCTGGATGGATGTCGAGGAAGGACATCGCACTCCACGGCGCCACGGCGGCCACGACGACGATCCACACAGTCGGTTTCCCCTCAGGAGGAGTCTGAGGTGTCACGTGTCCTCCCTCGCGAGCCGATGGTGACGGACTGGCACCACCGTGGTCAGCAGTTCTTCATCCCGACCACGGTGCCGGCCACAGCTCCGCCTACGGCTCCGGGGCCGATGGCCTCAGGGCCGGCCAGGGCTCCGCCCGCAGCTCCGTAGATCGCCCCGTCCTGGCTCTGGCCGGCGACGCACTTGATGGTGTCCCAGCTTTCCCACGAGGAGGGTCGTACCAGGGGTCGGCGACAACGGGGAAGGCGGTGGACCCAGTGGTCTGCACCGACTGGACGAGGACATTGCCCTCGATCCGGTAGTCGGTGGGCAGCTCCCTGCCGTCCGCGCCCTTGGCCCACGGGGCGGCGAAGGCGCCGAGGACCTTGCCGTCCCTTCCGACCGCGGCGACGGCCCCGGTGCCGGCCTTCACCAGGCGGGTGCCGTCGGGCAGTCCGATGGCGTACCGCTGCTCGCGCGGTGCGGTCTTGTCCTTGAGGACGGCCAGAGCGCGCACGCCGCCTTCGGGGGTGGCTTGTACGGCCAGGTCCGTGGAGGGGGCGGCGCCCGGGTAGACGGTGGTTCCCCTGCCCGCCTTCGCACCCGGAACGTTCTTCGTCTGAGGCAGGCCGATCGAGACCGACCCCCCGTCGGCCGTCCTCGCCTTCACGGCGCCGGCCGCGCTGGGCGGGACGCTCACGCCCTTCCCCGGGGCCCGGGCCACGGCCCCGGTACCCGTGGCGGACTCCACCACCTGCGCGGTCCGATCCGCATCCGTCGCTTCACTCGCCGAGGCGGCGCCTGCCATGCCGAGCACGACCGCGCCTGCGGTCGTGCTCGCGCAGACAGGCAGAGCGGTGGATATTCGCTGACATACGTTCATGGAGTCCTCCCGAGAACTGTGTTCAGGTATCGGCGCAGGCACCGGCTTTCCGGTGCGCGACGCCTGGAATGACTCTGTCAGCGAGATCGGCGATACAAGGCGCACCATATGGATCTTGTCGTGAATCCCGGGTGATACGTCCTTATCGGCAGCCGATGTTCCCCGGCCTGACCAGCCCGCCGGGAAGCACGTCAGTACACACAGCGAGCCGTTCAAAAACCAGACCGGTGGAAACTCCCCCGAGGAAAGAGGCCCCGGCCTGTTTCGGAGTACGGCCCCATCCGCGCTTTGGCCCGCCGCCGCGGGACACCTCCCCCACCGCGCCAGCGTCCACACCTGGCGGCTTCGGCGGACACGGCGGCCGGCCGGTGGGCGGGGCCGGCTTGTTCCGCGGGCGGCGCCTACGACGTCCATGTCGGAGAGGGGCGCAGCGGATTCCAGGCCAGCGTTGAAGCCCTCGCGCAGCACCGCTTTCGATCGCCGTCCGGTTCACGGGCACGGGTAGCCGTGACCGGCAGGCGGGCGCACCGCGTGGCGAGGGGCTGAACCAGGTCGCGTACGGATGGCCTGCGTGGAGTTCCGTGGTGGTCTTCGAGCGCTGCTCGGGACCACCTGCCAGAGGTCGGGCGGGTCAATCGGAGGAGCCGAAGCCGGCTGACTGGTCGAGGTGGAACGGTGAGCCGGGGCTGCCGGGCATCCAACCGGTGGTGAGTGCGGTGCGGATGCTGTCAGCCACTTGGGCGGGCACGATCGGGCTGCCTTGTGCTCCCACCCAGTTGCTCGGGTGCGGTTGGTTGGTGGTGATCACCAGTGTGGTGCCGGGAGTCTCGGCGTGTTCGACCGCGTAGGAGAGGGGGGACCAGCCCAGCGCCTGGCCGTAGGTCGGCCGTCCGCGGAGCCGCCACCGGTAGGTTGTGTCGCCCACCGTGATGAGCCGCGATCCCCTTTTGGCCAGTGCCATGTCCACACCCCTTCCTATGTGACGGTAGTAAACCGTGGTCAGCCGGTGCGCAGTACCGTGTGGGTCGGGTCGTCCGCCAGGGCGAAGACGACGGTGTGCGTTCCGTCGGCCAGCAGGTAGGCGCGCAACTGGTCGCGGGCGTCGGCGATGGCCGCTTTGCCGGCCAGTTGATCCACGATCAGGCAGCTGAACGGGGAGGCCGCGCGCAGCTGATCTTCGGACAGTTCGTAACCGGCCTCCACCAGGGCGGCGTGGCGGTTCTGCTGGAACAGCTCGCGGAAGGCGTCGTCGGTCGCGAGCAGATCGAGCAGCCGATCGGCGACCCTCGGCGGGATCTGCAGCTTGGTTTCGGACATGGTTGACGGCATGGTGTCCCCTCCCCCAGCAAGTAAGTGCGGCGCGTCAGTTGTGGCGTAGCACCGCGTGCATCGATCCGGCCTCCAGGGCGTGCGGATTGCTGTACGCCGCGTCGGCGAGCAGGTGCGCGCGCAGTTCTGCGCGCGCACCGGCGATGGCTTCCTTGCCGGCCAGCCGATTCACGGCAAGACAGCTGAACGGCGAGGCCGCGCGCAGTTGGTCCTCGGACAGCGCGCAACCGGCCTGGGCCAAGGCCGCGTGGCGGTTCTGCGTGAACAGCCCGCGGAAATGGTCGTCGGTGCTCAGCAGATCGAGCAGACGATCGACGACGTCGGCCGGAAGGTGCAGCTTCTCGTTCCCCAGTACCTGAGTCTGCATGGTAAAAACCATAGCTGCCCATCGTGTGACACGGGGAGCCTTTCCGTGGCGCCGTCGATACCGGATCCCGCACTCCGGATCCGCCATCCGCCGAAGGGATCCCGATGCGTATTCGCCGTTGCGCCGTGCTGTTTCTGGAGCCTCGCGAAGATGTGGACTTCGACTTCGACTCGCTGCTGACCGGCGGTGCCGGCCTGAGCCGCACCCGGCGTTGGCTGGCCTTGGCCGCGCATCTCGACGCGGAGGTCGAGGTCGACGCGGCGCACCGCGAGTTGCTCGGCCGGCTGAGCCCCGGCGAATGGCACGAGACCGACGCGCTGGACGCCGAAGAGTCGCTCCTGGTGGCCGAGTTGATCGACAGCGGCCTGGTGATCACCGACGACGAACGCCACACCGCTCATCGTGAACGCGACGACGTACTGCGCGCCGGTCACTGGTGGCCGCCCGCAGCGATGATGCACCGGCTCGCGCGGTGGGAGGGCCTGGACAGCGTCAACAGCATGGAGGCCAACGAGATGACCACCGCCGCCGATCTGCGGCGCAAGCTCGGCCCGCCGCCCACGCATGCCTTCGAGCGCGGGGACGCACCGGACCGGGTGCCGTTGCCGCGCGTCGACGGCAACGAGTTCGACGCGATGCTGGCGCGGCGTACTACCTGCCGCAACTTCGACGGCGAGCGGGCGCTGCCCCTGGCGTTGTGCGCGCACATGCTGCAACGCGTCTTCGCCGCACAGTCGCAGGTGCGCGTCGACGACGACACCGTGTTCCTGAAGAAGCATTCGCCTTCCGGGGGCGGTCTGCATCCGACCGAGGCCTACCTGATCGTGCAGAACGTCGACGGTCTCGCGCCCGGGCTGTATCACTACCACGCGGTCGATCACGCCCTGGAGCACTTGCCCGCCCCGGACGAACCACTGGAGCAGTTCGCGCGCCGCGCCCTGGCCGGTCAGCACTGGTTCTCCAACGCGCCCGTGCTGGCGGTCCTGGCGCCGCGGTACGCGCGCAGCTTCTGGAAGTACCGTCAGCACGCCAAGGCCTACCGCGCCCTAGTGCTCGACAGCGGGCACCTGTCCCAGACCTTGTACCTGAGCGCGACCGAACTCGGCCTCGGCGCCTTCGTGACCTCGGCGATCAACGAGATCGACATCGAGCACGGCTTCGGCCTGGACCCGCTGGCCGAAGGACCGCTGGCGATCTGTGGCTTCGGCTGGCGCGCACACGAGATGACCACCAGCGAATTCGATCCGGCCGAGGAGGTCTGGCTGCGGACGCGGGACGCGGCCAGAGAGAGCTGAGTCCGCCCGACCCCCCGTGAGCACGGCATCCGCACTCCATCCCGGACCCTTGCGAACGGCTCGTCAGTGCCTGCCCCGGCCACCCTCACTTCCACTGCGCCCAGGGCGACCGTCCAGGCCCGGCAGGCTCGGTCGGCCCGCCCTCCCCGGCACCATCCACCCGGCCGGGACCCCTGCCCAGGGCGCACGCCCAGGGCGCGTGGAGCGGCCGGCACGACGGGGCGAGCGCCGGAGCGCCGTAGCGCCACACGAAGGAGCGAGTGCCGTGGCACGAGCCGAGGGGTGACGCCGGTCGCCGTCGCCACCGTGTGATCGACCCTGATTTCCCCATCCGCCGGCTTCGGGTCCGAGATGGTGGACGTGCGACGGGGATGCGGGCGCGGTGATCGGCAGCAGGGTCATACCGGCATCCCCTCCCCCGCCACCGACCGTCCGTGATCCGGCGATGAATCGGCCGGCGGTCCACGGTCGGTGCTCCCGGCTCGCCTCGTCCGTGACCCAGGCCTTGCCGTTCCTGGGGTTGCGTTGTCCGGCTGGCGATCCGTATCGCCAGGTGCTCGCTGGGCGTCTGCCCGGGGGCGGGGGCGGGGGCGGAGCCGTTCCCCTGCCGTACGCCGCCGCAGACCGCTACCGTGGTCGGTATGGCCCGGGAAATCAGGATTGAGATCAGCGACGAAGCGTACGAGCAGCTGCAGCGTGCGGCGGCGGAGAGCCGTGTGCCGGCGGAGGCGTATGCCGGGCGGGTGCTGGATGCCGACCTGACGCGGGTGCGGTTCATGGAGGGTGCGGACGCATTCGTCGCGATGCATGCCGAGGGCCTGGCGGAGCGCTTCGGCGGCCCGGCCGGCCGCAGCGCCACTGCGGCCTGACCCGGCGCGACTCATGATCCTTACGATCGATCTGACGTGGCTGCTCGAGATTGCGCACCGGAAGATCCCTGGGGATCCCGAGGTCTGGGACTGGGGTTCGCTGGAGGCGGCCAGGGCGCGCCACGGTTTCCAGGTGATGGACACCCTGGTCTATGACCAGCCGCACCACCGGGCCGCTTCCCTCCTGCAGCAGCTCGTCCGCATCCCCGCTCTGGAGCATTCCAACGAGCTCTACGCCGCCACGGTGGCGGCAGCGTACCTGCAGGGCTCGGGGCTGCCGGTGAACGTGACGACCAAGGAGGTCGGGGACCTCCTGGAGCAGGTTTCCGGCGGCCTGGTCGACGTCCGCCAGATCGCGGTCGTGCTGAAGGAATGGACCCGGTAGTGCTGTGACCGGCAAGGTTTGCCGGGTCGCGGTGTCCGGTGCGGTGCATCGCAAGGCGGAGGACCACGCCTCGTACCGGACGTACCGCCGTGGTCCGACAACGCGGCGAGGTGCCGTGCCGGGCGCCGCGACCCGGTGGACCTTCCCGGTCACAGCACTAGCCACCCGGGCGCATCCGCAGCGGCAGGCCTTCGAAGGGGTCGAAGCCGAGCAGCTCGATCTTGCGCCGACGGGTGGACCACTTGGTTCGGAACTCTTCGTGCACGGGGTGGGTGAGGGCCGGGGCGGCCGCGGGCGGGCACCGCATGTAGTCCGCGTTCGGGCGGTCGGTGAGGTGCGGACAGTCCTCGAGGGTGCGGTTGCAGAACCGGCGGAGCAGGCCTCGGCAATGGCCGGTCCCGTGGTCGTGGTCGACCATCGTGCCGGGGTAGGGCCCACAGATCTGGCAGTCCGGACCGTAGGCGGCGACCAGCGCTTCGCGTAGCGGGCGGATGGACCGGGTGCGTACCGACGCCGGTGGCCGACTGGCGCTCACCATGTGGCCGCCGCCCGGGCACCGCTCCCCCGGCGTCACGTCGGCCGGCGCTCGCCTCCGGCAGGTCCTGGTGTCCGGTGTCGCCCTCCGGGCCGGCTCCCGTGTCACCCGCACCCGTACCCGCGGTTCAGTGCTCGCAGAGCGAGAACTCCCGTTCGTAGAGCTGCTCGTTGTGTTCGTCGACGAAGAACTTCCTTTCCCGCATGAGTTCTTCGCGGTACGCCTTGGCCTGCTCGAGCGTCATGGTCGACGTGTCGGACCAGGGCTGCTGCGGCGGTACGTCGGAGGTCGAGACGATCCGCTCCGCCGGGTCGACCAGGAAGAACGCGAGGATCTTGCGGTGTCCCGGGCGAGTGGGGTCCGCGAGGCGGAACGCGTCCACGCGGTGCTGCAGGACGTTGGGAAACGCCAGGCAGCGGCCCGCCGGGGTCGGTACCGAGCCCAGCACCTGGTTCAGCGCGCCTTCGTCCTCGAGGCCGTAGACCTCGCGCAGCCCGCCATCGTCGTTCTGTTCATAGTCCGGGTCGTCGAGTGCGGCCCGGAATCCCAGCCGGCTCTCGGTGATGTTCTCGCTGTCCCAGTAGTAGATGCCGGTCGAGACGATCCGCTCGTTCAGCATGCCCTCGACGTGCCAGGAACCGCCGGGGTACTCGGGCTGGTCCGGGGTGAGGTGGACGGTGGCGAGCTTGACGATGACCTGGAGCCGGCGGCCGCGCAGGTCGACTCGGGCGGAGGCGTCCGGGAGTGCGGGCGGGCTGAAGGCCGGAGCGTCGGGGACGATCGGGCGGCGGTTCTCCCACCAGTCCTCACAGGCCTCGTCCCAGGCAGTGCAGGCATCCCTGTAGGCCGCGTCGTCACTGTAGGACGACTGGCGCGGACGCTCCGGTTGCGGGTCGTACCATCCGTAGGGATCGGCCTCGATCCGCAGGGGCCGCGGGTGGCGCAGATCGGTGAGCACGTTCTCGAACAGCGGGCGCAGGCGCGCGAACACGTCCGGCAGGACGGACTCCAGTGCACGATGCGCCTCGGGGTGGACGTTGTTGACGTACGAGCGGAAGGCGACGGCGCCGTCGTCACTGACGTCCACGTCCGTGGGCAGCCACTGGAACCTCTCCGAGAACTCGTACTTCGCGTAGTGGTTCGTCGCGTTCTGCCAGGCCTGCTCGGGCCCTCCGCTCACCTCCCGCACCAGGCAGAACAGTGAGGGGTGCACGAGATCCAACACCTGGCCGCCGGATCCGGGATGCCAGTCCAGCTCCGATTCGGGAACCTCTTCAAGGACCCGGACCGCCTCGCGCAACCGGGACCCGAGCTGCTCGTCGACGAGTACGTCCGACTGCCAGACCCCGTCGACCGCGGACACCTCGATGCCCGTGCGCGCGTCCCGCAACGCGGCGTAGTGCGCCAGCTCGGCGCGAACGTAGCGCACCTGCGCTTCGGTCAGGCCCTGCGCCAGCGCCTCCCGCGTCCACTTGGCGACGATGTCGGCGTCGTTCATCTTGTCGAACCACGCGGGCTTGGCACGAAGGTGCGAGCTGCACTGCATGATCTGCAGCTCCCGCAGTGTCCGGGGCGTCGCGAACGCCGGGGAACGGGAGCTCTGGAAGGGCAGCGGGAAGGCGGACAGGCCGGTCACTTCTGGTGGTCCTCACGGTCGGTGTGCGGTGCCCGGAACGATAGCCCGGCCCACTGACACCACGTCCGCGACCCGACGGGGGTGAGGTGCCAGATGGGGGCGCTCTGCTGGTGGTAGTCACGGGCCAGCAGGCTGAACTGGCGTTCCGTCACCACGCCCGGGTGGGCGTGGAGGGCGGTGACGCAGCGGTCCCACGGCCAGTCCTCCTCCACCGGGGGGACGATGCCGTGCGCGGTCAGTGCCGACATCAGGTCGCCGATCGTCACGGGAGTGGGGTGGCTCGCGTGGTGGATCCCGGCCGGGAAGGGGTCCGAGGTGGTCGCCAGGGCCTCGATCAGGCGGGCCAGTTCCGTGACGCCGACCACCGACAGCAGCGCGCGGCCGCCGTCCCAGCGGGCCGGGACGCGGCTGACCAGTTCGGCCAGGGCCGGGACCACCCAGCGGTCGCCCGCGCCGAGCACCAGGCCCGGGCGCAGAACGACCCCGCCGGCGGCCAGGGCGGGGGCCTCCGCGGCCAGGCGGGTGCGGCTCGCGGGGGACACCGGATCCGGGACGATGCCGTCGACCTCGATGTCCCGGTGCGGCCGGTTGCCGTAGACCGCGGCGGTCGAGAGGTGGACCACGCGTTTCACGCCCGCCCGCGCGACCTCCGCCAACAGGGAAGCGGTACCCGCGACGTTGACCGCGCGGCACCGTTCCTCGTCCCGCCCGATGTAGGAGGCCAGGTGCACCAGCGCGGACGCGTCCTCGCAGACCCCCCGCAGCGAGCCGGGGTCGGTCAGGTCGGCGCGCACCCACTCCACGCCTTCGCGTTCGGCGCCGGGGACCCGCGCGAGGGCCCGTACACGGACACCGGGGCGGCCGGCCAGGGCCTCCAGCGTGGCGGAGCCGATGAAACCGGTGGCTCCCGTCAGAACGATCACGCTGGGCACGCCGGATATCTGCATGCCGCCGATTTTATCTAGGTGATCATCTGGGTATCTGCTGGGGTCCTCAACTGGGGCGCGTGTGACGGGAGTTGATGAATGTGTTCAACCGCGGCAGCGTTGCGGTTGAACACGTTGACCCGGATCGGGAGGTCCGGGCATTCTTCTGCCATCGCCGGGGAAAACCCCGGTGGGAATGACCAGGCAGATGGGAAGTGAATCTCATGGAGAACGTCGACTTCGACGACATCGAGTTCATCGAGACCGCCGAGGAGCTCCTCGCGACCTCGTACTACAAGAACATCCAGTAATTCCTGTTCTTGCAGTAATGCCTGCGTGAAGGGCGGCGTCGATTCAGACGCCGCCCCTTCGCGGTTGTGTGGACCGATGCGTTGGATCAGTGGGATGGGTGGTGTTCCGTGATGGTGGGATCGGTTGGATCGGATTGGGAAGAGCGTGTCGGTGCTCTCTGGGAGCAGCTGGACGAGCATGAGGAAGAGAAATTCATCGCCGCGGTGGAAGCGCTCGTCGGCGAGCTGCCCGCCGGGGACGCGCGGGGCCCCTTCGAGCGGGCCTGCGCCTATGACTCGACCGGGTACAGCGACCTGGCCGCGCCCCTGTACCGCGAGGCGCTCGCCGCCGGGCTGACCGGGGTGCGGCGCCGGCGTGCCGTCATCCAGCTGGCCAGCTCGATCCGCAACCTCGGCCGGGCGGCCGAGAGCGCAGCCCTGCTGGAGGACGAGCGAGCGGCGGGGACGGACCTCCTCGACGACGCCGTGACCGGGTTCCTCGCCCTCGCGCTGGCCGACACCGGGCGGGAGCGCGAGGCGCTGTCGCTCGCGCTCGTCGCGCTCGCCCGCCACCTCCCGCGCTACAACCGCTCGCTCGCCAACTACGCCCGCGAGCTGTCCGAGCCGGAGACCGGCCCGACCCCCTCCTGAGGAGCCCGCGGGCGCCCGGGCGCCCGCTCCGCTGCCCCCGTGCGGCCCCGACCCACCGGTCGGGGCCGCTCTGCTTTTGCCGGTCCGTTCAACCGCGTTGGCGTGCAGTTGAACGCCGTTGACCCTTTTCCCGGGTGCGGGCATTCTCATTTCACCGGCCGGGAAAACCCGGACGGTGGGAGAAGGAAACCGAAGGGAAGTGAATCTCATGGAGAACGTCGACTTCGACGACATCGAGTTCATCGAGACGGCCGAGGAGCTGCTCGCCACCTCCTACTACAAGAACATCCAGTAATTGTTCTTGAAGTAGCGCTGTGGCGGAGGGCGGCGCCGGAAGGCGCCGCCCCTCCCCCGGCCTGATTTTCTTTCGAGGAGAGCTCGGTATGGCGAACTACGCATTCGCAGATCTGGTGGGAGACGAGCAGGTCTTCTTCACCGAATACTTCAACAAGAAGCCCATGCTGCGGAAGAGCGCCGTGCCGGGGGACCCGCGCGACATCCTCTCGCACCGCAAACTGGACCAGCTGGTCAACCTGGAGGTCGTCCGGCCGCCCTACATCAAGGTCAACCTCAAGGGCAACGGCGTCCCCGAGCAGGGGTACACCCGCAACGTGGTCGTCCAGGGCCAGACCATCACCGACGTGGTCGACCCCGAGAAGATCTACGAGCTGTTCCGGGCCGGCGCGACCGTCACCTGGTGCTCGCTCAACCAGATCGTCCCGGAACTGCGCGACTTCACCCGCGTCATCAGCGAGCGCATGGCGGTGCGCACCGACTCGGTGGCGTTCCTGACGCCCACCGGCAAGAAGGGCTACCCGCCGCACCACGACCCGGTCGACCTCTTCATCGTCCAGCTCGAGGGCACCAAGCACTGGAAGCTGTGGAACCCGCCGGCCGAGCGCCTCGGGGACAACGCCCAGTACACCCTCGAAGGACTGGGGGAGCCGGACATCGAGGTCTCGCTGCAGCCCGGCGACGTCCTCTACCTCCCCTACGGCACCCCGCACGCCGCGGCCGCCGAGGGCAAGGCCTCGCTGCACCTGTCCGTCATGATGCGCCCGCGCATGTGGAAGGACCTGCTGCGCCAGACCGTCGAGGAGCTCATCGCCGCCGACGAGTTCAATGCGTACCCCTACATCGGGGAACTGCGCTCGTCCGACGTGGAGACCGGCTTCGGCGAGAAGGTCGCCGCCCTCGCCGCGCGGCTGCAGACCGTGGCCGCCGGCGCAGAACTGGACCGCCTCGCCGACCTCGGCCGGCACATGGAGGGCAGCTCCGAGGGCCACACCTTCCAGTCCATCGCGGACATGGACGAACTCGGCCCGGACGCCCGCCTGCGGCGCGGCAGCGCGCCCCTGGAGTTCGGTGTCAGCGACAACGGCCGGACCCAGATGACCGTCAACGGTCACAAGATCGCGGTACCCACACCGATCGCCGAAACCCTGGCCGCGCTCGGCCCGGACGCGTCGATCGCGGCGTCCCTCATCTTCCCCGGAGTGGACGCGCTCCGTTCGACGAAGGCCGCGCAAGGACTCACCCGCCTGGGTGTGTTCGAACTGGCCGCGGCCGGCTGACGAGCTGCCGGTACCGGACCTGTCCCGTCGCGGACCACCGGACCATCCCCCCGGTGGTCCGCGACGGGCGTCCCCGTGCACGACTGGAGGCAAGAGACGGTGGAGACGTACTCCTTCGAGGATTTCGTCGGCGACCGGGACGTGTTCCTCGCCGAGCATTTCGACAAGAAGCCGCTGCTGCGCAAGGGGGCACTGGCGGGCCGGCTCGACGGCCTCCCCTCCGTGCGGCAGCTCGACGACGTACTGGCCCTGGAGACGACTCCGCCCTCCTACCTCCGGGTGACCAAGGGCGGCAAAGGCGTGCCCAGCGGCGCCTACACGCGGACGGTGGCGCGCGGAGCCGCGCTCGCCGAGGCGGTCAACCCGGAGAAGGTCTACGAGCTGTTCCGCTCGGGCTCCACCGTCACCTGGAACTCCCTGCACCACGTGCTGCCCTCGGCCCGCCGGCTGCTCGCGCCGTTCACCGACACCTTCGCCTGCGAGGGCGAAGTGGTCCTCTTCGTCACGCCCGCGCGCAACGACGGCTTCTCCCCGCACCACGACTCGATCGACGTGTACGTCGTCCAGGTCGACGGCACCAAGACCTGGCGGGTGTGGGCCACCCCCGAGGTCCGCCGGGGCGACGAGGGCTCGTACACGCCCGAGGAGCTCGGCGAGCCCGTCATCGAGGTGACGCTGGCCCCCGGCGACGTGCTGTACGTGCCGCACGGCACCCCGCACGCGGCCGCCGCGAAGAGCGAGCTGTCCCTGCACCTGTCCGTCGGGGTCGAACCCCGGCGCTGGCGCGACCTGCTGAAGGACACCGTCGCGGCCGTGGTCGAGGACGAGGCCTTCCACGCCTTCCCGTACCTCGCCGACGGGGAGGACGGCACGGCCGCCGCCGGCCTGGGCCGGCAGATCGAACTCCTCCGGGACCGGCTCGCCCACCTGGAGCCCGTCTCGGAGGCCAAGCGCCTCGCACGGGTGGGGCGCGAGCGGTCCGGAGGCGGCCGCACCCGGGAGTTCGCCCGGCTGCACGCCGTCGACGCGCTGACCACCGACTCGCTGGTGCGGCGCAGCGACGCCCCCGTGGAGATCGGCGACAGCGACGGGACGAAGACCGGGATCCGGGTGGGCGGGCGCCGGCTCGCGGTGCCCGACGCCGTCGCCCGTTCGCTGCGCGACCTCGACGGCGGGCGCCCGGTCGCCACCTCCGAGTTCTTCCCCGGCGTGGACCCCGCCCGCTCGCTGAGCGCGGCCCGGGGGCTGGCCCGGATCGGGGTCCTCGAAGCCGCCGAGCACGCCGTGTTCCCCGTACCGCGGGAGAACGGCCCACCGCCGGGCCAACCGGGCAACCCGAGCAGCCCGAGCAGCCCGACCAACCCGAGCGTCCCGCACACCGCCACCCACACCGACGACCAGGGGAAGTGAGCCACGAGATGGCCATCGACACCCGAACTCCGGCCACCACCGAGGCCTCCCCGCCCCCCTCCCGGCGGGCCTGGCGCGAGGTGTACATCCTCGCCGGGATGCGCGGCCTGTCCTTCGCGGGCGACATCGCCGCCGAGACGGCCATCGCCCTCCAGCTCCAGGCCCAGGGCGCCGGCTCCTACGCCATCATGGCGCTGCTGCTGTCCGCGACCGTCCCGCCCGTCCTGCTGTCGCCGCTGACCGGCCGGTTCGCCGACCGCTTCGACAGCCGCAACCTCATCGTGGTCGTCGGCGCGCTGCAGGCCCTGATCTGCGTGGCCATGACGATCTGGACCTCGCCGGTGGTCCTCATCGGGCTCTCCGCGCTGCTGTCCTCCGGACTCGCCTTCACCCACCCGGTGTTCGGCGCCCTGCCCAGCGCGATCGTCGGCAAGGAGAACGTGCCGCGCGCCTCCTCGATCTCGCAGACCACCGCCATGGCGGGCATGGTCGCCGCGCCCGGCATCGCCGGCATCCTCATCGGCCGCTTCGGGATCTCCATCCCGCTGCTGATCGACGCCCTGAGCTTCGGGGCGGTCGTCGTCGGCGGACTGCTGATCAAGACCCGGCTGCACAAGGACCGGGGCTCCGCGAAGTCCGCCGCCGGGGACGGCGACGAACCCGCGAAGGCCCCGTACAAGGTGACGTCCGACCGCTTCCTGACCGCCGTGCTCATCCTCAGCGGCGCCGTGATGGCGGCCGCGAGCATCATCAACGTCCTCATCGTCTTCTACGTCCGCGAGGACTTCGGGGCCTCCGAGGAGACCTTCGGGCTGATCATGTCGGCCTGGATGCTGGGCCTGATCCCGGGCGGGATGCTGGTGCGCCGCGCGAAGAACCTGCGCCACGAGACCGTCCTGATCGGCACGTTCGTGTGCATCGCCGTGGCCATCCTGGGCACGGGCCTCGCGCCGGGCGTCTGGTGGATCGTCCCCTTCTACGTCCTCGGCGGCATCGGCAACGGCGCCCAGGCCACCGTGACGCACATCCTGCTCAACGTCCGGGTCCCCGACACGCACCGCGGCCGCGCCTTCGCCGCGCTGGGCGCCGTCTCCAACACCGGTCCCGCCATCGGCTACGTGGTCGGCGGCGCGGCGATGACCCTGATGGCCCCGCGCTACGGGTTCCTCGCCGCCGGGGTGTTCTGCCTGATCGCGCTGGCCCTCTTCAGCGGGCGGGTCCTGAAGTCGGCCGACGCGGACCGGGCCGACGCGGACCGGGCCGACGCCGACCGGGCCGACGCGGGCCTCAAGGCGGAGACCGTCTGATGACGGTGGTCTCGGAACCGGCCGCGGGCGCCCCCGCCCTCCCGGACGACGTGGAACTCGACCTCTCCGTACGACCCCAGGACGACTTCTACCGGTTCGTGAACGGGCACTGGACGGACCACCACGTCCTGCCCGCCCACCGGGCCGAGGCCACCACCCTGACCCTCCTGTCCGACCGGGCGGAGGCCGACGCGGAGGCCGTGATCCTGCGCGCGGCCTCCCGCGCCGGGTCCGCCGCCGACCCGGCCGGCCGCCGCATCGCCGCCCTGTACGCGAGCTTCATGGACGAGGACCGCATCGAGGACCTCGGCGCCGCCGGGGCTTTCGCCGCCGACCTCCGGGCGGTCGAAGCGGCCGCCACCCCGGCCGGACTCGCCGCGGTACTGGGCCGGCTGCAGGCCCAGGGCATCGGCGGGGCGGTGGACTTCACGGTCGCCGTGGACACCGCCGACGCCCACGGCCACGTCCTGGTCCTCTCCCAGGCCGGGCTCGGCCTGCCCGCCGCCGCCTACGGCGACGACCGGGACGGCGGGGAGCTGCGCGGGCGCTACCTCGGCCACCTCGCGGTGATGTGGGCGCACGCGGGACTCCCCGAGCCCGCCCGCGCGGCCGCCTCGGTCCTGGCGGCGGAGACCGGGCTCGCCGCCGGGCACACCGCGCCCCGGCCGGGCGCCGCGCCGCGACCGCTGTCGCTGACCGCCGCCGAACTGGCGTGCCGGGCCGGCGGGTTCCCGTGGGGGGCGTGGCTGGCCGGGCTGGGCGGCGTACCCCGGGAGGCGACCGTACGGATGCGCCAGCCGGGATTCCTCGACGCGCTCGACGCGTGGTGGACCGGGCACGGCCTGGACGAGCTCAAGCGGTGGGTGTGCTGGCGCTACGTGCACGAGATGGTGCCCTTCGGGCCGCGCCGGGTGTTCGCCGACAACTTCGCCTTCTACGGGCAGCTGCTCAACGGGTTCACCGAGCCGAGGCCGCGCCGCATCCGGGCCGTCTCCTTCGTCGAGACCTTCGCCGGCGACGCGGTGGGCGAGCGGTACGTCGCCGAACACCTGGCCCCGGGCACCGTGGCGGCCGTGCGCGAGCTGGCCGGGGAGCTGGCCGACGCCTACCGGCGGCGCCTGGAGCGGGCCGACTGGATGTCCCGGGCCACCCGGGACGCGGCCCTGGCCAAGCTCGACGCGATGGTGTTCGAGATCGGCGCCCCGCGCGGGAGCGCGGACGGCGCGGGCCCGGACCGCGAGCCGTTCGACCCGGCCGACCTGGCCGGCAACGTCAAGCGCGGACGGGCCCGGCGCATCGCCGGGGAACTGGCCCGCCTCGGCGGCCCCGTCGACCGCTCCGAGTGGAAGATCCACCCGCACCAGGTCACCGCGTACTACCGGCACGGGCTCAACCAGGTCGTCGTCCCCGCCGGACTGCTGCGGCCGCCTGTCTTCGACCCGGCGGGCGATCCGGCCCGCAACTTCGCGGTGCTCGGCTCGATCATCGGCCACGAGATGTCGCACGCCTTCGACAGCAAGGGCTCGCGCTACGACGGGCGGGGCCGGCTGCGCGACTGGTGGGCGCCGGCCGACCGGGCCGAATTCACCCGGCGCACCGCGCTCCTGGTCGCGCAGTACGACGGCTACGAGCCGGCCGGCCTGCCCGGACGGCGGGTCAGCGGCGCACGCACGGTCGGCGAGAACATGGCCGACATCGCCGGAGTCACCGTCGCCCTCGATGCGTTCGCCGCGCACGCGGGCGGCACCCCCGACACCGCCCGGACCAGGGAGTTCCTCCTGCACTGGGCCACGATGTGGCGGGCCCGGACCACCCCCGCCCGGCTCGCCGAGCGGCTCGCCTCGCCCCGGCACCCGCACCCGCCCGCCGAGTTCCGCTGCAACGGGGTCCTCGGCCACCTCGAAGCCTTCTACGAGGCGTTCGACGTGCGGCCCGGCGACGCGCTGTTCATCGACCCCGCTTCCCGCTTCTTCCTCCTGTGACTCTGTGAGGCCACGCCATGCTTCCTGCTGACATCGAGCTGCTGCCCGTGCTCGGGCCGCCCGCCCTCTCGCCCGACGGCCGCCACGTCGTCTTCGAGGTCACCCGCCCCGTCCTGGAGGCGGACGACTACACGACCGAGCTGCTGATCGCGGACACCGCCGGGGCGAGCGCGCCGCGCCGCCTCACCCAGGGCGCCTACGACGGCTGCCCGGCCTTCTCGCCCGACGGCCGCTTCCTCGCCTTCCAGCGCCCGGGCGCGCACGGCCGGGCCCAGATCCACCTCCTCCCGATGGACGGCGCCGGCGAGGCCTTCCCGGTCACCGACCACCCGATGGGCGCGGGCCAGCCCGTGTGGAGCCCCGACTCCACCCGGATCGCCTACACCAGTCGGATCCCCGAAGCGGGCCGTTACCAGGGCCCGGCCGAGGCGGAGGCACCGCGCCGGATCACCACGCTGCTCTACCAGATGGACGGGTTCGGCTACACGGCCGACCGGCCCCGGCAGGTCTTCGTGACGGACCCGTTCGCTCCGGCGGCCCCCGCCGTCCAGGTCACCGAAGGCCCGTACGACCACATGGACCTGGCGTGGAGCCCCGCCGGCGACCAGCTGGTCTTCGTCTGCGCCCGGCACGAGGAGGCGGGCGACGACTCCCGCAACGACATCTGGGCGTCGGCGCCCGACGGGAGCGGCCTGCGGCCCCTGACGCACGGCGGGATGTACCTGTTCACCCCGCGCTTCGCCGCCGACGGAGCCTCCGTGGTCTTCGTCGGCTCCGAGCTCGACAAGTTCAACCACTCCTGCGCCACCGCCACCTACGGCCTGTGGACGGTTCCGGTCAGCGCCCCCGGCGCCCTGCTCCCCGCCGCCGACGGGTCCGGCGCCCCGCGCCGGCTCACCGGCGGCGCCCACCACCTCAGCTTCGCCAGCCAGATGATCCGCCCGGCCGCCGACGGCGTGTACTTCGCGGGCGACCGGCGCGGCGAGGTCAACCTGGTCCTCGTCCCCTACGACGGCTCCGAGCCCGCGCCGGTCATCACCGGCCCCCGCCAGGTCAACGGCTACGCGGTCGCCGAGACCCCGGCGGGCCCCGTCATCGCGGCCGTGGTCACCAGCGCCGCGAGCGCCGGCGACCTGGTGGTGCTGAGCGGCGGCACCGAGCGCACGCTGACCTCCTACGGACGCGAGCTGACCGAGCGGACCTCCCTGCTGCCGATGCGGGAGTTCACCGCGACGGCGCCCGACGGCTACGAGCCCCAGGGCTGGGTGGTGCGCCCCGAGGGCCCCGGCCCGCACCCGGTGGTCTTCCAGGTCAAGGGCGGCCCCTTCACCCAGTGGGGCCACACCCTCAACGGCCCGGCCGCCTTCGACGAGGCGCAGGTGTACGCGGGCGCCGGCTACGCGGTCGTGCTCGGCAACCCGCGCGGCACCTCCGGATACGGCGCCGAGCACGGCGCGTACGTACGGGACGACCTGCCCGGCAAGTCCGCCGTCGACCTCCTCGCCCTGCTGGACGCCGCGCTGGCCCAGCCCGAACTGGACGCCTCCCGCGTCGGGGTGATGGGCGGCTCCTTCGGCGGCTACATGGCGGCCTGGTTCAACGCCCACCACGGCGACCGCTTCAAGGCGATGATCGGCGAGCGCGGCCTGTACGCCATCGACAGCTACGCGGCCACCAGCGACGACGGCGTCGACCTCGCGGTCGCCCTGTACGGGGCGGACCGCGAAGGCTGGGCGCGCCAGTCCCCGCTCACCTACGCGGACCGGATGAGCACCCCGATGCTGATCATCCAGTCCGAGGAGGACCGGCACTGCCCGCCGGAGCAGGCGCAGCGCCTGTTCACCGAGCTGCGCATGCGCGGGGTCCCCGCCGAGATGCTCCTCTTCCCCGGCGAGGGGCACGACATGTCCCGCTCCGGACTGCCCAGCCACCGCCTCGCCCGCTTCGCGGCGGTCCTGGAGTGGTGGGGGCGGCACCTGTGAGCGGCGTCGTCGACCTGGCCGTACTCGAAGACCTCCGAACGGACCGGAAGGACACTGCCATGACCAGCACGCTCGCCCAGCGGGCCGGCGGCCTGCGCGCCGACATCGACGGCGACCGGCTGCTGCGGCGCATCGCCCGGCTCGGCCGGATCGGGCTCGACCCCGAGACGGGCGGGATCACCCGCGAGGGCTTCGGAGCGGCCGACCGCGAGGCGCGCGCGTACCTGATGGACGAGGCGCGCGACGCGGGCCTCGTCCCGTCCGTGGACGCGGCGGGCAACATCGTCATCCGGCCGCGCCACACCCCGTACGGCGAGGGGCGCCAGGCCCTGATGATGGGCTCGCACCTCGACACCGTGGTCAACGCGGGCCGCCTCGACGGCGCGTACGGGGTGCTCGCCGCGCTGGAGGTGCTGCAGACCTTCGAGGAGTGCGGGATCGAATCCCCCTACGAGCCCGTGGCCGTGGCCTTCGCCAACGAGGAGGGTGCGCTCTTCCCGCAGCCCTTCTGGGGCTCGATGGCGGTCGCCGGCCGCCTCGCGGGGCTGCCGCGCGAACCCCGCGACCACCAGGGGCGCCGGCTGCGCGAGGAGCTGCGCCTGGCCGGCGGGGACCTCGACGCGCTGGGCAGCGCGTGCTGGCCGCACGGATCGATCGCCGCCTACCTCGAACTGCACGTGGAGCAGGGCCCGGTGCTGGAGCGCAGCGGCCGCCGGATCGGAGTCGTCGACGCCATCACCGGCCGCACCGTGCTGACCCTGGAGGTGCGCGGCGCCGCCGGGCACTCCGGGACCAGCCCGATGAAGGGCCGGCGCGACGCGATGGCCGCGGCGGCCCGGGTGGTGCTGGCCGCCGAGCACGTCGCCGGCGAGCGCGGGCTGTGCCGGGTGGCGACGGTCGGACGGATCGACCCCCACCCGAACACCCCGAACACGATCGCCGGATCGGTCCGGATGACCGTGGACCTGCGGGACACGGACGTGTGGAAGGCCGCGGCCGCCGAGGAGACCCTGCGGCGGATGCTGGACGCGATCGCGCGGAGCACCGGCACCGAGATCGAGGTGGTCGCCGAGACCCGCTCCGACCCGGTCTCCACGAGCGAGGTGCTGCGCGCCGCGATCGAGCGGAGCGCGGACGAACTGGGCCTGGCGCACGAGGTGCTGCCCAGCGGCGCCGGACACGACGCGCAGATGGTCGCGGACATCGCGCCCATCGGCATGATCTTCGTGCCGAGCCTGGGCGGCATCAGCCACGTGCCCGAGGAGGACACGGCTCCCGAGGACCTCGTCGCCGGGGCCCGCGTGCTCTTCCGTACGGCGCTGCGCACCATCGGGATCAGCCCGCAGGCGCGGCCGGCGGAGCAGGACCTGGCGCCGTCAAGGCCGTCACCGTCGCGGCCGTCGCGGCCGTCGAACGAGCTCAATACCACCGGGAGTTGAGGAGCCATGGAGACACTGGTCAAGAAGAGCGAGCGCATCGCGGTGTTCTGCGGCGCGCGGCCCGGGGTCCGTCAGGACCACGTGGACTTCGCGCACGGCTTCGGCCGGGCGCTCGCCGGGCGCGGTCTCGACCTGGTCTACGGCGCCGGCGGCGTCGGGGTCATGGGTGCCGTCGCGGACGGGGTGCTGAGCGGGGGCGGGGCGGTGACCGGGGTCGTGCCGCGCGCGCTGCACGAGCGGGAGCGGGCCGACCGGGCGCGCGGGGCGATTTTCATCGTGCGGTCCATGCACGAGCGCAAGGCGCTCATGTACCGGCTGTCGAACGGCTTCGCCGTGCTGCCGGGCGGGATCGGGACGCTGGACGAGCTGATGGAGGTGGCCACGTGGAACCAGCTCTCCCTGATGGAGAAGCCGATCGTGGTGGTCAACCACGCCGGCTTCTACGACCCGATGCTCGCGATGCTCGACCACCTCGTGGCCGAGGGGTTCCTGACGGCGGCCGAGCGCCGGCTGATCCGGTGCGCGGACAGTGCCGAGGAGGCCCTGGACCTGCTGGGCGCGCCCGGGGTGCTGGCCGCGGCATGACCGGCCGGGCCGGCCGGCGGGCCCCCGGACTATTCGGGGGCGGTCGGCAGGTAGCCGCGCTGCACCGCGTGGACCCCGGCCTGGAAGCGGCTCTGCGCGCCGAGGTAGGTCATCAGCCCGGAGGCGATGCGCCGGGCGGTGCGCGAGGAGACGCCCAGGCGGTGGGCGATGGTCTCGTCCGTGCAGCCCTGCGCGAGCAGCTTCAGCGCCTCGGCCTGCTGGCGGGTGAGCTCGCCCGGATCCGGCCTGGCCCGGGTGTCGAGGCAGTCGCCGGACTGCCAGACGCTCTCGAAGAGCGTGTACAAGGTGGCCACCATCCCCTGGGAGGTGACCTCGACCGCGCCGGCCGCGGTGTTGCCGGTGTCCGCCGCGATGATCGCCGAGGTGCGGTCGTAGATGATCATCCGGTTGGGCAGCGAGGGGACGGTACGGACCTGCGAGCCCTGGGCGACGAGCCAGCGCGCGTACTCCATGGTCTGCAGACAGCCGCGGATGGAGTCCAGGTAGACCGTGCGCATCTGCACGCCGCGCTCCAGCAACTGCTGGTTGAGCGGTCTGGAGGCGTTCATGTTCTCCGCGGTCTGGGGGCCGCCGGGCGCGAAGGTCAGGAGCTCCTGGGTGACCTGGCCGCGCAGGTTGGCGAGGTGGTCGCGGATGGAGTCGAGCCCGTCGAGGTAGCGCACCCCCGGGTCGACGGCGCTGCCCGTGTCCCGGCCGTCGTACTCCAGGATGAGCTGCGCCGCGGCCGCCCGGCTCGCCTCCAGCCGCTGCTGGCGGCTCGCGAGGTCCGCCTGCTGGCGGGCGAGCAGGATCTCCATGCCGACGTGCGGGCTGACCGCGTGCAGCCGGCTGCCGCCCTCCGTGGAGGCGCGCACGAGCGCCATCTCGCTGAGCCGGTCCAGGGCGGCGCGGACCGCGTCCGGCGTCAGATCGAGCTGACGGCTCAGATCTGCGACGTCCCGGGGTTTGGCGAGAATTCCCCGGTAGACGGATTCGGCGACTGCGTCGAGGCCGAGGAGATCAAGCATCGATGGCAACTCCGGTTCAGAGCCCGGATCCCGCGGGGATTTCAGGCACTGGTGGGGGCACTGGGCTGCGTAATTGCCCTGACGGTACGGGTCGATCGGACCCTCGGCAAGACGGCATCCGGAATCTCTCGGATCACGTTCCCCAGGGCCTTTTCCTGACCCTCGTTTTCGGAAAACTCATTCCACTACGGATCCGGACTCCCTCCCATGTATCTGGTTCACGTCCACCTGCGGCCCCCGCGCTCCGGCGCCCGCCTGCCCGCGCCGACGGCGGCGGCCATCGCCCGCAGCGCGGCGGGGCACGACGGCCTGGTCCACGTCAGCGTCCACCCGGATCCCGAAGCGGCTCCCGTGGTCGGGCTGTACGTACGGGCTCCGTCGCTGGCCGCGGCGGAAGCGGCCGCCCGGCGGCTGTGGCTGCACGCGGCCTCGGCGCACTCATCGCTGGGGGAGTGGGAACTGGAGCGGGCCGAGGTGCCGCTGCTGCCCGGCAGCGACCCGTGGAGCACGATCTGACGCCGCCCGCAGCCGAATGGCGAGCTGTTTGCCGGGATCTGACGGTTCCGTGGACGAAGCTGGACTGAGTATGCCAAGGCCGGATTGCCCGTCCCGGCGCCCCTTTCCCCGCCGCTCGCACCGGCCGCAGACTCCTGCCTGTCAGCGAAACACAGGCCGGCTGAAAAGGCGGAAACCACATGTCTTTCGAAAACGCTCGCAGAATCGTCCGGGGCG
The DNA here is from genome assembly GCF_003287915.1 of Streptomyces sp. ICC4. Lineage (NCBI taxonomy): Bacteria > Bacillati > Actinomycetota > Actinomycetes > Kitasatosporales > Streptomycetaceae > Streptomyces > Streptomyces sp. ICC4. Next base: position 6,058,625 of record NZ_CP030286.1, on the reverse strand, counting down.
CGATCCTCTCCGGAATTCTCGCCGCCTGCACCACCGTCGGAGCGGCCGCCGCCCACGCCGACACCACCACCCCCGCCGGCGGCCCGGCCTCCGCCGCCGTCCAGAACGCGCCCGGCCGGGCCGGACTGGACGACCTCGGCTGGCAGTGACCCCACCCCCTCATCCGCACCCGATCACCGAGGGGAAGACGATGGACGCAGAGAGCGCCGACCACCTGATCAGGTTCCGCGACCGGGGATATCTCGACCAGCCCGTGGAAAGCGTGGCCACGGACCGGATCACGGCCGGATTCTCGCCCCGCACGGGCGGCGAGGACGGGGAGTACGCGAAGACCCTCGCGGAAGCCGACGGCGAATTGCCGCCCATCCTGGTCCACCTGCAGACCATGCGCGTGATCGACGGCGCCCACCGGCTCCGCGCCGCGGCCCTCCGTGGCGAAACCCACATCCTCGTACGGTACTTCGACGGAGACCAGGGCGAGGCCGAGCTCCTGGCGGTCGCGGCCAACGTCACCCACGGGCGGCCCCTGACCGCCGCCGAGCGCACCGCCGCCGCGGGACGCGTCTTCGCCGCCCACCCCCACTGGTCGGACCGCGCGGTCGCGGCCGTCACCGGACTCTCCGCCCGGAGGATCTCCCAGCTCCGCAAGGGCACCGCCGCGGCCGAGACCGGCCACCGCGTCGGCCGCGACGGCCGGGCCCGGCCCGTCGATCCCTCCCGCGGCCGTGAACTGGCCGGCGAACTGCTGCGCAGCAACCCCGGCGCCTCGCTGCGCCGGATCGCAGCCGAGGCCGGGCTGTCCCCGGCGACCGTGGCCGACGTACGCGACCGGATCCGGCGCGGGGAGGATCCCGTACCGGCCCGTCGCACGGACGCCGCGACCGTCCGCCGGCGCCCTTCCGCCGCCTCCGCGTCCCCTTCTTCTCCGGCCCCGTTCCCGGCCGCCGACCCGATCTCGCTCGCCGCCCGGCGCGGCGCCTCTCCGCGCCGCCCCGCCGCCGACCAGCAGCACGCCCCCGACCGGCTGCTGCGCATCTTCGAATCGCTGCGCCGGGACCCCTCCCTGCGGCTGAGCGAGTCCGGCCGCGACGTGCTGCGGATGCTCGGGGCCTGCGCGCTGGTCGCCCAGCACCGGGAGAAGATCGCGGCGAGCCTGCCGACGCACTGCAAGGAGCCGATGGCCCAGCTCGTCCAGGGCTACGCGGGTCTGTGGGGGCTGCTGGCCGACGAACTGGCCTGCGCGGGGGCGGCCGAGGCCTCCTCCAACCTCGCCCGCTTCGACGCCCTGCGCTACGGCCTGCGCCTCGGCGACGACACCGCGCTGTCCGCCGAGGAGGTCACCTCGCTGACCCGCGGGGCCGGCTTCGGACCGGAGGTGCTCCGCCCGGCCCCTGGTCGTACCCGACACGCCCACCGCGTGATCGTTGTCGGTGCCGGAGCTGACACCCTCCACGCCCGTGAAGAGGCTCGTGCCCTTCACGCCCGGGCCCATGACGTTCGCGACTCCCCGAACGCCCGGGCCGCCGCCGGTGTTCACTCCGTAGACGCCCGCCTCGTTGTCGTCGGCGAAGCCGTGGGTCTCGCCGTAGACGCCCGTTCCGTTGTTGTCGTGCTTCCCGAAGACCGCCGGCTCGCTCTGGACCTGGGAGTCGCCTACGACCTGTCCCACCTGGAACGTCCTTCCTGTTGCGCCCGCCCTGGAATCGGCACCCCCTCGACTCTGCGGCTTTCGACCGCCTCCGACGCCCGCGCGCCACGGCCCGGAAGGCAAAGGTCCCGCCGGAGTTCACCCGGTCAGGCTTGCGCGGCCCTCGCGCACCGGCCCCGGCCGGGCCTCAGTGCCCGGTCGCGGGGGGCGGGCACCCCGGCAGTTCCGGGCGGTCCTTCGTGCGGACGGCGGGGAGCCAGGCCGTGGGGGGTGTGGAGCCGGTCGGGAGGCGGACGTGGAACCAGCGGGTGGACTGCAGGTCCGCCTCGTCGATGATCGGCCGCCCGTCGGGCAGCTGGCAGTCGGCGGCGAGGACGTCACCGTGCCACACCCGGGTCGGTACGACGTTGTCCGCGGCGTACGGCCGCATCGGGTCGATCGCCAGGCCCAGACTGCACTGCGGGTCCCGGTCGGCCCGCTCCTGGCAGCCCTTCTCCGCGTTGAACACCCGGATCGTGCCGGCCGCCGCACCCTCACGGCCGTCCAGTACGGATGAGCTCGCCCGTGCCGCGTCCGACCACAACACCGTACCGGCGACCCCGCAGAGCGCGGTGGTGAGGACCGCGGCGCGGGCCCGGCCCCACAGCCGTCCCGCGCCCCTCCCGCGCGCCCCCTGTTCGGCGACGATGCGGGCGAGGAGGCCCTCGGCGGTGTGCGGGGCGCGCGCCGCGTGGGTCGGGGCGAGGCAGTCGGCGGCCAGTGCACGCCAGAACGGCGGCACGGCCTGGTCCATGCGCAGCGGCGCACGCCCTTCGCCGTACTCCTGGACGGCGGCGCCCCGCGCCATGGGGGTGGCGCCGGAGAACGGGGAGGCGCCGGAGCCGAACACCTCGTGGATGACGATGCCCAGGGCCCAGATGTCGGCGCTCGGCCTGACCTTCACCCCCAGTTCCCCCAGGGGTGCCCGCCAGCGCTCGGGCGGCAGGTAGTCCAGGGTGCCCATGGGCGGCGCGTACCCGTACGTCCCCGTCATCTGGGTGGCGAGGCCGAAGTCCGAGAGCTTCACGGAGCGGCCGGCGTCCAGCAGGACGTTCTCCGGCTTGAGATCGGCGTGGACCCAGCCCGAGCGGTGGAGATGGGCGAGTCCCTCGCAGATCCCCGCGATCAGCCGGGCGCGGTCGGCCTCGGGCACCCCCGCGTCGAGGAGGTCCCGCAGGCTGCCCGCGGCCCGCTCCATGACCAGCACGATCGCGCCGTCCAGGGCGGGGCGGTCCGGTGCCTCCAGGACGAAGGAGTCCAGGAGGCGGATCAGCCGCGCGTGCCCGGCCCTGCGCCCCAGTTCGACTTCCCGGCGGGCGGACTCCACGATCCTGCGCGTCTGGCGTGGCGCATACCCGGCGGTCGGCATGATTTTGAGCGCGATGTCGGCGGGCGCCGCTGGCCCGGGGGCCGCTTGCCCGGGGGCCGCTTGCCCGGGGGCCGCTTGCCCGGGGGCCGCTTGCGCAGTTGCCGCGTGCGCAGTTGCCTCCGACGCGTGCGCGGGGGCCCGGCCGCTCCTGTCCGGGTACCGGTCGGCCGGCCGGGCGGCGTAGACCGTGGACCAGCCTCCGGCCCCGATCAGGTCGGTGATCGTCCAGCCCTGCACCCGGAATCCGGGCGGGAGCACGTCCGTGCCGTCGCGTTCCGTGAGGTCGCGCAGGGCGTGCGGCGTCGTCATCGCGCGGTCTGCCGCTCCCGCCCGCCGGCCCCCGTCAGGGGCGGCAGCAGCGTCAGGTGGTCCTCCCGTACGAGCCCGAACCGCAGCGCGAGTCCGACGATCTCCTCCCGCTTGCCGTTGCGGCGCTCGCCCTTGCCGGGTTCGCGCGGGTCCGGGCCGCCGATGCGCAGCTTCTCCTCGGCGAGGTAGTCGATGTGCGAGCTGACCGCACGCGCGGTCAGCGTGCCGCAGGCGACGTGGCCCTTGAGCCGTTCGACGATCTGCGGGGTCGTGGGGACCGCGACGCGGGACTGGTCGCGCAGGCGCGGTTCGCAGAGCGCGACGAGGACGAGGAAGTAGGTCGCCGTCTCGTCCAGGGAGTACGCGGTGACCGTGAGGCGGCCCCAGGGGGCGCCCATGGCTTCCGGGTCCAGATAGATGTGGTCGGGCGCGAACACCTGGAAGGAGACGGGGACGTCGCTGCGGGTGGGCAGCACCACGCGCGAGAACTCGAAGGGGACGGGCGCCCCGACCCGTCGTGGCGGAACCCTCAGGTACTCCCCGGCGCCCTCCGGGTTCTCCACCAGGTAGCTGTGGGTGGTGCTGTGGTTCGTCAGCTGCCAGTGGTCATCGGTCACGCGGATCTCCCCGGCGAGCCGGGAGATCGCCGCGTCGGCGAGGCGGAGCTCGACGGGGACCGTCGCGGAGCCGCGTCCGAAGCGGGCGGCCTCGCCCGGTCCGAGCCGCAACGTGACGGCGTCACCGTACGGTTCGCCGCCTTCGGCGCCACTACACCCCTGCGGCAGATGGACGACTACGCCGCTCACCGCTCCCCCCGTTCCACGCGTCGTGCCGGACCGACGAGTGGAACAATACTCATCTCTCAAGGGAGTTCATCGGCGCACTTCAGCCACTTCGGCCGGGACCGCCCGCCGGGCCGGACAGCCCGCCCCAGCTGCCCCGGGAGGCCCCCGAAGTCCCTTGCCGAGAAGGTCGCCGGCCCTCTCCGCGAGGGCGGCTCGCGCTGTGTCCCGGGTCACCTCGACTCTGTGGCGGCGGTGGTGGTTTGGGGTTGTTTTCGACTCTCTGCCGAGCGGATCGGCGGAAGTTGTCGTGCCGCGCCGCGGGTGGACGGCGTACCGGCGCCGCGGCTCCCCGCGCGGGATCGGCCCCCGCGCCCCGGTCGCGGACGCCCCGCTGCGCACCGGCGGAGGTGGGGAACGTCACCGTGTCCGGGGGATCACGGAGCCGTCGGACCGCCCGTTTCCCTCTTTCAGGTGGCGGGATCCGCACTCCGGGCTCAGCCCGGCCGTCCAGTGGGACGGCCCGATACGACGGGTGCGACCGCGCGGTCGCCGAAGGCGGTCCACGGCCGCCACCCGCCGCTCGGCCGGTCCTGGACCCGGGTGCGCACCCGGCCCTCGGTGGTGACGGCGAAGACGTGCGTGCGCCCGGTGGCGTCGAGCGCGGCCGAGGGCGTGGCGGCGAGCCTGATGCCGGGCTCGCCGAACTCCCGTGCGGAATCCCAGCTTCCGCCCGGGGTGGTCTGCCAGCGGTGGCTGAGCCGGGCGCCACCGGGCGTCAGCGAGAACGCCTCGAGGCGGCCGTCCGCGTTGGCGGCGAACGCGGGGGCGGCGGCGCTCCAGTCGAACATCGGCAGCCACTCGTCCCAGCCCCCGCTGGGCACGGACTGCCGCCGGCGGAAGGTTCCCATGCCCGAGGGTCCGATCGCGGCAACGGTGAGCCGGCCGCTGCCGTCCCCGGCCACCCGCGGTGCGGCGCCGGCCGCGGTGCCGAAGCGGTGCCAGGCGGAGGTCCAGGCACCGCCCGGGGTCTCCTGCCACCGGTGGTCGATCGCGGCGCCGCCGGGCGCGAGGACGAACACCTCGAGGCGGCCGTCGGCGTTCGCCGCGACCACCGGCGGCGCGCCCGCGGCCCCGCCGAAGCCGGTCTCCCACGGGTCCCAGGCCAGGGATCCGGGTGCCGCTTGGCGTCGCCGGGCGACGGAGGCGCCGCCGGGGCTCAGCGCGAACACCTCCAGCCGGCCGTCGGCGTCGCGGGCGACGGCGGGTGCGGCGCCGGCCGGGCCGCCGAACTCCTCCCAGTCGTACCAGCCGCCGTCCGGCCGCTGCACCCGGTGGTGCAGGTTGGCGCCCTCCGGGGCGAGCGAGAAGACCTCCAGCCCGCCGAGGGCGTTGCGGCCGAGCGTGGGAACGGCGCCGGCCGGCCCTCCGAACGTCTCCCACGGCGACCAGGTGTCGGTGTCCGGGTCGAGCTGGACGCGCCGCAGCATCGAGCGGTCGGAGGCGTCGAGCGCGAACACCGTGAGGCGGCCGACGACGTCGAGGGAGGCCACCGGGTTCTCCGCGCTCTGCCACGGCGGCGGTGTGTCCCGCCACTCGAGGGGCGCCACGTGCAGCCCGCCCCGGAACCAGCCCGCGGCGCTCGCGTACCAGGCGTCCCCGTCGGAGACCACTTCCACGGCGTGACCGGCCACGTGGCCCGCGTAGCCGACGAGGTCGAAGCGGAACGGGTCCCGGGACGCCAGCACGTCCGTGCCCTCGTAGCCGCCCCGCGGTCCGATGAACAGGTAGTACCAGCCGTCGCGCTCCACGACGTACGGCGACTCGGTGACCGAGACGGTCGTCTCCGTGGTCGTGTCGGTGAACACGACGGCCGGCTCGCTCCAGTGCACCAGATCGACGGACCGACGGCAGGCCACGACGTGGTGGCCGCCCGGACCGGAGAGTTCCGTGTAGTACATGACCCACTCGCCGCCGACCCGCAGCACCATCGGGTCACGCGCCACGAACCCGCGGAAGAGCGGCCCGGAGGGCTCGCGCGTCCAGGTGAACAGGTCGGTCGAGGTGGCGAGACTGATCGCGGCGCCGCTCTCGCCGCCGGCGGCGTAGAACATCCAGAACCTGCCGCCGGCGGCTACGACGTGGGGCGCCCACAGGTGCTCCTCGCCGAAGTGGGACGGATCGACGGTGAGCGCGTCGGCGTGGGTGGTCCACGGCCCGTTCGGGCTCGGCGCGGAGGCATGGGCGAAGGAGGTCTCCCCCGTGCTGTCCGGGGATTCGCCGCGCGGCGCGCTGCGCCCGACGATGCTGAACAGGTGCCAGCGGTCCCGGGCCTTGATCAGCGTGTGGTCGTTGAGATAGCGCGGACCCTCCGAGGTGGAGGGGTCGTAGACGTACGTGAAGGGTCCCGCGCCGACCCACCGAGGGGGCGGCACGGTGTCGGCGGCCCGGGCCGCGGCCGGGCCGGCACCCAGGAGCGGGAGCGCGCCCGCCCCGGCGGCGCCCCGCAACAGGTTCCGTCTGCTGATCGGAAGCATGGGTCTCTCCAGGGATGCCTCGTGGTCGGCCGGGCCTCTGCGGGCTCGGCCGACCACGGGTCGGGTGGGGGCGGTCGCAGGAGGGTCAGTCGAGGCCGGGGCCGGCGGTGTTGTTGAGCCAGATCCAGTCGGACCAGCTGGAGAAGCCGGTCTGCCATCGGTGGTAGGTCCCCGCGCGGCTGGTCCCGAAGACCTCGATCCGTCCGTCGGCGTTCACGGCCGCCGTGACTTCGGTGCCGCCGCCCCCGAAGACGGACCAGTCTTCGTAGGGCGCGTTGACGGCGGTCTGCCAGGTGTGCATGGCCGTACTGCCGTTCATGGCGAAGACCTCGATCCGCCCGTCCGCCGTGCGCGTGCTGGTGAGCTGCGAGTCGACGGGCCCCCCGGTCGGCTCCCATTCCGACCAAGCGGTGGGACTCGACTGGTACTTGTGGAACACCCCGCGCGGACCGGAGGCGAAGACCTCCAGGCGGCCGTCGGCGTTGTGGTCGACGGTGAGGTCGTGGCCGCCGCCTCCGAAGGCGTCCCAGTTCGACCAGCCGCCGTTGGGGGCCGTCTGGTACTTGTGCTGGAAGGTGTCGCCGGACAGGGCGAACACCTCGAGCCGGCCGTCGGGCGACTTCTCCATCTCCACCCGGCCGTTGGCGGGGCCTCCGCCGGTGGACTCCCAGTCCGACCAGCCGCCGTTGGGGGCGACCTGGTACCGGTGGAAGAGGCCGGACGGGTTGGAGGCGAAGACCTCCATGCGGCCGTCGGCGTTCACCCCGGCCGCCGTGTCGTGCCCGCCGCCGCCGAAGGTCTCCCAGTTCGACCAGCCGCCGGAGGGAGAGAGCTGCCAGCGGTGCTGGAAGGTGTTGCCGGACAGGGCGAACATTTCCAGGCGGCCGTCGGCATTGGGTGCGATCGCCAGTTCGGCGTTGCCCGGCCCGCCCAGCTGCTCCCAGGCCGACCAGTTGCCGTTCGCTTCCTGCTGCCAGGCGTGCTGCACGCCGTCGGCGCCGGCGGCGAACACCTCGAGGCGTCCGTCCGCCGACCGCGCCGACACCACCCGGCCCGACTCCGCCGGATACTCCAGCGGCTTGGGACGCGGACCGCTGCCGGGGGTGCAGGGCAGCACGATGCCGCGCTCCGCGAGGTAGGCCTCGGGGTCGATGCCGTAGGAGGCGGACTGGTCCCCCCAGATCCGCAGATGGAGGTGGGGGCCGTCGACGTTGGTGCCCTCGGCGCCCACCAGGGCGATCTGCTGGCCGGCCACGACGTGGTCGCCCTCGAAGACGTCGCGCCTGGACATGTGCCCGTACTCGGAGATCCTCCCGTCGGGGTGCAGGATGCGGATCCACTGGCCGTAGTCCCCGATGTATCCGGAGATGGTCACCACTCCGTCACCCACGGCGTAGATCGGTGTCCCGAGGCCGGCCGCGATGTCGACGCCGTTGTGGCCGCTGTGGTAGTGCTGGGACACGGGTCCGGTGGTGGGACAGGCCGCGGTGAGATCGGCGGTCCGGGCCTCGGCCGGCCCCGAGGCTGCCAGCGCCGACAGCGCCGACAGGAGGACGGCCGTCGCCGCGAGTACGCGGCTCAACGGGCCGTTCACGCCTTGCGCAGCCGGTCGATGATGCCGTTGATGTCGCGGTCCAGCATGTCGTGGCGGATGAAGTGCCCGCCGGGCAGCTCGTACCACTCGTGCGGGATCCCCGCATTGCCGAGGACGGCGCGGAACTCGCGCTGTGTGGCTAGCACTTGGCGCTCGTTGATGGAGTCGAACCAGTCGAGCGGCTGGGGGCTGGTGCCCGCGACGAGGAAGACCCGCTTGTTGCGGTAGCTCTCGATCCGCTGCACCGGGTTGTCCGCGGTCACCCGGGCCTCGTCCCAGAACGGCGCCCCGTAGATGGTCCCGCCGTTCAGGTCCAGGGCCGCGGAGGAGGCGTTGGCCCAGTGGGCCACGAGGCCGTTGTCCCTGCGCAGGCTCGCCGGGCCGGAGTGGGCGCTCACCGAGGCGAAGTGGCCCCAGTACTTGGCGGCGTACTTCAGCGCGCCGAAGCCGCCCATCGAGAAACCGGACACGGCACGGCCGTCGTACTCCGCGAACGTGCGGAAGTTCGCGTCGATCCACGGGATCAGCTGGTGGATGTGGAAATCCTCCCAGTTGCGCGGACCGACGTTGGAGCTCACGGGGTTGGAGTACCAGCCCGCGTGGCCGCCGTCCGGCATCACGGCGATGATCGGCTTGCCCGCGGTCCAGTCCTTGATCCGCTCGCGGTCGAACGTGATGAAGTCCTGCCCCGTACCGCCGCCGTGGAGGAGGTAGACCACGGGGTAGGTGCGTCCGCTCCAGTGGTAGTCGTCGGGGAGGAGCACGTTGACGGCGGGGGTCCAGCCGATCGCGTTCGTCTGGAACCGGTAGTACCGCATGCGGGGGTCGTCCTCCCAGCGCTCGACGATGCGCAGGCCGTGGCCGTCACCGACGGCGGAGGCGGTCGACGCGCCGGCGAGGACTCCCGCACCTCCCATGGCCATGGCGGCGGAGATGCCTCCGGCCGTTTTGAGGATGCTCCTGCGGGTGGGGTTCTGCGCGCTCAATGTGTCCTCCTGGTCGGGAGCCTGACGATGCGTCCGGGCGCAGCGGAATCCCCCGTCGCGCCGCGTCGTGCGCCGTGCCGGCCTTCTGGAGAGAGCGGGCCGCACGGACGATCTGGAAGGTAGCAACGCTCCGCGGGCCCGCAGACCCCGGAAGATTCCGGACTGACAGGCGAGCGCGCGTCGGCTAGGCGGTGGGAGGCACCGCGGGTGGCACCGCCGGGGCCGCGGGGGTGTCACCGGGATTTCATCGCTCCTCCCTAGCGTGGCCCCGTTCGGGCACGGGCCTGGACCACAGGGGAAGGACGGCTCGATGGCGCGGTGGAGATTCACAGCGAGGCTGCCGATGGTGCTCACGGCCGCGGTCGCGGTCATGAGCACGTTGGCGGCCACCGGATCACAGGCTCCGGCACAGGCATCGCCACAGGCATCGGCACCGGACAAGCCGACGATCCGCTACACCGAATACGGGATCCCGCACATCATCGCCTCGAACTGGGAGGGGCTGGGCACGGGCTACGGGTACGCCGCCGCCAAGGACAACATCTGCACCTTGGCCGACACCTATCTGATGGTCAACGCCCAGAGGTCCCGCTTCCTGGGGCCCGACGGCAGGGCGAGCCCCGGCGAGCACCAGAACACCACCAGCAATCTCAACAGCGACATCTACTTCCAACGGATGAACGACAACCGGGTGGTGGAGCGGCTGATCGACCTGCCCGCGCCCAACGGGCCGGAGCCGGAGGTGAAGGAGGCCATTCGCGGCTACGTCCAGGGATACAACCGCTACCTGGCCGAGACGGGCGCCGACAACATCACCGACCCGGCCTGCCGCGGCAAGGCCTGGGTGCGGCCGATCACGGAGCTGGACGTCTACCGGCACGCGCACGCCGAGATCATCATGGGCAGCGCCGACGTACTGCTCGACGGTCAGGTCAACGCCGCGCCCCCGGGGGCTTCGGCCGCCGCCGCTCCGCCGGCCTCCTCGCCCGCGGAGACCGCGACGAAGATCCGCGACGCGCTGGCGGTCAACCGTCAGCAGAGCATGGGCAGCAACGCGCTGGCGGTCGGTTCCCAGGGAGTGTCCGGGGGCACCAGCATGCTGCTCGCGAACCCGCACTTCCCCTGGCAGGGCAAGAACCGGATGTGGCAGAGCCAGCTGACGATCCCGGGAAAGATCAATGTCTCCGGGGCCAGCCTGCTCGGCTTCCCCGCGGTGAACATCGGGCACAACGACGACGTCGCCTGGAGCCACACCGTCGCCACGGTGGCTCCCTTCGGACTGTTCGACGTACAGGTCGATCTGCTGAACCCGACCAACTACCTGGTCGACGGCGCCTGGCAGGCGATGACCTCACAGCAGGTCGGTGTCGACGTGCTGAACGCGGACGGTTCCATCGGCAGGGTCAACAGGACGTTGTGGGCCACCCGTTACGGCCCGATCACCACACAGGTGCTGACCGTGGGACTGCCCTGGGTGGTCAGCGCGCACGCGGTGCGCGACGTGAACATGGACAATCTGCGGGCGCTGAACACCTGGTTCCACCTCGACCAGGCCAAGGACGTCAACGAGGTGGTGAACACCTTGGAGACCACGCAGGGCGTCCCCTTCTTCAACACCGTCGCCTCCGACCGCAAGGGCAACGCGCTGTACGCGGACATCCAGGCCACCCCGAACATCACCGACGAGCACGCCCAGTCGTGCCTGACCCTGACCGGCCAGGCGCTGTTCAACCAGGTGCTGCGGCTGCCGAACGTACCGCCGGTCTCCATCTTCGACGGCAAGCGCAGCGCGTGCGACTGGCCCGACGACCCGAACGCGGTCGCGCCGGGACTGCTGGACCCGCGCAAGCAGCCGCGGCTGATCCGCAAGGACTTCGTGGGCAACGCCAACGACAGCGCCTGGCTGGCCAACCCCGAGCAGCCGCTGTTCTTCCCGCGGGTGATGGGCGACACGCGGACGCCCCGGTCGCTGCGCACCCAGGAGCTGATCCAGACCGCGCAGAAGCGGATCAACGGCACCGACGGCCTGCCCGGCCGGGGGTTCACGCCGGAGAACATGCGGCAGTTGCTGTTCGCCGACAACAGCCGGGCCGCCGATCTGGCCCTCGACGCCACGGTGACGATGTGCCGGAGCCTGCTCTTCGGGCTCATCCTGGTGGACGGCCAGCTGGTCAACGTGAGCGAGGCCTGCCCGATCCTGGCCGCCTGGAAGAGCCACGACTTCACGGCGGACAGCCGAGGGTCCTGGCTGTTCGAGAACTACTGGTACTCCCTGGTCGGCGGTCAGTCGATCGAGAAGCTGCCGTGGCGGGTTCCGTTCGACCCCAACGACCCGGTGCACACGCCCAACTCGCTGGACTCCGGAAGTTCCGCCGTCCGCGACGCGCTCGGCCGGGCGGTCATCGCCCTGCGCAACGCGGGAATTCCGCTGAACGCGCCGTTGTCGGACGTCCAGAAGATCACGCGGGGCGGTGAGCAGATCCCGATCCACGGGGCCGTCCACGAGATGGGCGTGCTGAACGTGATCACCCCCGGCTCGATCGACGGAAAGATGGACATCACCTTCGGGTCCAGCTTCATCCAGGTGGTGCGCTTCACCGCCGAGGGTCCGCCGCAGACCTCCTCCGTGCTGGCCTACTCCCAGTCGGCCAACCCCAATTCGCCGCACTACGCGGATCAGACCAAGTTGTTCTCGGCGGGCCAGTGGGTGACCGAACGGTTCACGGAGGAGCAGATCGCGGCCTCACCGGCATTGGAGGTCAAGGTCCTGAACTGAGACCGGTCCCCCGATCGGTCTCGCAACCGCGCAACGACAAGGCTCACGAGGGAGCATGCTGTGATGAGGAAGACAAGCCGGTGGCGCATGGTGGTGGCCTTGATGGCCGCCGTGGTGGGAATGGCGGTGCCGGCCGGTTCGGCACAGGCCGCCGACGACACCGCGCCGCCGAGGATGGCGGACGGGTTCGGCCTGACCCAGGTCGACACGGCGGTGGGCGGCCCCACCAACTTCTACATCACCGTGACCACACCCGAGGTCGCGGGCAAGCACCACATCAAGATCATCCTGCCGAGCGGCTACCACGCCGACCCGACCCGGCGCTACCCGGTGCTGTACTTCCTGCACGGTTCGCCCGACGATCCGATCCAGCAGAACTATCCGGCGCTGACCACCTCCACCGAGATGATCACGGTCATCCCGGACGGCGGCGCCCGCGGCTGGTACGCCAACTGGCTCAACCAGCGGACCGCGGCCGGTGTCCAGAACTGGGAGAACTTCCACCTCAAGCAGGTGATTCCGTTCATCGACGCGAACCTGCGGACCATCGCCGCCAAGAAGGCCAGGGCGGTCGCCGGCGTCTCCATGGGCGGGTTCGGGGCCCTGCACTACGCCCAGGTCCGCCCGGACCTGTTCAGCCAGACCGCGTCCCTGTCGGGGGACATCGACCTGTCGGTCAGGTCCATGGACCTGCGGATGGCCGTCGTCGCCTCCCTCGTCGGCTACGCGCCCAGCGTGGACAGTGACGCCGTGTTCGGCTCGCCCTACCCGGTGTTCAACGCCGACTGGCGGTTCAACGAGGTGAACCCCTCCGCGCACATGAACAAGCTCGCGGGGGTCGGGGTGTCCATCTACGTCGGCAACGGGCGCGGAGACGTCACCGACCTGGAGTTCTGGGTCGAGAGCGCGTCCAAGCACGTCAAGGCCAGCATGGACGCCCTGGGCATGCCCTACTACTACGTCGACTACGGCGACGGTGCCGGTTGGGGCACCCTGTGCAACGGCGGCCACAACGCCGGCTGCTGGGAAGAGGACCTCCGGGACCTGATCCCCCGTCTGGAGAGGTCCTTCGCCGCCTGATCGCGCGGTGACCGGGCCGGGCCGGGCCGTAACCCGGCACCGGCCCGGTCACCGTGCGTCGCGGGCCGGTTCGAGTCCGGCATCGTCCCCGAGCAGGACCATCTGCCGGGTCCGCCGCAGCAGGCGGCCGGGAGAGACGCCGAGGTCGTCGTCCAGACGGCGGCGGGCGCGCTCGAACACGGTCAGCGCGTCGGCCTGCCGGCCGCCGCGGTACAGCGCGCGCATCAGCATCGCCGCCACCGGCTCGTGCAGGGGGTGGGCCGCGGACAGGGCGAACAGCCCGGTGACCGCCTCGGAGTGCCGGCCCAGCCGCAGCTGCCCCTGCGACATCCGCTGCGCGACGGTGATCCTGAGCTCGGTGAGCCGCAGCCGCTCCAGCTCGGCGAGGGGCCCGGGCAGTCCGGCCAAGGGCTCCCCGCGAAAGAGGTCCAGCGCCCGGGAGCACAGACGGACCACCTCCTCCGGCTCATCCGCCCGGTCGGCGGCCTCCGCGCGGGCGGCCAGTCGCTCCATGCGCGCCACGTCCACGTCGACCGCGCCGGAGACCAGCCGGTAGCCGCAGCGGTCGTGCTCGATCACCGGGTCCGGGCGGCCGTCCCCGGCGTGCAGGGACTTGCGCAGCCGGTAGACGTACACCGGCACCACGTTCGTGACGGGCGGCTCCGTCCCCCATACCCCGTCGAGCAGTTCCTGCCGGCTGGCCGTCCGTCCCGCGCACAGCGCCAGCGCCGCCAGTACGGCCTGCTGGCGCAGGTGCCCCAGCTTCAGGGGCCGCCCGTCCTGCCGTGCCCGCACCGGTCCGAGCAGGGAGATCTCCACCTTCGGTCCGGACGCCCGGCCGGCGGCGGTCCGCGGCGCCGGGTCCGCCGCCCTCGTACGGGGGCCGCTGCCGGGGACCACGAGGCCGCAGTCGAAGGCGTGGACGATGGCCGCGGCCCGGTCGCGCAGCCCGAGCTTCACGAGGATCCGCGCGAGGTGTCCGGCGACGGCCTCCTCGGGCATGGCGAGGGCGGCCGCGATCTCGTCGTCCCGCAGGCCGCAGCCGATCGCGTGGAGCACCTTGCGCTCCCCCTGCACGAGGGCGGCGGCGGTTGGCCGGCGGGTGGTGGCGGTCGTCGTCATCACTGCTCCCCGGGCTCCAGGCTGCTCGGCCGGTCCGGCCGATGCGGTGGACAAGGTAGTGCCGGGAGCGCCGGGCAAGGCATCCGGAACGATCCGGAGTGACACGGGCGACGGTGCCCGGTGAACTCTGTGTGCCCGGACTCCTCCGGCCGGTGCCCCGATTCGTCCCGCGCAGGTCAGCCGCCGCGAACGGCGGCCGGACACCGAGCGGATCGTGCGCACGCCACTTCACGACAGAAGGGAACACGATGGCGATATCCGGTTTACGCCGCATGTTCACCAGACTGGCCTTGTCGGCCGGCACATGGGCTCTGGTCGTCGGAATGACGGCCTCGGCCGCCTCCGCCGCACCCGCACCCGTTCCGGGCCCGGGCGGCGACCGCTCCGGCGTCGCCCGGTACTTCAGCGGCCCGCAGGGCTTCGCCATTCCGACCGTGCCGTGCGATCCGGCCGGCCCGTCGGCCACCGACGGCATCCTGGCCGACCAGCTCAACCCGCAGTTGCAGGCGAAGATGGCCGGCTACATGAACGCCTACAAGGTGTCCTGCGCCCGGATGGTGACCCAGGCGGTGAAGGACCGGGGGCTCAACCAGCGGGCCGCGACCATCGCCATCGCCACGGTCATCGTGGAGTCCAGCCTCAACAACTACGCCCAGGCCGTCGACTACACCAGCCTCGGGCTGTTCCAGCAGCAGGACTGGTGGGGCAGCCGGGAGGAGCGGCTGAACCCGGCCTACGCCACCAACGCCTTCTTCGACGAGGTGGAACGGATGTATCCCGGCGGCTCGTGGAACAACGAGGCGATCGGCGAGGTGTGCTGGAACGTTCAGCGGCCGAGGGAGGACCTGCGCGGCCTGTACGCCGTCGAGGCGGACGACGCGATGCTCATCGCCAACGCGCTGTGGTCCGGCACGGGCGCCACGGGCCCCAAGCACCCGTACGCCTCGGGCCGGGTGACGACCGGGCGGTCCGCGGACGGCCGGCTCGAGGCCTTCGCCGCCGGCGCCGACGGCGTCTACCACGCGTGGCAGACCGCGGTGAACGGCGGCTGGTCGCAGTGGCGGTTCGAAGGGGGGCCGCGCAACGCGCAGTTGGCCGTGGCGGCGAACGCGGACGGCCGGCTGGAGGTGTTCGCCCTGTCGGACAGCACCTTCGACCACATGTGGCAGACCGCACCCGGCGGGAGCTGGTCGGCCTGGGGGAACTTCGGCGGCGGCGGGTACCGACTGGCCGCGGGCAACAACGCCGACGGCCGCATCGAGGTGTTCGCCTCCAACGCCACCGGGGTGTTCCACCGCTGGCAGACCGCGCCCAGCGGCGGCTGGGCCAACTGGGAGGGCGTCGGCGGCGGACCGGCGAACTCGCGGCTCGCCGTGGAGACCGCGCCCGACGGGCGTCTCGAGGTCTTCGCGCTGTCGGACTCGACCTTCGAGCACCTCTACCAGACCGGGGTCAACGGCGGCTGGTCCGCCTGGGAGAACTTCGGCGGCGGCGGTCACGACCTGGCCGCCGGCTACAACCAGGACGGCAGGCTCGAGGTGTTCGCGTCCAACGCCAACGGCGTGTTCCACCGCTGGCAGACCGGCCCCGGCTCATGGTCGGACTGGGCCGGCATGGGCGGGATCTCCAACGCCGAACTGACGGTCTCGCGGTCGGCCGACGGCCGGGTCGAGGTGTACGCGATCAACGCCAACGCGGCGGGCCACGCCTGGCAGACCCGCCCGAACGCGGCGTTCTCCGAGTGGGCGACCTTCGGTGGCGGCGGCACCGAGATCGCCGCGGGCAACAACGCCGACGGCCGCATCGAGGTGTTCGCCACCAGCCACGCCGGCGTTTACCACAAGTGGCAGACCGGCTTCGCCACGTGGTCGGACTGGGCCTGGCTCAACGACGGCGGCCCCGCGGTGAACTAGGCCGCCTCTTTCGAATCCTGTCGGGCCCGCGGCACTCTCCTTGCCGGGGCGGGCGAAGTCGCCGACGATGCTCTGAGGCCCCCGCCGGCCGGACTCCACCGGATTCGGTCGGGACATCGCAGGACAGGGGAAACAGTGAAGAAGGACCGTGTTGTGAAGAGGTTCCCGGTACCGTCGGCGACTTCGGCGCTCTTGCCGCTCCTCGTGGTCGCCGGGCTGCTGCTGGGCCCCGCGGCGACCGCCGCGGCAGCGGCCGTGCCGGCCGTCCGCCAGGCGCCGGCCGCGACGGCGGCGCTCGCGCCGGGCGCGCTGCCCGCCGGGGGCACCGGATCGACGGCCGCCCTCGGTACGTCGGCGTCCTCCCCGGTCCAGGTCGTCGCCGAAGGCAAGAAGAAGAAGTCGAAGAAGAGCAAGAGGAGCGGCGGGCTCCTCAAGAAGATCGTGATCATCGCGGTCGTCGTCATCGTCCTGATCGTGGTCGTCTACGGGGTCCGCCGCGTTCTGCGCCGCAGGTCCGCCTAGTGCTGTGACCGGGAAGGTTCGCCGGGTTGCTCGTGGTGCTGGTTGGAAAGGAGTTCTCCAATCAGCGTGGGGAGGCGGGATGGCGCAACCGGTCCGGGTTCGCGGGCTGACCGAGCAGGAGGGAGGTGCGAGGACGACAGGGGTCGAGCCAGCGTAGGTCGTCGGCACCGTCAGATGGGTATAAGAGACGGGGACATGACCGGGGCCCCCACGAGTCCAAGCCCGACCGAGCCCACCCCGCCGGCATCAGCCGCCGGGAGGCCAGGCCACCAAAGGAATGAGCACACGATGATCGTCGTCATGGGAGCGACCGGAGCGACCGGGAACGCCCTGCTCCACAGCCTCCTCGCGCTCGGTGCCCCCGTTCGCGCGCTGACCCGCACCCCGCACATCGCGATCCCCGGCCTGGGCGGCGTACACCGACCGCCCGTCGAGGTCCAGTACGCCGATGCCACTGACCCCCACTCCCTGCGTACCGCCTTCAATGGCGCCGACCAGCTCTTCCTCGCCATGGCCAACAGCCCCGTACAGGTCGAACTCGAAACCCGCGTCATCGACACGGCCGCCCGCGCCGGCATCGGACACATCGTCAAGATCTCCGCACCCGCCGCCGAGCCCGACTCCCCGGTCGCCGTCTCCCGCGGACACCACGCCATCGAGGAACACCTGCGCGCCGCCGGCCTCACCCACACCATCCTGCGCCCCTACGCGTTCACGCAGAACCTCCTGCGCCTGGCCCCCACCGTCGCCCAGGGCGTCATCCTCGGCACGACGGGCGACGCACCCTGCAACCACGTCGACTGCCGGGACATAGGCGATGTCGCCGCCGCCGCCCTCACCAGGCCCGACGTCGCGGGCGGCACCTACACCCTGACCGGCCCCGAAGCCGTCTCGTACCCCGAACTCGCCTCGCGACTGACCGCCCTGACCGGCAACCGGATCCGCCACGTCAACCTCACCCCGGACGAACTGCGCGCCCACCTCGTCCGCGACGCCCACATGCCCGCCTGGCTCGCCGACCACGTGACGGAGATCCAGCAACTCGCCGTCACCCGACCCGAAACCCCCACCACCACCGTCACTGACATCCTCGGCCGCCCGCCCCGCACCGTCGACGCCTTCCTCCACGAACACCGCGCCCACTTCGGCGGCTAAGGGCTGTCCCGTAATCCCCGGCGGGCGCACGACGACAGCTACGGCGCCTCGCCGCGTTGTCGGAACGCCCGGATACGCCCAGTATGCGGACGCTCCTCCGCCTTGCGATGCACCGCATCTGACGCCGCGCGCTGATCCACCGGGGATTACGGGACAGCCCTTAGGCCACCGCACGCCCGGTGGCGCACTTCGCGGAGCGACTGCTTCCCACGGCGCCCGTGGAGGGATGAGAGAAGATGCTGACATGCCAGACAATCCGAAGCGTCCCCTCAGCGAGCTCCACCCGGGCGATCCCGTCCGAGCGACCGTCACGAGCCACCAGCCGTGGGGCATCACGGCGCAGCTGACCGACTACGAGCCGGTCGGCGCCTCACTCGACACCATCCGCCGTGGCGGCGAGCCAGGAGTGAGGATGCTGGCGCGGGACCTCCCGCCGGTGGGAGCGACCGTTGAACTGGTGGTCGGCGCAGTGCGCTCGTGGCACCACGAACCGTGGGTGTGGGTGGATCTCACGAGCATCTGACAGCCGCACGGGCCAACCGTCGCGCCGGACCGCGCGGTGACGGTCGGTGGGACTTTGGTCGTAGGCCCTGGTCGGAGCGGAGATCCGACCAGGGCCCGATGGGGAAACCGCGCCACGGCGCTAGCGTGCTCGGCATGGACACGCACGACGAAAGCGGCGTACTCGACGAAGCGCTGGAACGGCTGCACGCCTCCGGCCCCGAACGGCTGGGCAGGCTCACCAATCACGCCCCGATGGTGGTCGAGACGCTCGCCTCGCGCGGGCAGCCGGGCGCCGTGCACCGCTGGTTGGACCTCTACGAGACGAAGCTCGAGGAGTTCCCCGCCCCCGTGGCTCCCATCGCGGAGGCCGACCGGCACACCGCGCTGGGGGACCCGAGCCGGGCAGCCGACTGGATCGCGTACTTCTCACGAGAGCTCGCCGACCACCCTTGGAGGCAGCTCCTGGCGCTGTGGTGGCCACGGCTGCTGCCCGGGATGTACGGAGGGTCCACCCACCCCGTGATCCGGGTGGGCCACGCGGTGCGCACCCTCATGGAGGGCGGGGAGAGCGCGCCGCGCGTCACCGAACTCGCCCATGGGCTCGGCTACTGGGCCGCCAGGCACCGCCCGCTCTCCGGGATCACCGGGCTCCCCGATGCCGCCGGCGTCGCCGACGGCGCCGACGCCGGCCAAGCCCTGGCCGCGGTCCCGCCGATCAGGGACCCCCGAGGCGGTTTCCCCGACAGGCTGGCCCGCGTCGACCGGCTGCCGGCCTGGGCGGCGGAGGTGTCCGACCCCGACGAGGCGCGACGGAAGCTGGCAGAGCTGGTGCGCGCCGCGACCCACCGCTACGCCACCCACGGCCACGGCGAGGAGACCATGCTGGTCCACGCGGCGACGGCACCCAACGCCGTGCTGCGCACCCTTCCCGCCCTGCCGCGCACCCTCTGGGTCCCGAGCCTGCACGCGGCGTGGACGGCCTCCGCTGCGGTGACCGCGATGTACGCCACGCACGCCCCGATCCCCTACGCGTCGCCGGGGCGCGTCACCGCCGACGAGGTCCTCGAACGCGCCCTCGCCCACGGCGATGAGCACGTCATCAAACTGGCCGACACCGCGATGGACGTGGCCGACGGGCAAGCGTTCGCCGCAGCGCTCCGCGCCATCGAACTCACGGCTCCGAGACGCTAATGCGCTGAACCGACGCGCGGTGCGCCCTGAGGTGCCGGATGGGTCGGCGCGCGGGCGGGAGACTTCCGGGCATGGACGTGGAATCGGTGGCGGTGGAGTTGTACGGGCTGCGGCCGGCGGAGTTCACCGCGGCCCGCGACGCGTACGCGGCCCAGGCCCGCGAGGCTGGCGACAAGCAGCTCGCGGCCCTGATCGCGGCGTTGCGGAAACCGACGGTCGCGGTGTGGACGGCCGGGCTGCTGGCCCGTCGGCGGCCGGAGGAGGCGCGCGGCCTCGTCCAACTCGGCGAGGCGCTCCGCAGTGCGCACCGGACCCTGGACGCGGGGGAGTTGCGGAAGCTGTCGCATGATCAGCACGTGGTGATCGGCGAGCTCGCCCGTACGGCGCGTGCGCTGGCCGCCGAGGCCGGGCAGCCGGTGAGCGGGCCGGTGCTGTACGAGGTCGAGCAGATCCTCCACGCGGTCCTCGCGGATGCCGGCGTTGCCGAGCGGTGGGCGGCGGGCCGGCTGGCGAAGGCCCCGGACGCCGTCTCGGGCTTCGCCGGCCTGGAACCGCTGCCCGCAGCCGCTCTCGCGCGGCGGGAGCAGGCCGCCCGGCCGGCCGGAGCCGCGGCGGAGCGGGTACGGCCCCCGCGACCGGATGCGGACGACGGCCGAGCGGGGGCGGTACGCCGTGAGCGTGCGGAGGCGGTACGCCGTGAGCGTGCGGAGGCGGCCCGGGCGGAGTTGGCCGGGGCCAGGGCGGAGGCGGAGCGCCTGGAGGCGGCGCGGTCCGCCGCGCAGGAGTTGGCGGACCGCGCGGCCGCGGTCGTGGAGGCGGCCGAGGAAGACGTACGGGCAGCGGGGGAGCGGCTGGAGGCGGCGCGGGCCGCCGGCGCGGATGCGGTGGCCGGCCACCGGGAGGCCGGGCGAGCGGCCGAGCAGGCGAAGGCGCGGGTGCGGGAGGCGGCCAGGAAGGCCGAGAAGCTCACCAGCCCCGAGAGGTGAGACGCGGCGCACCCCCTTCGCGCCTCCGCTCCCCGCCTCCGCCCCCGGCCCCGGCGCCAGAGCGGAGCGGAGCGGAGCAAGCTGCGGGATCCACCCGACGGGGGCCGCATTTCTCGCTATTGGTCCAGACCTATTGACCAGCCTCCCCGTCCCTCCTACGATCCGGTCCGGCACAGCCCCACATGTCCCCACCTCACCCAGAGCCGGGCGTCACGCCCCCACGCGCCGGTCCTGTCCATGGCGCTCGGCGGGAAAGGGAGCACACCATGTTCCGTCGGAAGGCACGTAGTCCGCGTCCACGCCCGCAAAGAGCGATCGTGGAACGCATAGCGCAGGTGTACCGGACCGGCCGCGGCAAGCGCGGAACCACCGTCCTGGGCCGCTCCCTCGCCGGGGCGATCGCCACCGCCGTCATCGGCGCCGGCATCGCCGCGGCAGGATCCGTCACGGCCGGGGCCGCCACCGCCAACCTGGTGGCCAACTCCGGATTCGAGAACGGACTCTCCGCCTGGACCTGCTCCGGCGGCTCTGGCGCGGCCGTCAGCAGCCCGGTCCGCTCCGGCGCCTCCGCGCTCAAGGCCACGCCGGCCGGCCAGGACAATGCCCAGTGCACCCAGACCATCAGCGTGCAGCCCAACTCCCCGTACACGCTGAGCGCGTACGTCCAGGGCAGCTACGTCTACCTGGGCGCCACCGGCACCGGCATCACCGGTACGCCGTCCACCTGGACGCCGAACAGCCCGTCGTACAGCCAGCTCAGCGTCAACTTCACCACCGGCCCGAACACCACCTCGGTGACCGTCTACCTGCACGGCTGGTACGGGCAGCCCGCGTACCACGCGGACGACGTGTCGCTCGCCGGCCCCGGCGGCACCCCCACGCCGACCGTCACCCCGCCCACGACCGCGCCGCCGACCACGCCTCCGCCGGGCGAGACCTGCCCCACGAAGCCCAAGCCGTCGGGCAAGGTCCTGCAGGGCTACTGGGAGAACTGGGACGGCGCCTCCAACGGCGTCCACCCCGGCATGGGCTGGGTCCCCATCACGGACAGCCGCATCGCCGCGCACGGCTACAACGTCATCAACGCGGCCTTCCCGGTGATCCTCTCGGACGGCACCGTCCTGTGGCAGGACGGCATGGACGCCACCGTCAAGGTCTCGACCCCCGCCGAGATGTGCCAGGCCAAGGCGGCCGGGGCGACGATCCTGATGTCGATCGGCGGCGCCACCGCGGGCATCGACCTGAACTCGAGCACCGTCGCCGACAAGTTCGTGGCGACCGTCGTCCCGATCCTCAAGAAGTACAACTTCGACGGGATCGACATCGACATCGAGACCGGCCTGACCGGAAGCGGCAACATCAACACGCTGTCCGCCTCCCAGGCCAACCTGGTGCGCATCATCGACGGCGTGCTGGCCCAGATGCCCGCGGGCTTCGGCCTGACGATGGCGCCCGAGACCGCGTACGTCACCGGCGGCAGCGTCACCTACGGGTCCATCTGGGGCTCCTACCTGCCGATCATCAAGAAGTACGCCGACAACGGCCGACTGTGGTGGCTGAACATGCAGTACTACAACGGCAGCATGTACGGCTGCTCCGGTGACTCCTACCAGGCGGGCACCGTGCAGGGCTTCACCGCCCAGACCACGTGCCTGAACAACGGCCTGACCATCCAGGGCACCACCATCAAGGTGCCGTACGACAAGCAGGTGCCCGGCCTGCCGGCCCAGCCCGGTGCCGGTGGCGGTTACATGGCTCCGAGCCTGGTCAGCCAGTCGTGGAACGCCTTCGGCGGTGCGCTGAAGGGGCTGATGACGTGGTCGATCAACTGGGACGGCTCGAAGGGCTGGACCTTCGGCGACAACGTCAAGTCCCTACAGGGCCGTTGACGACCCGCTGATCCCCGTCTGACTTCCCGCGCCCCGGTGCAGCGCGCCGGACGGAGTCCGGTCACCGACCGGCACGCCACCCGGATCCGAGCCCGGGGTGCGGGTAGCCCATGGGCGTGGACCTGGAGAGTGAGGGCGACTCCCGCAAGCGCGGCGGCCACGGGGATCACCTGCCCTGCCATGTCAGCGGCCGAGTGTGGCAGCAGCCGGCACGCCGCGCGGAGCCCGAGCCGATACCGGGGAGTCACCCCGCGGTATCGGCGGGGATCCGCTGTTTCCCGTCGACGGGGAGCCGGACCGTGACGAGGAGACCGCCCGCGGGGCGGGGAGCGAGGGCGAGGGTCCCGCCGTGGGCCCGGACGATGCTGTGGACGATGGCCAGTCCGAGGCCGACACCGGCGTGCTCGTCGGTGCGTACGCGTTCCGTTCCGCGCTGGAAGGGCTCCGTGAGGGTCGCCACCAGCTCCGGTGGGAGCCGACGGCCCGTGTTCTCGACGCTCAGCACGCTCGTGTCGCCGTCCGCCCCGGTGCGGACCGTCACGGTGCCGCCGGCGGGGAGGTTGTGGACGACGGCGTTCTGGACGAGGTTCGTCACCATCCGCAGCAGGAGCTCGGCCGAGCCGCCGGCCGGGGCCGCCCCACCGGTGACGTCGAGCGTGATCAGGCGCTGTTCGGCGAGCGGCAGCAGCGTTTCGGCGGCTTCCTCGGCGAGGAGGGAGAGGTCGACGCTCTCGCGGCGGAAGCTTCCGCCGTCGCCGCGGCTGAGCAGCAGGAGGGCCTCGGTGAGGTCGATCGCCCGCGTGTTGACGGTGTGCAGGCGTTCGATGAGTTCGCCCCGGTCCCGCGCGGGGTCCTTGCGGGCGACGTCGAGGAGCGCCCGCGAGATGGCCAGCGGGGTGCGCAGCTCGTGGGAGGCGTTCGCGGCGAACCTCCGCTGTTCGGCGACGTGGGACTCGAGTTGGTCGAGCATCGAGTCGAACGCGTCGGCGAGTTCACGGAATTCGTCCTGGCGACCCTGCATGCGGATCCTGTGCGACAGGGACCCGCTTCCGGCCCTTCGCGCCGCATCCGTGATCTGCGTGAGTGGTGCGAGCATCCGGCCGGCGAGGACCCATCCCCCCAGGAGGCCGAACACGAGCAGGCAGGCCAGCGCCGCGGCCGCGGCCGGGGCGAAGGTGTGCAGGAGCAGGTAGCGGTTGGGCGAGATCCCGAGAAGGCCCTGGGAGTTGTCGGGCACGTACCGCAGCAGGAACACCCACACCACGGCCAGCAGGAGGGTGCTGGCGAGGAGCAGGAATCCGACGTAGCTGAGGGTGAGTTTCAGTCGGGCGCTGAGCCCCGCGCGTCTACGCACCCGTGGCCCCGCCCGTGTCGATCCGGTAGCCGACGCCGGGCACCGTGGCGATGACCCAGGGTGCGCCGAGCCGTTTGCGCAGGGCGGAGACGGTGATGCGCACGGCGTTGGTGAGGGGGTCGACGTTCTCGTCCCAGGCCCGTTCCAGCAGCTCCTCGGCGCTGACGACCCCGCCCTCGGCGGCGACGAGGACTTCCAGCACGGCGAACTGCTTGCGGGTGAGCGCGACGTACCGTCCGTCGCGGAAGACCTCCCGGCGGAAGGGGTCGAGCCGCAGACCCGCGATCTCGCGGACCGGGGGCCGGGCGTACACGCGTCGGCGGTCGAGCGCCCGCAGCCGCAGGACGAGCTCCCGCAGCTCGAACGGTTTGGTGAGGTAGTCGTCGGCGCCCAGCCCGAACCCGGAGGCCTTGTCGTCGATCCGGTCGGCGGCGGTGAGCATGAGGATCGGGATCCCGCTGCCGGAGGCGACGATGCGCCGGGCCACCTCGTCACCCGAGGGGCCGGGGATGTCGCGGTCGAGGACCGCGAGGTCGTAGGAGTTGACGCCGAGCAGCTCCAGGGCGGAGTCGCCGTCGCCGGCGATGTCGGCGGCGATCGCCTCCAGCCGCAGTCCGTCACGGACCGCCTCGGCCAGGTAGGGCTCGTCCTCCACGATCAGTACGCGCATGCCCGAAGCCTAAACAGCGCACCGTATCGCCGACGTATCGAAAGCCGCGGGCACACCCGGCACCCGGCCCGGCTCAGCCCGTCGGGGCCAGCGCGGGGCGGGGCCGGTCCGACGGCGCCCGCGCCGCGGTGCGCCACCAGCGGCGCGACGCCAGTGCGGCCAGCGCGGCGCCGGCCGCGTTGACCAGTACGTCGTCCACGGAGGACACCCGGTCCAGCCACAAGACGTACTGCGCGACCTCGACCAGGACCGAGCAGCCCGCCCCGAGCAGCAGGATCCGCGGCACGGACGCCAGCGCCGCGAACCGGATCGGGGCGAAGAACCCCAGCGCCGCGAAGACCAGCAGGTTGCCGATGATCCCGATCGGCCCCATCGTGACCAGGTCCCGCAGCGGTACCAGGCTCACCCGGCCGGGGACGATGCCGGCCCCGGCGCCCGGCATCATGGTCATCCATATCCACGGCACGGTCCCGTGGACCATGCCGACCTCGGCCAGCGACATCCGCCACGCCGATGCGCGGCCCCCGGCGGCACGCCGCACGCGAGCCAGAGCCCACACCACGAGGGCGGCCAACGGCAGCGCGACCAACGTCATGAGCACCACGCCGTTGAACGTGTCGAAGCAGCCGTGCCACCGCCCTGACACGCACACCGGAGCGGACATCATGAGCGGCCGCCGCACGAGGAACGCGGCGCCCGCCATGCCGCCGAGGACCGCCAGGCTGAGGAGCACGATCCCGCGCGGGCGGCGGGGCGGTGCCGACAGGGATGCGTCGTGGTTCATGCCCCCATTGAAGACGAAGGGCCGTTGTGGCGGCGTATCCGATTTTCGGTACGCCCGCGATACACGGACCCCGGCTTCGAGCGACACGACGGGTCACGGGTGGACCGGGAACGCCGCCTGAAAGGCCAGGCGACCGGCGGCGTCCGCGCCGAGGCGCGCGAGCAGGTCGTCGAGCGCGAGGTACTCCTCCCACGGCTCCCGCCCCGCCGCCCCGGCCAGCACCCGAACGAGCCTGTCCTCAAGGTCGGGTACGCGCTTGTCCTTCCACACCTTGTCGGCCGTGCTGACGAGCAGGTCTTCGATGGTTACGGCCGGTCCGTCCCAGCTCGCGTGGCTGGCGGCGAACCGGGCGAGGGCCGGCGCGAAGCCATGGGCCAGGAGCAGGCCGCGGCCGGCGGCCTCGTGTGCCGAGCCGGGCCCGGCGAGCTCCTCGGGGTGCAAGGTCTTGCCCACGTCGTGGGTCGCCGCGCCGAAGAGGACAGCGTCGCGGTCGACGGGCAGAGCCGGGTAGCGGGCCCGTACCCAGTCGACCAGTTCGGCTGCGACGTCGTGGACCGCGCGCAGGTGCGCCGCCAACCTGGGTGGGGCCGCCAGGGAACGAAGGAGTTCCGCCACCACGGGCGGCAGCGGGCGCAGGGGCGGCTCGCCCGGGGCGTCGAGGGCACGGGCCAGGAGGTCCGAGGGCGTCGTGGTCATCCCGGTGACGCTACCGGTACCCGGTGGCGCCACCGGCGCCGTCGATGTGACGCGTATCGCTCTCCGGGTGTTTCGGATCGGGCATGCGCGATCATGATCGGCATGGACGCTCGTTTCCTCGGCATCTCCGATCTGGTCGAAGTCCCGCCCGTGGCGGTCGTGGTCGACGTCATGCGCGCTTTCACCGTGGCTGCCTGGGCCTTCGCCCGGGGTGCGGAGAAGATCGTTCTCGCTGAGTCGCTGGACGAGGCCTTGGCGCTCAAGGATCGCCACCCGGACTGGGTGGCGATCAAGGACGGTCCGGCCGCGCCCGGGTTCGACGCCGTCAACTCCCCCGGCCTGCTGCGCTCCATGGACCTCGGCGGACGGACCGTCGTGCAGAAGACCACGGCAGGGACGGTCGGCGCCCTCGCGGTCAAGGACGCGCCGCTCGTGCTGTGCGCGGGCTTCGTGGTGGCGGAGGCAACGGCCCGGCTCTTGCGGACGCGCGGGAGTGACCGTGCGACGTTCGTGGTCACCGGCGAGGACGGGCAGGCGGACGAGGACCTGGCGTGCGCCCAGTACATCGCCCGCAGGGTCATCGAGGCGGAGACGGACGCTGCCGAGTTCCTCCGCCGAGCTGCCGAGTCGCGCGCCGCGGCCGAACTGGCGCAAGGGGTGCGCGAAGGAGTCCACCCCGACGACGTCGCGCTCTGCCTGGAGGTCGACCGGTTCCCCTTCGCCATGGTGGCGACCCTGGAAGGCTCGCTCATGGTCCTGCGCCCACACCTGATGCCCGAACTGACTGCGCGGCCCGTCGCCTGATCGCCGGTGAGACCCCGGCCCCCGGCCTCGGCACCGGAGGCCCGCATGTCAGAAGAGTCGGGTCGAACGAGCGAGTGACTGCATGACGTGGCCGGCCGGTTTCCTGCCCTCGCCGATCCGCGGAACCCGTGCCGCTCACCCGGGCCCGGCGACTTCGCCTGCTCCGCCGAACACCAGGCGAAGCCGATGCAGCGCCCGAGCCGCCGTGCGGACCGAGTCGCGGACTTCGGGGCCGGCTCGCGGCTGACGCCGGGGGTCAGCGCGCGCGTACGCCCTCGATGGCGATCGCGATCAGGGTGTCGGCCTCGGCCAGGCCGTCGGTGCCAGGCCGTCGGTGTCCTGCTCGGTGGCCGGCGCGATGGCGCCGACCAGCTTCAGCACCTGGGTGATGGTGATCTCGGGGCGCACGGCGCCTGCCGCTCGGGCGAGGGCGACGGCCCAAGCCCCGGTCCACCGTGCCGTGAAACCGCGAGCCGTGCGCACGCCATGGCGTCCCGCGGGATCAAGGATGTCAAGCGGTGCGCTTGTGGATCGCGCCGAGGTAGTGGCGTTCGCGATCGGACACGTGGTCGTCGCGGCGGGGTGTGAAGAACACCGCGCAGACGTCCGCGGGTCGGGTCAGGATGCTCGACTGCTCTCCGAACGTGAGGCGGTCGTTGACGTAGTGGCGGCAGCCGACGGCATCGAGGCCCGCGATCAGGTCTTCTCGGAGCACCGTGGACGGGTAGGACTCCGAATCCCGCAGGACCAGGGGCGGCACCTTGGTCGTCGAGCCCGGCCGGAGGCTGATCGAGATGCCGCTGACGGCGCGCTGGGTGACGGCCAGCTCCAGGCCGTCCCAGGCGTACGGGTAGCCGTCGATGTCCGGCATCATTTGAATGGCGGGGTGGGGGCGTCCGGGGCCCAGGAGTTCCTCGGCCTCGGTCAGCGGCATGCCGCAGTGAAGCGGGCCGATACGGCCGGTCCGGGCGAAGTCGACGAGCACGTTCATCAAGGTCACGACCGTGACTCTGGCATCTCCTCGTGGTGGCCCGCATCCGGATATCGACCGTCGCACCGTACATCTCGGTGACCGAGCCCCGCTTCGCCGCGGGGATCGATCTGACGAGGACGCCCCGCGGGCCTGCCGCCGCTCCGGTGGCGTGGCCAACCGCCCTACGCGCGGGGCGCCCCCTCGGGCGTCTCCTCGTACGCCCCCGAGGGTGTCGGCCAGATGCCGCCGAGCAGGAGCCGTAGTTGTCCGGCGAGCCGGGTGGCGTCGATCGCCCCGGGTGAGCTGAGCGCGAGGCGCGCGAAGTGTTCCGCGGAGGCGACCAGGGCATGGGCGAGGACCTCGGGATCTGGCGCGGGTGCGGGCGCGGGAGCCGACGCCGGCGCGGGCCCGTCCGCGGCAGCCGCGGCGGACTCCATCCACGAGACGACCCTGCGCCGGAACCGCTCCCGGTCCGCCTCGATGCGTGCGTGGACGGCCGGGGGAGTGGTCGCCGGGGTCAGCAGGATCAGGCGCCAGGTGTCCGGGTCCTCCCGCAGCATGGCGGCCATCCGGTGCACCGCCTCGCAGGCGAAGCCGACCGGGTCGCCGGTGCGGAGGGGGTCGGGGACGGTCGCCAGCAGGCGGGTGAAGGCGCGCTCCTGCTGCCGGTCGAGCAGGGCGAGCAGCAGCGCGTCGAGGTCGTCGAAGGCGCCGTAGACCACGGACCGCGCGACCTGCGCCCGCTTGGCGATCGCATCGATCGAGACCCTGCCGTAACCGTCGCTCACGATCAAAGCGAGGGCCGCGTCGAGCAGTTGCTCCCGCCGCTCGGTGATCGGGACGCGCGGAGCGTACGGGCGCCGCCTGCGCGGCCTGTCGGTGGGAGACGTCGGTGTCGACACCTTGGCATCTTACGACAACCGTGTCTTAATTTACGACAGTACTGTCTTATTGGGGGAGCGGCATGCGCCCGCCGCCACGGACACGAGGGAGGGGCCTCATGGCCCGGCTGAACGGCAAAGAGGTCGAACCGCACGAGGACTACGGGTTCTTCGGTCCCGGATCGGTGGTCTGGAAGGTGTGGAGCTACCCGACGGCGCCCACGGTGGGCTTCCAGCGATCCGTGGTGGTCGAGGAACTCGATCCGCCGCTGGTGGCCGCGGTCCACGGCACCCAGGGCATCTACGACCGCACCCGCACCCGCTACGACCGCACCCTGCGCTACTTCGCCATGGTGGCCTTCGCCGGCTCGGAGCAGGTGTGCAGGGCCGCCGATGTCCTGGTCAAGATCCACTCGAAGGCCATCGGCGAACTCCCGTACGGCGAAGGCACTTACGACGCCAACGACCCCGCCTCGCAGCTGTGGATACAGCTCACCGGCTGGCACTCGATCCTCTACGCGTACGAGAAGTACGGGCCCGGCAAACTCACCGCGGAGGAGGAGAAGGAGTACTGGGAGGCCTGCGCGCTCGCCGCGGAGCTCCAGACGTGCTCGCCCGACGACGTCCCGCGCGACCGCGCCGGAATCCGGGCGTACTTCGAGACCATGCGCCCGCGGCTGTCGGCCAGCCCCATCGCCCGGCAGGCCATGAACCACCTCCTGAACACCGATCTCGTTCTCCCGCCGACCCCGTGGTGGATGAAGCCCGCGCGGATGGTCGTGGCCAGGACGCACCGCATCGCCACCATCGCCACCATGCCGCGCTGGATGCGGGAGATGGCGCAGATCCGGCAGTCGCGCGTCCTGGACGTGCTCGTCGTACCGGTCATGCGGATGTCCTTCGCGCTGGCCCACCTCAACCCCCGGGTCGAACTCTTCCTCCTGGGGATGCTCTCGCCCTCCACGGTCAAGGTGGTCGCGCCCATCAAGCTCGGCGTACCTCCCCGCACCAAGGAGGTCCTCACTCCCGAGCAGGCCCGCACCCGCCACGGCTACGCGAAGCCCGCCGAGGCCCACGCCGAGTTCCGGGCACGCCAAGCCGAACGCGTCTTCGGCGACGGAAAGGCCCCGAGCGACCAAGGCCTCATCGAATCCCAGGACGTACTCGGCCCCCTGGCTTGACGCAGGTCCGGAACCCACGCCGCGCCCCGCCGGAGGCGGTGGCGGGTGCGGTGGACGCGTGCGCTGCGTCGCTCGACGAGGCCGAGCCACCGATCCACGCCGCCTCGCCCTCCGGTCAAGGTGTGGTCGGACGGAGGTGTATGCGTGCGGTGAGCAGCTGCACGTTGTAGACGGAAAGCGGACGAATTGGTTCTGCGGGTCGGTGTTGCTCGCCTCCGCGTTGGGGTCCGCCGGGTCGAAGACCACCACGGACTGGGACCAGGGGCCTTGTGGGCGGCGTGCCGTGCGCACGTGGATCGCCTCGAACGGATCCCCGGGGTTGCTGGGGCCCATGTTGGCCTGCAGTCAACGATGGATCCTCGGGTGCCAGGTCACGGACACTTCGCCCTGCCCCCCGAGTCCGGGGATGACCTCGGTCGGTTCTTGTCCGGAGTCCAGCAAAGCCGTTGCGGTTCGCCAGTTCGCCGGTCCTGCACCGTCCGCTGGTGCTCCGTCGAGGAAGTACCACCAGGTGGCGGGGTCGGGGACCGGTTGAACGCCGAGTGGGTCGAGCGTGCAGAAGGCCAGGTGCACGGAGCTCGCGTGGTACTGGCTCGTGGAGAACATCACCAGACCGTCTCCCGTCGCTACGGGCAAGCCGGGCAAGGCGGCGCAGGAGACGACGGTCGGCGAGACGTGCGTCAGCCATCGCCCCGCCGGCCAGAGCCTGACGCGGCTGCCGCTGCCCTGGTGGACCGCCTGGCGCGCGCTGGACAAGGCCGGCGCGACCCGGCCCCGCCGCCCCGTGGTGTTCGAGTGCGTCGGAACGCCGGGCATGCTCGACGGGATTCTGGCCGCCGCGCCCATGCACGCCCGCGTCGTGGTCGTCGGCGTCTGCATGGGGTCCGACAGGATCCGCCCCTCGCTCGCGGTGAACAAGGAACTCGACCTTCGATTCGCCGTCGGGTACACGCCGTTGGAATTCCGGGACACCCTCCACGCCCTCGCCGACGGCACCCTCGACACAGCAGCCCACCTCGTCACCGGCCGCGTGGGACTGGCGGGCGTCCCGGCCGCTTTCACCGCCCTGGACCATCCCGAAGCCCATGCCAAAATCCTCATCGACCCCGCCCTCGCCACAGAACGGATCCAAACGCCGCACGACGAGCCCGCCCTGCCGTAGGACGGCGGGGATTGGCGGTGGCATTGGAGGTGGCATTGGCGGTGGGATGGCGAAGGATATTGCGATCGTCACTCTATTACCGCATCCGGATTACTCGTGATCATCGTCGAGTTCTTTCGTGCTTATGATTCCCGCTCTATGAAAGAAAGCCGAAATCACCGTTCGTTATGTGATTCAGCCGATGTGGTCGTCCTCGGCGCGGGCCCCGCCGGCCTGCTGCTCGGGAATCTCCTGCTCGCCGCCGGCATCGACTGTGTCGTCCTCGAACGCGCCGCTCGCTTACACGTCCAGACCCGGGCCCGGGCCGGGTTCCTCGCGCCGAACACCGTACGGATCCTGGACCGCCACGGCCTCGCCGACGGGCTGCACCGCGACGGACGTACGCACGGCACCTGCGAGTTCCGCACCGCTGACGGCCGCTTCCGCCTCGACTACGGAACCCTCGGCCGGCGCGAGCAGCACACCGTCTACCCGCAGCAGAACCTGGTGACCGACCTCCTGACGCGCTACCTCGACGCCGGCGGGCGCATCCGCTTCCACACCGAGGCGCTCGCCGTCCACGACGCCGACGGCGCCCGGCCCCACGTCACCACCCGCGAGCCGGACGGGCGCCCCACCCGGTGGGACGCCCGGTACGTCGCCGGCTGCGACGGCCGGCACGGAGCCGCCCGCCGCTCGCTGCCGCCCGGCGCGCTGCGCCATCACCACGACCTCGGCGTGAGCTGGCTCGGCCTGCTGGCCGAAGCCCCGCCCAGCCTGGACGCCGTCGGCTACGCCGTCCACGACCGCGGCTTCGCCGGCCACATGGCCCGCAGCCCCCAGGTCACGCGCTACTACCTCGAGTGCCCGCGCGGCGCCTCCGCCGACGCCTGGTCCGAGGAGCGGATCTGGGACGAACTCGACCTGCGGATGCGCGCCGCGGAGCACGGCCCGCTGCGCAGGGGGCCGATCATCGAGCGCGGCGTCGTCGACCTGGCGTGCGACGTGGTCGAACCGCTGCGCCACGGCTCGCTCCTGCTGGCAGGCGACGCGGCGAGCCTGACCGCCCCGGCCGCCGCGAAAGGCGCGAACCTCGCCGTCCTGGAGGCGGAGATCCTGGCCGGAGCCCTGGCCGAGGCCCTCACCGGCGGGGACGACGCCGCTCTCGACCGCTACTCGGCGCAGTGCCTGGCGTACATCTGGCGCGCACAGGAGTTCACCCAGTGGATGACGGGGCTGCTGCACGCGACCCCCGGCCAGGACCGCTCAGGCGGATCGTTCTTTCACGCCTCCCTGCGGCGCGCCCGCCTCGACTCCCTGCGCACGTCCCGCGCGCACCAGGACTGGTTCGCGGAGAACTACTCGTCGGCGTCAGATGGTTATAGGGGACAGGCCCCGCGGACTCCCCGCGGACGCCCCGCGGACGCCCCGGGGTCAGCGGTCGGAGCTGAGGACCTTGCTGATGGTGTCGGAGGCCGTCTTCGCGGCTTCCTTGGGGTCCTGTCCGGTGAGGACGGCCGTCATGAACGGCTTGATCGGGTTCTTGGCCTCGACCTCGGCCCAGCGGGCGGACTTCGGGGTGGCGCGGCCCTGGGCGGCGCCGGGGGCCATCGCGGTGGCGCCCTCGTTGCCCTCGACCACGTGCGCGAGCGTGGTCTTGTTGGGGACGTAGCTCATCGTGCGGGCGAGCTCGGTCTGCCACTTCTCGCTGACCAGGGCGGTGACGACGTCGACCGCGTCCTTACGCCGCTTCGTCGACTCGGGGATGATCAGGTCGGAGCCGCCGGTGAAGACGGAGCCGACCTTGTCCGCCGTCTTCCCGGGGATCGGGAAGAAGCCGAGCTTGCCCTTCAGCGCGGGGTTGGCGGCCTCGATGGCGGCGACCTGGCCGGGCGGGGCGATGATCTGCGCGATCCCGCCCCGCGCGAAGACCTCGGACTGCGGGGGCGTCTCCTCGTCGGCGTCCTTGGGCCCGTTGCCGAGGTCCTGGAGCTGCTTGTAGAACTCCATGCCCGCCAGGGCCTTCTCGTCGTCGAGGGTGCCGAGCCACTGGCCGCCGCCCTCGACGGCGAGCTCGCCGCCCTCGTCCCAGATGAAGCCGGCGAGGACGTACCAGTTCTGGCCGGCGAGGTAGATGCCCTGCTGGCTGCCCTTGTCGAGCTTCTGGGTGGCCTGGATCCACTCCGCGCGGGTCTTGACCGGGGTCTTGATCCCGGCGTTCGCGAAGAGGTCCTTGTTGTAGATCACCACGCGGTTGGCGGCGTACCACGGGACACCGAACTGGGCGCCGTTGACGCTGCCGGGGTCGGAGAGGCCCTTCAGCCAGTCCTTGCCGTCCCACAGGCGCAGGGCTTCGAGGGTGAGCTCGGATACGCCTCCGGTCTCCACGTACTGGGCGACCTGGGTGTTGCCGACCTCGATGACGTCGGCGCCCTCCGTGCTCTTGCCGGACAGCACGGCGTTGACCTTGTCGCCGATGCCCGTCCACTCCTGGATCTTGACGTCGAGGTCGATGTCGGGGTGGTCCGCCTCGTAGCTGCTGGTGAACTGGGCTATGAACTCGTCCGAGGCGCTGCCCTTCATCAACCAGAGCGTCACCTTCTGCGGGCCGCCCGCCGATCCGGCCAGACTGCAGCCGGCGAGGGCGGTCGCCGCCACGAGAGCGGTGGACACGGCAAGGAAGCGGATCTTCACGAAGGTCACCTTCTGGGGATGGATCTCAGATGGCTTGAAATTGGCATGGACCAATGAGCGGGTCAAGGGGTTCAGGACGGTTTCGCGCTGGATTGTTCACGCAAAGTTCGCGGACCCGGACTTACTGGGGCACCGTAGAACAAGGCAACAGCCACCCAGTGTCGGGAGACCCCATGTCCAATCACACGTACCGGGTGACCGAGATCGTGGGCACGTCCCACGAGGGCATCGACCAGGCCATCCGCAACGGAATCGCCCGCGCGGGCGAGACGCTGCACAACCTGGACTGGCTCGAGGTGACGCAGATCAGGGGCCACATCGAGAACGGGCAGGTCGCGCACTTCCAGGTGGGCCTCAAGGTCGGATTCCGGCTCGACGGCGAGGAGTGAGGCGGCGGGCGCCCGCGGGTCCGGCGCTCAGGTCCGGGTCCGGCCCGGGCTCGGGTCCGGCGCTCAGGTCCGGCCCTCAGGTCCGGCCCTCGCCCTCCTGCGCGTCCTTGAGCTCCGGCGCCTGCGCCGCCCAGTCCGCCAGGACCACGCGGAACCCCGCCGCGCGCGCATCCCGGCACACCAGCTCGTCGTCGTCGACGAGCATCCGGACCTCCCGGCCCCGCGCGATCCGCCGCAGCACCTCCAGCTTGGTCGTCCGGGCGGGCCGCCGGTCCTGGTTCCCGCGCATCCACAGCCGCCCCTCGGGCAGACCGTGCCGGGTGAGCCACACGGCCGTGTCCGCGCGGCACCGCTCCGGGCGTCCGGTCAGGTACGCGACCTCGCAGTCGGCCGCGCTCTCCACCGCGAGCGCGATCCCCCGGGCGAGCGGCGGATCGGCCGGGGCCGCGCCGAAGAAGCCGCTCCAGTCGCGGGGCCGGCTCTCCAGGAAGTGCTGGCGGTGGCCGGTGTCGGCCAGGGTGTTGTCGATGTCGAAGACGGCCAGGGGCCTGCGGTTCTGAGTCTCGGTCACCCCGCCAGCGTAGACACTCGCCGAAGCGCTCCCCCACGCCGCGGGAGGCTCCCGGGAATCCCGGCGGCCCCACGGCGTTGACCACTGTGTGATCCGGAAACTCTCCGTACTCGACCGGTCCCGCACCCGCGAGGGGCATCCCGCCGCGCAGGCGCTGCGGGACACCGTCGACCTCGCGCGCACCGCCGAGCGGCTCGGCTACCACCGGTTCTGGGTCTCCGAGCACCACAGCGTGCCCGGAGTGGCCGGATCCGCGCCCACCGTGCTGGCCGCCGCGGTGGCCAGCGCCACCGGCCGGATCCGCGTCGGCACGGGCGGCGTGATGCTGCCCAACCACCAGCCGCTGATCGTCGCGGAGCAGTTCGGGGTCCTGGAATCGCTCTTCCCCGGCCGCATCGACATGGGGCTCGGCCGGTCCGTCGGCTTCACGGGCGGGATCCGGCGCGCGCTCGGCCGCGGCACCGGGGACGCCGACCGGTTCGAGGAGCAGCTCGCCGAGCTCCTGGGCTGGTTCGACGGCTCCCAGAGCGCCCATCCCGAGGTGCACGCCCGCCCGGCGGAGGGCATGCGGATCCCGCCCTACGTGCTGGCCACGGGCGAGGGGGCCGGCATCGCGGCCCGCGCCGGGCTCCCCCTGGTGGTCGGGGACCTGCGGACGCGCGCACGGGTCGTGGAGGTCATCGAGGGGTACCGCGAGCGGTTCCGGCCCTCCGCCTGGGGCGAGAAGCCCTACGTCGTGGTCTCCGGGACGGTCGCGGTCGCCGCGACCCCCGAAGCCGCCCGCCGGATCCTGGTCCCGGAGGCGTGGGCGCTCGCGCACTCCCGCACCCGGGGCAGCTTCCCGCCGCTGCGCCCGGCTGAGGAGGTCGAGGCCCTCGCCATGAGCCCCAAGGAGCGCGAGCTGTACGAGGGCGCGCTGGCCGGGCACGTCCACGGCACGCGGGAGCAGGTGGCGGCGGAGCTGGCCGAGGTCTCCCGGCTGACCGGGGCGGACGAGCTGCTGGTGACCACGTCCACCCACGACCGGACGGCGCTGCTGGACTCCTTCGCCGGCCTCGCCGAGCTGGCCGGCCTGAGCGGGCGGCCGGCCTGAGCGGGCGGCCGGCCTGAGCGGGCCGCCGGGGGTGCCCGGACCGCCCGCCGGACCGCCCGCCGGACCGGCCGAGGTCGCCGGGCACTAAACTAGGGCGAATGCACCAGCCCGCCGCCCCCCGCGCCCACGATCCCCACGTCCGTGTCCGCGGGGCCCGGGAGCACAACCTGCGCGGGGTGGACGTGGACGTCCCGCGCGACGCGCTGACCGTCTTCACCGGCGTCTCCGGCTCCGGGAAAAGCTCACTGGCCTTCGGCACGATCTTCGCCGAGGCCCAGCGCCGCTACTTCGAGTCGGTGGCCCCGTACGCCCGCCGCCTGATCCACCAGATCGGTGCGCCCAAGGTCGACTCGATCACCGGGCTGCCGCCGGCCGTGTCGCTGGAGCAGCGGCGCTCCTCCCCGGGCTCCCGGTCCTCGGTGGGGACGGTGACCACCCTGTCGAACTCCCTGCGGATGCTCTACTCGCGGGCCGGCTGCTACCCGGCGGGCGCCGAGCGGCTCGACTCCGACTCCTTCTCCCCCAACACCGCGGCCGGCGCCTGCCCTTCCTGTCACGGCTTGGGCCGGGTGTTCCGCACGACCGAGGAACTCCTCGTCCCCGAGGCCGAGCTGTCGATCCGTCAGGGCGCCATCGCCGCCTGGCCCGGCGCCTGGCAGGGCAAGAACCTGCGCGACATCCTGGAGGCGCTGGGCCACGACGTGGACGCGCCGTGGCGCGACCTCACGGCGAAGGACCGCGAGTGGATCCTGTTCACCGAGGAGCAGCCGGTGGTCACGGTGCATCCCGTGCGGGAGGCCGACCGGATCCAACGGCCCTACCAGGGCACGTACATGAGCGCCCACCGCTACGTGATGCGGACGTTCGCCGACAGCAAGAGCGCCACCCTGCGGGCCCGCGCCGAGAAGTTCCTGGCGGACTCGCCGTGCCCGGTGTGCGAGGGCCGGCGACTGCGTCCGGAGGCGCTGGCCGTGACCTTCGCGGGCCGCACCATCGCGGAGCTGGCGGCGCTGGCGCTGACCGAGCTGGACGGCGTACTGGCCCGCGCGCACGGGGGCGGTGAGGCGGCGCGGGTGCTGACGGAGGACCTGCGCTCCAGGATCGGGCCGGTCACCGAGCTCGGGCTGGGCTACCTGAGCCTGGACCGCGCGGCCCCCACCCTGTCGGCGGGAGAGCTGCAACGGCTGCGGCTGGCCACGCAGTTGCGGTCGGGCCTGTTCGGGGTGGTGTACGTACTGGACGAGCCGTCGGCCGGTCTCCACCCGGCCGACACCGAGGCGCTGCTGGGCGTGCTGGACCGGCTCAAGGAGGCGGGGAACACCGTGTTCGTGGTGGAGCACGATCTGGACGTGGTGCGGCACGCGGACTGGCTGGTCGACGTCGGGCCGCTGGCCGGCGAGCACGGCGGGCGGGTGCTGTACAGCGGTCCGCCGCAGGGGCTGGCCGGGGTGGCGGAATCCGCGACGGCCCGGCACCTGTTCCCGGACCCGCGACAGGACGGGCCGGCCCCGCGGCCCCCGCGCGAGGCGGCCGGGTCCGTCCGGCTCAGCGGGGTGAGCCGGCACAACCTGCGTGACGTGGCGGTCAGGTTCCCGCTCGGCGTGTTCACGGCCGTGACCGGGGTGTCGGGCTCCGGCAAGTCCACGCTGGGCCGGGCGCTGGCCCGGGAGGTCGGTGAGCGGCTGGCGGATCCGGGGTTCCCGGTACGGCGGCTGGTGGAGGTGGACCAGAAGCCGATCGGGCGGACCCCGCGCTCCAACCTGGCCACGTACACGGGGCTGTTCGACGTGGTCCGCCGGCTCTTCTCCGCGACGGAGCAGGCGAAGGCGCGCGGCTGGAAGGCGGGCCGCTTCTCCTTCAACGTGCCGGGCGGCCGGTGCGAGTCCTGCCAGGGCGAGGGCTTCGTCTCGGTGGAGCTGCTGTTCCTGCCCAGTACGTACGCGCCCTGCCCCGACTGCGCCGGGGCCCGCTACAACTCCGAGACCCTGGAGGTCCGTTACTCGGGGTTGAACATCGCGGAGGTGCTGGCCCTGACGGTGGAGTCGGCGGCCGCCTTCTTCTCCGGGGTCCCGGCGGCCGCGCGGAGCCTGTCGGCGCTGTCGGACATCGGCCTGGGATACCTGCGCCTCGGGCAGCCGGCCACGGAGCTGTCGGGCGGCGAGGCGCAGCGCATCAAGCTGGCGACCGAGCTCAGCGGGGCCTCCCCGGCCCGAGAGGCCCGGGGAGGGCTGCGCCGCGACCACACCCTGTACCTGCTGGACGAGCCCACGACCGGGCTCCACCCGGCCGACACCCTGGTGCTGCTGCGGCAGTTGCACGGTCTGGTGGACGCCGGGCATTCCGTGGTGGTCGTGGAGCACGACATGTCGGTCGTGGCGGGCGCGGACTGGGTCGTCGACCTGGGTCCGGGCGGCGGCGCGGACGGCGGCCGGGTGGTGGCCGCGGGCACGCCCGCCGACGTGGCCCGCGCCGCGGGCAGCCGCACGGCGCCCCACCTGGCGCGGGCGCTCACAGACTAGGCCGTCTCCTTCGGATCAGGCCTGCGGATCAGGCCTGCGGGTCAGGCCTGCGGGTCAGGAGCCGGCGGGCTTGGCGAAGTTTCCGTAGCCCTGCCAGTCGAGGACGACGCACGGCTCTTCGCCGATCACCCAGGCGTCGTGGCCGGGGTCGATCTGGATGAAGTCACCGGGCTGCGCTTCGATGCTGTCGCCGTCGTCCATGACGATCTTCATCCGGCCGCTGATGACGTATCCCACGTGGGCGGCCTCGCAACTGGCGGTTCCCGCGATGGGCTTGATGTGCTCCGACCACTGCCATCCGGGCTCGAACACGGCGCGGCCGACCGGGCCGTGGTCGGTGTCGAGCAGGTCGAGCCGGCCCTTGCCGTCCTCGAACCGACGGGTTTCATCGGCGGAATCGAAACCTCTTCGCACGATTCCAGACATGATCGTCGACCTCCAGGCGCACGACGGCCCCGAGTCCACTTCTCAGCGTACGCCCGTACCGCGGTATCAGCCGCGGTATCAGGCGTCCCCGGCGAGCAGGTGCTGCGGCAGCTCGCGGAAGCTCCATGCGCCCTGCCTGCGGGTGA
Organism: Streptomyces sp. ICC4; assembly: GCF_003287915.1. Lineage (NCBI taxonomy): Bacteria > Bacillati > Actinomycetota > Actinomycetes > Kitasatosporales > Streptomycetaceae > Streptomyces > Streptomyces sp. ICC4. The sequence continues at coordinate 6,019,901 of NZ_CP030286.1, read as the reverse complement.
AGGTCCACACCAGGTCGTAGCGGTCGGGCCAGGCGGCGGGCAGTCCGAGGACCCCGTCCGCCCCGAGGGCCCGGAGCAGGCGGGGCATGCCGGTGTGCTCCCAGCAGACGAGCACCGGCATCCGGGCGGCCAGTACCGCGCGGGCGAGCGCGGGCTCGGCTCCGAGGCCGAATTCGGCGCGGACGGGCGTACGGAGCGCCGTGGCCAGCGGCTCCACGGTCTGGCGGCAGCGCGCGGGCGAGCCCTCCTTGCCGCCGGCCGCGAAGACGGCCTCGGGGCGGGGCAGGCCGGCGCCCTTGGCCGGCGGGAAGAGGGCGGGCAGTTCCTGGGCCCGGCGTCGGCCCCGTACCGCGAGGAAACCGGGGTCCTCGTTGCCCTCGTCGTCCTCGCCGGTGTCTCCGGCGTACGGCTTCTCGGCGTGCCGGATCAGCATGACCAGGGCGTCCTTGGCGGCCTGGGGGCCGGGGCGCGGGGTGCGGGGGCGCTCCTCCTCGGCACATCCGGCCGCCACCAGCGGGGTGAGCACGGCGGCCAGCACGGTGCGGCGGCGCGGGCCGGATCCGGCGGGGGCTTGGGGCATGGGGCTCACTGTCGCCCATGTTCGGGAGGGCGGCCGGTCACGGCACGGCGGGCACCGCGCGGGTCATCCGATCGGCGGACTGCGCGCGGCCGCCGGCGGCGGCCCGACCGCCCGGGGCGGCCCGGTACGCGCCGGCCCGACCCGGCCCGCGCCGGCCCGTCCGCGGCCCGGTACGGGGAAGCGGCCCCGCCGGAACTCTCAGCTCAGCGCGGCCCGTGGCGCACCGCTTTGAGCCACTCCTTGTTCATGGCCGCGATCGACGGCAACGGGATGCCCTTGGGGCAGGCGGTCGCGCATTCGCCGGCCAGTGTGCAGCCGCCGAAGCCTTCCGCGTCCATGGTGGCCACCATGTCCAGGACGCGGGTCTCGCGCTCCGGCGAGCCCTGCGGCAGCACGTTCAGGTGGTTGACCTTGGCGGAGGTGAAGAGCATCGCGGAGCCGTTGGGGCAGGCCGCCACACACGCCCCGCAGCCGATGCACTCGGCGTGTTCGAAGGCGAGGTCGGCGACCGGCTTGGGCACGGCGGTGGCGTGCGCCTCGGGGGCCGCGCCGGTCGGCGCGGTGATGTAGCCGCCGGCCTGGATGATCCGGTCGAAGGCGCCCCGGTCGACCACGAGGTCCTTGACGACGGGGAAGGCGGAGGCCCGCCACGGTTCGACGTCGATGGTGTCCCCGTCGGCGAAGGAGCGCATGTGGAGCTGGCAGGTGGTGGTGCGCTCCGGCCCGTGGGCGTCGCCGTTGATGACGAGGCTGCACGCGCCGCAGATGCCCTCGCGGCAGTCGTGGTCGAAGGCGACCGGGTCCTCGCCGCGCAGGATCAGGTCCTCGTTGAGGGTGTCGAGCATCTCGAGGAACGACATGTCCGTGGAGATGCCGTCGACCTCGTAGGAGGCCATGGCGCCGGGGGCGCCGGCGTGCCGCTGGCGCCAGACGCGCAGGGTGAGCTTCATGCGTAGCTCCGCTGGGTGGGGTGGACGTACTCGAAGACGAGGTCTTCCTTGTGCAGGACGGGGGCGATGCCGGTTCCGGTGTACTGCCAGGCGGCCGCGTACCCGAACTCCTCGTCGCGGCGGGCGGCTTCGCCGTCCGGGGTCTGGGACTCCTCGCGGAAGTGGCCGCCGCAGGACTCGGCGCGGTGGAGGGCGTCGAGGCACATCAGCTCGGCGAGCTCCAGGTAGTCGACGACGCGGTTGGCCTTCTCCAGCGACTGGTTGAACTCCTCGCCGCTGCCGGGCACCTTGATCCGGCGCCAGAACTCCTCGCGGATCTCCGGGATCCGGGCGAGGGCCTTGCGCAGCCCCTCCTCGGTGCGGGCCATTCCGCAGTACTCCCACATCAGTTCGCCGATCTCGCGGTGGAAGGAGTCGGGGGTGCGGTCCCCGTCGACGGCGAGCAGTCCGGCCAGGCAGTCGCGGGTCTCGCGGACGGCGGCCGCGGCCTCGGGGTGGGTGTCGTCGACCGCTTCCCGGTGCGGGTGGCGGGCCAGGTAGTCGTTGATGGTGGAGGGGAGCACGAAGTAGCCGTCGCCGAGGCCCTGCATCAGGGCGGAGGCGCCGAGGCGGTTGGCGCCGTGGTCGGAGAAGTTGGCCTCGCCGATCGCGAACAGGCCCGGGACGGTGGTCTGGAGGTCGTAGTCGACCCACAGTCCGCCCATCGTGTAGTGCACGGCGGGGTAGATCCGCATGGGGACCTCGTACGGGTTCTCCGCGGTGATCCGCTCGTACATGTCGAAGAGGTTGCCGTACTTCTCGGCGACCTTCTCCTTGCCCATGCGGCGGACGGCGTCGGCGAAGTCGAGGTAGACGCCCTCGCCGCCGGGGCCGACGCCGCGGCCCTCGTCGCAGACGTTCTTCGCGGCGCGGGAGGCGATGTCCCGGGGCACGAGGTTGCCGAAGGAGGGGTAGATCCGCTCCAGGTAGTAGTCGCGCTCCGCCTCGGGGATGTCGGCGGCGGGGCGGGTGTCGCCCTTGGCCTTGGGGACCCAGATGCGGCCGTCGTTGCGCAGCGACTCGCTCATCAGCGTGAGTTTGGACTGGTGGTCGCCGGTGCGCGGGATGCAGGTGGGGTGGATCTGGGTGAAGCAGGGGTTGGCGAAGTACGCGCCGCGCCGGTGCGCCCGCCAGACGGCGGTCGCGTTGGAGTTCATGGCGTTGGTGGAGAGGTAGAAGACGTTGCCGTAGCCGCCGCTCGCGAGGACGACCGCGTCCGCGTAGTACGTGTCGATCTTGCCGGTGACCAGGTCGCGGGCGACGATTCCGCGGGCCACGCCGTCGACGGTGATCAGGTCGAGCATCTCGGTGCGGGCGTGCATCTCGACGTTGCCGGCGGCGATCTGGCGCGAGAGGGCCTGGTAGGCCCCGAGCAGCAACTGCTGTCCGGTCTGGCCGCGGGCGTAGAAGGTGCGGGAGACCTGGACGCCGCCGAAGGAGCGGGTGTCGAGGAGGCCGCCGTACTCGCGGGCGAAGGGGACGCCCTGGGCCACGCACTGGTCGATGATCTCGACGGAGATCTGGGCGAGGCGGTGGACGTTGGACTCGCGGGCGCGGAAGTCGCCGCCCTTGACGGTGTCGTAGAAGAGGCGGTGTACGGAGTCGCCGTCGTTGCGGTAGTTCTTGGCGGCGTTGATGCCGCCCTGGGCGGCGATGGAGTGGGCGCGCCTCGGTGAGTCGGAGAAGCAGAACTGGACGACGTGGTAGCCCTGTTCGGCGAGGGTGGCACCGGCCGCGCCGCCGGCCAGTCCGGTGCCGACGACGATGACGGTGTGTCCGCGCCGGTTGGCCGGGTTGACGAGCTTGGCCTCGAATCGGCGGCGGTCCCAGCGCTCGGCGATGGGGCCTTCGGGGGCCTTGGTGTCGGTGAGCGGTTCGCCGGTGGTGTAGTCGGCGTACTCGGTGTGGGACTGATGGGGGCTGTGGGAACTTTGGGAAGTGCTCGTGCTTGCGCTCATGGTCAGCTCACCACTCCGGTCATGACGGCGACGGGTACGGACACGAAGCCCGCGAAGAGGACGAGGGCGAGGGCGTTGGCGAGGAACTTCAGGGTCCGCTCGCGCCGGGCGTTGCCCGCGCCCAGGGTCTGGGCGGCGCTCCAGAAGCCGTGGCGCACGTGCAGGCCGAGGGCCGCCATCGCCACGAGGTAGATGGTGTTGCCGTACCAGGTGGAGAAGGTGGCCAGGACGTTCTCGTACGGATGCCCCGCCCAGGCGCGCTCGTTGACGGTGAGCGTGGTGAGGTCGAGCAGGTGCCAGACGATGAAGAGGGCGAGGATGACACCGCCCCACCGCATGGTGCGGGTGGCGTAGCTCGCCCGGCGGCGCTTGTGGGCGTACTTCACCGGGCGCGCCTTGATGTCGCGGCGGCTGAGCTGGCAGGCGCAGACCGCGTGCGCGACGACGGCGGCGACCAGGGCCGCGCGGACGATCCACAGGGCCCACTCGTGGTGCAGGACGGGGGCGCCGAGGGTGCGCAGCCAGTGCGCGTAGCCGTTGAACTCCTCCGCCCCGAAGAAGATCTTGAGGTTGCCGAGCATGTGCGCGACGAGGTAGCCGAGCATGATCAGGCCGGAGACGGCCATGACGGACTTCTTGCCGACGGAGGAGTCCCAGAGCGTGCGCGTGGTGGACGGCCGTCGACCCGTCCGCGTTGCCAGAGCCATGGGACAGACCGTAGGGACGAAGGTCCCGAAAGGTCCAAGACATGGTGGAGCTGAAGTCGATAGGCAAAGCCTATGTACCCCGCTAGCCTGGGACGATGCAGTTCCAGCAGCTCGTGTACTTCGTCGCCGTCGCCGAGACCCGCCACTTCACCCGCGCGGCCGAGCGCGAGCACGTGGCCCAGCCCTCCTTGTCCCAGCAGATCAAAGCCCTGGAGCGGGAGCTGGGCGCCGAGCTGTTCAGCCGGGCGCGCGGGAACATCGCGCTCACCGACGCGGGCGAGACCCTGCTGCCGCTGGCCCGCCGGATCCTCGCGGACGCCGACACCGCGCGGCTCGAGGTGCAGGAGCTGGCGCAGCTGCGGCGCGGCCGGATCCGGCTGGGGGCCACTCCGAGCGTGTGCACGGGCCTGCTGCCGGACGTGCTGCGGGCCTTCCACTCCGCGCATCCCGGGATCGAGCTGCTGATCGAGGAGAGCGGCTCGCTCGACCTCGTGCGGGAGCTCGCGCGCGGGGCCCTGGACCTCGCGCTGATCGCCCTGCCGCTGCCGCCCTCGGCTCCGGCGCTGACCACGGTGGAGCTGCTGACGGAGGACCTGGTGGTGGTCTCCTCCGCGGCCCTCCCGGCACCGGCGGGCGGCGGCGCGCTCACCGTACGGGCGCTGCGCGACGAGCCGATGGTGATGTTCCGGCACGGCTACGACCTGCGGGACCTGACGGTGGCGGCGTGCCGGGCGGAGGGCTTCGAGCCGGTGTTCACGGTGGAGGGCGGCGAGATGGACGCCGTGCTGGGGTTCGTCCGCGCGGGGCTCGGCATCGCGGTGGTCCCGGCGATGGTGGTCGACCACGCGGGCCCGGGCCTGCGCGCCACCGCCCTGGCCGGCTCCCCGCTGCGCCGCACGATCGCCCTGGCCCACCGCACGGACGTGGCGCCCCCGCGCGCGGCCCGCGAACTCAAGCGCATGCTGCTGAGCTGAGCGCGGGCCCCTCCGGGAACGGTCCGCCACGGGCCGGTTCGAGCCCCCGCCGGGACCGGGCCGGGAGCGGGACCCCGGGCGGACCGGCCGCCCGGGGGGTGTCAGGAGGCCGTCGGCACCGCGTCGGAGAGGGACAGGGTGTGGATGCGGTCGGGGGCTCCGGGGCGGGCGTAGTACCAGCCCTGGGCCGTGTCGCAGCCCAGCGCCCGGAGCTGGGCGGCCTGGGCGCCGGTTTCCACTCCCTCGACCGTGACGGCGAGTTCGAGGCTGTGGGCCAGGGCGACGATGCCCTCCACGATCTTGACGTCGACCGGATTGGCCGGCTCCTGCTGCATCCCCTTGGTGAAGGAACGGTCCAGCTTCAGGACGCTGACGGGCAGCCGGCGCAGATTGGCAAGGTTCGAGTACCCCGTGCCGAAGTCGTCCAGGGCGATGTCCACGCCCAGGGCGGCGAGCCGGCGCAGCGGTTCGAGGAGCTCGTCGTCGGCGCCGATCAGGGCCGATTCGGTGACTTCGAGGCACAGCGTGCCCGGGGCCAGGCCCGAGGACTCCAGGACCCGGATCGTGTCGGCGACCAGGCCCGGGTGGTGCAGCTGGGTCGGCGACAGGTTGACGTTGATCCGCAGGGTGGCGCCGCCGCGCTGGTGCTGCCAGGTGCGGGCCTGGCGCACGGACTCCTCCAGCACCCAGCGCCCGAGCGGCACGATCAGCCCGGTGCGTTCGGCGAGGGGGATGAAGCGGTCCGGGCCGAGGACCCCGTGCTGCGGATGCGACCAGCGCACCAGCGCCTCCGCGCCGTGCACGCTGCCGTCGTGCATGTGCACCAGCGGCTGGTACTCGATGAAGAACTCGCCGCGTTCCAGCGCCGCGGGCAGGGCGTTGGTCAGCCCGTGCCGGGTGATGGCGCGCGCGTCGGCCTCGGCGTCCGCGAACTCGAAGCGGTTGCCGCCGGCCGCCTTGGCCCGGTACATGGTGATGTCGGCGCTGCGCAGCACCTCGGCGGGGGTGCGCTCGCGCGCCGCTCCCTCGACGATGCCGATGCTGCCCCGGACGGTCAGCTCCCGGCCCTCCAGCCGGATCGGGACCGAGAGGGCGGAGAGGATCCGGACCGCGAGCTCGGTGGCCTTCTCCTCGGTGTCGGGCCCGGTGGTCAGCGCCACGAACTCGTCTCCGCCGAGCCGGGCGACGACCTCGCCGGGGCCGGTCGCGCAGCTCTGCAGCCGGTCGGCGACCTCCACCAGCAGCCGGTCTCCCGCCGAGTGGCCGAGGCTGTCGTTGACCGCCTTGAAGCCGTCGAGGTCGAGGTAGCACAGGCCGAACCGGGTGCCGCCGGCCCCGCTGAGCGCCTTCTCCAGCCGCTCGAAGAACAGCGTCCGGTTGGGCAGGCCGGTCAGGGCGTCGTGGGTGGCCTCGTAGCGCAGGCGCAGGTTGAGCAGCCGGCGCTCGGTGGTGTCCTCCATCAGGGCCAGCTGGTACTGCGGGACGCCCTCGGCGTCGCGCAGCAGCGAGACCGTCAGGTTGGTCCACAGGACCGTCCCGTCGTGCCGGTAGTAGGGCTTCTCGACGCGGTAGCTCTCTCGTTCGCCGCGCACGAGTTCGCCGTACATCCGCCATACGTGCGGGGTGTCGTCGGGGTGGCCCCATTCGCTGACGTTGCGGCCGCGGACGTGCCCGTCCATGCCGCCGAACATCTGCAGCAGCGCGTCGTTGACCTCCAGGACGTTGCCCTCCAGGTCGGCGATGCCGATCCCGATGGCCGCGCCCTCGAAGACGGCCCGGAAGCGGGCCTCGCTGGCGTGCAGTGCCTGCTGGGCGTCGATGCGGGCGGTCAGCGCGGAGCGGGCGATGGCCTCCTGCTCCTTGAGGGTGCGCTCGCGCAGTGCGCGGGCGAACCCGGCCGCGATGCCGTGCTGGAGGCGGGCGCAGCGCGACCGGTACTCCTCGGCGCCCCCGCTTCCGTCGGCGTCGGGCCCGACCGGCCCGCAGTACAGCACCAGGTAGGACTCGACCACGCCGAGGGTGCCGGCGAGGGCCTCCGGATCCGTGCAGTGGACGGCGACGAGCTCCGTACCGACCCGCTGGCCGACGGCGGCGTCGAAGGGGCGCGCGCGCAGGGCCTCGACGAGGGTGCGGGTGAGCGGCACGAGGTGCCGTTCGAACTCGACACGGGTGAGCGAGGTCGCCGTGACGGGGAAGATCGCCCGTCCCCAGATGGTCGCGAACCGGCCGATGCGGTCCTCCAGGGCGCCCTGCGGCGCACTCGGGTCGCCCGCCGTCTGCTGTGCCGGCAGTCTCACGCCTTGCGTCCCACGCCGGCGAAGCCCGAGAAGGCGTAGGGGTCTTCGTCCGTGGTGTCGCCGTCGGGTCCGTCGGGCCCGTCGGGCCGCCAGTTCGGCATGGCCACCAGACCGGGTTCGAGCAGGTCGAAGCCCTCGAAGAAGCGCCCGATCTGCTCCGCGTCGCGCATGACGAGCGGGTTGCGGATGTCGCGGTAGACGCCGACGGTTCCGCTCGCGACCTCCTCCGAGAGCGGGATCCCCTGGTACGAGGCGTGCGTGACGATCAGGAGGCTGCCGGGGGCCAGCGCCTCGCGCAGCTCGGCGACGGCGGCGTAGGGATCGTCCGCCTCCTCCAGGAAGTGCAGGACGGCGACGAGCATCAGGGCCACGGGGCGGCTCAGGTCGAGCACCCGGCCGACCTCGGGGGCGGTCAGGATCTCCTGCGGCTTGCGCAGGTCGGCGGCGACGACGCCGGTCCGCTCGGTGTTGCCGAGGACGGCCTGGCTGTGGGCAACGGCCACCGGGTCGTGGTCGACGTAGACCACGCGCGCCTCGGGGCTGGCGGCCTGCGCGATCTCGTGGACGTTGCCGAAGGTCGGGATGCCGGAGCCGATGTCGAGGAACTGCGTGACGCCGGCGCCGACGGCGTAGCGGACGGCGCGGCGCATGAATGCCCGGTTGGCCTGCATGATCTTGGGCAGGCCCGGCATGAATTCCATGGCTCGACGGGCTGCCTGCCTGTCGACCTCGAAATTGTGGGAGCCGCCCAGGTAGTAATCGTAGATGCGGGACACACTCGGCACCGATATGTCGATGCCTGGCGGGGCCCAGGCGGGGCGCTCCATCGGGGTCTCCAAGCCGTAGTCCTGCAGCGGTCCGGACGGGGTCGGACTCCTGTCCGAGCCGAATCTACTGATCATTGCCCAACGGAGCGAGCGAAAGCGGAAATTGCCGATCCGTTCTTCGTCACACGCCAAAGGTGCGCGCGGACGGTGTTGCGGAATGACCGAAACCGACAAATACCTTTTGAGAAAAGGCAGATGCCCGATCGGACTCGATCAGGATCTGGCTCAAACCTCCGTAGCCAAGACCTCACCCGTTCAGGCGAACCAGGGGAAACCTTCCCGCGCGCGAGCGCGCGTGAACCCATGATCCCGGGGTGAAAAGAGCCTCTTCCAGGCGCCTCCTGGCGGTCCCGGTCCTGCTGTGGGCCGCCCTGTCCGCGACACCGGCCATGGCCGATAGCCGCGCCTCCGCGACGACCGACGCCGAGGACGGTGCGAGCGCCGTCAGGCTGGTCGCTTCCGCCGTCGCCACCGCGGCCGGGGGCGGTCGGGGTGGCGGACATCACGGCGTTCCAGGCGGCCCGGGCGCCCGAAGCGCCGACGACGACCGCCGGAACGGCCGCGGAAACGGCCAGGGCGGCAAAGCGAACGGCAACAGCCACGGCAACGGCAACGGCAACCAAGGGGCCCCCGGCAACAGTCACGGTCACGGCCACCACCACGGTCACGGCCACCACCACGGCCACCCCTGCCCGCCGCCCCCGCCCAAGAGGAGGCAGTCGCCAGCATCAGATGTGCATACGAGCCAGCCCCCGAGTCCCCGGCCCCGGCGACCGCGACCTCCCGGCCGGCCACGGGCACCGGCGGCTCGCGGGGGCCGACACCGCGGCGCAGCCCGGCCGAACGGCAGAACCCGCACAGCGGCCCCAACCCGCCGCCGGCGCCTCCCAAGCCCCCGATCCCGGAGTGGACGCCCCCGACGGGCCTCCCGACCCCGATCATGACCGTGACCCTCCCGCCGCTCCGCTGAGCGGTCGGCTCCGGAAATCCTTCGGGGGCCCCGGCAACTGCGCGGCCAGGTCGAGGAGAACCTGCGCCAACTCTGCGGGAATCCTCTTGCCCAATGGTCAAGAAACGTTGACCATTGGGCCCATGCCCACCGATGATCTTCCCGAGACCTTCCACGTCACCACTGACGAGCAGCTTCGCGCCGTCTCCAGCCTCACGCGCCACCGGATCATGGCCGTGCTCCGCTTCGAGCCCGCGACGATCACGCAGATCGCCGAGCGAGTGGGCCTCGCGAAGGGGAGTTCCAGCTACCACGTACGGCTGCTGGAGCGGGCCGGCCTGGTGAAGGTGGTGCGGACGCGGAAGGTGCGGGGGGTCACCGAGCGGTACTACGCGATGGCCGCCCGGTCGATCGTGCTGCCGGATCCGGGCGAGGGCGGTCCGGACCTGCTGATGCGGCATGCGGTGGCGGACCTGGAGGCGGCGCCGGCGGCCGGCGAGCGGCACGTGCGGATGGCGCATCTGCGCCTCACCGACGAGCAGTTCACGGAGCTGGGGGCGCGACTTGAGGCGCTGGCGGACGAGTTCCGCGAGCTGTCCGATCCCTCGCTGCCGGACGCGTCACTCGTCTTCGCACTGTTCCACCCGACACCGCGCGCGCAGAGCACCGAAGGAGACGCCAAGTGACCTCGGACGTCCGGAAGATGCCGACCGGATTCGGACGGCTGTGGACCGCCCAGACGGTGTCCTCGCTCGGCGACGGGGTGACGCATGCCGCGCTGCCGCTGCTCGCGCTGACGCTGACGCGGGATCCGATGGCGCTCGCCGTCGTCACGGCCGCCGGAACACTGCCGTGGCTGCTCTTCGGGGTGCTCGGCGGTGCGCTGGTGGACCGCTGGGACCGCCGGCGCACGATGTGGGTCGCGGACGCGGGCCGCGCGGTACTGCTCGCGATACCGGCGGCCGCGGCCGCGCTCGACGTGCTGGGCATTCCGCTGCTCGCGGCCGTCGCCTTCCTGCTCGGCCTCGGCGGACTCTTCTTCGACACGGCCGCCACCGCCTATCTGCCGGATCTGCTCGGCCGCGACCCCGCCCTCCTGGAGCGCGCCAACTCCCGCCTGCGCGGCGCGCAGACCGCCGCGTCCGGCTTCGCGGGGCCGCCCACGGGCAGTGCCCTGCTCGCGCTCGGGCGGGCGGTTCCGCTGCTCGCCGACGCGGTGTCGTTCGCGCTCTCCGCCCTGCTCGTACGGTCGCTGCCCCGCATGCCCCGTCCCGTACCGGAGATCCGCGAGTCGCTGCTGCGCCAGGCGCGGGCCGGCGCCTCGTACGTGTTCCGGGACCGACTGCTGCTCGGCCTCGCACTGCGCCCGGCGGTCGGGAACATCGCCTTCATCGCCGTGGAGACCGTCCTCGCCCTCTTCGCCCACGACCGTCTCGGCATCGACACCTTCGGCTTCGGCCTGCTCCTCACGGCGGAGGCCACCGGCGGCCTGCTCGGCGCGGGCATCGCCTCGTTCCTCGGCCGGCGACTCGGCACCGGAACCGCGCTGACCTGCACGGCCGCGGTCGAGGGGCTGGCCATCCTGGGCCTTGCCACCGCCCCGAACCCGTACGCCGCCGGCCTCGCGCTCGCCGTCTGCGGGGCGGGCATGGGCGCCACGATGGTGCTCGCACCCTCCCTCCGGCAGGCGATCGTCCCCGCCCACCTGATGGGCCGGGTCGCCTCCACCTCCCGCATGCTCGCCATGTGCGCCGCCCCGTTCGGCGCCTTCCTCGGCGGCTGGCTGGCCACCGTGTACGACGTGCGCACCCCGCTCTACGCCGCCTCCGGCCTCCTCCTCGCCATGACCGCCGTCACGGCGACCATGACCAGCAACCGCCGGGTCGAGGCAGCACTGCGCGGCGCTGCCTCGACCGGCGGTCCAGGACACCCGGAACACGAGGGTCCCGTGAAGGAGGGAGCACCCGAATCGTTGTGACGCCTTCACGAGAAGTCAGGGCCGGCGCCGGCGCTCCAGGCCACCAAGCCCCGCGGGACGCGGAAGGCCCGGGGCGGCGAACCGCTCCGGGCCTCCTCTCAGCGCGCGGCGCCGCTCAGCCGTACCGGCGCGGCGTCCACGTCACCCGCGACCCGTCGGGCCGCTCCGTGACCTGCGTCTGCGAGGACCCGATCAGCAGGATCGTGCGCATGTCCACCTCGGACGGCTCCAGTTCGGCCAGCGTGACGATGCGGACCGACTGCTGCGGACCGCCCACGTCGCGCGCGACGACCACCGGGGTCTGCGGTGCGCGCAGCTCCAGCAGCAGCTCCCGGGCCTGCGCCACCTGCCACGTCCGGCTCCGCGAGCCCGGGTTGTACAGGGCGAGCACGAGGTCGGCGGCGGCGGCCGCGCGCAGCCGCTCCGCGATGACCTCCCACGGCTTGAGCCGGTCGGAGAGCGAGATGGTGGCGTAGTCGTGGCCGAGCGGCGCGCCGGCCGCGGCCGCCGCGGCGTTGGCGGCCGTCACCCCGGGCAGCACCCGTACGGGCACGTCCTTGTACTCCGCCTGCCCGGCGACCTCCAGGACGGCGGTGGCCATGGCGAAGACCCCCGGGTCGCCGCCGGAGACCACGGCCACCCGCTTGCCGCGCCGGGCGAGGTCGAGCGCGAACTCGGCGCGCTCGGACTCGACCTTGTTGTCCGAGCCGTGCCGGATCTGGCCCGGCTTCACGGGCACCCGGTCCAGGTACGTGGTGTACCCGACCAGCACCTCGGCGTCGGCCAGCACCCGCCGGGTCTCGGCGGTCAGCCACAGCGGCCCGGCCGGGCCGGTGCCGACGACGGCGACCTCGCCCGGTCCGGACGGCACGCTGCCGGGGTTGCCGATCCGGCTGGGCACCACGGCGACGGCGAAGTACGGCACGGAGTCGGGGTCGGTGTCGGCGAGGAGCCCGGTCCGCTCGCCCGCCATCGTCGCGCGCTCCACGTACCGCGCCTCGGCGAGCCGGCCGCTGTTCTCCATGGCCCGCCGCACGGCGGGGAAGGTGCGGCCGAGCTTCATGACGACCGCCGAGTCGGTGGCGGCGAGGCGGGCCGTGAGCTCCTCCTCGGACAGGGTGCCGGGCAGGATCGTCAGCACCTCCTCGCCCTCCACGAGCGGGGTGCCGAGCCGGGCGGCGGCGGCGCTCACCGAGGTCACTCCCGGGATCACCTCGGCCTCGTACCGGTCCGCGAGCCGCTTGTGCATGTGCATGTACGAGCCGTAGAAGAGCGGGTCGCCCTCCGCGAGCACGGCCACGGTCCGGCCGGCGTCCAGGTGGGCGGCGAGCCGGGCGGCGGAGGCCTCGTAGAACTCCTCCATCGCGCCCTGGTAGCCGCCGGGGTGGTCGGTGGTCTCGGTGGTGACCGGGTAGACCAGCGGCTCCTCGACGTGGTCGGCGCGCAGGTGCTTCGCGGCGATCGAGCGGGCGATCGAGCGGCCGTGGCGGGCGGAGTGGTAGGCGACGACGTCCGCCTCGCCGATCACCTCGACGGCGCGCAGCGTCATCAGGGACGGGTCGCCGGGACCGAGCCCGACCCCGTACAGCTTTCCGGTGGCCGCCGTGCGCGCGGTGCCGCTCATTCGGCCACGCTCGCGATGGCGTTGACGGCGGCCGCGGCCATGGCGCTGCCGCCGCGCCGGCCCCGGACGATCAAGTGGTCGAGTCCGGAGGGGTGTTCGGCCAGCGCGTCCTTGGACTCGGCGGCGCCGATGAAGCCGACGGGGACCCCGATGACGGCGGCGGGGCGCGGCGCGCCCTCCTCGATCATCTCCAGCAGTCGGAAGAGCGCGGTGGGCGCGTTCCCGACGGCGATCACCGAACCCTCCAACAGGCCCCGGTCCCGCCAGACTTCGAGGGCCGCCGCGCTGCGCGTGGTGCCCATCTTCGCGGCGAGCTCCGGCACGGCCGGGTCGGAGAGGGTGCAGATCACCTCGTTGTCGGCGGGCAGCCGCTTGCGGGTGACCCCGCTGGCGACCATCTGCACGTCGCACAGGATCGGCGCGCCGGCTTCCAGGGCGGCGCGCGCCCGCAGCACGACGTCGGGCGTGTAGCCCAGGTCCCGCGTCAGGTCGGTCATGCCGCAGGCGTGAATCATGCGCACCGCGACCTGGGCGACCGAGGCGGGCAGCCCGGACAGGTCCGCCTCGGCGCGGATCGTGGCAAAGGACTGGCGGTAGATCTCGGCGCCGTCCTTCTCGTACTCGAACACGGTGTACTCGCTCATTTCTTCACTGCGACTTCGGACACTCGGGCTTGGCTGCGCGCGTCGGCTACAGCCCCTGCAAGTTCGTCTCCCGGCACCGCGCGCCCGTCGAGCCGGTACCCCTCGGGGGTGGCCACGATGTCGACCCACGCGGTGCCGCGCGGATGCCCGCACCGGCGCTCGCACCCGGACCAGTGCACGGGCAGCCGCCCCCGGGCCTCGTGTACGAGGGCACGCGCGTCGGCGCGTACGTCGGACAGGGCCTTGGCGCAGCCGGGCCGCCCGGTGCAGGCGGTGACGGATTCCCAGGGCCCGTCGGGTGCGACGACCAGGCCGGCGGCCTCGAGCCGGGCGTAGCCGTCGATCGGCCGCCGGGTGCTCGCGCCGGGCAGGACGACGCTCCGCCAAGGGGTGATCCGCAGTTCGCCGTCCCCCCGGTCGGCGACCTCCACGAGCACCCGCCACTGGCCGGAGGTCAGCCGTCCGAGCGGGAGCAGCACGCACAGGGGCGTCCTGTCGCCGGTGCCGGGCCCCCAGGGCCGGAGCGGCGGCGCGTACGGCCACGCCACGTCGGGGACCCGGGTCGCCGCGATCCCGTCGGCGTTGAGCCGTACGGCGAACTCCTCGGCCCCGAGGGCGTGTTCGGCGGGCAGCTCGGACACCCGCCAGGCGCGGGTGCCCGCCTCGTCGGCGGCGTCGAGGAAGTATTCGGCGGCCAGCAGCGCCGCGCGGGGCGCGTCCGGGCCGGCCACGTCCACGGCGTCGGCGGCCCCGCCGAGACGGACCAGCGCCCGGCCCCGCGGCCTGCCGAGCACGGTGACGTCGGGGTCGAGCGCGGCGACGTCTCCGAGCCCGTCGTCGACGGCGAAGAGGAATCGTCCGGACAGGGCCGTCGCCTGCGTGCTCGCGCAGAGCAGGCTGTCCAATTCCCTTACCCAGGGCACCACGTGGGGCCGGTCGGCGTCCAGGATCCCGGACGTCGGCGTCGCCACGATGTTCCGCACGCGCTCGTGGCCGGGCGCGGGCAGCAGGCCGGCCTCGGCCAGCAGCTCCGCCAGCTCGGCGCCGCAGCCGTCGGCGAGTCCTCGCAGCTGGACGTTGCCGCGCGAGGTGAGTTCCAGGTGCCCGTCCCCGAAGCGGTCGGCGGCGAGCCCGAGCACGGAGGCCTGCCGGGCGGTGAGCAGGCCGGCCGGTATCCGGACCCGCGCCAGGAAGCCGTCGTCCGCCGTGTGCAGCCGCAGCGCGCCGGGGCAGGCGTCGCCGCGATCCCGTATGACGGACTCGTCCCGTATGACGGGCTCGTCCCGCGCTGTGGCGGAGGGGGGCTGGGGCATGGCGGCGAGCATACCGTTCCTAGCGATGTCGGCCGCTGCTGGCCGGATCGCCCTAAACCGGGATTGCCGGTTGTCTCCCCGAACGGTCTTGGGAGACGGGGAACAGCGCAAGCTGGTCGCTTCGGTCCCGGCAGGTCTTGCCACCCGGGTGGGGTGCGCCTGTGGTCCTTGGCGGGCTCGCGGTCCCAAGCGCCCTCGGGCGGAGCACGGCCTGGCCGGTAGCTCTCCGCACCACGATCCTCTGGTCGCGTGCGGTCACACCTGGCCGACGCCGGATCCCGTGTCCGAGGGCACGTCTGCCGATCGCCACCGAGGCCGCATGATGCCCGGTGACGATGGTGGTCTTCGATTGCTGTTGAAGCGGCTGCTTCCAGTGCTGGGCGCCCCAGCGGCTGGTGTAGGCGGGATCGACCGCGACCACGATGAGGCCGGCGTGATGGGCCATGCCGGACAGCCGGTCGCGGAACTTCGCGGTGGGGAGTCCGGAAACGGTGCGGCGGAACGTCTTACCGCGTTTGCCCCGCCCCATCGTCTCGCGGCCGGTGGCGCGGGCGTCGGCGAAACCCAGATTCTCGATCGCCAGACCAGCACAGCCGTACTGGTGCGCGAGACGGATGAGTTCGCTGATTGCCCGCCGGAGGCGTCCGTCGCGCTGGGATGCGGGGCCGGTCAGGTCGGTGGGAACAGTAAGGGGTTCACCGACCGCGTTGCCGTGGGCGTCGATGACGCAGGCGGCGAGGTGATCGGCATTGAGGTCTACGGCCAGGAGGCGGGTGCCGGTTGCGGCCAGCTCGGCGGGAGTGGGCAGGAGCTCCTTCGGGGTGGACCAGGAGGCATCGAGGTACCAGCGGCCGCGTTCGGGCTCGGACACGATGTCGTAGCGCACCGAACTGTTGGCGTCGGCACGGTCGAGCCATTCCTCGCGACGGTGGTTGAAGGTGACGCCCCCGGCGAGCCGGTAGCGGCCACGCGGAGCGTTGGCCAGGTGACGCAAGGGTTCAGGCAGGACGACCGTGACTGTGCCGTCGGCCGGGTCCACGCTGATCGTGTAGTTCCCGTACGGCGCGCCAGACTCCCCGTCGGCCGTCAGGAACATCCGCTGCGCCTTCCACCGCTCCCGCCACTCGGTCTCGGTGAGACCGGCATCGGCGAGGTGGTGCCGCGCCTTCGCCAGCCGGCGGCCACCCAGCACGACTGCCGGGTGACCGGCATCGATCCGCCGCTCCACTTCAGCCAGGCGTGCGGTGAGCACCTGCAACCGGCACTGCTTCTGTGCACGCTCAGACCGGCTCGGATACCCCCGAACGCCACCCACCCGCCGGCCACACGGCACCGCCAAACGCTTCCCGATCTTCGCGATGGCCCGGCGGAGAGAGGTCAGCTCATCGAACAGGCACCGCAGGGACAGCTGGTACTGATCCTCCGACGCACGGGTGATAGCCCCCGCCCACCGCGATGAGGACACCCCCGTCAGCTCTCGTTTGCGCTTCGCCCGCCGATTGTCCTTCACCGGCACCCTGCCGACACGGACACGCTCAGCCAGATCAGCACGGGCATACCCGCCGAGATGCTCGCCGACGATCCGCAGGACTTCGGCATCGCGGATGGACAGGCGCAGACGATCCCGGATACGCGCGCCCCAGGGCGCCGACACGGTGAACGGATCAGCCAGCGTCCGCAGTGCACGATTCCGTCGCCCATTACCACGCGCCACCAGCTGCCCCCTCTCAGCGGCCCTGCTCAGCCTCCACCGAGATTGGCGCCTCCGCCAACACTGCACCCAGGCCATGGCCCCCGTTCACCCGTACGAGGGACCAGACGACCAACCACGCCAACCAGCCCACACAACAGTCGGGAACTCGATTTTGCGCCCGCCCCCTGTGTCGATCACCACCCCGAACCGGCCACAACCTGCCTGGCCGGACCATTCCAGATCCCCGGGCGGTGGCGCCGCACCCGCCCTCGGCGCCCGTCCCGCGGCCCCCTAAGATGGCGGCGGCGAGCCGTTCGGCCCGCCATCGCCGAGGACGGCGACATGGGAGGAAGCCCGGTGCGAATCCGGCGCGGTCCCGCCACTGTGAATCCGCGAGCCACGGCCGCCGGATGAGTCAGGAACTCCCGCTGTCCTCACTGCCCGGGGCGCGGAAACCCCGAGGAAGGCCTGCCGCCGCATGATCCTGCTGCTGTCGACGTCCGACACCGATCTGCTCAGCGCCCGCGCCGCGAACACGGCTGACGGCCCTGTCCCGTACCGGTTCGCGAACCCGTCCCGCCTTCCCCTGGACGACCTACCCGGCCTCCTCGACGGCGCCGACCTGGTCGTCGTACGCCTCCTCGGCGGCCTGCGCGCCTGGCAGGAGGGCCTGGACCTGCTGCTGGCCCCTTCCCAGACCCGCCCGGTCGTCGTCCTGACCGGCGAACAGGCCCCCGACGCGCAGCTGATGGAGGCCTCGACGGTCCCGATCGGCATCGCCGCCGAGGCGCACGGCTACCTCGCCCACGGCGGCCCGGCCAACCTGGACCAGCTGGCGCGCTTCCTCTCCGACACGGTCCTGCTGACCGGCCACGGGTTCGAGCCCCCGGCGGCCTCCCCCACGTGGGGCCCGCTGGAGCGCACCCCGCAGCAGGCCTCCGGTGAAGGAGTCCCCCGGATCGCGGTGCTCTACTACCGCGCCCACCAGATGAGCGGCAACACCGCCTTCGTGCACTCCCTGTGCGAGGCGATCGAGGCCCACGGCGCGCAGCCGCTCCCCCTCTACGTCTCCTCCCTGCGCAGCCCCGAGCCGGGGCTGATCGCGGCGCTGGAAACCTCGGACGCGGTGATCACCACCGTCCTGGCGGCCGGCGGCACCAAGCCCGCCACCGCCTCGGCGGGCGGCGACGACGAGTCCTGGGACGCGGGCGCGCTGGCCGGTCTCGGCGTGCCGATCCTGCAGGCCCTGTGCCTGACCGGTTCGCGCAGCGCCTGGGAGGAGAGCGACGAGGGCCTGTCCCCGCTCGACGCCGCCACCCAGGTCGCCGTCCCGGAGTTCGACGGCCGCCTGATCACCGTCCCGTTCTCCTTCAAGGAGCTGGACGAGGACGGGCTGCCCGCCTACGTCGCCGACCCCGAGCGGGCGGCCCGCGTGGCCGGCATCGCCGTGCGCCACGCCCGGCTGCGCCACATCGAGCGCCGCGACAAGAAGATCGCGCTCGTCCTGTCGGCGTACCCGACCAAGCACTCCCGCATCGGCAACGCGGTCGGCCTCGACACCCCGGCCAGCGCCGTGGAGCTGCTGCGCACGCTCATCGCGGGCGGCTACGACTTCGGCCCCGTCGAGGACGTCCCGGGCCTGGTGTCCGGTGACGGCGACGAGCTGATCCGCGCCCTGATCGCGGCCGGCGGCCACGACCAGGACTGGCTCACCGAGGAGCAGCTGGCCCGCAACCCGGTCCGGATCCCGGCGGCCGACTACAAGCGCTGGTTCGCCGAGCTCCCGGCCGAGCTGCGGGGCAGCGTGGAGCAGCACTGGGGCGAGGCCCCGGGCAACATGTTCGTGGACCGCTCGGCCAACCCGGAGGGCGACATCGTCCTCGCGGCCCTGCGGCGCGGCAATCTGCTCGTCCTCATCCAGCCGCCGCGCGGTTTCGGCGAGAACCCGATCGCGATCTACCACGACCCGGACCTGCCGCCCTCGCACCACTACCTGGCCGCGTACCGCTGGATCCAGGCCCGCGCCGAGGACGGCGGTTTCGGCGCCGACGCGATGATCCACCTGGGCAAGCACGGCAACCTGGAGTGGCTGCCGGGCAAGAACGCCGGCCTGTCGGCGGCCTGCGCGCCGGACGCCGCGCTCGGCGACCTGCCCCTGATCTACCCGTTCCTGGTCAACGACCCGGGCGAGGGCACGCAGGCCAAGCGCCGCGTGCACGCCACCCTGGTCGACCACCTGGTGCCGCCGATGGCGCGCGCGGAGTCGTACGGCGACATCGCGCGCCTGGAGCAGCACCTGGACGAGTACGCCCAGATCTCGGCGATGGACCCGGCGAAGCTGCCGGCCATCCGCGCCCAGATCTGGACGCTGATCCAGGCGGCGAAGCTGGACCACGACCTGGGTCTGGAGCAGCGCCCCGACGACGACGGCTTCGACGACTTCCTGCTGCACGTCGACGGCTGGCTGTGCGAGATCAAGGACGCCCAGATCCGCGACGGCCTGCACGTCCTGGGCGGCGCCCCGACCGGCGACGCCCGCGTCAACCTGGTCCTGGCGATCCTGCGCGCCCGCCAGATCTGGGGCGGTACGACGGCCCTGCCCGGTCTGCGCGAGGCGCTCGGCCTGGACGAGTCCGCGGCCACCCGCACCACCGCGGACGAGGCGGAGGAGACGGCGCGCGCGCTGGTCCAGGCGATGGAGGACGCCGGCTGGACCCCGGAGGCGGTGGCTTCCGTGGCCGCCGGACACTCCGCGGACGTGGCGGCCGTACTGGACTTCGCGGCCCGCGAGGTCGTGCCGCGCCTGGCCGGCACCACCGACGAGATCACCCACGTGGTCAGCGCCCTGGACGGCGGCTTCGTCCCGGCGGGCCCGTCCGGCTCCCCGCTGCGCGGCCTGGTCAACGTGCTGCCGACCGGCCGCAACTTCTACTCGGTCGACCCCAAGGCCGTCCCCTCCCGCCTCGCTTGGGAGACCGGCCAGGCCCTGGCCGACTCCCTCCTGAACCGCTACCGCACGGACAACGGCGAATGGCCCGCATCCGTGGGCCTGTCCCTGTGGGGCACCAGCGCGATGCGCACCTCGGGCGACGACGTGGCCGAGGCCATGGCGCTGCTGGGCGTGCGCCCGGTCTGGGACGAGGCCTCGCGCCGCGTCACCGGCCTGGAGCCGATCCCGCTCGCCGAGCTCGGCCGCCCGCGCATCGATGTGACCCTGCGCATCTCGGGCTTCTTCCGCGACGCGTTCCCGCACGTCATCGGCCTGCTGGACGACGCGGTGCGGCTGGCGGCCTCGCTGGAGGAACCGGCCGAGGACAACTTCGTACGGGCCCACGCGCAGGCGGACCTGGCCGTGCACGGTGACGAGCGGCGCGCGACGACCCGTATCTTCGGCTCGCGCCCGGGCACGTACGGCGCGGGCATCCTGCAGCTGATCGACTCCCGCGACTGGCGCACCGACGCCGACCTCGCGGAGGTCTACACGGTGTGGGGCGGGTACGCGTACGGCCGCGGCCTCGAAGGGCGCCCGGCGCGCGACGAGATGGAGACCGCCTACAAGCGGATCACGGTCGCGGCGAAGAACACGGACACCCGCGAGCACGACATCGCCGACTCCGACGACTACTTCCAGTACCACGGCGGCATGGTGGCCACCGTCCGCGCGCTGCGCGGCAAGGCCCCCGAGGCGTACATCGGCGACTCGACCCGGCCGGAGAGCGTCAAGACGCGCACGCTGGTGGAGGAGACCTCCCGCGTCTTCCGCGCCCGCGTCGTGAACCCGAAGTGGATCGAGGCGATGCGCCGCCACGGCTACAAGGGTGCCTTCGAGCTGGCCGCCACCGTCGACTACCTCTTCGGCTACGACGCCACGACGGGCGTGGTCGCGGACTGGATGTACGACAAGCTGACCGAGACGTACGTCCTGGACCCCGAGAACCGCGCCTTCCTGGAGGAGGCCAACCCCTGGGCCCTGCACGGGATCGCGGAGCGGCTGCTGGAGGCCGAGTCCCGCGGCATGTGGGAGAAGCCGGACCCGCAGGTGCTGGAGGCGCTGCGCCAGGTGTACCTCGACACGGAGGGCAACCTCGAAGGGGAAAGCGAGTGACCCGTCCGGAGCGGGCTCACACTGGGCCGCATGTGCCACTACTGCGGCTGCCGTGAGATCCCTCTGATCAAGGAGTTCATCGCCGAGCACGAGGCGGTGACGGACGCGGCGGGCGACGCCCTGCGCGCCCTGGACCACGGGGACCTCGCGAAGGCGCGCGCCCTCGTCTCGGACATGACGGCCGTCCTCCTCGCCCACTGGAAGGGCGAGGAGGACGGCCTGTTCGAGGTCATGGGGCAGGACCCGGAGTACGCGGGGTACATCGCGGCCCTGGTCGGGGAGCACCGCGAACTGGCGGCCTTCCTCGCCCGGGCGGACCTGTCGGACGGAGCCGACGCGGCGGCCCTGCGGCGCGCGGTGAACGAGCTCCACCACCACATCGCGAAGGAGGAGGACGGCCTCTTCCCCGCGTCCCTCACCGCCCTGACGGGCGACGACTGGGACCTTTCCATCGCGGCCTGGCGCGCGGCGCATCCCGGCGGGGAGCTGAGGCCCGCCGGATAGCCGGCCGGCTACTGCTTGGAGGTCTGCTCCAGAGCGACGAGGGCCTGCGCCCAGCGCGCGTACTTCAGGCGGCCGAAGTCGGCGACCGTCTTCACGCCGAAGGCCTCCTGCAGCAGTTCGCCGTCCTTGTCGGTGACGCCCTTGAGCGCGGCCACCGGCGCCGCGAGCACCTCGGCGAGCGGCTTGTCGGCCCACGTCTTGTCCAGCACCTTGTCGAGGTCGATCGCCATGAGTGTCCCTCCCGGAACGTCGAAATGTGTACCGATGGCGCAAACCTAGAACAATCAGACAAACATCCCGCGCTGCGACACCCTCCCGCGGTGCGCGGCGGCTGGATAGGCTTGCGGCCTGCAAGGAACACCGGGGACTTCCGAACGGGGCGGGCATGCGGGGGCAGCGGGACGAGGGGAACGAATCGGCAATAGAGTGGCTGAAGCTCTTGCTCGCGGTCGTCACGCTGGCCGCCCTCACCGTCATCTGGTTCCTGCTCCCGCCGCCGGAACGGGCCGGTTCGGGGGTCGAGTTCATCAGGGCCTGCCTGCCCAACATCATCACGGCGCTCGTCGTCTTCCCGGCGCTCTACCTCGTCCTCGGCCCCATCGGCCAGCGCAATCTGGAGTACCGCTACTACGGGCGCAACTCCCGGACCGAGCACCTCTTCGAGCTCTTCGAGAACTGGAGCAGGCAGCCCGGCCAGGTCCCCGTCCACCCGGCGCCCGCGGCCGCGCCCGCGCCGGCCCCGGCAGCCGTTCCGGCACCCCGGACGTGAGGAAGCCCCGCCCGGAGGGGGACGGCGGCACCGTCGTGGCCGTCGACGCCGGAAAGACGAAATTCCTCGTGGGCGCCTTCACCCGGTCGAAACCCGCGGTGGAACTCGAACGCCACCGCATTTCCGTCACCACGCCCGCCGAAACCCTGGAGCTGCTGGAGTTCCACGTCGCCGGCCTCTTCGCACGGCACGCCGTGGATTCCGTCGGACTCTCGGTCTTCGGACCGCTGGAAACGGATCCGCTCCGGCCGGACTTCGGCGCGATCGCCGGAAGTTCCGAACCGCAGTGGTCCGGGGTGAACATTCCGGCCCTGCTGTCCCGGCGCTTCCGGGTCCCCGTCCATTTCGATTTCGACGTCAATTCGGCCGTGACCGCCGAGGAACGCGGACAACCGCCCGGCGCACCCGGATTCGTCTACCTCTCGCTCGGAACCGGAATCGGCGGGGCCTTTTCCCGCCCTCCGGGCACGGAGCCCCACCGGCCCGAACCGCCGCAGCTCGGGCACATTCCGCTGCCCCGGGAAACCGGAGACCCCTATCCGGGGAGCTGCCGATTTCACGGGAGCTGTTTCCAGGGCCTCGCCTCAGGGCGGGCGATTTTCGGCCGTTGGCAGGTACCCGCCTGCGAACTTCCGGCCTCTCACGAGGCCTGGGACCTCCAGGCGAGATACATTGCACGGGCCTGCGCGACCCTTGTATACTCCTCCCCGTTCACCACGGTTCGCGTCGGATCGGGTATCTCGCAAGTACCCGGACTGACCGCCCGCGCAAATGACCACCTGCACAGATTCATGAACGGTTTCCCGGAAACCCTGTGTCGGGAGAAATCCGGGACCGATGTCATCCAGCACGCGGCGACCGCCCCCGATTCGTCACTCATCGGCGCGGCGATCCAGGCCGCCGAGGGACGCGGATGGGAATTCGCGCCCCGTCGGCGAAAGTGCGGGCAGCAGACCAGTACGGGACATGTCCAGGAATCGCAAAGGCTGTGACTAGTAAATGAACTCCATTCGGGCGCTCCTCGACGGCGGGATCCCGCTCGTGGCCGTCAGCTTCGACGACGACGAAGCCGCGCTGCGGGCCGAGGAGGCGAAGGCCGCCGGCGTCGACGTGGCCGAGCTGCGCGTCGACAGGTTCTCCCGCACCCAGGCGGACCACGTCCTGGCCCAGGTCGAGGCCTTCAAGGCCCTGCCGATCCTGGCCACCCTGCGCTCCACCCGCGAAGGCGGCGAATGGGCGGGAACGGACGAGGAGCGCCTCGAACTCTTCCGCGCCCTCGCCCCCCGCGTGGACGCCGTGGACATCGAGCTCTCCTCCCGGGACATCCTCGCGGAAGTCGTCGAGGCCGCCCGCGCGCACGACACCGTGGTGATCGTCTCGTACCACAATTTCGAATTCACCCCGGGCACGGAAGAACTCCAGGCCGTCATCGACGACGCGAAGAACGCCGGCGCCGACGTCGTCAAGGTGTCCGCCATGGTGACGTCCGAAAGCGACGTACGGCGCCTGGCCTCCCTGCTGCTGCGCGCGGGCGAGGACGGCACCCGGCTGATCGTGATCGCCATGGGCGAGACCGGCGCCGTCTCCCGCGTCTTCTTCCCCGCCCTCGGGTCCCTGATCACCTACTCGTTCTTCGGCACCAGCTCCGCACCGGGCCAGCTCGACTTCCCCGAGACCTTCGCCCTGCTGCGCAAGTTCTACCCGGATTTCAACCAGCGGAAAATCGTTGAAATGTAGGCGCTGACCATGGGAACCGCCGTTACCTGCCCTCTGACGATCAGTTCACTGACCCTGGGGACGGTCCCTTTCCGGGAACGGATCCGGGCGGCGGCAGCCGCGGGCTTCCACACCGTGGGCCTCAGCGTCGAGGCCTACGGGGAAGCCCGCCGGTCCGGACTCGACGACGACGCCATGCGCGCCGTCCTCGACGAGCACGGCATCACCCTCGGCGAGGTGGAGTTCCTCAGCGACTGGGCTCCCCGGGCCGGCGAGGGCGACAGCCCCGCGCCGTCCGCCAAGGAACGCACCGCGTTCCACATCGCCCGCGCCTTCGGGGCGGACCACGTCAACGCCGGCCTCTTCGAGGCGACTCCGCTGGACGTCATCGCCGAGCGGTTCACCGCCCTGTGCGAGCGGGCCGGCGAACTGCGCATCGCCCTCGAGTACATGCCGTTCGGCGCGGTGCCCGACCTGCCCACCGCCTGGGAGCTGGTGCACCGCACCGGGCGCCCCAACGCCGGTCTGGTCCTCGACGTCTGGCACTGGGTGCGCGGCGCGACCGCCCCCGAGGACCTCTCCCCCGTCCCCGCCGCGCGGATCTTCACCGTCCAGCTGTGCGACGTGGGCCCGGACCCCCTCGCGGACATGCGGCAGGAGTCCCTCCACCTGCGCCTGGTCCCGGGCGCCCGGACCGACGCCGCCGAGCGGCTGCTGAGCCTCCTGGAGGAGCACGGCGTCAGGACCCGGGTCTCGGCCGAGGTGATGTCCGACGCCCTCCTCGCCCGGGGCCCCGAGGCCACCGCCAAGGCCGTGTACGAGGCCACCCGCCGGGTCCTGTCCGCACCCCCGGCCGTGTGCGGCCACTGACCCGTCCCTTTATCCCCATCTGACGCTTCCGACGACCTCCCATGTGTCGCTCCCGGTGAGGTCTTCCAGCGCTTCGTAGAGCCGTTCGGGGTGGAACGGGCGGCGGCGGTGCCAGACGAAGGTGGTGACTCCGGCTTCCTCCGCCTCCTGGGGCAGCAGGGCGCAGGCCGGGTGCTGGGCGGCGGGCCATGAGGATTCCTTGGGGGGTATCGACGGGGACTTGTTCTGGTCCCCGATGGTCAGGAGACGGGGTCGAGGAGGGAGTCGAAGGCGGCGGGAAGCGTCTTCCACGCCTCCCGCCCCGCCGCGTACTCGGCATCGGTGAGCAGGCACGACTCCAGGAGCAGTTCCAGGCCCTGCCGGTCGAGGCCGGGGGAAGTGAAGACGAGGTGCTGGCAGCAGTCGCCGTGTTCCGGATGCCAGTCGAGGGAGGCGGCCGCTCTGCGCATCGGCGGCTCCATCTCCCAGGCGGCGTCCGGGAGGGAGGCGAGCCAGGGTCCGGCGTTCTCCACGCAGAGGGCGCCGCCCGCGGCGTCCCAGGCGAGCAGGGTGTCGGGGCGGTCGGCGAGCCAGAACCGGCCGCGGCTGCGGGCGGCGGCGCAGCAGAGGTCTTCCAGCGCTTCGTAGAGCCGTTCGGGGTGGAACGGGCGGCGGCGGTGCCAGACGAAGGTGGTGACTCCGGCTTCCTCCGCCTCCTGGGGCAGCAGGGCGCAGGCCGGGTGCTGGGCGGCGGCCGCCGTTTCCACGTCGAAGCCCGCGAAGGCCGCCTGGGCGAGTTCGCCGGATCCGGCGGGTACCCGGCGGGCGGTCGGGTGGAGCTGGGCGAGGAGGGCACGGTCCTCGTCGTCGGCTTCTTCGCTGTCGACGAGGGCGAGGACGGGGGCGTACTCCAGCTGCCGTGCCCAGGTGTCCCCGACGGTGCGCTGGTCGGTGGCGGCCGCGGCGAGACCCACCTCTGCCAGGTCGTCTCCGTTGACGAGGTAGGGCAGTACGAGCGCAGGGTCGACCGCGGTGATCACGCCGGTGAGATCGAGTACGTCGCCGCCGTGTGCGACGACGACCTCGGCCATCGCCTTGGGCTCGACGGAGTCCCACAGCTCGACCACCGCCAGCCGGGTCATGCCGCCGTCGGCTAGCCGTTCGAGCTCTGGGACCAGGTCCTCGCGCAGGGCGCAGCAGGCGCAGTCGTTGAAGAGCGGGGCCTCGCCGCGGGACAGCTCGCCCGAGGCGTCGCGCACCAGGCGCAGCACCGTGCCCGCCGGCGCGGTGGCCAGGTCGTGGTGGAGGGCGACGCTGCCGGGCACGGTGCGCAGCAGCCGGTCCACGACCTCCTTGCGGGCGTCGGAGTGGAGCCCGCCGACGATGACGACGGGCAGTCTCACTTGTGGCCCCCGTAGCGGCGCTCGAAGCGTTCGACGCGTCCGGCGGTGTCCAGGACTCGGGCCGTGCCCGTGTAGAAGGGGTGGCTCTGCGAGGAGATCTCGACGTCGATGACGGGGTAGGTGTTGCCGTCCTCCCAGTCGACGGTCTTCACGCTGGTCGCCGTGGACCGGGTGAGGAAGGCGAAGTCGGCGGCCTTGTCGCGGAAGACGACGGGGCCGTAGGCGGGGTGGATTCCAGGCTTCATGACGGCGTCCTTCAGGCAGGGGAGCGGGAGGGGTCAGCGTTCTTCGCGGAAGTCGACGTGGCGGCGGACCACCGGGTCGAACTTGCGCAGCACCATGCGGTCCGGGTCGTTGCGGCGGTTCTTGCGGGTGACGTAGGTGAAGCCGGTCCCAGCGGTGGAGCGCAGCTTGATGACCGGGCGTACTTCGTTGCGTGCCATGCCGCTACTATACGGGAATGGAAATCGTTTTCAATAGCGGTTCCGACTCAAAGAGAGGCAGGTAACACCGTGTCCGCCCACTGCCAACTGACCGGCGCCCACCCGGGCTTCGGCAACACCATCTCGCACTCGCACCGGCGCACCTCCCGCCGCTTCGACCCCAACATCCAGCGCAAGAGGTACTGGCTGGCGAGCGAGGGTCGCCATGTCCGCCTGACGCTGAGCGCGAGGGCCATCAAGGCCATCGACATCATCGGCATCGAGGCCGCCGTGGCGCGGATCCGCGCTCGGGGGGTGAAGGTCTGATGGCCAAGAAGAGCAAGATCGCGCAGAACGAGAAGCGCAAGGCGATCGTCGAGCGGTACGCCGCCCGGCGGGCCGAGCTGAAGGAGGCCGTGCGGCGGCCGTCCTCGACGGAGGCCGAGCGGAGTGCCGCCGTTGCGGAGCTGCGGAAGCAACCCCGCGACGCCAGTGCGACCCGTGTGCGGAACCGGGACAGCGTGGACGGCCGCCCCCGCGGTCACCTCCGCAAGTTCGGACTCTCCCGGGTCCGCATGCGCGAACAGGCGCACGCCGGCTTCCTCCCCGGGATCACCAAGTCGTCCTGGTAGCGCCTGCGTATCGGGTGGGAGCGCGCGGGCCCATGTCTCCGGCGGGGTGTGGGCCCGCGCGCCACTGCCCGGCGTGTCACGTGCCTCAACTGAGGGGAAACCGAATGCCCAAGGGTCTGCTGAGCGTGGTGACCGGCAACTCGCCGGACGTCCGAGGCCTGGTGGTGGACCAGCTGCTGCGAGCGAGTCCGCGCGCGGTGGTGCTGGCCGTGTCGATCCAGGCCCGGGACAAGGGGTATCCGGTGGTGCAGCGGTTCACCGCCGGGGCCGATACCGAGCTGCACGGGACCCTGGCGCGGGGCGCGACCGGTGATCCGGTGGTGATCCTCCGCCAGGACCTGCTGGCCATCCGGCGGGCCATGGGGGCGCCCCATCTCATCCTCGCGCTGCCGCAGGAACTGGATGTCCTGCCGTTCCTGGTGGAGTTGTGGCAGCCGCGGATCGGCGTGAGCGCGGTGTCCGACCACTATGACCCCGCGCCGGTACTGGTCGGCGTCGACCCGGCCTCCTTCATGGCCGACATCGGGTGTGTCCACCGCGCCGTGGGTCTTGGGGACGGTACGGGCGACGCCACTCCCACGACGCCGGCTGAGGTCGCCGCCCGCCAGGTGGAGGCTGCGGACGTGCTGATCGTTCCCGCTCCGGCGGACGGCGGTGGCCGCCGGGTGTCCGGGGCTGCTGCCGCGCTCGTCGGCCACCTCAACGCGCACGCCCTGCTCCTGTCGGTCTCCGACCGTGCGGAGGCGGCGCCCCAGCTCCCCCCGTTCCTCACGCGGCCCGCCCCGGCCGGAGCGAGCGACGAGTGGCGGACGCGGCTCGAGCCGGTGAACGTGCCGCGCTCGCATTCCGGTAGCCGCCACGGTGTGGAATCAGTGCTGTGGCGGGCGCGGCGCCCGCTGCATCCCCAGCGGCTCGCGGACGCCTTGGCCGCGGTGATGATCGGTGTGGCGCGCAGCCGCGGGCACCTGTGGCTGGCCGGCCGCCCTGATGCCGTTGTCGCCTGGCGCTCGGCCGGGGCGCACCTGGAGCTGAGGGAAGCCGATCGCTGGCTGGAAGCGGGGGACCCGAAGGCCTGGGAGGCCGCCTCTCCGCAGCGGCGGACGCTGGCGTCGTGCTTCTGGCACGACTACTACGGGGAGCGTCGCAACGAGATCGTCTTCACCGGCATCCACCTGGACGAACGGCGGGTGTGCTCCGCCCTGGACGAAGCCCTGCTCACGGACACCGAGCTGTCGCTGGGCCGGGACGCCTGGGCAGCTATGCCCGACCCGCTCCTCGGTGCTCCGTGATCTCGGCGGCCGCCGTGTCGTGAAGGCCCAAGCGCAGGTGCTCGACGTGGAAGAGGGCCTGGTCGAGCAGCTCGGCGACGTGGTGGTCGTAGAGGGAGTAGACGATCGAGCGGCCCTGACGTTCGCCGGCGACCAGGCCTAGGTTCCGGAGCAGGCGCAGCTGATGGGAGCAGGCAGACGGTTCCATGCCGACGGCTTCGGCGAGATCGCCGACCGCGCACGGGCCCTCCTGGAGGCGGGCGAGGATGTATAGCCGCGAGGGGGTCGCCAGGGCTTGGAGGGTTGCGGCGACGTCTGCGGTGCCCACGGCGTCCAGGCGTTCGCGCGTGGTGGCGGAGTTCTTGTCGTCCATTCCATGGCCCATGGCGGCCATCTTACCGGCGATACCTGAAGACCTGTTCAGATGTTCCTGTATCTTGGAGGCGTAGTCGTCCTCTCGCCCGTGAAGGGTTGATTTGCATGCCTTCTGTCCTGCTCCAGCGTCCTCAACGGGCGGCGGAGGTTGCTTCGGCGCCGCGGCGGCGCCGTACGCGGGTGTTCGCACTCGCCGAGGCACGCTGGGCCGCGGCCGCATTGGCGCTCTTCCTGCTCGCGCTGCCGCTGCAGCTTGCCGACGCCCCGGCATGGTCGTGGGGTCCGCTGTACGCCGCCGCCTACGTCACCGGAGGCTGGGAGCCGGCCTGGTCCGGGTTGCGGGCCTTGCGGGACAAGACCCTGGATGTGGACCTGCTGATGATCGTCGCCGCGATCGGGGCGGCGTCGATCGGGCAGGTGATGGACGGCGCGCTGCTGATCGTCATCTTCGCCACTTCCGGCGCGCTGGAGGCAGTGGCCACCACCCGCACCCAGGACGCGGTGCGCGGCCTGCTCGACCTCGCGCCGCCCGCCGCAACACGCCTGACCGCAGGCGGCCGGGAGGAGATGGTCGCCACCGTGGACCTCAAGGTCGGGGACGTCATCCTGATCCGCCCCGGCGAACGTGTCGGCGCCGACGGCCGGGTGTTGGAGGGTGCCAGTGAGGTCGACCAGGCCACCATCACCGGAGAGCCCCTGCCGGTGGTGAAGGAGATGGGTGACGAGGTGTTCGCGGGGACTCTCAACGGCACCGGCGCCCTGCGGGTCGCGGTGGAGCGGGACGCCACAGGCTCGGTGATCGCCCGGATCGTGGCCATGGTCGAGGAAGCCTCCGAGACCAAGGCGCCTACCCAGCTCTTCATCGAGAAGGTCGAACAGCGCTACTCCCTCGGCATGGTGGCCGCCACCCTCGCCGTATTCGCCGTCCCGATGGGCTTCGGCGCGGACCTCACCGGCTCTCTCCTGCGCGCCATGACGTTCATGATCGTGGCATCGCCGTGCGCCGTCGTGCTGGCCACCATGCCGCCGCTGCTGTCCGCCATCGCCAACGCGGGGCGCCACGGCGTACTGGTGAAATCCGCCGTCGTCATGGAACGCCTGGGACAGGTCGACGCGGTCGCACTCGACAAGACCGGCACGCTGACCGAGGGCACCCCGCGCGTCACCGCGATTCGCCTGCTGGCTGGCAGCAGCCTCGACGAAGACGGGCTGCTCGCCTTGGCGGCCGCCGCGGAACACCCCAGCGAACACCCCCTGGCCCGCGCCGTGGTGGCCGCCGCCCGCGATCGCCGCCTGCACCTGGCCGACGTACGGGACTTCGCGTCCGCCCCCGGAATCGGAGTGACGGCCACCGTGCACGGTCACACCATCCAGGCAGGAGCCCCGGCGCGGCTGCTGGACGCCGCTTCGGACGCGGCCTCGGCACACGCTGCGCTGGTGGCGGGAGAACTGGAGGCCGGCGGCCGTACCGCCGTCCTCGTTCAGCGCGACGGGATTCCGGTCGGCGTGCTGGGCATCACCGACCGGCTGCGCCCCGATGCCGCCGACACCGTCACGGCCCTGCGGGCGCTGACCGGAGCCTCGCCGATGCTGCTGACCGGCGACAACCCGCGTGCCGCAGCGAGCCTTGCCGGGGAACTCGGTATCACCGAGGTACGGGCCGGGCTGCTGCCCCAGGACAAGGTCGCCGCCGTCCGTGAGCAGCAGGCGGCCGGGCGCAAGGTGCTGGTCATCGGCGACGGCGTCAACGACGCCCCAGCGATGGCCGCCGCTCACATCGGCATCGCCATGGGCCGCGCCGGCTCCGACCTCGCGCTGGAAACGGCGGACGCGGTCATCGTCCGAGACGAACTGGCCACCGTACCGGCCGTGATCGCGCTTTCCCGCGCCGCGCGCCGCCTGGTGGTGCAGAACCTGGTCATCGCCGGGGCGTTCATCTCGGCCCTGGTGGTCTGGGATCTGGCCGGACACCTTCCGCTGCCGTTGGGCGTGCTGGGCCACGAGGGATCGACCGTCATCGTCGGCCTCAACGGGCTGCGCCTGCTGGGTACCGCTGCCTGGGAGCGAGCCGCTCGTCCCTCCGAGAATGCCCGATGAGCCGCTGTGGGGAGAAGGCCCAGGACCACCAAGGCCGGGTCCTCTAATCGCCGGTTCCTCTCCCGCACCTGGCAGCGCAGGAGTTCATGGATCCGCTGGTCCGTGCCGTCGTCCCGCCAGGCGGCGAAGTAGTAGTACGTCGCACTCTTCGGCGGCAGGTCGTTCGGCAACAGGGCCCACTGACAGCCGGTCCGGGACTGGTAGAGGATCGAGTTCACGATCTCCCGCATCGGATAGCGGCCTTGGTGGCCACTCACGGAACGGTGCCGGTTCTTCCAGGCCGTGAGCACCGGCTCGATCAACGCCCACTGCTCGTCGGACAAGTCGCTCTGGCACGGCTTTCGCTCACTCATCCCACCGATCCCAGCGGGCCACCGGCACCGGATCGGAACGTTCCGGCTTCGCCCACACCATCAGGCGACACCAGAGCCACTCATGAGCTCATGAACCGCCCACTGGGGGCCGCCCCGCTGGAGGACCGCCGAGTGCGTTGACGCCCACCGGCCTTCCGCATGTTTTGGCTGACCTGCTTCCGATGCCCTCGAGTGCGTCGCGATCCTTGAATCGACCGCAAAGGGCCCCTGACCTGTATCTTTGATCGATGTGTGTGATGTGCGCTACATGAGTTACGGGCGGTAGCTTGATGCTGGTCTGACGCACGTGACGCACGTTCGACACGTGCCCGATGTATTTGCTTACGGAGTGTCAGTAACAGAAAGCCGCCTCCGGACCCAGGCTGTACCCCTGGTTCGGGAGGCGGCTTGTTGCTGCGGGCGGTCTGGCTGGGCCGCTGCCTGAGCCGCGGTCCGGGCTTCCCCTCCCGAGCACGTTCTGTGACGGGGAGGGAAGGCGGTCACACCCCCGCCAAATCGCGCGTTCCGTGCGGCTCGCCGCCGTAGCTCCCCCTCAAGATCCCGACTGGGCGCCCGGGACCAGAAGTGGGTTCAGGTCTTGCTCTTAGTGAGCGTGGCCGTCGTTGTGGGCTGGGGTCTTGGGGGTGGGCTTTGTTGTCGGGGAGGCGCTGGGAGTGGAGGCAGCCGGGGCTGACGGGGTCGTGGGTGCGTGGTCGTCTGCGGCGGGTTCTTCCGCGGTGCCGTGACTGTGCCCGCCGCCGGGTGTGTTTTCCATGGAGGCGGCGACCTCGCGTAGGCCGAAGAAGGCGAGGGCGGCGGTGGCGAGGACGGCCAGGCCGACGAGGCTGAAGATGCGGCGGGTGGGGGTGTCCGCGCCCTTGATGACGTAGGCGATGAAGGAGACGAGGAGTCCGGCGGGGACGAGGACGGCTCCGCGGGCGGGGAAGTCGTCGAAGTGCTGGAGGCCGCCGCTGAGCATGCCGATGCCGAAGGACAGCGTCAGGGAGGCGCCGATCACCACCAGCATGCGCGGCAGGCCCGGCCGCTCCCTGGTGAGGATGAACTCGTTGAGGATGGTGGCCGCGAGGAAGACGAAGGCGCCGTACGCGGCGATGCGGGTGTAGCGGTCGGGGTCGAGCGGGTGGTGGACGACGGCGCCGCTGATGAGGCCGGCGCCGACGAAGTAGCCGACGTAGCCGAGGTAGCGGGCGGCCAGCGACCGCTTGCGGGCCAGGCGCGTGCGCCGGGCGGCCCGTCCCTCGGCGGGAGAGATCGACGTCGGTTCCGGGGTCCGGGCGTCGAGGAGCTGGGTCGAGGTCACGTGCGAGTTCCTTCGGTGGTGCGTGCGTGGCTCATCACCCGGCGCACCACTGCGTGGGGCTGGCCGGGATCGGCGATGAGAGTCAGGACGGATCGGGGCAAACTGCCCGGATCTATACCTGCTGCACCACGGAACCGAGGGAGCTTCGCAACGGAGGAAGGCCGGATGGGATGGTCCCCACCCAGGGCTGCGGCTTCATCGCGCCGACGGCGGGGGTCAGCCGCGCGAGGGCCGTCAGCTGTGGGTTGGGCAGGTCCAGGCCCTGCTGAGGGTGGCCGGAGGCGCAGGCTTCGGCGGGGTGGGAGTGCCCACTGCCGCCGTCGGGTTCGTCGGGTGCCTCGGTGTCGTGATCATGGGCGTTGCCATGGCCGGTGGGCGTCGGGTAGGACACGTCGACTGCGCCGCCGGTGACGTGCGCGGAGGCGCTGTCGGCTCCGGCGGCGTGGGTGTAGAGGAAAGCGAACAGCAGGGCGGCCAGCCACAGCAGGCGCAGCGGGCCCGCCGTGTAGCGGGTCCGCGACGTGCCGAATGCAGTCCGGGCCGTGACCATGCCGCGAGCCTATCCGGCAGGTGGAGCGCCCTGTACAGCCACCCCGTAAATGATCACGCGAAGTGGTGATCTTGGGGTGTTCGGGGAACCGGGCGCAGGCCGTCGAGGGTGACGGCGACCAGGCGGCGGAGCGCGGCCCGGGAGGTCAGGCCGGAGGCCGCGGTCAGGGCGTGGAGGCAATACTGGGCGAGTTCGGCGGGCGGGACGTCATCGCGCAGGTCGCCTGCCCGGGCGCCTTCGGCGAGAAGGTTCTGGAGCATGCCTTCGAGGTGCTGTTGGGCGTGGGTGATGTGGTCGCCCTGGTGGAGAAGGGCAGCGAGTTCGCCGCCGTGCCGCTGCTGGGCGATGCCCGCGTACGCCTCAAGCACCGCCGCCAGTCGCCGTGTGGGGGTGCCGGGCCGGCCGCTGATCTCCGCGAGGTGGTGGAGGTGCCCGGTGACCTGACGTTCGTGCCAGGCGAGCAGGACCGCCTCGACGTCGGAAAATGGTGGTGCGGGCTCGTGGGGCCGCATCCGAAAACTCCGGAGGGCGTCATGGCCGGCTCACCGACTCGTCGCGAGGATGACGGCGCGGGCGCGCCGCCTTGGGTGAAGGTGTCCGCGGCGATCGCGGTCGTTCTGGTCGCGGTGTTCCTGATCGTCCACCTGGCCGGTGGAGGCATGGTCGGGCACACGCCATGACGCCGTTCGGCCCGCGGCTGCGCAAGCTGACGCTGACCGCGCATGTCACCGCTTCGGTCGGCTGGCTCGGTGCGGTCGCCGCCTTCCTGGCCCTCGCCGTCGCCGGCCTGGCAGGCAGCGCGCCCGAGACGGTACGCGCCTCATATCTGGCGATGGAGCTGGTGGGCTGGTTCGTCATCGTGCCGTTCAGTGTCGCCTCGCTGCTGACCGGGGTGGTGCAGTCCCCGGGCACGGTGTGGGGGCTGCTGCGCCACTACTGGCTGATCGCGAAACTGCTGATCACGGTGCTCGCCACCCTGCTTCTCCTGGTCCACATGCAGCCGGTCGGGCACCTGGCCGAAGCTGCGGCGCAGGCCTCCCTCGCGGGCGGCGAACTGGAGGGCATGCGCATCCAGCTGATCGCGGACGCGGCCGCCGCGCTCGTGGTGCTGCTGACGGCCGCCGCGCTGTCGGTGTTCAAACCGCGCGGGGTGACCCGCTATGGGCGCCGTCGGCAGCGAGAGCCACGTCTGCTGCCGCAGCAGGCCGCGCAGTGACTTCAGCGCCAGCCAGGGGTCGGAGCGGCGCCGACTGACCCTGCCGTCCGGTGAGCCCGGCCCGGGCTCATCGCGGATTGCCTCCTCACGCCGCGGACCCGGCGGATCCGGGGCGGTCGACGGAAAGTCCCAGGACGCATCCGGTCAACCCCTCTTCGCAGAGCGGCGCGCCCGGGTGCACCTTCGTGGTGCGTCCGGGGCGCGCTGCTGCCCTGAGGGGTGGGTGTCAGTGGTAGGTGTGGACGACGGCGTGGCCCTTGCCGCGGCCGATCATCCACTTGTTGACCGGGGTCGTGATCAGGAAGGCGACCGCGAATCCGCCGAGCAGCGCGGCCCAGAACAGTCCGTCGGACAGGTGCGCTTCCATCGCCCCCGGCGTGAGCGCGATGATGCCGTTGTCGACCAGTTCCATCACCGCGATGGAGACGGTGTCGGCGGCCAGGGCGACCTTGACGGCGCTCTTGAAGTCCAGGCCGGCCTTGCGGACGGCGAAGAGGGTGAACGAGTAGCCGAAGATGAACGCCAGCGTGATCGCGAGGATCATCGTCTGGACGTTGCCCCACAGCAGGGCGGTGCCGATGACCATGCCGAGGATCTCGCCGATGGCGCACCCGGTCAGGCAGTGCAGGGTCGCCTTCGCCGCCATGCTCCAGGAGGCGCCCCCGTGGGCGGGCTCGCCGTGTCCGTGGTGGTCCTCGTGGGTGGCGTGGTCGTGCGTGGTTCCGGCGTGGTGAGTGCTGTGGTCCATGACCCTCATCCCCATTCCCGTCCAGTGTGGGCCCCTGCGCGGCACCCACACCAGAACCCTATACCCCTAGGGGGTATTCCTCTAGGGGTATTCCGCTCCGGCGGAAGGCTGGTGGAGCACCATCCAGGTGCGGCCGGCGTCGGTGGATTCGTAGACGGTGTCCGTGGTGTCGGCGGCGAGCAGCCGCTGACCGGTCACGGCGGTGAGCACGGTGGGCTTTGCGCCTGCGGGCAGGCGGCCCTGCTCGGTCCACGCCTGGCCCCCGCGGCTGCTCATCACCCGGCCGTCGGCGGCCAGGCCGACCAGTAGTCCGGGCTCGGGCGCATCGACGGCGACCAGAGCGGGGGCTCCGGCGACGGGGCGGAAGCTGCGTCCGCCGTCGCTGCTGGTCTCCAGGCCCTTGCCGGTGGCGGCCCACACCTGCTGCGGGTTCTCGGCATGTGCGGCGAGGTCGAGCAGCGGCTGCTGGGCGCGCTTGTCCCAGGTGCGTCCGCCGTCGACGCTGGCCCAGATCTTCCCGCTCTGGCTGTCGAAGCCGTACAAGCTCTCGCCGGCCTGCTCAAGGGCGTGGAAGTCGGCTTCACCTTCGGCGGAGAGGGTCTGCCAGGTCCGGCCCGCGTCGGTGCTGCGGATCAGGCCCAGGTGGGGTGAGCGGGCGTTCGGGTCTGACGGGGAGGGGTGGCCGCTGCCGAGGAAGGTGGAGGGGCCGGTGACGGTGAAGCCCATCGTGTCCTGGTAGCGGTCGGCGACCCGGAGCGCTGTGCCGTCGGCCAGGCGGAAGACGCCGAGGTGGCCTGCGGCGTAGACGGTGTTGTCGGCCGGATCGACGCCGAGGCCGTGTAGATGCCCGGTCCCCGGGTCAGGTGTGGTCGAACTCCGCTTGTCGGCGTCGGGTGCGGAGCAGGCGGCCAGCAACAGGCCGGCCGCAGTTGCCACGGCGGCCGCGGTGAGCCCGCGGCGGCGCGGTGAAAGGGCGTGGGTGATCACGTGAGGAGGACCAAGCTGTCGGCGAAGTGACGCGGATGCGGGTGGGCGTGCGGGCGCGGGGGCGGGCGCTGTGTGGCGCCCGCCCCCGCCGGCGACCGGGTCAGTTCTTGCCGAGGAGGGTGTTCATCTTGTCGATCTCGGCGGACTGGGAGGTGATGATCGCGTCGGCCATGGTCTTGGCGTCAGGGAAGGAGCCGTCGGCCTTCTCCGTCTTCGCCATCTCGACCGCGCCCTCGTGGTGCTTGATCATCAGCTCCATGAAGGCGGTGTCGAACGCCTTGCCCGAGGCTGCCTTCAGGTTGTCGATCTCCTCGGCGGTCATCATGCCGCCCGTGCCGTGCGCGCCGTGGTCTGCGGCGCCCTCGGCCGGCACCTGCTCGCCCCAGGAGGTCAGCCATCCGGACAGGGTCTTGATCTCCGGGTCCTGGGCCTTCTTGATCTGCTCGGCGAGCGTCTTCACCTCCGCCGACTCCGCCCGGCTGGGCGCGAGGTCGGCCATCTCGATGGCCTGGCGGTGGTGGGGGATCATGCCCTTGGCGAAGGCGACATCGGCGGCGTTGTGCTGCCCCTGCGCGGCCGGGGCCGATGCGCTGGCGGACGGGGAAGCGGAGCTGTCGTCGCTGGAGCCGCAGGCGGCCAGGACGAGTGCGGCCGCGCCGGCAGCGATCACGGCGGCGGTACGGCGGACGAGGGAACGGTTCGCGGTCATAGTGGTGCAACTCCTTCACGCGCAACCGCCATGGGTGCGCGTCAATCTGCGGAAATGAGGGTGTGCCGGAGCGCGGCACCCGCCACCAGGCAGAAGCAGGCGGCGAGGGGGTGCCGTGCGGGCGGTCCTATATCCGCAGGAGTTGCAGTTCGGACAGGTCGGGCGGAGCCCGGCCACTCGCCGTGCCGACCTGGACCCCACCGAGAAGTGCTGCGGCGGGAAGGGCGGTGTCCACGGCGCTGATCAGCGGGGGCGGCGAGTACGGGACACCGACACCGGTCGCCGCGCAGATCGCGTCCGCGTGATCGAGGTGTTCCGATCCGCCGGCCGAGTGAGAGCAGTTCCCGTCGGCCTGATGCGCGGCCTGCTCATGGGGCACGGGCGCTGCATGCCGCACCTGGGCCGGGTAGGACGCCGCCGCGAACATCGGCTTCGGGCCGAGGCCGTGCATCGCCAGTACGCCTGCCAGCACTGCCAGCACGAGCAGGACAAAGCCGCGCCCGGCAGGGCGGCGGCTCGTCAGGCGCTCGGCTGAGGTCATGGGCTCAGCGTACGATCCGGCTCCGCGCGCGGCCCGCGCCGTCCGCCCTTCGGAGCAATCCTTCGAACAGGCGCCCGCCCTCCGCTCGCATTGCGGGCAGACGATGTGGGACAGGTCGCCCGCGTGGGTCTGGTCGATATCGGACCGCCCGGAAGGGCTGTATGAGCCGGCCGGTTGAGAGCGGCGCGGGTGGGCTGGGCGTGGGGCGTTCCTGGATGCGTGGGCATGCCCGGGGGAGGGGCGGGCGCTGTGCCACCCGCCCCTCCCCCGGGGCCGTCGGTTCAGGCCGTCGCAGGCTGCTTCTCCGCCTCAGGCAGCGGCGGCGGCTTGAGGCGGCCGGTGCGGTGCAGCCCGTGCAGCGCGGCGGCGCACGCGAGGCCGAGGGCGGCCAGCGCGGTCCACGGCAGCGCGGACATTCCGGAGGCGCGGGCAGCGTCCAGGGCCGCGCCGATCCCCAGGTTTCCCAGGGCGATGCCGATGCCGCAGATGGTGTTGTACAGCCCGTAGTGGGTGGCGACGAGCCGGTCGCCGGAGAGTCGCACGATGGTGTCCATCTCGAAGGGGTAGGCGATCATCGTGCCCACGGCGAGCAGCAGCGCCGCGAGTGTCGAGGGCACGGCCGCGAGCAGCCAACGCCCTGCCCCGCCGTCCGGCACGGGGACGGCCGTGGCGATGAGCAGCGGTATGAACGCGGTGCCCATGGCGAGCAGTCCCCAGGTGAGCGCGCGGCCCGGTTCCATCCGGGCCTTGCACCAGGCCGTCACCTTGGTCTGGAAGAGGATCGTGCTGAGCCCGGATACGGCGAAGAGCATCGCCGCGGCGGCTGTACCGAACGTCCCGTCGCCGCCGAGGCGCCGGACTTCCAAGGGCAGGGCGAGATACACCTGGAACGTGAGCACGTACGAGCCGATCATGGCTACGGAGAAGAGCAGGAACGGGCGGTTGGCCAGGATGCCGCGCCACTGGGTGAGCACGCTCTCGCGCGGGCCCTCCGCCCGGTCCTTCGCGTCGTTGCCCCGGCGGGCGGGCAGGGCACGGATCTGCACGATGCTCAGCAGGGCGAAGATCGCGGCGGCGACCAGGCAGGTGACGCGGAAGTCGACCCCGGTCAGCACCATGCCCACCAAGGGGCCCAGCAGGATGCCGGCCTGGTAGAAGACGTTGAACAGGGCGAAGGCCTCGACTCGGCGTTCACCCGCGTCCGCGGCCAGGTACGCTCGGGTCGCGGGGTTGAACAGGGCCCCGGCCAGGCCTGTCGCGGCGGAGGCGGCGATCAGTGCGGGCACGGAGTCGACCATGCCGAGGGTTGCGAAGCCTACGATGCGCAGCGCGAGCCCGGCAATGATCATCGGCTTGTAGCCGAAGCGGTCGGCCAGTGTCCCGCCGATCAGGAACATGCCCTGCTGGCTGAAGTTGCGTACGCCCAGGACGAGTCCGACGACCCAGCCCGCCAGACCGAGCGATCCGGAGAGATGCTGCGCGAGGTACGGCATCAGCATGTAGAAGCCGAGGTTGATGGTGAACTGATTCACCATCAACAGCTGGACGCTGCGCTCATAGGAACGTACTTGTACCAGGGTGCTCCTCACCGGGCGTCCTCCTCCACCGCGGCGGAGTCCGGGTTCGCCTCGGACTCGTCGGTGAGGGTGAGCGGGTCGACCACGGTGGTGCACCGGGTCCAGCGGGTGACCTCCTTCTCGTCCATCCGGCCCACGGTCTCCGGCTCGAGGGCCGGCGGGCCGTCGAGCAGTCCGTGGGCGGCGCAGTAGTCGTCGTCGTACACCGTGCCCAGGTAGCGCTGCGGCCCGTCCGGGAAGACCGCCGCGATACGGGTGTCCGCCGGCAGCGTACGGGCAAGCCACCCCGCGACCAGGGCGACCGCGCCCACGCTCCAGCCGCCGGTGGCGTAGTGGGAGGCCGCGAGCTGCCGGCAGGTCCACACCGCTTCGCCCGGGGCGACCCAGTGCACCTCGGAGAAGTTCTCGTACGCGACATTGCGCGGGTAGATGCTGGAGCCGAGGCCGCGCATCAGGCGGGAGCGGGCCGGCTGGCCGAAGATCGTCGAGCCGATGGTGTCCACTCCCACGAGCGTCAGTCCCGGGTAGAGCTGCTGCAGGACGCGGGAGACACCTGCGGAGTGACCACCGGTCCCCACACTGCACACCAGGACGTCGATGTGGCCGAGTTCGGCCGCCAGCTCCAGTGCCAGCGGGGTGTACGCGGTGGTGTTGTCGGGGTTGTTGTACTGGTCCGGGCACCAGGAGCCCGGGTGCTGCTGCATCAGCCGGGTCACCCGGTCGCGGCGGGCCTGCTGCCAGCCGCCGGTCGGGTGGGGTTCGGAGACGAGGTTGACCTGGGCGCCGTACGCGGTCAACAGCCGGTTCATGGACATTTCGAGCCCGGGGTCGGTGACCAGGGTGACCGAATGGCCGTAGACCATGCCGGCCAGGGCCAAGCCGAGGCCGAGGGTGCCGCTGGTGGATTCGATGATCCGGGCGCCGGGGAGCAGATCGCCGCGGGCACGGGCCCGCTCGACCATGTGCAGGGCCGGACGGTCCTTGATCCCGCCGGGGTTGAAGCCCTCCAGCTTCGCCCAGAAACCGCGGCCTTCCCGGGTGAACGGCTCAGTTACCCGGAGGAGCGGTGTGTTGCCGACCAGCCCGGACAGGGAGGACCGGGCGGACGGGTTGTCAGCAGTGGGAAGAGTGGTCATCTTCTCGGCTCTCATGCGTAGATGGCTGCTTCTGTGCGCATCTCGCCGGCTGCTGCGGTCAGAGGCGGGAGGGCGATTCCTCCAGCGTCCAGCGGGCAGCAACGGGCGGCGGCCGGTAGGTGCGGCCGCACGAATGAGCTCTAGATTCGCCACCGACAGACGCTTATTGATCCGAAACGCTTTGAGTTCAGGCTCGTTGACGGTGTGTGAGTGATCTGGTGGGGGATGCGCGGGCCTGGTCGCCGGATGCGCAGGAGGCCGCGCGGTTGCTGGCGGTGTCCGCGCTGGTGGTTCCTCGACCTGCTCCGCTCCCGCCCCGCCGGCCGCGAACGCCTCACCTGGCTCGCCCGCACCCCCTCCTTCGCCCCCATGGAGTACTCCAAGCTCGGCCTGGAACACTTCACCCCCGACTACACCCGCTACTTCCACGCCCTGCCCGAACCGGTCCGCGACCGGCTCGTCCCCGCCCAATGGCAACTCCACAAGGGCATCGACACCGACACCATCGCCGCCATCCACGAAGAGCTCTACCGCCGCACCCTCGACGGAGGCTGGCCCGACGCCGTCCTCACCCCCGGAGTCAGCGTCCGCACCGCAGGCCGAGTCGCCACCACCAAGGTCGAACTCCACCTCGAACACGTGGAACAAGGCACCCGCTCCCGCCTCACCACCGACGCCGTCGTCCTCGCCACCGGCTACAAGGAGCGCCCCCTCAGTCGCCTCCTCGCCGGCCTCGACCCCTACCTGCGCAAGGACTCCTCCGGCCGCCCCCGCATCGACGACCGCTACCGGATGGTCCTCGACCCCACCGTCACCGGCAGCATCTTCGTCCAGAACGGCGAACGCCACACCCACGGCGTCGGAGCCCCCGACCTCGGCCTCGCCGCCTGGCGCAGCGCCGCCATCCTCAACACCCTCACGGGCAAAGAGGCCTACCCCCAGCCCACCCGCACCGCCTTCACCACCTTCGGCCTCGAACAGCGGGAGCACACCCGCCCCCAACCCCTCGGCGAACTGCTCCCGCTGGTCGAGCACCCCTAGGAAGAAACGTTTAGAAGACAGGTATCCCGGCCCGGGTCAGCCGCCAGTCCACTGACGCGAACTGCGCCGGGTCCACCGTCCCCTTCGCCTTCACCCACTGGATGATCGTGTTACGGATCTCATCCGAATTCGCCCACAACTGCTTCGCCTGCGGCACGTGCGGGAAGTTGCCGCCACCCGAAGCCCGGTAGTTGTTCACCGCCAACACGAACTGCGCCGCCGGATCCACCGGCTTGCCCTGGAACGACAACCCCGTGATCCGCGAACCCACCGGCTCCGACACGTCGATGTCATAGGTCAGCCCGTACACGG
This sequence comes from Streptomyces sp. ICC4, assembly GCF_003287915.1. Lineage (NCBI taxonomy): Bacteria > Bacillati > Actinomycetota > Actinomycetes > Kitasatosporales > Streptomycetaceae > Streptomyces > Streptomyces sp. ICC4. The sequence continues at coordinate 5,978,737 of NZ_CP030286.1, read as the reverse complement.
CGTCGTAGTTGTAGTCCGGCGTGCCCTCCGCGTTCGTCAGCTTCGCCGGATCCACCACCTCACCCGGAGCCGTCCGCACGAAGTACCTCGCCGAATACTCCAGATACGCCTTCACCTGCGCACCCGTCAGCAGCCGCGCCTCCAGCGTGTTCTCGAACGGATACAGGCCCGCCGCATCCTTGAGCGTCACCTGGCCGGCCGGGATCGACGCCGTCCGCGAGAAACAGGAAGCCTGCGACAGCACCGGCAGCCCCGCCCACTCCGTACCCGCCAGCGCACCTTTCACCGTCTCCGCCTGCACATGGCTGATCAGATCGATGATCGCCACGTCCTTGACCGGACCCTCCGCCGAAGACATCGCCTGTGTCGACGTACCGATCACCTGGTTCACATACGCCACGACCTTGCGGTGCTCGTCCGACAGCAGCCGCACGATCTTCGGGTCCTCCACCGCCGCATTCGAGTTCACCACCCGGGCCGACACCTTCGCCACCGACCAGCAGCCCTTCGCCCACGTCAGCTCGAAGTCGAACAGCGTCAGCCGCTGACCCCACTTCAACGGCTCCGACAGCACCACGTCCTTGCCGGTCGCCTTGTTCCGCACCCGGTACTCCGGGATCTCCGTGTGCGCGTGCCCCACCAAGATCGCGTCGATCCCCGGCACCTGCTCCGCCACCAGACCCGCCGCGTTCTCGACGTACGGAAGCTGGTCCCCGTAACTCGACGTACCGCTCGACCCCGAATGCGCCGACACGATCACCACGTCCGCCCCCAGCGACCGCAGCCGCGGCACGTACTTCGCCGCCTGCTCCTCAAGACCCGGGAACGTCATCTTCCCCTGCACGTTCGCCTTGTCCCAGATCGCGATCCCCGGATTCGTCAGCCCCAGCACCGCCACCTTCACGTCCCGCCCGTGCGGAGTCCGCAACCGGTGCATGCTGTACGGAGGGAACGCCGGCCGCAACGTCTTCGCATCCAGCGCGTTCGCCCCCAGCAGCGGGAAGTCGCACTGCTCCTCGAACTTGCGCAGCACCGGAATGCCGTAGTTGAACTCGTGGTTCCCCAGCGCCGCCGCGTCATACCCGATCGCGTTCATCGCCTGCGCCATCGGATGCACCGGACCACGCCGCGCGGTGATCGGATCCACCTTCGCGTAGTAATACGACAACTGCGTGCCCTGAATGGTGTCACCCGCATCGATCAGCAGCGTGTTGCGCCGCCCCTTCTGCGCCCGCACCTCATTGACCAGCGTCGAGATCTTCGCCAGACCGATGTCGTTGTGCGCCTTGTCGTCGAACTCCTTGTCCGTGAAGTAGTCCCAGTTGAAGACGTTCCCGTGCAGGTCCGTCGTCCCCATCACCGTGAACGCGTACGTCTTCGGCCCCCCGGCCGAAGCCGCGCCCGCGACCCCGTCAGCCGCGGCGGCCGGGGTGCTCGTGGCCCCCGCCAGCGCCACGGCCGCACCCGTGGCAGCCGAAGTGCCCAGGAATGTCCTACGGTCGAATGCCATGCCATCTCCCCTTGTGAGGTGCGCGCGTACAGGTAGTGCAACGCGCGTAGATTCTGACCCAGCAGTAACAAGCCGCAACACCCCCCACAGGTTTCGATCCGATGACCACACCCCCACGAGCGTCAGTGCGACAGTGAAGCCATGACCCAGGACGCATCGCAGCCCTACGGAACCCCCGAAGTCCCCCGCGTCGCAGTCCGCGGCGAAGCCCGCCTCGAAGTCGACCCCGAGATTGCCCGCATCGGCATCACCGTCAGCGCCCGCGGCACCGACCGGCGCACCGCCCTCGAAGACCTCACCCGCCGCAACAACGCCGTCCTCGACCTCGTCAAAAGCTACGGCGACCCCGTCGAAAAACTCGAAACCGGCGCCTTCTCCATCACCCCCGAACTCACCCGCCACGGCCGCGGCGAACGCATCCGCGCCTACCACGGACGCGTACACCTCACCGCCGAACTCAACGACTTCACCACCCTGGGCGAACTCACCACCCGCCTCGCCGACCTCGAACTCACCCAGGTCGACGGCCCCTGGTGGGCCCTGCGCCCCACCTCACCCGCCCACGGCGAAGCCCGCCGCCAAGCCGTACTCGAAGCCGTCCAGCGCGCCCGCGAATACGCCACCGCACTCGGCGCCAACCTCGCCGCCCTCGTCGAACTCGCCGACCTCGGCGCCGAAAACACCCCCGCCCCCTTCCAAGCAGCCGGCGCCGGCATGCGCACCATGGCCTTCAGCGGCACCGAAGACGCAGGCCCCCCCGCCCTCGACCTCGAACCCCAGCGCCAAACCGTCTACGCACAAGTGAACGCACGCTTCACCATGACCCCTCCCCAGCTGTGAACCCCTGACCGCGAAACCCCAGCAAACCGGCGCCCGGGGGTGCTCATCAGAGCACCCCCATGCACATTCAACAATTGTCAACAACCTTTTGCTCAAAGGTTGTTGAGTGGACACCCGGAACCAATTTCCTACTCCCTGGTAGGGGCATACCCTCGCCCCATGCGCCGAGCGAAAATCGTATGTACCCTGGGCCCCGCCACCGACTCATACGACCAGATCAAAGCCCTGGTCGAAGCCGGAATGGACATCGCCCGCTTCAACCTCAGCCACGGCAACTACGCCGAACACGAGGAGCGTTACCAGCACGTCCGCAAAGCATCCGACGAAACCGGCCGCAGCGTCGGCGTCCTCGCAGACCTTCAAGGCCCGAAGATCCGCCTGGGCCGCTTCCGCGAAGGACCCGTACTCCTTGAACGCGGCGACGAATTCACCATCACCGTCGAAGACCACGAAGGCGACCGCCACACCTGCGGCACCACCTACAAAGGCCTCGCCGAAGACGTCACCACCGGCGAACGCATCCTCGTAGACGACGGCCGCGTCACCCTCGAAGTCACCGCAGTCGACGGACCCCGCGTCCACACCCGCGTCATCGAAGGCGGCATGGTCTCCGACCACAAGGGACTCAACCTCCCCGGCGTCGCAGTCTCCGTCCCCGCCCTCTCCGAAAAAGACATCGACGACCTCCGCTGGGCCCTGCGCACCGGCGCCGACGTCATCGCCCTCTCCTTCGTCCGCAGCGGCCGCGACATCGAAGACGTCCACCGCATCATGGACGAAGAAGGCCGACGCCTCCCCGTCATCGCCAAGGTCGAAAAGCCCCAAGCCGTCGAAAACATCGACGACATCGTCGCCGCCTTCGACGGCATCATGGTCGCCCGCGGCGACCTCGGCGTCGAAATGCCCCTCGAACAAGTCCCCATCGTCCAGAAGCGCGCCGTCAAGCTCGCCAAGCGCAACGCCAAACCCGTCATCGTCGCCACCCAAATGCTCGACTCGATGATCGAAAACTCCCGACCCACCCGCGCCGAAGCATCCGACGTCGCCAACGCCATCATCGACGGCACCGACGCCGTCATGCTCTCCGGCGAAACCAGCGTCGGCAAATACCCCATCGAAACCGTCCGCACCATGGCCCGCATCGTCGAAGCCGCCGAAGAAGACATTCTCGCCAAGGGCCTCCCCCCACTCACCGACCGCAACAAGCCCCGCACCCAAGGCGGAGCAGTCGCCCGCGCAGCCGCCGAAATGGGCGACTTCCTCGGCGCCAAATTCCTCGTCGCCTTCACCCAGAGCGGAGACACCGTCCGCCGGCTCTCCCGCTACCGCTCACCCATCCCCCTCCTCGCCTTCACCCCCGACGCCTCCACCCGCTCCCAGCTCAACCTCACCTGGGGCGTCGAAACCTTCCTCGGCCCCCACGTCGACTCCACCGACGCCATGGTCGCCCAAGTCGAAGAAGAACTCCTGCGCATCGGCCGCTGCGTACCCGGCGACATCGTCGTCATCACCGCAGGCTCACCCCCCGGCGTCAGCGGATCCACCAACCTCGTCCGCATCCACCACATCGGCGACGCCGTCCGCTGACACCCACCCCGACGACGACAACACCTCACGTATAAGACGCACCGCGTCGGGCAACTCCAACCGGATCCCACCCGAACCCGGGCAATGCCCGCCCGACGCGGTCACCCGCGCCTGCGCACCCAGCTCCCGCACACACCGCAACACGTGCTCACCGGTCTTCTCCCCGGTCACCGCGTCATCCGCCGCATGCACCACCCGGAACTCCCGCGCCGCCCTGCGGATCTTCCGCCAGTCGAACTCCGGAGTGAAGAACGGCGCCAGCGCCTCATACCCCACCTCCCCGGACATCGACGCCACGAACACCACCCCCGCGAACGCCCCCTCGGCCTCCGTGTCGTGCCGCTGAAGCAACCGCAGCACATTCACCCCGCCCAGGCTGTGCCCCACCAACACCGTCTCGCCCGCAGGCACACCCCCGGGGCCAGACGCCGCCTCCTCCTCCAACTCCTTCAGCCACACATCCGCCTCAGGCGCGAACGGCTCCGGGAAGTTCGGAATCCGCACCTCATGCCCCTCGGCGGCGAACTCCTCACCCACCGCCGAATACCAGTGGTCCCCGGCACCCATCCCGTACCCGTGCGCGATCACGATCTTGCCCATGGCTCCACCCCCTGATCAGCCCGCTCCATCAATCAAAACGCTACGCCGCGTTTTGATAAAACGGTAGGGCTTATCTTGAAGCCGTGTCAATCACTCCTTCGGGCAACCCCCGCACCGGCGGCCGCCTCCGCAACGAAGACGCCCACCACTCCGTCCTCGAAGCCACCGCCGCGCTCCTCGTCGAGAGCGGCTACGGAGCCCTCACCATCGAAGGCGTCGCCAAACGCGCCAACGTCGCCAAAAGCACCGTCTACCGCTGGTGGAAGTCCAAGCCCGCCCTCGTCATGGACGCCTACGCCCACGAAACCGCCACCCGCGTCCCCGAACCCGACACCGGCACCCTCGCGGGCGACCTCACCGCCTTCGTCACCGACCTCTACCGCATCGGCCACGACCCCGTCCGCACCAAAGCCCTCACCGGCCTCATGGCGGAAGCCCAACTCGACCCCGCCTTCGCCGAACCCTTCCGCGCCTGGGCCGCCACCCGCCGCGAGATCGTCGCGACCCTGTTGACGAGGGCCGTCACCCGCGAGGAACTCCCCGCCACCACGGACCTCGACCACGCGGTCGACTTGGTCTTCGGCCCGTTCTGGTACCGCCTCCTCATCGCTCACGCCCCCCTCGACCCAGCCGACGCGGAAGCCCACGTGACCACCGTCCTGCACGGCCTCACGGGCCGCGCGTGAGCGGGCCCAGGCCCGCGCCGGACATCGGCGGCCGACACGCCAAGTCACCTTGACCTCAAGGTGACTTGAGGTCGTAGGCTCGCAGTATGACGATCAAGGAATACTCACAGGACCAGCTCGCGGCCCAACCCATCGGCTACTGGGCCCGAGAAGCCGCCAACCTCGCCATAGGCGGCCTCCGCGCCGCCCTCGCCGAGGAGAACCTCACCCAGCCCCACTGGTGGACCCTCAACCACGTGGCCGCCACCCCCGCCCAGTGGAAGCGCGCCGCCCTCACCGAGAAGCTGACCCCGTACGACGACCAGGACACCGACTTCGATGCCGTCTACGACGACCTCACGGCCCGAGGCTGGCTCACGGAGGCGGACGGCACCCTCACCCTCACCGAAGCGGGCGAAGCCGGCCGCGTGCGCGCGCACGACCGCAACGCGAAGGTCCACGAGCGGATGCGGGAGGGTGTTGACGACGCCCAGTACGCGGCGACGATCGACGCCCTGCGGCGCGTGGTGGCCAACCTGGGCGGCAGCGGGGACCTGCCCGGCTAGTACTTCGGCCCGATGTGGGCGTCCATGAGCGCGACGGACGCCTTGCGGGCGATGGACACGTTGAAGGGGTCGCTTCCCCGGGCCAGGACCGTCCACTGGACGCCGACCTTGGCGAGGGTGTCGGTGCAGAGCTTCCGGATGTCGTCCGACTTGTTGGTGAAGAAGTACCGCGGGTACTCGTAGCGCTTGCCGTTACGGACGGTCCAGTTCGTGATCCGACACCCGTCGGAGTGGATCAGCCCCCGCACGAACTCCCACGGGTGGGCATCGACGATGCCCTGCTGTCAGTCCTCGAGGACGATGCGCCGCTCATGCTTCTTGCCGGGCGCGTGCTGCGGGAACAGGCAGGTCCAGTGGTGGGTGTAGGACTTGACCTCGACGCAGCCTTGTCGGTGGCGGCGACTCACGCTGGGCAGGGGCATGACGAGGCGCATGGCTTCCTCGGCGGCATCGATGAGGCCGGTCCACGCGGCATCGCAGAAGACGGACAGGTGGTGCTGCTTGCGCTTCGAGATGATGTGGCCGTCGCCGAGGTAGAGGCCGAGGAGATAGGCGTACGCGCCTTGGTCGAGTTCTCGGCCTGTGCACCTCGGGCAGTCAGTCGGCGCTGTGTATGTTTCGCCCCGGCGTTTTCGGTCCTCATGGAGCCACCAGCCCACGGTTCCGCGGGGGACCGAGAGGTGCTCGGCCACGGCTCGGTTGGTCATGCCTCGGCGCAGCAGTACGACTGCGTGTTCGCGTATCGCGGGATTGTGCTCCACAGTCGGGAGCATGCGACGTCATTCGTCCGGTTGGTCGGTAATCGAAGTTTCGTTCACCGTGACGAGTGAAGATCGCCATATCGCTTGGCGACCTTGAAATTGAAGGAGAAGTGCCCCGAGTCGGATTCGAACCGACGCTGAATGGGTTTTGAATCCATGGCCTCTGCCGCTGGGCTACCGGGGCCCCTTCGAAACGAAGGATACCGAAGACCCTCCGTGTCACAAACATACAGGAGCTAGGTAGGCTCGTGGGAGCTGAACCGCCTTGCAACGAGGAGCACCCGTGACCGCCGAGCACGAGTCGACGCCCACGCCCGACGCCGACCAGTCGCACGTTCCGCCGCTGACGACGCGCGTCGTCATCGCCGAGGACGAGGCGCTCATCCGTCTCGACCTCAAGGAAATGCTCGAAGAAGAGGGCTACGCCGTCGTCGGCGAGGCCGGCGACGGGCAGACCGCCATCGAGCTGGCCCGGGAGCACCGCCCCGACCTGGTGATCCTCGATGTGAAGATGCCCGTCCTGGACGGGATCTCCGCGGCCGAGAAGATCGCGGAGGAGTCCATCGCCCCCGTGCTGATGCTCACCGCGTTCTCGCAGCGCGACCTCGTCGAGCGGGCCCGCGACGCCGGTGCCATGGCGTACCTGGTGAAGCCCTTCAGCAAGAGCGATGTCGTCCCCGCGATCGAGATGGCCGTCTCCCGCTTCGCCGAGCTCCGCGCGCTGGAGAAGGAGGTCGCCGACCTCTCGCTCCGCCTGGAGACCCGCAAGCTCGTGGACCGCGCGAAGAGCATCCTGCAGACGCAGTACGGGCTCTCGGAGCCGGCCGCCTTCCGCTGGATCCAGAAGACCTCCATGGACCGCCGGATGTCCATGCAGCAGGTCGCCGAGGCGGTCATCGAGGACGCCGAGGAGAAGAAGGCCGCCGCCAAGGGCGAGTAGCACCCCGCAGCGCGTACGAGTGAGGCCCGCCTCCGGATCCAGGATCCGCAGGCGGGCCTCACTCGTGTGGAGGGGACTGCTCAGTCCTCGCCGAGGTACGCCTTGCGGACGTCCTCGTTGACCAGGAGCTCGCGGCCCGGGCCCGACAGGACGACCTTGCCGATCTCCATCACGTGGCCCCGGTCGGCCAGCGACAGCGCGGCCTGGGCGTTCTGCTCGACCAGCAGGATCGTGGTGCCCTGCGACTTGAGCTCGGCGATGGTCGCCATGATCTTCTGCATCATGATCGGCGAGAGGCCCATCGAGGGCTCGTCGAGCATGAGCAGCTTGGGCCGGGACATGAGCGCGCGGCCCATGGCCAGCATCTGCTGCTCGCCGCCGGAGAGGGTGCCGGCGGCCTGCTTGCGGCGCTCTCCCAGGATCGGGAAGAGGTCGTAGGCGCGCTGGACGTCCTTCTGGATGCCGTCCTTGTCCTTGCGGAGGAAGGCGCCGAGGAGGAGGTTGTCCTCGATCGTCATGCGCGGGAAGATGTGCCGCCCCTCGGGGGAGTGGGCGAGTCCGAGCGCGACGATGTCGTGCGCGGGGATCTTCTTGAGCGACTTGCCCTCGAACTTGATCTGGCCGCCGCGCGGCTTGATCAGGCCCGACAGGGTGCGCAGGGTCGTCGTCTTGCCGGCGCCGTTGGTGCCGATGAGGGTGACGATCTGGCCGGCGTCGACGCTGAAGGAGATGCCCTTGACGGCTTCGATCTTGCCGTAGGCGACACGGAGGTCTTCGACCTCGAGGAGTGCGGTCACCGGTCTTCTCCGTCCGTGCTGGTGCTGCTGTGTGCCTCCGCCGCTTCGACCTCCGCGACTTCTTCGGCGCCGGGGGCGCCTTCGAAGGGTTCGCCGAGGTAGGCGGCGATGACGCGCTCGTCGCCCTGGACCTCGGCGGCGGTGCCTTCGATGAGCTTTTCGCCCTGGACGAGGCAGGCGACGCGGTCGCAGAGGTTGAAGATGAAGCGCATGTCGTGCTCGATGACGAGGACGGCGATGCCCTGGTCGCGGATGGCGAAGATGAGTTCTTCGGTCGCGCGGGTCTCCTGCGGGTTCATGCCGGCGGTGGGCTCGTCGAGGAGGACGAGGCCGGGGTCGCTGGCCAGCGCGCGGGCGATTTCGAGCTTGCGCTGTTCGCCGTAGGGGAGGTTGCGGGCGAGGTGTTCGGACTTGTGGGCGAGGCCGATGAACTCGAGGAGTTCCATGGCCCGGTCGCGGCTCGCCGCTTCTTCCCGGCCGAAGCTGGGGAGGCGCAGGAGGGAGGCCCAGAGTCCGACCTTGGTGCGGGTGTGGCGTCCGACGAGGACGTTTTCCAGGACCGTCATGTTGTTGAAGAGACGGATGTTCTGGAAGGTGCGGGCCACTCCGGCCTCGGTGACCTTGTACGACTTGGGGGGCAGGACCTTGTCCTTGTACCGGACTTCACCCTCGGTGGGGATGTAGAGGCCGGTGAGGCAGTTGAAGAAGGTGGTCTTGCCGGCGCCGTTGGGGCCGATGAGGCCGACGATCTCGCCGCTGCGCACGGTGAGGTCGACGTTCTTGACGGCGGTGAGGCCGCCGAAGCGCATCGTGACGCCGCGTGCGTCCAGGACGGTCTCCGCCGTGGTGGCGGCGGGGGTGTCGGTGGTGGTGGTCGTCATGGGTCAGACCCCTGCCTTGCCGAGGACCGTGGGCGCTTCCATGTCCTTGTGGAGTTCGAGCTGGTTGCGCCGGTTGGGGATGAGGCCTTCGGGGCGCAGGCGCATCAGGACGATGAGGGCGATGCCGAAGACGAGGAGCTGGTATTCGCCGAGGAACTGGAGCTTGTTGGGGATCAGGAAGAGCAGCGAGCCGCCGATCAGGGGTCCCGCGATGGTTCCCATGCCGCCGAGGACTACCGCGGCGAGCAGGAACGCGGAGTTCGGGGGTACGGCCTCGGCGAATTTGTACTGGTCGGGGGTGACCGTGTACTGGACGTGTGCCTGGACCGCGCCGGCGAGGCCGGCGAGGGTGGCGCCGAGGGCGAAGGCGATGAGCTTGACGCGGAAGCCGTTGATGCCCATGGCTTCGGCGGCGGTCTCGTCTTCGCGGATGGCGACCCAGGCGCGGCCGATGCGGGAGTCCGCGCTGCGGCGGAAGACGAGGATCACGATGAGGGTGATCGCCAGCATCAGCAGGAAGTAGTTCGCGAAGCGGCCGATGGTGAATCCGGCGATGGTGTGTGATGCGCCGAAGTCGAATCCGAAGAGGTTGACGTTCGGGATGTTCGCGATGCCGTTGGGCCCGTTGGTGATGTCGGGTCCGGAGGTGCCGTCGAGGTTGTTCATGGAGATGCGGAAGATCTCACCGAAGCCGAGCGTCACGATGGCGAGGTAGTCGCCGCGCAGGCGCAGGGTGGGTGCGCCGATCAGGACGCCGAAGACCATGGAGGCGGCGGCGCCGATGAGGATGGCGGCCCAGAAGGGGAGCTGTACGCCGAAGGGCGAGTTGGGGGAGCCGGAGACCAGGGCCGCGGCGTAGGCGCCGACGCCGAGGAAGGCGACGTAGCCGAGGTCGAGGAGGCCGGTGAGGCCGACGACGATGTTCAGGCCGAGTGCGACGGTGGCGAAGATCAGGATGTTGACGCCGAGGTTCGCGTACTGGTCGTCGGTCTGGGTGAGGGGGAAGGCTGCCGCGGCTGCGAAGGCGCCGACGAGGGCGACGTTGCGGTGGCGGGTGGTGAGGGCGGTGGCGCGGGCGAAGAGGCCGGCCTTGTTGAGGGCTGCGGCACCGAATCCGGCGGTGAACAGGAAGCCGATGAAGAGTTCCTGGTACGGGGTGGTGATGCCGTAGGTGAAGACGGTGAGTGCGAGGCCGAGGATGGCGGCGATCAGGAGGATCTCGGTCCAGGCCGGGAGGGTGCGGGCGGGCTTGAGGGGTCCGGTGGCGAAGGCGGCCCTGAGGGTCGTCCAGCGGTTGCCGGCTTCGTGCTTGAACTTCTCCCATTCGCTGTCGTCGGGGTCGGGGCCTTCGAGTGCGGGGCGCTCGAAGGGGAGCGCGAAGGCGCCGATGACGGCGAGGAGGCTGACGAGGGCTGCGATGCCGGCGCCGGGTTCGAGGTCTACGAGGGCACCGAGTTCGGTGACGATGGAGACGACGGTGTACCAGGTGGTGGCGAAGGCGGCGAGTGCGGCGAGTTTGATCGCGGCGTCGGCGCCTGCGGGGGTGAGCCAGCGCAGGCCCTTGGTGCCGTAGGAGGCGAGGCCGAAGAGGGTGGTGAGGGCTCCGCCGATGAGGACGAGCCACTGGAGGCCGCCGGGGTAGCCGTAGACGGTGAGGTCTCCGGGGTAGGCGGTGGTCCAGGTCCAGGCGAGGAACGCGGAGACGATGGTGAGTGCGCCGCCTGCGGTGGCGAGGGCGCGGGCCGTCTTCTCGGGGAGGGGGATGAATCCCTTGGCCGGTGCGGTGGTCTTCGCGGTGTCCGCGGTGATGGTCGTCATGGAGGTCACACCCTGTCCGCCACGCGCTGGCCCAGCAGGCCTTGTGGCCGGAAGAGGAGCACGAGGATGAGAAGTACGAACGCCCAGGTGTTGCCCCAGGACTGGCCGCCGAGCTGTTCGAAGCCGGGGATGTCGGCGACGTAGACGGTGGTCAGGGTTTCGGCGAGGCCGAGGACGAGGCCGCCGACCATGGCGCCGTAGATGTTGCCGATGCCGCCGAGGACGGCTGCGGTGAATGCCTTGAGGCCGAGGAGGAAGCCCATCTTGAACTGGACTTCGCCGTACTTGAGGCCGTAGGCGACTGCGCCGATGGCGGCGAAGACGGCTCCGAGGGCGAACGCGGTGGTGATGATGCGGTCGGTGTTGATGCCCATGAGCTTGGCGGTGTCGGGGTCCTGGGCGGTCGCCTGCATGCCGCGGCCGGTGCGGGTCTTCTTGACGAAGAAGCCGAGGATGGCCATGGAGATGGGGGCGGCGATCAGGAGGAAGACGTCACCGGTCTGGATGGTGATGCTGCCGAGGTGGAAGGGTCCGCCGGGGATCTCGGGGAAGATCAGGGAGGATTCGGCTCCCGGGTACCAGGCCCATACCGCCTGCTGGAGGGCGATGGAGAGGCCGATGGCGGTGATGAGCGGGGCGAGCCTGGGAGCGCTGCGCAGGGGTCGGTAGGCGAAGCGTTCGGCGCCGACGGCGATCAGTGTGGCGACGATGACGGCGCCTATGATCATGAGCGGGAGGGCTATCCACATGGTGGTGCCCCCGGGGAGCATCAGCCAGACGGTGAGGGCTCCGAAGCCGCCGGTCATGAAGATTTCGCCATGCGCGAAGTTGATGAGCTGGACGATGCCGTAGACCATGGTGTAGCCAATGGCGACGAGCCCGTACATGGATCCCAGTAGCAGGCCGTTGACCAGCTGTTGCGGCAGTTCGTGCACCGCAGGTCCTCCGAGTCTTTCGACGGATGTGACTCCGCGCGGGGCGCTTTTTGTGCGCGCCCCGCGCGGCAGGTTGGTGGTGCCCCGTGGCCGGCCGTTCGAGCGGACTACCGGCTACGGGTTGGTGACTGGTGGAGCTCAGCCCCCGAGGGTGCCGGACTCGACGGACTTCCAGTCGTTGCCCTCGACCTTGTAGACGGTGAGCTGCTTGTTGGTGGCGTCACCGAACTCGTCGAAGGAGACCTTGCCGGTCACGCCGTCGAAGGAGACGCCCTGGACTGCGGCGAGGACCTTGGCGCGGGCGTCGGCGGGGAGCTTGCCGTTGTTGCCGTCGACGGCGGCCTTGACGGCCTCGATGATCGCCCAGGCGGAGTCGTAGGAGTAGCCGCCGTATGCGGCGAAGGGCTCCTTGTATCCGGCCTTGGCGTAGTTGGCGACGAACTCCTTGGCGGAGGGCAGGCTCTCGACGGGGGCGCCGACCGAGGTGGCGAGGTCGCCCGCGGCGCCGGCGCCGGCGAGCTCGACGTACTTCTTGTCGTAGATGCCGTCGCCGCCGATGAGCGGGATGGCGGTGCCGGAGGCCTTGATCTGCTTGGAGAGCGGGCCGGCCGCGGGGTACTCGCCGCCGTAGTAGACGACGTCGGCGCCGGAGCTGCGGACCTCGGTCACGACGGCGGAGAAGTCCTTGCTCTCCGGGTCGATGTGGCCTTCGCCGACGACCTGGCCGCCGAGCTTGGTGAATTCGCCCTTGAAGGTGCCGGCGAGGCCTGCGCCGTAGGTCTTCTTGTCATCAATGATGAAGACCTTCTTCTTGCCCGCCTTGTTGAAGAGGTACTGCGCCGCGAACGGGCCCTGGACGGCGTCCGTGGTGGCGGTGCGGAAGTAGCTCTTGTAGGTGCGGACCTTGTCGCCGGTCGCCCACTTCGGCCCCTGGGTGAGGGAGGGGCTGGTGTTGGCGGGGGAGATCTGGGCGAGCTTGGCGTCGTCGAAGACCTTCTGCATGGACTCCGAGACCGAGGAGTTCAGCGGGCCGACGACTCCGAGGACCTCCTTGTCCGCGACGAGCTTGGTGGCGTTCTGCTGGCCGGAGGAGGCCTGGGCCTGGTCGTCGAGGGCCTGGATCTTGAAGGTGACGCCCTTGACGTACTTCTTCTCGTTGGCCTGCTTGGCGGCGAGGTCGGCGGAGTTCTTGATGCCGAGGCCGAGGGCCGAGAGGTCGCCGGTCAGGGGGGCGTCTACGCCGATGACGACGGTGGTCTCGCCACCGTCGCCGGTGCCGCCGGCCTTGTCGTCACGCGAACCGCAGGCGGTGAGGGTGAGGGCGCCCGCGGCGAGGGCGGCGGTCACGGCAATGAGAGAACGCTGACGCACGATCAGTCCTTTCCTGGCACTGCGTCCCCCGTGGGACGCACCGTGTCGAACGCGGGGAACCGAACTGATGGGAATCCGGCTGGTCGCGGTGACTGGCCGTGACTCTAAGCGGGTCTGAGGACGTTATGGAGGGCTGAGGCCAATGATGTGACTCTCTTGTTATGCCACGGCGTAATAAATAACGGATCTCTGGGGGTGGAACGGGGGAATTCCGGCCGGTTCGTCTTGTCCGCATGGTGAGACGCGTGAGGACCGTCTGGTGATGTGGGTCCTGTCCTGCCAGGACTCTGGGCCCTTTTGGTCATGACGGCAGAGGGGTGCCCTCGTCTCGCTTCTCGGGACAGGCCCTGGTCAGAGCCGTGGAAAGATCTCTGGCATATCGGTCACCGGGGATGTAGCTGTGCTCTTCTTTCTGGAATCCATTACTCAGGGTTACTTCCAGGAGGGGGAGTCCAGAATTCCGTGCTACATGCATGCAGTCGGCCACCTGAATGCGGACGACGAGGTCGCGCGTCTCACCGGCCGCCACGGTGGCCGGAAGGGATGGCTCGATCTCGACGGTCAGCGCCCGCGAAGGCTGCGTCAGCCGCTCCAGGGTGACGGCCGGCCCGGACGCGGTCCGCACACGCACGGTGAAGGCGAAGGCGCTGCCCGGGGGAGCCGGCCCGGCCGGATCGACGTAGACGAGGGAGAAGACCTGCGAGGGGGCGGGCGGCGTGTACGGGGCGGGCCGCGGTCGGGCGGCGTAGAGCGCGGCGCCGGTGGCGATCACGGCCGAGGCGCAGGCCAGGGCCGCGGTGGCCAGGACGGCCCGCCGGTGGCTCGCGTAGAGCTCGCGGGCCCACCGCGGGCCCGGGGGCGTACGGGGTCCCTGCGGCGGGCCCTCCTGGGCCTCGGTGCCCTCGCCGGGCTCGATCGGGCTGATGCCTGCGCTCACTGCCAGGGACCGCCGGTCGGGACGCCGGAGCGGTGGCGCTCGGCGCAGCGGCGCAGCGCCTCCCGGGCGGTGAGCTCGCGGGCGGCGTCCGGGCCCTTGGCGCGCTGTTCGGCGCGGGCGTCGGTGAGGACGGCGAGGAGGATCTCGTACTGGCCGCCGGACAGGCCCATGGCCTGGTAGTCGAGGCGGACGGCGTCCTCGCCCTCGCCGGCGCCGAGGATCACGCCGGCCCAGTGGGTGATCAGGTCGGTGCACAGCTGCTGGGGCGGGGTGGGCCGGGGGGTCTCGGCGGTCGTCGGCGGCGTCAGATGGGTATAAGAGGCAGATACTGGAGGCATGCGGTTGACGATTTTCTGGGAGCGGATGGCCGAGCACTTCGGCGCGGGCTACGCGGACTCCTTCGCGCGGGACCACGTGATGACGGAGCTCGGGGGCCGCACGGTCCACGAGGCGCTGGACGCCGGCTGGGAGGCCAAGGACGTGTGGCGCGCGGTGTGTTCGGCGGTCGGTGTGCCCGCTTCGCTGCGCTGATCGAGGGCAGGGGCCCGCAAGGTTCCTCGCACAGGCGGCCGGTGGGACAGACTTGGACCCGTGGCAGCGACTGAAGAGACGACGACCGGCCGGCCGCCCGAAGAGGTTCCCGAGGGCCCGGGCGGCGATGGCGGGACCGGCGCCGGCGGCCCCGGGGGCGCCCCCGGAAGGGCCCCGGGAGGTCCGCCCGGCGGCGGCGCGCCCGCGGCCCCCGCGCCCGCGGACGCGCGGATGCCGCGCTGGCTGCCGCGCGCGGTGGTCCTCGTACTGGCCCTCGTCGCCTGTTTCCAGCTCGGCAGCTGGGCCTTCCACCAGCTGATCGGGTTGCTCGTCAACATCCTGATCGCGTTCTTCCTCGCGCTCGCCATCGAACCGGCCGTGGCCAGGATGGCGGCCCGGGGCGTGCGCCGCGGGCTCGCCGCCTTCCTGGTGTTCCTGGGGGTGTTCGTCGCGTCCGCAGGCTTCGTCACCCTGCTCGGCTCGATCCTCGCCTCGCAGATCATCGACCTCGTGGAAGGCTTCCCCGGCTATCTCGACTCGTTGATCGGCTCGATCAACGACACCTTCCACACGCACCTGTCCCGGCTGGACATCCAGGACAGCCTGCTGCACTCGGACTGGCTGCAGAAGTACGTGCAGAACAGCGCGAGCGGCGTGCTCGACGTGTCCGGCGCGGTGCTGGGCGGACTCTTCAAGCTGCTGACCATCGGCCTGTTCTCCTTCTACTTCGCCGCCGACGGGCCGCGGCTGCGCCGCGCGCTGTGCTCCGTACTGCCCCCGGCGAAGCAGGCGGAGGTGCTGCGGGCCTGGGAGATCGCCGTCACGAAGACGGGCGGCTACCTCTACTCGCGCGGGCTGATGGCGCTGGTCTCCGGGGTCGCGCACTACATCTGCTTCGTGGTGCTCGACATTCCGTACGCGCCCGCGCTCGCGGTGTGGGTGGGCCTGGTGTCCCAGTTCATCCCCACCATCGGCACCTACCTGGCGGGCGCGCTGCCGATGCTGCTCGCCTTCACGGTCAACCCCTGGTACGCGCTGTACGTGCTCGGATTCGTGGTGGTGTACCAGCAGTTCGAGAACTACGTGCTCCAGCCGAAGCTGACCTCGAAGACGGTCGACATCCACCCGGCGGTGGCCTTCGGATCGGTCATCGCCGGCACCGCCCTGCTCGGCGCGGTCGGGGCGCTCATCGCGATCCCCGCCGTCGCCACGCTCCAGGCGTTCCTGGGCGCGTACGTGAAGCGGTACGCACTGACCGACGACGCGGACGCCTCTACTTCGCGGTCCCGTCCGAGGCGCCGAGTACGGCTGCCAGGGCGTCGTTGACCCAGATCTCGACGGCGTCCTTGTCCACGCCGAGGCCGCTGAGCGGACCCGTCCCGTTCTCCAGCTCCAGGAGCGCGAGCAGGACGTGCTCGGTGCCCACGTAGCTGTGGCCCAGGCGCAGGGCCTCGCGGAAGGTGAGTTCCAGGGCCTTCTTCGCGGAGACGTCGAAGGGGACCAGCTCGGGGACGTCCTCCACGGCCGGGGGCAGGGCGGTCGTCACGGCGGCGCGTACGTCGTCGGCCGCGATCCCCTGGGCGGCGATGGCGTGGGCGGCGAGGCCGTCGGGCTCGGCCAGCAGCCCGAGGACGAGGTGCTCGGTGCGGATCTCGGTGTTGCCGGCGGCGCGGGCCTCGTTCTGCGCGGTCACCACCACGTTGCGGGCGCGGGGGGTGAAGCGGCCGAAGCCCTGCTGGGGATTGAGTCCCGCGTCGCCCTCCTTGTCGGCCTTGGGGACGAACCGCTTCTGGGCGGCCTGGCGGGTGACGCCCATGCTGCGGCCGATGTCGGTCCAGGAGGCGCCGGAGCGGCGGGCCTGGTCGACGAAGTGGCCGATGAGGTGGTCCGCGACGTCCCCGAGGGCCTCGGCGGCGACGACGGCGCCGCTGAGCTGCTCCAGGGTGTCGGTGTGGACCTTCTTGATGGCCTCGATGAGGTCGTCGAGGCGTACCGGATTGGTCATGCGGACAGGTTCCACCGAAGGGTTCGTCATGGACGCAACCCTAGGTTGACAGTCAGAAGAGTGTCAACCCGTGGTTGTCACTTTCCCTTTCCGGGTGCGCGCAGGGGAAACCTCGCGCGCTCGCGCCAGGCCGTGCCGTCGTACACCACCAGCTCCACCGAGCGGACGCGGGCGGTGAAGGGGAGCCGCCCGGCGAGGTCCGCCTCGGCGGCGTCCTCGGCCGCCGCCGGTGCGCGCTGGGCCACGGTGAGGTGCGGGGCCGGGTCGGGGTGGCGGCCGCCGTAGGGCGGGGCCTCCGGCCAGCGCTCGGCGGCCGCCAGGGTCAGCCGGCGCAGCGGGGCGTCCGGCTCGGGGGCGAGGTACAGCAGCCCCGGGAGCCGGCCGGTCCGCTCGAAGCGAACGTCGAAGGCGGGGTGGGGGCACAGGACCGCGGTGAGGTCGGCGAGGGTGGAATCGTCGATCCGGCTCTCGTCCAGGAACGGGTAGAGGACGCTGACGTGCGCCGGGACCCCGGTCCGGGCGGCGGGGTCGAGCCGGTCCCGCCAGGCGCCGACGACGGGGTCGGCCTCGGGTATCCGCACGATGAGCGCGGTCCGGCCGGCGGGGAACATGCTGGAGGTGTCGTCCGTCATGGCAGTGGATCATGCCACCGCGGGCGTGGCGGACGGGTCCGGCGTGGCGCGCTTGACAGGGAAATCGAACACGCATTCTCATGGGTTGTCCACAGTCAAACCGGACGTGGGACCGCGTTGTCAGTGGCAGGCGTTAGCGTCAATGGCGTGAAGCGATCGACTCAAGCAAATCGGGTGGAACCCATGGCAGGCACCGACCGTGAGAAGGCTCTCGACGCCGCTCTCGCACAGATTGAACGGCAGTTCGGCAAGGGCGCCGTGATGCGTCTCGGCGACAAGCCGAACGACCCCATCGACGTCATCCCGACCGGGTCGACCGCGCTGGACATCGCGCTCGGCGTCGGCGGGCTGCCGCGCGGCCGCGTGGTCGAGGTGTACGGGCCGGAGTCCTCCGGTAAGACCACCCTGACCCTCCATGCCGTCGCCAACGCGCAGAAGGCCGGCGGCACCGTCGCCTTCATCGACGCCGAGCACGCGCTCGACCCCGAGTACGCCAAGGCCCTCGGTGTCGACACCGACAACCTCATCCTGTCCCAGCCGGACACCGGCGAGCAGGCGCTGGAGATCGTGGACATGCTCGTCCGCTCCGGCGCGCTCGACCTCATCGTCATCGACTCCGTGGCGGCGCTCGTACCGCGTGCGGAGATCGAGGGCGAGATGGGCGACTCGCACGTGGGTCTCCAGGCCCGTCTGATGAGCCAGGCCCTCCGGAAGATCACCGGTGCGCTCAGCCAGTCCAAGACCACCGCGATCTTCATCAACCAGCTCCGCGAGAAGATCGGTGTGATGTTCGGCTCGCCGGAGACCACCACCGGTGGCCGCGCGCTGAAGTTCTACGCCTCCGTGCGCCTCGACATCCGCCGCATCGAGACCCTCAAGGACGGCACGGACGCGGTCGGCAACCGCACCCGCGTCAAGGTCGTCAAGAACAAGGTCGCGCCGCCCTTCAAGCAGGCCGAGTTCGACATCCTCTACGGCCACGGCATCAGCCGCGAGGGCGGCCTGATCGACATGGGCGTGGAGCACGGCTTCGTGCGCAAGGCCGGCGCCTGGTACACGTACGAGGGCGACCAGCTCGGCCAGGGCAAGGAGAACGCGCGCAAGTTCCTCTGCGACAACCCCGACCTCTCCGACGAGATCGAGCGGAAGATCAAGGAGAAGCTGGGCGTCGGTGTCCGCAAGGACGCCGCTGCCACCGCCGTCGCTGCCGAGGCCGGCGCGGACGCGTCCGCCGAGACGCCGGCCGTGCCCGCCCCCGCGTCGAAGGCCAAGACGGCGGCCAAGGCCGCCGTCGCCAAGAGCTGATCCGTGTTGGAGCAGGAAAGGGGCGATGGCGCAGACGGCCGGGAAGGCCGTCGTGAGGGCCGCCGTGCGGGCAGTCGTGAAGGCCGGCGCGGGGGCGCCGGCCGGGAAGGCCGTCGCGGGGAAGACCGCGCCGGCCGTCAGGAGCTGCCGCCCCAGAGTCCCGAGGAGCAGGCGCGGGCGATCTGTCTTCGCCTGCTCACCGGGATGCCGCGCGCCCGGCGGCAGCTCGCGGACGCGCTGGCCAAGCGGGACATCCCCGAAGAGGTGGCGGAGCAGGTCCTCTCCCGGTTCGAGGAAGTGGGCCTGATCGACGACGCCGCGTTCGCCGGGGCCTGGGTCGAGTCCAGGCACCGGGGCCGGGGTCTGGCCCGCCGGGCGCTCGCCCAGGAGCTGCGCACCAAGGGGGTGGACGCCGTCCTCGTACAGGACGCCCTGGAACAGCTGGACTCCGACCAGGAGGAGGAGACCGCCCGGGAGCTCGTGGAGCGCAAGCTCCGCTCCACCCGGGGCCTGGAGCGGGACAAGCGGCTCCGGCGACTCGCCGGGATGCTCGCCCGCAAGGGGTACCCGGAGGGCATGGCCCTGCGGGTGGTCCGCCGCGCCCTGGAGGCGGAGGGCGCCGAGGACTCCGACGCCGACGACCTGGGGTACCCCGGGGGCTGAGCCCGCTCCGGGAGGGGCCGGCCCCCGGGGCCGGGACGGGTCGGGACGTGCTGGGCCGGGACGTGCCGGGGTCAGGACGTGCCGGGGTCAGGACGTGCGGTCACCGGGAGGCCTGCCGCGCGCCAGGCCTGGAAGCCGCCCGTGAGGTCCGTCGCGCGGGAGAGGGACAGCGCGTGGAGGGAAGCCGCCGCCAGGGTGGAGGCGTAGCCCTCGTTGCAGATGACGATGACCCGGATGCCGTGGTCCGTGGCCTGCGGCAGGCGGTGCGAGCCTTCCGGGTCCAGGCGCCACTCCAGCTCGTTGCGCTCGATCACCAGCGCGCCCGGGATCAGCCCGTCCCGCTCGCGCAGGGCCTGGTACCTGATGTCGACCAGCAGGGCCCCGGCCAGGTGCTCCTCGTGCGCCTGGGCCGGCTCCACCCGCGTGTAGGTGGTGCGCAGCCGGTCCACGAGGGCGTCGATGCCGGTCACTGCCAGTCCGCCGGGCGCTCGACCTGCTCCAGCGTGAGCACCGGGCCGGTGCGGCTGTAGCGGCGGATCAGGGGGAGCGGCGGGTGGTAGGCGTGGACCGAGATCGCGTGCTCGGTCCCGGACTCGTTCAGCACCTCGTGCACGTGGTGCTCGCCGAAGGCCCGCCCGGTGCCCGGCCCCAGCGCGCGCGTGCGGTCCACGTCCGGAGCCAGGGAGAGGGAGTGCCAGCCCTCCGCGGGCAGCCGCACCGTCAGGGAGTTCTCCGTGAGGCGGCCCCGCGCGGTGGTGAACGCGCCCCGGGACTCGGCGTGGTCGTGCCAGCCGGTGCCGGTGCCCGGCGGCCAGCCGATCAGCCAGGCCTCGCTGCCGCCCGGGCCGTCGAGCCGGATCCAGGTCCGGCCCTCGGGGTCCAGGGGGAGGGAGGCGATCAGCTCGGGGTCGGAGGCGACGTGCCGGGTGAAGGCGAGGAGTTCCGCGGCCGTGATCGCGGGCGCGGCGGCGGGGGCGTGGGTGGGCGCAGACATGGAGGGTGACCGTCCTGGGGGTTCGCGAGAGCGCGCGGCACACGAGGGGCGCGCGGAGGAAGGCGAATCAGCAGGAAGGGCGACACACGCAGCCCGCGTAGCGGAGCAGGTCCATATGGACCCTCCGCCACAGGCGTACGTCGTTGCCGGTCATGTCGGCGAGTGAAGCACGAGTCGGGCGGCCGGTCAATCGATCACGGGTGCGGGCGTGGGCACGGGGGCCGCGGAACCGGACGCCGAGGGCGCCCCGTGGCGGACCGCGTCGGCGGCCTCGTACAGCTCCGCCGGGCGGACTCCGGCGAAGGTCGCCGCGAGATGGCCGTCGGGCCGCACCAGGAGCACGGTGTGCGCCGGCGCCCCCGGGTAGCCGTCGGCGACGAGCAGTTCCGTGCGGACCGGGAGCGCGCTGACCGCCGCCGCGAGGCGGGGCATCAGGCCGGCGCCCAGCCAGTGGCGCCGGTCCCAGACCCCGGTCCCGGGGGCGACGAGGACGACCAGCAGCCGGCCCCGGCCCAGCTGGTCGCGCAGCGGCACCGTCGAGCCGTCGGGCGCGGTCACCGGGACGTTCGCGACGGGCCCGCCCGGCTCGGTGGCGGTGGGGACCTCGCGCACGGCGACGGGCGGGGCGTACACCGGCTCCGCGCCCAGCGGCCCGCGCCCCAAGTGGCCGTCGGTCAGGAGGGATTCGGCGGACCGCGCGGCCCCGGGGAGGTAGGTGCGCAGCCCGCCCCCGGCGCGCAGTGCGGGCATGGCCTGGTCGGCGGCGCGCAGCCGGGCGGCCACCGCCCTGCGGCGCTCGGCCTCGTAGCTGTCGAGGAGTTCCTCGGAGGCCCCCTGGTGCCAGGCGATGGCGAGCTTCCAGGCGAGGTTCTCGGCGTCCCGGAGGCCCTCCTCGACGCCCTGGGTGCCGAGCGCGCCGAGCAGGTGCGCGGCGTCCCCGGCGAGGAAGGCGCGGCCGTCGCGCCAGCGCCGGGCGAGCCGGTGGTGCAGGGTGTGGACCCCGGTGTCGAGGAGCTCGTACGGGGGTGTCGTGCCGCCGCACCACAGGGCGAGGGTGTCGCGGATGAGGGTCACCAGCGCGTCGGGGGTGACGAGGTCCCCGCGCGCGGGCAGCAGCCAGTCCAGCCGGTACACCCCGTCGGCCAGCGGTCTGGCGGTGACCTCGTCCACCCCGTTGGCCTGGCCGCGGTGCAGCAACGCCTCTCCGGGCCAGGGAAGTTCGGTGCGCAGGGCGGCGACGGCGTGCCGTTCGACGGCGGTGCGGCCGGGGAAGCGGATGCCGAGGAGCTTGCGCACGGTGGAGCGGGCTCCGTCGCAGCCGACCAGGTAGCTGCCGCGCCACCACGTGGTCTCGGCGCCGCGGGTGTGCGCGGTGACCCCGTGGCCGTCCTGCTCCACGGAGTCGAGCCTGCTCTCGGTGACCAGCTGGACCAGGGGGTGGGCGAGGGCGGCGTCGCGCAGTCCGCGGGTCAGCGCGTGCTGGGGCAGGTGGGCCGGGGCCGGGCCGTCCTCGAAGGTGATCCGCTGCGCGTCGCGGCCGCGCCGCATGGTGCGCCAGGCGGCGAAGTAGGTGCCCTCGTCGCGCAGGGTCGCGCAGCCCAGCCGGTGCACCATGGCGGCGGTGTCGGCGTGCAGGGCGACGGTGCGGGCGGGGCGGAGTTCGTCCTTGCCGGGTCCCTCGTCGAGCAGGACGCAGGGCACGCCCTGGCCGGCCAGGGCGAGGGCCATGGACAGCCCGACGGGCCCCGCGCCGACGACGATCACCGGGTCCATGATGTGGCTCCCGGTGTCCGGTATGTGATCACAGAACGTATGCAACCCACTGGAGGTGCCTGCGTCAAGTGACGCCGGGCCGGACAATGCCGAGTGGTGCGGCGGATGAGTTCCGCCGCACCACACGTGTCCCGCCAGTGTACTGACCGTCTGTCAGCCCGGTTGCCGGAGGCCGGTCCGAGCGCGTGTCCGAATATTTCGCCGGGGGTCCGGTCAGATGCCGCCGGCCGAGTTCGCGCCCGCGTCGAGGGTGATCGGGACGGTCGCGTCCGTGGTCCGCTTCGACTTCCGCAGCCGGCCCTCGAGCCAGGAGGCGAAGGAGGTGAGGCCGAAGTTCACCACGATGTAGATCGCCGCGATCACCACGAGGGCCGCGATGGTGTTGCTGTAGTTCGCCGAGATCTGCCGGTTCATCGACAGCAGTTCGCCCAGGCCCAGCACCGCTCCGCCGATCGCGGTGTCCTTGAGGATCACCACGAGCTGGCTGACCAGCGCCGGCAGCATCGCCGTGACCGCCTGCGGGAGCAGGACGTAGGTCATGACCTGGCCCTTGCGCATGCCGATCGCCTTGGCGGCGTCCGTCTGGCCGCTCGGGAGCGACTGGACGCCGGCCCGGACGATCTCGCCGATGACCGCGGAGTTGTAGAGGACCAGCCCGGTGACCACCGCGTACAGCGGCCGGATCTCCGAGGCGACGCCCGTGTACTGCACGAAGAAGGCGGAGCCGAAGAGCATCAGCATCAGCACCGGGATGGCCCGGAAGAACTCGACCCAGGTGCCCACGGCGGTGCGTACCCACGCGTGGTCGGAGAGCCGGGCGATGCCGAGCAGGGCGCCCAGCGGCAGCGCTATGACCATGGCGATGAGGCCGGCCTTCAGCGTCTCGCCGAGGCCGGGCAGCAGGAACGTCGTCCAGACCTTGCCGTCGGTGACGAAGGGGCTCCACTTGTCGGCGTCGAGCTGGTTCTTGTCCGCGAGGGCGGACAGCACCCACCACAGGACGGCCGCGGCCGCCACGACGAAGATGCCGCTGTAGATCCAGTTGCGGGCCTTGGCCTTGGGGCCGGGGGTGTCGTACAGCACGGAGGTCATCGCTTCACCGCCACTCGCTTGGCCACCCAGCCGAGCAGCAGGCCGGTGGGCAGGGTCAGGAGGACGAATCCCAGGGCGAAGACCCCGAAGATCGCGAAGAGCGCGTCCGCCTCGTTCTCGATCATTTCCTTCATCAGCAGGGCCGCTTCGGCCACGCCGATGGCCGCCGCCACCGTGGTGTTCTTGGTGAGGGCGATCAGTACGTTGGCGAGCGGGGCGACGACCGCCCGGAACGCCTGGGGGAGCACGATCAGGGTGAGCACCTGGAAGAAGCTCAGGCCCAGTGCGCGGGCCGCCTCCGCCTGGCCGACCGGGACCGTGTTGATGCCCGATCGCAGCGCCTCGCACACGAACGTGCCGGTGTAGGCGATGAATCCGAGGACCGCGAGCCGGAAGCCGATGTCCTTGAAGGTGCCGCCGCCGAGCGTGACGCCGAGGGTCTGGTTGAGCCCCAGTGAACAGCCGATGATCAGCACGGTCAGCGGGGTGTTGCGCACGAGGTTGACGTACGCGGTGCCGAAGCCCCGCATCAGCGGAACGGGGCTGACCCGCATCCCGGCCAGGACGGTGCCCCAGACCAGGGACCCGGCGGCCGAGTAGAGGGTGAGCTGAACCGTCACCCAGAAGGCTCCGAGCAGGTCGTACTGCCCGGAATCAAGAAAATCGAACACGATGGCCTGCGCTCTCCCCAGGATGGCCAGATTGGCCGGCGGGGCACGGCGCCGCCCGTGACAGGCGGGCGGCGACGTCCCTCACCGATTGGATCGGCCGGCGGACCGGCCGCCGGGTCAGCTGCCTTCGGTGACCGCGGGGGCCGGCTCGTTCTTGTAGTTGGCCGGGCCGAAGTTCTTCTTCACGGCCGCCTCCCAGGCGCCGTCCGCCTCCATCTTCTTGATGGCGGCGTTGACCTTGGTCTGGAGCTCCTTGTCGCCCTTCTTCAGACCGATGCCGTAGTTCTCGTTGCTCAGGTTCAGCCCGACGAGCTTGAACTTGCCCTTGTTCTTGTCCTGCGAGGCGTAGCCGGCCAGGATCGAGTTGTCCGTGGTCAGGGCGTCGACGGCCTTGTTCTCCAGGCCCGTCAGGCACTCGGAGTAGCCGGCCTGCTCGAGGAGGTCGGCCTCGGGGGCCAGCTTCTTCTTGACGTTCTGCGCCGAGGTGGAGCCGGTGACCGAGCAGAGCTTCTTCTTGTTGAGGTCCTCGGCCTTGGTGATCGAGGTGTCGTCCGCGCGGACCAGCAGGTCCTGGTGGGCGAGGAAGTACGGGCCGGCGAAGTCGACCTTCTGCTTGCGCGTGTCGGTGATCGAGTAGCTCGCCACGACCAGCTTCACGTCACCGTTGGAGAGCAGGTTCTCGCGCTCGGCGCTGACGGCCTGCTTGAACTCGATCTGGTCCGGCTCGTAGCCGAGCTCCTTGGCCACGTACGTCGCCACGTCCACGTCGAAGCCCGTGAACTTGCCGTCGGGGGTCTTGAGGCCCACGCCCGGCTGGTCGAACTTGATGCCGATGACGATCTTTTCCTTCTTGGTGCCGCCCGACGCGCCGGCGTCGCTCGCGGGCTTGTCGCTGTCGCCGCCACAGGCGGTCGCGGTCAGGGCGAGAGCAACGGCGATGGCAGCGGCCGCGCCGACCTTGGAGAGCTTCATGGTGGACTTCCCTCGAAGTGAGACGTGAGACAGAAGTGAACTGAGACGTGCTGGACGACGATCCGTCACCGGATCACTACCAGACGCGAAGGTCAGTGGTGCAGGATCTTCGACAGGAAGTCCTTGGCGCGGTCGCTTCGCGGGTTGCTGAAGAACTGGTCGGGCGTCGCCTCTTCGACGATCTTCCCGTCGGCCATGAAGACCACCCGGTTGGCGGCGGAGCGGGCGAAGCCCATCTCGTGCGTGACGACCACCATGGTCATGCCATCCCGGGCGAGCTGCTGCATGACCTCCAGCACCTCGTTGATCATCTCCGGGTCGAGGGCCGAGGTGGGCTCGTCGAACAGCATCACCTTCGGGTCCATCGCCAGCGCGCGGGCGATGGCCACGCGCTGCTGCTGGCCGCCGGAGAGCTGGGCCGGGTACTTGTCGGCCTGCGAGCCGACACCCACGCGCTCCAGCAGGGACTTCGCCTGCTCCAGTGCGGCCGCCTGGCCCATCTTGCGGACCTTCAGCTGGCCCAGCATGACGTTCTGCAGCACCGTCTTGTGCGCGAACAGGTTGAAGGACTGGAAGACCATGCCCACGTCGGCGCGCAGCTTGGCCAGCTCGCGCCCCTCGGACGGCAGTTGCTTGCCGTCGACCGTGATCGTGCCCGAATCGATCGTCTCCAGGCGGTTGATGGTCCGGCACAGGGTGGACTTGCCCGACCCCGAAGGGCCGATCACCACGACGACCTCGCCGCGGGCGATGCTCAGGTCGATGTCCTGCAGCACGTGCAGCGCGCCGAAGTGCTTGTTGACGTTGTTCAGCACGACCAGGCCGTCCGCGGCACCGCCCGCGTCCCGCACGTCCTTGGTCACTGATACTCCGCTCATCGGCTTCTTGCTCCGTCCTCCTCGGTTGGGAGGACAGTAGTGAGGTGGCGCGCACAGCGTCAGCACATCTGAGGGAGAATTGAGGATAACGATCCGGCCTCGCACCGATACGCTCCGTACGCGAGGCCACCCGGCACCGGCCGCGGCCGTACCGGGTGCGTAACGGAAGCCCCGTCCGGCCGGAACCGCCTTGACGTGGGAGTCCGCATCGGCGTGGATGCTTGGATGCCGTCAGGCAAGTGACGCACGAGTGAAGAAGAGGAGAGGGGGACGACATGAGACTGCTGCTCGTCGAGGACGACGACCACGTCGCCGCCGCCCTGTCCGCGATCCTCGCCCGGCACGGCTTCCGGGTGACCCATGCGCGCAGCGGCGAGGAGGCCCTGCAGGCACTGCTGCCCGCCGGATCCCCGCCGCACGTCACTCCGTACGGGGTGATCCTGCTCGACCTCGGCCTGCCCGACCAGGACGGGTACGAGGTGTGCGGCAAGATCCGCAAGCGCACCGCCACGCCCGTCATCATGGTCACCGCGCGGGCCGATGTGCGCTCCCGCATCCACGGCCTCAACATGGGCGCCGACGACTACGTGACCAAGCCCTACGACACGGGCGAGCTCCTCGCCCGCATCCACGCCGTCGCCCGCCGTACGGGAGCCTCCGAGGAGGCCGCCGCGGGCGCCGGGTCGGGCGAGCCCGGGGTCGTCCGCCTCGGCTCCGTCTCCATCGAGCTCTCCACCCGCCGCGTCGGCGTGGACGGCGCCGACGTCGCGCTCACCCGCAAGGAGTTCGACCTGCTGGCCCTGCTCGCGCAGCGCCCCGGGGTCGTCTTCCGCCGCGAGCAGATCATCAGCGAGGTCTGGCGCACCAGCTGGGAGGGGACCGGCCGGACCCTCGAGGTGCACGTGGCCTCGCTGCGCTCCAAGCTGCGCATGCCGGCCCTCATCGAGACCGTCCGCGGCGTCGGCTACCGGCTCGTCGTGCCGCCGGTCCCGCCGGCCTCGCCGGCCCAGCCCGCGCCGCCCGCGCCCTAGCGGGGAGCCGCCGTGCGCGCCCGCCTGCTCCCGCTGCTCGTCGTCCTGATGGCGGGCGTCCTGCTCGCCCTGGGCTTCCCGCTCGCGGTGGCCCTGGCCGCCGGGCAGCAGCAGCGCGTGGTCGTCGACCGGATCGACGACAGCGCCCGCTTCGCCGCCCTGGCCCAGTTCGTCATCGACGCCGAGGGCTCCAACTCCAGCGGAGTGGACGAGCGCCGCGTCACCCTCCAGCTCGAACTGGCCCGCTACCAGGAGCTCTACGGCATCCGCGTCGGGATCTTCCGCCGGGACTACAGCGCCATCGTCCGGGCCCCCGGCTGGTGGCAGCTGCCCGAGGAGGGAGAGGGCCGCCGCGCCTTCGAGGAGGCCCTCGCCGGACGGCGCAGCCACGACCCCGGACAGGTGTGGCCCTGGCAGACCGGCGGCAGACTCCTCGTCATCTCCCCGGTCGTCCTGGACGGAGACGTGGTCGCCGTCGTCGCCACCGAGTCGCCCACCGACCAGATGCGCGGCCGGATCCTGCGCGGCTGGCTGATCATCATCGGCGGACTCGGCGCCGCCATGCTCGTCGCCTTCGGCGCCGCGCTGCGGCTGACCAGCTGGGTGCTCAAGCCCGTGCAGACCCTGGACACCGCCGCCCACGGCATCGCCACCGGGCGGATGAACTCCCGGGTGGCGGCGGCCGGCGGACCCCCGGAACTCAGGCGCCTGGCCCGCTCGTTCAACGAGATGGCCGACAACGTCGAAGAGGTGCTGGAACAGCAGCGCGCGTTCGTCGCGGACGCCTCCCACCAACTGCGCAACCCGCTCGCCGCGCTGCTCCTGCGGATCGAGCTGCTCGCCCTCGAACTCCCCGAGGGCAACGAGGAGATCGCCTCGGTGCGGACCGAGGGCAAGCGGCTGACCCAGGTCCTGGACGACCTGCTGGACCTGGCGCTCGCCGAGCACGCCACCGCCGAGATCAGCCTCGTCGACATCGCGGGTCTGGCCGCCGAACGGGTCACCGCCTGGAGGCCGTTCGCCGAGGAGAAGGGCGTGCGGCTCACCGGGACGGGGCGCACCGCCGCCACCGGCTGGGCCGATCCGATCGCGCTCTCCAGCGCGCTGGACGCCGTCATCGACAACGCACTGAAGTTCACCCCGGCGGGCGAGGACGTCGAGGTCGGCCTCTCCGTGGTCGGCGACCAGGTGCGCATCGTGGTCGCCGACCGGGGGCCCGGCCTCACCGAGGAGGAGCTGCTCCGCGTCGGCGACCGGTTCTGGCGCAGCGGCCGCCACCAGAACGTCAGGGGCTCGGGCCTGGGCCTGTCCATCTCCCGCACCCTGCTCGCCGCGGGCGGCGGGTCCCTCTCCTACGCGACGAACCCGCCGCACGGGCTGCGCGTGACGGTGGCGGTCCCGCGCACCGATCCCACCGTCCTGCCCGAGTGAACCGCGGGGCCGCCGCGCGTCAGCGGGACCCGGTCCAGACGAGGGTGGTGCGGGCGGGGGCGGAGACGGCGTACAGCTCGTCCACGGAACGGACTTCGAACACCGCCGCCTCCTCCCGGCCGGCGCGCTCGACGGCCGGGAGGTAGAGGGCGGTGCCGCACGTGCCGCCGAGGAAGCGGCGGGCTCCGTCCGGCAGGATCCGGGACACCTCGTAGTGGCGGACGCGGCCGGCCGGGCCGGCCGGCCGCCGCCAGGACAGCCGCAGGGCCGCCGTGCCGGACTGCTGGGCCGAGGCGGTCACGGCGGGCGTCCCCGGAGTACCCGGGCGGGGCCGCGCGGCCGCGTCGCGTACCGTCAGGGCGCCGAGCCGCCAGCGCACCGGCTCCTTCCCGAGCCGGGTGATCCGTACGGCCAGTCCGTGCGCGGTCCCGCCCGCCAGATCCGCCAGCCGGACCCGTGCCGTGCGCCAGCCCCGACCGGCGCCCGGGCTCCGCACCGGCAGCCAGGTGTACGGGACCTCCAGCCCAGGGGCGGCCGGCTCGCGCGTGGCCACCCCGAGCTCGACGGCCACGGGACCCGACTCGGTGGCGTGGACCAGCTCGACGACCGTCCCGCGGGTCAGCGGCAGCCGGGTGCGGTGCAGCCCCACGGCGGCCGGAGCGGTGACCTCGCCGCGGACGAGGAGGCTGGAGCCGCCGCGCCAGGCCCCGGCGAAGTCGAGGGTGACCTCGGGGCGGGGCCCGGCGGTGTCCACGACCCAGCGGCGCCCCGGGAGCCGGTCCTGGAGGCCGAGGTGGTTCCACGCGCTGTCGGAGACGGCCTCGCCGTCCTCGTACCAGCGCTCGCCGTGCCCGGTGTTGAAGGAGCACGCGAAGGGCAGGGCGGTGACGGTGGACCGGTCGGCGACGACGGTGGCGGGCGCCCGCCAGCCGGCCCCGGGGGCGGGCCGGGCCGGGTCCAGGGACTCGCCCGTCCAGAACCGGTCGTCGGCGCGGTGGAAGGCGCCGGGGGAGCGGTCGGTGAGGTGGTCGCGCGTCCACTCGGGCCGGTAGAAGCCGTAGGAGACGACGTGGTCGCCCTCGCGCGGGACGATCGCGTCCCAGTCCACGTCCGTGTTCCAGCCGCTGGACCCGGTGTCCACGGCCGCCCACAGCTCGTGGCGGTCGCGCCCGAGCCGGTCCGCGAGCGCGCCCGACGCGGCCAGCTTCGCCGCGGTCCAGCGGAAGTCCACGAACACGGTGTCCGCGACCCGGCCCCGACGGTCCTCGAAGAACTCCTGGTTGAGCTCGTTCAGCGCACCCTGCCAGCCGACCCCGCCGGTGGAGTTCATCGCGTCGTACCAGGTGATGCGCAGCCCGTGCGGTGCGCCGGCGGAACGCAGCGCGCGCAGGAACCTCTGGACGAGCGAGGCCAGTTCGCTGTCCCCGCCCTCGGTCTCGGCGTTGACGAACCAGCCGTCGAACCCGTACGTCCGGGCCACGCGCACCAGCTGCTCGGCGACGGGGAAGCGGCCGAGGGGGTCCCGCTGGACCAGGTCCCGGGTCCAGCGCAGGTCGCCGCCGTAGGCCACGGGCGGCAGGAACACGTTGCCCAGCACCCGGACGCCGTTGCGGTGGGCCGCGTCGACGACGGGCGCGTTCGGGGCGAGCACGATGCCCTCGCCGGAGGAGCCGCCCCAGAAGACCAGCTCGTCGATGTACGCCCAGTGGGTGAGGGCGTAGTAGTCCGCGGTGGGGGAGCCCTGGGAGGGGTTGGCGGCGGTGCTCCCGAAGGAGACGAGCGAGGCGATGCGGGCCTGGCCGGCGCGGGCGGCGGAGTTCGGCGGCACCGGCGTGAAGCGGGGCGCGAGCGGCACGGTCGAGGTGTTGTGGGCCAGGTCGGGATCGGACCCGGGGCTCCACCGCAGGAGGGACCGGAAAGGTCCACCGGGTCGCGGCGCCCGGCACGGCACCTCGCCGCGTTGTCGGACCACCGAAGTACGTCCAGTACAAGCGGCGGCCCTCCGCCCGGGGGCCCCTCCCGGCGGTAGCTGGGGGAGAGGCACCGCACCGGACACCGAAACCTTCCCGGCCACAGCACTAGACACCCGCGCCAGAAGAAATTTGGAGTCATCTTGTCGGAATGGCTCGTCCTGTCCCTCGCGATGGCCGCCGCGTGCGCCGTGGTGCTGTCCATCGCCTTCTTCAACCAGCGCAGGATCGGCGAGGACGACGATCCCAGCGAGACCCCGGACGTCATCGAGTACATGACGATGATGATCGGAGTGATCTACGCGATCGTGCTGGGCCTGGCGATCGCCGGCGTCTGGGAAGGCCGCAGCGCCGCCCAGGAGTACGTGCGCCAGGAGTCCCAGGCCCTGCACGAGATCAGCGTCCGCTCCGAGGTCTACCCGGCCGAGGTGCGCAAGAAGATCCGGTCCGACGTGGACGCGTACGTGACCTTCGTCGTGGACACCGAGTGGAAGGCGATGGCCGAGACCGGCGATCTCACCGACCGCAGCGCCGAACTGCTGGAACGCATCCGCCGCGACGTGACGGACTACGAACCGCAGACCGACCACGAGGGCCAGGCCTACCAGCCGCTCGTCGACCAGGTCGCCGTGGTCGACGACGCCCGCAACGCCCGCGGCCAGAGCGCCGGGGCCACCATGCCCGGGGTGGTCTGGTTCGGCCTGATCGCGGGGGCCCTGGTGACCGTGGGGCTGATCTTCACCCTGCAGATCAGGCGCTCCTTCCGGGAGCTGCTCCTGGCGGGCCTGTTCAGCGCGCTGATCGCCTTCCTGCTGTTCCTCATCTGGGACTTCGACGCGCCCTTCGGCCGGGGCATCGCCGCCACCGCCGAGCCGTTCTTCTCGCAGTTCCCACATCTGGGTCAGCGCGACTGACGCCGCGTCGTCCCCGCGGAGTCCGGCAAACCGGGGGCGGGCCTCCCGTCCCCGGTTCGGCCTACCGCCATGCCCCATTCGCCCGTTCCTGATCGCGGGCCACCGTGCCCGCGCCTAGCGTGGCGGACATCGAGGCGCACGACCCCCCACGTGCGGAAACCGTTCCGCGGCTGCTCCTCGGGGATCCGGAGAATCAACCATGGGCGCGATACGCACCTCCCCCACGGCTCTGCTGGGCGCCGCCGCCGCGAGCGCCGTCCTCGCGACCGGCGTGCTCGCCGCACCCGCCGCGAGCGCCGCCGAAGCGGCGCCCATCACCTCCTTCGGCTTCACCATCACCCCTTCCACGGTCGCCCCCGGCGGCCAGACGGTGCTGTCCGTGACCGGCTGCAACGCCGCCTTCGCCACCGCCTCCTCCGGGGTCTTCGACACCGTGAGCATCGAGCGGGGCAAGACCGCGCGGGTCACCGTGGACCGGGACGCCCGGCGCGGAGCCCAGTACTCCGTCTCCTTCACCTGCAACGGCGAGAACGGGTCGGCCGATCTGACGATCACGGGCGGCGCGGGCCGGCCCACCACCAGCTCCACCGTCGGAACCCGTACGGGCGCCAGCCCGGGCCCCGGCAGGAGCGCGGGCACGGGCACCGGCACGGGCGCCTCGAGCCGGGCCACCGGCCCCGTCCGCGGCGGCCTCGGCGGCAGCGTGGCCGGGCTGAACCCCCTGGAACTGGGCGCCGGCGCGGGGCTCGTCCTCGGCGGGCTGGTCGGCCTGGGGTTCGCCCTGCGCCGCCGCGACATCCGCCGCATCCACTGAGACCGCCGGTCGCCCCGAGTCCTGGCCAGGACTCGGGGCGACCGGCGGTTGTTCGGGCTGACCCTGGAGGTCGGCCGGTCAGGCCCGGCCGCGGATCGGGCGGCGACGGCGCATCACGTGGGCGCCGGCACCCAGGGCGGCGGCGCCGACGAGGCCCGCGCCGATGGCGGTCTCGGTGGCGGACGGGCCGAAGGAGCCGCCGAGGCCGCCCTGCGCGCCGTTGCCCTCGAGGACCGTGAAGCGGTGCGTGGCGACCAGGCTGTTGTCGTGGCACTTGACGGACAGCGTGTGGTGGCCGGGCGAGGCGTGGTTGAAGATCCGGACGGTCGCGAACCCGATGGAGCCGGCCGACAGGTTCGTCTGCGGAAAGTTGCCGTGGGAGAAGACGATGCCGCCGTGGCCGCAGCCCGCGGCGCTGACCTGCATCGAGGCCCCCTGGTGCACGGAGTACGGGTTGACCGTGACGTTGCTGGGCCCACCGCCACCCGGTGGGTTTGCGACGGCGATCGGTGCGGCGAGGCCGATGGCGGCGAACGCCGCCGCGGTGACGGCGAGGGCGCGAGAAGCACGCATGGTGGAACCTCCAGCGGGAAGCGCCCCGGAGCGGTGGCCCGGGCAGATCGACGAGAACGCCTCCCATCACGAACCCTCCGCGCGGTCCGCAACCAGCGCATTTCCGCCTTTGGGCCGCAAGGTTGAGCGACACGCCGAGGCGCGGACGCGTTTGCTGACGGATCCGCAGGTCACGACCCGTCAGGCATTTATGTGACGATTACCTGGATGGGCGCACCCCTTCCGGCCCCACCACCCGTTCGCCCTTCCCCGATCGCCGTCCCGCGCGCACCGCCTTAGCGTGCGTGAAGTAGGGCGTACAGGGGTGGGAACAAGAACGCGGGTCGGGACCCCCGCGTCGGGAAGGGAGAGCCATGACCGAGGACGAGAGTGAGCGGCCATCGAGGAGGCGCTCCCCCTGGGGCGCCATCGCGCTGGTCATGCTCAGCGGCCTCGCCATGATGCGCAACGGAGCCGATGTCGACGCGGGGCCTCCGCAGCCGGCCGCCGCGGCGGCCGTCGGAGCGGCCGCGACGGTCGGATCGCCGGCCGACCAGACACCCGCCGAGCCGCCCGCGCCGCCGCCGGACCTGGAGGTGCTGGAACACTCGTCGGTCCAGCGCGTCCGGATCCCGTCGATCAGCGTGGACGCGCCGGTGATGACCGTCGGGCTGGACGCGACGGGCTGGATCGACGCGCCGCCCGCGCAGGAGAGGAACCTGGCGGGCTGGTACCTCAACGGCATCTCGCCGGGCCAGCAGGGTTCGGCGGTGATCGTGGGCCACGTGGACAACGCGCAGGGCCCCGCGGTCTTCTACGGCCTGGGCGCGGTGCAGAAGGGCAGCCGCATCGAGGTGGCGCGCTACGACGGGCGCACGGCGGTGTTCGAGGTGTACGGAGTGGAGGTGTTCGCCAAGAACGCGTTCCCCGGAGCCCGGGTGTACGGGGACACCGGCCAGCCGGAACTCCGGGTGATCACGTGCGGCGGCGGCTATTCGAAGGCGGGGGGCTACGACGGCAACGTCGTCGTCTTCGCGCGGATGGTGGAGGCCCGCTGACCGATCGTTTCCTCAGCGCGGCGGCAGCGCCGGCAGCGTCATCCGGTAGCCGCGCCCGAGCAGTTGCGGCAGGTAGCTCGCCAGCGCCTGCACGCTCTGCGAGCGGTTGCCGCCCGCGTCGTGGTTCAGGACGATCACGCCGGGCGCGGCCCCTTTCAGCGCCCGCGACACGATCGCGGAGGTGCCCGGCTCCTTCCAGTCCAGGGTGTCCACGGTCCAGGCGAGCGGTTCCATGCCGAGTTCCGCGCCGATCTCGAAGGCGGCCCGGTTCCATGCCCCGTAGGGCGCCCGGAACCACAGCGGTGCCTCGCCGACCGCCTCGTGCACGACCTCGCTCGTGCGGCCGATCTCGGAGGCGAGGGCGGGCCGGCTGAGCTTGGGGATGAGCGGGTGGGTCCAGGTGTGGTTGCCGATGACGTGGCCCTCGGTGACCATCCGGCGCAGCAGGTCGCGGTTGTCGGTGGCCATCTCCCCGCAGACGAAGAACATGGCCCGTACGTCGTGGCGGGCCAGTGTGTCGAGGATGCCCGGGGTGTAGCGGGGGTCGGGGCCGTCGTCGAAGGTGAGCGTCATGGCGCTCGCCGGCGCGTCGGGAGGCAGTGCGAGCATCGGCCGGGTCCGTACGGCGGGCTTCGCCGCGGGCACCCGCTCCGGGGCGCCGTCGGAGGTCATCGGCTGGAGCCGGTACGCGGCCCCGCGCGGACTCTGCGGCCGCGCGCCGGGGGCTCCGGCGAGGGGTCCCGGCCCGGCGGCTCCGCCGGGTCCCGGGCCGAAGGGCGGTTCGGCTCCGCCCCCGACCCCGGGGGCGGCGGCCGGCAGGCCGGGTTCGCCACCGGTCAGCAGTCCCGCGGCGGCGGCGACTCCGAGGAAGACGGCGGAGCGCAGGAGCACGCGTCGCCCTACTGTCGGCTCGTCATTTTTCATTACTACTACGTATCAACGACATCGCCGCAGATGTCGAGAGGCGCGGACGCGCCCCCTCGCGCTCACCCGGTCAGCGCACAGTCCGGCAGGTCACCCCCGCCGCACCAGCGGGAACGGCAGCGTCTCGCGGATCGTCAGACCCGTGAGGAACATGACGAGGCGGTCCACCCCGATGCCCAGTCCGCCGGTCGGCGGCATCGCGTATTCGAGCGCGTCCAGGAAGTCGTTGTCGATCTCCATCGCCTCCGGGTCGCCGCCCGCCGCGAGCAGCGACTGCGCGGTGAGCCGGCGCCGCTGCTCGACGGGGTCGGTCAGCTCCGAGTAGGCGGTGCCCAGTTCGGTGCCGAAGGCCACGAGGTCCCAGCGCTCCGCGAGCCGGGGGTCCTTGCGGTGCTGCCGGGTGAGGGGGGAGACGTCGGTGGGGAAGTCCTTGTAGAAGGTGGGCAGCTTGGTCTTCTCCTCGACCAGCCGCTCGTACATCTCCAGGACCACGTCGCCCCGGGTGTTGTCGGGCGTGTGCGGCACGGCCGCGCGGTCGCACAGCCGCCGGAGCACGTGCTCCTGGGTGTCGGCGTCGACCTCCTCGCCGAGTGCCTCGCTGATCGCCCCGTACATCGTCTTGACGGGCCAGGGGCCGGAGATGTCGTGGACGACGAGCTTTCCGTCCGGGCCGGCCTTGTGCGCGACGGGCGAGCCGAAGGCGGCGGTGGCGGCGCCCTGGATGAGCTCGCGCGTCAGGTCGAGCATCACGTCGTAGTCGGCGAAGGCCTGGTAGGCCTCCAGCATCGTGAACTCGGGGTTGTGCTTGTAGGAGACGCCCTCGTTGCGGAAGGTCCGGCCCATCTCGAAGACCTTCTCCATGCCGCCGACGCACAGGCGCTTGAGGTACAGCTCGGGGGCGATGCGCAGGTAGAGGTCGAGGTCGTAGGCGTTGATGTGGGTGCGGAAGGGCCGGGCGTTGGCGCCGCCGTGGATCTGCTGGAGCATCGGGGTCTCGACCTCCAGGTAGCCCCGGTCCAGCAGCCCCTGCCGCAGGGCCTGGACCGCGCTGGAGCGGGCGCGTACGACGTCGCGCGCCTCGGGGCTCGCGACAAGGTCGAGGTAGCGGCGCCGGACCCGGGCCTCCGGGTCGGCGAGTCCCTTGCGCTTGTCGGGCAGCGGGCGCAGGCACTTGCCGGTGAGCTGCCAGGAGTCGACGACGACGGACGGTTCGCCGCTCTTGCTCGCGCCGACCTGGCCGCTCGCGACGACGTGGTCGCCGAAGTCGACCTGGGTGGTGAAGGTGTCGAGCACGCCGGTGCCGGCCTCGTCGCGGGTGAGCATCAGCTGGATGTCGCCGGACCAGTCCCGCAGGACGGCGAAGACCACGCCGCCGAGGTCGCGCACGACCATCACGCGTCCGGCGACGGTGACCGGCGAGCCGGTGCGGGCGCCGGGCGGGTGGCCGGGGTGCGCGGCCTTCAGCTCGGCGACGGTGTGCGTGCGCCGGCGGATGCCGACGGGGTACGGGTCGGTGCCGGACGCGCGGATCCGCTCCAGCTTCTCGTGGCGGACCCGGACCTGTTCGGGCAGCCGTTCGGCGGGCGCCGTCTCGCCCTCCTCCCCCACGAGGTCCAGCCCGAGGGAGTCGATGGGCGGCAGGCCCGCCGTGGTGGCGGGGGCGGTGAGCCCGCGCGGGTGCCCGTTGCCCCACAGGGTGCGCATGCTGGGTACGGAGACGAAGCCCTCGGCGATGCCGGAGGCGAGGCTGACCCGGGCGAGGGAGCCGGCGTCCTGGTAGCAGAGGAACCGCGGGTACCACTCGGGGCCGTACTTGACGTTCGAGCGGTACAGCGCCTCCAGCTGCCACCAGCGGGAGAAGAAGAGCAGCAGTTTGCGCCAGAGCTTGAGGACGGGGCCGGCGCCGATCCGGCCGCCCTCCTCGAAGGCGGAGCGGAAGACGGCGAAGTTGAGGGAGACGCGGCGCACGCCCAGACCCGGGGCCGCGGCGCAGAGTTCGGCGACCATGAACTCCATGACCCCGTTGGGGGCGGAGCGGTCGCGGCGCATCAGGTCGAGGGAGATGCCGTCCTTGCCCCAGGGGACGAAGGAGAGCAGGGCGATGAGCTCGCCCTTGTCGTCGAAGGCCTCGACGAGGAGGCAGTCGCCGTCGGCGGCGTCGCCCAGGCGGTCCAGGGCCATGGAGAAGCCGCGTTCGGTCTCGGTGTCGCGCCAGGTGTCGGCCCGGTCCACGATCATCTGCATCTCGTCCTCGGAGAGGGCGGAGTGGCGGCGGATGACGGTGGTGGCCCCGGTGCGCTTGACCCGGTTGACGGCCTGGCGGGTGACGCGCATGTCGCGTCCGTCGAGGTCGAAGTGGGCGACCTGCAGGATCGCCTCGTCGCCGAGCTGGAGGGCGCTGAGCCCGGAGCGGGCGTACGCGGTCGCCCCGTCCTCGGAGGCGCCCATGACGGCGGGCTGCCAGCCGTAGCGGCGGGCCACGGCGAGCCAGGCGTCGATGGCGGGGGTCCAGGCGGCCGGGTCTCCGACGGGGTCGCCGCTGCCGAGGCAGACGCCGGCTTCGACGCGGTAGGTGACGGCGGCCTTGCCGTTGGGGGCGAAGACGACGGCCTTGTCGCGGCGGGTGGCGAAGTAGCCGAGGGAGTCGGCCCGCCCGTACGCGCCGAGCAGGGCGCGGATGCGGGGCTCCTCGTCCCCGTGCAGGGCGGCGGTCAGCCGCTGCGAGCGGAAGAGGGTGGAGGCGGCGTTCAGCAGGGCGAGGGCGCCGAGGAGGCCGAGGAGGAAGTACAGCGGGCGGGGCGGGCGCCCGTCGAACTGGCGGGCCGAGAAGAGTCCGCCGAAGACCTGCTTCGCGGCCCAGTCCAGCCACTGCCCCTTGGGAAGGGTGCCGGGGAACAGTGCGACCAGGCCCCAGCCGAGGAAGACGGCGGCGAGCAGGCCGAGGCCCAGCACGAGCATGGCCCGCCAGAGGGCTCCGGGGCGGGAGGCGGCGTTGAACTCCTTGCGGGCCGCGATCAGGAGCGCGAGGGCGGCGACCGCGACGGCCATGGAGGCGAATCCGAACCAGTATTCCTCGGCGGCGACGGTGAGCACGTCGACCAGCAGCAGCAGGGCCAAATAGGTGACGACGATCCACCAGGCGACCTTCTTGCGCATGCCGAGTGCCGCGGCGAGCAGGAAGAGGAAGACGGCGTAGGCGAGGTTGGCGCTGACCGGCACCACGATCGCGTCGAGGAAGCTCACGATGGGCCGCAGGAGCCGCCGCAGTGCCGGGGACAACGACAGGAGCGCGCAGAGCAGCCCCAGTGTTCCGAAGAACGCGCCGAAGGCGTCGGGCACCCGGTTCAGCATGCGGTTCCGGGTTCCGCGCGGCTCCTCCACGGTGGCAGTCATGGTTCGCACTGTAGGGAGGACCGCGCCCCTTCGCGCGTCGAGCGGGTTACCGTCGGAAGGGTGACCGAGCACGTGAACACGGGATTCGAGCGCGGTACGGACGGCCCGAAGGTGATCCTCGCCGGGGTCGACGGGTCGGAGTCCTCGCTCCGCGCGGCGGCGTACGCGGCGGGGCTGGCGCGCAGGCAGAACGCGCTGCTGGCGCTGGTGTACGTCCAGCCGGTGATGGCGGCGGGGGCCTCGCTGGGCGCGCCGGTGGGCGGGGCCACGCAGGAGATCGCCGAAGGGCTGGTGGCCGAGATCCGGGAGTGGGCGGAGCGGCTGAAGGGCGTCTACGACGTGCGCTGGCAGTTCCACACCTTCCGCGGCGATCCGTACGCCGGCCTGGTGAGCGCGGCGCAGGAGCTGACGGCGGACGCGGTGGTGGTCGGGGCCTCGGAGCAGGCCGGGCACCGGATCGTCGGCTCGGTGGCGGTCCGTCTGGTGAAGGCGGGGCGCTGGCCGGTGACTGTGGTTCCCTGAGTCGTTCGCTGTTGCAACCTGATCTCTGTAGACGGTGGACCGGGGCGTGGCTTATCTTCGTGCGATTCGGGCTGCCCGTCGGGCGGCCCGTTTTCATATGTCACGTCGCACATGTTCCCGTGGGGGGTACTTCGTCATGTCCTTGAGCACGCCCAGCCAGTCACCGCAATCGGCCCATGTCCTGCAATCCCCGCAGGGGTTGGCCACGGCCGCGACCGCGCTGTTGTCCGTGGGGGCCGCCGTGGATCTCTTCTCGTCCGGGGTGAGCCTCTACACCTGGAACCTGATGAAGGACTTCGTCGGCGCTTCCACGCCCTCCGACCCCGTCGACCCCCTTTCCGACGACCTCGCCTCCGCCGACTCCCTCTCCACCGGCGCCGACCTCGTGCAGGCTCCGCTCTACCTGGCCACCGGCTTGGTCTTCATCCTCTGGTTCCACCGCGTCCGCTGCAACGGCCAGGTCTTCCGGCCCGACGGTTTCAGCCAGTCCGCCGGGTGGGCCATCGGCGGCTGGTTCGTCCCGCTCGCGAACTTCTTCTTCCCGTACCGGACGGCGCAGGAGACCTGGGACGCAAGCACCCAGAACAGGTCCGACGGCTCCTTCCGCCGGGTCTCGGGCGCCCCCGTGGTCGCCTGGTGGGTGATGTTCATCGCCAGCTGCCTGCTGACCTGGGGCGCCTCGAGGAAGTACCGGGCGGCCGAGACGACCGAAGCGGTCCGCGCCGCCGACCTCTTCGCCGCCGTCGCGGACCTGACCAGCGTCGCGGCCGCCTTGCTGGCCGTCGTCTTCGTGCGGAAGCTCACCGCCATGCAGCACACGAAGGCGACCCAGGGGCCGAACGCCGCGGTCTGAGGTCTCCCGCGGCCCCGGCCCTACTGCGCCGCCGTCAGCCCGTCCTTGGCCGCGCCGCGACTGAGGACGGCCTCGGTGATCTCGTCGCGGGCCTCCTCGTAGTCCTCGCGGCCGGGGTGCGCGGCGAGGGCGGCGGGGAGGTTGACGACCCGGCCGGCTCCGAGATCCATCATCTGCGGGACGAACTCGGCCTTGGCGACCTGCCAGCGCTGCCCGGGGGCGGCCGGCGGGGCGAAGGTGAACCGGCCGATGGAGCCGTAGTTGCCGCGCATGTCCCGGGCGCCGGTGTGGTTGAACATCTCGCCGGCCACCTGGTCGCCCATGCCGTAGATGATCCAGGTCCCGTTGACCTTCTCGTACGGCTGCGGGACGTGGGCGTGGGTGCCGAGCACGAGGTCCACGTCGGGGCGGCCGCCGGTCTGCGAGGCGGTCAGCGCCTTGCCGAGGGCGAGCTGCTTCCCGTCCGGCTCGGTCTCCCATTCGGTGCCCCAGTGGAGGCTGACGAGGACCACGTCGGCGCCCGCCTTCCGGGCGGCCCGCGCGTCCGCGACGATCTTCTCCTCTTCCATCAGGTTCACGGCCCAGGGCTGCCCGTCGGGCATCGGGTAACCGTTGGTGTCGTACGTGTACGCGAGGTGCGCCACCTTCGCCGATCCGGCGGTGTACATCGTCACGGCGCCGGCCTCGGCCGCCGTGCGGGCCGAACCCGCGTGCTTCAGGCCCGCCTCGTCGAAGGCGTCGAGGGTGCGCTTCAGTCCGGCGGCGCCCCCGTCGAGGGTGTGGTTCGAGGCGGTGGAGCAGCCGTCGTACCCGGCGTCCTTCAGCCCGGCGGCGATCTCGGGCGGCGACTGGAAGGCGGGGTAGCCGGTGAACGGGCCGCCGTCCGGTCCGTAGACGGTCTCCATGTGGCAGATGGCCAGGTCCGCGGCCGAGACGACCGGCTTGACGCCGGAGAACATCGGCCGGAAATCGTATCCGTCGCCGTCCGCGTCGGAGGCGGCCCGGCGGATGACGGACTCGTGCGGCAGCACGTCGCCGCTCGCGACCAGGGTGAATCCCTTCGCGGCGGGGGCCGTGGTGGATCCGGGAGCTCCGGAGGGTGCCTGCGCCGCCGGGGAGCCCGCGAGGCGGGCCGGCGCCCGGTCCCCGCCGGCGGAACAGCCGGCGACGGCCGCGAGCGCGACGGCCGACAGGAGTGCGAGGGCTTGGCGGGTGCGTGCGGTCATCGGTCCCGGCTCTCCTCAGATAAGTACTACTAACTGATCACCTGTCAATTCATAGAAAGAGACGCACCAAGTCAAGAGACGGCTCCGCGGCCGGCCTTCCGCTCACCCCAATGGCCGTTCGGCGCGCCGTTCGACCGTTCACCGCCCCGCGCGGCCGCCCACCGGACGACCCGGGCGCTTGGGCGCACCGGCTCCACCGGACGGTTCCCGGTCGGCTCCGTGCAGGTCAGGGTGGATCCGTCGAGCTCGAACGGAGTCTCGAACAGACCCCGAACGGACCCCCGGAAGGAGCCTCTCGTGCCCCTGGCCCCCACTCTCCGGCGCACGGACCCCGAAGCGCTGGCCGAACTGCAGCGCGAGCACGGGAGGGCTCTGTTCGGTTTCCTGCTGAGCCTCACGGCCGGGGACGCGCAGCGCGCGGAGGACCTCGTGCAGGAGACCCTCCTGCGGCTCTGGCAACACCCGGAGGTCCTGGCCAGCGGGCACGAGTCCCTGCGCCCCTGGCTGTTCACGGTGGCCCGGCGGCTCGCCATCGACGCCCGGCGGGCCCGCCTGTCGAGGCCGCTGGAGGTGGACCCCGAGGGGATGGAGCACGCTCCGGCGCCGGGGGACGCGGTGGCGGGCTCGGTGACGGCCATAGACGTGCGGCGGGCCGTGGGCTCACTGGGGGCGGAGCACCGGGAGGTGCTCATGCAGGTCTACTTCCAGGACCGCTCGGTGGCCGAGGCGGCGGCGGAGCTCGGCATCCCCGCCGGAACGGTCAAGTCCCGTACGTACTACGCCCTGCGCGCCTTGCGCAAAGACCTCCAGGGATACGGGTACGGCCTCGGGGCCTAGGCCGCCGGCGCGGCGGCTCCGCCGTCGGCCTGGGGCATATGCGCCAAGGAATGGCCTGAACGCTCACAGACCGGACATGAATCGCATCGAAATCGGCATGGAACCGTTCAAGTTGAGTAAACACCCCCCACTCCGCGATCCGTGCAAGGAAGGCTCGTGGCCGACGGCGGGGACGGCTCGACGCGTGCGGGAGAAGGTGGAACGGTGCAGCCCGAGGGTTCGAACGGCACCAGTGACGGCGGGGGCGGCCTGGCGGTCCCCATGGCGTGGCTCTACTCGGAGTACATCGCCGACGAACTGCTGCGCACGGGCCGGCTGATCCCGGTCAGCACCCTGGAGTTCCGGGCCGGGCGCGACACGCTCGCGCTGACCATCTACCTCTCGGACGCGGCCGGCGAGCTCTCCGGGATCCGGGTCGTCTCCCAGCTCGACGAGTGGATGTCGCTGACGGCGTACGGGCACCCGTGGCGGGACTGGGTCCACACCCGCTTCCTGGCCCTGGGCGAGGAGGCCCGCGAGCTCGGCCGCGGCGAGGACCCGGACCTGGAACTGGCCCGCGCGGCCTGGCGCTGGCTGGACCACACGGAACTGTTCGCCACCAACCTCGACCCGGGCCGCCACGGCCACGCCGACACCCCGCCGGGCCTGGACGAGAACGCCCGGGTCTGGACCCCTGCCTGGCAACTGGGTCTCCCGTTGGGCCACTTGGCGATGCACCTGTTCTGACCCGCTTCTGACCCGCGGGACGCCCGGAGCCCGGGCGAGGGCCAGGGCCGGGTCCCCCGCCGGGGGCCCGCTACTCGGTCCGGCGCGGGCCGGGCGCCTCCGCCGGATCGGTGACCAGGCCGGTGAAATCGGCCTCGTTGCGCTCGGCCCGGACCACGTACGCGCGGGCGACGAGCCACATCACCGGGTACACGAGCACGCCGAGCACGACCCACACCAGCGGCCCCGAGGCCACGCGCGGGAGCAGGAACAGCAGCGGCAGCAGCCCGACCAGGGCCGCGAGCGCGGCCAGCGCGCAGAGCCCGGCGCGGAGCTGGCTGCGCATGAGGGCCCGGACGTACGTGGCGCCCAGGGTGGTCTGCTCGGAGATCTCGGACCGGGCCGGGGTGTGCGCGGGCGGCCGGCGGCGGGCACCGCGCGGCACCCCGGTGACGACCTCCCGCCGGGGCGTCTGCGCCTGCTGCTCCTCGGCCACGGGCCGCAGTCTACGTCGACCCCCGGCGGCTACTTGAGCAGTTTGGACAGCCGGCGGTCGGCGAGCGGCTTGCCACCGGTCTGGCAGG
Source organism: Streptomyces sp. ICC4 (assembly GCF_003287915.1). Taxonomy (NCBI): domain Bacteria; kingdom Bacillati; phylum Actinomycetota; class Actinomycetes; order Kitasatosporales; family Streptomycetaceae; genus Streptomyces; species Streptomyces sp. ICC4. The sequence goes on along the minus strand of NZ_CP030286.1, from coordinate 5,936,199 downwards.
TGGGGCAGTACTGGAGCGAGGAGTCGGCGAAGGACACCGAACGGACGGTGTCCCCGCACACCGGGCACGGCTCGCCCGCCCGGCCGTGCACCCGCAGCCCGCTCTTCTTCTCGGCCTTGAGCCGGCCGGCGGCCACCCCGTGCGCCCGCTCGACCGCCGAGCGCAGGGTCTCCCGGACGGCCGCGTACAGGTGGTCCGCCTGCGCCTCGTCGAAGGACGCGGCCAGCTTGAAGGGCGACACCTTCGCGTGGTGGAGGATCTCGTCGCTGTACGCGTTCCCGATGCCCGCGATGACGCCCTGGTCGCGCAGCACGCCCTTGATCTGCCGCCGTTCACCCGCGAGCAGCGCGCCGAAGGCCGCCCGGTCGAAGCCTTCGGCGAGCGGGTCGGGGCCGAGGCGGGCGATCCCCGGGACCTCCAGGGGATCGTGGACCACGTACACGGCGAGCCCCTTGCGGGTCCCCGCCTCGGTCAGGTCGAAGCCGCCGCCGTCGCGCAGGACCAGGCGCAGCGCGAGCGGCCCCTTGCCGGGGCGCGGCGGCTGCGCCGGGACCTCGTCCATCCAGCGCAGCCAGCCGGCCCGGGCGAGGTGGGTGACGAGGTGGAGCTCGCCGATCCGCACCGCCAGGAACTTGCCCCGGCGGTCCGTGGCCCCGGCCCGCTGCCCCTCGAGGGCGCTCAGGGGCGGCTCGTACGTCTTGAGCACGCTGACGGCGAGCGGGAGGACGCGCTCGACCACCCGCCCGGCGAGGTGCTCGTCGAGGAACTCCCGCAGGGCCTCGACCTCGGGCAGCTCGGGCATGCCCCCAGCCTGCCGCGCCCCCGGGCGAAGCGCGAGCCGGGGACGGGTCCGCCGGAGCCGGTCCGGTCGCGGGGCCGGGGCGGGGGCCGCGGTCGCGGGGGCCGGTGAGCCGGTCCGGGGCGGTCACGCCATCACGAACTCGCACCACACGCATTTGCCGCTCCCCCGCGATTCCACGCCCCACACGTCCGCCAGCCGGTCCACCAGCATCAGGCCGCGTCCCGACACTCCGGACTCGCCCGCCTCCCGCCGCCTCGGCAGGGCGCTGGAGCGGTCCTCGACCTCCACCCGGAGCCGGCGCTCGGAGCCGGCCAGGACCCGCAGCGTCACGATCGCCGGGCCGTCCGTGTGCATCAGGGCGTTCACGATGAGCTCGTCGGCGACCAGTTCGATCTCGTCGGCCCGCTCCCGCGCCCCCCAGGCCCGGACCGCCGCGCCGATCATGTGGCGGGCGGACACCAGGGCCTCCGGATCCCCGGGGGCCACGTGCTGCTGGAGGCGGCCGCCGCCCTGCGGGGGGTCCTTCGCCTCGCGGCGCAGCAGGAGCAGCGCCATGTCGTCGTCGCCGCCCCGGTCGTCGACGACCTCGCAGAGCCGGTCCGCGAGCTGCGCGAGGTCCCCCGGTCCGGTGCGGATGAGGGAGGCGAGGAGCCGGATGCCGTCGTCGAGGTCGGCGCCGGGCTGTTCCACCAGGCCGTCCGTGCACAGCAGAAGCGTTTCCCCCGGACCCAGCTCCACCGTCGTCACCGGGTACTCCAGCCGCCCGAACTCGGCGGACAGCCCCAGCGGCATCCCGCCTTCCAGCGCCAGCTGCCTGCAGTCCCCGTCGCGGGTGCGCACCAGGGGGTCGATGTGGCCGGCCCGGACCAGTTGCAGCACCCCGGTCGAGAGGTCCGCCTCCGCGTAGGTGCAGGTCGCGAAGCGGTCGGTGTCCAGTTCGTGCAGGAAGACGGAGGCGCGCGCCATGACGGTGGCCGGCGAGTGCCCTTCGGCCGCGTAGGCGCGCAGGACGATCCGCAGCTGTCCCATGACCGCCGCCGCGTGCGTGTCGTGGCCCTGGACGTCGCCGATGACCGCGCCGACCCGGCCGCCGGGCAGCGGGATGACGTCGTACCAGTCCCCGCCGATGTCCTGGCCCATCCGGGCGGACCGGTACCGTACGGCGATCTCCGCGCCCGGCACCGAGGGGATCCGGCGGGGCAGCATCGCCTGTTGCAGCCCTTCCGCCAGATCGTGCTCCTGCTCCAGGAGCATCGCCCGCTGCAGGCTCTGCGCGATGCTGCTGCCGAGCGCGACGAGGAGGTTGCGCTCGTCCTGGGTGAAGCCGTCCTTGTCCTGGTAGAGCAGCCCGATCGCGCCGATCGGGCGTGCCTGGGCGATCAGCGGCAGGTAGGCGGCCGCCGAGATGCGCATGTACGAGATCTTCGCCCAGAGCCCGGGATAGCCGGCGGCGAACTCGGCCGCCGAGTCGAGGAAGCGCGGCTGGAGCGAGCGGACGACCTCGCTCATCGGGTACTGCTCGTCGATGCGGGTGTAGCGGGTGCCGGGGACGAAGCTGCCGGCCGGGCCCTCGGCGACGAGGTGGATCCGGCCGGCTTCGACCAGGCCCATCACCATGCCCATGGAGCCCAGCCGTTCCAGGCCGTGGGCATCGCCCAGCGCGTCGATGACGTCCTGGACGGTGCGGGCGTGCGCGAGCGCGGCGGTGGTGCTCTCGACCACGGAGGTCTGGCGGCGCCGCTCCTCGTCCAGTCCGAGGCGTTCGGCGGAGTGGCTGAGCTCCTCGGTGGCGTCCCGGACGATGCCGATGATCCTGAACGGGCGGCCGTCCGGGCCCCGCATGACCCGGCCCTGGGTGTGGGTCCAGCGCAGCCGGCCGTCGTGGCAGCGGATGCGGAAGTAGGCGCCGTAGCTGTCGACACCGCTCTTGAGGGCGGAGGAGACCAGCGCGTCGAGCCGGACGGCCTCGGCGGGCGGTACGCGCGGCGCGAGGGTCTCGGGCCGGCCGTCGTACTCCCCGGGAGTGGTGTCGAAGACGTCGAGGGCGGCCACGTCCATGTGCATGAGACCGGTGACCAGGTCCCAGTCGAAACTGCCCATGCGATTCAGCGCGAGCGACCGGTCCGGATGTGCGGGCCAATCGTCCGGCAGCGATACGGCGGTCGGCACCGGTCCACCATGACACACGGGCCGGTCAGGCGCTCTCCAGATACTGGCCGTCGTAGGGAGCCGAGGGCTGCTGGTCGGGGACGGAGTACGGGTCGCCGTAGGGGTCGCCGTACGGGTCCGCGTACGGGTCGGACGGGTCGGACGGGTCGGACGGCGTGTACTGGTCGTTGGGCTGCGGCGACGCCGCGTCCGGGCCCACCGGGGCGCCCGGGTCGGACGGGACGTCCGTGGGCAGGTCCGAGGGCAGGTCCGAGGCGGGCGGCGGGGCGGTGGGCTGTCCCTGGGGTGCGTCCAAGCCGCCGGGCCCAGCTCCGCAAGAGCTTCGAGGACAGCCTGGCCCCCGTGCCCGCCGGCAGCGCGGCCTGACCGTACGGATGGCGCTCCGGCGGCGGGCCCGTCGCCGGCGGCGCCATCCGTGCGCCGGCTCTCCCGGGCCGGGCCGGCCCGCGGCTTCCGCCCGGCTGGCCCCGGGAGGGTTCCCGACCGGGCGCCGCGCCGCGCCCTCCGCGCGCCACCGGGTCCGGGCGCGCGGACACGATCCGGCGCGCAGGATCGCGCTGGCCGCCTCGGCGCGGCTGCGGCGGGCCGGTGTGCCCGCGCGCGTGGCGCCCGTACTGCGGCTGCGGCGGGCGGTGGCCGACCAGGCGGGCCTGGGGGCGCCGGAGCGCCGGGAGAACCTCGCGGGGGCCATGGAGGCCGGGCCGGACGCCGTGCGGGTGACGGCCGGGGCGGCCCGGATCGTGCTCGTGGACGATCTCGTGACCACCGGGGCCACGCTGGCGGAGGCCGCGCGGGCGCTGCGCGCGGCCGGGGCCGGACCCGTGTGCGGGGCGGCCGTGGTGGCCGCCACGGCCGGTTCCTTCGGCCGTCCCGGCGCGCCCGGACGGGACCGGTCCGATCCGGGCGGATCCGGTCCGCAACGCGTACGGGGCAAAAAACTTGTGAATAGATTTGGAACTGGCGGGGAAGGCGCATCGTTGCAGGTAGTAAGAGGGAACAGCCACCTGAACGGAGGTACGTTCCGGTAGCGGGTGCCGACAACCGCCATAGAGGGATATGTTCGGTTGTAAGGAACTGGCGAGCCTTGGGCCCCACGCATCGGATCGCATGTTCCGAGCGTTCGTACGTTTCGGAATCTTCGTGTCAGAGGCTGTCTCTCGACTCCGAAGTCGGTGGGGTGTTGATCTTGCCGATGGGGGAGGAGGAGGTGAAAGTCGCCAAGTCCGAGGCTCCGGTGTTCACCGGAGTCTGGTGCGAAAGGGAGACGCTTCGCCCCTGGGCGTGGCTATCCGGGAACGGAGTTCTGCGTGGACATCGTCGTCAAGGGCCGTAAGACCGAGGTGCCCGACCGGTTCCGCAAGCACGTGGCCGAGAAGCTGAATCCGGAGCGGATCCAGAGGCTCGACGCCAAGGTGATCAGCTTGGACGTCGAGGTGTCCAAGGAGCACAACCCGCGCCAGGCCGACCGTTCCGACCGCGTGGAGATCACCCTGCGTTCGCGGGGCCCGGTGATCCGGGCCGAGGCCGCCGCCGCCGACCCGTACGCGGCGCTCGACCTCGCTCAGGACAAGCTGGAGGCCCGGCTGCGCAAGCAGCACGACAAGCGCCACACCCGGCGCGGCAGCGGACGGCTCTCGGCGGCCGAGGTCGCCGACGCGGTTCCGGACGCCGCGACCCTGAACGGCAACGGCGAGCCGGTCAACGGCGAGAAGACGGACGCGGTCCCGACCACCCGGATCGGATCGCTCGAAGTGCAGGGCGAAGGCCCGCTCATCGTCCGCGAGAAGACCCACTCGGCCGCACCCATGTCGCTCGACCAGGCCCTCTACGAGATGGAACTGGTCGGCCACGACTTCTACCTGTTCGTCGATTCCGACACCAAGATGCCGAGCGTCGTCTACCGGCGCCACGGCTACGACTACGGCGTGATTCACCTGAACCCGGACGCCTCCGGCTCGAACGAGCTCGACGGCGCGGGAGCGGGAGGCGCGCTCGGCGGCTGACGCCGCGCCCTACCGGATGTCCGTGCGGTGCCCCCGCGTTCGCTTCGGCGGGCGCGGGGGCACCCGTACGACGCGATGGCCGGTAACCGTCGGCCGGTATTCACCGACCCCCGAATCGTCGCGCGGGCATGGAATCATGTCGGGCAGTCAGCCGTCGGCCGCTCCCGTCGGATTGACCCAGCAGCTCAGCACATGCGGTGCAGGGGGAGGAACGATGGCGGACAGCTTCGGGCCGGTGCGCGAGGACGACGGTGCGGGCTGCCGTGAGGAAGGACGGGCCGCAGAGCCGATCCGGGTGCTCGTGGTCGACGACCACGCGCTGTTCCGGCGCGGACTGGAGATCGTCCTCGCGCAGGAGGAGGACATCCAGGTCGTCGGCGAGGCCGGGGACGGTGCGGAGGCCGTCGACAAGGCGGCGGACCTGCTGCCGGACATCGTGCTGATGGACGTGCGGATGCCCAGGCGCGGCGGGATCGAGGCGTGCACCTCGATCAAGGAGGTGGCGCCCTCCGCGAAGATCATCATGCTGACGATCAGCGACGAGGAGGCGGACCTCTACGACGCGATCAAGGCGGGTGCCACGGGGTACCTCCTGAAGGAGATCTCCACGGACGAGGTCGCCACGGCGATCCGGGCGGTGGCGGACGGGCAGTCGCAGATCAGCCCGTCGATGGCGTCGAAGCTCCTGACGGAGTTCAAGTCGATGATCCAGCGGACGGACGAGCGGCGGCTGGTGCCGGCGCCCAGGCTCACGGACCGGGAGCTGGAGGTCCTCAAGCTGGTGGCCACGGGGATGAACAACCGCGACATCGCCAAGGAGCTGTTCATCTCCGAGAACACCGTGAAGAACCACGTGCGCAACATCCTGGAGAAGCTGCAACTGCACTCCAGGATGGAGGCGGTGGTGTACGCGATGCGGGAGAAGATCCTCGAGATCCGCTAGGGCGGGTCCCGCACCGCACCGCACCGCACCGCGCCGCACCGCACCGCACCGCGCAGTGCTTCGGCCCGGGCCCCGCCCGTCAGAGGGCGGCCAGCTCCGAGGTCACCGCCGCCCATTCCGCGGGGGAGGCGGCCCGCTCGACGCGGACCGCGTCGCAGCCGACCCACTCCGCCGCCTCGCGCAGGGCCCGCGCCATCGCGCCCGCCGCCTTCGGGGTGGTCAGGGAGAGCTGGCGGGCCACCAGGGTCGTGCCCTCGCGGCCCGGGTCGACGCGGCCCTGGAGGTGCCCGCCGGCCAGCAGCGGCATCGCGAAGTACCCGTGGATCCGCCGGGGCTTGGGGACGTACGCCTCCAGGCGGTGCGTGAAGCCGAAGATCCGCTCGGTGCGCGGACGCTCCCAGACCAGGGAGTCGAAGGGGGAGAGCAGGGTGGTGCGGTGGCGGCCGCGCGGCGCGGTGGCCAGGGCCGCCGGGTCGGCCCAGGCGGGCTTCCCCCAGCCCTCCACCTCCACCGGGACCAGGCCCGAGTCGGCGATCACCGCATCGAACTGCGAGCCGGTCAGGCGGTGGTAGTCCGCGATGTCCGACCGGGTGCCCACGCCCAGGCTCCGGCCGGCCAGGTCCACCAGGCGGCGCACGCACTCGCGGTCGTCCAGGTCGTCGTGGAGCAGCTCGTCGGGGACCGCCCGTCCGGGCAGGTCGTAGACCCGCTTCCAGCCCCGCCGCTCGGTGCAGACGACCTCGCCGATGTCGAGCAGCCACTCCACCGCGATCTTCGTCTCGGACCATTCGAACCACTCGCCGCCGTTCTTGGCGCCGCCCAGCTCGGTGGAGGTGAGCGGCCCCTCGGCAGCCAGGCGGTCCAGGACGGTCTTCGTCGAGCGGTCCTTGTCCTCCAGGACGTGCCAGCGGTGGCCGCGGGCCTTGCGGGCCCGGCGGCGGAAGGCGAAGTGCGGCCACTCCTCGATGGGCAGGATGCAGGCCGCGTGCGACCAGTACTCGAAGGCGTGCTGGTCCGACCAGTACGCCGCCTCGACGCCGGCCCGGCCGACCGCGCCCAGGCGCGCGTACGGGATGAGCTCGTGGGAGCGGGCCAGTACGGAGATGGTGTCCAGCTGGACGGCGCCCAGGTGGCGCAGGATTCCGCGTACCCCGCCGCGGCGGTCGGGGGTTCCGATGAACCCCTGCGCGCGCAGCGCGATGCGGCGGGCATCGTCGGCGGACAGGGAGGCGGTCGGCCTGGGCCCGGGCGTGGCGGTCGTCATGACGGCACCCTAGACCGCCCCTCTGACAACGGGGCCGGGCGCGGACGCGAGGGCCGCCCGAGGACGCCGGGCCCGTTCGTCGGCGGGTGCGGGCAGGTACGGGAGACGGGAGGGGAGGCCGAGGTCCGAGGGGAGCATGGCGCCGATCCAGCAGTCCCGCAGGGTCCCGCGGTGCTCCATGGCCGCGCGCTGGACGCCCTCGATGGTGAAGCCGGCCTTCTCGGCGACCGTGCGGGAGGCGTCGTTGCCGACCCCGGCGCGCCAGACCATCCGTACGCAGCCGAGTTCGGTGAAGGCCCAGCGCACCACGGCGGGCAGGGCCTCGGTCATGTAGCCGCGGCCGCGGTGCCCGGGGACGGTCCAGTAGCCGACCTCGTGCGCGTGCGCGCCGTCCGGGACGACGCCCATGCAGGCGACGAGCGGGCCGTCGGCGCCGAGCCGGACCGCGATGTTGTACTCCGAGCCGTCCTGCCACCCGCCCGGGGACCGGGCCGTGAAGGCCTCGGCGTCCGAGCGCCCGTACGGGAGGGGCACGGGGATCCAGCGCTGGATGCCCAGGTCCTGGCACGCCGCGTACACCTCGTCGGTGTCGGAGGGGGCGAGGGGGCGCAGCACCAGGCGCTCGGTGGTCAAGTCGATCGGGTCCATGCGCGGATTCTGCTGCCCGCGAAGCCACGCGGCGAACAGATTTCGGGAAGAGGGGCCGCCGGTGGCGGCACCTTCGGCACCCTCCGCACGTTCTCATTCCGGGCACTCGTGCCCCGCGGATGGTACGGACCTCCCGACGCGACCGCGTCCTCGCTTACGATGGCCGTTGCGGTGGGGCCCACCCTCCGTGCCCGTGTACGAACCAGTGCCAGGCCCGACCGGCAAGGAGACAAACCTCGGTGTCCGTCTTCAACAAGCTCATGCGTGCAGGCGAAGGCAAGATCCTCAAAAAACTGCACCGCATCGCGGACCAGGTCAACTCCATCGAAGAGGACTTCGTCAACCTCTCCGACGCCGACTTGCGTGCGCTCACGGACGAGTACAAGCAGCGCTTCCAGGACGGCGAGACCCTGGACGACCTGCTTCCCGAGGCCTTCGCGACCGTCCGCGAGGCCGCCAAGCGCGTCCTCGGCCAGCGTCACTACGACGTCCAGATGATGGGTGGCGCGGCGCTGCACCTCGGCTACGTGGCCGAGATGAAGACCGGTGAGGGCAAGACCCTCGTCGGCACGCTCCCCGCGTACCTGAACGCGCTGTCCGGCAAGGGCGTCCACCTGATCACGGTGAACGACTACCTCGCCGAGCGCGACTCCGAGATGATGGGCCGGGTGCACAAGTTCCTCGGCCTCGAGGTCGGGTGCATCCTGGCGAACATGTCGCCGGCGCAGCGCCGTGAGCAGTACGCCGCCGACGTCACGTACGGCACGAACAACGAGTTCGGCTTCGACTACCTCCGCGACAACATGGCGTGGTCGCAGGACGAGCTCGTCCAGCGCGGCCACAACTTCGCCGTGGTCGACGAGGTCGACTCGATCCTCGTCGACGAGGCCCGTACCCCGCTGATCATCTCCGGCCCGGCCGACCAGGCCACCAAGTGGTACGCGGACTTCGCGAAGCTGGTCACCCGCCTGACCAAGGGCGAGCCCGGCCAGCCCCTCAAGGGCATCGAGGAGACCGGCGACTACGAGGTCGACGAGAAGAAGCGCACCGTCGCCATCCACGAGACCGGTGTCGCGAAGGTCGAGGACTGGCTCGGCATCGAGAACCTCTACGAGTCGGTGAACACCCCGCTCGTCGGCTACCTGAACAACGCCATCAAGGCGAAGGAACTGTTCAAGAACGACAAGGACTACGTCGTCATCGACGGCGAGGTCATGATCGTCGACGAGCACACCGGCCGCATCCTGGCCGGGCGCCGCTACAACGAGGGCATGCACCAGGCGATCGAGGCGAAGGAAGGGGTGGACATCAAGGACGAGAACCAGACCCTCGCCACGATCACCCTGCAGAACTTCTTCCGCCTCTACTCGAAGCTGTCGGGCATGACCGGTACGGCCATGACCGAGGCCGCCGAGTTCCACCAGATCTACAAGCTCGGTGTCGTCCCGATCCCGACCAACCGCGACATGGTCCGCATCGACCAGGCGGACCTGATCTACCGGACCGAGGTCGCGAAGTTCTCCGCCGTCGTCGACGACATCGCGGAGAAGCACGAGAAGGGCCAGCCGATCCTCGTCGGTACGGTGTCGGTCGAGAAGTCCGAGTACCTCTCCCAGCAGCTCTCCAAGCGCGGCATCCCGCACGAGGTGCTCAACGCCAAGCAGCACGACCGTGAGGCGACGATCGTCGCCCAGGCCGGCCGCCGGGGCGCCGTCACCGTTGCCACGAACATGGCCGGCCGCGGTACCGACATCAAGCTCGGCGGCAACCCGGACGACCTCGCCGAGGCCGAGCTGCGCCAGCGCGGTCTGGACCCGGAGGAGCACATCGAGGAGTGGGCGCACGCCCTTCCCGAGGCGCTCACGCGGGCCGAGGCCGCCGTGAAGGCGGAGTTCGAGGAGGTCAAGGAGCTCGGCGGGCTGTACGTGCTGGGCACCGAGCGCCACGAGTCGCGCCGCATCGACAACCAGCTGCGCGGCCGCTCGGGCCGACAGGGCGACCCGGGCGAGTCCCGCTTCTACCTGTCGCTGGGCGACGACCTGATGCGCCTGTTCAAGGCGCAGATGGTCGAGCGCGTCATGTCGATGGCGAACGTGCCGGACGACGTGCCGATCGAGAACAAGATGGTCACGCGGGCCATCGCCTCGGCCCAGTCGCAGGTCGAGACGCAGAACTTCGAGACGCGCAAGAACGTCCTGAAGTACGACGAGGTCCTGAACAACCAGCGCACGGTCATCTACGCCGAGCGCCGCCGGGTCCTGGAGGGCGAAGACCTCCAGGAGCAGATCCGGCACATGATGGACGACACGATCGACGCGTACATCACGGCCGAGACGGTCGAGGGGTTCGCGGAGGAGTGGGACCTGGACCGGCTGTGGAACGCCTTCGGGCAGCTCTACCCGATCAAGGTCACGGTGGAGGAGCTCGAGGACGCGGCGGGCGACCGCGCGGGCATCACCGCCGAGTTCATCGCGGAGTCCGTCAAGGACGACATCCACGAGCAGTACGAGGCGCGCGAGGCGACGCTCGGCTCCGACATCATGCGCGAGCTGGAGCGGCGCGTGGTGCTGTCGGTGCTGGACCGCAAGTGGCGTGAGCACCTGTACGAGATGGACTACCTGCAGGAGGGCATCGGCCTGCGGGCGATGGCCCAGAAGGACCCGCTGGTCGAGTACCAGCGCGAGGGCTTCGACATGTTCAACGCCATGCAGGAAGGCATCAAGGAGGAGTCCGTCGGCTACCTGTTCAACCTGGAGGTCCAGGTCGAGCAGCAGGTCGAGGAGGTCCCGGTGCAGGACGCGGGTCCGTCGCTGAGCAAGCCGGAGATCCGCGCGAAGGGCCTGGACGCTCCGCAGCGTCCGGACCGGCTGCACTTCTCCGCGCCGACGGTCGACGGTGAGGGCGGCGTCGTCGAGGGCGACTTCGCATCGGAGTCCGGCGAGGACTCCGGGATGACCCGGGCGGAGCGCCGCAAGGCCGCCAAGGCTTCGGGCGGCCGCCGCCGCAAGAAGTAGCGGGCACGGCTCGTACCCTCCCCGCCGGGGCCGGACACCACGTCGTACGTGGGGTCCGGCCCCGGCGTCGTGGGGGGTGCGGGCGCTCCGGGCGCCGCGCGCGGTCACGGCCGCATGCCCTGGAGTTCGACGGCCGCGCAGCGCCAGCGCAGGTCGGTGCCCTGTTCCAGGCGGAAGGCCAGCGCCGTCAGTCGGTCGCCCGTGGCGATGCGGGCGAAGGCCTCGATGACCCCCGGGCCGGGGGTGAAGCGGCCGCACCGGTGGACCACGGGGGTGAGCCGGTCGCACAGGGGGTCCGCGGGGGCCAGGGCGATCAGCTGGTCGTAGGCGGGGCCGACGGTGTGGCCCATCAGGGAGTGGACCGGCCGGCGGCCGCTGAGCACCGCGAGGAGCCGGTCGGCGAACCAGTGGTGCGGGCCGCGGTGGACGGCGGCCCCCGGGCGGCGCTGGTCGTGGCGGCCGGGGGGCCGGGCGGTGTTCCCGGCCCTGGCGGTCCTGGCGGCCCTGGTGGTCTTGGCGGTTTTGGTGGTCCTTGTGGGCATGGTCGTCCTTGTGGTCATGGCGGTCGTCCCCTTGGAAGTCGGGGCCCGGATCGGGTACCGGGCGGTAACTTTTCAGGGCACTTCTACGGGTCCGCGAACACGCTCCGCAACGGCCCCGCGCGGCCGCCGCGGCCGGGGCGGCCTTCACCTATCCGGGTCGGGAGCCCGGGCCCCCGGGCCCCCGACCCGGTGCCGCGCGGACCGGGGTGGACGCCCGCCGGCCGCACCCCGGCACCCCGAAGGGGGACGGGACCCGTCACGGACGGAGTCCGGACCCCGGCGCGGAACGGTCGTATCCTGAGGGCGTTTCCGACTACCGAAAGCAGCCGGCCATGCGCGTGTACGTCCCCCTGACCCTCCCCGGGCTCGCCGCGGCGCACGAGGCGGGTGAGCTGGGTCCGGCTCCGCTGCGGGCCTACGCCGTGACGCCGGAGCTGCGCGAGTGGTTCGTGTCGGACGACATCGAGGAACTGGAGTACGCCGCCCTGGGCCGGGCCGCGGCCGCCTCGCTGCGCCTGATCGCCGAGGACTCCGGCGCGCCCCGCAAGCGGGTCGTCGTCGCCGTCGACGTGGACGACGAGGCCGCCACCGCCGTCCCCGGGGACGAGGAGGCCGCGCTCGGCCGGGTGGCCCTCGCCGGGGCCGTACGGCTCGCCGTGGCCGCCGCCGTGCACGTGGACGCGCAGGACGCCGTGGAGGACGTGACGGCCGCCGCGCTGGCCGTCCCGGCCGCGGACCTGGGGGACGAGGCCGCGGGGTCCGCCGTCGACGGAGCCGAGGACCACGAGCTGCTCTGGTTCGGGGTGCAGGAGATTCCGGGGCTGCTGAAATGAGCCGGGAGAGCCCTCGGAGCCCCGCGTCCGCCCCGCAGGCCCCCGTGTCCCCGGCCGGATCCGCCTCCTCGCACATCGTCTGGGACTGGAACGGCACGCTGCTCCACGACATCGACGCCGTCATCGACGCGACCAACGCCTCCTTCGCCGAGCTGGGCTTCGCGCCGATCACCCTGGAGCGGTACCGCGAGCTGTACGTCGTACCGGTGCCGAAGTTCTACGAACGCCTCATGGGCCGGCTCCCCACGGAGGCCGAGTGGCTGGTCATGGACGAGACCTTCCACCGCCACTACTGGGCCGCCGCCGGGACCGCCGGGCTCGCCGAAGGCGCCCGGGAGCTGCTCCGGGACTGGCAGGCGGACGGGCTCACCCAGTCCCTGCTGTCCCTCGCGCCCCACGACAAGCTCGTCCCGCTCGTCCGGGCGCACGGCATCGACCTGCACTTCCTGCGCGTCGACGGGCGCATCGGCCCCTCCCACACCAGCAAGGCGGGACACCTCGTACGCCACCTGGAGGCCCTGGAGGGGACGGGGGTGACGGCCGTGCGTACGGTACTCATCGGAGACGCCGTGGACGACGCGCTGGCCGCGGCGCACGTGGGAGCGCGGGCCGTCCTCTACACGGGCGGTTCGCACAGCCGCAGCAGTCTGGAATCGGCCGGTGTCCCCGTGGTCGACAGCCTGGCGGAGGCCGTACGCACTGCTCGCGAACTGGCCGGATAGCGACCGGATCGTGACCGGGCACGCCGTCCCGGGCGCGTCGCTGTCCAGAGTGTCAAACTTCCCCCCCTGGATTTGTACACATACAGCTCATGACGAGTCGGGGGTGGAGCGAGATAGCCTGGTACCCGTGATCAGCGCGATAGTCCTCGGAGGCACTGAAGCCTCCGGCAAGCGCCCGGCGCACGACCGTGCCCGGGCCATCGCTGATCCCCGTCGCCGGGACCTCTTGCCGATCATGGCCGATTCCCTCCCAGGCGATTCTCTCGACGGCATAGCGTCGATCCCGACCGGACATCCCGCCTCGCGGTGCTGTGCCATTCCTTCCTTCACCTACGTCACGCAATGGCGCGCGACAGGAGCCAGAGGACATGCAGACCAAGCTGGACGAAGCAAAGGCCGAGCTGCTTTCGCGGGCGGCCCGGGTAGCCGAGAACAGCCCGGCCGGGGGGCTACTTCCGACTGGGTCCGAGCCAGGGGAGCGTGCTGACCGTCCAGACCGGGACGCGATGCTCTCCTACCTCCAGCGCTACTACCTGCACACCGCCCCCGAGGACCTCTTGGACCGGGATCCGGTCGACGTGTTCGGGGCAGCGCTCTCCCACTACCGGATCGCGGAGAAGCGCCCGCAGGGCACCGCGAACGTCCGCGTGCACACCCCCACGGTGGAGGAGAACGGCTGGACCTCCAGCCACTCCGTCGTCGAGGTGGTCACGGACGACATGCCGTTCCTGGTCGACAGCGTCACCAACGAGCTGTCCCGCCAGGGCCGCGGCATCCACGTCGTGATCCACCCGCAGGTCGTCGTCCGCCGCGACGTCACCGGCAAGCTGATCGAGATCCTCGGCCCCGACTGCGACGCGCACGGCCCCCGCACCGCGCGCCCCCACGACTCCCTCGTCGAGTCCTGGATCCACGTCGAGATCGACCGCGAGACCGACAAGGCCGACCTCAAGCAGATCAACGCCGACCTGCTGCGCGTCCTGTCCGACGTCCGCGAGTCCGTCGAGGACTGGGAGAAGATGCGCGACGCCGCGCTGCGCATCGCCGAGGGCCTGCCCGCCGAGCCCACCGCGCCCGACCTGCGCGAGTACGAGCTCGAAGAGGCCCGCGAGCTGCTGCGCTGGCTCGCCGACGACCACTTCACCTTCCTCGGCTACCGCGAGTACAACCTCGTCGACGGCGACTCCCTGTCCGCCGTGCCCGGCACCGGCCTCGGCATCCTGCGCTCCGACCCGCACCACAGCGGCAAGGACGACGGCCACCCCGTCTCGCCGTCCTTCAACCGGCTGCCGGCCGACGCCCGCGCCAAGGCCCGCGAGCACCGCCTGCTGGTGCTGACCAAGGCCAACAGCCGCTCCACCGTGCACCGCCCCTCGTACCTCGACTACGTGGGCGTGAAGAAGTTCGACGCCGAGGGCAACGTCGTCGGCGAGCGCCGCTTCCTCGGACTGTTCTCCTCCGCCGCGTACACCGAGTCGGTGCGCCGCGTCCCCGTCATCCGCCGCAAGGTCGCCGAGGTCCTCGAAGGCGCCGGCTTCGCGGCGTCCAGCCACGACGGCCGCGACCTGCTGCAGATCCTGGAGACCTACCCGCGCGACGAGCTGTTCCAGACCCCGGTCGACCAGCTCCAGGCCATCGCCACTTCCGTGCTCTACCTCCAGGAGCGCCGCCGGCTGCGGCTGTACCTGCGCCAGGACGAGTACGGGCGCTACTACTCCGCGCTCGTCTACCTGCCGCGCGACCGCTACACCACCGGCGTGCGGCTGCGCCTGATCGCGATCCTGCAGGAGGAGCTCGACGGCATCAGCGTCGACTTCACCGCCTGGAACACCGAGTCGATCCTCTCCCGCATCCACTTCGTCGTCCGCGTCCCGCAGGGCACCGAGCTGCCCGTGCTGACCGACGCCGACGTGGAGCGGATCGAGGGCCGGCTGGTCGAGGCCGCCCGCTCCTGGGCCGACGGCTTCGGCGAGGCGCTCGTCGCCGAGCTGGGCGAGGAGCGCGCCGCCGAGCTGCTGCGCAAGTACGGGAACTCCTTCCCCGAGGGCTACAAGGCCGACCACTCGCCGCGCGCGGCCGTGGCCGACCTGTGCCACCTCGAGCGGCTGTCCGCGAGCGACCGCGCGTTCGCGCTGTCGCTGTACGAGCCGGTCGGCGCGGGCCCCGGCGAACGCCGGTTCAAGATCTACCGCACCGGCGAGCAGGTCTCGCTCTCCGCGGTGCTGCCGGTCCTGCAGCGCCTGGGCGTGGAGGTCACCGACGAGCGGCCCTACGAGCTGCGCTGCAGCGACCGCAGCAACGCGTGGATCTACGACTTCGGCCTGCGGATGCCGCTCCCGACGGGCAACGGGGACGGCGCCGCGGCGTCCAACTACCTCGGCGACGACGCCCGCGAGCGGTTCCAGGACGCCTTCTCGGCGGTCTGGCAGGGCGACGCCGAGAACGACAACTTCAACACCCTGGTGCTGGGCGCCGGGCTGACCTGGCGCCAGGCCGTGGTGCTGCGCGCGTACGCCAAGTACCTGCGCCAGGCCGGTGCCACCTTCAGCCAGGACTACATGGAGGACACCCTCCGCAACAACGTCCACACCACCCGGCTGCTGATCTCGCTCTTCGAGGCCCGCATGTCGCCCGGCCGCCAGTCCGCGGGCAGCGAGCTCGTCGACGCGATGCTGGAAGAGCTGGACGGGGCCCTGGACCAGGTCGCCTCGCTGGACGAGGACCGGATCCTGCGGTCCTTCCTCACCCTCATCAAGGCCACCCTGCGCACGAACTTCTTCCAGCTGAACAGCGCGGGCGAGCAGCACTCGTACGTGTCGATGAAGTTCGACCCGCAGGCCATCCCGGAGCTGCCGGCCCCGCGCCCGGCCTTCGAGATCTGGGTGTACTCCCCGCGCGTCGAGGGCGTCCACCTGCGCTTCGGCAAGGTCGCCCGAGGCGGCCTGCGCTGGTCCGACCGGCGCGAGGACTTCCGTACGGAGATCCTCGGCCTGGTCAAGGCGCAGATGGTCAAGAACACCGTCATCGTGCCGGTCGGCGCCAAGGGCGGCTTCGTCGCCAAGAACCTGCCGGACCCCTCGGTGGACCGCGACGCCTGGCTCACCGAGGGCATCGCCTCGTACAAGATCTTCATCTCGGCGCTCCTCGACATCACCGACAACATGGTCGGCGGCGAGGTCGTGCACCCCAAGGCCGTGGTCCGCCACGACGAGGACGACACCTACCTCGTCGTCGCCGCCGACAAGGGCACCGCGACCTTCTCCGACATCGCCAACGGGGTCGCGGAGTCCTACGGCTTCTGGCTGGGCGACGCCTTCGCCTCCGGCGGCAGCGCCGGCTACGACCACAAGGGCATGGGCATCACCGCCCGCGGCGCCTGGGAGTCCGTCAAGCGGCACTTCCGCGAGCTGGGACACGACACCCAGACGCAGGACTTCACGGTCGTCGGCGTCGGCGACATGTCCGGCGACGTCTTCGGCAACGGCATGCTGCTCTCCGAGCACATCCGCCTGGTCGCCGCCTTCGACCACCGGCACATCTTCATCGACCCGAACCCGGACGCGGCCACCTCCTACGCCGAGCGCCGGCGCCTGTTCGACCTGCCGCGCTCCTCGTGGGCGGACTACGACACCTCGCTGCTGTCGCAGGGCGGCGGGATCCACCCGCGCAGCGCGAAGGCCATCCCGGTCAACGCGCAGGTCCGCGCGGCCCTCGGCATCGAGGCGGGCGTCACGAAGATGACCCCGGCCGACCTGATGAAGGCGATCCTGCAGTCCCCGGTGGACCTGCTGTGGAACGGCGGCATCGGTACGTACGTCAAGGCGACGGCCGAGACGCACGCGGACGTCGGCGACAAGGCCAACGACGCCATCCGCGTCAACGGCTCCGACGCGCGGGCCAAGGTCATCGGCGAGGGCGGCAACCTGGGTCTGACCCAGCTCGGCCGCATCGAGTTCGCGCGCAGCGGCGCGGGCGGCGAGGGCGGCAAGATCAACACCGACGCCATCGACAACAGCGCCGGCGTGGACACCTCCGACCACGAGGTGAACATCAAGATCCTGCTGAACTCGGTGGTCGCCGACGGGGACCTGACCGTCAAGCAGCGCAACAAGTTCCTCGCCCAGATGACCGACGAGGTCGGCCGGCTGGTGCTGCGCAACAACTACGCGCAGAACGTGGCGCTGTCCAACGGCGCGGCCCAGGCGCCCAGCCTGCTCCACGCCCAGCAGCGCTTCATGCGCCGCCTGGGCCGGGACGGCCTGCTGGACCGGGCGCTGGAGTTCCTGCCCAACGACCGGCAGATCCGCGAACTGCTGAACAACGGCAAGGGCCTGACCCAGCCGGAGCTGGCCGTCCTGTTCGCCTACACCAAGATCACGGTGGCGGACGAGCTCATCCACACCGGGCTGCCGGACGACCCGTACATGGCCCGCCTGCTGCACGCCTACTTCCCGGGCGCGCTGCGCGCGAAGTTCCCGGAGCAGGTCGACGGGCACGCGCTGCGCCGCGAGATCATCACCACGGTGCTGGTCAACGACACGGTCAACAGCGGCGGCTCGACCTTCCTGCACCGGCTGCGGGAGGAGACCGGGGCCTCCCTGGAGGAGATCGTCCGGGCGCAGCTCGCCGCCCGCGAGATCTTCGGACTGGCCGACGTGTGGGACGCCGTCGAGGCGCTCGACAACGAGGTCGCCGCCAACGTCCAGACCCGGGTGCGGCTGCACTCGCGGCGCCTGGTCGAGCGCGGTACGCGCTGGCTGCTGAACAACCGGCCGCAGCCGCTCCAGATCACCGAGACCATCGAGCTCTTCGCCGAGCGGGTGGCGCGGGTCTGGTCGGACGTGCCGAAGCTCGTTCGCGGCGCGGACCTGGAGTGGTACGAGGCGGTCATGGCCGAGCTGATCGGCGAGGGCGTGCCGGAGGAGCTGGCGGCCAAGGTGGCCGGGTTCTCCTCGGCCTTCCCGACGCTGGACATCGTCGCGATCGCGGACCGCACGGGCGTCGAGCCGCTGGCGGTGGCCGAGGTGTACTACGACCTCGCGGACCGGCTGGAGATCACGAAGCTGATGGACCGGATCATCGAGCTGCCGCGGGCCGACCGCTGGCAGTCGATGGCCCGCGCGTCCATCCGCGAGGACCTGTTCTCGGCGCACGCGGCGCTGACCGCCGACGTGCTGACGGTCGGCAACGGCACGTCGACTCCCGAGGAGCGCTTCAAGGCGTGGGAGGAGAAGAACACGGCGATCATCGGGCGGGCGCGGACGACGCTGGACGAGATCCAGGGGTCGGACGACTTCGACCTGGCGAACCTGTCGGTCGCGATGCGGACGATGCGGTCGCTGCTGCGGGCGCACGTGTAGCCCTGCGGGCCGCTGTACGAGTACGGGCCGGGCCCGGGACCCCTGAGGGTTCCCGGGCCCGGCCCGTTCGGCGTCCCGTCGTGGGCGGGTGCGGCGCCGTTGCCGGGCGCGCTGCCCCCGGACCCCCGCGCCTCAAACGCCGGCGGGGCTGAAAGGTGGCCGGATGTGTCAGCGGCTGTTGGTGAATTCCTCGTACGCGTCGCAGACCTCGTCCGCGGGGCCGTCCATGCGCAGGACGCCCGATTCCAGCCAGATCGCGCGGTCGCAGGTCTCGCGGACGGTGCCGATGCCGTGGCTGACGAGGAAGACGGTGCCGGCCTGTTCGCGGAGCTCCTCGATGCGGGCCTGGCTGCGCCGCTGGAAGGCGGCGTCGCCCGTGGCCAGGGCCTCGTCGATCATCAGGACGTCGTGGTCCTTGGCGGCGGCGATGGAGAAGCGCAGCCGGGCGCCCATGCCGGAGGAGTAGGTCCGCATGGGAAGCGAGATGAAGTCGCCCTTCTCGTTGATCCCGGAGAAGTCGACGATGCCCTGGTAGCGCTCGCGGATCTGCTGCTTGGTCATGCCCATCGCGAGGCCGCCGAGGACGACGTTGCGCTCGCCGGTCAGGTCGTTCATCAGCGCGGCGTTCACGCCGAGCAGGGACGGCTGGCCGTGCGAGAAGATCCGGCCGCGCGCGACCGGCTGGAGGCCGGCGATGGCGGACAGCAGGGTGGACTTGCCGGAGCCGTTGGTGCCGATCAGGCCGATGGCCTCGCCCTTGTACGCGGTGAAGCTGACACCCTTGACGGCGTGCACCTCGCGGATGCCGGGGGCGGGCTTGCGGGAGAAGATCCGACTCAGGGCCGCGGTGGCGCCGCCCTTGCGGCCGCCGGTGCCGTGCACCTTGTAGATCACGTGCACGTCGTCCGCGATGACGGTCGGGACACGGGTGTCCGGGACCTGCGGGACAGGCGTGGGGGGGATGTCCGACTCGTGGATTCCCCAGTTGCCCGTCAGGTCCTCGATGAGGCGCTCGGCGATGGCGACCTTGTGCTCGACGGTGCGGGCCTGGCCCTCCTCGTCGATGGTCAGCGCGATCAGCGCGGCGCCGTGTTCCCGGGCGAGGCGGGTGACCTTGGCGAAGCGGGAGTCGGGCCCGTCGCCGTCCTCGTAGTTCACCGAGTTGAGGACGGCGCGGCCGCCGATCTTCTCCAGGCCGGCCTGGAGGACGGGGAGCTCGGTGGAGTCCAGGACGATCGGCAGGGTGGAGGCGGTCGCGAAGCGGCCGGCGAGCTCGCGCATGTCGGCGACGCCGTCGCGCCCGACGTAGTCCACGCACAGGTCGAGCATGTGCGCGCCCTCGCGGATCTGATCGCGGACCATTTCCACGCAGTCGTCCCAACGGGCCTCCAGCATGGCCTCGCGGAACTTCTTCGACCCGTTGGCGTTCGTGCGTTCGCCGATCGCCATGTACGAGATGTCCTGCCGGAACGGGACCGTCTGATACAGCGAGGAAGCACCCGGCTCGGGGCGGGGGTCGCGGACGGCCGGGGTCAGGTCGCGGACCCGCTCGACGACCTGGCGCAGGTGTTCGGGGGTGGTTCCGCAGCAGCCACCCACCAGGGACAGCCCGTACTCGCGGACGAAGGTC
Source organism: Streptomyces sp. ICC4 (assembly GCF_003287915.1). Taxonomy (NCBI): domain Bacteria; kingdom Bacillati; phylum Actinomycetota; class Actinomycetes; order Kitasatosporales; family Streptomycetaceae; genus Streptomyces; species Streptomyces sp. ICC4. The sequence continues at coordinate 5,916,269 of NZ_CP030286.1, read as the reverse complement.
TCCTGGGCGTCGGCCAGCTCGGCTGCGGAGAGCGGGTAGTGCGCGCCGTTCTTGCCCAGGACGGGCAGGCCGGCGTTGGGCATGCAGGAGAGCGGGATGCGTGAGTTCCGGGCGAGGTAGCGAAGGTGCTCGCTCATCTCCGCCGGACCCGTCGCGCAGTTCAGACCGATCATGTCGATGCCGAGCGGCTCCAGCGCCGTGAGCGCCGCACCGATCTCCGAGCCCAGCAGCATCGTGCCGGTCGTCTCCACCGTCACCGAGCAGATCAGCGGAACGGAGACACCCAGCGCCTCCATCGCGCGGCGGGCGCCGACGATCGAGGACTTGGTCTGCAGGAGGTCCTGGGTGGTCTCCACGAGCAGTGCGTCGGCGCCGCCGATGATCAGGCCCTCGGCGTTGATCTGGTAGGCGTCGCGGATGGTCGCGTAGTCGATGTGACCCAGGGTGGGGAGCTTGGTGCCGGGGCCCATGGAGCCCAGGACCCAGCGCTGCTGCCCGGTCGTGGCGGTGAACTCGTCGGCGACCTCGCGGGCGATGCGGGCGCCGGCCACGGACAGCTCGTGGTTGCGCCCGGCGATGTCATATTCGGCGAGGGCCGCGTAGTTCGTGCCGAACGTGTTCGTCTCCACACAGTCGACACCCACCGCGAAGTACTCCCGGTGCACATTCGCCACGATGTCCGGACGCGTCACGTTCAAGATCTCGTTACAGCCCTCGAGCTGCTCGAAATCCTCCATCGTCGGATCCTGCGCCTGCAGCATCGTCCCCATCGCCCCGTCGGCCACCACCACGCGGGTCGCCAGTGCCTGGCGGAGGGCGTCGGCCCGGGTCTGGGTGTCTGCGGGCGGGTTCGGCAACGAGGCCATGGTTGTGCTCCCTGGGATGCGACGGCTGTCGGCTTTGCACCCCCTCTGTGTCAAGGGTGCACGCGGCCAGGGTAACCGCGCGGAACCGGCCCCGGTGAGGCTGTCCCACGTGGCGGACTGCATTCTGTGCGCGAGGGGGACGGCGGCTTTCGGACGGGGGCATCCTGGGCCGACGCGGTCACGGTGAACCTTCCGGCATGCATGAAGTCGGCATCGACCGATAGTGTTCAGCATTGTCGAACTACGTCAGCAGGAGGCTGCGCGATGGCACGGAACATCCAGTCGCTCGAACGAGCCGCTGCGATGCTGCGGCTCCTGGCGGGCGGCGAGCGCCGGCTGGGGCTTTCGGACGTGGCCTCTTCCCTGGGCCTGGCCAAGGGCACGGCGCACGGGATCCTGCGCACGCTGCAGGCCGAGGGCTTCGTCGAGCAGGACCCGGCCTCCGGGCGCTACCAGCTGGGCGCGGAGCTGCTGCGCCTGGGCAACAGCTACCTGGACGTCCACGAGCTGCGGGCGCGCGCCCTGGTCTGGACGGACGACCTGGCCCGCGCCAGCGGGGAGAGCGTGTACGTGGGGGTGCTCCACAAGAGCGGGGTGCTGATCATGCACCACGTGTTCCGGCCGGACGACAGCCGCCAGGTGCTGGAGGTGGGGGCCATGCAGCCGCTGCACTCCACGGCCCTGGGCAAGGTCCTGTCGGCGTACGACCCGGTGGCGCACACGCAGGTGCTGGAAGTGGAGCGGGAGGCGTTCACGCCCCGCACGGTCACCGAGGGGGCCGCCTTCGAGGCGGTCCTGGAGCTGACCCGGGCGCGCGGCTGGGCCGGCGACATCGAGGAGACCTGGGACGGGGTCGCCTCGGTGGCGGCGCCCATCCACGACCGGCGCAGGATGCCGGTCGGCGCGGTGGCCGTCGCGGGGGCCGTGGAGCGGGTGTGCGGGGACTCCGGAGAGCCCCGGGCCACCCTGGTGGCGTCCGTACGGGACTGCGCACGGTCGGTTTCGCGCGACCTCGGGGCGGGCCGGTTCTGAGCTTGCCCTGACCTGCATTGCCCCATCTTGACCACCCAGAGGCCGTTTCCATGCGGCGTTTGGGTGGTTTTTGGCGTTTAGTGATCACCTCATGGCCGGTTTTGGGCGATCACACCGGCTGGTAACGATCCGGCTCATTGGCCTGGCCAACTCTTGACGCCCCGTTCACCTGGGCGGAAAACTGCCGTTCATCGGTCGGCATTGCCGAACACCTACCGGCAATACGCGTTAGGGTGTGGCAAGGCCAAGGACCGGTGCAGCACTCACCGAGTGCGTGGGCCGCCGGAGGGACCCGGCGGTCGACCACCCCTGAACGACAAAGGAGTCGCGGGTGTCCAGCTCCGACATCTTCATCGGCGAGACCATCGGTACCGCCCTGCTCACCCTGCTCGGCGGCGGCGTGTGCGCCGCGCTGACGCTCAAGAGCTCCAAGGCCCGCGGCGCCGGCTGGCTCTCGATCACCTTCGGCTGGGGTTTCGCCGTACTGATCGCCGCCTACGTCTCCGCACCGCTCTCCGGGGCGCACCTCAACCCGGCGGTCACCGTCGGCATCGCCGTCAAGGACGGCGCCTGGGGCGACGTGCCGGTCTACTTCGCCGGCCAGCTGCTCGGCGCGATGATCGGCTCGGTCCTGATGTGGCTGGCCTACTACGGCCAGTTCCAGGCGCACCTGGCCGACCCGGAGCACATCCGCGACGCCAAGCTCGGCCCCGAGGACCCGCACCCGCACGACGTGGCCGGCCCGGTGCTCGGCATCTTCTCCACGGGCCCCGAGATCCGCAACGTCGTCCAGAACCTCACCACCGAGATCATCGGCACCGCCGTCCTGGTCCTGGCGATCCTGACCCAGGGACTGCAGGACGACGGCAAGGGCCTCGGCGTCATCGGCGTCCTGATCACCTCGTTCGTGGTCGTCGGCATCGGCCTCTCGCTGGGCGGCCCGACCGGCTACGCCATCAACCCGGTCCGCGACCTCGGCCCGCGCATCGTCCACTCCCTGCTGCCGCTGCCCAACAAGGGCGGCTCGGACTGGAGCTACTCCTGGATCCCGGTTCTCGGCCCCCTCGCGGGTGCCGCTCTCGCCGGCGGTCTGTACAACATCGCGTTCGCCTGATCAGCATCGGCACCACGGCACCACCCGCACCGCCATTCTGATTCCGCCTACTTCGACACCTGCCAGGAGCAGCCACCATGACCACCAGCACCGGCCCCTTCATCGCCGCGATCGACCAGGGCACCACCTCCTCCCGCTGCATCGTCTTCGACCGCGACGGCCGCATCGTCGCCGTCGACCAGAAGGAGCACGAGCAGATCTTCCCGAAGCCGGGCTGGGTCGAGCACGACGCCGCCGAGATCTGGACCAACGTCCAGGAGGTCGTCGCCGGGGCCATCGCCAAGGCGGAGATCACGGCCGCGGACGTCAAGGCCGTCGGCATCACCAACCAGCGCGAGACCACCCTGCTGTGGGACAAGAACACCGGCGAGCCGGTCCACAACGCGCTGGTCTGGCAGGACACCCGCACCGACGCCCTGTGCAAGGAGCTCGGCCGCAACGTCGGCCAGGACCGCTTCCGCCGCGAGACCGGCCTGCCGCTGGCGAGCTACTTCGCCGGCCCCAAGGTCCGCTGGCTGCTCGACAACGTCGAGGGCCTGCGCGAGCGCGCCGAGGCCGGGGACATCCTCTTCGGCACCATGGACTCCTGGGTCATCTGGAACCTGACCGGCGGCCCCCAGGGCGGTGTGCACGTCACCGACGTCACGAACGCCTCGCGCACCATGCTGATGAACCTGCACACCCTGGCCTGGGACGAGAAGATCGCCGAGTCCATGGGCGTGCCCCTCAACGTCCTCCCGGAGATCAAGTCCTCCGCCGAGGTCTACGGCCACGTCAAGGACGGCGTCCTGGCGGGCGTCCCGGTCGCCTCGGCGCTCGGCGACCAGCAGGCCGCGCTGTTCGGCCAGACCTGTTTCGCCGAGGGCGAGGCGAAGTCCACGTACGGCACCGGAACGTTCATGCTGATGAACACCGGCGACAAGATCATCAACTCCTACAGCGGCCTGCTGACCACGGTCGGCTACCAGATCGGCGACCAGCAGCCGGTCTACGCGCTGGAGGGCTCCATCGCCGTCACCGGCTCGCTCGTCCAGTGGATGCGCGACCAGATGGGCATGATCAAGACCGCGGCCGAGATCGAGACCCTGGCCTCCTCCGTCGAGGACAACGGCGGCGCGTACTTCGTGCCGGCCTTCTCCGGCCTGTTCGCCCCGTACTGGCGCTCCGACGCCCGCGGTGTGATCGCCGGCCTCACCCGGTACGTCACCAAGGCGCACATCGCCCGTGCCGTCCTGGAGGCCACCGCCTGGCAGACCCGCGAGATCACCGACGCCATGACCAAGGACTCGGGCGTCGAGCTCGCGGCCCTGAAGGTCGACGGCGGCATGACCTCCAACAACCTGCTGATGCAGACGCTCTCCGACTTCGTGGACGCCCCCGTGGTGCGCCCGATGGTCGCCGAGACCACCTGCCTCGGCGCCGCCTACGCCGCCGGCCTGGCCGTCGGCTTCTGGCCGGACACCGACGCCCTGCGCGCCAACTGGCGCCGTGCGGCGGAGTGGACCCCGCGGATGCCCGCCGAGCAGCGGGAGCGCGAGTACAAGAGCTGGCTCAAGGCCGTCGAGCGGTCCATGGGCTGGATCGACGACGAAGACGCCAGCTGACCGCACGGCCGGCGCAATCGACGAGTAAGTAGGAGTCAACGGACATGAGCACCCTGCAGAGCGTTCCCACCCTGGGTACGCACCCGACCGCCGGTTCGAACCCGAGCCGCGCCGAGACCCGTGAGCAGCTGGCGAAGGCCACGTACGACCTGCTGGTCATCGGCGGTGGAATCCTGGGCACCTCGGTGGCCTGGCACGCCGCGCAGTCTGGTCTGCGGGTCGCGATGGTGGACGCCGGCGACTTCGCCGGCGCCACTTCCTCCGCCTCTTCCAAGCTCGTCCACGGGGGTCTGCGCTACCTGCAGACCGGTTCGGTCAAGCTGGTCGCGGAGAACCACCACGAGCGCCGGGTGCTGGCCAAGGACGTGGCCCCGCACCTGGTCAACCCGCTCACCTTCTACCTGCCCGTGTACAAGGGCGGGCCGGTCGGCGCGGCGAAGCTGGGCGCGGGCGTGTTCGCGTACTCGGCGCTCTCCGGCTTCGGCGACGGCATGGGCAAGATCATCTCGCCGGCCCGTGCCGCCGCCGACAACCCGGGTCTGAAGACGGACGACCTCAAGGCCGTCGCCGTCTACTACGACCACCAGATGAACGACTCCCGCGTCGCCGTGATGACGGTCCGCGCGGCCGTCGAGTCCGGCGCCGTCGTCCTCAACCACGCCGAGGTCACCGGGCTGCGCATGACGCGCGGCCGGGTCTCCGGCGCCGAGCTCAAGGACCGCCTCGACGGCACCGAGTTCGGCGTGGACGCACGCGTGGTGCTCAACGCCACCGGTCCGTGGGTGGACCACCTGCGGCGCATGGAGGACAAGCACTCGATGCCGTCCATCCGGCTGTCCAAGGGCGCGCACATCGTGATGAAGCGCAAGTCGCCGTGGAAGGCCGCGATGGCCACCCCGATCGACAAGTACCGCATCACGTTCGCCCTGCCGTGGGAGGACCAGCTGCTGCTGGGCACCACGGACGAGGTGTACGAGGGCGATCCGGCGGACGTGCGGGCCACCGAGGCCGACATCCAGCAGATCCTGGACGAGGCGGCCTTCTCGGTGAAGGACGCCGATCTGGACCGCTCGCTGATGACGTACGCCTTCGCGGGCCTGCGGGTGCTGCCCGGCGGCCCCGGCGGCGTGGAGAAGGCCAAGCGCGAGACGGTCGTCTCCGAGGGCGCGGGCGGCATGCTGTCGGTGGCCGGCGGCAAGTGGACCACGTACCGGCACATCGGCCGCGTGGTCATGGACAAGCTGGCCAAGCTCCCCGGCAGCCCGCTGACCGAGGACATGGAGCCGGTGAAGTCCCTCGTACGACGGATCGCGCTGCCCGGTGTCGCCAACCCGAACGCGGTGGCGCACCGGCTGCTCGTGGACCGCGAGCCGGGCTCCCGGATGGACCCGCTGACCGCCCGCCACCTGGCTTCGCACTACGGCTCGCTGGCCTTCGACATCGCGCGGCTCGCGAACGAGGACCCGGCGCTGGCCGAGCGGATCCACCCGGACGGTCCGGAGATCTGGGCGCAGGTGGCCTACGCCCGGGACAACGAGTGGGCCGAGACGGCCGAGGACGTGCTGCGCCGCCGTACGACGGTCACGGTCCGCGGTCTGGACACCGCGGAAGTGCGCGGCCGGGTCGAGGAGATGCTGGCCGATAAGGCTTAACCGCGTCCGCGGGCGGGCAGAGGGGCGGTTCCGAGGGGAACCGCCCCTCTGTCGTGGGCTGTGGCTGGCGTCGCATCAAGGCTTAGGCTGACCCACGTACGCAAGGGAACTTCGGAAGGAGACCTGGGTGATCGAGCTTGAGGGCGTGCCCGAGCTGATCGACCCGGTCATGGTGGCCGCGTTCGAGGGCTGGAACGACGCGGGTGACGCGGCCTCCGGTGCGGTCGCACACTTGGACCGGGAGTGGAAGGGCGAGGTCTTCGCGGCTCTGGACGCCGAGGACTACTACGATTTCCAGGTCAACCGGCCGACGGTGTGGCTGGACAACGGGGTACGGAAGATCACGTGGCCGACGACCCGGCTGTCGGTCGTCAGGATCGGCGGCGCCAAGCCGCGCGACCTGGTGCTCGTGCGGGGGATCGAACCGTCCATGCGGTGGCGGTCGTTCTGCAACGAGATCCTCGGCTTCGCCCATGAGCTGGGCGTGGAGATGGTCGTGATCCTGGGGGCGCTGCTGGGCGACACCCCGCACACCCGGCCGGTGCCGGTCAGCGGGGTGACGTCGGACGCCGATCTGGCGCGGACGATGGACCTGGAGGAGACGAAGTACGAGGGCCCGACCGGGATCGTGGGGATCCTGCAGGAGGCCTGCACCCATGCCGGGGTGCCGGCGGTGTCCTTGTGGGCGGCGGTGCCGCACTACGTGTCCCAGCCGCCGAACCCGAAGGCGACCCTGGCGCTGCTCAACCGGCTGGAGGATCTGATCGACATCCGGATCCCGCTGGGCGAACTCCCCGAGGACGCGCGGGCGTGGCAGGTGGGCGTGGACCAACTGGCGGCCGAGGACAGCGAGGTGGCGGAGTACGTCCAGACGCTGGAGGAGGCCCGTGACACGGCCGATCTGCCGGAGGCCTCGGGCGACGCGATCGCCCGGGAGTTCGAGCGGTACCTGCGGCGCCGCGATCCGGCGGCGGGTCCGTCGCCGGAGCCCGGCGACGGTTCGTACCTCCGCGACACCTCCAGCGGCCTGACCCGCCCGCCGAAGCGCAAGCCCGGGCCGGAGCCCGAACCGCCTTCCGCGGACGGGCCGGCGGCCGCGGAAGGGCCTGCGAACGCGGACGGGCCGGCGACCGCTGACGGAACCTCGGCCGCGGACGGGGACGAAGCCCCGCCGGAGGCCTGAACCACCGCGACCCGGCTGCACCCGAGCCCGGGTTCGCCCACCGTGCACGACAGCTCGGTGGGCGGGCCCCTGCTGTGGCCGGCCGGTGAACCGTGGCCGACGTGCTGCCCACCTGCCCGCACCGAAGCGGTGATGCGCGAAGCGCGCCCCGGCGGGTGCCGGGGCGCGCTTCGGTGCTGTCCGGGCGGCGCGGGCTACAGGGCCACGCCGAGGAGGGCGTCGACCGTGCGGGAGACCAGGCCGGGGGCCGACTCGTCGTCGCCGTCCGTGGCGATCTGGAGCTCGACCCAGCGGTCCACGGCCGCCAGGGCCGCGGGGGCGTCCAGGTCGTTGGCGAGGGCCTCGCGGACCTCCTCGACCAGGGCGTCGGCCGCGATGCCGTCCGGGCGGGAGACGGCGGCGCGCCAGCGCTCCAGGCGGGCGACGGCCTCGGCGAGGACGGCGTCCGTCCACTCCCAGTCGGCGCGGTAGTGGTGGGAGAGCAGGGCCAGGCGGATGGCCGCCGGGTCCACCCCGGCCCGCCGCAGGGCGGACACGAAGACCAGGTTGCCCTTGGACTTCGACATCTTCGCTCCGTGCAGCGCGACCATGCCGGCGTGTACGTACGCCTTGGCCATCGGGAACTCGCCCGTCAGCACCTGGGCGTGCGAGGCGCCCATCTCGTGGTGCGGGAAGGCGAGGTCGGAGCCGCCGCCCTGGATGTCGAAGGTCATCCCGAGGTGGTCGAGGGCGATGGCGACGCACTCGATGTGCCAGCCGGGGCGGCCGCGGCCCAGCGAGCCGCCGTCCCAGCTGGGCTCGCCCGGACGCGCGGCCATCCACAGCATCGGGTCGAGGGGGTTCTTCTTGCCCACGCGCTCGGGGTCGCCGCCCCGCTCGGCGGAGAGCAGGCGCATGGCCTCGGCGTCCAGGTTGGAGACCTTGCCGAAGTTCGGGTCGGACTCGACGGAGAAGTAGACGTCGCCGTCGAGCTCGTAGGCGGCGCCCGCGTCCCGCAGCCGCTCGACCAGCGGCACGATGCCGGGTATGGCCTCGACGGCGCCGATGTAGTGCTGCGGGGGCAGCATCCGCAGGGCGGTCATGTCCTCGCGGAAGAGCGCGGTCTCGCGCTCGGCCAGCTCGGTCCAGTCCTGGTTGTCGCGCAGCGCCCGCTCCAGCAGTGGATCGTCGACGTCCGTGACGTTCTGGACGTAGATGACCTGCCGCTTGGTGTCGAGCCACACGCGCTGCACGAGGTCGAACGCGTTGTAGGTCGCCGCGTGCCCGATGTGGGTCGCGTCGTACGGGGTGATCCCGCACACGTAGATACGGGCGACGGGACCGGGGGCGAGGGTGATCGTCCCTTGGGTCGCGGTGTCGTGGATCTGGAGGTCGCGGCCCTTGCCAGGCAGGGCGGGGACCTCAGAAGCGGGCCAGGCATGCATGCGTCGAGCGTAACCGGACGGGTGTTCCGAAAACGAACCGGACCTGCACTGTTGTCCTGATCGGCACTCTTGCGCCATGGCCGGTTCTATGTGTACGGGGACGGTCGGGATCAGACCGGCGGCCACGGGATCGCGGGCCACTGCCCGGAGGGCTGCGGGTGCGTCCCGGTGCGCAGCAGGAGGTCCACCCGGCCCCGTACGGCGGCCAGCTCGGCCGTGGTGACCAGTTCGGCCAGCCGGGTGGCGAGGGGCTCTCCAGGGGTCAGCGCGGCCTCCAGGTCGCCCAGCACGGAGCGTGCCTCCCCGGTCAGCGGCTCGCCGGCCCAGCCCCACAGCAGGGTGCGCAGCTTGTCCTCGGTGTGGAAGGTCACTCCGTGGTCGATGCCGTAGAGCCGGCCGTCGGGCGCGGGGAGCAGGTGGCCGCCCTTGCGGTCGCCGTTGTTGATCACGGCGTCGAGGACGGAGAGGCGGCGCAGGCGTTCGTCGTCGGCGTGGACGAGGAGCGCGGTGCGGCCCTCCCCGACCTCGGCGAAGGCGACGGGTCGCCAGCCGTCCCCGGCTTCCTCGCCCTCCACGAGCGCGAGCAGGCCGGCCTCCGGGGACTCCCCGGTGTCGATCCACTGCTGGACCATGCCCTCGCCGTACGGTCCCTCGCGCAGCACGGTCGGGGGGACCAGCCCCCAGCCGGTGGCCTCGGAGATCAGGTAGGCGGCGACCTCGCGCCGGGCGAGGTTGCCGTCGGGGAAGTCCCACAGCGGGCGCTCGCCCTTGACCGGTTTGTACACGCAGTCGGCGCTCACGCCCTCGTGGGTGACGGTGCACCGCAGGACGGCGTTGGACGCCTCGCGGATCCGGCCGACGACCGTGAGCTCCCCGTGGGCCAGCAGCGCTTCGAGCTCCCCCGTGGCGTTCACGCCTGGCGCCGGTAGCCGTTCTGGCGGGGGCAGACGTGCCCCTCCGGGTCGAGCGGCAGGCTGCACAGCGGGCACGGCGGCCGGCCGGCGTTGACCACGTCCAGGGCGCGCTTGGTGAACGCCCGGGCCTGGGCGCCGGTGAGCCGCACGCGCAGCATCGGCGGGCCGTTCTCCTCGTCCTGGAGCAGCCGTTCCTCGGCCTCGGCGAGGTCCTCCTCGGAGTCCGCGTCGAGCTCCACGAGGGCCTGCGCTTCGACGATCATGCGCTGGTCCTCGCCGTCCCAGGCCAGGGCCATGGTGCCGACGCGGAACTCCTCGTCGACGGGGACGTCCAGGGGTGCCGTGTCGGTGGCCTCGGCGGGGGCGACGGCCGGGACGGGGGCATTGCCCCCGGTGCGCCGTACGACCTCGTCCAGCAGTTCGTCCATCCGCTCGGCGAGCGCCGCGACCTGGGTCTTCTCCAGGGAGACGCTGGTGACGCGGGGGCCGGTGGAGGCCTGGAGGAAGAAGGTACGGCGGCCAGGCAGACCGACCGTGCCGGCCACGAAGCGGTCCGGCGGGTCGTAGAGGAACACCTGACGGGGCACGTCCAGTCTCCAAGTCTCGGCAGCAGGGGCAGGGCTGCGCCCATGTGTTGGCCCGTCCACCCTACTGCTCCGTTCGATCACACCGCGCCCGCGCCGCCCCCCACGACCGCGTCGCCGCCGTCTTCGGCCCCTTTGTCCGGCGCCGCCGTTTCGCGGGGCGCGAACGAGGCGAAGTCCCCGGTGTCGCCGAGCCGGAGCAGGAACGGCCGGGTGGGCGTGTAGCGGATCGCGGTGACCGAGCAGGGGTCCACGTGGATCCGCTGGAAGAGGTCCAGGTGCATGCCGAGGGCGTCGGCGACGATCGACTTGATGATGTCGCCGTGCGAGCACATCAGGAAGACGGCGTCGCTGCCGTGCTCCTCGTCGATCCGCGCGTTCCACTCGCGCACGCAGTCCACGGCGCGGGTCTGCATGGCCCGCATGGACTCGCCGCCGGGGAAGGCGGCGGCCGAGGGGTGCTGCTGGACGATGCGCATCAGCGGTTCTTCGGACAGCTCGGAGAGTTTGCGGCCCGACCAGTCTCCGTAGTGGCACTCGCCGATCCGCTCGTCGGTGTGGAGCGCGAGTCCGGGCCGGTCGGCGAGGAGCGGGGCCAGGGTTTCGGCGCACCGCTGCAGCGGGCTGGTGACGGCGGCGGCGAGCGGGACGCCGGCGAGGCGGCCGGGCAGCGCCGCGGCCTGCCCGGCGCCGTGTTCGTCCAGGCCCACTCCCGGGGTCCAGCCGGCGAGGAGCCCTGCGGTGTTGGCGGTGGACCGCCCGTGTCGTACGAGGATCAGCGTGGCCATGCGGTCACCCTATGCGGCCCGGCCGGTGTGCGGGCGGGCTCCGGGCAGGGAACAATGCCCGGGTGATAGTGGACTGCGCGATGTACCGGAACGGCCGCCGCTCCGAGGCGCCCGAGGACTTCTCGGATGCCCTGGACCAGGCGCGGGCCACCGGCGACGCCTTCCTCTGGGTCGGCATGCACGAGCCGACGGAGAAGGAATTCGAGCACGTCAGCCAGGAGTTCGGGCTGCACCCGCTGGCGGTGGAGGACGCGCTGACCGCCCACCAGCGGCCGAAGCTGGAGGTCTACGACGATTCGCTCTTCGTGGTCCTCAAGCCGGTGCTGTACGACGACGACGCGGACCGGGTGACCACGGGCGAGCTGATGGTCTTCATCGGCGACTCCTTCGTGGTCACGGTCCGGCACGGCGAGGGGGCCGCGCTGGCCGCGGTGCGCCACCGGCTGGAGCAGGATCCCGAGGTGCTGAGGCACGGTCCGACGGCGGTGCTGTACGCGGTCTCGGACGCGGTGGTGGACCACTACATCGAGGTGGCCGCCGAGCTCCAGGCGGACCTGGAGGAGCTGGAGGCGGAGGTGTTCTCGCCGAACTCCGCGGACACCAAGAACACCGCGGCGCGGATCTACTCCTTCAAGCGGCAGGTCCTGGAGTTCCGCCGGGCCACCAGCCCGCTGCTGCAGCCGATGGACCGGCTCGCCTTCGGGGACGTGCCGTTCGTGCACGAGCACGCCCAGCCGTTCTTCCGTGACGTCGCCGACCACCTGACCAAGGCGAACGAGTACATCGAGGGCCTGGACCGGCTGCTCTCGGACGCGCTGGCCGCGCACCTGGCGCAAATGGGCGTCCGGCAGAACGACGACATGCGCAAGATCTCGGCCTGGGCGGCCATGGCGGCGGTCCCGACCATGGTGGCGGGGATCTACGGGATGAACTTCGACCACATGCCGGAGCTCAGGCACCGGTGGGGCTATCCGGCGGTCGTCGCGGTGATGCTGGGCCTGTGCCTGGGCCTGCACCGGATGTTCAAGCGGCGCGGCTGGCTCTGAGGGGGCCGCCGCGGCGGGGCGGCGGGCCCGTTGCGGGCACTACGCGAACTCGGGCGCGGTCGTGGCGGGACCGCCCAGCGGGTCGCCGCGCTCCGGCCGGCGCAGGTCCACCATCCGGTGCCAGCCGCTGAACCGCTCGTACGCGTACATCCCGCGGATCCCGGCGGCGAGCGCGGCCGCCTTCGGCGCGGGCCAGCCCAGCAGGCGCCCCATGCGGCCCATGACGGCGAGGCTCACGTCCCGGTACACGCCGATCTCGGCGAGCGCGCACTCGCGCAGCACCCGGTGGATGGTGCGGCCGTGGCCGGCGCGGGCGAGGCGGAGCAGTTCCTCGTGGCAGTACGCCAGGTGGTTGTCCTCGTCCGCACCGATCATGCGGATGGCCTTGCCGAGCTCGGGGTGGTCCCCGAAGTACCGGACCAGCATGATCATCTGGTCGGCGGCGCGCTGTTCGGTGACCCGGCTGTGGGAGAGGTAGACGACGATGTCCTCCTCGCTCAGGGCCCGCTCGCCGCGCAGCTTCTCGTGGCTCAGCCCGATGCCGCGGCGCTCCAGCAGCATCGTGTAGTCGGTCTCGGGCGGGACGGGGACGGGGGCCAGGCCGCGCTTGCGGAGCAGCGCGTTGAAGATCCGGCCGTGCTTGTCCTCGTCGGCCCCGTGCCGGGTGATCTTGGGCGCGAGGTCGCGCATGGAGTCGGGGACCAGGGCCGCGATCCGGGCGTTCTCCCAGCCGCCCTGGGACTCGCCGCCGGCGGCGATGGAGCAGAACAGCTGGAAGGACCCGTCGTCCTCGACGATCTCCTGGAACAGGCTGCGCGCAGAGAGCATACGTCGAGTCAAAAGCCGATTCGCGGGCCGGGCAACCGGGTGCGCCCCCGACTCGCCCGAATGAACGACCCCGACCGGTGGGCCCGGGGGCGTAACCCCGCGGGCCCGCCGCGCGTTGTTGGCTGTGTCGGCCGTGGCGGGGAAGACCCCCCGAGCCCCCACCACGGCCGCAGAACCCGTCACCGGAAGGGGACCGGTCAGGCGAGGCCCGCACGCTCCATGGCCTCGGTGCCGGCCCGCAGGGCGGCGATCCGCTCCTCCAGGGTGAATCCGGCGGGGGCGAGCGTCAGGGTGGTGACCCCGGCCTCCGCGTAGGCCCGCATCCCGTCCGCGATGCGCTCGACCGGCCCCAGCAGGGTGGTGGAGTCGATCAGCGAGTGCGGGATCGCGGCGGCCGCGCCCTGCTTGTCGCCCGACAGGTACTTGTCCTGGACCTCGGCGGCTTCCTTCTCGTAGCCCATGCGCCGGGCGAGCTGGTTGTAGAAGTTCTGCTTCCGGCTGCCCATGCCGCCCACGTACAGGGCGGTGTACGGGCGGAACATGTCGGCGAGCGCGTTCACGTCGTCGCCGAGGGCCAGCGGCACGGTCGGGCAGACGTCGAAGCCGTCCATCGTCAGCCCGGCCTTCTCGCGGCCCGCCCGGATGTGCGTGAGCGCGGTGGCCTCCAGGTGCTCGGCGGCCGGGAAGATCAGCAGCGCGCCGTCGGCGATCTCGCCGGTCTGCTCCAGGTTCTTGGGCCCGATGGCGGCGATGTAGAGCGGGATGTGCTCGCGCTCGGGGTGCACGGTCAGCTTCAGCGGCTTGCCCGGGCCGTCGGGCAGCGGCAGGGTCCAGTGCTCGCCCTCGTAGGACAGCCGCTCGCGGCTCATCGCCTTGCGGACGATCTCCACGTACTCGCGGGTCCGGGCGAGCGGCTTGTCGAACTTGACGCCGTACCAGCCCTCGGACACCTGCGGTCCGGAGACGCCGAGGCCGAGCCGGAAGCGGCCCTTGGTGAGGGAGTCGAGGGTGGCGGCCGTCATGGCCGTCATCGCCGGCTGGCGGGCCGGGATCTGGAGGATCGCCGAGCCGACGTCGATCCGCTCGGTCTGGGCGGCGACCCAGGCCAGGACGGTCGGCGCGTCCGAGCCGTAGGCCTCCGCGGCCCAGCAGACGTCGTAGCCGAGCCGGTCGGCCTCCTGCGCGACGGCGAGGTTGTCGGCGTCCATGCCAGCGCCCCAGTAGCCGAGATTGATGCCGAGCCGCATGTGTCGTCCCCTTACCGGTTTACCCATCAGTAACGTAGGTCTGCGGGGACTGTAGCGCGCCCGGGTGCCCCGCGTCAGCGCCCCAGTAGTCTCAGCGCCCATGGAGCAGAGGCATCTCGGCCGCACCGGACTGCGCGTCTCCCGGATCGGTCTCGGCACACTGACCTGGGGCCGGTCGGCGGACGGACCGGACGAGGCGGAAGCGGCCGCGCAGTTGAAGACGTTCTGGAACGCGGGCGGCACGCTCGTCGACACCGCCGACGTGTACGGGGGCGGGGAGGCGGAGTACCTCCTCGGACAATTGATCGGTTCCGTCGTGTCGCGGCGGGACCTGGTGATCGCGACGAAGGCCGGCGGGGTCGCGGACCCGGACCGCCGATTCGACGGCTCGCGCGGCCACCTGCTGGCCGCGCTGGACGACTCCCTGGCCCGCCTGGACACGGACTACGTCGATCTCTGGCAGGTCCACGCCTTCGATCCCTGGACCCCCATGGAGGAGACCCTCCAGGCGCTGGACATCGCGGTGAGCAGCGGGCGGGCGCGGTACGCGGGCGTGTCGAACTTCAGCGGCTGGCAGCTGGCGAAGGCGGCGACCTGGCAGCTCGCGGCGCCGGGAGTACGGACCCGGCTGGCGTCGACGCAAATGGAGTACTCCCTGCTCCAGCGGGGCGTGGAGCGGGAGGTCCTGCCGGCGGCGCTGGACCTCGGCGTCTCCCTCCTCCCCTCCTCCCCCCTCGGCCGGGGCGTCCTGACGGGCAAGTACCGGTCCGGCATCCCGGCGGACTCCCGGGGCGCCTCGGAGACCCTGTCCGCCTTCGTGGAGCCTTACCTGGACGAGGCGGCGCGCCGGATCGTGGACGCGGTGGCGACGGCCGCCCACGGCCTGGCGGTGACCCCGCTCCAGGTGGCCCTGGCGTGGGTGCGCGACCGCCCGGGGGTGGCCGCCCCGGTCATCGGCGCGCGCACGTCGGCGCAGCTCGGGGCGGCCCTGTCGGTGGAGGCCCTTAGTCTTCCGGAGGAGATCCGCCGAGCACTGGACGACGTCTCGGCGCCCGTCCACCGCTACCCCGATCAGGACTGGAGCACCTTGTGAGCGACACCGCCGCCGACGCCGCTGCCGCGGAGGACCCGGCGACCGCCGCTGCCCCCGCCCCGGAGACAGATGTGTATAAGCGCCAGGGCCGGGTGGGCTGCGTGGTGGCCTTGTCGGTGCGGTCCGGGGACCCGGTGCGCGCACCGGGCACGCCCGGGGCGGCGAAGGGCAGCTCGCTCAGGGCGAGTTCCGGGTCGGTTGCCAGCGTATGGAGCAGGGCCGCGTAGTCCCGTACGGCGGCCTCCGCCACGGTGTCGTCCAGCGTGTTGCCGTCGTACTGGACCAATGCGGCGGGCTGTGCGGCGTCGCTGAGCCCCAGGCCGTAGGACAGGGTGAACTTCGCGCCGTCCGTGGGTACGTCCACGTACTCGGCCGACGTACCCGGCACGCGGAGGACCGTCGGTTCGCCGAGGACGTCGGAGGTGACCTGGACCAGCGCGGTGCCGTCAGCGCCGCGTGCTCCCGCGCCGAGGCGTTCGAGGACCAGGTCGAAGGGGAGGTGCCTGCGGCCCTGGGCTTCGACGAGTGCGTCGCGTACCCGTCGCAGAAGGTCGGCGAGGGTCGGGTCGTCCGAGACGTCGACCCGTACGGGCAGGGTGTTGACGCACAGGCCGACCAGCCCGCGCATGGCCGTTCCGCCGCGGTGGGTGGCCGCCACGCCGATGACGAGGTCGTCGTCGCCGGTGAGGCGGTGCAGGGCGGCGAAGGCCGCGGTCAGCGACACCGCGAAGAGCGTGGCGTGCCGCTCTGCACCCAGCGCCCGCAGGGCGCCGGGCACGGTGGGCGCGAGGGGCACGGTGCACACGGCCGCGGGCCGGGCGCCGGTGTGCGGCGCGGCCGCCGCCGGCAGGGGCAGGCGCGGTGGGGCGGCGTCGGCCAACAGGGCGGTCCAGCGGTCCAGTTCAGCCGTGAATCCGGAGAGGCCCTCGTGCTCGTGGCGCGCGTGGTCGGCGTACTGCGGCGGTGCGGCGAGCTCGTGCCGGCCCGCCGCGTCGGTGGCCGCCGCGTAGAAGACGGCGAGTTCGGCGGCCACGGTCTCCAGCGAGGCGCCGTCCACCGCGATGTGATGGAACGTCAGGAGCAGCGTGTGGTCCTGCGGGCCGTGGCGCAGGACGAGCGCCCGTACGGCGTCGCCGGCCGCGAGGTCGAACGGCCGGGCCGACTCCCGCCGCAGCAGCCCCGGGGCGTGCGTCACGTCGGTGTCGATGACGGGTACGGGGACCTCATCCGGTGCCGGGAGCACCTCCTGCAGGGGCTCGCCCTCGCACTCCGTGTAGCGGGTGCGGAGGATGCCGTGCCGGGCCACCAGTGAGGTGACGGCGGTGGCGAACGCGGCCACGTCGAACGGACCGCGCACGCGCGTGGCGAACGGTACGTGGTACGAGTCGCCCGCGCCGCCGAGCCGCTCCATCAGCCACATGCGGCGCTGGGCGCGGGAGAGGGGGGCGCTCGCGGCCCGCGGGTCGGTACCGGATCGGGCGGTGCCGCGTGCTGCGTGATCGTCCTCACGGGAGGCCGCGCCGGTGCCGGTACGGGGCTTCGCGCGCCCGGCGGCTCTGGTGCGGGCCAGGCGCAGCAGTTCCACCTGCCGTTCCTGTTGGCGGTCGCGTGCCGCGGAGTCGGCGTCAGTGGGCATCGCTGTGCTCCGGAAGGTCGAGGTGGAGGTCGCCGTGGGCGGCCAGGAGGGCACGTTCGACCAGCGCGGCCTGCGCGGCGACGGTCGGGGCGGCGAAGAACTCGGCGAGGGAGATTTCCACGCCGAGTTCCTCGCGGAGGTTCTCGGTGGCGGCGAGGGCGAGCAGGGAATGGCCGCCGAGGGCGAAGAACTCGATGTCGGCGCTGGTGACTTCGAGTTCCAGGGCCTGGCTCCACACATCGGCGACGGCCTGCTCCAGCGGTGTCATCTCCGCTGCCGGCACGTCGGTGGGCCGGTTGTCGGCCGCGTGCGGGCGACCGGTGAGCGCCCGCCGGTCGACCTTGCCGGCCGGGGTGAGGGGAAGCCGCCCCAGCAGGGTGATCGCGTCGGGCACCAGGTGGGCGGGCAGGGCAGCGGTGAGACGCTCGCGCAGCGCTCCGCCGGAGGGCACCGGGCCGGGCGCGGCGACGACGAACGCGACGAGGCGCGCCTGGGGGGTGCCGGCGCCGTCGACGGTCACGGCGGCGTCGTCGACGTCCGGCTGCTCGCGCAGGACGTGTTCGACTTCGGCGGGCTCGATGCGGAAGCCGCGGACCTTCACCTGGTCGTCGTTGCGGCCGTGGAACCGGAGGATGCCGTCGGGCCTGAGGGAGACGACGTCGCCCGTACGGTAGAGCCGGCCGGCGGCGGGATGCTCGACGAAGCGCTCGGCGGTGAGTTCGGGCCGGCCCGTGTACCCGAGGGCGAGCCTGCTGCCGCCGATCCACAGTTCGCCCCGGTCGCCGTCGGCCACCGGGCGGCCCTCGGAGTCCAGGACGTGCGCCGTGGCCCCGGAGATGGGCCTGCCGATCGGTATCGGCCCCTCCAGGTCCTGCTCGGTGACCCGGTGGGCGGTGGCGAAGGTGGTCGTCTCGGTCGGTCCGTAGCCGTTGACGAGCTCCAGCCAGGGGAAGGCGGTGAGCACCTCGCGGGCAGGTGCGGTGGCCATCGCCTCGCCGCCGACGAGGACCGAGCGGAGCTGGGTGAAGACGCGGGAGCGGCGCGCGGCGAGCTGGTGGAAGAGGGCGGTGGTGAAGAACGCCACCGTCACGCCGTACCGCTCGACGTGCCGGGCCAGGTCCTCCAGGGAGGGCCGCTGCTCGGTGCAGACGACGACCGCCGCGCCGTTGGCGAGCGCGACCCAGACTTCGAAGGTCGAGGCGTCGAAGGTCATGGGCGAGTGGAACAGGACGCGGTCGCGGCCGGTGAGGGTGACGTAGTCGGGTGCGGTGACCAGCTCGGCAATGGCACGGTGCGGCACGGCGACGCCCTTGGGGCGGCCGGTGGAGCCGGAGGTGAACATGATGAACGCCGGGCTGTCCGGGTCGGAGTCGTCGACCGGCGAGCCGCTCATGAGCGGCTCCTCGGGCAGGGCGAGTACGGGCCCGGGGAGCGTGACCGCGTCCAGCAGCTTGCCGTCGCCGACGGTGAGCGTCACGTCCGCGTCGGCGATCATCGCCTCGGTGCGCGGCCGGGGCTGGGCGGGGTCGAGCGGCACGCACACGGCTCCGGCCAGCCACAGCCCGAGCTGCGCCACGACCGTGCGGGCCGACCGTGTCGTCATCAGCGCGACCCGGTCGCCGCGGGACACCCCGTGGTCGCGCAGGTACGCCGCGAGGGCGTGGCCGGCCTCGAGGAGACCGGCGTAGGTGAGGGTGGTGTCGCCGTCCACGACGGCGAGTGCGTTCGGGGTGAGTGCGGCGTTCCGGGCAAGGAGCGCCGACAGGGTGGTCGCCCGCACCGGCGGCGGTACGGGTGCACCGGTCACCGGGTCGATGGGCTGCGGGGTGGTGGGCTGCGGGGTGGTGGGTGTCATGTCAGGCTCCTTCCGGTCGCGGGGTGCGGCGCTGGTGGACGACGGCGGCGAAGGCGCGCAGGTCGGCGCTGCGCAGCAGCTCGTGGGCGCGCGGGCGTACTCCGGTCTCGCGTTCGACGGCCGCCATCAGCCGTGCGGCGACGACGGAGGTGCCGCCGGCGTCGGTGAAGTTGTCGCCGGGGCCGGTGTCGGGCCGGCCGAGGAGGTCGCGCACGGTCGTCAGCACGAACCGCTCGGTGCCGGTGGCGTCGGCGAGGTCGTTCGGGGCGGCGGTCCGGGGCGTCACGGGGTCCGGGGTCCGGGCCGTCAGGGCGGCCCGGTCCACCTTGCCGTTGGCGTCGAGCGGGTAGCCGTCGACGATCCGTACGGCGCTGGGGACGGCCTGCTCGGGCAGCCAGGCACGGACCGCGGCGAGGAGGTCCCCGGCCGCGGGTTCGGCGCCGTCGACGGGCCGTACGTGCGCGACGAGGCGGCCGTGGCCGGAGCTGTCGCGCAGCACGGTGACGACGGCACTGCGTACCCGGTGGTCCTGCTCGAAGGCGGCTTCCACCTCGGCCGGTTCGATCCGCACCCCGCTGATCTTCACCTGGTCGTCCAGGCGGCCGAGGAAGTCCAGGCCGCCGTCGGCGTTCATCCGTACCCGGTCGCCCGTGCGGTAGAGGCGGTCGACCGCGGGCAGCTCCGGCTCTTGTGGAGGCGCGGCGAACCGGCGTGCGGTCAGTTCGGGGTCAAGGTATCCGAGCGCCAGGCAGTGGCCGCCGATGCGCAGTTCGCCGTCCTGCCCGCGGGCGACGGGCCGGCCCTCGTCGTCCGTGACGACGAGGGTGACGCCCGGCAGCGCGGTGCCGATGGGTGGCGGGGTCGGGTCACCGGCCTCCGGGTCCGTGCCGCGCATGGTGTGGGTGGTGGTGACGACGGTGGCTTCCGCGGGGCCGTAGGCGTTGTGGACGGTGGCGGTGACGTCGGGGCCGGGCCGTCGGCGCATGCGGTCGCCGCCGACGACGAGGTGGCGCAGGTTGAGGTCCTGCGGCCACGGCCGGTCCAGGAGCGGTTCGACGGTGGGAGTGGCCGCCACCACGTGGGTGAGGGCGGTGTCACGCCACCAGTCGGTGAGCACGTCCGAGTCCCAGCGGGTGTCGTCCGGGGCCGGGACGAGGGCGGCACCGGAGGTCAGTGCGGCCCAGAGCTCCAGCAGATGCGGGTCGAACGCGACGCCGATGAGCAGGGACTGGCGGTCACCCGGCGCCAGGCCGGTCTCGGCCCGGTACCAGTCGAGGGCGACGGAGAGCGAGGACTCGGCCACGGCGACCGCCTTGGGGCGGCCGGTGGAGCCGGAGGTGAGGACGGCGTACAGGGCGCCCTCGGGCGCGCGCCGGGTTCCGCGGACGGAGTCGGCGAAGGCCGCCACCGCGGCGGCGGGGGCGTTGACGCCATCGGTGGGCAGCAGCAGCGGCAGCGGGGCGTGCTTCCCGCCGCGGTGTTCCTCGGGCAGGACAGCGGGGTCGCCGATGAGGCAGGCGACGTCGAGGTCCTCGGTGACGGCCTGGATGCGGCGTTCGCCGGGGCGGGGGCCGAGCGGCAGGTAGACGGCGCCGATCCGGGCGAGGGCGACGGCGGTCACCACCAGGGCCGTGGACCGGTCGAGGCAGACGCCGACCAGGTCGCCGGGCCGTACGCGGTCGCCCAGATCGGCGGCGACCAGCTCGGCCGCCGCGTCGAGGTCCTGGTACGTCCAGATCTCGGTGCGGTCGATCACTGCCGGGGCCCGCGGGGTGCGCCGGGCCCAGTCCTCGAAGCGGGCGAGCACACTGGTCGGTTCGGCGGCCGGGCCATGGGCGACGCTCAGCGCGGTGCCGAGGCCGGTGCCGGTGCCGAGGCCGGTGTTGCGGCCCGTGCCGAGGCCGGTGTGGAGAGGCTTGGCGGGGACGACGGGCGCGGTCGGGGACTGGGTCATCACGACTCCGTGGAAGGGGCGGTGGTGGCGAGGGCTTCGGCCTGGTCGGCGAGCACGGGGTTGCGGAAGAGCACCCTCAGCGGCGGGCGCGTGCCCAGCCGGGGCTCCAGCCAGGCGGCCAGCTCGGCGGCCAGCAGGGAATGGCCCCCGCTGTGGAAGAAGTGGGAGCGGGCGTCGAAGCGGCTGTGGCCGAGGACCTGACGCCAGCCTTCGGTGAGCAGAGCCGTCATCGGATCGTCGGACACGGCGGACGCGTCGGACCCGGCGGACCCGGCGGACACGTCGGACCCGGCGGTGGCCTCGGGCCCGGCCTCGCGATCGCCTCCGGGCTCGTACGTCGCCGTGTCGTCGGGGTCGAGCGCCGCCGCTCGGCGGGCCAGGGCCGTACGGTCGGGCTTGCCACCGGCGAGGGTCGGCATGGTGTCCAGCCGTGCCCACCGGGCGGGCACGAGGGGGCCGGGCAGGCGGCGGCTCAACTCGGCGTGCAGCGTCTTGTCGTCGAAGTCCGCGCCGCTCGCGCCGTTCGCGCCGTTCGCGCCCTCGGCGCCCTCGGCGCCGACTTCGAGGAAGCCGACGAGCCTGGGCCCGCCGGGACCCTCCCGGTCCAGTACGACGGCGCATGACCGGCCGCCGAGCACCGCGGACGCCGCCGCCTCGATCTCCTCCAGCTCGATGCGGTGACCCCGGAGCTTGATCTGGTTGTCGCGCCGCCCGAGGAAGTACAGCAGGCCGTCCAGACCGCGGTAGCCGAGGTCGCCGGTGAGGTAGACGCGCTGCCCGTCGAGTGCGTCGACGGTGACGAACCGGGCGGCCGTAGCCTCCGCGTTGCCCGCGTAGCCGTCGGCGAGGCCGGGACCGGCGACGGCGAGTTCCCCGACGGCGCCGGTGGGCAGCGGGCGGTGGTGGGCGTCCAGGACGTGGATCCGCTCGCCCGGAAGCTCGGTGCCCAGGGGGATCTCGGCGCCCTCGGCGAGGGCCTCCCGGGAGACCTCGTGGACGGTCGAGCTGATGGCCGCCTCCGTGACGCCGTACACGTTGAGCACGGTCGCGTCGGTGTCGGTGAGGACTCCGCTCAGTGCCTGGGCGGGAAGGCGCTCGCCGCCGAGGACCAGGAGCCTCGGTGCCCAGCTCTCGTCGCGCAGCGCGGGACGCAGGTCCTCGCGGGTGGCGAGGAAGTAGCTGGTGGGCAGGTTGGCGACGGTCACCCGGGCTGACGCCAGCAGTTCGGCGAGCTCCGCGCCCGTGGGCACCTCGTACTCGGGCAGGACCAGGCACGCACCGGCGTACAGGGTCGGCAGCACCTCCTCGAGCGCCACGTCGAAGGACGGCTGGGCGAACATCAGGACCCGGTCCGAGGTGGTGAGGCCGAACCGGTCGGCGGCCGCCGTCAGATGGTGCGCCAGCGCCTCGTGGCCGACGGCGACCGGCTTCGGCAGCCCGGTGGAGCCGGAGGTGTGGATGACGTACGCGGTGCCGGGAAGCTCCGCGGCCCCGTGCGCGGCGGGCAGTACCGGGGCGTCGATCCGGGCGGTCGGCAGTCCTTCCGGCAGGGCCGGGGTGCCGTCACCGGTGAGGACCAGTGCGGGGGCGAGCCGCTCCAGGAGCACTCCGAGCCGGGCCGGCGGATCGGACGGGGACAGCGGGCAGTAGACGGCGCCGGTCCGCAGGCATGCGAGCAGGGCGACGACGGAGTCGGTCCCCCTGGGCAGGACCACGGCCACCGGCCGGCCGGGCTTCACACCGGCATCGCGCAGTCGCTCGGCGAGGGAGCCGACGCGGTCGTCGAGTTCGCCGTAGGTGAGCCGGCGCGCGCCGCACAGCAGGGCGGGCAGCGACGGGTGGTGCGCGGGTACGGGGTCCAGCGGATCGCGGTCGGCCGGGACGGGCACGGGCTCGGCGGCCGGCTCCACGGCGGTCGGTGCCAGGTCGGCCAGCGCGGTCTCGGGGCTGTCGAGGTAGGCGCGCAGCAGGTCCAGGAAGCGGCCGGAGAGCAGCCGGGCGACGTCTTCGCCGAAGAGGTCCGCGTCGTAGTCCCAGACCAGGGTCATGCCGGGCGAGCCGTGGCGCGGGGTGACGCCGCGCCGGTCGTCCGGGAGCAGCACCACGTCGAGGTCGAAGCGGGTGGTGCCGGTGTTGAAGCCCTCGAAGAGGGTGATGTCGAGACCGGGTACGTCGATCTCGGGCAGCGGTGCGTCGTGGGCGCTGAACATGACGGAGAAGAGCGGGTTGTCGGCGCCGGAGGTGTGCATGCCGAGCGCCCGGGTCAGCTCCTGGACCGGCACGTCCTGGTGCGGCAGGGCCCGGATGAGGGTGTCGGTGACCTCGTCCATGGTGTCCTGGGCGGGGGCGGCGGCGTCCAGGGCGAGCGGCAGCGGGATGGTGTTGACGAACATGCCCACGGCGTCCTCGTAGCCGAGGGGGCGGTTGCCGACGGCGGTGCCGATGACCATCCGGGACCGGCCGCTGTGCCGGCGCAGGAGTTCGGCGAACAGGCCGAGAAGCGTGGCGAACGGGGTGAGACCGCGGGAACGGGTGTGCGTGCGCAGGCGCTCGGCTAGGTCGGCGCCGATCGTCTGGCGCAGCTGTCCGCCGTGGTGCCGGCGGCGGGCACCGGGGCGGGCGAGGCCGGGCAGCGGCAGGTCGTGGGGCTGGTCGCGCAGTTCGGCTCGCCAGAAGTCGAGCGATTCGGGCGTGTACGCGGCCTCGGCCTGGGCCCGGACGTGGTCCGCGTACGAGGACGCGGGCGGGAGCTCCAGGGTCTCGCCGAGGACGTGGGCGCGGTAGACGCGGAAGACGTCGTCGAGCAGGATCGCGAAGGAGTGCCCGTCGTGGATCAGGTGGTGCTCGACGTGGACGAGCCGGTGATGGTTCTCGGCCAGCCGCACGAGCGTCCAGCGGATCAGCGGTGCCTCGAAGGTGTCGAGCGGTGTCTCGGCCTCGGTGCGCAGGAGATCGCCGAAAGCCGCCTCGGGGTCCCCTCCGGTGCTGAGGTCGATCGTGCGCAGCCTCGGCGGACACTGCGCCGCGACCCGCTGCCCGGGTACGGACGGCCCGGTGGGGGCGACGAGTTCGAGCCGCAGACCGGGGTGGCGGGCCAGGGTGGCGGCGAGGCCCCGGCGCAGTGCGTCGGTGTCGAGCGTGCCCCACAGGTCCAGTGAGGCGGTGAAGTTGTAGGCGCGACTGCCGGGCTGCATCTGCTCGTGCAGCCAGACGATCTCCTGCGAGGAGGAGAGGGGAAGCATGGGCGATCCCTGAGGTTGTCGGGTCGGTCTCCGGTGCCGGTCACGGTTGTGCCCGGTGGTCGTGCGGGCGGATTTCGCGGGTCGCGCGGGGCCGCTTTCGGCATGGGTCGATGCCGTGGGGGGAGCTTGGAGTGCGCGCCGCGGCGTGGGAGGTGGTGCCGGGCGGTGTGGGGTGTGCGTGGGTGCTGGTGCCGGTACCGGGTGTGGGTGGGTGCCGGTACGCGGGCTTCCGGGCGGCGGGGCCGTCAGTCCGAGGGGCGCGCCGAGGGACGCGCCGAGGCGCGCAGCGCGTGGGTGAGCGCGTCGAAGGCCCGGTGCGCGGTGTCGTCGTCGATCACCTCGCGGTTCCACCCCATCCGCAGGCGGATCTCCGCTCCCTGGGTGACCGAGACGGCGAAGGGGCCGCGGACGGGTCTGCCGTCGACGTGGACCTCTCGTCCCTCGACACCGGCCAGTTCGAGGGGCGGGCGGCGGCTGTCGTCGTCCACGGTGAGCAGTCCGTCGAGGCCTCCGCTCCAGGGCGAGCCGGCGGCCCGTACGGCGGTCGCGACCGCGTCGAACGGGACGTCGGCCCGATCGAGGTCGTCCCACCACGCGTCGGCAGTCGCCTCCGCGTCAGGTCCGTGGCCGGTGTCGGCCGGGAAGACGAGGGTGTTGAGGAAGCACCCGACGACCGGCTCCGCTCCCGTGGGACGGCCGCCCCACGGGTAGCCGAGCGGGACCACGTTGTCCGGGCCGTACAACTCGCGGGCCGCGGACCGGCAGGCGTCGAGCAGCCCGGGGAAGGGCAGGCCGCCGCCGTGCGCGGGAAGCCGGGCCTGTGCGAAACCGCCGGGTAAGGCGCCGTCGGGCACGCGTGCCGGACGCGGTGGCGGGGCGTGAACGCGCAGCGCGCGCAGCCGGTCCGCCCAGTACTCGGCCGCTTCGGGTGTCTCCGCCCGTTCCTCGGCGGCGAGTTGGCGCAGAACCGTGTCCCGGTAGGCGTCGAGTTCGGCTTCCGTCTCCGCGGGCGCGGGCGCGGGGCTGAGGTCGGTGGCCTCCTCGGTGTACGCGGCGCCGAGTTCCTCGACGATCCGCGTCAGCGAGCGGCCGTCGCAGACGGCGTGGTCCAGGACGATGGCGAGGATGTCCTCGTCGAGGTCTTCGTCGCGGTCCGCCTCGCGGTCTTCGTCGCGTACGAGGAAGAGCCGCAGGGCGGGACCCCCCGCATCCCAGGAGGCCAGCGCGCGACGGAGGGTGTCGGCGGGCCGCTCCCCCGGCACGGGGGCCGGCCGGGTCACGCTGACGTCCGGTTCGGCGACGCGCAGGACGGGAGTGCCGCGGACGACGACGGGCCGCGAGCGCAGGGCGGTGTGCCGTGCGGCGAGCCTGCCGGCTGCTGCGCGCAGGCGTTCGGGGTCGACGGTTCCGCGCGGGAAGGCGAAGAACATCGGCACCAGGTCGGGGCGTCCCGACGGGTCCAGCGAGCGCACCAGGACGAAGCGGCGCTGTGCTCCGGTGACCGGCAGCAGGGTGTCGGACCGGTCGTCGGCGGTGAGACGCCGGTAGCGGGCCAGGTACTGACTCGTGATGCTGAGCACGTGGTCCTCTCTGTCGTAGTCAGCCGATGGGTGCGGGGGCCGGGCGTTCGCCGTCATCGGCGGAGGTCTTCTCCCGCGGTGTCTCCTCGGCGGCGCCGGCGAGGACGTCGTCCTCGGGACCGGGCAGGTCCCGCATCCGGCGCAGCGGGGAGAGCAGCAGCGGCAGCGGTACGGCGAGGATGCCGACGGCGCACCAGGCGAGTGCCGTACGCGACCCGTAGGACTGGGCGAGGGCGCCGCCGAGGAGCGCGCCGAGCGGCAAGGTTCCCCACATCAGGAAGCGCAGGGTGGCGTTCATCCGCCCGAGCAGGCGCGGGGGGCAAAGCCCTTGGCGGAAGCTGACCTGGGCGATGTTGTAGACGACGGCGCCGAAGGAGACGACCGCCGATCCGGCGGCGAAGAGGGCCGCCCCGGGGAGGCCGGGCCCGGACAGGGGCCACAGCAGGGCGAACGGGCCGGTCACCAGGACGGACAGGAAGATCACCCGGGCCTGCCCCAGCCGGGCGGCGAGGCGCCCGGCGCACAGGGCGCCCAGGAGCCCGCCCACGGCCGATGCGGACAGCACCAGCCCGAGCCCGCCGGGCTTCAGTCCGACGACACGGACGAGATGCACGGTCTGGGTCGCCATGAGGACGGCGGTACAGAAATTGGCCAGGCCGGTGGTGAGGGCGATGACGCGGAGCAGCGGATGGCCGAAGACGAAGCGGACACCTTCGCCGATCTCCTTGCGCAGGGAGCGCCCGGGGGCGGGGTCGGACTCCGGTCCTTCCTCGGGCTGTTTGATGCGGAGCAGGAACAGGGCGGAAAGTACGTAGCCGAGTGCGTCGGCGATGACGGCGAAGTGCGCTCCGACGAGCTGGACCAGTCCGCCGCCGACACCGGGGCCGGTCACCTGGGCGGTGGAACGGACCGTCTCCAGGGCGCCGTTGCCGGCCACGAGTTGGTCGCGGGGCAGGATCTGCGGAAGGTAGCTCTGGTGGGCGACGTCGAAGAACACGGTCGCCACGCCGGTCACGAGCGCGACGGCGTAGAGCTGGGCCATGGTCAGGACGTGGGCGAGCGCGGCAACGGGGATGCTCGCCATGGCGACCGCGCGCACCAGGTCCGCGCGGATCATCAGGGTCCGCTTGCGCATGCGGTCGGTGAGTGCCCCGGCGGGCAGCCCGACGACCAAGAAGGCGGCAGTCTCCGCGGCGGTCAGGAGACCCACCTGGAAGGCAGGGGCCTCAAGTTCGAGGACGGCCACGAGGGGCAGCGCCACCAGCGTCACCTGGGCACCGAGCTGTCCGGTGGCGGCTCCCGCGAGCAGCATCCGGAAGTCACGCAAACGCATAGGGCCACGGGTGGCGGCTCGGGATGTTTCGGACATGTGAACGACAGTCGCGGACCCGTCGATCCGAAGTCAAAGCAACCCCGTCAGTTTCGGACTTCTTTTTCGGCACGATGGAGGCACCTCCGCAAATCTTTCGGGCTACCCAGGGTTCGACCACGTGAATTCCTGTTGATCATGCAGTCAGCCAGGGGCGGGTGGGGCAAGGGAGAGCAAGGGAGGACAGGGGCGCACGGACGGGCTGAGCAGCGCCTCGCCATGCTGAGGTTTCGATTCGATCCTGACCGAAAAAGCCCATCCGTGATCATGCCCCTACGGAATCACCCATTCCGTCCGCTACGAACGCCGCGCGGTGCCGGGCCAGTTGACACACGCCAGACCTGACGAGTCGCCCGCCACCAGGGAAACCTCCGGCCGGCGGGTGGGGATAGGACCGGGTGGCTTTGACGGCGCCTTCCGACTCCACCCGGAAGGCGAGTTCTGACTCCGCCCCTGCCCGCGGGAGCAGGCTGACTGATGGGTTCTTCTCGGCAAGCCGGTTCAGCCACGCGTGGCGGGAGGGGATCGATCCGCGCTGCCGGAGCTACGCGGGCCGTCCACGTGCATCCGGCGGATTGCTCTGACCAGCCGACAGCCCTGCCCGTGCAGAGCGGCAGGCGGTGGTTTTCAGCGGTCCCCTGGGGCGATCGCCTTGGCAGCGGGGTTCTGCCAGGTGACGCTACCGCTGATATTCACGCTGCCTTCGAGGTCAGCCGGAAGGTCGGCCTCGATGACACCCTCCTGGGCGGCGCCGGCATCCAGGGCGGGAAAGGTGCACCGGATGGTCTTGGCATCCTGCGCCGGGACCTCGCACCCCGGGGACACACGGGTGACGACCACCGTCGGGGTGATCTTGCTCGTGAACACCACCCGGGAGACGCTGCGGCCGGTGTTGTTCATCACCGTCCAACTCCAAGTGACGTGGTCGCCTTCGTCGCTGATGTCGGGGGCCGAGTACTCAAAGAGCCCTCACCAGCGACGCCGCGCCGCCCAGGAAACCCGCCATCCGGGGCGCCACTGACGGCCCGGCCCTCGCCCCGCGCGGCTGACGGGACAGCGCATGCGCTGCGAATGCCGGGCGGGGCCCCCGCCGCGACCCTGGCGGCCAGGACCGCGCCCCAGGATGGAGTCAGAACCCGCCTTCCGGGTGGAGTCACAAGTGACCGCCAAAGCCAGACCGGGCGGTTCGCGAAGTCCCGCCGTGACGCTTCTCAAAGAGCAGTGGTTGGACGTAGCAGACGAGGTGGAACGTGGAGAAGCGTGGGTCACAGAGGGTGCGGTGGAACGCCCTGACGTCCGTGGCGAACTCCTGTGCCGCGGCGGACGTGCCGCGATACTTCTGGAGAGACGTACAGGCACGCTTTCTCTCACTTGGAGTCGCCGATGGCCGTTCGACGTGTCGTGCCCAATATCCAGTCGGAGGCCGTGGAGGAGAGCCGGGAGTTCTACGGCCTGCTGGGCTTCGAGGAGGTCATGAACCACGGCTGGATCATGACGCTCGCCTCCCCGACCAGCCCGGCAGCGCAAATCAGCGTGGTGACCAGCGACAAGACCGCGCCCGTCACCCCCGACATGAGCATCGAGGTGGACGACGTGGATGCGGCCTACGCGGTCATGCGGGACAGCGGTGCGGAGATCATTCACCCCTTGCAGGACGAGGAATGGGGCGTGCGGCGGTTCTTCGTCCGCGACCCCAGCGGACGGGTGGTCAACGTGCTGGGCCACCGCTGAAGTCCAGCGGGCTCGGGCACTGTCGGCGCAGTGAGTGCTGTGCTCGCTGTACGGCGCCGGTACTGGAAGGACGAAGGAGCCTTCGAAGGCGACCGGTATCAGCGGATCCCAACCGAGCAGCGCCTCATAGCCCTCCTGTCCGCCGGGCTGGAGACGGCACAGATCCTCGAAGGCGCCCGTCCAGCAACCGCAGGGCCGGATGACTCAGCAGTCGTAGCGATGCATGTACGGCATGTCCGGGCAGGTGAGGCAGACGAAAAGGTACATGCCGCCGAGATCCCCCATGTCCATGCCGTGACCGACTGCGTCAGGTTCCTGTCCTTCATGTGCGAACCATCGGCCGTCGACCGGTTCCGTGGCGGTGATGCTCAGCTTGTTCTTTGTCTACGGGCGTCACGCAGAGCTACCAGAGTGTCGAAATGCCTGCCCTGTGTGCCAGCCGTGGCGCGGTAGCTGCAATCCAGTCGACGTGGCACGGACTTGCTGCGGAGAATCAGCGCATGAGCCTCAATGTGGACACCTTCATATACGAAGCCAA
Organism: Streptomyces sp. ICC4; assembly: GCF_003287915.1. Classification (NCBI taxonomy): domain Bacteria; kingdom Bacillati; phylum Actinomycetota; class Actinomycetes; order Kitasatosporales; family Streptomycetaceae; genus Streptomyces; species Streptomyces sp. ICC4. The sequence continues at coordinate 5,886,989 of NZ_CP030286.1, read as the reverse complement.
CGGCAAGTGGACCCTTCTGGAAGATCCCGACGACGACTACAACAAGACCAGGGCCGGATTCGAGAGCGCGCGCCAGAAGCTATGGGGCTCTGCGGCGGTTCAGGCGCTTGGGGCTCACTTCTTTCCCCGGCTCGATGGCGACAACCTCCAGGTCGAGCCGGGGGAGATCGATGACTTCCTGGCCGAGTGCGGAGCGATACGCCCGCACTTGGATCAGCTTGGTGAAGTCAGCGGCTACGGCACGGAGTACGTCACCAAATGCTTCAACAACATCGTTGCCGCCTCCGTACGCGCCAAAGCCGAAGGCGGCGGTGTCATCGTCTGGTGAGCTTGATCTTTACCCTCGGGCGTCGTGGGGTCAGCATCTACCAGGATCTACCGGGTCTGCCGATGGCCTTGAGGGTCTCGGGGCGTTTGACGGTCTTGCCGACGTCGTAGCGGGGTGCGGGGCGACGGTTCTTGCTTCCAGGCGGCCGTCCGGGACCGGCACCACGAGGTTGAGGAACACGGGTGGGGCAGAGAAGGTAGGCTCGGATGTTCCGAAACCCCGGCGGACCCGGGCCGGGGTGAGGCGTTCGGGCTTGGCCGGCTTCTCCCAGGGGCGGCGGAGGTCGGCGGCAAGCGGTCGGGCGAGACGGAGCTGGTCTTCGAGGACCACAGACACACTGGCGGTGCTTCCCGGTCCTTGGAGAGATGCTCGACTTTGAGGCGGACCAGGGTGCCTTCGACGGTGGGAAGTTCACCGTCGTGCTCCAGCCAGGCCGAGCGGTGGGTCAGCCGTGGGTGGACCCGGTCGCCGCGGATCCGCCCGACCAGCTCGACGGGCAGATCCCGCAGGACCCAGGCCAGGCGGGTGACGTCGTAGCCGGCGTCCATGACGATCGTGATGTCCGGGTTGCCAGGCGTCCTGACCAGCCGCGACGAGCCGCTCGACCACGGCCCTCAGCTGGGCGGCGGTGACGGCAGTCGCGTCATCTTCGGGTCCCAGCCGGACCACGTCCAGGACCCCGGTCCACGAGGTGGCCCCGGGCTCCAGCACGGCGACGAAGGAGTACGGCCAGCCCGGGATGAACTGCGACGCGGACTTCGCCCGCCCGTAGACATGACAGAACAGCCGCTGGTCCGAGCACGGCGCGTCCGAGCGCAACCACGGCGACACGTCGACCGCCAGCATCAGGCGCCCGCCCTCAAACCGGGGCAGCGGCAGCCCGGCGAGCATCGTCCGCAGCCGGTCGACGTCGATCCGGCCGCGGTTGCGGGCTCCGTACAACGCTCCGTGGACGCGAGGGTGTTCGGGTACCAGCGTCAACTCCACCGGCGGGGTAACCGGCCCGTCGGCACACAACACCGCATCGGTCAGCTCGAACAACTCATCCCGCCGAGCAGGCAGGCACTCGTAGAAATCTGCCCGGAAGCGTGACGCTTCCGCGAACGCTTCCTGCCGGGCATCGTGATGCAGAAAACTCACCCCTGGCGGCCTTGGGATCTTGCGACGTAGTGAAACTCGCACTCTGGTCAGCACGAAGGATCACGCCAAGGCCGCCCCTGAGTCCGCCGAACTCCCTCCTGAGCAATCAAGTTCGGGACGCATTTCGAAGCCGGAAGAAAAAGAACAAGCTCAGAAGGTGTTCCATGCGTCTGCCGCAGCGGCAGTCCGGCCACTGGGGGCCCTGGGCCCAAGACGGGTAGCCTCCGACCTTGCTCTGGAGGGTGGTGGCTGTTTCGTAGTACGAGAAGCCCGTTTCCACCTCGATCTCCTCGAACCGTCGGCTCAGCTTCCGCGTCAGACTTCCCGGCAGGTCGGCATTCGGGTACTCCACCGCCCGCGTCGGAGCCACCGTGCAGGGCCGGGGCGTGAATTCCTCTTCGTACTCGTACGGTTCCGGCCGCTCCGAGAGCACCGCGCCCGCCGCCAGCTTCTGCTCACTGCGCCAGTACACCTTCGGCAGCGCGGTATCCCCGTGGTCATCGTGGATCAAGGGGCACCACACGACCTGCAGCACGTCCGTGCCCGCCGGGAACGGCAGCTCGGGCACGTCCCGTGCGTAGAGCTGCACGATCGGCACCATCGCCACCGGCTCGGGGCCGACCACCTCGGTGGGAGTCCGCAGGGGCTTCCAGTGGCCCGGCTCGGCACACAGCGGCCACGGTTCACCGGCCGGCCACAGCAGGGGGCCGCCAATGGAGCTGTCGCGCACTCCTGGTTCGCCGCTGCGTGGATACGGCAGGGTCGTTTCCCGCGCCAGACCGGCGAGCTCCGGTATCAGCGATTCCACGTCGAGGGCGGGGGAGGTGCCAGGCGGGGCATGGTGGGTTCCTTCATGGGGGTCCGGGGGTCCGGGGGTCCGGCAACGGCGCCGCGCCGTAAACTCCACGGGTGAACCACGACTCCGCCCCCACCACCACCCCCGAGACCCTGCGCGCGGCGCTCGGCCGGCTGCTCGACGGACTCCCGCAGAAGCAGGCCACGGCCGCGGTGGAACGGCTGATCGCCAACTACCGCGGGCTGACCCCGACCAACACGCCCGTCCTGCGGAACCGCTCGGACGTCGCGGCCTACGCGGCCTACCGGATGCCCGCCACCTTCGAGGCCGTACGGTCCGCCCTCGACGGCCTCGCCGAGGCGGCGCCCCGGTGGTCCCCGGGCTCGCACGTGGACATCGGCGGCGGCACCGGATCCGCGGCCTGGGCGGTGGACGCCACCTGGGGCGGCCCGCGCACGACCACGGTGCTGGACTGGGCGGACCCGGCGCTGGTCCTCGGCAAGGAGCTGGCGGCGGCCTCCGCCTCGCCGGCGCTGCGGGCCGCAGAGTGGCACCGGGCGGTCATCGGCGCCGGGATGAAGGTCCCCGAGGCGGACCTCGTGACGGTGTCGTACGTCCTGGGCGAGCTGACCCCGGAGGCCCGCCGGGCGGTCGTCGCCGAGGCGGCGCGGGCCGGGCAGGCCGTGGTGCTGATCGAGCCGGGCACGCCGGAGGGCTACCTGCGCGTCCGCGAGGCACGCGAGCAGCTGATCGAGGCGGGGATGCGGGTCGCCGCGCCGTGCCCGCACGACGGGACCTGCCCGATCGAGGTCGGGCAGGACTGGTGCCACTTCTCGACGCGGGTCAGCCGCTCCTCCCTGCACCGGCAGGTCAAGGGCGGCTCGCTCCCGTACGAGGACGAGAAGTTCAGCTACGTGGCCGCGACCCGCTTCCCGGTGGAGCCGGCCGCCTCGCGGATCACGCGGAGGCCGCAGATCCGCAAGGGGCTGGTCCTGCTGGAGCTGTGCGGTCCCCTGGAAGGCGAGGGGGCCGGCCTGACCCGGGTCAACGTGACCAAGCGCCACGGCGACCTCTACAAGGCGGCGCGGGACGTCGACTGGGGCCAGGCCTGGCCGCCTCCGCAGGAGGCCTGAAGCAGGACCGGGACCGGGGCCGGGGCCGGGGCCGCTAGGGCCGCAGCTCCTGGGTGCAGCACTTCACGCTGCCTCCGCCCTTGAGCAGCTCCCCCAGGTCCATCGGGACCGGCTCGAACCCCCGCGCCCGCAGGGGGTCGAGCAGTCCCGTGGCCGCCTGCGGGAGCAGGACGTGCCGGCCGTCCGACACGGCGTTGAGCCCCAGGGCCTCCGCGTCGCGGGACTCCGCGATCAGCGCGTCCGGGAAGAGCCTGCGCAGTACCGCCCGGCTGCCCTCGGAGAAGGCGGGCGGGTAGTACATGACCTCGTCGCCGTCGAGCACGCACAGCGCCGTGTCCAGGTGGTAGAAGCGCGGGTCGACCAGGTCCAGGCCGATGACCGGCCGGCCGAAGAACTCCTGGGCCTCGTCGTGCGAGAGCGGGCTGGAGCGGAAGCCCCGGCCGGCCAGGATGTAGGTCGCGGTGACGGCGAAGTCGCCCTCGCCCTCGTTGACGTGGGACGGGTCGTGGACGTCCTGGAAGCCGTTGCTCCGGAACCAGTCCAGATGGATCTCGGCCTCCGCGGCCCGTTCGGGATGGGCGAACCGCGCGCCCAGCACGCGGCCGTCCACGACGAGGGCGCCGTTGGCCGCGAAGACCATGTCGGGCAGCGCGCGGTCGGGGACGAGGGTCTCGACGGTGTGGCCGAGTGCCAGGTAGCGGTCCCGCAGGTCCTCCCACTGGGCCTGGGCCAGCGGCAGGTCCACCGGTTTCGCGGGGTCCATCCACGGGTTGATGGAGTACGTGACCTTGAAGTGCGTGGGCGGGCACATCAGGTAGCGCCGGGGTGTGGCGTCTCTACGCAACGAGGGCTCCTCACGGTGATGAGGAGAGAATCGTCTCTCCTCCGGGGAGACCGCGCAGTGAACTGATCGGGTGGTTTTCGGAACGGCTGAAAGACGTGCGGTTCGGGGTTGATAAATTGCCGAAATGAGCGCCAGCCAGCAGCCCAGCACCTCTCCCAGGCCTCCCGACGCCGCGCGCCGCAGCGACCGCTCCCGGCGGGCCATCCTCGACGCCGCGCTCGCCCTGGTCGGGGAGGTCGGCTACAACAAGCTGACCATCGAGGCCATCGCCGCCCGTGCGGGCGTCGGCAAGCAGACCATCTACCGCTGGTGGCCCTCGAAGGCGGCGGTGCTGCTGGACGCCTCGCTGGCCCTGGCCGGCGAGGCCGGGACCGACTCCGAGTGGACCGGCTTCCCCGACACCGGGGACCTGGCCGCCGACCTGAAGTCCGTACTGCGGGCGACGGTGGACGAGTTCAACGACGAGAAGTACGAGGCCCCCGCCCGCGCCCTGACCGCGGCCGGAGCCACCGATCCGGAGCTCGGCGCGCGATTCACCGAGCAGCTGCTGGGGCCGCAGCTCGCGCTGTACGAGGAGCGGTTGCGGGCGGCCCGCGCGGCCGGGCAGCTCGCACCGGACACGGACCTGCGGCTGGTCGTCGAGATGCTGCTGGGGCCGCTGACGTACCGGTGGCTGCTGCGCACGGCGCCGCTCACGCACGCGTTTGCGGACGCGCTGGTGGACTCGGTCCTGGGCGGGGTCGGCGCGGGGGCGTGAACGGGTCCCGGACCAGGGCGGGAGCCGGTCCGGAAGCGGGTCCGGGACCGGGGTGGGAAAAGTCATGAGCGCCTGGTGGCCGAGAACATACGGCCGAATTCTGTGGTTATGTGGGGGCCCCGGCCGGGGGGCGCGGTCACCCGGTGCCCAGGATGGTGGGACCATGTGAGGGTCTGCCGGGGAAACGGTGAGGTGAGGGGATAGATGGGGTCTGAAGCGGGCCGCGTCAAACGCGGCGAGCAGAGCAGGATTTCCCAGTGGCTGCGCCGCAAGCCGAAACCCGACGCCGAGGACCCCGGACGAGAACGCGAGGCCCTGCTGCTGGCCGTCGCCGCGGCGGGTCTGCCGCTCTCCCCCGCCGCGCATCCCGCGGGCTACCGGTGTTCGTGCGACCGGATCGGCTGTCCGACGCCCGCACGCCACCCCGTCTCCTTCGCCTGGCAGACCCAGTCGACCACCGACCGCGCGCAGATCGAGCGCTGGGCGCGCAACCAGCCCGCGGCCAACTTCATCACCGCGACGGGCATGGTCCACGACGTGCTGGACGTCCCGCTCGAAGCCGGACGCAGCGCGCTGGAGCGCCTGCTGGCCGCCGGCATCGAGGTCGGTCCGGTCGCCGAGTCGGCCGGCACGGGCGACCAGGCCCGGATGCTCTTCTTCACGGCGACCCGCGGGACGCCCGAGGACGAGGACGAGTGGTGGCCCTGCGAACTGGACTGCCACCCCGAGACGATGGACGAGCACCCGGGCCTGCGCTGGCACTGCCGCGGCAGCTACGTGCTGGTTCCGCCGGCCGCGCTGCCGGGTGATCTGGCGGTCAGCTGGCTGCGGGGGATGGAGCACCCGCTCCCGGACCCGCTCACCCTGCTGGAGACCCTGACGGACGCGTGCGCGACGTACGCGGGCGCCTCGGAACACGCCCCGGCAACGGTGGCCTGGCCCCTGGGCCGGTAGGCCGTCAGCTCCGGCGCCCCAGTACCGTGCCGGGCGCCGCGACCCGGTGGACCTTTCCGGTCACAGCACTAGGTCCGCGACCGTTCGCGCGGCGCGGATCCGGGGCCCACCGGAGCGGCGTCCGCGCGCGCTCCGGTCCCCCGGGCCCGGAGCAGGGACAGCAGGATCCCGGCCGCGCCGGCCGCCAGGATCAGCGCGGCCGCGCCCAGCGTCTGCCCGTCCGGGGCGGTCAGCGGCTGGCCGCGCAGGGCCTGCCAGGTCAGCAGGGCGAGTACCGCCCCGTACGAGGCGCCGGCCACGAGCACCAGGCGCAGCCGCACCCGCTCCTCGCGCAGTCCGGCGTACCGCGCGGCGAGTACGGCCAGGACCAGCACGAACAGCGGCAGCAGTTGGAGCGCGTGCATCCCCACGAAGTGCGGGACGCGCAGGTCGCCCCCGGTGGTGGACCAGCCCGTGAGCGGCATGGCGGGGCCGCCGTCGGGCACCCCCACGGCATGCCCGCCCACGATCGGGGCGTCGTCGTCACCGGCCGCGAGCTGGAGGTCCGTGGGGCGGGTCATCAGGAAGCCGATCCCGGCGCCGGCCAGCGCCAGGACCGCCGCGATCCGTATCGCCCAGGTGGTCGCCCGGTCGGCGATCCGGGCCCGGAACAGCAGCACGGCGATCACCAGCGTGGCCGCCCACAGGACCACCACGGTCACGGCCATGGCCTGGTAGACCTGCGCGTCGAAGGGGGTCGCCTGGTTGAAGTGGCTCTGCCGGCCCCGAAAGGCCTGCCCCGTGATGAGCACCATCTCCACGGCGCTCGCCGCCACCACCACCGTGCCCGCCCACCACGCGGGCCGCGCCAGCCGGGGGCGGGCCCTTCCCAGCAGGGAGAGCATCCAGGCCAGGCTCAGCGCGTAGCCGGTGAACGAGACGGCGAACTTGAAGGGTTTGGCCCAGATCGGGGCGCCCAGCAGGGTGCGGCCGTCGACGAGGAGTCCGACGGCGGAGCCGACCGCCCATAAGACCATCGCACCGGCGAACACCGTCAGCGGACGGTGCCAGCCGCGCGGGAACACGAACTGCATCTCTCTGCCCCCCAGAAAGGAATGGATAGCAGCACTTGCCGCTATCCGGTAGTGCCACTATCTATGATGGGGAGGGCACACGCAAGGGACCAGGGACGGACGGACGCGGGCATGCGCATCGGAGAGCTGAGCTCACGGACCGGGGTACCGGTACCGACGATCAAGTACTACGTACGGGAAGGGCTGCTCCCGGCCGGTCTGCTCAGCAGCCCGAACCAGGCGCGCTACGAAGAGGCCCACGAGCGCCGGCTGCGGCTGATCCGCGGCCTCCTGGAGGTGGGCAAGCTCCCCCTGTCGGCGATCGGGGAGGTGCTGCGCGCCATCGACGACCAGGAGCGGTCGGTCCACAAGCTGCTCGGCTCCGTGGCGGACCTCCTGGTGCCCGGGCACGGTGGGGAGGCGGACGCCGAGACGGACCTCGCGCGGGCGAAGGTGGCCCGGATCATCGAGCGGCGCGGCTGGCAGGCGGATGCGGGCTCCGCGGCGGGAGAGGCGCTGGCCGCCGCGCTGGCCGCGCTGGAGCGGGCCGGCCACGGCGGGTTCGCGGAGGTGCTCGACGCCTACGCGGAGGCCGCCGAACTGGTGGCCCGCGCGGACCTGGCGTACGTGGCCCGCGAGGTGGCCCGGGAGGACCTCGTCGAATCGGTGGCGGTCGGCACGGTCCTGGGCGACACGATGTTCGCGGCGCTGCGCAGGCTGGCCCAGACGGACACCTCCTCCCGCGTCTACGGGACCGCGCCGCCGGACTGACCGCGCCCGCGGGTACCGGCCGCACCCGCGGAGCCCGGTCACGCCCGCGGCGCCCGGCCGCGTGGCGCGGCCGGTCGCCGACGGGCGGCGGGCGGCGGGCGGCGGGCGGCGGCGGATCAGTGGATCTGGGTCACGATCACGTCGAGGGACCAAGGCTTGCCCGGCTTCGCGGGCTCCTCGGCCTCCACCGTGAAGCCCAGTTCGCGCAGGGTGGTGACCAGTTCCGCCGGGGTGGCGGGCACCGCGCCCGCCACCAGCAGGTCGCGGACCAGGCGGCCCTTGGTTGCCTTGTTGAAGTGGCTCACCACCGACCGCTTCTCCACGCCGTCGACGAGCTGCGAGTGCAGCACCCGCACCGTGGCCGTGCGCCCCGCGACCTCGCCCTTCGGCTTCCACGCGGAGGCGTACGCCGAGGAGCGCAGGTCCAGGACCAGGCCCTCCCCCGCGGCCCGCGGCATGACCTCGGCCATCGGCGCGCGCCAGAACGCGCCCAGCGCCCCGAGCCCCGGCAGCTTCACGCCCATCGAGCACCGGTAGGAGGGGATGCGGTCCGTGACCCGGACCGCTCCCCACAGGCCGGAGAAGACCAGCAGGGACTCCTCGGCGGCGGACACCGCCGCCGGGGGCAGGGTCGACAGGCCCAGGGCGTCGTACAGGACGCCCGTGTAGATCTCCCCCGCGGGCCGGGCGACCGCCGTCAGCAGCTCCGTGTTCTTGGCGACCTCGCCCCGCAGGCCCTCGCTCAGGCCCAGGACCTCCCGCGCCTTGAGCTCGTCGCCCACGCACAGTTCGACCAGCTCCTCCAGCACCGCCGCCCGTGCCGCGCCCAGCCCCGGCAGCGACAGCGATTCCGGCTTCAGCGGTGCGCCGGAGCCGCCGGCGGCCTTTCCTTCGGACGGCGGCAGCAGGACGAGCACGGTGGTTCTCCTTCGGACGGGCACGGCACAGCGGCGGGGGTGCGGCCCCCGCCCAGGGTAGACGGCTCGCCGCGCCGCCCGGGCCCGGCGGCCATAGGGGGTGTCTTGCCGATCAGGCCGGGCTCGCGGTGTCTGGCACCGCGCCTCGCCGCGTTCTCGTCGGTCGGCGACGCTCCGCGTCGCCTCCCTCCTCGGCCTTGCGATCCACGGCACCAGACACCGCTCCCTGATCCGGCCTGATCGGCAAGACACCCCCTAGGCTCGACCCATGCCACGCCGTCACATGATCATGACCGGCGCAGACGGGGCTGCTCTGCGGGCCGCGCTGCGCGAACTGCGGACGAGGCTCGAGGTGCCCCGGGAGTTCCCGGCGCCCGTGCTCGCCGAGGCCGAGCGGGCGGTCGCACACCCGCTCCTGCCCGACCTCGACTCCACCGACATCCCCCTCTTCACCATCGATCCGCCGACCTCGCGCGACCTCGACCAGGCCATGCACCTGGCGAAGCGCCCCTCCGGCGGCTACCGCGTGCACTACGCCATCGCCGACGTCGCCGCCTACGTCACCCCCGGCGGCGCGCTGGACGCCGAGGCCCACCGCCGGGTCACGACCCTCTACTTCCCCGACGAGAAGGTCCCGCTGCACCCGGCCGTGCTCTCGGAGGGCGCGGCCAGCCTGCTGCCCGACCAGACCTGCCCGGCCCTGCTGTGGCGGCTCGACCTGGACGCGGAGGGACGGGTCGAGCACACCGACGTCCGCCGCGCGCTCGTCCGCAGCCGGGCCAAGCTCGACTACGCGGGCGCTCAGAAGGCCATCGACACCGGCACCGCCGAGGAGCCGCTGGCCCTGCTCGGGGAGATCGGCCGGCTGCGCGAGGCGCTGGAGACGGAGCGCGGCGGGATCTCGCTGAACGTGCCCGAGCAGGAGATCGTCGCGCACGAGGGCTCGTACCGCCTGGCCTACCGGGCCCCGCTGCCGGCCGACGGCTGGAACGCACAGATCTCCCTGATGACCGGCATGGCCGCCGCCGAGCTGATGCTCGCCGCGGGGACCGGCATCCTGCGGACCCTGCCCACCGCTCCCGACGGGGCGGTCGGGCGGCTGCGCCGGGCGGCGAAGGGCCTGCGCATCGAGTGGCCGCACCACGTGCCGTACGCGGAGCTGGTGCGCTCCCTCGATCCGCACCGGCCCGCCGACGCGGCCTTCCTCCAGGAGTGCACCACCCTGCTGCGGGGCGCCGGCTACACGGTCTTCACCGGCGGCGCGACCCCCGATCCGCTCCTGCACGCGGCGGTCGCGGCCCCGTACGCGCACTGCACGGCCCCGCTGCGCCGGCTCGTCGACCGGTACACGGGCGAGCTGTGCGTGGCGGCTTCCGCGGGGGCCGAACCCCCGCGGTGGGCCCTGGACGCGCTGGACGCGCTGCCCAAGGAGATGGCGGGCGGCACCCGGCTGGCCAACGCGGCGGAGCGGGAGGCCGTGGACCTGGTGGAGGCGGCACTGCTCAAGGACCATGTCGGCGAGACCTTCGACGCGACGGTCATCGACGTCAAGGAGCGGGAGCCGCTGGTGGGCACGGTCCAGCTGGAGGACCCGGCGGTGGTCGGCCGCGTCGAGGCCCCGGCCGGGGGGAGCCTGCCGCTCGGCGACCGGATCAGGGTCCGGCTGACGGCGGCGGACCCCGGGACGTCGAAGGTGCTCTTCGCCCCGGTCTAGGAGGCGGGTCGCTCCGGGCGGGTCCGGTCCACGGCCCCGTTTGCTCTGGTCACCTGACCACGCGGCTGCCATCATCGGCCGGAGCCCGGGTCCACCGGCCGCGCGACAGCAGGGGGAGGGCCCGCGGATGGGGTCCGTCGACGTCATCGAGGTACCGGGCGGGGACGCTCCCGCGCCGCACGCCCGCTCGGCACGACGCCGGCGGCCGGCCCCGGCCCTGCGGCCGCTCATCGTCAACTACACGGGGTTCCACACCGAGTTCACCGAGCCGAGGCACCGGCTGGAGCTGCCCACCGGATACGTGACGCTGGTCTTCAACTTCTGCGACGGCCTGTGGGTGACGCGTACGGAGGAACTCGGCGAGGCCCTGCTGCGGCCCGCCTCCCGCGCCATGGTCAGCGGCCCGCGCACGGTGCCGGCCATCGGGGTGCACGCGGGCGTCGTGCACGGGCTGGAGGTGAACATGAGCCCGCTGGGCTGCTACCGGCTGTTCGGCGTCCCCATGTGGCACTTCGAGGACGCGCACGTGGACCTGGCGGACGTGCTCGGCCCGGGCGGCCGGTTCCTGACCGAGCGGCTCCGGTCGCTCGGCTCGTGGACGGAGCGCTTCGCCCTGCTCGACGAGGTGCTCTGTGCCCGCCTGGAGCGCGGCCCGCTGCCCGCGCCCGAAGTCCGCGGCGCGCTCTCCGGGTTGTGGGCGGACAGCCGCTCGCTGACCCGGGTGAGCTCCGAGACCGGGTGGAGCGCGCGCACCCTGCGGGCCCGGTTCCGCGAGCAGGTGGGCCTGTCCCCCAAGGCCGTGGCCCGGGTGTTCCGGCTCCAGCACGCGCTGGGGCTGCTGGCGGCGGGGACGGCGGCCGCGCACGTCGCGGCCGTCTGCGGCTACCACGACCAGGCGCACCTGAGCCGCGAGGTGAAGGCGATGACGGGGCTGCCCCCGTCCCGGTTCGTCCGGCTCCGCGGCGGGCTGGCCCCGGGCTCGGCGCTGGACCGGATGCCGGGCCGGGTCAGCAGCGTGATGCTGTCGGGCTGAACCGCGAACCGGTCCCTCTCCGCGCGGTGTGCCGTTTTTGACAAGACAGGCGCGCGGCGGCTTGTCACGCTCGGCGCACGGCAGCCCTGCGGCAGCCCGTCACGGGGGTGTGGGCTGCCGCAGTGCGGCAAGCAGCGCGTCGACCAGCGCGCGGGGATCGTCCGCGTGGAACCGGACGGCGCGCGCCTCGGCGCGGGCGCCGAGCGGGCGGTGGAAGGCGAGCGGCCGGGTCAGTTCCACGGTCACGGTGGTCTGGCTGCCCACGATCAGGTCGAGCACCCCGTCCTCGGAGAGGGTGACGAGCCGGCCCTCGGGGTAGCGGCGGTCCACCCGCACCGAGGCCACCGCGTCCGGCGGGACGGCCAGGTCGAAGAGGGCGCCGTAGCGGATGAGCAGGGTGCCGTCGGGGCGGACCACGTGCGGTCGGGTGACGCAGGCGGCGTGCAGCGCGAGCACCGCCAGCACCCCGTACACGTCGAGGACGAGCACCACCCGGTGGACGGCCGGCCAGGGGATCAGGAAGGCCAGTGCGACCGTCTCGATCAGCGACACGAAGAGCAGGCCGTACATCATGGCCGTCTGCGGACCGGTGTACGGGGCCGCGTGGTCCGCGGGGCGCACCCCGTGCGGCGGCCGGCGCAGCGCCCACCGGCAGAGCGCGGCGCCCGCGCGCAGCTCGTGCAGGAGGAGGCGGCGTACGGGCGCGGGCACGACGGCCCGGACGGCCTCACGGCGGGCGGCGCCCGGGGCGGTGCCGCGGGTGCGCGCGGCGGCGTACAGGGAGTACAGGACGCCGGCCTCCAGGAGCAGGACCCCGAGCACCAGCACCTCGGCGGCGGCCAGGGCCCAGCCGGGCGGGCGCGGGCCGGCCGCCAGGCACACCACCAGGACCAGTTCCATCGGGATCACGGCCCCCGCCGCGATCCGTGCCGCGCGTAGCGCGCTCATGCCCGTCCCCCCTCGTCCGTGTCCGTGTCCGTGGCGGTGCCCATGTCCGTGAAGGCTTCCATCACCCGGCGGACGACTTCCGCCTGCGCCGGGGCGTACTCGGCGAGCAGGGCCTCCGTGAAGCCCGGCGCCGCCGTCGGCCGCGCGTCGGCCCGGATCGCCGCGAACGCCTCGGCGGGCATCGCGGCCACCAGTTCCGCGGCGAGCGGCCCGATCCGCGGGTCGTCGGCGGGCGCGTCGGCGAGTGCGTCGAGCCGCTCGTACAGCGCGAGCACCGCCGGATCGGCGGCGACCGTTCCGAGCACGGCGTAGAGCTCCTCCCCCACGGCCCCCGACGCGTCCAGCAGGCCCAGGTGCTCGCGGTCGAGCGCGGCGGCCGGCGAGGTCGTCGCGGGCGCCTTGGCGAGCAGCGCGGCGAGCGCGGGCGAGACGGGCTCGACCTCCCCGGGCGGGGCGGCGAGCAGCACGGCCAGGCGGCGCCTGCGCTCGGCCAGTTCGGCCTCCTGGCGGGCGAGGTCGGCGTCGAGCTCCTCGAGTACGTCGGCCAGGTCGCGCCCGGCGTCGTCCGCGAGCACGTCGCGCACCTCGTCGAGGCTCAGCCCGAGCTCGGTCAGCCGGCGCACCCGGGCCAGCCGGACGGCGTCGCGGACGCTGTAGGCGCGGTAACCTCCCCCAGCTACCGCTGGGAGGTGCCCCCTGGGCGCCGGTCCGGCTCCGGGAGCAGGCCGATGTGGTGGTAGTGCCGGATCGCCCGGGTGGTGACCCCGACGAGCGCGGCGATTTCTCCGATGCGCATACGGGCCAGTAGAAACCCTGCCGCTGCGTCAAGGTCAAGCGCCTGTACGGGGCGGGTACCATGGTCGACACGACAGACGAGTCGGCCGGGCGGCCGCGTCGGGGTCCCCGGATCCCGCCGAGGAACGTCCGGGCTCCACAGGGCAGGGTGGTGGCTAACGGCCACCCGGGGTGACCCGCGGGACAGTGCCACAGAAAACAGACCGCCTGGGGCTTCGGCCCCCGGTAAGGGTGAAACGGTGGTGTAAGAGACCACCAGCGCCTGAGGTGACTCAGGCGGCTAGGTAAACCCCACCCGGAGCAAGGTCAAGAGGGGTCGTTTTCGGACGACTCTGCGCGAACGTTCGAGGGCTGCCCGCCCGAGTTCGCGGGTAGACCGCACGAGACCGGCGGCAACGCCGGTCCTAGATGGATGGCCGTCTCCCCGGCGACCGCGAGGTCTCCGGGCGACAGAACCCGGCGTACAGGCCGACTCGTCTGTTGCACCTCTCCGGAGCCACACCTCTCCGACCCGCGGATACGCGGGTCCGGGGAGGTTTTTCTTTGCCCCTGTCGTTCCCTTCACGACGACCCCGCGCCACACGCAGCCGAGACTGGTACGGTAATGCCGTACGACTTGACGTGACAGGGAGGTCAGTCCATGCCGATCTCGGCGAACGAAGCCCGCACACGCTTCTACCCACTGATCCGGCAGGTCAACGAGGACCACGAACCGATAGAGGTCACCTCCCGGGAGCACGGCGACGTGGTCATCATGGCCGCCGAGGACTTCCGGTCCTGGCAGGAGACGGTCTACCTCCTGCGCTCACCCCGTAACGCGCAGATCCTCATGGAGTCCATCGCCGAGCTCGACGCCGGCCACGGGCAGGCGCGCGAGCTCATCGACGACACGGACGACGTCGGGTCCGCCGCGTGAAGGTGATGTTCTCCAGCCGCGCCTGGGATCAGTACACGTACTGGTCGACGGCTGATCCGAAGATCCTCAAGCGGATCAATCGCCTGATCCAGGAGATCCAGCGCACGCCCTTCGAAGGCGCCGGAAAGCCGGAACCGCTCAAGGGCAACCTCTCCGGCTGGTGGTCCAGAAGGATCACCGATGAGCACCGTCTCGTCTACCGCACCAGGGACGGGGCCGTGGAGATCGCCCAGGCCCGCTACCACTACTGAGCGGCGGCGGCCCCGGCCGCGCCACGGGAAGCCCCCGCCGGGCGGGGGCTTCCCGTGGGCTACCGCAGGTGGGACGTGTCGTTCAGGAGGCGGAGCGAGGCGTTGCCGTCCGCGTAGTAGGCCACCGCGGACAGCGAGGCCGCCGACAGCTCCATGCGGAACAGCGCCTCCGGCGGGGCTCCCAGCGCGAGCCGGACCAGGATCTTGACCGGTGTCACGTGCGAGACCAGCAGCACCGTGCGGCCCGCGTGCGCGGCCAGCAGCCGGTCCCGGGTCGCCGAGATGCGGCGGGTGGCGGACGCGAAGCTCTCGCCGCCGCCCGTCGGCGCGGCCTTCGGGGAGTCCAGCCACGCCTGTAGGTCGTCCGGGAAGCGCTCGCGCACCTCGCCGAAGGTCATCCCCTCCCAGGCGCCGAAGTCCACCTCGCGCAGGCCCTCCTCGACGGTGACCTCCAGCCCGAGCCGGTCCGCGACGGCCTGCGCCGTCTCGCGGCAGCGCCGCAGCGGGGAGCTGACCACCGTCTGGATGGTGCCGCGCGCCGCCAGCGACTCCGCGACGGCGGCGGCCTGCCTGCGGCCGGCCGCGGACAGCTCCGGGTCACTGCCGCCGCTGCCGGAGAAGCGCTTCTGCGGAGTGAGCGCGGTCTCGCCGTGGCGCAGCAGCACGAAGGTCGCCGGGGTGCCCATGTCGGGGCCCCAGCCCTGCCCGGCGGCGGGGGCCGCGAGCTCCGGGGCCTCCTGGAGGTCGTCGAGGTCCTCCAGGTCCGCGAAGAGGGTGTCCGCCCCGGCCGGTGCGGATCCGGCGCTCGCGCCCGCAGCCGCGCCCGCACGGGTCCGCGTACCACCGCCGGAGGCCAGGGCGGCCCTGACGGCCGCGGCACCCTTCGCCGCGTCACCCGGAGGGCCCTGCGGGGACGCCGCCGCGCGGGCCGCCGAGGCGTCCAGGGCGGCCGAGGAGTGCGGTGAGTTGACGGGCTCCCACTGCTCGCCGCGCTTGCCCGCGTCCATCGCCTCGTTCGCGAGCCGGTCCGCGTGCTTGTTCCGCTCGCGCGGGATCCACTCGTACGTCACCTGCGCGCGCGGCAGGATCTTCGCGGCCTGCGCCGCGAGCGGCTTCATGTCGGGGTGCTTGATCTTCCAGCGGCCCGACATCTGCTCGACGACGAGCTTGGAGTCCATCCGTACGAGGACCTCCGCGTCCGGGTCCAGCTCACGGGCGGCCTGCAGCCCGGCGACGAGGCCCTTGTACTCGGCCACGTTGTTCGTCGCGACGCCGATGTACTCCGCGCGCTCGGCCAGCGTCTCGCCCGTGGCCGGGTCGAGGACGACGGAGCCGTAGCCGGCGGGCCCCGGGTTGCCCCGGGAGCCGCCGTCGGCTTCCACAACGAACTTCGGCATCAGATGCCCGCGTCGGCCATGCGGACCAGGATGCGGCCGCAGCTCTCGTGGCGGACGATCTGGTCGCGGGCGGCGGCCTTGATCTCGTTGACCTCGGCGAGGTCGAGCTCCAGGCGGCAGCCCTCGCAGCGGCGCTGCGACAGGCGGGCGGCGCCGACGCCGCCCTGCTTGACGCGGATCTTCTCGTACAGGGCGATCAGCGCGGCCGGCATGGCGGTGACGATGATCTCGCGGTCCTTGGCGATGCCCGCGACCTCGGCGTCGATCGCACCGGTGGCGGCGTCGCGGCGCACGGTGGCGTCGGCGAGCTTGGTCTCCAGGGAGGCGACCCGCTCGGTCAGCCCGACGACGGTCTCCTGCGCGGTCTCCAGGCGCTCCATGACCTCGAGGACGACGTCCTCCAGGTCGCCCTGGCGCTTGGCGAGGGAGACGACCTCGCTCTGCAGGTTGGCCAGGTCGCGGGCGGAGATCCCGGCGCCCGAGTCGAGGCGCGCCTGGTCGCGGGCGGCGCGCTGGCGCACCTGGTCCACGTCCTGCTCGGCCTTGGTCTGCTCGCGGGCGGCGTCCGTGGCCTTGGTCTGGGCGGCGACGAGGAAGTCGCGCTGCTGGGCGAGGTCCTTGGTCAGCGAGTCGACCTCGACGTGCTCGGGCAGCATCTTGTGCTTGTGGGTGAGCTGAGACAGCCGGACGTCCAGGGCCTGGACGTCGAGAAGTCGGATCTGGTCGGCGGGCTCGGCGTTCAGTTGGGGGCTCCAGAGATAGAAGGGGGTGTCACGGACGGCGCGTGCGCCGTCCACGGGTCGGTGACCGTGCGCGAGACGTGGGTGCGAAGACCCCAGCCGTTGCGCTCGGAGATGGCGTCGAGCTGGGCCGCCGCCTGCTCGCACCAGGGCCACTCGGTGGCCCAGTGGGCGGCGTCGACGAGGGCGAGCGGGGACTGCTCGCGGGCCTCGGACACCGGGTGGTGGCGCAGGTCGGCGGTGACGTAGGCGTCGACGCCGGCGGCGCGGACCTGCGCGAAGAGGCTGTCGCCGGAGCCGCCGCTGACCGCGACGGTGCGGATCAGCGCGTCGGGGTCGCCGGCCACCCGGATGCCCTGCGCGGTGGGCTGGAGCCAGGCGGCAACGCGCGCCGCGAACTCGCGCAGCGTCTCGGGGCGGTCGAGCTCGCAGAGCCGGCCCAGGCCCCGGCGCCCGTTGGGGTCGCTCGGGTCCGGGACGAGCGGGCCGGTGACGCGCAGGTCGAGGGCGCCGGCGAGGGCGTCGGAGACGCCCGGGTCGGCGGTGTCGGCGTTGGTGTGGGCGACGTGCAGCGCGATGTCGTTCTTGATCAGCGTGTGCACGACGCGGCCCTTGAAGGTGCCCGCCTCGACGGTGGTGGTGCCGCGCAGGTAGAGGGGGTGGTGGGTGACGACCAGGTCGGCGCCCATTTTCACCGCCTCGTCGACGATCTCCTGGACGGGGTCGACGGCGAACAGGACCCGGGAGACCTCGGCGTCGGGGTCGCCGCAGACGGTGCCGACGGCGTCCCACTGCTCGGCCCGCGAGGGGGGCCAGAGAGCGTCCAGCGCGGCGATGACTTCAGAGAGGCGGGGCACAGGCCAAGGCTACCGTCCGCACCGACCGGCCCAGCGCTCCGAGCCCGCCGGATCCGGGCTCCCGGGGCCGGGGCGGGCGGAGCCCGAAAGGGGGTGAGGCGGACCCAACCACCGGCCTCACCCCAAACGCCCCGATATCGCACAGCACAATCTCCACCTCCGCCACAGCCGAACCACCAGCCCGCCACCCGTATGTGTGAAGCGGGGGTTGTCGCGTTGTCCGGCGGGAACCGCGATCACTACGTTCCTCGGCGGAGGTGCCGCAGATGACCATCTGTGCGATCGAGAACACGACGACGGCCCCGTTCACCATCGCCGCGGACGGGTCCTACGCCGCCCGGCTCGCCGGGGTCGGCGAGGCCCGGTACCCGGAGCGCTGGACGCTGACCGGGCCGGAGCCGTACGCGGTGCCGCTGCCGCTCGCGCAGCCCGAGGAGGCCGACAGCGAGCTGCTGCCGCTGGCCGACGGGCGGGTGCTGATCCACCGCCGGGTGGCGGAGCGGCACGCCTTCGCGCTGCTGTACCCGACGGGCGGCGGCGAGCCGGGCGCGGGCCCGCGGACCGGGGAGCTGGCGCTCGGCGCGATCGCCCCGCAGGACGAGCCGGGGGCGGGGGAAGGCGTACGGGTCACCCTGCTGCCGCCGTCCCCGGACGGGCACGGGGCCTTCGCCCTGGCCGTGGGGGCCGCCGCGACCACGGTGTGGCAGGTGGCCGGGACCCCGTTCGGGCCGGAGCGCGTGGCCCGGATCCCGGGGCGCTGCTCGGGCGGGGTCTGGCTGGACCGGACGGGCCGGCTGCTGGCGCTGGACCGGGAGCTGGACGGCCCGCGCGGGCCGGTGGTCAAGGCCGTGGCCGTGGACCTGGGGCGGGCCGGCGAGGTCTCCCCGCTGCTCCAGATCGCCGAGGACAGCGACGACCGGCTGCTGCTGGCCGACCCCGACAGCGGGCTGCTGCTGATCCGCTCGGACGCGCCGGGCGAGCCCCGGCTCGGCTGGGGGGTCCTGGGCAGCGCCCGCCCGGTGCGCTTCCCGGAGTGCCTGCGGGCCGTCGGGGCCACGGCGACGCCGTTCGCGGTGCAGCCGGGGCAGGTGCTGATGCCGGAGAGCTGCGGGGTCGCGCTGCGGGTGGACGAGGCCGGCGACGGCTACGGCGGGAGCGTGGCCGGGCTCGCCCTGTGGCGCCCCGCGGACCGGCACGTCTTCCGGCTCGGCGCCCCGGCGGGCTGGCTCGGCGGGACGGGCCGGTGGAGCGCGGAGGGCCGCCTGCACCTTCCGTACGCGACCCCGGAGGTACCGTGCGGGGTCCTCGGCATGACCCTCCCGGTCGCCCCGCCCCCGCCGAAGGCCTAGCCCCGCCGACTCCACCCCGTCCGGGAGGTGGGGGCCGTCCAGGCCGGGGTGGAGTCGGGGGAGCTAGGGCTTCTTGGCCTTCTCCTCGGCCTTGGCCTTCGCCTGGGCGTGCTTGCGGTTGGCGGCCGCGGCCTTGTTCGCGGCGGCCGCGCCCCGCAGGAGCTGGGGCAAAAACAGGAGGATCACGAACAGCAGGCCGGCGGCCGTGGCGGTGGTCGTGGCGCTCCAGGCGCGCAGGGTCGGTCCGGTGATCGCCACGTAGGCGGCAACGGGGGCTGCGATCACCAGCGTGCGGGGGAGCTTCATGCCGGTCTTGTCGGTGTCGCTCAACGAGCTGTCCTTCCGGATGCGGTGGCGGGCGGGGCGATCAGGCGGGGCTGTTCTCGGCGCGCTTCCAGGCGACGCGGGCGGCGGTGAGGCGGAGCTCGGCGGCGGCGAGCTCCGCGGTCGTGCGGTGGTGGCTGTCGATGACGGCGAGGGCCTGGGCGAAGAGGCGGTCCCCGAGCTGGTTCCAGCCGTGGCGGGAGTGCGGTGCGCTCTCGGCGGTGATGCGGTCGACGGCGATGGTCATGGGCAGGGCGCTCCTGGTCTGAGTCAGTGGTGCGGGGCGGCGGTGAAGACTGTCCGCCCCGCACCTGGTGAGAGGCTGTTAGACCCGTTAGGGCCAATAGGTCTGACGTTGGTAGTGGGTGGAAGGGCTGGGGGCGGGTCAGAGGGTGAAGAGGCTGTTCAGCTCGGAGAACATCGCCGTCGTGTTCGCGCTCTCGCGGGCGCGGCGGACGGCGCCGGTGCGGGCGGTGGCACAGGGCCGGCACATCACGATCAGCTGCCGGTCGCCGAGGCCGACCGCCTGGTGCTCGGCCAGCTCCGGGTCGAGCGGCATGACGACCAGCGGGTTGCCCTGGCGGTCGGGGTTCTGGCAGCGGTGCCCGGTGGACTTGTGCGGCTTCTCGCCGCAGCGGGAGGGCTTGCGGGTATCGCACTCGCAGTGTCGGCCGGAGCGGTCCAGCAGTCGCCGGTACCGGTCCGGGCTCACCTTGCGGACGCCTTCGCCGCGTCGGCCATCACGGACTTCGCGGCGTCCGCGTACGGGACGGTGTCGCCCGGCGTGCGCAGCGGGGGAACGCCCCCGTTGAAGCGGCGCCCGTCGGGTGCGTTCGGGTCCCGCTGCGGGCGCGGGGGCATTTGGGATTCGACCTGCGACAACAGGGCTTCGGCGGCCTCGTCGTAGGCGCCTGCGATGGCCGCCTTCATGTGGGCCTGCGCGGCCCGGGATCCGGCCTCGATCTCCGCCGTGATGCCGACGACCTTGCTGCCGGTGACCCGGAACCAGGCGTCGCCCCAGATCTGGTCGGTGACGAAGGCCGCGCCGCGCGCCGAGCGCATGGCCTCGGCAACCTCCCACACCTCGGTGTGGTGCTGCTGCCGGTCGGCGTCCTTGCGCTTCTGCTCGTCGGCCGCCTTCGCCTCGGCGACGGCCCGCTCGGCGGCCCGGGCCTCGGCCTCAGCCTTCTTCGCGGCGGCCTTCGACTCCGCCTCCTGTTCCAGGGCCTTCGCCTCGGACTCGGCCTGACGCCGCTCCCTTCGTGAGGGGATCCCGTCGCGGCGCTGGGCGACTCCGTGCTCGTAGCACATGAGGACGGCCGGGCCGCCGAGCGAGGCCAGGGCGCCGATGATCCCGGCGTCCAGCCCGATCGTGGGGTCCTTGACCCCGTGCCACAGGTTCACGGCCGCCGCGATCAGCGCGCCGGCCCCGATCCCGATCCGGTACGGGAGAACGTCCCGGCGGTGGGCGACGGCCCAGGCGGCGCCGAAGGCCAGGACCAGCGCGAGGCCTTCGAGGAGTGCGGGCGCGGCGACCATGAACGGCCGGCTCTCGTCCCAGAACGCCATGAACTGCAGGGGCGCCGCGATGATCAGCCCGACCGCGTAGATGCCGCGCGCGGCCCACTTCCACGTGGACTCGCTGCGCCGCTCCTCGACCGCACGGTCGGCGTCGGCCTGCGCCGTGGCGTCCGCTTCCTTCTTCGCCTGGACGGCGGCGGCCTCGGCGGCGATCCGGGCGGCCTCCAGCTTGGCGAGCTTCTCGGCGTGGACCGCCCGGTCGGCTTCGAGCTTCATCGCCGCCCGTTCGTTGGCCAGGCGCTGCTTCTCCGCGTCGGCCTCGGCCTGGACCCGGATCGCGTCGGCTTCGGCGGCCGCCTTGAGTTCGGCGGCCTTGGCCTCGCCGAGGGCTTTCACCTCGGCGGCCTTGGCCTGCGCCTGGGCGGTGACGTAGGCGGCCAGGCCGGGGTCGGTTCCGCTCTCCGGGGCCGGCGGCGTGAGCGGGGTCTCGTCGGGCAGGTCCTTCTCCATCGAGACGGCGGTCATGCGCCGAGCTCCCTTCGGTTGGTGCGGGCGGCCTCGGCGAGGAGGGCCGCGTTTTCGGGGCTGACCAGGGGGCTGATCAGGTTGGCGTTGTCGATCAGGAACTGGCGGGCGACCGCCGGGCTGGACTCCTCGGCGAGCGGGAGCTCCGGGGGGAAGGGGTTCTTGCCGGACCGCTTCTCGCCGATCAGCTCGCCCTTGATGACCGGGCCGGTCGGCTCGGGGACCGGCTGCGGGGCCGGGGCGGCGCGGACGACCGCGTCGAGGAGCATCCCGACCACGACGCCCATGGCGGCGGCCGCCCGCAGGTCGGCCAGCTCGTCCCGCACGATCCGCAGGTCGCCCACGGGTTCGGGGTACAGGGGACGCGGCGTCGACCGGAAGGTCTCGACGGGCTGGCACACGAGCGGTGCGAAGGCCGGCCGGGAGGGGGGAGGGGGAGGGACCGGGATGTAGTTCTCCGGCTCCTGGAACATGCCGATCAGCCAGTTCGGGTGACGGCGGCCGAGCCGGAACAGGCGCTTGCTCATGCGGTCGGTCGCGTCGCACAGCGCGTCGGCGACGTCGGCGGCGATGTCCGCGATCCAGCTGAGGGGCGCGCGGTAGCCCTGCTTCTCGTCCGCCCACATCAGGACGGCGGCGACGGAGCTGGCGGCCAGGGCGAAGATGCCGACGGTGACCTCGGCGGTGATCCAGGCGGCCCGCACCGCGCGGCGGGAGACGCGCCGCGCGGCGGCGGCCTGGTCGGCGAGGGTGGCGTCGAGGTAGAGCTCGTACATCTCGGGGTTCCAGTCGGCCGGGTCGCCCGGGTGGGAGGACCGGAACTCGGCGCAGGCGCTGCTGGTCATCGGTGGTCCTCCGGGGCGGGATCGGCGTGGTTGTCGAGGGCGGCGCGGGCGGAGCGGCGGAGCGTCTGGGCGGCGAGGAGGCGGGCGCAGGCACCCTGTTCGTGGGCCTGGTCGCGGGTGGTGCGGTGGAGGGTGAGGGTCTCCGGGTCGAGCTCGCGGATGATCCGGCAGGCCCTCACGGTGCGGTCACCGGCCTGCGCCCGGAGGAGGCGGACCGGTAGGCCAGGCGCAGGACCAGGACGGCGGCGCCGACGACGGCACCGGCCTGGACGAGGATGACGAGCGCGTGGACCAGGGCGACCAGGGCGGCGCCGACGACCGTCGCCGCGCCCCAGCCGAGCACGATGACCAGGGCGATGAGGGCCAGCAGCGCGACCGGGTGGAGCCGGTCCGCGCGGGTGGTGACTTCCCGGACCGTGTCGCGGGCCGTGTGGAGCAAGGTCTTGGTGGTGGTGATCATGCCGCCCACCCCGTCATGAAGAGGTCGTCGGCGGTGGCCGCGTACTCGTCGTCCTCGAAGCCGCGGCGGTCGTCGTCCTCGGTCATGTCGTCGATCAGGCCGCCGATCAGGTCCAGGTCGGCGTCGCCGACGAACCCGGCGTCCGCCATGTCGACCAGGGCGCAGAGGCGGGTGTACTCGTCGAGCTCGCTCTCGGCGCCAGCGGGGCCGCGGACCAGGTCGACGTCGATGCCGAGGACCGCCGACAACCCGATCCGGTCGATCGCGAAGAGGCGGGACTCGTCCGCCGGCTGCTGCTCGGCGGCGTGGATGTAGGAGATGCTGTCCATCGGTTCAACTCCTGTGTACGAGGGGTTGTCCGTGCAGCGGCCCCGCCCCAGGTGTTCGAGCACCAGGGGATTCACGGGGCCGCTCCCCGTTGGCGGGGAAGGGGTCGTGCGGGCGGCCTGATGGCCACGGCCACGGCACCCCCGTCAGGGCGGGTGCCGGACTGAAGACATAGGGCCTGAGCTTGTGTTTCTTCGCCTTGTCTCACTGTGGAGTTCTTCGCGGTACACCAGCTCGGTACATCTCCGAGGCGGTCCGGTGTCGCCGTTTTCGGCATGGAGGTGCCATCCACAACCGCGTGGTTCTGAGCGGCTGTGCCAGTACAAGAAGTGCTTTGACGTGCAGGTACAGGGCGCTCAACCGATTCGGTTAAGGCCGCTTAACCTGGCGACATCGAAACCATAGGACGACCCCGCCGACGCGTCAAGCACCTTGAACAGTTACGGTTAAGTGCGCTAAACAGGACCCTACGAAGGGAGGCACGAATGGATCAGGAACAGCTTGATGCGGCTCTCGATGCCGCGTTGTCCCAGCTCAAGGAACTGACCGACCCTCTTGAGCGGGCCAAGTCCGCCCACAGCCTTACCGGCCGGGTCCAGGACTACGGCAACGAGCTCCAGGTCGTCCGCAACGAAGCCATGAACGCCGCCCTGCGTACGGGCAACCTGAACAGCACTCAGTTGGCGACGGAGCTCGGCATCAGCAAGGCGCGCGTAAGCCAGCTGGCCAAGGGCTCTCCTCCTGAACGCCTCTTCCTCGGCTCCGGCACGGTCATCGTGGCGTTGGCCGAGAAGCTGGAGGATGGGAAGGAGAAGGCTGTCCAGGGCCCGGTAATCGCAACACCGGACGTCCAGACCTACGGGAAGCTGAGCGAGCTGGCCGAAGAAGTCGGCCTCGCCTGCACCCTGGAGCCGATTCCGGTAGGTGGCAACGTCCGCCTCAACCGGAACAATCTCGTCGTCATCTGCGGCCCCCGGCTGTCTCCGCTCCTGGAACAGATCCTCGAAGGCGACCCGCATCTGCGGTTCGCGAAGGACTCCGAGGGCTGGCACCTGACGGACAGGACCAGTGGGAAGACGTACCGCTCGCCGATGGACAGCGGAGAGAACCGCGACGTCGCGTACTTCAGCCGGCTGCCGCGCCCCGATGGTCAGGGCACTTTCCTGTACGTGGCGGGCATCCACGCCATCGGTTCCGGCGGGGTCATCCACTGGCTGACCAAGGAGCTGGCCAACGTGCACAGCGAGCTCCGAGCCAAGCGGTTCTCCACCCTGATCTCCAGCCGCTTCGATCCGACAACAGGGGAGATCCTCGAGAGCGAGCGCATCACGCCCTTCTACCGCCCAGAAGGGGCCTGACATGCAGATCACCACGGCGTCAGCGAAGGGCGTGGGGGACGAGAACGAGGACGGCGTCTTCACGGGCCCCAGCGGCGTCGTGGTGCTCGATGGGCTGTCCGCACCGAAGGACCTGCCGATGGCTTGTTGCCATGGCACACCGTGGCTCGTCCGGCAGCTCGGCGCACGCCTGGTCGCTCTGATGGGCGACGACGAACAGCCACTCGCAGAGGTTCTCCGGACCGCGATCCAGGACGTCAACTCGATGCACTCCGACACGTGCGCGCTCGACCAGAAGGCAGTCCCTGCTGCAACCGTGGTCATGCTGCGCCAGCGTCAGGACATCATCGACTACCTCGTCCTGTCCGACTCCGTGCTCGTGCTGGACACGGACGGGGTCATCCAGGCCGTGGCAGACACCAGCGTTGAGGACGTCGCGGGGCAAGAAATGGCCGCAGCGCTGGCCGGCCCCGCGGGCACCCCCGAGCGAGCTGCCCGAGTATCCGAACTCGTCGCCGTACAGCGCAGCCTGCGGAACAGCCCCGGCGGCTACTGGGTCGCTTCGACCGACCCTGCCGCTGCGGACCACGCCATCACCGGTAGCGTCCCGGCCACCGCAGTCCGCCGGGCAGCACTGCTGTCGGACGGCGCCAGCCGTCTCGCCGACACCTTCCACCAGTTGTCCTGGGAGGAGCTGCTCGACGTACTGGAGGGTTCCGGGCCAGCCGCGCTCATCTCCAGGACCCGATCCGCCGAGGCCTCCGACAGGGATGGCACCCGCTGGGCCAGGTTCAAGGTGAGCGACGACGCGACCGCGGCGTTCATCGCGTTCGATGACGCCCGACACACCCAGAGTTCGCCCACTGACCACGATCGAGTCGGCTGAGGAGGATGATGGGCCCGCAAAACGCGAACAGGCCCCCGTGGGGGCCTGTCGGTCGCAACGCCGGTGTGTGGAAGCCCGACGTGCGCGGTCAAGCACCTGAATCGGAGGTGCCTGCGGTGGCAGGCTACGCGTACCCGTACGCGAACACGCCCACATTGGGCCCGGCGACACGCCGCGGTCCCGCCCTGCGGGATGCCCTGGCAAGTTCGCGCCCGGCAGACGGGACAGCGGCACCAAAGCCCGGCTCGGCAAGTTACAACAGGTTGACGGCGGTGCATGATCGCGGTCGGACCTGCTTCTACCACGGACTTCCCGGTCAGCCCAACCGGCGAATGGACTCGACGATGGACCCGTAAAACAGACGATGACCGCCGCCCTGTGTCCAGCAGGGTGACGGCCATCGACCTTCCATGCACAAACGACTCGCAACCCGGCCCTAGACAAGCCACAGATCCTCGAGTCGTACGTCGGCGGTAACGCCGGGTACCAAGTCCAAGGGACCCGGCTACCACCAACCAGGATAGCGAGCAATCTCAGGATTGCGCAGCACCACCTCTGGTGTGACCTCTCTGTCCGGGTGATCCCCACCGACGTACGGCTCCTACCCCGAACGGGAGCCGAACACCGCATGCACCGCCCCCTCCGGCCCGCCTCCGCGGAGCCCGCGACACTAACCGTCGCGGCCGCGTACGAAGGCGCCGTGACTATGAAATACACCCTGAATCGAGCGCTGACCTGCTCCGGCGGGCCTGTCCGCTTTGGCGCATACAACGGCCTGGTGACTACGAACCTGCTCGACAGCAACGCCTTCACCTCCGCGCCGGCCGCCGGGGCGGTGGCCCGATGAACGCTCCTGTCATGGACGAGAACGCCGAGAACCTCGAGTTCGAAGGCGACATCACCGACTACTGGTCCTACACCCAGGTCCGTGACTGGGTGCTCCTGGTGCCCGGCATCACCCGGACCGCCCTCCACCTGTACCTGCTGCTGCGGGCGATGGTCTCCGAGACGGCCCGGCGGACCGGTGGCGGCCTGCGCCGGATGTCGGTGGACCAGCTGTGCTACCTGCTGCCCGGCATCAACGACAAGCCGTGCAGTCCCACCATGGTCAAGGACGCCCTGCGCCTGCTCGCGGAGCACGGCCTGGTCGTGAACCCCGACGGCGATGAACGGCTGATCACCTCGACGGGTAAGGGCGGCATCCAGAACTCCTTCCGGAAGTACCAGGTCAACGACCTGCCGCCGGACGTGTACACGGGCTGGCGGAACGTGTGGGACAAGCTCGACGCCTACACGACCGACTGGCGCGAGAACCCGGCCCAGCCTCCGGTCCACACCCGGACCGATGACGGCAAGGTGCGGCGGACCTCCAGTCGGCCGCAGGCCCCTGCCGCGCCGGCGCCTGCGGCCGGGACGGGGAAATCCGCGCCCCCGGCCGGGTCCGGTACCCCCGCTCCCAAGAACAGTCGGTCCGCGCCCGCCGCTAAGGCCACGCCGAAGAAGCCGGTGAAGAAGGCCGTCGCCCCCGGCGCCGGTGCCGACCCCGCGGGTGACGTCTCGGCCGCTGCCCCCGTGGTGGAGGCCTGGGCCAGTGGCATGGCGGCCAGCGGTCACCCGTACCTGCCCAAGCGCGCGGCCACCATCGGCGCCGAGGCCACTGAGCTCCTGGCCGCCGGCGCAAACCTGGACCACCTGTGCCGTCTGGCCGAGTGGATGGGCCGGGTGAAGCCGAGCTGGAAGAGCATCGAGGACGCGATGACCTGGCCCGAGGCCCCACAGGCTTCGCTGCCGAAGCAGCGCTCCGGACCGCCGATGTGCGAGCGGCACCCCGCGTTCGAGGAGGGCGACTGCTCGCCCTGCCGCTTGGCCGAGCGTGAGCGTCGGCAACGCCAGGCGTCCGGACCCGAGTCCGTCAACGGTGCCGACCTGCTGGCCCGGCTCCGCGCCGGTCAGCCCGCGTGACCCGCACCCGCACTTCCGCACATGCCTGTGGCGGCCGCTCCCGCGAAGAACCGGCCGCCACAGAAGACCTCGCCAAGGAGATCCGTATGACCATCGTCGCACCCAACGCCGCTCGTGACGACGAGCAGCAGCGTTCCGGCCGGAACGGCTTCGAACTCGTTCCGCCGCACAACCTCGAAGCCGAGACGGCCACCCTCGGCGGCCAGATGCTGAGCAAGGACGCGATCGGCGAGGTCCTCGACACCCCGATGCAGCAGCGGGACTACTACCGCCCGGCCCACGAGACCATCCAGGCCGCGATCCTGTACCTGTACGGCAAGGGCGAGCCGGTCGACCCGATCACGGTCGGCGCCGAGCTCACGCGGCGCGGTGACATCGCCAAGGTCGGCGGCGTCTCCTACCTGCACACCCTCGTCCAGGCCGTGCCCACCGCCGCGAACGCCGCCTACTACGCGGAGATCGTCCACGAGCACGCCGTCCTGCGCCGGCTGGTCCAGGCCGGAACGAAGATCACGCAGCTCGGCTACTCCAAGGTCGGCGAGCTCGACGAGGTGCGCAGCTCCGTCGAGGCCGAGATCCTCGACGCCCTGGCAACCCGGGAGCAGACTGCCGGCTACGCCTACGTCCGCGAGGACGTGGCCGGTTTCTGGGACGACCTCGACGCCCGGATGAAGGGAACCGCCGAGATCAGCGGGATCCCCACCGGCCTCACCGACCTCGACAGCCTCACCAACGGCTTCCAGCCCGGCCAGTTCATCGTCATCGGCGCCCGCCCGGCGATCGGCAAGTCCACCCTCGCCCTGGACATCGCCCGCTCCGCAGCGGTTCGCTACGGCCACACCGTCGCGTTCTTCTCCCTGGAGATGGGCCGCGCCGAGATCCTGCAGCGGCTCTACAGCGCCGAGGCCCGCGTCGCCCTGCACCACATCCGCGCCGGCACCACCACCGAGGACGACCTGACCCGGCTGGTCCGCCGTACGCCCGACATTGACGCGGCCCCGCTGATCGTGGACGACTCCCCGAACCTGTCGATGACCGAGATCCGCTCGCGGGCCCGGCGGATGAAGCAGAGCAAGGGCGGCCTGGACCTTCTGATCGTGGACTACCTGCAGCTGATGAAGTCCGGCGGCATGGGGCGCCCGGAGAACCGCCAGCAGGAGGTCTCCGACATCTCCCGCAACCTCAAGCTGCTGGCCAAGGAGCTGGAGATCCCGGTCATCGCGCTGTCCCAGCTCAACCGCGGGCCCGAGCAGCGCACCGACAAGAGGCCGCAGATCGGCGAGCTCCGCGAGTCCGGCTCCATCGAGCAGGACGCGGACATGGTGATCCTGCTGCACCGTGAGGACGCGTACGAGAAGGAGTCGCCCCGCGCGGGTGAGGCAGACCTGATCGTGGCCAAGCACCGCAACGGGCCGACGGCGACGATCAGCGTGGCCTTCCAGGGCCACTACAGCCGGTTCGTCGACATGGCGAGCACCTGATCGGCCTGTGACCTGCCTGTTTTCCCACCTTGGGGTGGCCGCATCGGTGCGGCCACCCCTTCGTTGAAAGGACGTCCTCCGATGGAGTCGACCGAGCAGTCGCCCGTGCTCACGCTGGCGGAGCTCCTCGCGAGAAGCGAGGAGGCGCCGGCGCACAGCCTCGGACATCGGCCGGGGCTGCGCACCGGACTCGAGGGGCTGGATACCGCGATGGGCGGGTTGGAGCCGGGCACACTGACGGTCCTTGCGTCTCGGCCTGGCCTGGGCAGGAGCACCCTCCTGCAGAACATCTGCCAGTGGAACGTCGGCGGCAGGTTCCTGGGCGGGCTCCCACAGGCGCAGGAGCGGGAGGCGGTCTCCGCCCTGTTCGCCTCCACGGAGCAGAGCACGGAGCAGATCATGGTCCGCCTGCTGTCCGCGGCTGCTCGGGTGGAGCGTGACCACATCCGGACGGGCGAGCTCACCGACGAGGACCTCCGCCGGCTGGAGCGTGCGCAGTCGGTCCTGGAGGTCGCCCCGCTGTTCGTGATGGCGTCGGCCTCGTTCACGGACGGCCAGCTGACGGAGCACGCCCGGCGCCTGGTGCACGAGCACCAGGTCCAGCTCGTCGGGGTCGACGGCCTGGAGGCGATGGGCCCCGGTCTCTCCCTCGGCCAGGCGGCACGGGCGTTGAAGGCCCTCGCGCGCGAGCTGGCCGTTCCCATCGTTGCCACCGCCCCGTTGTGGGCCGCGTCGAGGCGGCCCCACAGGATGCCGGCCCTGGAGGACCTGCAGGACGAGATTGTCTTCGCCGCGGACACGGTGGTCCTGGTCCACCGCGAGGACGCGTACGACCCGACGTCCCGCCCGTGGGAGGCCGACCTCGTCGTCGCGAAGGCACGGAGCGCGCGCCCCGGCATTGCCGCCAACATCGCCTTCCAGTCCCACTACGCGCGCTTCACGGACTTCGTACCGTCGTGAGCCCGCGACGGTGTCCGCTCTGTCTGCGAGGGTGCGTTCCGTAGTCACACACCGGCCCCGCCCCCGGCGCGCTCCTGCGCCGGGGGCGTCGTCGTTCGCGGGCCCCGGCCGGGCAGCTCCCCAACTGTGCTGGTCGGAAATCCGACCAGACCCGACGGATTTCCGACCAGCCTGGTCGGAAAAAAATCGGCAGCACCTCGCTGACCTGGGGAAACGCTCCCCCCTAATAAGCCCCCCCAAGAAGCTCTTCTCTCTCCTGCACCGCAGGCCGCAGCGGCAGCGCGGCCTCGACCGGGTCAGGCACCGCAAAGCGAGAGAGAGCTCGGCTTCGCCTCCAACAGCAACCCCGCCCCTGCTGCCAGCCGTCTTGGCCCTAGCCGTGAACCTGCCAGGAAGCTGCCGACGGCCGGCCTTGTTCCGAAGCGGAACAGGCACTCCTATTAACAGGCCGTTGCTCCTCCACGCTCCGGGGTGGTGGGTACGGCCCGCGCCGTACCCACCACCCCCGCTCCGGAGACCTCAGCCCGCCATCCGGGCAGAAACGATCTTGACCCCCTCGTGCTGCTGGCAAGGTCTTGACCCGAGCTGAGGACTGCCGACGGCCGGAGAACCTGCCGGTCATGTACCCGATGGAACCGGCGATCTGAGGGCGCAAGGGCCTGTTAATAGTCAGAGGAGGGGGCGCGGCCCGCGTCACCCATTCGGGTGACGCGGGCCGCGCGTGGGGCGCCCCTGGGGAAGTCCGTGCAGGTCAGAACATAGAAAGGAGCCCTACGGGCACGACCTACAAGACCCATCGGCTTCGCCGATGAAGACAGACGCGCTTCGCGCGGCGACCTGGAAGAGCAGGGCGGCGCGTCTCTGAGTGGGCCTGTGCGGCTCTCCGGTGGTAATCGGCACTCCCGGGTGTGCCGTTGGAGATCGGCGCTCCTGACCCCCTCTGCGGGCCGTCTCGGGCCTGCTTCGGGTGATCCACCGGCTCGCTGAAAGCAGGCATCTGCCCAGGTCAGAGACTCCATGGGGTAGATCATCCTGATATGTGATGTTCCCTGAAGGAACACGGCCCGCCGCGCCCGTCCGCGACTCGCGGACACCGCCGGAATAGTGGCAGGCTCCCAGCCATGGCGAAGACGATCGATCCCGAGGCCCGGGAGCAGCTGCTGC
This sequence comes from Streptomyces sp. ICC4, assembly GCF_003287915.1. NCBI lineage: Bacteria > Bacillati > Actinomycetota > Actinomycetes > Kitasatosporales > Streptomycetaceae > Streptomyces > Streptomyces sp. ICC4. The sequence goes on along the minus strand of NZ_CP030286.1, from coordinate 5,856,505 downwards.
AGGACGCCAAGGCCCTGCTGCTGGCGAAGTACAGCGGCGGCCAGACCTGGCTCGACCCCGTCCGCACGATGCACGCGGTGCGCGCGGCCACCGACCGGCACGGCCCCGACGGCCAGGAGCAGCCGGAGGTGCCGGCCGACGACGTCCTGGCCGCGCTCACCCAGCTCGACGAGGCCCGGGCGGCGCTGGACACCCTGGAGCGTGACCTCACGCGGGCCGCCCGAGAGCGCGGGGCCTCCTGGCAGCAGGTGGCCGACTCCCTCGGCCTGGCTTCCCGTACGAGCGCGGAGAGCCGGTCCGTACGCCTGGAGCGCGATGCAGCGTCCTTCCGCGGCGACCGCTACCCCGAGCGGCAGCGTGCCGAGCGGGCCCGTGACCGGGCCGGTGACACCTGGTGCCAAACCAATGCGCCCCGGCTGCGCGCCGCGGTGTGGTCGCTGGCCTGCCTCAACGACGGATGGCCGCAGCTGGCCCGGCGCGCCTCTGCCAAGGAGCTCGACTCCTGGCACCGCGAGCTCGACGGGCCCGCCCTGGGTGCCCGGCTGAGGAAGCTGCGGCCACTGGTCAGGGCCCACGGCGACGAACTGCCCGTCGGCACCAAGGCCGCCGAAGCCCGCGACGAGGTCCTGGGGCTCATGGAGGAACTGATCGCCGCCCGCCACGGCATCGAAACGGGCAAGGAATGGACCCATTGACCCCAACGGGTCTACCCACTGTTGAGCTCGTTGTCCTCTGGGTGGCACACGAGCTCCCAGCGGCCCCAGCGTTTACGCGCGGCGTCCGCGCTGATGCCGAACGGCTCGCCGATCTTCTCCCACGAGGTTCCGGCGGCACGCTCCTCCAGAACGCACACGCGCACCAGGGTCGCCGCGCGGGATTCGACGCCCGCGGCCGCGAGGGCGAACACCCCGGGCCACGCGTCCTCCTGCAGCACGGCCTGGAGCAGGACCTCGCGGACGTTCTGCAGGTGGACGTCGAGGCTGTGCCCTGCGCGGGCGAGGGCGCTGCGGGCAGGCTGGGCCTGCTTCGCGCGTCGCCGCTCGCGATATGCCTGGTCGCGGCACAGCCGCGGCCGCGCGCAGTACCGTCGAAGGGCAGGGCCCTCGTCGAATGGTCGACCGCACCACAGACACCTCGGGCCGGGCTCCGGGCGGCTGTCGTCCATAACCGGACGGTACGGCCACCCTCGTACGACAGCCAGTCCGCCGTCGTACCTCGTTCCCTAAGGGAACACCGCGCCTGTTCCCTGGAGGAACACCGGGCGTGTTCCCTGAAGGAACATGTGGAGCCGCTCCCTGCCGGCCGGAGCCGAGTCCGCCCTCGACGGCTCCCCGCTGGAGCCCGTGATCCTTTGGGAGAACGTGAGGGGGCCCATCGTCACCACGGGCCTCGAGAGGACCCCCGTCCGCGATTCGCGGACGGGGGTCTTCTCGTCTCGGGTCGCCGCCGTGCTTGGTCCTGTTAGACCTAACGGGACCAACCACGGTGGGCAGGGCCTCCCGGTACGGCACCGCCGGGGGCCACTAGCCACGACCGGCGTGAAGTGTACAGTTGTGCACATGAGTGACACTCTGCCGATCACCGAAGCGCGATCGAAGTTCGGGTCGCTGGTCCGCCGCGCGAGCAGCGCCCGGGAACGTATCACCATCACGGATCACGGCCACCCAGCCGCCGTGATCATCAACGCCCAGGAGCTCGCCGACCTGGAGGACTCCCTGGCTCTGGCCCTGTACCGCGTGCGCCAGAGCTCCGGCACGGCCACCGCGCCTGTCCCGCATGACGAGGTCCGTGCGCGGCTCGGGCTGGTGAAGCCGGCTTGACGTACGCGATCACCTGGGACGAAGCCGCGATCGACGCGGCCGCCCGGTTCCTGAAGGACGACCCGGACGGGCTGCGGCAGCTGATGGACGCTGTCGACCTGCTCGCCGACCAGCCCCGCCCCGAGGGCAGTACCCCCTACGGATCCCCAGACCTGCGCCGGATCCACATCGGGCGCTACCGGGTCATGTACGAGATCACCGAGGCCACCATCACCATCGTGGTCATCCACGTCGGCCGCGTCGGCTGACACCCCAGAGCAGACGACGAAGGGCCGGACCAACTCGTGGTCCGGCCCTTCGTCATATCCGTCAGACCTGTTAGCCCCAACAGGTCTGATGGTGCCGGACCTGCTCGCCTCTGAGTAGGGGGGGAGGACAGCTCCAGTGCCCCTACGCCTGTGCGATGAGCTGGTCGCGGCGGGCTTGGACCAGGTTCCGCCAGCGGGCGCGAACAGCGTCGGACCCGTCGAGCCAGGACACGGTCGAGGGTTCGGACATCCGCAGGTCGGCCATGTGGCGGGCGACGTCGACGCAGTACTTGTAGTCGCCGGTCCGGGTGAGTTCGGTGAGGCGGGCGATGGCGGCCTGGGCCTTGTCCTGTTCGCCGGTGACGGCGTGGTGGAAGACGAGCGCGAGTTCGAGGGTGGCCTGGGCGGCGGTGATGCCGGCGGCGTGGATCTCGGTGCGCAGGGCGCGGGCCCCGTCGAGGGTGGTGAGGGTTCCGGCCTGGCGGGCGAGGGCGGCGACCTGGACGGTGAGGGCGGTGGCGCGCTGGTCGAGGCCGGCCAGGAGGTGTTCGGCGAGGGAGATCTCGTCGTCGGCCCGGCTGGGGTCGGTGAAGGAGTAGGTGAGGGCGAGGTTGGCCTGGGCGATGGCCTGCTCGCCTCGGTTGCTGTGCCGCTCGGCGTCGGTGCGGGCGGTGGTGAAGGCTGCGGTGGCCTGGGCCATGTCGCCGTGAGCGAAGTGGATGTCTCCGAGGACGCGGTTGCCCCGGCCGTCCCAGCCGAGGGTGCGGGCGGTGGCGAGCGCGGCGGGGAAGTCGCCGGCCACGCGGGAGAGGTGGGCCAGGCCGCGGGCGGCGTCGGGAGCGAGGCGGCCTCCGCCGTCGGCGACGCGGCGCATTCCGTCACGGGACTCTTCGGCCTGGCCGAGGTCGCGGTACGCCTTGGAGCGGTAGTACAGGGCCAGGTCGGCGAGCTCGGCGGGCAGCAGGTCGCTGTCGAGGACTTCGGTGAGCCGGGAGACGGTGGTGGAGCGGTGTTCGTGCTGGCGTCGGGCGAGCGCGGACAGGAGCTCCGCCAGCGCGTCGGCGGCGGTGGCGATCCCCTCCTCGCCTCCGTCCCTGGCCGGGAGGGTCACCGGCTCCCACACGTAGTCGTCCACGTAGGCCCAGGCCGCCGGGGTGAGCCAGTCGAGGTCGAGGCGGTGGTCACGGGCCAGGGCCAGTCCCTGGCGCAGGCAGCCGACCAGCAGGCGCCGGTCGAGGCCCGGGGCCGCCTGCCACTGTGCGCCGAGCGCGGCCAGGGCGCGGGATGCGGCCTGCTGCCAGTCGGTGTCGGTCCAGCGGTCGTCCGTGGCGTCGTCGGCCGTACGCAGCGTCGAGCGGATCAGCGCGTGCAGGTGGTACGGCCACAGCGCGAAGGCATCCTGGCGGACGAAGGGCCGCTCCACCATCCGTGCGGCTGCCGACAGGTGCGGCAGACCCGCGGCTGCGGTGGCCAGTGGCAGGTCGAAGGCGTCCAGCAGCGAGACGGCGCGCAGTACGTGGCGCTCGTCTGGGGTCAGATCGGCGAGGGTACGGGTGACCAGCGCTGGAAAGTCGGTCCCGAAGTCGCCGGCGGAGGGGGTCCGCCCGGTGCGGTGCAGTTCCAGGAACCGGTGGGCGGCGAGGTCGAGGTAGAGGGGCAGCCCGTGGGACTGCTGGGCGATGGCCTCGCGGAGCTCGGCGGAGATCAGGGGCCGGCCCTCGAAGGTCAGGCGGCGGGCGAGGTAGTCGGTGCAGTCCTCCGGGGCGAAGTCACCGATGAGGACCTGCCGTCCCGACCCTGCCGGGGTACCGGCGGAGCGCGGGCCGGGGACCGCCTGCCCCGCCAGGCCCGGCCATGCGACGGGGCCGGTGTAGTCGAGCTGGCCCTCCAGGCCGGTGTCTCCCCACTGCAGGCGGCCGCGGCCGGTGACGATGAACAGGGCGTTCGGCATCAGCCACACCAGGCGCTGGACCAGGCGTTCGAGGTCGCGGTGGGTGCGGGTGCCCGTGTCCTCGAACGTGTCCAGCATGACCACCGGCACGACGGCCTGGGCGGCGGGGAGCCGGTCGAGCTCGAAGGCCAACAGGTGCGGGTAGTAGGAGAGGCTGTTGGTGTCGGGCTCGGCGTCCAGGAGGTCGGCCAGCCGGTCGCACGCGGCCAGCGCCCGCACGGTCTGCCTGCGCTCGCGCAGTGCGGTGGTCAGGGCGCCGGTGAGGGCGCCGACCGCGGTGCCGACGGTGCCGGGCAGCAGCAGGGCCTGGGCGACGTCCGCGAGGACGGACTGCACCTGCTGAGGCAGTGCCTTGCCGAACCGGTCGGCCAGCCCGCCACGGTTCAGGTACTCCTCCAGGCTCTCGTTCGGGTGCTGGTGGTCCCAGTAGCGCCGCAGGGCGATGTCGAAGGCGGGCAGCGGGCGACCCACGTGTGAGGCAAGGGCCAGGCGCAGGGTCAAGAGGATGCGCTCGTAGTCATTGCCGGCCGACCGGTTCGGCAAGGCACTGCCTCAGCAGGCCGTCTCTTATCCACACCCTTCTCTCCCCCCCATCCGTGCATGAAGGGTCCTGGAGTTCAGGGGGAATTCGCCGGACGCCCCATAACCTGCCGTCCCGAGCCGGGATAAGTCAACAGGTCCGCCGCACCGCTGCTTAAGCGCTTCAGTCCTGTTGACAGAAGGGTTTCAGCCGTCTGAAGCTACGTGCACTAATGCGGTTTAGCTCTGGTTTTGTTGTCGTCGAACGGTGTTGTCGCACAAGGAAGTCCGCGGAAATGGACCGTGGAATTGGTGTCACCGCCGGGACGGGATCGCGTACGGTCCGGCCATTGCCGTCCACGTCAGCGAGGGATGAGACAGGCCATGGCCCGCAGACCCACCATCAAGGACATCGCCCGCCAGGCGGGGGTGTCGGAGAGCGCGGTCTCCTTCGCGCTCAACGACCGGCCGGGAGTCTCCGAGGGCACCCGCGCCCGTGTCCGCAAGGTCGCCGAAGAGCTCGGCTGGCAGCCCAACAGTGCGGCCCGCGCCCTCTCCGGCGAACGGTCCGGCGCCGTCGGGCTGGTCCTCGCCCGGCCGGCGCACACCCTCGGCGTCGAGTCCTTCTTCCTCCAGCTGGTCTCCGGCATCCAGGAGGTGCTGGCCGCCGGCCGGATCGCCCTGCTCTTCCAGGTCGCCCCGGACATCGAGGCCGAATGCGCCGTCTACCGCCGCTGGTGGGCCGAGCGGCGCGTCGACGGGGTCATCGTCGTGGACCCGAGGACCGACGACCCGCGCCCGGCCCTCCTCCAGCAGCTGGCCCTGCCCGCCGTCACCGTGGGGGAGACCGATCCGCCCTCCACGCTGTCCGCGGTCCGGGCGGACGACGCCGGCGCCATGGCCCAGGTCCTCGACCACCTGTGCGGGCTCGGCCACCGCCGGATCGCGCACGTGGCCGGACTGCCCGGGCTCGCCCACACCGAGCGCCGGATCCGCTCGCTGCGCGCCGAGGCGGACCGGCTCGGGCTCGGCCCGGGCGACGTGCGCTCGGTCCCCACCGACTACTCCGACGCCGAGGGCGCGGCGGCCACCCGGCGGATCCTCGCCGGGCCCCGGCCGCCGACCGCGATCGTCTACGACAACGACGTGATGGCGGTGGCGGGCGCCGCCGTCGCCGCCGAACTGGGCATCCCCGTGCCGGACCGGCTCTCCCTCGTGGCCTGGGACGACTCCGCGCTCTGCCGGGTCACCCGCCCGCGGCTCACCGCGCTCGTCCGCGATACGGGGGCCTTCGGTCGGATCGCCGCCGAGGAGCTCCTCGCCGTCCTCGCCGGCAGCCCGCCGAGATCCAGGGAGAGCGAGCGGCCCCGGCTCGAGCCCCGTGAGAGTACGGCTCCGCCACCGGCCGCATACTGAATTCCGAGACCCTTTCTGGAGCGTCACCGTGATCACTCCCGCCCCCACGCCCGCACCCACCTCCGCGTTTCCCGGCCCCCGGGCCGGCGCGGGGGCCGAATCCGGCCTGACGGTCGCGATCGACATCGGCGGTACGAAGATCGCCGGCGCGCTGGTGGACGGCGACGGCACGATGACGGCCACCACCCGGCGCCCGACCCCCGGCGCGGCGGACGGCGACACCGTCTTCGCCGCCGTCGCCGAGGTCGTCGCCGAGCTCGCGAAGTCCCCGCTGTGGCCCTCGGCGGTGCGCTGCGGCATCGGCAGCGCGGGCCCGGTGGACACCGCGCGCGGCACGGTGAGCCCGGTCAACATCGGCGCCTGGCGGGGCTACCCCGTCCAGGCCCGGGTGGAGGCGGAGCTCGCCTCGCACGGGGGGCGGATCCCGACGCTGCTGGCCGGCGACGGGGTGGCGATGACCGCCGCCGAACACTGGCTGGGCGCCGCCCGGGGGCACGCCAACGCGCTGTGCATGGTGGTGTCCACCGGCGTCGGCGGCGGACTGGTCCTGAACAACCGGCTCCACCCCGGACCCACCGGGAACGCGGGCCACATCGGCCACATCAGCGTCGCCTTCGAGGGGGAGCCGTGCGCCTGCGGCGGCCGGGGCTGCGTGGAGTCCCTCGCCTCCGGCACCGCCATCGCACGCTGGGCCCTGGCCCAGGGCTGGACCCCGGCCGGGGACGCCACGGCCGCCGGAGCCGCCGCGGCCGCGGCCGCGGGCGACCCGGTCGCGCTGGCTGCCTTCGACCGGGCCGGCCGGGCGCTGGCCGCGGCCATCGCCGCCACCGCCAGCCTCGTCGAGACCGACATCGCCGTCGTCGGAGGGGGCGTCGCCGCCGCCGGGGACACCCTCTTCGGGCCGATCCGCGCGCACCTCGCCTCGTACGCGACCCTGTCCTTCGTCAAGGACCTCCAGGTCGTCCCGGCGACGCTGGGCACCCACGCGGGCCTGATCGGCGCGGCCGCGGCGGCGATGATGCTGCTGCCGTCCTGAGCACGGCTCCGGCGGAGACCGCGCCGGGGCCCGCGCCGCGGCCCGTGACAGGGCCCGTGACAGGGCCCGCCACAGCGGCCTACGGCTTGACGGAGCGGTAGTACCGGGCCGCGCCCTCGTGCAGTTTCAGCGGATCGGTGTAGATCGCCGTCCGCAGGTCCACCAGCTGCGCCGCGTGCACCTCGTGCCCGATCGTGTCCCGGCTGAGGATCACGGTGCGGGTGAACTGCTCCGTCAGCTCGGCGCCCGTGTCCTCCCGGGTCACCAGCAGGTTCGGCACCGCCACGGTGGACACCGCCGAGGTGTTGCGGGCCCGCGCGTAGGCGTCCTGGGGCATCACCGCCGCCCGGTAGTAGCGGGCCGGGCTGCCGCTCTCCTGCAGCGCCTCCACCAGATCGCCGAGCTGCACGAGCCGGATCTCGAACCGCTCCGACAGCCCGCGCACGGCGTTGGTCGGCAGCCCGCCCGACCAGAAGAAGGCGTCGATCCGGCCCGCCTCCAGCTCCGCCGGCATGGTGTCGATGCCGATCGACACCGGGGTGATGTCGCGGGCCGGGTCCAGCCTCGCCGCCGTGAGCAGCCGCTCCGAGATCAGCCGCACGCCCGAGCCGTCCTGGCCGACCGCGACCCGTTTGCCGCGCAGGTCCCGGGCCGACTGGACCGGGGAACCGGCGGGCACCACGAGCTGTACGTAGTCGTCGTAGAGCCGTACGCAGCCGCGCAGCCGGTCCGCGCCGGGCTTCCGGTCGAGCTGGTACTTGAACACCGCGTCCGCCGTGGCGACTGTGAAGTCCGCCTCGCCGGCGGCCACCCGCTGCAGGTTCTGCTGCGAGCCCTCGCTGGTCTGCAGCCGGACGTTCACGCCGGGCATGTTCTCGGCGAGCGACTGCTCCAGCAGCTGGCCGTAGAGGTGGTAGACACCGGTCTGGACGCCGGTGCTGAAGGTGAGGTCCCCCTTCAGCTCGGGCTCCCCGAAGGGCCTCAGCCACCAGACGAGCGCGCACAGGACGGCCAGTACGGCCACCAGGGCCCGCAGGGCACGGCGCCTGCTGATCCGGGGCGGTACGAGAGGCATGGCCGCGATCCTGCCACCGACCCGCCCTCCTGTCACGGCCCGCCCGGCCCGTCCGGCCGCCCCGCGCCCACCGTCGGGCCCCGGGTGCCCGACCCGACCCTTACCCTTGCTGGGTGAGCACCGAGGGCGAGGCGACTGTTGTGAAAACGTACGAGGTCCGGACGTACGGCTGTCAGATGAATGTGCACGACTCCGAGCGGCTGTCCGGCCTGCTCGAGGACGCCGGGTACGTCCGCGCCCCCGAGGGGTCCGACGGCGACGCCGACGTCGTCGTGTTCAACACGTGCGCCGTCCGCGAGAACGCCGACAACAAGCTCTACGGCAACCTCGGACGCCTCGCCCCCATGAAGACCAAGCGCCCCGGCATGCAGATCGCCGTCGGCGGCTGCCTCGCGCAGAAGGACCGCGACACCATCGTGGACCGCGCCCCCTGGGTCGACGTGGTCTTCGGCACCCACAACATCGGCAAGCTGCCCGTCCTGCTGGAGCGCGCGCGCATCCAGGAGGAGGCGCAGATCGAGATCGCCGAGTCGCTGGAGGCGTTCCCCTCCACGCTGCCGACCCGGCGCGAGTCCGCGTACGCGGCGTGGGTGTCGATTTCCGTCGGCTGCAACAACACCTGCACCTTCTGCATCGTCCCGGCGCTGCGCGGCAAGGAGGAGGACCGCCGTCCCGGCGACATCCTCGCCGAGGTCGAGGCGCTGGTCGCCGAGGGCGTCTCGGAGATCACCCTGCTCGGCCAGAACGTGAACGCCTACGGCTCCGACCTGGGCGACCGCGAGGCCTTCTCCAAGCTGCTGCGGGCCTGCGGCGCCATCGAGGGCCTGGAGCGGGTCCGCTTCACCTCCCCGCACCCGCGCGACTTCACCGACGACGTGATCGCGGCGATGGCCGAGACCCCGAACGTCATGCCGCAGCTGCACATGCCGATGCAGTCCGGATCGGACACGATCCTCAAGGCGATGCGCCGCTCGTACCGCCAGGAGCGCTTCCTCGGCATCATCGAGAAGGTCCGCGCCGCCATCCCGCACGCGGCGATCTCCACCGACATCATCGTGGGCTTCCCCGGTGAGACGGAGGAGGACTTCCAGCAGACGATGCACGCGGTGCGCGAGGCCCGCTTCGCGAACGCGTTCACCTTCCAGTACTCCAAGCGCCCCGGGACCCCCGCCGCCGACATGGACGGGCAGATCCCCAAGGAGGTCGTGCAGGAGCGGTACATGCGCCTGGTCGGCCTCCAGGAGGAGATCTCCTGGGACGAGAACAAGAAGCAGGTCGGCCGCACGCTGGAGGTCATGGTCGCCGAGGGCGAGGGCCGCAAGGACGGCGCCACGCACCGGCTGTCCGGGCGCGCCCCCGACAACCGCCTCGTGCACTTCACGAAGCCGCTCCAGGAGGTCCGCCCGGGCGACGTGGTGACCGTGGAGATCACCTACGCGGCCCCGCACCACCTGCTGGCGGAGGGCCCGACGCAGTCGGTACGCCGTACGCGTGCGGGCGACGCCTGGGAGAAGCGCAACGCGGCTCCGGCGCAGCCGAAGGGCGTCCTGCTGGGGATCCCCACCCTGGGCGTCCCGGCCCCGCTGCCGGTGGCCGCCTCGGGCTGCGCGGTTCCCGCGTCCTCCTGACGGGCGGGGTACGGGGCCCCGGCGAGCGAGGTCCGCGGCGCGGCCCCGGATTCGCGGATCCGGCTTCGCCGGAGAGCCACGCGCGTCCCGGCCGGGTGCGGCTACGCTGCAGATCATGCTCGTAGCCGCTGCCGTCTGCCCCGCCCCGCCGATGCTCGTGCCCGAGATCGCCGCGGGAGCCGCCGCCGAACTCGGTGACGCCCGTACCGCGTGCTCCGACGCGCTGTCCGTGCTCGCCGCCTCCCGGCCCGATCTGCTCGTGGTCGTCGGAGCCTGCGACGAGGAGCACGGGGGTTCCTACCCCCAGGGCGCCCGCGGCACCTTCCGCGGCTTCGGAGCCGCCACCGAGGTACGGCTGGGCGAGGGCGAGGAGGGGCCGCGCCTGCTGCCCGCCCCGCTCGCCGTCGGAGCCTGGCTGCTGGGCCGGGCCGGCTGGGGTGCGGCGCCCCTGGAGGGGCTCGGGGTCGCCGAGGCCCTGGACACCGCCCGCTGCCTGGAAGCCGGCCGGGAGCTCGCCCGGCGCGACGCCCGGGTCGCACTGCTCGTGATGGGTGACGGCAGCGCCTGCCGGTCCCTCAAGGCCCCCGGCTACCTCGACGACCGCGCGGACGCCTTCGACGCCGAGGCCGCCCGCGCGCTGGGCGCCGCCGACACGGCCGCGCTGGCCGCCCTCGACGCGGGGCTCGCCCGCGAACTCCAGGCGGCGGGACGGGCCCCCTGGCAGGTGCTCGCGGGCGCCGCCGAGGGCGCGGGCCTCGAAGCGCGGCTGCTGTACGAGGACGCGCCGTACGGGGTCGGATACTTCGTCGCCGCCTGGTCGTAGCCCGGCAGAGGCGCACGGAAGAGGCCCACGGCAGAGGCCGCCCGGCAGAGGCGCACGGCAGAGGGGCGCGGCACCACGCTCGGTGGTGCCGCGCCCCTCCCGTAACCGCGTCAGGAAGCCGCCGGCGGCGTCGGCCCGCCGGGAGTGTCCTTGTGCGCGATCTTGCCCAGGGCGTCCTTCGCCTTGTCCGCACCGCTAGAGATCTGACCGCTGTACTTGCCCTTGGTCTTGGAGTCGACGGCCTTGGCCACCTTGTCCAGATTCTGGGCGATCTTGCCCTCGTGCTGCTGCGCGAGGTCGCCGACCTTGTCCTTGGCGGGCGCGAGCTTGGCCTTCAGATTGTCCAGCAGGCCCATGGGTCACCTTCCATTGGCGGGATAACTACGTACGGGCGCCCTCGCCGGCCTCGCTGTCCGCGGCGACCTCCGCCGACTGCTGCTTCGGGATCTCGACGGCTTCCGCCGCGCTCTCCTCGGCCACAGCCGGCCCGGTCCCGGCCTCGTCGGCCGTCACGGACTCCGCCGTCAGATCCGCGCCGGCGACCTCTTCGGTCGTGGTCTGGCTCTTGCGGCCGAGAAGCCGGTCCAAAATGCCCATGTCTACTCCTATAACGTTACTCGTGTGAGTGAAGTTCCGCCGTGGACGGACCCGTGTACGGACCATGTACGGACCGGCCCGCGCCGGTCCGGAGCCGGGCGTACGACAGGCGCGCGCCGGGCCGGAACCCCGCCAAGGCAACGACCCCGATCCGCGCCCGTCACGTAGCTCGATCGGGTACATGGCGGTGTCTTGACGGAGGGCTGCGAGACTGGGGCGGTGAGGAAAGCAGCCCCCGCCCCGCGGGTCATCGCCGTCGTCGGACCCACCGCGGCCGGAAAGTCCGATCTGGGCGTAGCCCTGGCCCGCCATTTCGACGGCGAGGTCGTCAACGCCGACTCGATGCAGCTGTATCGGGGGATGGACATCGGCACCGCCAAACTGACGACGGCGGAGCGCGGCGGGGTCCCGCACCGCCTCCTCGACATCTGGGACGTCACCGAGACCGCGAGCGTCGCCGAGTACCAGCGCCTGGCCCGCGCCGAGATCGACGCGCTGCTCGCCCAGGGCCGTACGCCGGTCCTCGTCGGCGGGTCCGGCCTGTACGTGCGCGGCGCGCTCGACGCGATGGACTTCCCCGGGACCGACCCCGAGGTCCGGGCCCGGCTGGAGGCCGAGGCCACCCTGCGCGGCCCCGGCGCCCTGCACGCCCGGCTCGCCGCCGCCGACCCGGCCGCCGCGCAGGCGATCCTGCCCAGCAACGGCCGCCGCATCGTGCGCGCGCTGGAGGTCATCGAGATCACCGGCCGGCCGTTCACCGCCAACCTCCCCGGCCACGAGTCCGTCTACGACACGGTCCAGATCGGCGTGGACGTGGCCCGGCCCGAGCTCGACGAACGGATCGCGCTGCGCGTGGACCGGATGTGGGAGGCCGGGCTGGTGGAGGAGGTCCGCGAGCTGGAGGCCGCGGGACTGCGCGACGGAGTCACCGCCTCCAGGGCCCTCGGCTACCAGCAGGTGCTGACCGCACTCGCCGGGGAGTGCACGATGGAGGAGGCCCGCGCCGAGACGGTGCGCGCCACCAAGCGGTTCGCCCGCAGGCAGGACTCGTGGTTCCGCCGCGACCCGAGGGTGCACTGGCTCAGCGGGGCCGCCGATGACCGGGGGGAACTCGCCGGACTCGCGCAGTCGTTGGTCGAACGAGCGGTCACAGCCTGATCACGTGATGGCATCGGGACGCCCCGGGCGCCCGTTCGGGGCCTGACGGCGTGCCATCATCAAACTTCCGCCGGTGCCTCACCGGCGGTGAACGGCGGCGTACCGAGTCCGAGTGGGAGGGCGCGTGGCGATGGAGGCCGGCCCTCGCGACACCGGTCGGGACGACACCCGACGGGAAACGGACCCGACGCTTCACGGTGCTCTCTCCGGGGCGGCGGACGGGTTCGACGACGACGGCCTCGACGCCGGCGGACTCGACAACCTCGACGGCCCCGGTCCGGACGGCCTCGGACTGCCCGCGGAGCCCGCGCGGCTGACCCCCGACGGCCCGGACGCGCCCGACTCCGCCGAGGCGGAGGCCGCCTCCGCCCCCGCCTTCGAGGTGGAACTGCGGCCGCAGCGCCGGCTGCGTCTGTGGCAGATCGCCCCCATCGTCGTACTGGCCGCCTCCGGATCCCTGATGTTCGCCTTCCCGCTCGCCTTCGAGTTCGGCGACGGCGGAGCGGTCGTCGCCATGCTCGGGTTCCTGATCAGCTGCTGCGCGGGCGGCTGGGGCATGATGGCCGCGCGCCGCGTGGGCTACGCCCTGCCCGGGCTCCCGGCCCGCGGCTCCGGCCGGCGCCCCGACTGGCGGGTGGCCGGGCTGTACGCGCTGGTCGCGCTGGCCGTCGTTGCGCTCGCGGTGTACCGGGTGGCCCGGCTCCGCTAGCCCTCCTCCGCCGGCCTCCTGCGCCCGACCTGCTCCGCGGCCGGCTCGGTACCATGGGCGGGTGACGCAGACGAGCCTCTCCTTCCTCAAGGGCCACGGCACCGAGAACGACTTCGTGATCGTTCCGGACCCGGACAACGCCATCGAGCTGCCGGCGTCCGCCGTCGCCCGGTTGTGCGACCGGCGGGCCGGGATCGGCGCCGACGGCGTGCTGCACGTCGTGCGCTCCGCCGCGCACCCCGAGGCGGCGCACATGGCCGGCGAGGCCGAGTGGTTCATGGACTACCGCAACAGCGACGGCTCCGTCGCCGAGATGTGCGGCAACGGCGTCCGCGTCTTCGCCCGCTACCTGCACCACGCGGGGCACGCCGAGCCCGGCGACCTGGCCGTCGCCACCCGCGGCGGCGTCAAGCGCGTGCACCTCGACAAGGCCGGTGACGTGACCGTCTCCATGGGCCGCGCCGAGCTGCCCGAGGGCGAGGTCACCGTCTCGGTGGGAGAGCGGTCCTGGCCCGCGCGCAACGTCAACATGGGGAACCCGCACGCGGTGGCCTTCGTTGACAGCCTGGACGATGCCGGGAACCTGCTGGACCCGCCCCCGTACAGCCCGGCGTCCGCCTACCCGACGGGTGTCAATGTCGAATTCGTCGTCGACCGCGGCCCCCGGCACGTCGCCATGCGCGTCCACGAGCGCGGCTCCGGCGAGACCCGCTCCTGCGGCACCGGCGCCTGCGCGGTCGCCGTGGCCGCCATCCGCCGCGACGGCGCGGATCCGGCCGTCACCGGCGCGCCCGCCACGTACACGGTCGATCTGCCCGGCGGCACGCTGGTCATCACCGAACACCCCGACGGCCGGATCGAGATGACCGGACCCGCCGTCATCGTGGCCGAGGGGGAGTTCGATCCCGCCTGGCTCACCGAAACGGCTTTCGTCTAAAGCTTCCCTCTAATGGGTGATCCGTTTCACGCTGAGCGAGAGGTGGACTGCGCCACGTGGTGGGGTCGGTAGCATCAGGCACCGGCCCTGAGGGCTCACCCCATGCCCACCACCGCCGGTCGAAGCCGCCGGAGGTGCCCATGAGTGCAGAGGCCACGAACCCCGAAGCACGCCCCGAAGAGCGCCCAGAACTTCGCAGACGGGGCCGGACCAGACTTGACCTGCGACGACTTGGGCGCGCAGCACTGCTCGGCCCCACGTCCCGGGACCGCCTGCCGGACGCGATCGGCCATGTCGCCGAAGCGCACCGCGCCCACCACCCGGACGCGGACCTCTCCGTCCTGCGCCGCGCGTACCTGCTCGCCGAGACCTCGCACCGCGGCCAGATGCGCAAGAGCGGTGAGCCGTACATCACACATCCGCTCGCCGTCACCCTCATCCTGGCCGAACTCGGCGCCGAGACCACCACCTTGACGGCGTCCCTCCTCCACGACACGGTCGAGGACACCGACGTGACCCTCGATCAGGTCCGCGAGGAGTTCGGCCAGGAAGTCTGCTTCATCGTCGACGGCGTCACCAAGGTCGAGAAGATCGACTACGGTGCCGCCGCCGAGCCCGAGACCTTCCGCAAGATGCTCGTCGCCACCGGCAACGACGTCCGCGTGATGTCCATCAAACTCGCCGACCGGCTGCACAACATGCGCACCCTCGGGGTGATGCGCCCCGACAAACAGGCCCGCATCGCCAAGGTCACCCGGGACGTGCTGATCCCGCTCGCCGAACGGCTCGGCGTACAGGCCCTGAAGACCGAGCTCGAAGACCTCGTCTTCGCGATCCTGCACCCCGAGGAGTACGAGCACACCCGCGCCCTCATCGCGGCCCACGCGGGGGACCGCGACCCGCTGCCCGCCATCGCCGACTCCGTACGGGCCGTCCTGCGCGAGGCGGGCATCGCCGCCGAGGTGGTGGTGCGGCCCCGGCACTTCGTCTCCGTGCACCGGATCGCCCTCAAGCGCGGGGAGCTGCGCGGCTCCGACTTCGGCCGCCTGCTGGTCCTCGTGGCCGAGAACGCCGACTGCTACGGGGTGCTCGGGGAGCTGCACACCTGCTTCACCCCGGTCGTCTCGGAGTTCAAGGACTTCATCGCCTCCCCGAAGTTCAACCTCTACCAGTCCCTGCACACCGCCTTCGCCACGCCCGAGGGGTACGTCGCCGAGGTGATCGTGCGGACCCGGCAGATGCACCGGGTCGCGGAGGCGGGCGTGGTCGCGCTCGGGAATCCGTACACGACCCCGCAGGCGGCCGAATCGGCCGACTGCGACGAGGAGCGGGTGGACCCGACGCGGCCGGGCTGGCTGTCGCGGCTGCTCGACTGGCAGCAGTCCGCCCCCGATCCCGACACCTTCTGGAACGTCCTGCGCTCGGAGCTGGCCCAGGACCGCGAGATCACCGTGTTCCGGGCCGACGGGGGCACGCTGGGCCTGCCGGCCGGCGGCAGCTGTATCGACGCCGCCTACGCGCAGTACGGCGAGGCGGCCCACGGCTGTATCGGCGCCCGGGTCAACGGGCGCCTGACCTCCCTGTCCTCCCGGCTCTCGGACGGGGACACCGTCCAGCTGCTGCTCTCGCACGACGCCACCTCGGGACCGTCCGCCGACTGGCTGGAGCACGCGAGGACCCCGGCCGCCCGCATCGCCATCAGCAGCTGGCTG
Organism: Streptomyces sp. ICC4; assembly: GCF_003287915.1. NCBI lineage: Bacteria > Bacillati > Actinomycetota > Actinomycetes > Kitasatosporales > Streptomycetaceae > Streptomyces > Streptomyces sp. ICC4. Next base: position 5,840,876 of record NZ_CP030286.1, on the reverse strand, counting down.
GAGTCCCATCCCGACGGGGCCGGACCCGCCGCGGCCGCGCCGCGGGCGCCGCTGTCCGTGGTGGGGGCCCGGGGCGGCGGCGGCAACGCCGTCGCCGACCTGCCGGACGCCACCGTACGGCTCGCCGGGTGCTGCACCCCGGTCCCGCCGGACGCGGTGGAGGGGTTCGTCGTCCGGGGCGGGGTCGTCACCGTGCACCGAGTCCACTGCGCGACGGTGGCCCAGATGCGGGCGGTGGGGCGCACGCCCGTCGCCGTGCACTGGCGGGCGACCGCCGACTGCCGGGTCACGCTGCTCGCCGAATCGTTCGGCCGCCCGCACCTGCTGGCCGATCTGACCGAGGCCATCGCCCGCGAGGGGGTCGAAGTGGTCTCCGCGACGGTGGAGCCGCCGGTCGAGCAGCGGGTCCGGCACAGCTACACCCTGCAACTGCCCGACGCGGCCGGACTCCCGGGCCTCATGCGGGCGATGCGGGACGTGCCGGGCGTCTACGACGTCAGCCGGGCGTAGCCCGCCCGACCCGTTCGGGTGGAGCCGTCGCGCGCCGGTCGCGGGCGCGCGCCGGTCGCTGATATGCGGTGGGGGATGCAGCTCACCTCCCCGCGCCTGCGCGCCGCCCTGCTGGCCGCGGCCTCCCTCACCCTCGTCGCCGCGGTCGCGCCCCCGCCCACGGCGCTGGGCATCGGCGACCCGTTGTTCCCGGAGCTCGGGAACCCCGGCTACGACGTGCTCTCGTACGACCTGTCCTTCGCGTACAAGGACAACAAGACCCCGCTCGACGCGGTCACCGTCATCGACGCGCGCACCCTGACCCGGCTCGAATCCGTCAACCTGGACTTCACCCACGGGAAGGTGGCGTCCGCCGAGGTCAACGGGGAGCCGGCGCAGTTCGCGAGCATCGGGGAGGACCTCGTGCTGACCCCCGCCCGGCCGCTCCCCGCCGACGCCCCCCTGCACATCGCCATCCGGCACACGAGCGATCCGCGCGGCCGCGGCGACGGCGGCTGGGTGGTCACCGAGGACGGGCTGGCGATGGCCAACCAGGCCGACGCCGCCCACCGGGTCTTCCCGTGCAACGACCACCCCGCCGACAAGGCGTACTTCACCTTCCGCGTCACCGCGCCGGCCGGGCTGACGGCCGTCGCCAACGGGGTGCCGGGCCTGCTCCCGGCCCACCGGGCGGGCACCGCGACCACGTGGACGTACCGGACCCTGCACCCGATGGCCACCGAGCTCGCCCAGGTCTCGGTCGGCGACTCGGCCGTCGTGCACCGCACCGGGCCGCACGGACTGCCGCTGCGCGACGTGGTGCCCGCGGCGGACCGGGAGCGGCTGGAGCCCTGGCTGAAGAAGACCGCCGGGCACGTCGAGTGGATGGAGGCGCGCGTCGGCCGCTACCCCTTCGAGAACTACGGGGTGCTGATCGCGAAGGCCAGGACCGGCTTCGAGCTGGAGACGCAGACGCTGTCGCTCTTCGAGAGCGCGCTCTTCGCCGGCGGCGCCGGGTACCCCGAGTGGTACGTGGAATCCGTGATGGTCCACGAGCTGGCCCACCAGTGGTTCGGCAACAGCGTGTCCCCGCGCGCGTGGTCGGACCTGTGGCTCAACGAGGGCCACGCCACCTGGTACGAGGCCCTGTACGCGGACGGCCTCGGCAAGTACTCCCTGGAGCGGCGGATGCGCGAGGCGTACCAGCGCTCCGACCAGTGGCGTGCGGCGGGCGGGCCCCCCGCCGCACCGAGGCCGGCCCCTCCGGGCGAGAAGATCGGGCTGTTCCGGCCGGCGGTCTACGACGGGGCCGCGCTGATCCTGTACGCCCTGCGCCAGGAGATCGGGGCCGAGGCCTTCGACCGGGTGGAGCGGCGCTGGGTGGGCGAGCACCGGGACGCGGTCGCGGGCACGGCGGACTTCGTACGCCTCGCCTCGCGGGAGGCCGGGCGGGACCTGGGGGCCTTCCTGGAGCCGTGGCTGTACGGGAAGAAGACCCCGGCCATGCCGGGGCACCCCGAGTGGGGCGGCCCGAAAAGCGTGTGACGCGTGCGGAACGGGCATGCCACCATCGACGAGGCCGTTCCACGGGGCCCCCGGTACGGGGGCGCCGCGTCGCGGGGGCACTCCGGGGGAATCTCCGGGGAGTGTCACGCGTTGGACGTGACAGTGTTGTGTCACGCGCGGGAGTAGCTTTGGCCTTGGCTCCGCTTCGCCTGACGCGGACGCATTCGAAAACGACGTAAGGATCCAATGACCTCCTCTTCTTCCCCTTCCCAGGACGCGCGGGACGACGCAGAGACTGCGGCGGACTCGCAGAGCTTCACCGAGAGCCTTCGGGCCGACGCCCTGATGGAAGAGGACGTCGCCTGGAGCCACGAGATCGACGGAGAACGGGACGGCGCCCAGTACGAGCGCTCCGAGCGCGCGGCCCTGCGCCGCGTGGCCGGCCTCTCCACCGAGCTCGAGGACGTCACCGAGGTCGAGTACCGCCAGCTCCGCCTGGAGCGGGTCGTACTCGTGGGCGTGTGGACCTCCGGCACGGCGCAGGACGCGGACAACTCCCTCGCGGAGCTCGCCGCCCTCGCCGAGACGGCGGGCGCGCTCGTGCTCGACGGCGTGATCCAGCGCCGCGACAAGCCCGACCCGGCCACCTTCATCGGGTCCGGCAAGGCGCGAGAGCTGCGCGACATCGTCATGGAGAGCGGCGCCGACACCGTCGTCTGCGACGGCGAGCTCAGCCCCGGCCAGCTCATCGCCCTCGAAGACGTCGTCAAGGTGAAGGTGGTCGACCGGACCGCGCTCATCCTCGACATCTTCGCCCAGCACGCCAAGTCCCGAGAGGGCAAGGCGCAGGTCGCGCTCGCGCAGATGCAGTACATGCTGCCGCGACTGCGCGGCTGGGGTGCCTCGCTGTCCCGGCAGATGGGTGGCGGCGGCGGTGGCGGCATGGCCACCCGCGGCCCCGGTGAGACCAAGATCGAGACCGACCGGCGCCGGATCCGCGAGAAGATGGCGAAGATGCGCCGGGAGATCGCGGAGATGAAGACCGGCCGCGACATCAAGCGGCAGGAACGGCGCCGAAACAAGGTGCCCTCGGTCGCCATCGCCGGATACACCAATGCCGGCAAGTCCTCGCTGCTCAACCGCCTCACGGGCGCGGGCGTACTGGTGGAGAACTCGCTGTTCGCCACCCTCGACCCGACCGTGCGCCGGGCCGAGACGCCGTCCGGCCGGGTCTACACCCTGGCCGACACGGTCGGCTTCGTCCGGCACCTGCCCCACCACCTCGTCGAGGCGTTCCGCTCCACGATGGAGGAGGTCGGCGACTCCGACCTCATCCTGCACATCGTGGACGGCTCGCACCCGGCTCCGGAGGAGCAGCTGGCGGCGGTCCGCGAGGTCATCCGCGAGGTCGGCGCCGTCAAGGTGCCCGAGATCGTGGTGATCAACAAGGCGGACGCGGCCGACCCGCTGGTGCTCCAGCGGCTGCTGCGGATCGAGCGGCGCTCCATCGCCGTCTCGGCGCGCACCGGCCAGGGCATCGAGGAACTCCTCGCGCTCATCGACGCCGAGCTGCCGCGGCCGGCGATCGAGATCGAGGCCGTGGTGCCGTACACGCGCGGCTCGCTGGTCGCCCGTGCGCACGCCGAGGGCGAGGTGATCTCCGAGGAGCACACGGCGGAGGGCACCCTGCTCAAGGCGCGGGTGCACGCGGTACTGGCGGCGGAGTTCGCTCCGTACGTGCTCGCGAAGCACTGACGCGGCCGGCCTGCGGGCCGCACCGCACATGACGAGGGCCCCCGCGGATGCGGGGGCCCTCGGTCATGCGGTGGGTGCGCGGAACCGTGCGCTACCTGCTACCTGCTACCTGCTACCTGCTACTCGCTGCGTGCTACTTGAACTTGCCGCTCACGGCGTCGAAGACGCCCTTGGCCTCAGGGCCCAGCCGGGGTCCGGCCAGCCAGCCCGCCTTCGCGGGGCCGATCGAGGTGTTCGACACCAGCGCCGGCTTGCCGTCGGCGCCCGCCGCGACCCAGCCGCCGCCCGAGGAACCGCCGGTCATCGTGCAGCCGATGCGGTACATCACGGGGTCGGACGCGTTCAGCGACAGCCGGCCGGGCTTGTCGGCGCACTGGAAGGCCTTCTGACCGTCGAACGGGGCAGCCGCCGGGTAGCCGGTGGCCGTCATGCTCGCGATCTTGGGCGCGGCCGCGGTGTTGAACTCCACCGGAAGCGCCGTACCGACCGTCTCCTCCAGGGACTTGGCACCGCCCTTCTCGGGGGTCACGTGCAGCACCGCGAAGTCGTACGGGGCACCCGCGCCGCCGGTCGGACCGCCGGTCGCGATCCACTGGTCGGAGGTCTGCGCCCAATCGCTCCACCACACGCCGTACGGGGCCACCTCCTGGCGCGGCGCGCCCTTGAGCGCGGCCGCCGGCTTGCCCGCGTCGTTGTACGACGGGACGAAGGCGATGTTGCGGTACCAGCCGCCGGACTTGCCCGCGTGCACGCAGTGGCCGGCCGTCCAGACCATGTTGGACTTGCCGGGGTGCGCCGGGTCCTTGACCACGGTCGCCGAGCAGACCATCGAGCCCTCGGGGCCGTCGAAGAAGACCTTGCCGGAGGCGGGGACGCTGGTGTGGTACGGCGCCTTCACGGGCTTGGCGGCCACCGGAGCCGGGACCGGGTCGGTGACCCCCTGGTCCTTGCCCGCGTCGGGGTCGACGGCGGGAGGCTGCGGAGTCTTGTCGGCGTCACGCATCCGGTCCGGGTCCCAGAGGTCCTCGATGATCGGGTTGATGTAGTCGCCGGCCTCGCGGAGCCAGTCCTCCTTCTTCCAGTCCTTCCACGCACCTCCCTTCCACTTCTCCAGGTCGATGCCGTGCTCCTTGAGCTTGTCCTTGAGCGCGTCCGGGATCTTCACCCCGTCCAGGCTGGTGGGCAGGCTCGCCGCCACGGTCGGCTTCGCGTCGGTCTCACCGTCGCCGGGCCCGCACGCCGCGGCGGTCAGCGCGAGCGCGGCCGCGCACAGGATCGCGGTGACCGGTCGGATCGGTCGCATGTCGTGAATCCCCCTGGTGGTTCGGGATGGTGCCTGGGTTGCAGCACCCCACTATGCCGCTGCCGTGGGGGACGGCACAGCCCGGGGCGACGGTTCCCCCGGCGGGGGCCCGATCTCCGGGCGGGGCAAGGATCTTGGGGCCACCCGTGATCCGTCGTCGTCACCGTCGTTGGTACGTACGGGGGATGGGGGAGCAGCGTTGGTGTTCGAGGCGCACTCCGGAAGAGCAACCGTGCGGGAGGAGCGACACTCGTGGCTTTGACGAGCGGGCAGGCCGCGGCCGAGGCGCACGTCCCGCCGCAGGCGAACCGCGGGCCGCAGGTGAACGGCGGGCCGCAGGTGAACGGCGGGCCGCAGGTGAACGGCGGGCCGCAGGAAGGTCCGGCCGCCGGGCCGGGGGCGGGCCGGGAAGGCCGGGCGGCGCTCCGCGGGCCGCCGCCCCGGTCTCAGCGGCCCGGCGGCGACGGGGCGGAAGCGGACACGGTGGGCGGGGCGGCCGCCGCACCGCGCTCCCCCAGGCGGCGGTCGGCCGAAGCGGCGGCGGAGGCCGCGCGTTCGTCGGCGGTCGGGGAGAGCGCGACGAACGCGGAGGTGATGAAGAGGTAGGAGCCGAGGCCGACGGCGAGCGGGAAGATGAACTGCATGGCGGTCGCGCCCGGCAGCGGTGCGTCCGAGGGGACGACGTGGACGGCGACGGCGAGCATGCCGGTGTAATGCATGCTGGTGACGGCGGCGCCCATGATCAGCGAGGCGACCGCGACGGCCACCGGGGACTTGATGTTGAGCGCCGCCCACAGGGCGGCGGTGGCGGCGACCACGGCGATGGCAATGGAGAGCCCGACCATCAGCGGGTCGTAGGAGACCGATCCGTGCAGGCGCAGGGCCGCCATGCCCAGGTAGTGCATGCTCGCGACGCCCAGGCCGGTGGTGAGGCCGCCGAGGACGAGGGCGCGGCCGCGGTCCTTGCCGTAGCCGACGGCGAACACTCCGGCGCCGACCACGACGACGGCGACGAGCAGCCCGAGGATGGTCAGCGGCACGTTGTAGCGGATCTCGGTCCCGGTGACGTGGAAGCCGAGCACCGCGACGAAGTGCATCGTCCAGATGCCCGTCCCGATGGCCGAGGCCGCCGTGAGGAGCCAGTTGCGGCGGGAGGCTCCGGTCGCGGCCTCGAGTGCGCGGACGGTGCAGCGCAGCCCGAGGGCAGCGCCGATGCAGGCCATCACGTATGACAGCGCGGGGGTAAGCCAGCCATAGGCGGCGTGGTCCAGGTGTCCCATGGCCACGGGACGCTAGTCCGGGTGAGGGCGCGAACAAGGGGCGCATTTCGAAAGCCACTGGAACTGCTGGAATATGACAGAGATACGTTCATCTGCGATCACACCGCGTACCACCTTGCACACGTTCCGCAGGCATGTGCCCGGACCGAGGTGGGGGATCATGGGCACATGAGCGAAGACCGCACACAGGATCACACCCGCGTCCAGGAGTTCTTCGGAGCGCGCGCGGCCGACTGGGACCGCAAGTTCCCCGGCGACGGCCCCGCCTTCGAGACGGCGGTGGCCGAGTTCGGTCTGCGGCCCGGGAACCGGGTGCTCGACGCGGGCTGCGGCACCGGCCGGGCGATGACCGCGCTGCGCGCGGCCGTGGGCCCGTCGGGCACCGTGCTCGGCGCCGACCTCACCCCTCAGATGCTGGCCGCCGCGCGGGACGCCGGCCGGGGCGCGCAGGGCGCGCTGCTGCTCGCGGACGTGGCGCAGCTGCCGCTGCGCGACGGGGCGCTCGACGCGGTCTTCGCCGCCGGGCTCATCGCCCACCTGCCCGACCCGGGGGCCAACCTGCGCGAACTCGCCCGCGTGGTTCGCCCCGACGGGCGGCTCGCGCTGTTCCACCCGATCGGGCGCGCGGCCCTGGCGGCGCGCCACGGCCGCGAGCTGACCCCGGACGACATGCGGGCGGAGCACAACCTCGGCCCGCTGCTGGCCGGTTCGGGCTGGCGGATGACCTCGTACGCGGACGAGGACGCCCGGTTCATGGCACTGGCCGTGCGCACCGCCTGAGGGCGGACGTCGCACGTCGCCCTCCCCGCCGCGGGCGCCAAACCCTCCGCGCAGGTGGCGGGCCTGGAAATCTCCTCCCGCCGCCTCTCGACGCGGTGGTTACTCGCTGGTTAGGGTGCGCCGACGAGAGAACGACCGGGAGGCCACGTGTCCGACGAGGAGGACGGCGGTTCGCTGTACGTGCTGACCGCCGTGCTGCTGACCCCCGCGCAGTTCCCGAGCATCCTGGGTGACGACTTCCCCGAGGCCTGCTCGCTGCTGGGCGTGCCGCCGGCGGCATCCGGGTACGGGCTGGTGCTCGGCCAGGACGAGGAGGGCGCGCGCTGGACGGTCGTGGTCGACGACGTCTCGCTCGTGGCCATGGCCATCGCTTCCTGGGACTGCGGGATGGAATACGACCTGTCCCCCGACGAACGGTCCATCGTGGTCTCGCTGGCGGGCTGGCCGCTGGAGCTCGCGGTGTCGACGGCGGGCATACCCGAGCCGCACGATCCGGAGCAGGGCGCCGACGGTACGGGCCGGGTGCCGCTGGCACCGCCTTCGGCCGAGGCCTGGGGGCCGGTGCAGCGGCGGATGGGCGCCGACCAGATCGCCCGCGAGTGGGCGACCTGGAGCGAGCGCGTGGCCTCGGACGGTGGGGCGGCGGCCGCCTCGCACCCGGGGCTGGCGCGGGCGCTGAAGGAGGCGCTGGGCTACACCCGGACCGTGCCGCCGCCGGGCCGGGTCCGGTCGTCCTTCGCCGGCGAGGAGGCGCGCACGCTGCGCGTGGACGGCCCCGGCTGGTCGCTGGTGGCCCGTACCGGCGGGGCGGCCTTCGTCCTGCTGGACGAGGAGCCGAGCGAGGTCCTGGCGGTCCCGCCCGAGGCGGACGGGGAACTCCCGGAGCTGGCGGAGCTGCTGACCGCGCTGGACCGCGTCGCGGTGCGGCCGGTCTGAACACGAAGGGGGAGGCCGTGACGGCAGGTTCGGTGGGTCCGGTGGGTTCGGTGGAGATGGTCCCGGTGGGCGTGGTGGTCGGCGGCCGCGCGGAGGTCGTCGACGACGACTGGGGGCGGGAGGCGGCGGTGATCCGCCTGGACCGGGAGCGGTTCGGCCCCGAGGCGCTGTACGGGCTGGAGGACTTCTCGCACGTCGAGGTGGTCTACCACTTCGACCGGGTGCCGCAGGACAGGATCGAGACGGGCGCGCGTCACCCGCGGGGCAATCCGGACTGGCCGCTCGTCGGTATCTTCGCGCAGCGCGGCAAGAACCGGCCGAACCGGCTGGGCGTCTCGCGCTGCCGCGTCGTGAAGGTGGACGCCGGGGCGGCCGACGGTCCGGAGGTGCACGTGGAGGGCCTGGACGCGGTGTCGGGCACCCCGGTGCTCGATCTCAAGCCGTACATGGCGGAGTTCGGCCCGCGCGGCGACCACCGCCAGCCCGAGTGGGCGACCGTGCTGATGCGGGACTACTACTGACCGGCGCGGCGCCGTACGCCGCCGCCTCCCGGCCTTTCACGATGTGGGACACCCCGAACCCGCCCTCACCGCCCCGGATCTGCACCTGGTGATGTGCTGTGCGACGTGCACCGTCACCTGTACGCGATGCTGAGCCGCACTGTCATCGAGGTCCGGTCCGGGCCGTCGCTTTCGCGTCAGACCCGGTCGAGCGGGACGTGCGGGACCGGCGGGAGCGTGATCTCGATGGTGTCGCCGGGACGGATGGTGCCGCCCCGGTGGACCACGCCCATGATTCCGGCCTTGCGGAGCAGGTTGCCCTCCTCGTCCCGGCTCACCACCTGCTTGAGCAGCCCGTGCTGGAAGGCGTCGATCTGCAGGCACGGGTTGCGCAGGCCGGTCACCTCCACCACGGCGTCCTCGCCCAGGCGCAGCAGGGTGCCGGTCGGCAGGCCGAGCAGGTCGATGCCCTCGGTCGTGACGTTCTCGCCGAGCTGGCCCGGCTCGACCTGGTGACCCGCCTCCGCGACCTCCTCGAAGAGCTCCCGGTGGATGAGGTGGACCTGCCGCAGATTCGGCTGCGTCGGGTCCTGGGCCACGCGCGAACGGTGCTTCACCGTGACGCCCGCGTGAACGTCGCCCTCGACCCCCAGTCCCTCGATGAGCCTGATGCTCTCGCGCGTGGGCTTGGTGAACGAGTAGACGCCGTTGCTGCTGACCGCCGCGACCTGCGCCGCTCTCGCCGTGCTCATGGATCACTGCCCCCGTGGCGGCCTCAGCGGCCGATCTGCTTCCTGGATATTCCCCGCAGCCTACGACGCTGGGAGGAGTCCAACAGCAGGTAGGCGGCCGTCGGCACACCGATCAGGACCAGCAGTCCCGCCCAGAACCCGACCGCCCAGAACAGCACGATGGCTGCCACTACTCCGGCAACCGCGACCTTTCCGCTCGTGGACATCTGCGGACACCTCTTTCTCCGTCGGCCACTACCCCACTCAACGCGTGCTCCCGCTCCCGCGTTCCCACTCGCGCGACCGATCGACGCGGGGAACCCGCAGTGACCTGGGTCACGGCGGCGCCTCGGCCTGCGGGCCTCGCGGGTGGGTTAATCTCGGCCGCCCCGTTTCCGGTCAAGTTTGAGGATTGCGTGCTCTCGACGATCTCCGGCCTCATCAGCTCCCACGCCGTCTTCCTGCCCGCGGAACCTCCCCGTGCCGGCCGGATCGCCTTCTGGCAGCCGGATCCGGACGCGGATGCGGATGCGGATGCGGATGCGGATCTCCAGGGGCTGCGGCACGAGCTGCAGGGGCTCACCGGCCCCGGCACCCTCCAAGAGCTCACCGTCGTCGCCGCGGACCTGCGGACCGTCACCGTCAGCGCACTCGTCCTGCCGGTGGCCGACGCCGTGGCGCTGCTGACCCGGGTCCGGGCCGCCGCGTCGGCCGGGGCAGCGCCCTTCTGGGGCGCCGCCGCCCTGCTGGCCCTGCGCCTCGCCGCGCGCGGGCTGCTGCTGCCCGGGGTGAGCCCCGCCGGGTACGACGCCTGGCGGCTCGGCCCTCTGGAGGCCGCCGACCTGGCGGAGGTCCGGGAGCTGGCGGCCGCCATGCCTCCCGCCGCGCACTGCGTGCCGCTCGGCCCCGGCCTCGACCCCGACGGAGACGGCCCGGCACGGCTGCCCGCGCCGGAGCCGCTGCTGCGCGCCTTCCTCGACGCCGTCGCCGACACCCTGCCCCGCTCCCCCGCGGCGCCCGCCGCCGCCGGCGGGCCCGCCTACGCCGCCGTCGAGCCCGGACTCCACCCCGAGCTGCGCGAATGGGCCGCCGAGGTCGCGGCCGAGCACGAGGCGGGCGTGCGCGTCTCGCTCCGGATCGACCTCGACACCTCCTGCGAGCCCCCCGCCTTCCGGGCCGTGCTGCAGATGCACGGCCTCGCCGACGCCGCGCTCGTCGCGGACGCCGCCGACGTCTGGGCCGGAGCGGGCGCCGCCGCTGCCGGCTTCCCGCCGCGTGCCCGTCTGGACGCGCTCCGGGCCCTGCGCCGCGCCGCCCGCCTCTGGCGTCCGCTCGCGCCGCTGCTCGGCGCGGCCGTCCCCGACTCCGTGGACCTGGCCGACGAGGAGGTCGCGGAGCTGCTCGGGGAGGCCGGTCGCGCCCTGGCCGCCGACGGGGTGCAGGTGCACTGGCCGCGCGGGCTCGCCCGTACGCTCACCGCCCGCGCCGTCGTGGGACGCCCCGCGCCGGCGTCCGCCGCCGCCTCCGGCGACCTCCCCGGCCTGCTCTCCCCCACCGCAGCCCACCCCCTCACCTGGCGCCACGCACTCGGCGGCCAGGGCGATCTGACCGCCGGGGAGCTGGACCTGCTCGCCGAGGCGAGGCGCCCCCTGGTCCGGCTGCGCGACCAGTGGGTCCTGATCGATCCGGCCGAGGCCCGCCGGGCCCGGTCCCGCCTGCGCCAGGGCCGCGAGGTGACGACCGCCGACGCGCTGGCCGCCGTACTCACCGGCTCGGCGGAGCTGGACGGCGTGCGGTACGAAGTGGAGACCGCCGGTCCGCTGGAGGGCCTCCGCGCGCTGCTCGCCGCCGACCCGGAACGCGCCGACGCCCGCGCGGACGCCCGCGCCGACGCTCCGGCCCCCACCGGCGCCGGGCTGCCCGTCGGCGAGCCGGCCGCGCTCCACGCCACCCTGCGCGACTACCAGCTGCGCGGCCTGCGCTGGCTGGCCCGGATGACCGGGCTCGGCCTCGGCGCCTGCCTCGCCGACGACATGGGCCTCGGCAAGACCGTCACCCTCATCGCCCTGCACCTCCACCGGCGGGAGCTGGGGCACAAGGGCCCGACGCTGGTGGTCTGCCCGGCCTCACTGCTGGGCAACTGGCAGCGGGAGATCGAGAGGTTCGCCCCCGGCACCCCGGTGCGCCGCTTCCACGGCCCCGGCCGCAGCCTTGAGGGACTCGCGGGACTCAAGGGACTCGAGGAGCCCGACGCCGGATTCGTCCTCACCACCTACGGCACGATGCGCCTGGACGCGCCGCGACTCGCCTCCGTGCACTGGGACATGGTCGTCGCCGACGAGGCGCAGCACGTCAAGAACCCGCGCTCCGGGACGGCCAGGGCCCTGCGCACCGTCCCGTCCGCCGCCCGCGTGGCCCTCACCGGCACGCCGGTCGAGAACGACCTGTCCGAGCTGTGGGCCGTCCTCGACTGGACCACGCCCGGCCTCCTCGGCCGCCTCGGCACCTTCCGCACCCGCTACGCCGAGCCGATCGAGAGCGGCCGGGACCCGCAGGCGGCGGCCCGACTGGGCATGCTCGTACGGCCGTTCCTGCTGCGGCGCAGGAAATCCGACCCCGGGATCGCGCCCGAGCTGCCGCCCAAGACCGAGACCGACCACGCCGTCCAGCTGACCCGGGAGCAGGCCGGACTGTACGAGGCCGTCGTGCGCGAGACCCTCGCCGCGATCGCCGAGTCGGACGGGATGGAACGGCGCGGCCTCGTCGTCAAACTGCTGACCTCGCTCAAGCAGATCTGCAACCATCCCGCGCAGTATGTGAAAGAGCACAGTTCGCAAGAGCTCAGCCCGAACGGGCCCAGCCCGAAAGAGCGCAGCCCGAAAGAGCGCGGCTCCGGGAAGCTGGAACTGCTCGACGAACTCCTCGACACGATCGTCGCCGAGGGCGGTTCGGTGCTGGTGTTCACGCAGTACGTGGCGATGGCCCGGATCCTGGAGAGACACCTCGCCGCGCGCGGGATCGGCACCCAACTGCTGCACGGGGGGACGCCGGTGGCCCGCCGGCAGGAGCTCGTGGACCGGTTCCAGGCCGGGGAGTCCCCGGTCTTCCTGCTCTCTTTGAAGGCCGCCGGCACCGGGCTCAACCTGACCCGTGCCGGCCACGTCATCCACTACGACCGCTGGTGGAACCCGGCCGTCGAGGAGCAGGCGACCGACCGCGCCTACCGCATCGGCCAGACCCAGCCCGTCCAGGTCCACCGCATCATCGCCGAAGGCACCGTCGAGGACCGGATCGCACAACTCCTGGCGCGCAAGAGGGCCCTGGCCGATTCCGTCCTCGCGGGCGGCGAGGCCGCGCTGACCGAACTTACCGACGCGGAGCTGGCCGAGCTCGTGGCCCTCCGCCCGACGACCGCCGGGGAGCGCCGCGGATGAACGCGCAGCATCGGTACGACCCGTCCACCCCGCACGAGAAGACCTTCCCGGCGCTGCCGCCGCCGACCGGCCGGGGCTTCGCCCGCACCTGGTGGGGTCACGCCTGGCTGCGCGCCCTGGAGGACAGTGCGCTCGACGGGCAGCAGGTCAAGCAGGGGCGGCGGTACGCGCGTTCGGGCGCGGTGGGCGCCGTGTCCGTGCGGCCGGGCGGGCTGACGGCCGTGGTGCGGGACCCGGACGGGACGGCGCACCGGACGGACGTGCTGGTCCAGGAGTTCACGGAAGCGGAATGGGACCGGCTGCTCGGCCTGGCGGCCGCGGAGTCCGGGCACATCGCGGCGCTGCTGGACCGGGAGGTGCCTCCGGAGCTGGCGCAGGACGCGGCGGCGGCCGGGGTGGAGCTGCTGCCCGGTATCGGGGACCTCGACCCGCGCTGCGACTGCGACGAGTGGGACCACTGCCCGCACACGGCGGCGCTCTGCTACCAGGTGGCGCGGCTGCTGGACGAGGATCCCTTCGTCCTGTTGCTGCTGCGCGGGCGCGCGGAGGCCGATCTCGTGGCCGAACTGGAGGGCCGCAGCACGGCGAAGGCGGAGGCGGAGGCGGAAGCGGGACCGGGAGCCCCCGGCAACCCGGCGGACGAGGGGGTCCCCGCCGCCGAGGCCTACGCGGAGGCGGGCGCCCTGCCCCCGCTGCCGCCGCCCGCGCGGCTGCCGGACGCGCCGGGCCAGGCGCCGACGCTGGACACGGAAGCGCAGTCGCAGCCGCCGGGCCTGGACGTGGACGCGGTGGAGTTCCTCGCGCAGGCGGCGGTGACCAGGGCGTACCGGTTGCTCGCGGAAGCCCTCGCTCCGGCCCACGCGGAGCGGGCCCCGCAGCCCGGGCCGACGGCGGCCGAAGACGCCGTACGCCTCACGGCGGAGGCCGATGACCTTCGGGTCCGGTCCCGTCTGGCGGCGGCTACCGACAGGAACCGGGCCGAGATGGACCGGGCCGTTCTCGCCTGGGGCTTCGGCGGGGCCCAGGCCGTCGCGGTACTGGAGCAGGACTGGACCCCGGACCGGGCGTCCCTCGCCCGGGCCCGGGCCGCGCTCGCGTCGGCCTGGTCCGAAGCGGCGGACTCCGGCGAGGACGCGGACTCCGGCCCGGACCCGGACTCCGGCCCGACCCCGACCCCGGACCCGACCCCGGACGCCGACGCCGACTCCGGCACCGACCCGGAATCCACCGACGGCGCCCCCGCCCCCGTGCTGCGCCGGGTCCGCGCCCGCTGGACGGAGCCGGGCGGCGACCGGCAGCTCCGGCTGGGCCGGGAGGGCCGCTGGTGGCCGTACCGCCGCAGCACGGCGGGCCACTGGCTGCCGGCGGGCCCGGGATCCCCCGACCCGGCGTCGGCGCTGGCGGCGCTCGACCCGGAGGAGTAGCGGGGCTCCGGCGGGGACCGGCCGGCCGACGGGCCGGCCCGCGTACTGGCCGACACACTGGCCGACGCACCGCTTGCCGGGGCGCCGGGGCGGTACGACGATGGGGCGCTCCGGGTACCACGCCGCCGCGGGAGGGTGACATGGACGATCCTTCGGTGGCCCTGCCGGGCGGGGCCGATCCCGCCGAGCGCACCCGGGAACTGCGCCGGGCCCACGCCGCGTTCACCCGCGACGGCCGGGTCGAGGCCCCCGTGCGGGCGGTCATCGCGCGGTCCTGGCGCCGCTGCGCCCGGGCCCGGGTCAGCCCCGAGTGCGCGCCCCGGATGGAGCTGTCCGGCGCGGAACTGCGGTCGTACCGCGAGCAGCACCCGCTGGCCCGCGTGCTGCCGCTGTTCCGGGACCTCGTGGGTGCCTTCGCCGCGCGCGGGGCGCACCTGCTGGCGGTGTGCGACGCGCGGGGCAGCCTGCTCTGGGTGGAGGGCGAGCCCGCCACGATGCGGCGCGCCGAGGGCCTCGGCTTCGTACCGGGCGCCCGCTGGGCGGAGACGGCGATGGGCACCAACGCGCCGGGCACGGCGGTGGCGGTCGGCGAGCCGGTCCAGGTCTTCGGCGCGGAGCACTTCAGCCGCCGGGTCCACCCGTGGACCTGCGCGGCGGCTCCGGTCCGCGATCCGCGCACCGGGCGGCTGCTCGGCGCCGTGGACGTCACCGGCGGCGACTGGCTGGCCCATCCGCACTCCCTGGCCTTCGTCCGCGCGGTGGCGCGCGCGGCGGAGGCCCAGCTGGCGCTGCTGGATCCGGGCCCGCGGGCTCACGGCGACTCCCTCACCGCGCTCGGCCGGGACGAGGCCCTGCTGGCGGCGCGGGACGGCCACGGGGACGGCCCCGGGGGCGACGGGCCGCGTGAGATCCGGCTGGGGAGGCGGCACAGCGAGATCATGGCCCTGCTGGCGCACCACCCCGAGGGGTTGTCGGGGGACGAGCTGGCGATCGCGCTGTACGAGGACGAGTCGGTGTCACCCGTGACGCTGCGGGCCGAAATGTCCCGGCTGCGCAGGGTGTTGGGCTCCCGGGCGCCGCTCTCGCGCCCCTACCGCGCGGCCGGGCCGCTGGAGGCCGATTTCACCGCCGTCACCCGGCACCTCGCCTCCGGCGCGGTCTCGGCGGCGCTGGCCCGCTATCCGGGGCCCCTGCTCCCCGCGTCCACCGCGCCCGGGATCGTCCGGCTGCGGCGCCGCATCGAGGAGCAGGCTCGGGCCGCGGTGATCGCGCGGGCCGACGCGGGGCTGCTGGCCGACTGGGTGTGCAGTCCGTGGGGCGCGGACGACCCGGAGGCCTGGCGGGCGCTGGCGGCGGCGCTGCCCGCCGGTGACCGGCCGGCCGCGCTGGCCCGCGTACGGGCCATCGACGCCGAACTCGGATCGGCGCCGGGACCATCTTCACCGGGAGCACCCTCGCCGGGGGTGCCTGCAACGGGGGCGCCCTCGCCGGGCGGTGTGTCGCGCGGCCGTGCAACGTACCGGCAACCTGCCCGCCCCTAGCCTCGCCGCGAGCGCTGTCCGACGGCGGCCGGCGCCCGGCAAGGGGAGGACCACGATGGCCCGTTACGCTGCGCCCGGTACCGAGGGCGCGCTCATGTCGTACGCGTCGCGCTACGGCCACTTCATCGGCGGCGAGTACGTCGAGCCCGTCCTCGGCAGGTACTTCTCCAACCCCTCCCCCGTGACCGGCGAGGCCTTCACCGAGGTCGCGCGCGGCACGGCCGAGGACATCGAGCGCGCACTGGACGCGGCGCACGCCGCCGCCCCGGCGTGGGGACGCACCTCGATCACCGAGCGCTCCACGGTCCTGCTGCGCGTCGCGGACCGGATGGAGCAGCACCTGGAGGCCCTCGCGGTCGCGGAGACCTGGGAGAACGGCAAGCCGATCCGCGAGACCCTGGCCGCCGACATCCCGCTCGCCATCGACCAGTTCCGCTACTTCGCGGGCGCGCTGCGGGCCCAGGAGGGCGCGCTCAGCCAGATCGACGACGATACGGTGGCCTACCACTTCCACGAGCCGCTGGGCGTCGTCGCGCAGATCATCCCGTGGAACTTCCCGATCCTGATGGCGGTGTGGAAGCTGGCTCCGGCCCTGGCCGCGGGCAACACGGTGGTGCTGAAGCCGGCCGAGCAGACCCCGGTGTCGGTGCACTACTGGATGAGCCTGGTCGCGGACCTGCTGCCGCCGGGCGTGGTGAACATCGTCAACGGCTTCGGCGAGGAGGCGGGCAAACCGCTCGCGTCCAGCCCGCGCGTGGCGAAGGTGGCCTTCACCGGGGAGACCTCCACGGGGCGGCTGATCATGCAGTACGCGGCGGAACACCTCAAGCCCGTCACGCTGGAGTTGGGCGGCAAGAGCCCGAACCTCTTCTTCGACGACATCTGGGCCACGGACGACGACCTGCGGGACAAGGCGCTGGAGGGCTTCACCATGTTCGCCCTCAACCAGGGCGAGGTGTGCACGAGCCCGTCGCGCGCGCTGATCGAGCGCGGACGCTACGGGGACTTCCTCGACGCGGCCGTGGCCCGGACGGAACTGATCGTGCCCGGACACCCGTTGGACACGGACACGATGATCGGCGCGCAGGCCTCGGAGGAGCAGTTGAGGAAGGTCCTGTCGTACGTGGAGATCGGGCAGCAGGAGGGCGCGAAGATTCTGACGGGCGGTCAGCGGATTGAACACGGAGGGGAGCTGGCGGGCGGCTTCTACGTCCAGCCGACCATCTTCGAGGGCGACAACCGCATGCGGATCTTCCAGGAGGAGATCTTCGGCCCGGTCGTCTCGGTGACCTCGTTCCAGGACTTCGACGACGCACTGCGCATCGCCAACGACACGGCGTACGGCCTGGGCGCGGGCGTCTGGACCCGCGACATCAACACGGCGTACCGCGCGGGCCGCGCGATCCAGGCGGGCCGGGTCTGGACGAACTGCTACCACGCCTACCCCGCGCACGCGGCCTTCGGCGGCTACAAGCAGTCGGGCATCGGCCGCGAGACCCACAAGATGATGCTGGAGCACTACCAGCAGACCAAGAACCTGCTGGTGAGCTACTCCCCGAAGAAGCTCGGCTTCTTCTGAGCGTCTTCGGAAGCCACATCGACGCGCCCCGTCACGCCGCGCCGTGCCCCGTGGGGTCGTGTACGTCAGTCGAGCGGCGTTCTCGGTAACGTGATCGTCTACGGCACGGCGGAGAGCGATGAGGCTGCGATGAGTGAACTGACGAAGCCCGAGATCGAACTTCCGGGGGGCGATGCTCCCGAGGAGCTGACGATCCGGGACCTCGTCGTCGGGGACGGGGCCGAGGCGAAGCCGGGCAGGGTCGTCCGGGTTCACTACGTCGGGGTCACCTTCGCGTCCGGAATGGAGTTCGACGCTTCCTGGGACCGGGGCGAGCCGTTCAAGTTCGCCGTGGGTGGCGGCAGGGTCATCAAGGGCTGGGACCGGGGAATCAGGGGGATGAAGGTCGGCGGTCGGCGCGAGATCATCGTTCCCCCGCGCCTCGGCTACGGCAACCAGTCCCCCTCGCGGTTGATCCCGGCAGGATCCACGCTCGTCTTCGTGGTGGACCTGCTCTCCGTGGTCTGAGGAAGGCCGGCTCCTCCCCGGCCGCCGGCGCGCAAGCGGTGGCGGCCTTCCCCCCAGGTCACAGGGAGAGTCTCACCTCACCGTTGGGCATGACGGCCGGGTACAGGGCGTCGAGGACCGTGCCGATGGGCGGGAAACGGTCGGGGGTGACGTGTTCGCGTTCATCGGTCAGATTGATGAAGTCGACGAACGCGGGTCTCCCCGACTGCGGGGAGAGCAGTTCCACCTCCACCCCGAACCGGTCCCCATGCCCCGTGACCACGCAGCGCACGGGATGGAGGAACTCCAGCTTTCGCACCTGGGGCAGGACCCCGTGGGCCGCGTCGGCGCACCTGTGGACGCCTCGGATGGTGGCACGCTCGAACTACGCCGCATCTACGCCCAGTTGGAGGAACCAGGGGGTGTCGGTCCGTGTCAGCGGACGACGTCGAAGACGTTCTTCTGCAGGCCGTTGGCGTAGGCCTCGTGCTCGACGAGCTTCAGCTTCTGGGTGTCCTTGTCGGTGGCGCTGAAGAGCCGCTTGCCCGCGCCGAGCAGGAGCGGGAAGACGAGCAGGTGGTAGCGGTCGATCAGGCCCGCGTCGGACAGGGCCTGGTTCAGCGAGGCGCTGCCGTGGACGATGATCGGGCCGCCCTCGGTCTCCTTCAGCGCGGCGACCTCGTCGAGCGAGCGCAGGATCGCCGTCTCGCCCCAGTTCGAGACCAGGTCGTCCTCGGTGAGGGTGGTGGAGACGACGTACTTCGGCATCACCTTGTAGTCCGCGAAGTCCTCCATGTCCGGCCACACCTGGCTGAACGCCTCGTAGCTGGCCCGGCCCAGCAGCATCGCGGAGGCTTCCTTCTGCTCCCGGCCCTTGATTTCGAATGCCTCGGGGAGGAACTCGACGTCCTTGAAGGTCCACCCGGAGTTCCGGTAGCCGGGCTCGCCTCCCGGGCCCTCCACGACGCCGTCGAGCGATACGAAGGCGGTGCTGATCAGAGTGCGCATCTTGGTTCCTCGGTGTCTCGAGTCCGGTTCCCGGCAGATTTGTCGAGTCGTGCGCGGACCGCGCTCGCGGCTGCCGCACACCTCTCATGATCTATGACCGTGGATCATGGGGAAACTCATCGGTCGTCGCGGATCTCGCTCCGGCGCGCGCACCGGGCCGCGTCCGTCAGCGATCCGTATGGACCCGGCCGGTCGCCGTCAAGGTCGTGTCAGGGGTGGTCCCCGGGGCCGGCGGGCGGGGGAAGCTTCGGTGACACGCCCCGGACAGCCTCCCCGCATCCGGGGCCCACCTGCCACTCGTGGTTCCTCTGGGAGGGCCCCATGTGTTTGTTCCTGTACGCCGACGACCCCGAGCCCGAGGAACAGGTCCCGGCCGGACCCTTGTACGTGCCGGCCCGGCCGGGGACCGCCCCCGTGGTGGTGCGCCTGTTCCGCACCCCGCTGGGAGCCCGTACCGCCGTCGGCTTCACCAGTGCGGAGCGGCTGGCCGCCACGCTCGGCGCGGAGCAGCCCTGGATCCGGCTCTCGGAGTCCGCGCTCCGCGCGCTGGCCGGCCCCCTCGGGGTGTCGCTGCTGACCGTCGACCCGGCCCTCACCGCTCCCCCGGTGACCGGGGTCGGCGCGGCGACGGCCGACGGTCCGGTCGCGGCTCCGCCTGCGGCCCCCGTCCCGCGGGCCTCCGGGACAGCGGCCCGGACCGCGTGAAGGGGATCGGGCGATGACCGTCACCGACCTCCCGGAGACTCCGGCGGCCGCCAGTGCCGATGACCTGTCGATCTGGCCGGCGTCCGCGACGCGGCTCCCGCACGGCGGCCTGGCCGTCGGCGGGGTGTCGCTGGCGGAGATCGCGGACCGGTTCGAGACCCCCGTCTACGTCCTGGACGAGGGCGAGGTGCGCGGACGCTGCCGGACCTACCGGGACGCCTTTCCCGAAGCCGAAGTGCTCTACGCCGCCAAGGCGTTCCTCTCCCGCGCGATGGTGCGCTGGGTACGGGAGGAGGGGCTGGGCCTGGACGTGTGCTCGGCCGGGGAGCTGGAGCTCGCCGTGACCGCCGGCTTCCCGCCCGACCGGATCGTGCTGCACGGCAACGCCAAGTCACCCCGCGACCTGGAGGCCGCCCTGCGGCTGGGTGTGGGCCGCATCGTCATCGACGGCCCGTCCGAGATCGCCCGGATCGCGGCCTCGGTCGGCCCCGGGGGACACCAGAAGGTCATGGTGCGGGTGGTGCCGGGCGTCTCGGCGGGCGGCCACGACAAGATCCGCACCGGTACGGACGACCAGAAGTTCGGCCTGTCCCTCACCGACGGGGGCGCGCAGCACGCCATCGCGCGGATCCTGTCCCAGCCGCAGCTCGAACTGACCGGTCTGCACTGCCACATCGGTTCGCAGATCACCGAGGTGAAGCCCTATCTGGTGGCCCTGCGCCGGATGGTGGGGCTGATGGCCCGGATCCGGGACGCGCACGGAACCGTCCTGCCCGAACTGGACATGGGCGGCGGCCACGGCATCGGCTACCGGCCCGGTGAACCCGCCCTTGACCTCACCGCGCTGGCCCGGCGGCTGCGCGCGGAGCTCGTATCGGGCTGCGCCGCCGCCCGGCTGACCGTACCCCGGCTCCTGATCGAGCCCGGCCGGGCCGTCGTCGGACCCGCGGGTGTCGCCGTGTACCGGGTCCTCGCCGTCAAGCACACCGGCGGGAAGGCCTTCGTCGCCGTCGACGGCGGGATGAGCGACAACCCGCGGCCCGCGCTGTACGGGGTGCGCTACGCGCCCCGCCTCATCGGCCGCCGCTCCGCGGCCGGATGCCGGACCACGACGGTCGTCGGACGCCACTGCGAGGCGGGCGACGTCCTCGCGGCCGACGTGGAACTGCCCGGCGACGTCCACCCCGGCGACCTGCTCGCCGTACCGGTGGCCGGCGCCTACCAGCTGTCCATGGCCTCCGGCTACAACCTCGTCGGCCGCCCCGCGGTCGTCGCGGTCCACGGGGGCTCCTCCCGGCTCCTCGTCCGGCGCGAGACGATGGACGATCTCCGCAGCCGCGACATCGGAGGCTAGTGCCGTGGCGCCCCCCTCGGATCGTGCTTGCCGGGACCGCGCGCGCGGTCCCGGCAAGATCCGGAAGAGGCGGCCTACCGCCAGACGGCCTACCGCCAGATGACGGCGCGCCAGCGCACCGGCCGGGGCCTCGAACTGCCCGCGTCGCCCGCGACGCTCCCGGTCGCGTTGATCGCGATCGGCCGGGTCGTGTCGACGCCGGCGGGAAGGGGCAGGGCGGTGACCCGCCCCCGCGCGTCCCAGGTCACGGCGCGCTCGTCCGAGGTGCCGACGGCCGTTCCCGCGTCGTTGACGCCGCTGACGAAGACCCTGCCCGTGCCGGGCAGCACCCCCAGCTCCGTGGTGGTGGCCCCGTCCCACCTGACGGCGTGGTCCTTGACGTTCCCGACCACGACGTCGGCGTTGTTGACGCTCACGGAACGCGCGCCGATCCCCTGCGACGGGAGGGCTTCGAACTTCTTCCCGCGTACGGAGCGGACGGCCTTCCACTCCCCGGCCCGGTCGGTCGCCTGGCCGATCACCGTACCGCGGTCGTTGATCGCGGTCGGCTCGCTGAACGCGCCCCCGAGCGAGCCGAGTTCGTGGACCCGCCCCGCGGTGTCCCAGCGGACGGCCCGGGTCTTCTCGCCCGGCACGAACACATGGCCGGCGATCTCCCCCCGCGCGTTGATCGCGGTGGCCACGCCGCCCACCGCCTTCGCGGGCAGGCGCAGTTCGGTCGCCCGGCCGTCGGCGCCCCAGCGCACGGGGCGCGTACGGTCGGCCGTCGAGAGCCGTCCCACGGCGACGTGGGAGTCGTTGATGTCCTGGGCCTCGCCGTCGACGTAGCCCGACGGTTCCTCGAGCCGGGTGAGGACGCCTGACGCGTCCCATCGCGCGGCATGGCGTACGCCGTCCGGCGTGTCGGTGAAACCGGCCACGGTGCCGTCCTCGGCGATCTTGACCGCCTGGCCGCCCGAACCTCCGCCGACGGCCTGCAGACGGGTGAGGGAGCCGTCGTCGCCCCACCGCACGAGGTAGCCGTCCCCGCTCTCGTCCAGCGAGAGCCCCACGACATCCCCGGCGTCGTTCATCGCCTGGGCCGAACTGCTGGTGTGGCCTGCCAGGAGCGGCAGTTCGTACATCGAGACGCCGGCGTCAAAGGACGCGGACGTGGATGAGGACGTGGATGGGGACGCGGATGCGGACGGCGTCACCATCACGGATAACAACACGGAAAGGACCACGGGTATCAAGAAGATCCCCCCCGTCCTCTCGCGGTCCCTTATCCACATCTGACGCTGCCGCCGATCTGCCCCGTGTAGACCTCGGCTGTCGCGTCACCTGCCCCTACCCCCGGCCCGCCATCGCGCGCGGGGCGAAGTTGCCGTCGCCCAGGTCCTCCGCGAGCAGCCGCTTCGCGATGGCGTCCGCCGCGGCCCGCAGCTCCGCGCTGCGCGGGCGGCCGCGGTCCTTCTCCAACTGGTCGCCCAGCCACTGCGCCCACGCGCCCGAGATCACGCCCGCCTCCCGCTCCCCCGCCGGGGTGTGCGCGTAGAAGCCGTTCTGGCGCGTCAGGTAACCCTCGTCCACCATCCGCTCGAAGACCGGCACCAGCACCTCCGGGGGCAGGTGCCTGCGCGTCGCGATGAATCCGAGGCTCGCGTGGCCGACCGTGCGGGTCATCAGGTCCACCTGCATGACCGCCCACGCGCCCGCCATGTCCAGCCGGGTGTCCGAGGCCTCGACGATCCCGCGCGCGGTGTCCGTTCCCATGCTCCGCACGAGCTTGCCGACAGCCAGCTCCAGCAGCTTCGCCGAGTCCCCGGAGGCCGTGGCGGGCGAGCCGAAGCCGTCGCCCATGTCCGTGGATCCGGCCCTGGCGCTGTCGCGCAGCTTGACCTGCTTGAGGAACAGCGCGACGACGAATCCGACCACCGCCACCGGCACGGTCCACAGGAACACCGTGTGCAGGGTGTCCGCGTACGCGTTGATGATCGGCCCCGCCGCGGCCGGATCGAGCCCGTGCACGCCCTGTGGGCTCTGCGCCGCCGCGGCCAGTTGCTGCGGGTCCTGCCCGGTCGCGCGCGCCGCCTCCGCCACCCCCTTCGCCAGCGCGGGCCCCAGGGTGTTGGCGTAGATCGTGCCGAAGACGGCGGTCCCGAAGGCGCTGCCGAGCGTACGGAAGAAGGTGACGCCCGAGGTCGCGGTGCCGAGGTCGGCGTAGTCCACGGTGTTCTGCACGGCGATGGTCAGCACCTGCATGCTCAGGCCGATGCCGGCACCGAGGACGAACATGTACAGCGATTCCAGCCAGGCGTTGGACTGGGGCCCCATGCGCGACAGCAGGTAGAGCCCGACGCCCATCACGGCGCAGCCCACGATCGGGAAGATCCGGTAGTGCCCGGTCTTGCTCGTGACGTTGCCGCTGAAGACCGACGCGATCAGCAGGCCGATGACCAGCGGCAGCGTCCGTACGCCCGAGACCGTGGCGGAGTCCCCGTCCACGTACTGCAGGTACGTCGGCAGGAAGGTCATCGCGCCGAGCATCGCGAAGCCGACGACGAAGCTGAGGACGGAGCAGACCGAGAAGACGGGGTTGGAAAACAGCCGCATCGGCAGCATCGGCTGCGCGGCCCGGGTCTCCACCAGGCAGAACAGCGCCAGTGCCAGGGCGCCGCCCACGAAGAGCGCGACGATGAGCGCCGAGCTCCAGGCGTACGCGTTCCCGCCCAGGCTCGTGGCCAGGATCAGCGCGCTCGCGCCGATCGCGACCATCGCGATGCCCAGGTAGTCGATGACCGGCTTGCCGGCGGCGCGCACGGAGGGGATCGTCTTCGCGGCCGCCACCACGACCAGGATCGCGATCGGCACGTTCACGTAGAACGCCCAGCGCCAGGTCAGGTGGTCGGTGAAGAGGCCGCCGAGCAACGGACCGATCACCGTCGCGACGCCGAAGACGGCGCCGATGGCGCCCTGGTACTTGCCGCGTTCGCGCAGCGGGACCACGTCGGCGATCAGCGCCATCGCGGTGACCATCAGCCCGCCGGCGCCGATGCCCTGGATGCCCCGCCACACGATGAGCAGGGTCATGTTGCTCGCCAGGCCGCACAGGAACGAGCCGGTGATGAAGACGATGGCGGAGACCTGGAAGACCAGTTTCCGGCCGAAGAGGTCGCCGAACTTGCCCACGAGCACGGTCGCGACCGTCTCCGTGAGGAGGTAGGAGGTCACGACCCACGACATGTGGTCGCCGCCGCCCAGGTCCGCCACGATCGTGGGCAGCGCCGTGCCCACGATCGTCTGGTCCAGGGCAGCCAGCAGCACGCCCAGCATGATCGTGCCGAATACGACGTTGCGCGTGCGCCGGTCGAGCACGGGGGGTCCCGCGGCGGCCATGACGGGGGCTGCACCTTCGGCTGTGGTCACATCTCGCACTCTCACAGTGCCCCCGCCCGGCCGCATGCGGCGTTAGCCCGTCCGGGGCAAGTCCATCGGACGGTCGCGCAGGCCGTCAGCGCGGGCGCACCGGGCCGTCAGAGCGGGCGCACCAGGCCGTCGGCGCAGAGGTGCGGGAGCCGTCAGCGCAGGTAGCCGAGGCCCGGGTGCTCCGCCGCGTACGCCTCCACCAGCCGCCGGGCCACCCCGACCGAGTCCACCAGCGGGTGCAGCGCGAAGGCCTTGACGGCGTCCGCCCGCGATCCGCTCGCCGCGGCCGCCAGGACCTCCCGCTCGGCGGCCTTGACCGAGGTCACCAGGCCGGCCGCGTGCAGCGGCAACGGGTCGACGGCGACCGGGTGGGCCCCGTTGGCGTCGACCAGGCACGGCACCTCGATGACCGCCCGGTCGTCGAGCACGGCGAGGGTGCCGCGGTTGCGGACGTTCAGGATCAGCGTGGCGCGCTCGTCCCGGGCGATGGCCCGCATCAGGGCGAGGGCCACCTTCTCGTACCCGCCCGACTCCAGGTCGCTCTCGTCCCGCGCGCCGACGCCCGCGACCTCGCGGTTCTCGGACATGTACGTGGCCTCGCGCTCGGCCCGCGTCCGGTCCCAGGCGGCCAGCGCCGCCCCGGCCGGCTGCCCCGGCCGCCCGGCCTCGGCGTAGAAGCCGCGCTGCTGGTCGCGCAGGAACGCCCCGCGCGTCTGCTCGGCCCCCTGGTAGGCCCGGACGGTGTCGCGGTTGAAGTAGTAGTAGTGCAGGTACTCGTTGGGGATGGCCCCGAGCGAGCGCAGCCAGTCCGCGCCGAACAGCCGGCCCTCCTCGAAGGACTCCAGCGCCTCGGCGTCGGCCAGCAGCCGGGGCAGCTCGTCCCGGCCGCCGATCCGCAGCCCGCGCACCCAGCCCAGGTGGTTGAGGCCCACGTAGTCGATCCAGGCGTCCTCGGGCCGCGCGCCGAGCAGCCGGGCGATCCGCCGTCCGAGCCCGACGGGCGAGTCGCAGATCCCGATGACCCGGTCGCCGAGCTCCTCGGCCATGGCTTCGGTGACCACCCCGGCCGGGTTGGTGAAGTTGATGACCCACGCCTCGGGGGCGAGGCGCGCCACCCTGCGCGCGATCTCCCGGGCCACCGGAACGGTCCGCAGGCCGTACGCGATCCCGCCCGCGCCCACCGTCTCCTGGCCCAGCACCCCCTCGGCCAGGGCGATCCGCTCGTCCGCGGCGCGCCCCTCCAGGCCGCCGACACGAATGGCCGAAAACACGAAGTCCGCGCCGCGCAGGGCCTCGTCGAGATCGGTGGTGGCCGTGACGGCCGGGGCGTCCGCGATCCCGTCGGCCTGATCCGCGAGCACGCGCGCCATGGTGGTGAGCCGGCCCGCGTCCTCGTCGTAGAGGGTCACGTGCGACACCCTGCCCTCGGCGTGGTCGCCGAGCAGGGCTCCGTAGACGAGCGGTACCCGGAAGCCGCCCCCGCCGAGGATCGTCAGCCGCACGCCCTTACCGCCTTTCGCAGTGCCACGTTTCGTGGCACCAGTCTCCCCCGCCCGGTCAGTCCACCGGCGACGGCACGGCCCGCAGCCGCGGCACCTGGTGCGGCTGCGCACCCGCGCCGCCGCGGACCGGACCGGTCGGCAGACCCTGCGGCGCCGAGAGGACCATGGTCATCCGGGTCAGTCCCATCCCGTCGAGCATCCGGCTGGATTCCGCCACCATCCGGCAGCGCACCAGGCCCCAGCCCGGGTCGGGGTGGCGCACCGTGCGCACCGCCCCGTCCTGTTCCGCC
Source organism: Streptomyces sp. ICC4 (assembly GCF_003287915.1). Lineage (NCBI taxonomy): Bacteria > Bacillati > Actinomycetota > Actinomycetes > Kitasatosporales > Streptomycetaceae > Streptomyces > Streptomyces sp. ICC4. The sequence goes on along the minus strand of NZ_CP030286.1, from coordinate 5,814,865 downwards.
GCCTCGGCCCCGTGCGTGGTCAGCCAGTGCGGCACCCCGTACCGGTAGGCGGCCTCCATGAACGGGTCGCGGGCCACCTCCTGGCGGATGCTGCGCAGCCCCTCGTCCTCCGGGGCCGCGGCCAGCGCGGTCGCGAACCGGGCCAGCAGCGGTACGCACCAGGCCGGTTCGTGGTCCTCCAGCACGGCTGCGGCGTCCGGGTGGAACAGCACGAAGCGCAGGAAGTTGTCGTCCGGCAGGGCGGTCGGGTGCGGGCGGACCGACTGGAAGAGCCGGTCGAACGCCGAGTTGGTCAGGGCCACGTCCCAGCGGTGGTCCACGAGGAAACTCGGGTAGGGCACGGCCTCCATGAGGGCCGCGTAGTCACACAGGTAGTCGCGCTGGGCCGGGTCGGCGGGCAGCCGGTTCTCCTCGGCCGCGCGCCAGGTGGGCGGCGGGTCGCGGTCGACCATGACCCGGAAGAGCCAGAAGCACTGGCGCTCGCTCATCTCCAGGGCCTCGGCCAGGGCGAGCAGCTTGCGGTCCGTCCACTCCTTGACCAGGCCGCGCTCCCAATTCCCGTACGCCCGCACGCTGATGCGCAGCCGCGCCGCCAGGTCTTCCTGGCTCAGCCCCAGTTCCTCCCGGCGCTGGCGCAAAATCTCCTTGCGTCGCTCCGACCGCACGGCGCCGCGTGCGGACTCCTCGCCCGCGAGGCGCTCCCCACCGATGTGGGCGAGGCCGTCGGACGGGCCCACCGCTGCGAGATGTGGCACCGAGAGCTCCCCCTCTTTATTACGGTCTGGATCTTCGTTTCCGTGTGGCGATCCTGCTACCGACTTCATTCGAGTGTCAACTATTGTGGCAATTCCAGCCTCTTGACAGCTCATTCCCGCCACAGCTGTGGCAAGTTCTAGCCCTACAGACAGAGACCGGATAGATTCCAGGAGCCGACCACGTGCCCGCCCCCCGACCTCGCGCGATCTAGGAGAACCACTGGTGACAGACGGCTTCCCGGCTCCCGTCGCGGTGGCCAACGCGCACCTGGCAGCCACCATCACGCGCGTCGCCGAACTCACGGGCAAGATGGGCCGCGACCTGAACCAGGTCTTCGACCTGCGCCGCCTCTCCGAGGCCTCCGGGGTCCCCGCCGACGTGGTGCGGACCCTGCTGGACGGCCGGCCGGCCGGCGAACCCGATCTCCAGACCCGCTTCCTGCAGCGGCTCGACCTCCTGCGGCGCACGCGCGTCAAGCCCAACGGCCGCCGCTACACCCAGCAGGAGATCGCCGACGGCGCCGCCATGTCCCGCCAGCAGGCCGGGGCCCTGATCAACGGCGACCGCCGGCCCACGATGGAGCACTGCGACGCGATCCAGCGCTTCTTCGGAGTGCACGCCGGCTTCCTCACCGCACACGACTCGGACGCCCTCACGGACGCGCTCCAGAGAACCGAGCAGCAACTGCTCCAGGACTTCGCGGGCCGCGCGCGGGAAACCGTACCGGCCCAGGCCGCTTCGACGGGCGATCCACTGGCAAGACTCCTGCAGAACCACGGAGTACGCGGCATCGCCTGGCGGGCCGCCCAACTGCCCAGCGACAAGCACCGGGACAAGGTGACCGAATGGCTGGACATGCTTCTCGAAAGCGTAAAACCGAACGAATCCTGACCCAGTCGAAATTCTGGGTCTGATCCTTGAGTCCTGATCCGGATCCGCGCCGACGGGGAGAACGGTGAGCATAGGCAGAGAGCAGCGGCGGTTGTGCGGGGAGCTGGTGGCCGGCATCACGCTGACCGCGCCCGTGGAGCCCGTAGACCTCTACGCCGCCCTCTGCGAGGGCATGAGCAAGCACCGCGGCCGCCGGGTGGAGTTCCGGATGGCCTCGTTCCCGCCGGGAACGGCAAGCGGCCTGTGGCTCGACATGGCGGACCGCGATCTGGTGGTCATCGAGGAACGCACCGCACCCGACCACCAGCTGGTGATCCTCGGTCACGAGCTGTGGCACATGAAGGCCGGCCACTGCAGCCACCACGTCGACGGCGCCGCCGTCGCCGCCCGGCTGCTCTCGGACGAGGCCGACATCGGCGAGACCGTTCGCCGGGTCGCGGCGCGCACGCGCGCCGACGTCCAGGAGGAGACCGAAGCGGAAACCTTCGGTTTACTGCTGGGCAGCAGGTGCCGGACCTGGCTCGCCGGATCGGCGAGCCACCGGGCGCCCGCGCAGCGTGACCAGTTGGCCGGCCGCATCGAGGCCGCGCTCGGATACCGGGGGCACAGGAACGACCGTTGAAAGGCCAGGACTACTACACACCGGCAGCCGCGATGGCGATCGCTCTCGCCTTCAAGCTGCCGGCCCTGCGCAACAACTGGCGTGACCCGCTTCTGCGATCGGTCTGCGCCCTGCTCACCCTGGCCGGCGCGGTCTTCACCTTCGCCGCCCCGCCCACCATCGAGGCGGTCAACCGCTGGACGGGCATACCCAACTTCTCCGCCCCGCTCGTCTACTGCCTGATCACCGCCTTCAGCGCCGCCTGCCTCGTGCTGATCGTCAACTGGCGGGGCGGGCCGCCGGAGGAGACCCGGCGGGTCTCGCGCCGCTGGATCACCGGCTACTCCGTCGTGATCGTGGCGCTGACCCTGCTGTTCGTGCTGGGCGAGGCCCCGGTCGAACGGCTGCGGGACTTCGACACCTACTACGCCAACACCCCCTTCATCCGGGAGCTGATCGCCCTCTACCTGGTGGCCCACAACGTGGCCGCCTTCGTGATGGTCGCGATGTGCTGGCGCTGGTCCCTCCAGGTGCGCGGCTGGCTCCGGGTCGGCCTGATGATCATCGTCCTGGGATACGTCTTCAACCTCAGCTACGACGCCACCAAGATGACGGCCGTCGTGGCCCGCTGGAGCGGGCACGACCTGGACTGGCTGAGCACGTCCGTGGCCCCGCCCGTGGCCTCCCTCGGAGCCAACATCAGCGCGATCGGCTTCGTGCTCCCGCTGGTCTTCCAGCGGCTTTCGGACAGCTGGCAGAACTGGTCGGCGTACCGGCGCCTGGGCACCCTCTGGCACGAGGTGCGCGTGTCCATCCCGGACGGCACCCCCTGCGTCCGGATGGCCTGGTGGACCGCCGCCGAACTGCGGATGATCCAGCGCGAGTCGGACATCCACGACGGCTTCCTGCACCTCGGCCCGTACTTCGACCACGACCACCGGGACGAGGCCCTCGCGCGGGCCCAGGACGCCGGGGCCGACGAGGAGACCGCCCGGGCCGTCGCCGACGCCGCCATGGTCGCGGCGGCCGTACGGGCCCGGTCGGCCGATCCCGAGGGCAGGGTCATCGGGGCCAGCGAGGAGGGGGCCCCGGCGGCCGCCGACGGTCCGCGCGACCTGCTGCGCATCTCGCACGCCCTGCGGAACTCGCCGGTGGTGGCCGAGTTCCGGCGCCAGGCGTCGCTCTCGGGGGTCTGACCACTGCGGTCAGCTCCCGGCGGCCGGCCCCCGCGGTCAGCCCCCGCGGCCGGCCCCCGCGTCAGCTCCCGGCGGCCAGGGACAGCGCCGGGAACAGGTCCTGGAACGGCGCCGCCGAGTCGATCCCGTCCCGGCCGAAGGGCGCGTCGAAGCTCCACACCATGAACAGCAGGAACACGATCAGCGTGCTGAACAGCCCGGCCAGCAGCAACTCCCGCCCCGACCGCCGGATCTGCAGCGCGAAGATCAGCCCGACCGTGACCAGGCCGCCCACCACCAGCCCCAGCCACACCACGCTGGGCAGCGTCGACGCGTCGCTCTGCGTCCGCTCGTGCCGGGCGTCGTCGGCGGCCGCGATGTGGTCCAGCAGCGGCTGGTAGGCCTGCGCCTGGAGCTCGTTGCCCGGGTTCTGGTGGGTGAGATCACCGCGCAGCTTGCCGAGCAGTTCGCCGCCCTCCGTAGACGCGGCCTCCCCGGAAACCAGCCGCGGCCAGTCCACGCTGACGGTGTGGGAGACGTACGCGTTCACCTCGCCCCGGATCCGGTCGCGGACGGGCGCCGGGTAGACGTCGGCCCGCTGGGTGACCTCGTACAGGGACTGGGCCTCGCGGCGCACGCTGTCCTCGGCGGCGCCGCGCGCCTCCCAGACGCCCGCGATGGCCAGGCCGAGCACGATCGCGTAGACCACGCCGACCATCATCACCATGTACTCGATGACGTCGGGGGTCTCGCTGGTGTCCTCGTCGACGGCGACCCGGCGGTGCCGGAGCGCGGTGAAGGTGAAGACCAGGGCGCAGACGAGCGCCATGGCGATGGCCAGGACCAGCCATTCGGACACGAGGGTTCTCCGTAGGTTGAATGAACGGACGAATCGTCAGCCGCGGCTCTTGGAACGGGGCCGCAGCGCGACGGCCGCGAGCACCGCCGGGGTCGTGACGACGACCATGAGCATCAGGGTGGACATGCCGTCGGGGCCGCGCCTGGCCAGCGCCGAGGAGTGGTACGGGCGCACGTGGAACCGGCTCGCGGGCCCTGCCCCGGCTGCGCGCGCGGCCGGGGCCACCGCTGCGCCCGGCGCCGCCCGCACCGCCCCGGGCCCGGCCGGTGGATCCGCCGGCGGCTGCGCCACCCCGGCCACGGCCTCCGCCGCCGGCCACGGGCCGGGCTCCGGCGCCGCCGGCGGCCAAGGCACCGGGACCGGAGCCGGCCCCCGCCCCGGGTGGCGCACCGTGGGCCGGGCGGCGCCGGGCAGCGTCATGCGCGGCGAAGGCCGTGCGGCGGGCGGAGCGGGCGCGGGCGTCCTCGGCTTCGGCCCGGCCGGAACGCACACGTCGACCCGGGCGCCGCGCCCGTGGCCGTCTCCGGCGACCTCCACGTGACCGTGCAGCGGGCAGAGCGCCGCCACCAGGCCGGCCCCGGCGAAGTACTGCCAAGCGGTCACCGCGCGTTCTCCCGATTCCGCAGCAGGGATGAGGGCTACGTCTGAAGAAACGATCACGGCGGCGCTTCGATACGCGGCAGACAGGTCAAGATCCCCACCCGGGACCCGATTCGGGCCGCCCCGCGCGGTCTAGGCCCTCGGGGCCGCCGGAGCCGCCGGGGCGTCGGCGCTCGCGCCGGTCGAAGTGTGCGCGGCGCTCGCGCCGGTCGCGGCGGCCGACGTGTTCGCGGCGGCGCCCGCCAGGATCCGCAGGGCCGCGTCCGAAGGCGATCCCGCCTCCGCCGTGTAGGTGATCAGCGTCTGGTCCGGATCGTCCGGGAGCACGAGGCTCTCGTAGGCGAGGGCGAGCTCGCCGACCAGCGGGTGGCGCAGGTGGTAGCCGCCGTGGGTCTTCTCCCCCACCTCGCGTTCCTCCCACAGTCGGGTGAACTCCGCGCTGTGCTCCGCCAGTTCGGCGATGAGCTCGGCGAACCGCGGGTCGCCGGGGTGGCGTCCGAGGTCGAAGCGCAGGTAGGCGACCAGATCCCGCGCCTTGGTCTCCCAGTTGACGAACCGTCCGCGCACCTCCGGGTGGAGGAAGACCAGCCACGCCTTGTTGCGCCGCTCCGGCGCCAGCGCCGCGAAGTCGGTGATCAGCGTCGCGAAGAGCGGGTTCCAGGCGAGGATGTCGGTGCGCCGGCCCAGGACGAACGCGGGCGTCCCGGGCATCGACTCCAGCAGCCTGCGCAGCCCCGGCCGCACCTCCTGCGCCTCATCGGCCTCCCGGCCCCGCGCCCGCGCGGCGGCGGCCCCGCCCGGCCCGGCGTTGCGCACCAGCCGGGTCAGGTGCGCCGCCTCGGCCGCGTCCAGGCGCAGGGCGGCGACGACCGCGCCGAGGATCCCGTCGGAGACGTTCTCGGCCCGGCCCTGCTCGAAGCGCGTGTAGTAGTCGGCGCTGACCCCGGCGAGCTGGGCCAGCTCCTCGCGGCGCAGCCCCGGCACCCGGCGGCGGCCCCCGAAGGAGCGCAGGCCCGCGTCCTCCGGCCGGATCCGGGCCCGCCGGGACCGCAGGAAGTCGCCGAGTTCGGCCTTGGGCCCGTGCTGGTTCATGCCGCCGATCCTAGATCGTGCCCCCGGGCCGCTCACCCGTCCGGCCCATTCCCTCACGGCGCGGGCCGTCCCCCGAGCCGATGATCGGAGAACCCGATCCCGCAGCTCAGCGGGGTCACCCGGGGAGCAGAGGGACGGTGGCAGGTGGAAGCGGACGGCTCGCAGACCCTCGGAGAACAGGTCGACGTCCTGATGGACGGCCTGCGGGCCGATCTGGAACGGCTGGCGGCGATCCCCTCGGTCGCCTTCCCCGGCTATCCGACGGAGCCCGTGGAGGAGGCGCACGACCTGGTCGTCTCCCTCCTGCGCGCGGCGGGCGTCCCCACCATCGAGCGGATCGACCTCCCCGACACCGCCCCGGTGATCTACGGGGAGATCCCGCCGCCGCACCCGGACGCCCCGACCGTCCTGCTCTACGCGCACTACGACGTCCAGCCCGCCGGGAACCCCACCCTGTGGCTCTCCCCGCCCTTCGAGCCGACGCCCGTCCCCGGTGTCCCCGGCGCGCTGCGGGCCCGCGGCATCGCCGACGACAAGTCGAACGTGATCGCGCACCTCGGCATGCTGCGGCTCTACGGCGGCCGTCCGCCGGTCGGGATCAAGCTGGTGATCGAGGGGCAGGAGGAGTACGGCAGCCCCTTCGACGACTACCCGCCGAGCGATCCGGACCGGTTCGCGTGCGACGCGATGGTGATCGCCGACCTCGGGAACCTGCGGCCCGGCACCCCGACCCTGACCACCGGCCTGCGCGGGGCCTGCGAGGTCACGGTGGAGGTGCGCACGCTCGCGGAGGCACGCCACAGCGGGGAGTTCGGCGGAGCCGCCCCGGACGCCCTGCTGGCCCTGCTCCGGGCGCTGTCCACCCTGCACGACGAGCACGGCGACGTGGCGGTGCCCGGACTGCGCCGCGATCCCTGGGAGGGAACGACCTACACCGAGGAGGAGTTCCGCGACCTCGCCTCCGTCCAGGACGGCCTGCCGCTGATCGGCACCGGCTCGCTGGGCGAACGGCTGTGGAGCGGGCCCGCCGTCACCGTCATCGGGCTCGACGCCCCCGACGTGGCCGGGGCCGCCTCCGCGGTGGTCCCCTACGCGCGGGCCAAGCTGAACCTCCGCTTCCATCCGCACCAGGATCCGAAGGAGGCCCGTGCCGCCCTGGTGGAACACCTGCGCGCGCAGCGCCCCTTCGGCATCCCGCTCACCGTCACCCCGGGCGACACCGGCCCCGGCTTCGAGGCGCGGACGGGCGGGCCGGCGTACCGGGCGGCGCTGACCGCGCTCAAGGAGGCCTGGGGCACGCAGGCCTCGTACGTCGCCACGGGCGGCTCCATCCCGCTGGTGAACGGCCTCGCGCAGGCCGCTCCGGGCGCGGAGGTGCTCCTCTTCGGCGCGCAGGACAGCATGTGCAACCTGCACGCGCCGAACGAGCGGGTGCTGCTGTCCGAGCTGCGCAACACGGTGGTGGCGATGGCCGCCTTCGTCCGGGAGTACGCGGCCGACTTCCGTGCCGCGCCCCGGGACCCGGTGGACGCCGGAGGCGCACCGTGACCGCGCCGACCCCGGCTCCCGCGGCTCCCGCCCCAGAGGAGGAGCCGCCGCCGGCGCGGAAGTTCTCCTTCCCCAGCGCCCTGACCATCCTGGCCATCGTCACGGTCGCGATCTGGCTGCTGGCCTTCCTCGTCCCGGCCGGCCAGTACGACCGCGACGACAGCGGCGCCCCGGTCGCCGGCACCTACCACCGGGTCGAGGGCACCCAGAGCTTCACCGACCGGCTGAACGACCTGTTCCTGTCCCCGGTGAACGGGCTCTACGGCCTCCAGGACCCCAAGACCGGCCAGGTCGGGCCCACCTTCAGCGGAGACCTCTACGGCAGCGCGGGCGTCTTCCTCTTCGTCCTCGCCATCGGCGCGTTCATCACCGTCGTCTTCGCCACCGGCGCCCTCGACCGCGGCATCGCCCGTCTCGCCCACCGGCTGCGCGACCGCGGGGCGCTGCTGATCGCCGCCGTGATGGTGGTCTTCTCCGTGCTCGGCACCGTGGAGGGCTTCGCCGAGGAGACCCTCGGGTTCTACGGCCTGCTGGTGCCGATGATGCTGGCCCTCGGCTACGACCGGCTCGTCGCCGTCGGCGCCGCCATCCTCGGCGCGGGCATCGGCGTGCTCTGCTCCACCGTGAACCCGTTCGCGACCGGCGTGGCCTCCTCGGCGGCCGGCATCTCGCTCGGCGACGGGATCGGGCTGCGCTTCCTGATGTGGATCGTGCTGACCACGGTGACCGTCCTCTACGTGATCCGCTACGCGCGGCGGGTCCAGAAGGATCCGGCCAAGTCCATCTGCGGGTTCCTGCCCGGCGACCGGGAGCAGAAGGCCACCGGCGACGAGGAGGCGGAGCCGGAGCTGACGGGCCTGCACAAGACGGTGCTGGTGCTGCTGGTCCTCGTCTTCGCCTTCATGATCTTCTCGGTGGTGCCCTGGGCCGGGGCGCTCACCGGCGACGCGGACGCGGCCCCCTACGCCTGGGAGCTGGACTGGTCCTTCGCCCAGCTCGCCGCGCTGTTCATCTGCGCGGCCGTGCTCATCGGGCTGGTGGCCCGGATGGGCGAGGCCAAGCTCAGCTCCACGATCATCCAGGGCGCCGCGGACTTCATCTCCCCGGCCCTGGTCATCATGCTGGCGCGCGGAGTCACGGTCATCATGAACAACTCGAAGATCACCGACACCGTGCTCCACTCCATCGAGGGCGTGGTGAAGGGGACTTCGTCCGGAGTCTTCGCGATCATCGTGTTCCTGGTGAACCTGCCGCTCGCCTTCCTGATCCCCTCCACGTCCGGGCACGCCACCCTCACCATGCCGATCCTGGCCCCGCTCGCCGACTTCGCGGGCGTCTCGCGGGCGCTGATGGTGACGGCCTGGCAGTCGGCGAGCGGCTGGATGAACCTCTGGGTCCCGACCACCGCCGTGACCATCGGCGGTGTCGCGCTGGCCAAGGTCGGCTACGACAAGTACTTGCGCTTCGTCTGGCCGCTGCTCGCCATCCTCTTCGTGCTGATCTGCGGGTTCCTGGCCCTGGGCGCGGCGATGTGAGCGACCCGGGCGCGCGGGCCCCCGGTACGCCGCGGCGCCCGGGTACGCCGCAGGGGCGCGGCCCCGGAGGGTCGCGCCCCTGCTTCGGTTCGCTGTCGGGAGGGCTCAGGCGTCCGGGTTGCCGCCGAACCGCTCCTTGTACGAGTCCAGGTCCTCTTCGGTGATCTTCGCGAAGAGCACCGGCGGCACCGTGAACGGCGTGCCCGCCGGCACCGCGTCGAGGGACGCGGCCTGCTCCGGGGTGATCCACGCCGCCGTGTCGTCGGCGAGCGTGAACGCCGAGCGCATGGCGCGCGCCGAGGCCGGGATGAACGGCTCGGAGACCACCGAGTAGAGGTGGATGAGGTTCATCGCGGTGCGCAGCGTGAGCGCCGCGCCCTCGGGGTCGGTCTTGATCTCCAGCCAGGGGGCCTTCTCCTCCAGGTAGGAGTTGCCGGCCGACCACAGGGCGCGCAGCGCGGCGGCCGCCTTGCGGTACTGGAGGGTGTCCATGTGGCCCTCGTACTCGGCCAGCAGTTCGGCGATCTGCGTGCCGAGCTTGGCCTCGGCCTCGCCGGCGGCGTTGCCCGCCGGGACGTCGTCGCCGAAGCGCTTGCGCGAGAAGGAGAGCACGCGGTTGACGAAGTTGCCGAGGGTGTCGGCGAGGTCCTTGTTCACCGTGGAGGTGAAGTGCTCCCACGTGAAGGACGAGTCGTCGGACTCGGGCGCGTTGGCGATGAGGAAGTAGCGCCAGTAGTCGGCCGGCAGGATCTCCAGGGCCTGGTCGGTGAAGACGCCGCGCTTCTGCGAGGTGGAGAACTTGCCGCCGTAGTACGTGAGCCAGTTGAAGGCCTTGACGTAGTCGACCATCTTCCACGGCTCGCGGATCCCGAGCTCGGTGGCGGGGAACATCACCGTGTGGAACGGGACGTTGTCCTTGGCCATGAACTGGGTGTAGCGGACGTCCTCGGCCTCGTACCACCAGGACTTGTAGTCGCGGTTCGCCGGGTCGGCGTCCGACCACTCCTTGGTGGCCGCGATGTACTCGATCGGGGCGTCGAACCAGACGTAGAAGACCTTGCCGTCGGCGGCCAGCTCGGGCCACGTGTCGGCCGGGACCGGGACGCCCCAGTCGAGGTCGCGCGTGATGGCGCGGTCGTGCAGGCCCTCGGTCAGCCACTTGCGGGCGATGGAGGACGCCAGCTGCGGCCACTCCTCCTCGTGCTCGGCGACCCAGGCCTCGACCTCGTGCTGGAGCGCGGACTGGAGGAGGAAGAGGTGCTTGGTCTCGCGGACCTCGAGCTCGGTGGAGCCGGAGATGGCCGAGCGGGGCTCGATCAGGTCCGTGGGGTCCAGGACGCGGGTGCAGTTCTCGCACTGGTCGCCGCGGGCCTTGTCGTAGCCGCAGTGCGGGCAGGTGCCCTCGACGTAGCGGTCCGGCAGGAAGCGGCCGTCGACCGGCGAGTAGACCTGCCGGATCGCGCGCTCCTCGATGAAGCCGTTCTCCTGGAGGCGGCGCGCGAAGTGCTGGGTGATCTCGGCGTTCTGCGCGGACGAGCTGCGGCCGAAGTAGTCGAAGGACAGCTCGAAGCCGTCGTAGACCGCCTTCTGGGCGTCGTGGGCCTGCGCGCAGAACTCGGAGACCGAGATGCCGGCCGCCTTGGCGGCGAGCTCGGCGGGGGTGCCGTGCTCGTCGGTGGCGCAGATGTAGAGGACGTCGTGGCCGCGCTGGCGGAGGTACCGGGAGTACACATCCGCCGGAAGCATCGACCCGACCATGTTGCCCAGGTGCTTGATCCCGTTGATGTAGGGAAGCGCGCTGGTGATCAGGTGTCGAGCCATCCTCGGATGCTCCATTTCATATATGCCGGTACGACGTGACGTGCGGTTCATCGTATCGAACCGCCCAAACGCCACGCGCCGCATTTCTTCGGGGTGGACGGGCGTGCGTGCAACGCAAAAGCGAGGGCTGTGACCTCTCCGTCACGGCCCTCGCGCTGCGGCCATGGTACAGCGGGGCGAAGAGGCGCCCGACCGCCGTCCACGGCGGGCGGCCGGGGCCGGCGGGTGCGGCGGGGCCGCGGCGCGGCCGCCGGGCCGACCGTTCGTGACCGCCTGGCCGACCGTTCGTGGCGGCCTGGCCGACCGTTCGTGACCGCCGGGCCGGCCGTTCGTGACCGCCGGTCAGTCCCGGCCGCCCGCACCGCCGTCGATGGCGGTGATCTTGACGCCGCTCGCCAGCCTGCCCGTCAGGACGACCGCGCCGCCCTGCGGACCGGCGACGGGCAGGGCCAGGGCGCGGCCGGCCGCCTCGCCCCGGGCGGCCCCGTCCGCGGTGATCGCGGCGACCTCGCGGCTGCCGGCCGCCAGTACGTACCAGCGGCCGGCCGGCGAACGCCACCGGGTGCCCGCGAGCAGGTGCTGCCCGAAGCGTCCGCACGCCGCGGTCCCGCGGGAGCGCGCCACGTCCTGCGGGGGTCCGGCGGGCGGCCGCAGCTGGACCAGGACGTCGCCCGGGCCGGCCCAGCCGGAGGCCCTGGTGCAGGACCAGACCGCCCGGCCCGCGCCGTCGGGGAGTTCGGTGCCGGCGAACTCCCAGATGTTGACGGCCCGCACCCCGCCGCCGCGCAGCTCCCGCAACCGGCAGGCCACCGGCGCCCACGCCGCCCGCGCGGCGGGGCCGGTGGCCTCGCGCGGCTGGCGCGCGGGCACCGCCCCCGGGCCGTCGGGCAGCGGCGTGTACGTCAGGTGCACGGGGGTCAGCGCGCCCAGGTCGGCGAGGACGAAGGCGTGCTCCTCGACGATCCGGGGCGAGGAGGTGAGCTCCAGCGCGGGCCAGGCCCCGCACGCCGCGCCGGAGGCCTCGACGCCGTCGGGGCCGTCGGGGGCGCCGGGCCCGTCGGTGCGCGGTACGGCGGCCTCCTCGGTGACCCCGTCGGCGGCGACGGCCAGCGGCCGGGCCTCCTCACCGGCCCGCAGGAGGTCGCGGGTGGCCGCCTGCGCGATCCAGGGCGCGAGCAGGTAGCGGACCGTGCCCCCGGCTCCGCCGTCGGCGGACCGGCTCAGCGCCAGAGCGGCGGCGGTGGTCACGTTGGCCTCGTCGGTACGGGCGAACGCGAGCTCCCGGCCGCGCGGCCCGTCCGCGGATTCGCCGTAGCGGACCACCCGGTCCCCGTCGAGGAGCACCACCACCGCCCGCCCGGCCACGTTCCCCGCGTACAGGAGCTGCGGCGCGTGCCCCGGCGGACCGGTCGCCGTGCCCGGCGCGGCCGTCACCGCCACCTCGCGGGGCCGGGCGGCCCAGGCCGCCAGGGCGCGGGCGAGCAGGCCCCGGTCGGCGGTGCGCCCGCCGCGCGCGGGCCAGGCGCTGAAGTCGACGCGGGCGGTGTCGGCCCACGCCTCGGCGGGGACGCGGACCAGCCGGGCCGGGTCCAGCGCCCCCGCGGCGGCGGGTCCGGCCGCCGGGGTCGCCTCGGGGCGCGGCGCCGACCCGTCGGCCGCGAGCACCCCGGCCGCCAGGACCAGCGCGGCCGCGGCGGTCCAGCCGGCCCGGGTCCGGCGGCGCCGGCGCAGCAGGTCGGTGGGGCGGGCGCTGACCACGCCGGCGTCGAACCCGGAGCCGCGCAAGGCCCGCAGGAGCGTTTCACCGGCGGAGTCCCCGGCGGTGTCCACGGCAGCGCCCCCGTCGGGGAGGCCCCCGGTGAACCCGCCGGTAAGCGCACCCCCACCGCCCGCTCCGAGCTCCGTCCCCCCGGCCGTATGGCCGTCTCTTATACACATGTGACCCTGGGACCGGCGGCGGGGAACACCGGGGGCTGCCGGCCCTCCCGGCCGGCCCGGGCTTCGCGCGCGGCTAGTTGAGCCGGAAGCGGCGGTAGAGCAGCACGCCGCCGAGCAGCAGGGCTCCGCCGCCGGGCAGCAGGTAGCCGACGCCGTCGGCCCCGGTGTGGGCGAGCGCCGCGGGACCCCGCGGCGGAGCCAGCGGCGCCGGCGGGGTGACGGGCCGCACGGTGACGGGCGGCAGGACGGGCTCCTCGCCGGGGGTTCCGCCGTTGACGGAGGTGTTGCCCGTGGAGGGGTTGCCCACGCCGACGACGCTCACCGCGTTTCCGCTGATGTTCACCGGAACCTCTACCGGGAGCTGGAGCCCGTTGCCGGACAGCAGCCCCGGAGAATCCTTTCCGCGCCCCTGCGCCACCGCTCCCCCGCCGCTCCCCGCACCGTTTCCGGCGCCGGGTTTCGAGGGGTGCGAGGACCGGGACCCCTGATCGGGGGACGGATGCGAGGGCCGCGATCCGGGATGTCCGGAACGGCTGCCGCCCGGCGTCCCGTTGGCGCACCGGTTCCCGGCGGCCGAGTTGAGCAGGCCGACGACGCTCACGGTGTTCCCGCACACGTTGACCGGGGTGTGCACCGGCAGTTGCACCAGGTTCCCCGACAGCACCCCCGGCGAGCGCTCGGCCCGTCCGCCCGCTTCCGCGTCGGCGTGAGCGAGGCCGCCCACTCCCGCGACCGCCAGTCCACCCCCCGCAACCACCGCCGCGATCAAGCCATTCCGACGACTGTGACGCATCAGTTTTCCTGCCTTCCGGAGGAGTCCACGGGTGTTGAACCCGTACCGGAAACAACGCCGTAACCCCATTCGGGTTATAGAGCCGGTAGGCATTTCACTCCATCGTGTACTGGGTAATCCCTACTTCATGACTCGTCCCCTGCTCCTCCTCGACGTCGACGGCCCCCTGAATCCCTTCCGGTCCCCCTTCGCGGGCCTGCGCGGATACACCGGCCACCGGATGTGGCCGGCCGTATGGATGTCCTACCGCGTGCCGGATTCCGTGAAGGCCCGGCGCGGACTGCGGGTGCGCCTGCACCCCGCGCACGGGGCCCGCCTGCTGGCCCTGCCGTACGAACTCGCCTGGGCCACCACCTGGATGCACGAGGCCAACACGATGATCGCCCCGCACATCGGACTTCCCGCTGATCTTCCGGTCATCGAATGGCCGGAACTCTTTGCCCGCGATCCCGACGGGATCTCCTGGAAGACCCGCCACCTCGTCGACTGGGCGGCCGGCCGCCCCTTCGCCTGGGTCGACGACATGATCACGCCCCTCGACCGCGACTGGGTCGCCGCCCACCACCCCGCACCGGCCCTGCTCCTGCGCATCCACCCCGGAAGGGGCCTGCGCGAGCCCGACTTCGCCGCGCTGCGCCGGTGGGCGGCCGAACTCACCCCAGCAGGGCCGTGATCGGGTCCGGTGAGGGCCGGCCCTTGGGCCACCAGTCGGCGGTGTCCGGGCCGGACTCGTAGGCGTACCAGAGGCCGTCACGGCCGAGGCGGAGCTGGTGGATCCGGGACGTGAGGCGGTTGCGCTCGGGGCGGAAGGGGCCCCGGGCGGCGGCGAGGAGAGCGGGCCGGGCCCGGTCGAACGGGCCGGCCGGCGGGTCCCACGGCTCCTCGAGGACGAGCAGGGCGGGCAGGCCTCCCTGCCGCCAGGCGGCCGCGCCCCGGGCGAGGTCGGTCGTGCTGCGGCCCGTGGCGCGGGCCAGGTCCCGGTAGAGGGCGCGGGCCGCCCCGGTGAGCCCGGCCGTGTGGTGCGCCGAGGCCAGCCGGACGGCGTCCTGCCAGCGGGTCAGCCCGGCCATCGGATCCTCGCCGGTGGTCAGCAGGGCCAGGGCCCGGGCGGCCGCGTCCCCGGCGAGCTGGTCCAGGGCGAGCGGGTCCGGGGCGGCCGGATCGGTCGGATAGGCGGGCGGCACGCCGGCGACACCGGGCGCCGCGACCGGGGCGGGCAGCGGCGGCAGGACGGTACGGGCGAGCGCTTCGCGGGCCGGCACACCGGGGAAGTCCGGCGTGGTGTCGGGCTGTTCGCGCGCGGCATGGGCGGCGTTGCGGCGGGTGAGCTCCTCCAGCAGCTCGCGCTCCCCGCGCCCCCGCAGGAGCAGCAGGACGAAGGGGTCGCCGTCCAGGAGGCGGGCCGCGCGGTAGCAGAGGGCGGCGGCGTGCTTGCACGGCGGGCGGGCGACGTCCGGGCAGGAGCACTGCGCCACGAGCTCGCCCGCGCCGGGCAGGACCGTCTCCGCGAGCGACTCCGGCACCTCGCGCTCCAGCAGCGCCGCCAGCGCCGTCGGATCGGCGGCCACGGCCTCCAGGAGCTCGCGCCACTCGGCGTCCCCGAAGGCGGGCAGGGACAGCTCGGTGCGGTACGGGCGCGGCCGGCTGCCCCGTACGTAGGCCACGATCCGGCCCGGTGTGATCGTGACGGCGTCGACGTGGCCCTCGGCCGCATACGTCCGCCCGCGGGCCAGCCGGGCTCCGTCGCGGGCGACCGTTTCGAGCGCCGACACCCAGGCCCGGCCCCACCAGCTGACGGCCTCCGAGCCGGGCGGCACGGTTTCGAAGGTACGGCGGCGGTCGTCCCGCGCGGTGATCACGCGGGCCTGCGCAGGGAGACGAGGTCGGCCAGCTCGCGGTCGGTCAGCTCGGTCAGCGCCGCCTCGCCGGAGCCGAGCACGGCATCGGCCAGGGCCCGCTTCGCCTCCAGCATCTCGGCGATCCGGTCCTCGACGGTGCCTTCGGCGATGATGCGGTGGACCTGGACGGGCTGGGTCTGGCCGATGCGGTAGGCGCGGTCGGTGGCCTGCTCCTCGACGGCCGGGTTCCACCAGCGGTCGTAGTGGATGACGTGGCCGGCGCGGGTCAGGTTGAGCCCGGTGCCGGCGGCCTTCAAGGAGAGCAGGAAGACCGGGGACTCCCCGGCCTGGAACCGGTCCACGAGCTCCTCGCGGCGGGCCACCGGCGTCCCCCCGTGCAGCAGTTGGTGGGAGATCCCGCGCGCCGTCAGATGGCGCTCGATGATGCGGGCCATCGTCACGTACTGCGTGAAGACCAGCACCGAGCCGCCCTCGGCCAAGATCGTGTCGAGCAGCTCGTCCAGCAGGGCCAGCTTCCCGGAGCGGTGCGCGATCCGGGGCTCTTCCTCCTTCAGGTACTGCGCCGGGTGGTTGCAGATCTGCTTGAGCGAGGCCAGCAGCTTCATGATCATGCCGCGCCGCTCGATGCCCTCGCTCGCGCCGATCACGGCCATCGCCTCATCGACCGCGGCCTGGTACAGCGAGACCTGCTCGCGGGTGAGGGACACGGGGTGGTCGGTCTCCGTCTTCGGCGGCAGCTCGGGCGCGATCCCGGGATCCGACTTCTTGCGCCGCAGCAGGAACGGCCGCACCAGCGCGGCGAGCCGGGCGACCGCCGCGTCGTTGCCGCCGTCCTCCTCCGTCTGGTGCTCCACGGGCCGGGCGTGCCGGGCCCGGAACGCGGTCAGCGGACCGAGCAGGCCCGGCGTGGTCCAGTCGAGGAGTGCCCACAGCTCGGAGAGGTTGTTCTCCACCGGGGTGCCGGTCAGCGCCACCCGCGCGGGCGACGGGATCGTGCGCAGCGCCTTCGCCGTCGCCGAGTGCGGGTTCTTGACGTGCTGGGCCTCATCGGCGACGACCATGCCCCAGGACTGTTCGGCCAGCCGGGCCGCTCCCGCGCGCATCGTCCCGTAGGTGGTGAGGACGAATCCGCCCTCGAGTCCCTCCAGGCTGCGGCCCGCGCCGTGGAAGCGGCGCACCGGGGTGCCGGGGGCGAACCTCTCGATCTCCCGCTGCCAGTTGCCCAGCAGTGAGGCCGGGCAGACCACCAGCGTCGGCTCGGGGCGGTCGCGGTGCAGGTGCAGGGCGATCAGGGTGACCGTCTTGCCCAGCCCCATGTCGTCGGCGAGGCAGCCGCCGAGGCCGAGCGAGGTCATCAGGTCCAGCCAGGCCAGACCGCGGGCCTGGTAGTCGCGCAGGGTGGCCTTGAGCCCGGCCGGCTGGGGCAGCGGGGCCAGCTCCGCGGTCAGCCGGTCGCGCAGGGCGGCGAGCGCCCCGACCGGGACCGCCGCCACCGGCTCCCCCTCGATCTCGGTCGTCCCCGACAGGACGGCGGCCAGCGCGTCCACCGGGTCCAGCAGGCCCAGCTCGCGCTTGCGCGCCTTGCGCACCAGCTCCGGATCGACGCGCACCCACTGGTCGCGCAGCCGCACCACGGGGCGGTGGGCCTGCGCGAGCGCGTCCATCTCCCCCGGGGTGAGCCGGTCGCCGCCCAGCGCCAGCTCCCAGGAGAAGGCGAAGAGGTGATCGGCGTCGAAGAAGGCGGTGCCGTCGGTGGCGGAGCCGGGGGCGGTGGACCGCACGGCCGCGGTCGCGGTGAGCGTACGGGCCAGGTCGCGCGGCCAGTGGACCGGGACTCCCGCCTCCGCCAGCCGGGTCGCGGCGCGGCCGAGCAGGTCCTCCAGCTCGGGATCCGAGAGGGCCAGCACATCGGGGACCGGCTGGTCCAGCAGACGCAGCAGCGGCGGCCAGACGCGGGCCGCCCGGCGCAGCGCGAGCACGGCATCGATCCGGGCGCGGGGTCCGAAGCCGGCCGCGGCGGCTCCCGCCCAGAGCATCGAGGCGTCCGTGACCAGGGTCGGGTCGGCGAGGCTGTGCACCTGGACGACGGCGGCCCCGGCGCGGCGCATCTCCTCCCCCTGCCCCGCCCCGTCCTCCTCCTCCGCGTCGAAGAGGCGGAAGGAGGACAGGTCGAGCCGCAGCGAGATCCCGACTCCGGTGTCCGCGCCGGACGCGACCTGCGCCACCCAGTCCCGCATGCCCGGGACGTGCTGCGGCTCCCGGGCGGCGAACGGCCGGCCCGCGGCGAAGGGCGCCGCCGGGGTGCGGGGCAGGCTGTCGGCGACGGCGTCGAGGAACGCCCGGACCAGGGCCGCCGGTTCGGGCAGCTGGAGCGGGCGGCGGCCGGCCAGCGGTGTGGCGTACCCCTCGTGGGGCAGTGCGGCCGCGACCGCGCGCAGGTGCTCGACGTCCCCGGCGTCGAGCGGTCCGGCCCGCCAGGCGTCGATCCCCTCGGGGGTCAGGCCCGGCAGCAGGCGGCCCCGCGCCACGAGGCCGAGCGCCTGGACGGCCGCGGTCCCCCAGGCGCGGGCAGCGGGATGCGCGGCGGGGCTGCGGACCGCGCGGACGAGCAGGGGCAGGGCGGCGGTCACGGTGAGGGTGAGCGCGGGCACGGTCCGGCTGCGGACCCCCTCGCCGTGCGGGCGCACGACGGTGAGCGGGCCCGGGGCGGCGACGTGGCCGCCTTCGCCCTCCCCCGCCGCGGGCAGGGGGTCGCCATCGGGGGCCCAGAAGGCGATGCGGCTCTCGCGGGGAACGGCGGCGGGCAGGAACACGGCGGCATGGCGCAGCAGCGCGGACGGCGCCGCCGGTGCGTGCCCCTGCGTCATGCCGTCCCCCCTTCGCCGTCGTCCGGTCAGACGGATCCCGTCTGCCGCCGAGTCTAGGCGGGGGCACTGACAATCCGGCTGACCTGCACGTTCACCCTGAGTCCGGGACGGTCCGGGACGGTCCGGGGGGTCAGCGGGCCCAGCGCCCCTGTTCGTAGGCGAAGCCGTACACCGGCCGGTCCGGGGCCGCCGCCGAGATGCGCCAGGGGCGGCCGCCGGCGTCGACGCGGAGCGTGCCGGAACCGGTATAGGAGGTCCAGCGCAGGTCGAGGTACCAGTCGCAGTCGCAGCCGGTGGTGGTCGTCTGCACGCGCAGGACGGCCGGTTCGGCGGCCGAGACCCGCAGCGGGAGGGCGGGGGCGGCGACGGCCTCCCCGGCGTCGTTGCCGGCCACCGGGCGGGCGAGCGGGCGCGGGGCGTCCAGGTTGACCTCGAAGCCGGCCGGGGTGAGCGCCCCGCCGCAGCCCTGCGACATCCGGTAGACGTTCCACGGCGGCGGGGTCCGCCGCGCCTCCACCCGTACCTGGAGGTCCTGTAGGACCACGGAGTCCCGGCCCGTGCCGTGCAGGGTCACCTCCACGATCTGCGTGCCCGCGTGCACGGCCCCGCGGGCCGTCGCCCACGCGGGCGCGTCCGCCTCCACCGGCGGCGGGGGCACCGCCGAGGGGCCCGGCTCGGCGAGGTAGGCGTGGTCGCAGCCGGACGCCCACACGTGCGACCGCACGGCCGCGCGCAGCGGCGCAGCGGCCTCCGCCGGCGCCTCCGTACCGGGTGCGGTCGCCGTACCGGGCGCGGTACCGGGTGCGGTCGCCGTCGGCCCCGCCTGGGGCGTGCCGGGGTCCGGACCCGTCCGGCCCGCAGAGCCCGGCGGCTCCGGCGGCCCCGTCAGCAACCAGGCCGCGAAGCCCGCCGCCAGCGCCGCCGCCCCCACGGCCACCGCCGCGCCGGCCGGCAGCCGCCGGCGCCCGCGCCCCGGCTCGCGTACGGCCGAGGCAGCCGGCACCTCCCGTAACTCGGGCGCCTCGGGCACGACCGGCACCACCGGCACCACCGGCACCTCCGAGGAAGCCTCCGGCACCGCCCGCGCCCCCGCCCGGCGCCTGGCATCCGCGAGCAGCCACGCCCGGTGCAGGTCCACCGCCTCCCCCTGAGTGGCCCCGCAGGCCCGCGCGAACCGGTCCACCACCGCGAACTCCGCGGGCACCGCCTCGCCGCTGCAGTACCGGTGCAGGGTCGACGTACTCGTGTGCAGCCGCCGCGCGAGCACCCCGTAGCTCAGCCCGGCACGGTCCTTCAGCTCCCGCATCGCCCGCGCGAACGACTCCGCCTCGGCCGACCTCTCCGCCTCACCCACGCTGTCCCCCGTCCCGCGACCCCGTTCCATGCATGGGGTGTTCCCCCAGGTGACAGCACGTACGGCCGTTCCAGTGTCCCGGTCCATCCACAAACCGTCGCCCGACGCCCCGGGCCGGGTAGAGGCTCTTCGCGGACAGCACCGCACCGATGACCGACACGGGGAGAACCGACCATGTTCCGACGCACGACCCAGACCACCGCAGTCCTCGCGGCAGCCGCGGCGGCCGTCGCCGCCCTCGTCCTCACCGCCTCGACCACGGCCGCGGCCGCCACCGCGCCCGGGTTCATCGGCGGCGCCGACCTGCCCCCGCAGCCGGGCACGCCCTGGTACACCGGAGAGGTCACCAAGGGGCTGCCCGAGACCGCGCCGTTCTGCCTGGACGGCGTGCTCCCGGCGGCCGGGAGCTGGCACCGCACCTTCGGCACCGAGTTCGACACGGGCGCGGTCCAGGTCTCCGTACGCGCCTCCTCCGCCGGCGCGGCCGCCAAGCTGGCCGCCGCCCTCGAACGCAAGGTGGCCGGCTGCGCCGCCGACTGGCTGCGGACCACCCCCGGCGGGACGGCCTCCTGGCAGGACTACGGGAAGCTCTCCGTCGAGGAGGGCGCGCACGTCTACGGGGTGCACACCTCGATCCCGGAATCCGAGCCGGGCGTGCACCTCTACGGGATCGGGCGCGACGGCTCCACCGTGACGGTCGTGAACTGGGGGCAGATGGGCAACCTCTCCCACGCGCCCGTACCGGCCTTCAAGAAGACCACGACCGCGGCCGTGAACAAGCTCAACCCCTGACGCGGGGCGCCGCCGGTGGGACCATGGGGGGGGAGACGGACCGGGCCGATCGGACGAGCGTGTCGAGGCGATGGCCATGCGAACGGGAAACGAGCCGGTGAATGCCCGCAGCCCGCTGCGGCTGCGGTTCTGGCTGAGCCTGTGGGGGCTGCTCTGGGCCGGCGCCGGGGCGGTGGCCTTCGCGTTCGCCGCCCGGCCCGGCTGGGCGGGGGCGTGCGCCGCCGTCGCCGCGCTCGCGGCCGTGGACCTCGTCGTCGTGATCCGCCACATCCGCCAGGGCCCGCACTACCAGCCCGGCCGGGACGTTCCCCCGTACGAGCCGCCCGGACGGGAGCGGTGATCACCGGGGATCCGCGGAGGCGCCTACTCCTCGAAGCGGGCCGCCGCCAGGTAGTCGGGCCGGGGGTCGAGCGCGGCCGCCAGCCGGAAGTGCTTGCGGGCCTGGTCGGGCCGCCCGGCCCGCTCGTGGGTGCGGGCCAGCGCGAAGTGGGCGAAGGCGTTGTCCGGCTCCCGCTCCAGCACGAGCTCGAACTCCAGCTCCGCCGGGCGCAGTTGGGCGGCCGCGAAGAAGGCGCGGGCGCGCAGCAGCCGGGCCGCGGTGTTCTCCGGGTGCGCGGCTATGACCGAGTCGAGGAGTTTCACGGCACCGCGCGGGTCGCGCGCGGCGAGCAGCTGCTCGGCGGCCCGGTAGTCGATGACGTGCGTCTCGGGCGAGGGGGACGAGGACGGCGACGGGGGCGGGGGCGGGAACTGCGGCGGCGTGTCGGACACGATCTCTTCCTTCCCTCTGCGGGCGCGTTCAACGCCCCACGGCTCACGCGCTATTGGGCCCGCGCCGCGAGTTCCTCCCACACCTTGCGCACCTGCGGCTCCAGCGCTTCCAGCGGCCCGTCGTTGTCGATCACGAGGGTGGCCACGGCGAGCCGCTGCTCCCGGGTGGCCTGCGCGGCCATCCGGGCGCGCGCCTCCCCCTCGTCCATGCCGCGCAGCGCGGTGAGCCGGGCCAGCTGGGTCCCGGGCGCCGCGTCCACCACGACGACCAGGTCGTACAGGGGCGCGAGCCCGTTCTCCGCGAGCAGCGGCACGTCGTGCACGACGATCGCGTCGGTTCCCGCGGCGGCTTCCAGCTCGGCGGACCGGGCACCGACGAGCGGGTGCACGATCCCGTTGAGGATCCGCAGCTTGGCCGGGTCGGCGAACACCACCGATCCCAGCCTCGGCCGGTCCAGCTCGCCCGAGGCGGTCAGCACGGACTCGCCGAAGGCCGCCACGACGGCCGCGAGCCCGGGCGTGCCGGGCTCCACGACTTCCCGGGCGATCCGGTCGGCGTCCACGACGACCGCCCCGTACCCCGCCAGCAGCCGGGAGACCTCGCTCTTGCCCGCGCCGATTCCGCCTGTCAGTCCCACTTTCAACATGCCCGGCAGACTAGCCTCCGCGCCCTGGGGCCCGTAAAGCCCCCTGCCGCGGACCGGGCCTCAGCCCTCGCCCTCGCGCTCCGCCAGGAACCGCTCGAACTCGCGCCCGATCTCGTCCGCCGAGGGGATCTCCGCGGGCTCCGCGATCATGTTGCCGCGGGTCTCGGCGCCGGCCGCGGCATCGTACTGGTGCTCCAGCCCCTGGACGAGGCTGACCAGCTCCTCGTCGCCCTCGCGGATCTGCCGGTCGATCTCCGTCTGGGTGCGGTGCGCCTCGGTGCGCAGCGCGTGCGCGACCGCCGGCAGGACCAGCCCGGTCGCGGCGGTGATCGCCTCGAGGGCCGTCAGCGCGGCGTCCGGATACGGCGAGCGCGCCACGTAGTGCGGTACGTGGGCGGCGACGCCCAGCACGTCGTGCCCGGCCTGGCCGAGGCGGAACTCCAGCAGCGACTCGGCGCTGCCCGGCACCTGGGCCTCGTCGAAGGGGCTGCGGTGGCCCGGCATGAGGTCGGTCCGGTTGCCGTGCGGGGTGATCCCGACGGGCCGGGTGTGCGGGACGCCCATGGGGATGCCGTGGAAGTTGACGGAGAGCCGGACGCCGAGGCGTTCGACGATCTGCCGGACGGCGACGGCGAAGCGCTCCCATTCCACGTCCGGCTCGGGGCCGGACAGCAGCAGGAAGGGCGCGCCGGTGGCGTCCTGGACCAGGCGCACCTCGAGCAGGGGCTCCTCGAACTCCGCCCAGTGGTCGCGCTGGAAGGTCAGCAGCGGGCGGCGCGCCCGGTAGTCCACCAGCCGGTCCGCGTCGAACCGGGCCACGACCTGGTGGGGCAGGGTGTCGAGCAGCCACTCGACGATCTGCTCGCCGGCCTCGCCGGCGTCGATGTAGCCCTCGAAGTGGTAGAGCATGACCAGCCCGGCCGAGTCCTGGGCGAGTGCCAGGTCGGCCACCGCCAGGCCCTTGGCGTCCCATTCGTACAAACCCTGTGGATCAAGCACCGTTACCACTCCTCCTCGCCGTGTTCTCTGCCAAGAACGCCCAAGGAGCCGTCACCATTCCCCAGTTGGCGGTATTCGCCGGAACCCGTGCGATCTTCACCCTGGAACGCGGCAAGGCCCGCCCCCCTGAGGGGACGGGCCTTTCCGTTGAACATCAGCTCAGCTCACACCGCTCGCGAGCGGGCGGCGTGTGGCGCTGCTGCGATCAGCTCTGGCCGCCGGCCAGCTTCTCGCGGAGCGCCGCCAGGGCCTCGTCCGACGCCAGGGCGCCGGAGGTCTCGTCCGCACCCTCGGAGGAGTACGAACCACCCGAGATGCCCGCACCGGCGCTGCTGCTGCTGCCGGCGGCGGCCGGAGCGGCCGCACCCTCGGCAGCGGCGGCCTCGTCGGCCTCGCGGCTCTTGATGACCTGGGCCTGGTGCTGCTCGAAGCGCGTCTGCGCCTCGGCGTACTGGCCCTCCCAGGCTTCGCGCTGCTTGTCGAAGCCCTCGAGCCAGTCGTTGGTCTCGGGGTCGAAGCCCTCGGGGTAGATGTAGTTCCCCTGGTCGTCGTAAGACGCGGCCATGCCGTACAGGGTCGGGTCGAACTCGACCGACGCCGGGTCGGCACCGAAGGACTCGTTGGCCTGCTTCAGCGACAGCGAGATCCGGCGACGCTCAAGGTCGATGTCGATGACCTTGACGAAGATCTCGTCGTTGACCTGGACGACCTGCTCCGGGATCTCCACGTGGCGCTCGGCCAGCTCGGAGATGTGGACCAGACCCTCGATGCCCTCGTCCACGCGGACGAACGCACCGAACGGAACCAGCTTGGTGACCTTACCCGGGACGACCTGACCGATCTGGTGCGTCCGGGCGAACTGCTGCCACGGGTCTTCCTGCGTCGCCTTCAGCGACAGGGAGACACGCTCGCGGTCCATGTCGACGTCGAGAACCTCGACGGTGACTTCCTGGCCGACCTCGACAACCTCGGAGGGGTGGTCGATGTGCTTCCAGGACAGCTCGGAGACGTGGACGAGACCGTCGACGCCACCCAGGTCCACGAAGGCACCGAAGTTGACGATCGAGGAAACGACGCCGGAGCGGACCTGACCCTTCTGCAGGGTGGTGAGGAACGTCTGGCGAACCTCGGACTGGGTCTGCTCGAGCCAGGCGCGGCGGGACAGGACCACGTTGTTGCGGTTCTTGTCCAGCTCGATGATCTTCGCCTCGAGCTCCTTGCCCACGTAGGGCTGGAGGTCGCGGACGCGACGCATCTCGACGAGGGAGGCCGGCAGGAAGCCGCGGAGGCCGATGTCGAGGATGAGTCCACCCTTGACGACCTCGATGACGGTACCGGTGACGATGCCGTCTTCTTCCTTGATCTTCTCGATCGTGCCCCAGGCGCGCTCGTACTGCGCGCGCTTCTTGGACAGGATGAGACGGCCTTCCTTGTCCTCCTTCTGGAGAACAAGAGCCTCGATCTCGTCGCCGACCTTGACGACATCGTTCGGGTCGACATCGTGCTTGATCGAGAGCTCGCGGCTCGGGATGACGCCCTCGGTCTTGTAACCGATGTCGAGGAGAACCTCGTCACGGTCGACCTTCACGATGACGCCGTCGACGATGTCGCCGTCGTTGAAGTACTTGATCGTCTCGTCGATCGCGGCGAGGAACGCTGCCTCGTCACCGATGTCGTTGACCGCAACCTGCGGAGTGGTCGTTGCGGTGGTCTCGGTGCTGCTCGTCATGTGGGTAAGGGCTCCGGTTACGGACAGAAAGTCGTAGGTACTGCTACGCCGGGAGCCCTTATCGGCATCTGCCGAAGAAGCCGGACAGCCAAGGAAGCCCCAGTTCCGCGAAGTGCGGGGTGGGGGCCTCGAAAACCGAGGGGACATCGACAGATGCAAGCGCAGCCTGCTAGGTCTGAGGAGCACAGGCTCGCAGCGCAACTTGTAGCATACGGGGGCAGCCGGACAGGGTCAATGCGCGAAGGCGCACACCCCGGGCGGATCGCCACACAACCGGCACAATTAGTGGGCGGGCAGGCGCCGATGGCGCTTCCCGACCGCTTTCCGCAGACATTCGCAGACTACGACGACGGGCCCCATGAACCAAGAGGACTACGCCACC
This sequence comes from Streptomyces sp. ICC4, assembly GCF_003287915.1. Classification (NCBI taxonomy): domain Bacteria; kingdom Bacillati; phylum Actinomycetota; class Actinomycetes; order Kitasatosporales; family Streptomycetaceae; genus Streptomyces; species Streptomyces sp. ICC4. The sequence continues at coordinate 5,789,856 of NZ_CP030286.1, read as the reverse complement.
GAAGAAGCGTACGAAGCCGGCCCGGCCGCCGAGGACGACTCCGAGGCCACCCGGCGTGACGCCGGGGAAGCGGAGAGCAGCCGGGCCAGCCGCGGCTGGTGGGACCGCAACGCCGACGAGTACCAGAGCGAGCACGGAGCGTTCCTCGGCGACGACCGCTTCGTCTGGGGCCCCGAGGGCCTGGACGAGGCGGAGGCGGCCCTCCTCGGCCCCACCGCCTCCCTCAAGGGCAAGGACGTCCTGGAGATCGGCGCCGGCGCGGCCCAGTGCTCGCGCTGGCTGGCCGCCCAGGGCGCCCGCCCCGTCGCCCTGGACCTCTCCCACCGCCAGCTCCAGCACGCGCTGCGCATCGGCGGCAGCGATGTGCCGGCGGCCCGGCTGGTCGAGGCCGACGCCGGCCGGCTCCCCTTCCGCGACGGCTCCTTCGACCTCGCCTGCTCCGCCTACGGCGCCGTCCCCTTCGTCGCCGACCCCGTGAACGTCATGCGCGAGGTCCGCCGCGTGCTGCGCCCCGGCGGCCGCTGGGTCTTCTCCGTCACCCACCCGGTCCGCTGGGCCTTCCCCGACGAGCCCGGCCCCGAGGGCCTGTCCGTCTCCGCCTCCTACTTCGACCGCACCCCGTACGTGGAGCAGGACGAGGACGGCAGCGCCGTGTACGTGGAGCACCACCGCACCCTGGGCGACCGGGTACGGGACGTGGTCGCGGGCGGCTTCCGCCTCCTCGACCTGGTCGAGCCGGAGTGGCCCGCCTGGAACAGCCAGGAGTGGGGCGGCTGGTCCCCCCTGCGCGGCAACCTCATCCCCGGCACCGCGATCTTCGTGTGCGAGCGGGACTGAGACCGTGATCCGTACGGCCGACCTCGACTCCCTTCCCGTCCGGGAAGCCGTGCCCGCGCTCGTCTCGGCGCTGGACGCCCACGGCACCGCCGTGCTGTGCGCCCCGCCCGGGACCGGCAAGACCACGCTGGTGCCGCTGGTGCTGGCGGGCCTGACGGGGGGCGGGCCGCGCCGCCGGGTCGTGGTCGCCGAACCCCGCCGGATCGCCGCCCGCGCCGGGGCCCGCCGGATGGCCTGGCTGCTCGGCGAGCCGGTCGGCGCCTCCGTCGGCTTCACCGTGCGCGGCGAGCGGGTCGTCGGCCCCGGGACCGTGGTCGAGGTCGTCACCACCGGGGTCCTGCTCCAGCGGCTCCAGCGGGACCAGGAGCTGTCCGGCACCGACCTGGTGATCCTGGACGAGTGCCACGAGCGGCACCTGGACGCCGACACGGTCGCCGCGTTCCTCCTGGACGTACGGGCGACCCTGCGCCCGGAGCTGCGGCTGGTGGCGGCCTCGGCGACCACCGACGCGGCCGGCTGGGCCCGCGTCCTCGGCGGCGGCGGCCCGGGCGGCGCCCCGGTCGTGGAGGCCGCGGGCGTCTCGTACCCGGTGGAGACCGTGTGGGCCCCGCCGGCCCGCCCGGTCCGGCCTCCGCACGGGATGCGCGTGGACCCGGCGCAGCTCATCCACGTGGCCTCGGTGGTCCGGCGGGCGCTGGCGGAACGTTCCGGCGACGTCCTGTGCTTCCTCCCCGGCGTCGGCGAGATCGCCCGGGTCGCCGGGCAGCTCGGCGCGGTGGGCGCGGAGGTCCTGCAGATACACGGCCGCGCCCCGGCCGCCGTCCAGGACGCCGTGCTGTCTGCGGCACCCCACCGCCGGGTCATCCTCTCCACCGCCGTCGCGGAATCCAGCCTGACCGTCCCCGGGGTACGGATCGTCGTGGACTCCGGGCTGGCGCGCGAACCCCGGGTCGACCACGCGCGGGGCCTGGGCGCGCTGGCGACCGTACGGGCGTCCCGCGCGGCCGGCCGGCAGCGCGCGGGCCGGGCCGGGCGCGAGGCACCGGGCACGGTGTACCGCTGCTGGGCCGAAGCCGAGGACGGGCGGCTGCCCGCCTACCCCTCCCCCGAGATCCGGATCGCGGACCTGGCGCAGTTCGCCCTCCAGGCCGCCTGCTGGGGCGACCCCGACGCGACCGGCCTGGCCCTGCTCGACCCACCGCCGGCCGGAGCGATGGCGGCGGCGCGGGAGGTCCTGCTCGCGGTGGGCGCCGTGACCCCCGCGGGGCAGCCGACACCCCGGGGCGCACGGATGGCCCGCCTCGGCCTGCACCCGCGCCTGGCCCGGGCCCTGCTCGACGGCTCCGCCGCGCTGGGGCCCCGGCGGGCGGCGGAGCTGGTGGCGCTGCTGAGCGAGGAGCCGCCCCGGGAGTACGGGGACGACCTGGCCGCCGCCTGGCGCCGGGCCCGCGCGGGCGGCGACCCGTACGCGGGCCGCTGGCGCACGGAGGCCAAGCGCCTGGAGCGCGCGGCGAGCGACCGGAACCCCGCGGGGCTTTCCGCCGCCCCGCCCCTTCCCGATACCGGGGCCGCACCCCGGACCCCCGCGAGCGGCGCCGCGCCCGATGACTCCGCCGCCGGGCTCGTCGCCGCGCTCGCGTTCCCCGAGCGGGTCGCCAGGGCCAAGGGCGAGGGGGCCTTCCTCATGGCCTCCGGGACGGCCGCCGAGCTCGGCGACGGGTCAGCGCTGCGCAGCGCGCCCTGGCTGGCGGTCGCCGTGGCCGACAGGCCCCCGCACTCCGCGTCCGCCCGCGTCCGGCTCGCCGCCCTCGTCGACGAGGACACCGCGCGCACGGCCGCCGGCCACCTGCTGCGCTCCGGCGAGGAGGTGCACTGGGAGGACGGGGACCTCGTCGCCCGCTCCGTGCGAAGGCTCGGCGCGATCGAGCTGGCCGCCCGGCCCCTGCGCGACCCCGACCGGGCCCTCGTGCGGGCCGCCCTCCTCGACGGGCTGCGCACCGAGGGGCTCGGGCTGCTGCGCTGGACCCAGGACGCGCAAGGGCTCCGGGCCCGGCTCGGCTTCCTGCACCGCACGCTCGGCGCGCCCTGGCCCGACGTGGCCGACGACCGGGAACTGCTGGACCGCGCCGACGACTGGCTCGAGCCCGAGCTGTCGCGGGCCCGCCGCCGCGCCGACCTGGCGCGGATCGACGCCGGGCAGGCGCTGAACCGGCTGCTGCCGTGGGCCACCGGCGAGGCCTCCCGGCTCGACGCGCTGGCTCCGGAGCGGATCGAGGTGCCCAGCGGCTCGCGGATCCGCGTCGACTACGCCGCCGAGCACGGGCAGCCCGTACTCGCCGTCAAGCTCCAGGAGCTGTTCGGGCTGGCCGAGACCCCCCGGGTCGCGGGGGTTCCCGTACTCGTCCACCTGCTGTCGCCCGCCGGACGGCCCGCCGCCGTCACCGCCGACCTCGCGTCCTTCTGGCGGGGCGGCTACCTCGCCGTCCGGGCCGAGCTGCGCGGCCGCTACCCCAAGCACCCGTGGCCGCAGGACCCGGCGACCGCCGAGCCCACCCGGCACACCACCGCCCGGCTCAAGCGGTGAACGGCCCGTCGTCCTCGCGGGGGCGCCGGGCGCGCGCCTCCAGCCACAGCGCGAACCCGAAGAGGACGAGCCCGCCGGCCGCGAGGCCGATCGGCGCGTAGGTGTGCAGCGCCAGCACCTTGGTCCGGTTCGCCTTGACCAGGTCGACGGTGTACTCGCTGTAGTCCTCGCGCATCTTCACGTGCCCGGCGAAGACGGTGAGCTTGCCGTCGGGCCCGCCGGAGGCGATGCCGCCCCGCATCTCCTGCTTGATCTCCTGCTCGGCGTTGACGGGCGCGCCCGTCACCGGGTCGACCCAGAACATCGCCTTGGTCGAGTACCAGAGGCTGGTGCCCGTGGTCTGCTCGAAGGTGGCCGGGTCGATGCCCTCGATCGGCATCTTCTTCGGCAGCGAGACCTTCGTCCAGGGGATGGTCTGCTCGTAGTAGTAGACGTCCATGCCCTTGAACTTGCGCGGGCCGACGTAGTGGATGGGCGAGGAGCTGCGGGTCTGCTGGTCGAAGTAGAGGTAGTCGCGCGGCTCGGTGAAGAACGGCCACTTGAACTCGATGCCCTCGCGCTTGACCGGGTCCCCGTCGACCGCCTCGCCGGTGGCGTGCACCGGGTCCTGGGTGTGGGCGTCGAAGATGTAGCGCTCGGGGATCTGGGAGACCATCTTCCCGTCGGGGCCCATGATGTAGGTGAGCGTGTCCCAGACGACCACGTCCTTGCCGGCGCTCGCCTCGATCTCCTTGGACGCCTCGACGTTGCCCTTCAGGGTCTGGACGATGGTGACCTTGTCGACCTTCTTCGGCTCCATGCCGGTGGTGTAGTCGAGGAGGGTCGCGTCCTTCGCCTCCAGGACCACCTCCTGGTACTGGTTGGGCGGGATCTTCGCGAGCCTGGGGTACGCGTACCAGCGCAGCAGTGGTGCGAGAGCTGCGCAGAACACGGCCAGGGCCAGCAGGACGAGACTTGCTCTGCGTCGCACGGCCGGTCCCTCCTCTACTTTCCGGGCGCGGCGGGCGCGGTGGTGAGCAGGGGCTTCGGTGAGGTCTTGCCTTCCGGCGCCCCCATCGCCGTGATGGCGAGGACGAGGAGCACCGCGAGGACGAGACCGCTGGCGGCGGCGACGATTGCGCGCATGCCGGGCCTCCGGAATCTGATTGGTCGTCAGGGCGGTGGGCACCGTAGCAATGCGGGTGACAGATGAGAACCGTTTGCGCCACTGATCACGCGGTGGCGCCTCCGCGGAGGGTCAGGGGGCCGGGGTCGCGGCCGGCCCCCTCCCCCTCGACGTCCGCGTGACCCTACGTCAACTCGCTGCGCGGGGCACGCATCGCGGGTGGGAATTCACGACATCCCCACGCCATCGGGGCGGGCAGGCCCGCGCCGGCGATCGTCGGCTGGTAGGCCGGGGGCTGCGGGTAGCCGTAGCCGGGCTGGGCCGGGCCGGGGTAGCCGTAGCCGGGCTGCGCCGGATAGCCGTAACCCGGCTGCCCCGGGTTGGTGTGGTGGTCGCCGTGGCCGCCCGGGCCGGGACCGCTCGTGTACGGATTCGGTTGCTGCTCGCTCATGCGGCCGATGATTCCACAGGCGTCCACAGGCCGGTGGGCCGCTTGTCAGTGCCCGGTCCTAGTCTCCGGGCATGGGAAGCGTGATGTTCGTCGACGAGACGACTGCCGGGGGCCGCAGTGGCGGCTGGGGAATGGAGATCGCCGAAGAGCGGCTCGCGCTGCGCGAGTTGATCCGCAGGCGGATATTCCAGGAAGTGGCCGAGGAGGCGGCCGGCCGGCTGGTGCGGCCGGCCAAGGAGGGCGGCCGGGTGGATCCGCAGGCGCAGACCGAAGCGGCGTACGCCGCCTTCGGGCGCAACGGGTTCCTCGTCCTGGTGGGGGACCGTCAGATCACCGACCTCGACGAGGTGATCGACCTCCCGCTCGGCACCGAGGTCACCTTCCTCAAGCTCGTCGCACTGGTGGGTGGCTGACATGGCCGAGCACCTCGACCGGGCGCAGCTGGCCGCCTTCGAGCGGCTGGGGCGGGAGTACCACACCTACGGCAGCGGTTGGTCGTCGCGGGTGCGGGACGCGCTCGCCGCCGGGTTCGCCGTCCCGCCCGCCGCCGTGGCCACGCTGCGGCGCAGCGTCCTGATCTCCTACGGCATCTCCGAACTGCGCGACATCATGGGGCAGCTGACCGGCCCCGTCCTCAACGTCGGCGAGCACTGGGCCGAGGAGGCCATGGCCGGCGGCCGCTGGGACGCGCTGCTCGCGCACGCCGCGACCGCCACCGTCGCCCGGCCCACCGCCAAGTGGGAGAAGACCGCCCGCGCGCTCGTCGAGGAGACCGGCGCGGGCCCCGACGCCGTGCGCGGGGCGGTCCTGGGCTGGCTCGCGCTCGTCGACCGCCCGCGCACCTTCGCCATGACGGACACCTGGCAGGGAGCTCAGCTCGACCCGTACAACGCCAACGCACTGCGCGGACTGGCCTGGCTGCTGGCCCTCCTGCCCGCGCACCCCGCGGTACCGCGCGCACTCGGCAAGCTCGTGGAGACCTGCCTGAAGAAGGTCCCCGGCCTCGGCCCGCTCAACCCCAAGGTGGCCAACGCCGGAGTCGTCGCGCTGTCCCGGACCGAGGGCGAGGCGGCCCTCGCCGAACTGGCGCGGCTGGCGGCCCGGGTGACCTTCAAGGGCACCCTCAAGGTCATCGACACCGCCCTGGGCGCACGGGCCGAGAAGCTCGGGCTGAGCCGGGAGGAGGTCGAGGAGCTGGCCGTGCCGGGCTACGGGCTCACGGAGGTCGGCCGGGCCGCGTTCTCCTTCGGCGCGGCCACCGCCCTGCTGGAGGTGCGCGGTCCCAAGGCGGTGCTGTCCTGGCGCAACGCGGCCGGCAAGGCGGTCAAGACCGTCCCCGCCGCCGTCCGCCAGGACCATGCCGAGGAGCTGGCGGAGCTCAAGGCGGCCGTCAAGGACATCGACAAGATGCTCACGGCCCAAGCGGAGCGCCTCGACCGGCAGTTCCTCGCCCGCCGCAGCTGGACGTACCAGGCCTGGCGCGAGCGCTACCTCGACCACCCGCTGGTCGGCACCCTCGCCCGCCGCCTGGTCTGGACGGTCGCCGGTCTCACGGCGGTCCACGACGGCCACGACATCCGCACCCTCGCGGGCGACCCCCTGTGCGTCACCGCCGAAGCCGAGGTGCTGCTCTGGCACCCGATCGGCCGGGAGCCCGCCGAGGTCGCCGCCGTGCGCGAGCGCCTCGAAGCACTCGCGATCACCCAGCCGTTCAAGCAGGCCCACCGCGAGGTCTACCCGCTCACCGACGCCGAGCGGAACACCGGGACGTACTCCAACCGCTTCGCCGGCCACGTCCTGCGCCAGCACCAGTTCCACGCGCTGGCCGCCGCCCGCGGCTGGCGCAACAAGCTGCGCCTCGCCGTGGACGACAGCGCGCCGCCCGCCGTCCGCGAGCTCCCGCAGTGGGGGCTGCGCGCCGAGTACTGGATCGGGAGCGAGGACAGCGGGGACTACGAGGCCGACACCACCGGGTCCGGCAGCTACCTGCGGCTGACCACCGACCAGGTGCGCTTCTATCCGATCGACGCCCCGGAGAACTGGGCGCACGTCTGCGGCGGCGGGTACACCATGTACCTGCGCGACGGCCGGGACCCCGTCGAGCCGCTCCCGCTGACCGAGGTTCCCGAGCTGGTGCTCAGCGAGGTGCTGCGCGACGTGGACCTGTTCGTCGGGGTCGCCAGCGTGGGCAACGACCCCACCTGGTCCGACGGCGGCCCCGGGGGCCGGTTCCGCGAGTACTGGACCTCGTACGGCTTCGGCGAGCTCGGCCAGAGCGCCGAGACCCGGCGGACGCTGCTGGAGCGGCTGGTGCCGAGGCTGGCGATCGCGGACCGCTGCCGCATCGAGGGCCGGTTCCTGCACGTCCGGGGCGAGCTGCGCACGTACAAGATCCACCTCGGCTCCGGCAACATCCTGATGGAGCCGAACGACCAGTACCTGTGCATCGTGCCGAAGGCCGGCGGCGGCTCACCGGAGACCGGCTACCTGCCCTTCGAGGGCGACAGGACCCTGGCGGTGATCCTGAGCAAGGCGATGCTGCTGGCCGACGACACCGCCATCACGGACCCGACGATCACCAGCCAGATCGGCCGGTCCTGACACGCCGAAGGCCCCGCTCCCTCCGGAAGGAATCCGGAGGGAGCGGGGCCTTCGTCGTCCGCCGGCCTCGGCCGAGACCGACGGACGGAGTCCGGCGCAGCGACTCGAAGCGCGGAGGCCCGCCAGGGCCGAGCGCTGCGAGAGGCGCGTCGAAAACTAGAAGCGGCGCGTGATGAGGGCGCGCTTCACTTCCTGGATCGCCTTCGTGACCTCGATGCCACGCGGGCACGCGTCGGTGCAGTTGAAGGTCGTGCGGCAGCGCCACACGCCGTCCTTGTCGTTCAGGATCTCCAGGCGCTGCTCGCCCGCCTCGTCACGCGAGTCGAAGATGAAGCGGTGCGCGTTGACGATCGCCGCCGGGCCGAAGTACTGGCCGTCGTTCCAGAACACCGGGCACGAGGACGTGCAGGCGGCGCACAGGATGCACTTGGTGGTGTCGTCGAAGCGCTCGCGGTCCTCGGCGGACTGCAGGCGCTCGCGCGTCGGCTCGTTGCCCTTGGTGACCAGGAACGGCATGACGTCCCGGTACGCCTGGAAGAAGGGCTCCATGTCGACGATGAGGTCCTTCATCACCGTCAGGCCCTTGATGGCCTCGACCGTGATCGGCTTCTCCGGGTTGATGTCCTTGATCAGCGTCTTGCAGGCGAGCCTGTTCTTGCCGTTGATCCGCATCGCGTCGGAGCCGCAGATGCCGTGCGCGCACGAGCGACGGAAGGTGAGCGAGCCGTCGAGTTCCCACTTGATCTTGTGGAGACCGTCGAGCACGCGCTCCTTCGGGTCGATCTCGATCTGGAAGTCCTGCCACGTCGACTCGTCCGAGATCTCGGGGTTGAAGCGGCGGATCCGGAACGTCACCGTGATGAACGGCGAGGCGGCGGCCGCCGCCTCCATCTCGTCCGTCTTGGACAGGGTGGGGGTGGCCATCAGTACTTACGCTCCATCGGCTGGTAGCGGGTGACGACGACGGGCTTGTAGTCCAGGCGGATCGAGTCCTGGCCGTTGTCGTCGACCTCGCGGTACGCCATGGTGTGGCGCATGAAGTTGACGTCGTCGCGGTTCGGGTAGTCCTCGCGGTAGTGACCGCCGCGGGACTCCTTGCGCGCCAGCGCGGACACGGCCATGACCTCGGCCAGGTCGAGCAGGTTGCCCAGCTCGATGGCTTCCAGCAGGTCCGTGTTGAAGCGCTTGCCCTTGTCCTGGACGGACACGTTCTTGTAGCGCGCGCGCAGCTCCGCGATCTTCTCGACCGCGGTCTTGATCGTCTGCTCGGTGCGGAACACCATCACGCAGGCGTCCATCGTCTCCTGGAGCTCCAGGCGCAGGTCCGCGACCCGCTCGTTGCCCGTGGAGGCGCGCAGGTGCTCGACCTGGTCGATGACCTGCTGCGCCGGGTTCTCGGGCAGCTCGACGTAGTCGTGGGCGTGGGCGTACGCGGCGGCCGCGATGCCCGAGCGCTTGCCGAAGACGTTGATGTCCAGCAGCGAGTTGGTGCCCAGGCGGTTCGCGCCGTGCACCGACACGCACGCGACCTCGCCGGCCGCGTACAGGCCCGGGACGACGGTGGTGTTGTCCATGAGGACCTCACCCTCGACGTTCGTCGGGATGCCGCCCATGGCGTAGTGCGCGGTGGGCTGGATCGGGATCGGGTCCGTGTACGGCTCGATGCCCAGGTAGGTGCGCGCGAACTCGGTGATGTCCGGGAGCTTCGCGTCGAGCTGCTCCGGCGGCAGGTGCGTCAGGTCCAGGTACACGTGGTCCCCGGCCGGACCGCAGCCGCGGCCCTCGCGGATCTCGGTGTAGATGGAGCGCGAGACGACGTCACGGGACGCGAGGTCCTTCATGACCGGCGCGTACTTCTCCATGAAGCGCTCGCCGTCCTTGTTGCGGAGGATGCCGCCCTCACCGCGGGCGCCCTCCGTCAGCAGGATGCCCATGCGCCAGATGCCCGTCGGGTGGAACTGGAAGAACTCCATGTCCTCGAGCGGCAGGCCGCGGCGGTAGCAGGCCGCCTGGCCGTCACCCGTGAGGGTGTGCGCGTTGGAGGTCACCTTGAAGAACTTGCCGGTGCCGCCGGAGGCGTAGATGACGGACTTCGCCTGGAACACGTGGATCTCGCCGGTGGCGAGCTCGTACGCGACCACGCCGGCCGACTTCTTGACGCCGTCCTCCTCGACCAGGAGCTGGTCCAGGACGTAGAACTCGTTGAAGAACTCCACGCCCTCCTTGACGCAGTTCTGGTACAGCGTCTGGAGGATCATGTGGCCGGTGCGGTCCGCGGCGTAGCAGGACCGGCGGACCGGCGCCTCGCCGTGGTTGCGGGAGTGCCCGCCGAAGCGGCGCTGGTCGATGGTGCCGTCCGGGGTGCGGTTGAACGGCAGGCCCATCTTCTCGAGGTCGAGGACCGCGTCGATGGCCTCCTTCGCCAGGATCTCGGCGGCGTCCTGGTCGACCAGGTAGTCACCGCCCTTGACCGTGTCGAAGGTGTGCCACTCCCAGTTGTCGTCCTCCACGTTGGCGAGCGCGGCGGCCATGCCGCCCTGCGCGGCGCCCGTGTGGGAGCGGGTGGGGTAGAGCTTGGTCAGCACGGCGGTGCGGCTGCGCTTCGTCGACTCGATGGCGGCGCGCATGCCTGCGCCGCCCGCCCCGACGATGACGGTGTCGTACTTGTGGATCTTCATTGGTTTCGCCTCAGCCCCGTTGCCTAGCGGATGTTCGGGTCGAAGGTGAAGATCACCAGCGTGCCCAGAAGAATGGTGAACACCGTGGCGGTGTAGAGCAGGCCCTTGAGCCACAGACGCGTGTTGGCGCGCTCCGCGTAGTCGTTGATGACGGTACGCAGGCCGTTCGAGCCGTGCAGCATCGCGAGCCACAGCATCAGCAGGTCCCAGCCCTGCCAGAACGGGGAGGCCCAGCGGCCCGCCACGAAGGCGAAGCCGATCTTGGAGACGCCGCCGTCGAGGACGAGCTGGATCAGCAGGTGGCCGATGACCAGGACGACGAGCACGATGCCCGAGAGGCGCATGAAGAGCCACGCGACCATCTCGAAGTTGCCGCGGGTCGAGCGCGGGGTCTTGCCGGTCCGCTTGCGCGGGGCCTCGATGTACGGCGCCGGGTTGTCGACGTCGTAGAGGGAGATCGCCTCCACGTCGCCGATGACCTTGTTCAGGTCGGCGGGAGAAGTGTCAGAAGACATGCGTGTCACTTCCCGAACAGTTCGAGGTAGGCGTGGTGCAGCACGGGGTACACGGCCCCGGCCATCAGCACGATCCAGACGCCCACGACGGACCAGAGCATCTGCTTCTGGTAGCGCGGGCCCTTGGACCAGAAGTCCACGGCGATGACACGGAGACCGTTGAGCGCGTGGAACAGGATTGCGGCGACGAGGCCGTACTCCAGCAGCGCGACGATCGGAGTCTTGTAGGTAGCCACGACATCGTCGTACGCCTCGGGAGAGACGCGGACGAGAGCGGTGTCGAGGACGTGTACGAACAGGAAGAAGAAAATGAGGACGCCGGTGACTCGATGAGCCACCCAGGACCACATTCCTTCCCGGCCGCGGTACAACGTTCCAGCCGGCACGGAAAACCCTCCGGAAGCGGGGCGGGGGCCAGCCGGCTTCTTTGTCGGTCGGGCCCGGCCGGGTACGGTCCTCCGGCCCCGGACATCGTAGCGACGCTTTGTCGGTTCCCTCGCGCGGGGGCCATCGGTGTGATCAAACAGGCACGGACGGACTATCCCACAGGGGCGAATAGCCCGAATTCGACGGAGGACATCCCATCTGTCGAGGTCAGCCAGCGTGTCAGATCGGCCAGCCGGGCCTGCGCGACACGACGGAGCTCGTCCGCGGAGATCGCGCGCTCCTCGTCCACCTCCAGCTCCATCCGCCGCCGGATGGCGGCCAGCAGCTGGTCCGCCTGCTCCTCCGGGGTGTGCCCGTCGAGGCAGATCACGAAGGCGTGGCCAAAGGTCCGCTCGTATTCCGCGTGGGCCGCGTCCAGCGCGAGCAGGGCGGCGAACGAGGCCCCTTGCTCCAGCTCCGGCGGGAACTCGCAGGCCAGCGCCTCGGAGAGATCCGCCTGGGAGAGGTCGTACGAGGCTTCGTCCGCGGCGGCGAGTAGCGCGCCGGCGTCGGGGTAGGGGCGGTGGGCGGCCACCCGGTGGGCCCAGCGCCGGCTGCCGCAGCAGTGCAGCAGGGCGGCGTGGGCGGACTCGGGGGACAGGGCGTTGAACCGCGCGAGCCCGGAGCCGTGGAAGGGGTCGGAGCTGCCGCGGGCCTGTGCCGGAAGGTGGCTGGACAGCGGGGGGCTCCTCGTGGCGTGGCGCGGGTGTTCCGCCACGCTATCGACGTGGGGCGGGGAGTGTCGTACGCATCCTGGGTTTTCACCCGGAAGTGAGCCGAAAGGATGACAAGAGCGCATGTGGGCCGGGTGCGGGGCGAGCGGGAGGCCGGGCATCATGGCGGGAGTCGCGGCCGCAGGAGGAGCGGCCAGGAGATCGGCCGCAGGAGCGGCCGGGGGATCGGCCGGCGGGCCGGCCCGGGGAAAGGGGAGGGCGACCGAGGCCGCCACCCCCCACAGGAGAGGCCCCGGCCGCCATCCGTCACGGACTCGTGCGACAAGCCCGTACCCCTGTCAGCGTCTTGGGTGCGTTTTGTGTCACACCTCGCTCCGCGCAGGATTGGTTGCTCGTTGTACAACTCGTGGACGAAGGTGCTTGAAACCCGTAACGTGCTGATTTGCGCCACACGTACAGGACAGTGAACGGGTTGGGGACTTTGCTGGGGGACGACGCGGAGCTGACCACCGCGGTGCTCGCGGCACAAGACGGCGACGAGAACGCGTTCCGTACTGTGTACCGCGCCGTGCACCCACGCCTGCTCGGATACGTCCGCACGCTCGTCGGCGACGGCGACGCGGAGGACGTCACCTCCGAGGCCTGGCTGCAGATCGCCCGCGACATCGACTCCTTCACCGGCGACGCCGACCGCTTCCGCGGCTGGGCCGCCCGGATCGCGCGCAACCGCGCCCTCGACCACATCCGCATGCGCGGCCGGCGCCCCGCCGTCGGCGGCGACGAGACCGAGCTGACGGGCCACGCCGCCGATTCCGACACCGCCGTCGAAGCCATGGAGTCCCTCTCCACCTGCCGCACGATGGCGCTCATAGCCCAGCTCCCGCAGGACCAGGCGGAAGCCGTCGTCCTGCGGGTCGTCGTCGGCCTGGACGCCAAGAGCGCGGCCGAGACCCTGGGCAAGCGGCCCGGCGCGGTACGCACCGCCGCCCACCGGGGACTGAAGAAACTCGCCGAGCTGCTCGGCGCGGAGGGCGGTTTCGAGCCTGACTCCGACATCGACTCCGGACTGGGGCGCGGCCTCGGCGATAATGGCGGTGGCCAGGCGCGGGACGCGGGGGGCGAGAGGGATCTCGACGGCGTTCCGGCGCAGCGGGCCCATGGCGGGGGCCTCGTAGAACAAACCGGTGTGACGCATTCACGTTGGCGGACGCAGAAGGACATGTGATGGCCGACGAGCGCGACAGGTGGCTGGACAAGGCCGCGGCGGACAGACTGCTGCGCGGCGAACCGGCCGTACCTGGCGCCGAGCACCACGCGCGGGCACGGGCCGAGCGGCTGCGTGCCGCCCTCGACGCACTGGCCGAGCCGCCGCCGGCGCTCGGCGCCGAGTTTCCCGGAGAGGCCGCCGCCGTGGCCGCGTTCCGCGCGGCGCGCGGCACGCTGCCCCAGGGCCGGGCCGTCGGCGCCGACGTGTTCGCCGCCGGCGACACGGTGGTCGACCTCAGCCCGCCGCCCGGCTCGGCGTCCGCTGCCCGCCCGGCGGGCCCGGGCTCCGGCTCCGCCGCGGATCGCGCTGCCCGCTCCCGGCCGGCCAGGCCGGCCCGGTTCGCCCTCGCGGCGGCCCTGGCGAGCGTCGCGGTGGGCGGCCTGGCGGCCGCCGCCGGAGCCGGCCTGCTGGACCGGGACACGAACGAGAGCGCGGGCCAGCTCCCGGCCGTCTCGGTGACCGCCGGATTCTCCCCGGAGGCCTCGGGCGGCGCCGACTCCCCGCTCGTCCCGCCGTCCCGGCCGGTCCCGCCGCCGGGTGGCGAGAGCCGGGGGAGCAGCCCGGATCCGGGGCACACCCCGGGCCCGGGCGACCGTATGACGACCGGGCCCGACGGCGACGGCTCCACCGGGGCGGGCGGCGCGACCGCGGCGGAGCCGTCCGCGGGCGTCTCGGCCGGCGGCACCGGCCGGGACACCGACCGGGAGGGCGAGGACCGCTTCCTCCTCGGCGGTACCGAGGGCGCGACCGGCAAGGAGACGGAGACCCGGACCAGGGCGGTGGCGCTGTGCAAGGACTACCGGGCGGGCACGCTCGACGACGACCGCCGGGAGAAGCTCGTACGCCTGGCCAACGGGCTGCTGCGGGTCCCGCGCTACTGCCAGTCGGTGCTCGACGGCGCGGCCGCGGGCGGCACGAGGGGTGACTCTCCGGTCTCGTCGGGGCGCAAGCCCCCGATGGGCTCGGCGACGCTGGAGCCGGCCCGGCCGCTCACGGACGGATCCGTGGGGTCGGGCACCCGCCGCTGAGCGCGGCCGCGGCCGGCGGGAAGCACCGGGGACCGGGTATCGGACATTGTCCTGAAACGGTCGCCCACCCGGCTGTAACACTTTTCGAACCGGCGGCGCAGTACATAACGAGCCGACTGGTCATCGGCGCGCATGAGCCGGGGTTCCCCCCGTACCCCTGGGCTCTGCGCAACCGGCGCGGGCGGGATTCGTTCCCCCGATCCCGCCCGCGCCCTCAACGTCCGACCCCTGGCCGGCAGGCCGGCGGACGACCCGCCGGCACCGGCCCCCGGGCTCACCAGTAGACGACGACCTTGTCGCCGTTCTGGACCGAGCTGAAGAGCGCCGACAGCTTGCCCTTGTCCCGGACGTTCACGCAGCCGTGCGAGGCGCCGGCGTAACCGCGGGCGGCGAAGTCGGCCGAGTAGTGCACGGCCTGGCCGCCGCTGAAGAACATCGCGTACGGCATCGGCGTGTGGTAGATCGTCGACACCCAGTCCTTCTCCTTGCGGTCCACCTTGAACACGCCCTCGCGGGTCGGGGTGTTCTCCGAGCCGAAGCGCACGTCCATCGTGGAGATGACCTTGCCGTCGATCATCCAGGCGAGGGTGCGGCTCTCCTTGCTGATGCACATGACGCGGCCCTCCATGCAGCGCGGGTCGGGCGCGTCGGCCTCGTTGACGGTCGGCGGGCGCAGCTCGTCGGCGGTCGGCTTCTTGGAGAGGCTCTGGACCTTCTTCCAAGTGGGCTCGTCCACGCCGCCGGTGGCGCTCAGGCCGTTCTTCGTCTGGAAGGACTTGACCGCGGCGGTCGTCTTCGAGCCGTAGAACCCGGTCGGCGCGACCGACATCAGCTTCAGCTGCCGCAGCCGGGCCTGGAGCTCGCGGACCTGCTCGCTGTCGTCACCGTTGGCCATGACCTGCTTCACGGTCGGCGAAGGCGAGGCGGAGGCCGACGGGGAGGCGGAAGCGGAAGCCGACGGGGACGGGGAGGCGTCGCCGGGCTTGGCGTCCGAGGACGGCGAGGTCTCGGGAGAGGCGACCGCCGTGGGCGACGCGGGCGCGGAAGAACCGGAGCCCGTGGCCCCCGACTTCTGCGGACCGCAGGCGGTCGCGGCGAGTGCGACGGCGGTGGCCAGGCCGAGTGCGCGGATTATGACTTTCTGGCGGTGCATTGCGGTCCCCCGATTTCTGTCTGTGTACCTAGGTGATGCGCGACGGGCGTGGAGAGTTGCAAGGAAGGCCGCGATGTTGCGCCATTGTGACCAGCGGCCGTCGCGGGGACGTTGTATCAGCCCCGGGGCCCTCGGATCCACGAAGGAGCGCGGCACATGGACCGGCACGCGGAGCGGCACACCGAGAGCGGCGTCCCGATCGAGCCGGTCTACCGGCCGGGCGACTTGGCGGGTTGGGACCCCGTGACCGAACTGGGCGAACCCGGGGCCTTTCCGTACACCCGCGGGGTCTACCCGACGATGTACACCGGACGGCCCTGGACGATGCGCCAGTACGCCGGCTTCGCCACCGCCGCCGAGTCCAACGCCCGCTACCGGCAGCTCATCGGGAGCGGCGCCGCCGGACTGTCCGTGGCCTTCGACCTGCCCACCCAGATGGGCCACGACTCCGACGCCCCGCTCGCGCACGGCGAGGTCGGCAAAGTGGGCGTCGCCATCGACTCGGTCGAGGACATGCGGGTGCTGTTCGACGGGATCCCGCTCGACCGGGTCTCCACCTCGATGACCATCAACGCGCCCGCCGCGCTGCTGCTCCTGCTCTACCAGCTGGTCGCCGAAGAACAGGGGATCGGGGCCGACGCCCTGACCGGCACGGTCCAGAACGACGTGCTGAAGGAGTACATCGCACGGGGGACCTACATCTTCCCGCCCGGACCGTCCCTCAGGTTGACGGCCGACACCTTCCGCTACTGCCGGGCCGAACTGCCCCGGTGGAACACCATCTCCATCTCCGGCTACCACATGGCCGAGGCCGGGGCCTCGCCCGCGCAGGAGATCGCCTTCACCCTCGCCAACGCGATCGCGTACGTGCGCACCGCACTGGCCGCCGGGATGGAGGTCGACGCGTTCGCGCCCCGGCTGTCCTTCTTCTTCGTCGCCCGCACCACCCTCCTGGAGGAGGTCGCGAAGTTCCGCGCGGCCCGGCGGATCTGGGCCCGCGTCATGCGCGAGGAGTTCGGGGCCCGGGACCCGAAGTCGCTGATGCTGCGCTTCCACACCCAGACCGCCGGGGTCCAGCTGACGGCGCAGCAGCCCGAGCTCAACCTCGTACGGGTGGCCGTGCAGGGGCTGGCCGCCGTGCTGGGCGGCACCCAGTCGCTGCACACCAACTCCTTCGACGAGGCGATCGCGCTGCCCACCGAGAAGTCGGCCCGCCTCGCGCTGCGCACCCAGCAGGTGCTGGCGTACGAGACGGACGTGCCGCACACGGTGGACCCCTTCGCGGGGTCGTACGCGGTGGAGCGGATGACGGACGACGTGGAGGCGGCGGCGCTCGCCCTGATGCGGCGGGTCGAGGACATGGGCGGGGCGGTGGCCGCGATCGAGGCGGGCTTCCAGAAGGGGGAGATCGAGCGGAACGCCTACCGGATCGCGCGGGAGACGGAGAGCGGCGAGCGGGTGGTGGTCGGGGTCAACCGGTTCGCGCTGGCCGAGGAGGAGCCGTACGAGCCGCTGCGGGTGGATCCGGCCATCGAGGACCGGCAGCGGGCCGCGCTGGCGGCGCTGCGGGCGGGGCGCGACGGCGCGGCCGTGGCCGCGGCCCTGGCGGCGGTCCGGGAGACGGCCGCGGGGACGGGGAACGTGCTGTACCCGGTGCGGGAGGCGTTGCGGGCGAGGGCCACGGTGGGGGAGGTGTGCGGTGCGCTGCGGGAGGTGTGGGGGACGTACGTGCCGGCCGATTCCACCTGGTGACCCGGCCGCGACCAGCCGTCACCGCCCGGCGGACCCGTGCGTCCGCCCTGTGAAAACGACTGGCGCGACAGGTGCGTCGTCATGGGACACTCCTGCACATGCTGGGTGTCACAGATCTTCCGACGTATCTCGCCGGCCTCGTGCTGATCATTCTGCTGCCGGGCCCGAACTCGCTCTACGTGCTGTCCGTCGCCGCGCGCCGCGGGGTCCGCGTGGGCTACAAGGCCGCCTGCGGCGTCTTCACCGGGGACGCCGTGCTCATGACCCTGGCCGCGGTCGGCGCCGGGGCCCTGCTCCAGACCAGCCCGCTGCTCTTCGGCGTCGTCAAACTGCTCGGCGCCGGATACCTGACCTGGCTCGCCGTCGGCATGCTGCGGGGCGCGTGGACGATGTGGCGCTCGCGGCACGAGCGCGCCGCGGCCAAGGACGCGGCCGAAGCAGCTGCGGCCGCCGGGACCGCCGGCGAGGCGGAGCGGCCCTACCGGCGGGCGCTGCTGATCAGCCTGTTCAACCCGAAGGCCATCCTCTTCCTGATGTCCTTCTTCGTGCAGTTCGTGGACCCCTCCTACGCCTACCCGGCGCTGTCCTTCCTGCTGCTGGGCGGGCTGATGCAGATCGGCAGCTTCCTCTACCTGACCACGCTGATCTTCGGCGGCACCCGGCTGGCGGCGGCCTTCAGCAGCCGCAAGCGGCTCGCCGCCGGGGCCAGCTCGGCGGCGGGCGTCCTGTTCCTGGGCTTCGCCGCCAAGCTCGCCGTCAGCTGACCGCCCTGCGCAGCAGCCGGGCCACGCGGCGGGCCGTGCGGCTGCGGGGCAGGAAGGACAGCTGCGCCGGAATGCCGCCCGGCAGGCCCAGGGCGGTGAGCCGGCGGCGGGTGAAGTAGCGCCAGGTGCGCGGGGTCAGCTGCCCGGCCAGCCACCGCTCGGCCTCGGGCCGGCGCTCCGCCAGGATCTTGGGCTGCATCGTGAAGCCGACCGCCGTGAGCAGGCCGGCCGTCTCGGCCGCGGCCGGGGTCCAGGAGCGCACGGCCGCCGCGTCGTCGAGGTCCGGCAGCAGGGCGTCGGCCAGCGCCAGCGGGATCCGGTTGCTGTTCGGGTACGGGTCCAGCCGCGCGAGCACGGCCCCGGTGCCGGTCCGGGCGACCGGGAGTCCGTACAGCGTGGCCGCGGTCAGCAGTCCCGTGGAGAAGCAGCCGACGACCAGGGCCGGGCGCAGCCGCTCGTACAGGGTCTCGGCGAGCACCGGGGCGTCGAGCACGGTGAGCCGGACACCGAGCCGTGCCGCCTCCTCCTCGGCCCGCCGCGCGTAGGCGGCCGGGGCGCTGGGATGCGGTTTGAAGACCAGCTCGCGGTGGCCCAGCGCGTGGGCGCCCCGGACCATCGCCATGTGCAGCTCCTCCTCCTCGGCGGCGGGCATCAGGTCGAGCGCCGACAGGTACTGGCCGAGCAGGAGCGCCGGCGGCCCGTCCGAGGGGGCCGGGACGAGCGGGGCCTCGAGCTCGGACAGCGCAGCCACGACCTTGAGGAAGGCCGCGGCCGGGATCACCTCGGCCCGTACGCCGAACTCGGTCAGCAGCAGCGGCTCCAGGCCCGGTACGAGGTCCAGGTGCAGCACCCGCCGGACGCGCATCCCGAGCTGCGGGTCGAGGCGGAAGCGGGTGGGCCCGTAGCTCATCAGCCCGTCCGCGTAGACCTCGACGGCCGCCCCGGCGAACAGCCGGCACAGGCTCTGGGCGGGCGGGACCTGCAGCGATTCCACGATCAGCTCGACCCGGTCGGAGCCCAGGCCCCACGAGGCGCGCAACTGCCGCTCCCACAGCGGGACGTCGTCGGAGCGCGGGGCCCAGGTGCTGGGGTGCTGCGGGGCGATGACGGCGTTCCAGTCGACGACTTCGTCGAAGCGGGTGCGCAGGGCGGCGAAGCCGGGCGCGGAGTCCAGGCCCGGCGCGACCTCGGCGGTGGCGGAGTGGTTGCTGGTCAGCAGGATCCGGCGGCCGGCGGGCGGGAAGCACCCCGCGTCGAGGGCGGCGGCGAGGGTGGCCGTCCCGTAGAGGGTGGAGGCCAGGAAGACCTGGGTGACGCCCGCGCTCATGCCCGCACCCCCGCGGGGCTCGGCCCCAGGGCCGCGGCCGCGGCGGAGGCCGCGGAGTCCGCCGTCCGGGCGCGGCGGCGCAGCCGGCGGAGCAGGTCGGCGCGGTCGGAGTCCATCGAGTCCAGGGCCCGGTCCAGGACGTCCTGGGGCATTCGGCCGAGTGCGGCCGCGCTCATCGAGCGGAGTTTCTTGGCCACGGCCGGTTCGAACCTTTCGATGGACCCGATGTGGTGCGCGATGATTGCGCAGTATGTTCGGACGGCTTTGGGAAGGAGAAGATCGAATTCCCGGTCGGCGGCCGTGTCCGCGAGTACTTGATCAAATGATCGGATGAAATCCAGCTGCCGCTCGTCGCCGATTTGTGTCAGCGAGGTGGAAACCCCGCGCCGGTAGAAGATCCCGGGCAGGCCGACCGTCGCGAAGGACTCCGCCTCCCGGTGCAGCCGCCAGATCCACGGCCGGTCCTCCGCCGTCCGCAGGCCGTCCGTGAAGTGCAGCAGCCCGCGGTCCAGCAGCCGCCGGTGGTACATCCCCGCCCAGGCGTACGGATAGTCCACCGAGGTCGTGCGGCCGGCCGGCAGGATCGCGGACCGCGGATCGGCCACGACCGAGTCCGGACCGTAGGGGACGCGCTGCACACTGCGCGCCCGGCCCGTGCACCGGACATGGTCGGTGCGGACGAAATCGCAGCTCAGGGCCTCGATGGCGGCGAGGGTGCGGGCCAAGTGGCCGGGCGCCAGCCAGTCGTCCCCGTCCAGGAAGGCGATGTACTCGCCGCGGGCCGCGTCCAGACCGGTGTTCCGTGCCGTCGCCAGGCCGGCGTTGCGTTCGTGTCTGAGGTGCGAGGCGCCGGGCAGCTCGCGCGCCGCCCGCTCCAGGAGGGCGCTCGTCCCGTCCGTCGAGCGGTCGTCGACGAGCAGGAACTCGAAATCGTCCCGGGCGTTGAGTTCGAGACTTTTCAGGGCATCCGGCGCGTATGTCTGCACGTTGTAGAACGGCACGACAACAGAGAGCTTGAGCACTCGCGAGACATTATGACCTCGCTCGTCATTCACCGTGGCCCGGACGAGGATTCCATGTGAACGACGCACGGCGGGCGCGTTAACCCGCACGGTTTCGCATTTCGTCGACGGGTTGTTAACCCGCTGTTGTGCGCTCGTTGGGCCGATCACGGAAAAGGCGGAATAACTTCTGCCGGGTGCCAGCAAGCAACCGCGCGGCCCCACGAGCCGTCCTCCGTATGGCCGTCCTCGCCGATTCCGACACCCGGTGGAAATGGGGAGCGCTCACCGCGCGCCGCCTCGCCCCGGAGCCCGGCTCCGCCCATCTGACCGGATACCTGCTGCGCGGCCGGGCCACGCCCACCGCGCGCCAGCTCGGCGAGGTCGGGGTCCGGACCGACCGGCTCACCGAGGTGACCTGCGCGGGCTTCCTCGCGGACATCGAGCGGGAGCGCTACGACGTGGTCGTCCTCGCGCTCGTCGGCGGAGCCGCGGCGGCCGTCCTGCACGGAGCCCGCGCCCTGTGGCCCGGCCCCGGCCCCCGCCCCGCCTTCGTCACCGGCTACGTCGGCGTCGTGTACGAGAAGCTCGCCGACGGACTGCTGCTGCGGCACGGCGCCGACCTCGTCCTCGCCAACTCCCGCCACGACGCCGACCGGTTCCGCGCCGTGTACCGGGGCGTCGGGGCGGACGCGGACGCCGTCGTGGAGACGGTGCTGCCCTTCCTCGGCGGGGCCCCGTACTCGCCCGTCGGCGACCGGACCCACCGGGTCGTCTTCGCCGTCCAGCCGTCGGTGCCGCAGTCCCGCGCGGACCGCTCGTACCTGCTGCGGCGGGCCGCGGAACACGCCCGGCTGCACCCGGACCGCGAGGTGCTCGTCAAACTGCGCAGCCGCCCGGGGGAGCACACCACCCACCTGGAGGAGCTCCCCTACCAGCGCCTGGCGCAGCAGCTGCCGGGCGGCCTGCCCTCCAACTGCCGCCTGGTGTACGGGAACATGGGCGAGGTCCTGGACACCGCCGACCTGCTGGTCACCGTCTCCTCCACGGCCGCCCTGGAATCCCTGCACCGGGGCATCCCGACGGCCGTCCTCACCGACCTCGGCGTCCGCGAGACCCTGGGCAACCACCACTTCCTGGGCTCGGGCTGCCTGGCCTCCTGGACCGAGCTCGACGCGGGCCTGCTGCCGAAGGGGGACCCGGACTGGCTGGCGGCGCAGGGCGTGGCCCCCGCAGGCGACGGCACGGGCGTCGACGGGACGGCCGGCGACGGCACGGGCGCGGGCGGCGGTGACGCCTACGCCGCGGCCCGGGCCCGGCTCGCGGAGCTGACGGGGCCCGGCGGACTCCCGCCCCTGGCCCCGTACTACACGCAGGCCACCGCACCCGGCTACCTGCCCGGGATCCTGGCCCGCCACCACCTCGGCCCCGACGGGCACCCGCTGCCCGGGGCGCCGCGGCCGGACCAGGGGGAGTCCCGGCTGCGCCGCCGGCTCCGCGCCCACCTGCGCGACGCCGCCCGGGGGGCCTACCGCCACGGCGTCCAGCGCGTCGCGCCGGCGATCCGCCGCCTGGGGGAGCTGTGAGCCTCCACGTACCGCGCCAGGGCCTCAACTCCTGTCTGGAAAGCCGCTGCACCCCGCCCTGACGTGGTGGTCGCAGGCGTCTTCGCGATGGTCTTGCGGGGCCGTACGGCCTCCTTCACGCCGAGCTTCCCGAGCCGTTCGCGCTGCTCGTAGCCGAGCCGGCCGAGTTCCGGCGTTGGGTGGCGAGCCAGCGACCGATGTCCTCTCCGTGCCGGGGCACCCTGGGGACGGTCGCTCTGAGGCGGGCGCCTTCGGGCGGTGGCATGCCGCGGGGTGGCCGGTGTTCCGTGGAGGTCGTAGGAGGCCCGCGCGGCGGCGAGGTTCTCGGTGCAGGCGGCGTCGGCGGTGTCCCGCACGATCCCCAGCTCTTCCGGCCCGCCCGGGTGTTCCCCGCTCAGCCCGGTGCGGAAGGTGCGGTGCTGGTCGGGGAGCCACCGGCCGGGCGGGTACGGGCTCCCGGTATGGCGGTACGGCGCCTTGAGGCGGCTTCTGCCTGTGCCGGATGTCCGTTGAGTTGTTCGCGCGGTCGGCCGTCCGGCACGTGGTTCCCATGGGGCTCGGCCGGGCTTTGGAGCGGGTGGGGTTCGCGCGTGTTCCTAGTGCTCCGACCGGGAAGGTCCGCCGGGTCGCGGCGCCCGGCACGGCACCTCGCCGCGTTGTCGGACCACGGCGGTACGTCCAGTACGAGCCGCGGCCCTCCGCCCGGGGGCCCCTCCCGGCGGTAGCTGGGGGAGAGGCACCGCACCGAACACCGCGACCCGGCAAACCTTCCCGGCCACAGCACTAGCCGCCAAGTGTGCCTGTGGAGGCGTCCTGCAGCGTGGTGCGGAGCAGGGCGATGGTGGAGGCCAGTTCCTCCAGTGCGTGGGTTGTCAGCGGTGCGGCGAGCCAGGAGCGTAGTCCGCCCTGGAAGGTGGGTGTGGCGGCGGCCAGCAGCTTGCCGCCTTCGGGGGTCAGCTCCAGCAGCGACGAGCGGCGGTTGCTGGGGTTGGGCCGCCGGATCACCCAGCCGGCGGCTTCCAGGCGGTCCACGCCCTTGCTGGTGGCCCCGACGGTGATGGCGGCCTCTTCGGCCAGGTCGTTGACCCGGCAGTCGTCCTGGCTGTCGATGATGCGCAGGAACTCGTACTGGCCCATCGTCAGGCCGTGTTCGGTGCGCAGGCGTTCGCCCAGCGCGTTGTAGAGCCTGGTCTCGTAGCGGACGAGGTCCATGAACACCTGTGGGAGGTCGGTCACGCTCTGCTCCAGATTCGCGGGAATGACATTCCTAGGAATATACTTCCTAGTGAAGAACGATACGCATCCGGAGGATCCCATGAGCAAGGCACAGCGCGCGACGATCGACGCCCTGATGCGGCAGGCCCCGTTCGACGGCAGCCTTCCGCCGGAGCAGACACGCAAGGACTTCGAGGCCCAGATGGCCTCGGGCCCCGCCCCGGCAGGCGTGAGCGTCACCTCCTCCGTGCTCGGCGGGCGCCCCGCCCTGACCGTCGAGCCCGAAGACAGCCCCGCCACCGGGACGATCCTCTACTTCCACGGCGGAGGCTGGGTCTTCGGCTCACCCGCCACCGCTCTGCAGCTCACCGCCGCACTCGTGCGCCGCACCGGGATCCGCGCCGTCTCGCTCGACTACCGGCTCGCCCCCGAACACCCCTTCCCCGCCGCCCTCCAGGACGCCCTCACCGCCTACCGCGACCTGCTCGACCAAGGCGTTCCGGCCGACCAGATCGTCCTGGCCGGGGAGTCGGCAGGCGGCGGCCTCAGCATCACCACCCTGCTCACCGCCCGCGAAGCCGGACTGCCTATGCCGGCCGCCGCGGCCGTCTTCTCCCCGACCCTGGACGCCACCCTCTCGGGCGAGAGCATGACCACCAAGCACGACGCCGACCCGCTCTTCACCCACGCGGACCTGACCACCGTCTTCGCCCACTACCTCGCCGGACAGGACCCCGCCCAGCCGCTGCTGAGCCCGGCCCTCCACGCCGACCCGACCGGGCTGCCCCCGCTGCTGCTCCAGGCAGGCTCCAACGAGATCCTCCTCGACGACTCCACCCGCTTCGCCGTCCGGGCGGCCGCGGCCGGCGTCGACGTCCAGCTCGACATCACCGCCGACGTCCCCCACGTCTTCCAGGCCTTCGAAGGCATGCTCGACGAGGCCGACGCGGCCCTGGACCGCGCCGCCCGCTTCATCGCCACCGCGCTGGCCCGCACCTGAACCGTTCCCCACCACCGCGCGGTGCCGGCCGTTCGCCCGTTGCCGGCTCACGCTCCGCGCGTACTAGGGTCCATGGATGCGGATGTACCTCTCTTCCTTCCGGACGGGCGACCACCCGGGCCGGATGCTGGGGCTTCTGGCCCCTCAAGCCTCCCCTGTTGACGTCGCGGTGATCGCCAACGCGATGGACGCCCTGCCGGACAGCGAGCGCCGGACCGCGGTCGAGCGGGAACTCGGTGCGCTGGCCGAGCTCGGACTGCGGCCAGTCGAAGTCGACTTGCGCGCGTTCTTCGGCAAGCCCGCCGATGAGGTCGCGGCTGTTCTCGCCCGGTGCTCCCTGGTCTGGGTCCGTGGCGGCAACGTATTCGTCCTGCGCCAGGCCCTGGCCCGCAGCGGTGCCGACACCGCCCTGGCCGATCTGGTGCGGCAGGACGCCATCGTCTATGCCGGCTACAGTGCCGGCGCCTGCGTGCTGGCTCCTGACCTGCACGGACTCGAGCAGTGCGACGATCCGCAGGCAGTACGCGCCGCTTACGGCGACCCGGCCCGCTGGGACGGACTGGCCCTCCTCGACTACATCGTCGTACCCCACGTCGACTCGCCCGGACATCCCGAATCCGAAGTCCTCGGCATCGTCGCCGACCGCTACCGCGCCGGAGGCATCGCCCATCGGGCCCTGCGCGACGGCCAGGCCATCGTGATCAACGGCGACTCCACGAGCATCTGGTGACCGAGACCCGTGGGCGTGGTGCCACGCGTGGCGCCACGACGGCCGCCGACTTTCGCGCTCGTGCCGGCCGGGCGTTCCGGAGCCGGGAGGACCGTACGGTCCTCAC
Organism: Streptomyces sp. ICC4; assembly: GCF_003287915.1. Classification (NCBI taxonomy): domain Bacteria; kingdom Bacillati; phylum Actinomycetota; class Actinomycetes; order Kitasatosporales; family Streptomycetaceae; genus Streptomyces; species Streptomyces sp. ICC4. The sequence continues at coordinate 5,765,056 of NZ_CP030286.1, read as the reverse complement.
CGGCAGCCCGGCCTCGTCCTAGGTGGCCGGCTTGCGGCCCCAGACGAACACGGTGTCGCCGGTGCTGGTGGTGTTCCAGAGGCGCTCCGCGTCCGCGAGCTGCAGGTTGATGCAGCCCGCCGACCCGCCGCCGTTGAAGAGGCCGCCGTACACGCCGTGCAGGGCCTGGCCGCCGGAGAAGTACTGGGCGTAGGGCATGGGGGCGTCGTCGTACAGATCGGACGTCTCGTCGATGACGCGGTCGGTGATCTCGTGCCGGCCCTCGCGGGTCTGCTGCCCCCACCTGCCGGTGCGGACCGGGACCGCCCGGTAGACCTGCGTGCCGTCGTACTGCACCCACAACAGCTGCCGGGTGAGGTCCACGCACACGACCCTGCGCTCACCGGCCGGGCACTTGGCGTCCCGGTTGGGGTGGCGGCGTTCCTCGACGACCAGGGTCGTGCGGTACGTTGCCAGGTTCGCGCTGCCGTCGGCGGGCGCGAGCCGTTCGCGCTGCTGGAACGCGCGGATGGCCTCGCAGTCGGCCGTGCTCTGGCGGCCGTCGGCGGGCAGACGCAGGTACTGTTCCATCTCCCACTGGTACGGACCGGTGTCGGCGGTGCAGGCGGCCGGGGGTGCGCCGGGAGTGACGGCATCAGCCCCCGCAGGCGTCGGGAACATCGCCAGCAGCCAGGTGAGGGACGCCGGGAGCAGGACGCCCCTCGGGCGCCGACGGTGCCGTGGTGCGGGCAAGGTGCGGCCTCCAGACGTGTGCCCCCGCGCGGGATCCCGCGCGACGACGGAACGCGGACCCCTTGCCCGCATTCGAGCACGTCCGGCCGTGTCGCGCGCCGTGGTGCGGGGCCATCCGGGTCCGCGGTGGTGGGGTGTCCCTGTGCCCGCACGAGTGAGGTTCCTGCGCGCGCCGCTCGCCGCGGCGCTGGCTCTCCTGGCCGGCTGCGGCGGCGGCGAGGTGAGCGGCGAGGTGAGACGCCCGGTCACCCAGGACGAGGCCCAGCTGCTGGCGCTCGTACGGCTGTCGGCCTACGAGTCGAGTCCCGCGGCCCTGACCGTACGCGTTCCCGGCCCGGCGGGGGTCACCGTCGTCACCGGGGTGGTGGACTACCGCACGCGCCGCGCCTCGGGGACCTTCACGGTCCCCGGACGGCCCGCGGCCGGCGGGGCCCTGGCCTGGGACGCCGGGAGCGTGTCCGTGGACCCGGCCGGAGGCCCCCGGCGCTGGTCGCGGCGGCCCTACACCCGGGACCCGCTGGACCGGGCGCTGCTCCTGACCCTCCAGCTGGGGCAGGACCGTCCGGAGAACGCGCAGCTCCTCGCGCAGTCGGGCGCCCAGTGGCTCGGGCGGCGAAGGCTGCCGGACGCGGACGGGCGGGAAGGCGGGGGGGAAGGTCCGTACGAGGTCTTCGCGGGCCCGAGGCCCCCGGGCCGAGAAGGGGCCCGGGCCTCGCCGCTGACGTACTGGGTCGACGCGAAGGGCGCCGTGCGCCGGGTCGAGGCGCGCCTGACCGGCGAGGGCCCGGCGGCGACGGTGGATTTCACCGGTTCGCACGCCGGGCCCGTGGCCCCTGCCGGGCCCACCGCGACCGCGCCTCCTCAGCCGCGGGACGGCAACGGGTAGCGCGCGGGGTCCGCGGGGGGCATCGCGGCGGCCGGGCTGCCAGGGGCCGTGCCCGGGCCCGGCATCGAGGGCTGCGGCGCGGGCGCGGGCACCCGCCGGAACGACAGCCCCGCGGGGGCGGACGGAGGGGGTGGCCCGGCAGCCGGGGACAGCGGGGCCGCGGGCTGGCCGCACCGGGCCGCGCCGGCCAGGCCGTCGGGCGAGGCCGTCATCTCGCCGTTGCCGGCGAAGCAGTTCCCGGCGGCGCCGGCGGCGGCCAGGATGAGGTCGGTGCCGTTGCTGGTCACCCGGTTGGCCCCGACCCTGTTGCCGGTGACCGGGTAGCCGAGGACATCGGCGAGGAGGACACCGGCGTGCCGGTTGCCGCCGATCAGGTTGCGCTCCAGGACGTTGTCCCGGCCGCCGCCGATGCCGATCCCGATGCCGAAGCCGCCGTCCGCCTGCTCCGGGCTCGCCGCGTCGTTGTTGTCGACGAGCGTGTTCCCGGCGAAGACGGCCCCGCGCTGCGGAGCGAGGGACTCCAGGTCGTTGGAGTTCACGGCCGCCCCGACGCGGTTCAGGCGGGAGAGGTTGCCCAGGAAGTACAGGTCCTGCGAGGCGTTGGTGACCTCCAGCCCGACCGCGTTGTGCTCGACGGTGTTGTCACGGACGACCGTCCGGCAGGGCGAGCACTGGCCCACGTAGATCCCCGAGTCCGCGTGGCCGGAGGCGTAGGAGTGCTCGATGACGCCCTCGCTCGCGTCGAACGCGTAGATCCCGTACAGAGCGTTGTTGTGCGCCGTGACGTACGAGGCGCGAAAGCCGTGCAGCGGAGGGTGGAGGCGGGTGTCCAGGCGCTCGTAGTGCTTGCCGCCGCCCGCGCCCGCCTGACGGGAGGCGTCGGTGACGCCGGTGATCAGCAGGCCGTTCGCCAGGTGGTTGCGCACGGTCAGGTTCTCCACGGCCGACCCCGCGCCGGTGACGGTGATCCCGTTGGCGCGCCGGAACTCCCCGTCGATCACGGTGGAGTTGCGGTCGGCTCCCCGCAGGACGACGCGGGGAGTGGCGAGGGTGACGCTCTCGCGGTAGGTGCCCGGGGCGGCCAGGACCAGGTCGCCGGGGCGGGCCCGGTCCACGGCCTTCTGGAGGGAGGGGAAATCCGCCGGGACGCGCAGGACGAGCGGTCCGCGGGAGGAGCCGGAGGAGCCGGAGGATCCGGAGGAGTCGTCGGTGGGCGGGGCGCAGGAGGCGCTCGCCAGGGCCGCCAGGACGGTGGCGGCGGCGAGCAGGGCGCGGAGGCGGGATCGCATGGAGAGAGGTGTATCGTCCCGGATACCCGGGATGCCATTTTCACCTATTTGTCAGATGAATTCAGGGGCGCAGTCGTGGTCTTGCTCAGTCGTCGCGAGCTGGTCGGTGCGGTCGGTGTCGCGTCCCTCGCGGTCAGCGGATGCGGTCCGGCCGGCTCCCGTACCCGTACCCCTACCGCTACCCCTACCCCGGCTGCCGGCTCCCGTGGCGCGACCCCCGCCCCCGGCACCCGGGCGTCCGGCCGCCAGCGGGGCATCACCGATCCGCAGCCGCGGCACGTGCTGCTGATCTCGTACGACGGCACGGGCGCCCCCGGCGCCGCGGTCCCGTCCACCGTCCGCTCCGCGGCCGCGCGGTGGCCGGAGGTCTTCGCCCGCGAGGGCGTGAACACAGGTCCCGCGCTCACGGCGACCCTCGCGTACGGACCGCGGGCGTTCGGGCCCCCTGGGGACGGTCCCGGCTCCGGCGTCGTGCCGCCCGAGCTGCGCGAGCTGCCCCCCTTCGCGGGCGACCGCCTCGACCCGGACGCGGGCGGCGGCGACCTCCTGGTTCAGATCTGCGCTCCGAGCGCCGAGGCCTGCACCCGACTGGGCCGGGCCCTGGACGAGGCGGCGGGCTCCGGCCTCCGGCCGCGCTGGCGGCAGGCCGGCTCGGTTCCCGCGGCCGCCCCCGGGGAAGCGCCGCGCAACCTCCTCGGATTCAAGGACGGCACCGCGAACCCCGGCCCGCAGGAGACCGAACGCTCGGTGTGGATCGCCGGAGGTCCGTACGCCGGCGGCTGCTACCTCGTCCTGCGCCGGATCCGGGTCGGGGTGGCGGAGTTCCTGGCGCTGCCGGTCGCCCGGCAGGAGCAGGTCATCGGGCGCCGCCGGGACAGCGGGGGACCGCTGGGGGGCGGCCCGGAACGGCAGGAGGTCGACCTGTTCGCGAAGACCCCGGAGGGACGGTACGTACTCCCGGCGAACTCCCACGTCCGGCTGGCGCACTCGCGCTACGACGCGGGGGCCCGGATGCTGCGCCGCGGGTACTCGTACGACAACGGGCCCGCGGACCGCGGCCTGCTGTTCCTGGCCTACCTGAACGACCCGCGGCTGTTCGCACGGGTCCAGCGGCGGCTGGCGGCGGCCGACGCATTGGGCGCGTTCACCGAGACCGTCGGCTCGGGGCTGTACTTCGTGCCCGCGCTCCATGGGCAACGGGGAACGGGGAACTGATATCCGGGGTAGCGGGTGACGCACCGGGCCCCGGCCGCGAGCGGCCGGGGCCCGGTGGAAAGCGGGTGCGCTCAGCGCGGTCCCTTGTGGTCCTTGCCCTTGTCGGGCTCACCCCGCTCGTTCGTCAGCGTGAGCCGGATCCCGGCCTCGGCGTTGTCGACCGTCACGGTGTGCGGTCCGCTGACCGGACGGGCGGGCAGCCGGTACCCCTCGGGCACCGCCGTCTCCCGCAGGTAGTAGGTGCCCAGCGCGAGACCGGCGAAGCCGCAGCGTCCCGCGGTGTCAGTGGCGCAGGCCGGACCGGTCCTGGTGTCCGCGGGCGCACCCGTCGTCTGGAGCCCGGGACGCCCGTTGGTCTCCTGCCACAGTTCGAAGACGGCTCCGCGCAGCGGCCTGCCGGTGGTGGCGTCCTTCTTGAGGACCGCGATCCTGCCGAGCACGGCCTGGTTGGTGAGGGTGACGCGCAGCGCCTGGTCGGAGGCCTGCGCCGTCAGCTCGTGCGGTCCGCTCACGGCCGGGTCCGGCAGCCGGTAGCCGTGCGGGGCGGCGGTCTCCTGCCAGTAGTAGCTGCCCAGGGGCAGGCCCGTACGGGTGCAGATGCCGTCGGCTCCGGTGGTGCAGGCGGCGCCCACACGGACGTCGGCATCCGGGTCCTCGGTCTGGAGGCCGGGACGCCCGTTGGTCTCGTGCCACAGCTGGAACACCGCGCCCGCCAGCGGCCGGTTCGTCCCGGCGGCGTGTTTGACGACGCTCACCGAACCGGTCGGCGGGATGTAGTAGCCGGCGTCGTGCGTGTGGTCGTTCTCGCCCGCGCCGCCGGTGCGAAACGACTCGGTCTGAGTGGCGGGATCCGGGTTGGAGTCCACCGAGCGGTCGGGGCCGCTTTCCTTCGCCGTGGGCACCAGATCGGCCGGGGCGGGCTTCTCCGGGATGGCGCCGGTGTCCGCCGTCTTCACGTCGAACGTGATCTGGTAGTCGGTGCGCGGTTTGACCTGGAAGTAGTACTCACCCCGGTCGTTGGTCGTCGTGGTCTCGAGGACGGTCCCGTCCTTGTCCTTGAGGGTCACCGTGGCGCCCGGGAGGGGCTCCTCACCCGGGCCCTGGATCCCGTCGCGGTCGCGGTCGAACCAGACGCGGTTGCCGATCTGTACCGGTGCCTCGTCGCAGAGCAGTTCCAGGTCTCCGAGCCCGTTCGCCTTGCCGAAGGAGCCCTGGCCGCCGTCGACCTGGTAGTCCTCCGAACCCGCGCCGGTGGTGTTGTCGAACTTGCGCACGCCGCCGGAGAAGATGGTCAGGGGGTCCACGATCGTGGAGACGGTCTTGGTGAACCGCGGCGCGAACGCCAGGCCCCCCTGGAGGGATTCGGCGAGCTGGCCGAGCGTGGAGTCGGCGTAGTAGTACTCCTTGACGCCGTCCTGCTGGGGCGGCGCGCTGCCCGGCGTGAAGTGGTTGGGGCAGGCCTCCGACTCACTGTCCCAGACCCACCCGCCGGCCGTCTTGCAGACGCGGGTGATGTCCCCCATCGCGGGGAAGAGGGACCGCTGCGTGGTGGGGGCGTCGGTGGTGCTGCCTTCGGGCGGCAGGGCCTCGTAGCCCGCCTGGTCGCCGAGCCGGTCCCGGAACCCCAGGACCATCGATCCGTCGCGGTCGAAGACGATGTCGGAGAGGAGCGGCTGCGGGAAGTTGGACTGCTTGAACCAGGCGTACGGGTCCCAGGTCGGGAGCCAGTGCCGCCAGTGGGTGTCGCCCAGGGTGGCCGCGTACCCCATGCCGCGCTCGGCACCGAGGCCGTGGCCGATCACCGTCTCGAAGGCGGTGCCGTTCAGCTTCAGTACGAAGGCCCGCAGGTCCTCGTCCTTCTGCGAGGTCTCCGCACTGCACGTGCCGCCGACGTACACGGCTCCGTCGTGCGCGCCGAGGCCGTACGGGCGCCAGTCCGCGGCGCCGCCGGGACAGCCGGGGTCGGGAATGGGGATGACCTGCGTCGCCGTGGCGGGCGGCTTGCCGGGGCCCGCGCCTTCGGTGTCGTAGACGAACAGGCTCTTGGCCTTGAGGCCGACGGCGTAGAGGGTGCGGCCGTCGTCCGCGAGGTCGAGGTCGCCGAGGCCCTCCTTGCCGACCGCGTTGTTGATCTCCATGGTGTCGCGGGTGAGGTCGCTCGAATGCGTGGCGTCCCCCGCGTCGGGAACGGTCGCGAACAGCGAGGTCGTCCTGCTGCCCCGGTCGACGACGTAGATCCCGCCCGGGCCCGCGGGACCGTAGGGCATCAGCCGCTTGGTCAGCGCACCGGTGAACAGCTGGTCGGTGTCGCGGCGGTGGGCGAGGCCGTAGGTGGCTCCGGTCTCCTCGTACGTGGTCTCGTCGGCCGGGGCCGGACTGTCACCGGTGCGGTCGTACGGCCACGAGACCAGGGCCTTGGTACCCGGCCGGCCCGGCGCGCTCTGGTGGTGGCAGGGGGTGGCGAGGTCCGGGTTGGCCTGGCAGTAGTCGGCCGGGTTGTGGACGCCCGTGACCACCGAGGCGTTCCCGCTCGTGACGTCGACGAACTCCACCAGCGAGGACAGGGACGGCGCGGGGCCGCCGGCCTGCGCGGGCCGCAGGTACGGCTTGGCGGGCGGAATGACGGCTTCCACGCGATAGCGGCCGCCGGTGAGCCCGAGCGCGCCGGGGGCCAGCACCACCGTGCCGTCGGGACCGGTGACGCCCCGGCCGCTCTTGCCCGAGGTGTCGGTGAGCGTCACCGGGATGCCCTGCTCGCCGACCTCCAGGGCCGGGGTCCAGCTGCCGTCGGAGTCGACGTCCCGGACCACGGTCACGGTGACCGAACCGTCGGCACGGAGCCCCGGACCTGCGAAGGCGGGCGGCGGCGCGGCGAGGGCCGGAACGGCCAGCAGCACGGCCAGGCCCCCCAGCCATTGCCGGGCCCCGTGGCCGGGGACTCTTGGGGGAACGCTCATGTGTCTCATTTCCGAGATCCGCTGATTGCAGGCCCAGAATGAGGCTTTATCCGCCGATATCGTGCAACCCCTGCGGAGTCGGACACTCCCTTGCCACACACAAACACCCTGCTGGAGTTCGCCGGCGGACCTCCGGGGCCCTGTCGGCGAAGGACGCTGGCCTGGAACCACGTGCTCGCGCAGGGGGACGATCAGCCGGCGGACCGACCGGGCTGTGCCGAGCGGCGGCCACCGGACGCACGGTGCGCACCGGTGGAGCCACCGGTTCCCGCGGATGTCAGTGCTGCGGGCCATACTCGTGCCGCGGCGCCGCTCGGGCACCGCAGTGCGAGGGGAGCACGATGGCTGAGGTGCTGGTTTTCCACCACGGGCACGGGTTGACCGCCGGTGTTCGCGCGTTCGCCGGGCACTTGCGGCGGGCCGGACACACCGTCCACGTTCCGGACCTGTACGAGGGCCGGGTGTTCGACAGCCTGGATGAAGGCATCGGGTACGCCGAGAAGGCCGGGTTCGCCACGATCACCGCGCGCGGCATCGCCGCGGCCGGGGAACTGCCCGCAGAGCTCGTTTACGTCGGGTTCTCGCTCGGCGTCCTGCCGGCGCAGAAGCTGGCCCAGACCCGCCCCGGCGCAAAGGGCGCGCTGTTGCTCGAGGCGTGCGTCCCGGTATCGGAGTTCGGCGGGGCCTGGCCCCAGGACGTGCCGGTTCAGGTCCACGGCATGGACGCGGATCCGTTCTTCGCGGGGGAGGGCGATGTGGACGCCGCCCGCGCGCTCGTCGGGACGACGGCGGATGCCGAGCTGTTCCTCTACCCCGGCGACAGGCACCTGTTCACCGACAGCAGCCTCCCCTCCTACGAGGAGCAGGCCGCAACGGAGCTCACGCATCGGGTTCTCGGCTTCCTCGGCCGCATCGAGTAGCGGGATCAATGGCCCGCTCCCGTCCGGGCGCTCCCGCCACGGGGCGGCCCTGGCCGCTTGCGTGCCGGACTCCGGCCGCGGTGGTCTGCGACAGCATGTCGATGTCGCTGCTGTACGTGGTCTTCTTCGCGATCGGCACCGCCGAGACCCTGTACGACAGTTCGACAGCCGCGTGGCTGCCGACGCTCGTCGAGCCGAAGGACCTGGCCCGGGCCAACGGCCGACTGCAGACGACGTACGTCATCTGCAACGAATTCGTCGGGCCTCCGGTCGGCGGGTTCATCTTCGCCGCCGCGGCGTTCGCACCCTTCGCCCTGGGCACAGCGGGTTACCTGGCCGCGGTGGGCCTGCTCGCTCTGATCCCCGCAGCAGCCAAGCGCCGCCAGGAGGCGGAGCACAAGCCGCTGACGGTGAGAAGCGTCAAGGAGGACATCGGCGTCGGTGCCCGGTGGTACTGGTCCTCGCCCATGCTCCGGGCGATGAGTCTGGTCGCCGCGGCGGGGAACGCGGCCAGTGCGGCGAGCTACGGAATCCTGTCGTCACACTGCGACAACAGATCGTCCCGAACAACGCGCGGATCGCCCGGGTGAAGGAAGAAGCGGAAACGTCACGGGCTCGCGAGCGGCAGCGCGAAGGCATCTCGCAATAGTGTGATGGGTACGCCGACAAGAGGTCCCAACCCACTTCGTACACTCGTCCGATGGATGGGATGAAGTGCACGTACTGCGGCGCCGTCGGCCTCGAACCCGGCTTCGTCGAGGACGCGGGGGAGGGCGCCCGCGGCTACGCCCGCTGGATCGCCGGGCCGCTGGAGCGAGGCGTGTTCGGGGGCGCCAAACGCCTGGGCCGGCCTCGCCGCCGCATCGAGGCGTACCGCTGCCCCCGCTGCGCCCACCTGGAACTCTTCGCCACCGAACCCGTCTGAGGCCCGGGCGGCGGACCCCACCAGGGCGGTCGAACAGCAGTGGGTCAGTCCGTATCGACGACCTTCACGGTGACCGGCGTTCCGGCTTCCACTGTGCGGCTGACCGTGCAGAGCTTGTCGTGGGAGGGCGCCCGGCTGAGAGACCGGACACAACCACCGGACAGGGCGGGCGGGCCGTGGGACGCTGTGCCGGACGAGAGCACTCCCCGCCAGGAGCCCGCACATGCCATCCTCCCGTACAGACCGTCCTGCCCGGAGTCCGGCTGTGAGCCGCCGATCTCTGTGCTGTCCGGCCTCGCCCCTCTTCGCGGCGGGTGCGGTCCTCACCCTGACCGGCGCCGCGCTTTACGTGACGCCCGGCGACCGGCCGGGCGTCGCCGCCGCCGGAGCCCTCGTCCTGGCAGCCATGGCCGCCTGGTGGTGCGCCTCCAGACAGCGCTGATCACGACCTCTCGGGGTCCGAGACCGCCCCGCCCCTGCCGGTGGATGTCCGGCCCGCGCCCACGGATGCGTGTCGGCGGGCTCGGGAGGCGTCGGTGTCCATGTCACAGCTGGGGTACGTACGGGGCGATGCCGACGATGAGGACGGACCGTTCACCCGGTCCGGGCTCGGAGCCCGCCCGGACCGGGCCGACGTAGTGGCTGACCCTGTGGTCGTGGACGGCGTAGCCATCCAGGGGGTCGGTGAGGGTGAAGCCGGCGTGGATGTCCGTCCACGGATCCTCGGGCTGGAGGCCCGCGCTGCCCGGTGTGGCGATGACGTTCTGGCCGCCGGTGACGTTGGTACGGCTGATCAGGTGGGCGAAAGTGAAGGTGCTGGCCGAACCTCCGTCCTGGTGCAAGCAGTTCGGGGAGGAAACGGCGGCCTGGCCGGGATGGTCGACGCCGAGCCTGATCAGATGGACACCGGCCCACAGCGGCCGTCTCCCCAGATCCTTCAGGGACAGGACCTGTTCGATGTCCCAGCGCAGGAGCCGCAACAGCAGAGCGTTGCCGCGCAGCGCCTCGGGGATGTCGGGAAGCACGCGCCGCGGCCGAGGGGACACGGGGTCGTCCTCGCCCTGGGAGAAGTCGGTGACCGTACCGTGTACGGGGTCCGGGGTCCCGGGAATCCAGGACAGTTCGTCCTTCCACGGCAGGTACACGGCGATCGAGTACCGGCGGTACCGATTCGTTCCCGGTGCGTACGGGTCGGGCGGCAGAGTCGCGAAGACCTCCCGGATACCGGCCAAGTCCCCTGCGGCGGAGCCGTCCGGGACGATACCGAGTTGCTCAGCGCCGTAGCGGGCGAACCCGTGCTCGCGCAGAGCGTCCAGCCCGTCACCCGGCCCACCCCCAGCGGAGTGCGACCGCCGCCGGTGATCAGTCTCTTCCACGTCTTCCTCCCACAGGTCACCACCCGGACCACGGCGCCCGCGGCTCGTGCCGACCTTACGCACGCCCTTTCCGTCGGGCAGACCTCAAGGCGGCCCTGCGCCGGAGGCCACGGCCTTCGCGGCGTGCTCGTCGAACGGCCGAGGCTACGCGCGGTCCGGCTGCTGAGCGTCCACCGGTCTGCGCCGGCACCCTCCTCGTGCCGACCCGTGCGCAGACGGGGGAGGTCCGGGCCCCGGCCGACCCGGAAATGTTCCGGCACCCCTGGGTCCGGCTGCCGCACGTCCGCAGACCGGCGGAACCCCGTGTGGTTCCGCCGGCCTGGGCCGCCCTGTTGCGCCGAGCCGCACCGGGGCTCGATCGGTCACGGAGCTGCGGGCCAATGGCTCCCGCGGCCGGGGTCCGACCTGGTCCGCGGGCGCAGCCGTTCGCCCTGCGGCCCGAACAAGATCAGGTACTCGACCGGCCCGCCGGGTCCGGCGTTCGCCACCCCGTGCGGGGTGCGGGTGTCGAACTCGGCGACGTCCCCGGCGGTCAGGACGAGATCCTGGCTGCCCAGCGCGAGCCACAGTCGCCCGTACAGAACGCACAGCCACTCGTAGCCCTCGTGGGAGACCTGCCGGGGCCGCGCGGGCGGTTCCTCGACGGCGGGCAGTACGTGTTTGTGGGCGTGCAAGCCGCCGACGTACCGGGTGAGCGGCAGCACCGCCTTGCCGGCGCCGGGACTCGGCGGCGCCGAGGTGCGCGGCCCGGACACCGGGGAGGGCGCGGTACCGGCCAGCTCGTCGAGGGAGACGCCGTACTCCTTCGCCAGTTGCAGCACCACCTCCAGCGTGGGTTTGCGTCGGCCGGTCTCGATCCGCGACAGCGTGCTCGGCGAGATGCCGGTCGTACGGCTGATACCGGCGAGCGTGGCGCCGTGCCGCTCGCGCGCGGCCCGCAGCCTGGGCCCCATCGCCGCCGACGTGCCGTCCGGGTCGTCGCCTGTCACCGTTCCCGCTCCTTCCAGCCGTACCACTCCCCGCCCTGTCCTGTGAGTTTGCCAGAATGGCAACGCTGATCGCGTCCGGCGGCCGCCCCGCCGCATGATCGACGGGTACCCGCGTCCGCTCGTGAAACGAGGAGAACCCCATGCAGTCCGAGCCGGCAGCCGAGCTCCGCCATCACACCATCCAGACCCCGGCCGGGCGCCTGCACCTGGTCGAGCAGGGCGCCGGCCCGCTGGTCCTGCTCGTGCACGGCTTCCCCGAGTCCTGGTACTCCTGGCGCCGCCAGCTCCCGGTCCTCGCCGCCGCCGGCTACCGGGCGGTGGCGATCGACGTGCGCGGCTACGGCCGCTCCTCCAAGCCCGCCTCGACCGACGCCTACCGGATGCTCGACCTGGTGGAGGACAACGTCGCCGCGGTGCGCGCCCTGGGCGAGCGGAGCGCGGTGATCGTCGGCCACGACTGGGGATCCAACATCGCCGCCTCCTCCGCCCTGCTCCACCCGGAGGTCTTCCGCGCCGTCGGTCTGCTGAGCGTCCCCTACGCACCGCCCGGCGGCCCCCGTCCCACCGACGTCTTCGGCCGGATCGGCGGCCCTGAGCAGGAGTTCTACGTCTCCTACTTCCAGGAGCCCGGACGCGCCGAGGCGGAGATCGAGCCCGACGTCCGGGGCTGGCTCGCCGGCTTCTACGCGGCGCTGTCCGCCGACACCATGCCCGCCGAGGGCGGGGCCGACCCGCACTTCGTCACCCACGGCGGCCGGCTGCGCGACCGCTTCCCCACGGGCAAGCTCCCCGCCTGGCTGAGCGAGGACGACCTCAGCTTCTACGCCGCGGAGTTCGAGCGCACCGGCCTGACCGGCGCCCTCAACCGCTACCGCAACATGGACCGTGACTGGGAAGACCTCGCCCCCCACCGCGGAGCCCCGATCGTGCAGCCGTCCCTTTTCATCGGCGGCACCCTGGACGCCTCCACCCAATGGATGGCCGACGCCATCGACGCCCACTCCTCCACCCTCCCCGCCCTGTCCGCCTCCCACCTGCTGGAAGGCTGCGGCCACTGGGTCCAGCAGGAACGCCCCGACGAGGTCAACCGCCTGCTCACCGACTGGCTCACCACCCTCCGGGGCTGAACCGGACGGCCCCGAACACCCCGCCCCGGACACCCGCTGCCCCAGGCGTATCGGCCCGCTTCACCGCGGCATGCCGCTGACCGAGGCCGAGGATCTCCGGGGTCCGGGACGCCCGCAACCGCCACCCGGATGAGACCGGACGCCGACGGCTACCCCCACGCTTGGAACGGCTTGGAGCCGGCCATCACCCGACGCGTCGTCAGCGGAATCCCCGGTCCGCCCGGCCGGTGGGGTTCATCCGGCCGCGCGGAGTCGGGTGGCGGCCGCTTCCGCCTCCCGTACGACGCGGTTCGTGTCGATGTCCACGAGCCGGCCGTCGAACTTCAGGGGCCGTCCGTCCACGAACACGGCGTCGACGTTCTCGGGCCGCCCGTTGAAGACGGTCTGGCCGACCCAGTCGAAGCGCGGCGCGAAGTTCAGGGCAGCCGGATCGACGACCACGACGTCGGCACGCTTCCCTGGGGTCAGGGAACCCACCCGGTCGCTGATCCCGAGGGCCTCGGCGCCGCCCAGCGTTGCCATCCGCAGGACGTCGTGCACCTGCGGGAAGATCCCGGCCTCCGTCGCCCGGGCGCGCTGCAGGCCGATGGCCGTCTTCATCAGCGCGTGGAAGTCCGAGCTGTCGTTGGTTCCGCCGTCCAGGCCGAGGCCGACCTTGACGCCCCGCCGGCCGAACTCGGACAGCCGCATGATGCCGGAGGCCAGCCGCATGTTGCTGAGCGGGCAGTGGGCCGCGCGCACGTCGTGCGCGGCGACGGCGGCGATCTCGTCGTCGGTCAGGTGGATCGCGTGGTTGATCAGGAGCCGCGGACCGAGGGCTCCGATGTCGGTGAGGACTCCGATGGGGTCGTCGGCGCGCTGCTCGGGGCGTTCCAGGACGTGGGAGTTGAGCATGACCCCGAGATCCTGGGCGGCTTCCCAGTGGGCGTGGTTGAGGTGTTGGACGGCGCGCGCCGCGTGTGTGGCGACCTGGAAGCCGGCGAGCGGAACGGGGTCGACCAGCTCCTTCTTCACCTTCGTGACCAGCGCGGGGTCGGCTTCGGAAGGGAACATCGCGTAGGTGAACCGCACTCCGGTTCCGGCCAGGGCCCGTACGTAGCTCTCGATGAGGTCAAACGAGAAGATGTCCACCCAGTCCACGAGGGTGGTCACGCCTGACTGGACGGCGTCGAGGGCGGCGAGACGGACGAAGCTGTGCAGGGCCTCGGGGGTGAGCCGGCCCCGCTGGGGGTCGGTACATCGAGCGAACCAGCCGAACAGGTCGCCGTCGGTACAGCCCCCGCGGATCACCGCCTGCCAGAGGTGGGTGTGCGTATCGACGAACCCCGGCATGACCAGCTTGCCCGAAGCGTCCACGATCCAGGTGCCGGGCGGGGTCGGCAGGCCCGTGCCGACGGCGGTGATGGTGCCGTTCCGCATCAGGACGTCGGCGTTCTCGAGGGTGCCGAGGGGGCCTCTGCCGAGGGCCGGGTCCATGGTGAGAGCCAGGGAGGCGCCGCGCAGCAGGACCGTCGGGCCGACCGGGACGCGCGATGCGGGGCGACACGGGGCGATGCGGCGCGACACGGGGCGCGCCGCGCGGTCATTGCGGGGTCGCGGCGGAGGGCGATCGCTAACTTGCTGTCGGTACCCCCCGCCCCCTTCCCCTCAAGCGACTTCGGAGCCGGCAGTGACCGTTGAGATCGATGAGCTGACCGACCCCGCGGTGCGGGCCTTCGTCGGAGCCGTGAACGCCGGCGTACGGCGGGAGTTCACCGCCACCCTCACCCCGGACGCCACGATGTCGGACGACGGCACCGAGCGCGACCTCGCGGAATGGACCGAGAAGGAGATCTTCGGCGCCGGCGGGCACATGGACGTGGAAACCCAGACGCCGGACGGGCTCGGCCTGGTCGCGAGGTTCCGCAACGACACGTGGGGCGAGATGCGCACGGCATGGCGGTTCAGGGTGGAGGGGGGCAAGGTGAGCCGCTTCGAGACCGGGCAGGCATGAGCCGTCAGCGGCGGTGCCAGACCAGCGTGCAGCGCCAGAACGGGCGCCGGCGCAGCCGTGCGCCGGGCAGGTGGTCGCCGGGCGGTACGTCGGCCGGCGCCTCCCCGACGGTGAACCGCACCGGGGCGGTCCCGCCGGTGAGCCCGCGCGCCCGGGCGACGATCGCGGGGTCGGCGTCGAGGCCCTGGACCGACGCGGCACGCGGGGCGAGGAGCCGGGCCGGATCGCCGCTGCCCGAACCGACGTCCAGGGCGCGGTCGAAGCGCCGGGGAAGCTGCCGCATGATCCACGGGTGGTAGTGGGCGTTGTGGTCCCACGGGTGGTCCGTGTGGAACCGGTCGAGAGCCTGGAGGGCGCGCGGAAGCAGTCGCGTCATGGCCTCAGTCGATCACGGCCGTTCCGGGACCCTCGCCGTGTCGGCGCCCTGAGGATCCCGGCGCCGCGGCTCGACCGGCCTCACGGCCGCGGCGGCTTGCCCGTCAGGCCGGATGCAGCACCATCGTGGCGATCTCGCGCACGCGGTCCAGGGTGATCCCGGTGCGCTGTTCGACGGCGAGCGGGTGGTCGGTCGGCTCCAGCTCGATGGAGGGGCGCTTGCCGACCGGTCGCGTGTGGGCGTTGGTCTTCAGGTCGGTGGTGCTCTCGGAGTAGAGCGCGAGCTCGGTGCTGAGCCAGCCGAAGTACGGCTTCTCGGCCTCACGGCCCTCCGCGTCCCACACCTCGACCGCACGGGCGAAGTTGTCCCTGCTCAGAGAGATCCAGACGCCCCAGGAGAAGACGTCCTGGCCGCCGTGTACGGGTATCTCGATCAGGCCCCTGATGAAGAAGTGCTGGCCCTTGATCACGCACTGGTCGGACGACAGCATGCTGTCCGGATCGCTCTCGAAGCTGGGATCCCAGACGTCGGGGGCCATGGCCGAGTAGCTCATGGGGAGCTCTGCGTGGTGTTCGCCGCAGCACGAGCACGTGAAACCGAGATCGTTAGACATGGCGCGAGCTTAGTGCCGTGACCGTCTGGTCCAGAGCCTTCCCGGGCGACCCGACTTCCGCCGGCGGCGCGAACTGTTCCAGCCGGGCCGGAGCCGAGGCAGCAGCGCGTCGGGGTCGGGACAGTGCGCGGCCTGTTCTCGGGTCGGGGGGTTCGTTGAGGAAGTTTCCGATATATCGTTGACGCATCGCGATGGGTCAGAGATAGTGGAGACATCGCAACAGCGACAACGAGATCACCTGATGAGGAAAGGAGCGCAGTCATGCGTTCACACGGACAGCACGGACACGACCACGAGCACGAGCACGGACGGGGTCACGGCCACTGCGGGCCGGACCGTCGGGAGGAGTTCACGGGGCGGCGCGCCGCCTTCGGGCCGTTCGGGCCGCCCTTCGGCGGCGGGCCCTTCGGTGGGCGCGGCGGCCGCGGCGGACCGCGCGGGCGGGCCCGGCGGGGTGACGTGCGCGCCTCCATCCTGGCGCTGCTCGCCGACCGGCCGATGCACGGCTACGAGATGATCCAGGAGATCGGCGAGCGCAGCGGCGGGGCCTGGAAGCCCAGCCCGGGGTCGGTCTACCCGACCCTGCAGATGCTCGAGGACGAGGGGCTCATCACCAGCGAGAGCGAGGGCGGCAAGAAGCTGTTCACGCTCACCGAGGCCGGTCGCGCCGAGGCCGAGTCCGGCCCGGACGCCCCCTGGGCGGAAGTCGGGCGCGGGTTCGACTTCGAGGCGATGAACGAGGTCCGGACGGCCGGATTCGGCCTGATGGAAGCCTTCGGCCAGGTCTTCAAGACCGGTACCCCCGCGCAGCGGGAGAAGGCCCTCGCCGTCATCAACGACACGCGCAAGAAGCTCTACCTGATCCTCGCCGACGAGCACTGAGCCCGTCCGGCGGGACCTCCCGCACGAAAACGGCGCGCCCCGCGAGTCCTCTCGCGGGGCGCGCCGTCGTCGGCTGTCGTGTGCCGTCGTGTGCGCGTACGGGTGGGCCGGCGGTCAGGAGACCAGGCCGGCGAGCTTGCGGAGCGATTCGTTCAGCGCGGCGGTGGCCGAGTCCTTGAGCTTGCCCGCCATCAGGGAGACCGCGGCGCCCGAGAACTCGCCGTCGATGCGCACCGTGGTGGCCCCGCCGTCCGGGACCAGGGTGTACCGGGTCAGGACCGCCACGCCCATCGGGCCCTTGCCGGTGATGGCGATGACGCGCTCCTCCTCCAGCTCCGAGACCGTCCAGAGGATCTCGGCGGGGAAGCCCATCATCTTCATGTTCTCGGCGAAGGTGGATCCGACCGCGAGGGTCTCGGGGCCGCCCTTCGGGAAGTTGGTGTGGGTCATGCTCCACTGGCCGTAAGCG
The DNA here is from genome assembly GCF_003287915.1 of Streptomyces sp. ICC4. Lineage (NCBI taxonomy): Bacteria > Bacillati > Actinomycetota > Actinomycetes > Kitasatosporales > Streptomycetaceae > Streptomyces > Streptomyces sp. ICC4. The sequence continues at coordinate 5,748,307 of NZ_CP030286.1, read as the reverse complement.
TCCCAGTCGGTCAGCTGGGACCAGAGCTTCGCGGCGGACGCCTCGATGCGTGATTCCGCGGTGACTTCAGCCATGCGACCACCCCTTCTCGTCAGGTACGTGCGGCGGAAGGTAGTCCCGGCAGACTCAACATTCAAGACTGACGACCTGTCAGATATCGGTGGACGGGCCCGCTGTGCCGCGTCCGGTATCGGGTGTGTCTCAACAGGTGTCATGGTCGTGACGCTCCTGACGAGCCCTGTCATGATGTCCGAATGCAAGCGTCAGGGAGACATGCCGGACTGGGCCTCGCCCTCGGTTCGGCGATCGCGTTCGGTGGTTCCGGTGTGGCGGCGAAGCCGCTGATCGAGGCGGGTCTGGACCCGCTGCACATGGTCTGGCTCAGGGTCGCCGGGGCAGCCCTCGTGCTGTCCCCGCTGGCCTGGCGCCATCGCGATCTCGTACGGCGCAAACCCCTGCTGCTCGCCGGCTTCGGGCTCATCGCGGTGGCCGGAGTCCAGGCCTTCTACTTCGCCTCGCTGTCCCGGATCCCGGTCGGGGTGGCCCTCCTGCTGGAGTACTTGGGCCCCGCGCTGCTGCTCGGCTGGATCCGGTTCGTCCAGCGCAAGCCGGTGACCCGGGCCGCCGCGGCCGGCGCCGCCGTGGCCGTCGTGGGGCTCGCCTGCGTGGTCCAGATCTGGGCCGGGCTGAGCCTCGACCTGCTCGGGGTCCTGCTCGGCCTCGCGGCGGCCTGCTGCCAGGCCTTCTACTTCGTCTTCGCGGACCAGGGCAGCGACGGGGACGACGTGCCCGACCCGATGGGCGTGATCGCGTACGGCATGATCGTCGGCACGCTCGTGATGACCGCCATCGCCCGGCCCTGGCGGATCGACTGGCGGGTGCTGGGCGGCGACGCGGCCCTCGGTGAGGTGATGGTGCCCGCGTCGGTGCTGCTGGGCTGGGTGGTGCTGATCGCCACCGTCCTCGCGTACCTGACCGGTGTGGTCTCCGTACGCAAGCTGTCGCCGCAGGTCGCGGGGGTGGTGGCCTGCCTGGAAGCGGTCGTGGCGACCGTACTGGCCTGGGTGCTGCTCGGCGAGCACCTCGCGACCTGGCAGATCGTCGGCGGCGCGCTGGTGCTGGGCGGGGCCTTCATCGCGCAGACCTCCCGGCCGGCCGCGCACCTGGCGGCGGAGCCGGCAGCCACCCTGGACCGCGATCCGAGCAAGGTCTAGGCTGCCGACCATGCCGCTGACTGTGCTTCCGCCTCCCGCCGCCTAGCGCGGGCGGCCCCCTTCGTACGAGAACCCGGCCCGGGCAGTGCCCCGGGCGGGTCCGCGCTGCCCGCGATGCGATGACCTGCACCATTCATCCTTCACGCACGCGCGGAGATCTCACGTGTCGAACCATTCGCCCGCCATCGGGCGCAGTCTGCTGTACCTCGTCGTCGCCGGAGCCGCCTGGGGGACCGCCGGGGCGGCCGCCTCGCTGCTCTTCCTCGCCAGTGATCTCGGCCCGCTCGCCCTGTCGTTCTGGAGGTGCGCGGGCGGACTGGCGGTGCTGCTCGCCGTACTCGCCCTGCGCCGCCTGCGGGGCGGCGGACCCGGGGCGCGCGACGGCCGGGCGGACCGGGCCGGGGCGGGCGCGGCCCGGGCGAAGCCCTCGGTGGGGTCGCTCATCGGGACGGGGCTGCTCTTCACGCTCTTCCAGTCCGCCTACTTCGCCGCGGTGCGCGAGACGGGCCTCGCGGTCGGCACCGTGGTCACCCTCGGGGCCGGGCCCGTGCTCATCGCGCTCGGGGCCCGGCACTGGATGGGCGAGAGGCTCGGCCGGGGCGGGACCGTCGCCGTCGGCGGGGCGCTGGCCGGGCTGGCCGTGCTCGTCCTCGGCAGCGGCGGCGGCGAGGTGCGCCCGCTCGGTGTCGGCTGGGCGCTGCTGTCCGCGGCCGGATACGGGGCGATGACCCTGCGGGCCAGGCTGCTCGGGCAGCGCGGGACCGGCGGGGACCCGCTGCTCACCACCGTCTGGTCGGTCGGCGTGGGCACGGTGTGCCTGCTGCCGGCCGCCCTGGTGGAGGGGCTGCTGCCGCACACCGGCGAGCCCGTACGGGTGCTCTGGCTGCTCGCGTACATGGCCACCGTGCCGACCGCGCTCGCGTACGCCCTCTACTTCAGCGGGGCCGCCGCGGTGCGGGCCGCGACGGTGTCCGTGATCATGCTGATCGAGCCCGTCGGTGCGGCGGCGATCGCCGTCCTGGTGCTCGGGGAGCGGCTGACCGGCGCGGTGGTGCTGGGCACCGTACTGCTGCTCGCGGCGGTGGGGGCGCTGATGGCCGCCGAGTCGCGGCGCCCGGCGGACGGAGCGGCGGACGGGTCGGCCGAGGGGTCGGCGGACGGGCCTGCCGACGGGCCTGCCGACGGGCCGCGGGAGCGGCCCGCCGACCGGGATCAGAGCGCGGTGACGTAGTCCGGGGTCGTCATGCCCGGGGTCAGGTCGGCGGCCGGGACCGGAGTCCCGTACGCCGGCGCGACCGGCACCACACCGGACCAGAACGGCAGCCCCAGGTCCTCGGGGTCGTCGTTCGGCCCGCCGGTGCGGAGCTTGGCGGACACCTCGTTCAGGTCGAGGCGGATCACGGCGGTGGCCGCGAGCTCCTTGTTGTTGGCCGGCCGCGAATCGGCGGAGCGGCCCGGCACGACGTGGTCGACGAGGGCGTCGAGCGCCATCCGGCGCTCGTCCGGGTCGGTCACCTCGTAGGCGGTGCCGTGCACGACCACCGAGCGGTAGTTGATCGAGTGGTGGAAGGCCGAGCGGGCCAGGACCAGGCCGTCGACGTGCGTCACGGTCAGGCAGACCGGCAGCCCCGGATCGGCCTTGCCGGCCGCGAGGAGGGGGCGGGAGCCGGTGGAGCCGTGGATGTAGAGGGTCTCGCCGACCCGGCCGAAGAGGGTCGGCAGGACCACCGGCGCGCCGTCGCGGACGAATCCGAGGTGGCAGACGTAGGCCTCGTCGAGTATGGAGTGGACGGTCTCGCGGTCGTAGCGCGCCCGGTCCCGGGACCGGGTGGGGACGGTGCGGTCGGTCGGGGCGTACCCGGCGGCCGCCTCGGTCTCCGCGGCCGTTTCCGTGGTCGGCGTCGTGGCAGGGTTGGCACTCATCGTGCGATCTCCGTTGTATTAGTGCATACTTGTGTTTGTGCTAGGAGACTATCTGATCAGCGGGCGCCGCGCATCGGACATCGCGGCCAGTGTCGAGGCGGGTGTCGGATCGGGCGCGCTCGCGCCGGGAACTCTGTTGCCCCCGATGCGGGAGCTCGCGGGCGTGCTGGGGGTGAACCCCAACACCGTGGCCGCGGCGTACCGGACGCTGCGCGAGCGCGGTGTCATCGAGACCGACGGGCGGCGCGGCAGCCGGGTGCGGCCCCGGCCGGCGACCGCGCCGCGCGACGGCATGCGGATGGCCGTGCCGGCGGGGGTGCGCGACGTCACCTCCGGCAACCCGGACGTGACGTTGCTGCCCGCGCTGGGCGACGCGCTGGCGGGCGCGGCGCGCCGCTACGCCCTGGAGCCCACCCTCTACGGGCAGGAGCCGGTCGTTCCGGAGCTGGCGCGGCTGGCCAGGGCGGGCCTGGACGCCGACGGGGTGCCGGCCGGTGCGATCGCGGTGACCTCGGGCGCGCTGGACGGCATCGAACGGGTGCTGGCCGCGCACCTGCGGCCCGGGGACGCGGTGGCGGTCGAGGACCCGGGGTGGGGGAGCGTGCTGGACCTGGTCCCGGGACTGGGGCTGCGGGTGCTCCCGGTGGCCGTGGACGACGACGGGCCGGTGCCCGGGTCAGTGGCGCGGGCGCTGGAGGAGGGCGCGCGGGCGCTGCTCGTGACGGCCCGCGCACAGAACCCGACCGGGGCGGCGGTGAGCGCGGAGCGGGCGGCGGAGCTGCGGGCGGTGCTGTCCGCGCACCCGGAGGTGCTCGTCATCGACGATGACCACGGGCACGGCATCGTGGACCTGCCGCTGCACTCGCTGGGCGGGGTGACCCGGCACTGGGCGCTGATCCGCTCCACGGCGAAGGCGTACGGACCGGACCTGCGGCTCGCGGTGCTGACCGGCGACGGCGTGACGCTCGACCGGGTGCGGGGGCGGCAGCGGCTGGGGCCGGGCTGGGTGAGCCGGCTGCTGCAGTACACGGTCGTGGAGCTGTGGAACGCGGGGGCGGTCGACCCCACGGCGGTCGCGCGGTCCTACGGGGCGCGGCGGGACGGCCTGGTCGCGGCGCTGGCGGAGCGGGGGGTGCGGGCCCAGGGGCGGAGCGGGATGAACGTGTGGGTGCCCGTCGCCGACGAGACGGCGGCGGTGGCGAGTCTGCTCGGCGCGGGCTGGGCGGTCTCGCCCGGGGCCCGGTTCCGGGTGGCGTCGGTGCCCGCCGTGCGGATCACGGTGTCGGGGCTGGACCTGTCGGAGGTGCCGGGGCTGGCGGCGGCGGTGGCCGCGGCCGTCCGCCCGGCGGCCGGCGGTCGCTTCGACTGAACGCGCGGGCGCCCGAGGGTGGATGTACCCGGGCGCCCGAGGGCGGATGTACCCGGGCGCCTGAGGGCGCACGTGCCCGCGCGCCCGGGTACGGATGTGCCCGGGCGCTTCCCGCACCGCGGGCTCAGGTGCGGCGGGGCTGGCTCAGGGCGGCGCCCGCCAGGACGACGGCCGCGCCGACCGGGGTGTTCCAGTGGAGCTGCTCGTCCAGCAACAGGACGCCCGCCGTCGTCGCGATGACCGGGATGAAGTAGGTGACCATCTGCGCGGTGGTCGGGCCGACCTCCGCGACCAGGCCGTACTGCATCCGCAGCGCCATCCCCGTGCCCAGCGCGCCGAGCGCGATCACCGACAGGGTCGGCCAGAGCGGGAAGGAGGTCGGGGCGGAGGTGAACAGGGCGCTCACCACGGCCAGTTGGACGGTGGCGATCATGAGCTGGGCGCTCGTCATGGCCAGCGGCGAGCCCGGGGTGGAGGCCATCGTACGGCGGATGTAGATCCAGCCGATCGGATAGCTGAGCGAGGCCAGCAGGGCGAGCACGGTGCCCTTGGCGTCGACGCCCGAGAAGCCCTGCCAGGCGCCGAGGACGGTGAGCACGCCGAGGAAACCGAGGCCCAGGCCCGCGAAGCGGCGGCGCGTCGGGCGGTCCTCGGAGAGGGCGACCAGGGAGAGCGCCATGCCCCACAGCGGCGAGGTGGCGTTGCAGATGCCGGCCAGGCTCGAGGGGATGGTCAGCTCCGCGTACGCGAAGAGCGAGAAAGGCAGGGCGTTGAGCAGCAGCGCCGCCACCGTCAGGTGGGCCCAGGTGCGCCGGCCCCGGGGGAGTCGCTCGCGGCGGATCAGGAGGACGCCGAGCAGGGCGAGCGCGCCGAAGGAGACCCGGCCGAGGGCGACTTGGAAGGGGGCGTACGCCTCCGTGCCCACCTTGATCAGGAGGAAGCTGAAGCCCCAGACCGCGGACAGGACGGCGAAGCGCAGGCGCCAGTCGAGCCGCCCGGCGGCGGGGTTCGGCGGGGAGGGGGCGGCGGCCGGGGCGGATGCCGGGTGCGGGGTGGTGGGTGCGCTCATGACAGCTACTCTCGCCCGCCCGACCTCGTAGGACAAGCGAGAGTTCTTGGGCGTCTCGCCGTAGCATTGCTTATATGTTGAACCTGGAGCGCCTGCGCACCCTCGACGCCCTCGCCCGCCACGGCTCCGTCAGCGGCGCCGCGGACGGCCTCCACGTCACCACCTCCGCCGTGTCCCAGCAGATGGCGAAACTGGAGCGCGAGGTCGGCCAGCCGCTGCTGGCCAAGAACGGGCGCGGGGTCCGGCTCACCGACGCCGGCCGGCTGCTGGCCGACCACGCGGCCCGGATCATCTCCCAGGTGGAGCTGGCCCAGGCCGACGTGGAGGCCCGGCGCGGCTGCGCGGTCGGCGAACTGCGCATCGGCGCCTTCCCGACCGCCATGCGGGGGCTGCTGCCGCGGACCCTGGCCGCGCTGCGCACGGACCACCCCGAACTGCGGCCCCGCGTACGGGAACAGGAGCCGGAGGAGAGCCTGGCCGCCGTGGTGCGGGGCGACCTCGACCTCGCCCTGGCCATCGACTGGCACAACAAGAGGATGCCGGTGCCCGCGGAGCTCGCCCGGCTGCACCTCCTGGACGACTCCGTGGACATCGCGGTGCCCGCCGGGCACCGGCTGGCCGGGCGCACCGGGATCTCCCTCTCCGAGTTCGGCGACGACGACTGGATCTCGTGGAACGAGGGGCAGTTCTGCCACGAGTGGCTCGTGTACACCCTGCGCGGCACCGGCATCGAGCCCCGGATCGCCCACATCGCCGAGGAGCACCACACCCAACTGGCCTTCGTCGAGGCCGGACTGGGCGTCTGTGTGGCCCCGAGGCTGGGGCGCGGGCCGGTGCCGCCCGGTGTCCGGCTGCTGCCGGTGTGCGACAGCGTCCGCCGCCACGTGTACGTCGTCTGGCGGGCCGACGCCGGGCGGCGGCCCTCGATCCGGGCCGCCGTCGAGGCCCTGCGGCGGACGGCGTCCGACGGCGTCGGGCAGCAGGGGGCCGCAGACTAGGCCGTCTCTTTCGGATCTTGCCGGGCCCGCGGCGCCTGGCACCGCGCCTGGCCGCGTTGTCGGGACGCCCGAGTACGTCCAGTACACGCAGCGCCCCTCCGCCTTGCCATGCACGGCACCAGGCGCCGCGGGCTCGGCCGACAAGATCCGAAAGAGACGGCCTAGATCTTGCGGAAGTCCCAGGACACGATCGACTCCGGGGTCAGCCGGATCCAGGCGTGCCGGCCGTCGTGCGGCATCTCCGGGATGCCGAAGTTCTTGACCGGGAAGATCCGCTCCGGCTCCGCCAGCTCCTCGCACGGCTCGCCCGTCCGCGGGGCCTCGCCGACGAAGACGGCGCTGCCGGACAGTTCCACCCCGCGCAGCTCGTCGTAGGCCTCGCCCGAGTCCACGACCACCGATATCCGGGGGTCCTTGCGCAGCTCGGACCAGCGCCGGCTGCGGGTGATCGAGTACAGCCACAGCGAGGTGCCGTCCCAGGCGAACCAGAGCGCGCCCACGTGCGGGCGCCCGTCGGGGGAGACCGTGGCCACCCGGCAGGTGCGCTGCTCGCGCAGGAAGAGGTCCACTTCCCCGTCGGTCATCATGATGCGGCGGCCCCGCCGCTGCCCCTTGTCCACGCCCGTCTCGTCCATCCGACCCGCACCCCTTCACATCTGACTGTGTGTCAGGAATCATGCGTGCTCTTCCGTCACCACGCCAGGGGGAGCCATGGCCGATCTCGATCCCGCCACCACCGCACTGCTCACCGTCGAGTGCCAGAGCGGTGTCGTCGGCGAGGAGAGCGCCCTGCCCGAGCTCGCGAAGGAGGCCAGGGACTCCGGAATGCTGGACCGGGTCGCCGCGCTGGTCGAGGCCGCGCGCGGGGCCGGCGTACAGGTGCTGCACGCGGTCGCCGAACGGCGGCCGGACGGGCTCGGGGCCAACACCAACGCGCGGCTGTTCCGCGCCGCCGGGAGACTGCCGGTGCGCCAACTGACCGGCAGCCCGGCCGTCGAGGTCGCCGCCCCCATCACCGTCGCCGAAGAGGACCTGGTGGTGCGCCGGCTGCACGGGCTCTCCCCGATGGCCGGAACCGACCTGGACGCCCTGCTGCGCAACCTCGGCATCCGCACCCTCGTCGTCACCGGCGTCTCCTCGAACATCGCGATCCCGAACACCGTCTTCGACGCCGTGAACCTCGGCTACGACGTCGTGGTCCCCTCCGACGCCATCGCCGGGGTGCCCGCCGCCTGCACCGCCGAGGTGATCCGCAACTCCCTCTCCCTGGTCGCGGCCATCACCACGGCCGAAGCGCTCATTACCCAGTGGGCTCCCGCGCACTGACCCCCGTAACCTGGGCGGATGCTGTCCGAAGTGATCGCGACCCGCTACGTCACGCCCTTGCGTGAGGGCGGCTCGCTCCCGGGGCTCGTCGAGGCCGACGACCTCGGGACCTACGTCATGAAATTCACCGGAGCCGGCCAGGGCCGCAAGACCCTGGTCGCCGAAGTCATCTGCGGCCGGCTGGCCCAGCGGCTGGGCCTGCGCGTCCCGCGGCTGGTGCAGATGCAGCTCGACCCCGTCATCGGGCTCGGCGAGCCCGACCAGGAGGTCCAGGAGCTGCTCAAGGCCAGCGGCGGGCTGAACCTCGGGATGGACTACCTCCCCGGCTCGATCGGCTTCGACCCCCTCGCGTACCAGGTGGACCCCGCGGAGGCGGGGCGCGTGGTCTGGTTCGACGCCCTGATCAACAACGTCGACCGGTCCTGGCGCAACCCGAACATGCTGGTCTGGCACGGGGACGCGTGGCTCATCGACCACGGCGCCACCATGATCTGGCACCACAACTGGCCCACCGCCGCGAGCGCCGCCGCCAAGCCGTACAACGCCTCGGACCACGTCCTGGCCCCGTTCGGCCCGGACATCGCCGCGGCGGCGGCCGAGCTGGCGCCGCTGGTGACCGAGGAACTGCTCACCGAGGTCGCGGCCGACGTGCCCGACGAGTGGCTCGTCGACGAGCCCGGCTTCGACTCCACCGACGCGCTGCGCCGCGCCTATGTGGAGGCCCTGCTGCCGCGCGCGGCCACGATCCACGAGAGGATCACGACGGAGGCCGAGGTGAAGGTCCGGACGGGTCCGCCCGGCTGGCTCGCCGACCGCCTCGACCCCCGGCCCCGGAAGAAGAGCGACAGCGAGTGACCAAGCGGGACGTGTTCGAGTACGCGCTGGTGCGTGTGGTGCCCCGGATGGAGCGCGGCGAGTGCTTCAACGCCGGCGTGATCGTCTACTGCCGGGCGCATTCGTACGTCGCCGCGCGCATCCACCTCGACGAGGCCAAGCTCCTCGCCCTGGACCCGCAGGCGGACGTGGCCGGGGTGCGGGCCGCCCTGCGCGGGGTCGAGGGAGTGTGCGGCGGGGGAGAGCGGGCGGGCCAGGCGGCCGGCGACGACGCGGGTCGGCGCTTCCGGTGGCTGATCGCACCGCGCAGCACGGTCGTGCAGCCCGGTCCGGTGCACACCGGACTGACGGCCGACCCCGCGGCCGAGGTGGAGCGGCTGCTGGACCTCCTCGTGCGCTGAGCGGCCAAGCGGCCAAGCGGCCGAGCGTCTGAGTGGCTGAGCGGTGGCGGCTTCGGAGCCCTGGAACCTGGTGGCGTTGACACCGGGTGCCAGGGCTCCTAGCGTCTGTCCAGCTGAAGCTACTAAGCGGTTGCTCACCCCTGAGGGGCCGCTTTCCTAGGGCGAGGAGATCCAGCATGTCCACCACCGAGCAGCGCGTCGCGATCGTGACCGGGGCGGCCCGGGGCATCGGCGCGGCCACCGCCGTACGCCTGGCCGCCGAGGGCCGGGCGGTCGCCGTACTCGACCTGGACGAGGCGGCCTGCAAGGACACCGTGGAGACGATCACGGCGGCCGGCGGCAAGGCCGTGGCGATCGGCTGCGACGTCTCGGACGCCGCACAGGTGGAGGCGGCCGTCGAGCGCGTCGCGAGCCTGCTCGGCGCCCCGACCGTCCTGGTCAACAACGCGGGCGTGCTCCGGGACAACCTCCTCTTCAAGATGAGCGAGAACGACTGGGACACCGTCATGAACGTGCACCTGCGCGGCGCGTTCCTGATGTCGAAGGCCTGTCAGAAGCACATGGTCGAGGCCAAGTTCGGCCGCATCGTGAACCTCTCCAGCAGCTCCGCGCTGGGCAACCGCGGCCAGGCCAACTACTCGGCGGCCAAGGCTGGCCTGCAGGGCCTCACCAAGACGCTGGCCATCGAGCTGGGCAAGTTCGGCGTCACCGCGAACGCGGTCGCCCCCGGTTTCATCGTCACCGAGATGACCGCCCAGACGGCCGCTCGCGTGGGCATGGGCTTCGAGGACTTCCAGGCCGCGGCCGCCACCCAGATCCCGGTGCAGCGGGTCGGCCGCCCCGACGACGTGGCCAACGCCATCGCGTTCTTCACGGGCGAGTCCGCGGGCTTCGTATCCGGCCAGGTCATGTACGTGGCCGGCGGCCCGCTCAACTGACGAGAGGCAGGACGCACGACATGACCGACAAGGCGTACGAGGACACGCGCGGCGGCGCGGACAGCGGCAAGGTCGCGCTGATCACCGGGGCGAGCCGGGGCATCGGCTACGGCATCGCCGAGGCGCTGGTGGCGCGCGGCGACCGGCTCTGCATCACCGGGCGCAACGAGGAGGCCCTCAAGGAGGCCGTGGAGCGGCTCGGGGCGGACCGGGTGATCGGGGTCGCGGGCAAGGCGCACGACGAGGCCCACCAGGCCGTCGCCGTGGAGCGGACGATGGAGGCCTTCGGCCGCGTCGACTTCCTGATCAACAACGCGGGCACCAATCCGGTCTTCGGGCCGATCGCGGACCTGGACCTCGGGGTCGCCCGCAAGGTCTTCGAGACCAACGTCATCTCCGCGCTCGGCTTCGCCCAGCGCACCTGGCACGCCTGGCAGAAGGAGAACGGCGGGGCGATCGTGAACATCGCCTCGATCGCCGGCGTCTCGGCCTCGCCCTTCATCGGGGCGTACGGGATGAGCAAGGCGGCGATGGTCAACCTGACCCTCCAGCTCGCCCACGAGATGGCGCCGGGCGTCCGGGTCAACGCGATCGCGCCCGCCGTGGTCAAGACGAAGTTCGCGGCCGCGCTCTACGAGGGCCGGGAGCAGGAAGCCGCGGCGGCTTATCCGCTGGGCCGGCTCGGCCTCCCGCAGGACATCGGAGGGGCGGCGGCCTTTCTCACATCTGCACAAGCGGAATGGATCACCGGGCAAACTCTCGTGGTCGACGGGGGAATGTTCCTCAATGCCGGAGTCCACTGACCGATAATCGGACGCATTTGCCTCCCGAGAGGGGGCAAATGCGTACCGAATATGCACGTATTCGGTCAAGTGCCGCACGAAACCTGCCCATTGGATTTGTGATGCACTGCGGTAGGGTCTGCCGCACCCCTGGCTGATCGAGGAGCGTGCACGTGTTCAACCGGACCAGATGCCTGCAGATCACTGCGGCCCTTGCGTCCATATCCCTGCTCTCCGGATGCGGCCTGTTCTCGGACGACGGCGGCGACGGCGGACAGCGGATTGTCGTCGGAACGACGAGCGCACCCACCACCCTCGATCCGGCGGCGGCCTGGGACGGTTCCTGGGAGCTCTACCGGAACGTCTACCAGACCCTGCTCGCCTTCCCCACGGGTGCCACCAAGCCCCAGCCGGACGCGGCCCAGAGCTGCGAGTTCACGGATTCCGGGAACGAGTCGTACCGCTGCGTGCTCAAGAAGGGCCTGAAGTTCTCCAACGGGGAGACGCTCGACGCCAAGGCCGTCAAGCACTCCCTCGACCGGATCAAGACCATCGACGCCCCGGCCGGCCCCAAGGCCCTCTTCGGCAGCCTGGACAAGATCGAGACGCCGGACGCGCTGACGGTGGTCTTCCACCTGAACACCCCCGATGCCACCTTCCCCTTTGTGCTCGGCTCGCCGGCCGCCTCGCTGGTCGCGCCGAAGGAGTACCCGGCCAACAAGCTGCGCGAAGGCTCCGGGGTCACCGGCTCCGGCCCGTACACCCTCGAGTCCTACAAAGAGGGCGGCGAGGCGGTCCTGAACCGCAACGGCGTCTACACCGGCTTCGCCAACCGCCGCAACAACGGCGTGACCATCCGGTACTTCGCGGACTCCAAGAAGATGATCGCGGCGCTCAAGTCCAAGGAGATCGACGCGACGTACCGAGGCCTGTCCGCCCCGGAGATCAAGGACCTGCAGACCCCCGAATCGCACAACGCGGGCGTCCAGGTCGTCGAGAACGTCGGCGCCGAGATCCGCTACCTGGTCTTCAACCCCAGGGACCCGCAGGCCGCCAAGGCCCCGGTGCGCCAGGCGATCGCCCAGATCGTCGACCGCGGGGCGCTCGTCTCCAAGGTCTACCAGGGCACCGCCGAGCCGTTGTACTCGATGGTCCCCAAGGGGGTCGTGGGCCACAAGACGCCCTTCTACGACACCTACGGCCAGGTCGACGTCGCCAAGGCGAAGAAGATCCTCAAGGACGGCGGGGTCGCCACGCCGGTCGAGATGACCTTCTGGTACACCACCGACCGCTACGGCGCCTCCACCGCCGACGAGTTCACCGAGCTCAAGCGCCAGCTGGACGAGAGCGGCCTGTTCAAGATCACCCTGCGCGGCCAGCCCTGGAAGGTCTTCCAGGAGGGCTACAAGAAGGGCGAGTACCCGGTCTTCGGCCGAGGCTGGTTCCCCGACTTCCCGGACCCGGACAACTTCATCGCCCCGTTCGTCGGCAAGGACAACGCCGTCGGAACGCCGTACGAGGCCAACGAGATCCTGAACGTCATCCTGCCCAAGTCCCGCCGCGAGAGCGACCGGTCGGCCGGCATCCACGAGTTCGAGAAGGCCCAGCAGATCTTCGCCGACGACGTCCGGCTGCTTCCGCTGTGGCAGGGCAAGCTGTACGTCGCCGCCCGCGACGACATCGCGGGTGCCGAGCGCGCCCTCGACCCGCAGACCGTCATGCAGGTCTGGGAGCTGTACCGCAAGACCAGCTGGTAGCGGGGCCGCGGCCGGCCGGGTCCGTACGCGGACGCGGCCGCCGCACTGTCAGTGGTCCCGGGTAAGTTCTGGAGCAGTCGCGCGAAGCAGTTGCCCGCGCGCGAAGAACTTGTACCGGAGGTTGTCGCCGTGACCCAGATGCTGCCCGAGTCCTGGCTCCCCGTCCTCGGCGGGGAGCTGGAGCAGCCCTACTTCAAAGAGCTCACCGAGTTCGTCGAGAAGGAGCGGGCGAACGGGCCGGTCTACCCGCCCCGCGAGCAGGTCTTCGCGGCGCTGGAGGCCACCGACTTCGACAAGGTGAAGGTGCTGGTCCTCGGCCAGGACCCGTACCACGGCGCCGGCCAGGGCCACGGCCTGTGCTTCTCGGTCCAGCCGGGCGTCAAGACCCCGCCCTCGCTGCGCAACATCTACAAGGAGATGCAGAGCGAGCTGGGCACCCCCGTCCCGGACAACGGCTATCTGATGCCGTGGGCCGAGCAGGGCGTGCTCCTGCTCAACGCGGTGCTCACCGTGCGGGAGGCCGAGCCCAACTCGCACAAGGGCAAGGGCTGGGAGAAGTTCACCGACGCGGTGATCCGCGCCGTCGCCGAGCGTCCCGACCCGGCCGTCTTCGTCCTGTGGGGGGCGTACGCGCAGAAGAAGCTCCCGCTGATCGACGAGGAGCGGCACGCGGTCGTCAAGGGAGCCCACCCCTCCCCGCTGTCGGCCAAGAAGTTCTTCGGCTCCCGGCCCTTCACGCAGATCAACGAGGCCGTCGCCGCCCAGGGCCATGCGCCGATCGACTGGCGCATTCCGGACCTGGGCTGATGCCCCACCGCGCCTAGGCGGCATTGCCGGTGCCTGCGGCTAGCGTCTTGACGACCGGACCGGAGCAGGTCCGGCGGAGCAAGCCGGAGGCCGCGTTGACGGAGCAGCAGGAGGCGTCGGAGGACGCCGTCATGACCAGGATCGGCCAAGCGGTCATCCTGCTGCACGCCGGCGACCGCGAGGAGGCCCGCAACCGGCTCGGCGACATCTGGTCCGAGATCGGCGAGGAGGGCGACTCCCTGCACCGCTGCACGCTGGCGCACTACATGGCCGACGCGCAGGACGACCCCGCCGAGGAGCTGGCCTGGGACCTGCGCGCCCTGACGGCCGCCGACGGGCCGGGCCCGCCGCCGGCCGTCCGGGTCTTCTACCCGTCGCTGCACCTGAGCCTGGCCGCCGACTACGTGAAGCTACGGCGCCCCGAGGCGGCCAGGATCCACCTGGCGCGGGCCCGCGCCGCCACCGGGGCGCTGGGCGACGACGGCTACGGGAACGGTGTACGGGCCGCCATCGCCCGGCTGGAGCGGCGGCTCGCGACGGAACCGGACGGGGCGCACCGGCCCTTCCCGGAGCAGCACCAGTAGCCGGACCCGGGGGAAGGGCTCCGCGGCCCCGCCGAGGGAGCCTGAGCGGGTCTGAGAGGGCTTGAGCGGGCCTGAGCCGGCCGGTCCTGGGTCCCCGGGGGCCGGGCGGGGCCGTCGGGGGTCTCAGCCGCCGTGGACGCCCGCGCAGATCCGGGCCTCCGGGCTGTCCGGATGCCAGCGCCCGTGCCGGCGGCCCAGGGCGCACACGCACCCCCCGGGGGGGGGACCGCCACCACGCCCCGCCAACCGCGGGGCGCCGCGGGGTACGACGTCCCCCGGAGGCCCGGCCACCGCCCCCGGCGGGGTCAGCCCGCGCCACCAGATCCCCAGCACCAGCAGCGGACAGAAGGAGGACGCCGACACCGCGAACGCCAGCCCCACCGCGTCCGCCACCGGAACGTCCGTCGCCGCCACGCTCCCGGCCAGCGGCACCAGGATCGCCACCAGCACCGCGACCCGGAAGCTGCCCACCCCGCGCGCGGACAGCACGTCCTGGTGCAGCACCCCGGCCACCGCCATCGTCAGCCCCGACGCCGTCGACAGGAACGCCGCGAACGCGCCCCCGGCCACCAGCGCCCCCAGCAGCTCCCCGGCCGTCCCGCCCACCATCCGGGCCGGCAACACCAGCACCGCCGCGTCGGCCTCGCCGGTCAGGGCCAGTTCGGGGGCGTAGATCCGGCCCAGCACCCCGTACACCGGCGGCAGCAGGTAGAAGGCGCCGACCAGCCCCAGCACCACCAGCGTGGTCCGCCGCGCCGCCCGCCCGTTCGGGCTCGTGTAGAAGCGCACCGCCACGTGCGGCAGCCCCATGGTCCCGAGGAACGTGGCCAGGATCAGCCCGTACGTCGCGTACAGCCGCAGCTCCGGCCGGTCCCCGGACAGCGGCTCCGACCAGCTGGAGGCTCCCGCTCCGGCCTCGGTCCGGGTCTGCGGCACCGGCGAGTCCGGTGCGAAGGCGAGGCGCGCGTGCGCCCGTACGGAATGGTGCCCGGCGCCGAGCGTCACGGGCTCGCCCTCGTAGACGTGCCCGTCGACCCGGCCGGTCACCGTCACCGTCAGCGGCGCGTCCAGGGACAGCCGCACGTCCTCGGCGAGGGTGACGGCGGTGTGCTCGCGGAAGACCGCCGGGGCGTCGAAGGTGGCGCGCGGAGCGCCGTCCCCCACCCAGGCCGCGAGCAGGAAGAACACCGGGACCAGCAGGGCGGTGAGCTTCAGCCAGTACTGGAAGGCCTGCACGAAGGTGATGGACCGCATGCCGCCGGCCGCGACCGCCGCCGTCACCACGACGGCCACGACCACCCCGCCCACCCAGTGCGGGGCCCCGGTCAGGATCCCCAGCGTCAGGCCCGCGCCCTGCAGCTGCGGCAGCAGGTACAGCCAGCCGACCCCGAGGACGAACAGCACCGCGATCCGGCGCACGGCCTGCGATTCGAGGCGGGCCTCGGCGAAATCGGGCAGCGTGTAGGCGCCCGAGCGGCGCAGCGGCGCCGCCACCAGGACCAGCAGGACCAGGTAGCCGGCCGTGTAGCCCACCGGGTACCAGAGCATCTGCGGGCCCTGGAGGAGCACCAGCCCGGCCACGCCGAGGAAGGAGGCGGCGGAGAGGTACTCGCCGCTGATGGCCGCCGCGTTGAGGCGCGGGCCGACCGTGCGCGAAGCCACGTAGAAGTCGGAGGTCGTCCGGGATATCCGCAGGCCCAGCGCGCCGAGCAGCACCGTGACCAGGACGACGACGGCGACCGCGGTCAGCGCGTACGTCTGGTTCACCGGGCGGGTCCTTCGGGCTGGGCGGCGGGGTCACGGGAGTCTACGCAGAGCCCCGGATCCGGCGACAGGCCGTCGCGCACGCTCCGGCGGGCGCCTTGGCCGAGAACCGTCAGAGGGCGGGGTCGCGGTGCTCCGCGCAGTCGCGCAGGGCGATCTCCAGCTCCACGTACGATTCCTCGGCGCGCCGGAAGGCCAGCGTCAGCGCCGCCTCCGCCCGGGGCGGCACCTGCCCGCGCGCGCCCTCGTGGGCCTCGTACAGTACGTCGGCCCAGCGCGCGGCCGCGCTGCGCAGCCGGGCCAGCAGGGCCTCGGCTTCGGCCGGCCCGGCCGGACGGGTGCGGGGCAGTCCGGCCAACGTGTCGAGCAGCGCCTGGATTTCGGACATCTGCTTCCTCCCGGGGCGGAAGATCCACGATACGCGCGGCCGGTCGCCCGCGCGGCCGGCCGGGCCCGCGCTGCGGCCGACGGCCCCGGCGGATCGCCGTACGCCCTTCCCGGCGCGGTGAACGGCCGGCCCGCGCGCCGGGCGGTCGGCGGGGCCCGGCCGGTCCCGTGGCCGGTCCCGTGGGTCCCGTGGCCGGTCCCGTGGGTCCCGTGGCCGGTCTCAGCCCATCGCCTGGCGCATCAGCAGGTCCCGCAGCTCCCGCGCGTGCCGCCGGCTCACCTGGAGTTCGGCCGCTCCGACGCGGACCGTGGTGGTGCCCGCGTCCAGGCGCAGTTCGTCGATGCGGCCCAGCGCCACCAGGTGGCGGCGGTGGATGCGGACGAAACCGCGGGAGGCCCACCGCTCCTCCAGCGTGGACAGCGGGATGCGCACCAGGTGGCTGCCCTCGGCGGTGTGCAGCCGGGCGTAGTCGCCCTGGGCCTCCACGTACGCGATGTCCGCGATCGCCACGAACCGGGTCACGCCGCCCAGCTCCACGGCGATCTGGTCGGGGGCGCGTTCGGGGGTGTGGTCCGGGCCGTGGTCGGCGGGGACCGCGGGGCCGGCATCGGGCACGGGCCGACGCGGCGCCGGCACGACGGGAGGAGCTTCGGCCGGCGCGGCGCCGGCCGCCGCGTCGCCCGGCGGATGTCCGGTCCGGCCGGACTGCGCGCAGGCCCGCCGGACCGCCTCGGCGAGCCGCTCCGGCCGCACGGGCTTGAGCACGTAGTCCACGGCCTTGAGGTCGAAGGCCTGGACGGCGAACCCCTCGTGGGCGGTGACGAACACGATCAGCGGCGGCCGCGCGAACCCGGCCAGCAGCCGGGCTATGTCCAGGCCGGTCAGCCCCGCCATGTGGATGTCGAGGAAGACCACGTCGATGGCGTCGGCCCCGTCCGGCCCGCTCTCCAGCGCCAGGGTGATCCGGCGCAGCGCCTCGGTCGCGTCCGAGGCGCCCTCGGCGCTGAGCACCCGGGGGTCCGAGCGCAACAGGTAGAGGAGCTCCTCGAGCAGGGGCTTCTCGTCGTCGACGGCCAGTACGCGCAGCATGGGACGGAGTGTAGGGGGTGAGTCCCGGGACCCCGAGGCGTCGCGGGCCCCGTCGCGGGCTCCGTCGCGGGCTCCGGCACGGGGCACGCCGGAACGGTGCGCGGCCCCTGCCCCGGGGGGAGGAGGGGCAGGGGCCGCGCGGTCAGATGGTCCGGTGGGCGCGCCGCACCGCGGCGCGGGGCTTACTGGCCGGTGATGAGCTTGCCGTCGGGGGCGACCGCGTACCAGGTGCCGCCGACGCCCTGGCCGTTGGTGTCGCCGGCCTTCTTGTCGCCGGTGAAGGTGTAGACGGGCCAGCAGTTCACCGTCTGCTGCTTCTTGCCGTCGGGGCGGTCCAGGACCAGGTAGTTCTTCTCGATGATCCCCTTGGCGTTGGCCTGGTCCACCGGGGGCACGACCGGCCACTTGGCCACGCAGTCGCCCTCGCACTTGGAGACCATCGGCCACGCGGTGTCGGGCTTGAACCGGTAGACGGTCATGCCGTTGCCGTCGACGATGTGGTCGCCCAGCTTGGGGTCCTTGGCCACGGTCAGCGCGCCCTCGGCCTGGGCCGCGCCGGCCGGCGGGGCGGCCGCGGCCTTCGCCGCCTTCTTGCCGTCGGGCGCGGCCGCGAACCAGGTCCCGCCGACGCCCTGCCCGTTGGTGTCGCCCGCCTTGGTGTCCTTGCTGAACCGGTACACGGGCCAGCCGGCCACCGTCAGCTGCTTGCTGCCGTCGGTGCGGACCACCTCGCCCAGCAGCGCCGGGTCCGTGCCCGCCGCGGCGGTCGCGTCGCCCGCGGCGACCACCGGCCAGGTCTTCGCGCAGTCCCCGTCGCAGTTCGACTTCGGCGGCTTCGCGGTGTCCTTGTCGAAGCGGTACAGGGTGAAGCCCGCGCTGTCGGTGAGGACCGATCCCAGCTGGTCGTTCTGCGCGACGGCCAACTGTCCGCCGGGCTTTGGGGCGCCGTCCGCGCCCGCTTCCGCGCCGGCGCCCGCTCCGTAGCCTTCTCCGTAGCCGTCCCCGGAGGTCTGGGCGGAGGCGACGGCACCGGCGGGCTTGGTGTTGTCGCCGGCCTGGTCGTTCCCGCCGCAGGCGGTCGCGCTGAGTGCGACGACGACCGCCACGGCCGCCAGGGTGGTTCCGCGCTTGATGCCCATCTTGATCTCTCCCACGTGTGCGTCCCGGTGTCCGCCGCTGCGCCCGTCGTGCGGAGCGGCGGCAACTGTGTGCAGGACACGCTGCGTTGGAGCCGTTCTGTTCAACCCGTTCGGTGTGGGCTGTTTCACTCACCCCGCGTCGAACCCGGCCCGCCGCATGGCCGTGGCCACAGCGAGGCCGAGCGTGTGGTGACCGGAGTCGTTGGGGTGCAGGCCGTCCGCCAGGTGCTCGGGGCCCAGTACGTCCCGCCCCGGCAGCAGGGCCAGCCGGTCGTCCCCGGCGGCGATCCGGTCCCGGGTGGCGCGCTCCATCGCGTCGCGCAGGGCGCCCAGGGTGGCGCCCAGCTTGTTCGGGGTGCGCTCCGCGTCGGGCCGCAGCACGGGGGAGAGGAGGAGCAGCGGTGTCCGGGGGTGGCCCTGGCGGACCAGTTCGATGAACGCGCGGGTGGTCTCGTACAGGAGGGGGGCCGAAAAGGGCACGCGGGACCAGCAGTTGGTGCCGAAGGCGAGGGTGAGGACATCGGCGGGCAGTTCGGCGAGCTGCTCGGCGGTGGCCAGTTCCCCGCGCGCGGCGCCCGCGTAGCCGAGGTTGACCGTGTCCCAGCCGAGCGCCCGCCCGGCGATCGCCGGCCAGCCGTGCGCGGGCCGGGTGGACCACCAGCCCTCGGTGATGGAGTCGCCGTGCACCACCCAGCGCGGGGCGGGCGGCGCGGGGTCCACCCGGCCGCCGACCCCGCGCACGCCGAGGATCAGCGGGGACTGCGTCTCGGGCGGATGGATGGTGAACGGGCCGGATCCGCCGGGTAGTTCGAGGCGTATGACGGCCTCGGCCGCCGGCTCGGTGTACAGCTCGCGCACCACCCCGTGCCGGTCCCAGAGGGCGAAGCCGTGCGCGAGGTCGCGCAGCGCGTCGGTGGGGCCGGGCACGGTCGCCCGGTAGCGGATCTCCACCGCCCGCGCGCCCCGGGCGGTGAACTCCAGGCGCACCCCGATGGGCAGGGTGGCCCGCTCGCCGGTGTCCCAGGGCAGCCGCATGGTGTCGGCGGGGTCGGCCCGTACCGGGCGGCCCCGGTCCAGCCAGGACACGCCGCGCAGGAAGGGGCCCGGGTCCAGCCAGGGCCCGGTGCCGGCGACGGCCGCCGCGTCCGTGCCGGCGTCCGTCTCCGTCCGCGTCTCCGTCCCGATCTCCGGGCCGCCGTCCGTGTCCGTGTCTTCGGTCCTGTGCGTGTTCACTGCTCGGCTCCGATCGTCGGGTACGGGAACTTCACGCCGACGCCGCCGTCGACCACGAGCGTCTGCCCGGTGATGTACGAGGACTGCGGCGAGGCCAGGAAATAGAGCGCGGCCGCGATGTCCGCGGTCTCGGCGACCCGGCCCAGCGGGGCGTTCTCCGCGTTGCGCCGCCGCCCCTCGGTGCCCAGCAGGGCGCGGACCCGCGGGGTGGCGACCACGCCCGGTGCCACCGCGTTGACCCGTACCCCGCGCGGGCCCAGCTCGACCGCCGCCGAGCGCACCAGTGACATCAGGCCCGCCTTCGCCGCCCCGTACGCGGCGTGCAGCGGGGCGG
This sequence comes from Streptomyces sp. ICC4, assembly GCF_003287915.1. NCBI lineage: Bacteria > Bacillati > Actinomycetota > Actinomycetes > Kitasatosporales > Streptomycetaceae > Streptomyces > Streptomyces sp. ICC4. The sequence goes on along the minus strand of NZ_CP030286.1, from coordinate 5,728,358 downwards.
CGGTGAGCCCGGAGACGGAGGCGACGAAGACCAGCGGGCCGCCGCCGGCCGCCGCGACGGCCTCGCCGCCGTACTGGACGGCCAGCCACGCGTGCCGCAGGACGAGGTCGAAGTGCCAGTCCCAGCCGGCGTCGTCCAGCTCGGGCAGGGCGGCGTAGCGGGCCATGCCTACGATGTCGACGACCCCGCCGACCGGGCGGCCGAGGAGCCCCGGGGCCTCGGCGAAGAGCTCCCGCATCGGGTCGCGGCGGGTGACGTCGGCGGCGTACGGGAGGCCCCCGGTCTCGACGGCGACCGCCCGGGCCCGTTCCCCGTCCACGTCGACGCACAGCACGCGGGCACCGCCGGCGGCCAGCGCGTGCGCGGTCTGCCGGCCGATGCCGTTGCCCGCGCCGAGCAGGACGAACCCGCGGCCGTCGAGGCGGTGCAGGGCGGCGTAGTCGGGGACGGGGGAGGTGTCGAGGTGAGCGGGCTCCCCGGCGGCGGCCGCGGAACCGGCGGCCGCGGAACCGGCGGAAGCGGAACCGGCCGCGGAACCTGCGGAAGCGGGACCGGCGGCCGCGGCACCGGCGGGAGCCCCGGCCGCGCCCCGGGGCCGCGCGCTCACGCGCGCTCCCGGCGGGGCTCGTAGCGGGCCAGCTCCGGGAGGACTTCCTTGCCGAGGATCTCCAGGGTCCGCAGGATCTCCCGGTGTTCCAGGTACCCCCACTGGACGTAGCAGATGAGCTGGTCGACACCGAGGTCCGCGTACCGCTTGGCCTTGGCGACGATCGTCTCCGCGTCCCCGATGAGGATCATGTCGCCGTCGCTGAACTCCCGTACCGGGACGTTCCCCTCGAGGATCGGCGTGAGCAGCGGGAAGGTCCGCTCGCGCTCCTCGGGGCCCAGGTGCGGCAGCTCCCACTCCAGGGTGAAGCGCGCGAGGTTCGAGTACCACCAGGCGACCGAGTCCCAGACGCGGGCGCCCGGGGCGGTGCCCGGCGGCGTGGCGTGGACCAGGGTGTAGGCGGCGACCCGGTCCGTGGTGACGTCGGTGAGCGGGCTCGGGGCGGCGGCCGCCGCCCGGTAGGCGGCCACCTGGGCGGCCATCGCCTCCAGCGGCTGCATGATCGAGAAGGAGAGCAGTCCCAGGCCGTGCGCACCCGCGACCTCCGCCGAACCGGGGGAGGTGGCCGCCATCCAGGCCGGCGGGTGCGGATCCTGCACCGGCTTGGGGGTGACCATGCGGCGCGGGAAGCGGAAGCGCTCCGACTCGTAGGCGAAGTACTCCTCGCGCCACATCCCCGTCACGATCTCGATGGCCTCGCGCCAGTCCTCCCGGGACCTCTCCCGGTCCACGCCGAAGGCGGTCTGCTCCATGGGCGTGGACCGGCCGGTGCCCCACTCCACCCGACCGCCGGAGAGCACGTCGACGGTGGCGACCTTCTCCGCTATGCGCTGGGGCGGCGTGAAGGCGAAGGGGGTGAGGGTCACGCCGAAGCCGAGCCGGATCCGCTCCGTGAGCCCGGCCAGGTGTCCGAGGAGCACCTCGGGGGCCGGGCAGTGCGAGCGGCCCTCGCGGAAGTGGTGCTCGACCGCCCAGACGGTGCGGAATCCCATCCGGTCGGCGAGCCGGATCTGCTCGACGGCCTCCCGGTAGGCGCGCTGCTCGGCGGCCCGCTGGCCGTGCGGATGGGCTCCCGGCCAAGGCCTGGGCACGTCGATCTCATAGAGCACGTCCAGATCCATGACGGCACGCTGCGGCAGATCTGACGAAGTGTCAAGAACGCCGTTCGGGATGGGTCACGCACTGATCGATCATCCCCGCGCAACAAAGGACCATCCAGGACAGATCCGCGCAACGATCAGTCGCCAATGTGCAAGGATGGTGCATTACGGGCGGTATCACTCAGCTCGTAGGCTCACTCGCTGTACGTGGAGTGGCGAGGACCGCCTGCTCGCGGTCCCCCCATGCCCAGGCAGGTTCTTGCGCTGCCTGCTCCTGCTCCGGACCGCTGCGGTCGACGCCGACACACCCCACCCGCAGTGACAAAGGAGTCCCCTCGTGCTCGATCACGGCCAGGCGCCACCGCTCACCTCGGAGCCCCGCAAGGCGCCCCACCCCCTGATGCGCCGCAAGCCGGTGGAGCAGCTGGTCGCCGAGGGCGGCCAGGGCGAGGGCGGCTCGCTGCGCCGCTCGCTCACCATGTGGCAGCTCACGATGATCAGCATCGGCGCGACCCTGGGCACCGGCATCTTCGTCGTCCTCGGCACCGCGGCCCCCAAGGCCGGTCCCGCCGTCACGATCTCCTTCGTCATCGCGGGCCTGACCGCCCTCTTCTCGGCGCTCTCCTACGCGGAGCTGGCCGGATCGGTGCCGGTCTCCGGCTCCTCGTACTCGTACACCTACGCCACCATGGGCGAGCTCGTCGCATGGGTCTGCGGCTGGTGCCTGATCTTGGAGTACGGGGTCTCCGTCGCGGCGGTCGCCGTCGGCTGGGGCGAGTACCTCAACGAATTCCTCGACGGCACGATAGGGATCACCATCCCGGAGAGTGTCTCCGCCCCGCTGGGCGAGGGCGGCTTCATCAATCTGCCGGCGCTCGTCGTCGTCCTGCTCGCCATGGTCTTCCTCATGCGCGGAGCCAAGGAGAGCGCCCGGATCAACTCGATCATGGTCGGCGTGAAGATCGTCACCCTGCTGCTCTTCATCGGTATCGGTGCCATGGGCATCAAGTCCGGCAACTACTCGAACTTCAACCCGCTCGGCCGGGAGGGCATCACCGCCGCGGCCGGCACCCTCTTCTTCTCCTACATCGGCTTCGACGCCGCTTCCACCGCCGGTGAGGAAGCCAAGAACCCCAAGCGCGACCTGCCCCGCGCGATCATGCTCTCGCTGCTGATCGTCACCGTCCTCTACGTCCTTGTGGCCTTCGTCGCCGTCGGCGCCATGCCCTGGCAGGACTTCGAGGGCACCGAGGCCGCGCTCGCCCAGATCATGACCGACGTCACCGGCCACAGCTTCTGGGGCGTGGTCCTGGCCGCGGGCGCCGTCGTCGCCATCGCCTCCGTGGTCTTCGCCGTGCTCTACGGCCAGACCCGCATCCTGTTCGCGATGTCCCGCGACGGCCTCGTGCCCAAGGCATTCGGCAAGGTCAACGCGCGCACCGGCGTTCCCCGCGCGAACGTGGTGATCGTCGGCCTCTTCTGCGGACTCCTCGCCGCCACCATCCCGCTCGGCAAGCTGGCCGACGCCACCAGCATCGGCACGCTCTTCGCCTTCGGTCTGGTCAACGTCGCCGTCATCATCCTGCGCTTCACCCGCCCGGACATGCCGCGCACCTTCAAGGTGGCCCTGTTCCCGCTCACGCCGATACTCGGCTTCCTCGCCTGCGGTTGGGTGATGTGGAGCCTCGACGCCGTCACCTGGCAGGTCTTCGGTGGCTGGATGGCCGTTGGCCTCGTGGTCTACTTCCTGTACGGCATCCGCCGCTCCCGACTGGCCACAGCAGAACCGGCCGCAGCAGAGAAGTGATCCACGCGCAGTGCGACTGAACGATCTCGACGAACGCATCGTGCACGCCCTCGCCGAGGACGCCCGCCGCTCCTACGCGGACATCGGCTCCGAGGTCGGACTCTCCGCCCCCGCCGTCAAACGGCGCGTGGACCGGCTGCGTGCCGAAGGGGCCATCACCGGCTTCACGGTCCGCGTCGACCCCGCCGCCATGGGCTGGGAGACCGAGGGCTTCATAGAGATCTACTGTCGCCACAACACCTCGCCGGACGACATCCGGCGAGGGCTGGAGCGCTACCCCGAGGTGGTGTCCGCGTCGACCGTCACCGGCGACGCGGACGCCCTCGTCCAGGTCTTCGCCTCCGACATGCGGCACTTCGAGCGGGTCCTGGAACGGATCGCGGGCGAGCCCTTCGTGGAGCGCACCAAATCGGTCCTCGTCCTCTCCCCGCTGCTGCGCCGCTTCACCTCGGGCGCCCCGGCGTAGCGGACCTGTCGGGCCCGCTGGGTCCGCTCTGCCCCTTCGGCGCCGTCATGGCGGCCCTCCTGGCGCGCGAGGGCCGCGCCAGGGCCTTGCGCTCCTCCTCGGTCTTGCCGCCCCACACCCCGAACGGCTCCCGCGTGCGCAGGGCGTGCTCCAGGCACGCCTCCCGCACCGGGCACCCGCCGCAGACGCGCTTCGCGGCCGCGTCGCGCTCCTCCCGTTCCTCGCCCCGCTCGCCCGCGGGATGGAAGAACCGGGACGAGCCGAGCTCGCGGCAGGCCGCGTAGGTCTGCCACTCCCAGTGGTGGACCGCGGAACCGGGCAGCCGGGTCACGTCGGCCTCGGGGATCCGGGGGGACGTGGACGCGGAGGTCAGTGCGGTGGCGGACGTCACGGAGGTCATGGCGGTTCCTTTCGCGAGGCGGTCGTCGGATGCTTCCTCCGCGTGTGACCACACCGCGCCGGGCCAAACCCCCGTCGGCGAAACGCCTTCCTCCGCAAGCCGGTCAAGGCTCCGGCCGCCCCCGGCCGGCAGGGCGGCCCGCTACCCTCGCCGGGCCCACTCCCCGGCCAGCAGCCGGTACGAGCGCACCCGGTCCGCGTGCCCGTGCGTGATCGTGGTGATCAGCAGCTCGTCCGCGCCGGTCGCGTCCCGCAGCCGCTCCAGATGGTCGGCGACGGTCGCGGGGGACCCGACGAACTGGGTCTCCACCCGGTCGGCGACCAGCTCGTGGTCCGCCGCCGACCAGTCCCGGGTCAGCTCGCGCGCCCGGTCCGGGTCGGGGAACGGGATCGCTCCCGCGCCCGAGCGGATGCTGTGCACCCACGGCGCGTACCCGGTGGCCAGCTCCCGCGCCTCCGCGTCGTCCGGGGCCACCACCACGTCGGCGGACACCGTCAGGTGCGGCCGGTCCAGCCCGTCCGGCCCGGCCGAGGGCTTGAAGGCCGCCCGGTACGCCTCGGCCGCCTCCAGGACGCTCGCCGGGCTGACGTGGTAGTTCGCCGCGAACCGCAGCCCGTTCGCGCCGGCCGTCTCGGCGCTCACCCCGGCACTGCTGCCCAGCACCCACACCTGGACCTCGGCGCCCTCGCCGGGCACGGCGTGCCCCTCCACCCCCTCCGGCGAGCGGTACTCCCCGCGCAACAGGGCCAGTACGTCGCCCACTTGCTCGGAGTACTCCTGCGGCGCGGCCCCCGGCAGCTGCAGCAGCCGGTGCTGGAGCGCGATGCGCGGGTGGTCCCGCAGATGGGCGAAGGAGAAGGGCTCCGGGATGAGCAGCCCGTTGTCCGTCGTGTACGCCACCGGCGGCGCCGCGTCGGCCCGGCGCGGCGCCGGGCCGCCCGCCGAACGGCCCAGGCCCAGGTCGATCCGGCCCGGGTGCACCGCGTCCAGCAGGCCGAACTCCTCGACCGTCGACAGCGCCGTGCGGTGTCCCAGCTGGACCGCGCCCGAGCCGATCCGGATCGTGGAGGTGGCCGAGGCGGTCAGCGCCAGCACGACGGCCGGCGAGGTCCCGGCGACCCCCGGGTTGAGGTGGTGCTCGGCGAACCAGTAGCGGGCGTAGCCGAACCGCTCGGCCTGGCGGGCCAGGTCGACACTGGAGCGCAAGGCCTCGGCGGCCGTGGAGCCGGACGGGATCGGGACGAGGTCGAGGACCCCGAGCGGGACGGCGGGCATGGTGTTCCCTCCTGCGGTGACGTGCTTGCGGCGCGGGCCTTCGGGCCTGCTGCGGGATTGCTGCGGGCCTGCTGCGGGCCTTCGCCGAAGGGTCTTCGGCGGGGTTTCAGTGGTGGGCGGGGGCCAGGGCGCGCGGGGCGGCGAGACCGAGGTGGTCGCGCAGCGTCGGGCCGGTGTACTCGCGGCGGAACACCCCGCGCTCCTGGAGCAGCGGTACGACGGTGTCCGCGAAGGCGTCGAGCCCGCCGGGCGTCAGGTGCGGCACCAGGATGAACCCGTCGGCCGCGTCCGCCTGGACCAGGCCGTCGATGGCCCGGGCCACCGTCAGGGGCGAGCCGACGAAGGTCTGCCTGCCGGTCGTCTCGATCACCAGCTCCCGGATCGACAGGCCCCGGGCACCGGCCAGCTCCCGCCACTCGCGCGCGACGTCCGCCGGATCCCGGTGCGTGCGCACGCTCGCCCGGCCCTGCGCGACGGTGTTCTCACCGGGGACCGGATCGACGTCCGGCAGCGGCCCGTCCGGGTCGTAGCCCGACAGGTCCCGGTTCCACACGTGCTCCAGGTACTTGATCGCGGTGGCCCCGCTGACCTGCTTGAGCCGCACCTCGTGGGCCAGCTCCCGCGCCTCGTCGTCGGTGTCGCCGAGCACGAAGGTGGCCGCCGGCAGGATCTTCAGCTCGTCGGGGGTGCGGCCGTACTTGGCCAGCCGCCCCTTCACGTCCGCGTAGAAGGCGCGGCCCGCGTCCAGCGTGCCGTACCGGCCGAAGATGGCGTCCGCGCCGGCCGCCGCGAACTCCCGGCCCTCGTCCGAATCGCCCGCCTGGAAGACGACGGGCCGCCCCTGCGGGCTGCGCGGCACGTTGAAGTGCCCGGAGATGTCGAACTGCTCGCCCCGGTGGGCGAAGGCGCCCGCCCGCGCGTCCCGCAGGAACTCCCCGGACACCGGGTCGGCGAGGAGCTCGCCGCCGTCCCAGGAGTCGAACAGCTCGTGCGCGGTGGCGAGGAACTCCCTGGCCCGCTCGTAGCGCTGCTCGCGCGGCAGGAAGCCGCCGCGCCGGAAGTTCTCCCCGGTGAAGGCGTCCCAGGAGGTGACCACGTTCCAGGCGGCCCGGCCGTCCGAGAGGTGGTCCAGGGAGGCGAACTGGCGGGCCACCTCGTACGGCTCGTTGAAGGTGGAGTTGATGGTGCCCGTCAGCCCGAGGTGGGTGGTGACCGCGGCGAGGGCGGCCACCACGGTGAAGGTGTCGGGCCGCCCCACCACGTCCAAGTCGTAGATCTCCCCGCCCTGTTCGCGCAGGCGCAGCCCCTCGGCGAGGAAGAGGAAGTCGAATTTGGCGCGCTCCGCGGTCCGGGCGAAGTGGGCGAAGGAGTCGAACTCGATGTGGCTGCCCGCGGCGGGGTCGCTCCACACGGTGGTGTTGTTGACCCCGGGGAAATGGGCCGCGAGGTGGATCTGCTTGAGCGGCTTGCTCATGGCTGTCGGTCCTTCCGGGGATCAGGCGGCGACGGTGGCGGGAGCGGAGGCGGCGGCAGCGGCACCGGACCGGGTGGGCCCGGCGCCGCCGGCGGCCGCGTACCGGTTCGCGGGGTGCTCCAGGCCCAGCAGGCCGCGGAGCGTGGCGGCCCCGTAGGAGCGTCGGAACGCCCCGCGCCGCTGCAGCTCCGGGACCAGGCCGCGGGTGATGGCCGGGAGGTCGTGGGCGAGCACGCCCGGCCGCAGCCGGAACCCGGTCAGCCCGGCCCCGTGCCACTCCAGCAGCAGGTCCGCGAGGAGCTGCGGCGTGCCCGCGAAGATGCGGGCGTCGCTCGTGTACGCGGCCCCGTGCGCGGCGTCCAGCCGCTGCAGCCGGCGCTCCGCGTCCTCCGGCCTGTCGTCGAGGAAGACCGTCAGCTCGCCGAACACGTGCGGGGCCCCGGGCAGGGCCAGGGCCGCGGCGCGGGCCTCGTCGGCGTTGCCCGGGGTCACGTGCGCGAGGTCGGCGGACCCGGCGAGGAACGGGTACCCGGCGGCGTCGGAGGCGAGCGCGCTGACCGGGGGCAGCCCTTGCGGCGGCCTGGGGGTGATGGAGGGTCCCTTGACGCTGAAGTGGGGCCCCTCGAAGTCGATGTAGTGCAGTCTGGCGCGGTCGACGAACCGGCCCGTGGCCACGTCGCGGATCTCGGCGCCGTCCTCCCAGCTGTCCCACAGCCGGCGCACCACCTCCACGTGGTCGGCGGCCTCCCCGTACAGCCCGGCGATGTCCCCGCCCGCCGCACGGCGCCCGAAGTGGCCCGCCTCGTCCGGCCGTTCGGAGATCTGGACGCGCAGGCCCGCCCGCCCGCGGCTGACGTAGTCCAGGGTGGCGAGGGCCTTGGAGACGTGGAACGGCTCGGTGTGCGTGGCCACCACGCTCGGCACCAGCCCGATGTGCCGGCTCAGCGGCGCCACCCGGGCGGCGACCAGCACCGCGTCGAGCCGCCCGCGCACCAGGTCGGTGCGGCCGTCGGGCCCGGCCGGATCGGTGGACTGCAGGCCCAGCGAGTCCTCGAAGGTGACGAAGTCCAGCAGCCCGGCCTCGGCCTCGGCCACGAGCGAGGCCCAGTACCCGGCGGTGAACAACCGGGCCGCGTCCGCGCCCGGTTCGCGCCAGGCGGCCGGATGCCAGCCGGCGCCGTCGAGGGCGACGGCGAGATGGACCTCGGGGGAGGGGGAAGGGCGAACGGGCATGGCGGAACTGCCTCCTGATCGGACGGCGCGGCGAAGGACGACTCGGATCGCGGAACGCTGATCAGGAACGACAGAGGGAGGCGGCGACGCGCAGCAGGTCGATGTGCGCGCGGGAGTGCAGACGGACGGCGCGGCGGGGGCTGACGGCGGCGGCGCCGGTGCGGGCGCCGCCGCGGGAGCCGGGCCGGGTGCCGGTCGGGGCGTCGGGTCGGGTGCCGGTTCCTGCGGTCATGCCGGGCCACCCCCCCTCGCTCTTCGATCGTCCTTTCGACGCTAGGTCAGTGGGGGGCCCGCCCGCAACGGATGGAATGTCAATCCGTGTTAAGCCTTCGTGTCGGGCGTGCGAAGCCCGATGAAGAGCGGCTCGCGGCGCAGGGTGAAGCCCATCGACAGGTAGAGACCTATGGCGGAGGTGTTCTGCGCCGCCGCGTGCAGGAACGCGCTGTCGCCGCGCTCCTCCACGGCCGCCACGACCGCCCGGATCAGCCGCCCGGCGAGCCCCGCGCCCCGGTGGTCGGGGTGGGTGCAGACCGCGCTGATCTCCGACCAGCCCGGCGGCCGCATCCGCTCGCCCGCCATCGCGACGAGCCGGCCCCCGCGGCGGATCCCGAGGTACGTGCCCAGCTCGACGGTGCGGTCACCGAACGGCCCGGGCTTCGCCAGCTCGACCAGCTCCAGCATCTCCGGCACGTCGGCGGGGCCCAGGAGCACCGCCTCCGGGTCCTCCTTGCCCCGCACCGCCCGGCCGTCGAGCTGTACGCCGGGCAGTGACAGCAGGGTCTCCCAGCCGGCGGGCGGGGTCGGCAGCCCGGTCACCCAGACCTCCTGCCCGGGACCGAAGAGCTCGGCCAGATCGGCCCAGGCGCGCGGGTCCTCGGGATCGGCGAGCGCGGCGAAGGGCGACACGCCGTCGGGGTAGCGGGCGGCGAGTCCGGCGGGCCCGGTCTCGGCGAACCCGCGGTGCGGGCCGTCGAGCGCCGTCCAGACGGGATTGTCGAGGACCGCGTCGGACCGGGACTCACGGGACATGGGCAGGGGCTTCCTTCCAAGGGGTGCGGGCACTCTTGACGGCCCCCTGCGGGGCCACGAGACTGCGAACGCCAGCCTAACGGGGGTCGCGGACACGAGGGGGAGCCGATGGACCAGCTCACCACACCGCCCGCACCGCTCCGCCGCTCCTGGCTCACCCGCCGGCTGCACATCGACCTCCTCCGCGTCTGCAGCGCCACGGCTCCGGCTCTCTGAAGCCCGCCGAGCACGCGCGTACGTCGTACACGGACAGACCGAGGAGAACCATGTCGCACACCCATGTCCAGACGCCTGCCGATGCCCTGTGTCCCGCCCGGGCCCGAGGCCGGAGCCAGGCCGGAATCCCGACGCAGCAGCGGACCCAGACCCAGGCCCAGTCGCAGGTCCAGGCACCGCCCCAGGCTCCGGCCCAGGCCCCGGCCGCCGTCCCGGCCCGGCCCCTGCCCCCGACCCCGGCTCCGACCAGCCCTCCGACCAGCCCTCCGACCAGCGCTCCGGCCGAGCAGGCCCTGCGGGGGCGGATCGGCACCGGGTTCTCGCCCGTCCCGCACCGCTACCGGGTCTACCTCGCCGACGACGACTGTCCGCGCTGCCTCGGCGTCGCCTCCGCGCTCACCGGCCTCGGGCTCCGCGACGCCGTGGCCGTGACCGTCCTGCCGCCCGGCTCCCGCGGCTCCGCCGCCCACGACGAGCTGCGCCGCGCCTACGAGGCCTCCGGGCACCACCACGACGGCACCCTCACCGTCCCCGCCCTCTGCGACGGCTGGAGCGGCCGGGTGGTGTCCAACCACACGCCCGACATCCTGGAAGACCTGCGCCGGCTCGGCACCGACCCGGAATTCCGTACGGCCGGATAGGGATCCGGAGGGGTCCGGCCGGAGCCCCCCGGGACCGTCGCCGGACCCGCTCGGGGCCTTCGTACGGCCTCCGCGCAACGAATCGCCGCCCGCTGCCGAGAACACGCAACGATTCGATGCGGGGAGCGCAATGGTCGTGGCTTGTCGCCGTCGAACGCGCGAACGTACCGTTTGATGACCCCCTCCCCTCCTGCCACAGAGGTCGCTCATGCCCCCGCTGCGCACCGCCCTCCTCCAGAGTTCCGGACGGCTCGGCGACACCGCCGACAACCTGAAGGCCCTCGACGAGGCCGTGGCTCGCGCCGCACGGGCGGGGGCCGGGCTCCTCGTGACCTCGGAGATGTTCCTGACCGGCTACGCGCTGGAGATCGAGGACATCGCGCGGCTCGCCGAACCGGCCGACGGCATGTCCGCCCGTGCCATCGGCGAGATCGCCCGCCGCCACGGGGTGGCCGTGCTCTACGGCTACCCGGAGCGGGACGGCGAGGCCGTCTACAACGCGGCGCAGCTCATCGGCCCCGGCGGGGACCGGCTGGCGAACTACCGCAAGACCCACCTCTTCGGCTGCTTCGAGCAGGACGCCTTCACCCCCGGCGACATCCCCGTCGTCCAGGCGGACCTGGGCGGCCTCCGGGTCGGCATCATGATCTGCTACGACGTGGAGTTCCCCGAGAACGTCCGGGCGCACGCGCTCGCCGGCACCGATCTCCTCCTGGTGCCGACCGCGCAGATGCACCCGTTCCAGTTCGTCGCCGAACAGCTCGTCCCCGTACGGGCCTTCGAGAACCAGATGTACATCGCGTACGTCAACCGCACCGGCCCCGAGGGCGAGTTCGAGTTCGTCGGACTGAGCTGCCTGGCGAGCCCCGACGGGGTGACCCGCACCCGGGCCGGCCGAGGCGAGGAGCTGGTGTTCGGCGAGGCCGACCCCGAGCTGCTGCGGGCCTCGCGCGAGACCAACCCGTACCTGCGCGACCGCCGCCCCGGTCTGTACGCCTCCCTCGTCTGACCGCGGCCGCGCAGCGGCCTCCCCCTCCCGGTCTGACGTGCCCCCGCGGCGCCCGCCCGCCTGATGCGAGGGGGCCGTGGTCCGGGGGCCGGGGCGGACCCGCGAGACTGGTCCGCATGACAGACCGCACCGCCCGCTCCGCCGAAGCCGCCGGAGCCCCCGCGACCGCCCCGGGACCCGACCGGACCGTCCTCCTGCGCCGCGGAGAGGTCCACAGCCCCGCCGACCCCTTCGCCACGGCGATGGTCGTCGAGCGGGGCCACATCGCCTGGGTCGGCTCCGAGGGCGCGGCCGACGCCTTCGCCCAGGGCGTCGACGAGGTCGTCGACCTCGACGGCGCGCTGGTCACGCCCGCCTTCACCGACGCCCACGTGCACACCACCTCCGCCGGCCTCGCCCTGACCGGGCTGGACCTGTCCGCGGCCGCCTCGCTCCCCGAAGCACTCGCGCACGTGCGCGCGTACGCGGACAGCCGCCCGGCCGACCGGGTGCTCCTCGGCCACGGCTGGGACGCCTCGCGCTGGCCGGAGCGGCGCGCCCCCCTGCGGCGCGAGCTCGACGAGGCCGCCGGCGGCCGGCCGCTCTACCTCAGCCGCATCGACGCCCACTCCGCCGTGGTCACCACCGCCCTGCTGCGGCTCGTACCCGGCGTCGAGGCGGCCGCCGACGAGCCGCTGACCCGCGACGCCCACCACGCGGTGCGCCGGGCCGCGCTCGACGCGCTGACCCCGGCCCAGCGCGCCGAGGCCCAGCGGGCCGCCCTCGACCGGGCCGCCTCCCTCGGGATCGGCTCCGTCCACGAGTGCGGCGGCCCCGAGATCTCCTCCCCGGAGGACTTCACCGCCCTCCTGGAACTGGCGCGCACGCACCCCGGCCCCCGCGTCTTCGGCTATTGGGCCGACCGGGACCTCGACCGGGTCAGGGAGCTCGGCGCCGTCGGGGCCGCCGGAGACCTCTTCGTCGACGGCGCCCTCGGCTCGCACACCGCCTGCCTGCACGCCCCGTACGCCGACGCCGGCCACACCGGCACCGAGTACCTCGACGCGCGCGCCGTCGCCGAGCACGTCGCCGCCTGCACCGAGGCGGGCCTCCAGGCCGGCTTCCACGCCATCGGCGACGCCGCGATCACCGCCGTCGTCGAGGGCGTGCGGGCCGCTGCCGACAAGGTCGGCCTCGACCGCGTCCGCGCCGCCCGCCACCGCGTCGAACACGCCGAGATGATGACCCCGGCCGCCATCGCGGCCTTCGCGGAGCTCGGCCTCACCGCCTCCGTGCAGCCCGCCTTCGACGCGCTGTGGGGCGGTGAGGAGGGCATGTACGCCGACCGGCTCGGCGCCGGGCGCGCCCGCACCCTGAACCCGTACGCGGCCATGCTCAAGGCCGGCGTCCCGCTCGCCTTCGGCTCCGACGCGCCCGTCACCCCGCTCGACCCCTGGGGCGCCGTCCGCGCGGCCGCCTTCCACCGCACGCCCGCCCACCGCATCTCCGTACGGGCCGCCTTCGCCGCCCACACCCGCGGCGGCTGGCGGGCCCTGGGCCGCGACGACGCGGGCACCCTCGTCCCCGGCGCCCCGGCCGACTACGCGCTCTGGCAGACCGCCGAGCTGGTGGTCCAGGCCCCCGACGACCGGGTCGCCCGCTGGTCCACGGACCCGCGCTCCGGCACCCCCGGGCTGCCGGACCTGACCCCCGGCGCGGACCTCCCGGTCTGCCTGGCCACGGTCGTCGGCGGCCGGGAGGTATTCGTACGGCCACAGGGGTGATCCGGGGGGCCGTGGTTCGGTGGGGGCGGCCGGACCCGGATAGGTTCGGCCGGGTCCACCACCGGACGTCCGATCCGGACGGAGCCGTTCGCTCAGCCGCGCCCGCGCCTCGGGGGCGAGGGAAGGTTTCGCCGGACGGGTGTCCCCCCTGCTCCGAAGGAGCTTGGGGGAGGGTGGCCTCAGATCGGGGCCCCGCGGTCCAGTAGACAACGGTCAGGCGGCCCGCAGCCAGCGGGAGCCGGTCCGGCCCGAAGGACCGCGGGCCCCGATCGCTGTTCTAAAATCATCCTCTGCGACACGACGTACAGGATGTACGAGAACGCAAAAGGGGAATCAGTGAGCGACGGCGGACAGCGAAGCTACGGACCGCTCGGCACGGCCTTGGTGATCATTCCGACCTACAACGAGGCGGAGAACATCGGGCTGATCGTCGGCCGCGTCCGCGCGGCTGTGCCCGAGGCCCACATCTTGGTCGCGGACGACAACAGCCCGGACGGCACCGGAAAGCTCGCCGACGAGCTGGCGGCCTCCGACGAGCAGGTGCACGTCCTGCACCGCAAGGGCAAGGAAGGGCTCGGAGCCGCCTACCTGGCCGGCTTCGGCTGGGGCCTGGAGAACGGCTACGGCGTCATCGTGGAGATGGACGCCGACGGATCCCACCAGCCCGAGGAACTGCCCCGGCTGCTCACCGCACTGGAGGGCGCCGACCTGGTGCTGGGCTCCCGGTGGGTGCCGGGCGGTCGGGTGGTCAACTGGCCCAAGAGCCGGGAGTTCCTCTCCCGCGGCGGGTCCACGTACTCCCGGCTGATGCTCGGCGTCCCGATCCGCGACGTCACCGGCGGCTACCGCGCCTTCCGCCGCGAGACCCTCGAAGGCCTGGGCCTCGCGGACGTGGCCTCCGCGGGCTACTGCTTCCAGGTCGACCTGGCCCGCCGGGCCGTCCGCAAGGGCTTCCGCGTGGTCGAGGTGCCCATCACCTTCGTCGAGCGCGAGTTCGGCGACAGCAAGATGAGCAAGGACATCGTGGTGGAGGCCCTGTGGAGGGTCACCCAGTGGGGCATCAAGGAGCACGCGGACAAGCTGACCGGCAAGGTCTTCGGCAAGTAGCGCCGGGCGCGGCCGGCCGTCCCCTAGGGGATGTCCGGTACCTCCGACTGAGGATGCTTTTACGCCGGCCCAGGCACACTGGTGGTATGACGACCGGAGTTCCGACCTCTACGGCCCCCCGGCGGCGTTCGCCCGCCCGTACGATGCTTCCCCTGGCCATCGCGGCCTGGCTGATCCTGGAGATCTGGCTGCTCAGCCTGGTCGGCGGGGCGGTCGGCGGCGGGGCCGTCGCCCTGCTGATCGCGGGCGGCCTGGTGCTGGGCGCCGTGGTCATCAAGCGGGCCGGGCGGCGCGCCTTCAAGAACCTCACGGAGACCTTCCAGCAGGCCCAGGCGGGCCGGCAGCCCGCCGCGCAGCGGCCCGGCACGGGCAACGGCCTGACCATGCTGGCCGGCCTGCTCCTGATGATGCCGGGGCTGCTCTCCGACGCCGCGGGCCTGATCCTCCTGCTCCCGCCCGTCCGGGCCTGGGCGGGCCGCCGGGCCGCCCGCACCCTGGAGCGCAAGATGGCCTCCGCGCCCGCGGGCACCTTCGGTGACGCCTTCCAGCAGGCCCGCATCCACCACCCCGACGGCAAGGTCGTCCAGGGCGAGGTCATCCGCGAGGACCGGTCGGCCGGGGACTCCGGCTCCGGCCCGGAGGCCGGTTACCGCCCGCCGCTCACCCCCTGACCCGCAGACCTGACCCGCAGACCTGACTCGAAAACCTGGCCCGAAAACCTGACCTGAAAAGCCGAGGGCCCCCGCCACACACTGTGTGGCGGGGGCCCTCGGCTTCGGTGCTGTCGTGCAGTCTTGCCGTGGTGCTGTGCTGTCGTCCGGCTGTCAGGCGGACTTGCGGCTGTCCCGCGGATGCACGGCAATGTTCATGGCGCCGGAGCGAAGGACCGCGAGCCTCTCGGCCAGCACTTCCTCCAGCTCCTCGCGGGTGCGCCGCTCCATGAGCATGTCCCAGTGCGTTCGCGCAGGCTTGCCCTTCTTCTCTTCGGGCCCGTCCCCGTCAACCAGGAGTGCCATGGCGCCGCACGCCTTGCACTCCCACTCCGGCGGAATGTCTGCCTCAACCGAGAACGGCATCTCAAATCGATGTCCGTTCTGGCATGCGTACTCCACCGCCTGGCGCGGGGCCAGATCGATGCCGCGGTCCGTCTCGTAGCTGGTAACCACGAGCCGCGTACCGCGGAGAGCTCGCTCACTCATGAATCGTGCCTCCCGGGCTTGTCGCCCACAGGACAGGTGTCGCTGTCGTCGTCATCCGGTCAACGTCCGGTCGGCGGTATAGATTCCCGCTCCGGGTCATGCGTCGCCCGTCGTGCCGCCCCTTGTTGTACCCACCGGTGCCCGTTTTGTCACATCTGGCAGCAGATGTCACCCAACGTCTTCACTTCATCAGCACGCAGTAACGGTCCGCCTGGCAGGCCAAAGGCGTACACTACCGGCCCTTCGCTTGAACGTCGAAATCTGTTCCGAATTCGCGTCCAGGACCTCTGTGAGATCCACCCGGATCCACCCGGATCCGGGCGGATCGCCGCGCGGATCCGCTCAGATCCGCTCGGGTACAGGATTGCCCGCCGCCTCCACCGCGCGCCGCACCGGCACTCTGGCGAGCAGCACGAAACCCAGTGCGAAGAAGACCACCAACGAGATGATCGCGTCCCGGTAGCTCCCCGTGACCTGGTAAGTGAGCCCGAAGACCAGCGGCCCCACCCAGCTCAGCCCGCGGTCGCTCATCTCGTACGCCGAGAAGTACTCGGCCTCCTTGCCCGCCGGGACCAGGTGCGAGAACAGCGAGCGCGACAGCGCCTGGCTGCCGCCCAGCACCAGCCCGATCATCGCGGCGAGCGCGAAGAACCACACGGGCGTCCGGGCCGGCAGGAAGTACCCCGCGCCCAGCGTCACCCCCCAGGCGGCCAGAGATCCGAGAATCGTCCGCTTGGCCCCATAGCGCACGGCCAGCCGGCCCATCCCCAGCGCACCGGCCACCGCGAGGACCTGTACGAGCAGGATCGCCCCGATGAGGGTGGACTGCTCCAGCTCCAGCTCCTCCGACCCGTAGATGGAGGCCTGGGAGATCACCGTCTGCACGCCGTCGTTGTAGATCAGGTACGCCAGCAGGAACGACAGGGTCAGCGGATAGCGCCGCATGTCCTTCAGCGTGGCGACGAGCTGCTTCCACCCGCTGACGGCCGGGGCCGCGCCCGGCTCCCGGACCACGGCGCGGTCCCGCAGCCGGCGCAGCGGGATCAGCGCGAAGGCCCCCCACCACAGGCCGGCGGAGGCCAGGCAGATCCGGATCGCCATGCCCTCGGTGAGCCCGAAGGAATCGTGGCCCATGTAGAGCACCAGGTTCATCACGAGCATCAGCGAGCCCGAGGTGTATCCGAACGCCCAGCCGCGCGAGGAGACCGTGTCGCGCTCGTCCGGCGTGGAGATCTGCGGCAGGTAGGCGTTGTACAGCACCATCGAGACCGACAGTGAGGCGTTCGCGACGATCAGCAGCAGCCCGCCCAGCAGGTAGCGCTCGCCGTCCAGGAAGAACATGCCGGCCGTCGCCGCGGCCCCGGTGTAGGCGGCCACGGCCAGCAGCGGCTTCTTGCGGCCCGTCCGGTCGGCGACCGCCCCCGCCAGCGGCATGAGCAGCACGGCCAGGATCACCGAGGCGGACACCACGTAGGCGAAGAAGGAGCCGGCCCGCACCGGGATGCCCAGCGGGTGCACGAAGCCCTCGGCGTCGGCCGCGGCCTTGGCGATCGAGGTGAGGTACGGCCCGAGGAACACGGTGAGCACGCTCGCGGAGTACACGGACACCGCGAAGTCGTAGAAGTACCAGCCGCGCTGCTCGCGCTTGCGCGCGGCCGCCGCCACCGCTGCGGCGGCCGCGGCTCTGCCGTCCTCGGAACCCGGTTCCGCTTCGTCCGTCGTCTGCGCGCTCATGGCGGCCCCCTCGCTGTTCCCCGTAACGCCCCGGCCCCCGCGGCCGGCGCGGGGCGGCGGGCAGTGTCAGGCCCAGGCCCCGCGCCGGTCCAGCACCGCGCGCAAGATGTCGATCCGGTCGGTCATGATGCCATCGACTCCCAGGTCGAGGAGAGCCTCCATGCGTTCCGGTTCGTTCACGGTCCACACGTGCACCTGCAGGCCCCGCGCGTGGGCGGCCCGCACGAAGCGCCGGTCCACCACCCTGACGCCCGCCTGGGTCTCGGGAACCTGCGCCGCCACCGCGCCCGCGCGCAGGGCCGCCGGGACCGCGAACGAGCGCAGCCGCAGCCCGAGCACCCCGCGGACCCCGTAGGAGGTCGCCAGCCGGGGGCCCGCGATCCGCTGGGCGCGGGCCACCCGGCTCTCCGAGAAGGAGCCCACGCACACCCGGTCCCAGGCCCCGGCCCGCGCGATCAGGTTGACCAGCGGGTGCAGGGCCGACTCGTCCTTGAGGTCCACGTTCCACCGCTTGTCCGGGAACTCCTCCAGCAGGTCCTCGAAGAGCGCCAGCGGCTCGGTCCCGCCCACCCGGGCCTCGCGGATCCGGCTCCACGGCTGCTCCCGGATGCGGCCCCGCCCGTCGGTGACCCGGTCCAGGGTCGCGTCGTGGAAGGCGACCAGCTTCCCGTCGGCGCTGGCGTGCACATCGGTCTCGAAGTACCGGTACCCGGCGTCGGCGGCCCGCCGGAACGCGGCGGCGGTGTTCTCCAGCCCGTCCGCGGCCCCGCCGCGGTGCGCGAAGGCGATCGGAGCCGGGTGGTCGAGATAGGGATGGGGAAGGCGTACGTGCGTCACCGCGGCAGTATGCCCGCTGTTCCCCCCGGGGCGGGAGCGCACCGGTGGCCGCGCGATGAACGCCACATCCCCGCGCCCGCCCCCCGCCGGGGGCCCGGGCGGGGGCCCCTGGCCCGCCCGGCGCGCGCCGTGCCACCCTGTAACCGCAGAACGATCCAATACCGGCGCCCGGCGGGCCGGCAGGGGCCAATTCAACGAAGGTGGACCGCAAGCATGGCGCAGTGGACCTCGGCAGTGGGTGCCGCACAGCTCGGCAGGCTCATCACCTCCCAGCAGGGGCGGCCCGCCGTGCCCGGCGCGCGCAAGCTGCCCGCGTACCGCACGCTCGCCGACGGCATCCGGCTGCTGGTCCTCGAGGGCCGCGTCCCCGTCGCCGCGCGGCTCCCCGCCGAGCGGGAGCTGGCCGTCGCGCTCTCCGTCAGCCGCACCACCGTCGCCGCGGCCTACGAGGCCCTGCGCGGGGAGGGGTTCCTGGAGTCCCGCCGGGGCGCCGGCAGCTGGACCTCCGTACCCGCCGGCAACCCGATGCCGGCCCGCGGCCTGGAGCCCCTGCCCCCCGAGTCCCTGGGTTCGATGATCGACCTCGGCTGCGCCGCCCTCCCGGCCCCGGAACCCTGGCTCACCAAGGCGGTCCAGGGCGCCCTCGAGGAGCTCCCGCCGTACGCGCACACCCACGGGGACTACCCGGCCGGGCTGCCCGCCCTGCGCCGGATGCTCGCCGACCGCTACACCGAGCGCGGCATCCCCACCATGCCCGAGCAGATCATGGTCACCACCGGGGCGATGGGCGCCATCGACGCCATCTGCAGCCTCTTCGCCGGGCGTGGCGAGCGGATCGCCGTCGAGTCCCCTTCCTACGCCAACATCCTCCAGCTGATGCGCGCCGCCGGGGTCCGCCTGGTCCCGGTGGCCATGGGGGAGGGGCTGACCGGCTGGGACATGGACGTCTGGCGCCAGGTGCTGCGCGACTCCGCCCCCCGCCTCGCCTACGTCGTGGCCGACTTCCACAACCCGACCGGGGCGCTCGCCTCCGACGAGCAGCGCCGCGCGATGGTGGAGGCGGCCCGCTCCGCGGGCACGGTGCTCGTCGCCGACGAGACCATGATCGAGCTCCAGCTCGATCCGGCGATGGAGATGCCGCGCCCGGTCTGCTCCTTCGACCCGGGGGGCTCCACCGTCATCACCGTCGGCTCCGCCAGCAAGGCCTTCTGGGCGGGCATGCGCATCGGCTGGGTCCGCGCCGCGCCCGACGTCATCCGCAGCCTCGTCGCCGCCCGCGCCTACGCCGACCTGGGCACGCCCGTGCTGGAACAGCTCGCGGTGAACTGGCTGATGCGCACCGGCGGCTGGGCCCAGGCCGTGGAGATCCGCCGCGACCAGGCCCGCGAGAACCGCGACGCGCTGGTGTCGGCGGTGCGCCGGCAGCTGCCGGACTGGGAGTTCCGGGTCCCGCTGGGCGGCCTGACCCTGTGGGCCCGCGCGGGCGGGCTGTCCGGCTCCCGGCTGGCCGAGGTGGGCGAGCGGGTCGGCGTACGGGTCCCCTCGGGTCCCCGGTTCGGCGTCGACGGCGCCTTCGAGGGGTACGTCCGGCTCCCCTTCACGGTCGGCGGCCCGGTGGCGGAGGAAGCGGCGGCCCGGCTGGCCGCCGCCGCCCGCCTGGTCGGAACCGGCGCGGGCGGCGGCGGCGCGGAGCCGCCGCGCACTTTCGTGGCGTAGGCGGGAACGGGCAGGCTCCGTACGCCCAGTGCCGTGGCCGGGGCGCCGTGCCCTACGGGGCGTCCGCCGGTACCTCGGGGACGTCCGAGGCGTCGTGGGCGCCGCCCGAGGGGCCCTGGGCCTGGGCCGGCGGCTGGACGATGTGCAGCGGCTTGGCCGGCGTGACGCGGTCCGGGGCGGGCGCGGGCGCCGGCTGCCGCTCGGGCAGCAGCTCCACCACCGCCTGCCGGTGCGCCGGATGGGCGGCGTCGTCGTACGGGTCCGGTGTGGCGGGCACCTGCAGCCGGTGCACGGGACCGGTGCCGAGCCGGGCGTAGCCGCGCCCCGGCGGCAGCTGGGCCGTCGGCGTGGTGTGCGGCGGCAGCCCCAGCACGTCGGCGATCTGCTGGATCGCGGCGGATCCGAGCACCACCCTGGCCCTGGTGTGCTGCCAGACGGAGTCGTGCAGCAGCTCGAGGTGGTCGAACTGTTCGGCCACCACCACGGTGGTGTGGGCGGCGCGTCCGTGCCGCAGCGGCACCTGGAGCTGGGCGAGCGGATCGGGGCCGCCCTCGGCGGTGGCCAGGTGGGCCAGCACGCTGGGCCGGTCGAGCAGGATCCACAGCGGGCGCCGGGTGTCCTCGGGGGCCGGCCGGCCCGCCTCGCGGGCGTGGTGGGCGGCGATCAGCCGCCGTTCCGTCTCGCGCGCGGCCCACTCCAGCGTGGCCAGTGCCCCGGCCGGACCGCATTCCACGGCGAGGACGCCGGCGCGGCCGGAGAGGCAGGAGTACTCGCCGCTGCCGCCGCCCTCCACGATCAGCACGTCGCCGCCGTGGCGCAGGGCCTGCAGGGCGATCGAGCGCAGCAGGGTGGACGTTCCGCTGCCGGGCTGGCCGACGGCCAGCAGGTGGGGCTCGGTGGAGCGGGAGCCGGTGCGCCAGATGACCGGCGGCATGTCGCGGGGCTCGCCGCCCTCCAGGACGGGCAGGGTGCGCTGCACGCTGCCGGGGTCGGTGAAACCGAGCACGGTCTCACCGGGCGAGGTCACGAAGGGCTGGGCGGCGATACCTGTCGGCAGCGCCGCCAGCACACTCAGGTCGAGCTGGTTGCCCTCCTCGTCCCAGTCGAAGAGATACTCCCGTCCGCGCCCGGACTTGGCGTGCAGCAGTGCCTCGATCCGGGCCCTCGACGCGGCCTCGCCATCGGTGAAGTAGGCCGGGTAGCGGATGTGGAGCCGGGTGACGCGGCCCGCCTCGTCGAACTCGTAGCCGCTGAAGGCCTTGTCCCAGTCCCCGCCGTGGGCGAAGAGCGGACTCGGATCCTCCGGGATGCTGAAGTACGGCACGAGGGCTTCGTAGAGGGAGCCGAGGCGTTCGGTCTCGGCATCGCTGGGCCCGGTCTTCACCGGGGTGCGGTCGCGTCCCTGCCAGGCCGCCGCCGCCATGAGGGTGACCAGGGCGGTGAGGGGGCCGTAGGGGACGAGCGCGACCACGAGGACGCAGGCGGCTCCCAGGAACAGCGCGGGACCACGCTTGTCCTTGGGGGTGTCGCACCACTTGCGCCGCCCGGCCGAGGCCAGGATGCGCAAGCCCCGTCCGATGGTGAGGAGCGGATGGAGGACGTCCGTGGCGCTGTCGGCGGCCGTGCGAGCGAGGTCGCGGCCCCGGTTCAGCGACACGGTGCCGCTGCTGAGGATGCGGGGAAGTGGGCGCCGGGCCACGGGCGTCTCCTGGAGTTGTCGGGTGCTTCGGGTGGGTGCCGGCGGGGGGCGCTAGAGCTTGATCCCGCCGAGGAGGCTCGCGAGGCTCGCCGTGCTCGCCGTGATGCTGGGGGCGATGGCGGAGCCGGCGAGGAAGAAGCCGAAGAGCGCGCACACGAACGCGTGCGTCAGCTTCATGCCGTCCTTCTTGAAGAAGAGGAAGCAGATGATGCCGAGCAGTACGACACCTGAGATGGACAGGACCATGAGTGGTTCTCCTGGTGGGTGGGGACAGTCACCATCAGTTCTTCCAGGCTCACAGGAAGTATCAATGCGACAAAAGGTGCATACGGGTGAATCCAGGAGTTTTTCACTTGACCGGCCCAGCCCGGCTGGCGTGCCGGGTGCGGTGGGGGCAGGGCGTCGCAGGGTGATCATTGCCTCGGCCCGCCCCGCTCATGTGCAGGTCCGGGCGCTACGCTGGCGATTCACCCGTACGGACGCAGTGCCGTGCGCACCCTGCCCCTGCCCGTGAAAGGCGGTACGACCGATGAGTGAGCACGTCGAGGACAGCTCCCAGGGCTCGGACGTTCCCGACGAGGACGTCATCGAGCTGGCCACCAAGATCTTCGACCTCGCCCGTCAGGGTGACACCGAGACCCTCGCCGCCTACCTCGACGCGGGCGCTCCGGCGAACCTCACCAACGACCGCGGCGACACCCTCGTCATGCTCGCCGCCTACCACGGCCACGCCGACGCCGTCACGGCCCTGCTGGCCCGCGGCGCCGAGGCCGACCGCGCCAACGACCGCGGCCAGACCCCGCTCGCCGGAGCGGTCTTCAAGGGCGAGGAGGCCGTCATCCGCGCGCTGCTCGCCGGCGGCGCCGACCCGAACGCCGGAACGCCCTCCGCCGTGGACACGGCGCGGATGTTCGCCAAGGCCGATCTGCTGGAACTTTTCGGAGCCAAGTAGTCCGCTTTTGGCGGTCCCGGCTCGGTCGTTGGCCGGTCCAGACCTCACGGGTTGGTCACGGCGGCCTTAAATGTGGTCGCGGCGCACAAACCGCCTGGGTCATCATGGCGTCGGATTCGATTCGCGGACTTGGCGGACGGGCAGGAGCGGGCAGGACACAACGGGTGTCCGACCCCCGCCCTTGCCGGGGGACCGCCGCCCTGGACGCGGAGCACCGACGAGAGTGAGAAGGCCATGGTCTACATCGAGCGGAACCTGACGGCGGACGTCCTCACATGCTGTTACGCGGCCCTGTGAATTCCGATTCCCGGTTGCGTCCCCAGCTTGATTTGAGGCCATTCCCATGTTCGAACCAGTCATAGCGCCCAGCGGCACCCTGCTCGGGCTCCTCCAGCGGGGTCGCGGCGACGGCACGCTGCACGCACTCGCGGCGCCCAGGGCCGAGGCCCTCGCGGCGCTCAACCAGTGCGTCGCCGGCGATCCGCGCCAGGACTGGCAGGTCGAGAACCGCTCCCTGTACTACGCCAGGCTCTACCTGGACCTCGACGGCCCCCTGGGCGAGATCGAGAGCCACCTCTTCGGCGTCGACGACCTCGTCGACGAGGACGACCACCGCACCGGCCTCGCCCTGTCCGTCCTCGGACACCTGGCCTCGTACGGTCGTGACGACGCGCTCATGCTGCTGCGCCGCTACGCCGCCACGGGCGCCAACTGGGCCTGGGCCCTCGACGAGCTCGCCCTGCGCGACGACGACGAGGGACTGCGCTCCCTGGCCGACCCCGTCCTGGCCCGCTTCCCCGACACCACCGAGGGCGGGGCGCGGCTGGCCGCCGCCGTCCGCGACGCCTATGAGCCCAGGCCCTGGTGCCTGTGGGAAGAAGCCCCCGGAGCCCCCGCATACGCCGCGCGGTTGCGCGCCGCCCGCCAGCAGGGCTCCTTCGACCGCTGGCAGCGCCAGCTCACCCCGCGCGGCCCCCAGCCCGGCTGGGGCGTCCAGGCCGTCTTCGACTGGGCCGCCGACGGACTGCGCCGCGGCACCCCGCTGCACGTGCCCGCCGCCCGCTGCCTCGCCGCCGTGGCCACCCCCGAGGACCGCTCCGCGATCCTCGCGGCCGCCGCCGGAGCGAGCGGCGAGGCCGCCCGGGCCACCGCACTGCACCACCTGGTCCTCGCCGAGCCGGAGAACCCGGCCGTACTGGACCTCATCGAAGCCGCCGGGGACGAGCCGGCCGTGGCCGCCTACGAGCGCATGTGCGGCCCCGGCGCCGTCGAGCGGGCCCGGCGCTGGGTCCACCGCCCCGACGCCCTGGGAACGGCCGCGGCGACCCTGCTGGCCGCCCGCGGCGGAGCCGAGGACGCAGGCCTGGTCCTGGGCGCCCTGCGCGAGACGGTCCGCGGCGTCGGCCCCGACTCGGTGCCGCTCTTCGCCCTGGTCGACGGAGCGGGACGGCTCGCCATCGGCTGCGCGGCCCCGGTGCTGCGCCACGTCTACCGCGAGACGTCCTCCTCCCACCTGCGCGGCCGGGCCGCCCGGGCCCTGGCGGCCACGGACCCCTCCTTCGCGGCGGGCTTCGCGGTGGAATGCCTCTGGGACTGCGAGGAGACCACCCGCGAGGTGGCCGCCCGCCACGCGGAGACCGCCGACGCCCGCGTCGCCCCCCGCCTGCGCCGCCTGGCGGCGGACCCGGCGGAGGAAGAGGACGTCCAGTCGGCGGTGCGCAGCCGGATCGCCCCGGAGTCCACGGTCTGAGCTCCGGGCGGCTCCCGCCCGGAAACACGGCGCGCCCCCGGTCCGTTCCCGGACCGGGGGCGCGCCGTGCCGGCGGTGGGGCGCCGGTGGCCCGGCCTCCCGTGGTGGGCCCCGCACCCGTTTCCTCCCCGGTGTGCGGGGCCCCGGCGGCCCCGTTCACCCGTACTGGGCACCGGGCGCCCGGAACGTTTCATCGGCCCCCTCCCGCGGGTGCTCACCGGCTCCGGACGAACCGGACGGGCACCCCCGGCCCCGCCTGGGCCGCCGCGTCGAGGGCCGGCCCCGGCGCCACGACACCGACGACCGGATAGCCCCCGGTGACCGGGTGGTCGGCCAGGAAGACCACCGGCAGGCCGTCCGGAGGGACCTGGACCGCGCCGAGCACCATCCCCTCGCTCGGCAGCTCCCCGGACCGGGCCCGGACCAGCGGCGGCCCCTCCGTGCGCAGGCCGATGCGGTTCGAGGCCGCCGAGACGCGGTACGGCGCGCGCAGCAGCAGCCCCGCCACCGATTCCCGTTCGAACCAGTCGGCCCTCGGCCCCAGGCGCAGCGGAAGAACCAGCTCCGAAGGCGGGCCCGGCGCCGCCGAAGCGTCCACCCCGGCCACCGGGTCCGGGCCGGGGGCTCCCACCGCCAGCAGCGCCCCCGCCGACAGGACGGGCGGGCCCAGGCCCGACAAGAGGTCCGTCGAGCGGCTGCCCAGGACCGGCTCCACCGCGAACCCCCCTCGCACCGCGACGTAGCTGCGCACTCCCGACCGGGCCCGGCCCACCTCCAGCTCCGCCCCGGCGCGCAGCAGGACCGGGGCTCCCCAGGCCGCCGCGCGCCCGCAGACCCGTACCCCGCAGGGCGCTCCGGTGACCGCCACGACCAGCGGCCCGCCCAGGGCGCGCAGAGCCACCCCGTCCAGGGTCGTCTCCAGGGCGGCCGCGCCCGGCGGGTTGCCCAGCAGCCGATTCGCCAGCGCGTGCGCCCCCGAGTCGAGCGCCCCCGACCGCGGGACGCCGAGGTGCGCGTAGCCGGGCCGGCCCAGGTCCTGGACGGTGGTCAGCGCGCCCGCCCGTACGACCTCCAGGGCCCTCACGCCGCCACCACCCGTGCGAACCGCACCCGTACCCCGGGCACGAAGAGCGCGGCCGGCTCGCGGGAGGGGTCCCACAGCACCGCGTCGGTGGACCCGATCAGCTGCCAGCCGCCGGGGGAGGAGCGCGGGTAGACCCCCGCGTACTCGCCGGCCAGCGCCAGCGAGCCCGCCGGGACCGCCGTACGGGGCGTCGCGCGCCGGGGCAGCCGCAGCCGCTCGGGCAGGCCCGTGAGATAGCCGAAGCCCGGCGCGAACCCGCAGAACGCGACGCGGAAGACGATCCCGCCGACGATGTCCGGGACCTCCTCGGGGCGCACGCCCCACAGCCCGGCCACCTCCGCCAGGTCCGGCCCGTCGTAGCGCACCGGGACCGTCACCGGCGGCGGCCCCTCGGCCGCCGCGAGCGGGGCGGGCTCCCAGCGGGCGATCCGGGCGGCGAGCGCGCGCGGCTCCCGTACGCCGTCCAGCAGGACGGTGCGGGCGGCGGGCACGATGTCCCGTACGCCGCCCAGCTCACCCGCGTCCCGCCGGCGCAGCAGCTCCGCGTGGAGCGCGGCCGCCTCCTCGGCGGAGTCCACCTCCAGCAGCAGGGCCTCGACCCCCACCGGCAGGACCCGCACCGGACCGCTCACGCGAAGGCCTCCACCCGGACGCCGGCCGCCCCGAGGGCTTCCCGCACCCGCAGGGCCAGCCCCGCCGCCCCGGGAGTGTCCCCGTGCAGGCACAGGGAGCGGGCGGCGACCGCGATGCGCGAGCCGTCGGCGGCCGTCACCGTCCGCCCGGCGGCCATCTCGACCGCGCGGGCGACCACCGCGTCCGGGTCGTGGACCACGGCGCCCGGCTCGCCGCGCGGTACGAGGGTGCCCGCCGGGGTGTAGGCGCGGTCGGCGAAGGCCTCCGGGACGGCCGGCAGCCCGGCGGCCCCGGCGGCGGCCAGCAGGAGCGAACCGGGCAGGCCGAGCACCGGGAGCCCCGCGGGTCCGGCCGCCAGCAGGACCCCGGAGACGACGGCGCCGGCCTGGTCGGCGTCGTGCACGGTGCGGTTGTAGAGCGCGCCGTGCGGTTTCACGTAGGACACCGCGGAGCCGGCCGCCCTCGCGAAGACCTCCAGCGCCCCGATCTGGTAGGCCACCTCGTCCGCCAGCTCACCGGCCGGCACGTCCATGGCGCGGCGCCCGAAGCCCGCCAGGTCCCGGTAGGAGACCTGCGCGCCGATCCGCACCCCGCGCGCGGCCGCCAGCTCGCAGACGCGGCGCATGATGGACGGGTCGCCGGCGTGGAAACCGCAGGCGACGTTGGCGCTCGTGACGACGGACAGCAGGGCCTCGTCGTCGGTCAGCGTCCACCGCCCGAAGCCCTCGCCCAGGTCGGCGTTGAGATCGATCACGGCGGTGGCCGCCGGGGTGTCCGGAGCGGTGTCCGCAGTGGTGTCCGCAGGGGTGTCCGGTGTGATCATGGGAGCCATGCGCTGAGCGTAGAACAGGACGCGCACCCGAATCCCACCCCGGGAGGATCGGGCCGAACCATCCCGTTTGGGATGTTGTCAGGGTCAGCGCCTAGTCTTTGCCCGTGACTCTCCCTGCCCCGGCGAAGACCCTTCCGTCCCCGGCGCCGGGCCCGGCCGCCGACGAGGGCCTGGCCCGGCGGCTGCGCGCCCTCGCCTGCACCGCCCCGCTGCACGACCTCGACGTACGCAAGGCCAATCTGGCCGGCGAGTACGGCGTCTACGCGATGGCGGAGGTCGCGCTCTCCGCGATCGACCTGGTCACCCTCAACATGGACTTCGACACCGGAGCCGACCACGAGCAGATAGTGGCCCGGTTGCTGCCGCGCGTCGCCGCCCAGGCGCCGGCGCGCCCCGCGGCCGAGCACGAGCGGGTGGCCCGCTGGGTGTTGGAGAACCTGATCAACGTCGGCAGCGTCGACCGGGGCTTCCGGGCGATCTACGGCACGTTCGGCCCGGACGGGGTCTACGTCCGCCGGGACTACGACTTCAAGCTGATCGAGGAGGTCCCGGGCCACGGCGGCGCCGTGTACCTGCGCACGACCGACGAAGCCGTCAACGTCCTGGTCGGAGCCCTCGACACGGACGTCACCAGCGCGCAGATCGCCGCCGAGGTCAAGCTGGAGGTCCTGATCAGCCGGGGCCGGCTCGCCGACGCCCAGCTCGCCGCCGAACAGGCCCGCTACCGCACCGTCCAGTACGCCGAGACCCTGCGCCGCACGCTCGACGCGACCCGGCGCAACGTGCGGGCGGTGGACTGGCTGGTGACCGTCCCCGACATGATCGCCGAGGCCCTCGACCACGTCGCCGACCGCTACCGCCACGAGAACGCGATCCTGACCAACATCCGCAAGGCGCGCGACGAGGCGGAAGAGCCGGACAACAAGCGGCGCGCCGCCGAGCTGGTCGACATCGTCAAGGACTGCATCCGCCGCCACACGCAGCTGCAGTCCCGGCTGCTGGACGCCGGCCCGCTCTTCCGCGCCGAACAGGACCGCCAGGCCTTCGCGGCCCCCGCGCCGCGCTCCGGCATCGACCTGTACGGGCAGCTCGTCGCCCCGCTCCTGCCGCTCCCGGTGGCCCAGGCCTCCCGGGTCACCGACGCCTTCTTCGCGGCGGGCGCCGGCCTGCGCACCCCGGTCTCGGTGCGCGTCGCCGACCTGGTCGAGATCCTGCTGACCCCGCCGGTGGAGCGCGAGCACCTGGGCCTGGAAATGCCCGAGCCGGACCTGATCGCCACCCCCGACGACAGCCGCTTCAGCGAGGAGCAGCTGGCCGCCGCGATGGAGCTCCTGGAGCTCCCGCACGACGCCCCCCGCCGGCTGTCCGGGCTGCTGGCGCAGGCCCGCCGCTCCGACCCCGACCTGCCCTACCTGGTCGCCCTGCTCGCCGTCCACGCGGCGAGTCCGGCGGTCGGCACGGCCTACCGCCAGGGCGAGGAGCGCCTCCTCTTCGCGGTCGACGACGGCACGGAACTGCACGACCCGGAATTCGGCGGCGCGGACCTCATCGTCGGCACCGCCCTCCTGGACGCCGCGGCCATGACGGCCGACCGCACGGAGGCGGCATGCTGTCTCTTATACACCTTT
>NZ_CP030286.1:5054541-5700121 GCF_003287915.1 Streptomyces sp. ICC4 | reverse complement strand
GCATTCACAAAAAAACATACACCGTGTCCATATTCATCGTCTTCCTCACACACTACCCAGCCAGCGCACTACACTCCAACGATTGTCCCATGCCGGCCGGCCGCATGGCCGCCCTGGCCAACCCCCAGGACGCCCACATCGCGGTCATCCCGGCCAGCCCGAAAACCCGCGACTGACAGCCCCCGGCCGGCCGGCCCGGCCCCTCAACCCCACTCCCCCCACCCCCTCAGCCGCTCACCCGCTCGCGTGACGGGGCTCACAGGGAACGTCTCCCCTGTGAGCCCCCTCCTCTGTGTGCCGGAGCGTTTCACCACCGAGGGGGCACACATGAAGGACACGACGCGAAGGCGCACCGGGCGGACGCTCGCCGCGCTGCTCGCCACCGACGGGCTGGTCCACCTGTACTGGGCCACCGGCCTGACCTGGCCCGCCCCCGACGAGCGGACCCTGTCGCTGGCCGTGCTCGGCACGGAGGTGTCCTTCGGGCCGCCCGTCGTCCTGCCGCTCGCCGCGCTCACCCTGACCGGGGCCGCCGCCGTACTCGCGCACGCGCGGGGCCAGGGAGGGCGGCCCGCCCGCCTGGTGACGGCAGCCGTCGCCGCCGGTCTGGCCGTACGCGGCCTCGCGGGCCTGGGCTGGGCCGCCGGCCTCCTCGACAGCCCGGCGGACGGCCCCTTCCGCACCCTCACCCTCGCGCTCTACACCCCCGCCTGCCTCGGCTTCGGCTGGGCCGCGGCGCGTCTGGCGCGAGCCCGGTGAACCCGCCGGCCCCGCCGAGGGGACCCCTCACCCCCGCCGCCCGCGCCCGGGGAGTCGCCCTCGCGCGCGCGGCCCGGGGCGGAGACACCCTCGCGCTGCACGACCTCCTCGACCACCTGACCCCGTACATCGCCCGGATCTGCGTACCGATCGCCCTCGCGGACGGCCCGGACGCCACGCAGGAGGCCCTGCTCAACGTCTTTCGGTCGCTGCGCACCCTGCGGGACCCGGAGACCCTGTACGGCTGGGTCCGGTCCGTCGCGGTCCGCGAAGCCGTCCGCACCGCCCGGCGCGCGGCCCGCGACCGCCCGGCCGAACTGGCCGACGTACCCGCCCCGGACGACCCGCAGCTCGCCGTCGACATCGAGGACGTCCTGGCCCGCCTCTCCCCCGCTCACCGGGCCGTCCTCGTACTCCGGGACGTCGAAGGCCTCGACGAGGAGTCCGCCGCCGCCCTGCTCGGCGTCCCGCCGGGCACCGCCAAGTCCCGGCTGCACCGGGCCCGTTCGAGCTTCCGGAAGGCGTGGTCCGCATGACGTACGAGAGGGCATACGACAGGACGTACGAGATGGATTCGATCGCCCGCCTGCGCGTCATGGCGGCCGGCGTCCCGGGAGCCCGGGTCGTCGAAGGGGTCCTCCCGGCCCCCGTGGAGGCCGTCTGGGCGGTGATGTCGGACCTGGAGGGCGAGTTCGGCCGCTTCCAGCCGGACATGCGCACCGTGCGCGTGCTCCGGGTCACGGGCGACCGCGTGGAGGCCCTGGCGCGCAGCAAATACGGTCTGCGCGCGCACTTCCGCGGCGTCCTGCGCCCGGGCTGGTGCTGGCTCCAGAGCCGCTTCCTGATCATCGGCATGGCCGCCGCCCCGGAACCGGGCGGCGGCACCCGGGTGGCCCTGACGGGCGGCGTCCGCGTCCCGACCCGCGCGGCGATCGTCCCGCTGGGCGCGGAACGCGAACTCCGGGAGGCGATGACCCGGCTGGCGGGCCGGCTCAGCGCCTGAAGCGGTCGCGCCGGCGGCGGGGCCGGCGGGCTTTGGGGCTCGGACGCCGGCGGAGCGTTGCCGACCGCCACGGCCTCGCCCTCAAGCTCCCCGTCGCTGCCGTAGAGGGCGGCGGCCCGCTCCTGCGCCTCCCTCACGTCCGCCCCAAGGGCTCACGGAGCGGACCGCTCGCCGATCAGCGCGGCCAGGCCGTCCAGAATGCGGTTCAGGCCGAAGCGGAACTGGAAGTCCGGCTCGTCCGAGCCCGTGAACGCGTCGGACTCCAGCAGCCGGGTCACCGCCGGGTGCGTGTCCGGGCCGGTCATCAGCCGCAGCGTGCGCACGTACTGGCCCAGCACCTGGTCCGGTGCGACGCCGGACTTCACGATGGCGTCCATCATGTCCGCGGCCATCGTCGCCTCGTTGCGGACCAGGCCCCCGATGAGGACGATCGCCGAGACCTTCTCGCTCTCCCGCAGGGCGGTCCCGGCCATCGCCGCGAGCCCGCGTTCCATCCAGGCGAGCTGGTTCGGGCTGACCGGCGCCCCGGTGATCGGGATGCGCAGGATCCAGGTGTTCATCATCAGGACGGTCCGCTGCGCGTACGCCCACTGCGACAGCAGCTCCCGCCAGCCCATCCCCTCCCCGCCGCCGGACGGCTCGGGCGGCGGGGTGCCGACGCCCGCGTCGGCCATCAGGATGTACAGCTCTTCCTTCGCCGTGACGTACCGGTAGAGGGACATCGTCGAGACGCCCAGTTCCTTGGCCACCCGGCCCATGGAGACGGCGTCCATCCCCTCCCCCGCGGCGAGCGCGACGGCGGCGTCCACGATCCGGGGGAGCGTGAGGGTGGGGCGGGGGCCCTTGCCGGGGCGTTCGCGCAGACCCCAGGCCATCTCCAGGCTCGCCGGGAGCCCGGTTTCCCCGTCGGGGTCCTTCGCCATCGCCGCCTCCTCCCTGATGAGTCGTTGACCCACATCCTAGTTCTGTGTATTACTTACGCAGTAGCGCGTAACCCATACGCAGAAGCCAGAAGGGAGCGCGGTCCGCGATGACCACGCACGACGACCTCGGCATCCACGCCACCGCCCTGACCAAGTCCTACGGCGCCCTGCGCGTCCTCGACGGCATCGACCTCGCCGTCCCGCGCGGCAGCGTCCTCGCCCTCCTCGGCCCCAACGGCGCCGGGAAGACCACCACCGTCCGCATCTTGGCGACCCTCACCGAGCCCGACTCCGGGACCGCCCGCGTCGCGGGCCACGACACCGCGTCCGCACGGGCCCTCGTACGCCGCTCCATCAGCCTCACCGGGCAGTTCGCGGCCGTCGACGAACTCCAGACCGGCGCCGAGATGCTGCGCATGATGGGCCGCCTGCGCGGACTGCGCCCGCGCGCGGCGCGGGCCCGGGCCGACGAACTGCTGGAGCGCTTCGGACTCGCCGAGGCCGCCGCGCGCACGGCGAAGACGTACTCGGGAGGCATGCGACGGCGCCTCGACCTCGCCGCAAGCCTGGTCTCGCAGCCGGAGGTGATCTTCCTGGACGAGCCGACGACCGGACTCGACCCGCGCAGCCGCCAGGACCTGTGGGACCTCGTACGGGAACTGCGCGCGGACGGCACGACCGTGCTGCTCACCACCCAGTACCTGGAGGAGGCCGACCGGCTCGCCGACCGCGTCGTCGTCCTGGCCGAGGGGCGGATCGTCGCCGAGGGCACGCCCGCCGCGCTCAAGTCGCGGGTCGCGGGCCACCGCCTCGACCTGACCCTGACCCACCGGGCCGCCTACGACGCACTGACCCCGCGCGCGGTGCACCTCGTACCGGACGAGCTCACCCTGGGCCTGCCCACCGACGGCAGCGCGGCCCACGTCCGTGCCCTGCTCGACGAACTCGACCCGGACTGCACCGACATCGCCCGCTTCGCGGTGCGCACCGCCACCCTCGACGACGTGTTCCTCGCCCTGACGGGAGCTGCCCGATGACCATGACGACCACGATGACTGCCCCCACCGCCGCGCTCGCGCTGGCCGGCCGCAGCCTGCGCATCAGCCGCCGCAGCCCGGACGCGCTGATCGCCGCGCTGATGCTCCCCGTGATGCTGATGCTGATCTTCGTCTACTTCTTCGGCGGCGCCATCGACACCGGGACCGAGTACGTGACGTACGTCGTCCCCGGCGCCATGCTCCTCTGCGCGGGCTTCGGCGCGGCGAGCACCGCCGTCAGCGTCGCGGACGACATGAAGAACGGGATCGTCGACCGCTTCCGCTCCCTGGACATCGGAGGCGTCCCGATCCTGGCCGCCCACGTCACGGCCTCCGTCCTGCGCAACCTGCTGTCCACCGTCCTGGTCCTCGCCGTCGCCCTCGCCATCGGCTTCCGACCCCAGGCCGGACCGCTCGCCTTCCTCGCTGCGGCCGGACTGCTGCTCGCGTACATCACGGCGATCTCGTGGCTTGCCGCCGTACTCGGTCTGCTCGCCAAGTCCCCCGAGGCGGCTGGCGGTTTCACGTTCCTGATGATGTTCCTGCCGTACCCGTCCAGCGCGTTCGTCCCGATCCACACGATGCCGACCTGGCTGCACGGCTTCGCCGAGAACCAGCCGCTGACCCCGGTCATCGAATCCCTGCGCGCACTGCTGCTGGCGCAGTCGGCGGGGAACTCCCCCTGGGTGGCGCTGGCCTGGTGCGCGGGCATCACGGCGGTGGCCGTGGCCTTGGCGGGCACCCTGTTCCGCGGCCGGACCCGCTGACGGCTCCGGGTGGGGGCGGCCAGGGGTCGGCCGTGCGCTCAGCGATTGAGCGGGTAGGAATGGCGGCCCGTCGCCTCGTCGATCTCGGAGTGGGCCTTCTGCAGCATCTGCGACGCGAGATCCATGAGCGCGCGAGCACCCGCGATCTCTTCCCCGACCCTCAGCTGCTCCGGGTCGGAGGGGTGGCGCATGGCGTAGCCGTGCGCTCTGATCTCGGAGCCGTCCCCGAGCCTTACCAGGGCCGCCGCACTGGTGCGGTGGCCCTCCTCGGTGAATTCGAGCTCCGCATGCCACCCGACGAGTGTGGACATGGTGCATCACCTCCAGGGGTTCACCCTGCTTCCAGCGTGCGCCTGGGCGGGACACGACGCGAGTCGGCGGCACGGGGGCGGCTGCGTCCCGCCCCGCACCGCCCCCCAAACCCAGCGGCCAGCGTCAGCGCTCCGCGCGGAGCCAGCCCGCGACCTCCGTCGCCCAGTACGTCAGGATCGTGTCCGCGCCCGCGCGCTTGATGCCGAGCAGCGTCTCCAGGATGGCCCGGTCTCGCTCGATCCAGCCCTTCTCCGCCGCCGCCTCGATCATCGCGAACTCGCCGCTGATCTGGTACGCCGCCACCGGCACGTCGACCGCCTGCGCGACCCGGTACAGGATGTCGAGGTAGGGACCGGCCGGCTTGACCATGACCATGTCCGCACCCTCCTCCAGGTCGAGGGCGAGCTCGCGCAGCGACTCGCGGGCGTTCGCCGGGTCCTGCTGGTACGTCTTGCGGTCGCCCTGGAGCGAGGAGGCGACGGCCTCGCGGAAGGGGCCGTAGAAGGCGGAGGAGTACTTCGCCGTGTACGCGAGGATGGAGACGTCCTCGTGGCCCGTCTCGTCCAGCGCGTCGCGGACGACGCCGACCTGGCCGTCCATCATCCCGCTGGGGCCGACCACGTGGACGCCCGCGTCGGCCTGGACCTGCGCCATCTCGGCGTAGCGCTCCAGCGTCGCGTCGTTGTCGACGCGCCCGTGCTCGTCCAGGACCCCGCAGTGCCCGTGGTCGGTGTACTCGTCGAGGCAGAGGTCCGACATGATGACGAGCTCGTCCCCGACCTCGGCCTTCACGTCGCGGATCGCGAGCTGCAGGATCCCGTCCGGCTCGGTGCCCGCCGTGCCCCGCGCGTCCTTGTTCTCGTCCGCCGGGACCCCGAACAGCATGATCCCCGAGACGCCCGCCGCGACCGCCTCCACGGCGGCCTTCCGCAGCGTGTCCCGGGTGTGCTGGACCACGCCCGGCATCGCCGAGATGGCGAGCGGCTCCGAGATCCCCTCCCGCACGAAGGCCGGGAGGATCAGGTCCGAGGGGTGCAGCCTGGTCTCCGCGACCATCCTCCGCATCGCCGGGGTGGTGCGCAGCCGGCGGGGCCGCGAGCCGGGGAAGGATCCGTACGTGCTCATCTTCTGGTCGCCTCTTCGCGCTTCGACAGCAGTCGCTGCCAAGCCTAGGCGCTGCCGCCGGGAGGGCGGGCCCCGGTCCCGAGGCCCGGCGGGGTCCTACGGCAGGTCCAGCAGGGCCCAGAACACCGCCGCGTTCAGGAGCACCAGCGCGGGCGCGGCGAGCGCGATGCCGACGCGGCGGGCGGCGTTGCCGGTCCGCCACGGGAGGGCCCAGCACCACACCAGCAGGGCCAGCGTGCCCAGCAGGCCGACCCAGAACACCGGCCAGGCGGTCTCGAAGCTCGCGTCGAAGGCGTGGGCGGCCTCCGTGGCGCAGGAGTCGCAGGCCATCGGCGACAGCCCCGCGTACAGCAGGGACAGGAACGCGAGCGGCAGCGTCAGCAGGGTGGAGGCCAGCGGGGCGATGTAGGCCCGGCGGTCCCGGTCGGCGTCGGGGTTGCGGGCGAGGTCGTGGGCGGTCATGGGACCACTCAACTCGGGCCGCCCGCCCGCCGGTACCCGCTCGGCTACTCAGTGCCGTCTGGGTACCGTGCACCGGCGGCGCCCCGGGCGGGGTCGTTGCGCTCCTGCCAGCTCCAGAGCGCGTTCACCCGGTGGTCGGGCGTGAAGAACGGGCCGAGTTCCTCCGCCCGCGCGTACGCCTCCGGGGTGCCCGGATGGTCCCGCAGGGCCAGCCCGTAGGCGCCGACCAGGCGGGTCAGCTGCTCGCCCGCGTCCAGCAGGGACAGCAGCAGGTCCGTGGCGTCGGCCGTGCGGTCGGCGGACTCCGCCATGCTGTCCGCGGCCGCCAGCCGCATCGGGCTGTGCGGGTCGCGGACCAGGTCGCGGACCACACCGTGCAGGGCGTCCACGTCCTGTCCCGCCGCCAGCAGGCTCAGGACGGCGCAGAACCGCACCTCGTCGTCGGGGTCGGCCGCCAGGAGCTCCAGGGCCCCGCGCTCCGCGGCCGTGAACGGCCCGTCGGACCAGCCCATGCAGTACACCGACCGCATGCGCACCCGGGGGTCCGGGTGGACGGCGTACCTCAGGCCGATGGACTCCAGCCGCGGGTGCCCCACGTCGTGTTCGGTGATGGCCCACAGCACCGCCGCGAGGACCTCGGGGTCCGGCTCCACGTCCGCCCAGGCGGCGAGGAGCTCCCGGTCCTCCGCGTCGTACGGGTACTCCTCGGCCTTGAGGCGCCACTGCACGGTCACCAGCCAGTCGGCGGCGAAGCGGCGGTGGACGGGGGACGGGTGGTGCCGCAGAGCCGTCACGACCTCCCGGCTGCCCTCCGCGAGCCGGGCCTCGAGCCGTCTGCCGGCCGCGGACCAGTCCACGTGCGATTCGGTGTGCCGGACGGCGCGGGCGACCAGTTCCTCCAGGGGGACCGGGACGCCGAACAGCGCCTCCAGGGTGGTCAGTACGGCGCCGTGTCCCGCGCGTACCGTCAGCCCGCCGAGCGTGATCTCCTCGACCTGGCACCACTCGTCCTCCACCGTCGCGGTCTCGGCCGGGCCCGCAGCACCCGTCCGGCGCCGCAGCTCCGCCTCCGCGCCCGCCCCGTACCAGTGCCGGGCCGCGTCCAGCAGCCGTGCCCGCTCCGCCTCCGGCAGCCGCTCCGCCGGGTCGGGGAGGTCCCTGGACCACAGCAGCGCGCGGACCACCGCCGGGGAGCCGCTCTCGACGGGCCCGCAGCAGCGGGGTCGTACCGTCCGGCAGCACCCGGTCCGGGTCCGCGCCGGCCTCCACCAGCAGATCGGCCGCCTCGTGCGCGTACGCCGCCACCGCCGCGCACAGCGGCGGCAGGCCCCGCGCGTCCACCGCGTCGGGTTCGGCGCCCTCCCGCAGCAGTTCCCGTACCGCCTCAGCGTCGCCCGCCCGTGCCGCTTCCCCCAGTGCCGTCATGCCCCGAACATGCCACAGGGCCCGGGCGCGCACCGCGCCCGGGCCCCGTGGAGAGCTGCCTGCCCCTACGTCGTACGGCGCCTGCGCGCGCCCGGGCGCCGCTCGCTCGGCCGGTAGACGTTCTCCCCGGCCTCCTTCGCGGCCTCGCGGCGCGCCGCGCCGTATTCGGCGAGGGCCTCCGCCAGCTTGCCGACGCTCGGCTCCGGCGAGAGGACGTCGACCCGCAGGCCGTGCTCCTCGGCCGTCTTGGCCGTCGCCGGTCCGATACAGGCGATGACGGTGACGTTGTGCGGCTTGCCGGCGATGCCGACGAGGTTGCGCACGGTCGAGGAGGAGGTGAAGAGCACGGCGTCGAAGCCGCCGCCCTTGATCGCCTCGCGGGTGTCCTGCGGCGGCGGGGACGCGCGCACGGTCCGGTAGGCGGTGACGTCGTCGACCTCCCACCCGAGCTCGATCAGCCCGGCGACCAGGGTCTCGGTGGCGATGTCGGCGCGCGGCAGGAAGACGCGGTCGATCGGGTCGAAGACCGGGTCGTACGGCGGCCAGTCCTCGAGCAGTCCGGCGGCGGACTGCTCGCCGCTGGGCACCAGGTCGGGCTTGACGCCGAATTCGACCAGCGCGGCGGCGGTCTGCTCGCCCACGGCGGCGACCTTGATGCCGGCGAAGGCACGGGCGTCGAGCCCGTACTCCTCGAACTTCTCGCGCACGGCCTTCACCGCGTTCACCGAGGTGAAGGCGATCCACTCGTAGCGGCCGGTGACGAGTCCCTTGACGGCCCGCTCCATCTGCTGCGGGGTGCGCGGGGGCTCCACGGCGATGGTGGGCACCTCGTGCGGGACGGCGCCGTACGAGCGCAGCTGGTCGGAGAGCGAGGCTGCCTGCTCCTTGGTCCGCGGTACGAGCACGCGCCAGCCGAACAGCGGCTTCGACTCGAACCAGGACAGCTCCTCGCGGCGCGCGGCGGCGCCGTGCTCCCCGACCACGGCTATGACGGGCCGTGATCCCTCGGGCGAGGGGAGGATCTTGCCCTGCTTGAACACCTGGGCGATGGTGCCCAGGGTCGCGCTCCACGTCCGCTGGCGGGTCGTGGTGCCGGCCACGGTCACGGTGAGCGGGGTGTCGGGCTTGCGCCCGGCGCTCACCAGCTCGGCGGCGGCCGCCGACACGGTCTCCAGCGTGGCGGAGACGACGAGGATGCCGTCGCTGGCGCCCGCCTCGCTCCAGCAGCGCTGGGAGGCGCTCCGTGCGTTCACGAACCGCACGTCCGCGCCCTGCTTGCCGCTGAGCGGCACACCGGCGTACGCGGGCACGCCGACGGCGGTCGCGACGCCGGGGACGACCTCGAAGGGGATGCCCTCGGTGGCGCAGGCGAGCATCTCGTCGGCCGCGTGTCCGTCGAGTCCGGGGTCGCCGGTGACGGCACGGACGACCCGCCTGCCGGAGCGTGCGGCCTCCATGACAAGATTGGCGGCATCTCGGATCACCGGGACCCCGGCGGCTGCTGACTTCTCGTCAGCGATCGTCAGCTGCGGCGTGTCCACCCCCGCGCGCGCATGCGTACGTACGACCTCGAGCACCTCGGGCTCCGCGATCAGGACGTCCGCGGCGGCGAGTGCCTCGACGGCGCGCAGCGTCAGCAGACCCGGGTCGCCCGGACCGGCACCGAGGAAGGTGACGTGCCCGTGGACGGCGACCGCCGGGAAAGCGGAGGTGGTGGGACTTGTGGGGTTCAAAGCGACCGCTCCCCCATCAGACCGGCCGCGCCCTTGGCCAGCATCTCGTCC
Organism: Streptomyces sp. ICC4; assembly: GCF_003287915.1. Lineage (NCBI taxonomy): Bacteria > Bacillati > Actinomycetota > Actinomycetes > Kitasatosporales > Streptomycetaceae > Streptomyces > Streptomyces sp. ICC4. The sequence continues at coordinate 5,690,524 of NZ_CP030286.1, read as the reverse complement.
GCGAGTTCGCGGCCGAGCGCCATGGCCTCGTCGTACGACTGGGGCACGGGACCGGTGGTGGACATCTGCACCAGCGTGGAACCGTCGAGGGTTCCCACGACTCCCCGCAGGCGCATCTCATTGACAATCTGCCCGTCGGCCAGCAGGTCGGCGAGCGCCCCGACGGGGGCGCTGCAGCCGGCCTCCAGGGCGGCGAGCAGGGCACGTTCGGCGGTCACGGCGGCCCGGGTGTACGGGTCGTCGAGCTCGCCGAGCGCGGCGATCAGGTCCGTCGAGGACGCGAGGCACTCCACGGCCAGGGCACCCTGGCCGGGTGCGGGCAGCACGTTGTCGACGGAGATCAGGTCGGTGGCCTCGTCGCCGCGGCCGATCCGGTTGAGTCCGGCGGCGGCGAGGACGACGGCGTCGAGCTCTCCGTCCCGCACGAACCCGATCCGGGTGTCGACGTTGCCGCGGATGGCGACGGTCTCGATGACCTTGCCGAGCGACTTGGCGTAGGCGTGCAGCTGGGACGTGCGGCGCGGCGAACCGGTACCGATGCGCGCGCCGTCGGGCAGCTGCTCGAAGGTCAGGCCGTCGCGGGCGACGAGCGCGTCGCGGGCGTCCTCGCGCTGCGGCATGGCGGCGATGACGAGCTCGGCGGGCTGCGCGGTGGGCAGGTCCTTCAGCGAGTGCACGGCGAAGTCGACTTCGCCGCGTACGAGGGCCTCGCGCAGGGCGGTGACGAAGACGCCGGTGCCGCCGATCTGCGAGAGGCTCTCACGGGACACGTCACCGTAGGTCGTGATCTCCACGAGCTCGACGGGTCGGCCGGTGATCGCCCGTACCGCCTCGGCCACATGTCCGGACTGGGACATGGCCAGCTTGCTGCGTCGCGTGCCGAGCCGGAGGGGCTGGTCGAGACGTGGATTCATGATGCCCGTCCTGAGTCGTCGTTCTGGTCTGCCGCGTCCGCCCGGCTGACGGAGGCCACCGTCTGCGGGTCGAGATCGAAGAGTTCGCGCAGCGCCTCGGCGTACCCGGCGCCGCCGGGCTCGCTCGCGAGCTGCTTGACGCGCACGGTCGGCGCGTGGAGGAGCTTGTCGACGACGCGCCGCACGGTCTGGGTCACTTCGGCCCGCTGCCGCTCGTCGAGGTCGGGTACCCGTCCGTCGAACCGTGCCACTTCCATGGCGACGACTTCGGCGGCCATGGCGCGCAGGGCGACCACGGTGGGCGTGATGTGCGCGGCCCGCTGTGCGGCGCCGAAGGCGGCCACTTCCTCGGCCACTATCCCGCGTACGGCGTCGACGTCCGCGGCCATCGGCGCGTCGGCCGAGGCCTCCGCCAGCGACTCGATGTCGACGAGCCGTACGCCGGGGATCCGGTGGACGGCGGCGTCGATGTCGCGCGGCATGGCGAGGTCCAGCAGGGCGAGCCGTACGGGCTGCGCGTCCACCTGGCCGCGGGCTCCCTTGCGGGGCTGCCGCTGTGCGGTCGCCTCGCCCTGATCGGCCCAGGTTCCGTGCAGTTCGAGCGAGCTGGCGTCGACGCCGGTGAGCGCGGCCCGCCCGTCGGCGGTGCGTCCCGGATCGGCGGCCGGCGCGTCGAGCCCGACGGGGCATCCGTCGCGCTCCTCGACGACCACCTTGCTCCGCACGGCCCCGCCATCGGCGATCCGCCGACCGCCGGCCGAGAGCACGGCGAGCCGCGCGACGGCGGACACATCCAGCCCCGCCGGCGTGTGAGGCGCGGGGTCCGGGGCGGAGCCCCGCGGGGTCCGGGCGGAGCCCGGGGAACGGTCGAAGGGCGGGTGGGGGACGGCCCCCGCAGGTCCCGCCTCCTCCGGCCCGGCCAGGGCAACGGCCTCGGCCACCTCGTCCCCGGTCAGCACCAGCCCGGTGGCGCCGGTACACGACACCACGACGTCGACTCGTGTCAGTTCGTCCGCGACCGAGGCCATCGGAACGGCAGAAGCCGCCACCCCGGTGCCCGAGGCAACCAGAATCTCGGCCAAACGCTCCGCCCGCTCGGCGGTCCGGTTCGCGACGACGATCTCGGTGAAGCCGACCCGCGCCAGCGTGGCCGCGGCCAGCGAGGACATCGATCCGGCCCCGATGACGAGCGCCCGCTTCCCGTCGGCCCACTGCTCGACCGGCGTGTGCACGGCGAGCTGCTCCAGCCCGAAGGTCACCAGCGACTGCCCCGCCCGGTCGATCCCGGTCTCGGAGTGCGCCCGCTTGCCGACGCGCAGCGCCTGCTGGAAGAGGTCGTTGATCAGCCGGCCCGCGGTGTGGAGCTCCTGCCCCAGCGCGAGCGCGTCCTTGATCTGGCCGAGGATCTGTCCCTCGCCCACGACCATGGAGTCCAGTCCGCACGCCACCGAGAAGAGGTGGTGCACGGCCCGGTCCTCGTAGTGCACGTAGAGGTACGGGGTGAGCTCCTCGAGCGCGACGCCGCTGTGCTGCGCCAGCAAGGTGGACAGCTCGGCGACGCCCGCGTGGAACTTGTCCACGTCCGCGTACAGCTCGATGCGGTTGCAGGTGGCGAGGACCGCCGCCTCCGCCGCCGGCTCCGCGGCCAGCGTGTCGTGCAGCAGCTTGACCTTGGCATCGGCGGGCAGCGAGGCGCGTTCGAGCACGCTCACGGGCGCGCTGCGGTGGCTCAGCCCTACGACGAGCAGACTCATGCCGGCATCACCGCCGGGTGGTCGCCCTCGGGGTTGCCCTTGCGCGCGACGGCCGCGGCCCGCCCGGCGGGCGGGACCACGGCGGCGGCGGGGGCCGCGCCGGTGCCGGTGCCCGCGGCGCTGCCGCCGGCGGCAGCGGCTGCGGCGGCTTCCTCGCCGGCCTTGCGCTGCTCGTGGAACGCCAGGATCTGCAGCTCGATCGACAGGTCGACCTTGCGCACGTCCACGCCGTCGGGCACGGACAGCACCGTGGGCGCGAAGTTCAGGATGGAGGTGACGCCGGCGGCGATCAGCCGCTCGCTCACCTGCTGCGCCGCACCGGCCGGGGTCGCGATGACCCCGATCGAGACGCCGTTCTCCTCGATGATCTTCTCCAGGTCATCGGTGTGCTGTACGGGCATGCCCGCGACGGGCTTCCCGGCCATGGCCGGGTCGGCGTCGATGAGCGCCGCCACGCGGAAGCCGCGGGACGCGAAGCCTCCGTAGTTGGCGAGGGCCGCGCCCAGGTTGCCGATGCCGACGATGACGACCGGCCAGTCCTGGGTCAGTCCGAGCTCGCGGGAGATCTGGTAGACGAGGTATTCCACGTCGTATCCGACCCCGCGCGTCCCGTAGGAGCCGAGGTAGGAGAAGTCCTTGCGCAGCTTCGCGGAGTTGACTCCGGCGGCTGCGGCGAGCTCCTCGGAGGACACCGTGGGCACCGATCGCTCGGAGAGCGCGGTGAGGGCACGCAAGTACAGCGGAAGCCGGGCGACAGTGGCCTCGGGAATACCTCGGCTGCGGGTCGCCGGTCGGTGAGTTCGGCCAGTTGCCACGATGCTCCTGCGGGATGAGCGGGGCTGCAGGTGGCCTCTTGTCCCAGGACCACCCCGTCGAATGCAGGCTATGTCTTTGTGAACGCGTGCACAAAGATTGTGTCCGCTTTGTCCGAGCAAAGTGACCGGGGTCACGCGCCTTGGGCGGACAGAGTGGGAACGGGTGACACGCCGAACCCGTTCAAATCCCAAAGGGGGCAAAACTCCACACTCTCCTCACCAATACGCCCCCGAGACCCCATAAATCGCCCATGATGGTAACCGTCCGAGGGGTCAAGCCTGCAATGCCCGTCGGAGCCGGTCAGGGTTCACCCTCCAGAAGGTGTGCTGTTCGCCGTCCACCAGCACCACGGGAATCTGCTCCCAGTGCAGGCGGTAGAGCTCCTCGTCCTGCGAGATGTCCTTCTTCTCCCACTGTGCGCCCGTCTCGGCGCAGACCTTCTCGACCACTTCCTGGGCGTCATCGCACAGATGGCACCCCGGCTTCCCGATGAGCGTGACCATCCGCTCCTCGGGACGCTTCTTTCCGGCTCGGCGCAGCAAAGGACTCATGCCCCCATTCTCCCGCGCCCCGCTTGTGTCCGGGTCGCACCGAAGGGACCGGAGCCGCCGAAGAGTTCACACACCCGATTCCCACCGGTTCGGGAAGTCCCGAACACAATGGCTATGCTCGCGTCATGGCCGCTCTGGGATGGCTCACCCCCCGTAGGCGCTCCGCCACCGCGCGGAGCGTGCTGGCAGGCGAGGCCTCGGCCGAAGCCGCCCGCAAGACCGCGCTGGCCGATGAACCGCTCGACACCGTGGACTCCGCCGAGGCGCTGGAGGCGGCCGAAGCGGAAGAGGCCGAGGCGCTCGAAGCCCGGGATGCCGCGGCGGCCGAGGCCACCGCGCCTACCGCGCCCGCCGAGCCCGCCGAGCCGGAGTTCCCCGTCGCCGGCGACGACCTCGCCGCCGCCTTCTTCGACCTCGACAACACCGTCATGCAGGGCGCCGCGATCTTCCACTTCGGCCGCGGCCTCTACAAGCGGGAGTTCTTCCAGCGCCGCGAGCTCGCCCGCTTCGCCTGGCAGCAGGCCTGGTTCCGGCTCGCCGGGGTCGAGGACCCCGAGCACATGCAGGACGCCCGCGACAGCGCGCTGTCCATCGTCAAGGGACACAAGGTCTCCGAGCTGATGTCCATCGGCGAGGAGATCTACGACGAGTACATGGCGGAGCGGATCTGGCCGGGCACCCGCGCCCTGGCCCAGGCCCACCTCGACGCCGGCCAGAAGGTGTGGCTGGTGACGGCCGCCCCCGTGGAGACGGCCACGATCATCGCCCGCCGGCTCGGCCTCACCGGGGCCCTGGGCACCGTCGCCGAGTCCGTGGACGGCGTGTACACCGGCCGGCTCGTCGGCGAGCCGCTGCACGGCCCCGCCAAGGCGGAGGCGGTGCGCGCCCTGGCCTCCGCCGAGGGCCTCGACCTCGCGCGCTGCGCCGCGTACAGCGATTCGCACAACGACATCCCGATGCTGTCGCTGGTCGGACATCCGTACGCGATCAATCCCGACACAAAACTGCGCAAGCATGCCCGCGCCCACGACTGGCGCCTGCGCGACTATCGGACCGGTCGCAAGGCCGTGAAGGTCGGCGTCCCGGCAGCCGCCGGAGTCGGCGCGATCGCGGGCGGCGCGGCCGCCGCGATCGCCCTGCACCGCCGCCGCAAGTAGCGTCCGCGGGCCCCGTCCCGGCCGCATCCCCGCCCCCGCACGGCCTCCCGGCCCGCGGCGGCCCGCCCTGCGCCGCCGCACCCCCGGGGCCGGGGCATTCGCTCACCTCTACCCGCGCCCCCGGCGCGGCACTCCGCCCTGCCCGACTCGGTCGCGAGCCACCGTGGAAGCCGCCATTCCGCGTACCCAACCGATCAAGAATCGATCACCATCTGCGACTGAATATGCCCTCGACACGCAACAGAAGTGTCGTAACCGATGATTTGAGCAACTAGGTGTAGCGCGGCCTGTACGAAGCGTTATTCTCCTCAAACGCATGCCACCGCTCATCTGTCGCCACGAAGGGTGAACGGTCCCGCACTGCACGTGATGGAAGCTCTGCCTCTGGGAGTCCCGTGTACCCACCTGTCGGGGTTGACGCCTCGGGCCTGGCTACGCTGCGCGCGACGGTCCTCGACCACCTGCGCGGCTTCGTCCCCACCGCGTACGCCGTCCCCGCATTCGCCACCGCGGTCCCCGCCGGACTCGGCCCGGCCGGTCCTTGCTATGCCCTGACCGACGGCGGAGCGACGGTGGGCAGACGGGGACGCTCCGGCGCCGCCGCCGGGGGCTCCGCCACCGGTACCACCGCGCCCGCCGCCCGCCGCCCCACGGCGGACAGCGACCAGGCCCGCATGATGGACCTGGTCGAACGCGCCCAGGCCGGCGAAGCCGATGCCTTCGGCCGCCTGTACGACCAGTACAGCGACACCGTCTACCGCTACATCTACTACCGCGTCGGCGGCAAGGCGACCGCGGAGGATCTCACCAGCGAGACCTTCCTGCGCGCGCTGCGCCGCATCTCCACCTTCACCTGGCAGGGCCGCGACTTCGGCGCCTGGCTCGTGACGATCGCCCGCAACCTGGTCGCCGACCACTTCAAGTCGAGCCGTTTCCGCCTGGAAGTCACCACGGGCGAAATGCTCGACGCCAACGAGGTGGAAAGGTCCCCCGAGGACTCCGTCCTGGAGTCCCTCTCCAACGCGGCCCTGCTGGAAGCCGTACGGAAACTCAATCCGCAGCAGCAGGAGTGCGTGACCCTGCGCTTCCTGCAGGGCCTCTCGGTCGCCGAGACGGCCCGGGTGATGGGGAAGAACGAGGGCGCCATCAAGACGCTCCAGTACCGGGCGGTCCGCACCTTGGCCCGCCTGCTCCCGGACGACGCCCGCTGACTCCCTTACTCACATTCGGTAACCCTCCCTGATGACACTGACGACCCTGTGGTCCGATCATCCTTCGTCCGTAACCCAAGTGCCGCGCCGCTCGTTGTGCGGGATGCAGGCTCCCTGTGGACAAGCCCTGCCCGAAGCCGCTCACTCGAAAGTGTGGATGTGCTCAAGGAAGGCAACCTTCCGGACACCTTGGGGAGTCGATCGTCATGACGAGAGGAGGTGCCGCCAGTGATCGCGAACGTGACTCCGCACCGGCGGGCGAACGCCTTCGCCCAGGCCCTGGAGGATCGGACCCTGTCCGATCTTTCGGAACCGGACCCGGCGGCCGAGCAGTCCGAGGCACCTGCCGAACCTGCCGACCACGACCGGTTGTTGGCCCTGGCGAGCGTGCTCGGCGAAAGAATGCCGCGCCCGGTGCTGGATCCAGAGGTCAAAGTGGTGCAACGAGCACAGCTCGTCGCCGCCATGGAGGCCATGGTGATGGAGGAAAGGGCCGGGGGCAGTGCCGCCCCGGACCCTCAAGTGCCCGAACAGCGGACCGGCCGCGGCGCCCACCGGGCGACATCGCTCCGGAAATTGCGGCCCCGCTCCCGCTGGTCCAAGGGCATCGCGGCGGGTGGCCTCACCGTGGGTGTGGCCGCCGGGGCCTTCAGCGGAGTGGCCGCTGCGAGTACGGACGCCCTGCCGGGTGACCACCTGTACCCCGTGAAGCGGGGGATGGAGGACATCCGGCTCGGGATGGCCGATGACGACTCGGACCGGGGCGAGCTCTATCTCGACCAGGCCTCGAACCGTCTGGCGGAGGCCCGCCGGCTGATGGAGCGCGGCCGTGCCGGCGCGCTGGACCACGAGTCCCTCGGTGAGATCCGCCGGGCGCTCGCGGGCATGAAGCACGACGCCTCGGAGGGCCACCGGCTCCTCCAGGCCGCCTACGAACGGGACGGCTCGCTCGGCCCGATCCAGGCGCTGTCCTCGTTCTCCCGCTCGCACCGCGACGCGTGGGCCAAGCTCCGGGGAAACCTCCCGGCGCAGCTCACGGACGTGGGCGGCGAGGTGGAGTCGGTCTTCCAGGCCATAGACGAAGACGTGGCGCCGCTCCAGGGTCTCCTTCCGAAGCCTCCGGAACAGACCCGCGGCTCCGGCCCCTCCAGTCGGCCGAGCACCCCGGCGGGCAAGCAGCAGACGGCGCCCTCCCCGGGCACCCCGTCGGCGGCCCCCGCCCCGTCGGCCAGGTCCGCGTCGGCCCCCGCGACGGGACCATTCGGCCCCCGGCCCCCTGGAGCGGGCTGCTCGTGCTGCCCGGCCGGACCCGCCCAGCGTTCGCCGGCCGTGGTGCCCTCCGAGCCCGCCCCGCCGCTCAAGACGGAACCGGCGCCCGCCGCGGCACCCTGTCGTCCGCCGGCCGAGCCCTTGCCGCGGCCCTTCCCGCAGTCTCCCCCGGCAGCCCTCCCGTCTTCCCGAGTTCGCTTCCCGGCAGCCCTTCCCGGCCCCCTATCCCCGCGCCGTCAGGTTGCGGTCCAGGCCCGTCGCCAGGGCGGGGCCCTTGCCGGCCTGCTACAGGCGGATCCCCGCGGACCGGCCCGTCAGCCTGGGGGGTTTCAGCTGGGTCGCGAACGACGGGCCCCCCCTCCCGCGCCCGCTCGAGGGGGGCCGCCCCGGCCGCCCCGTCCTCGGGGTCCCGCCCCCCCCCGGCGTTCCGGTCCTACCCCAACAGCCGGTACGAAGCCCTGCCCAAGGCGCGCCCCGAGGCCCGGCCGAAGCCCCAGGCGGCTTCGCGGCGAAGGCCGCACGTGCGCCCCGTAGCGTTCCCGGCTGGCTGTGGGCGGTCCCTCCCGTGGCCGTGCTCGCGGCGGTCTTCCTCTACCCGCTCGCGCTCGTCGTCCAGCAGTCCCTCACCCCCGAGAACGGCGCCGGGGCCTTCGACTCCTACGCCTCCGTCTTCGCCTCGCACTCCTTCCGCGAAGCCCTCGGCACCACGGTCTGGCTGGCCGTCGGCGCCACCGTCGGCTGCCTGGTCCTCGGCTTCGCGCTCGCGCTGGTCATCGCCTTCGTCCCGTTCCCCGGGGCGCGTGCCGTGGCCAAGTTCATCGACGTCTTCCTCTCCTTCCCCTCCTTCCTCATCACCCTCGCCCTCCTCTTCGTCTACGGCACGGTCGGCATGGCCAACGGCCTGTGGACCGACGCCTTCGGCGTCACCGACGGGCCCTTCCACTTCCTGACCACCCCGTGGGGCGTGCTCCTCGCCGAGATCACCTACTTCACGCCCTTCGTCATGCGCCCGCTGCTCGCCGCCTTCTCCCAGCTGGACACCGCCCAACTGGAGGTGGCCTCCTCGCTCGGCGCGAAGCCCGCCCGCATCGTGCGGCGGGTGATCCTCCCCGAGTCCCTGCCGGCCCTCGCCGCGGGCGGCAGCCTCGTTCTCGTCATGTGCCTCAACGAGTTCGGGATCGTCCTGTTCACCGGAGCCAAGGGCGTCACCACGCTCCCGATGCTCATCTACGGCAAGGCGATCCTCGAATCCGACTACTCGGCCGCCTGCGTGGTCGCCGTCGTCAACATCGCGATCTCCGTCGGCCTCTTCGGCCTCTACCGGGTGGTGAGCAAGCGTGCTGGTGCATAGCAAGACCGGCCGCTGGGCCGCCTGGAGCCTCTTCGGACTCCTCTTCCTGCCCCTCTTCGCCCTGCCCCTGCTCGTCGTGGTGGCCGCGTCGTTCTCGACCCACTGGTCCGGCGCCTTCCCCTCCGGCCCGACCACGGAGAACTACACGGCGGCCGTCCGGGGCGAGTCCCTCCAGGCGCTGACCACCTCGCTGGCCACGGCGTTCGCCGCCAGCCTCCTCGCGCTCGCCGTCGGCACCTGGGCGGCGCTCGCCGCCGCCGGACTGGGCCGCCGCGGCAAGCGGTCCCTGGACGCGCTCTTCGTGCTGCCCGTCGCCGTACCGTCCGTGGTCGTCGGCCTCGCCGTGCTCGTCGCCTTCAGCAAGCCGCCGCTGCTCCTCAACGGCACCAGCTCGATCGTGATCCTGGCGCACACGATTCTTGTCACGGCGTTCGCCTACCAGTCGGTTTCGGCTGCCATCGTGCGTCTCGATCCCGCGTACGAGCAGGCGGCGGCCTCCCTGGGCGCCCGACCCGCGTACGTGCTGTGGCGGGTCAAGCTCCCCCTCCTGCTGCCGTCGCTCACCGCGGCCGCGGGACTCTGCTTCGCCCTGTCCATGGGCGAGCTGAGCGCCACGATGATGCTCTACCCGCCGGACTGGATGCCCCTGCCGGTCCGCATCTTCACCGCCACCGACCGCGGTTCGCTCTTCAGCGGCTCCGCCGTCGCCGTGGTCCTGATGGCCACCACCCTGCTGGTCCTGCTGGCCGTCTCGCGCGTCCGCACCAAGGCCGCGTACCGCTGACCCCCTGCCGCACTCCCCGCTGACTCCCTTTCCCCGTGAGGAAGTTCCATGCCCAGCAACAAGTACCTGCGCGCCACCGCCGCCGTCACCGGCGGCCTCGCCCTCGCCGCCTCCCTCGCCGCCTGCGGCGGCTCCTCCTCCACCGGCTCCGACGGCTCGGCCGACGGCGCCAAGGGCGGTGGCGAGAAGGTCGTCACCGTCTACAGCGCCGACGGACTCAAGAGCGACAAGGGCGACGGCTGGTACGACAAGGTCTTCGCCGACTTCACGAAGAAGACCGGCATCGAGGTCAAGTACGTCGAGGGCGGCTCGGGCGAGATGGTGCAGCGCGCCGTCCGGGAGAAGACCAACACGCAGGCCGACGTACTGATCACCCTGCCGCCCTTCATCCAGCAGGCCGACGGCAAGGGCCTGCTCCAGGCGTACAAGCCGGCGGGCTCCGACAAGGTCAACGGCGCGGACAAGGCCGCCGACGGCAAGTGGACCTCGGTCGTCAACAACTACTTCGGCTTCGTCTACAACAAGAAGGAGCTGGCCCAGGCCCCCAAGACCTGGGAAGAGCTGCTGGACGCCAAGTACAAGGGCAAGCTCCAGTACTCCACCCCGGGCGTCGCGGGCGACGGCACCGCCGTCCTCATCAAGGCGATGCACGACTTCGGCGGCAAGGAGCCGGCGATGGAGTACCTGAAGAAGCTCCAGGCCAACAACGTCGGCCCGTCCTCCTCCACCAGCAAGCTCGCGCCCAAGACCGACAAGGGCGAGCTGCTCGTCGCCAACGGCGACGTCCAGATGAACTTCGCGCAGTCCAAGTCCATGCCGAACCTGGGCATCTGGTTCCCGGCCAAGGAGGGCGCCAAGCCCACCACCTTCTCCCTGCCGTACGCGGCCGGGCTCCTCGACAAGGCCCCGCACACCGAGAACGGCAAGAAGCTCCTCGATCACCTCCTCAGCGAGGACGCCCAGAAGCTGGTCAGCGGGGTCGGCGGCGGCTTCCCGGCGCGCACCGACGTCAAGCCCACCGACGCCAACGCCGTCGAGCTCACCAAGCTCATGAGCGGGGTCGAGGTCTTCGAGCCGGACTGGGCCGACATCGACAAGAACCTCACCGGCTACGTCGACGCGTGGAAGTCGGCGACCGGAAGCTGACCGGAAGCCGACTGGACGCCTCCCGGCCACCCACGGCCAGGATAGTGACGCTCACATAACGGGTCTGGACCGTATCTCGCCTTCGGTCCGGACCCGCCCTACGCTCGTGCGCCCGCACGCCAGTACAGCCGCACGCCAGCGCACCCGTACGTCCCCTGCGCCTTCCCCACGATTACTCCCGGAGGAGTACGTGCCCACTGTCCTGTCCGGACGGACCCTCGCCGTGGCCGCCACCGCCACGGCCCTGCTCGCCACCGCGCTCGGCGCCCACGCCGCGACCGCCGACGAGGCCGCCGCCACCACCGACAAGGTGCTCGTCATCGGCCTGGACGGCGCGGTCCTCGACCGCGTCAAGGCCGCCAACGCCCCGCACCTGAACGGCCTGATGGCCCAGGGCCTGACCGCCCGCAGCACCCTGTACGCGAACCCGATGGGAGCCACCTCCTCGGGACCCGGCTGGTCCTCCATCGCCACCGGCGTCTGGCCCGACAAGCACGGCGTGAAGGACAACTCCTTCACCGGCAAGAACTACACGGCCCACCCGGACTTCCTGACCCGCATCGAGAACGCCAAGCCGGCGCTCAACACGTACGCGGCCGCCGACTGGGAGCCCATCACCTCCACCGACCAGAACGGCCCGATCTTCTCGGCCAAGGTCGACAAGCGCCTCTCCCTCAAGGGCGACCGCGACGGTTACGGCAGCGAGGACCCGAAGATCGCCGCCGCGGCCGCCACCGAACTGCGCGACCAGAACCCGGACGCCGCCTTCGTCTACCTCGGCGAGATCGACGCGGCCGGCCACTCCTACGGCGCCGCCAGCCAGCAGTACCTGGACACCGTCGCCCGCGTCGACGTCCTCGTCGGCCAGCTCCTGGGCGCCGTCCAGAACCGCCCGACCTACGCCCAGGAGAACTGGAAGATCCTGGTCACCACCGACCACGGCCACACCAACTCCGGCGGCCACGGCGGCTCCACCATCGCCGAGCGCGGCACCTTCGTCATCGCCAAGGGCGCCGGCATCCCGGCCGGCTCGGTGCGCGAGGACGTCAAGCTCGTCGACGTGGCCGCGACCGCGCTCGCCCAGGTCGGCGTCAGCGCCCCCGGCATCGACGGCGTCCCGCTGAACGCCCCCGACGACGACCCCTTCGACACCCTGCGCCCGATCCTCCAGGCGCGCGTGGACGAGGCGGGCATCCCGGCCGCCACCAAGGGCTTCACGCACACCCCGCCGGCCGGCTGGTCCGTCGACAACTCCAAGATGGGCACGGGCGGTGTCACCGAGTGGGCCGGATGGGCCTTCGCCACCGACGAGTTCTGGAGCCAGTCGCAGCGCGACCAGTGGCGCGAGCTGAACGTCCGCTCCCGCGACGTCTTCGCCGTCGCCGACTCCGACGAGTGGGACGACAAGAGCCACACCGGCTCCTACGACTCCACCCTCATCACCCCCAAGTGGCCGGTCACCGCCGGGTCGACGCGGAACCTGACCTTCCAGACCCACTACCGCCAGGAGTCCGGCCAGACCGCCCAGGTCCTGGTCTCCTACAACGGCGGTACGCCGACGGTCGTCAAGAGCTACACCGCCGACGCGGTCGCCCGCTCCGAGTCGATCGCGCTCCAGGTCCCGGCCGGCGCCACCGACGTCCAGGTCCGCTTCCGCTACAGCGGCAGCAACAACTGGTACTGGACCGTCGACAACGTCCGCCTGGCCTGACACGACCGGCCCGACCAGCTGTTTCGCCCTCCGGTCCGGGCCGTGGACGCCGAACGCGTCCGCGGTCCGGCCCGGATAGGGTGGTAGAGACCAGAGGTCACCGAGGTCAGACGCCACCGAGAGCGGAGAACAGTCCAGTGGCAGAGCGCAAGCCGATCGAATCCTGGCTCACCGACATGGACGGGGTCCTCATCCACGAGGGCACCCCGATCCCCGGCGCCTCCGCCTTCATCAACCGGCTGCGCGAGTCCGGCAAGCCCTTCCTGGTCCTGACCAACAACTCCATCTACACCCCGCGCGACCTCCAGGCCCGCCTCAGCCGCATGGGCCTGGACGTCCCCGTCGAGAACATCTGGACCTCGGCGCTGGCCACCGCGAAGTTCCTCGACGACCAGCGCCCCGGCGGCACCGCGTACGTCATCGGCGAGGCCGGCCTGACCACCGCGCTGCACGACATCGGCTACATCCTGACCGACCACGAGCCCGACTACGTGGTCCTGGGCGAGACCCGTACGTACAGCTTCGAGGCCATGACCAAGGCGGTACGCCTGATCAACGGCGGCGCCCGCTTCATCTGCACCAACCCGGACGAGACCGGCCCCTCCACCGAGGGCCCGCTGCCCGCCACGGGCGCGGTCGCCGCGCTGATCACCAAGGCGACGGGCAAGAAGCCGTACTTCGCCGGCAAGCCCAACCCGCTGATGATGCGGACCGGCCTGAACGCCATCGGCGCGCACTCCGAGACCAGCGCGATGATCGGCGACCGGATGGACACCGACATCCTGGCGGGGCTCGAGGCGGGCATGCAGACCTTCCTCGTGCTGACCGGCCTGACCTCGACGGCGGACACCGAGAAGTTCCCGTACCGCCCGACCCAGACGTTCGACTCCATCGCGGACCTCGTCGACCTCGTCTGAGGTCCGTCCGGCGTCCGTCCGGGGTACGCCGGCGGACCCCGGCGGGTGCCCCGATCAGCTCGGCGATTAGGTCGTACGGCTGACACGTACGGGCCAAGAGAGCGCCGCTCCGGATGCGGAGCGGCGCGCCGCGCGTGAATCTCCTTGTTGAGGAGGTTCACCATGCGCACCGATCTGATCGCTCTCCGTGTCACCGGGGTGGCCGTCGCCCTGACGGCCCTGTCCGCCGTGACCGCGCCCATCGCCTTCGCGGAGGACTGGAACAACCGCGGCAGCGTGTCCGTCGACCCCAATCCGGCCGAGCCGGGGGCGCAGGTCAAACTGCGCGTCCGCGGCTGTGACGACGACTGGGCCATCGCCCAGTCCTCCGTCTTCGTCTCCGAGGTCCGGCTGTCCACCGGGCGCGACGACCGCCGCACCCTGTGGGGCGACGCGATGATCCGCTCCTGGGCCGAGCCGGGCCGGCACACCATCCGGGTCAAGTGCGGCGGCCGCGACGACCGCGAGTGGGGCTCGATCGAGATCGAGCGGCGCCGCGAGCACCACCCCAACCCGCACCACACGCCGATCTGGCCGGTCCACGCGGGCGGCGGCGGCATGTCCGAGGAGATCGCCGCGAAGTCGAAGGCGGCCGACGTGGCGAAGGCCGCCGACCAGGCGAAGGCCGCCGACTCCGCGCAGCTGGCCGCGGCGGCCAAGAAGGGCCAAGGGGACGACGGCCCCGGCCTGCCGCACACGGTGATCGGCGCGGTGCTCGCCGCCGCGGCCACCCTGGCGGTCGCCGGCCGGGCGCTGACCCTGCGCCGCCGCCGCAGCGGCGGGTGAGCGGATGAGCGGCGAGCCGAAGGCCGCCGGCGGCTCCCGGCTGCTGACCTTCGCCGCCTGGTCGGTGCTGGTCCTCGGCCTGTGGCTGTGGGGCCGTGAGATCACCGGGGTGTCGATACCCCTGCCCGGGCAGGCCGGCGGACCGGCGGCCCCGGGCCTGCCCGCGGCGCACACCCCGCTGGGGCCGGCCGCGCCCGCGCGGGTCGACGTACCGTCCATGGGCGTGCAGGCGCCGGTGATCACCCGGGACCTGGACGCGCAGGGGGCGATCGAGCCGCCCCCCTACGACAATCCCGGCACCGTGGGCTGGTGGCGCGGCGGCGCTCAGCCGGGCACGGCCGGGACCGCGCTGCTGGTCGGACACGTGGACACGCGGTCGAAGCCGGCGGTGTTCTACGGCCTGAGCTCGGCGAAGCCGGGCGACAAGGTGCGCGTGGTGCGGGCGGACGGCTCGATCGCCGAGTTCACGATCGAGGACGTACGGGTCCACGAGCGCGCGGGCTTCGACCCGGCGAAGGCCTACGGCCCCAAGGTCCGGGGCCGGGCCGAGCTGAGGCTCGTGACCTGCGGCGGCAGCTACGACAAGGCCGCCAAGCAGTACACGGCGAACGTGGTGGTGTCGGCGTACCTGACCGGCGTCGGAGCCCGCTCGGGCACGGCGGTGTAGGCCGGCCGCCGCCGGAAACGAAGAAGCCCCCCACAGTTTTCACTGTGGGGGGCTTCTCTCGTCTGTGCGCCGCCAGGGACTCGAACCCCGGACCCGCTGATTAAGAGTCAGCTGCTCTAACCAACTGAGCTAGCGGCGCTTGGTGACAGGGAAAACTCTACCCCACGCGCGCCGGTGCTCGTGACAAGCTGCGCGCGTTCTGTCCGATTAACCCATGTTTGGGGGTTTTGTCGTGCACGATATGTCTGGGCCAGGCCGGATCTGATGCCCCGCCAGATGCGGTCCCGGCTGCCCAGTGGACGAGCAGGGGAGTGGACGGAACCGCATGACGATGCAGCCTCCGACGCATGCGCACGAGATGACGCCGACGCCGACGCCGACGCCGACGCCGACGGCGACGGTGACGGTGACAGAGACGCCGGCGCCCGTGCCCGTGCCGACGGCGCCGACCCGGATGCCGATGCCCGCCTTCGAGGAGTACGAGCCCGCCGGCGACTGCCCGTGCCAAGGCTGTGCCCAGCGCCGCCGCACGCTCGCCCGTGCCCGGGCCATACCGCTGCGTGACGGCGGGCACCCCGCCGCGCACGGGGCCCGCCGGGCGCTGGTCCTGGCCACCGCCGCGGGCGTGGTCCTCGGCGGCGGCGGGGGAGCGGCGGTCGCGGTGACCGTGCCGGGCCCCGGCTCGGTGGCGCCGCAGGACGATCCGAACTCGCCGCAGGGCGGCCGCGGCCCCCTGCACGGGCCGAAGGGCGTGCCCGCGAAACCCCCCGGGCTGCCGGGAGCGCCCTCGGCGGTGAAGCGCACCGACCGCGCGACGATCATCAACCGGGCGAAGCTGTGGCTGGACGCGCAGGTTCCGTACAGCATGTCCGAGTACTGGACGGACGGATACCGGCAGGACTGCTCCGGCTACGTCTCGATGGTGTGGAACCTCGGCACCAACGAGTGGACCGGCAGCCTCGACAAGTTCGCGACGAAGATCACGAAGGAGGAGCTGCTGCCGGGGGACATGCTCCTCTTCCACAACCCGGCCGACCCCAACAAGGGCTCGCACGTCGTGCTCTTCGGGGGGTGGGTGGACGAGACCCGCACCCACTACGTCGTCTACGAGCAGACCCGGCCCACGACACGGCGCCAGGCCACGCCCTACGGCTACTGGAACAACGCGGCGAAGTACCTCCCGTACCGGTTCAACGGGCTGGCCGGCTCGGTCGTTCCCGACCCGGCGGTCGGCGAGCCGCCCGCGCCGGGCGGCACCCCGGCCGTCTCGGC
The DNA here is from genome assembly GCF_003287915.1 of Streptomyces sp. ICC4. Lineage (NCBI taxonomy): Bacteria > Bacillati > Actinomycetota > Actinomycetes > Kitasatosporales > Streptomycetaceae > Streptomyces > Streptomyces sp. ICC4. The sequence continues at coordinate 5,674,179 of NZ_CP030286.1, read as the reverse complement.
CACCTTCCCCGGTGCGTCGAAGTTCGGCCCGGGATCCAACAACGCGTACGTCGCCCAGCTCGGCCGGATGCTCTCCGACCGCGGCGGCTCCCGCTTCTACCCGCAGGGCGTCACCACCCGGTGGAGCGACTCCGACCGGCTGGCGACCCAGGCCTTCCAGCGCGCCCAGGGCTGGACGGGAGCGGACGCCGACGGCATGCCGGGCGCGCACACCTGGCGGCTGCTCGCCCAGCACCAGGGCAAGGACATCCCGCCGACACAGGGCGCCGCACCCACCCCGCCGGCACCCGCTCCGCCGGCCCCGGCCCCGCCGAAACCGGGCGGCGCAGCGGGCCCGGCGGGCAAACCCGCCTACCCGGGAGCCGCGACGTTCCGTCCGGGCGTGTCCCACCCGTCCATCACCGCCCTTGGCCGCCAGTTGGTGAAGAAGGGCTTCGGCAAGAACTTCACGTCCGGGCCGGGCCCCCGCTGGGGCGAGGCCGACCGCCGCAGCGTCGAGGCCTTCCAGCGCGCCCAGGGCTGGCGCGGCGCCGAGGCCGACGGCTATCCGGGCCCGGAAACCTGGCGCCGGCTGTTCGCATGACGGAGGCAACGATGTACCCCACGCGCACGACCTCGACCACGGGCACCTTCCAGGTCCCCCCGCGCCCGGCGCCGACGCCGACGCCCACGCCGACGCCGACCCCTACTCCGGTCCCGGTCCCGGTCGCGGTTCCGGTTCCGGTTCCGGTGCCGTCCGAGCGGACGGCGACCGAGTGGGCCGCACCGACCGGCTGGACGGTGGCGCCGACCCCGGTCGCGCCGCTCGCCGCGGCGCCGGTCCCGGCCGAGCCGGCCTTCGCCGCGCCCGTCTTCGCCGCGCCGCAGCCGGTGAGCCCGACGCCGGCCGCGGAACCGGACCGGGAGCAGCCGCTCGCGGCGGCCACCGCGCACGGGCGGGCCCCGTGGGAGGCGGCCGCGGGCCGCCCGGCGCAGGCCTGGTCCGAGGACCGCGCCGCGCACGGCCCGTTCGCGGCGGAGTCCGCGCGCGGCGACCTGCTCGCGTCCGGCGCGGCGCACCACCGGCCCGCCCGGGCCGCGGAGGCCGCGCGAAGCGACGTACCGGCGGCGCGGGTGGACATCCCGCACCCGCAGGATGAGGAGGCGGTCTACGCGGGCGCGGCCGCCCCGCGCCTGCGGAACGCGGACACCGAAACCGCGCGCCCCCACCCGCAGGACAACCCGTGGCCCCCGGCCGCGGAGCCCGAGCCCGTCTTCCACACCGCCGGGGCGGACCGGGTGCCGCCCCCCGGCGCGTCCGGGTCCGACCGGCAGGCCGGACCGTACGCGGCGCGCGACCTGGCGCACGACCTGCCGGTGCCGGTCGGCGCCATGGCCGAGCCCGCGCCCACCGCACCCGCCCCGTCCGACGCCCCAAAGGGCGACCCCTTCACCTTCACCGGCCCCGCCTTCCGGGACGCGCCGGCGCGGCCCGACCACGGCCCGGCCGGTACGGCGCCCCAGACCGGCTCCGGGTTCCCGGGCGCGGCCGCTCGGACCGACTGCCGCACCGCCGGTACGGAGCCCGGCTTCGACGACGCGGCCGTTCGGGCCGAGACCCGCTCCGCCGTGGCTCCGGCCGGGCCGTTCGGCCGGGCGGAGTCCGGTAGCGACCAGCAGGAGGTGCACGGCGGTTCGCCCGTCGCGCCGGCTCCGGCGTGGTCCGTGCCCGCCCCTGCCCTTGCCGACCGGGACGACCTGCGCGACCAGTCCCGGTCCGTGCCCGGACCCGCCGGAGCGGTCCGGGAGCAGGCCGCCGACGGCGGCGTACCGGCCCGGGCCGAAGACCGGCCCGCCGCCCCGCGCGGCGGAGCCGATCGGCCGGGTGGGGCGGAGCCTGGCGGTACGGAGCCGTGCGGCGGGCCCGCCTTCGACGGCGGAGCCGGGCCCCGGGCCGCGCGGCCCGGCCCGCGCGCCGACACCGTCGAGCAGTCCGCCCGGACGGCCGGGGAGCCGGCCGGCGCCGTGGCCGCGGCCGCGGCCACGGTGTCCCGGGTGGTCACCGCCCCCGGCGGATCCGGTCGGCCCTTCGGCCAGGCCGGTACCGCGGCGAGCGCCGGTTCCGTCTTCGACGGCGGAGCCGACTCGGACGGCCCCTCGGCCGGCCACCCCTGCGCCGGTCCGGCCGAGCAGCACGAGCAGCCCGCTCCAGGGGGCCGGGAGCCGAGTGCTCCCGTCGCGGAGGCCGACGCGGACCTGGCCGGCGGAGCGGAGGCCGCGGCCGGGCGCGAGGACGGCGGCGGCGTGCGGGACCTGTCCTGGTCCGTGCCCGGACCCGGACCCGGACCCGGACCCGGCCACGGTCCCGGCGTCGCGGAGGTCGTCGCGCGGGCCGTGGCGCGGATGGAGGAGGACGACACGCAGGACCTGCCCCGGGTCGGGGCACTGCGCGGGGTCGCCGTGAGCGAGGTGCCGGTGCACCTGCCCTTCCGGGGCGCGGCCCAGCCGCAAGCCCAGCAAGTCCAGCAAGTCCAGCAAGCCCAGCAAGCAGGGCAGGCCCCGCAAACGCGGCGCGGACCGCAGGCCAAGGCTCCGGTCCCGGTGGGCGCGCCCGCCGGTGCGGCCGTCCGGACCGTCCCCGGACGCCGCGTACCCCGCGGGGACGACCGCCTCCGGGAGCACCACGGACCGGTGCTCCCCGGCTGGATCGGCGTGGCCGTCGGCGGGCTCGCCCTGGCCGGCTGCACGGTCGTGCTGTGGCGGGCCGGGGCCGTTCCCGACGCCCTCGCCGTGGCGTTCGGCGCGGAGCCCCGCCCCTACCGCGGTCTGCAAGCCCGCTTCTGGCCCCCGCTCGCCTTCCTCGGCGTCGTCGCACTCCTCGCCCTCGGCGGACTGGGCCGGGGCCGCGCCGGGCACGCCTGGGTGCTCACCCTCTTCGGCCGCTACCGCGGCACCGTCCGCCGCTCCGGCCTGACGTGGATCAGCCCCCTGCTGCTGCGCCGCCGGGTCGACGTGCGGCTGCGCCACTGGCGCAGCGACCCGATGCCCGCCGTCGACTCCGGGGGCCTCGCCCTCCAGGTCGTCGTCCAGGTCGTCTGGCAGGTCAAGGACACCGCCCGCGCGACGCTGGCCGTCGCCGACCACGTCGACTACCTCGCCGAGCAGGTCGAATCGGCCATGGCCCGCGTCCTGTCCCAGCTCCCGGCCGACGCCTTCCACGAGGACGCCCCGACCCTGCGCGACGCCGAAGCCGTCGGCGACGCGCTGACCCGGATGCTCGCGGCCGAGACCGAGGCGGTCGGGGTCGAGGTGTTCTCGGCGCAGCCGACCCGGATCGAGTACGCCCCCGAGGTCGCGGACGCCATGCGGCGCCGCCGGGTCGCGGCGATCGATGCGAAGCACCGCGACGCCGTCCTGACCTCGGTGGTCGACGCGGTCGACGACACCGTCCACCGCCTCACCTCGCGCGGGCTCGTCGAGCTCGACGACTACGAGCGCAAGGCGCTGGTGAAGGACCTGACCGTCGCCTTCTACACGGGCCGCGCGGAGTAGCGGCGGCGGGCGGCGGGCGGCGGTACCAGGACGACAGGGGCCCAGCGACAGGGCCCCGCGGCAGGGCCGGAGGCCGCCGCACCAGACGAACGGGTGGATCCGGGGTGGACCGGACCACCCGTTCTTCCATTGGTCTGGACAGGGACAACTCCCGTCAATACTGTGGGACTTGGTCTAGACCTAAAGAGTTTCGCGAACGGCCCGTTCCGGCGCCAGCGCCGGCGCGGGCCATCCCCACGCGTGCGCACGCTCTCCCGGACATCCCCCCACGTTCAAGGAGCATCATGCGTTCCTTCCGCATGCCCAGATCCCCGAAGGCCGCCGCCGCCACCGCGGCCGGCCTCGGCATCGCCGCCGCCCTCGCGCTCGTCACGGCCCCCACCGCGAACGGCCACGGCTACACCGACACCCCCATCAGCCGACAGAAGCTCTGCGCCAACAGGACCGTCGCCGACTGCGGCCCCATCCAGTGGGAGCCCCAGAGCGTCGAGGGCCTCAAGGGCTTCCCGGCTGCCGGACCCGCCGACGGCCGCATATGTTCGGCCAACCACACCGAGTTCGCCCAGCTCGACGACCCGCGCGGCGGCGCCTGGCCGGCCACCCCGGTGACCAGCGGGCAGAGCTACAGCTTCCGCTGGCAGTTCACCGCGAACCACTCGACCACGGACTTCCGGTACTACGTGACCAAGAACGGCTGGAACCCGAACAAGCCCCTGACCCGAGCCGACCTCGACCCGCAGCCCTTCCTCACGGTCGCCTACAACGGCGCCCGCCCCGCCATGACCACCGTCCACCAGGGCGCCATGCCGAGCGGCAAGACCGGCCGGCACCTGATCCTCGCCGTCTGGACGGTCAACGACACCGTCAACGCCTTCTACTCCTGCTCCGACGTCCAGTTCTGACCGTTCCGATCGCCGGCCTTCCGCGCGGCGTTCATTTCTGACGGAACGTCAGCTATCCTCCGGCGGCATGCGGACGACGACACCCGAAACCGTCGCGGAGCTCATCGCGCGCCAATGGGGCGACCACCGGCCCGGTCTGAAGTACGCCGACGGCGTCCTCAGCCACCACCGGACCGCCCGGGAGGCCGCGGCGCGCGCCGCGCTCCTCGTCGACCTGCTGCCGCCGGGGGCGGAGCCGCACATCGGGGTGCTGCTCGACAACACCCCCGAGTTCCCGTTCTGGCTCGGCGCGGCGGCCCTCGCCGGGGCCGCCGTCGCCGGGATCAACCCCACCCGGCGCGGTCCCGAGCTGGCCCGCGACATCCTGCACACCGACTGCCGGATCCTGGTCACCGAGCGCGCCCACCTGCCCCTGCTGCGCGGCCTCGACCTGCCCGGCGTACGGCTGCTGGTCACGGACGCCGAAGAGTACGAGGCCCTGCTCGCCCCCTACGCCGGCGCGAAGCCCGGCGAGGCGGTCCTGGGCGCGGGCCCCGGCCCGGAGTCGCGGCTGCTCCTCTACTTCACCTCCGGTTCCACCGGCGCGCCCAAGGCCGCCATCTGCACCCAGGGCCGCCTGGCCGGCGCCGGAGCCTCCCTCGCCCGGCACTTTTCGGTCACCCCGGACGACGTCCACTACGTCTGCATGCCCCTCTTCCACGGCAACGCGGTCATCGCCGACTGGCTGCCCGCGCTCGCCGGCGGGGCCGCGGTGGCGCTGCGCCGCCGCTTCTCGGCCTCCGCGTTCCTGGACGACGTACGGGCCTACGGGGCGACGTACTTCACCTACGTCGGCCGCGCGGTCCAGTACCTCCTCGCCACCCCGCCGCGCCCCGACGACCGCGCGCACACGCTGCGCCTCGGCTTCGGCACCGAGGCCGGGGCGGTCGACGCGGCCCGCTTCGCCGAGCGCTTCGGGGTCCGGCTCGTCGAGGGCTACGGGGCCACCGAGGGCGGCGCCTCCGTCCAGCGCACCCCGGACACCCCGGCCGCCGCCCTGGGCCGCGCGGGCGCGGGCGACGACCTGGCCGTCATCGACCCGGAGACGGGCCGGGAGTGCCCGCCGGCCGATCTCGACCCGCAGGGGCGGCTCCTCAACGGCGACGAGGCCATCGGCGAACTGGTCAACAAGGGCCGCAGCCTCTTCGAGGGCTACTGGCGCAACCCCGACGCCGAGGCGGCCCGCACCCGCCAGGGCTGGTACTGGACCGGCGACCTCTTCTTCCGCGACGCGGACGGCTTCCTGTACTTCGCGGGGCGCACCGACGACCGGCTGCGCGTCGACAGCGAGAACCTGGCGGCGGCGGTGATCGAGAACATCCTGGCCCGCTGGGCGCGGGCCGCCGCCGTCGCGGTGTACGCCGTACCGGACGAGGTGGCCGGCGACCAGGTCATGGCGGCGGTCGCCCTGCGCGCGGGGGCCGTCTTCTCACCGGAGGGCTTCGCGGCCTTCCTCGGCGTCCAGCCGGACCTCGGCACGAAGATGGCCCCGCGCTACGTGCGGGTCGTCGACGCCCTGCCGACCACGGCGACGAACAAGGTCCACCGGGTCTCCCTGCGCCGCGAGGGCTTCGACACCCCGGACCCGGTCTGGTGGCGCCCGCGGGGCGAATCCGCCTACCGCCCGCTCGGCCCGGCGGACCGGGCGGCCCTCCTGGCCTCCTACGAGGCCCAGGGACGGGCCGGGCTGCTGGGCCGCTGAGCTGCCGGACCCCATGGTTTTGAGCACCCCGGAGGAGCAGGTAGTATTTTCTCTGTCAGCAGGCGCCGCTAGCTCAGTTGGTTAGAGCAGCTGACTCTTAATCAGCGGGTCCGGGGTTCGAGTCCCTGGCGGCGCACCTGTCCTTCGGGCGGTTTCCGGTTCACCGGGAACCGCCCGAAGTGTTTTCCGGGCCGGCCGCCCCGGCCCGGGGCCCGGCAGGGCGCCCCGCCGCCACCGCCGCCCCCGCCGTTCAGAGGGTGAGCGACAGCAGCAGCGGTGCGGCCTTGCGGTTCAGGGCGTCGGCCGCGGCCCGCAGCCGGTGGGCGTGCTCGACCGGCAGCGACAGGGCCAGGCAGCCCACCGAAGCTCCGGCGGTGATCGGGACGGCCGCGCAGACCGTGCCCACCGCGTACTCCTGGAGATCGAGCATGGGGACCGTGGCCGGCTGGCTGTCCAGCTTCGAGAAGAGGATCCGCTCGTTCACGATCGTCTTCGACGTCAGCCGGGCGATCTTGTGCCGCGACAGGTGGTCGCGCCGCCCGTTCTGGTCGAGCTGGGTCAGCAGGCACTTGCCGACCGCGCTGGCGTGCGCCGCGGAGCGGAAGTCGACCCACTCGTGCACCTTGGGCGTGCGCGGGCTGTCCGCGAACTGCGTGATGCGCACTTCACCGTCCACGTACCTGCTGATGTAGACCGCCGCCCCCACCGAGTCCCGCAGCCGGTCCAGGGTCTCCTGGAGCTTGTCCTGCAGGGCCTGCTGGCGGTCCACGCCGGAGCCCAGCAGGACCAGGGAGTCCCCTATGGCGTAGGCGCCGTCTGACACCTGCAGTACGTATCCTTCCCGGCGCAGCATGAGGAGCATGGGGGCGAGATGGACCGCGGGCAGGCCGGTCTCACGCGCGATCTGTACGTCGGTCACGCCGCCGGTATGGCGGGCGACCGTTTCGAGTACGCGCAGGGCGTACTGCACCGAGTGGAACGGCGCGGTCGGCTCGGGCTTCAGCGCCACGGTTTCCCCCTAGCAGGTTGTTACCGCTTGCTCTCACACGATAGCCATCAAGAGGCCCACGTGGAGCGCCTGTTGATGAGATTGATGGCTCATTTACATCGCTCTGCCTGGATCTACTCCTCTGGCATATGCCAAGGTCACGCGCGGTGTCCGACTGTGCCGGGAATGCCCGGAGCGCGCCCGAGGTTCGGGTTCTTCGTACGGACGGTCGAGCGGAGCGGGAGCGACGATGAGTGACACCGGAGACGCGGGTCGACAGGAGAGCCGCACGCCGGACCGGGCAGGGACCGGCCCCCGGGACGCCTCGGGCGGCGGTTCCGTCGGCGGTTCCGTCGGCGGCTCGGGCGGCGCCTCGGGCGGCGGTTCCGGCGACGGGATCCACGGGACCGCGCACGGCCGGGCCCCGGTTCCGCTCTCCGTGCTCGACCTCGTCACCGTGGGCGCGGGCAGCACCGCCCACGCCTCGCTGCGCACCAGCGTGGACATGGCCCGGCTCGCGGAGGCCCGCGGCTTCCACCGCCACTGGGTCGCGGAGCACCACTCCATGCCCGGGGTCGCAAGCTCCTCCCCGGCCGTGATCCTGGCCCACCTCGCCGCCCACACCTCCCGGATCCGGCTCGGCTCGGGCGGGGTCATGCTGCCCAACCACGCCCCGCTCGCGATCGCGGAGCAGTTCGGCACCCTGGAGGCCTTCGCCCCGGGCCGGATCGACCTCGGCCTCGGCCGGGCGCCCGGCACCGACGGGCACACGGCCGCCGCGCTGCGGGGGCCCGGGCGCCGCGACGAGGCCGTGGACGAGTTCCCCCGGCAGCTCGCGGAGCTGATCCGCTTCCTCGACGACGACTTCCCCGAGGGGCACCCGTACGCCCGCGTGCACGCCGTGCCGGGCCCCGTGCAGGGCCCCGCCGGGCGGCCGCCGGTGTGGCTGCTGGGCTCCTCGGGCTTCAGCGCCCGGCTGGCCGGCGGACTCGGACTGCCCTTCGCCTACGCGCACCACTTCTCCCCGGCCGGGACGCTGCCCGCGCTCGACCTCTACCGGCAGTCGTTCCGGCCCTCGGCCGTCCTGGACGCCCCGTACGCCCTCATCGGGGTCGCGGCCCTCGCCGCCGACACGGACGCCGAGGCCCGGGCGCAGGTGCTGACGGGCGCGCTGTCGATGCTGCGGCTGCGCACCGGGCGCCCCGGGCTGGTGCCGACGCCCGAGGAGGCGGCGGCGTACCCGTACACGCCGGCGGAGCGGGAGTTCGTGGACGAACGGCTCGCGAGCGTGGTCCACGGAACCCCCGACGAGGTCCGCGCCGGGCTCGACGGGCTGGCGAAGCGGACGGGCGCCGACGAGCTCATGCTGACCGCCAACGCCCACGGCGGGGAGGCGAGGTTGCGCTCGTACGCGCTCGTCGCAGATGCGTACGGGATGCCCGGGGAGGACCCGGACCGGGTCTGATCGCACACGAACGGGGTTTGGCTGGTTTGTTGCCAAAACCTTGCGCGGGGGTGGCCGAAGGTACCCGAAAACTGCTCGTCACCCGGGGTGGCGGGCAGTTTTTGGTATGCAGTCAGGCCTCTGACAAGGGGAATTGTCCTGCGAGTGGTCTAGTCCTTCTTTGGTCCAAACCATTGACGCGGGCCTGGAGTGATCGCTATCACTTCTCCCACCTGATGTTGTCGCCCTCCCCTCCCACAGTATTGCGTCGTGAGCGGCAGATGTGGACACTGGCCCCCCCCCGTACCGCCCCGCGACCGGGCCGACACGCCCTGGCGCTCCGAGGGCGCACCGCCCGCCCCGCCGCCCAAGAAGAAGATGCCGGGGGGCTGGCGCGGCCTGATCCTCACCGCCCTGATCGTCTACCTGGTGACCAACCTGGTCCTGTCCTTCTTCAACGAGGGCGACGAGCCGACCATCTCGTACACCGAGTTCAGCAAGCAGGTCGCCAACGGCAACGTCTCGAAGATCTACTCCAAGGGCGACGCCATCCAGGGGCAGCTGAAGACCGAACAGCCCAAGCCGGACGGCGGAAAGGGCGACTACACGAAATTCGTCTCCCAGCGCCCCGCCTTCGCCGACGACGACCTGTGGGCCGACCTCACCAAGCAGAACGTCGTCGTCACCGCCTCCCCGGTCGTCGAACAGCGCAGCTTCCTCGCCAACCTGCTGATCTCCCTCGCCCCGATGCTGCTCCTGGTCCTCCTGTGGGTGTTCATCGCCCGCCGGATGAGCGCCGGAATGGGCGGGGGCATGGGCGGGCTCGGCCGCAAGGCGCCGCCGAAGCCGGTGGAGCTGGAGGGCGCCAAGCGCACGACCTTCGAGGACGTGGCCGGCATCGACGAGGTCGAGGGCGAGCTCAACGACGTCGTGGACTTCCTCAAGAACCCCGACGAGTACCGCAAGATGGGCGCCCGGATGCCCGGCGGCGTGCTGCTCGCCGGCCCGCCCGGCACCGGCAAGACCCTGCTCGCGCGGGCCGTCGCGGGCGAGGCCGGAGTGCCGTTCTTCTCCGCCTCCGCCTCCGAGTTCATCGAGATGATCGTCGGTGTCGGCGCGTCCCGGGTGCGCGAGCTCTTCTCCGAGGCGCGCAAGGTGGCCCCCGCGATCGTCTTCATCGACGAGATCGACACCATCGGGCGGGCCCGCGGCGGCGGCGGGGCCATGGGCGGCCACGACGAGCGCGAGCAGACCCTCAATCAGATCCTCACCGAGATGGACGGCTTCTCCGGATCCGAGGGCGTGGTCGTCCTCGCCGCCACCAACCGGGCCGACGTCCTGGACCCGGCGCTGACCCGGCCGGGCCGCTTCGACCGCACCGTCGTCGTCTCCCCGCCCGACAAGGCCGGCCGGGAGGCCATCCTGCGCATCCACACCCGGGACATCCCGCTCGCCTCCGGCGTGGACCTGGCCCAGGTGGCCCGTACGACGCCGGGCATGACCGGAGCCGAACTGGCCAACCTGGCCAACGAGGCCGCCCTGCTCGCCGTGAAGCGCCAGCAGAAGGAGGTCACCCAGGCGGACCTGTCCGACGCGCTGGAGAAGGTCCAGCTCGGCGCGGAACGGTCGCTGGTCATGCCGGACGAGGAGCGCCGCCGCACGGCGTACCACGAGAGCGGGCACGCCCTCCTGGGGATGCTCCAGCCGGGCGCCGACCCCGTCCGCAAGATCACCATCGTGCCGCGCGGCCGGGCGCTCGGCGTCACGCTCTCCACCCCGGAATCGGACCGGTACGCGTACACCGAGGAGTACCTGCGCGGCCGCATCATCGGCGCACTGGGCGGCATGGCCGCCGAGCAGGTGGTCTACGAGGTCATCACCACGGGTGCGGAGAACGACCTGGAGCAGGTCACCAACATCGCCCGGGGCATGGTCGGCCGCTGGGGGATGAGCGCGCGCATCGGCCCGCTCACGGCGATCCCCTCGGACGGGCAGGGCCCCTACGGCCTCCTCGCGGCCCCCGCCACCCTCGACGCGGTGGACCACGAGATGCGGCGCATCGTGGACGAGTGCTACGAGAAGGCCCGCCGGCTGCTCCGCGAGAACCGCGACAAGCTGGACGCCCTCGCACAGGCCCTCATGGAGAACGAGACCCTGGACGAACCCGCCGCCTACGCGGCGGCGGGCATCCCGCGCCTGCACAAGTGACCGCGAAGCCGGGCGGGACCGGATCCCCCGGCCCCGCCCGGCCCGGCCCGCACACCTTGCGCGCGGGGGACGCCGTTACGCCGTCCGGGCGATGACGTACCGGAAGATGTTCGGCAGCCACACGGCCCCGTCACCCCGCTCGTACGGGTGAAGCGCCTCGGCCAGCTCCTTCTCCGTCAGGGCCGGGTCGGCCGCTTCGAAGGGCGCGGGGCCCGCCGCTGCGGTGGAGCCGGTGCCCGCACCGGGGTAGAGCCCGGTCGACAGCAACCCCCGTACCGCGCTGTCCACATCCGCGTAGCCGAAGGGGCAGAACACCCGCCCCGACCCGTCCGGCACCAGCCCGGCCGAGGCCACCACCGCGTCCAGGTCCCGCGCCGCCGGTCCGCCGCCCAGGACGGACGGCACCGTGCAGCGTTCCGCGGGGCCCCAGTCGGCCAGCACCACCACCCCGCCGGGCCGGCGCAGCGCCGGCAGGGCGGCCTCCAGGGCGCCCGGAGCGGGCGAGAAGGCCAGCAGCACGTCGTACGGCACCACGGGCGCCGGCGGGGCCGCCAGCACCTCCAGCAGCCGCTCACGCGCCAGTGTCCGCAGCGCCGGATCCGCCTCCACACCCGTGGCCAGGGCTCCCCGCCCCGAGGCCAGCAGGAGGGGCAGCCCGGCCCCGCAGCCGAGGCCCAGCAGCCGGTCGCCCGGCCCCATGTCCAGTCGGTCGTAGACCGCCTCGTACAGCGGTACCAGCATCCGTTCCTGGATTTCCGCCCAGTCCCGGGCGACAAGCGTCGCCGTCGGCGTCGGTGTCATCGAAAGAGCGCTCCTGATTCCGTTTCGCCCCCATGCCCCCGTTGCCAGGGAACTCCCGATTCGACCCCGCGTCCAGAGGAGCGCGCCACCCGATTCGCACCCGATTCACGCTCAGCACGCCGGGCGCCGTACCATTCGCGCCATGGCAAAGGCACCCGTTCTCACCCCCCAGGCGGAGGATTTCCCCCGCTGGTACCAGGATCTGATCAACAAGGCCGAGCTGGCCGACAACGGTCCGGTACGCGGCACCATGGTCATCCGACCGTACGGCTACGGGCTGTGGGAGCGGATGCAGCAGGAGATGGACGCGCGCATCAAGGACGCGGGCGCCCAGAACGCGTACTTCCCGCTGTTCATCCCGCAGTCGTACCTGACCCGGGAAGCGGAGCACGTCGAGGGCTTCGCCCCCGAGCTCGCCATCGTCACGCACGGCGGCGGCAAGGAGCTGGACGAGCCGGTCGTCGTCCGCCCCACCTCCGAGACGATCGTCAACGAGTACTTCTCCAAGTGGGTCCAGAGCTACCGCGACCTGCCCCTGCTGATCAACCAGTGGGCGAACGTGGTCCGCTGGGAAATGCGTCCGCGCATCTTCCTCCGTACGAGCGAGTTCCTCTGGCAGGAGGGCCACACGGCCCACGTCTCCTACGAGGACGCCCGCGACTACGCGGGCCGCATCCACCGCGACGTCTACGGCGACTTCATGACGAACGTGCTCGGCATCGACGTCGTGCTCGGCCGCAAGACCGCCAAGGAGCGCTTCGCCGGCGCCATCAACACCCTCACCCTCGAGGGCATGATGGGCGACGGCAAGGCCCTGCAGCTGGGCACGAGCCACGAGCTCGGCACCAACTTCGCCAAGGCCTTCAACACGCAGTACCTGTCGAAGGAAGGCAAGCAGGAGCTCGTCTGGCAGACCTCGTGGGGCGTCTCCACCCGCATGGTCGGCGGCCTGATCATGTCGCACGGCGACGACAACGGCCTGCGGGTCCCGCCGCGCCTCGCGCACGTCCAGGTCGTCGTCATGGCGATCAAGGGCGACGAGGCCGTGGCCAAGGTCCGCGAGCTGGGCGCCCAGCTCAAGGCCGCGGGCCTGCGCGTCTTCGTCGACGACCGGGTCGACACCCCCTTCGGCCGCCGCGCCGTGGACTGGGAGCTCAAGGGCGTACCGGTCCGCGTCGAGATCGGCCCCCGCGACCTGGAGGCCGGCACCGCGATGCTGGCCCGCCGGATCCCGGGCGGCAAGGAGGCCGTGCAGATCTCCGACCTCGCCGCCCTGCTGCCCAAGGTGCTGGAGGAGGACCAGGCGCAGCTGCTGCGCGAGTCCCGCGAGCGCCGCGAGTCCCGCACGTCCGACGTCGCGACCATCGAGGAGGCCGCCGAGGCCGCCATCGCCGGCGGCTGGGCGCGCATCCCGTGGGCCGACCTCGGCCCCGAGGGCGAGGCGAAGCTCGCCGAGCAGGCCGTCTCCGTACGCTGCCTGATCACCGAGGACGGCGGGGTCCCGGAGGCCGACGACAGCCCCGGCAACCTCGCCATCGTCGCCCGCTCGTACTAGCCGGTCCGGCTGGACCGGTCTCACGCCCCGGCGTGCGGCTCGCGCCGCGCGCCGGGGCTGTGCCGTCGTTGGCCCTCGTTACGTACCGACTCCTCCTGAGATGTGCGCACCCGTCCTCGTCGGGACGCATCAGACAGAACTGACTGGTACGTGCAAAAAATTTGGAATGGCCCGGAATCGGAACACCGGGGCACCCCGGCTCGTTGTCACGACGTGAGCACGACACCACCTGTTCTCGCCGCAGAGCTGGCGCAGGCGTGGGCCGATATTCAGCGGTACCACTCCGAGCTGCCTGACCTTGCCGCGCCCGAGTCCCTGATCGGAGAGTCCTCGTCCGCCTGCGGCGCCGAGCTCTCCTTCGAGCGACTGCTGCACGAGGCAGTCCACGGCATCGCCGCCGCCCGCGGAGTGCGTGACACCTCGCGCGCCGGCCGCTACCACAACCGCAGGTTCCTCGCGATCGCCGAGGAGATGGGCCTGGACCACGCCGACGAGCCGCATGCGAGCAGCGGTTTCTCGCTGGTCTCGCTCAACCCGGAGGCGAAGACGCGCTACCGCCCCACGATGGAGCGCCTCCAGCGAGCGCTGAAGGCCCACACGGTCGCGACGGCGGCCGACACCAAGCGCAGTTTCCGGGGTCCGGCCGCCCGGCACGGATCCTCCGGCGGAGGCGTCCGCGTCAAGGCGGTCTGCGACTGCGGGCGCAACGTGCGGGTGGTCCCGTCCGTGCTGGCCCAGGCCCCGATCGTGTGCGGCGGCTGTATGAAACCGTTCCGCATTCCCGACGTCGCGGTGTCGGCAGCCGCTTCCTGACCGGGGCGGGCGGGGCACCTCGGGCGTGTGGCACAATGGACAGCTGTACTCGACAGTCGCATAGGACCCCTCTCTCCTCCGGCTGACGCGTCCATCGGGCACCCGAGTACCGCAACCCCACGTGGCATCTCATGTGCCCAACCACGTCAAGTTCAGGAGACACCACTCCAGTGGCAGTCAAGATCAAGCTCAAGCGCCTCGGCAAGATTCGCCAGCCGCACTACCGCATCGTCGTCGCCGACGCCCGTACCCGTCGGGACGGTCGCGCGATCGAAGAGATCGGTATCTACCACCCGACGTACAACCCGTCGCGCATCGAGGTCACCGCCGAGCGTGCGCAGTACTGGCTGTCGGTCGGCGCCCAGCCCACCGAGGCTGTGCTCGCCATCCTGAAGCTCACCGGTGACTGGCAGGCGCACAAGGGCCTTCCGGCCCCCGCGCCGCTGCTGCAGCCGGCGACGAAGGAAAACAAGCGTCGCACCTTCGACGAGTTCGCCAAGGCCCTCGAGGGCATCGGCGAGGGCAAGGGCGAAGCCATCACGCAGAAGGCGAAGAAGGCCGACAAGAAGGCGGACGAGGCTGAGGCCGAGACCGCCGAGTCGACCGAGGCCTGAGCATGCTCGAGGAGGCTCTTGAGCACCTCGTGAAGGGCATCGTGGACAACCCCGACGAAGTGCAGGTCGCCTCGCGCAACCTGCGCCGCGGGCAGGTGCTGGAGGTCCGGGTCCACCCCGACGACCTCGGCAAGGTGATCGGCCGCAACGGCCGCACCGCACGTGCTCTGCGTACCGTCGTGGGCGCCATCGGCGGCCGGGGGATCCGCGTCGACCTCGTCGACGTGGACCAGGTCCGCTGAGAAGTAGTTGAGTCACCGGCACGGGCCGGGGAGGGCAATTTTGCCCGCCCCGGCCCGTCGTCGTATGAACAGGAGAGATGTGTAGTGGAGCTGGTAGTCGCGCGGATCGGCCGCGCCCACGGGATCAAGGGTGAGGTCACCGTCGAGGTGCGGACCGACGAGCCGGAGCTGCGGCTCGGACCCGGCGCCGTGCTCCGGACCGAGCCGGCGTCGGCGGGACCGCTGACGGTCGAGACGGGCCGGGTGCACAGCGGAAGGCTGATGGTGCGCTTCGCGGGGGTCAAGGACCGTACCGGCGCCGAGGCGCTGCGCAACATCCTGCTCATCGCGGACGTGGACCCGGCGGAGCTGCCGGCCGAGGACGACGAGTACTACGACCACCAGCTGATGGACCTCGACGTGGTCCTGGAGGACGGCACCGAGATCGGCCGGATCACCGAGATCTCCCACCTGCCCTCGCAGGACCTCTTCATCGTCGAGCGGCCGGACGGCACCGAGGTGATGATCCCCTTCGTCGAGGAGATCGTCGCCGAGATCGACCTCGAGGAGCAGCGCTGCGTCATCACCCCGCCGCCCGGACTGATCGACGACCGCGCCGAGGTCGCGTCCGCGCGCGACGACGAGTCCGCTGAGACGTCTGGGTCCGCTGGGACCACTGAGTCCGCTGTGTCCGCCGGGTCGTCCGAGGGTGCCGAGGCCGCCGGGGACGAAGCCTGATGCGGCTGGACGTCGTCACGATCTTCCCCGAGTACCTGGAGCCGCTCAACGTCTCCCTGGTCGGCAAGGCGAGGGCGCGCGGGCAGCTCGACGTGCACGTCCACGACCTGCGGGACTGGACGTACGACCGGCACAACACGGTGGACGACACCCCGTACGGCGGCGGCCCCGGCATGGTCATGAAGACCGAGCCCTGGGGCGAGGCCCTGGACGCGGCGCTGGCCGACGGCTACGAGGCGGGCGCGCACGGGCCCGTCCTCGTCGTCCCCACCCCCAGCGGCCGGCCGTTCACCCAGGAGCTCGCGGTCGAGCTCTCCGAGCGGCCGTGGCTGATCTTCACCCCGGCTCGGTACGAGGGCATCGACCGCCGGGTCATGGACGAGTACGCCACCCGGATCCCGGTCTACGAGGTCTCCATCGGCGACTACGTCCTGGCCGGCGGCGAGGCGGCCGTCCTGGTCGTCACCGAGGCCGTGGCCCGGCTGCTGCCCGGGGTGCTGGGCAACGCCGAATCGCACCGCGACGACTCCTTCGCGCCCGGCGACATGGCCAACCTGCTCGAGGGGCCCGTCTACACCAAGCCCCCGGAGTGGCGCGGTCGCGGCATTCCGGACGTGCTGGTCAGCGGCCACCACGGCAAGATCGCCCGGTGGCGCCGGGACGAGGCGTTCCGCCGCACGGCGGCCAACCGCCCGGATCTGATCGAGCGCTGCGAGGCCTCCGCCTTCGACAAGAAGGACCGCGAGCTGCTGAGCATCCTGGGCTGGCGCCCGACGGCCGACGGCCGATTTTGGCGTAGGCCGCAGACCGTGGAAGAATAGGCGGCTGCTGTGTGCTCGCGTGCGCCCCTGCCACAGGGGGACAGTCGCCCGCCGAGTCCCGCGGCTCCCGAATTCTCTACGGAAACCCCGCACCGGCGGCCTGTGGCGTCGTGCGAAGAAAGCAGACGAATTACATGTCTCACCTGCTCGATGGCGTCAACGCCGCCACGCTGCGCTCGGACCTCCCGGCGTTCCGCCCCGGTGACACGGTCAACGTTCACGTCCGCGTGATCGAGGGCAACCGCTCCCGTATCCAGCAGTTCAAGGGTGTCGTCATCCGCCGCCAGGGCGCCGGTGTCTCCGAGACCTTCACCGTCCGCAAGGTCTCCTTCAGCGTCGGCGTGGAGCGTACCTTCCCGGTCCACTCCCCGATCTTCGAGAAGATCGAGCTCGTCACCCGCGGTGACGTGCGTCGCGCCAAGCTGTACTTCCTCCGTGAGCTCCGCGGCAAGGCCGCGAAGATCAAGGAGAAGCGCGACCGCTGATCTGCTCTCGGGGCCCCGGGACGGGCCGGATAGGCTCGCCCCCGATGGACACCGAAGCACGTCACACGCAGCGCGGCCACTCTTCCCCCGGCGAGGGGGAGGGGCGGTCGCGTTTCGCGTTTTCCGGCGACGGCGGCGACGGCCATGGCGATGACGGCGGGCCGGCCGCGGGCAGGGCGGGATGGCTGACCTGGCGCCGGGCCGGGCTGCTGGGCGTTGCCTGCACCCTCTTCCTGCTGCTGCTCGGCAATTTCGTGCTCCAGCCCTTCCTGATCCCGAGCCGCTCGATGGAGCCGACGCTCGAGGTCGGCGACCGGCTGCTGGTCAACAAGCTGGCGTACCGTTTCGGCGACCAGCCCGAGCGCGGGGACGTCGTGGTCTTCGACGGCACCGGCTCCTTCGTGCCGCAGGGCCCGGACGGCAACCCGGTCGGCGAGGCCCTGCACGGCGCGGCCTCGGCGCTCGGCCTCGCCGACCCCTCGGACACCGACTTCGTGAAGCGGGTCGTGGGCGTGGGCGGAGACGACGTGGTGTGCGACGGGAGCGGCCGGATCAAGGTCAACGGTGTCGCGCTGGACGAGCCGTACCTCTTCCCTGGAGACTCGGGGTCGAAAGTGCCCTTCCGGGTCGTCGTGCCCCTGGGGACCCTGTGGGTCATGGGTGATCATCGTTCCCAGTCCCGGGATTCCCGGGACCACCTGGGGGAACCGGGCGGGGGGATGGTGCCGGTGGAGAAGGTGATCGGGCGGGCCGACTGGATCGGCTGGCCGGTTTCGCGCTGGGGCGCCGCCGACCCGACGGGCGGCGATCGTGGGTAGCCGGGGGCGCCGGCGGGGCGACTGGGACGAGGCCGCCGCGGACCAGGAGGACGAGCCCGTGTCCGGAGACGGGGCGCAGGAGGCCGGAGGCCGAGCCGATCGGCGCCGGCTGGCGCGCAAGGTCCGGCGCAGACGGCGTACCCGCAGGGTCGGGGAGCTGCCCCTGCTCGTGGTGGTCGCGCTGTGCATCGCGCTGATCCTCAAGACCTTCCTGGTGCAGGCGTTCTTCATCCCCTCGGGCTCCATGGAGCAGACGATCCGGATCGGCGACCGGGTCCTGGTGGACAAGCTGACCCCGTGGTTCGGCTCCAAGGTCGAGCGCGGCGAGGTCGTCGTCTTCAAGGACCCCGGAGGCTGGCTGGGCGCCGAGAGCGTCCGCCCGGCACCGGACCCGGTGGGGATCAAGCAGCTCAAGCAGGGCCTCACCTTCATCGGCCTGCTGCCCTCGGCCGACGAGCAGGACCTGATCAAGCGGGTCATCGGGGTCGGCGGGGACACCGTGAAGTGCTGCGACGCCCGGGGCCGGGTCAGCGTCAACGGATCACCGCTGGACGAGCCGTACGTGAACCCGGGGAACGTGCCTTCGGAGATCCGCTTCGAGGTGCACGTGCCCGCCGGGCGGATCTTCGTCATGGGTGACCACCGGGCGAACTCGGCCGACTCCCGCTACCACCTCGACGAGGCCTTCCAGGGCACGATCGACGAGAAGGACGTGGTCGGCCAAGCCGTCGTGATCGCATGGCCGTTCGGGCACTGGCAGCGGCTGGAACAGCCCGCCACCTTCCGGATGGTGCCCGACCAGGCGCGCGCCGGTCGCCGTGCGCCCCGTCGGCGCCGTCGGGCCGCGTCGTTCGCATAGTGTGTCCTGGGTCTCCCGCGCCTTCGGGAACTCCCGCTCGTTAGGGGAGGGGAGGGCCCGTGCCCGATTCGGCGCGGGCGGATTTGCCGGTTTCCGAGTTCTGAGTTCCGACTGAGGAGTGGATGTGGGGGATGTGGCGGTAGGCGCACGGTCCGGACGCGATGAAGGTGATGAGCGGCCGGACGACGCCGTCGAGCGCGATGCCGTCGAGCGCGATGCGAAGGACGGCGACGCGACGGACGACGGCGCGGTCAAGCGCCCGCACCGCTCGTTCTGGAAGGAGCTGCCGCTCCTGGTCGGCATCGCCCTGATCCTCGCCCTGCTGATCAAGACCTTCCTGGTGCAGGCGTTCTCGATCCCCTCCGACTCGATGCAGAACACCCTGCAGCGGGGCGACCGGGTGCTCGTGGACAAGCTGACGCCGTGGTTCGGCTCCGAGCCCGAGCGCGGGGAGGTCGTGGTCTTCCACGACCCCGCGAACTGGCTGAGCGGGGAGGCCACCCCGGAGCCCAACATCGCGCAGAAGGTCCTCAGCTTCATCGGCCTGATGCCGTCGGCCGAGGAGAAGGACCTGATCAAGCGCACGATCGCGATCGGCGGTGACACGGTCGAGTGCAAGAAGGGGGGACCGGTCGTCGTCAACGGCAAGGAGCTCGACGAGCCGTACATCTTCCCCGGCAACACTCCCTGCGACGACGTGCCCTTCGGCCCGCTGACCGTGCCCAAGGACAAGATCTGGGTGATGGGCGACCACCGGCAGAACTCGCAGGACTCCCGCTGGCACCAGCAGGACGAGACCCACGGCTTCGTGCCCGTCAGCGATGTCGTCGGGCGGGCCGTGGTCGTCGCGTGGCCGGTCACCCGCTGGTCCACGCTGCCGATCCCGGACACCTTCGACCAGCCGGGCATCGGCACGCAGTCCGCGGCCACCGCGCTCGGCCTCGGTGCCTCCGGACTGGCTCCGGTCGGGCTCGGCCCGGCCGCCCTCGGATTCGCCGGAGCGGTCCCGCTCGTGCTGTGGCGCAGGCGGAAGCTGACTGCCGGGCGTACCGGCAGGTAGGGTGCCGCCCAGGTCGACGATCTCCGAAGTGTGGGGGCGCTCCAATGGGCGGAACACGAGCAATACGAGCAGGTGACGGCCATGGCCGCGGCGGTTTCGGCAACATGTTGTCGGGAATCGCCGTGGCCATCGGCTTTGTGCTGTTCCTGGGCGGGTTCGTGTGGGGAGCCGTCGTGTACCAGCCGTACACGGTGCCGACCGACTCGATGGTGCCGACGGTGAAGCCCGGGGACCGGGTCCTGGCACAGCGGATCGACGGCGGCGAGGTGCGCCGCGGCGACGTGGTCGTCTTCAAGGACGACATGTGGAGCGATTCGCCGATGGTCAAGCGGGTCGTGGGCATCGGCGGCGACACCGTCAAGTGCTGCGGCGACGGCGGGCGGCTCACCGTGAACGGCAAGGAGCTGGACGAGCCGTACATCGAGGAGGAGAAGCTCGACGTACCGGACGCGCCCGGCGGCTCCGCCTCGCGCACGCCCTTCGAGGTGACGGTGCCCGAGGGCAACCTCTTCCTGCTGGGCGACCGGCGCGGTGCCTCGCTCGACTCCCGGGCCCACCTGCAGGAGGCCGGGCAGGGGACGGTGGCGCGGTCGGCGGTGAAGGCCCGGGTCGACGCCCTCGCGTGGCCCTCCATGTCGATGCTGGAGCGGCCGCGGACCTACGCCTCCCTGCCCGGCGGGACCTCCGAGGCAGGCCCGCTGCGACTCCAGGTGGCGGCGGTGGCGGCCGGCGTCGCCCTGGTGCTGCTCGGAGCCGCGTACGGGCCGGTCGTACGGGTTCTCGGGCGCGGGCGCAGGAGGGCGCGGGCCGGTGTCCGCTGACCTGCGGGACGGGGCCGGCGGCGGTCCGCGCAAGGTGTCGCGGGTGATCCTGCTGGACCCCGCGGACCGGATCCTGCTGCTGCACGGCTTCGAGCCCTCGGACCCGGCGGACGACTGGTGGTTCACGCCCGGCGGCGGTCTGGAGGGGGCCGAGACCCGGGAGCAGGCCGCGCTGCGCGAACTCGCCGAGGAGACCGGGATCACCGCGGTGGAGCTGGGGCCGGTGCTGTGGCACCGCTCCTGCTCGTTCCCCTTCGACGGGCGCCGCTGGGAACAGGACGAGTGGTACTTCCTGGCACGTACCACCCAGACCGCGACCGACATGGGCGGGCTCACCGAGCTGGAGCGGCGCAGCGTCTGCGGAGCGAGGTGGTGGACCTCCGAGGAACTTCTCGCGGCCCATGAGACGGTGTACCCGACCAGACTCGCAGAGCTGCTCCGCACGCTGCTCGACGACGGTCCTCCGGGTGCGCCCGTGAACCTGGCCCCGGAAATCGTTTAGGGGCGCACGGGCCTGGCGCACAATAGGGGGACGCACGGCTGAAGGGGAACATGCCATGAGTGCCGAGGACCTCGAGAAGTACGAGACCGAGATGGAGCTGAAGCTCTATCGCGAGTACCGCGACGTCGTCGGGCTGTTCAAGTATGTGATCGAGACAGAGCGCCGTTTCTACCTCACCAACGACTACGAGATGCAGGTGCACTCGGTCCAGGGGGAGGTCTTTTTCGAGGTCTCGATGGCCGACGCCTGGGTCTGGGACATGTACCGGCCCGCCCGCTTCGTCAAGCAGGTGCGGGTGCTGACCTTCAAGGACGTGAACATCGAGGAGCTCAACAAGAGCGATCTCGAGCTTCCGGGCAGCTGAGGCGGTCCTTCGCCGTGCCGCACCGCTGACGGTTCACCCGCAGGGGTGAGCGGGTTTTCCACAACGCCTTCGTTGTCCACCAAGATCCACAAGGTGGGCGGGGTTGCGGGACCGTCGGCGCTGGAGGTGGTGCCGGATGAACGCGAAGGGCGTGGCACAGCAGGCATTGGGGCGGTACGGCGAGGAACTCGCGGCGCGGCGGCTCGCCGAGGCCGGGATGACGGTGATCGCGCGGAACTGGCGGTGCCGCAGCGGGGAGATCGACATCGTCGCCCGCGACGGCGACGCCCTCGTCGTGTGCGAGGTCAAGACCCGGCGGGCGGGGGAGTTCGAGCACCCCATGGCAGCCCTGCGGCCGGGCAAGGCCGAGCGGCTGCGCCGGCTCGCCGGGCGGTGGCTCGCCGACCACGGCGGACCGCCTCCGGGCGGCGTGCGCATCGACCTCGTCGGGGTCCTGCTGCCGCGGCGCGGTGCGCCCGTGGTGGAGCACGTCAGGGGGGCCGCCTGATGGGCTTCGCGCGTGCCTGCTCGGTCGCCCTGCTCGGCGTCGACGGCGTGGTGGTGGAGGTGCAGGCCGACCTCGAACCGGGGATCGCGACCTTCGCCCTGGTGGGGCTGCCCGACAAGACCCTGATCGAGAGCCGCGACCGGGTCCGGGCGGCCGTGGTCAACTCCGGGGCGACCTGGCCCCAGAAGAAGCTCACCGTCGGCCTCAGCCCGGCCTCCGTGCCGAAGTCGGGCGCCGGCTTCGACCTGGCCGTGGCCGCCGCGGTCCTGGGCGCCGCCGAGGTGGTCGATCCCGCGGTGATCGCCGATCTCGTCCTCATCGGGGAGCTCGGCCTGGACGGCAGGGTCCGCCCCGTCCGGGGGATCCTGCCCGCCGTGCTCGCCGCCGCCGAGGCCGGATACCGGCAGGTCGTGGTCCCGCAGCAGTGCGCGGCCGAGGCCATGCTCGTTCCCGACGTCTCGGTGCTCGGCGTGCGCAGCCTGCGGCAGCTGATCGCGGTGCTGACCGGCGGGGAGGTGCCCGAGGCGGACCCGCCGGATCCGCCCGGGAGGCCCGATCCGATGCTGGCCGGGCTGGTCGTGCCGGGCGCCGGACTCGGCACGGGCGTGGCCCGCGAGGGGGACGGGCGGGACTTCCCCGACCTGGCCGACGTCGCCGGACAGCACGCCGCGCGCCGAGCGCTGGAAGTGGCCGCCGCCGGGGGCCACCACCTCTTCCTGAGCGGACCGCCGGGCGCGGGCAAGACCATGCTGGCCGAGCGGATGCCCTGGATCCTGCCCCCGCTCACCCGACAGGACTCCCTGGAGGTCACGGCCGTCCACTCGGTCGCGGGAATCCTGCCGCCGGGAGAACCGCTCGTCGCCAGGCCGCCGTACTGCGCCCCGCACCACTCGGCGACCATGCAGTCCCTCGTCGGGGGCGGCGCCGGTGTGCCCAGGCCCGGGGCGGTTTCCCTGGCCCACAAGGGGATCCTCTTCCTCGACGAGGCCGCGGAGTTCAGCACGAAGGCCCTGGACGCCCTGAGACAGCCCCTTGAGTCCGGGCACGTGGTCATCGCACGGGCCGCCGGCGTGGTACGCCTGCCGGCCAGGTTCCTGATGGTGCTCGCGGCCAACCCCTGCCCGTGCGGCCGGCACACCCTGCAGGGGGCGGGCTGCGAATGCCCGGCCTCGGTGATCCGGCGCTACCAGGCCCGGCTGTCGGGGCCGCTGCTCGACCGGGTGGACCTGCGGGTGGAGGTCGAGCCGGTCACCCGCTCCGATCTGCTGGGGCGCGGCGGCCGCGGCGAAGCCACGGCGGTGGTGGCCGACCGGGTGCGCGAAGCCCGCGACCGGGCGGTGGCGCGACTGGCCGGCACGCCGTGGCGGCTCAACTCCGAGGTGCCCGGGCACGAGCTGCGGACCCGCTGGCAGGCGGGCCCCGGGGCGCTGGCCCTGGCGGAGCGGGACCTGGAGCGCGGGCTGCTCACCGCGCGGGGGCTGGACCGGGTGCTTCGGGTCGCCTGGACGGTGGCGGACCTGCGGGGCCGCGACCGCCCCGACGCGCTGGACGTGGCCGTCGCCCTCGAGCTGCGCACCGGCATCGCCCGGGGCGCGGCGGCGGCCGTCGGACCCGGATCATGACCGGGCCCGGGCCGGCCGGGCCGGAGCCGCCGGCCGGGCCGGACGGTGCGCACCGGCCGGGCGCGAGGGCGGCCGCGGCGCAGGACGGGGAGCCGTGCGACGAGGTGCTCGCGCGGGCCGCGCTGACCCGGGTGCTGGAGCCCGGGGAGGCGCTCGGCGGGCGCTGGCTGCGCGCGTACGGGGCCGTCGGGCTGATCCGCCTGCTGACCGCGCCCGAGCCGCCGCCCGGCCTGCCGGGCGGGGCCGGCGCCGAGCGGCTGGCCGGCTACCGCAGACGGGCCGCCCTCGCCGACCCCCGGCGGGACCTGGCGGCCGCCGCCGAGACGGGCGGCCGGTTCGTCTGCCCCGGATCGGCGGAGTGGCCGACCCAGCTGGACGGCCTCGGTGACGCCCGGCCCCTCGGGCTGTGGGTGCGCGGCCGGGCGAGCCTGCGGACCTGGGCCCTGCGCTCGGTGGCCGTGGTCGGGGCCCGCGCCTGCACCCCGTACGGGGCGCACATGGCACAGTCCCTCGCCGCCGGGCTCGCCGAGCACGGCTGGGTGGTCGTCTCGGGCGGCGCCTACGGCATCGACGGCGCCGCCCACCGCGGGGCCCTCGGCGCCGGCGGGGCCACGGCCGCCGTGCTGGCCTGCGGCGTGGACGTCCCGTATCCCCGCGGGCACGCCGGACTGTTCGGCCGGATCGCCGCCCAAGGGCTGCTGCTCGGGGAGCTGCCGCCCGGCAGCCACCCCACGCCGAGCCGGTTCGTCCTGCGCAACCGCGTCATCGCCGCACTGACCCGGGGCACGGTCGTGGTGGAGGCCGCCCACCGCAGCGGCTCCCTCGTCACCGCCCGGCGGGCCCAGGCGCTCGGGAGGTGCACCATGGGCGTCCCCGGCCCGGCCACGAGCGGGCTGTCGGCCGGCGTGCACGAGCTGCTGCGCGGCGAGGCCACCTTGGTCACGGACGCGATGGAGGTCATCGAGCTGGTCGGAGCCATGGGCGAGCTGGCCCCCGAGCGGCGCGGTCCGGTGCTCGCCCGGGACCTCCTGGACCCCGCAGCCGTCCGGGTGCTCGAAGCGCTTCCGGCCGGGCGGCTCGCCGATCCGGCGGAGGTCGCCCTCGCCGCGGGCACCGGCACCGATGAAGTCATCGGCAGACTGTACGAACTTCACTCTCTGGGGTTCGTCGAACGGCAGGGCGACGGCTGGCAGTTGATCCCGCGAGCGCCTGCGGGAGGCATACAAACCGGCGTTGCCCGGCGAGGCGGTCGTTGACCTGGGGAGTTCCGGTGAAAGAGTGAAGCCGATGAGAGACGCGGTCCTCCCGGCGGCAGTCGCCGGGACCGTGCGCCAGGCGCCGGTCCCGGGTCGCCCGCGCGAGCCGGGGCGCCCTTGTCGGCCCGCGCGATCCCGTACTCTTCGCGCACCGCGACACTTCCGTCACGCTACGCTCCCAAGGAATCCGGCTCCGGCAAAGGCGAAGCATGCCCCAGCACACCTCAGGGTCTGACCGCGCTGCGGTGCCCCCCGCTGCGCGCAGCAGCGAGCGGTCCACCGCGCCCTCGTCCCTGGAGGTGCTGTGGCGCTCGTACAAGGACTCGGGTGACGAGCGGCTGCGGGAGCAGCTGATCCTGCACTACTCGCCCCTCGTGAAGTACGTGGCCGGGCGGGTCAGCGTCGGCCTGCCGCCCAATGTGGAACAGGCCGACTTCGTCTCCTCCGGGGTCTTCGGACTCATCGACGCCATCGAGAAGTTCGACATCGAGCGGTCCATCAAGTTCGAGACGTACGCGATCACCCGGATCCGGGGCGCGATGATCGACGAACTGCGGGCGCTGGACTGGATCCCGCGGTCGGTTCGGCAGAAGGCGCGGGCCGTGGAGCGGGCCTACGCCACGCTGGAGGCCCAGTTGAGGCGTACCCCGACCGAGGTCGAGGTCGCCCGTGAGATGGGTATCGCCGTGGAGGAACTCCACGCGGTTTTCAGCCAGTTGTCGCTCGCCAACGTGGTAGCCCTGGAAGAGCTGCTGCACGTCGGCGGAGAGGGCGGCGACCGCCTCTCGCTGATGGACACCCTGGAGGACACCGCCGCCGACAACCCGGTGGAGGTCGCGGAGGACCGCGAGCTGCGGCGACTGCTGGCACGGGCCATCAACACGCTGCCCGAGCGGGAGAAGACGGTGGTGACCCTCTACTACTACGAGGGGCTCACGCTCGCCGAGATCGGCAACGTGCTCGGTGTGACGGAGAGCCGCGTCAGCCAGATCCACACCAAGTCGGTGCTCCAGCTGCGGGCGAAGCTGGCGGACGTCGGACGCTGATCGGGCCGCGGGCGCGGCCGCGGGTGCGGCCGGGGGCGCGACGGCCTTGCGGGACGTCCGTAGAGTGGACGCGTGCCCAGGATTCGAGCGGCCTCCGTGGCCGAGCACCGGTCGATGCAGCGCGGCTCCCTGTTGGACGCCGCGCGTTCCCTGCTGTCCGAAGGGGGGACGGAAGCGCTGACCTTCCCCGCCCTCGCCGAGAGGACCGGCCTCGCCAGGTCCTCCGTGTACGAGTACTTCCGCTCTCGCGCCGCCGTCGTCGAGGAGCTCTGCGCGGTGGACTTCCCCGTGTGGGCGGCCGAGATCGAGGCGGCTATGTCGGACGCGCAGACGCCGGAGGCTAAGATCGAGGCGTACGTCCGCAGCCAGCTGGGGCTGGTGGGGGACCGCCGGCACCGGGCGGTGGTGGCGATCTCGGCGAGCGAGCTGGACGCCGGGGCGCGCGAGAAGATCCGCGCGGCCCACGGGGGGCTGATCGCGATGATCGTCGAGGCGCTCGCGGCGCTCGGACAGAAGGAGCCGAGGCTGGCGGCGATGCTCCTGCAGGGAGTCGTGGACGCCGCCGTCCGCCGGATCGAGGCGGCCTCCGGTGAGGACCCGGACGTGGTCACCGACGCGGCCGTCGCCATGGCCCTGCGGGGCGTCGGGGGCTGAGGCCCGTCACCCCCTTGTCCCGTCACCCCCATGTCCCGTGGTCCCGCGGTCCCGCGGTCCCGTCGTCCCGGGGGGCAGGCGGGGGGTCGGGCGGGGGAGGAGCAGCCTCCCCCTCCGCTTCCCCCTCTGCCCCGGCGGCGCGGCCGGCCCGCGCCGCAGGCCCGTACCGGCGGCTGTTCGCGCTCCCCGGCACCCGCGGCTTCACCACCGGGAACCTGATCGCCCGGCTGCCCATGGGCATGTTCGGCATCAGCGCCGTCATGATGATCGCGGGCCAGCGCGGCTCGTACGCCCTGGCCGGGGCGGTCGTGGCGGCCGGCCTGGCGGCCACCGCGCTCGTGGCGCCCTGGACGGCCCGGCTGGTGGACCGGCACGGGCAGGCCCGTGTCGCCGTACCCGCCACCCTGATCGCGGTCCTCGGCTCGCTCTCCCTCGTCGCGTGCGTCCGTACCGGGGCCCCGGCCTGGACCCTCTTCGCCTCCTACGCCGCCACCGCGACCACCCCCAACATCGGCGGCATGTCCCGCGCCCGCTGGACGCACCTGCTGAAGGGCGAACCGGCCGCGCACCACACCGCGATGTCCTTCGAACAGGCCGCGGACGAGCTGGCGTACATGCTCGGGCCGGTGGCCGCCGCGTTCCTGTGCACGGCCGTCTTCCCCGAGGCGGGCACGCTCGCGGGCGCCGTGCTGCTCCTCACCGGCATGCTGGTCTTCACCGCCCACCGGGCCACGGAGCCCCCGCCGGCGCCCGCGGTCCGCGGCCGGTCTCCACTGCGGGCCCTGGGCCGTCTCCTGCCCCTGTTCTTCGTGCTCGGCACCATGTTCGGCTCGATGGAGATCACCTCGGTCGCCCACCTCGGCGCCCACGGCCTCGGCGCGCTCTCGGGCCCGGTCCTCGCCCTCCAGGCGGCGGGCTCCTGCGCGGCCGGCCTGCTGTACGGCACCCTGCGCCCGCGCGGGCTCCCGGTCTGCCTGGCCGTCCTGGCCGGGGCGATGGCGCTGCCGTGGGCGGCGGCGGCCGCGGGTTCGGTGCCCGGCCTCGCCGCGGCCCTGCTGGCCGCCGGCACGGCCACGGCCCCGGTCATGGTCACGGCCATGTCCCGGGTCCACGCGGTGACCCCGCCGGGCCGGCTGAACGAGGGGATGACCCTGGCCGTCACCGCGATCTTCGCGGGCATCGCGGTCGGCTCGGCGGCCGCCGGATCCGCGATCGACCACCTCGGCACGACCGCCCCGTACGCCCTGCCGGCCGCGGCGGCCCTGCTGGCCTTCCTCCTTGCCGGGACAAGACTGGTACCGGTTTTCGGTACAAGACTGGTACGGTAGATCGGTACCTTCGAGAATGGAGTGACGCCATGTCCATAAGCGCCAGCGAGGCCAGAGCGACCCTGTTCCCGCTCATCGAGCGCGTCAACACGGACCACACTCCGGTGCGCATCACCTCCAAGGGCGGCGACGCCGTCCTCATGGCCGCCGACGACTACGACTCCTGGCAGGAGACCGTCTACCTGCTCCGGTCTCCGGAGAACGCGAAGCGCCTGATGGAAGCGGTCGCCCGCGACCGCGAGGGTGCCATCACCGTCACCAGGACACTGGACGAGCTGAGGGAGATGGCCGGGGGCGAGGAGTGAGGGGCGTCCACTTCGACCCCGCGGCCTGGGACGACTTCCTCTTCTGGCTCTCCTCCGACCGGAAGATGGCCCGCAGGATCACCCGCCTGATCGGCGAAATCCAGCGCGACCCGTTCGGCGGGATCGGCAAACCCGAACCCCTGAAGGGCGAGCTGTCGGGCTACTGGTCCCGCCGGATCGATGACGAACACCGGCTCGTCTACCGGGCGGACGACAAGGAAGTGAAGATCCTCAAGGCCCGCTACCACTACTGACCCTGAGGGCCTTGGACCCGGGGGACGAAGGTGAAGCGATGGCGTACTCGCCCCACCAGCGGGCCATGAAGGCGATGGCCTCACGGAGGGCCCGCGGGGTCCTCTCCGGCATGGGCGGGACACCCGGTTCGCCCACGGGGGGGGCTTCGGGCACGACAAAGGCCCCGCAGCCTGATGGCCGCGGGGCCTTTGCCCAACATGGGGGTTGTGGAGATGGCGGGAATCGAACCCGCGTCCAACGGTGCAGAAGTAGGGCTTCTCCGAGCGCATTCCGCTGCGCTTTTCTCAGCCCCGGAGATCACACGGACAAGTCTCCGACGGGCTCAGTCACTGTTTGGTTTCCCCCTAGCCCCCGTGACCGGGGTTAGAGGTTTAGATCCCTAATTGACGCCAGGATCCGGACCGGGACCACTTCCGGGCTGACGCTCCTCACAGAGGCTTCAGCTCACTGTTATTAGGCAGCGAGGGTGAAGCGGGAGTTATCGCTCTTGGAGTTGGCGATTATTGTTTGCGACATATGGTTAACGAGATCATTGCCGCTTTCTCGGCTCGCTTCCCCTACATCAACATCCGCTGTCGAAACCGATCATCCCCATGTTTCACACTCTTCAGTTGTGAGATCGAGCCGGCGCTCTCCATGCGTTCCGACCGACCGGCACCACCCGCAAGCGCGTGGTGCTGACGCCATGGTACGCGAAGTGGACCTCCGCGTGCCAGGAGATTAAAGCTGGGCGCGCTCCTTGCGCTTCACGGCCGAGATCACCCGGTTCGTCTCGCGCGTGTCCTGCTTCTCCCGCAGGGACTGGCGCTTGTCGTACTCCTTCTTGCCCCTCGCCAGCGCGATCTCGATCTTCGCCCGGCCGTCCTTGAAGTACAGGGCGAGCGGCACGATCGTGTTGCCCGTCTCCCCCGTCTTCGACTCCAGCTTGTCGATCTCCTCGCGGTGCAGGAGCAGCTTGCGCTTGCGCCGCGCGCTGTGGTTGGTCCAGGTGCCCTGGCTGTACTCCGGCACGTGGACGTTGTAGAGCCACGCCTCGCCGCTCTCCACCGACACGAAGCCGTCCACCAGCGAGGCACGGCCCTGGCGCAGGGACTTGACCTCGGTACCGGTGAGCACGAGACCGCACTCGTAGGTGTCGATGATCGTGTAGTCGTGCCGCGCCTTCTTGTTCTGGGCGATCAGCTTGCGCCCTGTTTCCTTAGCCATAGTGCGGTCATTTTCGCACTACGGACCCACCCCGAGGCCACTCAATACCGTTCGGGCCCGATCCTCGACCCCGTCCGCCGCCGAAAGGTCGGGCGTGATGCCCCCGCCGTCGAGGCTGCGGCCCGCCGGGGTGCGGTACGTGCCCACCGTCAGTTCCGCCACCGACCCGTCCGGGAGCTCCGTCGGCATCTGCACCGAGCCCTTGCCGAAGGTGCGGGTGCCGACCGCCACCGCGCGGCCCCGGTCCTGGAGGGCACCGGTGACCAGCTCGGCCGCGCTCATCGTGCCGCCGTCGATCAGCGCCACCAGCGGCCGGTCCGTGTCCCCGCCCGGGGACGCGTAGAGGGCGTGCTGGGCGCCGCGCACGTCGTACGTCGCCACGAGCCCGCCGTCCAGGAAGGCGGAGGCGGCCGTCACCGCCTCGGTGACCAGCCCGCCCGTGTTGCCGCGCAGGTCGAGCATGACCCCGCCGCCGGCCGGGGCGGCGCGGACGGCGGACCGTACGCGCTCGCCGGAGCCCCGGGTGAAGGAGGCGACCTTGATGACCGTGATGCCGCCCGGCAGCTCCCGTACGGTCACCGGATCCGTGCGCAGCTCCTCGCGCCGCACGGTCACGGTGAGATCGGCTCCGTCGCGGGTCAGGTGCAGCACCACGGGGGTGCCGGCGGCGCCGCGCAGCAGGGCCACCACCTCGCCGACCCGCAGCCCGCTCACGCCCTGCCCGTCGATGCTCAGCAGCCGGTCCCCGGCGCGCAGCCCGGCCCGGGCGGCGGGACCGCCGGGCTGGACCCGGTCGATCTCCACGCGGCCGTCGCGCAGCCTGGCGGCCCACAGGCCGACGCCGGTCCAGTGGCCGTCGAGCTCGTCGGCGAAGGCCTCGTACTCGCTCTGGTCGTACACGGTGCCCCAGCGGTCCCCGCTGCGGCTGACGACGTCCTCGGCGGCCTTCTTGCCCGACTTGCCCTCGGCGACGGCCTCGGCGGCCGCGCGGGTCACCGCGTCCCGGTCAGCGGTGCCCGCCTCGCGGTCCGCCGGCGGGCGCGGCGGGGGCACGGCGGGGCCCGTACGGGCCGCCAGGAGGGAGGACGCGGATTCCCCGTGGCCGGAGTCCCAACTGCCGGTGCACGCACCGGCGCCGACGGCCGCGAGGAAGGCCAACGTCAAAACGGCCCCGCGACGCATGTCGCGGGGCCGTGGACAGAAGGCGGGAACACTCGGCAAGCCCGGCATGGCGCCGAGTCTAGGACAGGACCCGCGGCGGGTACGGCTGGTCGGCCGGACCGCTCACGGGTCGCTTGTCACACCTTCAGGTACTTGCGCAGCGCCACGAAGGCGGCCAGCGAGGGCATGAGCACCCCGATGACGAGCACCAGCGGCAGCTTGGTCAGGACCGAGTCCCAGCCGATGAAGTTGATGAGCTCCATCTTGTCGCGGAGCGCGGCGCCGTGGTCGATCACGAAGTACTGGCCGGCGCCGAGCATGCCGCAGGCGAGGAGGGCGCCGATGAGGCCCGCGAAGGCGGCCTCCATGATGAACGGCACCTGGATGTAGAAGCTGGACGCGCCCACCAGCCGCATGATCCCGGTCTCGCGCCGCCGGCTGAAGGCGGAGACGCGCACCGTGTTGACGATCAGCAGCAGCGCCACGATGAGCATGATCAGCATGATGCCGAGGGCGGCGATGTTGAGGTAGCCGAGGAGTCTGAAGAGGTTGTCCAGCACGGTGCGCTGGTCCTCGACCGACTGGACTCCGTCACGTCCGGAGAAGGAGGTCGTGATGACCTTGTACTTCTCGGGCTGCTTGAGCTTCACCCGGAAGGACTCGGGCATCTGGTCCGGGGTGATGGAGGCGGCCAGGGCGGTGTGCCCGAACTGCTCCTTGTAGTGCTTGAAGGCCTCGTCGGAGGACTCGTACGAAACGTTCTCGACGAGGTCCATTCCCTTGAGCTCGGTCTCCAGGGCCGTCTTCTGCTCGGGCGTCACCGCGCCCTTGGAGCAGGAGGCGCCGCCGGTGGCCTCGGCGTCGTTCTTGTTGCAGAGGTAGATCGAGACATTGACCTTGTCGTACCAGTAGCCCTTCATCTTGCTCACCTGGTCGCGCATGAGCAGGGAGCCGCCGAACAGGGCCAGCGACAGGGATACGGAGATGATGACCGCGAAGGTCATGGTCAGATTGCGGCGGAGACCGACCCCGATCTCCGACATGACGAACTGGGCGCGCATCGCGTCTCAGGAGCCTTTCAGTGCTGGTAGCCGTAGACGCCGCGCGACTGGTCGCGGACGAGACGGCCCAGCTCGAGTTCGATGACGCGCTTGCGCATCTGGTCGACGATCTGCTGGTCGTGGGTCGCCATGATCACGGTGGTGCCGGTCCGGTTGATCCGGTCCAGCAGCTTCATGATCCCGACGGAGGTCTGGGGGTCCAGGTTGCCCGTGGGCTCGTCCGCGATCAGCAGCGCGGGCCTGTTGACGAAGGCGCGGGCGATGGCCACGCGCTGCTGCTCACCACCGGAGAGCTCGCCGGGCATCCGGTCCTCCTTGCCGCCGAGGCCGACGAGCTCGAGGACCTGGGGAACGGCCTTCTTGATCTCGCCGCGCGGCCGGCCGATGACCTCTTGGGCGAAGGCCACGTTGTCGGCCACCGACTTGTTGGGCAGGAGCCGGAAGTCCTGGAACACGCACCCCAGCTGGCGCCGCATCTGCGGGACCTTCCAGTTGGAGAGCTTGGCGAGGTCCTTGCCCAGGACGTGCACCTGGCCGTGGCTCGCCCGCTCCTCGCGCAGGATGAGCCGCATGAAGGTGGACTTGCCGGAGCCGGAGGAGCCGACCAGGAAGACGAACTCGCCCTTCGCGATGTCCAGGGAGACATCTCTGAGTGCGGGACGGCTCTGCTTCGGGTAGGACTTGGAGACGTTGTCGAATCGGATCACGGGTGCACCACGGTCGCCGGGAGTAGGTGAGCGTGACCATACGCGAACAGGCGCGGGGTGTGGACCCGGCGTCCGGAGTTGCCCGATATATCCCCTGGTCCCCGGCGTGCACGACCGCGATTGCCCGGACGGGCCGCGCCTAATGTCGCCGGAGCTGGCACAGTGGTAGGGGAACGGAGTCGTTCCCGCTGCCGTTGTACCCGAGGGGACGGAAGGAGGAGCGCATGACATATGACCGGCTCGTGTGCGCGAACTGCGCCGCGCCCGTGAACCAGGGCCGCTGCCCGGTGTGCCGGGCGAACCGACAGCGCCTCCAGCAGGAGGGCCCCTTTTCCGGCGGCCTGAACCCGGTGGCGCTCGTCGCACTGCTCGTGATCCTGGTGGCCGCGCTGGCACTGGTGGCCCAGCAGACGGCGTAGCTCCTCAGCCGCCACGTACCCGATCAAGCGCAGCCCGATCGAGCGCGGAAAGGGCCCGGACACCTTGAGGTGTCCGGGCCCTTTCCGCGCTCTACGCGCTCACGTGCTTACGCGGTCTGCTCCTGCTGCTTGCGCCAGCGGATGCCGGCCTCGAGGAAGCCGTCGATCTCGCCGTCGAGCACCGCCTGCGGGTTGCCGACCTCGAACTCCGTCCGCAGGTCCTTGACCATCTGGTACGGGTGCAGGACGTAGGAGCGCATCTGGTTGCCCCAGGAGCTTCCGCCGTCCTTGAGGGCGTCCATCCTGTCCTTCTCCTCCTGGCGGCGCCGCTCGAGCAGCTTGGCCTGGAGGACGTTCATCGCGCTGGCCTTGTTCTGGATCTGCGAGCGCTCGTTCTGGCAGGAGACCACGATGCCGGTCGGCAGGTGCGTGATGCGCACCGCGGAGTCGGTCGTGTTGACGCCCTGGCCGCCGGGGCCCGAGGCGCGGTACACGTCCACGCGCAGCTCGCCCTCGTCGATCTCGACGTGGTCGCTGGACTCGACGACCGGCAGCACCTCGACGCCCGCGAAGGAGGTCTGGCGGCGGCCCTGGTTGTCGAAGGGCGAAATCCGGACGAGCCGGTGGGTGCCCTGCTCGACGGAGAGGGTGCCGTAGGCGTACGGGGCCTTGACCACGAAGGTGGTCGACTTGATGCCGGCCTCTTCCGCGTACGAGGTCTCGTAGATCTCGGTCGGGTAGCCGTGGCGCTCGGCCCAGCGCAGGTACATGCGCTGCAGGCGCTCGGCGAAGTCGGAGGCGTCCACGCCGCCGGCCTCGGCGCGGATGTTGACCAGCGCCTCGCGCTCGGCGTACTCGCCGGAGAGCAGGGTGCGGACCTCCATCTCGTCCAGCGCCTTGCGCACGGAGACCAGCTCGGTCTCCGCCTCGGCGAGGGTGTCCGCGTCGTCCATCTCCACGGCGAGCTCGAAGAGCACCGCGAGGTCGTCGATGCGCCCGCGCAGGTTCTCGGTCTTGCGGACCTCGGCCTGGAGGTGCGAAAGCTTGCTCGTGATCTTCTGGGCGGCGTCCGGGTCGTCCCACAGGGACGGCGCGGCGGCCTGCTCCTCGAGCACGGCGATATCTGCCCTCAGCTTGTCGAGGTCCAGGACGGCCTCGATCGACCCCATGGTCGAGGAGAGGGACTTCAGCTCTTCGGATACATCGACGACTGCCACGGGTCCAGCGTAGCCGGTCCCCGGGGGCCGCTCTCCGGCCAGGCCGAATCACCCGTTCTGGTGGCGGGTCGTACGGGCGTACGCTCACCGTATGACCGTTCTCCTCGTCAAGCGCCGCCATGTGGACCACATGCGTGTCACGACGACGAGCTGTCCGCCGCCGGACCTGCTCCAAGCCTGATCCACCCCGATCCGACTTGGTCCTGTACGCGGCTCTCGCGGTCCCGGCGCCAACCCTGCCGGCGGCCCCTCCCCGGCCGCGGCCCCCACCATCCCTGGGGACAGGACCCCGTGACATCCGAAACGGAGCCGTCATGCCGTCCGCGCCCTCCTCCCGGCCCTCTCACCCAGCCCAGGCCTCCCACCCGGCCCGGCCCGCCGGACCCGCTCAGCACACCCTCCCGGTACTGGACCTCTCCCAGGCCGACGACCCCGCCCTGCGCGACTCCTTCCGCGGGCGACTGCACGCGGCCGCCCGGGACAGCGGCTTCCTGCACCTCACCGGGCACGGGGTCAGTGCCGCCGAGACCGCCCGCATCCTGGAGCTGACCCGGGCCTTCTTCGCGCTCCCGGAGGCCGACCGGCTGGCCGTGAGCAACCTGAACTCCCCGCACTTCCGCGGCTACACCCGCATCGGGCACGAGCTGACCGGCGGCGCCTCCGACTGGCGCGACCAGCTGGACGTGGGCGCGGAGCGGCCCGCGCCCGAGGTGGGCCCGGACGACCCGGCGTACCTGTGGCTGGAGGGGCCGAACCAGTGGCCCGCCGCGCTGCCCGAGCTGAGGGACGCGGTGCTGGGCTGGCAGTCGCGGCTCGCGGCGGTCGCCCACCGCCTCCTCCAGGAGCTGCTCGCCTCGATCGGAGCCCCCTCGGACTTCTTCGACGCGGCCTTCGCGGACCGGCCGCACCTGCACACGAAGCTGATCCGCTACCCCGGCTCCGCTCCGACGGGCACCGACCAGGGGGTCGGGGCCCACAAGGACTACGGCTTCCTGACCCTGCTGCTCCAGGACACGGTGGGCGGGCTGCAGGTGGTCCGGGACGGGGCCTTCCTGGACGTCCCTCCCCTGCCGGGCGCGTTCGTGGTCAACCTGGGCGAGCTGCTGGAGATCGCGACCGACGGCTATCTGACGGCGACCGACCACCGGGTGGTCAGCCCGCAGGGGGCGGTGGAGCGGTTCTCGGTGCCGTTCTTCTACAACCCGCGGCTGGACGCGGTGGTGGAGACGGTTCCCGGCGACTACCTGCGCTCCGCGCCGGGCCTCGCCCACGACGACGCCAACCCGCTGCACGCGGAGTACGGCCGCAACGAGCTGAAGGGCTGGGTCCGCGCCCACCCGTCGGTGGCCCGGCGCTGGCACCCGGAACTCGTGACCGTGTGACCGTATGACCGAGATCGTCGGCGGGGCGCTCCGGCCCCGCCGGCGTTCGAGGCGCGGGGTCCGCGGCTACGGGGCCGTCGAGCCCGACTGCTTGTTGTCCCGGGCCGGGGGCGCCGAGTCCGAGGAGACGGCGAGCCAGCTCCCGACCCCGACCGCGGCGGCCAGCGCGACGGTCGCGGCGGCCAGCGCCAGCCTTCGCTTGCGGACCGTCTCCGCCCGGTGCCGCGCGGAGCCCGGCCGGTGGCCGCCGGCCGGACGCGGGACCCGGGCGGTGCCCAGCGCGCCCCCCGCCAGCTCGTCCGGTCCCGGCACCCGCATCGAGGTGTGGGTGTCCCGGTTGGAGTCCGTCGAGGACCCGGGCACCAGCGGGACCACGCCCCGCCGCCGGACCGGGTCCGCGGCGGTCTCCGGTTCCGGCGACCGGTCCGGCTCCGGCTCGTCCGGCTCGTCCACGTCCAGCGGCGGCATGCCGGCCACCAGCGGCAGCAGGTCCCGCAGGCGCAGCGAGAGCTCCGAGGCGCGCAGGCGGGAGGCGGGGGCCTTCGCCAGGCACTGGACCATCAGCTGCCACAGCTCGTCGGGGATCCCGGGCAGCGGGACGACCGTCTCCGTCACGTGCCGGCGCAGGACCGCCCCGGGGTGCCCGCCGCCGAACGGCGTGAATCCCGCCAGCAGTTCGTACAGGACGGTGGCCAGGGCGTAGATGTCCACCGCGGCGCGCGGCGGCAGGCCCTCCACGATCTCCGGCGCCAGATAGTCCGGCGTCCCGATGATCCGGGTGGTGGGGGCGGACGCGCGGCCGCCGGTGGCCCGCCGCGGAGAGTCGATGAGTTTGGCCACGCCGAAGTCCGTGAGCAGCGCGGGGTGCGCGCCGCCCGGCCCGAGCGGGCCCTGCATGTCGAGCAGGACGTTCTCCGGCTTGACGTCCCGGTGGACGACCCCGGCCGCGTGCGCGGCGGCCAGCGCGTCCGCGACGTCGGCGACGATCGCGACGGCCGCCTCGGGGGCGAGCCGCCGCTCGCGGTCCAGGCGCGTGCGCAGGTCCGTACCGCGGACGAGGTCCATGACGAGGGCGAGGTCGTTGCCGTCCACGACGAGGTCGCGGACGCAGACGACGTGCGGGTGCTCCAGGCCGAGGAGCGCGCTGCGCTCCTGGACGAACCGTCCGACGAGCTCCTGGTCGGACGCGAGGTCCTCGCGCAGCAGTTTGACGGCGACGGGGCCGTCCGGCCCCTCGCCCAGCCATACCGTGCCCGCGCTGCCGCGCCCCAGGATCTGGTGCGCGGTGTACCGGCTGCCGATCTTCCGTGCCACGACTGCTCCCTCAGCGGCTGGCGTAAGTGCCAAAGCTACGCGGCCGGGTGGGGGTTGTAGTCCACGGATCGCGGCGACCTTCACTTCTGCGGGCGAAATCACGTCCCAGAAGTCGACAAATCCACGAAGTCAGCGGTACAGGGCCCGATTCGGGCCCCGAACCCGCGTCGCGGGACGTCGACTCAGGGACGCGACTCAGCGACGCGGCTCAGGGATTCGAGCCGCCTCCCGTGGCGTCACCGATCGTGCCGACCCAGTCGACGACGTCCGAGCCCCAGGTCCACACCTGGTCCCACCAGCCGCGGCCGGTGCCGACCCACTCCTGGAGCGGGGTCAGCTCCCAGACCAGCCAGCCCGCGACGAAGAACACCAGGATCATGACCAGGCAGCCCTTGAGGCAGCCCAGGCCCGGGATCCTCACCGGGTTCGCGCCGCGGCGGCGCG
Organism: Streptomyces sp. ICC4; assembly: GCF_003287915.1. Lineage (NCBI taxonomy): Bacteria > Bacillati > Actinomycetota > Actinomycetes > Kitasatosporales > Streptomycetaceae > Streptomyces > Streptomyces sp. ICC4. The sequence goes on along the minus strand of NZ_CP030286.1, from coordinate 5,637,008 downwards.
GCTCGCGGGGCTCCCGCTCGGCCGGCTGCCGCGGCGGACCCTGCGGGGGCTGCTGCTGGGGAGGCGGCTGGGGCTGGCGGTACTGCGGCTGCCCCTGCGGCTGCTGGTACTGCTGCGGCTGGTGCTGCTGCGGCTGGTGCTGCTGCGGCTGGTAGTGCTGCGGCGGCGGGGGCGCGTACTGCTGCTGCGGCTGCTGGTACTGCTGCTGCTGCGGCGGCGGGGCCTGCCGGTAGGGCTGCTGCTGCGGAGGCTGCTGCGGCTGGCGGTACTGGGGCGGCTGCTGCGGCTGCTGCGGCGGAGGCGCCTGGCGCTGCGGGCGGCGGCGCAGCGGGTCCTCGCTCGGGTCGAGGTACTGCATCTGCGTCTGCTCGTTGCGGTCGCGGGCGGCCTGCATCTGCGACTGCCAGGGGTGCGGCTGGTCCGGCCGCTGCACGGGCGGCAGCACGGAGGTCGCGTCCGCGACGGGACCGCCCTGGCCGCCCGGCCCGCCGGTGCTCGGCAGGACGGAGGTGGCGTCGGCCGCGCCGACCGGCGGCAGGACGCTGGTCATGCCGTTCGGGTCGTAGGCGCCCATCGGGGAGTTCCCGGCGCCGCCGGGCAGCATCTGGGTGGCGTCCGCGGCGCCCGGGGTCGCGGGGACCGGCGCGGGCGAGGGGTCGGGCGCGAGCAGGGCGCCGACGCCGAGCGCGGCCTCGACCTCGGCGGCGGTGGAGTGCACGCCGATGCCGGAGGCCACGACGCGCAGGCCGCGCGCCAGGCTCTGCGCGCTCGGGCGCTCGTACGGCTCCTTGCGCAGGCAGCGCTCGATGACCGTCCACAGGGGCTCGGGCACGTTCGCCGGCCGCTGCGGGTCCTCGCTGAGGTGGCGGTGCAGGACCTCGAGCGCGGAGCCTCCGGCGAAGGGCGGCCGGCCGGTGAGGAGTTCGTAGAGCAGGATGCCGGCGCCGTAGATGTCGACGGCCGAGGTCTGCGGGCGGCCCTCGGCGGACTCGGGGGCGACGTAGGCCGGGGTTCCGACGAACTCGTGCGTGCGCGTCAGGCCCGGGGAGTCGGCCAGGCGCGCGATGCCGAAGTCGGTGAGCATCGGCTTCATCTGGCCGTCGCGCTCGTCCAGCAGGACGTTGGCGGGCTTCAGGTCGCGGTGGACCACGCCGTCGGCGTGGCTGGCGGCGAGCGCGTCCGCGATCTGGGCGGTCAGCAGGCTCGCGGCGACCGGGGTGAAGGGTCCGTTCGCGCGCAGGTACTTGTGCAGGTCGGGGCCGTCGATGAGGTCCATGACGAGCGCCAGCAGATCGCCCTCGACGACGAGGTCGCGGGTGCGCACGATGTTGGGGTGGGTCAGGCGCAGCAGGACGGAGCGCTCGCGCAGGAAGCGCATGACGATGTCCGCGTCCTGGGCCAGCTCCTCCTTGAGGACCTTGATGGCCACGGTCTCGCCGGGGTGGCCGGCGACTGCCGCCTCCGCACCGGCTGCCTCCCGCTGGCGGGCGCGCCAGACGGTGCCCGTGGCGCCGCGCCCGAGCGGCTCCTCGAGCAGGTACTTGCTGCCGACTGGCCGCACGTCACGCGCTCCCTGCTGTTGGTTGCCGTAAGTCGATTCGGCGAATGGTTTTCCGGCCCACTCTAGGGGGTGCCCTGAGGGAAGACGCCGAGCGTGGGAGGTTGGTTGCCGTACCTGTGTACGGAGGGTGAGATTCGCGGTGTATGCCAGGGGCGATTTTCCCTGCCTTGCTGTCCTTATCCGACCGTCCCGGTCGCAGGTCCGGAGCGGGTCCGTGACCGATCAAGATCACTTGTTGGTGGGCGGCGGGCGTGTTGTGTACGACAGGTGCGAGGATGCACCCGTACGGAACGGCCGGGACGGGAGCCCCGCCTTCCGGGCAGACCTGACCGGACGACGCGTCCGTGCCGGGTGGGGGCGGACGGGCACGCATGGCATGTCCCGTGGATCCCTGCCGGGCGCATACACCGCGCACCGCGCAGAAGGGACCGCTGACGGCGATGCAGATCCGGCTGACCGTTCTCGGGTCGGGGTCGCGCAGCGGCCACCTGGCCGCCTCCACGACCGCCTCAGGCACGGGCTCCGGCACCGGGCCCGCCGGCTGCGACGTCCTCGTCACCGCACCCGCCGGCACCGCGCTGTCCGCGGTGGCCTCCGGACTCGCGGCGACCGTCGGCGGTCCCGACACCGGGGGCACGGTGGTGCTGTACGCCGGTACGGAGCGGCTCGATCCCGGGCGCAGCGTGCTCGGCGAGCCGCCCCTCGTGGACGGGGCGGTGCTCTCGCTGAACGTGCCCGGCCCGCACGTCCTCAGCGACGGTGAGACCGGGGACGGGCCCCAACTGCACGTCGTCGCCGGGCCGGACGCGGGCGGGGTGCACCTGCTGCACCCCGGGGCGATCCGGATCGGGCGATCCGCCGACGCGGACGTCCCGCTCGACGATCCCGACGTCTCGCGCCTGCACTGCACCGTCACGGTGCTGCCGGACGGGCGGGTGGCGGTGGCCGACCTCGGCTCGACGAACGGCACCACGCTCGACGGCGCGGTGGTCGGCGCGGACCGGGTGGCCCTGGCTCCCGGGGCGCTGCTGCGGGTCGGCGAGTCCACCCTCCGGCTGTCCGTCGGACCACCGCCGTCCCCCCTGCCCGTCACCCCCGACCTGGAGGGCCACCTCGCCCTCGCCCTGCCGGGCGGCCCCCGGCCGCAGCCGCAGCTCCCCGGCGCCGACGTGGGCGCCGACGCGAGCGGGGCCGGGCCGGGCGCGCCGGCCGCGGGGTCCGGTACGGTCCCGGGCCCCGGCGGGGACCCGCGCGAACGCTTCCCCCACCCCTCCCCTTCCCCCGACACCGGGGCCGACAGCGGGGCCGGGTCCGGCACCGGGGCCGGGTCCGGCCGGGACCGCGTGTCCGGCGCCGAGGACCACCGCCAGGCGGGCTGGGAGACGCCCGACGCCGGGCGCCCCGGACCCGGATCCGGCGCCCCCGGCACGGAGCCGCACTCCGGCGGCCGAACCAGCGGGCACTGGCCCGGCGCAACGGGCGCGTCCGGCGCAACCGGTGTCGAGCACTACGGCGAGGCCGGCTGGGACAGCGCGCCCGGCCCGGCCCGCGGCGGCGGCACCGGGTCGGTGCGCACCGGTCCCGACGCCGGTCCCGACGCCGGCCGGGACACCGGGTCCGGCGCCCCGGACTCCGCCTCCGAGCCACGGCGCGGGGCCCGGCGCGGGATCGGGGCCTGGGCGCGGAAGTGGGTGCGCGGGGAGGAGCCCGCGGAGGCGGAGCCGCCCGCGGAGACCGCGTCGGTGGCCGCCGTCGCCGTACGGCCCGGATCCGACGATCCCGCCGCCCTGCTGCTCGCCGCCCTCGGCCCGGCCCCGAGGCTGTGGGCCGGGCCCCCCGGGCTCGAGGTCACGCTCGGCGCCGGCAGCAAGGTCGCGCTCCGCGAGGCCGGCGGGCTCGGCATCGCCGGCCCCCGGGCCCGGCTGACGGGCGTGGCCCGGTCGGTGATCGCCCAGCTCGCCGCCCTGCACGCACCCGGGCAGCGCCTGGAGGTCGTACTGGTCAGCACCGACCGGGCCCGCCCGCTCGCCGAACGCCGCCGCGACTGGGGCTGGCTCGGCTGGCTGCCCCACGTACGGCCCGCGCACGGACAGGACTGCCGGCTGCTGCTCGCGTACGACCGCGATCAGGCGGCCGCCCGCACCGGTGAGCTGACCCGCCGCCTCGACGACGGCCCGCTCGGCACCCACTGGGCCGCCGCCTCCCCGGACGCCGTCCGCGAGGCCTCGAACGGCTACCGCGGCCCGTACACCCTCCTCGTCCTCGACGGGGATCCCGGCCCCGGCGCCCTCAGGGACGTCGCCAGCAGGCTCGCCTCGCACGGGCCGGCCGGCGGGATCCACGTCCTGGCCCTCGCCGAGGCCCCCGCCGCGACACCGGCCTCGCCCGTCACCGAGACGTTCGAGACGGCCTGCGCCGCGTCCCCCGCCTTCCGGGACTGCGGCGCCGCCGCCCTGCTCAGCGGTGACGTGGCCACGGCCGTACGGACCTTCGCGGTCTCGGGCGGCAAACCGGCCGGGCCCGGCCGGGCGGCCACCGCCGACGCGGTCTCGGTGGCCTGGGCGGAGCGGTTCGCCCGCGCCCTGGCCCCCCTCAAGGCCGACTCCCCCGCCACCGAGGGCTACCGGCCGGCCGCCGCCAGCCTGCCCCAGACCTCCCGCCTGCTCGACGAGTTGGGGCTGGCCCGGGCCACCCCGGCCTCCCTGATGGCCCGTTGGGCCGCCGCCACCGACCAGGGTCAGCGCGTCGGCGGCCTCGCCGAGATCGTGCTCGGCACCGGCCGGCGCGGGCCGGTGGGCGCCGAACTCGTCACCGACGGACCGCACATGCTGATCGAGGGGCCCGCCGGCAGCGGCCGCACCGAGCTGCTGCGCTCCGTCGCCGCCTCCCTGTCCGCCGCCGCCCGCCCCGACCGGCTCGGCCTCATCCTGCTCGACGGGGCCGGCGGCGAGCGCGGCGACGGCCTGCTGCCCTGCACCGAGCTGCCGCACGTCTCGGCGCACCTGATCGCCTCGGACCCGCTGCGCATGCGGGAGTTCGCGCAGGCGCTGGGCGCCGAGCTCAAGCGGCGCTCGGAGCTCCTGGACGGGGTGCCGTTCGCCGAGTGGCACGCGCTGCGCGAGGTCTCCGACCGGATGGTCTCGCCCCGCCAGCCCACCCCCGGCGAACTGCGCGGCGACCTGGAGCCCCAGCGCTCCGGCACCCTGCGGCTGCGCTCCTCGGTCGCCCGCGCCGACCAGGCCGCGGGCCCGAGCCCGCTGCCGCGCCTGGTGGTGCTCGTGGACGACTACGACGCCCTGGTCGCTCCGGGTCTGGGCAGTACGGGCCGCCCCGCCGCCGGTTCGGTGGTCCGCGCGCTGGAGGCGGTGGCCCGCGGGGGGGCCCGGCTCGGTGTGCACCTGGTGGCCACCAGCGCCCGCCCGGACCGGACGGCCGACACCGAGCTGGCCCGGCTCACCACCCTGCGCGTGGAGCTCGACGCCCCCGACCAGCCGGGCCCCGGCCGCGGCCTGCTCCGGTACGCCGACGGCCGCGACGTCCCGTTCCAGGGCGGCCGGGTCACCGGCCGGATCCCCCGGACGGCGACCTTGCGGCCGACCGTGGTCCCGGTGGAGTGGGAGCGGATGGGCGATCCGCCGGCCCGCCGCCCGGTCCGCGAGCTGGGCAACGGACCGACCGACCTCGCCCTGCTGGCCAGCGCCCTGGACCGGGCCTCCCACCTGGTCGCGGCCATACCGGTGCTGTTCCCGCCGGCCCCCTGACCCCGCCCCTCCCGGCGGGGCCGGACGGGCCCCGGGGGCCGGTGGGCCGGTCGCGCGCACCGGTGCGCGGGCCCCGAGGCGGTATTGCGGGGGTGCTCGGGGCGGCGTAGACCTTGTGGCACGGGACACACCAGGGCCAGCGAGGCATCGGGGGCACAGCCATGCGCGAGCACGGAACGAGCCGCACCAATTCCGGCACGGAGACCTACACGGAGACGGGCGCGAACACCGGCGCGAAGACCGGGCCGAACACCGGCTCCGGGCCCGGCGCGAAGGACCGTACGAGAACCCGCGCCTGGGCCGCGCTGCTCGCGGCGGGCGCGCTCGCGCTCACCGCGTGCGGCGGCGGGGACGACGGCAAGAAGGCGGACCCGCCGAGCGACGGGGCGACGGGCGGGCCGGCCGTCTCCTTACCCCGCCTCGACGGCGAGAAGCTGGAGGTCGCCGCGGTCTGGACGGGCCCGGAGCAGGAGAACTTCACCAAGGTGCTGGCGGAGTTCGAGCGGCGGACCGGCGCCAAGGTCACCTTCGTCCCGGCGCAGGACCCGATCGTCACCTTCCTCGGTACGAAGATCGCGGGCGGGGCCCCGCCGGACGTGGCGCTGCTCCCGCAGGTCGGGGCGCTGGTGTCGGCCGTCAAGAGCAAATGGGCGCAGCCGGTCGGGGCCGAGGCGCAGGCCCAGCTCGACCGGAACTACTCGGCCGGCTGGAAGACGCTGGGCGCGGTCGACGGGGTCCAGTACGGCGTCTACTACAAGGCCGCCAACAAATCGCTGATCTGGTACAACGCGAAGGCCTTCGAGGCGGCGGGCGTGCAGCCCCCGAAGACGTGGAAGGAACTCATCACCGTCGCCGACACCCTGTCCGCGTCCGGCACCCCGGCGGTGTCGGTGGCCGGGGCCGACGGCTGGACCCTGACGGACTGGTTCGAGAACGTGTACCTCTCCCAGGCGGGCCCGGAGAAGTACGACCAGCTCGCCAAGCACGAGATCAAGTGGACGGACGACAGCGTCAAGGCGGCGCTGACCACGCTCGCCGAGCTGTTCGGCCGCAAGGACTTCCTGGCGGGCGGCCAGAGCGGGGCGCTCGCGACGGAGTTCCCGAAGTCGGTGACGCAGACGTTCACCGGCGGCGACCGGCCGGCGGCCGCGATGGTCTACGAGGGCGACTTCGTGGCCGTGAACATCGCGCAGACCGACGCGAAGGTGGGGAAGGACGCCCTGGTCTTCCCCTTCCCCTCGGTGGGCGCCAAGGCCCCGGTGGTCTCGGGCGGTGACGTGGCGGTCGCGCTGAAGCCCTCGAAGGGGGCGCAGGCCCTGCTGACGTTCCTGGCCTCGGCGGACGCGGCACGGATCCAGGCCCGCGAGGGCGGGTTCCTCTCCCCCAACAAGTCGGTCGGGCCGGACGCCTACCCGAACGACATCCAGCGCGACATCGCCAAGGCGCTGATCGCGGCGGGCGACGACTTCCGCTTCGACATGTCGGACCAGGCTCCGGCGGCCTTCGGCGGGACCCCGGGCGCGGGCGAGTGGAAGGCGCTCCAGGACTTCCTCGCGAACCCGTCTGACGTGGCGGGGGCCCAGGCGAAACTGGAGGCGGACGCGGCCAAGGCCTACGGGAACTGACCCCGTGTCCCCCGCCGCTCCCACCCCGGCCGCTCCCCCGCCGGACGATAGGTACGTCAGGTCCAGGACCTCGCCGTCCACCTCGGCGGTGCCCTGGTCCGCATCGACCCGGCCCAGCGCACCGCCGAGGTGGACGGCGAGGTCCTGGACCTGACGTACCTGGAGTTCGAGCTGCTGGCCCACCTGGTCGCGCACCCGCACCGGGTGCACAGCCGGGACCAGCTGGTGACCACGGTCTGGGGCTACGGGCACGTCGGCGACGGCCGGACCGTGGACGTCCACGTCGCGCGGCTGCGCCGCAAATTGGGCGCCTCGCACCGCGGCGCGATCCAGACCGTGCGCCGGGTGGGGTACAAGTACGCCCCCTGAGCGCACTTATGACGGATCGGCATCCGTGCTGACATGACATCGGGCCCGTACTCACGAGGGGGAGTACGGGCCCGCTCTCATGCCGGGACCCGCTAGAGCGCCTTGGAACGGCGCGACGCCGCGAAGCCCAGCGTCAGGTCCACCGCCAGGAACACCAGCAGGCTGATCCCGAGCAGCGGCAGGAACCAGCCCACGACGGCCGTCGCGGCGGCCAGCGGCAGGAGCACCGCCACCGGGAGCTTGCGCCACGCCCCGCGCGGCTGGGCGCGGCCGACCGAGAGCGTGCGGTCCTTGGTCGGTCGGCGCAGCCACCACATGCGGTAGCCCCAGACGACCATGAACATCACCAGGACCGCCAGGGCGGCCAGCGCCAGCTGGTTGGCGAGCCCGAAGGTCAGGCCCATGTGCAGGTCGATGCCGAAGCGGGTCAGCTGGGCGGCCAGCGGGTGGTCGGCGAAGCGGAGTTCGTCCATGACACGGCCGTCGGCGGGGTCGACGGAGACCGCGTCCAGGTGCACCGGCACCTGCTTGTCCTGCTCCTTGAGCACGTACCCCTTGCCCTTGGCGGGCAGGGTGATCCGCAGGGACTCGGTGACCCCGGCGGCGCGCGCCGCCGCGACCGCGCCGTCGATGCCGATGGCGTCGGCCGGGGTGGGGGGCGCGGCCTGCGCGCCGTCGGCCGTGCCGTGCCCGGCGTGCTCGCCGCCCGCGTCGGCGGCCGGGGCGCCGCCGACCTTGGCGGAGACGGCCGGGGTGGCCCCGCCGAGGCCGTCCTTGAGCTCCCCGATGTTCTCGCCGGCGTACTTCGACCAGGTCAGGCCGGTGGCGGAGAGGCCGACGAGGCCTATCGCGATCCAGACGCCGACGGAGCCGTGCCAGGAGAGGGTCTTGCGTCGGCCCGACGCCTTGCGGTCGGGCACGACGAGCGCGGCCCTGCGGGTGCGTCGGCGGCCGATCCACAGCGCGAGCCCGCCGAGCACGACCACCCACAGCCAGCTCGCCGCGAGCTCGCTGTAGTTCCGCCCGAACTCCCCCAGCTGGAGGCTGGAGTGGAACTCGCTCAGCCACGCCCGCAGCGGCAGCGCGTCACCGACGGTGGTGAGCTTCCCGCGGACCTCGGCCGTATACGGATCGACGAACACGGTGAGGGTCTCGCCCTCGGCGAGTCCCGGGCTCTCCATGATCACCCGGGTGGTGTCCTCCGCCTCGGGCGCGGGCCACACGGAGGTCACCTCGCCCTGGGGCGCGGCGTTCTTGGCCGCGTCCACCTGCGCGCCGAGCGGCAGCGCGGTCGCGCCGACGCGGTCGACCGTCAGCTCGTCGGCGTAGAGGATCTTCTCGGCCTGCCAGGAGGCGGCGTAGAGCAGCCCGGTGGTGGCGGCGATGAACAGCAGCGGGGCGATCAGCACCCCGGCGTAGAAGTGCAGGCGCAGGAGCAGCGGCCGCAGGGCGGCCCAGGTTCCGGCGCGAGAGGGGGCCGCCGCGGGCGCTTCGGGTGCGGCCGCTGCGGATGCTTCGCCTTCGCTTGCTTCGGGTGCTTCGGGGTCCGCTGCGCGGATCTCCCGGACGTCGTCGACAGACATGGGTGTCCTAGGTGGGTGTGGGCGGAGACATGGGTGATCGGCCCCAGGTCCCGCCGCCTCACCGAGGAGGCGCGCCGTTCGGTCAGGCGCGGGCGGGACGGCCGGGGGCCGTGATGCGGATCCGTCCGCGCGCGGGCGGCCCGCGCCGCTCGGCGGTGTGCGCGTGCACGGCCCCGCGCAGGGTGCGCGGCCGCGCGTGGGCGGCGGGGCGCGCCACGGGCGCCGGCGGGGCGGGGGTCCCGCGCGTCCACAGCAGTGCGAGGACGCGGGCGAGCGGCCGGGCGGCGAGCAGCGCGCCGGCCGCGAGGACGGAGGCGAGCCGGAACACGGCGGCCTCGCCCCGGGCCAGCCAGAGCGCGCAGAACAGCCCGGCGAGGACGTGCGCGGCGATCATGCCGAGGCCGTCGTGGGCGTGACCGGCGGCCATCCCGCCCATGCCCGCCATCCCGGCGAGGTCGGCCATCCCGGCGAGGTCGGCCATCCCGGCCATCGCGCCCGTGCCGGCCATCCCGGCCATGCCGTCCGCACCGGCCGCGCCGGCCGTCCCCGCCATGTCGGCCATGCTCGCCATGTCGGCCGTGCTCGTCATGTCCGCCATGCCGGGCATGGAGTGCGCCCCGGAAGCGCCCGCGTGGGCGCCGTTCGCGCCCACGTCCGTGCCCGCCGTGTGGTGGCTGCCGGCCGAGGCGGAGAAGACGAGGTGGAGGACCGCCTGTACGCCGAGCAGCGCGGCGGAGATGGAGAGCGGTCCGCGCCGCCGCCCGGTCCCGAGCCAGACGAGCCCTCCGGTCAGCCCGAAAGCGGACAGAAGACCCAGGAGCGGAATGTCCGTACCGGACATGTACGAATGCCCCACCGCACCCAGTGCGACAGCCACCGCCGCGAATACCGCGGCCCGCGTGGCGCGCATCGGCGCGGGGCTGTGTGACATGACCAGGGCATGCTGCCACGGGGCCCGCTCTCACTCAACGCCGCCCCGTGGTCGATCATGTTCGAATGAACCGACTGCCGTTGACAGTGCCGCTGGGCGCCGTGTACGCGGGCGGGGTCCAGCTGGGGGCGTACGCCCTGGAACGACTGGATCCGGCGGCGCGGGAGCGGCTGCTGCGCAGGTGCTCGACCCATGCCGACAACCTCGATGCCGGCCGCTGGGGGACCCTGGCGGCCAGTGCCTTCCTCGTGGAGGAGCCCATGCCGCTGCCGTACGCCCTGCTGCTGGCCGCCGTCCTCGGGTACGCGGAGTACGCGTACGGGGCCTGGTGGGCGGCCGCCGCCTTCCTGTTCGGGCACGCGGCGGCGACCCTGCTGGTCTACGGGGTCCTGCGCCGCACGGCCGGTCCGGACACCCGGCGGGCGGTGGACGTGGGCACCAGCTACGGGTTCAACACCGTGCTCGGCGCGCTGACCTCGGCGCTTCCCCCCGGGGCGGTGCGCACCACCGCCCGGGTGGGGCTGCTGGCCCTCGCGGTCCGGCCGCTCCTGCGCCGGGAGCGGACCTTCACGGACGCCGGGCACCTGGTCGCCCTGGGGCTGGGCGTGGGAGTCTCGCTGGCCGCCGATTACCTATCCGGGGCGAAATCTCGGAAAATCATAGAGCTGACACGCGTCACCCAGCGCGTGCCGGCCTCGGCCATTTAGTTCTTCGATCATTCGTTTTTCGAATGCCACCGCCACCGCCACCGTTGGAGCCGCCACGATGACCGCCACCTCCGCCACGACCGTCGCCAACCTCCGCGACCTGGGAGGCACGCCGCTCCCCGGCGGCCGCACCGTCCGCTCCGGCCTGGTCTTCCGCTCCGGCCAGCTCGACCGGCTCGACCTCGAGGCCGACCGGGTGGTGGCGGCGCTGGAGCTCCGCACGGTCCTCGACTTCCGCACCGACGTCGAGCGCGCCGAGCACCCCGACCGGATCCCGGCCGGCGCCCGCCTGCTCATAGCCGACGTCCTGGCCGACAAGGTGAACGCCGACATCGGCGGCGCGGAGGACTCCGAGGGCTCCGGTGGCCCCGGCAAGATACCCGCGGCCCAGCTCAAGGACATGCTGTCCGACCCGGTGGTGGCCGAGGAGCACCTGGGCGGCGGCAAGGCGCAGGCCCTGTTCGCGAGCGTCTACCGCTCGCTGGTGAGCTCCGGCTCCGCGCAGGCCGCGTACCGGCTGATGCTCACCGAGCTCGCCGACCCCGGGGCGGGGCCGCTGCTCTTCCACTGCACGGCGGGCAAGGACCGCACGGGCTGGGGCGCCACCGTGATCCTGTCGCTGCTCGGCGCGGACGACGAGACGCTGATGGACGAGTACCTGTCGGTCAACCCGGCGGTGCGGATCGCCTTCGCGCCGCTGATCGAGAAATTCACCGCGGCCGGCGGCGACCCGGACCTCGCGCTGGCGCTGATCGGCGTCTTCCCCTCCTACCTGGAGGCCGCGCTCGAAGAGGTGGACACCCGCTACGGCTCGATGGAGAAATACGTCCGCGAGGGCCTCGGCGTCCCCGACGGGACCGTCGAGGCGCTGCGCGCCCGCCTCACCGCCTGAGCGCAGGCCCGTCCGCGCACGCCGCAACGGGGCCCGGCCGGGCAGCGGTTGACCCGAACGTGTGCTTGGTAGACGGGTGACCATCCGACCATTCGCTCGTTCTGCTGAATGTGACTGCGCCGGATACCGCCACCCGCCCCCTCTCGCCCGACGTCGAGCAGGCCGAGGCCGCCATCGTCGAGCACTATCCGCGGCTGGTGCGGCTCGCCTACCTGGTGCTGCCGCCCTCCCTCGGCCGCAACCGGCGGGTCCTCACCGCCCATTCGCTGACCCAGCGCGCCCTGCCGCGCGGCCGGCGGGAGGCGGCCGCGGCGCAGGGCGGGGTGCCGGGCCAGCGGGGCGGGGCGGGCGCCGAGTCCGGTTACGCGTACGTCCGCCTGCGCGTGCTGCGCTCGGCCCTGGAGGCCGGGCTCCCGCTGACCTTCCGCGCCCTGCCCCGGCGGTCGCAACTGCCGCCGCTGCTCCCCCAGGTGTGGGGGCTGCGGCTGTTCCCGCGCTCCGGCGGCGCGGAGGAGCTGGCGCTCGACCAGTGGCTGGCGACCCTCGACGGGCCGGGCCGGGCCGCGTGCGTACTGCGGGCACTGGAGCGGCTGCCCGAGCCCGAGGTGCTGCGGGTGCTGACCGAGGCCGGGGTGGTCAATCCGGCCGCGGCCGTCGCCGAGTCCGGGGACCCGTCCACCGACGAGCTCTTCGCCTCCCCCGAGTTCGACCCGTGCGTGCTCCAGGCCCGGCCCACCGACCTGCTGCGCCGCCGCCGGCTGACCCGGGCCGCGATCGTCGGCGGGGCCGCCCTCGTGGTGTGCGGGGCGCTGCTCGCGCTGCCGGGCGGCGGCTGGGGGGCCGACGGGGCGGCGGCCCCGCTGTACGCGAAGAACGCGGCGGCGGAGCAGGCCCTGGACCCCGGGCAGCTGGTGCGGGTCGCGCCCACGGTCTGGCGTACGTCCTCGCGCACCGACTACTCGGGCTGGCCCGCGCGCGGGGACCGGGTCGACGACGCGGCCCTGCTGCGGCGGGCGCTGGCCGTCTGGGCCCGGCCCGGCCGCTCGGTGGTCGTCTCGGCGACGCCCGGCACGCCGTCCGGGCCGCCGATGGGGCCGCCGCAGCTGCTGTTCGCCGGGACCGTCGACCAGGCCGTCGTGGTCCTGCTGTACGACGGCCTGCGCGTGGCGCGGTACGCCGAACCGCTCCAGGGCACCGAGGTCGCGGCCCTCGACTTCGCCCGGACGGACGGCGCGTCGGCGGACACGGCGACGGGCCTGGTGCTCAGCCGGGTCGACGGCAACGTCCGCTATCTGGCGGCGCCGTGGGTGACGGGCGCGGCCCTGCGGGACCTGCTGAAGCCGGGCGAGGCCCCGGTGGCGCTGAAGCTGACGCCGGAGGGGATGACCCCGCCGGTGCCGAGTCCCGCCCCGGACGGCAGCTGCACCAGCTGGAACGCGCTGGCCGTGACCGGCGACGGCGCGACGCGGCTGATCACCGACCTGGGCGAGCTGACCCCGGCCCGGCTGACGTCGGGCGCGCCGGGCGCCGAGCGGAACGTGACGGAGGGCGCGGAGCTCGGCGAGTGGTCGCGGATCGCCTGCCTGCTGCCGTCGGTGCGCTCGCACGGGGTGCGTACGGTCAACGCGTGGACGTACGCGAAACAGCCGCTGCCCGAGGGCGACGGCACGGCGACCTGGCTGTGCACCCGGGCGGAGACCTGGCAGGGCACGGCGGACCGGGTGCAGGCGCAGTTCCTGGCCCCGGGGGCACCACTGGCCGCGCAGGCGGCGAAGGCGGAGGGTTCGCCGGCGTGCGGGCCGCGCGAGCCGCGGGTGCTGGCCGGGGTGCTGTGGAAGTCGAAGGCCGGCCAGTGGTACGTGCTGGCGGCGGGCAGCGCGCAGTTCGCCTCGTTGACGGTGGGCGGCGGCCAGGTGAGCGGGGCAGCGGTGGGCAACCGGCTGGCGGTGAAGGCTCCGGCGGGGGCGCAGGTGGAGCTGTCGGGCAAGCTCACGGACGGCTCGAAGGCGGGGGTTCTGCGGTAGCCCCGGCGGGGCGGGCCGGCGGCGGGTCGGCGGCGGGCAACGGCGGGGCGGCGGCAGGAAGTGGCCGCAGAGGGGTTTCCCTCCCCTGTACCCATCAGTACATTGACGCCATGTCTAATACGCCGCCCGCGCCCGCCTTCGTGGCGTCGGAACACACGGAACACATAGACCTCACGGGAGGCCTCAAGGCCCGGAACGTGTCCTTCTCCTGGGAGGACACCCCGCTCCACTGGCTGCCCGGCGACCCCTTCGCCAACCACACCATCAACGTGCTGCACCTCCTGCTCCCGGCGGGCGAGCGCTGGTTCGTGCACGTCTACAAGCAGGTGCTCCCGTACATCACGGACGAGGCACTGCGGGCGGACGTCGTCGGCTTCATCGGCCAGGAGGCCATGCACGCCACGGCGCACGACGACGTACTGCCCCACCTCAAGCGGCTGGGCCTGGACCCGACCCCCTACACCGCCCAGGTCGACTGGCTCTTCGAGAAGCTGCTCGGTGACCGGACGCTGCCGCCGGGCAAGGCGCGCAAGTGGTGGCTGATGGAGCGCGTGGCGATGATCGCGGCGATCGAGCACTACACGGCGTTCCTCGGCAACTGGGTGCTGAACGCCGAGGAGTTGGATCGCCGGGGCGCCGATCCGATGATGCTGGACCTGCTGCGCTGGCACGGCGCGGAGGAGGTCGAGCACCGCTCGGTGGCCTTCGACCTCTTCATGCACGTGGACGGCAACTACCGCCGCCGCGCCAGGACCTGGGCCACCGCCTTCACCGCGCTGGTCTTCCTGTGGCAGCGCGGGTCGCGCTACTTCATGGAGCACGACCCCGAACGGCCCGGCTCCAAGGCCTCGTTCGGCCAGTTCCACCGCGCCGGCCGCAAGGGCACCCTGCCCTCCACGGGCGCCATGCTGAAGTCGATCCCGACGTACCTCTCGCGTACGTACCACCCCTCGCAGGAGGGCTCGACGGCCCAGGCCGTCGCCTACCTGGCCTCCTCCCCCGGCGCGAACGGCGGTTTCACGGCATGAGGCGGGGCACGGCGGCGACCGTGGTGGCGCTGGCGGGCACGGCGTGGCTGGCGAAACGGGCGATCGGCCGGCGCATCAACGGCGGCTCGCCGCTCTGGCCGCTGCCGGCGCTGGAGAACCCGGTGTCGGGCTACTCGCCGCGCCGCTGGATCCCCACGCTGATCGTCTCCCGTACGGAGCCGGCGCAGGGCGTGCTGTCCCTGGTGCTGGAGTCCCCGGAGCTCCCCCCGTGGGCCCCGGGCGCGCACGTGGACGTGGCGCTCCCCTCGGGCGTGGTCCGCCAGTACTCCCTGTGCGGCGACCCGGCCGCACAGGGCCGCTACACGATCGCGGTCCGGCTCGTCGAGGACGGCCGCGGGGGCTCGCGCGAGGCGCACGCGCAGCTGGTGGAGGGCGCGGAGCTGTCCGTCCGCCCGCCGCGCAACCGGTTCCCCCTGGAGCCCTCCCCCTCGTACGCCTTCGTCGCGGGCGGCATCGGCATCACGCCGATCCTGCCGATGCTGCGGGCGGCCACGGCGGCGGGCGCCGACTGGACCCTGCTGTACGGGGGCCGCTCGCGCACCTCGATGCCGTTCCTGGCGGAGCTCGAGGCGTACGGGGACCGGGTCACGATCCTCCCGGAGGACGAGGCGGGCCTCCCCGACCTGGCCCCGCTCTCCGGGAGCCCCGAGGGCACCCTGGTCTACTGCTGCGGCCCGGCGCCGCTGATGGAGGCGGTCCGGGCGGCGGCCCCCGCGGGGGTCCCGGTCCACCTGGAGCGCTTCTCCCCGGCGGCCGGGGCGGGCGACGCGAAGCCCTTCACGGTGGAACTCCACCGCTCGGGCCGGACCGTCGAGGTCGCGGCGACGGAATCCACCCTGGCCGCGGTGCGCCGCGAGCTGCCGGACACCCCGTACTCCTGCGAACAGGGCTTCTGTGGCACCTGCCTGCACCGGGTCCTGTCGGGGGAGGTCGACCACCGGGACGCGCTGCTCACGGACGGCGAACGTGAGGACTCGATGCTCCTGTGCGTCTCGCGCGCGGCCGCGGACCGCCTGGTCCTGGACCTGTAGGGGCCCGGCCACGGGCACGTGAACGCGGGAAGGCCCCGGAGACCGAAGTCTCCGGGGCCTCGTGCCGTCGCCTTACGGTGCGGGGGTGGCGGCCTCCTTCTTGAGGAGTGCGTGCCGTCCGTCACCGGTCCAGGTGGCGAGGACCTTCAGACCGCCCTGGTCCTTCACCTCTATGCCGACGGTGCCGCCGCCGGTGAAGCGCAGGTCGACCCGGGACTCGTCCCCGATGTTGGTGAGCACCCACTCTCCGCTGCCCGCGACGAGTCCCTTGCCGGGTGAGGTGACCCCCCCGCCCGGCAGGGCGTCCGCGCGCAGCTTGTCGGCCGCGAAGGTGCCGTCCTCCTTCAACGTCACTCCGCCGATCGACCCGTCCTTCCAGCCGCCGACCATCTCGGCACGCTGGACGCCGGCGGCGTCCTTCAGCGATGGCCCGCCGCCGGAGGACCCGCACCCCGACACGGTCGTGATCAGGGCCAGCGTCCACAGGAGCGTGCGCACCGCGATGCGCCGGCGTCCGGTCATTCCGGTGTCCTTCATCAGTACCTCAGGGTCTCTCGCCACGACACGGTCAGGTTCCTCCGCCGCGCGAAGCCACCGATGCCTCCCTCGTCGAACTGGGAGACGATCAGGGTATCCAGGCCGTCGTAGCCGGTCACCAGGTGTGCGAAGGACGAGAGGTCCGTCTCCTCCCTGACGGTGAACTCCACCTGGACCCCTTCGTCCGAGGTGGCCACCACGCGACCCGTGATCTTGAACGAGCCGAGCAGGACCTTCATGGAGTTCGGGTCCTCCAGGCCGTTCCCCATGCTGCGCAGGTCCTGGTACAGCTGGCCGGCGAACTCCATCCCCTCGAGGTCGGAAATCGAATAGTTGGCGAGGTTGTCGAAGTAGCCCTCGTTGGTCGACTTGGACAGCTCCATGGCCTTGGTGCGGGCGTCCTCAGCCAGCTTCGTCGCGGCCAGTTGCATGGCCAGCGTGGAGCCGTCGCCGAAGGTCAAGTCGGTGGGGCCGAGGCCCGACACCCACAGGGCCGCGACATCCTGGACCGACACGTCGGGCGCCAGCGTGCTGGCCGCCGGTTCCGTGCACGCCAGCAGGATCGGGTCGGCCTGGCACATCTGCGAGTGGAGCCGATGCGTCTCCGCCGCCGCCTCTGCCTCCTGCTGCTGGATCTTCAGGAAGAGCGGGGTGAGGATCGGGTCGTAGACCACGGGCATCATGTTGCTGCCGAGGAGGCCCTTGGGCTTCCCGCCACCGCAGTAGCCGTAGCTGCCGCAGCTCTCGAGACCGGTCGGGTCGCTGTTGGTGACCGGGCTGTTGTTCGCGTAGGTGTAGCCGTTGAGGGACTGGTGCTGGTCGAGGCTCAGCACGGGGTCGACGCTGAGGAACTGGCCGAGGGCCGCGTCGTATTCACGTGCGCCGATGTGGGTCAGGCCCGTGCCGATGTCCTCGGGCTTGTCCAAGAACCGCTTGTCCTCGGGCCAGTTGGCCGCCGCCGGTCCGCGTGCGGAGCCGAACGGGGTGGTGTAGCGCTTGGACACCGCCTGGGTGTCGTCCGCGGAGATGGTGAGCGAAGACGTTGAGTGGGCGTCGCCGGCCACGAACGACAGCTTGGCGCTGCCGGATTCGTTGGTCAGGACCGCGACCTTGGTACTGGCGATGGTGTACGAGCGGGTGGCCCACTTCTTGGCGCCCTTGAGGTGGACCTCGTTGGAGCCCGCGTAGAGGACCGTCTCGCCCGCCGGGTCACGGCGGATCAGGAGTTCGCCTTCCGCGTCGTAGACGTAGTCGGTGGCGTTGGCGCCCTCCGTGGTCTTGGTGAGCTTGCCCTCCGGACCCCAGGCCAGGCTCTGCGAGGTCGCGCTGCCCGGGGTTTCGGCGCGCTTGGTGGTGTTGCCGGTCGCGTCGTAGGTGTACTGCGGGGTCACACCGGTGCAGGTGGCGCCAGTGGTGGTGGCCGCCAGGGCGTGCGGGCGGGCCGGGTCGTAGCAGTAGGTACGGGTCTGCGGAGTCCCGGTGTTCGTCTTCTCCGTGGCCCGCTGGCCGCCCGCCGTGTACGTGTAGCTGTTCCAGTACGGAGCCGCGCCGTCGAGGTTGGCGGCGGTGCGCCCGGTCGGGTTGCAGTCGGCGGTCTTCGGGGTCCAGGCCTCGGTCATCCGGCGCTGCGCGTCGTAGGAGAAGCACTGGTTGTCGGCCTTGGTGAACCCGCTCAGCGGAGCCGAGTCGAAGATCGACAGGACATTGCCCGCCTGGTCGTAGCTGTAGGTCAGCTCTTGCAGCATGCCGTTGTGCGTCTGGTCGTTGACCGTGGACCGCAGCAGGCGGCGGGTGCCCTCCTCGTAGGTGTTGCCGACGAACGTCTTGCGCACACCGGCGGCCGCGGAACGGGCCAGGGTGAGCTGGTCGATGTCACCCAGCGGGGAGTACGACACGTTCTGCACGTAGTCGGTGGTTCCGGAAAGCCCCTTCGGGAGACCGAAGTTGTTGTAGCTCACCTGGAGGGTCTCCGCGGGCAGGCCCGCGGCAGCCGGTCCGGCCACGGTGTTCGGGGAACCGTCCAGCCGGTAGGTCGCCGTCGTGTCGGTGGTGGCGGCGATGGCGCCCGAAGTGACGAGCGGGTCGTCGGCGGGCAGGGTCAGCCGGTTCGTCGAGGGACGGCCCAGGACGTCGTACGCGGTGACCGACTTCGTGTAGGCCTTCCCGGTCAGGCCGCCCTCGTAGCGGGTGGAGGCCGAAGGGGAACCCTTGCGGACCGTGTCGTACGTCCACGCCGCGAGCTTGTTGGCGTCGGACTTCGGCGACTTCCACAGGCCCGTCTTACGGCCGAGCTCGTCGTAGCTGTACTCCAGGACCGTGTTGCGGGCGTCCTTGGACGTCGCGATCTGGTCCAGGACGGTGTACGTCGTGGTGCCCTTGCCCTTGTCGGGGTCGGTCGTGGTCACGGCCCGGCCGAAGAGGTCGTAGCCGTACGTCCACTTCGCGTTGTCGGGGCCCGTGATCGCGGCCTGCTTGCCGTCGACGGTGTAGGTGTTGCTCACACTGGTGTAGGACGTGCCGGGTGCGGTCCCCCCGTAGGCGGGGTCGTTCGGCGTGGTCCCGCCGTAGGTGCGGGTCTCCGCGGTCCGGCCCAGCGCGTCGACGATCGTACGGGTCGCGTTG
This sequence comes from Streptomyces sp. ICC4, assembly GCF_003287915.1. Classification (NCBI taxonomy): domain Bacteria; kingdom Bacillati; phylum Actinomycetota; class Actinomycetes; order Kitasatosporales; family Streptomycetaceae; genus Streptomyces; species Streptomyces sp. ICC4. The sequence continues at coordinate 5,618,316 of NZ_CP030286.1, read as the reverse complement.
CCGCCCTGGACGGCCGTCGAGGCGGTCGAGTCACCGGTGTAGCTGGTGGTCGTGGACTGCTTCTGCACGCCGTAGACGAGCAGGGTGCTGGTCGTGGGGCGGCCGAGGCCGTCGAAGACGGTCTGCGACTGGGCGGGGGTGCTGCCGTACTCGGCGCGGGCGTAGACGCCTTCCGGCGCCTTGTCCTTGTCCCAGATGTCCGCGTAGGACTCGTAGGCCAGGCCACGGGAGTCGTAGCGGGTGTCGGTCAGGATCCGGCCGCCGTTCGACGACGGGGTCTGGGTCTGCAGCGGACGCAGGAGCGCGTCCGCGATCGTGTAGACCGTCTTGTAACTGCCGTCGGGCACGAGGGCGCCGACCGAGGTCCACGGCTGCTTGCCGCGCTCCAGCAGGTAGCCGTACTTGACGTTCGGAGTCAGGGACTGGCCCCGGTTGGGCAGCCAGGTGGCGGTCACACGGCCCAGGCCGTCGTAGGTGTTGAAGGTCGAGCCCATGTTGGCGTCGATGGAACGCACGATGGATCCGCGCAGGTCCGTGTACGTGTACGTCCTGTGCTGCTGCGCGTTGGAGGCGAGCTTCGGCCCGGTGATCACCGTGACTTCGAGCGGGCCCGCGGCGGCCGGTGTGTAGCTGGTCGTGGTCGTGTTGCCGCCGGCGTCGGTGGCGGTCAACGGGCGGCCGAGCTTCGAGGTCGCCGTGTCGTACGTGGTCTTCGCGGTGGTCTGCCAGCCGGCGGCGCCGACCGGGTTGCGGTCCGCGGTGCCGCTGGCGGCCGGGTAGGCCTGGGCGCGCCCGGTCCACGTGGCCAGGCCCAGGGTGGGGGTCTGGTTGGCGGTCCAGGCGGTCGCGGTGGTGTCGTCGTACACGGTGGCCGTGTCGGACAGGACGTCACCGCGGGTCGCCGAGTTGGCGGGGAGGGTCAGCTTGTCGTCGGTGACGGAGCACTCCGCCGCGACGGTGCGGGTGCGCGAAGGCAGGCCGGTGAAGCCCTTGGCGTCATTGCGCGCGTACCAGGTGCGGGTGCACGACTCGTCGCCGGTCTTGGCCGTGTCTCCGGCCGACGAAGTCTGCGTCTGCAGGCCGTAGTCGTCGTACGCGCTGTCGGCGCGGGTGGACCGCCAGGTGTTGGAGGCGGTCAGGAAGGTGTGGCCGTAGGTGGTCCCCGTGCGGACGTAGTGCGCCTTGGTGTTGGCGTACGACTTCTGCTGGCTGGCGGTCTCCTTGCTCCAGGGGTCGGTCACCGACACGGAGGCCGGGGTGGCCCCGTCGTAGGTGATCTCCTGCCGCAGGAAGCCGGAGTATTGCTCGTCGTCGTTGATCGCGGGGATCGTCAGGCCGGACACCGGGACGGCCGCGACCGTGGTGGTGCGGGTGGCGGTGGTGCCCTTGCGCTTGTCGCCGCGCATGCCCTGCATGAAGACCTTCACGGCCTTGGAGCGGGTCTTGCCGAGGGCGCCGGTGTAGGTGGTGACCTTGCCGTAGCCGCGCCACTCGGACCAGGTCCGCTCCTTCTCCGGCGTCAGCGGGTCGTCGTTGTGGTGCCAGCCCGGGTTCGCGTACTCGTACGAGTTCTCGACGAGGTCGTTCTGGCCGGCCGGGTCGGCGATGGTGACGGCCGCGACGTTGTACTTGTGGAACCAGTCGAGCTTCGGGTCACCGCCGTTGATCGGCCAGTACACCGGATAGCAGGACAGCGCGTTGTCGTCCTCGGCCACCGGCATCTTCGAACCGCGCACGCACTCCGGGTTCGAGAGCGTGACCGTGGTGATCGCGCCCGTCTCCGAGGTGATCGTGTTGATGCGCGGACGGTTCAGCGGAACGATGTTGTCCCCGTCCACATCCACCCGGTTCGGACGCATGTGGTAGGTGAAGTCCACCGGCGGCACATCGACGGTCCCGCCGTTCTTGCCCGTGCGCTTGATCGACTTCAGGACCAGGGTCTGGTCACTGGTGTCACCCAGGTCACCCGCGTCCAGGTACTCCTGGGTCAGGTCGAACACGTCCACCAGCGCGTAGTTGTCCGGCTCCAGCGCCGTCGACCACGCGTGGGTCTGCACGTTCACCATGCGCTTGCGCGTGAAGAAGGCCGGGCCCTGGGCCTTGCACTCCTTCTCCGTGGCCGAGCAGATGGAGTCGAAGGGAACATCGGGCCAATGGTCCGAGGTGTCCTTCGTCAACGAGGCGCAGCTCGCCGCGAAGCAGCGCTCCTCGTAACCGAAGGTGACCTTGTGCGAGGGCGTGCCCGAGAAGACGGTGTCGGCGCGCTGGCCGTAGCGGATCTCGGAGAGGGTGCCGCCGCGGGTGTACGGGAGGAGCTTGGCCTCGTCGCCGTTCTTCGCGTAGTTGTTGGTCTCGGCCGCATACCAGTAGGTGGCCGCGTTGCCGTGGACGTCCTGGACCAGGTCCAGGTTCCAGCGCCAGGCCTGGGTCTCGTGGCGGTCGGCGAAGGTGGAGCCCTTGGTGTAGCCGGGCTCGCCCGAGTCGTCGCCGAACACCGGCGCGGACCAAGTCGAGTTGGTGCGCTCCGCGCCTGCGCCCGGGAGCTTGTTCAGGCCGAAGGTGTAGGTCGTGCCGTCACCGGTGAGCACCTTCCAGTACTCGCCGTCGTTGTCGCCGTTGTCGGCGCCGGTGGACCAGGTGACCTGGGAGGCGTCGTCGTCCTTCAGTCGCCACTTGCCCGTCGTGTCGTCCTTGACGAGCTCGCTGGACTTGCCGTTCAGGACGAGCGAGGCGTTCTCGTACTTCCAGCAGAGGTCGTGCTTGTCCTCCTGGCCGTCGTCGTCACAGGAGCCGTACTTGCGCTCGATGTAGGAGGAGGTCAGGTCGAAGCCCTCGCCGACCTGGGAGCCCTGGTTGTTGGAGTTCGCGGTCCGGCCGTCGATGCTGCCCGAGCTGTACGAGAACGACAGCGACGGCGAAGGGCCGGCCGCGGCGGGCGGAACGGCCACCGGGTAGGACCAGCTGAAGCCGCCGCCGGAGGAGCCGGACTCCCAACTGGAGGAGGCCGAGAGCGGGGTCGCCGCGAAGTCGCCGCCGCCCTGGGGGGAAGCGGTCTCCGACGCCATCACGGCGAAGACCGCCGGAGCCTGCGCCGGGGCCTTGGACGTGGACTTGGCCGCGGTCGGGGTTCCGGCGGAGAGCGAGGTGACATCGGCCGTCACCGTGCGGTTCTTCAGGCTGTTCGCCGAGGGCAGCGGGGTCGTCTTGCGGCACTCCGCCTTGTCGGGGGTGGTCAGCGCACACGCGGGCAGGCTGACCAGACCCAGGCGCGTGGACCAGCCACCACCCACCGCCGAGGCGAAGGAGCCGTAGTCCACGGTCAACTGCGCCGGACCGTCAGCCGTGTTGGTCGCGGTGAACAGGACACCGGTGATCCCGGCCTTCTCCGCCGCCTTCTGGTCCAGGACCTTGACCGTGGACTTGCCGCCCGCGCTGTCCGGGGAGGCCGCCGCGGGCGCTGCCGGGCCCTTGGGAACCGACGGGGACAGCAGCGGGCTCCTCACCCGCGCCGTGGACCGTACGTCGACCAGCGGGCGCGAGCCCGACCGCGCGGCCGAGCCCTCCAGCGTGGCCGCCTTCGGCCAGTCCGCCTTGGCCTCCGCCCGGGCCCGGTCCGCCTGGACCTTGTTCTCCGCCTTGTTCTTCGCCACCAACTCCACGGCAGCCTTCGCGCCCTGCGCGTTGACCGCCTTGACCTTGGCGTCCTTCGGCTTGGCGATCTTCGGGGCGCCGGGGAGGTCGGCGGCCTCCGCGGCCGGGGTCAGGATCCCCGGCACCGCGAGGGCGAGCGCCAGGGCGGCCGCCAACGGCAGCCGGTGGCGGAGGATCACTCCGCCTGGTGGTCGGATGGACACGAATGCTCCATGTGGATAGGTGTTTCGGGTACAGGTGAGGCCGTGGCCGCCCCCTTTCGGGGGCGGCCACGGCAAGTCATTGATGGAGGGGGAGGACGATCAGCTGCCGGCGCCGAAGACGACGTCGGAGACCTGCTGGGCGTCCTTCACCGCGCCGGACCACAGGCGCATGCCCTTGACCTCGCCGGGCAGGAAGCTGCCCCAGCCGCTGTCGGTGAAGCCCTTGCCGACCGCGAGCTCACCGGTGCCGGCGGCGGCCGTGTAGGCCTTGGGCTGGCTCTGGCCCGCGGCGCCGACGTAGAGGGTGATGGTGCCGTCCTGGGCGTTGTGGACGCCGGTCACCTGGACGCCCGCGTTGAGCTCGGCGGGCAGGTCGCTGGCCACCGAGGTGCCGGAGCCGTCGGCCGTCAGGCGGCCGAAGTGCCAGGTCCCCTCGGCGAAGGACAGCATCTTGGTCGGGTCCTGCTCGTCCGGCTCGGTCCGTACACCGGTCTTCTCGAACCACAGGCTCCAGGAGGATCCGGTGGCGGTGCGCTGGCCGATGACCTGGGCCTTGTATCCGTCCGGCTTCGTGAGCAGAGCGGTGTTGTCGAGCCTGGCCTCGGCCGTCACCGTGAAGGAACCGGAGTCGTCGACGACCGGGCCGGCGGCGGTGGCCGCCTGCGTGGTGCCGTTGAGCTTCAGCGCGCCCTCGTTGAGGGTGGTGCCGGTCGTCGCCGTCAGGGCGCGGCCGTTGCCGGAGGTGTCGGTGAAGACCGGACCGGTCTGGGAGAGGTCCCAGGCGCCCGCCAGGTCCACGAACGGCTTGCCGGTCGCGGGGTCGATGAGGGAGGCGTCCTGCTTGACCGCGGACTCGCTGAGCTCGTCCTGCCAGGCCTTGACCTCGTCGACACGGCCCGGAAGGAAGTCGGTGAGGGCACCGCGGTGCTTGATCGCGCCGAAGTTCATGGGACCGGTGGTGGCGATCGGGTTGGTCACGGTCATCTGGCCCTCGAGGCGCCCGTTGACGTACAGCTTCGCGAGGTCCGTGGACTGGTTGTAGGTGGCCGCGACGTGCGTCCACACTCCGGCCTGCGCCGGGGTCGTTCCGGTGACCCGGCCGATCGTCAGTTGGCCCTCGGTGGTGTCCTCCGTGGCCATCTGGATCATCCACGGCTTGCCGGCCCACGCGGTGATCGCGACGCCGCTCATGTTCGTACCCGCCTGACCGAACACCGTGGAGTTCTTGTCCGTGCGGTCCAGGCGGACCCAGCCCGCGACGGTGAAGGAGGAACGGGTGTCGATGACCGGCTTGGAGGTGGAGGCGTACTGGGTGCTGGTGCCGTTCAGCAGCAGCGTCCGGTCCTCGTGGACGGTGGGCGTCTTCAGCCCGCCGCGACGGCCGTTCTCGGTGCGCAGGCTGCCCGCGGACAGGTCCGCGTTGTTCTGGAGGGTCGCGTTCGTGGTCGAGGTGTCGATCGCCTGACCGTCGTACTCGTCGAAGTTCCAGTAGCCGACCGGACCGGGGCCTTCCTTGACCACGAAGTCGACGATGCTGGTGGCGCCCCAGCGGCCCAGGGAGTCCTTGGCCTTCACGTTCAGCTTCATCGTCCCGGACAGCGGCGGGGTGATCGAGACGGTCGGCTTGGCGCCGGCGATCTCGGCCCACGAGGTGTCCGTCGACAGCTTGTACTGGTAGGCCGTGTTCGTGTCACCCGAAGCCGGGCCGAAGGTGAACTGACCGGCCTGGTTGGGCTTGCCGGCCGCCACGCAGGCGGTGCTGGTGCAGGCGCTGTACGGGGTTCCGAAGGTGACTGCCGGGGCCTTGGGGGCGCTGGAGTCGACCTTGAAGTAGCAGTCCGCGCTCGGGTTGCTGGTCCGTTCGTGACCGTCCGCGTACGACCGGGTCCAGGTCCGGAACCGGTACTGGGTGCCGTCCGCCAGAGCGGCGGGCGGATCGCTGGTGACCTTGACGTTGTCCCCCACGAAGCCCGAGGCGGGCCGCTGGACGTAGTTGGCGTCGGCCGCGTTGGCCTTGACCGGGGTCCAGGTGCCGTTGGTCTCCTTCTTCTCGGTCTGCATGAGGATCCGCAGCGAGGCGCCGGCCTCGCCGCCCCACACGGTCTCGGTGATCGCGGTCAGCGCCGGAGTCGGGTCGGAGACCACGCTCGGGCTGGCGGCGTCGTTGGAGCACACCTGACCGGAGCCTGCGATCAGGCCCACGTAGATGGGGGTGTTGGGCTTGCCGATGTAGTCGACGGACAGCACCGCGTCGTTGCGGAAGCGCTTCCACGCCGAGGTGTCCGACTCGTCCTCCGCCCGCAGCTCGTTGCGCGCCGTCTCCTGGGGCTCCGCCCCGGACCCCGCTCCTCAAACGCCGGAGGGGCTGGAATCACCGGCCGGCGGCCCGGCCACGCGGTGCGCTGCGCGCACGTGCGGGCCGCCGGAGGCCACCTCCAGCCCCTCCGGCGTTTGAGGAGCGGGGTCTGGGGCGGAGCCCCAGGGGCCTCGGGCGCAGCCCGGGGCCCCTCAGCCCGTCCGGCGCTTGAGGACCGGGCCCGGGCAGCGCCCGGGGGCACCCTCAGTCAGGGTTCTCGGCCGGCCGATACGTGCTCGTTCGACTTCACGGTCGCCGACGAGGGCAACCGGACCTCCGGCCCTCGCGCTTACGTACGCGGCGACGCCGCGGCCTGACCGGCGGGAGCCTCAGGGGGCGGGGTCCGTGAGCTGCCAGGTGTGGCCGCCGGGGTGGGAGAGGTACTGTCCGCAGCCCTCGCCGGCGCCGCCCACCGGGCAGTCGGGGAGGGAGAGGACCGCGTCCCCGGGCCAGCGGGCCCACATCGCGCACCCCGGGTCCGGGCCCTCGTGGAGCACGTCCATGTGCGGCCCGGCGTGCCGCCCCAGGGAGCACCGCAGTTCCGGGCCGGCCCCGAGCACCTCCAGGAGTACCCCGCGCGGCAACCGCGCGAGCGCGTCCAGGTGTACGGCGGACAGCGCGCCCGAGGCTCCGCACGCCGGGGCGCTGCCGCCGCTCACGTGATCCCGCCCCGGGCCGCGGCGAACGCCAGGCAGCAGGTCCAGACGACCGCCCCGAGGGTCACGGTCACGGCGGCCGCGGCATCGTCCGCCGTACGGGCCTCCAGCACCCCCCGCATCCGCCGGGCCGCGTCCGCGGCGGCCCGCCGGACCAGCGCCGCGTCCAGCAGTGCGCGGAAGCGGGCCCGGTAGGCGGGGTCCGACTCGATGCGCCGCAGCTCGGCGAGCGGGTCGTCCCTCACAGCAGACCCTCCGTGCTCCGGGCGTTGCGCCGGGCGGTCTCCGCGCGGAGCCGCTCCATGGGGTCGGGGAGGCGTACGTCGCGCGGCTCCGCCTCCCACTCGGGCCCGCCACGCACGGGCCGCAGCGCCCAGTACGGCCCGGCGAGCCCCCGGAACTCCCCGACCCGGTCGTCGCGACTGGTGTCCACCACGAGGGTTCCGGGGGTGGGGGGAGGGGGAATTGGAATTCCACACATGGCCGTTCCTCTGCGTAGCGGAGTCACTACTGGGTGGGTTCAGCGTGGCGCGGTCGTGGGGACAGTTCAACTTGCCAGTACGGAACGGAAAGTTGGTCACGGGCCTGTGAATCGCAAGGAGTTGAACCCCGAGAAGGGTCCCGAAGCGGCGTTCGGGGCACGTCTGCGCAGCTCGCGGGAGGAGCGAGGATGGACGCAGTTGGGCCTCGGGAAACGGATGGGCTTCTCCAGTACGCACATCTCGGCGGTGGAAACCGGGCGCAAGATTTCGACTCTGCGTTTCGTGCGAAGTGCGGATGCGGTGTTCGGCCTCGCGGGAACCGAGGACACGTTCGAACGCCAGTGGCGCGAGATCCGGCACGGGGTCCTGCTGGAGGGCTTCCCCGAGTTCCTCGGGTACGAGAGCCGGGCCGTGGAGATCCGGCTCTACGAGGTGGGCGTCATACCCGGTCTGCTCCAGACCCCGGAGTACGCGACGGTCCTCGCCGAGAGCGCGGTCAAACGAGGGGCCATCACCCCGAAGCAGGCGGCCGAGCGCATCGCAATCGTCGCGGACCGGCAGGCCGTGCTTCTGGGTACCCCTCCGCCGCTGGTCCTCGCGGTGCTCGACGAGAGCTGCATCCGGAGGCCCCTCGGCGGGCCCGACGTCATGAGGGAGCAGTTCACGCGCCTGCTCGAATTCGCCGAGCTGCCGAACACCGTGCTCCAGGTCGCACCGTTCGACATGGGGGAGCGGCGGCCCTTCAACCTGCCCGTCACCGTGTTGACGCTGCCGGACCGCTCGATCATGTCCTACGCGGAATCCGCCCAACGGGGCCATCTGGAGCGGGAGAACAACTCGGTGGTGCCCATGCTGACGGCCTACCATCAGCTCCAGGCCGAGGCATGCACCCAGGCGGCATCCGTGGCCATGATCGATCAGCTACGAAAGGGCACCTCGTGACGACCGAATCCCCCCGCTGGTTCACCTCCTCCTACAGCGACAACGGCGGCCAGTGCGTCGAGGTCGCCACCAACCTCGTCGCCTCGCGCGGCGTCGTGCCCGTCCGGGACTCCAAGCGTGACGACAGCCCGGTGCTCGGCTTCACCGCAACCGCTTTCGCCACATTCGTGGCTGGCGTCAAGGCTGTCTGACCAACAGAAGGGCACGGAGTGATGAGCGAATCCCCCCGCTGGTTCACCTCCTCCTACAGCGAGAACGGCGGCCAGTGCGTCGAGGTCGCCACCAACCTCGTCGCCTCGCGCGGCGTCGTGCCCGTCCGGGACTCCAAGCGTGACGACAGCCCGGTGCTCGGCTTCACCGCAACCGCTTTCGCCACATTCGTGGCCGGCGTCAAGGCCGTCTGAGCGGCCGCCGGGCCCCGGGCGGCGCCCCGGGGCCCGGGCCGGCTACACGGCCGCGCGCGGCAGTCGGCGTTCCCACGTGCGGTGGAAGAGGACCTCGTCGCCCTCCCGGCACACCACCTCGTTCGACGTCAGGAAGCCGCCCTCGTCGCAGGTGATTTCGGAGCGGGTCACCACCGACACGTCCCAGCCCAGCTCCGGCCGGTGCAGCCGTACCGTCCATGTCGAGTGGGTGCGGGCCGACAAGGGGTCCGCCTCCTGGATCTCGTAGACCTCCAGCGCGTCCTCGCTGAACTCCAGGCCGTCCGGGTAGACCCGGGTTCCGCCGTAGCGCGGGTCGACCTCCAGGCGCCATACGCCCCGCGCCACGTCCCGTACGACCAGCCGCTCCGGCCGCGGCTCGTCCAGTGTGGCCGGGTAGACGACGCCCAGCGGCTCCGACTGCTCCGGGGCCTCGAAGAGGATCGGTTCCACCGCGGCAGGGGCATCGCGGACCGGGAGTTCCACCGCGCTGCCCGCCGGGTCCAGGGTCCAGCCCGCCTCCGAGCCGGCCCGTGGCCAGATCCACGGCCAGTAGGCCGAGGACAGGGCGACGCGGATGCGGTGGCCCGGTGGGAAGGAGTGGCCGATGCCGTTCAGTTCGAAGGCGACGTCCTCGTACGAGCCCACCGGCCATGGCACCGCCTTGTCCCGGCCTTGTCGGGAGGACAGGTTCAGGACGCCGCGGGTGACCAGCGTCGAGGAGCCGTCCGGGGCCACGTCGCAGAGGCGGGCCACGACCTGGCCGTACGGGACGTCCATGCGCAGGCGGAGTCTGACCACGGGGCGGCCCAGGATCTCCACCGGGCCGGAGCCCTGCCCGACGGGGAACTCGAAGCACGCCGACTTCGCGTCCTCCTCCCGCTGGTCCGGCGGCAGGTCCGCGTCGTTGCCGAAGGGGAAGAAGCGGCCCGCGTCCAGGCCCGTGTGCTGCGGGGAGGCCACGACCACCGGCGCGCCCTGGAAGGCGTAGGTGACCGGGTCGACGTTCGGGGAGGGCCAGGACGGGTCGCCGACCCAGCGGCCCGGCAGGGTCGCGTAGGTGGTCGCCGGCGGGTGCGATTCGGAGATCCAGGAGCGGAGGAGGGGTTCGGACATGACGCCGGTGTCCTTGCCCTTGAGCCAGTGGTCCCACCAGCGCAGGGTCTCCTGGAGGAAGCCGATGGCGGGGCCCGGCGGCAGCCCCCGGTCGGGGTACTGGTGCGACCAGGGGCCGATCAGGCCCCGGACGCGGTCGGCGGGGAGTGCGGCGACCAGCCGCAGGACGGTGTCGCGGTACGGGTCGTGCCAGCCGCCGACGGCCAGGACGGCCGCGCCGATCGCGCCGTAGTCCTCGCAGACGCTGCCGTGGCGCCAGTACGCGTCGCGGGTCTGGTGGGAGAGCCAGGTGTGGACGAGGGGTTCGACCGCGCCGAGCCGCGAGAGCCACTGCTCGCGCCAGCCGCCGCCCGCGTAGAGGGGGTCCGGCGGGCGGGAGGCGAAGGCGAGCATGGTCGCCGCCCACGCGTGCATGTCCACGGCGAGGAGGGAACCGCCCATGTAGTGGACGTCGTTGTCGAAGCGGTCGTCCGTGGAGCAGACCGTGACGATCGCCTTGAGGGGTTCGGGGGCGAGGGCGGCGATCTGGAGGCTGTTGAAGCCGCCCCAGGAGATCCCGAACATGCCCACGGACCCCGTGCACCAGGGCTGGGCCGCCAGCCATTCGACGACCGCGACACCGTCGGCCAGCTCCTGGGCGTCGTACTCGTCGCCCGGGTCGCCGCCGCTGCAGCCGTGGCCGCGCACGTCGACCCGGACGGAGGCGTAGCCGTGGCCCGCGTACCAGGGGTGGCGCTGCCAGTCGCGCGGGGCGGTCCAGTCGGTGAGGCGGTACGGGAGGTACTCCAGCAGGGCCGGGACGGGCTCGTCCGTGACCGGGCGCCAGATGCGCGCGTACAGCTCGGTGCCGTCCCGGAGGGGGATGCGGACGTCCTCGCGGGTGGTTCCGTAGGGGAAATCGGTACGGACGATCATCGGTTCTTGACCACCAATCACCTCGGCGGGCGGGCAGCGGACGGTCAGTGGACGGGGTGCATCGTGCGCTTCAGCCAGGGGGCGAGCGCGATCACGGCCAGCCCCACCGCGATCGCGATGGCGCCGTTGACGCCGAAGTACGCGGGGTTGGAGACCTTGCCGTAGAGCTTGACCACCTGTGCCTGGATGCCGTTGGCCAGGGCGAGGGACAGGAACCACAGGGCCATGGTCTGGCTGGCGAAGGCCTTCGGGGCGAGCTTCGTGGTGGCCGACATGCCCGAGGTCTCCAGCAGGACGTCACCGAGTCCGAGCAGCAGGTAGGAGCCGATGATCCACCAGGCGGCCATCTTGTAGGTGTCCCCGGAGTGCCCCGAGGTCGGGATGACCATCAGGAGGAAGGACAGGCCGCCCAGGACCACGCCGATGGCGATCTTGTTGGAGGCGTGCGGCTGGCGGGGGCCCATCCGGACCCACAGCGCGGCGACGACGGGGGCCAGCAGCACCTCGAAGGCGCCGAGGGCGGAGGCGTACCAGCCGGCCGGGAAGGTGAAGCCGAGGATCTCGGTGCGGGCGTTCGTCGAGGCGAGCAGCATCATCGTCGAGTACGCCTGGAAGAGGATGAAGTTGAAGGCGACCGAGGCCAGGAAGAGCACGACGTACGGGCGCAGCCGCCCCCGCTCCTCGCCCGTCACCCGGGGGCTGCGGAACATGACCGCGAAGTAGACGATCGGCGCGATCACCGAGACCAGGGTGAGCAGGTCGACGAACCGGCCCATCGTCAGCCAGCCGAGTACCGCCAGAAGGGTGGCGAGCGCGGCGAAGAGCACGAGCCCCGCGATGATCTTCGTCACTGCCGCGCGCATCGCGTCGGGCGCGAGCGCGAACTCGGCGGAGTGCTTGCGTCCGGCCAGGTGGCGGCGGCCGAGGACGTACTGGATGAGTCCCGCGGTCATGCCGATGGCGGCGGCCGAGAAGCCCCAGTGCCAGCCCTTGTGCTCACCGAGCCAGGCGGTGATCAGCGGGCCGGCGAAGGCGCCGATGTTGATGCCCATGTAGTAGAGGGCGAACCCGGCGTCGCGCCGCTCGTCGTCCGTCTTGTACAGCTTGCCGACCATGCTGGCCACGTTCGGCTTGAGCAGTCCGGTGCCGGCGCTGATCAGGCCGAGGCCCACCCAGGTCATGGCGGCGGTCGGCACGGCCATGGCGTAGTGGCCGCAGGCGATGAGGATGCCGCCCCACAGCACGGCGCGGTACGAACCGAGGATCCGGTCGGCGAGCCAACCGCCGGCGACGGAGACGAGGTAGACCATGGTCCCGTAGGCCGCCGAGACGGAGGCCGCGGTGCCCGGGTTCATCCCCAGGCCGCCATGGGCCACCGTGTCCGCGAAGTAGAGGACGAGGATGGCCTGCATGCCCAGGAACGAGAAGCGCTCCCAGACCTCCAGTCCGGAGAGCGTGGCCAGGCCCCTGGGGTGCCCGAGGAAGGCGTGGTCGTCGCCGGGCGGCGGCTGGTCCGCCTCCGGGTCAGCCTCCGGGTCCGGGGGCTCGTCTATATCGGTCGCAGTTCTGGACAAAACGTATTCTCCGGTTGTTTCGGCTCCTCAAGAACATACCGGTGTGCATCGGGCACTGCTCGGGTAGTGACCGGGCAGCCGCCCTGGGTGATCGAAAACAGACCCGATACGCTGGCTTGAGTGATGGCAGCGACACATCGACAATCCATGTGATCGTCAACGTGATCGTCAGCAGACAGGAGTACCCCTCGTGACCGTCGTCGGGCCGTTCGGACTGAGCGTGCGGGACCAGGCTCTTGAGACCGATGTCCAGGCCGGACTGGCCGCCGTCGAGGCGGGTCTGCTGGAAGCCACCAAGAGCGAAGTCCCCTTCATCACCGAGGCCGCGCAGCACCTCGTGCGCGCCGGAGGCAAGCGGTTCCGGCCGCTGCTGGTGATGCTCGCCTCCCGATTCGGCGATCCCTACGCGCCCGGAATCGTGCCCTCCGCCGTCGTCGTGGAGCTGACCCACCTGGCGACGCTCTACCACGACGACGTCATGGACGAGGCGGACGTGCGCCGCGGCGTGGACAGCGCGAACGCCCGCTGGGGCAACTCCGTGGCCGTCCTGACGGGTGACTTCCTGTTCGCCCGCGCCTCGCACATCCTGGCGGACCTCGGGCCCGAGGCCGTACGGATCCAGGCCGAGGCCTTCGAGCGGCTGGTGACGGGCCAGATCCTGGAGACGGCCGGTCCGCGCGACGGCCGCGACCCGGTCGCGCACTACCTGGACGTGATGGCCGGCAAGACCAGTTCGCTGGTCGCCGTCTCCTGCCGCTTCGGCGCGCTGATGTCCGGCGCCGACGAGATGGTCGTCGACGTCCTCACCCAGTACGGGGAGCGCCTCGGCCTGGCGTTCCAGCTCGCCGACGACGTCCTCGACATCGCCTCCGACGCGCACGAGTCCGGCAAGACCCCGGGCACCGACCTGCGCGAGGGCATCCCGACGCTGCCGGTGCTGAGGCTGCGCGAGATGGCCGCCCGCGACGGGAACCCGGACGACCTGGACCTCGTGGCGCTCCTGGACGGCGACCTGACGGACGACGCCCGCCACGCCGAGGCCCTGACCCGGCTGCGCTCCCACCCCGCCCTGGAGCAGGCCCGCCGGGACACCGTCCGCTACGCGGAGGAGGCGCGGGCCACGCTGGCCCCGCTGCCGGAGTGCTTCGCGAAGTCGGCGCTGGTGGAGCTGTGCGACGCGGTGGTCCACCGCGCGGGCTGACGCCCGGCGCGGACCGGCGGACCCGGACCTAAGGCAGAGGCGCGGGCCCGGCATCCCCTACGGGTGGGGGAGGCCGGGCCCGCGTTTTGTCATCCCTGGGGCGTAGGCACAGTTGGCTCCGGGGGTTGACGCCTTCACCCCCTCGGGTTTGGTCAGATAGAGGCACATCCCCACCAGATCGGGTGAGAGTGGCGGCGCGGGGTGGACGTGTACACGCAAGACGGGTAGGTCGCCGCCGTACACACAGAGGTAGGGCAGACAGACATGGCAACGAACTCAAAGACCCGCAAGGCCGCTCGGTACGCCGTACCGGTCGCGGTGTTCGGTGTGGTCGCCGGCACGATCGCGATGGTTCCGGCCTTCGCGAACTCCGGTGGCCCGGACCTGCCGAAGATCACGGCGCAGCAGCTCATCGAGAAGATCGCCGCTTCGGACGTCGAGCAGCTGTCCGGCAGCGCCAAGATCAGCACGGACCTCGGCCTGCCGACCCTGGCCTCCGGCCTGCTCGGCGGTGGCGGCGTCACGGGTGGCTCCGCCGACCCGCAGGACAAGGTCGCGCAGCTGGCGAGCGGCACCCACACCTTCCGGGTGGCCGCGGACGGCCCGGACCGGCAGAAGCTCACCTTCGTCGACGGCAAGGACGAGTACACCCTCGTCCACAACGGCGACGACGTCTGGGGATACGACTCCAAGTCCAAGGAGGCCTTCCACGAGAAGGCCCCGGCGGAGGCGGGCAAGAGCTCCGAGCGCAAGACCGGCGACCGGCTCGGCGCCACCCCGCAGGAGATCGCCAAGGAGGTCCTGGAGGCCGCCGGCCCGACCACGGACGTCAGCGTCGGCGACACGGCCCAGGTGGCCGGCCGCGACGCCTACCAGCTGGTCCTGAAGCCGAAGGCGTCCGGATCCACGGTCGCCTCGGTGAAGATCGCGGTGGACGCCAAGAACGGCGTGCCGCTGCGGGTCCAGCTGCTGTCCACCGACGGCGGCAAGCCGATCCTGGACGCCGGCTTCACCAAGGTGGACTTCGCCAAGCCCGCCGCCGACACCTTCGCCTTCACCCCGCCCAAGGACGCCAAGGTGAACGAGGGCGGCGGGGAGCACGGCAAGGGCGACAAGGGTGACAAGGGAGACAAGGGCCTGGGCGGCGCCCTCGGGTCCATCCCGGGCCTGGACGCCCTCACCGGCGGCGCCGGTGTCGGCGCCGACAAGGGCGGCATGAAGGTGCTCGGCGAGGGCTGGACCTCGATCGCGCGGATCGACACCGGCCAGGCCAACGGCCTCAAGGACCTCGAGGGCGCGGCGAAGGACGGCAAGGCCCCCAAGGAGGCCAAGCAGTTCCTCGACACCCTCGGCGACAAGGTCTCCGGGAAGTTCGGCGAGGGCCGCATCTTCAAGACCCGCGTGGTCAACGCCCTGATCACGGACGACGGCAAGGTCTACGTCGGAGCGGTCACCAAGGACGAGCTCGTGAAGGCCGCCGACGCGAACAAGTAACCGCGCTCCGGCCGCCGCACGACGGAAGGGTGGGCAGGGACACTGTGTCCCTGCCCACCCTTCCGCCGTTCCGCCCCTGCGTACAGCAAGCCCGCTGTACCGTGAAAAGCATGTCGAGACACGTCACCATCCGCCTGGAAGAAGAGTTCCACGAACGCCTCAAGGCGCGCGCGGCGGCGCTGGGGACAACGGTCACCGCGCTGATCACCGAAGTCACGGAACGCGAACTCGACGAGGACCGGAAGAACTTCCTGTCCGGGATCGAGGAGTTCGCCGACCACTGGGGCTACTTCCAGGAGCGGTTCGGGCATTGAAGATCACCATGGAGTGGGCCTGGACCGCTCTGGCCCACCATCTCCCGTCCGATCCCGCCGTATGGGATCCGTCCGGAGTGGCCGCAGCCGTGGCCCGGCACCAGAACGACCTCGTCCTGGTGCCCGAGCAGCCCGCCCCGGATACCGCGTGGCGGGCCGCCGCTTTTTTGCACACCCTCGCGGTGTGCCCGGCGCTGGAATCCCCGATGAACGAGTTCTACGCCGCCGCCGCGACCCGCTCGTACCTGCGCGTCGCCGGGGCCAAGCAGCTGCCCTCGCCGGAGGAGCTCGGCGATCTGGTGGAGGCCGCGAAGCTGGGGCGCGCCGATGTCGAGGCGGTCGCGGAGGAGCTGCGGGCCCGGATCCAGGACCCCCTGCCGGCCTCGCTACGGGGCGGCGCGCAGGACGCGTAGCACCATCGGGGCCTCGTCCGGGTGGAGCCGCAGATCGGCGGGGACGAGGACGGCCCTGCCCTGCGCGTGGTCCGCGAGCCGCCGGCGCCGCCGCCGTCTGCGCACGAGGAGTGCGGGGTTGACGGCGGCGGCTTGGCCGAGCAGGCCCAGCAGGGCGATGAGGAGCTCCGGCATCCTCCGATCAGACCATCGGACGCCGGAGGGGCGGATCCTCCCTGGAGATGACCTTCCTAGAAGGTGATCTTCCAGCTGTTGATGTAGCCGACGTCCTGCGCCGCCCCGTCCTTGGCCCGGAGCTTCCAGACCCCGTTCGCCACCTCGGAGGAGGCGTTGACGGTGTAGGACTGCACGAGGTTGTCGGCGCTGCCGCCGGTGCGGTTGTGCAGGTTGTAGACGGTGCCGTCGGGGGCGACCAGGTCGACCACCAGGTCACCGCGGTAGGTGTGGACGATGTTCACATCGACCTTGGTGGTGGCCGGGGCATTGCCCGTGACGCCCGAGGCCGTGATCGACGAGGTCACCGCGGCGGCGGGGGAGTCCGGGATGCTCACGTCCGCCGTGTTCTCGAAGGACGGGCCCGGCGGGACCGGGACGGCGAACCCGAGGTTCCAGATCGCGTAGGCGATGGCGTCCGCGTTGCGGTCCAGGGCGGTGTCGTTGATGTTCGACGTGTTGTCGCAGGACGAGTGGTAGCAGCGGTCGAAGGCCTGACCCGAGGTGCCGCCCCACTTCTGGGCCTGGGCCGCCGTCTTGCTGTTGCTGGCGCCGGTGAACAGGCCGCCGACGGGGATGCCGACGTTCTTGAAGGACGCGTGGTCGGAGCGGCCGTCGCCCTCCGTCTCGATCTCGGTCGGGACGCCGAGGCCCGCGTAGTAGTTCTTGAAGGTCTGCTCGATGGTCGGGTCGTCGTCGTAGACGAAGTAGCCCGGGTTCGGCGAGCCGATCATGTCGAAGTTCAGGTACCCGGCGAACTTCGCGCGCTCCGCGGTCGGCAGGTTGTTGACGTAGTACTTCGACCCGACCAGGCCCAGCTCCTCCGCGCCCCACCAGCCGAAGCGCAGGTGCTTCGTGGGCGTGAGGCCGGCCTGGGAGACGGCCAGCGCGGTCTCCAGGACGGCCGCGCTGCCGGAGCCGTTGTCGTTGATGCCCGCACCGGAGGACACCGAGTCCAGGTGCGCACCGGACATCAGGACCGAGTTGGGGTCGCCGCCCGGCCAGTCGGCGATCAGGTTGTAGCCGGTCGCACCGCTGGAGGTGAAGGTCTGCAGGGTGGTCGTGAAACCGGCCGCGTCCAGCTTGGCCTTCACGTAGTCGATCGAGGCCTTGTAGCCGGTCTTGCCGTGTGCGCGGTTGCCGCCGTTGGCGGCGGCTATGGACTGCAACTGCGTCAGGTGCGCCTTGACGTTGGCGACCGGGATGTCGGGCGGCGTCGGCGCCGCGGCGACCGAGGCCGGCGAGGCGAGCGCGGCGGGAGCGGTGGCGGCGAACAGGCCCGCGACCGCGATGGCGGTCACGGCGGCCAGACGCCGGGAAACGGACAGGCTCATGTGGGGGCTCCGGGATTCCGTACTGGGGATTGTGCGGAACGTGCGGGTGGCGCGGGTGAGCGTGCCTGTGCGGCGGCGCTACTGCGTGGGTACGGCAGTGCGTCGTGCGTCAGTGCGAGCCTGATGTTCGAGGAGAGAATGACTGTCCGTCAAGAACACAATCCGGTCAGGTTGGTTCGGAAACCGGACGATCCCCGCTCCGGAACTCCGGGGCGGGGATCGACGGGTGCGGCTGCGGGCCTACGGGACGGGCCCGCGCGGCGCCTGCGGGACGGGCCGCGCAGCGCCTGTGGGACGCTCCGCGCGGCGCCTGTGGGGCAGGTCTACGCGGCGCCCGCCGGGGCCTTGGCCTCGGCGGTGACAGCGGCGGTGGCAGTGGTGGCGGTGGCAGTGGCAGTGGTGGTGGCAGTGGCCTTCGCGCCGGCCGGGCCGCCCACCGGAAGGGCCCCGAGCCGCAGGGCGCGGTTGCGGCGGGCGGAGCGCAGGGCGTCCCAGGTGAGGATCGACAGGGCGACCCAGACCAGGGAGAAACCGGCCCAGCGGGCGGGCGGCATGGCCTCGTGGAAGTACAGGACGCCGAGCCCGAACTGGAAGACGGGGGCCGTGTACTGCAGCAGTCCGAGGGTGGACAGCGGTACCCGGATCGCGGCCGCCCCGAAGCAGACCAGCGGGATCGCGGTGACCAGCCCGGTGGAGGCGAGCAGCGCGGAGTGCCCCGATCCCTGGGAGGCGAAGGTCGACTGGCCCTGCCAGCTGAGCCACAGCAGGTAGCCGAGGGCGGGCAGGAAGAGCAGCACGGTCTCGGCGGTCAGCGATTCCAGGCCGCCCATGTTGAGCTTCTTCTTGATCAGCCCGTACGCGGCGAACGAGAAGGCCAGCACGAGCGAGATCCACGGCGGCCGGCCGTAGCCGACGGCCAGCACCAGCACGGCGGCCACGCCGATGCCGACCGCCGCCCACTGCCGGCGGCGCAGCCGTTCGCCGAGGAGGATGACGCCGAGCGCGATGGTGACCAGGGGGTTGATGAAGTAGCCGAGGCTGGCCTCGACCACCGCGCCGTTGTTGACGGACCAGATGTACACGCCCCAGTTCACGGTGATCAGGGCGGCGGCGGCCACGAGGAGCGCCAGCTTGCGGGGCTGGCGCAGCAGCTCTCCCATCCAGCTCCAGCGGCGCAGGACGAGCAGGGCCAGGCCGACCGCGCCCAGGGACCACACCATGCGGTGGGCGAGGATCTCGATCGCGCCGGCCGGCTGCAGGAGTGGCCAGAAGAGGGGTACGACGCCCCACATCCCGTAGGCGCCGAATCCGTAGAGCAGACCCGTGCGCTGCTCGTTCTCCGCCTTCACGGGGCCTCCAGTGAGATTCAGCCAACCTCAAGACGGTAGCGCCGTACGCGCCGGATGTCATCAGCGTCAGTGGGAGATGCTCATGACACTTGCGGTACCGGTCGCCGCCGGCCCGGCGCCGGCGCCGGGCCACCGGGCCGCCGGAGGGGTCTACCGGCGCGCGGCGGCGAGCGCGTCGGCGATCGCCCCGGACACCGGAGTCGTCGGGCGCCCGATGAGCCGGGCCAGGTCGCCGTCCGTGGAGCCCAGCCGGCCGCGCCGGATCGCCGCGTCCACGTCCGCGAACACCGCCGCGAAGCCCTCCGGGAGCCCGGCGGCGGTCAGGACGGCCCGGTGCGCCTCGGGCGTGAGCTCGGTGTACGCGACCTCGCGGCCCGACTGGGCCGACAGCTCCGCGGCGTACTCCGCGAGGCTCCAGGAGGCG
The DNA here is from genome assembly GCF_003287915.1 of Streptomyces sp. ICC4. Taxonomy (NCBI): domain Bacteria; kingdom Bacillati; phylum Actinomycetota; class Actinomycetes; order Kitasatosporales; family Streptomycetaceae; genus Streptomyces; species Streptomyces sp. ICC4. The sequence goes on along the minus strand of NZ_CP030286.1, from coordinate 5,599,257 downwards.
TCCCCGGAGAGCTCGTAGGCCCGGTTCAGGTGGCCCTCGCCGGTCAGCACCACGGCCGCGGCGGCCGCGTAGTCCGCGCGGGCCGCGGAAGCGACACGGCCCTCGCCCGCGCTGCCCACCAGCGCGCCCCGCTCCAGGTGGGAGGTCAGGTCGCGGGTGTAGTTCTCGTGGTACCAGCCGTTGCGCAGGAAGGTGTACGGGATCCCGGAGTCGAGGATGGCCTGCTCGGTGGCGCGGTGCTCCGCCGCCAATTCGAAGTCGGCCTCGGGTCCGCCGAGGATCCCGGTGTAGGCGAGCTGGGCGACCCCGGCGGCGCGCGCGGCCTTCAGGACGGCGGTGTGCTGGGCGATCCGGCGGCCGATCTCGTTGCCGGAGACCAGCAGCACCCGGTCGCCGGCCCGGAAGGCGCGGGCCAGGCTCGCGGGGTCGTCGTAGTCGGCGACCCGCAGCTCGACGCCGCGCTCGGCGAGGTCCGCGGCCTTGGCGGCGTCGCGCACGACGGCCGCGATCCGGTCGGCGGGGACGCGGGTCAGCAGCTCCTCGACGACGAGGCGGCCGAGGGCTCCGGTGGCTCCGGTGACGACGATGCTCATGGGGGTCTCCTTCGTGCGGCGGCCTCGGGGGCGGGGCCTGTCACTACCGTACGGGAAGCGCTAACTTTTGGAAAGTAAGCTGGTGGGGGCGGTGGTGGCACACGCTCGGAGATGCGGAAGCCCGGGCCTCCACGAGGAGGTCCGGGCTTCGGTCGTACACGTCCCGACGGCTCGGCGGACTCAGCCGACGACGGTCCAGGTGTCGTTGCCGCTCAGCAGCGCACCCAGATCGCCCTTGCCGTTGCGTTCTACGGCTGTTTCGAGTTGTTCGGCCATGAGGGTGTCGTAGACGGGCCGGCGCACGTTGCGGAAGACGCCGATGGGCGTCCGGTGCAGCGTGTCGGGGTCGGCGAGCCGGGAGAGTGCGAAGGCGTTGGTCGGTGAGGCGGTGGATGCGTCGTGGACCAGGATCCGGTGCTCGTTGTCCGGGGTGACGGTGACGACTTCCAGGTCCCCGGTGGTCACGTCGCGGACGACGCCTTTGGTGTGGTCGGTGCCGAAGCGGATCGGCTGCCCCTGTTCGAGGCGGATCACCGCTTCCTGGGCCTGTTCGTGGTCTTTGAGGACTTCGAAGGCGCCGTCGTTGAAGATGTTGCAGTTCTGGTAGATCTCCACGAGGGCTGTGCCCTGGTGGTCGGCGGCGGCGCGCAGGACTTCGGTGAGGTGTTTGCGGTCGGAGTCGACGGTCCGTGCCACGAAGGAGGCCTCCGCGCCGATGGCCAGGGAGACCGGGTTGAACGGGGCGTCGAGGGAGCCCATCGGCGTGGATTTGGTGATCTTGCCGACTTCGGAGGTGGGTGAGTACTGGCCTTTGGTGAGCCCGTAGATCCGGTTGTTGAAGAGGAGGATCTTGAGGTTGACGTTGCGGCGCAGGGCGTGGATGAGGTGGTTGCCGCCGATGGACAGGGCGTCGCCGTCGCCGGTGACGACCCAGACGGACAGGTCGCGGCGGGAGGAGGCGAGTCCGGTGGCGATGGCGGGGGCGCGGCCGTGGATGGAGTGCATCCCGTAGGTGTTCATGTAGTACGGGAAGCGGGAGGAGCAGCCGATGCCGGAGACGAAGACGATGTTCTCTTTGGCCAGGCCGAGTTCGGGCATGAAGCCCTGGACGGCGGCGAGGACGGCGTAGTCGCCGCAGCCGGGGCACCAGCGGACTTCCTGGTCGGATTTGAAGTCTTTCATGGACTGTTTCGCGGTGGCTTTGGGGACGAGGGAGAGCAGGGTGGGTGCCTCAGTCATTGATGGCCTCCTTGAGATGCGTGGCGAGCTGCTCGGCCTTGAAGGGCATGCCGTTGACCTGGTTGTACGACTGTGCGTCGATCAGGTATTTGGCCCTCAGGAGGGTGGCGAGCTGCCCGAGGTTCATCTCCGGCACCACTACCTTGTCGTAACGCCCCAGGACCTCGCCCAGATTCCTGGGGAAGGGGTTGAGGTGGCGCAGGTGGGCCTGGGCGATGGGGACACCCGCGATCCGCAGGCGGCGTACGGCGGCGGTGATGGGGCCGTAGGTGGAGCCCCAGCCGATCACCAGGGTCCGCGCCTGGTCCGGGTCGTCGACTTCCAGGTCGGGGACGTGGATGCCGTCGATTTTGGCTTGTCGGGTGCGGACCATGAAGTCGTGGTTGGCGGGGTCGTAGGAGATGTTGCCGGTGCCGTCCTGTTTTTCGATGCCGCCGATGCGGTGTTCGAGGCCGGGGGTGCCGGGGACGGCCCAGGGGCGGGCCAGGGTGTGGGGGTCGCGTTTGTAGGGCCAGAACACTTCGGTGCCGTCCGCGAGCTCATGGTTGGGGCCGGAGGCGAACTGGACGGTGAGGTCGGGGAGGTCGGCGACGTCGGGGATCCGCCAGGGTTCGGAGCCGTTGGCGAGGTAGCCGTCGGACAGCAGGAACACCGGGGTGCGGTAGGTCAGGGCGATCCGGGCGGCGTCCAGTGCCGCGTCGAAGCAGTCGGCCGGGGTGCGGGGGGCCACGATCGGGACGGGTGCTTCACCGTTGCGCCCGTACATGGCCTGCAGCAGATCGGCCTGCTCGGTTTTGGTGGGCAGACCGGTGGAGGGGCCGCCGCGCTGGATGTCCACGATCAGCAGCGGCAGCTCCAGCGACACCGCCAGCCCGATCGTCTCCGACTTCAAAGCCACACCGGGCCCGGAGGTGGTGGTCACGGCCAGGGCCCCGCCGAAGGCCGCGCCCAGGGCCGCGCCGATCCCGGCGATCTCGTCCTCGGCCTGGAAGGTCCGCACCCCGAAGTTCTTGTGCCGGCTCAGCTCGTGCAGGATGTCGGAGGCCGGAGTGATCGGATACGAACCCAGGTAGAGCGGCAGGTCAGCCTGCCGGCCCGCCGCGATCAGCCCGTAAGACAAAGCCAGATTCCCCGAAATATTGCGGTAGGTACCCGCGGGGAAAGCACGCGTCGCCGGCGCCACCTCATAGGAGACGGCAAAGTCCTCGGTGGTCTCCCCGAAGTTCCAGCCCGCCCGGAAAGCGGCCACGTTCGCCTCGGCGATCTGCGGCTTCTTCGCGAACTTCTGCCGCAGAAACCTCTCCGTACCCTCCGTCGGCCGGTGATACATCCACGACAGCAGACCCAGCGCGAACATGTTCTTGCTGCGCTCGGCCTCCTTGCGGGAGAGCCCGAAGTCCTTCAGCGCCTCGACGGTCAGGGTGGTCAGCGGCACCGGGTGGACGTTGTAGGCGTCCAGGGTGCCGTCCTCCAGCGGGGAGGAGTCGTAGCCGACCTTCGCCATCGGACGCTTCGTGAACTCGTCGGTGTTCACGATGATGTCCGCGCCGCGCGGCACGTCCGCGATGTTCGCCTTCAGAGCGGCCGGATTCATCGCGACCAGCACGTTCGGGGCGTCACCCGGCGTCAGGATGTCGTGATCGGCGAAATGCAGCTGGAACGAGGACACACCCGGCAGCGTCCCGGCGGGCGCCCTGATCTCGGCCGGAAAGTTCGGCAGCGTCGACAGATCGTTCCCGAAGGAAGCGGTCTCCGAAGTGAAACGGTCACCGGTGAGCTGCATTCCGTCACCCGAGTCACCCGCGAACCGAATGATCACCCGATCGAGTCGGCGTACTTCCTTGCCGGGGCCGCCGGCGGCGCCGGAGGCGCCCGCTCCGTCCGGGTTGTCACCGTTCGGGCCCGGGGGCGTCCGCTGTTCGCCGACGATCGCGCTTTCGGCCCCGTCGGACTGCTCGGCTGGGCTACTGACCTGGCTGGTCACTGAACTGGACCTCCTTCGAGGCGTGAGCACTGCCCAAGGTCAACCCTACGTCCGTAGGGATTGCTGCCCCTGGATGCTCATTTTCTGGACCGCCCACAGAGACGGTCTGTCCGAATCCGGCCTTACCTGACAGGGTGTCAGTTGATCAAGATCTTAGGTAGGTGAGGACGGCCAGCACGCGCCGGTGATCCCCGTCACTCGGTGACAGGCCCAGCTTCATGAAGATGTTGCTGACGTGCTTCTCCACCGCTCCGTCGCTCACCACCAGCTGTTTGGCCACGGCGGAATTGGTCCGCCCCTCGGCCATCAGCCCGAGCACCTCGCGCTCGCGCGGGGTCAGCCCGGCCAGCACGTCCTGCTTGCGGCTGCGGCCGAGCAGCTGTGCCACGACCTCGGGGTCCAGAGCGGTGCCGCCCCGGGCCACGCGCACGACGGCGTCCAGGAACTCCCGGACATCGGCGACCCGGTCCTTCAGCAGATACCCCACCCCGGTGCTGGAACCGGCCAGCAGTTCGGTGGCGTACTGCTCCTCCACGTACTGCGACAGCACGAGCACGCCTATGCCGGGGTGGTCGCGCCGCAGCCGCACGGCGGCCCGCACCCCTTCGTCGGTGTGCGTCGGCGGCATCCGCACATCGGCCACCACCACGTCCGGCAGCGCGTTCTCCGCCGCCAGCTCCGCCACCGTCTTGATCAGGGCTTCCGCGTCCCCGACGCCCGCCACGACGTCATGCCCCCGGTCGGTCAGCAACCGGGTCAGGCCCTCGCGCAGCAGCACTGAATCCTCGGCGATGACCACCCGCACCCTGTCTTCCACGTCTTCGTAGCTCCCCGTGTCCACTTGTCCCCGTTTCCCTGACTCAGCCAAGCATCCCAGCCTCAGGCCCGGATCAATGCGGAGTGGGATCAACGTGTAGGGGTGGGGGCGGTGTTTTCGGGGTCGGAAGGGCCCGCTCCGCCGCGCGGGGCCGAAAGACAGGGCTTTCGCCCCCGAGGCCGGGGGCCGCACGATCCGCCTCCCCGTCGACCCCCAGCAGGACGTGGCGCTGAACCAGCCGCTGTCCACCTTCGCGCTCGCCTCCTTCGACCTGCTGGACCCGGGGTCCCCCTCCTACGCGCTGGACATGATCTCGGTCGTCGAGTCCACGCTCGACGCCCCGCGCCAGATCCTCGCGGCCCAGCAGAACAAGGACCCCGCTGCCGCTCCGGGTGGCGGCGGCGGGAAGGGGCGGCGGCCCCGCTACAGCAGCGCCAGCTGCAGGCCGCCCGTCGCGGAAAGGTGCTGGCCCGTGACCCAGCGGGAGTCGGGGGAGGCGAGGAAGGCGACCACGTCCGCGACCTCCTCCGGGACCCCGACGCGGTGGAAGACGGACCGGGAGGCGGCGTGCGCGCGGGCCCCCGGGTCCGCGAGCCAGTCCGCGTTCAGGTCGGTCGCGGTGATCCCGGGGCCCACCGAGTTCACCGTGATGTTCCGCGGCGCGAGCTCGGCGGCCAGCGAGACCGTCATCGCGTTCACGGCGCCCTTGGCCATGACCGTGGCGAGGATCGCCGGCAGCGCGATGTCCGGGGTGCCCGTCACGTTCACGATCCGGCCGCCGTCCCGCAGCCGCGCCAGCCCGTGCTTGATCACGAAGAACGGCGCCTTCGCGTTGAGCGCGTGCGCCCGGTCGTAGGTCTCCTCGTCCGTCGAGGCGATGTCCGCGAAGGCCGCCCCGCCCGCGTTGTTCACCAGGACGTCCACCTCCTCGGTGGCCAGCGGATGGGCCGCGTACGCCGCCCAGAGCGCCTGTGCGTCGCCCGGGACCCCCAGCTCCGCCCCTACCGCGAAGGCGCGGCCCCCGGCCGCCTCGATGGCGTCCACGGTCTCCTTGGCCGCCGCCTCGTTCCTCCCGTAGGCCACCGCGACCAGTGCCCCGTCCCGGGCGAGCCGCTGCGAGACGGCCCTCCCGATGCCCCGGCTGCCGCCCGTGACCAGTGCCGTCTTTCCGTCGAGCACGCCCATGGCGCGCCCCCCTTTCAATAGTGGTCGCTACAGAAAGGGACCGTACCAGATTCAGTAGCGAGCGCTATAGAATGCGTGCATGGTGACCGGACAGCGCGGCAGGCCCCGCTCCTTCGACCGCGACGCGGCACTCGGCAAGGCGATGTTCGCCTTCTGGGAGCACGGCTACGAGGCGACGTCGATCTCCGACCTGACCGCCTCGCTCGGGATCAGCGCGCCGAGCCTCTACGCCGCCTTCGGCGACAAGCGCAAGCTCTTCGACGAGGTCGTGGTGGTGTACGGCGGGCGGTACGCGGAGTTCGCGGTCATCGCCCTCGCCGAGGAGCCCACCGCCCGCGCGGCCGTGGGGCGCGTCCTGCGCGAGGCGGCCGAGATCTACACCGACCCGGCCCACCCGCGGGGCTGCATGGTGATCAGCGCGGCCGTCAACACCACCTCGGAGGAGGTCGCGGAGGCGCTGCGCGAGCGGCGCGAGGCCACCCTGGCGATGTTCGAGAGCCGGATCGGGGCCGATGTGGCCGCGGGAGCCCTGCCCGCGGGCACGGACGCGCGGACGCTCGCGCGCTACGCGGCGGCGGTGCTCCAGGGGATGTCCCAGCAGTCGCGCGACGGCGCGAGCAGGCGGGAGCTGGAGGCGGTGGCGGAGAGGGCCATGCTCGCCTGGCCGTGACGGCGGCGGGCGGCGCGCGCGAGGCCGGTGACGTGGGCGGCGCGGGCGATGTGGGCGGTGCGAACGGCGCGGGCGCGGGATCCGGCGCGGGATTCCTCTGGGCCACGGTGCCGAGCGGGACCCTCAGCCCGTCGGCACCGTAGCCCGGAGTACTTACGGCCGGCGGGTGTGCGGTGCCCGGCAGCCGTTTGGGGAGGTGTTCGCGCGGTCAGGGCAGAACGCGCGTCTTACCTCGATCCGTCCTCCTGTGCGGGGAGGGCGGAAGTCTGATGCAATTGTGGACTAGACCAATCTGTTCTGTCCATCCAATGCCGGGGCCCAACTTCCCGTCACTTCCTCCAAGCCTACGCGGAACCGGGCTCCGGTGGATACTCCGCGGTATCGCGCTGAGGAAAGTCGTGGCCCATACCCGGGGTACGCTCGCCACGTGCCCTCCATGAACGACCTCGTACGCCAGCACACCGCTCTCAGTGAAACCGACCTGGAGTGGCTCCATCTGCTGGTCTCGGAGTGGCAGCTGCTCTCCGACCTCTCCTTCGCCGACCTGGTGCTGTGGGTCCCCACCCTGGACGGCAGCCGGTACGTCTCCGTCGCGCAGATGCGCCCGAACACCGGCCCCACCTCGTACCAGGACGACATGGTCGGCCACCTGGTCCCGCGCGGCCGCCGCCCGCTGCTCGACGCCGCCCTCGATGAGGGCCGCATCGTGCGCGAGGGCGACCCGGAGTGGCGCGAGGAGGTCCCGGTCCGCGTCGAGTCGATCCCCGTGCGCCGCGAGGGCCGGGTCCTGGGCGTGATCGCCCGCAACACCAACCTGCTCACCGTGCGTACACCCAGCCGGCTGGAGCTCACCTACCTCCAGTCCGCCTCCGACCTGGCCCAGATGATCGCCGCGGGCTCCTTCCCGTTCCCCGGGCAGCAGGTCGACATGGACGCCTCCCCGCGCGTCGGGGACGGCCTGATCCGGCTGGACGCCGACGGGGTGGTCACCTACGCGTCCCCGAACGCGCTCTCCGCCTACCACCGCCTCGGCCTCGCCTCCGACCTGGTCGGCCAGCACCTGGGCAACATCACCTCCGAACTCGCCCCGTCCCGCGGCCCGGTGGACGAGGCCCTGGTCAAACTCGCCAGCGGCTGGGCGCCGCGGGAGACCGAGGCCGAGGGCAGCGGCGGGGTCATCCAGCTGCGCGCCATCCCGCTCAAGCCCAAGGGGACCCGGATCGGTTCCCTGGTCCTGTGCCGCGACGTCACGGAACTGCGCCGTCGCGAACGTGAATTGATCACGAAGGACGCGACCATCCGGGAGATCCACCACCGGGTGAAGAACAACCTCCAGACGGTGGCGGCGCTCTTGCGCCTCCAGGCCCGCCGGATGGATTCGCCGCAGGGGCGCGAGGCGCTGAACGAGGCCGTCCGCCGCGTCGGTTCGATCGCGATCGTGCACGAGACGCTCTCCCAGAACCTCGACGAGCGCGTCGAGTTCGACGAGATCGCCGACCGCGTGATCGCGATGGTCGCCGAGATCTCCCCGGGCAAGGTCGCCTGCCGGCGCACCGGCCGCTTCGGGATCCTGGACGCGGAGGTCGCCACCCCGCTGTCGATGGTGCTGACGGAGATCCTGCAGAACGCCCTGGAACACGCCTTCACCCAGGGGGAGGGCGGCACCGTGGAGGTGTCGGCGGCCCGCTCCGGCACCGGCCGGGCCGATGCCCGGCTGCTGATCTCGGTGGTCGACGACGGCTGCGGCCTGCCCGAGGGCTTCGACCCCCAGCGGGCCGGCAACCTCGGGCTGCAGATCGTACGGACCCTCGTGGAGGGCGAGCTCGGGGGAACCTTCGACATGGTCCCGGCCGAGCCGCGCGGCACCAAGGTGGTCCTCGACATACCGGCGAGCCCGCAGAAGTAGACGGGCGGGAGCTCCGGCCTGGTCACTCACCGTGACGCCATGGGCTCCGGACAGCACTGAACCCCGTACCGAATGGTTTTCGGTACGGGGTTCGAGAGCACGTTGCTGAGCGCTTATATGGGTACTACGCGCTGCGGCTCGAGGCTCGAAAGTCGATGTCAGGCGGTTGCGTTGCGCGCCCGATTGCGAGCGGCGCGGCGCTTCATCGCGCGGCGCTCGTCCTCGCTGAGACCGCCCCAGACGCCGGAGTCCTGACCGGACTCGAGCGCCCACTGCAGGCACTGCTCCATGACGGGGCAACGGCGGCAGACGGCCTTGGCTTCCTCGATCTGCAGCAGGGCAGGACCGGTGTTGCCGATGGGGAAGAAGAGTTCCGGGTCTTCCTCGCGGCAAACGGCGTTGTGACGCCAGTCCATGGCTGCTCCATCTCCTTGTATTGCGGGCAGGTTGCTTGTGAATGTGAACGCTTTCACGAATCCCCCCGTGAGGGAAGGGAGACCACCCAGTTTGGTCAAAAGCTCGCCCTGGGAGGCCGGAGATTCGTGGAGGGGTTCTGGCGGTCTGTGTGGGTGCCGGGTTCTGCGGGCTGTCCCGATCGCCATGTAGAGATTCGCAAACCTCGGACGGGGATACAACCCCTTCCGGAAAGTTTTTTTTGATTCGTCGGTGTCTACTAGGTCACAGCCCTACTTCGTGGGGGTGGACCGGCGTGTAAACGTTCGAGTGAAAGGACTTTGGGCCCTTCCGCTCACACAATCACACGCAGTGCACGGCGTACGCCTGTGAACCGAACGCTGGTACGCAGACCGAGGTGGTCTCCGTCCATCTGGAACGGAAGCGGAACCTTCGAATGCAAGGTGAAGTCCGTCAGATCGTGCAGAGACACCGCATGCTTGCCGTGCGGACCGCGCTCAGGAGTCGAGGTCAGGAGCTGTGTCGCGTACCGGGCGACCGCCGGAGTTGACAAACGGTCGAGCGCCAATACGTCAAGTGCGGTATCGAACGACGCCTCCGGAGAGGCATAAAGCGGACGATTGCCCAAATACGTCCAGGGTGACGTGTTGCACACTATCGACAGCACCAGGTCGGTCACCGGATCCGCGCCGGGGCGCTCCAGCGTGACCGTACCGTGCCGCCGGTTGGGCTCTTCCCAGAACTGGCGCATCAGCTGTCGTACATAGAGGGCGTGCGTCGAACGCTTGCCCCGTTCCCGCTGCTGCTCGACCCGGCCCACCACGCCCGCGTCGAAGCCGAGGCCCGCGCAGAAGGTGAACCAGCGCGCCGGCACCGACTCGTCCTCGGTACCCGGCGTACCGGCCGCCAGCCCCAGGCCGACCGTCCGCTCGCGCCGCTCCCGCAGCGCGTCCAGCAGCGCGCCGGTCGCCTCGACCGCGTCGTTGGGCAGGCCGAGCGCGCGGGCGAACACATTGGTGGAGCCGCCGGGGACCACGGCGAGGCCGGGCAGCCGGTCCGGATCGGGCCCCTCGTGCAGCAGGCCGTTGACCACTTCGTTGACGGTGCCGTCACCGCCCAGCGCGACCACCAGGTCGATCCCGGTCTCGGCGGCCCTGCGCCCCAGGTCCCGGGCGTGGCCGCGGTACTCGGTGGTGACCGCCTCCAGCTTCATCTCGCTGGCCAGGGCGTGGGTCAGGACGTCGCGCGTGCGCGCGCTGGTGGTCGTCGCTGCTGGGTTGGCCACGAGAAGTGCACGCATGGGCGCCAGCCTACCGACCCGTTCATACGCCGCCCATACTGGCCGTCCCCTCCGGGGCCGCGCGGCGCGCGGCTACCCTGCAGGGGTGAGTAAGAAGCCCAGTCCCACCGCGCCCGCCACCCCCACCGCGCTGCCCCGCCGGCTGACCGCGGCCGCCGCGCTCACCGCGCTGGAGGGACTGGCCCTGGCCGGCCTCGGCGTCTACATGCTGTACATGGGCGTCGCCGGCGACGTCGACTCCGTACGGCAGGCGGAGGCGGGCGGGATCACCTGGATCCTCGTCGCCGCGCTGCCCCTGTTCGCGGCGCGCGGGCTGCGCCTGGGCCGCCGCTGGAGCCGCGGCCCGACGCTGATCACCCAGCTGCTGGCCCTGCCGGTGGCCTGGAACCTGTGGACCGCCGGCGGGGCGATGGCCGTCGCCGGCGTGGCCCTGGCCCTGGCCGCGGTGGCCGTCGTGGGAATCCTGCTGAATCCGACGGCCACCGAGGCGCTGGGCTTCCAAGCGGGCGAATAGGAGCCCGGACAGCCCCTGCCCGGGGCTGTTCCCCGACCCCGGGGCTACTCCTCGACCAGGAGCTTCTCGCGGAGCTGGGCCAGGGTGCGGGCCAGCAGGCGCGAGACGTGCATCTGCGAGATGCCGACCTCCTGCGCGATCTGCGACTGGGTCATGTTGCCGAAGAAGCGCAGCAGCAGGATCCGCTTCTCCCGCGGCGGCAGCCCCTCCAGCAGCGGCTTGAGGGACTCGCGGTACTCGACCCCCTCCAGCGCCTCGTCCTCCGAGCCCAGGGTGTCCGCGACCGCCGGCGACTCGTCGTCGGTGTCCGGGACGTCCAGGGAGAGCGTGCTGTAGGCGTTGGCCGATTCCAGGCCCTCCAGCACCTCCTCCTCGGAGATGCCGAGGCGCTCGGCCAGCTCGTGCACCGTGGGGGAGCGGCCGTGCTGCTGGGACAGCTCCGCCGTCGCCGTGGTCAGCGAGAGCCGCAGCTCCTGCAGCCGCCTGGGGACCCGTACCGCCCAGCCCTTGTCGCGGAAGTGGCGCTTGATCTCGCCGACCACCGTGGGCGTGGCGTACGTGGAGAACTCCACCCCCCGGTCCGGGTCGAACCGGTCCACCGACTTGATCAGCCCGATGGTGGCGACCTGGGTCAGGTCGTCCAGCGGCTCGCCGCGGTTGCGGAAGCGCCGCGCCAGGTGCTCGACCAGCGGCAGGTGCATCCGCACGAGGCGGTTGCGCAGCTCGGCCTTCTCCGGCGAGCCGTCGGGCATCGCCCGCAGCTCGATGAACAGGGCCCGCGCGCCACTGCGGTCGCGCGGATCCGGCAGGGGAGCCGGAGCGGTGAACACCGGGGCCGCGGGGGCGTCCGGTGTGTCCGGGGCCGGGGCCGGCGGGGCCGTGGCAGCGGCCCCCGGTGGCTGGACCGGCAGTGGTTGGTCGTGCTGGTTCTCGCTCACAGGGCCCGCCCGTCGCTCCGCCGAGTCCAAAAAGCCGTTTTCCGCATCCGTGTCAGCCGGGTGCGGCCGGGCGTGCTGCTGCTCCGGAATGCCGCCGTCGACCTCGTGTCGTGCCCGGGGCCGATCCCCGCCCCGCACCGGGACCTCCCCGCCGCTCACGCCGGGCCTGGTCCCGCGCCGCGCTGTTTGTAGAGGCTGATGCTCACTGTCTTGTCCTCCTCGACCGTGGCCTCGACCTTCCCGGCCAGCGCCGAGAGGACCGTCCACGCGAACGTGTCGCGCTCCGGGGCCCGGCCGTCGGTGGTCGGGGCGGAGACGGTCACCTCCAGCGAATCGTCCACCAAACGGAAGACGCAGCTGAGGACGGAGCCGGGCACGGCCTGCTGGAGCAGGATCGCGCAGGCCTCGTCCACCGCGATGCGGAGGTCCTCGATCTCGTCGAGGGTGAAGTCCAAACGTGCCGCGAGGCCGGCCGTGGCCGTCCGCAGCACCGACAGGTAGGCACCCGCAGCGGGCAGCCGGACTTCCACGAAGTCCTGGGTCCCGGGCTCGCCTGCGATCTGGGACACCCTCACCTCCAAGGTGGTACGAGCTCTGTTCGCCGGTGACGCTATCGCGATCCGGGCGATCGTGTCGCGGTACCCCTGGGCGGAAGCGCAGGGCCCCGTCGAACATAGCTGGCCGAGCGGCCGCACCTGTGACCGGTGACTGATGGTAAGCCCATCGGTACGCACAGTGGCTAGGGGTCTGCGGGCCCAAATCAGGGGAACCGGCGGAGGGTTGACCTACCCCGCCTCAGACGATCGAACCGTCGACAAAACACCATCGCCAGGTCTCACCCGGTTCGAAGCTGCGCATCACCGGGTGGCCGCTCTCCCGGTGGTGCGCCGTGGCGTGCCGGTGGGGCGAGGAATCGCAGCAGGCGACGTGCCCGCACCCCAGGCACATCCGCAGCTGCACGGGATGGCTGCCGAGCGCCAGACATTCAGGGCACGTCTGGGCAAGGGGGATGGGCTCGGGGCGCGGCAGTTCGGGAACGTGGGTGCACTCGCTCATGATGGCCAGCGTACTGAGGCGCGGGCGCGCGAGGGCGATTCGAATCAGGCGAGGGTGATCTTCGATGGAGGTATTGCCGCTGGTGGCGCTCGTCGCCGGCTGTGCGGTCGTCGCGGGCGCGGCCCGCCGCACCCCGGTGCCCGCGCCACTGCTGCTGGTGGCCGTCGGGCTGGTCGCGGCGTACGTGCCGGGCGTGCCCGAGTACGGCCTCGACCCGCACGTCGTGCTGCCCCTGCTGCTCCCGCCGCTGCTGTACACGGCCGCCGTGGACAGCTCGTACCTGGACCTGCGGGCCAACCTGCGGCCCGTGGCGCTGCTGTCGGTGGGCTACGTGCTCTTCGCGACGCTCGCCGTCGGGTACGCGGCCTACCTGGTGGTGCCGGGGCTCTCGCTGCCGGTGGCGCTGGTGCTGGGCGCGGTCGTCGCGCCGCCCGACGCGGTCGCGGCGACGGCCATCGCGCGCAAGCTCGGGCTGCCGAACCGGATCACGACCATCCTGCAGGGCGAGTCCCTGGTCAACGACGCCACCGCGATCACCGCGTACAAGGTCGCGCTGGCGGCGGCGGTCGGGGCGAGCGCCGGCTGGACGGGCGGGATCGCGGAGTTCCTGCTGGCCTCGGTGGGCGGGGTCGGGATGGGCCTGCTGCTGATGGTGCCGATCCACGTGCTGCGCAGGCGGCTGCGGGATTCGCTGCTGCAGAACACGCTCTCGCTGCTGATCCCGTTCGTGGCCTACGCGGCCGCCGAGCGGGTGCACGCCTCGGGCGTGCTGGCGGTCGTGGTGGTCGCGCTGTACCTCGGGCACCACAACTGGCAGGTCGACTTCGCGACCCGGCTCCAGGAGGAGGCGGTGTGGAAGGTGGTCGCCTTCATCCTCGAATCGGTGGTCTTCGCGCTGATCGGGCTCCAACTGCCGGTGGTGCTGAAGGGGCTCGGGGAGTACGAGGGCATGGCCGCGGCCGGCTACGCGCTGGCGGTCTTCGCGGTCGTGGTGGCGGCCCGCTTCGCGTGGGTCTTCCCGGCGACGTTCCTGCCGAGGGTGCTCTCGCGGCGGATCCGGGAGCGGGAGCCGGAGACGAACTGGAAGGCGCCGGTCATCGTCGGATGGGCCGGCATGCGCGGCGTGGTCTCGCTGGCGATCGCCTTCTCCGTGCCGATCAGCGTGCCGCACCGGAACCTGATCCTGTTCCTGACGTTCACCACGGTGATCGGCACCCTGGTGGTCCAGGGCCTGACGCTGCCGCCGCTGATCCGCCTGCTGCGCCTGCCCCCGCGCGACACCCACGCCGACACCCTGGCGGAGGCCCAGGCCCAGAGCGAGGCCTCGCGGGCCGCGGAGGAGCGCCTGACGGAACTGCTGGCCGCACCGGCGAACGCCCTGCCGCCGCCGCTGGCGGACCGGCTGCGGACGGTGCTGGAGCGCAGGCGCAACGCCGTGTGGGAGCGGCTGGGCGAGGTCAACGCGGTGACCGGCGAGTCGGCGGACGAGGTGTACCGCCGGCTGGCCGGGGAGATGATCGCGGCGGAGCGGGAGGTCTTCGTGTCGCTGCGGGACGCGCGCCGCATCGACGACGAAATGCTGCGGGCCCTGCTGCGCCGGCTGGACCTGGAGGAGGCGGCGGCCTACCGCGAGGAGTCGGCGTAGCCGCGGCGCGGGATGTACCCCCCTACGGGCGGCCCGTGACGACCGCCGCCAGGGTGGTGCCCGGGGGGAAGGCGCCGGCCCGGGTGAGTTCGAGCAGGGCCCAGAGGAGCTTGGCCACGTAGATCCGCTCCACCGGCAGCCCGTGGCGGGAGGCGAAGTCCGCGGCGAAGGCCTCCAGGGCGTCGGGGACCCGGGCGTAGCCGCCGTGGGCGAAGCCCTCGGCGAGCGACCAGTCGCCCGCCGGGCCGCCGAACGCCGCCGCCTGGAGGGAACGTATCTCCGCCTCCAGGAACCCGCCCCCGACCACCGGGACGCCCACCGCCCGCTGGCCCGGGGCCAGCCCGGCCGCCAGCCCGGCCAGGGTGCCCCCGGTGCCGCAGGCCACCGCGGCGACGTCGCAGGCGCCCCGCAGTTCGTGGCCGAGCTCGGCGCAGCCCCGTACCGCGAGCGCGTTGCTGCCGCCCTCCGGGATGACGTAGGCGTCGGCCGCACCGGCCCGCGCGGGCAGGGCGGCCTTGTCCCGGTAGGCCGAACGGGTCACGAAGTGCAGCCGCATGCCGTCCGCCGCGCACCGGGCCAGCGAGTCGTTCAGCGGGCGCCCCGCGAGCTCGTCGCCCCGTACGATCCCGACGGTCGCCAGCCCCAGCAGCCGGCCCGCGGCGGCGGTGGCCCGCAGGTGGTTGGAGTAGGCCCCGCCGAAGGTCACGAGCTCCGTACGGCCCTCGGCGACGGCGGCCCGCAGATTCGGCGCGAGCTTGCGCCACTTGTTGCCGGGCAGCTCGGGATGGACCAGATCGTCCCGCTTGAGCAGCAGCCGCACACCGTGCCGCCCGAACCGCTCGTCGCGGACCTCCCGCAGGGGGGAGGCCGGCCGGGGCCGCAGGATCAGCTCGGGGTCGCCTGGACGGTTCACGCCCCCATTGTGTGCCGCCCGCGCGCCCGCCGTCGCACGTCAGAGCGGTGCGGGCGTCATTTCAGGCGTTCCTCGACGCGGGTGCGCATCGAGGCCATCGTGAAGCCCTTCGGGTCGATCTTGCCCGGCTGCCATTCGAGGTGGCCGACGACCGAGCGGGCGGTCCAGCCGTGGGCGCGGCACAGGGCGGCCGAGGCGCGGGCCATCGCGTCGAGTTGGGCCGCCGGCCAGGGGTCCTCGCCGTCGCCGAGGTTCTCGCACTCGAAGCCGTAGAAGTACCGGTTGCCGTCGGTGTCCGCCCGGTGGTCCGGGGGGAGGCGCTTCTCCGCGATCACCGCGGCCAGGACGTCGGAGTCGCCCGCCCCGGCGTGGTTGGCGCGGCCGTGGCCCACGAGGTGGACCCGGCCGTCCTTGGTGATCACGCCGTGGCAGAGCGGGCCGGGGAGGGCCTCGTCGCCGTCGCGGCAGAGCCGGACGGTGAAGGCGGTCCCGTGCGTGACGGTGTGGTGGAGCATCACCCCGTGCACCGGGCCCCAGGGCCCCTTGTGGTTGCGGTTGCGGGTGCGCCAGCCGCCGACTTCGACGACGGTCAGGCCCTCGGCCCGCAGGGCGTCGATGAACCGGTCCGCGGACAGGGGTGCGGACATGGCCGCCTCCTTGACTCTGAGTGAGGGGTACGTCACTCAACGTTTAGTGGAGGCGGCCATTCCGCCGCAAGGGCGCAAGACCGGCGCACGGCTCACGCGGAGGCGAGCCACAGGTCGGGGCCGAAGACCTCGTAGTGGACGTCCGCCGGCGCCACACCCTTGGCGATGAGCTGCTCGCGGGCCGCCCGCATGAAGGGGAGCGGTCCGCAGAGGTAGGCCAGGGTGCCCGGGGCGACGGGGACGGCGGCGAGGTCGAGGCGGCCCTCGTGGTCGCCGGGCTCCGCGTCGGCCTCGTACCAGAAGTGGGCCCGGGCGTCCGCGAGCTTGTGGGTCAGGGCCCGGTGGTCGGCGCGCAGGGCGTGGTCGGCGGGGGAGCGGTCGGCGTGCAGGACGGTCACCGGGGCCGTGTGCGCGGTGTCCGCCAGGTGCTCCAGCATCGAGAGCATCGGGGTGCAGCCGATGCCGGCCGAGGCGAGGACCACCGGCGCGGCGGAGTCCCGCAGGACGAGGTCGCCGTACGGGGCGGAGACGCGCAGGGTGTCACCGGTGCCGATCCGGGTGTGGAGGTGGTGGGAGACCTCGCCGTCGGGGCCGCCCGCGGCCGGTCCGTGGACCCGCTTGACGGTGAGGGAGCGGAGGGGTGATCCCGGGGCGCTGGAGAGGCTGTACTGGCGGATCTGGTGGGCGCCGTCGGGGAGTTCGACCTGGACGGAGACGTACTGGCCGGGCTTGAAGCCGGGCGCCGGGGCGCCGTCGGCCGGGGTGAGGTGGAAGGTGGCGCAGTCCGCGGTCTCCTCGACGCGGGCGGCGACCGTCCAGTCGCGCCAGACGTCGCCGGCCAGGACCTGCTGCTCGGCGTAGAGGCGCTCCTCGATGGTGATGAGGGCGTTCGCCATCAGCCAGTAGACCTCGTCCCAGGCCTCGGCGACCTCGGGGGTGACGGCCTCGCCGAGGATCTCGACTATGGCCTCGAAGAGGTGCGTGTGGACGATCGGGTACTGCTCGCGGGTGACGCCGAGGGAGGCGTGCTTGTGGGCGATGCGGTTCAGCATCACGTCGGGGCGGTCGTCCGGGTGGGCGACGAGGTGGGTCGCGAAGGCGGCTATGGAGCCGGCGAGGGCCTGCTTCTGGAGGCCGGCGTTCTGGTTGCCGCGGTTGAAGAGGTCGCGGATCAGCTCGGGGTGGGCCGCGAAGAGCTTCCCGTAGAAGAGCTCCGTGATGTCGCCGATCGCCGCGCCGACGGCGGGCAGGGTGGCTCGTACGGTCGCGGCCGACTTCTCGGAAAGCATCTGGGGGACTCCTCGCGTAGGGGTGGTTCGCGGAACCGGCTGCAGAACTGGCATATGAGATGCCTATTTTTGAAAACAGGCCCACAGGGTCCGCCGCGGTGCGTACTTCTGTTCGAAGGGTCTGTCGGGTTCAGGCTATGCGGGCCGGCCGGCGGTGCGAATCGGCCATTCGGCCCCCGTGGTCAGGGCCTTCCGGCCCCCGTCGATCCGCCCGAAATGCCCAGCAGGAGCGGACCGGTCGGGGCTGCGACCAGGTCGTTCACCGTCAGCGGGTCCAGTGAGGCGAAAAAGGCCTCCTGGGCCCGGCGCAGCGCGCCGCGCAGGACGCAGGCGCCGCGCAGCGGGCACGGCACGGTGCCGTCGCAGTCCACGACGTCGCCGGCGCCCTCCAGCTCGCGGATCAGTCCGCCCACCGAGGCGCCCCGGCCGGCGGGGGTCAGGGCGAGCCCGCCGCCGCGCCCGCGGCGCGCCTCGACCAGGCCGAGATGCTGCAGCTTGGCGACCACTTTGGCGGTGTGGGTGTACGGGACCTCCATGGTCGCCGCCACGTCGCGCGTGGTGGGGAGGTCCGTCTCCTCGACGGCCAGGCGCATCAGCACGCGCAGCGCCAGGTCGGTGAATCGGGTCAGCCGCATGGGTTCAGCGTAGAAAACTTGCATCCACGATGCAAATTCAAAACGGGTCCGCTTGTGGGGGTGGCCGGAACCGGTGGGGTTCGGGTGGCTCCTGGGGGGCCAGTTGAACTCTTGAGGGTGCCCAGCCACGGACGGAGTAGTCCCACCCTTTTGTGTAATGGTCCCACCACGGTGCGTACTGGAAAGCTTCCGTCCCGCAGATCCATGGAGTGATCGAAGGGGAAATACATGTCGGTCCAGGCAGGTTCCGAATCCGAGACCCAGGCGCCACAGCGGAGTCTGGGGACATCGGCCGCGCGGAACTTGGCAACCACGACCAAGTCCGCGCCGCAGATGCAGGAGATCACCTCGCGGTGGCTGCTGAAGATGCTCCCGTGGGTGTCCGTGCAGGGCGGCACGTACCGGGTCAACCGGCGGCTGAGCTACTCGGTCGGCGACGGACGCGTGGAATTCATCAAGACCGGCACGCAGGTGCAGGTGATCCCCGCGGAACTCGGCGAACTCCCGATCCTGCGCGATTACGACGACCCCGACGTCCTGACCGAACTGGCGGCGCGCTGCCACCAGATCGATTTCGAGGCGGGCCAGGAGCTCACCTCCTTCGGCAGCCCGTCCGACAAGGTCTTCCTGCTGGCCCACGGCCGCGTCGACCAGATCGGCACCGGCCCCTACGGCGACGACGCCGTCCTGCAGACCGTCGCCGACGGCGCCTACTTCGGCGAGGACGCCCTCGTCGACGAGGAGGCCATCTGGGAGTACACCGCCCGCGCCGCCACCGCCGGCACCGCGCTCGTCCTCTCCCGCCAGGACTTCCAGATCCTCGCCGACCGCGTCGAATCGCTGCGCGCGCACGTGGACTCCGTACGGTCCCTGCCCGACCAGCGCACCAACAAGTACGGCGAGGCCGCGATCGACCTCTCCGCCGGCCACCAGGGCGAGGCCGTGCTGCCCGGCACCTTCGTGGACTACGAGGGCCGCCCGCGCGAGTACGAGCTCTCCATTGCACAAACGGTCCTGCGGGTCCACACCCGCGTCGCCGACCTGTACAACCAGCCGATGAACCAGACCGAGCAGCAGTTGCGGCTCACGGTCGAGGCGCTGCGCGAGCGCCAGGAGCACGAGATGCTCAACAACCGCGACTTCGGCCTCCTGCACAACGCCGACTACGACCAGCGCATCCAGCCCCACGACGGCGCGCCCGGCCCCGACGACATGGACCAGCTGCTCAGCATGCGGCGCGGCTCCAAGTTCTTCCTCGCGCACCCCAAGGCCATCGCCGCCTTCGGCCGCGAGTGCAACAGGCGCGGGCTGTACCCGGAGTCGGTCGAGATCGGCGGGCACCGCGTGCCGTCCTGGCGCGGGGTCCCGATGTTCCCGTCCAACAAGATCCCGATCAGCGACGCCCGTACGACGTCCATCCTCTGCATGCGCACCGGCGAGGACGAGTCCGGCGTGATCGGCCTGCACCAGCCCGGGATCCCGGACGAGATCGAGCCGAGCACCTCGGTGCGGTTCATGGGGATCAGCGAGCAGGCGATCATCTCCTACCTGGTCACCGCCTACTTCTCCGCCGCGGTGCTCGTGCCCGACGCGCTCGGTGTCCTGGAGAACGTCGAGATCGCCCGCTGGCGCTGAGCCGGCCCTAGCAGAGCACCGGGGACGGGACAGGACGGGACGGACAGGCGATGTCGACCACTGAGGCGATCACCATCGGGGAGGGGCGGGAAGCCGCCGCCCTCCTCGAACGGACAAGAGAAACGGTCAACCCGGCCCTGCGCCGGACCGTCGAGAGCCTGCCCGGCTCCATGCGGCGCGTGGCGATGTACCACTTCGGATGGGAGCACGAGGACGGCACCCCGGCCGCGGGCAACGCCGGCAAGGCGATCCGGCCCGCGCTGGTGCTCGCGGCCGCCCAGGCCCTGGGGGGCGAGGGAAGCGTGGGGGAGGGCGTCGTACGGGCCGCGGTCGCGGTCGAGCTGGCGCACAACTTCACGCTGCTGCACGACGACGTCATCGACCGCGACGCCCGCCGGCGCGGCCGGGCCACGGCCTGGACGGTCTTCGGGATACCGGACGCGATCATCACGGGCGACGCCGTGATGGCGCTCGCCCTGCGGCTGCTCGCCGAGGACCCGCACCCGGCTTCGGCGGCGGCCTCGGCCCGGCTCACGACCTGCGTCATCGAGCTGTGCGCGGGCCAGCAGGCGGACTGCGCCTTCGAACGGCGGCCGGACGTCTCGCTCGACGAGTGCCTGACCATGGCGACGGCCAAGACCGGGGCCCTGCTGGGCTGTGCGTGCGCGCTCGGCGCGCTGTACGCGGGGGCCGGCCCGGACGAGGTCGACGCGATGGACGACTTCGGGCGGGAGGCCGGACTGGCCTTCCAGCTCATCGACGACCTGATCGGCATCTGGGGGGACCCCGGCCACACCGGGAAGCCCGCCGGGGCGGATCTGATCGCCCGCAAGAAGTCCCTCCCGGTCGTGGCCGCCCTCACCTCGGGCACCGCGGCGGGGAAGGAGCTGGCCGACCTCTACGCGGGTCCCATGACCGCGGACGACGTGAGCCGGGCGGCCGACGCGGTGGAGCGGGCCGGCGGGCGGGACTGGGCGCAGGCCCATGCCGCCGACCGGATGGGCCGGGCGGTGCAGCAGCTCTCGCGGGCCGTTCCGGACCTCGGGGCGGCGGGCGGGCTGCTGGCCCTGGCGGAGTTCGTGACGCGGCGCACGAAGTGAGCGCGGCGGGGTGACCGCGCGACCGCGCGACCGCGCGACCGCTCGCGCGGCGCCGAGGCCGGTTCCGGCATCCCATGATGCCGGAACCGGCCTTTCCGCTGGTGTGGCCCAACTCTAGGATCGCTCCGGGTTGTTGATGACCGAGCGAAGGGTGTGACCAGTGGTGCTGGAGATACGTCAGGCGGATCAGTCGGACCGGGACGCGGTGGCGCGGCTGCTCGACGAGGCCTTCCGCACGGATCCGGTGAGCAGCTGGGTCTTCCCGGACCCGGAGCACCGGGCGGCGGTGCACGGGAAGTTCCTCGGCGTCTTCGTGGACGTCGCGCTGGCCGAGGGCCGCGTCGACCTCGCGGCCGACGGTTCGGCGGCCGCGCTGTGGCTGCGGATCCCGGCCGGTGAACCGGAGGGCGAGGACGAGATCCCGGCGAAGATGCGGGCCGTGGCCGACCCCGACAACGAGCGGTGCGAGCTGGTGGGCCGGCTGACCGGCGCCGTGCACCCGACCGCCGAGGAGCACGAGTACCTGCTGATGATCGCGGTCGAGCCGGGCCGGCAGGGCGAGGGACTGGGCGGGGAGCTGATCCGGCCGGTGCTGGAGCGGTGCGACCGCGAGGGGGTGCCGGCGTACCTGGAGGCGAGCAGCGAGCGCAGCGGCCGGCTCTACGAGCGGCTCGGTTTCGAGCACACGGGCACGCCGGTGCGGCTCCCGGACGGGCCGCTGATGTGGCCGATGTGGCGCAAGCCGAGGTGACCCCGCGAACCCTTGGACTCCTTACCCTTGGACTCCTTGTGTGACTACTTCACCTGAAGTACTTTGACTGGCGTGCCTCGATGGGGGTGCACTGCCGAACGGAAGAGAATCGCTTGCGCAAGCTCACGTACTTCATCGCCACCACCGTCGACGGGTTCATCGGAGCCCCCGACGGCGACGGCGATTTCTTCTACGCACACCTGGACGGCGAGTTCATCGAGCACCTGAAGGCGGAGTACCCCGAGACGATCTCCGCCCAGGGGCGCGTCCGGCTCGGCCTCGCCGACACCCCGCCGAAGCGCTTCGACACGGTGCTCATGGGCCGGAACACCTATGAGCCGGGCCTCAAGGCCGGGGAGGCCAGCCCGTACGGGCACCTGCGCCGGCAGTACGTGGTCTCGCGCTCCCTCACCACCGCCCCCGACCCGGCCGTCACGCTGATCGGCGGCGACATCGCCGCCCGCGTGCGGGAGCTGAAGGCCGAGGACGGGCTCGGGATCTGGCTGTGCGGCGGGGCGGACCTCGCCACCCAGCTGATCGACGAGATCGACGAGTACGTGGTCAAGACCTACCCCGTCCTCGCGGGCACCGGCATGCCGATGTCGCGGGCCGGCTTCGGGGTCCGCCCGCTGGAGCTGACCGGCGCCACGGTCCTCGGCGGCGGCCAGGTCGTCACCTCGTACGCCGTCAGGCGCTGACCCTCCCGGCGGTCCAAAAGCGCGGAACCGGCCTACCGTGGAGGTATGGCAGGCGAACAGCGGCATCGCGGTGAGAGCGTTACGGTCGCCCCGCGAGCCGGACACGACCAGCAGACGTGTCCGGCCTGCGGGCAGCCCGTGGAGACGGTGGTCAGCCGCCGCAAGTCCCTCGGGATCTTCGTGCCGCGGTGGAGCCCGGGCCCCTGCGGGAACCCGGACTGCACCGCGTACGCACCCGTGGAGGCCTGACCCCGGAGACCGGCGGTCCGACCTCCGCGGGTCAGGCCCCGCCGGGGTCTCAGCCTTTCGCGTCCAGGCCCGACGCGACGAGGCCGTTGGCCCACAGCTGGTTGACGCGCGAGCGCTCGGCGGAGTTCGGGTTGGCGTTGGTGCACGAGGTCCCGGGGCCGCCGCCCGACATCAGCTCGCTGCACGGGCCCGAGTAGTGGTCCGGCAGGCCGAGCACGTGGCCGGTCTCGTGAGCGGTCACACGGGTGGAGTTGTACTGCTGGTTCTGGCGGTAGTCGAGGAAGATGTAGCCCCGGCCGTGACCGTCCGTGCTCGCGTAGGAGCCGCGCGAGTCGTTGCCCTCGTAGTACGAGAAGTTCCCGCCCGAGGACACCTCCTGCAGCCTGACGTTGGCCACCGAGCCGTTCCAGATCTGCGTGGAGCGGGATATCTGGGTGCGGAAGCTCGGCGCGTTGCGGGTGTTGTAGGTGACGGTCACGGCCGCCAGGCCCGGGTTGGCGGCGCGCTGCTCGGCCACCGAGCGCCGGACGGCCTCGAAGAAGGCGCGGTTCGCGGCCTGGTTCTCCTGGGAGCGCTCGTACGCGGCGTACGAGCTCGGGCTGCCGGCGGGGGAGGCGGCGGCGGCGGTCGTGCCCGGTACGACGGCGCCGAGGACGGCGGCGATGCCGAGGCCGACGGCTGCGGACATGGTGGTCCTGCGGGAGTGGCGCATGTGGGGGGACTCCTGCTCATCCGGTGCGGGGGGGGGCCTACGCGGGGTGCGGGAGCGGGTCGGTCGGTGAGGTCGGTGAGGACGTCGTGGAGTGCGCGGCGGACCGCCAGGCGTATCGCCGCGACCGCAGGATGGGGACCCATGTGCCGGTGCCCTTCGGTGGAGTTCGGATGCCTCGGAGGCGCTCGGGAGGCGTGGGGGAGGGTGCTGTGCCGGGTGCTGTCCGGTTTCCCCCCGCGGACGGGGGGTTGTCACTCAGAGTGCGATGATGGTGACAGAACCGAGCCGTTCCCCGAGCATCGCACGCCCTTCCACGCCCCACGGTCCCTCGGACGGGTGACGCTGCTTCCCCCAGAGGGACATCTTCACGCCTCTCCCGTCACACCTCTTCGCTCTGTTCGCTCCCCTTGCGGTGGACACGGGCGACCCAGTCCGCGGGCTTGGCGATCTCCGCCTTCGTCGGCAGCGTGTTCGGCGAGGTCCAGACCCGGTTGAAGCCGTCCATGCCGACCTGGCCGACGACGGCGCGGACGAACCGCTCCCCGTCGCGGTACTGGCGCATCTTCGCGTCGAGGCCGAGCAGCTTGCGCAGCGCCCCGTCGAGCCGGCCCGCTCCGCTGGCCCTGCGCTGCTGGAACTTCTCCCGGATCTCGGCGACCGAGGGCACCACCTCGGGCCCGACCCCGTCCATGACGAAGTCGGCGTGGCCCTCCAGCAGGGACATGACGGCCGTGAGCCTGGCCAGCACCTCGCGCTGCTCGGGGGTCTGGACGAGCTCGACCAGCGAGCGGCCCTCGTCGCCGCCCTCCGCCTCGGGGCGGGCTCCGGCGAAGGACTGGGCGGCCTCGCGCAGCCGCTCCAGGACGGTCATCGGGTCGACCTCGGTGGCGCCGAGGAACGTCTGGATTTCGCCCTCGATGTGTTCGCGGAGCCACGGGACGGCCGTGAACTGGGTACGGTGCGTCTCCTCGTGCAGGCAGACCCAGAGCCGGAAGTCGTGCGGGTCCACCTCCAGCTCGCGCTCCACGTGCACGATGTTCGGCGCCACGAGCAGCAGCCGGCCGCCGGCGGCCGCGCCCGGCAGGTCCAGGGCGGCCGGCGCGAAGGTCTCGTACTGGCCGAGCACCCGGGAGGCCAGGAAGCTGAGCAGCATGCCGAGCTCCACGCCGGTGACCTTGCCGCCGACCGCGCCGAGGACGGCGCCGCCGGGGGTGCCCGCGCGGCGTTCCTGCATCTTGCCGAGCAGCGGTGCCAGGAGCTCGCGGAAGCCGGCGACATTGGCCTTCACCCAGCCGGCCCGGTCCACGACGAGGACGGGGGTGTCGGGCGGGGCCGAGCCCTCGGGCATCATCCGGGTGAACTCGCGCACGTGCCGTTCGGAGGTCTTGGCGTGCCTGCGCAGCTCCGCCACGACGGCGCGCGCCTCCTCCCGGCTGACCTCCGGGCCGGGCCGAACCAGCCGGGTCGCGGTCGCCACCGCGAGGTTCCAGTCGACCATCTCCGCACCACCGATGCTCGTCATGCGTCAACCGTACGTGGACCGGCGCGCGGGCGGGATCCCCCGGCGCGGGCGGCCCTGCGCTAGGAAGCCCCGGCCACGGCTGCCGCGAGCCTGTCGAGGCCCTTCTCGGCGGCGCCCGCGTCGGCGGTGTTCGCGGTCAGGAACGCGAAGGCGAGCAGTCGGCCGGAGGGGTCGACGACGGTGCCGGCGAGGGAGTTCACACCGGTCAGGGTGCCGGTCTTGGCCCGGAGCAGGCCGGCCGCCGGGGAGCTGCCGGCGTTGCGGGTGCGCAGGGTGCCGGTGAAGCCGGCGACGGGCAGTCCGGTCAGGACGGGCCGCAGCTCGGGCCGCTGCGGATCGGCGGCCTTGGCCAGGACGGCGGTCAGCAGTCCGGCGCTGACCTTGTCCTCGCGGTTCAGCCCGCTGCCGTCGGCGAACCGGGAGCCGGAGGTGTCGACGCCGATCGAGGCCAGCTTGGCGCCGAGCGTCTTCTCCACGCCTTCGAAGCTCGCGGGCGCTCCGGCGGCCAGCGCGGTCTGGCGGGCCAGCGCCTCGGCGATGTCGTTGTCGCTGTGGGTCAGCATCCGCTCGACGAGTCCGGCGAGCGGGGGCGAGAGGGTCTCGGCGAGCGGTACGGCGCCGGCGGGGGCCTTGGCCCGGGCGGGCTCGCCGGTCACCTTGACGCCGCGTTCGGCCAGCAGGGCGGCGAAGGCGCGGGCGGTGTCCCGGGAGGGGTCCTCGCTGCGTCTGACGGGTCCGGAGAAGGACTCGTCGGGGCGGCCCTCGTCGGCCGTCAGGGCCGTGACCGGGGCGATGTTGTCGTTGACGCCGATCGGGTGGCGGGCCGGGCCGGTGTAGAGGGAGTCGTCGTAGCCGAGGGAGACGCTCTCGGTGCCGGCGGCCTTGAGCGCCTGCGCGGTGTCGGCGGCCAGGGCGACGAGGCTGCCGCCGGAGCCGGCCGGGGCCTTCTTCTTCGCGGTGAGCGAGGGGTCGCCGCCGCCGACCAGGACGATCTTGCCGGGGCCGGCTCCGGGCGCCACCGTGGTGCGGATCCGGTGCTCGGGGCCGAGCGCGGCGAGCGCGGCCGCGGCGGTGGCGATCTTGACGGTGGAGGCGGGTGTCATGGCCTCGCGGGAGCCGGACTCGTAGAGGACCTCGCCGGTGGCGGTGTCGACGACGGAGGCGCCGCGGGCGGTGCCCAGGGACCGGTCCGCGAGCAGCGGGCGCAGCGCGGCGGCCAGTGATCCGGCGTCCACGGTCTCGGCGCGGGTGCCCGTGCCGGCGGGGGCGGACCGTACGCCGGGGAGCACTCCGGGGGCGCTCGGGGCGGCCTGGGGCTGCGCTCCGTCCCCGCCGCGACCGTGATCTGCGCCACCCGTACGGCCCCAAGAGGCGGCCTCGTCCCGCTCGGCCTTACGCTGGCCGGAGTCCCAGGGACCCGCGGCGGCGACAGTCGCGGCCGACAGGGCGAGGCCGGCGACGGCCGACACCGCGATGAGCTGCCACGTCTTGACCAATGGCACCTCGGACCAGCCCCTTTCGCGATCACACATATGCGTGAGGGACACTTAACCACTGCGTCTTGCCGCGAGCATGGCACCCCACCCGACAGGGCCGGGGCGCCCGCGCACGCAGGTGAATCAAACGCAGTCTCGAAAGCAATGAAGCTGATCATGGAGGAGCAGGACGTGGAGTTCGACGTCACCATCGAGATCCCCAAGGGTTCGCGGAACAAGTACGAGGTGGACCACGAGACCGGCCGGATCCGCCTGGACCGTCGCCTCTTCACCTCGACCAGCTACCCGGCCGACTACGGCTTCGTCGAGAACACCCTCGGCGAGGACGGCGACCCGCTGGACGCGCTGGTCATCCTGGACGAGCCGACCTTCCCGGGCTGCCTGATCAAGTGCCGCGCGATCGGCATGTTCAACATGACGGACGAGGCGGGCGGCGACGCCAAGCTGCTGTGCGTGCCGGCCTCCGACCCGCGTGTCGAGCACCTGCGCGACATCCACCACGTGTCCGAGTTCGACCGCCTGGAGATCCAGCACTTCTTCGAGGTCTACAAGGACCTGGAGCCGGGCAAGTCGGTCGAGGGCGCGAACTGGGTCGGCCGCACCGAGGCCGAGGCCGAGATCGAGGCCTCCTACAAGCGCCTCGAGGCGCAGGGCGACCACCACTGAGCTCCGCTCGGTGACGGGCGGGCCGGGTTCGCCCGACCGCCCCTGTGACACCGCGGGCGGTACCCCTCCGGGGGTGCCGCCCGTTGTCGTGCCCGGGTACGCCGCGGCCGCACCTCGCTTTCGCCCGGGACCGAAGCGTTCCGCATACTGATACGGGCTGGCCGGGGACTGGAGGACGCGTGGCGGAGGGCGAAGCATCCGGGACCGAGGACCGGAAGCCGAAGTCGGACGAGGCGCGCAGCGCCTTCTCGCGGCCGGACGGGGTCGGAGTGGACCCCGAGGTGGCCGAGGAGGAGCAGCCGACCTCGGAGTTCGCCGTCCCCGACGGGCTCGCCTCGCTGCCGGTGGACCCCGATGGCCCAGCCTCCGCCTTCGCCACCCCGCACACCTACAGCGCCGCGCACTCCCCGCCCGCCTACACGGGCCCCCAGGGCTTCCCCGTCACCCGGATGAAGGAGTCCCCCTGGCAGGACCGCATGCGCACGATGCTGCGCATGCCGGTCGACGTCCGGCCGGTACCGGAGCCCGCCCAGCGGCTGGCCGCGGAGACCGGGCCCGCCGTGGGCCGCGTGCTCGACCTGACGCTGCGCATCGGCGAGCTGCTGCTCTCGGGCGGCGAGGGCGCCGAGGACGTGGAGGCCGCGATGTTCGCCGTGGCCCGCAGCTACGGCCTGGACCGCTGCGAGCCCACCGTCACCTTCACCCTGCTCTCGATCACCCACCAGCCCTCCCTGGTGGACGACCCCGTCTCGGCGAACCGCACCGTCCGCCGCCGCGGCACCGACTACACCCGGCTCTCGGCCGTGTTCAGCCTCGTCAACGACATCACCGCGCACGAGGTCGAGATCTCGCTGGAGGACGCGTACCGCCGGCTCGCCGAGATCCGCCGCAACCGGCACCCGTACCCCGGCTGGATGCTCACCGCCGCCGCCGGGCTGCTCGCCGGCGCGGCCTCCACGCTGGTCGGCGGTGGCGTACTGGTGTTCTTCGCAGCCGCACTCGGGGCGATGCTCGGCGACCGGCTGGCCTGGCTCTGCGCCGGGCGCGGGCTGCCGGAGTTCTACCAGTTCGTGGTCGCGGCGATGCCGCCGGCCGCGATGGGCGTGGCCCTGAAGCTCACCGAGTTCGACGTGCGCTCGTCGGCCGTGATCACCGGCGGACTGTTCGCGCTGCTGCCGGGGCGGGCCCTGGTCGCAGCCGTGCAGGACGGTCTGACCGGCTACTACATCACCGCCTCCGCCCGGCTGCTGGAGGTCATGTACCTCTTCATCGGCATCATCATGGGCGTCCTGGTGGTGCTCTTCGTCGGCGTCCAGTTCGGCTCCGATCCGCAGCCGGAGGACGTCCTCCAGATCGACCAGCGGCCGCTGCTCCAGATCGCCGCCTCGATGGTGCTGGTGTTCACGTTCGCGATCCTGCTCCAGCAGGAACGTTCCACCGTGTGGTTCGTGACGCTGAACGGCGGGGTCGCCTGGGTCGTCTACGGGGCCCTGCACTACGCCGCCAAGATGCCGCCGGTGCCGTCCACCGCGATCGCGGCCGGACTGGTCGGCCTCTTCGGCCAGCTCCTGGCCCGGCACCGGTTCTCCTCGGCCCTCCCCTTCGTCACGGCCGCGATCGGCCCGCTGCTGCCGGGCTCGGCGACGTACTACGGGCTGCTCCTGATCGCCGAGAACCGGCTGAACGAGGGGCTGGGCTCGCTCACGAACGCCGCGGCCATCGCGCTCGCCATCGCGATCGGCGTCAACCTCGGCTCCGAGGTGTCCCGCCTGTTCATGCGGATCCCCGGAGCGGCCAGCGCGGCCAAGCGCGGAGCGGCGAAGCGCACCCGCGGCTTCTAGCCGGCCAGCCGGCCAGTGCCGTGACCGGAAAGGTCCACCGGACCGGACCGGACCGGCCCGGACCGGACCTGCCCGGACACGCCGATGCCCCGCGCGGCCGGGGATCCGGCCGCGCGGGGCATCGTGCGTACGGGGCCTGGCGGGGCCTCAGCGCTTCGCGTGGCGGCCGCTGCGCTGGCCCGAGGCCTGCGGGTCGTCCCCGGAGCCGGACTGCGCGCCCGCCTCCCCCGCCGCCTTCTTGTTCTTGCGTGCCTTCAGCACCTCGAAGACCACCGGGATCACGGAGATCAGGACGATGCCGATGAAGATCGGCTCGACGTTGTTCTTGATCACCTCGAACTGGCCCAGCTTGTAGCCCAGGATCGTGACGCCCGCGCCCCACAGGATGCCGCCGATGATGTTGAACATCAGGAAGGTGCGGTACTTCATCGCGGTGGCGCCCGCGACCATCGGCGCGAAGGTGCGGATGATCGGCACGAAGCGCGCGAGCACGATGGCCTTGGGGCCGTGCTTCTCCATGAAGTCGTGTGCCGCGTCGAGGTTCTCGCGCTTGAAGAGCCGGGAGCCGGGCCGGTTGAAGATCTTCGGCCCGAAGACCTTGCCGATCATGTATCCGACCTGGTCACCGAGGATCGCGGCGGCCACGATCAGGGTGCAGACCAGCCACAGCGGCTGGCTGATGATGCCGCTCGCGACGAAGAGGCCCGCCGTGAAGAGCAGGGAGTCCCCGGGCAGGAACGCGAAGAGGCCCGATTCCGCGAAGACGATGACCAGGATGCCGATCAGACCGAAATGCCCGATCAGATACTCCGGGGAGATCCACTCAGGGCCAAGCGCAAGCGTGTTCACGAGTTCCGGGCTCTCCTGGAATCGGGGGGGGTGTCCGTCCAATTATGAACGCACACCGCCCCCGGCTGGTTCCAGGGACCGGCACGACCACTTCACCTACGCCTTGCGGACGGCGTTCGCCATGATCGCGTCCCGCAGGTGCTCGGCGAGGCCCGGGCGCATGGAGTCGTAGAACTCCTTGAACCGCTCGTCGGCCACGTACATCTCGCCCAGGCCCGTGTGCACCTCGTACGTGCAGTCGTAGAACCACGTGCAGATGTGCAGGCGGTGCTCCTCGGCCAGGTCCATCGCGCGCTCGCCCTCGGCGCTCTCACCGGCCTCCATGAGGGCCTCGTACCGGGCGCCCCAGTCGGCGACCTGGTCCTGCATCCGCTTCCAGTCGTCCTTGGTGTAGCCGGCGGCCCGGCGCTGCGACTCGGCGTAGCCCTCGGTGCCGCCCCAGCGGCGCTCGGCCTCCTCGGCGTACTGCTCGGGGTCCTTGTCCCCGAAGACCTCGAACTTCTCCTCGGGCGTGAGGTTGATGCCCATCTTCTTCGCCTCCATGGCGTGCTCAACGGCCTCGGCCATCTGCTGGAGCCGGGCGATCCGGTCGGTCAGGAGGGCGTGCTGCCGGCGCAGGTGCTCCCTCGGGTCCGATTCCGGGTCGTCCAGCAGGACCATGACCTCGTCGAGCGGGAAGCCGAGCTCCCGGTAGAACAGGACCCGCTGCAGCCGGTCGAGGTCGGCGTCGTCGTACCGCCGGTGCCCCGCACCGCTGCGGCCGCTCGGGGAGAGCAGCCCGATCTCGTCGTAGTGGTGCAGCGTGCGCACCGTCACTCCGGCGAATCCGGCGACCTGGCCCACGGAGTAGCCCATCTTCCCGCTCCTCTGGTTGGGTACGCCCTTCACTGTGGTCCCTCACGCGGCGTGAGGTGCAAGCCCTACGGGGGACCGGCCGTGCTAGCCCATGGCGCGGGTGCCGTCGATGGACTCGCGGATGATGTCCGCGTGGCCCGCGTGGCGGGCGAACTCCTCCACCAGGTGCAGGAGCATCCAGCGCATCGAGACCTTGGCGTCCGCCGGGAACCACGGGGCCGGCGGCAGCGGGAAGCTGTCGTCGAGGCTGGGGACGGCGGCGATGAAGGCCTCCGTCTCCCGGCTGACCCCGGCCCAGAAGGCCAGGACGGATTCCACGGACTCGCCCTCGACCAGGCGGAAGGCATCGCCCCAGGACTCCTCCCGGCCCTCGCCCTCGCCGGGCGCGGCCTGCTGCGCCATCCGCAGCCAGTTGAGCTCGCACTGCGCCGCGTGCTTGAGCAGCCCGGACAGGGAGAGCTCGCTGACGCTGGGCCGGCTCGCCGCCTGCTCCCCGGTCAGCCCCTGCGCGGCCTCGCGCAGGGCGGCCCGCTGGGCCTCGACGAAGGAGAGGAGCGTGCCGCGCTCGTCACCGGGGACCTCCGTGGAAATCTGAGCCATGGCCGACCGCCTGCTTTCCGTGGTTCTTGCTCCTGCTGACAAGAATCACGTTACGGAGCCTTGCGGTCAGGTTCCGTCCTGAATCAAGCCGGATCACTGACCTTCCTGGCGGACCGGCGGGAGCTCGGTCCGCGGCTCGGGGAGCAGGGCCTTGGAAAGGTCCTGCGCGCCCTTCGCGTCCAGGCCGTACATCGCCTCGTAGATCTTGCGGACGGCCGGGCCCGAGGCCCCGGATCCGGTGCCGCCCTGGGAGATCGTCATCACGATCGCGTAGTCCTCGGTGTACGAGGCGAACCACGAGGTGGTCTGCTTGCCCTGGACCTCGGCCGTACCGGTCTTCGCGTGCATCGGGATCTGCTTCTGCGGCCAGCCGCCGAAGCGCCAGGCCGCGCTGCCGGTGGTGGCCACGTCGGCCAGGGCGCCGTCGATGTTGTCGCGGAGCTTCGCGTCCATCGGGAGCTTTCCCTGCTCCTTCGGCGCGATCTCCTTGACCGAGGTGCCGTCGGCGCTGACCACGGCCTTGCCGATGCTGGGCTGGTGCAGGGTGCCGCCGTTGGCGATGGCGGCGTAGACGGAGGCCATCTGGATCGGGGTGACGAGGGTGTCGCCCTGGCCGATGGAGTAGTTGATCGCGTCGCCCTCGCGCAGCTGGTTGCCCTGGCGGCAGTTCTCGTAGGCGATCTTCTCGGCGTACGAGCCGTCCTTCTTGCCGTCGCGGCACCAGGCGGCCTTGTTCGCCTCGAAGAAGTCCTTCTTCCACTGGCGGTCGGGGACCCGGCCGGGGACCTCGCTGGGCAGGTCGATGCCGGTGGGCTTGCCGAGGCCGAACTCGTGGGCGGTCTTGAAGAACCAGTCGCCGGGCTGGGCCTTGGGCTTGATCCCGCCGTCCTTCTTCCACTCCTTGTCGGCGATGGCGTAGTAGACGGTGTCGCAGGAGACTTCCAGGGCCTTGCCGATGGTGATGTCGCCGTAGCCCTGGGACTCGAAGTTGGTGAAGACCTGGCTGCCGACCGAGTAGCTGCTCGGGCAGCCGTAGCGGGCGTTGAATGGGTAGCCGGCGTTGACCGCCGCCGTCGAGGAGACCACCTTGAAGATCGAGCCGGGGGCCGCCTGGCCCTGGATGGCGCGGTTCAGCAGCGGGTGGTTCGACTCCTTGTCCGTGAGGGAGGCGTAGTCCTTCGCGGAGATGCCGCCGACCCAGGCGTTCGGGTCGTACGTCGGGTTGGAGGCCATGGCGACGACCCGGCCGGTCTTGGCCTCCATGACCACGACGGCGCCGGAGTCGGCCTCGTAGTTGCGGCGCGTGTTCTTGTCGTAGCCCTTGCGGGCTTCGATCATCGCGTTGTTGAGCTCGCGCTCGGCCACCGCCTGCACCCGGGAGTCGATCGAGGTGACGATGTTCGCGCCGGGCTGCGCCTTGTCGCTCACGCCCTCGCCGAGGACGCGGCCGAGGTTGTCCACCTCGTAGCGGGTGATGCCCGCCTTGCCGCGCAGCTCCTTGTCGTAGGTGCGCTCCAGGCCGCTGCGGCCCACCTGGTCGGAGCGCAGGTACGGGGAGTCGGAGCTCTTCGCCCTGGTGATCTCCTCGTCGGTCACCGGCGAGAGGTAGCCGAGCACCTGGGAGGTGTTCGCGCCGTCGGGCCCGGCGTAGCGGCGCAGGGCGGTGGGCTCGGCGGTGATGCCGGGGAACCGCTCGGCATGCTCCCGTATCTCCAGGACCTGGTCGGTCGTCGCCTCGTCGGTGATGGGGATCGGCTGGTACGGGGAGCCGTTCCAGCAGGGCTTGGGGGTCTTGGCGTCGCACAGCCGGACGCCGTCGATCACGCTCTGCGGGTCGAGGCCCAGGACCCCGGCGAGCTCGGTCAGGGTCTGCTTGCCGCGGTCCTTCGTCTTGGAGAGCTCGGTGCGGCTGGCGGAGACCACCATGCGCGTCTCGTTGTCGGCGAGCGGGATCCCGCGGGAGTCGAGGATGGCGCCGCGCACGGCGGGCTGGACGACCTGCTGGGTGTGGTTGTTCTTCGCCTCGTCCGTGTATTCCTGGCCGTTGCGTATCTGGAGGTACCACAGGCGCCCGCCGAGGGTCAGCAGCAGCGAGAACACCACGATCTGGATCATGACGAGCCGGTTGAGGACCCGTGGCGTGCGCCCGGTCTCCGGTATGTTGCTCAACTCGGCTCTCCCCCGGACGGTGCTGGCCTGACCCGCCCGAGTCTAGGACGCCCGCGCCGCTAGAACGGGAACCGGGTCCGGCCGTGCTGAACCGAGATCCATTTCTGGGTGGTGAAGGCCTCGATGGTGGCCTCGCCGTTCAGCCGTCCCATGCCGGAGGCCTTCTCCCCGCCGAACGCGGCCAGCGGCTCGTCGCCGATGGTGGAGTCGTTCACGTGGATCATCCCGGTCTCGATGCGCTTCGCGAAGCGGACCCCGCGCTCGACGTCGCGGGTGTGGACGGCGCCGCTGAGCCCGTAGGGGGTCGCGTTGGTGAGGCGGACCGCCTCGTCCTCGCCGTCGAACACGACCAGCAGCGCGACGGGGCCGAAGATCTCCTGGGCCAGCAGCGGCGAGTCCTCGGGAAGGCCGGCCAGCACGGTGGGTTCGACCAGGTTGCCGCGCGTAGAGCCGCGTACGAGGGCGCTCGCCCCGGCCTCAACGGCGCGGTCGACGAGCGCGGTGAGGGCGTCGGCCTGGAAGGAGTTGATCAGGGGGCCGATGTGGGTGTCGGCGTCGTGCGGGTCGCCGGTCTTCAGGGCGCGCACGCGGGCGGTGAACTTCTCGGTGAACTCCTCGGCGACGGAGGCGTCGACCAGGATGCGGTTGGCGGCCATGCAGACCTGGCCCTGGTAGACGAAGCGGCTGAAGACGGCCGCGTCCACCGCGTAGTCGAGGTCGGCGTCGTCGAGGACGACGAGCGCGCTGTTGCCGCTGAGCTCCAGGACGGTGCGCTTGAAGTGGCGGGCGGCGACCGCGCCGACGTGCCGGCCGACCCGGTCCGAGCCGGCGAAGGAGATCACCTTGGGGACGGCATGGGTCAGGAGCGCGTCGCCTATCTCGGCGATGTCGGTGACCAGGATGTTGAGGAGGCCGGCCGGGAGGCCCGCCTCCTCGAATATCTTGGCGATGACCCCGCCGCCGACGACGGGCGCGTTCTGGTTGGGCTTGACGACCACCGCGTTGCCCAGCGCCAGGGCCGGGGCGACCGACTTCATGGTGACCAGGAAGGGGAAGTTGAAGGGGCTGATCACGGCGATGACCCCGACGGGCAGCCGCTGGATCCGGTTCTCCTTGCCCTCGACGGGCGAGGGCAGGATGCGGCCTTCGGGGCGGACGGCGAGCTGCATGGCCTCGCGGAGGAACTCCTTGGCGAGGTGGACCTCGTACTCGGCCTTGGGACGGGTCCCGCCGAGCTCGTCGATCATCGCCTCGACGATCTCCTTCTCGCGCTCCTCGGTGATCCGCAGGGCGCGTTCCAGGACGGCTCGTCTGGTGTAGGGGCTGGTGTCGGCCCATTCCTTCTGGGCGCGCTCGGCCGCCCGGTACGCCTGGTCGACCTGCTCGACGGTGGCCACGGTGATGGCCGCGAGCTTCTCCCCGTTGTACGGGTTGACGTCGATGATGTCCCACGAACCGTTGCCGGCCAGCCATTCGCCGTCGATGTACTGGTGGGCCAGGTCGTCGAATATGGACATGCCATCCCTTACTGCGAGCGCGCGTCCTTGCGCTGCACCGGAGACCCAACGGTCATCGTCATGCACTGATCAGACGTCATACTACGTGCGAATCAAGACAGTTGGAGGAGACCGCGGAGGAGATCCCGGGTCCGGTCGGGGTCGGGGCAGTCCGCCTGGAGGCGCAGCATCGCCCGTTCGTACTGCGCCACTTCCTCGTCTTTGTCCAGGTAGAGGGCACTGGTGAGCTGTTCCAGATAGACGACGTCCTGCAGGTCGGACTCGGGGAAGCGCAGCAGGGTGAAGGCGCCGCTCTCGCCGGAGTGTCCGCCGAAGGAGAACGGCATGACCTGGAGCTGTACGTTCGGCCGCTGTGAGACCTCGATGAGGTGCTCCAGCTGACCGCGCATCACGTCGCGGTCGCCGTACGGGCGGCGCAGCGCGGCCTCGTCGAGCACGGCGTGGAAGACGGGCGCGTTCTCGGAGACGAGGACCTTCTGGCGCTCCAGGCGCAGGGCGACGCGGCGGTCGATCTCGGCGCGGCCGGCGCCGGGCATGCCGCGGCTGACGACGGCCTGGGCGTAGGCCTCGGTCTGCAACAGGCCGTGCACGAACTGGACTTCGTAGATGCGGATGAGGGAGGCGGCGCCTTCCAGTCCGACGTACGTCTGGAACCAGCCCGGCAGGACGTCGCCGTAGCTGTGCCACCAGCCGGCCACATTGGCCTCGCGGACCAGCCCCAGGAGGGACTCCCGCTCCGCGCCGTCCGTGACTCCGTAGAGCGTGAGGAGGTCCTCGACGTCTCTGGACTTGAAGCTCACCCTTCCCAACTCCAAGCGGCTGATCTTCGATTCGGATGCGCGGATCGAGTAGCCGGCCGCCTCACGGGTGATGCCGCGGGATTCTCGGAGTCGCCTGAGTTGCGAACCCAGGAGGATGCGGCGCACCACAGAACCACTGGCTTCTGCGGTCACTAGTCCTGCCCTCCCCACGTCTCGGTTACGGCGCTTGATGACTGCACCGTTTGATGGCTGCGTCGCAGAGGCCCCCGTGCCCCTCAGGGCCCGCAGTCTGCCACCAAAACGCATCGGACCGTACTCGTTCTGTAACGGAATCCGCCCCGCCGTAAAAGAAGTCCGTAAGTACGCGTAGGAAGAAATGAGCAAGAATCGGCACGGGAGTGGACAGGTCCGGCGCGTGCACGTGCATCTGCCCTTGCATCCGGCTTCCGCATTCGGAAGCATGGTCCCGCGCACCTGCGTGCCCCGCAGTTCTTTCGAATCCCGGGAGTGCCTCGCATGGGGACGAATGGATCGACCATGCTCGAGCCGTTACGGCAGGGGCTTCCCCCGGTCGACCCCACGGCTGTCTCCGGGTCCGCTTCATGCGCTCTGCCCGCCCGCTACGAGGCGGTGCGCGGAGCACGCACCTTCACCCGTTCCACCCTCGCGCAGTGGGGCCTCGACGAACGCTTCGACGACGTGGCACTGGTCGTCTCCGAACTCGTCACCAACGCGCTGCGCCATGCCCTGCCCGAGGATTCCGGGTCGGCGGCGGGCGAGGGCGAGCCGCCGGTGCGGCTGCACCTGATGCGGTGGAGCACCCGGCTGGTGTGTGCGGTGCGCGACCCCAGCGAGGACCGGCCCGGCGGGAACTTCCAGCCCGAGGCCGCGCAGCGCAACTGCGACCTGGAGTCGGGGCGCGGGCTCTTCCTCGTCGACTCCTACAGCGACAGCTGGGGCTGGCACCCGCTCGCGGGACGGCTGACCGGCAAGGTCGTCTGGGCGCTGTTCACGCTCCAGGACTGAACCGCCACAAATACGGCAACCGGCCGGGATTGATCATTGCGATCGGTCCCGGCCAGTGCACGTGCATGGCTTGAATCCAGGCGGTCTTCCGGTTCTGTCAGCTGATCAGGTGATCGAACTCGCCGTCCTTGACGCCCAGCAGCAGTGCTTCTATCTCGGCCGGCGTGTACACGAGCGCCGGCCCGTCCGGGAACCGGGAATTGCGCATGGCGACATCGCCGCCCGGCAGTTTGGCGAACTCCACACAGGAACCTTGGGAGTTGCTGTGCCTGCTCTTCTGCCAGGTCACCCCGTCAAGCTCTGCAGCTGCCATCCCGTTGTACGCGTGGTCCACAGGAAGCCCCCGATAGTGCAGATGTCAACTGCACGGGATCATAGCTGTGTTCAAGACGGCATGCATGGGCAGATGCACGTGCATGAGCGGAGGCACAGGCGCCGCTAGGGACACGGCCCCGGACCCGGCCCGGTTCACGGCGCTGACTCGGGCGCTGTTCCCGGCGCTGTTCCCTGTCCGGGCGGGGGTCCGGGCCGGGGTCCGGGCCGGGGTCCGCCGCGCAGCGCGTCGGAGACCTCGTCCAGTGATTCCAGCAGTTGCCCGGCCGCCCCGCGCAGCACGCCCGGCGCCCCGGCGCCCCAGTCGGCCGGCACCGCGCGGACCCCGTCCCACTCGGGCACCCGGCGTTCGCGCACCGCCTTCGCGCCCGCCTCCGTCGCCGTGCTCAGCGCCCTGGCCAGGTCCGCCGCGCCGGGGACCGGAGCCTGCCCGCGGTCCGGGAAGTGGGCCTCCAGCAGCATCGCGTGCCGGCCCATCGCCGCCAGGGCGCGGCCCGCGTCGTCGGCCGCCGCCCGGGAGATCCCGCGGTGGCGCACGGGCTCCCCCTCGGCCCTGGCCACCGCGTCCTGCCAGGCGACCCGGGCGTCGCGGACCGCCAGCAGCGCCTCCCGGACCTCGCCGCGCCGGGCCCCGGCCGGGTCGGCGTACTGCCCGAGCACGGCCGCCGCGTACCGCCCGTTGGCCGCCACCCAGTCCGCCAGCCGGGTCCGCAGCCGCGGGGTCTCCCAGGCCGGGTAGACGGCGTAGGCGACCATCGCGAGGATCCCGCCGAGCAGGGTGAGGGCGACCCGGTCGGGCACGGTCTGCTCCCAGCGGACGCCGCCCATGCCGAGCAGGAAGACGACGTACGCGGAGACGAAGACCATCGAGACGGCGTATCCGGTGCGCATCAGCGTGTACATCAGGCCCGCGCTGATCACGGCCAGGAGCCCGGACAGCCACATCCCCGGATGCGCGAGCTGGACCACGGCGGTCGCGAAGGCCACCCCGACCAGGGTGCCGCCGAAGCGGGCGACGGCCCGGGTGTAGGTCTGCGTGAAATCGGGGCGCATCACCATGACGGAGGTCATCGGAGCCCAGTAGGCGTGGCCGAACGGCAGCGCGTGGCCGATGAGGTAGCCCGCGCAGGCGACGACGGTGACGCGCAGCGCGTGCCGCAGGATCGGCGATCCGGGGCGCAGCTCGGCCCGTACGGCGGCCAGCACCATCGGCACGAGCGCCGGCAGGCTGGGCCGCAGCATCGACTCCCCGGGGTCGGCGGTGCGCCCGGAACCCGGTTCGGCGGTCTCCAGCACGTCGTCCAGCAGGGCCGCGAGCCGGCGCGCGGCCCGCAGCGGCGCGCCCCGCAGCAGGTCCTCGGTGTCGGGCGCCTTCAGCACCGCGAGGGCCGGCGCGGGCAGCCGTACGGGTTCCCCGCGGCGGATCG
This sequence comes from Streptomyces sp. ICC4, assembly GCF_003287915.1. NCBI lineage: Bacteria > Bacillati > Actinomycetota > Actinomycetes > Kitasatosporales > Streptomycetaceae > Streptomyces > Streptomyces sp. ICC4. The sequence goes on along the minus strand of NZ_CP030286.1, from coordinate 5,561,305 downwards.
CCAGCGCGGCGGCGTCCAGCACCGACCCGGCCGCGGCGAGCAGCTCGCGCACCCGGTCCCGCGCGGGGCCCTCGGCGGGGGCGCCGACCGCCGGGTCCGCCAGCGAGGCCAGCACGGGCCGGATCCGCTCCGCGAGCCCGCGCGCGCCGTGCAGCTCGGCGGGGCGCCGGCGGGCCTGGCGGGAGGTGACGGTCGCGGCGTCGCGCGCCCTCATCAGCGGCTGCGGGTCGAAGGAGGCGACGGGGTCGTGGCGCAGGCGGCGCGCGTAGTCGGCCTCGGCGGCGAGCGCGTCGGCCAGGGCCTCGCGCTGGGCGCCCCAGCGGCCGATGGGGAAGAGCACGATCAGCAGGGCCTGGACCACCCCGCCGGCGGCGATCAGCGCGGCGTGCCCGGCGGCCTGCGGCACGGAGGTGGGCAGGGTGACCGTGACCAGCATGATCGCGACGTTGCCGGAGGCGATCATGCCGGCGGTGGGCCCGGCCGCCCACATCAGGCCCGCCGCGAAGCACCACACGGCGAGCAGCAGCATGAAGGCGAAGACGTGCGAGGACCCGACGAGGTAGCCGATGAAGGTGGAGACGGCCAGCGTCAGTCCGGCGGCCAGCGCCAGGACGGGGCGCGGCCGCCAGCTCTTCTGGAAGGTGGCGATGGCCGCCATGTAGGCACCGAAGGCGGAGCTGGCGGCGGATCCGGGCCCGAGGAAGGCCAGGCTCAGGCCGACCACGATCGCGAGGCCGGCGGCGGCGCGGACGGCGACGAGGGGCTGGAGACGGGTCCGCTCGATCCTCAGCCCGGATCGGGCGGTGTCCTTCAGCGCCCGGACCCAGCTCATGGCACGAAGGGTAACGCCCGGGTCGGCTTTCAGGTCTTCTTCAGACATGCCCCGATCCATGGTGTTTTCGCCCGGAAGCGCCGATCATCGGCCCGTCGGCACCGCGCCGGCGGCCTCCGGAAGACGGGAACACACATGCTCAGGAACGCCGTGGAACCCTGGCACCTCGCCATCCTCGTACTCGTCTGCCTGATGCTCTTCGGCTCGAAGAAGCTGCCCGAGATGGCGCGCGGGCTGGGCAGGTCGGCGCGGATCCTGAAGGCGGAGGCGCGGGCGCTCCGGGAGGAGCCGGAGGCGACGGCACCAGCCACGGAACGCTGAGCGCCGAGCGAGCGGGGCGCCGAGCACCGAGTGCCAAGCACCAAGCGCCGAGCGAGGGGGCCCGGGACCCCGGATCCCGGGCCCCCTCGGTCAGTTGCGCAGGGACGGGCGCCCGCCGTCCGCCATGTGCGCGCGGTCGGCGGCCGCCGTGCCGTCCTCCCAGCCCGCGAGGTCGGTGGCCCCGCGCAGCCGGGTCGTGGTGGTCCGGGGGAACATCTCCTCGGCCCGCGAGGTGACGGCCACGTCCCGGGCGACCAGGGCGGGCAGGTTGTCGGGGGCCTCGGCCACCGTGTGCTCGGCGGTCTCGGCGAGGCGCTGGCCCAGCCGGCTCGCGTAGGCGAGGAGGAAGGACTGCCGGAAGGTCTTGGTCCGCTTGCGCCCGCCCGCCCGCTGCCCGGCCTCGGCGCGGGTCATGGCGGCGGTGCCCTGCACGAGCAGCGAGGTGTAGAGGAGTTCGACGGCCTCCAGGTCGCTTTCGAAGCCGACGACGGTGGAGAACTCGTACGCGCTGTTCCAGACGGCCCGGCAGCGGTTCGCGCCGGCCACGGCGTCCAGCAGGACCGCCTTGGCCTCCTCGTACGGGGCCTCGACGCCGATCCGGCAGGCTCCGGGCATCTGCTTGACGCCCGTCCGCACGGCGAGCAGGGCCTCGTCGACGGTGTGCCGGGCCATGAGTTCCTGCGCCTTGGCGCTGAGGGCCTCCGCCTCCTCCGGGAAGTTCGTCGCCTCGGCCTTCGCCAGGAGCGCCCGGATGCGGCCGAGCATGCGGGGCTCGATGTGCGCGTGTTCGAGCAGGCCGGCCGCGTCGCCCGGCAGGGGTCCGACCGGTTCTATGGACGGCAGCCGGATCAGCAGCCGGAAGACCTCCAGCACGGCCCCGGCCAGGGTGAACCGGTCGGTCCGCTCCCGCCCCGCGAGCGCTTCCCCGTACCGCGTGTCGTCCCCCCACCACGGCTCGGCGTCCGTCCACCGCTCGGGCAGCCGCGCGTACCGCCGCGCCTCGGCGGCGACCAGGTCCTCGCAGATCCGCACGTGCACCGGCGCCAGGTCCCGCCGCACCAGGCGCAGCACGTCCTGCGGCCGCCACCCCCGCTCCCAGGCCTGGCGCACGTACTCCTCGCCGCGCGCGAGCAGCGCCTGGCCGACCCCGGCCCACCGCTCGCCCTCGGCCACGAGCACCGAGGCCCCGGCGTCCAGCCCGGCGTCATCCTGCCCGTACAGCGCGGCCTCGCAGGCCCGGTCGACGATGTCTCTCACCCCTCCAGCTTGGCACGCACCGGGGACACCCCGGCTCAGGGGTGCGGGGCCCCGGCGTGCGGGGCGCGAGGCCCCGGGGTACGGGGGCGCGGAGCCCCGGGGTACGGGGGCGCGGAGCCCCGGGGGAGCCGCCCGCGCGGGGCCCCGCGGGGAGCCGCCCGCGCGGCGCGGAGCGGGCCTGTCAGCCCCCGGTGGGACACTCGCACTCATGACCGAGCACACCCCGAGGTGGGTCCTCGCCGAAGACGGCGACGGCCGGTGGCAGGCCATGCCCCTGGACCCCGCGTCGGGCGGAGCCCGCATCACCGCAGCCGACCCCGCCGAGGCGATCCGCGCCGCGCCCGCCGGCACCCGCTGGATCTGGCGGTCCACCGCCGCCGTCTACCCCCGGCTCCTCGCCTCCGGCACCCGCGTCGAGCGCTGCCACGACATCGAGGACGCCGAGCTCCTCCTCCTCGCCCACGAGGGCCGCCTCGGCGAGCCCCGCTCCGCGGCCGCCGCCTGGGCCCGCCTCACGAACGCGCCCGTCCCCGCCGACCCCCCCCCCGTCTCTTCTACCCCTCCCACGCTGCACCTAGCTCTACACAGCGTAGCTCGTCGTCAGCCTAAGTTTTTCATAAGCGACAGTCTGTATCCACTAGACACAGTTTACGGAGGACACAGTGATCGCCACCGCCATCGCCGCTCTCACCGCCGCCGCCCTCGCCACCCCCGCCGCCGGACTCTTCGCCCACCGCGCGCTGCGCCGCGCGCAGGCCGCCAAGGCCCTGCGGATCGATTCCCCGCAGGGCATCGACGAGCGGGGCTTCGTCCGCATCGGCGGCATCGACCAGTGGATCTCGGTGCGCGGCGAGGACCGCGCCAACCCGGTCGTCGTAGAGATCCACGGCGGCCCCGGCGCCGCCAACTCCATCTACACGGCCCGCACCCGCTCCTGGGAGCGCCACTTCACGCTTCTCCGCTGGGACATGCGCGGCGCCGGCAAGACCTTCGGCCGGGGCGGCCCGGAGGGCCAGGGCGAGGCCACTTTCGAGCGGCTCTACGAGGACGTCCTGGAGGTCACGCACCACGCCCGGCGCCTGCTGGGCGCCGAGCGGGTGGTGCTCCTCGCCAACTCCTACGGCAGCGCCTTCGGGCTACGGCTGGCCCGCGCGCACCCCGAGCTCTACTCCGCCTACGTCGGCACCGACCAGAACATCCACACCGGCGGCCGCGACACCTCCGCCTACGACGCCCTGCTGGAGCGGCTGCGCGCCGCCGGGAAGCACAAGCAGGTCGCGCGGGTCGAGGAGATCGGCCCGGACCCGTACGCGTGGACGCCGCGGCAGCAGGCGACGTACGCCAAGCTCTGCGCGCAGAGCGACCCGCTGACGCTCGACACGATCAAGAAGGTGGTGCTGGGCTCGATGTGGCTGTCGCCGCTGCACTCGCTGCGCGACCTGCGGGACTTCTTCAAGGGGCAGTCGTTCTCGGAGCGGATCACCGGGGGAACGGCCGGGTTCGACGACCGGGCCGAGGGGACGCGCTTCGAGATCCCCTTCTTCGTCTTCCAGGGCGAGTACGACGTGCTCACCCCGACGGCCTCCGCCCATGCGTACTTCGAGGAGGTCGAGGCCCCGGTCAAACACTTCGCGGTGATCGAGGGCTGCAGCCACTTCGCGTCGTTCCGCCGCCCGGACCGCTTCCTGGACCTCCTCCTGACCCACGTCCGCCCCCTCCTGACGACCACTCCGGCCCCGTCGGCCGCCCCGGCCACCCCGGCCACGGACCGGCCGGCGTAGCACTGGGGGCGGGCGCCGGAGCACCGTAGGCTGACCGGATGATCCGCACCGTCGTCCTGGACGTAGGCGAGACCCTGACCCGCGATGACCGCTACTGGGGGGCCTGGGCCGACTGGCTCGGCGTGCCACGGCACACGCTGTCCGCGCTCGTCGGCGCGGTCGTCATCGACGGCCGCGACAACTCCGACGCGCTCCGCCTGCTCCGGCCGGACATCGACATCCAGGCCGAGTACGCCGCCCGCGAGGCGGCAGGACGCGGCGAGCAACTCGACGATACGGACCTGTACGACGACGTGCGCCCCTCCCTCTCCGCCCTCCGGGCGGCCGGGGTCCGTGTCGTCGTCGCGGGAAACCAGAGCCCGAAGGCCGGCACACTGCTGCGCGCGCTCGACTTGCCGGCGGACCTGGTCGCGACGTCCGGAGAATGGGGCGTCGCCAAGCCCGAACCCGCCTTCTTCCAGAAGGTGTTGGAGGTGTCCGGCGCGCCCGCGGCGCAGACCCTCTACGTCGGCGACCACCCGGCCAACGACCTGGCCCCGGCGCGAGCGGCCGGCCTGCTGACCGCGCACGTACGGCGCGGCCCGTGGGGGCACTGGTGGGCCGACGAGATCCGCGAGCGGCGGACGGCGGACTACTCGATCGACACGCTGGCAGAACTGGTCAGGCTGGTCGCCATCGCCAAGGCGTAGCGGGCGCCGACCGGTTCGCGGACCAGTACCGTGCCTGCATGGCCGATCACATCGGGCAGCGCATCGCAGCACGGCGCCACGTCCGCCGCATGACCCAAGCCGACCTCGCACGCGAGTCCCATGTCTCCCTCGCCATGGTCAAGTCGATCGAGCGCGGCGCCCGTACCCCGTCCGCGGTCCTTCTCGAAGCCCTCGCGTCAGCGCTCGGCGTGGGCCCCTCACGGCTGGACCGTTCGTACACGGGCACCAGTCGCAGGGTCCACACGGCACTGCCCTCGATCTCGGCTGTGATCGCGGGGTACGACGTCCCGCTCGACCCTCCTACGAGACCTCGCGCCGAGGTGGCATGCGCCGTCGACGAGGCGACCGGATGGCGGCTGGCTGCCCAGTACGGGCGGATCGCCGCCGCGGCACCCGGCCTCCTGACGGACTCGCTGGCGCATCTGCACGCCGCGTCGGGTACGCATCGGGCCGCGGCGGCCCGTCTGGTGGTGGCGGCCGCTCGTGCGGCCGACGCGGTGGCCTACAAGGTCGGCGCGCACGACCTGTCCGCGCGCCTGATCGACGTGATGCGATGGGCGGCCGTGCAGACCGAGGACCCCGACATCGGCGCGGTCGCCGCGTACGTCCACGCGGAGACGTTCTTCGCGGCCCGTGCCCACCGCGCGGGACAGATCACTCTGGAACGGGCACTCGACGCCGGACCCGGCCCGGGAACCACCCAGGCTGCCGCTCTCCGTGGGGCACTGCACATGCGGACGGCCGTGGTGGCCGCTCGCGCCGGCGCGCCGGACGCGGCGCACGCCCACCTACGCGAGGCCGGAAGGTTCGCGGAGCACCTAGAAGAGGGCGTCTACCTCGGTACGGCTTTCGGACCGTCCAGCGTTCGCATCCACGAGGTGGCGGTCGCCGTCAGTCTCGGCGGCGACCACATCGGCCGGGCTCTGGAAATGGCCGGGGGTTGGAAGCCGGGAGATGAGATCCCCGCCGAACGCCGGAGCGGGTTCTACGTCGACATCGGCCGCGCCCAACTCTGGGCCGGTCGGCCGGACGCCGCATTCGAGTCGTTGAAGGTCGCCCGGCGGCTGGCGCCGCAGCACGTCCGCGAACACCCCTGGGCGCGGGAGGACATCGAGACGATCCGTCGGATCAAGCGTGCCGACACCGGGTCGCTGAGCTCGTTCGCGGAGTGGATCGGCGCGGTCTAGGCAACCTCTCCTAGGGATACGACGTGTATCCCTTGCTGCCCTTTCCCCGGCCCATCATCTGTCTGACCGCACTGAACGAGCAGATGGGAGGGGCGATGGCCGATCTGGTCGTAGCCGACATCGCGGACGTGAGCGTAGCGCGCCTGCACGGACACGCCTGCTGGGATTGCGGCGCCGTCGACGACGAACTGATCTCGGCGGGCGAGGCGATCGTCGCGGGTTTCAGCGTGCCCTGGCCGATCGTGAAGTGCTCGCGGCACGCCGAGAGCGGATCGGGCCGGTGACCACCGCCCGGGCGGTGGCCTGCCACCTGATGCCCCTGCCCACCTCGGTCTCCCGCCTCACCCACGCCCAGGCCCTGGGCCGTGCTTGCGTTTCCTGCAGCGCCCTCCTCACTGCGGGCGCCATCGAGCGCGGAACCATCCACGGCGCGCAGGGTGTCCACGTCACCTCCACCGAAGTCTGGTCGTGCCCGGCACCGGAGCGTTCGTGATGCTCATCTGCTGCCGTTGTGACCGCGTGATCCACGGCGAGGCCGAAACGATCCAAGTGGATTCGGCGTCCGGCACCCGCCCGGACCAGCACGCACACCGGCCGGGCGACCCGGAGTGCCGACCTCTCCGGCCGGGTGAACGCTGACCGGGCGCGCGCGGCACGTCCTGCACGGAAGCCGCGTCTGCGACATCCGGCTGCTCTAGGGCCTGTGGGACTGGATCAACGGGCCCCAGGTCCGGCGCCGAGGTTCCGCCGGGCCGTAGCCGAGCCGGACTCCGCGCGCGGGACGGACTGCTGGGGAATCTCCTCGGCGGCCCGCTCCGCCGCCGTACGGCCGCGGGCGGTACGCGCGGCCTGGTCGTCGTCGAGGGGGATCGGTCCATGCCCGAGTGGGCGGCGCGTGGTGCTCACCGCCGAAGTCTCGCAGCACGACTGACAGCCCGTCCGGGGCGGGGCGATCTGTCGCCGGATACCCGAACAGGTTCCGCATGATCGCTGCTCAGGGGTTGTCCAGTTTTTCGAGGTCGGTTCTCCGGACCGGCACAGCATGGATTCATCCGGACCTGGGCGAGACAGTTGTCGAGTGAAGATTCCACGCCACTACATCTTGGGCGCCGCCGTGGTCGGCCTCGTCGCCGCGCTGATCTCGATGGTCCTCTCCCAGGCCGGTCACGAGCCCCTCGTCAGCGCGGTCCGTACGGCCGCAAGCACGTTCGGCGTCACCACGACGCTCGCCCTCCTGATCGCTGGGCTCTGGCCCAGCAGGAGTGCGTCGTGAACCCGTACTGGACAGGAGGTATGTGCGTCGAGCCGTCGCATCACGACGGTGACGAGCCCTGGTACCAGGAGACCCTGGTACCCGTCGCGGGCCGGCTCTTTCCTCCCCGGTTCCGCATCAGTCTGTGGTGCGCGGTCACGGAGGTGGAGATGTGTATCGCGGTGACCATCGATCAGGGGGGTGTCACCGAGCCGGACAACGCCATCTCCGTCACCGGTCTCTCCTCCGGGGTGGAGAAGGATCAGGTCCGAGCCTCCGCCCGCAAGCTCGCGCTTCCCCTCGCGCTGGCGACGATGCCAGACGTCGCCTTCGAAGAGACACCACACGGCTGGAAGTGGGTCGTCGACGGCTGGTCACCAGGCAGCAGCATGCGCACAGGCTTGATGGACAGGGACGAAATCTTGCTGTTGGAGGAGCTACGGCGCCGCTGCGGACCGAAGTGGTGGTCGATCTACCTACCCCGGATCGAGAAGACTGCGGAGATTGTGTGGGAGGCACCCAACGACTGGTCCACGCGAAGCGTGATCACAAAGTTGGTCTGTCCAGCGACACACGTGGGACGGACACAGGCCTACGCCGACATGAAGGCCGCCCGCGAAATTGGACTGCTACCGCCAGCCGAAGACATGAAAGCACAGTGACCAGGGCTGTTACGTCTATACCTATTTCTGTGTGCGGCCGGCCGCATGAGCGCCCCTCAGAATCCGCGCCGCGCCCGGCTCCGGCTCGTCATGGTCGCCGGGTCTCGACCATCGGCCAGGCAATCGACGGCCACGGCCTCAACGCCCAGCAGGCCGACTGTCGCCGCTGGAACGCGGCCGCCGGCCACCGGATCGTCCACACCGTGGTCGACGGCGGCTTCGTAGAGGAGAGCAACTCGCCGACAAAGCCAAGGCCAGCCGCCGCGCGTTCATGGGCCCACAGGCTGGGCTGTTACACCAGAGCGATGCAGGAACTGCCGGACCCCGCGCAGTGTGGTGCGCAGATCGCGCTGGGTCGCCTGGCTGTCGAGGCGTACGTCGAGGGCGCCGGGGAGCGCGCTGTCGACCCGTAGGCCGGTGGGGAGCCGGGAGGCATCGAGCCCGTCCCGCTTGGCGATGAGGGTGCCCAGTTCGTGTCGGCTCACGGCGTCGCGGCCTGCGAGGTGGTGGACGCCGGTCGCGTCGGCGGCCGCCAGCTCCAGGAGGGCGGCGGCCAGGTCGGTGACGTGCACAGGGCAGCGGATGTCGTCGGTGAACAGGACGCCGTCGCGCGTGCCGGCGACGAGTTCGTGCACGGCCTTCTCGTGTACCGACCGCCCGTGGCCGATGATCAGCGATGTCCGGGCGACCGCGGCCTTCGGGTGCACGGCGAGGACGCCGGTCTCTGCCGCGGCCTTGGCCGCGCCGTAGGGGGTGACGGGGTCGGGGAGGCTGGACTCGTCGTAGCGGACTCGCGCGCCGGAGAACACCGCGTCACTGGACACGTGGACCATGCGGGTTCCGTACCTCGCCGCCGCCATCGCGAGGCGGATGGGGCCCTCTGCCGTAGTCGCCCAGTCGGCCGAGCCGCTCGACGCGTTGAGGACGAGCTGCGGGCGCACCTCGGACATGACGGCGTCCAGGGTTCCCGCGTCCCGTAGATCAAGGTGGCGCCACGTGGTTGGGGAGGCGGAGCCGGGCTTGGTCGCGTACGTCGCGACGGTCGTGTGCCCTGCTGTTCTCGCCTGCCGGACCAGCTCGGTCCCGAGGAAGCCGCTGCCGCCGACGATCAGAACTGTCATTGCGACACCGTAGACCGGCCCTACAACGTTGAAGGCGGTCACCCTGGAGTTCGGGTGACCGCCTTCAACGTCAGCGCGGGGGTCGGGGCTGCCAGAGGTATCGGACGTCCGGCTCGCGCTCGTCGTTGCGCAGACCGTCCGTTCGCTCGACGGCGATGAAGCCGTGTCGCTCGTAGAACCGGTGCGCCGATTCGTTGACCTGGAACGTCCACAGCGCCAGCCCGTCCGGCTGCCGCTGCTTCGCCAGGTACATGAACCGGTCACCGAGGCGCCGACCGCGCCACGCGGGGTCGAGGTAGAGCTGCTTCAGCTCTCCGCCGCCCAGCACCATGAGCCCGACCACGCTGTCGCCGGTGACCGCGACCCAGGTCTCGTATTGGGGCACGAGCACGCGTGCGAACCAGTCGCGTACGTCGGCCTCGTCATGGGCGCAGCGCACGGCGGGCAGCGCGGCGGCGAAGGAACGCAGCCAGACGTCGGCCGCGGGACGCGCGTCGCGGTCGTCGGCGCGACGGAGTAGAACGTCGTCACTGGTCATGGCGAGGCACCTCCGGATTTCCAGGGCGAGGGGGAACTGGTGCGGGCCTTCTCGCTGGGGACCGGCTCTACTTCCCGGGGCGTCCGAGCTGGTGGACGGTCCAGCCGGCCGTGCGCCAGGGCTCGGGGTCCAGGGTGGTGCGGCAGTCGACGAGCAGGGGGTTGGCCGTTCGGGCCGCGAGGGCGCGGGGGTCGGTCTGCCGGTACTCCGGCCACTCGGTGGCCAGGACGACGAGGTCGGCTCCGTCGACGGATTCGGCGAGGTCGTCGGTGTAGTCCAGCTCGGGGTTGCGGGTCATGGCGGAGGCCACGGCCTGCGGGTCGTGAACGGTGACGTTGCCGCCGGCCTGCTGGAGGGCATGGGCGAGCGCGAGCGCGGGGCTTTCGCGGACGTCGTTGGTGCCGGGCTTGAAGGCGGCGCCCCACACGGTGATCTTGGCGTTCTTGACCGTGCGGTCACCCAGGGCCTCGCGGATGAGGTCCATGGCGACGTCGGTGCGGCTCTCGTTGATCTTCTCGGCGGCGAGCAGGAGCGTGGCGGCCTGCTCGGCGCCGAGCTGGCGGGCGGAGGCGGTGAAGGCGCGGACGTCCTTGGGGAGGCAGCCGCCGCCGTAGCCGATGCCCGGCCGCATCCCGCCGCTGCCGATCCGTGGGTCGATGCCGAGGATGTCCACAATCTGGGAAACATCGCCCCCGGCGGCCTGACACATGTCGGCGACCGCGTTGATGTAGCTGATCTTCAAACCGAGGAAGCTGTTCGCCGCGCCCTTGGCGAGTTCAGCGGTCTGCGGATCCGTGATGAAGATCGGGACACCGGCGTCGAGGATGGGGGCGTAGACGGCGCGGATCGCCTTCTCGCCCTCGGCAGTGGTGACGCCTGCGATGAGACGGTCCGGTCGGAGCGTGTCCTCCACGGCATGGCCTTCACGGAGGAACTCCGGGTTCCACACGACCTCGACGGCCTCGCCGGCGGGAGCCAGCCGCTGGGCGAGGGTGGTGACCTGAACGGTGGTGCCCACAGTGACCGTGGACTTCCCGACGATCGTGCACGGCCGGTCCAAGTGGGGGGCGAGCTGGCGGATAGCGCCGAAGACCTGTGCGGTGTCGTAGGAGCGGCCGTCCGCGTCGATCGGCGTGCCAACGCCGATGAAGTGCAACTCGCCGAAGGCCGCGGCCTCGCGGATGTCGGTGGTGAACCGCAGGCGCCCGCTCGCGGTGTGGCGGGCGAGCAGCTCGGGAAGTCCGATCTCGTAGATGGGGCACTGGCCGGAGTTCAGGCTGTCGACCTTGGCCTGGTCGACGTCCACGCCGATGACTTCGTGACCCAGTTCGGCCATCGCCGCCGCGTGCGGGATGCCGAGGTGTCCGCAGCCGATTACTGAAATGCGCATTCCTTGACTCTCATCCTGGGAGGGGCCCGTGGCGGGGCCGGGGAACGAGCCCAGAGGCTAGCGCCGTTCCCCGGCCCCACATTTCACGCGCTGGTCGCGTTGGGGTTCAGCAGTTGCTCCAGCTCGCTGATCGCGACGGCGGCCGTCTGCCGTACGACGACGTCACCGGTCTGCGGGGCCTCCAGCGGGTACTCGAACCAGGTTCCGTCCGGACGGGGGAAGCCCTCCGGGTCGACGAGGAACACCTTGAGGCCGGCCGCGCGGGCCCGCTTGGCCACCCACCGGCGGTCGGCGTGCAGCCCGAGAACGACCAGGGCCTTCGCCTCGGGGTGGAAGGTGACCGGCGGAATCCGCTGGTCGTAGCGGCGCATGAACTGCTCCTCGAACCCGGCGCGGGCGCCGAGCGCGTCGAAGTTGTTCGTGATGAACGGGCCGACCATGTGCCCGGCCTCCTCCATCCGCCTCAGGGTGCGCAACGCCGGGGTGACCTCGGCGTCGAAGCAGGCCCGGTACATGTCTGACAGCTCCGCCACCTTGTCCTCGGTGTCGAGGAACATCTCCGCGAGCAGCGGGTCCCTCCCTGGGGCGAGGACGAACGTGAAGCCCTTGCGCAGCTGCTCGTCTTCGATCTCGTTGACGTGGTACATCTCGTGGAGCCGGTGCAGTGGCGGAATCCCGGCCTCGTAGGAGACGCCGCAGCCGACCTCGACCTGGAACGGCAGGAAGTCCGTGAGCTGCGCCAGGTCGTCGGCGTAGACCGGCTGTCCGGGGGTGTCCTTGACCCGGACCCCATGGGTCAGGACCTCCCACGGCCGGCGCCGGATCGCCCTGGGCGGGAACGTGTTGACGGAGGTGAACGTAGTGTCGATGACCTCATAGTCCGCCGGAAGCCAGCGGCCTGCCCGCAGGTCCTCCGGGTGCTCTTCGACGCGGATCATGTGGACGCGCAGATCACCCAGCTCGAACCGGCCCGGCCCGACCTTCTTCCAGCCGCCCTCGGCCAGCATGGCGTGGTTCTCCTCCCACGCCACCTCGATCTCGGCCAGCGGCGCGGCCACCGAGTGGTAGAGGTACATCTGCGTCATGGCGAGGGCCGGCGCGGCCGTGGTGTCCACGAGCCCGTACTGGTGCCAGTAGTGGACGATGCGACGCCGCGCGTCGCCCTCGCCCGACCAGCCGGAGTTCGCGGCCGTCTCCTCCTGCTGGGTGCGCCTCCAGATGCCCTCCTCCTCGAAGCGGGGCCGGTCCGCGGTCACCCCGTAGAAGTCGTGCCACTTGCGGAGCTGGGCCTCATCGAGCTGGTCGATGACCGTGATGGGAAACTGCATGTCGTGTCCTCGGATTCTGATGCGAGACGGTCCGTCCCCAAGGGCGGGACGCGGCGGGTGTGGTCTAGCTGAGGGAGGCCACCGCGTCGGTGAGCGCGGCCGTCAGGAAGTCGATGTCCTCGTCGCTGGAGTTCAGCGGGGGCGCGACGACCAGGCCCTCGCTGCGCGGGTCACCGGCTCCGGTGAACGGGTAGAAGAAGACGCCGCGCCGCTCGCACTCCTCCATCAGGGGCCAGAGCAGGCCAGGGGCGACCTCCACCCCGTACAGGTGGCCGACGCCCCGGACCTCTCGCACCGGCGCCCAGCCGGTCAGGGACCGCAGAGCCGTTCCGAGGCGCTCTCCGCGAGTGGCGAAGGCTCTGAAGTCCATCGCTTCGAGCTCGTCCAGGACTCCGAGGCAGGCCGCGGCCTGGAGGGGATGGGTGGCCATGGTGCCCATCGCGGGCAGCGGGTCCACGTCCTTGTGGCGCAGCAGCGGCGCGATCTCGGGCGACACCAGTACGGCGCCCACGCCGACGTAGCCGGCGCCCAAGCCCTTGGACAGGATGACCAGGTCGGGCTCGCAGCCATCCCAGTGATGACTCGCCAGGGGCGTGCCGGTGCGCCACAAACCGGTCAGGACTTCGTCGTGGATGACCAGGACGCTGCGCTCTCGGCAGACTTCCGACACCCGCCGCAGGTATCCGTCCGGGGGCACGAACGCGCCGCCCGTGGTCCCGTTGATGGGCTCGATCAGGACTGCGGCGACGTTCTCCGCGTCCCTGCTGTCGATCGCCCGCGCCACCTCCTCGACGCACGAGGCGTCACACCCGTGCCCTTCGTGGGCGTGGCTGTGCGTCGGCGGGTAGGGGGCAGGGAAGGCGGGGCCGAGACCGTAGCGGTCTTCGGGACGGGGGTTGCGGATCTGGTTGCCCGCGACCCCGAGGGTGAACATGGAATTGCCGTGGTACGACAGGCTGGAGGTCAGGATGTCCCCGCGCCGCTTCCCGTCGCGGACCCGCACGATGTTCCGGGCCAGGCCCACCGCGACCTCCACGCCGAGAGTCCCGCACGTGGTCAGCGCGACGGAGTCCTCCGGTCGGCCCACCACGCGGCACAGGCGGTCCATCAGCTCCATCTGGATGTGGGGCTGGACGACAGCGGCGCCGCCGAACGAGTAGCGGGAGAACTGCCTCTCGATGCGGGAGAAGACCGCGGGACTGCTCTGCCCGACGTTCGCGCAGAGGAGGCCGCTCGATCCGTCGAGGACCCGGTGGCCGTCGGCGCGGTGCAGCCAGGGCCCGTTCGATCCCACGGCTTCGAAGTCCGGTAGAGGCCTGGACGACGTCAGCAGACGTTCCCGATGCTGCAAGTACCGATCCACGGAGAAGTCCCTTCTTGGGCGTGCTCACTGGGTGGGGGAGTGCGCGGTGCTGGTGGACCGCGGCAAGTCCAAGACCACCGCACCAGGACGCGGTACAACAGTGCGTAGCTATAGGGCTGCAAGGAGTTTGCATCTCGTGCAAGTACGGACGGCCGCGTGCCGAGCCCCTGCTCTGCGGGGCCCACGCAGCCTCGGCTACACCGGGACGGGGTTATGGATGCAGTTCGGAAGCCGCAGGTGACACCCATGGCGACACCCGGCGAGGTGGTCCGCAGGACGCGTAGAACCCAGGGCATGACCCTGGCCGAGCTCGGGTCGCTGACCGGCTACTCGGCCGCCCAGGTATCCCGCCTGGAGCGCGGGAAGTCCGCCATGACGGACGTCTCCGTGCTCCAGAGGTTTGCCCGGGTGCTCGGCATCCCACCGCAGGCTCTCGGCCTCGCACCGGCCACGAGTGCAGATCCGGATCCACTCAGTGAGCGAACCGGGCCGTATCCCAGCCTGCCCGCCCCTACTCTGGGAAGCCCAGGGCGCGAAGACGGAGAGGACCCGGTGCGCACGCGAAGGCAGCTGCTCGCGAACCTGGCGGTCACCGCGGCGGCCGCCATGGGCGCCCCTGTCGCCGGCGCCACCCCGGCCAAGACCGAAGAGGCACGGCTCGGCGAGACGCTCGTCGCCGGTCTGCGCGACGCGATGCTGGGACTGGACCGCACCGCCCCCGACACGCCCCTGGACCGCCTCGCGGCAGAACTGCACCGCGCCTCGGCCGACTTCAACGACTGCCAGTACTCCAGCCTCGCCCTTCGGCTCCCACGCCTGATTTCCGCCGGGCACCGGTCTGCTGGCGACAGTGACAACTTCCCCGTGCTGGCGCAGGCCTACCTCCTGGCGACGCGCATCCTCATCAAGCTCGACGAGCCGCAACTCGGCTGGATGGCAGCCGACCGCGCCCGGCAGTTCGCCGCCGTCGGCGGGGCGCACGTCGCGGTCGCGGAAGCGGCCCGCCAGCAGGCCGTCCTCGCCCGCAAAGCGGGCTGGCACGATCAGGCCCTGGCCCTTGCCCTGAACGCCGCAGACGACCCGGCCCTGCGCGAACTCGGAAACGCCGGGACCGCTCAGCGAGGTCTGCTGGTCCAGTGCGCCGCCTACACCGTCGCCCACCAACGCGATCAAGCCGGAATGCGCGAGCTGACCAGCGAAGCCACCGCCATCGCCAAGAGCCTGGGCGCCGTCACCCACCTCCGGGACACCAACGGCGGGTTCAGCTGGGCCACCGTCCAGCTCCACCTGATCTCGGCGGAGAACACCGCCGGAGATCCCTCAGCCGCCATCGCCGCAGCAGATGCTCTCGCCCCCCAAGCTCTCCCCACCACGGAACGGCGCGCGCTCTACTTCACCGACCGCGCGAAGGCCTTCGCACAATGGGGCCGGCGAGACGAGTGCATCCGCGCTCTCCTCCAGGCCGAGTACTGGGCCCCCCAGGAAACGCACGCCCGCCCAGCTGTGAAATCCCTCGTCTCCGGCCTGCTGCTCTCCGGGCGCACCACACCCGAACTCCGAGGCATCGCCGCCCGCACCGGCGTCCTGCACAACTAGCTGATGAGGCCCGGCCGGCCGACGCGGGACGCCGAAGAGGGTGGGGGCCGGAGCGGCTCGGCGGGGGCTCGGCGCGTGCGTGAAAGCGCCCGCACCAGCGCGGGAGGCCGCGCTGCGCCGCGTGCTGGACGCGCTGAACCGAGGTACCGGCGCGGCGAGAGACGGTCCGGTCGCCGTGGAACGCAGTTGGCCATCGCAGCTGGACCTCCGCCGAAGGCGAAGCGCGGTACTACGGGCCGCCCATGGCCCGGATCCACGAGGTCGTCGAGGAGCACCTCGGCGACGGGTCCACCGTCCACCTCTGCGACATCCGGCTGCTCTAGCACCCCGGCGGTACGCGACAGCCCCGACCGGCCGCCTTGGCCGGTCGGGGCGCTCCTGCGTGCGGTTGGGCCGGGGGCTGCCGGTCGGGGTGCGGCCCAACAGAGCGCGGGCGGCCCGGATGCGGCCGGATCCGGTGCGGGGCGACCCGGGTCACGCGCCCGGCCAGAGGCCCTCCGGGGTCAGGCCCAGCAGGTCGATCGCGTTGCCGCGGACGATGCGGTCCACCACGTCCGGCGCCAGGTGGCCCATCTGTGACTCGCCGACCTCCCTCGACTTGGGCCACGTGGAGTCCGAGTGGGGGTAGTCCGTCTCGTAGAGGACGTTGCCGACCCCGATCGAGTCCAGATTCTTCAGGCCGAAGGCGTCGTCGAAGAAGCAGCCGAAGACGTGCTCGGCGAAGAGCTCGGACGGCGGGCGCAGCACCTTGTCGGCGACGCCGCCCCAGCCGCGGTTCTCCTCCCAGACCACGTTCGCGCGCTCCAGGATGTACGGGATCCAGCCGATCTGACCCTCCGCGTACATGATCTTGAGGTTCGGGAAGCGCTCGAACTTGCCGCTCATCAGCCAGTCCACCATCGAGAAGCAGCAGTTGGCGAAGGTGATCGTGGAGCCGACGGCCGGCGGGGCGTCCGCCGAGGTGGACGGCATGCGCGAGGAGGAGCCGATGTGCATGGCGATGACCGTGCCGGTCTCGTTGCACGCCTCCAGGAAGGGGTCCCAGTCGTCCGTGTGGATGGAGGGGAGCCCGAGGTGGGGCGGGATCTCCGAGAAGGCGACCGCGCGGACCCCGCGCGCCGCGTTGCGGCGGACCTCGGCGGCGGCGAGGCGGGCGTCCCAGAGCGGGACGAGGGTGAGCGGGATGAGGCGGCCGCGCGCGTCGGGGCCGCACCACTCCTCCACCATCCAGTCGTTGTACGCGCGCACGCCGAGCAGGCCGAGCTCGCGGTCCTTGGCCTCGGTGAAGGTCTGGCCGCAGAAGCGCGGGAAGGTCGGGAAGCAGAGGGCGGACTGGACGTGGTTGACGTCCATGTCGGCGAGCCGGTCGGGAACCGAGAAGGAGCCCGGGCGCATCTGCTCGTACGTGATGACTTCGAGCTTGATCTCGTCGCGGTCGTAGCCGACGGCCGTGTCGAGGCGGGTGAGGGGTCGGTGCAGGTCCTCGTACACCCACCAGTCGCCTATCGGTCCGTCGTCGCCCTTGGCCCCCATGACGGGGGCGAACTTGCCTCCGAGGAAGGTCATTTCCTTCAAGGGCGCGCGGACGACGCGGGGGCCGACGTCGTGGTACTTGGACGGGAGCCGGTCCCGCCAGACGTGAGGGGGCTCAACCGTGTGGTCGTCCACCGAGATGATCTTCGGGAAGGTCTCCATGTCCTCACGGTAGCGCCAATCTGACGAACCGTCAGCTAGTTGGGAGGGGCCGGGTTCTGGATCCGGTAGGACTGGGTCCGCCACGGACTGACGTGTACGCGCAACACAGGGCAGACTGACCCTTACACCTACGGAAGGCAGGGGGGACACCAGATGGACGGCACACCGGCCATCCCGCACCAGCGGAACCACCCCGAGACCGGTGACGCCGCCGCGGGAACCGGAGTCGAAACCGAGGCCGAGACCGAGGCCGAGACCGAGGCCGAAACCGGCACCGAGGCCGGAGCCAGTGGCGGCGCCAGTGCCGGAGCCAGTGCCGGCACCGATGCCAGTGCCGCTGCCCGTGCCCACGTCGGCGCCAGTGCCAGTGCCCACGCCGGCGCCGCTGCCAGCGCCCACGCCGGCGCCAGTGCCCGCGCCGCTGCCAGCGCCCACGCCCGCGCCAGTGCCAGAGCCGGTGCCGGAGTGGTCGAGAACGGGACCGCCGGCGGCAACCGCTTCGCCGTCCTCGGCCCCATCCGCGCCTGGCGCGGCGCCGAGTCGCTGCCCTCCGGAACCCCGCAGCAGCGCGCCCTGCTCGCCGTGCTCCTGCTCCGCGACGGCCGCACCGCCACCGCGCCCGAGCTCATCGACTCCATCTGGGGCGAAGACCCGCCGCAGCAGGCCCTCGCGACCATCCGTACGTACGCCTCCCGCCTGCGCAAGATCCTCGCCCCCGGGCTCCTCGTCAGCGAGTCCGGCGGCTACGCGATCCGCCTGCCCCACCCCGAGGCCCTCGACCTCGGCATCGCCCGCACCCTCGCCGCCGACGCCGAGAACGCGCGCACCGAGAAGGGCGACCGCGCCCTCGCCCGTACGCTGCTGGCCCGCGCCCTGAACCTGTGGGACGGCGAGCCGCTGGCCGGCGTACCCGGACCGCACGCCGACACCGAGCGCACCCGGCTCGCCGAGTGGCGCCTCCAACTGCTGGAGACCCGCCTCGACCTCGACCTGGAGCTCGGCCACCACGCCGAGGCCGTCTCCGAGCTCACCGCCCTCACCGCCGCGCACCCCCTGCGCGAGCGGCTGCGCGAGCTGCTGATGCTCGCCCTCTACCGCAGCGGGCGCCAGGCCGAGGCCCTCGCCGTCTACGCCGACACCCGCCGGCTCCTCGCCGACGAACTCGGAGTCGACCCGCGCCCCGAACTCGCCGAGCTCCAGCAGCGGATCCTGCGCGCCGACGCCGAACTCGCCCGCGCCGAAGACCCGGCGCCGGCCGCCGCGCCCGTCCACGTGAGGCCCGCCCAATTGCCAGCCACCGTCTCCGACTTCACGGGCCGCGCCAGCTTCGTCGGTGAACTCGGTGCGATCCTCGCCGGCGCCGAGGGCCAGGTCATGGCCGTCTCCGCGCTCGCCGGCATCGGCGGCGTCGGCAAGACCACCCTCGCCGTGCACGTCGCCCACGCCGCCCGCCCGCACTTCCCCGACGGGCAGCTCTACGTCGACCTCCAGGGCACCGAGGCCCGCCCCGCCGAGCCCGAGGCCGTCCTCGGCTCCTTCCTGCGCGCGCTCGGCACCCCCGACGCCTCGATCCCCGACTCCCCCGCCGAACGGGCCGCGCTCTACCGCTCGACCCTCGACGGCCGCCGCGTCCTCGTCCTCCTCGACAACGCCCGCGACGCCGCCCAGGTCCGCCCGCTGCTCCCGGGCACCGCGGGCTGCGCCGCCCTCGTCACCAGCCGGGTCCGCATGGCGGGCCTCGCCGGGGCGCACCTCGTCGACCTCGACGTGATGAGCCCCGAGGAGGCCCTGCAGCTGTTCACCCGGATCGTCGGCGCCGAGCGGGTCGGCGCGGAGCGCCAGGCCGCGCTCGACGTGGTCGGCGCCTGCGGGTTCCTGCCGCTCGCCATCCGCATCGCCGCCTCGCGGCTCGCCGCCCGCCGCACCTGGACCGTCTCCGTCCTCGCCGCCAAGCTCGCCGACGAGCGCCGCCGCCTGGACGAGCTCCAGGCCGGCGACCTCGCCGTCAAGGCCACCTTCGAGCTCGGCTACGGCCAGCTCGAACCCCAGCAGCAGCGCGCCTTCCGCCTCCTCGGCCTCGCCGACGGGCCGGACATCTCGCTCGCCGCGGCAGCCGCCGTACTGGACCACCCGGAGCACGCCACCGAGGACCTCCTGGAGGCCCTGGTCGACTGCTCCCTCCTCGAATCGGCCGCGCCCGGCCGCTACCGCTTCCACGACCTCGTACGCCTCTACGCGCGTGCCTGCGCCGAGCGCGACGAGCAGCCGCCCAGCGAGCGCGACGCGGCCCTCGACCGGCTGCTCGACTTCTACCTCGCCACCGCCGCCGGGGTCTACGGCCTGGAGCGGCCCGGCGACCGGCTGATCGCCCACCTCTCCGCCACCCGCCACCCCGGGCTGGTCTTCACCGAGCCGCGCTCCGCCCAGGACTGGCTGTACGCGGAGGCCGACCCGCTGCTCGCGTGCGTGCGGCAGGCCGCCGTACGCACGACCGGGCGCCACGACCTGCTGCGCCGGGCCGTGGACCTGCTGTGGGCGGCCAAGGACCTCGCCGAGTCGGGCGCCAACTCCAAGCAGTACGAGTCCGCCGCCATCGCGCTGCGCGACGCCGCGGAGGCCGCGCGGGACCCGTACGCCGAGGGGCGCGCCCGCACCACCCTCACCAACACCCACCTGGTCGCGGGCCGCTTCGCCGAGGCCGATGCCGAGGCCAGCCGGGCCATGGTGCTCGCCCGTACCGCCGGGGACCTGCTGCCCAGCTGCTGGGCGCCCAACGACCGGGGCATCATCGCCATCTACGAGGGCCGCTACGGCGACGGCGAGCGGTACCTGCTGGAGGCCATCTCGAACTTCCGGGCCGACGCCAACTACGTCGGCGAGGCCAGCGCCCTGTGCAACCTCTCCCGCATCCACGTGGAGCAGGGCCGGCTGTCCAGCGCCATAGAGCTGGCGCAGCAGGGCATCGCCATCTACGACCGGATGGGGCTCACCCTGCGCCTGGCCAACGGCCGCTACGCGCTGGGCATCGCCCTCACCAAGGCGGACCGGCTCTCCGAGGCGCACTCGCAGCTCAGCAAGGCGCTCTCGCTGTTCCACGAGAACCGGCAGCCCCTGTGGGAGGGCGTGACGCACTTCCGGCTGGCCAAGGTCCACCTGGCCGCGCGCCGGCCGACGCTGGCCGCCTCGCACGCGGAGCAGGCCATCGCGCTGCGGGGCATCGGCGGCGAGTGGCGCCGGGCCACGGTCCTGACCGTGCTGGGCCGGGCGCTGCGGCAGTTGGGGCAGCGGGACCGGGCCCGGGTGTGCTGGCGGGACGCCGAGGTGGTGTTCACGCAGCTCAAGTCTCCGGAACTGGCCGAGGTGCGGGCGCTGTTGGCGGCGGAGATCGCCGCCTGAGCGGGTCCGTACGGGGCTGCCCGGGGTCCGGTTGGGGCTGCCCGGGGTCCGTTCGGGCCTGCGCGGGGCGCTGAACGAGACGTTCATCGTTCGTTTATCGCGGTCCGACAGGATGGGGTTCATCGACTCGACGTGTCGGGGGGCACCCGGGTCGGCTGAAGGACCACCCGTTCGGCGGTCCTCGGGGGAATCGCCGAGCGGGCCCGACCCACCCATCAGGAGATCCGATGACGACGAACGAGAACATCCTGCCGACCGATGGCGACATCAGACCGCTCGACAACCACGTCTCGGATGTCGACGTCAAGCCGTTGGGCGATCAAGCGTCGGGCGCGGAGGTCAAGCCGCTCGGCAAGCCGTCGGACAAGCCGAACGACAACCACGTATCGGACCAGGACATCGTGGCGATGGACAACCACGTGTCCGGGCCGGGCCTTTAGTCACAGGTCCGGCAGACGCGTACGGCCCGGACCACGGGGGAAACGGGGGGCCGGGCCGTACGGCACGGAAGCTGTGTCTTATACACCTCTGTCGCGTCCGGCGGACTACCCCGGTTGCAGATGTTTTGTAACGGGAGCGGGCACCCCCGGAAATAAGACAGGGGAGAGCGGCGGCAGCGTCAGATGGGGAGAAGGGACAGGAGTTACGCGAGGACCTGGACCGCCGCGTCGCCGTCGCGGCGCAGCGGCTCGCCGACCGGATGCCGACCGAGGAACCCGCCTACGCCGCCCTGCTCGGGCGGGCCGAACTGCGCGACCGGATCCATCACGTCCTGCGCCAGGCCGTCGAGGGCCTGGCCCGCGGCTCCCGCGGGCTCGCGCCCGATCTCGCCGACGCCCGGGCCGACGGCGCGCTCCGCGCCGGGCAGGGGCTGCCGCTCGAATCCCTGCTGCGCGTGTACCGGCTCGGCGGCCGGCTGGTGTGGCAGACCCTGACCGAGGCCGTGGCCGCGCACGACCCGGCGGCGCTGCCCCGGCTGCTGCCGGCGGCGCCCGCGCTGTGGGAGGTGGTGGACCGGCTGGCGGACGCGGCGGCCGGCTCGTACCGCCGGGCCGAGACCGGGCGCGGCGAGCGCGAGCGGGAGCTGCGGGCTTCCCTGCTCGACACCCTCTTCGACGGCACCGCTCCGCCGGAGACGGCCGCGGAGTCGGCGCACCGGCTCGGGCTGGCGGAGCCCGGCCGTTTCGCGGTCGTGGTCCTCGGCCCCGGCGAGAGCGCGGACGCGCACCCCGCCGCCGGCCTTCCGCGGGTGCTGTGGCGGGTCCGCGCCGATGGGGAGACCGGGCTCGTGGACCTGGGCCACCTCCCGCTGGAGTCCGTACGGGAGGCGCTCGCCCCGCTCGGCGTGCGCGCCGGGGTGAGCCCGGTGGTGGCGGCGCCGGGCGAGCTGGCGGCCGCCCGCCGGCTGGCCGTCCTCGCGCTGCGCGCGGCTCCCGCCGGCGAGGGCCCCGGTACCGTCCTGCTGGACGAGCGGCTCCCGGCGGCCCTGGTCGCGGCCGAGTCCGAACTGGCGGACCGGCTGCGCCGGGTGGTGCTGGGTCCGGTCCTGGCGCTGGCGCCGCAGGACCGCCGGGTGCTGCTGAACACCCTGGGGACCTGGCTGGCCTGCCAGGGCTCGACGACGTACGCGGCGCAGCGGCTGTACTGCCACCGCAACACCGTCTCGAACCGGCTGCGCCGCCTGGAGCAGCTCACGGGCCGCTCCCTGTCCGATCCGTCTCACGTGGTGGAACTGGCGCTGGCCCACACGGCGGTCACCCAGCGCCCGGTCAGCCGGCACCCGGTCACCCCCACGCCCGCTCCGCCTCCGGTGCCTCCGGCGCAGCGGACTTCGCGGACTCCAGGAGATACGGCACGTCGATGACCGCGACCCCGGGGGTGAACAGCAGCCGGGCCTTGAGCCGCAGCGCGTTCTGGTTGTGCAGGGGCTGCTCCCACCAGTGCCCGACCACGTACTCCGGGATCACCACCGACAGCATGTCCGTCCCCTCGTCGGCCGCCTGCTCCTGCACGTAGGCGAGCACCGGCCCGACGACTTCCCGGTACGGGGAGTGCAGCACCTTGAGCGGGATCCCCGGGTCGTGCTCCGCCCAGGCCTGCCGCAGCCGGTCCGCGTCCTCCTCGTCGGCGGCGACGGAGACGGCCGTCAGGGTGTCGGGCCGCAGCCCCATCGCGAAGCCGAGGGCCTTGAGCGTCGGCGCGTGGACCGCGGCGACGAGGACGACGACGTGGTGGCGTGCTGGCTTGCGCGGTTTGACCCCGGGGGCGACGGCGACCTCCCGCGCCACGGTGTCGTAGTGGCGGCGCACGCCCTTCATGCCGAGGAAGAGCAGCGGCATGGCGATGACCACGAGCCAGGCGCCGTGGGTGAACTTGGTGAGCAGGACGATGATCAGGACCACGGAGGTCATCACGGCGCCGACGGCGTTGATGGCGCGCCGGCGGTGGATGTGGATCCGCTCCTCCTGCCGGGTGTCGGGCGAGGCCAGTTCCTGCTTCCAGTGCCGGACCATGCCTGCCTGGGAGAGGGTGAAGGAGACGAAGACGCCGATGATGTAGAGCTGGATGAGGCGGGTCAGCTGGGCGTCGAAGGCGATGATGAGGGCGATGGCGGCGAAGGCCAGCAGGACGACGCCGTTGGAGTAGACGAGCCGGTCGCCCCGGTTGTAGAGCTGGCGGGGCACGTACCGGTCCTTGGCCAGGATCGAGGCGAGCATCGGGAAGCCGTTGAAGGCGGTGTTCGCGGCGAGGACGAGCACGCCCGCCGTGACGGCCTGGAGCAGGTAGAACATGACGTGCCAGTCGCCGAAGGTGGCGCGGCCGATCTGCGCGAGCGCGGTGGACATCGGGGTTCCCGGAGCCAGTCCCAGCTCGGTCGGGTCCGCCGCCACGTGCACCTTGTAGGCCATGGCGAGGACGGTGATCCCGGCGAACATGGTGACGGCGAGCGCGCCCATCGCGGCGAGCGTGGTCGCCGCGTTCTTGCTCTTGGGCTTCTGGAAGGCGGGGACGCCGTTGCTGATCGCCTCGACGCCCGTCAGCGCGGTACAGCCGGAGGCGAAGGCCCGCAGGGCGAGCAGTACCACGGCGAGGCCGACGTAGTTGCCCTCCGCGTGGATCGGCAGTTCGGCGGACTCGGCGCGGATGGTGTCGCCGGTCGCGAGGCGGTAGGCGGCCACGCCGAACATGACGTAGATGACGAGCACGAAGCCGTAGGTGGGGATGGCGAAGACCCGTCCCGACTCCCGGACGCCGCGCAGGTTCATCAGGGTCAGCAGGACCACGAATCCCACTGACAGGACGACTTCGTGGTCGGTGAGGGAGGGGATGGCGGAGGTGATGGCGGAGACGCCGGAGACCACGGAGACGGCGACCGTCATGACGTAGTCGACGAGCAGGGCGCTCGCGGCGGTGAGGGCGGCGGTCTCGCCGAGGTTCTTGGAGCTGACGATGTACGCGCCGCCGCCGCCCGGGTAGGCGTGGCAGGTCTGCCGGTAGGAGGCGACGACGACGACCAGCAGGAAGCAGATGGCGGCGGCCGCGTACCAGGTGAGGTGGAGCAGCGCGACGCCGCCGAGGGCGAGGATCAGCAGGATCTCCTCCGTGGCGTAGGCCACGGAGGAGAGCGGGTCGCTGCAGAAGATCGGGAGCGCCAGCCGTTTGGGCAGCAGGGTCTCGCCCAGGCGTGCGGTGTCGAGCGGTTCGCCGACCAGCACGCGTTTCGCATTGATACGCCTCATTCAGGCATGATCAGCCAAAACTGTATTGTTTTGTCCTTTATCGGGCCTGTGTCACGGGGTGAACCGGCTACATCTTCGCGGCCGCGCTGCGGATCGCCTCCCGGATGCGGAAGTAGGTGCCGCAGCGGCAGATGTTGGCGATCGCGTCGATGTCCTCGTCCGTGGGCGTGGCCGTCCGCTTCAGCAGGGCCACGGCCGCCATGATCTGGCCGGGCTGGCAGAAACCGCACTGGGCGACGTCCTGTTCGAGCCAGGCCTCCTGCACGGGGTGCAGCTCGTCGCCGTCCGCCAGTCCCTCGATCGTGGTGACCGACTTCCCCGCGCAGGCGGAGACCGGCACCACGCAGGGGCGGACGTCCGCACCGTCGAGGTGGCTGGTGCAGGCCTTGCAGACGTCCACGCCGCAGCCGTATTTGGGGCCGCGCACGCCGAGCATGTCGCGCAGCACCCACAGCAGGGGCAGATCGTCGGGCGCGTCCACGGTGACGCTCTGCCCGTTGACGGTGAAGGTGTGCGAGGGCACGGCTCGGCTCCTGGACTAGCGGGGGTAGGGGGTGAAGTCGACGTCGAAGTCGAGGGGGAAGCTGCGCGGCTTGGTCCCGGTGGCCCGGGCGTAGGCGTTGGCGATCGCGCCGACGGCGGCGGGCAGGCCCAGCTCGCCGGCGCCGCCCGGCTCGGTGCCGGTCGCCGGCAGCACGAAGACCCGTACGTCCTGCGGGGTGTCGCGCTGCTGCGCCCAGTGGAACTGGCTGTAACTGCCCTCCAGCGGGAGGCCCTTGTCGAGGTGCAGGCCGGCCCTCAGCGTGGTCGAGATGGCGTCCGTCAGGCCGCCGATCATCTGGGCCTCCAGACCGCGCGGATTGACGGGCAGGCCCACGTCGACGGCGATGACCGCCTTGGTGACGCGGATGTGCTCCGGATCCCGGGTGTCGATCTCCACCAGGCAGGCGGTACGGGACTTGTACTCCTCGTGGAAGGCGATGCCCTGGGCGCACCCGGCCGGCATCGCGCGGCCCCAGCCCCCTTCGGAGGCGGCCTTGTCGAGCACGGCGCGCTGGGCGGCCGTCTTCAGGAAGGTCCGGCGGAACTGGTACGGGTCCCGGCCGGTCGCGCGGGCCAGCTCGTCGACCACGATCTCCTCGGCGCCCCGGGTGTTCGCCGAGTACACCGAGCGCCAGGAACCGGTGGGCACCCCGGTCGGGACCTCGGTGAGCGCCTGGGTGGTGAGCCCGAAGTGGTACGGGGACTTGATCGTGGTGAGGAACAGCGTCTGGGCGAGGGTGGCGTTGCCGATGCCGAGCGGGAGGCTCGCGGCGGTGGCGGTGATGATCTCGCCGAGGCCGTGCCGGAAGTCGGTCTCGGCGGCGGCGACCCGGTGTTCGAAGCTGAGCACCTCGCCGAGCAGGTGGGTGGCGCGGATCCTGTGGTGGGTGGCGGGGCGCATCCGGCCGTGCCGGGTGTCGTCGACGCGGGTCCACATCAGGCGGACCGGGCGGCGGCAGGCCTTGGAGATCCGGGCCGCCTCCAGGGCGGCGTCGAAGAACAGCCTGCGGCCGAAGGAGCCGCCGGCCTGGACCACGTGGACGGTGACCTTGTCGAGCGGCAGCCCGAGATCGGCGGCGATCGTCTCGCGGGCCACGATCGGGGACTTGAGCCCGGACCAGATCTCCGCGCGGTCGTCGCGCACGTCCGCGACGGCGGAGTTGGTCTCCATCGGGGCGTGGCTGACGAAGGCGAAGTCGAACTCGGCGTCCACGTACGGGGTCAGCAGCGGCGGCACCAGCAGCGGCGGCGTGGCGGCGCGCAGCTTCGTACGGACCTGCGCGTCGGAGAGCTGGTCCGCGGGCCCCGGGCCCCAGGTGACCTGGAGGGCGGCCTTGGCGTCGAGGGCCTGGCCGAAGGTCTCGGCGACGACCGCCACGCCGGTGGCGACGGTGACCACGTGCAGCACGCCCGGCATGGCCTTGACCGCGGTGAGGTTGGCGACGCCGCGGACGCTGCCGCCGAGGGTCGGCGGACGGCGCACCACACAGGGCTTGGCGCCGGGCACGTCGAGGTCGACGGTGTAGCGCAGGGCGCCGGTGACCATGGCGCGGGCGTCGATCCGGCTGGTGGGCTTGCCCACGAGCGCGTGCTTCGCCGGCGGCTTGGGGGCGGCGCCGAGGACGATCAGGGCGGGGTCCGCGGCGGCCACGGCGAGCGAGCCGTAGCCGGCGGTGCGGCCGTCGGGGGCGCGGACGGCGCCGTTCGCGGTGGTGAGGGAGGACACCGGCAGGCTCCAGCGCCGGGCGGCGGCCGCGACGAGGCGGGCCCGGGCGGTGGCGGCGCACTGGCGGACCGGTCCGTAGAGGGAGCGGATGGAGTTGGAGGAGCCGGTGAGCTGGTTGAAGAGCAGCTCGGGACGGGCGTCGTCGAGTTCGATCCGTACGCCGGCCAGGGGCGCGTCGAGTTCCTCGGCGACGAGCATCGCCACCGCGGTGGTCAGGCCCTGGCCGACCTCCTCGCGCGGCAGCCGGAAGCGGATGGTCCCGTCGGCGTCGACGGCGAGCGCGAGCAGCGCGGAGGTGGGGGCGCCCGCCAGGATGAACAGGTCGCCGAGGTCCAGCAGGTCGGCGATGGCGGGCAGCGTCGGGATCACGGCGTGGGCGGGCTGCGGGGCCAGCACGTCGGCCCCGGCGCGGGTGACGAGGGCGAGCGTCGGCGCCGCGACGAGGTACGTGAGGAAGGACCGCCGACTGTGGCCTTCCGGCCCGTCGGCGCGGCTGTGGCCCTCGGTCGGCACGTGGCTCTGCCCGGTCATGTCGTCGTGTCCCCACCCTGCGCGCGGCCCGCCGGAGCGGACCTCCCCGGCTCGTTACCGACACGTAGGGTAGCGATCAAGGGGTGAGGTGGGAAGCCCTGGTCAGACCCCGGACGCGGAAGGCGCGAAGCCGCCGGGGCGCGGGGGTCCTCCGTTCGGGGGTTGCCCGCCCGTTCGTGTTGATCCGGGTCCGTACGGCTTTCCGCGGGGCCGGCGGGCAACCCCCCTCGCACAGATCGGCCGTACGATCGACCGCCCCTGTCCGATGGGCCGGTTTCCGGCCGCGGGCGGACGATGGAGGGAGCAGGCCGAGGAGCCTGCCCGTGCACCCCCGCACACCCGACGGACAGAGGAGGTGTCGGCAGTGGCGAAGTTCATGGACGTCCACTACGGCATGGACGGCATCACCGAGGAGCAGTTGCTGGCCGCCCACAAGGCCGACCTGGACATCGAATCGCAGGAGAGCGTGCACTTCGAGCGGGCCTGGGCGGACCCGGCTTCCGGCACGGTCTACTGCCTCTCCGAGGCCCCCTCGGCGGAGGCGGTCCAGCGGATCCACGAGCGCACCGGACACCCGGCCAGCGAGATCCACCCGGTGCCGATCTCCGTGTAACGGCCCAGACGCCGCAAGGGGCCCGAGGCCTCCCGTTCCGGTCCACCGGCAGGACTGACCGGATTCGTTCGCACACCCGGGGACGGTCGAGAGGCCTCAGGCATATGCCTTAAGCAAGCCCGCCACAGATGTTGCCAAACGCCTTACAGGCCGTCGCCGCCTGTGCAAGAGTCGTTACAGGCCCTTCCACAGAACCGGTCCCTCCTCAGACTTGGCCGTGCCGCGCCTGTATCGGAGTTCTCATGCCGTCCCACCTGTTCGCGGACCGTCCCGCGCAGCCCCCCGAGCCAGGGTCGGTGGACGCGCTGATCTCCCAGACCCGAAGGCTCCGCGGGGAAGTCGACGCCGTCCGCCGCGACACCGTCGTCGACGACGACGACGCACAGGGCCGCTGGCAGCGCGCACTGTGCGATCTCGCGGTGCACCACCTCGACGACCTCCGCGCCCACCTCGGCCAGCTCAAGGAGGGCCTGCCGCCCGCGGCCGAGTTCGCCGCGGTCCCGCAGGCCGCCCCCGAGACCGGGCCGGAGGCCCAGCAGACCCGGGTCGGCAGCGCCGAGTGGAACCTGCTGACCGACGAGGTCAGCTGGTCCGACGAGCTCTTCCAGATCTTCGGCCGCTCCCCGGAAGCCGGCGCACTGCCGCTCGACGAGCTGGGCTCCACCCTGTTCTCCGATGACCAGCCGCTGCTCACCGCGATGGTGACGGCCTGTCTGGTGGACGGCAAGCCGATAGACGGCGAGTTCCGCATCGTCCGGACCGACGGCCGCGTCCGGACGCTGCACATGAGGGGCGAGCCGGTACTCGACTCCGACGGCTGCACGGCCTCCATGTGGGCCGTGCTGCGCGATGTGAGTGAACTGCGCCGGAGCCAGCGGGCGGTGCGCGAGTCACGTGACTCGCTGCAGCGCCGGCAGGAGATCGCGCAGACCGAGCGCCGGCTGGCGGTCGAGCTGCAGGAAGCCGTGCTCCCCCCGTGGCGCGGCTCCCTGCGGTTCCCGCACGACAGCACCCGGGCACTGGACGTGGCCGCGCACTACCTGCCCTCCGCGACCAGCGCGCTGATCGGCGGCGACTGGTACGACGCGCTCGAACTGCCCGACGGTCACTCCATGCTGACGGTCGGAGATCTGACCGGCCACGGGGTGACCGCCACGTCCGGCATGGCGATGATGCTCGGCGCCCTGCGCGGGATGGCCATGGCGGGCATCGAGCCGGGCCCCCTGATGGGCTGGCTCAACCAGCTCCTGGAGACCTCCGTACAGCCCGCGCTGGGGTCGGCGGTGTGCTGCCGCTACGACCCGGCGCGCCGGGTGCTGTCCTGGGCGCAGGCCGGTCACCCCGCCCCGCTGCTGTTCCGGCGCGGCCAGGGGCGCTCGCTGCTGCCGCCCGAGGGCGTGCTGCTGGGAGCGACCTCCGGAGCCTCGTACGGGCAGGCGGAGGAGCGGCTCGAGCCCGGCGACGTGCTCGTCCTGCACACCGACGGACTGACCCCGCGCAGCATCGAGTTCAGCAAGGCCGACGGGACCGAGCGGCTGCTGGCGCTGGCCCCGCACTTCTCGGCCGCGCGGTCGGCGCAGGAGTGCGTGCGCATGGTGATCGGGGAGTTCGGCGAGGGCGAGCGCGAGGACGACGCCTGCGTGCTGGTGGCCCGGATCGGCCCGTAGCCGGCGGACCGCCCGCGTCAGCGGATGTGCGGGGTTTCAGGGCCGCGCCGGAAGGCGCGGCCTTTCGGCGCGCTCGGGCTGCCACCGGCCCTCAGACCGTACGGGCCACTGGGCTGTTCGGGAGGGCCAGTTTGATCTCCGCGCGGAGCTCCTCGATGCCGGCGAAGCCCGAGTACTGGCCGGTCAGCCGGTACATCTCGCGCAGCCGGTCCCACGTGCGGTGCGAGGAGGTCTCGTTCATCGACACGAGCGCGAGGCGGGCGTAGCGGTCGGCCTGCTCCGGGTCGTCGGCGATGAAGCAGGCCGAGGCCATCGAGATGTAGTCGAAGATCTTCGACCGCTGGTGGCCGTCGGCCCGCAGGCGCAGGGCCTCCTTGGCGTGCTTCTGCGCGATCGGCGCCGCCGAGGGGTCGTGGTCGGCGAGGGTCCGGAAGGCCAGCGCCTGCATGCCGTGCAGGTCGGCCTCGTCGAAGTGCTGCATCCAGGACGGCGGCGGCACGTCGCCGGGGGTGGACACGAACAGGTCCTCGGCTTCGCCCAGGGTCCGGCGCATGGCCTGCCCCTTGCCCAGCGCGGCCTGCGCCCAGGCCTCGATCGTGTGCAGCATGGCCCGGGTGCGGGGCAGGGTCTGCTCGCCGGAGCCGGACTGCGCCAGCTTCATCAGGTCGAGGGCCTCGTTCGGCTTGCCCAGGTGGACCATCTGGCGGGCGGCCCGGGAGAGCGCCTCCCCCGCGCGCGGCCGGTCGCCGCCCTCGCGGGCGGCGTGGGCCGCGATGACGAAGTACTTCTGCGCGGTCGGCTCCAGGCCGACGTCGTGGGACATCCAGCCCGCCAGCACCGCCAGGTTGGCGGCCACCCCCCACAACCGTCGCTGGAGGTGGTCGGGGTGGTGGTAGGCGAGCATGCCGCCCACCTCGTTGAGCTGCCCGACCACGGCCTTGCGCTGGAGGCCGCCGCCTCTGGAGGCGTCCCAGGCGCGGAAGACCTCCACGGAGCGCTCCAGCGCCTCGATCTCCTGGGAGCCGATGGGCGCGGCCTCGTAGCGGTCGTAACCCGCCGAGTCGGCCTGGAAGGGGTCGTCGTGGCGCTGCGCGCCCTTCGCGCGGGCGGGGTCGGTGTGGAGCCAGTCGTACATGGCGTTGCTGAGGGCTGAGCCGGCGGTGAGCGCGGCACCCGCGCTCATCAGACCGCGACGGTTGAGCATGAGGTCCATTCCCGTGAATTCGGTGAGGACCGCGGCTGTGCGTTCGGGCGCCCAGGGCATTCCGTCGGGGTTCTCCTTCTCCCCTTCGGGCTGCCGCTTTCCGGTGCGCCGTTGCCGTACGAACCCGAGGTCCTCGATGGTCACGACACGACCGAGCCGCTCGGTGAACAGGGCTGCCAGTACCGTGGGCACCGGTTCGCGCGGGGTCTCCCCCATGTCGATCCAGCGCCGCACCCGCGAGGTGTCGGTCGCCAGCTGGTGGTGGCCCATGGAAGCCGCCTGCCGGTTGACCATCCTCGCCAGTTCACCCTTCGACCAGCCGGCCAGGCCGAACAAGTCGTTCAGACGGGTGTTTGGTCCTTTGCTCACGTCAAGCCCCCAGGTTCTCGGCTGAGTTGACAGTAACCCCGTGTCAGGTGCCGAGCGACTATTCGCCAGGGTTCGCCAGGGCACGCAAGGTGGTCCGCCACCCACGGGCGGGTGTCAGGTAGGAATGCGCCTCCCCGACCCGGTCACCGGCGGAACTCCCCAGGGTGATGCACGGGATCCGGCGGGGCGGCGTACGCAACTCGTCGGCGCACGAAGGGATCCGTAACGCCATGTACGCAGCAACGACCTCCGTGTCCGCCCCTCTCCGGCCGCACCGCACGCTCCCCGCGGGCGGCGGCCCCTACCTCGAACCCGGCCGCACCACCGCACAGGCGCAGGGCGCCGTACGGACGCGGCGGATGCCGGGGACCGGATCGCAGCCGCTCAGCGGGAGAATCGACCTCTCGGGCCCGCAGGGAGCCCAGTTGCGCACGGCGCTCGCCTCGGTCCAGCGGATCTGTCCGGAGTTCGCTCCGGTCCAGGTGCTGCGGCGCAGCGGCCGCTCGGTCCTGCTGGTGGGGACCACCGGAAGGATGACGGCCGTCGCGAAGGTCTTACTGGATCACTCGCCAGAGTGGCGCGAGCGGTACCGGCACGAAATAGCGACGTACCGGACCTTCGTCCGCCACCGCCCGCAGGTCCGGGTGCCGCGGCT
Organism: Streptomyces sp. ICC4; assembly: GCF_003287915.1. Taxonomy (NCBI): domain Bacteria; kingdom Bacillati; phylum Actinomycetota; class Actinomycetes; order Kitasatosporales; family Streptomycetaceae; genus Streptomyces; species Streptomyces sp. ICC4. The sequence goes on along the minus strand of NZ_CP030286.1, from coordinate 5,529,828 downwards.
GATCGCCGCCGATCCGGAGAACTGCGTACTGATCGTCGAGCGGATGGCGGGCCGGGTCGCGGCGCTGCAGCGGCATCCGGTGGAGGCCCCGCCCAGGGCCGACCTGCGGGCGGCACTGGGAGCGGTGCGCCAGGTGAACGGCTGGCGGCCCGCCGAGGAGCTGTTCGGGCGGCCGCTGAACTACGGCCGGCGCATCGCCAGGGACTACGAGCTGGGCCTGCTGACCGACCGGGACCTCGGTGACCTGCAGAAGCTGCTGCACGGGGTGAAACTGTCCGGCACCCCCTGGCAGTTCAACCACGGCGACGCGCTCCTGTCGAACCTGCTGCTGTCCCCGGCGGGTCCCGTGCTCCTCGACTGGGAGCACGCGGGCTGGTACCTCCCGGGCTACGACATGGCCACCCTGTGGACGGTACTGGGCGACGCCCCGGCCGCACGGGCCCAGATCAGCCGCATGGCCCAGGCGGCGGGACCGGCGGCGCGGGACGCGTTCCTGGTCAACCTGATGCTCGTGCTGACCCGGGAGATCCGGATGTCGGAGACGGCGGTGCAGCGCTCGATGCTGGCGGCCGCCCCGGCCCAGCCCCTGCCGGCGGGCGCCCTGTCCTCCGGCGAGGAGCAGCGGCTGCTGCTGCGCCGCCTGCACGACGACGCGGGCATGGCCCGCAGGGCGGTCCGCGCGGCGGTGGGCACGCGCTGAGACCGAACGGGAGAAGCCCGGCCCTTCCGGAATCCGGAAGGGCCGGGCTTCGTCACACCCGCGCATCGCGTGGCGCGGGCCTCACCAAGGGCTGCGGACCTTGATGCCCAGGCCGCGGACCCGGTCCTGGGCCCGCGGGTCGAGCTTCAGCAGCAGGTCCTCGCCGACGACCCCGTCCCGCCGCCACATGGTGCAGAGGGTTTCCAGGGCCGCTTCGGCCACCTCCGGCTCCTTGTCGGCCGCGACGCCCACCAGGGCTTCCACGGCCGGCCGGGAGCGGAACCCCGCCACCGACCGTGCCGTCCCGGCCCGGTCCGCGGCGGGAACCGCCGGGTCGGCGAGCGAGCGCAGCCTCTCCGCCGTGTCGCGGGCGTCCGTGCAGGGCAGCACCCAGAGCAGGTAGACGATCTGGGCTCCCAGCACGATCAGGTACTGCAGCGGCACGGTCAGCGCCGCCACCGGCAGCGGCAGGAGCAGCGGGAGCACGATCAGCCAGCCCCCCCGGATCCGCTGGGCCCCGCCGGTCGGCGGTTCGAACCGCCGACCGGCCAGCAGGGCGAGCACGGCCAGGGTCACGACCGTCAGGAGGGGCACCATCAGCAGCCCCACCTTCATGCCCAGGCCGAACGAGTCCCAGAAGGGGTCAGTGCCCATGGCCGGCTGCACCACCGCCGCGGCCGTCCACCCGAGGAGGGCGGTCAGGACGTACCGCTGCAGGGAGATGCGCAGCCACCTCTTCGTGCTCATCACGGTCTCCTCACTTGCAGCTCTTCGTGCAGTCGCCGTTGACCCACGTGCGCTGGTCGATGTCCTTGAGGAAGATCCCGCCGAACGCGTCCAGTGCGTCGTAGCCGCTTTCGTGCGCCATCCTGTCCTGCCCGATCCAGCGCGCGTCCTGCCCCTGCCGGTACTGCACGGCTTCCATGTCCGGGTACGCGTTGCCCGAGCGGGTCACCGACACCGAGTCCTTGTCGGCCTTGACCTTCAGATAGTTGTCGACCGCCCCGATCGTGATGAGCGGCTGGACCCCGTGCACTCCCAGGAAGAGCCCGTCCGAGTTGGAGCCGAGGTCGTCGTCGATGATGTTATAGCCGTCGACCGTCCTGTTCTTGGGCAGGTCGGTCCTGATGGGAAGGGCCGGGAGGAGCTTGGAGCCCACGTCGACGACCTGCGGCTCGCCGCCCGTCGCGTACGAGGCCACGGTCCGCTTGCCCGGCATGGTGTGGGACGGTGCCACGTTGAAGACGACTTCACCGGTGGCCGTGTCCCAGAAGAGCACCATCCGGTAGGCCGCGGTCGGGTCGAGGGTGTCTTCCCGGTTGTCGCCCAGCAGGAGGGGCTTGCCCGGAATGATGGACATCGCACCGTAGGTGTGGATGTAGTACCGCACCATGATGATCCCGCGGTTCAGCCCACCGCCGACGTTCATGCGCAGACTCTTGCCGCCCTTCTCCGGAGGGCTGTGCATCTCGTCGTCGACCTTGTCGTAACTGCCGTCCCCGTCGTCGGGGGGCTCGTGGCCCGGCGTCGTGTTGTTGCACGAAGGGCAAGGCCGTGTCGGGCAGTCGATTTCCGCGCACATGCCGGTCGGGTCGGCGCTGGTGACGGGGTTGTTGCTCGCGTACGAGTAGCCGTTGAGGGACTGTGCGGCGTCCGGTGCGAGGACGGGGTCGACGCTGAGGAACTGGCCGAGGGCCGCGTCGTATTCACGTGCGCCGATGTGGGTCAGGCCCGTGCCGGTGTCCTCCGGCTTGTCCAGGAACCGCTTGTCCTCGGGCCAGTTGGCCGCCGCCGGTCCGCGTGCGGAGCCGAACGGGGTGGTGTAGCGCTTGGACACCGCCTGGGCGTCGTCCGCGGAAACCATGAGCGAGGACGTGCCGTGGGCGTCGCCGGCCACGAACGACAGCTTGGCGCTGCCGGATTCGCTGGTCAGGACCGCGACCTTGGTGCTGGCGACGGTGTAGGTGCGCGTGGCCCACTTCTTGGCGCCCTTGAGGTGGACCTCGTTGGAGCCCGCGTAGAGGACCGTCTCGCCCGCCGGGTCGCGGCGGATCAGAAGTTCACCTTCCGCGTCGTAGACGTAGTCGGTGGCGGTGGCGCCTTCGGTCGTCTTGGCGAGCTTGCCTTCCGGCCCCCAGTTCAGAGTTTGAGAGGTCGCGCTGCCGGGGGTTTCGGCGCGCTTGGTGGTGTTTCCGATGGAGTCGTAGGCGTACTGCGGGGTGAGGCCGGTGCAGGTGGCGCCGGTGGTGGTGGCCGCCAGGGCGTGCGGGCGGGCCGGGTCGTAGCAGTAGGTACGGGTCTGCGGGGTCCCGGTGTTGGTCTTCTCCGTGGCCCGCTGGCCGCCCGCCGTGTACGTGTAGCTGTTCCAGTACGGAGCCGCGCCGTCGAGGTTGGCGGCGGTGCGCCCGGTCGGGTTGCAGTCGGCGGTCTTCGGGGTCCAGGCCTCCGTCATCCGGCGCTGCGCGTCGTAGGAGAAGCACTGGTTGTCGGCCTTGGTGAACCCGCTCAGCGGAGCCGAGTCGAAGATCGACAGGACATTGCCCGCCTGGTCGTATTGGTAGGTCAGCTCCTGCAGCATGCCGTTGTGCGTCTGGTCGTTGACCGTGGACCGCAGCAGGCGGCGGGTGCCTTCCTCGTAGGTGTTGCCGATGAACGTCTTGCGCACACCAGCGGCGGCCGAACGGGCCAGGGTGAGCTGGTCGATGTCGCCCAGCGGGGAGTACGACACGTTCTGCACGTAGTCGGTGGTTCCGGAGAGCCCCTTCGCCAGACCGAAGTCGTCGTAGCTCACCTGGAGGATCTCGGCGGGGAGACCAGCGGCCGCGGGCGCGGACGTGGAGTTGAGCGCGCCGTCGAGCCGGTAGTTGACCGTGGTGTCGGTGGTGGCGGCGATGGCGCCCGAGGTGACGAGCGGGTCGTCGGCGGGCAGGGTCAGGCGGGTCGTCGAGGGACGGCCCAGGACGTCGTACGCGGTCACGGACTTGGTGTACGCCTTGCCGGTCAGGCCGCCTTCGTAGCGCGTCGCGGCGGAAGGGGAACCCTTGCGGACCGTGTCGTACGTCCACGCCGCGAGCTTGTTGGCGTCGGACTTCGGCGACTTCCACAGGCCGGTCTTGCGGCCGGCCTCGTCGTACGCGTACTCCAGGACCGTGTTGCGGGCGTCCTTGGACGTCGCGATCTGGTCCAGGACCGTGAAGGTCGTGGTGGAAAGCCCCTTGTCCGGGTCGGTGGTGCTGCTGCTCCGGCCGAAGAGGTCGTAGCCGTACGTCCACTTCGAGCTGTCGGGCCCGGTGATCGTCGACGCCTTGCCGTCGACGGTGTAGGTGTTGCTCACGCTGGTGTAGGGCGTGCCGGGTGCGGTTCCTCCGTAGGCGGGGTCGTTCGGCGTGGTCCCGCCGTAGGTGCGGGTCTCGGTGGTCCGGCCCAGCGCGTCGGTGATCGTGCGGGTCGCGTTGCCGCCCTGGACGGCCGTCGTCGCGGTCGAGTCACCGGTGTAGCTGGTGGTCGTGGACTGCTTCTGCACGCCGTAGACGAGCAGGGTGCTGGTCGTGGGGCGGCCCAGGCCGTCGAAGACGGTCTGCGACTGGGCGGGGGTGCTGCCGTACTCGGCGCGGGCGTAGACGCCTTCCGGCGCCTTGTCCTTGTCCCAGATGTCCGTGTAGGACTCGTAGGCCAGGCCACGGGAGTCGTAGCGGGTGTCGGTCAGGACCCGGCCGCCGTTCGGCGACGCGGCCTGCGTCTGGAGCGGGCGGAGCAGTGCGTCGGCGATCGTGTAGACCGTCTTGTAGCTGCCGTCGGCTGCGAGGCTGGCGACCGAGGTCCAGGGCTGCTTGCCGCGCTCCAGCAGGTAGTCGTACTTGACGTTCGGAGTCAGGGACTGGCCCCGGTTGGGCAGCCAGGTGGCGGTCACACGGCCGAGGCCGTCGTAGGTGTTGAAGGTCGAGGCCATGTTCGCCTCGATGGACCGCACGACGGAGCCGCGCAGGTCCATGTAGGTGTACGTCTTGTGCTGCTGGCCGGTGGCGGCCAGCTTCGGCGCGGTGACCACGGTGACTTCCAGCGGGCCGGCGGCGGCGGGCGTGTAGCTGGTCGTGGTCGTGTTCCCGGCCGCGTCGGTGCTGGTCAGCGGGCGGCCGAGCTTGGCCGTCGCCGTGTCGTAGGTGGTCTTCGCGGTGGTCTGCCAGCCGGCGGCGCCGACCGGGTTGCGGTCCGCGGTACCGCTCGCCACCGGGTAGGACTGAGGGCGCCCGGCCCAGGTCGCCAGGCCCAGGGTCGGGGTCTGGTTCGCGGTCCAGCCGGTGGCGGCCGTGTCGTCGTAGACCATGGCCGTGTCGGTCAGGACGTCGCCGCGGGTCGCGGAGTTGGCGGGGAGGGTCAGCTTGTCGTCCGTGACGGAGCACAGGGCTCCGACGGTGCGGGTGCGTGACGTGAGGTTGGTGATGCCCTTGGCGTCGTTGCGTGCGTACCAGGTGCGGGTGCAGGTCTCGTCGCCCGGCTTGGCCGTGTCACCGGAGGAAGAGGACAGCGTCTTCATTCCGTAGACGTCGTCGTACGTGGTGTCGCTCCGGGTGGTGCGCCAGGTGTTGGACGCCGTGAGGAAGGTGTGGGCGTATTCGGTCTGCGGTCGGACGTAGTGGGCCTTGGCGTTGCCGTAGGACGCCTGCCGGCTCGCGGTCTCCTTGCTCCACGGGTCGGTCACCGACACGGAGACCGGGGTGGTTCCGTCGTAGGTGATCTCCTGGCGCTTGAAACCGGAGTACTGCTCGTCGTCGTTGATCGCGGGGATCGTCAGGCCGGACACCGGGACGGCCGCGACCGTGGTGGTGCGGGTGGCGGTGCTGTCCTTGCGCTTGTCGCCGTGCATGCCCTGCATGAAGACCTTCACGGCCTTGGAGCGGGTCTTGCCGAGGGCGCCGGTGTGGGTGGTGACCTTGCCGTAGCCGCGCCAGTCGGACCAGGTCCGCTCCTTCTCCGGCGTCAGCGGGTCGTCGTTGTGGTGCCAGCCCGGGTTCGCGTACTCGTAGGAGTTCTCGACGAGGTCGTTCTGGCCGGCCGGGTCGGCGATGGTGACGGCCGCGACGTTGTACTTGTGGAACCAGTCGAGCTTCGGGTCACCGCCGTTGATCGGCCAGTACACCGGATAGCAGGACAGCGCGTTGTCGTCCTCGGCCACCGGCATCTTCGAACCGCGCACGCACTCCGGGTTCGAGAGGGTGACCGTGGTGATCGCGCCCGTCTCCGAGGTGATCGTGTTGATGCGCGGACGGTTCAGCGGGACCACGTCATCGCCGTCCACGTCCACCCGGTTCGGGCGCATGTGGTAGGTGAAGTCCACGGGTGGGACGTTCACCGTCCCGCCGTTCTTGCCGGTGCGCTTGATGGACTTCAGGACCAGGGTCTGGTCACTGGTGTCGCCCAGGTCGCCCGGGTCCAGGTACTCCTGGGCGAGGTCGAAGGTGTCCACGTTCGCGTAGTTGTCCGGCTCGAGAGCCGTGGACCACGCGTGGGTGTTGACGGCCGTCATGCGCTTGCGGGTGAAGAAATCCGGTGCGAGAGCACGGCAGTCGGTCTCGCTCGCCGAGCACACCGCCTCGAAGGGGACGTCGGGCCAGTTGTCCGAGGTGTCCTTGGTCAGGTCGTCGCACTTCGTCGCGAAGCAGCGCTCCGCATAGCCGAAGGTGACCTTGTGGGAGGCGGTCCCGGTGAAGAGCGTGTCGGCGCGCTGGCCGTAGCGGATCTCGTTCAGGTAGCCGCCCCGGTTGTAGGCCGCGAGCTTGGTCTTGTCGCCGTTCTTGGCGTAGTTGTTGGACTCGGCCGTGTACCAGTAGGTGGCCGCGTTGCCGTGGACGTCCTGGACCAGATCCACGTTCCAGCGCCAGGCCTGCGTCTCGGAGCGGCCCGCGAAGGTGGAGCCCTTGGCGTAGCCGGGCTCGCCCGAGTCGTCGCCGAACACCGGTGCGGACCAAGTCGAGTTGGTGCGCTCGGCGCCTGCGCCCGGGAGCTTGTTCAGGCCGAAGGTGTAGGTCGTGCCGTCACCGGTGACCACCTTCCAGTACTCGCCGTCGTTGTCGCCGTTGTCGGCGCCGGTGGACCAGGTGACCTGGGAGGCGTCGTCGTCCTTCAGTCGCCACTTGCCCGTCGTGTCGTCCTTGACGAGCTCGCTGGACTTGCCGTTCAGGACGAGCGAGGCGTTCTCGTACTTCCAGCAGAGGTCGTGCTTGTCCTCCTGGCCGTCGTCGTCACAGGAGCCGTACTTGCGCTCGATGTAGGAGGAGGTCAGGTCGAAGCCCTCGCCGACCTGGGAGCCCTGGTTGTTGGAGTTCGCGGTCCGGCCGTCGATGCTACCCGAGCTGTACGAGAACGACAGCGACGGCGTGGGGCCGGAGACCGCGGCCGGGACCGCCACCGGATAGGACCAGGTGAAGGCGCCCGAGGAGGACCCGGACTCCCAGCTGGACGACGCGGAGAGCGGGGTCGCCGCGAAGTCGCCGCCGCCCTTCGGCGAGGCCGTCTCCGACGCCATGACGGCGAAGACCGCCGGAGCCTGCGCCGGGGCCTTGGACTTGGCCGCGGTCGGGGTTCCGGCGGAGAGCGAGGTGACGTCGGCCGTCACCGTGCGGTTCTTCAGGCTGTTCGCCGAGGGCAGCGGGGTCGTCTTGCGGCACTCCGCCTTGTCGGGGGTGGTCAGCGCACACGCGGGCAGGCTGACCAGACCCAGGCGCGTGGCCCAGCCACCACCCACCGCCGAGGCGAAGGAGCCGTAGTCCACGGTCAACTGCGCCGGACCGTCAGCCGTGTTGGTCGCGGTGAACAGGACACCGGTGATCCCGGCCTTCTCCGCCGCCTTCTGGTCCGTCGGGGGAGGCGGGGGCGCGGACCGTCTTCCTGCTCGCGCACACCGGGCGGCCGGCGGCCATCCGCAGCGCCGAGCTGGTCGTACAGGGGCTGCTGCGCAGCGGTCTGGGCGTACGGGTGCTGCGGCACGAGGCGGTGGACCTGCCGCTGCCGCCCGAGGTGGAGCTGGTGGCCGAGTGCACGCCGGAGGTGCTCGACGGGTGCGAGCTGCTGATCGTGCTGGGCGGTGACGGGACCCTGCTGCGCGGCGCGGAGTTCGCGCGGGGCTCGGGCGTGCCGATGCTCGGCGTCAACCTGGGCCGGGTGGGGTTCCTCGCGGAGGCCGAGCGGGACGATCTGGACAAGGTCGTGGACCGGGTCGTGACGCGGGAGTACGAGGTCGAGGAGCGGATGACCCTCGATGTGGTCGTGCGGACCAACGGTGACGTCCTGCACCGGGACTGGGCGCTGAACGAGGCGGCCGTCCAGAAGGTGTCCCCGGAGCGGATGCTCGAGGTGGTCCTGGAGATCGACGGGCGCCCGGTGTCCGGCTTCGGGTGTGACGGGATCGTCTGCGCGACGCCGACGGGCTCGACGGCGTACGCCTTCTCGGCCGGCGGGCCGGTGGTCTGGCCGGAGGTCGAGGCGCTGCTGATGGTGCCGATCAGCGCGCACGCGCTGTTCGCGAAGCCGCTGGTGACCTCGCCGGACTCGGTGCTGGCGGTGGAGGTGCAGACCGGGACCCCGCACGGGGTGCTGTGGTGCGACGGGCGCCGGACGGTGGAACTGCCCGCCGGGGCCCGGGTGGAGGTCCGGCGGGGGACGGTGCCGGTCCGGCTCGCGCGGCTGCACCACGCCTCGTTCACGGACCGGCTCGTCGCGAAGTTCGCGCTGCCGGTGTCCGGGTGGCGCGGGGCGCCGCACTAGGGCCGTGGAGCGGGAGGGCGCCGGGCGTCGCACCGGCTCCGTACCTCGGGTGTACGTAAATAGCATGATTGTTCGACCGGGTCTGGGCGGGTGACGTCACATGGCACCCGTGAAACCTCGGTATCGTCGTCCCGTGCTTGAGGAGATGCGGATACGGTCGCTCGGGGTCATCGACGACGCGGTGGTCGAGCTGTCGCCCGGTTTCACCGCGGTGACCGGCGAGACCGGCGCGGGCAAGACCATGGTCGTCACCAGCCTCGGGCTGCTGCTCGGCGGGCGGGCCGACCCCGCGCTGGTGCGGATCGGGGCCAAGGCGGCGGTCGTCGAAGGACGCATCGTCATGCGCCCGGACGCCCCCGCCGCGCTGCGCGCCGAGGAAGCCGGCGCCGAGCTCGACGACGGCGCCCTGCTGATCAGCCGGACCGTCTCCGCCGAGGGCCGCTCGCGCGCCCACGTCGGCGGCCGCTCCGTACCCGTCGGCCTGCTCGCCGAACTCGCCGAAGACCTCGTCGCCGTCCACGGCCAGACCGACCAGCAGGGCCTGCTCCGGCCGGCCCGGCAGCGCCAGGCCCTCGACCGGTACGCGGGCGACGCGGTCGCCGTCCCGCTGGAGAAGTACGCCGCCGCCCACCGGCGGCTGCGCGCGGTCGCCGGAGAGCTGGAGGAGATCACCACCCGGGCCAGGGAACGCGCCCAGGAGGCCGATCTGCTGCGCTTCGGGCTCGACGAGATCAACGCCGTCGAGCCGGTCGCCGGCGAGGACGTCGAGCTGGCCGCGGAGGCGGAACGCCTCGGCCACGCCGAATCCCTGTCCTCGGCGGCCCAGGTCGCGCACGCGGCCCTCGCCGGCAACGTGGAGGACCCCGAGGGCGTCGACGCGGGCGCGCTCGTCGCCGGGGCGCACCGCGCACTGGAATCCGTACGCTCCCACGACCCGGCGCTCGGCGCGCTCGCCGAGCGGATCGGGGAGCTGGGCATCCTGCTCGGGGACGTGGCCGGGGAACTGGCCGGCTACGCGGACGACCTGGACGCCGACCCGCTGCGGCTGGCGGCCGTGGAGGAGCGGCGCGCGGCGCTGACCCAGCTGACCCGCAAGTACGGCTCCGCGCGGAACGGCTCCGCGCAGCACACGGTGGACTCCGTACTGGAGTGGGCCGAGCGGGGATCCGTACGGCTGCTGGAGCTGGACGGCGACGACGGGCGGATCGGCGAACTGACCGCGGAACGCGACGGGCTGCGGATGGAACTCTCCTCCCTGGCCCAGGCGTTGACCGATGCCCGGAGCGAGGCGGCGACCCGCTTCGCGTCGGCGGTCACCGAGGAGCTGGCCTCGCTGGCGATGCCGCACGCACGGGTCACCATCGACATCCGGCAGACCGAGGACCCCGACGGGGTCGAGGTCGGCGGGCGGCTCGTCGCCTACGGGCCCTCGGGCACCGACGAGGTCGAACTGCTGCTGGCCCCGCACCCCGGGGCCCAGCCGCGGCCGATCGCCAAGGGCGCGTCGGGCGGTGAGCTGTCGCGGGTGATGCTGGCCGTCGAGGTCGTCTTCGCGGGCTCCGACCCGGTGCCGACCTACCTCTTCGACGAGGTCGACGCGGGCGTCGGCGGCAAGGCGGCCATCGAGGTCGGGCGGCGGCTCGCGAAACTGGCCAAGTCGGCGCAGGTCGTGGTCGTCACCCACCTGCCGCAGGTGGCGGCCTTCGCGGACCGCCAACTGCTGGTCGAGAAGACCAGCGACGGCTCCGTGACGAGGAGCGGCGTCACCGTCCTGGAGGGCGAGGACCGCATCCGCGAGCTGTCGCGGATGCTGGCCGGCCACGAGGACTCGGCGTCGGCGCGGGCGCACGCGGAGGAACTGCTCGCGGCCGCGCAGGGCTCGGCGTAGCGCCCGCCCGGGCGTCCGGCTGACGCCCCGCTAGCCCGTGTGGGTGAGGATCAGGGGTGCCGAGCGGTATCTCCTACGGGATCCGCACCCGAATGGTCCCGGAACGCGCGTGCGGACTGGCATTCTGGGCGACGTCTCTGCCTCCCTCACCCTGGAGCTTCGGCCCGTGAGCAGCTCCCCGGTATCGGTATCGGTCCCCGTCCTTCGCACCGTCCAGGTGCTCGGCGGCGCGAGCGGCGGTGCGCACGTGCGGTCGCTGGCCACCGGGCTCGCCGCGCGGGGCGTACGGGTCACCGTGTGCGCACCCGTCGAAGCCGAGGGGGAGTACGACTTCACCAGCGCCGGGGCGCGGTTCACCCCGGACGCGGTGAGCGCGCTGCGGGCCGCGTGCGTCGAGGCCGACGTCGTGCACGCGCACGGCGTACGGGCCGGCATGCGGGCGGCGCTGGCCCTGCGCGGGCGCCGGGTCCCGCTGGTCGTCAGCTGGCACGGCGGCGGCCCCGGAGCCGGCCGGCTGAGCCTGCTCCTGGAACGGCACGTGGCCCGCGCCGCGGCGGTCGTCCTCGGCGCCTCCCCGGCGCAGGTCGACCTGGCCCGGCTGCGCGGGGCGCGGGACGCACGGCTGGCGGCGGTGGCGGTGCCGACCGGGCCGCCGGCCGTGGATCCGGGCAAGGTGCGGGCGGAACTCGGCGTCGTGGAGCGGCCGTTGCTGATCGCGGTCGGGAGCCTGGTGCCGAGGCGCGGCTACTCCCTGCTGCTGGACGCGGCGAGGGCGTGGCGGACGCTGGACCCGGTGCCGCTGCTGGTGATCGCGGGGGAGGGCCCGATGCGGGCGGAACTCGCGCGGCGCATCCACGAGGAGGGCCTGCCGGTACGGCTCCTCGGGCGCCGGAGCGATGCCGTGCGGCTGCTCGCGGCGGCGGACGTCGCGGTGCTCCCGAGCCGGTGGGAGGCGCGGTCGCCGCTGGCGCAGGAGGCTCTGCGGGTGGGCGTGCCGTTGGTGGCGACGGCGGTGGGCGGTGTCCCCGAGCTGGTGGGCGAGGCGGGCGTGCTGGTGCCGTACGGCGACGCGGGGGCGCTGGCCGGCGCGGTCTCGGCGCTGCTGGCGGATCCCGCGCGGCGGGCGGAGCTGGCGGCGGCGGGGCGGGCGCAGGCGGCGACGTGGCCGTCGGAGGACGACACGGTGGCGCAGGTCCTGTCGGTGTACGACGAACTGACGGCCCGCCCCCGCTAGCCCGTATCCGGGCCTGCCCTGCCCGGGCCCTGCCCGGGTCTTGTCCGGGTCTTGCCGCAGCCGTTTGGCGTCGGCCGTGCCGTTTCCCGGGGCCGGGCCGCGGGGTGTGCCGCGCGCGGGGCGAAGTCCCCTACCCGCCCTTCCACCGTTCCCCGGAGCTCCGCCCCGGACCCGTTGCCGCGTGCGGCGCCGCTGCCGGGGTCCGGGCGGAGCCCGGGGAACGGTGGAAGGGCGGGTGGGGGACAGCCCCGCAGGGCCAACCGCCGCCCACCGGCCAGGCGACCGGCGGCGGTGGCAGGGGCCCCGCCCCGCCCTCGCCGGACGGAGTCCGGCGCAGCGGCGCGAAGCCGATGAGGCCCGCCAGGGGCGAGGCGTGCGAGGGGTGCGTCAAGGAGGAGTGGCCCGCCAGGGGCGAGGCGTGCGAGCGGCGCGTCAAGAAGCAGCGGGGGCCACGTGGCGGCGTGCGCGGAGGGCCAGGCTCAGGGAGAGGACCGTCTCCGGGTCGTCCAGGTCCGCACCCAGGAGCTCCGAGATGCGGGCCAGCCGGTTGTACAGCGTCTGCCGGTTCAGGTGCAGCTCGCGCGCCGTCTCCGCCTTGCGGCCCGCGTGGGCCAGGTACGTCTCCAGGGTGGGGAGCAGCGGGGGGCGCGAGACCGTGTCGTGGACCCGTAGGGCCCCGATCGCACGGTCCACGAAGGCCGCCAGGTCGGGGTGTTCGCGCAGCCGCCACAGGAGGAGGTCGATGTCCAGGCGGCGGGCGTCGTACCAGGGCCGGGCGGGCAGCCCGTGCGCGGCCGTGGCCGTCTCCGCGGCGTGCCGCAGGCCCGCCGAGGCCGCCGCCCAGCTGCCGCAGACGCCGACGACGACCGCCGCCGGAGCCCCCGCCCGCTCCAGGCCCGCCCGCTCGACGCCGGCCCGCAGGGCCGCCGCGACCCGATCGGCCACCGTCGTGCGTTCGGCGTCGGAGCGCAGGGACACCAGCAGCGGGACGCGGCCCTCCACCGGGCGGACCCCGAGGAGGACCGGGACGCCGACCGAGGAGAGCTCCTCGAGGACCGCCCGGGCCAGGACCGCCCAGTTCCCCGACGGGCCCAGCTCCGAGGACAGCCGCATGACGACGGGCAGGAGCGGGCCGGTGCCGGGTTTGAAGCCGAGGACGCGGGCTTGCGCGGGGGCGTCCTCGGCCGAGATCCGGCCCTCGGCGAGGTCGGTCAGGAAGTCACCGCGGCCGCGCGCCGCCAGCTCGTCCTCCTGGCGGGCCTGCATCAGGACGACGGCCAGTACGCCCGCCGTCCGCTCCGCCGCCATCCGGTGCACGGGCAGCAGCGGGGAGGACACGCCCAGCAGGACCAGCCGGGCCCGGACCGATCCCGTGCCGTGGCCGCCCCCGGGGACGTCGACCACCACGGAGTTGCCGGAGGGCTCGGCCGGGCGCTGGCCCCGCATGCCCTCCCACACCTGGAGCGGATCCGCGGCTGCCTCCCCGGAGCCGGGTCCGGCGGCGTAGAGCAGCTGTCCGTCGGGGGTCTCCAGGAAGACCGGGTTCGAGGTGAAGTCGGCAAGGATGTGCAGGACCTGGGGGATCCCGCCGCCGCCGAGCAGGGCCTCCGTGCAGCGCCGGTGGACTTCCTCGGCCCGCTGGAGCAGGGCGTAGTGGTGGTTGACGATCTCGGTGTGCACCTCCTCCGTGACGGTCACGAAGGGGACTTCCCGGTGCAGTTGGACGAGGGGGAGCCCGGCGGCCCGCGCGGTCTCCACGAGCGTCGCCGGGAGCCGGGTGAAGCGCGGGCCCAGCTCGACGACCAGCGCCGCGATGCCGCGGTCCGCGAGGCGGCGCACGAAGGCGCGCTGCTCGGCGGGCCGGGTGCCGAGGCCGAGGCCGGTGGTCAGCAGCAGCTCGCCGCCCTTGAGCAGGGACGCGATGTTGGGGACCTCGCCGGCGTGTACCCAGCGCACGGTCCGGCCCAGCCGGTCGGCGCAGGCCATGACCTCCGGAAGCCCGCTGCGCAGCCCCGGCAGCTCCAGCGCCCGCTGAACCGTGATCCCGCCCTGGTTGTCCATATCGCGGACCGTACCGGCCGTCCGGTTCCCGGGGCTACCCGGGCCTGATGTTGTGGTTGAAGCGGAAGACGTTGTCCGGGTCGTACTCCCGCTTCACCGCGCCCAGCCGGGCCAGGTTCGCCTCGCCGAGCCCGGCCACCACCCGTTCCGGGCCCTCGTCGCCGGTGAAGTTGAGGTAGACCGCGCCGGTGCTCCAGGGCAGCACGTCGGCGCGCACGTCCTTGACCCACCGGCGGCACCGGTCGTCCTCGGCCGGGTCCTCCCAGATGCCGAAGGGGTGCACGGCCCACGGGGCGTCGCGGTACGGGACCGGGAACTCCGGGGGGCCGGTGGCGATGGCGCCGCCCAGCGGGAACATGACGTGCTGGGTGCCGGTCGGCACCGGCATCGAGGAGGCGCGGCCGCAGAACACGTCCACCAGCTCGTCGGGCAGGCCGGTCAGGTACTCGGCCGACCAGTAGTTCCGCAGGCCGGGCGGATCGTCCATCATGCACTGGAGGTCCGCGTACGGGAGGGCGGTCAGCACCTCGGCGACGTGCGGAAGCGCGAGCAGCGGCGCGACGAGCGCCCGCAGGGCCTCCTCACCGCCCGCGTAGGTCACCAGCGCCCCCGCCAGCAGTGTCCCGACCAGGTGCTCCGGTACGAAGGGCTCCGGCGGGCCGGTCATGTAGATCATGCCGCCGCCGACCTCGGGTCCGGCGGCCTCGAGGAGGTCCCGGTACGCGCGCAGCACCTCGGGGCCCGACTCCGGGGGGTACAGGAGCAGGCACATCGCGAACTCCGGCAGGTCGTGCAGGCGCAGCGTCAGTGAGGTCGCCACGCCGAAGTTCCCGCCGCCGCCGTGCAGGGCCCAGAACAGCTCGGGGTGGTCCTCGGCGGTCACGGTGAGCGTCCTCCCGTCCGCGGTGACCAGGTCCGCGCCGAGCAGGTTGTCCACGGCCAGGCCGAAGTTGCGGTCCAGCCAGCCGGAGCCGCCGCCCAGGACGAAGCCGGCGACGCCGGTGGTGGAGACGCGGCCGCCCGTGGTGGCGAGCGCGTACGGCTGGCAGGCACGGTCCAGGTGGCTCATGACGGCGCCGCCGCCGACCCGTACGGCCTTCGCGCCGGGGTGCACGGTGACCTCGTTCATCCGGCGCATGTCGATGACGACCCCGCCGTCGTTGAGGGACATCCCGGCCACGCTGTGGCCGCCGCCGCGGACCGCCACGGGCAGGTCCAGCTCGCGGGCGAAGCGGACGGCGGTGACCACGTCCGCCTCGCTCTCGCACCGGGCGATGACGGCCGGGCGGCGGTCGATCATCGCGTTGAAGATCGTGCGGGCCTCGTCGTACCCCGGGTCCTCGGGGGCGAACACCTCGCCGGCGAGGTCTTCGCGGAGCGCGGCCAGCGCCGCGCCCGCCTTCGAAGTGGGAGCCATGGCTGCCCCTTCCGCGCAGGGGAGGGCATAGGACCCTTCCAGCCTAGGCGGGGACGGGGGAGCGGGCGCGGCGGGACGGCCGCGGGAGGCCCCCGGGACGGCCGCCGAGGGCCGGCGCCGAGGGGAGCGGCCCCCGGGCACCGGCCGGGCCCGTCAGCCCCCGTACGCCCCGCTCGCCGTCAGCCGCAGGGCCGTGTCGATCAGGGGGACGTGGCTGAAGGCCTGCGGGAAGTTGCCGACCTGCCGCTGGAGCTTCGGATCCCATTCCTCCGCCAGGAGGCCCAGGTCGTTGCGGAGCGACAGCAGCTTCTCGAAGAGGCGGCGGGCCTCGTCGACCCGGCCGATCATCGCGAGGTCGTCCGCCATCCAGAACGAGCAGGCGAGGAAGGCCCCCTCGTCGCCCTCCAGGCCGTCCACGCCCGCCTCCTCGCCGGCCGTCGGGTAGCGCAGGATGAAGCCGTCCGGGGTCGACAGCTCGCGCTGGATCGCCTCGATCGTGCCGATCACCCGCTTGTCGTCCGGCGGCAGGAAGCCCATCTGCGGGATCAGCAGCAGGGAGGCGTCCAGCTCCTTCGACCCGTAGGACTGCGTGAAGGTGTTGCGCTCCTTGTCGTACCCCTTCTCGCACACGTCCTGGTGGATCTCGTCGCGCAGCTCCCGCCACCGCTCCAGCGGGCCGTCCGCGTCACCGCTCTCGATCAGCTTGATCGTGCGGTCCACCGCCACCCACGCCATCACCTTCGAGTGCACGAAGTGCCGGCGCGGGCCGCGCACCTCCCAGATGCCCTCGTCGGGCTGGTCCCAGTGGGTCTCCAGGTAGCGGATCAGCTTGAGCTGGAGCAGCGAGGCGTAGTCGTTGCGGGCCAGGCCCGTCATGTGGCCCAGGTGCAGGGCCTCGGTGACCTCGCCGTACACGTCGAGCTGCAGCTGCCCGGCGGCGCCGTTGCCGACCCGGACCGGGCGCGAGTTCTCGTACCCGGGGAGCCAGTCCAGCTCGGTCTCGCCGAGCTCCCGCTCGCCCGCGATCCCGTACATGATCTGCAGGTTCTCCGGGTCGCCGGCCACCGCGCGCAGCAGCCAGTCCCGCCAGGCGGAGGCCTCGTCGCGGTAGCCGGTGCGCAGCAGCGAGGACAGGGTGATGGCGGCGTCGCGCAGCCACGTGTAGCGGTAGTCCCAGTTGCGGACGCCGCCGATCTCCTCCGGGAGGGAGGTGGTCGGCGCGGCGACGATCCCGCCCGTGGGGGCGTACGTGAGCGCCTTGAGGGTGATCAGCGAGCGGATCACCGCCTCCCGGTAGGGGCCGTGGTACGTGCACTGCTCGACCCAGTCGTGCCAGAACTCCGTGGTGGAGGCCAGCGCCGCCTCGGCGTCGGGGGTCTCCGGGGCGCCCCGGTGCGAGGGCTGCCAGCTGATGCTGAAGGTCATCCTGTCGCCCGGTCCGACGGTGAAGTCGGAGTAGGTCGTCAGGTCCTTGCCGTACGTCTGGGCCTCACTGTCCAGCCAGACCGAGTCGGGGCCGGCCACGGCCACCGTCCGCCCGTCGACCTTGTGGACCCAGGGCACGACCCGCCCGTAGCTGAAGCGCATGCGCAGGGCCGAGCGCATCGGGACGCGACCGCTGACCCCTTCCACGATGCGGATCAGCTGCGGTGCGTGGTCCTCGCGGGGAGGCATGAAGTCGATGACGCGGACGGTGCCGCGCGTGGTGTCCCATTCCGATTCCAGCACCAGCGAGTCGCCCCGGTAGCGGCGCCGGGTGGCGCGGGGGGCTTCCGTGCCCGCCGCGAACGACGGGCCGATCCGCCAGAAACCGTGATCTTCGGTGCCGAGGATGCTCGCGAACACGGCATGGGAGTCGAAACGGGGCAGACAGAGCCAGTCCACCGCCCCGTCCCGGCAGACCAACGCCGCCGTCTGCATGTCCCCGATCAGTGCGTAATCCTCGATGCGCCCTGACACGTTGCATCTCCAGTCGAACGGCCACGTCCGCCCCGTGGGGCGCTTGCATTGCGCGGTTGAGCGATCACCCGTGGGTGGGGATCTCGCGTCGAGCCCATGATTCCGCATACGACTCGGGTAGGCCGGATGACGGACTGCCCGGGAGCGCGGAATTCGCAATATCCGAGCAGGATATGTCGGCACCCTAGTGAGCTCCCCAAGTCTGCGAAGAATGTGGCTCGACCAATCGGGTGAGCAGCCGATACGTCGTCGTCACGCTCCGCCCCGCGACGTCGCGGGGCGTGGCCGGAGGCGGACCGGCCCGGGCGCTGATAGGCTGGTACCCCGTGGACCGGTGGTCTGCCTGTGCGAATCAGGAGCCCCGAAACCGCAGCTTCGGCGCCCCCTGAGACCCTTCCGGATCGACGGAGGCCGGCGCCGGACGCACCTCACTTCGCGACCACGGGAGCCCCCTCTTGGCGACGCCGCCCGCTGCTTTTCGAAACAGCACAGCCATGACGACCAAGCACATCTTCGTCACCGGGGGTGTCGCTTCCTCGCTCGGCAAGGGCCTGACGGCCTCGAGCCTGGGTGCGCTGCTGAAGGCCCGGGGCCTGCGCGTCACGATGCAGAAGCTCGACCCGTACCTGAACGTCGACCCCGGCACGATGAACCCGTTCCAGCACGGTGAGGTGTTCGTCACCAACGACGGCGCCGAGACCGACCTGGACATCGGCCACTACGAGCGCTTCCTCGACGTCGACCTCGACGGCTCGGCCAACGTCACCACCGGCCAGGTCTACTCGCAGGTCATCGCCAAGGAGCGGCGAGGCGAGTACCTCGGTGACACCGTGCAGGTCATCCCGCACATCACCAACGAGATCAAGCACCGCATCCGCCGCATGGCCACCGCGGACGTGGACGTGGTCATCACCGAGGTCGGCGGCACCGTCGGCGACATCGAGTCGCTGCCGTTCCTGGAGACGGTCCGCCAGGTCCGCCACGAGGTCGGCCGCGACAACGTCTTCGTCGTGCACATCTCGCTGCTGCCCTACATCGGCCCCTCCGGCGAGCTGAAGACCAAGCCGACCCAGCACTCGGTCGCGGCCCTGCGAGCCATCGGCATCCAGCCCGACGCGATCGTGCTGCGCGCCGACCGCGAGGTCCCGACCTCGATCAAGCGCAAGATCTCGCTGATGTGCGACGTCGACGAGGCCGCCGTGGTGGCCGCGATCGACGCCAAGTCGATCTACGACATCCCCAAGGTCCTGCACACCGAGGGCCTGGACGCGTACGTCGTGCGCAAGCTCGACCTGCCGTTCCGCGACGTCAACTGGACGGTGTGGGAGGACCTGCTGGACCGGGTCCACAACCCCGACCACGAGGTCAAGGTCGCGCTCGTCGGCAAGTACATCGACCTGCCCGACGCCTACCTGTCGGTGACCGAGGCGCTGCGCGCCGGCGGGTTCGCCAACAAGGCCCGCGTCGAGATCAAGTGGGTCACCTCCGACGACTGCAAGACCCCGGCCGGCGCCGCCGCGCAGCTGGCCGACGTGGACGCGATCTGCGTTCCCGGCGGCTTCGGCGACCGCGGTGTCAACGGCAAGGTCGGCGCGATCACCTACGCCCGCGAGAACAAGATCCCGCTGCTCGGCCTGTGC
Organism: Streptomyces sp. ICC4; assembly: GCF_003287915.1. Classification (NCBI taxonomy): domain Bacteria; kingdom Bacillati; phylum Actinomycetota; class Actinomycetes; order Kitasatosporales; family Streptomycetaceae; genus Streptomyces; species Streptomyces sp. ICC4. The sequence continues at coordinate 5,511,168 of NZ_CP030286.1, read as the reverse complement.
CTGGGCCTGCAGTGCGTGGTCATCGAGGCCGCGCGCAACCTGGCGGGCATCGAGGACGCGAACTCCACCGAGTTCGACGCCTCCACCCCCAACCCGGTGATCTCCACGATGGAGGAGCAGCTGGCCTTCGTCGAGGGCGCGGGCGACCTGGGCGGCACCATGCGCCTGGGCATGTACCCGGCGAAGCTCGCCGAGGGCTCCATCGTGCGCGAGGTCTACGGCGACCAGGCGTACGTGGACGAGCGCCACCGCCACCGCTACGAGGTCAACAACGCCTACCGCGGTGAGCTGGAGAAGAAGGCCGGTCTGGTCTTCTCCGGCACCTCCCCGGACAACAAGCTGGTCGAGTACGTCGAGTACCCGCGCGAGGTGCACCCCTACCTGGTGGCCACCCAGGCCCACCCGGAGCTGCGCTCGCGCCCGACGCGCCCGCACCCGCTGTTCGCCGGTCTGGTCAAGGCCGCGGTCGCGCGCCAGCAGGCCGCCAAGGCCGCGCAACAGTAGTCGTACGCGGTCGGTGACGCCGACCGCCTAACGTAGGCAGCCGGGGCGCGCATCGTGCCCCGGCTGTCGCGTTTCTGGGGAAGGTACCGGCCATGGCCATGGGCAACGACATCGAGGACACTCCGGAATCGTGGGAGATCGTCGCCTCGCGGACCCCGTTCGAGGGCGCGAAGACTTCGGTCAAGTCGGACCAGGTCCGGATGCCCGACCGGGCGGTGGTGCGCCGCGACTACCAGGCGCACCCGGGCTCGGTGTGCGTCCTCGCCCTCGACGAGGAGCAGCGCGTGCTGGTCCTGAAGCAGTTCCGGCACCCGGTGCGCCACCGCCTGTGGGAACTGCCGGCCGGGCTGCTGGACGTGGCGGGGGAGAACCCGCTGCGCGCGGCCCAGCGCGAGCTGTACGAGGAGGCGCACGTCAAGGCCGGGGACTGGCGGGTGCTGGCCGACTTCTTCAGCTCGCCCGGCGGCTCGGACGAGGCGGTACGGATCTTCCTGGCGCGCGACCTGTCGGAGGCCGAGGGCGAGCGGTACGAGGTCTCCGAGGAGGAGTCGGACATGGAGATCGACCGGATCCCCCTCGCCGACCTGGTACGCGGCGTCCTGGCCGGCCGGCTGGGCAACCCGGGGCTGGTCACGGGGGTACTGGCGCTCTCCGCGGCCCTCGCCTCCGACGGCGTGGAGTCGCTGCGCCCGGCGCTGGCCCCCTGGCCGGCCCGCCCCTACACCGCCTAGTACCGCCCCTACACCGCCTAGTACCGCCCCTACACCGCCTAGTACCGCCCCTACACCGCTGCGGCCCGGTCCGGTCCCTGGCAGGGCCGGATGGAGCTGTGGTGTGACCATCCGCTGATCCGATCGGGCGATTTGTCCGCCGCGCTCCACCCTGCCCGTCGCTCTGCGTGAACTACGCTCGCAAATCCGAAGGCAGCGAGAGGAGCGGATCCGTGGCGGATTTCGTCGGGCGGCGGCGTGAGCTCAAGGAGCTGCGCGAGGACATCGCGCGGACCGGGCTCGACACCCTCTCCGGCCGCAAGGCCAAGGCGCCGCGAGCCAGGGTGCTGCTCGTCGCCGGGCGGCCGGGCTCGGGCCGGACCGCCCTCGCCGAGGCGCTGGTGCGCGAGATCGAGAGCGACTACCCGGACGGCGTGCTGAAGGTCCGGCTCACCTCCCCCACCGGGGAGGCCGTCCCGACCGAGCGGGCCGTGCGCACCCTCCTGGAGGCGCTCGGCCGGCCCACCCCGCCCGGCGCCGCCGAGGACGAGCTCAGTTCCGCGCTGCGCGAGGCCCTCGCCGGGCGGCGGGCCGTCCTGCTCGTCGACGACGCGCAGGATCCCCACCAGGTCGACGCCCTCCTGCCCGACACCCCCGAGTGCCTGGTCGTCGTCACCGCCGAGGGTCCGCTGACCGGGATTCCGGATGTCCGGCCCTGCACCCTCGGCGGGCTCGACACCCCCTCGGCCGTCCGCATGCTCGTCCACCGGATCGGCGACATCCGCGTCGCCAACGACCCCCGCGCCGCCGAAGCCCTCGCCGAGGAGTGCGGCGGCCAGCCCGCCGCGCTGAGCCTGGCGGGCGGCTGGCTCGCGGCCCGGCCCAAGGCCTCCGTCTCCGATGTGGCCAAACAGCTCCACGACATGCCCGCCGGCACCAGCGGCCCCCTCGCGCGCACCTTCCGGCTCGTCTACGAGTCCCTCCCGCAGACCGCCCAGCGCACCCTGCGGCTGCTTCCGCTTGCCCCGGCCGGGCTCGTCGACTCGCACACCGCCTCCGCGCTCGCCGGCTGCTCCGTGGCCGCCGCCCAGTCGATCCTGGAGGACTTCGCCGCGCTGGGCCTGCTGCGGACCGCCCCCGACGGGCTCTTCCTGCTCCCCGGCTGCCTCACGCCCCTGCTCCAGGCCCTGCTCCAGGCCAAGGAGCGCCCCGCCGAGGTCCAGCTGGCACGGGCCCGGATGCTGGAGCGCAACGTACGGCTGCTGCTCTCCTGCCGGGCCATGGCGGAGGAGTCCGCCGACTGGGCCGTCGGCCCCGTCGGCGGACCGGAGAAGCTGGACGGCCTGCCGCGCGCCCTGCGCTTCGCCGACCGAAGGTCCGCGGCCACCTGGCTGGACACCCGGCTGCCCGCGCTGTCCGCCGCGGCCACCCTGGCCGTCGCGGACGGGGAGCTGGACACCCTGGCCCGCCGCTTCGTCGCGGCCCTCGCCGGGGCCCTCTCCGACCACCGGGGCACCGCCGGGGCCGCCCCCGAGCTGTACGGGCTGCACCGGCTCGTCCTGGACGTGGCCGAGAGGCGCGATCTGCACCGGGAACAGGCGGCCGCGCTGCTGAACCTCGCCGATCTGGACGCCGAGACCGGCCGCACCCAGGAGGCGCTGGGGCGCTACCGGGCCGCGCTGGACGCCGGAAGGGCGGCGAACGACCCGTACGCGGCGGGCCGCGCGATGGAATCCGTAGGCGGCGCGTACCAGGAGCTCGCGGACTGGCACCGGGCCTCCGACTGGTTCGGCAGGGCCCTGTCCCACGCCCTCGCGCGCGGCGAGCGGACGGACGAGGCGCGGCTGTACGGGCGGCTCGGGAACGTGCACACCTATGCCGGCCGGTACGGGGACGCGCTGCGCAGCTGGCGGGCGGCCTCGGCCGGCTACCGGAGGCTGGCCGATGTCCCCGGCCAGGCAAAGGCGTTGAGCGAGATGGCACGGATCCAGGAGTACGCGGGCCGGCCCGAGGAATCGCTGCACACCTGCCGGGAGGCGGTGGAGATCGCCCGCAGGGCCGGAGACCTGCGGCTCCAGGCCGCGCTGCAGGTGCGCCTGGCGGACACGCTCGACCGGCTCGGCGACCCCGCGGCCGCGCGGCTGCACAGGTCCGCGGCAGACAGATTGCTGGGAGATGACCCCGCAGCCTGCGAAATCCGTAGTGGTTCCGACTGAGATTGTTTGTTTGCAAGGCTAGACAGCGGCTCGTCCTTCATTAGACTGGGTTCACCAGGGCATCCCCTGGGGCATCCCGTTGTGTGTTCTTGTAAACGGGTTTGTATGGAAGTACCCCGAAACATTCCCTGAGCCAAGGACCGTGAGTGACGATGAAGGTCGGCATCCCCCGCGAGGTCAAGAACAACGAGTTCCGGGTCGCCATCACGCCTGCCGGCGTGCATGAGCTGGTCCGCAACGGCCACCAGGTCTTCATCGAGCAGAACGCCGGTGTGGGCTCCTCGATCACGGACGCGGAGTACGTCTCCGCCGGCGCCGAGATCCTGGGCACCGCCGACGAGGTCTGGGCGACCGCCGACCTGCTGCTGAAGGTCAAGGAGCCCATCGCGGAGGAGTACCACCGCCTCCGCAAGGACCAGACGCTCTTCACCTACCTGCACCTCGCGGCCTCCCGCGAGTGCACGGACGCGCTGCTGGAGTCCGGCACCACCGCCATCGCGTACGAGACGGTCGAGCTGGCCAACCGCGCCCTCCCGCTGCTCGCCCCGATGTCCGAGGTCGCGGGCCGCCTGGCCCCGCAGGTCGGCGCCTACCACCTGATGCGCTCGGTCGGCGGCCGCGGCGTGCTCCCGGGCGGCGTCCCCGGCACCCACGCCGGCGAGTGCGTCGTCATCGGTGGCGGTGTCTCCGGCTGGAACGCCGTGCAGATCGCCGTCGGCATGGGCTTCCACGTGACCCTGCTGGACCGCGACATCAACAAGCTCCGCGAGGCCGACAAGATCTTCGGCACGAAGATCAAGACGATCGTCTCCAACGCCTACGAGCTGGAGAAGGCCGTCATCGAGGCCGACCTCGTCGTCGGCGCGGTGCTGATCCCGGGTGCGAAGGCCCCGAAGCTGGTCACCAACGAGCTCGTCGCCAAGATGAAGCCCGGAAGTGTCCTTGTCGACATTGCGATCGACCAGGGCGGCTGCTTCGAGGACTCCCGTCCGACCACTCACGCCGAGCCGACCTTCCAGGTCCACAACTCGGTCTTCTACTGCGTCGCCAACATGCCGGGCGCGGTGCCGAACACCTCCACCTACGCGCTGACCAACGCCACGCTGCCCTACATCGTGCAGCTCGCGAACCTCGGCTGGGTCGAGGCGCTGCGTCGTGACCCGGCGCTCGGTCTGGGCCTCAACACCCATGACGGGCAGGTCGTTTACGGTCCCGTCGCCGAGGCTCACGGCCTCGAGACCCTCGAGCTGAGCACGCTGCTCGGCTGATTCGTCAACGACTGACGTCAATCTCACGTATCCGGCCGGACCTTGCCCGCAAGGTCCGGCCGGACGCGTTTGCGGGGTGCCCGGCGGGGCCGCTCAACCCGCCTCGAACGTAACCCTTTAACCCTTTCGCACACCCGCGAAACTTCCCGGCGACAGCTCGGACGCCCTTGACAGAGAGGTGTTCGGTTGCCGACACATCGTGCCGGGTCCGACGGATTGTGTTGCCGCTGGGCGGTGACACGCCATAGAGTCGCCAACCGTCGGCATGGTCCACGCTGACCTATCGATAAGTGTCCTGGTCACGTCCGAGGAGGTAAGACGACTTGTGAATGAGTCGACATTTGCTCCTGGGGGTGGTCGAGCAGGAGTGCCTGCGCGGGGTCAAAGCCCTGCCGGAATCGAAGCGGTCGGCTCCGTCGCAGTCCGCACCTTCGCAAACCACCAGCACAGGACGACGCCCCGAAAGAGCATGGACGGCCTAGACGTGAACTCCAGGGCCGGCGACCCGAGCGGCGACAAGCCCGTGGGTCTCGCCGACTACGACCAGGTGCCCGAGGGGCACTTCTACGACCCCGACGCGGAGTACGAGCCCGACCCCGAGTACGCGGCCACTCTCGCCCCCGACGCTGCCCGCCAGCGCCGTGAGCGGATCGGTCCGACCGGACGGCCGCTGCCGTACTTCCCGATCCCGGGTCCGCTGACCGACCACGGTCCGGCGAAGATCATCGCGATGTGCAACCAGAAGGGCGGCGTGGGCAAGACCACGTCGACCATCAACCTGGGTGCCGCGCTCGCCGAGTACGGACGCCGCGTGCTGCTCGTCGACTTCGACCCGCAGGGCGCACTGTCCGTGGGTCTCGGCGTGAACCCGATGGAACTCGACCTGACGGTCTACAACCTGCTCATGGAGCGGGGCATGTCGGCGGACGAGGTGCTGCTCAAGACGGCGGTCCCCAACATGGACCTGCTGCCGAGCAACATCGACCTGTCCGCCGCCGAAGTGCAGTTGGTCAGCGAGGTGGCCCGCGAGTCGACCCTGCAGAGGGCCCTGAAGCCCCTGATGGCCGACTACGACTACATCGTGATCGACTGTCAGCCCTCGCTCGGCCTGCTGACCGTGAACGCCCTGACGGCGGCTCACAAGGTCATCGTGCCGCTGGAGTGCGAGTTCTTCGCGCTGCGCGGTGTGGCGCTGCTGACCGAGACCATCGAGAAGGTGCAGGAGCGGCTCAACCCGGAGCTGGAGCTCGACGGCATCCTCGCCACGATGTACGACTCCCGCACGGTGCACAGCCGCGAGGTCCTGGCGCGCGTCGTCGAGGCGTTCGACGACCACGTCTACCACACGGTCATCGGCCGCACGGTGCGGTTCCCGGAGACCACGGTCGCCGGCGAGCCGATCACCACGTACGCCTCCAACTCCGTCGGTGCCGCCGCCTATCGCCAGCTGGCCAGGGAGGTGCTCGCCCGGTGTCCCGCCGAGTGAGTCTGCCCGGAGCCGACGAACTGTTCCGTACGACCGGGGGGATGGCGCTGACGTCGGCGTCCAAGGTCTCCCCGTCGCGGGGCGTGGAGCACGCGACAGCGGCATCGGAGGGTACGGCGGGAGAGGGCCGCAGCCGGGAGGCTGAGGCCGGCACGGAACCGGGCGTGGGCGCGCAGCGGCGGTCGCAGGAAGGTTCCGGTGGCGCCGTCCCGGCCCCGGCCCCCGGTCGGGGCAAGGGGCAGGGCCGCGGTGCGAACCGGCGGCCCAGCGGGCGCGAGCGGCACGACGAGAAGATCACGGTCTACGTCTCCGCCGAGGAGCTCATGGACCTGGAACACGCGCGGCTGGTGCTGCGCGGGGAGCACGGCCTGGCGGTCGACCGCGGCCGGATCGTCCGCGAGGCGGTCGCCGTGGTCCTGGCGGACCTGGAGTCCCGCGGCGACGCGAGCATCCTGGTACGCCGCCTGCGGGGCCGCTGACCCACCCCGCGCGGGGTCGCGGGGCCGGAGCTCCGGCCCGCGGACCGGCGGCCCGCCGCCGGACCCGTGACGGGCCCGGACGCACTCGGGTCCCGACCGGGGCGGGTCCCGGCGCCGCCGGAGCGGCGGCACGTGGGAGCCTTGGCCGTGGCCCGACCGGCCGCTCCCTCCGTACCACCCTGGACCGCGATGCCCCCTCCAGCCGAACCCGGCCTCCCCCCGACTCCGACCGGGGGCGCCCCCGGGTCCCGTCGCCGGCTGGGCCGGGGCCCGGGCCGCCTGTGGGGACTGTTAGGGGGGGCAGGTCGAAACGGCCCGGCCCGCGGCCCACGCGCGTGGCCGCGACGGACTGTGCATCCCGGGCGCCGAGGCCAGTTATGCGGCCCGCGTCGATCGGTTCCCCCCGCTCGGCATGTACAAGCTCAACGGAAGGACTTGGAAAATGACCATGGACTCGGGCAGGCACGGCACCCCGGGCGGCCCGCGGCTCCCGCCGGGGGTGCCGTGCCTGCCAGAGTCCATGGTCATCTTCAAAGTCCTTCCGTTGAGCTTGTAGATGCCGAGCGGGGGGAACAGATCGACGCGGGCCGCATAGCCGGCCTCGGCGCACGGGATGCACAGTAGGTCGCGGCCATGGGCGTGGGCGGCGGTACGGGCCGTTTCGACCGGCTCCCGCCAACAGGCCTCACAGGTGGTGACGTCCGTTGCGGACGTGGGGAACTTCGCCGTGATCACGCCCACATGTCTTTCTCCTCGGCGAAGCCGGCCCGACGGATCGCGTCGACCGTCCGCTGCAACCAGCCGGGCGCGATCGGCGCGGAGCCGGAGACAGCCGGATAATGGTGCACGAAGACACCGAGGCGTGCGCCCACGGCGTGGTGGATCTCGGTTTTCTCGAGGAGCGCGTGGAATCCCTTGTCGATGATCGCGGAGGGTGCGAGGCGCTCGTCGCTCTCGCCGGCCGCGACAACGAACTTGAGGGTCTCGACGATGACCTGCTGGGCGTACACCCGGTCGAAGTTCAGCTCGTTGCGCGCGAGCGTCGCGGTGACGGTCATGAACTCGTCGGCGTCGAGGAGGCTGCGGGCGTTGCGTTCGCCGGGCGCAGCGGTGAGCACGTTGCCGGTGACGGCGGGCGGCGGTGTCTCGCTCTTGCCGACGCTGCACGGAGGCGGCGGGGTCGGGGTCGGACTGGACATGCGTCTCCCTTGGTCGTGTGCAGGAAGGTACGGTGTGGTCTAGCGTGTGCCGACGACGATCACGGCGAGGAACCCGAGTGAGACCGCCACGAACAGAAGTTGGCCGCGCCAGTCGCTCATGACGTGGCCTCGATGTTCGATACGGCCGCGGTGTGCTCGCGGCCGGACGGCATGCGGATGTAGGCGATCGGCGCGTACTGGGGATCTCCGCAAACGCGGCGGACCTCCTCACGGACGACGGCCATCAGCTCGCCCTCAGTTCCCGAGGCCACATCGCGGACCCGTTGCCGGAGCAGGGGATGCGGCAGGTACTCGGGCTCATGCATCGGACTCGCCCTCGCTCATCGAGGCGGTGAACTGCTCCCAGCCAACCGCCGCGCGATCGAGCAGATCGGCACTGGGTAGATGCACCGTCGCGGTGCCGGCCGCCGGGTAGTCCGGGGTGTCGATGCACAGGGGATGGTGCGGGTGCGGGCTGGACACGGGGTCACTCCCTCCGTCGTCAGCGGGTAGTAGGGCGAGCCTAGGTATCCCGCCATCGGGCATGAAGTGACCCGGAGTACGGGTAGTTTGGGGCAGCATGCTGGCAGAGGAGGCGCGATGAGCGGCGACGGTCAGGCCACCCTGACTCGCAGTCAGGGAACCCCTCAGCGTGGCCGCAGCGGCATAGTGTCCGGCTATCTGTTCCGCGTCATCCGAGAGCAGGTCGGCCACACGCAGGAGACTCTGGCTGAGGCGTTCCTCGTGTCCACCGACACAGTCGCCGGATGGGAATCCGGACGCCGGCCGTTGACGTCTCTGGCTGTTGGCCAGATGCTCGTCCACCGGCACCGACTCATGCGGATGGGCGTCAGCCCTGCGCTACTCCTTGCCCTTGACAAGGCCCTGGAGGCTGACGTCCTCCTGGCGAGCGCGCTCCACGACGACGGGCCCACGAGCGATGGCCCGCTGGGCGCGTGGGTCATGCAGCGCGACCTGATCGAGGTGGTTGTGTGGCCCCTCAACGGCGTGACGCCCGAGCCGATGCGTGCTCTCCGGACTCCGGCCCGACCTCGCCGAGGCCCAGCACCCTCCGGGCCGGAACTCGCCGCAGACGACCGGCGCCGGTTCTTCCGCCGTATGCGGCGCACGGCCGAGGAAGCGCGCGGAGGTCCGTTCCTCCTCCGGCGCCAAGCCCTCTACCTCGCCGGGTACGACGATGCGGCAGACACCACTGACTGGCTCGCTCAGCAGCAGCGGGCCGAGCGCCCCGACGACTGGCTCACCCAGTGGCTCAACGCCCGTTCCGTGGCCGCCGTCGCCGCGCGGCAGGGAGACCGCGACCGCATGACGCACTTCATCACGTCCACCCTGGAGGGCAACGACGCAGGCGAGGCCGCGAACCTGAGCTACTGGGCCTACTGGATCGGCGAATCAGCGCACTTACAGCTGTCCGACGACTTCATCGCCGACCCCATCGCCCCGGCCTGGCACGGCCACAAGCTCCTCCGGCACCTCGTGGCCGGCCTCTCGCCCGAGCAGGGCTTCTTTGACCTGAACATCCACACCCTCTGGGCGCTTCTCGCGGCCCGGCCCAACCTCCTCCGTGCACCGTCCGTGCCAGGACGTGCGCTCCGCGACCGGCTCCCGGTGCTGTTGGATGTCACCGAGCCCTCGACGCGCGCGCGGCGGGAGCTGGAGGGAATCCAGTACGCGATCCGCCTCGCCGAGGCGTGAGAAGGAGAACAGACGTGGTTGACGACCTGTCCGCGGTGGCACGCTTCCTCTACGAGGCGGGCACCCTGAAGAACACGGCCCGCACGGGCTGGTGGATGGCCGGCGTCAAACTGCCCGAGAGCGTCGCCGAGCACTCGTGGCGCACCTCACTGATCGCTTCGATCATCGCGAAGCTGGAGGGTGCCGATCCGGCGCGAGCTGCGTTCCTCGCCGTCTGGCACGATACCCAGGAGACCCGTACTGGGGACGTCAACCACCTCGGGAAGAGGTATTCGACCGCGGCTGACCCCGTGGCGGTAACCGCGGACCAGACGGCGGGGATGCCAGAGCTGCTGGCCACGGTCATTCGGGATCTGGTCACCGAGTACGAGGAGAAGGACTCGGCGGAGGCCATCTGCGCGCGCGATGCCGACAAGCTGGAGTGCATGCTCCAGGGAATCGAGTACAAGGCCCAGGGGTACGAGGCTGCCCAGCGGTGGATCGACAACAGCCGGGCCCGGCTGACGACGGAGACGGGCCAGCGGCTTGCCGAGGAGCTGCTCGGGCAGGGCACGCTCGACTGGCTCCGGGCGGCAATCGGCGAGAAGGCCTGACCCCGGACGCACGAAGGCGCCCCTTCCCGCCCGTAGGCGGAAGAGGGCGTCGTGTTGGATCCGGGGGTGGAGGTGCAGCCGGTCGCGTACCGTGTGCAGCCTCGGCAAGGGAGGCCGGAATGGCTGATCAGCAAGGGCCGGAGTGGACGCGAGGTCTCCTGGCAGTGGGGCTGCTCCTCCTCATCGTTGGGGCATTCACCATGTGGCCGCTGTGCATTGTCGGCTTCCTGATGATCCTTTTCGTGGGGGCGTCCACCGCGAGCCAGCGCCGGGCCAGCGGAAAGCCCCCAGAGACGCTCCTCAGACCCGGAGACCGGCCCTGGCATCGGGAAGCAGACTAGTTCGGCTGCGACCGACACAGTGTCGCCGTCAACCTCGCGCGCACCGAGGCCGTCGGCGGCGACCTAGTATCCGCTTCGTTGCACACCGCACGGACGTCGCGTGCAGCGGCCGCGGTCGCTGCCAGAAGCCACCGCGAGCGCACGGTCGGCTGACCCTCTCCGCCCCCGGGTCGGGTGCCCGCCGGGTCGCGGCGGGCGTCCGTCAGGTCGGGGCTCAGCGGCCGATCACGGGGTAGTGGTCGCTGAGGTTGTCGTAGGTGTAGGACGTGCCCCAGCTGGAGACCGTCCAGGGGGCCGACTGCTCCTTCACCACGTTGTTCTCCCAGTTCGCCGGGCGGGCGTTGCCCTTGCGGTAGAGGACGTAGTCCAGGTCCTCGCGCGGGTCCGTCGGGTAGCGGTACTTCGCGATCGAGTTCAGCGCCGTGTCGAAGGAGTACGCGTGGCCCGTGCGGGTGTCGGACGGCGCCAGGTCGGCGTTGGCCAGCATGGTGGCGAGCTCGGGGGTGCGCGAGTCGACGTTCATGTCGCCCGCCACGATGACCTGCTCGCCCGCCGGGATGTTCTTGCCGTCCAGGAACGCGTCGATGCTGCGGAACTGGCGGGCGCGCATCTCCGCCGCCTCGCCCGCGCCGCAGCCCGGGTCGGTGGACTGGGCGTGGGTGCCGACCACGTGGACCCTGGCGCCGTTCACGTTCAGCACGACGTAGGCGAAGCCCTTGTTGGACCACCAGTCCGCGCCGCAGGCGTCCTTGTAGACGACCTGCTCCTTGCGCAGGATCGGCCACTTGCTGAGGACCGCGACGCCGCCGTCCTCCGGGGTGGTGGAGGAGTAGGCGCCGCCCGTCGCGTCCCAGCCGCTCTTGCTGCGGCCCACGACGGGGGTCTGGTACGGGTACTGCGCGGAGGCGTTGGACTTCAGTGCGTCGGAGGCGCCGTTGTCGAAGGCCTCCTGGAGCACGACCACGTCGTGCCCCTGGAAGAAGGAGGCCTTGGGGATCTCCGCCGCCCGGTGGTCCTGGCCCCAGTTCGGGTACAGGTTCTTGCTCATCAGGAACGCGTTGTACGACAGAACGCTGAGCCGCGGCGCGGCGGCGCTCTCCGCGGCGGTGGCGGCCGGAGCCGTGGTGGCGGCGAGCGCCCCGGCGGCGATCGCCGCGACGACGGCGGCGGCGGCACGGGGGGCCTTGCGGGGCGGGACGTGCGACATGGAGGTCTCCCTCGTTCCTGTGGGGGAAGATCGGCTCCGCCATCCAAGCAGCCACGGTTACTTCGGGGTAACACCCGTGACACGACTTTCTGTCCGGGGCGAGGACATCAGTCGCCGCCGGTCCGCGCGCCCTCGCGAAGCGGCTGGTCACGGCCCCGCCGGACCGGGCCCGTTTCCCGACCGCGGTCATACTGGATGAACGGAGACCGACATCTGGGGGCGTACGCATGACCACGACGACGCGGCCGGCGGCCGAAGGCCGCACCGACCCCGAGCCCCCGCCGCCCGGCGGAGTGCTCTGGACCATCGCCGGAGACGTCCGGGCGCTGCTCATGCTGCCCGCCGCCTTCACCATGCAGGTCGCCCACCCCGCCATCGGGGCCGGCGTCGACGAGCACTCCGTCTTCCGCACCGACCCCTGGGGCCGCGGCGAGCGCTCCCTGCGCTCCGTCCAGCTGTGGGTGTACGGCGGAGCGGACGCCGCGGCCGAGGGGCGCCGGGTGCGCCGGCTGCACAAGGAGATCCAGGGCACCGACACCCGGGGGCGCCGCTACCACTCCCTCGACCCCGCCTGCTACGCCTGGGTGCACGCCACCGGCTTCCCCGTCTACCTCCACGCCGGGCGCTACCTGCTGCGCCGCTTCACCCCCGCCCAGGAGCGGCAGCTCTACCGGGAGTGGCTCCAGGTCGGCCGGATCCTCGGCCTCCACGACCGGGACATGCCGCAGAGCATCGAGGAGTACTGGCCGTACTACCAGCGGATGCTGGCCGAGGAGATCGAGTCCACCAAGGTCGCCCGCGAGCTCCTCGACACCGATGCGCCGCTGCCCCGCCCCGAGGTCGGCCCGAGGGCCGTCCGGATCCTGCTGCGCCTGGCCTGGCCCGTGCTCCGGGCGGCGTTCCTGCACTTCCGGGCCTTCGTCACCGTCGGCTACATGCCGCCCGACGCCCGCGCGGCCATCGGCCTGAATTGGACCCGGTCCCAGGAGCGCCGGCTGCGGCTGTTCAGCGCGGCCGTCCGCGTGCTCGTACCGCTGCTGCCGGAGCGCCTGCGCTACCTCCCGATCGCCCGCGCCGCCCGCGCGCGCCGACGCGCCGGCACCCCCTGAGGGGTACCGGCGCGGCCGCAGGTCAGTGGCCGCAGGTCAGTGGCCCTCGTGGACCGTGTCCGTCGCCGCGATCTTCTTCCAGGACTTCGGCTCGGCCGCGGGCTTGGCGGCCGGGGCCTCCTGGGTGCGTGCGCCCGGGGCCTTGGTCGTCGGCATCGACGGCTTCGGGGCCGCGGTCGGGTTCAGCGCCGCGGCGTCCGGCTTGCCCGGGGTGTAGAGCCAGGTCTCGAAGAGCTGCGCGAGCGGCTTGCCCGAGACCTTCTCGGCGTAGCGGACGAAGTCGCCGACCTTGGCGTTGCCGTAGGCGCGCTCGGTCGGCCAGCCCTTGAGGATTTGGAAGAACTTCTCGTCGCCGATCTGGTTGCGCAGCGCCTGGACGGCGATCGCGCCGCGGTCGTAGACGGCCCCGTGGAACTGGTTCTCCGGACCCGGGTCACCCGGCTTGACCTGCCAGAACGGGTCCTCCGCCGTACGCAGCCCGTACGCCCAGTCGGCGAGCTCCTGCGCGGTGCCCTCGCCCTCCTTCTCCGACCACAGCCACTGGCTGTAGCGGGCGAAGCCCTCGTTGATCCAGATGTCCTTCCAGCCCTCGACGGACACGCTGTCGCCGTACCACTGGTGCGCCAGCTCGTGCACGACCACCGAGACGTTCGAACCGTTGGCGAACTGCCGGGGGCTGTAGAAGGGCCGGGTCTGCGTCTCCAGGGCGAAACCACTGGGCACGTTCGGCACGTAGCCGCCCAGCGCGTTGAAGGGGTACGGGCCGAAGACCCCCTCCAGCCACTCCGCGACCTCGCCGGTCCGCTCCACGCTGGCCCGCGCCGCGCCCGCGTTGTCGCCGAGGTCCCGGCTGTAGGCGTTCAGGATCGGCAGGCCGCTCGACGTCTTGTCGGTGGTGATGTCGAACTTGCCGATCGCCAGGGTGGCGAGGTACGTGGCCTGCGGCTTGTTCGAACGCCAGTTGTACCGGGTCCAGCCCAGGCGCGAACTCTGCGACTGCAGGACGCCGTTGCTGATGGCCTGGGTGCCGTCCGGCACGTTGACGGAGACGTCGAAGGTGGCCTTGTCGAGCGGGTGGTCGTTGCTCGGGAACCACCAGACCGCCGAGTCGGGCTCCTGCGCGGCGATGCCGCCGTCCGGGGTGCGCTGCCAGGCCGACCAGCCGTCGACCTTGAACTCCGAGGGCTTGCCCGCGTACTTGACGACCACGGAGGACTGCTTGCCCCGCTGGAGCGGGGAGGCCGGGGTGACCTCGAGCTCCTGGGTCCCGGACTTGGCGAACTTCGCCTTGACGCCGTTGACCCGGATCTCGCTGACCTCAAGGCCGAAGTCGAGGTTGAAGCGGGACAGGTCCTGCTTGGCGGTGGTCAGCAGGGTGGCGGTGCCCTCCAGCAGGTCCGTCTTGGGCTGGTACTGCAGACGCAGGTCGTAGTGGGAGACCTCGTAGCCCCCGTTGCCGCTGGCCGGGTAATAGGGATCGCCGATACCCGGGGCGCCCGGACCCGAACTCGCCGCCGACGCCGGGATCACCAGCAGGAGGGAAGCGGCGAGCACGCTCGGGGCGATGACTTTGCGGTGCACCTTTGACTCCAATGGGTAGGGGAGTGGCTTCCGTTCGACCGTATTCACCCCTGCCGCCCCACGTCATGTCCATGGCCCCTGCTGTCACACGATCGCCATTCGGCCGTCACAGGGCGTATGCGCACCGCGCGCGCAACGGGGCGCGGCCGGAAGGCGCCTCCCCACTACCGGATCCGCTCTTCTGTGCATACCAAGCAGTCGGTAGCCTGCCCGGCATGACCATTCCCGCGCACGCCGCCCGCCGTTGTTGGCACGGAGCGATCAACCCGCTGCACGCCACCGTCTACTTCTCGCCCGACCTCGGCAAGGAGTTCGCCACCCTGGGGATCACCGATCCCCACGCCGTCAACCTCTCCTCCCGGTCCGCCGCCATGGGCGCGGTCGGCGCCGGCACGGTGACCTCCACCTTCTACAACTACCGCCACGACCTGGTCGCCCGGCACCTGCCCGCAGTCTGGGACACCGCCACCCCCGAGCAGGTCCTCGCGGCCCGGCTGCGGGCCGCCGACGCCACGCTGCGCCGGCTGCTCGGCGCCGAGACCATCGGGTCCCCCGAGATCGCCGAGGCCGCCGAGCTCGCGATGCGCGCGACCGAGGGCTGCACCCGGCACGCCCGCACCCTTTACTCCGCCCACGCGGACCTCCCCGTACCCGAGGAGCCGCACCTCAAGCTCTGGCACGCCACCACCCTCCTGCGCGAGCACCGCGGCGACGGCCACCTCGTCGCCCTGCTCACCGTCGGCCTGGACCCCGTCGAGGCCCTGGTCAGCCACACGGCCACCGGCCACGGCATGACCCCGAAGTACCTCAAGATCATCCGAGGCTGGGACCAGTCGGACCTGGACGCGGCCACCGGCCGGCTGCGCGAGCGCGGCGTCCTCGACGCCGAGGGCGCGCTCACCCCCGCCGGAACGGAGCTGCGCGAGGCGCTGGAGACGGAGACCGACCGCCTGGACGAGGCTCCGTACGAGCACCTCGGCGCGGCCGGACTCGCCCGGCTCGCGGAGATCGGCGGCGGCTTCGCGATCCAGGCCTACGTCGGCGGAGCCTTCCCCGGGGACCTCCTCGGCAAGGCCTGAGACCCCGGACGGACAAGGCTCCCGACGTCCGGCGCCGCCACCTGCCACAATTGGCAGCCTTCCGACGCAGCACGCAGCAGCACCACGTACACGTACGAAGGCAGGCGGGACCGCACAGTGACGATGTCCATCGAAGGCAGGATCGCCGAGGAGCTCGGCGTACGGGAGCGGCAGGTCAAGTCCGCCGTCGAGCTGCTCGACGGCGGCTCGACCGTGCCGTTCATCGCTCGCTACCGCAAGGAAGCGACCGAGATGCTCGACGACGCCCAGCTGCGCACCCTCGAGGAACGGCTGCGCTACCTGCGCGAGCTGGAGGACCGGCGCGCGGCGGTCCTCTCCTCCGTGCGCGAGCAGGGCAAGCTCGACGCCGAACTGGAGGCCCGCATCAACGCGGCCGACACCAAGGCCCGGCTGGAGGACATCTACCTCCCCTTCAAGACCAAGCGCCGCACCAAGGCCCAGATCGCCCGCGAGGCCGGCCTGGCACCGCTCGCCGAAGCCCTGCTGGCCGACCCCTCGGCGGAACCGGCGGCCCGGGCCGCGGCGTTCGTGGACGCCGACAAGGGCGTCGCCGACCCGGCCGCCGCCCTGGAGGGCGCCCGCGCCATCCTCACCGAGAAGTTCGGCGAGGACGCCGACCTCATCGGCGAACTGCGCGAGCGCATGTGGGGCCGCGGCCGGCTCGCCGCGAAGGTCCGCGAGGGCAAGGAGGAGGCGGGCGCCAAGTTCTCCGACTACTTCGACTTCACCGAGCCGTTCACCGCGCTCCCCTCCCACCGCGTGCTCGCCCTGCTCCGCGGCGAGAAGGAGGACGTGCTCGACCTCACCCTGGAACCGGAGGAGCCGAGCGAGGTCCCGGGGCCCTCCACGTACGAGGGCATGGTCGCCCGCCGCTTCGGCATCAACGAGCGCGGCCGCCCCGGCGACAAGTGGCTCGCCGACACCGTCCGCTGGGCCTGGCGCACGAAGATCCAGGTCCACCTCGGCATCGACCTCCGTACGCGGCTGCGCGCCGCGGCCGAGGACGAGGCGGTACGGGTCTTCGCGTCCAACCTGCGCGACCTGCTGCTCGCCGCCCCGGCCGGCACCCGTGCGACGCTCGGCCTGGACCCGGGCTTCCGCACCGGTGTGAAGGTCGCCGTCGTGGACGCCACCGGCAAGGTGGTGGCCACCGAGGTGGTCTACCCGCACGTGCCCGCCAACAAGTGGGACGATTCCCTCGCCAAGCTGGCCCGCCTCGCCGAGGAGCACGCGGTCGAGCTCGTCGCCATCGGCAACGGCACCGCCTCCCGCGAGACCGACAAGCTCGCCGCGGACCTCATCACCCGCCACCCCGAGCTGAAGCTCACCAAGGTGATGGTCTCGGAGGCCGGCGCCTCCGTGTACTCGGCGTCCGCCTTCGCCTCGCAGGAACTGCCGGACATGGACGTGTCGCTGCGCGGCGCGGTCTCCATCGCGCGGCGCCTGCAGGACCCGCTCGCCGAGCTCGTCAAGATCGACCCCAAGTCCATCGGGGTGGGCCAGTACCAGCACGACCTGTCCGAGATGAAGCTCTCGCGCTCGCTCGACGCGGTCGTCGAGGACTGCGTGAACGGCGTCGGGGTCGACGTCAACACCGCCTCCGCACCGCTGCTTTCGCGCGTTTCGGGCATCAGCGGCGGTCTCGCCGAGAACATCGTCGCGCACCGCGACGCCAACGGCCCCTTCCGCAACCGCAAGGGGCTCAAGGACGTGGCCCGGCTCGGCCCGAAGGCGTACGAGCAGTGCGCGGGCTTCCTGCGGATCCGCGACGGGGACGACCCGCTGGACTCCTCCAGCGTGCACCCCGAGGCGTATCCCGTGGTCCGCTCCATGGGCAAGACGGCGGGCAGCGAGGTCGCGGCGCTGATCGGCAACACCGGCGTGCTGCGCTCGCTGCGCCCGGAGCAGTTCGTCACCGACTCCTTCGGCCTGCCGACGGTCACGGACATCCTGCGCGAGCTGGAGAAGCCGGGCCGCGACCCGCGTCCGGCCTTCAAGACGGCGACCTTCAAGGAGGGCGTCGAGAAGATCGGCGACCTGGCGCCCGGGATGATCCTGGAGGGCGTGGTCACCAATGTGGCCGCCTTCGGCGCCTTCATCGACATCGGCGTCCACCAGGACGGCCTGGCCCACGTCTCGGCCCTGTCGAAGACCTTCGTCAAGGACCCCAGGGACGTGGTCAAGCCCGGTGACATCGTCCGGGTGAAGGTCATGGACGTGGACATCCCGCGCAAGCGGATCTCGCTGACGCTGCGGCTGGAGGACGAGTCGGAGCGCGGCGAACGGGGCGAGCGCGGCGGGGGCGGCGCGCCGAAGCAGCGCGAGGAGCGCACCGAGCGGGGCGAGCGGCGCGGCGGCCGGCCGCCGCAGCAGCGCGGCGCGGCGGGCGGCCAGGGCGGCCAGGGAGGTCAAGGCGGCCAGGGCGGTTCCCGCGACGGCGGCCGGGGTCAGCGACAGGGCGGCCAGGGCGGTGGCCAGCGACAGGGCGGCCAGGGCGGCCAGGGCGGCGCGGCCCCCGCCAACAGCGCGATGGCCGACGCCCTGCGCCGCGCCGGTCTCACCAACCCCGAGGAGCGGGGCGGGCGCAAGCGCTGACGGTTCGTGGCAGCGTGTGACGGATTGGCCGAATAGGTTCCCTACATGGGGACATACCTTGCCAACTCCCTTACAAGATCTGTAGGCATGGTGGAACGCCCGTTCGTCTTTCGGCGAACGGGCGTCCGTGTTTCCCGCTCAGGGCCGCACTTCCGAGTTCGCCTTGAAGGCACTTGAAGGCAAAGGACGTCATGCCCCTGCCCACGCACGCCTATCGACGTTGCCCGAGAAAGGGTCCGAAGAGGGAACACATGCGCCACCCTCAACCCAGTCTGCGCAAACGGTGCGAGGCGATTCTCGGTCGTCTTGAACTGACGCACCCGTTCTCCCTCGACGTGCTGTGCGAGCGGATAGCCGAGCAGCGGGGCCGCCCCATCCGGCTGCACCCGCTGCCCAGGGAAGCGGCGGAATCCGGGGTGTGCGGGCTGTGGGTCGGCACCGCCAGCATCGACTACGTCTTCTACGAGGCCCAGACCACCCCGCTGCACCGGGAGCACATCGTGCTCCACGAGATCGGCCACATCCTCTTCGGGCACCATTCGCTGGACGCCGGGGGCGCCGATGGCGCCCGGGAGACGGCAGACCCCTCCGGGGGCGGCGAGGACGGCGGGCAGGTGCCCACGGTGCTGGGGCGCACCAACTACACCACCCGTCAGGAGCAGGAGGCGGAGATGCTCGCCAGCATGATCCGCACCCGCACGACGGCACCCGGCCCGCACCACGCCCACGGCGCCGGCGACCGGGACACGCTCGCCCGGCTGGAGTCCGCGATGGGCTACGAGCGGCGCGGACGGGGGCCGGGCCGCCATGGCTTCTGACCTCCTGGCCCTGGGCGACGCGCTCGCCGTCCCCAGCGTCGTCTGCCTCTGGGCGGCCGTCCTGCTCCGCGCCCCCGGCGCCTTGCGCGCCCCGCACCAGCGGGGCCTGTGGCTCGCGGTCGCCACCGCCGCCGCCGCGATGACCCTGAACCTGCCCGACGTCGTCGCGTACGCCATGGCCCGCGACCCGGGTTACGCGCACACCATCGGGCTGGTCCGCAACCTCATCGGCGTCCTGTCGGCGGGCGCCGTGCTCTACTTCGTGGCCTCCGCCACCCGGGGCCGCAGGCTCCAGATCGCCTCCGGCGCCGGCACGGTGCTCTGGCTGGCCGCACTCGTCGCGCTGGACGCGGCCGCGCCGGCCCACGGCACGCACACCATCCCGCCGGCGGGCGACCCGGTGCCCTCCCTCTCCTACTGGCTGGTGCTGATCTCCGCGCACCTGCTCGCCAACACCGTCTGCGTGTCCGTCTGCTGGCGCTACAGCCGGCGCACCGAGAGCCGCGGCCTCGCCGTCGGACTGCGGCTGTTCGGCCTCGGCACCGCGCTCGCCGGGGTGTTCTGGCTCGTCTACCTGCTCAAAGCGCTCTTCGGTGCCACCTGGGCGATGCCCGCCAACCCGCTGCTGATGAACGCACACGGACTGGTGCGCGCCGCCGCGATCCTCGTCCCGACGCTGTTCACCTTCCGCGGCACGGCCGCCGACATCGCCACCGCCTGGCGGCTGTGGCCGCTGTGGCGCGACCTGGTCCACGCCGTCCCGCACGTCGCCCTCAACAAGCCGCGTGCCGCCCGGCTGCTGGAACTGCTGTGGCCGCCGGTCCCGCGCAACCTGCTCGTCTACCGCAAGGTCATCGAGACCCGCGACGCCATCTTGATCCTGGGTGAGTACGTCGCCCCGGGCGTGCCGGAGCTCGCCCGCGGCCACGTCGCGGGGAGCGGCGTCCCCGAAGCGGGGCGCACCGCCGCCGCGCTGGCCTGCGTACTGAAGGAGGCGCGGCGGGCGAAGTTGGCCGGGATCCCGCAACAGCGGGGCGAGGGCGACGCGCTGGAGCTCCCCGCGGCCATCCAGACCTCGGCCGAGAGCGGAGACCTGGAGGGCGAGGCGCGGTTCCTCGTGGACGTCGCCCGGGCCTACACCTCGTCCGCCGCCACCGCTTTCACCCCAGCAACCGCCAGGAAGTGAACGACTCTTGACCACCGTACTGATCACAGGGGCCAGCGCCGGACTCGGCGCGGCCTTCGCCCGCGGCTTCGCGGCCAAGGGCTGCGACCTCGTCCTCGTCGCCCGCGACAAGTCCCGCCTGGAGGACGTGGCCGAGGAACTGGCCCGGGAATTCGGCTCCGTCTGCGAGGTGCTGCCCGCCGACCTGCTCGATGCCGACAGCCTGGAGGCCGTCGCCGACCGGCTCGCGGACCCGGCCCGGCCCGTCGACATCCTGGTCAACAACGCGGGCTTCGGGCTCCCGGCGCCCTTCCCGTACAGCCCGGTCGAGGACGAGGAACGGATGCTCGACCTGCTGGTCAAGGTCCCGCTCCGGCTCACGCACGCGGTACTGCCGGGCCTGCGCGAGCGCCGCCGCGGCGCCGTGCTCAACGTTTCCTCGGTGGCCGGACTGCTGCCGACCGGCACGTACGGCGCCGCGAAGGCCTGGGTCACGGCCTTCAGCGAGTCGCTGCGCGTGGACATGGAGCCGTACGGGGTCCGCGTGCTGGCGGTGGTGCCCGGATTCACCCGCACCGAGTTCCAGGAGCGCGCCGGGATGGACGTCAGCGCCCTGCGCGACGCGGTGTGGCTGGAACCGCGCGACGTGGTGGCCCGGGCCCTGAAGGACCTGGCCCGGCGCCGCCCGGTGAGCATCACCGGCCGCCGCTACCAGGCGTACGCCCTGGCCGCCCGCCACCTCCCGCGCACCTTCGTGGCCCGCAAGATGGCCCGCAAGCGCCGGCCCCCGGCTGACGTCGGCTAGTGCTGTGACCGGGCGGCGGGCGGCGGTCGGCGGGCGGCTCGGGGGCCTTCGATCTCCTCCAGTGCCTCCCGCGCGGCCCGGCACAGCTCCTCGTCCCAGAGGATGTCCGCGCAGGAGCGGCGCCCCGAGGCGAGAACCGCGCGGAGCACGGGCAGGGCGGCCGCGGCGGGCGGGCCGACCGCGCCCAGGGCCCGCACGGCCCGCAGGACCAGCGGGGAGAGGGCGTGCCCGTCCAGTGGCCGCAGCTCCGGAAGCAGGGCCGCCACGGCCGGGGCCGGGTCGCCGGTGATCCGCCAGTGCGCCCAGGCGGCGGTCTGCGCCCCCTGCCACGGCTTCGGCGAGCGTTCGGTGCCCGGGCCGAAGCGCCACGGGCTCGTATCGCCCCGGGCGAGCGCGGCGAGCGCGTCGGCGGCGGCCGACGCGGCCGGTCCGATCCGCCCGAGGGCCTCGGCCGCGGGCCGGGCGTGCCCGGTGTCCAGCAGGCCGGCCAGTTCGGGCGCCGCCGGGGCCGCGGCCGGGCCCCACTCGGCGAGGAGCGGCAGGAGCTTGTCGGCGCCCCGCGCCTCGGGGCCTTCGGCGAGCCGCTCGCGGAAGGCCGGGAACAGGTCCGCCGCCCAGTGCGCGGGCAGCGGCAGGACTTCGAGGAGGGAATGGTCGAAGTGCTCGAGGTAGTGGCGGGAAGCCCGCGGGTCCTCGATACGGACCAGCGCCCGCACCGCGGCGTGGGAGCGCGTCCAGTCCGAGGAGCCGGTGCGTGCGACGGCGCGGACGATCCGGTCCGCGAACGGGGCCGCCGCCCCGCCGCTCCTGGCGAGCACCTTGAGCGCGGCGTCGGAGACCTCGACCTCGTCCTCCAGCCCGGCGGCGACCGTCTCCCACAGGTGCGGCGACGGGCTCCGCCAGTGGTGCAGCTGCTTCCCGGCCGCCCGCACGGCCTCCGCCCGCAGGCTCGGGTCCGGATGCCGGACCAGACCGTCGACCAGGGCCCGCGCCTCCCGCGGATGGGCCGCGAGCTGTTCCTGGTACCGCTCCATCGGCGTGTAGCCGTAGGGCCACCAAGGCGTTTGCGGCAGGGCGCCGGTACCGATCTCCGCGAACGCCCCGGCGATACGCCGGCCCGTGCCCTGCGCCCCGCCGGGGGCGGCCAGCAGCACGGCCCGCGCGGCCGCCAGCCGTACCTGGGGATGTCCGTGGTCCAGCCGGGGGCTCGTGCCAGGCCGTCACGGCCCCCCGTTCGTCCATGATCGGGAGCTTGGGGGCCGCGGACCCGCGGTCGGCGGGCGGGCGGCCGGAGCCGTCCCGCCCGCCCCGTCCGGCGTCAGAGCTCGGTGACCTTGCCGTCCTCGACCCGCAGCCGGCGGGTCACCTGGACCGCGTCGAGCATCCGGCGGTCGTGCGTGACGAGCAGCAGGGTGCCCTCGTAGGCCTCCAGGGCGGACTCCAACTGCTCGATGGCCGGAAGGTCCAGGTGGTTCGTCGGCTCGTCCAGCACCAGCAGGTTCACGCCGCGGCCCTGGAGCAGCGCCAGCGCCGCCCGGGTGCGCTCGCCCGGGGAGAGGGTGGCCGCCGGACGGGTCACGTGCGCCGCCTTTAGGCCGAACTTGGCCAGCAGGGTACGCACTTCGGCCGGCTCGGTGTCGGGCACGGCCGCGCAGAAGGCGTCGATGAGCGGCTCCTCGCCGAGGAACAGCCCGCGGGCCTGGTCGACTTCGCCGACCAGCACGCCCGAGCCGAGGGTGGCGGCGCCGGAGTCCGGGGCGAGGCGGCCGAGGAGCACCGCCAACAGGGTCGACTTTCCGGCCCCGTTGGCACCGGTGATCGCGACCCGGTCCGCCCAGTCGATCTGCAGGCTGGCCGGGCCGAAACCGAAGTCCCCGCGCTGGACGGCCGCTTCGCGCAGGGTGGCGACCACGGAGCCGGAGCGCGGGGCGCTCGCGATCTCCATGCGCAGCTCCCACTCCTTGCGCGGTTCGTCCACGACGTCGAGGCGCTCGATCGCGCGCTGCGTCTGGCGGGCCTTGGCGGCCTGCTTCTCGCTCGACTCGCCGCGCAGGTTCTTGCCGATCTTGTCGTTGTCGGTCGACTTGCGGCGGGCGTTGCGCACGCCCTTGTCCATCCAGTTGCGCTGCATCTGGGCCCGCCCCTCAAGGGCCGACTTCTTGCCCGCGTACTCCTCGAAGTCCTCGCGGGCGTGGTTGCGGGCCCGCTCGCGCTCCTCCAGGTACGCGTCGTAGCCGCCGCCGTAGAGGTTGATCTGCTGCTGGGCCAGGTCCAGTTCGAGGACCTTGGTGACCGTGCGCGTGAGGAACTCGCGGTCGTGGCTGATGACGACCGTGCCGGCGCGCAGCCCCTTCACGAACTGCTCCAGGCGCTCCAGACCGTCGAGGTCGAGGTCGTTGGTGGGCTCGTCCAGCAGGAAGACGTCGTAGCGGGACAGCAGCAGCGAGGCGAGGCCTGCGCGGGCGGCCTGCCCGCCGGACAGCGCGGTCATCGGCAGGTCGAGGCCGACGGAGAGTCCGAGGTCGTCGGCGACTTCCTGGGCCCGCTCGTCGAGGTCGGCGCCGCCGAGGTTCAGCCACCGGTCGAGGGTGTCCGCGTACGCGTCGTCGGCGCCCGGGGTGCCGTCCACGAGGCCCTGCGTCGCCGCGTCGAGCTCCGCCTGCGCCGCGGCCACGCCGGTACGCCGGGCCAGGAACTCGCGGATCGACTCGCCGGGGCGCCGCTCGGGCTCCTGGGGGAGGTGCCCCACGGCGGCGCCGGGCGGGGAGAGCCGCACCTCACCGGTCTCGGGGGCGTCCAGCCCGACGAGCATCCGCAGCAGGGTGGACTTCCCGGCGCCGTTGACGCCGACGAGGCCGATGACGTCGCCGGGTGCGACGACGAGGTCGAGATCGGCGAAGAGCGTGCGCTCGCCGTGCGCGGCGGTGAGCTTCTTGGCGACGAGGGTTGCAGTCATGATGTCCCGATCCTATCCGCGCCCCGCCCCCGCGAGGTCACGCGCCGATGAGACGCAGGGCCGCCCACAGGGCCGTCACCGCCGCGCCGAGGGCCGGGACCGTGGTCAGCAGGCCGAGCCGGGTGAAGTCCCCGAGCGTGACGCCCCCGTACCCGTCCGCGTGCAGGATCCGCCGCCACAGCAGCGTGGCCAGGGACCCGGCGTACGTCAGGTTCGGCCCGATGTTCACGCCGATCAGCACCGCCAGCACCGGCCCCGCGCCGCCCGCCGCGGCCACGGGGAGCAGCGCGAGCACCGCGGGCAGGTTGTTGATCAGGTTGGCGAGCACGGCGGCCACGGCAGCCACCGCGAGCAGCGCCGGCAGCGAGTCCCCGGCCGGCATCACCCGCTCCAGACCGGCCCCGAGCCCGTGGTCCACGACCGCCCGGACCACCACCCCCAGCGCCAGCACGAACAGGCAGAAGGCCGGAGCCGCCGAGGTCAGGATCCGGACGGGCGTGGTCTCCCGACGCCGCAGTGCCCGTACGGCCAGGACGAGCGTGCCCGCGAGCGCGGCCCAGGCCGGGCTCGCTCCCGCGAAGGAGGCGAGCGCGAAGCCGGCCAGGGTCAGCGCGAGCACGCCCGCGGCGAACCGGGGCAGCGGCGCCGGCTCCCCGGCCTCCGGCACGTGCTCGGGCGCCGCGGCCAGGTCCGCCCGGAAGTAGCGGCGGAAGACCGCGTACTCCACCCCGATCGCGACCAGCCACGGCAGGGCCATCAGCCCCGCGAACCGGGTGAAGGACAGCCCGCTCGCGGCGAACGCCAGCAGATTGGTGAGGTTGGAGACCGGCAGGAGCAGCGAGGCCGAGTTCGCGAGGTGCGCGGTGGCGTACACGTGCGGCCGGGGCCGGGCCCCCAGCCGGGCGGCCGTCGCCAGCACCACCGGGGTCAGCAGGACCACCGTGGCGTCCAGGCTCAGCGTGGCCGTGACCAGCGAGGCCACGGCGAACACCCCGCCGAGCAGCGCCACCGGCCCGCGTCCCGCCGCGCGCCGGGCCACCATCGCCCCCGCGGCCCGGAACAGCCCCTCGTCCGCGCAGAGCCGCGCCAACGCCAGGATCACCGCGAGGAACCCGACCACCGGCAGCAGTTCGCGCAGCTGCGCCCACGCGTCGGCGGCCGGTACGACGCCCAGGGCGACGAGCAGCCCGGCCGCGGGCACGGCGGCCGCGGCCTCCGGCAGCCCGCGGGGGCGCAGTACGGCGAAGGCCAGGACCGCGAGGAGGAGCACGGCGGACAGGGACTCGGCGGCGAGGGGGTTCAGGACGTGCTCCTCCTCGCGGTCCTGGCCTTCGCGGCCAGGCGGGTGCGCCCCAGCGGGCCGGGCGTCCGCCGGCTCCGGCGAGGGCCGCTTCCAGGGCCCGCGAGAGGGTGCTCTTGCCGATGCCGCCGACTCCGTGGAACGCCAACACGTTGGTCCGCGGCGCCTCCAAGTCCTCGACGGAGAAGGACGCGGCCGCGATGTGGGCCAGATGCTCAGTGATCGCGTTCAGGACGATCCCCCACTGCCCCTGCCGGTTCGTGAAGGCCTCCGCGGCCTCCACCCTGCGGTCGTTCGAACTGAACAGCGCCCGCAGATCCCGCCCGTTGCCCGCCATCGCATCCCCCCGGTGATCGCCTGTAGGACCAACCTAGGCCCAGGTAGGACGCGGTGGCGGTGCGTCACCGACAATGGCCGACCATGTACGTCCGCACGGCCTTGAGGTGCACCACCATGACCGTCCCGCTCCCTCCCGAAGACCCTGACCAGGCGCCGTTTCACCGGCCCGGCATGGACAGCGAGCAGGCCCACGAACTGGTGAGTCGGGCGATCGAGGAGTACAACGCCCGCCTCGTCGCCGCCCGCCGCTTCCCCGGCCGGGACACGGCGGACACGGTCGCCGGCTGGCGTACGGCCCGGGACCGCGCGGCGGACGACGCAGGCCGGCTGTCCACTGCGGACGCGGCGGAGACCGCGCGGCTCACGGTGGAGTACGCCGCCCGCCTCAGAGAACTGCAGCAGGAGAGCTGAGCCGCAAGGCCGCGGGCACCGGCAGGTACGCGGGCCTGGGCCGGCTCTCCACCTGGCGGACCCGCCACGCGGGAGGCATCAGGGGCTGTGCCTGGGCGGCCAGGCCGTCCAGCTCGTCCCTGAGATGGGGGAGCCGCCGGTGCAGTGCCCGCTGCGCGGCGTGGAAGACGGCAGCTTCCGGCGAGGTGTAGGGGCGCCGGCGGGCGGCGGCCAAGGCCCAGGAGGCCCAGTGTCCGTGGCCCAGCGTGCGGTGGTCGCCGTCGATCACCCGGACCGCCGAGACGGCCGGGTCGGCGGCCGCGGCCGCCACGATGTCGGCGGCGACTGCGCAGGCCTGCGCGTGGGCGGCGGGTGTGGGGAACTCGATGTGCACGTCGAGCTCCATGGCCCGGACGTATCTGATGAGGGTGCGCTGGCGGCTGTCGGTGGCCCGGGCCGCGATGGCGGCGATCTCGATCCGGTACCCGGCCCGGGCGAACCGGGCCGCGCTCGCGGCGAACTGGGCCACGTCCGCGAAGGCCGATTTGATGATCAGGTCGCCGCGCCGCTCGCGTATGTACGTCTCGGCCTCGTTCTGCCACGCCTCGGCGTCGGGGCGGACCGCCTCCGATGCAATCCGGGGCTGGTCGAGGACCAGCTGGCAGTAGTCCGGGTGGGAGCCGCTGAGCATTCTGGGGTCCAGCACGACCGTTCCCGGCCGCATGGCCCGGCGCAGCATCCACTCGGCCTCCAGGGAGCGCGCGCCGGGTTCGGCGACGAGGTAGACCACCAGCGGATCCGGGCGGAAGACGGTCTTGCGCAGGAAAGTGGAGGCGATCAGTTCGTCGAAGATCCAGGTGTGCTCGTCGGTGCTCAGCCGGTGGTAGCCGGTGCCGGGCGGGCCGGGAAGAGGCTGGGCGACGCGGCGGAGCGGCTCGGCCGCCGCGGCGGCCCGCTCGGCGTCCCTCGACACGGCCAGTCTCCGGTCCTCCGGGAGCCGCTCGTCGTGGACGAGGACTTCCGCGCGCACCAGCTCGCGGCGGAAGATCCGGGTCCCCGGGCCGTCCCAGGGGCGGAGCCGCTCGGCCTCCAGCACGCTGTCGGCGGCCTCCGGGCGGAGCCACCGGCTTCCGACCAGTTCGTTGTCGTAGAGCGGCTCGAGCCCGCGGCGGACCACCATCACCCGGTCCACCAGGCGCTCCGCCTCGACCAGCGCGACGGTCTTCGGTAAGCCGGTTGCGCAGCCGTCCTGGTTGTCCCAGGCGATGTAGCGGCCGCCACCGTCGGCGTCAGGGGTGAAGAACCTCTTCAGGACGGCCAGCTGGCTGACCGCTTCCGCGACGGCCAGGACGACCAGTTCGATCCGGTAGCCGGCCGCCCGGTAGAGGGCGGACACCGCGCGGATCTCGGCCGGGTCGGCCAGCGCCAGCTCCAGGACCACGTCCAGCCGGGCCGAGCGCGCGTACTCCTCGACCTCGGCCTGCCAGAGCCTGGTGTCCGCACGCACCCCCGCCCCGGCCGTCCGTATGTCCCGCTCCCGCAGCCGGGCGTATTTCCGGTGTGCCGCCTTGTAGAGGTCGCTGCTGATCCGGACGGCGCCTCCGCGGGCGGACAGCGCGGCGTGCAGCAGTTCGGCGATCGTGGTCTTGCCGCTGCCGGGCTGCCCCGCGACGATCACGAGCACGGGGCGGTCCTGCGAAACCGCGCCCGCCGTCCACTGGGGTAAGCACGCCGCCAGGATCTGCAGGTGCTCTGTCTCCCCCAGGGGCATGGCGGACGCGGTGCCGGCGATCACTTCCTTCCTTTCTGATCTGGGTGTGCGGAACGTCGGCGGGTCTCGGGCGGGGCTGGTCGAGGGCGCGAGTGGTCAGCGCTCGACAACGTCCTTGTCGAGGTCGCGGTGGACCAGGCGCACGTCCATGCCCCGGGCCTCGCAGCGCTGGGCGAGGGTGGCGGCCGCCGTAGCGGCACGGTGCCGGCCGCCCGCACAGCCGAACGCGACGGTCACCGGCTCGTCCTGCCGGGGCCCGGCGGCGAACGCCTCGACCATGGCGGTGGTCGCCTGGAGCATCTCCTCGATGCCGTTGGTGGCCAGGACCGCCTCGCGCACGGCCTCGTCGTGGGCGGTCAGGTACCGCAGCTCGGGGCGCACGTGCGGATCGCGGAAGTGGTGGCGGAGATCGATCGTGACGCGGGCCTCGGGTGCGGCGCCGTGCAGGTAGCCGAACGAGGTGATCTCGATGCGGGCCATGCGGTCCTCCAAGTTAGGGGCGTTGGGTCTAACGGGTCTGATGACTGGCGGCCTGGAGCTTCGGCCGCTGCCCGGGTGGGACTACAGCCAGTGGAAGGCGCGGCGGACGTCGGAGGCGGCGCCGCTGAGGTTGTCGGCGACCAGACGGTCGTCGAAGTCGTACGGGTCCTCGGCGGCATCCATCACGGCGTGGGCGGCCGCGGTGAGGACGGCAGCGAAGGCCTCGTCGACCTTGGCGGCCTTGAGGGCCTCGACGACCGCGTCCTGGTCCGCCGTGCCGCGCTTGATGGCGTCGGCGAGCAGGTTCAGCGCGGCGGCTGCGGCCGGCGCGAGGTCGGCCAGCTCGCCGATGCCGACGGCCCCGGTGCGTTCGGCGACGGTTTCGACGCGGGTGATCGTCGCGATTTCCTTGGACGTCTTCTCGTCGCTCACTTCGTCTCCTCGGGTAGGTCGTCAGGGCGTCGCGGTCAGGCTGCGCGGGCGAACTGCGGTGTCCTGACCCCTTGAGGATGCCAACTCCAAGTTGGCTATGTCAACACGAAGTTGGCCAGCTATTAGTTGGCTTGGACGGGTTGAGGGACAGAAATGCCCCCGACCTGCGACGACGGTCGGGGGCGTTGGGTCCAATAGGCCTAAAGCGGTGTGAAATGCAGTGCCCGGTCCAGGGAGCGCAGGAGCTCCGGCTCCCATCCGGCGCGGGAGAGGTCCACGGCGAGCAGGCCGCCGGCGCTGAGCGCGGCGAGTTGGACCTCGTGGTCGATGCCGAGCCGCCAGGCCTCACGCAGGACGTGGCGGGCTTCGTCGCGGGCCTTGCGGCCGGTGGTCGCGGCGGCCCGGGCGTCGGGCAGGGCGGCGAGGCTGCGGCCGGCCCGCTGGAGCCGGTCCATCAGCTCGGCCGCCCGCTCGGCATCGGGGGCGGGCGGGACCAAGTGAAGCTCGGGGAGGGCGACGCCGCGGCGCAGCTGTTCCATCCGTACCGGCAGCGGCGACCAGCCCGGCGTTCCGCCGAGGTCGATGTTCACCCGGGTCACCGTGGCGCTGTAGGCGCGGCCGGTGCCGCGCGCCTGCAGGGTGGTGCCGGCGGGTCGGTACTCGGGCTCGACTCCCTCGGCGACGACGCCTCCGTGGTTGCCTCTTACCGACACCCACAGCCAGTCGGCGCCGCCGGTGACGTCGTTCATCAGCATGCGGCGCACCAGGAGGTAGCGCTGCAGTGCGGCCCGGGTGGCCCGGCGCAGCGGGTAGACCTCGGCTGAGACGGGGCTGTCGGGGCGGGCGTTCTGGGGGTGGCGCCGGATGCGGACCTCACCCAGGGCTGGGGAGAGGTCCTCCAGGCGTAGCGCGCAGAGCTCGCCGACGCGGGCGCCGGTGTCCAGGACGACCGAGGCCATGGCGAGCATCCGCACCCAGCGGGGGTAGCCGTGCTCCATCAGGCCGCCCTCGACGCTCCAGTGGGTACGGCGGCCGACGTAGTCGGACAGGGTCACCAGGCTCTCGCGCAGCTGCTCACGACGGGCCACGTCGACCGGCTCCTTGCGGGGGAGCTCCTTGAGCTGGCGCAGGTAGTGGACCTCGAGGCCGAGCTCGCGCTGGAGCAGGGCCATCACCCCCGAGCGCACCATCGCCGTCGCCTCGGACGTCGGCCTCTTCGCCCCGCGGTCGCGGAGCTCACCTTCGAGGGCAAGCTTCTCGTACGCCCTGAGTGACTCCAGGTCGAAGATGTCGGCCAGGTCGTCGCCGACGCTGCGCGGGTGGCTGGGGTGCTGGAGGGCGCGGACCAGTTCGCGGGCGTGGGCCCGGATCTGCCGACGGCGGGCGTCGGAAGGGGCCTCCTCGCACACGGCGTTCACGGCTTCCTGGAGCTCGGGCACCTCGTCCAAGAGGTCGGGCTTCGTCGTCACGTCCCGCACGGTAGTCACGTCCGGGCAGGCCCACCGACCAAACGAATAATTAGACCCATTAGACCTAACAGACCCAACCGACCCTGACGTGCACGTCCGGAGACGGCTCGGGACACCGATGGGGATCGACGGAACCGGGCAAGGCCTCGGCGAAATCTGGGTGCCCGACAGATGGGAGACCTGACACCCTCGGGTCTGTGGAACACATTCCGGCTCATGTCCTGCGGGCGCTCTGGTACGTCGACACCATGTCCGGCCAAGGCGTGCCCATCTCCCTCCAGGCCCTCGACCTGTTCGCAGCCCAGGCGCCTCCCCGCGACGCTGTCTACGGCATGCCGCTCTTTGCCGACCTCGTCGGTCTGGAATCGCGGCTGAGGCATCCGGAGCCCGTCGCGGAGTACCTGCGAAAGGTGGGCTGGATCCGCCAGACAGACGGTGCCGGTGTGGAGCTCACCGTCCTGGGGCGCGCCATCAGGCAGGCTGGGCAAGCTCAGGAAAACGCCACCTCGGCGGTAGAGGACGTCGTACTCAGCCCGACCGACCCGCTGGTCTACACCGTGCTCACGCGGCGTCTGGCCGCCGCAGGCGCCGGCCTGCTGGTGGACCCCTACTTCAAGGCGGAGCAGCTCGCCTGGGTCCTGGAGTGCACATCGATCCGGCGCATCCTGATCTCCAAGAAGGCCAGCGCCAAGGAACGCCCGATGATCGCTGTCGCACTGGGCACCCTGCCCCGCGGTGAAGATGTCGAGGTGCGCGCCACCGCTGGTTCCGACCTCCACGACCGGCGCATCGTGGCCGAAGGCGGAGGTGTCCAGCTCATCGGAAGTTCCCTCAACGGCGTCGGCCGGCACCAGACCTCCGTCATCACCCCTGAACCGGAGATCGCGAAGGCATATCGAGAAAGCTCCGAGCGGCTCTGGGCTGGGGCCGAGAAGGTCGAGCCGCAGCAGATCAGCAACCCCGTGTCCCCGCCCGCAACCGGACAGACGCCGGCGCCCTGATTTTCCCGTCGAAGACCTGTTAGGCCTAACAGGCCTAAAGCGTACGAGGTGCTGCGGCGCCTGCCTGGCACCAACGCATGCGAGGGCCCCACCGGAAGCGGTGGGGCCCTCGTCGTCTGCGGCCGACTACTTCGTGAGTGGCGGGCCGCTCTTGAGGTTTTTGTTGCGGCGCTGCGGGAACGGCGCCCCGTTGTTGTACTCGCGCTCGTCACGGCGCAGCTGCGCGAGGACGGCGGCCTCCACGTACGCGGACAGCGACACCGGGACGTCGGCGTCCTCGTCGTCGATCCGCTGGAGTGCGACCACGGCGTTACGCAGCCGGTTCATGGTGTCCGGGCTGACGTAGGCCGGAATCTTCTCCTTCGTGCCCGGGCTGGCCGGCGCCTGGCCGCCCAGCTCCTTGCCGAGGAGGGTTCCCTGTCCGAAGGGCATTCCGTTGCTCATGCTGTGGCTCCCCGCGGCGCCACCAGCATGTGACCGAGCTGGTCGAAGTCACGCGTGGTGGTGGCCCGCCTGTTGTACTCGCGGATCGACATCTTCTCGTCGGGGGCGG
Source organism: Streptomyces sp. ICC4 (assembly GCF_003287915.1). Classification (NCBI taxonomy): domain Bacteria; kingdom Bacillati; phylum Actinomycetota; class Actinomycetes; order Kitasatosporales; family Streptomycetaceae; genus Streptomyces; species Streptomyces sp. ICC4. The sequence goes on along the minus strand of NZ_CP030286.1, from coordinate 5,479,585 downwards.
TGGTCGCGTCCACCGACCGCCGAATCGGGCACACCAGCGCGCCCGGGTAGTGCTCTGCCATCTCGTTGCCGACGTGCTGGGCGATCTTCGTCTTGCCCCACGCGGTGAGTACGGCCGCCCGAACCTGGACGTCGTACTCTTCCTGCGCGTCGGCGATCGTCCGGCGCAGCGAGTCGTTCGACATCGCGTCCAGGCCGCTCACCTGGTTGGGCACCAGGACCTCGCCGCCGATGGCCAGGGTGAAGGTGGACAGCTTCCCGACCTTGGGCGGGCAGTCGACGATGGTGATGTCCACCGGCGCCTCACTGCGCTTGATCGCCCGGCGCAGGACGCGCTCGCCGCTGACGGCCGGGTCGTACTCGACGACCGCGCAGTCCTCGTAGCTGGGGACGATGTAGATGTTCTTGTAGCGGGTGTAGTAGGTCGCGTCGTCCAGGCCGGCCTCGCCGTACATGACGTGCTTGAGCGTCAGCCGGTTCGATGCGGACAGGCCTTCGGGGTAGACCGGCTGCAGCCAGCCGGTCAGGCCGGCGTCCTGCGGGTCGGCGTCGATGATGCGCACGGTGTAGCCCATCGCCGCCCAGGCGCACGCGAGCTCGAGCGTGGTCGTGGTCTTCCCGGCGCCGCCCTTGCGGTTGAAGACGATGAAGACACGGTGCTCGCCCGGGGCAATCATGGACGGCGCGGTGAAGGAGGCCGGGAGCAGGATGCGCGGCTGCAGCTTGTTGGCCGGCTCCGTCCACTTCCGCTCGAACACGGTCGGCATGCGCAGCCGATCCGGGATCTTCAACGGCTCCAGCGTTACCTGGACCATGGCTCTCTCCTCATCCGGGCCTCTCCCCGTGGACTCCTCACCGCCAGACCGTACCGCCTCCGCGCGGCCCGCACGCGAACCACACCACGCTCCACCCGATCCGGGAAACCCGCAGGCCAGCGCCCTACCCCTAACGGGGTTGACCCTATTAGGCCCAACAGGACTGACCTCTTGGCGGGTTGACCAGCGTGAACACCCCGGGGTCTCCGGTTGGGCCTCGCGCGCGCACGCGAAGGAGTGTCACCTAATCCACGAAAGAGCCCGCGACGGTAGCGCCCACGATCCGTACGGTCCGCCGTCATGAGCCCCCGACGTATCCCTCACCGCCCGTCCGCAGCCATCAGCACACGACGCACCCCTCGCCGCAGCGGCCGGCCAAGCATGCTGACCCCCGACCGGATCGACACCATCGCCCGGGTGTTGGGCGTCGGCGTCTCCATCGGCGACGCGGCGTCCGCCGTTGGGATCGCCCGGGGCACCCTCTCCCGCTGGATGTCCCGCGGCCGTGACGCCGCTGAGGCCCGGGAGGAGGGGGAGCCTGCCGTGCCCGCCGACGACCCGTACGTGGACCTGTACATGCGGGCGACCCAGGCCCGGGCCCGGATGGCTTTGCAGGCGGTGAAGGGAATCATGGACGCGGGCATGGGCCGGATCGTGGTCGAGGAACAGGTACGAACGTATTTCGACCCCGAGCTCGGGCAGGAGGTCACCCAGCGGTACACCCGCTACGTGCGCGCCCAGTGGCGGGCGCTGGCCTGGTGGCTCGCCCGGACGTACCCGGAGCACTACGGCCCCAACTCCAAGTCCTTCGAGCAGCAGCTTGACGAGTACCAGGCCCAGCACGCCGTCGGAGTCCCCACCCGTTCCTCCGCCTCGGACATGGCCTCGCTCGCCGAGCGCCTGGCCGCCACCCTGGCCCTGCACGACGGCCCGGCGCCCGTTCCCGTCCTCGGGGCCGGCGAATCGGTGTCCTAGGCGTGGATGGAGACCTCGAAGGGATCGGCCTCCAGCCCTCGCAGGAGACTGACCGCCAACATCACCGCGACGATCGTGTTGAGCGGGGTGTACTGCGTCCGCCCGGTGGCGTGGGTGGTGGCGTGACGGCTGAACGAGGCCGGGACCGGAGTGTTCTCGTCGAAACGCTGGCAGGCCCTCTCGAACGGAGCGAAGAGAGAGGCCACCCTGATCTTGCGGACCATCTCCTGTTCTTCTGCCTTCGGCAGCCCCTCAAGCAGCTCCCTGTATGCGAAGCGGCCCCTGCTGGTCTGCAACGAGGGCGTGGCCCGCACGAACCCGCGGACGGTCGTGTCCCACACCGCTGCAGCCAGGGCCTGCGCGCCGCTGGTGTGTCCGGCCTCGGCCATGTCCACGCAGTCACGCAGCAACGTCGCCTGCTCGGTGAGCTCAGGGCGTTCGACCTCGTCCAGGGCATCCCGGCACGCGGCCCACACCGTCGCCTGGTGCTTCTCCAGAACAGTCCGCCGTGCCGGTGCGTCCGGAGCGTCGAGGAGTTCCCGGACGACCGGGGCGGGCGGGACCCACGCCAGGGGTATGCCCTCGTCTCTCATGACGGGGACCATCTCCTCATAGCGGCCGGCCAGTCCCGACCAGTTGCTGGGGAGCGCCCTTTCCATCTCCCGGGCCATCCGGTCGAGGGATTCACCCAGGCCGGACCAGGGCGGCAGCTCCTTCAAGATGCCCGCCATGCGGTTCTCAAGGGGAACGGCCTCCCTCAGGGCCGCCCTCACTTGGTCCATCAGGCTGTCCAGGGCAGGAAGGCGGACGCCTGACAGCCCGACGAGCTCTCCGATCGTCAGGCGTCCGCTGGTGTCCTCCCCTGCGGGCGTGGCCTGATCCTTCGTGCTCGTCTCGTCGTTCTCGTCGTTCATCGCGCAATCATCGGCCACGCCTTGTCGCCGGCACCCGACCCCTCCCCTTTGCGGCTCCGTCTCGCTGTCCCTCGTCCGAGCGGCCCTTCGTGCGTTCTGGCCTCGGCGTCGGCCGGGGCCGATATCGTGCTGTGCACGGCCCCTCGCACGGGCCCAAGCCAAGCCTCAGCCCATGACTGGGAGCTATCTGAGGCGGAGGTGCCAGAACCCTCACGGGTTCCAGAGCATCAGTGCGGAGAGCACCACCACGTTCGTCACGAACAACTTCCGTGTGCCCGCAGTCGAGTCCATCTCGCGCGTGCATCGGGTCATGGGTAACCGCTGCACGCCATCGAGGAGAACTCCCGTGGTCAAGTCGCACGGCAAGAAGCAGCGCGCGAAGAACCGATCGCGCCGTAGCGGAGCCGCCCACGCGTCGGCGGCCGCCAACACCCTCCATCAGCACGAGCCGCTGCCGGACATGGCGATCCTCGAAGGCCTCCCGCACCACGCCGGGCGGGAACTCGACACCGAACTCGCCGCCCGTCTCGTCGCCGCCTGCCGGGGCCGCTGCCTGCCCTGTCAGCGGACGCTGGCCCGGAAGCTCCGCACCGAGCAGCGGCCGACCCTCGTCGCGCTCGCCGCGGCGGTCTACGGCACGCTGCCCTCCCCGGGGTTCGTCGCCTCCGCCACCACCCAGGCGTGGGCGCCGCTCGCCCGGGCCGGGAAGACGGACCCGGCCGCGGCCGCCGAAGCGCTGGCCGCCGTGGAGGCGATGGACGACGCGTCCGCCTCCGACCTCCTGGAGGACACCCTCGACCACTGGGCGGCGGGCGGGGCCAACCCGGACGAGATCGCCGACATGATCAAGGTGGTCCGCGACGCGCCGCCGCGCCAGCGGCCGGCCGACCCCATGGACGCCTTCCGCAACGCCGGGGTGCAGGTCATCACCCTGGACGAGCTCACTGCCCCCGACGGCATCGACCTCTACCACCTGTCCCCGAACTACGGCGTGACACTGGTGAAGACGAACACGCCGGACGGGCAGCCGATGCCGATGCTCGTGCTGTACCCGGAGACCGAGGACGCCGGGATCGAGGACCTGGAGGCCCGCACCGACTGGGAGCACTGGGGCCTGCACGGGATGCCGGACATGGACCCGAACTGGCGGGTGCGCGCCCGGATCTCCGACCGGTCCCTGCGCGGCCTCGTCCACGTCGGCCCGGACGGCGAGAACGACCACGAGCTGTGGCGAGCCGCCGAGACCGTCAGCCTGCCGGCGAACTGGTGGGACCTCCTCGACCGCGCCCAGCACGTCCTGGTCGCCGGCCCCGTGCAGAAGCCCGAGGATCCCGGCGCCTTGAAGGACGCGGGCGACGCGGGCGAGCTCCTGGCCGTCGTCGCACGCGTGGAGTTCCACTGATGCCCGGGCGCGCCCGCCGCCAACGGCCCGAGCGCCTTCACCTGCCCGGGATTGCGGACATCCGGATCATGGCCGACGAGGCCACCACCCGCGCCGTGCTGGACGTCCTGGAGACCAGCTTCCGGTGCACCACCGGCCGCCCGTACGACGGCGGCCGGACCTACCTGCAGCTGGACACCGGCTGCACCGACCCGGACGTCTGAACGTGCCTCGGTCGAGGGCCCAAATCTGAAACCCGCCCTCAGCCGGGGCGTACAGGCCCCGGTGCTCCCCGGCGCGTACGGACCTCCGCCACGACGATGCCGCTTCGCGCCGGGGAGTGCCGGGGGAGCGGGGGTCTGGGGGCCGGCGAAGGCCACCAGCACCCACCGGTCCCTGCCCACGACGCCCTGTCCGAGCAGAAAGCCGAACTCCATGAGCAGCAGTACCGATCCCCTCATCCACGTCGCCGACGTCCTGCGGGCCTGGGCGGCGACCGACCTCACCGACGGCAGCAAGGCCATGGTCGTTGAGGTCGTCTTGGCCGACGGCAGCAGCGCCAACCTCGCCATGTCGCACGTCGTCGCCGCCCGTCTCTGGGGCGCCCTCAACGGCCGCGACGTCACCCTGCTCGACCCGCCTCCGACCACATGGAGCTGACCATGCGTACCGACAACCACGAGTCCGCCGCCGAGACGGACACCGCCGACCTGATGGCGGGCAAGCAGATCACCCTGGACGAGCTGGCCACGGAGCTGTCGGCGATCGACCTCAGGCTCCGGCAGCTGGCCCGGGCCGCTGAGGTTCCGGACACCCCGGTGGAGCTCGCGGACGTCATCGAGTCCCTGCGCTCCAGTGCCTCGACCGTGCGGGAGACCGGGGAGCGGATGGGCTTCCTCTCCCGGATCGTCGCCGGTGACGTACCGCTCGCGCTCGCCTTCCCCGGTGGTGACCCGTGGGGAGTGGCAGCGCGCGGGACGGACCGCCAGGACTACGGCGGCCCCGCGATCATCCCGACCGTGTGGCAGCTGGTCCGGCTCGCGCAGGACGGCAGGCTCGCCTCCGCCGGCGGCCGGGAGACGACCACGTACCCGGAGGCGATGACCGGGATCGGCATCGGCTGGGAGAGCAAGGCGGCCGCCGCCCGGCGCCGTCGCGAGCGGGACGCCGCGGTGGCCGTCGAGGTGCTCCGGCTGCCGTGCGAGAAGTGCGGGGCTGCCGACGGCCAGCAGTGCAAGACGGCCAAGGGATGGCCCGCCGACAAGGCCCACGTAAGCCGCCAGCGGGAGGCCGAGGCGGCCGTCGACGAGCGCCTGGGCTACCTCGGCGACAACCCCGTCGCCGTACCCGAAGCCCGATAGTCCACCAGCAGCCCAGGTCACGAAACCACAGACGGGCCCTTGTAAGACCTGTTGCCCCCAACAGGTCTAATGAGGGCCCGTCATCGTGCCGCGCCAGGCCGGAGCTGAGGGGGGAGGCGCTACCGGCCGGCTTCGGGATTGGTGCCGGGCTCGAACTCGACCGCCTCGCCCTGACGGTGCTGGCGGAAGCCCATGAGGATCATCCGGGTGGCCTGAGTGAGCTGCTTGGGACCGATCCACTCACGCAGCCCCTTCCAGTCGTCGGCGTCGACGAGCGCGCGGCACTGCGGACAGGCGTAGAAGCGGTCACCGGAGAGCCAGGTACCGCCCGCGCCGCCGAGGCCGAACTCGGTGACCTCGTAGTAGACGACGGGACCGACCCCCGCGCAGAAGTCACAGATGAGGGCGCCGTCCGGGGCGGCGCTGACGGAGAGCGGTTCCATTGTCTTGCCGCGGCGGTGCGCCGTGTCCCGCTGCTCAACGGCGTCGAGCATCTGGTCGGTGAGCCGAGTCAGCGTTTCGCCGCCCTCCGCTCGCCCGTACGCCAGGAGCCGCGCTGCCTCATCCTCGTCGCCGGCCCCACGGGCGGCATGGATCCGCTGGACCAGGGTGTAGAGCCACGGGCCGTCGGACGGGTCGAGATCAAGGCGTTCAGTCACGGTCCCCACTATCTCCGACTCTCTGCCGCCCCCACCGCCCTCTCTTGGGCAGAGATGCGGCCGTCCGAGTGACCTGACCGGCCAGGGCCCCCGCGGTCGTTGGTCTGCCCGGTGTATCGAAGGACCCGTACAGCTGCTACTTGGACGACGTCCTCGCCGACTCGGAGGCCAGACAGCACCATGCGGATCTACGAGGAGGCTGCCTTCCAGGCGTGGAAGGCAGCCGAGGTGGAAGCCGACCGCCAGCGCGGCGTCGTCGTGCCGCTGAACGAGTTGCCGGGGTACGTGCGAGGACGCGCGCTCCTGGAAGAGGCAGCACAGCTGATCGGTGACCCAACGGCTCCTGACGGGCTCGCCCGAGTCAAGACGACCATGCGGCAGGCACTCGCCGTTCTGCCTCAGTCACGTCCCGACAACGACTGCTACACCGGCCGCTACCGGGCCGGCCTCAACCGTTTGTCCGCAAACACGCCGCCCGGCGTCTGCCGGGTTCTGACCTGCGGGCGGTGTGCCCCGCTCCGGGAAGCTGAGCGGTGCGAGAAGGCCAACTCCTCCTCCGTCGCCGCGCCGCGACCTCCGTGGTGGGGGCCCTTTCCCAATCTGCGGGTGACCGGCCAGTAGCGACTTGGCGATGAGCGCCAGCCAGTGGGCGAGTACCGGTGATCTTGCCCGCTGTCGAACTCCCGGTGCGAGCATGGCCACACCGTTCCGGGAGTACCCGGCCGGCAACTGATGTGCGCCCAAGGGCGCTTCGACTCCCAGGAGGCCCTCATGGGCATCGCCGGTACCTACGAGATGACCAGCAGCGACAACTATGAGGACTACCTCAAGGCCACCGGGGTGGGCATGGCTACCCGCAAGCTCGCTGCCTCCTCAAAGCCCACCGTGACCATCACCGAGGACGGCGACAACTACCGCATGAAGACCGTCACCACCTTCAAGACCATCGACCTCGCCTTCAAGATTGGCGAGGAGTTCGTCGAGGAGACCGACGACGGCCGGAAGGCGAACACCACCATCACCCGTGACGGCGACAAGCTCGTCCAGGTGCAGAAGCTCGACACCCTCAGCACCCGCATCACGCGCACCTTCATCGACAACGGCCTGATCGCCGTCTTCGCGGTCGGCGACGTCGTCTCCAACCGGAGCTACAAGCGCATCTGAACCCTTCGACGGGCGTCGCGGTCCTGCTATACGCAGCGGTACCCGGGAGAGACCGCCTCCGAGAGCAGGAGTACGAGGCGCCTCACGGTTGCGCCTCCGGCTCAGCGCTGGCGGCCACCTGCTCGTCGTGGTCCCGGAGCATTCGCAGGACGGTGGCCGGGCTGGGGTGCTGCCCCTTCTTCTTGCCCGTGGTGATGACGAGCCGGGGGGCCATTTCGCGCAGGCTCAGCGTCTCGGTGTCTCGCAGGTGCAGGGCCATGGCGAGCATCGTGGGGTCGGACACCCGTGCGCCGCCGATCGTCTTGCCACGCCGGCGGGCAGACTCCTGGCCGTCCAGCGTCTTCTCCCGGATGTATTCGCGCTCCATACCGGACAGGGCGGCCAGTACCGCGAACACCGGGCCGTGTGGGTCGTGGGAGCCCTGCAGCTCACCGGTCAGGAACTCCAGCTCCACGTCGTGCTCTCGCAGCCGCACGGCCAGGGTCACCAGGTCGTGCCCGCGGCCGAGCCGCTTGTGCTCGTGGATGACGAGGGTGACGCGGACGCCGACGGCACGCAGCTCGCACGCGAGGGCGATGGCCTTCTCCAGCTCCGGGCGGTCCTTCACGCGCGTGCTGATCTTCTCGGAGAACACCCGGGTGATCCCGGCATCGGCGAACGCGTCGAGCTGGGTGTCCAGCGACTGGCGGGCGGTCGAGGCGCGGGCGTACGCGATGCGGACGTGCCCGTTCGCATCGCTCGCGGCCGCAGCGGCGGGGCGCGGGAGCTCCTGCCACTTCGCCCCCGGCTTGCGCACGGCGGGCGTCGGGATGTTCAGCTGAGCCTTGAGGCTCGGCACGAGCCGGAAGCGGGCCGTGTGGTACTGCACGGCCACCTTTCCGACCGTGGTGCGGCAGGGCGAACCCGCCGGAGCTCCGCAGCTGGACATCGGGCAGTCGTGCGCTTCCACCAGCTTGTGAGGGTCGATGCTCATGACCCCATCGTTTCATGTGTGTGTTTCAGAACGCAAGACAAAAGAAACGACACATGAAACAGAGTTCTCCCTGATCACTGCCCGCCGGGATGGATGTTGCATGAGGGACCACCTATGAAACGGCAGGAGATGATGCTGCGGCAGGTGCCGCCCTCGGCCCGGAAGCGCGGACCAGGCGGGCAACGCGGCGCTCCCTCGCCCGCGCTACCCTCGCGTCGCCGGCTGCCCACATCAGGCGGTCACCGACTCGCTGGGCGTCCATTTCTTCGGGAAGAAAGTCAGCGAGGCGGAAGGCCAGGTCGTAGCAGAACGCATCCTTAGGAATCGTCTGGCCCGACAGGTACCTCGCCACAGCCCGAGACCTTGGTCCGAAGAGAAGCCACATCTCGTCTTCCAGCCCAGTCATCTCGATCAAGTGCTTCAGCTGAGCAATGAAGCTTCGCTGCTCAGCGGGGAGACTAATGACCACGGGGGTCGCCTTGGACGTCCGGCTCCTCTTCACCCAGACCTCGCTGGCCACGCGGTAATGCCTCACCCGCCACTCCTTTGCCAGTCGATGCCCGTCGTGCTCCGCTGGGAGCCGGTACAGCCACCCCCAGCCAGGATCGGCGTAGCGGTTATGCGCCCCCGATTCCTCTGAAGGATCGCCAGCCCACCAACGGAGCAGGGTGGCAAGCGTCGACTCGGTCGGCAGCCGGGTGCCTGCAAGTGCTGCGTAGAGAGCGGCTCTGGAGGCAACCGTCTCCTCGTGCCCCGCGATCCAGCCGATCGACACCTTCCCCACACCGAGCTCGCGAAGGTCATACGCGAACGCCTGAAGAGGGCCGTCTTGGGGGTTCGGAATCCGCGGACGCGCTGGCATATGCCAATCCCCTCACTCCGTACTGTCAGCGATGTCTCGCGACATCCTTCTATAGATACCGCCCACTGAGAGTCGTCAGTAAGGTTCGTCGAAGCGAAGAGAGCAGCCGCTAGGTAGAACGGAGTTGACACGTTCCCGTAGCGGCACCGCGCCAACGGGCTCTCGGCGCGCAGCAGTCCAAGATCGGTCTCGCGTAAGGAGGCAAAAAACTGCGGCCCCCCGCGCCAACGGGAGGCCGCACAGCAGTCCGATGGGTCTGCACTGCAGTCAAGAAGCACGCCAGCACTTCTCACAGTTTGGAGAGAACCATCAGTTCCAACCCCGAGACTACGGGGCGGCTTGCCCTGCCGTCGAGCCGAGAATGGCGATGGAAGTCGTCATGGTCGGCCCTCCGTGCCTTCTTTTCCAGGCATCGAGCCTTGAGCGCACTGCTCGGCACCGTCGTACTGGGTCTGATCGGTGGGGCCTGCCGCGTCCTCGGCGAGGACTTCGCTGAGCGGATCCTGATATGGATCAGCAGCTAGATCGAATGGCCTGATCACGGGGCAATCAGGCGGCCAGCCTCACATCGCGCCGCCCTTCCAGTCGAACTGGCAGGGCGGCGCGATCGTGTTGGGTGCTGCCCTGCCAGTCCGACTGGGGCGGCGCTCGCTCCGTACGCATCCTCAGGCGCTACGGGGCTTTCGGGCCGAAGCCTTCTTGACTGGGCCCTTCGACTTGGCCGCGGGCTTCTTCGCGGGAAGGTCGTGGACGGTGGCGCCCGAGCCACCGGCGCCCACGGCCTTCACCTCGCTGACGGAACGTTCCAGCATGGCCATGAGGTCGACGACCTGTGCGGAGGCCGGCTGGGGGGCTTCCACTACCTCGGGGCGGGAGCCAGCGGCTTTGGTCGCGATCACCTTTTCCAGTGCCGCTTGGTACTCGTCCCGCAGCTCGCTCACGTCCACACCCGTCAACGTTTCGGCGAGCGCGACCGCAGCATCGACCTCCGCCTCGGACACCGCTGCGTCTGGGACGTCGACCTGGGAGGCGGACCCGATCTCGTCTGGCCACCGCAGGCCGTGCAACACGATCACCTTGTCCAGGACTCGAAGGAGGCCGAGTCGCTCGCGGTCCCGCATCGCGAACTTGGCGACCGCGACCTTGCTGCTGCGCCCGAGTGCCTGACGCAGGAGCTCGTACGCGACCTGCCGAGGCCTGTCGGTGAACTTGGCCGGAAACGGCTGCACGAATAGCGTTTCCGAGCATGTATAAGGGATACAGGTTCAGTGATGCACGAAGCGTGCAGCACTCGCAGTGAAACGAGGAGTCAGCCTTGAGTCACGTTCTTCCGCTCGCCAACGGACTGCGCACCGACCACCCGGTGCCGGGCCTGCCCTTCATCGACGACTCCCACATCCCGCTCGACGACGGACCGGAGGCCATCGAGGCCGTCGGCCGCAACAAGGGCGAGGGCATGTGGGGCCGCTTCGACAAGAACCGCTCCGACGGTGGCTGGCGTGCCTTCACCACCGACCCGCTCGACCACACGCTCGGCTGGGCGGTGCGCTACCACCCCGAACACGGCCGGACCGTGCTCCTGCTCCACGACGGTGACACCTCCGGCCTGCACACCCAGTGGGACGGCGAGCCGCTGCTGTTCCGCGCCGGCGGCTACTGGTGGAACGGCACCACGTGGTACCGGCCCGGCCAGGTCTGGGACCCGGTCGCGCAGGACTACGAGCAGCGCAAGGCCCGCATGGCCGTCACCGTCACCGCGACCGACATGCTCGACGGCCGCGCCAACCCGACGCGGGCGTACGTCGGCAAGGTGGCCACCTTCGAGCCGGACGCCACGCGCCCGGACAACTGGCTCGACCACCTCGCCCTGTGGGCCGCCCGCCGCCAGGAGCAGGGCGGCGCCCTGCCGCTGGACCAGTGCGTGGTCGACATCTCCAGCCCCGAACTGACCGGAGCGCAGCTGATTGGCGCCCCGGAGATGGCCGAGCTGGGCGGCATCACCGCCTCGACGCTGCGGGCCTACATCTCGCGCGGCAACAGCGAGGTCCCGCGTCCGCAGGCGATCGTAGGCGGCCGCGACCAGTGGGCCCGCGCGGTGGCCGACGACTGGGTGGAGTCCCGCCAGCGGTCCTACGAGGGGGTCGGGGCCGCGATGTCCGCCGGCGACCGCGACGCCCTCTCGCCCGGCGCGGCCGAGGTCCGTGACCGGTTCACCGCCGACTTCCAGCACGCCCTGTTCGACCGGCCCGACATGCGCAAGCGGTGGGTGCTGCGGCACCGCAACAAGGAGTCCGTCGCCCAGATCGCAAGCGAGCTCGCCTGGTCGGTGGGCGCCGGCCTTGATCAGATCGTCCCCACCGAGCACCTCGGACGCACCGTGCGGGCCGCGGTACTGCACGACTTCGCGGAGACCGTCGAGATGTTCGCCGACACCGAAGGAGACAAGGACAGCGAGGCGCCCCCGGAGTGGTGGCACCTCAACCTGACGCCGTCGGTGGCCAAGATGCTCGACTGGTACATCCGGTGCTTCCCCGGCGAGGCGTACAGCACAATCGGCGAGATCCAGCGCCAGGCCCACACGACGTGGAACATGCCGGCGGCGGACACCCTCCACGGCCTGCGGTCGGCGCTCTCCCTGGACGGAGAACTGACAGAGCAGCAGCGCACGACGTACTTCGCCCTGCTCGAACCGCACGGCGACGTCGACTAACTGGGCCTCGCCCACGATGCAGAGCGGCCGGAGCCAATGTCAGTGGCTCCGGCCGCTCTTCGCGTGACTGTAACCCGGACAGCGTCCCGGGCCCGCCTGCCCTCGGGAGCGGCCGCTGTCTGGACAGCGCACCTCCAGAGCCCCCGGACAGCCGTCGCCCTGGGAGACACGCCGCCGCCCGACTTCTCCTCGCCCACCCCGTTCCTGTCTCCTGGGCTCAGAAATGTGTATACGAGCCAGCCGTCAGCCCGCCCGAGTCCAAGCCCGCCGCCCAGACCAAGGCCCCCGCCCCGGCCGGGTACACCACCCAGCAGGACGCCGAGCACTTCGAGATCAACGTCCCGAACGGCTGGAACCGGCGCGGGATCAACGAGTCCGGCCAGGTGCGCTACACGGAGGGGGAGTTCGCCCTGACCGTCGTGCCCGGCCGGGACAAGGTCGAGGGCAACCCCGACCCGGCCACCTACCAGAAGGACAAGGAGCCCGAGCTGGCTCCGTACCGGTCCTCCACCTGGTCCAGCGTCGGCGACATCAAGTCCACCAAGGTCGGCAACCAGCTCCGCGTCACCGGCCGGTACACGTGGATCGACGGCAACGGGCGCTCGGTCGTGGCGCGCAACTTCGTGGTCGCGCTGGGCGGCTCGTACCACGTCGTCCTGGTCACCGGCCCGCTCGACCAGGAAAGCAAGGTCACCGAGGCTTTCGAGCAGGCAACGGCCAGTTACAAGACGGGCGGCTGACGGACCCTTAGTACGGCAATTGCGTCACAGTGCTGCCCAACGGCCTCCGGGAGGTTCCGGCAGTGCCCGCGGAATCCGTAGTCTGGCCGGAAGTGCACAGAGCGGCGGCGGGGATTCGTGGAACAGCAGACAGGCGCGGGTGCGGTGCTCGCGGGCCGGTACCGGCTGGTGGAGTCCATCGGCAGAGGCGGCATGGGCAAGGTGTGGCGCGCGCACGACGAGCTGCTGCACAGGACCGTCGCCGTCAAGGAGCTGACGGCCGGCCTGTACGTCGCCCAGGCCGACCGCGACGTCATGCACGCGCGGACGCAGAAGGAAGCCCGGGCTGCGGCCCGGATCCAGCATCCGGCGGTCGTCACCGTCCACGACGTCCTGGAGCACGACGACCGGCCGTGGATCGTCATGGAGTACATCGACGGCCCCTCCCTCGCGGACGCGGCGAAGACGGCCGGCCGGATCGAGCCCCGCGAGGCGGCCCGGATCGGGCTGCACGTGCTCGGCGCGCTGCGCGCCGCGCACGCGGTCGGCGTACTGCACCGGGACGTGAAGCCGGGCAACGTGATGCTCGCCAAGGACGGGCGCGTGATGCTCGCGGACTTCGGCATCGCCGCGATCGAGGGCGACTCCTCCATCACGCGCACGGGCGAACTCGTGGGCTCCATCGACTATCTCGCCCCCGAGCGGGTCACGGGCGGTCCCCCCGACCCGTCCTCCGACCTGTGGTCGCTCGGCGCGACGCTCTACACGGCGGTCGAGGCCCGTTCGCCGTTCCGCCGCACGTCGCCCATCTCCAGCCTCCAGGCCGTGGTGAACGACGAGCCGCCCCCGCCGACCCACGCGGGCGCGCTGGCCCCGGTGATCACGGCGCTGCTGCGCAAGGACCCGGCGCAGCGGCCGTCGGCCGTCGAGGCCGAGCAGATGCTGCTGGAGGCGATGGAGGGCCGGGAGCCGAAGGCGGCGCACGCGTACGTACCGACGCGCGCGCTGGGCTTCGGTGATCTGTCCTCCGCCCGCAACGAGCCGTCGGACACGGCCGCGCTGCCCTCGGAGCCGGAGCCGGAGCCGGGACACGGGCACGGGCCGGGACACGGGCACGGGCCGGGACACGGGCACGGGCCGGGACACGGGCAGGGGAACGGCACGGCCGGCGGGCCGGACGCGGGCCGGACCCTGGCGGCCGGGCCGGCGGCCTCCGCCGATCCCGCCCGCGGCCGCGTCAGGCGCGCGGCGGTCGTCGCCCTGGTGGCGGCGCTGATCGGCGGCGGCGGGGTGTTCGGGGTCCTGAAGTACACCGATGACGCGAGCGCCGAGGGCGCGAAGGGCTCGGACAAGACGACCGGTGCGCCCGACGCCTCGGCCGGGACCGGGGACGCCAAGGGGCAGAAGGAAGCGGTCGCGCCGGCCGGCTGGCGCAAGGTCGTCGATCCGGAGGGCTTCACCCTCTTCGTGCCGAACGGCTGGACGCGCCGGGTGAACGGGACGCAGATCGACTACACGCCGGACGACGGCAGGCACTTCCTGCGGCTCGCGGTGAACAAGAAGCCGGAGTTCGAGAACCCGTACGCGCACATGCTGGACCTGGAGAAGCAGGTGGCCAAGCGCTCCGACTACGTGCGCCTGACGCTGCAGCCGAACACCTTCCGGGGGCAGGTCAAGGCCGCCCTGTGGGAGTTCAGCCTGACGGAGAAGGCGGGGGTGATCGCCGGGCCCCGGCGGGCCGTCGAGCAGATGTACTACGAGCGGGACGGCACCGAGTACGCGGTGTACATGTCGGGTCCGGCGGCGGATTGGGAGACGACCCGGTCGCAGTTCGACACCGTGCTCAGCGGCTGGCAGCCGGCGGCCGGCTGAGCCGTATCCCGCCATCCTGCCAGCGATCACTGGCGGAAATGGCAAAATCCGGTTACCGGCGGGTACCCAAAGCTCTCCGGGCGGAATACGCTCACGGCCATGACGGACACGCAGGCCCCGGCCCCCCTCCGCAGCGCCCCGCAGCCCACCAACCCGGTCGCCCCGGCCCCGGCAGGCGCCCGGAGCGCCGCCGACGTGGTGACCCCCGAACTGGTCGCCCGGCTGACCCGCGGCGTGTCCGGCTCCGGCCGCACCGCCAACCACAGCCCCTTCACCGGGGACAAGCTCGCGGACCTCCCCGAGGCCACCCCGCAGGACGTGGCCGAGGCCTTCGCCGCGGCCCGCGCCGCGCAGCCCGCCTGGGCCGCCGTGCCCGTCCGCGCGCGGGCGGCCGTACTGCTGCGCTTCCACGACCTGGTCCTCTCCCGGCAGGCCGAGGTGCTCGACCTGATCCAGCTGGAGACCGGCAAGGCCCGCCTGCACGCCCACGAAGAGGTCCAGGCCGTCTCGATCGCCGCCCGCCACTACGGCCGCAAGGCGCCCTCGTACCTGCGGGCCAAGGGGCACACGGGCGCCATGCCCACGCTCACCAAGGTCACCGAGCTGCGCCAGCCGCGCGGGGTCGTCGGCCAGATCGCCCCCTGGAACTACCCCCTCGAACTGTCCATCGGCGACGCCCTGCCCGCCTTCGTCGCCGGCAACGCCGTCGTGATGAAGCCCGACACCGAGACCGCGCTCACCGCCCTGTGGGCCCGCGACCTGATGATCGAGGCGGGTCTGCCGGCCGAGGTCTTCCAGATCGTCCTCGGCGAGGGCCCGGTCGTCGGCCCCGAGGTGGTCCGGCACGCCGACTACGTCTCCTTCACCGGCTCCACCCGCACCGGCCGCGAGGTCGCCCAGGGCGCGGCCGCCCGCCTGATCGGGGCCTCCCTCGAACTCGGCGGCAAGAACGCCATGCTCGTGCTGCGCGACGCCGACGTGGAGAAGGCCGCCGCCGGCGCCGTCCGCGCCTGCTTCTCCTCCGCGGGCCAGCTGTGCATCTCCATAGAGCGGCTGTACGTGCACGCCTCGATCGCGGACGAGTTCGTCTCCCGGTTCGTCGCCCGCACCAAGGCCATGCGCCTGGGCTCCTCCCTCGCCTACGGCGCCGACATGGGCTCCCTGGCCGGCGAGCGCCAGCTGGAGGCCGTGCAGCGGCACGTCGACGACGCCGTCGCCAAGGGCGCCACCCTCGTCACCGGCGGCGTGACCCGCCCCGACATCGGCCCGCTCTTCTACGAGCCGACCATCCTCGACGGGGTCGAGGCCGCGATGGCGGTGTGCGGGGAGGAGACCTTCGGACCGGTCGTCTCCATCTACCGCTTCACCGACGAGGACGAGGTCATCGAGGAGGCCAACGGGACCTCCTACGGCCTGAACTCCAGCGTGTGGACCAAGGACGCCCGCCGCGGCCACGCCGTCTCGGCCCGCCTGCGCACCGGCACCGTCAACATCAACGAGGGCTACGCGCCCGCCTACGGCAGCGCCCAGGCGCCCATGGGCGGCATGAAGGAGTCCGGGCTGGGCCGCCGGCACGGGTCCGAGGGCATCCTCAAGTACACCGAGGCCCAGACCGTCGCCCAGCAGCGGCTGCTGCCGATGGCGCCGTCGCTCGGCATGGACGACGAGAAGTACGCGGCGTTCATGACCCGCAGCCTCAAGGTCATGAAGGCCTTCCGACTCCGCTAATCCGCTAATCCGCCAGTCCGCTGGTTCGTCGGTCCGCCGGCTCGTTCCGTCTGGGAGGCACCGCAGTGTCGTACGACCACGCATACGACTACGACGTCATCGTCATCGGATCGGGCTTCGGGGGGTCGGTCTCGGCGCTGCGGCTCACCGAGAAGGGGTACCGGGTCGGCGTCCTGGAGGCGGGGCGCCGGTTCACCCGCGAGGCCCTGCCGAAGAACAGCTGGGACCTGCGCAACTACCTGTGGGCCCCGGCCGTCGGGCTGTACGGGATCCAGCGCATCCACCTGCTCGGCAATGTGATGGTCCTCGCCGGCGCGGGGGTGGGCGGCGGCTCGCTCAACTACGCCAACACCCTCTACGTGCCGCCCGCCGCCTTCTTCGAGGACCGGCAGTGGGCCTCCATCACGGACTGGCGGGACGAGCTCGCCCCGTACTACGACCAGGCCAAGCGGATGCTGGGGGTGCGCCTGAACCCGACGATGACCCCCTCCGACGTCCACCTGAAGGCCGCCGCCGCGCGGATGGGCGTCGAGGACTCCTTCCACATGGCCCCGGTCGGGGTCTTCTTCGGCGACGGCGACGACGCCGAGGGCCAGCCGAAGGTCCGGCCCGGGGACGAGGTCGCCGACCCGTACTTCGGCGGCGCCGGCCCCGCCCGCAAGGCCTGCACCGAGTGCGGGGAGTGCATGACCGGCTGCCGGCACGGCGCGAAGAACACCCTGAACGAGAACTACCTGCACCTCGCCGAGCGGGCCGGCGCCGTCATCCACCCCATGACCACGGTCACCGGCCTCTCCGAGCACCCCGAGGGCGGCCACCGCGTCCGCACGGTCCCCACCGACGGCCGCCGCCGCGGCAAGGCCAAGGTGCTGCGCGCCCGCCACGTGGTCGTCGCGGCCGGCACGTACGGCACCCAGACCCTGCTGCACACGATGAAGGACCTCGGCGAGCTGCCCCGCCTGTCGGACCGGCTCGGCGATCTGACCCGGACCAACTCCGAAGGCCTCGTAGGCGCTCAGACCGATGACCGCCGCTACCGCAAGCGGCACGGAAGCGACCGGCGGGCCGACTTCACCCGGGGCGTGGCCATCACCTCCTCCGTGCACCCCGACGCCGACACGCACATCGAGCCGGTGCGCTACGGCAAGGGGTCGAACGCGATGGGGTTCATGACGATCCTCCAGGTGCCGTACGCGAAGCACCGGGTCCGGGCCTGGTTCGGGCGGACCGCCCGGCACCCGGTGCAGCTGCTGCGCTCGCTGTCCAACCACCGCTGGTCGGAGCGCACCATCATCGGCCTGGTCATGCAGTCCCTCGACAACTCCCTGACCACCTACCGCAAGCCGGGCGGGGTGGGGAAGGGCCTGCTCACGGCCCGCCAGGGCCACGGCGCGCCCAACCCGGTGCAGATCGCCGAGGCCACGCGGGCGGCGACCCTGCTGGCGGAGGAGATCAACGGCTTCCCGGGCAGCAACATCGGCGAGCTGATGGGGACCCCGCTGACGGCCCACTTCCTCGGCGGCTGCCCGATCGGGGCCTCCCCCGAGGAGGGCGTGGTCGACCCGTACCACCGGCTCTACGGGCACCCGGGCATCTCGGTGGTGGACGGCTCGGCCGTCTCCGCGAACCTCGGGGTCAACCCGTCGCTGACGATCACGGCGCAGGCCGAGCGGGCGATGTCGTACTGGCCGAACAACGGCGAGAGCGACCCGCGCCCGGAGCAGGGAGAGGCCTACACCCGCCTGGCCGCGGTGGAGCCGGCCCGGCCGGCCGTCCCCAAGGAGGCCTTCGGGGCGCTGCGGCTGCCGTTCCTCGCGGTACCGGAGATTCCGCCGCGCGCGGCGCAGTCCGCCGAATGAGCGCGGCGGGTTCGGCGCTCCCCCTCCGAGCGCCGAACCCGCCGCGGTACCTAAGTGACAGGTGTTCGGCCCTGAAGGTTGTACCGGAATCCGATCCGCCGGTCTGTGGCATCCGTCACGTGCCGAAGCGCGCGGGACCGGAACCGAGGGGGCGCCGGGGCGAGGCGGCGCGGACACAAGAACGGCCGGCCCGGGGCGTCCCCTGGGCCGGCCGTCTTTATTGGGTGACCGGGCTGCTGTCCCCTGCCGTCCGGTCACGCGAAGGAGCGAGGTCCCACGGCGTGCGCTCCACGGGGCGCACACCTCATCGCTCCGGCGGAGCCACGCGTGGTGTCGCGGTCCCGCGCCTGGCTGGCACGGACATCCGCATCAACGAAGGGTCCCGGGGGCGGTCACGGCCCGGACGGGTGACGAACACGCGTCACGGCCTCACACCCGGCCCCGGCACAGCTCCAGCAGGGTCATGGCGAGCGAGGTGCCGGGCTTGCCGAGGGCGTCGCTCCAGTGACCCAGGACCTCCATCTCCCGGGACAGGTGCACGCGGCGCCCGCCCGAGCCGATGCGGGCCTCCTGGATGACGGCCGAGACGGCCATCCGTTCCTGGATCAGGCCGATGATCCGGTCGTCGAGGGCGTCGATCCGCTCGCGGGAGTCGGCGATCAGCAGCTCGGGGGCGGTGGCGGGGGCGCTGGCAGTGGCGGTGGCAGCGGCGGTGGTCATGGCGGTCATGGCGGGTCTCCTGTCGGGTGTGGCCCGGCAGGTCCGCGGAACGCCAGAGCGCCCCGGTCCTGTCGGACCGGGGCGCTCTGGGAAGTCAGCGGCTCAAGCGAGCATCACGAGGACCCATGGCGACCGGACCGGCCGGTGCCATAGGTAAAGAGGAAGCTCAGCTGCTTGCGCATGGAACGGATTATTACCCTCTGTCCCCCTCCGGGCCAACTGCATTCGGATGGTGAGACGAAGAGGGGTGTAGGTGCCCCGTTAGAATCGACAAAACAGCCACCTCTTCCGCCGGAAGGCCGCCCCGTGCCAGAAGCACCCTCCGCCGCCCACGACAGCGCCCCGGACACGGTTCTCGTCGTCGACTTCGGCGCCCAGTACGCCCAGCTCATCGCCCGCCGCGTCCGCGAGGCACGGGTCTACTCCGAGATCGTGTCCAGCTCGATGCCCGTGGCGGAGATGCTCGCCAAGAACCCCAAGGCGATCATCCTCTCCGGCGGCCCGTCCTCCGTCTACGACGAGGGCGCCCCCCAGCTCGACGGCGCGATCTTCGAGGCCGGCGTTCCCGTCTTCGGCATGTGCTACGGCTTCCAGCTGATGGCGGTCACCCTCGGCGGCACGGTCGACAACACCGGCGCCCGCGAGTACGGCCGCACCCCGCTGGCCGTCTCCAAGGCCGGCTCCACCCTCTTCGAGGGCACCCCCGAGAACCAGTCGGTGTGGATGTCCCACGGAGACGCCTGCTCCGCCGCGCCCGAGGGCTTCACCGTCACCGCGTCGACCGACGTCGTCCCGGTCGCCGCCTTCGAGAACGACGAGAAGAAGCTGTACGGCGTGCAGTACCACCCCGAGGTGATGCACTCCACGCACGGCCAGCAGATCCTGGAGCACTTCCTCTACCGCGGCGCGGGCCTCGCCCCCACCTGGACCACCGGCAACATCGTCGAGGAGCAGATCGCGGCCATCCGCGAGCAGGTCGGCGACAAGCGCGCCATCTGCGGCCTCTCCGGCGGCGTGGACTCGGCGGTCGCCGCGGCCCTCGTGCAGAAGGCCATCGGCTCGCAGCTGACCTGCGTCTACGTCGACCACGGCCTGATGCGCAAGGGCGAGACCGAGCAGGTCGAGAAGGACTTCGTCGCGGCCACCGGCGTCCAGCTGAAGGTCGTCGACGCGCAGGAGCGCTTCCTGAACGCGCTGGCCGGCGTCTCCGACCCGGAGACCAAGCGCAAGATCATCGGCCGCGAGTTCATCCGCGTCTTCGAGCAGGCGCAGCTCGAGATCCTCCAGGAGGACGGCCCGGCGGTCGCCTTCCTCGTCCAGGGCACCCTGTACCCGGACGTCGTCGAGTCCGGCGGCGGCACCGGCACCGCGAACATCAAGTCCCACCACAACGTGGGCGGGCTCCCCGACGACATCGAGTTCGAGCTCGTCGAGCCGCTGCGCCAGCTGTTCAAGGACGAGGTCCGGATGGTCGGCCAGGAGCTCGGCCTGCCCGCCGAGATCGTCCAGCGCCAGCCCTTCCCGGGCCCCGGCCTCGGCATCCGCATCGTCGGCGAGGTCACCAAGGAGCGTCTGGACCTGCTCCGCGAGGCCGACGCCATCGCCCGCCACGAGCTGACCGCGGCCGGCCTGGACCGCGAGATCTGGCAGTGCCCGGTCGTCCTGCTCGCGGACGTCCGCAGCGTCGGCGTCCAGGGCGACGGCCGCACCTACGGCCACCCGATCGTGCTGCGCCCCGTCTCCTCCGAGGACGCGATGACCGCGGACTGGACGCGCATGCCGTACGAGGTGCTCGCGCGGATCTCCACCCGCATCACCAACGAGGTCCCGGACGTCAACCGCGTGGTCCTGGACTGCACGAGCAAACCCCCGGGCACCATCGAGTGGGAGTAGTCCCACCCGACCGCCGGTAGCGGTTCCAGAAAGACGTGACGAGGCCGCCGCTCCCGCCCGGGAGCGGCGGCCTCGCCGCGTGTATGGCCTCTTCGCCCGGTCGCCGGTACCTTGCGCCGCGACCTTGAAGGAGGCGCCATGGCCGAGCAGCCCGTTCCCGCACCCGTGCCCGTCGAGCGGCTGGGCTTCGAGATGCCGCCCGTGTTCGCCACCGCCGCGGAGGAGCGCGCGCACCGCAAGCAGCGGCTCGCCGGGGCGTTGCGGCTGCTGGGGCGGCTCGGCTACGAGGACGGGGTGGGCGGCCACGTCAGCGCCCGGGACCCGGAGTTCGAGGACTGCTACTGGGTCAACCCCTTCGGCCGGGCCTTCGCCGCGCTCGGCCCCGAGGACCTGCTGCTGGTCGACGGGCAGGGGCGGGTCCGGCAGGGGGAGCGACGGGTCAACCAGCTGGCCTTCGCCGTGCACGCCGCCGTCCACCGGGCCCGGCCGCAGGTGGTGGCCGTCGTCCGCACGCAGGCCCCGTACGGCCGGGCGCTCGCCGCCCTCGGCGAGCTGATCGCCCCCGTCACCCAAGAGGCCTGCGCCTTCTACGAGGACCACGCGCTGCTCGACGAGTACGCGGGCGGCGAGGACGCCGAGCGGATCGCGGGCGCGCTGGGCCCCTACAAGGCGCTGGTCCTGCGCAACCAGGGGCTGCTGACCGTCGGGGACTCCGTGGACGCCGCGGCCTGGTGGTTCATCGCGGCGGAACGGGCCGCGCAGGTGCAGCTGATCGCCCGGGCGGCGGGCAAGGCGGTGCTCATCAGCCACCACAGCGCGGTCGCCACGCGCGAGCGGTTCGGGTCCGATCTGGCGGCCTGGGCGAACTGCCAGCCCCTGCTGGAAGCGGTGGCGTCAACATCATGAACGGTTAATCACCTGCTCTGACATCGTGCGCAATCCGGAGCACTGCCGCAGTGGTGCACAATTCGCTGGCATTGCACCGAAGTTCAGAGAGGCGGCACGCTCGTGGCTGTCCAAGAGATGTCCAGAAGTACCCATACCGCGGCCTGTGCCTGCGATGACTGCACACGGGAGGGGCACCGCCGGGCCGTCGCCGCGTTCCTGGAGAAGCGCGACGAGTTCGCCGCCGGGCAGGGGCTGCCCGCCGCCGTCGCCCGCTCCGCCGGGGCGTCCCGGCAGTGGGTGTCCGACGAACTGACCCTGTCCGCGCGCACGGTCGCCGACCGGGGCAGGGAGGCCGGGCACTCCTGGCTGTACCTGCTCTCGCGGCGGGCCGTGCTCGCCGTGTGGATCGCCGCCGGGGTGCTGCTGCTGGTCCAGGTCGGCACCGCGCTCGGCACCGGCTGGTCCACGGCCCGCACCGCCGGGCTGCTGGCCGCCCTCACGCTGGCCGCCCTGCTGACCGTGGCGGCCCGGGCGCAGACCGTCCGGGGCGGGCTGCTGGCCCCGCTGGTCGGCGAGGACAACCGGCTGTCCACCTCGAAGGTGGTGCCGAGCGCCTGGCTCGTGCTCACCGCGTTCGCCACGCTGCTGCCCGCGCTGCGGCTCGCGGCCTCCTCGCCGGGCCCCGAGCGGCAGGCCCTGTACGCGGGGCTCGCGCTCGACCGGGCGCTGCCGCTGCTGGCGGTGCTCGCGCTGACCTCGGCGGTCGCGGTGGTGGTGCGCCGGGTGGTCTCCGTACGGATCATGGGGCAGCGGCTGCAGAAGCTGCCGGCGGACCGCCCGACCGGGGCCGACCTGCTGACGGACGACGCGGGCCGGGGCTCCTTCCCGGACGCCCAGTACGTCCTGGTCTCCACGGTGGTACTGGGCTTCGCGGCGGTGTCGCTGGCCCGCTTCCCGGACCGGCTGCCGCAGCTCCCGTGGGCGCTCGCGCTGCTGGTGGCCCTTTCGGCGGCCGTGTACCTGGCGGCGAAGTACGCCGAGGGCAGCCGCCCGCTGGTGCTGTCGGTGGTGCGCAGACGGGAGCCCGGGGACCTGGACGCGGCCATCCGCCCCGGGGACGACATCGAGATCCGGGGCGTGGGCTTCGTGCCGCCGGGCGCGCAGACACCGGAGATGCTGGCGCGGCTGGTGGTCCGGGTCGGGGCGGTGCACGTGCACGTGCCGCTGGTCCCGGTGGCGGGCGGCTTCACCAACCCATCCGACGCGGTGCTGACCGTGCCGGTGCCCGCCGAAGTGGAACCCGGGCGGATCGAGGTCCAAGTGGTCACCGCCGCCGGAGTGGAATCCAACCGCTGCACCATCGACGTGGCCGAATGAATTGGGTACACATGTCGCGTGACCCGAACTGACGTCCTCTCCGGCGCCCGCGCCGACGCACCTGTGGGCCTGCGCGCACTCGCGGCCCGCCACGCGCTCCTGCCCTTGCGGATCTTCCTCGGCGTGACCTTCGTCTACGCCGGCCTGGACAAGCTGACAGACTCCGCGTTCCTCTCCGCCACCGGCGACGGCTCCATCGGCGAGCTGATGCGCGGGGTGCGCGACACCTCGGCGGTACCGGCCATGGTGGACCTGGCGCTCAAGGCGCCCGTGGGCTTCGCCGTCGCCCTGGCGATCGGGGAACTCCTCGTCGGCTTGGGCGTCCTGGCGGGTCTCCTGACCCGGATCGCGGCCGTCGGCGGGGCGCTGATCTCGCTCAGCCTGTGGCTCACCGTCTCCTGGGCGGTGACCCCGTACTACTACGGCAACGATCTGGTGTACCTGGTGGCCTGGACCCCGCTGGTCCTCGCAGGGGCGCCCTACCTCTCGCTGGACTCGGTGATCCGGTCGCGCCTGTCGCGGCGCACGGCATAGGTCACCAGGCCGACGACGGCGGCGAACGCGAGCCCGCCCGCCGTCATCATCAGGACGAAGAACCACGGCGGGTCGGCCTGACCGGCCGCGCCGAGGAGGTAGAGGACACCGGCGGCCATCAGGACCAGGCCCGCGATCAGCCGCCCCGGCTGGAACTCATGACGCCGCACGGGAAACCTCCACCTGTCCCACACCCGCGTTCAGATGCAGATCGATCGTCCCGCCCGCCTCGGTGCCCGGGGTGGGCGGCAGGGTCTCGCGGCGGGTCTCGCCGCCGCGCCGCACGCGTATCGCCTCCTGGGCGTCGCCGGGCATCTGGATGTCGCCCAGCTTCACGGTGGCCTCCGTTCGCGCGGTGACCTCCCTCGGCAGGATCACCCGGAGCCGGCCCGCCTCGATGGAGGCGTGGACGGGCACGGTGGCGCCCTTGGGCACGTCCAGATGGCTCAGGTCCAAGGTGGCGAGCCCGGTCCCCGCCTCGTAGCGCGGCGCCACGGCGTCCACCGAGGCCGGCCGCCAGTTCACATCGCGCCAGTCGGTGCCGATCTCCTTGGGCAGGACCGCCGAACCGGCCAGGAGCCCGGCCGTGACCACCGCGAGCAGCACGGTGCCGAAGCCGGTGCGGCCCTTGACCGAGCTGACCGCCAGCCCGAGGCCGAAGACCGCGAGGGCGCACGCGAAGCCGACCTGCAGCGCGTGGCTGAGGGTGCTGCCCTCCCAGACCGAGGCGGCGCCGGCCGCCCCGGACAGCAGTGCCAGCACGAACACCCGCCCGCCGATGCCGCCGCGCCGCACCGTCTCCGCCCGGCCCCCGGCGGGGGCCGCCGCCGGATCGTCGAGGTCGTCCCCCGCCGGATCGGCCGGACCCCACAAGTACCCGGTCGAGCCCGAGGGCCCGGTCGTGCCGTCCTTGACCAGCGGGTCCCGCCACCATGACGGGCCGCCGGGCGCGGGCGGCGCCTGGGTCTCGGGCGGGGCCGGGCTGTGTGCCGTCCGGTGCCCGGTGCGCGTGGCCTCCGGCCACACGAACTCCGCGCCCGCCGGGGCCCCGGCCGCCTTGTCCTGCGGGGGCGGCGCGAGGGTGCCGCGGTGATGCTGCGACCAGTAGGCCCCGCCGCCCAGTGCCAGGACGGCCAGGACGGAGAAGGCCGCCAGCCCGCCGTTGTCCAGCATCGACAGGAACAGGGCGCAGCCCACCAGCGCGGCGAACACCGCCGCCAGCGTCGCGCCTTCGACCCGCCCCGTGAGCAGCTTCTTCGCCTCGCTGTCCTCGTCGCCCTCCTGGGGCAGCAGCAGCCACGCGAATCCGTAGAAGATCAGACCGACCCCGCCCGTCACCGCGAGGACGCCGAGCACGATCCGGAAGATCACCGGGTCGAGGCCGAAGTACCGGCCCAGGCCGCCGCACACGCCGGCGAGCACCTTGTCCCGCTTGGCGCGGCGCAGGCGCGGGGGAGGAGGCTCGGCGGGCGGCGGGCCGCCCGCGGCGCCCACACCGCCCCCCGCGCCCGGCGGCGGAGGGGAATCGTCTACTTCGGTCATGGGTACATGGTGACGGTCCGCCGAAGCCGCGGGCATCCGGATCCACCCTGGGACAACCCTGATATCCCCCGGAGAGAACTGGGGGGCTGCCCTGATGCCCCGGGCGCCGCGCACGTGTGACCATCGATGACATGCCCGTAGCAACCGCCCCCCGTCCGCCGTACGCACCGGAATCCGACGAGACGCCGCAGCGCAAGCTCTACCGCAGCGCCGACGGCCGGATGCTCGGCGGTGTCGCGCGCGGCCTCGCCGGACACCTCGGGGTGCCCGTCGTCTGGGTCCGGCTCGTCTTCCTCGGCCTGTTCATGTGGGGCGACGGCCTCGGCATACTGCTCTACGCCGCGTTCTGGGTCTTCGTACCGCTCGGTGTCGGCGGCCGCAGCGGCCACCGCTCCTACTTCGACACCCTCCCCGACGGCACGCGCCGGCTGCGCAAGCCCGAGCGGGGCCAGATCACCGCGCTGATCGCCCTGTGCGTCGGCGCCGGCATCTTCATCTCCAAGGTCCAGGTGGGCGGCACCTCCGGGCGCTACGTGTGGCCGACGCTGCTCGTCGGGGCCGGTGTGGTCCTCGTCTGGCGCCAGGCCGACAACGCGCGGCGCGCCCACTGGAACGCCGCCGCCGGCCGGCACGCGCGGCTGCTGCAGATCGCCCGCGCCCTCGCGGGCGTCGCCCTGGTCGGGGTCGGCCTGACCGTCTTCCTCGTCGTCCGCGGCTCCGCCGCCCAGCTGGGCAACGTGCTGACCGCCACCCTCGCCGTCCTCGTCGGCGTCGCCCTCCTCGCCGGACCCTGGCTGATCCGGATGACCCAGGACCTCTCCGAGGAGCGCCTGATGCGCATCCGCGCCCAGGAGCGCGCCGAGGTGGCCGCCCACGTCCACGACTCCGTGCTGCACACCCTCACCCTGATCCAGCGCAACGCCGCGGATGCAGGAGAGGTGCGCCGCCTCGCGCGGGCCCAGGAGCGGGAGCTGCGCAACTGGCTGTACAAGCCCGAGGGCACCGGCAAGGACGAGGCCGAGGAGCCGAGCACGCTGGCCGAGGCGGTGAAGCGGACCGCCGCCGAGGTCGAGGACCACCACGGGGTCCAGATCGAGGTGGTCGTCGTCGGCGACTGCCCCCTCGACGAGAAGCTGAGCGCACAGATGCAGGCAGCGCGCGAGGCGATGGTCAACGCCGCCAAGTACGGTGGCGACGGCGGCCCCGTCCAGGTCTATGCGGAGGTGGAGGGCCAGACGGTGTTCGTGTCCGTGCGGGACCGCGGACCGGGCTTCGACATGGACGCGGTGCCGGACGACCGGATGGGCGTACGAGAATCGATCATCGGCCGGATGCAGCGCAACGGCGGGACCGCGCGGCTGCGGTCCGCGCCCGACGGCGGCACGGAAGTCGAGCTGGAGATGGAGAGGGCGGCGAAGGCAGCATGACCGAGGACAACGCGAGCACCGGCGGCAACGCGGGCACCGGCGGCAACGCGGGCACCGGCCCGGTGACCAGGAGGGTCCGGGTGGTGCTCGTCGACGACCACCGGATGTTCCGCACGGGAGTCCAGGCCGAGATCGGCGAGACCGACCGGACGGGCGTCGAGGTCGTCGGCGAAGCCGCCGACGTGGACCAGGCCGTCACCGTCATCACCGCCACCCGGCCCGAGGTGGTGCTCCTCGACGTGCACCTGCCCGGCGGCGGCGGTGTCGAGGTGCTGCGCCGCTGCGCCCCGCTGATGGGGGCCGTCGAGGACCCGGTGCGCTTCCTGGCCCTGTCGGTGTCGGACGCCGCCGAGGACGTCATCGGGGTCATCCGCGGTGGCGCCCGCGGCTACGTCACCAAGACGATCACCGGCACCGACCTGGTCGACTCGGTCTTCCGGGTCCAGGACGGGGACGCGGTGTTCTCGCCGCGGCTGGCGGGCTTCGTGCTCGACGCCTTCGCCTCCACGGACGCCCCGCCGGTCGACGAGGACCTGGACCGCCTCACCCAGCGCGAGCGCGAGGTGCTGCGGCTCATCGCGCGCGGGTACGCGTACAAGGAGATCGCCAAGCAGCTCTTCATCTCGGTGAAGACCGTGGAGTCGCACGTCTCGGCCGTCCTGAGGAAGCTGCAGCTCTCGAACCGACACGAGCTCACCCGCTGGGCGACGGCCCGCCGGCTGGTCTGATCGGGAAGTGGATCACGGGCCGGAAGGCCTGTGATCCACACCGCAGCCCGTCCCGGGAACCCCGGGACGCCGCGGACCCCTCTACCGTCCGTGATGAGTTTGACGGGGACCCCCCTCTTCGCGACGGCGATCGCCCTGACGGCGTGCGCCGTCCTCCTGCCGCTGGCCGTGTGGAGCAAGGTGCGCGGCCCCGCCGCCGTACGCGTCGCCACCCGTACCGCGATGATGCTCTTCGCCCAGGTCATGGCCGTCGCGCTGGTGTTCATCGCGATCAACCGGGACATGAACTTCTACGCCACCTGGGGCGATCTGCTCGGCACCGGCAAGTACGTCACCGCCGCCCCCGACCTCGGCCCCGACGGGCTCGGCGGGAAGAAGGCCGCGGAGGTCAAGGCCGAGCCGAAGGTGCTCCAGGAGTTCCAGCCGGTCGACGGGCTCGGCGGCCGGGTCAAGAAGACCGAGCTCGACGGCAAGATCTCCGGCGTCAAGGGCGACGTCCTGGTCTGGCTGCCGCCGCAGTACGACGACCCGGCCTTCAAGGACAAGAAGTTCCCCGTCGTCGAGCTGATACCGGGCATACCCGGGACGGGCAAGTCCTGGTTCCAGGGGCTGAAGGCCCACGAGATCCTGGAGCCGCTCATGAAGAGCGGCAAGGTGCAGCCGTTCATCCTGGTCTCGCCGCGCGCCATGCTGCTCGGCAACGCCGACACCGGCTGCGCCAACATCCCCGGCAAGGTCAACGCCGACAGCTGGTTCAGCGTCGACGTCCGCAAGATGGTCGCCGACAACTTCCGGGTGTCGCAGGACGCCAGTTCCTGGGGCGTGGCCGGGTACTCGGCCGGCGCGTACTGCGCCGCCAAGCTGGCGATCAACCACCCCGACCGCTACAGCGCGGCCGTCTCCCTGTCCGGATACAACGACCCGGGCCAGGAGCCCTCGTCGCTGGTCGCCCAGGACCCGGAGCTGCGCCGCACCCACAATCTGAAGTACCTGCTCAAGGCCGCGCCCACGCCCCCGGCGGTCTCGCTGTGGATGTCGGGGGCCGAGCAGGACGGCTACCTGTCCGGCACGGACCTCAAGGCGCTCGCGCAGAGCCCGACGGTGGTGCACGCGGAGAAGGTGACCGGGGGCCACAACCTCGACACGTGGTCGAAGCAGCTGCCGCAGACCTTCGAGTGGCTGACCAAGACGGTCAAGGCCCCGTAGCCGCGGCTACGCCGGCCGCGAGGCGCCGGCCCAGGGCATCGAGTCCACCGGGGCGAGGCGGACCGTGGAACCGGGGCGCGGGGCGTGGATCATCTGGCCGTTGCCGATGTACAGGCCCACGTGGGTGACCCCGGAGTAGAAGAACACCAGGTCGCCGGGGGCCAGCTGATCGCGGGAGATCCGCTGTCCGGCATTGATCTGGGTGTACGTGGTGCGCGGCAGCGACACCCCGGCCGCGCGCCAGGCCGCCTGGGTCAGCCCCGAGCAGTCGAAGGATCCCGGCCCCGTCGCGCCCCACACGTACGGCTTGCCGATCGCCCCGTACGCGAACGCCACCGCACGGGCGGCGCGGGAGCCGTCGGAGGGCGGAGCCGGCGTCCGCGCGACGGCCGGGCCGGCCTCGTAGGCCGCGCGCTCCTCGGCGGTGAGCTTGGCCAGCAGCCGCTGGGCGGCGGTCAGTTTCTCCTCGATCTCGGCCTTGTGGCCGGCGAGTTCGCCCTGCCGGGCGCGCAGGTCGGCGAGGCGGCCGGAGGCCTGCTCCTCGAGCTTCCCGACCTCGTCGAGCCTGCGGCGCATCGTCGCGAGCTCGGCGGCGTTGCGGTTCCCGGCGCGGGTGATGAGGGCGGCCCGGTCCAGGTACTCCTGCGGATCGTCGGACATCGCCAGCTGTACGGCGGCGCCCAGGGTCCCGCTGCGGTACTGGGTCGCGGCCATCGAACCGAGCGTGCTGCGCGCGCTGTTGAGCTGGTCCGTCTTGCGGGCGGTCTCGCCCTGCAGCCCGGTGAGGGAGAGCTGCGCCTCGTCCGCCTTCTCCTTCGCCCCGTTGTACCGCTCGGTCGCGGCCTCGGCCTCCTCGTACAGCCGGTCCACATCGGCCTTGACCTGCGAGGGCGTCGGCTGGGGGTCGGCGTGGGAGGTGCCTTCGAGCGCGGTGGCGGTGGCAGCGCCCGCGAGGGCGAGGGTGGCGGCCGTGGTGCGTACGGTGCTCCGTGCGGCGGTGCCGGCGAGCGGGCGCTGCCTGGGCTTTCGATGACTGGCCACGAGGGCCTCACGTCCTTCCTCTGTCGGTGCTTGGAGGAGGACGCTAGACCCGAAGGTAACGGGCAGATGACGGGATGACCGCAAGTGGCCGGACGCGACCGGAGATGGCCGCCCGTTGGCCGCCGATGGTCGTCAGGTGTCGGCGCGTGTCAGCGCCAGAGGACCGCGATGAAGATGTTGACCACGGTGAGCCCGCCGACCGCGCCGAACAGCGCCTTCTCCACCCGCTCCTCGTCGCGCTTGACGTACACGAGGGCCAGGATCACGAAGAGGATCGCGAGCTTCACGCCGACCTTGACGTTGTTGACGGTACCGCCGTCCATCTCGCGGAAGCCGACCAGCAGTACGCCGGTGACGAGCATCGTCAGCGCGCCGTGCAGCATCGCGGGCACGAAGCGGGCGGTGCCCGCGCCCATCGCCTTCATCTGGGTCAGGAAGCCGCCGAGGAGCGAGGCGATCCCGATGATGTGCAGGCAGAGGAAGACGTTGATCAGTACGGTCATGGCGACGAGCCTAGGGGGCGGCCGTCAGCGGATTTCGGTCAGGCGGGCGAAGACGACGACGTTCCCGTCGTACCCCGTCTTCTTCGAGAAGCCGCCGCCGCAGGTGATCACGCGCAGCTCCGGCGCGCCCTTGGGGCCGTAGACGCGCTCGGCGGGGAAGCCGTCCTTCCCGACGACCTCGATGCCGTACACCGTGAACACGGCGGTGCGGCCGTCCTGCCGGTCCACCTCGACGCGCTGGCCCCGTTCGACCGAGCCGAGGCGGTAGAAGACGGCCGGGCCCTGCTCGTTGTCCACGTGGCCGTCGATCACGGTCGTGCCCCGTGCGCCCGGGGCGGGGGAGCCGTCGTACCAGCCGGCCAGGTTCGCGTCCTGCGGCGGCGGGGCGTCCACCCAGCCCTCGGCGTCGAGGCCGACGCGGGTGACGGGGGCGTCGACCCGTACGGAGGGCACCCGGATCCGGGTCGGCGGAGAGGGCTTCAGGGGCTCCGGGGCCGGCGGCAGGCGGCGGGCGGCCGCGTCGTGGACCGGGTCGCTGACCAGGGCGGATGCGCGGGCCGGCTGGGGCGGGCCGCCGCTCGCGTCGAGGCCGTTGGTCAGGAGGAACGTGCCGCTGAGGGCGACCAGGGCGACGACGCCCCAGCCGCCGCGGGGCTTCGTACGCTCCTGGTGGCGGTGCATGACGTGCTCTCCTCGGATGCTCGGATGCTCGGATGGGATCGGACCTGGACCGGGCTCGGCCGACCGCCAAGGGCGGGCCGGCCCAGCCCGGTCCCGGCCCGATCCTCTCTCTCATACACATCTCCGCGCCCCCGACACCGGCCGAAACCTCGTCTGCCGCGCCCGCAACTTCGCGGTGCTCGGCTCGATCATCGGCCACGAGATGTCGCACGCCTTCGACAGCAAGGGCTCGCGCTACGACGGGCGGGGCCGGCTGCGCGACTGGTGGGCGCCGGCCGACCGGGCCGGAATCACCCGGCGCCCCGCGCCCCTGGTCGCGCAGGACGGCGGCGCTCCCGTAGCCGACCCGGCGGGCGATCTCCTCGACGGGCAGGTCCGTGCTCTCCAGGAGCTCCTCGGCGCCGCTCAGTCGCAGGTTGCGCAGCCAGGCGTGCGGGGTGGTGCCGGTGGCGGCGGTGAAGCGGCGGGCGAAGGACCGCTTGCTCATCACGGCGCGCCGGGCCAGTTCCGCGACGGGCAGCGGCTCGTGGAGGTGCTCGCGGGCCCAGGCCAGCACCTCGGAGAGGCGCTCGTCCTCGCAGTCCTCGGGGACGGGGGCGGCCAGGTACTGGGCCTGTCCGCCGTCGCGGTGGGAGGGCAGCACCATGTCCCGGGCGACGGCGTTGGCCATCGCCGCTCCGTGTTCCCGCCGCAGCAGGTGCAGGCACAGGTCGAAGCCGGCGGCGGCTCCGGCACCCGTGATGATCCGTCCTTCGTCGATGTAGAGGGCGTCGGGCTCGACGGTGACCTCCGGGTGGCGGCCGGCCAGCAGTTCGGCGAACCGCCAGTGGGTGGTGGCCCGCCGCCCGTCGAGCAGCCCGGCTTCGGCGAGCGCGAAGGTGCCGACGCAGTGGGCCGCGACGAGCGCGCCGCCCTCGTGCGCGGCCGCCAGCGCGCCGAGTACGGCGGGGCCGGGCGGGGTGCGGAAACCGGCCCCGGGCAGGGCGATCACGAGATCGGCGGCGGCCAGCCGGTCGAGGCCGTGCGCGATGGCGAGCGGCACGCCGATGTCGGTGGGGACCGGCCCGGGCCGGTCGGCGCACAGGGCGAAGTCGAAGCCGGGCAGCCCCTGTCCGTGGGGGCCGAAGACCTCGGTGACGATGCCCACGGCGAGCATGCCGACACCGGGCGGGACGTACGCGGCGACGGTCGTGAAGGGCGGCACGGGGGCAGTCTGACACGGTGGCACGAATCCTGCGATCACTGGCAGGTGTGCCACTCGTGGGCGGTGGACCGGCGCGGAAGGATCGCAGCCATGACGAACACGAAGAACAACACCGCCCCGGCCGCCGCGACGCTCACCGCGCAGGCCACCGCGACGCTCACCGCGCAGGCCACCGCGACGCTCACCGCCCCGGCCGCCGCGACGCTCACCGCCCCGGCCGCCGCGACGCTCACCGCCCCGGCCGCCGCGACGCTCACCGCGCAGCACCTCCGCACCGACGCGCCGCTCGGCCGCAGCGCCGTGTACACGATCCTGACCACCGGCTACGTCGGCTCCACCGGCCCCGGCGTCGCCGCCACCGTCTCCTACGTCTCCGACGGCGGCCGGCACGTGATCTTCGACCCGGGCATGGTGGCCAGCCGCGAGGACATCCTCGGCCCGCTCGCGGAACTCGGCCTCGGCCCCGACGACATCACCGACGTCGTGCTCAGCCACCACCACCCGGACAACACCATGAACGCGGGCCTGTTCACCCGGGCCCGGGTCCACGACCACAAGGTCGAGTACCAGGGCGACCAGTGGGAGAACCGGGACGCGGAGGGCCACGAGCTCACGCCGTCGCTGCGGCTGATCCGCACGCCGGGCCACAGCCTCGAGGACATCACCCTGCTGGCCGGCACGGACACGGGCGTGGTGGCGTTCGCCGGCGACCTGTGGTGGCACTCGGCCGGACCGGCCGACGACCCGGTGGCCCCGGACCGCGATGTGCTGCGCGCTTCCCGGCTGCGGGTGCTGGCCGCGGCGGACCTGATCGTGCCCGGTCACGGCGGCGCGTTCGCGGCCGACGGCAATGTGCCGATCTAGCCGGACATATCCGGGCCGATGATACGGTTTGGCTTCAACCCTGCTTTATTTTTGGCGGGTTGTCGCCGTACTGACCTATGTTCTGGGGCGTACAAGTTCGCTCCAGGAGGTCAGATTGCAGTCCAGGCGCTTCCTCGCCTTTTCCCGCGTGCTACGCCGATCGCGGCTGCTCATAGCCTTCGGCCTCGGCTCGCTCCTCCTCGGCTTCACGCCGTGGCTGGGGGTCGCGAGCCCGGCCGCGGCGGTCCGCGCCCCGGCGCCCCGGCCCACACCCGTGGCCGGCGACGGGAAGGCGGCGGTGCAGTCACCGCACCACGGCATCGCACCGGCGGGTGCGATGGAACCCACGGCTCCGGTTCTCGACCGGGCCGGTTGGACGGCCGCGGCGAGCGACGAGGAGACGGCCGGCGAGAACGGCCGCGCCGTCAACGTGCTCGACGGCGACGTCAACACCATGTGGCACAGCCGGTGGACGGCCCCGGCCGCTCCGCTGCCGCACACCATCACGATCGACATGCACCGCACGGCGGTGGTCTCCGCGCTCGTCTACGTGCCGCGCACCATCGCCTGGGCCAACGGGCGCATCGGTGAGTACAGCATCAGCGTCAGCACGGACGGACAGAACTGGGGCAACCCGGTGGCCACCGGCACGCTCGCGGACGACGCCGCCACCAAGACGCTCGGATTCGCCCCGACCGGCGCCCGGTTCATCCGGCTGACGGCGGCCACCGAGGCCGGCAACCGAGGTCCCTGGACCTCCGCCGCCGAGATCAACCTGCTCGGCGACCCCGGAACCCCGGCGGCCACCGTCGACCTGCCCCGGACCGGCTGGACGGCCGCGGCGAGCGACGAGGAGACGGCCGGCGAGAACGGCCGCGCCGTCAACGTGCTCGACGGCGACGCCAACACCATGTGGCACAGCCGCTATGCGGGCACCCCGGCTCCGCTGCCGCACACCATCACCATCGACATGCACCGCACGGCGGCGGTCTCCGCGCTCGTCTACCACTCCCGCGCGAGCGGGGTCAACGGTCGGGCCGGCGGATACACCATCACCACCAGCACGAACGGCACCACGTTCGGCTCGCCGGTCGCCGTCGGCACCTGGAAGGACGACAACACGGTCAAGACCGCGACGTTCATCCGCACCGAGAACGTCCGCTTCGTCCGCCTGACCGTGACCTCCGAGGCCGGCAACCGCGGCCCGTGGACCTCGGCCGCCGAGATACGGCTGAGCGGACCGGCCAGCCCGGCCCTCCACGGATCCTGGAGCCAGATCACCGGCTTCCCGCTGGTCCCCGTGGCCACCGCCGTCCTGCCGGGCGACAAGCTCCTCGCCTGGTCGGCGTACGCGGTCGACCGCTTCGGCGGCAGCAACGGCTACACCCAGACCGCGATCCTGGACCTGAAGACGGGCAAGGTCACCCAGCGCCGCATCGACAACACCGGCCACGACATGTTCTGCCCCGGCATAGCCATGCTGGCCGACGGCCGCGTCCTCGTCACCGGGGGCAGCAACGCGGAGAAGGCCAGCATCTACGACCCCGCCACCGACGCGTGGTCCTCCACCACCAGCATGAACATCGCCCGCGGCTACCAGGCGATGACGCTCCTCTCCACCGGTGAGGCCTTCGTCCTGGGCGGATCCTGGAGCGGAACCCCGGGCGACAAGGCCGGCGAGGTCTGGTCCCCGGACACCCGCACCTGGCGCAAGCTCCCGGGCGTCTCGGCCGTCACGGCCATGACCGCCGACCCGGCCGGCGCCTACCGCGCCGACAACCACATGTGGCTCTACGCCACCGCGGGCGGCAAGGTGCTCCAGCTCGGCCCGAGCAAGCAGATGAACTGGATCACGACCAGCGGCCAGGGCAGCATCACCGCCGCCGGCACCCGGGCCGACAGCCCGGACGCGATGACCGGCAACGCCGTCGCCTACGACATCGGCAAGCTGCTCACGCTCGGCGGCTCGCCCGCCTACGAGAACACCCCCGCCACGCCGCGCGCCTACACCGTGAACATCACGGGAAGCCAGGTGCAGGCCGCCCGTACCGGCGACATGGGCAACGCCCGCGGCTTCAGCAACAGCGTCGTCATGCCCGACGGCAAGGTGGTCGTCTTCGGCGGCCAGGCCGTCCCGGTGCCGTTCAGCGACGCGACCTCCGTCCTGACCCCCGAGGTCTGGGACCCGGCCACCGGCGTCTTCACCCCGCTCGCCACCATGGCGATCCCGCGCAACTACCACAGCGTGGCCAACCTGCTGCCCGACGGACGGATCTTCTCCGGCGGCGGCGGCCTGTGCGGCGAGTGCGCGACCAACCACGCGGACGGGGCCATCTTCACCCCGCCCTACCTGCTCAACGCGGACGGAACGCCGAAGCCGCGTCCGGTCATCACCGGCAACGTACCCGCCAGGACGGCCCCCGGTACGGCGCTCACGGTGACCACTCAGGCTCCGGTCTCGTCCTTCGTCCTGGTACGGGCGGCGGCCGCGACCCACTCGACCGACAACGACCAGCGACGGGTGCCCCTCGTGTCGACGCCCGCGGGAGCCGGCACGTACACGGTGTCCGTACCCGCCGACACCGGTGTGGTCCTGCCGGGCACCTACATGCTCTTCGCCCTCGACGCCCAGGGCATACCGAGCATCGCCCGCTTCATCACCATCGCCTGACCCGCACCACCTGACACCGCACAACGGTCCCGCCGGTCCTGTGAAGGACCGGCGGGACCTTTTTCATGAGCCGGAGGCGGGGCCCGCGGGCCCGACCAGGGCATGGTGCACGTCCTGGAGGGTCGCCGCGGTCGTGAGCACCTGTCGGATCCCGTCCGCTCGCGCCGTGAGGCCGAGCCTGCCCAGCACGGCGGCGTAGCCGACCAGGACGCCGCGCAGGTCCCCCGCGTACGTCCGCGGCTCGCGCGCGGCCAAGTCCAGGAGGAGGAAGGCCGCTTCCTCCAGCGCCGCCCGCGCGTGGGGAAGCCCGCCGGGATCGGCGGCCCGCCGGCCGGCCATTCCCGCGAGGGCCTTGGCGAGCTCGGCCCGGTGCGCCCCGGGGTCGGTCTGGGCCAGCCGCCTGCGGACCGCGACGGCCTCCTGGAGGGCGGGCAGGACCTCGGGGAGATCCAAGGCGGTGAGCAGGACGACCAGGTTGTCCACCGCGCGGGCGAGGTCGAGGAGGTGGGCGCGCGGATCCGCGGCGGCCAGCCGGCGGCCGATGCCCGTGCCCTCCCGGAGGGCGGACAGGGCCTCGGCCAGCCGTCCCAGGCGGGCGTACCCGGCACTGAGGTTGCCCAGGGCCTTGGCGAGATCGGGCTCGCGGGCACCGGGGTTGGCTTCGGCCAGGCGCCGGAAGAGGGCGACGGCTTCCTCGAACGCCGGGACCGCCTCGTCGGGGCGCTCCGTGCCGATCAGGTACGCGCCGAGGTTGTCGAGCGACGCGGCGAGGTGGGCCTGGTGGGCACCGGGGTTGGAGGCGGCCAGCCGCCTGTCGATGGCGACCGCCTCCCGCACGGCCCGCAGCGCCTCCTCCCGGCGCCCGAGTTGCGACAGCCAGTGCCCCCGGTGGTGCAGCGCCCTGGCGAGGTCGGGCAGGCAGGCGGCGGAGTTCCTCTCGACGATGAGCCGGAAGAGGGTGACGGCCTGCTCGGAGGCCTTCAGGGAATCCTCCGGCCGCCCCAGGTCGGAGAACACGCGGCCGAGGTTGTCCAGGGTCGTGGCCAGGGGGAGCAAGTGGGCCGCCGGTTCGGTGTCGGCCAGCCGCATCAGGATCGCCGTCGCCTCCAGAGTGACCCGCAGAGCCCGTTCCTGCTCTCCCTGTGCGGAGAGCAGGCTGCCCAGATTGACCAGGGCCCCGGACAGACCGGGCAGGTGGCGGGCCGGATCGGCGGCCACCAGCTGCCGGAAGATCCCGGCGGCCTCCTCGGCCGTCGCCAGCGCCTCGGCGCGGCGGCCCCGCGCGGAGAGGTAGCCGCCGAGGTGGGTCAGCGTGCCGCCCAGGCCGGCCAGGTTGGCGTCCGGGTCGACCGCCGCCAGTCGGCGGAAGATCCTGGCGGATTCGTCGGCGGACGCCACGGCCTTGCCGACCAGGCCGGCGTGGTCGTACCGCGTGGCGAGCCGGCTGAGCAGAACGGCCTGGTCGCCGTGGTCATCGGCGTCGGCGAGCCGCCGGGCGGTGAGCCGCTCGGCGACGGAGGCGATGCCCGGGTCGAGGTCGACGTGGCGCAGGCCGGGCAGCACGGTGTCGATCGACTCGAGGACGCCCAGCAGGTCCCCGTCCGCCAACTCCCCTTCCCCGATCCGGGCGAGCGCGGTCAGGGCGGCCGAGCCCGCGTCCAGCGCGAGCCGGGGGTCGGCCCGCACCACGGGGTACAGGTGGCCGTCCCCCACATGGGGCCAGCGGTCGGCGGCGGCCGCGAGGTAGGCGAGCGTACGGGGGGCCCAGGGCGGCGCCGCGCCGTCCTGGCCGCGGCGGAGCAGGGCTGCCGGGACGGCGGCCGCCCACGTGTCCGTCGGATGCCCGGACACCGGGCTGCCGGGCAGCATGAGGGCGAGGAAGTCCTCGGCGAGCCGATCGGGCAGCAGGGGTTCGAGGGTGTTGGCCCGGGCCGGGTCGGTGGGCGGGTAGCAGACGGCGTGGTCGAGGAGGATCCGCTCGGCGGGGGCCCGCGGCATGAGCAGTTCGAGGACCCCGAGGGCGGCCTGGCGGTCGGCGGGCCCGGCGAGGATCGCGGCGAACACCGCGCGCGCCATCACGGCGTCGGACGTGCGGAAATCGAGGCCGCGCCCGGAGTTCTCGTACAGCTGCCGCCAGTTCTCGTGCTCCCGGTCCAGCAGGTAGACGGTGAGGCCGACCACGTCGCCGGGCGGGCGGCGGCCGCGGGCCGCCGCGTCCACGGCGACGAGCGCGGCCATGTGGACCACCAGCGTCAGCCCGAAGCCCGGGGTGTTCAAGGGGCCCGGGGGAGCGATCGCGCGCGGATCGGTGACGTCCGGGTAGTGGACGGCGAAGCAGTCGCGTGCGGCGGTGAACATCCGGTCCCGCGCGCTGCCGTCGTCGGGCAGCGGAGCCAGGTACAGGTCGGAGGTGTCGATGCCCTCCCGGAGCTGGTCGAGCTTGCCCCGCAGCGCGGGCCAGCCGCTCGCCGACCGGCCGATCAGCAGGACCCTCACCGGGACCGGCCGGCGCAGCAGCCGGTTGTGGAACAGCCAGCTCAGGTCCGAGAGGGGCCAGCGGTCCGCGTAGTCCACCAGCAGCAGCACGCCCTCGTGCCCGTCCGGGCGCAGGTCCTGGCTGCCCTCCGCCGGCGGGTGGGCGTCCGAGCCGTGCACGGCGCTCACGACCTTCCACCCCGCGCGCCGGGACTCGGCGGCGAGCAGGTTCGCCAGCCGTGTCTTGCCCTGGCCTCCCTCCCCGTGCAGCCACCGCACCGCGAACCGGGCGTCCGCGTCCCGCCACGCGGCCAGCTCCGCCGACTCGGCGGCGCGGCCGGTGAAGCCGACGACCTCCGTGCGCGCGTCGAGCATCCGGCTGGGCTGCGCCCGCAGCCAGGGCGATCGCGCGTCGGTCGCCGGCCGGTGTCCGAACAGCAGGTACACCGGCCGGCCGTCGCCGAAGACGTGGATGTCCGCGCCGACGCAGCCGTACCCGAAACCGTTCTCGACGTGGACGACCTGCCGGACCCCTGCCGGTTCCGGGGACGCGGACGGAGTCACCCGGCGTCCTCGGTCTCCGTACCGGCGGCGGGCCGAGGGGGAGCCGGCGGTTCCGCGGGTCCCTGGTGCACGATCACGTTGCCGCCCAGCGCGGCGAAGACGCGGCCGTTGTCGCGTGCGGTGTTCGTCTGCTGCCAGACCTGCCGCGCCGGCGGCAGTTCGGCCCGGACCTCGTCCAGCAGCTGCTGCAGTTCCTCCGCCGCGTCGGGGTGTTCGCGCAGGAAGGCGGCGAGTTGCAGCCGCCAGACGGGCACCAGGTCCTGCCGGGCGCCTTCGGTGTCGCCGGACCGGGCCACCAGCGCGGCGTGCCCGTCCATCTGCGCCTCGATGGCCGCCTGTTGATCCGTACCGGCGTGCCGGAACAGGCGGGCCACCCGGGCGCGCGCCGTCGTCCAGGCGTCGGTGGCCATTGCCGCCACCACGGTCGTCGCCCCTGTCATGGCGAGGGCGGCCACGTCTTCGAGCACGAGAACTCCTAGCGGCCAGGAATCTGGATGAGTGCAGCAAATATCCCTTCGGGCCCCGTGCGACATGAGGTACTCGGCCACTTCCGCGGCCGGTCTGGCCGAAAGTGCGGGCGGCGAGGGAGGGCGCTGGCGCGCCCAGAGATACCAAGGCCAACTTGTCAGTCACCCTGTTTGTCCGTTATGGTCGGTTCGTGGGAGCGGAGCGACCGCCTGAGGGCGTGGCCGAGGAACTTCAGCTGGTGATCGGCCTGCTGGTACGGCACCTGCGGATGGCCTCCGCGGGGAGCGGGGTGAGCCTCTCGCAGGCCTCGGTCCTCAAACGCCTCGACCGCGACGGCCCCACCACGGTGACGGCCCTGGCGCAGGCCGAGAGGATCCGCCCCCAGTCGCTGACGGCCACGGTCGGCAGCCTGCGGAACTCCGGACACGTCGTGAGCACCGCACATCCCACCGACGGCCGCCGGAAGGTGATCGCACTGACCGAGCGCGGCCGGGACTTCGTGCGGGAGCGCAAGGAGGCCGGCCACGGACGCCTCGCCGAGCTGATGGCCGAGCGGCTCACGCCCGAGGAGCGGCGGACGGTGGCCGAGGCGATCCCGCTGCTGCGGCGCCTCGCCGAAGCCTGACCGCGGGCCGCCGGAGTCCCGGGGCCGCCGAAAAGAGCAAGGAATGGGGTGCCCATGACCGGCCTGACCCTCGACACCGACACCGCCCTGGTCCTGATCGACCTCCAGAGCGGCATCCTGGCCCTGCCCACGAACCGGCCCGCCGACGAAGTCCTCAAGCGGGGCATCGCGCTCGCCGAGGCCTTCCGCGCCCGGAAGTTGCCCGTGGTCCTCGTACGGGTCGCCTGGTCGCCCGACGGCGGGGACCTGCCGACCACCGATGTCGACCGCCCCGGCCCGGCCGCGGCCCCGCCCGCCGCGTTCTCCGAGATCCCCGCCGAACTCGCGGCCCTCGGCGACGTCGTCGTCACCAAGCGGCACTGGGGTGCCTTCACCGGCACCGAGCTCGACCTCCAGCTCCGCCGGCGCGGCATCCACCGCATCGTCCTGGCCGGCATCTCCACCAGCATCGGCGTCGAGTCCACCGCCCGCACCGCCTGGGAGAACAGCTACCAGCTCGTCTTCGCCGAGGACGCCACGGCCGACACCGATCCGGACTCCCACGCCCACAGCTTCGGCAAGATCTTCCCGCGCATGGGCAAGGTCACCACCACCGAGGAGATCCTCTCCGCCCTCGGCGCGGAGTGAGGCGCCGGAAGCCCTTCGGACCCCTCCCGGGCCGGCGCGTTGCGGTCCGGACCGCTCTCAAGTCACCATGAGCACGGGGACGTTGGCGAAGGAAGCGAGGGCGGCGAGGCGGCGGGGCCGGCGGCTGCCGGCCGCGGCGGGCACGGAGACGGCCCGCCGCCGCAGCCCCCCGCCCGCCGGTCTTCGCCCCGGCGTCCGCCGCCGAAGGGACCCGCACCTTCACCGAGAAGCGCCCGCCCCACTGGAAGTCCTGATCCACGAGAAGTCCTGATCCGCCGGCCCGCGGGCGTCGCGACGCCCGCCGCGATCAAAGGCGTTGTCCGGGGACGGCGGCGGGGGCATGCTCCCCGGATGGACGACACACCGAACCGGTTCCCGGATTCCCTGCCCGCCCTGCGCGCCGCGGCGCACGAGGCGGGCTTCAGCATGTCCTGCGAGGAGCGGACCGGCGGTCTGCTGGCCGTTCTCGCGGCCGCCCGCCCCGGAGGCCGCATCCTCGAACTCGGCACGGGCGCCGGCGAGGGCACCGCCTGGCTCCTCAGCGGGATGGACGGCGCCTCCCGTCTGGTCACGGTCGAGCTGGACGAGACCGTGCAGAAGGTCGGCCGCGAGCAGTTGGGCTCCGACCCCCGGGTGACCTTCGTGGCCGCGGACGGCGGTGACTGGCTGGAGGCGTACGGCGGGGAACCGTTCGACCTGGTCTTCGCGGACACCTGGCCGGGGAAGTTCACCCACCTGGAGCGGGCCCTGGACCTCGTGGCCCCCGGCGGGACGTACCTGATCGACGACCTCCTCCCGCAGCCCGGCTGGCCGCAGGACCACGCGCCGTCGGTCGAGCGCCTGCTCGCCGTCCTGGAGCGACGGGAGGACTTCCGCACGGTCCGCATGGCCTGGGCGAGCGGCCTCCTGATGGCGGTGCGCTCCGCCGCCCCGCGCCCGTGACCGGGGCCTCCATCGGCCGCGAGCAGCGTATCGACGCTCCATCGACCTGGGTCCAGGTCGAGGTGCTCGCCGGCACTGCCCAGGCCGAGCTCGGCGCCGTCCCCTCCGAGGCCTTGGCCGACATCCGCCGGGCCCCGGTTCCCTCCGTCGCCCGGATCCGGGAGCTGGAGGCGGAGCGCGACCACGAGATCCTCGCTTTCCTCGCCGCGCACACCGAGGCGATGCCCGCCGAGTCGGCCCGCTGGGTGCACCACGGAATGACCAGCTACGACCTCGTGGACACCGCCCTCGGCCTCGTGCTGGCCCGCTCGTGCGACCTGGTGCTCGAAGCCGCCCGCGCCCTCGCCCGGCTCCTCGCCCAACGGGCCCTCGAACACTGGGACACGGTGTGCATCGGACGCACCCACGGCATCCACGCCGAGCCCACCACCTTCGGCCAGAAGCTCGCCGTCCACGCCCACGCCGTGCACCGCTGCCTGGGCCGGCTCGCCGACGCCCGCACGGCCGTCGCCGTCGGTACGCTCTCGGGCCCCGTCGGCACGTACTCCCACATCCACCCCCAGATCGAGGAACGGGTCTGCGCGGAACTCGGCCTGGGCGTCGAGCCGATGCCCAGCCAGGTCGTGGCCCGCGACCGGCACGCCCAGTTGCTGTCGGCCCTCGCCATCACCGGAGCGGTCGTCGAGCAGTTCGCCCTGGAGATGCGCCTGCTGCAGCGCACCGAGGTCGCCGAGGTCGAGGAACCCCGATCCCGTGCCTACCAGGGGTCCAGCGCCATGCCCCACAAGCGGAACCCCACCACCAGCGAACGGCTGTGAGGCCTGGCCCGACTCCTGCGGGCCAACGCCGGCGCCTCGTACGAGAACATCGCGCTCTGGCACGAACGCGACCTCGCGCACTCCTCCGTCGAGCGGGTCATCCTGCCCGACAGCCTGGCCGTCTCCCACCACCAGCTGGTCTCCGCGACGGAACTCCTGCGCGGCCTGCGCGTCTTCCCCGCACGGATGTCGTCCCACGTCGACGCGACCCGGGGGCTGGTCTACAGCTCGGAGGTCTTCCTCGACCTCGTCGCCCGGGGAACCGGGCGCGAGGACGCCTACCGGCTGGTGCAGGCGGCGGCCGCCGAAGCGTGGACCACCGGCACCGGACTTCCCGCCGCCCTGGCCGCACGCGGCGTGCAAGTGCGCGAGGAACAGTTCGACCCCCACCGCTTCCTCGGCAACCGCGGTCATCTCAAGACCCGACTCGAAGAACTCGGCAAGGAGTTGCACCAGCATGTGGACATGTGGACATGTGAACAGGTCACCGGCGCCGCCCTCGACGTGCAGGAGGTCCTCGCCCTCTACCGGGCGTCCACCCTCGCCGAGCGGCGCCCCGTCGACGACGTCGAACGGTTCACCAAGATGCTGGCCGGGGCGAACCCGGTCGTCACCGCCCGCACCGCCGACGGCCGCCTCATCGGCATCTCCCGCTCCCTCACCGACGGCGCGTACTCCACGTACCTCGGTGACCTCGCCGTGGACCGGGAGTTCCAGGGCAAGGGCATCGGCCGCGACCTGATCCGCACCACCCAGGCGGCCGCCCCCCAGGCCAAGGTGATCCTCCTCTCCGCCCCCGCGGAGGTCGACTACTACCCCCACACCGGATTCACCCGCCACGAATGCGCCTGGGTCCTCGACAAGCCCATCGGCCGGCCCCTCGCGCGCTGACCTCCGGCCCCGGAGCCGCGCCCCCTCAGCCGCTCGGCCGCCCCGAGCGCGCCGGGCGGGGGCGCGGCTTCCGTGCCGCGAGGGCGAGGGCGAGTGCGACGAGGACCAGGACGCCGGCCACCGCGAACGTGACCCGCATGCCCGTGGCCACGGCCCCAGGGG
Source organism: Streptomyces sp. ICC4 (assembly GCF_003287915.1). Lineage (NCBI taxonomy): Bacteria > Bacillati > Actinomycetota > Actinomycetes > Kitasatosporales > Streptomycetaceae > Streptomyces > Streptomyces sp. ICC4. The sequence goes on along the minus strand of NZ_CP030286.1, from coordinate 5,436,743 downwards.
GCGCCGTGGCGACGTCCGTCGCCGCCGAGGCGGAGGCGAACACGGCGCCCATGACCGACGTACCGGTGATGAGTCCGAGATTGCGCGCCAGGTTGAGCAGGCCGGAGGTGACGCCCCTCCGGTCCGGGCGGACGTCCGCCATGACGGCGGTGTTGTTGGCCGTCTGGAAGACCGCGTAGCCCGCCGTGACGACCGCGATGGGGGCGACGTAGCCGGGGATGCCCAGACTCCCCGCCGTCACCGACAGGGCGAAGGTGCCGACCGCCATCGCGCCGAGTCCGGCGACCGCCATGCGCGGTGCGCCGAACCGGTCAGCGAGGCGCCCGGCCGGTACGCCGGCCAGCGCGGCCACGAGGGGACCGGCCGACAGGACGAGTCCGACCAGCGCCTCGTCGAGCCCGAGGGAGCGGGAGAGGTAGAACGGGCCGACCACCAGCGTCGCCATCATCACCGTCGAGACGAGGGTGCTCATGGCCAGGCTCGCGCGCAGCGCCGGATCGCGGAACGTCGCCGGCCGGATCAGGGGTGACGCCGCCCGCGATTCGGTGCGTACGAAGAGCCCGGCTCCGAGCACGGCGCCCGCCAGGAGGGCCGCGTTGAGCGGGCCGAAACCGCCGTGCCCGGTGGTCATGGCGAGGGCGTAGGCGGCGAGCGTCAGAGCGAGCAGCAGGGTGCCCGCGTGGTCGAAGCGGGCCCGGCCGACCTCCTCAGGCCCCTGCGCCCGCTCCTGCCCCTTCAGACGCTCCAACCCCTCCTGCCCCTTCCGGCGGTCGTCGGGCAGGTGGCGGTGGGCGAGGAAGAGGGCCAGGGCGCCCAGGGGAGCGTTGACGAGGAAGATCGCCCGCCAGCCGGGTCCGGCGATCAGCACGCCTCCCAGCGACGGACCGAGAGCGGTGCCGATCGCGGACATCGTGCCGAGCAGCCCCATGGCCCTGCCGGTCCGCGCCTTCGGCACCGTCCCGCCGACGAACGCCATGGCGAGGGCCATCATGACGGCGGCCCCGAGGCCCTGCGCCGCCCGGGCGGCGATCAGCAGCCACAGCGTGGGCGCGAGGCCGCACAGGACCGAGGCCGCCGTGAACAGCAGGATCCCGGCCAGGAGCAGGCGTCGGCGGCCGATCAGGTCACCGAGCCGTCCGGCGCCGACGATCAGGGTGGTGACGGCGAGGAGATAGGACAGGACGATCCACTGGACCTCCTGGAAGGAGGCGGAGAACGCCTCGGCCAGGGTCGGCAGTGCGACATTGGCGATGCTCGTGCCGAGTGAGGACAGGAGCATCAAGAGTGAGAGGGCGGCGAGCGCCCAGCGGACCGGAGCGGTGCCCCGTCCCGTGGCGGCGGCCGGTGGCGCGTCCTGCTGTCCTGCGGTGCTGGGTCTCACAAGGGACTCCGTTCTCGGGCGACTCCCGCGGCCCCGGCCCACGTTCGGCGGCCCTTGCCGCCGGCGGCCGGATCCCGCTCGTGCCGGGAGCGTGTACCGGCCCGGCCGCCACGGCAACTCTTGTTGCCATTTCCGGGACAGCGGGATGGAATGGCCGGATGGACGACACACCGCCCTACCAAGCGGTTCTCGCGGAGGTGGCACCCCGGCTGCGCCGGCTGCGCGCCCAACGCGGCCTCACCCTTGCCGCCCTCTCCGAGGCCACGGGCATCTCCAAGAGCACCCTCTCCCGGTTGGAGTCGGGGCAGCGCCGCCCCAGCCTGGAACTGCTGCTCCCGCTCGCCGGCGCCTACCGGGTTCCCCTGGACGACCTGGTCGGCGCCCCGGAAGTGGGGGATCCCCGGGTACGGCTGACCGCCCATCCACTGCCGAGCGGCGGCACGTTCGTCCCCCTGACCCGGACCCCCGGGCCCCTCCAGGCATACAAGATGATCATCTCCGACCGCGGTCCCGAGCCGGACCTCCGCACGCACGAGGGCTACGAGTGGCTGTACGTGCTCAACGGCCGGCTGAGGCTCGTCCTCACCGACCACGACCTGGTCCTCGGACCGGGCGAGGCGGCCGAGTTCGACACCCGCCTGCCGCACTGGTTCAGCAGCGCGGACGGCCGGCCGGTCGAGCTCCTCAGCCTGTTCGGACGGCAGGGGGAGCGCATGCACGTCCGCGCGAAGCCCACTCCCGCGTAGCGGTCCCGCACCCGCACCGGCACCCGCACCCGTCACCAGGTGACGGGGAGCTCCCGCAGTCCGTAGACGATGGTGTCCCGCTGGAAGACGAGCCGGTCCTCGGGTGCGGCCAGCCGCAAGCCGGGCAGCCTGCGCAGTAGGGTCTCCAGCACGATCTGCAGCTCGACGCGCGCCAGCGTGTGGCCCAGGCACTGGTGCACGCCGTGCCCGAAGGCCAGGTGGCGGCGTGCGTCCCGGGTCACGTCGAGCTCGGCGGGGCAGGCCGCGACGCCGGCCGGAACACGGTGGGCACTCGGGGTGTCGGCGGTTGCCGGAGCTCCTGCGGCTCCTGCGGCTTCCGAGGCTTCCGAGGCTCCCGGTCCGAAGAGCTCCGGCTGGCGGTTGGCGGTGGACAGCATGCAGATCACCGCGTCACCGGCCCGGATCGGCGCCCCGCCGACGGTGACGTCCGCCGTGGCGGCGCGGCCCAGACCGAGGTGGATGATGGTGAGGTAGCGCAGCAGCTCTTCCACCGCCCCGGGGATCAGCGCCGGGTCGCTCCGCAACAGGCCGGCCTGGTCGGGGCGGCGCAGCAGGGCCAGGACGCTGAGCGCGGCCATGTTGGTGGTGCTCTCGTGCCCGGTGATCAGGAGCATGAAGCCGAGCGAGGCCGTCTCCTGTGCCGTCAGGTCGGGCCGGACGGCGAGCCGGCTGAGGATGTCGTCCCCCGGCGCTTCCCGCTTCCGCTCCGCCAGCGTCGCCAGGTAGTCCATCAGCTCGCGGTGGGCCGCCGCCGCCCGGCCGGGGTCGGTGGTGTTGTCGAGCAGGGTCCGGCTGAGCGACTGGAACAGCGCGTGGTCCTCGTACGGCACCCCCAGCATCAGGCAGATGACCAGCGACGGGACGGGGAGCGCGAAGTCCGCCACGAGGTCGGCGGACCGGCGGCCGCCGGCGGCCATGGCGTCGACGGCGCTCTCCACGACCTCCGCGATGGCCGGGCGCAGCTCCTGGATCCGGCGGGTCAGGAAGTCCTTGGCGACCATGCGCCGCAGGCGGGCGTGCTCGGGGTCGTCCATCCGGATGAAGCTCGGCTGGGCGGTGGCCAGTTGGCGCTGGCCGGGGGAGAGGAAGGGGAAGCCGGGGGTGCGGGCGTCGGCACTGAAGCGGGCGTCGGCGAGCACCGAGCGCACCTCCTGGTGGCCGGTCACCAGCCAGCAGGGCGAGCCGTCGGGCAGCTCGGCGCGGCTGACCGGCGCCTCGGCGGCGGCCGCCGTGTAGCCGGGCGGCGGGTCGTAGGGGCAGGACCCGTAGGCGGCGGGCAGGGCGAGCGCGGGCGCGGCCGCGCCTTCGGTGGAGCTGCCGATGGCGGCGCCGGTGGTGGTCAGGGTCATGGCGGGGATCTCATCCGGAGGGGGTTCGGGCGCCGTCGGGCGGCGTGTGGAGGGCGCCGAGCGTGGCGCACATCGTGGCGCACTGCCCGGCGAGGATCAGGAGTTCGACGAGCTGGTCGGGACGCAGCACGTCCGCGAGCCGGTCCCACAGCGGCTGGGGCAGCGGGTCCCCGGCCGCGAGCGCGTCGGAGGCCTCCAGCAGGGCCAGATCGCCCGCGTCCCAAGGGTGTTCGCCGAGTGCGGCGGCCGTGGCCGCCACCTCCCGGGCGTCCAGGCCGGCTTCGGCGGCGACCTGGCGGTGGCGGTCGTACACGAAGGAGCCGCCACGCCGGTGCGCGGTGCGCAGCACCACCAGTTCACGCTGACGGTCCGTCAAAACCCCTTCGTGGGTCAGGACCCGGGCGAGGGAGAGCCAGGCCCGCGCGAGTTCCGGATGGTGGGCGAGGGTCCCGAAGAGGTTCACGCGGCCGGGGCCGTCCTTGGCGGAGCCGGCCAGCAGTCCGCGCAGCGCGGGCGTCCACCGCTCGGGCGGCAGCGGGGTGATGCGTGCTCGTACGGGGTCGGTGCGCACCGGGTCACCACCTGCAGACGACGACGCCGGCGCTCGCGCCGCTCGCGAACCCGAACATGCCCACCAGGTCGCCCCGGTGGAGCCGGTCCGAGCCCAGAGCGGTGGCCAACTGCAGCGGGATGGTGTTGGTGGCGACGTTGCCGTGCGCCGGGAAGGTGGAGAGGATCCGCTCCGGGTCCACCCCCACCCAGCCGCACGCCACCCGGGTGAAGGGCACGGACGGCTGGTGGACGCAGACGAGGTCGAAGTCCTCGACGCTCACCCCGAGCTCGCGCACCGCCCCGCGCACCTTCGCCGGCATACCGTCGAAGGAGGCCACGAGCTGCGCCGAGTCGATCTCCAACTGCCCCATCCTGCGGTGGTTCGCGTACGGATTGGGCAGCGTCGCCGCCCGCCAGCCCCAGGAGTTGGCGAAGAACCGGCTGCCCACGATCCCCGGCCGGGCGCTCGCGGCGACGAGCACCGCCGAGCCCATGTCCCCGGTGCTCAGGCTCGGCAGGGCGTTCAGCACGTCCTCGGGATCCGTGACGCTCCAGCGGCTCTCGCGGGTGCTGACCTCGGCGCTGGTGATCAGCACCCGCCGGTACTGTCCGGTCCGGATGAGGGAATCGGCCACCTCCAGTGCGTTGAGCACCCCGTTGCAGGCGTTCTTGAGGTCGAACACCGGGCATTCCAGGCCGAGTTTGGCCGCCACCACATGGGCTGTGGCCGGCTCCTCCATATCGGCGAGGATGCCCGCGTACAGCAGCAGGTCCACGTCCCGCGGGAGGGTGTCGCTCTCGTCCAGCAGGCTCCGGGCCGCGTGCACCGCCAGATCGGAGGGCTGCTCCTCGGCCGGCGCCACCGTGCGCTGGGCGAGCCCGTACATGTGCTGGAGCACACCCCGCGACATCGGGATGCCGGGACTGCTCGCCCGGAAGCGGTCCTCGACCGCGGAGACGCTCTGCCGCTCCCGCGGTACGTGGACGGTGGCGTGGACGATGGCGCTGTGAACGGCCAAGGGTACGAAGCCTTCTGCTGGTGAGGGGGGCGCCGGTCGGGGGCGGGCCCGGTGCGGTCAGGGCGCGGTGAGGAGGAGCACCACGTTGTGCCCGCCGAAGCCGAAGGAATGGCTGACGGCGGCGGTCACCCGCTGCTCGCGGACCGCGCCGGTCACGCAGTCGATGCCGAAAGGAGTGTCGGAGCCGGAGCCGGAGCCGGAGCCGAAACCGGAGCCGGAGCCGAAACCGGAAGCGGAGCCGCCCGCACCGAGGTTGGCGATCGGCGCGACCTGGGAGTCCCGGATGGTGAGCGCGGTGAGGGCGGCCTCCACGGCCCCGGCGGCGCCGAGACTGTGGCCGAGGACCCCCTTGGCGGCGGTCACGCTGGGCCCGTGCGGCAGGACGCGGGCGATGAGCTCGCCCTCGGTGCGGTCGTTGAGGGGGGTGGAGGTTCCGTGGGCGTTGACGTGGTCCACGTCCGCCGGGGACAGGCCGGCCTCGGCCAGCGCCGCGCGCAGCGCCGCCTCCGCGTACTCCCCACCGGGGGAGGGCGCCGTCGGGTGGTGGGCGTCCGAGGTGAGGCCGGCTCCGGCGAGGTGCGCGTAGCCGCGCCTCCCGCGGGCCGCGGCGTCCGCCGTCCGTTCCAGTACGAGTACGGCGGCCCCCTCGGCGATGACGAAGCCGTCGCGGTCCGCCGCGAACGGCCGCGAGGCCAGCTCGGGTCGGTCGACCCGGCCGGACAGCGCGCCCATCCGGGCGAAGCCGGTGGTGACGACGGGGGTCACGGCGGCCTCCGCACCCCCCGCCAGCGCGATGTCGCAGGCGCCGGAGAGCAGCAGGTCGCGGGCGACGGCCAGAGCCGTGGCACCGGAGGCGCAGGCCGTCTCGGTGGCCAGGGAGGGCCCGTGGGCTCCGAGGTCGGCGGACACCTCGCCGCAGGCCATGTTGGAGATGAGCATCGGGACGAGGGCGGGCGAGACCAGGTCGGGCCCGCCCTGGTGGTGGCGCAGCGTCTGGGTTTCCAGGTGGGCGGCACCGGCCAGTCCGGAGCCGATGACCACGGCGACGCGGGCACCGTCCCAGGAGGCGGGGTCGAGCCCGGCATCGGCCACGGCTTCCCGGGCGGCCAGGACCGCGAGCTGTGTGAAGCGGCCCATCCGCCAGGCCTTGCCGCCGCCGATGCGCCCCTGCTCGGGGGACATGGCGGGGATCCGGCAGGAGATGTCGACCGGGCAGCCCTTGAGCTCGGGATCGGTGGCCGCCGTCGAGCGGGCCCGCCGTACGCCGGCCCAGGTGGCCTCCCGGCCGATCCCGGCCGGGGTGAGCATCCCCAGACCGGTGACGGCGACGGCGGCGCGCCGGTGCGGGGGAGCCGTCACCGGGCGTCCTGCGCGGTCCGCTTGGAGTGGAGGACGGCGACGAGCTCGGCGATGGTGGTGCGCTTGGCGGCCTCGTGCTCCTCGACCTTGACGCCGAGCTCCTCCTGTAGGGCGAGGGCCAGTTCGGCGAGGGCGAGGGAGTCGAGGTCGAGGCTCTCGAGGGTGGCGTCGGGCAGGACGCTCTCGGGGGCGACCTCGAACTTCTCGGTGAGCACGGTGGTGACGACGTTCTGGACAGGGGGCATGGCGGTGGGTCCTTTCGGGACAGGGGGCATGGCGGTGGGTCCGGTTCCTCGCGACCCGCACGACGTCCTCGCGGAACTCCTGGGGATAAGGCTTGGGCACAGCGACATCCTTCCCACCTGCCATGCAAGGCAAGCCAGTTCAGATGTCACCCGATCGTGCGGCAGACCCAACTGGTCCCGGCGAAGATCGAAGGGGTGCGGTCCAAGACGAAACGCCTGGCCGCACGGGGCTGGCTCGTTGAGGAAACCCCGGGCTTCTTCAGCGTCGCCGCTTCGCGAGGCGGCGGCTCATGACCATGGTCATCGACCACAGCACCATCGCCTCGGCCGTTTTGGTCCGCCTCTCGTAGTCGCGGGCCAGGCGGCGCGAGCGCATCAGCCACCCGAACGTGTGAACTCGCATGACGCGGGCGCGATGCAGCTCAGCGAGCGCCGACATCAATGGCCGAGGCCACGGCCCCCGAGAAGCCGCTCGGCAACGTCATCGCCGACGCCCAGCTCGAAGGTCTCGCCCCTGCCGACAAGGGCGGAGCGGAAGTCACGTTCATGAACCCGGGCGGCATCCGCGCGGACCTGGTGCACAAGGCGTCCGGCAGTGAGGGCGACAGGGTCGTCACCTACGGCGAGGCGTTCACCGTGTAGCCGTTCACCAACATGATGAACGTCGTCGACCTGACCGGTGCCCAACTGGTCACCGCGCTCCAGCAGCAGGTCAGCAGCTCCAACGGGGCCAGCCCGAAGATCCTCCAGGTCTCCGAGGGCCTCACCTACACCCTCGATCTGACGAAGAGCGGCGCGGACCGCGTGGTCGCCGACACCATCAAGCTGAACGGCGAGGCGATCGCCCCGGCGCGCACCTACCGCGTCGCGATGAACGAGTTCCTCGCGGGCGGCGGCGACGGCTTCGCGGCCCTCGGCCAGGGCACGAACAAGCTGGTCGGCGCCTTCGACCTGGACCTGTCCAACGCCTACCCGGCGGCCCACTCCACGGCCGCCGCACCGCTGACCCCGCCGGCGACGGACCGGATCACGATCATCCAGTAACTCCCCCTGGACGAAGGGGCGGTGGGCCTGCGGGCCTGCCGCCCCTTTCTCATCGGCTCCCGCACGGGCCAGCCGACCCGATCCGGCCGACCGACCGACCAGATCCAGCCCATAGAGTAGGCAGCTGATAGCTGGACGCACCCCCTTAGCAGCCCTTGAGGAGCCCGCCGGGTGAGCAACGTACTGAGTATGAACTGCGTCCGGGGAAGGGTCCAGGACCCGGGGACGGTCAGGGATTCGATCGACTTCACCGACGGTTCGGGACCGGCCCGCATGGTCGCGTACCCGGAGCGCGAGCTGCCGCCGGGCGGCATACCCGCCTATCTCGCGGCCCGCAAGAGCGGCGCCCGCGCCTTCGTATTGTGGGCCGACGAACACCGTCGGGAGCGGGTGGCCACGGTGGTGACCCAGTCCGCCGCCGGCGGTGTCGCCACCTTCCAGGTCCTCGGCGCGCACGGCGAGCACATCGGCACGATCGTGCGCGAGAAGACGTTCCGAGGCAGGGGCCTTCGCACGCGCTGGACCGTGACCCCGCCCGGCGCCCCCGATGCGGTGGGCTACAAGGGCCGGATCGTGTGGTGGTTCGTGTGGTGGCTGTGTCTGCCCCTGATGGTGCTGATCGTCCTCTTCTCCATCCTCGACAGCTCCCCGAGCGTGGGCGGTGCCGCGCGCGGCCCCCGGCGCATCCGATGGCGTGCGGGCGGCAGGATGCCCCTGGAGTTCAGGTCCGGCGGCGACAAGCTGCACCTGCACGAACCGGACCTGGACTGGCGGCTCGGGGCCGCACTGGTCGCCCTGGTACGCAGCTTCAGCTCCATCAGGTGGGACGCCATGAAGAAGTGAAGGGTGGTGTTCCGGGGCCGCGCACAGTAGAACTGGTCCCATGTCCGACCAGCAGCCTCCCTCCCACTGGCCCTGGCCGCCCGGTGCGCCCGGCGTGTACGCGCCACCGCAGGCCCGTGAGGTCACCGCTTCCTACCGGCGGTGGGCGGGCGTTCTCACCTGGACCGTCGTCGTCGTCGCCGCCCTCATGGCAGTCGCGCTCGTGGTGAGCATCGTCTTCCTCGTATGGGCGGACCAGGACACGCGGAACGCCGCCTACGGCTACCTCGCGCTCGTTCTCTGGGTCGGGATCGCCGCAGGGGTCCCGGTCCTGATCGGGGTCGCGGTCCCCGCCCGAGGCATGAGGCGTCGGGTGCGGCAGCAGAGCCGGGAGGGGAACGCGCCTTCGTAGGACGCCGCCGGGTGTGCAGGCCGGGGCCGGTGCTCCCGGACCTCCCGGTCAGGTCGCGTGTCCTCGGTTCGGCGCGTGCGGTCCAAGGCGAAGCGTCTGGCCGCGCGGGGCTGGCTTGCCAAGGACACCTCGGGCTCCTTCAGCGTCGCTGTTTCGCGAGGCGGCGGCTCATGACCATGGTCATCGACCACAGCACCATCGCCTCGGCCGTTTCGGTCCGCCTCTCGTAGTCGTGTGTCAGGCGGCGCGAGCGCATCAGCCACCCGTACACCACATCCCCGGACGTGACCCTGGGCCGCGACGAAGGCCCGCCAGCCCGTGAGGGCCGTCAGATGCCTTCGGTGAGAAACCTAGCCCTCACCAACCTTCGATGACAACGCTCAACCTTCGCTGCGAGAGATCACCTGTGCCGAGTCGCTGACCGCTGTCATCCAATCCAGGCGTTTGACAGCGAACCCAGTCGTTTCGCCTTCCTTGCCAGCGAACCTAGGAGCTGTCCGGTCGATCATTGCGCTGCCTCGTGCTCGGGCTCCTGTCTGCGCCGGGTGCGGATTCAGGCAGCGGTGATCGGCCGCAGCTTCTCGCCGACGGCGCGGCCCGCGACAATGTGGGTATGGATGCTGCTGAAGACCCTGTAGCCGTGGTTGCATGCCTGCTGGATGAGCCGTGGGACGGCAGGTGGAACAGCCTTGAGGTGGCGGGCGTCGATCTAGTGTCGATTTACACCAGGATGGAGGGCTGCACGTACACGTGGATCACCAATGGCGGCTCCCTCCACGAGCGGGGGATGGCGACCGTGAGGTTCATCTCTGACGAGATTGAGAGGGTCCTTCCCGAGCTGGCTGAACATGACAGCGTGCACGTATGGCATCGGTTGCACCGGATGGCTCAGCTGATGGTCGCTCACAACAACGCACCGGTTGAGGAGAGTTCCTAGGAACTCTCCGGTCGGTCATGTGCGGAGCCAGATGACGAGGCTTGCCGCCGTGATGGTGCCGAGGAAAACGTAGCCACGCTTGTCATAGCGGGTGGCCACTGCTCGGTGGTTCTTGAGCCTGTTGATGGCTCGTTCGACGGTGTTGCGCTTCTTGTAGCGGTCCTCGTCGAACCCCGGTGGCCGGCCGCCGTGTGCGCCTCTTCGCAGGCGGGCGGCCCGGCTGTCGGCCTTCTCCGGGATCGTGTGCGGGATGCCCCGGCGTCGCAGGTACTCCCGACACGGCCGGTTGCTGTAGGCCTTGTCAGCGGCGATGCTGTCCGGCCTGTTGCGGGGCCTGCCCGGCCCGAGACGGGGAACGCGGATCTTCTCCAGCACCGGTCGGAACTGGGGGCTGTCACTCCGCTGGCCGGCAGTGATGAGCAGGGACAGCGGGCGGCAGCGACCGTCGGCGCTCAGGTGGATCTTGCTGGTGAAGCCACCCCGCGAGCGGCCCAGTCCCTCACCTGCTGCACCACCTCCGCCAGCCGGCCGACCAGGCTCTGCCACGGAGGTTCGGCCAGGTGTTCCGCCGCGTCGCCCCCCTTTGGAGCGGCCGTGGTAGGTGGCGGGTCGTTGCGGGCGCCGGCGGCATGCTGATGAGCGCGCACGCTCGTCGAGTCGACCGAGACGTCCCAGTCCACGTCACCCGCGGCGTCGGCTGCGGCTTGGATCTGCTGCAGCAGATGTTCCCAGGTGCCGTCTGCGGACCACAGCCGGTGGCGCTCGTAGACCGTCTTCCAGGGCCCGAACCGCTCGGGAAGGTCGCGCCACTGCACACCGGTCCGCACTCGGTGCAGAATCCCGTCGATTACCTGCCGATGGTCTCGCCATCGGCCACAACGACCATTGCTCACCGGCAGGAACGGCCAGAGCCGTTCCCACTCGGCATCCGACAAGTCACCACGCTGATCCCGCCCCATACCCCGACCAACGAGTCAGGAGCGAGCCAGTCACATGATCGGCCGGACAGCTCCTAGGTCGTACGAGGTGACATGCTGGGGGTGCTGGGTGGCTGATGGGGCTCGATGAATCTCCCCACCCGACGCTCGGGGGTGGGACAGACCTGCTCGCCCAAGTTTCCCACCATCGGGGCTACGGTCGGGCACCACAGCGGACGGGCTGCCCGATAGCCAGCCATGTCCAGGGGGCAGCCTCGTAGTCCCAGCTTGGACGCAATAAGCGGTGTTGGTGTGAAGGGCACAGGCGAACGAATAGCCGTGCGCCGGCCGTCGTTCCTGGAGATGGGACAAGGCCCCGATCTCAGCCTTGAGACAGGGGCCCTGTGTTCTCGTCGGCCGGTGGGTGGCCGATTTGCCGGTCTACGGGATGCCGTTGACCATCTCGCACCGCAGGGCGGTGTCGCCGTCGCCTGCTTCGCCGTCACAGTCGTCGGTCTGCGGCCCGCCGTCGAGGTGGTCGTCGCCGGGGCCCGCCCGGAGCGTGTCGTCCCCGTTGCCGGCCTTGAGCCGGTCCTTCCCGCCCGCGGTGCCGATGGTCTCCGTGGCGTCGAAGTTGGTGTTGTCGCCAAAGAGCGTGTCGTTGCCCCCGCGGCCTTCGATCAGATCGCGGCCGGCAGTCGTGACGGTGGCGTCGACGACGGCGCTGTCACCGATGAGGACTTCGTCCGCGCTGCCGCCGATGAGCCGGTCGTTGCCTGCGCCGGTGGCGCTCCCCCCTGCAGGGTCAATGATGTTGTGGTCCCCGACCGCGGCGAAACCGCCGTCGGGCCCCAGGTTGGTCAGGTCGTCCCCACCACTGCCCTTTGCATCACGGGCGGCCTCACTGTCGCCGACGATGAATTCCAGACCGGGGCCACCGAGGAGGACGTCATCACCGGCGCCCGTAGCGGATCCTTCGATGGCCAGCGAATCCCCGGTGAGGTGGTCGTCCCCTGCGCCACCTTCCAGTCGGTCATCGCCACCGCCGCTGGCGTCGCCTCCCGCAAAGCTGACGCTGTCGCCGTACAGGCCGTCGTTGCCGTTGCCTCCGAAGACCTGGTCCTTCCCTCCCCCCGTGGCATTGCCCCCGTCAGTGCTGGAGTCGCCCACGAGGTTGTCATCGTCATCACCCCCGAACAAACGATCGTCGCCGCCGCCCACGACGTTGCCGTTGTCGGCCCGCAGGTCGCCACGGATGATGTCGTTACCCGGCCCACCGTCGATCCGGTCGTCGCCGAGTCCACCAAGCAGACGGTCCTCTCCAGCCAGCCCGCAGATGCGGTCGTTGCCGCCCATGCCGTCGATCCTGTCGGCGCCCAGCGAGCCGATGATGACGTCATCTCCCGGTGTCCCATTGATCGTCCCCGAACCCGTGATGGTCGCCGAGCGGCCAAAGCAGTCGGCCTTCACCGGGCCCGCAGCGACCGCGGGAAGCCCGAGCGTGAGCACTGCCGCCGCAGTGAGTCCGGCTGCAAAGGCCTTCCGAAATGCCGGACGGCAGGACCTGCCCAGACGTTGAGGCCGAGGAGCGCGATGTGCAGTCATACAAAACCTCCTGGCTGATGGCTCCCGGTGATGCTGGGCAGGGCCGGATCCAACAGCGTGTGTCTCCCAAGACGGGGCAGAGGACAGCTCTTCATGAAACACATCGAACCGTATGGGCCGCTCTCCACGAGGACCGCCGGGCCCAGCATCCGGGTGAGGCCACTCGCAACCCGCAAGGCGCCAAAAGCTACTGACAGGCCATTTGTTCCCTGGCGTCCGAGCTGCGACTACAAGGCCGGGTCGAGCTGTCGCCGGTTGGCGAGGCCCAGCGCATTGCACCGCCGACGGCGCCCTTGACTGCTCCGCAGCCCGCATACTCCACGAGCGGGCGGCCCCGACCCCCGTTGCCGACAGCAACCGACCGGGGAACGAAGAGCAGCTCTGGGGAAAATTCGGGATCCGCATCATGGCCGTACCGGTTGGGGTGAATCTTGCGGAGCCGTACTCGCCCCTGAGTCTCTCTCGCGCATAGTCACTGAAGGGGCCCTCAGTAACCTCCGTATCTTGGTGCCATGACGGACGAGGATGAACCAAGGCTCTACGTGAACCGCTGGGGCGACACATCAGATCCAGCCCCGGAGCGGCGGGGGCCCCGCCAGGACGCGTGCTCGTGCTTCGATCAGTCCAGGCCTCAACCGCGAGCCCGCGTCGGTTTCCACACCGAACGGCAGGACACCTCCGCCCCGGGCTGGCAGCACCTGCTGGAGCTGGTCGATGAGGCCGAAGCCGACGGGCGCGAAGAGTTCCGTCCCCTCACCGAGCTGAGCCCAGAAGAACGGCGGCAGGTCATCACCCTGCCGCCGAGCATCGCCAGACTTACGGCGGTCAAACACTTGGTTCTCTACGGCAGTAACTTGGTCCGGATCCCGCCCGAGATCGGATCCATGGCCAGCCTGGAGGAGTTCACCCCCTACACCTCCTACCGGCTGCACTGGTTCCCCTACGAGATCACGCGATGCCGGAAGCTGACCCGCAGCACAGTGAGCACACGCGCGTTGTTCGGCAACGAGAAGCAGCGGCCACCCTTCCCGAGGCTTCAGCCTGCCCAGGACTCCGTCGTGGACCTCGATCTGGAGAACCTGGATCCCCGGCGATGGGGAGACACCGCCATCCATCGCTGCAGTGCCTGCAACCATCCGATCGCACAGGGCGGACTCCATCAGGTGTGGATCTCGCTACGCGTGGCCACCGACGTGCTTCCTTTGCTGGTCAGCGCCTGCTCGTCGGCGTGTGTCGCCGACCTCCCCGACGGTGCGAAGGGCTACATCCCCACACCGCACACAGGCGGCCGAGTCGATCAGCCGGCGTCCGACTGAGACTGACCAGCCGACGTGTCGCCAACGCCACGACCGATCTCACGTGATCGTTTGCCAACCAACTTAGTCGTGGCAGGTCAGCGCGACCCAGGCGACTAACTTCAGTGTCAAAGGACAGTCGCACTTCAAAGATCACCTGACAGTCGATTCTACTGGCGGTAGAATCGACTGTATGAGCAGCAGCAAGCCCACGAGCATCAAGACGACGGAAGCGACACGCGACCGCCTGCGGATTCTCGCCCAGGAGCGCGGCACGACCATCACCGAACTCCTGGAGGACCTCGCCGCGGCGCAGCTGACTGTTGCCGAGCAGGAGGAGCGCGCCCTCGAGGCAGCTTCTGAGCTCGGGCTGGAGTACACCGAGCAGCTCCAGCGGACCGGGCAGTCGGCGTGGGAGAAAGTCCGCGCCCATCAGGACGGTGCCGCGGCGTGAGCCTGACGGTGGTCTTCGACCACACGGCCCTGGTCGCCCTGTACAGGGCGGACCCGTTCCTCACCGGGCTCTACATCGAATCGTCTCGGGGCACGGGCCGTGTTTTGATCCCGGCCCTGTCCCTGCTCGCTGCCGAACGTACGACGCCCGGGGCCGGCGCCCACGCCGCGCGCCTGCGGTTCGCCGAGACCGTCGCGTTCACCGGTGCGCACGCACTGGACTCGAGCTCGTGGCCGGCCACCGACTGGGCGATCACGCACCCGGCGGCCATGGCCTGGCAAGCCGCGAAGGACGGGGAGCCCGTCACCGTCCTCTCCCTGAGCCCGCAGGCGTACGAGGGCACCGGTATCTACCCGCTCAACCCCTCCTGACGACTGACCGCAGCGCCCTACAGCAGCCCGCCAAGCGGCAGAACCCGTTCGGTCAGCTGCCCGCGCAGCCTCCCACGGGCGGTGTCGGCTGAGGTCAGCCAGCCGGCGGCGACCAGCAGCGCGGTGTGCTCCGCGATGTCCCCGGGTGCCAGGGCGCAGAACCCGCCGGCCTTGTCGAGTGAGAGCCCGTCGTCGCCGGAGTGTCCGAGGCGGCCGTCGGGCTGCGTGTGGGCGGCGGTGTACACGGCGAGAAGCCTGGTCGCGGCGCCGAGTTTGTTCTTCCGGAGATTCCGGTCTCCGACGGCCCTCTGAGCCCAGCCTGAGACCCTGCCGCGGGCGTCCTTGCCGAAGGAGAAGGGTCGGCCCTGTTCCGGCAGGAGGGCGGGGACGGTGAAGGTGGTGTAGTTCTCGGGCCGGGAGACCAGGGCTTCGGCAACGCTGCCCGGAAGGTGCAGCCAGCCAGCTGCGACCAGTTGGTCGAGTGCCTGGTCGGCTCCGTGCGGGAGCCAGCCGGTGATGTCCTGGCCGGTGATGTTCCCGGTGCCGTCCCGGGCCGCCCGCAGGGTGAGCAGGAGCACCATGAGGTGTACCTGCGGCTCAGGGCGCGGGGCGTGGGCTTGGACGTACTCAAGGACGACGCGGGCGTGCGCAGCGTGGTTACGGGTCAACAGCCTCTCCACCACAGGCACATTCGCGTCGCCGGCGGGGAGCCCGGTGCGGTTGGCATGCATGTCCCGGGTGGTCAGCGCGGCGCTCTCAGCCCGCTGCGCCTCGTGGCGCAGTGAGGCGTCGCCCGTGGCGTCGGCCCACTGGGCAAACGCCCGTGCCTTGCGGTCGTGGAGATCGGCCAGCAAGACGAGGTCGGGTTCGGGGTTGTGCTGGTAGGCGCGAAACGCGTCGCCGAGCTCGATGAGCTCCACACGCAGTGTGTCGGGCTTCAGGTCGTACGGCACGGTCCGCTGAGCGATCTTCCCCCACCGCTTGGCCCGGCGCGGCGCCGTGGTGGCAGTGCGGGCCGCGGGCACGGACGACAGTCCGGCAGCTTCGGGTGCTTCGCCAGCCTCGAGGGTGGCGGGGGAGGAGGTGCGGTCGGAGAACACGGCCACCGCTCCCACGGGGTCGCCGACCGCCGGCTGTCCGGGTACCTGCCGGCCGGCACCGCTTGCAACGGGCTGAGGCGGGGCGGTGTCGAGGACGCGGCAGCCAGCGGTGGCGGCCGCGCAGCGCGCGCACACCTCCGCGATCCGCCACAGCCGTCCGGCACGGTCCGCGGTTACCGCCAGGACCACCGGGCCCCCGCACGTCCCTGGGGCTGTCACCAGCCGCTGTTCGGCCCGCCGGGCCGGGCGGGTGGTGGGGTCGGGGGTGTGCCACGCGCAGTCGGCTGTGCGGCAGGCGCACCAGGCCGTGGGGCGCGGGCCGCCGCCGGTACGGATCTGGGCCAGGTGTGTGTTGACGTGCCTGATGGCGGCCTTGCGTCCGTCGGCAGCACTGGGCAAGCGCTGTTCGCTGCAGGCTGGGCGGGAGCAGGTGAGCCTGACCGTGCCAGCGGAGGGACGGCCGTGGGGATCCAGCCGCACGAGCCACACCCGTCCCGTGACGCGGTGCTCCTCCTGCTGCGTACCGGCATCCACCGCCATGCGTGTGCTCCCCACGTTGGTCGCTCCGTTGCCTGGGCGGCCCCATCATCAGGGATATTCACCGGTCGCCTACGGAAGTAGGCCCAGGTTTCACCCGGCGCGCCGGATGACCAACCGCAAGGCCGGAGAGGTCCGTGAGGACGACGTGGCCAAAGGGGTCAACGGCGGAAGGCTGCGTGTGAAGCCGGCGCCCGGCGGCACGGGAAGCAGTCAAGAACGGACACCGGCTCCGGCCGAGCCGTCCCCGGCGAAGAGATCTCACGCATAGGGGGTGCCAGCACGGGTGGGCGGTCGCCTGGTGAGGATTCTGGTGAGTGAGTGGTGAGTTGCGCCAGTCCTCGACATTCCGGGCCCTGACCACAGCTGGTGACGGGGCTCTACCGATGCCTCCACATGCTCTGACCTGGGATGGGGAGTGGCGCGGCGAGTTCACCAGTTCGTGCTTCCATACGCCCTGGACGGGCCCTGCCGGCGCGCAGGACGATGAAGGCATGAGCGGGCAGGACCAGGGCCAGGACGTCGTCGCTGAACCGCGGCGGCAGCCGCTGACTGCCGAGCAGGCGCGTGCGGTGACGGCTGGGCTGCTTGAGGCGATGGAGGACGTCCGCCGTACGGTCGCGGTGCTCGCTGCCCGGGTCCGTGATGCGCATACCGCCCGCGTCTGGGTCCCGCTGGGAGAAGGCTCGTGGGAGTCGTACTGCGCCACGGAGCTCGGCATCAGCCTGTTGAGCGACGCTGAAGATGAGCATGAGGGCGACGTGCTGGTTGTCGATGGGGCGGGATGAAACGACCCCGGCGGCCGTTAGGCCGCCGGGGTCGTCGTGAACACGGTGTCGGCTTCGTGCTCACTCTGTCGCGTGGGTCTCGGTGATGGCGGTGCGGGTGGAGGACTCGTCGACGATGCCTTTCTCCTCGGTGAAGGCGGCGATGAGGGACTGCCAGGCGATGTTGTTGACCGAGCGGGGCAGGCCGCGGCTGGTGAGGTGGATCAGTTCGACGGCGTCGTCGGAGAACAGGGTGTCCTCTCGTCCGGCGATCGTGAGGTGGTGCTTGATGTAGCTGGCGGTCTCCTCCTTGCTCATCGTGGGCATCTGGTAGCTGATCGAGATCCGCTGGTCCAGGGCCGCCAGGACGCCGTGTTTCATCCGTTTGCGCAGGGTGGGCTGGCCGATCAGCAACACCGCGAACGGCGTCGTGGAGTCCATGTCGTAGTTGGTGAGCATGCGGATCGCGTCCAGCTCCTGGTGGTCGAGGAGGTGCGACTCGTCGATCACCACGGCCGGCGTTCGTCCCCGTTCGTCGACCTCGGCGGCCAGCGCGGCAGACGCCTGGGTGGCGAGAGCGGCCAGGTGGAACTTGGGGGTCCCGCCCAGGCTGGTGACGATGCGGTCATAGAGGCCGCGCATGCCGACCTCGGGATTGGGCTGGTAGATGACCGTGAACCGGGCCGGGTCGAGCGAGGCGACGGCACCTTTGAGAGCGACGGTCTTTCCGGATCCGACCTCGCCAGTGACCACGCCGATCGCCCGGTTGTTGATGCACCACGCGATCCGGGCGGCAGCTTCCCGGTGGGAGTGGTGCTGGTGAAGCATGGACGGAGCCAGGTTCCGGCCGAAGGGGACGCGGGTGAAACCGAAAACCCCTGAACGCGGTCGATCATCGCGGTCCCCGCCCGTCGTCCATCAGGGACGAGTAGTTGATGCCTTTCGCGGTGTTCGCCGTGTGCGTCTCGTCGAGGATCTTCAGGTAGTCGATTCCAGTCGGCGGGGCCGACTCCGGTGGTGTCTCCGGCCTCGCCTTCGGATGGGTGTGCCGGCCCACCCGGTGCGGGACGGCCTTGCCCGCCGTCTTCCCCGAGGCCCTCACCTCGATCTCGGTCAGGTCGAACGGGTCGAAGACCAGCTCGACCTTCATCCCGACCAGCATCGGGTCGGCCTCGTAGCTGTTGCCGTGCAGGCTGACCGTCGCGGTCTTCGTCACGGTCCGGAACTCCGACCACAGAAACGCCTCCCGAAGATCAGCGGGGCTGGGCAGCGGCAGCGGCCGGGGAATCGAACCCAGCCACCGTTCGATCGGAGGCTGCCCCGTCTCCGAGTGCACGGTGCGGTGATAGACCGTCTCCACCCACGCGGTGAAAAGCCTGTTCAGCTCGGTGAGATGCTCAATCTGACCGACACGTTCCTCGTCGAGCTCGACCAGGAACTGATCACGGACCGTGCGGAAGAACCGTTCGATCTTCCCCCTGCCCTGAGGCCGTCCCGGCTTGGAGTGCGTGAGCCGAACGGCCAGAGACGCGCACGCTCGCAAGAGCCACGTGTCGACGAAGGCACTCCCGTTGTCGACGTAGATCGACTCCGGGACCCCGCGGGCAGACAGCGCCGGCCGCAGGGCGGCGGCCAGGCGGACGGTGTCCTCCGCGAACCCGAACCGATGGCCTACGATCGCCCGGCTGTGATCGTCGATGAACGCGAACAAGTACGTCTTGCGCCCTCCGATCTTCGGTCCGTGGAGGGCGTCCCCGGTCCACAGCTCGTTGCCGCGGGTGGCCTCGAACCGGCCGAACACGCTCTTCTCACTGCTGGCGCCGGCGCCGGTGAGGCCGGCGTCCGCGAAGTGCCGCTGCAGCGTCCGGTCGGTCGGCGACCACCCCTGCGTGGTCCGCAGGATCCGCTGGATCTGAGCCGCGGTGCGGGCAGGGTTCTCCTTCTTCAGTGCCGCTGCCAGGTCCAGCACCTCCACCGGCGTCCGCGGGGTGACCTGCCGCTGGGCCGGTACCAGCGCGGGAAACCCGCCCGCGCGGTAGTGACGGGCCCAGCGGTCCAGGGTGCCGCGGGCGACCCTGACCTGCCGGCCGAACGGGTCGGTGTGCTCCTTCGCGGCCAGTTCACGGGCGAGTTTCCCGCGCTGGCGTGTCGTGAGCTTCGTATCGATCAAGTCCTGGATCAGGCCGTAACGGAACAGGCCCACCTGCCGGGCCCGCTCCGCCCGGCGACGGTCCTCGTCCTCACTCGGTGACATAGGCAACCCACCTCGCGTCTCGAACAGAGCCCGCCGCTTCGCCGGCGGACACGATCAAGACTTCCGGCGCCCTCCGATCCCGCCCAGGGGCGGCCCGTGTTGATCAACTAGCTGTAGAAGGTGAGGTCAGAACGCTGCCACTTATCGCCCGGCCGGCGAACTCCCACCGCGACACCGTGAGCATGTGCGGCCACTTCGTCGCGGCCGCCCGATGGGCGACCGCGACCGCAGAGACGGCGTCGGCGAACATCGAAGGCGTCACTTCCGGCATCACCGGGTCGTCCGCGAGCGCGACCAGAGCGATGGTGAAGTGCCGGCGCACGTCCTCGGCTCGCCTGGCGAACGCCCGCAGCCAGCCACGGACCGTGCCCTCGGCCAGGCCCAGACGGACGGCGACTTGGCGGTGCCCCATGCCCAACGCGGCTATCTCCAGACCCGCCCCGATGACCTCGGCCGCATCCGCCCGCCGCGGCCAAAACGCCTCCGCCAGCAGCACGTGGGTAACCTTGCAGGCTGAGCAGCGCGTACGGCGCGGCAGCAGAAACAACCGGGCTCCCAGATCACCCCGGATCGACCGCGGCCGGCCATGACCCCACGGCGCCAAAACCGCCTCACACGCCGGACAAATCAGTCGACCCTGCCGAAGCTGACGCTCCACCAACAGCCCGTCCGAGTCGACAACCAGCACCGACACCTCCACCTGACCTGCAACGATCAGCCGGAATCTCTCCAAACAGGTGGGTGATCATGCCCGGATCAACCGGTCAAGTCGCCTAGGGCCTGTCTCTCAGATCGAACTCGGCCGATTTCAGGTCGCTGTGGGCAGGCCATTTGCCCAGCAGATCTCCAAGGGCCGCGGGTCCGTGCACTGCGCCGAGGTGAGGGGGAAGGCTCCCCGCCTAATGGGGCGGCCGCAGCAATCGCAGAGCAGCGTGGTGCGGGCGCCTACGTCCTCAAGGGTCCGAGCCGCCTCGACAGCGGCTTCGAACCAGCCGGCTGCCTCGACCTCTACGGGTGCGTCGGCAAGCAGAAGCTTGCTGTTCCACAGGCTGAGGCCGGTGATCGTCCGTATCGCACGGACTGCCTCCATTTTCCGGTCTCCTGCTTCTGTCAGCAGCACACGGAATCCTGGCTCTTCCACACACCCTCCCCGGCCGTCCACGAGCTGTGCGGCAAGTGAACCATCATGGCAACTGGTGAGTGCCGTGGGCGGGTGGACGATAGGCGCAGCGGGCTATCGCCGGACCCGGATCAGGATGGCGGCGAGGTGGAGGGCGGCCTGGTAGGCGATGGCGCTTCGTGTTCACCGTGTCGTCGCACACGAAGCGCCATCAGACTGCCCGTCGAGATCAACGTTCGTGTTCACCAGCAACGTCGCGAGCCGTCACGTACGTGCTCACGTTGAGAGTCGCTCAACAGGGGGTGCCCCTATCACTTTGGTCAAGGTGGATGGGTGTTGCTTCGGGGCGTCTGGAACGATGTGACCGTGGATGCTGATGATCAGGCGGTGGCAGTGGGCGGGAACGGACCGGAGTGGACGGGCGGGCTGAGCCAGCGTCTGCGTTGCTGCGTCTGTGGCGGGTCTACTGATGGCTCCGAGGATTACGTGCTCGTTGAGCTGACGGCACAGTTCTCTGGCGCTCGCCAATGGCTGGGTGCGCATGCGGAGCACCTGAACTCCGTTCTTGGAGAAGGGTTCTCCGTGGAGGTCCACTTGATGTAGTGGTTCCGCTCGCAGACGGGATTGTTGCCTTCAGCTGGCGCCCGGCGTCTGGGGTTCGTAGAAGGTCCCATCGCGGAGCATCGCGAAGAGGACGTCGGCCCCTCCCGCACCGTGAACAAGGAACGCGCGCGGTCCGGAGAGAGCAAGACGGCCAGCCGCAGCTCCACACAGGGCAAGTCGGCATCGCAGCGCGGAGGCGAGAAGTCCCACGGGGGCGGCGGCTCTTCCGAGCGCACCAAGGAGGACCTCTACCAGGAGGCGAAGAAGCGCGGCATCGAAGGCCGCTCGTCCATGACGAAGCAGCAGCTCAAAAGCGCCCTCGGCCACTGACCTCGCACCCGGCCGGCTTCATGCGGCAAGCGGGTGTGGGTGTCGGCGCCTTCCGAGGGTGCGCCACTGCCCCACAAACAGAGCCCGGCCGAGACCGTGACCACCCTGCCGGGCTCTCTCACGCCTCCTCGGCCTGGCAGGAACCGAGGGCGCGTCCCGGTCAGACCCACTCGCCCCCCGCGCTGTGCATCCGGTGCGCCTCCCGAAGGGGGCGTGCGTCCATCACCTCCAGGGCATGCCGGTCAGGCACCGGGAAGGAAGAGACAGAGCAGGTGACCGTGCGGGTCATCGTAGGACGCGTACACCCTGTTGAGGCTGGTGCTCCTCCACCGTCGCACCCAGAGCGCGCCTGTCCAACGACGAGATCGCAGACCGCATGGTGATCAGCCCACTGACCGCGAAAACCCACGTCAACCGGGCCATGACCAAACTCCGCGCCCGCGATCGCGCCCAGCTCGTGATCCTCGCCTACGAATCCGGCCTGGTAACCCCACGCAACTCCTGACACCGAGCCTGGTCGGCGGAGGCCGAGCCGTGCGGCCGGATCGGATCGTACGATGACCGCATGACCAGCACGTTGCAGCCGTCGAGCCGTCGCCTTGCCGGGCGTGGCTTCGTGCCGCTGGTGCTGGCGGTGCTGGCCGGTGTGCTGGCGATGCACGGCCTGGGGCCGGGACCTGCGCCCACGAAGGCATCGGCAACTGCCGATGGCCACGTCATGGCAATGGTCCACGACGATGCCGCCCAGCAGGTGGCTGGTGACTGCTCGCACACTGACGGTGGAATGGGCCACGCGGAGCACGCGGATGCCACGTGTGCGGCGGCCGCTGTCGGCGCCGCGTACGCGCCTCCCGTCCTCGCCGCGGCTCTCGATACCGGGCCCGCACCGGTGGTACTGACCGGCAGTGCGGCCGGGACCCCGGAGAGCGGGCGTGCGCCGCCCGATCTCGCTGATCTGCAACTCCTGCGGATATAGGACCGCCCGTACGGCACCCCCTTGTCCCGGCTTGGCCGGCGGGGGGATGCCGCGCTCCGGCACGTCCTCGTTCCGTATCGGCGCCTGCCCGCTCGGGCGGCGCATCAAGGAGTCGCACCACCGTGAACAAGAACCTCATCCGCCGGACCGCCCTCGTCGCCGTCGCGGGCGCCGCCTCCCTCGTGCTCGCCGCGTGCGGATCGAGCAACGACACCTCCGCCGGGCACAACGGCCACAGCCCGTCGCCCTCGGCCTCCCCGTCCGCTCCGACCTCCCAGGGCCAGCACAAGGCGGCCGACGTCGCGTTCGCCAAGGGGATGATCCCCCACCACCGCCAGGCCGTGGAGATGGCCGACCTCGCGCCCACCCGGGCCGAGTCCGCCGAGGTCAAGAAGCTCGCCGACGAGATCAAGAAGGCCCAGGACCCGGAGATCAAGACCCTCTCCGGCTGGCTGACCTCCTGGGGTGAGCAGGTTCCCGCCGACGGCGCCATGGACCACTCCGCGCACGGCGCCGACGGCGGAATGATGACGCCCGAGGAGATGGACAACCTGCAGAAGGCGTCCGGCAAGGCGTTCGACACCGCCTTCATGCAGCTCATGATCAAGCACCACGAGGGCGCGGTGGCGATGGCCAAGACGGAGAAGGCCGACGGTTCCTTCCCCGAGGCCAAGACGATGGCGGACGCCATCATCACCTCGCAGACCGCCGAGATCACCAGGATGAACGACCTGCTCGGCAAGAACTGACCCACCCGGGCGGAGGGATGTGCCGGGGCCGTACGGGCCCGCACACCCCTCCGCCCTTTGCTGGGTTCAACACCGCGGAATACCCTGGGGGGGTATATGGTTGTGGTGTGGGTCCGCGGGAGCGGGGTCACACTTGACGGGATTGGGGATGACGGTCATGGACCACAGCGCACACCACACCGGCACCGCTCACGACCACAGCGCGCACCAGGTGCACGCGGATCATGCCGGGCAGCAGATGGGCGGGGTGACCTGGGGGGCCGCCGTGAAGGCGACGCTGCACTGCCTGACCGGATGTGCGATCGGCGAGATCCTCGGCATGGTCATCGGTACCGCCCTGATGTGGGGCAACGTCCAGACGATGATCCTGGCGATCACGCTGGCGTTCGTCTTCGGCTACTCCTTCACGCTGTTCGCGGTCCGCCGGGCCGGCCTGGACTGGAAGAGCGCGATCAAGGTGGCGCTGGCCGCGGACACCGTCTCGATCGCGGTGATGGAACTCGTCGACAACGGCATCATCGCCCTGACGCCCGGGGCGATGGACGCCCACCTGTCGGACGCGCTGTTCTGGACGGCGCTGATGGGCGGTTTCGCCGTGGCCTTCGTGATCACGACGCCGGTGAACAAGTGGATGATCGGCCGCGGCAAGGGTCACGCCGTCGTCCACGCCTACCACTGACCGCAGTCCCACATCAGGAACGAGGCTGGCCACATCGCGAAGGTGCGGCCGGCCGCGTTCGCGCGGAGGGCGCCGAACTTGGCCCGGCTGAACGGTTCAGCGCGGCGGAGAGTTCTGCTCGCACCGGCGGCGGCGTCCGTGGCGCGTCACTCCACGCGGCTTGAACACCGACAGGGTGACCGCCGTGAGCAGCACCAGCAGGGCGGCGGCCGCGTCCGCGAGGTGGCCGACGGGCTGCATGTGGACCAGCAGCAGCACGGTCGCGGCCACGGTGATCAGCAGTTTCGTGATCACCCAGTAGTGCCGCAGCAGCCCCCACACGGTGCCGAGCGACTGCACCAGGCCGGTCAGCAGGCAGGCGACGCTGAACGGGACGATCACATACCAGCCCAGCACGTCCATGGCCAGATAGGCGCCCCGCACCGTCTGAGGCGCGCTGCTGGTGAGGCCGGCGACGGCGAGGGCGAGGAACGCTGCGACCGCGCCCAGCCAGCCGACCGAGGAGGTGACATGGAGCGTGAGGGTCAGCTTGCGCAGCCGCGGCGGGAACTGGGTCACGGCGCGTGGCCCGCCATGCCGCCGCCGGCCAGGTGCACGATCACGAACACCACGACCAGCACGACGGCGATCGCGGCGGAGACCTTCACCCAGCGCGGCGCGCCCTCGCCGTCGTCATCGTGACGGTCCGGTGAGCCTGCCACGACACCTCCCGTTTTTTCGAGACACTCTGTCTCTATCTGAAACCGAGTGTATGCCCTGTGGACGTCCGTATCCTGGGTGGGTGCCGAAGCTGTGGAACGAGACGATCGACGCGCACCGCGCCGCCGTGCGCGAGGCGATCCTGGACACCACCGCGAAGCTGGTGGCCCAGGGCGGCCTGCGGTCGGTGACCATGTCCCAGATCGCCGAGCAGACCGGGATCGGGCGGGCCACGCTCTACAAGTACTTCTCCGACGTCGAAGCGGTCCTGTCGGGCTGGCATGAGCGCCAGGTCGCCGCCCACTTCCAGCAGCTCGCGGGCATCCGCGACCAGGACGGCACGGCCGTGGAGCGCCTGAGGGCGGTGCTGGAGGCGTACGCGGGCATCGCCCGGCAGCGGCACGGCGGCGAACTCGCCGCCCTCCTGCACCAGGGCGAGCAGGTCACCCACGCCGAGCGGCACCTGCACGGCATGCTCCAGCACCTCCTCGCCGAAGCAGCCGAAGCCGGCGACCTGCGCTCCGACATCCCACCCGCCGAGCTCGCCCAGTACTGCCTCCACGCCCTGACCGCTGCGGCCGCCCTCACCTCGGAGGCCGCGGTGACCCGTCTGGTCGCCGTCACCCTCGACGGCCTGCGCCCGGTTCCCTGAACCCACCCGGACCACCACTTCGTGTGATCAACAACGGGGCCACTGGACAGCGCCTACCGGACGCCGGATAGGGTCACGGCGTGATCACGGCCCGCCCTGCGCTCAGCACCACGCGGACCCGCCACCAGGCGGGCCCGCTGCGACTGCTGTGGCTGACCGCACTGCTGTTTGCATTCCTCTACACCCACGCTGCCGGAGCCGACAGCGCCTCCGCGCACGTCACCGGCGGCGCCGTCCCGGTGTCCCACCTGGCGCTCGCCGACACCGGCGGCGCACATGACCACGATGCCCAGCAGTACGACCGCCGTGACGACGCCGGCGGAGGCGGCGGCCACTCGCACCCAGCGGAAGCGTGCGCCTCCGGCCATCCGAAGCAGAGCTGCGACCTCCCGCACCCGACCGCCATCGCCGTGCGGACTCCCTTCTCCGCCGCGACGGCGCCGCAACCCTGGACCCAGCCCCCGCCCTGCGGCCTTCCTCCCCTGCACAGTTCCCTCAGTTCAGTGGTGCAGCAGGTATAGATCCGGGCTTTTGTCCCGATCCGTCCTGACTCTCATCGCCGATCCCGGACCGATGCCACTGCGGCACGCCGCGAACCCGGACCGGTTGCGCCATCCCGCCTCCCCACGCTGATTGGAGACCTCCTTTCCAACCAGCACCACGAGCAACCCGGCGAACCTTCCCGGTCACAGCACTAGGTCCGGGGGCGGGGGCCGGGGCCGGGGCCCGGGTCCGTCTCCCAGCCGGGGAGGTCGGTCCAGGCCCGCAGGGACAGGGCGCTCCCCAGTCGGTGCGCGATCCCGGTGACGGGGTCGGTGAACTCCAGTGTGCGGGCCAGTAGTTGCAGCGGGCGGCGGTAGTCGTCCGGCGCCGGATCGCGGACCACCGGATAGACCGGGTCGCCCAGGATCGGCAGGCCGAGACTGTTCATGTGCACCCGCAGCTGGTGGGTGCGCCCGGTGTGCGGGGTCAGCCGGTAGCGCCCCAGGCCGCCCTTGACCCCGACGAGTTCGGCCAGCGTCTCGGCATTGGGCTCGGCGCCCTCGACCTCCGAGGCCGCCATCACGCCGCGCACCTTCTCGATGTGGCTGCGCAGCGTCCGGGGGAACTCCACCGCCGGGTCGTGGGGCGCGAGCGCCTCGTACTCCTTCTTGATCCGCCGCTCCTGGAAGAGCAGCTGATAGGCCCCCCGGTCCTCGGGGCGGACGCTGAACAGCACCAGCCCGGCCGTCATCCGGTCCAGCCGGTGCGCCGGGCTCAGCGCGGGCAGGCCGAGCTCCACCCGGAGCCGGGCCAGGGCCGTCTGGAAGACGTGGCTGCCGCGCGGGGTGGTGGCCAGGAAGTGCGGCTTGTCGGCGACCAGCAGGTGCTCGTCGCGGTACACGACCCCGATGGGGAAGGGCACCACCGGCTCGGCGGGCATGTCCCGGTGGTACCAGAGGAAGGCGCCCGGCTCGTACGGGTCCCCGGCGCCCAGCACGCGCCCGCCGGCGCCCAGCACCCGGCCGTCCCGCAGCAGGCGGGCCATCGACTCGGCGCCGCGCGTGCCCTCGTAGCGGGCGGTGAGGTACGAGCCGAGGTCCGGCCAGCTGCCCTCCGGGTCGGGGGGCAGCCGCATGCGGACCGGATCGATGCCGGAGACCTGGGGCAGGGGCGCGGGGGGGATGTTGCGTTTCATCGGTCCCCACCCTAGGCCGACCGGCTACTGCCGGGTGAAGGTCCCCAGGTGGTCGGCGTCCAGGTACTCGACGCGCAGGGTGCCGTCGGCGAAGGTGACCCCGGTGCGCCCGACGGCGTTCTCGCCGGCCGTCTCGAAGCTGAAGACGTCTCCGTCGTAGTGGGTGAGCGGGTAGCGCTGGGGTCCGGGCCCGAGCGCGAGGGTCAGGGCGCCGTCGCGGTCCGCGGTGACGGCGGCCTTGCCGTAGAACGGGTTGTCGTACGTCCCCGTGTACGCGGAGTCGGCCCGGGCCGCCTTGGCGGCGGCGGGCGGGCGCGCGTAGTCGGTGGGGGAGCGGCCCTGGTCGTCGAGCTGCGCGTAGAGGGCCGAGACCAGCGGGAACCAGTCGGTGGTGTTCTTGCCGTGCTCGGCGAAGTCGAAGAAGTCCAGGGCCACCGTGTCGGCGACGCCGATGGGGGCGCCGTTGGTCAGGACGACGATGCCGAGCTTCTCCCGGGGGAGCATGGTGACGTTGGTGTTGGCGCCGAGGTCGAAGGCCCCGGAGTGGCTCAGGCGGACCCGGCCCGCGGAGTCGTAGGAGACGTTCCAGCCCAGTCCGTAGAAGTCGGTCGAGCCCGTGGCGTTCACAGGCTGCGACACGATCTCGGGGAGGTGGGTGCGGGCGAGGGTGTCGGCGGGGACGATGCGCTTGCCGTCGAGCGTGCCGCCGGCCAGCTGGAGCCGCAGCCAGCGGGACATGTCGCGGGCGGTGGAGCTGACCCCGCCGGCCGGTGCCTGGGCGTCCGGATCGCGGACGAAGCGGGGGCTCCAGGTGCCGTCGGGGTTGCGCACGTGGGTGGCGGCGTGGTCGGGCGCCTTGTCGAAGGCGGCGAACTCGGTGCTCGTGCGCGTCATGCCGGCCGGCTTGAAGAGGGTGTCGTCGGCGAGCTTCTGCCAGCTGGTGCCGTGGGCCTTCGCGACGGCCTCGGCGGCGGCGGTGAAGCCGAAGTTGGTGTAGGCGTAGCTCGCGCGGAACGCGCTCAGCGGCTCCAGGCGCAGGTGGTCGAGGATGTACGGCTGGTCGTAGCCGAGGTCTTCGAGCAGGTCGCCGGCGTGGTCGGGCAGGCCGCTGCGGTGCGAGAAGAGGTCGGCGGTGGAGACGTGGCCGGTGACCCAGGGGTCCTTCAGCGCGAAGCCGGGCAGCTCGGCGTGCCGGTCGAAGTCGGCGGGGTCCTTGAGGACGCCGGCGACGACGGTGGAGGAGACCGGTTTGGAGAGGGAGGCGATCTGGAAGACGGTGTCCGGGCCCACGGCGTCCTTCTCGCCGACCCGGCGCAGGCCGAAGCCCTTGAGGTGCAGTACGCGGTCGTCGTGGACGACGGCGACGGAGACGCCCGGGACACCGGTGCGGCGCATGAGGTCCTCGACGGTTGCGTCGAGGTGGCGCACGGCCGCTTCGACCTGCGCGTCGCTGATCTGGGGTTTCGGCGCGGGCGGCGGACCGGGCGCGGCCGCTGCCGTCCCGGTGGTCGCCAGGAGGGCGGCTGCTCCGGCCGCCGTCAGCGCGCGGAGCGTACGCATGCCCCCATTGTGGCGCCGACCGGGCGGCCCCGCCTCGCGGGCCGGGGCACGGCGGTCCGGGGGCTCAGCGCGAGGCGCCGACCGGTTCCTGCTCGGCCTCGACCCCGGCGTTCCAGTCGCGCTTGATCGCGCGCCAGCCCTCGTCCGTCTCGCCCAGGCGCCAGTAGCCGGAGATCGACAGGCGCTCGCGCGGGATCTCGCGCTCGACGCGCAGGTGGCGGCGGAGCTCCTTGACGAAGCCCGCCTCGCCGTGGACGAAGGCGTGGACGTCGCGGGAGGGGAAGGCCAGCGCCCGCACGGCCTCGGTCAGCGCCTCGCCGACGGGGCGGGAGCCGCGGTGGACCCAGATCGGGGTGGTGCCGTCCGGGGTGGCGGTCTTCAGCTCGTCCCGGGGGCCCTCGACCTCGATGAACGCGTGGACCAGGGAGCCGTAGGGCATCCGCTCCATCGCGGCGCCGATCGCCGGCAGGGCGCTCTCGTCACCGACCAGCAGGTGCCAGCCGGCGACCGGGTCCGGGGTGTAGGCGCCGCCCGGTCCCAGGAAGCGCACGAGTTCACCCGGTTGGACGCGGGCCGCCCAGGGGCCGGCCAGGCCCTCGTCGCCGTGGACCACGAAATCGAGGGTCAGCTCGCGGTGCGCCGGGTCCCAGGCGCGGACCGTGTACGCCCGCTGGCGCGGCCATTCCTCACGGGGGTGGGCCGACCGGATCTGCTCCAGGTCCCACGGGGAGGCGTAGCGCACGCCCTCCGGTGCGAACAGGATCTTCACGTAGTGGTCGGTGTACGCGCCCGCTGCGAAGCCGGCCAGCCCGTCACCGCCCAGAACGATCCGCACCATGTGCGGCGTCAACCGCTCGGTGCGCACGACGACTGCGGTGCCGACCTTGCGGGCGCGTCCTTCTGCCACGACGTCTCCCTGACTTTCCGACCCTGACTTTCGTGAAGCTTAGGATTACCTAAGTTAGCACCTCAAGGGCGCAGTGTGCTGCTCAGGCGTTCAACTGCTCCCCCCAGGCCCCAGCGCCGGGCGAGTGCCGCGACCAGGTCGGGCCGGGCCGGAGCGGCCGGGAGCGCCGGATCGAACGGCGGCAGTTGAACATCGGAGGCGACCTGGACGACCTTGGGGGCGACCGCCAGATACGGCCGGGATGCGTCGAGCCGCTTGCGCTGGGTGGGGGTCAGGGCCGACTTCGGGTCGTCGATCGCCGCGATGATCCCGGCCAGGTCCCCGTACGCGTGGAGCAGCTTCGCCGCGGTCTTCTCGCCGATCCCCGGGACGCCCGGCAGGCCGTCGCTCGGATCGCCGCGCAGCAGGGCCAGGTCCGCGTAGCCCGGGCCGTCGACCCCGTACTTCTCCAGCAGCCACGCCTCGTCGGTCACCTGGAGGGTGCCGACCCCCTTCAGCGGGTAGAGCACGCGCCGGTACCGGGAGTCGTCGACCAGCTGGTACAGGTCCCGGTCGCCGGTGACGATGTCCACCGGGCCGGTGGCGCGGGTGGTCAGCGTGCCGATCACGTCGTCCGCCTCGTAGCCGGCGACCCCCACCCGGGCGATCCCGAAGGCGTCCAGGGCCGCCTCGATGATCGGCACCTGCGGGGCCAGGGTGTCCGGGGTCTCCTCGAGGTCGGGGCCGCTCGCGGACTCCTGCGCGACCCGGTGGGCCTTGTAGGAGGGGATCAGCTCCACCCGCCAGTGCGGCCGCCAGTCGGCGTCCATGCAGGCCACGAGATCGTCGGGCCGGTGGTCCTGTACGAGGCGGCCGATGAAGTCGAGCAGGCCGCGCACGGCGTTGACCGGGGTGCCGTCGGGGGCTTTCACGGATTCCGGCACGCCGAAGTACGCGCGGTAGTAGAGGGAGGCGGTGTCCAGGAGCATCAGGCGTCGTGTCGTCGTCACGATCACGATGATGCCTTGGCGCCACGGGCAAAGTGGCGCAGGTGCGGTCTCTCGGCTCTTGAGCGCGAAACCGGGGCCGGTTGCTGCGTAAGGTGCTTACAGCACACCGATGCGCGATGGACCAGGACAAGGGGAGGGCAGCCCCGCCATGGACGACAGGGATGGCACGGACGGCACGAAGAGCGTGAGCGGTACGAGCGGCAGCGGTACGGACGGTACGAGCGGCACCCGCCGTGCGGGCGCCGCGAACGGCGCGGGCGGCCCCGACGAGAAGGACCGCGACCGGGACAAGGACGCCAAGGAGCCGCTCCGGGTGGGCGTCGCCGTGCGCAAGAGACGCCGGGCGCTGCACCTCACGCTCGCCGCCGTGTCCGCGCGCAGCGGCCTGTCGGTCCCCTTCCTCAGCCAGATAGAGAACGAACGGGCCCGCCCCAGCATGCGGTCCCTCGAACGGGTCGCCGACGCGCTGGAGACCACGGCCGTCGAGCTGCTGGCCGCCTCCGACACCGCGCGCACCGTGGACCTCGTCCGGGCCGGCGACGACTCGGGGCTCACCCCGGTCCCCGGCGTACGGCCCCTCGTACGCGGGCACCACCAGCTGCACGCACTGGAGTTCACCGGGGACCAGGACGCCGGCCGCGAGTACCAGCACCGCAACGACGAGCTGATGTACGTGGTCTCGGGCGCCTGCCAGGTGGAGGCGGAGGGCCGGGCCTACCGGCTGGAGAACGGGGACGCGCTGTTCCTGTCCGGCGGGGTGCGCCACCGCTGGCGGGCCGTCACCGAGGACACCCGGATCCTGATCGTGGCGGTCGGCGACCACATCCACGCCACCTCCGAACCGCCCTCGCCGGGACACTGAGGAACCGGGTGCGCACGCCGGAGCGGATCGTCTCGCTGGTGCCCTCCCTGACCGAGGCGGTGGCGGTGAGCGCGCCCGGAGCGCTGGTCGGGGTGACCGACTGGTGCACGCACCCGGCCGCGCTCGGGGAGGCGGCGCGCGTCGGGGGCACCAAGAACCCCGACGTCCGGGCGATCGTGGAGCTGCGCCCGGACCTGGTCATCGCCAACGAGGAGGAGAACCGGGCCCCGGACCTGGCCGCGCTGCGGGCCGCCGGGCTGGACGTGCTGGTCACCGAGGTACGGGACCTGCCGCAGGCCTTGAGCGAGCTGGAGCGGGTCCTGGTGGGGGCGCTGGGGCTGGAGCGGCCCGGCTGGCTGGCGGACGCCGAGGCCGCGTGGGCCCGCGTGGAGCCGCTCCCGCCCGCCCTGGCCTTCGTACCGGTCTGGCGGCGGCCCTGGATGGTGCTCGGGCGGGACACCTTCGCGGGAGACCTGCTGGCCCGCCTGGGCGTCCGCAACGCCTACGCCGGGCACGCGGAGCGCTATCCGCGGATCGGGGCGGCCGAGCTGGCCGCTTCGGGCTGCGACCTCGTCGTCCTCCCGGACGAGCCGTACCGCTTCACCGCCGGTGACGGGCCCGAGGCCTTCCCCGGGATCCCCGCCGCGCTCGTCAGCGGACGGCACCTGACCTGGTACGGGCCCTCGCTGGCCGAGGCCCCGGAGGTCCTGGCGCGGGCGCTGCGGGCGGCGGGCCCGACCCCGTAGGAGATGGGCACGGCACTAGCGGGGTGCGGCGATCAGGCGGCCGGTGAACAGGCCCCGCAGGGTGTTCGCGGCGGCGAGCAGCCAGGCGGTCAGCAGGGCCAGGAAGAGGGCCGCGGCCAGCCAGGAGAAGGCGGTGAGCCCGGTGTGGCGGGCCAGCCCGGCGGCGCCGGTGACGCAGGTGCCGACGGGGAAGGTCAGCGCCCACCAGGTCATCGCGAACCCCATGCCGTCGCGGGCGGCCCGCACCAGCATCGCCGCGGCCAGCGCCAGCCACAGCAGGGCGAATCCCATCACGGGGACCCCGTAGACGACGGCGAAGGCGGCGAAGGCGCCGGAGTACGCGCCGGATATCGACTGGGGGGCCATGTCCGCGAGGGAGTTCACGGCGGTGGTGGACTGGCCCAGGGGGCCGAGGACCAGGAACAGGGTCGGGGTGAGCGCCAGGGGCAGGGGGCCGCTCACGATCAGCCGCCCGAAGACCAGGGGGAGCATCAGCAGGGTGGCCAGCAGGCTGATGCCGAACATGGCGTAGCAGCCGAGCAGCATGGCCTCGCGGGCCTGGCCCGCGGCCAGGTGGGGGATCAGCAGGGGGCCCAGCGCGGCGGAGACCATCGGGGCGACCAGGGGGAGCAGCCAGACGGGGGTGGCCTGGTGGGCCTCGACCTTGTGGCGGACCACCATCAGGTACGGCACGGCCACGGCCGCGACCAGGCCGATCGCGGTGCCCGCGGTGAACAGGACCGTGTCGGCGGCGACGGCGGCGCGGACCCCGATCAGGTCCTTGCCGACGATCAGGGCGCCGCCGCCGACGGCCAGCAGGGCCATCGAGAGGCAGCCGTAGAACGGGGCCACGGCGGGGTCGAGGAGGTGGGCGCGGGCCTGGTCGCGGTGGTGGAGCCAGTGGCCGGCCCGGGCGGTCAGGAGCACGGCGAGGGCGGTGGCGGCCAGGACCCAGAAGAGCTGGCAGACCACGCGCTGGCCGGGGAGCTGGTAGGGGAGGGTCGCGCCGGCGTTGGCGATGATCGCCGTGCCCATGACGGCGGCGTACCAGTTGGGGCCGAGGTGGCGCAGCGCGGGAGCCTTGTGGGTCCGCTGGATCCCGGGGGTGGCGGGACGGGGTCGTACGAGGGTGGTGGCCATGGGTCCAGCCTCGTGCCGGGCGGGGCCGGACGGCAGGGGGCAGTGTCCTATGAGGGCATAAACTGAATTTATGGGCAATGGGTACGGCAGTGGCAGCGGATACGGCAGTGCGTACGGCAGCGAGGAGCGGCCCGACGCGCTGGTTCCGCTGGCGCACCGGGTCCCCGACCTGGGCGCCATGGAACTGCTGATCGCGGTCGCGCGCCTCGGCAGCCTGAGCGGCGCCGCGCGGCGGCTCGGGATCACCCAGCCCGCCGCCAGCAGTCGGATCCGGGCGATGGAGACCCGGCTCGGGGTCGCGCTGGTGGACCGGTCCCCGCGCGGGTCGACGCTGACGGCGGAGGGTGCGCTGGTCACGGACTGGGCGCGACGGGTGGTGGAGGCGGCCGAGGCCTTCGACGCGGGCGCGCAGGCGCTGCGGGGCCGCCGGGACTCCCGGCTGCGGGTCGCGGCGAGCATGACCATCGCGGAGTACCTGCTGCCCGGCTGGCTGATCGCGCTGCGCGGACAGCGCCCCGGTACGGCGGTGTCGCTGCACGCGGGGAACTCGGCGGTGGTGGCCGAGCGGGTCCTCGCGCACGAGGCGGACCTCGGCTTCGTGGAGGGGCTGAGCGTGCCGGAGGGACTCGACTCGGTGGTGATCGCGCAGGACCGGCTCGTGGTGGCAGTGGCCCCCGGGCACCCGTGGGCGCGGCGCTCGCAGGGGGTCTCGGCGACGGAGCTGGCGGCGACGCCGCTGATCCTGCGGGAGTGGGGATCGGGGACCCGGCAGGTGTTGGACGCGGCGCTGGCCGGGTGCGGGGGGCTGGCGGAGCCGCTGCTGGAACTGGCTTCGACGACCGCGGTGAAGGCGGCGGCGGTGAGCGGGGCGGGGCCGTGCGTGCTGTCGGAACTGGCGGTCGGGGACGAACTCGCGGGCCGCAGGCTGGTGTCCGTGCCGGTGATCGGGGCGGGGCTGGCGCGGGAGCTCCGGGCGGTCTGGCCCGCGGGGGCCCGGCCGGCGGGCCCGGCGCGGGACTTGCTCGCGCTGACCCGCCACTGACCCCGTGGCGCGGGACCGGGGGCTGTCCCCGGCCACCGCTGGGAGGTGGCCCCGGGCGGGGCCGATGCGGTCGGCGGGACCGGATTTCACCCGGGTGGGGTGGATGCCGCGGTGATCAGGGCTGACATGACGCGGGTGTCCTTGTCGCGTTCCGGGTGCCATTGGACGCCCACGGCCCAGTGGGCGGGGTCGGCCAGTTCGATCGACTCCACCGTTCCGTCGGCGGCGTGGGACGAGGCGATCAGGCCGCGGCCCAGCCGGTCGGCGGCCTGGTGGTGGTAGGTCGGGACCTCCGACTCCTCCGGGACCAGCGCCGCGTACCGGGTGCCGGGGACCGGACGGACGGGGTGCCAGGAGAAGACGCCGTCGCCCACCACGTGGCCGTCGATGTGCTGGATCAGCGTCCCGCCCAGGGCCACGTTCAGCGCCTGCATGCCCCGGCAGATCCCGAGCAGGGGCTTGCGGGAGGCCAGCGCCGCGGCGATGAGCGCCAGTTCCCACTCGTCGCGCACCGTCGCCGGCGCTCCGGTGCGGGGATCGCGCGGAGCCCCGTACCGGACCGGGTCCACGTCCGGGCCGCCCGCGACGACCAGGCCGTCCAGTCGGGCCAGCACCTCCTGCGCCGCCTCCGGCTCGTCCGGCGGGAGCAGCACGGCCGTGCCGCCCGACGCCTGGACGAGTTCGTAGTACCGGGTGGGGACGAGGGCCGTCGGGAGGTCCCACACGCCGTAGCGGGTGGACTCCTCGACGTAGGTGGTGATGCCGATGAGCGGCCTGGGCACGGTGGGTACCTCCGGGGAAGGGGCGGGGGATCCGGGGATCAGTCGCGGGAGAGCTCGGCCTCGGCTTCCGCCAGCGCCGCGAACTCCTCCTCCGGCGCGGAGGCCACCAGGTGGTGGCGACTGTAGAACGCGAAGTAGGCGAGGGCGACGGCGTACACGCCCAGGGCCATGAACGCCGCGTCCTTGTCGACGAGGAAGGTGGCGACCAGGGCGGAGAGGGCGAGCACGAAGGCCACCGTGGAGGTCGCGATGCCGCCGGGGGTGCGGTACGGGCGCTCCAGGCCGGGCTCGCGGCGCCGCAGCACGATGTGCGACAGGGCCATCAGCGCGTACGAGATGGTCGCGCCGAACACCGCGATGTTCAGCATGCGCGGGCCGTTCCCGGTGGCGGCGGCCAGCGCGAAGCCGATCGCGCCGGGGATGAGAAGGCCGAGGTACGGGGCCTTGCGCCGGGAGGTCAGGGACAGGAAGCGGGGCAGGTAGCCCGCCCGGGAGAGGGCGAACAGCTGGCGCGAGCCGGCGTAGATGAGGGAGAAGAAGGAGGCCACGAGCCCGGCCAGGCCCGCGTAGTTGACGAAGGTCTTCAGCCAGGAGAGGCCGGGGTCGCCTTCCAGGGCGACGACCAGCGGGTTGCCGGCGTCCTTGATGGCGTCGGCGCCGCGCGCTCCGGTCGAGGCGAGGAAGGTGACCAGCGCGAGCAGGACCAGGATGCCCATGGAGATCGACAGGGCGCGCGGCACGGAGCGGACCGGGTCCTTGGCCTCCTCGGCGGCCAGCGGAACGCCCTCGACGCCGAGGAAGAACCACATGCCGAAGGGGAAGGCGGCCCAGATGCCGAGGAAGCCCAGCGGCAGCCACGAGCTCGCGCCGGCGGCGGAGGTGTCGACGGCGATGTTGTCGAGGTTGGAGGCGTCGAACTGGGTGAACGCGCCGACGGCGAAGACGATGAGGGCGATCACGGCGATGGCGGTGACGACGAGGGAGAAGCTGAGGGCCTCGCCGACGCCCCACAGGTGGATGCCGATGAAGATCGCGAAGCAGGCGAGGTAGACCGGCCAGCCGGAGGTGAGGCCGAAGAGGTTGAGGGACTCGACGTAGTCGCCGATGAAGATGGCGATGGCGGCCGGGGCGAGGACGTACTCGATGAGGATCGCGGTGCCGGTGAGGAAGCCGCCCCAGGTGCCGAGCGCCCGGCGGGCGAAGCCGTAGCCGCCGCCGGCGGTCGGCAGGATCGCGGACAGCTCGGCGAGGGAGAAGACCAGGCACGCGTACATCGCGCCCATCAGGACGGTGGCTATGGCGAGGCCGCCGAAACCGCCCTGGGCGAGGCCGATGTTCCAGCCGGAGAAGTCGCCGGAGACGACGTACGCGACACCGAGGCCGGTCAGGAGCAGCCAGCCGGCGCTGCCGCGGCGCAGGGTGCGGCG
Organism: Streptomyces sp. ICC4; assembly: GCF_003287915.1. Taxonomy (NCBI): domain Bacteria; kingdom Bacillati; phylum Actinomycetota; class Actinomycetes; order Kitasatosporales; family Streptomycetaceae; genus Streptomyces; species Streptomyces sp. ICC4. The sequence continues at coordinate 5,400,615 of NZ_CP030286.1, read as the reverse complement.
CTCCAGGTAGCCGTCGCCGCCGTTCTCGGGGGATGTGGTGGGTTCGGGCACGGCTGCCAGCCGTGCGCCGGTGTCGTCGGCCATGTGCGCTCCTGCCTAGGGCAATGGTTGTGGGGCGTACCTTTGCTGCTCCGGCGTGGCGGGCGCAAGACCCCTGCGTTAAACAGGGGTTACGAAAACCTCCCGGGGGCTTCCGCGGCCCTCCCCGCCGCTCCCGCGCGCCCGCCCCGCTCAGGCCAGGAACCCCCGCAGCAGCGCCGCCGTGCCGCAGCAGTGCTCGCGCATCACCTCGCGCGCCGCGTCCGCGTCCCGCTCCAGCACCGCCTCCACCAGCGTGCTGTGCTGCTGCTGGGAGTGCTCGAGGTTGCGCACCAGCAGCGGGATGCAGTCCAGCAGGTCGTTCACGGTCGCGCGGACGGCCGCGTACTGGGCCGTCAGGGTGGCGGATCCGGCGAGTTCGCACAGGGTGAGGTGGAAGAGCGTGTCCTGGCGCCGGTAGGCGGCCAGCGGGGCGTCGTGGGTGGCGGCCAGCGCGCCGAGCAGCCGGTCCGTGTCCGGCTCCGACAGCCCCTGGGACGCACACAGTCCGGCCGCGCCCACCTCCAGGACCTCGCGGAAGCGCAGGACGTCCTCGATGTCCACGCCCGCGACGCGCCGGCGCAGCTCCTCCTCGGCGCCCCCGGCCGGGGTGTCGGGGCGGGGCAGCACAAACGTTCCGCCGTACCGCCCGCGCCGGGCCTCCACCAGGCCCTGGTCCTGGAGCACCTTCAGCACCTCGCGGAGCGTGACCCGGCTGATCCCCATCCGCTCGGCCAACTCGCGCTCGGGCGGCAGCCGTTCCCCGCCCGGCACCAGGCCGAGCCGGACGACCTGGAGGATCTGCTCCAGCGCCTCCTCGAAACCGTTGCCCGCCCGCACCTGGCGCAGCACGGGATTGAGCCGCGCGACGGAGTCGCCCTCGCTCGCCGTATCGGTCATCTCGCCTCCTCCCCTTCCCAAGCAATGGTTCTGTTCAATACCTTAGGCGTATTCGGCTCACCGAAGGAGAGATTCCCGTGGTAGACCGCAAGCCGCCGCTTTCGACGGAAGAGCTCCGAGCTCTCGTCGCCAGCGGTGAGATCGACACAGTGGTCCTGGCCTTCCCCGACATGCAGGGGCGGCTCCAGGGCAAGCGGTTCGCCGCCCAGTTCTTCCTCGACGAGGTCCTCGAGCACGGCACCGAGGGCTGCAACTACCTGCTCGCCGTCGACACCGACATGAACACCGTCGACGGATACGAGATGTCCTCCTGGGACCGGGGCTACGGCGACTTCGCCATGCACCCCGACCTCGCCACCCTGCGCCGGATCCCCTGGAACCCGGGCAGCGCCTTCCTCCTCGCCGACCTCGCCTGGGGCGACGGCTCGCCCGTGGTCGCCGCACCCCGGCAGATCCTGCGCCGCCAGCTGGAGCGCCTCGGCGAACGGGGCTACACCGCGATGGTGGGCACCGAGCTGGAGTTCATGGTCTTCCAGGACACCTACGAGCAGGCCTGGAACTCCAACTACCGCGGCCTGACCCCCGCCAACCAGTACAACATCGACTACTCCGTCCTCGGGACCGGCCGCGTCGAACCCCTGCTGCGCCGCATCCGCAACGAGATGCAGGCCGCGGGCCTGGTCGTCGAGTCGGCCAAGGGCGAGTGCAACCTCGGCCAGCACGAGATCGCCTTCCGCTACGACGAGGCGCTGAAGACCTGCGACCAGCACGCCGTCTACAAGACGGGGGCCAAGGAGATCGCCGCCCAGGAGGGCGTCTCGCTCACCTTCATGGCCAAGTACGACGAGCGCGAGGGCAACTCCTGCCACATTCACCTCTCGCTGGGCGACGCCGACGGGCGCAACGCGATGGCGGCGGACGGCCCGGACGCGCACGCCCACGGCGGTATGTCACCGGTGATGCGCCACTTCCTGGCCGGCCAGCTCGCCGCGCTGCGCGACTTCTCCCTTCTCTACGCCCCCAACATCAACTCGTACAAGCGTTTCCGTCCGGGATCCTTCGCGCCGACCGCCGTCGCGTGGGGCGTGGACAACCGGACCTGCGCGCTGCGCGTCGTCGGCCACGGCCGCTCCATGCGCTTCGAGAACCGCCTCCCCGGCGGGGACGTCAACCCGTACCTCGCCGTCGCGGGCCTGGTCGCGGCCGGGATCTACGGCATCGAGCACCAGCTGGAGCTGCCCGAGCCCTGTGCAGGCAACGCCTACACCGCCGACTTCGCGCACGTCCCCACCACCTTGCGCGAGGCCGCCGAACTCTGGGAGAACAGCGAGATCGCCAAGGCCGCCTTCGGCCCCGAGGTCGTCGCCCACTACCGGAACATGGCCCGCGTCGAACTGGACGCGTACGACTCCGCGGTGACCGACTGGGAACTGCGCCGCTCCTTCGAACGCCTGTAGAACCCGAACCCGAACCCGAACCCGAACCCGAACCGGAACCGGAACCCGAACCGGAGCCGTCCCACGGCACCGCATTACCGGATCCACCGCACCCACCGCACCCGAACGTCTGAAAGGCCACCACGTGTCCGACGCGCTGGAAGTCTTGAATCCGGCCACCGAGGAACTCGTCGCCATCGTCCCGGCCGCCACACGGGACGATGTCGACGCCGCCGTCGTACGGGCCGCCGCGGCCCAGCGGACCTGGGCGGCCGCCGCGCCCGCCGACCGGGCGAGACTGCTGCGCCGGTTCGCCGCCGTGGTCGACGGGCACATCGAGGAACTGGCGCAACTGGAGGTCCGCGAGGCGGGCCACACCATCGGCAACGCCCGCTGGGAAGCCGGCAACGTGCGCGACGTCCTCGACTTCGCCGCCGGCGGAGTCGAGCGGCTCTCCGGCCGTCAGATCCCCGTCGCCGGGGGCATCGACGTCACCTTCCTCGAACCCCTCGGCGTCATCGGCGTGATCGCCCCGTGGAACTTCCCCATGCCGATCGCCGCCTGGGGCCTGGCCCCGGCCCTCGCCGCCGGCAACGCCGTCATCCTCAAGCCCGCCGAGACCACGCCGCTCACCGCGCTGCGGCTGGCGGAGCTCGCCCTGGAGGCCGGACTCCCCGAGCACCTGCTGCAGGTGCTGCCCGGCCGCGGGACGGTCGCGGGCGACGCCCTCGTCGAGCACCCGGGCGTGGCCAAGATCGTCTTCACGGGCTCCACCCGGGTCGGCAAGCAGATCATGGCCAAGTGCGCCGACCGGGTGAAGCGGGTGACCCTCGAACTCGGCGGCAAGAACCCCAACATCGTCTTCGCGGACGCGGACCTGGAGGCCGCCGCGGCCGCCGCTCCGATGTCCTTCCTGGACAACACCGGGCAGGACTGCTGCGCCCGCACCCGGATCCTCGTCCAGCGCTCCGCCTACGACCGGTTCATGGAGCTGCTGGCCCCCGCGATCGAGAGCGTGGTCGTCGGGGACCCGAACGACGAGAAGACGCAGATGGGGCCGCTGATCTCGCGGGTGCAGCTGGACCGCGTACGGTCCTACGTCACCGACGACCTCACCGTGGTCCGCGGCACCGCCCCCGAGGGCCCCGGCTTCTGGTACCCCGCGACCCTCGTCACCGGCGTCGGCCCCACCGCGCCCGTGGCCGCCGAGGAGGTCTTCGGACCCGTCGCCGTCGTCCTGCCCTTCGAGGACGAGGAGGACGCCGTACGCCTGGCCAACGCCACCGAGTACGGCCTCGCCGGCTCCCTGTGGACCCGCGACGTGGGCCGCGCGCTGCGCGTCTCGCGTGCCGTCGCCGCCGGCAACCTGTCGGTCAACTCCCACAGCAGCGTCCGCTACTGGACGCCCTTCGGCGGCTACAAGCAGTCCGGGCTCGGCCGCGAGCTCGGACCCGACTCCCTCTCCGCTTTCACCGAGACCAAGAACGTCTTCATCAGCACGGAGGCCTGAAAACATGTCCACTGAGTCCACCGAGATCGTCTGCCGCCGCCTGGTCGGCCGTACCGCCGTCATCACCGGAGCCGGCAGCGGCATCGGCCTGGCCACCGCCCGCCGCCTGGCCTCCGAGGGCGCCAACATCGTCTGCGGCGACATCGACGAGACCGCCGGCAAGGCCGCCGCCGAAGAGGTGGGCGGCACCTTCGTGAAGGTCGACGTCACCAGCCCGGAGGAGGTGGAGGCGCTCTTCAAGACCGCCTTCGACACCTACGGCTCCGTCGACATCGCCTTCAACAACGCCGGCATCTCGCCCCCGGACGACGACTCGATCCTCACCACCGGGCTGGAGGCCTGGAAGCGCGTCCAGGACGTCAACCTCACCTCCGTCTACCTGTGCTGCAAGGCCGCCCTGCCCTACATGCAGCGCCAGGGACGCGGCTCCATCATCAACACCGCCTCCTTCGTGGCCATCATGGGCGCCGCCACCTCGCAGATCTCCTACACCGCCTCCAAGGGCGGCGTACTGGCGATGTCCCGCGAACTCGGCGTGCAGTTCGCCCGCGAGGGCATCCGCGTCAACGCGCTGTGCCCGGGGCCCGTCAACACCCCGCTCCTGCAGGAGCTGTTCGCCAAGGACCCGGAGCGCGCCGCCCGCCGGCTCGTGCACATCCCGCTGGGCCGGTTCGCCGAGCCCACCGAGATCGCCGCCGCCGTCGCCTTCCTCGCGAGCGACGACTCCTCCTTCGTCAACGCCACCGACTTCCTCGTTGACGGCGGCATCTCCGGGGCGTACGTCACCCCCCTCTAGGCCCCACCCCCGCACCTCCCGCACCTCCCGCACCTCCACGGCAGCCGGGCGTCCCACGACGCCCGGCTGCCGTGCTCCAGCGCCGTGACGATCTTGTAGAGAATGAGGAGGGTCCACCTCAGTGACCCAGCCCAGCTCCCTGCGACGGCTCCAGGCCGTCGGCGCCGCCGTCGCGATAGCCGCCGGCACCCTCGTGGCCGCCGCGCCCGCCGCCCAGGCGGCCCGACCCGGCCCGCACTGCACCACCCCCCGGCTCGCCGCCGGCTGGTACGGGGACAACCGGGCCCGGCTCCAGCAGCTGATCGACGAGTACGGCAGGTGCAACCCGTACCGGCCGAACCGGGCCAAGCCCGTCGCCGTCTTCGACTGGGACAACACCGTCGTCAAGAACGACGTCGGCGACGCCCAGATGTTCTGGCTGCTGCGCAACGGCAAGATCCGCCAGCCGGCCGGCGGCGACTGGACCACCACCAGCCGCCACCTCACCCCGGCCGCCGCCGAGGCCCTGGCCGGCGCCTGCGGCGCGCTCGCCCGGCCGGGCGCCCCGCTGCCCACCGGCACCCCCGAGGGCGCCGGCTGCGCCGACGAGCTGAACGCCGTCTACGGCACCGCCGCGACCCGCTCGGCCGCCCCCGCCTTCGCCGGCTGGGACCGCCGTACGACCGAGCCCGCCTACGCCTGGCTCCCGCAGCTCATGCAGGGCTGGACCGCACGCGAGGTCCGCGGCTTCGCGGCCGCCGCGCGGGCCGAGAACCTGGCCGCGCCCGTGGGTGCCAAGCAGCAGGTCGGCACCTCCACCGCCACCGGCTGGGTGCGCTACTACGACCAGCAGAAGGACCTCATCGGCGGCCTGCAGAAAGCCGGTTTCGACGTCTGGATCAGCTCGGCCTCGCCGCAGCCGGTCGTCGAGGTGTGGGCCGAGGGCGTCGGCATCGACGCCCGCCACGTCATCGGCATCCGCAACACCACCACCCGCGGCGGGAAGTTCACCTCCCACCTGCAGGGCTGCGGATCCGTCAAGGACGGCGCCGACACGATGATCACGTACATCGACGGCAAGCGCTGCTGGATCAACAAGGAGGTCTTCGGGGTCCGCGGCGCCGCGGCCGAGAAGATCCAGCCGGCCGCCCGCCGCCAGGTGTTCGCCGCGGGCGACTCCGACACCGACATCTCGTTCCTGCGGGACGCGACCGCGCTGCGGCTCGTGGTCAACCGCAACAAGAACGAGCTGATGTGCCGCGCCTACGACAACAGCGACGGCAAGTGGATCGTGAACCCGATGTTCATCGAGCCGAAGAAGCAGAAGCCCGCGCCGTACCCGTGCGCGACCACCGGCTTCACCGGCCGCGACGGCACGCCGGGGCCCGTCCTGCGGGGTGACGCCAGCGTCATCCCCGACCAGGCGGACTCCGTTTTCCAGTAGGCCTCAGAGGAAGGTGCGGCCCTCGCCCCGGTAGGTCGGGGCGGTGGCCGTCACCCGGTCTCCCTCGACGAGGTGCAGCTCGTCGAAGCGCTCGCACAGCTCGCCGGCCTTCGCGTGCCGGAACCAGACCCGGTCGCCGATCAGCAGATCGTCGGCCGGGCTGCCGAGCAGCGGCGTCTGCACCTCGCCGGCCCCCTCCTGGGCGTCGTAGCGCAACCCCTGGGGCAGGTACGGGACCGGCAGCCGGTCCGGGCCGGGCGCCCCGGAGGCCGGGTAGCCGCCGCCGAGGACCGTGACGACCCCGACGCCGGGCCGGCGGACCACCGGCTGGGCGAAGAGCGCGGCCGGCCGGCCGCTGAACGAGGTGTAGTTGTCGAACAGGCGCGGGACGTAGAGCCCCGAACCGGCGGCGATCTCCGTGACCGCGTCCTCGGCCGCGGTCTGCTGGACGCTGCCCGTGCCGCCCCCGTTGACGAACTCCAGGTCCGGGACCACGGCGCGGACGGCCCGTACGGCCTCGGCCCGGCGGGCGGCCAGCTCCTTGCGGGCGGCGCCCTGCATCAGGCGGATGGCGCGCGAGCGCACCGGACGCCCGGCCAGCGCGTCGCCGACCCCGGCGAGGTGGCCCTCGTAGCCCATCAGTCCGACGACGCGGAAGCCCGGCCGGGCGCTCACCGCGCGGGCCAGCGCGGCCAGCTGGGCGGGCTCGCGCAGCGGGGAGCGGCGGGCGCCGACACGGACCCTGCCGCCGAAGAGGTGCAGGGCGGTGTCCAGTTCCAGGCAGACCCGGATCTCCTGGTCGCCGCCGTCGCGGGCCCGGTCGATGAGCTCCAGCTGCGCGACGTCGTCGACCATGACGGTCACCGCACCGGCGAGCTTCGGGTCGCCGGCGAGCTCCGCGAAGCCGGCCCGGTCGGCGGACGGGTAGGCGAGCAGCACGTCCTCGAAGCCGGAGCGGGCCAGCCAGGTCGACTCGCCGAGGGTGTACGACATGATCCCGGCGAACCCGGGGCGGGCGAGGACCCGTTCGAGCAGCACTCGGCACCGTACGGACTTGCTCGCCACCCGGATCGGCTTCCCGCCGGCCCGGCGCACGAGGTCGTCGGCGTTGGCGTCGAACGCGTCGAGGTCCACGATGGCGAGCGGGGCGTCGAGATGCGCGGTGGCCCGGTCGTATCGGGCCCGGTCGGCGGCGGGGGAGTTCATGGGCGGCAGCCTGCCAGATGGGTGTACCCGTGGGTAGGGGTTTCGTCGAGCCCGGGCCCTCCCGGGCAGGTCAGCGCCCCGAGAAGAGGTTCCCCGCCGGGGACGGCCCCCGGCGGGGAGAAGCCGACCCGCCCTCGGCGTGAACCGCTGCCCGCGCACCGGGTCCGACCGCTCCGTCCCGGCCCTGACGGGCAGTCGGCCCGCCCGGTGGCCGTCCGTGGGCGGGCCCGGGCGAGAACGCCGGGGCCCGCCCGCGGACGCGTAAAGTAGGAGCAGGCAGCCGGACGGAACGGGGGGCGGAGCCGCCGGATGAGCACGTCCACACCGCACAGCGAGGTCCTGACCGCGCCCGACCTGCCCCCGGCCCCACCGCGGCGGCGCCCCGGACGGGTCTTCGCGGCCGCGCTCAGCGCCCTCCTCGGTCTCGGAGCCACCGGCGCCGCCGGCTACACGGCGTACGCCGGGCACCGCGACGCCCACCGGCCCGTGGCCGCCGACGCCTCCTACCGCAAGGCGGCCGCGCTCTGGCGCTCCGCCCCGGTCGACGCGCTCTTTCCGCCCGTCCTCGACGGAGCCGGCGCCGGGCCCGGCGGCGCCGACCGCACGTGGACCCGTATCGCCCTGGCCCCCGACGCCGAATGCGCCGCCTCGCTCGCCGCCGACTGGCAGGCCCTGCTCGCCGAAGCCGGCTGCACCCGCGTGCTCCGCGCCACCTACACCGACGCCACTCGCAGTTCGCTCGTCACCGTCGGCATGGTCTTCACTCCCGCCGACGGCCCCGCCGACGGCCCGGCCCGGACCGCCCTGCGCGGCCGGCTGACCGCCCCGCCCGGCTACGGCTTCCCGGACGACCGGCGCGCGGCCTGGACCGCCTCCGTGCTCCCCGAGGCCCCCGTCGTCCTCTACGCCGTCTCCGCCTTCACCGACGGCCGGGCCCTGGATGCCCCCCGCCCCGCGGAGGAGGCGATGCGCGAGGAGGCGACCGGACCCGCGGCGCAGGCCGGCCTCGGCCACGAGGCCAAGGGCGTCGCCGACCGCGTCGAACGAGGCCTCATGTTAAAAGTCACGGGGACCACAGAGATCTACACGGGGTGGATCGTCGGCAGAGTCAGATGTGTATAAGAAGCAGGGGTTAGGTGGATGGGAATGACGATGACCGCGCCCCAGATCGTCAGCAGGACGTTGCTGATCGCGTAGGGGATCGTGTAGCCGAGCGTCGGAACCTGCGATTTGGACTGCTCGTTGACCGCGCCGATCGCGGCCGTGGTGGTCTGGCCGCCCGCGAGCACGCCCATCAGGATCGGGAACCTGATCTTCTGGACGTGATGGCCGACGAAGAAGCCGACCAGCAGCGGGATCAGCGTGGCGATGGCGCCGAAGAGCAGCAGCCCCCAGCCGGCGGTGGCCAGCCCGCTGGTGAAGCTGGGCCCGGCGTTGATGCCGACGACCGCGACGAAGAGGCAGAGCCCGAGGGTGTCCATGAACCACTGCGCGCCGGGCGGGACGTTGCCGTACGTCGGGTACTTGCCGCGGATCCAGCCGAAGACCAGGCCCATGATGAGCGCACCGCCCGAGGTCGACAGCGAGATCGGGACCCCGCCCGCGGTGAGCGCCGGGATGCCCAGGCAGCCGCCGAGGAAGATGCCGAGGCCCACCCAGATCATGTCGGTGGCGAAGCTGGTGGGCACCGGCTTGCCGATGGCCTTGCCGGCCGGGTCGACGAGCCGCTTGGGGCCGGACAGGATCAGCGTGTCGCCGCGCTCCACCGGGGTGGAGAGCCGGTAGGGGAACTCCGTTCCGGAGCGGAAGAGTTTGTCGATGTAGACCCCGACCATGAAGGGCTCGGCGCGCAGTTCGGCGATGGTCTTGCCCATCTGCGCCTTCTCCGAGGCGACCACGTGCAGCGTCTCGGTCTGGTAGCCGAGGAGTTCGACGTCGTCGGTCTCGGGTCCGATGTGGGTGCGGGCGTCGAAGTCGACGAGGGATCCGCGCAGGGCGCTGACGGCGACGACGTCGCCCGCGAGCAGCGCGGTCTGCTGGGTGTGGTCGAGGATCTTCCCGTCCCGGCGGATCCGGGTGAGGTAGATGCGGTGGCCCAGCGCCTTCTGCTGGTTCTCGAAGTCGTCGATGGTCCGCCCGACGAGATCGGGCCGCTGGATGGTGTAGGCCCTCAGGACGATCTCGTAATAGCCCTCGTGCAGGTCGGGGTTGTCGCTGGGCGCGTCCATCTCCTTGGCGATCTGGGCGCTCTCGGCCGCCAGGTTCCGCCGGTAGAGCCGGGGCAGCACGTTGGCCAGGAGCATCGCGCAGAGGATGGTGCCGAGCGGGTAGGTGACCGCGTAGCCGACGGCGACGAGGTTCTCCTGCTCCTTCATCTGGTCGGGCGAGAGGCCCGGCAGGTTCCCGATGGCGTCCTGGGCCACGCCGATGACGGCGGACTGGGTGAGCGCGCCGCCCAGCAGACCGGCGCTGAGCCCCGGCCCGTAGCCGAGCAGCGTGGCGAACCCCCAGGAGACCAGCAGGCCCGTGACGCAGACGATGACCGCGTTGAGGACCTGCGGGAGGCCGTCCTTCTTCAGTCCGCGGAAGAACTGCGGGCCGACCTTGTAGCCGAGGGCGAAGAGGAACATCGTGAAGAAGAGGTTCTTCACGGTCCCGTCGATGGTGATCTTGAACTGTGCGCCGAGGACGAGGCCGGCGATGAGGCAGCCGGTGACGGCGCCCAGCCCGATGGCCTTCCAGCGCAGCTTCCCGACGAGGAAGCCGAGCGCGACGGTGATGAAGACCAGGAGTTCGGGATGCGGCTGGAAGATGTTCCTGTTCAGGAAATCGATCATGTGCGGACGCCGTCCAGGTCGAGGGGGCGGGTACGAGTACGGGTACGCGTACGCGTGCAGGCACGGGTACGGGTACGGAGGGGAACGGGGCTACGCGTCGGGAGGATGGGCGCCGTCAGGCGCCGAGGACACCGACGAGGATCGGCCCCGTCAGTGGGAGCAGGAAGTTCGACAGGGCGTAGGTGATCGTGTAGCCGAGCATCGGCACCGAGCTCTGGGCCACCTGCGTGATCGAGGTGATGGCCGGCGTGGAGCACTGCTGCCCGGCGATGGCGCCGATCAGCAGCGGCTTCTCGATCTTCAGGAGCTTGCGTCCGACGAACAGCGAGATCGTGGCCGGTACGAGGACCATGGCGATCCCCGCGAACGGCAGCAGGGCCCCGTACTCCTTGAGCAGCGGCCAGGCCTGCGGTCCCGAGGTCAGCCCGGTGCAGGCGATGAAGACCGCGAGCCCCATGTCCTTGATGGTGGTGGCGGCTTGCGGCGGGAAGGCGCCGAAGGTCTGCCGGCGGGAGCGGAACCAGCCGAAGAGCAGGCCCGAGATCAGGCAGCCGCCGCCGGTGCCGAGCGAGAGCGGTACCCCGCCGAGGCGGACCACGATCTGGCCGATGAGCGAGCCGAGCGCGATGCCGAGACCGAGGTAGATGAAGTCGGTGGCGTCGTTCTTGGCCACCGTGCCGATCTTCTCGACGATCCGGTTCAGGCCCGAGCGGGCGCCCACGAGGGTGACGACATCACCGCGCTCGACGACGGTCTCCGGGTTGGCGGGCAGGTGCTGCTCGCCGCGGAGCACGTCGGTCACGTACACGCCGCTGCGGCCGAACTCCGCGTGGGTGGCCCGGATCTGCTCCAGCGACTTGCCGGCGACCGCCCGGTCGGTGACCGCGACCTGCCGGGTGGCGAGCGGGGTGTCCACGCCGGGGATTCCGGGGGTCTCCGGACCGATGGCCCGGCCGGCGGCGATGGCCTCGGAGCGCCGGCCGACGACGAGGACGAGGTCGGAGAGGGTGAGGACGAGGTCGGGGGCGGGGGTCAGGTCCTTGGATCCGCGCCGGACGGCCTCCACGGTGACCCCGCCGCCGAAGGCCGCTTCGAGGTTCCCGACGGTGCGGCCGTCGGCGAGGGTGACCAGGTGGGTGCGCCCGACCAGGCCGGGCAGCGCCTCGCGCTCGTCGCTCTCCAGACCGCCGCCGGCGCCGCCGCCGCGCATCTTCTCCCACAGTGCGCGCGAGGCGTCCTGCAGGTTGATCCGGAGCATCATCGGCATGATCTGGCTGGTGTAGATGACGATGGTGACGAGGCCGAAGAGGTAGCAGACCGTGTACGCGGTGGCCACGTGGCCCTGGTAGGTGGCGATCTGCTCCGCCGTCAGGTCGGGCAGCTTGCCGATCGCCTCGGTGGCGGTGCCGACGACGGCGGACTCGGTGGCCGCGCCGGCGAGGATGCCGGAGGCGGTGCCGACGTCGAGGTCGAAGGCCTTGGCGAGCAGGTAGGCCAGGCAGAGCACGCTGACGAGCTCGATGAAGCAGAGCGCGAAGAAGCGCATGCTCTTGCGGTTGAGGTTGGCGAAGAACTGCGGTCCGGCCATGTAGCCGAGGGCGAAGATGAAGAGTGCGAAGAAGATCGTCTTCACATCGGCGTCGATCTCGATCTTGGCCCAGGCGCCGAGCAGCAGCGAGACGATCAGCGTGCCGCAGATGCCGCCGAGGGTGATCGGGCCGACGCGTATCTTGCCGACGAGGTAGCCGACCGCGAGGCAGAGGAACAGGGCGAGTTCGGGGTGGTCACGCAGCACACCCATGGGCGGTCAGCCGCCCTTGCCGGGCGAGGGAATTGGTTCGGCGTTTGTCCGCATCACCCCACCCTTGTCCGGCGGGCGGCGACCCGCCCACCGGACAGGGCCGTACGGGTTACTCCGTACCGTCGCCCGGCTCGTCGTACAGCCCGTCGATCAGGGCCCCGTACTTCTCCCGGACCACGCGCCGGCGCAGCTTCAGCGAGGGGGTCAGCTCCCCCGACTCCGGGCCCCACTCCTCGGTCAGCAGCCGGTAGCGCTTGATCTGCTCGGTGCGGTTGAGCCGCGCGTTGGCGGCCTCGACGGCGCGGGCGACCTCCTCCCGCACGGCCGGGTGCGCGGCGAGGTCGGCGAGGCCGGCGGGCCCGGCCGCCTCGATGCCGCGGGCCGCCGCCCACGCCGGGGCCAGCTCCGGGTCCAGGACGAGGAGGGCGACGAGGTAGGAGCGGCCGTCGCCGTGCACCAGCGCCTGCCCGATCAGCGGGTGCTCCTTGACGGTGTTCTCCACCAGGGCCGGTGAGACGTTCTTGCCGTTCGAGGTGATGATCAGCTCCTTCTTGCGGTCGGTCAGCCAGAGGAACCCGTCCTCGTCGAGCCGGCCGACGTCCCCGGTCGGGAACCAGCCCTCCCCGTCGGAGGCGCTCTCCACCGTCCCGTCCGGGAGCATGTAGCCGCCGAAGACCGTCTCCCCGCGCGTGAAGATCTCGCCGTCGTCGGCGAGCCTCAGCTCCAGCCCTTCGATCGGGCGGCCCACCGAGCCCAGCCGGAAGCCGTCCGGGCTGTTGACCGTGCACACGCCCCCGGTCTCCGTGAGCCCCCAGGCGTCCATGATGGTGATCCCCCAGCCCGCCCAGAAGCGGACCACGTCGATCGGCATCGGCGCGGTGGCGCTCGCCGTCCAGACGAGCCGGTCCAGTCCGGCCAGGATGAGCAGCGGGTCCAGCACCCGCTCCTTCGCGGAGGCGTACGAGGCTTCGAGCGCCGCCGGGACCTCCTGCCCGCGCTCGCGGTGGCCGGCGCGGGCCCGCGCCAGGTCGTTCGCGGCTTCGATGGCGAGCCGCTGCTCCTCGGGGAGGCGCCCGAGCACCGCCCGTACGGAGGCGGCCAGCTTCTCCCACACCCGGGGGACGCCGAAGAACTGCACCGGGTGCAGCTCGCGCACGGCCACCGAGACGGCGGCCGGGTCGGCGCACAGGCGGACGTGGGCGGCCCGCAGCAGCGGCAGGTAGATGCCGAGGATCCGTTCGGCGATGTGCGCGAAGGGGAGGTAGCAGATGTGCTCGACGTGCTCGGGCAGCTCGATGTGCCGGTCGAGCCGGACGGCCTGGAGCATGATGTTGCGGTGGGTGAGGCGGACGGCCTTGGGGTCGCCGGTGGTGCCCGAGGTGTAGACGACGGTCAGCGGGTCCTCGGGGCGCGTCTCCCGCCAGGCCTTCTCGAAGGCGTCGGGCCGGTGGAGGCGGGCCCCGCTCGCGTGCAGGGAGCCGTAGGTCCGGTGCGGGCCCGCTTCCGAGGCCTCGGCCACGACCAGCCGCTCCAGCGGGACCCCGGGGTCGGCCAGCAGCGGCTCCCACCGGGCCAGTTCCCGGGCGCCCTCGACCACGGCGAGCCTGGCCCGGCTGTGGCGGGCTATGTGGGCCACCTGCTCGGGCGCGGAGGTCCCGTACACGGTGACGGGGACGGCGCCGAGGTGGACGAGCGCGAGGTCGGTGAGCCAGTGCTCGGGGCGGTTCCCCATCATCAGCAGCACGTGCTCGCCGCGCTCGACGCCGAGGGCGGCGTAGCCGGAGGCGAGGACGGACACCTTGCGGCGCACGTCCGACCAGCTGAGGGTGGACCAGCCGTCACCCTCGCGCCACGACAGGGCGGGCAGATCACCGTGCTCGGCGGCGTTGCGCGCCAGCAGCTCGGGCAGGACGAGCTCTTCGGGAGGTGAGGGCAGTTGTGACCGTTCGCGATAGTTGGCGGATGCGTGGAGGCATTGGCGCTGGTCGCTCGCCAGCTGTTCAACGTAGTTGGCGGAGCCTGTTCCCGATAGTTGGCAATTCCGGGGCTTAGCTGCTCACGGAGCGTCGCTGCTGGTGCCGTCTCTCCCACGAGGCGAGGTTTCTGTGGGCTGCCTGCCGTAGGAGGTCAGCCACCGCCTTCCAGGTGCGATCGGGTGGGCAGGAGAGGCGTTGGATGATCTTGGAGTCCTGTTGCGTGAACGTCCGACCCTCGGGCGAGTGAGGCGGCAGGAAGCATGGGGCGAGTTTCCATTCACTGCCCGTGAGGAGTGACCAGACGAACGCGGAGGAGCACTCGCGGAACTGGTCGTCTGACCGAACGATCCTCGTGGTGGGGACGGTGCGGCAGATCTTGTTCCAGGTAGCGGTGGAGAGGTTCCAGGGCTGGAAGGACTCGCGGCGCTGCCTGTAGTCGACCTGCTGAGGCAGAGCGGCGATGTGTTCGGCGAGCTGTTCAAGGGCGCCGGCCAGGTCGTAGGGCTTCTTCTGGAAGATCAAACGGAGGGGATGTAGCGGGGCGGGGAACGGGCCGAGCCAGTTGGTGGGGATGCCGAGGAACCGGGCGGCTTCGTCCATGCGCATGCCGGTGACAGCTTGGACGAGTTGAACCGCGACTGCTCTTCGCAGCCCATTGGTCTGCGGTGATCGTGGCAGGAACTTCGGACGGGAGGCCTGGCTGAGGAGGGTGAACCACTCGTCAGGGAGGTGCTGAGGGATGTTCTCGGCCTGGTAGCCACGTGCGCGGACGGGGATGACGCAAGCGGTCCGATCGGCTTGATCGGACGAGCCGGGAGGATGTTGCGCGGGGAAGCGCCGTCTGAAGGCGTTGTCGATCTCGTGCCGGATCAAGGGGGAAGCGTCGCGTTGCAGGGTGACCCATGTTGCGCCCCAGCGGCGATCGGGGGTCTCCGGTGCGTGCTCAAGCAGGGAGGTCAGGGTCTCTCGCAGTTGGTGGACGGGTTGCCGGAGGTGGGTGTGAGCGATGGTGAGCAACGCGGCCGTGGCCGCTGAGGATCTCGGTTCGGTGCTCCAGAGGCTGGGGTGGCGGCTCCCTCGGTGGGGTGGTTTGCCGCCAACGGATTCGGCTGCCTGCTGCTGGGCGGCGTGCTGCTCGTCAAGGGCTGCCGTCAGCACGTGGGGAAGGTGGGTCGCGTCTGCAGTGTGTGGCCAGGTCGCGTTGACGATCGAGGCCATGACCTGCAGGTCCGCGAACCTATGGAAGGCGGTCTGGGGAGTCGCGGACGGGCTGAGCCAGTCGAGGATCGTGCGCTGCAAGCCGTCCAGTTCAGGGCTGAGGCGGATCTGGTTGAGGCCGCTGCCGTCGTCGAGCCGGTGACCACAGAATGCTCTCCCGGCGCTTGTGCTGATGCTGCTGTTGCGGCATTGAAGTGGGTGGAGGCCTGCTGTCGATGGAGACGGAACGAGTTTGAGACGGCCCTCGGGGTGCCGGCTCTGGGCAGCATGCTGGCAGGCAGGGCATGTGTCTTGGAGCAGGACCTGGTGTTCCAGGCATGCGAAGACGACGGGCAAGTGCCAGAGCAATCGCCAGGCACCTCCGTGTCGTTCCTGGATCACTGATCCGTCGCCCTTGAGGCAGGCCGGGCAGTAGCGAGTGGAACCGACGAGGAGCCAGGAAGGGAAGACGTTCCGGGCGCGGGGCGGGTCGTTCGGTTGTCGTGTGAGGGCTTCGGCGACGGGGGGATAGCGGCCGAGATAGGGCAGGAGTGTGAGCCGTTCGACGGTCGCGGTAGGCATGCGGGTCGCGTGCGCGAACGCGGACGCCCCAGGGGGCTCCATCATGAGCAGGTGGCGGACGGGCGACATTCCGCCTGTGACGCGGTAGGGGGTCAGGCCCGTGCGCCACGTGACGTTGCTGGGCGCGACGTGCAGTCGATGGGACAGCCGCAGGATGAACCCGGCCATGCTCTCTCCCGGCAGTGGGATCAGGCTGCGGGGCATGGGTTCGGCGGGCGGTCGCTGCATCAACTCGCTGCTTCGGCAGGAGCTTCGGGGTCGACTCGTGGCCCGCGGTCGTCGAAGACGGTATTGCGTGCCCTGCGTGTCTTCCTGGTGACCTTCTTGCCGTCGTCCGGCTCGGCAGGGACAGCTGTTGGTGCCGGCCCGGCCTCCTCAGCGGGGATATCCCGGCCGATGATGATCTCGTCGAGCAGGTTCTCGGTGATGTTCTCTTTGCCGGTGGCCATGGCTTCCTGAGCGCCCTCCTCAAGAAGCCGGCCGAGTAGACCGATGACCCCTCCGGTGCGGTTCATCAGGTATTCGGGCATCGAGCCGTTTGTGAGCATGCCCTTCTTCGCCTTCAAGAGCCGCAGGTGGGCCTCGGCTCCTCGCAGGTGCTTCACGAACGCCTGGATCTGGGAGGGCGTCGAGTAGGAGAAGTGGTCGAGTTCCACGAGTTCGAAGCGCCGCTCGATCTGGGTGACTTCGAGGCCGTGGACGCGTGTGGTCTCCAGCGGTGGCAGCACCCATTGGCGGTCGCGGCGGCTGAAGTGGGCTTCCCGCAGCAGGCCGGTGCCAGGGATGTTGACTCCGGTGAGGATGAGCGTGACGTTGAAGCTCATCAGGGCCCGGATGAGGTCGAGAACGTCCTGATCGTCGGCGCGGTGCATCCGCAGTCGGTTGATGTCGTCGATGATCAGAACCTTGACCCCGTGGTCTCGCAGGCAGTCGGCGACCAGTTGGATCAGTTGAGGGAGCGTGAATTTCCAGCGTTCGGGCCCGAAGAAGTTCAGGATCGACTCGCAGAGACTCTTCGGGGTGGCGGTGACAGGCGTTTGGACATAAACGACCGGTGCGTGCAGGTCCGACGTGCCCGGGACGGATTCCGGGTTGAGGTGGTGGTGGAAATCCAGCCACTGATCCTCGAATGCCGCGGCAACCGAGCAGACCGTGGCGGTCTTGCCGTGATTGCCCCAGCCGCTGACCATCACGCCCGGCATCGTGGGGCTGTTGCGTCGCAGCGTGTTGCCCTGCAGGCGCCGGTCGATCAGCCGCGTCACGCCTTCGAGCATCGGCGTTTCCTGGACCGGCAGGTTCACGTTGGTCAGACGCCGGTAGATGTCGTAGTCCGAGCGTCTTTCGGTCGGCAGCATCTGGTACTGCCTGATGGTGAGCCGAGGCGGCGGGATGAACTGGTCGCGGGTGGTGCGGTAATGCTGCCAGCCGGTGAAGGAGTGCCGGTGCGACTCGGGGCCAAGGATCATGGCGGCGATCTGGCGGCGGGAGGGCAGGCCGTCCAGCCGCCCTGCCGGGAGGTCGTCGAGCCTCACACATTCTCCTCGGTGTCGGCCGTGTCCTCATCCACGTCTTCGTCGCCCGCCAGAACGGACGGCATCAGGAACAGGTGGCGGCTTTTGAGAGATTCGTTCAGGAGCCGGGGCACGGACGTGTCGGCGGTCACGGCAGCCTCGCGGCGGCGGCGCCGGTCGGCGGTCACGGCCTGACCGACCGTGCGGGCCTGTTCCTGCCAGTCCTGCGGCTCGGCAGGCCGGCCCGCGATCCGGTCGGCGGCGGCCGTCTCGGCGCGGGAGATCTCGCGCGAGCGGGCGATTCGGGCTCGCTTCTGCGATTTCTTCTTCGCCGCTTTCCCCTTCTCCTGCTTTTCGTCTCGCTGGGTCGGCCACTGATCGACGGGTGCCGCCTCGCCGAGGATCTCCAGCAGCAGCGACAGAAGGTCGGCGTCCGAGCGAGGAGCGAGTCGGCGCTGACGTGCGGTGGCCAGCACTTCGGCTGCGGTCTTGTCGGAGAAGGCCGGGACTTCGCCTTCCGGGGGAAGCCCGGTCCATCGCAGCACATGCCAGGATTCGTGATCGTCCGGGTCCTGGAGGAAGACCCGGCGCCGGTCCCGGCGGTCGCTGCTGACGACCCACTTGTCGGCGTGTCTGCCGCCCCGGCCCGAGGGCCGCAGGAATCGGGACTCCTGCAGAAGGTCTGCGTAATACCAGAGCCCGAGGATCTTCACTCCGCGGCGGGGGTGAACTTGGACGTGGTGCTTGGGCAAGACCTTGTAGTAGAGCTCAGGGCCGGGAATCTGCATCGACCAGCCGCCCTGGTGCATGGCCGCGGCGAACAGTGAGTTGGGGCTGTGGTCCTCTTCCGGCCCCCAGGACGGCGCGTATTCACCGAGCCGGTGGTTCTGCCAGACCTTCACGATCCAGGTCGCGATGACGTGTTCCATCTGCGAGCGGGTCATCACCGCGTCAGCCTCCGGGTCGGCGCCGCGGTCAGCGACGTCCGTGCCGGTGAAGCCCAGCAGATGCTCGAACAGCATGGTCTTGAACGCGGAGAAGGCGCGCTCGACGGCGAACTTGTCGCTGGCCCGGAAGGCTCGGGCCGGAAGGATGTTGCAGCCCAGGCTCCGTTCCGCCTCCACCAGGTCGTGGTTCTTGTAGACGCTTCCGTGGTCGGTGGTCACCGTCTCGGGTGCGAAGAAGGGAAGGGCGGCGACGTCGTGTCCGGCGAACTCCGCGATCACCTCGGATGGCACCCCTGGATAGGGCCATTCCATGTCCTGGCCCCAGCCCTCGCGCATCGGCAGGGGCAGCATCACGTCTCTGAGCAGCATCGCGACATCGACCGACGTATCGGACTCCAGCGTCAGTCTGAAAGCCGGGGCAGAGTGTGTGTAGAGATCGAGCCCCAGCGTCAGGGTCGCCGACACCGCCTCGCCGAACACGCTCTCCCGCAACTTGACCGGCAGCGGCGTGGAGTCCAGAGCGATCACCTGCCCCGGGCGGTGGACGATCAGTCGCCGTCCGACGTCCGCGTCCTCGGCGTCCTCAGCCGAACGGGCGTAACGGGCCCGAGCCCCGCCGCTTCCGAACCATTCCCGCCAGACTCGCATCAAGGTGATCCGCGACGGGATGTCCTTGACAGGAAAGGACGGGAAGGTCTCCCGGATGTACTGGTGCATAAGGCGATGCCGGGCGGCCATGGTGATCGAGGACCGGTTTCTGCACTCCCGCTTCACCGCGAAGATCGCTTTGCGGACTTCCTCAGTGACACTGGGATGGCCCCCGCTGCGGCGGGTCCAGCGGCCGTCTGCGCAGGCCAGCAGCAGGCTGTCCCCGGATCTCGCGGACAGCCGTTCCAGCGTTCGCTCGCTCATGAACCGAAGCCCCAGCATCTCGGCCTCCTGGCGCGGCAGGGCCTTCAGCTCGGACGCCTTCGCTCGCCGGCGCTCGCTCAGCAACGTCCGCTCGGGATCGTAGGCAGGCCGTGGTTCACCGGGCCGGGCCCGGTCGGCCCGGCCGTCCCGGAAGCCGGTCTCCGCCTCCAGCACGTGCTCAGCCCTGATCCGGGCCCGCTTGCGCTGTCCTTCGGTCAGGTCGTCCAGCGACCTCGCCTGCCGGCCGACGGGGACGAACGTCGTCGGCCGGTTCGCCGCGGCCTTCGCATCCGGGTGGTGGATCAGCCAGCGGATCGACCTCGTCTCCTCCCGGCCCTCACCATCCGTCAGGACGAACCGGCTGAACTGAGGCTCCGCTGCTGTCACCGTCCACTCGACGCCGTTCAACTGCAGCACGCTGCCGATTTCCATGTCCAGCAGACCGTGTCCCGCAGCCATCACGACCCCCCGGCCGATGCGCGGCCCCGCCAGATCAGCGAGCCATCCCCCAGCGGACTGCCCAGATCAACACCGAGCCTCCGCCACCACAGCAGATGAGTAGCGTGAGCACGAGCGACGGCCGGAAGGCATGTTCCCTCCACCAGGTCGCCGAACCTGTCCACCCCGCGTGCAACAGCGTCCTCAAGCTCCCGCTGGAGGCCCAGCTGATCGACCAGCGGCCGACGCTGCGACGACAGGTGGTCGAGCACGCTGTGGACGTGAGGCCGCCAGCCAACTGCGACCGAATATCGCCAGCCGCAGGCCGATGCTGACTGTGCCGTTGCCGCGAACTTCATCGCGTCGTCATCCTCGATCAAGCCCTCGGGGCGGACGTCGAACAGCCACAGCCCTCCGTCGGGCATTACCGCAAGAAAGTCCGGGACGTGCCACCTCTTGCCTTCGCTGCTGTCAAAGTCGAGGCGGAACGGCTGCGGCAGGACTTCAGCGACCCCGAAGTAGTCCAGCGCCAGCAGAAGCTGTTGCTCTTCCAGCGACTCGAACCCGTGAAGCCGACCCGTCGACACCATGAACTGCAGACCTGGCCGGTGCCCCTGGCCAGCTCGCCACGTAAACCCCCGGATCACCCTGGACGACAGCACCGGCACCGAGGCCATGTCACGAACAGGCCAGGTCACCTTGCCCTCCCCGACCCGCCACGTCACTGTCCACCGACGCGGCCACCCGTCGTCCGTAACCAGCCTTGACTCGAACTCGGCGAGACCGACGTACGGAGTGAGTAGATCACTGAGTACGCACGAATCGGAACGGATCAAGACAGGCGATGGACGGAGCACCCATCCAGAGCAGCACGGAGTCCCCTGCAGTCGGCACGGATCACCGCAGTTGTCCGTAACTGTCCTTTCTCCGAACTACTGAGGGTGTCTCGTGATCAGGTGACGGAACGATCAGTCCCGAGGGGAAGGGTAGGTATGGGGCCGGGCAACGGCTGCGAACGGCACGGGTGTTAGTTTCCTTCCCGTGTTGGAACACCAGGGCGAGACCAGGACGGCCTACGACGGGGTTGTCGAGCTGTATGCGTCGATGTTCGCTAATCGGTTGGAGACGCAGCCGTTCGCGCGGAACATGATCGGCACCTTCGCCGAGCTCGTGCGTGGGACGGGGAACCTGCGGACAGCCGACGTCGGGTGCGGGCCCGGACATCTGACGGCCATGCTGCACGACTTGGGGCTGGACGCCTTCGGGCTCGACCTCTCCCCGGCCATGGTCGACCACGCCCGGCGGGCCCATCCGGCGCTGCGGTTCGACGAAGCGCGAATGGAGGCCCTGCCGGTCGAGGACGGCGCGCTCGGCGGAGTGCTGGCTCACTACTCGATGATCCATACCCCGCCTGGGGAACTGCCCGCACTGCTCGCCGAGCAGGTGCGTGTCCTGGCACCAGGGGGCCTGCTCCTGGTGTCGTTCTTCGGGACCGAAGGACCGGAGCCGGTCCGCTTCGATCACAAAGTGACGCCCGCCTATAGCTGGCCGGCCGAGCGGTTTGCCGAGTTGCTGGCCGGGGCCGGGCTCGTCACGGTTGCTCGGTTGCTCCACGACCCGGCCTCCGAGCGGGGCTTCCTCGACGCCCATTTGTTGGCCCGCCGCCCCTAGAGCGTGCCCCGTGGCCTGGGACGGAGTGGTGTAGATCCGCGTGGATGAAGTTCGTCTGAAGCGCCACGTGCGGGACTGGTTCACTGCTCGCCGATAGCCTCCAGGATCGCGCGGAGACGCGACAAGCATTCGCTGACGAAAAGGGGATAGGTGCCCCAGTAGTACGACACCCCGCTGACTCCGACAGCGATGGCCCACGCCCGGGCACGCAGCCATGTCACGTCGTCGAGGCTTGTGGCGTCCCAGTACGCCTGTCGGGCCCCGGGTGGAAAATCCCACAGAGGCGAGTGCTCGGCGTCGGGAAAGCCGACTGAGAGGCCTCCGAAGTCGATGACGGCGTGCAGCTTCCCCTGCTGGACCAGAAGGTTGGTGGGTTTGAGGTCTCCGTGGAGCCACACATGGCGGGCAGAAGGCTCGGGCAGGGTGAGCGCGCTCTGCCACAGGTGTTGCAGATGCGCGATGTCGAGGTCGAGGCCCTGGATCGTTCGGCAGTTGTCGAAGCACCCGCTGATCCACCGGTCACAAGCGTGCAGGCCACCTCCGCGGTACCAGCTGAGCCCGCCCTGGCGAGTGGCTCCCATGAGGGGGATGGAATGCAGGCTCTGCACGATCGTCGCCAGGTCACCTCCGAAGGCGGCCCAGTCTCTGACCGATCCCGGACCGGCTTCCTCGCCATCGATCCAGCGGTACACCGACCAGGCGAGCGGGAATGCGGAACTCGGCGTGCCGTTGTGCACCGGCTCCGGGATGCGACAGGGAAGATCTGGCGCCAGCCGTGGCAGCCAGGTCTGCTCTTTCCGTACGGCCTTCGCGTTGTCCGGGGTGCGCGGTAGCCGCAGGAGCAGTTGGTCGCCGAGCCGGTACATCGTGTTGTCCGTGCCCGCACCGGCCGGCGAGATGGGGAGGTCGGCCCACTCCGGTCGCTGTTCCCGCAGCAGTGACCGGACGACCGTCTCATTCACACGGATCTCGTTCTCATGAAGTGTCACGGTGAGAGCCTTCTGCCCGGGCTTCGCCGCCGCCAGTCATTTTCCCGAGGCGACCGCTGTACGTACCTCGATCCCTTGAGGATCTGCCAGGCCAGGTGAGACCGAGTGAGACTCTGCCAGCTTCAGCTCGACCGGACAGTAACTCTGCGTGATCGCTCTCTGACGTCGGCTCGCCAACTATCGCGAACATCCGCCAACTATCGCGAACGGTCACAGCAGTCGCAGTTTCGTGGGCATGGGCAGCTCCTTGCCGTTTCACATCGTTGGTGCGACAGCAATACTGTTGAACACGAGACGCGCTGATCAGAGAGCGAGCGGAGAGCCCATGACCACCCAGGCACCGGACCCGGCGCTCACCGTCGACGAGTTGGCCGCCAGGGCGGGCGTGACCGTCCGCACCGTACGGTTCTACAGCACCCGCGGGCTTTTGCCCCCTCCCGTGATCGGACCCCGTCGAGTGGGCCACTACGGCCCCGAGCACCTGTCGCGCCTCGCGCTGATCGAGGAGCTGCAGCACCAGGGCATGACCCTGTCGGCCATCGAGCGCTACTTGGACGCCCTGCCCGACGACCTGAGCGCGCACGATCTGGCCATCCACCGGGCGCTGGTGGCGACCTGGGCCCCGGACGCGGCGCTCAAGGCCTCGCGCGCGGAGCTGGAGAAGCGGGCCGGGCGGGCCCTGACGGAGAACGACATCCGGCGGCTGACGGCGATGAACGTGCTGTCGCCCGATCCGGAGGGCTTCCGGGTGGACGTGGGACTGCTGCGGCTCGGGGTCGCGCTGCTCGACGTGCCGATCGCGCACGAGACGATCCTGGTCGCGCGCAAGGTGCTGCTGGAGCACGCGCGGACGGCCGCCCACGAGCTGACCGCGCTGTTCCGGGACGAGGTGTGGGGGCCGTTCACGGAGGGCGAGAGCGATCCCGAGCGGGTCGAGTCGATGAAGGCGCTGTCCGCGCACATGCAGCCGATGGTGGTGCAGGCCCTGGTGACCGCTTTCCAGCGCTCGCTCAAGGAGGAATTGCGTGCCGCCTTCGTCCCGGAGGGGTAGTTTCGGGCCATGGCGATGATCTACAACACCACGATGGAGCCGGGCAAGCTGGAGCTCGTCTCCGCCTGGCTGCCGACGCGGCCGTGGTACGTGTCCACGGGCCCGGAGCCCGCGCTGGCGCGGTCGGGCGGATTCCGGCTCGACGACCCGGAGGGCGAGGTCGGCATCGAGTTCATGGTGCTCACCGACACCTCGGGCGGGCGCGAGACCTCGTACCTCGTGCCGCTCACCTACCGCGGCGGCCCGCTCGCGGGTGCCGGGGCGGGTCTGGTGGGCACGTCGGAACACGGGGTGCTCGGCAAGCGGTGGATCTACGACGGCGCCCACGACCCGGTGCTCGTCGGCCAGTTGCTGGCGCTGCTCCAGGGACGCGCCGTGGCGCAGGACCAGTGCGACAGCGATGTGCCCGACCCGTCCGTCACGGCACTGTTCGACGGGCCGGAGATCCCCGCGCCGCTCCCGGGGGAACGGCCCGAGGTCCGCGACACCGCGCGGGGCACGGACGTCGTCGTGGCGGGCGCGCGGGTGCTCGGCCTGACGCGCCTGCTGCGGCCCGGGGCCGAGGCGCGGGGAAACACGGACGGGCACGGGAACGGGCACGGGCACGCGGATCCGGACGCGGCCTTCGGCCGGCTGACCGCCGGCTGGACCGCCCCGGACGGCGCCGCGCACCGGGGCCTGTTCGCGACGCTGCGCTCCTGCGCGACCGACACCGCCTGACCCGTCCCGCACGCGTTCCCGGGGCTCGCGGGCCCCGGGAACGCGCGACGCGCGGTGCGGGTCAGTCGGTGCGGGTCAGTCGGCGTACGTCTCGCCGCGCCCGGCCTTCTCCACCAGCGAGGCCGGCGGGGTGAACCGCTCGCCGTAGCGCTCGGCCAGCTCTCGGGCGCGGGCCGTGAAGCCCGCCAGGCCGCCCTCGTACCCGTTGATGTACTGGATGACCCCGCCGGTCCAGGCCGGGAAGCCGATGCCCATGATCGAGCCGATGTTGGCGTCGGCGTACGAGGTCAGGACGCCCTCGTCGAAGCAGCGGACGGTGTCCAGCGCCTCGGAGAAGAGCATCCGCTCCTTCATGTCCTCGA
Organism: Streptomyces sp. ICC4; assembly: GCF_003287915.1. Lineage (NCBI taxonomy): Bacteria > Bacillati > Actinomycetota > Actinomycetes > Kitasatosporales > Streptomycetaceae > Streptomyces > Streptomyces sp. ICC4. The sequence continues at coordinate 5,376,272 of NZ_CP030286.1, read as the reverse complement.
ACGGGATCTCGACGGATCCGTCCCCTGGCGCCTTGGTGAAGTGCTCGCGCAGGCCCGGCCAGATCCCGGCGCGCTTGCCGCTCTCGTCGTACGCGTAGAAGCCGCCGCCGCCGCTGCGCCCGGGGCGCCCGAACTCGTCGACCATCCGGTCGATGACCCCGTCGGCCGGGTGCTCGGGCCAGGCCCGCCCCTCGGCCTCGAAGGCCTTGCGGGTCTCGTTGCGGATCTTGCGGGGCAGGGTGAGCGTCAGCTCGTCCATCAGGGAGAGCACCTTGGCCGGGTAACCGGCCTGCGCGGCCGCCTGCTCGATCGAGGCGGGCTCGATGCCCTCGCCGACCATCGCGACGCCCTCGTTGATGAACTGGCCGATGACGCGCGAGGTGAAGAAGCCGCGCGAGTCGTTGACCACGATCGGGGTCTTGTTGATCTGCCGTACGAGGTCGAAGGCGCGGGCGATGGCCTCGTCGCCGGTGCGCTCGCCCTTGATGATCTCGACCAGCGGCATCTTGTCGACCGGCGAGAAGAAGTGCAGGCCGATGAAGTCGACGGGGCGCGAAACCCCCTCCGCGAGGCCCGTGATGGGCAGCGTGGAGGTGTTGGAGCAGAGCAGCGCGTCGGGGGTGAGGAACTCCTGGATCTCCTGGAACACCTTGTGCTTGAGGGCGGTGTCCTCGAAGACGGCCTCGATGACGGCGTCGCAGCCCGCGAGGTCGGCCGCCTCGGCGGTCGGGGTGATCCGGGCGAGCAGCTCGGCGCGCTTGGCCTCGGTCGTGCGGCCCCGGGACAGGGCCTTGTCGAGCAGCTTCTCGGTGTACGCCTTGCCCTTCGCGGCGGCCTCGGGGGTGACGTCCTTGAGCACCACCTCGATGCCCGCGCGGGCGCAGGAGTAGGCGATGCCGGCGCCCATCATTCCGGCACCGAGGACGGCGACCTTGGTGACCGTGCGCGGTGCGACGCCCTGCGGGCGGCTGCGGCCGGCGTTGACGGCCTGGAGGTCGAAGAAGAACGCCTGGATCATGTTCTTGGCGGTCTGCCCGGTGACCAGCTCGGTGAAGTAGCGGGCCTCGATGGTCAGCGCGGTCTCGAAGTCCACCTGGGCGCCTTCGACGGCGCAGGCCAGGATGTTGCGCGGGGCCGGGTACGGGGCCCCGTTCAGCTGCTTCTTCAAGTTGGCGGGGAAGGCCGGGAGGTTGGCGGCGAACCGCGGGTTGGACGGCGTACCGCCCGGGATCTTGTAGCCGGGGACGTCCCACGGCTGCTTCGACTCCGGGTTCGCGTCGATGAAGGCGCGCGCCTTGGCGAGCATCTCCTCCGGCGTGGCGGCCAGTTCGTGGACGAGGCCGTTCTCCAGGGCGCGCCGCGGGTTGTACTGGGTCCCCTGGAGCAGGACCTTGAGCAGCGCGTCGGCGATGCCCATCAGGCGGACGGTGCGGGTGACGCCGCCGCCGGCGGGGAGCAGGCCGAGGGTGACCTCGGGCAGGCCGATCTTGGAGCCGGGCGCGTCGAGGGCCACGCGGTGGTGGGAGGCCAGGCAGATCTCGTAACCGCCGCCGAGGGCCGTGCCGTTGATCGCGGCGACGACGGGCTTGCCGAGGGTCTCGATGCGGCGCAGCGAGCGCTTGATCTCGGTGCCGGTGTCGAAGGCCAGCTGCGCGTGCTCGGGGCGCAGCCGGATCATGTCCTTCAGGTCGCCGCCCGCGAAGAAGGTCTTCTTGGCGGAGGTGAAGATGATGCCGCGGATGGAGTCCTTCTCGGCCTCGGCGCGCTCGGCGACCGCGGCGATGGAGTCCTTGAAGGCCTGGTTCATCGTGTTGGCGGACTGGTTGGGGTCGTCGAGGACGAGGGTGACGACGCCGGTCTCGTCCTGTTCCCAGCGGATGGTGGTGGACTCGCTCATGTCGCTACTTCCGTGTCAGGGGTGGGATCAGGGATCAGGACGGATCAGACGCGTTCGACGATGGTCGCGACGCCCATGCCGCCGCCGACGCAAAGGGTGACCAGCCCGTAGCGCTTGTCCTGGCGCTCCAGTTCGTCGACGACCGTGCCGAGGATCATCGCTCCGGTGGCGCCGAGCGGGTGGCCGAGCGCGATGGCGCCGCCGTTGACGTTGACCTTGTCCAGGGAGACGCCCATGTCCTTGACGAAGCGGAGCACGACGCCGGCGAAGGCCTCGTTGATCTCGATCAGGTCGATGTCGTCGATGGTCAGCCCGGCCTTGGCGAGGGCCTTGCGGGTGGCCGGGGCGGGGCCGGTGAGCATGATGGTGGGCTCGGAGCCGGAGACGGCGGCCGAGACGATCCGGGCGCGCGGCGCGAGGCCGCCCCGCTCCCCCGCCTCGCGGGAGCCGATCGCGACGAGCGAGGCGCCGTCGACGATGCCGGAGGAGTTGCCCGCGTGGTGGACGTGGTCGATCTTCTCGACCCAGTGGTACTTCTGCAGCGCGACGGCGTCGAAGCCGCCGAGGTCGCCGATGTCCGCGAAGGAGGGCTTCAGCCTGGCCAGGGTGTCGGCGGTGGTGCCGGGGCGGACGAACTCGTCGTGGTCCAGGACGACCAGGCCGTTGCGGTCGGTGACCGGGACGACCGACTTGGCGAAGCGGCCGTCCTTGATGGCGGCGGCGGCACGCTCCTGGGACAGGGCGGCGTACTCGTCCACGTCGCGCCGGGAGAATCCCTCGATGGTGGCGATCAGGTCGGCGCCGATGCCCTGCGGGACGAAGTCGGTGTTCCAGCCGGTCATCGGGTCGTTGAACCAGGCTCCGCCGTCCGAGGCCATCGGGACGCGGGACATGGACTCGACGCCGCCCGCGAGGACCAGGTCCTCCCAGCCGGAACGGACCTTCGCGGCGGCCAGGTTGACGGCCTCCAGGCCGGAGGCGCAGAAGCGGTTCTCCTGGAGTCCGGCCACCGTGTCCGGCAGCCCGGCGGCGATCGCCGCGATCCGCGCGATGTCGGAGCCCTGGTCGCCGACCGGGCTGACGACGCCGAGCACGATGTCGTCGATGGTGGCGGGGTCCAGGCCGGGGTTGCGCTCGCGCAGGGCGTGGATGAGGCCGACGACCAGGTCGATCGGCTTGGTTCCGTGCAGGGAGCCATTGGCCTTGCCGCGGCCGCGCGGAGTGCGGATCGCGTCGTATACGTAAGCTTCGGTGCTCACTGGTCAAGCCTTTCGGGGGTGCGGAGGCGAGGTCGGGATGTGTAGAAGACACAGCCGTCACCACCCTCACCCTCGACTCCCCGGCCAACCGCAACGCCCTCTCCACCGCCCTCGTCGCAGACCTGCGCGCAGCCCTCGCCACCGCTTCCGCCGACCCGGACACCGCGGCCGTGGTCCTCACCCACACCGGCAACACCTTCTGCGCCGGCGCAGACCTCAAGTCCCCCTGCGACCCGGCCGACTTCCTCGCCCTGCTCCGCGAGATCACCGGCCTCGCCACCCCCGTCGTCGCCCGCGTCACCGGCCACGTCCGCGCCGGAGGCCTCGGCCTGCTCGGCGCCTGCGACATCGCCGCCGCCGGCCCCGCGTCCACGTACGCCTTCACCGAGACCCACATCGGCGTCGTCCCGGCCGTCATCTCGGCCCCCCTGCTGCCCCGCCTCGACCCCCGCGCGGCCGCCCGCTACTTCCTGACCGCCGAGGCCTTCGACGCCCCCGAAGCCACCCGGATCGGCCTGCTCACCCTGCACGGCGAGGACGTGGACAAGGCCCTCGCCCCCGTCCTCGAAGGCCTCCGCAAGGCCGGCCCCCGGGCACTGGCCGCGACGAAGCACCTGCTCACCGCCCCCGTACGGGAAGCCCTGGAGCGGCACGGCCCCGCCCTCACCGAGCTCTCCGCCCGCCATTTCGCCTCGGCCGAGGCCCGCGAGGGCATCACCGCCCGCTTCGAGCGCCGGGACCCGTCATGGCGCCGGTGACCACGACGAACGGCCCCAAGCAGGCCCGCAGCCGGGTCACCCGCCGCCACCTCCTGGAGGCGGCCGTCTCCTGCCTGGCCGAACACGGCTGGGCCGGCTCCACCGTCTCCGTCGTCGCGGAACGGGCCGGGGTCTCCCGGGGCGCCGCCCAGCACCACTTCCCCACCCGCGAGGACCTGTTCACCGCGGCTGTCGAGTACGTGGCCGAGGAACGCTCCACCGCCCTGCGCGAGCTCTTCCAGGCCGGTCCGGCGGCCCGCCACACCGTCGTCGAAGCCCTCGTGGACCTGTACACGGGCGTGCTCTTCCGGGCCGCCCTCCAGCTGTGGGTGGCCGCCTCCAACGAGGAGCAGCTGCGCCCCCGCGTCACCGAGCTCGAAGCCCGCGTGGGCCGCGAGACCCACCGCATCGCCGTCGAGCTCCTCGGCGCCGACGAGTCCGTCCCCGGGGTCCGGGAGACCGTCCAGGGCCTCCTCGACATGGCCCGCGGCCTGGGCCTGGCCAACGTCCTCACCGACGACACCGCCCGCCGGGCCCGCGTGGTCGCCCAATGGGCCCGCATCCTGGACGCGGTGCTCACGCCGGGGCCCTGAAACAACGCCGGCGAGGCTGGGCCCACGACGGTAGCCACCCACGACGCTCACAGACGACGACGCTCACAGACGACGACGGGCGCCGCACCCCGTGAGGGATGCGGCGCCCAGTCCCACGATCCGGCGGCCCTGTGCGGTGGCAGCCGAGGAGGAAACCTCAGCCGCGCGTCAGGTCGGTGATGTCGGCGTAACCCTCGATCCCGCTCGGCTTGCGCAGCCCCGGCCCGGTGTAGCGGGCCGAGGGCCGCACCAGGCGGCCCGTGCGCTTCTGCTCCAGGATGTGCGCCGACCAGCCGGCGGTACGGGCGCAGGTGAACATCGAGGTGAACATGTGCGCCGGGACCTCCGCGAAGTCCAGCATGATCGCGGCCCAGAACTCCACGTTGGTCGCGAGCACCCGGTCGGGCCGCCGAGCGTGCAGCTCCTCCAGCGCGGCCTTCTCCAGCGCGGCCGCCACCTCGTAGCGCGGGGCGTCCAGCTCCTTGGCCGTGCGCCGCAGCACGCGGGCGCGCGGGTCCTCGGCGCGGTAGACGCGGTGGCCGAAGCCCATCAGCCGCTCGCCCTTGTCCAGGGCCTTCTTCACGTACGCCACGGCGTCGCCGGTGCGCTCGATCTCCTCGATCATGCCGAGCACCCGCGAGGGCGCCCCGCCGTGCAGCGGCCCGGACATCGCGCCGACCGCACCCGACAGCGCGGCAGCGACATCGGCACCGGTCGAGGCGATCACCCGCGCGGTGAACGTGGAGGCGTTCATCCCGTGCTCGGCGGCCGAGGTCCAGTACGCGTCGACGGCCTTGACGTGCTTCGGGTCGGGCTCGCCCCGCCAGCGGATCATGAACCGCTCGACCACGGACTCGGCCTTGTCGATCTCGCTCTGCGGGACCATCGGCCGGCCCTGGCCGCGGGCGGACTGGGCGACGTACGAAAGGGCCATCACGGCGGCGCGCGCCAGATCGTCGCGCGCGGTCCGCTCGTCGATGTCGAGCAGCGGTTTCAGGCCCCACACGGGGGCGAGCATGGCGAGCGCCGACTGCACGTCGACCCGGATGTCACCGGAGTGCACCGGGATCGGGAAGGGCTCGGCGGCCGGCAGGCCGGGGTTGAAGGCACCGTCGACCAGCAGACCCCAGACGTTCCCGAAGGAGACGTGGCCCACGAGGTCTTCGATGTCGACACCCCGGTAGCGCAGAGACCCGCCTTCCTTGTCGGGTTCGGCGATCTCCGTTTCGAACGCGACGACTCCCTCGAGCCCGGGTACGAAGTCGGACATCAGGCAGCTCCTCAGATAGTGCGAACACGCGCGGCTCCCGGCGTGATTCGCGGTCCGGCGCGGTCATCCCCGTTGATGCCCGGCACGGCCGATGGTCACCCCTGTGGAACCGTCGGACCGGCCCCAAGATTTTGTCCGTTCCCCAAGGCGCGGGGAAGCGTGACATACGGCACACCCGTCGCGCGTCCGCTGGGGGAGGATGGCCGGGTGAACGCTCAGCACCTTGACCCCGCCGTCATGCGCAAGCAGTACCGCTCGCAGCTCGTCACCGAGGAGAGCCTCGCCGAGGAGCCGATGGACCAGTTCGCCCGCTGGTTCCGGGACGCCGCCGAGGCGCACGTCTTCGAGCCCAACGCGATGATCGTCTCGACCGCGACCCCCGACGGCCGGCCCAGCTCGCGCACGGTGCTCCTGAAGCAGTTCGACGAGGGGGGCTTCGTCTTCTTCACGAACCACGAATCCCGCAAGGGCCGCGAGATCGCCGCGAACCCGTACGTCTCCCTGCTCTTCCCCTGGCATCCGATCGCCCGCCAGGTCGTCGTGACGGGCACCGCCTCCCGCATCGGCCGCGAAGAGACGGCCGCGTACTTCCGCTCCCGCCCGCACGGCTCGCAGCTGGGCGCCTGGGCGAGCGAGCAGTCGGCGGTCATCGCCTCGCGCGATGAGCTGGACCGCCGCTACGCGGAGCTGGAGGCCCGCTACCCGGAGGGCGAACAGGTCCCGGTGCCGCCGCAGTGGGGCGGCATCCGCGTGGTCCCTGACGCGGTGGAGTTCTGGCAGGGCCACGAGAACCGCCTGCACGACCGCCTGAAGTACGTCCTGGAGGCCGGGAAATGGCGGGTGGAACGCCTCTGCCCGTAGCGGCGCGGGGCCGACGGGAGGCCCGGGGAGGCTCCGGGAACGCAGACGACCCGCGGGCTCGGGTCTCTCCCCCTGCAGTGGGGAGAAGCCGGCCGGACGTACCGGCGAGCCCGCGGGTCGGGTGACTGCTTGGGATTGGCGCCGGCGACTCCGCCGGGCACCGCACTGGGTGCGTGCGACAGCGGGCGCTTTAGCCCGCAGCCACCTCACGCGTCCGGTTTCCGTACATTTCGGTAACCACCTCCCTTCTGTGTGCCGCCACTGTAGGCACCCCCGCGGGAGCCCCTCAAGTGAATTTCGCCGAAGGTCGGGACTCAGCCGCGGACGGCCTTGCGGCGGCGGGCGCTGAACCAGGCGGCGGCGCCGCCGAGGGCGATGCACGCGGCGGCCGGACCGGTGTACAGACCGGTGGCGGAGTCCGAGCCGGTCTCCGCGAGGGAACCGGCCGGGGCGGGTGTGTTGGCCGCGGAGGGGGCCGCCGGAGCCGGCGCGGCCGGCGCGGAAGCCGCCGGCGCGGAGGGCGCGGGGGAGGCCGGTGCGGGAGAGGGGGGCGCCGGGCCGAGTGCCGCGGGCCGGGGTGGCAGCGGGATCCGGAGACGGAGGGGCGCATCGCCCGGGCCGCCGCGCGGCGGGACCGGTGGCTGCGGGCCAGTACGGGATGGGTGGCCCCCACCGTCTTCGTGGTCGTGATCATCGCCGTCGTCGTGCTCTGCGTGGCGCTCTTCGACTGACCGCCACCCCCGCGGCCGGGACAAACCGGGAGGATTGCGGGAAGCGGGTGTGGGCTGCGTCACGTTCGAGTTCAATGCTGTGACGTGCCGCACACGCGAACACCTGCAGGGGGCCCAGGTGACTGCTTCCGGACGTAGTGAGACCACCGACGATCTGCTCGCAGCGCTGCTCGACGGGATGGACGCCGCTCTGTGCGCGTTCGACTCCGACGGCGTGATCACCCACTGGAACCGCGAGGCCGAGCGGATCCTGGGCTGGTCCGCGGGCGAGGCCGTGGGGCGCAAGGGGTTCGCGGGGTGGGCCGTACGGGCCGCCGACGCGCAGGACGTACAGGACAGACTCATGGCCGCCCAGGAGGTTCCCGGGCGGCAGGTGCACGAGTTCGCGCTGCTGACCAAGGACGGCGGACGGGTGCTCGTACGGACCCAGTCCGCCGGGGTGCCCGGCGCCGACGGCAAACCGGCCGGGGTGTACTGCGCCTTCAGTGAGGTGCACGCGCAGATCGACCTGGAGCGGTCCATCGCCCTGAGCGAGGCGCTGATGGAGGACGCCTCCTGGGGCGTGGTCCTCGTCGACGTGGACCTGCGCCCGGCCGTCGTCAACGCGCACGCCGCCCGCGCCTTCGGCTCCGGCCGCACCGTCCTGCTCGGCCGCCCGCTGGGCGAGCTGCTGGCGCAGGGCGTGGAGGAGCTGGAAGGGGCCCTGCAGCACGTACTGGCCGAGGGTGCGCCCCCGGCCCCGGTGGAGCTGTGGGTGTCCGTACGCACCCCTGAGGGCGCGCGGCGGCGGTGCTGGCGCTGCGGGTTCCTGCGCCTGGCCTCGCCGCTCGCGGAGGAGCCCGTACCGCTCGGCGTCGCCCTGCTGTTCCAGGACGTCACCGAGGCCCGGAAGGCGCAGCTGGACACGGCGCAGCTGCGGTTCCGCTCCCATCAGCTGTACCGGGCCGGGCGGGCGGCCGCCGAGTGCGAGGACCCGGCGGAGGCGGCGGCCGTACGGCTGGAGTTCGCCCTGGCGGGCTTCGCCGAGCACGCCCTCCTCGACGTGGCGGACCCGGGGCGCGGGCGGCTGCTGCGCTGGGCGGCGACCCCGCCGGGCCTGCCGGGGCTCCCCGAGCCCGGGGCGATCCCCGTGCGGTACGAGGCCGGGCACCCGGCGCTGCAGGCGCTGGACCGGAACGGGTCGGTGCGCGCCAGCGCGCCGCCCGGCGGGGCGGCGGGGGACTGGGCGCGCGCCCGGCGCTGGCCGGAGGGCGCGGCGCACGCGCTGTGCGCGGTGCTGCGCAGCCGGGGGCGGAGCCTGGGGACCCTGACGTTCCTGCGCGGGCCCTCGCGGGCCGCCTTCGATCGGGCGGACGCCGTGTACGCGGAGGAGGTCGCGGCCCGGGTCGCGGCGGACCTGGACCTGGCGGGTGGCGGCGGTACGGGTCCGGGCGCGGGACTGGGGCCGGACGGTCAGTGACAGCGACCGTCCGCGCCCGATCCGGCCCCGCGCCCGCGCAGCGAGCCCGGCAAGATTCGAAAGCGACGGCCTAATGGCGGAAGAAGATCCGGTCGCCGTACTCCTGCATCACGCGGCCGTTCCACTCGTGGCCGCCGTCGACGTTGCCCGAGCGCAGCAGCGGGGGCTCGACTCCGCGGGCGGCGAGCTCGCCGGCCGCGGCGGCCATGACCGCCTGCATGATCGCGCTGGTCACGACGGTGGAGGCGGGGGCGAACGGGGCTTCGATGCCGTCGAGGGTGAGCTCGGCGTCGCCGACCGCGATCTTGCTGTCGAGGACGATGTCGCAGTGGTCCTTGAGGAAGGTGCCGGAGACGTGGCGGGACTTGGTCTCGGTGGAGTAGGCGACCGAGGTCACGCCGATGACCTTGAGGCCGATCGCGCGGGCGTTCATGGCCATCTCGACCGGCAGCGCGTTGCGCCCGGAGAGGGAGATGATCACGAGGACGTCGCCGTCGCCGGCGGGGCTGCTGTCCAGGACGGCTCCGGCGAGGCCGTCGACGCGCTCCAGGGCGCTGCCGAGGGTGGCGGGCATGACGTCGATGCCGGCGGTGCCGGGGACGGCGAGGAAGTTCATCAGGGCGAGTCCGCCGGCCCGGTACACGACGTCCTGGGCGGGGAGCGAGGAGTGGCCGGCGCCGAAGGCGAAGAGCTTGTTCCCGGCGGCGACGGCGTCCGCGATGACCGTGCCGGCCTCGCCGATGCGCCCGGACTCCTCGTCCCGCACCCGCTCCAACAGGCCGATCGCGGCGTCGAAGAACTGACCGGCCAGCTTGCTCTCGCTCATACGCCGATGGCCTTCCGGGGTGGGAGTGGGGTGAGGGTGAAGTCCGTGTCCGCCGCTCACCGTGCGGTCTGGACCAAGGGCCTGTCAATACGAACGTCCATCCAAGGGACGAAAGGCCCGGGGGCATCCGGAATGAGAGGGGCGGGAGGGGTCCTGGGGCACGTTTCGGACAGTCCGGAACGGGCCTTGCCCTCCGGCACGGGACGGTTGTCGGCCTGATGCGTCAGAATTGGGGGCAGGGCCAGCGCACGCAATCCGAGGGGCACGAATGTCCGGACTGATCGATACCACGGAGATGTACCTCCGCACCATCCTCGAGCTGGAAGAGGAAGGTGTGGTCCCCATGCGCGCCCGCATCGCCGAGCGGCTCGACCAGAGCGGCCCGACGGTGAGCCAGACGGTGGCGCGGATGGAGCGCGACGGCCTGGTGGCCGTCGCGAGCGACCGGCACCTCGAGCTGACGGAGGAGGGCCGGCGGCTGGCGACGCGCGTGATGCGCAAGCACCGGCTCGCCGAGTGTCTGCTCGTCGACGTCATCGGCCTGGAGTGGGAGCACGTGCACGCCGAGGCCTGCCGCTGGGAGCACGTGATGAGCGAGGCCGTGGAGCGGCGGGTGCTGGAGCTGCTGCGCCACCCGACCGAGTCTCCGTACGGCAACCCGATCCCGGGCCTGGAGGAGCTGGGGGAGAAGGCCGAGGCGGATCCGTTCCTGGAGGAGGGCATGGTCAGCCTCTCGGAGCTCGACCCGGGCGTCGAGGGCAAGACCGTCGTCATCCGCCGGATCGGCGAGCCGATCCAGACGGACGCGCAGCTGATGTACACGCTGCGGCGGGCCGGCGTGCAGCCCGGCTCGGTGGTCAGCGTGACCGAGTCGCCGGGCGGAGTGCTCGTCGGCAGCGGTGGCGAGGCCGCGGAGCTGGAGGCGGAGGTCGCCTCCCACGTGTTCGTGGCCAAGCGCTGAGGACAGGAGCCGAGCTCGACCGAGTCGAGCTGACTGGAGCACCGAAGGCCCGAAACGCGTGCTGACGCACGCGCGTTCGACTGGGTCGCCTGTGCGAGCGAATCCGGCCGGTGTCGGTCGGTCTGGAGCGGTGCGGATCGGTATGGATGTGGATGGTCCCGGCGCCTTGCGGCGCCGGGACCAGTCCTCCCCTGTCTGACCTGGAGCCCCGAGCTCTCAAGGTCATCCCCTTCGGACCGTCTTCCCCGAGCGGCCCGCCTCCCTGTTGAAAGGATCTCCATCGGCAGCGGCGGCCAATCCTTGAGCAAGGTCACTCGAAAGAGCGGTGTTGTCGGTGAGAACCCCGTTTTCGAATGGGGGTTCGATACTGTGGCCGGGAGCGAAGGGGGTGCATCTGCGGTGGTACAGCGCTTCGATGTGACAGGGGCCGATGGCGTGCGCCTGGCCGCCTGGGAGTTCCGGGCAGCGGCCGCGGAGCCGCCGAGGGAGCCCGCGGAGCCGTCGAGGGAGCCCGCCGCCCTCTTACTCCACGGTCTGATGGGCCGCGCGTTCCACTGGGCCGGCACCGCCCGCTGGCTCTGCGCCAACCGTCGCGTCGTGGCCCTCGACCAGCGCGGGCACGGCCAGAGCGCCCGCCCGCCGGTCGGCTCCGGCGGCTCCGCCTCCTACGGCCGCGAAGCCTTCGTGGCCGATGCCGAAGCCGTCATCGAGCAGCTCGGCCTCGCCCCCGTGACCCTGATCGGCCACTCCATGGGCGCCCTCACCGCCTGGCAGCTCGCGGCCCGGCGCCCCGACCTCGTGGCGGCCCTGGTCATCTGCGACATGCGGGCGTCCGCCCTCGGGGAGGCCTCGCAGCAGGAGTGGGAGGACTGGTTCCGCCGCTGGCCCCTGCCCTTCCCCACGCAGGACGCGGCCCGCCGCTGGTTCGGCGAGGACGATCCGCGCGTGGAGCGCCCCGATCCCGGCCGGGGCGCGTTCTTCGCCGAAGTGATGCACGAGGCCGATGACGGCTGGCGCCCGCTGTTCTCGCGCAGCCAGATGCTGACCGCGCGCGAGACGTGGGTCCACGACGCGCACTGGGAGGAGCTCGCGCAGGTCCGCTGCCCGACCCTGGTCGTCCGCGGCCTGGACGGCGAACTGGGCCGCGCCGAGGCCCAGGAGATGGTCCGGGTCCTCCCGGCCGGCCAGTACGCGGAGATCCCGGACGCCGGCCACTACCTCCACTACGACCAGCCGACCGCCTGGCGCGAGGCCGTCGAGCCCTTCCTCGACGGCATCAAGACCTCGGCCTGAAGGCGGTCAGGAGAGCCGGTCAAGAGCCGGTCAGGAGCCGGTCAGGAGCCGGTCAGGAGCCGGTGTCCAGCAGCGCGAGCTGCTCCGCCGGGGCGAGCTCCCCGCCCGCCCTGAACGCGGCGGCGAAGGCCTCCGCGCCCAAGGCCACCCGGGCACGGGCCGCCGCCCGGTCGGAGTCGGTGCGCTCCGCCGCCGGGAGCGGGGTGCCCACCGAGGCGCGCAGGGCCTCGGCCGTGCCCAGGAGGGACGCCGCCCGGTCGGCCGGGAGGATGCCCGCCAGACCCTCCAGGGCCAGCGCGAGGGCCCGTGGGTCCCCCGTACGGCGGGCCGCCGCCAGGCCCTCGCGGTGCAGGGACTCCGCCGCGGCCGGGTCCGCCCGCAACTCCGCCGCGTAGCCCAGCTCCGCCAGGACCAGCGCCGCCCCGGAGTCCACCCCGAGCCGCCGGTTCCACGCGAGCCACGGCCGCAGCCGGGCCTCGGCGCCGTCCAGATCGCCGGCCCGCCGCGCGCCCAGCGCCAGCCCGAGCTCCGCGAACTGCTCCGCCGGCCGGTGGCACTGCTCCACCGCCAGCCGCAGGGCCCGCCCGTGCAACTCGGCCGCGCCCGCGAGATCGCCGGTCAGCAGCGCGATCCGCCCCTGCCGGGCCAGCCGGAACGAGGCGTGCGTCCACAACTCCAGCTCCTGCGCGTCCCGTACGCCGTCCTCGTGCAGCCGGGCCGCCGCCGCGTAGTCACCGGTCACCTCGGCGAGGATGCCCAGCTGCTCGGAAGCCTGCAGCTGCCCCCACCGGTCCCCGAGCTCGGCGAACATCGCCGCTGCCGCCTCCGCGTTGCGGCGCAGCTCCACGAGGTCGCCGTCGTAGAGCGCCCGCGTCGCGAGCGTGAGCAGCGCGACGGCCTCGCCCCACCGGTCGCCGGCCTCGTGGAACTGCCCGGGGAGCAGGGTGAGTTCGCCGCCCGGGCTACCGGACCCGAAGCCGCACCGCGCGTAGGCCAGCAGCCAGCGCCCCCGCAGGTCGGCCCCGGAGAAGTCCCGGTCCAGCAGGCTGTCGTCCCCGCCGAGCAGCGAGAAGGCGGCGTGCCGGACCGCCGAGCCCGCCGCCCCCGTGGCCTCGACGGCCTCCCTGACACGGCCGCGCAGGAACCAGTACCAGGTCTGCGCCTCGACCAGCCGCAGCCCCAGGGCGCCCGGCCCCGCGTGCTCCAGTGCGGCCCGGGTGTTGGGGCCCTCCCGGTCGAGCCGCCGCAGCCATTCGCCCTGCTCGGGCCCGTGCAGGCGCTCGGCCGCGCGCTCCGCGAGCCCGGTGTGGTACTCCGCGTGCCGCTGCCGGGTCGCCCAGGTCTCGCCGGCCGCGTCCAGCCGCTCCAGCCCGTACGCCGCCACCGACTCCAGCAGCCTCAGGCGCGAGTCCCCGTACGCCGAGGCCACCAGCGAGCAGTCCACCAGCCGCGTGACCAGGTCGAGGACCTCCTCGGCGGCCACCTCCCCGCCCGCGCACACCTCCTCGGCCGCCTCCAGCGTGAACCCGCCCGCGAACACCGACAGCCGGCGCAGCACCGTCGATTCCGCCGGGGACAGCAGCTCCCAGCTCCAGTCGATCACCGCGCGCAGCGTGCGCTGCCGGGCCGGGGCGTCCCGGCGCACCTGGTTGAGCAGCCGGAACCGGTCGTGGAGCCGCTCGGCCAGCGCCTCCACCCCGAGCACCCGCACCCGTGTGGCGGCCAGCTCCAGCGCGAGCGGGATGCCGTCCAGCCGGCGGCAGATGAGGGCGGCGGCCTCGGCGGTGGCGGGGCCGAGGGCGAAGCCGGGGGCGGCGGCCGCGGCGCGGGCCGCGAACAGCGCCACGGCCTGGGCCTCTTCGAGCGGTGCGACGGCTTGGAGCACCTCGCCCGAGAGTGCGAGCGGCTCCTGGCTGGTGGCGAGGATCCGCAGGCCGGGGGCGCGGCGCAGCAGCCGCTCGGCGAGGGCGGCGACGGCCGGGACGAGGTGTTCGCAGTTGTCGAGGACGAGCAGCGCCGTACGCCGCCGCAAGGCCTCGGCGAGCCGGTCCTCCAGGGCGCCGCCGCCCGCGTCGTCCTCGCGCACCCCGATCGCGGCGGCCACCGTGTCCGGGGTCAACGGGGCGGTCGTGCCCGCGAGTTCCACGAACCACACGCCGTCGGGGTACGCGTCCTCCAGCCGGGCCGCCGCGGCGAGCGCGAGCCGCGTCTTGCCGACGCCGCCGGGCCCGGTGAGCGTCACCAGCCGGCCGGCCCCGAGCGCCGCGCACACCCGGTCGACGGCGTCCTCGCGGCCCACCAGCGAGCTGACGGGGGCGGGCAGGTTCCCGCCCCGCGGCCGGCCGTCCGGGCCGCGCCAGCCGTCCGGGCCGCGCCACGCGTCCCGTCCCGCCCGGGCTGCCGGTCCGGCCTGGGCTGTCGGGTCCAGAGGCATCGCCGGGGTCACGGCCGCTGCCGGGCCCGACAGTTCGGGGTCCTGCCGCAGGATCGCCCCGTGGAGCGCGGCGAGCTCCGCCCCCGGGTCGATGCCGAGTTCCTCGGCGAACAGCTCGCGCAGTTCCCCGTAGACGGCGAGCGCCTCGCTCTGCCGGCCCGCGCGGTACAGGGCGCGCATCCGGCTGCCGCGCAGCCGCTGGCGCAGCGGGTACCGCTCGACCAGGCCCGCCAGCTCATCGGCCAGCGCCTGGTGTCCGCCGAGTTCGAGGCGGGCCTCGGCCAGGTCCTCGTACGCCGTGATCCGCTGCTCCTCCAGCCGGGCCGCCGCCGCCCGGGCGAACTCCGCGTCGCGGAAGTCGGCGTAGGCGTCGCCCCGCCACAGCCCGAGCGCCCCGGCCAGCAGCTCCGCCCTGGTGCCCGGCTCCGCCTCCGTGCGGGCGGCCGCCGCCAGCTCCGTGAACCGGGCCGCGTCCACGGAGGCGGCGGGCGCGTGCAGGGCGTAGCCCGCCGGACCGTACGTGACCAGGGCGCGGGCGCCCTCCTCGGCCGCGGCGAGGGTGCGGCGGAGCTGGGAGACCTTGGTCTGCAGGGTGTTGCCGGGGTTGCCCGGGGCGGCGCCGCCCGCATCGCCCCACAGGTCCTCGATCAGCCGGTCCACCGGCACGGGCCGCCCGTCGCGTACGAGGAGGGCGGCGAGCAGGGCCCGTACCTTCGGCTCCCGCACGGGGACCGGGGTCCCGTCATCGGTCCGCACGGTCACTGGCCCCAGCACCTCGAAACGCATGCGCCCCACGGTACTTCGGGCCCGTCAGAGGGGCGCGGGCGGACGGCCGGTGGCGCACGGGCGGCCCGTGCGTGACGCGTGCGCGGCCCGTGCGCGGCACTGGACAGGGTGTTCCTGTGACCGCGACCGAGCGGCCGCCACCGCCACCGCCACCGGAAGGAACAGTCGGATGACCAGCACCGAGACCGCCGCCGAGATCCGCGCCGCGATCCCCACCGGGACCGCCTCCGCGATCCCCGCCGAGATCCGCGCCGCGATCCCCGCCGAGACCGTCTCCCGTGAGATCCGCCTCGCCGCCCGCCCCGTCGGCGAGCCGGGCCGCCACCACTTCGACCTGGTCACCACCGAGGTCCCGGAGCCCGCCGAGGGACAGATCCTCGTCCGCAACACCTGGATGTCCGTGGACCCGTACATGCGCGGCCGGATGGACGACGCCCCCTCCTACATTCCGCCGTTCGCCCTCGGCACGGCCCTCGAAGGCAGCGCGATCGGCGAGGTCGTCGCCTCCCGCGCGGCCTCGGTGCCGGTCGGGGCGACCGTCTCGCACTTCCTCGGCTGGCGGGAGTACGCGGTCCTCGACGCGGCCGCCGCCACCGTCGTGGACCCCGCGATCGCCTCGCCGTCCTCGTACCTCGGCCCGCTGGGCACCACGGGTCTGACTGCGTACGCGGCGCTGACCCGCACCGCCCCGGTCAAGGAGGGGGACGTCGTCTTCGTCTCGGCGGCGGCGGGCGCGGTCGGCAGCGTCGCCGGGCAGCTGGCGCGGCGCCTGGGGGCCTCCCGGGTGATCGGCTCGGCGGGCGGTCCGATGAAGACGAGGAAACTGCTGGACGCGTTCGGCTACGACGCGGCCGTCGACCACCGCCGCGGCGACCTGCCCGGCCAGCTCGCGCAGGCGGCCCCCGAGGGCATCGACGTCTACCTCGACGCGGTCGGCGGGGACCACCTCCAGGCGGCCATCGGCGCGATGCGCCAGGGCGGCCGGATCGCCATGGTCGGCGCGATCAGCGGCTACAACGCCACCGCTCCGGCGGTGGGCCCGGACAACCTCTTCCGGGCCGCGGCCCGCGAGGTGACCCTGCGCGGGATGCTGGTCTCCAGCCATTTCGACCTGTTCCCGGAGTGGATCGGGCGGGCGGCGGGCTGGCTGGCGGACGGCAGCCTGCACGCGGAGGAGACCGTCGTGGACGGCATCGAGCACGCCGCGGAGGCCTTCCTGGGCATGATGCGCGGCGCGAACACCGGCAAGATGCTGGTCCGCCTGGCCCCCGCGGCCCCCGCGGCCGCCTCCGCCGCAACCGCCACCGCCGCCGGTACCCGGTGAGCGCCGCCCTGGTGGTCGTGGCCCACCCCCGCGCCGACTCGCTGACCGTCCAGTTGGCCCGCCGCGCCGTGGCCCGGCTGGAGGCCGAAGGCCATACGGTCGACCTGCTCGATCTGCACGCCGAGGGCTTCGACCCCCGGATGGGCCCCGAGGACGAGCCGGACTGGTCCGACCCGGACAAGGAGTACTCCGCCGAGACCCGGGCCCACATGGCCCGGATCGCCGCCGCCGACCTGCTCGTGGTGGTCTTCCCGCTCTGGTGGTTCGGCCTGCCGGCCCTCCTGAAGGGCTGGATCGACCGGGTCTGGAACAACGGCTTCGCCTACGGGCGCCCCCGCCCGGCCCTGAAGGGCAAGCGGATGGTCTGGATCCCACTGGTGAGCTACCCGCGGGCGAAGTTCGAGGAGTTGGGCTGGGACGGGCCGGTGGAGCGCCTGCTGCGGGTCGGCATCTCGGAGTACTGCGGCATCGAAGGGGCCACCGTCCACTTCGTCCACGACTCCCTGACCGCGGGCGCGTCGGCCCTCGCCGAGGCCGACGCCGCCCTGGCCCCGGCGCTGGCCCCGGCGTTGGCGCAGGCGTTGGCCCCGGCCCCGGCGTTGGCCCCGGGCGGTACCGCTTAGGCCGTCTCTTTCGGATCTTGTCGGCCGAGCCCGCGGCGTCTGGTGCCGTGCATGGCAAGGCGGAGGGGCGCTGCGTGTACTGGACGTACTCGGGCGTCCCGACAACGCGGCCAGGCGCGGTGCCGGGCGTCGCGGGCCCGGCAAGATCCGAAAGAGCCGGCCTAGCCCTTGCTGACCGCCACCAGGATCTCCGGGAGCTTGCGCGCCACCGTGGGGGCCGCGATGCGCAGGCCCGCCCAGGCGGCCAGCGTGCCCCAGGCCACGCCCAGGGGGAACAGGATCCAGCTGAGCGACTGCTGGTCCGTGACGCTGAGGTAGATGGTCAGGGCGATCACCGGGGCGCAGACCAGCGCCGAGGCGAACAGGCCGCCGACGATGCCCATCCACGCCAGGGCGCCCTGGCCGGGGGCGGCGTTCTTGAAGGCGCCGTCCGTCGGGATGGAGTACGGGAAGCGGGCCGAGGCCACGGCCCCCGTGCACAGCATCGAGCCGAGCAGGGCCAGGGCCAGGCCCAGGACGGCGAGGAAGCCGGGCCAGTCGTCGACCAGGGCGGCCGTCGCCGCCGTGACCAGCGCCGTGTAGGGCACGGTGACCAGCGCGAGGGCCAGGGCGCGGGCGCGCAGTTCCACGTACGCCTCGCGGGTGCTCGAAATGGTCTGCGCGACCATCCAGAACGCCGAGGTGTCCTGCCCGAACTGGTTGTACATCTGGGCGCCGATCATGCCCGAGCCGAAGCAGGCCAGGTAGAGCGAGCCGCTGCCCTGCAGGGCGTTGGCGACCGGGATGATCAGGCCGATCGCCAGGGCCGACACCCAGGCCGACTTGGTCTTCGGGTCGCGGACGATGTAGCGCAGCGTGCGCTGCATGGCCGCGCCCGTACGGTTGTCCGGCAGGAACGACCACACTCCGCGGGCGGTGGCGCCGGCTCCCGCCCCCCGGTCCTTCTTCGGCTTGGCCGCCGAGATCGTCGAACCGTCCGGGGTGACCATGAGTTTGGTCAGGCCGCGCTCCCAGAACCACAGCAGCAGGGCCAGGGCGGCGACGGTGACGGCCAGTTGGGCGGCCGCGACCGCGTACGCGCCCTCGCTGGCGGAGTCCACCATGCCGACGGCGGTCGCGGGCGGCAGCCAGCGGACGACGGCTTCGGCGGGCTCCAGCTTCTCCAGGCCGCCGTTCTGGAACAGTCGCTGGGCGGCGAAGTTCGCCACCTGCGCGCCCACGGCGATCAGCAGACCGCTGAGCAGGGCGAGGTCGCGCCCCTTGCGGCTGGTCAGCAGCCGTACGTTGGCCGTCGCCACCGCCCGGGCGAGCGCGACGCAGCAGAGCAGCAGGAGCGGCACGGCGAGTACGGCGGCCACCGCGCCCGCGGCGCCGTGGGCGAGGGCGATGGCCGAGCCGACGGCCAGGCACAGGGTGAACAGCGGCCCGATGCCGACGAGCGAGGAGGCCAGCAGGGCCCGTACGAGCGGACGCGGGCGCAGCGGCAGCATGACCAGCCGGCTCGGGTCGAGCGTCTCGTCCCCGGTGGGGAAGAACAGCGGCATGAACGTCCAGCCGAGGGCGAGGACCGCCGCGAGCAGGACGACGACCGAGCTCGCGTGCGCGTTGCCGCGCAGCAGGGCGAGGCTGAGCGTGACGAAGAAGGCGACGACGACGGCGAAGGCGAGGGCGCCGAAGTAGGCCGCCTTGCGCTTCGAGGAGCCCTTGAGGCCGTTGCGGAGGAGGGAGAGCTTGAGGCGGACGAAGACGGGGGTGAGGGAAACGGCCGGGACGGCCGAGGTGGCGCCGGTGCCGGTGCCGGTGGACGGCGGGGCCACGGCCGACGCCGTGCCCTGTCCCGTTCCCGGTCCCGCGGGTGCGGACGTGTTCATCGCAGGACCGCCCCGCTGCCCGTGCCGTTCGCGCCCGCGCCGCCGCCGAGCCAGTCCAGCGACTCGCCCGTGGCCCGGCCCTGCGCCCCGACCAGCTCCAGGAACGCGGCCTGCAGCGAGGGCGCGTCGCCCCGTACGTCGGCCAGCGGGCCCGCGGCCCGGATGCGGCCGGCGGCCATGACGGCCACCCAGTCGCACAGCGATTCGACGAGCTCCATGACGTGGGAGGAGAAGACGACCGTGGCCCCGGAGGAGGTGTAACGTTCCAGCACTCCGCGGATGGTCTGCGCGGACACCGGGTCGACGCCCTCGAACGGCTCGTCCAGGAACAGCACTTCGGGGTTGTGCAGCAGCGCGGCCGCCAGGCCGATCTTCTTCCGCATGCCGGTGGAGTAGTCGACGATCAGCTTGTTCTGCGAACCGGCCAGGTCCAGCACGTCCAGCAGCTGCGTGGCCCGGCTGTCCGCCTCGTGGCCCGGCAGCCCCCGCAGCCGGCCCATGTAGCCGAGCAGTTCGCGCCCCGAGAGCCGCTCGAAGAGCCGCAGCCCCTCCGGCAGCACGCCGATCCGGGACTTCACCTCGACCGGGTCCGCCCACACGTCGTGCCCTGCGACGATCACCCGGCCCATGTCCGGGCGCAGCAGCCCGGTCACCATCGACAGCGTGGTCGTCTTGCCGGCGCCGTTCGGCCCGACCAGGCCGATGAACTGCCCGGCGGGCAGCACCAGATCGATCCCCGCGACGGCCACCTGCTCACCGAACCGCTTCCACAGGCCTTCCACCCGCACGGCGGCCGCACCGGACGGCGCGGATCGCGCACCGCCACCCCTCGTACCGTCGGTCCCACCCGTCGCAACGCCCTGGTCCGGCATGCGCCCGCCTCTCGTTCTGTTCCCCGTGTACTGCTTCCTTCACCATAGGAGGGGGCCGGCGGGCGGGGCAGTTACGTATGTCATGAGTTTCCCGGCGGTTCCGTTCCGCCCGCCCCGGTGGGGAGGGCGGAACGGAACCGCCGGGGCAGGCCGCGGGACGGGCGGGTCAGCGCCCCGGGGCTACGCGCCCCGCCGGGTGCGCTCCGCCGCCGCCTCGCGGCCGCACGCGTACGCGAGCGCGTCGATCAGCTCCTCCACGTCCGGCAGCCACCGGTTCGCCGCCGTCGGCGGCTGCGCCCACTGCACCGACCCGCGCCCGCCGATGCGGGTCGGGGGCGCGGCGACGAACTCGCCCTCGCCCCGCGCGGCCAGGTCGAGTTGGGCCGGCTGCCAGCCGATCTTGCGAAGCAGGTCCGGCACCTTCGCCCCGGCGCCCGGCAGGACGAAGAACAGCATCCGGCCGGCCGGGGTGGCGATGACCGGCCCGAGGGTGCGCTGCATGCGCTGGAGCCGGGCGAGCGCCAGGAAGCCGGCCGCGTCCGGCACGTCGAGCGCGTCGAAGGTCCGGCCGGTCGGCAGCAGGATGGAGGCCTTCGGGTTCTTGCCCCAGAGCCGCCTGACCTGCACGGCGCTGCCGGAGGCGTGCGAGGTCCACTCCTTCACCGCGGGGTGCGCACCGGGGGCCGGGCAGTCGGCCGCCCCGCAGGAGCACCGCTCCCGCCCGTCGACGGACTCGAGCCAGGCGCCGGCGAAGACGTCCCAGTGCCGTTCTTCCGTGTACCGCACGGCATGGTCCAGCAGCGGCTCACTGCGCTGCAGGGGGACGGGCGCGGTCTCCGTGACTCCGATGGTCTTTTCCACGTGCAACACAACTCTTGCGGTCACCGGGGGTTACGGGCGTAAACCAGCCGGGGACGGGAGCATCGATCCTGCATACGGGGCGCATCGGTGCATCGCGGGGGGCGCGTGGGAGGCCGGGGCGCCGGAGGTGGGTAGCGACACGACGCAATGGGGAAGATTCCCCGCACATCAGGCGGGAAGTGATCAATCCATCGGTCACCCGCGGCCTCTGGGGGTTTTTCATGGCAGCCAGGCCTCTCGTCGCCCGCCAGCCGAACGAACGGCTGCAGGCGCTCATCCAGGAAGCCGGGTGCTCCAATGCCGGGCTCGCCCGGCGCGTCAACATGTGCGGGGCCGAGCACGGCCTCGACCTCCGCTACGACAAGACCTCCGTGGCCCGCTGGCTGCGCGGCCAGCAGCCGCGCGGCCGGGCCCCCGGCATCATCGCCGAGGCGCTCGGGCGCAAACTCGGCCGGACCGTCACCATCGACGAGATCGGCATGGCCAACGGCAAGAACCTCGCCTCCGGCGTCGGCCTGCAGTTCTCCCCGACCGTGGTCGGCGCGATCGAGCAGGTCTGCGAGCTGTGGCGCAGCGACGTCGGGCGCCGCGACTTCCTGTCCGGATCGAGCGTGGCCTCCTCCGCGCTGGTGGAGCCGAGCCGCGACTGGTTGATCACGGGTGCCGACGCGCAGGTCGCGCGCAGCGGCGGCTCGCGCGTGGGCATGTCGGACGTGGAGGCGGTCCAGGCGACCACCGAGGCCCTCAAGGACCTCGACCACCGCTTCGGCAGCGGGCACGTGCGGCCGGTGGTCGTGCACTACCTCAACTCGGTGGTGTCCGGGCTGATCGGCGGCTCGTACCGGGAGCCGGTGGGCCGCGCGCTGTTCGCGGCGGTCGCCCGGCTGACGGAGCTGGCGGGCTACATGGCCGTGGACACCGGCCAGCCGGGGCTCGCGCAGCGCTACTACATCCAGGCCCTGCGGCTGGCGCAGGCGGCCGGGGACCGTGCGTACGGGGGCTACGTCCTGGCCGCTTCGATGAGCCACCTCGCCGCCGAACTGGGCAATCCGCG
The DNA here is from genome assembly GCF_003287915.1 of Streptomyces sp. ICC4. Lineage (NCBI taxonomy): Bacteria > Bacillati > Actinomycetota > Actinomycetes > Kitasatosporales > Streptomycetaceae > Streptomyces > Streptomyces sp. ICC4. The sequence continues at coordinate 5,354,539 of NZ_CP030286.1, read as the reverse complement.
GGAGATCGCGCAGCTGGCCCGGGCCGCGCAGGAGGGGACGAGAGGGCAGGTCACCCCGCGCGTGGAGGCGATGTTCTACGCGGCGGAGGCGCGGGGCCACGCGCTGCTGGGCGATGTCCGGGCCACGGCGGTGCTGTCCTCGCGGGCGGTGACCGCGCTGGAGCGGGCGGAGCCGGAGTCGGGCGACGACCCGGCGTGGATCCGGCACTTCGACCAGGCGTACCTGGCGGACGAACTGGCGCACTGCCACCGGGACCTGGGCCAGGCGGACGCGGCGGCGAGGCGGGCGGAGGAGGCGCTGCGGGAGCTACCGGCGACGAAGGCGCGGCGCCGCGCGATCGGCCTGCTGCTGCTGGCGGCGGCGCGGGTGCAGCAGCGGGAGGTCGAGGCCGCCTGCCAGACGGCCGCGCAGGCGGCGGACGCGCTGTCCGGGATCCGCTCGAACCGCGGGGCGGTGTACCTGGAGGACTTCCGCTCCCGGCTGGACCCCTACCGAGAGGAACCGGCGGTCCGCGAGTTCACGGCCCGCCTGGAACCGGTCTCCTGACCGGGGTCGGAATCCGGACCGGCTCCGGCCCGGCGGCCGTCCGGCGGCCGCTCGGGGAACGGTGGGGGGAGGCCGCCGGGTAGGGGCCGGGGCGGGGCGGAAGCGGCGGCCGAGGGTGCGCGGCGGGCCGGGGCGGGGCCGGCTCCTCTCCGCCCGGCTCCTCTCCGCCCGGCTCCTCACCGCGAGGGTCTTCGCCGCGCGGCTCGGTCTCGGCTGGGTCCACCTCATACTCGGCGGGGCTCTGCTGATGCCGTACTTCCTGCTCGCGCAGGTGGCGGTCGGCGTGGCCGCAGGAGAGGGGACCACCGCGTTCAGCTCCTTGCCGTCCAGCCTCGGCGCTTACGCCGTCAGTCTCCCGCTCGTGGCCGTGACCGGGCTGTTCGGGCTGGTCCGGCCGCTGTCGGTGGCCGCGGTACGGGCCCTGTGCGCGGTGCCGGGGGAGCGGCTCGCCGAGGGGCGGGCCCGGAGCGGGGCGGCCCGGGGACGGGCCGCGGCCTGGTGGACCGTGCACCTGGGGGTCGGTGCGCTCGTCAGCGGGATGACCCTCGCGGTGCCGCCCATGGCCGTGGTGCTGATCGCCCTGCCGTTCGTGAGCGCGCTGCGGGAGCTCCCGCTCGGGCTCGGCTTCCTGAGCACCCGGGCCCAGTCGTACGCGGCCCCCGGGCTGGGGATCGGCCTGCTGGTGGCGCTCGCCCTGTGCGCCGCCGGGGCCGCGGCGCTGCTGGCCCGGCTGGCGCCCGTGCTGCTCGGGCCGACGGCGGCGGACCGGCTGGCGGCGGCCGAGGAGCGGGCCGCCGACCTGGCGGTCCGCAACCGGCTGGCGCGCGAGCTGCACGACGCCGTCGGGCACGCGCTGAGCGCGGTCACCCTGCAGGCGGGCGCCGCCCGGCGGGTGCTCGACAGCGACCCCGGCTTCGTACGGGAGGCGCTGGCCGCGATCGAGGACACCACCCGGCGCACGGTGGGGGAGCTGGACGCGGTCCTCGGCCTGCTGCGCGAGGGGGACGCCGCCGGGCCCGGGGCGGCCGGCCCGGCCCCGACGCTCGCCGCCGACCTGGACGGGCTGCTGGCGCGCAGCCGGGCCGCGGGGACCCCGATCGGCGTGCACGAGGATCCGGGGCCGGCCGGGGACTGGGCGCGGCTGCCGGCGATCGCCTCCCGCGAGGCGTACCGCATCGTGCAGGAGGGGCTGAGCAACGCACTGCGGCACGGGTCGGGCCCGGTCGCCCTGCGGATCCTCGTACGGGAACGGAGCGGACGGCGTGAACTGGAGATCACCATGACGAACGGACCGGCCGCCGCACCCGGGGCGGGGGAGGCCCGGGAGACGCGTATGACCGGAGGCCGGGGGCTGCGGGGCGCCGCGGAGCGGGCCGCCCTGCTCGGCGGGCGCCTCGAGGCCGGACCACACGGGGGCCACTGGCGGCTGCGGGCCGTCCTCCCCCTGGGCGGAGCGGCCCGGTGAACGGGCTGCCCGCACCGGAGCCCCGGGCGAAGCTGCGCGTCGTGCTGGCCGATGACGAGCGGATGGTGCGCACCGCCCTGCGGGTCATCCTCGAGGCCGAGCCCGACATGACGGTCGTCGGGGAGGCGGCGACCGGCACCGAGGCCGTGTCCGTGGTCCGCGCGCTCGCCCCCGACATAGTGCTGATGGACGTCCGGATGCCCGAGATCGACGGCATCCGGGCCACCGAGCGGATCCTGGCCACCATGGCGCGGCCGCCGCGGATCGTCGTGGTCACCACCTTCGAGAACGACGCGTACGTCTACGACGCGCTGCGCGCCGGAGCCGCCGGGTTCCTCCTCAAGCGGGCCGGCGCCGACGAGCTGACCGGCGCGGTCCGGCTGGTGGCCCGGGGCGACTCGTTGCTGTTCCCGGCGGCCGTCCGCTCCCTGGCCGCGGCCCGCACCCCGACCGGCGCCGGGCCCGGCGCCGCGCCCTGGGTGGCGCGGCTGACCGACAGGGAGGCCGACGTACTGCGCCTGATGGCCACCGGACTTTCCAACCACGAGGTGGGCGAGCGCCTGGGCGTCGGCCCGCAGACGGTCAAGACGCACGTGGCCTCGGTCCTGGCCAAGACCGGCTCCCGGGACCGTACGCAGGCGGTCATCGCGGCGTACGAGGGAGGTTTCCCCATGAGGAAAGGCTGAGAACTCCGCCACAATCGGGGCAGAGCGGAACGGCTGGGGCGGCCGGGACGTCCTTCTGGGGGATGAACAAGACGATCAGGCGTGCGTCGGTCTTCTGTCTGCTTCTGGTGCTGGCCCTCATGGTGCGGGTCACCTGGGTGCAGGCGTATCAAGGCCAGGCCCTCGCAGACGACGACAACAACAAGCGGAACCTCATCGGGCAGTACGAGAACCCGTTGGGGAACATCATCGTGGGCGGGGAGGCGATCACGGGCTCCACGAAGACGGACGGCAAGACCTACGGGTACAAGCGGACCTACACCGACGGACCGCTGTACGCGCCGATCACCGGCTACAGCTCGCAGGCCTTCGGTTCGAGCATGCTGGAGGGCGTCTACAAGGGCATCCTCAACGGCTCCGACAACCGGCTCAAGACGATCATGGACACGCTCACCAACAAGCGCGCCGCCCCGGGCAACGTGCTGACCACGATCGACAAGAACGTCCAGAAGGCGGGCTACGACGCGCTGAACGGCATGCAGGGCTCCGCCGTCGCGATCGATCCGTCCACGGGCGAGATCCTGGCCGTCGTGAACAACTCGTCCTTCGACCCGGGCAGCTTCGCCGGCGCCACCGACGCGGACCAGAAGGCGTGGGACGCGCTCAACGCCGACAAGGGCAAGGCGATGGAGAACACGGCGCTGCGCAAGCCGCAGGCGCCCGGCTCGACCTTCAAGCTGGTCACCCTGGCGGCGGCCATCGAGAACGGCCTGGTCACCAACATCGACACGCCCACCGGGATCCCCGGCGACTACACGATCCCCGGCACGCGGACCAAGCTGCCCAGCGAGGCGGGCAACGAGGCCTGCAACAACGTCTCCCCGCGGACCGCGCTGCGGCTGTCCTGCAACAACGTCTTCGCCGAGTTCGCCCACAAGCTGGGCCAGGACAAGATGCGGGCGATGGCGGAGAAGCTCGGCTTCAACGTCGTGCAGAAGACCCCCGTCTGGGCCAGCCCGGCCAGCAAGTACCCGAAGGACAAGATGTCGGTCGACCAGGTCGCGCAGACCGGTATCGGCCAGTTCGACGTGCAGGCGACCCCGCTGCAGATGGCGATGGTGACGGCCGCGATCGAGAACGGCGGCACGCTGGTCTCCCCGCACGCGGTCTCGGAGGTCACCGACTCCAACGGCAACGTGCTGGAGAGCTTCAAGGACCCCAAGTCCCAGCAGGTCATGAACGGAAAGACCGCCTCGATGATCCAGGACGCCATGAGGACGGTCGCCACCGAGGGCGGCGGCAAGACCGCCCAGGTCCCGGGCGCCGAGGTGGGCGCCAAGACCGGTACCGCCCAGCGCGGCGTGAACAACAGCCTGTCGCCGCTCGCCTGGTTCACCTCGTACGGAAAGCTGAACGGCAAGCAGATCGCGGTCGCCGTGGTGATCGAGCGGTCGGACACCGACCGCTCGGAGATCGGCGGCGGCAAGCTGGCCGCCCCCGTCGCGCAGAAGATGATGGAGGCGTGGCTCAAGAAGTAGCCGCGCCGGACGCGCCGGGAACCGGGCGGGTTCCCGGCGCGTTTCCTTCTCCATGATCCGAACCGCGCAGCCCGCCGACCTCGACGCGATCGCCGCCCTCCACACCCGGGCCCGCGCCACCTACTACCGGGGCCGGATCCCCGAGGAGGCCTACGGCGGCGCGGCCGAGCTGGCGCGCACCCGCGAGGGCTGGTCCCTGGCGGTCGCCCGGGCCGGAGCCGACGGCGGGGTGCTCTGCGCCGAGCGGGACGGCGAGCTCACCGGGGTGGCCGCCTTCCGCACCGCCGCCGGCGAGACCACCCTCACCCAACTGCACGTGGACCCCGCGCACTGGCGCCGGGGCACCGGTGCCGCCCTGCACGCCGCCTGCCTGGACGCCTGGCACCGGGCAGGGGTCCGCAGGGTCCGGCTGGAGGTCTACGGTCACAACCTCCGCGCCCAGGCCTTCTACGCCACCCACGGCTGGCTCGCGGATCCCGCCGGGGCCCAGGCCGGCTCCCACCTCACGCTCTGGCTCACCGTGCCGGCGGCGGGGGACGCCGGCGGCCGGCGCGGGCCCCTGTCCGGGGAATGAGACCGGGCGGCGATTGGTTGAAGCCGGAACAGTTGATTCCGTGGAGAGAAGAAGGAACATGCGCGTCGAGATCTGGAGCGACATCGCCTGCCCGTGGTGCTACATCGGCAAGGCCCGCTTCACCCAGGGGCTGGCCGACTTCGCCCACCGTGACGAGGTCGAGGTCGTCTTCCGCTCCTTCGAGCTCGACCCCAACGGCCCCAAGGGGCAGGTGGCGCCCGTCGTGGAGATGCTGGCCAAGAAGTACGGCCGCACCCTCGAGGAGGCGCGCGGCATGGAGGAGCACGTCGCCGCGAGCGCCCGCGCCGAGGGGCTGACGTACCGCACCGAGGGCCGCGACCACGGCAACACCTTCGACATCCACCGCCTGCTGCACCTGGCCGCCGCCCGCGGCCGCCAGGAGGAGCTGCTCGACCTCGCCTACCGCGCCAACTTCGGCGAGGAGCGCTCCGTCTTCGACCCCGAGGTGCTGGCCGCGCTCGCCGTCGAGGCCGGACTGGACGGCGCCGAGGCCCGCGCCGTGCTGGCCGACGAGTCCGCCTACGCCACCGAGGTCCGCGCCGACGAGCGCGAGGCGGCCGAACTGGGCGCCAACGCCGTGCCGTTCTTCGTGCTCGACCGCCGTTACGGGATCTCGGGCGGCCAGCCCGCAGAGGTGTTCACGCGGGCGCTGGAGCAGGCGTGGGCCGGGCGCGAGGTGCTCGCACCCGCCGCCCCCGAGGGCGAGGCGTGCGAGCCCGACGGCGCGTGCGCGGTGCCGCAGCCGTAACCGCTATTCATAAGTAATCCTTTGGGTGGACCCGCGGAACTCGCCAATGGACTTTGGTTTCCTCCTGGCGCAGAGTGGACGGCATGGATCTCCTTCCGCCCGAGGCCGTCCTCGGCGAGTTCGCGCATTCCACCACCTACCTCAACACCGCCACCTGCGGCGTCCTCCCGCGCGGAGCCGTCACCGAGGTGCGGCGGATGGCCGAGGCCGCCGGGGACGGGGACCCGGCCGGCTTCGGCGACTTCGACCGGGTGAACCGGGCCCGGGAGGCCTTCGCCCGCCTCGTCGCGGTCGCCCCGGATCGGGTGGCCGTCGGATCGGCCGTCTCCACGCACGTCGGCCTGGTCGCGGCCTCGCTCCCGCCCGGGTCCGAAGTCCTGTTCCCCGAAGGCGACTTCGCCTCCGTCATCAACCCCTTCGTGGTGCGCGGCGACCTCAAGATCCGCTTCGCCCCGCTGGAATCCCTCGCCGAAGCCGTCGGGCCCGGCACCGCGTTGGTCGCGCTGAGCGCCGTGCAGTCCGCCGACGGGCGCGCGGCCGACCTCGCGGCGGTCCGCGCCGCGGCCACCGCCCACGGGGCGCGGATGCTGGTCGACGCCACGCAGGCGGCGGGCTGGGCGCCCTTCGACGCCGCGCCGTACGAGTACACGGTCGCCGCCGGCTACAAGTGGCTCCTGGCGACGCGGGGGGTCTCCTACCTCACGGTCTCCGAGGAGGCCCAGGACACGCTGACCCCGCTGCACGCGGGCTGGGTGGCGGCCGAGCCGATGTGGGACTCCATCTACGGCCCGGTGAAGCAACTGGCGCCCGGAGCGAGGCGGTTCGACGAGTCCCCGGCCTTCCTGGCCTACCACGCCGCCGAGCCGGCGCTGGCGCTGCTGGAGCGGGTCGGCATCGCCGCCGTCGGCGCCCACGACACGGCCCTGGCCGCCCGCTACCGCGCCGGCCTCGCCCGGCTCGGCCACGAGCCGGTCCCCGGCTCGTCCCCGATCGTCTCGGTCCCGGGCCTGGCCGACCGCCGGGGCGCCCTGCTCGCCGCGGGCATCGTCACCGCCGCCCGCGCCGGGAGCCTGCGGGCCTCCTTCCACCTCTACAACACCGAGGCGGACGTGGACCGGCTGCTGAACGCCCTGGAGGGCTGACTCCCTCGGGAAACGCCCGGCCGGGGTTTTCAGCGGCTCCCCGGCCCGGCGGCGTCCGCCCCCGTCAGGCGGACGGGGCCGCCGACCACGCCGCGGCCGCCGCCGCCAGGGCCCCGGCCGGGGGCAGCCCGAGAGCCGCCGCGAGGGCCGTCAGACAGGAGTCGACCGTCTCCGGGGAGGCCGCCGTGCCGTAGTGGTTGACCCGGACCATCTCCCGGGCCAGGGCGCCGCCGCCCGCCGCGAGGGGAGCCGCCGGATCGGCCGCCAGGGCCTTGGCCACCACCAGGGAGGCCTCCGGGACCCGGAGCGTCGTGGCCACCGGGGCGGCCGCCGCGACCCGGCCGACGTACGGGGCGATGCCCAGCGCCAGCGCGCCCGCGCGGGTCGCCGCCGCGGCGGCCGCGTGGCGGGCCGTCACCGCGGACAGGCCCTCGGCCGCGATCCGGTCCAAGCACGCCTCCAGCGCCAGCATCTCCAACTGCGCCGGAGCGTGCGGCAGCGCCCCCCGCCCCGCGTCGATCCAGCGCTCCTTCCAGTCGAGGTACCCCCCTAAAACACACATGCACGTGTGAGACAGGTCGGGTAAAGATGGACCGCATGATCACGAGTGAGTACGACGGATGTGGAAAGTGCCTGGTGGGGGTGCGTCGGCTCAGTCGCAAGACGGACGCGACGAACAGCCCTGAGCGTCAGATGAACCAGGTGCTGAGCGCCGTGGAGACCCTCGGCGGGCATGTCATCGCGTGGGCCGATGACTGGGAGGTCTCGGGCGCTACCGACCCGCTGACGCGTCCGGGGCTCGGGCCGTGGCTGCGTAACGAAGCCGGTCCGTACTCCGGCATCGTCGGGGCAGCCGTCGACCGGATCGGCCGCAACCAGCGGGACGTATTGAACACCGCGTACATGATCCACGAGTCGGGGCGGCTGCTGGTCACGTTCGGCCACGTCGGACCCTGGGACCTTGCTGACCCTAACGACGAGATGCGTCTGTCCATGGAGGCTTTCGGGGCTCAGATGGAGCTGCGGGCCATCCAGAAGCGCAACCGGGACGAGACGCTCCGAGCGCGGAGCGCAGGGCAGCCGCACCAGAAGAACTCCTACGGCTACCAGTTCGTTCGGCTCGTTCCCACGGGCAAGGTGGACCATGTCGACGTTGATCCCGTGGCGGCACTGATCATCCGGGACGTGGCGGAACGTATCCTCGCCGACGAAACAGACACCGTCACGTGCTCCACCGAGGCGGCCCGTCTGACGCGCGCCGGAGTGCTGTCCCCGGCGGACCACCGGGCGGTGATGTACGGACGCAGTCCCAAAGGCTCCCCGTGGCGGGCCAAGACGCTGAAAGGCATCCTCACCAGCGAGGCGGCTTTGGGGTTCCTCATGCACGGCGAGCGGGCCGTGCTCGGCGGGGACGGACACCCGGTACGGCTCGCAGACCCCCTCTGGGACCGTGCAACCCGTGACGCGCTGATAGCCAAGACCGCACCGAAGCGGAACCACAACGTCTCCCGCGCACCGAAAAGCGTCAACCTCCTTTCGGGACTGGCCTTCTGCGGAAACTGCGGTCAGCGCCTGTACGTGACGGGGCGCACCGGTGGCCCCATGGCTTACGCGTGCACGGGACGGGTTCGAGGCATACCGGCATCGTCGGCGTGTAAGCCTGCCCCGACCAGCTCGATTTCCCTGGCGAATGCCCATGTCGCAGGCTGGTTCCTTGCACACTATGGATCTCAGCAGGTCACCCGCCGCGAGTACGACCCTGGCACTGGATACGCGGCCCGCATCCTGGAGTTCGAGGCGGACCGGAAGCGACTCCGGGACGACCGTGCGGCGGGGTTGTACGACTCTGCTGATGACGCGGAGTGGTTCAGGACCAGGTACGCGCAGATGGGCCGTGAGATGGACGAACTCCGTGAGCTCCCGGAGCGTCCGGCTGGTATGCGCTCGGTACCGACAGGGAAGAGGGTCGAGGACCTGTGGCACTCTGCGCCCGATGATGCTGCCCGCAGGGAGATCCTGACGGAGTTCGAAGTGAGGGCGACCGTGTTCCCCCGAGCCGCCAAGCATCGAATCCGAGTGACCGGTCTCATCCCGGAGCAGCAAGCAGCGAAGCGCAAAGCGGCACACGAGCACGCGGAGGAGGCCGTGTTGGCCGAGCTTGAAGACACCCACACCGACCGCTGACAGCTACTCCTGAGCCCGAACGCCCCGGCTGGACCCAATGTGGACCGCCGGGGCTTTCTCATGCCCGCAGACAGGCGTCCAGGTCCGTTCTCGCCCCCGCTCGCCGGCTGCGCCCTCGGGGCTTGGGCTCCGGTTGTCCTACAGCGGGGCGAGCGGTGTTGGAGTGACGGTTACAACCGGTTTTTTAGTAACACGTAAAAAAATATAGAAGAAGAGAGACAGCCGTCTTCTTCGGCACCGCATCACCGGACGAGCCGTAGGCAAGCTCTGCTCCCCACTAGGACCGGGACAGCGAGCCGCTCGGAGGCATGGGCAAGGCTTGCTCTCCCCATGTGTCAGGAGGAAACCGGTTGCTTCGCGCGGGCGAGGGGAAACCTCCGCCTTCCACTAGTGCGAGCCCAGATGGCCGCCTCGTTCGGCACCGCATCACCCGAACCGTTCGACTGCGCAACCACCGAACTCCACGACCCAATAGAGAGAGGGACTACCGCGCACCCCACCGCAGAGTGAACGGCGGACCGAGTGCCCACTCTCCCGCGTTGGAACCCGCGCGCACTCCGCGTTCTAGCCCAACAACCGCATGAGACCGCTGCGCCCCTTTGGCAAGTCACGGGGGCTTTTCGCATGCCAGAAAACACCTGGAGTGATCGTGTACGACAACAGCAACCGGTACGGCTCAGTTGACCGCCAGACCAAGAAGGAACAGCGCCGCGCCGATGCGTGGAAGTGGAACGAGTCCATGGAGCGCGTCGCGTCGCTCCGCTCGTCCGACCCGGACGCGTACGACCGCATGGGACCGCTGATCCGCATCAGCCTCGGCCATTACGAGAACGACAAGAAGATTGCCGCGCAGTACGGGCGTGACGTGAACAAGGGAGGCAACTAATCATGTCTGCTGAGATCGAGAAGGCCGCTGCACAGGTCGCGAAGCTGCGAGCACAGGCGGAAAAGGTATCGGGTCCGCTCGCGGACGCTGAAGCGCTGTTGCAGGCAGCACAGGAGTCCGAATCCGCTCGGCGTGCTGAGCGTGCGATGGACTACAACCGTGAGGTGGTAGCGACGTACCGGGAGCGCGCGGAAGCCGTTACCGCATCCGCCGAGCCCGCTCAGCAGCAGTTCCTTGACGCACTGTCTGCCGAGCCGTGGTTCGCGGCTTACGTTGAATGCCGGGCAACCCGCCACAAGCGTGGACACGTCATGACCGAGGCCCAGCGGGCGCAGTCGGCATTGGGTGAGGTGTCCACCGTTCCCGAGCAGCGCTGGTACGGCTCGCGCCTCTTGGAAGACATCGTGTCGCACGCTGACAGGAAGGCTGAGGAACTGGCCGCCGAGTTCGACCAGGAACTGAGCGCCAAGCGGGACGCCTACATTGCGGGCAAGGACTAGCCGTGGCTGTTGACGCTCTTGACCCTGGACCGGAAGGGAACTACCCGTACTTCCCTCGCGACGTCATGGGTCGTCCGGTGTGGTCCGATGCCCCAACGGGCCTTCCCGTGGTGAATGGCGGGGCACCCATGCCGCGCGGAATTCAGCGGATGAAGGACCCTGGGCATCCTGGCCGGCTGGTGACTGTTGACGTGACGCCCCGGCATTCGAACGGGGAGCCGATCAACCCGCCCGTAAACTCTCGAAGGGTAGGCGATGCGACGTAAACCGGACGGCATGCCGTCCATTCCTCACTCGGCACGCGCGGTAGGTGCCGGACCGGGCTGGATTGATATTCGCCGCAGATTTCTCGCCATGTATCCAATGTGTCAAGTGTGCGGCGAGGGGCGGGCAGAATTGGTGCAGCATTTCCCTCGAACTCGGCAGCAGCTAACGGAAGATGGAACATCCAATCCGGATGCGCCGACTCATCTTCGGGGGGCGTGCACGTTCTGTCACTTCACAGCGTGAGAAGCGCCGGGAGATCCTCGCGCGGGGCAACAGTGCTGCCGCTCGGCTCCGCCGGATCGTCCGTAAGGCAGGCCGTTGGAAGTGCGTGCGCTGTGGTCGGCATGTCCTCGCGTCAGCCATCGACATAGACCACGTACAGCCGCTCGCGTTGGGCGGGACGGACACGGACGGGAACGTTCAGAGTCTGTGTCGCCCGTGCCATCGGCTCAAGACTCGCGAGGACTTCGGGGCCGCTGGTACCCCGTTCTGAGCACCGCCCCGTACCGGTCCTAACCAGGCCTGTACGGAGCGGAAGGGGTGCGGTGTAGCGGACATGGCGGGGTCAGGCACAAGTCGGATCGCAATGCTTTCGCACGCAATTGAGCCACGCGAAGAAGTTGGTCCTGTCCGGACAGTGCACGTGCATACAATTTGCACATTGGCTAGCCGGGGGATTGCCGTATGCATCCCCTCCCGTGTCATCCATTCTGAGCTTCATGGACCGCTGCTGATATTCCACGACTAGGCGAGCAAGCACACTCGCCTCATCGGATTCGGGCTCCTTAAGGCAGATTTGAGCCACTTGATGCGTATGGTCTTTACATGCAGCGGGACCGAGAGGTGCGACGTCTTCAATCATTGCGAGTGGGATTGAAATCCAGCTGATTCAGTCGAAAGTGAACTCGAACCGGTCGTCACGCTCTTCAACCTCTCGCACCATGCCGACAATTTGAATCGGTGCGCCGAGCGTGCCGCTTCGCAGCTTGCCGAGAAACTCGCTCGGGCTCTGAGTTCCGGATACGGACATCGTCTCTCCCTGGCTTGGTTCTACGAATTTACAACTCAAGGTATGCAGCCACACCTTGCGTGGCGAGCTGGACTGCTGCGAACGGGTGTTGCCGCCGATTCCGCTTGGAGGCGTATGCCTAGACGACCCCGCCCCCCGTGCTCGGTACCCGGCTGCCCTGAGCTCACCCGAGCCGGCGGACGCTGTGCCGAGCATGAGAGGGAGGCGAACGCGGACCGTGCTTCACGGGGTGCTGTCTATGACACACGGTGGCAGCGCATCCGCAGGGCCTACCTCTACAAGCATCCGTGGTGCGTGCTGTGTGGTCGCCTCGCGAACGTGGCGGATCACTTCCCGCTGTCCCGCAGGGAGTTGCTCGCACGGGGCGAGGCGAACCCTGACGGGCCGAGACATCTGCGCCCGTTGTGCGTCGCGTGCCACAACCGAGAGACCGCGAAGCATCAACCGGGCGGGTTCGCTGCGGAAGCGCGTTCGCGGCTCCAATCCGGCGAGCGTCCGCCGTTCTGACCAGGGGGGTACCCCCTTCCCCTCTCACGCCCGAGCGGCAGGGAGGCGCCGCCAGCATGCCGGGGCTGTGGACGTTTTTGGAGGCCCGCAGAGGGCCCGTAATCAGAGGGTGTGAATAGGTGGCAGACAGATATAGAACGAAATCAGCCGTCCAGCGGGCGCGGGAAGGTAACCCTTCAAAGACCGCAATCAAGGAAGGCGTGATTGTCCCGCGCGCCATCCTCACCGAGCCGGATTGGTCCGAGGTGTTCAAGTCCTCACCCGACCCCGAAGTTGAGCCGGCGAACGTCCGCTGTCGTGCTGTCGCGTCGGAGGAGTGGCGCCGGATCGTTCCGATCCTGGAAGTGGCAGCGGGGATCGGGGAGGTGGACCACACGACGGTCAAGGACCTGTGCGTGTGTGTCGCCCGCATCGACCAGGCGGAGCGGGACCTCTCCAAGCGCGGGCTGATCGTGACCGCCGAGCGTGGGACCGTGAAGAACGGCGCCGCCACGATCGCCGGTCAGTACCGCACGCAGCTCGCCCGATACATCCGCGAACTCGGACTGTCTCCGAGCGCCCGAACCAGCATCACCCTGCCGGAGCCCGAGGACGACGACTCGGACGTGTGGGACTAGCCCAGAGCACAACCCCACAACAGAGCCCCCGCGCTCGTCTCCTTCTCGGGGGCGGGTGCGGGGGCTTTCTGCATATGGCCTCAGCGCCGTCGCAGTGTCTGTATGCGCCCTTGCGCTGACCGGTCGGAGGGGTGAGGCTCGTGCACGTCGATGCAATCCATTCGGTAGAGGAGTGCTCAATGGCCCTAAAGTTCCTGGGGATTTGGCCGAACACCCCGGACGACGGATCGCCCACGATCTGGCTGGACGACACGACCGGCGACCTGATCATCCAGTCGTGGAAAGCCGACGAGCAGACCATTCGGCAGGCGCAGGAGGTCGGCTCGGTGCCCGGCCACTCCACGGACGTACCGGACCACGAGACCGTGATCCGGCTGCCTGCGAACATGCTCCAGTTCATCCCCCGCCCGGACAGTGAGGACAACGGTGGCAACAGCGGTACGTGAAGCACTCGCCAAGGCGCAGCGGTCAGCCATGCACCTTGAGATGCGGGACAGCTACATGCGGGATGACCCGGAGTTCATCCGCTGGCAGGAGGGGCACCGGTACGACCCTGCCGACCGCGAGTCGTGGTGGCGGTCGTGGCTGGACGTGGTGGCCGAGACGACCGGCCGAGGCGTGGTCATGCGGCGCCTGCGCGTCGTCTCCGAGCCGTTGAGTGACTACGTGCGGTACGAGTACGACGGCACGTTCTCGAATGTTGCAGCGGGGGAGGATGTGCGCTGGCTGCCGCGATCCCGTGCCCGTGATCTGTTGCTTCCCGTGCTGGACGGATGGGTTGTGGACGAGGAGACCGTGATCCTGCACCACTTCAGCGGCGAGGGTCAGTGGACCGGTCCGCGCATGGAGGTCCACCACGACCCGGCGTTGGCCACCCAGTACGCGACGGCGTACGAGGCGGCGTGGGAGCGGGCCGTCCCGCACGCGGAGTACCGGCCGGTCTGACGAATACGCACCATGGCTCTTTCTGCATACTCCAATGCCCAGCAAGCCCGGCAGGCTCTAGCGGATCGTCTCGCTGAGCTGTGCCGGGATGCCGGCCTGTCCGGGCGCGATATCGCCGAGCGCTGCGAGTGGCACCCGTCCAAGTCCTCTCGAATCATGAATGCCCGTACGCCCCCTTCCGCTGATGACATCCGGGCGTGGTGCCAGGCGTGCGGGGCCGAGGATCAGACCGAAGACCTGATTGCCTCGCTGCGGACTGCCGAGGGCATGTGGGTGGGATGGCGGCGCATGGAGCGGGCCGGACTCAAGCAGGCTCAGGAGGCCCGCCTACCGCTGTACCAGCGGACCCGCCGTTTCCGTTCGTACTCCTCGTGGCTGGTACCCGGCATGATCCAGACGCAGCCCTACACAACCGCAGCACTGCAAGCGATCCAGCGACGGCGCGGCCTGGTCGACGACGTGGCTGACGCGGTGGCCGCCCGGATGGAGCGACAGCGGGTCCTGTACGAGGGTGACCGGCGGTTCGCTTTCCTCGTGGAAGAGTCGGTGTTGCGGTGCGGGATCGGGGGCGCGGAGGTCATGACCGGGCAGCTTGGCCACTTGATCTCGATTGCCTCGCTTCCCAATGTGAGCTTGGGGGTCGTGCCCATGCGGCCGGATCGGGAGCGGTGGCCGGCTGAGGGGTTCTGGATCTACGACACCGCACAGGTCAACGTGGAGCTGATCTCTGGATACCTCACCCTGACGCAGCCGAGCGAGGTGGCCATGTACGCCGAGACGTTCACCGAACTGGCAGAGCTGGCCGTCTACGGCGCACAAGCGCGCGTTCTGATCACTTCTGCCATGAGCGCCCTCGGGTAATTGGCGTGCAACCCTGTGCAATCTCCTGTGAGTTGAGATTGTCATCTCCCTAGCGTTGTCATCGTCCGGCAGACGACGCGGAGGGTGCGGCATGGTGATGGCAGCGCAGCAGGAGACACCGCGGGTCAATCCGCTTTCACGGGACCGCTTCTATCTGCGAACGATCCGGGCGGTAGCCGGGGCGCGGGGCTTCACGCGGGCAACCCTGGAGGAATGGAAGCTGGACGGCCGCACGGAGGACATCGTTCAGTGCGTGAGTGAGCTGGCCGCGAACGCCGTCCTGCACGGGGTGCCGCCGGGGCGCGGCTTTTTGCTCCGGCTGGTGTGCGTCGAAGACGGCCTGCGCATCGAGGTGCACGACAGCGGCAGGCGTATGCCGCAGCCTCCGCAGACCAATGTGAGACGCGACGGGCGGGCGCGGGCTGGCTCTCGTCATGGCCCTCTCGGACTCGTGGGGCGTGCGCGAGCGGAATCCCGGCAAGGCCGTGTGGGCTCAGTTCAGCCGCTGACCTCTCGACTCGACCCCGTAACCACGACTGAAAAGGGGTTTCCATGGAAACAGCCGATCGCGCGCGGCTCGACACGTACTTTGGCAAGGTCGCCGAGGCGTTCATGCCGCACGAGCGTCCGTCCTCGCTGCTGATCACTCATCTGCTGCCCGAGCGGCCCGCGTTCGTCGGGGCCGTGGGCAAGGTGTCGCACCTGCGTGCCGTTCTGCCCAAGCCCAAGTCCATCCACGCGAGTGCCCGCCGGGAGATTGAACGAACGGTGGCGTGCGACGAGCTGTCCCGCGACATGTTCAGCGACCCCGACACCGCCGTGACGTACCTGGAGACCAGGGCAGCCGGCGAGAGTGTCGTGTTGCTCGACGTTGGCGGGTACTTCGCTCCCTCGCTGGACGCGCTGTGTGAACGGTTCTCGGGAACCATCCTCGGAGTGGTCGAGGACACCGAGAACGGTCACAAGCGCTATGCCGAGCGGGACAAGCTGCCGTGCCCGGTCGTTTCGGTGGCCCGGAGCCCGCTCAAAGATCCGGAAGACTTCTTGGTCGGGCAGTCCGTGGTGTTCTCCGCCGAAGCGCTGTTGAGGCAGCGCGGGGACATCCTGCACGGGCGTCCGGCTCTGGTCCTCGGGTTCGGCAAGCTCGGGTCCAGCATCGCCCGTCTGCTGCACGTCAAGGGTGTGCGGGTCATCGTCTACGACATCGACCCTGTGCGGCGTGCACAGGCCATGTCACAGGGTTTCGAAGTGGCCCGGGACCGAGACCAGGCCATAGCCACAGCCGGACTCGTCCTCTGCGCAACAGGGTCACTGTCCCTGCGCGGCGAGGACTTCCCGCAGCTCAAGAACGGGGCCTACGTGGCGACCGTGACCAGCTCGGAAGACGAGTTGGAGTTGAGCGGACTGCCCTCGGGCTACATCCGGGACAGCGCCGGCGAGCACGTGAGCCGCTACAGCACGACCGGGCATTACTTCTATCTGCTGAACGGGGGCGAGGCGGTCAACTTCATCCACGGCGCGAGCGTTGGACCGTTCATCTTCCTCGTTCAGGCCGAGATCCTCGCAGGCGCGGCCATGCTGGCTCGCGGCGGGCTGGATGCCGCCATGTACGAGGTGCCCACCGCAGACCGGGAAGCCATCGCGGCGACCTGGCTCCACTACTACAACAGGTGATCGAATGCCCATCACGGCAGACCACATCCGCACGACCCTCGCCGAGTACGCCGATGCGCACCCCGAGGACAAGCACGCGCTCGCCCCTCTGGCCGAGCTCCTGGACCAGGATGCAGACGTGACTAGCCGGAAGGAGTTCCGTGGGCACGTCACGGCGGGCGCTGTGCTCGTCAACGACCGGGGCGAGGCGCTGTTCATCCATCACAACGCGCTCGACAAGTGGCTGACCCCGGGCGGGCACCTTGAGCCCGAGGACGTGAACCTGTTGGGCGCAGCGCTCCGCGAACTGGTCGAGGAGACGGGCGTGACGCTTAGCCTCGCCCCCGTTCAGGCGACGCCCGTGCACATCGACGTGCACCCGATCCCGGCGAACGATGCCAAGGGCGAGGGCGCCCACTGGCACGCGGACTTCCGGTACGTCTTCCGTGCTACCGGCGACCAGGCCGTGACGCTCCAAGAGGAGGAAGTAAGCGGCTACGCGTGGCGCAGCGTGGACACGATCGCTGATGAGACGCTGCGGGCGCGAGTCGTCGCAGCGCTCCGATAGTCCCGCCTCACGCCCTCGGCCCGAACAGCAAAAAGCCCCGTTCGCCTGCCACTTCGTTCGGCAGGTGGGCGGGGTCTTACGTCGTGTCTCGGGGTGCGGCTAGGGTGTGTTTAGAGCGGGTACCTGTCGAGGAGCGAGAGGTACGAGCGGCGGGGCGCCGAGCCGTTCGCGGCGAAGCGGGCCCACGCCCGGTCCGACACCGACACGGCCGAGACGCCCGCCGGGCCGCCCATCGCCTTCTGCGCGCCGATCACGCACAGGTCCACGCCCCACTCGTCGGGCAGCAGCGGCTCCGCGCCCACCGAAGCCACCGCGTCCAGCATGAACAGCGCCCCGTGGGCCCGTACCGCCTCGCCGATCTCCGCGACCGGGTTGGTGTTCCCGGTGGCCGCTTCCGCGTGGACCAGCGAGACGAAGTCGATCTCCGGGTGCGTGTCCAGGGCGGCCGCCACCTGCGCGCCGCCGACGGCGGTGTCGAAGGGGACCTCCAGGTCCACCACGGTCGCCCCGCAGTCGCGCAGCCAGTTGCCGAAGGTGGTCCCGTAGGGGCCGGTGACCACGTTCAGCGCGGTGGAGCCGGGCCGCGCACCCGACCGGATGCAGCCCTCCAACGGCAGCAGCGCCTCGCCCTGCGTGATCACCACGTCCGCCCGGGTGCCGAGCAGCTCCGCGACCCCGCGCTCGATCGACGCGAACCGCGCGGCGGTGAGGGGCGGAAGGTCAAGGAGGGGGTGGTTCACGGCGGCGCTCTCTTCGTCCGGGGTCGTCCGGGATCGTCCCGAGTGACCTGGAGAGCCTACCGAGCACGCACGTACAGTGCCGACATGAGCGACGACAGCGGTGTGCTGCATGTGAAGGGGCGGGTGCTGGTCGGACCCGAGGAGGTGCGGGACGAGCTCTGGGTGATCGGCGGCCGGGTCTCCTACGAGCGCCCGCGCGGGCCCGCGGACACCACCGAGATCACGGGCTGGGTGCTGCCCGGACTGGTGGACGCCCACTGTCACGTGGGGCTCGACGCGCACGGCCCCGTCGACGCGGACACCGCCGAACGCCAGGCGCTGACCGACCGCGACGCGGGCACCCTCCTCATCCGCGACGCCGGATCTCCGTCCGACACGCGCTGGATCGACGACCGCGAGGACCTGCCGAAGATCATCCGGGCCGGGCGGCACATCGCCCGGAGCCGCCGCTACATCCGCAACTTCGCCCACGAGATCGAGCCCGCCGACCTCGTCGAGTACGTGGGCCGCGAGGCGCGGCGCGGGGACGGCTGGGTCAAGCTGGTCGGCGACTGGATCGACCGCGAGGTCGGCGACCTGACCGCCTGCTGGCCGCGCGCCGAGGTGGAGGCCGCCATCGCCGAAGCGCACCGGCTCGGCGCGCGGGTCACCGCGCACTGCTTCGCCGAGGACTCCCTGCGCGACCTGGTCGAGGCGGGCATCGACTGCGTCGAGCACGCCACCGGGCTCACCGAGGACACCATCCCGCTGTTCGCGGAGCGCGGCGTCGCGATCGTCCCCACCCTCGTGAACATCGCGACCTTCCCGAAGATGGCGGCCGGCGGCGAGGCCAAGTTCCCCGGCTGGTCGGCGCACATGCGCAGACTCCACGAGCGGCGCTACGACACCGTCCGGTCCGCCTACGACGCGGGCATCGGGGTCTACGTCGGCACCGACGCGGGCGGCTCCCTCCCGCACGGCCTGGTCGCGGCCGAGGTCGGCGAGCTCGTCAAGGCCGGCATCCCGCCGCTCCAGGCCTTGTCGGCGACGACGTGGGCGGCGCGCGCATGGCTCGGCAGGCCGGGCCTGACCGAGGGGGCGCCGGCCGACCTGGTCGTCTACGCGAGCGATCCGCGGGCCGACGTACGGGCGCTGGCGCGGCCCTCGCGGGTGGTGGTGAACGGCAGGGCGGTGGCCTGAGCGCCGGGTTGACGGGGCGTGACGCCGACGGCCGCACGGTCGTTGTGCACGCCCTTCCCGGGGGAGGGTGTCCGCAATGCCTGGGGTGGGTGAGAACTCCCGTTCCGCAAGAGGTGTATTGATTCGAACCCATGCATGGAAACCACCCTTTGGGGTGAACTCACGCCGGGTTGGCACCCGTTCACTCTCAGTGCGTAAAGATTCCGGGGTCGAGGCCGTCGGCGCGCGCAATGTCCCCCATTGGCGGCGCGACGGCTCCCATCTCCCTGGGGGTTCCACCAACTTGAACAGCAACACCTTCCGCATGCCCGTGGCCGCGCTGTTCGCCACGGGAGCGGTTGCCCTGCTCGCCGCTCCGCCCGCCTCCGCCACCGGTTCCCACCCGGGCGAGGGCAAGGCCAGTGCCGTCGTCCTGCGCACCGGACTGGACGTGCGCCTGCTCAACAAGACCGTGCAGATCCCGCTGAAGGCGACCCTCAACGAGGTGAGTGCCCCGGCGGACGCGGCGAAGACGGCGCTGACGGTCACCCTCGACGGGGTCGAGGGCGGCCGGCCGGTGAGCGTCCTGCGCGCCGATGTCGCCACCTCCAAGGCCACCGCGGACAAGAGCCGGGCCGAGGCCGAGGCGAACCTGGCCAAGGCCCGCGTACACGTGCCGGGCCTGCCCGCCCTCTCCCTCATCGAGGTGGAGAAGGTCACCTCCAAGGCCGTCTGCGCGGCGGGCGAGAAGCCGGTCGCCACCTCGAACGTCCTCGGCGCGGTGACCGTCCTCGGCAAGAGGGTCACGCTCTCGGCGGGGGGCCCGACCAAGGTCGAGGTGCCGGAGGTCGGGCTGGTCAGCCTGGAGCTCTCCGCCACCGAGACCACCTCCACGACGGCCGCCGCGACCGCGCTGCGGCTCAAGGTGTCGGTGAACCCGCTCCACCTCAACGTCGCGGAGGTGGACGGCGAGGTCGTGCTCGCCGACCGGCGCGGCGCGGGCCTCGTTCATGGCGTACGCGTGGAGCGGCCGCGGGAACCAGAGCACGGGGCCGCGGCGCGGGGGGTGGACCCGGGCCTGTTGGGCGCCGACGCGGTAGGCGAAGCGGCGCCAGATCGCGGAGAACCGCGCGTTGAAGCCGGCGGGGGCCGCGAAGGCCTGCCACACCCGTGCGTCGTGCGGCGGCCGCCCGGCGAGGCGCCCGCCGGCTTCAACGCGCGGTTCTCCGCCCGCGGTTGTGGCCGGCGCCGGTGGGGGAGAGTGCACGTGCGGTGTTCGTCGGCGTGGCCGCGTCCCCGTGCGGGAGGATGCCCCGATTACGGATGGGGGCGAGGGCGGGGGTGGTGAGGGCGGCGGAGGCGGGGGAAGCGGTGGGGAGGGGTCGCTGGTGGGTGCGCATGGCCCGGTGGCCTTTCGTACGGTGAGGAGGAGGGCAGCGCGATTCCCGGACGCGGCGGGCTTCGGTCGTCGGTCCTGACGGCCGGGGTGCGGCTCCGGAAGGGAGCCGTCCGGAGGCGGCCGCGCCGTGCACCGCCGGACGCGCGCCGCGGCCGGGCCCCTGTGTGTCGGGGCCGGGCGGGCGGCGGGCGCGGGCGGTCGGCGGGCGGAGCCCGGAGGTCAGGCGTGCGTCACGGGCATACGGTGGCGGCCGCGCGGCCGGCACCGTGCGATCCGGGACACCGGGATCACGTCGTAGCGCGCGGGGGGAACGAAGGCGGCGGTGCGGTGACGGCACATGGCCCGGTTCCCCTTTCCCCAACTCGGCGACGGACGCGCCGTGATGTGCTGCGGCGCATGAAGGCGAGTGTAATGAGCCCGGCCTGCCGGGGCACCGGATTATTCGCCCGGCAGGCCTCTCCCGGCCGTCTCGGCGGGACCGGCGGGACCGGCGCCCGTCAGAGGTGGCGCAGGACGGCGGCGGTGAACTCGGTGGTGGAGGCGCGGCCGCCGAGGTCGCGCGTGCGCACGGGGGTGGTGGCGAGCACGCGGGCGATGGCGCCGGTGATGTCGGCCGCGGCCCCGGGGTGGCCGAGGTGGTCGAGCATCATGGCGGCGGACCAGATCGCGCCGATCGGATTGGCGATGCCCTGCCCGGCGATGTCGGGGGCCGAGCCGTGGACCGGCTCGAACATGGAGGGGTGCTCGCCCTCCGGGTTGAGGTTGGCGGACGGTGCGATGCCGATGCCGCCGGCCACCGCAGCCGCGAGGTCGCTGAGGATGTCCCCGAACAGGTTGGAGGCGACGACGACGTCGAAGCGGGCGGGGTCGAGGACGAACTTGGCCGCCAGCGCGTCGATGTGCTCCTGGTTCCACTCGACCGCGGGGTGCGCGGCGGCACGCTCGGCCACCAGCTCGTCCCAGAACGGCATGGTGTGCACGATGCCGTTGGACTTCGTGGCCGAGGTGAGGGGGCCGCCGCGCCGTTCGGCGAGGCGGAAGGCGTAGTCGAGGACCCGGGTCACTCCCGCCCGGGTGAACACGGCTTGCTGCACGGCCATCTCGTCGGGACGCCCGCGGTTCATCCGGCCGCCGATCTCGCTGTACTCGCCCTCGGTGTTCTCCCGTACGACCACGAAGTCCACCTCGCCGGGCACGGCCGCGCGCACGGGGCTGGGCAGGCCGTCGAACACGCGGATCGGGCGGAGGTTGACGTACTGGGCGAAGGCCCGGCGGATCGGGATGAGCAGCCCCCACAGGGACACGTGGTCCGGCACGCCCGGGTGGCCGACCGCGCCGAGCAGGATCGCCTCGTGGCGGCGGAGCCGGTCCAGACCGTCCTCGGGCATCATCGATCCGAGGCGCAGGTACCGCTCGCAGGACCAGTCGAACTCCTCGTAGGCGAAGGTGATGCCGTGGCGGTGCCCGAGGGTGTCGAGGACCTCCCGTGCCGCCGGGAGGACTTCGGTGCCGATGCCGTCACCGGGTATGAGGGCGATGCTGTGGTGCGTCGTGGTCATGGCTCGCATTCCAGCAACCGGGCGCCGTCCGGGTCCAACACGTATCCCCGATGTGCCTCATAGGCTGCTCCTATGGGTCGGGGACGGGGACGGCGATCTCCAGGAAGGCGCGGGCGGCGGGCGTCAGCCGCGCCTTGCGGCTGACCAGGACGTTGTGCTGGAGGGAGGCCGGTTCCAGGTCGAGGACGAGGGCTCCGGCCCGCCTGGACAGGTCGGCCCAGGACTCCGTGACCACCGCGAGTCCGACGCCCCCGAGCACCAGGGGCAGGAAGGCCATGCGGTGTTCGCTCTCCACCGCGATGCGGATGTCGATGCCGCGCTCCGCCAGGTCGTCGACGTAGGCGCGGATCCCGGTCCCCCGCTGCCCGACGATGAGCCGCTGCCCCTGGAGCTGCTCGCGCCGCACCGCCGTTCCGGCCGGGAAGGGGCCGTCCGCCGGGGTGACCAGGACGAGCCTGTCGTCTCCGACGTGGTGCGCGAAGACGTCCCGGCTCGACAGCGGCGCCGGGGTGGTCAGCAGTCCCAGTTCGCAGCCTCCCGTGCGCACCGTCTCGACCACGTCCTCGCGGGTGAGGGCCAGGCGCAGGCTGAGCGAAACCGCCGGATGACGCTCGGTGAAGTGCCGGATCATGGTGCTGAGGGGTTCGACCGTGGGTGAGGCCATCGCGGCGATCTCCAGGCGCCCGGCCCGCAGCTCGCTGACGGCGCCGACGCTGGCCCTGGCCAGTTCCAGGGCGTGCAGGGCCTCCCGTGCCCGTGGCACCAGTGCACCGCCGGCCTCGGTCAGGACCACCCTCCTGCCCAGCCGGTGGAACAGGGTGTCGCCGAGGTCGCGCTCCAGGGCCTGGATGGCCTGGGACAGGGAAGGTTGCGACACGTAGAGTGCCGCGGCCGCGCGGTTGAAGCCGCCCTGGTCCACGATGGCGAGGAAGTACGTCAGCTGCCGGAAGTCCACGGTTCAGCCTACGGGGTGCCGTCCATCGCCTGCTCCGTCCAGATGGTCTTGCCGTCGGGGGTGAACCGGCTGCCCCAGCGGTCGGTGAGCTGGGCGACGAGGAACAGGCCCCGCCCGCCCTCGTCCGTCTCCCGTGCGCGGCGCAGGCGCGGCTGGGTGCCGCTGGGGTCGGACACCTCGCAGACGAGCACCCGGTCGCGGATCAGCCGGAGCCCGACCGGGCCGCCCGCGTAGCGGATGGCGTTGGTGACGAGTTCGCTGGCGACGAGCTCCGTCACGAAGCCCAGTTCGTCCAGTTGCCAGTCGGACAGCTGGCCCACCACCAGTTCGCGGGCGTGCGCCACGCGGGACAGGTCGGCTTCGATCTGCCACTCGGCGACCTGGTCGGACGAGAGCGCGCGGGTGCGGGCGAGGAGCAGCGCGACGTCGTCGGTGGGCTCCGGGTCCAGCACCTTGTCGCAGATGACCTGGCTGATCTCGCCCAGGGGCCGGCCGGGGCCGGCGCCGGCGAGCGAGCTCCGGAGTCTTTCGAGCCCCTCCTCGATGTCAGCGCCGCGGCGCTCCACGAGGCCGTCCGTGAAGAACGCCAGCAGGCTGCCGGGTCGCACCTCGAACTCCGTCACCTCGAAGGGCATGCCGCCGACGCCCAGCGGTGGTCCCGGCACCATCTCCAGGAAGAACGGCTCCTCCCCCGGTGGCAGCAGGGCCGGCGGCGGATGCCCCGCGGTGGCGGCGGCGCACCGCCTGGTCACCGGGTCGTAGACGGCGTAAAGGCACGTCGCTCCGAGCACCGCGGGCTCCGCGCGGGACTCGCCGGCCATCTGCTCGTTGGAGAAGCCGAGCACCAGGTCGTCCAGGTGCGTGAGCAGCTCCCCAGGATCCAGATCGAGGTCGGCCAGGGTCTGCACGGCGGTCCGCAGCCGTGCCATGGCCGCGGTGGCCTCGAGTCCGTGCCCGACGACGTCGCCGACGACGAACGCGACGCGCAGGGACGGCAGCGGGATCACGTCGAACCAGTCCCCGCCGACCCCGGCGCCGCCGCCCGCCGGCTGGTAGATCCCCGCGGTGTCGGCGGCCGCCGTGTTCAGGACGGAGTGCGGCAGCAGGCTTCGCTGCAGGGCCACCACCGACCGGTGCTCCTTCGTGTAGCGGCGCGCGTTGTCCACGCCGAGGGCGGCCCTCGAGGCGACGTCGTGCAGGACGGCGGCGTCCTCCTCGTCGAACGCGGCGGGCAGCTGGCTGCGCCAGACCGTGACGCAGCCGAGGATCAGGCCCCGTGCGTAGAGCGGCACCGCCACGGAGGAGTGGGCCCCGCTCGGGACGAACTGGCGCAGGGTCTCGGGGTCCACCCCGAGCGTCGCGCGCAGGACGGCGACGTCGGGCACCAGGACCGGCCGTCCCTCCATGAGGGGGCGCATGACCTCGGCGTCCGGGACGGGCGGGAGCGCCTCTCCGACGGGCAGGAGGTCCTCCGCGGAGATCCCCGGGCTCTGCGCGGTCGCGGTCCGGCGCAGGCGGACTTCCCCGCTGGTGTCGTGGTGCGGCGGCTCGTCGCCCACCAGCACCGGCTCGGCGAGGTCCACGGTCGCCAGGTCGGCGAAGTCGGGGACGAGGAGGTTCACGAGGATCTGGGCCATGTCCGTCACGTCCAGGGAGGCCCCGATGCTCGCGGCGGCCGCGTGGGACAGCGCGGTCCGGCGGCCCTCCGCGTCGGACGCGGCGGCCTCCACCGCCGCCGCCGCCGCGTCGGACGCCGCCGGGGTGCGCGTCGGTTCGACCAGGACGAGCCACCGCGCCCCGGCGTCGCGATCGCCTCGGGTGTGGGCCGTGAGCCGGACGAGCGTGCAGTCCAGGGGGATGCTCTGACCTGCGTGTTCACCACCGGTGATGGTCGTGCGGGTCGTGCGGGTCGTGCCCGCCGTACGCGTCGTGCCCGTCGTACGGCGCCCGGCCGGTCCCGGCTCGGTTCCGGCGCGCGACAGGAGCTCCAGCAAGGGGGCGCACAGCTGCCCCGGGGAGCACTCCAGCAGGGTCGCGGCCGACTCCGAGCGGGCGATCACCACGCCTTCGGCGTTCAGTACGACCGCCGCCGTCTCGCCGGCGGGCACCGAGGCCGGCTTCGGGCCGCGCTCCTCCGGTTCACGCATGTCGCCTCCACGCACCGTGACCTTCAGTATCGTCCCGGAGGGGAGACCCGGCGACCCGCACCGCGCGTGCGGGACGGACGGCCGGCGACCCGAAAACCAATCAAGGAGCGGAAACCCCTGTCTGAGTCCGGCTCCGGATGGCAGGCTCTACTCCTCGAAGCGTTGTCCTGGGGGGGATCACACGTGATGGAGCCGGGTACGGGCATGGGCCTGCGGGGCCGCAGCGGCATCCTGTCGCTGGTCGACTCGTGCCTGAAGGAGAGCCCGGCGGCCGAAAGGCCCCTGACCATGCTCCTCGGCCCGGCCGGCAGCGGAGCCAGCGAGGCGCACAGCGCGCTCATGGAACGCTTCGGGCCCGACTACCCCTTCGCCTTCGTCAACTTCGGCGGGGCCCAGTCCCTGCTGCCGCGCTACGCCCTCGGACTCCTGGCCCGCCAGCTCGAACGCAAGCTGCCCCGGTACGGCCGCTCCCACTTCCCACTGCTCAGCCTCGGCCTGCTCGCCTCCGACCAGGAGCTGCGCATGCGCAGCCTCGCCGAGGGCCGGCGCGCGGTGCAGCAGCAGCTCGACCGGTTCCAGGAGGAGAACGAGGCCCGGCACGGCGACTACCTGGCCGCCTTCTTCGAAGTGGGCATGGGCGCGGTCGGCATGCCCGAAGGCGCCTCCAGCGCCGCCCTCGCCCTCTTCCAGGACGCCCTGCGGCGCGGCCGGCGCACCATGCCCGGGCTGCTCGGCGGCAGACTGGGCAACCGGCTCACGGCCGGGGCCCAGTGGTACGGGCGCCACCCCATGACCCGAAGCGCGGACCCCATGGAAGCCCTCGTGGAGCTCAACCTCTGGCGCCACGAGGGGGACGAGAACGAGCAGGAGCGGCTCGACCTCGTCCTCTTCTCGGCCTTCCTCGAAGACCTCCGGCGCAACACCGCCCGCAATTTCATGCCCCGCTCCTACCTGCTGCTCCTGGACAACTCCCACACCGAGTACGGCCGCCGCTTCCTCGACCTGCTGCTGCGCTCCCGGCACGACCAGACGGTCGTGGCCGGGCACGCCAGCGACCCGCTGACCGTCGTCGCCAGCTCCAACCGCTGGCTGCCCCGCTGGGGTCCGGCCACCGGGGACTCCTGGCCCTGGCAGCTGCGCGGCCCCGACCGTGCCTCCCTGGCCGACTGGAGAACCCACCGGCCGCCCCGCGACAGCGAGGACAGCTGGTGGTACCCGTTGCGCCTGCGCGACCTCAACCTGGACGAGGTGCGGATCCGGATAGAGCTCCAGCTCGGCGGGAACAGCGACCTGGCCCCGCTGACCCGGCTCACCCCCTTCGTGCACCGGCTCACCGGAGGGCTGCCGCGCGCCGTCCACCAAGTCCTCGACGTGCTGCGCCAGGCCGGGCCGCCCCCGGACTCGGGCCCCCAGCAGGACCGCTGGCTGCGCACCCTGCCCGACCGGCCGCTGCGCACCGGGGAGCACTCGGCCACCCTCGCCGACACCGCCCTCGGCCATCTCCTGCGCGATTTCGACCCCACCCGGCGCGCGGCCCTCGCCGAGTGCGCCGCCGCCCGGGACTTCTCCGTCGCCACCCGGCTGCTCAGCCCCGACGACTCCCTGTTCGGCGACGTCCGCGCGCGCTGGCTGCTGACCGGGCCCGTCGCCGTCGTCCCCGTACTCCATCCCTGGCTGCGCCGGCTGCTCCTGTGGCGGCTGGCCGCCCGCCCGGACGGGTGGGACGCCGCGCACGAGCTCCTCGCGGAGTACTACCGCGACGAGGGCAAGCCGGTGCAGGAGATGTACCACCAGCTCGCCCTCGGCAGGACGGAGGAGGTCACCGCCCACCTGACCCGGCGCTTCGCCGCCGTACCGGCCGGGCAGTGGATCTCGGAGTTCGACACGATCACCGCCGCTCCCAACCGCCTCCCCGCCGACGGCGGACCCCTCGAGCTCCTCGGCCGGCTCGTCCCGCGCCGGCCCGGGCGCGTCGTGGACACCGAGTCCGTGATCCACACCCTGGTGACCACTCGCTGGGTGTGGAGCGATCCGCTCGCCGACCCCGCCATGCGGCTGGGCGACATCATCGCCGACGGCTACACCCAGCTGTCCCAACTGCGGAGGAACGACATCGTGGCCCTGTTCAACGAGTCGGAGCGGTACCGTCACTGGCGCGATCCGCAGACCGCCGGCTGGGAGGCCTGAGCACATGCCCAGACTCGAATGGCCCCTGCACGTCGTACGCCGCGTCGCGCTCGCCACGGCCGCGGTCGTCGCCCTGGCCGCGGCGCTCTGGGTGGGCGTCGGCTGGTTGCAGGAACGCCAGGCGAGGTGCGCCGACGGGGTCGTCGAGCAGGGCCCGGCCGACGAGTGCGTCGGGGTGAGCGACGGCTCGTACGTCTTCGCACCGCACCTCGACTCCGTCAGCGGGAAGATCGAGGCGGAGAACCGCCGGGTGCTCGCCAACGCGGACAAGGAACCGTACGTCAGCGTCGCCTACTTCACCTCGTTCACCACCACCGCCGAGGACAGCAACTCCGCCGAGGGCGTCCGCCACGAACTCCAGGGCGCCTACCTCGCCCAGTACCGGCACAACCAGGGCGACCTCGCCGCGACCCCCAAGATCCGCCTGCTGATCGCCAACCCGGGCAGCGAGTCCACGCAGTGGAAGCACACCGTCGACGAGCTGATCGCCCGCAAGGACTCCCCGGACCGGCTCGTCGCGGTGACCGGCCTCGGTCCCAGCACCGACGAGAACCTCGCGGCCATAAAGCGCCTCTCCGAGAACGGGATCGCGATGGTCGGCGCCACCCTGACCGCCACGGACATCCAGAACATCAACGGCTTCGTGCGCATCGCCCCCACCAACGAGGACGAGGCGTACGCGGGCGCCGGCTACCTCAAACGGCGCGGCGTCTCCACCGCCGTCGTCATCCAGGACGTGGCGCAGGGGGACCTGTACGCCTCCACCCTCGGCACCGCCTTCACCAAGGCGTTCCAGGACGGCGACAAGCACCGGCTCGTCGCCGAGCGGATGACCTACGACTCCTCCGTCAGCAGTGCCTGGCAGAACGAACTGCGCTACATGCCGGGCCAGTTGTGCCAGCAGCGCCCCCAGCTCGTCTACTTCGCGGGCCGCGGCCTGCACCTCACCCGCTTCCTCGACGCACTCGCCAACCGCAGCTGCACCGACCAGCGGTTCA
This sequence comes from Streptomyces sp. ICC4, assembly GCF_003287915.1. Classification (NCBI taxonomy): domain Bacteria; kingdom Bacillati; phylum Actinomycetota; class Actinomycetes; order Kitasatosporales; family Streptomycetaceae; genus Streptomyces; species Streptomyces sp. ICC4. Next base: position 5,326,678 of record NZ_CP030286.1, on the reverse strand, counting down.
CCGTGTTCACCGGGGACGACACGACCAACCTGAGCGCCGAGCAGCTCGCCCGCGCCGCCGGGACGGGCATCGAGGTGCTCTACACCGGCCTCTCCCACCCGGACATGTACCGCTCGGCACCGCAGGCGGTGTCCGCGCCCTCCGCGAAGAACTTCCAGCCGGGCGGGCTGCTGGACCAGTGGTTCCCGCACGATCCCCGGGAGGACGGCGGGGCCCTGATGGGCCACGACGCGGTCCTCGCCGCGGCGCACGGCATCCAGATGGCCGCGCGCTGGCAGGGCCAGGTCGTCGGCGACGCGGTGGCCCGGATGTTCCACCAGATGGACGGCACCCAGCAGGTGGCCGGGGCCAGCGGGTTCATCTCCTTCCAGAACAACGGCAATCCGCGCAACAAGGCCGTCCCGATCCTGCGCCTCAACGCCAAGGGCCAGGTGGAGTTCGTCGAGGTGTCCGCGGCGGAGGGCAAACCTCCACAGGAGCAGTGACGCGGCCGTCCGCACCACGTACGATGCGTCTGCCCGGTCGTACGGGCGACAACTGAATCGCCGTGTGACCTGGGGGAAGTCGGTGGGAATCCGGCGCTGACCTGCAACCGTGTGGGGCGCATCCGCGCTCCGAGTCGGAGAGCCCAGCACGCGGTCCGTACCGCTTCCCACTGCCATGGTCTGCAGCGCGGAGCCTTGAGCCGCCGGCCCACCGGCGGCCGCTGCCCGCCACTTCCGGGCACCGGCGCCGGTGGCAGTTGCCGTGGCGGACGGGCGCGCGCTGTGAACCGGCCCAGCCCGAAAGGCACTTCATGCGCCCGAACCTCGCCCGCCGCACCCTCGTCACCTCGGCCGTCCTGGGGCTCGCGCTCGCCACGGCGCCCGCGGTCGCCCAGGCCGGGCCGGTCCCGAACACGAACGCCCCGGTCAAGGTCAACGTCACGGTCCAGGGTCCGAACGGACTGCTGTTCAAGGGCAAGATCAAGACCAAGGGCCACGACGTGACCACGGTCACCGGCGGCACCCACACGTGCGACGGCACCAACGGCTCGGCCAACCCGAGCGCCGTGCCCACGCCGACCGCCGCCCTGGACGACGCCGCCAAGAAGAAGCACTTCACCTGGGACGGCACCTGGTACGCCTCGTTCGACGACTTCTCCGTCGACACGATAAAGAACGTCAACGGCGGCGGCTCCGCCTACTGGAGCATCTCCGTCAACGGCACCCCGACGCCCGTCGGCGGCTGCCAGTTCAAGCTGAAGGCCGGCGACAAGGTCGCCTTCACCTGGACCGCCTTCTAACCGCGGGTCTTCAGGCCGCAGTCGGGGTTGACCCAGAGCCGTTCGGCCGGGATCGCCTCAAGTCCCTCGCGCAGCAGGGGCCGCGGCCTCGGAGGTCGAGGGGACGCGCGGCGCGTGGATGTCCCACACGCCGGGTCCGGCCTCGCGCGGGTAGCCGTGCGCGGCGAGCGCTCGGGCGACCTGCACGTGCGAGCGGGCCGCCTCCAGGTCGTTGACCTCGTCGCGTACGAAGGACCAGGCGAGCATGGTGACCGGGCCGGTCAGCATGCCCTTGACCGGCTTGGCCGTCTGGGCCTGCGCGTACGCCGTCCAGCGCGCGTCATCGGATCGGGGCGGGAGATGTCCCCGGCCAGGACCGGCGGGCGCACGTAACGGGTGCCGTAGGACTGGACCCAGCCGTGCTGGGTGGCGAGGTAGCCCGTCAGCTCCTCGGCGAAGTACTGGACCATGTCGTTGCGTTCGGGCTCGCCGTGCACGAGCACCTCGATGCCGGTCTCCTCCTGGAAGGCGAGGACCTCGCGGATCTCGTCCTCGATGCGCTCCTCGTACCCGGCGGTGTCGATGAGGCCGGCCCGCAGGTCGGCGCGGGCCGCGCGCAGTTCGTCGGTCTGCGGGAGCGAGCCGATGGTCGTGGTGGGCAGCAGCGGGAGCCCGAGGTGGGTGCGCTGGGCGGCCGCTCGGTCGGCGTAGGGCCGGGCGCGGCGGCCGTCGGCCCCGGTGATCGCCGCGGCGCGGGCCCGGACGGCCGGGTCGTGGGTGATCGGGGAGTGCGCCCGGCAGGCCAGGTCGGCGCGGTTGGCGGCCAGTTCGGCCGGGATGGCGTCGGCGCCCTGGGCGATCGCGCGGGCCGGCGTGGTGACCTCGGCCGTCTTCTGGCGGGCGAAGGCGGGCCGGCGCCGGATCTGCGGATCGATGTCGCGCTCGGCATCGGCGTCCAGCGGGACGTGCAGCAGGGAGCAGGACGCGGCCACGTCGACCCGGTCCACCCGGTGGGGGCCGAAGACGCGAAGGGTGCCGGCCGTCGCTTCCCAGACCCGTCCGGGCCCGGTGCGTATGACGGCGGTCGTTCCCAGACACGGCGGGGGTGCGGCGACACCACTCGCCACGCCCCCGCCGGGTCCGCTCGTCTCCGGCGCACCCTCGGCGCGGAGACCTGCCGGGGCCCCTCAGCCCCGGCCGTACGTGTGGAACCCGCGGCCGCTCTTGCGGCCCAGCAACCCCGCCTGCACCATCCGCCGGAGCAGCGGGGGCGGGGCGTAGAGCGGTTCCTTGAACTCCTCGTACAGCGACTCGGCGATCGCCGCGACCGTGTCCAGTCCGATCAGGTCGGCGAGCTTGAGCGGCCCCATCGGGTGGGCGCAGCCCAGCTCCATGCCGGCGTCCACGTCGGCTGCGCTCGCGAACCCGGATTCGGCCATGCGAACGGCCGAGAGGAGGTAGGGGATCAGCAGGGCGTTGACGACGAAGCCCGCCCGGTCCTGGGACCGGACCGTGGTCTTGCCCAGCGTCTCGCGGGCGAAGGCCTCGACCGCGGCCAGGGTGTCCGCCGACGTGTGGAGGGAGGGGACGACCTCGACCAGCGGCAGCACGGGGACGGGGTTGAAGAAGTGCAGGCCCACCACCCGGTCCGCGCGTCCGGTGGCCGTGCCCAGCCGCATGACCGGGATGGCGGACGTGTTGGTGGCCAAAATGGCTTCGGGGTCCTCGACGGTCTTGTCGAGGCGGGTGAAGACCTCCGTCCTGGCCTCGGGGTTCTCGGTGACGGCTTCGATGACGAGCTGCCGGTCGGCGAGGTCCCCCAGGTCTCCGGTGAAGACGAGCCGGGCCAGGGCGTCCTCGGCGGAGATCCGGTCGAGCTTGCCCCGCTGGACGGCTCGCTCCAGGGAGTCGGCCACGCGTCGGCCGGCGGCGCGGGCGGCGGTCGCGTCGGCTTCCGCGACGACGGTGTCGAGTCCGGCGCGGGCGCACACCTCGGCGATGCCCGCGCCCATCTGGCCGCCGCCGACGACTCCGACGCGCCGGATGCCGGCGGGCGCCGCGGGGGCGCTCACGCGCTCACCCGCACGCCGGTGCGGCGGACGAGGTGGCGGGTGTAGGCCTCGGGCGTGAAGAAGGCGGGGAGGTGGACCGAGAGCGCGGTGTCCACGAAGACCTCCCGTGCTTCGAGGGCGAGCGCCCGCGGGTCCTCGGCCTCCAGGGCCGCGCATTCGGTGTCGAGGAGGTCGATGACGGTCCCGCGCTCCACCCGGTCGTGGCGGAGCCACTGCCAGATCTGGACCCGGGCGATCTCGGCGGTGGCGGCGTCCTCCATCAGCCCGTTCAGGGCCACGGCGCCGCTGCCGCGCAGCCAGGCGTCGAAGTAGCGCAGGGCCACGGCGACGTTCGAGCGGATGCCCTCGGAGGTCGGCGGGGCGGCGGTCCGGCGGACGGACAGCAGCTCGGCGGCCGTGACCTCGACGTCTTCGCGGGTGCGCTCCCGCTGGTCCGGGCGGTCCCCGAGGACTCCGTCGAAGGTCTCGCGGCAGGCGGGGACGAGCCCGGGATGGGCGACCCAGGAGCCGTCGAAGCCGTCCTCGGCCTCGCGCTCCTTGTCGAGGCGGACCTTGGCCAGGGCGGCGGCGTTGGCCCCCGCGTCCCGGCTCGGGACGTGGGCCGCCATGCCGCCGATGGCGTGGGCGCCCCGCTTGTGGCAGGTGCGGACGAGGAGTTCGGTGTACGCCCGCATGAACGGGGCGGTCATGGTGACCTTGGCCCGGTCGGGAAGCTGGAAGTCGGTGCGGTGGCCGAAGGTCTTGATCAGGCTGAAGAGGTAGTCCCAGCGGCCCGCGTTCAGTCCGGCGCTGTGTTCGCGCAGCTCGTGGAGGATCTCCTCCATCTCGAACGCGGCGGTGATCGTCTCGATGAGGACGGTCGCGCGGACCGTGCCCCGCGGGATGTCCAGCAGGTCCTGGGCGAAGAGGAAGATGTCGTTCCACAGCCGGGCCTCGTACCGGTTCTCCAGTTTGGGGAGGTAGAAGTACGGGCCGTGCCCGGCGTCGATCTGGCGCCGGGCGCAGTGGAAGAAGTACAGGCCGAAGTCCACGAGCGAGGCGGACACGGGCCGGCCGTCGATCTCCAGGTGCTCCTCGGTCAGGTGCCAGCCGCGCGGGCGGACCATGATGGTCGCGAGGTCCGCGCCGAGCCGGTACTCCTTGCCCTCGGGGGTGGTGAAGTCGATGCGGCGTTCGATGGCGTCGAGCAGGTTGAGCTGGCCGCCGATGACGTTCTCCCAGGTCGGGGCGGTGGCGTCCTCGAAGTCGGCCATCCAGACCTTCGCCCCCGAGTTCAGGGCGTTGACCGCCATCCGGCGCTCCGGCGGGCCGGTGATCTCGACCCGCCGGTCGGCCAGTCCCGGTGCGGGCGGGGCCACCCGCCAGTCGGGGTCGGCGCGGACGGCGGCGGTGGTGCGGGGGAAGTCCAGGGGCGATCCGGAGACCAGGTGGGCGGAGCGGCGGCGGCGCTCCTTGAGGATCTCCCGGCGGCGGTCCGCGAAGGCGGCGTCGAGCCGTCCGATGAACTCCAGGGCCTCGGGGCTCAGGATCTCCTCGTGGCGCTCACCCGGCGCGCCGAGGACCTTGACGCTGCTGGTCAGTGGCTTGAGTGACATGCGGTTCTGCTCCTCGGCGGGGGCGTCGGGCGTGGGGCGTCGGGCGTGGGGCGGTCGGCGCACGGGGCCGGCAGGGGCCCGGGGCACCGTCGGACGGCGGGCGCGCGGCGCCGGTTCGGACCGGTGCCGGGTTCGGACCGGCGCCGGGCCCGAACGGGCCTAGTGGAACTGCTCTTCCTCGGTGGAGCCGGAGAGCGCGGTGGTGGAGGAGGCCGGGTTGACGGCGGTGGAGACCAGGTCGAAGTAGCCGGTACCGACCTCGCGCTGGTGCCTGACCGCGGTGAACCCCTGGGCCTGGGCGGCGAATTCGCGCTCCTGAAGGTCCACGTACGCGGTCATGCCGTGCTCGGCGTAGCCTCGGGCGAGGTCGAACATGCCGTGGTTGAGGGAGTGGAAGCCGGCCAGCGTGATGAACTGGAAGCGGTAGCCCATGGCCCCCAGCTCGCGCTGGAACTTGGCGATCTGGTCGTCGTCCAGGGCCGCCTTCCAGTTGAAGGAGGGCGAGCAGTTGTAGGCGAGCATCTGGTCGGGGTACCGCGCGTGGATCGCCTCGGCGAACTCGCGGGCCTGTGCCAGGTCCGGGGTTCCGGTCTCCACCCAGATCAGGTCGGCGTACGGGGCGTAGGCGAGCCCGCGGGCGATCACCGGGGCCATCCCCGGCTCCACCCGGTAGAAGCCCTCGGCCGTGCGCTCCCCCGTGGTGAACCGTGCGTCGCGCTCGTCGACATCGCTGGTGAGCAGGTTCGCCGCGAGGGCGTCCGTGCGGGCGATGATCAAGGTGGGGACATCGGCGATGTCGGCGGCCAGCCGGGCCGCGTTGAGCGTGCGGACGTGCTGGGCCGTCGGGACGAGGACCTTGCCGCCGAGGTGGCCGCACTTCTTCTCGGAGGCGAGCTGGTCCTCGTAGTGGATGCCGGCCGCGCCCGCCGCGATCATGGCCTTGGTCAGCTCGAAGGCGTTCAGCGGCCCACCGAAGCCGGCCTCGGCGTCGGCGACGATGGGCGCCAGCCAGTCCGTGCGGTCGTGGCCGCCCTCGGCGGTGGCGATCTGGTCGGCGCGCAGCAGCGCGTTGTTGATCCGACGGACCACCTGGGGAACCGAGTTGACCGGGTAGAGGCTCTGGTCCGGGTAGGTGTGCCCGGCCTGGTTCGCGTCGGCCGCGACCTGCCAGCCCGAGAGGTAGATCGCCTGGAGGCCGGCCCGCACCTGCTGGACCGCCTGGCCGCCGGTCAGCGCGCCCAGCGCGTGGATGTAGTCCTGCTCGTGCAGCTGCCGCCACAGCCGCTCGGCGCCGCGCCGGGCCAGGGTGTGCTCCTCGCGGACGCTGCCCGAGAGCCGGACCACGTCCTCGGCCGAGTGGGTGCGCTCGATGCCCGCCCAGCGCGGGTCGTCCGCCCAGCGCTGTTCGAGCTGCTTGGCCGCCGCCGTGTTCGCCTCTGCCATGACCGTCACCGTTTCCGTCGTCGCTTGTCTTGCCAATGCCGTCGCCGATGCCCCGACAGGCATCCACGCATTGGCACTCTGTGCCTGGATAAGAGGGTGCGGCCACCGGACCCGCCCATGGGCCGGAGCTGAGCAATGCTGCCGATCTACCGGGAGCGGGCTGACCGGATCACCGCAATCAGGGCATGAATCGGTGGTCCGGAGTCCGTTCCGGCCACCGGTTCCGGCTGGCCGCAGAACAGACTCTGGCATTGGCACTGGGTGCCAACAAGCGGGTACGTCTGCCAAGATGTGCGAATCTTCGAGGCTGAAATTGCCAAGTTTGCGAAGGCTCGTGGCACGTGCGGTCCTCGTATGCTGACCGGGCCCGTCCGACGGTGGAGGAGTCCGGTGAGCAAGACGTACGCGGGGGTGCGGCTGCGGCGGCTGCGCGAGGAGCGGCGGATGACGCAGGCCGACCTGGCCAGGGTGCTGGGCATCTCGCCCAGCTATCTGAACCAGATGGAACACGACTCCCGGCCGCTGACCGTCCCGGTGCTGCTGCGGCTCACCGAGGCCTTCGGGGTCGATCCGGGCTTCTTCTCGGAGCGCGACACCAGCCGCATGGTCGCGGACCTGCGCGAGGCCCTGGCGACCGAGGTCGCCGAGGCCCGCGTCTCCGCCTCCGACCTGGCCGAACTGGCCACCCGGATGCCGGCGGTCGCCGCGGTCCTGCTGGACCTGGGCCGGCGCGGCCAGCTCCTGTCGGAGCGGCTCGCCGACGCGGCCGAAGGCCGGGGCGGCCCGGCGCAGGCCCCGCGTTCACCCCACGAGGAGATCCGCGAGTTCTTCTACCGCCGGCAGAACTACCTCCACGACACCGATCTCGCGGCCGAGGAGCTGGCCCGCGAGATCGGCATCCGCCCCGGGGACGTCATCCGCGCCCTGACCCGCCGCCTCGCGGACCGGCACGGGGTCAGGACCGCCGCGGACTGCGACCGGCTGCACCACTACGACGCCGGCTCCCGCGTCCTGCACCTGTCGAACCGGCTCCGCCCCGGGCAGCAGGCCTTCCGCATGGCCACCCAGCTCGCCCTCCTGGAGTACGGGGACGAGCTGGACCGGCTGGCCGCGGAGGACTTCCCGGCCGGGTCCGAGGCGCACCCCCTGGCCCGGATCGGCATCGCCAACTACTTCGCGGCCGCGCTGGTCCTGCCGTACCGCGCCTTCCACACGGCCGCCGAGGAGTTCCGCTACGACATCGAGCGGCTGACCGACCACTTCGGCCTCGGGTACGAGACGGTCTGCCACCGGCTCAGCACCCTGCAACGCCCCAGGTTGCGCGGGGTTCCGTTCTCCTTCGTCCGTGTGGACCGGGCCGGGAACATGTCCAAGCGGCAGTCCGCCACCGGATTCCACTTCTCCCGCGCGGGCGGCACCTGCCCGCTGTGGAACGTGTACGAGTCCTTCGCCGCTCCCGGCCGCATCCACGTCCAGGTCGCCGCCATGCCCGACGGTCAGCGCCACCTGTGGACCGCCCGCGCCGTCACCCGGCACCGGGGCGGCTGGGGCGAGCCGGGCAAGACCTTCGCCATCGGCCTCGGCTGCGAGATCCGGCACGCCTCCCGGCTCGTGTACGCGGACGGGCTCGATCTGGACAACACGGCGGCCGCCACCCCGATCGGCATGGGGTGCCGGCTCTGCGAACGCCTGGACTGCCCGCAGCGCGCGGTGCCGCCGCTGGGCCGACCCCTGGCCATCGACGAGAACAGCAGCACCTTCGTCCCGTATCCCGTCGCGGAGCGGTGAGCGCTGACCGGGGCGCGGCAGGGGGTCTGGATTTACTAGGACGTCCAACTACATGTTCGTGGGCAAAGGTCCGCGGTACAGGGAAGCCGGTGTGAATCCGGCACGGTCCCGCCACTGTGACCGGGGAGTGTGCTGCCATCCACACGCCGCTGACGAGGTCTGCCGGGAAGGCGGGCGGCACGCGGGGATCCGGGAGTCGGGATACCGGCCGCGGAACGTTCCGTGTTGTCCACGAGGATGGAGCAGACACGCACGGCACCGGTTTGTACCCACGACCCTGGTGATCCGGCGGAGCGCGCGCACCACCTGTCCGCGCGCTCGTAGTTCTCACGATCCCTCCCAGCGGCACACCCGACCGGGTCCGTCCGTCCGTACCCCTGCGCGTCGGCCGCTCCGACGATCCGGAGGCCGACTTCGGGCCGCTGGTCAGCCGTGACGCGCTCGACCGGGGGGAGCGCTACGTCGGCATCGGAGCCACCGAGGGCGCCGAACTCGTCGTCGACGGACGGGGGTTCACCCTGCCCGGGCGTTCGCGGACAAGCGCCCGCCGCACTTCACCCACGGCTGAGCGCCGGTGCCGGGTGCGGCCCCGTCCGCGGGGCCGCACCCGGCCGCGGATCAGGCGCCCCAGCGCAGGGCGATGGTGTCGCCCACGTTGATGACCTTCTCGCGCAGCGCGCCGGCGGAGGCGGAGCCGTCGACGCTGACCTTCCAGGTGTTCGCGCCGTTGTTGGCCTTGCCGTTGACGTGGGTGATCGTCCCGGTGCCCGAGGACGGGGTCACGCTCGTGACGCAGCCGGACGGGGTGGCGGCGCCGGTCGCGGCGGCGAGGACGTCGCCGAGGGTGGTGGTCGCGGCGGTCGGGGTGAAGGCGACCGAGCAGACCTTGAGGCCGCCCGCGCCGTCGTCGACGGTCAGCGCCAGCTTGGTGGCCGTGCCGGCGGTGAAGGCGGACTGCGCGACCCACTGCGGGGCGCCGGGGGTGACCGGGACGGGCGGGGCCGCCGTGAAGCCGCCGCCGGCCACGGCGCGCAGGGCGTCGATGGAGGCGTAGGCCGACGGGACGGCGTCCGAGGGCTTGTACTTGAAGCCGCCGGCCGGGTTGTACTGGTTGGCGATCAGGAAGTCGATCGGGGTCTTGCCGCTGCCGGTGAGGAAGTCACCGGTCTGCGGGTTGAATCCGCAGGCGTTCAGGCCGGCGACGCCCCAGCCGTTCGAGCTGGTGTTGACCCCGTAGAGGGAGTTGAAGGCGCCCGTGCCCGAGACGAGCGTGCCCTTGAGGAAGTTCTTCGCCTGGACGACGTCCGCGTCGGTGTTGGGGACCCCGGAGACGCAGAGGGCGGCCATGGCCGCGCCCGTCATGTCGACGTCGCTCGCGGAGTTGAGGACCGTCGGGTTGCCCTCCGCCTTCTGGAAGGTCCAGCCGCCGTCCACGTGCTGGTTGGCGCGGATGCGGGTGACCATCGAGTCGGTCAGCGCCTGCGGGATGCGCTGCGCGCCGCCCTGGGTCTTGGCCCCGCGCAGCGAAAGGGCCGCGAAGACGGTGCCGTTGAAGTTTCCCGACGGGCCGAAGTAGCCCGCCTCGGCCGTCTGCCAGTAGGAGTAGACGTTCGCCACGAGGTTGCGCGAGGCCGAGACGCGGGCCGGGTCGATGCCCGCGGCGTACGCGTTCAGGGTGCCGCGCTCGTAGTCGGTGACCACCGGGGAGGCCTGCGGCCAGCCCGCCGTGGAGAGGAGGTTGCGGTAGACCGTGCGGGCGTTCTTCGTGGTGTCGCCGCCGGGGTAGACGTCGACGACGGCGGTGCCGGAGGCGGCGAGGGCGCTGAACGCCCACTCGTTGGACAGGCCGGAGCCGGCGTACGAACCATCGGCCGCCTGAAGCGACTTGAGGTGGGCGACACCGTTCGTCTTGGACGTGGCCAGCTGCGCCGGCGACGAGGTCGCGGAGGCGGGCAGCACCGTGAGGGCGAAGGCGCCGAGTGTGGCGGGCACCGCGAGCGCGAGGCGGCGGGAGGTGCGGGGACGGGACATGGCCTGCTCCTGGAATCGGCGGACGCCGGCTCCTCCCGCGCAGGCCGCACGTGACCACCGCAGGGCACGGCGGGGCACGGCAAGGGCCCGGTCGGAGAGCCGCCGTCCGGAACGCGTGGTACGGCTTCCTGTAGTGCATCGCCGTTTGGGCATTCGGGCTCGGAGACGGCCCCCGCCGTCCCACACCGCTGCGCGTCAGCTCCGGCATCTCACCGGATTCCCCCATGTGGCAGCCCTGGACGCTACCCGAGTGATCAAGGGACCGCCAGCCGCCGGGAACCGGGGCGCGCGGCGGGCGTCCGGGACGGGCCGGCTGAGGTTCGTGCCACCTTGACGCGTCGGCGAGATCCGTGTTGCACTCCGGCTGATAACTGCTCAGCACCAGGGGAAGCCGGTCGAATTCCGGCGCTGACCCGCAACCGTAGGCCCGGGCTCGTTCCGGGTGAGCCGGAATGCCTGGAGCCGGGCCACAGTACGAAGAGCGCCGTCGCGGATTGCGGTGTGGTCGTCGCAGCCTCCCCACGGCGCAGGAAGCCGTGCGGGGGCAGTTCGCCACGCACGCAGCCGCCCGGCAGAGACGAGGGCCGCGGTGGGGACCGAACAGCAGGCGAAACGGCAGTCGGGGACGAGGCGGCGGTTCCTCTCCCTCGTGACCGCGTCCCTCCTGACGCTCGGTGCGGGAGTGGCCTTCCTCACGGTTCCGTCCTCCGCGAACGCCGATCCGATCGAGCAGTGCACGGCCACCACGGGCGCCATCGTGGCGGTGGACTTCGGCCCTTTCGGCGGCAAGGTCGAGCGCGGCTGTGACACCACCCCGACCACCGGGTTCGAGCTGCTGCGCACCGGCCGCTTCACGACCGAGGGCACCGTCCACGACGGCGACGGGTTCATCTGCCGGATAGGCAACGCCTCCTTCAACTCCGGTACGCAGTACCCCACTCCGGACAAGGAGGAGTGCGTCCTCACGCCGCAGGCCACCGCCTACTGGTCGTACTGGATCGCCTCCCCGGGGCAGAAGAACTGGACCTACAGCTCGCTCGGCGCCATGTCGCGCACCCCGAAGGCCGGCGACGTGGACGCCTGGGTCTTCGGCGGCACCGACACCGGCGGCACCCAGGGCAAGCCCTCCTTCTCCCCCGACGACGTCCGGGCCGCCGGCGGCCCGGACGTCGTCGGGGGAGAAGGAGGGCGGCGTGCCCGCGCGCGGGAGGCAGGACCGCGGTGACGCCGGGCAGGGCGGCGATGAGGGCCGTGCGGCGGAAGATCATCATGCCATGTGACATTACACAGAAGGGGTGTTGGCAGGGCAGGCGATTTCGGGGCAAGCGCGGGACACGACCGGCCAACGCCGGCCGCCGGGCCGCGTCCGGCTCCCCGGTTCCCCGACGGCCCGGGCGGGGGAGAGGGTGTGGGGTAAGACGTCGCCGCTACCGGGGAGCGCTGACCGCCGGGTCTACGGGGCGGGCTTGTCAGGCGGTGGCACCAGCGCGGGCAGGAGCGTGGCGATGACCGTCTCCATGTACGCCTCCGGCAGGGGGCGGGTGCGCAGGAGCCAGGTGTGGTAGATCGGCCCGTAGAGGAGTTCGACCGCCATTTCGAGGTCGAGGTCGGCGCGGATCTGCCCGGAGTCGCGGGCTTTGGCGAGGCGGGCGACACACGCGTCGATGGAGACCCGCAGGATGCGGGTGACCCCCTCCGCCGCGTCCTCATCGGATTGTGCGGCGCCGATCAGCCCGCGCCAGATCGTGCCGAACGCCGTATTGAACAGTTGCATGACGCTTGAGGTTTGAGCGACCAGATCCGCACGGATGTCACCGGTATCGGGAAAGCCGGCGGCGGCATCCCGAGCATTCTCGACACCCTCGATGAGGATGGCGGCTTTGGACGGCCACCACCGGTAGATGGTCGTCTTGCCGACACCCGCTCGGGCCGCGATCCCCTCGATCGTGATCGAGGCGAAACCCCGCTCGGCGCAGAGGCCGACAGCGGCCTCGATGATGGCCTGACGGGACTGTTCGCTGCGGATCGCGGGGGGCACGGACCGACTCTATCCGAGTGCAACGCTACGTCTCGTGTTGACAGCGTCCCGGTCCAGCCGCACACTGATGACGCAACGATCCGTTTCGTATCGATTGCTTAGCGGGGGCGCCCCCGGTACCCGTACCCACGGGTACCGGAACGGCGCCCACCGGATCTGACACCTCAAGACGCCGTGCAACACAGCTGCTCCAAGACCATGACCTCGGCGCTGATCCAACTCCTCGTCCAGGACGGCAAGGTCCGCCTCACCGACCCGGTGTCCGACTACGTGCCGGGTGTGCCCAACGGCGCGAGGATCACCCTCGCCGAGCTGCTGGAGATGCGCAGCGGGCTGTACGACTACACCGACGCGCCCGAGTTCCGGCGGCCGCCCGCTCGCCCAGCAGTTCAGGGACGGGCTGTTCACCCCGCTCGGCCTATCCGGCACCTCGCTCCCGGGTACCCGTGACACCTCCCTGCCCGCGCCGTACGCGCACGGCTACATGTCCGGAGGTTCCGCGCACGCCGTGACCGACGAGCCGTACCCCGCCGACGTACGGGCCGCGGCCCGCTCGGGGAAGCTGAAGCCGCTGGACTACACCCACCAGAACCCCTCCTACGCCACCGCCGCGGGCGGCGCCCTCTCGACGGCGGACGACATGGCCGCCTGGATCAAGGCGCTCGCTACGGGCGAGGTCGTCGACCCCGCCTCCCAGAAACGCAGGCTCGACAGCCCGCGGCCCCAGGATCCGGCCGCTCCCGAAGCAACCAGGTCTACGCGGGGGTCTCCTACCCCACCGTCACCGACCACGACGACCCCGGCCGGCAGGGGCCGGGCGGTTCCTGACCGCCCTCGAGCCGTCCCTCAGGTCAGGCGCGTCGTGTCGCGTAGCAGAAGAAGTGCTCCTCGGGCCCCGCGAGGGGGTCTGCGGGTACGAAGGACGAGGTGTGATGGTGGAGCACCTCCAGGCCGGCCGCCGTCAGCTGCCGCAGGTGCTGGTCCGCGGACAGGCTGCTGACGGTCACCGGATGGCCCATCCACTCGATGTCCAGCTCCCGGATGTCTCCCGGGACCGTGGCCAGCACGAGGTACCCGCCCGGCGCGACCCAGGACGCCATCCGGTCGAGGGCCGCCGCGATGTCCGGCTGGTCCATGACCAGGAGCGGGAAGAAGGAGCACACGGCGTCGAAGCCGACCGCCTGGGGCACGTACGTGCGTACGTCGGCCTGCTCGAAACGCGCCCCCGGAATCCGGGCACGGGCCGTCTCGACCATGGCCGCCGAAACGTCGATCCCGGTCACGGCGTGCCCGGCACGGACGAGCACCTCCGCCGTGGGCCTGCCGGTGCCGCTGCCCACGTCCAGCACCCGGGCCCCGGCGGGCAGCCGCCCCACGAGCCAGTCCAAGGCCTCCAACTGATCGGGCACGGTCCCGAACAGGTCCTCGTACCGTTCACCCAGCGCATCGAACACCTCGGCCGCGCTCTTGCGTCGGGTCATGTTCCCCACCTCGTCTCGGCTGCTGCCACGCTACCCGCGGGCCACCTCGACCCGGCACCCCCGCTCTCCCCCTTTGTCCCTGTCGGCCGGTCGGCCAGACCGGGTTGTGAGTTCATCGTGCCGCGGCCCCCGGCGCGGACCGCCGGGGGCCTCTCGGGGCCGCTCAGCGCAAGGCTGTGGTCCGGCTCGGCGCGTGGACCAGCCTGGTGTACGCCTCCGCCAGAGCGGTCGTCGTCCTGCCCACCGTGAACTCGTTCGAGTCGATGGCGCGGACGGGCTGAACCTCGTAGGCGGTGCCCGTGAGGAAACACTCGTCGAAACCGCCGAGTTCCTCGGGGCGGATATGCCGTTGCACCACGCGGATCCCGAGCTCACACGCCAACCCGAGCACGGTCGCCCGGGTGATGCCCGCGAGGAAGCAGTCCGCGACGGGGGTGTGCAGCTCATCACCGTCGACGAAGAAGATGTTGGCTCCCGTGGCCTCGGCGACGTGGCCGCGGTAATCGAGGAGCAGCGCGTCGTCGAAGCCGGCGGCGTCGGCAGCGTCCCGTGCCATGGTGCAGATGTTGTACAAGGACGCCGCTTTGGCCCGGACGGGCGCGGTGTCCGGATGGGGGCGCCGCCAGCGGGAGGTGCCCAAACGGATGCCGGCGTTCTTGGCATCGGCGGAGAAGACGTGCGGCCACTCCCACGTGGCGATCGCCACGTGGACGGAGACGCCGGCGCCGGACACGCTGATCTGCTCGCTGCCGCGCCATGCCACCGGCCGGACGTAGCCGTCGCGGATGCCTTGTCTGTCGACGAGTTCGAGCGTCGCCTCCTCCAGCTCGGTGACGGAGAAGGGGATGCGGAAGCCCAGCTCGAGCGCTGACTCGTGAAGCCTCTGCGAGTGCTCGGTCAGCTTGAAGACGTGGCCGTCGTAGACCCGTTCCCCCTCGAATACCCCACCGCCGTAGTGGAGTCCGTGGGTCAGTACGTGCAGGCGGGCGTCCCGCCAGGGTACGAAGCGGCCGTCGAGCCAGATGTGTCCGTCGCGGTCGTCGAGCGCCGCAGCGGTCACTGCTGTCCCTCCACGGGTGCGTAGTCGATACGGACGGTCTGCTCGATGGTGCGGTGGAACTCCTCGGCGTCCTCGGCGCACGGGTGGTGCGAGAGGATGAACGCCGGATAGCCGGTGAACTCCGGATAGGGCCGTACGACGTCACCCGGGTGCAGCATCTGGAGAACGTGGTCCACCCGGGGGTCCTCGGCCAGTTCGTCGAGGCCGTGGATGGCCGTGATCCGTCCGGAGCCGCCGCAGGGCACGATGTAGTTGGCCGCGGCCCCGGTCGCCCGGGCGGGTTGCGCCGGCGGTCCGGGCAGGGGGCAGGGGTCGAGTCCCGCGGCAATGCGTAGTGAGTCCGCCGCCAGGTCGGCTCCGGTGACGTGTGCGGCGATGTAGTGGGAAACGCCGGAGCCGCCGACCCGGGCGCCGAGTTCCAGCAGGTAGGGACGTCCGCCGTCGCGCAGCCGCAGTTCGGTGTGGGTCGGGCCGTCGGTGACCCCGAGGGCGCCGTGGGCGGCGACGACCTCGCGCACCAGGTCTTCCTGCACGTGGGGCGGGAGCGGAGCCGGTGCCTGGTAGATGCCCTCTTCGAAGTGCGGGCCGACCGGCTGGCCCTTGTAGCCGATGGACAGCACCTGCACCTCGCCGCGGTGGGCGAGGGACTCCACGGCGAATTCCGGGCCGTCCAGGTACTCCTCCACGACCAGACCCGCGACGTGGCTCAGGTTGTCCCGGCAGATCTGCCAGACCTCTTCGACGACGGCACGGAGCTGCTGCGGGCCATCGGCCTTGGTCACGCCGAGGCTGGAGAAGCCGTTGGCCGGCTTGACCACCACCGGAAACGTGAGACGGGCGGCGTCGGCCCACTGGCCCGGGTCGTCGAGGACGACGAAGTCCGGTACGTTCAGCCCCGCTTCGGCCAGCCGGCGACGCATGATCCGTTTGTCCTGCACGGCCCTGGCCGTCTCGCTGCCGAGCCCCGGAAGGCCGAGTGCTTCGGCCGCGTCAGCGACGAAGGGCACCGCGGGGTCGTACAGCGTCGTGATGCCGTCGAACGGGGCGTTCTCGTGACGTTCCCGCAGGATGCCCAGTGCCTTGGCCGGATCGCCCTCCACGTCCAGGGGGAGGACCTCCACCACGGCGGGAGGCAGCCGGTCCGGGGACACGGACTCGTCGGGGCGCGGGACCAGCACGATGTCGATGCCGGCCCGGTGCGCGCCTTCGAAGATCCAGGGCAGCGAAAGTCGCTGGTAGACCAAGACGATGACGGGGCGTGAGGGGTGCAGTTTCGTCACGGCGTACTTCTTTCGGGCTTGGTCGGGATCGGGGGCTGGTCGTGCTCCGCGGCCGGCACGCGGACCGGTGCGACCGTCATCCACACCCCCGCCGAGCACAGTGCGAGGAAGAGGAGGGAGACGAGTCCGGGGGCGTCCGCCGCGCCTCGTGCCCACTCTCCGAGGCGCACCAGGAACGGCACCACCAGTGCGACGGACGAGGTGAACAAGGGGCCCTTGCGCAGGATCAGTTCATGGGAGATGACGAAGACGGGGGCGGTGAGCAGCGCACCGAGCACCGCGACTCCCGCCCACTGGGCCGCGCTGATGGTGCCGAGCGGCACGGATACGGATGCGGTCAGGCCGAGCATGACCGTGGCCGCGCCGGTGACCGCCGGAAGGCCGGCGAGCGGCGGGACGTCGGCCATGTGCTTGCGGTAGACGTAGCCGTACAGGGCGTACGCGAACGTCCCGGCCAGGGCGAGGGCGACCCCGGACACGAGGAGTCCGCCTCCGCCGCCGGTACTCGCCGGGCCGGCGTCCAGCGCATAGCCCAGGGCCGCCGCCACGGCGAGCACGGTGCCCAGGACCCGGCGGACGCCTGCCTGTTCGCGGAAGGCGACGATGCCGATGACGAAGGTGATGCAGGGCAGGAGGGACACCACGAGGCCGACCCGGGAGGCGCCGATCCGGTCGACGCCGAGCAGCGTTCCCGTGTAGTACGCGAAGAAGCCCAGGAACGCCAGCAGCACGACGGCCCGGTGCCGGCCGCCGGTGAGCCGTATCGCCGTCCACGTCCGCGGCCGCAGCGCGGCGATCGCGCCGATGACGAGGAAGCTCGCCGCGGTGCGGCCGGCCGCGACGGCCAGGGGCGGGGTGTCGCTGACCAGCTTGCCGGAGACCACCCATCCCGCGGCCAGGAGCAGCACCATGAGGCAGGACAGGGCCGGGGTGCCGAGGCGGGCGCTCCAACGACTCTCACCGTCATGAGGCGGGCTCACCATTCCGCGCCCGCGAACCGCAGCGCGGGCAGGCCGGCCAGCGTCCGCTTGGCCCTCAGGAGGACGCTCTGATCCTCGGTGAAGCCGAATCGCTGCTTCGCTTCGCCGGGGGGCAGGTACGCGCGCACGAGTTCCTTGGCCGCGGCACGGTACTCGTCGTCCGTGCGGACCCGGTCCTCAAGCTGCTCCACGGCAGCGACGTACGCGCGCAAGGCGTCGAGGGTCTTGTCCCAGTCCAGCTGGAGCAGGCCGTCGGCCTCCGGCGATTCGGTCAGCGCATGGTGGCGGCGCAGCCAGGAGTAGAGGAAGACACCGGTGCCCGAATCGAAATTGCGGGTCGCGTCGTCGGCCTGCGGGTAGCGGAAGACGCGCTCCAGCAAGATCATGGCGATCTGTTCCCGCGCGAAGGGGACTCCGCCGTCCGCGCAGGCGAGGACGGTCTTGGCGTCGACCTTGGTCTCCTCCAAGAGGCCGACGAACCAGTTCATCTTCAACGTGATGTGCTGGTCGAACGGCCAGCGCCCCTGGTAGTGCATGGAGTCGTGCAGGTATCCCCAGATCGCACGGGCCTCGTAGCAGACCTCCGGCGCCAAGCCGGACGAGGCCCTCGGTACGGAACCCGCCGTGAGTACCGCCTCGGCTCCCGGCAGGGCGTAGGTCTCGTGGATCTTGCGCATCTTGTTGTAGAAGAACATCGCGTACGGCTGGTCTTCCACCTTGTCGCGCGCGGCCACGTTCTCGGGAAAGAACACGAGGCAGTTGCCGTGTGCGAACCCGTGGCTCCCCGCGACGAGCACCAGGGACTGGCAGTTGTTCTTGGGGTGGGGGAAGGACGTGGCCAGTTGCGGGAGGGCATCGGGTTCCTTGCGCAGTGCGAGGAAGCAGTCGAGCCGTTTGCCGACGGGCGGCACGCTGTTGGTGGTCTGCGCGGGAGCCAGGAAGAACACGTGCCCGCCGTCGGCCGGTGGTGTGAGCGCGTCCCGGGAGCGGGCGAAGTCCGGCGCGCTGTCCAGACCTTCGCAGAGCCAGCCGTCCACGTCCGCCGCCAGCGCGGCGGCCTGACCGGGCTGTCCGTTGCGGACGTACCAGGCGGTGGCCTCGTCCCGGATCTCGGCGAGCAGTTCCCCATCGGCGGTCCGCGGTGCCGTCACCGTACCGTTGTCGGCCTGCCGGAGGCGGAAGTGATTGACCTTGGGTATGAGGGATCCGGCGAGTTCCCTCGCCTCGGCGCGCAATGCTGCGCTGAGCGGGGCGGTGGCGGTGGAGGTCACAGCGCTGCTCCCGCGCCGTCCGGCCGGCCGTCCGCGGCAAGTACCTGGTGGATGGTGAAGACCATGGGCACCGGCCCGAAATCGCGAAGAATGCGCATCCCGTGCCGCTCGGCGGCGACGAGGGTGGTGATGCAGCCTTCGCTCAGGTCGGCCGCGCAGTCGATGGCGGCCTGGGAATTGCTCAGCACCAAGCGGGGCTCGGCTTCCCGCGGGACCAGTCCGATCGGGGCAGGATGCGTGGAGACGGTGCCGGGAGCATCCGCCCCCATGCTGGCCAGGACCATGTTGTGCGTCGGCATGATGAAGCTGTCAACCATGTGCAGCCGGTGCAGGTTCCCGAAGGTCAAGGTATGGAGCGCCGGATAGACGGCGCAGGCCACGAGCGCGTGCTCCCCGTCGTGCGGGACCGCCTCGAGGGCGTCCTCGAGTGACGCGTGGAGTTCGACCGTGCCGGCGGTTCCCCGGCGCCGCAGCCATTCATGGGCGGCGGCTTCGAGGTTCGTCCCGTGCGGGCCGAGCGTGTGGACGTGACGGATGCCGTCGGGACCTAAGCCCGTGCGCCGGCGGGGCTCAGCAGTCGTAGTCAAGTTTCCTCCTGGATGCGTCCCGGGCCATCACCCGGAACGGCCGTTCGTCGGGGCTACGGATCTCGCCCGTCCAAGCGATCAAACATCCCGGCGCTCTCGCACACAAAGCAATTCGCGTGTGCTTTTCGCAAGCCAAGACCCAAGTCGGCGCAATCTCGGACGATTACGACCACCAGCCCCCCCGCCGTCACGGACCTCGTCTCCTGGCTCGGAAGACCGGGTCCCTGGTCGGCAGTCGGCCCCGCGGCGGCAGCTGCCCCGCGGCGGCCGACTTTCCCCGGGAGACGGCGAGAGCGGTGCCGGCGAGGAGAACCAATGCCCCCGTTCCCCGCAGCCAGCCGAAAGACTCACCGGGCAGGATCGTGCTCAACCTCGCGGTGGGTGGCGACTGGCCAGGTGACCCGAAGGCTCGATCGTCTTCCCGAACCGGCTCGTCGTCGACCACGTCCGGGTCACCACCTGGGACGACGGGAACGGCGGCGCAAGCGGTGCGTTCGTCGGCCCGGCCGGCAAATGCCTCGACGTGGTCGGCGCCCAGACCGCCAACGGCACAGGTCCCAGCTCTGCACCTGCAACGGCACGGCCGCCCAGCGGTGGACTCTGCCCGCCTGACCCATCGGACGGAGGCCATGCCAGGGCCCGACTGGCGTCCGTGCCCGGGCCCGGGCGCCGCCTCGCCACTGAGCCCCTTCCGGCAGAGTGCCATTGGCCGATGCCGTACACGACCGGGGGAAGTCAAGGGGGGCGTGCTCCCACTCCCGCAGGTGGCGGCGTTCACGGCGTGAAAGGCCGCTGTGAGACGGGCACTTGAGTACGGCTCCCAGCGGTTGGCCCGGACTGCGATGCTCCGTCTCACAGCCGTCGGGGGCCGACACCGTCCTCAGCGAGCGTGTCTCCGGGGTTCAGCAGAGCGCACGCCTTCATCGAGAGACATCCGCAGCCGATGCACCCGGTGAGCTCGGCCTCAAGCCGCTCGATGGTCTGTCGGCGCTCCTCCAGTCGACGCTTCCAGCTCCGCGAGGCGCGCTGCCACTCCTGGTGACTCGGTGGGCGGTCGAGCGGCACGTCGGCGAACGCCTCTCGAAGGTCCTGCAACGGGATGCCGATCCGTTTGGCCACCGAGATCAATGCGACACGGCGCAGCATGTGCCGAGGGTAACGACGCTGGTTGCGATCGTCACGTTCGGACGCGATCAGGCCGAGCTCTTCGTAGAACCGCAGGGCGGAGACGGCCGCCCCGGTTCGTGCGCTCACCTCGCCGATGCTCAGCCAGTCGTCCGGGGTGGCCCGGACGTCGCCGGAACGGTTGCTCGTCATGAAATGCCTCCTGTTGACCTCAAGGCTACTTGAGGCCATACGGTCGGCTGCGTCGGAACGGCAGGCAGGAACCACCTGGAGAGGACGGCAGTTCGATG
Organism: Streptomyces sp. ICC4; assembly: GCF_003287915.1. Taxonomy (NCBI): domain Bacteria; kingdom Bacillati; phylum Actinomycetota; class Actinomycetes; order Kitasatosporales; family Streptomycetaceae; genus Streptomyces; species Streptomyces sp. ICC4. Next base: position 5,306,373 of record NZ_CP030286.1, on the reverse strand, counting down.
ACGTTTGTGATCGCTTTGCCCTGTGTGGATGTCAAGGACAGGGCATGCATCGATGAGTGCCCTCTCGACTGCATCTACGAGGGCGAGCGCATGCTCTACATCCAGCCGGACGAGTGCATCGACTGCGGTGCCTGCGAGCCGGTGTGCCCGGTCGAGGCGATTTTTTTCGAGGACGACACCCCGCAGGATTGGCAGCACTTCAACACCGTGAACGCCGAGTTCTTCTCCGACCTCGGCGCCCCCGGCAGCAGCGCGAAACTCGGTCCGATCGGACGGGACCATCCGATCGTGGCAGCACTCCCGGCTCAGGGGGCCGTCCCTTCAATCCTCGCGATACCGCCCAATGCCTGACGGCCGCTCACGTGAAGGACAGCGGGCGGCTATCGGTACGTGCCGCGGCAGATGCCCTGTCTCAACGAAGCAAGTCGCGCCGATTCGTCTCAACGAATTCAGTCGCCGCAGGTGAGCCCGCCGCGAGGGCGGGTAACTCCCCAGGTTCTCATAGCCGGGCGCGCCCCGGGGGAGCGGTGGCACAGGCGTGGACCGCCCGGGAGGCTGGTCCAGCGGCACAGGCGGGCCGGGGCAGACAGCTGATGTTGCGTCAGCCCGTGACCCCGGGCACGACCAGGCCGGTTTCGTACGCGATCACCACCGCGTGGGTCCGGTTCTGCGCGCCGAGTTTGGTCAGCACGTTCCCGACGTGCGTCTTCACCGTCTCCAGGCTCACCCTGCACGACTCCGCGATGTCCGGGTTGGACCGGCCGGTGGCCATCAGGCGCAGCACCTCCTCCTCCCGGCCCGTCAGCGCCGCCTGCGGCAGCGCCTGGACGGATGCCAGTGGGCGGGCGGTGACCATCTGGCGCAGGGCCGCCGGGAAGAGGATCGCCTCGCCCGCCGCGACCACCCGCACCGCCTCCGCGATCTTGGCGACGGGGAGCCGCTTGAGCACGAAGCCGCTGGCCCCGGCGCTGAGTGCGGCGGTGACGTAGTCGTCGTTCTCGAAGGTGGTGATCATCACGACTTTCGGCGGGTCGGCCGACCCGGCGAGGAGCTGCCGGGTGGCCTCAATGCCGTTGCGGCGCGGCATCCGTACGTCCATCAAGACCACGTCCGGCCGCAACTGCCGCGCCCGCTCGACCGCTTCGATGCCGTCGGCGGCCTCCCCGACGACGGCGATCCCGGGCTGCATGGCGAGCAGCGTGCGCAGACCGCTGCGGGTCACCTCGTCGTCGTCCGCGATCAGGAGGGTGGTGCAACTGGAGGCGCCGGCGGTGTCAGTGGTGACGGCTGGGCTCGCGTCGGGGCCGGTCGCGACCGCTGCGCTCGCTTGTGAGCCGATCATGCGGGCAAGCGTACCGGCAGCCGGACCGCGAGCCGCCAGTGCTCCGGTCCGTCCGGACCGGCCTCGATTTCGCCGTGCAGGAGCCGCACGCGCTCCAAGAGGCCGGGCAGGCCGTGCCCGGACGTCGGGAAGGGACCCGGGCTCCTTCCGCTCCCGGCTCCGGTCCGGTTGACCACGCCGAGCTCCAACGAGTCCGGCGCGGTCGCCACCGTGACCCGGATCGGACCGCCCGCTCCGTGTCGCAGCGCGTTCGTCAGGCCTTCCTGCAGGATCCGGTACGCCGCCCGGGAAAGCGTCCCCTGCACCTGCGCACAGTCGCCCGACAGCTCCGGCTCCACCACCGCGCCCGCGTGCCGCAGCCGGTCGAGCAGCTCGGGCAGGTCGGCCAGGGTTCGGGCCGGTGCCCTCCCCACCTTCTCCTCGCGCAGCATGCCCAGCACATAGTCCAGGTCTTCAAGGGCGGCCCGGGTCGACTCCTCGATGGTGCGCAGGGCGGCCCGCGCCGCCGCCGGGTCGACGCAGAGCACCTCGCCCGCCACCGCTGCCTGGATCGTGGCGGCCGTCAGGGTGTGCCCGATCGAGTCGTGCAACTCGTGGGCCAGCCGGTTGCGTTCGGCCAGTACCCGCTCCCGCTCGGCCGCCAGCGCGAGCCGCTCGGCCGACGACGGACCCAGCAGCCTGGGCGCCAGCCACCGCAGGGCGTGCGTCACCGCCAGGCACAGAGCCGCCGCCAGCAGCAGGCAGCAGAGCGCCGCTGCCCAGCTCTGCCAGCCGCTCTCCGCCCGCAGCGACCAGCCGTTCACACTCACCCCGACCTCGGCGCCGGCCCAACCACCGGGAAGGAGCAGGCCCGCGACGAACAGCAGGATGCTCAGCTGCGCCCCCGCCCACCCCAGCACCACATGCGACAGCAGCCAGAGCGGGGTCCGCAGGCGGTCGGCGCCCGATGCCGTGGAAGGAGCCGCCCCGTCTCCGGGCGGCCGCGCACGCCGACGCTCGCCCACGGGATCCGGCAACGGCACCACCAGCATCCGCCGGGCGCAAGCGATCAGCACCCGCCGCGTGGTACGAGCCAGCCCGATCACGCCGATCAGTACGGACCAGACCAGCACGGTCAGAGCGAACTGCACTCCCGAGGAAGCGGATGGCCACGCCACCGCCGGCAGGGCTGCGAAAGGCAGCAATGGAAGGCTCGCCAACGCGCCGCAATAGGCGAAGAGCGCACCCGAATACGTGGAGCCGCGCAGCAGCGGCCGGATTCCTCTGAACATGGCCAGGCAAGTATGACCGGACGGCTCACCGGCGGCCTCCCCCGATCGGGGGAGCGAACTCTCCCGCCTTCCCGCGATGTGTCCGTGGGTTCCCGAAACCAGAATCGTGGTCTCACCAGTTGACGGGACGGAAGGACGGGCTGATGAACGCTCAGGAGATCGAGACGACGCTGAATCACACGGTGTCCGCGCAGGACCAGGCCGTACGGACTCAGACGGCACCGAACGCAATGGCGCCGGGCCTGACAGCACCGAAGAACGGGCTGGCCACAGCCGCCATGACACTGGGCATCATCGGCCTGTGCACCTCGGTCGTCTTCGTCGGCGGCCCGCTCGCCGTGATGGGCCTGATCCTGGGCATCGCCGCGCTGATGGCGGCCAAGCGGACAGGTGTGGGCCGGGGCAAGGCCGTCACCGCCGTGGTGACGTCGTCCCTCGCGATCGTGGTGTCCGGGCTGGTCGCCGTGTTCATGCTCTGGTATGCGAACACGACGCAGGAGTGCTACCAGCCCGACAGCTTCCACCAGTACACGCAGTGCGTCCACGAGCACCTCGACGGAAACTGAACGGCCTTTCCGTTCCCTCACCGGTGCACCGGCTGCCCGCTTTCCCCGACAAGGAGGCGATGTTCACCTCGTCCGATGCGCCTTCGATGCTGGCCGACGCCGGGAAATGGTCGCTGTCCTCCGGAACTTCCTCAAGTAGCACTTGGTCCCGGCCGCGGGCATCGGTCTGGAGCCGGCAGGCGAATGCGCGTGACACGGCCCGACCGGCGCGTATCTCACACCCCCAGGAGTGCCGGAATCGAGAACTGACGGCGCTGGGCCTTCCGCCCCGCCTGGCCGTCGGTGAAGCGTGATGGGCTCCTGATCTTCATCTCTGCGCGGTGCCCCCTTCGTGATCGTCCTATGAGTCAGCACTCGGTAGCCTTGGACAAGATCGTTTTGGGGGACTGGCCGGCCGTTCACTCGTGGGCGTGTCTCCCGGAGGTGTGCCGCTATCAGTCCTGGGGGCCGAACACGCAGGTCCAGACGCAGGACTTCGTGGACTCCGCGGTCAAGGCCTGGTCGGGCACCCCACAGCACCGGTTCCCCTGCATCGCCCGCGTCGGGCGGGATGTGGTGGGCATGGGTGAGTTGCATGTCCGCAGCCACAAGCAGCGCCAGGGCGAGATCTCCTACATCGTGCATCCCCGGGTATGGGGACAGGTCATCGGCATGGAAATGGGTCGGCAGCTGCTCGCGCACGGGTTCGGCGAGCTGGGCTCCATCGCATCCATGCCACCTGTGACCCGAGGAATCTCGGCTCCTCCCGAGTGCTGTCCAAGATCGGTATGACGCACGAGGGACGTCTGCGCGACACGGCTCTGCTCCACGACGGCTGGCGAGACTCCGTGATCTTCAGCAGCCTCGAAGGGGAATGGCGCTCCACTGCGTAGACCCGCCTGTGGGGTGCTGTCGAGTTTCGGGTTCCACTTGTGGGACGTGTTGCGGGCTTCCTTCCGGTCGGGCAGAGCTTCGCCCTTGCGCCGGCGGTGGGGCATGAGGAGTCCGGTGTCGGGACAGCCGCCGTCGGCAGCTTTGGCGCCGGATTCCTCCCATGCCTTGCAGTCGTTGCGGTTGCCCGGGGGTGGGGCCGGTCGACCACCACGACGAGCCGGGTATCGGCGTCGATGACCACCTGGTGGTTGGTGGAGTACCGATGGATGGTTCTTCGATCGTCGGCGATGGTGTGGTTGCGGGTGGGTACCAGGGACGCCGTGATCACACCAGCCACAGCGAGAGCATCTCAGTTGCCGGCGCCATTCGCAGTGGCCTCGAGCGGCCGGCTTCGTTCGCTTTCGGCAGCAGAGTTCGTCTGGTTGCTCGAGTGGCGGTGAGCCAGGAGCGCGGGCTGAGGAAACGGTTGTGCGCCCCGTGTGATCGGCGTGGATGCTGACTGGCCGGAGGTACTGAAGATGATCGATGTTGTACTGAAGCTGTCAGCCCGTGATCTGGTGCATGCCGATCTGGCGTCGTGCGGGTGGGCAGGTTCTGACCACCACTTGGCCGGCGTTGCCAAGCAGTTGGAACGGGCCCGGACCGGTGAGGTCGACTACCTCGCGGTCTGCCCTGCAACGGACATCCCCGTGGCGAAGGGCGGCGTCGACTACCAGGTCAAGGAGGGCGCCGGTACTTTGTGGCAACTGGCAGTCCACCCCGCCTTGCAGTCGTGCGGGATCGGCACGTTCCTTGTCGAAGCCGCAGAACTGCGGATCAGGGAGCGTGGTCTGCGGCAGGCCGAACTGGCCGTGGAAGAAGGCAACCCCCGGGCGCGTGCGCTGTACCAGCGACTGGGCTATGTCGCGTACGACCGTCAGCCGGACTCGTGGGACCAACAAGCCCCTGATGGATCGTTGCGCCGCTACGAAACGATGTGCATGCTGATGCGGAAGGAACTCTCATAGGCCCCAGCCTCGAGCGCCCCTCTGCGTCGACCCCACGTGGACCGTGTGGGAGGGTTCGCCCGGCGACGAGAGCGTGCGGAACCACCCGAGGACCACCAGCTGGCGCATCTCGACCGAATTCCGAAGACTTGCTACGGGACGGGACGGGACAGCCCTTAGCGTGCGAGCGCGCGGAGCAGGCGTACGTACGGAGTCCAGCGGGCCGGGCGGGCCACCGTGCCCGTGCAGGCGAGCTCGGCGCAGTCCAGGCTGTCCTCCAGGCAGGCGTCGTGCATCGGGCGATAGGCCACGGGCCAGGTCAGGCGCGCCAGGCCGCTGGTCTTCATCGCGAGGGTGTGCCGCAGCACGGTGCGTTCTTCATCGACGGGCAGCACCGCGAACTCGTGGAAGCCGTGGAATCCGCGCGGCCCGCTGAAGGCGAAGCGGACCCAGGTCCCGGGCACGTACGCCGTGACCGTGTAGCGGACCGGGCCGTGGCCGCCGGTCGCGCCGACCGCCAGTGGACGGTCGAACTCCACCGCGGGCCAGTTCGGGTGCGGCCAGAGCCGGTCCGCCACGCCGCCGGACAGACTGTCTATGAGCGCGCCCACCTCACTGCCCTTGGCGGCCAGCAGGCGCTCGTGCACGTTGTAGACGCCCATGCGTCCTCCCCTCCAGATTATTAGAGAGCAGTCTCTAATAATCTGGAGGGTACTCTCTGATTCATGGCGAGACCACCCCGCTTCCACACCGACCAGATCCTCGACGCCGCCGTCCGGCTGGCCGCCTCTGCCGGCCCGGCAGGCGTGACCATGTCCGCCGTCGCCCAGGCGATCGGCGCGCCGAGCGGGTCCATGTACCACCGCTTTCCCGGCCGTACGGCACTGCTCGCCGAGGTGTGGCTGCGTACCGTAGAGCGCTTCCAGGAGGGGTACTTTGCCGCGCTGGGCAGCGCCCCCGACCCCCGCCGGGCCGCCCGCGCGGCCGCCCGGCACGTCGTCTCCTGGAGCCGAGCCCACCCACAGGAGGCCTCGCTCCTCCTCTACGGCGCCGAGGAGTTCGGCCGCGCCGACTGGTCCGAGGAACACAAGGAGCGCGCGGACCTGGGCAACCAGCGCGTGTTCGGCTCCCTCGGCTCCCTCGCCAAAGCCCTCGGCGCGGCGGCCCCCCAGGACCATGAGCGCATCACCCTGGCCCTGATCGACCTGCCGCTGTCCCTGGTCCGCCGCCATCTGCGCGCCGGGCAGCCGCTGCCGCCGCACGCAGAGGACCTCGCCGAGGAATGCGTGGCGGCTCTGCTGGCTGCCGGGGGGACCGGGAAGACTTCGCCACACCACCAGCCACACCACACCTCCACCTGAATCAGCCACCCGCGAAGTACGGTCTGGCCGGCCAGCGCCTCCCAGTCCTGTTTGAGCACTGGGGCCAGGGCTGACCGGCCGGCTATGACTCAGCGCCGCCGTACTTGGATCTCGGCCCGGAGCGTTCTGGTTGGCCCGCCCGCTCCTTTGCGGACAGAAACTGTCCGCAAGCCCGTGCACTCTGAAGTTGCTGGTGCGGCTACCCGGGCTTCGACTGGGTGCTGGAGCCGACTGGCGAGCCCTGCGGCTACGCGGCCGCAGGCTCCTCACCCCCGAGAAAGGCGCAACCGTGTCCGAGATCGTGCTGCTGGAGAAGGCCCTCAACCACACCACCGGGCTGCTGGGCAACGTCACGCCCGACCAGTACGGCCAGCCCACCCCCTGCGAGGACTTTGACGTGCGGTCCCTGGCCAACCACCTGGTCGCCGGCAACCCCTACTACGTCACCCTCGCCCAGGGCGGCGGCCCGGACTTCTCCCTCTTCGCCCGCGACCAGATCGGCGACGAGCAGCCCGGCGACCTGCTACGCACGCGGCGCCAAGGAAGTGCTCGCCGCCTGGCAGGCCGACGGCGCCCTGGAGCGGCAGATGCCGCTGCCCGGCGGCGGCACGGGTCCTCGGATCGTGGACCTGCACCTGCTTGAGGCCGTCCTGCACAGCTGGGACTTGGCCACCGCCACCGGCCAGGACCGTACCGGCGACCCCGACGCCGTCCAGGCCGCCGTCGCCGGCTGGTACGGGAACTTCCCCGACGAGATCCGCGCCGTGACCGGCATGTTCGGCCCCTCCAAGCCCGCCGCCGACGACGCCCCGGCAGCCGACCGGCTCGCCGCCTACTTCGGCCGCACCGGCTGACCCCGAAAGTCGAAGGCCGGCCGGTGGCTGCACGCGGCCGCACGGAGGTCCAGGTGCCGTGCCAGCAACGTGCGCCATGGACAATCACCGGGTACCGGACGCCTGATCCCCCGATACGAGGCTCCGCCCCGGACCGCCCCCGGTCCGGGGCGCAGCCCCTTCTCCCGTCCGCACCAGCGAAAGGACGGCACCAGGCGGCCGCGATGGCCGTCGGCCCTTGCCATGACCAATGTCCGAGCGAAGATCACCGACGAGTAGCGGCGCGCCCGCGTCACCACCGCCCACCTCCTCACACCGGCGTCCCGCGCACGCACACCAGAGCAGGTCGCCGCCGCGCTGCTCGCCCTGCACGCCACCGACCCCGCCACCGTCTACCTGTCGGTGGCCGCACGCACGGCAGACCCGGCGCCGGCGCTCCTGGAGCAGGCCCTGTACGAGGATCGGTCTCTGGTACGGATGCTGTGCATGCGCCGCACCATGTTCGTCGTCCCCCGCGACCTCGCACCCGTCGTCGACGCCTCCACCGCCCGGGCCGTCGCGGCCCGCGAACGCAGGAACCTCCTCAAGGTCCTGGGCGAACAGCACGGCCACGGCGAAGCCTGGCTGGCCACCACCGAGAACGCCGTGCTCGCGGCCCTCGCCGACCTCGGTGAGGGCACCGCTGCCCAGCTCGCCGACGCCGTACCCGCCCTGAGGACCCAGATCTCCGTCTCCCCGGGCAAGCCGTACGCGGCCACGCCGCGCATCACCAGCCGCGTACTCGGAGTGATGGCCGCCGAGAGCCGCATCCGCCGCGGCCGCCCCCTGGGCACCTGGGCCTCCTCCCAGTTCCGCTGGACCACAGCCGAACCCCACCCCGATCTCGACGCCGAGGACGCCAGAGCCGAGCTCGCCGCCCACTACCTGCGGGCTTTCGGACCCGCCACCACCGATGACGTCAAATGGTGGACCGGCTGGACCCTCACCGACACCCGAAAAGCGATCGCCCGCACCGGTGCCGCGGACGTCGACCTCTCCCACGGCCCCGGGCACGCGCTGCCCGAGCACCTGGACCCGCCCACCCGGACCGAACCCGCGGCCGTCCTGCTTCCCGGGCTCGACCCCACCCCTATGGGGTGGCGTCACCGCGACTGGTACCTCGACCCCGCCCTCGTTCCCGAACTCTTCGACGCCTACGGCAACATCGGACCTACCCTCTGGTGGAACGGGCGCATCGGCGGCGGCTGGGCCCAACGCCCCGACGGCGACATCGCGACCCACGCCCTCACCCCCGAAGGCCGCGGCAACGAGGCCCAAGCAGCCATCACCGTCGAGGCCGCCCGCATGGCCACCTTCCTCGGCGACATCCGTATCCGCCCCAGCATGCGCACCCCCCTCGAACGCCGCCTCGCCACCAGCCAAGTCTCCCGTCGGCGGCATGGGCAAGTCCGGCGGCCCTGGGCAAGCCTAGATAGTCGGGGTGGCTGGGAGCCGGGACGCATGGACACAGATGAGAGACTGCTGCGCGGCCGGATCTACGGCAAGGACCAGGAATCCCCGGCCCGGCCCCCAACCAGGCCGCACCTGCGCCGAATTCGTCGGCGGCCGGTAGGCGGACTGCTCTTCGTCGTCACCGGCTGGACAGCGGACGAGATTGCGACAGGCGTCGCGCTGAGGACCGAGATCGGGCAGTTCGGCCCCAGCGGTCGGGCCCTGTCCGGCCCGTGCCCGGGGGAGCGGCGTCGCTGGGACTGGTCCGGCTACACGCCCTGACCGGAAACGACGACGGGCCGCACCGAGGATGCCGTGCGGCCCGTCGCCGTCTGCTCGAGCAGGTCAGTTGCCGAGCCGGCCCTGCCGGCCCCCGGCGCAGTCCGGTTGGGCGGGCCTCGTCTGATCATGTGGGCCGTGGCCGAGCGGCTCGTTGCGGCTGGCCAGTGACGTCTGGAGGCCGCCTACTGGCGGTGGAGGTTGTCCACGATGGTCAGGAATACGAGCAGGTTCGGCACCTTGTGTGCCTGGGACGCTGCCCAGGCCTTCGTCCGTCCGGTTCGCCAGACACAGACGATGCCCCCGCGCACGGCCACCTCGTTCACATCTCGCCACGGCAGGACCTCACCGGCGGCGTTCGTGACGCCGGCGCCGGATATCTTGTAGGGGCCGAAGGCCACTGTCTTGCCCTCCCCGACGAGCTTCCACACCTTGTCGACCTGGGCGCGGGCGACGGCCTCCGCGATCAGCGGGGCCCAGGTAGGTGAGTCGGCGTAGACGTCCGTGATCTGGGCTTTCTGCCCTCCCGGGGCGACCAGTTGGGAGTTGTGCGTGCGTCCGACCGGCGTCTGTGTGCCTTTGTAGTCGATCACCTCCTGGACGGTCTGCTGGTAGAGCACCGCCTGCTCCCAGCGCACCGCGAACAGTCTCCTGCCACTCGTGTTCACGACCAACCCATGCTCGTGCAGGTGCAGTCGCCTGGCCGCGAGGCCTCTGCGGTAGAGAGGGCTCTGGCTCGCCACCCCAGCTGCGACCACGCCGATCCACAAGGGGAAGATGGCAACCCCCCAGTGCACGTTCACCCATAACAGGACGCCGCCGCCCAGCAGTGCGGCTATGCCGACCAGCGAGCCGACGATGAACCAGATCCGGTACTTGCCCTGGACGCCGAGCTCGCTCTCGGGGCGGAAGGTGTACTTAAGGCCGCCCAGGCGGTGGCGGGTGGCCAGCGCGGTCGCGGCAGGGGAGGGCGACGTCGGAACCGTCATGCGCAGCCTCGGCTTCAAGGTCACGGCGGACCAGTAAGGCCGCCTGATCGAGGGGGAGTTCACCGGGCAATTGTGTGTCGGCGCCCGAGTTGCCCCAGCAGCCAACACCACGATCAGCATCCGGGCAAGCCTTCCGAGCCGCTCCGGCACTCTGTGGTGACAGCGCTCCAGACATCGATCCGGAATCTCGCCGGGCCTCCACCCAGCCCGCGGTGGCACGGCTTAGAAGTCATCTCATTTGGGCTTCGCGGTAGGCTGTCGGCCATGGTGGGGATCGTTGAACGGCTGGTGCCGGACGAGTTGTGGGAGCTGTTCCAGCGGGTGGTGCCGGAGGCGCCGTCGCGGCCGCAGGGCGGTGGTCGGCGCAGGCACGGCGACCGGGAGGTGCTTGCCGCGATCGTGTTCGTGGCGACGTCGGGTTGTACCTGGCAGCAGGTGCCTGCGGCATCGTTCGGGCCGTCGGGGGCGACAGCTCACCGGCGGTTCACCGAGTGATCCCCGTCCCACCCCCCTCGGGAGCGCTCTCCCGTACAAATGAAGTACTTTCGCTCTATGTCCCAGCCCGCCAAGACCTCGCCCCGTGCCTCCTCGGCCTCCGACGCCCCGGAGAGCCCGGCCGGCACCAAGGCGGCCGCGCAGCGGCTCAAGATGCGCCGGGAGCTGGCGGCGGCCGCGATGGAGCTGTTCGCGACCAAGGGGTACGAGGCGACGACGGTCGACGAGATCGCCTCGGTGGCCGGGGTCGCGCGGCGGACCTTCTTCCGGCACTTCCGGTCCAAGGAAGAGGCGATCTTCCCGGACCACGACGACACCCTGACCCGCGCCGAGGCCGTCCTGGACGTGGCCCCGGCGCACGAGCACCCGCTCGACACGGTGTGCCGGGGGATCAAGGAAGTCATGAAGATGTACGCCGCCTCGCCGGCGGTGTCGGTGGAGCGCTACCGGCTCACCCGCGAGGTGCCGGCGCTGCGCGAGCGGGAGATCGCCTCGGTCGCCCGCTACGAGCGGCTGTTCACCCGCTACCTGCTGGCCCATTTCGACGAGCAGGACCACCACGACGGCAACGACGACCCGCTGCTGGCGGAGGTCGCCGCCTCGGCGGTGGTCACGGCCCACAACCACGTGCTGCGGCGCTGGCTGCGGGCGGGCGGCCAGGGGGACGTGGAGGCGCAGCTCGACCACGCCTTCTCGATCGTGCGCAAGACCTTCGGCAGCGGGATCGGCGCGGGGCGCACGCTCAGCGCGGTGCCGGCCGCCCCGGCGGCTCCCGCGGCCTCGGTCCGCACGCAGGGCGAGGTGCTGGTGGCGGTGGCCCGTACGGACGCGCCGCTGGACGAGGTCATGCGGACCATCGAGGAAGCGCTCAGAAACAAGCAGTAGTACCCGTCGCGGCGCGCGTGCACCTCACGCGCGGCTCGCGTGTAGCTCGCGTCACAGCGGCCGCTCCCGTTCCGGGTGCGGCCGCTTTCGTTTGTCCGGGTTGCCCCTACTCGCCGGTAACTCTGATCGATCATCGCTCATCGGTGCAGGTCAATCGGCAAATGAGAGAAAGTTTTGGCACCCGGTGCCTTGCTGAGTGACACGGGGTGCCATACGTTGAATCTCGTCCGGATGTCCCCGCGGCCCAGCCCACTCGGCACGGAACGCGCCCCGGACGCCTGCGTCACCAGGCACCCGCAACGCCCCACCACAGGCAACGCGCAGCAGCACCCCAGCCGAATCGACGGCGCCCCAAAACATCTCTCCACCGCTCCACGCAACCCGTTTCCCTCAGCGCACCCTCATCAGCGCACGGCCGGAGGCAACACCGTGAAGGACATCCTGGACGCGATCCAGTCGCAGAGCGCCACGTCCGCCGACTTCGCGGCCCTGCCGCTCCCCGACTCCTACCGCGCGATCACCGTGCACAAGGACGAGGCGGAGATGTTCGCCGGGCTCACCACCCGCGAGAAGGACCCGCGCAAGTCCCTGCACCTGGACCAGGTCCCCGTGCCGGAACTCGGCCCGGGCGAAGCCCTGGTGGCCGTCATGGCCTCCTCGGTCAACTACAACTCCGTGTGGACCTCGATCTTCGAGCCCGTGTCCACCTTCAGCTTCCTGGAGCGCTACGGGCGCCTCTCGGAGCTCACCAAGCGCCACGACCTCCCGTACCACGTCATCGGCTCGGACCTCGCGGGCGTCGTGCTGCGCACCGGCCCCGGCGTGAACGCCTGGAAGCCCGGCGACGAGGTCGTCGCCCACTGCCTCTCGGTCGAGCTGGAGTCCTCGGACGGCCACAACGACACGATGCTCGACCCCGAGCAGCGCATCTGGGGCTTCGAGACCAACTTCGGCGGCCTGGCGGAGATCGCACTCGTCAAGTCCAACCAGCTGATGCCCAAGCCCGGCCACCTCAGCTGGGAGGAGGCCGCCTCCCCCGGCCTGGTCAACTCCACGGCCTACCGCCAGCTGGTCTCCCGCAACGGCGCCGGCATGAAGCAGGGCGACAACGTCCTGATCTGGGGTGCGAGCGGCGGCCTCGGCTCGTACGCCACCCAGTTCGCGCTGGCCGGCGGCGCCAACCCGATCTGCGTGGTCTCCAGCGCGCAGAAGGCGGACATCTGCCGGGCGATGGGCGCGACCGCGATCATCGACCGCAGCGCCGAGGGCTACAAGTTCTGGAAGGACGAGCACACCCAGGACCCCAAGGAGTGGAAGCGCTTCGGCAAGCGCATCCGCGAGCTGACCGGCGGCGAGGACATCGACATCGTCTTCGAGCACCCCGGCCGCGAGACCTTCGGCGCCTCCGTGTACGTCACCCGCAAGGGCGGCACCATCACCACCTGCGCCTCGACCTCGGGCTACATGCACGAGTACGACAACCGCTACCTGTGGATGTCCCTCAAGAAGATCATCGGCTCGCACTTCGCGAACTACCGCGAGGCGTGGGAGGCCAACCGCCTGGTCTCGAAGGGCAAGATCCACCCCACCCTCTCGAAGGTCTACTCCCTGGAGGAGACCGGCCAGGCCGCCTACGACGTCCACCGCAACCTCCACCAGGGCAAGGTCGGCGTCCTCGCGCTGGCCCCCGAGGAGGGCCTGGGCGTCCGGGACCACGAGATGCGGGCGACGCACCTCGACGCGATCAACCGCTTCCGTAACATCTGAGACGCCTCAAAGGCCAAAGGGACAGCCTGAGATGACAGAGCGCCAGAAGGACCGTCCGTGGCTCATGCGGACGTACGCCGGCCACTCCACGGCCGAGGCGTCCAACGAGCTGTACCGCCGCAACCTCGCCAAGGGCCAGACCGGCCTGTCGGTCGCGTTCGACCTGCCGACGCAGACCGGCTACGACCCCGACCACATCCTCGCCCGCGGCGAGGTCGGCCGGGTCGGGGTCCCGGTCTCCCATCTGGGCGACATGCGGCGGCTGTTCCAGGACATCCCCCTGGAGCAGATGAACACCTCGATGACGATCAACGCCACCGCCATGTGGCTGCTGGCGCTCTACCAGGTGGCCGCCGAGGAGCAGGGCGCGGACATCGCCCAGCTCCAGGGCACCACCCAGAACGACATCGTCAAGGAGTACCTCTCGCGCGGGACGCACGTCTTCCCGCCCGGGCCCTCGCTCCGCCTGACGACGGACATGATCGCGTACACGGTCAACCACATCCCGAAGTGGAACCCGATCAACATCTGCAGCTACCACCTGCAGGAGGCCGGGGCCACGCCCGTCCAGGAGATCTCCTACGCGATGGCCACGGCCATCGCCGTCCTGGACTCCGTGCGCGATTCGGGCCAGGTCCCGCCGGAGCGCTTCGGCGAGGTCGTCGCCCGCATCTCCTTCTTCGTGAACGCGGGCGTCCGCTTCATCGAGGAGATGTGCAAGATGCGCGCCTTCGGCCGCATCTGGGACAAGGTCACCCGCGAGCGCTACGGCATCGAGAACGACAAGCAGCGCCGCTTCCGCTACGGCGTCCAGGTCAACTCGCTCGGCCTGACCGAGGCGCAGCCGGAGAACAACGTCCAGCGCATCGTGCTGGAGATGCTGGCCGTCACCCTCTCCAAAGATGCCCGCGCCCGCGCCGTGCAGCTGCCCGCCTGGAACGAGGCGCTGGGCCTGCCCCGGCCCTGGGACCAGCAGTGGTCGCTGCGCATCCAGCAGGTCCTGGCCCTCGAGAGCGACCTGCTGGAGTACGAGGACATCTTCGCCGGCTCGCACGTCATCGAGGCCAAGGTCGAGTCCCTGGTGGCCGAGTGCCTGGCGGAGATCGACCGGATCCAGGAGATGGGCGGCGCTATGGCGGCCGTCGAGTCCGGGTACCTGAAGGGCGAGCTGGTCTCCTCGCACGCCGAGCGGCGGGCCCGGATCGAGACCGGCGAGGACAAGATCGTCGGCGTCAACTGCTTCCAGCAGACCGAGGAGAACCCGCTCACCGCCGACCTGGACGGGGCCATCATGACGGTGGACCCGGCGGTCGAGGCGCTGACCGTGGAGCGGATCGGCCGCTGGCGGGCCGAACGCCAGGAGTCCGCGGACCGGCAGGGGGGCGGCGACCCGTTCGTCTTCCCGACGGTGATGCAGGCCCTGGACCGGCTGAAGGAGGCCGCCGCGGGGGACGAGAACCTGATGGAGGCCACCTTGGAGTGCGCCCGCGCGGGCGTCACGACCGGCGAGTGGTCCACCGCGCTGCGCGAGGTGTTCGGGGAGTTCCGGGCGCCGACCGGGGTCTCCTCGGCCCCGGTGGCCGTGACCGCCGAGGAGGGGACCCCCATGGCCCTCGTCCGCGCGAAGGTCTCCCGCACCGCCGACGAGCTCGGCTCCGGCCGGCTGCGGCTGCTGGTCGGCAAGCCCGGCCTGGACGGGCACTCCAACGGCGCCGAGCAGATCGCCGTACGGGCCCGCGACGCCGGTTTCGAGGTGGTCTACCAGGGCATCCGGCTGACGCCGGAGGAGATCTCCTCCGCGGCCCTGGCCGAGGACGTGCACTGCGTGGGCCTGTCCATCCTGTCCGGCTCGCACAGCGCGCTCGTCCCCGACGTCCTGGAGCGGCTGCGCGCGGCGGGGGCGGGTGACATCCCCGTCGTCCTCGGGGGCATCATTCCGAATGCCGACGCCGTGGCGCTCAAGGCCGCCGGGGTGGCCGCGGTCTTCACCCCGAAGGACTTCGGCATCACGGAGATCATCGGCCGTATCGTCGACGAGATCCGCAAGGCGAACAAGCTCCACCCGCTCGGCGACGCCGACGACACCGCTACCGAAACCAGCGACACCAAGAACACCGCTGCAAGCACGGAGGTCCCCGCATGACCACGCCCTCTTCCCCGGTCGACCGGCTGCGGCCGCGCCGCTCCTGCCTCGCGGTGCCGGGTTCCAACCCCCGGTTCCTGGAGAAGGCCCAGGGCCTGCCGGCCGACCAGGTCTTCCTCGACCTGGAGGACGCCTGCGCCCCGCTCGCCAAGGAGGGCGCCCGCCACACCATCGTGGACGCGCTGAACAACGGCGACTGGACCGGCAAGACCCGCGTGGTGCGCGTCAACGACTGGACCACGCACTGGACGTACCGCGACGTGATCACGGTCGTCGAGGGCGCCGGCCAGAACCTCGACTGCATCATGCTGCCGAAGGTCCAGGACGCCCAGCAGGTCGTGGCGCTCGACCTCCTGCTGACGCAGATCGAGAAGACCATGGGCTTCGAGGTCGGGAAGATCGGCATCGAGGCGCAGATCGAGAACGCCAAGGGCCTGGTCAACGTCGACGCGATCGCCGCCGCCTCGCCGCGGTTGGAGACGATCATCTTCGGGCCGGCCGACTTCATGGCCTCGATCAACATGAAGTCGCTGGTCGTGGGCATGCAGCCGCCCGGCTACGGCGCGGACGCCTACCACTACATCCTGATGCGGATCCTGATGGCGGCCCGCATGCACGACCTCCAGGCGATCGACGGCCCCTTCCTCCAGATCAAGAACGTCGACGGCTACCGCGAGGTCGCCGGGCGCGCGGCGGCCCTGGGCTTCGACGGCAAGTGGGTGCTGCACCCGGGCCAGGTCGACGCGGCCAACGAGGTCTTCTCCCCCTCGCAGGAGGACTACGACCACGCCGAGCTGATCCTCGACGCCTACGACTGGTGCACCTCCGAGGCCGGCGGCAAGAAGGGCTCGGCGATGCTCGGCGACGAGATGATCGACGAGGCCAGCCGCAAGATGGCCCTGGTCATCTCCGGCAAGGGCCGGGCGGCCGGGATGCGGCGCACCACCAAGTTCGAGATCCCGGAAGGCTGATCAGCATGCAGTTCGGACGCACCTACGAAGAGTTCGAGGTCGGGGCGGTCTACAAGCACTGGCCCGGAAAGACGGTCACCGAGTACGACGACCACCTCTTCTGCCTGCTGACCATGAACCACCACCCGCTGCACATGGACAGCAACTACGCCGAGAACACGACCGACTTCGGCAAGAACGTCGTCGTGGGCAACTACATCTACTCGCTGCTGCTGGGCATGTCCGTGCCGGACGTCTCCGGCAAGGCGATCGCCAACCTGGAGATCGAGTCGCTGCGCCACGTGGCGCCGACCTTCCACGGCGACACCCTCTACGGCGAGACCACGGTCCTCGACAAGACCCCGTCGAAGTCGAAGAACGACCGCGGCATCGTCTACGTGGAGACCAAGGGCTACAAGCAGGACGGCACCCTCGTCTGCGTCTTCCGGCGCAAGGTGATGGTCCCGACCGAGACGTACATCAAGGAGCGCGGCGGCGAGCAGCCCGGCCGCCCCACGCTGAAGGAACAGGGGAAGTAGAACCATGAGCCGACTTGCCCAGACCGCCGGCCTGACGGACGACCAGAGGGACATCCTCAAGACCGTCCGGGAGTTCGTCGACAAGGAGATCATCCCGGTCGCGACCGAGCTGGAGCACCGCGACGAGTACCCGCAGGCGATCGTCGACGGCCTCAAGGAACTCGGCCTCTTCGGCCTGATGATCCCGGAGGAGTACGGCGGCCTGGGTGAGTCGCTGCTCACCTACGCGCTGTGCGTCGAGGAGATCGCGCGCGGCTGGATGTCCGTCTCGGGCATCATCAACACGCACTTCATCGTGGCGTACATGCTCAAGCAGCACGGCACCCAGGAGCAGCGGGAGTACTTCCTTCCGCGGATGGCGCTGGGCGAGGTGCGCGGCGCGTTCTCGATGTCCGAGCCGGGGCTCGGCTCCGATGTGTCGGCCATCACGTCCAAGGCGGTGAAGGACGGCGACGAGTACGTCCTGAACGGCCAGAAGATGTGGCTGACGAACGGCGGCACGTCCACGCTGGTGGCCGTCCTGGTCCGCAGTGACGAAGGACACCCTGAGGGCACGGCGCCCCACAAGTCGATGACGACCTTCCTCGTGGAGAAGGAGGCCGGCTTCGGTGAGGTGCGCCCCGGCCTGACCATCCCCGGCAAGATCGACAAGATGGGCTACAAGGGCGTCGACACGACCGAGCTCATCATGGACGGACTGCGCATTCCGGCCAATCGGGTCCTTGGCGGCCAGACGGGCCGAGGGTTTTACCAAATGATGGACGGGGTCGAGGTCGGCCGCGTCAACGTGGCGGCCCGTGGCTGCGGCGTCGCACAGCGTGCGTTCGAGCTGGGTGTCACTTATGCCCAGCAACGTCACACTTTCGGCAAGGCCATCGCCGAGCACCAGGCGATCCAGTTCAAGCTGGCCGAGATGGCTACCAAGGTCGAAGCCGCCCATGCGATGATGGTCAATGCAGCACGCAAAAAGGACTCCGGGGAACGAAACGACCTCGAAGCAGGGATGGCGAAGTACCTCGCCTCCGAGTACTGCAAGGAGGTGGTGGAGGACGCGTTCCGAATCCACGGTGGCTACGGCTTCTCGAAGGAGTACGAGATCGAGCGCCTCTACCGCGAGGCGCCCATGCTGCTGATCGGTGAAGGTACCGCCGAGATCCAGAAAATGATCATCGGGCGACGCCTGCTCGAGGAGTACCGACTCCAGGGCTGAAAGTCCCTTTTGCGGGGAATCATCCAGCGGTTTTCCGCAAAAGAGTCACTAGCAGTCACTGGCTGGCGGTCATCGACTCGGCTTCTGGCTTGCCCAGTTGTTGCGTGCAACCGATAGCATTCCAGTAAAGCCGCCGTCCCGTCCCCCCGTTTGCGGCGCGGCACCACCCGCTACGAAGGTCATCCATGCCCCACAGCCAAACCTCTGCACCTCGCGTCGGCCTCCTCGGTGGACGCCTCGCGCGCGGAGCATCGCCGTGGCTTCTGCCGACCGTCGCCACCGCCGCCCTCAGCCTCGCCCGGGCCCGCAAGTCCGGCCGCTGGGCGGCAGTAGCCGTGCCCACCACCGCGCTCGCGGCGGGCATGCTGTGGTTCTTCCGCGACCCCGAGCGTGAGATCACGCAGGGCCGGGTCATCTCGCCCGCCGACGGTGTGGTGCAGAGCATCATGCCGTGGAAGGACGGGCGGACCCGGGTCGCGATCTTCATGAGCCCGCTGAACGTCCACGTCAACCGCGCGCCCCTCGCGGGCACGGTGACGTCCGTGGAGCACGTCCCCGGCGGATTCGTTCCGGCGTTCAACAAGGAGAGCGAGAACAACGAGCGCGTTGTCTGGCACTTCGACACCGAGCTCGGCGACATCGAGATGGTGCAGATCGCCGGCGCCGTCGCGCGCCGCATCGTCCCCTACCTGCCGGCCGGCTCCAAGGTGGAGCAGGGCGAGCGCATCGGTCTGATCCGCTTCGGATCGCGCGTCGACATCTACCTCCCGGAGGGCGTCGAGGTCGCGGTCGAGGTCGGTCAGGCCACCACCGCGGGGGTGACCCGAATTGACCGTGACTGACCCTGAAACCCCGGCCAACCCGTCGGCCGGCTGGGTACCCGAGGCTCCCGAGGAGGAGTCCGCCGAAGACGACATGCCGCTCTCACTGCGGCTGTCGATAGCGGACACCCTCACCCTCGGCAACGCGACGTGCGGATTCATGGCGGTGTACTTCACCACCACCGGGATCCTCATTCCGCACCTGACCGGCAGCGGCGAGTCCGGCATGGCCCGCAGCAGTGCGGCCACGGCCGTGATACTGATGCTGCTCGCCGCGGTCTTCGACCTCTTCGACGGCATCGTGGCCCGCAAGCTGCGCAGCTCCCCGATGGGCGCCGAGCTGGACAACCTGTCCGACCTGATCAGCTTCGGACTGGCTCCCGCCTACTTCGTGCTCGTCTACGGCATGGTCGCCGTGGACGCCGTCCAGAAGATGTCGGCTCTGGCCGCGATCGTGGTGCTGCTGGCCGTGGTGCTGCGCCTGGCGAGATTCAGCTGCGTGACGATGAAGGACGGCATGTTCCAGGGCATGCCGAGCCCCTTCGGCGCGCTGACGGTCGTCTCGATCGTGCTGCTGGAGCTGCCGTTCATCCCGACGCTGCTGGCGATCATCGGGGTGGCGTGGCTGATGGTGAGCCGGGTCGAGTACCCCAAGCCGCGGGGTGTCCTCGCGGTGGCGATGCTGAGCTGGATCGTCGGGGCCATGGGCCTGCTGGCGGCGTGGGCGTTCGACGCACCGGGCGGCGGGCTGCTGCTCCAGACCGGGTGCGCCCTCCAGATCGCCCTGGCGGCGACGATCCCGCTGTTCGCGACGACCCGTCGCGCGAACACGTTCCGCCACAACCGCCGCGAGGCGAGGGCCACGCAGGCCCCGTAGCGCGGCTGTACACGTACGACAGGGCCCCCGGCCGCCACCAGGCGACCGGGGGCCCTGTCGCGTCCGCGGGCCTGCCGGGGGCCCGTCCGCGGCCGCGGAGCCCGGGCCGGTCCGCCCGGGCCCCGGTAGCCTTGGTGTCGGAAAACCGCCAGCCCGGACCGGACCGGCCCGGGAGGATGGAGCCATGCACACCGACACCGAGCGCTGCGTGAGGGCCGTCCAGTCCAAGGACGCTCGCTTCGACGGCTGGTTCTTCACCGCCGTCAGGACCACCGGCATCTACTGCCGGCCGAGCTGCCCCGCCGT
Source organism: Streptomyces sp. ICC4 (assembly GCF_003287915.1). Classification (NCBI taxonomy): domain Bacteria; kingdom Bacillati; phylum Actinomycetota; class Actinomycetes; order Kitasatosporales; family Streptomycetaceae; genus Streptomyces; species Streptomyces sp. ICC4. The sequence continues at coordinate 5,286,389 of NZ_CP030286.1, read as the reverse complement.
ACCGCCCAAGGTCGAGAACATGACCTTCCTGCCCAGCGCCGCCGCCTGCCAGCAGAGCGGGTACCGGGCCTGCAAGCGGTGCCGGCCCGACACCTCCCCCGGCTCCCCCGAGTGGAACGCCCGCGCCGACACCGTCGCCCGCGCCATGCGCCTCATCCAGGACGGCGTGGTCGACCGCGAGGGCGTCCCGGGGCTGGCCTCCAGGCTCGGCTACTCCTCCCGTCAGGTGGAGCGCCAGCTCAACGCGGAGCTCGGCGCCGGGCCGCTCGCCCTCGCCCGGGCGCAGCGCGCGCAGACCGCCCGGCTGCTCATCGAGACCTCCGGGCTCCCGATGGGCGACGTCGCCTTCGCCGCCGGCTTCTCCTCGATCCGGACCTTCAACGACACCGTCCGCGAGGTCTTCGCGCTGGCGCCCAGCGAGCTGCGGGCCCGGGCCGAGAAGGGGCCAAAGCAGGCCCAGGTGCCCGGCACCATCAGTCTGCGGCTCCCCTTCCGGGCCCCGCTCAACCCCGACAACCTCTTCGGCCACCTCGCCGCCACCGCCGTCCCCGGGGTCGAGGAGTGGCGGGCGGGCGCGTACCGCCGCACGCTGCGGCTCCCGTACGGCACCGGCGTCGTCGCCCTGAGCCCGCAGCCCGACCACATCGACTGCCGGCTCGCCCTCACCGACCTGCGCGACCTCACCATCGCCATCAGCCGCTGCCGGCGGCTCCTGGACCTCGACGCCGACCCCGAGGCCGTCGACGAGCAGCTGAGCGCGGACCCGCTGCTGGCGCCGCTGGTGGCCAAGGCCCCCGGGCGCCGGGTGCCCCGTACGGTCGACGCGCAGGAGTTCGCCGTACGGGCGGTCCTCGGCCAGCAGGTGTCCACCGCGGCGGCCCGTACGCACGCGGCCCGGCTGGTGCGCGCGCTGGGCGAGCCGGTGGCGGACCCCGATCCCGAGGGCGGGCTGACGCACCTGTTCCCGTCCTCGCAGGCGCTGGCCGGGCTCGATCCGCAGTCGCTGGCCCTGCCGCTCAGCCGGCGCACCACCCTGACCACGCTCGTCTCGGCGCTCGCCGACGGCTCGCTGCCGCTCGGCACCGACAGCGACTGGGACAGCGCCCGTGCGCGGCTGGCCGCGCTGCCCGGTTTCGGGCCGTGGACCACCGAGATCATCGCGATGCGGGCGCTGGGCGACCCGGACGCCTTCATCCCCTCCGACCTCGGGATCCGGCGGGCCGCGAAGGGGCTGGGGCTGCCGTCGACGCCCGCCGCCCTGACGGCCCGCGCGGCGCACTGGCGGCCGTGGCGCGCCTACGCCGTGCAGTACCTGTGGGCCACCGAGGACCACGCAGTCAACTTCCTGCCCGCCTGACCTCCGAGGAGTACGAGCACCATGAGCAGCGGCAAGCAGCACACCGTCATCGACAGCCCCTACGGGCCGCTCACCCTCGTCGCCACCGGCGGCGTCCTGAGCGGGCTCTACATGACCGGGCAGCGTCACCGGCCCGCCGAGGAGTCCTTCGGCGAGCGCGTCGCGGCCGGCGAGGAGCCCTTCCCCGAGGTGGCGCGGCAGCTGACCGCGTACTTCGCCGGGGAGCGGACCTCCTTCGACCTGCCGGTCCGGCTGGAGGGCACCGACTTCCAGCGCAGCGTGTGGGAGCAGCTCGTCCGGATCCCCTACGGGAAGACCTGGTCGTACGGGGAGCTGGCGGCCAGGCTCGGCAAGCCGAACGCCTCGCGCGCGGTGGGCCTGGCCAACGGCAAGAACCCGGTGGGCATCATCGTGCCGTGCCACCGCGTGATCGGGGCGTCCGGCTCCATGACCGGCTACGGCGGCGGCATCGACCGCAAGGTGCGCCTGCTCGCCTTCGAGTCCGGGGCGGACGCGCTCTAGATCACGACGAGCGGGACGAGGAGGGCGAAGGCGGCGCCCGCCTCGACCGCGTAGGCGTACAGGGAGGGGTGCTGGACGGGGGCCGCCAGCAGGACCACGCTCTGCCGGGCCGCGGCCGCCCCCACCCACTCGGCGTCGGCACCGAGGCCGCCCTCGTACCAGCCCGCGCAGGCGCCGGGGCCGGTCACGGCGAGGACGTCGTCCTCGCGGCGGTAGAAGGCCTGCCAGCCGGCGGCCGGCACGGACCAGGCGTCGAAGTCGGTGAACAGGGCCCAGCCGCCGTCGCGGATCGCGGTGTCGAACATCCAGACCGGCACCCCGTCGGGGGTGACCTCGCCGCCGGCCTGCTGGTCGGTGGTGAAGTGGACCATGGGCAGGGCGTCGGGCCCGTCGGCGGTGCTGGGCCAGGCGTACATCGTGATCATCTGCTGAATTCTGTCCTGCCCGGTGTAGGCGCGAAATAACGAGCGGGGCGGGCTACGAGAGGTGCGGGGGGCGCCCGTTCTCCAGCTCGGCGGTGCCTTCTCCGGACCGCAGGACCCGGTACGCCTCCGCGGTGCGCAGGCCGAGCGATCCCAGCAGATAGTCCGTCAGCTCGGCCGGCTCCACCAGCCGCCACGAGATCAGCTCCTCCTCCTGGAGCTTGACGGAGGCGAGCTGTCCGGCGTCGAGGACGCCGCCGTCGTAGAGGTACGCGACGAGCGGGGGCCGGTCCGGGCCGAGCGTCCAGTCGACGGCGAGCAGCCGGCCGAGCGGTACGTCGATGCCGATCTCCTCGGCGCTCTCGCGGCGGGCGGCCGTGCGCGGGGACTCGCCCCCGTCCGACTCGATGGTGCCGCCCGGCAGGGCCCAGCCCTCGCGGTAGTTGGGCTCGACGAGGAGCACCCGGCCCTCCGCGTCCCGGTAGAGGGCGGCCGCGCCGGCCAGCACCCGGGGCAGGCTCGCGATGTAGGTGGCGTAGTCATCCGTGGTGGTCACCCGGCAACCCTACCCAGGCGGTCCGGAGAGGCCGGGGAAAGGCTTCGCGCGGACCCCGCGCCGACCCCGCGCGGACCCCGGTGCAGGCTCCGCGCAGGCGGCCGCCGGCTGCGCCGGATCCCTTCGGCGGCGGTCCCCCGCGGCCCCGCACACACGCACAGACGGTCGAATAACAGGTCAGTCAAGATGATATTCTGGCCGACCGTCCGGCCCGGCCGCACCGTTTCCGATTTGGCCGCGATCACACCCGGTCAGACCTTCGGCTCGTTCGCCCGGGGTCTTTTACGCTCTCAGGTATTGGGGACAGGCGACCAGCCATGCACAACGCAGCAGCCTCGACGCACAACGAGGCCAACCATCCCGTTCCCGTGTTGTCGGTCGTCATCCCGATTTACAACGAGCAGGAGGCGCTGCCGCTGACGGTGGCCCGTCTGCGTCCGATCCTGGACGGGCTCGGTGTGGACTACGAGGTCGTCGGCATAGACGACGGCAGCACCGATGCCACCCCGGTCATCATGCAGAAGATCCGCCAGGACTGGCCCGAGCTGCGCATCGTCCGCTTCGCCCGCAACTCCGGACACCAGGCCGCGCTCACCGCGGGCATCCACCGGGCCTACGGCGAGTACGTCGTCAGCATCGACGCCGACCTCCAGGACCCGCCGGAGAAGATCGCGGAGATGTTCGCGCTCGCCCGCGAGAAGGACCTGGACATCGTCTACGGCGTGCGCGGCGACCGCGGCACCGACACCTTCTTCAAGCGGCGCACGGCCGGCGCCTACTACTGGCTGATGCGCAAGCTCGTCGGCAAGAACATGCCCAACCAGGCGGGCGACTTCCGCCTCCTGAGCCGGGCCGCCGTCGACGCGCTGAAGTCCCTGCCCGAGCACCAGCCGGTCTACCGGCTGCTCGTGCCGTGGCTCGGCTTCAGCAGCGGCGAGGTCGTCTACGTCCGCGAGGAGCGGGTCGCCGGCAGCACCCACTACCCGCTGTCCAAGATGGTCCGCCTCGCCCTCGACAGCATCACGAACTTCTCCGCGGCCCCGCTGCGCCTCGCCACCTGGCTGGGCCTGCTGAGCTTCCTGGTCTGCTTCTGCCTCGCGGTCTACACGACCCTGCAGTACGCCTTCGGCTCGACCGTGCCGGGCTGGTCCTCGCTGTTCATCGGCATGCTCTTCATCGGCGGTGTGCAGCTCGTCTGCGTGGGCCTGCTCGGTGAGTACATCGGGCGGATCTACTCGGCCGTCCAGGCCCGGCCGGCCTACTTCGTCGGCTACGACTCCGCCGAGCAGGACGACGCGGCGCGCGGCGCCAAGACCTCCGAGTACGCGGCCTGATCGCGCAGCCGGCCGACGCACAGCAGGCAGGAAGAACCAACTCCATGAGCACAACTGGAAACGCCGTCTCCGAGCGGTCGGCCCCCTCGGGGGATCGGCCCGCCGCCGCCCCGGCGGGCGGGGACGAACGTCCCCCGGCGCACTGGTTCTGGCGGTTCCTGCCGGGCGTAGCCGCCTACCTCGCGCTCGTCGCGCTGCTGCTGCTCGCCGACACCCCGGTCAGCGCCATCGCCCGGTACACCGGCTACGCGCTCTGGGGCGTCATGCTCCCGGGCACCTTGGTGTTCCGGGCGCTGCGGCGCCGACCGCACACCCTGGTCGAGGACCTCGCGTACGGGGCCGTCACCGGCCTCGCGCTGGAGCTGGTCGCCTGGTTCGTGCTGGTCTCCCTCGGGGCCCAGTCCGTCGCCACCGTCTGGCCCCTCGCCGTGGTGATCCCCTTCCTCGCGGTACCGGCCCTGCGGCGGCACTGGCGTCCGAGCGGCTACACCGCCCGCACCCCGCTCGGCTGGTCCTGGTCGGTCTCCGGGCTGGTCATGCTCACGGGCGCCTACTTCTACCAGGACTTCCTGTCGAAGTACCCGGCGCTGTCGGACAGCGAGACCTCGCGGATCTTCGGCGACATGCCGTACATGCTGTCGCTCGCCGCGAACGCGAAGCAGAACGTCCCGCTGACCCTCCCCCAGGCCTCCGGCGAACCGCTGTACTACCACTGGTTCTCCTTCGCCCACATGGCGATGACCTCCATGGTCGGGCACATCGACCTGCCGATGGTCGAGACGCGGCTCATGGTGCCGGCGCTCGCCGCGCTCGCCGTGGTGCTCACCGCGGTGGTGGCCCGGCGGCTCACCGGCCGCGCCTGGGCCGGCCCGCTGGCCGTCGTCCTGCTCTTCGTCGTCACCGAGTTCACGGCGATCTACCCGAACAACGTCAACACCTGGATCCTCGGCGCCCCGTCGATCCGGCTGATGTACTGGTCGAGCCTGTCCTACACGTACAGCCAGCCGCTGCTGATCGCGCTGCTGGGCGTCGTCGGCGAGGCACTGCGCCGGCTCCGCATGACGGGTGCGGGCGAGAACAACCCGGCCCCCCTGTTCGGCCGCGGGGTCTTCGTCCTTGTCGCCCTCTTCGCGGTGGGCTCCAGCGCGGCCAAGGCCAGTACGCTGCCGGTCACGCTCGCCGGACTGGTGGTCGCCGGACTCGTCGTGCTGATCGCGACCCGCCGCGTCCCGTGGACCGTGGTCGGGCTCGGCGCGATCCTCGCTTCCGCCCAGCTCTTCGCGACGGCGGTGATCTTCAACTTCGAGAGCTACGGCCTGGAGATCATCCCGCTGGGCAACCTCCAGCCCTTCTGGGGCGATCCGGACCACAAGCGCTCCGCGCTGTTCCAGGCCCTGCTGATCGTGTCCGCGCTGTCCGCCTTCGTGCTGCACCACCACCTCAAGCTGGTCGGCATGATCCCGCTGATCTGGCGGCGGCGGTTCAAGCTGGACCCGCTCCAGTGGTTCCTGCTGGGCGCGGCGGTCGCCGGGCCCTGCGCCTACCTGGTGGTCAACGGCTACAACTCCAGCTACTTCACGCTGGCCGCCCTGCCCTTCGGGGCGGTCCTGTCGGCCTGGGGCTACTGCGAGGCGTTCGAACGCGCCGCGCTGCCCCGCCGGGCCAAGGCGGCGCTCGCGGTGGGCACGGTGGCCTTCGTCGCCCTGCTCACCTACGCGATCTACCACTACTCGGCCGAGTGGCAGGCCTACGTCCTGCGCGAGGTCGCGGGCGGGGACGCGCACAAGTCGTACTTCCTCCTGCTGCCGCTCGTGCTCGCGGGCGCGGCCCTGGCCGCGATCGCGGCCGTCTGCGCCTTCCTGTGGTGGGCCGGCGGCCGGGTCTGGCCCGCGCTGCGCGGCCGGGGCGCCGTGGTGCTGATGACCGCGGTCCTCGCCATGGGCGCGCCTGGCGTCTTCCACGACGCCGTCCAGGCCCGGGAGGACGTGTGGGCGGGCACCTGGTCGATGCCCGTCTCGCAGGTCGACGCCGCGCGCTGGGTGCGGGCACACAGCGACCCGGCGGACGTGCTGGCCACCAACAGCCACTGCTGGGAGTTCGACAACTACGCCTACGGCCGGCCCTGCGAGAACACCCGCTCCCAGTGGCTCAGCGGCTACTCCGAGCGCTCCGTGCTGATCGAGGGCTGGGCCTACGCGCCCCGGATGGTGGCGCTGACCCGCGGCGGCACCGCGTACGGCGGCCCGTTCTGGGACCAGGACCTCTTCAAGCTCAACGAGGACGCCGTGTACCGCCCGACGGAGGCGGTCCTGCACCGGCTGCACGACGAGTACCGCGTGCGCTACGTCGTGGTGCTCCGGCCGGCGGGCGCCGAGTCCCCGCGGCTGGGAGAGCTCGCCGAGAAGGTGTTCGACAACAAGCAGGTCGGCGTCTACCGGATCAAGTGACCGGCTGACAGCACGTACGGCATGGGCGAAGGGCCCCGGCAGACAGCCGGGGCCCTTCGCCGTCGCGGCGCCGTACGGTGGTCAGCTCCGGCTGTGGTCAGTTCCGGCTGTGGTCAGCTCCGTACGGTGGTCAGCCCTGCCCGGGGCCCTGGTCGCCCTGGTCGCCCGGGGAGTCGTCGCGGTCGCGGTTCTTCGACTCCGCGACCCGCCGCAGCCTCGGGTGGCGGGCCGGCCCCTGCTCGGTGATGGCGTCGCCGACCATGGCCTTCACCGCGTCGCGCATCCCGTGCAAGGGGTGGTGGCGGACGGGCCCCGCGCCCGGGTCCTCCCGCAGTTCCTTCACCAGGGCCCAGCAGAGCACCAGCATCACGATCACGAACGGCAGCGCGACCAGGATGGTGGCCGTCTGGAGGGACTTCAGACCGCCCGCGACGAGGAGTACGGCGGCCACCGCGGCCATCAGCACGCCCCAGGTGACCACGAGCCAGGTCGGCGGGTGCAGGGAGCCCCGGCTGGTGAGCGAGCCCATCACGAGGGAGGCGGAGTCGGCGCTGGTGACGAAGTACGTCATCACCAGGGCCATCGCGATCCACGAGGTGAGCGAGCCGAGCGGGAGCGCGTCGAGCATCGCGAAGAGCGAGGCCTCCGTGCCCTCCTTGGCCTTGGCGGCCATGTCGGCGACGCCGGTGGAGTCCAGGCGGATCGCCGTGCCGCCCATGACGCAGAACCACACGACGGTGGCGCCGCTGGGGACCAGGAGCACGCCGACGAGGAACTCGCGGATGGTGCGGCCGCGCGAGATCCGGGCGATGAAGGTGCCGACGAACGGCGCCCAGGAGAGCCACCACGCCCAGTAGAAGATCGTCCACGCGCCGAGCCACGTGCTGTCGGTGAAGGCGCCGGTCCGGGTGGCCATCGGGAGCAGGTCGTGCAGGTAGCTGCCGACGCTCGCCGGGATCACGTCGAGGATGTAGACGGTCGGGCCCAGGACGAAGACGAAGAGCATCAGGGCCCCGGCGAGCACGATGTTGATCGTGCTGAGCCATTTGACGCCCTTGTGCAGGCCGGAGAAGGCGGAGAGCACGAAGGCGGCGGAGAGGGAGACGATGATGATCAGCTCGACGGTGGTCGAGTCCTCGATCCCCGTGGTGATGTTCAGCCCCTTGGAGACCTGGAGCGCGCCGAGGCCGAGGCTGGTGGCGGTGCCGAAGACGGTCGCGAAGACGGCGAGCAGGTCGATGGCCTTGCCCTGCCATCCGTTGGCCCGCTCCTCGCCCAGGAGCGGCACGAAGGCGGAGCTGAGGCGGTTGCCGCGGCCCTTGCGGAAGGTCGCGTAGGCCAGCGCGAGGCCGGCGATCCCGTAGATCGCCCAGGGCGTGAGGGTCCAGTGGAAGAAGGAGTAGTCGAGCGCGGCGCGGGCCGCGTCCCCGCTGCCGGGGGCGGCTCCGCTGGCGGGCGGCGGGTTCAGGTAGTGGGTGAGCGGCTCCCCCACCCCGTAGAACATCAGACCGATGCCCATGCCCGCGCTGAACATCATCGCGATCCACGAGAGGTTCGTGAACTCGGGTTCCGAGTCGTCCCGGCCGAGCCGGATCCGGCCGAACCGGCTGATCGCGAGCACGACGCACATGACGAGGAACACATCGGCGGCGATCACGAACAGCCACGCGAAGTTGTTCAGCACCCAGGCCAGCGCGGTGCCCGACACCGAGTCGAAGGAGTTCTTGCCGAGCGCGGCCCAGCCGACGACGGCCAGGACGGAGATCACTCCGATGGTGACGACGGCGCGGTCGGGAGTGCCGTCAGTGCCCTCGCCCGGTCCCGCGGACCCGCCACCTGGGGAATCCGGACGTGGCTGTTCCAGTGAATCCGTGCTCATGCGGCCACACTATGCAGGCGTATATCCCTATTTAGGGGCATGGCGCGCCGGGTGTGGCCCAGGCCACGCATGGGCATAGGAGGATCCTCCGGATAGGCTCAGGGGTGGCGCGACTGCACTGTTCGATAGCAAGGGATTAGCAAGGTGACGAACGGAGCAGTAACTGAGACCGCGCGCGTGCTCATCGCCGCGGACAAATTCAAGGGCTCGCTCACGGCCGTTCAGGTCGCGGAGCGGGTGACGGCCGGCCTTCGCAAGGCCGTACCGGGCGTGGAGATCGAGACCCTCCCCGTCGCGGACGGCGGCGACGGTACGGTCGCGGCCGCCGTGGCCGCCGGTTTCGAACGCCGGGAGGTACGGGTCACCGGACCGCTCGGTGACCAGGTCACGGCCGCTTTCGCACTGCGCGAGGGCACCGCGGTGGTCGAGATGGCGGAGGCCTCCGGCCTCCAGCTGCTGCCGGCGGGTGTCTTCGCCCCGCTGACGGCGACCACCTACGGCTCCGGCGAACTGCTGAAGGCCGCGCTCGACGCGGGAGCGCGCTCGATCGTCTTCGGGGTGGGCGGCAGCGCCACCACCGACGGCGGCGCCGGCATGCTGGCCGCGCTGGGCGCGGTGTTCCTGGATGCGAACGGTGAACCGGTCGGTCCGGGCGGCGGCGCGCTGGCGGCCCTGGCCTCGGCCGACCTGTCGGGCATCGACCCGCGCATCAAGCAGGTCGACTTCGTCCTCGCGAGCGACGTGGACAACCCTCTGACGGGACCGAAGGGCGCTCCGGCGATCTACGGCCCGCAGAAGGGGGCGTCGCCCGAGGACGTGGCGACGCTCGACGCGGCGCTGGCGCACTTCGCGGTGGTCCTGGAGAAGTCGATCGGCTCCCTGGCCGCCGAGGCGGCGGTCTCGCCCGGCGCGGGCGGCGCGGGCGGCATCGGCTACGGGGCGCTGCTCCTCGGCGCCTCGTTCCGTCCCGGCATCGAGCTGATGCTCGAGGTGCTCGGCTTCGCGCCGGCCCTGGAGCGGGCGACGCTGGTCATCACCGGCGAGGGCTCCCTGGACGAGCAGACCCTGCACGGCAAGGCTCCGGCCGGTGTCGCGGCGGCGGCCCGCGCGGCGGGCAAGCCGGTCGTCGCGGTCTGCGGCCGCCTGCTGCTCACACAGGAGGCCCTCGAGGCCGCCGGCATCCAGCGGGCCTACCCGCTCACGGACCTCGAGCCGGACCCGGCGGTGAGCATCCCGAACGCGGGGCCGCTGCTGGAGCGGGTGGCGGAGAACATCGCGGCCGACGTGCTCTGACCCGGCGTCCGCCCTGCCCGGCGGCCCGGACCCCTCAGGGGGTCCGGGCCGTCGGCGTGTGCGGGGCCGGGCGGACGGGGCCTTGCCCCAAAGGGCAGGGGCGCGGTGCCGCGGGCTCGGAGAGTGGTAGAAGAGACAGGTGATGATCCGCCCCCAGGCGGCGGTGATCGCCGTCGGCGATCAGGCCCGCGAGGACCGCCTCGCCAACGGCGATCACCGCCGTCTGGGGGCGGATCATCACGGTGATCTCGCTGATCAGGCCCCCGGGCGCGAGGTGCAGCATGTCGATGCCGTGCACCTGCCTGCCGGTCACGACGGTACGGAAGGGCAGCACGGTCGCGGGGCCCTCGGCCCCGTCCGGGCCGGTCTCGGCGCTGCCCTCGAAGCGGCCGACGTAGTGGAAGTCCTCGAAGGTGCGCAGCAGGACGCGGAAGAGGGCCAGCACCGCCGGCTTGCCCTCGAACGGCTTCGACTTCACCGGGCTGTTGAGCCGGACGTCATCGGTGAACAGCAGGTCCAGGGCGGCGAGGTCCTGGCTGTGGACGGCGGAGCGGAACCGGTCGGCGGCGCTCGTGCCCGTGTCTGTGCCCGGGTCCGCGCTCGTGTCCGCGCTCGTGTCGGTACTCATGAGGACTCCTCGATAGTCACCGATGTGATTAGTCAGATTCTTGACTATCATGGCCGGGGCGTCCTGAGAAGACGCCGCCGTGCACAGACCCCGACCCGAGGAGGCGGACCGATGGCTTTGCGTCACGCCGTACTGGCGGCCCTGCTCGACGAGGAGCTGAGCGGCTACCAGCTGGCCAAGGCGTTCGGCACGGGCGTGGCCAACTTCTGGCACGCCCTGCCCCAGCAGGTCTACGCCGAGCTGGCCAAGCTGGAGCAGGACGGGTTCATCGCCGGCCGCGAGGTGGTCCAGGACACCCGGCCCAACAAGCGCCTGTTCCAGGTCACCGCCACCGGGCTGGCCGAGTTGGAGCGGTTCACCGCCACCTCCACCAAGCCCTCCTTCATCCGCGACGACCTGCTCGTGAAGGTCCAGGCCGCCGACCACGTCGACACGCAGTCGTTGATCGACCAGCTCGCGGAGCGGACCGCCTTCGCCGACTCCAAGATCGAGCTGTTCGGCGCCCTGCTGCGCACGATGCGCGCAGAGCGGTCCGAGGAGGAGTTCCTGCGCCACGGCGAGCGCATCGGCCCGTACCTCACCTGCCTGCGCGGCCTGGAGTTCGAGCGGGCCAACCGGGCCTGGTACGAGCGCACCACGACCATCCTGAACGAGAGGCGGAGCGACCGTGCCGGTCGATGAGTGCAACCAGCGGAACCAGACGGACCGGCCGGACCCGAGCGGGGACGGCCGCCGCGGGACGCGCTACGTGGCTCTCGGCGACAGTCAGACCGAGGGCGTCGGCGACGGCGACGACCGCACCGGCCTGCGCGGCTGCGCCGACCGGCTCGCCGAGCTGATCGCGGCGTACGAACCCGGTGCCCACTACGCCAACCTGGCCGTACGGGGCCGGCTCGCGGCGGGGGTGCGCGAGGGCCAGCTCGGGCCCGCCCTCGCGCTGCGCCCCGACCTGGCGACCGTGGTCGCCGGGATCAACGACGTGCTGCGGCCCCGGTTCGACGCCGACGAGACCGCCGGGCACCTGGAGGCGATGTTCGCCGCGCTCACCGCGCAGGGCGCCCGCGTCGCCACCGTCACCTTCCCCGACATCGCCAAGCTCGTGCCGATCGCCAAGGGCGCGGCCCCGCGCGTCGACGCCCTCAACGAGCGGATACGGCAGGCGGCGGGCCGCCACGGGGTGGCCGTCGCCGACTTCGCCCGGCACGAGGCGTCCACCGACCCCCGGATGTGGAGCCAGGACCGGCTGCACGCCTCGCCGCTCGGCCACGCGATGATCGCCGGCGGTGTCGCGCACGCCCTGGGGCTGCCCGGCAGCGACGACTCCTGGACCCGCCCGCTGCCCGGTCCGCCGCCGGCCGCCCCGGCGGGCCTGCGGGGCATCGCCGGGGGGCTGCGGTGGGCCGTCGGGTTCGCCGGGCCCTGGATCGGCCGCCGGCTGCGCGGGCGCTCCTCCGGCGACGGGCGCACGGCGAAGCGTCCCGACCTGCTTCCCGTCCGCGGCAGCCGCGTGAGCCCCTGACAGGGGTGATGGTGCGTCAGGCGCGGGCGATGACCTCGCCGTTCAGGACCGAGAACCAGGCGTCGGGGGACGCGCCCCACGTGTGCCAGGCCTCCGCGACGGCCGTCAGCTCCGCCTCCGTCGCGTGGCCGCCGCCCGTCGCGATCCCGGCGTACGCCGAAGCCGTCGTGCGGTCCGCCCACAGCGAGGACCACCACGCGGCCTCCTCCTCGGTCGCGTAGCACCACGAGGTCGCCGTGCAGGTCACGTCCGTGAAGCCCGCCGCCCGCGCCCACGCGCGCAGGCGGCGTCCGGCGTCGGGCTCGCCGCCGTTGGCGCGGGCGACCTGCCGGTACAGGCTCAGCCACTCCTCCAGCCCCGGGGTCCGCGGGTACCAGGTCATCGCCGCGTAGTCCGCGTCCCGCACGGCCACGATCCCGCCCGGCCGGCACACGCGGCGCATCTCGCGCAGCGCCTGGACGGGGTCGCCGACGTGCTGCAGCACCTGGTGGGCGTGGACCACGTCGAAGGAGTGGTCCGGGAAGTCCAGCGCGTGGACGTCGGCCGTGGCGAACCCGATGGTGGCCAGGCCCCGTTCCTTCGCGTACGCGGCGGCCTGCTCCACCACGTCCGGCGCCGCGTCCACCGCCGTGACCCGGCCCCCCGGGCCCACCAGCTCCGCCAGGTCGGCCGTGATCGTGCCCGGACCGCAGCCCACGTCCAGGACGGCCATGCCCGGGCGCAGCTCGCCGATCAGGTACGCGGCGGAGTTCCGCGCGGTGCGCCAGCGGTGCGAGCGCAGCACCGACTCGTGGTGTCCGTGGGTGTAGACCGCGGTCTCGTGCGCGGCGGCCGTGGCATCAGTGGCATCCGTGGCGTTCATGGGCCGTGGCTCCTTCGTCGTCGAAGTGCTGTCGAATCCGTTGGTGCCACCGTAAGTGATCAGTTCGCCATCTGAGATACGCGTTTTGACATGTGGACACCGTCCTTGCGGGACAAGGCGATGGGGAAGGTCGGTGGCAGGGAACGGCAGGTGCGAGGAGAGTGAAGCCCGGGGGAGTGGACCACCCCGGCGAAGGACGGTGAGATCGATGCCGGACCCGCTGCTCGACACGCACGCCGAAGCGCTCAGGCTCTTCGGCGCGTACGTGCACGCAGTCTCGGAGACCCAGTGGGACGCGCCGACCCCCTGTGGTGAATGGAGCGTGCGCGACCTGGTCAACCACGTCACCGCCGAACAGCTTTGGATACCGCCGCTGGTCACCGACGGCCGCACCGTCGAGGACATCGGCAGCACCTACTCCGGTGACGTCCTCGGCACGGACCCGGCCGAGGCCTGGGACCGGGCCTCGGCTGCCGCGCACGCCGCCTTCGAGATCCCCGGGGCGCTGGAGCGCACCGTCCGGCTCTCGTACGGGCCCGCGCTCGGGTCGGCGTACTGCTCGGAGCTGACCGCCGACTGCGTCGTCCACACCTGGGACCTCGCGCGCGGCCTGGGCGCCGACGACCGGCTGCCGGACGGCCTCGTCGAGTTCTCCATCAAGGAGGTCATGCCCTACGCCGACGGGCTGGCGTCGAGCGGCATGTACGCGCCGCCGCTGGACGTGCCGGCCGGGGCGAACGCCCAGACCAGGCTGCTCGCGCTGCTGGGGAGGGACGGCTGACCGCTCCGGCTGGCCCCTCCGGCTGGCCGGTCGCCCCCCGGCCGCCTTCGGCCACGACGGGCGACTGCGGACAAATAACCGTATAAAGGCAGGGTTGGCGAGCGCGGGACGGCAGGAAGAGGTGGCGCGCGGTGTCGGGGATCCAGCGCACGACGGCCGAGGGCCGGGGTCCGGTCCGCTACGGCCCGCCCGCGCCCCAGCCGGGCCTGCCCGTCCTGCCCGAGCTCACGGCCGTCCTCGCCGCGGCCGCCTGGCGTTCGGCTCCGGAGCCCCCGGGCGGCGGAGTCCCCGTACGGGCCGCCGCGGCCCGGCACTGGGGCCGGCGCGGCCTGCCGACCGACCCCGACCACGTGGCCGCCGGACCCGGGGCGCCGGCGCTGCTGCTCGCGCTGCTCGGCGCGTACGGCGGCGACGTCATGCTGCCCCGCCCCTGTCCCGCCTGGTGGACGCCGCAGGTCCGACTGCTGGGACGGCGGGCCTATCACGTCCCGACCCCGGCCGAGTGCGGCGGCGTACCCGACCCGTACGCCCTGCTGGAGACCGTGCGCCGGGTGCGCGCGGAGGGCGGCGACCCGAGGGTGCTGCTGCTGTCCGTGGCCGACGACCCGACGGCCACCGTGCCGCCGCCCGAGCTGGTGCGGGAGGCCTGTGAGGCCGCCGCGGCGGCCGGGCTGTTCGTCGTCAGCGACGAGACCTGGCGCGACACCGTCCACCGGCCGCACGACACGCTCGTCCTCAGCCCCGCCGAGATGCTTCCCGCCGAGACCGCGGTCCTGCTCGACCTGTCCGGCGCGCTGCTGCCCGCCGGCTGGCCCGCGGCCGTCGTCCGCTTCCCCGGCACCCCGCACGGCACCTGGCTGCGGGCCCGCACCCTCGACGTGCTCACCGCGACCGGCGGCTTCGTCGCGGGCCCCGTCGCCGGAGCCGCCGCGCACGCCCTCGACGAGCCCGCCGCCGTCGCCGGGCGCGCCGCCTCGGCCGCCGGCCTGCACGGTGTGGTGGCCGCCGCCGCGCACCGGGAGCTGCTGGACGTCGGCGCGCTGGCCAGGCCCCCGCAGGCCGGCCGGCACCTGTACGCCGACCTGACGCCCCTGCGCGCGGGGCTGGCCCGCCTCGGCGTCGGCGACGCGATGGAACTGGAGGACTGGCTGGGCGGCCGGCTCGGCGCGCCCACGCCCGGCGGGCAGCGGTTCGCGGACGAGCCGGTGGCCCTGCGGGTCCGGCTGTCGACCGGGCCGCTGCTGGGCGCCGGCCCGGAGGAGCGGCTCGCCGCGCTCACCGCCGCCGACCCCCTCGAACTTCCGCACGTGCGGGGCTCGCTGGACCGGCTCCGGGCGGTCCTGGCCGGGCTGTCCGACTGACGCACCCGACCGCACCGCACCGCACCCGACCGAACCGCACCCGACCGCACCCGACCGCACCGCACCCGACTCCCGCCGGTGAACGGAGACTTCTCGATGAGGGATCAGACGGACGCACCCGCGGCGGCCGCCCGTACGGGTTCCCGCGCGGCCGGTCCCGCCGCCGGAGTCCCGGGCGCCCCGGTACGGCCGGCGCCACCCGGACCGGTGGCGCGCCCGCCCGGCGAACACCGGCTGTGGCCGCGCTCGTTCGCGGACCGGCTGACCACACCGCTGCCAGGGCTCCGCGCGTTCGCCCGCCTCGCCCGCGAGGGCGCCTTCCGGCCCGGCCCCGAGGGGCTGCGCGGCATCCCCGACCTGCCGTACGAGCCGGCCCCGCTGCCCGCCGTCGCGGCCGGGACGGTGTCCGTCACCTGGGCCGGGCACGCCAGCTGGATCCTGCGGATCGGTGGCCTGACCGTACTGACCGACCCCGTCTGGTCGCGGCGGATCATCGGAACCCCGGCGCGGATGACCCCCGTCGGGGTGCGGTGGGAGGAACTCCCGCCGGTCGACGCCGTGGTGATCAGCCACAACCACTACGACCACCTGGACGCGCCGACGCTCAAGCGGCTGCACCGCCACACCGCCCTCTTCGTCCCGGCCGGGCTCGCCCGCTGGTGCCGGCGCCGCGGGTTCACCCGGGTCACCGAGCTCGACTGGTGGGAGTCGGCCGAACTGTGCGGCGTGCGCTTCGAGTTCGTCCCGGCGCACCACTGGTCGAAGCGGTCCCTGATCGACGCGTGCCGCACGCTGTGGGGCGGCTGGATCCTCACCGAGCCGCGGGCCGGGACGCCGAAGAAGGTGTACTTCGCGGGCGACACCGGATACGGGCACTGGTTCGGCGAGATCGGCCGCCGTCACCCGGGGATCGACCTCGCGCTGCTCCCCATCGGGGCCTACGCGCCGCGCTGGTGGCTGCGCGATGTCCACGCGGATCCGGAGGAGGCGGTGCAGGCCCACCTCGACCTCGGGGCGAAGCGGATGGCTCCCATGCACTGGGCGACCTTCGCCCTGTCCGCGGAGCCGGTGATGGAGCCCCTGCACCGGGTGCGGGCCGCCTGGGCGCGTGCGGGGCTGCCCCGCGAGTCCCTCTGGGACCTTCCGATCGGGAGCTCCCGAGCCCTGTGCTCCTGACGCGCACCGGCCGGCCGGAGCCCGCGGAGCCCGCAGGACCCGCGCCCCGCGTCAGCCGTGGAGGCGGCGCCACAGGGCGGGGGCCGTGCTGACGAGGAGGGTCAGGGCCACCGCCAGGGCCACGCCCTTCCAGGGGTCCGAGAAGAGGGAGCCGCCCAGGATGCCGATCAGGCCGTAGGACGCCGCCCAGGCCAGGCAGGCCGGGGCGTCGCCGCGGGCGAAGCGGCGGAGCGGGAGCTCCGCCAGGAGGCAGGCCAGCATCACCGGGATCCGGCCCGCCGGGACCAGGCGGGAGACCACCAGGACCAGTACGCCGTGCTCGTCCAGCTTCCGCTGGGCCTGGGCGAGGCGTTCGGGGGTCGCTCGGCGGCGCAGGTCCTCCAGCCGGCGCGAGCCGCCCCGCGAGCGCACCCCGCGCCCGCCCAGCCAGTACAGCGCCAGGTCCCCGGCGAACGCCGCCAGGGAGGCGACCAGGAAGACGAGCGAGAGCGTCAGGGCCGGAGTCCCCTGGTGGAGCGCGACCACCGCCGCCGAGCTCACCAGCGCGCCCGTGGGAATGACCGGGACCAGCGCCCCGACCGCTACCAGCACGAACAACGCCGGGTATCCGACGGCCTGTTGCGTCGTCTCCGGCGGGACCTGGCCGGCCGCCGCCGCGAAGCCGTGCAGGGTCGAGGACACCGTCACGGCAGCCGCATCCGCTCGCCGTGCGCCGGAACGCGTACCGTCACCTTCGGCGCCTCGCGCCGCGCGCACCGCACGAACTCCTCGCCCGGCGCGTGGAACTCGTGCGGCCGCACCGCGTCCATGCCCACCGGCCAGTACGTGCCCCAGTGCACCGGAACCGCCGCCGCCGGCGCCAGCAGCGCCAGCGCCCGCGCCGCGCCCGCCGCGTCGAGGTGCCCCGGACCCAGGTACGGCCCCCAGCCGCCCACCGGCAGCAGGGCCACGTCCACCGGCCCGACCTCGCCGGCCATCGAGTCGAACAGCCCGGTGTCGCCGGCGAAGTAGGTCCGGGCCGATCCTTCGACCACGAAGCCGAGCGCGGGCGCGCGCTGCGGGCCGAGCGGCAGCCGCCGCCCGTCGTGCCGCGCGCTGACCGCCCGGACCCGGACCCGCGCGCCCCCGGCTCCACCGCCCACCGTCACCGCGTCGCCCGGCCCCATCTCCGTGACGGCCAGCCCGCGCACCCGCGCGAGCCTGGCCAGCCCCGGCACCGCCCGCGGCGCCCCGCGGGGGACCAGCAGCCGGGTTCCGGGCGCCAGTCGCGCCAGCGACGGCAGGTGCAGGTGGTCGGCGTGCAGGTGCGAGACGAGCACCGCGTCCGCGACCGCGGCCTCCGGCGGGGGCACCGCCCCGCGCCGCCGCCGCAGGTGCGCGAGCCGGCGTGCGAACAGCGGGTCCGTCAGCAGCCGGACGCCGGAGTCCTCGACGGTGCACGTGGCATGGCCCCACCAGGTGATCTCCACCGGTACCCGGTCTCCCTCCCTCGTCCCGCTCCCGTCGAGCCTAAAGGCTGCCCCGCGGATCCGCCCGGAACCGTCGGATCCGCCCGGAACCGGGACTCCACGCCCCCTCCTCCCCGGCGGCGGATCGGAGTAGGGTCGGGCGGCATGGATGAGCTGCGCGTGGCCGCGATCGCCAGCCTGGCCCCGCTCGAAGATCTGGACGCCGATCCCTTCGCCGTCGACACCCGGAGCCAGCACGCCATGTGCGCCCGCTGGGCCGTCGGCCGGGGCTACGTGGTGACCCGCCAGCTCCTGGTCTACGGGCTGCGCGCCGACCACTGCGGGCTGTGGAACGACGTCGACGCCGGCCGCGTCGACCTGTTCGTCACCGCCAACCACCGGGTGCTGGCCCGCGCGCTGCGCTCCGTGGAGGAGTTCACCGCCGAGTGCGAGCGGCGCGGCGTACGGCTGGAAACCGCCGGTCTCGCCGAGCCGCAGTACACCTCCGCGATGAAGGCCGAGGTGCACCGCCGGCTCTCCATGCCGACCGCCGGCTACGACGGCACCTAGTGCTGTGACCGGAAAGGTCCACCGGGTCGCGGCGCCCGGCGCACGACCGGCCTCCCGCCGCGCCCGCAGCCGCCTCCCGTACGCACATCCGCCACCCGTGTCATCCGCACGGGCGGGCCCCGTTGTGCGAGCCTGGAAGCGTGGGACGGGGGCCCGGCGGCGCGGTGCGGGCCACGGCGTGAGGCGGGTGCGGGCGTGTCGCGAGGCCGGTGGCGGAATGCGGGCAGCGCCCTGGTGCGGGTGCTCATCGTGTGGGCGGTGTCCACCCTGACCATGCTCGTCCTGGCGGGCGGCCTCCCCGATTTCCGGCTCCAGGCCGGCGGCGACCAGGACAGCATCACGCAGATCGGCCTGACGGCCGCCGTCGGCGCCGGCGCGTTCGGTCTGCTGAGCGCGCTCGTGTGGCCGGTTCTCGTCCGTGCCCTGCTGCTCGTGCCCGCCCTGGTGCTCGGCCTGCTGGTCTTCTTCCTCAACGGCTCCCTGCTGCTGATAGCGCTCAGCCTGATCCCCGACGGGCGCGGCCAGGTCGCCCCCGAGACGGCGGTCGTCGTCGCCGCCGTGATGTCCGCGGTCGCGTCCGCGACCTCCACCGCGCTGGCCGTACGGGACGACGGCGCCTACCGGCGCAGGCTGTACCGGCTCGCCGACCGCCGCCGACGCCGCCAGCGCCGCGAGGGGCGGCCCGGCGCCGGCGAGGCCGCGCCCGGCCTGGTCTTCCTCCAGCTCGACGGGGTCGGGTACGAGGTGCTGCGCCACGCGGCGGGCAGCGGTTTGATGCCGACGGTGGCCGACTGGCTCGACCGCAGCCACCGCGTCACCTCCTGGCGGACCGACTGGTCCAGCCAGACCGGCGCCAGCCAGCTCGGCATCCTGCACGGCTCCAACTTCGACGTCCCGGCTTTCCGCTGGTACGAGAAGGACACCGGCGAGGTGGTGGTCTGCAACCGGCCCACCAGCGCCGCCGAGCTCCAGCGGCGCGCGATCGAGCGCACCGGCGACGGCGGCCTGCTCACCCTCGACGGCGCCAGCCGCGGCAACCTCTTCAGCGGCGGCGCGGACCAACTGGCCCTCGTCCTGTCCGTGTCCGCGCGGCGGGGTCGGGACAACCGCTCCCGCGCGGGCTACTTCGCGTACTTCTCCGACCCGGCGAACGCGGTCCGCACCGCGCTCTCCTTCGTGGCCGAAGTGGCCCGGGAGATCACCCAGTCGGTACGCGGCCGCCTGCGCGGGGACATGCCGCGCATCGCCCGCGGCGGGCTCTACCCGCTGATCCGGGCCTTCGCGACGGTGGTCGAGCGGGACGTCGTCGTCGCCGCGGTGATCGGCGACATGCTCGCCGGGCGCGCCGCGGTCTACGCCGACCTCGTCGGCTACGACGAGGTCGCCCACCACTCGGGGCCGCGCGCCCGCGACACCGACCAGGTGCTCGCCCGCCTCGACCGCAGCCTCGCCCTCATCGCGCGGGTCGCCGAGCACGCGCCCCGGGAGTACCGGATCGTGCTGCTCTCGGACCACGGCCAGAGCCCGGGGGAGACCTTCCTGGGCCGGTACGGCCTCACCCTGAAGGACCTGGTGCGGGCCGGCTGCGGGCTGCCGGTGTCCCGGCGGGCCGGCCGCACCCACAGCGGGGCGGAGGCGCGGGCCGCCGTACGGGCCGCCCTGCACCGGCCGGTCGAGGAGGAGGGCGAGGAGGCGCACCCCGGGCCGGGCCCGGACCCGGTGGTGCTCGCGTCCGGCAACCTCGGGCTGATCTCCTTCCCGGACCTGCCCGGGCGGGCGTCCCGGGCGCGGATCGAGCGGGCCCACCCGGCGCTGCTGACGACCCTGGCGAACCACCCCGGGGTCGGGTTCCTGCTGGTCGACGGGGTGGTGCTGGGGCCGGCCGGGGCCGAGGCACGGTTGGACGAGCCCGGTGCGGCGGAGGAACTGCTGGCCCGCTTCGGGCCGGGCGCGGCGCGGGCGGTGCGGCGGACCGACACCTTCCCGCACGTGGCGGACGTGATGGTGAACTCGGCGTACGACCCGGAGACGGGCGCGGTGCACGCCTTCGAGGAGCAGATCGGCTCGCACGGCGGCCTCGGCGGGGAGCAGGGGCACCCGTTCCTGATGTGGCCGGTGGAGCTGTCCGAGCCGGTCCGGGAGCCGGGCGGCGAACTGGTGGGCGCGGAGGCGGTGCACGGGGTCCTGCGCCGCTGGCTGCGCGAGGCGGACGGCCCGCAGGTCCCCGTGTCCGTGTCCGAGGAGCCGCGGCGGACGGCCCCCACCGCCGGGGTGCTTCCCTCCGCGGCCCTGCCCGTACCGGACGAGAACCGCTGATCCGGTGCGGCCCGCGGGAGCCGGCGGGCGCGTTCACCCGGATGGCCACGGTCCGGATGCCGTCCCCGCGCCGCCGGGGCAGGCTGTGGCCATTGACAGCCTGCCACCGCACAGACGAGGACCGCGCCATGACCCACATCCGGCGTACCGGCGTCATGACCGGGGCCGCAGCACTGCTGCTGACCGCCACCGCCTGCTCGGGTCTGGGCCGGAGCACGGTGGGCATGCTCAGCTTCAGGGCCCATGACTCGCCGATCGAGGTGAGCTACTCCAACACCTCCGTGAGGGGGTGCCAGAGCATCGGTCTCCCCCACGGGGCCGCGCACGTCGAGAACAACACCCTCGTCGACGTCGTCCTGTACCGGACCGAGGACTGCCGCAAGGGCGACCGCGAGGACGGCACCTACGTCGCCACCTCCCTCTCGGACGTGACGGCCCCCGCCAGCCTCCCCTGGCGCAGCTTCCGGGTCATCCACTGACCGGTTGAGCCGCGGACCGCTCCCTCCCCGGGCCCGCACGGACGAAATTCGGCTGCGGCCGGGGGCCGGGTGCACCGACACTGGGCGCATTCCACCCCTCGCGCCGAAGGACGTCCGTGCAGGCCGCCGTCACCGTCACCCCCGCCCAGCTCCCCGAACTGCTCCTCGGGCTCGCCACCGTGCGGCCCGTCTTCCTCTGGGGGGCGCCCGGCATCGGGAAGTCCTCGCTCGTGCGCAAGTTCGCCGACTCGCTGGGGCTGGAGTGCGTCAGCCTGCTCGGCACGCAGCTCGCGCCCGAGGACCTGATCGGCGTACCGCAGATCCGCGACGGCCGCTCCGTGTTCTGCCCGCCCGAGGCCATCGCCCGCGAAGAGCCGTACTGCCTGTTCCTCGACGAGCTCAACGCGGCGGGCCCGGACGTGCAGAAGGCCTTCTACTCGCTCATCCTCGACCGGCGGATCGGCTCCTACGAGCTGCCCCCGGGCTCCATCGTCATCGGCGCGGGCAACCGCGCCACCGACAACGCCCTGGCCCGGCCCATCGCCTCCGCGCTCGTCAACCGGCTCACCCACGTCCACCTGCGGGCGTCCGCCGGGGACTGGCTGGTGTGGGCCGGCGAGAACGGCATCCACCCCTGGGTCGCCGACTACCTCGCGGACCGCCCCGACCACCTGTGGTCGCAGCCGCCCAAGACGGAGGAGCCCTTCTCCACGCCCCGCTCCTGGCACATGCTCTCCGACGCCCTGCACTCCTTCGGGCCGGACCTGGACGAGCAGACGCTCGGCGTGCTCGCGCACGGCACGCTCACCCCCGCGCACGCCGTCTCCTTCCGCGGCTACGCCAAGATCGTCCGCCACACCTTCGGCATCGAGGCGGTCATCAAGGGCGAGGCCTCCTGGCCCGCCCGCATGGAGGACCGCGACCTGCTCTACTACCTCGCCGAGGCCTTCCGGGGCCGCCTCGTCAAGGAGCTGCCCGCCCGCAAGGAACACGTCTCGCCCGGGGTCCGCCAGACCGCCTACCGCGCCAAGTCCCTGCTGGTGCAGCTCGCCGAGATCTCCGTCGAGGTGGCCCAGACCGTCATAGCCGACGACGCCGACGGCCAGCCCGTGCTGCCCGCCTGGTTCCTCATCGAGGCCGCCCGCGACATGCCCCGCCTGGTCGAGGCCCGCCGGTGACCACCCGCAAGCCGTCCAAGCAGCAGGCCAAGCAGGCCAAGCAGGCCAAGCCCGACCCGGCCACCCTCGCCTACGAGGCCGGGCGGGCCGCGATCCGGCAGAACCCGGCTCTGAACGCCGTCTCCGCCTCCCACTGCCGCAACCCGCGGTGCGATCTCTGCGTCGCCGCCGGCCTCGCGGTGGTCACCTCCAACGGCGTGATCCACGCCCACCCCGCCCGCCGCGCCGAGCCCGCCGAATGGGCCTGGACCCTGGCGCACTGCCTGCTCCACCTCGGATTCGGGCACGTGCCCGCCGCCAAGGAGGAGGACCGGCCGCAGCCCGACCGCGCCGAGCTCGCGGCCCGCTGCGTCGTCGTCAACCGCTTCCTGCTGAACTTCCCCGTCGGCCGGGCCCCCGACCGGCTGCCCGACGCGTACCCGGGCGGCGACGAGGAGCAGCTCACCGGCGCCTGGCGCCAGGACGGGGTCCCGCCCCGCTACGAGGACTGCGGCACGAGCGCCGCCGGCGCCCCCGACCAGATCCTGGAGCCCTGGCGGAACTGGAACGCGGCCCCCGACTGGCAGACCGGCTTCGCCCACGCCCTCACCCGGTCCGTCTCCGCCACCATGGACCTGGCCGCCGGCCGCGAGGGGCACCGGCCGCAGCCGTGGGAGCGGGCCCTGAGCTGGTTCGTCTCCTCGTACCCGCTGCTGGGCGGCCTCGCCGCGGGACTGCGGCTCGTCGCCGACGCCGAGCTCGCCCGCGCTGACGGCATCGACATCGCAGCCGTCAGCGCGAGCGCCGGCGAGATCTACGTCAACCCGCTGCGCACCTTCGCCGACGAGGAGTGGCGGTTCATCCTGGCCCACGAGATGCTGCACGCCGCCCTGCGCCACGGAGAGCGCCGCGGCGCCCGGGACCCGTACCTGCACAACGTGGCCGCCGACTACGTGGTCAACGGCTGGCTCGTCGAGATGGGCGTCGGAGAGATGCCCGAGGGGCTGCTGTACGACCCGGAGCTGCGGGACCTGTCCGTCGAGGAGGTCTACGACCGGATCACCGGCGACCTGCGCCGGATGCGCCGGCTCGCCACCCTGCGCGGCAAGGGCCGCGGGGACATCCTCGGCGAGCCGCTGACCCACCCTGGGAGCGGACCGTACACCGACCTGGACGAGTTCTACCGGCGCGGCCTGGTCCAGGGCTTCGACCTGCACGAGCAGGGGAAGCGCGGGCTGCTGCCCGCCGGGCTGATCGAGGAGATCCGGGCACTGGCCCACCCCCCGGTGCCCTGGGACGCGCGCCTGGCCCGCTGGTTCGACGAGTACGTGCCGCGCCCCGAGCCGGTACGCAGCTTCGCGCGCCCGGCCCGCCGGCAGGCCTCCACCCCGGACATCCCGCGGGCCGGCCGGTACTTCCCCGCCGAGGAGACGGCCCGCTGCACCTTCGGCGTGGTCCTCGACACCTCGGGGTCGATGGACACCGCCCTGCTCGGCAAGGCGCTCGGCGCCATCGCCTCGTACGCCGAAGCCCGCGACGTACCGGCCGCCCGCGTCGTGTTCTGCGACGCGGCGCCGTACGACGCGGGCTATCTGCCCCCGACCGAGATCGCGGGCCGGGTGAGGGTGCGCGGCCGGGGAGGGACCGTCCTGCAACCGGGCATCGACCTGCTGCAGCGTGCCGAGGACTTCCCGCCCGGGGCCCCGGTGCTGGTGATCACGGACGGGTGGACCGACACCCTGCGGATCCGGCGCGAGCACGCCTTCCTGATCCCGCAGGGTGCCTCCCTGCCGTTCACGCCCCGCGGGCCGGTCTTCCGACTGACCTGAGGGGCGCGACCCGATTTTTAGTCGAGGTAGTCGCGCAGCACCTGCGAGCGCGACGGGTGACGGAGCTTCGACATGGTCTTCGACTCGATCTGGCGGATGCGCTCACGGGTGACCCCGTACACGCGGCCGATCTCGTCGAGGGTCTTCGGCTGGCCGTCGTTGAGGCCGTAGCGCATGGAGACCACGCCCGCCTCGCGCTCCGAGAGCGTGCCCAGGATCGACTGGAGCTGCTCCTGAAGGAAGGTGAAGCTCACGGCGTCGGCCGGGACGACCGCCTCGGAGTCCTCGATGAGGTCACCGAACTCGCTGTCGCCCTCCTCACCCAGCGGGGTGTGCAGGGAGATCGGCTCGCGGCCGTACTTCTGGACCTCGATGACCTTCTCGGGGGTCATGTCGAGTTCCTTGCCCAGCTCCTCCGGAGTGGGCTCCCGGCCGAGGTCCTGGAGCATCTGGCGCTGGACGCGGGCCAGCTTGTTGATGATCTCGACCATGTGGACGGGGATGCGGATGGTGCGCGACTGGTCGGCCATGGCGCGCGTGATCGCCTGCCGGATCCACCAGGTCGCGTACGTGGAGAACTTGAAGCCCTTGGTGTAGTCGAACTTCTCCACGGCGCGGATCAGGCCGACGTTGCCCTCCTGGATCAGGTCCAGGAAGAGCATGCCGCGGCCGGTGTAGCGCTTGGCCAGCGAGACCACGAGGCGGAGGTTGGCCTCCAGCAGGTGGTTCTTGGCGCGGCGGCCGTCCTCGACCAGGATCTCGAGCTCGCGCTTGAAGGCGGGCTTGTGGTCCTCCTCCTCTTCGAGCTTGTACTCGGAGAAGAGACCGGCCTCGATCCGCTTGGCGAGCTCGACCTCCTGCTCGGCGTTGAGCAGCGGCACCTTGCCGATGAGCTTGAGGTAGTCCTTGACGGGGTCGGCGGTGGCGCCGGCGACCATGACCGTCTGCGCCGGAGCGTCGTCCTCGTCGTCGTCGGACAGGACGAAGCCGGCGCTGCCGCCCGTCTTGGGCGTCTCCTTCTCGTCGCCCTCGTCGAGGTCCTCGGCTGCCCAGTCCTCGCCCAGGGCCACGGGGGCGTCGCCCTCGTCGCCGTCCTTGGCGGTCTTCTTCGTGGCGGCCGTCTTCTTGACCGCGGTCTTCTTCACGGCGGTCTTCTTGACCGTCCGCTTCTTCGGCGCGGCAGCGGCCTCGGCCGCCACCTCCTCCTCGGTGCCGGAGGCCGACGGGTCGGATATCGCCGCGGCGGTGGCGGGGGCCGCCGTCTTGCGCGCGCCGATGAGGCGCGGCGGGGCGGCGGCCTTCTTGGTGACGGCACGCGCCGGGGCGGCGGCCGCCTTGCGCGGCTTCTTGGCGGCAACCTTCGTGGCGGGCGCGGCGCTGACGTGCAGCGCGACGCCCTCCTCGTCCAGGACCTGGTTCAGGCTGCGCAGGACCCGCTTCCACTGGTCCACCGGGATGCGGCCGGCCTCGAAGGCCTGGCGCACGTCATCACCGTTGATGTGACCCTGCTCGCGGCCGCGCTCGACAAGCGCGACCAGGGCCTCGGATTCGGCGATCTCCGTGGGGAACGTACGGGACGGGCTGAGCGACACAAGGAGCCTCTCGTTGCGAACAGATAAAGGGATGGCGGGACATCATCGCGCGAACTTGGGAAACAGACCCGAGGGGGGTCTGTATTCCGGGCCGCACGAGGACACCTGTCGGTTCATCGCATGCCCGAGTCGATTCGTTACGCGCTCAATTGAGTGACCTGCGCCACGCTGTGACCGGGCAACCGATCGGCGGTGGTCGCGTCCGCCCGATTTGTCAGCCCGTTTTGCGGGCCTCGATGAGGAATCGGGCGGTGTGCGCGACGAACGGGCCGTCGCGTTCGATCTGTTCGTGCAGCTCGCGCAAGCGGTCCCGGTAGTGCCCGACCGTGAAACCGGGCACCATCCAGATCACCTTCCGGAGAAAGTAGATCACGGCTCCGATGTCGTGGAACTCCGTCCGCAGCCGCTCCGAGCGCAGATCGACGACTTCGAGCCCGGCCTTCGTGGCGTCGGCGACCGCGTCGTCGGGGTGCCGGCCCCGCCGGACCTCCTCCGGCTGCGGGCCCAGGAAGTACTCGACCAGCTCGAAGACGCTCGCCGGACCGACCTGCTGGGAGAGGTACGTGCCGCCCGGCCGCAGCACCCGCGCGATCTCCTCCCACCAGATCGTCACCGGATGCCGGCTCGAGACGAACTCGAAGGCCTCGCCGGCGAACGGCAGCGGGGGCTCGTCGCAGTCCGCGACCACCACCGCGCCCAGCGGGTGCAGCAGTCGCGTCGCCTTCTCCACGTTCGGCGGCCAGGACTCGGTGGCCGCCATGAGCGGGGGCAGGGGGCCGGCCCCGGCGAGCACCTCCCCGCCGCCGGTCTGGATGTCCAGGGCGGAGCGGACCGCGGCCAGGCGCTCCCCGAGGAGGCGCTGGTACCCCCAGGAGGGGCGCTGCTCGCTGGCGCGGCCGTCGAGCCAGGAGAAGTCCCAGCCGTCCACGGACACGGAGTCGGCCTCCGCGACGAGATGGTCAAAAGTGGGCGTCATGTCTCGATCGTCCCAGGTCGCGCCCCGGTCATCCACCGGATTCCCGGGCCCGGGGATCCCGGCGGGGGGCCCGGCAGCGATCCCCGGGCCCCCCGCCGGGGTCCCCGGGGGTTCGCCTACACTGGCGGCGGGCCGTGACTGGCGTTCGGGTGGATCACCACCGGGGAGCGGCCCGGCGTGCTCCGTACGTCGACTGCCGCGCGCCTGGGCGAACCGCGATCCCGCAGCGACGCTCAGGAGACCCCATGACGACTGCCCAGACCGTTCCCGCGGCCCAGACCGACGGCCAGGCCCCCACCGCCCGGCTGATGGACGGCACGGCCCTGGCACGCCGCATCTCGGAGCGGACCGCCGACCACGCCGCGAAGATCACCGAGCGCACCGGCACCGCGCCCTGTCTGGCGACCGTGCTGGTCGGCGAGGACCCCGCCTCCGTCACCTACGTGCGGATGAAGCAGAACCGCTGCGCCAAGGCCGGGATCACCTCCCGCCACGTGGAGCTGCCGGCCGCCACGACCACCGAGGAACTGGTGGCCGCCCTCACCGCGCTCTCCGAGGACCCGGAGATCAGCGGAATCCTGCTCCAGCACCCCGTCCCGCACCACATCGACGAGCGCGCCGCCTTCGAGGCCATCGCCCCCGGCAAGGACGTCGACGGGGTCACCATGCACTCCTTCGCCGCCATGGGCTTCGGGCTGCCCGGGTTCGTCTCCTGCACCCCCGGCGGCATCATGCGGCTGCTGGAGGCCTACGACGTGGACCTGACCGGCAAGCACGCCGTGGTCGTCGGCCGCAGCGCGATCCTGGGGAAGCCCGCGGGGATGCTCCTCCTGGAGCAGAACGCCACCGTCACCTACTGCCACTCGCGCACCGTGGACCTCCCGTCCATCGTCCGCCAGGCGGACGTGCTGGTCGCCGCCGTCGGCAAGGCCGAGTTCATCCGCGGCGAGGACATCAAGCCGGGCGCCGTGGTCCTGGACGCCGGGTACAACGAGGGCAACGTCGGCGACGTCCACTTCGAGTCGGCCGCCGCCCGCGCCTCGCTGATCACCCCCGTACCGGGCGGCGTCGGCCCGATGACCATCGCGGTACTGCTCGAGCAGACCGTCCGGGCGGCCGCGGCCCAGGCCGGGCTGGCGCTCGCGGACCTCTGACCCGCACCGGGTCCCCCTCCGCGTGAGGAACGCCCCGGGCCCTTGGGCCCGGGGCGTCTGCTTTCCGCCGGTAACGGCCGAAAGGACGATCCGTGCGCCCCGACCCGAGGCTCCAATGAATATGTGAACGCATCGATGGATATGCAGAAGGCCTCGGGACCGGACACCGCGGGGACGGGCCGGGAGCGCCACCCGCGCGGGCTCGCCACCCTCGTCCTCGCCGAGCTGTGGGAGCGCTTCAGCCTCTACGGCATGGTCGCCATCCTCGTGCACTTCCTGGCAGCCTCCCGCGCCCACGGCGGCATGGCCCTCCACGAGGGCACGGCCGAGGCCGTCGAAGGCGTCTACATGGCCATGATCTCGCTGCTGGCACTGCCCGGCGGCTGGATCGCCGACCGGTTCCTCGGCGCCCGCCGGGCCGTCCTGTGGGGCGGCGTGGTCATCATGGCCGGCCACGTCCTGATGGCCGTCCCCGACCCGGTCTTCGTCTGGCCCGGCCTGGTCCTCATCGTCATCGGCACCGGGCTGCTCAAGCCGAACATCTCCGCCCTCGTCGGCCGGCTCTACGCCCCCGAGGACGACCAGCGCCGCGACGCCGGCTACTCGATCTTCTACATGGGCATCAACCTGGGCGCGGTCATGGCCCCCCTCGTCGTCGGCTACCTCGGCGAAGAGGTCAACTGGCACCTCGGATTCGGCGCCGCCGCCGTCGGCATGGCCCTCGGCCTGGTCCAGTACGTCCTCGGCGGCCGCAAGCTCTCCGGGCAGCTGCGCGCCGAGCCCGTGGTCCGGCTGACCGCCGCCGAGCGGGCCAAGCTGCGCAAGTCCTCCGCGTACGGCCTGGTCTTCACGGCCGTCCTGATCGGCCTGCTCGGCGCCTCGCACGCCCTGAGCATCGACAACATCACCTTCGTGCTCACGGTCGTCGCCGTCGTGGTCCCGGCGGGCGTGCTGTACTCCATGTACCGCAGCCCGAAGATCGACCGGGTCGAGAAGACCCGGCTGCGCGCCTACGTCTGGCTCTTCCTGGCCGCCACGCTGTTCTGGCTGGTCTACGACCAGATGGGCAACGAGCTGAACCTGTTCGCCGCCCAGAAGACCGACCTGTCCCTGCTGGGCTGGCACATCCCGGCCAGCTGGACCCAGTCGCTGCCGTCCCTCTTCGTGATCGTCCTGGCCCCGGTCTTCGCCGCCTTCTGGGTCCGGCGGGGCAAGCACATGAGCACCCCGTTCAAGTTCGGCCTGGCCCTGCTGCTGACCGGCGGCTCCTTCGTGGTCATGTCGGGCGCCGCGGCCATCGCCTCCAACGGCGTGAAGGTCTCGCTGATGTGGCTCGTGGGCGTGTACGTGATCCAGGTCATGGGCGAGATGTGCCTGAGCCCGGTCGGCCTGTCGGTCACCACCAAGCTCGCCCCGCGCGCCTTCACCAACCAGATGATGGGCGTCTGGTTCCTGGCCGCCGCGACCGGAGACGCGATCGGCGCGCAGCTGCCCCGGCTCGACGCGGTCATCGGGCAGAGCTGGAACTTCCTGTGGCAGGGCGCGATGGTCATCGCGGCCGGCGCGGTGATGGTCTTCTTCACCAAGCGGCTCAAGGTCCTGACGGGCGAGGCGGCGGCGGTGGCGGCGGCCTGAGCCGCCTGCGACCCCCTACGGCCCCCTGTGGCCCGTCTGCGGCCCGCAGGGGGCTCAGAGGCGGCACCGTGAGCCGATGCGGTGGGGGGGGTGAGAGCGGGGGGAGCGGGGGGTGTGGGGCCTGGCGGTGGGCGGGGTACCGGGGGGGGTGTGCGTGGGGGTGGTCATGGCGCTGCTCCTCCTTCAGCCCGCGAACCAGCGCACGGGGCGCGGGGCGAGGTTCTGGTACACGTGTTTGGTCTCGCGGTACTCGGCCAGGCCCGACGGGCCCAGTTCGCGGCCGGTGCCGGACTTTCCGAAGCCGCCCCACTCGGCTTGCGGGAGGTAGGGGTGGAAGTCGTTGATCCAGACGGTGCCGTGGCGCAGCCGGCCCGCCACGCGGCGGCCGCGGCCCGGGTCCGAGGTCCACACCGCTCCGGCGAGTCCGTACTCGGTGTCGTTGGCGAGCGCGACGGCCTCGGCCTCGGTACGGAAGGTCTCGACGGTCAGCACCGGCCCGAAGACCTCCTCCCGCACGACGCGCATCCGGCGGTGGCAGCGGTCCAGCACCGTCGGCCGGTAGAAGTAGCCGGGCGCGTCGGGGCGCATCCCGCCGGAGCGGAGTACGGCTCCCTCGGCGAGGGCGGAGGCGACGTACTCCTCGGTGCGTTCGCGCTGGGCGGCGGACACCAGCGGTCCGCACTCCACGCCCGGGTCGGTTCCGCGGCCGAGGCGGATCCGGTCGGCCCGGCGGGCGAGTTCGGCGACGAAGCGTTCGGCGACGCTCTCCTCGACGATGAGCCGGGAGCCGGCGGAGCAGACCTGGCCGCTGTGCATGAAGGCGGCGTTGAGGGCCTGGTCAACGGCGGTGTCGAAGCCCTCCTCGGTGGCGCAGGCGTCCGCGAAGACGACGTTGGGGTTCTTGCCGCCGAGTTCGAGGGCCACCTTCTTGACCGTGTCGGCGGCCGCGCGCATCACCTTCGTACCGCTGGTGAGTCCGCCGGTGAAGGAGACGAGGTCGACGTCGGGGTGGGCGGCGAGGCGCGCGCCGACGGGTTCGCCGGGGCCGGTGACCAGGTTCGCGACGCCGGCCGGCAGGCCGGCCTCCGCCAGCAGGCCGATGAGGGCCACCGTGGACAGCGGGGTGATCTCGCTGGGCTTGAGCACGAAGGTGTTGCCCGCAGCGAGGGCGGGGGCGATCTTCCAAGAGGCCTGGAGGAGCGGGTAGTTCCACGGGGCGATCAGGGCGCAGACCCCGACGGGCTCGTGGACGACGACGCTGTGGACGTCGGGGGTGCCGGCGTCGATCACACGGCCGGCGCTCTCGCCGGAGACGAGGTCCGCGAAGTAGCGGAAGGCGTCCGCGACGCAGTCCACGTCCACCCGGCCCTCTTCCAGGGTCTTGCCCGCGTCGCGGCTCTCCAGCAGCCCGAGGGGTTCGCGGTCGCGCTGGAGCAGGTCGGCGACGCGGCGGAGCAGGGCGGCCCGCTCCAGGACGGGGGTCTGCGGCCACTCCCCGCCGTCGAAGGCCGCGCGGGCCGCGCTGACGGCCGCGTCGGTGTCCGCGATGCCGCCCTCGGCGACGACGGCGAGGACCGTGGCGTCCGCCGGGTCGAGGACCTCTCGGGTGGCTCCTGATACCGCTGAACGCCAGGTCCCGGCGATGTGGATGGTCGTCTGCTCGGACACGACGCGCTGTACCTCCGATTCCGCCACCGCGGCGTGCCCGCGGTGGTACTGCTCGTGCCCGGTTGCCCAGGTCCGCGGAAGCCATGTCCCAAACGTCACCGGAAGTGACGGGAGTCACTCCCCGTCGCCACGGGGAGAGACGAGACAGATCGGTATATATCGGATGCCACTGGAGGGCCTCCCCCGGCCGGTTCGGCGCAGCACGAGGGTCGGCCCGCACCTGCGGGTGCAGCGCGGCCGACCGCGGCACCGCCTCCCGGCACTCGGCGTCGCCGGTCCTCCCGGCCGTCCGGTGAAGACGCAGGTCATCCCGGCCGGCCGGTGCCTGAGAGCGCGGAGACGGCCGGGCCGTCCGGTCGGGCCGGACGGGACGAGGCGTCCCGCCCGCGGCCCTTCCCTTGTCGGCCCCTCCTGCGTACCTTCGCCGCTGCCGAGCGCACCGCCCGGCAGCATCGACACGGGGGAGAGCGATGAGAGGCACACGCAGAACACGCACCGCGCACACCACACACACCACGCGCACCGTACGGGGCCGCCTCGCGGTGGTCGCCGCGGCCGTCCTGGTCGCGGCCACGGGCCTGCCGTCCACACCGGCCGCCGCGCACGCCGGCCACGAACCGCTGCGCGCCGCCATGCGCGCCGCCATGCGCGCCGAGGCGGGAACGGCCGTCGGCGGCGACGGGATCCCCGGGGTGATCGCCCGCACCTACAAGGACGGCGTCTCCTGGACCGGTACGGAGGCCACGGACGCGGGAACACCCGTACGCGATCCGGACGGCCCCTTCCGGGCCGCCTCGATCACCAAGATCTTCACCGCGACGACCGTGCTCCAACTCGTCGCCGAGGGCCGGGTCCGCCTCGACGACGACGTGTTCGGCCTGCTGGGCCCGGTCCTGAAGACCAACCCCGCCGCGGGCTGCAACCTGGGCACGGGACAGTGCTTCAACCCGCCGCCCGGCAGCCCGCCCGTCACCGTGCGGAACCTGCTCCAGCACTCCAGCGGCGTCTTCGACTACCTAGGCGACCTGGGGGTGCTGGCGAGCGCCGGCAGCAGCTTCCCCCACCTCCCCGAGTACTCCGCACAGCAGCTCGTCGACGAAGGCGCCTCCCACGGACCGCAGTTCGCGCCGGGCGCCGGGATGCACTACAGCAACACCAACTACGTCCTGCTCGGCATGGTCATCGAGCGGGTGACCGGACAGCCGTGGGCGGACGAGATCACCCGCCGGGTCATCCAGCCGCTCGGCCTCAGCCACACCGTGCTTCCCGGATCCACGGCCACCCTGCCGACTCCGCACGACCAGTTCTTCACCAACTACCTTCGGCCGCGCGGGCTGTTCGGGCACTTCTCCGTCCCGGCAGCCGACTGGAACCCGTCCATCGGCGGCGCGGCCGGAGCCGTCGTGTCCACCAGCGGCGACCTGGTCACCTTCATCCGCGCCCTGCTCGGCGGCCGACTCCTGCCCCCGGCACAGCTCGCGCAGATGATGACCGACCTGAACCCCACCGGGGCCGGAGCCCCCGGCCCGCTGCCCGGCATCCCCTGCGACCCGGCCCGCGCCTGGCCCGAGTGCATCGTCAACCCGGCCATCAGCACGGCCAGTTCGGGCGACAGGGCGACGCCCGGTTACTGGTACGCGAGCCGCCCCTGGAAGGCCGTCCAGGCCGATTACGGACTCGGCCTCACCCGCCGCACGATCACCTGTGCGAACGGCTCCACCGTCACGCTGTACGGGCACAACGGGGGCGGATTCGGCTCGTTGAGCTACCTCTACTCCACGGCGGACGGCAGTCACGCCATCGCGCTCAACATGAACGGCGACTGGCCGCTCTGGGAGATGTACAGCCTGAACGGCATGCTGGCGGCCGAATTCTGCACCGCCTGACGGCCCCCGACCCCAGGTGCGCGAAGCTCCCCCGACACCGCGCGCACGGAGGGAGACACCGGGGGCGAATTCAACCCGGCCAAGGGCGTCTACGTCGGCCTGTGCGCGGTCACCGGTGCGCCGGCGCCGCCAAGCCCACGCCCTGCCTGGGCGGTTCGGACCGGGCAGGGCACCACCGGCGCCTCTCGCACTGGGTCAACAACACCTTCGGCGGCACCCTGCCCAACACCTCCGCCTTCGGGGCCGGCGGAACCTTCAACGTCACCATCCACGTCAAGGCCGACCTCGGCAACGGCCAGATCTGCGGCGAGACCGTCGAGTGCGCGATCGTCACCCGCGCGGACCACTTCAACTCGAGCAACCGCAAGTACGACGTCCACGTCCCGATGACCTTCAACTAGTGCTGTGGAGCCCCGTCCCACCCACTCCCCCAGGTCACGCCACGAGGATGTCATGACACCCCAGCGCCCCGTCACCCCCGCCCGTGCGGGCGCCGCCTCGGCGGCACCCGCGCTCGTGCTCGCCTCCGCGGCCTCGGCCTCGACCTCGGCAGCCTCCCCGGTGAACGCCGCCGGCACGGAGCGCACCGCACTGGGACCGGGCGGACAGCGGTTGGCCGTGTCCGCCGCGTCCGGTCTGGATCCGCGCGGCCAGACCGTCCGCGTGACGGGGGCGGGGTACGACCAGGCGAAGGGCGTGTACGTCGCCCTCTGCAAGGACAACGGCGACAGCCGGGTCCCGGCCCCCTGCGCCGGGGGCGCCGACACGTCCGGCGGCGCCAAGTCCTCGCAGTGGTTCGTGCCCAAGGGGGATCCGCACGCAGGGGCGTTGGGGGTCCCGTATGGCGAAGGGGGCCGCGCGACATGCTGCTGCACCCCGACTCCCGCAAGCTGTACGGCGGTTCGGAGGACCGGCCGGACACCGCCGACGCCAACGAGAGCGGGCTGCACGTCCTCGACCCGGCCGACGGCACACTGCGCGGCAGCGTCACGCAGGCGCCCGGGCCCACGGGTGCGCCGGGCCGGCGGGCCGTGCGGCAGCTGATCGCCCCGCTGCCGGGCGACGGGGTGGTCTTCTCCTACCCGCTGCGCGGGATCGGCACGGCCAAGGACGGGGACGCGGCCGCCGCGGGCGCGTGGGTGCCGGGCGGCGGCGTCACCGACGCCGCACCCGGGGTGACCCCCGGCACGGTACTGGTCGCGCAGGGCTCCGTCCTGTCCGAGGTCGACATCGCGACGGCCGCGGTCAGGCGCACCCTCACCCTGGACGGCGGAGACGGCTTCGCGGTGGACGCGGCCCGACGGTCTCGGTCTGGTTCACCGACGCCGACCACCGCAAGGTGTACCGGGTCGACACCGCCACCTTCCAGCTGACCGCCACCGTCGAACTCCCGCCGGGCGAGGGCTACACGGGGTTCACCGAGGTGGATCCCGCGGCGGGCGCGGTGTGGGTGGGCCTGGACACCTCGGTCGTCGTCCACGACGCCGACAGCAGGCGGACGGGCGTGATCAAGGGCACCGACCTGCCCCGCGCGGCTCGGTTCGACGCCGCCACGCACCGGGCGTACGTGGTCTGGCAGGACTCCGGGGATACGTCGCAGCCGGGCAGCGACAACAACGGGGTACCCGCTGTGTACCACGCCACCGACCTCAAGGAGGCAGCGGCGACGACCGTACTGCCCGCAAACCACGGCCAGTTGGGCTTTGCCTCGCTCGCGGTCGCGCCCGGCGGCGCGGTGGTGTTCGTGTCGAACCCGGCCGAGGGGCGGATCGCCCGGCTGGAGCGGTCCGTCTCCCCCACCGTCACGCAAGGTCCCACCGACCGGACGGTGACGGCGGGCGAGCGGGTCGTGCTGACCGCGGACGCGTACGGCACCCCAAAGCCCGCGGTGGCCTGGCAGGTCAGCGCGGACGCGGGCAGGACCTGGCAGCCGGTGGAGGCGGGCACCTCCGTCCACTCCTTCACGGCCCAGGCCGCCGACAACGGCCGTTGCTACCGGGCGGAGTTCCGGAACACGGCGGGCACCAGCCGCACCAAGCCGATCACCCTCACGGTGACCGCGGCCGGGACCGGCACCGACGGCGGTACGGGCACTCCCGGCACTCCCGGCACCTCCGGCTCCACCGGCGGTGCCACCACCGCGGCCGCGAGCACGGGCGC
Source organism: Streptomyces sp. ICC4 (assembly GCF_003287915.1). Classification (NCBI taxonomy): domain Bacteria; kingdom Bacillati; phylum Actinomycetota; class Actinomycetes; order Kitasatosporales; family Streptomycetaceae; genus Streptomyces; species Streptomyces sp. ICC4. The sequence continues at coordinate 5,251,382 of NZ_CP030286.1, read as the reverse complement.
CGCCTCCGCCTCCGGCTCCGGCTCCGGCGGCACGGTCGGCGGCACCGGCGCCACGGCCAACGACGGCTCCCTCGCCTCCACCGGCGCCGGCGCTGCCACCCTCGCCACCGCCGCGGCCGCGCTCACCGCCACCGGCTGGATCCTCGTACGCCGACGACGGCGCACCGGGTCACCGCGGGCCGCGTCATGACGTCTTGTACGCCACCGGCAGCTCGACGAGGCCCCGCGCCCGCAGGGACGGCCTCCACCGGGCGTCGGGCTCGGCCAGGTCCAGGCCGGGGAACCGGTCGAGGAGCGCGGCCAGCGCGATCTCGACCTCGGCGCGGGCCAGGGGTGCGCCGATGCAGTAGTGGATGCCGTGCCCCAGCGCCAGGTGGCCCGAGGTGTCGCGGTCGAAGTCGAGCTCGTCCGGGTGCGCGAAGCGCGCGGGATCGCGGTTGGCGGCCGAGAGGGACAGCAGGACCGTTTCACCCGCGGGTACGCGGACCTCTCCGATGGTGACGTCGACGGTGGGGAAGCGGCGGATCGCAAGGAGCGCCGACCCGTCGTAGCGTGCGAGTTCCTCGACCGCGGCCGGGAGCTTCGAGGGATCGCGGCGGAGTTGTGCCAGGCGTTCGGGATCGTCCAGGAGTGCGTGGATCGCGTTGCCGATGAGCTGGACGGTGTTCTCGTAGCCGGCGACGAGGATGAGGAAGGCGAGCGAGGTCAGCTCGTCCTCGCTGAGCCGGTCCCCGTCGGTGTCGCGGACCGCGATCAGGTCGGAGAGCAGGTCGCCGGCCGGGTTCTCCCGCTTGTGTGCGATGAGTTCGACGAAGAAGGTCAGCATCGACCCCACCGCGTGCTTCGCGGCCTGGGGTCGGCTGGGGTCCGGCGCGATGAGTGCGTCGGTCCAGGAGCGGAAGTCCTCGCGCCGGTCCTCGGGGACTCCGAGCAGGTCGCAGATGACGGTGATCGGCAGTGGGGCTGCGTAGGCCGCGATCAGGTCGGCGGTGCCGTCCGGGCCGAGCGCGTCGAGGAGCCGGTCCGCGGTCCGGCGGATGGGGGCCCGCAGCCCCTCCACCCGGCCGGGGGTGAATGCGCGGCTCACGAGCTTGCGCAGGCGGGTGTGGTCCGGCGGATCCATGTTCAGGAGGTTCGCGTCGAGGGCCGGCGGCAGTGACAGCCCCCGGTAGCCGCCCTCCCCCGCGTTCTTCTTGTCGAGGGACAGGCGTGGGTCCGCGAGCGCCGAACGGACGTCGTCGTACCGCGTGACGAGCCATGCCGGCTCACCGCCGGGCCCCGCGATCCGATGCACCGGCTCCGTGTCACGCAAGTACCGGTAGGCGGCGTGCGGCTGGTTGATGAGCTCGCCCTGAAGATCCATAGGGTCACCCTAATGCCGTGATCGGAACGGTCTTCTTGGAACTCATCTCATTTGGCCAGTCTGCGGTAGCAGATAAGGGTGCAGGCGATGCCGGCGAAGGCGAGAAAATGCTCGGCCTCGCGTTCGTAGCGGCGGTGCGGCCGTCGACAGCCGGCGAGCCAGGACATGGTCCTTTCGACGACCCATCTGTGGCGACCGAGCCGTTGTGAGGACTCGACACCTCTGCGGGCGATGCGGTGCTTGATGCCACGTCCCGCGTAACCATCTCCGCAGGTGGGCAAAGTCGTATCCCTCACTGTCGTGCGGGTTCGCACCCGAAATCCTGACCGACAGGGGCAGACCGGTCCGCTCCGTGATCAAGTAGATCTTCGACCCGAACTTGCCCCGGTCCACAGGATCCGGACCTGTCAGGTCCCCCTTTTCAGAGCCCGCATGTTCACCGATTCGATCGCACAGCGGGACCAGTCCAACTCGCCGCGGGCGCCGAGCTCGTCGAGGACCAGGCGGTGGAGCTTGGCCCACACCCGGGCCCTGCTCCACTCGGTGAACCGCCGGTGAGCTGTCGCCCCCGACGGCCCGAACGATGCCGCAGGCACCTGCTGCCAGGTACAACCCGACGTCCCAACGAACACGATCGCGGCAAGCACCTCCCGGTCGCCGTGCCGGCGCCGACCACCGCCCTGCGGCCGCGACGGCGCCTCCGGCACCACCCGCTGGAACAGCTCCCACAACTCGTCCGGCACCAGCCGTTCAACGATCCCCACCATGGCCGACAGCCTACCGCGAAGCCCAAATGAGATGACTTCTTAGACCGTGTCCTATGTGGTGAGGCGTCGTTGACCTCTATATGGGGCGGGGTACTTGGAGTTGGATTGTTCCGGACGGGTTGTGGGAGATCGCGGAGCCGCTGATCCCACCATCGAAGGTGCGGTCGCAGGGCGGCGGGACGCGGGACACGCCTGATGAGACGCTGTTCGCGGCGATCATCTACGTGTTGGTCAGCGGGTGTGCCTGGCGGGCTCTGCCACCGTGTTTCGGGATATCGAAGTCGACGGCCCACCGCAGGTTCCTGATCTGGTCACGGGCCGGAGTGTGGGGCCGGCTGCATGAGGAGATCCTGCACCGCCTCGACGACGCCGGCCTCCTTGACCTCTCCCGCGCGGTCCTCGACTCCGCCCATGTGCGGGCTAAAAAGGGGGCGAACTCACAGGTCCGAGCCCCGTGGACCGGGGCAAATCGGGCTCCAAGATACACGTCCTGTCGGACGCGAACGGCCTGCCCCTCCTCGTCGGCGTCGCAGCAGCCAACACCCACGACAGCCTCGCGCTGAAGCCCATGATCATGGGTCACCAAACGAGACACGACCCCTACCGGGGTCGCCACTTCAAACCCCACCGCCTCCACGCCGACAAGACATACGACGTCCCCCACCTGCGAAAATGGTTACGCGGTAAACGGATCGGGGTCCATATCGCACGCAAGGGAGTCGAGTCATCGGAACGGCTCGGACGGCGAAGGTGGGTGATCGAGCGGACCATGTCCTGGCTGACCGGCTACCGCCGGCTCAACCACCGCTACGAACGCCATCCCCGCAACTACCTGGCATTTCTCGGCCTCGCGGCAGCCCTCTGCTGCTACAAGCGCCTCGTCCGCCTCACCACATAGGACACGGTCTTATTCGGAGGCGGTGGGCACGTCGGCCGTCGATGATGTGCCGATGAGCCAGAACCAAGTCGACGCACTGCGACGGGCCGGATCCGCCACCGGACACCCCGAGTTCGCCGAGCGCATGGTGGAGGCGCTGCGGGAGGGATTCCGGGTCCTCGAAGCCCTGCCACCAGAGGATGCGTTCTGGCGCGGCTGGGCGAATGGGCACGCAACGGTCCACAAGCTCGGCGTCCTCGCCGAGGAGCGGCTGCGGCGCGATCCCGCGGACCGGACGGCGCGGTGGACGCTCGTCGCCCTCGCGCTCGCCCACGGCGCCAATGACGGCGGGCTGTCTCTGCTCGGTCCAGCCATTGCCGACGATCCGACCGTCGTGGCAGACGCGCTGGTCATTGCGGACTGGGCCGGTCAGGAGATCGGACTCGACCTCACCGCCGAGTTGCGCGAAGCGTGTGGGTGGGGGGATCGCAACGCGCTGGAGTCGCTGGGACGGGTGGAGGGCGGGGAGGCCGCGCGGGTGGCGTTGCGTGTTCTGGAGCCGCTGGCTGCTCTTCCCGGCTCTGCCGGTTCCGGCGGAACGGCAGTGACATTCCGCGGAGTTGGCGGAACTGCGGACGAACTTTTCGCCGGGGCATTCCGTGAGATCGCCGCGGATGCGGATGCCGTGCCCTGTCTGATCGCTCTGCACGGCCGCCCCACGCGGGAGGTCTTCGAGCGCGCCGCGCGCCTCCTGGCCTGCGAGGATCCGGTCGAACGGGAACTGGGAGCAAGGGTCTTGCGCGAGCTGGGCCCGTACGACGCCGAGGGCCGTCGGCCGTTCCACACGGAAACCGTCGATGTCGTCGTGGCCGAGATGGGCGACGAGCCCGATCCGGGGGTCCTCGGCTGGATGATCTCGGTGCTCGGGTACCACCGTGCCCGCCGGGCCCTCGACCTGGTGCTCGACCTCCAGTCTCATCCCGCGCAGCCGGTACGGTTCGCGGTCGCCGCCGCGCTGCCCGGACTGGCGGATCCGGAGCGGACGGAGCGTCGAGTCCTGGAGGCGCTCCTGCGGCTGGCCGAAGACGACAGCGGCGCTGTGCGCTGGTACGCCCTGTACGCGTTGTTCAACGAGACGGCCGGGGTCGGCTCCGCGCAGCGCAGAACGTGGGCCACTCACTTGACCGGGCGAGCCGACGCCGACATCGACATCGACTCGAACTCCGGCCCCGAGCGCCGCGCAGAGCTATCGCAGTTGGCCACGGCCCTTGACGACCAGGCCGATGCCGCCCTGCTCGACATCCTCGCGCAGACGACCGGCCCGACCGGCCCGTGAGGACGGCCGGCTCCTCGGCGGTCAGTCGGCCCGGCGACCCCGTCCGGTCACCGCACCGGACACGACTTCGGGAGCACCCCGGTGGGCGCTCCCGAAGTCGGCGGGACCGGGGTCAGTGGAGTCGGATGGCGTTCCAGTCCCAGCCCGCGCCGGCCGGGACGACGGCGCTGACGGTGAAGGGCTGGATGTGGCCGGCGGAATCCGCCCGGCCGGTGAACATCCGGATGGCACCATCCCCGAACCGGTACATCATGCCGATGTCGGTACGCCGGTCGCCGTTCAGGTCACCGGCGACGAGCTTCATCGACGCGCGGTCCCAACTGTTCACCGGAACCGTGTAACCGAGCGTGAAGTCGTCGAACCCGCCCGAGGAGTTGCCCAGCGAGGTGTAGAAGCCGATCGCACTGTTCGCATGGTGGTAGACCATCACCGCGTCCGAACGGCCGTCACCGTTGAAGTCCCCGGAGTGCAACTCGATGGCGTTCCAGTCCCAACCCGCACTCGCCGGAACGACAGCACTCACCGTGAACGGCTGGATGTGACCGGCCGCATCGGCCAGGCCCGTGAACATCCGGATCGAACCATCCCCGAACCGGTACATCATGCCGACGTCGGCACGCCGGTCGCCGTTGAAGTCACCGGCGACGAGCTTCATCGACGCACGGTCCCAACTGTTCACCGGAACCGTGTAACCGAGCGTGAAGTCGTCGAACCCGCCCGAGGAGTTGCCCAGCGAGGTGTAGAAACCGATCGCACTGTTCGCATGGTGGTAGACCATCACCGCGTCCGAACGGCCGTCACCGTTGAAGTCCCCGGAGTGCAACTCGATGGCGTTCCAGTCCCAACCCGCACTCGCCGGAACGACAGCACTCACCGTGAACGGCTGGATGTGACCGGCCGCATCAGCCAGGCCCGTGAACATCCGGATCGAACCATCCCCGAACCGGTACATCATGCCGACGTCGGCACGCCGGTCGCCGTTGAAGTCACCCGCGATGAGCTTCATCGACGCACGGTCCCAACTGTTCACCGGAACCGTATAGCCGATGGTGAAGTCGTCGAACCCGCCCGAGGAGTTGCCCAGCGAGGTGTAGAAACCGATCGCACTGTTCGCATGGTGGTAGACCATCACCGCGTCCGAACGGCCGTCACCGTTGAAGTCACGGGGGGTGGTCGTCCGGACCGTCTCCTGGATCCAGCCGTTCAGGTCGTCGGCACGCGCGCTGAAGGCACCGGTGCGCGCTTCCGTGGCGGGGGCGCCGAGGCACCCTCCCTGCCAGGAGCGGCTGTTGATCCCGATCAGTTCGCCCGCGGGGTTGAGCAGGGGGCCACCGGCATCCCCTTTGCAGATCACGTCGGCGCCCTTGCCCGTGAGGGTGAGGGACGTGGCGTCCTTGGTGCCGAGGGTGAAGGTGCCGGTGTGGATCTTGTCGGGCACCCACTCGGTCTTGGTACGGCCGAACCCCGCGGCCGTGAGGTCGCCGGTGAGGGCGGGCGCCGCGGCGCGTTTGACGGGCGCGATGCCGTCGACGGGTGTGGCGAGGCGGGCGAGGGCCAGATCGCGGTCGGTACGGGGCGCGAGGTCGGCGACCTCGACGGTGCGGCCGTCGCCCAGTGTCGCGGTGCCCTTGAGCACGGGCCTGCCGGCCGGGACCGACGCGCCGGGGGTGGCGGCGAAGCAGCTGGCGGCGGTGGCGATCCATGACCGGTCGACCAGGACGCCGGTACAGGAACGGGAGCTGCCCTCTTCGCCGATGGTGAGTTTGACGAGGGAGGCGAACTGCCCCGTGGCGGCTTCCGGGCCGGTGGCCGCAAGGGCGGGGGACGAGCTGAGCAGACCGGCCGAGACCGCGAACGCGGTGACGAGCGGCCCTGCGATCCGCGTGGGGCGCGGGCGGGGAGCGGGCATCAGGTTTCCTTCGCTTGTGCAGAAACGTGGGACACCGTTCGGCATGAATGCCAGGGCGGGACGGAAGTCTCCGACAGATCCGATGCGGGGAGTGTGGGGAGTGTGGGGAGCGTTGAATTGCAGGAGAATTGAACCGGCTCACACGGCGCTGCTACTTCACCGTCTTTATTTCCATGAGCATGAAGTCGCGCCCCTGTTCGTCCGCGCTCTCACCCACCGGCGTCCACGCGTTCTTGTTCACGTCGTACGCCTTTTCTTCGTCACCTGTGACCATGTCGACGTGGGTCGAGTAGCTGTTGCCCTTGATCGCGAATACCGCGGGAATCTCCAGCGCCAGGTAACCGGTGGTCCCGGTGGCGCGGAAGCAGATCTTGTCGTTGGCGCGGGACCAGACCTCGAGCTGATCGGCCGCGCTCCCGCAGTCGGCGAGGAGGATGTGGCCGTCACCGCGCTTGAGCGTGATGCCGCGCTCCGCGAGGATCCTGTCCGCATGGGGATAGCCGAAGTCCTCGATGGCATAGCCAGGGCCTTCGTCGGCGACGGCCGTCATCGCGGAGCCGTGCGGGGAGGCCCCGCCGGTCGAACCGCCGGCGAACTCGATCGCGACCAGGGCGCCCGCGCCCACGGCCGCTCCAAGGCCCCGGACAATCTTCTTCTTCCGTACCCTCATCACCTTCATCGCTGTCCCAGTCGTCGGTTCGGGAGAACCCGAACGAGTGTCATCGCGGACGTGAAATCCTCCGCTCAGCCAAGGAGGGGGAAGGACCCGTCCGAGAGTTCATTCCCCAGGGGGGGAGCCCCCGCTGTCGAATGGATCCTAGCCTCGCTCTAGCGGGTTCTGAAACGATCGAAAACGGACACCGGGATAGGACTGTAGGCCCTTTATGGGCCGCGTCGAGGCATCCTGTACGGACTACTGAGTTCCGCATCGAAGGCCGGACGGCCACCTGTGTATTCGGCTGAGGATTCGGTCGAATCCGCGGATTCACGGAATCCCTATTCAGGGCAATGCTTTCGCTGTATGGTCGCGCTGCGCCCCCTTTCACCCTCCCCGACTTCCCTGCGGGGTGAGGGACTTGGGCGTGGCGAAGCCCCCATTCCGTCCGGCGATGTGTCGCCGCGCGTGCGCGGCTCGGCGGGCGCTGACACCGAAGGACCGCTTTGGACACCATCTTTTGGAGCAGGCGTCGTATTCTCGGCGCCGCCGCGGCCACCATGACCGCCGCCGCCTCTTCCAGCCTCGTGCTCAACCCCTCGACGGCCTGGGCCGCGACGCCCTCGCAAGCCGCCGACGACGGCGACCCGTTCGGCCTGCCCGACACCGATCGGGCCAAGGCGGTCAGGGCCTGGCTGCTGGGCGGCCGGGCAGTTCGCGCCTCCGCCGCGACGGCGCTGGCCGGCACGGACGCCGACGTGAGGAACTTCCTGGCCGTCAGGCTCCCCGCGGACACGGCCACGGACAACCGCGCGGCGATCGTCACCTCGCTGGCGGTGGCCGGCAGGGGGAACCGGCGCGAGGCGACCGCCGCGCTGGGCGGCGGGGACTCCGCCATCGCCGGCTATCTCGCGGGCGGGTACAAGTCCGCCCTGATGGAGGACTTACGGGTGGCCACCACCACGGTGATGGCCGTGGGCGGCAAAGCCGTCAACCGCGAGGGCAACACGGCCCTGAACAACGGTTCCCAGTCGGCGCTGGAGTCGTTCCTCGGCGATCGCGAGTACCCGGCTCGCGTCGAGGACATGCGCGTGGATGCCTCCAAGCTCTCCTTCCAGGCGGGGCCTGAGGTGCAGAAGTACGCCTCCCGGGCGCTGTCCGGCAGCGACAAGGACCTCGAGTGGTTCCTCGAGACGGGCCAGCACATCGCACGCGCCCGGGACCAGGAGGCCATGAAGATCCAGGAGCTCGTCGCCGTCGTCCAGCGCGAGGGCAAGCGGGCCGACGCCATGACGAAGCAGGCCGAGGAGGCCTGCGCCCGCGCGGTGACGGCCGCGGCCCAGGCCAGGGAGATGGCGGAGCGGGCCGCCGCCGAGGCCCGCGCGGCTCAGGAGGACGTGGCCAGGGCCGCCGGCGCGGCACGCAAGGCGGCCGAGGCTGCCTCCGGGGCCGCCCGCGCCTCGCGCGTCGCCATCACCGCCTCGCAGGCCGCGGTGCAGGCGGCCCGGCGCGCCGGGTACGCGGCGGCGGCCACGAGCGCGGCGGCCGCCAACGCCGGAGCCGCCGCGACCCGTGCCTTCAACGCGGCCCTCGACGTGTCCCGGGACGCTTCCCAGGCGCAGAAGGCCAGGGAGGCAGCGGTCGCCGCCCGTACCGCCGCGGCCCAGGCACGCAGCGCGGCCGTGGCCGCCGAGGGCGCGGCGGCGGCCTCGGACCAGGCCAGGATCGCCGGCGACTGGGCCGCGGCGGCGGCCCGTGACTCCGCCGCCGCCGCGAGGGCCTCTGCGGACGCGGCCGACGCCTCCGGCGCGGCGCAGCACGAGGCGGCCAACGCCCGGCGCGAGGCGCAGATCGCGAGCGCCAACGCCCAGATCGCCACCAACGCGGCCGGCAACGCGGTGCGGCTGGCCAACACCTCCGCGCAGGCGGCGCGCACCGCACGCGACGCCGCGAACGGCGCGGCCGGACATGCCGAGAAGGCCGCGGCCGCGGCCGACTGGGCGGTCCAGTACGCGGGCCAGGCGGTGGACTACGCGAACAAGTCCACCGAGTTCGCCAACGAGGCCAGCAAGGCCGCCGACCTCGCGACCGACGCCGTCACCCAGGCCGTGGCGGTGGAGAAGGCCGCGCGGGACGCCGAGGGGCAGCGCCTGGAGCAGGACCTGCGGCAGGCGGTCGAGGAGATGCGCCTGCTCGCCCGGTTGGACGCGGAGCAGCGGGCGGAGTACACGGGCAAGCGCACCGAGGCCGAGCAGACGACCCAGGCCGCGAGGGATCTGGTCGCGCGTGCCGGGGCGGCGCTCCGGGCCGGTGACACGGCCCTCGCCACCACGACGGGACGTCAGGCGGCCGTGGCCGTCATGGATGCGCGCGGTACCTGGTCGCGGCAGGCGGCCCGGTTCGCCCTGGCCGGCACGGAGGCGGACGTCCACATCTGGATCGACGCCGACCGGCTGATCGCGGAGCGCCTGGACGACCGGGAGCGCGCCCTCTACCTCGCCAGGAGGAGTTCCCCGGGCGTCATCGACGCGGCGGGCAAGGCCCTGGCGAGCACCGACCCCGACGCCACGGCGACGTTCCTCGGCACCGGCGTCGTACAGGCCGCGGCCATGGACAACCGGGTCGCGATCTCCCGCATTCTGGCCGGCCGGCCCGGCCGGGCGGTGGCGAAGGCGGCGAACGAGGCGCTGGACGCCGGGTCCGCCCAGGCCCTGTACGGGTTCTTCAGCGCCTCCTTCGAGGCGGCTCAGCGGGAGGACGACGCGGTCGCCACCGCGACCCTGCTCGGCACCGCCGGCCCCTACACCAAGGCGCACGCCCAGGCGGCGCTCGAAGGACCGGCGTGGATCCGCCGCAACTTCATCGCCTCGGTCCAGCACCGGACCGCTGAGCTCGACCACGACTCCGCCACCCACATCGCCGCCATGCAAGGGGCGATCAGCGCCGCCGCGAAGATCGCCCACAAGGCGCAGGAGGACGCCGCCCGCGCCCAGGAGGCGGCGGCCAGGGCCCGCAACGCCGCGGCGGAAGCGGTCACTTGGGCGGACAAGGCGCTGAACTGGGCGGCGCAGGCCGCCTCCGCCGCGCGGCAGGCGGACTCCTACGCGGACTCCGCCGAGAAGTCGGCCCAGGACGCGCGGGTCTCGGCCGGCAAGGCGACCCAGGCGGCCGCCACCGCCCGGACCGCCATGCGCTCGGCGAACTACTCCGCGAACCGCGCGGTCGAGTCCGCCCGCAGCGCCGTCGCGTCCGCCAACGCCGCCCAGGCGTCGGCTGCTTCCGCGTACGCGACCTCCCTGCACGCCGACGGGGACCGCGTGGCCGCCGCGGAGGCAGCGAGTGCGGCGCAGACGATCGAGAAGGACAAGCGGAGGAACGAGATCGGGGAGGAGGTCAGGAAGGCGCTCGAGGAGGCCCTCAAGGCCCGGGCGGAGGGGAAGAACCCGGCGGACAGCCCTGAGAACGACTCCGTGGGCGGTGGTCTTCCCCAGTGGCAGCAGGACGCCCGGACGCTGGCGAACATTCTCGAATGGGCCTCACTGGCCACCTCGGTGGCCGGCACCGGACTGGAGATCGCCGGCGTGTGGTTCCCGCCCGCCGAAGTGGCGGGCCTCTACTTGAGTTTCACGTCTGTGGGCCTCTCCCAGCTGTCGACGCTGTTCACCGGCATCGGCTACGGGTTCACGAGCAGCGAGTTCCAGCACGCGATCGGGAACTCGGTGCTGCACCTCGTGACGTTCGGCCAGTCCCAGTGGATCAAGAAGCTCGACGCCGGCAAGGTCCTCACCGCGATCGAGGTCGGCGTACACGGGTCCCTCTCGGTGATCACCAGCGGCCTGCACCTCTTCGGCTGAGACCCGACCGCTCGGTTCGCCGTGTCCGGTGTCCCAGAAAGGCAAGGCACAAAGGCCCCAAAGAAGGGACCAATGCCCGGCCGGGGCACCGGAGAGCCGTTGTTAGGGTCGCCTTACCAGTCGAACGCAAAGGGGTTGGGTGCTGCCTTCCCGAGCAAAGGAGCAGGTGGGGCATGCACGGACGCCATCGGGCCCGAGGGGCCGCCGTTCGCGCGTTGGGCCTCGTCGCGCTGCTCGCCCTTCTCCTCCTCACGGTCTGGGCGAGCCTGATGGTCGGCTCCGGGCGGGTCGCCGCCGCGGACCTGCTGCCCGCGCTCCTGCACCCCGACCGGACGGACAAGGCGCACCTGATCCTGCTCGAGGTCCGGATCCCCCGGACCGCCGCCGGCGTACTGGCCGGAGCGGCCCTGGGGCTGGCCGGCGCGGTCATGCAGGGCATCGCCCGCAACCCGCTCGCGGACCCGGGCATCCTCGGCGTCAACGCGGGCGCTTCCGCCGCCGTCGTCTTCGCCCTCTCCGTCCTGGGCATGACGGATCCCGCCCACTACATCTGGTTCGGGTTCCTCGGCGCCCTCGTCGCCTCCCTCCTCGTGTTCGCCATCGGCTCCCTCGGCCGCGACGGTGCCACCCCCGTCAAACTGACGCTGGCCGGCGCCGCGACGAGCGCGGCCCTGCTCTCGCTGACCACGTCCATGCTGCTGACCGACTCCAAGTCCTTCGACCAGTACCGGTTCTGGCAGGTCGGTTCACTGACCGGCCGCGAGCCCGCCGTCCTGTGGCAGGCCCTTCCGTTCATCGTCGCCGGCGCCCTCCTCACACTGTTCCTGGGCTCACGGCTGAACGCCCTCGCCCTCGGCGACGACATCGCCCGGGCCCTCGGCCAGCGCGTGGGCCCGACCCGTGTCGTCTGCGCGGTGGTCGTGGTCCTGCTGTGCGGCGCCGCCACCGTCGTCGCCGGTCCCATCGCCTTCCTCGGCCTGGTCGTCCCGCACGCCGTCCGCCTGTGCACCGGCCCCGACCACCGCTGGATCCTCCCGTACAGCGCTCTGGCGGCTCCCGTACTCCTGCTGACGGCCGACATCGTCGGCCGGCTCATCGCCCGGCCCGGCGAGGTGCAGGCCGGCATCGTGACGGCCGCCATCGGCGCCGTCCCCTTCGTCCTGCTGGTCCGCCACCGGAAGGCGGCCGGACTGTGACCGCGTCCCCGAACCTCCCGACGGAGGCCTCCGTGTCCCACGCCGATCCGGCGTCCCGCGCCGCCGCCGTCGCCGGCCTGCGCACGATCCGCCGGGCACGGCGGGCCCGCGGCCTCACGGTCGGGCTCGTGCTGGCGGCCGCGCTCCTCGCCGTGTCCTGCGTCGCCCTCAGCGTCGGTGACCTCGACGTGCCCCTCCGCGACGTCATCGGCGCCCTCACCGGTGCGGCGGATCCCGGCGTCCACTTCATCGTGATCGAGCTGCGCCTGCCCCGGGTACTGCTCGGCTTGCTCGTCGGCGCCGCGTTCGGCCTGTCCGGTGCCCTCTTCCAAGCCCTGCTGCGCAATCCCCTCGCCAGTCCGGACGTCATCGGGATCAGCCAGGGCGCCGCCGCGGCGGCCGTCATGGCCTCCCTCGGGTTCGCGGTCAGCGGCATCGCCCTGTCCGCCGCGGCCCTGGCCGGAGCGCTGCTCAGTGCCGCCGCCATCCACGCGCTCGCCCGCCGGGGACACGTCAGCGGCGCGCGCTTCGTCCTCGTCGGGGTCGGCATCGGCGCCGCCTTGTCCAGCATCACCTCCTACCTGCTGACCCGGTCGCAGGTGGCCGAGGCCCAGAACGCCCTCCTCTGGCTCACCGGCAGCCTCAACGGCAGCACCCTGGCCCAGGTGTGGCCGCTCCTCGGCGCCCTCCTCGTGCTGCTGCCGCTCACCGCCGTCGCCGCGCGCGATCTGGAGGCGCTGCGTCTGGGCGAGGACACCGCCGCCGGTCTCGGAACCCCCGTGGCACGCTCGCGCCTCGCGCTGCTCGGCTGCGCGGTGGCCCTCGCGGGGGTCGCCACGGCCGCCGCGGGACCCGTGGCGTTCGTCGCGTTCGTCTGCGCCCCGATCGCCCGGCGCCTCGCCCCGGCCTCCGGCGCCGCGCTGGTGCCCGCCGCGCTCACCGGAGCGCTGCTGGTGACCGTCGCCGACTTCGCCGCGCAGCACCTGCTCTGGTCGAGCCAGTTCCCCGTCGGGGTCGTCACCAGCCTCATCGGGGCCCCGTACCTGCTGTGGCTGCTGGCCCGCGCCAACCGGACCGGGCGCCTCGGATGACTCCCGCCGCCGCCACGAAACCGCCCGCCCCCGAGCCCACCACGGCCGCACACCACGACGAGGACACCGACATGCCCTGCGGCGGACCCACTCTGGGCACCCGTGACCTCCGCCTCGGCTACGACGGCCGCGAGATCGTCCACGGCCTGACCCTCGACATCCCGCCGGGCCGGATCACGATGATCGTCGGCCCCAACGCCTGCGGGAAGTCCACGCTGCTGCGGTCCATGGCCCGCCTGCTGCCCCCGCTCTCCGGCAGCGTCCTGCTGGACGGCCAGGACATCCACACGCTGGCGACGCGCGAGGTCGCCGCACGCCTCGGCATCCTGCCGCAGACCCCTGTCGCCCCCGACGGCATCACCGTCGCCGACCTCGTCGGCCGCGGCCGCTATCCGCACCAGGGCTGGTTCCGCCGGTGGACCTCCGAGGACGACGCGGCCGTCGCCGAGGCCCTGCTGGCCACCGACGTCCTCGAACTCGCCGACCGGTCCGTGGACGAGCTCTCCGGCGGCCAGCGCCAACGCGTCTGGATCGCCATGGCCCTGGCCCAGCGCACCGACATCCTCCTGCTCGACGAGCCCACCACCTACCTCGACGTCAGCCACCAGCTCGACGTCCTCGACCTCCTCGTCGACCTGAACCGGGACCACGGCACCACGATCGCCGTCGTCCTCCACGACCTGAACCTCGCCTGCCGCTACGCCGACCACATCGTCGCGCTGCGCGACGGCCGCGTCATCGCCGAAGGCCCTCCGGCCGAGGTGGTCACGGAGGAGTTGGTGACCCGTGCCTTCGGCATGCGCTGCACCCTCGTGCCCGACCCCGTCTCGGGAACCCCCCTGATCGTCCCCATCGGCCGCCACCGCACGGACCGGATGGACCTGACGACCTGACGGACCTGACGGACCCGGGCAAGGGCCTGAGCCCTGCCCCGACCGCTCCTCCCTCCGTCCCGCCGTCGGGCACCCCCGGGTCCAGGGCGGCTCTGCATCACCCCTGCTCGCTCGCTGGGTGGGACTGGTTCGGGTGTGGGGTCCAGGCGTGACGCGTCACCCGGTCACTGCCCTCGACCTTGCAACTTAACCCCGTCCCGGCCGCGTTCCCAGTTCAACCCCTGGGCCCCGCCAGGCCGGCCGCCCCGCCGGCCCGGCCGAGCGGCGCGTCAGCCCGCGACGCCGAGATCGGTCCGCATCGCGCCCCGCATGCCCTCCCAGCGCACCGTGAGGGCGATGAGCTCGGCGTGGATCTCCTCGAACGACCCGCGCGGCTCGGGCGTCCCCTCCGCCAGCCGCATGGTCCGGGAGTAGGCGCCGGCCATGCGCTTCGTCATCAGGTCCAGTTCCACGAGCACGGCGGCCGAAGCGATCATCTGCGCCTCCGCGAAGGCGGCGTGGTGCGCGTTGCGGGCCTCCTCCACCGCCGCCCGCTCCTGCGGCTCGACCTGCTCACGGTGGACGACCCACAGGAAGTACATGAGAGCGATCCGGTACCGCCGGTACGCGGCGTTCGCCGCCGTGTAGCACTCGCGCCGGCGGGCCAGGTCCGCCAGCTCCTGCTCCCGCACCCACGAGGTGTGGGCCACCTGCTGCTCCCGCTCGAACTGAGCCGCCTGCAGGCGCGACAGCATCCGCTGCGACAACAGGGTCGCCAGCAGCGTTCCGGCCACGCCGACGACGGCGGCGCCGAGCGCGATCAGTCCGTTGTCCATGCTCCCCCCACCTTTTCCTCCCACCGCGGCCGCAGCCCCCCGGCCGCTCCCCGTCGGCGTCAGCGTCATCCTGCCGTGCGAGACGGGGCCCGCGGGGCCCTTTCGCCGACCCCGCCCGCACCGAAAACGCGTGGCGGGCCCGCCCCCGGTCGGGCAGGGTGCCCGGTGATGAGCGAAGAAGACGCAATGCCCCACGCCCCCTCCGACTCGGTCGAGGGCCTGCTGCAACGGGGGCGCGGCCTGGGCGCGATACGGGCGCTCCGGGATCCGAGCGGTGCCGCCGCGGCCGTGTACGACGGGATCCGCCGGGACTGGAAGTGGGACTGCCAGACCGACACCCGCCACCTCTACCAGGCACGGCTCGTCCGGGACCTGGAGCTCTCGCCGACGCCGGTCGTCGACCAGCTGGCGGGGGACGAGGAGGCGACGTTCCGGGCCGTCTACGTGCTGGAGCTGCTGGCCCTCGCCGGTTCGGACGAGGCCCGGGAGGGACTGCGGGCGTACGTCCGGGAGGGCGAGCACTGGGTCCGCGTACTGGAATCCGTCGCGGTCACCTGGCCTGTCGAGTGGTGGGAGGACCTGGGCGACATCGCGCGGGCCCGGATCGGCGGGGAGGAGGACCTCCCGTGGTCCTACGAGCCGTGGGCCCGGTTCGGGATCGAGGTGCCGGGCCTCCGGCACCCTCCGCGGCCTTCGCTGGACGGGCTGGGCGACGGGGAACTGCTCGCCCTGCTGGCCGCCGACGGCACGGAGTTCCAGACGAAGATCGACGCGCTGCGCGTGCTGGCCGGGCGGGAGCCCGCCGAAGGGCTGATCCCCCTGGTGCCCTCACTCGGCACCGGGAACGGCCTCAGGCCCCTGCCCTTCCTCCTGCGGGCGGTCGGCCGCCTCGGAGCCCTCGCCGTGCCCGCGGCACCCGGCTGGGCGGCGGACGACCGCGAGTGGCTGGCCCGGCTGGGCGCCGACGTCCTGGCCGACCACCCCGGCCCCGAGGCGCTGCCGGGGCTCGTGGCGGAACTCGCGGGTCAGTGGGAGGCGCGCACCTGGTGCGGCCCCGACGTCACCGCGAAGCGGCTGGCCGGCCTCGGGCCCGCCGCCGCCGGGGCCGTCCCCGTGCTGCGCCGGTTCTGGCTGCACACCCCGCACTCGTACGAGCGGGCCGACTACCTGGGCGCGCTCGCCGCCATCGACCCGTCCGGGCTGGATGACGCCTACACCGAGTCGCTCTGGGACTGCGAGGAACGGACCCGGCTGCTCGGGATCGCCTCGGCGCCCCCCGGTCCGGAGAACCTGGCGCGGATCGCGGTCCTGCGCGACGATCCGATGGAGCTGCCCGCAGTACGGGCGGCGGCCGGCGCCCGCCTGACCGCCGCCGCCCGGCCACAGCACTAGCTAGTGCTGTGACCGGAAAGGTTCACCGGGTCGCGGCGCCCGGCACGGCACCTCGCCGCGTTGTCGGACCACCGAAGTACGTCCAGTACAAGCGGCGGCCCTCCGCCTTGCGAGGCACCGCACCGGACACCGCGACCCGGCAAACCTTTCCGGCCACAGCACTAGACGGCGTCGTTCTCGGCCTGCACCCAGGCCAGCTGCTCAGCGCTCAGCGGGGGGTCGAACCCTTCCGGGAACAGCAGCATGAGGGGCTGCGGCCACACGTTCTCCGGTCCGTGCTCCTCGCAGTGCGAGACGACGAGGTGGGGCCCTCCCCGGCAGGGCTCCTCACGGAAGAGGCTGTCATGGGCCTGGCAGAAGTACCAGAAGTTCCAGCAGTCATCCTCATCGGCCGGCTCGTGGAAGCCGGGATCGCGGACGACGATGGTCACTGGTTCCTGCAGGTTGAACCGGGGGATGGGCCGGGGGTCGCACCACAGCAGTCGGGGAGGGAGCACGTCCCCATCCTGCCCGTGGCCCGACCGGCTCGGGCCGTCGGGCCGGGTCATCAGGGCGGGCCCGCCACCTGCGAGAACGGGACCCACGGTGGGTGCCGCCGGGCCGTCCGCAGGGCCGTCCCCGGGCCGTCCGCAGGGCCGTCCGAGGGGGCCGGGGACGGCCCGGCGGCAAGCCATGACGGCCACGGTCGTCCGTCCCCTCCAGCCGCCGCGCAGGTCAGAGCGCCGGGACCATACGGGTTTCCCCCGGGGGATGGACGTCAGGCAAGATGGGGTGTATCTGCCCACCCATCGATCTGCCGGACGGTTTCTCTTGGCTGAGTTCATCTACACCATGCGCAAGACGCGCAAGGCGCACGGCGACAAGGTGATCCTTGATGACGTCACCTTGAACTTCCTGCCCGGCGCGAAGATCGGTGTGGTCGGCCCGAACGGCGCCGGCAAGTCCACCGTTCTGAAGATCATGGCGGGCCTGGAGCAGCCGTCCAACGGCGAGGCCTACCTCTCGCCCGGCTTCACCGTCGGCATCCTCATGCAGGAGCCCAAGCTCGACGAGTCCAAGACGGTCCTGGAGAACGTCCAGGACGGCGCCGCCGACATCATGGCCAAGCTGAAGCGCTTCAACGAGGTCGCCGAGGAAATGGCGACCGACTACACCGACGCGCTGCTGGACGAGATGGGCAAGCTCCAGGAAGTCCTGGACCACTCCAACGCCTGGGACCTCGACGCCCAGCTGGAGCAGGCCATGGACGCCCTGGGCTGCCCGCCCGGCGACTGGCCCGTCACCAACCTCTCCGGTGGCGAGAAGCGCCGCGTCGCGCTCTGCAAGCTGCTGATCGAGGCCCCGGACCTGCTCCTCCTCGACGAGCCCACCAACCACCTCGACGCCGAGTCGGTGAACTGGCTGGAGCAGCACCTTTCGCAGTACAAGGGTGCCGTCGTGGCCGTCACCCACGACCGGTACTTCCTGAACAACGTCGCCGAGTGGATCCTCGAGCTCGACCGTGGCCGCGCCCACCCGTACGAGGGCAACTACTCCACCTACCTGGAGAAGAAGGCCACCCGCCTCAAGGTCGAGGGCCGCAAGGACGAGAAGCGCCAGAAGCGCCTCAAGGAAGAGCTGGAGTGGGTCCGCTCCAACGCCAAGGGCCGCCAGACCAAGTCCAAGGCCCGTCTCGCTCGCTACGAGGAGATGGCCGCCGAGGCGGACAAGATGCGGAAGCTGGACTTCGAGGAGATCCAGATCCCGCCGGGCCCGCGTCTGGGCTCGATCGTGGTCGAGGTCAACAACCTCAACAAGGCGTTCGGTGACAAGGTCCTGGTCGACGACCTGTCCTTCACGCTGCCGCGCAACGGCATCGTCGGCATCATCGGCCCGAACGGCGCCGGCAAGACCACGCTCTTCAAGATGCTCCTGGGTCTGGAGGAGCCGGACTCCGGTTCCGTCAAGATCGGCGAGACCGTCAAGATCTCGTACGTCGACCAGAGCCGCGCCAACATCGACCCCAAGAAGTCCCTGTGGGCCGTCGTGTCGGACGAGCTGGACTACATCAACGTCGGCCAGGTCGAGATGCCTTCGCGCGCGTACGTCAGCGCCTTCGGCTTCAAGGGCCCGGACCAGCAGAAGGCCGCCGGCATCCTGTCCGGTGGTGAGCGCAACCGCCTCAACCTGGCGCTGACGCTCAAGGAGGGCGGCAACCTGCTGCTCCTCGACGAGCCCACCAACGACCTCGACGTCGAGACCCTGTCCTCGCTCGAGAACGCGCTCCTGGAGTTCCCGGGTGCGGCCGTGGTCATCTCCCACGACCGGTGGTTCCTGGACCGGGTCGCCACGCACATCCTGGCGTACGAGGGCGAGTCCAAGTGGTACTGGTTCGAGGGCAACTTCGAGTCGTACGAGAAGAACAAGGTCGAGCGGCTCGGCGCGGACGCCACCCGTCCGCACCGCGCCACCTACAAGAAGCTCACCCGAGGCTGAGGACTGAGGTCGCGTCGCCATGGCCAGACACCACTACCGGTGCCCCCTGCGCTGGGCGGACATGGATGCCTTCGGGCACGTCAACAACGTCGTCTTCCTCCGCTATCTGGAGGAGGCGCGGATCGACTTCATGTTCCGCCTCGCGCCGGGGGAGGGCAGTGAGTCCTTCACGGGCGGTTCCGTCGTGGCCCGCCACGAGATCGACTACAAGCTGCCCCTCGTGCACCGCCACGAGCCGGTCCTCATCGAGTCCTGGGTGACCCGCATAGGCGCCGCGTCCCTGACCATCCGCTACGAGGTCAAGGACGAGGCGACGGCGGACACGCCCGAAACGGTCTACGTGCGCGCCGAGACCGTCGTCGTGCCCTACAACCTCGCCGAGGGGCGGCCCCGCCGCATCTCGGCCGAGGAGAAGCTCTTCCTCCAGGAGTACCTGGACGAGCCGCAGGCCGGTGCCGCGGCCCCTGCCGGGGGCATCGCGGCATGAACGAGCAGTTGCACTTCGCCGATTCCGGGGAGGCGGCGGACCTCGCCGCCTTCCTGGGCCGACTGGTGCACTACGACCGCGCCGCCGCCGTCCGCCTGCAGGCGCAGGCCGGCGGCGGCGCGCTCGCCGTCTTCGGGCGGCCCCCGTCCTTCGACGTGCTGGCCGTCCGCACGGTGCGGCTCGCCGCGCCCGTCTCCGTCCCGCTGGACCTGACCGTCTCGGCCGGCGAGCTCCTCGAGTCCGTGTACGAGGGCCGGGAGGCCGGCGCCGGCGTACCCGCGCCCGTCACCGGACCGCCCTGGGCCGGAGTGCTGCCGCCCCGCGCGGGCTGGCGGCAGGTGCCCGGGCTGCCCGGCCCCGAGGCCGTACGGGAGGCCCTGGCGGCCTGCGTCGCCGAGTTCCGGGCCCGCGACGAGGCACTGCCCCCGCAGCACCGGACCCGCTCCGAGCGCGACCGCATCGGCCGCGAGATCTGGTCCCGCACGCTGGGGGACACCGAACTTCCACTGCGCGCCGCGCACGCCGCGCAGTCCCTGGGCTTCCTGCGGCCCGTACGGTCCCCCGTGCCCGCCGCCGCGCTCGCGGCGTCGGCTCCGCACGACGCCCCCGAACCGCTCGCGCTGTTCGCCGCCGGGGGCTGGCTGCGGCTGCGCACCCCGTACGGCTCGATCGTCGCGCGCCGCCCGGGCGGCCTCGGGGCCCTGCTGGTCCGGCCGGTCTGACGGAGCCGCCCGCAGGGGCTCCCGTACGGGAGCTCTTACGGGCTCCCGTACGGGCCCGGCCGGTCAGCCCGCCGTATTGATCATCGACGCCGCCGCGTACGTCAGGTAGCGCCACAGCTGCGCCTCGAGCTCCGGGGCGAGGCCGATCTCGTCCACGGCGACCCGCATGTGGCGCAGCCACGCGTCGTGGGCCGCGGAGTCCACCTGGAACGGCGCGTGCCGCATGCGCAGGCGCGGGTGGCCGCGGTTCTCGCTGTAGGTGTTCGGGCCGCCCCAGTACTGCATCAGGAACAGCGCGAACCGCTCCTCGGCCGGTCCCAGGTCCCCCTCCGGGTACATCGGACGCAGCAGCGGGTCTTCCGCGACCCCCTCGTAGAAGCGGTGGACCAGGCGGCGGAAGGTGGCCTCGCCGCCCACCTGTTCGTAGAAGGTCTGCTCCTGGACCGTGCCCCGCGGAATCTCATTCACCCGACCATCGTCTCAGACGCCCGGACGGAGGACCCCGGCCCTAGGCCCCCCCAAGGGGGTCCCGGCGGGAGTCCCAGGGGAGTCCCTGGCGAGTCCTGGGGGAAGCCCCGGGGGAGTCCCCGGGGTCGCCCGGCGGCGAGGTCCGCAGGACAGTGGATGCATGGGCGCACAAGCCGAGGTCCGCGACGTGCTGGAGACCGCGCACGCGGCGCAGGTCCGTGAGCTGACCGCCGCCGGGGCGCTGGAGGATCCGGCCTGGCGGGCGGCCTTCGCCGCCGTGCCCCGGCACGTCTTCGTCCCGTACTACTTCACCGGCCGCGGCGCGGGCCACGAACGGCTCTGGGCCGAGGACCCCGACCCCGCGCAGCGCGCCCGCTGGCTGCGCGGGGTCTACACCGACGCCCCGCTCGCGACCCGGCTGCGCGACGGCGAGCTGGTCTCCTCCAGCAGCCAGCCCTCGCTGATGGCGAAGATGCTCCACGCCCTCGACGTGCGCGACGGGGACCACGTGCTGGAGATCGGCGCGGGCACCGGCTACAACGCGGCCCTGCTGTGCCACCGGCTCGGCGACGACCTCGTCACCACGGTGGACCTGGACGAGGAGATCACCGAGTCGGCCCGCGCGCACCTCGCCCGGCTCGGCCACCGGCCTGCCGTCGTCACCGGAGACGGGGCGCGCGGCTGCCCCTCGCGCGCCCCCTTCGACCGGATCCTGGTGACCTGCACGCTCCCGCTGATCCCGTACGCCTGGCTCGCCCAGTGTCGGCCGGGGGCGCGGATCCTGGCCCCGCTGTCGACCGGGCTGATCGCGCTCACGGTGCGGGACGAGGAGCTCGCGGAGGGCCGCTTCCTGCACACCTCGGCATATTTCGTGCCCCTGCGCGGGGCCACGGCGGCGCCGCCGGGCACGTACGGGATGCCGGAGGGGCTCCCGTACGAGCTGGTGGAGAACGAGCGCTTCCAGTTCATGCTGCTGCTGACCTCGGGCGCGCTGCACACGAGGGAGGCGCTGGACCTGTGGCGGCGCGAGGACCGGCCGGCGCGCGAGCGGTTCGGGGTGACGGTCAGCGCCGAGGGGCAGTGGTCGTGGCTGGACGATCCCCAGGGGCCCTACGTGTGGCCCCTGGGGGAGACCCGGGCTCCATAGGTCGGCTATCGACATATGTCGGCTGCCGAGCTATGGTCGGTGTGTGAATGATCAAGCTCTCCGCGAGCCGACCCTGCTGATCCTCACGGCGATCGCCGATGCCCCGCGGCACGGCTACGCGATCGCCCAGGAGGTCGAGAAGATTTCGGAAGGCCGCACCAAGATGCGCACCGGAACGCTCTACGGAGCCCTGGAGCGGCTCCTGGAGCAAGAACTCATCGCCGTCCACGAGGAAGAGGTGGTCGACGGACGCAGGCGGCGCAGCTACGCGCTCGCCCCCCGCGGGCGGGAGACCCTGGCCGCCGAGGCGGCCCGGCTCGCGCGCACCGCGCAGGAGGCGACCCGGCGGCTGGGACTCGGCGGGGCGGGAACCTCCGTCGGCGCCTCCTTCCGCGCCTCCTTCCGTGCCTCCTCCCGTGCCTCCGTCCGCGCCTCCTTCCGCGTCGGCGGAACGGTGGTGGGCTCGTGACCACGCTGCTGAGGCTGTATCCCGCCGCCTACCGGCGGGAGTTCGGCGACGAGATCGCCGACGCGTACCGGGAGGCCACGCGAGGGGCGGGGGCGCCCGCCCGGCTACGGGAAGGTGCCGACGTGGCCGGACACGCCCTGCGCATGCGGCTCGGCCTGGGCTCCACGGGTCGGCCCGGCCGACTCCTGGCGGCGCTGGCGCCGTTCGCCTTGGTCGTGGTCGGGGCGACCGCGTCGGGATGGGTCGGATTGATGCGCTACGCCCTCTTCGCCGGGGGACAGGTCGGCGCGGGTTTCGTGACGCTGGTCGCGGGATACCTGGTCATGCTGCTCGGCGTGTTCCTCGCACTGGCCGGCCGCTGGCCGGTGGGCAACTGGATCGTGCTGGTGGGAGTGGTCGTGGAGATCGCCGCCACTACGTTCCGGACGGGCATCGGTGGCATCGGGATCTCGGCGCTCTTCACCACCCCGATGCTCGTCCTGGCCCCGACCCTGGCCCTGGCCCTGGGGGCGGTGGCGTGCCCGCCGGACCTGCGGCCGGCTCCGCGGATCCGCACCCGGGCCGGGGTGGCCGCCGTGATGGCGTGGACGCTGGTGCTGGAGGGTGCGGTGCTGGTGGTCCCGCTGGAGTACCCGTTCACCCAGCTGCGCTTCGTCGTGCCGGTGGCCGCCGGACTGCTGTTGGCCGGACGCCCGGCGTTCGCCCGGCTGTGCACCGCACCCGCCGTCTTGCTCGCGGGACTGCCGTTCCTGTACTTCGGTGCGACGCCCGGGTCGCTGCTCCCGCTCACGCTCGCCGTCCTGCTGGTCCTGCTGCTGGTCGCCGCAGTGGTGGTGGGCGTGCGCCGTCGGCGGGGTGCACGGGACCCCCTGGTCGGCGGCTGAGCATCCCCGGTCCGAAAACGGAGCCCTCCGGTGTGTCGCCGGAGGGCTTCGCCGCGTTCAGGACCCGCGGCCGCGCCGGGTCAGACGCGCCCGGTCAGCCGCGCCGGACGGTGATCGTGGTCCAGGCGCCGACGTGGACGCGGTCGCCGTCGCCGAGGGGGACCGGCACGTAGGGCTGGATGGACTCCTCGCCCCCGTTGATGGTCGTCCCGTTGGTGGAGTTCTGGTCCACCACCGCCCAGCTGCCGTCGGGCTGCTGGACGAGCACCGCGTGCTGGTGCGAGACGCCCGGGTCCTCCGGGGGCACCGACAGGTCGATGTCGGGGGACTCGCCCGTCGAGGCGCGGCGGCGGCCGATGGTGATCTGGCCCCCGGTGAGCGGCAGGTGCTGCTCGGGGGAGTACGCGGGCAGGCTGAGCCCGGCGGCCTCGGGACCGCTGCGGTGCATCATCGCCATGAAGTACGAGCGGTCCGGGCCGATGGTCGCGGTCCAGGCGCCGCCGCCCTGCGGCTGGGGCGGGAAGGGCTGGTGGGGCTGCTGGTGGTGCCCTTGCGGCTGCGGCGGCGGGTACTGCCCCGGTTGCTGGTACTGAGGCTGCTGCTGCTGGGGCGGCGGGGGCTGCTGCTGGTACTGGGGCTGCTGGTACTCCTGGTGCGCCGGGGGCGGCAGCATCCAGTCGTCCTCGCGCTGCAGCGGCTCGGCCGGCCGGTTGACCCGGGAGGGCCGCGAGCCCTGGTAGTCGAAGTGGTCCTGGGAGTACGCGGGCGGGGCCGACGGCGCGCCCGGAGAGGGCGGCGGCGGGCCCGGCGTGCCCATGGTCCGGGTCCCGGCGCCGCCGGGGCCGCCGTGCGCACCCTGGCCGGCGCCCTGGCCAGTGCCCGGTCCCGCGCCCGGTCCCGCGTCCGGGGCGAGGGGCGTGTACGAAGTCGCCGTACGGGTCAGGAAGTTGTACCGGCACTCCTCGCAGAACGGGGCCATGGCCTCGCGCGGGGTCCGGCACTGCGGGCAGAGCTCGGCCTGGGCGGTCGGCTCGCCGGTGGGAGGGTAGCCGTAGCCGTAGGAGGGCGCCCCGGGGTTGCCCGTGGGGGCAGCCATGCGGTGGCCGCAGACCTCGCACCAGTCGTCGGAGGCGGACTGGTGCCCGTTCGGGCAGGTCGGCATCGCGGCGCTTCCTCCTTCTTCCCGCCCGGTCGAGGCGGGTCCACTTCTTCGTCTTCGGCTTGTCCAGCGTGCGGGCCCGACCTGGCGGTCAGGCTTTCTTCACTCGAACGGTTTGGGTCGAACGCGTTTCAAGGGTCATTTCGTCAGCGTCGGCGACCTTGGCCTTCAGCCGCACAGTACCCGCCGCCGCATCGACGACATCGACCACCTTGGCCAAGAGCTTCGCGGTGTCCGCGTTGCCCGAGGCGCTCGCGAGCTGGACGGCTCGGCCGAGTTTGGCCGTGGCGCCACCGACATCGCCCATTTTGCGGGCTTCCAGGCCCTGTTGGATAGCCTGCGCGAGCTCCGCCTGCCCGGTGTAGTGCGCCACCTGCGGGTTGATGGCGGTGGACGCGGCGAGGTCGTCCGTCCACACGGCGCGGACCAGGCCCTGGGCGAGGACGGCCGGGGCATCGCCCGGCGCCCCCGGCATGACGAGCGTGGCGCGGGCGGCCAGCATCTCCTGGCCGACGGACGCGCTGGGGACCCGGACGCACACGTGGTACTCGCGGGACTCGTCGCCCCACGAACCCGTCGGGTAGTCCCCGGCGCGCGGGCCCGCCTGCGTGCGGCGGTCCGTCACGTCCTGGACGGCCGGGGCGACCTGCTTGACGTACTGGATCTCCACGCCCACCGGGGTCCACAGGCGCAGCGCGACGTCCGCGACCTCCTTGCCCATGGCGTTCTCCATCATGAGCGTGAAGTCCTCGGCGAGGTGGGCCGGGTCGGCCACGATGTCGGCGGTGCCGAGCAGCGCGCTCGCGATCCCGGTGACCTCCTTGACCTCCCAGTCGGTTCCCACGCCGCGGGCGTCACAGGTGAACCGGCCCGCGCAGGCGTCGAGGGCGGCGCGCAGGACGGCCGGCTCCTCGTGCTCGTTGCGCCCGTCGGTCAGCAGGATCCCGTGCTTTATCGTGGCGCCGGCCCCGCGCAGCAGGCCGTCGGCCAGGCGGAGCCAGGTGCCGATGGCGGTGCCGCCGCCGGAGGAGAGCCCGCGCAGGGCCCCCTTGGCCTGGGCGCGGGTGGCCGCGTCGGCGGTCGCGAGGCGGCCCTGGCCCGGGTAGACCTCCTTGGCCACGTGCGTGCCGGCGATCACGGCGAAGGCGGTGCCGTCGCGGAGCGTGTCGATGGCCGCGGCGGTGGCCTCGCGGGCTCCGCGCATCTTGTCGGGCGGGTACTCCATGGAGCCCGAGCAGTCGACCATGATCACGACGGCGGCGCCGCCCGCGGCCACGGGGGTCCGGGCGGCGGTGGCCCCGCCCGTGGACGTGACCGTGACGATCGCGTGGACGTCGCGGCCGCCCTCGGGGAGGAACTCGTTCTGGTACACCTCCACGCTGAAGCGCGGGGCACTCGGCTTGGCGAAGTTCGCCATCGGTCGGTACTCCTCGGGGACGGGTGTCAGGCCTGGGCCTGCGGGGCGGCGGGGCTCGCGGACGGGCTCTGCGGCGGCGCGGAGAACGGGACGACGGCCACGGTGACGTTGTCGTGCCCGCCGCCGTCGAGCGCGTGGCCCACCAGGACCTGCGCGCTGTGCAGGGGCCGGACGGCGGCGTCGGAGGGGAGCACCTGGGCCAGGTCCCGCGCCGACTCGGCGTAGTTCCACAGTCCGTCGGTGCACACCACGACCACGCCGTCGTGGTCGGGCTTGAAGGTGGCGGTGTGCGGTTCCAGGTCGTACGCGTCGGCCCCGAGCCAGCCGGTGATGGCGTGCGCGCGGACGTCGGCGTAGGCCTCGGCCTCGCCCATCAGGCCCGCCGCGACCATCTGCGCGGCCCAGGAGTCGTCCTCGGTGAGCCGGCGGGGGAGCGCGGCACGGTCGTCCGGGACCCAGTAGGCACGGCTGTCGCCGACCCAGCCGATGGTCAGCAGGCCGCCGCTGACGACGGCGCCGACCAGGGTGCAGGCGGGGGCGTTCTGGGCGCCGGGCACCTCGGGCGCGAGGGCGTTGACGGCCGCGGCGGCGGCCAGGATCGCCTCGTGCATGGCCTCCTGGGGGTGGGCGCCGCGGGGGAGCGCCTCGAGCAGTGCCTCGTTGGCGGCGCCCGCGGCGGCGGCCGAAGCCTCGTCGGGGCGGCTGGCGGAGGACACGCCGTCGCAGACGATGGCCACGGTGGCGGCGGACCCGTCGGGCAGCGCGGTGGCCGCCACGGCGAAGGAGTCCTCGTTGCGGTGGTGGCGCAGCCCGCGGTCGCTGACGGCGGCGACGCTCCCGAGCTCCTCTTCGAGGTGGTCACGCTCCCGGGGCTGCGCGTGGCCGCAGTGCTCGCAGTAGCCGTCGGTGTCCACCCGCCCGGCGCGGCACGCGACGCAGGTCTTCCCGCCGGACTCCGGCTCGCCGCCGCCGTACGGGGCTTCGTGCGCGGAGCCGTCGCCCTGCGGGGCGGGAGCGCCGTACGGGGCCTGGTCCGCGGAACCGGAACCGGAAGTGGAACCGGGACCGGAACCGGGACCGGGGTCGCCGTACGGGCCGTCCGGCTCCGGAGCGTGCCCGGAGCCCTCGTGTCCCGAGGCGCCTGCGGGGCCCGAGGCGCCTGCGGAGCCCTGGCCGAGCGGGACGGTGGGGCCGAAGGGGTCCGGGCCCTGCGGCGCCGCGGCGCCGTACGGGGCTCCGCCCGCCGGGTGCTGGGGCTGCGGGACGGGGCCGTCGTACCGGGACCGGGCATCGGGCGCCGGGTCGGGGCCGCCGTCCGGTGCCGCGGAGCGCGGAGCCGTCGCGTGGGCGTCCGCCGGGGCCGGGTCGGTCCAGCCGGCGACCCCGGAGACCAGGGTGGGTGCGGCCGTGGAGGTGCTGCCCCAGCCGGGCGCGGGCTCGCCGCCCGGGTACCCGGCGGCGGCCGGCGCGCCGTACCCGCCGGGGGCGGAGCCGCCGGAGGACAGGGGTGCGAGCACCTCGTCGGGCGCCGGTCGGCCGCGCGTGGCCGGAACGCCGGCCGGAATCCCGCCGGCCGCGATCCCCGCGGCCGGATCCGCCGGTTCCGCGGCAGGGGCGAGCGGAGCCGGAGCCGGTGGCGGAACCGGAGCCGAGGCCGGAGCCGGGGCGGTCACGGCGGCGGCCGGCCCGGTGGGGGCGGAGGCCGCTGGGCCGGAGGCCGTGAGGGCGTGTCCGCAGAATCCGCAGAAACGGTCACCCTCTTCCAGGGGTTCCGCGCAGCTGGGGCAGCCCGACGGCCGATGCATCGACATCAATCACACCCACGTCCGTGGACGGAAACGGTTTGCCCGCTCCACCAGTTCGATCCTCTCCTCGCCCCGCTGTGCCAGCCGTGCCAGCACGCGGAACGAGCGCTCCAGGCCGAAGCGCAGCCCCCGCTCGTCCAGTTGGCAGCCGAACAGCGAGGTGCCTCCGGGGTCGGAACCCCGGCTACCCGACAGTACCCAGTCCAGCGCCGAGCCCAGAACCTCCGCCCTCAGGCGCTCGTGGCGCACCGAGTCCAGGCCGAGCCTCCCCAGTGCCTCCACCTGGGCCGCGGTCGCCGCCAGATCGGGCAGCAGGGCTTCCTGCGGTGACCGGTCGCGCAGGCGTGCCCGTACGGCCGCCACCCGCGCGGCGGTGTAGTGGATCGAGGCCTCCGGTACGGACTCCAGGGTGCGCACGGCTCCGCCCCGGTCCCCGGCGGCCAGCTGCACCCGGGCCAGCCCGAAGGCGGCCCCGACGAAGCCGGGGTCGGTGGCCCACACCAGGCGGTAGTACTCGGCGGCGTTGTCCAGCTGCCCCAGGACCTCGGCGCACAGGCCCAGCGCCAGCTTCGGCGCGGGCTCGCCGGGGAAGGCGTCGTAGACGGCGTCGAAGGACAGCGCCGCCGTCTCGTCCTCCCCGACGGCCAGCGAGGCGATGCCGCGGGCCCACACCACCCGCCAGTCGTCCGGATGGCGGGCCTCCAGCGCGGCCAGTGCCTCGAAGACCTGGGACGCGTCGGCCTCGCCCAGCTCCAGCCGGGCCCGGAGCTCCCGCAGCCGCAGCTCGGCGGATTCGGCCGGTGCCGAGCCGAGGGCGGCCAGCAGGTCGGCCGGGGCGGAGGCCAGCAGGCCCGCCAGGAATCCGGCGTTGAGGTCGGCGGCGTCGACCAGCGGAACCGGCAGCGCCAGCGCGGCCACGCGGGGGGCCAGCGTCGACAGCTCGGGCCGCCGCCCGGCGGCCGGGGCGGACGCCGGCTCCACGGCCGCCGGGGCGCGGCGCGGCGCGGGCACGGCCGGACCGGCGGCCTTGTGCGTCGCCGTGGTCACGAGCCCGGACGCTCCGTAGCCCGTGATCGGCGCCGCCGAGGGGGCCACCAGCGGGTCGGCGGCCGGCGCGGCCGCACCCGGGCCGAACCCCGCACCCTGACCCCCACCCACACCCGGGCCGAACCCGGCACCCTGACCCGCACCCGGGCCGAACCCGGCGGCCGAGCCCGGGACGGAGGCCGGGGGAAGACCGGCCCCGGTCGCCGGAACGGCCGGACCCCGGACCGTCCTGCGGCGCTTCGGGGGCCGCCTGCCCAGCCGGGAGACCTCCGCTCCCGGCTCGTCGGTGAACAGCCGGTCGTCCGGGACCCGCAGCTCCGGCCCGAACAGCGTGGAGACCTGCGGCCTCGGCCGGCCCGTCTGGAGCGCGACGACCTCGCGCAGCACTCCCGTCAGCTGGTCCGCCATCTCCTGCGCCGAGGAGAAGCGCCGGCCCGGATCGGGGTCGGTTGCCCGTACCAGCAGCCGGTAGAACGACTCGTACCGCCCGAACACCTCGATGTGCTCCGGGTCCGGCAGCGAGTCCACGAAGACGTTGGTGTAACCCTGGAAGTCGAAGGTCAGGACGGCCAGCGTGCGCGCCACCGTGTACAGGTCGGAGGCGACCGAGGGGCCGACCTCCGCGACCTCCGGCGCCTGGTAGCCCACGGTGCCGTAGATGGCCGACTCCTCGTCGTCCATCCGCCGCACCGCGCCCATGTCGATCAGCTTCAGCTGGTCGGCCTGCTGGATGGCGTTGTCGACCTTGAAGTCGCAGTACAGGAGGTTCCTGCTGTGCAGGTGGCCGAGTGCCTCCAGGGCCTCGATGCCGTACGCGCAGGCCTGCTCCACGGGCAGCGGATCGCGCCGCCCGTCCGTCCGCCGCCGCTCGTTGGCGATCTCCTTGAGCGATTTGCCGCCGACGTACTCCATCACGATGTACCCGTCCAGCGAACCGGTCCGCTGGTCCAGGTGCTCCACGAAGTTGTAGATCCGCACGATGTTGGAGTGCTCGATCTCCGCGAGGAAGCGCCGCTCCGAGATCGCGGCCGCCATGGCGTCCTGGTCGCCGGTGTCCAGCAGGCCCTTGAGCACCACCCACCGGTCCGAGACGGCCCGGTCCACCGCGAGGTAGACCCAGCCGAGGCCGCCGTGCGCGAGGCAGCCCGCGACCTCGTACTGGCCGTGGACCAGGTCGCCCGCGTGCAGCTTCGGCACGAAGGAGTACGGGTGCCCGCACTTGGTGCAGAAACCTTCCGTCCGTCCCGGCCGCTCACCGCGCGCCCGGCCCACCGGAGCACCGCAGTCCGAGCGCGAGCAGAACCGCTTGCGCTCCGGGACCTCCGGATTCTCCAGCACCGACTCCGAAGGATCCGGACGCGGCACCTCCGGTACGTTGACCAGCCCTGCCCCGAGCCGGCTGCGGCCCGAGGCCGAGGGGGCCGAGCCCGAACTGCGCACCGACACCGACCGGGTGGACGCGGCGCCCGTGAGCGCGCGCGAGAGCCGGCCCGACACGGAGCGCCGGGAGGAGGACGACCGCGAGGACCGCGAGGCCCGCGAGGAGGCCGAGGAGGAGGACCGCCCGGACCCGTGGGACCCCTGGGAGCCCTGCGAATCCCCGTGGCGCGCCGCGCTCGTCATCGCCGTCGGCACCGACACCAGCTGCTCGGCGCCCGCCGCGACCGCGCCGGCCGGCGCGAGGCCGCAGGTGTCGCAGTACAGCTCGCCGCCGCCCATGTCCTCGTACGAGCCGGGGCAGCCGGGGCGCATGCACGCCGCCGCGATCAGACTCACGCGTCCCCCTCTCCCGGCCCGGCGGGCCACTCCCGATCCGAAGCCTGCTGTTGCTGTTGCTGGTGCCCGTGTTGCTCGTGTTGCTGTGGTTGCTGCTGCGGTACCAGGGTCTCGGCCGTCGCCCATTGGTAGCGCAGCACCGCCTGCTCGGCGGCCCGCAGATCGCAGGGCGCGCTCCACAGCATCCGCCGGGCCGTGTCGTACCGCTCGATCAGCAGCGGGTCCTCCGCCATCCCGTGCCGGGCCACCTTCGCCTTGTAGGCGTCGAGCCGCCCGCGCAGCTCCGCCCGCACCGCGAGCGGGGCCGTCACCGCGGTCAACGATTCACGGGCCCGCAGCAGTTCCTCCTCGGCCCGCTCCTCCAACGACTCCAGCAGCGGGGACAGCCGGTGCCACTGGGACCGGCGCCGGTACTCGGCCGCCGCCGACAGCTGCTCCTGCAGCGCCGTCGGCGGACCGCTCACCGCGGGCACCTCGGACGCGGCGATCTTCGCCAGCACCTCGCCGCGCGCCACCCGGGCCTCCGCCAGGGTCCGGTCGGCCCGGGAGAGCACGTCCCGCAGGCCGATCAGCCGCTGCTCGGAGTCCTGCCGGACGTCCAGCACCGCCTCCACCTCCCGGCGCACGTCCTCCAGCGCGAGGGCGGCCCGGTCGTACCGCCCGGTGTCGGGCCGGCCGCCGCCCGGCGCCGAACTCCCCGACACCGCGACCCAGAACGCCAGCGGGTCCTCGATCACCCGCGCCCGCAGGTCCGCCAGCTCGGCGGTGATGGCCTCCAGGTCGTCCCCCGAGGGGTGCTCCCCCGGACGGACCCCGACCGAGTGGGCGAGCGCGCGGGTGCGGTGCAGCTCGGCGGAGAGCAGGTCGATCCGGGCGGGCAGCGCGGACCACACCGAATCGGCGGCCACCACCACGTCCAGGGAGCCCGCGTACAGCTCGTTCATCCGGGACACCAGCTCCGCGAGCGAGAACCGCTCAGCGAGCGCGGCGCCCTCCACCGCGGCCCCGGCGATCAGCACCCCGGGCCCGCACAGCCGGTCGGTCAGCTCGACCAGGTCCTCGCGGCTCGGCCAGCGCCGCCGCTCCCGGATCTCGCGGGCAGCGGCCAGCGCACCGCTGTAGGCGTCGAAGTAGCGCCACAGCCGGGTGATGGCCGCGTCCGCCACGGCCCACCGCTCCTTGGTGACCCCGGTCAGCCCGGCGCCCTCCAGCAGCCGCCGCCCGGAGTGGTCCTGGAGCGCGAGCAGCGAGGTCTCGACGGCCTCGTGCTCCGCGCCCAGCCGGGCCAGCGCGCGGTCCACGCCGTCCCTGTCCAGCACTGCCGGCTGTGCCCCCAAAGGATGTGCCCCCAAAGGATGTGCCTCCACCGGTCCCGCCTTCGGTCTCGTGACATCGGGCTCAGAATCCGCCACCGGCCTCAGTCCCGGTACTTGGGCGCCGGCGGTCCGCTCACGCCGGGCAGCACGGGCTTGAGATGGGTCGTGTAGGCGCTCATCCACGGGCTGTTCTCACCGCCCGCACGGTAGTCCTCCAGGACCTTGTTGACCCGCCGCACCAGATCGCCGGCGTCCTTGTTCATGGCCACCCCGTAGAACTCCTTGGTGAACGGGGAGCCGACCAGCTGGATCGAGGGGTCCTGCGCGGCCTGGCCGGCGGCGAGGGCGTTGTCCGTGATGATGCCGTCCACCTCGCCCAACTGCAGCCGGACCAGGCAGTCCAGCTGGTTGGGCACGCTGACCGGGACGGACCCGTACGACTGGGAGGCCAGGGCCGCCTCCGCCGTGGAACCGGCCGCCGTGCAGATCCTGCGGTCCTTCAGGGAGGCGTCGTAGCCGGTGATCGCCGAGCCCTTGGGCGCCAGCACCTGCTGTCCCGCCTCGAAGTACGCCGTCGAGAAGGCGACGTCCTCCAGCCGCTTGCAGTTGATGGTCATCGTCCGCACGACGATGTCGACGGTGTTGTCCTTGAGCGCGGGGATGCGCTGGCTGGTGGGGATCGCCCGGTAGATGACCGCCTTCTCGTCGCCGAGGATGTCCTTGGCTATGGCCTTGACCAGGGCGATGTCGAAGCCGTCGAGCTGGCCGGCCGGATTGCGGTAGCCCCACTTGAAGCTGTTCTGGTCCACGCCCGCGACGAGGTGGCCCGCCGCGCGGATCCGCTGGATGGCCGGGCCGTCCAGTCCGCCCGGCCGCAGGCTCGCCTCCGGGTCCTGGCAGGTGTCGCCGGGAGCCAGCGGGGCCACGGCCATCCTGGCCGGCTCGCGCACCGGCGCCGCGTGTCCCGTGCCGCCCGGGGCCGCGTGGGCCAGTGGCAGGAGCACGGCCGCGGCCGTCAGCGCGCAGGCCGCCGCCATCGCGCCGACCCCGCCCCAGCCGCGCAGCCGGCGCGCGAACCGCCGCAGGCCGCCGGGCTCGTGCTCCGCGTCCGCGCCGTGGAGCCCGGCGGCCCTGGTGGTCCCGATGGCCCCCGCGTTCCCGGAGCCCTCGTCCTCGTGCCTCGTCCGTCCCGGCATCGCGCTCACCTGTACTCCGAAAGCCTGCGGCCGATGCCGAGCAGTGCCGCCACCGCGCCGACGACCGCCAGGGCCGCCGTGCCTGTCAACAAACCGTCGAGCGCCCCGAGCCCGCCCTGGGCCGCCCGGGTGAACTCCCGCTGCTCGTGGACCACGGCCTGTTCCAGCGAGGCGTCCACCGTGTCGAAGGCGGTCCCGCTGTACTCCTTGTGGTCCTTGTCCCCGATGACCTGGCCGAGGGCGCCCTGGTAGTCGCCCTTCAAGTCCGTCTGCCGGGCGGCCGTGTGCAGTTCCTTCCACCGCTTGACCCCGTCGGTGGCGCCGGCGACCGGGGCGCGGCCGGCCTCGTCGTCCGCGAGCTTCGACGCCGTCGCGAGGCCCGCTTCCAGGAGCTTCATGTCGTGGTCGTAGTCCACGTCGTACTTGTCGGACTTCTTGTCGTCCGCCAGGACGGCGCCGCGCGAGATCAGCGTCAGGTTCTCGTTCGCCCGCGCCCGCAGCGAGGCGATCCGCGCGTCGTTGAGCACCTTGAGGGACTCCTGCCCCTCCGCGCGCGCCTCGCTCAGCCCCGACCGGGCGACCGTGTGCCCGGCGACCAGCCACAGCAGCACCACCAGCGAGGCGGCGGTCGCCGCGACCAGCCCGTGGTTGAAGACCCGGTTGGTCCGGCGGTAGTTGCGCAGCTGGGCCCAGAGCAGGGCGGCCAGCGCGAGCAGGCCCGTGCCGATCGAGGCCAGCGGCACGGAGCGGGCGTCGTCGTAGTCCGTGTAGAGCCGGCCGGTCTCCGACTCGTAGAGCCGCTGCGCGGCGGGCAGCAGCTGGGTGCTCATCTGCTCGTTGGCGTAGCGCAGGTAGGCGCCGCCGAGCGGCAGGCCCTGCTTGTTGGTGGCCCGGGCCTGCTCGATGAGGCCGGAGTAGCGGGGGAGCTGCTCGCTCAGCAGGGTGATCTGTTTGCGGGAGTCCTCGCCGGCCGTGGTGTTCGCGGCCGCGCTCACCAGCAGCCGGGACGCGTTGGCCATGTCCTTCTCGTACCGCTGGCGGACCTCGCGCGGCTCGTCGCTGCCCGCGAGGAACCCGCTGGAGGAGGCCGTGTCGGCATCGGCCAGCGAGCGGTAGATGCTCGCCGCGTCGGCGCTCAGCGGCTGGCTGCGGCCCACCACGTCGTCGGCGGCGGTGACCCGGCCGGAGACCTCCCAGAAGGACACCGCGCCGAACAGCAGGACCAGAGCGGCCAGGACCGCGCCGATGATCCGCAGCCGGCCCGGCTCGGTCGTGGCGGCCGCGCGCAGCCGGTCCACGCCCTCGGCCCAGGCGGTGACCCGCCGGGGCAGCCCGTCGGGCGGTGGCGCGGGCGGCGCGGAGGGCGCCGCGAGGCCGCCTCCGGGCGCGGGCGCGCGTGACGTGATGGCCACCGTGACCTCCCCCTCGGTCCTTAGTGCTTCGCAGCAGTATGGCCTTAGTGACGGTGGACCACAGCACCCGGTGCTGGATCAAGCACGATCCGCCCCGGTCCAACAGGGTGGCTCGTCGGCAGCGGCAGATGGGTATAAGGGACAGGAGGGGAACGCCGGCACGCAGCAGCAAGGAAGACGCACATGTGGGACATCATCAGGCTCACCGCCGCCGAGACCGCCGGGAAGATCGCCTCCGGGGAGCTCACCGCGGTACGGGTCACCGAGGCGCATCTGGCCCGGATCGAGCAGACCGACGAGAAGGTACGCGCCTTCCTGCACGTGGACCGCGAGGGAGCCCTCGCACAGGCGGCCGCCGTCGACGCCCGGCGGGCAGCCGGCGCGCGGCTCGGCCCGCTGGCCGGCGTACCGCTCGCCCTCAAGGACGCCTTCACCACCGTCGGCATCCCCACGACCTGCGGCTCGAAGATCCTCGAGGGGTGGATCCCGCCCTACGACGCCACGTTGACGCGCAAGCTGAAGGAGGCCGGCGTCGTCATCCTCGGCAAGACCAACATGGACGAGTTCGCCATGGGGTCCTCCACCGAGAACAGCGCCTACGGGCCGACGGGCAACCCCTGGGACCTCAACCGGGTCCCCGGCGGCTCCGGCGGCGGCTCGGCGGCCGCGCTGGCCGCCTTCCAGGCACCGCTCGCCGTCGGCACGGACACCGGCGGCTCGATCCGCCAGCCCGCCGCGCTCACCGGCACCGTCGGGGTGAAGCCCACGTACGGCGGGGTCTCCCGCTACGGGCTGGTGTCCTACTCCTCCTCCCTCGACCAGGGCGGCCCGTGCGCCCGCACCGTCCTGGACACCGCGCTCCTGCACGAGGTGATCGCCGGCCACGACCCGCTCGACTCCACCTCCATCGACGCCCCGGTCCCGCCGGTCGTCGAGGCGGCCCGGTCCGGATCGGTCGAGGGCATGCGGGTGGGCGTCGTCAAGCAGTTCGCCGGCGAGGGCTACCAGGATGGCGTGATCTTGAGGTTCCGGGAGTCGGTGGAACTGCTGGAGGAGCTCGGTGCCGAGATCGTGGAGCTGGACTGCCCGTCCTTCGACCTCGCGTTGGCCGCCTACTACCTGATCGCCCCCTCCGAGGCCTCCTCCAACCTCGCCCGCTTCGACGCCCTGCGCTACGGCCTGCGCCTCGGCGACGACACCGCGCTGTCCGCCGAGGAGGTCACCTCGCTGACCCGCGGGGCCGGCTTCGGACCGGAGGTCAAGCGCCGGATCATCCTCGGCACGTACGCGCTCAGTTCCGGCTACTACGACGCGTACTACGGCTCCGCCCAGAAGGTCCGCACGCTCATCATGCGGGACTTCGACCGGGCGTTCACCGAGGTGGACGTGATCGTCTCCCCGACGATGCCGACCACCGCCTTCCCGATCGGCGAGCGGGTCGACGACCCGCTCGCCATGTACCTCGCCGACCTGTGCACCATCCCGACCAACCTGGCCGGCAACTGCGCCATGTCGCTGCCCTGCGGCCTGGCCCCGCGCGACGGCCTCCCGGTCGGACTGCAGATCATCGCCCCGGCCATGAAGGACGACCGGCTGTACAAGGTCGGCGCCGCCGTCGAGGCGGCCTTCGTCCGGCGCTGGGGCCGGCCGCTGCTCGACGAGGCCCCGTCACTCGCCTGACCCACCAGGAGGATGCCCGCCATGACCGTCATGACCACCGCACACGTCCGCCAGATCGAAGCCCTGCTCTCCCACGACATATCCGGTGTCGTCGACGCGGTGGTCACCACCTCCCGCGACGAGGCCGGGGCGCTCGCCTTCCACCTCGTGGTCGGCCCGCCCGACCGCCCGCGGGAGTGCGACCGCATCGAGTTCACCCTCGATCCGGAGCACGCCCGGGCGCTCCTCGCGGGCGGGCCCGGGCGGCCGGCGCCGGTGCCCTGCCGGGTCGGAGTCGAGTTCGGGGCGGCCCGCTGACGCGGCCCTCAACGGGCGGTCCCCAACGGGCGGTCCTCAGCGGGCCGTCCAGCCGCCGTCCACCGGGACGGTCGCGCCGACGACGAAGGACGCCTGGTCGCTCAGGAGCCACGCCGCCGCGTACGCGATCTCGCGCGGGTCCGCCGTGCGCGGCAGCGGGGCCCTGGAGTGCAAGTGCTCCTCCAGGCCCGGGTTCAGGTCGAACCACTGGCCCATCATCTCGCTGCGCGTGGTGCCGGGCGCGATGGCGTTGACCCGGATCCCCTGGGCGGCGTACCCGCAGGCGGCCTTCGTCAGACCGATGACCGCGTGCTTCGACGCGATGTACGGGGCGCCCGCCGGGGTGCCGACCAGTCCCGCGACGCTGCTGTTGTTCACGATCGCCCCGCCGCCGGGCAGCATCGCGGCGATCTCGTGCTTCATGCAGTTCCAGGTGCCGAGCACGTTGGTGGCCATCACGGCCTCGAAGTCCGCGTCCGGCGTCAGGTGCAGCGGCTCCGGAACGGTCCCCAGCCCCGCGTTGTTGAAGGCGGCGTCCAGCCCTCCGAAGAGCTCCACCGCCCTGGCCACCGCCCGCTCGACCTCCTCGCCGCGCGACACGTCGGCGACCGCGTAGTCGGCGGTGTGGCCCTGGTCCGTCAACTCTCGGGTCAGCGCGACCAGTTCCTCCTCGCGCCGGGCGGTGACGAGCACCGATGCGCCCTGTTCGCAGAACACCCGGGCCGCGGCCGCGCCGATTCCGCTGCTCGCGCCGGTGATCAGGGCGCGCCTGCCCGTGAGGAGGCCGGTCTGTTCCTTCATCGGGAAGCTCCGCATCATTGGCTGGAAACAGCTCCCTTGGGAGCACCCAGCAGCACGGGCAGGGTGCGGTGGCCGTTCGAGACGAACGAGAACTTGGGCCGCAGTTCCCCGGCCGGCACGGCCAGGGCGAGATCGGGGAAGCGGTCGAAGAGGCCCGACAGCGCGATGGAGACCTCCATGCGGGCCAGGTTCAGACCGAGGCAGTGATGCGCTCCGTGACCGAACGACACGTGGTCGGCGCGGGTGGCGCGGGTGATGTCGAAGGCGTCCGCGTCGGCTCCGTGGGCCGCGGGGTCGCGCCCCGAACCCGCGAAGCAGATGACGATCGGGTCGCCCTGCGGGATCCGCACGTCGTCGTCGATCTCGATCGCCTCGACGGCGTAGCGCAGGATGCTGTGCGCGCCGGGCGGGTCCACGCGCAGGGATTCGTCGATCACGTCCTGCCAGGAGGCCCGGCCGGTGCGTACGAGCGCGAGCTGCTCGGGGTGGGTGAGCAGGGAGGCGACCGCGTTGTCGATGAGGTTCGCGGTCGTCTCGTACCCGGCGGTGAACAGCAGGATGAGGTTGTCGAGGAGTTCCTTCTCGCTGATTTCCGCCGAGCCGGAGTCGCGCGCGGAGATGAGTCCCGAGGTCAGGTCATCGGCGGGATTCTTCCTTTTGTAAGCGACGAGCTCGTTCATGGTCTCGTACATGGCGACCCCGTTCGCCATCGCGTCTTCGGGGGTGATCGAAGTGGCGAAGAACCCCGCGATGATCCGCTGTAGGGGATCCCGGGCGGAATTGGGTATTCCGAATAGCTCGCAGACCACGGCGTTCGGCAGTATTTGGGCGAATTCGGCGCAGAGGTCCACGGGAAGGCCGGCCGGAGCGAGCTCCAGCCGGTCGAGCAGACCGGCGGTGATCTCCTCGACCCGCGGGCGCAGGGCCGCGACCCGGCGCGTGGTGAACTCCCCCGCCACGGGCTTGCGCAGGCGTGCGTGCTCCTCGCCGTAGGCCGTGACCATGTTCTGGACCGAGACCCAGATGGCCAGCGGCCACTCCTGGGAAACCTCCCCGCTGATCCATGCGGGCCAGTGCCTGTACGCGTCCTTCGACACCCGGGGATCGGTGAGCAGCCGTTTGACGAGCGCGTAGTCGGTGATCGACCACGCCTCCACCCCGCCGGGGAGCACGACCCTCACGGCTCGGCCCCGAGACCGGATTTCCTTGATCTCTCCGTGGATGTCCTGGCCGAGCGGATCGATGACGAACGGGCACTGCCTGCTCACAGGAGTATCCCTCCTACAGCTTCTTCCGGTGTGGAGTCACGACGACGTCACAGGCTGGCATGTTGGAGGTCTTACCGCCACTTCGCACACACGGAGTCTCGCCGACTGGATCGGCAGATACCGCTTGGGGTTTTGCTGTAAAGGGGAGGAGATCAGGCGGAAACGGGAATTCCCTCGAGAAGGGCGAGGAAGACCCGCTGGCCGCTCTGATGGCCCGTGACACTCAAGGAGAGGACGTTGTCCCCCGTCCGGGTAACCGGCTGCGCCTGGATCAGACAGGGCGTGTTGAACTCCGCGTAGCGGTCGAAGGACAGGCGCAGCGAAGTGGGGTACAGGCGGGTGCTGCCGGCGACGGCGAAGGCGGCCTGGTGCGTCGCCTCCATGAGGACCATCCCCGGTATGTGGTCGTTGGGGCGCGCGAAGAGCGTCGTGTTGCTGGTGTGTGCCCGCAGGGTCCAGCACCGGGGGTCCCTGGTGGGCGCCAGCAGGACATCGCTCGGGTCGGTTCGCAGGACGAGGGAGGGGTGCACCGGCTCGGGTACCGGAAGGAGCGGGCGGGCGTCCGCGTAGGCGCCCCGCATCCGACGGTACGCGGCGGGGGACGTGCAGGTCAGGCTGCCGTCGCCGGTGGCTATGACCCGGTCGTCCCGGACGAGGGCCATGTGGCAGGTCATTCCGGCGAACCGGGTGCCGCGGCGCCGGATCTCCGAGCAGGTCACTTCTATGTGCACCGGGGAGTCGTCGTTCGCGTCGACGAGACCGGGCTCGATCGTGTAGTTGAGGTCGGACATCAGGAAGTGGTGGCCGAGCGGGACGCCGAACTCGGCGTGGGAGATGAGGATCCCCGCCTGCCGGATGGCCTCCGCGATGAGGGTGGGGGAGCGAAAACCGTGCAGCGCGGTATGGAACGGGTGGTTTTCCGGCCAGCGCAGCGACACGGTGAAACGGTCGGTTCCGGTGCGTTCCCAGCTGGACAAGAAGACTTCTGAGGTCGCTGGACGGTGCACAAGCCAGTTGGGAACGGCCGAAGGCCTTGCTTCTGCGACCCCTGCTGGCTGTCTTTGGGTGCTTGTGTCCGCATATGACGTAATTAACATGGTCTCCCTCTCCGGGCTCAAGTCAAATTCGAGCCAGCGATGGTATGTCCCAGTCGCCGCAAGATACGTGCTGCCTGGTATAATTTGCAACGGCTGTTTTCGGTGACATGCTCAGTACCTCCGAGGAGGTGGAATATTGGCCGCCAGGAACGTGGAAGGAGCGAAGGTGTCCCAGAAGGAGCATTCCCGGCGAACCCGGCAATCGATCGTCGAGGCCGCCGGCGCGGTGTTCGCGGAGAAGGGCTTCAACGGGGCCACGATCGCCGACGTCTACCAGCGGCTCGGGCTGACCAAGGGCGCTTTCTACTACTACTTCAAGGGCAAGGAAGAGCTCGCCCAGGCCGTGCTGGCCAGCCAGATCGACACGGTCGGCTACCCGCTCGTGCCCCGGAGCACCCGGCTCCAGGAGATGATCGACTCGGGGATGCTCTTCGCCGTCCAGATCCGCACGGATCCGATCGTGCAGGGCAGTCTGCGGCTCTCGCTGGAGCGGGGCACCCATCATGCGGACCGCCTGCGCCCCTACCAGGACTGGATCGATCACAACCGGGCCGCGCTGGGCCAGGCCCGGGAGTGCGGCGAACTCCACGCGCACGTCGACCTGGACTCGGTCGCCGAGCTCTTCGTCGGCGCGTTCACCGGGATCCAGGTGCTCTCGGAAGTGCTGTGCGACTGGGACGACTTGGAAACGCGTACGTCCGTCCTCCTCAAGCACATCCTGCCGATCATCGCGCTGCCGGGAGTCCTGGCCGAGCTGGACATGGCCCCGGGCCGTGCCGAACGGGTCGTCGCCGACCTCGACCGGGTGCTCAAGGAACGGGCCGAAGCGCAGGTCGAGGCCGAGGAACAGGTCGTGGTCCGGGCCTAGCCCGTACGGGCAACCCCGTTCTCCCAAACCCGTTCTCCCAACGCCGGGCGTCATCGACGCCCGGCGGAGCTGTTTCCGGGGCGGGGCCGGCGCGAGTTCCGGACGACATCAGAACTTCCGATGACGGTTGCGTACCTTCATGCAGGTTTGTTTCCATGGGCGCGGCCCCGAGCCACACCACGAGGCTCTTGACCGACCACGGAGACCCACATGATCAAGCTCGATGACATCCGCCGGCACGCGGCGGGCGGCGTGACGCGGGATGCCTTGGTCGACGGCCAGGTGCGGCTGACCTGGGGCCAGTTCGCGGAGACCGTGGAGCGGACGGCGGCCGGACTCACCGAGCACCTGCCCGCCGAGGGCCCGGTCCGCGCGGTCTTCCTCGCCGGCAACAGCTGGCAGCTCACCGTGGCGATGAGCGCCTGCGCGACGCTCGGAGTCTCCTGCACCGGGCTCGACCCGCAGAGCGGCGCCGAAGACCTGGGCCAGGTGCTCACCTGGCTGGAGCCCGCGGTCGTGTTCGTGACCTCGGAGCACCGGGCCACCCTCGACCGGCTGGTCTGGCCGAGCGGCCCGCAGGCCGTGCACGTCCTGCTGGACGGAGTCTCGGCCCCCGGGGGGGCGCCGGCCGCCCCCGGTCCGCACCAGGCCCTCAACTTCGACCTCCTGACCTCGGCCGAGGCCCTGCGCACCCTGCCCGCGCCCCGGCCGTACGAGTCCTTCGCGGTCAGCGCGCGCAGCGAAGGCCCGTCCCGGATCGCCGTGCGCCGCACCCCCTCCGAGGGCCGCCACCTCGTCGACCTCGTCGACGAGTTCGGCCTCAACCGGGACGACGTGCACCTGGCCTCCGCACCGCCGACCGAGTCCACGGCCCTCGCGCTGGCCCGCACGATGCTCGGCATCGGCGCCACCGTCGTCCTCGCGGACGGGGCAGGCCCCGAGAGCCTGAGCGCGCTGCTCGTCGCCGAGCGCGTGAGCACCGGCGTGATCACCCCGTCCTCCCTGCACGGCGTGCTCGGGCTGCCGGAGACCGCCGAGCCCTCGCCGCGCACCCGCCACCTGCGGTTCCTCCTCACCCCGGGCGCCCACCTGGGCCGATGGACCGTCAACACCGCCTGGGAGCGGCTCGGCCCGGTGCTGCACACCGCGCTCGGCAGCCCGGAGACCGGGCTGACCGCCGTCATGGGACCCGAGGAGCTGCTGGTCTCGCCGCCGCGCTCGGGCCACGCCACGCTCGGCACCAACGTCGCCGTCCTCGGCGAGGACGGGCAGCCGGTGGAGCAGGGCGAGACCGGGCGCCTGGCCTACGCCGGCCACCAGGTGATGGACGGGTACCTGGACGGCGAGACCCTGACGGCCGGCCTGGACCTCGGCTGGGGCGAGGAGCGCTTCCTGATCACCGACGAGGCCGGGCACATCGACGAGACCGGCCGGCTGCTGGTCACCGGGCGCGTCACCGAAGTGCCCGTGGTGGTCCGCGATTCGGCGGTCGACACCGAGCTGTTCCGGCTGGAGTCGGACCTGCTCAACCTGCCCTGCCTGCGCGACACCGCCGTCATGCGGGTCAGCAACGCGGTGCTGGGGGACGCGATCGTGGTGCCCTTCATCGCGGTCGCGGTCGGCCGGGAGGCCACCGGCTACCAGGCGCTCGGCGCGGCCTGCGCCCGCCGGGTCCCGTCGCTGCCCGCGCACGTCATCGCGGTCGACACCATCCCGTACAGCCCCACGGGCCGCATTCGCACGGGGGACCTGCTGGACGCCGTACTGCCCATCATCACTCTGAACCTGCAGCTTGAGCAGTCGATGCAACAGGAGATGTCCGCGTGAACCTGCCCTCCTTCGACGACCAGCCGTACGACGAGGAGCCGGTGGAGGACTTCGAGGCGGCCTTCTTCGCGCTCGAGCTCGAACTCCTCGACCTGCCCTGCGTCCAGGACATCGCCCTGATGCGCACCCGGCTGCCCGAGGTGGGCGAGACGCTGGTCGTGGCCTTCGTGCCCCTCGCCGAGGAGGACCAGGAGGCCGGCGGCCGGCAGGCCGCGCTGGCCGCCTGCGAGCGGCGGATGCCCTGGCGGCTCTCGCACGCGGTGGCTGTGGACGCGATCCCGCGCGCGGCCGACGGATCCGCGCGCACGGGCGTCCTGATCGACCGTCTGCTCCCGCAGATCGCAAGGGACCTCCTCTCCCCGATGGAGATGTCCGACTAGTCCACTCCGCAAGACCCGCTGTCAACCACTAAGCGGCGGCTGACCTGTGGCCATGCCCTTCCTGAGGGCATGGCCACAGGTATGTCCGCGGAAGGCCGAGGAGCGAACCGGGCAGATTCCCCTGCTGCAGTTATACCTGCACCGTGGTATGTTTCTTTCCTCCGGGGCTTGAGCCTCGCAGAAGGGAGCCCCTGCCGTGCAGTTCCAGCAGCTACGCTCGTTCCGCGAAGTGGCCGCCGAGATGAGTTTCACTCGCGCCGCCAGGAACCTCCACTACTCGCAGCCCAGCGTCACAGCCCACATCAAGAACCTCGAGGACTACATCGGGGCGCCGCTGTTCCATCGCGCAGGCGGCCGGGTCCAGCTCACCGAGGCGGGCATGCGACTGCTGCCGCACGCCGAGAAGATCATTCTGATCGCCGAGGCGGCCTGTATCGACGCCGCCTCGGCCGGGCGCACCCGTCCGGCCGCCTGACCGGCCGCCGGACCGGACCGGACCGGCCGCCCGACCGGCCGCCGGACACGTTCCCGCAATTTACTTTTCATACGGCCCGGCTGTGTATCCGAATTTCCTGGATCCACGCCGGGCCAGACCTTTTTCAGGGCATTCGGAATTCACTGTTCCGCAATATGTGAACAGTTTTCCGAGCCTTCTCCGGAATGACAACAGGCGTGCGTCGCCTACCCGTTGACAGGGTGTCAAGCACGTGATCGCGCCAGAGTTGGCGTAGATGGGCAATTGTTCGTGCGCGGCCCCGCAAGAGCTGATGGGAAGCCGAGCCTACGCTCGGGGCAATCGAACTGTGCGCCCGGCAGCGGTCGCGTGTATTACCCCTGGAGAGGACACCAAAATGGGTCAGGTCCCGATAGTGGATCAGTCGGCCGGCGAGGCTCCGAACGACCTCATGACGGGCGACTCCTACCTGGAGAGCCTGCGTGACGGTCGCCAGGTCTTCGTGGACGGCGAGCTCGTCAAGGACGTGACGACGCACCCGGCGTTCGCCAACGCCGCGAGGTCGACCGCGCACCTCTACGACGCGCTCCACCACCCGGACACCAAAGACCTGATGACGACGGTCGACCGGTACACGGGTTACCGCGTCCACCGCTTCTTCACTCCGGCGCACTCGCCCGAGGAGCTCATCAAGGCCCGTGACGCCATCGAGCACTGGGCCCGCCTGAGCTACGGCTTCATGAACCGCACGCCCGACTACAAGGCGTCGTTCATGGCCGGACTGGCCGTGACCCACGACTTCTACGAGCCCTTCGGCGACAACGCCCGCGCCTGGTACGAGAAGTACGCCCGCCAGGGCCTCTCGATCAGCCACGCGATCGTCAACCCGCCGGTCGACCGCAACAAGCCGGCGCACGAGATCCGCGACGTCTACCTGAAGGTCGTCGAGGAGCGCGAGGACGGCATCGTCGTCGAGGGCGCCAAGCTCATGGCCACCGCCTCGGCACTGAGCAACGTCGCCTTCGTCGGCCAGATCCACCTGGCCAACCTGGAAGCCGGCAAGGCCGAGGACATGGCGCTGGCCTTCATGGCGCCGCTGAACACCCCGGGCATGAAGGTCGTCTGCCGCACCTCGTACGAGGGCAAGGCCACCAGCCCGTTCGACAACCCGCTCTCCAGCCGGTTCGACGAGAACGACGCCGTGCTGGTCTTCGACAAGGCGTTCATCCCGTGGGAGAACGTGCTGATCTACCGGGACACCGAGAAGATCCACCAGTACTTCCCGCGCTCCGGCCTGCTCTCCCGCGGCTTCTTCCAGGGCGCGATCCGCATGTCGGTCAAGCTCGAGTTCATGGCGGGCATCCTCGACAAGGGCACCCGCATCAACGGCACGGACGGCTTCCGCGGCGTCCAGGCCGGCCTCGGCGAACTGCTGGCCTGGCGCCACCAGACCTGGGCCGTCACCAGCGCCATGGCCCTGGACCCGGAGGCCGGCCCGGCCGGCACCGTCCTGCCGCGCATGGACTACTCGGCCGGCTACCGCGCGCTCGCCCCGCTCAGCTGGGAGCGCACGCACCGCTTCTTCGAGGAGCACCTCGCGGGCGCGCTGCTGATGACCCCGTCCAGCGCCAAGGACCTGCA
Source organism: Streptomyces sp. ICC4 (assembly GCF_003287915.1). Taxonomy (NCBI): domain Bacteria; kingdom Bacillati; phylum Actinomycetota; class Actinomycetes; order Kitasatosporales; family Streptomycetaceae; genus Streptomyces; species Streptomyces sp. ICC4. The sequence goes on along the minus strand of NZ_CP030286.1, from coordinate 5,207,141 downwards.
GAACCCCGAGCTGCGCCCGCTGCTCGACCGCTACTACCGCGGCACCGGCGCCACGGCCGAGGAGCGCACCAAGCTCTTCAAGCTGGCCTGGGACGCGATCGGCACCGAGTTCGGCGCCCGCCACGAGCTGTACGAGCTCAACTACGCCGGCGGCCCCGACCAGGTGCGGCTCGACACCCTGAACTGGTCCCGCGGCGCCGGTCTCCTCGACAACTACGGCGACCTCGTCCAGAGGGCCATGGACGACTACGACCTCGACGGCTGGACCCGCGGCCGCTGGGCCCAGGACAACTGACCCGTCAGCCCGCGTACGGACGGGTGCCCGCGGCCGAAGCGCCGCGCGCACCCGCCCGCGCCCAGCAGAGAGGCCCGGCCATGAACCACGACCTGCGCGATGTGATGCGCTCCTTCGCCACCGGGGTCTGCGTCGTCAGCACGTACACCGACGAAGACGGCGTGCGCACCCACAACGCGATCACCGTCAACTCGCTCACCTCCGTCTCACTGGAACCGCCGCTCATCTCCCTGAGCTTCCGCCACGACTCGGAGTTCTTCACGGAGCTGCTGCGCACCGGCGTCGTCGGGATCTCGATCCTCGGAGCCGAGGGCGAGTCCACCGCCCGCGCGTTCGCGCGCCGCCGGCCCGAGCGCGACCAGGCACTGACCGAGGTGCCCGGAGCTCCGGGCGAGGCCACCGGGACGCTCCTGTTCGAGGCGGCGGCCTGGATGGAGTGCAGCCTGCGCGACCACGTGGTGGCGGGTGACCACGTCATGGTCATCGGCGAAGTCCTCGCGATGGGCGCCCGTGAGACCACGACCCCCCTGATCTTCCTTCAGGGCGGATTCCACAGATTCGAACTGGAACAGGTGTGACGTGCGAGCGAAGAAGTTCCTGAGCTGGCGGGCGCTCCTCGGAGCGGCGCTGGCCATATCCGGTCTGACCCTGTTGATCTGGCCGACCATTCCGGCACAGGCGACGGGGTCGGGCCCGGAGGCGGCGGCCGCCTCCAGGGGATCGGTGAGCATCTGTCTGGTGACCGCGAACGCCCCGACCCGTGAGCGCGGCATCCAGGTCGCGCAGTGGGCGGCGCAGGTCCTGCTCGAGCAGACGCCGTCCTACCGCGGACCGTGCGCCTCGTACGGCACCCCCAGCGCGCTCGGCAACGGCACGGTGCGCACGTACGCGCAGATCTCCGGCAACAAGCCGCAGACCGTCGGCATCGTCTTCCCCAAGTCGATGCTGACCAACCTGCCGACCACCATGACGGACGGCAACCACTGCTACGACATGAACGGCAACGGCACCGTCGACCAGCACACCGAGTGCGTCGGCGGCCACGAGCGTCCCCTGGACCTGCCCGCGCAGCTGACCGCGCTGCCCGGCATGCCGCTCAAGTGGGCCCTGGTGAACTTCAACCCGATGGGTCACGGCCCCGAGCACATCTACGACATGGCGCACTTCGACTTCCACTTCTACACGCAGTCGAAGGCGGAGCGCGACGCGATCCGCAGCGGACCGTGCGGCCTGGCCATCAACTGCGACGACTTCGTGACGGCGACCAAGCCGATCCCCCCGCAGTACCTGCCGCAGGACTACGTGAACAACAACGTGGCCGAGGCGGCCATGGGCAACCACCTGATCGACCTGAACTCGCCCGAGTGGAGCTCCATCGCCTTCACCCAGACCTTCATCTACGGCGCCTACGACGCCAAGATCAGCTTCCTTGAGCCGATGATCACGAAGGCCTGGTTCGAGGGCATCGAGGCCGGGGTCAACCCGAGCCGCTGCTGGCCCATCAAGCAGCCGCAGCAGTGGCAGATCGGTGGCTGGTACCCGCAGGAGTACTGCATCGACTACCGCGCCAACCGCGGTGACTACACCGTCTCGATGAAGAACTTCAAGAACTCCGCCGCCTGAGCAAAGCGGCGAACCCCATCGGCTGACCGGCTCACCCCCGACGCACCGGGGGTGGCCGGCGGCCTCCACTGAATCCCCGGAGTAGGCGAGGAAGGGCCCCGTGATCGCGGACAGCAAGGCCGGCGCACGACGACCCAGCGCCTTCCACGAATTGATAGGTGACTGACACATGTCCCGTGGATTCTCGATCGGCATCGTCGGAGGAGGCGCGGCTGCAGTCTGCTTGATCGACGCGTTGTCCCGCACACGGAGCGAACCAGGCAGCCTCACGGTCTTCGAACCGTCACCGCACCTGTGGCGCGGTCGCGCCTACCAGGTCGACACCGAGACCCTCAAGGTCAACGCGACGCCCGACGACATGTCCGTGCGCGCCGGCGACCTCCAGCACTTCGAGAACTGGCTGGAGACACGGGACAAGGTCATCGGGGTCCGCACCGGAGTCGACAGGTGGTCCGGAAGCCGCTTCGCGCCCCGCACCGTCTACGGCGAGTACCTGGAGCAGACGGCGTACGCCGCGCTCGGTGAACTGCGCCGCCAGGGCTGGCGGGTCGACCTCGTGGGCGAGGGCGTCACCTCCGCCAGCCGCGCGGCCAACCGGGTGCTGCTGCGCACCGGCAACGGCCGCGCCCGCGCCTTCGACTACGCCATCCTGTGCGTCGGCGGCGACAGCCCCAAGGACGTCTACGGACTGGCCGGCACCGAGGGCTTCGTCGGGGACCCGTACCCGATCGTCAACAAGCTGGCGGACGTCGGCGAGAACGACCACGTCGCCGTCATCGGCAGCGGCCTCACCGCCATCGACATCATCCTGTCCCTGGCCGCCCAGGGCCACCAGGGCCGCATCAGCCTGATGTCCCGCCGCGGCGTCCTGCCGGGCGTACGGCAGAAGGCGGTCCCCTTCGAGCTGCGGCACTTCACCCCGCACCGGATGGAGGTCCTGGCGACGACCCACCCCGAGATCACCCTCGAGGACATCGCCACCATCATGCGGGCCGAGTTCCGCGACGTGGGCGCCGACCTCGACGCGGTGGTCTCCGAGATCATCCGCGTCGACCTGGAGGACCCGGTCGACCGGCTGCGCCGGCAGATCGAAGAGGTCGACTCCCCGCACATGGGCCTGCGGATCCTGCAGCGCGCCGTCCCCGAGACCGGACCCGACGTCTGGCCGATGCTGCGCGAGCAGGACAAGGTCCAGCTGCTGCGCGCCCACTACCGCACGATCATGAGCCTGTGCTGCCCCATGCCCCCGGGCAGCGCCGGAGTCCTCCTCGAACTCGTCGAGGCGGGCAAGCTCGACATCGTCGCCGGACTGCAGAACATCACCCCGAACCCCGAGGCGGGATTCGACGTCGTCACCGCCGAGGGACACGACTTCACGGCCGACCGCGTCGTCAGCGCCGTGAACGCCTCCGAGGGGCGCATCCCCACCAGCGCCGCGCCCCTGGTCACCTCGCTCATGCGCAGCCGGGTCGCCAGCCGGCACCCCCACGGCGGCCTGCACATAGCCCGGCCGACCAGCCAGCTGACGACCAACGGCAGACCCGACCCGCGCCTCTACGGGCTCGGCAACATCGCCGCCGGGTCGCTCTTCTTCACCTTCGGCATCCCTTCGCTGGTCGACCGCAGCCAGGACATCGTCGGCGCGATCCTGCAGCACGCCGAGACCGTCACCGCCGCGAGCCAGGAGACCGAGGACGTCCTGCTCACGGTGTAGCCACCGCCAGCCACCGCCACCGCCCGCACCCGTATCCGTATCCGTACCGCCACCCCTACCGGAAAACGATCCGGAGATGAGGACCCCCGAGCATGAGCGTCACCGAGACCGACCGGCCCGCCTACCTGGCAGACACCCACACCGGACTGCCCATTCCCAGCGAGCCGGTCTTCGCCACCCACGAGGAGACCCGGCGCCACCGCAAGCAGCGGCTCGCCGCCGCGCTGCGGCTGTTCGGCAAGTACGGCTTCGGTGAAGGCATCTCGGGCCACATCTCGGTCCGCGACCCGGAGCACGAGGACCGGTTCTGGGTGAACCCCTTCGGCGTCTCCTTCAACCTGGTCCGCGTCGCCGACCTCATCTGCGTGGACTCCGCGGGCAACGTCGTGGAGGGCAAGCACCGGGTCAACCCCAGCGCCTTCGTCATCCACTCGGCCATCCACGAGCTCTCGCCGGGAGCCACCGCGGCCGCACACGGCCACACCGCGCACTCCCGCGCGCTGGGCGCCCTGGGCCGGCTGCTGGACCCCATCGACCAGGAGTCCGCCGCCTTCTACAACCGCCAGGTCCTCTACGAGGAGTACGAGGGCCCCTCGGTCTCGGCCGAACTCGGCCGCGACATCGCGGAGAAGCTCGGCGACAACCGCGCGATCCTGCTGCGCCACCACGGCCTCATAACCGTCGGCGGATCGCTCGACGAGGCCGTGCACTGGTTCTTCACCTACGACAGCTGCGCCCAGGTGCAGCTGCTCGCCCGGGCGGCGGGCACGCCCAAGAGCTTCACCCATGAGCAGGCCGTGGCCGCGGGGGACGGCTTCGGCAACGAGCAGCTGGGCTGGTTCAGCTTCCAGCTGCTCTGGGACGAGATCATCCGCGAGCAGCCCGACTTCCTCGAAGAGGACTAGCCCGCGGACCCCGTCCCTCGCGACAACTCCCCGCGAGAAACACCCAAGTAGAAGAGGCACACCATGAACATCCTGCTTTTCGGAGCGAGCGGACACATCGGCAGCGCCATCGCCGGTGAGCTGCTCTCCCGTGGGCACTCGGTCACCGGCGTGACCCGCACCGGCGAGATCGCGGGCAACAGCCACGAGGGCCTGAACGTCGTCGCAGGCGACGCCACCAGCGCCGACACCGTGGCCGGACTGTCGGCGCAGGGCTACGACGCGGTGGCCTCGGCCGTCGGTCCCAAGCTCGGCGTCGACGACGACCACAAGATCATCGTCGGTGCGGCCAACGCGCTCATCGAGGGCCTGACCCGCAGCGGCGTACGCCGCGTCGTGGTCCTCGGGGGCGCCGGCAGCCTCGAGGTGGCCCCGGGCGTCAAGGTCATCGACAACCCGAACTTCCCGGCCGTCTGGAAGCAGAACGCGCTCGCCCAGAGCGAGGCGCTGGGCCTCTACCGCCAGGCCGACACCCTGGACTGGACGTTCATCTCCCCGGCCGCCCAGATCGAGCCCGGCGAGCGCACCGGCACCTACCGCGTGGGTGGTGACCAGCTCCTGGTGGACGCCGAAGGCCAGAGCCGCATCAGCATCGCGGACTACGCGGTCGCCTTCGCGGACGTACTGGAGCGCGGCGACGCGCTCCAGACCCGCATCACCGTCGCCTACTGATCCGCGTTCCCCGGAGGGGATCCGACCATGACTTCACCCGCCACACCGAAGGGCGCCGGGCTCGCCCGCTTCGCCATCATCCTCGGTGCGCTCACCGCCCTCGGACCGCTGGCCAACGACGCCTACCTGCCGGGTCTTCCGCAGATCGCCGAAGACCTGTCGACGAGCGCCTCCGCGGCCCAGCTCAGCCTCACGGCCTGCCTGCTGGGCCTCGGCATCGGCCAGCTCATCGCCGGCCCGGTCAGTGACGCGCTCGGCCGCCGCCGCCCGCTCATCGTCGGCCTCGCGCTGTTCGCGGTCACTGCGCTGCTCTGCGCCTTCGCCCCGAACATCTGGACCCTGGTCGGGCTGCGCGCGCTCCAGGGCCTGGGAGGCGCCACCGGCATCGTCATCGCGTCCGCCGTCGTGCGCGACCGGCACACCGGGCCCGCCGCGGCCCGGTTCTTCGCCATGCTGATGCTCATCACCGGCATCGCGCCGATCCTGGCCCCCGTCCTCGGCGGCCAGCTGATGCTGCTCACCTCCTGGAAGGGCATCTTCATCGCCCTCTCCGTCATCGGTGCCGCGATGCTCTTCGGCGTCGCGGGCGCCCTGCCGGAGACGCACCCCGCCGAACGGCGCGTGCGCGGCGGCCTCAAGGCCACCGTGCCGATCTTCCGCCGGCTGCTCACCGACCGGGTGTTCGTCGGCTACAACCTGGCCTGCGGCTTCGCGTTCGCCGCGATGTTCGCGTACATCTCCGGCTCGACCTTCGTGCTCCAGTCCATCCACGGGATGTCCCCGCAGGGCTTCAGCGCGGTCTTCGCGGTCAACGCCCTCGGCCTGGTCATCGCCGCCCAGGTCAGCGGCCGCGTCGTGCACAAGACCGGCCCGCGCGCCCTGCTCGCGACCGGTCTGACCGTCTCCGCGGTCGGCGGCCTCGCGCTGCTCGCCGTCGTCCTCACCGACGCCGGCCTGGCCCCGATGCTCGTCGCACTGTTCCTGGTCGTCTCCAGCGTCGGCCTCGTCCTGCCGAACTCCTTCGCGCTGGCCCTGCAGGACCACGGTGACGTGGCCGGCTCGGCCGCCGCACTGCTGGGCCTGTCCCAGCACCTGATCGGCGCGGCCGTCGTCCCCCTCGTCGGCCTCGCCGGCGAGGACAGCGCCGTCCCGATGGGCATCGTCATCGCCGTCCTCGGCGTCGGCGGGCTCATCTTCTTCAGCCTCACCAAGGGCCACCAGGCCGCCGGTGCCGAGACCGGGGCCCCGGAGTCCGCGGCCGTGCCCGCCGAGGTGCGCGAGCCGGTCTAACACCCGGCGAGAGCGGCTCGAGCAAACGGATTGCCCGCCGGGGGACCGTACGGCGACAGCGCCGTACGGTCCCCCGGCACCCCGGGCCGACACCCGGGCGGCGACAGGCCCACCCTCTTCCCTTTCCACCGAAACCGATCGAGGCACAGCCACCATGACCCTCGCCACGCACGCCACGGCCGTCGACTCCTGGCGGCTGCTGCCCGCCGCCCAGCAGCCGGTCTACCCCGACCCGGTCGCCCTGCGCTCCGCGCTCGACGACCTCGCCTCCTACCCGCCCCTGGTCTTCGCCGGGGAGTGCGACCGCCTGCGCGAGCGCATCGCCGACGTCGCCCGCGGAGAGGCCTTCATCCTCCAGGGCGGCGACTGCGCCGAGACCTTCGACGCCGTCAGCTCCGACCAGGTCCGCGACAAGGTCCAGACCCTGCTCCAGATGGCCGCCGTCCTCACCTACGCGAGCTCCGTGCCCGTGGTGAAGATCGGCCGGATCGCGGGCCAGTACTCCAAGCCCCGCTCCAAGCCCACCGAGGTCCAGGGCGGCGTCGAACTGCCCGTCTACCGGGGCGACTCCGTCAACGGCCTCGCCTTCACCCCCGAGTCCCGCACCCCCGACCCCGAGCGGCTCAAGCGGATGTACCACTCCTCCGCCGCCACCTTGAACCTCGTACGGGCCTTCACCACCGGCGGCTACGCCGACCTGCGCCAGGTCCACGAGTGGAACCGCGACTTCGTCGCCGCCTCCCCGGTCGGCGAGCGCTACGAGCGCCTCGCCGGCGACATCGACGACGCGCTCACCTTCCTCGCCGCCTGCGGCGCCGACCCGGCCGCCGTCCACTCCTCCGAGATCTTCGCCAGCCACGAGGCGCTGCTCCTGGACTACGAGGCCGCGCTGACCCGCACCGACGCCCGCACCGGCGAGCAGTACGACGTCTCCGGTCACATGATCTGGATCGGCGAGCGCACCCGCCAACTGGACGGCGCACACGTCGAGTTCGCCTCCAAGGTACGCAACCCCATCGGCGTCAAGCTCGGCCCCACCACCTCCGCCGAAGAGGCCCTGCGCCTCATCGACAAGCTCGACCCCCAGCGCGAGCCCGGCCGCCTCACCTTCATCACGCGCATGGGCGCCCGCAACATCCGCGAGATCCTGCCCGAGCTCGTCGCGAAGGTCACCGCCGAGGGCGCGCGCCCCGCGTGGATCTGCGACCCGATGCACGGCAACACCTTCGAGGCGCCCAGCGGCCACAAGACCCGCCACTTCGACGACGTGCTCGACGAGGTCACCGGCTTCTTCGAGGTGCACCGCACGCTCGGCACCCACCCCGGCGGCATCCACATCGAGCTGACCGGCGACGACGTCACCGAGTGCGTCGGCGGCGGCGCCGAGGTCCGCCTCACCGACCTCGGTCAGCGCTACGAGTCCTCCTGCGACCCGCGCCTGAACCGCAAGCAGTCCCTCGACCTGGCCTTCCAGGTCGCCGAGCTGTACCGGGACCGCGACGCTTCCGGCGCCTCCCGCCGCGAAGCCGTACCCGCCGCCGCCTGATCCCGCGCGACCGATCGACGTACCGTCCTCAGCCAAGGGAGAAGACCATGTCCGTGCGTGCCCTGCGCGGTGCCATCCAGCTGGAAGTCGACGAGCGGGTCCACCTGCTGGACGGGGTCCGGACGCTGTTCCAGGAGATGCTCGCCGCCAACGGGCTCGACCAGGACGACCTGGTCAGCGTGCTCTTCACGGCGACCCCGGACCTGGTCAGCGAGTTCCCGGCGGTCGCCGCCCGCGAACTGGGCGTGACCGACGTGCCGCTGATGTGTGCGCAGGAACTGGACATCGCCGGGTCCCTGCCCCGCGTGGTCCGGATCCTCGCGTACGCCGAGACGGAACTGTCCAAGCCCGAGATCAAGCACGTCTACCTCGGTGGCGCGGCAACCCTGCGCAGGGACCTCGCCGCAGCCGGAGAACCGAGATGATCCGCTCCGCCGCGGTGGTGGGGACCGGCCTCATCGGAACCTCCATCGCGCTGGCCCTCTCCCGGCGCGGGGTAGCCGTCCACCTCATCGACGAGAACGAGTCGGCCGCCCGCACCGCCGCCTCGCTCGGCGCCGGCACCCTCGGCGCCCCGAAGCACACCGTCGACCTGGCCGTACTGGCCGTCCCGCCGGCCCACGTCGGCACGGTCCTCGCCGCCCAGCAGAAGCTGGGCCTCGCCCGCTCCTACACCGACGTCGCCAGCGTCAAGACCGAACCCGAGATCGGGGTCCTGGCCGCCGGCGCCGACCCCGTCACCTTCATCGGCGGACATCCCATGGCCGGTCGGGAGCGCTCCGGCCCGCTCGCCGCCTGCGCCACCCTCTTCGAGGGCCGCTCCTGGGTCCTGACCCCCACGCCGGAGACCGGCCGTGAAGCGCTCAACATGGCACTGATGATGGTGTCCCTGTGCGGGGCGGTGCCCGTCGTGATGGACAGCGACGTGCACGACCGGGCCGTGGCCCGCGTCTCGCACACCCCGCACGTCGTCGCCTCGCTGATGGCCGCCCGCCTCCAGCACCTCCCCGAAGACGCCTGCCGCCTCGCCGGCCAGGGACTGCGCGACGTGACCCGGATCGCCGGGGGAGACCCCCGGCTGTGGAGCGACATCCTGGAGTCCAACGCCACCGCGGTGGCCGACGTGCTCACCGAACTCGCCGAGGACCTCCAGGTCACCGTGACCGCCCTGCGGGGCCTGGCCACCGACAACGCCGACGAACGGGCCCAGGGCACCACGCTCCTGGCCGACCTGCTCGGCCGCGGCATCAGCGGCCGCGACCGCATCCCCGGAAAGCACGGGCACCCCGTACCCGCGTGCGCGCCGGTCCGCGTACTGATCGGCGACCAGCCCGGCGAACTCGCCCGGCTGCTCGCGAGCGCCGCCGAACTCGGCGTCAACATCGAGGACATGACCATCGACCACTCGCCCGGCGACGAGAGCGGACTGGTCGAGCTGATGGTCGCCCGCGGCACCGCCGTCAGCATGGCCCAGCGCCTGATGAGCGCCGGCTGGAGGGTCCAGCGCATGGGCCCGATCGAGGCCCCACCGGCCCCACCGGTCGCGGTCGGCGTCTAGTGCTGTGACCGGAAAGGTTCACCGGGTCGCGGCGCCCGGCACGGCACCTCGCCGCGTTGTCGGACCACCGAAGTACGTCCAGTACAAGCGGCGGCCCTCCGCCTTGCGATGCACCGCACCGGAGAGATGTACCGAGGGGAGATCGTCGGCAGCGTGAGATGGGTGTAAGGGACGGGGCGGGGGCCGCCGGTCAGCGGTCAGCGGTCAGCGGTCAGGCCAGGGGCCGGCGGTCAGGGGCCGGCGGTCAGGCCAGGGGCCCGGCGGTCAGGGCCCCGGCGGGGTCACCCCGGACCATCCCGGCACGGTCGGCAGCACCTTCTCCGCGACCCGGAGCAGCGCCAGGTCGTCCGGAAGCATGCCGTCCCTGCGCCACACGGTCACCTCGTACAGGCCGCCGCTGTCCTTCTCGTCCCGGGACACGACGAGGACGCGCGCCGGGACACCCGGACCGCTGTGGGAGTCGCTCCCGTCGAGGCGGAAGCTGAGGCTGATGGTGCGGTCCGAGTAGAGGAATCCCGGGCGGCCCAGCACCGTCCGCGGCGGCGCGCCGTCCCCCAGCAGGGCGGATGCCGTGGCGATCGTGAGGGGTTTGCGGTCGGCCCTGAGCGTGACCGTGTAGGTCTCGAACTCGACCCTGGCCGACGGCGTCACGGCCTTCTCCTCGCCGTTCACCTCGACGGAGCCGCCACTGCCGCTCGCGCTCTTGGCGCTCTCCCCCGGCGTGCCCAGCAGCTCGGCGAGGTCCGGACGGTGCAGCGCCTCGCAGAGCTGCGTGCCGGAGGCGTGCCAGGGCGCGGTCCCGGTCTCCGCCGGCGTCTTCTCGGGCTTCCCGCTCCTGCAGGTCGCCGGCCGCGGGGTGGCGGTCGAGGACGACTGCGACTGCGCGAGCACCCAGAAGCCGACACCGAGTGCCCCCACCAGCGCCAGGGCCGTCGCGGCCTGGCCCCACGCGCCCGCGCCCTTGTTGGGCGCGTCGAAATCTTCGGCCATGTCCCCCACCTGCTGCGATCCCCCGATACGTGCCCGGGACCTTAACCCGGTGATCATCAGGCGGACAAGGGAAATCGAACGGCCGCCGGTCGGCGCGCCCGCTGCTCCGCGGCTCCTCCGCGACTGCGGACTGCTCCGCGGCTACTCCGTGCAGTCGAAGTCGTCGGCGTGCGAATCGATCCGCGCCAGCAGTCCGCGCAGCACGTCCTGGTCCTGCTCCGACAGCCCCGCGAACAGTCCGAGCTCGACCGCGTCGAGAGCCTCGTTGGTCTTGGCCAGGACCTCCGTCCCGGCACCCGTGATGGCGACGTTGTGACGCCGCCGGTCGGCCGGGTCCCGGCGGCGTTCCGCGAAGCCCCAGCCCTCGAGGTCGTTGAGGATGCCGACGAGCACGCTCGGGTCCACTTCCAGCCGCTCGGCGAGGGCGCGCTGGCCGATGGGGCCGCCGGCCAGGTGCATCAGGGTCATCGCGTGGCGCGGGGTGAGCCCGGCTGCGCCGAGCGCCTTCTTCATGCGGGTCTGGGTGACCGAGCCGTGCCAGGCCAGCAGCAGGCCCAGCCGCTGCGGAGGTTGCGGGGAGTCCTGAGGCGCCGTCATCTCCACATCGTAACAACCAAGAAATGATTGCACTCGGTTAATCGTTGATGGTATTCAATAGTTCTTAACTGCCGATCATTGGAGTCCGCCATGTTCACCGCCTACGCCGTCGTCGCCACCCTGCTCGCCCTCGCGCTCACCGCGTCCGCCACCTTCACCCTCCTCCGCAACCCCGCGGTCATATCGAACATGCACCGCCTCGGAGTCCCCGACTCGTGGCTGCCGCGCCTGGCCGCGCTCAAGGCGGCGGGCGCGATCGGCCTGGTGGCGGGCCTGTGGGTCGCGCCGCTGGGCATCGCCGCCGCCACCGGCGTGACCCTCTACTTCATCGGCGCGGTCATCACCCACCTGCGTGCGAAGGACTACGAGCTCGCCCCGGCGGCCGTCCTGACCCTGGTCGCACTGGCCGCCCTGGTCCTGCGCGCGACCTCGTGACGACGCCTCCCCCGACCGGTGGCCGAGCCTCCTGGACAGTTGGTCTCCGCGAAGATAATCTGCGCGCAGAGCATCTATCAGGAGGCAGTCATGTGGGAGTACGAGCACGGCGTTGAGACCACCGCCGCACCCGAGGCGGTCTGGGCCCTGTGGGCCGACGTCGAGGGGTGGGGCACCTGGAACGCCGACATCGAGAAGATCGAGCTCCGGGGTGCCTTCGCGGCGGGCGCGGAGATCACCATGACCCCGGCCGGCCAGGACCCGGTGGAACTCCTCGTCGCCGAGGCCGTCGAGGGCGAGATGTTCGTCGACGAGGCGCGCTTCGACGGACTGGTCCTGCGGACCACCCACCGGATCGACCGGCTCGCCCCGGACCGCAGCCGGGTCGTGTACCGGATGGAGATCACCGGCGAGGGCGCCGGCGAGGCCGGCCCGCACATCGGCCCGGCCATCACCGCCGACTGGCCCGAGACCATGGCCGCGCTGGTCCGGACGGCACTGGCCCGGACGGCGCCGGCCCCAGACCCGACGATGCCGGACCGGACGGTGCCGGTCCCGACGGTGCCAGACCCGACGGCACCGGACCGGACGGCACGGGGCTGATGGCCCTGACCCCGGGCGAGAGCCCCGGATTCCTCCTCTGGCACGCCACTCTGAGCTGGCAGCGCGGCATCGCCGCCGCGCTGGGCCCCCTGGGCCTGACCCACGTGCAGTTCGTCCTGCTCGCCTGCGCCTGGTGGCTCAACGGCCAGGGCGAGCACCCCAACCAGCAGGCACTGGCGCGCCAGGCCGGCACCGACGTGAAGATGACCTCCCAGGTCGTGCGGACCCTCGAACAGAAGGGGCTCCTCGCCCGCGAGGTGGACCCGGCGGACACGCGCGCCAAGCGGCTGCGCGTCACCGCGGCCGGCGCCGAGCTGGCGCCGCGGGCGATCGCCGCCGTGGAAGCGGTCGACACGGAGTTCTTCCGGCCGGTCGCGCGCGAGGACGCGATCGCCCTGCTGAGCCGCCTGGTCCACCCGGAATCCTGACCGACCCCGCTCCCCCGGGACGCCGCCGTCGCGGCTCCCCCGCACGAACGGGTGACAGATATTGAAATCTGTCACCCGTCATGCCATTCTCGTTCCATGACGACGAACGAGAGCACCCGAGCGACCAGCCCCGCCCGATCGACCCAATCGACCCACCCGACCCGCACCCTCGGCACCACCGGCCCCTCGGTCTTCCCGCTGGGCCTGGGATGCATGGGGATGTCCGCGCTCTACGGCGAGACCGACCGGGCCGAGTCCCTCGCCACCATCCACGCGGCCCTCGACGCGGGCGTGACCCTGCTCGACACCGGCGACTTCTACGGCATGGGGCACAACGAGCTCCTCATCGGCGAAGCCCTGCGCACCGCGCCCGCCGCGGCCCGCGAGCAGGCGCTGACCAGCGTGAAGTTCGGCGCCCTGCGCACGGTCGAGGGCGGCTTCACCGGATACGACGGGCGGCCGGAGGCCGTCAAGAACTTCCTGGCCTATTCGCTCCAGCGCCTCGGCCGGGACCACATCGACATCTACCGCATCGCCCGCGTCGACCCGGACGTCCCGATCGAGGAGACCGTCGGCGCCATCGCCGAGGCCGTGCAGGCCGGGCACGTCCGGCACATAGGACTCTCCGAGGTCGGCGCGGACACCCTGCGCAGGGCCGCCGCCGTGGCCCCGATCGCCGACCTCCAGATCGAGTACTCCCTGATCTCACGCGGCATCGAGCAGGAGATCCTGCCGGCCGCCCGTGAGCTCGGCATCGGCATCACGGCGTACGGGGTGCTGTCCCGCGGCCTGATCAGCGGGCATTTCACCCGCGAGCGGACCTTGGCCCCGGGCGACTTCCGCGGGATGAGCCCGCGCTTCCAGGGCGACAACCTCGGCCGGAACCTCGACCTGGTCGACGCCCTGCGCAAGGTCGCCGACGACAAGGGCGTCAGCGTCGCCCAGACCGCCATCGCCTGGGTGCTCTCGCGCGGCGAGGACATCGTGCCGCTGGTGGGCGCCCGCCGCCGCGACCGGCTCACGGAGGCACTGGGTGCCATACAGGTGGTGCTGAGCCCCGCCGACCTCGCCGCCATCGAGGAGGCGGTTCCGGCGGGAGCGGCTGCCGGCGAGCGGTATCCGGCGGCCCAGATGGCCCACCTGGACAGTGAGCACTGATCCGGCTGTACGGTCGTACTCATGCCTCCCGCTGCCGCCGCGCCCCTCACTCCCGAGCGCATCCTCGAAACCACCGAGGAGGTGCTGCGCCGCTTCGGCCCGACCAAGGCGACCGTGGTGGACGTGGCGCGCGCCCTGGGCGTCAGCCACGGCAGCGTGTACCGGCACTTCCCGTCGAAGGCGGCGCTGCGCGAGGCCGTCACGGACCGCTGGCTCGCCAAGAACGTGGTCATGCTGGAGGAGATCGTCTCGGCGCCCGCCGAGCCGGCGCCCTCGAAGCTGGAATCGTGGCTGGAGGCGCTGTTCGAGGCCAAGCGCCACAAGGCCGGCAACGATCCCGAGCTGTTCGCGACGTACATGGTGCTGCTCACCGAGAACAGCGGCGTCGTCGACCAGCACCTGAGCCAGCTCGTCGAGCAGTTGTCGAGGATCATCGGCGAGGGGGTCGAGGCCGGATCGCTCAGCGCGCCCGACGTACCGGCCGCCGCCCGGGCGGTGTTCGATGCCACCGGCCGCTTCCATGATCCGCAGTATGCGGCGGACTGGCTGTCCCCGAACATCACCGCCGAGTTCGAGGCGGTCTCCGCGCTGGTCGTCCGGGGTCTGCGCGCCTGACGCCCGGAACCGGCCGGCCCGGACAGCTTGATCATCATTTTGGGCGCGGGACCCTTGCCGCTCCCCTGCCGTGTTCTTACGTTCCCCTTACCGCACAGATCAGGTCCGTTCCAGGGGGAACTTTGTCAGCTCAGGAAGCAACGGCACCGCAGTCCGATCCGCCGGCCCGATCGGGAACCGCGGCCGCGATCGGCTGGATCCTGACCATCGGCTTCAACGTGGTCGCGCCGATCCTCACGTACAACATGCTCACCGACCGCGGCTGGAGCGAGTTCGCCGCGCTGCTGGTCAGCGGCGTCTGGCCGGTGGTCGACTCCGCCGTCCACCTCGCCTGGCGGCGCAAGATCGACGAGTTCGCCGTGGTCACCCTCGTGTTCCTGGTGATCACCGCCCTCGTCACGCTGATCGGCGCGCACTCGGCGCGCGCGCTGCTCATCAAGGACTCGGGCGTGACCGGCCTGTTCGGGCTGCTCTGCCTCGCGACCCTGCTGGCCCCGCGGCCGCTGATGTTCTACTTCGGCCGCAAGTTCGGCACGGACGGCACCCCGGCGGGAGTGGCGTACTTCAACGGGCTCTGGCAGTACCCCGACTTCCGCTTCGTGATGCGGCGGATGACCACCGTCTGGGGCGTCGCGTACCTGGCCGAGGCCCTGGTGCGGGTCGCGCTGGTGTACCTGCTGGACACCGACACGATGGTGGTCGTCAGCCCGATCCTGATCTACTCCGTCCTCGGCTCGCTGATCCTGTGGACCGTCCGCTACTCGAAGCGGTCGCAGGCCGAGGGCGAGGCGCGGGCCGCGGCCGCCCTGGCGGCGCAGACCGCCGGAAGCGGCGCCGCGCCCGCGTGACCGGACGGGCGGACGGCAGTGGCCCGGTGCGCGATGCGCACCGGGCCACTGCGGTCACAGCACTAGCAGCCGAGCAGGCGGCTGCCGAGGTAGGTCTGGATCTGGTCCAGGGAGACGCGCTCCTGCTTCATGGTGTCGCGCTCGCGCACGGTCACCGCGTTGTCGTCGAGGGTGTCGAAGTCGACGGTGACGCAGAACGGCGTGCCGATCTCGTCCTGGCGGCGGTAGCGGCGGCCGATGGCGCCCGCGTCGTCGAACTCGATGTTCCAGAACTTGCGCAGGTCGGCGGCGAGGCCCTTGGCCTTCGGCGACAGCTGCGCGTTGCGGGACAGCGGCAGGACGGCGACCTTGACCGGGGCCAGGCGCGGGTCGAGGCGCATCACGGTGCGCTTCTCCATGACGCCCTTGGCGTTCGGGGCCTCGTCCTCGTTGTACGCGTCGAGCATGAAGGCGAGCATGGCGCGGTTGACACCGGCCGCCGGCTCGATGACGTACGGGGTGTACTTCTCCTTCGACTCCTGGTCGAAGTACACGAGCTCCGAGCCGGAGGCGGCGGAGTGGGCCTTGAGGTCGAAGTCGGTGCGGTTGGCGACGCCTTCGAGCTCGGAGAACTCATTGCCACCGAAGTTGAAGCGGTACTCGATGTCGGCGGTGCGCTTCGAGTAGTGGGACAGCTTGTCCTTCGGGTGGTCGTACCAGCGGATGTTCTCCTCGCGGATGCCGAGGTCGCGGTACCAGTTCCACCGCTCCTGCATCCAGTACTCCTGCCACTGCTCGTCCTCGCCCGGCTTGACGAAGAACTCCATCTCCATCTGCTCGAACTCGCGGGTGCGGAAGATGAAGTTGCCGGGGGTGATCTCGTTGCGGAAGGACTTGCCCATCTGCGCGATGCCGAAGGGGGGCTTCTTGCGCGAGGCGGTCATCACGTGCGCGAAGTTGGTGAAGATGCCCTGGGCGGTCTCGGGGCGCAGGTACGCCTTGGAGCCGGTGTCCTGGGTCGGGCCGAGGTGGGTCTCCAGCATGCCGGAGAACTGCTTGGGCTCGGTGAACTGGCCCTTCACGCCGCAGTTGGGGCAGTTGATGTCCGCGAGGCCGTTGGCAGGCGTGCGGCCGTGCTTGGCCTCGTACGCCTCTTCCAGGTGGTCGGCGCGGTGGCGCTTGTGACAGGAGGTGCACTCGGTCAGCGGGTCCGAGAAGGTGCCGACGTGGCCGGAGGCCACCCAGACCTCCGGGGCCAGGATCACGGAGGAGTCGAGGCCGACGATGTCCTCACGCCCGGTGACCATGGCCTTCCACCACTGGCGCTTGATGTTCTCCTTGAGCTCGACACCGAGCGGACCGTAATCCCAGGCGGCCTTGGAGCCGCCGTAGATGTCACTGCACGGGAAAACGAAGCCACGGCGCTTGCTCAGGCTGACGATGGTTTCGATCTTGTCGGCGGCCACGGTGCTCTCTTCATTTACGAGGACGAACGGCGAAGCCTCAAGGTTACCGGCGCCCGCACCCTCCCTTTCAAATCGGGCCCCCCGTCCTCCGGGGCTCCACACCCCGCCCCACCAGGGTTTTTGACAATCGTTTCCATCTTTGATGAAAATGGATGTCATGAACGTACGACGACGCCTCATACCCACCGCCGCCCTCGCCGGAGCCGTTGCCCTCGCCGCCACGGCCCTCACCGCCTGCTCGGGCACCGCCGGAGCCGCCGGCGGCAAGGACGGCACACTCGACGTGATGGCGTCGTTCTATCCGATGCAGTTCCTCGTCGAGCAGATCGGCAAGGACCACGTGAAGGTCGACACCCTCACCAAGCCGGGCGTCGAGCCGCACGACCTGGAGATCACCCC
This sequence comes from Streptomyces sp. ICC4, assembly GCF_003287915.1. Taxonomy (NCBI): domain Bacteria; kingdom Bacillati; phylum Actinomycetota; class Actinomycetes; order Kitasatosporales; family Streptomycetaceae; genus Streptomyces; species Streptomyces sp. ICC4. The sequence goes on along the minus strand of NZ_CP030286.1, from coordinate 5,189,981 downwards.
GAAGCAGACCGCGCAGCTCGGCGAGGCCGATGTCGTCCTCTACCTCAAGACGCTGCAGCCCGCCGTCGACAAGGCCGTCGCCCAGTCCGGCGTGAAGAACGTCGTCGACGCCGCCACCCTCACCAAGCTGGAGGTGCACGGCACCTCGGGCCACGACGACCACGCCGCCGAAGGCGAAGGCCACGACCACAGCCACGGCGAATCCGGCGAGGACCCGCACCTCTGGCTCGACCCGGTCAAGTACGCCGAGATCGCCAAGGGCGTCGGCGCCGCCCTGGAGAAGGCCGACCCCGGCCACGCGGCGGACTACAAGAAGAACACCGACGACCTGGTCGCCAAACTGGGCGCGCTCGACACCGAGTTCAAGGACGGCCTGAAGAACACGGCCTCCAAGACCTTCATCACCACCCACTCCGCCTTCGGCTACCTCGCCGAGCGCTACGGCCTCGACCAGGAGGGCATCTCCGGCGTCGACCCCGAGTCCGAGCCGAGCCCGGCCCGGATGAAGGAGCTGCAGGCCGTCGCGAAGAAGGACAATGTCACCACCGTGTTCTTCGAGACGCTGGCCAGCGACAAGACGGCCAAGACCCTCGCGACCGACACCGGCCTGAAGACCGACGTCCTGGACCCCCTCGAGGGAATTACGGACAAGTCCCAGGGTGCTGACTACTTCGAGGTCATGCGGGCCAACCTGAAGAACCTCCAGAAGGCGCTCGGCAACAAGTAATGGCAGCAGTAGCAGCAACGGAGGCGCGAGCCATGGAGTCCAAGCCCACGCAGGCGCCGGACCAGCCCGTCATATCCCTGCGCGGGGCCACGGCCTCGCTCGGTTCGCGCCCCGTGCTGCGCGGCGTCGACCTCACCGTCCGCCGCGGCGAGGTCGTCGCCCTCCTCGGCGCCAACGGCTCCGGCAAGTCCACGGCCGTGCGTGCCGTGGTCGGCCAGGTCCCGCTGAGCGAGGGCGCCCTGTCCCTCTTCGGCACCGACTTCAAGCGCTTCCGCGACTGGTCGCGCATCGGGTACGTCCCGCAGCGCACCACCGCCGCCAGCGGGGTCCCCGCCACCGTCCGCGAGGTCGTCTCCGCCGGGCGCCTCGCGCGCTCCCGCTTCGGGTTCCTGCGCAAGGCCGACAAGGCCGCCGTCGAGCGCGCGCTGGACCTGGTCGACATGGCCTCCCACGCCGACGCCTCCGTCAACGCGCTCTCCGGCGGGCAGCACCAGCGGGTCCTCATCGCCCGCGCGCTCGCCGGCGAGCCGGAGCTGCTGATCATGGACGAGCCGATGGCGGGCGTGGACCTGGCCAACCAGGAGGTCCTCGCGAACGCCCTGCGCACCCAGGTCGCCGCCGGCACCACCGTGCTCCTCGTCCTGCACGAGCTGGGCCCGCTGGAGCCGCTCATCGACCGCGCCGTCGTCCTGCGCGACGGCTGCGTCACGCACGACGGCCCGCCCCCGGAGGCCCTGGGCCAGCACGCGCTGCCGGGCCACGACCACGTACACCCCCACTCCGCGCACGACGCCGAGCCCCTCCGGACGGGACTGCTGAGCTGATGGACCTCCTCGACTACGCCTTCATGCAGCGGGCCCTCATCGCCGCCGCCCTCGTCGGCATCACGGCCCCCGCGATCGGCACGTACCTCGTGCAGCGCCGCCAGGCCGTCATGGGCGACGGCATCGGCCACGTGGCCATGACCGGTGTCGCGCTCGGTTTCCTGCTCAACACCAGCCCGGTGTGGATGGCCACCCTGGTCGCGGTCATCGGCGCGGTCGGCATGGAGCTGATCCGCTCCCGCGGCAAGACCAGCGGGGACATCGCGCTGGCCATGCTCTTCTACGGCGGCCTGGCCGGCGGCGTCATGATCATCAACCTGGCTCCGGGCGGCTCCACGGCCAACCTCACCAGCTACCTCTTCGGCTCCATCACCACCGTCTCGGCCGAGGACATCACCGCGGTCGTGATCCTCGCCCTGTTCGTCATCGCCGTCACCCTGGGACTGCGCCGCCAGCTGTTCGCGGTCTGCCAGGACGAGGAGTTCGCGCGGGTCACCGGCCTGCCGGTGCGCTTCCTGAACCTGCTGATGGCCGTCACCGCCGCCGTCACCGTGACCGTCGCGATGCGCATCGTCGGCCTGCTGCTGGTCAGCGCCATGATGGTGATCCCCGTGGCCGCCGCGCAGCGCGTCACCCGTGGGTTCACGGCCACGCTGACGGTGGCCATGGTGATCGGCGTACTGGTCTCGCTCTCGGGCACGGCGGCCACGTACTACATCGACGCCCCGTCCGGCGGCACGATCGTGCTGCTCGCCATCGCCGTGTTCATGGTGATGACGGCCGTTTCGACCCCCCTGGCCCGGCGGCGGGCGAGGGCCGCCCGCGCCTCCGAGGAAGTCTGCACGCGGGAAGGCGTGGAAGTGTGACGGTCTGAGCCGCGCGGCCGCCTGGCACAATGGGCCGAGGCCGAAACGAGGAGGAACCGGTGGCGACTGCGCCTGGCGAGATGAATACCGCGCCAGTACGAGGACGATCCACCCGGCAGCGGGCCGCCGTCGCGGCGGCGCTGGACGAGGTGGACGAGTTCCGCAGTGCCCAGGAACTCCACGACATGCTCAAGCACCGCGGCGATTCCGTGGGCCTGACCACCGTCTACCGCACCCTGCAGTCCCTCGCGGACGCGGGCGAGGTCGACGTCCTGCGGACCAGCGACGGCGAGTCCGTCTACCGGCGCTGCTCCACCGGGGACCACCACCACCACCTGGTCTGCCGCAAGTGTGGCAAGGCCGTCGAGGTGGAGGGTCCGGCGGTCGAGAAGTGGGCGGAGGCCATCGCGGCCGAGCACGGCTTCGTGAACGTCGCCCACACGGTGGAGATCTTCGGCACCTGCGCGGACTGCGCGGCGGCCCCCCAGCCGTAGCGGGGACCGGCCGGCGCCGGCCGCAGGCCTAGATCCGCTCCAGCTTCCCGTCCAGGAGCGCCCGCAGCACGTCCTGCTGCCCGGCGTCCGCGAGGCCCCGCTTGGGGAGCAGCGCCCCGCCGGTGATCTGCCTGTCGCCGGTGAAGACCATGAAGGTCGCGGGGGTCTCCGCGTAGGTCGACAGCGCGCTCCAGAGCAGGTGGGTGGAGCCCTGCGCTGAGTCGATGGTGATGCCCTCGCCGTCGACGACCGCCCTGCACTCCCCCGCCGCCGCCAGCAGTCCGCGGGTCGACCGGGCCATGAACCGGTGGCCGAACAGCGCGAAGGCCCAGCCGAGCAGGCCCACCACGGTCAGCGCCACGGGGGACCCGGCCGACTCGCCGTCCTGCGCGATGAGGACTGCGGCGTACCCGGGCCCCACCAGGCCGATGAGGAAGAACGGCAGGCGCTGGCGGCGGCCCGCCTTCGACCGGCCGCGTGCCCGCAGGCCCTCCGCCATGTCGGCGACGGTCGGCGTGTAGCGGAGCTCGACCGCCTGCCCCGCCGATGCCGACTCGTGTATCCGGTACAGCTGATCCCCGCTCATGTCGTCCATGAGCGGGGATCCTAGTGGCCGCTCAGGCGGAGCCCTCACCCTGGTTGGGGACGGCGCCGCCGAAGCGGCGGTCGCGCTGGGCGTACTCGTAGCAGGCCGCCCAGAGGTTGCGGCGGTCGAAGTCCGGCCACAGGACGTCCTGGAAGACCATCTCGGCGTACGCGCTCTGCCACAGCAGGTAGTTCGAGGTGCGCTGCTCGCCGCTCGGCCGCAGGAAGAGGTCCACGTCCGGCATGTCCGGGTAGTACATGTACTTCGCGAAGGTCTTCTCGTTGACCTTCGACGGGTCGAGCCGGCCGGCCGCCACATCGCGCGCGATCGCCTGCGCGGCGTCCGCGATCTCGGCGCGGCCGCCGTAGTTGACGCAGAAGTAGAGGGTCATCGCGTCGTTGTCGACGGTCTGCTCCTGCGCGACCTGGAGCTCCTGGACGACCGACTTCCACATCTTCGGCATGCGGCCGACCCAGCGGATGCGGATGCCCAGCTCGTTCATCTCGTCGCGCCGGCGCCGGATGACATCGCGGTTGAAGTTCATGAGGAAGCGCACCTCGTCGGGCGAGCGCTTCCAGTTCTCCGTCGAGAAGGCGTAGAGGGAGAGGTTCTTGACGCCCATCTCCAGGCAGCCCTTGAGCACGTCGAGCACGACGCCCTCGCCCACCTTGTGGCCCTCGGTGCGCGGCAGCCCGCGCTCCTTGGCCCAGCGGCCGTTGCCGTCCATGACGACCGCGACGTGGTTCGGCACGAGCTCGCCGGGGATCTTCGGCGGGCGCTCACCGGACGGGTGCGGCTCGGGAACCTTGTACTCGCGGCGAGAGCGTCCCAGAATCCCGCGTCGTGCCATGTGCCCAGCTCCTATTTCTCGACGTATCGAAGGGAGCGTAGCCCGCGCTCCAGATGCCAGTGCAAGTAGGCGGAGACCAGCCCGCTGCCCTCCCGCACGTGACGCGCCTCGCACGCGTCGGCATGTCCCCAGTCGCCCGTCAGCAGGGCGCTGAGCAGGGCGATGGCCTCCGACGAGGGTACGACGCTGCCGGGGACGCGGCAGTCGCCGCATATGACCCCGCCGGCGGCGACGGAGAAGTGCCGGTTGGGTCCGTGGATCCCGCACTTCGCGCAGTCGTCGAAGCTCGGTGCGTAGCCGTTGACGGCGAGGGAGCGCAGCAGGAAGGCGTCGAGGATGAGGTTCGGCGCGTGTTCGCCGCGCGAGAGGGTGCGCAGCGCGCCGACGAGCAGCAGGTACTGCTGCACGGCCGGCTCGCCCTCGTGGTCGGTGAACCGCTCGGCCGTCTCCAGCATCGCGGTGCCGGCGGTGTAGCGGCCGTAGTCGGTGACGATGCCGTTGCCGTACGGGGCGATGATCTGGGTCTGCGTGCAGAGCGGCAGGCTGCGGCCGATCAGTTCGTTGCTGCGGGCGAAGAACTGCACGTCGGCGTGGGAGAAGGGTTCCAGCCCGGCGCCGAACTTGGACTTCGTCCGCCGGACCCCGCGGGCGACGGCCCGGACCCGGCCGTGGCCCCGGGTCAGCAGCGTGATGATGCGGTCCGCCTCACCCAGCTTCTGGGTGCGCAGCACGATGCCGTCGTCGCGGAACAGACTCATGAGCCCATTGTCCCGTACCCCACTGACAGGACGGCCCGGAACGGCAGCGTCCCTCGCCGGGCGCGAGCCCGGCGGGGGACACCCCTTGGGAGGATCAGGCGGTCGGCGTCGGGGCGTGCTCGCCCTCGGTCGACTGGGCCGGTACGGCTGCCGGGGCACCGTCGTCCGACGCCGGGGCGTCGGCCTTCGGGGCGTCGATCTGCGGGGCGTCGGTCTGCGGGGCGTCGATCTGCGGGGCGCTGTGCGCGTCGTCCTTGCCGAGACCGTTGAAGATCAGGTTCAGGACGATCGCGGCCGTGGCACCGAGCGTCACACCGGAGTTGAGGAGCGAGGAGAGGTCCGCGTCCATGTGGTCCTTGAAGAGCACCGGGACGGTGGCGGGGAGCAGCGCGAAGGCCAGAGAGACACCCACGACCAGCGCGTTCTTCTCCTCCTTGAGGTCGACCTTGGCGAGGGTCTGGATGCCCGCCAGGGCCACCATCGCGAACATCACCGTCGCCGCGCCGCCGAGCACACCGTGCGGAACCGCGGCGACGATCGCGGCGGCCTTCGGGATCAGACCCAGCACGATCATGAAGACACCGGCGGCGACCACGACGAAGCGGCTCTTGACCTTGGTCATGCGGACCAGGCCGACGTTCTCGGCGAAGGCCACGTACGGGAAGGAGTTGAGGACGCCGCCCAGGGCGGTCGCGGCGCCGTCGGCGCGCAGGGCGCGGGCCACGGTCTCGCTGTCGATCTCCTTGCCGACGATGTCGCCGACGGCGTAGGTGTCACCGGTGGTCTCGACCATGGTGATCAGCATGACGATGAGCATCAGGACGATCGGGAACCACTCGAACTTCGGGGCTCCGTAGTAGAACGGGGTGGTGATGCCGATCCAGTCCGAGTTGCTCACGTTGCCGAACTTGGCGTCGCCGAGCAGGAAGGCGACGGCGGTGCCGCCGACCAGGCCGAGCAGGATGGAGATGCTGTTGAGGAAGGGCCTGCCGAGCTTCATCAGGACGAGGATGAAGAGCATCGTGCCGCCGGCGTAGGCGAAGTGCTTCGGGTCGCCGAAGTCGGGGCTGCCGAGGCCGCCCGCGGCGTCGTTCAGGCCGACCGGGATCAGCACGATGCCGAGGACCGTGATCACCGTGCCGGTGACGACCGGCGGGAAGAGCCGCATGATGGTGCGGAAGGCCTTGGGGGGCAGCCAGGCGAAGGCGAAGGTGGCGATGCCGGCCGTGATGACCGCGCCGTAGATGACGAGCAGACCGGCCGTCCCGCCGCCCGCCCCGAGACCGATGGCGATCATCGGGGACACCGCGGTGAAGGTGACGCCCTGGATCAGGGGCAGCCTCGCGCCGATCCTGCCGATGCCCCACGCCTGGATGATCGAGGCGATACCGCAGGTGAAGAGGTCGGCGTTGATCAGGTAGACCAGCTGCTCGGTGGAGAGCCCGAGGGCACCGCCGACGATGATCGGAACGATCACCGCACCGGCGTAGAACGCGAGTACGTGCTGGAAGCCGTACAGCGCGAGCTTGGGGAGGGGGAGCACCTCGTCGACCGGGTGCGTGCTCTGCTCTCCGTTGGCGGAAAGCGGTGCGGCGACACGTGCCATCTCTGCCTTGCCCTTCAATGAGGTAGGTAACTGAGAGGAAGCTGGTTGTCCCCGGCCGGAGTGGGTCGTTAACCCGTTGATCCGTCAGGGCTGTCAGTACGTCCACGTGCATCGAAGCCCCGCGGTGTTACCGCCGGCGTCTCGTCGTGTGACCGGAATTGAACGCCTGTGGGGCCGCTCACAGATATCGTCGACTTCCACAAAGTGTTGACGAACTGGGATGCTCGATCTGGAGGTTTCTCCAGTGGCGGACGCTCGCGCGGTCGGCTACGGCCAACGGTTCACAAAATGGCTGGTTCTCGCTGCGCGAACGCGAAGGTCCCCTGGGATGACGTGCGGGTTAATGGTTCGCCCTCGTTCGGCAGCGCAAAGAAGAAGGCACCCCTCCGGCCGTCCACATGGTGGAAACACCCCGCACGGATGGAACCGCTCCGCGGTTCAACCGGCGCGCGAAAGGCGCGAAATCGGGGGCGCGAGGCCGGATCGTTACCTCGAAATGTTCCGTTTTCGCCCGTCCCGGAGCCCGCGACGGCATGCGAAAGGGCGGCGGCGGCCGAACCGGCCGCCACCGCCCTGGACCTCTGTCCTACGGCGCCCGGACCGCCGACAGCAGCCGCGCCACCTCGTCCGCGTCGATGCGCAGCGCCGCGCCCACCGTCGCGAGGACCTCGCGCTCCGCCGGGATGTACGGGCCGTCCGCCAGCGCGACGCGCGCGCCCTGCAGCAGGATCGATTCGCGCCCGGGGGCGGCCAGGTGCGGAGCCAGCGGTTCCAGCACCTCGTGCAGCTCTATCGAGAGGGCGGCGCCGCAGCAGTCGGGGCCGTCGTAGAGCCCGAGCCGCCCCTCGTCGGTGGCCAGCCCCTCCACGAGCGACTCCAGCTGCTCCTCCGTGCAGTCCTGGAACCCCGCCGCCCGTACGGCGCCCACGGCGGCCTCCAGGGCGCTGCGCGAGGCCGTCCCGCCGGCGGCCAGCACGGCCAGCGTCACCGTGTGCACGGCGTCGCGCAGCAGCGCGGAGAAGCGGGTGGTGGTGAGGTGGTCCAGGACCTCGGTGGCGAAGCGCTCGCGGCAGCCCTGGCACTCGACGACGGGGCCCACCTGCCCGCGCGGCAGCACCGGGACCCCGAGGACCGTGAACCGGCGTCGGCCGGTGCGCCTGCGGTAGTTGCGGTCCCCACCGCAGTCGGGGCAGAAGAACTCCCCGTCCCCCACGGTGCTCCAGGTGGTGCGGATGCCCCAGACCGTCAGCTTCCGGCCGTCCCCACCCCGAACTGGCAGCACGTCGCACCTCCGTAACCTTCCGGCAACATCGCCGGGTTGGCGTGATGTTAGCCACATCGGTGAGGATGCGTCAGGCGTGTGACAAGACAACATCCGCCGGCCCCCGTACTTGGCCGATCTCCGCCCCTGCCCGCGCGGCCGTCCGGCGGGGCGCTGGTCTGCGTCTGCGGGTGCTCGCACCGGCGCGCGGGCGGGGCGGAAACGGCGCGGCCCCGCCCCTCCGGAGGGAGGGGCGGGGCCGTGTCACGGACGGGTTCAGCGGCCCGCGCGGTTGACGGCGGAGATGACCGCCTTCAGGGAGGCGCGGGTGGTGTTCGCGTCGATGCCGATGCCCCACAGGACGCGGCCGTCGATCGCGCACTCGATGTACGAGGCGGCGACGGCGGAGGCGCCCTCGCTCATCGTGTGCTCGGTGTAGTCCAGCAGGCGGGCGTCGATGCCGATGCCGGCCAGCGCGTCGAAGAAGGCCGAGATCGGGCCGTTGCCGGTGCCGTCCAGCACGGTGTCCACGCCGTCCACGACCGCTTCGACGGTCAGCGTGTCCGTGCCGTCCTTGTCGGTGGTGGTCTGGCCGGAACGCAGCTGGACTCGCCCCCACGGGTTTTCGGGGTTGGGCAGGTACTCGTCCTGGAAGACGTCCCAGATCGCCTTCGGGGTGACCTCGCCGCCCTCGGAGTCGGTCTTGGCCTGGATGATCCGCGAGAACTCGATCTGCATGCGGCGCGGCAGGTCCAGCTTGTGGTCGTTCTTCAGGACGTACGCGATGCCGCCCTTGCCGGACTGCGAGTTGACCCGGATGACCGCCTCGTAGGAGCGGCCGACGTCCTTGGGGTCGATGGGCAGGTACGGGACCGCCCACTCGATGTCGTCGACGGTGACGCCCTTGGCGGCCGCATCGGCCTCCATGGCGTCGAAGCCCTTCTTGATGGCGTCCTGGTGGGAGCCGGAGAAGGCGGTGTAGACCAGGTCGCCCGCGTAGGGGTGGCGCGGGTGGACCTCCATCTGGTTGCAGTACTCGCTGGTGCGGCGGATCTCGTCGATCTGGGAGAAGTCGATCTGCGGGTCGATGCCCTGCGAGAACAGGTTCATGCCCAGCGTGATCAGGTCCACGTTGCCGGTGCGCTCGCCCTGGCCGAACAGGCAGCCCTCGATGCGGTCGGCGCCGGCCATCAGGGCCAGCTCGGCGGCGGCGACGGCGGTGCCGCGGTCGTTGTGCGGGTGCACGGAGATGCAGATGTGCTGGCGGCGGGTCAGGTTGCGGGCCATCCACTCGAAGCGGTCCGCGTGCGTGGAGGGCGTCGAGCGCTCCACCGTGGCGGGCAGGTTCAGGATGATCTCGCGGCCCGCGGACGGCTGCCACACGTCGCAGACGGCCTCGCAGACCTCCAGGGCGAAGTCCAGCTCGGTGTCGGTGAAGATCTCCGGGCTGTACTGGTAGCCGAAGGTGGTCTCCGGGCCCAGCAGCTTGTCGGCGTACTCCATGACCAGGCGGGTGCCGTCGACGGCGATCTGCTTGATCTGCTCCTTGGAGCCGCGGAAGACGACCCGGCGGAAGGTCGGCGCGGTCGCGTTGTACAGGTGCACGGTGGCGCGCTTGGCGCCGACCAGCGACTCCACGGTCCGCTCGATCAGGTCCTCGCGGGCCTGGGTCAGTACGGAGATGGTCACGTCGTCCGGGATCGCGCCCTCTTCGATGATCGAGCGCACGAAGGCGAAGTCGGTCTCACCGGAGGACGGGAAGCCGACCTCGATCTCCTTGTAGCCCATGCGCACCAGCAGGTCGAACATCTCGCGCTTGCGGGCGGGGGTCATCGGGTCGATCAGCGACTGGTTGCCGTCGCGCAGGTCCGTGGACAGCCAGCGGGGCGCCTTGGTGACGCGGGCCTCGGGCCAGGTGCGGTCGGGGATGTCCACCTGCTCGTACGAGCCGTACTTGTGGATCGGCATCCCGGAGGGCTGCTGGCTGTGGGTCGCGTTCGTGATGGGCGTGGGGCGACCGACAAAAGTGTGCTGGCTCATGGCGTAGGGCTCCTCGCGTGTCCGCGTGTAGTTCGCTGGGACGGCCGACGGACGGGTCGTAAATCCGCAACACCAAACTCCGCGGGGAGGGGGTCGGCCTACGACTACAGGCCCTCGCCGCGGCAGCTAAGGAGAAGCAGCCCGATACGCATGATGGGCCGAGCCTAACCGAGCCGCGCCGTATGCGGGGACCTGTTTCAGTATGCAAGACCCGCCAGTCCGTTTTGTACCCTTTGTGAGCTACGCCTCCTTCGTCCGGCCCAGCTCGGGACGATCCGCCAACCCCGCCCACCCCCCGTCCGTGCGATCGGGCGAGGGCCGCGGGCGTCGACCCGGCGCCGGGCGGTCCACACAACCGAATGAATCATGGTCGCTGCTAGTGACAACGAAGTGACCGAGTGCCACATTGCCGGGCATGGATGCCTACTCCGCCCCACGCCGCCCCGTCTTCTGCACCGTGGTGCCGCCGCACCTCCTGGACAAGATCGCCCGGTCCGAGGACGCCGCCCGCGCCGCCGCCGCCCGGCACACCCTCGAGCTCGACGCCGCCCACCGGGTGCGGCGCCTGATGTCGGTCCTCCCCACACCGGGGGACGCGACCCCCGACACCCCCGAGCGGACCATCCACGACGCGCAGCACCAGACCCGGCTGCCCGGCAAGAAGGTCCGCGGCGAGGGCGGGGACGCGAGCAAGGACGCCAGCGTCAACCGCGCCTACGCCGGGCTCGGGGCCACCTTCGAGCTGTACCTGAAGGCCTTCGGCCGCCACTCGATCGATGACGCCGGCCTGCCGCTGAACGCCAGCGTCCACTACGACCGGCTGTACAACAACGCCTTCTGGGACGGCAGCCGGATGGTCTTCGGCGACGGGGACGGGGACCTCTTCCTCGACTTCACCGTCTCCGTGGACGTCATCGGGCACGAGCTGACGCACGGGGTCACGCAGTACACCGCCGACCTCGAGTACTACGGCCAGTCCGGCGCGCTCAACGAGTCCATGTCGGACGTCTTCGGCTCCCTCATCAAGCAGTACTCGCTGGACCAGACGGCCGGGGATGCCGACTGGCTGATCGGCGCCGGCCTGCTCGGGCCGTCCGTCGACAGCGGCTCCGCCCTGCGCTCGATGAAGGCGCCCGGAACGGCGTACGAGGACGACGAGCTCGGCAAGGACCCGCAGCCCGCGACGATGGACGGCTACGTCCGCACCTCCCGCGACAACGGCGGGGTGCACATCAACTCCGGCATCCCCAACCACGCCTTCTACATCGTGGCGTCCGAGCTCGGGGGCAAGGCCTGGGAGCGGGCCGGGCAGATCTGGTACGACACCCTGACCGGCGGGGAGCTCGGCCCGAAGGCGGACTTCGCGCGGTTCGCCGCCCTGACGGTCGCCTCGGCCGTGACCCGGTACGGAGAGGGCGGCCCGGAACACCAGGCGCTGCAGAAGGCGTGGTCGGCGGTCGGACTGGGGTAGGAGGCCGGACATGCGGATTCAGGTGGTGCGGACGGGCGGCTTCGCGGGGATCGAGCGGCGGGCCGAGGTGGACACCTCGGGCCTGCCCGACGAGGCCGAGTGGCAGGACCTGGCCCGGCTCGCGCTGCGGCCCGGTCCGCCGGGAGATCCTGCGGACCGGATCCGGGACGGGTTCTCGTACCGGATCACGGTGGACGGCCGGACGGTGGACTGCCGGGACCCGAACCTTTCGGAGCCGCAGCGGGAGCTGATCTCACGCGTCCTGAAAGAAGGTGCCTGAGCGCTCCCCGGTTGATTGGATGGCCGGATGACCTCGGCTTCCGCCCCTTCCGACGCCTCCGCCGCTGCCGACGCCTCCGACCCGCTGCCCGGGCTGGAGCGCTACTACGACGCCGCGCCCCGGGCGGGCGGTGCGCGGGCGGAGGACTTCGGCCCGCTGACCCTCTTCGTCCAGGAGGGCACGGGCTGGCCGTACTATGCGCGGCCCGCGCTCGGCGCCGCTTCGGCCGCCGGCGTCTCGGCGGCCGACGTGGAGCGGGTACTGGCCCGCCAGCGCGAGCTGAACGTCCCCGAGTCCATCGAGTGGGTGGCCGAAACCACCCCCTCGCTGCGGGCCGCGGCACAAGCCGCCGGACTGCAGGTCCACGCACACCCGCTGATGGTGCTCGACCCCTCGGCGGTACGGCTGCCCGCGCATCCGGACGTACGGGTGCTCGGCGCGGCCGACCCGCTGCTGCGCGCGGCGGTGACGGTCCCGATGCTGGCCTTCGCCGCACCCGGCACGGCGGTGGGCGAGGCGGGCCCGGCGGAGCTCGCGGTGGCGGAGCGGGACCCGGCCTCGGAAGGCCGCCGGGTCCGGGTCGCCGGGATGATCGCGTCGGGCCGCACCGCCCTGGCGGCCGCGGCGCGCGACGGCTTGGTGCTCTGCTCCGGCCAGTACATCCCGGTCGGCGACGTCGCGGAGGTCGTCGGCGTCGGCACCCTCCCCTCGGCCCGCCGCCAGGGCCTGGCCCTGGGAGTGACGGCGGCCCTGGTCGCGGACGCCCTGGCCCGCGGAGCCCGCACCGTCTTCCTCTCGGCCGGCGACGAGGACGTGGCCCGCGTCTACGCCCGCCTCGGCTTCCGCCCCGTGGGCACCGCCCTGATCGCGGACCGCCCCTTGTGAGCCGTCCGCGGCGGCGGTCCGGCGCGGCGGCGGCGCGGCCTTTGCTCGTTGAGCATCGTGCTCTGCCGGGAGCAGCGCTGCTGCAGGAGGCTGATGGTGGCGACGTCGCCCAGGGGCTGGGCGACGCGCCGGGCTGCAGGTTCGAAGGGCCCGGGCCCGGTGCGGAACTGCCTCAGCGATCCGACGACCTCGTCCCGCAGGCGCCTCGGCAGGGTCTGGACCCCCGAGTACCCGCTGCGGGGGGGCTCTGCGGTGCAGCGCGGCGAGCGCGATCGCGGACGACAGGCCCAGGCAGAGGCAGAAGGCCCACGGCAGCCAGGCGAGACTGCTGTTCCCGCCGAGGTCCATGGCCCAGCCGACGGCCATGTTTCCGATGGCGGCTGCGAAGCCGGAGACCACGTAGAACAGGCCGTAGTACGTGCCGGTGAGGCCGTCTCGGCCGAAGGCCGGTATCAACTCCATGACGAACGGCTGGGCGATCATCACGCCGAGGTGGAGCAGCAGGGCACCGGCGAGTACGGGCAGCAGGCGCGCCGGGTGCGTGCCGGAGGCGCTCGCGACGAGCATGGGCGGGACGAAGCCGAGCCCCATGACGGCCAGTCCGGTGGCGATCCAGCGGGCGCGGCTCCCCCGGGACTTCAGCCGCCGGGTGATGCGCAGCTGGAAGAGCAGGTTAACGACGGTACCGGCGAGGAAGAGCAGGCCGATGGAGCCGTCCCAGCCCGTGGCCTGGTGTGCGGCATGGGGCAGCAGCAGGTAGAGCTGGTTCTCCATCCCGTACATGCCGACCATGGCCAGCGCGAAGGCGAGGAACCTGCGGTTGCCGAAGACCTCCCGCCAGTCACCGGCCACGGTCCCGGACGGGCTGGGGACGGAACGGGCGGGCAACACCATGGTCTGGGCGAGGGTGAGCAGCGCGAAGATGGCCGCTGCGGTGAGCGCCGCCGCCTTGAAGTCCACGAGCAGCAGCAGGGTGCCGAGGAGGGGCCCGAGCAGCGCTCCCGTGGTGGCGAACACGTTGAACAGCGCGAACGCCTCCGCCTTGCGGTCGTTCGACTCCTGGGCGATGTACGTGCGCACGGCCGGGTTGAAGAGGGCCCCGGCGAGCCCGCTGAGTATGGAGGCGGCCAGCAGCACGGGAAGCCCGTCGCCGAGCGCGAACAGGGCGAATCCGAGCGTGCGCAGCGCACATCCCGCGATGATCACACCGCGGGCGCCGAGCCGGTCGGCGGCCGATCCGCCGATCAGGAACATTCCTTGCTGGCTGAGGTTGCGCAGGCCCAGGACCATGCCGACGACGGCCGCCGACATGCCGAGGTCGTCGGTGAGGTGGGTGGCGAGGTACGGGATGAGCAGGTAGAAGCCGGTGTTGACGCCGAGCTGGTTGACCAGGAGGAGGCGCACGGCGAGCGGAAAGCTCCGTGCGGCGGCGAGGGTTCTCACCGTCCTGCCTCCCCGTCGGCGCGTCTGACGCCGAGACCGGAGCGACTCGCGGCCCGTACGGTGCCGTCCGCACCGCCGATTCCGGTCCAGGGGTCGTCGGCGAGCAGCAGGTGCCCGTCGAGGTCCACCCAGCGGGCCCGGTCGGCGATGTGGACGGCGGGCGCTATGCCCAGCGAGCTGGCGGTGAGGCAGCCGAGCATCAGATCGGTGCCGCTGCCGCGCAGGGCCTCGTGGATGCGCAGCGCAGCCCGTACCCCGCCACACTTGGCCAGTTTGACGTTCACGCCGTGGACCCGTCCGGCCAGCGCGACGGCGTCCTCGTAGGAGACCGCGTCCTCGTCGGCGATGACGGGGACCGGGGACTCCTTCGCCACGCGGGCGAGGGCGTCGGGGCGGCCGGGTGCGATCGGCTGTTCCACGGCGGTGACGCCGAGGGCGGCGAAGCGCGGCAGCAGGGCGAGGGCCTGGTGTTCGCTCCAGGCGCCGTTGGGGTCGAGCAGGAGACTCGCCCCGGGGACCGCGCAGTGGACGGCGGCCACGCGGTGGAGGTCCCGAGCCGGGTCGGGGTGTCCCGCCTTGACCTTGAGGACGGTGAATCCGGCGGCGGCGAGGCGGGTGGCCTGCGCGGCGGCGGCCTCGGGCGCGATGATGCCGATCGTACGGGCGGTCGCCGCGGCGGGAGCTTCGTGCGTGCCGAGCAGCTGATGGACGGGCCGGTCGGCCCTCTTGCCGACCAGGTCGAGCAGGGCCGCCTCGATCGCCGCCAGAACGCCGGCAGGAAGGCCCGGCGGGCTCCCGGCGTCGTACTCATCCCATGCGGTCTCGGGGTCGGGGAGGCGTTCGATGCCCGGGCGGGCGGCGACCAGGTGCTCGATGATCCGGGTCGTGGGCAGGCCCAGGTAGTCGCTGCTGACGGCCTCGCCCCAGCCGCGCAGCCCGCCGTGTTCGACGGTGACCCAGACGGCGTCGCGGCGGGCCATCACCGATCGGGAGATGCGCAGCGGCTCGGCCAGCTCCAGTTCCGTGGTGCTCCAGCTGAGCTTCATGCCGGACCTCCTTGCACGGGCGCGGGTACGACGGGACGGCCGGCCGCCACCGGGTCGACGACGGTGCGGCAGCGGACCCAGCCGGTCGCCTCGGTCGCCCACGGGTGCGGGATCTCCAGGGGGCGGTCGGCGAGTTCGGCTCGGTCCAGGCCGTGGGCGTGGCAGAAGTCGTCGTCGTAGACGGTCCCCAGGTAGCGGTGCGGCCCGTCCGGGAAGACCGTCGCGACGACGGCGCCCGGTTCCACCCGGGCCGCCCAGGCGGAGACGAGGGCGACGGCTCCGGTGCTCCAGCCGCCGCTGACGAAGCTGGTACGGGCGAGCCTGCGGCAGGCGTCGACCGCTTCGGCCGGGCCGACCCAGTGGACCTCGTCGAAGGCGTGGTGGGCGACGTTGCGGGGGTGGATGCTGCTGCCGAGTCCGCGCATCAGACGGGGCCGGGCGGGCTGGCCGAAGATCGCCGAGCCCACGGAGTCGACGCCGATCACCTTGAGCCGCGGCCAGCGCCGGCGCAGCGCACCGACCAGTCCGGAGCTGTGGCCGCCGGTGCCGACACTGCACACCAGGACGTCCAAGTGGTCCAGTTGGCCGCACAGTTCGGCGGCCATCGACAGGTACCCGGCCGGGTTGTCGGGGTTGTTGTACTGGTCCGGCCAGTAGGCCTCCGGCATCCTCGCCAGGACCTCGCGGAGCCGGGCGATCCTGGCGGCCTGCCAGCCGCCCTCGGGGGCGGGCCGGTCGACGAGCTCCAGCTGGGCACCGTAGGTGCGCAGCAACTGGCGCATCGAGGGCTCCAGTTCGGCGTCACCGACGAGGACAACAGGATGACCGAGGGCCTGCCCGGCGAAGGCCAGGCCGATACCCAGCGTGCCGGAGGTCGACTCGACCACGGGGGCGCCGGGGAGCAGCTCCCCACGCCGACGGGCACCGCGCAGCATGGAGACGGCCGCGCGTGCCTTCATCCCACCGGCGCTCAGACATTCGAGTTTGGCCCAGAAACCGGGGTGGGGGTAAGGGAGTTCCGTGCGGACCCGGGCGAGCGGGGTGCGGCCGATGAGGTGGAGCAGGTCGGGGTTGGCGACACCTGGGGCCGGCCGGTGCAGCAGGGGCGCGGTGGTCACCGGGTGCCTCCGTAGCGGTGGATGACACCGGGACCGCCGTCGAGCCAGAAGAACGGGTAGGGCTCGGCCGACACGGCGCTCACCCCGGCGCCGAGGAAGCGCGGCAGGATGGCACTCCCGGTCTGCGCGAACATGACGAGGGGCTTGCCGGTCGCGATGGCGTGGTCGAGCAGCGGCTGGAAGGTGCCGTTCCCGAGCGTCATGCCGGAGGCGAGGATCGCGTCGCAGCGCTCCAGCTCCGCGAGGGCGTCCGTGCGGACGGGCTCGCCCCACTCGGTGGTTCCACCCTTGAGGTCGCAAGGGATGTAGCCGGTGCCGCGCTCACGCAGCTGTTCCAGCAGGGAGTTGACGACGCCGATGACGAGAACCTTCCCGACCCGGGTCGAGGGGAGGAGGTCGACGACCGCGCGGGCCCGGGCTCGGGAGCGGTGCAGGGAGCTTCCGGCGGGCAGCGGGTAGGGGCGGGCGCCGTGGTCGGGGGTGTGCGGGCGTACTCGCATGAGGTAGGCGTCGAGCGCGGCGATCCGTACGGGGAGGAGCGGGTGGTCGAGGAGTTCGGCCACGGTGGTGCCGACGCAGTCGTCGAGTGCCTCTGCGGGCAGCGCGCCGGGCTCCACGGCGCAGGATCCGACGGCCCCGGCCAGGCGCAGGCTGAGGACTTCATTGCGGTAGCCGCCGGCGCGGCCTTCGTGGCGTACCGCCTGGGCGGTGGTGAAGGCGAGCGCGATGCGCTCCTGGGCCGGGTCGGGGCCGTAGCCGCCGGTGCGGACGTGTTCGATGAGCTGGTCCAGCGTGCGGACGGCGGGCTCGCGCAGGGTGGGAGCGGTCATGCGGGCACCGCCGACGGCAGCTCGGCCGGACACTCTTCAGCCGGACGCTCTTGAGCCGGACACTCTTGAGCCGGACACTCTTGATACCTGGGGCGCAGGCGGGAGAGCAGCCGCTCGGCCGTCTCGCGGGCGCCGCCGCCCTGGGTGTCGGCGGTCATGATGTGGCCGAGGTACTCGTTGTTGCTGGTCACGGCGCGCACCGTGCGGCCCGGCTCGGCGAGGGTGAGCTCCAGGACCTCGGGCTCCTCGCGTAGGCCGTCGGCGCCGTCGATGGCGGTGAGAGTTCCGGTGGTGTCGGGGAGCAGGAAGACGATGGCGGCGCTGCGCACGCCGGTGACTCGGGCCGTGAGGTCGGGGGTCCGGCCGAGGGCCACGTCCACACACGCGGCGGCCAGGTCGACACCCGTGACATGGCGGACCAGCTCGGTGATCCGGTTGCCGGCCGGGCGGGGGTTCACCTCGACCACCCGGGGCCCTTGGGGGGTCAGTTTGATCTCGGTGTGGCAGACCATGTGGTCCAGCCCAAGGCCCTTGATCGCCGCCACTGCGGTGTCGACGGCCTCCCGCTCCAGCGCCGGCGAGATCCCCGCCGGGAACATGTGGCCGGTTTCGATGAAGGCCGGGGCCCCGCCCACGCTTTTGTCCGTGACCCCGACCACGTGCGTGGCGCCGCCGAACGAGACGGTCTCGACACTGACTTCGGGGCCGGTGAGGAGTTCTTCGAGGAGGAAGACGGGGCTACGATCCTGGCCCCGCGCGTTGACGGGGAACTCGGCCAGCGCCCGGCAGGCCGCCTCCAGTTCCCCCTCGTCGCGGACCTCGCGAACCAGCATCCCAGCGCACAGGTCGACAGGCTTGACGACCAGCGGATACCCGATCTCCCTGGCGGCTGTCAGCGCGTGCGCCACATCACCGCAGACCGCGAAGCGGGGGCCGGGCACCGCGGCCTCGGCCAGCACCCGGCGGGTCAGGTCCTTGCGGCAGGCCGCCTCGACCGATTCGGCGGCGGGGCCGGGCAAGCCCAGTCGCTCGGCCGTGCGCGCCACCGCCGGCAGGTAGTAGTCGCAGGAGGAGACGACCCCGTCGAAGCCCAGCACGGCGTGCAGCCGCTCCAGGTACGGCAGCAGTGCGTTCATGTCGTTGGTGTCCGCGGTGATGATGTTGCGCGCCGCCAGCAGCGGGTGCGGGCCGTCGGCTCCGGCGCCCCGCAGGTAGTGGTGCAGGTCCCGGGTGACGAAGGTGAACTCGTGTCCGCCTTCGCGGATCGCCCTGGGCAGCAGCCTGCTCATCGACCCCACCCAGCTCTCGATAACCAGCAGATGTCCCACGGGACTCCCTCTCAGACCGCCATGACAGCTCTCGGGCATACCTGCGGCGCGGACCGCCCGACAGGAGGCATCCGCACCGAACCGAGGTGAAGCTATCCGAAATAGTTTTCATTTCCAATAGGGCGGTACTCCGGGTAGCCTGCTGCTCCGGAAGCCGGAGGTGGAGTGATGGGGAATCTGATGCAGGATCAAGAACTCGGCCCGTACGTGGTGAGGCACGCCAGGGCGCAGGACGTGCCCGGCGCGCGCAGCGTCATGCTCGACACCTTCTACGGGGAGTTCGACTACGGGTACGTGCCCCGATGGCACTCCGACGTCGTCGACATCGACGGCACGTACCTCGAAGACCCGCGCCACACCCTCGTCGTGGCAGTACGGGACGGTGAGGTCGTGGGCACCACCGCGCTGCACTCCCGGGGCCCCGCCCACCCGCCGCACCCGCGATGGCTCGCCGAGCGCTACCCGTCAGGACGTACCGCGCAACTCCTCCGCGTGTACGTGCGCCCTGACCACCGCCGGCACGGACTGGCCCGCGCCATGGTCCGGACGGCCTGCGAGTTCGCCGCCGCTGTCCCCGGCTACGAGAGCATCTACCTGCACACGAATGTGGACATCCCCGGCGCGGAGGCGTTCTGGCGCAGCCTCGCCACCGAGGTCTGCGACGCCCGCACGACGGGCGAGCACGGCGGCTTCGGGACGGTCCACTTCGAAATCCTCATCCCGGCCACCACTTACGCACTCGGCGTTCCTGCGGCGGTGCGCACCTGAGCCCCTCGTCGCCCACCCGGGGCAGATCCGGAGTGTGGCCGGCCAGCCGCGCCGAGTTCACGACGACCGCGATGCCGCTGGCATGACACAGCGGGCCGCGAGGAACGAGTGCATCCACCCGCCAACATGGCGAGCAGGCGCGCAGGATGAGCAGGGTCGCGGCGCCGGATACACCGCCGCCCTGTACACCGCCCGCGCCAACCTTGCGCCGCTCGTCTCGGTGGCGCGATCTTCGTCGGCGGCTCACTGACGACGACCACCGAGGTCGAGAGCTTCCCCGGCTTCCCCCAGGGCATCGACGGCCCGGTCCTCATGGAGAGCATGCGGGCCCAGGCCGAACAATCGACGCCGAGATGATCGACAACGACATCTCTCCGTCGCCCTGACCGGCGACATCAAGACCGTCACCGACTCCGAGGGCACCGTCCACCGCGCGACGACGGCGATCATCGCGACCGGCTCCGGCTGCCGCAAACTGGGCCTGCCCAAGGAGGAAGAGCTCTCCGGCTGCGGCGTCTCCTGGTGCGCCACCTGCGACGGGGCCTTCTTCCGCGACCGCGATATCGTCGTGGCTGGCGGCGGCGACACCGCCCGTTTTGCGGTCACCGCGCTCGGCCGGCGCCTCGCACTGCCGCCCAGGATCCAGGTCATGGTGCAGGCCGAGAGCCTGTTCAACGACGCCACCTCCCTCGTCCTCTTCCGGGTCGCGGTGAGCGTCGCGGTCGCGTCCTCCACGGTCTCGTGGGGAAGCGCGGGCGGCGAGTTCGCCCTGCTCGCGGGAGGAGGCACTCTGATCGGGGCCGCGGTCGCCGGCGTCGTGGTGCTGATCCGGCGCCGCACCCAGGACCCGGTACTGGAAACCGCGATCGCGCTCGTCACCCCGTACGCCGCCTACGTCCTGGCCGAGACGGCCCACACCTCCGGCGTCACCTCCGTGGTCGTGGCGGGCGTCGTGATGGGCGGCAGCGGCGACCGCCTCACCAGCGCCCGCATCCGCCTCCAACTGCACGCCGTCTACGGCACCGTGGTGTTCCTCCTCGAAAGCGTCGTGTTCAGCCTGATCGGGCTCTCCCTGCCGGGCCTCATCCGCGAGCTGGGCGACGAGAACCGGCTCTGGCCGCTCTACGCACTCGCCCTGGCCGGCACGCTCATCGCCGTACGCGCGCTGTGGGTCTTCCCCCTGTCGGCCCTGTTCCAGCGGAAGGCCACACGGGACAGGACCGACTGGCGGGTGCCCGCCGTCCTGTCGTGGGCGGGCACCCGGGGTGTCATGCCGCTGGCAGCGGCCCTGTCCATCCCCGTAGCCGCCGCCGACGGCACTGCCCTGGCCCAGCGCCCGCTGGTCCTGGTGCTGACCTCGGTGCTGACCTCCTCCGTCGTGGTCGTCACCCTCGTCGTCCAGGGCTTCACCCTCGCCCCGGTCGTACGCCGCTCCGGGATAGCCCTCGAACCGGACCACACCGAACGCGAGGAGACCGGCGCGCGGCTGAGCCTCGCCGAAGCGGGACTGCGCCGCCTGGACGAACCTCCGGACTCGAAGCCGCGCCCGAGGCGGTCCTCGACCGCCTCCGCCGCGCCCTGCACGCCCGCCGCGACCACGCCCAGGACCGGCTCGGCGACGACGAGGGACCGTACGAGTCCGCCGACCAGGTCTACCGCCAGCTGCGCAGCGACCTGATCGACAAGGAGGCCGCCGAACTCCAGCGCCTCTACGACGACCACCGCATCAGCGACACCACCCGCCGCCGGCTCCAGCCCTCGCTGGACCTGGAGGAGGCCCGGCTCTCCGACCTCTGACGTCCGGTTCCGCAAGGACCCCGTCAACATCGCGTCAGCGGTCCGGGAAAGCGCGTCAAACATGCGTCAGCGGAGGGGGCTATCCCCGGCCGACGGGCATACCTTCGCCGAAGCGCGCCCCGGCCGTCCCGCCGGAGCGCCGTCGCACGCTCCCCACCAGGAGGAACACCATGCCTACGGCAGCACACCCCGAGGACCCCGAGCCTTCCGAACCCGTCCCGGCCGGACCTCTCTACGTCCCCGTCCGGCCGGGACCCGCGGGCTGCTCGGCCCGCTTCTTCCGCACCCCGCCCGGGGAGCGCACGGCGGTCGGCTTCACCTCCGAGAAGCGGCTCACCGCCACCCTGGGTGCCGACCAGAACTGGATCAGGCTCTCCGAGCCCGCCCTGCGTGCCCTCGCCGAACCGCTGGGCGTTCGACGCCTCACGGTCGACCCTCAGTTCTCCGCCCCCGCCCCCGTCCCCGCCCTCGCCGCCAAGCCGCTTCCGGCCTGGCGCGACTGGGATCCGCAGCACGTCGGTGTCCTGCGCGTGACCGGGGCCGCGGCGGTCGTCTCCTGCATGAACCTCCTGATCGGCTGAGGGCCCTCCATGTCTGTCACTTTCCCTTCCTCCCCGGTCCGGACCTCGGATCCGATACCGGCCCCCGACGCCGCCGAGGGGCTCTCCGTCTGGCCCGCCTCGGCCCGCCCGGCCGCCGGAGGCGACGTCACCGTCGCCGGGATCTCCCTCACCGAAGCGGCCGATCGGTTCGGCACCCCCCTGTACGTCCTGGACGAGGGCGAGGTCCGCGACCGCTGCCGCGCCTACCGCACGGCCTTCCCGGACGCGGACGTCATCTACGCGGCCAAGGCGTTCCTCTGCCGGGCCATGGCCCGCTGGGTCGAGGACGAGGGCCTGGGCCTGGACGTCTGCTCCGCCGGCGAGCTGGGCCTCGCCATGACCGCGGGCTTCCCCGCCGAGCGGATCGTGCTGCACGGCAACGCCAAGAGCCCCGAGGACCTGTACACCGCCGTCCGGCTCGGCGTCGGCCGCATCGTCCTCGACAGCACCTCGGAGATCGCCCGACTGGCCGACATCGTGCCCGAAGGCGAACGCCAGCAGGTCATGATCCGGGTCGTGCCCGGCATCGCGGCCGGCGGTCACACCAAGATCCGCACCGGTACGGAGGACCAGAAGTTCGGCCTCTCGATCACGGACGGCTCCGCCCAGCACGCCATCGCCAGGGTCCTCGCCCAGCCCCGTCTCGAACTCGTGGGACTGCACTGCCACATCGGCTCCCAGATCACCTCGGTCAAGCCGTACGTCGCCGCCGTACGCCGGATGGTCGGCCTGATGACCCAAATACGGGACCACCACGACCTGGAACCGCCCCAGTTGAACATCGGCGGCGGCCACGGCATCGCCTACCGCCCCGGCGAGGACAGCCTCGACCTCACCACCCTCGCCAACCGGGTCCTGGCCGAGCTGGCGGACGGCTGCGCCCACGCGAAGCTGCCCGTACCGCGCCTGACCATCGAGCCCGGGCGGGCGCTCGTAGGCCCCGCCGGAGTCGCCGTCTACCGGGTCCTCACGGTCAAGGAGACCTCGGGGCGGACGTTCGTCGCCGTCGACGGCGGCATGAGCGACAACCCCCGGCCGGCCCTGTACGGGGTCCGGTACGCGCCCCGGCTGATCGGCCGCGCCTCGACGGCCCTGCCCGCCCTGGTCACGGTGGTGGGCCGGCACTGCGAGGCCGGCGACGTCGTGGCGGAGGATGTCGCGCTGCCCGGCGACGTGCGACCCGGAGACCTCATCGCGGTACCGGCCGCCGGCGCGTACCACCTGTCCATGGCCTCCGGCTACAACCTGGTCGGCCGCCCGCCCGTGATCGCGGTCCGGGACGGCTCCGCGCGGATGCTCGTACGCCGTGAATCCATGGACGACATGAACCGCCGGGACATCGGCCTGTAGGGCCGCCGGCCCTCTTCTGTCCTCCGCCGGATGGCAGCCCGGCGGAGGACGGCCCCAGGCACGCGTGCGCGCGGCCTGGAGCTGCCCTGAAGATCCACATTGCCCCTGTTTCCCCCTGTGAGGACGAGGTCTCGATGACCGTCGAAACACTGTCGGCCTGGTCGTGGCCGTCGCCCTGCTGGCCTATCTGGTCATCGCCCTGATCGAGCCGGAGAAGTTCTGATGGCCGCCTCCACCGCGGTCGGCCCCGCCCCCGTCCGTCACGCACCACCTCCCGGAAGCGACCGGCCCCGTCGGATCGGCGCCGGGATGCTCGACCCGAAGCAGTTGTGGCGCGCGCTCCCGTAGGCGCTGCGCAAGCTCAGCCCGGTGACCCTGTTCCGGAACCGGTCATGTTCGTCCCCGAGATGGGCGCCGCGCTCACCACCGGCATCGCCGCCTTCCACCCCACCCTCTTCGGGTGGCTGATCACCGCGTGGCTCTGGCTGACCGTGGTCTTCGGCAACCTCGCCGAGGCCGTGACCGAGAGCCGTGGCAAGGCGCAGGCGGACACCCTGCCCCGCACGCGGCAGCAGACCAGCGCACGCCGGCTGACCGGCTGGGAGCCGGGCGCGCGGGCGGGCTCGTACATCGAGGAGACCGTATCGGCCGGTGAACTCCGGCGCGGTGACAGCGTGTTCGTACCGGCCGGGGAGCTGATTCCCGGTGACGGGCGATGTGATCGAGGGCGCGGCGAGCGTCGACGAGTCCGCGATCATCGGTGAATCCGCCCCGGTCATCCGCGAGTCGGGCGGCGACCGCAGCGCGGTCACCGGCGGCACCGGCGTGCTCTCCGACCAGCTCGCCGTAAGGATCACCCAGGAGCCCGGGGCCAGTTTCCTGGACCGGATGATCTCCCTGGTAGAGGGCACCAACCGGCAGAAGACCCCAACGAGCTGGCGCTCAACCTGCTCCTGGTCAGGCTGACCTTCGTCTTCCTGGTCGCGGCCGTCACGCTCCAGCCCATGGCGATCTTCTCCAAGGACGCCATGGCCGCCGCGCACGACACCGCGGCCCTCACCGCCGACGGTGTCACCGGCATCGTCCTGGTCTCACTCCTCGTGTGCCTGATCCCGACGACGATCGGCGCGCTGCTCTCCGCGATCGGCATCGCCGGGATGGACCGGCTCGTCCAGCGCAACGTCCTGGCCATGTCCGGGCGGGCCGTCGAGGCCGCGGGCGACGTCAACACCCTGCTCCTCGACAAGACGGGCACCATCACCTACGGCAACCGTCGGGCCAGCTCCCTCCTCCCGGTCGGGGGCACATCGATCGAGCGACTGGCGCGGGCCGCCCTGCTGTCCTCTCGCCGACGAGACGCCCGAAGGCCGATCGATCATCGAATTCGGCTATCACGAATACCAGTTGACCGAGCGGGTCGTGGCCGGCGCCGAGTGGGTCCCGTTCACCGCCACCACCCGGATGTCGGGCGTCGACCTGCCCGACGGTCGCAAGCCGCGCAAGGGAGCGGCCACGGCCGTCGCGGCCTGGGTGCGCGAACACGGCGGCGAGGTCCCTCCCGCCCTTACGGCGACCGTGGACCAGGTGTCCTCCTCCGGCGGTACGCCGCTGGCCGTAGCGGAACGGAACGACCAGGCCGAGCTCCTGGCAACGATCCCTGCCGAACGCCGGGACGCCTTCGTCCTCACCCAACTCCTCGGCCTGCCCTACGCCGACGCGGCCGAAGCCATCGGCTGTCCCGTCGGCACGGTCCGCTCCGCGTGGCCCGCGCCCGCACCGAACTCATGGCTCTCCTGACAGATGCGGAGACACCCACGGCCGGCCGGGAGTACCCGGCATCGCACCGCAGCCGGAGCGGCTGCTTCACACAGCACGACCGCACGGCCATGGCGTTGCTCGGCTGAGCTGTGCGGGGTTGAAGGCGGGAGGGGACGGCACACCAGTGCTCAGCCCCTCCCCAGCCGCACCACGGCGAACCGTGCTCGTGACCTCTGCCCGAGAGCTCACGACGTAGTCGCGGCCGTCCGCGACCGGCAGCCCCCCCATTCGGGGGTGGGCGGTCGGTGCCGTAGCCGAGGAGGCCCGCTGTGGGCATCCCGCACATACGGTCACAATGAGGGAGAGTCGGCGTCACGCCGCACCGGTCTCCCTTCAGGAAGGACTTGACGCATGGCCATCACTGATCCGATCGCCCGCAGGCTGCGAAGGTTGTTCGTGGCCTTGGACGCCGACGAGGACGGATTCGTCGGGTGGGGTGACCACGAGCGGATCGTGGACAGGTACGCGACCGGTTACGGGCTGGCCAGGAATGACCCCAAGATCAGTTCACTGGAGCGGGCGTACTGGTCACAGTGGCTGGGACTGCTGCAGCAGGCGACGCCGGGCCAGGAGCGTCTGTCCCTCGACGAGTTCGTCGCGGCGAACCGGGCTGCGGGCTTCGGCGCGAACGGATCCCATCTGCTGGATGACATCGCGCGTGCCGTATTCAATGTCGTGGACTTCGACGGGGACAAGAAGATCAGCCGGGACGAGTTCGTCAGGTATCTGGGCCTCTGGGGGATCTCCCCCGAAGACGCCCCGATTGTCTTCCAACGGCTGGACCTGGACCGCGACGCCTTCATCTCCCAGCAGGAAGTCACCAAGTCCATCCGGGCGTTCCACCTGTACAACGACGATCTGAGCACCCCGGGCGGCATCTTCCTCGGCGTCCACTGACCTCTTCCGCGCCTGCCGGCCGCGCAACCGGTCGGCGGTGGGAGGGCAGGCTCCAGGCCATGGTCCGGCAGTTCCCCGTACAGAGCGTCCGGAGGTGTCGCAGGCGGGCGGGGGAGCGCCTTCAGGCGCCGCCGTCGGGGGCGGCGCCGCGGGCCTCGCGGTCTCATCGTGGGCGACATGGCCGCAGCAGCAGACGGCACGATCGAACCTTCCGAACGCCGGCGAGTCGCACAGCTGATCGCCACCGACGAGGTGCTGCGGAACTTCGGCTCCACGGACCTGCAGCGGCGCTTCGACGAAAACCTCGACACGCTGACCGCCGGCTTCGCCTTCGCCTTCGGCAAGGTCAGCGTCATACAGGAGATCGCCAAGGCGAAGAAGAAATGGACGATCGCGTACACCTCGCCGCCCTGCGGTAAACCGCGGCCGCGAAGCGTACCGCTTCCGGCCGGTGCCGTACCGGCACGGCTCGCCTTACAACGGGGTGGCAGCGTGGAGGATGAAGAAGAGCGTGACGGCGGAGTTCGCCGAGGACAGGGCGGAGACAGCCGCGCCCGTTGCCGCTCCCCATGCTGCCAGGCCGACCGCGGTGAAGACCGGAGGCCAGTCGTCTCCCGCGGGGGCCGGCCCCAACAGGGCGGCGACCCGGCGCGGTACCGGCCCGGCGGCGGCGAATCCCGCGAGCGTGGCGAGGGGGGTGCCGCGACTTATGAGGGCCGCCTTGCC
This sequence comes from Streptomyces sp. ICC4, assembly GCF_003287915.1. Taxonomy (NCBI): domain Bacteria; kingdom Bacillati; phylum Actinomycetota; class Actinomycetes; order Kitasatosporales; family Streptomycetaceae; genus Streptomyces; species Streptomyces sp. ICC4. The sequence continues at coordinate 5,163,610 of NZ_CP030286.1, read as the reverse complement.
GATGGCGACGGCGACGGTGCGCCGGCTCCCGACAGCGGCGGCCGCATCCTCGTCAGCCCACCGCTCGGCGGTGTACGGCACCGCCGAGTACAGGGGGCGCAGGAAGGGGTTGGCCCGGGCGGCGAGCCGGACCGTCAGCAGGAACCGGTGGTGGCGGCCGGACAGATGAGCGCGCTCGTGCGCGAACAGGGCCCGGCGTTCGCACGAGGCCAACGCGGCGAGCATCCCGGTGGTCACCACGATGCGCTCCCGGCGCCCGCCGGGCAGCGCGTACGCGTACGGCGCGTCGTCGCGCACGACCGCCACCGCGGTGGCGGGCAGCCCGGCAAGGGCCCGGACGCTGCGACGGCGGACCCGGCGGTGCCGCCAGGCCGTTGCCGTGCAGGAGCCGAGGACCGCGAGCAGGGCAGGAATGCATCTGACGCGCCGACGCATGCATGCGGGCGGGCCGCACCTTCGGCCCGCCCGAAAGCGCGACGGTCGGTACTGTTCACCCCGCTCCCGACTGCACCCCGGATACGGCCGGAATCCAGCAGCCCCTCGCGGACGCGTCGACGAGTGCCGACCGGGCGGCGGCGGCCATCACGACTCTCGCCATCGCCTCCGCTCGCGCGTCGGGCTCGACTCCTCGCCACGGCATTCCGCCGGGTCGCACCGCCAAGCCCTCGAGAAGAGCGGCGGCGGGGCATTGAGCGTCGTACGGATGGGGCTCGGCTGGCAGGCCGCCCCGCGCAAGGGATTCCTCGCCAGGTTGACCGCCCGGGAGATCGACCTCGACGCCTCGGCCGTCCTCTTCGCCGGGAAGGAGCCGGTGGACGTGGCCTTCTTCCAACAACTGGTCAGCAAGGACGGCTCCGTCCGCCACACCGGGGACAACCTCGTCGGCGGCGCCGGCCAGGGCGGCGACGACGAGTCCATCCTCGTGGACCTCCAGCGAGTACCGGTGCACGTCGACCAGATCGTCTTCACCGTCAACTCCTTCACCGGGCAGACCTTCGCCGAGGTGGAGAACGCCTTCTGCCGCCTCGTCGACGAGAGCAACGGCCAGGAACTGGCCCGCTACACCCTCTCCGGAGGCGGCAAATACACCGCGCAGGTGATGGCCAAGGTCCACCGCTCCGGCGGAGGCTGGAACATGTCCGCGATCGGGGAGCCGGCCGACGGCCGCACCTTCAAGGACCTCCTGCCCGCCATCGCCTCCCGCCTCTGACCACACCCGGCAGCGCCGGCCACGGTGACGGACCGCTGCGCCGCTGTCTTCCGGAGGGAAGGAACCCCTGCCCGGTATCAGCGAGACAGCGAGCACCTGCATCATCGTCATCCTGACCATCGGAGCCCGTGGCCCGCGGCCCGCACCCGGTGTACCGAGTCACGCCCTCCCGGTTCAGGAGGAGCGTGGGGACATCAGGATCTCCATACCGTCGATCACGGCGGCGCAGCGGGGCGTTCCCGGCCCGGGGGTGATGCGGATGGACACAGGCATCGGAGGTTCGGTGGACAGGTCCCCGCTGACGAGCAGGGGGAGGTTCCCGCGCAGGGCGGTGCGACCGGTCTCCCGCCCCATGAGAACGCTCGTTGCGCACGTTCTCGGCGAGCCGCCTGGCCTCAGCGATCGGCCCGGGCCATGCCCCGGCGGGCCGGTGCGGGACCTGCGGCTCACAGACCGCTCGGCCGTGCGTCAGGGGGCGAAATGCCGCACACTCGCGTATAGGGGCCGGCGTACTCCGCGCGGGCCATCGTGAGGGTTCCCGACGTGCTTGATGTCCCGCTCTGGCTGTGGGGGGCGTTCGCCGCGACAGTGGTGGTGTCGCTGGCGGTCGATTTGCTGGCCCACCGCACCGCGCACGTCATCGGGTTCAAGGAGGCCGCCGCATGGAGCGGCCTGTGGGTGAGCCTCGCCCTGATCTTCGGCGCGGTCGTCTTCCTCGTCCTCGGCACGACGGCGGGCACGGAGTACACGACGGCCTGGCTGCTGGAGAAGAGCCTGTCGGTCGACAACCTCTTCGTCTTCGCCGTGATCTTCGCCTACTTCAAGGTCCCCCGCGCCTACCAGCACCGCGTGCTGTTCTTCGGCGTCATCGGCGCCCTCGTCTTCCGCGGGGTCTTCCTCTCCCTCGGCGTCGCCGTGGTCAGCCGCTTTACCGCGGTGCTCTTCGCCTTCGCCGCAGTCCTCTTCTACAGCACCTACAAGCTCCTCAAGGACGAGCAGGACAGCTTCGACCCGGGCAAGAGCTTCGCCGTGCGGATGCTCCGCAAGATCATCCCCGTCCGAGACGAATACGCCGGAGCGAAATTCTTCGTCAAGGAAGCCGGCACGCGCATGGCCACCCCGCTCCTCGCGGTGGTCGCCGCGATCGAGGCCGCCGACCTGATCTTCGCCGTGGACAGCGTTCCCGCCGTCCTCGCGGTCAGCGACGACGCGTTCATCGTCTACACCAGCAACGCGTTCGCGATCCTCGGCCTGCGGGCCCTCTACTTCATGCTCGCCGGCCTCCTGGACCGGTTCCACTACCTGAACAGGGGTCTCGCGATCATCCTCGCCTTCATCGGCGTCAAGCTCATCCTCCAGGCATCCCATAAATTGATCAGCCCCAGCATCCCGGAGATCCCCTCACCGGTCAGCCTGGCCGTCATCGTCACCGTCCTGACCGGCTCCGTCGTACTCAGCATGCGCCGGCCCGCCCCAACCCACCCAGCCGACGAGCAGGCGGCATCCCCGCCGGATACGGCAACCGAGAACCCTGGGCTCGATGGCGGCGGCACACCTCCTGAGGGCGAGCAGGGGCCGGACGATCCGCCCCGGCCGGCGAGCTGAACGCCGCCGCAAGACGAGCGATGCGCCGTCCGCTCCCCATTTTCCCACCGTGGAGCCTATTGTTAAAGAATGAGCAAAGCCGAGCATGAGACCGGACCACAAGGGGCGCTTGTGTGCCCGGTCTGCAAGCACACCGTGCCCACGGCCGTCCAGAGAAGGCACAAGACGCTCGGAGTCTTTGTGCCCGTATGGGGACCGGGCCCCTGCCACAACCCCGACTGCCCCGAATATCTGGAGAACCCGCAGCAGACCAGGCCTCAGGACCACTGACACAGGGCGTCCCGACAGCCCGGTTCCGCGGCGCGCCCGAGCGATCCCAGAGCGGCGCTTCCACGCGCTTGAAGCCGTCGCCGGCAAGGGCACCGCACTGCTCTGGGGCGGCGACCGCCCTTCCGCGCCGGGCTCCTCGCCTCCCTGAGCCGCCACGCCGAGCGCAGGCACCGGGCCCTTCTCCAGAGCCCGACCGAGGCCTTCCGGCGGCACCGCCGCGAACAGGCGCGCAGGGCACGGCTGCTGGGCATGCTGCCCATTCCGTACGAGGACGACTGGACGATCCCGCTGCGCCGCGCGCCCGGGGTGCGGGGGGGCATGCGTCCACGCGCACGGCCCGTCCGGCAGAGCCGGGTATCGGCTCGCCGCGTGAACTGCTCGGAGTGATCGGCGCGCACGAATGGAACCGGCCGGACTCCCGGACACCTGGAGCCGGGCGGCGAAGGCCGGCCGATCCTCTCCGGCCTCGCGGAACGCCTCGGACTGCGCAGCCGTACAGAACTGCCGGACGCGATCGCCGCAGCGGACCCGCGCGTGGTGGCCCGCACGGTCACGAAGCCGCGCCACCCGCGTGCGGCAGACCGACGGACCCCGTACAAGAGCCCGCGCGGGCGAGATCACGTCGCTGTAGCGCCTCGGGACTGTCTGAGTATCCAGCGGTGAGAGGTTCTGATCCGATTGAATGAATGCCGTGACACATGCTCCGGGGTTCACCGAGGAAGACCTGCGCCGGCTGGCGGGGGCGCGCTCCTTCGAGCGGGGGTTCGGCTATCTGTCCGCGGTGTCCCGGCTGGAGATCGGGGACTCCGCGATCACTGCGACCGTGGACGGCACCGACGCCTACGAGGTCGAGCTGACCGAGGACGAGGAGGGCGGGCTCACCGGCTGGTGCGACTGCCCGTACGGGCAGGAGGGGAACTTCTGCAAGCACTGCGTGGCAGTGGGCCTGACCGTCCTGGGGCAAGCCGAAGCCGTGCCTCGGCAGCGGTCGGCCGCCGCATCGCGTACCAGGTTGCTGGACTCCTGGCTGGAGTCCCGGACCCGGGAGGAGCTGCTTGCCCTGGTACGGGAACAGCTCGCCGACAACCGTGACCTGCGCCGCCGCCTGGAGCTGCGCGCGGCCACCGCCGGGGAGGACGCCGGCATCGTCCGCGAGCGCATCCTGAGCCTCCTCGACACCCGGCTCTTCGCCCGCCACGGCTACGTCGAGTACGCCGATGCCCACGCGTACGGGCGGCAGGCGGCGGAGGCGGTCACCGCCCTGCGCACGCTGACGGCGAGCGGCCGGTCGGCGGACGCGGTGGAGGTGGCCCGCGAGGCGCTCCGGACCTTGGGCAGGACGTACGGGGAGATCGACGACTCGGACGGCCTGATCGGGGACGTCGCCACCGGGCTGGCCGAGGCCCATCTGGAGGCCTGCCGGAACGCCAGACCCGACCCCGTGGAAACCTCCGAATGGCTGGTGCGCCATCTGCTGGACGACGCGAACGACGCCATTGACACGGACCTCTTCGACTACCGGGACGTACTGGGTGAGCCGGGCATGGCCCGGGCTCGCGAACTGGTGGAGGCCGCCTGGCGGGCCAACCCCAAGGGGTCGGCGGAGAAGTTCCTCATGGAGCGCCTCCTGAAGGCGGACGGCGGCAGCCTGGACGCACTGGTCGCCGTCCACGCGGCAGACCTCGCCCCGACCGGCCACACCCACCTGGTGATCGCCAAGGAGCTGGAGGCGGCGGGCCGCGCGGCAGAGGCCCTGGACTGGGCCGAACGCGGCCTGCGGGAGACCGAGTCCGACTGGGGTCCGGACGAAGAGCTGGTCACCTTCGTCTGCGACCGGTACGCGCGGACCGGCCGCCTGGCCGACGTGGTCGCGATCCGCCGGGACCTACTGCGGGCCCGCCCCTCGCTGGCCGCCTACCGGCAACTTCGTACGGCCGCCCGTGCGGCCGGGACCTGGGAGGGTTCCGAGCGCGCGGGCGCCTTGGAGGTGCTGAAGGCCGCCGACCAGCTGAACAAGGGCCGCTGGTACGGCGGCTCGGTGCTGCTCGACGCGCTCATGGATGACGCCGACCTCGAAGCCGCCTGGCAGACCGCCGCCGACGGGTACGCGGACCAGCGGCAGTGGCTGGCCCTCGCCGACCGGATCCGTGACCGTCGACCGGCCGACGCGCTGACCGTCTACCTGCGCTGGATCGAGCCACTGCGCAAGCAGACCGGCGACAGCACCTACGAACGCGTGGCGGAACTGCTGCTCAGCGCCCGCGCCTGTCACCGCACGCTCGGTACCGAGGCCGAGTTCGCCACCTATCTGGCCGCCCTGCGCGCCGATCAGAAACGCAAGCGGAAGCTGATGACGACTCTCGACCAGCACGGACTCTGAACGGTCGATCACGTCCCCGCCAGCGGAAATCCTCGTTCAGAGGCAGCGTCCGCTGGGGAGAATCTGGGGAGAATGAAGCGCCGCTGGGGAGTGGCTGGGGAGAATCGGCCGTATCAATGGGCAGCACGACGAAAGGGCGGGAAAGGCTGATCGTTGCAGGCCAGGGGGATCGACAGTCGATTTCCACAGGTCAGCGGCGTGCGGGTGACGACTTCACCATCGCCAGCCACGAACCTCTCACCCTGCGCGTCGAGTTCCTTCACGGCGCAGCCCACGGCGACAGCCTTTGGACGATCGCGGCCTACGAGTCACCCGTCGGCGAACGCCTCTGGCACGCCACCGCCACCCCCACTACGCCGGTCGAGATCATGCGGGTCCTCCTCGACAGCCTCAGCACCGAAGACTCCTGGGGCCTGGGCGCCGCCACCCCAATCGAGGAGAAGGACCTCGCCCACGCATCCCGCCCTCTGGAAGACGCGGGCTGGCCCCTGAAGTGCGGGGCCCGGCTGATCGACTGGACCGCGCCCACGAACGACGGGGCAGGCCTCCGCTTCGACACCCACGTCAAGCAGGGCAACCTCCTGCCGGCCTGGACCATCTGGGGCGGGAATACAGTCGACAGTCCTACATGGGCCATCCACCTCTCCACCCACGCCCCCACGTCCCTGATCCAGGACGTCGCCTTCGAACTCGCTCACGGCTCCAGCCGCCGGCCGCTTCCCCTCCGCACCAGCGCCGCCCGCTCGGCCAAGAAGCCGGGCGTCGTACCGCCTGCACCTGCTGGACACCGGCCGGCCTTCCGACGCTGAGCAGCGCGGCTCGGCAAGGCCGCCAGGCACCGCATGCGGCCTCACCCGTGGTGACGACGGCCTCGACGGCCAACACGCAGGTGAGCATTCCTTACACCTCGTTGCGCGGGGTCGAGGAGCTACTGAGCCTTTTCCAACCTCATGTTGAGGCGTGGTGGAGGACGAGGACGGCCTTCACGATGTCGGTGATCCGGTTGGTGCTGCAGCGGAGCTTCCGTAGGAGGCGCCAACCCTTCAGCACGGCCATGGTGCTGGACGCCGTGCGCGCCGACCGGTCCTGCCCCGAGGCCGTCCGCCTGCTCCGACTGACCCGCTCGGCCGACCCCGTCGTCCGCATCGGGGCCTTCGAGCTCCTCCTGAGCCTCGCCCACGACGGGCCCTGGCCCGAGGCGGCCCATGCCGCGCTGCTCCGGGTCGGCGACCTCGACGAGCGGGTACGGTGCCTGGCCGCGCGGCTCCTCGTACGGGCCGGGGACCCGGACCTCGCCCTCGCGGTGCTGGGCCAACTCACCGAACCGGTGGTGCGCACGGTCCTGGCCGAAGGCCTCCGCGACGGCGTCGCCCACCTGCGCGACGACCCCCTCGCGGCCGTGCGCTTCCTCGCGCACCTGGCCGCGCTGCGCACGGCCCCTCCCGCGAGCCGCCCGGACCTCGACGCGGCGCTGCTCGCCGACGCGCGGGAAGCGGCGCTCCATCTCGCGGACGCCGGGGAGCGCTGGGGGCGGCTGCTGTGCGGGCTGGACCGCGAGCGGCACGCGTACGGACTCGCGGCCCTCCTGCTGGCCGACCCGGCGACCCGTGACATCGGCGCCGGGCTCGCACGCGCGGCGTGCCACGCCTTCCGGGCGGCGCCGGCCGAACTGCTGCCCCTGCTGGTCCGCCACCGCGGGCGGGAGGTCAGCCCGGCCGTGGCCGATGCCCTCACCACGGCGTCGATATCGGAGCAGGCGATGAGGGAGCACGGCGCCCTGCTGGCCGCGATCGGGTTCACCCGCCCGGTCCGCGGGGCGAGGTGCGGGAGCGCCCCGGTTCACGACGCCGCGTCCGCCGCCTCACTGCTGTCGGCCAAGCCCATCGGGGTGGGCAGGCTCCGCGAGGCGCCGGAGGTCTTCGGCGCCCTGCTGGACGCGGGCCCGCTGACCTTCCGGCAGGCCGCGCAGCTGTACAACCTCACCTTTCGGTGGCCGGGCCGGACACAAGCCGAGTGCGCCCCGCTCTGGCTCCGGCACGCGGGCCCCACGGTCCTGCCCCGGCTCCTCGACCTCATGGCCCCGTACCTCGACGACTACACGGTCGGCGAGTTCTACCTCGCGGGGCTCGCCCGGATGGGCGGGCAGGCCCTGCCGCTGCTGCCGGCCGTGACGGCGATGATCGAACGGCGTAAGCGCATCCCCGCCAACGACTCCACGGACGACGGCGAGATGTGGCTGGACGAGAAGCTGCTGAAGGCCGCCCTCCGCGCCCGCCGCGCGATGGTCCTCTGACAGCGAACCCAGTCGCTGCGTCCTCCGGTCGAGGCCGTCGGCGTCGCCCCGGCCCGCCGGCCCGCCGGCCCGAGCGGAGCTTTCGATGCTGCTCCTCCGCGGTCACCGGGACGGTGCGGACTTCCGCGACGGCAGGCAGCGCCACCGTCCCAGCCCCCGCGAGGACCGGCGCAAGAGGCCACTTGGACAGGGAAAACGCAACTTCGACATGGCCCGCGGAGGCAGCTACCTTCACCTCGTCTCCGGCGATCGCACACGGTCGCACAGGAGTTCCTTCGGGCCGAGCCACCCGCGACGGGACGAGTTGGTCCAGGCACCCTCAACCAGGGAGAGACGCATGCCCCATCTTGCGCTGTACACATTCGGCGTCCTGAAGTCACCTCTCGCCGATCCCGCACCTCTCACGCGCGAACTCCACGACAGCGGCGAGGCCATCTACCCGCAGATCAGCCGGCACCCCGGGTACCTCGCTCATGCTGAAGCGGCAGACGGCTCCCGGGGCACGCACTTCGACTTGGACTGGGGTGCATGGGGAGAGTTCGCCGTGCCGACCTGGTACGGCAAGGGCCATACGGTGGAAACCACCGCCCTGGCCGCGACCCTCTCACTCTGGACCGACCTGCGTCCCGCCTTCGAGGCCATCTACACCGGTCTGCACCGTGAGGCGCTGAACAGGCGTTACGACTGGTTCGAGAGGACGGGACACCCGGCTTACGTGTTCTGGTGGATCTCCGACGGCGTGATACCCACCTGGCAGGACGGGGTTTCCAGGCTGGAGCACCTCCACGCCCACGGCTCCGCTCCGCACGCCTTCACCTTCCACCACCCGTTCGCCCCGGAGGGAAGTCCGACCAGGTTCGCTGACAAGGAAGCCTGAACCCGACGCCGCCTCGCCCCGGCCATCGTGCCGCTCCCTCGGCCAAGCGCACGAACGTGCGTGGCCCAAGCAGTTCGATCGCCAGGCCATCGGCGGCCAGCTCATTCAGCCACAGCAGATGGAACAACGTGGGGAGAGTCCCCGAGGCGATCCCCAGCGGCGTCGGCGCCACGGAGCAAGGTGTCCGACCCCGTGAAGACCTCACGCAACCGGCCCGCAAGAGGACGGTGCAGGCACCGCGGGTGCCGGTAGCGCGACAAACCACCGCACGTTTGCCGGCATCACCGCGTCCGCCGTCCCAAGCCGGGCGAATTCCCAACCCGCCTGCTGGCAGGCCGCGTGCGTCAACTCGAACGCTTCCGCGTCCTTCGGCGCGATCCGTGCATCGGCCCGGACATCGACGACGACCGCCGAGCTGTCCAAGTGGCGTACGAAGAAGTCAGGCGCGTGCCGTCGCTTGCGCTTGCCGTCGTACCAGGGGAGCCAGAACGGCTGCGAGGCCATCCCGACCACCCTCGGATCGAAGTCCATGAGCAGGAGACGATCCCGTTCCGGTCACGACTCGAAGCCACCATGCCGCCCGGTTGTCGCCGACCAGTGGATGACAACGGACAGCGCGATCCTCGCGGGATGAGCGCAGCCCTGCCTCAAAAACTACACGAACGATCGTGCTAATATCCCTTCATCATCTTGACCAGGCATTCGTCTGGCCACTCTGAGGAGATCCGGAGAACCGGGCATGCTTCCCATGGCTTCACTCCTGAGCACGACCCTCAACATCACCGCCCGGGCCGCCCCCGGCCCGGTCGGGCGGGCGGCGTTCGCGCTGTTCGTGCGGCCCCTCGGCCGGCCGACGGTGCGGCCGGGCGAGGCGGAGGTCATGGCCCGGGCCGTGACCGACCGGCTCGTCGTGGACGGGATACCCGTCACCACCTACCGCTGGGGCGACGGAGGCCGGCCCGTGCTCGTCGTGCACGGTTGGAGCTCGCGCGCCTCGCGCCTCGCAGGCTTCGTCGAGGCGCTGCGCGCCCAGGGCCGCACCGTCGTCTCCTTCGACGCACCCGGCCACGGCGAGTCCGGCGGCCGGTTCACCACCATCCTCCGGCAGCGCGAGATCATCCGCCGACTGCACGCGCAGCACGGGGACTTCTCCGCCGTCCTGGCCCATTCCTTCGGCGTGGTGGCCACCTTCTTCGCCCTGCGGGACGGGATCCGGGCCGACCGGATCGTCGGGATCGGCGCCATCGCGGACTTCGACTTCCTCGCCGAGCGGTTCCGCGCCAACGCGGGCGTCAACCAGGCCGTCGAGGACGCCCTGCGACGCCACGTACAGCGCCGGCTGTTCCCCGCCGAGCCCGATGTCTGGCCCCGCCTCGACGCCTGCCGCCACCCCGAGGAGGTCCCCTCGGACATCCTGCTCATCCACGACACCGAAGACGACACCTCCGCGCCCTCCCAGTCCCGGGGCATCGCCGCGGCCTACGGGGAGCGGGCCCGCCTGATCGAGACCAGCGGGCTCGGCCACCGCCGCATCCTGCGGGCCCCCGAGATCATCGCCGCCGCCACCGAGTTCCTCACGGCGGCCGAAGTCGAAGTCGAAGCCGGACCATGGGCCAGGGCCCGAGCCGGGGCACCCGCGCAGACCACCGCGCAGGCTCCCGCCGGGATTTCGGCGGCCCGCCGATGACCGCCACCCGGCCCGAAGCCGCCACAGCCGCCACAGCCGCCCCCGCCCCCGCCCCCGGACCCGGAGCCGGGCGGATGCTCGGGCTCGCCAGCGCCGTCACCTTCCTCGCGTTCCTCGACGCCACCGTCGTCAACGTCGCCTTCCCCGACCTCGGACGGGCTTTCCCCGAGGTGTCGCTGGCCCGTCTGACCTGGGTCGTCAGCGCCTACGCCGTACTGTTCGCCGCCCTGCTCGCCGCGGCCGGCCGCCTCGCCGACACCCTCGGCCGGCGCACCCTGTTCATCGGATCCACCTTCGCCTTCACCCTCACCTCGCTCGCCGCCAGCGCGGCCCCCACCGCCGACCTGCTGATCCTGGCCCGCGCCCTCCAGGGAGCCGCCGCCGCGGGGATGATCCCGGCGGCGCTGGGCCTCGTACTCGCCCACACCCCGCCCGCCCGGCGGGCCGCGGCCCTCGGCGCGTGGTCGGCCGCGGGCGGCCTCGCCGCCGCCGTCGGCCCCAGCGTCGGCGGGCTGCTCGTCGAATGGTGGGACTGGCGCGCGATCTTCCTGATCAACGTCCCCCTCGGCCTCGCGGTCTGCCTCGCCGCGGTCCGCGTGGTCCCCAAGGAGGCGCGCACCGGCCGCCGGCTCCCGGACCCCGTCGGTACGGTCGCCCTCGCCGTCGGGATCGGCGCGGTCGTCGCCGGGCTCTCCCAGGGCGCCGAATGGGGCTGGACCGACCCGAAGGTACTCGTCCTCGTCATCGGCGGAGCCCTGTCGGGCGCCCTGGCCCTGCGCCGCTCGCGCAGCCATCCCGCCCCGGCCGTCGACCGGGACCTGTGGCGCGACCGGCTCTTCGCCCGCGCCAACATCGGCGCCCTGCTCTTCGGCGCCGCCATGTACGCGTGGCTGCTGACCGGCCCGTCCTACCTCATCGACCGCTGGGACTACTCGGTCCTGCAAGCCGGCTTCGGCGTCACGCCGGGCGCGATCCTCGCCATGGCCGGCGCGCTCGTCGTGGGACGCCGGGTCCCCGCACGGCTCCAATGGGCGGCCGTCACCGTGGGATCGCTGATCTTCGCCGCCAACGCCCTGCTGCTGTGGGGCTGGGCCGCGGACTCGACCTCGTACGCCCAGATCTTCCTGCCGGCCGGACTGCTCGGCGGCCTCGGCATCGGAGTCGTGGTGACCGCGCTCTCGACGGTGGCCTCGGCCGGACTGCCGCCGCAGCGCTTCGCGGCCGGCACCGGCCTGCTGATGACGGCCCGGCAGCTGGGCGGCGCACTCGGCATCGCCGCCACGGCCGCCCTGCTCACCGGTACGGGTGCGGGCGCCGGTACCGGTGAGCACTGGCGGGGGGTCTTCCTGCTCACCGCGCTCGCCGCGCTGGGCGCGGCGGCCGCCGGCTGGACGATGCGGCGGCCGCCTACGCGGGGAGCCTGACGACGGGGGCGTCGGCCGCCGAGAAGTCGGCGGCGGCGAAAGCGAGCACGGGCGGCCGCTCCGGGAGTTCCTCCGGGGCGGCCGTCGCCGCGCGCAGCCGGGCGAGGATGCCGCGGGCGGCCCGCCCGTAGTCCACGGTGCTCCCGTGCAGCACGGAGTGGGCGTTGGCCAGCTCCATCATCGCCATGATCTCGAAGGCGAGCTGCTCCACGTCCGCGGAGTCGACCGGCTCGCGGAACCCGCCCGCCACCCGGGCCTCCTCCAGGAGCCGCTCCAGATGGCGCGTCCAGTCGCCGCGGATCTTGGCGACCTCGTCGTGGACGGGCCCGGGGCGCGAGTCGAACTCGGCGGCGACGGAGTAGAAGAAGCAGCCGCCCGGGAAGACCCGGCGCCCGGAGTAGTCGATCCAGCTCTCGCACAGCCGCCACACCTTGGCGAGCCCCGCGGGCTCGTCCCGCACGGGCCGTACGACCTCGTCGACGAAGACGGCCCGGGCGGCGTGCACGGTGGCGAGCTGCAGGTCTTCCTTGGAGCCGAAGAGGGCGAACACGCCGCTCTTGCTCAGCCCCAGGTCCGTGGCGATCTTCCCCAGGGACAGGCCCTCCAGGCCGTCCACCGAGGCGATGCTCATCGTCCGCTCCAGGACCGTCCGCCGCGTTTGGTTTCCGCGCTCCACACGTCCGTCTGCCATGCCCCCATCGTACCGAACCCATCGAACGTACGGTCGTTCACTCTTTGGCCGGACCGCGGGGCGGGGCGCGTGTCGATCAGGCGTGTTGCCAATGCGTGTTGATCAGGCGTGTTGATCAGGCGTTGATCGGACGTCCATCGGGGCTCGAGAGGCTCTGCGGCATGTCGATGAACACCACCGCCACCGCAGCCCCCGCCACCGCGGGGGCCCCCGCCTGGTACGAGCTCGCCCTCTGCGCCCAGACGGGCCCGGGCTTCTTCTTCCCGGAGCCCGGCTCCTCGCTGCGCGACGCGAAGCGGCTGTGCGGTGCCTGTGAGGGCCGGACGGCCTGCCTGGAGTACGCCCTGGCCAACGACGAGCGCTTCGGCGTCTGGGGCGGCCTGTCCGAAGCCGAACGGCAGGCCATGCGCTCCCGCCGTCCCTGACCCGTACCCCAGCACCCGTATCCGTACCCGGAGCCGTACGGCGGCGAAGACGCGAAAACCCTGGCAGAGCGAGGCTCTGCCAGGGGAATCGTCGTGATCGTCGTCACCCGCCGCTGCGTGCGTGCGTGCGTGCAGACGGGCGGGCGGAGGCCGGTCAGGCTTTGCGGGCCGCGATGCGCGCCGCGCGGGCGGCCAGGCGCTCGTCGAACTTGCTGGCCTCGGAGTCCAGGCCGTTCATGAAGAGCCCGAGCTCCTCCTGGGCCTTCTGGCCCTCGGGGCCGAGACCGTCGATGTCCATGATCTTCAGGAAGCGGATCACGGGGCTCAGCACGTCGTCGTGGTGGATCCGCAGGTTGTAGACCCCGCCGATCGCCATCTGCGCGGCCATCCGCTCGAAGCCGGGCATGCCGTGTCCGGGCATCCGGAAGTCGACCACGACGTCCCGTACGGCCTTCATCGTCAGGTCGGGGGCGATCTCGAAGGCCGCGCCCAGCAGGTTGCGGTAGAAGATCATGTGCAGGTTCTCGTCCTGCGCGATGCGGGCCAGCATGCGGTCACAGACCGGGTCACCGGACTGGTGGCCGGTGTTGCGGTGCGAGATGCGGGTCGCGAGCTCCTGGAAGGCCACGTACGCCACGGAGTGGAGCATCGAGTGGCGGTTGTCGGACTCGAAGCCCTCCGACATGTGCTGCATCCGGAATGCTTCCAGCTTGTCCGGGTCCACGGCGCGCGAGGCCAGCAGGTAGTCGCGCATCACGATGCCGTGGCGGCCCTCCTCGGCGGTCCAGCGGTGCACCCAGGTGCCCCAGGCGCCGTTGCGGCCGAAAAGCGAGGCGATCTCGTGGTGGTAGCTGGGGAGGTTGTCCTCGGTCAGCAGGTTCACGACGAGCGCGATCTTGCCGATTTCGGTGACCTTGGACTGCTCCGGGTCCCAGGCCTCGCCGTCCTCGAAGAAGCCGGGGAAGTTCCGGCCGTCGCTCCACGGGACGTACTCGTGGGGCATCCAGTCCTTGGTGACCTTCAGATGGCGGTTGAGCTCCTGCTCGACCACCTCTTCCAGCGCGAACAGCAGCTTGGCGTCGGTCCACGCCTCCGAGCTGCCGAGGTGGGGAGAGGTGATCGTCACGGGTACTCCTGAGTGCAAAGCGAATTACCTACGGTTCCGTAGCCTACGGAGTCGTAGGTTAAGCCCGACATCAAGACCAGCCAAGCCCCACACAGGCTTGTGTCCGGTTACATCCGGTTATCTATGCAGTTTGAGGGGGGTCGGGAGCGGCCCGGATGAGTAAAACTCACGCCAGAAGGTGGTCCGCGGCGCCTGCCTTGACGGCAGAGACGAGTGCGCGGAGGGCGTCGATCGAGTCCGTCACGAACGCGGCGGACCCGGTGGTGCCGATATAGGCCCGGTCCTCGGCGTCGCGCCCGAACCGGAAACAGTTCGCGCCTTCGCTGCAGAAGGCCTCGTCCCAGGCGATGTCCGTCGCCGCCGCGGCGGCCGTCGTGGTCGCGGGTGCGGCCGCGGGTGTGGTCGTGGTGCCCATGTCGTTCTCTCGTCTTCTCGTCGGATCCGGTCAGGTGGTCAGTCAGCCGGTCAGCCGGTCAGAGGGTCTGTGCGATCGCGCGGACGAAATCGCGGGACTCGGCGGCCGGCAGCGCCAGCGAGCGGAGCCGCTCCAGCAGTCCGCGGTAGCGGAGCAGCTTCATCTGCGAATCCAGCAACATCGAGCCGTGCGAGCTGTCGAGCTGCACGGTGTCCAGCTCGCTGATCTCGGCGGCCGCGTAGGTGAAGGACTGGCCGGCGCCGGGGAAGCCGCCGGCGGTGAACGGAATCACGCGCACCGTCGCGCGGGCCCGCTCCGACTGCTCCAGTACGTGTTCGAGCTGGGCCCGCGCCACCTTGGGTCCGCCGAACTGCATCCGCAGCGCCGCCTCGTGGACGACCACCTCGTACAGCGGGGGCGCGTCGCGCGCGAACACCTGCTGGCGGTGCATCCGCAGGGCGAGGCGCGCCTGCAGGTCCGGCTCGGGCAGCGGCGGGTCAGCGGTGTCGAACACGGCCCGGGCGTGCGCCTCGGTCTGCAGCAGCCCGGGTATGTGGGTGGTCACGGCGGTGTGCAACTCGACGGAGTGGTGCTCGAGTTCGCAGATGTCCAGCAGCGCGGGCGGGAGCATTCCCCGGTGCTGCTCCCACCACCCCTTGTCGCGCTCCCGCGCCATCGAGGCGAGCAGGTCCACGAGCCCCGTGTCGGGGCAGTCGTAGTTGAAGGCGAGGGTGCGGACGCGCTCGGCGCTGATGCCGATCCGGCCGGATTCGATGTTCGGGATCCGGGTCCGGTCCACCCCGAGGAGCGCCGCGGCCTGTTGGACGGTCGTGCCCGACTGCTCGCGGAGTTTGCGCAGCTCGGAGCCCAGGCGCTGCTGTCGCGCGGTCGGCGTACTCCTGGGTGGCACGGATCCCCTCTCCTCCGGCCGGGGGTAGGCGGGTTGCCCTCACGAGTCCGGAAATGCCCTGAGAAAACGGCAAGTCGTCGTACAAGTAGTAGCACTGTGCACCGCGTTGCGCTACGGTCGGTAATGCAAGTCTCACACGGGGCGACCTCGAGGTCTTGTACGACCACACGACACGCACCCAGAACCTTGGAGCAGCACGATGACGGGCACTCTCCGTGGCCTGCGGTTGGTCCACGAGTTGCGGCAGGCCCCGCCCGAGGCGGACAAGCTGAGCTACTCCATAGGCCTGCCGGGCGGCGCCTACTGCGCGGGCAGCGCGCGCGGCGCCATCCGGACCCTCCTGGCCCGGCACGGGCTGTCCGACCTCTGCGATACCGCGGCCCTCGCCGCCTCCGAACTCGTGGCCTGCGCCTATCGGTTCACGCCCGACAAGGAGATGATGCTCAAAGTCCGCTGGCAGTTCGACGCGTTGCGCATCGTCGTCTACGACCAGCACCCGGCGCACTCCTCGCCCGAGGCGAGCGAGGAGTGCCGGATCCGGCGCAGCCGGGGGATGTGGCTGCTCTCGGCGGTCATCGGCTCGTGCGGCGGGGACTGGGGGCTCACCCCGGTCCTCACCCCCATGGGCGGCACCAAGTCCTGGGCCTTACTGCCGCTGCCGCTGCCGCTGCCGCTGCCGCTGCCGCGCTAGCTCCGCACCGGCTCACGCCGGCCACAGGGAAGCACGGACCTCCTCGGCCGTGGTCGGGCGCAGCCCGCCGTCGAGCAGCAGCCACCGCGTGACGCCGATCGACTCCAGGAACGGCACGTCGTGGCTCGCCACCACGAGCGCCCCCTCGTACGAATCCAGCGCTTCCGTCAACTGGCGTACGGATCCCAGGTCCAGGTTGTTCGTCGGCTCGTCCAGCATGAGCAGCTGGGGAGCGGGCTCCGCCAGCAGCAGCGCCGCCAGCGCCGCCCGGAACCGCTCGCCGCCCGACAGGGTGCCGGCCGGCCGGTCCGCGCGCGCGCCCCGGAACAGGAAGTGCGCGAGGCGCGCCCGGATCAGGTTGTCCGTGGCGTGCGGCGCGAACCGCGCCACGTTCTCCACGACCGAGCGGTCGTCGTCCAGCACGTCGAGGCGCTGCGGCAGGTACCGCACCGGCACGTGCGCCACCGATTCGCCCGACTCCGGGGCCAGTTCCCCCGCGATCGTCCGGAGCAGCGTCGTCTTGCCGGAGCCGTTGCCGCCCACCAGGGCGATCCGCTCCGGACCGCGCAGCTCCCACTCGCCCGCCACCGGAGCTCCGTGGGCCGGGCGCAGCTCGCTCAGGGTGAGCACGCGGCGGCCGGGCGGCACCCGGGTCGCGGGGAGTTCGATCCGGATCTCGGCGTCCTCCCGTACCGCCAGGGCCGCCTGGTCGAGGCGTTCCTTGGCCTGCGCCAGCTTCTCGGTGTGCATGATGCGCTGCTTGCCGGCCGACTCCTGCGCCGCTCGCTTGCGGGCGCCCATGACGATCTTCGGCTCGCGCTTGGTGTCGTTCATCTTCTGGCCGTACCGCTTGCGCCGCGCCAACGTGACCTGCGAGTCGGCCAGTTCCCGCTTCTGGCGCTGTACGTCGGCCTGCGCGACCCGGACCATCCGTGTCGCCGCCTCCTGCTCGGCCGCGAGCAGCGCCTCGTACTGCGTGAAGTTGCCGCCGTACCAGCGGACTTCGCCGTCGCGCAGATCGGCGATCTGGTCGACCCGCTCCAGCAGCTCCCGGTCGTGGCTGACCAGGACCAGCAGCCCGGTCCAGGACTCCACGGCCGCGTACAGCCGGCGCCGGGCCCGCAGGTCGAGGTTGTTGGTCGGCTCGTCGAGCAGCAGGACGTCCGGCCGGGCCAGCAGCAGGGCGGCCAGGCGCAGCAGGACGCACTCCCCGCCGGACAGTTCTCCGACGCTGCGGTCCAGGCCGATCCGGGCCAGACCGAGCTGGTCGAGCGTGGCCAGGGCCCGTTCCTCCACGTCCCAGTCGTCGCCGACGGCCGCGAAGTTGGCCTCGGTCGCCTCGCCGGCCTCGATGGCGAGCAGGGCGGCCCGGGCGGTGTGCACGCCGAGGGCCTCGTCCACGCGCAGGGCGGTGTCGAAGGTGACGGACTGCGGGAGGTAGCCGATCGTGCCGGCTACGGCCAACTGTCCCTCCGAGGGCGTCAGTTCACCCGCGATGAGCTTGAGGAGGGTGGACTTCCCGCAGCCGTTGAGGCCGATCAGGCCGGTGCGGCCGGGGCCGACGGCCAGGTGGAAACCGTCGAAGACGGGGGTTCCGTCGGGCCAGTCGAAGGACAGCGCGGAACACGTGATGAAAGAGGGGGCAGGACTCATGGAGGCCTCCAGGTTGCGTGAATGGTGCGTGCAACGTGGTGAGACAGCGGACCGGACCGTCGGCGGCCACCGTGACGACGGGGGCGGCGGTGGTGACGGGGATCGGTGTCTCGGACCTCAGACGAGCAATGTCCTGCTCCGTTTCGGCGGGGATGGGGCGTCTACGAAGCTACGGTCGGGCGGGGGCGCCCGCAAACGAATTAGGCCGTCTCTTACGGATCTTGCGGGTCAGGCAAGATCCGTAAGAGACGGCCCAGGGGAGGCGCGGTCGCCCGCTCCGCTCAGCAGGAGTCGCGCATCAGCTCGGCCAGGCTCTGGTCCATGTCGAGGTACAGGTGCTCCAGGCCCGGGGGCACGACGGTCGAGGCCCGCTCCAGGAAGCGGTGCAGATCGGCCGTGACCATCAGCACGATGGCGACGCCCTCGGGGGCGTGGAACTCGACGGTGGTCCGGTCGGCGTCGTACGGGCGCACGCGCACGTCGCCGTAGCCCGCCGGGCGGTCCAGCCCGGCTTCCAGCAGCTCTCGCGAGAAGGTCCACGAGACCTCGACGCCCTCCAGGGTGGCGGGCGCGGGGAAGGCCATCCGGACGGCGAAGGGATCCGACCGGTCGTAGCAGAACGTGACCGGGACGGTGTCGACCTTCGGCGCGGTGGCGACCAGTCGGGCCTGCACGGCCTGCTCGATGACAGTGATCAAGGCTCGCTCCCTTGCGGCGGATCTCTCGCCGGGCCATGGGGTGGTGCCCGGCAACGGGATAGACGCGGGATCCGGCCGATCCGTGCACACGAGAAGGAGTGAGCTGTGTCACCGAGTGGCCGGAAAACATCTGTGTGATCGCACAGAGTGACGCCAGAGCAGGGATGTCAGGGATTCCCGGGCAGCTCCGAGCGCTCAGGAGGGCGCACAGGACGGCTGGTTTCCGCTCACTCCACAGGCCCAAGGGGGGTCCGGAGCTCTTCGTGCGCTACTCCGTCCGGGGTGGCGCCCGCCCGTGGTTCGGGCCCGGCCGGATCCACCTGGACGACCGGGTTCTAAACGACCAGGTTCTAGACGACCGGGTTCTCCCGCACCGTCGACAGGTCCGCCGACGTCTTCGTCGCGAGGAACTCGGTGATGCGGTAGGCGCAGACGCCCGCCACGGTGAACGGGTCCTCGGAGGCGATCTTCTCGATCTCGGCGCGGGAGACCCCGCCGGCCAGGATGACGCCGCCGTCGCGCGGGACCTTGCGGCCCGAGGCGAGGAAGATCCCGGCGGCGTAGTAGCCGTCCAGCCAGGCGATGTGCGCGTCCATCTCCTCTTCGACGGCTTCGACGGGCGCGGTGTAGGTGAGCTCCATGACGAACATGATCGCCAGGCTACTCTCGCACCACTATGACGAGTGCGAAGATCCCCGCCGACGAGGCCGA
This sequence comes from Streptomyces sp. ICC4, assembly GCF_003287915.1. Taxonomy (NCBI): domain Bacteria; kingdom Bacillati; phylum Actinomycetota; class Actinomycetes; order Kitasatosporales; family Streptomycetaceae; genus Streptomyces; species Streptomyces sp. ICC4. Next base: position 5,144,544 of record NZ_CP030286.1, on the reverse strand, counting down.
GGCCAAGGCGATACAAGACGAACTGCGCGGCCGCGTCATCCTGACCGAGACCGGCCCCCCGCCCGGTGAAGGGCTGATCGCCGGGGTGGACGTGGCCTACGACGACGAGCGCGACCTCGTCGCCGCCGCGGCCGTCGTGCTGGACGCGGCCACCCTGCGGGTGGTGGAGGAGGCGACCTCCGTCGGGCGGGTCAGCTTCCCCTACGTGCCCGGGCTGCTCGCCTTCCGCGAGCTGCCGACCGTGCTGGCCGCGCTGGACGCGCTGAGCGTCACGCCCGGCCTCGTCGTCTGCGACGGCTACGGCCTCGCCCACCCGCGCCGCTTCGGCCTCGCCTGCCACCTCGGCGTGGTCACCGGGCTGCCCGCCATCGGCATCGCGAAGAACCCGTTCACCTTCACCTACGGGGAACCGGGCGCCCGGCGCGGTGACGCCGCCCCGCTGCGCGCGGCCGACGGCGACGAGGTCGGGCGGGCGCTGCGCACGCAGGACGGGATCAAGCCCGTGTACGTCTCCGTCGGGCACCGCGTCTCGCTGGACAACGCCTGCGCGCACGCCCTCGCCCTGAGCCCCCGCTTCCGCATCCCGGAGACCACCCGGCACGCCGACTCCCTGTGCCGGCGCGCCCTGCGCGAAGCAACCGCCGGCTGAGCAACCGCCGGCTGAGCAACCGCCGGCCGAGCAACCGCCGGCCGAGCCGCCGGCCGGCCGGTGGGCCGCCCGCGGCCGTCAGTCGCGGGCCGCCACCCGGAAGCGGATCCCCGCCTTCTGGAGCCGGTCCAGCAGGGCGTCGCCCATCGCCACGGCGGTCGTCAGCTGCCCGGAGACCTCGGGCAGGGCGTCGTAGGCCAGGCAGAGCGCCGACTCCGCCAGCATCTTCGCGGTCTCCCCGTACCCGGGGTCGCCGCCCGAGACCTCGGTGAAGACCCGGCGGCCGCCGCCCTCGCCCACGAACCGCACGGTGAACCAGCTGCGCGCCCGCCGCTCCGCGTCCGGGCCCCGGCCCGGCTCCCAGCGGCCCGCGAGCCACCGGCGCACCGGCGGGACCTGGGCCAGCGCGGCCACCCCGCCGACCGCCGCCGTACCGCCCACCGCGACGGGCAGGTGGCGTACGGAGGCGTAGTGCCGGTAGCGGAAGTCCGGGCCGTAGCGCTCCAGCGCGGCCGCCGACCGGGCCACGACCTGGGGGTCCAGCGTGGGCAGGGGCAGCGCCCACGCGCCGGTCTCCCGGCTGAAGCGCGGCGCGCCCACGGGCCCCCGCACGCGCCGGCCGGGCAGCCGGGGTTCGTGCAGCCGGCGGGCGCGGGCGGCGGCCAGGTTCTGCGGGCCGCGGCCCATCGCGGTGAGCAGCGTGGTCAGGGTGCCGCCGGAGAAGAGGGCGTTGGAGCGCAGGAACCCGTCCACGGTCAGCGGCACCCCGGCCGGCAGCTGACCGACCGTGAAGTACGCGCCGAGGTCTGCCGGGATCGAGTCGAAGCCGCAGGCGTGGACGATGCGGGCACCCGTCTCGCGGGCCCGGGCGTCGTGTTCGACGTACATCCGGTCCACGAATTCGGGCTCGCCGGTGAGGTCGACGTAGTCGGTGCCCGAGGCGGCGCAGGCGGCGACCAGCCCGGCCCCGTACCAGACGTACGGTCCCACGGTGGTGGCCAACACCCTGGTGGAGGCGGCCAGTTCGTGCTGCGACCCGGCGTCCTCGGCGTCCGCGACGAGCAGCGGGAGGTCCGTGCAGGCCGGGTTGATGGCGGTCAGGCGCTCGCGCAGCCGCTCCAGCTTCGGCAGGCTCCGGCCGGCGAGGGCCCACCGGCAGCCCGCGGGGGCGTGCGCGGCGAGGTACTCGGCGGTCAGCGCCCCCACGAACCCCGTCGCGCCGAAGAGCACGAGGTCGTACGTCCGTTCATGCCCCGCGGCCCTGCCGGTCCGCTGAACCTCTTCGCCCATCACGGTTCCTCCCCGCTCGTGTCGGTGGCTGAGGCTAGCGTGTGACCGCCGTGCGACGGACGGCGCCCCGGGGGCGGCCCGGAGGGCCGCCCCCGGGGCGCCGGTCACACCGCCCGTCCGGCGGCCGGTTCAGTTCTTGTCGTAGTAGCCGAACATGTCGACGATCAGGTCGATGTCGTCGTCGGACTGGTTCCAGAAGTCGACGATGCCGTTGTTGCCCGTGCTCGCCTGCACCATGTTCGGGACGGTCTTGCCCGCGGTGAAGTTGAGGGTGGACGTGGTGGGCGCGACGGGCCAGGAAGCCGATCCGCCGTCGTACATCCAGCGGGCGTTCGGGTCCGGCGCGACCGCGAGGAAGCCGGGGCCCATGGTGTTGGTGGTCGTGGCGTTCAGCACGTAGCCCGAGTCGTCGGGGTACTTCGAGGAGAAGTCCACCCAGATGTAGTCGCGGCCCCACAGCGGTCCGTAGACGCCGCCCTGGGGGTCGCGGGTGTCGAACACGCGCTTCGGCTTGAGGCGCATGTAGGCGCCCTCGCCCGCCGGGCTGTAGTGGCCGACGACGTCGACGACGACATCGGTCCCGGCCCACGCGCCGTTGCGGATGTTGATCTTGCCGTCCGCGCCGACGGGGACGATCACCGAGTTGGCGACGGTCTGGCCCGCGGTGAAGTTCAGGTTGGAGGCGCCGGGCGCCGGCTGGCCGCTCGGGTACGCGGTCAGGTGGCCGGCTTCCCGGGGACCCGTGACGGTCACGTTGAGCGCCACCGCGGTGACGCCCGCCGGCACTCCGCGGCTGCCGCCGATCTGGAGGCCGAACGAACTCTGCCCGGCGACCTGGCCCTTGGCGGTGCCGAGGCCCGAGCGGGTGTCGGCGAAGCGGACCGGGTCGATGGGGGTGTAGCCGCTGGAGGCGGCCTTGGTGAAGTAGCCGGTGACGTCGGCGATCAGGTCGATCGACTCCCAGCCGCCGTTGTACAGATCGACGTAGCCGTCGGCGCCCACGGGCACGATCGCCAGGTTCGGCACCGTCTGGCCGGGGACGAAGTTGACGTTCGAGGTGATCGGCTTTTCCGCGCCGGAGGGGAACGCCGTGACGTGGCCGGCGCTGGTGGCGTTCGTGACGGTCAGGTTGAGGACGACCGAGGTGACGCCCGCCGGTATCTTGCCGTTGCCGGCGATCTTGAGGTGCGCCGAGGCGTACGGGGCGACCTTGCCCTTCGCGGCGCCCGTGCCGTCGCGGGTGTCCAGCAGGCGGGTGGGGCCGTACGGGGTGAACTCCGAGCCCAGGGTGGCGACCTCGACCGTGTTGCCGGCCGAGGTGCCCGCGGCGGTGTCCGTCACGGTGACCTTGACGGTGTAGGTGCCGAGGTCCTCGTAGTTGTGCGGGGTGGTGATCGTCGCGCCGCCGTAGGTGCCCTCCTGGCTCGTGGTGCCGTCACCCCAGTCGATGTCCACGGTGAGCCAGGCCCCGGTCGCGCCGGAGATCGTGGTGTCCAGGGATATCGAGTGCGCCGACTCGGTGTAGGCGGCGAGGGCGACGACGAGATCCGAGTCCTCGGCCGCGGACCGCGCGGCGGCCTTGCCCCCGGCGGGCTCGGTGGTCTTGCGGACCGAGCGGTCGGCCGGGCTCTTGAAGGTCTTGAAGTCCTCCGCCGCGGCCTCCTTCGGGTCCACGTCGGGCACGGAGACACCGTGCTTGCCGGCTGCGGCCGGGTCGGCCTGCGCCATGCCTGGTATGAGAGAAATGCCTGCCGCGAGAATGGTCGCGGATGCTACGAGTCGGCGATATGACACCGAGCCCCCCCAAATGTCTGTGCGCCCTTGATCAGGGCGGAAAGCGTGCACAGCCTACAGAGCGGCAAGTCCGTTGATCACATGGGTTTAGCTGTTCGCTTGTGCGACCGCCGCGGACTCGCGACCCGCGTGCCCGACGTCCCCGCGCGCCCCGCGTTAGCGTGAGGGCGGACCGTCCGCGGGTGCGGACGCGACCGCGGCGGACGGAGGATTCCATGAAGGGTGCGGTGCGCAAGTGGGAGGCGGTCCGGGAGTTCGCCCGGGGGCTGCCGGAGGCCGGGGAGGAGTTCCCGTGGGGCCCTGAGGACTGCGTGGTGAAGGTCAACAAGAAGATCTTCGTCTTCCTGGGCAACGCGGACGGCCCGCGGCCGCCCGGGATCTCCGTGAAGCTCAAGGACGAGGCGCTGCACGGCCACGCCATGACCGCGCCCGGGGCCGAGCCGACCGGGTACGGACTGGGGAGGGCCGGTTGGGTCTCGGTGCCGCTGGGGGAGAAGGGGGCGCCCTCCGCCGAGGTGCTGTGCGAGTGGGTGGAGGAGAGCTACCGGACGGTCGCGCTCAAGCGGCACCTGAAGGAACTCGACGCGCGGATCGCGGCCCGGATCGGGCCAACCGGCTAAGCGCTTGCTCTTGTGCTGAGTGGAACAGGTTCCTAGCATCACTGGTGTTACATCAGTTGTGTCACACAGTGGCCGCAGTGGTGCCACGGGATCCTGGGGGCTCGATGGCAGGGACAGGGAACGCGTCCGGCAGCGGAGAAGGCAGCGGAGAAGGCACCGGAGAAGGCAGCGGAGGAGGCAGCGGAGGAGGCAGCCGGAGCGGCGGCGGCCCGCTCGCGGGCGTGCGCGTCGTCGAGCTGGCGGGCATCGGGCCGGGCCCCTTCGCCGCCATGCTCCTCGCCGACCTGGGGGCAGACGTCGTGCGCGTGGACCGGCCCGGCGGTGGCGGGCTCGCGGTGAACCCGACCTACGACATCACCAACCGGAACAAGCGCTCCGTCCTCGTCGACCTGAAGTCCGCCGACGGTCCCGCCCGCGTGCTGGACCTCGCCCTGCGCGCCGACGTCCTCATCGAGGGGTTCCGCCCCGGGGTCGCCGAGCGGCTCGGCGTCGGCCCGGCCGACTGCCACGCCCGCAATCCGAAGCTCGTCTACGGACGGATGACCGGCTGGGGCCAGGACGGCCCGCTCGCCCACACCGCCGGGCACGACATCGCGTACATCGCCGTCACCGGCGCCCTCGGCATGATCGGCAACCCGGGCGAGCCCCCGGCGGTCCCCGCCAACCTGGTCGGCGACTACGCCGGCGGCTCCCTCTACCTCGTCATCGGCGTCCTCGCCGCCCTCCAGTACGCCCGCACCCCCGGTGGCACCGGCCAGGTGGTGGACGCGGCCATCGTCGACGGCACCGCCCACCTCACCGCCATGATCCACGGCATGCTCGCGGCCGGCGGCTGGCAGGACCGGCGCGGGGCCAACCTCCTCGACGGCGGCTGCCCCTTCTACGGCACCTACGAGACCTCCGACGGCGGCCACATGGCCGTCGGCGCGCTGGAGCAGCAGTTCTACGACACCTTCGTGGAGCTCCTCGGCATCAAGGACCAGGCCCCCGCCCGCAAGGACCTCGCCCGCTGGGGCGAGCTGCGGGGCGCCGTCGCCGCGCGCTTCAAGTCCCGTACCCGCGAGGAGTGGACGGCCGTCTTCGAGGGCACCGACGCCTGCGTGGCGCCCGTGCTCTCGCTCCGCGAGGCCCCGCACCACCCGCACCTCGCGGCTCGGGGCACCTTCGTCGAGGCCGCCGGAATCACCCAGCCCGCGCCCGCGCCGCGCTTCTCCGCGACCCCGGCCGGCGCCGTGGGCGGCCCCGCACTGCCGGGCGCGCACACGGAGTCGGTGGCGGCGGACTGGGACGTGCCGGCGCTGCTCGGGAAGGAGGGCTGATGGAGCTCTCCATGATGCTGGACCACTCCCCCAGCTACCGCTGGGAGGTACCCCCTGGGGACCCGCGCCGGGCCGCCGACGCGGCCGCGGAGCTGGAGACGGCCGGGCTCGACGCCGTGTGGGTCGCCGAGGCCTGGGGCTTCGACTCCCCGACGATCATGGGGTACCTGGCTGCCCGCACGGAGCGGATGAAGATCGGCTCGGCCATCCTCAACGTCTACTCGCGCACGCCCGCGCTCATCGCCCAGACGGCGGCGGGCCTGGACGCGATGTCCGGCGGCCGGGCGCTGCTCGGCCTCGGAGCCTCGGGCCCGCAGGCGGTCGAGGGCTGGCACGGGAAGCCGTACGACAAGCCGATCGGCCGGCACGGCAAGGCGCTGCGGATGCTGACCCGGCCGGTCCGCGCGGACATCCCCGTCTACGTGGCCTCGCTGGGGCCGGCCAACGTGCGGATGACGGCGGAGATCGCCGACGGCTGGCTGACGCCGCCGTACCGTGCGAGCTCACCACGCTGTGCGGGCCGGAGGGTTACGTGCGCGAGTGCGTCGAGGCCTTCGGGCCGCCGGGGTGACCATGCTCAACGTCACGCCCGTCGGCCCCGAGCCCGCCCAGTCGATCGCAACCGTCGAGAACTGGCTCTAAGACTTGATCCGTTATCCCCGTGGGGATGACGGATTGCAGCCGGGGCGGTTCCTGGTCTGTCCGGCGTGGTCGCCCGGGGGCGGCTCATCCGGGGTCGCTCGGGGCGCTGGTCCGGCATTCGGGGAGCAGAGGCACAGCTCAGACGCTGTGCTGCCGCGTGATCCGTACCGGCAAGCCGGGGACAGACACGATGCGGTTGACTCCCACAGGGCGTCTTCTCGCCCTATCCCTTGCGGAACTTGGCGATCGTAACGGAATTACGGAACACCTCTTAGCGAGCAGGCAAGACACCCCTAGGGAGCCCCGATGCAACGCCGCATCTTCGACGCCGATCACGAGACGTTCCGCGAGACCGTCCGCACCTTCCTCGCCAAGGAGGTGCTGCCGCACTACGAGCAGTGGGAGAAGGACGGCGTCGTCAGCCGCGAGGCCTGGCGTGCCGCCGGCCGCCAGGGGCTGCTCGGCCTGGCCGTCCCGGAGGAGTACGGGGGCGGCGGGAACACCGACTTCCGGTACGCGGCGGTGATCGCCGAGGAATTCACCCGGGCGGGCGCCGCCGGACTCGCGATCGGCCTGCACAACGACATCATCGGGCCGTACCTGACCTCGCTGGCCACCGAGGAGCAGAAGCGCCGCTGGCTGCCCGGCTTCTGCTCCGGCGAGATCATCACGGCCATCGCGATGACCGAGCCGGGCGCGGGCTCCGACCTCCAGGGGATCCGGACCACCGCCGAGGACGCGGGCGACCACTGGGTGCTCAACGGCTCCAAGACCTTCATCTCCAACGGCATCCTCGCCGACCTGGTGGTCGTGGTCGCGAAGACCACCCCCGAGGGCGGGGCGCACGGCATGTCGCTGCTGGTCGTGGAGCGCGGCACCGAGGGCTTCGAGCGCGGCCGCAACCTCGACAAGATCGGCCAGAAGGCGCAGGACACCGCCGAGCTGTTCTTCAACGACGTGCGCGTCCCCAAGGAGAACCTGCTCGGTGAGCTGAACGGCGCCTTCGTCCACCTGATGACCAATCTCGCGCAGGAGCGGATGGGCATCGCCATGGCCGGCATCGCCGCCGCCGAGTACCTGCTGGAGATCACCACGCAGTACGTGAAGGAGCGCGAGGCCTTCGGGCGGCCGCTCTCCAAGCTCCAGCACATCCGGTTCGAGATCGCGGAGATGGCCACCGAGTGCGCGGTCACCCGCACCTTCCTGGACCGCTGCATCACCGACCACTCCAACGGGGAGCTGGACCACGTCCACGCCTCGATGGCGAAGTGGTGGGCCACCGAACTGCAGAAGCGGGTCGCCGACCGCTGCCTGCAACTGCACGGCGGATACGGATACATGACCGAGTACCGCGTCGCGCGGGCCTTCGTCGACGGCCGCATCCAGACCATCTACGGCGGGACGACCGAGATCATGAAGGAGATCATCGGCCGCTCCCTGCTCGGCTGACCCCGCGCACCGCCCCCTGTCCCTTCTACACATCTGACGCTCCCCACGATCTACTCGTCGTTGATCTCTGCGCTCGCTTGCCTTCGGGATGTAACGAGACTGGCTAGTAGGCGGGTAGAGATGAGAAGAAACGCAAGGACCCGGGCGGCCCGCGGGGCCTGGGAGAGGTCCCGGCCGGCGCGGGAGGGCGGCGCGGGGGCGGCGGGCGGCGGAGGCGCGGCCGGGGGGGAGCGGGCCGAGCGCGGGGGGGGCGCCGGGGACGGGGGTGAAGGCGCGCTCGGGCAGGGCGTCCAGCAGTCCGCGCGCGTAGGGGTGGCGCGGGCCGGGACCGCCGAAGAACGGCCCGGCGGCGGCGGTCTCCACGATGCGCCCGGCGTACATGACCGCCACGGTGTCGGCGATGCGGTGGGCCGCCGCGAGATCGTGCGTGATCATCAGCAGCGCCCGGTCGGCGGCCCCGGTGTGGGCCTTGAGCTCGTCGACGGTGCGGTGCACGAGGTCCCGGTCGAGGCCGGTGGTCGGTTCGTCGGCGAGCAGCAGGGGCGCCTCGCCGATCAGCGCGAGCGCGGTCGCCGCGCGCTGGGCGAGGCCGCCGGAGAGCTCGTGGGGGTGGCGGTCGAGGTGGCTGGCCGGGAAGGCGGCCCGGTCGGCGGCGGCCTCCGCCGCCGACCGGAGCCCCGCCTTGGCGGTGCCCGTCAGTTCGCGCACGGTCTCCTCCAGGTGGGAGCGGACGGTGCGTACCGGGGTGAGGTGCGCGGCCGGGCTCTGCGGGACCAGCGCGACCCGGCGGCCCCGGACGGTCCGGGAGAGGGTCCGCTCGTCGAGGGCGAGCAGGTCGAGGCCGTCGGCGAGCCTGGCCGAGCCCGCCGTCTCGGCGTTGCCGGGGAGCAGGCCGAGGAGGGCGGAGGCCAGGACGGACTTGCCGCAGCCGCTCTCGCCGACGAGGGCGAGGCACTCGCCGGGAGCCAGGGTGAAGGAGGCGTCGGTGACGGCCTCGACGTGGCGGCCGCCGCGCATGCGGAAGCGGACGGAGAGCCGGTCCACGGTGAGCACGGGCCCGGTCATCCTCACGGGCGACGGCGGGGGCTGGTGCTTCACAGGGTCAGCTCCGAGCGGCGGCGGGGGTTCAGGCGCTCGCGCCAGGCGCCCGCCAGGCCGGCGATCGCCAGGGTCGGGACGATCAGGAAGAGCCCGGGGAAGAGCGTGGGCCACCAGTCGCCGGCGAGCAGCGAGCCGCGGGCCGTCTGGACGAGGTTGCCCAGGCTCGCCTGGTGGGCGGGCAGGCCGAGGCCCAGGAAGGACAGGGCCGACTCGTGCCACATGGCGTGCGGGATCATCAGCACGGCGGCGAGCCCGGCCTGCGGGAGCACCCCGGGCACGAGGTGGCGTACGGTGACCCGCCACCGGGACGCGCCGCCGGCGACGGCCGCGTCCACGAAGGGCCGGGAGCGCAGCGAGAGGACCTCCGCGCGGACGATGCGGGCCGTGGACAGCCAGTGGGTCAGGGCCACGGAGACGACCACGGGCCACACCCCCGGCCGGAACATCGCCACGATGAAGATGCCGAGCAGCAGGTGCGGGATCGAGGACAGGGCGTCCACCACCCGCATGACGAGCCGGTCCGTCCAGCCGCCGAGCGCCCCGGCGGCGGCGCCGACCGCCGTGCCGAGCACGGTGGCGACCAGCGCCGCCACCAGCCCGACCAGCAGCGAGACCCGCAGCCCGTACACGCAGCGCAGCAGCAGGTCGCGGCCCACGTCGTCGGTGCCGAAGGGGTGGGCCCAGGAGGGCGGCAGGAGCTTTGCCGACAGGTCGACCGCCTGCTCGTCGAGTTGGACGAGCGGCGGCACCAGCAGCACCGCCAGCGCGATCAGCACGACGAGCACCGTGGAGGTCCGTGCCCGCACGGTGCGCGTGGAGCGCCGGTCGCGGCCGTGCGACCGCCAGGTCACCTCAGCCATCGAAGCCCACCCTCGGGTCCGCCAGTCCGTACAGCAGGTCGGACAGCAGGTTCCCGGCCAGCACCGCCGCCGTCGCCAGGACCGTCAGCGCCGCCAGCAGCGGGAAGTCCACGGAGGTCGCCGCCTGCACGGTGGCCGCCGCGATGCCCGGCCAGCTGAAGACGGTCTCCACGAGCAGCGCGCCGGTGATCAGCTCGGGCACCCGCGAGCCGATCAGCGTCAGCATCGGGAGCATCCCGGAGCGCAGCCCGTGGCCGAGCAGCACCCGCCGCTCGCCCAGGCCCCGCGCGCGGGCTCCCCGTACGGGATCCTCCTCCAGCGCGTCGGCGACGCCCTGCCTGACGTACAGGAAGAACCACGGCAGTTGGGAGAGGCCGAGGACCAGCGCGGGGAGCACGAGGTGGCGGGCCACCTGACCGGCGGTGACGACGTCGCTGCCCGCGTCGGTGAGGCCGCCGGACGGCAGGACCCCCAGCCGCACCGAGAAGAACCAGATGGCGAGCAGGCCCAGCCAGAAGGCCGGCGCCGCCTCCAGGGTGTACGCGAGCGCGGAGACGGCCCGGTCCAGGGGCCCGCCCTGCCTGCGCGCGGCCAGGACGCCGAGCCCGGTGCCCAGCAGCACGGCGACGGCGAAGGCGCAGAGCGCGAGCAGGGCCGACCAGCCGAGCCGCTGCGCGATGACGTCGGAGACGGGCTGGCGCATGACGGCGGAGGTGCCGAGGTCGCCGGTCAGCGCCGAGGTGAGCCACTCCCACCAGCGCTGGACCAAGGGCGGGCCCGCGCCGAGGTTGGCCCGCAGCTGGTCGAGTTCGGCCTGGGACGCGGTGAGCCCGGCGGTGCCGGCGTACGCCTTGACGGGGTCGAAGGGGGACAGCGCGGCGACGGCGAAGACCCCGAAGGTGACGACGAGCAGGACGGGGCCGGCGAACAGGGTCCGCCGTCCCGCCATGCGCGCCATCGGCCCCCAGGGGAGGCGTAGGGAGCGGCTGGTCACTTGGCCGGGCTCACTTCTGCTTCGGCTTCCAGCTCTCGATGTTCCACCAGGGGCCGGAGCCGAGGCCGTGGTCGTGCGGCTCGATCTGGGTGGAGGGCCCGTCCCACCGGTCGGCCATGACGTACACGTGGTCGATGTGGGTGAGGTAGACGTAGCCCGGGTTCAGGGCGAGCTCGCGCTGGACCGTGTCGTACGCGGCCTTGCGCGCGGCCGGGTCGCCGCTCCTGCGGCCGTCGAGGAGCGCCCGGTCGACGACCGGGTTGTCGTAGCGGGCCATGTTGTTGAACCCGTCGCCCGCGAGCGAGGAGCTCAGCGTCAGGTACTGGTCGAAGTCGGGGTCGGCCGGGGAGCCGCCGCCGGCGAGGACGGCGTCGGTCTTCATCCGGGGCTCGATGACCTCCCAGCTGCCGGACTCGGTCGTGACCTGGATGCCGGCCTTCTTGGCGTCGGAGGCGAAGGCCAGCGCGTGCTCCTGGCGGATCTTGTCGCCGGAGGTGTACCAGAGCGGGAAGGCGGCGCGGACGCCGTCCTTGGCGCGGACGCCGTCGGGGCCGGGGACCCAGCCCGCCCCGTCGAGGATCTTCCGGGCCCGGGCGAGGTCGTGTGCGCGCTCCGTGCCCGGCGTGAACCACGGGCTGTCGGTCGGGACGGGGCCGTAGGCGGCCTTGCCCGCGCCGTCCAGGAGCTTGTCGACCATGGCGCCGCGGTCCACGGCGATGTCGAGGGCCCGGCGCACGGCCGTGTCGCCGGTGACGGCGTTGCCGGTCGGCATGGTCACGTTGCGGTAGTCGAAGGTCTTGGCGGTGTGGGTCTTGCGCGCCCCGTCCGCCGACGCGCCCTTGGCCAGGTTCGGCGGCAGGATCGCCCCGTCCAGTTCGCCGGAGCGCAGCCGGGTGGCGCGTACGTCGTCGTCCTTGACGACGGCCATGGTGAACTTCTTCACCGCGGGCTCGCCGCCCCAGTAGGACGGGTTGGCCTTGAAGGCGAGCTTCTCGCCCTTGGACCAGGCCGTGAGCACGTACGGTCCGGTCCCGACGGGCGCGGTGGTGAAGCCGCCGCTGTTGACGTCCTGCTTGCCCGCGATGTGCTCGGGGGCCACGGGCAGGACGGTCCGCTCGGCGAAGGGGGCGTAGGGGTACTTCAAGGTGAAGACGACGGTGTCGTCTCCCGGCGCCTCGACGGACGCGATCGCGTCGAGCTCGGACTTGGACGCGTTGTTCGTCTTCGGGTCCAGGATCGTCCGGTAGGTGAAGAGGACGTCCTTGGCGCCGAAGGGCGCTCCGTCGCTGAACTTCACTCCCCGGCGGAGCCGGTAGGTGTAGGTGAGGCCGTCCGGGGAGACGTCGGGCAGGGCCTCGGCCAGGGCGGGCCGCAGCTTCATGTCGGCGTCGTGGGTCAGCAGCCCGTCGAAGATCTTCGAGTTGCCGTCCTTGCCGTAGCCCAGAAGCGGGCTGAGGGTCTCCGGCTCGTTGGCCATGCCGACGACGACGGGGTCGGCGCCCCCGGATCCCGCCGCCGCTCCCCCGGAGGGGGCGGAGCAGGCCGCCACCGAAGTGATGAGTGCGGCGGCCGCGGCCACCCTGGCCATTCCCCGTACGGTCCGGGCGGTCATGTCGTGCACTTCCTTCTTATTGCAAAGAGATCGCAATAATGCCAGACGGGAACAGAAGAGCACGAATCCGGTCACATCGACGAGAAGGGTCGCGCGGGTCTTGCCCGGCCGCCCCACGGCGTGCCATATATGTCTAGACCTTTCCGAGGAGCCGGAAGAAGAGGGCGCCGCCGTGCACGACCCCGCACCAAGCCCCGCGCCACACCCCGTACGCCGCCTCCCGCGGCCGTCGGCCGGGCGGTCGGCGCTCGCGCTCGCCCTGTCCCTGGCCCTCGCGACGGCCTTCCTCACGGGGTGCTCCTCGGCCGACACCACGCCGCCGTCCGCCCCGGCCGGGCTCACCGCCCAGGCGGGCAGCGCCACTTCGGTCCACGTCATGTGGACCTCGCCCGCGCCCGCCGAGAAGGTGTCGTCGTTCCTCGTCTTCCAGGCGGACCGCCTGGTCCGTGAACTCCCCGCCGACAAGACGATGGTGGACATCACCGGCCTCGCCCCGCAGACCGCCTACGAGTTCACGGTCAAGGCCCGCGACACCGCCGGGAACACCTCCGCCGCGAGCACGGCCGCCTCGGCCACCACCCCCGCCGCCCGGGCCGAGGACCGGCTGCCTCCGACGGCCCCGACCGCCACGGCCGGCCGCGCGCTCGGGCCCACCTCCGCCGAACTGACCTGGGGCCCGGCCACCGACGACTCCGGGGTCACCGCCTACGACGTCTACCAGGGCGAAGCCCGCATCCACACGGCCGGCCCGGGCAGCACCGGGACCACCCTGGAGGGCCTCCAGCCCGACACCGTCTACACCTTCACCGTCCGGGCCCGCGACGGCGCGGACCACTCCTCCCCCGACGGCCCCGCGGTGGACGTGACGACCCCGGCCGGGCCCGGGCAGCGCCCGAACACCGCTCCCGCCGAGTTCACCGCGACGGCCTCTCCGGGCGCGGTCACCCTCGCCTGGACCGCCCCGCCGACGGGCCGGGAGACCAGCGAGTACGAGCTCTACGTCAACGGCCGCCCCACCACCGTGATCCAGTTCGGCGCGGGGGCGGTCCCGGCCGGCCGGGCGGAGCACCGCCTCACGGTCGCCGAGCCGCCCGGCACGGTGTGGGCGGTCAAGCTCCGGGCGCGGCTGCCCGACGGCAACTGGGGGGCCTTCTCCGCCGAGCGGCGGGTCGTGCTCGCCTCCTGAACCACCCTCCGCCGGGTCCCGATCCGGATCGGGAACCGGACCCGGCGAGCGGAACCCGTTCCTTCGATCTGACCCGAACGGCACTGCACCGAAAGAAGATCACGCACAATACATGCGTGTTCGGTGAGTACTCGGTCAACAACAATCAGGCAGATTCCGCGGGCGGCGCCCCTGGACCAGACTCTGGCGCCGTGCCGGGAAACCTGCCGCCGGAGACGGCGAGCTTCGTGGGACGCGAGCGTGAACTCGCCCTCCTGTACGAGATGCTGCGCGAGCGCAGGCTCGTGACCCTCACGGGCGTCGGCGGCGTCGGCAAGTCCAGGCTGGCCCAGCGCGCCGCCGCGGCTCCGCCCCAGTCCCGGCCCGACGGAGTCTGGTGGGTGCCTCTCTCCCCGCTGCGCGACGCCGAGTTGCTCACCGCCACCGTCGCGCACGCCGTCGGCCTCGCCACCCAGTCCCGGCGCCCCCTGGACGAGGAGCTGTGCGCCTGGATGGCCGACAAGACGCTGCTGCTCGTCCTCGACACCTGCGAGCACCTGGTGGCCGCCTGCCGCCACCTCGTGGGCGAACTGCTGCAGTCCGCGCCCGGGTTGACGGTCCTGGTCACCTCCCGCGAACCGCTCGGCTGCCCCGGCGAGAACGTGGTCGAGGTCAGCCCGCTGCCGTGCGAGGGGCCCGACAGCGACGCCCTCACCCTCTTCCGGGCCCGCGCGCTGGCCGCCACCCCGTACGCCGAGGCCGCCTTCACCGACCCGGACCGGCTGGCCGTGGCCACCGAGGTCTGCCGCCGCCTGGACGGCATCCCGCTCGCCCTCGAACTGGCCGGGGCCCGGATGCGGCTGTGGACCGTGGAGCAGATGGCGCAGCGGCTCGACGTCAGCTTCGACCTGCTCCGCGACACCGCCGCCGCGCGGCTCCCCCGGCACCAGACCATGCGGACCGCGATCGGCTGGAGCCACGAGCTGTGCGAGCCGCTCGAACGGCTGCTGTGGGCCCGGCTGTCGGTGTTCACGGGGGACTTCGATGCCGCCGCCGCCCGCGCGGTGTGCTCGGGCGGCCCGCTGCCCGCGGCGCGGGTGGAAGGGGTGCTCGCGGGCCTGGTCGCGAAGTCGGTCGTCCGCTGCACCCAGGAGCGGGGCACGGGCCCCCGCTACCGGCTGCTGGACACCATCCGCGAATACGGCCAGGACTGGCTGGCGGAGCTCGGGGAGGTACGGGTCCTCGCGGACCGGCACGCCCACTGGTACGCCGCCCTCTCGAACGCCGCCGACCGGGGCTGGATGGGACCCGGCCAGGTGGAGTGGTACCGCAGGATGACCGCCGAGCACGCGCAGCTGCGTACCGCCCTGGAGCACCTGCTCGGCTCGGACCCCACGGCGGCCCTGGAGGCGGCCGGCGCGCTGTGGTTCTTCTGGTTCTCGTGCGGACACGTCCACGAGGGCCGGGCCTTCCTGGAACGGGCCCTGCTCGGCGCCCCGCAGGCGGGTGCGGCGCACGCCCAGGCCCTGTGGGCGCTCGGGCTCACCGCGCTGCTCCAGGGCGACCTGGAGGCCGCCGAGGAGCTCGGCGAGCGGTGCACCGGCGCCGCGGCCGCACTGGCCGATCCGGAGCCGGAGCTGCGCGCGGCGTACCTGCACGCGGTGTCGCTCCTGATGCCGGGCGATCCCGTACGGGCGCTCGCGCTCGCCGGCCCCCGGGCCCGCGGGGGCCACGGCGGCCGGCCGCACGGCCCGGGATGGCTGCTGTGCCGGCTGGCCACCGGCTACGCCCTGTGCGACCTCGGGCGCTTCGAGGAGGCCGAGCGGGAGGCGCGGGGACTGCGGGAGGCGTGCGAGGAGCTGGGCGAGCGCTGGATGCGGGCCTACGCGGACTACATCCTGGCCGTCGCGGCCTTCGGGCTCGGCCACCACGGGGAGGCGGCCCGGCACGCGCGGGCGATGCTGTCGGGCAAACGGCTGCTGGGCGACCGCTTCGGGATCGCGCTCGGCCTCGACCTGCTGGCGGCGGCGGTGGCGGGCCTGGGCGACGGCGAACTGGCGGCGCGCCTGCTGGGCACCGGGCACGCCTGGTGGCGCACGGTGGGACGGCCGCAGATGGGCTCACCCTCGCTGACGGCGCTTCGCGACAAGGGCGAGAGCCAGGCCAGGGCGGCGATCGGCGACGAGGCGTACGAGAACGCCTTCCTGAGTGGTGCGGCGGCGTCCACCGGCTGAGGAAACCTCCGGTGGACCCCGCCGTAACCGCCAATCTTGGGCTCCCGTCAGTACGGGAGGGGTCTGCCCGACGGTGTGCGCAGATCCAGGTCTCGGGGCGCGGGCTTGGGAACGGGCTTGCGGATCAGCTGCTGGCGCATGCTGCCTCCTCGCTCAGACCAGGGCCGGGCGGCGGGGTTCCACCGTGCGGCCGTCGGGGAGCAGTTCACCGGTGTCGTCGAATACGACGGCGCCGTTGCACAGCAGGTTCCAGCCTTGTTCGGGGTGGAAGGCCACGGTGCGGGCGGCGTCGTGGTCGGCGCTTTCGGCGGTCGGGCAGGGGGGCTGGTGGGAGCACATGGCGCACCTCCTCGCAGAGTGGGGCGGGAGGGCCGGTGGTCACCCGGTCGAATCCGCGATCCACGGTGGCGGTGAGTATTGCTGATCGCCACCCCCGGGCGGAAGGCATATTCGCCGCCCAGTTCAGGGTGTGTATGCCCGCTTACCATGCGCTCATGCCCGCTATCCGGATCATTCGCCGAACCCGCCTCGCACCCGAGCGGGCGTGGCTGAGGCTGACCGACTGGGAACGCCACGGCGCGGAGGTCCCGCTCACCCGGACGGTGATCGAAACGGAGCCTCCCACGCGCGTCGGAACGCGCTTCACGGCGCGCACGGGCGTGGGCAGGATCACCTTCGACGACCCGATGGAAGTCACCGTCTGGCAGCCCCCGAGCGGCGCCTCGAAGGGGCTGGTCAGGCTGGTGAAGCACGGCCGCGCCGTCACGGGCCGGGCGGAGATCGAGATCCGCCCCTCGCCCGCCGGCGGCTGCGAGGTCGAGTGGCGCGAGGAACTGCGCGTGCGCGGCCTGGGACGCCTCTTCGACCCCTTGGTCGCGGCGGCGGCCCGGGTCCTCTTCGGCCGCGCCCTGGACGCGCTCCTGCGCCCCTGAGGGCCCCGGCCGGGCGCACGCGGGGGCTCCGGGCCGCCGTGGCGCGACCCGGGTCCCTCGAGCGGCGCTCCGGCGATCCGCTAGCGGATCGGCATGCCCGAGAGCGTTCTGGCGATCACCAGGCGCTGGATCTCGCTGGTGCCCTCGAAGATCGTGTAGATCGCGCTGTCGCGGTGCATGCGCTCCACCGGGTACTCGCGGGTGAAGCCGTTGCCGCCGAGGATCTGCACCGCCTGGGCGGTGACCTTCTTGGCGGTCTCGCTCGCGAAGAGCTTGGACATCGAGCCCTCCGCCGAGGTGAAGGGCTTGCCCGCGACCGCCATCCACGAGGCCCGCCACACCAGCAGCCGGGCCGCGTCGATGGAGGTCCGCATGTCGGCGAGCTGGAAGGCGACGCCCTGGTTGTCGATGATCGGCCGGCCGAACTGCGTACGGGTCTTCGCGTAGTCCAGCGCCACCTCGTACGCCGCGCGCGCCGTGCCGACCGCCATGGCGCCGACGGCCGGGCGGGAGGCCTCGAAGGTGGCCATGGCCGCGTTCTTCACCCTCTCCCCGCCGCCCGCCTTCGCCCGCTCGTGGGCCCGCGCGAGCCGCTCGTCGAGCTTCTCCTTGCCGCCGAGCAGGCAGGACCCGGGCACGCGCACGTCCTCCAGGACCACCTCGGCGGTGTGCGAGGCGCGGATGCCGTGCTTCTTGAACTTCTGGCCCTGGGAGAGGCCCGGGGTGTTCGGCGGCACGATGAAGGAGGCGTGGCCCTTGGTGCCGAGCTCGGGGTCGACGACGGCCACGACGATGTGGACGTTGGCGATGCCGCCGTTCGTCGCCCAGGTCTTGGTGCCGCCCAGCACCCACTCGTCCTTGGCCTGGTCGTAGACGGCGCGGGTGCGCATGGCCCCGACGTCGGAGCCGGCGTCGGGCTCGGAGGAGCAGAAGGCTGCGAGCTTCACGTCGTCGGGCGTGCCGTACATCTGCGGGATCCAGGTGCCGATCTGCTCCTCGGTGCCGTTGGCGACCACGCCGATGGCGGCCAGCCCGGTGCCCACGATGGACAGCGCGATGCCCGCGTCGCCCCAGAACAGCTCCTCCATGGCCATCGGGATGCCGAGGCCGGTGGGGTCGAAGAACTGCTGCGCGTAGAAGTCGAGCGAGTAGATCCCGACCTTGGCGGCCTCCTGGATGACGGGCCACGGAGTCTCTTCGCGCTCGTCCCATTCCGCGGCGGCGGGACGGATCACGTCGGCGGCGAAGCCGTGGATCCAGTCCTGTACCTGCTTCTGGTCGTCGTTCAGCTCCATGGTGAACTCCGCCATGTCCCCTCCAGCTTTCGTGCAGATGGTTACTGCTGGTAACCCGAACAGCGACACAGTCTGTTACCGGCCGGTAAGCACTGTCAAGCAGCGCCGATGCGGGCCTCCGATGAGATCGCCAGGGTGTGCGGAGTGTTACGTTGCGTGGGCGTCAGGACATCGCAAGGGCGGGGAGTGAGACACGTCATGGAGACCACACAGCAGACGGGCGAGCCGGGAGCGGCCGAGCGCCGGCGGCGCGAGCTGCTGGAGGCGGCCGACCGGGTCGTCCTCAGGGACGGCCCCAAGGCGTCCATGAACGCCATCGCGGCGGAAGCCGGCATCACCAAGCCGATCCTCTACCGGCACTTCGGGGACAAGGCGGGCCTCTACCAGGCGCTCGCCGTCCGGCACACCGACGCGCTGCTCGACTCGCTGCGCGCCGCGCTCGACGCCCCCGCCGAGCGGCGCAGCCGGGTGGAGGCCACCCTCGACACCTATCTCGCCGCCATCGAGGCCCGGCCCCAGGTCTACCGCTTCCTCATGCACCCGGCCGAGGACTCCCAGGCCCCCGAGCGCGGCTTCGACGTCGGCCTGCACTCGGCCCCGCTGCTGCGCCGCCTCGGCGAGGAGCTGGCGCAGGTGATCGGCGAGCGCGTGGACCTCGGCCCCGGCGGCGAACGCCTGGCCCGCGTGTGGGGCCACGGCATCGTCGGCATGATGCACGCGGCGGGCGACTGGTGGCTCGGCGAGCGCCCCTGCGAGCGCGCCGAACTCGTCAGCGCCCTCACCGACCTGCTGTGGGGCCGCCTGGCCACGGCCGGCAACCGCGCGGACGGCCCGGGGTTCTAGGCCGTCTCTTTCGGATCTTGTCGGCCGAGCCCGCGAGAGACGGCCTAAGCGCGCAGCGCCGCCGCGCCCCAGTCCGTCTTGCGGATGGCCCGCCGCAGCCGACGGGCCCGCAGCCCCGTCACGCGGTCCGCGTACACCGCCCCCGCGAGGTGGTCGCACTCGTGCTGCAGGCACCGCGCGAAGAACCCGGTCCCGGACACCCGCACGGCCGCGCCGTCCGAGGTGACCCCTTCCACCACCGCCTGGTCGAAGCGGGCCGTTCCCGCCTCCAGCCCCGGCAGGGACAGACAGCCCTCCGGGCCCAGGAACTCGTCCCCGTCGGCCGAGACCAGACGGGGGTTGACGATGTGCCCGACGTGGCGGACGTCCTCGTCGTCGGGGCAGTCGTAGACGAACACCCGCTGTCCTACGCCGATCTGGTTCGCGGCGAGGCCGACGCCCTGGGCGGCGTACATCGTGGCGAACATGTCCTCGATGAGCCGGTCGAGGGCCGGGCCGAACTCGGTGACCTCCGCGCAAGCGGAATGGAGCACCGGGTCGCCCAGCAGGCTCATGGTGCGGACGATGCCGGAGGTACCGGGGATGGGGCGCTGTCGCATGGCCGTAAGGGTACGACGGGCGACTATATGAGGAGATCTTCGGCAGACCGGGGGCGCCGCGGTCGGGGCGCGGGCAGGTACTGGATAGGCTGGGGGCGACCGACGCAAGGAGGACAAGGGACGATGGCAGGCAACACAGAGCCGCTTTCGCCGCGGGCCAAGCTGGCCGTGACGGCGGGCAAGGCCGCGGCGGCGGTGTCGCGGGCCGCGGGACGCGGAAGCGGATCGGTGATCGGAGGCAAGGTCGCGCTCAAGCTCGACCCCGATCTTCTCGGCGCGCTGGCACAGCATCTCGACGTCGTCCTCGTCTCGGCGACGAACGGCAAGACCACGACGACCCGGCTGATCGCGGAAGCCCTGCGGGCCAGCGGTCCGGTCGTCTCCAACGCCCTGGGCGCCAACATGCCCGCGGGCATCACCTCCGCCCTGGCGGGCGGCTCGGACGCCCGCTACGGCGTCATCGAGGTGGACGAGAAGTACCTGGCCGGAGTGGCCCGGGACGTCACCCCCAAGGTGATCGCCCTGCTCAACCTCTCCCGCGACCAGCTGGACCGCGCCGCCGAGACCCGCATGCTCGCGGAGAAGTGGCGCGAGGGCCTGTCGGGCTCGAAGGCGGTCGTCGTCGCGAACGCGGACGACCCGCTGATCGTGTGGGCCGCCTCGTCCTCGCAGAACGTGGTGTGGGTGGCGGCCGGCCAGGAGTGGAAGGACGACGCCTGGTCGTGCCCCTCCTGCGGTGGCGTCATGCAGCGTCCGGGCGACGACTGGTACTGCGGCGAGTGCGGTTTCCGCCGCCCCACCCCCAGTTGGGTGCTCTCCGGCGACCACGTGCTCGACCCGCACGGCAGCGCCTGGCCGATCAACCTCCAGCTCCCGGGCCGCGCCAACAAGGCGAACGCCGCCACCTCGGCCGCCGTGGCCGCCGTCTTCGGCGTCCCGCCGCAGGTCGCGCTCGAGCGGATGTACCAGGTGCAGGCCGTCGCCGGCCGCTACGACGTGGTCAGCTTCCAGGGCCGCGAACTGCGCCTGCTGCTCGCGAAGAACCCGGCGGGCTGGCTCGAGACGTTCTCGCTGATCGACCCGCCGCCGACCCCGGTCATCCTGTCGGTGAACGCGCGCGGCGCGGACGGCACCGACACCTCCTGGCTGTGGGACGTGGACTACCCGCGCCTGGCCGGCCACCCGATCTTCGTGATCGGCGACCGCAAGCTGGACCTCGCGGTCCGCCTCGAGGTCGCGGGCCTGGACTTCCGGGTGTGCGAGACCCTCGACGAGGCCGTGCAGCTGGCGCCGCCCGGACAGATCGAGCTGATCGCCAACTACACCGCCTTCCAGGACGTGCGCCGCCGCGTCGGCAACTAGTACCCATAAGGACAAGAGCATGAGCGACAACAGCCTGCGTCTGGTGTGGGTCTACCCCGACCTGCTCAGCACGTACGGAGACCAGGGCAACGCCCTCGTCGTGGAGCGCCGGGCCCGCCGGCGCGGCCTGGACGTGCAGCGCGTGGACGTGCGCAGCGACCAGCCGATCCCCACCTCGGGCGACATCTACCTGATCGGCGGCGGCGAGGACCGGCCGCAGCGCCTGGCCGCGGAGCGGCTGCTGCGCGACGGCGGCCTGGAGCGGGCCGTCTCGAACGGGGCGATCGTCTTCTCCGTCTGCGCCGGGTACCAGATCCTGGGGCAGGAGTTCGTCAACGACGTCGGCCAGCGCCAGGAGGGCCTCGGCCTGCTGGACGTGGTCACCGTGCGCGGCGAGGGCGAGCGGTGCGTCGGCGACGTCCTCGCGGACATCGACCCGCGGCTCGGCCTGCCGCAGCTGACCGGGTTCGAGAACCACCAGGGCGTCACGCACCTCGGCCCGACGGCGAAGGCGTTCGCGCACACCCGGCTCGGCCGGGGCAACGGCACCGGTGACGGCACCGAAGGCGCGTACAACGACACGGTGTTCGGCACCTACATGCACGGTCCCGTGATGGCGCGCAACCCGCAGATCGCGGACCTGCTGCTGAAGCTGGCGCTCGACGTGAACGCGCTGCCGCCCATCGACGACCACTGGTACGAGGCCCTGCGCGCCGAGCGGATCGCGGCCGCGACGCAGCCCGCGTAACCTCCCGGCAACCCGCCGTCCGGCCCGGATTCCCCGAGGGGGATCCGGGCCGACGTCTTTTCGTACGACTGAGCTGACCAGCATGTGGAGGATGGTTCAGTCCACCGGGGATCGACTTGTAGGGTGCAGGGTAGTTCCAACCGGACGACGTGGTCCGGTCGTCGGCCCCACGTTGCAAAGGTCCTTCCTGCCATGCGCATAGGTGTGCTCACTTCCGGAGGCGACTGCCCCGGCCTCAATGCCGTCATCCGCTCCGTCGTACACCGCGCCGTCGTCGACCACGGGGACGAGGTCATCGGCTTCCACGACGGCTGGCGCGGCCTGCTGGAGTGCGACTACCGCAAGCTCGACCTGGACGCCGTGAGCGGCATCCTGGCCCGGGGCGGAACGATTCTGGGATCCTCCCGGGTCCAGCCCGCCCATCTGCGCGACGGCGTGGAGCGGGCCCGCGGCCACGTCGCGGACCTCGGTCTGGACGCCATCATCCCGATCGGCGGCGAGGGCACCCTGAAGGCCGCCAACCTGCTCTCGCAGGGCGGCCTGCCGATCGTCGGCGTCCCGAAGACGATCGACAACGACATCGCCTCGACCGACGTGACCTTCGGCTTCGACACCGCCGTCGGCGTCGCCACCGAGGCGCTGGACCGGCTGAAGACCACCGCCGAGTCCCACCAGCGCGTGATGGTCGTGGAGGTCATGGGCCGCCACACCGGATGGATCGCCCTGCACTCGGGCATGGCGGCGGGCGCGCACGCGATCGTCGTACCGGAGCGCCCCTTCGACATCGAGGAGCTGACGAAGATCGTCGGCGAGCGGTTCTCGCAGGGCAAGCGGTTCGCGATCGTCGTCGTCGCCGAGGGCGCCAAGCCCGCCGAGGGCAGCTCGATGGCCCTGGAGGCCGGCGGCACCGACATGTACGGCCACGAGCGGTTCGCCGGCATCGGCAACCGGCTCGCCGTCGAGCTGGAGGACCGGCTCGGCAAGGAAGCCCGGCCGGTCATCCTCGGCCACGTCCAGCGCGGCGGCACCCCCACCGCGTACGACCGGGTCCTCGCCACCCGCTTCGGCTGGCACGCGGTCGAGGCGGCGCACCGCGGCGAGTTCGGGATGCTGACGGCGCTGCGCGGCACGGACATCGAGATGGTGCCGCTCGCCGAGGCGGTGCAGACGCTGAAGACCGTTCCGGCCGAGCGGTACGCCGAGGCGCAGAACGTCCTGTGATCTTTCCCCCTTTCTACGTGTCGCTCCCGTAATGACCGCCCCCGGACGATTTCCCGTCCGGGGGCGGCACTACTGTGGTGGGGCACCACGGGTCAAGGGAGTGAAGAGATTGAGTTACCTCGCGCACGGCACCATGGACATGCACGACATGAACATGGACCTGCCGCCCTTCACCCTCGGGCGCGGGCTGGAGTTCTCCTTCGACGCCTTCTTCCTGATCGGCTCGCTCACGGGTCTCGCCCTGTACGCGTGGGGCGTGCTGCGGCTGCGCCGGCGCGGGGACTCCTGGCCGGTCGGCCGGACGGTCGCCTTCACCCTCGGCGTGCTGAGCGTGGCCCTGATGATGTGCACCAAGCTGAACGACTACGGCATGGTCATGTTCAGCGTGCACATGGTCCAGCACATGGTGATCAGCATGCTCAGCCCGATCCTCCTGCTGCTGGGCGCGCCCGTGACGCTGGCGCTGCGCGCGCTGTCGCCGGCCGCCCGCGGCCACAAGGGACCGCGCGAGCTGCTGCTGATGCTGCTGCACAGCCGCTACATGAAGGTGGTCACCCATCCGGTGTTCACCATCCCGCTGTTCATCGCGAGCCTGTACGGCCTCTACTTCACGCCGGTCTTCGACTTCCTGATGGAGTCCAAGACCGGACACATCGCGATGATGGTGCACTTCCTCGCCGTCGGCCTCTTCTTCTTCTGGCCGATCATGGGCGTGGACCCCGGCCCGCACCGCCCCGGCTACGTGATGCGCATGCTGGAGCTCTTCATCGGGATGCCCTTCCACGCCTTCTTCGGCATCGCGCTGATGATGGCGAGCCAGCCCATGGTCAAGACGTACGCGAACCCGCCGGCGTCCCTCGGCATCGACCCCCTGCTCGACCAGCAGTGGGGCGGCGGCATCGCCTGGGCCTTCAGCGAGATCCCCTCGGTGCTGGTCCTGATCGCCCTGGTGTACCAGTGGTACCACTCCGAGCAGCGGGCCGCGAAGCGCTCCGACCGGGCCGAGGACCGCAGCGGGGACCAGGAGCTGGCGGCGTACAACGCGTATCTCGCCTCGCTCCAGGCGCGTGGCCAGTAGCGCTGGACCCCCTTCGCGCGCCACCATGGGGTATGACCGGATCCGTGAAGGCGATGGCAGTGATGACCTTCGCCGCTCTGGTGGCGATCGCCACATACTCGGTGGCCCTCGGCAGCAATGGCTGGCTGTGGTTCGGCTGGATCGTGCTGGGGCTGCTGACCGCGGGAATGGCGGCTTCGCGCAGCGTGTGACGCGGGGCGCCCACCACGGCTGACCGTCCGTAAGATGTCCGTGACAACGGGATGTCGACGGGAGCGGCCTGGTGTTCTACCACTTGCTCAAGCACGTGATCCTGGGGCCGCTGCTGCGGCTGCTGTTCCGGCCCCGGATCGAAGGACTGGAGAACATCCCGGAGGAGGGCGCCGCGATCGTCGCGGGAAACCACCTGTCCTTCTCCGACCATTTCCTGATGCCCGCGATCCTCAAGCGGCGCATCACCTTCCTCGCCAAGGCCGAGTACTTCACCGGGCCCGGTGTGAAGGGGCGGCTCACGGCCGCCTTCTTCCGCAGCGCCGGGCAGATCCCCGTGGACCGCTCCGGCAAGGACGCGGGTCAGGCCGCGCTCCGCGAGGGGCTCGGGGTGCTCGCCAAGGGCGAGCTGCTCGGCATCTACCCGGAGGGCACCCGCTCGCACGACGGGCGGCTGTACAAGGGGAAGGTGGGGGTGGCGGCGATGGCGCTGGGCGCCAAGGTGCCCGTCGTGCCGTGCGCGATGGTCGGCACCTTCGAGATCCAGCCCCCCGGCCAGAAGATCCCCAGCATCCGCCAGGTCACGATCCGCTTCGGGCGGCCGCTGGACTTCTCCCGGTACGAGGGGATGGAGGGCGAGCGGTCCGTGCTGCGGGCCGTCACGGACGAGATCATGTACGAGATCCTCGCGCTGTCCGGCCAGGAGTACGTCGACCGGTACGCGGGCGAGGTCAAGGCGGAGGCGGAGGAAGCACGGAAGAAGGCCCGGCGCAGGACGCGCTGAGCCTTCTCCCGTACGTCCGCGGTGCGCGGCCGGCAGCCGCGCACCGCGGTCACGGCACTAGCGGACGGACGGGAGCTCGTCGGCCGCGCGCCGGGCGTCGGCCGGAGCCTGGGTGAGGGACTTCGCGGCCGCCGGGGCGGGCGCCACCGGGGTGGCGTGCGGAGCGCACTTCACGTCCTTGGCGTCGACCTTGCCGGTCAGCAGGTAGGTGTCCACCCGGGTGTTGATGCAGGGGTTCACCAGGTTGGTGACACCGTGCGAACCGGCGTTCTCCTCGGTGATCAGACGCGAGCCGGCGAGGCGCTTGTGCAGGGAGACCCCGCCCTTGTACGGCGTGGCCGCGTCACGCTCGGACTGGACGATCAGGACCGGCGGCAGACCGCGCCCCGGGCCGACACCGACCTCGATCGGGTTGCTCTGCTTGGACTTCCAGGTCGCGCAGGGCAGGTTCATCCACGCGTTGGACCAGGTCAGGAACGGGTACTTGGCGTGCAGCTTGCTGTTGTCCCGGTCCCACTTGGACCAGCTGGTCGGCCACTTGGCATCGGCGCACTCGACGGCGGTGTAGACGGCGTTGCCGTTCTCCGAGGAGATGTTGCCCTGGATGTCGCTCATGTCGGGGGCGATGGCGTCGATCAGCGCCTGCTCGTCGCCGGCCTCGTACGCGGCCCAGGTCTGGGCGACGGGCACCCAGGAGGAGTCGTAGTACGGGGCGCCCTGGAAGAAGCCGATGAGCTCGGCCGGGCCGACGACCCCGCCGAGCGGGTTGGCCTTGGCCTTGGCGCGCAGCGTCTGGTAGCGGGCTTCGACCTGGGCGCGGGTGGTGCCGAGGTGGAAGGAGGCGTCGTTCTTGGCGACCCAGTCCTGCCAGTCGTTCCAGCGGGTCTGGAAGGCGACGTCCTGGCCGAGGTTGGCCTCGTACCAGATGTTGTCGCGGTCCGGGTCGACCACGCTGTCGACGATCATGCGGCGCACGTGGTTCGGGAACAGGGTCGCGTAGACCCCGCCGATGTAGGTGCCGTAGGAGACGCCGAGGAAGTTCAGCTTCTGCTCGCCGAGCGCGGCACGGATGACGTCCAGGTCGCGCGCGATGTTCGGCGTGGTCATGAACGGCAGCATCTCGCCGCTGCGCTCCTTGCAGCCGTCCGCGTACTCGGCCGCCAGCTTGCGCTGGGCGCGCTTGTCGGCCTCGCTGTCCGGGACCGGGTCGGCCTTGGGGGCCTTGACGTACTCCTGCGGGTCGATGCAGGAGATCGGCGCGGAGTGGCCGACGCCGCGCGGGTCGAAGCCCACGAAGTCGTACGCCTTGGCCGTGTTGACCCACAGCGGGCTCTGGGTGGTGACGCGGCGCGGGAAGCGCATGCCGGAGCCGCCGGGGCCGCCCGGGTTGTAGATGAGCGCGCCCTGGCGCTCGCCCTTGGTGCCGGTGCTGACGGCGCGGTCGAGCGCCAGGTCGATCGTCTTGCCGAAGGGCTTGGTGTAGTCCAGCGGGACCTTCACGTAGCCGCACTGGATGGGCGGGGCGAAGCCCCAGTCGGCCGGACAGTCCTTCCAGTCGATCCCGGTGCGCGCGGCGCGGGCGGCCGCGATCTGCGTGCCGATCGCCTCGGCGACCCCGTGGTCGCGGCCGGACGGGAAGGCCTCGGAGGCCGACGCGGACGGGGCGAGCAGCAGGCTCGCCGCCAGCGTGCCGGTGATCAGTGTGGCGGCGCTCCCCAGCGCCGCGTTGCGTATCACGTGGTTGTTCCCCCTGCGTCATCTGCCGCCGTGGGCGGCGTGGTTCTTGCGGTCGGATGCGTCGGCGTTCAGGGGGATACTTTCGCCTGATCAGGAGCGGGCGACAGAGCGGGGACCGGTTCTTTGCCAACCCGATATCCGGAAATGGGTGTACCGCTGAGCGGTGCCTGGTTCGTCCCGGGTCCGGCCGGGGCCGGCCGGAGCGTCACCAACCGTAGGCGCGGCAGGCCTCGTCGAGGAGTTCGCGCAGCCGCAGGGCGTCCGGGGCCAGGGCCGTGACCAGCACCGCGGGCCCGGCCAGCGGTGCGGCCGAGGCGAACTCCCCGAGCATCCGGGCCCGCGGCGGGGCCGCCGCGAACTCCGGGTCCACGATGAGGAGCTGACCGACCGCCCGGTGGCCCGCGAGCCCCGCCGGGCCGTCCCAGCCTCCGGGCGCTCCGGGTCCGCACGCCAGCTCCTGGTCCAGCAACGGCCGCCCCGCCCGGGTCACGGTGAGCCGGCTGCGCAGCAGGCCCGGGGGCTCCGCCGTGCGGCCTAGGACCTGCTCCTCGCGCAGCAGGAGGCGGGCGGTGGGGGCGAGTTCGGCGCGGGTGCGCACCCGCAGGTCGCTTCCGCGCACGCAGACGAGCGGCTCCGGCAGCCAGCGCACCGCCGCCCGGTCCGCCAGCGCGAGCCGTACGTCGTACCGCGCGGGCTCGCCGCGGCGGCCGGGCAGGGCCAGGGTGGCCGCGGCCGAGCGCAGCACGAGCCGGGCGCCGGGGCCGGCCTCGGCTTCGACCGTGAGGTGGTCGCCGCCGAGGGGCGCGCTCATGGCGCCGACCAGCATGACCCCGGCTTCGGCTCCCTCGCCCCGGGTGCGGCGCAGGGCGAGCGGGCCCTCACCGGCCAGCAGCGGCAGGGCGGTGGAGCCGCGCCCGTCGGCCACGGCACGGATCCGGGCGGTGGCGCGCAGGCCGGTCGGGCTCGCCCGGTGCGCCTGGCCCGGCTGGCCCGCCTGGTGCGCCGGGCCGGGCGCCGGTGCCCGGGGCGGGGCTTCGGCGGGGGCCGCGCCGGCCCCCGTACGGCTCATGCGCCGGTCCAGGCGGCGATCCGCTCGCGCACCCACGCCGCCACCGGGGCCACGCCGTCCCCGCCGCGCAGGGACTGGAAGGTGACGGGCAGTTCGCCGCGCTGCTCGGCCGCGTCGCGGGCCATCCGGTCGAGGTCGGAGCCGACGTGGGGGGCGAGGTCGGTCTTGTTGACGACGAGGAGGTCGGCGGTGGTGACGCCGGGGCCGCCCTTGCGGGGGATGTCGTCGCCGCCGGCCACGTCGATGACGAAGATCTGCGCGTCAACGAGGCCCCGGGAGAAGGTGGCGGTGAGGTTGTCGCCGCCGGACTCCACGAGGATCAGGTCGAGCGGGCCGCTCTCCCGGAAGGCCTCTTCCAGCTCCTCCACGGCCTCGAGGTTGGCGGAGATGTCGTCGCGGATCGCGGTGTGCGGGCAGGCTCCGGTCTCGACGGCGCTGATCCGCTCGGGCGGCAGGACCGCCTCGCGGAGCAGGAACTCCGCGTCCTCGCGGGTGTAGATGTCGTTGGTGACCACGGCCATGGACAGCTCGGCGCGCAGGGCCCGGCACAGGGCGGCGACGGTGGCGGTCTTGCCGGAGCCGACGGGGCCGCCGAGGCCGATGCGCAGGGCGCGGCGGGTGCCGTCCGGCCGCGTGGGCTCGGCGCTGTGGGTGTGGCGGTGCGGGAAGGTCCCCTCCTGTCTCTTATTCCCCCCCGACCCCGCCGCCCATCCACTCCCGCTATCTGTGCTCGGGGTTCGGGAAGTCGAAGCGGCAGCCCGCGTCCCACAGGGAGCGCTGGTTGCCGTGCGCCGGCATCCCGCCGGACCGCTTGAGCAGGGCCGCCAGGTGCATCAGGTTCCAGCTCATGAAGGCGGTGTTGCGGTTGGTGAAGTCGTTCTCGGGGCCGCCGGAACCGGGGTCCAGGTACGAGGGCCCGGGCCCGGCCTCGCCGATCCAGCCGGCGTCGGCCTGCGGCGGGATCGCGTAGCCCAGGTGCTGGAGGCTGTACAGGATGTTCATGGCGCAGTGTTTGACGCCGTCCTCGTTGCCGGTGATCAGTGCTCCGCCGACGCGCCCGTAGTAGGCGTACTGGCCCTGCTCGTTGAGGATCGAGGAGCAGGCGTAGAGCCGCTCGATGACCTGCTTCATCACCGAGCTGTTGTCCCCGAGCCAGATCGGGCCGCACAGCACGAGGATGTCGGCGTCCATGATCTGGCTGTAGAGGACCGGCCACTGGTCGCCCTCCCAGCCGTGGTCGGTCATGTCGGGCCAGACGCCGGTGGCGATGTCGTGGTCGACCGCCCGGATGAGCGAGGTCCGGACGCCCGCCGCGTGCATCACTGCGCGGCTCTTGTCGATCAGGCCCTCGGTGTTGCTGGGCTCGGGCGAGCGTTTGAGCGTGCAGTTGACGTAGACGGCGCTCAGGCCGGAGTAGTCGGGGACGTTCGCGGTATCGGTGTCGTCGGCCACCCGCCCAGCCTTGCCGCGGCCGGCCGCGGCCGCCACCGGACCGCACCCGTCCGGTGCCCGTCCGGTGCCCGCCCGCGCGGACCGCCGCGCAGCGCGGGGCCGGCCGGCCCGAGGTGCCCGTCGCCGTCGAGGCCGTACGGGCGGAACGGCGCGCGACACGGGGCAGCCGGTCTCCGGCGGCCGCGGACCGGCGGAACTCCCTTTTCGCGCGAGGCCATTGAGGCAGTCGGCAGCCGCACGGACACGGGGAGTGACAGCCAACCGGAATCCGGCCGCCCGTGGGTGTGATCGGGGCGGGTTGGTACCGGTCCGCGCGTCCGACTAGGGTCAGCGGGCCTTGGTGTTCGGGAAACCGGTGTGAAACCGGTGCGGCCCTCGCCACTGTGATCGGGAAGTCCGGCTCCACTCCTGCGGGAAAGCCACTGGGCTGCGCGGGAGGTTCCGTGCTGCCCGGGAAGGCGGAGCCAGGACGGCAACCCGTGAGCCAGGAGACCGGCCGGGGCGCGTTGTCCATCCACGAGGTGCTGGAGAGGTCTCCCCACTCATGCATATAGCCGAGGGGTTCCTACCCCCGTTGCACGCGGTCGCCTGGGGCGCCGCGTCCGCTCCCTTCGTCGTCCACGGCGTCCGCTCGCTCACCCGCGAGGTGAAGGCGAACCCGGAGAGCACGCTGCTGCTCGGCGCGTCCGGAGCATTCACTTTCGTCCTGTCCGCCCTGAAGATCCCCTCGGTGACGGGCAGTTGCTCGCACCCCACCGGCACGGGGCTCGGGGCGATCCTGTTCCGGCCGCCGATCATGGCGGTGCTCGGCACGATCACCCTGCTCTTCCAGGCCCTGCTGCTGGCCCACGGCGGGCTCACCACCCTCGGCGCCAACGTCTTCTCGATGGCCGTCGCGGGCCCCTGGGCGGGCTACGCCGTCTACCGGCTGCTGCGGAAGTTCGGCCTCCCGCTGATGGTGACCGTCTTCTTCGGAGCCTTCTTCGCGGACCTGGTCACCTACTGCGTCACCAGCGTGCAGCTCGCGCTGGCCTTCCCGGACCCGGCCACCGGACTCCTCGGGGCGCTCGCGAAGTTCGGCGGGATCTTCGCGGTCACGCAGATTCCGCTGGCCGTGAGCGAGGGCCTGCTGACCGTCCTGGTGATGCGGCTGCTGATGCAGGCGAGCAAGTCGGACCTGGTCCGGCTGGGTGTCGCGAAGCTGACGTCCGCCCGCAGCGAAGAGAAGGCGGCGGTCTGATGAGCGGCATGTCCAAGAACGCGAAGATCAACGCCCTGCTGCTGCTCCTGGTGGCGGCGCTGGCCGTCCTCCCGGTCGCGCTGGGGATGGGCGACCACAAGGAGGAGCCCTTCACCGGCGCCGACGCGCAGGCCGAGACGGCGATCACCGAGCTGAAGCCGGACTACGAGCCCTGGTTCACCCCGCTCTACGAGCCCCCCTCGGGCGAGATCGAGTCCGCGCTGTTCGCCCTGCAGGCGGCGCTGGGCGCGGGCGTGCTCGCGTACTACTTCGGTGTCCGCAAGGGCCGCCGCCAGGGCGCGGCCGCCGCCCCCGCTGCCGCCGCTGCCGCCGCCGCTCCGGCCACCGCCCCGGAGGCGTAGGCGGGTGCTGCCGATCGACGTGGCCGCGCACAGCAGCCGCTGGCGCGGCCGGCACCCGCTGGAGAAGGCCCTGCTCGGGATCGGGCTGACGGTCACCGCCGTGTGCCTGCCGCCCTGGCCGGGCGGGCCGCTGGTGGCCGTCGCCACCCTCGCCGTACTGCTCGGCCCGGCGGGGGTGGCCGGGCGGCAGCTGTGGCGGGCCTTCCGCATCCCCCTCGGTTTCTGCTTCACCGGGGCGCTGCCGCTGCTCTTCGCGGTCGGCGGCCCGACGGGGCCGCTCTCGCTGGCGCCCGACGGCCCCCGGCACGCCGCCGAACTGCTCCTGCGGACCTCGGCGGCCTCGCTCGGGCTGCTGCTGTTCGCCTTCACCACGCCGGTCTCCGACGTGCTCCCCCGGCTGGTCCGGGCCGGGGTGCCGGCCCCCGTGGTGGACGTGGCCCTGGTCATGTACCGGATCGGCTTCCTGCTCCTCGACTCCATGGCCCAGGTCCGCCGGGCCCAGGCCGCCCGCCTCGGGCACACCGGCCGGGCGGCGGTGTGGCGCTCCCTGGCCGGGCTCGCCGCGACCTCCTTCGTACGGGCCTTCGACCGCGCGGCCAGGCTCCAGGCGGGGCTGGCCGGGCGCGGCTACGACGGCGCGCTGCGGGTCCTCGTACCGGAGGCGGCCCTGTCGTGGCGCTTCCTCGCGGCCTCGGGCGCCCTGCTGGCGGGCCTGACCACCCTGACCCTCACCCTGAAGGGGCTCTACCTGTGAACCCGTCGCTGAACCCGGTGGTGGAACTGACCGGCGCGGGCTACGCCTACGAGGACGGTCCGGCGGTCCTGACCAGCGTGGACTTCGCCATCGCGCCGGGCCGGGCGCTGGTCCTGCTGGGCCGCAACGGCAGCGGCAAGACCACGCTGATGCGCCTGCTGAGCGGGGGCCTGCGGCCCGGCACGGGCGCGCTGCGGCTCGACGGCGCGGACGTCTCGTACGGCCGCGCCGGCCTGACCCGGCTGCGCACGTCCGTCCAGCTGGTGGTGCAGGACCCGGACGACCAGCTCTTCGCGGCCTCGGTCGAACAGGACGTGTCCTTCGGCCCGATGAACCTGGGGCTGCCCGCGCCGGAGGTCCGCGCCCGGGTGGACGCGGCGCTGGCCGCCCTGGACATCACCGCGCTCCGGGACCGCCCCACCCACCTGCTGTCCTACGGCCAGCGCAAGCGCGCGGCGATCGCGGGGGCGGTGGCGATGGCGCCGCGCGTGCTGATCCTGGACGAGCCGACGGCCGGCCTCGACCCGGACGGCCAGGAGCGGCTGCTGGCCGTCCTCGCGGGGCTCCAGGCCTCCGGCACGACGGTGGTCATGGCCACCCACGATGTGGACCTGGCGGTCCGCTGGGCCGACGACGCGGCGGTCCTGACCCCGTCGGGCATCCGCTTCGGCCCGGCCGGGACCCTCCTGTCGGACCCCTCGCTGCTCGCCTCGGCGGGCCTGCGCCCGGCCTGGTCCCCGGCGGTGACGGCCGTCCTGCGCGCGCACGGCCTGCTTGCCGCGGATGCTCCCGGGCCCCGCGATCCGCAGGCGCTGGCCGCCTGGCGGTAGACAGGTTCGCCGCCAGGGGCGCCGGGTGCACCGGAGCGGCAGCGGCGGCGACCCGGGATCGCGGTCCTGGAGCTCCCGCAAACCTAGGATGGCCGCATGTCGCTGCCGCACGCCATCCTCACCGCCCTGCTCGAGAAGCCCTCGTCGGGGCTGGAGCTGACCCGGCGGTTCGACAAGTCGATCGGGTACTTCTGGTCCGCGACGCACCAGCAGATCTACCGGGAGCTCGGCCGGCTGGAGGACGCCGGGCTGATCCGGGCGCTGCCCAGCGAGGTGCCCGTGCGGGGGCAGAAGAAGCAGTACGAGGTGCTGCCCGCCGGGAGCGGGGAGCTGGCCCGGTGGGTCGCGCAGAGCCAGGACCCGAAGCCGGTGCGCGATCCCCTGCTGCTGCGGATCCGGGCGGCCGCGGTGGTCGGGCCGCAGGGCCTGGCCGCGGAGCTGCGGCGCCATCTGGAGCTGCACCGGGCCCAGTTGGCCGTGTACGAGTCCATCGAGGAGAAGGACTTCCCGGCCGGCCGGGACGCCGAGGAGGACCGGTTGCGGCGGGTCGTGCTCCACGCGGGAACCGGTCTGGAGACCTTCTGGCTGCGCTGGCTGGAGGAGGCCCTCGCCGAGGTGGAGGGCACGGCCGGGCCGCAGGCCTGACGTGCTCCCCCGGCCCGGCGCGCCGACCCGGGGGCTGTGCGGGGCTTACTTGTTCAGCGAGGCCCAGAACTCGTCGAAGCTCAGCAGGCCGTCGGAGTTCGCGTCCTTGGAGGCGATCACGGCCTCCGCGACCGGTCCGGTGACGAACGGGTCGCCCATCGCCGCCATCGCCGAACGGAACTCGTCGGCCGTCACGAAGCCGTCACCGTTCACGTCGAACTTGCCGAACGTCGTCCGTGCGCTCTCGATGTCCGCCACTGGGTCCACCCCTTCTTGGTGCTTGTTGACCGGCTCAGGGTAGCGGCATGCCGACGCCCCCCACGCCCCGGGTCCCGTTCGAGCGGCAGATAGAAATTCAATTACCCTTCCGTAGCGCGGAAGCGATAATTCCAGCCACCAATTCAGGCCTCCACTTGTCACGCTTCGGGACCACGGCATAACGTAGCGACATTGCCGCCACACCGGGAGCGCAGGGCCCCCAGGGACAAGCGGCAACAAGGGCGATCACACAGGTGACGATCACAGCTGACGCATCATTCGAAGTTCTGCCCTTCACTCGTACCTGCCGCCATATCTGGGAAGACGGCGACCATGTGCTCATCGGAGTGAGCCCCGGGAACAGCTACTTCAGCTCCGAGCGCATCACGAGCCTCGCCCGATGGGCGACGACCCGCTTCGCGCAGGTCGACTTCGTCTACGCGGACCTCCACGTCGACCGGATGTTCGCCGCGTTCGGCTACACGCGGGAACACGCGGAGAAGCGTGCGACGAAGGAAATAAAGGCCGTCCGGCGACGGATCCTCAAGGGCGTGGAGGAATCAGGCCGTCCCCATGCCGAGATCCGTGTGAGGGCACTTTCCGAGTTCCAGTCGAACCCCGTCTACCAACTTCTGCACAGGCGCGTGCTCCATTTCCTGGCGACCGACGACGAATTCCGCAAGGGCTGCGAGGAAATGGCCCTGCATTTTGTCGGCTCCAAGTTGCCGGAAGGTGAATCCATCACCGACGCGCAGTTGCAGGCATGTTTCGATTACATCGCGGCCGAGCTGCCGTTCTTCGTGGACACCCCGAGCATTCTCGACGTGCCGTCCTCGGTGGCGGCCTACCACGTCAAGATGCCGATGACCGATGTCCTCTTCGCGCGCGGTGGGGGACTGCGCGCGACCAGGAACCAGGCGTATGCCGTCGTAAGGCCCGAGTCGGCCGACCTCGCGCGGAGCGACCCGAACCACACCGAAGGGACCGTCGATGGGCGTCGAGCAGCTTGAGGGCACCGGGCGGACCGGTGGCGCCCTCCTCGACTTCCCGCTCTCGCGGCGCGGTGACGTGCTCCCCGAGGAGTGCACCTGGCTGCGCGAGAAGGCGCCGGTCGCCCGGGTCCGGACCCTCACCGGGGACCCGGCCTGGCTGGTGAGCAGTTACGCGCTGGCCACGCAGGTGCTGGAGGACGAGCGCTTCAGCCTCAAGGACACGGCGAACGCCGGCGTCCCCCGCCAGTACGCCCTGACGATCCCGCCCGAGGTCGTCAACAACATGGGCAACATCAACAGCGCCGGACTGCGCGACGCGGTCATGAAGGCGCTCAACCCGCGCCAGAAGGGCCTGCGGGACCGGCTGCGCGCGATGGCCGGCGAGCTCGTCGACGGGCTCGTGGCCGAGGGCGGGCCGGCGGACCTGCGGGCGGGGTTCTCCGACCCCTTCTCGGCGGCCGTGCACTGCCAGGTGCTGGGGGTGCCGTTCGAGGACCGGCGGCGGCTGATGTCGGGGCTGGACGTCGCGTTCATGACCGCGCGCGAACCGTTCGCCGACTCGGCGCTCAACTGGTACAAGGACGTCGGCTACTTCGAGGAGCAGCTGAAGGCGCAGCTGGCGCTGCCGGCCGAGGAGCGTACGGGGCTCCTCGGCCGGTTCGCCGAGCTGAAGGAGGCGGACCCGGAGTCGGCGCACCTGACCGACGACATGTTCGCCACCGTCGCCGTCTCCCTCTTCGGGGCCGGCGCGGTGTCCACCTCCGCCTTCCTGACCCTCGCGGTCCTGGCGCTGCTGCAGAAGCCCGAGCTCATCGGGTACCTGCGCGAGCACCCGGAGCGCATGGGCAAGGCCGTGGACGAACTGCTGCGCTGGAACCTGTCCGTCGGCGACGGCCTGCCGCGCATCGCGATGGCGGACGTCCAGGTCGGCGACGTGCTGGTCAAGGAGGGCGAACTCGTCCTGGTCCTGCTGGAGGGCGCCAACTTCGACCCGGCGGCCTTCGAGCGCCCGGACGAGCTGGACCTGGAGCGCGAGAGCCCCCGACCCCATCTGGCGTTCGGCGCCGGCCGGCACTTCTGCCCGGCTTCCGCGCTGGGCCGGGCCCACGCCGAGATCGCGCTGGAGGTGCTGGTCGAGCGGCTGCCCGGACTGCGCCTCGCGGTGCCGGCGGAGAACCTGGTCTGGCGGACCGGCTTCATCAAGCGCCTCCCCGAACGGCTCCCCGTCGCCTGGTGACGGCGAGCGCACGAGCGTGCCCCGGGAGCTGTGCGAGTTCCCGGGGCACTTTCGCGCCTTCGCGCCTTCGCGCCTACCGGAAGATGCCGGTGTGGCCGAGCGAGTAGCGGCCGGGCTGCGGGTACACGGCGAGGCCGTGCGGGCCGCCGCCCACCGGGATCCGGGCGAGCTGCTTGCCGCTGGTGGTGTCGATCGCGTAGACCTCGGAGTTGTAGCGTCCCGACAGCCACAGCACCTTGCCGTCGGCGGACACGCCGCCCATGTCGGGGCTGCCGCCGTCGGGCAGCTCCCACTTCTTGGTCAGCTTGTTCTGGGTGAAGTCGAAGACGGACACGGACCCTTCGCCCCGGTTGGAGACGTACATCTCCTTGGAGTCGCGGCTGACGTACAGGCCGTGGCAGCCCTTTCCGGTGGGCAGCAGCTTGGGGGTCTCGAACTTGTCGCCGCCGAGCACCCACATGCCGTGCGCCATCATGTCCGCGACGTAGAAGGTCTTCCCGTCCGGCGAAACCTTGACGTCCTGCGGCATCGCGCCCTCGAACGGCAGTTTCTGCTGGCCGACGACCTCCATCTTCTCGGTGTCGACCTTGAGCAGTTCACCGGAGAACTCGCAGCTCACGATGAAGTAGCGGCCGTCGGCGGAGAAGTCCGCGTGATTGACGCCGAAACAGGTCACCGGGACGGTTTTCACGCGGTCCATCGTGTGCGGGTCGCGGAAGACCAGTTCCTTGTCCATCGAGGCCATGACGATCGCGTACTTGCCGTTGGGCGTGAAGTACAGGTTGTACGGGTCGTGCACCTCGACGGGCTTGCCCGCCTCGCCGGTGGCCGGGTTGATCGGGGTGAGCGTGTGGCCGCGGTTGTTGTTGACCCAGAGGGTCTTCATGTCCCAGGAGGGGACCACGTGCTGGGGCTGGACGCCGACCGGGATGGTGTCGATGACCTTGTACGTGACCGGGTCGATGACGGACACCGTGTTGGAGTTGGTGTTCGGCACGTAGACGCGGGACGGGAAGTCCTTGACCACCGGGGAGAGCTTGTTCGGCCGGTCGGCCGCGTACACGTCGTGGGGATCGAGGAGCGGCGGCATGCCGGCCAGGCCCGGCGGCGCGGCCGGTACGACCTTGGCGGGCAGGGCGGGCCCCTTCGAGCCGAGCGCCTCGGCGGGTCCCTTGTCGGCGTTCCCGCAGCCGGTCAGGGCGGCGAGGACCAGACCGGCCAGCAGCACGGTGGCCTTCCGGGGAAGGCGGGTGGTCGTCATGGGGTCAGCAGCTCCGTGGTGGTCACCGCGCGCAGTTCGCGGCGCGCGAGTTCTTCGAGGAGGGGCGGCATCGCGTCGACCGTGTCCGCGTAGCCGAAGTGCAGGCTCACCACCGATCCGCCTTGGATCGTCCCGGTGACGGTGCGGATGACGGCCGCGGCACCGGGCGAGGTGAAGTCGAGGGAGTCCACGTCGTAGGACAGGACGTGGGGATATCCGGCCCGCTGGGCCAGCTTTCGGACGAGCGGGGTGGCGTACTGGGTCTGGGACGGCCGGAACCAGGTGCCGATCGACCCGGTCAGCCGCTTGAGCCGGTCGGCGCAGCCGGTGATCTCGGCGTACGCCTGCGCTTCGGGCATGGTGTTGATCGCGAGGTGGCGCTGGGTGTGGTTGCCGAGCTCGTGGCCGCCGTCCAGGATCCGGCGGGCCATGTCCGGGTGGGCGTCGAGCCAGGCGCCGATGGCCAGTACGGTGACCCGCGCGCCCGCGCGCTCCGCCTCCGCGAGGACCGCCTTGGCGACGGCGGGGTCGCCGTTGCCGTGGAAGGTGAGCGCGACCTGCGGCCGGCCGCGCGGACCGTGCCCGATCTCGACGGGCTGCCCGGCGAACCGGCGCGGGGCGGGGGCCGCCTTGGCCGCGGCAGCCGCCCGGTCCGGCGCGGCCTTCGCGGGGGGCGCGGACGCGGCGGCGGACGCGGGGGCGGTACGGGCGTCCTTGCCGCAGGCGGCGGTGAGGGCGCCGACGGCGACCGCCGCGCCGGCGCGGAGGGCGGATCGGCGGTCCGGGTAGCAGAGCACCTGCCCATTTAAGGGGTGGATGCCCCTGTAGGTAATGATTGACCCAATTCAGGACCTTCGACGGGACCTGCCCGACAGGGGCCCTGTCCGCTATGTGATCAACGATTCACTCAGAGCGGTGGATACTTATTCAATGATTACGAGGCCAGTGGGCCAACTCACCTAGGATTTAGGTGGAAACTCTTAGGATATGCACACTTATGTCCAACTTGGGACTTTTGGCATTTGGTCCCTCGTCTGCCATAGTCGGAATCACGGCTTCCCGTTGACCCGAGCGAAGTCCCACTGCCGAGGATCACACCCCCTTCGATCCTCGGCACACCCATGAAACCCCCGCAGCGCCCCACCAACGGCGACAGGGGGTTTCTGCGTTTCGGCGGTCGGCCACGCCTCAGCGGTCGGCCACGCGCATCTCGAACCAGGTGATCTTGCCGCGCGGCAGCAGGTCCGCCCCCCAGCGGTCCGAGAGCTTGTCGACGAGGAACAGCCCCCGGCCCGTGGTGTCCAGCTCGTGCACCGGCATCAGACAGGGCAGCCCGCGCGAGGGGTCGCGCACCTCGATGCGGATCCAGCCCCGGCGCCGGAGCATCCGTAACCCGAAGGACCGGGCCCCGGTGTGCCGGACGGCGTTGCCCACGAGCTCCGAGACCAGCAGTACGGCGTGCTCGGCGATCTGCGGGGAGAGGCCCCACAGGCGCACCACCACGCACTGGGTGAGCCGGCGGGCGGTGCTCGCCGACTCGGGCATGGACGGCAGTGTCACTTCCGCCTCGGCCGGGTTCCCGTACAACTCCAGCGCCTTGAGGCCCTGTTCGTCCTCCAGGGCCGCCGTGAGCCGTACGGCGGAAGCGCTGCTGCGCTGCCGCGGCTGTTCCACACCCTCCAGACCCGCCATGCACCCATCATGGACGGCCGGTGCGGCCGTCCGGGCCGTTCCGCAGGAAAACACCCCCCGGAATCATGGATTCCAGGGAGGCGTTCCGGCATATGCGCATGGCAACCGGAAGCCCGCTACGCCCCCTTGACCTGCGGTGACGTACCGCAAGGCAGTGATCACCCTGAGTGGATCAGCTTTTCACCTTAAGGCTCCCTTAAGGCCTGGCTAATCCACCCGCAAGAAGGACGGGCCCCCGCGCTAGTGCTGTGGCCGGGAAGGTTTGCCGGGTCGCGGTGTCCGGTGCGGTGCCTCGCAAGGCGGAGGGCCACGGCTCGTACTGGACGTACCGCCGTGGTCCGACAACGCGGCGAGGTGCCGTGCCGGGCGCCGCGACCCGGTGAGCCTTTCCGGTCACAGCACTAGAGGAACTTGGCCTTGCCGGGCCCCTCTTCGACGAAGCTGCGCATCCCGCGCTCACGGTCCTCGGTGGCGAACAGGCCCGCGAACCAGCCCCGTTCGATGGTCAGTCCCGTGTCGATGTCGGCCTCCAGGCCCGCGTCCACGCACTCCTTCGCGGCGCGCAGCGCGAGGGCCGGACCCTGCGCGAGCTTGGCGGCCCAGGCGTGCGCCTGCTCGTACACCTCGGCGGCCGGCACGACGCGGTCCACGAGGCCCAGGGCGAGCGCCTCGTCGGCCTTGACCATGCGGCCGGTGAAGATGAGGTCCTTGGCCTTCGAGGGGCCGATCAGCCGGGAGAGCCGCTGGGTGCCGCCCGCGCCCGGGATCAGGCCGAGCAGGATCTCGGGCTGGCCGAGCTTCGCGTTGTCGCCGGCGATCCGGTAGTCCGCGCACAGCGCCAGCTCGCAGCCGCCGCCCAGGGCGTAGCCGGTGACGGCCGCGACCACGGGCTTGGGGATCCGGGCCACGGCGGTGAAGGCGTCCTGCAGTCCGCGGGACCGGGCGACCATGGCCGCGTGGTCCATCGTCTGCATCTCCTTGATGTCCGCGCCCGCCGCGAACACCTTCTCGCCGCCGTAGATGACGACCGCGCGGACGTCGGCCCGGTCGGTCGCCTCCACGGCGAGCTCGCGCAGCCGGTCCTGGGTGGCGATGTCCAGGGCGTTCATGGGCGGCCGGTCCAGCCGGATGACGCCGACGCCTTCGGAGACTTCGAGAGAGATGGTCATACGGGGAAGGTTAGCCCCCGTTAACCGTGAGTGGCCCGGTGCTGTGGGTCACAGCACCGGGCCACTCGACCGCGTACGGGACGGGGCTACTTGATCCAGTCCGCCCAGTCCATGTTCCAGCCGTTGAGGCCGTTGTCGGGGGCCACCGTCTTGTCCTTGGAGTTCTTCACGATGACCACGTCGCCGATGATCGACTCGTCGAAGAACCAGGCGGCGGGCTGACTGCCGTCACCGGCGCCGCGGACGTCCTTCAGGCCCACGCAGCCGTGGCTGACGTTCTCCGAGCCGAAAGTGCCGGACGAGGCCCAGTAGTTGCCGTGGACGAAGGTGCCCGAGGTCGTCAGTCGCATCGCGTGCGGGACGTCGGAGATGTCGTACTCGCCGCCGAAGCCGACGGTGGCGCCGTTCATCCGGGTCACCTTGTACTTCTCGCTGATGACCATCTGGCCGTTGTACGTGGTGTTCGCGGGGGCGCCCGCGGTGATCGGGATGTTCTTGACCACCGCGCCGTCGCGGACGACCTGCATCTCGTGCTCGGCCGCGTCGACCGTGGTGACCTGGGAGCGTCCGACCTTGAAGGTGACCGTACGGGTCTGCTTGCCGTAGACCCCCGGGCGGCCCTCGACCCCGTCGAGCGCGAGCTTCAGGGTGACCGTGGTGCCCGCGGCCCAGTACTTCTCGGGGCGGAAGTCGAGGCGGTCGTTGCCGAACCAGTGGCCCTCGATCGGCACGGCCGGCTCGGCCGTGACCGTGATGGCCTTCTCGACGGCCTCGGGGTTGGTGATGCCGCGGGTGAAGTTGATCGACACCGGCATGCCCACGCCGACGGTCGAGCCGTCCTCGGGCGTGTAGTGGCCGATGAAGGTGTTCACCGGGGTGAGGGTGGTGAAGGTGGTGTCCTTGGCGGACTCGCGGCCGGCCTCGTCCTTGGCCACCGCGTGCACCTTGTACTCGGTCGCGGAGGCGAGGTTGCGGGCGGGCTCCCAGCTCGCGCCGTCCTCGGCCATCTTGCCCTCGACCGCGTTGCCCTTGGTGTCGGCGACGGTCACGGTGCTGAGCTTGCCGCCGGTGCTCGATATCTTCAGGACGCCGCTGGTGGCGACCTCCTTGGCACCGTCGTCCGGCTTGACGCTCACGACGGCCTTGGACGCCTCGGTACCGGTCGTACCGCCACCACCGTCCGCGCCGCCGCTCCCGCCGGCGCCGCCGCCGCTGCCTCCGCCGCTGCACGCGCTCGTCAGCAGCAGGGCCGCGCCCAGCAGGAGGGCCGGCAGGCCGGTGCGGACGCGGCCGCGTATCGGCTGCAGGTTCACTCTTGTTCTCCCCATGTCCCCCGCGCGCGGGCAGTCGCGCGCTTACTGCCAGGAAATCACACGGGGGGATCACGGAAAGGTACGGGCGTGTCACCGTTCCGTCCCAAGAGCCGGGACACGCCGGGCATCAGTCCTCGGTGCCGGGCTTGGTGCCCCAGACGTAGACCGCGTCCCCCTCGGTGAGCAGGTTCCAGAGGCGTTCGGCGTCGGGGACGGAAAGGTTGACGCAGCCGGCGGAGCCGCCGTGGGCGTACAGGTCGCCGGGGCGGCCGTGCAGGGCTTGGCCCTCGTCGAAGAACTGGGCGTAGGGCATGGGGGCGTCGTCGTAGAGCGTGGACTTGTGGTCCTTGCTGCGCCAGTAGACCTCGTGCCAGCCGGGGCGGGTCTCCTCGTCGTCGCGGCCGGTGCGGACGGGCACCGGCGGGAAGACGATCCGCTCGTCGCGCTGCACCCAGAGCAGTTGCCGCTCCATGTCCACGCAGGTCACCCGGTGCGGGCGGACGGGGCAGGCGCCGGCCGCGTTGGGGTCGGTGCGGGCGGCGACGGCGACCATCGTCCGGTAGGTGACCAGTCCGGCGTACCCGTCGGCCGGCCGGATCCCGTTCGCCCGCTGGAACCCCCGGACCGCCTCGCAGTCCGCGGCGTCCTGGACGCCGTCGGCCGGGCGCCGCAGGTGGCCCTCCAACTCCCGCTGGTAGGGGCCGGTCCCGGCGGTGCACGCCGCCGCCGCGCCGCCGCCGTTGTCGTCGGCTGCGGCGGCGGCGGCGGGTGGGGTCAGGGCCAGGGCCGACGCCGCGAGGATCGCGGCCGTGGCGGCCGCCCTGCCTATCGCGCCTGCCGCGTCGCCTGTGGTCATGCGGGCCTCCTCGCGCCCGCCGAGCGGGCCGTCGGAGCCGAGCCAACCGGACCGGGCCGCACCCGGCGCGCCGGGTGCGCCGGCCGGGTCGCACGCCCACCCGGCCGGCCTACGGAAACGGCCGGCCCGCCCGCCCCGGGAGGGGGCGGGCGGGCCGGCCGCGGTGACCGGTCGGGCGGTGGTCAGCCGGTCGTCAGCCGGCGGTCGGACGCGGCTTCGGGCCCTTGCCCTTGCCCTTGCCGTGGTCGTCGCGCTTGTTCTGCAGGGTGACCACCAGGCGGTGGTCCGGGGTCGTCGCGTCCAGGTGGAGCGGACCGGTGACCCGGTTCGGCGGGAGGACGTAGCCCTCGGGGACGGCCGTCTCGACCACGTAGTACCAGCCCTCCGGCAGCCTCGGGAACTCGCAGACCCCGGTCCGGTCGGTCGCGCAGCCCGCCGACACCTTGCGGTCGGGGTTGATGCCGCGCGTCTGGAGGCCCCTGGTGTCGTTGGTCTCCCGCCACACCTCGAAGACGGCTCCGCGCAGCGGGCGCTTGGTCTTCGCGTCCTTCTTCAGGACCTTGATCGTCCCGGAGTGGTCGGGCTCCACGCGCTTGGCGTTGGTGACGTCGACGACGACGCCCGTCTGCACGTCACCGGCCCCGAGGTCGAACGGGGTGACCGGGTTCGCGGGCAGGTCGTAGCCGGCCGGCGCCTGCGTCTCCCGCCAGTAGTACCGCTCCCCCGCCGGGAGCCCGACCGTGCAGCTGCCCTGCGCGTTCGTCGTGCAGGTCTCGGGGCGCCTCTCGTCGGGCCGCTCTCCGCCGGGCTGCAGGCCCGTGGTGCCGTTGGCCTCGCGCCACAGCTCGAAGACCGCGCCGGGCAGCGGCGCCCCGCCGTCCTCGTCGGACTTGCGCAGCAGCACCCGGGCGATCTCGGGGATCCTCTCGTTGCTCATGCGGACGCGTACGCCGGCGGTGGCGTTCTGCGCGGTCAGCGTCAGCTCGGCGACGGGGCTGGGGGCGAGCTCGTATCCGTCCGGCGCCTTCGTCTCGCGCCAGTAGTACGTGCCGAACGGGACGGTGCGGGTGCAGATGCCGCTCGCCGGGGTCACGCAGTCGGCGATCTTGGTGTCGCCGTCGGTGTCGGTGACCTGGGCTCCGTCGGTGCCGTTCGTCTCCTGCCACAGCTCGTACGTGGCTCCGGCCAGCGGCGCGTCCGCGCCGTCCTGCTTGAGGACGGAGACCGCACCCGTGGCCGGGACGTCGCCACCGCAGTCCGGCAGGCTGCCGTTGAAGGGGTAGGCGTGCAGTTCCTGGCCGCCGCCCGTGCCGCTGGTGTGGACGAGCTCGCCGGTGGTGAAGAAGCGGCCGTTGGTGCCGGGCAGGGTGAGGACGGTGCGCGAGGTCTGCTCGCCGACGAGCACACTGCCCTGGAACTGGCCGCTGCCCGTCAGGTTGACCGCCGTGGCGTCCGGGAAGTTCCACAGGAGCCGGGTGCGGTAGCCGTTCCACGGGTCGGCGGAGGGCCCGATGTCGTTGATGGTGCCGCTGTAGGTGTTGAGCGTACGGCTGGCGCCCAGGACGTTGACCAGGACGGTGGCCTCGGCGGGGATCCGGTCGAAGCGGATGCCGATGGCGCCGCGGGTCGGGCCGACCATGTCGAATTCCACGTTGAAGACCTGGAGCTCGGACGTGCCGTCCCCGGTGAAGACGGTGGTGCCGTCCCGGTTGACGACGGTGCCCGTCGCCGTGCGCGGCGCCCCGTCGACCCGGGCGTAGCAGCGGCTGGCGGAGGTGAGCTCGTCGCGCAGGGCGGCGTACGGGGCGGCCGCGTTCAGGTCGGCCACCAGGGGGCCGGTGACGGTGCCGGGACCGGGGGCGGAGCCCGCGTGGCGGACCACGCCGCCGTCGGAGATCAGCCGCTGGCCGACCGCGATGTTCACGTCGCGGCCCGTGGTGAGGAAGTCCGAGCCGGCCGGGGGCCGCACGAGGGAGCCCGCGCCGACGATGCCGATGTTGTACCCGGCCCCGACCCCCGTCGCCAGGTTCTTGTTCTGGTCGAAGCTGCCGAGGACGACGACCTTGCCCTCGGCCTCGGCGGCGCGCTCGCGGACCAGGAAGTCGGCGCCGACGAAGATGTTGACGGCCTCGTCGTAGCCGTTGGCCTCGGTGTCGACCTCGATCGCCGGGAACGGGTCGGGGCACAGGGACCCGATGCAGGGGCCGAGTCCGCCCGGCAGCGGGGCCCGCAGGGCCGCGGCCTGCCGGGCCTGCGGCTGCCCGCCGCCGCCCGGGGCGGGCGGCGCCGCCAGGGCCGCGGGGGCACCTGCGGCCAGTACGGCCCCCAGGGCGAGACCCAAGGGCCCGAGGGTCCACTTCCTTGCTGACATGCCGCTCCGTCCGTTGCCTTCCGACCTGCCCGCACTGCTGCCCGTACAGGCTGGGGCCGGGTTTCGGCGCGGCGGACGAAGCGACACTCCCGCACTACGTCAAACCGGTATGACAATCACTCGACTGCTCGACCGGCCGACCGGCCGACGGCTCGTCAGCCGACGGCGGAGCCGGCGACCCACGCGGGCCAGGACATGTTCCAGCCGCCCAGCCCGTTGTCCGGAGCCACCGTCTTGTCCTGCGAGTTCACGACCTCGACCACGTCCCCGACCAGGGTCCGGTCGAAGAACCAGCCGGCCGGGGTGTCCGAGCCGCCGCCCTTGTTGTCGCGCAGCCCGATGCAGCCGTGGCTGGCGTTGGTGGAGCCGAAGGTGTCGGGGCTGGCCCAGTAGTTGCCGTGCAGGAAGGTCCCGGAGCGGGTCAGGCGCATGGCGTGCGGGACGTCGGGGATGTCGTACTCGCCGCCGAACCCGACGGTCTGCC
The DNA here is from genome assembly GCF_003287915.1 of Streptomyces sp. ICC4. Classification (NCBI taxonomy): domain Bacteria; kingdom Bacillati; phylum Actinomycetota; class Actinomycetes; order Kitasatosporales; family Streptomycetaceae; genus Streptomyces; species Streptomyces sp. ICC4. The sequence goes on along the minus strand of NZ_CP030286.1, from coordinate 5,100,042 downwards.
CGTTCATCCGGGTGACGTCGAAGAGCTCCATCACCACCATCTTGCCGTTGTACGTGGTGTTCTTCGGTGCCCCGGCGGTGATCGGGACGGTGGACAGCAGCTCGCCGTCGCGCCGGACCTCCATGGTGTGCGCGGCCGCGTCGACGGTGGAGATCTGGGAGCGGCCGACGGTGAAGCGAAGGGTCTTGTCCTGGATGCCGTACGAGCCGGGCGCGCCCTCCACGTCCCGCAGGCTCATCTTGACGGTGACCTCGGTGCCGGGCTTCCAGTACGCCTTGGGCCGGAAATCGAGGCGCTCGTCGCCGAACCAGTGGCCCGCCACCTCCACGGCCGGGTCGGAGGTGATGGTGATGGCCCGCTCCACATCGGCGCGGCGTTCGATCGACCGGTTGAAGCCGAAGGAGATGATCATTCCGGTGCCGACGGTGGAGCGGTTCTCCGGCTTGAAGTAGCCGATGAAGCGCTCCTCGGGAACATAGGTGGTGAAGGTGGTGTGCCGGGCCTGGCGGCGGTTGTGCCCGTCGAGCGCGACCGCGTCGACGGTGTACTTGGCCGCGAGCGCGAGCCGCCCGGCGGCCGGGTCGGGGCTCCAGCTGAGCCCGTCGACGGCGATGGCCCCGGGGACCTCCGCCTCCTGGGCGTCCTCCACCTTGGTGACCACGACGCGTTCGAGGCGGCCCTCGGGCACGGTGATCGTCAAAGGACCCTCGGCCGGCACGCCCTTGGCGTTGTCGTCCGGGGTGATCCGGATCGCCTCGTCCGGTGACCGGGGCTTGCCGGGCAGCTGGATCTCGATCGGGGAGCCGCCGTCACCGGTGCATCCGGACAGGCCTCCGAGGAGGCCCGCCCATGCCGCCACGGCCGCCAAGCCCGCCCCTGCCCGCCTCGTCAGAAGAGTCACGTTCCACCAACGACCGGGCCCCTCCGGGGGAAACGTGGGCGCGGCTCGAGTTCCAGGCAGAACAGTCCGGGCAGAACAGTGGGAAGGACCAGACGGGGGCGGGCCCGGGCCGGGACGCCGGGGCCGCACTTTCCCACCCCTGCCGGTACCGAGAGCCGTGGAGGCGGGCAGTGTCGAGCGCAGCCGAGCAAGAGACGGTGGAAGCCCTGGCGGGCGAGGTGCGGAGCGGCCGGCCGGCCGCCCCGCTGCCGCCCGCCGACGGGTGCCCGGTCGGGCACCCGGACGGGAACGGACGACCGGGCGCGCCGGGGGACGCGCAGCTGGACGCACAGCTCGGCGGCCAGGTCGCCGGGCTGCTCAGAAGCCATGCCGTACGGGCGCGGACCCGTCCGGGACCACCGGTGTGGCCCGGGTCCTCGCATCCCCTGGGCGCCCGGTTCCACCAGGGTCCGGACGGCACGTTCGGGACCAACTTCGCGCTGTGGGCACAGGGCGCGGAGGGGGTGGAGGTGTGCCTCTTCGCCGCGGACGGGACCGAGACCCGGTGCACCCTGACGGAGCTGACCCACGAGATCTGGCACGGGTTCCTGCCGGGCGTGCGCCCCGGCCAGCGGTACGGATTTCGGGTGCACGGGCGCTGGGACCCCTGGACGGGGGCCCGCTACAACCCGGCGAAGCTGCTCCTGGACCCGTACGCGCGGGCCGTGGACGGGGAGTTCACCCTGCCGCCGGAGGTGTACGGGCACGTCCGCGACTGGCCGCAGCAGTACATCGCGGACACCGTGCGCGACGACCGCGACTCGGCGCCGCACGTCCCCAAGGGGGTGGTGGTCCACGATGACGACGACTGGGCGGACGACGTCCGGCCGAAGACCCCGTGGGCCGACTCGGTCATCTACGAACTGCACGTGCGCGGCTTCACGATGCGCCATCCGGGCATCCCCGAGCACCTGCGCGGCACGTACGCGGGCCTCGCGCACCCGGCGGCGATCGAGCACCTGACCGGGCTGGGGGTGACGGCGGTGGAACTGCTGCCGGTCCATCAGTTCGCCCACGAGGACCACCTGCTGCGCCGGGGCCTGCGCAACTACTGGGGCTACAACTCGATCGGCTACTTCGCCCCGCACGCGGCCTACTCGTCGAGCGGTACGGCCGGCCAGCAGGTCGGCGAGTTCAAGCGGATGGTCAAGGCGCTGCACGCGGCCGGGATCGAGGTCATCCTCGACGTGGTCTACAACCACACGGCGGAGGCCGGCGAGCTGGGCCCGACGCTGTCGCTGCGCGGGATCGACAACCGCGCGTACTACCGGCTCCAGTCGGACCAGCGCCGGTACGCGGACTACACGGGCTGCGGGAACACCCTGCACGCCGGGCGCCCGCACGTGCTGCGCCTGATCACCGACTCGCTGCGGTACTGGGTGACGGAGATGGGGGTGGACGGTTTCCGCTTCGACCTGGCGGCGGCGCTGGCCCGCTCGATGCACGACGTGGACATGCTGTCGCCGTTCCTCGCGGTGATCGCCCAGGACCCGGTGCTGCGGCGGGTGAAGCTGATCGCCGAGCCCTGGGACGTGGGCTCGGGCGGCTACCAGGTCGGGGCCTTCCCGCCGCTGTGGACCGAGTGGAACGACCGCTACCGGGACTCCGTGCGGGACTTCTGGCGGGGCGCGCTGCCCGACGTACGGGACCTCGGGTACCGGCTGTCGGGCTCCAGCGACCTGTACGCGTGGGGCGGGCGGCGGCCGTACGCCTCGGTCAACTTCATCACCGCGCACGACGGGTTCACCCTGCGCGACCTGGTCTCCTACGAGTCCAAGCACAACGAGGAGAACGGCGAGGCCGGCCGGGACGGGACCAACGACAACCGGTCGTGGAACTGCGGGGTCGAGGGCGAGCCGCCCGAGGGCGCGGACCCGCGGATCGCGGCGCTGCGCCGGCGCCAGCTGCGCAACATGCTGACCACGCTGCTGCTGTCGACCGGCGTGCCGATGCTGGTGGCGGGCGACGAGTTCGGCCGGACGCAGGGCGGCAACAACAACGCGTACTGCCAGGACAACGAGACGAGCTGGGTGGACTGGTCGCTGCTGGAGGATCCGTCCTGGCAGGAGCTGCTGGCGCTGGCCCGGCGGCTGCTGACGCTGCGCCGGAGCCATCCGGTGCTGCGGCGGCGGGCCTTCTTCTCGGGGAGCTCGCAGGCGGCGGACGGGCTGCGGGACCTGGCCTGGTTCACCCCGGCGGGGGCGGAGATGACCGAGCGGGACTGGTACGCCCCGGCAGCCGCGGTGGGGCTGTACCTGTCGGGGCGGGACATCCCGGGCCGGGACGAGCGGGGGCGGCAGGTGACGGACGACAGCTTCCTGGCGCTGCTGCACTCCGGGGACGGGCCGGTGGAGTGGTCGCTTCCGGGGGCGCCGTGGGCGGCCTCCTACGAGCTGGTCCTGGACACCTCCCGGGAGGACCAGGCGCGGGCCCCGGCCACCCGTCACCGCGGGGGCGAGGCCCTGACGGTCCCGGCCCGCGCGGTGCTGCTGCTGAAGGTCGTGGGCTGAGGGGCCCGGGCCGGAGGTCTCGGACGTCCTGCGATGATGTGCCCTTCGTACGCACAAGCGCATGACGGATGTTCGAGGGGTTGTGTCGATGGCGAGTGTGGGAACCGCTCTGCGGGAGCTGCGCGGGGCGCAGAAGCCGGCGAAGGGGGTGTCCCTCTATTCGCGGTACGTCAACCGGCCCGTGGGGCGGCTGCTGGCCGCCGGGTCGTACGCGCTCGGGCTCACCCCGAACCAGGTGACCCTGATCAGCGCCGCCCTGAGCTTCGCCGGCGCGGCCGCCGTCGCGCTGGCCGCTCCCTCGTGGGGGCTGGGGGCCGCGGTGTGGGCGGCGCTCGCCGTCGGCTTCGCGTTCGACTCCGCCGACGGGCAGCTTGCCCGGCTGCGCGGCGGCGGCAGCGCGGCGGGCGAGTGGCTGGACCACGTCGTGGACGCCGCCAAGCTCACCTCGCTGCACTCCTGCGTGCTGATCGCCTTCTACCGCTTCCCCGAGGAGTACGGGACGGGCCGGGACGGCTGGCTGCTGGTGCCGCTGGCCTTCCAGTTCGCCTCCGTCGTGACCTTCTTCGGAGGCCTGCTGACCGAGAAGCTCAAGCCGAAGGCCGCCCCGGGCGGCCCCGCCGCCGAGCCGTCGGCGCTGCGGGCGGTGGCGCTGCTCCCCGTGGACTACGGGGTCTTCTGCATGGTGTTCCTGGTGCTCGGCGGCGCGGGGCTGTTCCGCTGGGCGTACGCCGGGATGGGCGTCATCGCCGCGCTGTTCCTGCTGGCGTTCCTCGCGAAGTGGTACCGGGAGCTCAGCGCGGCAGCACGCTGAGCGGCGCGGCAGCACGCTGACCGGCGGTGCGCCGCACCGACCGGTGGTGCGGGGGGACGTCCGGCGCCGCACGGGGGGCGCCTCAAGGCGTACGTCGTGCGGGTGGCGAAGGGCGTCCGCGGTCCGTCCGTGACCCTGTCGCGCACCCACCCGAACCTGGTGAAGAAGCTGTTCGCCCTGGAGGTCCCGGAGATCGCCGACGGCCGCGTCGAGATCTGCGCGAGCGCCCGTGAGGCCCGACGCGGAGGTGAGCGGAGAACTGGCGGCGGGGGAGGGGCGGGCCGGGACGGGGGTGTGGATGTGGTTGTGGGGTGAAGGGAGGGAAGGGAGGGAAGGGATACGGGACTTCGCGGTCATGACGGCCACCACCGGACGCAGAGGGATCGGATGCCCGGACCCAGCGCCCGGACACCCCTCACGATCCACCGCCCCGCCGACTCCCGCTCAGCCCTGTGGACGATCCCCAGCCTGTGGATATCGCCGTCACCCTCAGGGGGTGTGCCGCCGGTCGAGATCCGCGGAGATCCGCCGCAGCGCGTCCAGCGGATCCAGGGCCCGCGTCACCGAGCGGCCCACGACGATGTGCGAGGCCCCGGCCCCGAAGGCCGCCCGCGCACTCCCGACGCGGGCGTGCCCGCCCGCCTCCCCGCCCGCGAGCCCACCGCCGGGCGGCCCACCGCCCGCCGGCACACCATCCGGCGGGGTCCCACCCGGCAGCGTCACATCCGGCAGCGTCACACCCGGCGTGACGATCAGCGGACCGTGCCCCAACAGGGCCCGCAGCGGCCCTGCTTCCCGGGGTGACGCGATCACCCCGTCGCACCCGGCCTCCGCCGCCAGCCGGGCCAGCCGCAGCACCTGCTCGTCGGGGTCCGCGCCGATGCCGATGTCGGCGAGGTCGCTCCCGGTCATGCTCGTGACCACCGTCAGCGCGAGCACCCGCAGCCCCGGGAAGTCCCGCGCCGCCTCCACCGCCGCCGCCATGATCCCCGTACCGCCCATGGAGTGCACGGTCACCATGGAGGCGCCCAGCGCTCCGGCGGCGCGGACGGCGCCCGCGACGGAGTTCGGGATCTCGAAGAGCTTCAGGTCGAGGAACACCTCGTGACCCCGCCCGACCAGCTCGCGCACGAGCTCCGGTCCGGCGGCGGTCAGGAGCTCCAGGCCGACCTTGTAGGAGCCGCAGGCGTCCCCGAGGCGTCCCACGAGGGCCTCGGCGCCGGCGCGGCCGTCGAAGTCGAGGGCGACGATGATCCGGTGGTCCGCGGTGGTGTCCATCCCGCCAGTTTCCGGGGCGGTGCGGTCCCGGGATCCCACCGGGGTCCGCGGCCGGCGCGCGTCAGTCCACCAGACACCCCCTAAGCCCCGGAAGACGCCCTGCGGATCGGCCCCGGCCGCGTCCGCGAGATCGCCGAAGTCCAGGTGGGCGATCATCGGGTCAGCCGGGCCCCGCACCTAAGGCAGCTCGATGCCCAGGTCCCAGCCGTCGTGCGCGTGCGTGCACAGGCAGGCGCGCGACGCGGTCGGCGGCAGGGCGGCCACCGCGTCGAAGAGGACCTCGCGGAGCCGGCCGACGTTCTCGCCGAAGACCTTCAGGACCTCCGTGTGGGAGACCCCCTCGCCCGTCTCGGCGCCCGCGTCGAGGTCCGTGACCAGCGCCATCGAGGTGTAGCAGAGCCCCAGCTCGCGCGCGAGGACCGCTTCCGGGTGCCCGGTCATGCCGACGACCGACCAGCCGGCCGCCGCGTGCCACCGGGACTCCGCCCGGGTCGAGAAGCGCGGCCCCTCGATGACGACCATCGTGCCGCCGTCCACCGGCTCCCACTCCCGCCCGCGCGCCGCCGCCAGCGCCACCGAGCGGCCCACCGGGCAGTACGGGTCGGCAAAGGTGGTGTGCACGACGTTCGGCACCGATCCGTCGGGCAGGGCCTCGCCGTCGAAGAAGGTCTGCGCGCGGGACTTCGTACGGTCGACCAGCTGGTCGGGGACGAGCAGCGTGCCCGGGCCGTATTCGGGGCGCAGGCCGCCGACGGCGCACGGGCCCAGCACCTGGCGGACGCCGACGGAGCGCAGGGCCCACAGGTTGGCCCGGTAGTTGATCTTGTGCGGGGGAACCGTGTGGCTCCGGCCGTGCCGCGGCAGGAACGCCACGGTCCGGCCCGCGAGCTCGCCCAGGTACAGGGAGTCGCTGGGGGGTCCGTAGGGCGTCTGGACCTGGACCTCGGTCACGTCCTCCAGGAAGGAGTAGAAACCCGATCCGCCGATGACACCGATCTCTGCGTTCGCCATGCGGCCCACCCTAACCGGGCATGCCGAAGGCCCCGCCGTCGGCAAGGACGGCAGGGCCTTCGGTGGAGCTGTCGGTCGGGTCAGGCGGCCGAGCTGCTCGACGACGACGACGACGAAGATGAAGATGAAGACGACGACGAGGACGTCGAAGAAGAGGACGACGACGTCGACGCGGCCGGGGCGGCGGCGGGCGCCGACGCGGGCTTCGAGGCAGGCGTGCTGCTCGACGAGGCGCCACGGCTGTCGTTCCGGTAGAAACCGGATCCCTTGAAGACGATGCCGACCGCGGAGAACACCTTCTTCAGGCGTCCGTCACAGCTCGGGCACACGGTCAGCGCGTCATCGGTGAACTTCTGCACGGCCTCAAGGCCCTCACCGCACTCGGTGCACTGGTACTGGTAGGTCGGCACGAATTTCCTCCTGGCACTCTCACTCAATGAGTGCTAACGACGCTCCATGGTGACGTATTCCGGCGGATCAGTCCACCGTCACAGGCACGCGGTGACCCAGACCACGCTCGTTCACACCCGCGGCGGGTGCCGCGGAGGTGGCCGAGGAGGCCGGCTTGGACGAGCTGACGATCCGGCTCGGGGCCTTCGGGGCCAGCTTCGCACGCAGCGCCAGCAGGATGGCCAGCGCGAGCACGGTGGCCACCAGCGGCACGAGGAAGCCGTACGAGGACCCGTGCGCGTCCGTCAGACGGCCGGCCAGGGTCACGGCGCCGGCCTGCCCGAAGGCGACCGCTCCGGTGAGCCAGGTGAAGGCCTCGGTCCGCGAGGTGGCCGGGATCAGCTGCTCGATCATGGTGTAGCCGGTGATCAGGGCGGGGGCGATGCACAGGCCGACGACCAGGCCGAGCGCGCCGAGCAGGATCATCGAGTCGGCGGCCCACAGGACCGAGGCGGCCGCGGTGAGGCCGATGTAGCCGAGGAGCAGGCGGCGGCGGGGGCCGATCTTCCAGGCGATCGCACCGCAGGCGACACCGGCGATCATGTTGCCCGCGGCGAAGACGCCGTAGAGCAGGCCGTTGGCGCCGGGGTTGCCGATCTCCTCGGAGAAGGCGGCGAGCGAGACCTGCATGCCGCCGAAGACGGCGCCGATGCCGATGAACGCGACGATCAGGACGCGCAGGCCGTGGAACGACAGGGCCGAGGCGCGCTTCTCGCCGTGCGCCGGACGGGCGACGGGCTTCGGCTGCGTGGCGCGCTGGGCGGCGAAGAGCAGGCCGCCGATCAGGGTCAGCGCGGCCTCGGTGACCAGACCGGCCGCCGGGTTGATGCCGGTGCACAGCGCGGTGGCGAGCACCGGGCCGACGACGAAGGTGAACTCGTCGGTGACGGACTCGAACGCCGCGGCCGTCGGCAGCAGCGGGGAGCCTTCAAGCTTGGCCGCCCAGCGGGACCGGACCATGGGCCCGACCTGCGGGACGGATGCACCGGCGGGGACGGCCGCCAGTGCGAGCGCCCAGACGGGCGCGCCCAGCAGCGCGAACGCCACCAGGGAGCTGACGGCGGTGGCGTGCGTGAGGGCCGCCGGGACCAGCACGGCGCTCTGGCCGTGGCGGTCGATGAGCTTGCCCATGACGGGAGCGAACACGGCCATGGAGATACCGGTGACGGCGGCGACGATGCCGGCGCTGCCGTAGGAGCCGGTGGTGTGCTGGACGAGCAGCAGGATGCTGATCGTCAGCATGCCGAAGGGGAGCCGTGCGGCGAATCCCGGGAGAACGAAGCCGAGGGCGCCGGGCGTGCGCAGGAGCTGCCCGTAGCCGGGGCGGGCGGAGTTGTCGGTCGTGACCGCGGATGTCACGGCCTGGCCTTTCCGCTGCCTGGTAGAACTCCCCGTCTGCGGACGATGCACCGCCTTGTGAGCGGTCGCACCCGTACATGTGGGAGCCCCGAGAGCTGTCCTCTTGCGCAGAACCGAGTGATACCTGGGCGCCCACTGCGGGAGGGTGCCACGGCCGCTTTGCGGTCGCGCCAGCTCTGCGTCAGGCAGAGTTGGTTCGATGTGGTGTCCCTTAATCATACAGGCGGAGTGCCTATTGCGCCCTGTGATTAGGGCTACAGGGCGTGTCTTCACCTGCGATTAACTGGAACTTCGCATTCAGGTCCCACTCAAACTCGGGTGAATGCGGGCATACGGCATCGAAAATGGGCTAATTAGAGCGCCGCTCTAACTCGCGGTACCGGTGGAAACCCTCCGCCCGGCTACCGGGCCGGCGGCTCTCCGCCGGTCCCCAGCCACCCCGCCAGCTTTCCGCCCCGGGCCACCGCCCGCAGCCGCGCCTCCGCCGCGTCCCGCACCGGATCCGTGGCCACCACCAGCAGCTCGTCCCCGCGCCGCAGCACGGTCGACGGCGCCGGTACGAAGCTCTTCGCGTCCCGGACGACCAGCGTGACGGAGGCCCCCGGCGGCAGCCGGAGCTCGCTCACCTCGACGCCGTGCATCCGCGAGGCGGGCGGGATCGCGAAGGACAGCAGGTGTCCGCGCAGCTTCTCCAGCGGCGCCGACTCGATCCCCAGGTCGGAGGCGGTCTCGTCGCTGTCGCCCAGCTTCAGCTTGCGCGCGAGCCACGGCAGGGTCGGGCCCTGCACCAGGGTGTAGACGACGACCAGTACGAAGACGATGTTGAAGACGCGCTCGCTGCCCTCGATCCCGGACACCATCGGGATGGTCGCCAGGATGATGGGCACCGCGCCGCGCAGGCCGGCCCACGACATCAGGGCCTGCTCCTGCCAGGGAAGCCGGAAGGGCAGCAGCGAGACGAAGACCTCCAGGGGTCGCGCCACCATGGTCAGCACCAGCCCGATGATGACGGCCGGCCAGAAGTCGTGGACCAGTTCGTGCGGGGTCACCAGCAGGCCGAGCAGGACGAACATGCCGATCTGGGCGATCCAGCCGAGCCCGTCCGCGAACCCGCGGGTGGCCGGCCAGTGCGGCAGCTTCGCGTTGCCGAGGACCATCGCCGCCAGGTACACCGCGAGGAAGCCGGAGCCGTGCGCCATCGCGCCGGCCGCGTACGCCGTGATGGCGATCGCCATGACCGCGATCGGGTAGAGGCCGGAGGCGGGCAGGGCCACGTGCCGCAGCCCGTAGGAGCCGAGGAAGCCCACGGTCAGGCCGATCGCGACGCCGATCGCCAGCTCGAGGGCGATCTTGCCTATGAGGACGTACCAGTCGTCGACCGGTCCGACGGTCGCGAAGGCCACGACCAGGATGACGACGGGTGCGTCGTTGAAGCCGGACTCGGCCTCCAGGACACCCGTGATCCGGGAGGGCAGCGGGACCTTGCGCAGCACCGAGAAGACGGCCGCCGCGTCGGTCGAGGAGACGACCGCGCCGATCAGCAGGGCCTGGCGCCATTCGAGGCCGACCAGGTAGTGCGCGCCGGCGGCGGTCACGCCCACGCTGACGGCGACGCCGACCAGCGAGAGCACGATCGCGGCCGGCAGGGCCGGCTTGACCTCTTTCCACTTCGTGCCCAGACCACCCTCGGCGAGGATCACCACGAGCGCGGCATAGCCGATCACCTGGGTCAGCTCGGCGTTGTCGAATACGACGTTGCCGATGCCGTCCTGGCCTATCGCGATGCCTATGCCGAGGTAAATGAGCAGGCTGGGGAGTCCGCTGCGCGAAGAGACGCGTACCGCCGCCACGGCGACGAGCAGAACGAGCGAGCAGACCAGCAGGAGCTCATTGAGCGTGTGGACGGTCAGCGGGCGGCCCTTTCCTCGACGTGCCTGGCGATGACGGAACGACGGGCGTCGGACGGTCGGATCGTTCCGGCTCGGGCACGGACGGCAAGTACTTCGTTACCTTACCTAATCTTTGACGCGCCCTTTACTCGGTAGCCACATTGTGAAACGCCTGCGGGGCTCTGTCCTCATGACCTCGACCCCTGGCGGATCAACGAACCCGGTCCTGCGCCTATGGTTGCTCCCAGTACTCCCAGGACCACCCTGCCCCTCTAAGGACAGCGATGCCCGCCAACGAAACCGCTCCTTCCGTCAAGAAGAAGGGACGACGCGCCCGTCTGATCGTGCTCGTCCTGGTCCTGGCGCTCGTCGCGGGCCTCGGGTACGGGGCGTACTGGAGCGTGGACAGCGTGCGCGCCTCCTTCCCCCAGACCACCGGCTCCCTCAAGGTGCCCGGCCTGACCGGGACCGTGGACGTCAAGCGCGACGCCAGCGGAATCCCCCAGCTGTACGCCGACTCCGACGACGACCTCTTCCGCGCGCAGGGCTTCGTGCACGCGCAGGACCGGTTCTGGGAGATGGACGTACGCCGCCACATGACCTCCGGGCGGCTCTCGGAGATGTTCGGCGCCGGCCAGGTCGAGACCGACGCCTTCCTGCGCACGCTGGGCTGGCGCCAGGTCGCGCAGCAGGAGTACGACACCAAGCTCTCCCCGGAGACGAAGAAGTACCTGCAGGCCTACGCCGACGGGGTCAACGCGTACCTGAAGGGGAAGTCCGGCAAGGACCTCTCCGTCGAACACGCCGCCCTCAAGCTCAACGACGACTACCAGCCCGAGCAGTGGACCCCGGTCGACTCGGTGGCCTGGCTCAAGGCGATGGCGTGGGACCTGCGCGGCAACATGCAGGACGAGATCGACCGCGCGCTGATGACGGGCAAGCTCTCGCAGGCGCAGATCGACGACCTCTACCCGCCGTACCCCTTCGACCGGAACAGGCCGATCGTCGAGGGCGGCTCGGTCAAGGGCGGGAAGTACACCCCCCAGGCCGCGGGCTCCGGCAGCCCCGTGGGCTCCCCGGGCTCCGGCGGCCCGAGCGCGGCCAACGGCTCGCAGGCCTCCGCCAACGGCTCCCAGGCCTCCGCGCGGACCGGCGCCGCCGACTCGCCGACCGGGCTGGCCGGCAACGCCACCGCCCAGGGCGCGACCGTGGGCCTGCGCACCTCGCTCACCGCGCTGGCCGACACCCTCGACCAGATCCCCGCGATCCTCGGCCCCGCCGGCAGCGGCATCGGCTCGAACTCCTGGGTCGTCTCGGGCCAGTACACGACGACCGGCAAGCCGCTGCTCGCGAACGACCCGCACCTGTCCCCGCAGCTGCCCTCGGTCTGGTACCAGATGGGCCTGCACTGCCGGACGGTCTCGGCCTCGTGCCAGTTCGACGTGGCCGGCTTCACCTTCTCCGGCATGCCGGGCGTGGTCATCGGGCACAACGCCGACATCGCCTGGGGCATGACCAACCTCGGCGCCGACGTCACCGACCTCTACCTGGAGCAGGTCAAGCCCGAGGGCTACGTCTACGACAACAAGGTGCTCCCCTTCGCCACCCGCGAGGAGGTCATCAAGATCGCCGGCGGCGGCGAGAAGAAGATCACGGTCCGGAGCACCAACAACGGTCCGCTGATCTCCGACCGCAGCGACGAGATCACCTCCGTCGGCGCGCGCGCCCCCGTCGCCAGCTCCGCCCCCGACCGCGGCAACGGCTACGGCGTCGCGCTGCGCTGGACCGCGCTGGACCCGGGCAAGTCGATGGACGCCGTCTTCAAGCTCGACCGCGCCAAGACCTTCGCCGACTTCCGCAACGCGGCCCGCGACTTCGAGGTCCCGTCGCAGAACCTGATCTACGCCGACAGCAAGGGCGCCAACGGCAACATCGGCTACCAGGCCCCGGGCCGCATCCCGGTCCGCACCACCGGTGACGGCCGCATGCCGGCCCCGGGCTGGGACTCGAAGTACGCCTGGAAGGGCTCCAAGGACTCGGCCGCGGGCTGGGTCCCGCAGGACGAGATGCCCTACGACTACAACCCGGCGCGCGGTTTCATCGTGACCGCGAACCAGGCGGTCGTGGAGAACAGCCCCGGCAAGTACCCGACCCTGCTGACCACCGACTGGGGCTACGGAGCCCGCAGCCAGCGGATCAACGACCTCATCGAGGCGAAGACCAAGGACGGCGGGAAGATCTCCACCGATGACATGCGCACCATGCAGATGGACAACAGCAGCGAGATCGCCGCGCTGCTGACCCCGCTGCTCGCCAAGATCGACGTCTCGGACCCGGACGTCCGCTCCGCGCAGAAGCTGCTCGAGGGCTGGAACTACACCCAGGAGCCGGACTCGGCGGCGGCCGCGTACTTCAACGCGGTCTGGCGCAACATCCTCAAGCTGGCCTTCGGCGACAAGATGCCCAAGGAGCTGCGCGTCGAGGGCAGCTGCATGAACGTCCCCGAGCAGACGACGGGACCGGCCGACGACCTCGCCAAGATGGTCCGCGAGTGCGGTACGCGCGACGCGGACTCGGCGCAGCCCGACGGCGGCGACCGCTGGTTCGAGGTGGTCCGCCGCCTGGTCAAGGACGAGAAGTCCGACTGGTGGAAGGCGCCGTCCACCAGCCGCACCGTCGCGGCCACCACCAGCCGCGACGAGCTCTTCGCCCGGGCCATGAAGGACGCCCGCTGGGAGCTGACCGCCAAGCTCGGCAAGGACCAGTCGACCTGGAGCTGGGGCCGGCTGCACCAGCTGATGCTGAAGAACCAGACGATCGGCACCGAGGGCCCGGGCTACCTGCAGTGGCTCCTCAACCGCGGCCCCTGGAACCTGGGCGGCGGCGAGGCCACCGTCAACGCGACCGGCTGGAACGCCTCCAGCGGGTACGGGGTCACCTGGGTGCCGTCGATGCGGATGGTCGTGAACCTCGGCGACCTCGACAAGTCCCGCTGGATCAACCTCACGGGCGCCTCGGGGCACGCGTACCACGACCACTACACCGACCAGACGACGATGTGGGCCAAGGGCGAGCTGCTGGACTGGCCCTTCGGCAAGGACGCCGTGGACCGGGCCACGGTCGACACCCTGAAGCTGACGCCTTAGGGCAGGGCCCCGGCCGGCTCAGAAGCGCACCACCCCCGACGGGGTGGCCACCGCCCGCACGGGGTGGTCGTGCGGCTCCTCCGGGACCCGCGCGACCACCTCGTGGTCGTAGAGGAGCACCACGAGCGCGGGATGCGCCCCGGCGCGCTCCAGCCGCTCCAGCACCCGGTCGTACGAGCCTCCGCCCCGGCCCAGCCGCATCCCGCGCCGGTCCACGGCGAGCCCGGGCAGCAGCACGGCGTCCGCCTCGGACACCGCGTCCGGGCCCAGGCGCGGGCCGGCGGGCTCCAGGAGCTTCATCTTCCCCGGGTGCGCGGCCTCGGCCAGGCTCCCGGGGCCCTCGTACGCCGCCCAGTCGAGGTCGTTGTCGGGCAGCAGGACGGGCAGCAGCACCCGCTTCCCGGACGCCCGCAGCGCGTCGAGCAGTTCACGCGTGCCGGGTTCGGAGCCGATCGAGACGTACGCGGCCACCGTGCGGGAACCGGACAGTTCGGGCAGTTCCAGGGCGGACCGGGAGAGCGCGCGGGCGCGCTCGCGCAGGACGTCCGGGGACAAGGCGCGGCGGGCGGCGAGGAGTTCGCGGCGCAGTGCCGTCTTGGCCTGCGGAGGCCGGTTCGCTACCACGGGTGGCTGGACTCCCTCTCTGATAGTGCAAATTTGAACATATTCACCTGAACCTCGCGTGGAGGCCATCTGAGACCGACTATTGTTCGGCTCATGACTCAGTTGCACCCCGTGATCAAGAAGGCCGTCATTCCGGCCGCGGGCCTTGGTACTCGCTTCCTTCCTGCAACCAAGGCGACACCCAAGGAAATGCTCCCGGTTGTGGACAAGCCGGCCATCCAATACGTGGTCGAAGAGGCCGTGTCGGCCGGACTCGACGACGTTCTCATGATCACGGGTCGTAACAAGCGTGCGCTCGAAGACCACTTCGACCGCAACTACGAGCTGGAGTCGGCGCTCATCGCCAAGGGCGACGACGACCGGCTGAAGAAGGTCCAGGAATCCAGCGACCTGGCCACCATGCACTACGTCCGCCAGGGCGACCCGCGAGGCCTCGGCCACGCCGTGCTCTGCGCCGAGCCGCACGTCGGCAACGAGCCCTTCGCCGTCCTCCTCGGCGACGACCTCATCGACCCGCGCGACCCGCTCCTGCGCCAGATGTGCGAGATCCAGCAGCGCACCGGCGGCAGCGTCGTCGCGCTCATGGAGGTCGACCCCTCCCAGGTGCACCTGTACGGCTGCGCCGCCATCGAGGCCACCGACGACGCGAACGTGGTCCGCATCACCGGTCTCGTCGAGAAGCCGGACGCGGCGGACGCGCCCAGCAACTTCGCGGTGATCGGCCGCTATGTCCTGAACCCCGCCGTCTTCGGCATACTGCGGGAGACCGAGCCGGGCCGCGGCGGGGAGATCCAGCTCACCGACGCCCTGCAGAAGCTCGCCGCCGACGAGACCGTGGGCGGCCCGGTGCACGGCGTGGTCTTCCGGGGCCGCCGCTATGACACCGGAGACCGCGGGGACTACCTGCGGGCCATCGTCCGGCTCGCGTGCGAGCGTGAGGACCTGGGCCCGGAGTTCCGCACCTGGCTTCACCGTTACGTCACGGAGGAGATGTAGCACCTTGAGCAAGCCCGACGCACCGCAGGATCCTCGACCGGCCGGCGACCCCCAGCGTCTCTGGTCGGTGGACGAGCACCTCGCGGACGTCCTCGCCACCGTCAGGCCGCTGGAGCCCATCGAGCTCCAGCTGCTGGACGCCCAGGGCTGTGTCCTGGTCGAGGACGTCACCGTGCCCGTCGCCCTGCCGCCCTTCGACAACAGCTCGATGGACGGCTACGCCGTCCGGACCGCCGACGTGCAGGGCGCGAGCGAGGAGTTCCCCGCGGTGCTGACGGTCATCGGGGACGTGGCGGCCGGCAGCGGTGAGCTGCCGACCGTCGGCCCCGGCCAGGCCGCCCGCATCATGACCGGCGCCCCGCTGCCGCCCGGCGCCGAAGCCGTGGTACCGGTCGAGTGGACCGACGGCGGCACCGGCGGCGGCGCGGCCTCGGGGATGACCCCGGCCAGCGAGTCGCCCGAGGGCGCCGAGGGCGAGGTGCGCGTCCACCGCGCCGCCGAGGCCCGCGCGCACGTCCGCTCGCGCGGAAGCGACGTACAGGCCGGGGACCTCGCGCTCGCCGCGGGCACCGTCCTGGGCCCGCCGCAGATCGCACTGCTCGCGGCCATCGGCCGGGGCACCGTGCGGGTGCGCCCGCGCCCCCGCGTCGTCGTCATGTCCACCGGCAGCGAACTGGTCCAGCCCGGCGAGGCGCTGACGGCCGGCACGATCTACGACTCCAACAGCTTCGCGCTGGCGGCCGCCGCGCGGGACGCCGGAGCCATCGCCTACCGGGTCGGCGCCGTCGCCGACGACGCCGACACCCTGCGCTCCACCATCGAGGACCAGCTCATCCGGGCCGACCTCCTGGTGACCACGGGCGGGGTCAGCGTCGGCGCGTACGACGTGGTCAAGGAAGCCCTCACGGACCTGTCCACCGGGGACGAGGGCGTGGACGGCGCGGGCATCGACTTCCGCAAGCTCGCCATGCAGCCCGGCAAGCCCCAGGGCTTCGGCACCATCGGCCCCGACCACACCCCGCTGCTGGCCCTGCCCGGCAACCCGGTGTCCTCCTACGTCTCCTTCGAGCTGTTCGTGCGCCCCGCCATCCGCGCCCTGATGGGCCTGCCCGCCTCCGAGGTCAGCCGGCCGAGCGTGCGCGCGGTGTTCGAGGCAGACAAGGCGATCGGCTCGCCGGCGGGCCGCCGCCAGTTCCTGCGCGGCAAGTACGACGCCCAGAGCGGCACGGTCAGCCCGGTCGGCGGATCGGGCTCCCACCTGATCGCCGCGCTGGCGCACGCCGACTCGCTGATGGTCGTACCGGAGGACGTCACCTCGGTGGAGCCCGGGTCCGAGCTGGAAGTGGTCCTGCTCGGCTGAGGTCCCGCGGATGCGGGTAGCGTGTTGCACCACACAGGCCCTTGCGGGGCCCGGACGGGAGCGGCACGCAGATATGAGTACGCAGAGCAGCGCCGGCGGCGCCGCAGGCACCAGGCTGACGCACATCGACGAGGCCGGCGCGGCCCGGATGGTCGACGTCTCCGAGAAGGACGTCACCACCCGGACGGCGCGGGCCAGTGGGCGCGTGCTCGTCTCCCCCCGGGTGATCGAGCTGCTGCGCGGCGAGGGCGTCCCCAAGGGGGACGCGCTCGCCACCGCGCGGATCGCCGGGATCATGGGCGCGAAGAAGACCCCCGACCTGATCCCGCTGTGCCACCCGCTGGCCGTCTCCGGCGTGAAGGTCGACCTGAAGGTCACCGACGACGCCGTCGAGATCCTCGCCACCGTCAAGACCGCCGACCGCACGGGCGTCGAGATGGAGGCGCTGACCGCCGTCGCGGTCGCCGGGCTCACCGTCATCGACATGGTGAAGGCCGTAGACAAGGGCGCGGTCATCACGGACGTGCGGGTCGAGCAGAAGACGGGCGGCAAGTCCGGCGACTGGGCGCGTTCGTGAACGCCCCGCGCGGCGGCGAGGTCCACAGCCACGCCCACGCCCCTGCCCCTTCCCAGGAGGCCGGCCCCGTGACGCCGGAGTCGGCTCCCGCGCCGCGCGCGCTGGTGGTCACGGCCTCGAACCGGGCCTCGAAGGGCGTCTACGCGGACAGGGGCGGCCCGGTGCTCGCCGACGGTCTGCGCGCCCTCGGCTTCGCCGTGGACGGCCCGCGGGTGGTGCCCGACGGGGACCCCGTCGAGGCGGCCCTGCGCGAGGGCGTGGCCGCCGGCTACGACGTCATCCTCACCACCGGCGGCACCGGCATCTCACCGACCGACCGGACCCCGGACGTCACCGCGCGGGTGCTGGACTACGAGATCCCGGGCATCCCGCAGGCCATCCGCGCCGAGTCCCTGGCGAAGGTGCCGACCGCGGCGCTGTCGCGGGGGCTGGCCGGAGTGGCCGGCCGCACCCTGATCGTGAACCTGCCCGGTTCGACGGGCGGGGTGCGCGACGGGATCGCGGTCCTGTCCCGCGTCCTGCTCCACGCCGTCGACCAGATCCGGGGCGGCGACCACCCCGCGCCCCCCGGCAGAAGCACAGGGAGCGAGAGCTGAACGGCCCCTCCTGGCCGGTGGTGCTCGCGGACGGCGATGTCACGCTCCGGCCGATAAAGCTGCGGGACCAGGCCGCCTGGCGCGAGGTCAACCGGCGCAACCGGGACTGGCTGCGGCCGTGGGAGGCCACGATCCCGCCGCCCGCGCCCTGGGGGCCGGTGATCCAGCGGCCGACGTACCGCCAGATGGTCCGCCACCTGCGGGCCGAGGCGAACGGGGGGCGCATGCTGCCCTTCGTCATCGAGTACGAGGGGCGCCTGGTGGGCCAGTTGACGGTCGCCGGGATCACCTGGGGCTCGATGTGCGCGGGCCACGTCGGCTACTGGGTGGACCGCGAGGTGGCGGGCCGCGGGGTGATGCCGACCGCGGTGGCCCTGGCGGTGGACCACTGCTTCACGAAGGTCGGCCTGCACCGGATCGAGGTGTGCATTCGCCCGGAGAACGGCCCGAGCCGCCGGGTGGCGGAAAAGCTCGGATTCCGAGAGGAAGGGCTGCGGCCGCGATATCTGCACATCGACGGCGCGTGGCGCGATCACCTCGTTTACGCGCTGACGGTGGAGGAGGTGCGGGAGGGGCTGCTGCACCGCTGGCACCGGGAGCGCCACCCGCACGGGCCCGCGTCGCCGGGGCCCGCGTCGCCCGCGTCGCCCGGACAATAGGAATCCGATATCTGTTCGAATTCTTTCGTCCGGTGACCGATTCGCCCATAACCTGATCCGAAGAATCACAAAAAAAGTCCGTGATATCAGCGAGATCATGCGACACGCCGTCCCAATTGGCGGATCCGCCTGCCCGCGCACCTCTACGGTGTGGGGTGTGAGCAGCAGCGGCCTCATCTACGCAGTCATTGTCGGGGCCTGGGCCGCCTACTTGGTGCCCATGTGGCTCCGGAGGCAGGACGAGCTGAACGAAGCCCGTCCGACGGAACGCTTCTCCACCGCCATCCGGCTGCTTTCCGGCCGGGCGGGAATGGAGCGCCGTTACGCCAAGGGACTGCGTGAGCGCGGTGACGAGGAGGCGGGACACCAGCCCCCCGCGGACCCGGACGCAGCGACGGAAACGGTGAACTCCGCGGACGTCGACGACGTCCGGGCCGTCGTCGTGCCCCCGCCCACCCGCGCGGAGCCGAGATCGGCCGCCTCGGAGCGGGCGGACCGCGCCGAGCGGGCCCGCCGCGAGCAGCGCCTGGTCGTCCTGGCCCGCCGCCGGCGCACCACCGCGCTGCTCTTCCTGATCTTCACCCTCGGCGCGGTCGTCGCCGCCGTCGGCGGACTGCGGTACCTGTGGGCCCCGGCCGTCCCCGCCCTGCTGCTGAGCACCTACATCGTGCACCTGCGCGTCCAGGAGCGGCGGCGCTACGAGTTCACCATGGACCGGCGGCGCGCCGAAGCGGCCGCCCGCCGGCTCCGCGAGAACCGCCCCCGCCGCCGTGCCTCCGAAGACGCCGCCGCGGCCGGCTCCGACCCGGACCCCGCGCCACCCGTCTCCCCGCAGGAGGCCGGCCGGCGCGCCCTGGTCGAGCAGACCGACCACGCGGAGTGGGTGGACCAGCAGCGCGAACGCGAGCGCGGCCCCGCCCGCGGTGACAGCTGGGAGCCCGTCCCGGTCCCGCTGCCCACGTACGTGACGGCCCCGGTCGCCCCGCGCGCCACCGGCCCGGCCACCCCGGACCCGTGGAGCGCCGCCCGCTCCAGCACGGCCGAGCCGACGGAGCCGCGCCTACGCGCGCAGCCCGCCGCGCGCCCGCCGCGCGCCCGCGACGCGTCCCGCACGCCGCTGTTCGACCAGTACGAGGGCGACGAGCGGCCGCGCGCCGCGAACGAGTGATCGATGACCTGCGCGGACTGCGCGGACGCTCCCCGAAACCGGTTTTGGAGCACCCGCGAGGGGATGCTAATGTTTCACACGTCGCAAGGGCCTGTGGCGCAGTCTGGTAGCGCACCTCGTTCGCATCGAGGGGGTCTGGGGTTCAAATCCCCACAGGTCCACAAAGGGGCCGTTCGCGGGTTAGCCCACGAACTGTTCGCGAGATCCCGGTTAGACGGTCACCGTCTGACCGGGATCTCGTCGTTTCAGCCTTGATTAGTACGGAGTTCAGTCCATCGGGCTGCTGGGAAGCGCGGTTTCCCCGGTCGGAGTGGATCGGGGGTGGACATGCGGGCATGCCGCGGAGACCGCAGGCGTGGAGGCAGGCTCCTGCGATCTCGCGACATGTCGATCTTCAATTTCGGGGCGCGCACCGCGTCAGGGGCTGCGGCTCACGCCGTGCGGGGCGGGCGTGGATGTCTCACCGGCCGGGGGGTAGGGGATGAGGTCCTCGCCGGCCTCGAGGTCGAGGCCGGTTCGGGCGCTCTTCTTGCTGGCGATGAGGAAGCGTTCCAGCTCGGTGATGTTCTCGACCATGACCGTGATGGCGGCCAGGAGCGATTGGGCGACTCGTCCTCGGGGCTGGCGCTTCTCGCGTGCGTGCAGGGCGGTGTCGACGGACTTCAGGCGGCCGTTGCCGCCCTCGATGTGGGCCCGCAGGCTCTGGTAGGCCAGGGCCCAGGACGGTGTCTGCCAGGGGAGCTCCTGGCGCATGCGGGGCATGACGTGCGCCTGCACGGTGACAGAGGACTGACGGCAGCACTTGGGGCGGTCGTCGAGAGGAATGTCGGGGACGTCGATGCTGGGCCTGGCGGCGGGGTGCGCGCTGCGTGCGCGTGGGGCGTCCAGGTGGATGGTGACTGGTACGGGGCCTTGTCTCTTCGGCGTGCCGAGGCGCTCGCGCTCCTGCGCCCAGGGGCAGTTGAGCTTGGTCGCGGGGCAGGCGAAGCGTTCTGTGCCGCGCTCGTCGAGGGTGTCCTTGCGGGTGAGGGCGTACGGCTCGATCTCCTGGAGTTGCTCTCGCAAGGGGATGCGTTCGCGTTCGTTCTTTGCGCTGCGGATCTGCTGGTAGAGGTCGAGCAGCCGACGCGGGGTGCGGGGGCAGAACAAGCGCCCCACCTTCGCGATGGCGCCCTGGTGGTAACCCTCTGCCCGGGGAGTGACCTGAGTCTTGGCGAAGTCGAGGACCGGCATGTAGCCCAGTGCCCGCATCGGCTGGTGGAAGTCCTTGGGGAAGAGTTTGGTGTAGGCGCGGTCGGCGGCCGTGAAGCCGCGCAGCTCGGTGAGCTGGGCCAGGACTGCGCTCACGTACTGGGCGTGGCGGCCCATGTCCTTCTCAGGGGTGTGCAGGACCATGCCGAGGATCAGCTGTGGGTAGCGGCCGGCCCGGTCGGGGTCCGCGTGCGCGGCGATGGCCAGGGTGGCGCTGTAGCCGAACTCCCGGTCGCCACCGCCCTTGTAGTGCCAGTTCGCGCTTGCCTCAAGGGCGGAGCGCTTGCGGGTGTGGGGGCGCGCCCAGGTGGGCACGCAGGTCGTGTCGATGGCGGTGTCCCCGCGCCAGTGACGCATCAGTCCTTTGGTGAAGGCGGTGCGGACCGGAGAGGTGACGAGGCGGTTGGCGAGTTCCTCCAGGCGCCGCAGCGCCGGCTCGCCCGTCGCACCGTTCCAGAGCGCGGCGACCTTGCGGCCATCGGCCCGGGGAAGCCGGCTGCGGCGCTGGTGCGGCGCTGGGTCCAGCAGCCGGACCATGCGGCTCCAGGCCCGGTGGAAGCGGTTGTACAGGGCGTTGACCGCGTCCTGGTCCTCGATGTCGCAGGTGGGGATGGACAGCTCGGCCCGCAGTCGCTTGCTGGTGCCGAAGCTGATGATCTCGAAGGCGTCGTCCAGGTTGGTGCTGGCCTTCTCGTAGCTGGCGCAGACGAGCCCGAGCAGGACAAGGCGGATGGGGTACCCGGGTGGGCCGGGCAGCGGGGCGAACAGCTCCTCGACGGCGTCCGGTACGCCGCTGAGGTGCAACATTCGGTGCAGCTTCTTGACCTTGCTGTCGGGCAGCTCGGACGGTTCCTGTGAACGCGGGTAGGGCCGCCGGGGGCGGCCGTTGCCGGGCTGGTAGCGAGGGTCGTCGGCGGGGGTCCTCACGCCCAGCCCCGCAGCATGCGTGCGGTGGACTCGGTGGTCAGCGGCGGGACCCACGCCCGGTAGGGGGCCAGCGCCGCCGTCGAGGCCATGCCCGCCGCATCGGCGATCACATCCTCAGGGACGCGCTGGCGCAGCAGCTCCACGATCCAGGTGCTGCGCAGCCGGGCGAGTCTCAGTTCCGGGAGCCCGGAGCTGTTCTTCAGAGTGCGCTTCGTCCAGTTGGAGATGCCGTTCTTCGGCTCGGCGACCTGGCGCTGCGGCAGGAACAAGTAGCCGTCCCCGGCGACGCGCGCCCGCGCGGCGAGGTCCTCCTCCCACATCGCCCGGCAGACGACGAGCCGGTCGCTGCCCGGCACCGCCACGACCACCGCCTCGGACGGCAGCACCGTGATGTCGCTGCCGCGGACAGCCAGTACCTCGCGGCGCGTCAGCCCGCAGCCGGCCCCGAGCGCCAGCAGCGCGAGAGCACTGCCCCCGTGGGCGGCCGCAGGGGAAAGCGTGCGTGCCCACATCAGGAAGCGGGCCAGTTCCGGCGGCGTGTACGGGGCGGCGCGCTCCCGGCTGGCGCTCATTCGAGGCGTGGGCTGCTGCCCGTACTCCAGCCACAGCAAGGCCTCGCGGACACGCAGCAGGATGGACCGGTAGGTCTGCACCGAGCTGCCCTTGAGCCCCTTGCGGGCGAGCAGGAACCGCGTCATCACCTCGGGCGCCAGCCAGGCCAGCGGGTCACGCGCGACCCCGGCACGCTCCGCGTACACGGCCAGTCCGGACAGCACCAGCATGAGCTTCGGCGCCGGATAGGGCACCGAATCGCAGGTGGCGGCGGCCACCATACGCACGCCGTCGGCGACCAGGGGCCATTCCGACGGCTCCTCCGAAGGCCCGTAGCCGAGGATCGCGCCGCTCACATCCGTCTCCAAAGGGACACACCACGAGAAATGGCTACACAAGCAGCCATCTGTTTCGTGACTGTGCACCTCGACCGTCAGGAGCGCATCCGCATGACCGGAGGACGAGGCCGCAGCGTGCCGCCGCGGGAACTGGCCGACGACCCGGAGGGCTGGCCCGAGGCGACGATCCCCGACCACCCCCAGGCTCGGGTGGTGCAAGCTATCGCCGCCGCCCTGACCAGGCATATGGCTCGGGAAGGGCTCGGTCTGCGACGCCTCGCGGCGCTCAGCGGAGTCAACCGACAGGCCATCGCCAACCTCCTCGCCGGCGACAGCTGGCCGGACGTTGCGACGCTGAGCCGACTGGAGGACGCCCTCGGTGTCGGGTTGTACCCGGGAACCCCCGGGCCGGGATCGGGCCACTGCTGAACCTCCGATGGCCCGCGCAATAGGCGCGGGCAGGACGAATTCGGCTCAGCACGCCACGGGCAGCCCACGCCTGGGCTACCCTCGTCAACGCATGCTGAAGCCGTTACTGGGTCGGACGTGTGCAGGTGCCGCCGGGACTGATCCCTCGGCGGCACCACCTCTACCTCGCCCGGGCCGGCTGATCCTCCGACGTCGAGCGGTGTTCACCGCGAAATCCGCCGCCCCGTTAGGCCGCCCCCTCAGGGCCCGTGAACTCGCCGGACGCGAGCGCCTTCAGGAAGCCGGATCCCGCGAGTTTGCGGCATGCCCGGCGGGTGGCCTCCACCTGCGAACGGGTCGGGTCCTTACGGCCCAGGGCGATGGTCACCTCGCGCGCTCGCATGGGGCGGTCCGCGCTGGCCACCAAAGTCACGATCCTCCGGCTGACGGGCCCCTTGGGCTTCCCCGGCGGCATGGGTGGCGCGACTCTCTCCTCGCGCTGAGGGCCTGTGGACGGCTCCTGAGCACCCTCGGAGGTGAACTCGGTCGGAGGCTCCCCGGCGCCCGACTCGGCCCCGAGGAGATCCGTGAGCATGCGGCGCGTGATGGCCAGAGCGGCCGCACGTTCCTCCAGGGCGACGAGTCGCTCCCGGATTGCGTCCAGCTTCTCCCGCGCGACGCGCTGCTCCCACTCCAACCGCTGGAGGAGCTTGTCGGGCGCCACTGAACCTCCATCAAGTCAACGATTGTCAGGGGTAATTGGCCGCGCCAGAGCTGCGTTTCAGTGATGCGGTGCACGCTGCGCCCTCACTGTAGAGGGATCCCGGGAAGGCTGGGGGTGAATCCCGAACATCATCGGGCAGAGAGTGGGTCCCGCATGGCGGGCCGGAGACGCGACAGTCGCAGGGTCGTCAGGAGTCCGGAGGTGGGGCCATCAATGACTGTCGGCGACTTGAAGGCGGGGAGGCGGTGGTCGCCGTGGTTGCGCACGGCTTTCCTGGAGTTCTGTGCATGCCGATCCTGCGTGACCACGGGTGCATCACCTTCGTGCGCGGATCCATCGCGCTGCGGTGGAACTCGACCCCGTCTCGTGATGAAGCCAGACTCGACGCAGCCGCATACGTGAACGCGTCGTAGCTGGGCAGGAGTTACCCATCTCCGGCGTTGCCGAAAGCTCCTGCGATCTTCCCGTACATCTCTTACGGTGGCTCAAGGGGCTTCGGTGTCGCGAACCAGAGCCCGAAGGGCATGGATGAGCGTCAAGGGCGGGCGATGACGACACTGTTTGAACGGCTGGATGAGGAAGAACTCAACGTTCGAAAGGAGTTGGGTGAACTCCGCACCGAGATCGCCGCTGCCGAGGAGCACCTCATCCGCTTGACGATCACCAGGGACACTCTGTTGTCCCTGGTGAATGACACCTCCCAGAGCGGGGATCCGGCTGTGCCGGATGAATCGGGCCGTCCGGATACGGAGGGGGACCAGTCTGACCCAGCCGCCTCGACTGCAACTGCGGAGCCGGCACCTCCATCTGGACCGCTCGGCCTGGAAGAGGCAAGGGAACGGATACTGACGCTCCTCGCGGGTTCCGGGCGGGCACTGAAGGTGAACGACATCACTGCGGCGATTGGTGAGGATCCAACTCGGGTGGAGACGACCCGTTCGCGACTCAAGCGGCTGGTGAAGGAGGTCCGGGTGGCCGAGGGCCCGACGGCCTGGTTCACCATCGCACTCCCTGCCGAGGCCGCCGAAGGCGGGACTCCCTCCCCAGGGGTTGCCTAGTTCTCGCCTTTGTACGGGTGCGAGCGACCATCACGGCTCACGGATCTGCACCCTCCACCGCTGCCCCCTTGGGCCGCTCGTACTTCGGCGGCTGGTCCGTCGCAGCGTCAGAGGGTCAGCTTTCGGCCGTCGCGGAGATCGGCCGTGACCTCCCGTAGAGATCACCGAGACCTACATTCCCCGACGCGGATAGGCCGACGATCCGGTCCCGCCGGCCGACGGGCGAGGCCCCGACGTCGACGGGCGTAGATCCGTGAAGAGACACCCACCCACGCCGCGCACCCCTCCCCCAGCACTACCTAGCCTCCAGGTGGGGCCCGAGGTCGCCAGCGAGGAGCAGCTGCTGCTGTCGACAGCCACCGCGTACCCGGAGGCCCTGGCGTCGATGCGGTGGCTGCGCCCGGAGGACTTCACCACCCAGCTGTACGGCGGCCTGTACCGGTGCTTGACCTCGCTGGCCAGCCGGGGCGAGCCGGTCGACAAGGTGACCGTGCTCTGGGAGGCGCAGCAAAGCGGTCTACTCACGCCCGCGTTCGGCCCGCAAGAGGCCCTGGAGCTGCTGGACAGCCCGGCGGGACCGCCGGAGCACTGGGGCGAGCAGATCCTGCGGCGTGCCCTCTTGCACCACGCGCACCTCGCAGGCCTGCACGTCCAGGCCTTCGCTCAGGACCTGACGAACTCGCCACACCAGGTGATCACCGGCAGCCGCCGGACGCTCGCCCACCTCGCCGGGGTCCGGGCCCGCTGGCAACACGCCACCCGCCAGCCGACCGCCCCACGCCCACCTGTCCCGGCTTCCCGGGCCGGTCCCGCCCAGCAGAGGACCCGCGCCCCAGCCGCCTCCCCGCGGCCTTCCCGATAAGCCCACCCCACCCGGGTCCGGCCAGCCACCCGCCGGCCGGACCCGAGAATCGAGCCGCATGCCCCGCCGCACAGACGACGTCGATCTCCGCCTGGCCCTCCACCCCGACCACAGCAGCGCCGTAGTCGCCACCATCACCGCCCCCGAGCGCTACCTCGCCCGCGCCGTGCTCGCCGAGTACGGCTTCCGGCCGACCGGCGACACGACGATGGCGCTGGCCCGAATCGACCACGATGAACCCCACCATGCCGACAAGGCCGCCTCAGCCCTCCGGGAGGGCGGTGCGATCGTGGAGGTCAGCGCCGCGCTCCAAGAGGAGATCGAAACCGAATGGACCTACGGCAACGCCCCGACGCACTGGCAGTGGCTCAGCCCCGAGGAGATCCGCGAGCACACCGGGGAGGCCCAGCGGATTCACGACGACATACTCGCCGGCCGCCTCATCATCCATCTTCATGCTCATGACGGCTGGACCACCGTCGCGGTCGGCACCTACGTCGGGGGCAAGAGCGTGCACCTCCACGGTGAGGACCATCTCCGCACAGAGGAGACGGACTACTCCTCCGAAGCCGAGGCCGTAGCCGACTTCCACCGCCGCCACACCGTCGCGGTCCGCCCCGGACCGGCCCCACTCACCGACATCGAGCGTGACACCTTGGCCGTCCTGGGCGCGGCTCCGTCCTCCCCCACCCCGCCGGCTGCGCCATCGAGCCCCGCGGCCGAGGAGACGTCCCAACTGGTGCCCGTGTACGCCAACGGTCCCGGCGACCACGAAGCCCTCCTGACGGACTTCTTCGCCACCAACGGAGAATGGGAGAAATGGCGGCCACACGACGAGACCACCATCGCCAGCCACGAGTCCCTCACCCTGCGCGTCGAGTTCCTCCACGAGGCCACGCACGGCGACAGCGCCTGGACGATCGCCGCCTACGAGTCACCCGTCGGCGAACGCCTCTGGCACGCCACCGCCACCCCGGCCACCCCCGTCGAGATCATGCGCGCCCTCCTCAACAGCCTCAGCACCGAAGACTCCTGGGGTCAGGGACCCGGCGCCCCGGTAAAGGAGGAAGACCTCGCCCATGCCTCCCGCCCCCTGGAAGACACGGGCTGGCCCTTGAAGGTCGGATCCCGGCTAATCGAGTGGACGGCACCCACGGCCGAACGGGCAGGCCTGCGCTTCGACACCCTCGTCAAGCAAGGAGACGTCCTGCCGGCCTGGACGATCTGGGGCGGCAACACGGCCGACAACCCCTCATGGGCCATCCACCTCTCCACGCACGCCCCTGCGGCCCTCATCCAGGACGTCGCCTTCGAACTGGCTCACGGCTACAGCCACCAGCCAGCCCCACTCCACGCCGCCAGCCCCACCGGCCATCTCGCCCAGAAGCCGGTTGCAGCCTCACCCCCGGCCGCCACGCATCGGCGTGCGCCCAGACGCTGAACCGGCGAACACCCCGCGGAGAGTGCGGTCTGGATGGCCAACACGCAGAGGCGCGCCTTCACACCCGATGCGGCGGGTCATAGAGCTACTGTCTGAGTGAGACCCCGTCGAATCCCCCCCTCGACGGGGTCTCACCGCATACCCGGGACAACTGCAGTAGGGCGCCGCCTCTTGGACTCGCCCGAGGAACCGGCTCGCAAACAGCACTGCATCGGCAGCGGCGTGGCGCGGCACAAGCCGTGCCAGTACGACGCCCCCACGCGTGCTGCGCTTTACAGCCCCACCGTCGAGTTCAGCGAGCCGACGGTTCACTCCACGGGATCCGCAAGACGACACTCTGGTAGGACGCCTCCACCGTGAGGAACAACGACGGCTCGGCGAGCAACGGACTGTTCTCAGGGGCCGTCCACCATGAGCGCCGCCTGGATGCGGCATCTGGCTCCGGTGTCGTCTCAGGCTCGGTCACAACTCCAGTGTGGCAAAAACCCGTCCACGGCAGGATACGAACAGTAGCTCCCGGGCAAAGCCCGCCTTGGGACCTGACCCACCAGGTGACGGGCGCACCGGCCCTCGCTGTCCAGGCGCGGCGGAACATAGCAGCAGATCCCCGGTCAGCCAAACCGGGGAATCGCCGGATCATTGAAAATCCACCGCCACCCACACCTGATCCGTCGAGAGGCAACGTCACGAACCCAGTCGCTCAGCCCCAACCGGAGCCGTCCGGCACCTGCAGTCCATCTCTGGGCACAGGCCCATCACGCCAGCGCGTAGCTCTGCCGGAAGTAGTCGGCCGCGCGCTCCAGGTCCCGCTCGGACTGGAGCGTCAGCTCCAGGTCACCAGTGCCGTGATGGCCAAGCCCCGTCACGTCACGCGCGAAGCCGGGCACGAGGTCGACCGTCGCCGGGTCGGCCTTCAGGTAGACCAGCAGCTTGGCCTTCTTCGGCGGGACCAGGCAGGCGTAGTTCTGCATTCGCCGGTAGGCCGTGTAGGTCTGGTTCGAGACCTTGGTGAGGTCCTCGCCGAGCCCGAGCAGTGCCTCGTCGACCGCTGCGGCCAGCTCCGCCATGGCCCCGGCCTCCGTCGCGGTCCGCTGCGCCTTCGCCGTGCCCCGGGTTCGGCTGCCAGCCTTCGGCGCCACGGCGCGGCCGGCGAAGGAGGCCACCGTCTCAAGGCCGACGTGCTCGCTGCCGAAGTACCGGTAGCGGACCAGGTCGATGGCGTGCCGGTGTTCGCGGACGGCGTGGATGTCGTAGCGGGTGAAGTCGCCGGCCACGCAGATCAGCCTCGGTGCGCTCCAGAGCACCTGGGCCGCGGCGTGGGCCCCGAGCCGGTCACGGACCAGGTGCCGGAACGTATCCCGGTGGTCAAGCAGCCAGGCCATGTAGAAGAGACCCTGGTTTATGACTCCTGCGTCGGTTCCGCGCTTGTACTCGACGATCACCGGTGCGCCGTTCTCGTCGATGCCGAGCGAGTCGATGCGGCCGGCGTGAACCGGTCCGGTTCTGTACTCGCTCGCCAGGAACCGGACGCCGAGCATCGTCTGCATGTGCGCCTCGACAAGGTCCTGCACATCGGCCTCGACCTCGGCCAGACGCGGCGTGACCTCAGTCACGCCGCTTTTCGTGTTGAACAGTTTCAGGCCCGACACCTCCCCCGTACCGATCTTGCTGTTGCCGGGGTGGAACGTCGGGACCAGGTGAGAATATTTCCAGAGTGCGGACACGGGCCACGCGGGACGGTACCATCGAAGCGAAACAGTCATTTGGGTCATTTCTGCTTCGTGGGACATGCATGGGACCGCAGGCTTGACGGATGGTCAGATAAGCCTCTGACCTGCGAAAACGTCTGGGCAGCCAACGGCCTCCGGAGCCGTGTGCGCAGGTTCGAATCCTGCCGGGGGCACTTCGCAAGAAGTGCTGAAGAAGCCTCTGACCTGCAGAAATGCAAGTCAGAGGCTTTCTTGTTCATGCCAAAAGACACACGGCCTGTGTGACCGTTGCACTTTCTATCACCTTGACCCTCACACGTCTCTGACCTGCACTTTTGCCTCGACACGTGTACGAGATCGGGCGTGCCCGACCGCGTGAAACCGGCTCGCACGGGATATGCGTGGGACGCAAGGTCTACGCGGACCGCTTGATTCTCCATGAGAATCATGACGGCCCCTCAGTTGTACTCGTCCAGAAGCGCGTCGATGCGTTTGTTCGCGAGGGCCTGGTGCCCATAAAGGCACTTCGCATACCGGGTCATGAGGACCTCCACGCTGTTCCCAGCCCGTTCGGCGACTTCGGTGGAATCGACGCCGGCGTTCAGCCAGGTGGACAGGGCCGAGTGCCACAGGTCGTAGGGGCGGGCGAGGGGGATGCCACCAGGCCCGGCGAAAGCACGAGTTCGCGGGCCTCGTACCAAGCACGGTCGTAGGTGGTGGATCCCACGATGCCGCCCTTCTCGTTGAAGAACAGCCGACCGTGGTCCGCGGTGCCGAAGGTATCGACGCTCTCCCGCCACAGGCTGACGAGTTCGTGCGGGAGTGGCACCGTGCGCGTGCCACCTGGCGGGCGACTCTTCAGACCGCGCAGGTCGTGATTCCGTCCGCTGTCGGTCCACTTCTTGCCGACGGAGGGGCGGGTGGCATGAAGGACCACGCTGCCCCACCCCTCCGTCGGCACTTCGCAGTCCGGCAACGTAACCGCCACGGCTTCGGCCGGCCGCAACCCCCGTAGTACATCCCGGCGAAGAGGCCGACCAGCCTCCGCCCCCGCGCCCGCCCGTAACCACCGACGTAGGAGACCGCACAGAGCAGGTTCCGGGCCTGCACGGGATTGACGACCACCCGGGGATCGACCTGCTGGACGGTCCCGGTGATGCGCCTGCGCCGCTGCGTCCCGGCAGTCGCGATCGATCAGCGGCGGCTTCCTTGGCGGCCTGGACCAACGAGGACCCAGTCTCGACAGCCAGCATCCTGACGTCCATCCCGTCCCCCGCCGCGCGTCCCCGGCGGGACTGCGCGGCAACCACCGCCCTCGGCCCGGCGCCCCTTCCTGGAGCACCTCGTACCCCGCCTGCCGACGGGCGACGGTCCTCCGTCGGGCTCGAGCGCAGCCTGATCTGTGAGGTGCACACCGGGCGCCCGGGTGTCCGGCCACGCCATCCTGGCTCACAAGCCATGCTCCTCCATCAGGCGCATCAGGTTCCGCTTCCGCTTCTGGGCGGCGCGCAGGTCGGTGACGTACGTGGTGAAGTCGTCCGGCGTACCGAGCCGGTGGTGACAGTCGCGGACGCTCAGGAGCAGGCTGACGAGCTGTTCGTAGGCATGGTTGCCAGTCTCGTGGGTGAGGCGGGCGGCCAGACGGAGGTAGACGGCGAGGGCGTCGGCCGGGCGGGTGGGGCGGGCGAGGTCGGTGAGGGTGAGCCACTGGCCGTCGTGGGCGCCGGACGACGTGGCCGCCTGCCAGGCGGCGTCGATGTCCTTGTCGTCGAGCAGGGCGTCGACGAGGACGGGGCCGCGTTGGGCGCCCTTCCCGCCCGCGTCTACGCGCAGGAGATCGAGGGCCTGCTCCCGCTCGGGCGGCCAGCATCCGGCGGCCCTGGCCGCGGCGCGCAGCTGCTGGTAGGTGAGCAGGCTGCGGCAGGCGACGAAGTGGTCGCGGCGCAGGGTGACGGCGTCGGCAAGCCGGCTGGCCTTCGTATAGCGGTCGGCGAGGTCGTCGACGAGGGTGGTGTCGACCGTGGCGAGGTCCTCGGTGCCTCGGATCCCGCGCTCGGCCCATTCCAAGGCTTCGGCGGGACGGCCGGCGGTGTCCAGTTCGCGGGCGATGAGAAAGTGGGTGTGGCCGTTGGGCGCGAGGTCGGCGACGTACACCGCGATCACCGTGTCGACGTCCCGGCCCGACCTCGCCAGCCGT
Organism: Streptomyces sp. ICC4; assembly: GCF_003287915.1. NCBI lineage: Bacteria > Bacillati > Actinomycetota > Actinomycetes > Kitasatosporales > Streptomycetaceae > Streptomyces > Streptomyces sp. ICC4. The sequence continues at coordinate 5,069,201 of NZ_CP030286.1, read as the reverse complement.
TGCATCAGATGTTTCTCGGCCCAGCCGGTGCGGTTCGCCTTCCACGCCTCGACCGCAAACTGACGCAGGGTGATCATCCCCCTCTCTCCGAGAAGGTCCTCGTAATCCAGCGGGTCGATGTCCGTCAGGTCGGCCGCATCGTCGAGTGCGTGGGTCACCAGCCAGTGCGCGAGGTCCTCCGGGTCGGGGTGCGCCGCGCGGCAGGCATCGTGGTGGGTGTCGGCGAGGCTGGTGCCGATCTGCCCGAGCCATCCGTCGGAGTCGTCGACGTTCTCGACCACCCCGGCCAGCAGACCGATCGCCTCCCGGGCCAGGGTCATCGCGTCGACGGACCGGCCCGAGGCGGTCAGCGAGCGGACTGCTGAAGCCGCCTGCCGCGCCTGGTCGGCGTAGGCGCGGGCATCGCCGTACTCGACGTAGCCGTACTGGGCGAATGGACCGATGTCCAGCAGGTCACGGACCCGTGACCGGACCCCGGCCAGGTCGCCCCGCGCGCTCGCCGCCCGCAGCTCCAGGCGGCGCCGAAGCTGTCGGTCCTCGGCGATCTCCTCCCCTACGACGCTGAGCAGTTCGTCCCGCGACAGGCCGGACAGCCAGGTATCGAGGCTCCGCGACCGGGCGCGGGCCGACTCCCGCAGACGCGGGAGGTCCGCGTTCTGGGCGATCACGGTCAGTCCGAGGGCGACCAAGTGTTTGCAGAAGTTGCCTTCCTGGCCGTAGGGGCAGTCACACGTGCCCGTCGGTCTTCTGCGCCCACCCAGCGCGAGCTCCACCTCGTAACGCTGCGTACCCCGGACCGACGCCCTGATCCAGCCGTCACCGAACTCGATCCCGGACACCTCGTCGACGTAACCAAGTCCACGCTCGAACGAGCGCTCCCCGGCCAGCTCCCTCAACTTCGCTTCCGTAAGACCGCCCACGACTCTCCGCGCTCCGATCCGGCTCGGACTCCCCTCAATGGCCCTCACACTAAAGGCTGCCAGGTCGAACAACCCCGGGGACCGGCACGGTGCCACCTCCACGAGTCATTGGTGTCCTCAACACCTCAAGTGCCCTGCGAGTCCCGCCGCCTCCATCCCTTCCCAACGGTCGTACGCGGGTGGCAGAGGACCAAACGACCGATTCCATGCGGCGCCTCACCCCCCGCCTGTAAGGTCGTCGACCACCCCCCGCCCCCCCGGACCTTCCCCGAAAGGTGCCGCATGACCAAGCCCGCCACCGTGAACCTGACGAAGGCCGCGCCCACGGTCTCCTTGAGCAAGCACGGCGTGACGTCGGGGCTGATCAGAGTCAACCTCAACTGGACCTCACCGCAGGCCGCCGCGCAGCGGGAGGCCGGCGAGGCCCGCGGTCTGTTCAGCCGGATCCGGGCGTCGCTGCGGTCGGCCGCGGCCAAGACGGTGGATCTCGACCTCGGCTGCATGATCTGCTGCACCGACGGCTCCAAGACCGTGGTGCAGGCGTTGGGCAACGCGTTCGGCGCGGCGGACTGCTTCCCTTACGTCGCCCTTGACACGGACGACAGGACCGGCGCCCTGGAGGGGGGAGAGAACCTCGTCATCAACCTGGACCACCAGGACGAGTTCCAGAAGCTCCTGCTCTTCGTCTACATCCACGAAGGGGCCGGCGACTTCCGCGGCCTCGACGCGGTGGTGACCCTGACCTCCGACCGCGGCGACCGCTTCCGGGTGGTTCTGGACGAGTGCCCGCCACAGGCGCACGCCTGCGCCATCGCCCTCATCAAGCGGCAGAAGGGCGAACTCGTCATCGGACGCGAGGTGCGCTGGTTCACCCCGCAGGACGGCCCCGGCGTCCAGGACGTGATCTCCCGCGCGTACCGGCTTGGCATGAAGTGGACCCCCGGCCGAAAGTAACACCACGCGGCCATGGCACACCCTCGGACGCATTCGGCGCTCGACCGGCGTACGGTCCGACGGCCGGCCGGGGGCTGCCGTGTTCCCGGCGTTCGGACACACCCGGTTACCCCTACACATCCGATCCCACAGATCGCCTTGTGTGTGGGACATGCTGGCCAGCTGGCTCGGCGATCTCAAAGGCTGTGCGTCAGCCGACAAGATCGGCGAGCTGCTGGCGAGAAGGGGTACCCGGAGGAAGCCGTCGGTACGATCGACAACTGGAAGCGCCAGTTGTGGCGATTCATCACGATGGACATCGGCGACTACGTCGTCATGCCGCGAAAGCAATTGCCGGTCGTGGCCATTGGCAGCGTCACCGGGCCGTACGAGTATGCGCCCGAGTGAGCAGGACGGCACCGAGCGCATAGACGTCCGCAGCCCGGTCGAGCTGGTGTTCCCCACGCGCCTGCTCCGGCGGCATGCAGAGGATGGACCCCACCACATAGCCGGTCGCGGTCAGGAACGAGCGCCGCTCGGCAAGTACGGCCAGGCCGAAGTCGATGACCTTGGGACCGTAGGAAGCGAGCAGGATGTTCTGCGGCTTCAGGTCGCGGTGCAGCGGGCCCGCCTCGTGCACGTGGCCAGTCCTTCGGCGAGCAAAGCTCCGAGGCTGGCGGTCTCGGCCGCGGGTAGCGGGCCGTGCTCGGTGACGAAGGACCGCAGATCGGGCCCGGGTACGTACTCGACGGCGAGCCAGGGCGCATCGGCGTGTGCGTCCGCTGCCACGAAGGCGGCAACGAACGGCCCGTACACCGTCTTGAGGCTGTCCACTTCGAGGAGCAACCGGGTACGGGTGTCCTCGTCGAGGACCGAAGGCTTGATCACTTTCACTGCGATCTACTGCCCGGCCGCCGACTCTCCGAGGAACACCTGGCCCATGCCACCCGAACCGATCCTGCATACCAGGGTGTAACCGCCGAAGTATGCCGATGGCGCCACTGAGTCCGAAGAGAATCGGGGAAACGAACTCACCGGGTGCACCGGCCCAGGTGAACAGGCCGCGAGCACGATCAGACGGCCGCCGCCGCCTGCCAGACGGTCTGGCGCCGCGTCGCGCGGCTCGGCACGGTTCGCCGGTCCTCGGGCAGGTCTTCCCAGGCCAGCTCCGGAACGATCAACCGGTCGTGGCACACATCCGCCAGCACACCGGAGACCAGGGACAGCACCCGGCTGCGAGCCTCACGCGCCGCGGCACTCCCGTCGGCTCCGCGGTCCGGTGCGCCGGCTGAGGGATCGGCCGCGGCGGCGTGCGCCACCACCGCCAGCCGGTAATGCTCAAGGGACTCCAGCACATGCGCCGTGTACACGCGGACCTGGGCCTGCGGACTGATGAGCGCGACCGGGGTCTCGTCGGGGTCCGGCCAGTGGCTGAGTACTGCGGGGACCACGGCCCAGGCGGCCAGGAGCGACAGCAGTTTGCCCGCGGGCGGAGCGGCGGCCCAGGCGTCGTAGCGGTCGCTCGGCAACAGCCGGGCGGAGGGCTTGGGGGGCCTTGAGGTTCCGGCGGCCGCGGGAAGCGGGGGCCGGTTCGTCGTCCCGGGGCGCGGCCAGTCCGGCGGTCACCGCGAGGTCCAGCCACAGCCGGGTGCCTGCCTCATCGGCCCCGGCCGCCTTGGCCAGCCGCCGGGTGTCCCGTACGGCGATCCCGCCCGCCTTGCGGATCGCGACCGGCTGGCGGCCAGCGCCCGCAGTACCAGTTCGGCCCGCCAGGCGGCCGCCGCGGCGGCCGTGCCACCCTCGCCCTCCCAGCCGGACGGCAGCGGCGCGGTGGCGGTGAACGGCTCCGGTTCCAGCCGGGGGCTGGGCGCCGCGCCCTCATCGCGGAGCGCACGGGCGACCTCGTACGGAAGTTCCACCAGGTCGAGGCCGGAGGGGATCAGCAGTCCGCGCCCGGCCAGCCAGTCGGTGCCCTGGTCTCCGCTGCCGCCCTCCCGGAAGACGTACTTGGCGTCCGGGCTCGCGTACTGTGCCCCATACCGGCCGACGAAGCAGTGGGTTCGCAGCAGCGGCGGGCCGGGTACCAGGTGGTCCAGCAGCTCCAGCGCCCGGACCGGAGCGCCCGCCACCAGTGCCCGCACCCGGGCGGGATCGGCGAGCAGAGCGGTGATCAGCTCCTGGGCCTGGTCGCGGGTACGGGCCGCCCCCTCGCCGAAGAGGTTTGCGGCGATCCGCTTGACCTCGGGGGCGTTGTAGGCGTAGGTCAGCAGCCGGTTGGCGGTGCGCCCGTAACCGTCGAACCCAGTGGCCCGGACATGCAACAGCGGCGGCAGCGCCAGTTTCCCCTTGGGCGCGGGGAGCAACAGCGCGCGCTCCCGCAGTCGGGCGAGCGTGTGCTCCGCCCGCCGCCGCTTCTCCCCCGGCTCGAACCAGGCCAGTACGTCCCGCTCGGGCACCAGTCGGTCCGCGGGCTCCACCGCGGCAACGGGCTTCCGCTGTTGCCAGGGATACCGGGGCCCGTCCTCGGCCTCGCCACCGGCTACGGGGCCGTGCCGCTCCAGGGCGAGGGCGGCGATGGAAGCGAGCAATTCCAGTTCTCCGGCGGTGCCCGCCATCAGGCCCTGGCCCACCGACTCGTCGGTGAGCAGGTGTTCGGCGAGCTCGCGCAGGGTGGTGATCCGTCGGTACTCGGCGGCGAGCGGCAGATCCCGCTCCTCCAGCAACGCGGTCAGCCGCTGAGGAGCCAGGGTTCCCAGCCATTTCACAAGGGCGGTACGCGCATTCACCCGGCCAGGCTAGCGCCGTCCGGTCACCCCGTAGGGGTGAACCGGACCCGTCACCTCGCCGCCGCGCAGACGGGCTTCGACTGACCAGCAGCGTGTTCAGCAGCGGAGACAGCGTGCCTGAGGGCCAACTCCCCCAGCAGCGGCAGTTCGCCCGCCACCAGCAGCGGCAGCAGGGCAAGCGGGTTGGACACAGCCTCGCGCAGAAAGCAGCCGAGCTCGTCGAGGCTCAGACGCGCCGTCAAGCCCGCGGTCTTGTTCGACGTCGTCGGGTGGTTCGGGGTGAGTCGCTCCCGAGAGTCGCCTCCCCCTCTGGAGCGAAGCCCTGCGAGGTGTTGTGTATTCACATACGCCTGATGCAGGTCATGGCCAATGGTTGTGCTACCGTACTCATGCACGCAAACGTTCGAGCCGTGACGCAGGGTTTCCCATAGGCCGGGTGTTCCGGGCATGACTATGCCCCGGGGCGCTTGCGAGCAGAGGCACACACCGGGGCTTACGCAGTCCAACGTAATCCCCGGTCCTTGGATACGCAACACGGACCCTCGGGGGGACTTCCATGCAGTGCGCCACGACCGACGAGATGAACCTGATCCGCATGATCGACGCCACCAGGTACGCCGATCCCGACACCCTCTGCTCCGCTGCCTGCCGGCAGGCGCTGGCGTGGTCCGACTGGGAGACGAACATCTCCAAGGCCACGTACGAGGTACTCCGGAACGTGGAGAACGTCCTGCGGTGTGCCATCTCGGCCAGGCTCGTTCTGCACTACGGGCAGGAGGACTGGTGGGAAGCCCCGAACCTTCACCTCACTTACGAGACCAACAAGAAGATCAGGGAAGCCAAGGGCAAGCTGCACCGTGCGCGTGTCCCGCTGTCGCCCACCGCCATCCAGCGAGAGGTGCCGCTCGGCTTCTGGGTCTCGCTCATGGGTCGTGGCGCTGACTACGAGACCCAGCTGTGGCGCCCCATGCGCGCCGCCTTCCCGCACTTCAAAGGGCGTCGCGTGGAACTCCATGAGCGTGTGGATCACCTGCGCATCCTGCGGAACAAGATGGCGCATCAGGAGCGCATCGGCGGACGGGACCTCGTCGCCGACCGCAGCTCCGCGCTCACCGTCATCGGGTACGTGTCCGAGACGGTCGCACTGCGGGTTTCCGCTGCGGACATCGCGATCCCGTACCTGCTGGCCGCTCGTCCCGGCGTCTGCCCGCAGCGTCGAGGTGCGGGCGCATGAGGTGGGAATTCGCGCCGCTGGGTGAATGCTGCGATGTCACCGCGAGCCCCTCCAGCGACCTTTTCGTCGATCTCGCGACCGACGCTTCCGGCACTCCGGTGGTGACCCCGGCGGATGTCACACGCACCGGGCGGATCGAGGTGTCAACGCTTCGCCGGCTCCCGGATGCTCCAGCCAGCCTGAACCGCTACGGATTGCGTCCTGGGGACCTGATGCTGGTCCGCCTGGGGGCAGTCGGGCGGGTTGCCCTGATCGAAGAGTCCGCCCGTGATCAAGGCTGGGTCTACCACTCCTCGTGCATGCGGATCCGCCCAGATACCGAGCGCGTGGACCCGCTCTACCTTTCGTCCTATCTGGCCCACCCCCCCGTGGCGGATCAGCTCCTCTCCTATGCCCAGGTGGGCACGGTGTCCAGCCTCACGGCGTCCGCCGTGAAAGGGCTGGGGGTGGCTCTGCCCGACCTGCGCACCCAGCGTCTACTGGCTGGGGCGCTCGGCGAGATGGCCCAGCAGGCCGACATCCAGCACCGCATGCTCGCGCGCCTCGACGCGGTCCGGCAGGGGCTGTTCACACAACTCCTGGGCGAGGACTTCCCGGATACGGGAGCATCCCGACCCGAGGGGCACCTGCCCGAGCGGCGGGCGCCAAGGACACGCAGGACGAACCGAATGTCGTAGCCCGGTCCCAGTCTGGGCCGTTATGCCACAGGATGCGTTTCCTGTGGGACGCATGAACAAGGAGAGACCCGAGTGGCACAGCTCACGCTGCCCCAGCTGGAGCGGCATCTGTATGCGGCGGCGGACATCCTCCGCGGCAAGATGGATGCCGCGCAGTACCAGGACTACATCTTCGGAATGCTGTTCCTGAAGCGGGCTTCGGACCAGTTCGACGTGGCACGTGCCGCACTGGTCAAGAAGCTCGTCGCCGAGGGCAAGAGCCCTCAGCAAGCAGAGATGATCTCCGAGGCCCGGGGAGCCTACAAAGCTCACGAGTTCTACGTTCCGCAGGAATCCCGCTGGTCCAGCATCGTCCGGGAGTCCCGGACCGAGCCAGGCAAGGCGCTGGACATCGCACTTGCCGAACTGGAGAACCACAACCACCAGGCGCTCGACGGTGTGCTCTCCTACATCAGCTTCACCGAGAGCCGTGGTGGCAACACCAAGCTGACCAAGCCGGTCATCCAGCAGCTCATCGACCACTTCAGCGAGTACCGGCTCAGCAACGACGACTTCGAGTTCCCCGATCTTCTGGGCCACGCGTACGAGTACCTGATCGGCGAATTCGCCGACGAGGGCGGCAAGAAGGGTGGCCAGTTCTACACCCCGCGCTCGGTCATCCGCATGATGAACCAGCTGGTCAAACCGCAGCCGGGCATGTCCGTCTACGACCCGTGCTGCGGATCGGCCGGCATGCTGATCCTGTCCAAGGAATACGTGCAGGACCACGGGGGCGACGGGTCCCATCTGGCGGTGTACGGCCAAGAGGACAACGGCAGCGCCTGGGCCATGGCCCGCATGAACCTCCTCATGCACGGTGTCGCCGACGGCATCATCCACCACGGCGACACCCTCGCCGAACCCAAGCACATCCAGAACGGTCAGCTCCAGCGCTTCGACCGCATCCTCACCAATCCGCCGTTCGCACAGAACTACCGCCGCGAGGGCATGAAGTTCGCTGAGCGGATGGCGTACGGCTGGACACCGGAATCGGGCAAAAAGGCCGACCTCATGTTCATCCAGCACGTGCTGGCCGTGCTGGAGGCAGACGGCATCGCGGCGTCCGTCATGCCACACGGAGTGCTCTTCCGTGGCGGGGAAGAGCAGAAGATCCGCAAGCAGATGATCGAAGAGGGCCGCCTGGAAGCCGTCATCGGGATCGGCCCCAACGTCTTCTACGGCACGGGCATCCCAGCGTGCATCCTCGTCCTGCGCGGCCGCGACGGTGTCCCCGCAGACCGGCGCGACGGCGTCCTCTTCATCAACGCCGACAGAGAGATCACCACCGGCCGCACCCAGAACCTGCTGGAAGCCCAACACGCCGAGAAGATCGTCTCCGCATACGAGAACCGGGCCGAGATCCCCGGCTTCGCACGGGTCGTGAAGTTCGAAGAGCTCGCGAGGAACGACTACAACCTCAACATCCGCCGCTACGTGGACAACACCCCCGCCCCGGAGCCGCAGGACGTGCGGGCGCATCTGTACGGGGGCGTGCCCAGGACCGAGATCGCGGCACGCAAGGCGCAGTTCGAGGCCTTCGGCATCGACCCGGAAGGCGCGCTCTTCCGGGTGAGGGACGGCGACCCCGACTATGTGGACTTCCTGCAGGAGGGGTACGAGGCGACGGCCGCCCGCATCCCCGGGCTGGCAGAGGAGTTGGAGGTGCTCCTCGGGCGGGCCTTCCATACCTGGTGGGACGAGCACGCCGAGCGGTTGGCGAAGCTCCCCGTCCACCAGCAGATGGCGCAGGCCCGCAAAGAGCTGCTCACCACCTTCACCGAGGCGCTGGAGCCCGTGGGGGTACTGGACAAGCACCAGCTGGCCGGCACGGTCGCCGCATGGTGGTTCGACACGAAGAACGACCTCCTCGTGCTGATGGCCAAGGACTTCAACGGCCTCATCGACGGCTGGGTCCGCAGTATCGCCTCAGCCTTCGAAGAGCCATCGGCCAAGGCCGATGCCAAGACAAAGGCCCGCCACCGGGCCGCGATGCGCAAGGCCCGTGAACACCGCCTGGTCCCCGAACTGATCCCGGCTTACGTGGAGCAGCTGGAGACGGTGGAGGCGCTCGTCGCCAAACTGGACGCGGAGGTGAAGGCAGGATCGCCGCCGAAGAAGACCTCCAAGGCAAGCGACGCTGATGGCGAAGAAGACGGGGACGAAGAAGAACTCGACCTGTCTGAGGTCCTGCCGCCCAAGGAACTGGCCGCTCTAAAAAAGAAGCAGCGCGCGGCGAAGCTGGAACTGACCGCACTGAAGGCCTCGTTCGTAAACGAACTGAAATCCGCAGCGAATAAGCTGACCGGCACCCAGGCCCAGGAAGTCGTTCTCGGTTTCCTGAACGCCGACCTATACGCGCGCATGATCCGCTTCGTCACCTCTGACCGCCGCGCCCTGATCGACGCTTTCCGGAACTGGGGCGAGAAGTACGCAGTCACCCTTGCCCATCTGGAGCAGGAACGCGAAGCCTCAGCCAAGCGTCTGCGTGAGTACCTGAAGGAGTTGGGATATGCCTAGCCAAGCATTCACCAAATGGGAAGTGCATAGAGTTCGCGATCTCCTCCTGCATCACGCATCGGGCCCTAGCCCAATCTGCGAAGAACGCGAGATTCAAGAATCTACCGAATGGGGCCTGCTTAAGACAACCGCGATCACCTGGGCCGGCTGGAACGAAAGTGCACACAAGGCGCTCCCTGAGGAGTACTGGGGAATCCACTCAAAGGAAGTCCACCCGGGCGATATTTGCGTAACGAAAGCGGGCCCTCGACACCGCGTAGGCGTCGCCGCCTATGTCACACACACGCGGCCACGCCTCATCGTTTCAGGCAAAATGATCCTCCTGCGGCCGGACTCAAATAAAGTCGTACCCAAATATCTTTCACTAGCCCTGACATCCCGGCCGGTTCAAGAATATCTAGAAACCCGCAAAACAGGGATGGCGGAGTCGCAAGTAAACTTCTCAGACAGAGATCTACTCGACTATGAAATCACGCTGCCGCCCCTAGGGGAACAGCGGAAGATCTCCGAAATCCTTGACGAAATCAGCCACAGCAAGGGCCACCACAAGAGAGTATTGCGCAAGCTGTTTTCGATCCGAAAGGATCTCATTCGGCACGCCATGTCCAATAATGGGGAATATAGGCAATCAACCCTCGGCGAGCTCACCACCCTCATTGTCGATGGCGTACACCACACCCCAAACTACCGTGAATCTGGCGTCCCTTTTGTCACTGTAGAGAATTTGACGCGCGGCACCGGAATTTCCATGGATCCGGTTCGCTACATCTCCGAAGAAGATCATGCAATTTTCTCCCGACGGGCAGATCCTTCCGCCGGAGATATTCTCGTTTCCAAAGACGGCACACTGGGCGTGGCGCGCGTCGTCCCTGAGCAGGTGCCGAAATTTAGCATCTTCGTCTCAGTGGCACTGATCAGAACGGCCCCCCTCCTGCTGGATCCCCAATATGGTTGCATGTTCTTCGATTCGCCACAGTTCTTCACTCAGCTCCGAAAGCTCTCATCGGGAACTGGCCTTAATCATATCCACCTCCGAGACTTTCGAGAGTTTCAGCTAAGTGCACCAGATCTCCCCACTCAAAGAGCATGGTCAGTAAAGCTGGGTGCACTCAACGACGCAATCAGGAAAGAGCAAGAGGCACTGGACAAGATCGAAAAGATCGGCCGAAGTCTGGTACATGACCTCACCTCTGAAGGCGCATCACCCCAGTTGTCGACGGAAAGCACCTCCGGGGCGCGGTAACAGATAGCACAATAGTGTTCGCACCCAGCCCCCTGCGTGCCATTCACTCGAAGGAGATCGCACCGCTCATGTCCGGCCCCGAGTACAAGTACGTGGAAGCGCCGTTGATCGCGCAGCTGATTCATCGGAGTATGGGGTGGCGGCATGCGGTGGGAAAGCAAGGCGCGGAGCTGCAGGAGGCCGGAGCCGAGCGGTACATCCGGGAGGGTGCGGATGGTGCGCTGCTCACCGGGATTCTCCGCAGCCGGCTGGATCGGCTCAATCGAATGCCGGACGGGGCAACGTGGGTGGACGACGTGCGAGCGGCGGCAGCGATTGCGGCACTCGTCAGGGGCGGCGCTCGCGGCGGTGGTTTGGTGGCCGCGAATGAGGCGGCGACCGAAGCGCTGATCGAGGGGGTGGCCGTCCCCGGAGTGGATGGGTGGGACGGCGGGCGAGCCCAGAAGGTGCGGTTCGTGGACTGGGAGGTGCCGGAGAACAACGACTTCCTAGTCGTCTCCCAGTTTCCGATGACGATCCCCGGTGCGCGGGACGACCACGGCAAGCCCCGCAAGCTGATCGCCGACCTGGTGCTGTTCGTGAACGGCATCCCGCTGGTCGTCATCGAGTGCAAGAAGCTCAAGGCCGGGCACGGCGACGCCCACCGGGCCGTCCAGCAGCTGCGCCGGTACGCCAACCAAAAACAGGAGGCGGGTGTCCCTGAGGGCAGCGAGCAGCTCTTCCGTACCGTTCAGTTGACGGTCGCGACCACTGGCGACACGGCCTTGCTCGGCACGTTCACCGCCCGCCCCAAAGACTATGTGGTCTGGCGGGACGCATACCCGTTGGAGACGAGGCAGGTCGCCGAGACCATGTTCCACAAGGACGACGCCTTCGCCGGCGCCCAGAAGGTGCTCGTTGCCGGGGTGCTGCACCCGCACCGGCTGCTCGACATCGTGCGGAACTTCGTCGTCTTCAAGGACGTCGAGGTCGCCGAGGGCCGTACCGCCCGTGTGAAGATCGCCCCGCGGTATCAGCAGTACCGCGCCGTCTGCAAGGCGATCGAGCGGCTGCAGAAGGGCGAGACCAAGCAGGTCCACGGCAAGGAGGACAAGCGCGGGGGGATCATCTGGCACACACAGGGTTCCGGCAAGTCGCTGACGATGGTGTTCCTGGTGCGCAAACTGCGCTCGACCCCTGGTCTTGGGCACTTCAAGGTTGTCGTGGTCACCGACCGCAAGCAGCTCCAGGACCAGCTGTCCGAGACCGCCGCTCTCGCGGGTGAGAAGCCGGATGTCATCACCCGCGCCTCACAGGTGCCGAAGGTGCTCGGGCTGGAGAACGCCGGCCTCGTCTTCGTCATGATCCAGAAGCAGCAGGACGGCGAGAAGGCCCGGCAGAACGCCGCCGACTCCCTTGCCCACCAGGGCACCCCCGGCTGGGGCCCGGTCAATGACCGTGACGGCATCCTCATCATGATTGACGAGGCACACCGCTCTCACGGCTCCGCACTCCACCAGAACCTCATGGAGTCCCTGCCCAACGCGGCCCGGATCGGCTTCACCGGCACTCCGATCATCATGAACCGCCGCAAACTCACCACCACGACCTTCGGTGAGTTCATCGACACCTACCGGCTCAAGGATGCCGAGGACGACGGTGCGATCGTTCCCATCTACTACGAAGGCCACATCGCCAAGGGCGCGGTCACCGAGGGCGAGGCCCTGGACGAGGCGTTTCAGGAGGAGTTCGAGGAGCTCACCGACGAGCAGTACGACGAACTCCAAAAGCGCTACGCCAAGTCCTCCGCCGTCCTCGGTGCCGACGACATGATCCGGCGCAAGGCCCGGCACATGTTGCGGCACTACGTCGAAGGGGCCATGAAGGAGGGCTTCAAAGCCCAGGTCGTCGCCCACTCCCGAGGGATTGCCGTCCGGTACCGAGAGGCGCTCGTCGAGGCGCGAGACGAGCTGGTAGCCGAGGTGGAGAAGGCCGCCCGGCCACCGGCCCGCATCCTCACCAAGGCCCAGGAGACTCCTTCGCAGGACCGTACGCCCAAACAGCGTCTGCTCGTCTCCGCCCACCGGAACCTGGCCCTGCTCAAGGTCATCGACTTCGTTCCCGTGATCTCTCCTGACAGCGAGGACGACAAGGACTGGGCCCAGTGGTCGAACGGCAGCGCCCAGGAGAAGGCGATCGAGGCCTTCCGCAGCCCCTTCCCCGTTCCGGAAGCCCTCACCCCGGAGTCCCGGCCGACCGCAGTACTGATCGTCCGCACCATGCTGCTCACCGGTTTCGACGCCCCCATCGAGCAGGTCATGTATCTGGACCGACGGATGCGCGAGGCCGAACTCCTCCAAGCCGTCGCCCGCGTGAACCGTACCTACGGGGAGAAGAAGCAGGCCGGCTACGTCGTCGACTACGCGGGCGTCTCCAAGGCCCTCAACGAAGCGATGCAGGCCTACGCCACCGACGAGGCCGAGGGCAAGCCCATCGACTTCGAGCACGAAGAGAACAAGCTTGAGCACCAGTGCGACGCGCTGCGCCACCACCTCGGCCTCACTCGCGCCCTCGTCGACCCCGCCGACACCCTCGCCGTACACAAGCTCGTGGACACGCTGGAGGACGAGGAACGGCGCATCGAATATCGCAGGCTGTTGCGGGAGTTCCTGAGCACGCTAGACCTCCTCCTGCCCCGCGAGGCCACCCGCCCCTACCAGCTACCGGCCAAGCTCTTCGGGTTCATCGCCCAGGTGGCCAAGCAGCGTTTCAGTGAAGAAGAGGACGGCTTCGACCCCGCCGCGTACGGCGAGCGTGTCGCTGAGCTGATCGACGAGCACGTCAAGGCCCTCGGCGTGGAGCGCGCGATAGAGCCCACCCGGCTCACCTCCGATGATTTCCGGACCAAGGTCGAGCAGATGCCCAGCTCTCGGGCCAAGGCCTCGATGATGGCTCACGCCGTACGCAACCACATCGAACTCCACTTCAACGAGAACCCCGTCGCCTACGACAAACTCCGTGTACGCCTTGAGGAGGTCCTCAAGAAGTACGCGGAGGACTGGGCGCAGCAGCTCACCGCATTCGAATCGCTCTCTCAAGAGGCGCATGATGTAGCCGCGGGGCGTGATTCGGGACTACCGGCCGACGTACGCAGCCTCAGCAAATTGGAGCAGGCTGTCTACCAACAACTGACCACGGTGATCACAGACGGAGTCATCGCCGACAACGAACGCGTCGACCTGATCGGCCTGGCGCGCGAAGTGCGCGACATCGCCGTCCGGCACACCGCCCGCAAGGACCTCTTCTACAACACGGCCGCGCTGCACGACCTGCAAAGCGACATCTGGATGCTCCTCGCTCTCAACGACCGTACGCAGCCCTCCGTCGACAGCCTCGCGCCCGCGGTGCGAGAGATCATTCAGCACAACAAGAAGGATCTGTAAGCCTTCATGCCCGACACCCTGGCCGAACCGCTCCTCGTAGGAGGGTTGGTCATCGAGGTCCACGCCGTTCCCGGGCGCAAAAGCGTCCGGGTCACGGTGGAACGCGATGCACGGATCCTCGCCGCTGTGCCTCCCGGCTCGGACCGCGCTGCCCTCGAAGGGCTCATCCGCACCCGGCTGCCCTGGCTCTACGCCAAGGTGCGCGACCGCGAAGTAGACGCGCAGCGGCGCCCGCACCGGCGTTTCACCGACGGTGAAGGCTTCTACTACCTGGGACGCAGCTACCGGCTGAAGACCGTCGCCGAGGCGTCCAGCCCGGTTTCCCTGACCAACGGCCGGCTCAGGATCCGCCAGGAGCTCAAGGGCGCAGCCGGAGAAGCCCTGGTCGCCTGGTACGTGGACCGGGGAAGGCATTGGCTTCCCCGACGAATCGAGCCATGGGCAACGTGTCTAGAAGCCCCGTCGTCAGAGCTACTGGTACGCCCTCTCGGCTACCGCTGGGGGTCCTGTTCCGCCCGGGGCACCCTCAACATCCACTGGGCGGTCATGCAGCTTCCCACCCCTCTCGTGGACTACGTACTGGTCCACGAGTTGGCACACGTGCACGAACCGAACCACTCGCCGGACTTCTGGCGGATGGTCGACCGGGCCCTCCCCGACTACGAATCCCGCCGGGCGAGGCTGGAGGAGTGGGGAGCCGGGATCTGGCTCCCGGGGGGGAACTGACCACACCTCGTGACATTGACCAGCCCGACCGGTGGGGGCACCGCGATTCCCCGGACCCTTCGCCGGGCTGGCCGGGTGGATCGTCCAGGGTGCGCAGGAAGTTGCGCGCGCGTGTTCCGGTGGTCCGTACGAAGGGTGTGGGGGCTGTCTCCTATACACATAT
>NZ_CP030286.1:4823695-5054504 GCF_003287915.1 Streptomyces sp. ICC4 | reverse complement strand
GTGGTGTTCAGGGTGCTGGTGCTGTTCATCGGGGGGTTCCTCGACGGATGTCAGTCGTGCAGGCGGTCGCTGTGGGGGCTGGAGCTCAGCGGAGCCGAAGCTCCGGGGGCATCAACAGCTGCAACAGCAACAGCGAACCTGGGCAGCGCGCAGGAACCCACGAATGGGGGTCCAGGTGGCGGCTGCGGGCGCTGACATGGCAACTAGGAGACCGGTTGGGGGGCCGGACTGTCAACCCAATGTCCGTTTTGGTGGAAAAGTTTCACCTCATCCGGTTACCGTGCCCGGAGAAAGGTTTGTGCAGTCGGTACCAGGGGATGTGGCGCTGCAAGTCGCGCCGCACTCCTCGTGGCCGCTCTCAAACCCGGCAAGCCGCCCGATGTCACCCTGTGGCCGAAATGTGATCTGCGCCGCTTCTCCGGCCGGATCGGAACCCCACCACAGAGTGACGCGTCGACTACGGGGGAGGGAGTGTCCTGTGAGGTACCTGTGGCATGTGTCACGATTTTTGGCGATATGAACACTTTCTGCATAGGCTTGGTTCCGCAGAGTGAATAAGGGGCCCAATAGCAGATCTCGGCTTGACTGCGCCGGAGCCCCGCACTTGTAATTTCACTCGTGTCGTTACGTAGCGATGAGTAACGGCATCACCACGGGGACGCACAGACAGAGCGAGGGGCGCACATGACCGAGCTGGTTCAGGAACTGCTGGTCGAGGAGGCGGACGAAGAGCTCGGATGGCAGGAGCGAGCTCTCTGCGCCCAGACCGACCCCGAATCCTTCTTTCCCGAGAAGGGCGGCTCGACCCGCGAGGCCAAGAAGGTCTGCCTCGCCTGCGAAGTCCGCTCCGAATGCCTTGAGTACGCCCTCGCCAACGACGAGCGATTCGGCATCTGGGGCGGCCTGTCCGAACGCGAGCGCCGACGCCTGAAGAAGGCCGCCGTCTGAAGCGCCTCCGGCGCGCACCGACCGGCGCCCGCGGCACGACCCACGACATATCGAGCGGCATAGCCGACGGCATACCCGCCCGTGCACCCCGCAGTGCACACAGCGGTACAAATCGCAGTACAACGAACAGCACGACGAGCAGAGCAAACGGTCCGCCTCCCGCACCTTCCCCGCAGGAGGCGGACCGCTGTGTTCCCAGCCGTTAGTGTGGGGCGCTGTCCAGCAGCCTCCGAGGGCACACCACCCCCGGACCCCCGGCCGGAGGGCCCGTACCGCGATGTCCCTGCACAGCCAGTCGAGCGCCTCCCACCAGGCTGCCGCCGCACCAGAGTTCCCCCGGCACGTCGTCACCGCGGTCCTCGTCGCCCATGACGGCTCCCGCTGGCTGCCCCGGACCCTCGCCGGTCTCCTCGGCCAGGAACGCCCCGCCCAGAGCCACATCGCCGCCGACACCGGCAGCGCCGACGACTCCGCGCGCCTGCTCGGCGAAGCCCTGGGCGAAGACCGGGTCCTGCACCTGGCCCGCCGCACCGGCTTCGGCGCCGCCGTCGAGGAGGCCGCCCGCACCGCCGGCACCCTGACCCCCGAAGAACTCCCGTACCTCAAGCGCCCCTCCGGCTGGGACCCCGTCAGCCGCACCTGGCGCGACGACACGTACGACCTCCCCGACCTGCCCCACGGCGAACCCGTCCAGTGGCTCTGGCTGCTCCACGACGACTGCGCCCCCGAGCCCGACGCCCTCGCCGAACTGCTGCGCGTCGCCGACGAGAACCCCGACGCCGCCGTCATCGGCCCCAAGCTGCGCGGCTGGTACGACAAGAAGCAGCTCCTCGAGGTCGGCGTCACCATCGCCCGCAGCGGCCGCCGCTGGACCGGCCTCGACCGCCGCGAACAGGACCAGGGCCAGCACGACCAGGTCCAGCCCGTCCTGTCCGTCTCCACCGCCGGCATGCTGATCCGCCGCGACGTCTACGACGCCCTCGGCGGCTTCGACCGGCGCCTTCCCCTCATGCGCGACGACGTCGACCTGTGCTGGCGCGCCCAGAGCGCCGGCCACGCCGTCCTCATCGCCCCCGACGCCGTCCTGCGGCACGCCGAGGCCTCCGCCCGCGAACGCCGCACCGTCGACTGCGCCGGCCGGACGAGCGCCAGCCCGCACCGCGTCGACAAGGCCGCGGCCGTCTACACGATGCTGGCCAACAGCTCCGGCCGCGCCCTGCCCTACGTCCTGCTGCGCGTCCTCGTCGGCACCGTCCTGCGCGCCCTCGCCTACCTCGTCGGCAAGGCCCCCGGACAAGCCGTCGACGAGGTCACCGGCCTCCTCGCCACCCTGCTCCGCCCCGGCCGCCTCCTCGCCGCCCGCAAGGCGCGGCGCCGCCCGGCCGTCCCCGCCAAGGAGCTGCGCCCGCTCTTCCCGCCGTCCGGCGCCACCCTGCGCGCCAACGCCGAACACCTCGCCGGCTACTTCGGCTCCGCGGGCGACACCGAGAACGCCAACGCGGGCCGGCACGGCGGAGCCGTCGAATCGGGCCCCGGCGGAGACGACGCCGAATACCTGCACGTCGAGCAGTTCGCGCGGATCAAGCGGATCGCCCGCAAGCCCGCGCCCGTCCTGTTCGCCCTCCTCCTGCTCGTCTCCGTCATCGCCTGCCGCTCCCTGCTCGGCGGCGGCTCCCTCATGGGCGGCGCCCTGCTGCCCGCCCCCGACGGCGGACTCGACCTCTGGCGCTCCTACACCGGCGACTGGCAGCCCGTCGGCACCGGCTCCACCGCCGGCGCACCGCCCTACCTCGCCGTCCTCGGAGCCCTCTCCACCCTGCTCCTCGGCTCCACCAACGCCGCCCTGACCCTGCTGCTCGTCTGCTCGGTCCCGCTCGCCGGACTCACCGCCTACTTCGCCTCCCGGCCGCTGGTCAGGTCCCGGCTGCTGCGCGCCTGGGCCGCCGTCGCCTACGCCTTCCTCCCCGCCGTCACCGGAGCCCTCGCCGGCGGCCGCCTCGGCACCGCCGTCCTCGCGGTCCTGCTCCCGCTCATCGCCCGCTCCGCGGTCGCCGCCTTCGGCTTCGGCGGCCAGAGCGGCCAGGGCAGCCCGGCAGGCACCGAGGGCAGCTGGCGCGCCACCTGGACCCACACCCTCCTGCTCACCCTGGCCACCGCCTTCACCCCCGTCGTCTGGCCGCTCGCCGCCGTCCTCGGAGCCGCCGCGCTCGCCTGGCGCCGCGCGCACTGGAAGACGTACGGCCCCCGGCTCCTCGCGACGCTCGCCGTCCCCCTCCTCGTCCTCGCCCCCTGGTCGCTCGGACTGCTCACGCACCCCGGCCGCTTCCTGCGCGAGGCCGGACTGGACTACGGAGCCGGCTCGGCCACCGCCCTGGACCTGCTCGGCATCAGCCCCGGCGGACCCCGGACCGCGGGCGGCCTGATCCTCATCGGCATCGTCCTCGCCGCCCTGGCCGCGCTGCTGCGCACCGACCGGACGTTCGCCGTCCGCACCGCCTGGGCCGCCGCGCTCGCCGCGCTCGTCCTCGCCGTCCTCGTCAACCGCACCGCCTGGGCCGGCCCCGCCACCCTCGTCTACGGAATCGCCCTGCTGGCCGCCGCCGCCATCGGCGCCGACGGGGCCAAGGAACGCGTCGCCGCCCGCAGCTTCGGCTGGCGCCAGCCGCTCGCCGCCCTGATCGCGCTCGCCGCGGCCATCGGCCCGGTCATCGGCGCCGTCGCCTGGATGCTCACCGGAGCCGCCGGCCCGCTGGAGCGCCGCGACCCCGTCCAGGTCCCCGCCTTCGTCGCCGAGGAGAGCGGCACCCGCGACCAGGCCCGCACCCTCGTCATCGGCGCCACCACACCGGCCGCCCTCTCGTACAGCCTCGTACGCGGCTCCGGCGGCCGCCTGGGCGACGCCGAACTCGCCGCCCAGGCCGGCAGCGACACCCGCCTCGACAAGGTCGTCTCCAGCCTCGTCGCCGGCTCCGGCGCCGACCAGACCGACCAGCTCGGCGGCTTCGCCATCCGCTACGTCCTGGTCCGCGACGGGGCCCCCGCGGAGATCGGCCGCGTCCTCGACGCCACCCCGGGCCTCAGCCGCCTCAGCAAGCTCGAAGGCAGCGCCCTGTGGCGCGTCGACCGGCAGGTCGCCCGCGCCGTCATCGTCCCCGCCAAGCCCGGCGAGGCCCCCATCCCCGTCGCCTCCGGCCCCGTCGAGGCCCACACCAAGATCCCGGCGGGCGAAGCGGGCCGCGTGCTGCGCATCGCGGACCAGACCTCCCCCGGCTGGCAGGCCACCCTCGACGGCAAGCCCCTCAAGGCCAAGACGCTGGACGGCTGGGCCCAGGGCTTCGAGCTCCCCGCCGACGGCGGCCGCCTCGACCTCGTCCACCAGGACGCCCTCACCCGGACCGCCTGGCACTGGGCGCAGGGCCTGCTCGCGCTGGTCCTGCTCGTGATGGCCCTGCCGGGCCGCCGCACCAGCCTCGACGACGACCTCCCCGAGGAGGAGGCCGCGCCCGCCGAGGAGGCCGGGGAGGGCCGCCGCGCCCGCCGGCTGCGCGACCAGGCCGAGGCGGAGGCCGCGGCCCCCGCCGAGGCGGCCGTCGCCGCCGACCCGTACGCCCAGATCCCGGCGCAGCAGCCGTACGGGCAGGACGCCTACGGCGAGGACGCCTACGCCTACCAGCAGGCCTACGGGGACCAGGGCGGCTACGCCTACGGGCAGCAGGAAGCCCAGCCCCAGCAGCCCCAGCAGCCCGGCTACCCGTACGAGCAGCCGCAGCAGTACGACCGGCAGCCGTACCAGGAGCAGCAGCAGTACCCCTACCCGTACCCGCCGTACGAGGCGCAGCCGCAGCCGCATCCGTCGCACGAGCCGTACGAGTCCTACGAGCCATACGACCCCTACGGACAGCACGACGGACAGCAGGACGGGCAGCACGCCCCGCGTCCGGACGGGAGCCCCCAGCAGTGAAGCAGCGCGTACCCCTGACGCTCGCCGCCGTCACGGCGGCGCTGGCCGCCGTCACCGGCCTCGCCGCGCTCACCGCGCCCGCCGCGGGCCGGGCGGCCGCGGCCGCCCCGGCCGGCGGGGAAGCGGCCCGGATGCCGGTCGAGCGGTCCCTGCTGGTGTGCCCCGCGCCCAGCACCTCCGACATCGCCGAGACCGTGTACACGGCGTTCACCCCGGGCGCGGCCGCCGCCGGCGGCAAGGGCTCCGCCCGGCTGCTCGGCGCGACCAAGGACGCCAAGCCCGTACTGGAGCTCAAGGAGCCCGGGAAGCCGCTGGGCGCCAAGGCCTCGGGCGCCGAAGCCCCCGCGCTCACCGGCACCGCCGACGGATTCCTCGCTCCCGGCTGGAGCGCGCAGCAGACCACGGTCGTCTCCGTCGGCCGCACCCGCGGCGTGCTCGGCGTCGGCTGCACCGCGCCCGGCACCGACTTCTGGTTCCCCGGCGTGAGCACCGCCAAGGGGCGCGAGGACTACGTCCACGTCACCAACCCCGACGACACGGCCGCCGTGGTCGACATCAAGCTGTTCGGCCCCGACGGCGCGGTCAAGACCGAAGCGGGCACCAGCGAGAACATCCGGATCGACCCCAAGTCCAGCAAGGCGATCGCCCTGTCCTCCCTGGCCCCCGGCGCCCAGATCGCGGACGTCACGGCCCACGTGACGACCCGCGCGGGCCGGGTCGGAGCCACCGCCCAGGCGGGCGAGGAGGGCGTCGGCGCCGACTGGCTGCCCGCCTCCGTCGACCCGTCGGGCACGCTCGTCCTGCCCGGCATCCCGGCGGACGCCACCTCCGTACGGCTGGTCGCCTTCGCGCCCGGCGAGGAGGACGCGGACCTGAAGGTCAGGCTGGCCGGGCCGGGCGGCTCGATCAGCCCGGCGGGCAACGAGCAGCTGCACGTCAAGGCGGGCATGACCGCCAGCGCCGACCTCAAGGACGTCACCCGGGGCGAGGCGGGCTCGCTCGTGCTGTCCCCGGCCGACGGCAAGCAGGCCGTGCCGGTGGTCGCGGCGGTACGGATCGTCCGCGGCAGCGGAGCCAAGCAGGACATCGGCTTCGTCCAGGCGGCCGCCCCGGTGGGCACCCGGGCGACCGTCCCCGACAACCGCGCCGACGAGAACGCGACGGTGCTCTCGCTGACGGCCGCGTCCGGAGCCGACGCCAAGGTCAAGGTGACGGCCTCACCGGGCACGGAGGGCGGCGAGCCGGCCTCCCAGGAGGTCACGGTCAAGGCGGGCACCACGCAGAACATCACCCTCGCCCCGGCGGGCGGCAAGGGCGCCTACGCCCTGACGGTGGAGACCCTCTCCGGCGGCCCGGTCCACGCGGCCCGCACCCTGACCCTGCCGCGCGACGGCATCCCGATGTTCACGGTCCAGACCCTCTCGGACGACCGCTCGACGGTCTCGGTCCCCCGTGCCACCCAGGACCTCTCGGTCCTGACGGACTGAACCGGCGGGATCCGAGAGAGCGGCCGGTCCGGCCTAGTCCTGTCCGTACCGCGGATCCACCGTCTCGGGTGACAGCCCCAGCAGCTCCGCCACCTGCTCCACCACGATCTCGTGGACGAGCAGCGCCTTCTCGTCCCGCGACTTCGTCCGGATCTCCACCGGCCGGCGGAACACCACGATCCGGGCCGCCCGCCCGCCCGCCGCCTCGACCAGCGCGCCCAGCGGCACCGCCTCGTCGTTCCACCCCGCGTCCGCCCCGCCCGGCGGACCGGGCACGTCGCCGACCAGGAACTCCACCTCCGCCAGCTGCGGCCAGCGCCGCTCCAGGCGCTCCACGGAGTCCCGTACGAGGTCGCCGAAGAGCTCCGACCGGCTCGCGGACAGCGGCACCTGCGGCGGGGCCACGGGCCCGCGCATCCCCCGTCCGTGGCGGTCGCGCCGGCGCGCCCGCGGTTCACCGCCCCCGGAGCCGCCGGGCAGCGAAGGGGAAGGCAGGGAAGGGGGAGGCAGGGTGCTGTCCGTCACCCCCGCAGCGTAGCCCGCACGTCCCCCACCGGGCGGGGGCGATCGGCCGACACGGGAGAGTGCCCGGCGGGGGAGTCGTCGCGGCCCGGTCAAGAGTGCGGTAGCGTCCAACGTCGTGAGCCTTGTACGTCGCTGTTCGCGCACCGCGTGCGGCCGCCCTGCCGTCGCGACACTGACGTACGTCTACGCCGATTCGACCGCAGTTCTCGGCCCGCTCGCCACCTACGCCGAACCCCACTGCTACGACCTGTGCGCCGAGCACTCGGAGCGCCTGACCGCCCCGCGCGGCTGGGACGTCGTACGCCTCACCGACGGGTCCGCACCCTCCCGGCCCACCGGCGACGACCTCGAAGCCCTCGCCAACGCCGTACGGGAGGCCGCCAGGCCCCCGGAACGCGCGGCCGGCGCGGGAGGCGGCGCAGGTCAGGGCGGTCACACCGGCGGAGAGACACGCCGCGGACACCTGCGCGTCCTGCGCTCGCCGGACTCCTGACACTCAGATCGTCCGAAAAGAGACTCGGCGCCCACGGTAGGTTTGCCCCACCGCACATCACCTTCAGGAGGGCAGGCAGTGGCCACCGATCTTTCGAACATCGTCAAGGCTTACGACGTACGAGGTGTCGTACCGGACGAGTGGGACGAGCCGCTGGCCGAACTGTTCGGTGCCGCGTTCGTCGAGGTGACCGGAGCGACCGCGATCGTCATCGGTCACGACATGCGCCCCTCCTCGCCCGGCCTGTCCACCGCCTTCGCCCGCGGCGCGGCCGCCCGCGGCGTCGACGTCACCCTGATCGGGCTGTGCTCCACCGACCAGCTCTACTACGCCTCCGGCAAGCTGGACCTGCCCGGCGCCATGTTCACGGCCTCGCACAACCCGGCCCGGTACAACGGCATCAAGCTCTGCCGGGCCGGCGCCGCCCCCGTGGGCCAGGACACCGGCCTCTCCGCCGTCCGCGAGCTCGTCGAGCGCTGGAGCGACGAGGGCGCCCCCGAGATCCCCGCCGGCACCGTCCCGGGCACCGTCACCGAGCAGGACAGCCTCCCCGGCTACGCCGCCCACCTCAAGGGCCTGGTGGACCTCGCCGCCATCCGCCCCCTCAAGGTCGTCGTCGACGCGGGCAACGGCATGGGCGGCCACACCGTCCCCACCGTCTTCGAGGGCCTCCCGCTCGACCTCGTCTCCATGTACTTCGAACTGGACGGGACCTTCCCCAACCACGAGGCCAACCCCCTCGACCCGAAGAACATCGTCGACCTCCAGGCCCGCGTGAAGGCCGAGGGCGCCGACCTCGGCATCGCCTTCGACGGCGACGCCGACCGCTGCTTCATCGTGGACGAGCGCGGCGAGGGCGTCTCCCCGTCCGCCATCACCGCCCTCGTCGCCGCCCGCGAGCTGGCCCGCAACGGCGGCACCGGCACCGTGATCCACAACCTGATCACCTCCTGGTCCGTACCCGAGGTCGTCCGCGAGAACGGCGGCACCCCCGTCCGCACCCGCGTCGGTCACTCCTTCATCAAGGAGGAGATGGCCAAGTCCGGCGCCATCTTCGGCGGCGAGCACTCGGCGCACTACTACTTCAAGGACTTCTGGAACGCGGACACCGGCATGCTCGCCGCGCTCCACGTCCTCGCGGCCCTCGGCGGCCAGGACGGCCCCCTCTCCGAGCTGGTCTCCTCCTACGACCGCTACGCGGGCTCGGGCGAGATCAACTCCACGGTCGCCGACCAGGCCGGCCGCCTGGCCGCCGTCAAGGCCGCATACGGCTCCGCCCCCGGCGTCACCCTCGACGAGCTCGACGGCCTGACCGCCACGGCCGCCGACTGGTGGTTCAACCTGCGCGCCTCCAACACCGAGCCGCTCCTGCGCCTCAACGTCGAGGCCCGCGACACCGCGACCCTCGAAAAGGTCCGCGACGAGGTCCTCGCGCTCGTCCGCGCCTAGTGCTGTGACCAGACCCGCACCGTCCGAGATCCCGGGCCCAAGATGATCCGCCGGGCCGCGTACAGCGCGGCCCGGCGGTACGCTGACCTGGCCCAATCCGCATGTTCGAAGGGAAGCCCCCCATGCCGCTCGAAGCCGGCCTTCTGGAGATCCTCGCCTGCCCCGCCTGCCACTCGCCCCTCGAGGACAAGTCGGCCGACGAGCAGACCCCCGAGCTGATCTGCACCGGAGGCAAGGACTGCGGTCTCGCCTACCCGGTCCGCGACGGCATCCCGGTGCTCCTCGTCGACGAGGCGCGCCGTCCCGCCTGAGCTGCCACCGCCACCCCGCGCAAAGGCTGAGACTGGTACCGACACAGGTTCCGACACCACTGGACACGTCACAGACATAGCCGGAGGCCGCCATGCTCGACGAGTCGCTCCTCGACGCACCTGACGATCTGGCCCGCGCCGACCGGCGCGGCCTGCTCCGCGGCGCCGCCGAGGCCGGGGCCCGGGTGCGCACCGCGGCCCGGCACGCGCTCGAGGCGGGCCTCGGGGACCTGCGCCCCGACGGCCGCCCCCGCGCCGTCCTCATCGCCGGGCCCGGCACCGCCGCCACCGGAGTCGCCGACCTGCTCGGAGCGCTCGCCGGAGCCTCCGCGCCCGTCATCCGGCTGCACCCCACCGGCGTCGCACACGCCTCCGGCGCGCTGCGCTGGACCCTGCCCGGCTGGGCCGGCCCCGTCGACCTGCTGCTCATCGCCACCACCGACGGCACCGAGCCCGGCCTCGCCCTGCTCGCCGAGCAGGCCTACCGGCGCGGCTCCACCGTCGTCGCCGTCGCCCCCGAACGCTCACCGCTGAGCGAGGCGATCGAAGGCGCGCACGGGCTCCTCGTACCGATGGCCAAGGCCCCGTACCAGGAGTACGACGAATCCGCCGCGGCCGGACCCGGCGCCCTGTGGGCCCTGCTCACCCCGCTGCTGGTGCTCCTCGACAAGGTCGGCCTGATCACCGCCGCCCCCGACACCCTCCAGCTCGTCGCCGACCGGCTCGACCGCACCGCCGCGCGCTGCGGCCCCGCCATCGCCACCTACTCCAACCCGGCCAAGACCCTCGCCTCCGAGCTCGCCGACTCCCTCCCGCTCATCTGGAGCGAGGGAGCCGCCGCCGGACCCGCCGGCCGCCGCTTCGCCGCCACCCTCGCTGAGCTCGCCGGCCGGCCCGCACTGGCCGCCGACCTCCCCGAGGCACTCCCGGCCCACGGAGTCCTGCTCGCCGGCGCCTTCGCCGCCGGCGCCGACCCCGACGACTTCTTCCGCGACCGAGTGGAAGAACCGCAGGCCCTCCGCGCACGCGTCGTACTGCTGCGCGACCGGCCCGCAGGCGGACTGACAGCCGCCCCTGCCGCACGCGAGCTCGCCCACAGCCACGACACGGCCATCAGCGAACTCGAACCTGAGGAGGGAACCGAGCTGGAACAGCTCGCCGAACTCCTCGCCGTCACGGATTTCGCCACCGCCTACCTGGCGCTGGCCTCCGGGGGACACAGCTGAGACGCATACCCGCATCTCTCTCACCCAGGAAGACCACCGATGGACCGCCTCTCTAACACGATCCGCCCCTACGCCTGGGGATCCACCACCGCGATCCCCGAGCTCCTCGGAGTCGCCCCCACCGGTGAGCCCCAGGCCGAGATGTGGATGGGCGCCCACCCCGGCGCCCCCTCCCGGCTCGATCGCGGGGCCGGCGAGACCGCCCTGTCGGACGTCATCGACGCCGATCCCGAGGCCGAACTCGGCCTCGCCGTCGTCGCCAAGTTCGGCCCCAGGCTCCCCTTCCTCTTCAAGGTCCTCGCCGCCGGCGCCCCGCTCTCCCTCCAGGTCCACCCCGACCTCACCCAGGCCAAAGCCGGGTTCGAGGACGAGGAGCGGCGCGGCGTCCCGATCGACGCACCGCAGCGCAACTACAAGGACGCCAACCACAAGCCCGAACTGGTCTGCGCCCTGACCCCCTTCGACGGCCTGTGCGGATTCCGTCCGCCGCTGGAGGCCGCCGAACTCCTCGAAGGCCTCGGCGTCGACTCCCTCAAGCCCTACGCGGACCTCCTGCGGGCCCACCCCGAGGAGGAGGCCCTGCGCGAGGTGCTCACCGCCGTCCTGACCGCCGACCGCGCCGAGATGGCCCGTACGGTCACCGAGGCCGCGGCGGCCGCCCAGCGGCTCGGGGGCCCGTACGCCCCGTACGCCGGGCTCGTCCACCACTACCCGGGCGACCCGGGCGTCATCGCCGCCATGCTCCTCAACCACGTGCGGCTCCAGCCCGGCGAGGCCATGTTCCTGGGAGCGGGCATCCCGCACGCCTACATCGACGGGCTCGGCGTCGAGCTCATGGCCAACTCCGACAACGTCCTGCGCTGCGGGCTCACCCCCAAGCACGTGGATGTCCCGGAGCTGTTGAAGGTCACCCTCTTCGAGCCGGCCGACCCGGGCGTCCTGCGCCCCGAGGGCAACGGCGAGGAGGTCTACGAGACCCCCATCGACGAATTCCGGCTCTCCCGCTTCGTCCTGGCCCCCGGCGCCACCCCCCGGGTCCTGCCGGACACCACCCCGCAGATCCTGCTGTGCACGGCCGGCTCCCCGCGGGCGTCCTCCCCGAAGTCCGGCGAACTGGCCCTGGCCCCCGGAGAGTCGGTGTTCGTCCCGGCCGGCGAGAAGGCCGAACTGTCCGGTACCGGCACCGTCTTCCGTGCCACCGTGGTGGTCTGACGTACCGTCCCTACCGGTGGCTGTGAGAATCTGCGGCCGTAGAGCGGCGCCCCGGACAGGGGCGCCGCACCGAGGAAGGGACACATCGCAACCATGAGCGCGTCGGGCGGTACCAAGGCGATCGTGGCGGCACTCGCCGCCAATCTGGCCATCGCGGTGGCCAAGTTCGTGGCCTTCGTCTTCAGCGGATCCTCGTCGATGCTCGCGGAAAGCGTCCACTCGCTGGCCGACTCGGGCAACCAGGGCCTGCTGCTGCTCGGCGGCAAGAAGGCCCAGCGCGAGGCGACCCCGCAACACCCCTTCGGGTACGGGCGCGAGCGCTACATCTACGCGTTCCTCGTCTCCATCGTGCTCTTCACCGTCGGCGGCATGTTCGCCATCTACGAGGGCTTCGAGAAGATCCAGCACCCGCACGCCATCGAGCACTGGTACTGGCCGATCGGCGTGCTCATCTTCGCGATCATCGCGGAGTCCTTCTCCTTCCGCACCGCGATCAAGGAGTCGAACGAGATCCGCGGGAACCTCTCGTGGGGCCAGTTCATCAAGCGGGCCAAGGCCCCCGAACTCCCCGTGGTCCTCCTGGAGGACCTGGGCGCCCTCATCGGCCTGGTCCTCGCCCTCGCGGGCGTCGGCATCGCGCTGGCGACCGGCAACGGCATCTGGGACGGCATCGGCACCCTGTGCATCGGCATCCTGCTGATCATCATCGCCATCGTGCTCGCCGCCGAGACCAAGTCCCTGCTGCTCGGCGAGGCCGCCGGCACCGAGGACGTCGAGAAGATCAAGGCCGCCGTCGTCGACGGCGACGTCGTGACCGGCGTCATCCACATGCGGACCCTGCACCTGGGCCCCGAGGAACTGCTGGTCGCCGCGAAGATCTCCGTCCAGAGCGACGACACGGCGAGCGAGGTGGCGGCCGCCATCAACGCCGCCGAGGCCCGCATCCGCGCGGCCGTCCCGATCGCCCGGGTGATCTACCTGGAGCCGGACATCTACAACGCCGCGGCCGCGGCCGCGGGCACCAACCCGGCCAAGTCCCCGGGCGGCGACGGCCACTGACCGCGCCGTGAGGTGAGGAGGCCCCCGCTCAGCCGCTCCCACGGCCGTACGGGGGCCTTCGCCGTACCCGGACTCCCTCAGACGCCCGGCGGCACGTGCCATGCGTGCACGGACGCCGCGGCGGAGGCCGCCGCCCGGCGGCGCTGCCGCGCGGCGACCACTCCGCACCACACGCCCGCGAGCAGCACGGGGATCCCGCAGAGCACCAGGGACCGCAGGCCGACGAGCAGCGGATCGCCGTCGTCGATCACCGCACCCTTCACGTCCGACTCGGGAACCGTCCCGTGCGGCGCCGTCTGGTACCGGTAGCGGGAGTCCGCCGAGTTGCCGCGGGTGTCGCCCATCAGGAACATCCGGCCCTCGGGCACCGTCACGCTGAACGCGCCGGGCGTGCCCGCCACGGGGTCGCCGTCCAGGACGTACGGCTCGGCCAGGGGCTTCCCGTTGAGCGTGAAGGTCCGGTCACCGGGCGCGTAGGCGAGGTGGTCGCCGCCCACGGCCACCACCCGTTCCACGGACAGGTGCCGCTCACCCCAGGCCGCGGCGTCGAAGAGCACGACGTCGCCGCGCTCCACCTTGGTGATCAGCAGGTTGAAGACCATCGAGGAGCCCGCCGGGTGGGACGGCCCCATGTGGCCCGACGTCATGACCTTCGTGGGCATGAAGAAGTACCCGCCGATGCCGCCGGCGCAGCTCAGCACCGCGCCCAGCACCAGCAGCACCACCGCTGCCACCCCGGTCCGGCGCCCCGGCGCCCCGCCCCGCACGTCCACGATCCCGCCCCTTGTGTTCTCCGCGATCAGACTCGCGGCCGCACTGTACGGGCCGGTCGCGGCGCGAACGCGCCCGGCCCCCCACCAGCAGGTGGGGGGCCGGGCGAGGGAGCCGCGCGGCTACTGGATCTCGCGCAGCACTTCCAGGATCGAGGCCTTGTCCGGCGCGGCCTGCAGCCGCTCCCGGAAGCCGGCGTCCATCAGCTTGCGCGACAGCAGCGCCAGGATCCGCAGGTGCTCGTCCCCGGCCGCGGCCTCGGGTACGGAGATCATGAAGACCAGCCGGGCCTTCGTGCCGTCCAGCGCGCCCCACTCGATGCCCTCGTCGGACCGGGCGAAGCCCACCGTCGGGCGGGTCACGGCGTCCGTCTTGGCGTGCGGGATCGCGATGGACTCGCCGAGACCCGTCGTGCCCTGCGCCTCCCGGGCCAGGGCGACCCGTACGAGCTCGTCCACGTCGCGGACGTTGCCGGTGGTGGCCAGCATCTGCGCCATCTCGCGGATCGCGGCCTCCTTGGAGTCCGAGGCCAGCTCGGTCTTCACGGTCTGCTCGGTCAGGTACCCCGACAGCACCTCGGGCCGGTCGCCCGAGTCGCCCTCGCCGCCCGCACCGCCCGCACCGCCCGCGCCGCCGGGAGCCGTGGCCTGCGCCCGTACGGCCGTCCCGCCACCCGCACCCGCACCCGCACCCACACCGGCCCCGACCAGGACCGGCTCCGGCGAGAGCACCGGCGACCCGGGGCTCACGCCGTCGCGGCGCAGCTTGAACTCGATCAGCGCGTTCGTCGTCAGCGCCGTCACGACCGCACCGGCCGCGATGGCCACGAAGAACATCGCGACACCGCTGATGGCGCCGAACAGCGAGACGATCGGACCGCCGTGCGGCACCGAGTCCTGGACCCCGGCCACACCGGCGATCGCACCGGCCACCGCGCCGCCGAGCATGTTCGCGGGGATGACCTGCGCGGGCCTGGCGGCGGCGAAGGGGATCGCTCCCTCGGAGATGCCGAAGAAGCCCATGAACAGGGCGGCGAGGCCCGTCTCCTTCTCCTCGTCGCTGTAGAGCTTGCGGCGCAGCAGGGTGGCCAGGCCCTGGCCGAGCGGCATGACCGGGATGGCCGCGGCGGCCATGCCCATGACGTGGTTGTTGGTGCCGATGAGGCCGACGGCGACGAGGAACGCGGTCTTGTTGACCGGACCGCCCATGTCGAAGGCGATCATCAGGCCGATGATGGTGCCCAGCACGATCGCGCTGGAGCCGGTCATCCCGTTCAGCCAGCTGGTCAGGTTCGTGAAGACCCAGGAGATGGGCTTCCCGATCACGTAGATGTAGAAGAGCCCCAGGGCCACCGTCGACACGATCGGGATCACGATGATCGGCATGATCGGCTGGATGACCTTGGGGACCTTGACCTTCTTGATCCACACGACCAGATAGCCCGCGATGAAGCCCGTCGCGATGGCGCCCAGGAAGCCTGCGTTCGCGTCGGCCCCGTAGATGTGCACGGCGTCGGCGGCGAGGAAACCGCCGATCATGCCGGGTACGAGGGCCGGCCGGTCACCGAGGGCGTAGGCGATGTAGCCGGAGAAGATCGGCAGCATCAGGCTGAAGCCGGTCACGCCGAGCTTGTTGACGTAGAACCAGAAGGTCCCGTCGGGAATGACCAGCCCGCCCTTGGCGTCCGCGTGACCGCCCAGGGACAGCGACACGGCGAGCAGCAGACCGCCCACGACCACGAACGGGATCATGTGCGAGACGCCGTTCATCAGCGCCTTGTACGCCTGACTGCGCTGATGGCCGCCGCCGGCCGCGCCGGCCCCGCCGGCGCCCGGTCCCGCGGCCGTTCCGGACTGCACCGGCGCGCTCTGCGCGCGCTGGATCAGCTCCTCCGGCCGGTGGATGCCGTCCGCGACGCCGGTGGACAGCACCTTCTTGCCGGCGAAGCGCTCGAGGTCCACCTCCTTGTCGGCGGCGATGATGACGGCGTCCGCGTCTCTGACATCGTTGTCAGAGAGTACGTTCTCCGCTCCGATCGAGCCTTGGGTCTCCACCTTCATCTGCACACCGAGCCGGTCGGCGGCCTGCTGGAGCTTCTCCGCGGCCATGTAGGTGTGCGCGATACCCGTCGGGCACGCGGTGACGGCCACCAATTTCACGGGCTTCCGCCCGCTCGTGCCTCCGCTGCCAGGAGGGACTGCCGGACTGGTCACTGGAATCTCCTCACGCCTTCGTCCTGCGGGATCGCGCAAAAGACCCGACCCACCGGCATCCTCCAACATGTAGGGGGTGCATCAAAAGTCCGAAAGGCCCTGAACTGTTCCGCCGGATGGCCCGAACCCGAGGCGTGACTTGCCCCGCAGCCGTCCGAGCCGCGCTCCGCCGATCGGTGTAGATTCGTCATCAGTGTCAGGCGTCGCTGCTGATGGCGGTCGGGCGGTCCCCAGGACCGGCCGAGGGGAGAGAGGACCCCCGACGGACTGAGCGCCATGTGCGCCACCCCCGCGGGCGGTGCGCGGCTCAGCCGTACCCAACCTCTCGATCCCACGAGGAGCAGCATCCACATGACTGCCGCATTCACCGACTTCAAGGTCGCGGACCTTTCGCTGGCCGCCTTCGGGCGCAAGGAGATCACCCTCGCCGAGCACGAGATGCCCGGCCTGATGTCGATCCGCCGCGAGTACGCCGCCACCCAGCCGCTGGCCGGCGCCCGCGTCACCGGCTCCCTGCACATGACCGTGCAGACCGCCGTCCTCATCGAGACGCTCGTCGCCCTCGGTGCCGACGTCCGCTGGGCCTCCTGCAACATCTTCTCCACGCAGGACCACGCGGCCGCCGCCATCGCGGTCGGCCCGACCGGCACCCCGGAAGACCCGCAGGGCGTCCCCGTCTTCGCCTGGAAGGGCGAGACGCTGGAAGAGTACTGGTGGTGCACCGAGCAGGCGCTGACCTGGCCGAACACCCCCACCGGCGGCCCGAACATGATCCTCGACGACGGTGGCGACGCCACCCTCCTCGTCCACAAGGGCGTCGAGTTCGAGAAGGCCGGCGCGGCCCCGGACCCGTCGACGGCGGACTCCGAGGAGTACGCGTACATCCTCACTCTGCTCAACCGCACCCTGGGCGAGGCCCCGCAGAAGTGGACGCAGCTCGCGTCCGAGATCCGCGGCGTCACCGAGGAGACCACCACCGGCGTCCACCGCCTCTACGAGATGATGGCCGAGGGCACCCTGCTCTTCCCGGCGATCAACGTGAACGACGCCGTCACCAAGTCGAAGTTCGACAACAAGTACGGCTGCCGGCACTCCCTGATCGACGGCATCAACCGCGCCACCGACGTGCTCATCGGCGGCAAGGTCGCGGTCGTCTGCGGTTACGGCGACGTCGGCAAGGGCTGCGCCGAGTCCCTGCGCGGCCAGGGCGCCCGCGTCATCGTCACCGAGATCGACCCGATCTGCGCGCTCCAGGCGGCCATGGACGGCTACCAGGTCGCCACCCTCGACGACGTCGTGGAGATCGCCGACATCTTCATCACGACCACGGGCAACAAGGACATCATCATGGCCGCCGACATGGCCAAGATGAAGCACCAGGCGATCGTGGGCAACATCGGCCACTTCGACAACGAGATCGACATGGCCGGCCTCGCGAAGATCGAGGGCATCGTCAAGGACGAGGTCAAGCCCCAGGTCCACACCTGGAAGTTCCCCGACGGCAAGGTCCTCATCGTCCTGTCCGAGGGCCGCCTCCTGAACCTGGGCAACGCGACCGGCCACCCCTCGTTCGTCATGTCCAACTCCTTCGCGGACCAGACCCTGGCCCAGATCGAGCTGTTCACGAAGCCGTCCGAGTACCCCACCGACGTCTACGTCCTGCCGAAGGCCCTGGACGAGAAGGTGGCCCGCCTGCACCTCGACGCCCTCGGCGTCCGGCTGACCACCCTCCGCAAGGAGCAGGCCGACTACATCGGCGTCAAGGTCGAGGGCCCGTACAAGCCGGACCACTACCGCTACTGATCCCCGAGGATCCGCGGCACCCACGAGAGCACCCACGCGTCAGGCCCCCGGCATCCGTGCCGGGGGCCTGCCCCGTACCCGCCAGAGACCCAGGAAGACGCCCCATGCCCCGCGGCCGCTACTCGCTCCACGACCCGCACGACCACACCGCCCTCGGCGAGGAGCACTTCCACTGCGCCCCGGGCCCCTCGGGCTGGCGCTACGTCTCCCAGCTCACCGCCCCCGACGGCGGGCACCGCGGCTCCGTCGACCTGGCCGTCGACGAGCTGGGCCGCCCCATCCGCCTCGAGGTCAACGCCTCCAGCTGGCAGGTCCGCGGCGCCGCCATCGACGGCGTCACCTGGGTCCGCACCGACCCGGCCGGAGCCGAGGCGACCGAGGGCAACGTCCCGGGGGCGTCCGGCTTCACCGGCACCTCCCCGGCCTTCCTCGTCGCCACCGCCCGGCTGCTCCGCCTGACCCCCGGCGCCCCCGCGACCCGCGTCCGCCTCGTCGCCCTGACCGACCCCGTCCTGGCGGCCCGTACGGTCGACCAGGCCTGGGCCCTCCTGCGCCGCGCCGAGCACCCCACCGACAGCGGCCCGCTCCTGGTCGACGAATACCAGGTCAGCGCCCTGGACACCGGCGAGGTCCACACGGTCCACCTCGCCGGCGACGTGGTCCTCGCGGCCCCCGGCATCGAACTCGAACACCTGGAAACCCCGCCGTCGTCCTTCGAGACGGCCTAGGCCGGCGGCGCGAACCCGGTCGTACGAGGCGGCCGGTCCGCCACGGGCGCCGGTACGGGCACGTGCGCCACGGGCGCGGGTGCCGCCGGTGCGAGGGCCGGCATCACCACGGGAGCGGGCTGCCCGTACGGCACGGGAACGGGTACGGGCACGGGCACCGCTCCGGGAGCGGGCTGCCGGAAGGCCCGGGCGGCGTCCCGCGACTGGCGCTCGTGCACCACGGCCATCAGGAACGCGGCGGCCGGCACCCCGACCGGCGGCGGAGCACCGGTCCGCGCCACCAGATCGTCCGCGAGCCGCACCGCCATCGAGGCGCCCACCTGCGGATCCAGCTGGTCCATCCGGGTCAGGTACTGCCGTATCGCGAGCCACAGTCCGTCCGGCACCGCCGACAGGTCCAGCCCCCCGAACCGCCCGGCCAGCCACGGCGGCGGCGGAGGCACCGGCATCACCCGCGCCCCCGGCACCCGCTCCCGGATGACGAGCGTCCCCGCGAACACGTCGCCGAGGCGCCGCCCCCGCTCCGAGAACAGCGAGGCGATGCACGCGATGGACCCGAAGAGCATCAGCAGCTCGAACACCCCGAAGGCCCCGCGCACCATCGCGTGCCGGAAGCGGATCGGACCGCCGTCATCGCGGACCACCCGCAGCCCGCAGGCGAGCTTGCCCAGCGACCGCCCGTGCGTCAGCGTCTCCACCGCGATCGGCACGCCGACCATGATCAGGACGAACGACGCCACCGACACGGCCGCCTGCGCCGCCCCGTCCATCGAGGCGATGGCGAAGGTCAGCCCGAGGGTGATGAGCAGATACCCGACGATGTACACGAGATAGTCCAGCAGGATCGCCAGCGCCCGGCTCGGCAGCCTCGCCGGCCGCAGCCCCAAGACGACCGCGTCCCCCGTCACCAGATCGCTCACCGCTGCACTCACCCTTCACGTGACCTGCCCCGCCCCTTTGGCAACCAGTCTGCCAAGCTGACCACAGAAGAAGCAGAAAAAATCAGGGGACCAGCAGGAACCAGGGGCAGGGGAGCGCCAACCACATGGATCTCGACGTCTTCGTGGCAGCCCACCAGGCGGAGTGGGCCCGCCTGGAACAGCTCCTGGGCCGGGGCCGGCGCCTCACGGGAGCGGAGGCCGACGAGCTCGTCGCGCTCTACCAGCGCACGGCCACCCACCTCTCGCTGATCCAGTCCACCACCCCCGACCCGATGCTCACGGGCCGCCTGACCCAGCTCGTCGCCCGGGCCCGCGCCACGGTGACGGGAGCCCGCAAGGGCGGCTGGCGCGACGCGGTCCGGTTCTTCACGACCGGCTTCCCGGCCGCTGTCTACGTCAGCCGCCGCTGGTGGATACCGACGGCGCTGCTCTCCACCGCCGTCGGCGTGCTCGTCGGCTGGTGGATAGCGACCCATCCCGAGATCCAGGGCGCCATCGGGGCGCCGGCGGACCTCAAGGAGATGACGAAGCCGGGCGGCGGGTACGAGGCGTACTACTCCAGCCACCCCGCGGCCTCCTTCGCGGCCCAGGTCTGGACGAACAACGCCCAGGCGGCCGCGATCTGCCTGGTCCTGGGCGCCTTCCTGGGCCTGCCGGTGCTCTACATCCTGTGGCAGAACATGCTGAACCTCGGAGTCGGCATCGGCCTGATGTCCTCCGCCGACCGACTCGACGTCTTCCTCGGCCTGATCCTCCCGCACGGCCTGCTCGAACTGACGGCGGTCTTCGTCGCCGCCGGCACGGGCCTGCGCCTGGGCTGGACGGTCATCGACCCCGGCCCGCGCACCCGCCGGGTGGCCCTGGCCGAACAGGGCCGCGCGGCCATCGGCATGGCCATCGGCCTGGCCGTGGTCCTCTTCATCTCGGGCCTGATCGAAGGCTTCGTCACCCCCTCCGGCCTGCCCACTTGGGCCCGCATCACCATCGGCGTGGCCGCCGAGGCCCTCTTCCTGGTCTACGTCTACGTCCTCGGCGGCCGTGCCGCCCGCGCGGGCGAGGTCGGCGACGTGGAGGTCGCGGACCGCACGGCGACGCTCCCCACCGCGGCCTGATGTGCGTGCGGGCACGCTGAGCTGCTAGTCTCCTCGTCGTCCCGCAAACACCGTTGACACGGTGGCTGTGGGGAGGTAGATTCGAACGGTTGCCTCGAACTGGACAAGTTCGGCAGCGATGGTTTAAAGTCTTTCTCGCCCCCCGGAATTGAATTCCAAGTGGGCACTCGACTCTTCATTCAGGAAACTGAAGCCGGGAAATCCGGTGGAAATCTTCTGATAGAGTCGGAATCGCCGGAAAGGGAAACGCGAAAGCGAAGAACCGGAAGGCGGAAAACAAGCGAGACTGACTCTGATAGAGTCGGAAACGCAAGAACGAAGGAAGCGCCCGGAGGAAAGCCCGAGAGGGTGAGTACAAAGGAAGCGTCCGTTCCTTGAGAACTCAACAGCGTGCCAAAAATCAACGCCAAAAAGTTGATACCCCGTCCATTTCGGTGGATGAGGTTCCTTTGAAAAAGACCTGCGAGGTCGCGGTTCTGCCCCCCGCAGCCGCCCCGCCGCTCCGGGCGCTCCCGCCGTACGGTGTGGACCGCCGCGGCCGTCGCCTTCGCGCTCCTCCTCGGCGGCGGCTCCTTCGCCGCCTGGAAGCTGGACTGGTTCTCCGGCAACGGCTCCGCGGTGAGCTTCGGCAAGACCCCGCCGCCCGCCGACGCGGGCACCGGGAAGAAGACCCCGGACGAGGCCCCGAAGACCGCGCCCACGCCGAGCGGCGACCCCGACGTACAGCAGGCGACGGGCCCGGCGGCCGCCTTCAAGCAGACCGCCAAGCTCGACGACGGCACGATCATCGCCAAGACCCGCCTCGTCGGCGCCAAGTCCGGCTTCGAGGGTGACGTCTGGGTGTGGACGCCCAAGGAGTACGAGGACCCGAAGTACGCCAAGAGCGGCTTCCCGGTCCTCATCGCGCTCCCCGGCGGCAACGGCTACCCGGCCAACTACTGGTCCGACCGCAGCCTCGGCCTCCAGAAGGCCATCAGCGAGGGCGTCCAGGCCGGTACGAGCCTGCCGTTCATCGTGATCATGCCCGTGCTGAACCCGGACGCGAAGTACTACTACGACGGCTCCGACATCCCCGGCCAGCCCAAGATGGGCACCTGGATCGCCGAGGACATCCCGGACTTCACCCGCGCCAACTTCCGTACGTACAAGTCCCGCGACGGCTGGGCCTTCATGGGCTCCTCCTCCGGTGCCTTCGTCGGGATGAAGCAGCTCCTCCAGCACCCGGACAAGTTCAAGGCCGTGATCGCCAGCGGCGGCGAGATCGTTCCCGACTCCCCGCTCTGGAAGGGCCACCAGGCGGAGATGGACGCGAACAACCCCGAGACGCTGGCGCAGAAGCTGATCGACGCGGGCGGCCCCGAGGTCCACATCAACTTCCAGATCGGGACCAAGGAGAGCGGCAAGCAGCGGATGACGCAGTTCCAGGAGAAGTACGGCAAGGGCCCGGTCAAGATGACCATCCGCGACATCCAGAACGGCGAGCACAACGGCTGGCACTACGTGCGCGGCATGAAGGAAGGCTCGCTGGAGTGGATCAGCAAGGTCCTGAAGGGCCCGAAGCCCGAAGCCGGCTGACCGGGGTCCCGCTCCCGGAGCGCTCCGGGGCGTTCACCCGCGTGGCCCTCGCCACGTCCGTCCGTCCCAGGCAACCCGGCCGGTCGTTCATACCTCTGTTAAGGATGTAAGGGCGACCAATCGGTCGGCCCCGCGCTTCCGCGGGGGCGCCGGAGAGGGAACGGGAACATTCCGTGCACCAAGACCAGCAGGGTGACGGCAGCGCCACGACCGGCGGCGGCACGACCGACGGCGCCAGTGCCACGACCGGCGCCGGCCGCCGTCCCGCGCGCCGCCGGCGCCGGATCCTGATCAGCGGCGGGCTCGGCCTCGTCCTCGTGGCCGGCGGCGGGGCGGCCGGCTACCACTACGGCCTCTTCTCGGACATAGGCGATCCCGTCTCCTTCGGGAAGTCCCGGACCGCGGCCTCCACCGCCTCCGACGCCCGGTCCGGCGTGAGCATGCCGACCGGGCCGAAGGCCGAGTTCGTCCGCACCTCCCGGCTGCCGGACGGCACGCAGATCGCCAGGACGACCCTGACCGGCGCGAAGTCCGGCTTCACGGGTGACGTGTGGGTGTGGGTGCCGAAGGAGTACGACGACCCGGCGTACGCCGACAGCGCCTTCCCCGTCCTGATCTCGCTGCCCGGCGGCCGCGGCTACCCCACGAACTACTGGGGGACGGGCCCCGGCCTCGGCCTCCAGCAGGCGGTGAGCGACGGGGCGAAGGCCGGTACGAGCCTGCCCTTCATCCTGGTCATGCCCGTGCACAACGCCGACACCAAGCACCACTTCGACGCCTCCGACATCCCCGGAGAGCCCAAGATGGGCACCTGGATGGTCGAAGACGTCCCGGATTTCACGAAGGCCAATTTCCGGACCTTCACCTCCCGCGACGGCTGGGCCTTCATGGGCTCCTCGGCGGGCGGATTCGGCGCCTTCAAGCACGTCCTGAAGTACCCCGACCGCTTCAAGGCGGCCATCGCGAGCGGGGTCGACATCGTCCCCGATTCCCCGCTGTGGAAGGGGAACACGCAGGCCATGGACGAGAACAACCCCGAGAAGCTCGCCGCGAAGCTGATCAAGGCGGGCGGCCCGGACGTCTACGTCAATTTCCAGATCGGCACCGCGGAGACCGGCCGGGAGAAGGCCGAGCAGTTCATCAAGGACTACGGCAAGGGTCCCGTGCACACCACGCTGCAAGTGATCCAGGATGGTGAGCACAACGGGAAGTCGTACGTACGCGGGATGCGGGAGGGCGCATTGGAGTGGATCAGCAAGGTGATGTCCGCACCCACCCCCAAGCCGCGGCCGGCCGGAAGCGGCAGCGCAAGCGGCGCCGCCCCCCGATGAGCCCCGGGGCCAAGGCGATCGCCTCGGCGGCCGTCGCCGGCCTCGCCGCGGTGCTCGCCGTGGTGTTCGTCGACACCGCCGGCGGCTACGAGGACCGCAACGTGCTGCCCTTCCCCACCGTCGGGGTGCTCATGGCGGGCGGCGAGCACTGGTGCACCGCCAGCGTCGTCGACAGCCCGCAGGGCAACGTCGTCGCCACGGCCGCGCACTGCGTGGCCCCCGCCGGGGAGGACGGGCAGCCGGGCGAGGTCGCGCACGACGGGCTGGCCATCGGCGAGCTCGCCTTCGCCCCCGCCTTCTCCGGCGAGGGCTCCGGGAAGCAGCCGCTCGGCGTGTGGAAGGTGCGCTCCGTCCAGGTCGACGAGCGCTGGACGAAGTGGGGCGAGGACACCGCCGACTTCGCCTTCCTCTCCGTCGAACCGGACGGGGACGGGCGGAGCCTGCAGGAGGTCGTCGGGCACGACGAGGCCGCCAAGCCCGTCTGGACCTCCGGCTACGACCGGGAGGTGACCGTCGTCGGCTACCCGGAATCGCAGCACAACCCCGAGAACAAGCCCGTCGCCTGTACGACGCAGAGCCGGCACGACGAGGACGACCCCGCCATGCTCTACATCAACTGCTCCGGCTTCTGGACGGGGACCAGCGGCAGCCCGTGGATCGCCGACCGGGGCGGGCCCGGGCACCCGGGGCAGCTGATCGGGGTGCTGAGCGGCGGGGACACGGACGTGGACTCGACGGCCGCGCTGTTCGACGGCCGGGCGAAGGCGCTGTACGAACGGGCCGCGAACAGCTGACGGCCACCCACGGCCGGCGCCGGTCAGACGGTCAGACGGCCGGATGGTCAGACGGCCGGATGGTCAGACGGTACGGCGTTCCGTGCTCACGATCACGCACACCGCCGCCACGACGATCGCGCCACCGAGCAGGATCGGCCAGGTCAGGGCCTCGTCGAGGATGAGCCAGCCCAGGGCGACGGCCACGACCGGATTCACGTAGGCGTACGTGGCCACCAGCGAGAGCGGTGCCGCCCGCAGGAGCCACACGTACGCGGTGAAACCGACGAGCGAGCCGAACAGCACGAGGTAGCCGAGGGCCAGCCAGGACGCGGTGGAGTACGAGGCCGGGTCCAGCCCGTGCTGCTCGCCGCGGCACAGGCCCACGAGGATCCCGGCGGCCCCGCCCGCGAGCATCTGGTACGCGCTGCCGGCGAAGGGGTCGGCGGGCAGGGTCAGCCTGGCCGCCGAGAACGAGCCGAGCGCCCAGAGCACCGAGGCGGTGAGCACCAGGAGCACCCCGCCGAGCCCGATCTCGCCGCCGAAGCCGGGGCTGGTCAGGACGGCGAGCCCGCCCAGGCCCAGCAGCACCCCGGCCAGGGTGCGGGGCGAGGGGCGGTCGCCGGAGCCGGCGCGCAGGACGACCAGCCACATCGGTACGGCGGCCACCAGGAGGGCGGCGAGCCCGGAGGGGACCGTGGTCTCGGCGAGGACGACGAGGCCGTTGCCGCCGAGGACCAGGAGCAGGCCGACGAGGACGGCGGAGCCCGCCTGGGCGCGGGTGGCCTTGAGGGCGGCCGGGCCGCGGCGCCAGGCGACGATGCCGGCGAGGAGGGCGCCCGCGGTGAGGAAGCGGGCGCCGGCGGAGAGGAAGGGCGGCATGGTCTCGACGACGATCCGGATGCCGAGGTAGGTCGAACCCCAGACCACGTAGACGAGGGCGAGGGCGATCCAGACGCGGGTCGTTGAGGTGCGCATGACCCGGAGCCTATGTCGTTGGGCAGTGCACCCATCGGGCGCCTCAGCGGGTGCCTCAGCGGGTGGATCGCCCGTGGGGGCGGCCCGCTCGCGAAGCCGATCCGCCCGTCAGGCCCGCGCCGGGGCCAGGCCCGACTTCGCGCCCGCGCCGCAGAGGGGGACCACGGCGGTGCGCTCGTGGAGGGGGTTGCCGGGCGCGCCGGGGCCGACCGCGGCCCAGCAGGCGGCGGCGGTCGGTTCCACGAAGAGCCCGCGCCCGGCCAGGTCGAGCTGGGCCGCGCGGACGCGGTCGTCCGGGACGGTCAGGAAGGTGCCGCCGGACTTACGGACGGCCGCCAGGATCTGGCGGGCCCGGGGCGGGGCCGGGATCGCGATGCCCTCGGCCACCGTGGGGAGCTGCGGGACCGGTTCGGCGTCCTCGGCGCCCGCGTGGAAGGCCGAGGCCAGCGGGGCGACCGCCGCCGACTGGACGGCGATCAACACCGGCGGGCGGACCCCGCGGCGGCCCAGCTCCTCGATCGCCAGCGCGGCCCCGAGCAGCAGCGTGCCGTTGCCGACGGGGACCACCAGCACCTCGGGGAGGTGGCCGCCGAGCGCCTCCCACACCTCGTAGACGTAGGTCTTGGTGCCGTGCAGGAAGTAGGGGTTGAAGACGTGGCTGGCGTAGAAGACCCCGGGGAGGTCGGCCGCCTCGCGCGCCGCCACCGCCGCCGCCTCGCGGCCGCCCGGCACCACCCGGACCGTCGCGCCGTGCGCGCGCATCTGCTCCGTCTTCTTCGCCGAGGTGCCCTCCGGCACGAAGACCTCACAGGCGAGCCCGGCCCGCGCGCAGTACGCCGCGAACGCCGTCCCGGCGTTGCCGCTGCTGTCCGCGACCACCCGCTCGGGGCCCAGCCGGCGCGCGAGCTCCGCGAGCATCACGGCGCCCCGGTCCTTGAACGACAGCGTGGGCATCAGGAAGTCGAGCTTGGCGTGCACCCGTTCCGCCAGCGGCACCAGCGGGGTGTTCCCCTCCGCCAGGGTCACGCCGTACGCCCCGGTCAGCGGCAGTGCGGGGCCGTACCGCCAGAGCGAGCCGGGGCCCGCCGCCGGGTCCAGCGGGACGCCGGGATCGGGGGTGAAGTCGAGGTCCCACGGCCCGCCGCAGAGGGGGCAGCACCAGGGCGCGGTCCGGGCGTCCGCCCGCGCGCCGTCTTCGGGGCAGACGTAGCCGGGGAGTGCGTGCGTCATGTGCGGAGCGCCTTTGCTCGTTCATGGCTTGCGTATGGCACGGATGTTACGCGTCCGTTGTCCTCTTGTGGGGAGCCGAGTCGGTGGGTCAACCTTTCAGGAGCGGCGGCCCGTTGGGCCGAATGCCGCATGGTCGAACCTGCCATGCGCATTGTCATGGCCATGCCCAAACCCGGGGCCGGGACAGCCGCGCACCCCCCGCAGCGCACCACCTATGAGGAGGAACCCTCACATGTCCGTGATGCGTCACACCCGCCGGAAGATCGCCGGCATCGGCGCGACCGCCACCTTGGCCCTCGCGCTCGGCGCCGCCGGCGCCTTACCCGCCTTCGCGGCCTCGGACGCCCCGCAGGGCGTCATCGAGAACGCCGGTGCCGAGGGCACCGTCTCCGGCAGCTACATCGTGACCCTGAACGACTCCGCCGCCCGCTCCACCGCCGACAGCGGGAAGGCCGTCGCCAAGCGGTACGGCGCGAGGATCGACCGGACCTACAGCGCCGCCCTCAACGGCTACTCCGTCGAGGTCTCCGAGGCGCAGGCCAGGGAGCTCGCCGCCGACCCCGCCGTCAAGTCGGTCGTGCAGAACCGGGTGTTCACCGTCGACACCACCCAGCCGAACCCGCCCTCCTGGGGCCTGGACCGGATCGACCAGGCGGCGCTCCCGCTGAACCAGAGCTACACCTACCCGGACAAGGCCGGCGAGGGCGTCACGGCCTACATCATCGACACCGGCGTCCGCAAGACGCACCAGGACTTCGGCGGCCGCGCCTCCGACGGCTACGACGCCATCGACAACGACAACACCGCGCAGGACGGCCACGGCCACGGCACGCACGTGGCCGGCACCGTCGCGGGCACCTCGTACGGCGTGGCCAAGAAGGCCAAGATCGTCGGCGTCCGTGTGCTCGACAACAACGGCTCCGGTACGACCGCCCAGGTCGTCGCCGGCATCGACTGGGTGACCCGGAACGCCGTCAAGCCGGCCGTGGCGAACATGTCGCTCGGCGGCGGCGCGGACTCCGCGCTCGACACCGCCGTACGCAACTCCATAGCCTCCGGCATCACCTACGCCGTCGCGGCGGGCAACGAGACGGCCAACGCCTCCACCAAGTCCCCGGCGCGCGTCGCCGAGGCGATCACGGTCGGCGCCACCACCAACACGGACGCCAAGGCCAGCTACTCCAACTTCGGCGCGGTCCTGGACCTCTTCGCGCCGGGCTCCTCGATCACCTCCACGTGGGGCACGGGCGACACGGCCACCAACACCATCTCGGGCACGTCGATGGCCTCTCCGCACGTCGCGGGCGCGGCCGCCCTCTACCTCGCGGACAACCCGGGCAGCACCCCGGCCCAGATCTCCGCGGGCCTCGTCGCCGCCGCGACCCCGAACGTCGTGACCAGCCCCGGCACCGGCTCCCCGAACCGCCTGCTCCGCGTCGGCACCGGTACCACCCCGCCCAACCCGGGCACCCGCTTCGAGAACCTGAACGACTACGCGATCGCCGACAACTCCACCGTCGACTCGCCGGTCACCGTCAGCGGGATCTCCGGCAACGCCCCGGCCACGCTGAGCGTCTCGGTCGACATCAAGCACACGTACATCGGTGACCTGAAGGTCGACCTGGTCGCCCCCGACGGCACCCTGTACAACCTGCACAACCGCACCGGTGGCAGCGCGGACAACATCATCAAGTCCGTGACGGTCAACGCCTCCTCCGAGGTCGCCAACGGAGTGTGGAAGCTCCGGGTCAACGACAACGCGAACATCGACACCGGCAAGATCGACTCCTGGGCGCTCCAGTTCTGAGCGGAGCGTGAGCGGGTGACGCGGTGAAGTGCGGGGGCGACCGTTCAGGCGGTCGCCCCCGCTGCGTACGATTCGCGCATTCGTTCGCACGCGGATCCGGGCGGACGCTCCCCGTCGCCGCCATGCCCTGATGGAGCACCCCACCCCGTGAGCAGCCAGCCCCCGCACCAGTGGCCCGCACCGCCTCCGTCCCCGACGCCGCCGCCGTACGGAGGCCCGTACGGAGGCCCGTACGGGCCTGCGGACCGGCAGCCGCCCGCGCTCAACGGCTTCGCGCTCGCCTCGCTGCTCGTGGGGCTGCTGTGCTTCCCGCCGCTGGGCATCGTCTTCGCGGTCGTGGCCCTCGTACAGATCGCGAAGAAGGGCGAGCGGGGCAAGGCGCTCGCCGTGGTCGGGCTGGTGGTGTCCGTGGTGATGAGCGCGGCCGTCGTCCTCGCGGTCCCCGTCGTGGAGCGGGCCGCGGACGAGCTCGGCGAACGGGCGCGCGCGGCGCGGCCGTCCGGGGACGTCGCGGGCGTGCTCACGGACGCCGCCGAACTGCGCGTCGGGCACTGCTTCAACGTTCCCGGCGGGGACCTGTACGCCGCCGCGCCGCTGGTGTACCGGATCGACTGCGCCGAGATCCACGACGCGGAGGTCACCTCCGCGACGTCGCTGGGCGGGCGGCGGTTCCCGGGCGCGGAGGAGCTGAGGGACACCGCGGCGCGCGACTGCCTGAGCGCGCAGGACGCGTACGCGATGGACACGTGGGCGCTGCCCGCGTACGCGGAGTCGTTCTACTTCGCCCCCACGCGCGGGAGCTGGAGCGACGGCGACCGGCGGATCGTCTGCGTGATCGGGACGGCGGAGCAGGACCACCGGGGCAGCCTGCGCAAGGACGCCGGCACGCTGACGCCCGACCAGGTGGCCTTCCTGCGGACGATGAACGGGGTCGACGCGGTGCTGAGCCGCGCGCCGGAGGGGGACGTGGACGACGAGCTGCCGGCGTACCGGGACTGGGCGCGGGAGGTGGACCTGGCGCTGGGGGACGAGGCCCGGCTGCTCGACGGGGCGAAGGCGCGGCCGGAGCTGTCCGGG
The DNA here is from genome assembly GCF_003287915.1 of Streptomyces sp. ICC4. Lineage (NCBI taxonomy): Bacteria > Bacillati > Actinomycetota > Actinomycetes > Kitasatosporales > Streptomycetaceae > Streptomyces > Streptomyces sp. ICC4. The sequence goes on along the minus strand of NZ_CP030286.1, from coordinate 5,025,494 downwards.
CCGGCGGGCGTGCAGCGGGAGCGGCTGGACGTCGCGCGGCGCGAGTGGCAGCGGGCGGCGCTGGCGAAGACCCCGGACGGGTTCCTGGACGCGTGGGACCGGGCGGCCGCCGCGCTGCCCGTCGAGGTGGAGAAGGTGCTGCGCGGGGCCTACGGGCTGTCCACGACGGTTCCGCCGTGGCTGGAGGAGCCCGCGGGGGACGGACCGGGTGCGCCCGGCACGCCGCCGGGGCCGGGCCGCAGCCCGTCCGTGGAGTCCGCGTGACCGTAACGAGGGGTAACGCGCGGTAACGTGCGGCGGTGTCCGTGAACGCGCGGGTTTGAGTGACCTGGCTTCATCACTTCGGGTGAAACTCTGGCCCTTGCTTGCGATGTACAACCGTCGGTTGCCAGGGTGTAGCTGTCTGTCAACCTGATGGGAGTGGCCAGTGACATTCGGCGAGCAGCCGGCCTATCTGCGGGTCGCCGGGGATCTGCGACGGAAGATCGTCGACGGGTCCCTGCCACCGCACGCCCGGCTGCCTTCACAGGCCCGGATCCGCGAGGAGTACGGGGTCTCCGACACCGTGGCCCTGGAGGCGCGCAAGGTCCTCATGGCGGAGGGGCTGGTCGAGGGCCGCTCCGGATCCGGGACGTACGTGCGCGAGCAGCCCGTGCCGCGGCGCGTCGCCCGCTCCGGCTACCGCACGGGCGGGGTGTCGACGCCCTTCCGCCAGGAGCAGGCGGAGGCGGGCGCCCGCGGCACGTGGGACTCCAACAGCGAACAGGTCGAGGCCCCGGCGGACATCGCCGAGCGGCTCGGCATCGAGGCGGGCGCCCGCGTGATGCGCACGCGGTACGTCTACCGCGACGCGGGGGAGGCGATGATGCTGTCGACCTCGTGGGAGCCGCTGGCCGTGACCGGCCGGAGTCCGGTGATGCTTCCGGAGGAGGGGCCGCTGGGCGGGTCCGGTGTGGTGGACCGGATGGCCGCGATCGACGTGGTCGTGGACAACGTGGTGGAGGAGGTCGGCGCGCGGCCGGGCCTGGCGGCGGAGAGCCTGCTCCTCGGCGGGGTGCCGGGGCACGTGGTGCTGGTGATCGGGCGCACGTACTTCGCGTCCGGCCGGGCCGTGGAGACCGCGGACGTCGTGGTCCCGGCGGACCGCTACCGCCTGGCCTACCACCTGCCGGTGCGGTAGCCGGTGGTCTGCGGGGCGGTCGCTCGTGCGTGGGATCGTCGGAGAATCTGAGCGGGGAAGCGAAAGGTGCGGCGCTGCGGTGAAGATCGTCGTGCAGGTGAAGCTCATGCCTACGCCCGAGGTGGCGTCGGCACTTGAGTGCACCCTGCGCACGGCGAACGAGGCGGCGAACTGGCTCTCCGCGCAGGCATACGAGCGGGGCGAGACCTCGCGTAGGGCGTTGCAGGGCTTCGCCTATCACGATCTGAAGGCCCGGGGCTTGTCGGCGCAGCCCGCGCTGCATGTGCTGCGGAAGGTTGCCGACGCCTACACCACCCTGCGCGCGAACATCCGTGCCGGGAACCTGGGCAAGCCCGGATCCAAGCGTCGGGCCAAGGCCGAGTCGAAGCCGATCGTCTTCCGGGAGGATGCGGCGCAGCCGTACGACGACCGTTGCCTGTCTTGGCAGGTGGACGAGCAGATCGTCTCCATCTGGACGACCACCGGTCGCCTGCGCGGGGTGCAGTTCGTCTGCTCCGAGCAGGCCCGCAAGCTGCTGGTCGAACACCGCAAGGGCGAATCGGACCTGGTACACCGTGACGGAATGTGGTTCCTGATCGCCACGTGCGAGGTTCCCGAGGCCGAGCCCATCGAGCCGACCGATTTCCTCGGCGTGGACCTGGGCATCGTCAACATCGCCACCACCTCGGACGGGAAGATCCACGCCGGACACAGGCTGAACCGATACCGCAAGTGTCAGCTTGCCCTGCGGGCCAAGCTCCAGAAGAAGGGCACGAAGTCCGCCAAGCGCGTACTCAAGCGGCAGTCCCGCAAGGAGCAGCGCAAGGCGACCGAGGCCAACCACATCATCTCGAAAAACATCGTGACCGAGGCTGAACGCACCGGACGCGGGATCGGCATGGAAGACCTTGCCGGTATCCGCCAGCGGGTACGGCTTCGCAAGCCCCAACGGGTCGCGCTGCACTCCTGGGCCTTCGCCCAGCTCGGCCAGTTCGTGGAATACAAGGCGCGTCGTGCCGGTGTCCCCGTGCTGTTCGTCGACCCCGCCTACACCTCCCGCATGTGCGCGGAGTGCGGGCACACAGACAAGCTGAACCGTGTCTCTCAGGGACGGTTCGCGTGCCGGTCGTGCGGATTCGTTGATCACGCAGACCGCAATGCCTCCCGCAACATCCGCGCACGTGCGTGGGATTTGTGGCGAAGCGGGGCGGAGTCACACGCCCCTGCGCCCGCTTAGGGTGCTGGACGGAGGGGACTACCCAGCAGCCAGTTGGGCTCTACCTCCAAGCCCGGCCCTTTAGGGCCGGGTAGCTGATGCGCGCCTACCTGTACTCGGTCAATCCGGCCGGTTTCGGCGCGATGGTGATCGCCTCCACGGTCTCGATCCTCGCCTTCTTCGGCCTTTTCGGGACATACGCCGAGGCCTTCTCCACCTTCATCGCGGCCGGACTCGCGCTCGTCCTCTGCCCGTTGATCGCGTGGGCGACGAAGGGGAAGTACTACCTGGCCAGGACGAACACCGTCAACGGCCCCGGGGTCGAGATCGCGGACGTCACCGCGACGCACCTCTGTTCCGTCTGCGAGACCGCGTACGAACTCCCCGACATCGCCGACTGCCCAGTACAGTCCGGCCCGATCTGCTCGCTCTGTTGTTCACTCGACGCGACCTGCGGGGACGTCTGCCGCACGGCCTCCCCGGGCGGGGCGGTGATTCTGCCGCTGCCGACCGTGCGCGGGGTCTGAACCGGCGCGCACGGCCCACTCGTACGCATGGCCGGATGCGTACGCCCGGGAGGTACCTCTTCGTGAAAAACCGTATCCGCTGAGTAAAGGTCGGGCGTAGGCTCGGGCATATGCGCAATGCGGTTTCCCGGGCAGGTACGTCGGCGGAGGGTGAAACGCGATGAACGACAGCGGTGCCCTGCTCCCGTGGCTGGTCATACGGCAGGACGACAACGGCAACCGCTACCGGGTGGGCCGGTACTCCACCCGGGCCGAGGCCCAGAAGGTCGCCGACAGCCTCGAGGACAGAGGGCACAAGCAGCTCTACTGGATCGAGCGGCTCGTCCAGGGCAGCACCGCCGGCCGGACCGCCACGACGAACTGAGCGGGTCGCCGCTCCCGCCGCCGCTGCCATAGGCTCCGCCCATGACTGTACGAGTGGTCGTGGGCGGAGCCCTTTGTCATGAGGGCCGCCTGCTGGCGGCCCGCCGCAGCGCGCCCCCGGAGCTCGCCGGCCGCTGGGAGCTGCCGGGCGGCAAGACCGAGCCCGGCGAGTCGGTGCCCGAGGCGCTCGTACGGGAACTGCGCGAGGAACTCGGAGTCGAGACCGAGGCGCTGGAGCGGATCCCGGGGGAGTGGCCGCTGAAGCCCGGCCTCGTCCTGCACGTGTGGACGGCCCGGCTGCTCTCCGGCGACCCGGTCGCGCTGGAGGACCACGACGAGCTGCGCTGGCTCGCGCCCGGCGAGCTGGACTCGGTGGACTGGCTCGACCAGGACCGGCCGGCGGTCGCCGAGGCCGGCCGCAGACTGGCGGCGGAGGCCGGGTCGCGAGCGGACCCGGACGCCGGGGCGGGGTCTCCAGCGGACCCGGACGCCGGGGCGCGGGCCGCCGGCGCCGCGGGGGTGGCTCGCGGGGGCGCGTGACGCGCACGCGGCTAGGCCGTCTGCGCCACAGTGCGCCGGTCCGTGGGGGAGCGAGTGGTACGACGCCGCGAATATCGGGTATGTCGCTATTAATCCCTATCTCGTACTTGTCCCCCGTGGTTCTGTCCCTGTCGAACCGGACTGGGGTCGCCAGCCGGCCCGGGAAGTGATCGGCGTGATCGACACAGACGGTGAATGCGCCGAGTGGGCCTTCCCCGCCGAACCGGGTGCCGTCCGCACCGCGCGCCACGCGGTGCGCGGCACCCTTCGCGACTGGGGTCTGGACTCCGTCGGCGATGTCACCGTCCTGCTGGTCAGCGAGCTGGTCACCAATTCCCTGCGCTACGCCTCCGGCCCCATCGGGGTGCGCCTGGTACGGCGCAATCCGGCCGCCGCGGGGGTGCCCGCGGGTCCGGCACTTCTCGTGGAGGTTTCGGATCCGCTTCCGGATCCGCCCCGCGAACGGATCGCCAAGCCCGATGACGAGGGGGGTCGCGGGCTGCATCTGGTGGCGGTCTCGGCACAGCGCTGGGGGACCCGGCACGGGAAGTCGGGCAAGACCGTGTGGTTCGAGTTGGCTCTTCCTGGTGAGTAACAAGGTGAAGGGCAGCCGACGATCACACGGCTTGGCTGAAAAACAACGGGATCCTTTTGTGATCGCGAAGGCCGTGTCGTACGGGGCCATGGTGCTGAATACTTCGGTCATGGCCGGTCCGGTTGCGGTGAGCTGGAGGGGACGGTCGCGTGAGCGAGATACCTGTACAGGCACATCAGGCGCGTGAGGCCCGTGTGTCCCGTGAGGTTGTGCCCGGGGAGACCTGGCACGACTCCCTGTGGCACAGCAGCCCGCCTGGCTCGATATATGACTACATAAAGGTCGCCTCGTTCTCGATCGGGCCCGATGGCCTGATCGACCAGTGGAGTCTGCGCGCGGAGGAGCTCTTCGGGCTGACCCCGGCGCAGGCCGTCGGCCAGGACCCGGTCGACGCCTTCATGCCGCCCGAGCTCCGCGCCGACGGGCACCGCCGGGTCGCCGGAATTCTCGATGGCAAGGAATGGACGGGTCTGATCCCCTTCCGGATCCCCGGCGGCGACGGCAGGCACGGCGTGGCCGAGATCTACGTGATGCCCACCCGGACCGAATCCGACGAGCGGGCCGCGCTCTGCGTGGTGGTCGACGTACGGGCGCTGCGCCGGATCGAATCCGATCTGGCCGCCTCACAGGCGATATTCGGCCAATCTCCTTTCGGTTTCCTGCTCTTCGGTACGGACCTCACCGTGCAGCGCGCCAACCGCCGCTTCGCGACCGTCTTCGGCGGTGCCGCCGAGGAGCACCGCGGCCGCACCGTCCACGACTACCTGCCCCCGCACGAGGCCGACCGGATGGCCGAGGCCCTGCGCAGGGTCCTGGAGACCGGCGACTCCGTCACCGACCTCCAGATCACCGGCGCGGCCCCCGGCAGCCGCGAGCACCGCCACTGGTCCATCAACCTCTACCGCGTCCACGGCGGCACCGGCCGCCCCATCGGCGTCGCCGGCCTCGGCACCGACGTCACCCGCCGCCACCTCGCCGCCCGCGAGGCCGCCGGGGTCCGGCGCAACCTGGCCCTCCTGAACGAGGCCGGACACCGCATCGGCAACTCCCTCGACCTGGAGACCACCGCCCGCGAGCTCCTCGACGTCACCGTCCCCGGCTTCTGCGACCTGGCCGCCGTCGACCTCTACCAGGGGCTGCTGCTCGGCGACGACGACCGCCCCGCCCGCCCGCAGGGGCCCGGCGTACCCAGCCTGCCCGGTCCCGGCCGGGCGCCCTCGGCGCCGCTGCGGCGGGTCGCCTTCGCCTCGGCGGTCTCCGACGCGCCGCTGTCGGGTCCGGGCGCGCTGGTCTCCGTAGGGGAGATCCACCGCTACCCGGCCGGGTCGCCCGGCGCGCTCGCGCTGCGGACGGCGCGGCCGCGGCTGGTCGAGGGCGGCGGACCGGAATCGGGGGACCTCGTCCAGTCCACGCTCGTCGTGCCGCTCGTCGCGCACGACACGGTGGTCGGGCTCGCCCAGTTCTCCCGCACCAAGGGCAGCGAGCCCTTCGGCGAACGCGACCGGGCGGTCGCCGTCGAGCTCGCCGCACGGGCCGCCGTCTGCATCGACAACGCGCGGCTCTACCGCCGCGAGCACGAGCGCGCGCTCATGCTGCAGCGAAGCCTGCTGCCCCCCGGCGACCCGGAGGCGGCCGGACTCGACATCGCCTGCCGCTACCTGCCCGGAAACGCGGCCACCGAGGTCGGCGGCGACTGGTTCGACGTCATCGAGCTGCCCGGGCACCGCACCGCGCTGGTCGTCGGCGACGTCATGGGCCGCGGGCTGCGGGCGGCCGTCGCGATGGGTGAACTGCGCACCGCGGTCCGCACGCTCGCGCTGCTCGACCTGGAACCGGCGGAGGTGCTGACCGCGCTGGACGAGGTCGCGCGCGGGCTCGGCGCGCCCGGCGGCTCCCAGCAGGCGTCCCGGGCGGCACTGCACTCGCGCGACGCCGACCGCTCGGAGGTCTACCTCGCGACGTGCGTCTACGCCGTCTACGACCCGGTGACGCGGCGCTGCACGATCGCCAACGCGGGCCACATGCCGCCCGTGCTGGTGGAACCGGTGGAGGAGGGCGGCGAGCCGCGGCCCGGCCTGCTGCTGGAGATCCCGCCGGGCATGCCGCTGGGCGTGGGCGGGGAGCCGTTCGAGGAGGTCGAGGTCGAACTGCCCGAGGGCGCGCTGCTCGCGCTGTACACGGACGGCCTGGTCGAATCGCGCGACCACCCGCTCGAGGAGGGCCTGCGGGGCCTGCGGGACGCGCTGGCCGACCCCGCGCGACCGCTGGAGGAGGTCTGCGACCACGTCCTCAACACCCTGGACACCCGGCACGGGGAGGACGACATCGCGCTGCTGATGGCCCGCGTCCAGGGCCTGCCGGTGGACGCGGTCGGGGACTGGCAGCTGCCGCGCGAGGCGCGCTCGGTGGGCCGGGCCCGCGAACTTGCCCGGGCCAAGCTGCCGGCGTGGGGCCTGGAAGGCCTGCTCGACACCACGGAACTGCTGGTGAGCGAGCTCGTCACGAACGCCCTGCGGTACGGCGAGGGTGAGATCCGCCTGCGCCTCCTGCTGGACCGGACCCTCGTGTGCGAGGTCTGGGACGCGAACCTGGCCCAGCCCCGGCGGCGCCGGGCGCGCGACACGGACGAGGGCGGCCGCGGCCTCCAGCTGGTGGGCCTGCTCTCGGCGGGCTGGGGCACCCGCCGCACCCACCGGGGCAAGACGGTCTGGTTCGAACTCCCGCTCCCGGGCGCGGTGGCGGAGTCCGTGACGGAGCTCTCGGCGGAGCAGCTGCTGAGCATGTACGGGTGAGCGCGGCCGGGTAGTGCGCCACCCGGGCCTGGCCGCGGCCAGGCCCGGGAAGGTGCGGGGGAAGGCTCTAGTAGGGCTTGTTCAGGCTGCCGGTCTTCAGGGCGGCCAGCCGGGCTTCGATCTCCGAGGTCTTGCCGAGGTCGTCCAGGGACTCGAACTGGGCGTCCAGCGAGGAGGCGGCCAGCTCCTGCTTGCCCAGGGCCATGGCCTCCTCGCGGCGGACCTTCTCCTCGAAGCGGTTGAGGTCGCTCGTCGGGTCCAGCACGTCGATGTTCTTGACCGCGTCCATCATCGTGTTCTGGGCCTGTGCGGTCTTGGCCCGCGACACCAGTTCGTCGCGCTTCGCCGCCAGTTCCGTCAGCTTGGTCCTCATCGAGTCCAGGCCGGACTTCAGCTTGTCGACCACCTCGGTCTGGGCGGCGATCGTCGGCTCGGCCGTCTTCGCCTCCTTCTCCGACTGCATCTGGCGGCCGAGGGCGACCTTCGCGAGGTTGTCGAACTTGTCCGCGTCCGCGGCCGCCCCGGACATCCGCAGCTCGTCGGCCTTCTTGCTCGCCGCCAGGGCCTTGCCGCCCCACTCCGCGGCCGCCTCCACGTCCTCCGTGTGGTCCGCCTCCAGCATCCGCAGGTTGCCGATGGTGGTGGCGACGGCCTGCTCCGCCTCGGAGATGTTGTTCGTGTAGTCGCGGATCAGCTGGTCGAGCAGCTTCTGCGGGTCCTCCGCCTGGTCCAGCAGGGAGTTGATGTTGGCCTTGGCGAGCTGGGTGACGCGGCCGAGGATGGTCTGCTTGCTCATGTGCTCTGTCTCCTTGGGAACGAGGGTGAAAGGGAAGTGCCTGCGTTAGAAGCGGCCGCCGCCGCCCATGCGGCCGCGGGTCCCGCCGCCGCCGAAGGAGCCGGGGCCGCGGCCGCCGCCCAGGATCTCGCCGAGGATGATCCCGCCGAGCACCGCGCCGCCCATGCCGCCGCCCTGCCGCCGGCCACCGCCGCCACCACCGCCACCGCCGTACGGGTCCTGGTAGCCCCGTACGTCCTGCTCTGCCAGCTGCTGCGCCTGGCGCGCGAGCGAGTCCGCCTGCTGGGCCTCGGCCAGCGCGCCCGCCGGATCCGACCCCGCCAGGGACGTGGACCGCTCCAGGTGGCGCTGCGCCTCCGCCAGCCGGGTGCGGGCCTGGCTGCCGACCGCGCCCCGGCTGGTGGTGATGTAGTCCGCGGCCGCGCCGATCGCGCTGCGGGCCGTGAGCAGGGCCTGGTCGAGCAGGGCCGCCGCCCGCTGTCGGCCCGACTCGCGCTCGCGCGCCCCGGCCAGCGCCTCGTCGAGGGCCGCGTCGGCCTCCTCCACGCGGCGCAGGGCGTCCAACGGGTCGTACCGGCCCGCGGCCTGCTCCTGGCGTACGCCGGCCAGTACGGCCTCCGCCCGGCCGATCCGGCCGCGCAGATCGGCGGTCGAGGTGCCCTCGGCGGTGCCGGTCAGCAGCCCGCGCGCGTCGGCGAGGTCCGTGTCCGTCTCGCCCAGGGCGCCCGGCAGCTTCCCGGCGGCCTCCGCCAGCTCCTGCGCGCGCCGCTCCACGGCGTCGACGAGGGTCGTGGCCTGGTCGACGGCGCCCTCGGCGGCGCGGACGTGCACGGCGGCCTTGCCGTTGTCGCCCGCGACGATCGCGGCGCGCGCCTCGCCCAGGCTGGTCGTCGCGAACAGCAGCCGGTCCTTGGCCTGTTCGGGGTTGGACGACACGGGGGCGGCCGCCGAGTCCGCGTACTGCCGGCCGAGCGCGACGAGGGTCGCCTCCGCCGTCGTGGTGCGGCCCGTCAGCGTGCGGAAGTGGACCTCCACGGTGGCGAGGGCCTCCGGGGCGTTCTTCTCCAGATCCCGCAGCCGGTCGAAGTCCGCGGTCTCGGCGTCCAGCCGGCGGCTCGCCTCGGTGCAGCGCGCCACGATCTCGTCCAGCATCCGGCGCCGGGTGGCGTCGTCCTCCGGGTAGGCGTCGTCGAGCTGCTGGCGCAGCCGGAACGCGGCGGTCAGCTCGCCCTTCCCGTACTCCACGGCCTCGGTGAAGGCCGATACGGCCTCCTCGCCGAACTGGGCCGTCGCGAAGCCGAGTTCCTCGGTGCTGGTGCGGATCGCGTCATCGGTCTCCACCAGCAGGGCCTTGGCCTTCGCGTCCAGCTCGGGGAGGGGGAGCGGGGCCGGCGGGGTGTCCTGCCCGGACCAGCCGGTGGTCTTCGGGCCACCGCCTCCACCGGCGTTCCGGCGCTTGCGGCGGGAGTACGCGTACGCCCCGAGGGCGCCGGCCGCGCCGACCGCGACCACCGGGAGGACGAAGTCCCCGGTGCCGCTCTCGCCGCTCGCGGCGGAGCCGCCCGGGTCGGCCACGCCGGGGGTGATCGCGGGCACCGGTACGGGCTTCCCGGCCAGGACCGCGCCGTAGCCGTTCGCGGCGCCGATCGCGGCTCCCGCCCAGTCGTTCTCGCGCAGGGCGGGCTCGATCGCGGTCCGCGCGACGGCCGCGAGCTGCTCCTCGGTGAAACCGGATGCGGCATCGGCCGAATAGGCGTACTGCCGGGCCCCGGTGCCGACGGCCAGCAGGACGTCGTTCTGGCCGAGGCCGTTCTTCTCGGCGGTGGCGTCGGCCCAGCTCTGCGCGGAGCGGCCGGAGAAATCGCGCACGTACGTGACGAACAGCTGGACCCTCTGGTCGGCGTACAGCTTGTCCAGCGCGGCCGTGACGGCGGCCTTGCGGTCGCCCAGGGCGCCCACGCGGTCGGTGATCTGGCCCTGCGCGGACAGGGTGACCGGGTCGTCGGCCCGGGCGGGCGGCGCGGCGGCCGCCGCCCAGCCGGAGAGCGCGAGCAGCGCGGCGGCGAGGGCGAGGCCGGTCCGGACGGGTATGCCGGCGGTGGGGCGTCTCTTCGTCCTGCTTCTCGGCGGAGTCACATTTGGGAGAGTATGGGCCGTTCCACACCCCCGCACCCGGAGCCGGCCACACCCCCGCACCCGGAGCCGGCCGAGCCCCGGCCGGCCCCCGCGGTGGTTACGGCAGCCCGTACGCCGCGAGCTCCGGCCGGGACAGGACGAGGTGGCCGCCGACGAGCACGGCGTCCCCCTCGGCGAGCGCCGGGTGCACCCACTGGCGCAACTGCCGGCCCGTCGCCGGGTCCAGGACGGCGACGAAGGGACCCGCCTCCCGGCCCAGCAGTCCGCGCCGGCCGCCGGACCGGGCCCGCACGTACAGGCCGCCCGGCCGCAGGCCCAGCAGTTCGAGCGTGCACTCGGCGGCGTCGTGCCGGACCACGGTCCGCTGCCAGCGCAGCGCCCCGGTCTCCGCGTCCAGCGCGAAGACCAGGTCACCGCCCTGCGCGCGGTGCGCGGCCGCGTACACCGTGCCGCGCTCGACGAGCGGCCCCCGCGCCCGGACCCCCAGGGCGAACTGCCACAGCTCCCGGCCGGTCCCGCCGTCCAGGGCGCGCAGGACCTCGCCGTCCAGCACGTGCACGGGCCGCTGGGCGTGCGTGCGCTCGAAGGCCTCCCGGCCCCGCAGCTGCGACCAGGTCCGGCGCCCGCTCATCAGGTCCAGCGCCTGGAACTGTCTCTCGTCGCCGAGGAGCAGGCAGTCGCCGACCGCCGCGGCGGAGCGGGTGGACGGGTCGGTCACCGCGCGCCGCCACAGGATCTCGCCCGTCGCCGAGTGCAGGGCGGTCAGATCGCCCGGCGCCCCGTGGAGCAGCACCGGACCGATGCTGCGCAGCGCCCCCGCCGACGGCAGGTCCCGCCACCACCGCACCCGCCCGTCGCGCGGCTCCCGCGCGAGCAGCCGCACCCCTTCCTCGCCGCCGCGCCCCACTTCGACGTACACCGTGGCGGCGTCCGCCGCGCTCCGCGCCCACACCTGCCCGGTTCCGGGCAGCGCCGGCGCGGCCGCGCCCGCGTCGGCGTGGGCCGTCCACCGGGTCGTGCCCGCCTCGGCCCGTACGCAGCCCACCTCGGTGCCCGCCCGCCACACCACGTGGGCTCCGGCCGCGTGCAGTTCGTCCGGGCGGGCGTCGCCGCGCCACGCCTGCTTCCCGGGGGCCGCGGTCGGGGTCCCGGAGCGCCGCCCCGCGTCCGGGCCGCCCAGGTCCGTCCTCTCGGCCGGTGCGCTCCCCGCGGCGGCGGCCTCCGCCGGCCAGGGGGCCCGGCCCGCCGCCACGCACTCCCGCGCGGTACGGGCCAGCGCGCGGGCCCGGTCGGCCGCTTCGGGCAGGTTGCGGGCCCGGCCCGCGCGCTCCCGCGCGGCCGCCGGGTCCAGCGGCGGCCGTGCACCCCGCTCGACGCTCTCGCGGGCGCGGGCCAGCGAGTCCAGGCCGTGGCCGGCCTTCTCGTCGGCGGCCTCCTCGGGGTGGCGGCGCAGCAGGCCTGCGGCCTGGTTGCGCAGCCGCTCCGCCCGGACGAGCCGCCCCTGCTCGGCGTGGTGCGCGGCCTCCTCGCGCAGCCAGGCCGCCCGCTCCTCCAGGAACAGCGGCAGCTCCTGTTCGGCCTGCTCCAACGCCCGGGCCCCGCCCGCCGGGTCCCCGGCTTCGGCCAGATCGCGCGCCACCTGGCACAGCGCCAGCAGCCGGCCCCCGGCGGAGCCGATCCGCTCGCTCAGGCGCAGGGCCGCCGACAGGTCGCGCGGGGCGACGGCCAGCACCATGTCGTAGGTGGCGGCCCCGCGCAGCCCGGCGTCCGCGATCGACGCCAGCCGGAGCTCGGCCTCCCCGGGGTCGGCCGCGTTGACGGCGGTGCCGATGCGGGCGCGGAGCCGGTTGTCGGCCGGGCTGCCCTCGAAGTGGTACTCGGCGATCAGGGCGGCCTGCTCGGGGGCGACCCGGGCCAGCTCCTCCGCCACCGCGCGCAGCGGGCCCCGCCGCTCCGCGCCGGACACCGTGAACAGTGCCTGCTGGGCATCGGTCAGCAGCCGCCGGGCCCGCGCCGGGGCGTGCGCCGCGGTGGCCTTGGCCAGAGCCGTCAGCAGCCGGGCCACCCGCGCCCCGTCGCCATCGCCGCCGGTCCACGCCGCGCTCTCGGCGTCGGCCAGCAGCCGGGCCGCGAGCTCCGCGTCGAAGCGGGCCGCGGCGTCGGCGCCGACCGCCAGCACCTCGATCCGCGTCACGCTGTCCGCCGGCAGCGCGCGCAGCGCGTCCTCGGCCTCCAGCAGCAGCTCCCGTACGAACTCCCGCACCCCGACGGGCACCACCCCGGCCCCGGCCCCGGTCCCGGCCCCGGTCGGGGGAAGGGGGAAGGGGGGCGCGGTACGACGAAAGGATCGCACCATGGCCGGATAGGTGGGATCCACGTCATTGCGGCCATGGGACGCGGTGTCACACCATGAGGTCATGTCGCTCCGAAACGTGCTCGTCGTCCTCTACGACGGTGTGCAGAGCCTGGACGTCACCGGGCCGGTCGAGGTCTTCGCCGGCGCCGACCGGCACCCCGGCCCGGCCCGCTATGCCCTGCGGACCGTCTCGCTCGGCGGCGCCCCCGTCCGGACGGGCAGCGGGCTGACCCTCGTCCCCGACGGGGAGCTGGAGGGCGAGTGCCCGGCCGCCGGAACCACGCTGCTCGTGCCGGGCGGGCGGTACACCGGGGACTTCGAACCCCGGCTCACCGACTGGCTGCGCGCGCACGGGAGGCACGCCGAGCGGCTGGTGTCCGTGTGCACCGGGGGACTGCTGCTGGCCGAGGCCGGGCTGCTGGACGGCCGGCGCGCGACGACCCACTGGTACGTGTGCGAGCAGATGGCCCGGGACTACCCCGCCGTGGCCGTCGAACGGGACCCGATCTACGTCCGGGACGGGCCGGTGGCCACCTCGGCCGGGGTGACGGCGGGCATCGACCTGGCGCTGGCCCTCGTGGAGGAGGACCACGGGCCGGAGCTGGCCCTCTCGATCGCCCGGCACCTGGTGGTCTTCCTGCGGCGGCCCGGGAACCAGGCGCAGTTCAGCGCGCAGCTCGCGGCGCAGACGGCCCGGCGGGAGCCGCTGAAGGAGGTGCAGCACTGGATCACGGAGCACCCGGGGGAGGACCTCAGCGTGGAGGCGCTCGCGGCGCGCGCCGCGCTGTCGCCCCGGCACTTCGCGCGGGCCTTCCAGGCGGAGACGGGGGTGCCGCCGGGGCGGTACGTGGAGCGCGTACGGGTGGAGCACGCCCGGCGGCTCCTCGAAGAGGGCGGCGAGGGCGTCGCCCAGATCTCCCGGGCCTGCGGCTACGGCACCCCCGAAGCCCTCCGCCGCGCCTTCGTGAAGACCCTGGGCCAGTCCCCGGCCGAGTACCGCCGGCGCTTCGGCACACCCGGCTGATCCCGACCCGTCCGTCCGACAACCGCTCCGGAGGAGCCATGCAGATCGCCGTACTGCTCTACGACCAGTTCACCGCCCTCGACGCCGTCGGGCCCTTCGACACCCTCGGCCGCCTCCAGGGCGCGGAGACCGTCTTCGTCTCCGAGCACCCCGGGCCCGTGCGGACCGACAACGGCTCGCTCGAGCTCGTCGCGGACAAGGGGCTCGGCGAGGTGACGCGGCCGGACATCGTCATCGTGCCCGGAGGGCCGTCCTCCGACGGGCAGATGAAGAACCCCGTCGTCCTCGACTGGCTGCGGGCCGTCGACGCCACCACGACCTGGACCACCTCGGTCTGCACCGGTTCGACGCTGCTCGCCGCCGCCGGCCTGCTCGACGGGCGGCGGGCCACCAGCCACTGGCTGTACCTGGACCGGCTGCCCCCGTACGGGGCGCTGCCCGCCGAGGAGCGGGTGGTCTTCGACGGGAAGTACGTGACCGCGGCCGGGGTCTCCGCGGGGATCGACATGGGGCTCGCACTCCTCGGCCGCATCGCGGGCGACGAGTACGCGCAGACCGTGCAGCTGATGACCGAGTACGACCCGCAGCCGCCCTACGACGCGGGTTCCCCGCGGAAGGCGCCCGCCGACATCGTCGCGCGGCTGCGCGCGTTCAGCCCTGCGGCGGAGTCCAGGTGAAGGCGGGCGGCCGCCGCTCCAGGAACGCGGCGACGCCTTCCGCGACGTCGCCGCTTCCGGCGGCCTGCGCCGCCCAGTGCCCGTCGCGGTCGGTGCGGCCGTCCGCGAACTCCTTCGCGGCGGCCTGGGTGAGCTGCGAGCGCGAGGCGAGGATCCGGGTGAACTCGGCGACCCGCTTGTCGAGTTGGCCGGCGGGCAGCAGCTCGTCCAGGAAGCCGGTCCGCAGCGCCCGGTCCGCGTCGGTCAACTCCGCTGAGAACAGCAGGTACTTGGCGGCCGACGGGCCGACCAGCGCCGTCAGCCGCCGCGTCGAGGAGGCCGGGTACACGATGCCCAGCTTCGCCGGCGTGACGCCGAAGGAGGAGCCCTCCTCGGCGAAGCGCAGGTCGCAGGCGGCCGCCAGCTGGCTGCCGCCGCCCACGCAGAACCCGCGGATCGCGGCGAGCGTGGGCTTGGGGAAGGCGGCCAGCGCCTCCTCCGCCGCCACGGCCAGGGCCTGCGGGTCGTCGTCGCCGGTCAGGGAGGAGATGTCGGCGCCCGCGCAGAAGGTCCCGCCGGCTCCCGTCAGGACCAGCACCCGTACGGCGGAGTCGGCCGCGAGTCCGGCCAGCAGCCCGGGCAGGGCGCGCCACATGGCCGCCGTCATGGCGTTGCGCTTGGCGGGGTGCGAGATCACGACGGTGGCGACCCCGTCGGAGACCGAGGGGAGGAGGGCTGCGTCCATGCGCCGGATGCTATCCCGGACGGTCAAACCTATGATCAAAAGACCGGTCCCCGGCAGCTCGGTGGACCGGCCGTCAGGGAGTCCGTCCGGGGGGTGCTGAAAGGTGGCGCGTCCATGGGCGCAGACCGTACCGAGCGTGCAGAGGGCAACAAGGACGGCAAGGGCGTCACGGGCAGCAAGGGCAGCAAGGGCGGCAAGGACGACAAGAAGCACGTCAGCCGCAGCTTCGGGGTGATGGCCCTGCTCGGGGTGCTGCTGGTGCTGGCAGGGCTGGTGGGCCTCGTCTACACCGCTGCCGCCACCCTGACCACGATGTTCCTCTTCGGCTGGCTGCTGCTGGCCGGCGGTGCGGTCGGTCTGCTGCAGGCGGTGCAGTCCCGCAAGAGCAACTACTTCTGGCTCGCCGTCATCGTCGCCGCGATCAACATCGCGGCCGGTTTCGTGATCCTGCGCCGCCCGGAGGCGAGCGCGGAGGCGCTGACCATGTTCGCCGCGCTGCTGTTCCTCACCGGCGGCGTGTTCCGGCTGGCGGGCGCCGTGGTGGTGCGCGGGGCGCACTTCGGGCTGACGCTGGTCCAGGGGGCCTTCGGCATCCTGCTGGGCCTGCTGATCCTGTCGAACTGGCCCGGCAACAGTCTGTACGTGATCGGAGCGTTCTTCTCCCTGGCGCTGTTGTTCGACGGCCTGAGCCTGATCGCCCTGGGCATGGGCGCGCGCCGCATCCTGGGTTTGGTCAGGGACGACGAGGAGCGGGCGGCGCCGGCGGCGGTCCCGGGCGCGACGGCCGAGCCCGGCGGGGCCGCCGGGAAGTGGCCCGCAGAAGATCAGGAACAGTCGAACAACTGACTCTGTCATACGCCAGTGGTCAGAAAGTGTCCGATTGACGCTGACTTCTGGTCAGTGGTCCGGCCCGGACCGCTCCGGTCCCCACTCTTGACGCGTGGAGACGATCGAGCGTGAAGACGGGGGCCGGGAGATGGATGGCAGCGGGAGCGTCCCGCCAGTCGAGGGGGGCGAGCCGGAGGTAGCGGCTGCCCCCCTCGCATATGAGGGAGTGTGGCGTTTCACGGCTCCCGCAGTAGAAGAATCCGTTCCGCAGGCCCGCCGCGCGGTGCGCGACCTGCTCGGCCGCCAGGAGGTGCCGGCCGATCGGGACCTGGTGTACTCCCTGCTGCTGATCGTCTCCGAACTGGTGACGAACTCGGTCCGGCACGCGGCCCTGCTCTCGCCGGAGGTCGCGGTCGAAGTCGCCATCGGCCGGGAGTGGGTACGGGTGGCCGTCGAGGACAACCACCCCTACCGCCCCAAGGCGCTGGAGGCCGACTTCGGCCAGACCGGCGGCCGGGGCCTGCTCCTCGTCAGGGAGATCACGCTGGAGGCCGGCGGGGTCTGCGACGTGGAGCACACCTCCACGGGCGGGAAGGTGATCTGGGCGGCCCTGCCGCTCAGCACGCCCGCCGCCTCGCCGGCCGCCACCCCGACCTCGGCGGTCTGAGCGGCGTACGGCGTGCAAGGCATACAAGGCGTGCACGGCGTGCACGGCGTGCAAGGCGCGTACGGCAGCACGGCCCCGGCCGTACGGCGGCCAGGGGCTACCAGCCCGCCGCGTCACCCGTCAGTTCGCGGATCGCGGGCCGGGCCGCGTCCAGCACGGTCATGAACCAGGCCGAGAACGGAACCTCGGCGTGCCGCTTGGCCAGTTCCCCGGCCGTCACGAAAGCGGTGTCCGCGATCTCCTCCGGATCCGGTCGCACCGAGGCCTGCGCGAGTCCCACGAACAGGTGGTTGTACTCCTGCTCCACGAGGCCCGACGCCGGGTCCGGGTGGTTGTAGCGCACGGTCCCGGCCTGGGCGAGCAGCGAGGGCGACAATCCCAGCTCCTCGTAGGTCCGCCGGGCCGCGGCCGCGAAGGGCGACTCCCCGGGGTAGGGGTGACCGCAGCACGTGTTCGACCAGACGCCGGGGGAGTGGTACTTCCCGAGGGCGCGCTGCTGGAGCAGCATGCGGCCCTGCTCGTCGAAGAGGAACACGGAGAACGCGCGGTGCAGCAGACCGGGGGCCTGGTGGGCGGAGAGCTTCTCCGCCGTGCCGATGGTGCTGCCGGACTCGTCGACCAGTTCGAGCATGATCGGTTCTTGAGTGCCGGTGCCGGTGGACGCGCTGTTCGCGGCGGTGGCTGGTGTGGTCGGCATACCCATCCTTCGCTTCGGACTTCGGCCTTCAGTCTGCCGTACAAAAGCCACTACCCCTGACTTCGGGGATCCGCGCATGTCCGCCCCCCGCCGCGTGATATGCGGCGGGGGGCGGACCGGTTCAGCCCGTCGGTTCGTCAGCCCGGCGGGCCGTGCGTCAGAGCCCGAACGGGGCCGGATAGCGGATCGTGCCCGCGGGCACCGCCGCGCCGTCGTCGAGCACCAGCGCCATCATCACCTCGTCGGGGACCTCGAAGGGCGCCCGGATCCCGAAGCGCGAAGCCGGCACGAAACCGAAGCGCGGGTAGTACTCGGGATGCCCGAGGACCAGGACCAGCGCCTCGCCCCGCTCGCGGGCCGCCGCGAGCAGCGCCCGTACGACCGCGCTGCCCGCGCCCGAGCGCTGGAGCGCGGGATCGGCGGCCACCGGCGCGAGCGCGAGCGCGGGGACCCCGTCCACCTCGCACCGGGTCAGCAGGGCGTGCGCCGCGACCGACCCGTCCGGGCCCTCGGCCACGTAGGACAGGCCGGGCAGCCAGGAGGCGTCCGTGCGCAGCGCGTCCACGAGGTCCGCCTCGGCGGGGGTCTCGAAGGCGGCCGAGTTCAGCGCGTGGACCGCGGCCGTGTCGGCCCCGGTCTCCGGGCGGGTGGGCCAGGCGTCGCCGTCGCCGGCCGTGACCGGGCGCAGGACGTAGGCCGTGTACCCGTACTCGTGCCCGTGCCGCTCCCGTACGCCGATCTCCTCGCGCACGAAGTCCAGCGCGGCCGCGGCCTGCGGCCCGGCCGGCTCCGGGGCCGCGGCGGCCCGCTCGCCGAGCGGGCCGTAGTACGCGGCCCAGTCGGAGTCGGGCTGGTGGTGGACGCCGAGCACCCGGTACCCGGCGGCCTGGACGGCGGACAGGTTCCGGGCGGTGGAGCGCAGCGCGTAGTGCGGGTCCCAGAAGGCGCGGACCCCGGCGGAGGGCTCCTCGACGGTCCACTCGCACTCGCTCAGCACGAGGGTGCCGCCGGGTGCCAGGAGCCGCTTCCACCGCGCGAGCGCGGTGGCGAAGCCGATGTTGTAGGCGGAGCCCTCGGCCCACAGGAGGTCGAAGGAACCGTCCGGACAGGGGAGGTCGCCCATGTCCGCCTTGACGGCGTGGACGCGGTCGGTGAGCCCGCGGGCCGCGGCGGCCGTACGGAGTTCGTCGAGGAAGCCGTCGTTCAGATCGACGGCGGTGACCTCGGCGCCCCGGCTTCCCGCCTCGGCGGCGAGCAGCAGGGCGCCGGCACCCGGACCGCAGCCCAGATCGAGGACGCGCGGCCGCTCGGGCAGCGGTCCGCACAGGGACAGCAGGTGGCGGGTGGTCGCCTCGGAGCCGGGGGACTGCCGGGGCAGGCCGCGGTGCAGCTCGAAGAACGCCTCGAAGAACGGGTCGCCCTGCGTGCTGAAGTCGGTGGTGCGGGAGTTGCCGGTGTCGGTGGTGCCGGCGGTGTGGTCTGTGAGGTCGGTCAACGTGAACCCTTGAACGAGGGCTCCGGCCGACGAGGCCGAGAAGGTCAGGCCTGGCCGGATGCCCGGAAGGAAGAGGGGATGTACCGGAGTGCGTCGCTGCCCATGGCCGCGACCTCTGCGACGGTCATCAACCCACCTCTTTCTCGATCAGTTCCGTTTGAGACGTATGCACGCTTTTCGTACATGTCTGCGATCAACCTAGCACCGAGGCGGTTTGAGTCCCCCGGAGTTCTCGTCAATGATGATCGCCTCAGGGCGCACAGCCCCGGAATCTTCGGCTTATCGGGGCGTAAACGGGTGGTGAACCCCTCCTTCCGTTCATCCGATAGCCTCTGCCGACGTGCCGCCGCCCCCGGCGCACGTCCCGTGTTCGTGCAAGGAGTGAGTTCGTCTGCCGACCGTCATCCTTACCGGCCTGCCGGTGCCCGGATCACCGCTCGCCGACGAGCTGCGCTCCCTCGGCTTCGACGTCCGCCCCGCCGCCACCCCGCGCGACACCGCCGCCGCCCTGGCCCTCGTACCCGCCGATCAGCGGGTGGCCGTCGTGGACAGCGGGTTCGTCGGGCACACGCACGCGCTGCGGCTCGCGCTGACCGACCCGCGGTTCGACGCCTGCGCCGTGACCGGCGCCTTCGCCGTCCAGCCGGGCGCCCGTGCGGCCCTGGACCGGGCCGCCGCCCCGGCCGCGGCCGACGCGGGGACCGGCCCGTACCCCGACCGGCTGGCCGCCGCGGTCGAGGCCGCCGGCACCGCCGTCCAGCGCCCCGAACTGGGCACGCTCGTCGCCACCGTCCCGGCGGGCGCCGCCGAGCGCGACGCGGCCGCCGCGAGGGTGGCCGCCGTCGACGACGAGGCCGTCCGGCTGCGCACCGCCGTGAAGTCCCGGGACGGGTTCTTCACCACCTTCTTCATCAGCCCGTACTCGCGCTACATCGCCCGCTGGTGCGCGCGCCGCGGCCTGACCCCGAACCAGGTCACCACCGCCTCCCTGGTCACCGCGCTGATCGCGGCCGGCTGCGCCGCCACCGGCGACCGCTGGGGCTACGTCGCGGCCGGCGTACTGCTCCTCTTCTCCTTCGTCCTGGACTGCACGGACGGGCAGCTCGCCCGCTACTCGCTCCAGTACTCGACGATGGGCGCCTGGCTCGACGCGACCTTCGACCGCGCCAAGGAGTACTCCTTCTACGCGGGCCTCGCGCTCGGTGCCGCCAGGAACGGGGACGACGTCTGGGCCCTGGCGCTCGGCGCCATGATCCTGATGACCTGCCGCCACGTCGTGGACTTCTCCTTCAACGAGGCCAACCACGACGCGACCGCCAACACCAGCCCCACCGCCGCCCTCTCCGACAAGCTCGACAGCGTCGGCTGGACGGTCTGGGTCCGGCGGATGATCATCCTCCCGATCGGCGAGCGCTGGGCCATGATCGCGGCGCTGACCGCCGTGACCACCCCCCGGATCGTCTTCTACGCGCTGCTCGTCGGCTGCGCCTTCGGCGCGCTCTACACCACCGCCGGCCGGGTCCTGCGCTCGCTGACCCGCAGGGCGAAGCGGACCGACCGGGCCGCCCAGGCCCTCGCGGACCTCGCGGACTCGGGCCCGATCGCCGAGCTCGCGGGCCGTGCGTTCGGCCGGCTGGCCCCCGGCGCCGGCATCGCCGCGGCCGTGATCGGCTCGGTGGCGCTGCTGTGGACGGCCTGGGCCCACGAGTTCGGCGCCCGCCAGGTGGTCGTCGCCGCCGTGTTCTACGCCGTGCTCGCCGGAGCGGCCGTCGCCCGGCCCCTCAAGGGCGCCCTCGACTGGCTCGTGCCGCCCGTCTTCCGGGCCGCCGAGTACACCACCGTGCTGATCCTCGCCGCCAAGGCGGACGTCCCCGGGGCCCTTCCCGCGGCATTCGGACTGGTCGCGGCGGTCGCCTACCATCACTACGACACGGTGTACCGCATCCGCGGTGGCACCGGCGCGCCCCCGCACTGGCTGGTGCGGACGACCGGCGGACACGAGGGCCGGGTGCTGCTGACCGCGGTGCTGGCCTCCGCCCTGGCCTCGCGCGCCGCAGACTTCCCCGTCGCGCTCACGGCCATGGCCGGGTTCGTGGCACTGGTGGTGCTCGTGGAGAGCATCCGCTTCTGGGTTTCCTCCGGGGCACCCGCCGTACATGACGAAGGAGAACCAGCATGATCGGCCTCGTCCTCGCTGCCGGTGCCGGACGCCGCCTGCGTCCCTACACCGACACCCTGCCCAAGGCCCTCGTGCCCGTCGGCCCCGAAGGCGACGAGGAGAGCATCACGGTCCTCGACCTGACGCTCGGCAACTTCGCCGAGGTCGGCCTCACCGAGGTCGCCGTCGTCGTCGGCTACCGCAAGGAAGCCGTGTACGAGCGCCGGGAGGCCCTGGAGGCCAAGTACGGCGTCAAGATCACGCTGATCGACAACGACAAGGCCGAGGAGTGGAACAACGCCTACTCCCTGTGGTGCGCGCGTGAGGTCCTGAAGCAGGGCGTGATCCTCGCCAACGGCGACACCGTCCACCCGGTCTCCGTCGAGAAGACCCTGCTCGCCGCCCGCGGCGAGGGCCGGAAGATCATCCTCGCCCTCGACACGGTCAAGCACCTGGCCGACGAGGAGATGAAGGTCATCACCGACGGTGAGAAGGGCGTCCGGCGGATCACCAAGCTGATGGACCCGGCCACCGCGACCGGCGAGTACATCGGCGTCACCCTCATCGAGCCGGAGGCCGCCGAGGAGCTGGCCGAGGCCCTGAAGACCACCTTCGAGCGCGACCCCGACCTCTACTACGAGGACGGCTACCAGCAGCTCGTCAACGACGGCTTCACGATCGACGTGGCCCCCATCGGCGACGTCAAGTGGGTCGAGATCGACAACCACGACGACCTCGCCAAGGGCCGGACGATCGCATGCCAGTACTGACGAGGCTCATCCCCTCGCCCGTCGTCGTCGACATCAGCCGCGGCGCGATGGACGACCTGGCCGGCCTCCTCGCCGACCAGCGCGTCTCCACGTCCGGCAAGCTCGCGATCGCGATCAGCGGCGGCTCCGGCGCGGTGCTGCGCGCCAAGCTGGAGCCCGTGCTGCCGCACGCCGACTGGTACCCCGTCGTCGACGGGACCATCGACTCCGCGGTCAAGCTCGCCGACGACATAAAGGGTCGCCGCTACGACGCCGTCGTGGGCCTGGGCGGCGGCAAGATCATCGACGTGGCGAAGTACGCCGCGGCGCGGGTCGGCCTGCCCATGGTGGCCGTCGCCACGAACCTCTCCCACGACGGCATCTGCTCGCCGGTGTCCATCCTGGACAACGACAACGGCAGGGGCTCCTACGGAGTCCCCATGCCGATCGCGATGGTCGTGGACCTCGACGTCATCAAGGAGGCCCCGGCGCGGTTCGTCCGAGCCGGCATCGGCGACGCGATCTCCAACATCTCGGCCATCGCCGACTGGGAGCTCTCGCACCGCCTCAACGGCGAGCCCGTCGACGGCCTGGCCGCCGCCATGGCCCGTACCGCCGGTGAGTCCGTGCTGCGCCACCCCGGCGGCGTCGGCGACGACGAGTTCCTCACCGTGCTCTCCGAAGCGCTCGTCCTCTCCGGCATCGCCATGTCGATCAGCGGGGACACCCGCCCCTCGTCCGGCGCCTGCCACGAGATCAGCCACGCCTTCGACCTGCTCTACCCCGGGCGCTCCGCGCTCCACGGCGAGCAGGTCGGCCTCGGCGCCGCCTTCGCCATGCACCTGCGCGGCGCCGCCGAGAAGTCCGGGCTCTTCGTCCAGGTGCTGCGCGGCCACGGCCTGCCCGTCCTCCCCGAGGAGATCGGCTTCAGCGTCGACGAGTTCGTCGCGGCCGTCGAGTACGCCCCCCAGACCCGTCCGGGACGCTTCACGATCCTGGAGCACCTCAACTTGTCCGCAGCCGAGATCAGGGACGCTTACGCCGACTATGCCAAGACCATCCGTAGCTGAACTCCGGCCCGTCGTTCACCCGGCGGGCGTCAAGGACCGGGTCAGCGGCGAGCACTGGGGCGGGCGCCTCTACATGCGCGAGATCTCCCTGCGCATCACCCGCCTCCTGGTCACCACCAAGGTCACGCCCAACCAGCTGACCTACGTGATGACCATCGCCGGCGTGCTCGCGGCCCCGGCCCTGCTGGTGCCGGGCGTCTGGGGCGCCGTCCTCGGCGTGGTCGCGGTCCAGATGTACCTGCTGCTCGACTGCGTCGACGGCGAGGTCGCCCGCTGGAAGAAGCAGTTCTCGCTGTCCGGGGTCTACCTGGACCGGGTCGGCGCCTACCTGTGCGACGCGGCGGTGCTGGTCGGCTTCGGCCTGCGCGCCTCGGACCTGTGGGGCAGCGGGCGCATCGACTGGCTGTGGGCCTTCCTGGGCACCCTCGCGGCGCTCGGCGCGATCCTGATCAAGGCCGAGACTGACCTGGTCGGCGTCGCCCGCCACCAGGCCGGAAAGCCCGTGGTCCAGGACGCGGCGGCCACGCCGCGCTCGTCCGGCATGGCGCTCGCCCGCCGGGCCGCGGCCGCGCTCAAGTTCCACCGCCTGGTCCTCGGCATCGAGGCCTCCCTGCTCATCCTGGTGCTGGCCGTCGTGGACCAGATCCGCGGCGACCTGTACTTCACCCGCCTCGGCGTCGCGGTCCTGGCCGGCATCGCGCTGCTGCAGACCGTGCTGCACCTGGTGTCGGTCCTCGCCTCCAGCAGGCTCAAGTGACGGCCCCGATGCGGCTGGGCGCCGTCATCATCACGATGGGCAACCGCCCCGACGAGCTCAAGGCGCTCCTGGACTCGGTGGCCCAGCAGGACGGCGCCCCCGTCGAGACGGTCGTCGTCGGCCAGGGCGTGCGCCTGACCGGGCTTCCCGAGGACGTGCGCACCGTCGAGCTGCCCGAGAACCTCGGCATCCCGGGCGGCCGCAACGTCGGCATCGAGGCCTTCCGCTCCGGCGACGGCGCGGGCTTCGAGGTGGACGGCCTGCTCTTCCTCGACGACGACGGGCTGCTGGAGCGCACCGACACCGCCGAGCTGTGCCGACAGGCCTTCTCCGAGGACCCGGAGCTCGGCATCGTCAGCTTCCGGATCGCCGATCCCGAGACCGGCGAGACCCAGCGCCGCCACGTGCCCCGGCTGCGTGCCTCCGACCCGATGCGCTCCTCGCGCGTGACCACCTTCCTGGGCGGCGCCAACGCCGTCCGTACGAAGGTGTTCGAGCAGGTCGGAGACCTGCCGGGGGAGTTCTTCTACGCCCACGAGGAGACGGATCTGGCCTGGCGGGCGCTCGACGCGGGGTGGCTGATCGACTACCGCGCGGACATGGTGCTGCTGCACCCCACCACGGCCCCCTCCCGGCACGCGGTCTACCACCGTATGGTGGCTCGAAACCGGGTGTGGCTCGCCCGCCGCAACCTGCCCGCCCCGTTGGTCCCGGTCTACGTGGGCGTCTGGCTCCTGCTGACGCTCCTGCGCAGGCCCTCCCCGCCGGCGCTCAAGGCCTGGTTCGCCGGGTTCAAGGAGGGATGGACCACCTCCTGCGGTCCCCGGCGCCCCATGAAATGGCGCACGGTCTGGCGGCTGACCCGGCTGGGTCGACCGCCTGTCATCTGACACGCTCGCGTCTGAGAACATGGCGCGATCACGATCCGAGTGCCTCAGGACCGATGCCACCTTCTGCCGCATCATGAAGACGGAAAGTTTCATCTTGTGAGTGACACAACCCAGGACGGCGCCCTCGCCACGAGCAAGCCGCCGTCCGAAGACGCGGGCCTGAGCCCCGCGGAGCTGGCCGGGAAGTACGGGCTGTCCGTCAGCGGCGCCCGGCCGGGTCTGGCCGAATACGTGCGGCAGCTGTGGGACCGCCGCCACTTCATCGTGGCGTTCTCCCGGGCCAAGCTGATGGCCCAGTACAGCCAGGCGAAGCTCGGCCAGATCTGGCAGGTGGCGACCCCACTGCTGAACGCCCTGGTCTATTACTTGATCTTCGGTCTGATCCTGGACGCCGGCAAGGGCATCGAGAAGGAGGACTACATCCCCTTCTTGGTGATCGGGGTCTTCGTCTTCACCTTCACGCAGAGCTCGCTGATGGCCGGCGTCAGAGCGATCCCGGGCAACATCGGCCTGGTCCGCGCCCTGCACTTCCCGCGCGCCTCGCTGCCGATCTCGTTCTCGCTGCAGCAGCTCCAGCAGCTGATGTTCTCGATGATCGTCGTGTTCGTCGTCGCGGTCGGCTTCGGCAACTACCCCCAGCTGTCCTGGCTGCTGGTCATCCCGGCGCTGGTGCTCCAGTTCGCCTTCAACACCGGCCTCGCGCTGATCTTCGGCCGGATGGGCTCCAAGACCCCCGACCTCGCGCAGCTCATGCCGTTCGTCACGCGCACGTGGATGTACGCCTCCGGCGTCATGTTCTCGATCAGCGAGATGCTCAAGGGCAAGCCCGCGTGGATCGCGGACGTGCTCCAGTGGAACCCGGCCGCGATCTACATGGACCTGGTCCGCTTCGCGCTGATCGACGGGTACGGCCGCGAGAACCTGCCGCCGCACGTCTGGGCCTTCGCCATCGGCTGGGCCGTCCTGATCGGCCTCGGCGGTTTCGTGTACTTCTGGAAGGCTGAGGAGCGTTACGGCCGTGGCTGAGAACAACCGGGGGCACGTCCCCACCGTCATCGCCGACGACGTGCACATCGTCTACCGGGTCAACACCGGCAGCTCCGGCAGGGGCAGTGCCACCGCGGCGCTGAGCAAGATAGTCCGCCGGGGCAAGGGCGACGCGCCGGGCGTGCGCCGGGTCCACGCCGTGCGCGGGGTCTCCTTCACGGCGTACCGCGGCGAGGCCATCGGCGTCATCGGATCCAACGGCTCCGGCAAGTCGACGCTGCTGCGCGCCATCGCGGGCCTGCTGCCCTGCGAGGCGGGCAAGGTCTACACGGACGGCCAGCCCTCGCTGCTGGGTGTCAACGCGGCGCTGATGAACGACCTCACCGGTGAGCGCAACGTGGTCCTCGGCGGTCTCGCGATGGGCATGACCCGCGAGCAGATCAAGGAGCGCTACGCGGGCATCGTCGATTTCTCGGGCATCAACGAGAAGGGGGACTTCATCTCCCTGCCGATGCGCACGTACTCCTCCGGCATGGCCGCGCGACTGCGCTTCTCCATCGCCGCGGCCAAGGACCACGACGTGCTGATGATTGACGAGGCGCTGGCCACCGGTGACCGGAAGTTCCAGGTGCGTTCCGAGGAGCGCATCCGCGAACTGCGCAAGAGCGCGGGCACGGTGTTCCTGGTGAGCCACAACAACAAGTCCATCCGCGACACCTGTGACCGGGTGCTGTGGCTGGAACGGGGAGAACTCCTGATGGACGGCCCCACGGAGGAAGTCGTCTCGGCATACGAGAAGGCGACCAGCTGACGGGACCACGGACGGCCCCCGCCGCACCAAGCGGCGGGGGCCGCCGCATGCCCGAGGCGCTGTGAAAAGCCATTTGCGCGGGCGACATTCGGTAGTGGACCGAATACCCGTCGAGCCTCCGCGCCGTTGTACAGCGTAAGCTGGGCCAGTCCTCAATCGCGGGCAAGAGGGACGATTCCCTACAGGTGAATAGCCTGGGGCGCTCCGGGAAATGCCCGGCGGCGTGTCCGAAATGGGATGTATTGGGTTCGCAGTGTAGAACGGGAGATGTGACGGCAATGGCTACGGGAATTCTCCGGCCCCCAGGCACGACGGCCGTTCCCGCCACGGGCGGCGGGCGGTGACCCCGGGGCACGGCATCAGCCCCCGGCCGCACACGGTCCCCGGCACCACCGGCACCTCCGGCGTTCACGGCACCTCCGAGGCCCTTTCCGCCGCCACCGGTGCGACCCTCGACAAGGCCCGCACCGAGAACTTCCCCGTCGCCCCCGCCTTCCTGCCCCGCGCCTGGCGCGAGGGCCTGATGGCGGTCTACGGGTATGCCCGCCTGGTCGACGACATCGGCGACGGAGACCTCGCCCCGGGCGGCCGCGACGCCGTCCTCCTCGGCCTCGACCCCGCCGCCGCGGACGACCGGCCCGCCATGCTCGACGCCTTCGAGGCCGACCTGCACCGGGTCTTCGGGACCGGCGGCCCGCCCCGCCACCCCCTCATGCTGGCCCTGCAGCCCGTCGTACGCGATCACGGGCTCACCCCCGAGCCGTTCCTCGGGCTCATCGAGGCCAACCGCCAGGACCAGCGGGTCGCGCGCTACGAGACGTACGGCGACCTCGTCGCCTACTGCGAGCTCTCCGCCAACCCGGTGGGCCGCCTCGTGCTCCAGCTCACCGGCACCGCCACCCCCGAGCGGATCCGCCGCTCCGACGCCGTCTGCACCGCCCTGCAGATCGCCGAACACCTCCAGGACGTCGCCGAGGACCTCGGCCGCGACCGGATCTACCTCCCGGGCGAGGACATGCGCCGCTTCCACGTGGCCGAGGCCGACCTGAAGGCCCCGTCCGCCGGCGCCTCCGTACGCTCGCTGATCGCCTTCGAAACCGAACGGGCGCGGGACCTCCTGAACGAGGGCACACCGCTCGTGGGCAGCGTCGACGGAAGGCTCCGACTGCTGCTCGCGGGCTTCGTGGGAGGGGGCAGGGCCGCCCTGCGAGCCGTCACCGCCGCCGGCTTCGACGTCCTGCCCGGTCCGCCCAAGCCCACCAAGAGCGGCCTGCTCCGCGAGGTGGCCGCCGTCCTGCGCACAGCGCCGAGAAAGGGGTGAGCCCGACCGTGGAGGGCCCCACACACGCGTCCGCACCGGGCGCCCCGTCCGCACCGGCTCCGATGTCCGCACCGATTTCGGCCGCCTACAGCTACTGCGAGGCGGTCACCGGCGCGCAGGCGCGCAACTTCGCCTACGGCATCCGGCTGCTCCCGCTCGACAAGCGGCAGGCGATGTCCGCGCTGTACGCCTTCTCCCGGCGGGTCGACGACATCGGCGACGGCACACTGCCGCCCGAGGTCAAGCTGGCCCGGCTGGAGGAGACCCGCGCCCTGCTCGGCCGGATCCGCGCCGAGGGGATCGACGAGGACGACACCGACCCGGTCGCGGTCGCCCTCGCGCACGCCGCCCGCCGCTTCCCGATCCCGCTCGAAGGGCTCGACGAGCTCATCGACGGCGTCCTGATGGACGTGCGCGGCGAGACGTACGAGACCTGGGACGACCTCAAGGTCTACTGCCGCTGCGTCGCCGGCGCCATCGGCCGGCTCTCGCTCGGCGTGTTCGGCACGGCCCCGGCCGGCAGCCGCGACGCGGCACTGGCCGGCGAGTACGCCGACACCCTCGGCCTCGCGCTGCAACTCACCAACATCCTGCGCGACGTCCGGGAGGACGCGGGCAACGGACGCACCTACCTGCCCGCCGAGGACCTGGCCAAATTCGGCTGCTCCGAGGGCTTCCACAGTGACCGGATGCCCGCCGGCTCCGACTTCGCCGGCCTGGTCCACCACGAAGTGCGGCGCGCCCGCGCCCTGTTCGTCGAGGGCTACAAGCTGCTGCCCATGCTCGACCGGCGCAGCGGCGCCTGCGTCGCCGCCATGGCCGGCATCTACCGGCGCCTCCTGGACCGCATCGAGCGCGAGCCCGAGGCCGTGCTCCGCGGCCGGGTCTCGCTGCCGACGCACGAGAAGGCGTACGTGGCCGTCCGCGGACTCTCCGGCCTCGACGCGCGGACCATCTCGCGCCAGAGCAACCGGAGGCGGCTCTGATGGCCGCGGGCCGCCCGGCCGCACCCGCGAACGGGGCGGGAGCAACCCCGCCGCGCCCGGCGGCGTCTGTCGCAGTGACGGAGGAGGACGTATGACCGCGCACCACGCCGTGGTCGTCGGCGGCGGCCTCGCCGGCGTCACCACCGCGCTGGAACTCGCCGACGCCGGTCTGCGGGTGACGCTGCTGGAGGGCCGGCCCAGGCTCGGCGGCCTCGCGTTCTCCTTCAAGCGCGGGGACCTGACCGTCGACAACGGCCAGCACGTCTACCTGCGCTGCTGCACCGCCTACCGGTGGTTCCTCGACCGCGTCGGCGGCGCCGATCTGGCGCCCCTCCAGGACCGGCTCGACGTCCCCGTCCTCGACGCCGCCCACCCCGGCGGCCCCCGGCTCGGCAGGCTGCGCCGCAGCGCCCTGCCCGTGCCGCTGCACCTGGCCGGCTCCCTCGCCCGCTACCCCCACCTCTCGCTCGCGGAGCGCGTGAGCGTGGGGCGCGCCGCCCTCGCGCTGCGCCGCCTCGACCCCGCCGACCCGGCGCTCGACGGCCTGGACTTCGCCACCTGGCTCGCCCGCTACGGCCAGAGCCCGCGCACCATCGAGGCGTTGTGGGACCTCGTCGGCATCGCCACCCTCAACGCGACCGCCGAGCAGTCCTCGCTGGGCCTGGCCGCGATGGTCTTCAAGACCGGCCTGCTCTCCGAGAACGGCGCGGCCGACATCGGCTGGGCCCGCGTACCGCTGGGCGACCTGCACGACACGCTCGCCCGCGAGGCCCTGGACGCGGCCGGGGTGCGCACCGCGCTGCGCACCCGGGTCACCGGCATCTCCCGTACGGTGGAAGGCGGTTGGCGGGTCGACACGGAGCAGGAGTCGCTCGACGCCGACACCGTCGTGCTCGCCGTCCCGCAGCGCGAGGCACACGGGCTGCTCCCGGCCGGCGCGCTCGCCGACCCGGACAAGCTCCTCGACATCGCCACCGCTCCGATCCTCAACGTGCACGTCGTCTACGACCGCAAGGTGCTCAAGCAGCCGTTCTTCGCGGCCCTCGGCTCCCCGGTCCAATGGGTCTTCGACCGCACCGACTCCTCCGGGCTGCCCGACGGCGGCCAGTACCTGGCCCTGTCCCAGTCGGTCGCCCACGAGGACATCGACGAGCCCGTCTCGGTCCTGCGCGCCAAGTACCTGCCCGAGCTGGAACGGCTGCTGCCCGCCGCGCGCGGCGCCAAGGTGCGGGACTTCTTCGTCACCCGGGAGCGGACCGCGACCTTCGCCCCCACCCCCGGCGTCGGGCGGCTGCGGCCCGGCGCGCGGACCGACACGCCGGGGCTCTACCTCGCCGGTGCGTGGACCGCGACGGGTTGGCCCGCGACCATGGAGAGCGCCGTCCGCAGCGGACTGAGCGCGGCTCATGCCGCGCTCGGCATGCTGGGCCGCCACCGCGAACATCCCTTGCAGGAGGCGGCATGACGACCACCGGCACCACCGGCACCATCGGTACCGGCACCACAGGCACCACCGGTACCGCAGCAGCACGCACCGCAGTACGTACAGGAACCAGAGGAGAGCCAGTGAACCCGGGGAATCCGGCCGTCGAGAACACGGACGCCAGTACGGGCCCGGCCGGCGGGGAGAAGGCGGACACGCTCGCCCTCCTGGAGCGCGGCCGTACGCTCTCGACGCCCGCGCTCCGCTCCGCCGTGGACCGGCTCGCCGCGCCCATGGACACCGTCGCCGCCTACCACTTCGGCTGGATCGACGCCCAGGGCAACCCGGCGGACGGCGACGGCGGCAAAGCCGTGCGCCCCGCCCTCGCCCTGCTCTCCGCCGAGGCCGCGGGCGCCGCGGCCGAGGTCGGGATCCCGGGCGCGGTCGCCGTGGAGCTCGTCCACAACTTCTCGCTGCTGCACGACGACCTGATGGACGGGGACGAGCAGCGCCGCCACCGCGACACGGTGTGGAAGGTCCACGGACCGGCCCTCGCGATCCTGGTCGGCGACGCGCTGTTCGCCCTGGCCAACGAGGTCCTGCTGGAACTCGGCACCGTCGAGGCCGGCCGCGCCGCCATGCGCCTGACCACCGCGAGCCGCAAGCTCATCGACGGCCAGGCGCAGGACATCTCCTACGAGCACCGCGAGAGCGTCAGCGTCGCGGAGTGCCTGGAGATGGAGGGCAACAAGACCGGCGCCCTGCTCGCCTGCGCGGTCTCCATCGGCGCCGTGCTCGGCGGCGCGGACGACCGTACGGCCGACAAGCTGGAGGAGTACGGCTACCACCTCGGCCTCGCCTTCCAGGCCGTCGACGATCTCCTCGGCATCTGGGGAGACCCGGAGTCCACGGGCAAGCAGACCTGGAGCGACCTGCGCCAGCGCAAGAAGTCGCTGCCCGTCGTCGCCGCCCTCGCGGCCGGCGGACCGGCCTGCGAGGAGCTCGCGGAACTGCTCGCCGCCGATGCCAAGAGCAACGACTTCGAGAACTTCTCCGAGGAGGAGTTCGCGGCCCGCGCCGCGCTCATCGAGGCGGCCGGCGGCCGGCAGTGGACCGCCGACGAGGCACGGCGCCAGCACGCGGTGGCGATCAAGGCCCTCGACGACGTGGACATGGACCGGCGCGTGCGCGACCAGCTCGTGGCGCTCGCCGACTTCGTCGTCGTGCGCAAGAGGTGATCGCCACCCGATCGCGCATATGAATCGCGAGTCGCCGACCGGTACTGCCTGCCCGTAGTACCGGCCGACGGCGAACCCCAGGACAGCAGAGGACACTGCACACAAAGGGGAAGCCATGACAGCGACGACCGACGGCGGAGCCGGCGCGGACGCCTGCGACGCCGGACCCGGTGACGGCGTGGCCGCGGGCCCGCCGGGCCGGGGCCACGCCACCCGCCCCGCCGTGCGGACGGAGCCGGCCGCGGCGCCCGGCCCGGACGACCGGGCAGTCCGCGAAGCCACCCTCAGGGCCGTGCGCAACCTCCTCGACCGGCAGGACGAGGCCGGCTGGTGGAAGGGCGACCTGGAGACCAACGTCACCATGGACGCCGAGGACCTGCTGCTGCGCCAGTTCCTCGGGATCCGGGACGAGGCCACCACCCAGGCCGCCGCCCTGTTCATCCGCGGCGAGCAGGGGGCCGACGGCACCTGGGCCACGTTCCACAAGGGCCCCAGCGACCTGTCCGCCACCATCGAGGCCTACGTGGCCCTGCGCCTCGCCGGTGACGACCCGGGCGCCCCGCACATGGCCCGCGCCTCGGCGTGGATCCGCGGCCACGGGGGGATCGCCGGCGCCCGCGTGTTCACCCGCATCTGGCTCGCGCTCTTCGGCTGGTGGAACTGGGACCACCTGCCCGAACTCCCGCCCGAACTGCTCTTCCTGCCGCCCTGGGTGCCGCTGAACATCTACGACTTCGGCTGCTGGGCCCGGCAGACCATCGTCCCCCTCACCGTCGTCTCGGCGCTGCGCCCGGTCCGCCCGGCCCCCTTCGCGCTGGACGAGCTGCACACCGACGCGCGGAACCCGTACCCCGTCAAGCGGCTGGACCCGCTGGCCAGTTGGGGCGGCGCCTTCCAGCGGATGGACAAGGCCCTGCACCTCTACCGCCGGTTCGCGCCGCGCCGGCTGCGCGAGGCGGCCATGGCCAGCGCCGGCCGCTGGATCGTGGAGCGCCAGGAGGACGACGGCTGCTGGGGCGGGATCCAGCCGCCCGCCGTGTACTCCGTGATCGCCCTGCACCTGCTCGGCTACGACCTCGGGCACCCGGTGATGCGGGCCGGACTGGAGTCCCTGGACCGCTTCGCGGTGTGGCGCGAGGACGGCGCCCGCATGATCGAGGCCTGCCAGTCCCCGGTCTGGGACACCTGCCTGGCCGCCATCGCGCTGGCCGACGCGGGCGTGCGCCCCGACCACCCGGCCCTGGTCAAGGCCGCCGACTGGATGCTGGGCGAGGAGATCAGGCGCAGCGGCGACTGGGCCGTGCGCCGGCCCCGACTGGCCCCGGGCGGCTGGGCGTTCGAGTTCCACAACGACACCTACCCGGACATCGACGACACCGCCGAGGTCGTCCTGGCGCTGCGCCGCGTCAAGCACCCCGATCCGGCGCGGGTCGAGGCGGCCATCGCCCGCGGGGTGTCCTGGAACCTCGGCATGCAGTCGAAGAACGGCGCCTGGGGCGCCTTCGACGCCGACAACACCAGCCCGCTGCCCAACAAGCTGCCCTTCTGCGACTTCGGCGAGGTCATCGACCCGCCCTCGGCCGACGTCACCGCCCACGTCGTCGAGATGCTCGCCGTCGAGGGCAAGGCGGGCGACGCGCGGACCCGGCGCGGCATCGCCTGGCTCCTCGCCGAACAGGAGCCGGAGGGCGGCTGGTTCGGCCGCTGGGGCACCAACTACGTCTACGGGACCGGCTCGGTGGTGCCGGCCCTGACGGCCGCCGGCTTCGCCCTCTCGCACCCCGCGATCCGGCGGGCCGTGGGCTGGCTGGAATCCGTACAGAACGAGGACGGCGGGTGGGGCGAGGACCAGCGCTCCTACAAGGACCCGTCCTGGGCCGGGAAGGGCGCCTCGACCGCCTCCCAGACGGCTTGGGCGCTGATGGCCATGCTGTCGGCGGGGGAGCGGGACGGCGAGAGCGTCCGGCGGGGCATCGCGTACCTCGTCTCCACCCAGGGCGAGGACGGCGGCTGGGACGAGCCGTACTTCACCGGGACCGGCTTCCCCTGGGACTTCTCCATCAACTACCACCTGTACCGGCAGGTCTTCCCGGTCACCGCGCTCGGCCGCTACCTGTACGGAGAACCGTTCGGCCCGGAGGGCCGCTACCCGGACCCGGGTGCCGCGCAGGCGGTTCAGGCCGCCGAGGAGGCCTGATGAGCCCCGGCCCCGGCCCCGGCCCTGCCGATCCGCCCCGGGCGCGCGAGGACCCGTATCACCGGGGCGGTCCTGGGATCCCGGGCACCGCTGGGTCCCGTCACCCCCGTCGGCAAGGCGGTGCTGAAGTACGCCACGATGGGCCCGGGCCCCGCGCCCGACAAGGTCGAGGCCTGCGCCCGGATCGTCCACCCCCGCCCCACGGCCGCTCGCCACGCGTGCTCCGCGGTGCCGGCGGGGCTCGACCCCGGGGCGGGGGCGGCGGCGGCCGTGGTAGTTTTCTCGGACCGAGGCAGGCGTTGTATGCTGCTCCGGTTGCCCGATGAGAGTCGGGCCATCCTCCGGCAAACCACTTCAGACTTCCTGATTCCGGTGCGCCGGAATTCACTGTAAGTGCATCTGAAGTCTTTGGAGTGACCTGTGGCTGCCAACTGCGACGTTTGCGCCAAGGGGCCGAGCTTCGGCAACAGCATTTCCCACTCGCACCGCCGCACCTCGCGTCGCTGGAACCCGAACATCCAGCGTGTCCGTGCCGTGGTCAATGGGACGCCGAAGCGCCTCAACGCCTGCACCTCGTGCATCAAGGCCGGCAAGGTCTCGCGCTGACGCCTTCCGTCGTAGCGCAGTCCTTTCCGGTTGCTGAGAAGGCCGGTCCACCTGGTGGACCGGCCTCTTGCTTTGCCTGATCGAACCCGCAGGGCCTGCCCCATCCCGTGAAGTCGCGGGGTGGAGCAGGCCCTGCGGGCGTTTCAGCGCCGGCGCCAGGCGTGGTCCACCGGTCCGATGCCCGCGCCCAGCGCGAAGCCGGCCGCGATGGCGCCCGTGACGTACTCCTTGGCCTCCGTGACGGCCTCGGGGACCTCCCGGCCCATGGCCAGGCCCGCCGCGATCGCGCTGGCGAGCGTGCAGCCGGTGCCGTGCGTGTGCCGGTTGTCGTGGCGGGGGGCGCGGAGCCAGAGCTCGGTCGAGCCGTCCGTCAGCAGGTCCACGGCCTCGTCCCCGTGCACGGCGAGGTGGCCGCCCTTGACCAGCGCCCACGCCGGCCCGTAGGCGAGGACCGCGTCGGCGGCGCGGCGCATGTCGTCCTCGGTCCGCACGACAACGCCGGTGAGCTGGGTCACCTCGTCGAGGTTGGGGGTCGCCACGGTGGCCCGGGGCAGCAGTTCCTTGCGCACGGCGTCCAGCGCCGTGGCGGCGAGCAGCGGGTCCCCGTGCTTGGAGACCCCGACCGGGTCCACGACGGCCGGGGCGCGGGTCCCGGCGAGGAGCTCGGCGACGGTTTCCACGAGCACGGCGCTGGCGAGCATGCCCGTCTTGACGGCCTGCACGCCGATGTCGTCCACCACGGCCCTGTACTGGCCCTTGACGGCTTCGACGGGCAGTTCCCAGACGCCTTTGACACCGCGGGAGTTCTGCGCGGTCACAGCGGTCACCACGCTCATCCCGTGGACCCCGAGCGCCATCATCGTCTTGAGGTCGGCCTGGATGCCCGCGCCGCCGCCGGAGTCGGATCCGGCGACGGTCAGGCACAGCGGCGGGTGCGGGCGGCCCTGGGGGGACCCGCTCATCGCGGGACCTCCTCGGGGGCCTGGTCGCCGCCGAAGTGGTCCCAGCCGCCGGTGCTGGTCCAGGGGGCGCCGTCGACGGTCACCTGGGGCAGTGCGGAGCGGTTCTGCACCTCCCCGATGACCTTCCAGCGGGCGGGGAGCTTCACGTCGGGCGGGAAGGTGGCCACGATGGCGTGGTCCTCTCCCCCGGTCAGGACCCACTGGAGCGGGTCCACGCCGACGGCCTGGCCGATGTCGTGCATCTGCGTCGGGATGTCGACGGCCGCCGAGCGCAGGTCGATCCGTACCTTGCTGGCCTCGGCGATGTGCCCGAGGTCGGCGATCAGGCCGTCGCTGACGTCGGTCATGGCGGTGGCGCCGAGTCCGGCGGCCGCGGGGCCCGCGTGGTACGGCGGCTCGGGGCGCCGGTGGGCCTCGACGAAGGCCCGCGGCGAGCGGAAGCCGCGCGAGAGCACCGCGAAGCCGGCCGCGGACCAGCCGAGCCAGCCGGTGACGGCCACGACATCGCCGGGCTGGGCGCCGGAGCGCAGCACGGGCTCGTGGTTGCGCAGGTCGCCGAGCGCGGTGATGGCGACGGTGATGAGGTCGCCGCGGACCACGTCGCCGCCGACGACGGCCGCGCCGGCGACCTGGCATTCGTCGCGGATGCCGTCCATCAGCTCGGTGGGCCAGGTGACCGGCAGCTCGGCCGGGACGACGAGGCCGAGCAGGAGCGCGGTCGGCACCGCGCCCATGGCGGCGATGTCGGCGAGGTTCTGCGCGGCGGCCTTGCGGCCGACGTCGTAGGCCGTGGACCAGTCGCGCCGGAAGTGCCTGCCCTCCAGCAGGATGTCGGTGCTCGCCACGACCCGCCGGTCGGGGGCCGAGACCACCGCGGCGTCGTCGCCCGGTCCGACCCGGACCGCCGGGGTGGTGGTGAGCCGTGAGGTGAGCTCTCGAATGAGCCCGAACTCCCCCAGCTCGCCCACAGTGCCCTTCATCGCTGTGCCCCTTCTTGCCCAGTCCGCTTGCGGTCGCGAGCCGTCACAGCTCTGGGTACCGTCAACAGATACGTCAACTTCTGCTCTCCGTACGCCCCGCTCTGCGCGCCGCCGGACCCGCGGGTCTCCCCGCGGCGCTCGGCGACGCGGTACCGTGGCGTCCCTTCTTCCCTGGGCCCACCCGTCATCCCCGGGCCCACCCGAAGGGTAGGGGAAATGATCCTCGTGGCCGCCCTGGAGGTTCCGTGGTACAGGCGTACATCCTCATCCAGACCGAGGTGGGCAAGGCGTCGTTCGTCGCCGAGTCCATCGCGCAGATCGCGGGGGTGATCCAGGCCGAGGACGTGACGGGCCCGTACGACGTGATCGTGCGCGCCCAGGCCGACACCGTGGACGACCTCGGTCGCATGGTCGTGGCCAAGGTCCAGCAGGTGGAGGGGATCACCCGCA
Source organism: Streptomyces sp. ICC4 (assembly GCF_003287915.1). NCBI lineage: Bacteria > Bacillati > Actinomycetota > Actinomycetes > Kitasatosporales > Streptomycetaceae > Streptomyces > Streptomyces sp. ICC4. Next base: position 4,989,296 of record NZ_CP030286.1, on the reverse strand, counting down.
CCTTGACCTGCCCGGTGGTCCATCTGTAGCCCCCGTCTACTCTTGGCCGGTGATGTCACGACACCGCCGGCCCTTCTCTCTGCTCGCCGCACTGACCGCGCTGGCCGCTCCGGCGGCCCTCGCGGGCTGTTCGCCGGGTGACTCCGAGGCTCGCGTGAGCCTTCCGTCCGCCCCGCCCGCCGATGTCGCGGGCTTCTGTGCGGCGTTGCACAAGGAGCTCCCCGGGACGGTGTCCGGCAAGGACCGGACTCCGGCGGTTCCGGCGTCCGATCTGACCGCCGCGTGGGGCGGCTCCGCGATCGTACTGCGGTGCGGTATCCCCAGGCCCGGGAAGATGCTGGATCCGAAGCAGGACGGCGTCGAGGTGAACGGTGTCGGCTGGCTCCTGGAGAAGCTGGACGACGGCGGCTACCGGTTCACCACCGGGATGCGGCTGGCGTACACGGAGGTCCTGGTCGACAAGGAGCATGCCACGGATGCGGGCATGCTGGTGGGCCTGTCCGCCGCGATCGCCAAGACCGTGCCGGAGGGCATCTCCTCGTACTGACCCGCGCGCCCGCCCGCCGGGCGGCGCGCCGCCCGGCGCCCGCACCTCACGAAGGACCGCCCGCCGGCCACCCCTCTCGGGCGGCCGGCGGGCGGTCCTTCGTGTGCGGCGGGGCCTAGCGCAGTCCGGTGGAGCGGCGCAGGGCGGCCTGGATCAGGCGGTCCACCAGCTCCGGGTACTCGATGCCCGACTCCTGCCACATCCGCGGGTACATGGAGATGGGGGTGAAGCCCGGCATCGTGTTGATCTCGTTGATGACGAAGGTGCCGTCCTCGGTCAGGAAGAAGTCGGCGCGCACCAGTCCCTCGCAGGACGCGGCGTCGAAGGCCTCGATCGCGAGCCTCTGGACCTCGGCGGTCTGCTCCGGGGTGAGCGGGGCGGGCACGATCCCGGAGGCGGCGTCGATGTACTTCGCCTCGAAGTCGTAGAAGTCGTGGCTGGAGACCGGCGGGATCTCGGCGGGCACGCTCGCGCGCGGCCCGTCCTCGAACTCCAGGACCCCGCACTCGATCTCGCGGCCGTGCAGCAGTGCCTCCACGATGATCTTCGGGTCGTGGCGGCGGGCCTCGCGGATCGCCGCGTCCAGCCCGGAGGCGTCGTCGACCTTGGTGATGCCGATCGAGGAGCCGGCCCGCGCGGGCTTGATGAACAGCGGCCAGCCGTGCTCGCCGGCGAAGTCCGCGATGCGGGCGAGGGCGCCCTCGCGGTCGTTCTCCCACTCGCGGGGGCGGATGGTCACGTACGGGCCGACGCGCAGCCCGAAGGACGTGAAGACCCGCTTCATGTAGTCCTTGTCCTGGCCGACGGCCGAGGCGAGGACGCCCGAGCCGACGTACGGGATGCCGGAGAGCTCCAGGAGGCCCTGGAGCGTGCCGTCCTCACCGTACGGGCCGTGCAGGACGGGGAAGACGACGTCGACCTCGCCCAGGGCCTTGGGGACGGCGCCCGGCTCGGTGTAGACGACCTCGCGGCTGGCCGGGTCGACGGAGAGCACCACGGCGCCGTCCTCGGACTCGGCGAGCTGCCCCACATTGGGGAGCCGGCCGCCGGAGATGGCCATCCGGGCGGGCTCGTCGGCGGTCAGCGCCCATCGGCCGTCCGTGGTGATGCCGATGGGCAGCACCTCGTACTTGGAGCGGTCGATGGAGCGCAGGACGGCGCCCGCGGTGACGACCGAGATGGCGTGTTCCGAGCTGCGGCCGCCGAACACGACGGCCACGCGGGGCTTGCGGCCCTGCTGCTCAGGGGTCTGGGGGAGGTTCTCGCTGCTCATATCGCCACGAGAGTACCCGCTCACGCGTCCGGAAAGCAGTCAGCGCCGTTCCGGTTTGGCGCTGCGCCCCATGAGCTCCTTGAGCGCGACCAGGGTGGGCTTGCCGTGGTGGACGATGTCGACGACGGTGTCGGTGATCGGCATGTCGACCCCGTGGCGGCGGGCCAGATCGGCCACGGACTGGCAGGACTTGACGCCCTCGGCGGTCTGCTTGGTGACCGCGATGGTCTCTTCCAGGGTCATCCCGCGGCCGAGGTTGGTGCCGAAGGTGTGGTTCCGGGAGAGCGGCGAGGAGCAGGTGGCGACGAGGTCGCCGAGGCCCGCGAGGCCGGAGAAGGTGAGCGGGTCGGCGCCCATCGCCAGGCCCAGGCGGGTGGCTTCGGCGAGACCGCGGGTGATGAGCGAGCCCTTGGTGTTGTCGCCGAGGCCCATCCCGTCCGCGATGCCGACGGCGAGGCCGATGACGTTCTTGACGGCGCCGCCGAGCTCGCAGCCGACGACGTCGGTGCTCGTGTACGGGCGGAAGTACGGGGTGTGGCAGGCGGCCTGGAGGCGCTGCGCCACGGCTTCGTCGACGCAGGCGACGACGGAGGCGGCGGGCTGCCGGGCGGCGATCTCGCGGGCCAGGTTGGGGCCGGTGACGACGGCGACGCGCCCGGCGGGGACCTTGGCCACCTCTTCGATGACCTCGCTCATCCGCTTGGCGGTGCCGAGTTCGACGCCCTTCATCAGGGAGACGAGCACGGTCTCGCGGGCCAGCAGCGGGGCCCAGTCGGCGAGGTTGCCGCGCAGGGTCTGCGAGGGGACCGCGAGGACAGTGAAGTCGGCGCCGGCCGCGGCCTCGGCCGGGTCGGTGGTGGCGCGGATGTTCGCGGGGAGTTCGATGCCGGGGAGATAGTCCGGGTTGGTCCGGCTGTCGTTGACGGCGTCGACGAGCTCTTGGCGGCGGCCCCACAGGACCACCTCGCACCCGGCGTCGGCGAGGACCATGGCGAAAGCCGTGCCCCAGGAGCCGGTTCCGAATACGGCTGCCTTCACGGGACGTGTCACTTGTTGCCCTCCCCCGCGGCCTTGCGCCGCTGTTCCGCCCTGGCCTTGCGATGGTCGTACGGCTGCGTGGGCGCCTGCTCCCCCCGCAGCTCCTCCAGCAGCCCGGTGACGGCCGCCATGATGACTTCGGTGACCTCCTTGAGGATCTCCGGAGTGGGTTCCCGGTCGTAGTACTCGGAGAGGTCCACCGGCGGTCCGGCGAGCACCTGGAGGGTCTTGCGCGGGAACAGGCTGAGCTTGTTCTCCTTGGCGTAGGGCGGCATCGCGAGGTTCGCGCCCCACTGGGCCACCGGAATGACGGGGGCCCTGGTCATGAGTGCCACGCGGGCGGCGCCGGTCTTGCCGGCCATCGGCCACATGTCGGGATCCCGGGTCAGGGTGCCTTCCGGGTAGAAAGCGACGCATTCGCCGCTCTCGATCGCGTCCACGGCGGCCCGGAATGCGTCCAGGGCGTTCGTGGACTCCCGGTAGACGGGGATCTGTCCGGAGCCGCGCAGGATCGCGCCGACAATGGGGACGTCGAAGAGGGCCGCCTTGCCGAGCAATCGGGGCACCCGGCCGGTGTTGTACTGGAAGTGCGCGTACGACAGCGGGTCCAGATACGAGTTGTGATTGACGGCGGTGATGAATCCGCCGTCGGCCGGAATATGTTCCATTCCCCGCCAGTCCCGCTTGAACAGCACTACCAGCGGCGGTTTCGCGATGGCCGCCGCAAGGCGGTACCAGAAGCCGATTCTGCGGCGGGACACTCGGACACCTTCCTCTAGGACCGGTGCGCGGCGTGGGCGCCTCGGGGCCGGACAAGTGTCGCCCCGGGTCCGGTCTCTGTCGAGAACACCGTACGCCCCGTCCACCCGGGTCAGGCCCCGGGTCGCCCGGCATGAGGTGACAATGGGCCGACGCATGACCAGGTCATGACCTGGTCATGGTCCGCGCGGCCGCGCGGGCACAACCGGAGGGAAGGGGTCCGTCACGAACGCCGTCTGGAGCCTGGTGGTCCCGCTGAAGCCCTTGGCGGTGGCCAAGAGCCGTCTCGCGGAAGCCGTCGGCGCGTCCCGGCCGGGCCTGGCCCTGGCCTTCGCGCTGGACACCGTCGCAGGGGCGCTGGCCTGCGCGGCCGTCGCCGATGTGGTGGTCGTCACGGACGACTCCGCGGCCGGGGCGGAACTGGCGCGACTGGGGGCGCGGATCGTCCCGGATTCCCCGGCCGCGGGGCTCAACGCGGCGCTGGCCCACGGGGCGCGGGAGATACGCACGGGCAGGCCCGGGGCGGCGGTGGCGGCGATGAACGCCGATCTGCCGGCGCTGCGGCCGCTCGAATTGCTACGCGTGCTCGAAACCGCATCGGCATTTCCCCGGGCATTTCTGGCGGATGCGGCGGGAATCGGGACGACCTTGCTTTCCGCTGCTCCGGACGTGGAATTGGCACCCTCGTTCGGCGGCCCGTCGCGAGCCCGGCATTCGGCCTCGGGGGCGGTGGAAATGGCCTTGGAAGGAGTCGACAGCCTGCGCCGGGACGTGGACACGGCGGCGGATCTGCGGACGGCCCTCACCCTCGGTGTGGGGCGCCATACGGCCCGATACAGTGCCCGTATGCAGGCGACCGCGTACACGTACGACTCCCAGACCCGCAGCGGCAGTGTGCTGCTGGACGACGGCACCCCGGTGCCCTTCGAGGCCCCGGCCTTCGACGCGGGCGGCCTGCGGCTGCTGCGCCCCGGGCAGCGGGTCCGGATCGAGACGGACGGCGAGGGCGCCGGCCTGCGGATCACGCTGGTCACGCTGCAGACGTTCTGAACTCCCCCGCCGCGGCCTTTGCGTCCGCGACCTGCGCGAACGCACCGCGGGCCGGCTTCCCCCCGATGGGGAAGCCGGCCCGGCGCGTGTGACCCGTGCCCTACTTGGTCTTGCGGGCGGTGGTCTTCTTCGCGGTGGCCTTGCGCGTCGCCGTCTTCTTGGCGGGCGCCTTCGTCGCCGCGGTGGCCTTCTTGGCCGCCGGCGCGGTCTTCTTCGCGGTGGCGGTGGTCTTCTTGGCCGCCGGGGCGGCCTTCTTGGCGACCGGCGCGGCCTTCTTCGCCGTGGCCGTGGCCTTCTTCGTGGTGGCCTTGACCGCCGTCTTCTTGACGGTGACGGTCTTCTTGGCCGTTGCCTTCTTCGCGACCGTGGTCTTCGCGGCCGCCTTCTTGGCGGTGGTGGCCTTCTTCGCCACGGCCTTCTTCACCGTGGCGGAGGCGGCGGAGGATCCGCCCGTGAGGCTGCCCTTCGGCGCCTTCTTCACCGACACCTCGCCGCCCTTGGGCAGCTTCTTGGTGCCGGCGACCAGGTCCTTGAACCCCTGGCCCGCACGGAAGCGGGGAACCGAGGTCTTCTTGACCCGGACGCGCTCACCCGTCTGCGGGTTGCGTGCGTAGCGGGCCGGGCGGTCGACCTTCTCGAACGAGCCGAAGCCCGTGACCGAGACCCGGTCGCCCGCGACGGTCGCGCGGACGATGGCGTCCAGTACCGCGTCGACAGCGTCCGCGGCCTGCTGACGGCCGCCCAGCTTGTCGGCAATCGCTTCTACGAGCTGCGCCTTGTTCAACGTCTTCCCCTTCGGAGACTTCGCCAGAACGAATGTGTTCAAGCTTATTTCGCACGTTAGGCGGATATATACCGCAAATCAAACACGAAACGGGCTTATCACCCTAGTGCCGCAACGCTGTAGGCCGTTACGGAGTTCCTTCGCATCAGTCGCCTTCAGGGAATCGACCCTCGTCGAGGTCCTTCATCAACCTGTCCAGGCGCCTTGCCGCATCGGCGAGATCATGCTTCGCCGCAGCCGTGACGACCAACAGCTTCCGGGACAGCGCCATCCTTACGCCCTCCGGGACTTGCAGTTCGCGCACCCTTGTGTGTGCTTCTTTCAATCGGTCCGCGACGAGTTCGTAGAGCTCAAGTTGACTGTCGCGTTCCATGCACAGATTGTGCCATCTGGGGCGAGTTGTCGCCTCACGGGGCCTCAACACACAGCTGTGCCCCCTGCCGGAAGGCAGGGGGCACAGTGTTGTCGATGTGATCGCCCTGGGGCGAATAAGCCCTGATCAGGCCGGAATCACGCCTGAATCGTGCGCGGCTTGTGGGTGGGCCGGCCGCTTTCGTAGGTGGCGATGTCCCCTTCGTTCTGAAGGGTGAGCGAGATGTCGTCCAGCCCCTCCAGCAGCCGCCAGCGGGCGTTGTCGTCGAGTTCGAACTCCGCCACGACGCCTTCGGCTCGGACCTGGCGGTCGACGAGGTCGACCGTGATCTCGGCGGTGGGGTCCGCCTCGGTCAGCTTCCACAGCCGGTCGACGGTCTCCTGCGGCAGGACGACGGTCAGCAGACCGTTCTTCAGCGAGTTGCCGCGGAAGATGTCGGCGAAGCGGGAGGAGATGACCGTCTTGAAGCCGAAGTTCTGCAGGGCCCAGACGGCGTGCTCGCGGGAGGAGCCGGTGCCGAAGTCGGGGCCGGCGACCAGGACGGTCGCGCCGGCGCGCTCCGGGCGGTTCGTGATGAACTCCGGGTCCTTGCGCCAGGCCTCGAAGAGCCCGTCCTCGAAGCCGTCGCGGGTGATCTTCTTCAGCCAGTGGGCCGGGATGATCTGGTCGGTGTCGACGTTGCTGCGGCGCAGCGGGACGGCCCGGCCGGTGTGGGTGGTGAAGGCTTCCATCGCTCTCAGACTCCTGCGGGGGCGGTCGCGGCCGACGAGCCGGCCAGGTCGGCGGGCGAGGCCAGGTGGCCCAGTACGGCGGTGGCGGCTGCCACCTGCGGGGAGACCAGGTGGGTGCGCCCGCCCTTGCCCTGCCGGCCCTCGAAGTTGCGGTTGGAGGTGGACGCGGAGCGCTCACCGGGCGCCAGTTGGTCGGGGTTCATGCCCAGGCACATCGAACAGCCCGCGTGCCGCCATTCGGCGCCGGCCTCCTTGAAGACCTTGTCCAGGCCCTCCGCCACGGCCTGCAGGGCGACCCGGACGGAGCCCGGGACGACCAGCATCCGTACGCCGTTGGCGACTTTGCGGCCCTCGATGATGCCGGCGACGGCGCGCAGGTCCTCGATGCGGCCGTTGGTGCAGGAACCTACGAAGACGGTGTCGACCTTGATGTCGCGCAGCGGCTGTCCGGCCGTCAACCCCATGTACTCCAGGGCCTTTTCGGCGGCGTGGCGCTCCGAAGCGTCTTCGTACGAAGCAGGGTCGGGGACGTTGGCCGACAGCGGCGAGCCCTGGCCCGGGTTGGTGCCCCAGGTGACGAACGGGGCCAGCGTGGTGCCGTCGACGACGACCTCGGCGTCGAAGACCGCGTCCTCGTCGGTGCGCAGGGTCTTCCAGTACGCGACCGCCGCGTCCCAGTCCTCGCCCACCGGGGCGTGGTCGCGGCCCTCGAGGTAGTCGAAGGTGGTCTGGTCGGGGGCGATCATGCCCGCGCGGGCGCCGGCCTCGATCGACATGTTGCAGATGGTCATGCGGGCTTCCATCGACAGCTGCTCGACGGCCTCGCCGCGGTACTCCAGGATGTAGCCCTGGCCGCCGCCGGTGCCGATCTTGGCGATGATGGCCAGGATCAGGTCCTTGGCGGTGACGCCCTCGGCCAGCGCGCCGGTGACGGTGATCGCCATCGTCTTGGGGCGGGCCAGCGGCAGCGTCTGGGTCGCCAGCACGTGCTCGACCTGGCTGGTGCCGATGCCGAAGGCCAGCGCGCCGAAGGCGCCGTGCGTGGAGGTGTGCGAGTCACCGCAGACCACGGTGGTGCCCGGCTGGGTCAGGCCCAGCTGCGGCCCCACGACGTGGACGACACCCTGCTCGACGTCGCCCAGCGAGTGCAGGCGCACGCCGAACTCGGCGCAGTTCTTGCGCAGCGTCTCCAGCTGGGTCCGGGAGACCGGATCGGCGATCGGCTTGTCGATGTCGATCGTGGGGGTGTTGTGGTCCTCGGTCGCGATGGTGAGGTCGAGACGGCGGACCTTGCGGCCGGCCTGGCGCAGCCCTTCGAAGGCCTGCGGGCTGGTCACCTCGTGCAGCAGGTGCAGATCGATGAAGAGGAGATCGGGCTCGCCCTCCGCGCGCCGGACGACATGGTCGTCCCAGACCTTCTCCGCGAGTGTCCTACCCATCGCTTTCCCTCCGGCCGGCCGGTTGTGCCGGCGCTTCATAGAGATCTTGTGTGCCTGACCGCCCGTACCCCACGTCCCGGACGACGGCTCGGACCCAGTGGTTCGTGGACCCGCACATACAGACTCGCTCGTTCTTGGAAAAATTGAACTTGCGTTTCACAGTGTGAGACGCGAATATCGTTTCATGGACAACTCTAGCGGCGTCGGCGTTCTCGACAAGGCAGCTCTGGTATTGAGCGCACTGGAGTCCGGTCCGGCCACCCTCGCCGGGCTGGTCGCGGCGACAGGGCTCGCACGACCCACGGCACATCGCCTTGCCGTGGCACTGGAACACCACCGGATGGTGGCGAGGGACATGCAGGGCCGGTTCATCCTCGGACCGCGGCTGGCGGAGCTCGCCGCCGCGGCCGGCGAGGACCGCCTGCTGGCCACGGCCGGACCGGTGCTCACCCACCTCCGGGACGTGACGGGCGAGAGCGCGCAGCTCTACCGGCGTCAGGGCGACATGCGGATCTGCGTGGCGGCCGCCGAGCGGCTGTCGGGCCTGCGGGACACCGTCCCGGTGGGCTCCACCCTCCCGATGAAGGCCGGCTCGGCCGCGCAGATCCTGATGGCCTGGGAGGAGCCCGAGCGGCTCCACCGCGGCCTGCAGGGCGCGCGCTTCACCGCGACGGCCCTCTCGGGCGTACGGCGCCGCGGCTGGGCACAGTCGATCGGCGAGCGGGAGCCCGGCGTGGCCTCCGTCTCCGCGCCGGTGCGCGGCCCCTCGAACCGGGTCGTGGCCTCCGTGTCGGTCTCCGGGCCGATCGAGCGCCTGACCCGGCACCCGGGGCGCATGCACGCCCAGGCCGTCATCGACGCGGCAGCGCGTCTGACCGAGGCCCTGCGCCGCTCCAGCTGACCTTCCGACCATCCACCAGTCCCCCGGGCCCGGGGGCGCGCACGACGCCGCACACGTCCGAACGCGCGCCTCCGGGCCCACACTTGTGTGCCGTGCCCGGGAACGAAGAAGAGGCCCTCCGCGATGAACGCGGAAGGCCTCTCCTGTGCGTACCCCCGACCGGATTCGAACCGGCGCTACCGCCTTGAGAGGGCGGCGTGCTAGGCCGCTACACAACGGGGGCTAGCTGTTACTGCGGTACTGCGCTGGGCTACCAGGACTCGAACCTAGAATAAGAGAACCAGAAACTCTCGTGTTGCCAATTACACTATAGCCCACAGGTCTAGACCAGCTAGACACCGTACCCCCGACCGGATTCGAACCGGCGCTACCGCCTTGAGAGGGCGGCGTGCTAGGCCGCTACACAACGGGGGCCCTAGCGATCCTGCATCAAAACATCCGGGTGCGACCCTGGAGATCTCGCGGGAAGGATCTGTACCCCCGACCGGATTCGAACCGGCGCTACCGCCTTGAGAGGGCGGCGTGCTAGGCCGCTACACAACGGGGGCAAGCACTGCGTTTACTACTGAACTGCGCTGGGCTACCAGGACTCGAACCTAGAATAAGAGAACCAGAAACTCTCGTGTTGCCAATTACACTATAGCCCACCAAAAGTCAAGCACCTGAGGTACTTTCCTTCGGTTAGCGCCTCCGGCCCGGCCTTTCGGCCCGCTCGGGCGGCGCAGAAAGAACATTACCGGATGGCTGACCGTGCTCCAAAACGGGTATCCCCGGCCAGCACCTGCGGGAGCCGGTCGAGTCCGGCGATCCGGTGCACGCCCTCGGGTCCGGGGCCGCGCGATCCGTCGCGGTCGAGCCACACGGCCGTCAGCCCGGCGTCACGGGCGCCGCGCGCGTCGATCTCCGGCTGGTCCCCCACGTAGACCACTTCCCCGGGTTCCAGCCCGAGCTCGTCGCACGCCGCGAGGAAGGCGGCGGCCTCGGGCTTGCTGACGCCCAGCTCGACGGCACACACCAGGACCTCGAAGCGGTCGCGCAGGCCGAGGTGGCGCAGCTTGGGGTCCTGGTTGGCCACGGAGGAGTTGGAGAGCACCCCGTGCCGGTAGCCGCCGGCGAGGGCGTCCAGTACGGGCACCACGTCGGGGAACAGCTCCCAGGCGGCCTGGTAGTGCTCGACGTACCGGCCGAACCAGTCGTCCGCCTGTACGTCGGTCATCGCGGGCGACCCGAGGAACTCCCGGACCCGGTCCCTGCGCTGCCCCTGGAAGGTCCCCTCCCCGGCGGCGAAGCGCTCCCAGTGCCGGTCGGTGATCCGCCGCCACAGGGCGAGCGCCTCGTGCGCGGTCCCGTACCGCTCGGCCAGCCCCTCGTCGGCGAGGTGCGCCACGAGCCCGGCCCGGTCGGCCCCGGTGTAGTCGAACAGGGTGTCGTCGATGTCCCACAGCACCGCGCGGATCGCCATGCGGCCGACCCTACGCCGGGGCCGACGCCCGCGGGGCCCGTTCCGGCTTCGTGGCCGAGCTCACACAACACCGCAGGGGGCGGCGGCCGGAGATCCGGCCGCCGCCCCCTGCGGGAACGCGGGAACCGCTACGCGGTGAGCTTCGCCAGGGTCGCGTCGACGCGGGCCAGGGCGCGGTCCTTGCCCAGGATCTCCAGGGACTCGAAGAGCGGGAGGCCGACCGTGCGGCCGGTGACCGCGACGCGGACCGGGGCCTGCGCCTTGCCGAGCTTGAGGCCGTGGGCCTCGCCGGCGGTGAGGACCGCCTGCTTGAGGGACTCGGGGTCCGACCAGTCCGCGGCGGCCAGGTTCTCGCGGGCCGTCGCCAGCAGGGCCGCCGGGTCGCCCTTCATCGCCTTGTCCCACGAGGCCTGGTCCTCGACCGGCTCCTTCAGGAACAGGAAGTCGACGTTGGCCGTGATGTCGGACAGGACCGTGACGCGGGTCTGGGCGTGGGGCGCGATGCGCTCCCAGGCCTCGGCGTCGAAGTCCTCGGGCGCCCAGTTGGCGTGCGGGGCCGTGAGCCACGGGGCGCAGGCGTCCGCGAAGGCCTTGGGGTCCAGCTGCCGGATGTGGTCGGCGTTGATCGCCTCGGCCTTCTTGAGGTCGAAGCGGGCCGGGTTGGCGTTGACGTCCGGGATGTCGAACTTCGCCACCATCTCCTCGATCGAGAAGATGTCCTGGTCCTTGGAGAAGGACCAGCCGAGGAGCGAGAGGTAGTTCAGCAGGCCCTCGGGCAGGAAGCCGCGCTCGCGGTAGAGGTTGAGCGAGGACTCCGGGTCGCGCTTGGAAAGCTTCTTGTTGCCCTCGCCCATGACGTACGGCAGGTGGCCGAACTCGGGGACGCCCTTGGCGATGCCCAGCTCGATCAGCGCCCTGTAGAGCGCGATCTGGCGGGGGGTGGAGGAGAGCAGGTCCTCGCCGCGCAGGACGTGGGTGATCTCCATCAGCGCGTCGTCGACCGGGTTGACGAGCGTGTAGAGCGGGGCGCCGTTGGCCCGGACGATGCCGAAGTCCGGCACGTTCTCCGGGGTGACGGAGATCTCGCCGCGGACCAGGTCCGTGAAGGTGATGGTCTCGTCGGGCATCCGGAAGCGGACGATCGAGGCGCGGCCCTCGGTCTCGTACGCGGTCTTCTGCTCGGCGGTGAGGTCGCGGCAGTGGCCGTCGTAGCCGGAGGGCTTGCCGGCGGCGCGGGCGGCGTCGCGGCGGGCGTCCAGCTCCTCGGTGGTGCAGTAGCAGCTGTAGGCGTAGCCGCCGTCCTGGAGCTTCTTCGCGACGTCCGCGTAGATGTCCATGCGCTCGGACTGGCGGTACGGGGCGTGCGGGCCGCCCACCTCGGGGCCCTCGTCCCAGGTGAAGCCGAGCCAGCGCAGCGAGTCGAGCAGCTGCCCGTACGACTCCTCGGAGTCGCGGGCCGCGTCGGTGTCCTCGATGCGGAAGACGAACGTACCGCCGTGGTGGCGGGCGAACGCCCAGTTGAAGAGGGCCGTGCGGACCAGGCCCACGTGGGGGTTGCCGGTCGGGGAGGGACAGAAACGTACGCGGACGTTCGCGTTAGCCACGCTTGATCACCTTGTTGGTGAGAGTGCCGATGCCTTCGATGGTGACGGCGACCTCGTCGCCGACGTTGAGGGGGCCGACTCCGGCCGGGGTCCCCGTGAGGATGACGTCGCCCGGGAGCAGCGTCATGGCCTCGGTGATGTGCACGATCAGGTCCTCGACGGAGCGGACCATGTCACTGGTGCGGCCGAGCTGGCGCTGTTCGCCGTTGACGGTGCACTGGACGGCCAGGTCGCTCGGGTCCAGATCGGTCTCGATCCAGGGGCCGAGGGGGCAGGCGCTGTCGAAGCCCTTGGCCCGGGCCCACTGCTTCTCGCGCTGCTGGACGTCGCGCGCGGTGACGTCGTTGGCGCAGGTGTAGCCGAGGATGACGTCCTTGACCCGCTCGCGCGGGACCTCGCGGCACATGCGGCCGATGACCACGGCGAGCTCGGCCTCGTGGTGGAGGTCCTGGGAGAAGGAGGGGTACGTGATCGGGTCGCCCGAGCCGACCACCGAGGTGGAGGGCTTGAAGAAGGTGATCGGGGCGTCCGGACGGCCTTCACTGTCGAAGATGGCGTTGCCCAGCTCCGCCGCGTGCTCCGCGTAGTTGCGGCCGATGGCCACGATCTTGCTCGGGAGCACGGGCGGCAGCAGCCGGACCTTGCTCAGCGGGACCTTCGTGCCGGAGAGCTCGAAGTCCGCGAACGGGATGCCCTTGATGATGTCGAGGACGAGCTCACCTTCGGCGCCGGGGGCAGTGCTGCCCTCGACCGCGCCGAACGCGACATTGCCGTCGATCGAGAACCTGGCGATGCGCACGTGTTGCGTCTGCCCCTCTGTATTTCCGCTGGCTGGAGTCTGCGGACTCCAGGCTAACGCGGAGGGGGCCGACGCTTCGCGCGGCTTTCGCCGGACACCCCCGCTACTGCGCGGCGGCGGCGACCGGCGCGTCCATCAGGATGGTGCGGAGCGGGTTCGCGGTCTGGGCCGGCAGCTCGACGGTGTGCTCCGGGACCGGTACGGCCTGCAGCTCCTCGGCGTCCTTGAGGTGCGCGAGGGTGGTGCGGCGCGGGTTGGCTATGTTGCGGAACATCATCGTCGTCTTCATCGGAGTCTGGGGCCCTCGGCTCGCTCGGTCGGATGTGGCGGCGGCTGCCGCCGGTGATGCCTCCGGGATGCCGCTTGTCGCACGCGTCAACCCTGTAAAGCTCAAGGCTAAACATCTGGATCCCCCGCCGAACCGGGAAGTAATGGCCACGGCTGTGTGAGTTTGCTCACCCGTGACCGGTTATTAGGGGCATATCGGGCAGTCAATTACACGCGGAAAAACGGACATTGCGCCACTGAATGAGCCATTCCGCTCCCGATCATCGCGACTTGGGCACCTTGACAGGCGTGGAGTTTGGGCGGCGTAAGTCCGATTCCAGATGAATTCGCCCCCACGCCCAGTAGTGCGTGCGTCACAAGCCGTGACCGACTCACCGGGCCGACACTCGCACCTTGTTGGAGATCCGCCTCTGTGCTGGAATTCGCGGGACCGCCGCGGGAATCAGCCGGCGCGCAGGTGGCGCGAGACAGCGCCGAGCGCGGCGGCAACGGAGAGGGAGACGCGCCGGTCACCGACGACCACCATGGGGCGCATTGCCCCACGACTCGACACCGTCCCACCGGTCGCCCGGCGGGACGCCTGGTCCAGAGGTTGCGACGCTAGTGCAGGGACGATTCAAGAGGGATGGCAGCGCTGCGGCGGAGCAGGAGCCGCGCGGCGGGACCGACCGTGGCTCCTCGCCCCAGCACGCCCAAAACCGCGGGCCGGCTGTCGAAGGCGGGGGCCCCGATGCCTCCGCCGCGGTGAAGGCGAAGGGACGCGCCAAGCCCAAGGGCGCGCCCCGGGACAACGACGAGTCGGCCGAGCGCGACACGGCGATACCCCAGGCCCCCCGTGGGTCCGGTTCCCGTCTCGCCATGCAGAACTGGCGCATCAGCACGCGACTCGTGTCGCTGCTGACCCTGCCGGTCGTCGCCGCCACCACGCTCGGTGGCTTCCGCATCAACGACTCGCTCACCGACATCGAGCAGCTCGAGCACATGCAGCTGCTGACGACCATGACCCGGCAGGCCACCAACCTGGCCGCCATGCTGCAGGCCGAGCGTGACAACTCCGCCGGCCCGCTGTCCGTCCCCGGCGCCGCGGGCAAGCCCAACAGCCTCGTCCTGGGCGTCCGCGACCAGACCGACTCCGCCGCCAAGGCCTTCGCCGCCGCGACCGACAAGGTCGACAACGCGGAGGACAAGGACGAGACGCTCAAGTCGATCCGCAACAACATCCTGCAGATCGGCCGCCAGCTCGCCAACCTCCAGCTCATCCGCGACAAGGCGTACCTGAACAGCGCCCAGCAGACCGTCACCGAGTACAACTCGCTGATCGTCTCGCTGCTCTCGCTCTCGCAGGACATGGCCCAGGCCACCTCGAACCCCGAGATGATCAAGCGCACCCGCGCGCTGGCGGCGTTCTCCTCCGCCAAGGAGTACGCCTCCATCCAGCGCGCGATCATCGCGGCCGCGCTCCCCGAGGACCCCGCCAAGGGCGGAAACCTCAGCGAGAACGACCGGCTGTACGCCCTCTCCGCGCTGCACGGCGAGGAGCAGTCGAAGAAGACCTTCGAGCTCGTCTACCAGGGCAAGCCCGAGGAACTCCTCTCGGTGCTCGGCGACGGCAACCAGGAGATCGGCACCGCCGACCACTACGCCCGCCGCGTCCTGAACGCCAAGGACCAGTTCGCCAAGGAGAAGAACCGGTCCTGGATGGACTGGTACGACGCGGACGACACCAAGCTCCAGGCCATGAAGGTCATCGAGCTCACCCTGCTCGAGGACATGGAGCAGAAGGCCCGCGAGCTCAAGAACGAGTCCCAGCGCGACGCCATCATCAACGGTGTCCTGATCCTCCTCGTCCTCGGCGTCTCCCTCGTCGGCGCCTTCGTCATGGCCCGCTCGATGATCCGCTCGCTGCGCCGCCTGCAGGACACCGCGACCCGCGTCGCCCAGGACCGGCTGCCCGAGCTCGTCAAGCAGCTGTCCGAGTCCGACCCGCAGGACGTGGACACCACGGTGGAGTCCGTCGGCCTGCACACCCGCGACGAGATCGGCCAGGTGGCCGCGGCCTTCGACGACGTGCACCGCGAGGCCGTCCGCCTCGCCGCCGAGCAGGCCCTCCTGCGAGGCAACGTCAACGCGATGTTCACCAACCTCTCGCGCCGCTCGCAGGGCCTCATCCAGCGCCAGCTCTCGCTCATCTCCGAGCTGGAGTCCCGCGAGGCCGACCCGGACCAGCTCTCCTCGCTCTTCAAGCTCGACCACCTCGCGACCCGCATGCGCCGTAACGGCGAAAACCTCCTCGTCCTCGCGGGCGAGGAGCCGGGCCGCCGGTGGACCCGCCCCGTCCCGCTCGTCGACGTGCTCCGCGCCGCGGCGTCCGAGGTGGAGCAGTACGAGCGCATCGAACTCTCCTCGGTGCCCGGCACCGAGGTCGCCGGCCGCGTCGTCAACGACCTCGTGCACCTGCTCGCCGAGCTGCTGGAGAACGCGACCTCGTTCTCCTCCCCGCAGACCAAGGTCAAGGTCACCGGTCACGCGCTGCCCGACGGCCGCGTGCTCGTCGAGATCCACGACACCGGCATCGGCCTCTCCCCCGAGGACCTCGCCGCGATCAACGAGCGGCTCGCGTCGCCGCCGACCGTGGACGTCTCCGTCTCCCGCCGCATGGGCCTGTTCGTGGTCGGCCGCCTGTCCCTGCGACACGGCATCCGCATCCAGCTGCGCCCCTCCGACTCGGGCGGTACGACGGCCCTCGTCATGCTCCCGGTGGACGTCGCCCAGGGCGGCAAGAAGCCGGCTCCGATGCCCGGCCAGGGCGGTCCCGGCGGCGCCGGCGCCCAGGGCGGTCCCGGTCAGGGCCTTCCCGGCGCGCAGCCGCAGGGCTCGCTCCCCGGTCCCGGTGCACGGCCCCCCGTGGGCGCCGGCGCGCAGCGCGGCCAGGTCGCCGGCGGCGCCCAGCGCGCGGCCCTGCCCGGCCAGAACGGAGCCCCCGGCGGGCAGCGTCCCCAGGGTCCCGGCCAGCAGGGCGGTCCGCAGGGTCCGCAGGCCGGCCGTCCCCCGCAGCAGCAGGGTGCTCCCGGCGGGCAGACGCAGAGCGCCTTCGGCTCCGGCGCCCCGCTGCCGGGCCGCGGTCCGGTCTCCGGTCCCGGTCCCGGCGCTCCCGGTGGCTTCGGCGGTCCGCAGGCCCGCCCGGTCGGTGGCCCCGCGGCTTCCGGCCCCGGCGGCTTCCCGCAGGGCAACGGCTTCGAACGTCCGCAGCCGCCCCAGCAGCAGCCGCAGCAGATGCCGATGCAGCCCCAGCAAGCGCAGCAGGCGCAGCAGGCGCAGCAGCAGACCGGCGCTCCCGCGGCTCCGGCCGCGCGCGGTCCCCGGCCGCAGCTGCCGCCGCGCGGTGGCGCTCCCCGTCCGGAACTCCCGGGTGCGGGCACCGGCCCCGCCGCGGTCCCGCAGGCCACCAGCTGGGGCTCGGCCCAGCGCGGGCACGACGTGCCGCGCGGCCACGACGAGCTGTCGGGCCCCGGTTCGACCTCCGAGTTCCCGCGTCCCGACTTCAACGCCCCGGCCCCCCAGGGCGGCGGCGTACGGGCCGACTACACCGACAACAGCGGTACGGGCCAGTTCCCCCGCCCGGACTTCGCGGACCCCGCCTCCACCGGCCAGTTCCCCCGCCCGGACTTCCAGGGCCAGCGGCCCGGCGGTCCCGGTGTCGGCGGCTACGGCCAGCCGGGCCAGGTCCCGCAGCCCCAGGGCGAGTACGCCCCCGTACCGCCCGCGCGCCCGGAGGCTCCGCGGCTTCCGCAGGCGCCCCGCCAGCCGGAGGCGCTGCCCCCGGCCGGACCGAGCGCCGGCGGCCGCAGCCCGATCTTCGACACGCTGGAGTCGAACTGGTTCCGCCAGGAGGGCAACCAGCCCCCCGCGCAGGCGCCGGCGGTACCTCAGCAGCCCGCTCCCGCGGCTCCGGCCGTGGCCTCCCCCCAGCGCCCGCAGCAGCCTTCGCTGCCGCAGCGCGGCCTGGAGCAGGCGCCTGTCGAGCCGGCCGAGCCGGCGCAGGCTCAGACCGGCGCGATGCCGACCGTGAGCTGGCGCTCCTCGCCGAACGACGAGCTGATGCGGCAGGCCGAGCGCGTGCGCCAGCCCGCCGCGGGCGGCATCACCACCTCGGGGCTGCCCCGCCGGGTACCGCGGGCGAACCTCGTGGCCGGCACCGCGCAGCAGCAGGCCGAGGCACAGGCCGGTCCGCAGGTCTCGCGCGCACCGGACGACGTCCGCGGCCGCCTGACCAACCTGCGACGCGGTATCCAGCAGGGGCGCCAGGCCGGCAACAACGGCCCGGCCACCGGCAGCCACCACATCGACCCCACTTACCAGCAGGAGCGATAGTTGAGTTCGATGAGCCAGGCGGCACAGAACCTGAACTGGTTGATCACCAACTTCGTGGACAACACCCCCGGGGTGTCCCACACGGTGGTGGTCTCCGCCGACGGCCTCCTGCTGGCGATGTCCGAGGGTTTTCCCCGTGACCGCGCCGACCAGCTGGCGGCCGTCGCCTCCGGCCTGACCTCGCTGACCGCGGGAGCCTCCCGCATCTTCGAGGGCGGCGCCGTAAATCAGACCGTGGTCGAGATGGACCGCGGCTTCCTCTTCCTCATGTCCGTCTCCGACGGATCCTCGCTGGCCGTGCTCGCCCACCCCGAGTGCGACATCGGCCTCGTGGGCTACGAGATGGCCCTCCTCGTGGACCGCGCCGGCAGTGTCCTCACCCCGGACCTGCGCGCGGAACTGCAGGGAAGCCTGCTCATCTGACTGCACACCTCCCGGCCGGACGGTACTTCCGGCCGGGAGCCCGGGGCACCCGCCCCGGAACCCAGTACCCCCGCCAGGCCGTCATACCGGTCATGCCCCCATTCGATCAGCGGGGGCCGTCCGGGGAATCGGGGCGGATACTCAGGCCGTTGGGTGTGAGGTACTCAGACGCGGAGTCGGACGGATGAAGGGCGGCGGCCAGTGACGACACCCGGGCAGGGGTTCGAGCCGGCGAGCGGGGACGGCCCGGCGCCACCCGCGGCGGGACGGGCGGCGGAGCTCCGTACCGCCTACGAGGGCATGGTGCAGATCCGCCGCCTGGTCAACGGACCGGCGGGGGCCGGGGTTCCCGCGCCCTGGGAGCTGCGCCTGATGCCGCGCGCGGTGGCCCTCGCACTGGAGGCGGCCGGCATCCCCCCGTCGGCACAGGACCCGCAGGACCCTCTGGCCGCGCAGGATCCTCTGGCCGCGCAGGACCAGTCGGCCCCGCGCACGCGGACCGGCTACCGGGTGGGCCCGGCCGCCTCCGGAGCCGGCCGGGTGGAGGTCACCTGGCTCGGCCCGCCGGGCAGCGGCGCCGCCGAGGAGGAACAGGAACGCCTGACCGCCTGTGCGGCGGCGCTCGAACCGCTCGGCTGGGTCTGCCTGTTGTACCGGGGTCCGCGCCGCCGCCGGTTCCTGGAGGTGGAAGCGCCGACCCCCTGACCCGGCCCCCTGACCGACCCCCTGACCCGGCGGCCGAAAACCGGTACCCCTGCACGGCGGTACCGAGGCACACTCGCCCGATGGGAATGCTCGACGTACAGGCGGACCGCGTCCGCGCCGGCGCGACGGTGGAGTTCCGGCCCACGGGCACCTCGATGGTCCCGCTCGTCCGCAGCCGCCAGCGGGTCCGCGTCGCCCCGGCCGAACCCGCCCTGGTGGAGCCCGGTGACATCGTCCTGGCCCGGGTGTCCGGCACGGTGTACCTCCACCTGGTGACGGCGGTGGACGCCCCGCGCCACCGGGTCCAGATCGGCAACAACCGGGGCCACGTCAACGGCTGGACGAGCCGCGACCGCGTCTTCGGCATCTGCGTCGAGGTGGAGGGCGTTGCCCGCCCCGGCGCGGCGGCCAAGGTACGCGCAACCTGAACTTCCGTGAACGGCGGCCCACGTCCTACGAGTTGGACGCCTGATTTGCCGTGAACATGGCGGTCGCTCTAGAGTCGCCGCCGTTCAAGGTCATTTACGGAGACACGGTCACATGCGCATGAAATCACTGCTGGCATCGTCGGCAGCCGTCGCTGCTCTGCTCACGCTCACCGCTTGCGACGACGGAGGCGGCACCGGCAACCCGAGTCTCGGCGGCATCGGCGCACCCAACGGGTCCAACGGATCCGCCTCTTCGAAGGGGACCGGCTTCAAGGGCCTGCCCAAGGCCGGCAACATGGCCGGCGCCGCCCGCATCGTCGGCATGTACACCGACTGCAAACAGGTCAGACCCCTGCTCGACAGCTACAACGGCTCCAAGGCGGACCCCGACGCCGAGTACGACAAGTCCTACTCCGTCACCGAGCGCGGCTACTGCGACAGCCGGGGCAGGACCAGCATCTTCATGATCAAGGATGCCAAGGCCTTCCAGACCGCCTACAAGGCGGAGGTCGACAAGGAGAAGGGGAGCGGAAACCGCGACACCGGACCCGTCATCGGCCAGGACTTCGCCACCGGGTCCGAAGACGCGGACGTCATGATCGCCATGGTCGCTCCGCACACCGGCCTGATGGTCCTCAACTGCCACGCCGACTTCAGCCCTCCGAGCGGCTACCGCAAGGAACCGGCCCTGGTGAAGGGCTGCGTCCTCACCGACTACTTCAAGGACTGACCGGCTCGCCCGGCAGGGACGCCGTGCCGGACCCGGGCCCGGGGCGTGCCGGGCGCGGCAACGGCTTCGGGACTCAGACGATCGACCTGATGGTCTTGTCCGCGTACCGCAACGTCTCGTCGATGGCCTTGTCCATCTCGCGCACCTCATCGGGCCCTGCCGTGAGGAGGGCAGGGACGTTGATGATGCTCGCGGCGAGGAAGCATCCCCCCACGGTGAGGAACTCCTTGTACCGTTCCCGCCCCTCGCGCCCGAGCGATTCCCAGTCCCGGGGCTCCGGCGGCAGACTCGCCCTCCATTTCTCGAGGGCGTGGGTGCCGTGGACTTCGACGTACTCCATGATGTCCGTGGCGCGCGACAGTACGTCGACCATCGTGTCGAAGCCCTTCTGCGACTGGTCCAGAGCCGCCTCCGCGGCCTCGACCTCGGCTCGGAGGCGTTCCTCCTCCTTCTTGGTCCGGCGCTTCCTCAAGACGTAGAAGCCGGCGGCCGCCAGCGCCGCCGCCGGGGCGGCGACCATGCCGGTGAGCAGGAGGATTCCCCCCGCCATGCCCGCACCGCCCGCGGCCAGCGTGCCTCCTCCGAGGAGGGCCAGCGTCGCGTTGGTCGCGGCGACGCCCGCCAGGGACGAGATGGCCGCTCCCGTGGAGGCGCTCCCGAACAGCGCGGCCGCGGTGAAAGCACCGTAGGCCGCGGCTCCGCCGGCCGCCGCCCCGGCCGCACCTCCGGCGGCGGCACCGCGGATCGCGTTGGCGATCCCGGCGGACATGGCCTCGACGCGTATCGCCGTAGGGGTCTCCTCCGCGCTCTCCGCCTCCTCCTCACCCGGCCCCTCCGGCTCGGGCGCCCCGCTGATGCCCTTGGCCAGCTCCACGAACCTCATGAAGAACTCGTCGCGGACGACGTCATGGACGCGGTTGAAGGCTTCCCCGTGTTCTTGGGTGATCTTCGACCGCTGGGCCGCCTTCTCGTTGATCTCGGCATGACGTCTCTTCGTGTCCGCGACCTGGTCGCGCAACTTCACCGGCCGCTGGCCCCGCTCGCGGGTGAGGGACCTGGTCCGGTCCTCCGCCTCCTGCTTGAGTTGCGCGGGTGTCAGTTGGAGGGCGAGGGCGAGGGCGGCCAGCCGGTGCTCCCCGGGGCTCACGAGCCCGCGCTCGATCCGGGAGATCGAGACCGCGCCGCCCTTCCCGTAGTCGGCCCGCTCGGCCAACTCCTCCTGGGTCATCAAGGGTCCCTGGGCCTGGCGGTGTTCGCGGATCACCAGGCCCATCGCCTCCGCGCTGAAATCACTCACCGGTTCCGGTCCCCTTGGTCAGCGGGCTGTGGCGACGCCAGGAGGACCGGGCCTCACGTGCCAGCGCACTGCCGGAGCGGAAGGTCTGGAGGCTGTCCTCCGCGAACTGCTTGGCCGCCTTGATGACGGCCGGGTCACGACGGACGTCGTCGGCGGTCTGGATGTTCTGGGCGGCGATCAGGGTCAGTTGGACGAGGTTGAGGCGAGGCATGGCAGTGGACCTTTCGTCGCTGGGAGCACCTACGCGTGTGCAACATAGCGTCACTTAGTGCGCGGCGTCCGCACTATGGCGGAATCGACCGCACCAACGACACGCCCGTCGAGGGCGGTCCGGCTGTCGGGGCTCAAGGCCCCGGGCGCGGTACTCCCTTCCGCACCGTCAGGCCGTGGATCATCACCGCGCGGCCGGGGCCGGCGCGACCCGATCGCCGGCGGCCTCCCCGCCGTAGCGTTCGGCGAGTTCGGCGACCGACCGCGCGAGGGCCCGGCGCAGTTCCGGCGGGGCGAGCACCTCGGCCTCCGCACCGAGGCGGAGCAGGTCGCCGACGGCGATGGACTCGGACTCGACGTCGAGTTCGGCCCGTACCCAGCCGTCCGCGTCGGGCGGTCCGGCGGCGGCGAGGGCGCGGACACCGGCCGCGCCGAACCACATCGGCAGCAGGCGGCGGGCGCGCGGGGAGAGCCGGACGAGGGCGGTCTGGCGGAGCGCGGCCGCCTCCATCCGGCGGGCGGACTCCTCCCAGTACGCGGCGAGTTCGAAGCCGGCGGGCCGCTCGAACTGCCCCGGCAGGGTGTCGACGGCGAGGAACCGCCCCACCCGGTAGGTCCGCACGGCACTCCGGGCACCCTCGGCGGCGGGACCCTCGGCGGCGACCTCGGCACCGGAGGCGGCCCGTGCCACGAGGTACCAGATGCCACCCTTGAGGACGAGGCCGAGCGGCCACAGGTCGCGCTGGACCTCGCCGTCCCAGCGGCGGTAGTGCGCGCGCAGGATCCGCTGGTCCCACACCGCCCGGGCGATCGCCCCGAGGTGCGGCACCGGGTCGGCGTCGCGGAACCACGCGGGGGCGTCGAGGTGGAAGCGCTGCTGGATCTGCCGGGCCCGGCCCGCGAGTTCGGCGGGGAGGGCGGCCTGGAGCTTCAGCTGGGCGGCGGCGAGGTCGGCGCCGAGCCCGAGGTCCCGGGCCGGACCGGGGGCGCCGGCCAGGAACAGGGAGCCCGCCTGCGCGTCCGTCATGCCGGTGAGTCGGGTGCGGTAGCCGTCCATGAGGCGGAATCCGCCCGCCGGCCCGCGGTCCGCCCGGACGGGCACTCCCGAGGCCCCGAGGTGCTCGATGTCGCGGTAGACGGTCCGGACGGAGACCTCCAGCTCGGCGGCGAGTTCGGGGGCGGTCATCCGGCCGCGGTTCTGGAGCAGCAGGAGGAGGGAGAGGAGCCGGTCTGCGCGCATGCCGCCATTGTCAGGCATACCTGACAGGAGATGTCAGGTACACCGGCCAGGCTGTCGAGGTACCGGCGGGCCGCCGGGCGCGGACGGGCCGACCGACCGCACCGGCCCGCACCTGCCCGCACCGACCACCCCGAACCAGGAGCTCCCATGTCCACACCCACACCCGCCTCCACCACCCCCGCCGGCGGCTTCACGTTCAAGAACTGGGAGGAGCACCCGGTCGGCACCGCCGACGCCCCCTTCCCCCGGCTGGCCCGCGCGGTGGTCACGAACGCCTTCACGGGCGTCGTCACCGCCCCGGAGACGGCGTGCGCGTACACGATCGCCTATACCGGGGAGAACACGGGCGCCTTCGCCGGCATGGAGCTGGTCACCGGTACCGTCGGCGGCCGCAAGGGCAGCTTCGTCCTGGAGGAGCGGGGCACCTTCGACGCCACCGGGACCACCCGCTGCGCGTTCGAGGTGGTTCCCGGATCGGCGACGGCCGACCTGGCCGGGCTCACCGGCTCCGGCTCCTTCGTCCACCGCCACGGCGAGACCTCGGTGGACTACGCCTTCACCTACGACCTGCCCCGCTAGACCGCCGGACCGCGCCCGTCAGTCCCGGTGGCGCAGCAGGCGCAGCGCGTCGGAGACGACCACGAGGGTGGAGCCCTCGTGGACCAGGACCGCCGGGCCGATCCCGAGGCCCGCCACGCCGACGGTGGCGCCGGCCATGGCGGGTGCGTCGTTCACGCCGTCGCCGATCATCGCGGTACGGGCCGTGCGGCGCAGCCGGGCCACCTCGGCGACCTTGTCCTCGGGCAGCAGGCCGCCCCGGACCTCGTCCATGCCGATCGCGCGGCCCACCGCGTCGGCCACCCGCTGGCCGTCGCCGGACAGCATCACGGTGCGCTCCACCCCGAGTGCGCGCAGGGCCGCCACGGTTCCGGCGGCTTCGGGGCGCGGCGCGTCCATCAGGCCCAGGGTGCCGAGCCGGCGTTCGCCCCGGCGGACCAGCACGGTGGTGCGGCCGGTGCGCGCGAGTTCCTCCGTACGGTCGCGCAGCGCGGGCGGGACGGGCGGTCCCGCGAGGCCGTCGGCGTAGGCGAGGCTGCCGATGTGGACCGTGTCCCCCTCGAACTCGGCGACGACCCCGCGGCCGATGACGGCCCGCAGGTCCGGTCGGCGCGACGGGCGCAGCGTGGTCTACGAGCTCCACGACGCGCACGTCGCCGCCCTGCTCCGGCAGGTCCTGGCGCACGTGCACCACGGCGGCCGGGCGTAGGACCCGCCCCCGGCTACGGCGCGCCGAAGGTGAGGGTCAGCCGCGGCGTCCCCTCGTTGGCCTGGGCCTCGGAGGACCACAGCCACAGGGCGTCCGTGCCGGTGCTGCTCAGCGCCAGGCCGTAGGCCCCGCCGAGCGCCCCGGCGACGGCGGCCGTGTCCAGTCCGGTGGTGTGGACCGCCGAGCCGTCCGGGATGCCCGCGAAGGAACCGAGCGCCGGGCCGCCGAGCGCGGGCCGGTTGGCGTACGTGGTCCCCGCCTCGGTCCACGAGCCGGTGATCGGGAGCACCGAGACGGTGTCCGCCGTACCGGCGCCGCTCATGGTGCTGGTCTTGACGCCCAGCGCGGCCGACTTCAGGACCGTGCCCGCGGGTGCGGCGGGCAGGTTGAAGCGCAGGTAGCTCGCGTAGAAGGAGCTTCCGCGCACCGCGAGCGAGCCGGAGGCGCCGTAGTTGGTGCCCGGGGCGCCCGCGTTGGCGTACGTGTCCTCCGCGGCCGCGACCTCGACGACCGAGTCGGCCGGGGCGGAGGCCAGGGTGTGGTGGCTCTGCACCTGGGCCGCGCTCAGGACGTTCGGGTAGACGGCGGTCTCGTCGAGCTCGCCCGCCCAGTAGTCGCTCGTCGGGCGGTCGGGCCAGCCGTTCAGGTTGTCGCCGCCGGCGTGCCAGTAGCCGGTGAAGTTCTCGTTCGTGGTGACGTTGAGCGTGCCCTTCTGGACGCCGTCGACGTACAGGGCCATGCCGCCGGCGCCCTGGGTCGCGACGACGTGGTGCCACTGGTCGTCGTTGTACGCGGCGGCGGTCGTGATCGTGCGGGTGGCTCCCGTGTAGACGCCGTAGACCAGCCGCCCGTCGTTGGTCATGTAGACGTGCTTGTCGTACTGGTTGCTGGTGCGCGACTGGTTGCTGCCGAACCCGACGAGCTTGCCGCCCCGGTTCGTGTCCGTCTTGAACCAGGTCTCGATGCTGTAGGTGTTGCCGACGCTCTGGCGGCGGTCCCCGTACACCTGGGTGTCCGTGCCGTTGAAGCCGATGGCCGTGCTCGCGCCCGAGACCGCGCCGGGCGTCCGGCGCAGGGCCGGGGCGCCGAGGTGGACGCCGCTCTGGTTGCCGTCGGAGGAGTCCGTGACGAAGGGCGTGGCCGACTCGTCGTAGCGCCAGAACAGCTGGGCGCCGTCCGAGCGGACCGCGTTCGGGTAGGCGTCGACGGAGCCCGCCGCCGTCACGCTCGCCGTGGCGGAGAGCGGGCTGGTGTTGCCGGCCGCGTCGGTCGCCGTCACGCGGTAGGTGTAGCTCTGGCCCGCGGTGACCGTGGTGTCGGTCCACGAGGCCTGCGGCCGGCGGAAGAACAGCGAGTCGGCGGCGACCGTGGCGATCGGCGTGGCCGAGCCGCCCCGGTAGACCTTGTAGGTGAGCGTGCCGTCGTCCAGGTCGAGGCTGGTGCGCCAGCGCACCTGGACCTGACCGGGCGCGAAGCTCACGGCGCTCGCGAGCGGGACGGTGGGCGCGCCGGTGTCCCCGCTGGAGGCGAAGCGCGTCAGGCTCTGCTGCGCCGCTCCGTTGACGGTGGTGAACTCCCCGCCGACCCAGAGGTATTGGACGCCCGCCTTGGCGCCGACCGCCATCACGCGCGGGCCGATGCTCTCCGCGATCCCGTCGTTGGTGTCGGGAGCCCAGCCCAGTTTGCCGACGCTCGTGGTCGGCTGGGCCAGCAGGTGGTGGCGCTGCCCGTCGGGGAACTCGCCGACGCTGGAGCAGTCGTGCGCGTGCGAGGCGCTGTAGAGCACGTTCTGGTACGGGAGGACGGCCTGCGTCGCGCCGAGGCAGGTGTCGCGCCAGCGCTGGCCGAAGCCTGCGAGGTCGAGGGCGATCCGGCCGTCGAAGACGCCGCCGCCCGTGCCCTCGTTCGCGGTGTAGAAGCCGGTCGCGTCGGTGGCGATGTCCTTGACCACCGAGTTGGTCTCGATGAATCCCGGGTAGGCCTTGGTCAGGGCGCCGCTCGTCGCGTCGACGACGGCCAGGGCGTGGGTGTTGACCCCGCCCACGGTGAAGAAGTCCCCGCCGAGCAGGACGTGCGCGCCGTCCGGGGTGACCTCTACGGCGCGGCCCGGCTCGTCGGCGTTGGCGGTGAAGGGCCTCAGCGTGCCGTCGGTCGCGTCCACGGCGGCGAAGCGCTCGCGCTGCCGGCCGGAGACGGTGAGGAAGTCGCCGCCGGCGTAGACGGTGTCCCCGGTGACCGCGAGGGCCCGTACGGTGGCGGCGAAGGCCGGACGGAAGCCGGTCTTGACCGTGCAGGTGTCCACGTCGACGGCGGCGAGGCTGGAGACGGGGGTTCCGTTGACGGCCCCGAAGTAGCCGCCCGCGTAAAGGGTCTTCTTGTCCGGGGAGAGGACCAGCGCGCGGACGGTCGCCGTGCCGGTGCCCACGGTGAAGGACAGTTCGCAGGAGCCCGGGGCGCCGGTCGCGGCGTCGAGCGCCGCGAAGTTCACCGCCGGCCGTTCGCTGCCGCCTCCGCCTTCCGGCGGGCGGAGGGCGGAGAAGGTGCCGCCGACGAAGACCTGGCCGCCCGCCTCCGCGAGGGCCCACACGACCCCGTTGGCCTGCCACGTGGGCAGCGCGTCCGCGGTGAAGGCCACCGGCGGGGTGACGGCGGCGGCCTCCCCGGTGAGGCCGAGGCCGACGGCGGCGCCGGTGCCGGCCAGGGACAGGGCGAGAGCGGCCGCCACCAGCCCTCTTGATCTGCGCATGAACCCCCCAGTTCGGTGCGCGCCCACCGCGCTCGTACTGCGCGGGGCCGCGCACGGATCGCGGTGTGGCCGAGAACAGGCGTACAGCCGTCCGCGGCCGTGACTACGGGCGCACCCTAAGGGGAATCGCCGATCCGTTCATCACACTTGGCGTATCGGATGCGAAACTGCACCGGAAGCGGAGGCGGGGGCGCGGGGGCGCGCCCCGGGGTGCGGGACGCGTGGCCCGCCCCGCCGGATCGCGCCGGTTCTGCCGATTGCCGCCCCGCCCGGGGCCGCGCGCCTCTACGGTGCCTGTGGGAGCGGGCACGGAGACGGCGTGCGGGCACGGGCACGGACCGGAGGGTGGGGGCGCGATGGACGACGAAGAAGACCTGCGGCTGGCGGGGATGACGCCGGAGATATCCCGCCGCACCTTGACCCTGCTGCGCGGCCTCACCGGCCTCGAGCCGCCCGAGCGGGTCCCCGAGGAGGCGATGCTCACCGCCGACGCGATCCTCGCCGAGTTCGGCACCGACGGACTGCGCGTGCTCGTGATGACCCTGGCGTCCTGGGCGACGGCGCAGATCGAGAACGTCTCCGAGCTGAGCCGGCGCAGCCACGAGGCGGTGCTCGACGCGATGGAGCTGGCCTGCCTGGAGGCCAACGCGGAGGACTGACGCACACCGGTCCGGGGCGCCCCGACCTCCGCCAGTACCGCCCCGTACCGGCCGGAGGGGTTTGTTCCGCCCGGAATCGGCCGATCCTTCCCACACCGTGACCCGGAAAGGTTCGGGTGTCGGCGACACTGGGGTGTGGGGGGTCCCGATCGGAGGCCGTCGTGAGCACACCTTCCCCCATCCGGATCGCTGCCGTCCTGTCCACCGACCATCGTGGGCGCCTGATGTCCCACGCCCGTGAGGTCAATTTCCGCGAGGGTGCGCGGATCTTCGACGAGGGCAACCGGGCGGAATCCTTCTGGATCGTGCGCTCCGGCACGGTGATCCTTGAGGTCCCGATGCCCGGCCGCCGCCCCGCGCCCATAGAGAGCCTGGGCCCCGGCGAGCTGGTCGGCTGGTCATGGCTGTTCCCGCCGTACGTGTGGCAGCTGGGCGCCGAGGCGATGACCCCGGTCCGCGCCTACGAGTTCGACGCCACGACCGTGCGGATGCTCATGGACGCCGACCCGGCCTTCGGGTCCGCCGTCGGACACTGGGTCGGCCGGGTGCTCGCGCTGCGGCTGCACCAGACCCGCACCCGCCTCCTCGACCAGTTCGCCCCGCGCGCTGCGGCGAGCTGAAACCGGGTGTGTTCAGCCGATTCCGCGGAGTGCTCCCCCACAGGTCAGCCGCCGGGCACCGCTGCGGTCTGCGGTCATGCGTGTGCGTTCGGTGACGAGAAGTAGAGGTGCGAACGGGCGTTCCGGTTCGGCATGGGCAAGACTCGCGTCCGTTATCCGACGCAACGACGCGAGGAGTGTTCGCCATGCGATCCATCACCAGGGGTCCCGCAGGTCTTTCGCTGGCCGCCGCGGGGCTGGCCGCCCTCAGCGTGCTGGCCGTGTCCGGCGCGGCCGGCCGGGCCGATGCCGCACCGGCCGGCACGGAAGGCCTGTACGCACCGTCCGCGCTCGTGCTGAGCGTCACGGACGGGGACGACGCCGCGAGCGGTACGGTGCTGCGCGCGGTCACCCTCGTCTGCGCCCCCCGGCCCGGCGGAACGCACCCGGCTCCGGCGGCGGCCTGCGCCGAATTACGGGCCAACGGGACCGAGTTGGACGCGCTGGCCGAGCCCCGCTCGGACGCGGCGTGTACCCGGGAGTGGGACCCGGTCACCGTGACGGCCGACGGGGTGTGGCAGGGCCGGCGCCTGAGCTACTCGTACACGTACGCCAACCACTGCGGGCTGCGCAACAGCGTCGGCGTGCTGTTCGGCCACTGAGCGGGCCCGCCCCGAAGGACCGGCCCCCGCCCGGCGGCGTCGTGCGACCGCCGTCCGTACCGGGTCCCGGTCCGCCCCCCGGAACACCGGCCCGGCGCCCTCCCCGGCGCCGGGCCGGTCGCGCGGCGGCCCGGTCAGCCCGGGTGGAGCCCGGTCGGCCCGGCCGTTCCGGTCAGCCCAGCTCCAGGCTGGTGACTCCGTACAGGCCGGCCAGGTCCACGTCCGGCTCCCGACCCGTGTACATCCGGGCGGTCTCGAAGGTCGGGGACAGGCCCATGCCGGCCAGCAGGGCGGCGGCGCGCGGGTGGGCGTCCGGCACGTCGACGGCGACCGCGCCGTCCGGGGAGTGCTCCGCGAGCCCGAGCAGCAGGGACGCGGCGACGGCCGGGGTGGCGGCGTAGAGCGGGCCGACGCGCGAGGCGCCGCTGCAGGGCCGGACGACGCCGAGCCCCTCGATCCGGCCGTCCCGGACGGCGGCGAGGGCGGTGCGGCCCGGCAGCCCGACCCAGGCGGCGAGGAAGGCATCGCGCGGAGCGGGGAAGAACCGCCGGTCGTAGGCGGCGAGTTGCCCGAAGGGCAGGCCGGCCGCGTCCACGATCTCCACGCCGGGCTCCGGCCCGTCCTGCGAGCCCGGGGCCGCGGCGTGCGGCACCCCCTCGTGGCGGACGTTGTTCCAGGCGGCCCGGAAACCGGACTTGCGGTAGTTGTCCTGCTGTTCTACCACCCCGTCCAGCCCGACGAGCCGCCCGTCGAGCCGCTCCATGGCGGCCTGCCACATCCGGATGCCGTAGCCCCGGCCGCGCACGGCCGGGCGCGCGATGTAGAAGCCGAGGAAGCCGAAGCCCGCGCCGTAGCGCACGGCCGACACGCAGGCCACGGGCTCCCCGCCGAGCCGGCCGACGAGGAAGCCGTCCGGATCGGCGACGGCGAACGCGAACCGGTCGGAGTCCCCCGGGTTCCAGCCCTCCTCGTCGGCCCAGTCCCGGATCATCGCCATGTCGGCGGCGCTCGCGCCGTTGATCTCGAATGCAGTCGGTCCCGTCATGTCCGGTGTTGTACCAGAGGCGCCGTCGGCACGGATCAATTCGATCGCGGCGGAGCGGGCCCGGTCCTTAAGGTCGGCGCATGGGAAAGCCGCTCGTCGCAGTGTTCAGTGGGGCCGGGATGTCCACCGATTCGGGGATCCCCGACTATCGGGGGCCGCAGGGGCTGTGGCGGCGGGAGCCGGACGCCGAGAAGCTCGTGACCTACGAGTACTACATGTCCGATCCCGAGATCCGGCGCCGGTCCTGGCTGATGCGGGCCGAGATCGGGGCCCTGGGGGCGCGGCCGAACGCCGCGCACCTCGCCGTGGCCGCGCTGGAGCGCGGCGGGACCCCGGTCCGGGTGCTCACGCAGAACGTGGACGGGCTGCACCAGCTCGCGGGGATGCCCGCGCGCAAGGTGTTCGAGCTGCACGGAACGGCGCGGGCCGTGGTCTGTACGGCCTGCCGGGCCCGGTCGGAGATGGACGGGGCGCTGGCCCGGGTCGCCGCCGGCGAGCCGGATCCCGCCTGCCTCGCGTGCGGCGGGATCCTCAAGGCGGCGACCGTGATGTTCGGCCAGGGGCTGGACCCCGAGGTGCTGGCACGGGCCGTCGCCGTCGCCAAGGGGTGCCAGGTCTTCGTGGCCGTCGGGTCCACGCTCCAGGTGCAGCCCGCGGCCTCGCTGGCCGGGATGGCGGCGGAGGCCGGGGCCCGTCTGATCATCGTGAACGCGCAGGAGACCCCGTACGACCCCCTCGCGGACGAGGTGATCCGCGAGCCGATCGGCACGGCCCTGCCGGCGCTCCTGGCCCGGATCGGCGCGTCCTGACAGAGGTCGGCTCGGTCGGCCGGGTCGGCGGGGAAAGCGGGGTCGGCGGGGTCCGCCGGCCCGCTATCCCGCGTCCGCCGCGCGCCTCATCTCCGCCACGTCCAGCTTCTTCATCCGCAGCATGGCGGCGGTGGCCCGGGCGGCGCGCTTGGCGTCCGGGTCGCTGATCAGGTCGATGGCGCCCGGCGGGATGACCTGCCAGGACAGCCCGAACTTGTCCTTGACCCAGCCGCAGGCGGATTCCTGGCCGCCGTCACCCGTCAGCGCGGCGTAGTAGTAGTCCGCCTCCGCCTCGTCGGCGCAGTGGATCTGGAAGGAGACGGCCTCGGTGAAGGGGAACTGCGGGCCGCCGTTGAGGCCGACGAACTTCTGTCCGTTGACCTCGAACTCGACGACCAGCACCTCGCCCTCCGGGCCGGGGCCCGCCTCGGTGTAGCGGCCGACGCGGCCCACCTTGCCGTCCTTGAAGACCGACAGGTAGTAGTCGGCGGCGGCCTCCGCCTGACCGTCGAACCACAGACACGTGGTGAAACCGTTGTTCGCCATGACTGCCTCCGGAGTGCGTGCGTACGTACGTGCGGGACACCGTCCCGTACATACAGACCGGTCCCGGCCCCGAAACTCATCGGCGGGGCCGGGACCTGTCCGCGTCCGTCGCGGATCGCACTCCTGTGGGCTACGCCCCGAGCATGCGGTCGACGATGCGCTCGGCGGCGTGGCCGTCGTCCAGGTCGCAGAACTCCTCGCGGAACTGCGTCCGCGCCCGCGCGTACTCCTCGCCCAGCGCGTCCGCGTTCCGCACGGCCTCGATCAGGCTCGCCGAGTCCGCGAGCAGCGGGCCCGGGGCCTTCTTCTCCAGGTCGAAGGTGAATCCGCGCAGCGTGTCCCGGTAGTGCTCGAGGTCGTACGTGAAGAGCAGGATCGGCCGGTCGGTGTGCACGAAGTCGAAGATCGCGGAGGAGTAGTCCGAGATCAGGACGTCGGCGACGAGCAGCAGGTCGGTCGGGTCGGGCCAGCGCGACACGTCCTTGACGAAGCCGTCGCGGACGCCGTCGCGGACCTGCTCGGTGACCTTGTGGTGGCCGCGGACGAGCAGGACGTGGTCCTCGCCGAGCTCGCGGCGGGCTGCGTCGAGGTCGATCCGCAGGTCGAGCCGGTAGCCGGAGGTGACCGACCAGCCCAGGCGGTTCTCCCGCCAGGTGGGCATGTACAGGACGACCTTCTTGCCCTCCGGCAGGCCGAGGCGCGAGCGGATCTCCGCGATCCGCTCGGGGTCGGGCCGCAGCAGCGCGTCGGTGCGCGGGCTGCCGGACTCGATGACCTCGCCCTCGTAGCCGAGCGCCCGCTTGAGGACCGGCGTGGCGTACGAACCCGGGGAGGCGAGCAGCGACCACTGGGCGCTGTCGTGCTCCAGCGCCTCCAGCACCTCGGGGCTGGTGTAGTAGTCGTGCATGAAGTCGTGGCCGATCTGCTTCAGCGGCGTACCGTGCCACGTCTGCACGACCGTCTGGCCGGGGCGGCGCCGGAAGGCGAGCGGAACGCTGTCGTTGACCACGTAGTAGCGGGCCCGCGCGAGCACGTCCCACGATTCGAGGCTGTCGTACTGGACCGCGCGGGCGGTCGCCGGGACCTCGGTGTGGCCGTCGCGCACCAGCCAGACGTGGTCCAGCTTCTCGCCGCGGCGCACCAGCTCCTCGTGGATGGCGCGGGGCGAGTCGCCGGCGCCGAGGCCGCGGAAGGAGTCGTAGACCACGAGGTCCTTGACCGGAAGGGCGCTCTGCGCCGGGTACGTCACGTCGCGCGCGACCCGCTGCGCGTAGCGCGAGCGGTCGTGCGGGCTGATCAGCGGGTCGGCGATCAGTGCCAGGCGGTCGTAGAAGCGGGCCTCGACCCGCATCCGGCGGCCCCGCGCCGTGATGGCGTGCGGTCCGGAGTGCAGGGCGGTGGGGGCGAACTGCAGCGGGGCGCCGCGGTCGACGCCGAGCAGGCCGGCCGTGACCCCGCCCTGGGAGACCGGGCGCATCGTGGGCCACCAGCGGCCCATCGGCAGCGGGGTGAGGCCGGCGTACTCCTCGGGGAGGACGGGCTCGAAGGTGGCCTCGAAGCGGTCGCCGTCGCGGGTGACCGGGTAGCTGTACTCGGCTCCGTAGGAGTCGTGCAGGACCAGCTCGTGCGGCTCGTCGGTGGGGGCGACGAACCGGCCCCGGAGCGTCAGGGTGCCGTCCTCGACCTCGACGGTGTCGACGAGCGGCGGGGAGGGCTGCGCGGAGAGGGTGAGGTGTCCGGTGTTGCCGCGCTTGGCGAACAGGGTGCGGCCGGCGTCGCCGGGCAGCGGGACGACCAGGCCGGCGAACCCGGCGCGCTCGTCGTGCGCGAGGCGGTGGTCGGTGCCGTCGGCGCCGGTCACGGACAGGCTCCACGGCTCGGGGGTCCACTCGCCGGGCTCGCACGGGGCGTCCGGGACGGCGGCCAGGTCGGCCAGCGGGACGCGCGCGGTGAAGGGGATCCGGCCGCCGGAGGCGGCGGCGGTCTCCAGCGGGAAGGTGAGCACGGTTCCCGTGGAGACGTGCTCCGCGCGCAGGGTGGCGCCGGCGCCGATCTCGGCGGCGAGCTCGCCCGCCAGCTCGACGGCGTCGTCGCCGGCCGGGCGGACGTCCAGGGCCCGGGCGCGGACGATCTCGACCTGGATGGTCAGGGCGCCGTTGGTGTTCGGCACGACGCGCACGTCCGGGGCGACCCAGTGCGCGGGCGGGTTCTGCCCGCTGTCGTGCTCACCGCCGCGGAGCCGGGCGCGGTGCAGGCCGCCGGCGCCGGTGACGGCCACGGAGGTGCTCCATATGCCCTCGTTCCACTTGCCGCCGGTCTGGAAGACCGTGGGGTCGACGACGGCGGTGAAGCCGGCCCAGTCGGCGTGGCGCAGGGCGAGGTGCGGGGCGTTGACGGTGGCCATCGGGGAGGCGACCGTGCGGGTGCCGACGACGGTGCGGCGGCGCTTGCCGCTCTCGCGGAAGATCAGCACCTTGCGCGAGCCGAGGCGGCTCTCGGCGCCCAGGTGTCCGGGCAGCGCGTAGCCGCGCAGCAGCAGCTTGCCGTCGGTCCAGAGGGCCTGCTCCAGGCGGCTGACGACGCGGCGCTCGCGCGGTCCGAGGGTGAGGACCTTGGCGGGTACGGGCGCCTTGAGGAAGGGGTAGTCCGCCTGCGGGCGGGCCAGTCCCTTGGCGGGCACGCTGTAGGTGAAGTCGCGCTGGTGGCGGAGGAGCTCGATGAACTCCTCGATCCGGCCCTCCCCCGCGAGGTAGGCCTTGAGCCGGTCGGCGACGGTGAGGTCGGACCAGGGTGCGGTGCCGATCTCGCGGACGAGACCGCCGACCTCCTTGGTGAAGGCCGCGCGGAAGTCGGGGCCGGCCTCGGCGACGTACTTGTAGATGAGCGGGAGTTCCTCGCTCAGCACGTTGCGGTCGTAGTCGCGCAGGTAGCGCTCGTACGTGGCGCCCTGCTTGGCCGCCAGCGCCTCGCGGACCAGGCGTACGGAGGCCACCCGGTCGATGACGGAGACGGGGTCGGTGGAGCGCTGGGTGATGGACCGCTCGCCGGTCTCGCGCACGCGCCAGTGGTAGACGCAGTCGGCGATGATGTCGACGCTGGAGGCGAAGTAGTGCGCGGGGATGCTGACGGGGGCGTCTTCGTAGAGGATGCCCTCCGGGTACTGGAAGCCGTGCTCGTCCCAGAAGGTGCGCCGGTAGACCTTGTTCCACGCGGTGCGGTCGGTGACCAGCGCCGGGAACTTGGAGATGTGGGTCTTCAGCTTGGTCGTGGCGAACGCGGCGCGGTGGCCCCAGGACTGCGACATGCCGACGGAGCGGAAGCGCTTGACGTTGCCGGCGGCGAAGTCGGAGCCGGTCTCGTCGAGGGCGTCGATCAGCTTCTGGTACGCGTACGTGGGCATGGTGTCGTCGCTGTCGACGAAGGCCAGGTACTCGGTGCCCGGGGTGATGTGGCGGGCGCCGACGTTGCGGGCGGCCCCGAGGCCCGCGTTCTTCTGGAGGACCAGCCGGAAGCGGTCGTCGCGGTCGACGAACGCCTGGGCCAATGCCGCGCTGCCGTCGGTGGAACCGTCGTCGACGAGCACTACTTCGAAGTCGTCGAATGTCTGCGCTGCGATGGACTCCAGGCATTCGTCGAGATAGAGCTCGACGTTGTAGACGGGGACGACGATACTCAGGCGCGGGGGCATGGGTGGCGAATTCTCCAGCGTATTTACATTGTGATGATCAGCTGATTACAGCATCCTACTCTGTAACGAGATGATAAAATCCGGTCGTATCGGACATATGGAAGAAGCCGCCGGGGCGGACGGCAATGAGTTCAGCCGTCCGCCACCTCGCCGTCATCGGGGGTCACACTTCCAGTTCCGTCTCGATCTTCTTCAGCTGGTGCCGGGCCATCGCGAGGTTCGCGCGCCCCTTGTCGAGCGCCAGGTAGAGGAAGAGGCCCGAGGAGCCCCGGCCCCTCATGAGCCGGATCAGGTGGTACTGCGTTCCGAGGGTGATGAGGATGTCCTCGATCTCGTCCTTCAGCCCGAGCAGCTCCATGGTGCGCACCTTGGAGCGCACCACGTCGGTGTTGCCCGCGGCGGCGACCGCGAGGTCGAGGTCCTTGCCGCCGCCGACGGTGCCCAGCGCCATGCCGCTGCCGTAGTCGACCAGGGCGACGCCGAGCACGCCGTCGATGGTGGTGGCGGCTTCCTTGAGTGCGGCTTCCACAGTGGCCATGGGTGTCTCCTCTTTCGTTCGGGTGTCGTGTCGGGTGTCGTGGATTTCGGTCGGTGCGTACGTGGCGTACGTATCGGACGCCACGTTCGCGGCGGACGTACGCGGCCCGGCTACGTGATGGTGCCGAGGCCCCGTCGGCCGAGGCTGCGGTCGATCAGCTCCGCTATGCGCAGGCTGGAGCGCCGGGCTTCGAGGTGGAGCCGGCCGACGTTGACGCGCGGCTCGGCGATCAGGGTCAGGACCGCGGCCTCGCCCGCCGCGTAGGTGGCGACGTAGCCGTCCTCGCCGCGCACGAGGAGCTCGCGGAAGGCGCCCTGGCCGGTGCAGTCGCTGAGCCGCTGGGCCACCCCGAGGGCGGCCGCCGTCAGCGCGGCGACGGACTCGGCTTCGGTGGCGGCGCTGTCGTGGGCCAGGACCAGGCCGTCGGCGCTGGCGGCGAGGGCGCCGGTGAGCTGGGGGACGCGGGCCCGCAGCCGCGCCAGCTCGGCGAGTATCTCGGCCTCCGCTTCGGCGGGCACCGTGCTCATGTCGGCCTTCCTCCCTTCGGGCTGCCTCCGCTCGGAGCGGTCGCCGCGCTGGGCCGGTCGCAGCGGGAGCCTCACAGGCTTGCCTCCAGTGCGTCGCGTAACCGGCGCAGCAACGCCACGTCCGGGGACTGCGCCTGCGTCATCCAGTCGGGCAGGGGTGTTTCGGGAGCGGCGGCCGGGGCCGCCGACGCGTACGGGGTCTCGACCAGTCCGGCCGCCGCCAGGCGCCGTACGTCGAGCAGGGTGTGGAAGGCCGGCCGGCCCAGCACCCAGGCCAGGTCCGCCGGTGTCCGTACGCCGTCCGCCCGGTCCAGCAGGATCCGCTGCCGGGCGGTGACGGTCTGGCCGGGGGCGGCGGCCCGGGGCACGACCGGGGAGGTGTCCAGCAGCGGGTAGGGCCAGACCGCGTCGAGCAGCTCCCGGCGGCGCCGGGTCTCCCGCTCGACGGCGGCGGCCGGAACGGAGCGGACGGAGCCGATCCAGTGCGTGGCGCCGCGGCGGAAGCGGGAGGGGCCGCTGCCCGGGGAGAGGGCGAAGAAGGCGGCGTCGAATATCGCGGCGAGGTGGCAGATCTCCAGCTCTCCGCCGGCCATGCCGCCGCTGTCGACGAGGAAGCGGGCGACCTGGCGGCGGGCGCCGGCCTGGTTGACGGCGTCGGTCCAGCGCTCGGGGGTGAGGCCGCCGCCGGTGGTGAGCAGGACGTCGAGCCCGGGGGTGGCCGGGCTCTCGGCGTGGACGACGCGGCCGTCCTCCAGGAAGAGGGTGCCGCGCTCGCGCAGCAGTGCGCCGGTGGCGCGCTCCGCGGCGAGCCGGGTGAGCAGGGGCGAGACGGCAACCGTGGCGTTCACTTGAGCACCAGCCCCTCGGCCAGGGCCCTGAGTCTGTGCCGGGCGAGGGCGAGGTTGCCTTCGGCCCGGTCGAGCCACAGGTGCAGGAAGACGCTGCTGTCGAAGCTGGTCTCGACGAAGCGGAGCACGTGGTAGCCGGTCCGGGTGGTGACGATCAGGTCCTCGACGGGCGGTCCGGCGGCCTCGCCCGCGCCGGGTTCCGCCAGGGCGAAGGACTCGTACTCGGCGGCCGCCCTCGCCAGCTCGGCGGTCTCGGCGGCGGTGGTCTCGTGGTCCCCCACCGGTGAGTCCCCTGCGGTGCCGAGGGCCAGTCCGCTGCTCCAGTCGACCAGCGCGGCCCCCCTCGCACCAGGCAGGGCCATGGCTTCGAGCAGGCATTCGTCGATCCCGGGCACGCGGGCTCCCCTCCCGGCCGGACCGTACGTGGTGCACGGTCGTACGGCGCGACAGGAGGGAACTTACTCAACTTCCACAGTGCGGAAGGGGGTTCTGGCATTTTCCGCTGGAACATGCGCGGTAGCACGTGACAGCTTGGCCGGAACCCATCGGAATTTGATCATTGCCGGTAAATCACCCGCCCCACACGGGCCGCACCGCCCCCCAATTCACGAGGCGAGCGGCAGCGGCAGATCGTCCGCGAGCCGGAAAGTGCCGCCCTCGCGCCGTACGTAGCCCTCGTGGCTGAGGGTGCGCAGCAGGTGGTAGACGGTGGGCAGCGGAATGCCGGTGACGCGCGCGAGCCGCTTGGCGGTCGCACCGCCCTCCGCGTTCATCGCCTCCACGAGGCGCAGCGCCCGCTGCACGGAACCGATGAGGGTGGGTGCGGCGGCGGTTGCGGTACTGCTGTCCGAACTGTCCTTCTGGCTGCGGTCGGTGCCCATGAGTGGTCCCCCTGCTCCGGTACGAGGCCTGGCAATCCCATCAAAGTCCCTCACCGGCCGCAAAACCAGCGGACGCGCGTAAACCTGAGCATAAGATCAACAACTGCCGTGGAGCCGGGCCCTACTGCGTGCAGGTCACGAAGGCCGGGAGCGGGGTCTCCTCGACGAGGCGGCGCGGGAGGGACAGGGCGAACCGGTGCTCCAGGACGGAGAGGGTGAGGCGGTCGCGCTCCCCGGACGGCTCCTCCTCGGGGCGGGCGTAGCAGCCGTCCGGGGTGAGGATCTTGGCCGCGACCAGCTCCGGCAGGAGGAAGTCGGGCCGGTGCCCGCCGCGCCAGAACTCCTCCCCCAGCCCGAAGCAGCAGACCAGCTCGCCGTCGCGGGCGTACGCGAACTGCTTGGGCGGATGGTCCGGCTGCGGGTCGAGGTGAACCGCCTCGACGCCGCCGAGGGAGATCTCGGCGAGGCGCTGCGCCCCGGCCGGCATGCCGTGCTCCACGGCGAAGGACCAGCCGCCCCAGCTGCCGACCCGCGCCACCCCGTCGCCGTCCACGGTCTCGGTGACCATGCTCCACGCGTCGATGGCGCCCAGCGGCCCCGGGTGGAGGCCGGGCAGCGCGCCCAGCCGTGACGCCAGCTCCTCGGGGCCGATGCCCCGGGCGAAGGTCAGGCTGACGTACCAGGCGTCCCAGTCCGCCAGCCACTGGATCCCGGCGTCGCCGCCCGTGCCACCGCCCGCGTTCCCGCCGCTGCCGGTGATGTCCGTCATCTCCACGGTGCCCTCCCGCGCTTCGTGCCGGTGCTCCCCCACGGGCACGATAGTCAGTCGGCGGGGCGCTCCGGGAGGAGGCGCTCGACCATCGCTTCGATGAGCCCCTCCACCGGATGGGGATCCAGCAGCCCGGGCGCGGTCAGGTCGTCCACGATCAGGCCGAGCATGGCCAGGTACATCAGGACCACTCCCTGCCGGTCCCCCGGCAGACCGGCCTCCAGGTGCCAGGCGATGTTCGCCTCCAGCTCGGCGCCCTGGAATCCGGCCAGCTCGCTCTGGAGCTCGGGCCGCCGGGTGGCTTCGAGCCGCAGTTCCAGCATCGCGGTGTGGACGCTGCGCTCGCGGCGCATGCGCTCGAGGAGCCGCAGGAGGAGCACCTTCGTGTCGAAGGGGCCGGCCAGGTCCTCGGGGCCGGGGGTCAGCCGCACCCGGGTGCGGTGCAGGATCTGCACGAGCAGCTGGGCCCGGTTGGCGAAGTAGTTGGAGGAGGTGCCGGTCGGGACCCCGGCCTCCGCGTCCACCGCGCGCAGGGTCAGCCCCCGGGAGCCCTCGCGGGCGAGGACTTCGATGGCGGCGTCGAGCAGCGCGGCGCGGCGCTCCGGGTTCTGGCGCATGGGCGGATCCCTGACGGTGTGGACGCGGGGCCGTGCCGAGCGGCACGAGGCGAGTCGTGCGGGGTGCGCGGCACGGGGTGAGCGGTGCGGGGTGAGCGGTGCGGGGTGAGCGGTGCGGGGTGAGCGGTGCGGGGTGAGCGGTGCGGTGGCGCGCCGGTGCGTTCGGCATCCACGGACCGCTGCTATGACCACCGCATATGCACTGCACGTGCAGTGCTCCGGACCCGTCACACCACCCCCGGGCCCGCTCGGCTAAGACCGATCGGCCCGCCCGGCCTGCTCCGCGCGCTTGCGGCGCCGGTGCGCGGCGACCCGGGCCCGCGTGGCGCACGTGGAGGAGCAGAAGCGGCGGGCACTGCCGGGCCCGGTGCCGAGGAAGTAGCCGCCGCAGCCCTCGGCGGCGCAGGCGCCCCAGGCGACCCGTCCGTACTCGCTGAGCAGTCCGGCCAGCACCAGCGCGCCCGAGGCCAGGAACCAGCCGTCCCAGCCGGCCTGCTCCCCCCGGTCCACGTGCAGGTGCCAGGGGTGGCCGTCGTGCCGGGTGAGGCGGGGGCGGGTGCCGTACTCCTCGAACAGCGCGTTGAGGGCCCGTACCGCGCGGTCCTCGTCACCCTCCCCGAGCACCTCTCCCATCCGCCGGGCGGCGGCGCGCAGCGCGGCCGCGTCCTCCTCGGTGAACGCCTGCCCGGTGAGGTCTCCGGGGTGCTCCCCGTGCCGTTCGAGCAGCGACGCGAGCTCGGCGCGGGGAAGTTCCGGCGCGACGCGGACCGCTTCGGCGAGATCGACCAGCCGCCGGGCCGCCTGGAATCCCGACCCGGAATCAGCCATGCCCGATCCTTTCGCCCTACACCCGAATGACGTAACGTCTTGCTTCTCCATCACGTTACACGGCGAAAGGAGCCCGGGATGCGGGGGCTCGGACGGTACCTGGCCGCCGCGCTGGCCGCGCGGTTCGCCTCCGAGGGGATGGGCATGGCGGTGGTGCTGCTCGCCCTGCAGCGCACCGGGAGCGCGGCGCACGGTGCGTTCGTGCTGACCGCCTGGCTGGCTCCGCACGTGCTGGCGGCTCCGCTCGCGGGCGCCGCCGCGGCCCGGTCGCGCCGGCCCCGGCTCTTCCACGTGGGCGCCCTGGCGGGGTTCACCACGGCCGTGGCGGGCCTGGCCGTGCTGCTCGGGCGGGCGCCGACGCCCGTGGTGCTCGCCGTGGCAGTGCTCGGCGGCACCTGCGGGCCGATGGTGACGGGCGGGCTGTCGAGCCTGGTGGCGGGGCTGGTGCCGGCCGGTCCCGCGCGCGACCGGGCGTACGGCTGGGACGCCTCGCCCTACAACGGCGCCGCGGTCACCGCCCCGGCGGCCGTGAGCCTGGTCGCGGGCTTCGGCTCGGCCGGACCCGCGATGGCGCTCCTGGCGGCTTCCGGCGTCCTGGCGGCGGTGCCCGCGGCGACCCTTCCGTACGGGAACCCGGGCCCCGGCGCCGGTGCGCCCCGGGCGGGCCTGGGCGCGGGCCTGGCCGCCCTGTGGCGGGTGCGGGAGCTGCGGGCCGTCCCCTCGGCCACGACCCTGGCCTTCGTGGGCCTCGGGGCGCTCACCACCACCCCGGTCCTGCTGGCCGCCTCGCTCGGCAGCCCGGGCGGCGGCGGGGTGCTGATGACGGCGTTCGCCCTGGGCGCCCTGACCGGCTCCCTGACGCTGGGCCGGATCACGGCCGTACCGCCCGGCCGGCTGGCCCGCTGGGCCATGGCGGCGACCGGGGTGGCACTGACGGCGGCCGCGTTCGCCCCGTCCCTGACCCTCACGGCCGCGGCGTTCGCGGCCGCCGGGGTGTGCGACGGGCCGCTGCTGACGGCCACCTTGCGGATCCGCTCGGACTACGCGCCCGCCGGGGCGCGGACCCAGGTGTTCACCCTCGGCGCGGGGCTCAAGCTGACGGCCGCGGCGGTCGGCGCCGCCCTCGTGGGGCTCGCCGCGAAGGCACCGCCCTGGACGCTGCTGCTGGCGATCGCGGCCCTGCAGCTGGCCGCCGCGCTGCTGCACGCGCTGGTGGCAGCGCGCGGCCCCGTACGGACCGGGAAGGCCGGGGCGGATACCGGGGTGACGACCACCGCCCCGACCGCTACAGCGCCGTCGGCAGGTTCCGCCACAGCTCCGGCCGGTCCGCGGACTCCTGGAGCGCCTTGAGCGTGGCCGGGTGCGCAGCCGCGTACAGCTCCGGGTAGTCGATCTCGCCGAGCTCCGGGCGGACCGGGAAGGCCAGCTGTTCGCGGTCGAGGGTGAACTGGGCGTCCACACCGGGCTTGTTGCCCCGCGGGTCCACCCGGGCCCAGTCGGCACTGCCGGGCAGGCGCAGCGCGACGAGCCCGTGGATGGCCAGGTTCGACCCGTCGTCGTCGCCGAGGAGCTGGTAGCAGAGGCCGGCCGGGATGCCCCGGGCGCGCAGCAGGGCGGTCAGCGCGTGGGCTTTGGCGTAGCAGAT
Source organism: Streptomyces sp. ICC4 (assembly GCF_003287915.1). Lineage (NCBI taxonomy): Bacteria > Bacillati > Actinomycetota > Actinomycetes > Kitasatosporales > Streptomycetaceae > Streptomyces > Streptomyces sp. ICC4. The sequence goes on along the minus strand of NZ_CP030286.1, from coordinate 4,948,170 downwards.
GCCGTTGCGCGTGCCGATGACGTCGGAGGCGCGCCACGCGACCCGGTCATCTCCGGAGTCGGCGGAGTGCGGGATGGTGTCGCGGACGAACTCGAAGGCCGTCTTGGCGTATGAATATGCATCGCCCGTGGCCGTCCACAGGGCGTCGGCGGTCTCTTGTACCAGCGGATGCCCGTGATCGACCGCTTCGTCGGCCGCCAAGTAGACGGCAAGGTCAGTATGCTCCTGGATCAATTCCATGATCCAGGAGCATACTCATGCAGAGCTCTGCATGCCTATAGATTTTTGCGCTCGAATGAGACGGCCTAGCGGGCCAGCTCTTCCTTGAGGGCCTGGAGGAAGCCGTCCACGTCCTCCTCCTGGGTGTCGAAGCTGCACATCCACCGGACGTCGCCCGCGATCTCGTCCCAGAAGTAGAAGCGGTAGCGCTCCTGCAGCCGCCGCGTGACCTCGTGCGGCAGCCGCGCGAACACCGCGTTCGCCTGCACCGGGTAGAGGATCTCCACCCCGTCGGTCGCGCGCACCCCGGCTTCCAGCCGACGCGCCATCGCGTTGGCGTGGCGGGCGTTGCGCAGCCACAGGTCCTTCGCGAGGAGCGCTTCGAGCTGCACCGACACGAAGCGCATCTTGGAGGCGAGCTGCATGGACATCTTGCGGATGTGCTTCATCTGCCGGACGGAGTCCGGGTTCAGCACGACGACGGCCTCGCCGGCCATCATCCCGTTCTTGGTGCCGCCGTAGGACAGCACGTCCACACCGACCGCGTTCGTGAAGGTGCGCAGCGGCACGTCGAGCGAGGCCGCGGCGTTGGATATCCGGGCGCCGTCGAGGTGCACCTTCATGCCCTTGCCGTGCGCGTGCTCGCAGATCGCCCGGATCTCGTCCGCGGTGTAGACCGTGCCGAGCTCGGTGTTCTGGGTGATCGAGACGACCTGCGGCATCGCGCGGTGCTCGTCCTCCCAGCCCCAGGCCTGCCGGTCGATGAGCTCGGGGGTGAGCTTGCCGTCCGGGGTGGGGACGGTGAGCAGCTTGAGCCCGGCCATCCGCTCGGGCGCACCGCCCTCGTCGACGTTGATGTGCGCCGACTCGGCGCAGATCACCGCGCCCCAGCGGTCGGTGAGGGCCTGCAGGGCCGTCACGTTGGCGCCGGTGCCGTTGAAGACCGGGTAGGTCTGCGCGTCCGGGCCGAAGTGGCCGCGGAAGATCTGCTGCAGGTGCTCCGTGTACTCGTCGTCGCCGTAGGAGACCTGGTGGCCCCCGTTGGCCAGCGCGACGGCCGCCAGGATCTCCGGGTGCACCCCGGCGTAGTTGTCGCTGGCGAAGCCGCGCACCGCCGGGTCGTGGTGCCGGCGGGCGTCGGTCTTCGCCTGGGACTTCCTGATCGCGGTCCTCACGGCAGCGGTCTTCACGGTTGGGGAGTGAGCCACAGACGCTGTCCGTTCACATCGGGTGCGGGCCGCTCCCATACGCCGGCGATGGCCTCGGCCAGCTCCTTGACGTCGGTGAAGCCCGCGAACTTCGCAGTGGGACGCTCGGCGCGCATCGCGTCGTGCACCAGTGCCTTGATGACCAGGATCGCAGCCGCGGCCCCCGGGCCGTCCTCGCCCCCCGCCTTGCGGAAGGAGTCGGCCATCGCCAGGGTCCACGCTTCGGCGGCCGCCTTGCCCGCGTTGTACGCGGCGTTGTTGGCGACCGGCTTGTGCGCACCGGACTGGCTCACCAGGACGTAGCGGCCGCGGTCGCTGCGCAGCAGTCCGTCGTGGAAGGCGAGCGAGGTGTGCTGGACGGTGCGGATGAGGAGCTTCTCCAGGAAGTCCCAGTCCGCGAGGTCGGTGTCGGTGAAGGTGGTGCTGCCGCGCCAGCCGCCGACGAGGTGGACGAGGCCGTCGAGGCGGCCGTACTCCTTCTCGGTCTGCTCGGCCCAGGCCTTGGTGGCGGCCAGGTCGAGCAGGTCCACGGTGTCGCCGGTGATGGTGGCGCCGCCGTGGGCGTAGCGCGCGGCGTCCACGGCCTCGGCGAGGCGCGCCGGATCCGCGTCGGACGCCACGACCACCGCACCCGCCTCGGCGAGGCGGAGCAGGGTGGCGCGGCCGGCGGGCCCGCCGGCCCCGGCCACCGCGACCACCGCTCCATGGAGCTTTCCGTTGCCGTTCCCGGAGCCGTTCATCGGTGCAGCCTCCTGAGGGCGAGTGCTCACGCGGCCACTCGCGGTGCGTCGTCGGACTTCGGGGCGGTGATGCCCTTCGTCGAGGCGATCACTCCCTTGAGCTTCTTGGCGAGCGCCTCATAGAACATGCTGAGCGGAAACTCGTCCGGAAGCACGTCGTCCACGAGCTTGCGCGGAGGCTGCGTCAGGTCCAGGGCGTCGGGGCCCTTGGCCCACTTGGATCCCGGGTGCGGGGCGAGGTAGGTGGCGACCAGCTCGTAGGCCTTGAACCAGTGGACGAGCTTCGGGCGGTCGATCCCGGCCCGGTAGAGGTCCTCGATCTCGGCGCACAGCTGGTTGGTGACCTGCGGGGCCCGCATCCAGTCGATCTTCAGCTTGTTGTCCGTCCAGCGCACCACGTCGTGCTTGTGGAGGTACGCGAAGAGGAGCTGGCCGCCGAGGCCGTCGTAGTTGCGGTTGCGGTCGCCGGACACCGGGAAGCGGAACATCCGGTCGAAGAGGACGGCGTACTGCACGTCACGGCCGTGCTCGTTGCCCTCGGACTCCAGCTTCACGGCCTCCTTGAAGGCGGTGAGGTCGCAGCGCAGCTCTTCGAGGCCGTACATCCAGAACGGCTGGCGCTGCTTGATCATGAAGGGGTCGAAGGGCAGGTCGCCGTGGCTGTGGGTGCGGTCGTGGACCATGTCCCACAGGACGAAGGCCTTCTCGCAGCGCTCCTGGTCCTCGACCATGCGGGCGATGTCCTCGGGCAGCTCGATGCCGAGGATGTCGACGGCGGCCTCGGTGACCTTGCGGTAGCGGGCGGCCTCGCGGTCGCAGAAGATCCCGCCCCAGGTGAAGCGCTCCGGGGCCTCGCGCACGGCGATGGTCTCGGGGAAGAGCACGGCGGAGTGCGTGTCGTAGCCCGGGGTGAAGTCCTCCAGGGTGATGCCGAGGAAGAGCGGGTTGTCGTACCGGGTGCGCTCCAGCTCGGCGAGCCACTCGGGCCACACCATCTTCAGCACGACGGCCTCGAGGTTGCGGTCCGGGTTGCCGTTCTGGGTGTACATCGGGAAGACCACGAGGTGCTGGAGCCCGTCGGCACGGTGGGCCGCCGGGTGGAAGGCCAGCAGGGAGTCGAGGAAGTCCGGCACTCCGAAGCCGCCGTCGGCCCACTTGCGCAGGTCGGCGACGAGGGCCTGGTGGTACGTCCGCCCGTGCGGCAGCAGCGGCGACAGCGCCTCGACGGCCGCGATCACGCGCTCGACCACGGTCGGGGCGGCGGTGCGGGCGTGCGCGCCCTGGGACTCGAAGTCGATGGAGCCGTCGGCCGACTGCCAGGACCGGATCTCCTCCACGGCGGCCTTGAGCTCGGGCCACGCCGGGTGGTCCACCACCCGTCCACCGGCGGTTATCACGGCACCGCCGATACCCGGCACAAGAGTTTCCGTCATGTCACTTCCTCCACAGGAGAACCTCACGTCAGGGCAGCGTAAGCATGCGAGGCTCTCCTGTTCAAGAGGAGATGCGGGAAATTATCCTGCGTCACCCCCAGGTCCACCGAAATTCTTCCCGTCCTCGCGCGTGGAGCCGACCACTTCGCCCCGTCGCGCCATGGCACGGCGGGGCGATGGCGGTACGCCGACCGGCGTACCGCCTACGCGCTGCGGCCCGGCTCGTCCGCGAAGTGCGGGATGACCTTCTCGCCCCACTGCCGCAAGGTCTCCATACAGGCCTCCTGCGGCACCGTCCCCATCTGGATCAGGCACATGACCTCGTCGGCCCCCGCCTCCCGCAGCCGCTCGACGTACGCGATCGCCTCGTCCGCGCTCCCGTAGGCGTGGTCCGCGTTGAAGGTGGCCGTGGACGTGGGCCGCACCGGGATGTCCAGCTCGTGCAGCCGGGCGACCACCTGCTCGGCGGCCCTGCGCATCTCCCCCTCCTCGTCGGCGCCCGCCACCACCGCCTCGTCCGGGACGCCCGCCCCGCCGTACCAGTGGCCGATGGACTGCGCGAAGAACCGCTGCCCCCGGACGCCGATCCGGTGCGCCTCCCGCGGATCGTCGAGCACGATCGTCGGGCAGAGCACCGCGAAGTGGTCGTTGACGACCGTGGAGACGAAGCGGCCGCCGTCCCGGCCCGCGATCGCGGCGTCGTAGACGGCGCGCATCCCCGCGACGGACTCCGGCCCGGCGAATCCCATCACCAGCGCCCCGATGCCGAGCTCGGCGGCCTGCACCAGGGTCTCGGCCCGGCTGCACGCGAGGAACAGCGGCGGGTGCGGGGTCTGGCTCGGACGCGGCAGGATCGGGTGCGGGTCGATGTCGATGAGTTCCCCGTGGTACTCCAGCTCCTCCTCCTGCCAGGCCTTCCCGATGATCCGCAGCGCCTCCTCCACCTCCGCCGTGGTGCGGTCCTTGTCGACCCCGCACAGCGAGGTCTCCTGCGCGGTCCCGCCGCGCCCCGCCCCGAGGTCGACGCGCCCGCCGGACAGCAGGTCGAGCATCGCGGCCCGCTCGGCGACCCGGACGGGGTGGTTGAAGCCGAAGGGCATGCAAACGACTCCGTGTCCGATGCGTATGGTGTTCGTCCGGGCCGCGACGAAGCTCAGAAAGATTTCCGGGGCGGACATGTGGGCGTACCACTTCAGGGAGTGGTGCTCGACGGCCCAGATCCGGTCGAATCCCATCTGTTCGGCGAGCACCGCCTGCTCCACACAGTCACGGATGACCTGGTGCTCGCGCTCCACGGTCGGGTCGGCCAGCTGTGCCTCGAAGATGACGGAGAACTTCACTTATGCCTCCAGGGTTGCGTCCCGTGCCCGGTCTCACTTCAATTCGAAATATGACTAGTAGTCAGACCTCGAAGAAGCAAGACCTTCCACCGACCGCGTGGGCCGTCCTCGGCCTCCTCTCCTTCCCCGGGGAGCGGACGGGCTACGAGCTGAAGAAGTGGGCCGACTCCTCCCTGCGCTTCTTCTACTGGTCCCCGGCCATCAGCCAGATCTACGCCGAACTGCGCCGCCTGGAGGAACTCGGCTACGCGGCCTCCGTGCGCTCGGGGCCCGAGGAGGTACGGGCCAAGCGGCGCTACGCCATCACCGGCGCCGGGCGCGAGGCGCTGGCCGGCTGGGCCTCCGACACCGCCGAGGCCGGCCCCCCGGTGCTCAAGCACGGGCTGCTGCTGCGGGTCTGGCTCGGGCACCTGGCCGAGCCCGAGCGGCTGCGCGCGATGGTCGGGGAGCACCTGGAGCGGACCACGGAGGAGCTGGCGGCCGTACGGGAGGCCATGGAGCACGCGGCCGCCGAGCCGGACTGGGCGTTCCCGACCCTCGCCCTGCGCTGGAGCGAACGCCAGCACCTGGCCGAACTGGAGCTGGCCCGGGCGCTCTTGGCGGACCTGGAGGGCCTGGCGGACCCCGCACCGGGCGGGCCGGCGCCGGGGTCCGGGCCGGAGCGTCAAGGCGATGGGGGCGCGCCCACGCCCGGGTGACACGACGGGCCCCCTCCGGGGCGCCCGAGCCCCGCCGCGCCCGGCGGGAAGCGGCCGGCCGGCACCCGGGCGTCCCGCAGCGACGGTCCCATCGGCCGCGCGGCGCACTAGCATTCGTCTTCGACCACGCGCGGCCGGCCGGGACACCGCGACCGCGCGGGGAGCCGCCGTCGACGGAAGCGAGAGAACCTTGACTTTCCTCACCATCGGTCACCGCGGGGTCATGGGTGTCGAACCCGAGAACACCTTGCGGTCGTTCGTCCGCGCGGAGCGTTCCGGCATGGACGTCGTCGCCCTGGACCTGCGGCTCAGCAAGGACGGCGCCCTCGTCGTCCTGCACGATGCCGAGGTCGACCGAACCACAGACGGCTCCGGAGCCGTCGCCGACCTGACCCTGGCCGAACTGCGCGGGCTGGACGCCGGGGACGGCCAGCAGGTGCCGCTCCTGGAGGAGGTCCTGGACGCGGTCCGGGCCCCGCTCCGCGTGCAGGTCCACGACCTCTCCGCCGTCGGGGCGTTCTCGGAGCTGCTGCTGCGCCGCGATCTGACCGGGCGGGTGGAGGTGGCCTCCTTCAGCGACGAGGTGCTCGCGGAGGCGGCCCGGCTGGTGCCGGGCGTCCGCACCGTGCTCTACGCGAACCAGGGCACGGCGGACGCCGAAGCGGCCGTCGCCCGGGCCGTCGCCGCGGGCGCGGAAACGATCGCCCTGAACATCCAGCACCTCACCCTGCACACCGTGGAGGCGGCGCACGCGGCCGGGCTGCTCGTGACGGGCTGGACGGTCAACTCGCTGGAGCGGCTGCGCCTCGCGCGGGCCCTCGAACTCGACGGCGTGCTCACCGACTTCCCGGAGATCCGCTCCACGGGCCGGTTCACCGCCTGAGGTCCGGGGCCGCGGGACACCCCGCGGCCCGCACCGGACCGAACCGAACGGAACCCGAACAGGCCCTGACCTAGAGCGACTTGACCAGCAGCTCGAAGGCCAGGTCGTCACGGAGCGGGACACCGAAGCGCTCGTCCCCATAAGGGAAGGGGCTCATCTCACCAGTGCGTTCGTACCCGCGGCGCACGTAGTAGGCGATGAGCTCCTCCCGTACGTTGATCACGGTCATCCGCATCTCCTTGGCCGCCCACTGCTCGCGGGCCAGCCGCTCCGCCTCGGCCATGACCTCCTTGCCGAGGCCGCCGCCCTGCATGCCGGGGCGGACCGCGAACATCCCGAAGTAGACGTGGTCCTCCCGGTGTTCGAGGTGGCAGCAGGACACGATCTCCCCGCCGCGCTCCACCACGAGGAGCATCCCGTGGGGATGGTCGACGATCCCGGCCACGCCCTCGGCGTCGGTGCGCTGCCCGTCCAGGTAGTCCGCCTCGGTGGTCCAGCCCGCGCGGCTCGCATCACCGCGGTACGCCGATTCGACGAGCTCCACGAGCGCCGGGATGTCCGCCTCCACGGCACTGCGGAAGGTCAAGGCCCGGGGGTCGGCGCTCTGCATCGGGGAATCCGTTCTGTGGTGTGACGGCTGGCACTGCGGCGGGCCGGCGCACGAGGTGCGGGGCGCCCGCACACAGAGCCTAGCCTCGGGCCGCGTGTGGCCCGCACAACAGGGGCATCTCTTCCGGTGAAGCCGACGAACCGGGAGGTTCCGCCGTGCACGGTCCCGCCATGTCCCTCTCCACCTCCGTCTCCGCCTGGCTCCTCGTCCTGCTCTGCGCGGTGAGCGGCGCGTACTGCCTGTGGCGGGCGGGCAGATCCGGCGGCGGGAGCGCGGCCGCCGGGGAGGCCGCGATGGGCTTCGGCATGGCCCTGATGGCGGTGCCCCTGGGAACCGGCGGCGGCTGGCAGGGGCCGGCGCTCGGCACGGTCTTCTGCGGCGCGGCGCTGCACGCGCTGTGGCTGCTGCGCACCGGGCCCCACCACGCGCACCACCTCGTGGGCTCGCTGACCATGGTCTACATGGCCCTGGCGCCGGGAGCCGGCCCGGGGCACGGCCACGGCCAGGGGGCCGGGCTGCCGCTGCTGACCGGGCTGCTGCTGCTCTACTTCGCCGGCTACGTGGTCCTGGGCGGGGCCCGGCTCGTCACGGTGGGCGGCGCGGGCGTCCCGGCCGGGGCGGCCGGGCCGGCCGGGTCTGCCGGGTCTGCCGGGGCCGCCGAGGTGGTCCGGGCCTGCCGACTGACCATGGGGATGGGGATGTTGGCGATGCTGCTCACGATGTGAGGCCGGGCGCGGGCGCCGGGCGGGGCGGACGTGTGCTCCGTCACCCTTCTCCCGGACCATACCCGCAGGTAGCCGCGCGCTCATAGGCTGGACCCATGATGGTCCCCGCCGTTCTCCTGCTGCTCGGCGCCCTGACCGCGGTGCTCGCGCCCCGGCTGCTGGCCCGGGCCGAATGGCCCGAGCACGAGCCCGTCGTCGCCCTGTGGGCGTGGCAGTGCGTGGTGGGCGCGGTGCTCCTGTGCTTCGCCCTGTCGATGCTGCTGAGCGCGGCCGGCGCCTGGCCTGCGGTACAGAAGCGGCTGTTCGCCCCCGCCCCCAGCGGGGTGGTCGACGCGTACGCGCTCGGCGCCGCGGGCGGCCCGTGGGCCACCGGGACCGCCCTGGCACTGGCGGGCGGCGGGCTGTGGACGGGCGCGATGCTGGCCCGCGAGATCCTGCGGGCCCGCTCCCGGCGCCGCGCGCAGGACGCCGAACTGCTGCTGCGGGCGCCGCTGCTGCCCGGGGAGGAGGCCGCCGGGGCGCGCCTCGTCGTACTGGAGGCGGAGCGGCCCGACAGCTGGTGGCTGCCCGGGCCGACCCCTCAGCTGGTGGTCACGACGGCGGCGCTGGGCCGGCTCAAGGGCAGCCAGCTGGACGCCGTGCTGGCGCACGAACAGGGGCACGCGGCCGCCCGGCACGACTGGCTCCTGCACTGCTCGCGGGCGCTGTCCGGGGGGTTCCCGCGGATCCCGGTGTTCGCCGCGTTCGAGGCGGAGATGCACCGGCTGGTGGAACTGGCGGCCGACGACGTGGCCTCGCGGCGGTACGGGCGGCTCACCATCGCCCTGGCCCTGATCGGCCTGAACGAGGACCGCGGGGTCTTCGGCCCCTGTCCGGCCCCGGAGGCGCACGTACCGCGGCGGGTCCGGCGGCTGCTGGCGGCCGCGCCCCGGCTCCCGGCGGTCCGGCGGATGCGGCTGACCGCGCTGGCCACCCTGGCCCCGGCGATCCCCCTGCTGGTGGCGTTCGGGCCGGGTCTGAGCACGCTGGCCTAGGCCGTCTCTTTTGGATCTTGTCGGCCGAGCCCGCGGCGTCTGGTGCCGTGCATGGCAAGGCGGAGGGGCGTTGCGTGTACTGGACGTACTCGGGCGTCCCGACAACGCGGCCAGGCGCGGTGCCGGGCGTCGCGGGCCCGGCAAGATCCGAAAGAGCCGGCCTAACGCGTGCGACGCGGTACGCGCGCCGGCCGCTCGCGGTTGCGCGGGGCCGCGTCGATGCCGAGCCGGGCCCGGCGCTCCAGCCGGTGTGCGACCACCTCGCCGAGGGGCGTGTCCGCGGACTTGCGCCACTGGCCGGTCCCCCGGCGGGCGAACCGCACCTCCGAGTCGTCCACCGTCCCGCCCGCGCGGCGGTCGCCGGGGACGGCGTGCCCCGGGTGCGAGGATCACCGTATGCGGAGCGATCGGTCACGGCTGCGGCGTACCCGGCTCGGCTGGGCGCTGCTCGCGGCCGTCGCCGTTCTGACGGCCCTGGTGGCGGCCGGTTGGCAACCGCTCGCGTCCTGGGACGAGCGGATCGCGCGGAGCCTGCACTCCCACGCCGTCTCCCACCGCGGGGTCACCCACCTGATGCGGGTGCTCAGCGACTGGATCTGGGATCCGTGGACGATGCGGGCCCTGGCCGCCGCCGCCTGCCTCTGGCTGTGGCGCGGGGGCGAGGGCCGGTGCGCGCTGCGGATCGCCCTGGTCGTGCTCGGCGCCTCGGTGGTTCAGCAGGGGCTGAAGGCGTGGGTGGGGCGGGAGCGTCCGGTGTGGCCGGATCCGGTCGACTCGGCGCATTTCTCCGCCTATCCGTCCGGCCACGCCATGACGGCGAGCGTGGTCTGCGGCCTGTTCCTGTGGCTGGTCCCCCGCGGGGCCCCGGGCCGCCGCTCGGCTCGCGCCGCCCGGGTGCTGGTGCCGGTCCTGGCCGCGGTCTCGGTCCTCGGGGTCGGTTTCACCCGGCTGTACCTCGGCGTCCACTGGTTCTCGGACGTCCTGGCGGGCTGGCTGCTGGGCGCGGCCCTCGTCCTGCTCGCGGCGGCGGATGGTGTCTGTCCGGGGCGATCCCCCGTGTCGCCCCGGACAGACGCTCCAGCGCGCTGAGTATACTGGCTCCGAGCCAGTCAACGCAGGAGCAAGCATGTCCCCGCGCAGCGCATCGGTCAATGAAGAATTGCGCAGGCGTTCCCGGGAGCGGCTGCTGCAGGCCACGGTCGAGCTCGTGGCCGAGCGTGGCTACGAGGCCACCAAGCTCGGCGACATCGCCGACCGGGCGGGCGCCGCCCGGGGCCTGGTCTCGTACTACTTCCCCGGCAAGCGGCAGCTGCTGCAGTCCGCCGTGCACCGCCTGATGCACCTGACCTTGGAAGCCGCGCTGGAGCGCGAGCCGCGGCCCGATGGGCCGGACGCCGGGCGGGAGCGCCTGGCGCGCGCCATCGACGCGATCCTCGGGCTGGCCCGTGACCAGCCCCGGCTGATGCGGACCCACATGGCGGGCATCCTGCAGGCGGAGGGCTTCGTCCGGTGCGTGGAGCAGCAGCGGCTCGCGGAGCTCCTGCGGGACACCGTCGTACGGTACGGCTCGGCGGACGCGGACACCGACTACCCGATGCTGCGGGCCCTGTTGATGGGGGCGGTGGTGGCGGTGCTGCTGCCGGGTGCGCCGATGCCGGCGGCGCGGCTGCGGGCGGAACTGTTCCAGCGGTACGGGCTGGACTGGGAGCTGGGTGTCCCGCCGGACGGCGGACCGCCCGGCGGAACGTTTCCCTCGCCGCGTCAGCGGTAGTCGGGCTGGGTCTGCACGTTGAGCCGGTCCATCCGCACCCACTTGGCGCTCTCGGTGCGCCAGTCGTCGAGCCTGAGCACGTCGAGGCCCTTGGCGATGTCGTTCGAGTAGATGTGCCCGTTGTAGTAGTACGCGGACCAGGATCCCCCGAGGCCGAGCTTGTCGGTGCTCAGCGGCCCCCGCTCGAAGTAGGCGATCTCCTTGGGACGGGTGGAGTCGGTGAAGTCCCAGACGGAGATGCCGCCCTGGTACCAGGCCTGGACCATGATGTCGCGGCCGCCGCCGACGGGGATCAGCGAGCCGTTGTGGGCCACGCAGTTCTCGGTGTCGGCCTGGTGGCGCGGGATCTTGAAGTAGCCCTTGAAGGCGAGCTTGCGGTGGTCGCCGCGGCCGGTGATGTCATAGATGCCGTCCGCGCCCCGGGTGGGGCCGGTGGCCTCGTTGCAGGTGGCGCCGACGCCGCCGCCCAGCTCGTCGGTGAACACCACCTTGTCGGCCCGCTCGTTGAAGGTGGCCGAGTGCCAGAACGCGAAGTTGACGTTGTCCTGGACCCGGTCGATGACGCGCGGCTGCTCGGGCCTGCTGATGTCGAAGAGGATGCCGTCGCCCATGCAGGCGCCGGCGGCGAGGTTCTTGGAGGGCAGCACGGTGATGTCGTGGCAGCCCGTGGTCTTGGAGACGCCCGGGTTGGTGGGCGCGCCCGGGTTGCCGCCGTCCGGGAAGAGGACGGGGAAGGCGACGACCGACGCGCCGGTCGGGTTCTTCTTGGGCACCTTCACGATCGAGATGCCGTCGTGCGGCGGCTTGCAGTCCGGGAACGCGTCGTTCGGGGAATACGAGGAGACGTAGAGGTAGACGTCCCGGTTTCCCGGCACCAGCGTGTGGGTGTGTGAACCGCACGCTGTCTCGACGGACTTGATGTACTTGGGGTTCTTCTTGTCCTTGATGTCGAAGATCTTGATGCCCTCCCACGAGGACTTCTCGGTGGCGGGCTGCGAGACGCTGCTGCAGGAGTCGTCGCTGCGCGAGGAGTCGGTGGAGAGGAAGAGCAGGTCCCCGTGGACCGAGATGTCGTTCTGCCCGCCGGGGCAGAGCACTTCGGTGACGGTCTTCGGCGCCTTCGGGTTGCCGATGTCGTAGATGGTGAAGCCGTTGTAGCTGCCCGCGTAGGCGTACTTGCCCTGGAACGCCAGGTCGGAGTTGATGCCGGCCGGGTCGGTGCTGGGTATGTTCGCCAGGTGCTTGATGTTCCTGCTGTGGACGATCTCGTCCTGGCCCGGGATCTCTCCGGGCGCGAGTTCCCGGCTCTCGCCGGCCGCGGTGCCGGTGGTGCCGGCGCCCTGCCGCGCGCCCGCACCCGGGAGTAAGTCGCCCGGGTCGGGCGTGGCGGCCGCGGGTCCGGCCGCCAGGAGCGTGGCGAGGAGGCCGGCCGCCGCCGCGGCCACCCCCAGGGATCCGCGCCGCGCTCTGCTGGTCTGCATCGAGGTCACTGTGCCCTCCCATGAGTCCGGTCGGTTCCGCCCGTGGTGGGAACGGAACGCGGACCCCGGCAGTATGGTCCTTTGCATGGACATGGCGAAAGTGTTACTCGGGCGAATCGTCGGAGCGGCCCTGGCCGTCGGACTCCTGCTCCCGCTCACCGGCTGCCGCGACTCCGCCGGGGCGGCGGCCGGGGCGGACGCGGCGGCGCAGGGCGAGGCGGGGGTGATCGCCCCCGGCAAGCCCGGCGAGAAGGCGCGCACGATCTCCCCGGAGCAGGCGGCCCGGGAGCTGCCCGACGACAGTCCCAACGCGGTGGACCGAGCCTACGTGCGGCGCATGACCGAGCACCACAGGCAGGCCCTGGCCATGAGTGCCCTCGCCCCGTCCCGGGCCTCGGCCGACGGGGTCAAACGGCTCGCCGAGCGGATCACGGCCGCGCAGCAGCCCGAGATCGGGGCGATGGAGAAGTGGGCGGCCCTGCATCCCTCGCCCGCCACCGGGGCGGACGGCCACGACCACGCGGCCATGCCCGGCATGGCCACCGAGCAGCAGCTGGCGGAGCTGACCGCGGCGACCGGGGCCGACTTCGACCGGCTCTTCCTCACCCTGATGACCGCCCACCACGAGGGCGCGCTGAAGATGGCCGGCGAGGCGCTGGCCTCGGGCAACAACGTCGCCGTCGAGGAGATGGCCACCGAGGTGGTGGCCGTTCAGAGCACCGAGATCCACCGGATGCGCTCGATGGGCTGACGGCCCGGGCACCCGGTGTCATGCTGGGGAACACCTGCGGGAGGAGCTCCGCCGTGCTTCGTATCGCCGTCGTCGGATCGGGCCCCAGCGGGGTCTACGCCGCTCAGGCACTCGTACAGCAGCGCGAGGTCCCGGGGGTGCGGGTCGATGTGCTCGACCGGCTGCCCGCCCCCTACGGGCTCGTGCGGTACGGGGTGGCCCCCGACCACGAGAAGATCAAATCGCTGCAGGGCAGCCTGCGGACGGTGCTGGAGGACGAGCGGATCCGCTTCCTCGGGAACGTCGAGGTCGGCGGGCCCGAACTGTCCACCGGCAGGCTCCTCGAGCTGTACCACGCGGTGGTCTACTGCGTGGGCGCCGCCCGGGACCGGCTGCTCGGCATCCCCGGCGAGGACCTGCCCGGCGTGCACTCCGCCACGGCCTTCGTGGCCTGGTACAGCGGGCATCCGGACGCGGCGGCCGAGGCCTTCGGACTGTCCGGGGTGGATTCGGCGGTCGTGGTCGGGGCGGGGAACGTCGCGGTCGACGTGACGCGGATCCTGGCCCGGGGCGTACCGGAGCTGTCGCCCACCGACATGCCGCAGCCGGCGCTGGCCACGCTCGGGGAGAGCGCGGTGCGCGAGGTCCACATGGTGGCCCGACGCGGGCCCTCGCAGGGGAAGTTCACCACGAAGGAGCTGCGCGAGCTCGGCACGCTGCCGGGCGTGGACGTGCGCGTGGACCCGGTGGAGATGGCCCTGGACCCGGCGTACGCGGACCCGGGCGCGGCCCTGCCCGCGGCGAACCGGCGCAACGTGGAGGCGCTGCGCGGCTGGGCGGCGGCCCCGGCGGACGGCGGCGGGCGCCGCATCGCGCTGCGGTTCTTCCTGCGCCCGGTGGAGGTGCTCGGCGGCGAGCAGGGCCGGGTCACCGGGATGCGCTTCGAGCGGACGGTTCCCGACGGCCGGGGCGGGGTCACCGGGACGGGCGTCTTCGAGGACGTCCCGGCGCAGCTGGTGCTGCGCTCGGTGGGCTACCAGGGCGTCCCGCTGCCCGGCCTGCCCTTCGCCGAGCGCACCGGTACGGTCCCGCACGCGGCGGGCCGGGTGCTACGGGCCGGCCGCGCCTCGCTCGGCGAGTACGTGGCGGGCTGGATCAAGCGCGGCCCGACCGGGGTGATCGGCACGAACCGGCCCTGCGCGAAGGAGACGGCGTCCTCCCTGCTCCAGGACGCGGGGGCGCTGGCCCGCCGCGTACGGGACGGGGACCCCCTGGACGCGATGCGGGCGGCGGGGCTGCGGCCGGTCGCGTGGCCGGGGTGGCTGGCCATCGAGACGGCGGAGGCCGACCTCGGGCGCTCCCTCGGCCGCCGCTCCGTCAAGATCCCGGACTGGCCGGGCCTGCTGTCGGCCGCGGACCGGGCGGACCCCACCCCGAAAGAGACGGCCTAGACCCGGTCGCGCGCCTCTTCGGCGGCGGCCGCGGTGAGGACGCTGTCGAGGAGTCCGGGGAACAGCTCCGCCAGCTCGGTGCGGCGCAGTCCGTTGAGTTTGGCGGTGCCGCGGTAGCACTGGCGCACGACACCGCTCTCGCGCAGGACCCGGAAGTGGTGCGTGGTCGTGGACTTGGTGACCGGGAGATCGAAGTACGAGCAGGCCAGCTCGGCGTCCGTGGCCGCGAGGTCGCGGACGATGGACAGCCTGACCGGGTCGGAGAGGGCGTGCAGGACGCCTTCGAGCCGGATCTCGGCGGCCTCGGGGTGGGCGAGGACACGGGCCGCGTCACGTACCGTCATGTCCGTACTCCACTCGCTCGGGTGATCCTGGGTCGAGGCCCATCGTACGAGAACCGTCGTAGGACCGGAGGCGATCCGGAGGGGATCCGGAGGCGATCCGGTGGGAATGCGGCGCGGGGGGCCGGTGCCCGCGCCGCACCGGTTCACCAGGAGCGGTGGTACTGGTCGGGCGTACGGGCCTCCGCGCCGAGCTCGGCGGCCGCACGGCGGGCCCAGAACGGGTCGCGCAGCAGCTCCCGGCCCAGCAGGACGGCGTCGGCCTCGCCGTTGGCCAGGATCTTCTCGGCCTGCTCCGGTTCGGTGATCAGGCCCACCGCGGCGACCGGGAGGGCGGTCTCGGCCTTGACCCGGGCCGCGAAGGGCACCTGGTAGCCGGGGCCGACGGGGATCGTCCCGCCCGGGGCGAGGCCCCCGGTGGAGACGTCGAGCAGGTCCACGCCGTGCTCCCGGAGCAGCGCGGCCAGCCGGACGGTCTCGTCCGCGGTCCAGCCGTCCTCCTCCAGCCAGTCGGTGGCGGAGATCCGGAAGAACAGCGGCAGTTCCTCGGGCCACACCGCGCGTACGGCGTCGACGACTTCGAGGGCGAGACGGGTGCGGTTCTCGAAGGAGCCGCCGTACGCGTCGGTGCGCTTGTTGCTGTGCGGGGAGAGGAACTGGCCGATCAGGTATCCGTGGGCGCCGTGGATCTCGACGACCTGGTAGCCGGCGGCGAGCGAGCGCCGGGCGGCGGCCGCGAACTGCTCCACGACCTCCCGGATCTCCCCGTCCGTCAGCGCGTGCGGGACCGGGTGGCCCTCGGCGAAGGGCACGGCGCTCGGGGCGCTGGGCTGCCAGCCGTGGGCGTCGGGGCCGACGGGGCGCCCGCCCTTCCAGGTGCGGTCGGTGGAGGCCTTGCGGCCGGCGTGGGCGAGCTGGATGCCCGGGACCGTACCGCTGGCCTTGAGGAAGGAGGTGATCCGGCGCAGGGCCTCGACCTGGGTGTCGTTCCAGATCCCGAGGTCGTACGGCGAGATCCGCCCCTCCGGGGAGACGGCCGTGGCCTCCTGGACGATCAGGCCCGTGCCGCCGGTGGCGCGGGCCGCGTAGTGCGCGAAGTGCCAGTCGTGGGCCACTCCGGCCTCCGGCCCGAAGGCCTCGGCGCTGTACTGGCACATCGGGGCCATCCACACGCGGTTCGGGATGGTGACCGAGCGGATGGTCCACGGCTGGAACAGGGCGGCGAAGGCAGCGGGGGCAACGGGGGCAGCACTCATGAGGGCTCTCCAGAGGTGACCGGACGCGCACCGGGGATCGGCGGCTAAGTACGAGATTCACCGTACTACGAAATCTCTCGTAGTACGAGACTTGCCGTAGTACGAGACCTGCCGTAGTACGAGAGTGGCCGTACGACTGGACCCGCCCCGCGCGCGGCGACCGGCCGCTGTCAGTGGCCGGGTGCAGACTGGCCCAAAGGCTGCCGTGCAGGACAACGACGTCCGGAGGTGTCGGCCATGACCGACGTGGTATTGCTCGCGGGAACCCGCAAGGGGCTCTTCATCGGCCGCCGGAGCTCCGGCGGCACCTGGGAGTTCGGCGAGCCGCATTTCAACGCCCAGGCGGTCTCCGCCGTCGCCATCGACCGGCGCGGTGCGGCGCCCCGCCTCCTGGTCGGCGGGGACAGCGCGCACTGGGGCCCCTCCGTCTTCAGTTCCGACGACCTGGGCGCGACCTGGCGGGAGCCCGCCGCAGCCGCCGTGAAGTTCCCCCAGGACACCGGCGCCTCCCTGGAGCGGGTCTGGCAGCTGCATCCGGCCGGCCCCGAGGCCCCGGGCGTGGTCTACGCGGGGACCGAGCCGGCCGCCCTGTTCCGCTCGGCCGACGGCGGCGATTCCTTCGAGCTGGTCCGGCCGCTGTGGGAGCACCCGACCCGGGACAAGTGGGTGCCGGGCGGCGGCGGCGAGGGCCTGCACACCGTGGTCACGGACCCGCGCGACGCGGATCTGGTCACCGTCGCAGTCTCCACGGCCGGCGTGTTCCGCACCACGGACGGCGGGGCGAGCTGGGCCCCGTCCAACGACGGGGTCTCGGCGGTCTTCCTGCCCGATCCGCATCCCGAGTTCGGGCAGTGCGTGCACAAGATCGCCCAGGACCCCGGGAACACGGACCGGCTGTACCTGCAGAACCACTGGGGCGTCTACCGCAGCGACGACGCCGGGGGCCGCTGGACCGACATCGGCGCCGGGCTGCCCTCGGACTTCGGCTTCGCGGTGGCCGCCCACCCGCACCGGCCGGACACCGCCTACGTCTTCCCGCTCAACGCCGACTCCGACCGGGTCCCGGCGGAGCACCGCTGCCGGGTCTTCCGGACCCGGGACGCGGGCGCCTCCTGGGAGCCCCTGACGAAGGGGCTCCCGGCCGGCGACCACTACGGAACGGTGCTGCGCGACGCGCTCTGCACGGACGACGCGGACCCGGCCGGGATCTACTTCGGCAACCGCAACGGCGAGCTGTATGCCAGCCAGGACGACGGGGACAGCTGGCAGCTGTTGGCCGAGCACCTCCCCGACGTCCTGTGCGTACGGGCCGCCGTGCTGGACTAGCCGGTCCGAGCCGGTCCGAGCCAGGTCCGGCCGTCAGCCGGTGAGGCGGCCGGCCTGGCTCACGGCCTGCGCCAGCCGGCGCACGTCGGGGTCCTCGGTGCGTCCGGCCACCCGGTCCGCGTGCCCGGCCAGGGTGCCCAGCGGCAGCGCACCCGGCAGCCGCTCCCAGCCGCCGTCCCGTTCGCGCAGCGCGGAGGCGAAGTAGGCGGCCACCGCGGTGACCTGGAGGCGCGGCGGCGCCTCGGTCCACAGGTCGCGCCACAGCGCCGCCGCTTCCACCCGGCCGGACTCCTCGTGCGCCACCCGGGTGCGCGGGTCCAGCCAGCGCACCGTCGCCGTCGCCAGGTGCCCGGCCGCGCCGGGGCGCAGCCGCACCGCGTACAGGGCGGTCACGGTGTGCCCGGAGCCGACCTCGCCGCCGTCCACGCTGTCGTCGCGGAAGTCCTCGTCGGCGACGCGGCGGTTGTCGTAGCCGATCAGCCGGAACCGCTCGACGGCCTGCGGGTCGAAGGCGACCTGCGCCTTGGCGTCGCGCGCCCGCAGCTGCACCTGTGCCGGGAGATCGTCGCAGAAGACCTTGCGCGCGCCCTCGACGTCGGAGACGTCGGCGGTGTGGCCGTCGCCTCGGTCGGCGAGCCGCTCCATGAAGGCGTCGTTGTACTCGCTTCCCACGCCCACGCCGAACAGGGTGATCCCGTGCTCCGTGCGGGCCGAGGAGATCCGCTTCAAGATGGCGTCGGCGGAGGTGGCGCCGGTGTTGGCCAGGGCGTCGGAGAGCAGGACGACCCGGTTGGTGGCGCCGGGCCGCACCGCCTTGACCGCGACGTCGTACCCGCGGGTGACGCCGGCCTCCACGTTGGTGGAATCGGCGGTGGTCAGCGCGTCGACGACCTCGTGGATCCGCTCGCGGTTGCCTTCGACGCGGGTCATCGGCAGCCGGGTCCGGGCCTTGCCGCTGAAGGTGACGACGGCGACCGAGTCGTCTCCGCGCAGCCGCTCGGTCATCAGGTTCATGGAGCTGCGGACGAGGTCGAGCCGGCCGGGCTCGGCCATGGAGCCGGAGACGTCCACGACGAAGGTGAGGGCCGCGGGCGGCCGCCCGGCCTCGCCGCCCCCGGTGTCCGCCCCCTGGTTCGCGGAGCGGGTGGCGAGTCCGACGCGGACCAGCGCCCAGTCGGGGTCGGAGGTACGGGCTCCGTCGACCGTGACCGAGAAGCCGTCCCCGGCGGGCTCCCGGTAGTGCTGCCGGAAGCTGTTGACGAACTCCTCGGGCCGCACGGTGGCGGGGTCGGGCAGTTCGCCGTCGGCGAGGGTGCGCCGGGCGTACCCGTAGCTGGCCGTGTCCACGTCGAGCGCGAAGGTGGAGAGGTAGTCGGCGGGCGGTGCGGTGGAGAGCCTCCCGTCGCTCTCGCCCTCCGTGTAGCCCCCTCCGGCGGAAGGGGCGGCGGGCCCCGGCCGGGCCTCGCCGCCCTGCCACCCCCGGTCGGCGTTCGCCTTCTGATGGGGTCGTGTGCGGTCAGCTGGGCTGGGGGTGGCCGAAGAGGAGGTCGTAGCCCGGGGGCAGCTGGAGCAGGACCTCGCGGATGAGGACATCGCCCGCGGCGGTGGCCGCGGTGGACAGGACCGCGCCGATGTCCCACAGGGCCGTCTTCTCGGAGGCTCCCTCGATCCAGGCCGCGGCCGCCCGTACGAAGCGCTCAGGCGAGAGGGGTTCGGCGGCCTGCAGGGGGTTGAGGAGGATCAGGGCGTAGGTCTCGGGCAGCCGGGCCGCGAGCTCGGCCCGCACGCTGCCGACCAGATGAGCGCCCAGCAGAGCCAGGACGACGCGAGCGACTCGGTCTGCTTCTTCCGTTGTTTCGTACTCGCCGCGTTCCTGGACGTGGGCCAGGAACGACTCCCTGCGCATCGACATCACGGCACCTCCGAGAAGGCGTGAAGGGGCGAAAAAGGGGGTGCGGAGGGCGGGGTGCCGGAGGGGGATCGGCTCTTCCCGCCCTCCGCTGCCGGCTGGTGCGGGCGGGCTCAGCCGGAGATCTGCTTGCGGCCGGACTCGCCGCCGATGCTGATCTTGCGGGGCTTGGCGCGCTCGGCGATCGGGATCCGCAGGGTCAGGACACCCGCGTCGCAATCGGCCTGGATGCGCTCGGTGTCCAGGGTGTCGGCCAGGACGATCTGGCGGGAGAAGACACCCAGGGGCCGCTCGGAGAGCTCCACCTTCACGGAGTCGGCCTTCGCGACCGGGCGGCGCTCCGCCTTCACGGTCAGCATGTTCCGCTCCACGTCGATGTCGATCGCCTCGGTGCTCACGCCGGGGAGGTCGAAGGCGATCACGTACTCGTCGCCCTCACGGTAGGCGTCCATCGGCATGACCGACGGCTTCGACCACGTACCCGAACTACCCGACAGCTGCTGGACGATCCGGTCCATCTCGCGGAACGGGTCAGTGCGCATCAACATCGCGAAACACCTCCAGTTGGTTCAGGCAGAAACTGCCAATGCGCTTCAACGTGCATCCGTTGTAACATGTCATCGAAACGATGACAAGCAGGATGTCACCTGGAGGGTGACAGAGCCGTGGAGAGTGCCCATGAACGAGTACGCCGAGTCGCTCTCACCCCTCTCACCCCTCCCCTTCGTGGCCGCCGCCGCGGCCCTGGAAGCCATCAACCAGGCCGTACGAGGCGCCCAGGATCCGCGCGCGGGCACGCCCAGGGACCGGCTGGAGCCCGCATCGGACACCGGCCCGGACTCGGCGCTGGCCGCGCTGGTCATGCTGCGCGAAATCCGCGAGGAGCTCGCCGGCTGGGAGAGCGGACTGATCGAAACCGCCCGCGAACACGGTGCGAGCTGGGCCGACCTCGCAAACCCCCTCGGGGTCGCCAGCCGTCAGGCCGCCGAACGCCGCTACCTGCGCCTGCGCCCCGGCACCGCCGGGAGCACCGGCGACCAGCGCGTCCAGGCCACCCGCGACACCCGCGCCGCCGACCGCACCGTCACCGCCTGGGCCCGCGAGAACGCCGCCGACCTGCGCCGCCTCGCCGGCCAGATCACCTCCCTCAGCGGCCTCCCCGCCGACGCCGAGAGCGCGGTCGGCGACCTGAACCGGGCCCTCGCCGACAACGACGCCTCACACCTCGTCCGCCCACTGGCCGACACCCGGCCCCACCTGCGGCCCCAAGACGCCGAACTCGCCGAACGCATCGACACCCTGACCCGACACACCGACCAGCTCCGCCAGGACACCCACGACCAGCGCAACACCTGACCCTCACCCTCCCGTACGCATTCGGGTCATCGTCCCAGCGTCCACTGAAGCGGTCGGTCGACCGGACGAGTCGCCCGATCAGGCTGCGGCTGTGGTGCGCGCCAGTTCGCTCACCACATCGGTCAGGTGCCCTCTCCGTAGATGGGCGGCGCGCTGCCGCGCGGCTCCGCCGCCGGAGCGCCGCAGCCGGTCGAACAGCTCGGCCGCGAGGTCCAGGTCCCCGGACGCAGCCAGCCCGGGAGCCGCGCGTTCCAGCAGTCGCTCCGCCAGCAGCAGGGCCGGTACGTGCTCTCCGCGCACGGGATCGAGGCCCTCGCCGGTCAGCCCGCGGTGGGCTGCCAGGGCGTGGGCTCGACTCGCCCTGCCACCCCCGCTCCGTCGGCTCCTGGAGCTCAGCGGAGTGGCGGCGACGCTTCGCACCACGGCGGACGTGGAAGCGGCGCGACGGGCCCGAGGCCGTCGCGCCGCTCCGTGACGGCACCCTCTACTGCTCGGGCAGGGGCGTGCGCAGTGCACTTCGTCCGTGGTCCCAGGCTTCGCGGATGTGGCTCGCGAGCCGGTCTTCGAGCAGGGCGGTTGCCGCGCATCCGAACGCGATGTCCTCTTCGAGGTCCGGTTCGTCGGCGAGGAGGCCACCGATGACTTCGTGGCGTACGACCTGTTCGTGGACGGCGTCGGCCTCGACGTGCTCGGCGTAGAAGTGCTCGGCGGCGGGGCCCGCGCCGCAGCGCCGCATGGCCTTGGCCAGGCGGCGGGAGCCGGGTGAGGAGGTGACCTCGACGCAGGCGAAGTGGCCGACGAGCGCTCCGCGCAGGGCCCGGTGCAGGCCGAAGAGGGACATCAGGTTCACGGTGGCGAGCAGCGGCGCCGGGCCTTGCTCGAGGTAGCGGCCGTAGGCGGGATCCAGGTCGAGGTCGGCCATGAGGTCGGCGAAGAGCCGTGCGTGAATGCGGTCGGCGTGGCCGGCGCCGAACTCGTCGTACTCGATGGCCACCATCGCGGCCTTGGCCCGCCCGGTGAGCCGCGGGATCACCCACGCGTGCGGGTCGGCCTCCTTGAGGTGGTAGAGGGAACGCAGGGCCGCGTATTCGCGCAACTGCCAGAGCTCGCCGTCGGTTTCGAGGTGGTGGCTGAGGCTGTCGGAGAGGTCCACGGGCTCGACGAGGAGCGGGGCGAAGGCTTCCTCGACGGACCGGGGCGCGTCGGACAGCTCGGTGCGCAGGGCGTGCAGGAAGCGGTCTTCCATGGCCTGGCGCAGGCGCAGCAGGTCCGGGTCCCATTCGCGTGCGTCCTCCACCTCCGCGAAGCCGCGGTAGTGCAGTTCGTACAGCACGTAGAGGGCGAGCTGGAGGTCTTCGCCCCACGGGTCGGCCTTGAGCACGTCGCCGGGGGCGTACACCGGCGGGGTTCCCGTCCGCAGGGCCCGGGTGACGGCGTCGGAGAGTTCGCCCCGCCCTTCGACGAGCCGGGGGCCGCGGGCGGTCACGGTGCTGGTCGGGCTCGGAGGACGGGTCATTCCGGGTTCCTGTTCTCGGGCGGTGGCGCGGCTCGTTCGCGGCGCCGGTGGCTGGTGTCGCACCACGGGTACGTACGGCTGCGGCGGCACGTGCAGAGGGCGACCATGAACCGGTCGGACCGGGCTACCGTCCCGTCGTCCAGGACGAACTCGACCGGGCCCTCCACCAGGACCGGGCCTCCGGGCTCCAAGGCCACCCGCCGGGCATCCGCTGCGCCGGGGACCGGGCACGGCCTGGGATCAGGGTCGTTGGGCACGGATGACCACCAGCTCCTCCCATTCGTCGGCTTCCGCCGCGAGGCCCTGCTGTTCCAGCCAGGATCGCCGCGACCGCAGGACGGGGCCCCAGGGTACGGATGCCGTCGCCGTGACCTCAGGGTCCAGCCCTGCCCCCGCCAGCCGATCGAGGGTCTCTCCGGCACCGCACAACCCCGAGTGCACCATGAGCAGGATTCCGCCGGGCCGCAGCAGTGTCGAGGCGTCCGCGCAGATCCGGTCGATGACCGCCCGCCCGTCGAGTCCGGCGTCCCAGGCCCGTTCCGGGCCGTGCGAGGGCGGTCGACTGTCCGGGGCGGGGACGTACGGGGGGTTCGAGAAGACGAGGTCGAAGCGTCGTCCCGTGGTGCGTGCTTCGAAATCCCCGTGCAGGACGCGCAGGGGAAGGCGGTGGATCCAGGCGTTCAGTCGCGCTGTGGCCACCGCGGGCCAGGACACGTCGACCGCCGTGACCTGGGCGCCCCTGGTCGCGGCGTGCAGGGCCAGGGCGCCGGTGCCCGTACCGATCTCGAGGACCTGGGTATGCGGCCCGACGTCCTCGTGCGTGAGGGCCGCGGCGAGGAGCCGGGTGTCCGCCTGGGGCTGGTACACGCCTGGCAGGGCCACCAGGCCGCCGGGCAGCGAGGCCGAGGAGAGAGCAGTACTGGGCACCCGTACCTCCGATTTCGCTGTAGGTCGCCGAGCGAGTCACAGCGATTGATGAGGTATTGCGCCTGCCCCGTCCCGGTCGCCCCATCCGAAGGCGCGTCGATCTTCGGAGGATCAGACCAAAAATGGACCGCCGTTCCTCGATTCCCACAAGCCGTCGCGTCGCGCACGAACGTACGAGAGAGCGATTGGGGCTTGATAATTTGGACGGCAGGATTCGGAAGCGGCACATCCCGAGATCGGCATACGCACGGCTGCCAAGGCGGCGCGCGGACGAAAGCGCTCGCCGGGCGGGCGCCCCGCTTGACCGACCTCACCGACCGACCGGGGCTACCGTGGAAAATCTCGAACGAGGTGAGCACAATGAGGCGGCCCATAACCGTGTCCACATCAAGCCACGAAGCCACCGGCGCACCCTGTTGGGTGAGTCTGATGACCGGGGACCTCGTTTCCGCTCAGCGGTTCTACGGTGCCGTGCTGGGCTGGACGTTCCGACGGACCCGGCTCGGCGAGCGGTTCTCTTTCGCTTTTCGCGACGGCGCTCCCGTCGCCGGTTTCGGGGCTCTCGCCGACGATCCCCCGCTGCCTACCGCCTGGACACCGTACTTCGCCGTCGATGACGCCGACATGACCGCGGCGCGCATCCGCGAGCGCGGCGCCACCGTGGCCGTCGGCCCGCTGTGCTTCGGTACGGGCCGGGCCGTCCTGGCGGCTGATCCCGACGGGGTCGTCTTCGGGCTCTGGCAGGGCGAGATCCTCAGGGACTGGCGGGTGGGCCGCGGTACCGCCCCCGCCTGGCTCGAACTTCGTACCCGTGATGCCTTCGCCGCCGCCATCTTCTACGGGGAGGTCCTGGACTGGGCCGGCTCATCACCCCAGTCCTGTGTGGTGGCCTACGAACACGACCACGTCGTGTTGCGCCACGGCAACGACACCGTGGCACGGATCAGTGGCGGAGCGGTGGACGCGGATCCCGACCCACACGTTCGCCCTCGGTGGCACGTCTATTTCCGGGTGCCCGACTTGGAGGCCGCTGTCGAAGCGGCCGGCATCGCGGGCGGCAGGATCGTCTCCCCCGTGGAGACTTCCAGCGCCAGCCGATGGGTCACCCTCCGCGACCCGGAGGGCGCCCTGTTCACCGTCCTGGCACCACAGGGGTGAGCCGGAGTCGTGCAGTTGGCAGCCATGGCCGCAAGGTGCCCGAGCCTCAGCTCGCAACTCCCCGAAGGCTTTGTGACGTTGATCCGAGCGTCGGGCGCGGTCGGCGGGGCAGGCGCGCACCGGAGGTGGTCGATCTTGCCCGGACGGGTGGATGCGGCGCGAAAGATCCGGTCGGCGGCCACGGAGCGGGTCGCCTATCCGCGCCGCGCGGTGCGGGGAGCCGGGAGCGAGCGGGACGAGGTCGTGCTCGGGGCCAAGACCGTGGTCGCTGCGATGGCGGCCTGGGTCCTGGCGCGCTACCTGCTACCGCCGGCGGTTTCGACGTTCGCGCCGTTCACCGCGCTGGTGGCACTGCAGGCCACCGTGTACCGGTCCGTCCGCGACTGCCTGCAGTACGTGCTGGCGATGGCGGCGGGAGCCACGCTCGCCGCCACCCTGGCGGCCGTGGCCGGCATCCACGGATGGACCTTCGGCGTGCTCACCCTGATCGCACTCTGCATCGGCAGGACCCGGCGCCTGGGGCAGCAGGGCACCCAGGTCACCATCGTCGGCTTCTTCGCGTTCTCCTCAGGCCAGGGACAGATCGGCTACATCGGCCACCTGGTCGCGTCCGTCGGCATCGGCGCGCTCTGCGGCCTCGCCGCCCACCTCGTCCTCGCGCCCGCCCGGCACACCGACCACAGGCAGCAAGCCGTCACCGCCCTCTACACCACCATGGCCCAGCGCCTCAACGACCTCGCCGAGACCTTCGAAGCGAACGATCCCGACCGGGACCACCTGCGCCAGTGGCGCCGCGACTGGCGCAGGCTCTCCGCCGAATCCGAGCGCATTCGCCACGGCATCGAAGCCGAGATCGAGAACGGCCGCATGAACCCGCGCCGGACCGTCAGCGGCGCCGGCCAAGCCCTCCCCCGCGCTCGGGAAGCGATCACCGTCGCCGAACGCAGCATGGACCATCTGCGCTCCATGACGCGAACCTTGGACTACGCCATCGACAGCGGGGAATTCGGGAATCTCCCGGCCGCTTTCCGGCCCGGGTTCAGCGCAGTCCTGCGTGCCGTGGCCACCGCCGTGGAGGAGATCGGGCGGGTGTCCCCCACCGATCCGGACCTCCTCGACACGAGGATCGACGAAGCAGCCGCAGCGCTCGACCTGGTGCAACAGCACGAACGGACCGCCCCGGAAGCCTCCCCAGCCGTACACGCCCTGCAGGGCACGCTCCTCACGGATGCCGGGCGCCTCCTGGCCGATCTCCGCTCGGGCCGGCAAAGCCTCGCCAGGACCTGGGATCCTCGATTCGACGTGGCCCCGCGTGCCGTGTCGGCGGGGACGGGGCAGGCGGAATGAGGGAGACGTCAGCCGCTGAGGCAAACGAGGGCCCTGAAGCCTTGAGCGCCGACACACCCCCGGACAGCAAAAGGGATGAATGGGACCGCTTGCCACATCAAAGCGGGGTGCGGGGGTAGCCGAGCACCATGGACCCCCAGAAGAACACTCCGCTCCGTGCTGTCGCGCTCGTCTGCACCCTCTCGCCCTCCCCCGCCCCGTCCAGCTCCCAGCTGCTGGCCGAACAAACCATGGCCGCCCTCTCCGAGCACGGCGTCACGGGCAAGACGATCCGGATCGCCGACCACGACGTGAAGCCCGGTGTGAAGACCGACATGGGCGACGGGGACGCGTGGCCGGAGATCCGGGACACGATCCTGGGCTGCGACATCCTGATCCTGTCGACGCCGATCTGGCTCGGCCACGCCTCCAGCATCGCCCAGCGGGTCCTGGAGCGCCTGGACGCCGAGATCTCCGAGACGGACGACGAGGGCCGCATGCTCACCTACGGCAAGGTCGCCGCGGTCTGCGTGGTCGGCAACGAGGACGGCGCGCACAAGGTCAGCGCCGATCTCTTCCAGGGCCTCAACGACGTCGGCTTCTCACTCGCGCCGAACGCCGTCACCTACTGGGTCGGAGAGGCGATGCAGGGCACCGACTACCAGGACCTCGAGAAGACACCGGAGAAGACGGCCGGCACGACGGCCACTCTCGCCGCGAACACCGCCCACCTCGCCCGCTGCCTCAAGGCGGCCCCCTACCCGGCGAGCTGACCCACGGCCCGCCCTCGCCTGCCCCCGGAGACCGGAGACACCTCACGAAGCTGTGCGTCAAGTTGACGTTGCGAAGCACGCTTGGGCTGCCCGAAGAGGGATGTTGACATGGCAAGATACGAGGCATGACCATCCGAAAGGCCCATGCCTCGTAAGCCCCCTGGCCGACTCCGACACGAGTCGTCTCATCACGGCCAACAGTCCCGCTCCCGGGCAGTGGCTGCGCCCTTCCGGGACTCCCCGGCCTTCGCACCTGAATCTGCATGCGGACAGGTGCACCGTGACGCGCTGATCTCGGCGGACCTGTATGAAGCCTGGGGGCCCCTGGCCTCCTTGCTCTACGGGCACCCGCCTAGCAGTCGAAGATCGTCGATGTTTGTCAACTGCACTCGACTGATGTGGGCGAGCCCGTTCAGCCCGTGGGCACGTCTACGAGAGCTACTCGGCGAGCGCGGGCTGACCATCTCCACCGCAGTCCTCGTCTACCTCTTTCCTGACGGCCCCGAGTCGGAGACTGGTGTCGTTCTGTCAGACGGGGGTCGTGTCTACGAGTTCGACCTCGTCTACAACCGGATGAGGGAGGGAAGCGACCGCGACGCCGTGATCGAGCACTGGCAGGACATCACGGGCCACTGGCAGGTCCACCCTCTTCGCTCCGAGATCGCAGACGCGTTCATTTGGCGCCCCCCAGCACGGCGTACGTGCCTTGACTTCGCTGAGGAGACAACTCAGGCCAGCTGATCACCGCCTCACGCTGCCTGCGGCGCCTGCTCCGCGGTGGTTGAGAAGGCCGTGTGTTCATCGAAGACTTTGCGGTGCTGGAGGCAGATCGAGGCGATCACCACGGAGCAGTTCGACCGGGTGATGAAGACCAACCTGTACGGGATGTTCTGGCTCTCCCGCGCGGCCCTCGCCCACATTCCGCGGGGCGGATCGATCATCAACACCGCTTCGGTGCAGGGCTACCAGCCCAGCCCCCACCTGCTCGACTACGCGATGACGAAGTCCGCCATCATCTCCTTCACCCACGGGCTGGCGCAGATGCTCGCCGAGCGCGGCATCCGCGTCAACGCCGTCGCCCCGGGGCCGGTCTGGACGCCGTTGATCCCGGCGACCATGCCCGACGTCACGGAGTTCGGCAAGCAGTCGCCCCTGGGCCGAGCGGCCCAGCCGGCGGAGATGGCACCCGCCTACGTCTTCCTGGCCTCACCCCAAGCCAGTTACATCACCGGGGAGATCGTCAACGCCACCGGTGGCACACCCCTCCCCTAACCTGCCGCGCTCGAGTGCGCAGGTCGCCTTGTCGGCGATGTTCCGCTTCTCCGCATGAGCGATTCACCGGCCTTCTCGAACTGCTTGAACAGATGCGCGACCGCCTTGCCGCCCGCTGGAATACGCCGCGCACGCACACCGTCAGAGATAAACCCGCCCTACGCCTGCTATGGCCGCGGATCGCGGGTAGGCGCCGCTCATGACTGCTATCGAAACACTCGCGGCCGAAGGCCAGGCCTCGCTCTTCCTCATGTTTGCCGGAGTGGTCCTGGTCGTCCTTCTGATCGGTGCGTTCTGGTACGGGAGCCGACGCAGACGCCGGGATTCACCGCCGGCCGAGCAGCCTCCCGCCGCGCAGCGCCGCGAGGACTCCTGGCAGACCCCGGAAGAGCATGCACGCGATGAAAAGGACCAGGAGTATCCCCGACCGTGACGCGGATGCAAGCCGCGTCACGACGGCTTCACCGGAGGCAATGTGTTGCACACGGAGAACGACCGCATCAGCTATCACGATGGACGGCCTGACCTGCAGAAGGGGCGGATAGAGGAAGTCCGCGACGAGGGCCCCCATGCCGTGTACCGGGTACGTAACGAGGAGACCAACGAGATACAGGTCATCACCCAGGGCCAGATCGACTGAAGCATGCGCCTCCACTGACCGTCATGAGCCGTGAGTTCCGGCGCCCTTGAGCGCCGGCCGGACGATCGGCCCGCCCCCAGGCTCGAGCGGGCCGATACCAGGTCATTCGCCTCGCGGCCATACGGTCAGCGGGGTGCGGACGGTCAGGGCGGCGCCGGCCGGATCGCGGAAGAGGGCCGGCGCCGCCGGTGACTCAGCCCGGCCACGTGCCCGTCAGTCCGCGTACCACCACGGCGCCCGACCGGTCGACCGGGGCCTTGACCACAGCGAAGATCGCTCCCTGGATCGCTGCCTGGATCGCTGCCTTCACCGACGACGAGCGCGGCTACGGCGCACCAGGACGAACACGATGATCACAGCGCCGCCGATCAGGAGCGGAGTGCGGTTCACCCGGGCAACCGTCGCGGCCTGGCCGGCCTTCTCCAACAGCGGGTGGGGGGTCTTGTCCGCCGCGTACTGTCCGGCTCGGCTCGCGCTGCCCCACACCTGGGCAGCTGCCTGGGCAGTCTTGTCCAGGACGGGGTCGGGGGTCTTGTCCTTCACCATCTGGGCGGCCTGCCCCGCCTTCTCGCGGATCTGGTCGACGATCAGGGAGGCCTTCTCGGCAGTCTGCTGCTTCATGGCGGCGGTCTTCTCCTTGGTTCGGGCCTTGACGTCGGCCTTGGCGGCCAGCGCCTCCACGGTCTGTCCGAGTTCGTCGCGAGTGCGCTCGACCTTCTCGCGCAACTCCGCGGGGGTGAGCGTCTCGGAATGCGTGCCGGGTGCGGATCGAGAGTGGTCGTTCATCGGTGTGCCTTCTCCTTGACCTCGGCCAGGTCGGCCTTGACGCTGTTCAGGGTCTGTTCGGGAATCGGGGCGCCGGCCTGTGTGATCCAGCGCTTCCCGACCAGCGCGGTCGCCGTGGCCACCGCCGCGAGCACGCCGGAGATGGCGAGGGCTGCCACCCATACCGGCAGGACCAAGGCGAGGGCGGCAATGCACGTGGCCAGCAGGGCCTGGGCGGCAAAGAGGCCCAGGACGCCCGCCGCGGCGAAGAGACCGCCGCCCGTCCCGTAGCGCTTGCCCTTCTCCGTCATCTCCGCACGGGCCAGCTGCATCTCTTCACGGACCAGCTCCGCGATCTGCCGGGAAGCGCGCGAGACCAATGCTCCCGCCGAGTCCTCTGCCACTGGGCTCTGCTGCTGCGTCGGGCTCATGGCCGAGAGCCCTGGGCGGGCTGGTGCCGGGCTGCGTAGCGAGCCGTCATCGCGGATCCTCTCGTTGAGATGTGCATGCCGTGGTCGAGGCGCGCTTACCCCGCCATCGCCGCAACACCCACCCCATGAGCAGGAGCTCTGTGCGCGTCAGCGCAGCAGCGGGCAGAAGCCGGCCCGGATCAGGTCGGCGCCCGGGTGAGCAGCTCTCCGCCGTGGGTGGGCCTGTCGTTCGGGTGCACTCGGGGCCGGCGCGGGATCGCGGCGTGGCAGCGGGTAGGCGTGGTGTATGAACTCACGCACCCTCGACACCTCGCCCACGGCTGGGCAGACCGCGGCCCTCGACACCGCCTCGGCGTGCTGGCTGAAGACCCTGGACCGGCTCGAGCGGACGACGGTGGCCGATCCGGCCATCAGGGTGCTGCAGCGGGGGATCCGCTCGCTCCCCCTGGGTGGCATGCGCGATCTGTTGCGTGGCAGGCCATTGGGCCATCCCCTGCACCCCGTGCTCGTGCAGGTGCCCATCGGCTGCTGGCTGTCGGCTTCGGTACTGGACTTCGTGCCCGGGGCGCAGCGCGCGACGACCACCCTGACCGCCGTCGGGCTGGCGGGCGTCGCCCCGGCAGCGGTCGCCGGCTGGGCGGACTGGGCGGATCTGCCGCCGAAGCAGGCCCGGGTCGGTCTGGCCCACGCGGCCTCCAACGTGGCTGCGGTGGCCTGCTACACCGCGTCCCTGGCGGCGCGGCTCCGCGGCCGCTCCGCGAAGGGCCGGCTGTGGGCCCTGGGTGGGATGGCTGCCGTGGCCGTCAGCGGTGCGCTGGGTGGGCACGTGGCCTACCGGCAGGCCGTCGGAGCGCACGCCGCGACATGAGGGAGCGCGTCGCCGAGTTCGAAGTCCGCGGTCCCGGTCAGCTGGTGGAACCCGTAGAGGTGGCCACGGGCCCGCTCCGTGGTCTCCAGCGCCTTCGAAAGCGCGTCCAGAGCGCGCATTTCTTTCCCGGCCACCAGGACCGGAAACACATGGGAATCGAATACATGTCTTGGGTGCGGTCGGGCACACGGTGTTTCGGAGGTTGATAACTATGGTTCCCCTGCTTCTCGTTCTTCTGCTGGTCCTGATCCTCTTCGGCGCGGGTTTCGCGGTGAAGATTCTCTGGTGGGTGGCTATCGCGGTCCTGGTCCTTTGGCTGATCGGATTCGTCGCCCGCCCCAAGACCGGTAGTGGCCGCTGGTATCGCTGGTAGCCGTACGACAAAGCGCAGTTCCGACACTGCATGGCGGTGGCCGGTCACCCCTTCCCGGGTGACCGGCCACCGCCATGTCGTCGTCGGCGGGCCTTCACCAAAACGGAGTAATGAAGCCGTACATCGGGGGCACCCCGATTTCAGTCGGGACGGTCGCCGTGACGCGGCAGGGGACCTGCTCACCTCCCATGACCGACGGCCGCCCCCGGTCCCGCATGTGGATCCGGGTGCGTGAAGTCGAAGAGACAGGGCAGGCGAAGACCAGGCGGAACGCAGTACGACCGCCGAGCACGACGTACGGAACAAGGAGGATCGGCGGAGAATCCACTTTGCGCCGTCCCCCGTTGACCGGAGGAGTTGTTTTTCGCGTGACTGAGCATGTGTGGAGTTACCAGCCGACCTCGGGCCACCTGGCCGGCACCGATCTGACCGGATACAAGGTCGAGGCGACCGACGGCAGCATCGGCAAGGTCGACAAGCACTCCGACGAGGTCGGTGACGCCTACCTGGTGGTCGACACCGGCATCTGGATCTTCGGCAAGGAGGTCCTGCTCCCGGCGAGCACCGTGGTCCGGGTCGACCCCGAGGACAAGAAGGTCTTCGTCGACCGCACCAAGGAACAGATCAAGAACGCCCCCGAGTTCCACCGCGACAAGCACCTCGGCGACGCCGGATACCGGGAGGAGCTGGGCACGTACTACGGCACCGGCGCCCCCTTCGGCGGCCGCCCCGCCTGATCGCTTCCCCCTCACGACGACGCCGGTCCCGGCACCCTCTTGGGTGCCGGGACCGGCGTCGTCGTGAGGTCAGCCGCCCTCGAATTCGAAGGCCTCAGCCAATGCGGCTTCCTGCTCGACCACGTCGCCGGCGCTCCCGGCGATCACCGCGTACCGCCAGGAACGGCCGTCGGGCGGCTCGTCCGCGTAGAGAACCACGCCCTCGCCCCGCTCCGGGTCGAACGCCAGGCGGGAAGCACGCAGCCGGGCGAGCGCCTCGTCGAAGTCCATGGGACTCGGGGTCCAGCCCTTGGACACCGCCCACGCCGGGCGTGCGTTGGTCGATCCCCCAGTCAGCCGGACGACCATGCTGTGGGGTGTGGTGGTGGCCGTACGGCGGATGTTGCTCTCGCTCGCGTACGCGACGCCGTCGGTGTCCACCAGCGCGTCGAGCCCGAAGGGCCCGGCATAGCCGTGGTCGGCCAGATGGCGGCCCAGGGCCGTCCCCCACTCCTCCAGCTCGCGGGCCACATGCGCGCAGGACGGCGGCAGCGGGGAGACGTACCCCGTGAAGGAGCCCCGCACCGTACGCATCGCACCGCTGAAGACCACGCGTGGCCCGGCGCTGGTGACCTCCAGCTGGACACTGGCCGACGCGGCCACGTCGAGGCACTCCTCCACCACCCACAGGCCCTCGGGCCCGCCGACCGGATCGAGCCGCAGGACCGCCCCGCCCCTCAGGTCCTCGCGGGACACGAAGCGCAGCCCGTGCCCTCCCGCCGACCGGTCGGGCTTCACCACGACACGCCCGTGGTCGCGCAGGAGCTCGCGTACCAGGCCTTCGACCTCCGGGCGCCGGCACGTCCGCCCCGCCGGCAACCGCATGCCCAGCCGTCCGGCCGTCTCGCGGAAGCCGATCTTCGTGTTGAGCAGCATGGTCGTCGTCAGGGCGGCCTCGGCCGCCTCGACCGTGGGGTACGGATGGACCGCGCCTCCGTACGCACCTGATGGCGGCCCGGCGTGCCGTCGGCGCCGCCCTACGGGCACACGACGAGGAGGCAGAACGCGAAGCCAGGCGCCGCGTGCACACGGCAAAGGTCGCCGTCGGGGAACGCGGCATCCCGTGGTGGGACCAGACCAGTGCGGAACGCCGGGCTCGCTGGCTGGAGGGACTCGCGACGCTGGACGGGGAACCGGGTCAGGGGTGAGCCGAAGCGAGCGCGACACGTGCGGAGGGACTCGGTCGTTGACAGCACAGGACCGACGCAACGTCCGAGCCGACTCTCACCAGAATGGCTCTGGACGCCCTCGTCACGGCCCCTGGCTACGGCCGGGTTCAGGGGTTCGCAGCCCTCCGGCGAACGACCTCGTCCGTTCCCATCACCGCGTGTGGGAAGGCTGCGCGTGGAGCGAGCGGGTCGCTGCGGCGACTCGCAGCTCCTCCAAGAGGCGGCCCTGCTGGTCGGCGCGCTCCAGCAGGACGTCCAGTTCCTTGACGGAGAGACGGTCATCGGTTTCGGCCAAAGCGCGCAAGGACCGCCAGCCGGCTGCCTTGCCGTGAACCGCCAAGAGCATGGACTCGGCTTCCACGACGTCACTGAGCGGGGAGCGGGAGAGGACATGGCCGTTGGGCTTGAGGCGACCCGCCTTCTCCGCGAGCCAGCCCATGGCCGCCTTGGACTGGCTGGTGGATATCGCCAGAGCAGTCATGATCTGGGCCAATGAGTCCCGATCCTCCTCGACCCTGCGGGCCAGCCCGGACAGCACTTCGCCGTCCTCCTTGCCCGCGTGCGCCTTCGCCGCCCGCCGGAAAAGCTCCAGGCCGCCGGTGGCGGCGGCGTAGTGGTCGTTGAGGTAGATGCCCAGCAGATCGGCACGGTCGGAGCCGCCGTCCCCACTCCCGCTTGCGTCGCCGGCCCGGATGCCCTCGCAGTGCATCTCGCGCGCCACCGACGCTCCGAGCTCCTTCCAGCTGGCCTCGAACGTGGCCAGTCCTTCCCGCTCCAGCGTGTCGGTGACGTCCGCGAAGTCGACGCCGGCCCGCTCCAGTGCTTCGAAGTGGGCGGCCGCGGCCGCGAAGTCGTCCGCCACCGGCGGGGGCCCGGGAAGGGCGCCGTGGTCGGCGAACGCGGCCAGCGTGGCGCCCGGCATGGTGTTCACGGTGCCCGCGACGACGAGTTCACTGACGTACATCGTGTCGGGATAGGCCGGGTCCTTGACCCCCGTGGACGCCCACAGCGGCCGCTGCATGCGCGCTCCGGCCGCGGCGAGGACCTGCCAGCGCGGCGCCAGGAGCATCTGCTCGTACGCCTGGAACGCCAGGCGGGCGTTGGCGATCGCGGTCTTGCCCCGAAGCGCCCGGGCCCCGGGGGTGTCGAGGGCTTGGAGACGGCGGTCGACTTCGGTGTCGACGCGGGAGACGAAGAACGAAGCGACCGAGTGGATGTCCGCGATCTCGCGCCCCGCGGCGTGCGCCTGCTCCAGGCCGGTCTGGTAGGCGTCCATCACCTCGCGGTAGCGATCCAAGGAGAAGATCAGCGTGACATTGACGCTGATGCCCTGGGCGACGACGTCGGTGATCGCCTCCAGCCCCTTGCGAGTGGCCGGGATCTTCACGAACACATTCGGCCGCCCGACCGCCTCCCACAGTTTCCGAGCCTGGTCGGCCGTCGTGGCCGCGTCCTGAGCCAGCCGCGGGTCGACCTCGATGGACACGCGGCCGTCGACGCCGCCGGTGCGCTCGTAGACCGGCCCGAAGACCTCGCAGGCGTCACGCACGTCGTCGGTGGTGAGGGCAAAGACCGCGTCGTCGACGCTGGTGCCTGCGCTGCCGAGACGGCGCAGCTGCTGGTCGTAGCGGTCCCCCTTGGACAGTGCGGAGGCGAAGATCGTCGGGTTCGTCGTCACCCCCACCACGTGCTTGTCCGCGATCAGCACCTTCAGCTCACCATCGGCCAGAAGCTCACGGGACAGGTCATCGAGCCAGACCGACACGCCTGCGGCGGACAGGGCGGCAAGCCGGTCGGGGACATCGGAACCGGACATGTGAAACCTCCAGAGGGGTGCGGGGCCGCCGATGCTGACGCTGATGACGCAGTTCGCACGAGGGGCGAACGTGTCAGCGGCGGCCTTCGGCACCGTGCTTCTGCGCGTCTGCCCGCCACACTCGTCATCACGCACCGACTGCCACCGCAGCATCCGCCCTCCCCTGCGAAGGCTCCCCGTGGTTCCGCCGGCCGGGAGCTGGTCGATGTCGTCAGTCGTCAGGGGTCGGCTCGGCCGCGTCAGCCTTGCCCCGCGCCACCGTGATCTCCGTGTCCGTCCCCGCCGGCTTCGGGGCCGTGCTGGAGCGGGCTGTCGGGCCGCGAGCTGCGGTCGGGGTGACCGGCTGTGCGGCGGGCTTCCTTCATCTCCGCTACGTATGGGACGGCGCGGTCGAGCTCCAGGTCGGCGGTGCCGGTCAGCAGCGCCTCTACCGTCGCATCGCCCAGACCCGCCGGACACCGGTGAGCTCGATCAGCACCGTCCACCTTCCGCGGGAACGGCGCGAGCGGGTCCGAAGGCCGCATCCGTGGCGACGGCACCAGCCCCGGAGCAGTACCGCCGCCAGCACGAGCGTGGTCGGCCAGACGACGGCGAAGGCCACGCTCAGCAATCCCAGGAGACGGGTGCCGGGTGTCACGCGAGGGTGCAGGCGCTCCCGTTCAGGCTGAAGGCGGAGGGCTTGGCGAAGGTGCCGCTGTAGGTGCCCTGGAATCCGAAGGATGCCTGGCCACCGGCGGCGATCTCCGCGTTGTACCCCACGTTGCCGGCCGTGACCGCCCCTCGCGACGGGGAGACGTTCGCGTTCCAGGCATGGGTGACCTGCTGCCCGGAGGGCAGGGTGAACGCGAGTGTCCAGTTGCTCACCTTGGAGGAGCCGGTGTTGATGACGGTGACGTCGCTGGTGAAGCCGCCCTGCCAGACGTTCGTGGCGTACGCCACCTTGCAGGTCGAAGAACCACCCGGACCGCCCGGACCGCCCGGGTCACCGGGGCCGCCCGGGTCACCGGGAGAGCCCAGGTTGACCGTCGAGGAGAACGAAGTCACGGCGAGACCCGTGCCGTTCTGCCAGGGTTCGAATCCTGCCTGAACGCTCGTCAGGTACCAGCTGCTCTGCGCCAGCCCGCGGGAGACGGCTTGCTGGACGAAGTCCATGACGTCGAAGGTCCAGCTGGTGATCGCCGAAGGTGCGACGAACGACAGCACGTCGTTGGAGCCGTTGTTGCCGGACCACACCTCCCACTGGCGCCCGGCCACGGTGGTGGTGCCGGCCGGGGAGCCGATGGGCTGGACAGATCCGACCTTGTTGAACCAGAGCATGATCTCGGTCCGGCTCACGCCGTCCTTACGGGGGGTGGGGTCGAGCCAGATGTCGTACGAGGCGTTGTACGCCGCGTCGTTCACGTAGGTGTACGAGATGCTGGAGGGCGCGGTGGAGATGCCGCCGAGTTGGGCGGGGAGGTTGGTGCCGGGCGAACAGTTGGTGTAGTGGCAGCCGTTGTACACGGACGGGTAGGACTTCGGGGCGCCGTTGGTCGGCACCGACCCGTCGGCCCGGGTGACTTTGAATCCTGAGTCGGTGACGGCGATGCACTGACTCTCGCTGGTGCCCCACCGGTTGTTCTGGACGGTGTAGCGCCCCTGGATCGTCGCCGTTCCGAACGTCTCGCAGATCGTGGTGTCGGCCTGCACCACCGACGCAGCAGTGAACAGGGCGGCCATCGAAACGAGTGCGGTGAGCAGCGCGCCCAGCAGGCTTCGCGCACTGCGGGAATAGTGCGGTGAAGATCGCATGCGGATTCCTCTTCGGATGGGGGAGGGAGGCCGGGCAGGCCCTTGCGGGCTGCCCGGCCTCGTCGTACGCGGAGCTGTCTCCGGGCGGGGCGGGCTGTTACTCGAGCAGCTCCGCGTACGAGCCCATGGCCAGGGCGATGTCCGCCTGGGCCCAGAACCGGTGGTAGGTGAAGGCGGGCGCGGCGCCGCCCGCGAGGTAGGCCTCGATCTTCGGCCAGGCCGGGTCGTCCTGGTAGAAGGTGCGGATCGAGGCGAAGGTGGACGAGGAGTTCACCGTGTCGCCGTTCGGCATCTTGCCGGTCCACGTGCCGGGCACGTACACCGGGTTGCTGAAGCGGCTGTAGTCGGTGCGGGTCTCCTGGACGGCGACGCCCAGGGGGTCCTGGTGGTGGGCCCACATGCCGTCGAGCAGGGCCTTGGCGACGCGCTTGGCCTCGGCGTTGCCGGACTTCGCGGCGTAGTGGGTCAGGGTATTGGCGTAGGAGGCTGCCACGCCCACGTCGTCGGTGTAGTCGGCGACGGTGACGTGCAGGCCCGCGTTGGCGCCGGGAGCGGACGCGTTCCAAGTGTCGGGAGCACCGGACCACTTGAGGGTGGAGGGGATTCGGTAGGTGCCGTCGGGGTTGATCGTGGTCTTCGACAGGGCCCAGCCGACCCACTTGTCGAGCACGGTCTTGGCGGCGGCGTCACCTGTCTGCTGGTAGAGCTCGGCGACCCGCTGCATGGACCAGGCCTGGAAGCCGAACCATTGGTTGGACGCCGGGTCCTGGTAGACGGGCTTCTCGTCGTAGAAGAGGCCGTGGAAGGTGGGGGTCCCGGCCGGGGGCTGTGCGTAGCGCCCCTGCCAGCTGTTGGTCGCGCCGCCCGCGATGGCGCCTTCGTCGGACTGGAGCCAGCGGTAGAACTCCAGTTGCCGGTCGAGGCTGGTCGCCCAGTCCGCCGAGCCGGTCGCCGACTTGGGCTTCAGCGGGGCGTACTCGCTGAGCGCGTAGGCGGCGAGGGGGTTCTGGTAGCCGCCATGGGCGTGGCTGGAGCCGATCCGCCAGGACCAGGCGGCCGAGGTGTCGGTGGCTCCGCCCCAGGCGTAGTACCAGGACATCAGGTAGTGCGCGCTGTCCTTGCCGGTGCCGGCGGGGCAGACGGTCGGGCCGACACAGTTCCCGGCCTTCTTGAAGTACTTGTCGAACATGGAGTACCGCAGGTAGTCGCCCATCTTGGCCGCCTTGGAGACGGTCCCGGTGACCTGGGTCCCCTTGCCTTGTTCCTTGGCCCAGATGTCGGCCCAGTAGGCGGCCTGGATGGCGCGGGCGTCGGCGTCCGGGGCGTTGGTGAACTTCCACTGCTTGGCGTAGGAGGCGTCCCCGGTGAAGAGGTCGAGGTAGCCGTTCTTGCCGCCGTAGGCGAACTTGTCGCAGGTGGGGTGCGGAACGGTCTCCCAGACCGATTCCTCGGGTCCGCGCTGGAAGGTGTTGATGTACGAGGGTCCGGTCGCGGTCGGTCCGGCGGAGCACTTTCCGGGCTCGTTGCCGAAGCCGTAGACGTTGTCGACGTCCTGGAGCCAGTGCATGCCGTAGATGTCGTCCGTGCCGTACGTGCTCTTCAGCTCGCCGGCGATCGGGTCCACGCCGGAGGTGACCGTCCCGTCGAGCTTGGCCGGGTACTGCGAGGGGAGGTCGTGCTCGGGGGCGTAGGTGGCGGGCTTGGCGGCGTTGTAGGAGCCGGTCGTCGGCTGGTCGGCGTGGGTGGGGATCATGAACTTCTCCATGATGTCCCACGCGCCGTTGAACTTGGTCCAGTCCCCGGTGATCTTCCCGTACATCGCCTGCAGCCAGATCAGGTAGCTGTAGGCCTCCGAGGTCGTTTCGTGCCCGTGGTCCGGGGCCTCGACGATCAGCGTCTCGACGGAGTGGTACGGGATTCCCTCGGGCGAGAAGTAGCCGTTGGCCGGGTTGGTGATCTTCCCGTGGAGGTCGAGGAAGCGGGCGTCGTACGTGGAGTCGGCGCCCAGCTGGGCCACCGTCACCTCGGTTTCCGCATGGCCGGGGGCGGTCGCGGTGAAGACGGCGGAGCCGCTGCCGGTGGCGCCGGCGGTGACGGTCACTTTCTGGGCGGTGTTCCAGTTCGCCGGGGTGAAGGTCAGCCCGGCGGGGGTCGCGGTGAGGTCGGTGTTGCCCGAGGTACGGGCAACGCCCACCGTGACGTTCGCGGACGGCTGCTTGGAGAGCTTCAGGTCGAAGGCTGCCGTCTCCCCGCGGCGTACGGAGAGCTGCGCGGGGGTGGCTACGAGGGCTGCGCCCGCGGCGACGGTGATGCCGACGGGCGCCGACTCGGCCGAGGCGCCGAGGCTGTCGTAGGCCTTGGCGTAGAGGGAGTGGGAACCGGCTGCGAGGCTGGTGGCGGCGAAGGTGAAGGGCGCCGTGGTGTCCGTGCCCAGGAGCGTGGTGTCGCTGTAGAACTCCACCTTGCCCACGGTGGCGCCGTCGGCCGCGGCGGCGGTGGCGGCGAGTGGGACGGCGGTGCCCACCGTGTAGACCGCGCCCGCGGTGGGGCTGGTCAGGACGGCGACCGGAGGCTGGTGGGCTCCGGTGCACGGGGTGCCGTTGACGGCGAAGGTGGTGGGCGGGGCGTTGGTCCCGCTGTAGGCGAACTGGGCGCCGGTCGTGGCGGCCGCGCCCGCGGCGATGGTCTTGTTCCAGTCCGGGGCCGCGACTCTGACGGTCTTGCCGGTCTGGGTCCAGGTGCCGTTCCAGCCGTTGGTGAGCTGCTGGTTGCCCGTGTAGTCGTAGGTCAGCGTCCACCCGTCGAGCGCGGTGGCGGACCGGTTGGTGAGGGTGAGCTCGGCGGTGAAGCCCGAGCCCCAGTCGTTGGTCTTGTAGTCGACGCTGCACTGCACCGCGGCGGCCGCGGCGGTGGTGGCGCCGACGGCCGTGAGGGGGAGGGAGAGGGACAGGGCCGTGGCCGACGCGGTCAGCAGTCTGCTGCGTCGGACGCGTGGTCTGGGTGGGGGATGTGCCGACATGCGGATGGTTCTCCTCGCGGCTCGGGGAGACGGGGATGGGAAGAACGACTGCGCACAAGCTCTGAACCAATGGGAGCGCTCCCACTGTGCAGAGGAGGCGAGGTGCCGTCAAGACGCGTGAAGAGTCGAAAGAGTTGCGTGAGGAATTTACTCAACCCCTCTTTTGCTTGGCGGCAGTTGCCGCTACCGTCTGGCCCAAGCAAGTGGGAGCGCTTCCACGGTTGGTGTGCCGTCACAGCGCGACCTTGCTACGAGGGCTCGCCCATGTGACGGCCCCGCGTCTGTCAGTGCTGCTCGGCGGAGCAGCGCTGACCTTGCACGACGGCGTCACCTGCCGGGCAGTGACCAGAAGGTCGCCGGCACACAGAACCCGGCGAACGCACTTCATGTGACCGGCGTCCGCAATCCCCACCGGCCCGCGGCATTGCCTACAACGACCTGCGCCGGTGGCTCACCTGCTTACCCACCTGCCCGACGGGCCATCCGGCCACGGCCCTGACCCCTCTGCACCCTCAACATGCCCGCGTAGAAGGCGTGTCGAGGCTCCCTCCTCGCCCCCGGCCACAGCCCGGTCCCACCCGGCCGCGGGTGAGATCGGCGCTCGGCGATCGCGCCATGGTGTGGCCGGGACGCCCGCACTAAAAGGAAGAGGCCCTGGACCCGGCCGCCGAGGAGCCCAAGGAACTCGCCGCCGCCCGCAAGGCCGTGGAGAAGGCGGAGGCCGCCGCAGCCACGGCGGCCGCGGCTGCCGCCGCCGAAGCGGAGGCCGAGCAGACCCCCGACACCCCGGCCCAGGACCCGGACACGGCCCCGGCCCAGGACCCGGAAGGAGACGCGTGATCACCGCAGCCGCCCAAGGCAACGGCTTCCTCTCCCCGACCGGCGTCGAGATCGCCTTCGTCCTCGTCGGCCTCGCCACCCTCGGCGCGGCCGCCGTCACGGTCACCACCAAGCAGCTCGTGCACGCCGCCCTGTGGCTGGTCGTCGCGCTCGGCGGGATCGCCGTCGAGTACCTGCTGCTGACCGCGGAGTTCATCGCCTGGGTCCAGGTGCTGATCTACCTCGGTTCCGTGGTCGTCCTCCTCCTCTTCGGGCTGATGCTCACCAAGGCGCCCATCGGCCGCTCGCCCGACGCCGACTCGGGCAACCGCCCCGTCGCCCTCGGCGTCGCCCTCGTCGCGGCCGCCGCACTCGTCTGGGTGGTCGTCGACGCCTTCCGCACCACCTGGATCGACCTCGACGGGCCCGCCCAGGGATCCACCGAGGCCACCGGCGCGTTCCTCTTCCGGCACTGGGTGCTGCCGTTCGAGGCGCTCTCCGTCCTCCTCCTCGCGGCCCTGATCGGCGCCATCGTGCTGTCCCGCAAGGACGCCCCGACCACCGGCGCGCCCGCGCCCGCCGCGGACGAGAAGGGGCAGAGCTGATGCACCTCGCCTACCCCGCCGTGCTGGCGGCGCTCCTCTTCTGCACGGGCCTGTACGGAGTGCTAGCCCGCCGCAACGCCATCCTGGTCCTGATGTCCGTCGAGCTGATGCTCAACGCCGTCAACCTCAACCTGGTGGCCTTCGACG
Organism: Streptomyces sp. ICC4; assembly: GCF_003287915.1. Lineage (NCBI taxonomy): Bacteria > Bacillati > Actinomycetota > Actinomycetes > Kitasatosporales > Streptomycetaceae > Streptomyces > Streptomyces sp. ICC4. The sequence goes on along the minus strand of NZ_CP030286.1, from coordinate 4,907,468 downwards.
TCTGGCTGCGCGACACCCTGCACGCCGGCCAGGCCCTCACCCTCTTCACCATCGCCATCGCCGCCGCCGAGATCGGCATCGGCCTCGCGATCGTGCTGATGGTGTACCGCAACCGGGGCACCTCGGACGTCGACCGACTGCGCGACACCGCCGAGGGCCACGAGCCGGACGGCGCGAACAGCGCGACTGGAGCCGCCGCGTGAGCACCCCGACCCTCGCCGTACTCGTCCCCCTCCTGCCCTTCCTGGGCGCGCTGGCGGGCCTGCTGCTCGGCCGCACCGCCCCCGGCTTCGTCAGGCCGCTCGCCATCCTGCCGACACTGGGCGCGGCCGTACTGGCCGTGCTGGTCGCCTTCCGCCAAGGCGGCGGCAAGGCGATCGACACGGCGACCGAGCTGACCCCGACCGGCTCGGTGCCGATCGAGCTCTCGCTCCACCTGGACGGCTTCGCCGTGCTGGTGGCCGTGCTGGTCGGCCTCGTCGCCACCTGCGTACAGGTCTACTCGACGGCCTACCTGCGCGATGACCCGCGCTACCCGTCCTACGCCGGCCTGGTCTCACTGTTCACCTCCGCCATGCTGCTCGTCGTCTACTCCGGCGACCTGATGGTGCTGCTGGTGGGCTGGGAAGTCATGGGCATCTGCTCCTACTTCCTGGTCGGGCACTACTGGGAGACCGCGGCGGCCCGCTCCGCCTCCCTGAAGGCCTTCCTCGTCACCAAGCTCGGTGACGTCCCCTTCCTGATCGGCCTGTTCGCGCTCGCCACCGACGCCGGCTCCTTCCGGATCACGAAGATCCTGGGCACCGTCGCCGCCGGCGGCCTCGACCACCCGACGCTGATCGCGCTGCTCCTGCTGGCCGGAGTCGCCGGCAAGTCCGCGCAGTTCCCGCTGCACACCTGGCTTCCGGACGCCATGGCGGGCCCCACCCCGGTCTCCGCGCTGATCCACGCCGCGACGATGGTCGCCGCCGGCGTCTACTTCGTCGCCCGGCTCCTCCCGGTCTTCGCGGCCTCGCGGGCCGCACTGGTGGTCATGGCCGTCATGGCGGCCGTCACGATGGTCGGCTCCGCCCTCGCCGCCCTGGCCCAGGACGACATCAAGCGGGTGCTGGCCTACTCCACGATCGGCCAGCTCGGCTACATGACCGGGGCCCTGGCCGTCGGCGACCGCTCGGCCGCCGTCTTCCACCTCCTGTCCCACGGCGCCTTCAAGGCGCTCCTGTTCCTCGGCGCCGGCGTGATCATCCACGCCGCCGGCACGAACTCCCTCTCCGCCATGTCCCGCATGCGGGGCCTGTCGGGCCGCATCCCCGACGTCTTCTGGACGATGACGATCGCGCTGCTCGCGCTCGCCGCCATCCCGCCCTTCGCCGGCTTCTTCTCCAAGGAAGCCGTCCTCGTCGCCGCCGAGCACACCGCCGGCGGCCACTCGGAGTTCGCCCCGAGCGCGGCCGGCTGGCTCGTCCTCGTCGCCGGCGTGCTCACCGCCCTGCTCACCGCCGCCTACGCCACCCGGCTGTGGCTGATGGCCTTCCGCGGCCGGGGCGCGGCCGCCCCCGACCACGGCAAGGAGCCCGTGGCCATGACCGGCGTGCTGTGGCTGCTGGCGATCCCGTCCGTCGGCTTCGGACTGCTGGCCGGCCCGCTCGCCGACTTCTTCGACGGCCGAGAGCTCACCCCCTCGCTGACGACCTCGGTCCTCGGCACGGGCGCCGCCGTCGTCGGCGGCGTCCTCACCTACGCCCTGTGGCAGCGCGCCGAGGCCAAGGCCGTCCTGGCCCCCGCCGGAGCCACCGCCACCCGCGCCGAGGTGTCCCAGGCGGTCGCCGCCGCCGCCGAATCCGCCGCCGAGACCCCCGAGGTCGGCGAACTCACCCACGACCACCCCGCCGTCCCGGTCGGCCCCGCCGCCGATCCCGGCCGCGCGCTGCTCGGCCCGCTGCACCGGCACGCCGCCGCCGGCTTCCACCTCGACGCCGTCTACGACCGCCTCTTCGTCCGCCCCGTCCGAGCCGCCGCAGGCCTCGTACGCTTCCTCGACCGCGAGGTGGTGGACTCCTACGTCCGTGGCGCGGGCCTCGCACCCCGGCTGCTCGGAGGCCTCGTACGCCGTGCCCAGACCGGCAACGTGCAGAGCTACCTGAGCGCCCTGCTCGCCGGCGCCGTGGTCCTGGCGATCGCCACCGCCGTCCTCGCCAACGTCAACGCCGGATCGTGAGCCGTGAGTCAGCCGTGATTGATATCAGCCCGTCCGTGATGCAGTTCCTTCTGGCGTTCATCGTGGCCGCACCGCTCCTCGGCGCGGCCGCGGCCCTCCTGCCCGCCCCGCCCGGACTGAAGGGCAAGAGCCCCGAACAAGCCGTACTGCGCCACGGCGTGACCGTCACCGGCGTCATCCTCGCCGCGGCGATCGCCCTCGCCGCGGGCTTCGACCACGACGCCCCGTCCCGCTTCCAGGCGACGACGGACATCAGCTGGATCCAGGCGCTGAACGTCCGCATCCACCTCGGCATCGACGGCATCTCGCTCCCCCTCCTCCTGATGACCGCACTGCTGTTCTTCCTGTGCGCGCTCTACAGCTACTTCAAGCTCCCCGCGGGCCCCTCCGCGAAGGGCTTCGTCGCCCTGCTCCTGGTCCTGGAGTCCGGCACCCTCGCCACCTTCGCCGTCCTCGACCTGCTGCTGTTCTTCCTCGCCTTCGAGATGGTCCTCATCCCGATGTACTTCCTCATCGCCCGCTGGGGCGGCGCCCAGCGTCAGGCCGCGGCCTGGAAGTTCATCCTCTACACGCTCCTCGGCTCCGTCGTCATGCTGCTCGGTCTGCTCCTGATCGGCCTGAAAAGCGGCACTTTCGACATGGTGGCACTCGCCTCTGACAACGGCCGCGGACTGTCCCGCACCACCCAGATCCTGGCCGTCCTCGCCATCGGCATCGGCCTCGCCGTGAAGACCCCGATGTGGCCGCTGCACAGCTGGCTGCCCGACGCCCACACCGCCGCCCCCACCGTCGGCTCCGTCCTCCTCGCGGGCGTGCTGCTGAAGATGGGCACGTACGGGTTCGTGCGCATCCTGCTGCCCGTCACCCCCGACGGCATGGCCACCTTCGCCCCGTACCTCGGCGCCTTCGCCGCCGTCGGCATCGTCTACGGCTCCCTGGCCTGCCTCGCGCTCGCCCGCAAGGGCGGCAAGGGCGACCTCAAGCGCCTGATCGCCTACTCCTCCGTGGGCCACATGGGCTTCGTCCTCCTCGGCATCGCCTCGATGACCCCGACGGGCGTCAACGGCGCGCTCTTCGCCAACATCGCCCACGGCCTGATCACCGGCCTGCTCTTCTTCCTGGTCGGCGCCCTCAAGGACCGCTACGGCACCGCCGACCTCGACACCCTCGCCGGAGCCACCGGCGCGGCCCTCTACGGCCGCGCCCCCCGCTTCGGCGCGCTCCTGGCCTTCGCCGCCGTCGCCTCCCTGGGCCTGCCCGGCCTGGCCGGCTTCTGGGGCGAGATGCTGGCCCTCTTCGGCGCGTTCGACCCCGCCGAAGGCCTGTCGCGGCCCGCGTTCCTCACCTACACGGCCGTCGGCGCGTTCGGCACCCTGCTCACCGCCGCCTATCTTCTGATCGTCGTACGGCGGGTGTGCATGGGCGATCCGAAGACGGCGGCCGGCGAGAGCGCCGCCCCGGCGGCCCTCACGGACATCCAGCACTACGAGTTCGCCGCCTGGACCCCGCTCGCCGCCCTCACCGTCCTCGCCGGCCTGTGGCCCGCGGTCCTCCTCGGCCTCACCGACCCGGCCGTCCAGAAGCTCCTCGCGGGAGGGAACTCATGACGGTCCTTCACTCCATCACCAGCGCCGCCACCGCCGCGGCGGACGCCCCCAGCCTCGTCCAGTCCGTCGACTGGCTCGCCATCGCGCCCGTCGTCGTCACCGCCGCCGTCGCCCTGGCCGTCCTGGTCGCGGACCTCTTCGTGCCCGAGGGGCGCAAGCCGCTGCTCGGCTGGATCTCCGTGGCCGGACTGGCCGCCGCGACCGCCACCCTGCTCCCGCTGCGCGCCGGCGACCGGGCCACCTTCTGCCTCACGGGCGAGGGCACCGGAATCGGCATCGGCGCGGGCACGGGCATCGCCGACCCCGGCGCGTGCAGCTACGCCGCCGACCACTTCGCGCTCGTCGTCCAGTTCCTCGTACTGGGCGGCGCCCTGGTCACCGCCCTGCTGTCGGTCACCACCGTCCGCGAGGCACGCATGCCGGCCGGCGAGTACTGGTTCCTGCTGCTCTCCTCCGCGGCCGGCGCCGCCCTGCTGCCCGCCTCCCGGGACCTCGCGACCCTGATCGTCGCCCTCGAAGTCGCCTCGCTGCCCGCCTTCGCCCTCGTCGGCATGCGCCGCGGCGACCGGCTCTCCTCCGAGGCCGCCCTCAAGTTCTTCCTGTCCTCCGTCACCGCCACCGCCGTGTCGCTGATGGGCGTCAGCTTCGTCTACGCCGCCACCGGCTCCCTGCACCTCGCGCGGATCGCCGAGGGGCTCGAGCACGTCCCCGGGCAGCTCGACACCCTCGCCATGGCCGGCGTCGCGCTCACCCTCGTCGGCTTCGCCTTCAAGACGGCCGCCGTCCCCTTCCACTTCTGGGTCCCCGACACTTACGTCGGCGCGCCCCTGCCCGTCGCCGGATACCTGTCGGTCATCGGCAAGGCGGTCGGCTTCACCGGCCTCATCCTCGTCACGGTGATCGCGTTCCCCGCGTACTCCGACGTCTGGGGCCCCGCCCTCGCCGTCCTCGCCGCGCTCACCATGACGCTCGGCAACGCCGCTGCCCTGCGGCAGTCCGCCGACCGCCCGAACGGCGCCGTACGGCTGCTCGCCTGGTCCTCGGTGGGCCAGGCCGGCTACCTGCTGGTCCCGATCGCCGCCGCCGCGTACGCCGGCCGCGACCAGATCGGCTCCACCGTCGCCTACGCCCTCATGTACGCCGCGGTGAACCTCGGCGCCTTCTCCGTGGCCGCCCTGGTGGCCCGCAAGAAGCCGCTGCACCGGCTCGCCGACTACCGGGGGCTGTACGCCGAGCGCCCGATCGCCGCCCTCGCGCTGGCCTTCTTCCTGCTCTGCCTGGCCGGTCTGCCGCCGGGCATCATCGGGCTCTTCGCGAAGGTCACCGTCTTCCGGTCGGCGGTCGACGCCGGGCTCGGCTGGCTCGCCGTGGTCATGGCGGTCAACGTCGTCGTCGCCCTGTACTACTACCTGCGCTGGACGGCCCTGCTCTTCCGCACCCCCGAGGGGGACGCCGGGGCAGAGGGCGCGGAGGAGGGCGCGGAGACCCGTACGAAGGCCCCCTGGCCGGTCACCGCGGCCATCGTGCTCACCGCCGGTACCGCCCTGGTCCTCTCGGGCGCCCCGCAGCTGGTCCTGCGCTTCGCCACGGGCAGCCTGTTCCCGCTGTAGGCCGTACGCGCACCCTGCGCCCCGCCCCCCGGCGCCCCCCGGGGTCCGTACGCCCCCACCCGTACGCCCTCACCCGTACGGCCCAACGGCCGCGGCCGCCCCACGGCCCGGGCCGGCGGGGCGGCCGGGCGGGCGCGCGCCGGGAACCTGCCGTCCCCACCTGGCGTTGACCAGGAAGGGAGGGTCCACTGGACCGTAGGCCCCTGCGATCCACAGATCCTGGACGGGTCCCCCTGCCGCACCACTTGGAGGGCGTACCGTGCACCGCCGGCACAACGGGCTGAAGACCGCCGTACTCCTCGGCGGCCTGTCGGCACTCATCATCGTCATCGGCAGCTTCTTCGGCCGGGGCGGCCTGATCGTCGCCGTCTTCGTCGCCCTGGGCACCAACGCGTACGCGTACTGGAACAGCGACAAGCTGGCTCTACGCGCGATGCGCGCCCGGCCCGTGAGCGAGTTCGAGGCCCCCGAGCTCTACCGCATGGTGCGCGAGCTCTCCACGTCCGCGCGCCAGCCCATGCCACGGCTCTACATCTCTCCGACGGAGGCCCCCAACGCCTTCGCCACCGGCCGCAATCCGCGCAACGCCGCGGTCTGCTGCACCGAGGGGATCCTGCGCATCCTCGACGAGCGCGAGCTGCGCGGGGTCATCGGCCACGAGCTGAGCCACGTCTACAACCGCGACATCCTCATTTCCTCCGTCGCCGGCGCCCTCGCCTCCGTGATCATGTTCCTGGTGAACTTCGCCTGGCTGATCCCGATAGGCCGGTCCAACGACGACGAGGGCCCGGGCCTCTTCGGCATGCTGCTGATCATGATCCTGGGCCCGCTGGCGGCCTCCGTGATCCAGCTCGCCATCAGCCGCTCGCGCGAGTACGAGGCGGACGCCTCCGGGGCCCAGCTCACCGGGGACCCGCTCGCCCTCGCGAGCGCCCTGCGCAAGCTGGACGCCGGAACCAAGCAGCTGCCGCTCCCGGCCGAACCCCGGCTGGAGACGGCGAGCCACATGATGATCGCCAATCCCTTCCGTCCCGGTGAGGGACTGTCCAAGATGTTCTCAACGCACCCTCCGATGGCCGAGCGCATCGCCCGGCTCGAACAGATGGCAGGCCGCAGTCAGTGAAGACCATCCTCAACCTCATTTGGCTCGTGCTCAGCGGGATCTGGCTGTTCCTGGGCTACTGCCTGGCCGGCGTGATCCTCTGCATCACCATCATCGGGATCCCCTTCGGCATAGCCGCCTTCCGGATCGCCGTCTACGCCCTGTGGCCCTTCGGCTACACCGCCGTGGAGCGGCGTGACGCGGGCGCCGCGTCCTGCGTGGGCAACGTGCTGTGGCTGGTCCTCGCGGGCTGGTGGCTGGCCCTCGGCCACATCGTCACCGGCATCGCGCTGTGCATCACGATCATCGGCATCCCGTTCGGCATCGCGAACTTCAAGATGGTCCCGCTCTCCCTGCTCCCGCTGGGCCGCGAGATCGTCCCGACGGACGCGCCGTTCGCCTCGCGCTAAGGTGCCGGTTCGCGGCCGGGTGACGCGGCGGGAAACCGTCGTGCCGCCACCCGGCCGACGCGGGCGAGCGCCCGCGCACGGGTGGACACGAGCGACGGGCAGGGAAGAACCGATGCCGACCGATCCCCCCACTCCTCCCACGCCCTCCATTCCCCCCACGCCGCCGTCGGACGCACCCCTCTCGGACGCACCCCTCTCGGACGCGACCCTCGCGGCCACGACCCTCTCCGTCGTCGTGCCGATGTACAACGAGGAGGACGCCCTCCCGGCCCTGGTGGCCAGGCTGCGCCCGGCACTCGACGGCCTGGGCCTCGGGTACGAGGTCGTCGCCGTCGACGACGGCAGCCAGGACCGCACCCCGGAGCTGCTGGCCCGGTTCCGCACCGAGTGGCCCGAGTTGCGGATCCTGCGGCTGCGCGGCAACTCCGGCCACCAGGCCGCCCTCACCGCCGGCCTGCACGGCGCGGTGGGGTCCTACGTCGCCAGCATCGACGCGGACCTCCAGGACCCGCCGGAGAAGATCCCGGAGATGCTCGCCCTGGCCCGCGGGCAGGGCCTCGACATCGTCTACGGGGTCCGGGACGACCGGAGCACCGACACCGGGTTCAAGCGGCGCACGGCAGGCGCCTACTACTGGCTGGTGCGCCGCCTCGTCGGCAAGCAGGTGCCCGCGCAGGCGGGCGACTTCCGCGTGCTCAGCCGCGCGGCGGTCGAGGCCGTCAAGTCCATGCCCGACCAGCACCAGGTCTACCGCCTGCTGGTGCCGTGGCTCGGCTTCCCGAGCGGCCGGGTCTCCTACCGCCGGGAAGAGCGGGTCGCGGGCCAGACCAAGTACCCGCTGGGCAGGATGATCCGGCTCGGCGTCGACAGCATCGTCAACTTCTCCGCCGCGCCGCTGCGCCTGGCCACCTGGCTCGGCGTGGCCAGCTTCTTCGGCTGCCTGGCGATGGCGGCCGCCACCCTGGTGGTCCACCTGCTGGGCAAGACCGTGCCCGGCTGGACCTCGCTGTTCATCGTGATGCTGTTCCTCGGCGGGGTGCAGCTGATCTGCGTCGGTCTGCTCGGTGAGTACATCGGCCGCATCTACACGGCCGTCCAGCGCCGGCCCACCTACTTCGTGGGGTACGACTCCGCGCGCGGGACGGACCGGGAAGGCGACTGAAAGCGCAGGTCAGGGTGATTGTCAGTGGGGGGTGTCACTCTGTGTGCATGGATGAGACCGAGCAGTTGCTGAAGCAAGTCGCCGGACGCGCGCGCAGCTCCCACCAGGGGCGGTACGCGGCGGCCGGGAAGCCGACCGAGCCCCTTCCGGCGCCCCTCGACAGCGCGGGTCCGCGCCGGGCGGAGGCCCGGCTGGGCTTCGCCCTGCCCCCGCTCCTCGCCGCCCTCTACACCCGCGTCGCGGACGGCGGCTTCGGCCCGGAGTACGGCCTGCTGCCGCTGGAGCGCGCCGTCGCCGAGTACGCCTCGATGCGCGGGTCGGCATGGCGGTGGCCCGAGGGCGTGCTGCCGATAGCCGACTTCGGCTGCGCCATGCGGGCCTGCGTGGACTGCCGCTCCGAGACCGCCCAAGTCCTGCTGTTCGAACCGAACTCGGGCGATCCCGGTCTCGCCTGGTTCCTCGAATCGCCCGGCCTCGCCGACTGGCTGCGCGGCTGGCTCGACGGCACCGCCTGGTTCAGCGAGGAATCGGGGGCGGGGGAGGAGTGGGACCTGGAGCTGACCACCTGGGCCGACTTCGGATCCCGGGTGTGAGCCGCCGGCGCGGGGTGTAGGCCACCGCCCCCCGAGCCGGCAGCGAGGCCCGGCGGCCCCGCGACCGTCGACGCGGCGGGCGGCGCGCAGGCCGAATTCACCCAGCCGGACAGCCCGGCGGCTGTCACGGCCCGGTCCTTGACACCTGAAGAGAGAGGCCACGCGCAGACGTTCGCGATCGCGTAGCCGGCTGGCAAGATCCGTAGGGGACGGCCAAGTGCGGTGGACCTTTCCGGTCACAGCACTAGCTGACACCCTCCCGGCCGGGGAGTGGTGTGCGGGTCCGCTCCCAGCCGTCGAGCGCCGTCAGACAGGCGTGATCGAGGTGGCGCAGCCCGGTCAGGTCGAGCCGTACGGCGTTCCCGTGCGGCAGCGCGTCCAGCTCGTCGAGCAGTTTGGGCAGCCGCAGGAAGCTGGCGTTGCCCAGGATCCGCACGCGCAGCTCCTCGCCCTCCCACACCTGCTCGACGTGCACGTGGGAGGTCTCCCACGCCGCCTTGGCGATCGCGATCCCCAATCCGGCGAGCACGCCCTCGAAGAGGTTCGTGGCCACGATGGCGCAGGCCGTCGCCACCAGCACGACCGCCTCGCCCCGGTGCGTGCGCCACAGGGCGGCCACCGCGCGGGCCGGCAGCAGCTTCCAGCCGGCATGCAGCAGCACCCCGGCGAGAGCGGCGAGCGGGACCGCCTCCAGCAGCCCGGGGACGGCCACGGCGAACAGCAGCAGCCAGCCGCCGTGCAGGATCCGGGCGGCCCGGGTGCGGGCCCCGGCCTCGACGTTGGCGGCGCTGCGGACGATGACGGCGGTCATCGGCAGCGCGCCGAGCAGCCCGCACAGGGTGTTCCCGACGCCCTGCGCGACCAGTTCGCGGTCGTAGTCGGTCGGCGCCCCGTCGTGCATCCGGTCCACGGCGGCCGCGCTGAACAGAGTCTCGGCGGAGGCGATCAGCGCGAGCGCGATCACGGTTCCGAGGGCCCCGACGGAGGCCAGCACGCCGAAGTCCTCCCAGCCGGGCGGAGTCACGGCCTCCAGGACGCCCGTCACGCTGACCCGCTCCACGGGCAGCCGCAGCACCATCGCGGCGGCGGTCGCCGCCGCCACCCCGACGAGCGCCCCCGGCACCAGCCGCAGCCGGTCCGGCATCCGCCGCCAGAGCACCAGGACCGCGACGGTCCCCGCCCCGAGCGCCACGGCCGTCCAGTCGGCCCGCGCGGCGAGCCCCACGACCCCGGCCAGTTTCTCCAGGGTCCCCGCGGGGGCCCGGACATCGGCCAGTGCGTACAACTGGCCCGCGATCAGCACCAGTCCGATTCCGGCGAGCATCCCGTGGACGACGGCGACGGAGATCGCCCGGAACCACCGCCCGAGCCGCAGCGCGCCCATGCACAGCTGCACCAGGCCCGCCACGAGGACGAGTACGCCGAGTGCGGGGAGACCGTACGTCCGCACGGCCTCGTAGACGAGCACGGTGAGCCCGGCGGCCGGCCCGCTCACCTGGAGCGAACTGCCCGGGAACCAGCCGGTGACCAGTCCGCCCACCACCCCGGTGACGATCCCCAGCTCGGCCGGCACCCCGGAGGCGACGGCCACCCCGACGCAGAGCGGCAGCGCCACCAGGGCGACGACCACCGACGCCCCGAAGTCCTCGCGAAACGTACCGGCCCCAGGCATGCGGGAACCCCCCTGTCACTGCGGTCATGGACACCCCTCAGCGTGGTGGGCGCACTCCCGCCGCCCAAGTGCCCACGGGAGGCGCCACAGGCGCGTACGCCCCTCACGCCCGGCACACGCGACCCGGGCGCCGGGTGCCGGGGGCCCGCCCCGGCGGCAGCCGAAGCGGCGGCCGAAGCGGCGGCCGGGGCCGTTCGGGGAGCCCGGCGGGGACGCTCCTCGGGCGGGCAGTAGGCTCCGCCTGCTCGCATAGCTCTCGCCCGTGGGAAACACCCCGGGCGTCATGAAAGAGGCACCATGGCGACAGCCCCCGCCCCCCTCGTCCAGGAGCCGATACCGGACTCCGTCGCGTCCCTCGCGGCGGCCCAGGGGCTCGGACTCCATCGGGAGACCTTCCTGCCCCAGCGGCTGCCCGCTTGGCGCGTGGCAGGGCTGTTCCTGTTCGCGATCTTCGGCCTGGCGTGCTTCGTCCTGCCCGGCCTGATGTTCGTCTGGCTCCTCGCACAGAGCCCCAACCTGTCCCGCAAGCAGGCGGCCAAGCGCATCCACCTGTTCGAGGACGGGCTGATCGTCGCCGACGGCACCGGTCCGGTCAGCGGCTTCCGCTGGGACTCGATGACGGTGCTCCAGCAGATCACCAGGCGCTACGCCAACGGCGTCTACGTCGGGACCAGCTACGTGTACACGCTGTTCCGGCAGGACGGTTCCCCGGTCAAGCTGACCAACTTCTATGCCGACCCCGACCGTTGGGGCACGGCCATCCAGAACGAGATCACCCGGGCCCAGCTGCCCGGCGCGATCACCGCGCTGGAACAGGGCGCCACCCTGCACTTCGGCGACATCTCCCTGACGCGGGACGGGATCGCCACCGCCAAGCGCGGCGGCCTGCACTGGGGCGAGATCCAGAAGATCGAGATCAAGGACGGGGCGGTCTTCGTGGCGAAGGCGGGCAAGCTGCTGTCGTGGTCGAACACCCCGGTCGCGAAGATCCCCAACTTCTTCCTGTTCCTCGCCGCCGTCGACCGCCTCGGCAGCGGCCGCCAGCACGCGGGCGACTGACCGGACCGGCGCGGCGGAACGAGAAGGGGGCACCCGCCGAGGTGCTCCCCGGCGACGTGCCCCCGTCGTCCCCCGCGCACGCGCGGGCCGCTGATCCGGATCAGCGGTAGTTCACGAACTGGATCGCGAAGTCCAGGTCCTTGCCCTTGAGGAGGGCCTGGACTTCCTGGAGGTCGTCACGGCTCTTGGAGCTGACGCGCAGTTCCTCGCCCTGGACCTGGGCCTTGACGGCCTTGGGGCCCTCGTCACGGATGATCTTCGCGACCTTCTTGGCGTTCTCCTGGGAGATGCCTTCCTCGATCGTGGCGAAGATCTTGTACTCCTTGCCGGACAGCTGGGGCTCACCGGCGTCGAGCGCCTTGAGGGAGATCCCGCGCTTGACCAGCTTGGTCTCGAAGACGTCCAGGACGGCCTTGACGCGCTCCTCGGAGTTCGCCTCCATCAGGATCTTCTCGCCGGACCAGGCGATCGTGGCGCCCGTGCCCTTGAAGTCGTAGCGCTGCGAGAGCTCCTTGGCGGACTGGTTGAGGGCGTTGTCGACCTCCTGCCGCTCGACCTTCGAGACGATGTCGAAACTGGAGTCGGCCATGTGCTGTGGCTCCTTGAAGTCGGTGGTGAATCGCCCCGGAGGGCGCGGCCGGACATGCCCGGACCGCTCCGCAAAGCCTAGCCACCGCGCCCGCGTGCGGCGCTGATCAATCCGGTGGCGAAGCACCCCCGGCCATCGGGTATTGTTTACGTCGTTGCCACGGAGCGCCGCCGCAAGGCGGAAAGACGGCAACGATCTTGGCGGTGTGCCCGAGTGGCCAAAGGGAGCAGACTGTAAATCTGCCGGCTCAGCCTACCCAGGTTCGAACCCTGGCGCCGCCACGCGAGTGAGACCCCCGTTCATTGCGGAAACGCAGTGAACGGGGGTTTTCTCGTATGTCGAAAAACCCGTGGGCACCGGCGGGGGCCGCGGGCCATGCTGTCCGCATGACCAGCACCAGCACCAGCACCAGCATCACCACCGGCATCAGCGGCCGAAAGGGCCATGGCGCGTAAGGCCCCCTCGCAGGTCAGGTCCGACCTGCCACGCCGGCCGTCCCCCAGGGACAGCCGGGCCGTCGTGCCGGGGGTCTCCTCCCGGACCCTCGCCGAGATCGCCCGCATCGAGCGCCACCGGTACGAACCCGGCGCGGCCCACGGGGCGCTGTCGGCTTGGCGCGCCCTGGTGTACCGGCGCGGACCGTGGGTGATCTACCCGAACTGGAACCGCGACTGCCCTTGCTGCGAACCCGCCTGGGGCAACGACCGGGAGGCCCTGGAGGTCTTCTGCCACCTGCTGAGCCGTCGGGCCGCGCGGGAACTGCGGGCCGTGCTCGGGCCGCTCGACGCGCGGTTCATGGCCCGCACGCTCAACGACCCGTACGCCCCGCCGGCGGACCCGTGGTGGAGCCGGCGGCTCGAACGGGCGTGACGGCGTGACGCCATCGGGGGGTTCCCGCGTGCCGATGGGGGCTTCCCGTCGTTCACCCGGCGTGAAATTGACTTCTGACACGCGCGGAAAGGTCGGCGGCGGGGTGCTCCTCGCCCTGCTCGGGGCCGGGATCCCGGCCTTGGTCGGGGCGGCGCTGCACACCCATGTGGGGGAGCCCCACCAGGAGACCCGGCTCTACTTCGGCACCGAACGGCCCGGCGGCCGGCCGCCCGTCGCCGAGCGGGAGTTCGAGGCCTTCGTCGACCGGGAGATCACCCCGGCCTTCCCCGAGGGCCTGACCGTCCAGGACGGGCACGGCCAGTGGCAGCGCGACGGGAAGGTCATCCGCGAGACCTCGTACGAGGTGGTGCTGCTGTACCCGGAGAAGGAGGCCGACGAGCGCGGAGCGCGCATCGAGCGGATCCGCGCGGCGTACGAGGCGCGGTTCCAGCAGGACTCGGTCGGGCGCTCCGACGACCAGGTGACCGCCGAATTCTGACCGGAGGGCCGGAGAGCCGGACGGCCGGACGGCCGGACGGGCCGTGGGGGCGGCGACCGTCCGCCGGGTGGCGGGCGGTCAGTTGCCCGCCACGTCCTTGACCGCCACCGGGACCGGAGTCGAGCCGGAGATCAGCTCCAGGGTGAGGCCGGCCGTCGCGGGCGTCTCGAGCAGCTCGGCGAGCACCGCCGCCACGTCGTCGCGCGGGACCGGCCCGCGGCCCGTCCGTGCCTCCAGCCGGACCAGGCCCGTACCCGCGTCGTCGAGCAGCGCTCCCGGGCGCAGGACCGTCCACTCCAGGCCCAGGCGGGTGCGGACGTGCTCGTCGGCCTCGCCCTTGGCGCGGAGGTAGGCGTCGAAGACCTCGTCGCCCTCGTGGCGGGCGTCCGCACCCATCGAGGAGACCATCAGGAAGCGGCGCACCCGGGCCCGTTCGGCCGCGTCCGCGAACAGCACCGCCGCGCCCCGGTCCACCGTGTCCTTGCGGCCCACACCGCTGCCGGGACCCGCGCCCGCCGCGAACACGGCGGCGTCCGCGCCCTGCAGGATGCCCGCCACGTGCTCGACCGACGCCGACTCCAGATCGCACAGCACCGGTTCGGCGCCCGCCTCCCTGAGGTCGTCGCCCTGTGCCGGATCGCGGATGATGCCCGCGACCTCGTACCCGCGCGCGGCGAGCAGGCGCTCCAGCCGCAGCGCGATCTGACCGTGTCCACCCGCGATGACGATGCGCATGCCCCGACCGTACGACGAGCCGGGCGCCCGCGCCCGGGAAAGCACGGTGAAGGTTCAGGGGCCGGGCTCCGTACGGCCCTGCCGGGGCAGGTCCAGGGCCACGGCGACGGCGGAGTCGCAGTACTCCCGTACGGCACTCGTCCGGGCTACCACCCGCCCGCGGTGGATCACGATCCGGCTGTACGCGAGGGACAGCACGCTCGCGATCCGGTCCCCGCGCACGGCGAGCAGCTCCGCCGGAAAGCCGGCCTCCACCCGCACCTCCGGCAGCCCCGTCGCCTCGCGGGCGGCGGCGCTGACCGAGTGGTAGGCCTCGGCGGCGCGGAGCCCGCCCTGGGAGGCCAGGAGGTACGCGGCTTCGAGCGGGTCGCCGCGCCCGACCGGATTGCCCGCGTCCCGCAGGGCCCCGCTGCCGGCCGCGACCCGGACCCCGGCGGCGCGCAGCAGCCGTACGGGGGCGGTGCGCAGACCCCGGCGCTCCAGGGCCGCGCAGTCGCCCTGGGGGAGGCAGGTGACCCGTACGCCGGCGGCCGCGAGCTGGTCGGCGGCCCGGGTGGCCACGTCCAGCGGGAGCCGGGACAGGCCGCCGCAGGGGCCGATGGAGACCCCCGGGCGCAGCCCGCCGGCCATGGCCGCGAGCCGGGACAGGCGGGCGGGGTCGTCCCCGTCGGTGTGCAGGTCGACGGGGCAGCCGTGCTCGGAGGCGAGCTCCAGCACGGCTTCGAGGAAGCCCGTCGGGTCGGGGTCGAGGTCGGGGCAGCCGCCGATGACGGAGGCGCCCATCTTCACGGCGTCCCGCAGCATGGCGAGCCCGTCCGCGCCGGCCACCCCGGTCAGCAGCCGGGGCACGGCGACGGCGGTGAGGTCGGTCAGCCCGCGCAGCGAGCGGCGGGCCTGGAGCACGGCCTCCAGGGGGCCGAGGCCGTGCACGTCGCCGATGCGGACGTGGGACCGCACGGCCGTGGCCCCGTGCCCGAGCTGGAGCAGCGCGGCCTCGGTGGACCGGCGCTGCACCTCCTCGGGGGCGTAGGAGACGGGCCCCTCGCTGTCGGCGGTCAGTGCGGTCTCCCCGTGGGAGTGGGGCTCGGCGGGCGCGGGGAGCAGCAGCCAGCCGCCGAGGTCCACCCGGGCGCCCGCGGCGGCGGGGAGGCTCCCGGCCTCGCCGACGGCCTGGATCCGGCCGCCGCCGAGGCGGACGTCGACGGTGCGGCCGTCGGTGAGGCGGGCGCCGGTGAGGAGCAGGGTGGCGGACTCGGCCGCGGCCGGCCCGGGGCTCCCGGGGGCGGAGCCGGGGCTGCCCCCGTGGCCGCCCCCGTGGCCGCGGTCAGGGCGGAGCTCAGGGCCGCGGTCAGGGCTGCGCTCAGGGTCGTGGGCGGGACCCTGGGCGGGACCCTGGGCGGGGCCGTCTGAGGAGCCGTGGGCGGGGCCGCCGTGCGCCTGGTCACGCGAAGGGCCGCGGGCGGGGCCCTTCGCGTGCCCGCCGCCGGCCGGGCGGTTGCGCGGGGAGGGGGACGGCTGCTGCGGCTGGCTGTCGGACATCGCGCTCCTGCGGTGGCTCGGGCGGTTCCTGGGCCCGTGGCCGCGGCCCAAGATCACGCAGCGTGCTCAGAGCCTAGGGGGCAGGGGTGCCCGCTTCGCGGAAGAGGCCAATAGTCGTACCGGTGCGTCTGGACGACCGGGATGTGACCCCTGACACATTTCGGGGTGAAAGGCGTCCTGAGGGGTGTTCGGAGATCATCGGGAAAGGCGGCGGCGCCGCTCCGAGGCCAGGCCCCGCAAAGGATTTGGGCGATCGGCGGGCGACCGTGTAATGTCTTCCTCGCTCGCCCCAATAGCTCAGTCGGTAGAGCGTCTCCATGGTAAGGAGAAGGTCTGCGGTTCGATTCCGCATTGGGGCTCTGGTGAGAGAGGTTCCCCACCCTCGGGTGGGGAGCGGATCTCATCAAAGCGGCGTAGCTCAGTCGGTAGAGCAAGCGGCTCATAATCGCTGTGTCACCGGTTCAAGTCCGGTCGCCGCTACACACAGTAGCCGATTGCGGGGTCGGTCTCCCGGTCGGCTACTCTTGTATGCGTTCATCCGTCCCAATTTCCGTCAAGGAGCACTCACGTGGCTGCCACCGACGTCCGCCCGAAGATCACGCTGGCCTGCGTGGAGTGCAAGGAGCGGAACTACATCACCAAGAAGAACCGGCGTAACAACCCGGACCGTCTTGAGATGAAGAAGCACTGCCCGCGTTGCAACTCGCACACCGCGCACCGCGAGACCCGCTGACAACTGGCGAAGTCTCGTTTAACAGGCACCGTCATGAGGTCGTCCCCGTCATTGGGGGGCGGCCTTGTGTCGTTTCAACAGGCCGTTTCGAGAAGCCGGTTCGACGGGCCGTTCCATCAGGCGTTCCATCAGATCGATTCAACAGGGAGGTAGGGAGCCATGGCGCTCGACCAGTCCTTCGTGGGGCGGAGCTACCCGCCCACCGATCCGTACGAGGTCGGCCGGGAGAAGATCCGCGAATTCGCGGTCGCTGTGGGTGACGACAATCCCGTCTATACCGACCCCGACGCCGCCAAGGCCTTCGGTCACCAAGACGTGATCGCCCCGCCGACCTTTGTGTTCGCCATCACTTTCGCGGCGGCCGGCCAGGTCGTCGAGGACCCGCAGCTGGGGCTGGACTACAGCCGCGTCGTGCACGGGGACCAGAAGTTCGCGTACTCGCGTCCCGTCCGGGCCGGTGACCGGCTGACGGTGACCTCGACGATCGAGGCCGTGAAGTCGCTCGCGGGCAACGACATCATCGACATCCGCGGCGAGGTCCACGACGAGACCGGCGAGCACGTGGTGACGGCATGGACGAAGCTCGTCTCGCGCGCGCCGGAACCCGCCGCCGAGCCCGCGGTCTCCGCCGAGCCCGAGCCCGAGCCCGCGTCCGCCGCCGCTTCCGCCACCGAGGAGGCCTGAGATGGCTGCCCAGATTCAGTACGACGCGGTCGAGGTCGGCACCGAGCTGCCGGCGGCGTCCTTCCCCGTCACGCGGGCGACGCTGGTCCGGTACGCGGGTGCGTCGGGCGACTTCAACCCGATCCACTGGAACGAGAAGTTCGCCACCGCGGTCGGGCTGCCGGACGTGATCGCGCACGGCATGTTCACCATGGCCGAGGCGGTCCGCGTGGTGACCGACTGGGTGGGCGACCCGGGCGCCGTCGTGGAGTACGGGGTGCGGTTCACGAAGCCGGTCATCGTCCCCAACGACGAGCGGGGCGCGCTGATCGAGGTCACGGCGAAGGTCGCGGCGAAGCTGGACGACAACCGCGTACGGGTCGACCTGACGGCGATGAGCGCCGGGCAGAAGGTGCTGGGGATGTCGCGCGCGGTGGTCGTCCTCGCGTAGCGCGGCCCCTCGCTGAAGGATCGAGGCCCTGACCGGCGGGTGAAACCGCCGGTCAGGGCCTTTTCTGTGGCCGTGTCCGGCGAAGGGTTGCCAAGTTAGTGATTGAGCACTAACTTCGAACCATGGCAAGGATGAGTGCGGACGAGCGGCGCGAGAGCGTCATCCGGGCGGCGATGAGCGAGTTCGCCCGGGGCGGGTACTACGGGACCTCCACCGAGGCGATCGCCAAGCGCGTCGGGGTGTCGCAGCCGTACCTGTTCCGGCTCTTCCCCAACAAGCAGGCGATCTTCCTCGCCGCCGCCGCCCGCTGCATGGAGGACATCCGGCTCGTCTTCGAGGAGGCGGCCGAGAGCTGCCAGGGCGAGGACATGGTCCAGTACATGGGCGCTGCCTACATGCGGCTGATCGCCGAGCAGCCCGACAAGCTGCAGATGCAGCTCCAGACGTACGTGACCGTCGCCGCCGCCGAAGCTGCCGGGGAACCGGAGTTCGGCGCGATGGTGCGGGCCGCCTGGATGGAGCTGTGGGACACGGTTCACATCCCCCTCGGCGCCGACGTGGGCGAGACGACCACGTTCCTCGCCTACGGAATGCTGATCAACACCTTGTCCGCCATGGGGTTCCCGGCCGGGCACCGGGTCTGGGAAGGCTGCTACCCGTCCGTCCAGCCCAGGCCGGTCCCCGGGTCGCCCCCCGAGCCGAAGTCCGAGGCGGAGTCCGAGGCGGAGTCCGAGGCGAAGTCCGAGCCGAAGTCCGAGGCGGAGTCCGGCCCGCAGTCCGCGTAGTACCCGGGCCGGGTACGGCCGGGCCGCACTCGGGAAGCGATCCGGCCGTGCCGTCCGCACCCGCCGCCGGTCCGTGCGCACGCTCCGGAAAGCGCGGAGTCCTGTCCGCGAAAGTTAGTGATCAATAACTAGTCTTGGGGGAAGCCATGCAAGACACAAAGCTTCGCGGGCCCGCGATCTGGGCCCTGGTCATCACCGGCGCCGCCAGCTTCATGGCCGCACTCGACAACCTCGTCGTCACCACCGCCCTCCCCTCCATCCGTGAGGACCTCGGCGGAAAGCTGGAGGACCTGGAGTGGACGGTGAACGCGTACACGCTCACCTTCGCCGTCCTGCTCATGTTCGGCGCGGCCCTCGGCGACCGGTTCGGACGCCGGCGGCTCTTCATCGCCGGGCTCGGCGTCTTCACCGTCGCCTCGGCCGCGGCCGCCCTGTCGCCGGGCATCAATGAACTCATCGCGGCCCGGGCAGTCCAGGGCGCCGGCGCGGCGATCATGATGCCGCTCTCGCTCACCCTGCTGACCGTCGCCGTCCCCGCCGCCCGACGGGGCATGGCCCTCGGCATCTACGGAGCCCTCACCGGCCTCGCCGTCGCCAGCGGCCCGCTCATCGGCGGCAGCCTGACCGAGCACATCTCCTGGCAGTGGATCTTCTGGCTGAACGTGCCCATAGGCCTCGCACTGATCCCGCTCGCCCGGCTGCGCCTCGGCGAGTCGACCGCCCCGCAGGCGAAGCTCGACATCCGCGGGACGCTGCTCATCAGCGGCGGGCTCTTCGGCATCGTCTACGGACTGGTCAACGCCAACGCGCACGGCTGGACCAGCTTCTCCGTCCTGACCGCGCTGATCGCCGGAGTCTCGCTGGTCGGCGGCTTCATCCACCACGGGTTCCGCGACGCCAACCCCGTGCTGCCCATGCGGCTCTTCCGTGACCGCGGCTTCTTCGGCATCAACATGGCCAGCCTGCTGATGTTCGTCGGGATGTTCGGCTCGATCTTCCTGCTGAGCCAGTTCCTCCAAGGCGTCCTCGGCTACTCGCCCACCGAGGCCGGGCTGCGCATGCTCCCCTGGACCGGCATGCCCATGATCGCCGCGCCGATCGCAGGCATCCTCTCCGACCGGATCGGCAGCCGCCCCGTGGTCGTCGCCGGGCTGGCGTTCCAGGCCCTCGGCCTCGGCTGGTTCGCCATGATCCTGGGTACGGACGTCACCTACGCGGCCCAGCTGCCGCCCCTGATCCTCAGCGGCATCGGCATGGGGCTGTTCTTCGCCCCCGCCTCCAACGCCCTCATGTCCACCGTTTCCCCCGCCGACCAGGGCAAGGCCTCCGGCGCCAACAGCGCCCTGCGCGAAGTCGGCGGAGCCCTCGGCGTCGCCGTCCTCGCCTCCGTCTTCTCCGCCCAGGGCGGCTACGAGTCCGCGCGGACCTTCACCGACGGCACCATCCCCGCCATCTGGATCGGCGCCGTGGTCGTCGCCGTGGCGGCCGCCCTGGCCCTGCTGCTCCCCGGCCGGGAGAAGGAGAAGGCGCAGGCCGCGCAGTCCTGGCAGCACGAGCAGGACGCGGCCCGCGAGCAGGCGGACCCGTCGGCGGCCGGCGCCTCCGACACCGGCACCGGCTCCGGCCCTGCCTCCGCCTCCGCCTCCGCCTCCGCGCTCGAGAAGGCGGCCGCCGGCAGGTGACCGGCCCCGCTCGCCGGCCGGGGGCCGCGCGGTGCGCGGCCCCCGGAGAACCGCAGCGGGAGAACAGCACGAAGATCCGTACGACTCGCGACGAAGGAGAAGCCCGCCGTGCCCGACATCCCCTGGACCACGCCCACCCTCCTCGTGGTGGGCTACTTCCTCCTTGAGACCGGCTCCGCCACCCTCGGCGCGGTGTCGGCCGCGCCGCTGGTGTTCCCCCGCCCGTTCACCCCGCTGGGCGCCAGCCTGTTCACCCCCGACGCAGCCCAGTAGTCGGGAGCCAGCCGGACCCGGCGCCGCGGAGTGTTGGCGGCCCCCGCGGAGGGGTGGCTGCTCGGCGACCCGCCCCCCGCGCCCCCCGGACAGCGGCCCGGAGGGCGGGCCCGTGGGGCGCTCGGACGGCGGCGGCTGCGACGGCGGCTGTGACGGCTTCGTCGGCCACGGCGGCTGCTGGCCGGAGGGTTGAGTGGTCACGGGCTCTTCTTCCCAGGCGGAGGGGTTCCGGTCCCCTACGGACGTTCCGCCGGTGTACGGGCGGAAATCTCCGGATTTATTGCACTCCTGGCGACCATTGTGTGCGCCGTCCGGGTGGTGGCCGCAAGCCGAGCGTGCCTACCGTTGCAGGGTGAGCCCCACATCGGCACCGGTCACGGCATCGAAATCGGCCCCGGCCGCGCGAGCCTGGCGCGACGCCCTCGTCGCGGTCGTCGCGGGTTTCCTCGTGATGGCCGCCGTGGCCGCCGCGGGTCTGTTCCTGGCGGGCGCCGGCAACCTCCCGGACGGGGCGTTCCCGCACGTGGTCGCCGCCGTCGTCGTGATGGCCGCCGGAGGCTCGGTCGAGGTGACGGGCGGGGCCGGCTTCCTCGCGGGGGCCGACGCCAGCCTGTCCGTCCTACCCCTCTCCGTCAGCCTGGCCGGCGCACTCACCACCGGCTGGCTCTTCCTGCGCCCCCTGCACAACCGGGCGGTGGCCGGTTCCCGCGAGCTCCTCGCCCGCGCCGCGCCGCTGGTGCTCCTGTGGCTCGCCGCGCTGACCGCCACGGCCCTCCTGGCCGGCCGGAACTTCGCGATCTCCACCGGCGACTCGCCCCTCGGGGAGATCGGCGAGATCCTCGACGCCGGCCCGACGGTGGGCTTCAAGGCGGCGGTCCCGGCCACGCTCCTCTTCGGACTGCTGTGGATCCTGGGCCTGTTGCTGGTCGCCCTGCTGGTCTCCCGCCGCGCGCCCCTCCCCAGCCGCCTGGTCCGCTTCCACGCGGCGGTGCGGCCGGCGGCCTTCGCCGTCGTCGCGCTGCTCCTCGTGTACGTCGTCATCGGCATCGGCGCGGGCGTGCTGGTGGCCGTGACCCAGGGGCACGCCGACCGGACCATGGCGGTGGTCCTGCTGGGCCTGCCGAACCTGGTCTGGCTCGCGCTCACGCTCGGCTTCGGCGGCGCCTGGGAGGGCAAGGCGGAGGGGCCGTTCGGGCTGCCGATGCCGCAGATCCTGGACCAGGTGCTGCGGGGCGGCGGATCCGGCTCCGACCTGTCCACCATCGACGTGGCCTCGCTCGCGGAGCGGGACGCGCGGGCCTGGTGGCTGGTGGCGCTCGCCGCGGTCCTGCTGCTCGGCGCGGGCGCGCTGGCGGCCGCCCGGTCACCCGCGTACGTACGCCCCTGGCAGCACGCCCTCCACCTGGCCGTGGCCCTGGCGCTGGCCACCCTGATGGTCTGTCTGCTGGTCCGGGTCCAGGCGCAGTTCGGCCTCTCCCTGCTGGGCCTCGGCGACGTCGACCAGTTCGGCGGCGACGTGGAACTGCGGCCGCTCCTCTGGCGCACCGTCGGCCTCGCCTTCGTCGCGGGCGCGGTGGCGGGATTCCTCGGCGCCCTGTTCCCCCGCCGTCGCCACCGCGCCTGACCCGGCAGCGGGGCCCGGCGACTACGCCGTCCGGGTGAAGGGGCGGATATCGGTTCATCGGGGGATCGTTTCCGCATGTCACGCTCGCTTCCGTGAACATGACCAAGGGCCTGTTCCGGCCGCTCCACGCCGCTGGCCTGCTCGCCCTCTCCGCGCTCGCCCTGACCCTCTCCACCGCCCTTCCCACCCAGGCGACCGGCGCCGGCGCCCGCCACCTCTCCGGCGACACCGGCCGCCGGGACGCGACCGCCGAAGCCGTGTCCGTCAGCCGGGTGTTCTGCCCGCGCGGCACGGTCGTCCAGGCCGGCGGGTACTCGACCGCCCACCGGGACCTCGCACGCGGCGGCTCGCCCGGGCACACGGTCCTGGCCAGCCACCCCGTCACGGACGCCGAGGGCCGCACCGGCTGGTACGCCTCCGCCTCGCACGCCGACGTGACCGCGCACGTCGTGTGCGCGTCCGCCCCCGACGGCGACTGACCCCAGGCAGCCGTCAGCCGCCGGGCTCCGCGCACCCCGGCTCCGCGCCCGGGCCTCAGAACACCGGCAGCGCCCACCTCGGCGGTGGCGGCGGGGGCCCGTCGGAGGCCGCGGCCACCCGGGTGGGCACGCGTACCGGCCCGACCGGGCCCGATCCCGCCCGCCGCAGCGCCCCCGTGAACTCCAGGCAGCTCTCCCACCGGTCCTCCGGCAGCTTGGCCAGCGCCCGTGCCAGCACCTCGTCCACCCCCGCCGGCAACCCGTCCCGCCTCGAGCTCACCGCCGGCGGGGGGTCGTACTGGTGGGCCCACAGCAGTGCCATGTCGTCGTCGCGCTGGAACGGCGGTCCCCCGGCCAGCATCTCGTAGACCACGCACCCCAGGCTGTAGACGTCGCACCGCCCGTCCACCGGCTTTCCGGCGATCTGCTCGGGCGCCACGTAGTCCAGGGTCCCGACGAACTGCCCGACGCTCGTGAACCCGGTCAGCGACAGCGACTTCTTGGTGAGCCCGAAGTCCGTCAGGTACACGTGCTCCGGGTGTTCGCTGTCCGTTCCCCCCGCGACCAGGATGTTGCCGGGCTTCACGTCCCGGTGCACCAGGTCGTGGTCGTGTGCCGCGTCCAGCGCCGAGGCGACCTGCCCGGCGATGCGGGCCGCCGCCTCCACGGGCAGCGGGCCCGTCCGGTCCAGCATCGCCCGCAGGTCCTGGCCGGGCACGTACCGCATGGCGATGTAGAGCAGGCCGTCCGTCTCCCCCGCCTCGAAGACGGGCACGATGTGCGGGTGGTCGATGGCGGCAGCGACCTTCGACTCGTGCGCGAACCGCTGCCGGAAGGTGTCGTTGCGCGCCAGCTCGGGCGCGAGCAGCTTCAGCGCGACCGTCCGGTCGAGCCGCACGTCGTGCGCCCGGTAGACGACGGCCATGCCGCCGCGGCCGATCTCGTCCTCCACCACGTAGCCGGCGATCCGCCGCCCCCGCAGGTCGGAAGCGCGCCCGCGCACCGGCTCCGGGTCGGGGCCCGCCGTCACCGCCCGTCCTCCGACCCGGGAAGATCGGCGATCCTGGTCGGTTCGTGCGCGGCCGAGGGGTCCCCCCGTACGTCTTGTACGTCGGCCGCCCGCGCGGTGTCCGCTTCCGGCGGCGGCGTCTCCCGCCCGGGCGGGGCACCCGGCCCCGCGACGACCGCGTAGGTCGCCAGGCGGGTCCCGTCCCCGTACATCCACCGTCCCGCCGCCTCGTCGTAGAGCCACACGGACTCCCCGTCGACGACGATCCCGGCGCGCAGTCCCCGCAGGGCGCGCCGGAAGGCCTCGGCGTCGATCCGGTCGGCGGCGAGGTCCGCCACCGCCCGCCGGTAGCGCTCCAGCTCCTCGGCGCAGCGTGCGAGCAGCGGCTGCGGGTCCTCCGTGCGCATCAGCGGGCGGCCGCCGGTCGGCGGGGGCTGCGGCACGGTGAGCAGCAGGCGGCCGTCCACCCAGGCGGACCAGCCGTTGGCGCACAGGATCTCCCCCCACTCGCCGCGCCGGGACAGCAGCCGTACGGGGAGGAAGGCGTCGAGCGCCACCGTGGGGCGGGACATGTCGGGGGTCTCCCACGCCGGCAGCCCCTCCTGCGGGACGATGTGGGTGGGCCTGAAGTCCGCGGCCGGGCCGGGGCTGGTCATGGCGGCTACTTCCGCATGATGGCCGGCTCGTGGCGGCGCAGCACCCTGATGACCAGCACGCCGAACAGCACGCACAGGGCGACCAGCATGCCCATCTCCGTGAGCCACAGGTCGGCCTCGTGGTCGAACATCGGGTCCTGGGTGATCTTGCCGGGCACGATGGCGCCGAGGTCGATGGTGTTCGACATCGCCCCCATGGCCCACCGGGCGGGCACGAACCACGCGAGCTGTTCGATGACGGGTACTCCGGTCAGTTTCAGCAGGGAGCCGCAGAAGACGACCTGCACGATGGTGAGCAGGACCAGCAGCGGCATGGTGACCTCCTCCTTGCTCACCAGGGCGGAGATCAGCAGGCCGAGCAGCATCGCGGTGACGGACAGCAGGGCGACGGCGAGGGTGATCTCGATCAGCGGTGGCAGGAAGACGCCCTTGCCCTTGGGGGCGTTGGTCTTGACCCCGGCCAGGCCGACCAGGGTGAGGACGACGGCCTGGGCGACGGTGACCGCGCCGAGGACGACCACCTTGGACATCAGGTAGGCCGATCTGGACAGGCCCACGGCGCGTTCGCGCTGGTAGATGACGCGTTCCTTGACGAGTTCGCGCACGGCGTTGGCCGCGCCGGTCAGGACTCCGCCCACGCAGAGGATGAACAGCGCGTTGAGCGCCGTCTCGGCCGTGAGCTCGCTGCCGGCCAGTGCGCGGGCCATGGCGCCCATGACGAACGGCAGCGCGACCATGATGATCAGGAAGGTGCGGTCGGCGCTGAGCACGGCCGCGTACCGGCGGATCAGGGTGGAGAGCTGGGAGCCCCAGCTCTGGGCCTTGGGCGGCGGCTTCGGCGCGACGCCGGCGGCCCGGTCGGCGGCGCCCGCGAGGGGGATCCGGCCGGTGACGTCCACGTAGCGGCGGTGCAGCGGTGAGCCGCGGTAGCCGCCGGCCCAGTCGCGGTCGCGCTCGTTCTCGAAGGCTTCGAAGGCCTCGGGCCACTGGTCGTAGCCGAAGAATCCGAGCGCCTCGTCGGGAGGGCCGTAGTAGGCGATGCGGCCGCCGGGCGCGAGGACCAGGAGGCGGTCGCAGACGCTCAGGTTGAGCACGCTGTGGGTGACGACGATGACCGTGCGGCCGTCGTCGGCGAGGCCGCGCAGCATGTGCATCACCGAGCGGTCCATGCCCGGGTCGAGCCCGGAGGTGGGCTCGTCCAGGAAGAGCAGGGAGGGCTTGGTCAGCAGTTCCAGGGCGACGGAGACGCGTTTGCGCTGGCCGCCGGAGAGGCTGTGGATGGGCTGGTCGGCGCGTTGTTGGAGGCCGAGTTCGCCGATCACCTCGTCGACCCGGGCCTGCCGTTCGGCTTTGGCGGTGTCCTGCGGGAAGCGCAGTTCGGCGGCGTAGACGAGGGCGCGGCGGACGGTGAGCTGCGCGTGCAGGATGTCGTCCTGCGGGACGAGGCCGATGCGGCTGCGCAGTTCGGCGTAGTCGCGGTAGAGGTCGCGGCCGTCGTACAGGACGGTGCCGTGGTCGGCGGGGCGCAGGCCGGTCAGTGCGCCGAGCAGGGTGGACTTGCCGGCGCCGCTGGGGCCCACCACGGCGAGCAGGGAAGTGGTGGCGACGGGGAAGGAGACGTGGTCGAGGAGGGTCTTGCGGCCGTGGTCGACGGTGACGGAGAGGTCCTGGACGTCGAGGGAGACCTCGCCGGTGTCGACGTACTCCTGCAGTTGGTTTCCGACGAGGCAGAAGGCGGAGTGTCCGATGCCGACGATGTCTCCTTCGCCGATGGCCGCGGCCCGGGCGAGGCGGGCACCGTTGAGGTAGGTGCCGTTGTGGCTGCCGAGGTCGTCGATCTCGTACGTGCCGTCGGCGCGGGCGCGCAGTTCGGCGTGGTGGCGGGAGACGACGAGGTCGTCGATGACCAGGTCGTTGTCCGGGGCACGGCCGATGCGGACGGCGGCCCGCGGGGCCAGCGGGCGGACCGAGGTCGGCTGCCGGAAGGTGCTGGTCATGGCCGGTTGGGAGACCGACGAGGGGCGGGGGGCGGCCGTGGCGGGTTCGGCGAAGCGCACGCGCGGGCCGTCGGCGGCGCTGCCGAAGCGCAGTTCGCTGCCGACGCCGACGGCCCACTCGCGGACGCGGTGGCCGTCGACCCACGTGCCGTTGGTGCTGTCCTCGTCCTCCAGCGTCCAGTGGTCGCCGTCGGGACGCAGGATCGCGTGGTGCCAGGAGACGCGGGCGTCGTCGAGGCAGATCTCGCAGAGGGGGTCCCGGCCGACGTGGTACGTCCGGCGCGGGCTCATCGCGGTGGAACCCCTGTCCGTTTCCAGAAGGAGCTCGGGCGCGGTCGGCACACCGGGGCGCTGGACCATGGAGCGATTTTCCCACGATCCGGACGGACCGGCATAACCGCAGGTCAGAACGGCGTTATGGGTAATGACAACGGTCCCCGTTGCAGCCTTTGCCCATATTCGTTCGGTGCGCTTCACTTCAGGCGACGCATCCTGCGGCATCACGAAACGACCGGGCGACCGGACGACCAACGGGGGACGCCATGAGCGGGCACGATCACCAGGCGGACGGCGCGCACGACCACGAGGCGGACGGCGCGCACGGCGGGCACGGCCACGCCGGGCACAGCCACGGGGTCGCCGCGGACGCCGACCGCCGCTGGCTCGGCATCGCGCTCGGCCTGATCACCGGATTCATGGCCATCGAGGTGGTCATCGGCGTCCTGGCGCACTCCCTGGCGCTGATCTCCGACGCCGCGCACATGCTGACGGACGCCGTGTCGATCGTCCTCGCGCTGATCGCGATGCGGCTGGCGGCCCGCCCCGCGCGCGGCGGTTTCACCTACGGGCTCAAGCGCGCGGAGATACTCTCCGCGCAGGCCAACGGCCTCACGCTGCTCCTGCTGGCGGTCTGGCTGGCGTACGAGGCGGTGCGCCGGCTGCTCGATCCGCCTCCCGTGGAGGGCGGGCTGGTCCTGGTGACGGCGCTGGCGGGCATCGTCGTCAACATCGCGGCGGCCTGGTGCATCTCGAAGGCGAACCGCACCTCCCTGGCCGTGGAGGGCGCCTACCAGCACATCCTCAACGACCTGTTCGCGTTCATCGGCACCGCCGTCGCCGGTCTGATCGTGCTCACCACCGGCTTCCGGCAGGCCGACTCGATCGCCTCGCTCGTCGTGGTCGTGCTGATGGTCAAGGCGGGCTACGGACTGGTCCGCGAGTCCGGCCGGATCCTCCTGGAGGCCGCCCCGGCCCATGTGGACCCGGACACGGTCGGCGACCGGCTCGTCGGGCACCCGCCGGTCACCGAGGTCCACGACCTGCACATCTGGACCATCACCTCGGGGCAGGCGGCGCTCTCCGCGCACGTGCTGGTGGCCCCGGAGGGCGACTGCCACGCCGTGCGCCGGGACCTGGAGGCCCTGCTGTCCAAGGAGTACGGGATCACGCACACCACCCTCCAGGTGGACCACGCCCACGACTCCCTCCTGACGGTCGGCCGGGCGGGCGACGACTTCGCGGACACGGACCCGCACTGCGCCGACTCCCACGGCCCGGTCCACCGCCAGGGCCCGCACGATCACTGAGCGGCCCCCGGACGGGGCATGCATGAGGTCATGACAGCGAAGCGCAGTGCCGGACTGCTCCTGTTCCGCCGTCCCCCCGGGGCCGGGCCGCAAATCCTGCTCGGCCACATGGGCGGCCCGCTCTGGGAGCGGCGCGACGCGGGCGCCTGGTCGATCCCGAAGGGCGAGTACGGGCCCGAGGAGACCCCGATCGACGCCGCCCGCCGGGAGTTCGAGGAGGAGATCGGGCTGCCGCCGCCCGAGGGTCCGTACCTGCCGCTGGGCGAGATCCGGATGATCGGCGGGAAGCTGGTGACGATCTGGGCGGTCCGCGGGGACCTCGATCCGGCGCTGGCGGTACCGGGGACCTTCACCATGGAGTGGCCGCCGAAGTCGGGGCGGACGGCGGAGTTCCCCGAGCTGGACCGGGTGGAGTGGTTCGCTCCGGAGACGGCCAGGTCGAAGCTGGTGGTCTCTCAGATCCCCTTCCTGCAGAGGCTGTTGGAACTCCTGGAGAACGAGGGTTGACCCGACCTTTACTTGCCAACAAACCCCACCTGCATGGACATTGCACGTATGACGAACGTCGTGCTGGTGGGAACCCTGGACACCAAGGGTGTGGAGTACGGCTGGTTGCGCGAGGGACTGCTGCGCGCCGGCGTCGAAGTGGTCATGGTCGACACAGGAATCATGGACGAGCCCCGTGTGCCCGCCGATGTGCCGCGTGAAGCGGTGGCGCGGGCCGCGGGAACGGAACTGAACGAGCTGCGCACGGCCGCCGACCGCGGCGCCGCCGTGACGGCGATGGCCCGGGGCGCGGAGGCGACCCTCTTACGCCTGCACGCCGAGGGCAGACTGCACGGGGTCCTCGCCATCGGCGGCAGCGGCGGAACCTCCATCGCCACCCGGGCGATGCGCGCGCTGCCGCTGGGCGTCCCGAAGGTGATGGTCTCGTCCATGGCGTCCGGGGACGTGGCCCCGTACGTCGGGTCCGCGGACATCACCATGATGTACAGCGTCGTGGACATCGCGGGGATCAACAGCATCTCCGCACCGGTCCTGGCCAATGCCGTGCAGGCCGTCGCGGGGATGGCCAAGGCCTTCGAAGGCGCCTCCTCGGAGCTGCGGCGCCCGGCCCGGCTGGGCGAGGGCGGCCGGCCGCTGATCGCGGCCAGCATGGCGGGCGTGACCACGATCGGCGTGGACGCGGCCCGGGAGCGGCTGACCGAGCTCGGCTACGAGGTGCTGGTCTTCCACGTCAGCGGCACCGGCGGCCGGACCCTGGAGACCCTGGCCGGCCAGGGGATCTTCGCGGGCGTCCTCGACCTCACGCTCAGCGAGCTCGCCGACGACCTGTGCGGCGGCATACTCAGCGCCGGCCCCGACCGGCTCAGCGCGGCCGGGAGGGCCGGGATTCCGCAGGTGGTGAGCCTGGGAGCGCTGGACATGGTGAAGTTCGGCCCGCTGGAGAGCCTGCCGGAGCGGGTCCGCTACCGCCGCGTCCGCGTCCACAACCCCTCGATCACGGTGATCCGTACGACCGGGGCCGAATGCGCCGAACTCGGCCGCCGGGTCGCCGCCAAACTCCGTGCGGCCACCGGCCCCACGGCCGTCTGCGTCCCACTGCGCGGACTGTCCACCCTCGGTGCGCCGGGCGGACCCTACCATGACCCCGACGCCGACGGGGCGTTGTTCTCGGCATTGCGCGAGGGACTGCGGGGCAGCGCCGCCCGGCTCTACGACTACGACACCCACATCAACGATCCGGACTTCGGGCGGGCGGCCGCCGACCGGCTGCACGCCATGATCGGCGCGGAGGCGGAGGCGGAGGCGGCCTGATCCGGCCGCCACGGCCGCGTTACCCGGCCGAGACCGGTTCGCCGGGAACCGGCCGTGGCCGGAAGGTGTCCCAGTGGGTGGCCGGTCCCCGCGAGGACCGGCCCCGGGGCGCGGTCACGCCACGGCAGGGGGAAGGGTATGAACGGCATGTGGTCGGTTCCCGGTTACTCGGAGGTCCGCGAGCTCGGCTCGGGCGGCAGCGGCCGCGTCGTGCTCGCCGTCCACGACGGCACGGGCACGGCGGTCGCGGTGAAGTACCTGAACGACCGGATGCTCGAGAACCCGGCCTTCGTCCGGGAGTTCCGCGCGGAGGCCCAGCTCCTCGGCGACCTGCGCTCGCCGTACGTCGTCGGGCTGTACGAGTACGTGGAAGCGCCCGGCGGCGCCGCCATCGTGATGGAGCTCGTGGACGGCGTCCCGCTGAACGCCCTCCTCAAGCAGTCCGGTCGGACCGGCCCCGAGGCCGCGCTGGTGCTGCTGAAGGGCTCCCTGCTCGGGCTGGCCGACGCCCACCGGGCCGGCGTGGTCCACCGCGACTACAAGCCGGCGAACGTGCTGGTGGCCGCCGACGGCACCTCCAAGCTGGTCGACTTCGGGATCGCCACCCCGCAGGGCACCACGCCCGGGGCCGCCGGCACGCCCGCGTACATGGCGCCGGAGCAGTGGCAGGGCCGGCCGGCCTCGCCCGCGGCGGACGTGTACGCCGCGACGGCGACCTTCTTCGAATGCCTGACCGGCCGCAAGCCCTTCGACGGGCAGAGCTTCGCCGAGCTCGCGGTCCAGCACGTCGAGGCCCCGGTGCCCGAGTCCGAGGCGCCCGAGCCGGTGCGCCCGCTGATCCGGCGGGGGATGGCGAAGTCCCCGGAGCAGCGGCCCGTGGACGCCGACCGGTTCGTCGCGGAGCTGGAGTCGGTGGCCGTGGCCGCGTACGGGCCCGAGTGGGAGGAGCGCGGACAGCGCAAGCTGGCCGCGCTGGCGGCCCTGCTGCCGCTGCTGTTCCCCTCGGCCGGCGCCCCGGCGCAGGGCACCACCGCGCTGGCCACGACGACCCTGCCGAGTCCCGCGCCGCGCTGGACCCCAGGCCGGCGCGGCCTGGCCGCGGCCGGGGCCACCCTGGTCCTCGGGATCGTGGCCGTGCTCGGCTACCAGGCGGTCGGCGCGGAGCCGGGCGGGGCGAAGGCCCTGAACGCCTTCGCGACGTCGAGCGCGTCGGGCCCGTCCCCGGCCGGCACCTCGTCCCCGGAGCAGTCGGCCTCGCCGAGCCCGAGCACCAGCCCGAGCCCGTCGCCCAGTACGACGCCCTCGCCGTCCGCGTCCGCCACGCCGAGCCACACCGGCCCGGCGTCCCCGACGCCGACGCCCACCAAGTCCCCGACGCCCACACCGACGCCGAGCGTGATCGTCTCCTCGGTGTCCGTCACCCTCAAAACCGCGCCCACGTTCGGTGAAGCGACCGTGAGCCTCGATGTCAAAGGCGGGCCCGTCACCGTGGTCTTCGAGTGGTTCATCGGCAACGCGCCGAACGACCTCGCCGTCGCGGACGGCAGCGAGTCCGTCTCCGCGGGCCCGCCGGCCGCGGTGTCGCAGAGGCACACCTTCACGCGCGGCAGGGGCTGCTACCTGACCGTGCGCGTCTCCACCAAGCCCGCCGCCGCCAAGCAGTACTCGTACGCGACCGCCTCGATCCCGCGCTGCGTGCCGCCGGTGCCGGTGCCCCGATGAGCGACCCCCGCGCCCCGCAGGGCGAAGACGACGAGTACAGCGCCACCGTCCTGGGCAGCCACTGGATCAGCGGCCCGCCCCAGCGCACGGACGAGACCGAACGGCTGGAGGCGCCCGGCGAGCACGCGACCCGGCAGCTCGAGGCGCCCGCCGAGGACGCGACCGAGCGGCTGGCGCCCGCCGAGGGCGCGACGCGGCAGCTGGAGATACCGGCCGCAGGGGACGGAACCCGGCAGCTGGAGATGCCCGTCGGCGACGGGACCCGGCGCGTGCCGGCCGAGGCCGTGCCGGACCGCGTCGAAGGGTCCGTCCTGCGGTTCGGTCCGGGGGTGACGGCCGCCCTCCCGCTGCCGTTCCCGGTGGCCCCGCCACCCCGGCCGCCCCGCCGGCGCGGCGAATGGCGCCGCTACACCCTGGCGGCCGTGATCCTGCTCGCGGTCCTCGCCTACCTTGGCTGGCAGCGCTACGGCCCGGCCCTGGAGGTCCGGGACGTTGCGGTCACCACCGGCCCCGAGGGCCCCGGCTGCGACGCGACCGCCGACGTCGTCGCCGTCGTACGGACCAACGGCCGACCGGGGGTCATCACCTACCGCTGGCTGCGCAGCGACGGGACCCGCTCGGAGCAGCTGACCGAGCGGGTGCCGAGCGGCCGGCACGAGGCCCGGCTGCACCTGCTGTGGACCTTCCAGGGCGCGGGGACCTACCCCGCGAAGGCCGAGCTCCAGCTGGTCTCGCCGGACCGGCGCACGGCCTCGGCGGAGTTCACCTACCGCTGCCGCCCGTAGGCCGTCCCGCCGGGATCCGGATGACGGCGAGGCCGACGTCGAGGTCCACGCGGGAGCGCGGCGGAGCGCCGTCCTCCTCGTCGTCGCGCATGACGAGGGCGCTCTGCCGCTCCTTGAGCTCGTTCTGCTTGCCCGGCGAGAAGCTGGCGTGGAGCTGCTCGAAGCCGGTGGCGGACATCTGCCGTTGCTTTGATCATCAAGTGATCTCAGCAATCCCGGTGTTTCCACCGGAATGGTCCGTAACGGGTCACCAGCAGGCGAGTTGCGCGCCGGTGTCGTGTTGACGGTCTCCCGTTTCCTTCCCGGCCCGGGGGCTGGGGATCGCGCCACCTGCCCGCCCCGTCCCGGCCTTGCGGCGCGGGCGAGTGGCGCGGGTCTTCCGGTCGGCTCCACGGGGCTTCGACTCCGCCTCGACGGCGTTGTCCAGGTCTCCGGCCACTCCGGTACCTGTGGTGCGGGCCGCGAGGGCGACCAGGTTGTGTCCGGCGTTCGCGTCCCGGTCAAGGACGAGGCCGCAGGCGTCGCACTCGAAGACGCGCGTGCTGAGGGGCAGCTTGGTTTTCACCGCACCGCAGCGGGAGCAGGTCTTCGAGGAGGGGAACCAGCGGTCGGCGACGACGAGACGCGTGCCGTGCCGACGGGTCTTGTAGGTGAGCCGGCGTCGGATCTCGCCGAACGCGGCATCCGCGATCCGGCGGGACAGGCGCCGGTTGCGGCCCATTCCGGCGACGTTGAGGTCTTCGACGACGATCGTGCCGTACTCGCAGGCGAGACGGGTCGTCATCTTGTGGAGGGTGTCCTCGCGGAGGTTCGCGACCCGGTGATGGATCACGTTCCGAGCCCGGTTGGCCTTCTCCCAGCGCTTCGACGACTGCTGCCCGGTGTGCCGGTCGGGGCCGCGCCGGCGGGAGACGATCCGGCTGGCGCGGCGCAGCTGTTTCTGTGCGCGGTCGAGGTGGCGTGGGTTGGGTTCCTCGCTGAGGACACCATCGCTGTCCGCGAGGACGGCCAGCGTTTTGATGCCGAGGTCGATACCGACCGCCGCGTCCGGACGGGCCACTTTCACCAGCTGGTGCTTCTGCTCGACCTGGAGGGACACGAACCAGCGGCCCCGGTCCAGGCATGCGGTCGCGGAGAGGATCCGCATGTTTCCCTCGTCGATGAGGGCTCGCAGGTCAGCTCGGTTCTCGTGGAGGCGGACGGCGGCGATCCTGGGCAGGGTGATGTGCCTGCCGTCAGGCTCGATACGGATCGTGCCCGTGGTGAACCGGCAGGTCAGGCGCGCTTTCCCCTTCAACTTCAAGCGGGGGATACCCATCTTCGGGCCCTTGCGCTTCCCGCTCTTCGACTTCGTGTAGTTGCCGAACGCCGCCGACGCGTTGGCCAGGCCCGTGTTGTACGCCTCTTTGGAATTTTCCTCCCACCAGTCGGCGAAGCGCGGGTTGGTGCACTTGTCCTCGTTGAACGCCTTCCGCAGCGAGGGCAGCGACCACGACCGCCACGGAGTCAGCTCGTCCTCGGGGATGCCGTACGACTGCTCGGCCTTGCGCTGCCACCACACAGCGGTGACGTACGCGACCCCCCAGTTGTACGCGGCCCGCGCCCCACCTCCGTGCGAGTGCAGGTGGCGAGCGCGAGCTTGTGCGCGAGGACGGTGAAGCCCGGCCGTGGCTTGAACTTCTTCATCCGGCCACCTCCGGGCCTGTGGCGACGGCGACGGCCCGGGCGGCGCGATTGTTCGCGGAGCGCCGGCCGTACAGACGTGCGCACATCGAGGTCAAAACCTCGGTCATGTCCCGTACGAGGTCGTCGGCGGTCTCCGCCGGGTCAAGGACGACCAGACGCCGCCCCGAGGCCGAGAGGACAGCTTCCAGGTGCTCGACGCCGAACCGGGCGAGGCGGTCGCGATGCTCGACCACGATCGTCCCCACACCCGGGTCGGCGAGCAGCCGGTGCAACTTGCGGCGGCGCCCGTTCAAGCCGGAACCGACCTCCGTCACCACGTCAGTGACCGCGAGACCCTGGGACGTTGCGCCCTGAACGGTCCGGGCGACCTGGCGCTCCAGGTCCGCCTTCTGATCAACGGACGAGACACGGCAGTACGCCACGACCCGCCCGGCGGCCTGCGGGGCGGGCCCGGTCACGAGCCATGTACCCGACGGCGTCTGGACGACCGGGACCGGCATACGGCCCTCTTTCGCCCAGGTCCACGCGGTCTGGTAGTGCACGCCGTTGCGCGCCGCCCACTCGGAAAGCTTCACGACATCAGGATGTTCACTGATGATGCCGGATATCCACCGAAAGAAATGGGAACTGTTGTTCACCCCTTGCGGCCGTTCCAGCGCCAGGGGAGCACGCCCGCGCGCCCCGCGCGTTCCAGCGCCAGGTCGAGGAAGGCCATGGCGGTGAGCAGCAGCGCCAGCCCCGGCAGGGTCATGAAGACGATGAAGGCCATGGCCCGAGCCTAAGCGGTGTCCTGCCCCGGGCCCAGGTCGTCCTTTCGGCCCACTGCCGCGGCCCCGGGTCCGGTCCTTCCGGCCGGGGGATCGGGGCCGTGCGGCCGAGGCGCGCGCACCCCCGCGCTGGTTGACTCGAAGGTGTTGACGAAGGCGCTCAGGACGCCTTCACGGCACCCTTGCCGCCACGTTCCAGCCGGCGATACACCCCAAACGGAACGTGGCTGTCCCGCACGGCTGCCAAGTCCGCGCGGGAGGCCCGCAGTCCCTTTGGGGAGTGGCTGCGGGCCACCTTGCCGTCCGGCCTCAGAACCTCGCGTGGGCCGTGATGTCCGCCGCGAACTCCCCCGTCATCGCCGGGGTCACCGTCGGCCGGCACTGCGCCACGGCCGCCAGGTAGTCCTCCGTGCTCGCGCCGAGCTGCGCCGCCGTCGCGCCCCGCGCGCCCACCGCCTCCAGGTCCCGCTCGAAGGACACCTGCGCCGCGATCCGCGCCGCGTGCTCGATGTCGGCCGGGGTGAACAGCTCGGTCGCCGCCACCAGGGCCGCCACGTCCACGTCGGGGCGGCCCGCCGTGTAGCGGGACCAGATGGCGGCGCGGGCCCCCGCGTCCGGGGTGCCGATCGGGATCAGGTAGTCGAAGCGTCCGGGCCGCAGGAAAGCCGGGTCGAGCGAGCGGATGGAGTTGGTCGCGCAGACCAGCAGCCGCTCGTCGCCCTCCCGGAAGCCCGGTATCAGCTTGAGCAGCTCGTTGGTCACCCCGTGGATCCCGCCGGGCTGCGCGGGCTCGGTGCGCACGGGCGCGATCTCCTCGACCTCGTCGATGAAGACGAGGACCCGCTCCAGCTCGGCGATCCGCGCGAAGGCGTCGCGCAGCGCGGCCGCGAGGTTGCCCTCGTCGGCCAGCCGGGAGGGCAGCAGTTCCACGAACGGCCAGCCGAGCCGGGAGGCGATGGCCCGGGCGAAGGTGGTCTTGCCGGTGCCGGGCGGGCCGAAGAGGGTGATGGCGCGCGGCGGCCGGACCCCGTGCGAGGCGGCCCGCTCCGGTTCGGCGAGCGGCAGCACCACGCGCCGCTCGATGAGGTCCTTCTCCTTCTCCATGCCGGCGACCTTGGCCCACAGGTCGCCCTGCAGGAAGCGGCCGCCGAGGTCGTCGAGGAGGCCGGCGGCCGGGCCGTGCAGCGGCTCGGTCTTCTCGAAGTAGGCGACGGCGGGCTGCCGGGTGTAGCCCGCGTTCAGCAGGCCCTCGCCGAGCATGTCCTCCTCCGGCAGGACGTAGGCGATGCGGCCGACGCGGGCGGCGATGAGCCGCCGCTCCAGCTCCACGAGCAGGGCGCTGGCCAGGCCCCGGCCGCGCCAGCCGGCGGCGATGGCGATGCGCATGACCCACGCGCGCTCACCGGTGACGCAGGCGAGGGCGGCGCCGATCGGGACGCCCTGGTGGACGGCGACCACGCAGGGCTGCCGGTCGGTCAGGGCGCTGATGCACTCGGCGAGTGAGAAGACCGACTCCTGGCCGAGTTCGGCCGTGGTGTCGATCAGGTGGACAACGGCCGCGAGATCGCTCTCGCGGTAGTCGTGGATCAGCCAGTTCACCGGGTACCGCCCCTCGTTCGTGCTCCTGCGTGCCTGCCGCGCACCTTCTGCCGCGAGGCTAGGGGCGGGCGGGCCCCGCGCTCACGCTCCGTCGTGCACAACACCCGGTCCGGAAACCGTCCGTGTCGTCCATAGACTGGTGGTTTCCGCCCGAACTGTTGACCGAGGACCCCTACGCCTTCATGACATCCCACATATCCACCGCCCCGCGCCCGTACCTGGCGTGGCTGGTTCCGGTCTTCTGGACGCTGGCGCTCGGACTGTGGGGGCTCTCCCGGCAGGACAGCGTGTGGCGGGACGAGGCGGCGACCTGGCAGGTGGCGGCGCGCTCCCCCGGCGAGATCTGGCACATGCTCGGCACCGTGGACGCCGTCCACGGCCTGTACTACCTGCTGATGCACTTCCTCTTCGAGGCCTTCGGGGCGAGTACGACGACCCTGCGCCTCCCCTCCGTGCTGGCGGTGGCGGTGGCCGCAGCGTGCGTGGCGCTGATCGGGCGCCGGCTGGCCGGCCCGTGGGCGGGAGCGGCCGGCGGGCTGGCCCTCGGGCTGCTGCCCGCCGTGCAGTTCCAGCTCCAGGAGGGCCGCCCGTACGCGCTGGTCGCGGGCGGCGCCGGGGTCTCGACCCTGCTGCTGGTCTCGCTGCTCGCACCCGCACCCGGCGCCGGGGCCGGGGCCGGGCGGCGGAGCTGGCCGCGCTGGACGGCGTACGGGGGCGTCGTGCTGGTCTGCGCGCTGCTGAACTGGTTCTCGCTGCTGATCCTTCCCGCGCACGCGGTGACCCTGTGGTGGGTGCGGGCCGGGCGCGGCGTCCCGGCGCGCTGGCTGGCCGCCTCGGCGGCGGCCGTGGCGGGGGCACTGCCGCTGATCCTGTTCAGCCGGACCCAGTCCGGGCAGGTCTCGTGGATTCCGCCGCTGACCTGGCACATGCTGATCGGCCCGGCGGTCCTGCTGGCGGTCGGCGCGCTGGGGGCGTGGGCGGACCGGTGGAACGGGCCGCGCACCGGCCGGCGCCGGCGGCTGTCGGCGGCATCGGTCGGGCTGCCGCTGCTGGCCGTGCCGCTGCTGGGGCTGGCCGCCGCCTCGCTGGTCCAGCCGCTGTTCCTGGACCGGTACGTGCTGTTCGCCATGCTGGGCCTGGCCCTGCTGATCGGCGCGGGGCTCGGTGCGGCCGTACGGGCCCTCGCGCCGCGGTGTCCGAAGGCGTCGGCCGCGCTCGTACCGGCCGTGGTCGGGGTCGCGGCGCTGGCGATGCTGCCGGTGGCGCTGGCCGACCGGTCCCCGGCCAGCCGGGTGGACGACGTACGGGCGGCGGCCGGGGAGGTGTCCCGGCTGAAGCGGGACGGCGACGGGGTGCTCTTCGTCCCGGCGGCCCGGCGGGACACCGCGCTGGTCTCGCCCGGGGCGTTCGCGGGGCTGACGGACGTCGCGCTGGCGCGCGGCCCGGTGGAATCGGGCACCCTCAAGGGCGAGGAGGCCGGCCCTGACCGGATCCGGGCGGCGCTGGGCGGGCGGCGCCGGATACTGCTGGTGACGGACGCGGCGAAGGCGGCGAGGCCCCCGGGCTCCGCGGCGGACAGGATGAAGGCCGCCGTCCTGGCGGCGGACTTCACCGTGGTCGAGGACGTGCAGCTCAGGGGCCGCCGGGTGACGGTGTACGAACGCCGCCCCTGATCCCGCCGGGCGCGGGCGCGGGCGCGGGACACCGAGGACGGCCCGCGGGCGCGGGCAGGGGCCTCAGTTGTCGAACCACACGGTGAGCCGGACCCGTTCGTCGCCGTACAGCCCGGCGAGGGTTTCCATCACCGTCCAGAGCGGCTTCCATTCCCCGTCGGGTGCGACGGCGTCGCGCCGGGTGATCCGCCCGATCCGGTAGAGGCGGTCATCGCCGTCAGGCCATTCGGTGCCCTCCGGCAAGTCGTGCGCCTCGTACCGGAACAGCCTGCCGGGGTCGCGGACGGTGGACAGGCCCGCCACCTCGGCGATCCGCGGGTCCCAGCCCGTCTTGCCGGTCATCACCCAGCCTTCGTCGGTGCGGCGGTACTCGTGGATGCGGGCGTCGACCCGCTCCGCCGGCTCCGACCAGTCGACCCGCTTGAGCTCGGCCCAGCTGATCCAGGTGGGGCTGTGCCCGTCGACGCCCCAGTCCGCGAACTGCGCGCGCACCACGTCCGAGACGTCCTTCGGCAGCCCCCTGTCCTCGGCGAGCGGCCGGAAGCCGGCGAAGTTGCGCATGCCGAAGAGGCAGCCGAAGGCGTCGTACGACCGCCCGTGGTGGAGCAGCTCGATGTCGACGGCCGCCACCCACGGCTCGTCGTCCTCGACCACGCACTCCACGAATCCATGTATGTCTGTTCCCATGGGCCGTGATTCTCCGTGCGGTCCGGCTCTGACACCAAGGGGATTTCGCGCTCCACGGCGGACCCCCGAGGGACCCCCGGCGGCGACTTCACAGCCGATTCACATGAATTACCCGACTCCGGCCACAGGTTCGCCGACGAGGCTCTGGGCATGATCCAGCGCCTTCCCCACCGACCGGACCGCCGCCCCCGCGCCCGTGGCCGGCGCGCGTCCCGGATCCTGCTCGCCCTGGCCGCGATGACCGCGCTGCTCAGCGTCGACGTGCCCGACGCGCTCGCGAAGCCGCCGCTCGGCGTCACCGCGACGGCCGCGGCCGACGCGACGGCCCAGCGCGTCGGCGCGCTCTTCGCGGGCGGCCTCGGCGGTGGGCACTTCTGCACGGCCTCCGTGGTGCGCAGCGAGGACCGCGACGTGATCGCCACCGCGGCGCACTGTCTGGGGGCCCTGGACGACACCTACTTCGCCCCCGGCTACCGGGACGGCGAGGCACCGTACGGCCTGTGGAAGTTGACGGACATGTACGTGGCGCCGGACTGGACGGACGGCCGGAACCCGGACCACGACATCGCCTTCGCCACGCTGGCCCCGCTGGACGGCCGGCAGGTCGAGGACGTGGTCGGCGGCTTCCCGGTGGCGGCGGAGCAGCCCGCCGACGCCACGGTCTCGATCGTGGGCTATCCGAGTTCGGACGAGTCCCCGCTGTACTGCGCCAACGGCACGACGCTGCTCTCCGCGACCCAGCGCCGCATCGACTGCCCCGAGCTCAGCGGCGGCACCAGCGGCAGTCCCTGGCTCGTCGACGGCGCCCTCGCGGGGGTCCTCGGCGGCCACGAGGGCGGCGGGACCGTCCCGGAGGTCTCGTACAGCGCGGTCATGGGCGACCAGGCGGTGGAGCTCTACCGGGAGGCGGCCGACAACGGCTGAGGCGCCGTACGCCCTACGCGCCCCGCGTGCTCTGCGTGCTCTGCGTGCTCTGCGTGCCGGGAGTCGCGGACGCGGCGGCCGTGGCGGACGTGGCGGGGGCCTCGAACCAGGTCGGCTCGTCCCGCAGGGCCCGGCGGATCCGGTCGACGGCGAAGGACTCCAGCGGCTCCGGCAGCGCGTCCGGCTCGAACCAGGCCACCTCCAGCGACTCGTTGTCGTTGACGCGCGCCCGCCCGCCCGTGGCCCGGCAGCGGAAGGTGATGTCCTGGAACTGGCAGACGTCGCCGTTGGGGTACGTCATCGGCGGGAGCATCTCCACCAGCACCACCCGCTCCGGTACGCACCGCACCGCCGTCTCCTCGTACACCTCGCGCACCGCCGTGTCGGCGGGCTGCTCCCCCGGCTCGGCGATCCCGCCGATCACCGACCAGCGCCCGGTGTCGGCGCGCCGCCCGAGCAGCACCCGCCCCAGGTCGTCGACGACGATGGCGGTCACCCCGGGCAGCAGGAGCAGCTGGTGCCCGGCGGTGGCGCGCAGGGTGCGGATGAAGTCGGGTGTGGTCATCCCCCGACCTTACGAGTCCTTCGCGAAGCGGCGGGCGAACGACCAGCCGAGGCCGGCCGCGGCGACGGCCAGCAGGACGTACTCGGCGAGCGGGCCGTAGCGGGTGGCGGGGGTCTCGGTGGAGCGCAGCGGGATCTCCGCGACCAGGGCGTCGGCGGTGAACATCTTCGTCTGCTGCACGATCGCACCGTCGGGGCGGATGACGGCGCTGACCCCGCTGGTGACGGGGACCAGGACGGTGCGGCTGTGCTCGACGGCGCGGACCCGGTCCATGGCCAGCTGCTGGTAGGTCATCTCGGTGCGGCCGAAGGTGGCGTTGTTGCTGGGCACCGCGATGACCTGGGCGCCGGCCTGGACGGTGGAGCGGACGGCGTCGTCGAAGGCGGCTTCGTAGCAGGTGACCATGCCGACTCCGCTGCCCGCCATGTCGAAGACGCCGGGCTCCTCGCCG
Source organism: Streptomyces sp. ICC4 (assembly GCF_003287915.1). NCBI lineage: Bacteria > Bacillati > Actinomycetota > Actinomycetes > Kitasatosporales > Streptomycetaceae > Streptomyces > Streptomyces sp. ICC4. Next base: position 4,867,188 of record NZ_CP030286.1, on the reverse strand, counting down.
GGGCCGAAGTCGCGGCGCACCCGGTCGACGTCGGAGCTGAAGAGGCGGACGAAGGACCGCATCGGGATGCGCTCGCCGAAGGGCTGGATCTTGCGCTTGTCGTAGGTGTCGGTGGGGCCCTTGACCGGGTCCCACAGGATCATCGTGTTGCGCAGCGGTCCGGTCTCGGGGGCCAGTACGGAGCCGATGGCGACGGGCACCCCGATGGCCTTGACCGCGTTGTCGATGACGGCGTAGGCGTCGGCCTCGGCGTACGGGTCGATGTCGGAGGAGTTCTCCGGCCAGACGACGAAGTCCGGCTTGGGCACCCGGCCGGCCTTGACGTCCTCGGCGAGCTGGATGGTGCGGTTGGCGTGGTTGTCGAGGACCTGGCGGCGCTGGGCGTTGAAGTCGAAGCCGGCGCGCGGGACGTTGCCCTGGATGACGGCGGCGATCACGGTGCCGTCCTCTGCCGTGTCGGAGACCAGGGGCCGGGCCGCGAGGGCGCCGGCGAGCGGGGCGGCCACGGCGGTGGCGGCGAGCAGCGCGGCGGTGGCCCGGCGGGTGTCGGCGCCGACGCGCACCACCTCGTAGAGGCCGAATCCGCACAGGGCCACGGCGAAGGAGAGCAGCGGGGTGCCGCCGAACGCCACGAGCGGCAGGAAGACCCCGTCGGGCTGTCCGTAGGCGAGCTTGCCCCAGGAGAAGCCGCCGAAGGGGGCCCGGGCGCGCAGGGCCTCGCCGGCGATCCAGACGGCGGCGCCCCACAGCGGCCAGGCGGGGAGCCGGGTGACGAGGGCGATGCCGAGGGTGGTCAGGCCGAGGAGGAGGGATTCGAGGGTGACGAGGGCCAGCCACGGGACCGGGCCGACGCCCTCACCGGTCCAGACGAGCAGCGGCAGCAGGAAGGCGAGGCCGTGCAGGAGGCCGAGGCCGAACCCGGCCCGTGCGCGGCGCCCGTACAGGCACCAGCACCGTACGGGCCCCCTGCCCCTGGGGCCGGCACGTCCGGGCGGGAAGTTGCCCGGTGCACTGCCTTGCGGGCCGTGCCGGGTGGACTCCGTCCGGGGGGACCCCCGGTTCCCCCGTTCCCAGGGCTCCGCCCCGACCCGGCGAGCCCGGGTTGCGCCCGAGGCCCCCGGGGCGGAGCCCCCGGCGGCGGCGCCGCACCTCGCCGCAGTGGCACGGCACGGCATCACAATCCGGCCCCGCCGGCGTCGGGCGGGATCCCGCCCGGCGAACCCGTCATAGCCGGAGGCCAGCCGCTCCTCTACGCTGCACCCCTACCACGCGGGATCTTCAGGGGCGGGACATGGAACAGACGCACACCACCACCCACAACGGCGCCGCGGCCACCCCCGGCGCGCAGCGCCGGGTGCTCGTCGTCGAGGACGACCACACCATCGCCGAGGCGATCGCGGCCCGGCTGCGCGCCGAGGGCTTCCAGGTGCAGACGGCCGCCGACGGCCCGGCCGCGGTGACGGCGGCCGAGAGCTGGCTGCCGGAGCTGCTGGTCCTGGACGTCATGCTGCCCGGCTTCGACGGCCTGGAGGTGTGCCGCCGGGTCCAGGCCCAGCGGCCCGTCCCGGTGCTGATGCTCACCGCCCGGGACGACGAGACCGACATGCTCGTCGGCCTCGGGGTCGGCGCCGACGACTACATGACGAAGCCCTTCTCGATGCGCGAGCTGGCCGCGCGGGTCCACGTGCTCCTGCGCCGGGTGGAGCGGGCCAACGTGGCCGCGCACGCCCCGCGCGGGGCCACGCTGCGCCTGGGCGATCTGGAGATCGACCACGCGCAGCGGCGGGTGCGGGTGCACACCGAGGACGTGCACCTGACGCCGACCGAGTTCGACCTGCTGGTGTGCCTGGCCGGGACGCCCCGGGCGGTGCTCTCGCGGGAGCAGCTCCTCGCCGAGGTGTGGGACTGGGCCGACGCGTCCGGGACCCGTACGGTCGACAGCCACATCAAGGCCCTGCGCCGGAAGATCGGCGCCGAGCGGATCCGTACGGTCCACGGCGTCGGGTACGCCCTGGAGACCCCGGCGCAGCCGTGAGCGGGCACCGGCCGCCGGGGCAGCGGCCTCCCGGGGGGCTGCGGCCCTTCTCGCCGTTCTCGATCAAGACCAAGCTGGGCACGCTCGTCGTCGTGTCGGTCTTCATCACCACGGGCCTGCTGATGGTGGCGGTGCGCACGAGCACCGAGGTGCGCTTCATCACGGTGTTCTCGGTGATCGCCTCGATGCTCATCACGCAGTTCGTCGCGCACGGCCTGACCGCGCCGCTGGACGACATGACGACGGTGGCACGGGCGATATCGCACGGGGACTACACGCGCCGGGTGCGCGGGGCGGGCCGCCGCGACGAGCTGGGCGACCTGGCCTCCACCATCAATCTGATGGCGGACGACCTGGAGGCGGTGGACCGGCACCGCAAGGAGCTCGTCGCGAACGTCTCGCACGAGCTGCGCACCCCGATCGCGGCCCTGCGCGCGGTGCTGGAGAACGTGGTGGACGGGGTCTCGGCCGCCGATCCGGAGACCATGCGGACGGCGCTGAAGCAGACCGAGCGGCTCGGGCGGCTGGTGGAGACCCTGCTGGACCTGTCCCGCGTCGACAACGGTGTGGTGCCGCTGCGGGCCCGCCGCTTCGAGGTGTGGCCGTACCTGTCGGGGGTGCTGAAGGAGTCGGGTCTGGCGGCTTCCGGCCGGCCGGGGCTGTCCTCGGGCTCGGGCGGGCACACCCGCAACGACGTCCACCTCCACCTGGACGTGTTCCCGCCGGAGCTGACGGCGTACGCGGACGCCGAGCGGCTGCACCAGGTCGTGGCGAACCTGATCGACAACGCGGTCAAGCACAGTCCGCCGCACGGCCGGGTCACCGTCCGGGCGCGGACGGGCGACGCGCCCGGGAGCCTGGCGCTGGAGGTGCGGGACGAAGGGCCCGGGATCCCCGAGGAGGAGCGCCACCGGGTCTTCGAGCGGTTCAACCGGGGCAGCGCGAGGGGCGGCGACGGCGGGACCGGTCTGGGCCTGGCCATCGCCAGATGGGCGGTCGGGCTGCACGGCGGGCACATCGGGGTGGCCGAATCGGCACGGGGGTGCCGCATCCTCGTCACGCTTCCGGGCAGCTCGCAGGCGCCGGGTTGACGTAGGGTTCGAGTGGGAAGGACATGATCTCGGCCACACGCGCCGGGGTCCGTCAGGGGTGCGAAGCCAAGGGGGCCGCAACCGCGGTGCCTCCTGCCCGAACCGGGCTTGTTTCCCGCCATTCCAGGTGGTGAAACCCGCCGTTCGATGTGACGTACGCGACGGAAGTCCCGCCCGGTCTGCATCTCACGGTCTGGGAGGCGTAGCCTTTATTCCCGCTGTCCATACCTTGTGAAGCGGAAGAGGGCGGTTGCCGCCGTGTCGCCACAGTCCCCCAGTAACTCGAGCACCACGACCGAAGCAGGAGGGAGCGGGAAGAACCCCGCCCCAGGCTTCGGTGCCAATGAGTGGCTCGTCGACGAGATTTATCAGCAGTACCTCCAGGACCCGAACTCGGTCGACCGGGCCTGGTGGGACTTTTTCGCCGACTACAAGCCGGGGGGCGCTGTCGCTCCGGTGAAGGCGGACGATCCCACGGAGAAGCCGACTCCTCCCCCCGCCGCGACGACGACGGACGGCGCCTCCGCACAGGCCGCCGCCTCCGTCACCGCCGCGACTCCGCAGGCTTCCGACGCCGCCGCCGCGACCACGACACCTGTGCCAGCTCCTGCCCCTGTACCTGCCACCCCCTCTGGTGCCCCTGCTGTGACTGTCACCTCCCAGGCCCCGGCCGCCGCACCGGCCGCTCCTGCCACTCCTGCCACTCCTGCCACTCCTGCTCCGGCTCCCGCCGCCGCGCCCACCACTGGGGCCCCCACGGGCCCCGAACTGGTGACGCTCCGCGGCCCGGCGGCTGCCGTGGTCAAGAACATGAACGCCTCGCTGGAAGTGCCGACGGCCACGTCCGTCCGCGCCGTCCCGGTGAAGCTGCTGTTCGACAACCGCATCGTCATCAACAACCACCTCAAGCGCGCCCGCGGTGGGAAGATCTCGTTCACCCACCTCATCGGCTACGCGATGGTGCAGGCCATCAAGGCCATGCCGTCGATGAACTACTCCTTCGCGGAGAAGGACGGCAAGCCGACCCTGGTCAAGCCGGAGCACATCAACTTCGGTCTCGCGATCGACCTGGTGAAGCCCAACGGCGACCGCCAGCTCGTCGTCGCCGGCATCAAGAAGGCCGAGACCCTCAACTTCTTCGAGTTCTGGCAGGCGTACGAGGACATCGTCCGCCGCGCCCGCGTCGGCAAGCTGACGATGGACGACTTCACCGGGGTGACGGTCTCCCTCACCAACCCCGGCGGCCTGGGCACCGTCCACTCCGTGCCCCGCCTGATGCCCGGACAGTCGGTCATCATGGGCGTCGGCTCGATGGACTACCCCGCGGAGTTCCAGGGCACCTCGCAGGACACCCTGAACAAGCTGGGCATCTCCAAGGTCATGACCCTGACCTCGACGTACGACCACCGGACCATCCAGGGCGCGGCCTCCGGCGAGTTCCTGCGCGTCGTGGCGAACATGCTGCTCGGCGAGAGCGGCTTCTACGACGACGTCTTCGAGGCGCTGCGCATCCCGTACGAGCCGGTCCGCTGGCTCCGGGACATCGACGCCTCGCACGACGACGACGTCACGAAGGCCGCCCGCGTCTTCGAGCTGATCCACTCCTACCGGGTCCGCGGCCACGTCATGGCCGACACCGACCCGCTGGAGTACAAGCAGCGCAAGCACCCCGACCTCGACATCACCGAGCACGGCCTCACCCTGTGGGACCTGGAGCGCGAGTTCGCGGTCGGCGGCTTCTCCGGCAAGTCGATGATGAAGCTCCGCGACATCCTCGGCGTGCTGCGCGACTCGTACTGCCGCACCACCGGCGTCGAGTTCATGCACATCCAGGACCCGAAGCAGCGCCGCTGGATCCAGGACCGCATCGAGCGCCCGCACTCCAAGCCGGAGCGCGAGGAGCAGCTGCGGATCCTGCGCCGGCTGAACGCCGCGGAGGCCTTCGAGACCTTCCTGCAGACGAAGTACGTCGGCCAGAAGCGCTTCTCGCTGGAGGGCGGCGAGTCCGTCATCCCGCTGCTCGACGCCGTCATCGACTCGGCCGCCGAGGCCCGCCTCGAAGAGGTCGCGATCGGCATGGCCCACCGCGGCCGGCTGAACGTGCTCGCCAACATCGTCGGCAAGTCGTACGCGCAGATCTTCCGCGAGTTCGAGGGCAACCTCGACCCGAAGTCCATGCACGGCTCCGGCGACGTCAAGTACCACCTGGGCGCCAACGGCACCTTCACGGGCCTGGACGGGGAGCAGATCAAGGTCTCGCTCGTCGCGAACCCCTCGCACCTGGAGGCGGTGGACCCGGTCCTGGAGGGCGTCGTCCGCGCCAAGCAGGACATCATCAACAAGGGCGGCACGGACTTCACGGTCCTGCCCGTCGCCCTGCACGGCGACGCGGCCTTCGCGGGCCAGGGTGTGGTCGCCGAGACGCTGAACATGTCGCAGCTGCGCGGCTACCGCACCGGCGGCACCGTGCACGTGGTCATCAACAACCAGGTCGGCTTCACCGCCGCCCCGGAGTCCTCGCGTTCCTCGATGTACGCGACCGACGTGGCCCGCATGATCGAGGCGCCGATCTTCCACGTGAACGGCGACGACCCGGAGGCCGTGGTCCGCATCGCGCGGCTCGCCTTCGAGTTCCGTCAGGCGTTCAACAAGGACGTGGTCATCGACCTCATCTGCTACCGCCGCCGCGGGCACAACGAGTCCGACAACCCGGCGTTCACGCAGCCGCTGATGTACGACCTGATCGACAAGAAGCGCTCGGTGCGCAAGCTGTACACCGAGTCCCTCATCGGTCGCGGCGACATCACCCTGGAAGAGGCCGAGCAGGCGCTCCAGGACTTCCAGGGCCAGCTGGAGAAGGTCTTCGCGGAGGTCCGCGAGGCCGCCACGCAGCCCGCGGCCATCCCGCCGATCCCGGCCCCGCAGGCCGACTTCCCGGTGGCGATGAACACGGCGATCTCCCAGGAGGTCGTCAAGCGCATCGCCGAGGCCCAGGTCAACATCCCCGACACGGTCACCGTCCACCCGCGCCTGCTGCCGCAGCTGCAGCGCCGCGCCGCGATGATCGACGACGGCACCATCGACTGGGGCATGGGCGAGACCCTCGCCTTCGGCTCGCTGCTGATGGAGGGCACCCCGGTCCGGCTGTCCGGCCAGGACTCCCGCCGCGGCACGTTCGGCCAGCGCCACGCGGTCCTCATCGACCGGGAGACCGGCGAGGACTACACCCCGCTGCTCTACCTGTCGGACGACCAGGCCCGCTACAACGTCTACGACTCGCTGCTCTCGGAGTACGCGGCGATGGGCTTCGAGTACGGCTACTCGCTGGCCCGCCCGGACGCGCTGGTCCTCTGGGAGGCGCAGTTCGGCGACTTCGTCAACGGCGCGCAGACCGTCGTCGACGAGTTCATCTCCTCGGCCGAGCAGAAGTGGGGCCAGACGTCCGGCGTCACGCTCCTCCTGCCGCACGGCTACGAGGGCCAGGGCCCGGACCACTCCTCCGCGCGCCCCGAGCGCTTCCTGCAGATGTGCGCGCAGGACAACATGACGGTGGCCATGCCCACGCTCCCGTCGAACTACTTCCACCTGCTGCGCTGGCAGGTCCACAACCCGCACCACAAGCCGCTCATCGTCTTCACCCCGAAGTCGATGCTGCGCCTGAAGGCCGCGGCGTCGAAGGCGGAGGAGTTCACGACCGGTTCCTTCCGTCCGGTCATCGGCGACACGCGCGTCTCCTCCGGAGCCGGTGACCCGAACGAGATCCGCAAGGTCGTCTTCTGCGCGGGCAAGGTCTACTACGACCTCGAGGCCGAGCGGGAGAAGCGCGGTACCACCGACGCTGCGGCTCGCGAAACGGCGATTATCCGCATCGAGCGGCTGTACCCGCTGCCGGGCGCGGAACTCCAGGCGGAGATCGCCAAGTTCCCGAACGCGGCGAAGTACATCTGGGCCCAGGAGGAGCCGGCGAACCAGGGTGCGTGGCCGTTCATCGCGCTGAACCTGATCGACCACCTCGACCTGGCGGTCGGCGCGGACATCCCGGCCGGCGAGCGCCTGCGCCGCATCTCCCGCCCGCACGGCTCCTCGCCGGCGGTCGGTTCGGCCAAGCGCCACCAGGCGGAGCAGCAGCTCCTCATGAACGAGGTCTTCGAGGCGTAGCCGCCGCGCTCGGCCCGAAGAGCGGAAGGCCCGGACCCCATGGGGGTCCGGGCCTTCCGGCCGTCTCGGGCCCCTCCCGTGTTCGATGCGCGGGGTCCGGGGCGGAGCCCCGGGAGACGAAGTGTCAGGCGACCGCGAACGCGGCCAGGTTCGGGTGCGCCGCGCACCAGGCCACCCGGTCCCGCTCCACCGCCGCGCGGGCCACCGCGTGCTGGCCCCCCGGCGGCGGGTCCCCGTCCATGGCCCGCTCCGCCGCGGCCATCGCCTCCACGAACACCCGCCCCGCACGGGTGAGTTCCGCCCGCGCCAGGAGCACCGGCAGGACCGCCGCGACCTGCGCGCGGATCCGGGCGTGCTGGGCCCACGCCCCCCTGGCCCCGTAGAGCGCGGCGCGCTGCCAGTAGCCCGCCAGTGCCAGCTGGGCGTACGCGCCCCGCAGCAGGCCCTCCAGGGGCCGCGGGTCGCCGCGCCAGGGCGCCCAGTAGCGCGCGGAGCGGTCGGCGGTGTGCAGGGCGACCGCCTGCGCCAGGGCCGCCAGCTTCCCGTGCTGCACCTCGTGCACGAGGGTCGCGGCCAGCGCGGGCGGGGCCTGTGCCCGTGCCAGTACGGTGCCGGCCGCCTCGGGCAGGGTCCCGCCGGCGGCCCGGGAGCTGCCGGACAGCGGGACGACGGAGCGCAGCAGCAGTCCGGCCTCCTCCGCGCGGGCGGTGTCGTAGCGCCTGAGCAGCGTGAGGGCGCCGGACCACTGGATGTCCCAGCGCTTGTGCCCCTTGGGGGTGAGCCGGCGGGCCGGGTGCACGGTCCCCGGGGCCCGGTAGGGGTCGAGGTCGTCGAGGGCGGCCCGCCCGCCGGGGAGCGCGTGCAGGGCCAGCGCGGCCGGGTCCGCGGGGTCCCAGGAGCCCTCGGTGAGGACGACCGGGCCGGCGCGGGCCGGGCGCAGCAGTCCGAGGGTGGGCAGGACGAGGCGTCCGTGCGCGGGCCGCAGCGTGGCCTTGAAGCCGATGCCGGCCCGCAGCGCCGCGGCGGCGGCGAGCGCCCCGAGGTGCCCGGTGTCGGGCGGCGGCCCGTACGGGGAGCGCAGCCGGCGCAGCGTCTCCTCGGCCCAGACCCCGGTGGCCGGATAGTGCACCACGTCGCCGGCCGCGCCGGGGTCGCGCCGCTCGGCCTCCTCCAGCAGGGCCCAGTGCTCGGCCGCCTGCGCGCCGGGGACGGCCTCGGCCACGCCCCGCAGCAGCTCGCGCAGCAGCCCCAACCGCCGGGACCGCCGTACGCCGCGCACCAGCGCGGTGCCCTCGGCCGAGGGTTCCGTCGAGCCGAGTGCCCACAGCACGCCTTCGCCGGGCTCCGGATGGTCCATCGCCTGCCTCCCGCCGCGGACCCTCCATCCCTGCCCCGGGGAGGAGCTCCGCGAACGGCGGAAAGCGGTCAAGTCCGACCACCGCGGCCGGGCGGATTATCCTGGCGGGAAACACCCGACCACCGCACGGAGCCCGACTTGTACTTCACCGATCGCGGCATCGAGGAGCTGGAGAAGCGGCGCGGCGAGGAGGAGGTCACCTTCGAGTGGCTCGCCGAGCAGCTGCGCACCTTCGTCGACATGAACCCGGACTTCGAGGTCCCGGTGGAACGCCTCGCCACGTGGCTGGCCCGCCTGGACGACGACGAGGACGACGAGGACGCGTAGCGCGGCGCGCGCGCGAGCGCACGCACGCACGCACGACGAAGGGGCCCGACCGCTGACGCGGTCGGGCCCCTTCGTCATCGTCCCGGAGGACAGGGTCGCTCAGGGCGCGCTCAGGCGGCCTTGGTCTCCCAGAAGATGCGGTCGATCTCGGCGATGAGCTCCAGCGCCTTGGCGCCGGTCGCCGGGTCGTTCGACGCCTTGGCGGCCGAGAGGGCCTTCAGGGTGTCGTTGACCAGGGAGTGCAGCTGCGGGTACTTCTCGAAGTGCGGCGGCTTGAAGTAGTCGCTCCACAGCACGGAGACGTGGTGCTTCGCGAGCTCGGCGCGCTGCTCCTTGATGGTGATGGCGCGCGCGCGGAAGTCGGCGTCGTCGTTGGCCTGGTACTTCTCCTGCACGGCCTTGACGGACTCGGCCTCGATGCGGGCCTGGGCAGGGTCGTACACGCCGCACGGAAGATCGCAGTGGGCGGAGACCTTCGCCTTGGGGGCGAACAGGCGGGAAAGCATGGAGTTTGTCCTCCTCGTGATCGTCTTCTCAAGGGGGAGATTACTCCGTGCGAAGGGCCTTTTCGCGGGCGCCCCCGTGTGGTTGGGACAAAAGTCCAGGGGCGTGCCCGGGGCGGTGCGCGAATGTACGGAAGAGTGCGGCAGCATGCGGGGTGGGACGAGAGCCGGCCTAGGAGGTCAGGGATGGCGGAGAGCGCGCGCTCGCGCCGGCGGACGCGGGAGTGGACGTCGCCGTTGAAGCGGATCGGGATCCTGGAGGTGACGGGCCCCTCGATGGCCCCGACGCTGGAGCACGGGGACCAGTTGCTGGTCCGCTACGGGGCTCCGGTGCGCCCGGGCCACGTGGTGGTGCTGCGCCACCCGTTCCAGCAGGACCTGCTGGTCGTCAAGCGGGCGGCGGAGCGGCGGCCGGGCGGCTGGTGGGTGCTGGGCGACAACCCGTACAACGAGACGGGCGACAGCACCGACTACGGGGCGGTGCCCGACGAGCTCGTGCTGGCGACCGGGGTGGCGCGCTGGCGGCCGCGGCCGCGCCCCGAGCACGCGGCGGACGATCAGCGCTCGCTGAGGGCGTGGCTTTCCTGGGCCTCCTCGGCGCTGCGGCCGCTGCGCACGGACGTCTCGGCCTCCAGGCGCTTGCGGGCGCGGTAGGCGGCCACGTTCGCGCGGGTGGCGCACCGGTCGGAGCAGTAGCGCCGGGAGCGGTTGGTGGAGGTGTCGAGGTAGGCGTTGCGGCAGGGCGGCGCCTGGCACAGGCCGAGCCGGTCGGGGCCGTGCGCGGTGAGGTGGAAGGCCAGCCCGAAGCACGCGATCGCGGCGTAGCCGGCGGAGGCGTTCGAGGGGTGGTCGGCGAGGTGGATGTGCCAGTCGGGGCCACCGTGCTCGCTGTGCTCGCCCTGTTCGCCGTGCTCGTCGATGGCCACGTGCCCCGAGATCTGGGGGCTGACCGGGAACTCCATGAGCAGGGAGTTCAGCAGGTCGACGGCGAGTACGTGGTCGCCCGTGTCGGCGGCTTCGAAGACCGAGCGCAGCCGGCCGCGGACGTTGCGGAAGCGGGTGACGTCGCCGTCCGTGACGCGGCGGGCCATCTGCACGCTGGCGCCGAACAGGGTGCGGACGGCGTCCACGGAGGTCAGCGAGTCCTTGTTGCGGGCCGGCTCCTCGGTGTTGACCAGGCGCACGGCATAGTCCGAGTAATGGGCCAGTTCCACTTGTAGTCCTTACGGCTGCGGATTAGTGTCTCGGGTAACGGCTGAGACATGTTCGAGGGTATTACGCGTGGAGGATTTCGTGGTGGATACGGCACGCTCTGATACGGCACCCGCCGACTGGCAGGCCTGGCAGGACAGCTGGGACCGCCAGCAGGAGTGGTACATGCCGGACCGCGAGGAGCGGTTCCGGGTGATGCTGGACATGCTCGAGGCCCTGGTGGGCACCGCCCCCCGGGTGCTGGACCTCGCCTGCGGCACGGGAAGCATCACGGACCGCGTCCTCAAGAGGTTCCCGGAATCCACCAGTACGGGCGTCGATCTCGACCCCGCGCTGTTGACGATCGCCCGGGGCCACTTCGCCGGCGACCCGCGGGTCACCTTCGTGACCGCCGACCTCAAGGACCCCGACTGGCGCGCGGCCCTCCCCCACGGCTCCTACGACGCCGTGCTGACCGCCACCGCCCTGCACTGGCTGCCCAGCGAGGACCTGACCGTCCTGTACGGGCAGCTCGCGCCCCTGGTGCGCACCGGCGGGGTGTTCATGAACGCCGACCACATGCCCGACCCCGCCACCCCGCGGATCAACGCCGCCGAGCGCGCCCACCGCCACGCAGGCATGGACCGGGCGAAGGCGGCCGGGGTGCTCGACTGGCGCGAGTGGTGGGCCCTCGCGGCCGCCGACCCGGCGCTCGCCGAGCCGACGAAGGCCCGCTTCGAGATCTACGGGGAGCACGCGGACGGCGACACCCCGCCCGAGTCCTGGCACGCGGACACGCTGCGCGCCGCCGGCTTCGCGGAGGCCCGTACGGTCTGGCGCTCGCCGTCGGACGCACTGGTGCTGGGCCTGAAGTAGCAGGGACCCGGGCATGCGGCAGGGGCGGTACGGGAGGACCCGTACCGCCCCTGGCGCGTGTGGAGCGGTGACAGCTGAGCAGCGGAGCAGCGGAGCGGTTACAGGACCTTCGAGAGGAAGGCCTTGGTGCGGTCGTGCTGGGGGTTGCCCAGGACTTCGCGGGGGTGGCCGGATTCGACGACGACGCCGCCGTCCATGAAGACGAGGTTGTCGCCGACCTCGCGGGCGAATCCCATCTCGTGGGTGACCACGATCATGGTCATGCCGGATTCGGCCAGGTCCCGCATGACGTCGAGGACGTCGCCGACGAGCTCGGGGTCGAGCGCCGAGGTGGGCTCGTCGAAGAGCATCAGCTTGGGTTCCATGGCCAGCGCGCGGGCGATGGCCACGCGCTGCTGCTGGCCGCCGGAGAGCTGGGTGGGGTAGCTCCCGCCCTTGTCGCCGAGGCCGACCCGGTCGAGGAGCTTGACGGCGCGGGCCCGCGCGACCGACTTGCTCTCGCCCTTGACCATGACGGGGGCTTCCATGACGTTCTCTATGGCCGTCATGTGCGGGAAGAGGTTGAAGCGCTGGAACACCATGCCGATGTCCTTGCGCTGCGCCGCGACCTCGCTGTCCTTGAGCTCGTAGAGCTTGTCGCCCTTCTGGCGGTAGCCGACGAGCCGCCCGTCGACCGAGAGCCGGCCGGCGTTGATCTGCTCCAGGTGGTTGATGCACCGCAGGAACGTCGACTTGCCGGAGCCGGACGGGCCGACCAGGCAGAAGACCTCACGCGGGGCGACCTCCAGGTCGATGCCCTTGAGGATGTGCGCCGCGCCGTACGACTTGTGGACGCCTTCCGCCTTCACCATGGCAGTCGTCGACATCAGGCCACCGCCTTGCGGTTCGAGAAGCGGGAGAGGTTCGCCTTGATCTTCTGCAGCGGGGTGGGCGGCAGGGATCGCAGCGTGCCGCGCGAGTAGCGGCGCTCCAGGTAGTACTGCCCGACGCTGAACACGCTGGTCAGGGCGAGGTACCAGATCGACGCGACGAAGAACATCTCCATCACCGCGAACGAGGTGGAGGCGATGTCCTGGGCCGCGCGCAGCAGGTCGAAGTACTGGACGGCGACCACGAGCGACGAGGTCTTGAGCATGTTGATGAACTCGTTGCCCGTGGGCGGCACGATCACCCGCATGGCCTGCGGCAGCACGATCCGGCGCATGGTCTTCGCCTGGGTCATGCCGAGCGCGTGCGAGGCCTCGGTCTGGCCCTCGTCGACCGACTGGATGCCGGCCCGGACGATCTCCGCCATGTACGCGCCCTCGTTCAGGCCGAGGCCCAGCAGGGCGGCCAGGAACGGGGTCATGACCTGGGTCATCTCGTCCTTGTAGAACCCGAGGTTCAGGACCGGGAAGATCAGGGCGAGGTTGAACCAGATGAGGAGCTGCACGTACACCGGGGTGCCGCGGAAGAACCAGATGTAGAACCAGGCGATGGTGCTGGTCACCGGGTTCTTCGAGAGCCGCATCACTGCGAAGAGGACACCGAGCACCAAGCCCAGGGCCATCGAGGCGACGCTGATCCAGATCGTGTTGAACAGACCCCGGATGATGGTGGAGTCGAACAGCTTCTCCGGCACGGTCGCCCAGCGGACGTTGCCCTGCGAGAAGGCGATGGCGAGCGCCACGACCAGGCCGATGACGACGATGGCGCTGATCCAGCGCCCGTAGTGGCGGACCGGGATGGCACGGATCGCCTCGGGGGGGACGGCCCCGGCCGGCGGGGTGTCCGCCGGGCCCGGGACCTTGTCGAGCTTGTCAGTCACAGTGACTGCCCTTCAGTGTGCTGCGTGGGGCGCGGAGGTTACTGGCCTGCGTTGGTCTTGGCCTCGGTAACGGCGCCGGAGCCCGCGTTCCACTTGTCGAGGGCGGCCTTGTACGAGCCGTCCTTGATGATCGCGTCGAGGGCTGCCTTGAGGGCGTCGCGCAGCTCGGTGTTCTTCTTGTCCACCGCGATGCCGAACAGGCCGGCGTCGGTCGGGTTGGCGATGGCCTCGAAGTCGTTGCCGCCGCCGGCGGTCTGCGCGATGTACGCGGCGACCGGGGAGTCGTTCAGGTCGGCGACGGCGCCGCCGGCCTTCACGCGGGTCTGGGCCTCGGCGTCGGTCGGGAAGGACTCGATGGAGACCTCGCCCTTGCCGGCCGTCTTGCACTTCTCGGACTGGTCCTTGGCGGACTGCTCGTAGGTCGTGCCGCGCTGGACGGCGACCTTCTTGCCGCAGAGGTCGTCGAGGGTCTTGATCCCGTCCGGGTTGCCCTTCTTGACCAGGATGCCGGTCGAGGCGCTGAAGTAGTCGACGAAGTCGACGCCCGCACCGGTCTTGGCGCCCTTGTCGTCCAGGCCCTCCTGACGGGCCTTGGTGTCGGTGAGCGAGGACATGACCACGTCGCTGCGGCCCGTCTGCATGCTGCCGATCAGGGTGTCGAAGGTGCCCGACTCGAACTTGAAGGTGACACCGAGCTGCTTGCCGAGCGCCTCGGCGATGCCGGGGTCGACACCGACGATCTTGCCGCCCTCGGTGAACTCCATCGGCGCGTAGGTGGCGTCCGTGCCGACCTTGATGACGCCCGCGTCCTGGATCTTCTTCGGCAGCTTGGAGAACAGCGGGGCGCTGTTCTCCTTGCCCGACGGCGTGGCCGCGGAACCCTTGTCCGTCTGGTCACCACAGCCGGTGAGGATCAGGGCGCCGGCGACCGCGATCGCGCCGACCGCGGCGATCCGGGACCGGGCGGCGGTCGTACGACGGGTGGTGCTTGCGGTCATGAGCTGGTTCCTCCGGCAGTGGGGAAAAACGCATCCGAGAGAGGTCGGGCACGCACCATCGAGTGTCGCGACCTTGTGTGATTACGGCATCTTGCCATTCGGACTGAGACATTCAGGGTGCCCGTCAGGTCAAAATCGGATAACGGACACCCCCCGGCGCCCAACAGCCCTGCGGAGTAGGGCCCTCCGGACCGGATTAAACGCTGTGACCAGGGCTTTTCGCCGCAGTTTTTGCGGCACGTCTCGCCTGTTGGACGGCAAGGTTTGGACTTTTCGCCAAAACCAGGGCATCCGACCTATGGTCGAGGGGGAATCGACTCGTCTGGGTGAGTGTTCTTCGGGTAGAACAGATCCTTACACCCCTCATCCGGGGCTCAGGGCGCGCGTGCGGCGCGCCCGCGCGTACGAACCTCCCCCTTCGCGGCGACGGGCCAAACCGTCGACGCGGCGGACGGACGCGGTGCCCGCCCACCCCTTAACCAGGAGTGGTCACCCTCAACGATTCAAAGACTTAAGGGGTCAACACAGTGGCAGCGGAGATCGTCAATCCTCGCAGCGACAGCGTGACGGACAACAACCCGGATGCGGTGTTCGCGCTGCACCGGGGCGGCAAGATGGCCATCGTGGCCACCGTGCCGGTCCACAACAAGGACGACCTGTCCCTGGCGTACACGCCCGGCGTTGCGAAGGTCTGCAGCGCCATTGCCGAGCAGCCCGACCTGGTGAACGAATACACCTGGAAGTCCAACGTGGTCGCCGTCGTCACCGACGGTACGGCCGTGCTCGGACTCGGTGACATCGGGCCGGAAGCCTCCCTCCCCGTGATGGAGGGCAAGGCCATTCTCTTCAAGCAGTTCGGTGGTGTGGACGCGGTTCCGATCGCGCTCGCCACCAAGGACACGGACGAGATCATCGAGACCGTGATCCGCCTCGCGCCGTCCTTCGGCGGGGTGAACCTGGAGGACATCTCGGCGCCGCGCTGCTTCGAGATCGAGCGCCGCCTCCAGGAAGCCCTGGACATCCCGATCTTCCACGACGACCAGCACGGCACGGCCATCGTGACGCTGGCCGCCATGCGCAACGCCGCGAAGCTCACCGGCCGGACCCTCGGCGACCTGCGCGCCGTGATCTCGGGCGCGGGCGCGGCGGGCATCGCCATCGCCAAGATCCTGGTCGACGCGGGCATCGGCGACGTCTGCGTCACCGACCGCAAGGGCGTCGTCTCCGCCGACCGGTCCGACCTGACGGACGTCAAGGCGGAGATCGCGGGCCTGACGAACAAGACGGGCCAGACCGGCTCCCTGGAGAACGCGCTCGCGGGCGCGGACGTCTTCATCGGCGTCTCCGGCGGTACGGTCCCCGAGTCCGCGGTGGCGACGATGGCGAAGGACTGCTTCGTCTTCGCCATGGCCAACCCGAACCCGGAGGTCCACCCCGACGTCGCGCACAAGTACGCGGCGGTCGTGGCGACGGGCCGTTCGGACTTCCCGAACCAGATCAACAACGTGCTGGCGTTCCCGGGCATCTTCGCCGGTGCGCTGAAGGTCCGCGCGACCCGGATCACCGAGGGCATGAAGATCGCCGCCGCCGACGCCATCGCCGGCGTCGTGGGTGACGAGCTCGCCGCCGACTACGTGATCCCCTCGCCGTTCGACGCGCGCGTCGCGGAGGCCGTGACCGCGGCCGTCGCGGCCGCCGCCAAGGCGGACGGCGTGGCCCGCCTGGCCTGACGGCCACGTTGAGCCATACGGAGCAGGGCCCCGCCGAAACCATTCGGCGGGGCCCTGCTTTCGTACGCCCCGACGCCCGTGCGGCCCGCCTGCCCTGGATCCGCGGGCTACCGGGCGGTAGCCTCGCGGCCATGTTCGCTGCCTACGCCGCCCGAATCGACCGTGACCAGCCGCTCCGAGGCCTTGAGCTGGGCGACCGCCCCGCCCCGCAGGCCCGCCCCGGCTGGGTGACCGTGAACGTCAAGGCCGCCTCCCTCAACCACCACGACCTGTGGTCGCTGCGCGGAGTCGGCCTCGGCGAGGAGAAGCTCCCCATGATCCTCGGCTGCGACGCGGCCGGGATCGACCAGGACGGCAACGAGGTCGTCCTGCACTCCGTCATCGGCCAGAGCGGCCACGGGGTCGGTCCCGACGAGCCCCGCTCGATCCTGACCGAGCGCTACCAGGGGACCTTCGCCGAGCAGGTCACCGTCCCCGCCTGGAACGTCCTGCGCAAGCCCGCCGAGCTCACCTTCGAACAGGCCGCCTGCCTGCCCACCGCATGGCTGACCGCCTACCGGATGCTGTTCACCAACGCCGGCGTCCGCCCCGGTGACTCGGTCCTGGTCCAGGGCGCGGGCGGCGGCGTCGCCACCGCCGCCATCGTCCTCGGCAAGGCCGCCGGCCTGCGGGTCTTCGCGACCAGCCGGGACGAGGCCAAACGCAAGCGCGCCGTGGAGCTGGGGGCCGAGGAGGCGTACGAGCCCGGCGCACGGCTCCCCCGCCGGGTCGACGCCGTCATCGAGACGGTCGGCGCCGCCACCTGGTCGCACTCGGTCAAGTCCCTGCGCCCCGGCGGCACCCTGGTCATCTCGGGCGCCACGAGCGGAGACCGGCCGGCGCACGCCGAGCTGACCCGGATCTTCTTCCTGGAGCTCAAGGTGGTCGGCTCGACGATGGGCTCGAAGGACGAGCTGGAGGACCTGCTGTCCTTCTGCGCGGCGACCGGCGTCCGCCCGGTGATCGACGAGACGCTGCCGCTGGACCGGGCCCGCGAGGGCTTCGAGAAGCTGGAGTCCGGGGACCTGTTCGGCAAGATCGTCCTCACGATGTAGCCCCCGCGCGCGGCGACCGCCGCGGCATGTCAATGTGGGTTGACACCCTCCCGTTGTCAACCTACATTGACATGCATGACGGAAGCTACCGATCTCGCCGCACGGGCCGGCGACCGCGACCCGCGAGTGGGCCTGCGCGCCGTGGCCGCCCTGCGCAGGCTGCTGGAGCAGCTGGAGGCCGTACAGGTGCGCGGGGCCCGCGCGCAGGGCTGGTCCTGGCAGGACATCGCGGCCGAGCTGGGCGTCAGCCGGCAGGCCGTACACAAGAAGCACGGGAGGCTCTGATGTTCGAACGCTTCACCCAGGATGCCCGGTCCGCCGTGACGGGCGCGGTCACCGAGGCCGAGCGGTCCGGGGCCGCGGCCGTCACCGAGGAGCACCTGCTTCTCTCCCTGCTGTCGACGGGCGTCCTGGACCCCCTGGACGCAGACCGGAACGCGATCGCCGCCGACCTCGCGGCGGCCCGCCGCCGGGGCGGCATGTCCAAGGCGGACGAGGAGGCGCTGGCCGGCCTCGGCATCGACCTCACCGCGATCGTCGCCCGCATCGAGGAGACCCACGGCGAAGGCGCGCTCTCGGCCCCCGCCGCCCGCGAACGCCGCGGCCGCACCCGCTTCACTCCGGGCGCGAAGAAGGTCCTGGAGCAGTCGCTGCGCATCGCCCTGGGCCGCAAGGACCGGCACATCTCCACGCTCCACCTGCTCCTCTCCCTCCTCTCCCGCCCCGGTACGCCCGCTGAGGTCCTCACGGACCACGGGATCACCTACGCGGGAGCCGAGGCCGCCCTGGCGGCCTGAGACGCGACGAAACTCCCCGCGTTCTTTCGGTGTCCCGTACAACCATCGGCACGGCCCGCGAGTCTCGTGCTGCGAAAGAACGTTCTCCAGGGGGTTTTGTCTGTGAAGTTGTCCCGCATCGCCGCGGCGGTCGCCGCTGCCGCTCTGGCTCCGGCCGTGCTCCTGTCCTCCCCGGCCTTCGCCACGGGCCAGGAGGCCGGGGCCCCCGCCGCTCCGACCGCACCCGACCAGGCCCCGGCCGACCAGCCCGGCCAGGACGAGCCCGGCAAGGACCAGGCCGAGCAGGACCGCAAAGCCATCCTCGCGATCATCGCCGACCCGATGGCCAGCGCGTACATGAAGGAAGCCGGCCTCAAGGCCATCGCCGACGGCCCCGCGGCCATGCGCAAGTTCATCGAGACCGGCCAGCACACCATCCGCCGCGACGACTACCGGGTGCTGATCGCCCGGCTGGCGAACGACGCCGGTCCCGGTCTGATAAAGGGGATCAAGGACATCTTCCGGGCCGACGCGACCTTGGCGGAGCTGCGCCACTTCTACGAGGTCACCCAGCACGAGCTGCGCGACGACGACAACAAGGTCGACATCTCCCGGCTGATCGGTACCGGTGGCTCCGCGGTGAAGGAGGCGGGCAAGGAGGCCCTGAAGGGCACTCCCGCCGACCGCATCGCCTTCCTGAAGACGGGGCAGTACCTCGCGCAGGCCTCCGACGACCGCGTCGAGCTCGCCCGCATCGACGAAGGCTGGGACGGCCCCCTCCTGAGCGAGGCGATCGGCAAGCTCCTGAACGGTTCCGCGACCCCGGCCGAGCTGCGCCACTTCCTCCAGGTGACCCAGTACGAACTGCGCGACCAGGACAACCGTGTCGCGATCGCGAAGATCATCGACGGCGGGGGCCCGGAACTGGTCAAGGCCGGCCGCGCGGCGCTGGCGGGTACCGCCGCCGACCGCAGCGAGTTCCTGAAGACGGGCCAGCACGAGGCGCGCGCCAAGGACAAGAAGGCCCAGCAGGAGAAGGAGAAGGAACAGCAGGAAAAGGAGCAGCAGGAGAAGCCGGAGCAGGACAACTCCGGCTCCGGCTCCGGCTCCGGGAGCAGCACCGGGAATTCCGCTGTCACCCCTCAGGGCGGCAGCGGTTCCTCCCTCGCCTCCACCGGCGCCGGTGACTCCGCTCTGATCGCGGGTGGTGCGGGCACCGCACTCGTCGCCGGGGCAGGTCTCCTGCTCGCCTCGCGGATGCGCCGCGCCGCCTCCGCGCGCTGACCCGACCACACACCGGCCGGCCACACGGGCCGGCCGGGCGCCCCTAGAGCCGAAAGCGAAGGCCTAGGCCTGCGGGCCGAGGGCCGAGGCGATGCGGGCGGCCGCCTCCGCCAGGTGGGTACGGGCCTGCGACAGCTGGCCGTCGCTGACGCCCCGGTCGCGGGCCACGTCGCGGATGTCGTCGCGGAAGCGGTCCAGCAGCCGGTCCAGGTCGCGGGCCGGGTCCCCCGTCGTCGACACGTCCCGCGCCCAGTCCGCGGAGGCGGAGGCCGGCGCGGCCGAAGGGGCCGCCGTGTCCGCGGCGGTCGGCGCGGACGGGGGCGACGGCGCGGCCGGGGTGGAGCTGCCCAGCCAGGCTCCGGCCAGGTTGCCCAGGACTCCGCCCGACTTCGCGAACTGCTCCTGCAGCTGGCTCGCGATCCGCTGGACCTCCTCGCGGGCGCGCTCCTGCGCCTCCTTGGCCTGGCGGCGGGCCGTCTGGGCCTCCTCGCGGGCCCGGCGGCTCTCGTCCTTCGCCCGGCGCGCCTGCTCCTTCCACTCCGCCCTCGCCTTGCGGAGCTCCTCCTTGGCCGCCTTCCAGGACTCGTCCTCCACCTGCGTGGCCGAGGCGCTGGCCGCGGCCCGCAGCTCGCGCCGCAGCTCGCCCGCCGCACCGCTCACGTCGGCGCGGATCTCGGCCGCCAGCTCGGAGACGGAGTCGCGGATCTCCAGTTCGAGATCGGCCAGCTCACCGCCGCGGTCGGCCAGTTCGGCACGGCCCGCCTCGTTGATCGAGTACACCTTGCGTCCGCCCTCGGTGGCATGCGTGACCAGGCCTTCGGCCTCCAGCTTGGCCAGCCGCGGGTACACCGTGCCCGCGGAGGGCGCGTACAGCCCCTCGAAGCGCTCCTCGAGCAGCCGGATCACCTCGTACCCGTGGCGCGGGGCCTCGTCGAGCAGCTTGAGGAGGTAGAGGCGGAGGCGGCCGTGGGCGAAGACGGGCGGCATGTCAGAGCACCTTCTTGTCGAGCGCGATCGGGGTGGCCGGGCCGGTCGGGTCGGTCGGGGAGGAGGCCGCCGGGCGGCGCAGCAGCGCGATGGATCCGGAGACGGTGGTGGCGCGCAGGCTACCGGTGCCCGCGCCCAGGGTGCCGGTGATCCGCTTGGCGCCCAGTTGGCCGGAGACGCGCAGATCCTCGAAGGCGTTGGAGACGCCGCCGGTGGCGGTGTTGGCCTCGACCCGGGCGTCCGCCGGGTGCGGGAGGCGGATGGCGACCTCCCCCGAGACGGAGTTGAGGAAGATCTCGACCGGGTGCGACGGCGACCGGTCGTCGAGCGCCAGGTCGATGAGCATGTCGCCGCTGACCGAGTCGGCCCGTACGCTGCCGCCCGCGCCGTCGACGACGGTCAGTCCGCCGGAGACGGAGTGGAAGCCGAGCTCGCCGGTCACGGACTGGGCCTCGACGCTGCCGGAGACGGTGTGCGCCTTGATCCGGCCGGACAGGCCGACGAGCGTGGCGTCTCCGGAGACCCCCTGGACGTCGGTGCCGCCGTCGACGCCGGAGACGAAGACGGTGGCGCTGACGGTGGCCAGCCGCACGTGGGCGGCGGCCGGGACCGTCAGGGTCACGGTCGCGCTGCGCTCCCAGGCCTTGCGGCCCGAGTCGGAGGCGGACCAGGCCTTCCAGGGCTTGCCCTCGAACCACTTCTTGAACCCCTGCGCGCCGTTCCACGGGAGGTCCTCGTAGGAGACGGTGAGGGTGCCGCCCTCTTGCACCACATACAGGGGCGGCCCGTCGATCTCGGCCACTTCCAGGCGGGCCGGGCCCTCGTCGGCGGCGACGACATTGACCGTGCCGCCGACCACGCGGACGCGGACCTCGGTCAGCGGCTCCTCGAAGGTGAGCTTCTGCGGTTCGGCGACCGACCACGTCTTCTGCTCTGCCTCTGCCATGGTGCTGCTCCTCCTCGGCGTACGTGCACGGACTGGGGCTCGACGCACGCAACATATCGCGTCTTCTGGCTAACACGATATATCGCGGTTGGAGGAAGTCAAGCACGTCGGGAAGATCCGAAATCCTCGGTTTGGGGCGGTTTGGCTTAGCGTGTGGACATGTCGATCTCCCGGACCACCGCGGGCGGACTGCTCCTCTGCCGCGCCGAGCCCCTCGCCGCCCGCCCCGCCGCGCACATCCTGCGCGAGCGCCTGCTGCTCGCCCCGGCCGGCGGGTGGAGCGCGCTGGTCCCCGAGGGCAAGCCCTGGCTCGACGGCGAGGAGTCCGTGGCCGAGGTGCTGGCGGGATGGGGCTCGGCGGTCGCGCTGAGCTCCGGCTGGCCGGTGCTCGGCCTGTGGTGGGAGGACGGCCGGACCGGCTTCGTGCTGGCCTCGGGTTTCCGCCGGTCAGCGGCCTACGCCTGGGACGCGACGGGCCGGCCGTACGGCGAGCCGGACCCCGACGCCATGCGGGTGCTGGCGGCGCGGCTCGGGCTGGACCCCGTACTGGACCTGGAGGAGTTGGAGCACCTCACCCGGCCCGACGAGGCCGCGGACGGCGACGCCCGGCTGCTCGGCCTCATCGCGCTGCTTTCCCGCGCGGGCCTCGTGCTGCCCGCCGGCCTGGCTCCGGGGGAACCGGCCGACCGGCTCCGGGAGGCGGCCCGGGTCGCGCCGGGGGCCGAGCGGGTGGAGTGGTCGGGCTGGCGCGACGCGGTACGGGCGGAACTCGCCGTCGTCGAGGACGGCCTCCTCGGGCCGTGGCGGCGGGGCCCCGGGGCGCGGCTGCTGGGCGGGGCGCAAGTGGCCGTCGGCGCACCCCTGATGATGTGGGCGGCCCGCCGCCGGGACGCGGGCTGGCTGGCCGCGGGGACCCTGCTGGTCGCACACGGCGCGGGCGCCCTGGCCTACGACCGGTCCCGCGCCCGGGACTGAGCCCCGCCCGAGCCTGGGCCCCGCCCGAGCCTCGGCCCCCGGCCGCGGCCCGGGCGGGGCCCAGGCGCTGGCCTGTCGCTTTTACAGATCGGACGGCGCCGACGACGTACCCTGAGTACGCAGCGGTGGACGACGCACCAACGCGGCCACCGCCCGCAGCCGCAGGGCCTCCTGCGCCGACGGCGACAGATGCCGTGCGTCCCCCACCAGATCGCTCACACCCAGCTCAACGACCCAGAACCCGAACCGTTTCTGATCAATAGTGGGCCTGGCCACTCGCTTCTGGGCGCTGGTCGGGTTGGTCCAGACGACCGCCATCACGTTCTCCGTGCTGAACACCCCGAATGAATGGTTCTGGTCGTACTTCCTCATGTACGCCGTGCACTTGGCGCTGCTGGCCACCGCCGCGGGACGCGCCTACGGCGTGGACGGCGCCCTGCGCCCCGTGTGGCGGCAGCGGGGCGGCCGGCTGTCGCGGGTTCTGCTCGCAGCGTCGTGAACAAGGAAGGGATTCCCATGCAGACTCCGCGATCCGCCATCGGCCGCACTGCCGCCGGCCTGGGCGTGGGCGCGGCGGCGAGCAGCGTCCTGGTCATCGCCGACGGCCCGCCGTGGGGGATCGTCACGCTGGGCGGGACAGGGACGCTGGTTCTGCTCCTCCTGGCCGCCGTCGCCGTGACGGCTGGGCTTGTGGGGGCGCGTTCGCTGATCGTCCTGGCCGGGGCGGGTTTCCTGGCGGCCGCCGTCCTTCAGCTGGTGCAGATCGGCTGGACCGGTGCGAACCTGCTCGGGGGCGACGGTTCCACCGTGGCCCTGCTGCTCGGCTTCGCCGCGGGCCTGCTCGCCCTCGGCCTCACCACCGGGCCCGACGGCCCTGCTGCCCCCACTCCCGCCACGGGAAGGGACGACCCCACATGAACGTTGACAGTCTGTTGCAGCCCGTCCTGGCCACCGCCACGGAACACGCGCCGACCGTTGACGCGGACGGCCTGTTCCCCGTCGAAGCGGTAGCAGCCCTGGGCGCGTCCGGCCTGCTGGGTCTGACACTGCCCGAACGGGAGGGCGGGCTGGGAGCCGGCCCGGAAGAGTTCGCCCACGTCACGGCCGAGCTGGCGGGCGCATGCGGATCGACGGCCATGGTCTATCTCATGCATGTCAGCGGTGCCATGACGGTACTGGCCGCGCCCCCGCCGGGGATGCCGGACCTGCCGGGCGACCTGGCCACGGGCAGGGCACTGGCCACGCTGGCGTTCAGCGAACCCGGGTCCCGCTCGCACTTCTGGGCGCCGATCTCCCAGGCCAAACGCAATGGCGGCCAAGAGGCCCGGTTCACCGCCGACAAGAGCTGGGTGACCTCCGCCGGACACGCACAGATGTACATCACATCCGTGCTCTCCGCCGACGAGCCCGGCACCGTCGACCTGTACGCCATCGAAGCAGGCGCCCCGGGTGTGTCCGTCACCGGCGCGTTCCAGGGTCTGGGCTTGCGCGGCAACGCCTCTTCGCCGATGCGGTTCGACATGACAGTCCCCGACACCCTTCGCCTCGGAGCTTCGGGCGGCGGGCTCACCCTGATGACCGAGACCGTCATGCCCTGGTTCAACCTGGGCAACGCCGCCGTCTCCCTGGGCCTGGCACGGGCCGCCCTGAACGGCGCCGTGCGGCACACCAGTGGCGCCACCCTGCAGCACACCGGCCAGACCCTCGCCGAGCTCCCCACCATCCGCGCCCGCCTGGCCCGCATGTCCCTGCAGCTGGAAGCCGCACACGCCTACCTGCGTGCTGCGGCGGCCAGCATCGCCGCACCCGACGAGCAGACCCCGCTGTACGTCCTCGGGGTCAAGGCATTGGCCAACGACACCGCGCTGACCGTCACCGACGACGCCATGCGGGTCTGCGGCGGCGCCGCGTTCTCCCAGCACCTGGCCATCGAACGGTTCTTCCGCGACGCCCGCGCCGGCCACGTCATGGCCCCCACCGCCGACGTCTTGTACGACTTCTACGGCAAGGCCATCACCGGCCAGCCGGTATTCGGCTGAACCCGGACCGCCGGGGCGACGCACCCGACAGGGAGGACCTCATGGAACCGCTGGTTGTCGGCGCGGTGGCCTACACCCCCAACGTGGTGCCCATCTGGGAAGGCATCCGCGACTACTACCGCACCGCCCCCGTCGAGATGGACTTCGTTCTCTTCTCCAACTACGGCCGCCAGGTCGACGCACTGCTGGCCGGGACCATCGACATCGCCTGGAACACCAACCTTGCCTGGGTACGCACCGTCCTCCAGTCCGGCGACCGCGCCCGGGCGCTGGCCATGCGCGACACCGACCTCACCTTCCGCAGCCACCTCGTCTGCCGCGCCGGGGCCGGACTGCGCGGCCCCGCCGACCTCAAGGGCCGACGTCTCGCCCTCGGCAGCCGCGACTCCGCACAGGCCGCGATCCTGCCCCTGCACTACCTGCGCCGCGAAGGCATCACCGACGGCGACGTGGAACTCCTGCGCATCGACACCGACCTGGGAAAGCACGGCGACACCGGACGCAGCGAGCTGGACGCCATCCGGGCCGTCCTCGACGGCGACGCCGACGCCGCCGCGATCGGCATCACCACCTGGGAATCCATCGGCCGGGACGAACTGATGCCCGACGCCCTCGAAGCGTTCTGGACCAGCCCCGTCTACTGCCACTGCAACTTCACCGCACTCGACACCCTCGACACCACCCGCGCCGACGCCTGGACCACGCACCTGCTCGCCATGGACTGGAACAACCCCGAACACCACAGAATCCTCGAACTGGAAGGCCTCCAACGCTGGGTACGCCCCCAGCTCGACGGCTACACCGACCTCTTCCAGGCCGTTGAGGAACAGCACATAGCGCCCCGGTGGTGACGACGATGGTGATCCTTGAGCTGGTCGAGAAAGTCTCTTCCATCGCGGACGGAGATACGATCACGCTGCCCGTCGCCTTGCCGGACGACGCGGAACTGGCCGGCGCCTGGTGCGCCCGTACCGGCAACACACTCGTGGCCGCCGACGACACCAGCATCACCATCCGCCGCGGGCGCCCGCCCGATCCCATCGCCGCACTGCCCGAAGACCGCCGTCCCGGGGCACGCCTGTGGCTCTACACCAACTTCGACTGCAACCTCGCCTGCGACTACTGCTGCGCCCGATCCTCACCCCAGACAGCAAGGCGAGCCCTGGGCGTTGACAGGGTGGAAGAGATCGCGAAAGCAGCCCCAGCAGCCGGAGTCCTGGAGATCCTGCTCACCGGCGGTGAACCGTTCATCCTGCCCGACCTCGACGAGATCGTCGCCGCATGCACCGCCGCGCTGCCCACCACCCTCCTCACCAACGGCATGCTCTTCCGCGGACACCGGCTCCAGATACTCCAGGCGATGCCCCGCGACCGGCTCACCCTGCAGATCAGCCTCGACTCCGCCACCCCCGACCTGCACGACTCCCACCGAGGCAAAGGCACCTGGACCAAGGCCGTCGCCGGCGTCCGGACCGCCCTCGGCGAGGGCTTCACCGTGCGGGTGGCCGCCACCCTCACCACCGACGACCGGCACGAGGAGAGGGAACTGCGCTCCTTCCTTGACTCGCTCGGCATCGCCCGCGAGAACCAGGTGGTCCGCCCCCTCGCTCACCAGGGCGCCGCCGACGAGGGCCTGGAACTCACCGTCCAGACCCTGATCCCGGAAGTGACCATCACCGCCGACGGCGTCTACTGGCACCCCGTCGGAGCCGACAACGACGAACAGCTCGTCACCCGCGACATCTTCCCCCTCGATGCCGCCATCGAGCTCGTACAAGCAAGGTTCCGCACCTACCGACTGAAAGCCGAGACCGCAGCCCGCACCTTCCCCTGCGCATGAGCCCGTTGCCAGCCCGAGGCCAGCCCCGACCCGTCGAGGGGCCGCTCGGATGACACCTGATTGTTTACCAAACGGGTCGACTCGTAATATAAATACCGTGAACTCTTCTCCGCCCTCAAGGGGACGTCCCAGGGATCGGCGCGCACACGCGGCGATCATCAGCGCGACCGCAGAGCTGGTGGCAGAGGCCGGCTACGCCGCGACATCGATCGGGGCCGTGGCCGCGCGGGCCGGTGTTGGCAAGGACACGATCTACCGGCGATGGCCGGGCAAGCCGGAGCTGATCTTCGAAGCCGTCTTCACGACCACCGACCAAGCTCCGATACCGGACTCCGGAACGCTGACCGGGGACCTGACCGTACTGCTGCAGGGCCTCATCGCGGAGTTCCACGCGCCTGCCGCCGCAGCGGCGCTCCCGGGGCTGCTCGCCGACTTCGCCGCCGACCCCGTCCTGAAGGCGCGCATCCGGACCGACTTCCTGGCCCCGTCGAAGGAACGACTGCTGATCGTCTTCGAACGCGCCGTGCTCCGCGGCGAGATCGCGGCAGGCACACCGGTTGACCTGGTCCTGGACATGCTCGCCGGAGCCGTGTTCTTCCACCTCGGACTGGTCGGAGAACACCCGACTCCGCAGCTGGCCGGCCGGCTGGCTGCCGTTATAGCCAAAGGAATCGAGATCCGATGAACGGCTGGCTCCTCGCAGCGGGCATCACCGCGTTCGGCGTGTCCGCAGCGCACATCGTCGGCGGGCACCGGGAGATAGTGCGCCCGCTGCTGTCCAGCGGGCTGGTGGACGAGCCCAAACGCGTCTTGCACGCCGTGTGGCACATGGTGAGCGTCGACCTGGTGCTCTCCGGAGTCGCTTTGGTCTACCTCGCGCTGGCGGACGGCACGCCAGGGACCAGCCTGGTGGCATGGTTCGTGGCTGCGCACTTCATCGCGTACGCAGCAGCCTTCCTGATCATCACACTGTCGGTCGGCTGGCCGAAACCGCTACTCCGGCTGCCGCAGTGGATCCTGCTCCTGCCGGTCGCGCTACTGACAGCGGCGGGCGCCGCGTAGCCAGCTCGGGGAGAGTGGGTGAGCCGGCCATCGGGGAACGTCGCGATCCCGTCGTGGCCTTCGGCCTTGGCGTTGGCCACGTGCTTCTTGAGCCAGGCCATGGATCCGCGCCGGCCAGTCCCTCCCGGTGGTCCAGCGCCCGTCCGTGGCGATTCTCGATCCTCGGTGCTGCGCTTGTAGAGCCAGGCGCAGCACCGTGAGGTCAGAACTTGCCGCTGTTGTTCGCCTCGCCGGGAGACGGGAGGGGCTCGGCGACGTCCCAGCGCTCGACGATCAGGCCGTCCTCCAGCCGGATGTCATGCGCGCATGCGGGTCATGCCATGTCCCGCGGGGGTGTGACACCGGCTGTGGCGCCACCGCAACCCTCACGGGCCTCCCGGGACGGCGACCGTCACGGGTACTCGACGGTCCGGGTTGCCTTGTTGACGAACACGTACGCCTTCGGCGTCTGGTCCGCCGCGAAGCGCAGCCGGAGCCGGGTGACTCGTGTCCCCTCGATCGCGAAGCGTCCGGCCGCCGGCAGGCCGGTGAAGGACTTGCTTCCCGAGGAGAAGGCGGTGACCGCGCCGGCACCACGGGACGAGCCCAGCCCGAGGTTCCAACGGTGCGCCCGCC
The DNA here is from genome assembly GCF_003287915.1 of Streptomyces sp. ICC4. NCBI lineage: Bacteria > Bacillati > Actinomycetota > Actinomycetes > Kitasatosporales > Streptomycetaceae > Streptomyces > Streptomyces sp. ICC4. Next base: position 4,839,497 of record NZ_CP030286.1, on the reverse strand, counting down.
GAGGCGGTTCAATGTCCCGCAGAGGCTGGCATGAAGTAATGAATCAGTGCTTCAATTCTTTCATGCCCTACCGAAGACCCCCTGCCGTGCAGGCCCGCCTCGACGCCCGTCGCGACCAGGTGCTGGAGGCCGCCGTGCGCCTGCTCTCACGTGAGGGGTACGCCGGCTGCTCGGTGGCGGCGATCGCTGCCGAAGCGGGAATCTCCACGGGCAGCGTGTACCAGTCCTTCTCTGGCAAGTCCGAGCTGGCGGCCGCACTTTTCCGGGCCCTGGTGGCCCGCGAGGTGGAGGCGGTGGCCGCCGCGGCAGAGCGTCCCGGATCAGCGGCGCAGCGCGTGGCCGCCGCGGTGGAAACCTTCGCCACCCGGGCCCTGCAGGCGCCGCGCCGGGCCTTCGCGCTGCTCGCGGAGCCGGTGGACCCGGCTGTCGACTCCGAACGGCTCGTCTTCAGGCGGGCGTTCCGTGATGTGTTCGCCCAGCAGATCGCCGCGGGTGTGGCCACCGGCGAACTGCCCCCGCAGTCACCGGAGCTGACGGCGGCGGCGCTCGTCGGCGCGGTCGCCGAGGCGCTCGTCGGTCCGCTCGCCGACGGTGACGCGAGACCGGACGACGTGATTCCCGCACTGATCACCTTCACCCTGCGTTCCCTTGGAGGGCACGATGCCGCAGACGCATGAGGTCACCAACCAGGTCCCGCCACACCACGGTTACGACGCTGCTGCCGACCCGGCGTTGCTGGAGGCGACCGCCCGGGAGGGCGCCGGCTGGGCCGTGGCCGAGATGCATGAACTCGGGGTGATCGCCGGCTCGGAGCAGTCCGCCGAATGGGGCCGCGTGGTCAACGAGAATCCTCCGGTGCTGCGTACCCATGACCGCTACGGGCACCGCATCGACGAGGTGGAGTTCCACCCGTACTGGCACGAGCTCATGGATACGGCCGTCGGCCACGGCCTGCACGCCGCACCGTGGCGGGACGACCGGCTGGGCGCGCACGTGGCCAGGGCCGCGAAGTTCTACATCTGGGGGCAGGTCGAGGCGGGCCACATCTGCCCGGTGTCGATGACCTATGCGGCGGTCCCCGCGTTGCGCGCCGCACCGGATCTCGCGGGCTGGCTGGAGCCGCTGCTCACCTCCCGGGAGTACGACTTCGGGCTGCGCCAGCCCGACACCAAGCGCGGCCTGATCGCCGGCATGTCGATGACCGAGAAGCAGGGCGGCTCCGACGTACGGGCCAACACCACCACCGCGGTACCCGCCGGCGACGGCACGTACCGCCTCACCGGGCACAAGTGGTTCACCTCCGCCCCCATGTCGGACGTCTTCCTGACCCTGGCCCAGGCCCCCGGGGGGCTGTCGTGCTTCCTGCTGCCCCGGGTGCTCCCGGACGCCAGCCGCAACCGAATCCTGCTGCAGCGTCTCAAGGACAAGCTGGGCAACCGCTCCAACGCTTCCGCCGAGATCGAGTACGACGAAGCGTTCGGCTGGCTGGTCGGGGAGGAAGGAAGAGGGGTGGCGACCATCATCGAGATGGTCAACATGACCCGGCTCGACTGCGTCCTGGGCGCCGCCTCCGGGATGCGCCTCGGTCTCATCCGGGCCGTCCATCACGCCGCCCACCGACGCGCCTTCGGCAAGGCCCTCATCGACCAGCCCCTGATGCGCAACGTCCTGGCCGACCTCGCCCTGGAGTCCGAAGCGGCGACCGCGGTGGCTATGCGACTCGCGGGCGCCACCGACCGGGTCGCCGCGGGGAACACCGAAGAAGCCCACCTGCGCCGCCTGGGTCTGGCCGTGACCAAGTACTGGGTCTGCAAGCGCGGCCCCGCGCACGCCGCCGAAGCCCTCGAATGCCTGGGCGGAAACGGCTACATCGAGGAATCCGGCATGCCCCGCCTGTACCGGGAAGCTCCACTGGCATCCATCTGGGAAGGCTCCGGCAACGTCGCCGCCCTGGACTCGCTCCGGGCGATGACCCGGCAGCCGGAGACCGTCGAGTCCTTCTTCGCCGAAGTCGAGCAGGCCGCGGGCGCCGACCGGCACCTGGACGCGGCGGTCGCCGGCCTCCACAAGCACCTGGCCGACCCCGGCGAAGCCGAATACCGCGCCCGACAGCTCACCGAGACGATGGCGCTCGTCCTCCAAGGCTCACTCCTGCAACGCCACGCGCCCACCGCGGTCGCCGACGCCTTCTGTGTCTCCCGGCTCGGCGGCGAGCACGGCAACGCGTTCGGCACCCTGCCGCCCGGGGTGGACACCGCGGCCATCCTCGACCGCGCCCGGACGGTCGCCATCTGACGGAGGACGCCGACCAGGTCATCGCGATCCGGCAGGAGCCCCGCCTCCGCCCGTGCGGTTACCGCGCGCCGGGCAGCCCGTGACGACGCCGGGCTCACGGCGCTGCCGAGGGAGCGGGTCTCCATGCTGGACGGGGCGGCGGACGACGGCCGCGCCGCTTCCGGGCGACGCCGTCGTCGCACCGCGGTCAGGCAGCGTCGAAATCTGACACCGTGGCATATCTTCCCGTTGGGACGGTTATCTGTCGCTCCGTGAGCCACTCGAGGAATCCCATGGATGATGCAGGCGGCAAGCATGACGAACCGCACCGGGCAGAACCTCATGCTGCGGACGGCGGCGCCGCCCCGGGCCCGGGACCGCGCGATGAGGAGACGACGACGCCGTCTCGCTCGGGTGCGGCAAAAGGGAGCCCACTCCCTACGAGTGACGTCGCGTCGGTGGCAGGGAGCGAGAGGGGCGGCAGTCGGAGCCCGGCGAGTCCTTCTGCTTCTGCCGACGGGCCGGCCGACGACCGCACAGCGGCGACGGCAACGGCACGCCTTCGTGCGGCCGCGGGCGCCGTGGGAGCCCGGCTGGGCTCGGTGTTGCGGGTCAGGCCGGCGGCCGGTCCCTCCCGCCCGGAGTTCTGGCGCAGTCCTCTGCGGGGGCCGTGGCTGACATCGGTTCTCGGCGCGGTGCTGCTGGTCGGCGTCACCGTGCTGTTCGCGACGGGGCTGCTGTCCTATGCCGCCTATAACCCGGATCTGGCGCCAGGCAATGACCAGACACCCGACAAAGGGTGGCTGGGCTTCTACCTGTTCTCCTGGCCGACGAGCCCGTACTGGCTGTACCGCCTCACCCAGGGCGTCCATGTCACCCTCGGCATCGTGCTGATCCCGGTGCTGCTGGCGAAGCTGTGGTCGGTGATCCCCCGGCTGTTCGCCTGGCCGCCGGTGAAGTCGGTCAGTCACGGGCTGGAGCGGCTGTCTTTGCTGCTGCTGGTCGGCGGGGTCTTGTTCGTGTTCGCCACCGGGGTGCTCAACGTCCAGCTGGACTACATCTTCCCCGGCTCGTTCTACGTCCTTCACCTCTACGGGTCCTGGGTGTTCATCGGCGCCTTCGTCGTGCACATCGCCTTCCGTATCCCCCTGATGATGCGGACGCTGCGCAGCCGCAGCCTGTGGGCGGAACTGCGCACGCCGGTCAGCCGCACGCAGCCAGAACCGGCTGACGAGACAGGCCTGGTGGCCCCGAGTCCGGCCCCGCCATCCATGTCGCGACGAGGCGCTCTGGGCATGGTGGGCGCGGGCTCACTGCTGCTGCTCGGGGTGACGGCCGGGCAGAGCATCGGCGGGTCCCTGAGGGCCACCGCGCTGCTCGCTCCACACGGACAGGACCCGGGGCCGGGCCCCAACGGCTTCCAGATCAACAAGACCGCCGCCGGCGTCGGCATCCAGGCCCGTGACATCGGCCCGGCCTGGAGGCTGGTCGTACGCGGCGGCGGCCTGGAGTCGGTTCTCAGCCGGGAGCAGCTCCTGGCGCTGCCCCAGCACGGTGCCGCGCTGCCGATCGCCTGCGTGGAGGGGTGGTCCACTTCCGACCAGGAGTGGAGCGGGGTACGGCTGGCCGATCTCGCCGCACTGGTCGGGTTCGGGGACCGGACGCCGGGAGTGTTCGTCGAATCCGCCCAACGAAGCGGATCCTTCCGCTCGGCGGCGCTGCACGACAACCAGGTCCGCGACCCGCGCTCCCTGCTGGCACTACGCGTCAACGGAGCCGACCTTTCGCCGGATCACGGGTATCCGGCTCGGGTCATCGTCCCGGCCAACCCAGGGGTGCACAACACCAAGTGGGTCACCCGTCTCACTTTCGGAGAGAGCGCATGAAGGGCCTCACCTCACGCTACGGGGCCTCACCCCTGCACCTGCTGCTGGTGCTGTGCTCCTTCGCCCTCACCGTGTATGCGGGGATCCGGCTGCTGCACGGGGACACGGTCGGTGTCGTCGTCTGGTTCGTCGGAGCCGCCCTCCTGCACGACCTGGTCCTGCTGCCGCTCTACACGATCACCGACCGCGGCGCGCAGGCGATCCTGCCCCGCCGCGGGCATGTCGCCCAGTCCGGTAGCCCCGGGACGGCGAGGGGATGGATCAACTACGTCCGGGTACCGGCCTTCCTCTCCGGCGTCCTGCTGCTGACCTGGTTTCCCCTGATCCTTAGGCAGGTGGACGGCTACGAGTCGTCTTCCGGCCTGCCAGAAGACGTGTTCCTGGGACGCTGGCTACTGATCACCGCACTTCTGTTCGGCCTCTCGGCCCTCTGGCTGCTGGTCAGCATGTGGTCCTCCCGCCTCATCCGGCCGGCTCCCCGCCGGACCCGGCCAGGAGACCCGCAGAGTGACCGCCATTGATGACTGACCGCCGCAGCGGTCGATCCTCTCCTGCCCCCATACATCCAGCCGCGCTGATCGGCTCGAAGCCGGGCAGAACGACCCCACGCATCGGCCTGAGGATCACCGTCGGGATCGGCGGTGAGAGGGCCCGCCCTGGGGTCGCATCACCGCGAAGCGCCGCTGTCAGGGAGCGCGGCGCAGTGCGACGAAACTGCGGTGTGGGGTCCTCCACCGCTCGCTGGACACCCAGCCCGTTTCCCGAGCCACGCGCAAGAGTGCCGGGACGCCGAGTCTGGCCCAGGGAAACGCCGTGCCGAAGCTGGACCGTCCGTCGCTCATACGTACCAGCATCCGATCGTCGACATCCCCGGGCGCCGTCTCCACGAGCAGCAGCCCCCCGGCCGCCGTGATCTGTGAGATGCGCCCCAGCAGGGCGCGTGGGTCCCCGCCGATTCCGATGTTCCCGTCGATCAGCAACGCCGTGTGCCAACGGCCCTCATCCGGCAACGGATCGAACACGGAGCGGCACAGCGCTCTGCCACCCAGAGGAGCGGAGCGGGCCGTTCGGGCCACAGCCTCGGGACTTACGTCGATGCCGAGCGCCGGGTGCCCGAGGCCGGGGAGGGCTGCGACCAGCCGCCCCGGGCCGCAGCCGATGTCGAGGACCGTTCCCGCGCACCGGTGGAGGACCGTCAGGTCGGCGAGATCGGCGCGGGCGCACCACCGCTCAACCTCCAGCGGCAGGAGCCGGCCACCGGCCCCACGCAGGAACAGCGGACCGCGGCCGGCGCGGATCGCGTCGTGGTAGAGGCCGGCTTGCCACGGCCGGAGCCTGTGGGTCCGCATCGTAAAGGTGCCACTCATCGGGATTCAGCCCCCGCCGGTCATGTCGTCATATGGTCGGCTTAGCACCACCCCACGTAAACGCTCGCACGCCATAGCTGTCCATCCGGCACGCCGCCGGATCACCTGTCCGGCCCCAGCTGCCGGACCGGGCACGTGCCCGCGATGTGCCAGATCATCTCCACCAGGTGCGGCCAGACGGGCGGCGGATTGCGCGGTCAGTGCAACAGGGGGTGCCGGGAGGGTAGAGGGATGGAGATGCTGATCCAATCGCCCGACGACGAAGGGTTTTGCCATGCTGGAGCGTGCCCGCCGTAAGAAGCAGACCGCGATCACATTCGTCATCCCCGCGGACCGCCCCTTGGGCCACGTCAGTGTCGTAGGCGATTTCAACGACTGGCAGCCCGCAGACAACCTCTTCGTCGCGCGAGCGGACGGCACCCGCGCGGTCACGATCGCCCTGCCCAATGAGCAGCGGTACGCGTTCCGCTACCTCGCCCACGGCGGCTATTGGTTCGACGACGAGAGCGCCGATGGCCACGACGGTCGCAACAGCATCGTCCACACCTGAGCGCCGGACTCGTCACGGCTGACAAGGCGATGACGAGGAGCGGGGCGCCACCCCGCGGTCAGGATCGGACGGTCCCCAGGGTCCGCCAGGGAGCATTGCCCCGATCACCCTGAACAGCAGAGACCCTGACGGCCTGTCGGCCGTCAGGGTCTTCTCACGCCGTCGCATCCCGAGTGGCGGCGTGGATGTGCTCGTCTTCAATGTCCCGCAACACTGGATGCGGAGGGGAGACTCCCGCTCTCCCTGCTCCAGACCGACGGGGAAGATGAGGCTGGAGCTGTTCTGGCGGATCCACCGCTGCGAGCGCAAGCGCCGCCATCGACCCCGGACTCCTCACCCCGACGCCGTCAGGACAACATCTGACCGTGTGAGGTGGGACGCCCCGCTATGGCTTGCTGACGCTCCTGGTCACGGAGGCGGTGGCGCCTTCGTTGTCGGTGACGGTGAGTGTGATGGTGTAGGGGCCGTGGTCGACGTAGGAGTGGTAGGCGCTGGAATTGGTGGTGCTGGTGCTGGTGGCGCCGTCACCGAAGGTCCACGACCACTTGGTGATCGTCCCGTCGGAGTCGGCGGAACCACTGCCGTAGAGGAAGCAGTTCATCTGCGGAATCGTGGTGTAGGTGATGCAGCCGTCCGTGAAGCTCGCGGTCGGAGCCTTGTTGGGGCCGACGCGGAAGCTCTTGCCGGCCGTGCCGGTGTCCCCGCTGTTGTCGGTGACAGTGAGCGTGACGCTGTAGACGGCTCCCTTGCTATAGGTGTGCGAGATGGTCTTCCCCGTGCCGGTGGTGCCGTCGCCGAAGTCCCACGACCACCTGGTGATCGTTCCGTTGGAGTCGGAGGACGCCGAGCCGTCGAAGCTGCAGGCGAAGGTGGTGTTGTTGCAGCTGTTGGTGAAGCTGGCGGTGGGCGGGGGCGGCCCGCCCGGGGCTGCCCAGCCTTGGCTGTAGAGCAGACGGTTGGGTGAGCCGGCGCCGGGGTTGGTGACTGCTCCGGCGGTGGCGGCGTTGACCATGGCCGAGGTCACCTGGGCCGGGGAGGCGCTCGGGTTGGCCTGCAGGTACAGGGCGATGGCGCCGGCCACGTGGGGGGAGGCCATGGAGGTGCCGCTCAGCTTCTGGGAGGCGGGGGCGGTGAACCACGTGTCCGACTCGATGTTGACCCCGGGCGCGAAGATGTCCGTACAGGTACCGAAGTTGGAGAACGAGGCACGGGCGTCGGTGATGTCGGTGGCACCGACCGTGTTGGCACCGGCCACCCGGGCCGGGGAGACGGTGCAGGCGTCGACATTGGAGTTGCCGGCTGCGATCGCGTAGCTGACCCCGGAGTTGATGGACTTGGCCACCGCGGCGTCCAGGGTGGCGTTGGCCTCACCGCCCAGGCTCATGTTGGCCACGGCCGGCTTGATGGCGTTGGCGGTGACCCAGTCCACGCCGGCTATCACCCAGGACCAGTCCGCGCCACCGTCACAGTTCAGGACGCGTACGGCGTGCAGGGTGACCGCTTTGGCCATACCCCAGGTGGAACCGCCGACGGTACCGGCCACGTGCGTGCCGTGGCCGTTGCAGTCCAATCCGTTCTGGCCGCTGCCGGGCACGGTATCCACGCCGACGGACCAGCGGCCGTCGAACTGTCCGTGATTGTTGCGCATGCCCGTGTCGAGGATGTACGCGTGCACGCCGGCACCGGTCTGGGTGTAGGTGTAGGCGTTGTTCAGCGGCAGGGCCCGCTGGTCCGTGCGGTCCAGGCCCCAGTCGGCCGGACTCTGGCTTCCCGCGATGTGGGCGCGGCCGTCGGCCTCGACACGGGCGACCGCGGGGTCGGCGGCCAGCCGCTTCGCGGCGGCCTCGCCCAGCTTCACCGAGAAGCCGTTCAGGGCCGTGGTGTACACGTGCCCGACCTCGCCGCCGTACCGCTTGGCGAGGTCGCCTGTGGCGCCCGGGACGCCACGGGACCTCAGGGTCGCGGTGTCCTTGAGCGTGACGATGTAGCTGCCGGCGATCGCTCCCGGGCGATCCGCACCGAGGATTTCCGCAGTGGGCGAACTACTTGCGGGCGCGCTGAACGCGACGGCGGCGGGCAACGCCAGAGTGCCGGACATGGCCAGGACGACGGCGGATATGAGGGTTCGTGGGGACACTGTTCCTCCCGGTGGGGGTCGGGGTGGAGGGTTCGACCCGAGAGGACCATGTCGTTTGCACGGTGCCCACAGCAATACGTAGGGATACGCAGGAGATAGCGGCTGCCTACCTACTGCTGACGGGATGTCATCGTCGCGGCGATCGCCTGGCGTGAGCTGACGTCCAGTTTGTGCATGATGCCGGCCATGTGCTGCTCGACAGTTCGGGGCGACAGGTAGAGGGCGGCGGCGATCTCCCGGTTGGTCATACCGGCTGCGGCGAGTTCGGCAACCTGCTGTTCGCGGGGCGAGAGTTGCCGACCGTACCCGCGGGGACCTCTGCGGTGCGGCACGGCGACGCCGTGCTTGCGCAGGGTCAGCCGGCAGCGCGCGGCGTCCCAGCCGGCGCCCAGCGCGTCGAACTCGGTGAGGGCCTGTTTCAGCGCGTCCAGCCCGTCACGCCCGGCGGTGAACCTGCACGCGCCCCTCGCTTCCACGGCCCGCGCCGCCTCGTACGGCCGGGGCAGGGCGCGGTAGAGCGCCTCCGCCTCGGCGTAGCGCTGCTCGGCCTCGCCATAGCGCCGGCGCGCCTGGGCGAGCACGGCGCGGCACACCGCGAGTGCGCTCAACGCGGCGGGGCTGTCGCGGTCGGCGATGCCCGCGGCGTACTCCGCCACAACCTCCTCCGCGGCGCCGAGCCGACCGTCGCGGACCATGGCCTCGACGACGACCGGCGCCACGTCCACGGCCCAGACCCAGACGCCCTTGCGCCGGATCGCGTCGAGCAGTCGGTACGCCTCGGCGGTGTCCTCGGCCGTACCGCCCGCGCGCACCAGCGCCGCCCGCGCGGCCGCGAGCACGGGTACCCAACCGTTGGGGTTGGCCTGCACCGCTGCTCGCAGTGCCCGTACGGCCTCGGGCACGTCGCCGGCGGCCAAGGCGAGCAGGCCGGCGACCAACTGCGCCTCGGCCGCGGGTGCGGCCTGGTCGGCGAGGCGGGCCGAGGCGGACAGGGCCCGGTCGCGCAGCCCGGTCCACCGACCGACCGCCCAGTCCAGCATCAGCCGGCCGGACTCGGCCATGCCGGTCAGGTAGGGGGCGTCGGCTTCGGCGAGGAGTTCCTGCCCGCGGTGCAGGAACTCCTCGGCGGCGCGGTGGTGGCCGAGGCTGTTTGTGGACTGCGCCAGGTTGACGCAGGCACGGGCCAGGTGCAGCCGTTGCGCCGGAGTTGCTTCCGCGGTCGGCAGGGTCTCGACCACCTGCCAGGCCTCGGAGTCGCCCGAGGACATCAGCGCGCAGGCACGGTTGACCAGCACCGCGGTGACGATGACCGGGTCACGCACCCGGTGTGCGGCCGCCGTGGCCTGCCGCAGCCACTCCAGGTGCTCGCCCAGGCTGGCGCCGTCGATCGCGACGGGCACGGCGAGTGAGGCCAACGCGCGGGCCACCAGGGCGGGCCGGTGCCGCAGTTCGGTGACCGCGCAGGCGATCTCGTCGATCGCGGTGTGGCCGGCGCCGCCCTGGTTGCGCAGCAGCAACCCGAGGTTGAGCCGCAGCTCGCCGTGTACCTCGGCGGGCATCGGCTCGGCGAGGGCGCGGCGTAGCACGGCGACGGTCTTGACGTGGTCCACACCGGCCCACGCCGCACGGCTCAGCTTTACCGCCATCCGAACCCGATCGTCCGAGGGCAGGCCAGGATCGGACAGCACGGCCAGCAGCAGGGGGGCGGCGGCCGATTCGTTGCGCGCGGCCATGGCCTGATCGGCGGCCGCCTCGGCGTAGTGCCGCCACTGGGCCGCGTCGCCTGCCCACCGGGCGTGGTGGGCGAGCTGCGGCAGTGACGGCGGTCCCGGTGCGGCCCGCAGCGCGTGTACCGCACGGGTGTGCATTTCGCGTCGGCGCAGGGTCGGCAACGACTCGTAGACGGCCTGGGCTACCAGCGGGTGGCGCACGGTGTAGCGGCCCTCGCCGTGTTCGCACAGCAGGGTCCTCGCCAATGCCACCGACAGTCCGTTCGTCGCCCGCCGCCGGGAGAGCCCGGCCACCGCGGCGAGCGACTCCCCGGTCGCCGGCCGGCCGAGTACGGCGGCGGCCTGTACGACCAGCTGCCCGTCCGGCGCCAGGCGCGCCGGGCGGTCGAGCAGCCAACGGCGCAGCGCGGGCGGCAGGTCCAACTCCGTCAAAGACCGGCTCGACCACCCGGGACCGTCACCAATCGCCGCCCGCTCGTCCCGCATCGCCCGCGTGATCACCTCGACCGCGAACGGCAGTCCCCTGGTCCGCTCGTGCAAGGCTTCGACGAACCCGGCCGGCATCGCCTCATCGGTGACGAGCAGGCCGGCCAGCTCCCCCACCCCGGCCACATCCAACGGTGCCAGGCGCAATTCGGTGAGACTGCCGCGGGCGGACAACTCGGTGAAGAGACGCCCCAGCGGTGATGCGTCCGCCAGCTCCTCCCGCCGCACTGTCAGCACGATGCTCAGTTGGTGTGGCATGTGACGCATCACGTACTGCAGAACATCCTGGGTATGCGTGTCACTCAGGTGGACATCCTCCAGGACGAGCAGCGTCGGACCCGATGCGCACAACAGCTCCCGGACTGCCCGCGCCAGCCGGTGTCTCTCCGCTCCTCGGTCGCCCAGCGGCGGCAAAGCCGAGGGCAGGTGCTCCGCGAGCTCCGGAAGCAGCGGCACCAGAGCCCCGACCACCGGGTTCAACGGCAGCGTCCACGACGGCACACCGCGTAGACACCGCAGCGCCTCCACGACCGGGGCGAGCGGGAACGGTTCGTGAGACTGGTAGCACTGGCCGAACAGAATGCGCCGGCCAGTGCCGGCCCTGTCATCGAGGAGCTCGGCGACCAGCCGGGTCTTGCCGACGCCGGCCTCGCCCTCGACCACGAGCAGGGCCCGAGGGCTGAACGCGCCCGCCATGAGCAGACGCCGTTCGGCATCCCGGCCAACCAGTGTGGACCACGCGGCCGGCCTGGTCCAATGCGGCGGCCGGGTCGGTTCGCGTTCGCGGCATTGCTCTGGCGTCACGCCCACGTTGCCCCTCGGCACGTCCTGAGCCGAATGCGATACCCCGGACCGCCATCTGGGCACGTCGAGATCGGCGTAATGAACGGCGAGAGGGTCGGCACCCAGCGTGATCGGCTTGCCGACGTAGTCGGGCGATACCGCGCCCGGTCCCTCAAGCCGCGGTCTCTCTTCCGAGGTGCGCCCCCTCGCGGCAGGCAGCGGACGCGATATTCAACTCCGCTCCGGACGAGCCGTATCTGTGGCCGGTACTCGACGTGCCACAGCATGCCGCCACCCTCGCACAAAAGGTAGATATCGCGTCCATCTTTCAGGGGGACCCCCGAAGCCGCTGACGCCCTCCCGGAAGAGGGTGGGAGGGCGTCGGGTGTGAGCGGGGCGGGTTATGGAACGCGGATGCAGCCGCCGTTGATGGCCTGGTGGAGCATTGCCTTGCGGGTGTTGGGTCCGTATTCGCCGTCCGCCGCGGTTCCGGCCTTTTGCTGGGTACGGATGAGAGCGTCGCGGGTCCTTCCGCCGAAGTCGCCGTCTTCGACGAGGTTCTCGCCGTAGCAAAGGTTCATGGAGTGCTGGAGTTTCTGGACGGCCGGGCTGTTGGTGCCGCGCACCATGTTGCAGTTCACGGTGTTGCCGGCCTTGTACATCGGGACCCAGGCCCCGGCGTACGAGGCGACCCAGTCGCAGGTGGGGGTGGCGGCGGCAGCCGAATTGAGGGGAGCGATGCCCAGTAGGCCTCCCGCGATGAGCGTGGCTGCCAGCGCGGCGAAGTTCTTGCGCATGAGGTCTCCTTGGGACGGGGTCCTGCGTGCCGTGCCGTGCGGTGGCCTGCGGCCCGTCAGCCGACGAATGACTTGACTTGGCCGTAGACGGTGGTGTCGGTGCGCAGTGCGCCGTGGCTCAGGCAGGCGGTCTTGGTGTTCGTGGCGCCGGTGAGGGCAACGCTGCTGTCGGGGTTGATCGTGCTGTCGCAGGGCGACCACCAGGTGGCGTAGCGGGAAGCGCCGGGGGTCTCGTCGCCGGAGTTGAGGGCGTTCAGGAACGTGGATCCGGGGCGCATTTCCGTGCAGGAGGCGCCGCCGCAGAAATTAGCGGTGTCGGTGCCGTGGTTGGGGCCGCCAAGGGAGATCCAGGCGTCGACCTTGGTGTCGCCGCCGAGGTTCTTGAGGAAGTAGCGGGAGGACAGGCCACCCATGGAGTGGGTGACGACGTCGACCTTGGTCGCGCCGGTTGCGGCGAGGACGCGGTCGATCTCCGCCGAGAGCTGGGAGGCGGTGGTGGCGTTGGACTGGCTGGTGTTGTACGTCCACTTGTCGAGGTGACTGACCGGCCACCCGTCGGTGGCGAACCGGCCGGCCATGGTGTCCCAGGTGGATCCGCTGGAGTTCCAGCCGTGTACGAAAACGATCGGATCGGGTGCCGCCGCGGCGGGCTGCGCGCCGGCTGCCGGCGTCTGGAGTGAGAGGGCGGCGAGAAGGCCGGCGGCGAGTGCGCCGACGAGTGCGGCGCGGGATGAGATGGGCATGGCGAGACTCCGGATCTCGGGCGAGGGAAGGGGCACCGGGCGTGGCAACAGAGGGGCGCAGCGGGTTGGGCAAGGGACGCCGTCCTGCAGGCACGCTCGGCACCGCGGCTCCACTGCGGGGACGCGATACCGAGCGTTCGGGTGGTGTCGCCTGTGCCGGACGACGCGGATGATCGCGCACACGCATCGCGCCATCGCCGAGGCGCTCCGGGCGGTGAGGCCCGGAGGCGCCGGTCGGGTCAGGTCAGCCGGCCGCGGTCAGGGCGCGGCGCAGTACTGGGCTTCCTTGCCGATGGAGCGGTACATGCAGTCCGCGTTCTCGACCAGTTGCAGTACCGCGTCGCGGTTGCGGCTGGTCTCGCGTTCGATGACCTCGTCGGGCGGGTAGAAGCCGCCGCCGCCGAAGCCGGTCGGGTACAGCTCGAAGGTATAGCCGAAGATCTTCTGGCTGCCCCACAGGTAGTCGTCGATCGACCCGTCGGTGATGTAGAGGTCGCTGGACTGTTCGGCGGTGTAGCCGTTGCTGGCGGCCATCTTCTGGCCGACGCTCGCGAAGGCGTCCCGGTCGTCCTGGGTCATGCCGGTCGCGGTGTTGGCAGTGGTGTACCCGAAGGGCCAGAGCACCAGCTCGCTGTACGTGTGGAAGTCGATGCCTGCCTTGATCTGCTGCTTCCCGCCGACGACGCGGCTGCGGACGAAGTCGGCGACGACCTTCACCTCAGGGGCGGACTCGGGGGCGGCGCCCCGGTAGGTGTCGGAGCTCTTGCTGCTGGAGGAGCCGCCGCAGCAGCCCCACTTGTAGTCCCAGTTGCGGTTCTCGTCCGTGCCGATGGCGGAGGAGCCGGCGTTGGGCTGGCGGTTCTTGCGCCAGCTCTTGTAGGAGCCGGTGGAGATGTCGTACTCGCCGCCGTCCGGGTTGAGGTCCGGGATGATCCAGATCTCGCGGCCGTTGACGGCATTGGCGATGCGCGAGTCGCTCGCGTAGTCCTCGCCGAACTCGCGCAGCAGATACAGCGCCATCTCGACGGTCAGGTGCTCGCGCGCGTGCTGATGGGCGGTGAAGAGGACCTCGGGCTCGTTCTCGTCGCTCGCGACGTTATCGCTGATCTTGATCGCGATCATGTCCCGGCCCTCGTAGGACTTGCCGATGACCTTCTTGCTCATGATGCTCGGGTACTGCGCGATGCGCTGGTCGATCTCCGCCATCGCCTCCGCGTAGTTGTGGTATTTGGAGTCGGCCGTGGGGAAGTCCATCGGTGCGATGGCGAGTCCGTCGGTACGGGCCGGCGGCCCGGGCAGCGCCTCGAGCTGGTAGCCGAGCGCGCGCAGCTTCTTGGCCTCCCCGGTGTCGGCGCTGACGACTACCGAGCGGGCGTCCACCTCGTCGATGGAGACACCGGTCGCGGCGAGCGCGGTGCGGGCGGCGACGGTGGCGGGGCCGTGGATCTCGTACTGCCTGATGTCCTCGTCGACGGTCGCCGTGGACGGCCGGGACGGGGCTGATGCGGTGGCGGTGACGCTCAGCGGTGTGGCAACCGCGAGAGCCAGTAAGGCCGCGAGGGTAGCGGTCTTCCTGCTCCGGATGCGAAGTCGCATGGCTTCTCCTGGAGTGTGGGGGTGACGTCTGCGTGAGGTCCCGGCCGACGCGGGGGAGGGCCGTCGGCCGGGAGTCCGGCGGGATCCGGGCCGGAGCGGGGCTGACGGGCCCCGCTCCGGCCTTACGGATGTCAGAACAGCGTGTAGAGAAGCCTGTTCGGGGAGCCGGTCTTCGGGTCCTGGACCTTGCCGGTGGTGGCGCCGTTCACCAGGGCGTCACGGACCTGGGCAGGTGTCGCCGTCGGGTTGGCCGCAAGGTAGAGGGCGGCGGCGCCGGCGGTGTGGGGGGCGGCCATGGAGGTGCCGCTGATGGTCTTGGTGGCGGTATTGCTGTCCTTCCAGGCGCTGGTGATGCTCACGCCGGGGGCGAACAGGTCCAGGCAGGTGCCGTAATTGGAGAACGAGGCGCGCTTGTCGGCGCTGTCGGTGGCGCCGACGGTGATCGCTTCGGCGACGCGGGCGGGCGAGGTGTTGCAGGCGTTCTGCGGGTTGCCGAAGAAGTCGCCGTTGCCGGCCGCGAGGGAGTAGGTCACGCCGGAGGTGATGGACTTCTTCACGGCGTTGTCGAGGGTGGTGTTCGCCCCGCCGCCCAGGCTCATGTTGGCGACGGCCGGCTTGATGGCGTTGGCAGTGACCCAGTCGACGCCGGCGATGACGGCAGAGTTGCTGCCCGAACCGTTGCAGTCCAGGACCCGTACGCCGACGATCGCGGCGCCCTTGGCGACACCGTAGGTGGAACCGGCGGCCGTACCCGCGACGTGGGTGCCATGTCCCTGACAATCATTGCCGTTCTGGCCGTCGCCCACCGTGTCGGTGCCGATGGACGCCCGGCCGCCGAACTCGCTGTGAGATGTGCGCAGTCCGGTGTCGATGACGTACACGTGGACATTGGAGGCGGTGGTGTTGTACGTGTACGTGCCGCTCAGCGGCAGGTTGCGCTGGTCGATCCGGTCGATGCCCCACGTCGCGTTGTTCTGCGTCGCGGTGAGCGTGACCTTCGAGTCCTGCTCGACGTAGGCGACCCGCGGGTCGGCGGCGAGTGCTCGCGCCTGGGCCTGTGTCATCGTCGCGGAGAAGCCGTTCAGCGCGCTGCGGTAGGTGTGCGTGAGGCGGGCGTTGTTGCGGCGGGTGAGCTCGCCCGCGACCGCGTCGATGGACGTGGTGTTGGCCTTGAGGGCGACGATCCAGCTGTCGGAGATCGCGCTCTCGCTCGCGGCCAACCGGACGTCGCCGGCAGTGGGCGGTGCGCTGTGGGCCGTGGAGCCGGCGACCTGTATGCCCGCCGTGAGCAGTAACGCGGGTACAAGGACGCTCAGTCGGCGTGTGAGGGGACGCATGTGGTGCACCAGACCTTTCGTTGACCGGATTGCGGACACGTATGGCTGCAGTGCGCCGCGCCCTGGATAGGGGCGCGGTTGGGGCACGGTGCGTGGTCTGTCTCTTATAACCATCT
>NZ_CP030286.1:4714412-4823665 GCF_003287915.1 Streptomyces sp. ICC4 | reverse complement strand
TCCGGTGGGCGCCCGCAGCGCCACGATCAGCGCGGCCGCGCCCGGCCGCCCCGCCGCGCCCGGACGGCTCGGCGCGCTGCTGCTCGCCGCCGCGGCCGCCGTCCTGCTCCACACGGCGGCGGCCTTCCCGGCCGCCGCCGACGAGCCCGGCTGGACGGCCGAGCCCGTCGCCGGCGGCGCGCCCGCGGTGGCGCCCAGGGCCGGGGCCCGCCCGTACTTCTACCTCTCCGGCACCTCCGGCGCCGTGCTGGAGGACCGCCTCGCCCTGGACAACACCAGCGACCGGGAGCACACCGTCACCCTGCGCGGGGCCGACGCCTACAACACGGCGGACGGCGCCTTCGCGGTGCGCTCCGCCAAGCCCGCAGCCGGAGGCGGCTCGGAAGGGCCCGTCACCGGCGCGGGCCTCTGGATCAGCTTCGGCGCGGGCACCACGGTCAAGGTCCCGGCGCACACCCGCGCGGTGGTCCCCTTCACCGTCACCGTGCCGCCGGGCTCACCGCCCGGTGACCACCCGGCCGCCGTGGTCGCCACCGAGGCCGGCCGCGAGGTGGGCGTACGGGTCCACCTGCGGGTCGGCGGCCCGGCGCTGGCGGCCCTCACCGTCGAGGACGTCTCCGTACGCGGCAAGGGCGCGTCCGCGCGCGTGGCCTACACCCTGGTCAACCGCGGCAACGTGACCCTCGCGCCCGAGCTGTCCATCCGCGCCCGGGGCACCTTCGGCGAGGTCGCGGGCCGCAGCGCCCGCACCCTGCCCGTCGAGGTGCTCCCCGGCCAGCGGGTGGAGCTGAGCGAACCCTGGCCCGGCGCCCCGGTCTTCGACCGGGTCGCCCTCGACCTCACCGTCACCGCCCCCGGCGGCGCCCGCGCCACGGGGAGCGCCTCGGCGTGGTTCGTTCCCTGGGGGATCGCGGGCTGGACCGGCCTGGGGCTGCTCGGCCTCGGCGGAACCGCCGCGGCCGCGCTGCTGCTCGCGCGCAAACGGCGGTCCCGGGCCGGCGACCGGCACGGGACACGCCCGCACGGAAGCGCCGTACCCGAACAAGCCCCAGCACCGGACCACGAGTTGACGGGAGCAACCAGGTGAGCGCCAAGACCGGACGCGGCGGCAAGATCAGGGCCCTCGTCGCGGCGGGATGCGCGGGGCTGGCGGGACTCGCGCTCGGCGCGCTGACGCTGTTCCCGGCGGCACCGGCCGCCGCGGACGAGGCCAAGCCCGCCGTCGCCCTCTCGCTCAAGGAGGCCGCCAAGGGCACCGAGCTGTCGGTCACCGGCACCGGCTGGCGGCCCAAGACCATGGTGATGCTGCTGGTCTGCGGGCAGAACATGATCGGCGGCACCAACAGCTGCGCCAACGCCGACGGCATCGCCGTCTCGGTCGCCGACGACGGGAACTTCTCCGCCCAGCTCCCGGTGGTCGCGCCGCCCAAGCCCTGCCCCTGCGTCGTCAACGTCACCTCCGTCAACGGGGACCAGTCCACCGTCGCGGCCCCGCTGAAGATCACCGACCACCCGGTGGCCGAGCTGCCCGCGGAGGGCGGCACCGCCCGCCTCGCGATGCTCACCGGGGTCCGCCTCAAGGGCGAGGACGGGGTGCTGACCTGGTTCGGCGCCCCGCCGAGCCGCGAGTTCACGGTGACCGTCGGCAACCTCGGCTCCGCGCCGGTCAAGGACCCGGTCTTCCAGCTCGGCACCGCCCACGGGGTGTTCGCGCCGATCTGGGAGGAGGTCCGCTGGAAGGGCACGATCGCGCCCGGCGGCAAGGCGGAGATCTCCCTGAACGCGGCCCTGTCCGCGGGCGCCCACGGCGACTACACGGTCTCGCTCAAGTACGGCGAGACGGTCGTGGCCACGCAGCCCTGGGGCGTGGCCCGCCCGTACGGGGTGCTGCTGTTCTGGGGCCTGCTCCTCGTGGTGATCCCCGCGGCGGTCTTCCGGATCGGCATGGCCGTCGTCGACAAGGTCCGCCCGCGCGAGCAGGCCGGCGGCCGCCACCGGGGCTCCCGGATTCCCGACGCGGCGGCGGCGGTGACCACCCGGCTGCCGAGGATCGCGGCGGTACGGGGACCCGCGCGGGGTCCCGTACGAGGTCCCGCGCCGGCCCGCTCCGAACCGGCGGCCGGGCCCCCATCGACCACCACGGCGGCACTGCCGTGGTTCACCCCGGACAGCGCGCCGGGGACAACCGCACCATCCGAACCACCAGCACCACAGACACCACAAGCACCACACAAACCACATGCACCACAGACGTCCGCACCGTCTGAGAACAGTCCGACGACGAAGGGACAATCGTGAGGACCCAACGGAGGGTGAGCGCGGCCGCGGTCGCGCTGCTGTTCGGCGGCGCGGGCATCCTGCTGGCGGCTAGCCCCGCCCAGGCGGCCGACGTCTCCTACAAGGTGGAGTGCGTTCCGCCGGCGGGCGGTGGCGGCCCGGTCCAGGGCACGACCACGGCCTCGGTCACGGCCCCGGCCACCGCCAAGGTGGGCGACGAGGTCGAGGTGGTCTGGAAGACCGTGAAGCCGGCCTCGAACAACACCGACATCATGGATCTGGCCAAGGACAGCATCAAGCCGATCGGCTACGCGAAGGTCGGCGGCGCGCAGAGCGGCGAGCTGAAGATGGAGGGGACGCGGACCAACCCGCCGATCCCCAAGAAGGCCCCCATGGTCATCTCCGACATGAAGGCCAAGCTCAAGCTCACCAAGGCCGGCGACGTCACCATCTCGCCCGGCAAGTACGACGTCGACTGGAGCGGCCTGCTCACCCACTGCACCCCGCAGGAGGCCGTCGGGGTCGGCGTCACCATCAAGGTCACGGAAGGCGGCGGCGGCACCCCCGGCGGGAGCACCACCGGGACTCCGGGCGGCGGCGGCCAGACCGACTTCCCGGGCAAGGCCGTGGAGGTCGCCTTCGACTGCGGCGCCTTCCTGCCCGGGGGCATCAAGAGCCCGGTGACGATCAACGCCAAGAAGAACGGCGGCAACTACGACCTGACCGTCAAGACCGCCAAGGGGGCCATGAAGAGCCCGGCGGCCCTGCCGGCGGGGGCCCTGAAGCCCTCGATGAACATCAAGATCGGCGGCGGTGACAGCGGCACGGTCAAGGTCTCCGGTCCCGCGACCACCACGGCGATCGGCGCGGGCGACCCCGTCACGCTGAGCGATATGACCGGCACCTACAAGCCGGGCAAGACCGGCAAGGCGACGCTGAGCCCCGACACGATGACGATCGACGTCGTCATGGCCCCGGGCGCCACCCCGATCGTGGTGCCCTGCACCGCGACCAGCACCGGGGTCTCGCTGGAGCTCGACACCACCGCCCAGGCCGGCGGCGCCGCCGGCTCGCCCGGAGCCACGGGCAACACCTCCTCGGGCAACCTCGCCGAGACCGGCGCGGAGGACGAGGGCGGCATCAAGGCCCTCGCCCTGGTCGCCGGCACGGTGATGCTGCTCGGCGCGGCGGTCTTCACCTTCACCCCGTGGCGGCGCCTGCGCGGCCACCGGTAGGCCGCGGGCCCGCGGTCGCGGGCGGCACCCGGAACGACGGAACGGCCCGGCACACCATGCGGTGTGCCGGGCCGTTCCACGAGGCGGGACGCGTCAGTGGACGTCGCCCATCATCGTCTGGACCTTCTTGCGGTACATGTAGATCGCGAAGCCGGCCAGCGCCGCGAGCGCGGCCTGCATGCCGATGATCCCGGTCCCGTTCAGGTCCACCCCGGCGATCGAGAGCAGACCGGTGGTGCAGTCACCGGCGGTGACGGCGAGGAACCAGACGCCCATCATCTGGCTCGCGTACTTCTGCGGCGCCATCTTGGTGGTGACCGACAGGCCGACCGGGGACAGGCAGAGCTCGGCGATCGTCTGGATCATGTAGATCGAGACGAGCCACATCGGGCTGACCAGCGTGCCGCCGTTCGCCATGCCCATCGGGACGACGAAGACGAAGAACGAGCCGCCGACCAGGACGAGGGCCATCGCGAACTTCACGATGGTCGTCGGCTCCTGGTTCTTGCGCGCCAGCCAGATCCACAGCCAGGCGAAGATCGGGGCCAGCGTCATCACGAAGAGCGGGTTCAGCGACTGGAACCACGTCGAGGGGAAGTCCCACCCGAAGACCGTGTTGGCGGTGTTCTTCTCGGCGAAGGCGGCCAGCGTGGAGCCACCCTGGTCGTAGATCATCCAGAAGACGGCCGCGGCGACGAAGAACCAGATGTAGCCGTTCATCTTCGACTGCTCGGGGGCCGAGAGGTCCTTGTCGCGCTTGATGCGGACCAGGACGCCGACCGGGATCAGCAGACCCGCGACGGTCAGCGGGACGAGCGCCCAGTTCAGGGTGAAGACGCCGGTGAAGCCGATGATCGCGTAGAACAGCGCCGTGACGCCGACGACCGCGGCGACCTTGACGACGATCGCGTTGCGCTCCTGCGCCGACAGCGGGTTCGGGACCTGGCTGCTGACGGGGCTCAGGTGCTTGCTGCCCAGCAGGAACTGCGCCAGGCCCAGCGCCATGCCGACACCGGCGAGGGCGAAGCCCAGGTGCCAGTTGACGGTCTGGCCGACGGTGCCGATGACGAACGGCGCGACGAAGGCGCCGAGGTTGATGCCCACGTAGAAGAGGGTGAAGCCACTGTCACGACGAGGGTCCTTCGGACCGTCGTAGAGGTGGCCGACCATCGTGGAGATGTTGGCCTTCAGCAGACCGGAACCGGCCGCGACCAGCGCCAGACCGACGAAGAACATCGCCTGGCCGGGGATCGCCAGCGCGAAGTGGCCCGCCATGATCACGCCGCCGGCGATGGCGACGGTCTTGCGGGCGCCCCAGACGCGGTCACCGAACCAGCCACCGGGCATGGCCATGAGGTAGACCATGGCCACGTAGATGGAGTAGATGGCCGTGGCCGTGGCGGTCTTCATGGCCAGGCCGCCGCCCTGGCTGTCGGTCGCGGCGTCGACGCCGCCCGAGATCAGGTAGACGACGAGGAGGGCGCGCATGCCGTAGTAGGAGAAGCGCTCCCACATCTCGGTCATGAACAGAGTGGCCAGGCCACGGGGGTGTCCGAAGAAGGTCTTCTCGGTGGACGGGTCCGCCGAGTCCCTCGTCAGGCTGGAAGCCATGGTCGATCCTTGCTTGCTCGGGACGCGCGGCTTCGTGAGCTCAACGGCGCCCGGTGAGGGGTGGCCGGTACCGGCGGCGGGTTGTCCCGGCCCCACGCCCGGGGGCCTCGCTCCGCTCAGGCGGAGAGACGAGGGAACATCCGTAACCGGGATCCACGCCCTGCCGCGCTTCATCGCGCGAAGGGCCCGGCCCATAGGTCATTCACTGTCATCGGCCCCGAAGTGGGGGGGGTGCGACCACAGTGCCTGTCCGATCAGGACAGAAATAGAGACTTTCGGCTGGTTATTGGCCGAAAGTCTCTCAGATAGTGCATCAGGCGTCTCGACACCATACGACACGACAGTGCCGCATATGAAAGCACTTGAGAGATGGATCACAGGTTCGCGTGGAACCATCCGGGTACTTTCGAAGGCCGTCAGTCGTTCATAAGACCAGATCGGCAGGGGTGTGCAGGCGGGCCCCTTCTTTCACCCGCCGCGGACTACCATCACCCACATGACGCGTGTACTGCTCGCCGAGGACGACGCATCCATCTCGGAACCCCTGGCCCGCGCCCTGCGCCGGGAAGGGTACGAGGTCGAGGTCCGGGAGGACGGCCCCACCGCCCTGGACGCGGGACTGCAGGGCGGCGTCGATCTCGTCGTCCTGGACCTGGGGCTGCCGGGCATGGACGGCCTGGAGGTCGCGCGCCGGCTGCGCGCCGAGGGCCACGGCTTCCCGATCCTGGTCCTGACCGCCCGGGCCGACGAGGTCGACACGGTCGTCGGCCTGGACGCCGGCGCCGACGACTACGTGACCAAGCCCTTCCGCCTCGCCGAGCTGCTGGCCCGGGTCCGCGCCCTGCTGCGGCGCGGCGCCACCGAGTCCGCCCAGCCCCCCGCCACCCACGGGGTGCGCATCGACGTCGAGTCGCACCGCGCGTGGATGGGGGAGGAGGAGCTCCAGCTCACGGCGAAGGAGTTCGACCTGCTGCGGGTCCTCGTGCGCGACGCCGGCCGGGTCGTCACCCGCGACCAGCTGATGCGCGAGGTCTGGGACACCACCTGGTGGTCCTCCACCAAGACCCTCGACATGCACATCTCCTGGCTCCGCAAGAAGCTCGGGGACGACGCCGCGAACCCCCGCTACATCGCCACCGTGCGGGGAGTCGGTTTCCGCTTCGAGAAGAGCTGAGCGGCCGAGTCCGCTCCCCGTGGGGCATTCTCTAAGCCATGCGCCGCCGTCTGATCAACTCCACGCTCGCCGTGGTGCTCGTCGTCATCGCCGTCTTCGGGGTCTCCCTGGTCATCGTGGAGACCCGGACCATCACCAGCAGCGCCCAGGACCGCATCGAGTCCGAGGCGCTGCGGCTGGTGGGCATCGTCGAGGGCAGCGTCCTGGAGAAGCGGCCCGTCGACGCCGACGCGCTCGCCGAGCAGCTCGACGCCGGCCGCTACGCGCGGATCACGGTCCCCGGCCGCGAGCCGGTCGAGGTCGGCCGCCGGATCGAGGAGAGCGTCATCCGGGGCACGGCCCGCGGCGAACAGGGCGAGGTCGTGGTCGTCGAGCAGTCCCGCTCCACCGTCACCAAGGAGGTCGGGCGGACCCTGGCCGTCGTCGGCGCCGTGGCCCTGCTCGCCGTCGTGGCGGCCGTCCTGCTCGCCGTACGCCAGGCCAACCGGCTGGCCTCCCCGCTCACCGACCTCGCCGAGACCGCCGAGCGGCTGGGATCCGGCGACCCGCGGCCCCGGCACAAGCGGTACGGGGTCCCCGAGCTGGACCGGGTCGCCGACGTACTGGACTCCAGCGCCGAGCGGATCGGGCGGATGCTCACCGCCGAGCGAAGGCTGGCCGCGGACGCGTCCCACCAGCTGCGGACCCCGCTGACGGCCCTGTCGATGCGGCTGGAGGAGATCACCGTCACCGACGACCTGGAGACCGTCCGGGAAGAGGCCACCATCGCCCTCACCCAGGTGGAGCGGCTCACCGACGTCGTCGAGCGGCTCCTGACGAACTCCCGGGACCCCCGCACGGGCTCCGCGGTCCCCTTCGACCTCGACGAGGTCGTCAAACAGCAGCTGGAGGAGTGGCGGCCCGCCTACCGCAGCGCCGGCCGGGCCGTCGTGCGCTCGGGCAAGATCGGCGTCCGCGCCGTGGGCACCCCGGGCGCGGTCTCGCAGGTGCTGGCGACCCTGGTGGAGAACTCCCTCATGCACGGGGGCGGCACCGTGGCGCTGCGCACCCGCGTGATCGGCAACCAGGCCGTACTGGAGGTCACGGACGAGGGACCCGGAGTCCCGCCGGACCTCGGCAACCGGATCTTCGAGCGGGCCATCAGCGGCCGCAACTCCACGGGCATCGGCCTCGCGGTCGCCCGGGACCTCGCCGAGGCGGACGGCGGCCGCCTGGAGCTGCTCCAGGCGCAGCCGCCGGTGTTCGCGCTGTTCCTCAGCCGGACCGCGCCGGAACCCACCGAGTCGCGGGACACGGTCCGCTGACGCGGCCGGTCAGTTCGCGGCGGTCTCCGGGGTCCGCGCCGGGGCCCCGGTCTGGCCGTCGCGCTGCTCGACGACCAGCGATGACGCGGCCGGAGCGGGCAGGGCCTTGAAGACCCAGGTCCGGTAGGACCAGAAGCGGAACACCGTGGCGATGGCGATGCCGGAGAACTTGAAGAAGTTCGAGGCGAGCGGGGCGTTCCAGCCGAAGCCGTAGGTGGCCGTGAACAGGATGCCGTTCTCGATGACCAGCCCGATCGCGCTGAAGGCGATGAACAGGGTCAGCTCGCGGGTGCGCCCGGACCCGGTGCGGTCGGCACGGTCCCGGTAGGCGAAGTAGCGGAAGCCCAGGTAGTTCGTCGTGATGGCCACCAGGGTGGCTATCACGCTCGCGCGCACCACCTGCAGGTCCGTGAAGTGCCTGATCAGGTTGAAGACGCCCAGGTTGACCAGGACCCCCAGCCCGCCGACGGCACCGAACCTCGCGACCTCGCGCGTGAGTCCGCGCACGCGGTCGAGGGCAGATCCGTTCTCCGGCTCGCTCATAAGAGGCTTCAGTCCTGTCCCTCGGGCCCCCCGTATGAGGCGTCACGCGTTCTGCTTCGGCCCGCTCATGTTAAGTGTCACCCCGTTGGTACGTCTGCGCCTTCGGACGCCGTGCGACACACGGCACACTCGCCCCGCCCGCCACCGGGTACCGGCCAGGGCCGTGTCCGGATGGCGGAATACCGCCGGATACCCTGGAGGAGTGACGTTCCCGGTAGTCGGCATGGTCGGCGGCGGACAGCTCGCCCGCATGACCCACGAGGCGGGTATCCCCCTCGGCATCAGATTCAAGCTCCTCAGTGACACCCCACAGGACTCGGCGGCCCAGGTCGTGAGCGACGTCGTCATCGGCGACTATCGCGACCTGGAGACGCTGCGCGCCTTCGCGCGCGGTTGTGACGTGATCACCTTCGACCACGAGCACGTGCCCATCGCGCACCTGCGGGCCCTGGAAGCGGACGGCATCCCCGTCCGCCCGGGGCCCGACGCGTTGGTGCACGCCGCCGACAAGGGGGTGATGCGTGCCCGGCTCGACGAGATCGGCGCGCCCAGCCCCCGCCACCGGATCGTCGCCGATCCGGCGGACGCGGCGGCCTTCGCCGAGGAGGTCGGGGGCTTCCCCGTCATCCTCAAGACGGTGCGCGGCGGCTACGACGGCAAGGGCGTGTGGTTCGTCCGCAGCCAGGCCGACGCGGAGGCCCCGTTCAAGGCGGGCGTCCCCGTCCTGGCCGAGGAGAAGGTGGACTACGTCCGCGAGCTCGCGGCCAACATCGTGCGCTCCCCGCACGGCCAGGCGGTGGCCTACCCGGTCGTGGAGTCCGTCCAGGTGGACGGCGTCTGCGACACGGTGATCGCCCCCGCACCCAACCTCTCCGAGGCGCTGGCGGGCGAGGCCCAGGCCCTGGCCCTGCGCATCGCCAAGGAGCTCGGGGTCACCGGGCACCTGGCCGTGGAGCTCTTCGAGACCGCCGACGGCCGGATCCTGGTCAACGAACTGGCCATGCGCCCGCACAACAGCGGCCACTGGACCCAGGACGGCGCCGTCACCTCCCAGTTCGCCAACCACGTGCGGGCCGTCCTCGACCTGCCGCTGGGCGACCCGCGCCCCCGCGCCCGCTGGACGGTCATGGCGAACGTCCTGGGCGGGGACTACCCCGACATGTACGCGGCGTACCTGCACTGCATGGCCCACGACCCCCAGCTGAAGATCCACATGTACGGCAAGGACGTGAAACCCGGCCGCAAGGTCGGCCACGTCAACACCTACGGCGACGACCTGGACGATGTGCTGGAGCGAGCACGTCACGCAGCCGGCTATCTCAGAGGATCCATCACCGCATGAGCACCTCCGCAACAGCTCCCGTCATCGGCATCGTCATGGGCTCGGACTCCGACTGGTCCGTCATGGAGGCCGCCGCACAGGCCCTCGACGAGTTCGAGATCCCCTACGAGGTCGACGTGGTCTCCGCCCACCGGATGCCGCGCGAGATGATCGCGTACGGGGAGCAGGCCGCCGACCGCGGCCTCAAGGTGATCATCGCCGGTGCGGGCGGGGCCGCCGCCCTGCCCGGCATGCTCGCTTCCGTCACCCCGCTGCCGGTCATCGGCGTACCCGTCCCGCTGAAGTACCTCGACGGCATGGACTCGCTCATGTCGATCGTCCAGATGCCCGCAGGGGTTCCCGTCGCCACCGTCTCGATCGGCGGCGCCCGCAACGCCGGGCTGCTGGCCGTACGGATCCTGGCCGCGCACGACCCGGAGCTGCTGGGCCGGGTCAACGACTTCCTGCAGGACCTCAACGACCAGGCCACCGAGAAGGGCAAGCGGCTGCGCACGAAGGTCGCGGGCCAGGACTCCTTCGGATTCGGCAAGTGACCCCGGCCCACGGCGCGGGCGCGGCGGACGCCGCCCGGCACCTGGACGCGGCCCGCGAGCTGCTCGCCGAGCACCCGGTCGTCGACGGGCACAACGACCTGCCCTGGGCGCTGCGCGAGACCGTGCGCTACGACCTGGACCGCCGGGACATCGCCCGCGACCAGAAGGGCCACCTGCACACCGACATCCCCCGGCTGCGCGCCGGCGGGGTCGGCGCGCAGTTCTGGTCCGTCTACGTGCGCTCCGACTACGCGGGCGACGAGGCGGTCAGCGCCACCCTGGAGCAGATCGACGCCGTCGCCCAGCTGATCGACCGTTACCCGCGCGACCTGGTGCGGGCGCTGACGGCCGACGACATGGAGGCGGCCCGCGCCGAGGGCCGGATCGCCTCGCTGATGGGCGCCGAGGGCGGGCACTCCATCAACAACTCGCTCGCCACCCTGCGCGCCCTGCACCAGCTCGGCGTGCGGTACATGACGCTCACGCACAACGACACCATCGACTGGGCGGACTCGGCGACCGACGAGCCCCGGCACGGCGGCCTGAGCGACTTCGGCCGCGAGGTCGTCCGCGAGATGAACCGGATCGGCATGCTCGTCGACCTCTCGCACGTCGCCGCGACCACCATGCGCGACGCGCTCGCCGTCTCGGCCGCGCCGGTGGTCTTCTCGCACTCCTCCGCCCGGGCGGTCTGCGACCACGTGCGCAACGTCCCCGACGACGTGCTGGCGCTGCTGCCGGCCAACGGCGGGGTCGCGATGGCCACGTTCGTGCCGAAGTTCATCCTCCCGGCGGCCGTCGAGTGGACCCTGGCGGCCGACGAGAACCTGCGGGCGCACGGCCACCACCACCTCGACACCACCCCCGCGGCGATGGAGCTGCACCGCGCCTTCGAGGCCGGGCGCCCGCGCCCGGTGGCCACGGCCGCCACGGTCGCCGACCACCTGGACCACATGCGCGAGGTGGCCGGCGTCGACCACATCGGCATCGGCGGGGACTACGACGGCACCGCCTTCACCCCGGCCGGGCTCGACGACGTGGCCGGTTACCCGAACCTGGTCGCCGAGCTGCTGGCGCGCCGCTGGTCCAAGGCCGACCTGGCCAAGCTGACCTGGTCGAACGCGGTACGGGTGCTGCGCGACGCCGAGGACGTGGCGCGCGCGGAGTCGGCCTCCCGGGGCCCGTCCAACGCGGTGCTCCCGACCGTGCTCCCGACCGCCTGACCGGTCCGCCCGGCGGAGCCGGCGAACCGGGTGCGACCTGCGGGTTACACCCGAACGCCACATCCGCCGGGCGCCTCCGGCGTCCCACGTGTCACGGTGGCCACATCTCCCTGCTTCTCTCCCCGCTGCTTCCCGTACGAGCACAGCCGCCGAGACCGGAGCGAACGTCATGGCCGACCTTCAGGACGAACCGCAAACGAGCCCGGCGACCCCCGTGGGCCCGGGCTCCCTCGGAGCCGAGGACACTCCCGCAGCCCTGCTGCCGGGCGCCCTGGACCGGGCCGCCGCGCTGCTGTCCGTCCACCCCGTGGCGGACGGGTGCAACACCCTGGTCTGGACCCTGCGCCAGAGCCCGTACCACGACATCGACACCCCCGACTCGGGCGTCGACACCGACATCCCGCGGCTGCGCGCCGGGGGAGTGGGCGCCCAGTTCTGGTCGCTGCTCACACCGCGCGAGGCCGCGGCCCCCGACCAGGTGGTGTCCGACACCCTCGAACAGATCGACGTGGCGCTGGCCCTGATGCGCCGCTACCCCGACAGCCTGTGCCTCGCGCTGAACGCCGACGACCTGGCGGACGCCCGCAACCGGGGGCGCATCGCCTCGTTCCTGGGCCCCGTACCCGGCCGCACGCTGACGGACTCGCTCGCCACCCTGCGCGCCTTCCACGCACTGGGCGTACGGATCCTCGCGCCGGCCGGAGCCGCGTGGGCCATGGAGGGCCTGACGGCCTTCGGCCACGAGGTGGTGCGCGAGACGAACCGGCTGGCGATGCTCCTCGACCTCACCGGCTGCCCGCCGGCGGCGGCCTGCCAGCTCGCCGCGGCCTCCAAGGCGCCGGTGATCATCTCCCACACGGCGGCGGCCGCGCTCAATCCGCACCCCGACAACGTCACGGACGAGGTGCTGCTCGCGCTGGGCGCGGCGGACGGCCTGGCGATGGTCAGCTTCGACACCGCGCTCACCGGGGACTCCCTGCACGCGGTCGCCGACCACGTGGACCACGTACGGGCCGTCGCGGGTCCGCACTGCGTGGGCCTGGGCGCGGGCTTCGGCGCCGAGCTGGGCACCCCGCGGCCGGCGGGCCTGACCGATCCCTCGGGCTATCCGCGGCTGATCGCCGAACTGCTGGACCGGGGCTGGCCGGAGGCCGATCTGGCCCTGCTCACCTGGGGCAACGCCCAGCGGGTGGTGCGGGACGCGGAGTTCACCGCGCGGGCCGCGCAGCACCGTCGGACGTGACGCTCGCCCGCCACAGGCGGGCGCAGGACAGGACGGCGGCGTAGCCCAGCACGCCGTTGCGCACGCACAGCAGGAAGGTGCCGAAGCCGGTGCCCGGGAGGATCTCCGAGCCGTAGGTCAGCGGGTAGATCGCCGTGCTCAGCGCCGTGGCGGCGACGATCAGCCAGGCCACCGGCCGCTGCGTGGTGTGCCGGCAGGTCAGGCAGACGGCGGCGAGGCCGACCAGCCAGATCAGGTACTGCGGGCTGAGCACGCGGCTGGTGATGGTGAAGACGAGGATGGCGCACAGTGCGGCGTCCAGCGGGGTCGCGGTCGACCAGCGCCGGGCCTTCACCCGCCACAGCAGCAGCCAGCCGAACCCGACGACCGTGAGGGCGACGGAGAGCATGGCGACGCTGGAGACGTACGGGCCCAGGTACTCGTAGGCGCCGTAGCGGACCTCGATCTTCCCGGACCAGGCGCCGATGAGCTTGCCGAACATCAGGGCCGAGCCGCCCAGCGACTCGACCTGGATGCCGCGGTTGCCCTGGTTGCCCAGGAAGCCGAGGGTGTCGCGGAAGAACAGCGCGAGGACCGCGAGGAGCACGGCCGCGGACGCCACGGCGGAGACGACCGCGTCGCGGGTGGTCCGGCCGCGCGGGGTCCCGATCAAGGCGAGCAGCGGCCACACCTTGACCAGCGCGCCGATGCCGGCGAGGACGCCGCCGAGCTTGCGGCGAAAGCGCAGGCACAGCAGCGAGCCCACGGCGAGCAGCGTGACCTGCAGGTCGTAGCGCCCGAAGGGCAGCGACAGCAGCAGCGGCAGCGTCGTCAGCCACAGCACCGCGCCGGCCATGCTGCCGTCGCTGCGGCGGGCGGCGCGGACCAGGCCCACGGCGATGAGCGCGTCGCAGATGACGGTCAGGGCGACGAAGGCCTGGAAGTAGCTGAGGAAGGGCAGCAGGTCGGGCGACAGGAAGATCGCCGCGGCGGCCGGCGGGTACTGCCACATGACGTCGTCGTGCGGCATCGTGCCCGTCACGAGGACGTCGTACCAGTTGTTGTACGTCTGGGTGATCTCCACGCGCACGGAGGACGTGCCGTGCAGGTTCACCACGAGGAGGACCACCATCAGGGTCCGCGTGGCCAGCCAGAAGCCCGCCATGGCCAGGTGGCCGGCGCGGCCGCGGAGGGCGGAGTCGACGGAGCCCCGCCCGGCACGCGGGGCCGGCCCCGGCGCGCCTGCGGTGGGGCGGACAGGGCTGCTCGTGCTCGTACTGGTCATCGGCGGTGAGTCTAGCGATCCATTGCGCACGGCCCGCGTGGCTATGGCCAACAATCCGGTGACGAGATGCGGGGCCGGACATTCCGCGGCGTGCGGTGGTGCGGTCGTACTGGCGTACGCCGGTACGGCTCAGGCGCGGGGGCGGCCCATGGCGCGGTAGGTCCAGCCCGCCGCGCGCCAGCGGGCCGGGTCCAGCGCGTTGCGGCCGTCGAGGACGAGGCGGTCGGTGACGACCTCGCCGAGGTCGGCGGGGTCGAGGTCGCGGAACTCGCGCCATTCGGTGAGGTGCAGGACGACCTCGGCGCCGCGGGCCGCCTCCAGGGCGGAGCCGGCGTAGCCGAGGGTGGGGAAGACGCGGCGGGCGTTGTCCATGCCCTTGGGGTCGTAGACGGTGACCTGGCCGCCCTGGAGGTGGATCTGCCCGGCGACGTTCAGGGCGGGGGAGTCGCGGACGTCGTCGGAGTCGGGCTTGAAGGTGGCGCCGAGCACGGCGACGCGCTTGCCGAGGAACGAGCCGCCCACGGCCTCGCGGGCCAGCTCCACCATGTGGCCGCGGCGGCGCATGTTGATGGAGTCCACCTCGCGCAGGAAGGTCAGGGCCTGGTCGGCGCCCAGCTCGCCGGCCCGGGCCATGAACGCGCGGATGTCCTTGGGCAGGCAGCCGCCGCCGAAGCCGATGCCGGCGCGCAGGAACTTCTTCCCGATCCGCTCGTCGTACCCGATGGCCTCGGCCAGCTTCAGCACGTCGCCGCCGGCGGCCTCGCAGACCTCGGCCATCGCGTTGATGAAGGAGATCTTCGTGGCGAGGAAGGAGTTGGCGGCGGTCTTGACCAGCTCGGCGGTGGGGAAGTCGGTGACGACCAGCGGGGTGCCCTCCCCCATGGGGGTCGCGTAGACCTCCCGCAGGAGCTTCTCGGCGCGCTCGCCGTCGACGCCGATGACGATCCGGTCCGGGTGCAGGGTGTCCTGGACGGCGAAGCCCTCGCGCAGGAACTCCGGGTTCCACGCGAGCTCGACGTCCTCGCCCGCCGGGGCGAGCGCGGTCAGCTTGGCGGCGAGGCGCTCGGCGGATCCGACGGGCACCGTGGACTTGCCGACGACCAGGGCGGGCCGGGTCAGGTGCGGGGCGAGCGATTCCACGGCGGAGTCGACGTAGCTCATGTCGCAGGCGTACTCGCCGTGCTTCTGCGGGGTGTTCACGCAGACGAAGTGGACGTCGCCGAAGGCGCCGACCTCCTCCCACGAGGTGGTGAAGCGCAGCCGGCCCGTGGAGCCGGGCAGCCCGGCCACGTGCGTGCGCAGCAGTTCCTCCAGCCCCGGTTCGTACATGGGCACGCGGCCGGAGGCCAGCATCTCGATCTTCTCCGGCACCACGTCCAGCCCGAGCACCTCGAACCCCAGCTCGGCCATGGCCGCGGCGTGCGTCGCGCCGAGGTATCCGGTGCCGATCACAGTGATCTTGAGGGGGGCCATGGGTGCTCCTGGAGGTGCGGGGCCGTTTGCGGCAACCGAGCATAGTCGCGCGCACGGCCGGGGATGCATTCCGGCGACGGCCCCCGGCGTCGGGCGGGCCCCGGGCGGGCATCGGGCCGGACGCCCCGGCCGTCACCACAGCTGTCACGCAACTCACGTGCGACGCCCGTGACGCGGTCGGCGGCCGGACACTAAGCTGGGGCTACTTAACGGTAGTTAACACCACGCACCACCTGGGGAGTGAGAGATCTTGGCGGGTTCTGCCGACTTCGACCTGTACCGCCCGGCCGAGGAGCACGACATGCTCCGCGAGTCCGTCCGCGCGCTCGCCGAGGCGAAGATCATGCCCTTCGCCGCCGCGGTCGACGAGGAGTCCCGCTTCCCGCAGGAGGCACTCGACGCCCTGGTCGCCAGCGACCTGCACGCCGTCCACGTGCCCGAGACCTACGGCGGCGCGGGCGCCGACGCCCTCGCCACCGTGATCGTGATCGAGGAAGTGGCCCGCGTCTGCGCCTCCTCCTCCCTCATCCCGGCGGTCAACAAGCTCGGCTCGCTCCCGGTGATCCTCTCCGGATCCGAGGAGCTCAAGGCCAAGTACCTCGGCCCCCTCGCCAAGGGCGACGCGATGTTCTCGTACGCGCTCTCCGAGCCCGACGCGGGCTCCGACGCCGCCGGCATGAAGACCCGCGCCGTGCGCGACGGGGACTTCTGGGTGCTCAACGGCGTCAAGCGCTGGATCACCAACGCGGGCGTCTCCGAGTACTACACGGTCATGGCCGTCACCGATCCGGAGAAGCGCTCCAAGGGGATCTCGGCCTTCGTGGTCGAGAAGTCCGACGAGGGCGTCTCCTTCGGCGCGCCCGAGAAGAAGCTCGGCATCAAGGGATCCCCGACGCGCGAGGTCTACCTCGACAACGTCCGCATCCCCGCCGACCGCATGATCGGCGCCGAGGGCACCGGATTCGCCACCGCGATGAAGACCCTCGACCACACCCGCATCACGATCGCCGCCCAGGCGCTCGGCATCGCGCAGGGCGCCCTGGACTACGCCAAGGGCTACGTCCAGGAGCGCAAGCAGTTCGGCAAGCCGATCGGCGACTTCCAGGGCGTGCAGTTCATGCTCGCGGACATGGCCATGAAGATCGAGGCCGCCCGCCAGCTGACCTACTCGGCGGCCGCCCGCTCGGAGCGCGTCTCCTCCGGCGGCCCCCACGAGGACCTGACCTTCTTCGGCGCCGCGGCCAAGTGCTTCGCCTCGGACGTGGCCATGGAGGTCACCACCGACGCGGTCCAGCTGCTCGGCGGCTACGGCTACACGCGGGACTACCCGGTGGAGCGAATGATGCGCGATGCGAAGATCACCCAGATTTACGAAGGCACGAACCAGATCCAGCGGATCGTCATGGCACGGAACCTGCCGTAACGGGCAGTGTTGCCCGGGGCGGCCCCGACAAGGGCCGCCTCGGGCCGTTGGGGGTCCCCCGGATGGGCTAGCTTTGGACCTCGTACGCCCGGAACCGGTTGGGGAGAAAGCTCATGACGGAAGCGATCCTGCTGGTCGGCGGGCAGGGGACGCGTCTGCGCCCCGTCACCGTGAACACCCCCAAGCCGATGGTTCCGGCCGCGGGTGTTCCCTTCCTCGCGCACCAGATAGCCAGGGCCGCCGCCGCCGGTGTCACACACATCGTGATGGCCACCTGCTACCTCGCCGAGGTCTTCGAGCCCTACTTCGGGGACGGCGCCGCCTTCGGCCTCACCCTCGAGTACGTCGTCGAGGACGAGCCCCTGGGCACCGGCGGAGCCATCCGCAACGCCGCCGAGCGGCTGACGGGCGGCCCGGACGACCCGGTCCTCGTCTTCAACGGCGACATCCTCACCGGCCTGGACATCGCCGGCCTGGTCGAGTCCCACAAGGCGGCCGACGCCGACGTCTCCCTGCACCTGGTGCGGGTCGCGGACCCGCGCGCCTTCGGCCTGGTCCCCACCGACTCCGAGGGGCGGGTGCTGGCCTTCACCGAGAAGCCGCAGACCCCCGAGGAGATCACCACCGACCAGATCAACGCCGGCTGCTACGTCTTCCGCCGCA
Source organism: Streptomyces sp. ICC4 (assembly GCF_003287915.1). Classification (NCBI taxonomy): domain Bacteria; kingdom Bacillati; phylum Actinomycetota; class Actinomycetes; order Kitasatosporales; family Streptomycetaceae; genus Streptomyces; species Streptomyces sp. ICC4. The sequence goes on along the minus strand of NZ_CP030286.1, from coordinate 4,806,357 downwards.
GCGTGATCGACACCATCCCGGCCGGCCGCTCCGTCTCCGTCGAGCGCGAGACCTTCCCCGGCCTGCTCGCCTCCGGCGCCAGGCTGCAGGGCGTCACCGAGAACACCTACTGGCTGGACCTCGGCAAGCCCGAGGCCTTCGTCCAGGCCTCCGCCGACCTCGTGCGCGGCGTCGTCTCCTCCCCGGCCGTCCCCGGCCCCCGCGGCGAGGCCCTGGTCCTCCCGGGCGCCGAAGTGGCCGAATGCGCCGTGCTCTCGGGCGGCACCGTCGTCGGAGCCGGCGCCACCATCGGGGCCGGAGCGGTCGTCGAGGGCTCCATCGTGCTCGCCGGCGCCAGCGTGGGCCCGGACACCCGGGTGAGCGCCAGCCTCATCGGCGAGAACGCCTCGGTCGGCGCGCGCACCGTGCTGGACGGCGCGGTCATCGGCGACGGAGCCGACGTCGGGGCCGACAACGAGCTGCGCGCCGGCGTGCGGGTGTGGTGCGAGGCCCGGGTGCCCGCCGCCGCGGTCCGCTTCTCCTCGGACCGCTGAGGCCCCTGCCGGGCGGCCCCGTCACAGGGGCCGGCCCCCGGCGCCCCGTCAGTTCCCGCGGACGGTGACCTTCTCGTCCTTCTGGATCTGCTGGACCAGCTGCTGCACCTTCGCCTTGTCCCAGACGAGGTTGCCGCCGCGCTGCCCGGAGATCGGCATGTTCATCGAGACGCCGTCACCGCCGTTGATGCCCTTCATCGCGAAGAACATCTGGCCCATGTCCCACAGCGACATGTCCTTGTCCACGATCAGCGTGTCCAGGCCCGCGCCCAGCACCGGGTAGAGCGTGAACGGGTTCATGACCGACGAGGGCGTCGCCGCCTGGCTCGCCAGCGCCGACAGGAACTTCTGCTGGTTCTTGGTCCGCTGCAGGTCCGACTCGGCGAAGGCGTACCGGGTGCGTACGTAGGCCAGCGACTGCTCGCCGTTCAGCGTCTGCGTGCCCTCCTTGAAGTCGGCCCCGGACTTCTCGTCCTTGAACCCCTTCTCGATGTTCAGCTCCACCCCGCCCAGCGCGTCCACGATGTTCGCGAAGCCGGCGAAGCCGATCTCCGCGTAGTGGTCGATGCGCAGGCCGGTGTTGAACTCCACCGTTCGCACCAGCAGCTCGGGGCCGTCCTCGGCGTACGCCGCGTTCAGCTTGACCCGCCGCCCCTGCGCGGGGAACTTCTTGCCCGAATCCGAGCCGACGAAGGAGGGGATCTCCACGTCCGAGTCGCGCGGCAGCGAGATCATCGTGTTCCCGCTGGAGCACTTCGCCAGGATCATCATCGAGTCGGTCCGCTTGCCCTCGGCCGAGCCCGTGTGGAGCTTCTGCTTCTCCTCGGCGGTCATGCCCTCGCGGCTGTCGGAGCCCACGATCAGGTAGGTCGTGCAGTCGCCCTCCTTCGGGCGCTCGATGACCTGGGAGAGGTCGACCTCGCGGCGCACGTTGGAGTCGGCCCAGAAGTACGTGCCGACACCCGTCACCAGCAGGCCCGTGACCAGCACGATCGACCCGATCTTGATCCGCTTGCGCCAGTCCACGACGACCCGGACGGGGACGGGGCCGCCGCCCGGCCCGGTCCCGCGCGGCCCCGCCGGCGGCCTCGGCGGACCGCCGTGGCCGCCGCCCGCGGGCGTTCCGTAGACCTGGCCGGTGTTGTAGCCGCTGTCGAACGAGCCGTCCTGCTGCCCGGGCACGTACGCCGGCCGGGCCGGACCGCCGGGTCCCGCGGGCGGCTGCACCGGCCGACGGGGCTGCTGCGGGGGCTGCGGCGGCTGCTGGCGGGCCGCCTGCGGGCCGGGCCGCCGGACGTGCCGCATCCGCTGCGCGCCCTCCGGCTGCGCCTGGCCGCTGCCGCGTCCGTACCCGTCATCGCGGCGGCCGCGCTCGTCCTGCTCGCCGCTCAACCCGTCCCAGTCACTCATGTGCCCAAGAATGCCTGGCCGGGCGTGTCGCCGAACAGCCCGGGAGGGTGTTCGTACCGGTGCTGTTGCAGAGCTGATGCCCGCGGACCGCACTTAAGGTGGCCGTATGACAGAGATACCGGGCGAGCCGGCGGGGAAGCCCACCTCGGCTTCCCGCACCACCCTCAGCCACATCATGACCGCCAACGACACCAACCTCCTCGGCACCGTGCACGGCGGAGTGATCATGAAGCTGGTGGACGACGCGGCCGGTGCCGTGGCCGGCCGCCACTCCGGCGGCCCGGCGGTCACCGCGTCCATGGACGAGATGGCCTTCCTGGCCCCCGTCCGGGTCGGCGACCTCGTCCACGTGAAGGCCCAGTGCAACTGGACCGGCCGCTCCTCCATGGAGATCGGCGTACGCGTCCTGGCGGAGCGGTGGAACGAGTCCACCCCCGCCACCCAGGTCGGCAGCGCCTACCTCGTCTTCACCGCCGTGGACGCCGAGGGCAAGCCCCGCCAGGTCCCACCGGTGCTCCCGGAGACCGAGCAGGACGAGCGGCGCTACCAGGAGGCCCAGATCCGCCGCACCCACCGCCTGGCCCGCCGCCGCGCGATCATGGAGCTGCGCGAGCAGCGCGCCGCCCAGGGCTTCGACGAGCTCTGAGCCGCCGCCCGCGGGCGGTCCTACTTCCCGCAGACCACCTGGTCGCCGGTGACCACGCCGAATTCGCCCTGGTACGGGTCCTCCGCGCGCACCGGCACCACCTTGCGGTAGTCGGCGCCCGCGATCACCACGACGGTCCGCCCCTGCCCCGGCACGGCCCGCAGCTCGCTGCCGGGCAGCGCGGTGGACACCGTACGGGCCGAACGGTCCCAGCGCGGGTCGTACGTGATCACCGTGCGCTTGACCTCGCGGCTCGCGCCGTTGCCCGGGGCGCGGGTGGTGTCGAAGCCGGTGGCGCGCAGCGCCGAGTCCACCCGGGTGCCCAGCCCGTCGATCCGGGTGCCGTTCTCCACCTGCACCCGGACCTGCCGGGGCGCCACGTCCACCGGCACCGCCGGCTGCGTCCGCGCCGGCCGGCCGGGGGCGGGCGCCCGGGCCGGGGCCATCGGCCGGTCCTCGCGCAGTGCCTCGAAGAGCTTCGCGGCCTTCGCCTCGTCCCATTTCACCGTGGAGCCGAGGCCCTTGACCCGGAAGGAGGCGTCGCCGAGGGGCACGGAGGCGAACTCCGAGGAGGACGGGGTGAAATCGCGCATCGCCTGCCCGAGCGCCAGCATCTGCTGCGAGCCGAAGCCCCGGTCGGCCCGGACCGAGCCGAGCAGGGTGGAGCTGACCTCCTTGAACTTGACCGGGTTGAGCAGCACCCCGCCGCCGGTGGCCTGCTTGATCAGGGCGGCGATGAACCGCTGCTGGCGCTGCATCCTGCCGAGGTCCGAGCCCCCGTCGACATGGCGCGAGCGCACGTACTGCAGGGCCTGGCCGCCGCTGAGCCGGTGGGTGCCGGGGAGCAGGTCGAGGCCGGTGTTGGGGTCGTGCATGGTCTTGGCGGTGCAGATCTCGACGCCGCCCATCGCGTCGACGGTCTTCATGAAGCTGGTGAAGTCGACCTCCAGGTAGTGGTCGATCTTCACGCGGGTCATGTTCTCGACGGTGCGCACGGTCAGGTTCGGCCCGCCCTCGGCGTAGGCGGCGTTGAGCTTCACGGGGTGGGCCCCGTGCTGCTTGCGGCCGGCCTCGTCCCGGTGCGCGGGCAGTTCCACGTAGCTGTCGCGGGGCAGGCTGACCACGCTGGCCCGCGTCCGGTCGGCCGAGAGGTGGACCAGCATGACGGTGTCGGTGCAGTGGCAGGGGGCCCCGCCGAGCTTGTACTCGCGCTTCTCCTCGGCGGTGATCTTGTCGCGGCCGTCGGTGCCGACGAGCAGGAAGTTCACCCCGTGCCCGGCCTGCGGGCGGTTCTTCATGTCCTTGAAGGGGTCCACCCGCTCGATCCCGGTGTCCAGCCCGGTCATCACGGCGTGCCCCAGGGCCCCGGAGCCCAGGACGACCACCGACAGCCCCGCCGCGAGCCGGACCCCCCAGCGGGGCTTGTCCGCCCGGCGTCTGACCGGACCGCCGGGCCGCGGCACGCGCTGCGACGGCCGGGCCGGCCGTCCGGGCCCCGGCCACACGGCGCGAACGCGTGGGCAAGGTGCGGCAGAAGCGGGCGCACATCTCCCAGGGCAGCTATCCACGCGAGGCGATCGCCGAACGCATCGAGATCCAGGAACGGACCGTCGAACGCGTCGCCAAGGCGCCGGTGTTGAGCCCCATCGAGGCCTCCGACCGGGAGGACGGGCTCGCCGACTGGCTGGAGGACCACGGCATCCCCGAGGGCTGGGCCCCGCTCCCCGCACCGAAGACGCCTACTGAGTTCCCACCACTGAGCGTCAGGACGACCGGAACCCCCAGGGCGAGCCACGGCAGCGACATGCGTCACGTCGTCTGGCAGCCCAGACGCATCACCCTCGTCCCGTTCCGCTGCCTTCGAGCGTGCGCGGGGAAGAGCCGAGGAGGGCGAGGGTGTCAGCATCCGGGCTGCCCGGCTCCGCGGTCCCGATCAGCAGGTGCTGGCCGGGGGCGCTCTGAATGTCGAAGGACTGGTACGTGAGGGTGAGCCGACCCGCGCGTGGATGGTTGAAGGTCTTGGATCTGAGGCCGAGAGAGCTGACGCCGTGCCGTAGCCACATCTGCTCGAACTCTTCGCTTCCGCCGCGCAGTTCCTGGATGGTGGCGGCCATCCGGAGATCCCCCGGATGGTGTCCGGCAGCCAGGCGCAGGGCCTCGACGGAGCACTGCGCGACCTCACGCCAGTCTGCGTAGAGCTCTCGGGCGGCGGGGTCGAGGAAGAGGGAGCGCAGCACACGGCGGCGGTCGGCCAGGGGCGAGAGCAGGGCATCGGCCAGAGCGTTGGCCGCGAGCACCTCGAGGCGGCGGTTGATGACGTACGCGACCGCGGCGGGGAACGCCTCCATGAGCTGGAGCAGAGCCGGGTCCACTTCGTCGGACTCCTCGGCGGCCTCGAGCGCCGGTAGGAGGCCGGCAAGACGGTAGGCGTGCCAATGGGCGTCGGCGTTCAGGCGGAGTACCCGCGAGATGGCGTCGATGACCTGGCCGGAGGGGTTGCGTTCGCGCCCCTGCTCCAGCCGCGTGTAGTAGTCGGCGCTGACACCGGCCAGCACGGCGACTTCCTCGCGCCGGAGCCCCGCGACCCTGCGGTGTCCGTAGGTCGGAAGGCCCACTTCCGCAGGCTTCAGACGGGAGCGCCGCGCTTGCAGGAAATCGCCGAGTTCGTACCCGCTCATGCCTCGATCGTACGCGGCGCGTTCCTGGGAGTGGCGCACCCAGGAAGCTCCGCCCTGCCTGCCCGGGGCAATCACCTCCAGGATCAGAGGGGGGTGGACGACCACCCGGTCCGGCAGCCGCCGGCTTCATCGAAGGGGTTCTCATGACCGTCCCGCCCATTCCTGCAGGCAAGGTCGTACTGGTCACCGGTGCGAGCAGTGGGATCGGCGAGGCGACGGCACAGAGGTTGGCCGCGTCGGGGCACCGGGTGATGCTGGGAGCCCGGCGCACGGACCGTATCGCTGCCCTCGCCGAGGACATCCGGCGCAGCGGCGGGGAGGCCGGCCACCGGGAACTGGACGTGACCAGCCTGGACAGTATGCGGGCCTTCGTCGACGCCGCGCAGGACCGGTTCGGCCGGGTCGACGTCCTGGTCAACAACGCGGGCGTGATGCCGCTCTCTCCGCTGGACGCGCTCAGGGTCGACGAGTGGAACCGCATGATCGACGTGAACGTGCGCGGTGTACTGCACGGCATCGCCGCCGTTCTCCCCCTCATGCGCACGCAGGGCTCCGGCCACATCGTGAACATCGCCTCCGTCTCGGGGCACCGCGTCGACCCGACCGCCGCCGTTTACAGCGCGACCAAGTTCGCCGTTCGGGCCCTGTCCGAGGGGCTGCGGCAGGAGAGCCGCGACCTGCGGGTGACCGTGATCAGCCCCGGACTGACCAGGAGCGAGCTGGCCGAGGGCATCAGCGACACGGCGGTGCGCGAGGCCACCAAGGACATGCTGAAGATCGCGATGCCCGCTGACGCCATCGGCACGGCGATCGACTACGCCATCAGCCAGCCCGACGAGGTCGACGTCAGCGAGATCGTCGTGCGACCCACCGCCCAGGGCTGAGCCGGCGGACCACGCAGACACGTCGTACGGAGACACGTCATGGTGACGAAGCAGCAGGTGGAAGCATGGGTCGAGGGATACGTGCGGGCCTGGACCTCCAACAGTCGCAAGGACATCGCAGCCCTCTTCACCCCGGAGGCCGAGTACCACGAGTGGCCGTACGCGACGGACTGGATCGGCCGCGAGGCGATCGTCGAGGGGTGGCGCGGCCGGGCCGGGTGGCAGGAAGGGGGCTGGAACTTCGAGTGGTCCCTCCTCGCGATCAACGGGGACACCGCGGCCATCGAAGGCACCGGGCGCTACACGGAACTCGGCACCTTCGCCAACCTGTGGACCGTCACCTTCGGCAGCCACGGGAAGTGCACGGTGTTCCGCATGTGGAACAACGAGGTCTGACGCCCACCGCGCCACAGGTGCCGACGCCACACCACGCCAAATAGAAACGTACGTTTGCGTTACGCCTCCTCCAGTGCTAGCTTCACAGTGAAACGAAAACGCTCGTTTCTCTTTGATGTGGCGGGTCTCCTGCGGATCTCACAGGGAATCCCGCACGACGAGGAGGCGTCATGCCTGCGTCGCCCATCACCACTCCCCTCCCACCGCACACAGATGTTCTGATCGTCGGCGCGGGCCCCGTGGGGCTGACCCTGGCCGCGAGCCTGCGGCAGCTGGGCGTGGACCACGTTCTCATCGACCGCGACACCAACGTGCAGACCGGCAGCAGAGCGGCAGCGCTCCAGCCCCGCTCCCTCGAATACCTGGACCGGATCGGCGTCGCCGAACACCTCGTGGCGGCGGGTGAGCGGGGGCCCGGGTTCCGCGTCCACGACCGGGAGCACACGCTGCTGCACGCTTCCTACGCCGATCTGGACACGCCCTACCCTTACGTCCTGCTCGCCTCCCAGCAGACGACGGAGGAGCATCTGCTGCGGCGCCTGCGGGAGCTGGGCGGCGGGGTGCACCGCGGTTACAGGTTTCTCGGCTTCACTCCCGATTTTCCCGGGGTCTCCGCCGTGATCGCCGACCCGGAAGGCTTGTTGCGATCGGTCTCCGCGCGCTACCTGGTGGGCTGCGACGGTCTGCACAGCGCCGTGCGGACAGCTGCCGCGATCGGCTTTCCCGGAGAGGCGCCTGAGCAGGTGTTCGCCCTGGCCGACGTCCGCCTGGATGCTGGGCCGAACGGCCTCGGGGAGCACGACACCACCTTCTTCCTCTCCTCCGCGGGGATGCTGCTCCTCTCGCCGCTCGCCGGCGCACAGCACCGCATCGTGACTCCCGCCGCGCCGGGTTCGGCCGCGCCCTGCGCCGCCGACATCGAGCGGCTGGTGTCCGAACGCGGGCCGGTGGCGGGGCGCATCCGAGTGGCGGAGGTGGTGTCCGCCTCCACGTACCGCGTTCAGGAGCGGGTCGCCGAGCGGTTCCGGGCCGGTCCGGTCCTCCTGGCCGGGGACGCCGCGCACACCCACAGCCCGGCCGGTGGCCAGGGCATGAACACCGGCATCCAGGACGCCGGGAACCTGGCCTGGAAGCTGCACGCCGTCCTCACCGGAGCGGCCCCCGCCGAACTGCTGGACAGCTACCACGACGAGCGGCATCCGGTCGCGTCCGAACTGGTCGCCTTCACCAGCCAGTTCGCCAGAATTGCCACCCTCAGGGACCCGGCCGCCGGACAGCGGCGCAACGACCTGTTCGCGGCTGCAGCAGCCGCGAACAGGTGTCCTCGACTGGATCACCGCCAAGCTCGCCCAGCTCGACATCGGCTACGCGCAGGAGCCCGGCCACGGCTCCCCACGTGCGGGAGACCGGGTCTCGCCCCTGACCGTCCCGCAAGCGGGCCTGCGCTGGACGCTGGCCCTACCCGGCCGGAGTGAACCGGAGGACGAGCGACAGCGGGGCACCGTCCTGTCCGTGTGTCACGTACCGGGACTACGCACTCCCCTGCTGGTGCGCCCCGACGGCTACCTCGCCGCGCACGGAGTACCGGCCGAACCGGCCGAGGTTCTTGGCCAGCTGGCCCAGCATCTGCCCCTGCCCGTTCCGTCCACCCGATGATCCGGCTGTTCAAAGGAGACAAGGACATGTCGACTTCTGCTTCCGCCCCCACTCTCATCCGCAACGTCGCCGTCTTCGACGGCACCGAGCTCCACGCCCCCCAGGACGTCCTCATCGACGGCCCCGTGATCGTCGCCGTCGGCCCCGCCCTCGGCACACCGGCCGGAGCGACCGTCGTCGACGGCAGCGGCCGCACCCTGCTGCCCGGGCTGATCGACGCCCACACCCACACGACCGACACCGAACAGCTGCGGCGGGCACTCCTCTTCGGGATCACCACCGAGCTCGACATGGGCGGTACGCCCTCGGTCGTCCGCGCGGTACGGGAGGCCGCGCGCGAGCGCGACGACCTGGCCGACCTGCGCATCGCGACCACCGGGGCCACCGCACCCGGCGGCCACCCGAGCCAGTTGGTCGAACTCGGCCTGATGGACCCCTTCCCCACCGTCACCGGCCCCGAGGACGCCGAAGCCTTCGTCGCAGCACGGGTCGCCGACGGGGCGGACCACCTCAAGATCTTCATCGAGGACGGCACCGCGATCGGCACGCCGATGCCCGTCCTGTCCCCCGAGACGATCCGCGCGTTGGTACGGGCCGCACACGAGCACGGGCTGCGCACCGCCGCCCACACCCTCACCCGCCGGGCAGCCCGTCTCGCGGTCGACTGCGGCGTCGACGGCCTCGCCCACGCCCCCGCCGACGGGCCCTCCGACGACGCCCTCGTGGAGGACGCCGCAGCCCGGGGCATGTTCGTCGTACCTACGCTGACCTCGCTGACCGGCACGACCGAAACCCCGGCGGAGTACGCCCTCGTCGACGACCCCCGCCTGCGGCCCTACGCCGACCCCCAGTGGCTCAAGGAGATCGAGCGCATGCGGACCGACGGCCCGGGCGAGGACGAGGTGCGGGTGGGGCCCGTCTCGGTCGACGCCCGGTACGCGGCCGACGTCGCGCTGCGGATGTTCCGGGCCGGGGTCCCGCTGCTGGCCGGCACCGACGGCACGGGCGGCGCGGGCCACCCCACCACGCACGGCATCAGCTACCACGGAGAGCTGGCCCTCCTCGTCGCGGCCGGACTCACTCCGGCCCAGGCCCTCACGGCCGCCACCACGGCCCCCGCCGACGCCTTCGGCCTCCACGACCGCGGGCGCGTCGCCGCCGGGCTGCGCGCCGACCTCCTCCTGGTCGAGGGCAACCCCCTGGTCGACATCACCGCGGTCCGGGACATCGCCCGCCTGTGGCGGCGCGGCGTACCCGTAAACCGCACGGCCGCGCTCCTCGCCGACGGGCTGGTCTGAGCATGAGCACCCTGACGACCACATCGAATACCCCGGCACACCGGGGCCTCCACCACCTCAAGCTGTGCGTCAGCGACTTGGAGCGCAGCGCCCGCTGGTACGGCGCCGTGCTGGGCGCCGGCCGGGTGAGCGCACTGGACCACCGCCGCCCCGACGGGACGCTGTTCTCCGTCGTCCTCGAGGTCCCCCACCTGCCCTGTCGGCTGGAGCTGCGCCTGGACCCGGCGACAGCCCGCGCCCTGGACGGGAACGAGCTCCTCACCCTGTCCGTCGAGGACCGCGCCGCCGTGGACGAATGGATCGCGCACCTGGACGGCCTGGGGGTCCCCCACTCACCGCCGGTCGTCGCGATGGTGGGCTGGGTGCTGGTCGTACCCGATCCGGACGGGCTGCGCCTGCGGCTCTACACGACCGAGCCCCACGGGCTCGACCGCTCGCGCATCGAGTACGACTCCCCCTGGCTGAGCACCGGGCCCCCCGTCGGCGCGGCCACGGAACGACCGAACCCCCGCGCTTGAGCGGGGCACAGCTCGTGCCGGTGGAGCGCCCCCGTTCGGGGGACGCTCCACCGGCACGTCAGCTGTCCCAGGAGGCCGAGCCTAGGGAGGACAGGCCCGCGACGAGGTGTTCCGCGGACACGGGTGCCACCAGGTGCCGACCGACGAGAAGTCCCGGCATGAGGGTCATCAGGACCGTCGCGATCCCCCGGGGATCCGCGTCCGCGGGGACCTGGCCCTCCTCGCACCAGCGCCGGGCCAGCTCCTCCAGCCGACCGTGCACGCCGAGGTAGAAGGCCCGGGTGCGTTCCTCCATGTCCGGCCTGCGCAGGGCCTCCCCCCACGACTGGATGGCGATCCGCGTGAGGTCGTACTCCGACTGGGCGTCCCGGTCCCGGACCTCACCCACCATCGCAGCAACGACCTGCGCCGGTGACGCGGTGGGACGCTGTGCCAGCAGTCCGTCGAACAGGCTCCGCACGAGGGTCATGGCCTCGTCCGCGGCGGCGTCGATGAGGTCGTCCTTGCTCCGGAAGTACCGGTAGACAGCGCTGGAGGACATGCCGGTCGCGGCGATCACATCGTCCATGGACGTGGCGTGGAAACCGTTGGCGGAGAAGCAGGTCCAGGCACTGGTGAGGATGTGACGGCGCCGCTCTTCCCGGCGCTCGTCCGTCAGGCGAGGCATCCCCCCACACTAAACGAGAACGATGGTTTCCGTTCCAGACGTGCGAGGGAGCAAGCCCGCGTTGGATCGGCCACCTGAGCGGCCCCGCCTCTGCGGAGCTACGGGGCACACAGTTCGCCCAGTTCGTTGACGTCCCGTTGAAGAGCCTGGGTTCCAGGGCTGCCCCAGGGGTGGCTGTTGAGGAAGCGCTGGGCGGCGGCGCGCACGGCCTGCCAGTCGTTGGCGTTCGTCGGGGCACCGGCGTTGCTCAGGTCCCCCTTGGTCCGGGCCACCACGTCGCGGCAGGTGGCCAGGGGCGCCGCGCTCACCGGAGCGGAGGCTCCGAACAGGGTGGCGCCGCCGAGGACCGCGGCCATCACGGCGACCGAGGTGACGGGCTGGAAGGATTTCACGGGTTTCGGGCTCCTGTTGGGACGGATCATGGGCAGAGGTTGGCTCCGCGCTGCGTGTACTCCGGATGTGGATCAAGGACGCATCGCGTAGGTTCCGGCGATCGCTTCGATGCCCTGCCACAGGTCGTGGGTCCGTTCGGTGTCGTGGGCGGGGGTGCGCAGGCAGGCGAGGGCGTGCTCGCGCTGTTGGTCCGTCGTGCCGGGCTTGCCGTGGAGTTCGGTGAGCGGACCGGCGAAGTCCCTGATGAGCAGCGCGAAGATCTGGTCGAGGACACCCCGGTCCAGTCCGGTCAGTCGGGCCTGCTCCAGGATGAGGTGGCCGTAGACGACGGTCATGAACAGCCGGCCGATCGGAAGCATGAAGTCGAGGTCTCCTCGCTGGCCGGCATCCGGACCGCAGGTGGCCAGCAGCTCGCGGAATCCTTCGACCTGTTCCCGGAAGCGCGTCACGTTCGCCACGTCCTCGAAGTGGTCGAAGGCGGGACGCCAGTCGTGGAAGCGGACCTCGCCGAGCCGGCCGGTGGAGCCCTGCCGGAACAGGAAGCCGTCGTCTCGGTCGTCGGTCCGGGAGGGCACCGGGTCGTAGGGGGCGTCGCCGAGCAGGTAGTTGCGCAGGAACTTCAGGATCAGCGTGATGTTGACGTGGACGGTCCCTTCCAGCCGTGGCAGGCCGGGCAGGTCGCGTGCGACCCAGTTGAAGTGGGTGTCGGCTTCGAAGCCCTTGGCCGCGATGGCGTCCCAGAGGAGGGTGACGACCTGCTCCGCCTCCGTGGTCACCTTCGTCTTGGACATGGCCGTGAAGAGGATGTAGCGGCGGTCGTCCTCTTGCGCGGACCTCATGTAGTCGACGGCGCGGTTCGTGAACATCTTCATGGCGAGCAGGCGGAGGTAGGCGTCGCTGAAGATCCGGCGGATGTGCGGGAAGTCGGTGACGCGCCGCCCGTAGAGCATGCGGGTGTGCGCGTGGTTGAGGGACTCGTGGAAGGCGTGCTCGCAGGCGCCGATGCCGGCGGTGCCGAGGTTGAACTTGCCGATGTTGACGGTGTTCAGGGCGACGTCGAGGGCCGGCTTGCCGGTGTGCAGGATGTCGTCGGCGGTGACGGGATAGTCGTCGAAGCTGATCTCGGCGACGTAGAGGTGGTCGTTGGCGACGTTGCGGACGGCCGTGTAGTTCGGGTGGCGGCTGTCGGCCAGGAAGAACACGTAGCCGTCCGGGCCTTCGACGTCGGCGCGGCGCCCGAAGGCGGTGACGATGCCGGCCACGTTCCCGTTGCCGATGTAGTACTTCGAGCCGCTAGCGCGGAACCCGCCGTCGGCCGTGGGGGTGAGGAGGAGGTCCGTCGCGTAGATGTCGGCTCCGTGGGTCTTCTCCGACAGGGCGAAGGCGGCCGAGTGGCCCTGCCTGAGGAGTTCGACCGTACGGCGGCGGGCTGTCGCGTTGCCGCTCTGCCAGACGGGGGCCAGGCCCAGCATGGTGACGTGCCAGGTGTACCAGCCGTTGATGCCGTAAAAGGCGAGGACCTCGTTGAAGGCGGTGTTGCGGGCGGTGTCCCAGCGCCCGTTGCCTCCATCGGCGGCCGAGGGGATCAGGCAGTGCGCGAAGATGCCCTGTTCTCCTGCGAAGGCGAGGAATTCGGCGAACCATGACGCGTAGCTTTCGACCAGCCGCTTCTTACCGCGCCCTTCGAACCAGTCGATCACGGCCCTCAGCAGCCGTCGGGTCTCCGGGTCGAACTCGGCGGGATCGTAGGACCGCGGGTTCAGAATCACCGGCTGAAGCATGTGGGATCACCCTGTTTCCTTGCGTGGCCGGGGCCCCGGCCGTCCTGGACTCTCGCGCACCCTTTGCGGACGTTCGAATATTCACGCCTGCTATCCCTCCTGCCTACCGTGGTGAGGCAGGGCATCGAGACCCACCTCGGGGATTAACAGACAGGAGCAGCGATGATGCGCAAGCAACTGATCGCAGCCGCAGTGACCGCGCTGTTCGCGGCCGGAGCGCTGGCGGCGGCGCCGAGCAGCTTCGCCGTGCCGTCGGCGTCGCCGGGCACCACGCACGTCGTGCTGAGCGGACGCGCCTCCCACAACACGTCCCTCGGCACTGTCGCGCCCCTCATTTGCAAGAGGGGCTGTAGCTGAACCATCCCGCGCGACGGAGGCTGCGCCGCCCTCTCCGCACCCCTTCGGGGAGGGCAGCCGTCGAGGACGGACTCCAGGCAGGCCTCCACCGAGAGGACAGGAGCAGCGGACCGCGCGGCCGTCGGCCGAGGAAGGGCCGGCGCCCCACGGCCCGGGATTCCGCTGGCACCGGACCGCATCAGCTCTGGTCCGCCGACTCGGTCGCGTCGCCTGGCCCTTCACCGCGAGTTCGGCGAAGGTCCGCCGCTCGGCCGTCGGTAGCACTACCTCGTCCAGGTGAACCTTGTCGCGATCCTGGAATCCGCCCATGAGCACGACCTCCTGACGCTGAGGCACCGACCGCACAACCGGCGGCGGCGATCCGGGACAAGGACCCCGCCCGGGGAAGTGCCCTGTCACCCATCGTGATGGGTGTCCAACAACATGTGAATGCTTGCCCGTCCGCGCGACTTGCGCGAGAGTCCGCTCATGGCCGCACCGCTGACCGCACCGCCGTCCGCACCCCTCCCCACGTCTGCGACCTGGGGAGATCCCATCACCGAGACCCTCGAACTCACCGGCGCGCGCTGCGCCTTGTCCCGCGGACTCATCGCCGCCGGGGACTGGGCACTGGCCTTTCCGGCGCCGGGCCGGCTCAAGATCCAGGCCGTGATGCAGGGTGTCGTCTGGCTGGTGATAGAGGGCGTCGAACACCCCGTCCGCCTGGAGGCCGGCGACATCGCCGTCTTCGCCGGCGACCGCCGGTACACCCTGGCGAGTGACCCGGCCGTGCCGCCGATCGACGCGCTGCCCGTGCTCCGGGCGACCACCGAGACATTCTTCCACGCCGGGGACGAAGGGCGGGACGCCGTCACGATCGGCGGCCACATCGATCTCAACACCACGGGCAGGGACCTGCTGCTGAGCGCCCTTCCACCTCTGATGCACGTCAGTGCCACCACGGCCGAGGCGCCCGCGGCCTGCTGGCTCATGGACCAGACCCTCCACGAGATGCGGTCGGCCGCTCCGGGTGCCGCCTTCGCGGCGGAGCACCTCGCGCAGCTGCTCTTCGTACAGGTCCTGCGCGTCTTCCTGACCGACGCGAGCGCCGACACCTACCCGGTGGGCTGGCTGCGCGCCCTCGCCGACGAACGCGTCGCCCCCGCCCTGCGCCTCATGCACGGAGACCCGGCCCGCCCCTGGACCCTGACCGAACTCGCCCGCGCCGCGGCCATGTCCCGCACCAGTTTCGCCCAGCGCTTCAAGGAGGTCGCGGGCGTCCCGCCCCTCACCTACCTGTGCACCTGGCGGATGCGCCTGGCCCAGCACACCCTGTGCCGGGAGGACACCCCCGTGGCGGCCATCGCCTCCGCACTGGGCTACGGCTCCGAGAGCGCCTTCAGCAACGCCTTCAAACGCACCACCGGAGTGGCTCCGCGCCGCTACCGGGAAGCCGTACGGGCAAACTGAGCCGACCGCCGCGCCGGCGCTGCCTCCAGCAGCACCGTCGGCCCGCCCCCGTGACCCCTACCCGCCCTGTGGGCAGGGGTCGCGGGGCGGCCAGGAGACCCCGCGCAGCGCCGCGACCGCCTGGAGCGTCCCGTCCGTACGGCCGGCCAGCAGACCCCGGGGAGTGCGGACGCTCCAGAGGGTGTCCGCACACGGTTCGGCCCGGCCCAGGGGAAGGGGATGGGTGATGTCCGTGACGTCCTGGATGACGACCTCGCCGTCAGCTCGTGCCGCGCTGTAGCTGCGGCCCATGCACTTGAAGACCGTGGGCCTCGACGTGACCTCATCGAGCCCCACGACCGAAGTCCCCTGCTCGAGCCCCCTACCGGACATTGGACCGCACATTACGCCTCCGTTACAGCAAGCTACCGATCAAACGCTCATGG
The DNA here is from genome assembly GCF_003287915.1 of Streptomyces sp. ICC4. Lineage (NCBI taxonomy): Bacteria > Bacillati > Actinomycetota > Actinomycetes > Kitasatosporales > Streptomycetaceae > Streptomyces > Streptomyces sp. ICC4. Next base: position 4,791,266 of record NZ_CP030286.1, on the reverse strand, counting down.
TAGCCACGAGGCGGCAGTGGTCCTGCGGCTCAATGGGTTCGCCCGTCCGCGATACCTGCGTGAGAGTCCACAGAACCGGCGGACGAGAGGCCGTCGGGCCGACGAGCGGGTGACCAGCCCGCCCGTCCGGGCTTCCCTGCGCGGGAGCCCGGTCACGGGCCGCCCGCCGTGGCGGACTCTCGCGCAGGAAGCCCGGACGGTTGCGCATTCCGTCCTGATGGCGGGCAAACCTAGCCTGGCTCTCTGTGGGCGACGGGGCAGGGCCAACGGGCCGCCGGAGTGCCCGCTCGCCCGCAACCACCGCGCCGGCGCCTTCGAACCGCTGCGGGAACGCGCAACCCCTGAGGACGAGAACGTGACTACGGACGCCCCCGCATACCTGCCGCCCCGAACGGTCGCCACCGCTCCCGGGTGTCTGCCCCTGGTGGGGCACTCGCTGGCCCTGCTGCGCGACCCGATCGGCGTACTGCAGTCGATCCGACCCCTGGGCGACCTGGTGGAGATCCGGCTCGGCAACCTGTCCGTGTACGCCGTGAACTCGCCGGCGCTCCTGCGGGAGATGCTCGTGACAGACGCGGTCTCCTACGAGAAGGGACGCTACTTCCAGAAGTCCCGCCCCTTCCTCGGCAACGGACTGCCCAACTCCGAGGGTGACTTCCACCGCCGCCAGCGCCGTCTGATGATCCCGGCGTTCCACCGAGAGAAGCTCAACTCCTACACCGGCGTCATGCGCCTGAGCGCCACCACGTACTCCGAGGCCTGGACACCGGACAGCACGATCGACGTGGCCTCCGAGATGTACGCGATCGGCAGCGAGGCCGTGGCCAAGGCCCTTTTCGGCAGCGCCCTGGGCAACGAGGAGGTGCGCCTCATCCGGCGCTGGCTGCCCACCTACGTGCACGAGTTGATGCGGCGTGTGGTCTCGCCCGTCGACTGGCTGGACCGCCTCCCCACCCCTGGAAACCGCCGCTTCCGGGAGTCGGGCACCCAGTTGCGCAAGGTCGTCGACCGGCTGATCCGTGAGCGCCTCGCCGACGGACGGCCCCGTGCGGACCTCCTCGGCATGCTGATGGCCGCCCGCGACTCCGACACGGGGGAACCGATGAGCCCGGACCAGCTCCACGACGAGGTCATGACCGTCATGGCCGCCGGGATCGAGACCGCCTCGACCAGCCTGACCTGGCTCTTCCACGAAGTCGGCTCCCGGCCCGACATCGAGCGACGGCTCCACGCCGAACTCGACGAGGTCCTCGGATCGAGGCCCGTCACCTTCGAGGACCTGCCGAAGCTCGTCTTCACCCAGAACCTGGTCAGGGAGACGCTCCGGCTGCGCAGCCCGGCCTGGATCCTGATGCGCCAGCCCGCCCGCCCCGGCGTCGTCCTCGGCGGAGTGGAGATCCCCGCGGAAACCGAGCTCCTGTTCAGCCCGCTCACCATCCACCGCGACCCCGGCCTGTACCCGGACCCCATGGAGTTCGACCCGGACCGGTGGCTGACCGCCGACCCGCGCGGCTGGGCCTTCCTGCCGTTCGGCGCAGGCCCCCGCAAGTGCATCGGCGACCACTTCGCCCTCACCGAGATGGCCACGGTCGTCGCCACCGTCGCCGCCCGCTGGCGCCTGGTCCCGCTCTCCGAGCAGCCGCCCCGCGAGGTGCCCGGGGCCGTACTGGTCCCGAGCCTGTTGCAGATGTCCCCGCAGCCCCGCGCCGCGCAGACCCGCAGCGGCGGCACGCGGAGCGACGCCGGCCTCCACCTCCCGTTCCCCGCACGGATCAGCCCCGACGCCGCACGCGCGGCCGCCGAACACCTGCAGTGGCCCCGGTCCTTCGGCCTCCTCCCCACCGACGCGGCCGCCGAGCGCCACGCCCGCGGCCACTACGCCGAACTCGCCGCCCGCTTCCACCCGGCCGCGACCGGGCCGGACCTGGCCCTGGGCGTCGACCAGATGAGCTGGTTCTTCTGCTTCGACGACGCCTTCGACGGCCCGGCCGGCGACGACCCCGGACAGGCCCGCACGGTGGTCGACGTGGTCGCCGCCGCCCTGGACCAGCACCCCGCCCCCGACGCACCACCGCTCGCCCGCGCCTTCCACGACCTCTGGCTGCGCAGCCGCGAGGGCATGTCACCGTCCTGGTGCGAGCGGGCCGCCGCGCACTGGCGGGCGTACCTCTACGGGCACGTCCAGGAAGCCACCAACCGGCAATCCGGCACCCTGCTCACCGTGGACGAGTACCTAGGACTGCGCCGCGACACCATCGGCGTGCAGCCCACGCTCGACCTCGCCGAACGGATCGGCCACTACGAACTGCCCGCCGCCCTCTTCGCCTCGGACACCGTGACAGCTCTGCGCACCCTGGCCGCCGAGATCGACTCCCTCCACAACGACCTCTACTCGCTCTCCAAGGAGGAATCCGGTGCGGACCCGCACAACCTCCTGCTGATCCTCCAGCGCACGGACGGGGCGGACCGCGACGACGCCTCCACCAGCGTGCTGGGCATGCTGCACGCACGCATCGCACGCTTCCGCAGCCTCGAAAGCGAACTGCACGCCCCTGCCGGCATGGCCCTGGACCGCTACCTCCGCGACGCCCTGCACACGGTCATGCGCGGCCCCTACGACTGGGCACCACGATCCGGTCGCTACAGCACCAACCCGCTGTGATCACCGGGACGGTCCTGGACACCGCTCGCACGGATGGCGTGACGGTAGTGGCGCGGGACGCGCCGGTCGCGCGTAGCCCTCGGGTGTACGCCAGGCAGGTACGGCACAGCTTCGGCATCCCGAGGCAAGAGTCCACGAGCGTGGCAGCACATGACGAGGCGCCCCTTCCAACCGCCGGTCCCCACTCAGGTGCACGACCTGCCACCAGCCCCCGCCCTGACCGAGGCTGAGGCATGGCTGGCATGGACCTCAAGACAGGTCGCACGCCGCGACCCGACCAGCCGGCCCCACCCATGCCCCTACCCGCCTGGCCTGAACCCTCGCAGGCGCGGCGGGCACCAGGATCCGGACCGTTTCCGGACCAGTTGCCTCCAACGAACCGTACGCACCACAGTTTTCGCTGGTCAGCGTGGGTGCGATGACTGTACCTCCAGGAGACGAAGAACCTCCTGGTGAGTCACTCCCTCGACTGAAGGCCTGACCGGTTCAACGAGTGGGCGTGCCAGCCAGTAGACCGAGCTACCACAGGGGACACACCTGGGCCCCCAAACAGCGCCCTCGCCGGGTTTGATGCATGGAGTGGGCGCCCGCTGGTCACCCCGCCGGGCATGGGGGCGCCCCCTGCTGGCGCGACCGCGGCGGCTTCAACACCGCGCTTCGTCGACTGCCCACAACGTCGTGCGCCGGCCTCCGCGACATACGCACCGCCGGCGACGACCGGTTCCTCCTCATCGCCGACCTGATGAGCGGCTGCGGCATGCGCAACGGCGAGGCCTTCGCCGTGAACCTCAACAACCTGGTCGCCAGCGACATCTACCGCATCACCGAGCAGGTCAACCAGACCACCAAGACCTACGGCCGCCTCAAACACCGCAAAGCGACCGACTACCGCGACGTCCCTCTCCCGGCCCGCGTCCGGGAAACCATCGAGTGGTACGCGGACAAGCACGGCACGGTCGACGGCTACCTCCTCCGCCACCCCATGGACCCCACGAGGCCCTACCTGGCCTACTACCTCCAGAACCAGTGGCAGCGCGTCAAGCGCACAGATGAGGTCGACATCCCCGAGGGCATGGTCATCTACAGCCTCCGCCACTTCTTCGCCTCGAACTGCCTCACCAACGGCATCCCCATCACCGACGTCGCCGAATGGATGGGCCACAAGAGCCTCGACATCACCTTCAAGATCTACCGCCACCTCATGCCCGGCTCCATCGGCAAAGCCGCCAAAATCCTCGACGTCGGCCTGGCTGCGTGAAGTAGTCGCCTTCGGCCACGCGCTCCACCTGGTGCGCCATCGGGAACTGCCCGCGCAGACCAGATGCCGGGCACCCCGGCTTCGCGAGACAGATCCCGCTGATACTCGAATGGTGATCTACGGAGGGGCATCCAGTGACGTGGTCGTCAGGGCTGTTGGGGTTCGCGGCCGGGCTGGTCATCTCGATGACGACCGCCCCGGTCGGGGTGTCCGGTGCGGTGTTCCTGCTGCCGGTTCAGGTCAGCGTCTTGGGAGTGCCCTCTCCGTCCGTGACGCCCACCAACCCTCTCTACAACGTGGTCGCCGGGCCGGGTGCGCTGCTGCGGCACGCCCGCAGTGGCCGGCTTGGCGGGCCACTGACCCGCCTGTTGCTGGTCGGTACCGTTCCCGGCGTGGTCGTAGGGGCCGCGATCCGGGTGTTCGCGGTCCCCGGTCCGACCGTCTTCCGCATGTTCATCGCGGCCCTGCTGCTTCCGCTCGGCGTCTGGCTGTGCGCCCGGACCATCCGACCGGCTACGGGACGACGAACGGCCAAGCCACCGTCCCCTCGGGCCACCGGCGCCCTGGCACTGGTGGTGGGAACGGTCGGCGGGATCTACGGCATCGGGGGCGGCCCCCTGCTCGGCCCGATCCTCGTCGGCCGCGGCGTACCGGTCTCCGAGGTCGCCCCCGCCGCCCTCGCGTCGACCTTCGTGACCTCCGTCGTCGGCGCCTCCACGTACGCCCTGCTGTCGCTGATCGCATCCGTCAGCGTCGACACCGCCCGGCGGTGGGCCGACGTCGACCGCTTCCCCACCTTCCGCGAGAGCACCCGGCGGATGGTCTCCGGCGAACACCTGGCGGCGTTCTGCGTCGAACTGGCCCAGGAGGCGGCCGACGAGGAGCCGCACACGTCAGCCCGCAACGGGTTCCCCGGCATCGTCACCGCAGTCACGCTCGGCAAGGTCTCCGCCCAAGTCGAGATCCAGGCCGGCCCCCACCGTGTCGTCTCCCTCCTCACCCGGGAAGCGGTGGAGGAACTGGGACTCGAGGCCGGCGTCCAGGCCGTGGCCCGGGTCAAGTCCACCAGCGTCCACATCGATCTGGGCTAACGTCCCGGCACGGCAGACAGGCGCTCGAGGGGGCGCGGGCGCGCACGGCATCGTCGCAGCGTGCTCCTGTGATCAGGGACTCACGCCCTTGGCCGAAAGCGGAGCGCAGGGTAGCGTCACGGCGACATTTAGACATAGCGACGACGGCGAGACGGAAGTCCGGTGTGAATCCGGCATGGTCGCGCCACTGTGTGCTGCGGTGACATCCTCCGGGGTGGCATCGCGGCGAGTCAGACCCGAGGACCGTCGTCCTGCACCACCGTATGGGACGCGTGTTCCCCGAGGAGGTTCCATCATGGCCGAGGCTGTCGCTTCCGCTGCCATACCCACCCCTTCCGACTCCCTGTCGGCCCCGCTGCCCGTGCGCGCCGTACTGCCCTGGGCGGTCTTCGTCGGCCTCTTGATGCTCGTCGCCCTGTACTTCGTCGGTGCCGAACAGGGCGCCACGGCCGTGTTCTCCGGTGAAGGCGTGCACGAGTGGGTGCACGACGGTCGTCATCTGCTCGGCTTCCCCTGCCACTGAGAGGCACGCACATGTACGCCTCTACTGTCAGAGGACTGCTGGTCCGCGGCATGCTCGCGGGTCTGATCGCCGGACTGTTCGCCTTCGCCGTCGCCTACGTGGTGGGTGAGCCCCCGGTACGGGGTTCCATCGCTGTGGAGGAGGCCCAGGCCGCTCAGGAGGCTCAGGCCGACCCCGCCGCGGCTGCCCAGAGCTCGCATGCCGGACACGGCGCCGCCGCTCCGGCCGAGGCTGCGGACGAGGAGGAAGAACTGGTCAGCCGGCCGGTCCAGTCGACCGTCGGCCTGGCCACCGGCGTTCTGGTCTACGGGGTCGCGCTGGGTGGCGTCGCCTCCCTGGCGTTCTCCTTCGCCCTTGGCCGCGTGGGCAAGTTCAGCCCGCGCGCGACGGCGGCGCTCACCGCGGCGGGGGCCTTCGCGACCGTCTACCTGGTGCCGTTCCTGAAGTACCCGGCCACCCCGCCGGCCGTCGGCAACCCGGACACCATCGGGCAGCGCACCACGCTGTTCTTCCTGATGATCCTGCTCAGCGTCCTGCTCGGCCTCGGCGCGATCATCGCGGGCCGGCGGCTGGCTCCGCGCCTGGGCAACTGGAACGCGACGCTGACCGCCGGTGGCGGCTTCGTCGTTGCCGCTGCGATCGCGTTCGTCTTCCTGCCGGCGAACGACGACGCGGTCAAGCCCGGTTTCCCCGCAGCCCTGTTGTGGGAGTTCCGGGTCGCCTCGCTGGCCGTCCAGGTCGTATTGTGGCTCGTGTTCGCGATCGTCTTCGGAGTCCTGGCCCAACGACTCCTGGCCACGCGGGCCGTGGGCGCCGACGCGGAGGCGACAGCGCAGCGCGAAGCGCCCGTACTCAGCTGACTTCGCACCCCGTGCCTGTGTACGACGGCCCCGCTCCCTCCACGTGGAGGGGGCGGGGCCGTTCGCTTTCCGCCGCTCAGGCCGGGGCGAGCACACGTGCCTGGGGCGTGAGGCGTCCGGTCCGGGCCAGGACGGCGACGGCGGCCGCGCAGCCCAGCCCGGTCGCGGTGAGGGCGAGCCAGGTGATCCACAGGGCCTGATGGCGGACGGCGAAGTCCCACAGTGCGCCGGTGACCAGGTTGCCGAGGGTGATGCCGAGGCCGGAGACGGTGTTGTAGAGCCCGTAGTGGGTGGCGACCAGGCGGTCGCCGGACAGAGCCACGACGGTGTCCATCTCGAACGGGTAGACGATGGCGCTGCCCACGGCGAGGAGCACCACTGCCGCCGTCAAAGAGACCAGCGACAGGTACGGAGCTCTGGACGGGGTGAACACCAGCGGGAGAAAGGCCACTCCCATGGCGGCCAGCCCACGGACCAGGGCCTGCCGCGGGGTCCAGCGGCGTTTCGCCCAGCCCGTCAGCCGGAGTTGCCCAGCCACGGCGACAGCCGCCGATACGACGAACAGGCCGCTGGTGGCCCGGGTTCCCGCCACATCACCGAGGGCGTCTGCCGCGGCCAGCGGCAGGGCGAGGTACACCTGGAAGGTCAGGACGTAGGAGCCGATCATCGCGATCGAGAAGAGCAGGAACGGCCGGTTGGCCACGACGGTCCGCCACTGCGCGAGTACGCCCTCCGGCGAGTCGGCCGCGGCGGCATTGCCTCCGCGGTCGGGCAGAGCCCGCCATTGCAACAAGGTCAGCGCGGCGAAGATGAGGGCCGACGCCGCGCAGACCGCCCGGAAGTCCGCCGCCAGGAGTGCGAGTCCGACGAGCGGGCCGAGGAGCATGCCGGCCTGGTAGTAGACGTTGAAGGTGGCGAAGGCGTCCACGCGCCGGTCCCCCGCCTCGGCGGCGAGGTAGGCCCGCACGGCCGGGTTGAAGAGGGCGCCGGCGAATCCGGTGGCGGCGGAGGCGACGATGAGGGCCGGCAGGGTGTCGACCCAGCCGAGCAGTCCGAATCCGAGGGTGCGGAGCAGGCAGCCGGCCATGATCGGGGCCCTGTAGCCGTAGCGGTCCGCGAGGGTGCCACCGATGAGGAACATGCCCTGCTGGGAGAGGTTGCGTACGCCGAGCACCAGGCCGACGGCCCAGGCGGCCAGGCCGAGGCCGCCTGCGAGGTGGGCGGCCAGGTAGGGCATGAGCATGTAGAAGGCGAGGTTGATGGCGAACTGGTTGGCCATCAGAAGGCGTACCGCGGGTGGGAAGGAGGCGGTCTGCCGCCACAGCGCCTTCATCGGGACGCTCCGGCCGACTCGCCCCGGCGGGTGGCGCCGAGGGGATCGAGGACGGTGGTGCACCGGGTCCAGCGGGTGATCGTCTTCTCGCCCTGGTAGGTGACCTCCTCGGGGTCGTCGGCGGGCCGGTGGTCCAGGAGGTCGTGCGCGACGCAGTACGCGTCGTCGAAGACGGTGCCGACGTAGCGCTGGGGTCCGTCGGGGAAGACGGCGACGATCCTCGATTCGGCGGGCATGGTCTTGGCCAGCCAGCGGGCGGTGAGGCCGACCGCGCCGACGCTCCAGCCGCCGCTCGCGTAGCGGTTGCGGGCGAGTGCGCGGGCCGACCAGACCGCTTCGGCGGCGGAGACCCAGTGGACCTCGTCGAACAAGTCGTAGGCGACGTTGCCGGGGAAGATGCTGCTGCCCAGTCCGCGCATCAGGCGGGGCGCGGCCGGCTGGCCGAAGATCGTGGAGCCGGTGGTGTCCACGCCCACCACCCGCAGGTCGGGGAAGAAATCGCGCAGGACGGAGGCGATGCCGGCGGAGTGTCCGCCGGTGCCCACGCTCACGACGAGGGCGTCGATCCGGCCGAGCTGGGCGACGAGTTCGTGGGCCAGCGGCCGGTACGCGGTCACGTTGTCGGGGTTGTTGTACTGGTCTGGGCACCAGGAGCCCGGATCGGCGGCGAGGAGTTCTTCCACCCGCTGCCGACGCGCCTGCTGCCAGCCGCCTACCGGGTGCGGAGCGTCGACCAGCTCGACGTCGGCCCCGTAGGCGGTGAGCAGGCCGGTCATCAGCGGCTCCATGCCGGGGTCGGTGACGACGGTGACGGGATGGCCGAAGGTCACTCCGGCCAGAGCCAGACCCAGGCCGAGTGTTCCCGAGCTGGACTCGACGATCCGTGCGCCGGGGCGGAGTTCACCGCGTTCGCGGGCGGCCTGAACCATGTACAGGGCGGTACGGTCCTTGATCCCGCCGGGATTGCAGCCTTCGAGCTTGGCCCAGAATCCCCGCCCGGCGGCGGTGAACGGCTCACCCACCCACAGGGTGGGCGTGTTGCCGACCAGGCCGGCGGGGGTGAGCGTGGGGCGCTTGGTCTCGGCCAGGAGTTGGGCGGGCGAGGCGGAAAGGGTGAACGGAGCAGAGGAGTTCATGACGTGCTTCTCCCTCGGCCGGGGCGCGTGCGAAGGCGCGCGGGCGGCCGTGCTGGGGTGTCCGGGGGCTGATCGGGAGAGCCGCGGCAGCAGGCAAGTGCACCCACCGCATCAGGCGCGGCTCAGCCTCCGATCAGGTCCGCCATACACCGAGCAGCGCCCGGTCTCCCCTCACAACACCCGGGCCGCCGACCACCCCCGGCGGATGGCCGCCCCCGAACCCGAGCGGCGCCGCGGCCGGCACCGACTCGAGGGTCGTCGGAGAGCCGTCGACCGCGGTCACCGGCGCCGCAACGTCGCGAGGGGCCCGCAGGGTGGGTTCATCCGCGTCCACACATCCGCTGGCGTCGCCGTCAGTCGGGCCCATCTGTGCTGCGCCGAACCGCTCGGAGGGTACGAAGGCCGATCCGCAGCCCGGCGAGGCCGCAGCCTCCGCCGACAGGGTGTCTACGCGAGCCGAGTCCGGGGACATCGGCCCATGAGCGCAGAGCAGCAGATGCAGGAGGGCAGCCAGGGCTAGCGTCAACACCGCCCCGCTCCACGACACAGGGCGTCGGCTGCCCCCGCGTACCGCCCTGATCACCATGAACACAAACAGTAATCAAACCAGCACATAAAGTTCCCGTCAGGCGGTGCTCCACCCGCCGTCCCGGCAGCGCCCAGAGCGGCAGACCCCATGGGAACAGCGGGAAGCACCCCGCTCGCGTGCGCGCTGGTCCCCGGGCAAGACGAATCACGCGATACGTCAGATCGGGTGGAACTTGGCCCCGAGTAGCCCTCTCGACGGGGCCGGGTGATGACCCGCCTCAACCGGTCCGGGAGAACGAGCGGTCCGTTGCATCAGGACGGCGGCGGCAGCTCCGGGCCGACCGTGAGAACGAGCACCGAAGCGGATCCGGCGCCTGATTGCTCGGCTGTGAGCCCCGGCAGGCGTCCCGCGAGTGCCTTCGCCTGCGACTCCATCCCGGCCGGGTAGGTGAGCGAACTCTTCGCCGCCGGAGCGTTGCCGGTGGCCACGACCTGGAAGCCGAGTCCGCGCAGCTGCTCGGCGACCTGCTGGGCGCGCCCGGAGACGCCGGTGGCGTTGAGGCGGCGTTGCCGCCCCCGGCCCACACCGCGGCCAGGGCCACGGCCAGTGCGGCAACCAGCGAGGCGCCGAGGATCAGCCGGAGCCGCGGGCTGCGGCGGGCCTCACTCGCCACGGCCGGCCCGATTCCGGCGCACGGCGAAGATGACCGCGCCGATGACGACGACCAGGCCGACGCCGAACCCGAGCACAGCGGGCATCGCGCTGCCGCCCGCCTCCCTGTGGGGCGCGGGCGACGGGGAGCCTGTGGCGGGCGCCGGTGGCGGAGTCGCAGAGGGAGTGGATGCCGGGCCCGGGCCGACGGGCTGCTTGACGGTGAAGGTGTACGAGCCGGAGACCGGGTGACCGTCGGCGGACACCACGCGGTAGCCGACCGTGTACGTCCCCGGCAGTCCGGAAGCCTGCAGGGCGAGGCTGACCTGCTTGCCGGACACCTTCGGCGCGTCGGCCGGTGCGGGCTGTCCGTCCGGCCGGGTCAGCCCGATCTGGGCGTACTTCTGGTCCATCTGGTCGCTGAAGGTCAGAGTCAGGGAACCGGGCATCTGCTCCAGGGTGGCGCCGTCGGCCGGAGTGGAGCTTTCGAGATCGGTGTGTGCGGTCGCCTGGGGAGCGGCGAGGGTGATGAAGGCCGTGGCGCAGAGCGGTACGGCGAGGAAACGTGCCGCCCGAGGGACGGCACGCCGGTGAAGGACGGGCATGTGCGAGCTCTCTGTATCCCCTGGCGTCAGGGCACGCCGGGGTGTGATGGGGCCCCGGCGTCTCGTGCGCCGGCCCTCACGTCACGGCCGTCAGGCCATGCAGCAGGACGCACAGCACCGCCAGTACTGCCGCCCGTACCGCGCGCACCGCCCCGGACGCCGGGTTCGAGAAACCACCCACCGCGCGCCCTCCTCGACGGGCCTGCCGCGGCCTTCGCGGTGGCCGTCGGGGCGGCCGCCCTGTGCCTGACCCTGGCCCTCGTCACCCGGGTGCCGGCCGCCCGTACGCACGCCCTAGTGGTGCCCGCCCGGGACCGGGTCCCGGCCCAGGACTCCGGCGGAGCCGCCCGGGCAGCCGGTCAGGGTGCCGCCCTGGAGGGCGCCGTCTACGCCTGGCGCCGAAGCACCCCCAGCGACCGTCCCGGCAGCGCCACCCGGTCCCCGGCCGCCGACTGCCCGCCTGGACCTACTCCACCCGCGCCCTCAAGACCTACATGTACGCGGGCGCCGCCGGCGCGGCCGTCACCGTAGCCGCCATATACGGCCCCGCCATCGGCGCCGGAGCCGCGGCAGCCGCCGCCGGGGTCTGGGCCGCCGTCATCACCGCCGCCAAGGTCCTCGGCTCCATCGCCTTCCTGCTCGGCCTCGTCTACGTCCTGGCCCCGCGGAAGAGGAAGCCCCGCACCGGCACCTTCGAGGGCGTCCTGTCCGGGACCTGGCGCCAGGACTGACTCACCCCACCTCGAACTCCACCGGTCCCGCCCTCCAGCACAGGGCGGTGCCGGTGCCGTACGACCCCGACTCCGGAGGAGCTCCGTGTCCACCACCATCCGCGTCGCCGCACTCACGATCGGCGGCAAGACCGTCGAGTGCCCCGACGGCGCCGGCCGCAAGCCCGCCGCACTGCGCCTGCTCCCGTCCGGCCCGGCCGTCATGGCCACCTGCGGCCAGAGTCACGGAGCCAACCGACTCGGCGTCGGCGGCAAGCAGTGCTTCTTCGCCCTCAACGGCCTCACCGCCCAGGCCCTGGCCACCATCGCCACCCAGCTCAAGCCCGGGAAGATCGCCGTGACCCTGCCCGGCGGCGTGAAGCTGGAGGGCCGAATCCTCGAGACTGGCACCGCCGACGCCAAGACCCAGGCCGCAGCCGCCCAGTTCGCCAAGGCCAACGGCCAGCAGCCCGGCGACCAACGCGGCCGCGCCCCCAGCGGTGGCGGAACCGCCAAGGCCGCCTTCGGTGCCCTCACCGGAGCCTTCGGCGCCGTCAGCGCCGTCGCCGGAGCCGCCGGCCAGATCGCCGGAGCTGCCGGATCGGCGGTCACCGCCACGGCCGGAGCGGCCGGGAAAGTTGCCGACGCGGGCAAAGCCGGATTCGGAACCGCCACCGCCGGAATCAACGCGGTCAGCAAGAACTCCGCGCTGCGGCACAAGAGCGAACAGAACCGCGAGGACCGCATGGAGCGCGGCGAAGAACGGGCCCACGACGCCACCCAGCGCGGCGAAGAGCGCGCCGACAAGGAGCGCCGCGACATTCGCCGCGACCGGGCCGCCGAGCGGCGCGAGGCCCAGGCGGAGCGGGAATCCCAGCGGACCCACGAGCGCGAAACCCAAGGCCAGAGCGACGACGGCTGAACCAGCCGCCACCGGAAACCCACCTTGCAAACACAGTTAGGCCCGTTACCCCCAACACCCCTAACTGCACGGAATCCATTGCCAGCGACCAGGAGAAGGCCATGTTCAAAGCAGGCGACGAAGTACGGATCGTGAGCTGCGAAGACGACAGCCGTGCGGTCGGACGGACCGGGCGGATCGTGGACGAGACCCCGCCCGGCCCGCTCACCGGCGGCCGCTGGACCGTCGACCGGATCGGCATCCTCATCGGCCCCGTCCTGTGCCACGGGTACGAGCTGGAGAAGGCCGGCTCCTGACCCTGCACGTCACACCCACCTCTTCCACGCGCCCGCCCCGGTCTCCCGGGGCGGGCGCCCGCATGTCGTCACCGAACCGAAGGAGGCTGCAGTGCAGCTCTCGCTCTCCGCCGTCGTGGTCCTGGCCCTCGTGCTCGTCGTCATGATCCGGGGCGGTCACCTCAAGTGGCCCGCCGCCATCGTCGCGGTCCTGTTCGGCTTCTTCCTCGCCGGAACCACCCTCGCGCCCACCGTCCAGCAGGGCGTGGAGGGCGTCACCTCCACCGTCTCCAACATCAACCCGTGACCCAGGAAGAGGTAGCACCGTGATGCCGGACGACCCTTTCCGTACAGCAGGCGACCTGTGGAACAGGCTCGTCGGCCACCAGCCCGCCGTCGCCGCGGCGCTTGCCCTGAAGCTGCGCGAGCTGCCCGACGACTGGACGATGCGCGAGCTGGGCCTCGTACGCCCCGAGGCCGCGCTCGCCCTGCCCTCCTCCGACCCTGAGCACCGGGTGGAGATCGAGCCGAGCGACGCTGGGGACTGGGAGAACTGCCCCGCCTGCGGGGAGGCCGCCGACGACTTCTGTCGCTACCACCGGGGCTACACGGCCGGGTATGAGGCGCTGCACCAGCCGCTGCTGGACGCGATCACCATCGACACGGACGTCACGGTCCGGGTGGCACTCCAGCGAGTGGCCGACGAGGAGGACGCGTCGGCAGACGGTGTGCCGGTTGGCACCGTCTCGGCGGCCAGCCCGGCGGCACAGCCCGCTCCGTCCTCACCCCACCCCAGCACCAGTCAGACCCGTTGGACCCAACACCCCCGGCCTTCCACGGAAGGGCTAGTCGCGAAGATCCGACTGCCCTGGATGAGTCGTGCCGACCGTCGCCTGTGGCGCAGCGCCGACAGCCTCCAGGACCTTGGAGACCGGGTGGCCCTCTGGCTCACCGGCGCCGTCGCGAGCCAGGCCGGCTACCAGCCGCGGTACGGCCCGGACCCCGAGACCGCCCACCTGATCCCGGTCCTCGCCCGCCTCAACCGCTCCGGCCTCATCACCGACTGCTCCCAGCCCGGCATCGAGACCACCGAACCCGACGGCACCCACTGGAGCCAGCGCGCCGCCGTCACCGGCCTGGGCGCCGACACCGGCCTGCTCCGCCGCCTCGCCCTCTCGGCCCGCGACGCCGGCCTCTGGGGCATCGTGCACACCGCCGCGACGCCCGGTGCCGGACGGGACGGCGTCATCGTCACCACCGTGGACGGCGAGCCGTACACGCAGTTCGGCGCCCACATGGACCGCCAGGTGCTGGAGACGATCTGGCCCCCGAACCAGATCGGCCCGGGCGCCCACGAGGGTGTCCTGAGCTCCTGGCAGCTCACGATCGTCGACCCCCAGTACGGCCGGGACGACGTCCTGTGGCCCTTCCTCAGTGAAATCTGTGATGACGTCGAGGCTGATCGAATCGCCTGACCAGCACCGATTACCCCTGTTGGGTCTAACAGGGGCAACATTTGAGAGATGCCAACGAGAAGTTGGCCAATCTCCCGTTGACATGCCAACTGTGAGTTGGCATTCTTTGAGTGTGGGCAGCGGCCCGCACGACCGCGACGAAGGAGTCGAACGCCATGACGCAGTCCTCCACCACCCCGGCCGACACCACCACCGCGCGCCTCGCGCAGGCCCGCACCGACGTCATCGCCGAGATGGGCCGGACCGACGCCAAGGCCTCCGCGCTCCTCACTGTCCTGGGAATCCCGCTCACGGTCCTCATCGCCGCCGTCCCTGGCCGCGACCTCCCCACCGCCGCCACCGTCCTCGTCGGGCTCGGCGCCGCCGGCCTGGCCGCCGCGATGCTCCTGGTCCTCGCGATCGTCCTGCCCCGCCTCGGCGGGGACGCCCGCGGCTCCTACCTCCACTGGGCCACCTGCACGCCCGAGCAGGTGAGTGCCGACCTCGCCGTCGACCGCAGCGCCGAACGGCTCGTAGTCCTCTCCAAGATCGCCCTCAAGAAGATGCGGGCCCTGCGGGTCGCCATCTTCACCACGGCGGGCGCCCTCGGCGCCCTCGCCCTGGCCCTCGCCGCCACCCTCGTCTGACCGTCCCGCACCGCCCGCCCCGCGAACAGGAAGGCCCGCTCCATGACCGAGGTCATCACCACCAACACCCCGGCGCCCTCGCCCCGCAGCATCAGCCTGCGTATCCGCTACGCCGCCGTGGTCGGCGCCGAGCTGATCAGCCCGATCATCGCCGGTGTCGCCGCACTGCTCGCCGCTAACGCCTACCTCCACGACTCCGGACCCGAGGCCGGACGGCTCGCCCTCCTGGGCGGCCTCGCCGTCGCCGCCGGCATCCTCGCCCAGACGTTCTTCGGTGACGCTCTCCGCCGGACCACCGCCCGCATCAACGGGCAACTGCGCGGCGGCCGTACCTGGTCCTGCGCCTCCTGCGGGGCCTCCATCCGCGCGGACCGGTGGTCTGACCACGACATCAACACCGCCGAGCGGCTCCTCGGAGACCCCGACGCCCACGGCTGCACCGGCCTGCGGACCTGATGCACGGGGCGGTCGGCCACCCGGCTACCAACCTTGACGCCGACCGCCCCGCGTCCCAGCCCGCTCCAACCCGGAGCAGGGGGCAGCCACATCGTCCCTCAATCCCGTACGGAGCTGATCCCCATGACCCCCGCCCGACCCGACACCCCCGAGACCGAAGCGGCGAAGAAGCGCCTCGACGACGCCGTCAAGATCCGGGACACCGCCATCGAGGCCGCCCAACGCAGCTACTGGGCGACGGTCAAGGCCGAGATCGAGTTCAAGACCCTCACCCAGAACGCGGTCGCCGCGCACCTCGGATTCTCCCGAGAGCACGTCCGCAAGCAGCTCATCCGCTACACCGCCGACGGCCAGTAGGCCGGCGCAGATCCCAGGGGCGGCCGCAGCATCGGCCAAGAGGCACGGCCGCCCCCGGGGTTCCCCGTCCAGAGCAGGAACCGAGGAGACACCAGCATGCCGCAGACCCGTACCCTCACCGCCCCGCAGGCCGGTCCCATCACCATCGACGCCAGCCTCCTGGGCGCCCACGGGACCGTCACCATCCGCACCGACCGCACCATCAAGGCCGCCGAGATCGCCATCCGCACCACCGACGAGAGCGGCCCCAGCGCCGACGCGGTCCACGGCGCCCGCCTCCAGTGGGACGCCCGCGGCGCGCTCGTCGCCCACGTCAAGGGCAACGGGAGCCAGGGCACCAACCTGGTGACGGGCACCGGCGGTATCCACGTCGTCCAGAACTTCGGCGTGATCACCGGAACGGTCACCGGAGTGGTCATCACCGGCAACGGCAACAGCGTCACCGTCGGCGGCCGACGAGCCGACAGCCGCCAGGGGGTCGTCACCCTGCCCAGCAGCTCGCCGATCGAGATCACGGCGAGGGTCCCCGAGGGCAGCTCGGTCCTGGTCCGCACCCACTCCGGCGACATCCTGGCCACCGGCACGTTCGCCGCCGTCGCGGCCACCACCCAGTCCGGGGAAGTCAGCGTCCCCGGGAAGGCCGAGCAGGTCACTGCCTCCACCCAGTCCGGCGCCATCGACGTGAACGACTCGCCCAGCCTTCACGTCCAGACGCAGTCCGGAGGCATCCGGCTCGGCCGCACCGACGTCGCCGAGGCCACCACGATGTCCGGCTCCGTCACCGTCGCCGACTTCGGCGGCACCGCCCGCCTCAACACGATGTCCGGCGCGATCCGCGTGCACGCCAATGCCGGCGGCGACATCACTGCGAAGTCGATGTCCGGCTCCATCACGGTCACCGCCACCGACCAGGCGCAGGCTGACGGCCTCGACGTGAAGGCCAACAGCATGTCCGGGAGGGTTACCACCCCCCAGCGCAGGAGCATTTCCGGCCCTCGCCGCCGCACCAGCTGACACGCGGCCTGGCGCTCCGCCCGACCACCCACTTCCCCTTCCACCTGCAGCAGAGCAACGGAGACAACCGCATGATCCGCTCCGCCTTACGACTCACCCGCACCCCGGCCATCGAGCGCCTCGCCCTCTTCGGCGCACTCCTCGCCACCTTCGACGCCGTCCACGGATTCTGTGACCACTGGGGCCAGGACTCGACCGTCGCCCGCTGCAAGCGGCTCTACGGCCAGCACTCCGTCTACGCCGACGGCACCACCGTCCAGGAGGGCGACGGCCGGACCGGCGAGGCGACCACGACCGCCTCCACCCGCGGCAGGATCGCCGCGAGCAGGCACGCCGCCGAGTACACCGCGATCCAGACCAGCGCCGCCCTGGCGCTCACCCGGGCCCTCGGCTACCGCATCGGCCCCGGCGCGCTCCTGGCCGGCGCCGTCATCAACGGCGTGACGCACGCCGTAATCGACAGGGGCGCCCTCTTCCTCTGGATCGCCGACCGCACCGGCCGTCGCGGCTACATCGACCACTGCCAGACCGTCCGCCTCGACCCCGACGGCAGCGTCCACGCGGAGGCCAACGGCCCCGGGACCGCGTGGATGGAGCTCGACGAGTCCCTCCACCGGATCATCGGCGTCAGCGCCGCCGCCGTCACCGTCCTGCTCACCACCCACCGAGGTGACCAGCGATGACCCAGTCCCCCGACGCGACCGGCCGCCGCCTGGCCCACCTCCTGGACCTCGCCCGCCACGCCCTCGCCGACGCCCACCGCGAGGCCTCCACCGGCCCCCTCCAGCCCCAGCACCGCCAGCTCATCCTCGACGCCCTGCACCGCCCCGACGGCGGGGACCACGGCCTCCTGCACCTGCTCGGTGACCTCATCACTGACACCAGCCGCGACCTCCCCGAGGGCGACGCCGCCGAACAGCTCGACGAGGCCGCCGGGTACGCCTCCGAATACCCCGCCCAGCGCATCGACCGGGCCCGAGCCGCGCTCGCGGCCCCCGCCCGCCCGTGACCGCCGGCGCCAGGCCCGGCACCTGCCGGGTCTGGTACTGCGGACACTGCCGCGCCGCCTACAAGTCGGTGCCCCCGCTGGTCGACGCCGCATGCACCTGAGACACCCCGGTCGGCACCCTGCACCCGACCACCGTCACCGTGCCGCCCGCCCCGCCGGCCCCGCGCCTCCAGGCCCTCGACGACGACGAGGGCCGCCACCGCGCCCTCGCCCGCCGCGGCCGCCGAGTGAAGGTCACCTTCGAGGCCAAGGTCGACACCGCCTGGCTCACCCGCGGCGCCGACGGACACCAGCACCTCACCGTCCTCGTCATCACCGACGACGGCCATCACCACGCCATCGACACCCGACTCCCCGGCGCCCGCATCGACGCCGCCCACCCCCAAGACAAGGACGCGAACTGAAATGACCGAGACGTTCGAGACCATCCGCTACACGGCCGACGTGGTCGCGATGACGCCCGACGGCCGGGTCCTGCTGATCGAGCGGGACTGGCCGCCGTACGAAGGCATGCTCGCCTTGCCGGGCGGTCATGTGGACGAAGGGGAGACGAGCAGGTCGGCGGCCGCGCGCGAACTGGCCGAGGAGACCGGCGTCCAGGTCGACCCCGAGGAGCTGCTCCAGCTCGGCGTCTGGGACCGGCCCGGCCGTGACCCGCGCGGCCGCTACGTCACGGTCGCGTACGTCGCCGTCGTCCCCGCCGACACCACGGCCGTCGCGGGAGACGACGCCCGCACCACCCGCTGGGTGCCGTGGGACGAGCTGCCGGAGCAGCTGGCGTTCGACCACGCCAGCATCCTCGCCGCGGCCGTGAAGCCGGGTCAGACCCGTTAGACCCAACGCCTCCAACAGGTTCATCCCGGCATTTCCGCCCGCCCGCGCACCACGGAGCGACAGCATGAAGCCCGGGGCCGTCGATACCGGCCCCGGGCTCCACGAGAGGAAACCATGACCACCCCCGACACCACCACCACCGCCGACGGCCCGGTCCTCTCCACCGAGGCCTACGCCGCCGTCGAGAAGGCCGCGAAGAACCGCCGCGCCCTGTACGCGCCCAGCGTCCTGGAGCACGCCGCCGAACTCCTCACCGCCCTGTGGGCCGCCGGCGAGAAGCACGGCGTCGCACCCACCGAGTGGGCCTGGACGACCGACCTCGCGGGCGGAACGCTCGACGTCGTCACCCGCCAGTACGAGAGCGCCCCGAAGCCCGAGCGCACCATCGCGAAGGTCGTCTCCCTGCACGGCCACCTCGTCGCCGCCCTGCAGGAGCTCGGGCTCACCGCCCGGCTCGGCGGCCCGGGCATCCTCGTCGAACGCGGCCCCGACACCCCGCGCGGCGGCCGCGACGGCGATGCCGAAGTCGAGGTCCGCATCCACAGCGACGGCGGCTGGAACTTCTCCTTCGCCGCGCAGGGCGCCCCCGTCATGTCGATCGTGGCCCCCGCGTCCGAGGCCGGCGCCTCCCAGGTCGCCGAGATCGTCCGAGCCTTCGTACGCGGCGAGCTCGGCCCCGTCTTCCGCCACTGACCGACCGACCTCCGGCGGGGCCGCCGAACCCGGCCCCGCTCCTCTTGAGGAGCCCCACCGTGACCGACTGGTCCGACACCACCCTCGTCCGCGTCGCGGACGACTACGACCGCGAGATGGGCGACACCGGCGCCCCGCTCGACTCCCGCTTCGGCCGCTACCTCACCCAAAACCTTGATGGCCTGTGGGAGGAAGACCGCAAGGATCCCGCCGCCTTCCTCGTCTGGGCCTGGTCCATCGCCACCCCGCCGATCATGTCCCCCGGCTACGTCCGCATCCGACCCGATCTCGGCGCGGTGCGGCTCACGCAGTCCCCGTACGACGGCCGCCTCCTGGTCGTCATCGAGACCCCCGTCCAGCACGGACAGCTCACCAAAGACGTGCGCCCGCCGTACGCCGTGCGCGACTGGGAGAGCGACCGGTACTCGTACTCCGACGGACCCCGCGCCCTGCAGGCCCCCGAGGACGAGTCGAAGCCCGCCCTGCTGCTGGCCGCCACCCTGCGCCTGCCGGCGGACGACTGGACCCTGCACCAGCCCGCCGGAACGTGGCCCGTCGAAGAGCTCCTGATCGACGACGCCAAGCAGGCCGTCGCCCTCGCGGTGAAGCAGATCAACGCCTCCGCCGGCCACCGGATCGCCAAGCTCGTCGGCGCCGAAGGAGGCCACTGGTGACCGGCCTGCCCGACCCGGCGCAGATGTCGCACCGCATGCTGATCGCCGTCCTCATGCACCACGGCGGATCCCTGGACCTGCCCGCCGCCGCCCTCGACCGGGACGCGACCGGCACCGCAGACGCCCACCACGCCGTGCAGCTCGCCACCCTCGACGATGGCACCATGCGGCTCTCCGTCGTCGCCCGCCCGCCCGTCGACGACGCTGGTATCGAAGTCCGGGACCTCTGATCCTCCCTCCGCACACGAAGAGAGCGGCCGCGCCGCCCCCTCACGAGCCCCCGACCGCAGGCTTCTGCGGGCGGGGGCTTTTTTTGTGCCCAGGGCGCCGCGTCACGCACGTACGCCAACCTCGTTGGGCACCGGTGAAGACCCCGATCTCCCGCACCCCCGACACCAAAGCACTTCGCCTGGTCGCCGTCGCCCTGCGCTGCCACCTGTGTTCGGACGAGGTCCTCGCTGGCCCGGACCTCACCGTCACCCTCCACAGCTCCGGAACCGCCCGCCAAGTTGCCCTGTGCGGCTCGTGTCATTCCGGCCGGCCTAGCCGAGGGAAGACGGACATGGGACCCGCCGACCTCGTATGGCGGGCGGTGGAGCGCGACGCCACGACCCTGCTCTCCGCGTACGAGGAACGCCGCTGGATTCCGTACCAGGGCGAGCTGGAGTTCGCAGCCGGCCTCGCGCGGATGCCCTGGACCGAGGAGTCGATGCGGGCCGCCGTGCGCGACGCGGACAGCACCGGCATCGACGGGAAACTGATCCACGCTCTGGAAAGCGGAAACGCCTACCTGCTGCTGCGCCATGTCGCCCCCGACGACTCCGCGCTGCACTCGCTCCGTCGCCTGGTCGACGTCCTCGCCACCGCGGCGGAGCAGCCCCGTGGAGGACCCCCCGGGGACGCCGCCTGATCGTCAGAGTGAGCACGGGGGGATGGGGCCGGGGCGGTGTGGAGTACTGCATCGGGGACCGGGCTCCGGCTGCCCGCGCCGCGTGGGTGCGCTTCGTGGTCGAGGCCCAAACCGGTCGTGGGGAGACCGTGCGGACGGGACCGCGAACGGGGACGGTCCCCTTGACGAGCTGTCACGGGGACCGTCCCCCCGACACGTCGTCAGGGGGACGGTCCCCTTGACGAGCTGTCACGGGGACCGTCCCCCTGACGACGTGTCGGGGACCGTCCCCATGGCGTTGGGGACCGTGAATGGGACCGGTCCCCAACACAAGGGGACCGTCGTTGGGGACCGGTCCCCACGGACCAGGTGGACCGGAATCGGGGACCACGGACCACCCGAACCGGCACCCCGGTTCGGTCCGCAGTGCCACCATCCACAGTCCATTCGGTCAGCCGGAAACGGTCCCTGCCGGACCGGTCCGGCAGCCCTGGCGGACCACCAAACCGCGCGGACCAAGGGGTAAAGCAAACGCAAAGTGCGGATGCTCTTCGGTGCGCGCGAGCCGCGATCCGGGGGCCGCTGAACCGCCCTTCGGGACGCGCCCGACACCCGCCCACGGGACGGCTCGGCACCTCCGCGTGCGCGCCCCGATGGGCGGCGCGTGCGTCACGGTCGGACTGATCCAGGCGCCGCTCCGGGCCCGGCCCGGCACCGCCGGCCCTGCCGAAGACCCCGCCCGCAGATCACGCTCCGCGATTATCCCCAACTCGTCGGCCGGCTCACCAATATGCCTGCCCACCCATATCCCCTGATGATCTCTCCAACTCCCAAACACCATCCCTGCCTCTATCGGCCACTCCCCTACAGCTCCACTGTTTGATCCACCATCCATCCCCAACTACTCTCGACCTCCCTTCAACCCATCTCCTTATTCGTATATGTGTTCGATTCCGTTTCATGATCAAAATCTAGGGAGGTACAAAGGGGGTTACCCTCACGGGTAACCCCGGCCGCGGCCGGTGAACTGCAACTGCACAAGCGCACAAGGCGCCTGGGTATATGAGGGGGCGCCGTGGCGTGGGTGACGGAGATCAGCGCGGACGAGCAGGTCGACTACCGGCTGCGCCGTCATGCCGGATGCGGCGTGGCGGAGAGCACCGGGGCGGTCATCGAGCCGGAGCAGGCCCAAGGCGTCGACTCGCAGGATCTCGCGGTTGGTTACCGTCTGAAGTCGGACGGGGTGCTCGTGTGGATGGGCTCCGGGCTGTCCGAGGTCGGTCTCGCCGAGGGCCAGGCGCTCGATCACGAGGGTGAGGAAGCGGCCCGCCGGCTGATGAAGGGCTGCCACCCAAAGACGGGAGCGCGTCTGGCGGGGACGCCGACGTCGGTCCGCGCCCACGAGTCGGCGACGCTCACGGTGGCCCCGTTGGTGAAGGCGATCGAGGCCGCAGCGGAGAAGGCCGGGGTGGAGCCGAAGGACCTGCTGGAGGGCAAGCCGTACCAGCAGAAGAAACTCGCCCAGCAGCAGCGGATGGTCACCCGCAAAGGGGAGGCGCACCGGCTGCACGTCGAGACGCTCCACAAGCTGGCCCGTGCCGCCGGCCTCGACCTCGCCGAGGTATACGGGACCGCCGTGGTGGCGACGGCGTGGGAGAACAAGGACCTCCGCGTCGACTCCCGCGTTCGGGGATGGGACCTGGTCCTGGATCTGCCGAAGAGCGACAGCGTGCTCGCGGGGCTGATGGGTGAGGGCCAGGAGGCGGAGTACCGGGCGATCGTCCACCAGGCGAAGGTGGAGACGTTCCGTCAGCTGGAGCGGTGGATCGGCTACGGCGTCGGCTCCGAGGACGGCCGCCCGGTCCGCCTCGCGACGGGCGGACTGGTCGGCTGGTCCGTCGAGCACCGCTCGGCCCGTCCGATGGGCGACGGCGCCCCGGGCGATCCGCACCTGCACCTGCACACCGTCATCGCGAACATGGCGCTCTGCGAGGACGGGCAGTGGCGCTCGATCGCCAACAGCGGCCGCGATCTGTACCGGCACGCGAGCGCGGCCGACGCCTACTTCAAGGCGCGGGTCAGGTCGCTGGCGCACGAGAAGTTCGGCGTCGAGCGTACCCAGTCGGAGGTCACCCGGGCGTGGGAGATCGACGGGGTGCCCGAGCAGCTGCGTGACGCGTTCAGCCGTCGCTCGGCGATGGTCACCGAGGAGCTCGGCGAGGATGCCACCCGGGAGGAGCAGCAGCGCCTGGGCGCGCAGACCCGACGGGCCAAACACAACGCCGGAACGGACGGGATGCGGGCCTCGTGGCGCCAGCGCGCCGAGGCCGCCGGCGTCGACGTGGACGAGATGGTCGCGGCCGCCGCGCCCGGCGGTCCGGGCCCCGACGGCGGCGTTGCACTCGCGGGGCCCGGCGGGGGTCCGCGGATCCCGCCGCCGGACGTGATCGCCGCGGTGGTCTTCGACCCAGAGACCGGACTCACCGCGAGCAACAAGGCCTTCAGCCGGGCGGAGCTCCTGGCCGCCGTCGCCAACGCCCTCCCGTACGGGATCGGGGCGGAGCCGGCCGCGCTGGAGCGCCTCGTCGACGATGTGCTGGGGGTCGAGGGGTACGCGGTCGGCCTGCCGCACATCGGCTCCACCGTCATGTCCTCCACCGACCGGTTCACGACCCAGGACGTCCTGGACGCCGAGCACGTCGCCGTCACCCAGGCCGTGGCCCGCTTCGGCGACCGCAGCGTCGTCCTGACGGCAGACCAGGCCGCAGCCGCGCTCTCCGTGTTCGAGGTCGCCTCGGGCTTCGCGCTGTCCGCGCAGCAGCGCCAGGCGGTGACGCGTCTGCTGACCGCCGGGAACGGCATCGAGGCCGTCATCGGCGTCGCGGGCGCGGGCAAGTCCACGCTGATGGACGCCTGCCGGATCGCATGGGATGCCACCGGCACCACGTACGCCGGCGCCTGCCTGTCGGCAGTCGGCGCGCAGGGTCTGCAGGACGCCTCCGCGATCCCCTCGCGCACGGTCGCGGCCTGGCTCCAGCAGATCGAGAGCGGCACCGGCCTGACCGGGATCGACGTCCTGGTCCTCGACGAGGCGGTGATGACGGACGACCGGTCCGCTGCCAAGCTCCTCACGGAGGCCGCGCGGACCGGCACGCAGATCATCGCCGTCGGCGACCCGCAGCAGCTCCAGGCGATCGGGATCGGCGGGTGGTTCCGCGAGGTCCACCGCCTGGTCGACGGCGAGGTCCTCACCGAGAACCGCCGCCAGGAGGTCGAGGCCGAACGGCACGCGCTGGAGGTCTGGCGGACCGGCGACCACCAGCAGGCGCTGGAGATGCTCGCCGCCGGCGGACGCGTGCACGCGGTGGAGACCGCGGACGAGGCCCGTTCCGAGATGCTCACCGCGTGGGACGAGCTGCGCCGGCAGTGGCCCGACGAGCAGGACCTGCTGTCCAAGCTCGTCGTCCTGGCCCCCCGCAACACGGACGTGGACGCGTTGAACGCGGGCGCCCAGCAGATCCGGCGGGCCGCGGGCGAACTCGGCGACGAGCACACCTACGCCCTGCCCGGCGGCGCCCACCTCACCCTCGCCGAGGGCGACGTCGTCCGCGTCCGCGTCAACGACTACCGCTCCCGCCGCGGCGAGGGCCCCGACGTGCTGAACGGGTACCGGGCCGTCATCACAGAGGTCACCGACGACCACCGCGTACAGATCACGTGGAGGGCCAAGGACCGCACGGCGGAGTCCGGCTGGAGGAACGAGTCGGCGTGGATGAAGCCCGAGGACATCGCGTCCGGCTCGCTCTCCCTCGGGTACGCGATGACCGTCGCGGCCTCTCAGGGGCTCACGTGCGACACCTCACTGATGTACGGGCTCGGCGCGAACGCGTTCGCGACGTACCCGGGCATCACCCGCGCCCGGCAGGCCAACCACATCTGGCTCCCCTTGCAGGCCATCGAGGACCGGGCCACCCAGGCCCGCCTCGGCGCCGCGCGCTCCGAGACCGAGCTCCTTGAGCGCGCCATCCAGTCCTTCGCGAAGTACCTGGGCCAGTCGAGCCCGGACGGGATGATCTCGGACGAGCTGCGGGCCGCGCCGGAGCCGGTGCGCCTGCCCCAGCAGGTCGAGCACGTGGCCGCCCGCGACGGCGCCGCGGCCTCCCTGCGCCAAGCCGAACCGGAGCCAGCCGAACGCCAGGACAAGGCCGCCGAACGCACCGTCGCGCAGGCCCGGGAAGAAGCGGATGCCAACGCCCGGCGTGTGGTCTCCGCTCGCGCCGCGCGGTCCAAGTCGGCGTCCGTGCAGAGGATGGCGGAGGCGAAGAGCCGGCGCGACGCCGACCGCCAGGCCGCCCTCGCGGACAAGCTCGCCGCCCAGGTCGCTCAGGCCCAGCAGGAGGCCGCGCCACCGCAGGCGGACGTCGAGGTTGCTGCCCAGGAGAGTCCGGCCGCGCTCAGCCCCGAGCAGACGGCCCAGCTCGCCCAGCTGCAGCTGGACCGCGAGATGCGGGAGGTTCCCGCCGCGACCTCACGGCCCTACGGGCTGCGGACCGACCAGGAGCTCGCGCAGAACATCACCTACTTCGGCACCCGGGCCGAGGACTACAGGGAGAAGGCGACCAAAGCCCGCGAGGCACACGAGGCGTTCCGGGCCCGCCTCGACCGGGAGGCAGCCACCGGCACCACCTCCGGACAGCAGTGGGCTAAGGACGCCGACGCCGTACTGCACACCGCCGTGGAACTGCTGGGCACCCACCTCAGGGAGGCCGAGAACGCCGAGCGGGCAGCCGACAAGGCCAAGGAGGCCCGGGAGATCCTCCGGGAGGTCGACAAGTACCGCAACGCCCGCTGGCTCGCCCTGCGCCTGGCCGGCACCAGCCGCAAGGAGGTCCAGGAGCTGAGCGGGCACCACCTCGGGCAGGCCCTGGAAGGCGACGCGGAGGTCCAGCGGGCCCGGCAAGCGAGCCGTGACGCGAAGGACGCGGCGTGGGAGACCGTCCGCAGCAGCAAGTACGCCCAGCTGCTCGGGGCGACCAGCTACCCGCCCCGGGAGGCCCACGAGCTCGGCGAGAAGCTGGCCCAGATGCGGGCCGCCCTGCCCCAGCGCGCCCAGGACATCGACGCCATCAACGAGCGGAAGGCTGCTGGCCTCCACGGGGACGCCGTGAAGTCCGGGGAGCAGGCCGTCTACTGGAGCGGCCACGCCCAGCTCGCGCAGACCGAACAGGCCCGGCGCCAGCAGATCGCCGGGAAGTTCCCCCAGCTGCACGAGCAGGAGACCAGCGCCCGCCTGGTCGAGCAGCAGCGACAGGCCGCCGCAGCCGCCGAGCAGCGCAGGCAGCAGCGGGAGGCCGCGCAGTACGACCCGCCGTCCTACAGCGCGCCGACGCAGACGCAGTCAGGGCCGAGCATGAGTCTGTGACCTCAGGCCCGGGGGCCGGCCCCGAGGCTGCGCCGCACGGTCGCGGCCGTGGTCTCGGTCTGCGGGGCGGGCTGCTGGGGAGTCTCCTCGGCGGCCCTCTCCGCAGCGGTCCGGCCACGGACAGCGCGGAGCGCCTGGTCGTCGTCGAGTGGAACCGGACCGTGCCCGAGAGGGCGGCGTTGCGTGGTGCTCACCGCCGCAGTCTCGCAGCAGGGGTGACGGGCCGTCTGACCGAGGGGTGCACCAACTCGGGCCACGACGAGGATGATGTACGCGGACACGAAGACCAGCAACGGGAGGCGCGCATGGACACGGAGCAGTACGAGGTGCGTACCGCCGGGACAGCGGTCTTCACCGACTCCTCATCGGGGCACTGGTCTCGGATGCCGGCGCTCTGCCGCGAGTGCGACGCCCGCACAGGTCTGACGTTCACCGCGCGCGGGGCCGACGCCTGGATCACCTGCCCCGAGAGCCACGTCACCCGGGACTGGAGGCTGAGCCCCGAGGCCGTACGGGACGTCGCCTCGGTGGTCGCCACGTCCGGCGACACCGTGGTGCCCGCCACCGCCGAGATCTGGCTCAAGGTCCGCAGCAACCAGGAGATCCTCTCCGACTGCGAAGACATCGCCTGAGACCAGCCACCCCCGCGAGCGCTACCGGATGGGCTTGGCTGAACCCGGGTTTGCCTCGGGCACTTCGGAGCGCGCCGGGGCCTCCTGTCCGAACCCAGGGGTCAGCAGAAGCCCAAGGAGGGTGGCCACGGCCGCCCCGGAGGCGATCGACGCCACCAGGTCGCCACGGCCGTCGGCCCCTTGGCTTTTCGCCGTGTACTTGAAGACCACGATGCCGATGGCGAAGGCCACCACGATGAGCAGGGCCGCCAGCGGGGCGATCTGAATGGTCACGAAGTTCCTCCAAGCTGTGACCGCCGTCGAACGGCGGCGACTCGTCTGCGTACGCAGACCTCAGCTCTTCTGTGGAGAGACTCGGGGTTGGACAGCAAAGCCGTCCGATCCATCACGGATCATGGTTCTTGAGGTGCGTCCCGAAGCCCAGCCGAGAAGAGCCGGGCACGTCGCACGGCACTCTTGGTCGGCAGGTCCTCGGACTCCCCACCCAGTTGGGGCGGATACCGTTGCGGGACAGTTCCGGATTCGCACCGGATTTCCCTGCGTCGTCCAACAGCCTGATTCTACAGGCCGTGCCGTCCATCAACCGATCCGTTCATGGATGCCCGGCCGACGCGCGTCGGTGGACCCGATCCGGTTGTCCAGGAAGGGCTCCAGGCACGCGTTCGGGTCGTTCTCTGGTCGGCGAGCCCGGCTTCCTGCTCCACTGGGATGAGCGCAATTTCCCGCAAGCAGAGCGATGCAGGAGGCTGTCATGGCACTACGGTTCATCGGTATCGACCCGGACTCCGACACCGGGCAGTGCCCGACGGTGTGGGTCGACGAGGACACGGCTGACGTGGTCATCCAGGGCTGGAATGCGGATGAGGCGCTGCTCGCCCAGTGCCTGAAGACGGGATCGATCCCGCCTACCGAGGGCGTCGTACGGATCCCCGCGCGGATGGCGGCGCTGTTGAGGGAGGCGTGCGATGAAGCAGAACGACGTCGTGCCGGGCTTTGACGTCCTGCTGGACGGCGCCCAGCACTCTGCCCTCCACCTGGAGATGCGCGACGGGTACGGAGTCGCGGCGGAGTCCGCCGGCTTCGCCGACTGGCTGACCACCGGTACCCGCAACACCGACCCCGACTCGGACTACTGGGCGTTCTGGACCGGCCTGGTCCGCCGCACCGTCGCCCGCGGGGTGACCGTGCGGCGGGCCCGGATCGTCTCCGAGCCGCTGTCGGACTACTCGGAGTACAGCCACGCCGGGGCGGTGGTGAACATCGCGGCCGGCGAGGAGATCCGCTACCTGCCCCGCCGCCACGCCTCCGACATCGCGCTCCCCGGCAACGACTTCTGGCTGATCGACGGCCGCCTCATCCGCTGGAACCACTTCACCGGCAACGGCACCCCCGCCGGAGGAGAAATGTCCGACGACCCCACCGTCGCCGCACTGTGCGCGGCCGCGTTCACGGCCGTGTGGGAACGCGCCGTCCCCTACGAGGACTACAAGCCCTAGCCGGAGCAACACGCTGATGACCTCGCCCCTGTCCAGTGCCCAGGCCGCCCGCACCGCGCTCGCCACGCGCCTGCGGCACCTTCGCCTGGACGCGGGTCTGGCCGGCCACCAGCTCTCGGTCGCGTGCGGCTGGCACCCGGCGAAGACCTCCCGGATCGAGAACACCAGGGCCCTGCCCTCCGACGCCGACATCCGCGCCTGGTGTACGGCCTGCGGCGCCGACGGCCAGGCCGAGGACCTGATCGCCGCCGCCCGCAGCGCCACCTCCATGTACGTGGAGTGGAAGCGCCTGAACCGGGCCGGGCTGGCCAGCCTGCAGAAGGAGATCGTCCCCCTGGTCGAGCGCACCCGCGCCTTCCGCGTGTACTGCTCCCACGTCGTCCCCGGCCTGCTGCAGACACCCGAGTACGCGGCCGCCGTCATCACCGCGTACGGCACGTTCCACGGTGCTGCCGACGACGTCGAGGCCGCAGCGGCGGCCCGGGTGAAGCGGTCCAGGGTCCTGCACAAGCGCGGCCGCCAGTTCGCCTTCCTCATCGAGGAATCCGTTCTGCACTCCCGCATCGCCGCCCCGGAGACCATTGCCGCCCAGCTGGAGCACTTGGCCGAGCTCGCCAGGCTGCCGCAGATCTCCCTCGGCGTGGTCGCCACCCGCGCCCCGCGGCCGCTGTGGTCGATGGAGTCCTTCACCATCTACGACGACGTCCAGGTCGGCATCGAGCTGCTGTCCGCACGGGTCACCATCACCGCGCCCGGCGAGGTCGCCACCTACGAGCAGGCCTTCGCCGACCTCGCCGCAACCGCCGTCTACGGGGCCGGCGCCATCGCCCTGATCCAGCGGGCCGCCGCAGCGCACGGGTGAAGGTCCGCAATTTTCCGCAAGAACGTTGAGCGGCCTCTGTCCGGATCCCTAGCTTCAAGGGTGTTGGGATTCCACCGGCAGCACGGAGGCCCCCTGATGAGCGCACCCACCAACAGCCCGGAGCCCACCCAGTGGACCCTGGCACAGCCCGCCTACGGCACCCCCTCCCCCGAGCTGCTGGCCCGCGCGGACCGTGGCCTTGCCCGCTTCCTCGGCGACCAGGACGAGGAGCAGGAGAGCGCCACCGACGGGGGCGAAGCGTGAAGGAGAAGGCCGAGCTCGCCCTGGGCCGCGAGGAACACCCGCTGCTGGGCCACCGGGTCCGCGACATCGCCTCCGGCACCGAGGGCGAACTGATGGCCGTCGTCCTCGAGGAAGTCGACACCCACACCGGCCCGCACTGGACCCGCCGCGCCTACATCCTCCCCGAGACCGGCGGCCGCGAGCTGCCGACCGCCGTGGGCAACATCGAACCCCACGGGGCCCCCTGACCGCTCCGCACCCGGGCGGACGACCGACCCCGGGTGTGGAGCCCAGCACCGCCGTACCAGCCCGACCACGGGCGTACGGGCACCACATCCGACCGCAGAGAGGGCACCTCCATGACCACCGTCATCCAGCCCGAGACCGTCGCCCAACGAGCCCGGGAGATCCTCGCCGTCTGGGAGGCCGACCCCGAATTCGGCCGCCTGTGGGAGAGCTGCGCGAAGTACAACAGCGACTGGACCGACTGCTTCGGGTACACCGTCATCGACCGCTACGACGCCTTCGCGGACGCCCCGGCACTGTTCGTTGAGACGATGCGCGCCATGGCGCTGAAGTCCGCGATGTACGAGCTCACCGGCCTCGACGAGAAGGCCGCCGAACTTGCGCTGCCGGTCCCGGTCGACGTCATGTCGCACGCGCTGATCGCCCAGTTCACCGTCATGTCCCGCATCCAGAGGCGGACCGGCATCCTCTTCGTCCACGCCACGGACATGGAGGACGGGATGTCCGGCGGAACCTGGGTCCCGGGCGACTTCACCCACCAGTGCTACCGCGCGGCCTTCGGCCCGGTGAACGAACGGTTCTGGATCGACGCCGGCGAGACCGAGCGCCGCCGCCGGATCCTGGACGGCCTCTACGCCGAGATCGGCATCACCGAGCGAGGAAAGAAGGCAGCCATCGCCTTCGCGGCCGCGGCGTAGCCGCCGGCTCGTCGTCCAGCGCGATCGGCTTCGGCGGCGGTGCGATCCGGTCCGGCTCCACCCCGATCTTGTGCGGGTGGACACAGGCCGGGGTGCCGTCGGCGGTGTAGCGCCAGCCGTCGGCCGGGTTGAACGGGCACTCCCAGGACGGCCGGTCGTAGACCACGAAGGCCTCGCGCGGCAGCCGCTTCGAGGGGCAGATCCCGCACGCCGGATGGTCCTCGCCCGAGGCGAAGGGCTCACTCATTCCGGCACCGTAGCGCCCCCCAGCACCCTCTGGAGGCCAACCACACGAACGAGGACGGAGCCCACCCCGGAGCCCTGGGGTGGGCTCCGCCGTGCCTTCCGTAACTGATCAGATGACATCAGACCCATTGGACCCAACAGGGTCAATGGCCTGTCATCCAGAGATGTCACCTTGCCCTTGAAATCGAACATGTGAGCTACTGAGGAGATGGCTCCGCTTTTCCCCCACGACCTGATCCGCCTCCAGCACGAGTGGATCCGCACCTACGAGGCGCTCGCCCGGCTCACCCCTACACAGGGCTCCACAGACCTGCGTCGCCGGCTCATCGACCTGTCCGGCGTGCTGGCCGCCCACCCCTACTGGGCGGCTCCCGGATGCTCGCCTGCTCGGCGTACCGAGCTGCTGCGCCGGGCCCGCGCGGTGTGAGGGGCAACGACGCGGAGGGCCCGCCCCCGGTCAGGGTGCTGCTGCCGGACGGGCAGGCGCTGGTCGGCGGGCTGCGGGGATGGACCAGGTCCCCTGCAGGTGCGTGGCTGGGCGAGGTGACGCTCACGGTGTGGCAGGAGCGGGACGGCGGAGTCGTCGAGGCCGCGGAGCATCAGATCACGCTGCCCTCCACTCACGTGCGGCCCCTGGCGGGCGTCTCCTACCGTGCCGTCCGTACCCGGGGAACGGTGCAGGCTGCCGTCCGTGGACCGTCCAGTTCGGCGTACGTCGAAGGGGTCTGGCCGCCCTCCGGAGACCGCTGGATCGTGTGTCCAGGAGGCCTGGTTCCCGGCGCCCGGACGGTTCACCATGCCGGCTGCTGGCTTCCCGCTGATGGCGGCGCAGTCCTGAGTGGTGATGAGGCGCGGGTCGTCCTCGCAGAGTCAGGTGTGAGCGCCTGCGAAATCTGCGGCGTCGACCGCCTGAAGTCCTCCGGGTAGCCGGCCAGCCCCTGCGACGTCCTCGTATCCGCTCTCCGTCTGTACGCCTGGAGCGGTCGGCCTCCGCCGCCTGGTGCTCCGGCTCCTGCTCCAGGCAGGCGTGGAGGAAACCTGTACGGCTTCCTGTCCTCTTCGCAGGTCACAGTGCCTCTCACGTCACCACGAGCAGCGGTGGCGCGTGCCAAGTAAGGACAGAGAGAAGGCCATGGAGATGGAGAAGACGCCGGGGGCGTACCGGGTACGGGCAGAGCGCCGGCGCACGGTGCGCGGGACCGGGGAGACCCGGGGCGACGGCTGGATGCGCACCGAGGCCGACGAGAAGCTGCTCGCACTGGCGACGCGGTACGGGACGCTGACCCTGCACCAGGCAGCCGCCGCGTGCTGGGGCGGGAGACTCGAGACCGCACGGCTGCGGACCCGGGTGATGGCGGAGGCCGGACTCCTGGACCGCTCCGCGGAGGTGAGGTGGGCGGGCACCGTCGTGTGGACCACCGAGCGCGGAGCGCGCATCGCGGGCACCGGGCTGTCGGCGCCGTCCCGGCCGGGTGAGCGGATGCTGCACCGCCTGGCGCTGGCCGACGTCGGGCTTGCTTTGGAGGCGGCCGGGAACGTGCTGTTCACGGAACGGGAGGTCCGTGCGGCGGAGGCGGTCCCCGGGAGGCCGGCGGAGCTCCTCGCGGACCTCGGCGTCCCCGGGGTGCCCGAGGGCGCACGGCGCGGGGAAACCCTCGCGGTCCCCGCCGGTACCCGCGCGGTCCACTGGCCGGACCTGGTCCTCGTCCCGCCCGGAGGGCCCGTGGTCGCCATCGAGGTCGAACTCACCCCGAAGACCAACAGCGAGCTGCGGGCGAACCTGCGCGCCTAC
The DNA here is from genome assembly GCF_003287915.1 of Streptomyces sp. ICC4. NCBI lineage: Bacteria > Bacillati > Actinomycetota > Actinomycetes > Kitasatosporales > Streptomycetaceae > Streptomyces > Streptomyces sp. ICC4. The sequence continues at coordinate 4,759,047 of NZ_CP030286.1, read as the reverse complement.
CAACAGGCCCGCCGCCGGGTCGTCTACCTCGGCGCCGCCCCGGTCGTGCGCCAACTCCGAGGCCGCCTCAGCCCCAGCGGCCGGTGGATCGACGGCGTCGCCCAGGACGCCGGGCTGCTCCCGCCCGGAGAGCCTGCCCCGGATGCCAGCGGGCTCCTGCGCGTACGACCGCTCACGATCGCGGACCCCGGCGTCGCCCGCCGGATCGAAGTACACGCCGGGCGCTACCGCCGCCTGGACGGGTAGCTGGGACGGAGGCTCCGGGCAGTGAATGGGTGGGGTGGATGAGGGGTGTGGGGAGAAGGCGGAACGGGGTAAAAAGCAGTCAAACAGGATTGCAGCCAGTCTCGTGGGCTCGGAGATGTGCATAGGAGACAGCCGCACACGGCACCGCCCCCCGCACCGCACACCCCGCCGGCGCAGCGCGCGCCGCACGACAGAGGATCACCCTTGAGCACTTTGCGATGGCTCACCGCGGGCGAATCGCACGGCCCCGCACTCACCGCCGTCCTCGAAGGCCTGCCCGCCGGAGTGGAGATCTCCACCAAAGCGGTCGCCGACTCCCTGGCCCGCCGCCGCCTCGGCCACGGCCGGGGCGCCCGGATGGCCTTCGAGCGGGACGAGGTGGCCTTCCTCGGCGGCGTCCGCCACGGCCTCACCCAGGGCGGACCGGTCTCGATCCAGATCGGCAACACCGAATGGCCCAAGTGGCAGACGGTGATGTCCGCCGACCCCGTCGACGCGGAAGTCCTCGCCGGCCGGGCGCGCAACGCCCCGCTCTCCCGCCCCCGACCCGGCCACGCCGACCTCGCCGGCATGCAGAAGTACGGATTCGACGACGCCCGGCCGGTGCTGGAGCGGGCCAGCGCCCGCGAGACCGCCGCCCGCGTCGCCCTCGGAGAGGTCGCCCGCGCCCTCCTGTGGCAGGCGTACGGGATCACCGTCGTCAGCCACGTCGTCTCCCTCGGCGCGGCCGCCGCCCCCGAGGGCGTGGTGCCCGGCCCCGGCGACACCGAACGCGTCGACTCCGACCCGGTGCGCTGCCTCGACCCCGAGGCCTCCGCCGCCATGGTCGCCGAGGTCGACCGGGCCCACCAGGACGGGGACACCCTCGGCGGAGTCGTCGAGGTCCTCGCCTACGGGCTGCCGCCGGGCCTGGGCAGCCACGTCCACGGCGACCGGCGCATCGACTCCCGGCTGGCCGCCGCCCTCATGGGCATCCAGGCCATCAAGGGCGTCGAGTTCGGCGACGGCTTCGGCCTCGCCCGGGTCCCCGGCTCCCTGGCGCACGACGAGATCGAGCGGGGCGAGGACGGCATCCGCCGCCGCACCGCCCGCTCCGGCGGCGTCGAAGGCGGCATGACCACCGGCGAACCGCTGCGCGTGCGCGCCGCGATGAAGCCCATCGCCACCGTGCCGCGCGCCCTGGCCACGATCGACGTCGCCACCGGCGAGCCAGCCGCCGCCCACCACCAGCGCTCCGACGTCTGCGCGGTGCCCGCCGCGGCCGTCGTCGCCGAGGCCATGACCGCGCTGGTCCTCGCCCACGCCGCGCTGGAGAAGTTCGGCGGCGACTCCCTCGCCGAGACCTCCCGCAACCACCGGGGCTACCTCGAGAACCTGGCCGTCCGGTGAGCGCCCCGACCCTGGCGGGGAGCCCGACGGGAAGCACCACGGGACGCACCCGCATCCCCATCGGCGGCGAACGGCCGTACGAGGCCGTAGTGGGCCGCGGCCTGACCGGCGAGACCGGCCGCGTGCTGGGCGCCGGACCGCTGCGGGTGGCCGTCGTCCACTCCAGGACCCTGCTGACCACGGCCCGCGCGATCGCACGCGAACTCACCGACGAGGGACGCATCGTCGTCTCCCTCGAAGTGCCCGAGGGCGAAGCCGCCAAGGACATGACCGTCGTGGTGGGCCTGTGGCGAGCCCTCGCGGACGCCGGGTTCACCCGTTCCGACGCCGTCGTGGCCGTCGGCGGCGGGGCCACCACCGACCTCGCCGGTTTCGCCGCCGCCGGCTGGCTGCGCGGCGTACGGCTCGTGCTCGTGCCGACCACCCTGCTCGGCATGGTCGACGCCGCCATCGGCGGGAAGACCGCCGTCAACCTGCCCCAGGGCAAGAACCTCGTCGGCGCCTTCCACCCGCCCGCCGGGGTCCTGTGCGACCTGGACCTGCTGGACACCCTGCCCCCCGCCGACTACGCCAGCGGCCTCGCCGAGGTCATCAAGGCCGGCTTCATCGCCGACCCGGAGATCCTGCGCCTGGTCGAGGAGGACCCGGCCGGCGCCTTCCACACCCGCGAGCTCGTGGAACGCGCCATCCGCGTCAAGGCGGAGGTCGTCACCGAGGACTTCAGGGAAGACGGCCGCCGCGAACACCTCAACTACGGCCACACCCTCGGCCACGCCATCGAGCGCGTCGCCGGCTACCGCGTCCGCCACGGCCACGCGGTGGCCGCCGGCATGGTCTTCGCCGCCGAACTCGCCCGCCTCGACGGCCGGCTGTCCGCCGCCGAGGCGCAGCGCCACCGCACCCTCCTCGCCGCCGCCGGCCTGCCCACCGGCCACACCGGGGCCTGGGCGCCGCTGCGCGACGCGATGAGCATCGACAAGAAGACCCGCGGCAACCGGCTGCGCCTGGTCGTCCTCGACGCCATCGGCCGCCCCGCCCTGCTCACCGCCCCGGACGAGGCCCTCCTCGCCGCGGCCTACGAGCGGCTGAGCCGGTGACCCGGCCCGCCGTCCGCTACGCCCGCGCCCGCGCGCGCCGCTGCGCCCGCGCCGCCGCGGGCGCAGCGGCCCGGTTCCCCTTCCCGGCCCCGCTCCTGCTGCCCGCCGCGGGTCCCGCCGGGGCCGCAGTTCCCCGTGCCCGCGCCGCAGTCCCCGGTGCCCGCGCCGCAGTCCCCGTACCCGCCGGGGCAGTCGCACTCGCACTCGCATCCGCACCCGACCCGTCCCCGTATCCCCCGAACAGGAAGGCCTGAGATGACCGTCGCCACAGCCCCGCAGGGCACCGCGCCCGCCCTGCTCTGGGAGGACGCCGACCGCCGGGCCGTCGAGGTCGCCCGCGCGCTGACCGTGGACGCCGTCGAGGCGGCCGGCCACGGCCACCCCGGCACCGCCATGAGCCTCGCGCCGGCCGCGTACCTGCTCTTCCAGCAGCTCCTGCGGCACGACCCGCGGGACCCGCGCTGGGCCGGCCGCGACCGCTTCGTCCTGTCCTGCGGCCACGCCAGCCTGACCCTCTACACGCAGCTCTACCTGTCGGGCTACGGGCTCACCCTCGACGACCTCAAGGGCCTGCGCACCGAGGGCAGTCTGACCCCCGCGCACCCCGAGTACGGGCACACCCCCGGCGTGGAGACCACCACCGGCCCCCTCGGCCAGGGCCTCGCCAACGCCGTGGGCATGGCCATGGCCGCCCGCCGCGAGCGCGGCCTGTTCGACCCGGAGGCGCGCGCGGGTGAGAGCCCCTTCGACCACACCGTCTGGGCCATCGCCTCCGAGGGGGACCTGGAGGAGGGCGTCGCGCACGAGGCCAGCTCGCTCGCCGGCCACCAGCGCCTGGGCAACCTCGTCGTCCTCTACGACGAGAACCGCATCTCCATCGAGGACGACCGGCAGATCGCGCACTCCGAGGACACCCTCGCCCGCTACCGCGCGTACGGCTGGCACGTCCAGGAGGTCGACTGGACCGCCGGAGGCGAGTACCGCGAGGACGTGCGGGCCCTGCACCGGGCGCTCACCACGGCCCGCGAGACCACCGACCGACCCTCCCTCGTATCGCTGCGCACGATCATCGGCTGGCCCGCGCCGAAGAAGCGCAACACCGGCGGCATCCACGGATCCGCCCTCGGCGCCGAGGAGGCCGCCGGCGCCAAGGCCGCGATGGGCCTCGACCCCTCCCTCTCCTTCCAGGTCCCCGCCGAAGTCCTGGCCCACGCCCGCCAGGTGGCCGACCGCGGAGCCGAGGCGCACCGCCAGTGGGACAAGACCCTCGCCGACTGGCGCGCCCTGAACCCCGACCGCGCCGAGCTCTTCGACCGGCTCTCCGAGCGCCGGCTGCCCGAGGGCTGGCAGGAGCACCTGCCGGTCTTCCCCGCCGGCGGCCAGATCGCCACCCGCAAGGCGTCGGGCGAGGTGCTGAACGCGCTGGCCTCCGTACTGCCCGAACTGTGGGGCGGCTCCGCGGACCTCGCCGAGTCCAACCTCACCACCATGAAGGGCGAACCGTCCTTCATCCCCGAGGAACTGTCGACCGAGGCCTACTCCGGCCACCAGTACGGCCGGACCCTGCACTTCGGCATCCGCGAGCACGCCATGGGCGCCATCCTCAACGGCATCGCCCTGCACGGTGGGACCCGCCCCTACGGCGGCACCTTCCTCGTCTTCTCCGACTACATGCGCCCCGCCGTCCGCCTCGCGGCCATGATGAAGCTGCCCGTCACCTACGTCTGGACCCACGACTCCATCGGACTCGGCGAGGACGGCCCCACCCACCAGCCGATCGAGCACCTCTGGTCGCTGCGCGCCATCCCCGGCCTGGACGTGGTCCGGCCCGCCGACGCCAACGAGACCGTCATCGCCTGGCGCACCATCCTGGAGAACGACGACCGCCCGGCGGGCCTGTGCCTGTCCCGGCAGAACCTGCCCGTCCTGGAACGCGGCGGGGAGAGCGGACTGTCCCCCGCCGAAGGCGCGGCGCGAGGCGGCTACGTCCTGGCCGAGGCCGACGGCGGCCGCCCCGAGGCCATCCTCATCGCCACCGGCAGCGAGGTGCCCATCGCCCTCGACGCCCGGCGCATCCTGCAGGACGGGGGCCTCGCCACCCGCGTGGTCTCCATGCCCTGCCTGGAGTGGTTCCAGGCGCAGGAGGAGGCGTACCGCGAGGAGGTGCTGCCGTCCGGTGTCGAGGCCCGCGTCTCCGTCGAGGCCGGCTCCAGCCTCGGCTGGTACGCCCTGGTCGGCGCGGCCGGCACCTCGCTGGGCATCGACTCCTTCGGCGCCTCCGCCCCGTACCAGTCCCTGTACGAGCTGCACGGGCTGACCGCTCCCAAGGTCGCCGCCGCCGCCCGCGCGAGCTTCGAGCGCGCCGCCCGCCGCAACTCCACGGTCCGATGACCGCCACCGTGCTCGAGGCCCGGATCCCGGGCTCCAAGAGCATCACCAACCGGGCGCTGCTGCTCGCGGCCGCCGCCCCCGGGCGCAGCCGCCTCGGCGCGCCGCTGGTCAGCGACGACACCCTCGCCTTCCGGGCCGCGCTGACGGACCTGGGCACCAGCGTCCGCGACGTCGGGGACGCCGGGTACGGCTACGGCGACGGCTCCGGGTACGGCGACGGATCCGGCGAGGTCTGGCAGGTCACCGGCCGCGGCACCGGCCCGGCGGGCCCCGTCCGGGTGTGGTGCGCGGACGCCGGCACCGCCGCCCGCTTCCTGCCGCCCTTCGCGGCCACCGGGTACGGCGACGTCTCCTTCGACGGCTCCGACCAGCTGCGGGCCCGCCCGCTCGGCCCGCTGCTGGAGGCGCTGACCCGCCTCGGGGCCAGGACGAGCGCCGCGGGGCTGCCCTTCACCCTCACCTCGAACGGGCTCGCCGGCGGCCGGATCGAGCTGGACTCCGGGCTCAGCAGCCAGTACCTCTCCGGTCTGCTGATGGCCGCCCCGCTGATGGCCGGGCCGCTCACGGTGGACGTACCGCGCCTGGTCAGCCGGCCGTACGTGGACATGACCCTGGCCCTGATGCGGCACTTCGGGGCGCGCGTGGAGGAGGCGGACGGCGCGATCACCGTCCACTCGGGCGGCTACGCGCCCGCCGACCTCGACATCGAACCGGACGCCTCGACCGCCTCGTACTTCTTCGCGGCGGCGGCCGTCACCGGCCGCACCGTACGGGTGCAGGGCCTGGGCACCGGGAGCCTGCAGGGCGACACGGCGTTCGTGGACGTGCTGCGGCTGGCCGGGGCGCGGGTGACGACGACCGCGGACTGGACGGAGGTCACGGGCACGGGCCCGCTGCGCGGCGGGTTCACCGTCGACATGGGCGACATCTCCGACACCTTCATGACGATGGCCGCGATCGCCCCGCTGGCCGATGCCGAGATCACCATCACCGGCATCGCCCATGCCCGCCTGAAGGAGTCCGACCGGATCGCCGCCGTCGCGGGCAACCTGCGCGCGCTCGGCATCCGGGTGGAGGAGGGCCCGGACCGGATCACGGTCCACCCGGGGACCGCGGCCCCGGCCACCATCGCCTGCCACCGCGACCACCGGATCGCGATGTCCTTCTCGGTGCTCGGCCTGCGCGCGCCCGGCATCACCCTCGACGACCCGTCGTGCGTGGCCAAGACCTTCCCGGCCTTCCACGAGGAACTGACCCGCCTCTTCGCCTGACCCGCACCGGCCACCCGGCTCCGGCGCCCGGCCCCGGCACCCCCTGCCGGGCGCCGGTACGCTCACTCCTTCGTCCGGAGCCGGAGGGAAGTGGTGGGCAGTGAGCAGACCGAGGGTGGGCGTGGCCGTGCTGACCATGGGCGACCGGATGCCCGAACTGCGGGCCCTGCTGGCCTCGGTGGCCGCGCAGGACGAGCCCTCGGTCCGCGTCGTGGTGGTCGGCAACGGCTGCGCGCTTCCCGGGCTGCCGGACGGTGTGACCGTGATCGAGCTGGCGGAGAACCTGGGCGTGTCCGGGGGCCGCAACGTCGCCTGGCGCGAACTGCGGGAGTCCGGCGACGTCGACGTCCTCGTGGACCTGGACGACGACGGCCTGCTGGTCGACACCGACGTGGTCCGCCGGATCGCCGACTTGTACGCGGCCGACGTCCGGCTCGGCATCGTCAGCTTCCGGATCGCCGACGAGCACGGCGAGACGCAGCGCCGGCACGTGCCCCGGCTGAGGGCCAAGGACCCGATGAAACGGGGCCTGGTGACGGCCTTCCTCGGCGGCGGCCATGCCCTGTCCATGCGGATGCTGGAGCGGACGGGGGGCTGGCCGGACCCGTTCTTCTTCACCCATGAGGAGACCGACCTGGCGTGGCGGGCCCTGGACGCCGGCTGGGACATCCTCTACGAACCGGCGCTCGTGCTCCAGCACCCCAAGACCTCCCCGGCCCGCCACGCGGTCTACTTCCGGATGACCGCACGCAACCGGGTGTGGCTCGCGAAGCGGCGTCTGCCGGCCCTGTTGGTCCCCGTCTACCTCGGCGTGTGGACGCTGCTGACGCTCGCCCGCACCCGGTCGGCCGCGGGTCTGCGCGCCTGGTCCGCCGGCTTCGCCGAAGGCGTGCGCACGAGCGGAGGCCCCCGGCGCCCGATGTCCTGGCGCACGGCGGCCCGCATGACCCGCCTGGGCCGCCCGCCGGTCATCTGACCGGCGGCTTCCTCGCTCAGCCCGCCAGGCGCGGCCGATAGGGGCCCTGGGGGCCAGGGGGCCCGGTTCGGGCAGCGGTTCGCGCGGGGGACCCTCGATTCCGCACCGGGGCAAACCAGATGCGACCCCGGCCACAGAAGGTGTGCCCAGACGAAGCCCGCACCTGTGCCCACCGGCGCCCACGGATTCGCTCAGCCCCGTCCGGCATCAGCCACGCTGCTGCTTGTCCCGGTCGGCGACCCCCGTGATCGGGCAGCCGAAGTCCAAGAGGTGGACCCACCTGGGAGCGCTGGAGCGGAGCGACAGGGCGAGCAGCCACCCGTCGAGAGCCGCCGGGTGGGCACGGGCCTTTCCATGTATTAAGAGGACGCAGCCCCCGCACGCTTTTGACCTGCGGAAACGTCTAATGCAACCCGATCCTGGGATCGGGTAACCCGATCCTGGAATCAGGTAACCCGATCCTGGGATCGGGTTGAGTAGATCCTGGGGTCGGGTCAGTTAGCTATGTGCACATCGTTGTCTTGACGGGCGCTCCAGTCCCGAGGCTCGGTTGATTAGCGATGAGCAAAGAATGTCCCGTTCGGGGTGGGTGTTGATTAGCCATGCGGTAATGTGCAATGTGCTAAGTGCGTCGGTCTGGGGAAGGGCCGCGTGGCTCGTGGCTAAGGGATGGGGCGGTTCGCAGATGGCGGAGTCGGCACGGAGCAAGGTCCTCGCCCTCGTCGATCCAGACACGGGCGACATGGAGGAGGTTCCCCGTGCCCCGTACGCCTTCGACGGACCCCACATCAACGTCGGGATCCGCCGAGGCCGCCAACTGGCCTCAGCCGACTCAGGTCTGAGCGACCGCGAGTTCCGGGTGCTGGTCTGGTACTGGTTCGCGACGGAGGAGCGCCAGGGGCCCGTCCAGATGACCGGTGTGGCCGTCGCGTCCGAACTCAATATGAGTCCGGACTCCCTGTCCAGGACCATCAAGGTCCTCAAGGGAGCTCGCCTGCTGGTCGAGTCCGGTGGGATCGGCCGTACGAAGTTCTATCGAACGACCCCGTACCTTGCGTTCATCGGAACGGGCTTCGAACACCGTGAGGCGGTTTCCGACTGGAACCCCCCGGAGATGAGGATTCCGAAGCCGAGAGACCGCCAACGCAAGAAGACGAGGAGAGACGCGACATGAAGGTCCACGGCAGCGAGGACGTGCTGTACGTCCTCAAGCGCACGGGACGGGTTCTGAACCCGAACCAGCGGATCGTCGTCATGCTGTACGCGGCCGCCGAGCAGCGACCGGACGGGTCGGTCTGGATCAAGGCCACCGAACTCGCCGAGACCGCGGGCATGAGCGCCCCGGTCTTCTCCCGGACACGCAAGGAGCTCGAGGCGCTCGGGTGGCTCGAAGTCGTGGACAGTGTCGGCCCGGTGAAGGTCTTCCGGCTGACGCCGACGGTGGAGGCGGAGCGCGAGCAGCCGGCCGCGCACCTGAGGGTCGTCAACAACTGAGGCCACGAAACCCCGCCCGTTGGGGCCGCCCGCCCCTCGTGCGGGACGGGCGGGCGGTTATGGGCGGTCGTTGCCCTGCGGCGGTTCCGGTTTTGCGTGGAGGATCTCGCGGGCCTGTTCCGCGGCGCGGGTGATGCTCTCGGTGACGAAGTCGAGGAAGCGGGCGATGTTCTCCATTGACCGGTCCTGCGGCGCCCCCGCCATGGAGGACGGCCCCGCCGGCCTGGTCCTCCATGGCGCTGCCGATCAAGGGATCAGCGGGTGCCCGTGTCTGGGCCGCGCACCTCTGAATCGTCACGAGCCTTCCTGCCGCGTTCGCAGTCACAGTCGAAGCACGGACGGGGGCGACTACTGCCCGGGGGCCAGAAGATGACCCCTGATCGTCTGTCCAGCACCCCGCCGTACTCAGTCCACCAACCGGCCGGAGAGTCCGCGTACGGGCCGCCTGGGTACGTCAACTGCTCGTCGGCGACTGTCTCCCCGGCGGTCACCCGCGGTGCCCGGTACCGTGCTCCCTGATTCGGGTGTCGCAGTCGGCCACGATGGACTCGTCACCGGCTTTGATCGCCGCCCGTCGGAAGATCGCTTCATGGGCGCAGGTCTTACAGCCCGGTACAGGTTTGGGGACGTGAGTCGGCTCGGCCTGAGAGGCGGGGGCAGTCATGCCTGAGCCTTCCGTCCGTGTTCCTCGGAGTGGAGCCGGATCCGGATGTTGCAGTCGGTTGCCGTACTCGCGTCCAGGATCTTGCGTGCGGCAGAGCGAAGGGCGATCAGCTCTGAGCAGTCGGCGCACCCTGCGACCGTGACGGCGTCAGCTCTGGGGAACGGATCACGCTGCGGAACCTGTTGCCACATGCCGCTCCAAGTCCCGTTGCGCTTCTTGGTTGTGGTCACAGCCATGTCGCCTCCGCTGCTGCCCGTCTCGTGCTGATGAACGGAACGGTAGGGAGGTGGAGTTGGGCCATGTTGAGACTATTCTCAATTATTCTCGCGCAGTGTGCTGGTATGCCTCGACATTCCGGAGCGGCGGCGGGGACGCTTGACAGGAGTCCCCGTCCTTCCGGCGAGAGGTCAGCGTGATGGCACGTAGGTTGCGGCTCAACGGCACGGGTAGCGGCGAGGGTGGCTGCCCGGCTGTGCACGAGGATCTGGACAGCAAGGAGATCATCGTCCACGGAACGCCGCTCACAGACCCTGAGGACATTGCCCAGCTCCGGCACCTGTCTGACGGTGAGGTGCCGATCGTGGTCCCGCGTGAGCTGCTGGTGGACTTCGGCCCGAAGGAGGTCTCTCGCGTGCCCCGCATCATCGACCTGGACGCCTTCGGCAAGCTGTTCGAGAACTTCCAGCACACTGCCTGGAGGCTGGAGACACGGTCCCGGTACGCGTCCGACGAGGGCACCGAGACGTACACCCAGTTCCTGCGGGGCGAGACTCCGGCATGGGACCTGGGCACCCCGTGGAGCGTCACCATTCGGGAGAAGACGCAGAGAGGTGTGACTGTCGGCCGCGTGCGCATCGTGGACGACCCCGTGACCGTGGGGCAGCGATACCTCCTGGCGCACGCCGACAAGAATGCGGCGCTGGGGGAGGACATCCGCAACCTGTGGAGGAAGGACGCCGAGCGGCTCCAGCTGCCGGCCGAGGACTTCTGGATCTTTGACTCCAGGATCGTCGCCGTCCTCAATTTCGATGAGGCCGACAACTTGGTCGATGTTGAGCTGATCACGGAGCCGGTTGAGGTCAACCGCTACGCCCAGGTGAGGGATGCCGCGTGGCACTACGCGGTCCCGTACAAGACGTTCGAGGCCGGCCTCACGGCAGCCCCGTAGGGAAATAGGACAGAGCAGGTGCCGGTGACGGACTTTCAGAAGGCGCGCGAGGCATTGGGGCTCCGGCTGCGTGAACTACGCGAGTCGGGGCCGCAGGGCCGTATCACCGGTACAGCTCTGTCCCAGCGCCTTGGCTGGGGGCAGAGCAAGGTCAGCAAGCTTGAGAACGGCAGGCAGACGGCGACCCCTGACGACCTGCGTGAGTGGACTGAGGCGACCGGACAGCCGGATGCGTACGCGGAGCTGCTGAGCCGGCTCCGCGGGTTCGAGTCCCACATGCGTTCGTGGCGCCGCCAACTCGCCGCCGGGCAAAAGCCCGTCCAGGACGCTCACAACGTTGTGCAGGCAAGCTCGACGGTCCTCAGGGCGTGGGAATCGTCGTGGGTCGTGGGTGTACTCCAAACGCCTGACTACGCCCGTGCCATGCTCACCCACTTTGCCGAACTGCACCACACGCCAAGGGACATCGAAGAGGCCGTACGCTCCCGGATGAGGCGGCAAGAGGGTCTGTACGCCGCGGGTAAGCGGTACGAGATCTTGCTCTGGGAAGCCGTGTTGCACGCCCAGATCTGCCCGCCCCCGGTACTCGCGGCCCAGCTTGACCGCCTCTTGGGTGTGGTCGGCCTCGACACCGTGGAGTTGGGGATCGTCCCGCTCGGGGCCCCCTTGAAGCTTCCCCCTGGTGCTGGCTTCTGGATCTACGACGACCGGCTGGTGACCACCGAGACCTGGCATGCCGAAATGTGGCTGGACGACGCTGACAGCATCGCCACCCACCTGCGCGTGTGGAAGACGCTGCGAGAGTCCGCCGTCTTCGGGGCTGGTGCTCAGCACGCGATCAGCAGGGTTCGACGTTCGCTCGCCTCCTGACGCCCCCGGGACACCCCTTTCCGGATCCGGGTTCTCTTACGTCCTCGGCCGCGGACCGTGAATCCCAGGGGCCAGCCCCTGGACCCCGCCAGCGCCTGGCCGCGCTGGACCGGCCTTGGCATGGGGGGCTACTCGCCCCCCAGACCCCCTCGCCAGGCGCTCGGGCGCCCTGGACCCGCTCCCCCTCATGCCCTGCCCCGGCTCCCTGACGGTCGCCGGTGCACCCCTCGGGCGCGGGGCGCCCTCACTGGGCATGAGGGACGCGGGAAAACGTGGTCCAGCTTGGATCGGGCTGAGGAGGGGGAGTGCGGGCCGTACGGAGCGAGAGGGCCGGAGGAAGCCAGGGTGTGTCGGCTGAGGTCCAGGGAGGGGAGCCGTATGGCAGCTGCCTGTTGTCGGTGCGTCGGGCGGAAGATGCGCGGGAGTACAGCTCACAGAGGGCCGGCGCCCGTTGATGCCGTCGCTCACGTTGCTCTTTGGTAAGAGGGCGCCGCCAACTTAAGCTCCTGACCTGCTGGTTTGTCTGACGGTATGTGTCCCCCAGGACACATTTGGACCTCTGGAATGTGTTCCCGGCAAGCACATTTCGTGGAAAACTCAATTGATCGTGAACTTTTTGGTGGCGCTGATCGGCCGCCGAACGGTGCAGGTCAGCGAGTCGGGCAGGGAGGTGGCGCGACGCCTTCGATCGAACGCCGAGGCTTGCGAATGTGTCGTCATTGCGACACGTGTAAATCAAGGAGCCATGGATTTTTGGCCCTTGACGGCAAAATAACTTCACGTGTTGTGGAGTTTTGGCGCCCCGATCGAACGGGGTTCCGCGCAGAGGTGGCTCCGGTGCGCCTGTATGCGAAAAGACAAGCACACGTTGATTTTTTGGATGTCTCGGACCGCCTGAGCCACTAGGAGGTCCTGTGACATCTGATCCGCCCGCCCGTCATCGGCAGCGCGGGCCCCGGCCTGTTCCCGCTGCCACGGCCGCGGGGGACGAAGCCGAGTACGGAGACATCCTGGCCGTCCTGGGCCAACAGCTCGGGCAGCAGGCGGCACACGCCGCCGACCCCGGTGGTCGCCGCCGACTCACGGGAGTCCACTTCGAGTACGCGGCGGATCCGAGAGCCGTCCACGACATGGCCGGAGACGCCGGATACAGCCTGGCCAGCAACTGGTTCACACAGTTGCTGGCGCAGCTGGCCGTCGCGAACAGCATCACCAAGTCCCAGCTCTGCGTGTTCCTCTTCGTGGCCGGCGGACAGCTTCCGGGGACCGGCATCACCCAGTACACGCAGCAGGAGATCACGGACGGGCTGAACAGGATCGCCGCGCAGAAGGGCGGCAAGATGATCACGCGGTCCACGGTCAACCGCGCCGTTCAGGCGCTGTGCGGCTACAACTGGGTGGAGAAAGCCGGCAACGGCCGTGTCCAGATCAACGTGCGCCTGTGGTTCCACGGCAACAGCACGGCCCAGCACGCCGTGCTCGCAGAGATCGCCGACCGCCACGGGCACGACACCGAGGCGTTCCCGTACGCGGTGGGTCCGCAAGGCGCCCATCAGGAAGAGCTCGACCTCGGCTTCGCCGTCAAAGAGGCTGTGCGCGGCAGGAGGCGCACCGGGTGATCGCGCTGCTTGACCCCCGTACGGTTGCCTCTCCCAGAGGAAGGCTGTCCCATGCCTCACGTCATGTCTCCGATCATCGCCGAGCGGATCTGGGCCCTGCCTCTGTCAGGGTCCGCCGTGAAGTTCCTCCAGTACCTCGTCTCCCGCAGTGACTTCGGGGGAGTGCTGCCGGTCCGCCAGAAGGACATGGCGGTCGAGTACGGGGTCACGCCCCAAGCCGTCAGCGGGCTCATGGCACCCCTGTGCGACCTGAACATCGTCCTCAGGCCGCGCAGTGAGGAGCGTCAGGGCAACTCGTACCGGCTTCACCCGCTCGCGGCGAAGTACGAGAGCCCCGAGACCATGGAGGTGGCGTTCCGCGTGGCCTTCGTCCGCATCCAGGCGGGTGACCTGCCCAACCTGAAGCTGCCGACTCCGGCCGCCCGAAGCCGGGAGTCACGGGCGAGACGTTCCCGTGGATCCTGCGCTGGCTGTGACCACCAAGGCGGCTGTCTATCCGCGCTCGGCGCCCGGGGGCGGTTCCGGCTTTGCGTGGAGGATCTCGCGGGCCTGTTCCGCGGCGCGGGTGATGCTCTCGGTGACGAAGTCGAGGAAGCGGGCGATGTTCTCCATGCGGGTGCCGGCCGGGGTGTCGGAGCCGAGGACGGCGACGCCCTGGCGGGTGGTCTCCACTATCAGGGCGGTGGAGCGGGCGCTGGCCATCATCGACTGGTACCAGACGTCGTCGTCGACGACGTAGCGCTCGCGGCGGCCTTCGTCGCGTTCCCGGCGGACGAGGCCCTGCTCGTCGAGGAACGTGATCGCCTTGGAGACGGACGCCGGGCTGACCTGGAGCTGCTGGACGAGTTCGGACGCGGTGAGGCTGCCCGCGTCGGTGAGGGTGAGGGCGGCCATCACCCGGGCCGTCATCTTGGGCATGCCCGAGGCGACGATGACGTTGGTGAACACCTCCTCGTACGCGCGCACCGCGTCGGCGTCGCGGCCGTAGGCCTGCGGGGCCGTTCCCGCGCCCCGCGGCGCGGGCTGCCTGGTCCGGTGTGCGCGGCGTTCGGTGGCGCGGTGGGCCTGGTCGGCGCGGTAGCCGGTGGGGCCCCCGTTGCGCATGACCTCGCGCGTGATCGTCGAGGTCGGACGGTCGAGGCGCCTGGCGATCTCCGCGTAGGCGAGGCCGTCGGCCACCCCCAGCGCGATCTGCTGGCGTTCCTGCTGGGTGAGTCTGCCTCCCGGCATCGCGGTCTCCTTCGTGGTCCGGCCCGTGACCAGTTCCCTGGTCTGTTCCGGGGTGGCCGATGGCTCCAGTATAGCGTTCACTTTCAGTTCATTGCAACGGTTGGCGGGTTCGTCGTTGCGTTTGATTGTGGTCCTTCGCAACGAAATCTGGGCTCTGAGCTGCGGAGATGTGGATTCTGCGCAATGAAGTTCTTGTCGGGAGTTGGAAAGCAACGTAGCTTTTCACTCATCGGAAACAACGAGTCGCAGGAGAACATCATGCAGAAGTTCGTCACCCCCGCCCCCATCTCGGCCGTCCTGGACATCCCCGCGGGAAGCGTCCGGTTCATCGCCACCGACCGGGCGGACACCGCGGTCGAGGTCCGCCCGGCGGACGCCTCCAAGGGCCGCGACGTGAAGGCGGCCGAGCAGACCACCGTCGAGTACGGCGACGGCGTCCTGCGGATTAAGGCCCCGGAGGCGAAGAACCAGATCCTGGGTTCCTCCGGATCCGTCGAGGTCACCGTCCAGCTGCCGGCCGGCTCCCGCGTCGAGGCGAAGGCGGCCAGCGCCGAACTCCGGGGCGTCGGACGCCTCGGTGACGTCGCCTTCGAGGGCGCGCAGGGTTCCGTCAAGCTCGACGAGGCGCAGAGCGTCCAGCTGACGCTGATGGCCGGTGACGTCTCGGTCGGGCATCTGGGCGGGTCCGCCCGGATCAGCACGCAGAAGGGCGACCTCTCCATCACCGAGGCCGTGCACGGCACCGTCGAACTGCGCACCGAGTACGGCGAGATCTCGGTCGGTGCCGCCCGCGGGGTGTCCGCCACCCTCGATGCCGGCACCTCGTACGGCCGGATCCACAACGCCCTCGGCAACACCGACGGCGCCGCCGCCGGCCTCAACATCCACGCGACCACCGCCTACGGCAACGTCACCGCCCGCAGCCTGTAAACCTGAAAAGGAGCACCCTCCATGACGAACCCCGCCATCACCGCGAACGGGCTGCGCAAGTCCTACGGGGACAAGGTCGTGCTCGACGGCATCGACCTGAGCGTCCCCGAGGGAACGGTCTTCTCCCTCCTCGGCCCGAACGGCGCCGGCAAGACCACCGCCGTCAAGATCCTCTCCACCCTAGTCTCCCCCGACCCCGCCTCCGGCCCGATCCGCGTCGGCGGCCACGACCTCGCCGCCGACCCGCAGGCGGTCCGCGCCGCGATCGGAGTCACCGGCCAGTTCTCCGCCGTCGACGGGCTGATCACCGGCGAGGAGAACATGCTCCTCATGGCCGACCTGCACCACCTGTCCAGGCGGGAAGGGCGGCGGGTCGCCGCCGAACTCCTGGAGCGCTTCGACCTGGTGGAGGCCGCGAAGAAGCCCGCCTCCACCTACTCCGGCGGCATGAAGCGCCGCCTCGACATCGCCATGACCCTGGTCGGCGACCCGAGGATCATCTTCCTCGACGAACCGACCACCGGCCTCGACCCCCGGGCCCGCCACAACATGTGGCAGATCATCCGCGGGCTCGTCTCCGACGGCGTCACCGTCTTCCTCACCACCCAGTACCTGGAGGAGGCCGACCAGCTCGCCGACCGCATCGCGGTGCTCAACGACGGCAAGATCGCCGCCCAGGGCACCGCCGACCAGCTCAAGCGGCTGATCCCCGGCGGCCACATCCGGCTCCGCTTCTCCGTCCCGTCCGCGTACCAGTTCGCCGCCGCCACCCTGCGCGAGGCCACCCGGGACGACGAGGCGCTGACGCTGCAGCTCCCCAGCGACGGCAGCCAGCGCGAGCTGCGCTCCGTGCTCGACCGGCTGGACTCCGCCGGCATCGAGGCCGACGAGCTCACCGTCCACACCCCCGACCTCGACGACGTGTTCTTCGCCCTGACCGGCACCGACCCGCGGCACGGCCGCTCCGGCCAGACCGATCAGACCGGCAAGACCGGCCAGACCGACCAGACAGGCAAGACCGACCAGCCCGAGGAGGCTGTCCGATGAGCTCGATCTCCCTCGCCGTCCGCGACTCGGCCACGATGCTGCGCCGCAACCTCCTGCACGCGCGGCGCTACCCGTCCCTCACCCTGAACCTGCTGCTCACGCCGATCATGCTGCTGCTGCTCTTCGTCTACATCTTCGGCGACGTGATGAGCGCGGGCATCGGCGGCGGCGACCGGTCCGACTACATCGCCTACCTCGTGCCGGGCCTCCTGCTGATGACCATCGGCTCCACCACGATCGGCACCGCGGTGTCCGTCTCCAACGACATGACCGAGGGCATCATCGCCCGCTTCCGCACGATGGCGATCCACCGCGGATCGGTGCTCATCGGGCACGTCATCGGCAGCGTGCTCCAGTCGATCGCGAGCGTGGTCCTCGTGGGCGCCGTGGGCGTGGCCATCGGCTTCCGGTCCACGGACGCCACCGCCCTGGAATGGCTGGCCGCCTTCGGGCTGCTCGTCCTGTTCGCCCTGGCGTTCACCTGGATCGCCGTCGGCATGGGCCTGATCAGCCCGAACGCCGAGGCCGCCTCCAACAACGCGCTGCCGATGATCCTCCTGCCGCTGCTGTCCAGTGCCTTCGTCCCGGTCGAGGGGATGCCGGGCTGGTTCCAGCCGATCGCCGAGTACCAGCCGTTCACCCCGGCCATCGAGACCCTGCGCGGGCTGCTGCTCGGCAGCGAGATCGGCCACAACGGGTGGCTCGCGGTCGCCTGGTGCGTGGGCCTCGCGGTGCTCGGCTACTTCTGGTCGGCCTCGAAGTTCAACAGCGACCCGAAGTAGCGGTCGTGACAGCGCGGGCCCGCTCCCGCAAGCCGTCCCGTCCGAAGGCGGCGTACCCCGACAACACGTCGGAGTGCGCCGCCTCGTTCGTGTGCGGCGAGCCGATCGTGATGCGCAGGCCCTCGTCGCCGAAGGGGCGGACCATCAGGCCGGCCGCCTCACAGGCGTCCGCGAAGTAGGCCGTACGGGAACCCAGGCGCAGCCAGACGAAGTTGGCGTCGCTTTCGGGCGGCAGCTACGCGCCGCTGACGGCTCGGAGTTCCCGGTGCTGCCTCTTGGGGGGCGCGGTTTCGTAGCGGGGGGCCGATGGTTCGTCGAGCGTGCCGTTCTGGATGCGGCGGGCTGCTTCCTGCACTGCGGCCGCGAGGGCTTCGATGGTCTCGTAGCCCGCGATGTAGGGATGCAGGATGTAGGTGCGGTAGCTGTTCTCCGGTCGCAGAACGAGGTGCCGGTCGACTAGTGAGGCCATGGCGGTCGAGGCGGCGTTCTTGCCGAGGCCCACACGAGCGGCGAGCTCCTGCTGGGACATCCGTACCTCGCCGCCCGGCTCCTGGAGCTCGATCAGCACGCTCAGGAGGTCTTGGGCGCCGCGGGAGAGCTTCAGCTTGTGCAGCATTCCGTGTCCGAAGGTCGCCTGGATCAGCATGCCGCCTCCTCCTGGTCCTGACCGAGTTCCAACTGCGCGCTTCGTGGGGCGGGTGGAGCGTTGAGCAGGGGAAACGCGTTCTCTGGGGTCCCTTGCCGCAGCTTAGCCAGGATCTCCTGCTGACGGTCGCCGTTGCCCATGAAGCCGATCAGGGGATTCACGAAGAGGACACCGGGGCGGACCTTCTGGATCATGTGCCACTCTTCCAGGCGGCTGACGGCCCGGGTGACGTTGGCCCGCTCGACCCCGAGTCGTTCGGCGATCAGCTTGTGCGTCGCCTTGACCCAGCCCTCCTTCTGCTTGCCGATGCACCAGACCAGGACGGCGGACTGGATCGGGGACATGCCGTGTTGGGCGATGAGGACGGCGAGGACCTCGCTGAGGAACTCGTTGCTGACGGCGCTGAAGCCGGCCGTCCCGTACATCTCGTGTGGGGCCCGCTGAGTGACCCGGACACTGACGTCCACCTGCTGGACCGGCCGGCCCCGCACCGGCGTCTTCCCGATGAGGTCCGCGAACTTCTCGGTCAGCGTCTCCCTGAACTCCTCGCCGGTGTCGGAGACGGGCACGAGCGGAGGCTGCGAGCCGGACGCTCGACGAATGGGCTGGGGGCGCGGCATGTGCGTGGGTTCCGTCCTCACTCAAGGGGGAAGTCGTCACGCAGCCTAATGGGTTGTCCCAGTGCACTGGGACAAATCCTCCCAGCCGGTGTGACTTTTGCGTGTTGGCGCCGACACGCTCTCCGCGGGCGCCGGAGACCTCCCCTTGACTGACCAGGGTATTTGTATTTTTCTCCCACTTCACTGGGAGGAAATAGTGTCGTTGGTGCTGCCCGGCGACACATCCTCGCCTGCCGATGTGTCAGCGCTGACACACCGACGTTGGTGAACTCACAGGTCAGAGCAGGTTTTTCGGAACTGCCCTCTTTTCCATAAGAGCCCACTGATGCCGGTGTGCGTCTGCGGACTCCACGGGTTGGCTGCGCCCTGCGCTGCGCTCCGGTGCTCGCTTCGTCGGTACGGGTCGGATATCCGGTGGCAGGACGAGTGGGGTTCCCTCGGAGGCAAGCAGCACAGTGGCTGATGCCGTCTGTGGTGCGGAGTAGCGCCCGTACGCCGGATACGTGGTGCGGGCTGCACTGGGCGCACCTTCTGTGGCTGGGCCCGACACGGGTTTTGGCTTCCAGGCGGGCCATCGAACCGAACCTGGCTGGGCCTTTCTTGTGCGTCCACGGGCGCACAAGAAAGGCCCAGCCCCCTACGCTGGTCAGTGTCGAGCTGTACAACGAAGGGGCAAGGCCGTGTCATCCGATGCTACGCCCGACCCGTACGACAACCCCGTCGCGTTCGGGCAACGTGTCCAGATCTACCGCAACCGCCGAGGCATGACCCGCGAGCAACTGGCTGGCCTCCTCGGCCACCACGCCTCGTGGGTCAAGAAGATCGAGACCGGCACCATGGGAATGCCGCGCCTGCCGGAGATCCTCCGCATCGCCGAAGTGCTCCGCGTCCGCCGCCTGAACGACCTCGTGGGCGATGTCGGCGCCGAACCACACACCGACCTGTTCCTCGGGCCCGGTCATGATCGTCTCCCCGCAGTCCGCGCTGCGCTGTCTGCATACCCGGCGCCCGGCGCCCGGGAGGCACCCACGAAGGTGTATCTGCGGGCCGCGCTGGATGCCGCCTGGGCCGCCCGACATGAGGCGCCCAACCACCGCGAGATCCTGGGCCAGTTGCTGCCCGGGCTGGTCCGTGACGCACAGCTCGGCGTCCGCCAGGCTGATACCGCGAGCGACCGGCGCGCAGCCCTCGCCCTCCAGGCTGAGACGTTCTTCCTCGCCCAGTTCTTCGTCGCCTACCAGCCGGACCCCTCCCTGTTGTGGCGGGTGGCCGAGCGTGGCATGGTCGCCGCGCAGGAATCCGAGGACCTGCATGCGATCGGCGTGGCAGCGTGGCTGGCTGCGCAGGCTCACCGGGACTCCGGTCCGGGTCACTACGACGAGGCGGACGACCTCGTCATGCAAGCGCTGCAACTTTTGGAGCCCGGGCTACCCGACGCCCCGCTCGACGTGCAGGCGATCACGGGAGCCCTCCGCGTCGAGGCCGGACTCACTGCTGCGAAACGCCGTGACACCGGCACCGCGTGGGGATGGTGGGACCGGGCAGGCGGTATTTCCCGCCAGCTGCCCGCCAACTACTTCCATCGGGTGACGTCCTTCGGCCGAGCTGTGATGGGGGCCCACGGAGTCACCGTCGCGGTTGAGCTTCGAGCCGGCGGAGAGTCCGTACGGCAGGCCAACCGGGCTGAGACCAGCGCGATCCCGTCCCGGCCGCGCCGGGCCCGGCACCGCATCGAGCAGGCCCGCGCCTACTACCTGGATGGGCAGCGCGAGACTGCGCTGGCCACGTTGGAGCAGGCGCACGCGGCCGCTCCGGAGACGATCCGCTACAACGGGTACGCCCGCTCCATCGTGCTGGAGGAGACCACGTCACGGGTGCCGGAGCGCCGACAACGGGCAAGCCGACTGGCTGTCGATATCGGCATGCTGGCCGCGTAGGGAGAGGGGCCCAAATCGGGCCCCTTCTTCAGTTGCCTCGCCGTCACCCTGGTTCCACCACCCGCTGACGACGGTAGGGAGCATCAGGATGAACCCCAGCAAGACGCCGACGGTTGAGGAGCTCACTGCGCGCGCTCTAGCTCCCTATTCGGAGCGCCCCGACGCCGAAAGTGTGGCCCGCCTGGTCGATGATCTGATCACCGTGGGATACGAACTTCACACCGAGGTGTCTCAGGTTCCGGCGGCCCAGAGGACCGAACGTGCGGGAGCCGCGCTGAGCGAGTGGTCGTACTTCATCGACGTAGGCCCGTCGAGCCACGGCGACCACGTGAACTGGAACCACGCGAGGGCCCTGGCCCGCATCCTGCGGAACCTCGCGGAAGCCAGCCAATACCGGGAGCCGGTACGAGGCGATGAGGCGACCGGATGAGGTACGAGGGCGGACGGTTCTGCGTGTTCTGCGACCAGGCCATCCGTGGGGCGGCCGAGCGGATCCCCTTCGAGTCGGCCTCCGGCGGCCGCCCCGTCCTGTTTGCCCACCCGATCGGCCCCACTGGCCCGTGCAAGCCGGCTCGGGGCACAGCGCCCCGTCGGACCTGCTGATGACCGAGTACGCCCGGCAGGTCCTCTACGTCGTGATCCTGCTCGGCGGCCTCGCCGTCATCATCCTCGGCACCACTCGCACCTGAGGGTGAACACCGGTCCGTAAGCCGCCCCGGGGATTCCTCGTTGCTCGCGACCGTGTGCCGGGTTACCGGTCCCAGTGGGCCGCCGTCTTCAGGAGGCGGTCGTTCGCGTCCGGGGAGCCGATCGTGATGCGCACGCCCTCGTCGCCGAAGGGGCGGACCATCAGGCCGGCCGCCTCGCAGGCGTCCGCGAAGTAGGCCGTACGGGAACCCAGGCGCAGCCAGACGAAGTTGGCGTGGCTCTCGGGGACCTCGTAGCCCTCGGCGCGCAGGCCGGCGCTGACCCGCTCGCGCTCGGCCACCAGGTCGGCGACCCGCTCGCGCAGCTCCTCCGTGGCGCGCAGCGAGGCCAGCGCGGCCGCCTGGGCGGGGCCGCTCACCCCGAGCGGTACGGAGCAGGCGCGCAGCGCGGCCGTCACCCGGGGGTGGGCCACCGCGTAGCCGACGCGGAGCGCGGCCAGCCCGTACGCCTTGGAGAAGGTGCGCAGGACGGCGACGTTGGGGCGGTCCCGGTACAGCTCGATGCCGTCGGGCACCTCTTCGTCCCCGACGAACTCCCGGTACGCCTCGTCGATGACGACCAGCACCTCGGGCGGCACCCGGTCCAGGAACCGCTCCAGCTCGGCGCGGCGCACGGCGGTGCCCGTCGGGTTGTTCGGGTTGCAGACGAAGACGATGCGGGTGCGGTCGGTGACCGCGTCGGCCAGCGCGTCCAGGTCGTGCGCCTCGTCGCGCAGCGGCACCTGTACGGAGGTCGCCCCGGCGGCCCACGCCAGCAGCGGGTACGCCTCGAAGGAGCGCCAGGCGAAGACGACCTCGTCGCCGGGGCCCGCGGCGGCCGCGACCAGGTGCTGGGTGATGCCCACGGAGCCGGTGCCCAGGACCAGGTGGTCGGCGGGCACGCCCAGGCGCGCGGAGAGCTCGGCGGTCAGCTCGGCGGAGGAGGGGTCGGGGTAGCGGTTGAGCCGGCCCAGCCAGCTCTCGACCGCGCCGATCACCGACGGCAGCGGCGGGTACGGGTTCTCGTTGGAGGAGAGCTTGTCGACGAACTCGTCGGCGGCGGCCTTGCCCGGCACGTAGCGGGGGAGCGTGGAGACGTCGGCGCGCAGCCGCGGGAAGGCCGGACCATCGGTCAGACCATCGGTCGGACCGGCGGTCGGACCGGCGGTCGGACCGGCGGTCGCGGAGTTCGGATCGGACATCGCGGGATTCCTTTGACGAGGAAGGGGCCAGGGCGGAGTAAAACACCGTCCGGCCGTGCCGACGGGGGTGGCGGCACGGCCGGACGGTGTTTTACGCCGCCCTGGCCCCTTCCTCGTCAAAGGGGGGGATTGCCGGGGGCTGCTGAGTCCGGGGGTGCCGCCGCGGGTCAGCGTTCGGCGGGGGCCCGGCGGTCGGTGATCA
Source organism: Streptomyces sp. ICC4 (assembly GCF_003287915.1). NCBI lineage: Bacteria > Bacillati > Actinomycetota > Actinomycetes > Kitasatosporales > Streptomycetaceae > Streptomyces > Streptomyces sp. ICC4. The sequence continues at coordinate 4,736,580 of NZ_CP030286.1, read as the reverse complement.
GGCTCATGGTGTGGCGGACCGCCGACGCGGCCGCCCCGTCTTCGGACGGCACCATCAGGCGGGCGAGTACGGCCGCCTTGCGCGGTCCGCGCACGCCGAAGGCGGTCTCCAGTCCTTCGCCGTACGGGCTGCGGACGTCGATGAGGCGTACGACGATGTCGTCGCGCTGGAAGATGCTGCTGCTCACCGTGGGGGCGTCGGGGCGGGGGGCCGCGGCCTCGTCCTCCCGGGCCAGGAAGCGGGCCAGCGCCGGTCCGCAACCGGGCTTGGCCGGGTAGAACAGTGCGTGCCTGCGTACGTCCGGGCGGTCCGCGGCGCCGGCTTCGCGGGCGGCGACGTGGTGGACGGCGGGCAGTGCGGCCCGCATGAAGAACATCCGGGCGGACTCGGGGTTCCCGAGGTCGCGGTCCTGTTCCAGGTGCGGGTTGATGGCCTCTTCCACGGCCCGCACCTCGGGCTGTTCGGAGACGTGGCGCAGCGCGGACATCAGGTCGCCGCGGACCTCCACCGTACGCACGACGCGGTTGCCGTGCATGAAGAGCGTGGTGCGGCAGAGCCGGGTGTGGCCGTCCACGTCGGCGGCCGGGGAGGCGTAGCTGGAGAGGAGGGCGGCGACGTCCTTCTCGCTGCCGGGCTTGACCGTGAAGGTCAGGGCGTGGCGGACGATGTCGGCGCCGAGCCGGGGCGATGCCTGCAGCCGGGCGCCGGTGGGCCGCTGCGCATCCTGGTAGCCGCGCCCGGTCTCGCGCAGGACGGTGTACTTCAGCGGGCGCATGGCGCGGGCGCAGGCGCCGAGGGGGCGGACCTGCTCGGCGTGGTGCTCGCTGTTGACCCAGGCGAGGTACTGCGGGGCGCTCTCCCACTCGCTGGTGATCAGCCACTGCGAGGGGTTCTCGAAGGACTGGCAGAGCTGGTCGCTGATGTGGCCGGGTTCCGAAGCGATGTCATGGCGCAGTTGCTCGTACGCCTCGAAGAACCGCTGCTGGGCTCCTTCGTGGAGGTCCATCAGCAGGACGACCCGGAGCATGGAGCCGTCGAAGGCGGACTGTGACACCCGTTCGGACAGGGTGGTCGTCATCTGCTCACTCCTTGGTGAGGGCCCTGTGTGAGGGCGTGGAGTTCCATCGCGTACGGACCCTGGTCCGTCATCGGCGGTGGCCGCCCGGCCCGGCGGCCGTCTCGGTGAAACGCGGGCCGGGGCGTCTTCGGGGGAACCGCTGTCGCTCATCGTCATCCGGGCGGGGAGGTACCGCTACATCTCCGGATCAAGCGGGTGACAACCGGCGAATCTCCTGGGCTTGGCGGTCGATCGGGGGCATAAAGAGTCCACTCCCCCCCACAGAAATCAGGAGCTCGCAGCTGATGGAAGACACCGCAGATGTTCGCGTACCGGTTCTCGTCGTGGGCGGCTCCCTCGTGGGTCTGTCCACCTCCCTGTTCCTGAGCCGCCACGGCATCAGGCACCTGGTCGTCGAGAAGCACTCCGGCACCTCCGACCACCCGCGCGGGCGGGGCATCAACGCACGGACCATGGAGCTGTTCCGGGTGGCGCGGGCCGAGGGCGCGATCCGGCAGGCGGCTTCCGTGCTGGAGAACAACATGGGCATCCTGCAGACGGAGTCGCTGCTGGGCGGCGACCACAAGTGGCTGGTCAAGGCCATCGACCCGTCCGGCGCCCTGAGCAAGTTCAGCCCGACGGGCTGGTGCGTGTGCAGCCAGAACAACATCGAGCCGATCCTCGCCGCGCAGAGTCGCGCACAGGGTGCCGACGTGCGCTTCTCCACCGAGCTGATGAGCTTCGACCAGGACGCAACCGGGGTGAACGCCCTGGTCAAGGACCGGAAGACCGGTGAGCACATCACCGTGCGCGCGGACTTCCTGATCGCGGCGGACGGTCCGCGCAGCCCCGTGCGCGAGCAGTTGCGCATCCCCCAGACGGGCAGCGGCGAGCTGTTCCACAACGTCAGCGTCACCTTCCGCTCGCGGCGGCTCGTCGAGGTGCTGGGCGACCTGCGCTTCATCGTCTGCTACCTGATGAAGCCGGGCGCGGACGGGGCCCTGCTGCCGGTGGACAACGACACGCAGTGGGTCTTCCACCTTCCGTGGCACCCGGACCGGGGCGAGACCCTGGAGGACTTCACCGAGGAGCGCTGCGTCGAGCAGATCCGGGCCGCGATCGGCGTACCGGACCTGGACGTGGAGGTCGGCGGGAAGGCTCCCTGGCACGCGGCCGAACGGGTGGCGGAGCGGTACTCGTCCGGGCGGGTGTTCCTGGCCGGGGACGCCGCCCACGAGATGTCCCCCACCGGGGCCTTCGGCTCCAACACCGGCATCCAGGACGCGCACAACCTGGCCTGGAAGATCGCGGCGGTCCTCGACGGGTCGGCCGGCCCGGGGCTGCTCGACACCTACGAGGCCGAGCGACTGCCGGTGGCCCGGGCGACCGCCGAGCGCGCCTCGGCCCGCTCGGCGGAGCACAGCCACCCGGGGTACGCGCCGCCGCCGACCATGGGCGGCGGACCGGGCAGCGGGGTCCTGACGACGGCGATGGCGTACGCGTATCCGCGCGGCGCGGTCGTCGGCGCCGACCCGGACCGGCCGGTCATCCCCGAGGGCCTGCGGATGAAGGGTGATGTCGGCACGCGCGCCCCGCACATGTGGCTGACCCGGTCCGACGGCGAACGCGTCTCCACGCTGGATCTGTACGAGCGCTCGTTCGTGCTGCTCAGCGGTGCGGGCACGCCCTGGAGCGCGGCGGCCGAGCGGGTGGCCGAGCGGCTGCCGGCGAAGTTGGACGCCTATGCGATCGGATCCGGTCCGGGGGCCGATCTGGTGCAGGAGGCGGACGTCGACTGGACCGAGGTGCACGGGCTGACGGACGCGGGCGCGGTGCTGGTGCGGCCGGACGGGTTCGTCGCGTGGCGTTCGCAGGGCACGCCGGCCGATCCGCAGGCCGCGTTGTCCGAGGCGCTGTCCCAGGTGCTGCGCCGGTCCTGACCGGCCGGACCACCGGCCTGTCCACCGGTTGGTCCCCCTGCCGCCGGCCCGTAAGCGGGCCGGGGGCAGGGGCGCTTGGGGGGATGCCCGTCGGCATCGGGTCCGTCAACCGCAGGCCCAGCAGCCGGACCAGCAGCCGGAGCCGTGGTGCGGGGGGCGCCGGCGGCGGGCGGTCGCGGCGGGTGCCTGCCCCGCTCCCGCGCTGTTGCGGCGGGCGAAACAGGCGACCACCACCGCGATGGCGGCGAGTTCCTCGGGGGCGGCCACGCCCTTCTCCACACGGAGCAGGCTGGCTATCGGGGCTATCGGAGCTTCCTTCAGCATCGGCTCGGCCTCTCGCACAGGCGGATGGCGGGACCCCCCTCGCGGAATCACCAAGGACTCCGGACGCTGCCGACGCTAGCGGCGGGCAACTTCCCCGGCATGCTGGGGAATCCGCGATCCCCCAGCTCAGAGCGGCACCGTCCGGGCGGTGACGGGGCCGAGGCGACCGGTGGCCGTTGGGCCGTCCGAGTGGCGGGCCGCCGTGGATCCCGGTGCGTGACGCCTGAAGGCGGAGCCCCGCGCGGCGGTCCGCCCGCGGGGCGCCGGGCCGGTTCAGCGGGCCGGGCACTTCTTCCAGGAGAAGTGGTAGACGCTGTTGATGCTGCCGTCGGTGGAGTCGAGCGCCATGTAGCTGGTCTTGGCCGGGTCCGAGGCCCCGACCTCGGCGCGCAGCTCCGTGTTGATGTTGAAGTTGCGCTGCTCGCCGCAGGGGGCGAAGACGAGGGCTTCGATGCCCGTGGTGTCGGACGCCTGCCAGTTGTCGTCGAGCTTTCCGCGGAACTTGTGGGTGCGGTACTCGGTCTGCTTCATGCCCTGGAAGTAGTAGCTGGCCTTCTGGGTGCCGATCGCGCCCTCCTGGAGGCTGCCGAATCCCCGGTAGTCGACCTGCGCCACGGCGTAGGTGTAGCCCTGCGGGACGTGTACGAGCAGGGAGAGCAGGCAGTTCTTGCGGGCGTCGGTCGGGGCGCTGGTCCCGCCCGCCATGGCCAGGTACTCGCTGTAGGTGACGGTGAAGGCCGAGTTGTCCTCAGCCACGGCGACGGTGGCGCTGCCCGGCCGGCAGCCCGAGCCGTTGACCGTGGCGACGTCGACGGTCACCCTGTCCTCCGGCGCGGCGAAGGTGCCGGGGCCGGCGGCGGCTCCGGCGGCGGAGGCGGGCAGGAGCACGAGGAGGCTGCCCGTCACGGCGGCGGCGCCGAGCGCGGTGCGCAGTGTTTTGATCACCCGGCCATGGAAGCGGTCCGCGGGGAGCCGACCCGTGACCGGGTGCGCGGCATCACTCCGATGGCCGGTCCCATTCACCGCAGAAACGTTTCGAGCAGTGTGGACGGCACGGCCGAATGGCTCACGGGCTGGGCTCCGCCCGCGTCACACCAGGGATTCGCGCAGGTATTTCCTACTATGAGCGCCTCGCGGGAACCGCCTGCGCCGAGGAGTCCCATGCGCCGCCTGCAACGGTCCGTCGTATCGTCCGCCGCCGCGATCGTCTCCACCCTGATCCTCGCGGCCACGCCCGCCGCGGCAGCCCCCGGACACGATGCCGGGGGCGCGGGCGACAGCGCCGAGGCCGCGGTCGTCGGCGCGGACCACGCGCGGGCGCACACGGAGCTGCGCAGCGCGGCCAAGGGGGCCGGGGAGTACCCGCAGTCGCGGCGCACCGGGAGCCTGGCGTCGCTCGCCGCATCGCAGCGCCGGGCCAACTCCGGTTTCGAGGCGGCGGTCTCGGGACGGTTCACCGACTACTTCCCCTCCCCCGACTTCGGCGTGCACGTCGCCCAGCTGCCCACGGGCAAGGTGCTGCTCTTCTCCTTCTCCCGGGTGGAGACCGATCCCACCAAGGAGACCGGCCCCACGGACCGGATCGGGCCGACGAACGCGGGCCGCGCCTACCTGTGGGATCCCGCGAAGGGGACCGGCGCCGGCGCCTTCAAGAAGGTCACGCCGCCCGTCGTGCTGATGCCCGACGGTACGCACGCACCGCGCCCGGCGCCGTTCTTCTGCGCCGGGCACTCCTTCCTCCCCAACGGGATGCTGGGGGTGTTCGGCGGCAACACGGGCGGCAAGGGCGGCAGCGGAGCGAAGCTGTCCTTCGTCTTCGACCCGTGGACGGAGGGCTGGTACCGCAACCGCGACATGGCGGTGGGCCGCTGGTACCCCTCGGTGGTGACCGGCGCGGACGGCAGGCAGATCATCATGTCCGGCCAGTCCGAGCGCGGTACGGGGACGCCCACTGCGGTGGTGGAGCGGTTCCCCGCGCTCGGGCAGCCGGTGCCCTGGCGGCCCTTCGACATCCCGCTGGACATCGCCTCGCAGCGGCTGCGGCCGGACGCGCCGTTCCGCAACGACTACCCGCACCTGCTCTCCCTGCGGGACGGCATGATCTACGGGCTGGGGCGCGACGCCGACCAGCAGTGGCTCTTCGACCCGCGCGCGCAGACCCGTACGGACCTGCCCCGACGGCCCGCCGACTTCCGGGGCTACGGCTCCGCCGTGCCGCTCCCGGCCGGATTCCGGGGCCCGGACTCGGTCCTGGTGCTCGGCGGGGACCCGCGCGACGCGAACACCTACCGGCTGTCGGGCGGGGCGGGCGGCCGCTGGACCACGGAGGAGCCGCGCGCCTTCGGGCGGACCCAGGACGACACCCTGATCCTGCCGGACGGCACGCTGCTGACGGTCAACGGGGCGCTGGACACCCGGAACTACGGATTCGGGCCGTTCAACCCGAAGGCCGACCTCAAGTACCGGCAGACCGAACTGCGCGGCGCTGACGGACGGTGGCGGCTGGGGCCGGCCCAGAGGCTGCCCCGGGGCTACCACTCCAACGCCCTGGTGCTGCCGGACGGCCGGGTCATGGTCACCGGAGACGAGCTGCAGCAGATCGCCAACGACCCGGACATCAAGGACGGCATGGACGGCTCGATCGAGATCTTCGAGCCCGCCTACCTGCACCGGGGCGCCCGGCCCGTGCTCGACCGGGTCCCGGCGGGCGAGATCGCCCACGGCGCGGAGTTCTCCGTCGAGAGCCCGACGGCCGCCGGGGTGCGGCGCGCCGTTCTGCTGGCGCCGACCACCGTCACCCACGCGGTGAACACCAGCCAGCGCCATCTGGAGCTGCGGATGACCGGCGTCCGCGGCCGCACGATCGGACTGCGGGCGCCGGCCACCTCGGCCGACGCCCCGCCCGGCTACTACATGCTGTTCCTCCTCGACGCGAAGGGTGTCCCCGGTACGGCGAGGTGGGTCAAACTCGGCAAGCGCTGAACCTGCCCGCGGTCAGCCGCCGTTGATCACGAACTGCGAGCCGGGTTCGACCAGGACGTTCCCGTCGGCCGAGCCCGTGATGGTGACGTTCGACAGGGTGGCGCTGCCGCGCGCCCCGCCGTGGGCCCGGATTCCGGCCCCGTTGTTAGACTTCTCGATGTGCACGTTGGTGACCTTCACGTCGGGCACGGTGCCGCCGCCCGTCTTGAACTGGATCCCGTCGTACGTCGAGTCGTGGATGTCGGTGTCGCGGATGGTGACGCCCGGGATGGGCAGGTTGGCGGCGAAGAGCGTGATCGCCCCGAACTCCTGGGCCTCGCCCCAGAAGGCGCCGCCCGTGCGGAAGAGTCCGTTGCCGGAGATCAGGGTCTGCCCGGAGAAGGGCAGCGGGTCGTGGTCGGTCGCCAGCATGATGCCGGGGTAGTTCATGGTGTCGTAGATCAGGTTGTTCTCGATGGTGTTGCCGTAACCGCCGTAGAGCGCGATGCCGTTGGCGCGCCACGGAAGCTGGATGGTGTTGTTGCGGAAGTGGTTGTCGTGGCCGATGTCGACCGACTGGTCCTTCACGTACTTGCTGGACCACACCGCGAGGGCGTCGTCACCGGTGGTGCGGAAGGACGAGTTGAAGACGGTGGAGTTGCGGGTGCCGTTGGCGAAGTTGATGCCGTCGGCGTACGTGTCGCGGATCCGCATGCCGGTGAACTCGATGCCGTCGCCGGGACCCCACAGGGCCGGGATGTTGTCGTAGTCGCGGCCGACCCAGACACCGACGTTGGCGTGCTCGATCCAGACGTTGGTGATCTTCGTGTTCTTGCCGAAGCGACCGTTGAGGCCCACGCCGCCTTCGGCGTTGCCGTCGCCGCCGCGGATCCGGCCCGAACCGAAGATGGCGATGTCGGAGATCTGGGTGTTGTCGTCGATCTCGAAGCCGAAGTTGCCCTCGTGCGGGTGGTTGATGCCGCCCGCGTTCTGCGGCTGGGTCAGCGTGTGGAGCTGGGAGTGCCACATGCCCGCGCCGCGGATGGAGACGTTGCTGATGCCCACCTGGTTGAACTGGCCCCGGTTCAGCGGGTCGTCGGTGAGGATCTTCTGCTCCTGGCGCCACTGGCCCTGCGGGATCCAGACGCAGGCGATCTGCCCGTTCTGGTCGGCGGTCACGGCCCGCTGGATGGCGAGCGTGTCGTCGATGCCGTCGTTCGGGATCGCGCCGTAGTCGGTGATCGAGGTGCACTCGGCGGGCTTGGCCGCCGCCGGGGCCACCTGCTCCAGGTCGATCAGGTCGATGACGTAGTACGAGGCCGTGTCTGACGCGTCGCGCTGGAGGCGGAAGGTGGTGCCGACCGGGTAGCTCTGCGCGAGCAGGGCGTGGGATTCGTCGAAGAGCCTGCGGGCGTCTGCGCCAGGGGTGTTGGTCAGGCCTTCCGGGCTGTCCGTGCTGCCGTAGAGCCAGCTGTGCTGGGAGGAGAGGTTCAGCTTCTGGGCGAAGCTGCCGTTGATGTAGAGGCTGAGGGTGGCGTCCGCGCCACCGCCGTTCGCCGCGTCCGGGACGGAGTTGCGCACCACGATGGAGTTGGTCGGGACGGTCGAGGTGAACTGCACGTACTGGCCGGTCGAGCCCAGGCGCACCGACTCGCGGCCCGAGGACTCGGTGGCGAAGTTGGTGTGCCCGAAGGTGCGCTTGGCGTCGCTCCGCAGCAGCGTGCCGGTGTAGCTGCCGGCCTCCGCCTCGTACTCGGTGTACGGGAGCGCGGCGCCGCGGCCGACCACCACGGCACGGGAGTGGGTGTTGTTGTTCTCGTTGGTCTCGGCGACGAGGCCCGTCCCGTCGGCGGTGGCGGTGAGGGTGGCCCCGCCGCTGGTCGCCGTCCAGGTGCCGTTGATCGCCACGTTGACGGTCTCCCCGGCGGCGATCGCCGGGGTGGGGCCGTTCAGGGTGGTGGTACCCGCGGCCAGCCGGGTGACGGTGCCCGCGCCCACCCCGGTGGTGCCCCGGTTGTGTACGGCCACGGTGAAGGAGACCGGGGCGCCCACGGCCGGGTTGGCCGGGTTGCTCGTGATGGAGAGGGCTTGCAGGTCGGGGCCGGGAGCCTGGCCGACGACGAGCTTCGCGGCGGCGGTGCGGCTGTTGTTGGTGTCGTCCTGCTCGGCGACGGTACCGGCCGGGTCGACGACGGCGGACACGGTGTAGCTGCCCATCGGGCGCTTGCCGACGGAGACGGGCACGGTCGTCGAAGCACCTGCGGCGAGGGCGCCGACCGGGGCCGTGCCCGAGACGGCACCTTCGAGGCTGACGTTGACGGACGTGGCCGGGGAGGCGACCGTACCGGCGTTGCGGACGGTGGCGTTGACGGTGACGGCCTCGCTCTCGGAGGGGGCGGCCGGGGACCAGGAGAGGTCCGGGACCGTCAGGTCCGGGTTCGGCGCGGCGGAGCCGATGACCTGGAACTCGGCGGCCTGACCGCCGCCGGCCCCGGAGTTGCCGGAGAACTTCAGCTGCACGTCCGCGAGCCGGCCGGTGACGGGGACGGTCACGGTGTTCTGGTTGCCGCCGGGGCTGAAGGAGTAGTCGGCGCGGGCCTTCAGGGTGGTGAAGGCGGTCGCGGACTGCTCGCGGCCCAGGACCTCGAAGCCCTGGGTGCGGTGGGACCAGGCGGGGTCGGGGTTGAGCTTGAGGACGATCCCGGTGACGTCCGCGTTGGAGCCGAGCTTCACGGTCAGCGTGGACTGCTGGCCGCCCGCCTCCCAGTAGCTGGTGACGCTGTCGTCGTTGGCGTTGGCCGCGACGAAGGACTGGGTGGTGGAGGAGGCCTCGATCGGCTTGCCCTTGGCGAGGTTCACACCGACGGGGGGCGGCGTGCCCGGATCGCCGGGGTCGCCGGGACCGCCGCTGCCGTCGGCGGAGTACACCTCGAGCTCGGATATCTGCGCGGCCTGCCAGCCCGTGTTGGCGGTGACGCTCACCCGCACGAAGCGCACGGTCGCGGCGGGGAAGCCGATGGTCACCGCGTTGGACTGGGACGGGTTGAACACCCGGCCCGCGGAGGCGGACAGGGTGCTGAAGGCGTTCCCGTCCGTGCTGCCCTGCACGGTCAGCGTCTCGGTGCGCGTCTCCCATCCGGCGGGCAGCTTCAGCACCACCTGGTCGACGGCGACGCCACTGCCGAGGTCCACCTGCACCCACGTCGGGAAGGTGCCCGACGGCCCTTCCCAGTACGAGCCCTGGTTGCCGTCGTTGACTCCCGAGGCCCCGTATCCGCCGAGGGATCCGCTCGCGGTGACCGCCTTGCCGAGGGCGAGGTTGGGTCCGCCCGCGGCGGCGGCGAAGGTGACGGGCAGGAGGCCGACGGACACCAGTCCCGCGACCACCGTGCCGGCCAGCAGCAGCCGGCCGCCTTGCTTCCATCTCATGCTGTCCTCTGTTCCATGGGGGGACCCGCCCTGTGCCCGCCCGGTGCCGATGCACCGGGCGGGAGGGCCGAGCGTGGGACTTCAGCAGGCACGCGTACACGCCTGCCGCAAACTTGCGGATCGTTCTTTAGTTTTTGAGTGATCTGATCGCAGTTATGCGGCCATCGCGGCACAGGTTTCTAGCAGATGACGACTTTGTCAACGCTCCGCACACGGACGGGCGTTGGGAAGACCCCGGACCGGAGCCGGATCAGACCCCGGATCAGACCCCGGATCAGACCCCGGGCCAGCCGCGCTCCAGGTGGTCGAAGGCGAGGTCCAGGGTCGGCGCGGGTCCCGCCGCGCGCCCGCGAGATCGGGGATCTCCAGGACGTAGCGGGCCAGGATCCGCAGCGAGAGGTCGTCGGCCGGGCACCCGACCTCCTCGGCGATCACGGCCGCCGGGGCGAGGACCCCGGCCGGCGAAGAGGGCCCGCAGGGCTCCCCGCACCGTCACCCCTTCGGCCCGCCCGCGCACCCCTTCGGCCAGGGAGGCCTCGCGCTCGGCGCTGCCACCGTCGGCGGCCCGATCCCCGCCGGGTTCCTCATCGACGCCGACCTCGCGGGCCTGTCCCGGCGCCCCGTCTTCCTGATCAACCTGGCCCTCGGCGTCTCGGCACCATCGCCGCCGCCCGGCTCCTCCCCCGCGACGCCGGCGACCGCTCCCTGAGCGTGGACGGACCGGGCGCGAGCCTCCTCGGTCTCACCCTGTTCGCCCTGATCTACGGCCTGACCGAGGGCTCCACCCACGGCTGGGGCGCGACCGCGCTCGGCTCGCTCGCCGCCGGCCTGCTGTTCCTCGTCCTGTACGCACGCCGTCAGATCACCGCCGCCGAACCGCCCATCAAGCCCTCGCTCTTCCGGAACAAGGGATTCACCTCAGGCCTGTTCGTCGGCATGCTGTACTTCGCGGTCACCAGCGGCCTGCTCTACGTGACCTCCCTGTTCATGCGGCAGGCCCTGCACGCCAGCCGCGCCGGCGAGGGTGAGCAGCATGTCGGCCAGGATGAGCGTCCGGCCGAGCTCGCGGGTGGGGCCGGTCATGCCGGCCACGGCCGAGGTGATGATGCCGAGGGTCAGCGGCAGCAGTCCGAGGGCGGTGTCGCCCGGACCGCTGGCTGCTGGCACTCGTCCTCACCCGCGGCACGGACCTCACCCGCTGGGCGATGGCCCCGGCCGTCTTCATCGCCGGCCTCGGCAGGGGCGCCTGCTTCGGCGCCATCTTCGACATCACCCTCGGCGTCATCTCCGCCGAGGCGGCCGGCAGCGCGGGCGGCTCGCTCACTGCGGTCCAGCAGATGGCCAACGGCATCGGCTCCGCCGTCATCACCACCGTCTGCCTCCACTCCGGCGCCCCTGACCACGCCATGGCCGTCAGCCTCGTCGCCGTCGTGGCCGTCACCGCGGCCTGCCTCCCGGCCCTTCGGCTGCTGCCCCGCGGCGCCCCCGCCAAGGTGGCTGGCCACGGCGCCCGACCTCTCGCCCCGAACCCCCGAGTTCGCCGACTCCGCCGCCACTGACCGGCCCACCCGAGGAGCACCACCATGAGCACCCACCCGCCGGCGCCGTCCACCTTCACCCCCGGCCTGCTCGTCTACGCCGCCCTGCGGACCCAGGAGTGGACCGCCGGGGTCCGTGCCCGCGGAGGAGGCCGTCCTGAAGCGGTTCGCCGGCTGGGACGAGCGGCTGCGGGCGCTCGTGGCCCACAGCGACGACCCGCTTCGTCGGCCGCCCCGTCCACGCGCTGCCCGTCGGTGCCACCGCTCCCGGCGCGACCCTGATCGGCGACGCCGCACACCTGATGTCCCCGTTCGCCGGAGAGGGCGCCGCCCTCGCGTCCCGCTCCGGTGACCCGCGGAGTGCCGTCGCCGCCTTCGAGGAGGCGACGTTCCCCCGCTCCGAGGCCGCCGCCGCGCAGTCCGCGGACAATATCGGCCTATGCCTCGGCGCCGGCTCCTGGTGGAGCGGGTGCTCTCCTACGCCGGCTGACCCCTGCCCATGACCGGGTCCGGGTCCGGGACCGGGGCGAGCCGGACCACCGCCGCGCACCCGGAGCTCCGTAGCGCGAGCTCACGCGGCCCCGTCACCAAAGCCGCGTCGTACGTGCCCAGTTCGACGGATCCCCCGACCTCGGCGGATCCCTCCAGGGCCACCACCAGCAGCGTCTCGCCGGGCCCGACGGTGAGCGCGAGGGCGCCCCGTACGACGGCGGTCGCGGCCGACACGGCGCCCCGGCGGTACATCACGTTGAAGTTCACCACCGGGCCGCCCAGCAGCCGGCAGTCGGTCGGCTGGTCCCCGGGGAACTCCCGCGGCTCCAGCCGCCGGTCCACGAGGCGCCGTACGCCCGCGACTCGCAGGTCCATGCCGGCGCCCTCGGCCAGGGTGAGCGTGCGGTCGACGCCCGGGAAGACGGAGAAGGGTCCGTCGGCCGTGACCTCGGCGAGGCTGGCCCGCCACGCGAAATCGTCCATCCCGGCGCCCTCGGGCCAGGCGGCGATCTCGCGGGTGACTCCCCCGCCGTTCTTCCATCCGGCCGCCGGCCGGCCGGCCGCCCGCAGGATCCGGATCGCCGCTTCGCTGGTCATGACACCTCTTCCAGGTCCGGGAGTCGCTTCCCGGACCCGGAGGAGCCTATCCGGCGGCCGTCCCCTACGCGGCGGGGACGTCCGCCGGGAGCGCGGCGACCAGCAGGTCGACGGCCCCGGCCGTGCCCTCGGCCTCCCGCAGTCGGCCGTCGGACGTCCGCACCTCGTAGCGTCCGCCCGCCAGCGCGCGGGCCGACGGCAGGCCGGCGAAGACGATCGGCGGAGTGGGCCGGCTGCTGAAGCGGAGCCAGTAGACGCTGTCCCCGGCGACAGGGCGCGCAACCGGGGTTCGGCGAAGGCGGCTTCGACCAGTTCGCGGATGCGGGACGCGTCCCGGACCTCGAGCTGCTCGCGCAGCCGCCGCCACCGCTCCTCTGACATCCGGCCGAGTCTGCCAGGAGACATGGCCGAAGGCCATGGCCGGGTGCTCGGCCCGGCCGGTACGCGCGAACGCCCCCGGGCGGCTGCGGCGCAGGCTCGGGGGCGTTCGTCGGTGCGTTGCTGTGTGGTGTGGTGCGGTGCCGACGGCTCAGGCGTCGGGGTTCCCGGACGCCCGCGCGGGCACCTTCTCCGCGGACCCGGCGGCCTGCGCGGAGGCCGCGGGGGCCTTCGCGGCCGGGGAGCCCTGCGCGGCGGCGGCCCGCGGGCCGCCCGCTCCGCGCAGGCCGATGCCACTGATCACGGCGACCAGGCCGAAGGCCACCGCACCGATCGCGAAGGTGAGGGTGAAGCCGGATTCGGCCGGCAGCGCGGGCACTCCCGCGGGCAGGTGCTCGATCGTCTTCGAGGCCAGGATGGTGGTGACGATGGCGCTGCCGATCGCACTGCCGGTGGAGCGGGAGATGGAGTTGATGCCGTTGGCGATGCCGCTCTGGTGGTGCGGAACGCTCGCCATGATGACGGCGGGCATGGCCGCGTAGCCGAAGCTCACGGCGGCGCCGACGATGAGTCCGGCGCCGATGACCGAGGCACTGTGGCCGTGGTCGAGCGCGAGCCAGCCGAAGCCGACGGCGCCGAAGGCCGAGGCCATCGCCAGCGCGACGCGCGGACCGCGGTGGCGGACCAGCTGGCCGCCGATCGGGGAGGCCAGGAGCGAGACGATCGCGCCGGGCAGCAGGAACTCGACGGAGGCGCGCAGGATGGAGGCGTCGAAGCCGTAGCCGGTCAGGGCCTTGGGCATCTGGACGAGGTAGGAGACGCCCAGGAAGTTCGCGAACATGCCGAAGCCGACGAGGATGCCGGCCAGGTTGGCCATGAGCACCGGGCGGTGGACGAACATCTTCATGTCGACGAGGGGCTCGCGGACCTTGAGCTCGGTCAGCACCCAGACGGCGGCCATGACGGCGGCGCCGGCGAAGCTGCCCAGGGTGCGGCCGGAGGCCCAGCCCCATTCGTGGCCCTGGGAGATCGGCAGCAGGAGCAGAAGGAGGGCGATGCCCAGGGTGAGCGCGCCGAGGAAGTCCGTGCGGCCGCCGGTCTTGTGCTTCGTCGCCGGGACCAGGAAGACCACGGCGAGCAGCGCGAGCACCGCGAAGCCGGTGGCCATCCAGAAGGCGTTGCGGTAGTCGGCGTCGGCTCCGGAGGTCAGCAGGCCGGTGGCGACGAGCGCGATGCCGCTGCCGAACGCGAGGGTGCCGCTGACCAGGGCCATCGCACCGGGGAGCTTGTGCGGGCGGACCTCTTCGCGCAGGACGGACAGGGCCAGCGGGAAGATCGCGGTGGCGGCGCCCTGCAGGACGCGACCGAGGATCAGCAGGGGCAGCGAGGACGCCAGTGCGGCGAGGACGGAGCCCGCGACCATGACGCCCAGTACGGCCACCAGGGTCGGCTTCTTGCCGTGCTGGTCGCCGAAGCGGCCGAGCAGCGGGGTGAAGACGGCGGCGGACAGCAGGGTGGCGGTGGTCACCCAGCTGACGTTGGCGGTGGTGGTGCCGAGATCGCTGCGGATCAGCCCGAGGATCGGGACGGGCAGCGTCTGCATCATCGACACGACCATGGCGGCGAGGCTCAGGGCGAAGACGATGACCGTCTCGTTCCGGTGCCCGCCGTCCTGCGTGGTGGCGGAGGGGGTGGTGCTCATGGCAGGGAAGACCTTCTCAGTGCTTCAGATCACAGATGTTTGACTTCATCAAGTACTTCGACTCCAGCAGACGGTAGACCTCAATAGTTAAGGTGGTCAAGTAAAAGGTTGATAATGTGAAGCACCTTGAGTACGCTCGCGGTATGAGCGCCACCACCCCGCACGCCGCCCCGACCAAGCTGGAGCTCCTGGAGCTGCTCGCCGCGATCGGCACGGCCCAGTGGCGCGATTTCGCGGCGGCCGCCGCCCACCACGGCCTCACCTCGACCCAGGCCAAGGTCCTCGCCCAGCTGAACGGCCCGCTGCCCATGCGCGGCCTGGCCGCCCTGCTGGTGTGCGACGCCTCGAACGTCACCGGGATCGTGGACCGGCTGGAAGCCCGTGAGCTGGTGCGCCGCGAGCCCGACCGCGCCGACCGCCGGGTCAAGAACGTGGTGGCCACCGAGGCCGGCCGCGAGGTGATCCGCCGGGTGCGCGAGGAGATGCAGGCCACGCACGGCGCGCTGGACGCCTTGGACGACGCCGAGAGCGCGACGCTCTACGCACTTTTGGAGCGGCTGCGACCGACCCTGGAGAAGGACGCCTGAACCCGCCCGGCCGGAACGCGCTGGCCAGGGGAAACGTCACCTGACAGACTGCTACGGCTTCAGACATTCCAGGAGGACACATGGCAGAAGAAACAGACACCCCCAAGAACGAGTCGCCGGCCGAGGAAGCCAAGCGCAAGTTCAAGGAGGCCCTGGAGCGGAACGCCGCGAATGCCCAGTCTCAGCAGGCACACCAGAGCCGGGCGAAGATCCAGGGTTCCGGCGGCAACGGCCCCGGCGGCAAGAACAAGAAGGTCCGCCGCAAGACCGGCTGACCGAGGCGCGGTCGCGGCGACGCGACACCGCGCCGGCCGGCCTCGACGGGGTCAGGGACCAGGATCTGGTCCGGATCCGGTCGGGGGCGGCGAGCAGGGGGTTCGCGGACCGGGCTCACAGCCGGGTCCGCGCACGCAATCGCACGCCGGGTCGCGCACGGCTTCCGCGTACGGGGTTCAGCACGGGGAGTGGGATCCGCCGACGGGCGGCTTTGGGTCAATCGGCCGACGTCGGCCGCCCCTTGCGGGGTGGACTGTTCCGCCAGTCGGGTGACGGGTGATAACCCCTGGTGTCCACGGCAGTTGAGCAGCTCGTCCCGCCGAGGGCAGCTATCTCATGCGACAGTGCGACAGAAGAAGGATCCCCCACATGCTCAAGAAGTTCATGGCCACCGCAGCCGCCACCGCAGCCGTTCTGGGTGCCGGTGCCGCCGTAGCCTCCCCGGCGATGGCGATCGGCAACGACAACGGCGTCAACACGGTCAACGGCAACGGTGCCGCGCAGATCTACGGCAACCAGGAGACCAGCGGCGCGATGAGCCCGCAGATGTCCGCCATCCAGGGCTCGCTCAACAAGCTCTGTGTCGGCCTGCCCGCGAAGGTCAACGCCCAGTCGATCCTGGCCCTGGTCAACGTCGGCGTCCAGGACATCAACGTCCTCGCCAACCCGCAGAACCAGCAGTGCGCCGAGAACTCCACCCAGGCCAAGGGCGACGACTCGGCCTCGCACATCCTCGACAACATCCCGGTCCTCTCCGGCAACCTCTCCGCCGGCAGCTGATCCACCGCGAAGCGCCGGTGCCACACCCCTCCGGGGGTCGGCACCGGCGCTTCGTTTTGGTCTAGACCTTGACAGGTCCAGACCATCCTCGGTTCAGTGGCGGTAGTTGTCCCCCACGACAACTCCCCCCACTGAAGGAGCACTTCCGTGATGCGCACCCTGCGCCGCCGCGCCCTCTCCCTGGCCGCCGCCACTGCCGCCGCCCTCGGCCTCGCGATCGCCCTGCCCGCCTCCCCCGCCGCGGCGGCTCCTGCCTGCGTCGGCGCGTGGGCCCCCTCGGCCGTCTACACCAACGGGATGAACGCCTCGTACGGCGGCCACAACTGGCTGGCCAAGTGGTGGACCCAGAACGAGACTCCGGGCACCACGGGCCAGTGGGGCGTCTGGTCCGACCAGGGCGCCTGCGGCGGCGGCCAGACCCCCGACCCGGACCCGGACACACCCAACCCCTCCGGATTCGTGGTCAGCGAGGCCCAGTTCAACCGAATGTTCCCGAACCGGAACCCCTTCTACACCTACAACGGCCTGGTCGCGGCGCTGTCGGCGTACCCCGGCTTCGCCACCACCGGTGACGACACCGTCAAGCGGCGCGAGGCGGCCGCCTTCCTGGCCAACGCCTCGCACGAGACGGGCGGACTCGTCCACATCGTCGAGCAGAACACCGCGAACTACCCGCACTACTGCGACACGAACCAGCCGTACGGCTGTCCGGCCGGGCAGGCCGCCTACTACGGGCGCGGTCCCATCCAGCTGAGCTGGAACTTCAATTACAAGGCGGCCGGGGACGCCCTCGGCATCAACCTCCTCGCCAACCCCTACCTCGTCGAGCAGGACCTGGCGGTCGCCATGAAGACCGCGCTCTGGTACTGGAACACCCAGAACGGCCCGGGCACGATGACGGCCCACGCGGCCATGGTCAACGGCGCGGGCTTCGGCGAGACCATCCGCTCCATCAACGGCGCCCTGGAGTGCAACGGCGGCAACCCCGCCCAAGTCCAGAGCCGGGTGAACACCTACCAGAGCTTCACCCAGCTCCTGGGCGTGACCCCGGGCAACAACCTGACCTGCTGATCCCGGACCTCAGCGCGTACGCAGTGTGGTGGCCAGCTGGGCCCTGGAGCGGACGTCCAGCTTCTGGTAGATCCGGGTCAGGCGGGCCTCCACCGTCTTCACACGGACGAAGAGCTTCGCGGCGGCCTCCTGGTTGCTGGCGCCCTCGGCCACGAGCAGCGCGAGGCGGGTCTCCGCCTCCGTCAGCGCGGCCAGGGCGCGCGCGCCGTCGGGGCCGCCGCCCTCGCCGGCGGAGGGCTCGCGCGCGAGCTCGCTCCAGGGAGTGGCGCCGGCCGCCGCGAAGGCCTCGGCCGCGGCCTGGAGCGCGGCGCGGGCGGGTGCGCGTCGGCGGCGGCGGCGTTCCACGCGGGCGAGCGCGAGCAGGGTGCGGGCCCGCTCCAGCGGGAGCCCGAGGAGCGCGAAGCGCTCGGTGGTGTCCTCCAGCAGGGCCACCGCCGCCTCGGCGTCGCCGTGCGCGGACAGGCACAGGCCGCGGGCCCGGTCCAGGGCGGCGATCACGCTGGTGCGGCCGAGCGGGAGGGCCGTCGTACGGACCCGGGCCTGCAGGTCGGCGGCCTCGTCGGGGGCGTCGGCGGCGACCAGGGCCTCGGCGAGCTCCCCGTGCCAGCGCAGGACCGAGGGGTCCACCACCTGCTGGGCCGCCTCCAGTTCGGCGACGCGGCGCAGGGTGGCCACGGCCTTCGCGGCCTCGCCCGTGGCCAGTTCGACGAGGCCGAGCACGTACAGGCCGCGGGAGAGGAAGACCTGGTCGTGCTCCTCCTCGGATGCCTGGATGCCCCGCCGGGCGTATCCGGCGGCGCGCGGGAAGCCGCCGCCCATCGCCTCCGCGAGCGCGGCGAGGTACCAGGCGGGTCCGGGCGAGAGGCCCGCCTCCACGGTCAGTTCCAGGCCGTCGCGGGCGTGCGCGGTGGCGGCCGCGCACCTGCCCCCGCGCAGTTCCACCTCGGTGAGGCTGCGCAGCACCTCGAAGACGTCCTCGGCGGAGCCGGTGCGCCGGACGGCGGGCAGCAGGACGAGCAGCTGGCGCCGGGCGTCGGCGAGCCGGTCGTCGAAGAGGGCGTGGCGCACGGCGAGGTACTGCGGGGCGTTGCGCATGCCGAGCGGCACTTCGGGGGCGGGCAGGGCGAGCGCTTCGGCGAGGATCTCCTCGGCGTCCGGGTCCCCGAGGATGCGGCCCATCCGGGCCCGCACGGTCAGGGCCATCGCTTCGGCGACCTGGTCGCCCCCGCTGCGGGCCAGGACGCCGGCCCGGGCGGCGGTGTCCCGGGAGCGGACGGGGTCGCCGTCGCTGAGGTTGTGCTTCCAGGCGAGCCGCAGCCGGACGGCCGCCTGGAGCGCGGGATCGCCCTCGGCGTCGGCCGTGGCGTGGGCGAAGGTCTCGTCGAGGGCGGCGAGGTCCTGGCCCGCCGCGTCGATGACGGCGAGGCGGGCGCGGACCCGGTCCCCGGGCGAGGCGTCGCGGGCGAGCACGGCGCGGCTGGCGCGCCGGGCCAGGTCGGCGCGGCCGGCCCACCCGGCGTCCTCGGCGGCGGCGACCAGCCGGGCGAGCTCCTCTCCGGGCAGGTGGGAGGGGGTGCGCTCGGCGGCGAGGAGGCCGAGCTCGGCGGCGAGCGCGCGCTGGCCGCGGCGCCGGCAGGAGGCGGCGGCTTCGGTGATCTCGGCGGCGAGCCACTGGTCGGGGGTGTCCACGGCCAGCGCCCGGTGGCGTACGGCCTGGACGGGGTCGTCCACGGCGTCGGCCAGCGCGGCGTGGCCGGCGGCGCGCTCGGGCCAGCCGGCGTCGGCGGCGAGCGCGGTCGGCAGGGCGCCGGCCGTGAAGCGGACCGCGCCGTCCTCTTCCACGGTGACCAGAGCCGCGCGTTCGGCCAGGGCGAGTTCGGCCTCCGCGCCCGGGCGGCCGGCCCGGCGCAGCAGCGCGGTGGTGGGGCGCGCGGCGAGGGCGGCGAGGAGCAGGGTGCGGCGGGCCTGGGCGGGCAGGACCCCGAGGAGCCGGCGGGCCACCTCGCGGGCCTGGCCGGAGACGGGCAGCGGGTCGGCGTGGTGGGCGCTGCCGTCCCGGGCCCCGGCGGCTTCGGCGAGGGAGTGGCCGAGTGCGAGGGCCAGGCGCGGGTTGCCTCCGCTGGCCTGGTGGATGCGGCCGGCGAGGCGGGCCGGGAGGCCGCGGCGCACGAGCAGTTCGGCGATCTCGTCGGTGCCGAGCGGGGGCACCCGTACCTGCGGGGTGTCCGGTCCGCAGAGGGGTCCGGCGAGCGGGGCCCCGCCCTGGACGCATTCGGCGACCAGGACCCGTACGTGCGGCGGGGTCAGGCGCAGCGCGAACCGCAGCAGGTCGGTGCTCTCGGCGTCGAGCCACTGGGCGTTGTCGAGCGCGAGGAGGACGGGGCCGCGGGCGGCGAGGGTGCGCAGCACCTCGACGACGGCGAGCCGCAGGGCGACGTGGTCGCGGCCGGCGCGGGGCGCGTCGGTCTCTCGGCGCAGGAGGGCGATGGCGGTGCGCTGGGGTCCGGAGAGCCGTTCCAGCGCGAGGGCGGGGACGGAGGCCAGCAGGGCGGCGGCGGAGGCTTCGGGTATCCAGCGGTCGGTGGCCTCGGGGGCGAGGTGCAGCACGGTCTCGTGGCGCAGCGAGGCGGCTTCGGTGAGGGCGCGCAGCACCTCGGACTTGCCCGCGCCGGCGGGTCCGGTGAGCAGGGCGCGTCCGTGCGTGGTCAGCGCGCGGTCCACCGCCTTGATCAGTTCTCCGTGTCCGACGGTCGTGTCAGCGTTCCCCGTAGCCGCCACCACGCACAGCCACCAGCCTCTCGGTTCGCCGTCCTGTGCCCTTCCTGTGAGACGCGACAATACGAGGTCGGATGCCCGGCGGGCCCGGATTGTGACGCAGAAATCAGTCACGCGGCAGGAAAACCCGTCGGACCTGCCGATACGCGGTGTATCAGCAGGTCCGACGGGCTTTGTTGGTCCGTACTATCGCCCCGTCAGTACGCGTTGGGGCGTCGCGGGGTCACGGCTCAGAAGCCGAGGCTCCAGGAGTCGATCTTGCCGGTGTCGCCGCCGGCGTTGTCGTTGACGCGCAGCTTCCAGGTGCCGTTCGCCACCTCGGAGGAGGCGTTGACGGTGTAGGTCTGGTTGATGTTGTCGGTGCCGCCGCCGGCGCGGTTGTGGACCGTGTAGACGGTGCCGTCGGGGGCGACCAGGTCGACCTTGAGGTCACCGATGTAGGTGTGGGCGATGGTCACGCCGACCTTGAGGGCGGCCGGGGCGTTGCCCGCGACCCCGCTGACGGTGATCGGGCTCTCCACGGTGGTGTTGTCGCCGATGGCGAAGTCCGTGCCGTTCTCGAAGCCCGGAGTGGGGGGCGTGGAGGTCACGGCCGTGACGGTCGCGGCCGCGTCGGCGAGACCGGCGCCGCAGCCGCCGGTGCAGGTGCCGGCCAGCGGACGGGCGTTCGCCTTGATCGCCGACTCGATCTGCGCCGGGGTCAGCGAGGACTTGGCGGAGACGAGGAGCGCGGCGAGGCCCGCGATGTGCGGGGCGGCCATGCTGGTGCCCTGGTAGGGCTTGTAGCTCTCGGCGCCGGGGGTGGTGGTGCCGGTGTTCAGGGTGGAGAGGATCGCGTTCTCGGGGGTGGTGACGGTGCCGGGCGTGTCGGTGGCGCGGCGGGTCTCACCGCCCGGGGCGGCGATGTCGATGATCGAGCCGTAGTTGGAGTAGTACGAGCGGCTTCCGGCGCGGTTGCTGGAGGCCACGTTGATCACGTTGGCGCAGCTGGCCGGGGTGAAGCCGGCGGCGTCGGCGTTGCTGTTGCCCGCCGCCACGACGACGGTCGTGCCGCGGCCGACGGCCGCGTTGATGGCGTTCTGGTAGCTGCTGGTGCAGGCGCCCGAGCCACCGAGGGACATGTTGATGACCTTGGCGGGGGTGGCGTTCGCCGGGACGCCCGGGACGGAGCCGCCGGAGGCCCAGGTGATGGCGTCGACGATGTCCGAGGTGGCGCCGCCGCACTTGCCGAGGACGCGCACGGGCTGGATCTTCGCGTTGTACGCGATGCCCGCGACGCCCTTGGAGTTGTTGGTGGCGGCCGCGATGGTGCCGGCCACGTGGGTGCCGTGCCAGGAGGAGCCGCTGGCCAGGGAGCCGGTGCCGCACTCGCCGGCCGCGCTCCAGTCGCCCTCGTCGGCCGGGTTGGCGTCGCGGCCGCCGCCGTCGCGGGCGGCGCTGGAGCTGGAGATGAAGTCGTAGCCCGAGACGATGTTCGGAGCCACGTCGGTGTGGGCGACGTAACCGGTGTCGATCACGGCCACGGTGACGCCGGAGCCGGTGGCCTTGTCCCAGGCGGTCTGGACGTTCATGCCGGCGGTGGACTCGAAGAGGTCCCACTGCTTGGCGTACTCGGTGTCGTTGGGGGCGACGGCCAGGGCGTACGCACGGGAGTCCGGCTCGACGTAGGCGACGTCGGGGTCGGCGCGGAACTGCGCCATGACGGCGGCCGCGTCGGCCGGGGCGGTCGCACCGCCGAGGTTGACGAGGGCGGCGCCGGTACCGAGGCGGCGCTCGAACTTCGCCTTCTTCGAGGCCTTCTTGCCCTTGGCGGCGGCGTCGGTGGCGGCCGCGGTGTTGGAACTGGCCTCGGCGGCGGAAGCCTTGTACCCGACGATGAGGTTCTCCACCGGTGCGGTCACGGTGGCGGCGGCTGCGGCCGGGGCGGGATCCGCGGCGGCCAGCGCCACCGAGGTGGTGGCCGAGCCGGCGAGCAGGGTGACGGACATCGCCACCACGGATATGAGCCTGCGTCTGGATGCGTGCACGGTGTTCCCTTTCGCGGGCCGTCGCGGGGCGGGCCGAGGCGGCCGGTTGGTGCTGTGTGGGAGGTGAACCGGCGGCCGCGGGGCCGGGACGGGCTGGTCGAGCCCGCCCGGCCACCGCTGCTCACCACTGTGTTGCCCGCCACGACGTCGGGGCTGGGCAACGGTGGCACCGGCGAAGAGCCGACCCTATAGCTTCACGCCATGTGGGGTGGGCGCTGTCTCCTATACCCATCT